>NC_012997.1:0-5007500 GCF_000023025.1 Teredinibacter turnerae T7901
TTATCAACAGAGTAAGGTTGTCAATAGTCTGTTGTTGATAACTTTCTCGGTTATTTGAATTTCTTCGGGGTCAACATTAATAATGTTGCTGTCTTCGCAGACCTGACGTAAAGGTTTGGTTCCTTTGGCAGTTTAGAAAAACGGCCTTGTAAAGAAGATTTGTTATAGGTTTTTAAGTGCTGTTTGTCATCGACAGTTAGCCTTGAAGCGCAGTTTCTAAGCAGGGTTACTGTATTAAACAAAGTCACTCACTGCACGGGTTTTCACGGCACGAGTGCTTGTTCAGGTGCAGCGATTATGAGAGCGGTGGCTCGGTTAAACAAACCCAGCTAAAACCGACGATAACGTTTTTACCTCAGAAGTCGTTTTCCCGTTGTCGGGATTCAAAAATGCAATTTTATAAAGTCGATGCGTACTTTCGCGTCGCAGGGATTTTTTCGCTCAAAAATGAGCATTAGGGAGTTCACCTGGCTGTGGGGAGCACTTTTAGGGTGGGCAAGCCACGGGCGGTAGCCAGCTATTTTTATTGGAGTATCAGAATTGTCTGACCCTTGTTGGGAGCAGTGCGTCTCCTGTTTACAAAACGAATTACCATCTCAGCAATTTAACACGTGGATTCGGCCACTGCGCGTAGAGGAATCATCTACTCTGCTGTTGCGTCTGATCGCACCTAACCGTTTTGTACAGGATTGGGTGAACGATAAGTATCGTACGCGTATTGAAGAGATCATTAGTAATTCCGATGCCGGGCCAAAATCACTGGAGATTGCGGTTGCTCAGCGTGCGCGTGCCGGTTTTGAAGTCGTTCGGAACGCCAAAGTCGCTCCTGCCGTGCCTGTTCCAGATCCATTACCCTCAACAGGTCGCGATGAATCTTCCTTTCAGCCACCCAAAGGAAATACCTCAGCTGACTATAGCGGCCACAGCGATCTAGGGTTTCAATCACCACATCGCCGCCAGTCACCGTTCAGTGAATCCCAAGAACGTTTTACTCAACCGCTTGAAATGAGCAGGTTTGGCAGCGGTAGACCGTCTAACGAACGTTCTAACGAGGGTGCTATTGGGGGTTCTACAGAGAGTAGCGCTGATCGCGAACGTATTCCGTTGCAAGGGGTGGTAGAGGATCTATTCAAGCCGACGAAAAACAGTAACGACTTCGTCGAGCCTCGCTCCACAGATCCGCTGTTAGAAATTGAATCTCGGCCGATAATCGAGACCGTCTCACCAAGAGATATACAGGACTTTGGCTCCCAGTTAACCAGTCGCGTCAAAAAGAAGGACGTCGAAGGTGGCATTCAGCACAAGCACAATTTGAATACCACGTTTATTTTCGACAACTTTGTGGTGGGTAAATCCAACCAGCTGGGCCTTGCCGCCGCCAGTCAGGTCGCTGAAAACCCCGGCGGTGCCTACAATCCGCTATTTATATACGGTGGCGTTGGGCTTGGTAAAACTCACCTTATGCACGCTGTCGGTAATGCCCTGGTTCAGCGTAAACCCGGTGCTCGCGTTGTGTATCTTCACTCTGAACGCTTTGTTGCAGACATGGTAAAAGCCCTGCAATTAAACGCGATCAGCGATTTTAAGCGCTTTTATCGCAGTGTCGATGCGTTGTTAATCGATGATATTCAATTTTTTGCTGGTAAAGAGCGTTCACAGGAAGAGTTTTTCCATACGTTCAACGCACTGCTCGAAGGTGGTCAGCAGATTATTCTCACTTGTGATAAATATCCGAAGGAGATTAATGGGCTGGAAGAGCGGTTAAAATCCCGCTTTGGCTGGGGTTTAACCGTTGCTATAGAACCGCCTGAACTAGAAACGCGTGTTGCCATTTTGAAACGAAAAGCCGAGTCGTCACGAATGCCACTGCCGGACGACGCAGCGTTTTTTATTGCTCAGCGTATTCGATCGAATGTTCGGGAGTTGGAGGGCGCATTAAAACGAGTAATTGCGAACGCCCAGTTCACTCAGCGCTCCATTAGCGTGGAGCTTGTGCGTGAAGCGTTGAAAGATTTGCTCGCGCTCCAAGACAGGCTTGTCAGCATTGATAATATTCAGCGTGTTGTAGCAGAGTATTATAAAATCAAGGTTTCCGACTTACACTCAAAGCGTCGTAGCCGGTCTGTCGCTCGTCCGCGCCAGGTCGCCATGTACTTAGCAAAAGATCTTACACACCATAGTTTGCCGGAAATAGGAGACGCGTTCGGAGGTCGTGACCATACAACGGTGCTGCACGCTTGCCGCAAAATACGTGATCTGCAGGAATCCGATGCGGATATTCGTGAAGATGTGAAGAATCTGTTGCGAACTTTAACCACCTAGGTGGTTTCTCCGTATAAAATTACACTATTAGAATATTCCAGGACCCAGCAGGAAAGAGCCGTAGTATGAAATTTACCGTTTCACGTGAAGCATTAATCAAACCTCTGCAATTGGTTGCAGGTGTTGTCGAACGTCGCCAAACCATGGCAGTGCTGGCCAATGTGCTGATGGAGATTGAAGGAGATCAACTGTCTTTAACGGGGACTGACCTGGAGGTTGAAATTATCGGCCGGGTACAGCTCGAGAGTGCACCTGGCAACGGCGAAATAACGGTACCCGCCAAGAAGTTTCTAGACATTTGTCGCTCCCTTCCTGATAAATCCGTTATCGAGTTTAGTCTTCAAGATCAAAAAGCTACGGTAAAAAGCGGAAAATCTCGTTTTACTTTGTCGACATTGCCAGCGAACGAGTTTCCGGCGGTAGAGCAGGGAAGTAACGATATAAATATAAGCTGTGAGCAAAAAGAGATAAAACGGTTGATCGACCGCACTGCGTTTGCAATGGCCCAGCAAGATGTTCGCTACTATTTGAACGGAATGCTTTGGGAGTTGCGGCCTGGTGAAATACGTGTAGTTGCAACCGACGGACACCGGCTCGCTGTTTGTTCTCGCCCTGTCGATGTAGATGTGAGCGAAATAAAGCAAGCTATCTTGCCGCGTAAAGGTGTCATCGAGTTGGCACGTTTGCTTAACGATAGTGAAGACGGTGTCGAAGTGTCCCTAGGTTCCAGCCATATGCGCGCTTCCACGGCTGAGTACACATTTACGTCCAAGCTTGTCGACGGTAAATTCCCGGATTATGAACGGGTACTACCAAAAGGCGGCGACAAGGTCGTTCTCGGTAATCGCTCGGACTTAAAGCAAGCATTTGCGCGTACTTCAATCTTGTCCAATGAGAAATATCGTGGAGTTCGGTTGGAACTTGTCGCTGGGTCTCTCACTATCATTGCAAATAACCCGGAACAGGAAGAAGCTCAAGACCAGGTAGAGGTTGACTACAATGGCGACGCTCTTGAGGTTGGCTTTAACGTTAGTTACCTTCAGGATGTTGCTAATGTATTGGATTCGGAAAATATTAAAATTACTCTTTCTGACTCTAATAGTAGCGCACTGTTGGAAGAGCCTGAAAATTCAGACTCGTCTTATGTTGTTATGCCAATGCGCCTCTAAGAAGCGAGGGCTTGCTTAAGTACGCCGTTTAGCTGCACCTGCAGCGCACTATGCCAACACTCCGTCGCCTAGATATATCTGAGTTTCGTAACCTTCGCTCCGCTACGCTTCAGCCGGGCGAGGGTATTAACCTTATCTCTGGCGAAAATGGCTCTGGTAAGACATCTATTCTTGAATCAATTAGCGTCCTGGCTCATGGGCGCTCCTTTCGTACCCACAAATTTCGCCGTCTTATCAACAATGACGAAAAAAGTTTTACTCTTTTCGGTCAAATATTTGAAGGCACCACGCGAAATATAGGTTTAAGTCGCGCTAGTAATGGCGATATACAGATTCGTATCGATAGTAAGGCTGCGCACACAGCAACTGAGCTTGCGGAGTGTCTACCGTTGTTGGTTATGAATTCTGCTTCGTTTCAATTGCTAGAGGGTAGTGGTCAGGTAAGGCGCAAGTTTTTTGACTGGTTGGTGTTTCACGTGAAACAAGAATTCAAGCACTATTGGAAGCTATACGCCCGTTGTATTAAACAACGCAATAGTTTGCTGCGGCGTGATAAAATTACACGTTCCGAGTTATTGCCGTGGGACCAGGAATTAACAAAAGCAGCTCAACATATAGAATCTATGCGGTCAGAGGTGTTTGAACTATTTCAAACCCACTTCTTAAATGAAATTGGGCAGTTCGATTTTACGGAAACTCTGGGTGCTGAGCTATCTTGTACATATGTTTCTGGTTGGTCGAAGACCGGTAATTATAATGAGCAACTCGAAGATCAATTTGAGCGGGACGTAGCAGCGGGATATACGCACATTGGCTCACATAAGTCAGACGTAAAGATAAATCTAGCGCGAGTCCCAGCGGTCGAGGAATTATCTAGAGGACAACAAAAGTCCGTCATTGTCGCACTGTTTTTAGCAGAAGCACTGGTATTTCGGACTACTACCGGCCGAACGCCGGTGTTTTTGCTAGACGATTTGCCCGCTGAACTAGACGAAAAAAATTTGAGAATTGTTGGTAAAGCACTAAAAAATTTAGGATCTCAAGTATTTGCTACAGCGATAGACCCTAAATCTATTCTCACCGGCTGGGAGCTGGTTGATGATGAAAGCCTGAGAATGTTTCACGTGAAACACGGGCAGGTAGAACTGAAGAATGACATTACACTAAGAGACAGTTTCTTACTATGAGCGATACAGAGCACAACTACGATTCGTCGAGCATCAAAGTTCTTAAAGGCTTGGATGCTGTTCGCAAGCGACCAGGGATGTATATTGGAGATACAGACGACGGTACCGGCTTGCACCACATGGTTTTCGAACTCGTGGATAACTCCATCGACGAAGCCCTCGCTGGCCACTGTAGTGAGATTCTGGCAGTTATCCACCCAGACGAATCTATTTCTGTCTCGGATAATGGTCGCGGGATACCGACGGAAATGCATGAAGAGGGTGTTTCCGCTGCAGAAGTTATTATGACGGTATTGCATGCTGGCGGTAAATTCGATGACAACACCTATAAAGTATCAGGTGGTCTGCATGGAGTGGGCGTGTCAGTAGTAAATGCCTTGTCCTCAAAGCTGAAGCTGACCATCCGCCGTGGCGGTAAAGTCTGGGAGCAAGTCTACAAGCACGGTGTACCGCAAGCGCCTTTGTCAGTGATCGGTGAGACTGAACTCACGGGCACAGAGGTACATTTTTGGCCCTCAGCAGAGACCTTCAATAACATTGAATTTCACTTTGAGCACCTAGCGAAACGCCTGCGTGAACTCAGTTTCCTCAATTCCGGTGTGCGCATTCGTTTGTTGGATGAACGCAGTGGTAAAGAAGAAGTCTACGAGTACGAAGGCGGTCTTAAAGCCTTTGTAGAGTTTCTGAATCAAAACAAAAACCCAATCAACAAGGTAATGCACTTTACTGCTCAGCGAGAAGACGATGGCGTAGGCGTTGAAGTTGCTCTGCAGTGGAATGATGGCTTTCAGGAAAACATCTACTGCTATACCAACAATATTCCCCAGAGAGATGGTGGCACCCACTTAGCAGGTTTCCGGGCAGCGCTTACCCGCGGGCTTAACAGCTATATCGAGCGTGAAGGTATTGGTAAAAAAGAGAAAGTCGCCACCACTGGTGATGATGCCAGGGAAGGTTTGGTTGCCATTATTTCGGTGAAAGTACCAGACCCGAAATTCAGCTCGCAAACCAAAGACAAGCTTGTATCGTCTGAAGTTAAAACTGCGGTTGAGCAGGAAATGGGCTCAGCGTTTAACGATTATCTGCTGGAAAACCCACAGGAAGCGAAATCTGTCGTGGGTAAGATGATTGAAGCCGCAAAAGCCCGTGAAGCCGCACGAAAAGCGCGAGAAATGACCCGACGTAAAGGCGCATTGGATATCGCAGGCTTACCGGGGAAATTGGCAGATTGCCAGGAGAAAGACCCTGCACTTTCCGAACTTTACCTGGTGGAGGGTGACTCCGCTGGCGGTTCCGCCAAACAGGGTCGTTCACGTAAAACACAGGCGATCTTGCCGCTTAAAGGTAAGATTCTAAATGTTGAAAAAGCACGCTTCGACAAAATGCTGTCCAGCGCCGAAGTCGGTACACTCATCACTGCGCTGGGTTGTGGTATAGGCGCGCAAGAGTTCAACCCGGACAAATTGCGCTACCACAGTATTATCATCATGACGGATGCGGACGTAGACGGTTCCCATATTCGCACCCTGTTGCTCACATTCTTTTTCCGCCAAATGCGTGAATTAATTGAGCGTGGCCATATTTTTATCGCACAGCCACCCTTGTACAAAATCAGCAAAGGCAAGCATGAAGAATACTTGAAGGACGACGATGCACTTCAGCAGTTCCTTACAAATGCGGCTCTGGAGCAATCCAAACTTCACTTGTCCGCGGATGCGCCAGCATTATCTGGTGAGCAATTGGAAAGCCTGGTAAAAGACTACCGCAAAGGCATTGCGGTGATCGACAAACTCTCACGGCTCTACCCCAACGAAGTTCTGCACCAGATGTTGTATCTACCAGCATTACAGGCAGAAAGCTTTACCGACGAAGCTTTGGTAACCGAGTGGAACGATAAACTGCAACTGCGCCTGGACGTTCTCAACGCAGAGAGCAAAACCCATCGGTTTATCTCCGTGGTAAAAGAAAACAAAGAGCGCGGTGAATTCACCCCAGTAATCGAGCTGACCGCCCACGGTGTTGCACACACAATTCGTCTGTCATCCGATTTGTTTAGCTCGGATGACTATCAAGTGATTACTGCACTGGGTGAAAAGCTGAATGGTCTAATAGAAGAGGGGGCGTTCGTAGCCAAAGGTGAGCGTACTCGCGAAGTAAACAACTTCGCTGAGGCACTCGATTGGATTATGAACGAATCCAAAAAAGGCTATAACATCCAGCGCTACAAAGGATTGGGTGAAATGAACCCCGAGCAATTGTGGGAAACAACCATGGACCCGGAAACCCGCCGTATGCTCCAGGTTACCGTGGAAGACGCTATAGCCGCAGACCAGATCTTTACCACCCTGATGGGAGACCAAGTAGAACCCCGCCGTGACTTTATCGAAACCAATGCACTGGCGGTGGCTAATCTGGACGTGTAGTTTTTAACTTACATCTATTCGCTTTTTCAAAATCAAAATCCCGTGCCGAAAGACACGGGATTTTTTTAGACTCTGCTTTTGACTTTCTTTAAACCGTCCAGCACCGCCAATAGCTCCGACGGATCGGGCCTGCGCGTGTAGTCAGGATTCACTTCGGAATAAACGATTACGCCATCCTGGTCGATAACGTAACGCGCTGGCATTGGTAACGTCCAACTCGATTCTCCATTAAAGACTTCTAGATCGGCACCAAGTTGTTTGTGCACCGCTTTTAGATCCTCCGGTACTTGCCAGCGAAGGCCAAATTGGTGGCCTAAATCTCCTTTAGTGTCAACTAAGATAGGAAAGCCAAGGTGATTTGCTTCCTTGGATTTCCGGCTGTTGGCGGCTGTTTGTTGGGAAACGGCTACAAGCTGGGCTCCTCTTGATTCCAGGTCCAAACGGGACTCCTCAAGTGCGCGTAAATCGAAATTACAGTAGGGGCACCAGATTCCTCGATAGAAAGTCAGCACGAGAGGACCTTTGTTTAGTAAGTGCTGAAGTGAGTAAGGTTCGCCGTTACTGTCGGGTAGATTAAATTGCGGTACGCGGTTCCCTGCTTTGAGTGCGCTTTCAGCCTGGCGTGAGTCTACTAGAGCCTGAGTCGCACGCTGCATTATTGAAACGACTTCGGGTGGTGCAAGCTGAGTTTCGAATGCCTCTTTCAACGCATCGAGCTTAGCTTGCAGTGGTCGAGGGGACGCTTCTATTGCATCGATAATGTGTTGTAGTGTCATGATTAGCTCCAGGTTTATACATTTTGTTGCCAAAGGAGCTATAGTTTGATTTATTCAAAATTATCCCAGTAGACTAAATAAATGACTTTCTATTATTCATTTATATCATGAATGACCGACTTACGGCATATCGCATCTTTACCCGAATTGCTCGACTCGGTAGCTTTAGCGCAGCCGGCCGCGAGCTAAATATGCCTCAACCAACGGTATCGCGTATTGTGAAAGCGCTGGAGTCGGAATTGGGGGTTGCCTTGCTCTTGCGAACCACACGCGCGGTTACGCTTACGGATGCAGGTAGGGATTTTCTACTTCGCATCGAAGCAATTTTGGACAGTTTGGATGACGCAGAGCATGCGGTACGTGGTACAGGTGAGCTACGTGGAGTACTTCGTGTGGGCTTGTCTTCGACTATTGCTGTTCGAGAAATCGTACCGATACTGCCTGGCTTTATGGCTGAGCACGCTAAGTTAAAAGTGGAGTTGATAACTGACGATCAACGTCAGGCGTTGGTTATAGAGGGTATAGATGTAGCGATTCGATTCGGTAAGCTAGATGACTCGACTGCGGTTGCGAAGCACTTGGCAGATTTACCGCGTGGGATTGTTGCGTCTCCAGAATACCTTGCTCAATACGGAGTGCCGGAGTCACCTAGTGATATCGCTAATCACCGCATAATCGCAATGCAGAGCAGCTCACCTACCGTGTGGAATTTTAATAAAAATGGAACTACCACAGGGTTACGACTTGAGAGGCATTTGCTGGTAACGACTAACGAGGTAGCTTTGGCGTCTGCCTGTTGTGGGCTGGGGATTGCCTGTATGACACTGGCCGCTGCGCGTCGCGAGATTTCTGCGGGTAAACTGGTTGTTGTACTACCAGGGTGGACTATGGGGCACGTGCCGCTACATGCGGTATTTCCAGCAGGTAGAGCTGCGAAACCTGCAGCGCGTGTGTTCGTAAACTACCTTGCTGATGAAATACTCGCCGATATAACAAGGGAGTGAAGGAACAAACCTCGGGACAACGCAGTGATAAAAAAATAATATTCACAAATAAGATTAACGTAATTAAGCAACAATATTGGGTTTGACACACAATAAAGAAGTTTTTTACGCCAAAATAAAAATTTTCGACACCACAGAATCTTACTCAATCACTATTGCGGCTTTTTAAGCTTGTAAGCTGTAAATCTATACGTAAATTGGCGGTAAAATAATTCAAGAGCGTTTTTATAAAATACGAGACTATAACGGTGTTTCGAAATAGTAAGTACATAATTTAGTGTTTAGTGAGATGTACCAGCAGGGCTGCTACGGACTACAAGTTTTATTTTCGAATCACATGTTCATAACAATTGTTACAAAGCATAAGTTAGCTGCAATGCATTAAGATCAGGCGCAGTCGTGCCAAATGGAAGAGGGTGGGGAGTAAAAAATATGTTAATAAGTATCAGATCTATTGGGGTTTTGGCAGTTTCAGGATTGCTACTATCAGCTTGCGGAGGAGGCCCCGGAGGCGGAACTACGAGCATTAACGACCCGGGTTCGCCCCAAGTACCGACTAACGTTCCCAGCTTTATTCCAACGCCGGTACCTTCACCGAGTCCGTCGCCCAGCCCAACACCTACCCCGTCGCCATCACCATCACCGTCGCCAACGCCGTCACCTGTACCGAGCGGCCAGGGGGTAGCGCTTTACGGAAGTGTCGACGGTTTGGTAAGCGGCCTCGAACTGGAGCTGGAAGAGATATATACGGGTCAACACAAATCGATTACAGAACCCGGTGAGTTCTTTTTTCCGCAGACGTTTACCGCCGGCACAGATTTCAGCGTGATTATTGCGCAGCAACCGGAAGGTCAGAATTGCGTTCTACAAAATAGTGAAGGAACGTTTAATGGGCTCGATTTTATGGGGCTTAGCGCGAGCTGCCTCGGAGAAGAGGGCTACAGCCTGGAGTTAATGGGGTTCGATAGTCGATTGCCGAGTTTTGTGATCGCGGGGTTACGGGTTGAGGATGTCGCCAGCGGTGAACCAGTCACTCAATTGCACACCGATGCGTTCTACGTAGAAGAAAACGATCAGCGCGTTGGTGTGGAATCCTATCTGACTAGTGAGCAGATTCCAAAGGAATCCGTGCAACTGCGAACGGTACTGCTACTCGATGTGAGTACCAGTATCGACTCTGGTGAGATGGAAAAGCTAAAAACTGCTGCGAAAGCATCGCTCATCTCATACGAGAACGACACTAAAACATCGCGCCTACTCCCCGGGCAACAACAAGTGGCCATTTACAGTTTTGACAGTGAAATCACCCTGCTGACTGATTACACATCGGACATCAATTTGTTGGAAGCCGCCATAGATACAATACCGAATAGTGTGTTGGAGCGCGGTAATTCCACCAATTTACTGGGCGCTATGGAAATCGCAGCAGAGCGTTGGAATGATCAAATAGACCTGATTGCTGTCGAGCGCGGCTACGCTGTGTTACTCACCGATGGCGAACACAACTTTGATTCACGTTCTCCTGCAGATATTGAAGCCGACCTAACTAACTTTTTTGGAACACGTAAAAAAGTGTATGCAATTGCCGTCGGTAATAACGTTAACCTCGAGAATCTGGAGGCTATTACAGCGAGTAGCGAACAGGTACTTACGGTAAACAGCTTCGAAAGTGCGGAAGAATTGGAAGCGGTATTTACAGAGGTTGCCACTACTGAAGCGAAAGCCATTGAGGGCTTATACCGCGTTTTCTACGCCACGCCCAAGCGCCAGGGTATTAACAACGCAACATTTAGCCTAGTGGACAATCGCATTTGCGTAGACTCCACCGCTTGCGACGAAAGTGTTTCCAGTGACTTCTTTGCCGAGGAGTTTTTTGATGTAAGCCCAACGTTGTTTGCCGAGGTATCGGGTGGCAGCGAAGAGAGCGACAAGTCACGGCTTATCGGCGCGGGCGAACGTCTCACCATTGAAGCGATATTGCGTTGGGCAAACCTGACACCGTCCTACACGCTCCGAATAGAGAATCTGGTTGGCGAGGTACCCGGATTGCAAGCTGTAGGCGAAGATCGGTGGGTGCTGAGTTTTCCGGCAGGCTTTACCTCTGCGACCATGATCATTGGCGAAACAGCGACCGGTTACGAGCAAACCGTTGCACTTAATCGACAAACTGATGGCGTTCTAGCTGTGAGCAGCGCAACACTCGCAGCACTGTAATACTAAGCATAGTGACCGGCCCAACCTAAGGGCTGGTCGCTTCCCTTCGACAGCCCCAAATTTCCAGCCCCAAAGCCCGTCTCGTGAATATGCTATCCTCGCAAAAAACCCGTGGATAGTGGCTGCTAATGATTACCGAACAAACCTTTTCTCATGCACTTTTGTTGGATGGCAATGGCGGTGCTCGCCATTTAACAAGCGCAGAAGTGGACTTGTGGCGCCAGGACCAGGGCATACTCTGGCTGCATATGAATTTTGAGGAACCGGCTGCTCTTGCCTGGCTGGCAGAGGAAGCGGGCATTTCCCAATTGGCGTATGAAGGCTTGGTAAGTGAAAACACACGACCGAGGGTGATCTCACGCGGTGAAAAATTGTTAATGACCCTGCGTGGCGTTAATACCAACCCGGGGGAAGATCCAGAGGACATGGTGTCCATTCGCGTTTGGACTGACGGGAAACGCATTATTACCACTTATCGACGCCGCCTGCTATCGACCATCGATATTATTAATAGCCTTGAAGAGGGTAGCGGGCCAACCTCGGCTGCGGAGTTTTTATTGGAGCTTAACGAGCGCCTGGTGGAGCGAATGAATGATACGGTGGAACAACTCGAGGAAAAAATGCTCGAGCTGGAGGAACTGGTGTTGTCTGGCGATACAGATGGCGTGCGTCGCCAGTTGGCGGGTGTGCGGTTACAAGGTGTGGTGTTGCGACGTTACTTCGCGCCTCAGCGGGAAGCAATGAATCGCCTGGTATTCGACCGTATGCCTTGGTTGGATGAAAACATTGCGCTCATTCTCCGCGATATTAACGACCGCCTTATTCGTCATATTGAAGACCTGGATGCAATACGCGAGCGCGCGAGTGTTGTACAGGAAGAGTTAGTTAACAGCATGTCTGATGCGATGAATCAGAGAACCTATGTGCTTACTGTTGCGGCTGCGATATTTTTACCTTTGGGCTTTTTTACCGGCCTAATGGGGATTAATGTCGGCGGTATGCCTGGCGTAGAAGATCCGAACGCGTTTTGGGTGGTGACCGGCATGAGTTTAATCACCATTATAATTTTAGCCATAGTCTTTCGTATGAAAAAATGGCTGTAAATTTAAGCGCAAATTGCAGGCATTTTATGATCTTTAAACTGCGGCTTGTTGTGCTTTCCTGTATTCCGTTGGCGAGCATCCGTAGCGGGCAGAGAAAGCGGTACTGAAATAATTCTGCGAAGAAAAACCAACATCTAGTGCTACACGGGTAATATTTTCGCCAGCGGCTAAACGTTCTGCTCCCCGTTGTAGCCGATAGTTGCGAACAAAAGTTGGTACCGTTTCGTGAGTGAGCGCTTTAACTTTACGCTGCAGTTGCTTTTCAGTGATGCAGAGCGCGCTACTGATTTCCCGTGCGCGAATGTTTTCCATATAGTTGTGCTCAAGAAAGCCGTGAAGTTTTTGCAAGAATTGCTTATCTGAAGGATTAATTTGAATTTCGCTACGGCCTTTTTCCGTAGATCCCTTAGATAAATGATCTCGCAAATGACTGCTTAAAAGTTGGCGAATATTCAGCAGGTTATTGCAACGCAAAACTAATTCGGTAGTAGAGAAAGGTTTTTCGATAAATTCATCTATATTGGTTTGCCACGCTGTCAGGCGCGCTTCAGCTTCGCCTTTGGCTGTGAGCATAACAATAGGAATATGGCAGGTCAGGGACTCTTCGCGCAGAATCTTGGCGAATTGATAACCGTCGGTTGTGGGCATCATCAGATCAGTGATAATTAAGTCTGGGATTTCCTGTAAGGCGAGTCGAACCCCGTCTTTGCCGTCTTCAGCATAGAGACAATTAAACTGTGGCCCCAGGCACAGGCCAATAAAATCACGCATTTCTGCACAGTCATCCACAATCAGAATTGTATGCTCAGGGCTTTCTTTTGATTGGCTTTCAGCGTGGTAGTGATCTTCGTCAGGTCGTAAATATAACGGCATGCGAGAGTCTGAATCGATGCTCAGACATTGAATTTCTGTAGCGTATACCAGCGAGGTTGTATTGGGGTTAGCCTGGCCAGGGTAAGTATTCTGTTGCAAACTAACATTATTGATATCGTTTGAAGCTCTATCATTAAGTGCGATGGGGAAGAGAACTTCAAATCGGCTACCTTCGTGAAGTCGGCTGTGTAGCTTAATTTCTCCATGTGCGTGTTCGACCAACTCTTTAACCAGAGCTAACCCGATACCGGTGCCTGGCGTAGATTTACTGAGATCGGTTTCCAATCGGGTAAAGCGTTGAAAAATTCGCGCCTGATCCGCTTCGGCAATACCAATACCATTATCAGTTACCGCAAATAAAACGTGATCTTCTTGCCGCGCCAGTTCAATTTTTATTTCCCCACCTTTGGTTGTGTACTTAATGGCATTTGACACCAGGTTTACCATGATTTTTTCCAACGATTCCGGATTTACGGCAATCTGACAATCCTTGCCGATATTCGCGGTGAGCACCAGTTGACGTTGGGTGAATAGCGGTTCCATATTTGAGAGTAAAAATTGCGCGTAACGACTGGCGTCGACCAGGGCGGGTTTTGGGGCAATTTTTTGATCGATACGTGCGAGGTCAAGCAGTTGGTCCACCAGGCGCATGAGCCGATGAGTATTGGCCTGTATCCGGCGGGTGGCGTCCTTTACCGGTTGACTACGGCTATTGCCAAACAGGAACTCTATTGGGCCGGATATTAATGTAAGCGGCGTGCGAAATTCGTGGGAAATAACCGAGAAAAGTTCATTTTTATGCTGTAAAAGATCTTCTTTTTCGGCCAATAGTTGCTTGATTGTGAGCGCGTTGTCCTGAATTTCCTGCGTGCGTTGCGCAACTTTTTGTTCAAGCAATGACGTCTGTATACGATTAGCTCGTGCACGGAAGAACAGTACAAGTACCAAGAGCGCAATAATTGCCAGCAGTATCGTACCGTAATTGAACAGTTGCTGGCGCTTTAGAGCTAATGCGCTCAGTGCACTATTTTCCCGCAACTGTGCGAGTTCCCTTTCTTTGCGTTCGTTTTCGAATTCGGCTTGTAAACTGGCTACGTATCGTGAGTTATCTTGGGAATAAAGTATTTCTTGCAGATTACTGTATGCCAGGAGTGCATCGAGTGCGTCGGCGCTCGATTGGGTAGCCTGATAAATTTGATAGAGTAAATAGTACGCTTTTTTGAGGGATTGTTGATCCTGCTCTGCAGCGGCAAGGGTGTGAAACTGGGTTGCGTACGTTAGAGCCTCGGGGTAATGGTTGTTTGCAAAGAACAAGCGCGCTTGCCCTTGAGCGAGGTGCATTCTTATTCGTGGATTATTAATTGTGTTGTTAATCGCTTCAGCTCGACTAAACAGCGAACGTGCTTCGAGTGGTCGATTCAATTCTACATAAACAGCCGCAAGGTTAACTGAAAGCAACGCTAATTGTTGTGGTGCCTGCTGGTTATCAAGGAGTGCCAGGCCAGCGAGCAGCGCTGCTTCTGCTGCGGAAAGGTCTTCGCGCTCCCGGTAAATTTCACTGATGTTGTTATAAGCGAGCGCGGCGCCGGGAAAATCGTTTAATTCCAGTTTCAGTGTTAGCGCTTCCTGGTAGTAGTTCAATGCCTCGTTATAATTCTTAAGCATTTGATTGACTACGCCCAAATTCGTTAGCGGACGCGCAAGCAAGTCTTTCTGAGTTGTGCGTTTTGCGTTTTCGATGGAGAGTAAATAATTATCGATGGCGCGGTGATAGCGACCCTGTATTTCCTCAAGTATGCCGAGATTGTTGTAGACGCTGGCGAGACCTGCCGAATCTTCGATTTCCATACGTACTGCAAGAGATTGTTCAAAATACGACTTGGCTAGGTCGTGGTCTCCCTGGTACCAATGCATTGCGCCCAGGGTATTTAACGCCTCTGCTTGCGCTAGATCCTGCTGTAATTTTCCGCTCAAGATTAACGCGTTTTGCGCATATTCTTCGCTACTTGCGAGTTCACCACTTTGTAAATAGGCAATTGCTAATATATTAAATAATATGAGTTTTTCTGGCGACTCTGTCGAGTCCTCAAGCTGCGACAGGCCTGTGTGTGCCAGTTTTATTGCTCGTGTGGCATCTGTTCTTTTAATGGAATTTGCATCCTGTATAAGCCTTTGAATGGACTGCATTGGCTCTGTTGCGTTTGAAGATTCGGCTCGCGCGACAGCGCAAAACCCGGCACAGATAAGGCTCCAAAGCAGCATTGCAGCGCAAACAATACGCGAGCTTGCCTGCAGGGGCATGTTTAGCAACGTCGTCATTGTTTTACTTCCCTCACAGTGTGTCCGGCCGCGATAAACGGATAAAACCTTTCCATAAACGCTTGCGAGAGCACTGAAAAATGTGGGTTAAATCCAATGAAAGCGCTTTTTTGAAGGTGTTTGTCTTTTTATTGAATGTTTGTGGAGGCGCATTCACCGAAACTTATGGAGTTTACGAAGCCGCAAGCAACGGGGTGAGGCGTATTTTGGCACTGGTCAATTTATGTTCGCAGTGACAAATTACCGAAGGGTGCGTTGCAAATGCTGTATTAAACGACTAAAGCCAGACAGGAACGGTACGGCAAAGCGCAGATCACTAGTCACGTACTTGGGGCTGAGATACCCAAATGTGTTAAAAAAGGAGCGGGTAAATGAACGGACGAAATAGAAAAACCGAGGCATTTTTAATAAGTACTATTAAACGGCGATGGGCAAGGAATTTTGCTATATATTTTGCTTCACATGCTGGTTTAGCTATTAACTGCGCGCTCGCGATCAAGCGTGTTGCTCTGACAGGTCTGGTGGGTGTGCTGTGCATGCTGGCGGGCGTTGCCCATGGGCTGGAGTTCAGATTTAACAACGATTCCGCCAAACCTTTAAGTGCGGAACAGATGGATGCAGTGTATCGTGCCGCTGCGCACTGGGAAGAGGCGTTTAGTGATCCAGTCACAATAAGTATTAATGTGGGTTGGGCTGAGCCCCATGATTTCTCTAGTGAAGGCATACTCGCTTCTGTAAGACTGGCAAGGACGCGCGTAGCTGCAGAATTGGTAGTTGATGCGCTGTTGGCGGAAGCGACCGCGGGAGAGGCGGGTTGGATATCTGCCTTACCTCAGGCGATACCTGTCGCACACAGTGCCGCACCGCTGGCAGACGTGGAGCTTTCATTTGCCAACGCAAAAGTATTGAATATCGCTCCTACGTACGATCCCACCTACGGTGCCACGCTCGAACATCACGCAGATGCGAGTATTCAATTTAATCTGCTGCACGAAGAGCGTTTCGCTTACCGCGAAGGCGATATCAGCGGTGAGCGGTATGATTTCGCGGGCGTCGTCAGTCACGAGCTCGGCCATGCCTTGGGTTTTACCAGCGTTGTGGACCTGCAAGCGTTCAATGGAAGTACCCTGTTAGCGCCGTCGCTGTTGGATGTATTTCGGTTCGACCCAACAATGCCTGGCCACAACCTTACGTTTGACACCCGCCAGACCCTGCCGGGCCCTGCGGAATTCTACGACGCCAGCGGCTTTGTGAGCCCATTCGCGTTTGGGGTAAATGCTTATGATGTTAAGTGTAATGCCTTGTTTGGTTTATGTAGCGCAAGCCACTGGCGAGACACCACAGACACCTTGATGACCACCGCATCACCGGGGCGTGAACTCAAGTTACGCAGTGGCGACATTGCCGCCGTCGACCGAATTGGCGTGGATACCAAATGGCGCAATGGCATACCCATTATTGACGCACGGTTAAAATTCTACCCGCTTATATATGGCCTTATCCCGGATTACGATCCAGTCGCATTTGACACTAAAACTTTGGCGCCCAAATTTAGCGATTTGTTAAGCCCAAGTTGGTTTGCTGACCCGATTACCAATGTGTTTCATATTAGTTTTGACGGACACGCGGGTGCAGGTTTTGCGGTGTTTAAGCGACCGCAGACTAACAAGAAAATTAAACCGATCAATTTTAATCGAGGAGAGAACGGTGATAAAGAGGGCAGCTGGGAAGAGGAACCACAACCAAAAATGTTGGCTGAAATTCCTGCGCGTCTGACCGAATTTTATTTCGAAACGATCAACAAGCAATATAGCTATCGGTTTATTAATACTTTTTCGAATCACGGTTCGCAATTCGATCCAAACCTGGGGCCTTACGGTGGCTTTCGAATTAGCGGGTATCTGGACGGTAACCAGGATGGTGATTATGGTAGTTCCAAAAATGAACGCCGAGATTACGATGCCTCGCTGACATTATTGATGGTTTTAACCACGCCCCGCGATATGTCCAGCAATATCTCCAATGCGGAATTCGTGTTGTACAAGGTTAAAGATGAGCACGTGCAAGACAATATTGCACACCTTATCGATGCTACAGCGTTTGCGATTCCCGCCGGCTATGGCAATTCAGATTCTTACGATGAGGCGTTAAAAGATCGGATTGAAAAAGAAATGGATGATCCGGAGCCAGGTCGCGATATTGCGTTTTAGCTCTGGGTAATTTTAAAAATTACATTTTAAAGCTTTAGAATTCTAAGCCATTCCAAGAAAGACAAAAACCGGTTGCGAAAAACCCCTACCCCGCCCGTCACCTCCCGGTGACCCGCTAGTTGCCCGCCTCGCGCGGGCTTTTTTATATCGAAGATCCCATTCCAGCGATTTTTATACGTTTAAAAACCGGACCTGCGACAAGAAGTCCGTTTTTTAACGGTGATTGTCCGTTGTGTAAATGCTGCAAAAACACCAAGGAATACACTGGATGGCGAAAACGGGTGCGCAGATGCGCGAGTTGTAAGCCGTTTTGTAAACGCTGATCACCCGCTGACAGCATGTTCATTCAAGGAGATAACTATGAAACCCATTGATCGATTATTTAAATCCGCTTCGGCCGCAGGTGCGGCACGCATGCGCCTTTCATGGAAGCAACTGGCGCTGGCGACATGTATCGGTTTGCCCTGCACCACCGCTTTAGCTGTTGACGAGTACGCGGAAAGTACAGGCGTGCGAATGCAGCACGCGTCTGAGGTTAGTTCCGATGTATTTGTCGGCCGCGTGTTAAAAACGGAATCGCGTTGGGTGGGAAAAGTGATTGTCACTGAAGCCACTGTGGCGCCGATGCAGGTGCTTAAAGGCAAGCTCGCTAGCAAATCGGTACAGGTTGTCACTATGGGCGGACGAGTCGGCAATATTGCCATGACATCTGCCCATGAGATTGCGCTGAAAGAAAACGAGCTAGCGGTATTTTTTGTGAAAGATACCGATGAAAAATCGCTTTACGGCAAAGGCAAAAAAACCTTTGCGGCAGGTGAAGGCAAGATCCTATTGAAGTCCGCCGCAACGTCGAAAGATGCCTATTTCAACGATGCTCGCGTACAGCAACAGGTACGCGCCATTGAAGCGCAAATTAAATAAACAGGGAGAAGGATCATGTTGAATGTTTTTACAAGAATGAATCGAAACGGGCGCAACCACCAGCGCGGACTGTTGGGTTCTGCGCTGTTGTTACCCGTGTTGTACTCGAGCTTACCGCAATCGGCATGGGCGGCCGACAATATTGAAATACCCAACCTGGCGGAAACTGCTATTCATGAGCGCCGCTGGGTTCCTGCTGCCTATCCTATGGAGTGGGTGCTCAACGAAAACGGTGTAACCAATAACGCCACACCAATCAGCATTGCCGACGCGGAAGCCGAACTGACGGCCGCGTTTCAAGCCTGGGAAAACGTACCCGAAGCGGTGATTAGCGCAAGCTATGGCGGTACCACAAGTACCTCAGACTTAGGCTGTGACCTGGAGAATATTGTGACCTGGGATGACAGCGCATTTGGCTTCAGCGCGACAACCATTGCTGTCGGTTGGACGTTCGTTTATCAGGGCCCCCCTTTGATTATCAGCGACGTCAATCGGGATATCGGTTGCGGTGACCTGGATCCGGGTATCTACCCCAATGGCAGTCAGTTGCCAACCGGTGCCATATTCGACGCGGATATGATTTGGAACGATACCAACTTTAATTATTCCACCACACCCAATAGCACACCCAATGTGCACGATATTCGCGCGGTCGCGACCCACGAATTTGGCCATTTGTTTGGGGTATCGCACACCAGTATGGTGTTCAGCGGTAATAGCCCCGCCACTATGTACCCGGCGGTGAGCAGTACCAGTGTGACCTGGCAAAACAATGTTCGATCGCTGGAAGCCGACGATGAAATGGCTGCCGCGCGGAGCAATCCCGGTATGGGTTTTTACCCCACCGGCACCGCACCATGGACGACCGGGTCTATCAGCGGACGTGTGCGCCAGATTAATGGCACTGCCGCACAGGGTGTGCGAGTGTGGGCGTATAACACTGCCGATTTAAGTGCACCTGTGTACGAAGCCTTTACAGCGACCCAGTTTGATGCGGAGGCAGGTGTAAGCAGTGGTGAATACGAGTTCCGCGGGGTGCCGGCTGGCAGCTACTACGTGTGTATCGTGCCTTGGGGTGTGAATGTCCCCAATGCCGATCTCGATAACACGGGGCGTTATAACCTCTCTACACTAAACGGTTCAGGCAATACCGGCTTCGCCACGGAATGTTACGACGATGCGCCTGCGGGTATGGCGTCGCCGGATTTCAGCGAGATCGACCGGCTGCGGGAAGTTGATGTGGCGACAGGGGAGACCACACCCAATATCAACTTCGTAACCGGTGCGCAAAATACCGACGTGGTACTGGTGATGGACCGCAGTGGATCCATGAACCTGTCATCGGCGCCAGATCCAAGCGTGTCTAAAATGGACGCGCTGAAGTATGCGGCTAATGTATTTATGGATTTTCTCGATCTCGACGCAGGACATCGCGCGGGGCTGGTGCAATTCCATGAAGTAGTTGTACCGTTTAGTCCGGCATTTAATTTACAGCCGGTGAATGCCGCAAGCCTGAGCGCCGCGCAGACTGCGATTAACAGTATGACAGCCGGCGGAATGACCAACATTATTGATGGGGTAAACGAGGGTATCGCGCAGCTCACCACGGCGGTGGACCCGAGTGATCGCCAGATTATGCTGCTGCTCACGGATGGCCTGCATAATCGACCAGTTGGTACCAGCGTTACTGATATTACTGCGCCACTATTGGCCAGTGAGGTCACCCTCTACAGTGTCGGTTTTGGCACCAGTACTAATGAAGCGGAGCTTACGCCGCTGGCGTTGAGTACTGGCGGTGTGCATCTGGAGAACAAGGATGTCAGCGATCTCCAACTGCGCAAACACTTCCTCAGCATTGCGGCTTCGGCTGCGGACAGCACGACCTTAATCGATCCGCACTACGACCTCGCGCCAGGTGAATCGGCCGTCCTGGATGTACCGGTCCTGAAATCTGAACGCGACCTGACCTTTGCTGTTATGTGGAGCGAGCCCGATCCAGACCGCTTTGATATCAGCTTGCGCTCACCGCGCGGTTGTACCATTGCGACACGGCTTAACAAGCCCGGGGTGCAAATTCGCAAGGGCGATACCCATCGTTTGGTTAACGTGAAGTTGCCTTACAAATGCATGTTCCGCGACGATCATGCTGGCGAATGGAAGGTGATAGTGTCATCGCCGAAAGAGAGTAATCACAAAGAAACATCCGGCGTGGATATCGCGGTCTACGGTGATTCCACCACGCATATTTTTGCGCAAGCGCGTATGACCGAAGACTACCCAGCGGTTGAAGCAAAAATTGTAGCTAATGGTGAAATTGTGAAGGAAGCGCGTATGACTGCCGAAATTATACTGGCAGCCTGGCCAACCGGAGATAGCGAAGCCGAAGATTACTACTGTTCTGAAGGCAAGCAGGGCAACAAGCGTTGTCGCAACAAACCCGTAGAGCCACCACTGGAAGAACGTATTAAAACCATTGAACTGAACGACTACGGCAGTGATGTAGACAGGAAGAAGGGCGATGGTATCTATTCTGCGATTCTTCCCACTGAATTGCCCGGTAGCTATCAGGTGCGCGTGATCGCCGATTACAGCGACGACAGTGGTAAGGGCAAACGCGAGGTGCTTACCTCGTACTACTTCGACGGCAAGCAAATTGTAGTTGCTAAATAATCGACGGATAATCGTTAATCACAACGCCTACTTCTCGTTGCACAGGGTAAACTAGACACAAATTTTACCCTAAGGTCGAAGAAGATCGTCAGGCCCGGATTTTCAGCTAAGTTGCAGTGTTGGCTTGGTTGTGAATTCGGGCCTTCTTTATTTTTCAATAACCCATTGCACCAACGCTTTTTGTACACGAGACCCAACATGCAACTCGAAACCGTTATCGCGCTCGCCGCAACCATGATTGTATTGGCCGCGACCCCTGGCCCCGGCGTACTGCTGGTGGTCAGCCGTACGCTGGCGCTTAATTTTCGTCACGGGGTTTACACCAGTGCGGGTATTGTTGCGGGCGACTTCGTTTATATCGCTGTGGTAGTGGCGAGTATGAGCTTTATTGCAGCGACGCTGGAACCGCTGTTTTTATTTATTCAATATGCCAGTGCTGCCTACCTGATGTGGTTGGGTGTGCAGGCATGGCGCAATGCGGATAAACCGCTAGCGTTAGATACCGAAGGGCCAAAATCCCAGCGCAGTTTTTGGATTGGGCTTGTCGTTACGCTGGGGAACCCGAAAGCCATTTTATTTTATTTGGGGTTTTTACCCGCATTTATTGATCTCACCCAAGTGAACGCAATGGATGTGCTTATCCTCTATATTCTGGCGGCGGTGATCGTCGGTGGTGTCATGGTATGCTACGCGTTTGCCGTGAGCAAAAGTAAAAACCTGCTCGCCGACGCCCGCTTCGAAGCGATTATTCAGCGGGCCGCAGGCAGCATTTTTATTGTGACCGGCCTGTGGATATTATTGAGGAGATAAACGTTGAACTTAAAAGGAATGTGTACCAAAGGAATAATTATAGGGCTGGGATTCGGCCTGTTGGCAGCCTGCCAAACTACCACCCCGAGCAAACCTGACCCAGTGTATATCAGCCACACAGCACCTGCCGTTGCTGGCAAGCCAACGATCAGCGGGCTGACCGATTTAGGCAGCCTGCCGCAAAATCTTGGCAACACACCAAGCACCGCATTTGCCGATGAGCGATTCTCACCCGGTGAATGGGTGATGTTAAAAGGTAAAAATCTCGCAGTAAATTCACTGCATATCGATGACCAAACAGTGCCGGTAGATTTGTATTACGGGCAGAACCCCTTGTTTAAAATTCCGGTTGGCCTCAATCCTACCAAGCTGCACAACATTGTAATAGACAACGGCCAGGGCAAGGCCGCCAGCACATTTAAATCGAGCCACTATATTGTGGCGACCGATACTGACGGCAAGCAGCGGCATCTTATTCGCACTAATCCAGATGATCGCGGTAGCATTGAAGAGGACTGGATTGATTTGGCCTCGGAGGCAGAGCGCCCGCTTTTCACCTTGTTTTCTGCCGACAGCAGTTATTTATTTACGGTAAATATTGCCAGCCGTGTAGAAGAGGATACGGACAAAGAAGCCAATGCCTACGTTATGGAGGTACGCGTATTTCACGCTGCCGCTCCTGACGCACCTGCACTGCTAAAGCAGTTTGAAGTGGTGGTGGATTCGTCGCCGATTGACGTAACGATCAGCGCAAATAACCAGATTGTGTTGTTGGGCAAACGCAGCTTTACCGTCATCGATGCCAGTGACCCATTGGCGATGGTGGAGCGTCAACGTGTGCAATTGCCTGCAGGCGGCGAAGAGAAAACCACGTTTGTAGACGTAATCTACTTCGCCGATGATCAGCGGTTGGCGTTTCTGGAAACCTACAGCAATCGTATTTTTGTATACGATACCGCGAGCCTTAGCCCGTTGGCTGACGTTAACGTACTGCCAGAAAAAAGCATTGCGCTGGGTGTCGACCTGGAACCTGACCCCAAAGACAGCAATAGCTTCTGGGCGTTGATGGGCCCGAATTATCGGCTAACTGGCAGCGGCCTCGTTAAGCAATATAAAACCCTGATGGGCAAGGACATACCCGCTGACAAACGCGGTGTGCATCAACTGGTGCATTACAGCTTTGGTGAGAGTGGCTTGGTGGAAACCAAGCGCCACGAACTGGACAGCGACTACGCGGCCTATTTTGCGCAAGCGGACAACAATGGCGATCTGCTCATTACGGCTACCAAATTGCAGTTTCTCACCACCGATCTGGAAGGTAAAAAAACCACTGAAGTGCTGAAAATGACCAAAAAACTGGTGTGGGATGCGCTGAGCTTTGGCCGTGTAATTAAAGTAGACCGGGACTCTGGGGCAATGGAAACCGTATCCAGTGGTGTGGGTATCTACTACGATCTGGAATGGGTGCCGGGAATAGGGCAGGTGTTCAGCCTGCTGAAGTTCGGCCCATCGTTCAGCTTCCCGTATATTACTCCGAGTTGGGGGGTCGGTATTGCGTCAACCGGCACCTATGCCAAGCGTAAAATGAACAAGTACGCGGTATTCCCGCCGTACTCTGTTGGCGATATTGAATATCAAGACTAGTGTCGATGCCTTTACCAATTAAATCACCGCCGTTGTGGCTGTTTATTCTGCTCCTGTTTGTGGTTATAGAGCTGCTGCTGGGCGTGCTCGGCAGCTGGCTTAACCCCAGTTTGCAGTACGCCCGCAGCGCGATACTGCACGGCGAGGTTTGGCGGGTCGTCACCGGCCATCTGGTGCACCTGGGGCTGGTTCACACCCTGCTGAATATGAGTGGCCTGGTGCTGATCATGCATCTGTTTGGCAGCTTGCTTCCGGTACGGGTTTGGTTGTGCTGCGGTTTGTTGATGGCGCTCGGCATCAGCGCGGGTTTTCTGCTCTTTAACCCGGAGTTGAGCTATTACGCGGGCATGTCCGGGGTATTGCATGGGCTGCTATTGTTTGGTATTGGCCTGGCGTTGCTGCGCAACGAACTGTATCCGCGCTGGCTGCTGGTGCTGATCGGTTGCGGGGTGGTGGGCAAACTCTTCAGCGAGCAACTGCCCAGCTACGATATCTACTACCTGCAAGAGCACATGCATGCGGCGGTGATTGTCGATGCGCATTTATATGGCGCCATTATTGGGCTAAGCCTATTGCCTGTGATTCATTTCTGGCGAAAGCACGGTGGGAGAAAAAGTTAAACAAGAAAACGCGTCGCAGAGAAAGCGGCGCGTAAAATCTTAACATTGCTGTGTCGCAGCATGAACTCGGCTAGAATAAAATTCAGCCATGATTCTTCCACAGGTGCGACATCATGCTTTGGCAACCCAGCCCCGAACGGATTCAACGCAGCGCCATGTGGCGCTTTATGAAACACTATGCCAGTGAATTTTCACTGACGTCTCCTTCCTACCGCGCGCTCCACAATTATTCTGTCGCACATCCAGGGGATTTCTGGCTGGCGTTGATGGATTTCTACCAGGTTAAAGTTGCGGGGGAACGCGAGCCCGCAGTGACCGATCTTGGCTTTGAGCACTATGGCTGGTTCCCAAACCTGATCCTCAATTTTGCGGAAAACCTGTTGCTGCACGGCGAGGCGGATCACCCCGCGCTGGTATCCCTGTTGGAAAGCGGTGACAAACGCAGCTACACATACGCCCAGCTAAGATCCGCGGTCGCCGGTCTGCAGGCACAGCTTGCCGATTGCCTGCAGGAAGACGACGTGCTCGCCTGTTATATGCCCAATATCGCGGAGACGGTCATTGCAATGCTCGCCACCACGGCAAGCGGCGCTGTGTTTACCTCCACCAGTGCCGATTTTGGGGTCGATGGTGTGGTAGACCGTTTCGGCCAGTCCCGCCCCAGGGTACTGGTGACCTGTGCAGGTTACCAGTACAACGGCAAGTACTACGATATTTGCGACAAGGTTGCCGCCATTGTTGCGCAGCTGCCCAGTGTCGAAAAAGTACTGGTTGTGGATCGCTATCACAAATCGCCGGATATCTCCGCCATAGAGCACGCCGAGCTCTGGCAGGAGCCGGAATCCGATAACCCGATTGCGTTTGTTCCCCGCGCCTTTGCGGCGCCGCTTTACATCATGTACTCCTCCGGTACTACCGGCAAACCCAAATGCATTGTGCACGCCACCGGTGGCGTGTTGTTACAGCATATAAAAGAACTGGGGCTGCACAGTGACTTTAGCGCGCAGAAGCGCATTCTGTTTTTTACCACCTGCGGCTGGATGATGTGGAACTGGCTGGTGAGTTCGCTTTTTTTTGGTGGCACCACCTATTTATACGAAGGCTCGCCCGCGTACCCGAGCTTTGAAAAATTCATGGGGCTAATTGGCGAAGAGCAAATCCAATTATTCGGCACCTCGCCAAAATATTTAAAGGTATTACAAGACGCGAAAGTGCCGCTGTACAAATGCGACTTTTCATCGCTGGAAACCTTGCTTTGCACCGGTTCGCCCTTGCTGCCGGAGCAGTACGATTTTATTTATCACGAAATAAAACACGATCTGCTGGTGGCCAGTATTTCCGGTGGGACCGATATTATTGGCTGCTTTTTTCTCGGCAACCCGATTTTGCCGGTGTACCGGGGCGAATTACAGTGCGCGGGATTGGGTATGGCAGTGGACTGTGTTGACGACGATGGCAGATCCCTGGTAGGCAAGCAGGGGGAATTAATTTGTTTAAACAGCTTTCCATCGCGCCCGCTGTATTTTTTAAACGACCCGGATAACAGCAAACTGCACGACGCGTATTTTGCAGGTCACGAAGGCGTATGGACTCACGGGGATTTTATTGAAATTACCGAGCGCGGCGGAGCGATCTTTTATGGTCGCAGCGATGCGACCTTAAACCCCGGCGGTGTGCGCATCGGCACCGCAGAAATCTACCAGCAGACTGAGCGGTTGAGCTATATCGAAGATGCGGTGTGCGTCGGCAAACAAGTGGCCGGGGACGTGGAAGTTATGTTGTTTGTTAAAATGAAAGCTGACGAAACTCTCAACGAAGCGCGTATGGCAGAAATACGCACCACCATTAAAACCCACACCACACCGCGCCATGTACCCAAGCGCGTAATCCAAGTGGCAGATATTCCCTACACCCGGTCCGGCAAGAAGATTGAACTGGCGGTGGCGAAACTCATCAACGGCAAAGCAGTCAATAACCTGGAGGCGATCGCCAACCCTGAATGCCTCGCAGAATATGAAGGCCTGGCATAATTTTACAAACCTGGGTATTGAACGGGTTAGCAGGGTTACACCTTGGTAACGATTTCACCGTTGGCGGTCGATATAATAATTCTTTATTCGAAACAGGGACCCCAACATGCGATTACTGGCAGCAACACTTCTCTCAATTGGCGCAATAACCGCACAGGCGGCGCCGGAAATTAAAGGCACGCCGGACGAGCTGCGGCAACTGGTGCATCCGGTGGAAAACCGGGTGATGATCAGTGGTGAAGCGCAGGAAAAAGCCTACACCGATAAAGCCATTGTCAGCGTGGTGGTCACCACCGAAGAAAAGCAACTGGCGAAATCACTTGCCGCCAACGCGGCTTTGCGCAGTAGCATCCAACAACAGCTGCTGAAGGCGGGTATCGCCGCCGATGCCATTAAAAGCTCAAAATTTTCCACCTCGCCCCAGTACGGCTGGTTCGGCAGCAAGCCCGACAGCTACAAGGTGGTCAATCGTATGGCGATTACCATCAGCGAAGAAAAGCAGATGGAAGCCATTGCGACCGCAGCCGATTCCCATAAAGAAATTGAAGTCAGCAGTACCGAGTTCGAGCACACGCAAAAAGATGAGTTCGACCAAAAAGTGAAAGCTGCAGCACTGGCTAAAATTATGGCGACAAAAAAGAACTACGAGAAAACCCTGGGTATCACGCTAAAGCCGGTGGCAATACGCGATTCGCGCATTTTTCAGCGCGCCAGTGTGGGCGCGAGAGGGGTTGAAGAAGTGCTGGTGACAGCCCAGCGTAGGATGAAAACTTCCGCGACCATGGCAGATGAAAGCAGCTTCGCACCAACACCCAGCAGCGGGGGTTCATCGTTCGATGAGATCGTTTATGAGGCGTTTCTGGAAGTTGAGTTTAAAGTCGAATAAACACGGCATTGCACATTGTTAACCGGGCAAATTAAATAGATAAGCTTTCTATTTAGTAAAAGGCGTTGTGTGCCCGTTTGCCGGTGCTAAATCCCGCAAGGATGATTACAACCTTGCGGGAGTGTGCTCAAGCATCTACATCGTCCACATCCACTTGCCCTGACAAGCGCCGGCGGATAAAGCTCCAGCTAATGCCGATGCTCAGCACCAATACCAGAATCAGCTCCACCAGCCAGGTGGTGACGGACACATTGTCCAGCCGCAGCCATCCCCAATCCACGAACAACCAGATAATACAGACGAACAGCAGTATCGCCAGCGCAGTGCCGACCGCGCCAAGCGAGCGAAAGGTCGCACGGATATAAATGGCCCAGCCAATGGTGAGAACAATAAAACTCAGCGCAAGCAGTGGCGTGATATTTGGAAATACTCGCAGCAACCAGTGGGAAAAGGAGTAGCCCGTAGGGTTATAACTTAAGGCAACCAGTAGCAAGGCAAAAAGTGAACGCAGCGCGAAGCCGCGCCAGGTGAGCGATCGACGCATAACAAACCCGGTTAGAGTGTTTTAACGGTGGTTTCGATCCAGTCTTCCACTTGTTGAATTAACATTTTGCTGGTTTTGCCTTCGGGTGATATGGGCTCGCCTAACACGATTTTAATCGTCCCAGGCTTTTTCAAAAATTCACCGCTGGGCCAGAATTTACCCGCATTGTGCGCGACTGGAATAATGCTTACTCCAGACTCTATCGCAATATCTGCGCCACTGCGGGCGTACTTGCCCCGTTCGCCAACTTTCATGCGCGTACCTTCCGGAAACAGCAACAGATTGTAGTTGTGCTTTAGCCGCTTTAACCCTTTAACTTTAACCTCGCGCAGCGCTTCGCGCGGGTTTTCGCGGTCGATGGCAATCGGTACCAACGCACGTAGCCCCCAGCCGAAAAAGGGAATGTTGAGCAGCTCTTTTTTCAGTACTGTGGATGCAGGCCAAAACAGGTTTTGCAGGTAAAGCGTTTCCCAGGTGCTCTGATGTTTTGCAAGAATCACCACTGGGCCTTGCCGATTTTGCAAATGTTCCCTGCCGATAAGCTCGTACTTCACCCCGCAAATAAAGCGCAGCATTTGCACGGCCATAAAAGTCCAGCTCATTATGATTTTGTGCCTTAGGCGAATAGGCAACACCAGCAGCAGGACAGAGAGAGAACCAAAAAACATACCGGTGCAAAAATACAGCACGGAAAAGAGACCGGAACGAAAATAAGACAAGGATCAACCCCTGTAAGCGTTAGAAATGAAAGGCGCCCGGCGGTTGCCGGGCGAGGGATTTATTTAACCGCGAGAAGGGATATGTCTGCAACCTCGAGGAAGAGGTCACGCAACGATTGCAACAGGGCGAGGCGATTATTGCGCACCGCCATGTCGTCGGTCATTACCATTACATCGTCGAAGAAGGTATCGACCGTTGCGCGTAAACCGGCAAGTACCTTTAACGCGTCTGTGTAATTTGCCTCTGCCAGTAGTGGTCGCGCCTGCGCTGCGTAGCTGGCTAGCGCGTCTGCCAATTGCTTTTCAGCGCCGTCGGTAAGCAGCGCAGCATCCACTTCGCTGGCGGGTGCGCTGTCGAGTTTCGCAAGAATATTGGATACCCGCTTGTTGGCGGCGGCGAGTGCCTGGGCTTCCGCCAATTTGCTGAACTCGGCGACCGCGTAAACACGGTTGTTAATATCCAGCGGATTGCTCAATTGCTTGGCACTTACCGCCATAAACACTTCGGCTGGAATAGAGGCTTCTTCATACCAGGCGCGGAAACGTTCCAGCATATAGGCGAGCACATCGTCCACCACCTGTGCGTTAGGCAAGGCAGTGAAGCTGTCTGCGGCGGCGTTGATCAGATCGCGCAGGTCGAGATCCAGCTTTTTCTCAACCATCAAACGCAGGGCGCCTACCGAAGCACGGCGCAGTGCAAACGGGTCTTTGGAACCGGTCGGCTTTTGGCCAATACCGAAAATCCCGGTAATGGTATCGAGGCGGTCGGCCAGTGCGATGATGGTGCCGGTGGCTGTTGCTGGCAGGTCATCACCCGCGAATTTGGGCATGTACTGCTCAACCATCGCCTGGGCGACTTCCGCATCTTCGCCATCGTTATTGGCGTAGTGATACCCGGCAATGCCCTGCAGGTCGGTGAACTCGTAAACCATGGTACTCACCAGGTCCGATTTACACAGTTCAGCAGCGCGTTTAACCGTGGCTTCGTTCTCGCCCAGGCGCGCAGCGATCAGCGTCGCCAGCTTGCCGATGCGCTCGGTTTTATCGTAGATAGTACCGAGCTTGGCCTGGAAAACGACCGTCTTGAGCTTTTCGCGACGCGCTTCCAGACTGGTTTGTTTATCAGTCTCGAAGAAAAACTTGGCATCTGACAGGCGCGGGCGAATGACGCGTTCGTTGCCGTCGATCACTTGCGCCGGGTCTTGCGACACAATATTGGCGATCGTGATAAAGTGCGGCAGGAGTTCACCGTCGTTATCTACCACGTGGAAATACTTTTGGTGCTCCTTCATCGAAGAGATCAGGGCTTCGGAGGGCACGTTCAGGAATTCATTCTCGAAGTTGCCTGCCAGCGCGACCGGGTATTCCACCAGTGCGGTGACTTCATCGAGCAAATCCGCGTCGATCACCGCAGTGCCACCGAGTTTGTCGGCGGCGGTATTCACTTGCTTCACAATCATCGCCTGGCGCTCGCTAAAGCTGGCGACAACGTGGCCAGTCTCCGCCAGTGCGGCAGCGTACTGATTCGCGTGCTTTAAGGTAATTGGCTGATTGTAGTGAAAGCGGTGGCCGCGGGTTTCATTGCCACTGGTCAGCCCCAGAATCTCTGCGGGGAGGACCTTGTCGTCGGCCAGCATGACCAGCCAGTGCACCGGGCGGACGAATTCCGTGCGGCTTGCGCCCCAGCGCATGCGCTTGGCGATGGGCAGGTTGGCGAGCGATTGCGCTACCAGATCCGCCAGCAGATCGACCGTGGCTTCACCGCCCGCCGTGGTTTCGTACACCAGCTTCTCTACTTTGCCGTCCATGCCGGTTTGCAGTGCTTCCAGCGCAATGCCATTTTTCCTGGCGAAAGCCTCTGCGGCTTTGGTAGGTGCGCCGTCTTTAAACGCCACCTGCGCCGGAGGGCCGAAAATTTTTACAGATTCCTGCGGCGTCTTGTCGGCAAGCCCGGTGACCGAGACCGCAAGACGACGTGGCGTGGCGTAAGATTCTACAGAATCAAAACCTAGATTTTTTTGCGTGAGCCCGTCCTGGATACCTTGAGTGAAGGCGTGCGACAGGGTTTTCAGCGCGGTGGGTGGCAGCTCTTCGGTGCCCAGTTCTACTAAGAAATGCATATTACTTCTCCCCCTCAGCGTTGGCCCTGGCGATCACTTCATCCCGCAAGGCGGCGGGAGCCATCGGGAACCCGAGTTTCAAACGGGCGTCGAAATAGGCCTGCGCTACATTGCGGGCGAGAGTGCGCACACGCAGGATAAAACGCTGGCGCTCAGTAACAGAAATAGCCTGGCGGGCATCCAGCAGGTTGAATGCGTGGGAGGCTTTCATCACCATTTCGTAGGCGGGTAGCGGCAATCCTGCGTCGATCAGCTTGCTGGACTCGGCCTCGCAGGTATCGAAGGTCTGGAACAGAAAGTCCACGTTGGCATGGCTGAAGTTGTAGTGGCTCATTTCCACTTCGTTCTGGTGGAACACATCGCCATAGGTGACGGGCGTACCGTCCGGGCTGATGGTCCACACCAGGTCGTAAATGGAGTTAACGTTCTGCAGGTACATGGCGATGCGCTCAATACCGTAGGTAATCTCGCCGGTTACCGGGTAGCACTCGAGGCCGCCCACCTGCTGGAAGTAGGTAAATTGGGTTACTTCCATGCCGTTCAGCCACACTTCCCAGCCGAGCCCCCAGGCGCCGAGGGTGGGGGATTCCCAGTTGTCTTCCACGAAGCGGATATCGTGGATGCCGGGGTCAACGCCAAGGTGTTTTAGCGATCCGAGGTAGAGTTCCTGAATATTGTCCGGTGACGGCTTCAGTACCACCTGAAACTGGTAGTAGTGCTGCAGGCGGTTCGGGTTTTCACCGTAACGGCCGTCGGTTGGGCGGCGGGAAGGCTGCACATAGGCGCTGTTCCAGGTTTCCGGGCCGATGGCACGCAAAAAGGTGGCAGGGTGAAAGGTACCCGCACCGACTTCCATATCCAGCGGCTGCAAAACGACACAGCCCTGTTCGGCCCAGTATTGCTGCAGGGCCAGAATCAGGCCCTGAAAGGTTGACACATCGGGTTTAGACACAGTGATTCTCTCTCGTGGATCGCTAATGGTCAGCGTTTTTTTCTAAACTGTATTTTTGGGGTCGGCAATTATACCGGGATGAAGGATAATCCACCATCTCGCCGCCCGAGATAAAAGTAAGTACAAACTAACAAAATACAAACGCGCCACCATGAGCGCGTGATCGTGAGTATACGTGGAAAAGATCATCGCAAAATTGACTCTCTTAACCCTCCGCAGCATTGGCCGTTTACCCCTGCCTGCAGGCTTGTTCTTTGGCACACTGCTGGGGCGAATTGCCTGGCTGGTGGGGCCGCGTGAGGTGCATACCACCAGGCGCAATATTGAAGCCTGCTATCCGCAACTGAGTGCCAGGGAGCAGACAGCACTGGCGCGCCAGAGTGTGATTGAATCCGGTCGCCTGGCATTTGAAATCAACATTGTCTGGCAGCGTTCAACTGAGTGGTTACACGGCCAAATTGTGTCGATCAGCGGCGAACACCTGATAACTCAGCGGGATAAATCGCGAGGTTTGATGATTCTTGGCCCGCACGTGGGGAATTGGGAGGTGTTGGGCGCTATCTGTTCCGGTTATGGGCCGATAGCATTTTTGTATCAGCCACCGAAAAAGAAACATCTGGAACCCCTGATGATCGCCGCGCGTTCAAAGCAGGGCGCGACCCAGCTACCGACAGATGTCCGCGGTGTGGCCGGCCTGATGCGAACCTTAAAACGCGGCGAGACAATTGGCATTCTGCCAGATCAAAACCCGGACGATAACGGCGGCGATTTTGCCGAGTTGTTTGGCCATCAGGCGCTCACCATGACACTGGTGCATAAACTGTTACAGAAAACTGGCGCGCAAGTCATTATGGGGGCGGCGATTCGCGTGCCTAGTGGCTTTGCAATCCATTTTTGGGAGGCGCCAGCGGGCATTGATTCTGCAGATGAGGCGGAAAGCCTGCGCGCTCTAAATGTAGGTGTCGAACAATCTGTCGCGCTGGCGCCGTCGCAATACCAGTGGGAATACAAGCGTTTTCGCCGCCAGCCAGAGGGAATGCCGCGTTTTTACCACCGTTAGGCGAAAATCAGTGCCGAATATTTTTGCAATACTTACCGCTGATAGCGTGAGGCTATAAAACCAGCGGATCGACCTAATGTGTGCGCTAATTCGCATTGGTATACTTTTAGTACAAAATGGACAGTACAAACGGACCAACTCGATTCATCGAACAAAAGGACTTACAGCGATGCGAATGCGCGCATTACTTGCGATCGGCTTGATCGCCATCCCCATTATTCTCCCTTCAGTCAGTGCTGCGGAAATCTACCGTTGGCGCGATGCCAACGGAAAATTGCATTTCAGCGACAAAGCACCTGAGCAGGCTAAAGCTGAAAATGTGTCGCTGCCGGATATAAACCGCGCTGATGCAGTGAAAATTCGCCGTAAACCGACACCGATTGACACCCGTTACAGCAATACCCCGGACGATGATCCCCAGGTGTTGGCGGATGCGAATCGGCAAAAAGTGTGCGATAACGCGGCTCAATATTACGAGCGATTGACGCGCGGTATCAATCACAATGCATCCAGCAAGCGTATTGTGTTACAGCAGGATGGCGAAACCCTGTCCCGCCGCGAGCAAAACCAATATGCAGAGCGCATGCGCCTGAATTACAACCGCCAGGGCTGCGCTATCCCGCAGGCCGAAAATTTACGGCTCTGATACCGGCTGCACTGGTCCAGCCGGTGCATCGCGCAAGCCGGCAATGCGGATATGGCCCAAGCTGTAGTACCCATCGCCCCAGGTGGGCACGATCCGCACCTTGTCAAAGCCGAGTTCTTTTACATTGTCTGGAATCGCCAAATTCCGGCGCGCCAGACCTTTCAGGTTTGTCCCCGCAGCCTTTCGCGCGGTTGCGAAGCCGACAAATTCCTCGCCTCGCACAAATCCCACCAGGTAGAAATCGTTCCAGTCGAGACTTAAGTCGATGCGGTCGCCAGTCACGGGTTTGCCGAAGTCCACGAGCAAACCTGTTTCTTTCATAGTGGCGTTAGACGGGTCGTCCCACTCGGTGCGATTTGCTTTATAGAGTTCGTAGTCCTCCGCGCGCACGGTTGGAATCCCGGCACTTAGCTGCACGCGTTTATGGTCTTCGGGCACCGGGTGTTGGCTGTGCGCAACGACGTGACCCAGACTGAAGGCGCCGTCACCGGCTACTGGTACCAATACGAGTTTATCGAAGCCGGTGTCCATGGTGTTTTTGTTGAACATAAGGGTGTAGGTGAACATGCCGCCCACATTGCGACCGTGGAGAAAATCGCTGGTAACCAGCTCATCGTTGTTCAACAGCCATAACATAAAGCTGTCATTGGAATCCAGGGAGAGGGATATGTGGCTGTTGTGCTGAACTTCCGCAAATTCCACTGCGACGCCGCTACTGGGAATGATGAAGTTGCCCTTCGCATTCCACTCGCTATGCATATTCACCGGGTTTGCGTAGTCTTCGGCGGCAATTGTGGTGTGCACACTGGCGAACAGGTCTTCTTTACTGGCGGTGCGAGGAGTTCCGGTCAGCCAATAAAACACCAGTAACGTGCACAAGTACCCCAAGGGGACAACCGCATTCCGCAGTAGTCCGCCACGTTGAGTGCTTACAGCCCAGGCGACGACGACAGCGAACGCCAGTAAACTCAGCCACAGGCCCCAGCGGCCACTGGTGGAATACCCAAACACAACTTCCAGTTCTTGCACGCCCTCGGGCAGATCGACGGCGATGGGGGCAAATGGATGTTGCTCAAAAGGGCGTGTCGCCAGCGGCTCGCCATCAGCACTCGCACGCCAAGCGGGATGCCAGTGCTGATTAATGACGAGCGTCCCCGCGGCGCCTGGCTGCAATAAGACCTTTGCCCGTCCATTTTCGATTTCCGCTAAGGATACCCGCGCAGGTTGCGGTGTAAAGAAGCTGTCGTACAGAGTAACTGTGGCTTCCCGGCGTGCTTCCTTGTAGGGAATTTCGGTTCCTACGGGCATAAATTCCAACTGATTCGTCGTCCATACGCCTAGTTCGCCCGATTTAAGTTGCGCGATCTCGCCGGGTTCCACCGTACCATAGCTGCCCGCACGCGCAGCTTGCCACTGCAAGTGCAGAATCGCCAATACCACCAGGCCGCCTAATAGAGGCGTTAACCAACGGAATTTTGGGCTAAGTTGACCGGCGAGTACCGGTACCGCGCCAGCGCAAATTGCCAGGTAGAAACTTGCGGGGAACAGGAAACGCCATGGAAATTGCGCGGCTTCAATACCGGGCAACAGTTTCCAGAGTGGCTCGCTAATAGCCAGGGTGAGGAAACTGGCGCAGGCGGCAGTTATTGCAGCGCTGATAACCAGGCGAGCGCGCTGCTGTTTGGCGGCAAGCTCTGCGCGTGGCTCGTTGCGTGTGTCGCGGTGCAGTAACCCGCGCAGCAGGGCAAATACCGCGAGAGCGACTGCGGCGCCAGCGAGTATCACCCGCTCAAGGCTCAAACTGAATGACATGTAGTCTACCGGCCCGGGTTCACTGGCCCCGTATTCAAATTTGCTGCTGATCAGCTGGTGGGGATACACGAAGTGTTTGGTGTAGCTGTAAAAGCCGCCGGTCATTGCGTCCATACCCTTGATTGCGCTGATGTCTGCCAGCGCTGGCCACCAGAAAAAGCTGCTTAAACCAAGTCCAACGGTCGCGATAAGTAGCGCACCTATCGCGAAAGGCAATTTCTCCCGCAGCGGCAATAACAGGAAGTAGACGCCACAAAATACGATGAGCGACAAGCCGATCAGGTAGGTCGAGAGCATGTGTGAAAGGGGTAGCAGGGCGATGCCGATACTGCCGTAGAGCACGCCTTTCAGGCGGTCGTGTTGCGCCTCCCATAGCCCGCGAATAACGAATGGGGGAAACAAAAATGCGGAGGTCTCCACCAGGTTGGTGCGCACAAAAATGTCCACCAGATGATAGGGCGCGAGTATGTAACAGGTGGCTGCAGCAAGTGCACTCCAAATACCGAATATCGGGCGCATGGCCCAAAACATGGCAACGCCTGCGCCCGCAAACGTCAGCAACCAGACCATATTCAACGCGCTGTGCGCGTCGAAGCCAAGTAACAGGAGCACACTGCTGAGGGTGTAAGGGAAAGGACTGGTGTATTCAAACAGTGGGTAGCCCCAGTGGTGCGAATAGCTGCTCAGCCAGCGCCCTGGCATACCATCAGCGAGGGCGTCGGCCATACCGAGGGTACGCCAGATGTTGTACTGCCACTCATGCCCGGCAATGGAGCCGACGGTTTGCGCGAGCGGGTCGTGGGGGTACATATAAGCGCCTTTACTGGCGAGTACCACAATAATCAGAAGGAGGGTCCATGGTGCATATTTAACGAAGGTAGATCGCATCAGGCTCGGCTCATGTACGTCAAAATTAGAGTGAATACTCGCTTACAAACACCTGTCTTAGCGCCGGAGGAGCGCGGAATTAGCTAAATAAAGAAGCGAATATCGCCAATTCCGATACAAATAATCAAAGTTACAGGTATGAAAAGCGCCAGGGTGTACCAGTGCAGTCTGGTGTGTTGCGGCACCATGAAAAGCAGGAACATGGTGATGGCTTCCATGAAATAACGCTGGTCCACCAGGGAGTGGGGGAGCAGCGAAGCAATAGCCACCACGTACAGCCAGTAAAATCGTTTCTCGCGCAAAGGCGTGACCATTAAGCTCAGCAACGCTATCGCCATGGGGACAAACGCCAGCACTTTATGTACCTCATTGGCGCGGGTCCACATGACAACGCGATTGCGCAAGAAAAAGTCGAACAGGTTGTAGCCGTGTTCTGCCCAGAAGGTGAGCAGGTAGAGCACCAGCAGCAGACTGAGAATCACCGCGCACTGGGGCTGAAAGCGCAGCAGATCAAACCCCGCGCGGGCATTCATCAGGTGCAGTGGTATAAAAAGCAGGCCGACAGCCAGCAGCAGGAAAAACACCTGAGTGACAAAGATGCGGTCCATTTTGTGTGCAGTGGCGTCGCCAATAGCAACGCCGCCGTTTTGATAAACGAACACTAGAAACGCCACAATTCCGATAGGAAACGCCCAGGTTCGCAACAGTGCCCCACCCAACTGGCGCCAGTTCTCGGGTTTGAGCCAACGGATATGGAGCGGATTGCCCAGCAGATTATAGAGGGCGAAAAGCCAGAACAACGCCAACCACATGACATTAGTCTGGCGCACCCCAAGCGACAGCAGCATAACAAGGCCAGCGAGGGTAAAGCGCTGACTCAGCGTGAAATAGAGCCCCGCCAATACCAGTGTCAAGGACGGCACATCCGTGTAAATGACAAAAAAGAAGGGGAAGAATATCGGGTTGAGGTAATAGGTCGTGGTACTGAGTAGAGGTGATGTATGGCCTAACCGGCGTGCACAAAGGAAGAAAAACAGTAGCGCGGGCAGTGATAACAGGGTGCTGGCAAGGCGGGTATCTTTAATGCCCTGGCCAAACAGCGTTTTCGACACAGTCGCCACCGCCAGGTGGTAGCCCGGAATCATCGTGAGCGATTTCTCCAGGTGGGAATAGCGTTCCATATGGTAGGCACGGATCTGCGGCATATGGAAGCTTTCGTCGTGGAATGTCTGTGCTGGCGGCATCATCTGCGTGCCGAGCCATGTGGCAACGAGCAGGATTCCAGCCAGCAGGACCCACGACACTGTAGGTAGCTGTGACGATTTAAACATGGGTAGTGTTACCGCCCGGCTCGCTGCAGTGGCGAAAGCCAGGCATTCCTCGGTTGAAAGGAAATGACAACGTGGCGCTCAGTAATCGGTACTTGTTCTATTTATTCTACGATTACGGCGGGGTGATTATAAAAGATATAACGATGGGCTTAAATGATAATTCTGGTTATTAAAAAATCTCTGGCGCACGCATCATCTTTTCCAGAACATCGGGGTAAACAACACCAATAACGTGAAGACTTCCAGTCGCCCCAGCAGCATGGCAAAGCAGAGAATCCACTTCGCAGTATCACCAATATCGCCATAGTGTGCTGCGACCGCGCCCAGGCCTGGGCCCAGATTATTGAGGCAAGCGCCCACGGCGGTGAAGGCGGTGACGAAGTCGAGCTCCAGCCCGAGCAGGGCAATCACCATGACGAGAAACGACACCACATAGACGGCAAAGAACCCCCACACCGCTTCCACCACTCGGTCGGAAATGGTTTTGCGGCCCAGTTTGATAGGAATAACGGCATTGGGGTGAATCAGGCGGTGAATTTCCCGCAGGCCCTGCTTCATGATCAAAACCACCCGAATCATCTTTAAGCCACCGCCGGTGGACCCTGCACAGCCACCCATAAAGGCGAACATAAAAATCAAATAGGGCAGAAAAGTTGGCCAAAGCGTGAAATCCACCACCGCGAAACCCGTGGTGGTGAGGATAGATATCAACTCGAAAATGCCGTAAAGAATGCTCTTTTCCGTTGGGTAGATACCGGTGCTGGCAAGGTAGCTCACGGTAATGACGATACCGATCAGAATCATGGTGAGATAGAAACGGAATTCCGGATCGGTTAAATAGTGGCTGATACCGCGGGATTGCCAGGCAACAAAGTGCAGCGCGAAGTTGATACCGGAGAGCACCATAAACAGTGAGGACACAATCAGAATCGGCGCGCTGTCGTAATACCCCATACTGAGGTCGTGTGTGGAAAAGCCGCCGATAGCGACCGTTGCGAAGGAATGAGCGACAGCTTCAAACGGCGGCATGCCCGCGAGCCAGTAGCTGAATGCACAGGCTGCGGTTAGCGCTACATACATAAAGAACAGTGCTTTTGCGGTTTCGGTAATGCGCGGTGTTAATTTGCTGTCTTTTACCGGCCCCGGTGTTTCCGCCCGATAAAGCTGCATGCCGCCAATGCCGAGCATCGGCAAAATGGCTACCGCGATAACGATAATACCGATACCCCCCAACCATTGCAGCTGTTGGCGATAGAACAGAATCGAGCGAGGCAGGTAGTCGAGCCCGGTAAGCACGGTAGCGCCCGTGGTGGTCAGCCCCGAGAGTGATTCGAACACTGCGTCGGTGACACTCAGCTGGGTACTGTGCGCGATGATAAAAGGCAGGGCACCGAACAGGGCGAGCACGGTCCAGAAGAGCGAGGTAATTAAAAACCCATCTCGGGTACTGAGGTCGCTCTGCACATTGTGCACCGGGAGCCAGGTAAACAAACCGGTGCTGAAGGTAATTGCGAAAGCCAGTAAAAAGCTGATGTGCGCCTGTTCGCCATAGTACAGAGATACCAGAATCGGCGGTGTCAGGGTCAGGCTGAACAGCATCAGCAATATCCCGAGTACCTTGGCGATGATGGCGAAGTGCATGAGTCAGCTGGCCACGCTTAAAAGAAGGTGAAGCCGACCTGAAACAGGCGCTCGATGTCGCGGGTGTAGCGCTTGTCGACCAGGAACAAAATTACGTGATCGCCGGATTCGATCACTACGTCATCGTGGGCAATAATAACTTCCTGATATTGGTAGGTTTTGCCGGTGCTGCCCAGGGACATATCACTGCGTACACCGCTGTCCCGATAATCCTCTGCGCTGGCTTCACGCACAATTGCACCGATGGTGGCGCCTTCGGGCAAATCGATATCTTCGATCGCGCGCCCCACCACCTTGGAGGTGCGGCTGTCACCGTGCGCAATCACCTCGATGGCTTCGGCTGCGCCGCGGCGGAGTGAGTGAACGTTCACTATGTCGCCACGCCTTACGTGCGTAAGCAGCGTTCCTATAGTCGCCAGCTGCGGGGAGATGGCAATATCGATATCGCTGCCCTGTACCAGATCCGCGTAGGCGGGGTTGCTGATGAGGGTCAGCACCTTGCGAGCGCCCATGCGCTTGGCAAGCATGGACGACATGATGTTGGCTTCATCGGAGTTGGTGACGGCCAGGAACACATCAGTATCTTCAATATGCTCCTCCGCCAGCAGCTCCTGACTGGATGAGTTGCCCAGCAACACAATGGATTTGCTCAAGCGTTCGGTCAGTGCGAGGCAACGGGCTTCGTTGTTTTCTATCACCTTTACCGAGTAATTGTTCTCGAGCTGCTCGGCGAGGCGCTGACCAATGTTGCCGCCACCGGCAATGATGATGCGTTTGTACGGGCGATCAAGGCGGCGCAGCTCGCTCATTACCGCGCGAATATCCTGCTTTGCGGCAAGAAAGAAAACTTCATCATCGGCTTCGATTACCGTTGAACCGGTAGGCATAATCGGCCTGTTACGTCGATAAATCGCCGCAACTCGGGTGTCCACATTGGGCATATGCTTGCGTAAAAAGCGCAGCTCCTGACCTACCAGCGGGCCACCGTAGTAAGCGCGCACGGCCACCAGCTGGACTGCGCCTTCCGCAAAATCCAGTACCTGCAGGGCGCCCGGCTGCTCGATCAGCCGAAAAAGGTAGGCGGAGACAATTTGCTCCGGGCTGATAATTACATCGACGGGCAGCGCATCGGGCCGGAACAGTCCGGGATGGCTGGCGTATTCCTGGGAGCGGATGCGGGCAATTTTGGTGGGGGTGCGAAACAGGCTGTGAGCGATCTGGCAGGCGACCATATTGATTTCGTCGACGCCGGTCACGGCAATCAGCATGTCGGCGTCTTCGATGCCTGCGCGCAATAGCACTTCCGGGTGTGATGCGTGGCCAGCCACTACGCCGATATCAATGCGGTCGCGCAGTTCGCGCAGATAGCCTTCATTGCTATCCACTACGGTAATATCGTTGGCTTCACTGGCCAGGTTGCTCGCCAGTGTGCCGCCAACGCGGCCAGCACCGAGTATGATAATTTTCATGTGTGCCCCAAACGGCTGGCTGCCAGGCTAGCCAGCCTTGATCAAACGAGCATAGTAGAAACCGTCAGGGCCTTCGAGCTGTGGCAGCAGCTGGCGCCCTGCGGGCTGTTCGATTCCCCAATCTGCGTCCATCGGCGCCAGCTCGGCGTCTTTGTGGTCTGTGACAAATTGCGTAATCAGCTCGCTGTTTTCTTCCGGCAATACTGAACAGGTGGCGTAGACGAGGAGGCCGCCGGGCTTCAACATCTGCCATACATTATTCAGAATCGCTTGCTGCAAAGCGGAAAGCTTAGCAAGATCATCTTCGCGCCGCAGCAGTTTTATATCTGGGTGGCGACGAATAACCCCGGTTGCCGAGCAGGGAACGTCCAGCAAAACGCGGTCGAACGGTTGATTATTCCACCATTGGCAGGTGCTGGCGTCGCCGGTTGTGAGCGTTGCGCCAGATAATTGCAGGCGCGCGAGATTCTCTTCAACACGGGCCATACGGTCTTGTTCGGAATCCAGGCACACCAGTTCCGTAAGCGCGGGCTCGGCTTCCAGAATGTGACAACTTTTGCCGCCCGGCGCACAGCAGGCATCCAATACCCGTTGCCCGGGCTCGAGCGCAAGCAGATAGGCGGCGAGCTGCGCGGCCTCATCCTGTACGGATACCAGGCCCTCGCTGAATCCCGGCAGCTGTTGTATATCCAGGGGTGACAATAAACGCACAGCGCTCGGTGAGCTCGCCAGTGGTTGCGCCTGCAGCCCGGCCTGTTGCAATTTGACCAAATATTCGTCGCGGCTTTGGCGCTTGAGGTTTACCCGCAGGCACACCGGTGGCTGCTGGTTATTTGCGTGCAAAATCCGGCTTGCCTGTGCGCCCCAGCTTTGTTGCAAGCGGGCAACGAGCCAGTTGGGGTGGCTGAACGATGCTTGCGGCTTGCCGGAAATCTTTTTGAATATTTGCTCCCGATCGCGCTGGAAGCTGCGCAGGGCCCCGTTGAGCAGGCCACTGGCCCAGGGCTTTTTAAGGGCGCGACTGGCGTTGACAGTTTCGGAGATGGCGGCGTGGTCGGGTACGCGCAGATATTCAAGTTGATACAAACCGATTAACAGCAGCGCATACACATCCTGGTCTTTATTACGCAGGGGTTTTTGCAGAAGTTCGCCGGCAATGGCTTCTAATCGATGATACCAACGCAAAGTGCCGTAACAGAGCTCCTGGAAAAGACCCCGATCACGTTCGTCGAGCTTATTAATACCGGTATCGAACGGTTTGTTGAGTGAGCAGTGTTTTGCCAGCACCTCGCCGAGCGTCCGTGCGGCTTGCACGCGGGCATCAGCCATGCTGCTCTCCCTGTGGCGGAAGGCCCAGGCGCGTACCCACCGGGCAGAGATGACTGTGCCCGTTGGCAAATTCAGCCGGTGTCATTGCCTTTTTGCCGGGCAATTGCAAGCGGGTTACCGCTAACGATGCCTCACCGCACGCAATAACCAAGCGCTCACGGTCGGCGGCTACCACTGTGCCTGATTCACCGCTCAGGTCGCAGAGTTCCGCGCTGTGAATGCGCAGACGATCATCGTCGAGCAATGTGTAGCAGATCGGGAACGGGTTGAAGGCGCGAATCTGGCGATGCAGCTGTAGAGCGGGCAATCGCCAGTCCAGCACTGCTTCCGCTTTTTCAATTTTGTGGGCGTAATTCGCCTGGCTATCGTCTTGCGCTTCAGGTGTGAGATCTTCGAGTTGTGCCAGAGTGTCCAGTAACGCGGGTGGGCCCAGTTCCGCGAGCCGATCATGCAGATCGCTGGCGGTGTCGTTAGTCTGAATAGGGCATTCGCGCTTAAGCAACATCGCACCTGTGTCGAGACCTGCGTCCATTTGCATGATGGTCACGCCGGAATGGGTATCTCCCGCCTCAATTGCCCGTTGAATGGGTGCTGCACCGCGCCAGCGGGGCAGAATCGAACCGTGCACATTCAAGCAGCCAAGGCGCGGTGCATTGAGCACTGCCTGTGGCAAAATCAGCCCATAGGCCACCACTATCATGACATCCGCACCCAATGCAGCGAGTTCAGCCTGGGCTTCGGCGGCACGCAGAGACGCGGGCTGATAAACCGGAAGATCGTGTTCCTGGGCAAGGGCTTTTACCGGGCTCGCAGTCAGCTTTTTGCCGCGCCCGGCCGGGCGGTCCGGCTGGGTATAAACGGCAACAATGTCATGCTCGCTGGCGAGTAGGGCGCGCAGGTGCGCGGCGGCGAATTCCGGCGTACCGGCGAATATGAGTCTGCGTCTGTGCGAATTCACAGCGAACCTTGTGTGTTATGGGGCGGGTCGGAATCAGGCGCGCTCTTTGTGTTGTTTTTCGAGCTTTTTACGAATACGTTGGCGCTTGATATTAGATACGTAGTCGACGAACAGTTTGCCTTTCAAGTGATCGATTTCGTGCTGGATACACACCGCTAACAAGCCTTCCGGTTCCAGCACAAACTCTTCTCCGTCGCGGTTCAGCGCGGTAACGCGCACATGACGGGGGCGGGTAACCTCTTCATAAAAGCCAGGCACCGAGAGGCAGCCTTCCTCATAATCGAACAGGGTTTCGTCGAGGACGTCGATGCGTGGATTGATAAACACCAGTGGTTCATCGTGATTCTCGCTGATGTCGATAACAATAATCTGCTCGTGCACATTCACCTGTGTTGCCGCCAAGCCAATGCCCGGCGCGTCGTACATGGTTTCGAACATGTCGTCGATAATCGCGCGCACGCGTTCGTCCACTTGCTCTACTGGTTTTGCAACCGTGCGCAGGCGGGCGTCTGGAAATTCTAATATAGGTAACAGTGCCATTACGTGACAAACTTCTAGTAACTAGGCAACTTTCGCTGCTAACATTATGATCAAACAGGAGTTATACTGTTTTTTTGTGGCCGGTCGCAAGTAACTTTTTCAGACAATCCTGCGCGCCTGGCCGGGTTTCTTCATCCATTATAACGGTTAGCGGCTGATTTTACTCCTGCACTTTGGCCAAGGGTGAAGGGACAACAGCGCCGATCTGAACAGGACTCTCGAGATGAATAAGCAATTGTCTGGCCTGCTCGCCGCCCTGCTACTTCTGGCTAGCCCCCTATTTGCACTAGCTCAGGCTGCAGAGGTGCCGGAACTGAATGATCCTGTCCCGGCGACCTATACAGTGGTTAAAGGCGACACCTTGTGGGATATTTCCGCAACCTTCCTCAAGAATCCCTGGATGTGGCCTGAGATCTGGCATGTGAACACCCAGATTGCCAATCCCCACCTCATTTACCCTGGCGATGTCATCCGCCTGATCTATATGGATGGCAAGCCACGACTCACAATCGAGAGCCGTGGCAATGTGTATAAACTTTCGCCCCAAGCGCGCGTACTCAGCGCGGGTGAAGCCATCGAAACTATTCCGTTGGACAAAATAAACAGCTTTTTGTCTCGCAGCCGTATTGTTGACGAAGCCGACCTGAAGGGTGCGCCCTGGGTATTGGCGGGCATGGATGAGCATTTGGTGGTTGGCGCTGGCGATAGTCTCTATGCGCGCGGCGAGTTTCCGGAAGGCAAGCAGGTATACGGTATTTACCGTCGCGGAGAGACGTTCGTCGACCCGGAAACCCGCGAGAAGCTGGGCGTGCTTGCGCGAGATATAGGTACAGGTTCGCTGGTGAGGGTGTCGGGTGAAGTGGCAACACTGAGTATTTCCCGAACCACGGAAGAAATCCGCGCAGGCGACCTCTTGTTGCGGGAAGAGCAGCGCGCGATAGACTCCACCTTTTACCCATCGCCTCCCGAATCCGACATCAACGGGGTTATCCTGGCGGTTGAGGGTGGCGTACACCAGGTGGGCAATATGGATGTTGTGGTAATTAATCGCGGCGGTCGCGAGGGCCTTGCGCCCGGTAACGTGATGGCAATTTATAAGAAAGGCGGAAAAATTATCGATCGCGTTACCCAGGAGCGGGTGCAACTTCCGGACGAGCGTGCGGGCCTGATGATGGTATTTCGGGTGTTCGACAAGGTCAGTCTTGGATTGGTTTTGGAAGCTGAGCGTGGAATATCGGTTTCCGATCGCGTCACTAATCCATAAATTTAACCAAGCTTATTCCAACGCTAGCAGTGACATTACCACGAGTCACTGTTAGCATTCAGAACACTAAACCCCACGGATGGACGTTTACAACATGTTAAGCGTGGTACAACAGAAGCTGCTTTTACAATACCTCCCCGGTGTTGGTGCCAGCACTTTTTGGAAGTTGATGGAGCGTTCGCCCAGTGCTTTGGGTGTGCTCAATACCTCTCCCGAATCTCTCGCCGATCTGCTCAATGAGGAAGCGCGCCAGCTGCTGCGCGAATTCCAGCACGAAGCCGATAATTCCCGCCTGGCCAAATTGATGGCCGCCGACCTTGAGTGGTGCGAGAACAACAACATCGAAATTCTCGATACCGATCACGAATACTATCCAGAGCTATTGCGCGAAATAAAACGCCCACCGCCTGTGCTCTATGTGGCAGGCGATGCCCGGTTGTTGTCATTTCCCCAGATCGCTGTGGTCGGCAGTCGCAACCCCACGCCTTCCGGGCGCGGTTCCGCGTTCGACTTCAGCCGTGAGCTGGCAGCTTCCGGTTTTGTGGTGACCAGCGGGCTGGCGTTGGGGGTGGACTCTGCTGCACATCAGGGCGCGCTGGCTGCGCAAGGCAAAACCATAGCGGTGCTGGGCACCGGTATCGACCAGGTATATCCGCAGCGCAATAAGCAGATGGCCGATCAAATTGTGCAAACCGGTGGTGCTTTGGTTAGTGAGTTCCCGCTGGGTACCACGGCGCTACCCGCCAACTTTCCGCAACGCAACCGGGTTATTAGCGGTTTAAGTTATGGCGTACTGGTCGTGGAAGCGGCGCCGCGCAGTGGCTCATTGATTACCGCGCGCTATGCCATTCAGCAAAACCGGGAGATTTTTGCGATTCCTGGTTCCATCCATAACCCCCTCGCCAAAGGTTGCCACCAGCTTATTCGGGAAGGTGCCAAGCTGGTGGACGACGCGAAAGATATTGTCGACGAGTTACAGCATTTTCTTCGTCTCCAATGGCAGCAATTGGATCTCGACAAGGTCGCCGACGAACCCCAGCAGTCAGAAATTGTGGCCACGGAAGAAGAGTCGATTATTCTCGAACAGCTCGGCTACGAATCGACCCCCATCGACGAAATTGCTGAACGCACAGAGCTGCCCGTGGGCGATGTAATGGCCTGCCTGCTAACCTTAGAGCTTAAGGGGCTGGTGGCGAATGTCGGTACCGGATATATGCGCCTAAAACATAGTTCCGTGCCAGACTTGTCCTTTCACGCCAATTAGAGTACCTTGCCCGGCCTCACTAATTTTTACCCGAAATCCTGTAAAAACCCTATAAATTACAGCGATTTACGACGTTCTTAATTACTGGAGCCAATGTTATGAGCCAACCATTTGTCGCGATTTTGATGGGGTCCGATTCAGACCTGCCGATCATGGAAGCTGCTTTCACCGTTCTCGAAAAACTCGAGATTCCTTTCGAAGCCAAAGTCACCTCTGCCCACCGTACACCGAAAGCGACCCACGATTATGTTGTGGACGCGGACAAGCGCGGTTGTGCAGCCTTTATCTGTGCTGCCGGTATGGCCGCTCACCTGGCCGGTGCGGTATCTGCGACCACCCTTAAGCCAGTTATCGGCGTACCAATCGACGGTTCCCTGGACGGTCTCGACGCGTTGCTGTCCACCGTACAAATGCCTGGTGGTATTCCAGTTGCCACCGTTGCGATTGGTAAAGCGGGTGCAAAAAACGCCGCCTACCTGGCCGCTCAGATTATTGGTGTTGGCGATGCCGCCATGCATCAGAAACTGATCGACGAGCGCGCCGCCAATGCGCAACAAGTGCAGGAAAAAGACGCTGCGCTGCAGGAAAAACTGAAGAATCGCTAAGGCGTTCCTTGATGGATTACCGAGCCCACCCCGCGATTCATCGCTGCGTTGATGCATTGAACAAAGGCGATGTTATTGCCTATCCAACGGAGGCGGTATGGGGCCTCGGATGCGATCCCTTCAATCAGCACGCTGTCGACAAAGTCCTCTGGCTAAAACGGCGCAAACCTGAAAAAGGGCTGATTATCGTCGCCGCGTCCGCGGCGCAAATCCAGTGGCTCCTGCAAGGCATTACGCCAGCGCAGGAGCAACAGCTCTCCGCCTCCTGGCCGGGTCCGAATACCTGGCTCATACCTCATCACGGCAGAATTCCGGCAAATGTGTGTGGCCAGCATGCAACTATTGCGGTGCGAGTGTCTTCTCACCCGGTTGTGCGGGCGCTGTGTCAGGCATACGGCGGGCCGATAGTGTCGACCTCGGCAAACCCACAGGCACTGAGACCCGCGCGGGATGCGACTCAGGTGCGCCATTATTTCCGCGATAGCGTTTACTATGCGCCTGGCCGCGTTGGCGGCAATCCAACCCCGTCAGTCATACGCGATTTGCGCAGCGGGCAAATAATTCGCCCCTGAATTACAGGAACAGGCATGGCCAACCCCAGCGATACGCCCGATAAAGCGGCGGTTAAATCCTATCTTCTCGATCTGCAACAACGCATCTGCAACCAGCTTGAAGCCGTTGACGGCGGCGGTCGTTTCGCGGCTGACACCTGGCAGCGTGCGGAGGGTGGCGGTGGGGAATCCCGCGTGCTCACCGACGGCGCGGTGATTGAGAAGGGTGGAGTAAATTTTTCTCATGTGATGGGCGCGGCTATGCCGGCATCAGCCACCGCCCACAGGCCTGAACTTGCCGGCCGCAGCTTCGAGGCTATGGGCGTGTCGCTGGTGATTCACCCGAGCAACCCGTATGTCCCCACCAGTCATGCCAATGTACGCTTTTTTATTGCCGAAAAGCCGGGCGAAGCGCCGGTGTGGTGGTTTGGCGGCGGCTACGATCTGACACCCTACTACGGTAACGAGGAAGATTGTCGGCACTGGCACCGAACAGCGGCGGATGCCTGTGAAGAGTTTGGGGCTGGGGTCTATACTGAATACAAGCGCTGGTGCGACGAGTATTTCTACTTGAAGCATAGACAGGAACCCCGCGGTATTGGTGGTTTATTTTTCGATGATTTAAACCACTGGGGGTTCAACCGCAGCTTTGCGTTTATGCAATCTGTTGGTGACAGTTATTGCCGTGCCTATTTGCCCATTGTAGAGCGTCGAAAACACCTGCCCTACGGTGAGCGGGAGCGGCAGTTCCAATTGTATCGCCGTGGTCGCTACGTGGAATTTAATCTGGTGTACGATCGCGGCACCTTGTTTGGTCTGCAAACCGGCGGTCGCACTGAGTCTATTTTAATGTCGCTGCCGCCACTGGTTCGCTGGGAGTACGATTGGCAACCGGAAGCCGGCAGCCCTGAAGCCAGCCTTTACGATAATTATTTACAACCGAGGGAGTGGTTATCTTGACTGAAACAATCGACCGATACTGTGTATTCGGCAACCCTATAGAGCACTCGAAGTCACCCGAGATCCATCGCGCATTTGCCCAGCAAACCGATCAGCATTTGGAGTACACCCGTGAACTGGTGGAGCTGGATGCGTTTATGTCGGCAGCGGAAAACTTCTTTGCGGCCGGTGGCGCCGGTGCCAATGTTACTGTGCCATTCAAGCAGGAGGCGTTTCAATTCGCCAAATTACTCACCGAGCGGGCGCAGCTTGCTGGTGCGGTTAACACCTTGGCACGCCTTGAAGATGGCGAGATCATCGGCGATAACACTGATGGTGCTGGTTTGGTACACGATATTGTGCAGCGGCTCAACTGGCCAATGGAAAACAAAAAAATACTGCTGTTGGGCGCCGGAGGTGCTGTACGTGGTGTATTGCTGCCGATTCTGCAGCAGAGCCCTGCGAGTATTGCCATTGCCAACCGCACCCGCTCTAAAGCTGAGGAGCTGGCGAAGCAATTTACCAGCTTCGGTAAAGTGGACGGATACAGCTATAACAACTTACCTTCCGAGCCGTTTGATCTGATTATTAACGGCACTTCCGCCAGTATTGCCGGCGAAGTACCTCCCGTTCACTTTGGCTGTTTTGGCGAGCATACGGCGGTGTACGACATGATGTATGCGGATGACCTCACGCCGTTTCTCGAATTTGCGCGCGATATGGGGGTGCAGCAGCTCAGCGATGGTCTGGGCATGCTGGTTGGTCAGGCAGCAGAGTCATTTCGCTTGTGGCGTGGCGTTGAGCCAGCGGTTATTCCTGTTCTCGAAAAGCTGCGGTGAGCTGGGTATAAAGCCCGCGTTCTTGTAATCTCCTTTCTGGTTTAATAGCCTGGGGTTCACCCGGGCTTCCCCATCATTTGTCAAAATATGTATTCACCCGGCAATTAAATAGACGCGGGGTGAATTTCCGCCTGTGAAACCCTGTTTTTAATTTTTGATCGAATAGAAAAACACACCAAGGTGAACCAGTGAGCGTGCTTAAACAGGTATTGCTAATAGGCGCAGCATTTTCTGCGGGATGGGTTGTTCGCGATCAATTTACTGGCCGGGACGGGCTATCGACCGGCAAAACGCCGTCTACGCAAACACAAATCGTGCTTGAGAAGGACAAATACGTACCCGTGTTTGTGGACTCACCTGCACCAGCAGCGGATGCGCCAACTGAGAGCGAACCGGACAACAGTCGCACCGTTCCGGCTGGCGATTCAGCGTTACAACAGCTTAGTGCGCGAAATAATGACGCGGCGACCTTCGAAACACTCCTGAATAACCAGCAGTATCAACAAGCTGTGAATTTCTACACGGCCAGGGAATCTGCGCTAAGCGAAAGCGAGCTACAAAGCTGGCGCGCGATGGTATATCAGCATCTGGAGCTTAAATTGAGTAACGCTGAGTTGCGGGCGTTCTCTGAGCTCGCCGAAACCTGGTTAAATTACCGCTACAACGATATTAAAGTGATATTGCTGCAAGCGCAGTACAACTGGGCGAAAGGCTATATCAATGAAGCGCTACACAGTTTTATTCAAGCCGACAGCTACGCCACCAGCCGCATCGAGCGCAGCCAGGTGCGAGAGCAGCTGTATAAGTTCGTAGTACGTTACGATGCACAATTAGCATCGGCGGAAGATTGGTTTGGCCTGGCAAGTTTTTATGAGCAACTCACGCTATTGGGAGTCGCAAGTTCCGGGGACAAATACCGCTACGCTGAGCTTCTGCTTATGCAGGGCGATGACAAAACCGCGTTTCGCTATTTGGACGAAATTTCATCCGACCCTAGCTGGCGCCGCAAAGCGCAAGAATTGCGGGAGCTGTGGGCGGATGAAGGGGAATACCAGGCCAGCTCGTCGCCGGGCTTTGCGAGCAGTGTTCCGCTGCGCCCGGTCGGCGACCACTATCTGGTCGAGCTGCGCTTGAACAACGGTGAGCCGGTAAGTTTGATGCTGGATACTGGCGCCAGTATTACTATGTTAAACACCCGTGCGTTCGGCCAGCAAATTTCCGCCACTGGCTGGCAGGACATGGGGTGGCGCTATTTCAATACCGCAAACGGTGTCGCTCAGGGGCGTCTAATGCAGGTGGCCAGTGCCCAATTTGGCGAATTTCAGTTGAACGATATGCAAGTCTCTGTGCAGGAGGTAAACCTCGGTGGACAAATCGACGGTCTCCTGGGGATGAACGTATTAAGCCGCTTCCATTTTCAGATCGACCAGGATAATCATCAGTTACTACTCACGCCGCGCAGCTAGGCAGTTCGATGGTCAGATTGTTCAGCCAGTATGGGATCGAATCGACTGTCGGCTTGACTCCTTATTTACCGAGCGCCCTGGCTGGCAGGGCGAATGTCCCGCCAAAGAAACAACGGATGTGTCCACCTCAGACACTTTGTACCCAACATAACTAAACGTAATAAGAGTGTTTGGCGTGTGAATAATCATGTTCTTAGTGTGAAAAAGTCATTTGTAGCACTTTTTAATTCGACTAGCATCTGTCGTAATTGCCGAAGCTGTGGGTGATCTTTCGACTACTGGGAGGCCACCTATAACGACAGGCGTGGACACTGGGGTTGTGTGTTTGCGAGCGACCGAGCCAGTGACGAGTGTTCAACAGGACGGTTTTTCATGCACATCCTCATTGCGTTGCTTACCGCGATTACAGGCCTGGTATGGGCGCTGTATCGCCAGCAGCGATCCGGTCGATCCTTAAATGTTTTCAATCCGCTTTACTGGCTTCGCCAGCGCGAGTGGAAAAATAAGTACAGCGGAAACCCTTGCCACAATTTGTTCGATCCGATAGATGCAACAGCGTTACTCACAGTCGGCGTTGCGACGTGTGAAACCAGTACAACACGCGAACTGAAAAGCGCGATTATTACCTTGTTCGAAAATGAATTTAACGTGGCAAATAATCGCGCGTCCGAATTGTATTCAGCAAGTCATCATATGTTGCGGGAAATAGGCGATCTTGCGACTGAGGTTCGTGCGGTACTCCAGCCTTGTAAACATGAATTTTCTACTGGCAGAATAAATGCGCTGCACCGCTTGTTGATTCGTTCGGCTGAAATTCAGCACCCTGCGACGGTTGCTCAGTTAAAAATAATCGCGGCGGTAGACCAGGTATTTCAAAAGCCACAATCGCAGCCGCTTTAACCTTCGCGTTTAAAACCTCGGCTGGACAAAGCCTCCCCACATAGAATCCATTTTTAGCTGCCGAGTCTCCTCATTTTGTAGTGAGCTATTTGTTGAAAGCCAGGTTGCCGAGTTTATGTCGTCGACCTACCTAGTTTTTTTTTGTTGAAATTTTTATAGCCCAGTTAGCTGGGCTATAAAAAAGGCGTGGCTAACAAATCTGGAAAAGGAGACCTATTTTTTTTCGCTTATGAACGAGTTGGATCAAGCGAGTATACCGCGCGAGTTCTATGGCAGTGTTACTGTGGTGGGGAATTTGGTAACACTCCATAGTAAAATGAAACCTGGTTTGCAATGCTTGTGAGAACTCGCACGGTTGGAACTAATATCCGGATATAGCGCCCACGTGTCTGTTTTGTGTCTCTCGCTTGTATCTCTCGTTTATAAATACATGCGATTGGAATTAGAGTCTGGACGATCTAACACAGTCGAAAAATTCATTGGCGGTTAAAAAATGCATACAAAAATACGAATAAAAAACTGGACCAAAGGACTACCTTAAAAAGCGCTTGATAGTCTTGGTTTATGCCATTGATAAATTTGGGTGGTTTGCTGGGGTGGCAAAATAAAAAATTCGTGTGAAATAACGACTGAATAAATTAGAAAATTAAATTAATGCGTTTTTATACATAGCGAATTATCGCGCTAGGGGTTTTTGCTTGATCTTGTGTGTTGATTTTTGCGCCATTATTTCAGAAATCCATAATCTACCTGTTGATTAATCGTCCAGCTTCAGAGAATACTGTTCTGGCTCACCAAGCTCGCTGAGAAAATAGCCTCATCACTTTTACTGATAATAATAAAAAAGTGGGAGGTTCAGCAGCTGAGAAAAACCCGTGTAGATTCAGGGTTTTACCGCGTTAGCCCACTCCGAGTTTGCGTCTCTTTCCGATTGAGCAAAACCGTGTGGTCAAGTTGCGACAATAAAAATAATAAGGTGATGCAATTAATGGAAAAAGAGCTTAGAGCTCACTGCGCCGGCGAGTGTTACCGCAACCAAAGGTAAAACTCCCTATTCCAAGGATGACCCGCTCAAAACTGAAAACTTCCAATGCAACCAGGAGAAACAACCATGTTTGCTTCAAAATTTGTTAAAGCCTCTGCTGCCGTCGCGCTATTCGGTTTCGCAGGATTGGCTTTCGGTCACGGCTACATCGAAAGCCCCCCTTCTCGTCAGCAACACTGTGGTGCCGAGCAAAAACCCGATAACCCCAGCAGTGCCAAGTGTGACGAAGCCTTCGCTAATTACCGTGCAGCGGGCGGTCAAAACTCCCACTGGTACAACTTTATGAGTGTGGTTGCGCACCACGAAGGTCGCAAAGTTGTAAAAGGTACCGAGCACGTGTGTGGCTTCGATGGCGAAACCTGGAACCCCGCACCCTACGATACTCCAGCCAATTGGCCGGTAACGTCGTTTAACTCTGGCCAGCAAACTTTTGTTTGGGATATCAGCTATGGTCCGCACTTCAGCGATACTGAAGAGCTGGTGTTCTACATCACCAAGCCTGGCTTCTCGTTCGACCCTACGCGTGAACTTACCTGGGCCGATTTCGAAGATCAGCCGTTCTGTGATGAAAGCATTGTGCCTGGCGACTTCAGCACTAACTCTGCAGTAGAAGCCGATATGGCAAACAGCCACATCAATGTTACCTGTAATGTTCCATCCCGATCAGGACGCCATGTGATTTTTGCTGAGTGGGGTCGTAACGAACATACTTACGAGCGTTTTTTCAGCTGCGTTGACGTAGACTTTGGTGGCGGCGGCAGTGGTAGCAGTACGTCTTCTTCCTCATCCTCGAGCTCCAGTTCCAGCTCATCGTCTAGTTCCAGCTCAAGTTCCAGCTCAAGTTCCAGTTCTACTGGCGGGTCTTCCAGCAGCTCAAGCTCTTCATCCAGCTCCTCAAGTTCAAGCTCCTCCTCCAGCAGCTCCAGCTCTTCCGGCAGCACGACTGGCGGAACCTGTAACTGGTATGGATGGATGGTGCCTATCTGTCAAAACGCTGATAGTGGGTGGCACAACGAAAATCAGCAGACCTGTATAGGTCGCAACACCTGCACCAATATTCAATAATTGCCGGGAGGCGGGGATTGTTCCCTTGCCTCCATCGGTTTTTAGGTGTTTTCTAGCCCGGCAACGCCGGGTTAGTTTTCTTTAGTTAACAGGTTTTCGTTGTTCGTATCAGCCGTTAGACGATATGTAATTTGCAGTGAGTCAGGCGCGGTTTGGTTCTGATAATGTCGTAAAACAAGAGCGGTACAAGAATGAAAAAAAGTCTCTTGCTTGTGTTATTGCTTTTTGTAGTTGTTGGTGCTGTATTGCTTGTCGTAAACAGGGGGCCGTCAACCGCGAATAAAGTTTCACTTACCCCTGTCCCTAAGATGACCGATTCGCCACCGGTTCAGCCACTAAAATTCCACTCGGAAAAGCCGGCTGAAAAAACGGTGACCAGCGAAAAAAATATTCCTACCCCCGCCGAGCCCGCGCAAGCTCAACCCTTAGAGTCTGCACAGGAGCCAGCCCAACCGAAACCCGATAAACCCACAGACAAACAGTTTTTACTGTGTGAACACATTATTTCCAGTGTGACGCAATATGGGTTTACGGGTGAGATCCGCCTGATTAACAAAGGAAACCACCCTGTTAATGGTTGGTCGGTTACTTGGGAATACCCCGACGGTTCAGCCATTATCGATGCTGACGATGTGGCCCTATCGGGCAATAACCCCTATACGGGAGAGTACTTGTCGTGGAACGCTGAAATTGCTCCCGGGCAGACAGTCACATTTAAATTTAGTGGCGTAAAAGGCGGAGAAAATGCACCGCTGGGTGTAAAAGTCACAGGCGAGAGCTGTATGAATTAATCGTGTTAATCGCACGTAGTTAACGAGACATTGGGTATGAGTAAACAGCCGACAGTACAGAAAGGCTCCCAGGCAAAACTGGATAACTTTGTTTTTTACGGCACCGTATCCGTCACTGGTGCTGCAGTGATGATGGTCGAACTTCTGGGTACGCGAATTATTGGCCCGTACTATGGCGTTAGCTTGGTGGTGTGGTCCTCGTTACTGTCAGTGTCGTTGCTGGCACTGGCATTCGGCTATTACCTCGGCGGCTTTTTCGCCGCAAATCGAGGGCAATGGCGATTGCCCCATGCGGTATTTACGGCGTCCGTTTTTATTGCCGCTATCCCGGTTTTAAGCCAGCCGGTGCAACTTATGTTTAACGGGCTGGGATTACGCGGCGGCGCGCTGGCAAGCGCTTTTGTGCTATTTACCCCGGCATTGTTAATGCTAGGTATGGCGGGCCCACTGGTGATTCAAATGGCCACTGCCAGGGTTGAGCGGGTGGGTGCAACTGCGGGTAATGTCTACGCAATCAGTACTATTGGCAGCGTGCTTGGCACCCTGGTGCTGGGTTTTTATCTGCTGCCTTTGTTCGGAACTCACGCAATTTTATGGGCGCTAGCACTCGTGCTTTTGCTGCTCGCGTTGCTCTTAGTAATATACGAACGCCACCGTATGAAATTAGCCACCCGCTTGTGGCCGTGGTTGATCGCTGGATTACTGGTGGTGATCGGCGTGGGAGCACAGGCGGCAAATGCGTCTGCAAAATCCTACGAAAATTACAATGTGTTATTTGAGCAGGAAACCCACTACGGTTGGGTAAGGGTTGTTGATCAGCCAGAGAAAGATTTGCGCTGGTTGATGTCCGATGCATCAACCATCGGCGTCGAACATCTGCCAACAGGGCAGGGGCTTTTGGGGTATCAAAGTATCGTGCGCACTTTGCCCTGGTTTAAGCTCGAAAGTGAAAAAGCCTTGTTGATCGGTTTGGGGGCAGGCCATCTTGTTGCCGATCTTGCCAAGTTTGGAATTGCTACAGATGCAATCGAAATCGATCCCGCGGTAGCCAAAAGTGCGGTCGACTTTTTTAATTTCCGCCCGACAGGAAAGGTTATCGTCGGCGATGCTCGTTATCAGGTGCAACGATTGGAAAATCAAAAGTATGACCTGATTATTCACGATTGTTTCACTGGCGGCGCAGAGCCGTTTCATTTGCTCAGCGAAGAAATGATTCAATTATTGAAAAGCCGACTCACGCCAAATGGTGTGCTTGCGGTTAATTTTGTTGGATTTACTGACCCAACACGATTGAAACCGGTACAGTCAATCGCCGCCACGCTAGACGCCGTTTTTGCTCATCGGAAAAACTATGTGCCCAGGCTCGGCGAGGATTTTTCGGATTATGTGTTTATTGTGTCCGACGCACCACTTAATCCTGGCTTGCATCCCAGCTCAAAGGGTACTGCCCAATGGCTGGCACAACGTGAAGTGAATATTCCTGCAGGCAATGCGCCGGTAATAACCGATGACTATAATCCACTCGAATTTTTACAGATTGCGAAAGCGGAGTACTACCGAAAACTATTGATTGACCGGGTAGGTGAATCGGTTCTGTTTCGTTAATTTTTTAACGATTTTTCTGCAACTATAGTGTTTTCAAGTATTCGAGTAATGCCAGCCTGTCTTTTTCGCTTAGATGTGTAGCGATTTCGTGCCCCTGATTGCTGTTGCCATACAGCGAGGTGTCGTAAGTCGATCGATAGGTCCCACCCGATTGGGATAATCCCAACCGCTGCGGATCGAAATCCACATCTCCCACCAAAAACACTTTCGGTCGCTCCGCTGCGGGCAGCAGCAGGTCGTAAATCGTGGGCACCGAACCATTGTGTAAAAATGGTGCTGAGGCCCAAAGCCCGTTTAATGGACGCGCTTTATAATTCAATGCCTTTCTATCCACTTCGTATTCATATTGTGGTTGGCGCTCGGTCATTATTGCGTTGATACTTGCCAGTGGTCGATTCGCCATCACACTGGAGACCAAGTGAGTCACTATATCCAAAGTAGGTGCAACAGTCGGGAGTTTGTTCCCCTTGAGGCCAGCGACGATTTTACGCCCTTCGAGTTTGCCGGTGCGGGCTTTTGCTGCGGCGAAATTTTGCGTCATCACCGGGTCTGTACCAATAATATTTTGCGGTACCACTGTTGCTCTCAACTGGCGTTTTGGGTTGCGGCTATCGATCACGACATGGCAGCTGGCACAGTGGCTCTGGTAGAGCGCTGCTCCTGTTTGTACCAGGCCAGTGTTTATCGTGCCAAGAATATCCTGGGGCCACTGGGGCGACATTAGGTCGTAATAGTGCCGCTGTATTGTGCCCAAATTCCGGATGTTTACTGAATTGCTGTAGCCAAGCAGGGTTTTTTTATCCAGTTCTAACGTGCCGTATACCGCAAGTGCTGTGGTGACATTCTGACCGAGAGGACCGGGCTCTTTATTGACGGCGGACGCATTCCACTGCACCACATCCAGGTGTGAGGCGTCCCACAACACCGGCACACTCACCGGCGCGTTTGCAGTGTGTGTGTTGTCGGGTAATTCGAGCGCGGCGGCGCTAACCGCGTTAAATATTTGTCCGAACGCGTCTAGGCGACCGTAGCCATAAGGTACGGTGGTGCGATTGGCTTTCAGCCGCGCATTCATGAATCTTACCCGTTCGTTCAAGGCGGCAATGAGTTCACCCGGGTTTTCTGGTTGCAGCTGCCTGGTGAAACGCTGGTACTTGTTGTTGTCTGTCAGGAGGGTTTGCAGCGCGCGAAAGAGTCCCTTTTCGAAAGCTTGAAAGTCGAACATTCCGGGCGCGCCTTCGATCAGCAAAGTCTGGCCGCGGAAATGGAGCTGTCCGGTATGGCAGGCGGTGCAGGTGAGACCCAGCCATTTTTCACCGCGCCATTCGTCCGCAACAAAACCTATGGGTAAGCCATCGGCATTCTGTTCTGAAACATTACTCGGAATAAAGCCAAGCTCTTGAATGTTTTGGTGAGAGAAAAAACGCGTATCAGAGTCGGCTTGCTCTAGTGCGTAAAACCACTCGTAAGGAATCAGGCGAGAACCAAAGCTTAGTTGGTTCATATGGTCGCGGGTAGCGGGCGTCCAGTTCTGGGGTAAACTCACGGCGTTATCTACTGTGTGACGCTGTACATCGTAGATGCGTGGTGATTTAACGCAGCCAGCAATTAAAGCCAGGCTTAATAAAAAAATGCGTAAACTTAGCTTGGTTCTACACTGACTGATTTTCCACCGCATTGTACGTCCTGTAGTTTTTCTGCGAATTAAAAAAACCATAGCACAGGAAAAATCGGGTGCTGGGTTTCTCTCGCTCGCGGGAAAAAATCACAGGCGCTAGCGCGCGTGTTTGAGTAAGGATAGAACGAAAAGTGCTGCGGCGCAAAGAACTATTCCAGGGCCGGCTGGTACATCAAGTACAACAGAGGCGAACAATCCGCCAACCACCGCAATAACGCCAATGGAGGCAGCGAGCAAAGCCATCGCTTCCGGTGACTGAGTTAACCGACGTGCAGTTGCTGCGGGAATAATCAACAGAGCAGTAATCAATAAAACGCCGACTAGTTTCATACTTAACGCGATAACCACAGCCATTAACACCATCAATAACAGGCGCAGTTTTTCTACGGCTATACCTTCAACGCGGGCAAGGTCCTCATCTATCGCGGTCATTAGCAGCGGCCGCCAGAAGAACACCAGCAGTGCCAGACAGATCATTCCACCCAGGTAAATCATCAGTAAATCACTGGCGTTTACCGTCAGCAGGTCGCCGAATAGATAGGAGAACAAGTTTACCTTCGCGCTGGCGAGTAGACTGACCCCAATCAACCCCAGTGCCAGGCTACTGTGAGAAAGGATGCCCAGCAGGGTGTCCGCGGCGAGCGATCGTTGCTTTTGCAATTGCCACAAACTGAGGCTGACGACCACACCGCCCAACACCATAGCAAGGGTAAGATTTATACCGGCGAATACACCCAGAGCTACGCCAACCAGCGCTGAGTGGGCTAGGGTGTCACCGAAATATGACATGCGTCGCCACACTACAAAACTGCCCAAAGGGCCTGCGATGGCGGCAATGCCCATGCCTGCGATTAATGGCAGCGCGATTATTTGCAGCGTGAAAAGGTCAATCATGGTGGTGCCCGCACGACGAAACAACGTCGCCGTGTAAATTGTGTTGATGATCGTGATGATGGGTATAGACGGCAAGGTCATCCGCAACACTGCGACCGAACAGACGAAGGTATTCCGGGTGTCGACTGACACTTTCCGGCTTGCCGTGACAGCAAACATGCTGATTCAGACAAATAACCGAATCTGTCTGCGCCATGACCAGATGCAAATCGTGAGACACCATCAATACGGCACAGTTGAGTTGGGTGCGCAGAGACGCAATTAAGCGATAGAGCGTAACCTGGCCGGCGACGTCGACGCCTTGCAGTGGTTCATCCAATACCAGCAGCTGCGGTTTGCGCAATATCGCTCGCGCAAGCAGTACCCGCTGTAATTCACCGCCGGAGAGACTGTGCATTTGACTGTTGCCGATATGCAGTATGCCCAGCTGCTCCAATACACTGGCGCGGTTGACTTTTAGAGGGTCTGCCAAGCTTAAGAATCGGCTGACCTTAAGAGGCATACTGGCTTCCATACGCAATTTTTGTGGTACATAGCCAATACGCAGGCGAGGGTCGCGTTGAATGGTGCCTGCATCCGGTAATTCCAATCCGGCAATCAGTTTGACTAAGGTACTTTTACCCGCGCCATTTGGGCCAATAAGCGTGCAAATTTCGCGTTCACCAAGGGTGAAATTAATCCTGTCGAGAATTGTCCGGCCATCATAACTTTTACAGACATCGGTAAGTGTGATCACCCTTTACTCCCCCGGCATTCGCCGCAGATACCTACAATTTCCAGCACTTTTTGTTGCACTGTGAAGCGCTGTTGTGAGGCGCTGAGGTTTATTGCCTGCTGGATGGAATGGCTCGGCACCTCCTCAGTAAAGCCGCACTGGGTACAAATAAACAGCGCGTCACTGTGGTCGCTGCGTGGGTTGCTGCAGCCAAGGTAAGCGTTTAACGAGTGAACCTTGTGAATCAGGCGTTGTTCGATAAGGAAGTCCAGCGCGCGGTACACCGTCGGGGGGGCAACGCGTTTACGGTCTGAATTTGCCTGCAGCATTTCCATCAACGCATAGGCCCCCAGTGGCTTATGACTTTGCCACACCAGCTCCAGCACTTGCCGACGCAGGGGCGTCAGGCGTGCGCCAGCACGGCGACATACGAGATCGGCATTGTGCAGCGCGGATTTTATGCAGGCCGTGTGGTCGTGGCTGCGTTCTGTTGAAGACATAAGAATGTGACAGCAATATTATTGAGTAGTTATGTTATCATATAACGTTTACACAATGTGTTCGTGTTTTCCCTATGCAAGTTCGATCTTTAGTTATGCTTTTTGCCGCTGCCCTGTTTGGGCTGGCGAACACTGCTGGAGCCGAGTCCAATTCCCCGGCAGAGCCTTTTAGCATCGTTACCTCGCTGCCGCCTTTGGCTCTGGCGGTACAGGATTTAGTCAATGAGGCGGCACTGGCAGACAAGGTCAGTGTCGAGTCCATCGTGCCGCGCGGCCAATCCGCACACCACCACGCGCTCAAGGTTTCTCAGTTACGCAGCCTTAAATCCGCGGGCATTGTTGTGTGGGTGGGGCCGGAGATGGAGCAGTATCTGGCCAAAGCCATTGGCCAGCGCCGGCCAGAAAATGTCGTTGGTTTTGCGGCATTGATGCAAAAGCCGGTTGTGGATTACCACCTTTGGTTGAGTGCAGGTGCTATGACCAAATTGGTGACCGCTGTTGCAGAAAAACTTGCTTTGGCGTTCCCCGAAGCGAATGTACTGGTTGCGGCGAGTACCTACAACGCTCGCTTGCGGCAGCAAACTCAGGCGATGCAACAACGGTTCGCCGCACTGCCAACAGAGGCTGGGGTATTGGTGTTTCATGAGAGTCTGCATCATCTGCTGACCCCTCTGGGGATAAAACAGTCAGCAAGCCTGGTGCAGGTGCCCGAGCAGCAAATCAGTGTGCACACCTTAATGCAGGCGAAATCTCGTATGTTGCCGGGCCAATGTTTGCTGGCGGATGTTGAAGAGTTGCCACAGGCGCAGCCCTATGCCGAAAAACTGGGCGCGCCCCTGGTTGTGGTGGACCTGCTGGCGAGCGCGGCAACCACGAAAAGCTACGAAGCATTTCTTGCGTTGTTAGCAAATAAGTTGGCGACCTGTTTTCAATCGGCAACTGGTCAGGACGGGTCTGGGCAGGATGGGACTAGTCAGGATGGAGAGTAGGGCGGACGCGTAAAGCGAAAAAAATGGGCAAAAAAAAGCCCTGCACTGTTATAGAGGAAGGGAGTGCAGGGCTCAAGACTCGGTATAAACCGGTGTGTCTATGAGGGAACTGTTACCGGAGCGCATATTTCTCCGGTCAAATAAAGTGCAATCGAAACGCTATACTGCAGGTCTCACTACTACAAACTTCAGAGAGACCAATTAGCGCAGCGATTGCGCTACCTTTTGCTCAATCAGAGCATTCAAACTGTCGTTAACTTTGCTGTTGACGCTAATCATGTGTGCGTTGAGCTCCGCTTCCTGGCGTGAGTTCACGGTCTCAACAGGCACGACGCGGAAGTCGTCCGTAGCTACCCAGCTTTTGCTGGAGCCTATCTCCGCAAGCGCGACATCGTAAGATGAAGCACTGGAATTCTGAGGATCAAGGGCACCAACTTCACCAGAAACAGCCACATTCGACAGAAGCGCAACCAAGGCTATGCTTGCAAGCTTGTTCATCGAAAATATCTCCTATAAAGATTTTATGGTGGTGGTTGATACCGAATGTCAGGAGTGTCTCTCCTGACCTCCGTTCAAGGCTTTCTGTTACCTTGTGCTACGCATTGTAACGATGGGTAACACCTTTGGCAAATAAAAGTTTTGTTACAGCTTATTCGATAATTATTCTCATAATTGGAGTTTGGCCTACATATAGCGTTAGTTAACATTTAATTGGCTATATATTGTGATTCTGGACTAACGGTTCGTAATTTTAGTTATAAACAGTAATTTTATATATGCTTATAGCGTATATAAAACGCTTAAATGTGTGGTAACAGTTACCAAAATAGTGTGATCTGCGTCTAGTTGTTACTTTGGGTGGCACTTAATAAACGGGGTTAAACGTAGATTTATACGCCGCAACGGCCTGAGACGGGAACATAAGTTAAATGCATTAGTTAACGGACAGGAATGGCTGGCGTCCGGGAATGAACTGGTGAACAAACTCGATTGGTTCTCGTGCTGTGCTTTTGCATTTGAGCGCTGAACGTAAGTCTGGCGCTAAGAAATCCCGCCGGCGGGTGTCTCAGAGAAACCGCCAACACTTAAAACAGCGGTAAAACTTTCGATTTATGCTGTCCTGCCTAACGCACTGTTAATAGGCACGTGTAATAGGCACGTGGATTTTGGCGCGCGATACCTCAGTGTGTTTTCGCTAACTCGTTAAACTCCTTCGCGGCTGTCTCTCCGACAGACCAATTTCATTCAGGACAGCAATGTGCGGCGCAGTGAAATCTTGCTGGCAGCCTTGCTACAAGGAGTTTACATGTTCAAAAAATCATTCATTGTCGCAGCCGTTACCGTTGCTGTGGGTTTAGCACAGATGTCGGCGCATGCCTCTGATCCTACCTATGAGGTAGGGCTGGGGGGCAGTTATTTTGACTATGACGATTACCTCGACTTTGAGGCTAGCCCAGGTGTACGAGGGCTGGCTGCTTATCGTTTTACGCCTGCAATTTCTGCTGGGCTGGTTGTCGAACAGACGCAAACAGAGTTGGAGCTGTTCAACCTTGATGTGGATGCACACCATTATTTTCTGGAAGGTCTATACCACTTCAACACTGATGGGCGTGTGCAACCCTATCTATCCCTCGGTTGGGGGCAACTTGTGCTGGAAACCGATTTGTTCGATGACTATCGCTCTTCGATCACCACGGTCGGTGCGGGCATCAAATTTCGCCTTGCAGAAAACTGGGAAATTCGCTCAGCGCTCAATCATTTCTTTATGACTGAGGGTGAAGATGCCTTTTATAACGTCGCAGCGGTAACGCTTTCCTATTTATGGGGAGGTAGCGATGCACCCAGAAAATCCGGAGCAGTAAGAGCGAAAGATACGGATAACGATGGAGTTCCGGATCCCTCAGATGTCTGTGCGAACACACCGAGCGGTGCACCCGTGGATACACGGGGTTGTGCGCTGGATACGGACGCGGACGGCGTCGCAGACTACCTCGATAACTGCCCAGCTACTGCGGCACGATTAAAGGTCGATGACCGTGGCTGCCCCGTGACACTGAGCGAAACCATATCCATTAACCTTAAGGTGAATTTCGATTCAGGCAGTGCGGTGGTTAAACCTGAGTTTTTTAGCGAAATTCGAAAAGTCGCTGATTTTATGGCGCAGTACGAAAATACCCGGGTAGAAATTCAAGGGCATACAGATACCAGTTGTGCAGCGGCTTACAATAAAAGCTTGTCGCAGCGCCGTGCCAGCGCAGTAGCCGCGGTGCTTATTTCTGAGTATGGCGTTGCAGCCAGTCGTGTGGATGCGCGAGGTTACGGCGAGGAACAGCCCATCGCGGATGAATCAACGGCAGCCGGTCGATTGGCTAATCGCCGTGTGGTTGCGCAGGTCTCCGCGCAAATTGATAAGCAGCAAGCTCGATAACAAACCGTAGCAACTCAAAGCCATAGCATCTAAAAAATAGCACCTAAAAAGCATGACATCTATCCACAGGCCTGCACCCCGGCGGGCCTGTGGTTGTAGATGTATGTTAAGCAGACTCATACCCGGTATTTTTACCGAAAATAGTTACAGGCCCCAGTTAATCCGCACGCCAAAAAATCGTACACTATCCATCGGGCTGGTCGACCCTGCGCCAGTATTCCTGCCCACCCGCTGTTAGAAAAAACAATATAAAAATTTTCCCCCGCAAGGGTAAAGGACTGTTCGTGCCGCGCACTTTTCGCGGTACCAAGGAGAGATTATGTTGCGCTCATTGCTGATCGCCCCCCTCGCACTCTGTAGCCTGCTCCTTCACGCCGAACCTGGTCGCGATTACGATCTGGACGACGCCGGCCTTGCCGAGATTAACGCGTTTCAGGGTCCCAATCCAATCCCCACTCCACTGGATGATGCTGGCATCAACAACGATGCCGATGTTGACGGTGTGCCGGATGAAGACGACGATTTTCCCCAGCAATTCGCCGCTGCCAGGGATAACGATAAGGATGGCGCACCCGATAGTTGGAACCTGACTTGCGACCAAGGCTGCCGGGATGCATCCGGCCTGATATGGGATGCCTTTCCACACACGGCTGCCGCCTTCCTGGATGAGGACGGCGATGGGTTGCCCGATGCCTGGACGCCCGACTGTGACGTTCATTGTCAGGAGGGATCTGGCTTATCGCTTGACCCCTTCCTGGATGACCGTGATAACGACGGTCTGAAAGACGGTGATGACCCCGACGATGACAACAATGGTAGCGAGGATGCGGACGCAGATTCCGATGGACTTATCGACATAGCAACGGTGGAGGAACTGGATGCAGTGCGACACAACCTGAAAGGCTCCGGACAGATCACTACTCTGGGCGCGGCAAATGACACATCGGGCTGTCCACTGGGGGTGGTGGATGGCATCGAGCAACCCTTGTGTCACGGCTATGAGCTAACAGCGAATATTGAGCTGGACACTAACGGTAACGGTGTTTTTGACGAAGCGGACGGGTTTTGGAACGACGGTACAGGATGGCTCCCCATCGGGGACACGCTGGCGCCTTTTCGCGCGGATTTCCAGGGTAACGGCTTCAGCATCAATAATCTGGTGATCGACCGGGATGCGTACCCGCAGCAAGGTTTATTCGGCGCTATTCAAAATGCCACTATTACGGGCTTGGCATTGCAGGGCGATCACGCGAAGGTCCACGGTAAACTTCAAGTGGGAATGTTGGCGGGTGTAGCGTCTTATTCCGTTGTTCAAGAGGTCTATGTTGCTGGGGAGGTGCGCGCACAATCCATATCGAAAAGTTATGCAGGTGGCCTTATTGGCTACGCAGAGCAGGTGCACATCAGTGCCGTTATGGCGGCTGTCAGCATTAACGCCGCTAGCGGCGTATGCGGCGGGCTGATCGGCAAAGCCGTATCGAGCGAGATCGCCAACACACTGGCAACCGGCGCGGTGCGTGGTCTTAATCCACGCGGATCACTGGTGGGTGTGCTCTCTGGCGACGAGAGCCATGTGAGCGATAACCTCGCGCTTCACACGATGATGAAACTGTCTCTTATTGGCCGTGTAGATGAGGGTTTGCTGTCTGCAAACCACTGGTTGTCGATACTTCCCGAGCAGAGCGATGCCGGTTATGGGGACACTCTGGAAGTGCTGGCCTGCCCGCAAATTGCTGGCGACGCCAACTGCGCGGACGGGCTCGTATACCCGCATTGGGGAGAGGCTAGAAACGGCGACGACGAACCGCTGTGGGATTTCGGCAGCAGCGAGCAATTGCCGGGGCTTGCGCTGCACGGCCGAGTGTATCGTGACAGTGATGGCGACGGCGTAGAAGACGCCAGCGATCAATTCCCGCTCAATGGGGCGGCAGTGGCTGACAGTGACGGCGACGGAGCGCCCGACCGGTGGTTGTTGGAGTGCCGTACCGATTGTGCTGCAAGCTCGGGCCTGATTATCGATGGCTTTCCCAATAACCCTGCGGCTTATGAAGATACGGACCTGGATGGCCAGCCTGATAGCTGGGCGCCGAAGTGCGACTCCACTTGCCAGGCGTCCTCTGGTTTAGTGCTCGACCCCTCCCCAGACGATCGCGATAACGACGGCGTCAACGATCTGCTCGACAGCGACGATGATGGCGATGGGCTTGCCGATGCTGACGCCGATTCAGACGGACTTATCGATGTCGTGAACTGGGAGGAGCTAAGTGCCATCCGCTACAGCTTGGCGGGCTTGGGGCAGAGACTCAGTGCAGAGGCCGTATTGGATCAATCCGGCTGTCCGGTGGTTTTGGTCGACGGGTTTGCCGTACGGCAGTGTCGAGGCTATGAGCTGATGGGGGAGCTCGACTTCGATACGAACGGCAATGGTGAAATTGACACCGCTGATGAAGGTTGGAACGACGGCGCGGGCTGGCTGCCGGTTGGCGATATGGACAACCCCTTTACCGGCGAGTTTTCGGGCAATGGCCACCGAATTTTAAACCTTTTTGTGTTCCGGCCATTTGCTCTGTCCGGGGGGCTATTCGCCTATCTGAAAAACGCCCAGATCCGCGATCTGGGTTTGGAAGGTGAACTTACACTTATTCATGCTGGGCAGCGCGCAGGTATGGTCGCCGGTGTGGCTCGCAATACAGCGGTGACGCGAAGCTACGGTGTGGGCGAGGTGCAAAGCAACGGGATTGGTCTTGAAGGGATTGCTGGCGGTCTGGTCGGGCAGGCCCTAGATAGCGTACTACTTGATGTGTTTAGCGCGGCGCAGGTACAGGCCCACGGTGACTATGCTGGAGGCCTCGTGGGGTATTCCTCAGGCTCTGCATTTTTGAATACGTTCGCGACAGGCGCTGTTGTTACCGGCAACTATGCGGGTGGGTTAGTCGGTTCGCTTTATAAAAGCAGCATCGCCTACAGCTACGCTGTCACCCAAGAAGTGAGCTTGCCCCTGGCTGGCCAGCTTGTCGCTGAATCGAGCCTGTTGTACAACTACTGGGTCGCACCGGGCGAGACTAACGAAGGCGCTAGTTGGGGTTTACCCTTGGCAACCCTGCAGTGCCCTACCTCTGCGAGCGACGAGACCTGCAGCAATATTAGCCTCTACCAGAACTGGTCGAGCGACTGGGATTTTGGTAACCCGCACCAACTGCCAGGGCTTACGATAGGGAAATCAGTATTCCGAGACAGCGACGGCGACGGCATTCTGGATCATGACGATAATGACCGCGATGCGGACGGTATCGACAACACTGACGATGTGTTTCCCGACGATCCGACCGAAACGCAAGATACGGATAACGACGGAGTTGGCGACAATAGTGACGCCTTCCCTGAGGATGCCGGAGAAGGTGCCGACAGCGATGGCGATGGGATTGGCGACAACAGCGACGTGTTCCCGGATGATCCAACGGAAAGCCTGGATTCTGACGGTGACGGTACTGGCGACAATAGTGACGCCTTTCCAGCAGACCCGGAGGAAACCACAGATACAGATCAGGATGGCGTTGGTGATAACAGCGACCGCTTTCCCAACGATCCAACCGAAACATCTGATGCCGATAGCGATGGTGTTGGCGACAACGCCGATGCCTTCCCCAATGACCCCACTGAAATTCACGATACCGATTTGGATGGCGTGGGCGATAACGCCGATGCGTTTCCGACTGATCCCGAGGAATATGCAGACTATGATGGCGACGGCATAGGTGATAATCAGGATACCGACGACGATAACGACGGCGTTAACGACGAGCAGGACCCTGCCCTCGGCCCGGATAACGGCAAGCCCGTTATTGTAGGTGCGCCAGATAATATTGTGCGTTTTAGCCAGGGCCGGATGATTGAAATGGTGCTGGATGCTGTAGACGTGGTGGCGACCGATCTGGTTGATGTTGCGCCAACTGTGTCGGCAACATTAAATGGAGAAAATATTGTTGCCGATGGTGAAACCCCATTTGCCGTGCCCTGTGGCGAAAACACCGTTGAATGGCGGGCGACGGATACGGCGGGGAATATAAGCGCGGCTTATACTCAGATAATTGCGGTGTACCCCTCCATGGGTTTCACCGATACTGAAATTCTCAGCGGGGAAAACAATCAAATAACGTTAACAGTTGCGCTGGAATGTACTTCACCCATGTATCCAATTGACGTTAAATTAACTGCGGAACCACAAAGCACGTTGTCTGAATCAGATTATGAGGGGCCGAACCTGCCAACAACGCTGATTTTTGATGAGGGCGAATTAGTGCGCGAACTCAAATTTACGGTACTTGGTGACGGGCAAGACGAAGACGACGAAGCGCTTGTATTGCGATTGGAAAATGCGAGCGTGGTGCTCGACGGCGAAGCAAAAAGCATTGCGGTAGTCGCAGAAAAAGTATCTGCAACGGTCACTGTGACCGATGCCAATTTACCACCACAAATAACCCTTCTGATAACCCAGGGCAGCGAACCAACCAAAACCGTTGAGAGTGCAGGTGGCGAGGTTACCGTAACCGCAAATGTTAACGACCCCAACGGCGACGATACCCATCGGTTTGATTGGGAACTTCTGTCACTGGGAATGGAAATCGATAGCACCAAAGCCAGTTTTAAATTCGACCCAGACGAATTGCAAGATGGAGCCTACTCCATCTCCGTAACCGTTACCGACTCCGGCGAACCCGCACTGAGCAACAAAGCCGATGCAGAAATAGAAATTACCAGCCAAGTAACCCCAACAGACGAACCAAGCCCGGCACCAACTAACGAACCGACACCTACATTCGAACCCACGCCAACGGATTCACCTACGCCCAAACTAGGCCAAACACCGCTCGCGCAGGAAAAAAGCGGCGGGGGTGTTTTTGGTTGGGTTTGGATTGCAATGTTACTGGGAACCTGTTGGTACAGGCGTGTTTGGATGTTACACAGGAGCACCGGGAGTACAGAATCAAGTCGCTGGTAAATATAGCTAACTTACTGAATTACACTGGTTGACTTGATCCTGTGTTAAAAAATTGATTAGATTTGTTGCATGGCAAAGAAAATATGCGACCTAAAATTTTTATTTTAGTGGAACGAGGCTTGGTTGATGCGCCAGAGCGATTTATGGTTGTAGAGCTATTTCTAAGAGTCGTGTTTTTAAACTTAAAAAATTATCGTTGTAGGGCGAGTTGAGAGATGTAAGGAACATGGCAATTATCGTGAAGCAAAACGATTCCTTAGAATGTTTAAGCGTATGCTTTACTTAGCTGACTAATAGAGCTCGTGAAGTTAATTGCTCTCTAGATGCGTTATTTTGACTGGAAATAGCTGCATTGCCTTTACTAAATCGAGTGAATAACCTGGACCTTCGTTCTCTAATTCCATCGCTGGCAAATAGAAATGTCGATTAAAATTAGACGCGTATAGCGCCGGGTCCAGTATTTGCCAATGACCGTCCTGCCAGACTTCAGACCAAGCGTGGCCATAGCTTACCACCCTATCGTTTCCTTCGAGAATGACGGTACCTAGAACAACTTTCGAAGGCAGTTTTTCTGCTCTTGCGAGTGCCGTCGCCAGTACCGCATATTCAGTGCAATCTCCGCTGCGCAATTTCGCCGTTCGTGAGGCAACATTAAAGCTATGAATATAGGTGGGGTTAGTAATATAACCGCGAACATACTCGGCCATCTTCCTAATATCCGCATAAGTCTCGTTAGAGCCTTTGTAGCCAGAAACAAACTTCTGGGTACTTTCTTCTTCCAGATCGATTACAAAACTACTGGACAGATAGCGATTATCTAGTTTACCTATGGATCGGCTATTAGCTTTTAACGTGATAACGACAGAACTGCTAGTTAATTGATCGACCTTAATGTTGGAACGCTCCCGCAAGCTGTTAAGAATGGCTTCACTGTTGGATGAGACAACAGTAAAGCGAATCTCATCCGACAGTGGCAAGTTTTGCTCCGTACCGAGCTGCACAGATATCTCAGCGAGATACGGAATACGCTCTGCCTGTGTGGTCGTCGTAAAAATAAGGAGAGCTAAGATAAAAAGGCGCTTCATGGTAATTGTGGTTCGCCTTTAACATAGAGCTGTTGCAGGCCAATGGTTATCGGCCCCTGCGCAATAGTACCGTGTTTGAATATACCGCTTTTTTCCGCGAGAAACTTCATGACCATAGGCCCCATGTCAATTTTTAAATTGGCGGTAGGATCCTTTGGAGTCTTACTGAGTACCACTTTTAGTGCTGAGGTCGGGTCCGCTTCAGGAACCCACATTGGGTAAGATTCGGAAATTTTATCTGATTTTTGTAGCTCAATAGCAGCAAGATAGCTGCCATATCCCGAAAGCAGCCAATTGTTATGTTCTAATACAGCATTGACAGGTTTTCCCTGAAGTTCGCCGCTAACATGCCATTTGCTGTCACGCATTTCTAATGAAAAACTCGATGCTAAAACATTATTTTCGATAGAATAGCTCACTTTGTTAATCATAGAGCCGTCCTTCATACTCCATTCTCTGGCACCGCTATCTGATCGTGCGACCGAACTGGCATCCACGGGCGCAAGCATGGCTGAATCAGTGTGGAGCACTATATCGCCGTCTTCATCGAGCGCGTACTTTTCGCGCGCGTAACCTAGTGGTAGGTCATTGATGCTCATAACAAACACCGATTCGAAAAATTCCTGATTCTCTTCCGACGCAATAAATGCGTTTATAAACGATGTAAATACGTTTAGAAAAGCTTTTTTATAGCCAAGCTCGTTATGTGTACAAATTTGTAAACTGTTGTTTGTTGCGGCCGATAAACCTTTGAGGATGCCGGATGCTTTATTCTTGCCTTCACCGACTGAATACAGTGTATCGAGTGCTAGATACGGTGTGTCGCCCACCAATCCGACACCCAAAGCAGAAGTATATCTGGAAGACAGCGGTTTTTTGTTGAGCTCGGCGATAGCGCTAAGGCTGTTTTCTATCATGCTATGTAATGAATTCGCAGGGCCGTCAAACTCTGTGAATACATAACATTCCACTGGAGAATCTGTACCAATATCAATAGTGTAATACCACGTGGTATCTGAGGATTCTTGTAATTTTAATTTACCTAAAACCTTCTCGTTAATATTGAACTTTTTTATTTTTAGTGACGACTTTTTCTTGACAGATTTTTCGCGGTTTATTGCTTCGTGAAACCAAGAGGGGAAATCCTTCAAATCTACTAACGTTACGACGTTATGTGCATTATCTTTAGGGAGTGGTTTGCTGTTTACCGATGGGGCTAGAGCGCCGCTGGTTAGTAGTAGTGAGGCTAAGAAGATTGGTGTTGTGTTAAATTTCATAAAGTTCCTTTCATCCGATAAATTTATCTACCCTTTTGGTCTAGCATACCATGCCAATAAGTTCGGTTGGCACAAAAGTTAATTATGTTTAGTTTATTTATAAGGATGATTGCATAGGTTCAGCTCGCAAGCCAAAGCACAGTTGGCTGCAGAGCGTTGATTCGGTGCTAGAGATAAAAAACATAGCCCATTAGGCTTTAACCGTTACTCGTTTCTTAAAGGGTCCCGTAATAAGCATTCAGTTCCATTAATTAGGCCCCTTACCGTTTATCGTTATGGAGACATTGGTTAGACGAAACCCAACTACGCTTGCACTATGATACAAACGAGTAAAGCTGCGCGTCACCTTTGCTTCAATTGGGTGCAACAGTAATATTTTAGGGCATTTTGCATTCTAAAACATGCCTAGCATCTAGGTAAGAGTCATAGAATGGTAGTCCATATTCTTACTGACCTATACCTAGATAAAATTGAAGCAGGTCGAAACCTTGGGCCTTATTTATTGGAAAAGCAAAGGGAGCTGTTCGCTCAGGTTCGCGCAAGAACTTCAGGTGAAGAAATATATAAAATAACTGTTAATTATGATGAAGTGGAAGACGCCGATCTTCCTATAGTGGTGGCAGCCATGGATAAATTCGCTGCTCGTAATTCAGAAGCAGCGATGCTTAGAGACGTATACAAGCTCGCTGGTGGTGATCTTGCCATGGCCGATGAGGCAGTTCGTGAACAAAAGGAGCGTAAGGTAATTGCGTTCGATGGTGCTGGAGGTGAACGAACTGGTAACAACGCAGCTTTCAACTCGCTTGCCCGCAAATACGGGGCGACCTTATATGACGAAAATGCGTTTAGTGGACACTCAAATGGTAAAGCCGCTCTTGCTGAAGCTCTAAACTTTTTTGAGTCTAACCCTGATGGAGAATTGTATTTAATGGGATATTCAGCAGGTGGTGATGAAGCTATATGGCTGGCAAATCAGGTGGCAAAAGCAGGCTTTTCAGTAAGTGGGCTTGTAACCTTCGATGCGCATCGAGATTCGTTTTTTGGTATTAAATCTTACGCGGTGCCAAGTACGGTACGTGCGCTTAATTTTTATCAGCGAAATGCTGTTAGCTTTGGACCGAATACTTTTCGGGGAGGAAGTGTTAGCGGAGGATTGAATGTTATTCTTCCTGATAGTAACCATATAACTATTGTGTCCCAAGCTTACGCAGGAAATAGAGCTTTAATTGACGGATGGATGGGTTATTAGATGATGAAATACGTCGTTTTATCTTTTACTCTCATGTGTTTTGGTTGCGCCGCGCAGCTCTCGCCGGTTCGTGTAAACGGAGTGGTTAAGGATCAGAAGACAGGAAAGCCCATATCTGGAATTCAGGTAAGTATTTTGGAGATTCGTTCATCATCATTTATGACTTTACCTGCGACTATAAAAAAAGGCTCAGGTGAAACTAACGGTGACGGGCAGTTTATTGTTGAGGGAGATGTGACACAACATTTTTTAATTGAGTTAGATACAGGGTTGTGCTGGCTCCCGTATAGGGAAGTTTATGATTTGGAAAAAGATCAAAAAAAGTTTATGGACATTGTGATTTACACAGAGAGGATTTCCGATTGTTCTAACCCGGATTAATCGGGGACAGACCCCAATTAAAAAGTTGTGAATGTCATCAGAAGGCTCTTCACAACGATCTGAATGCAAGCGGTAAGGCTTCGGCTTTAGCCGCTTTCTTTTTGCCTGTGGCCTTCACGATGGTTGTGAAGGTTGACCCCGAATACGAAGATAAAGAAGAATAAATAGGACATCCAAATTACTGACAAACCTTCTAAATCTTCCTAACATCAGCAATCATGACCACAAGTAGAGAAACCCAAGTCTGCCTTGATGAAACTCCCTTCTATCACTGCTACGTGCGGTGTGTGCGGCGGGCGTATTTGTGTGGGGAGGATTTTTCTACGGGTGAGAGCTATGATCACCGCAAACAATGGATTGTTTCCCGTCTTAAATTCCTGTCGTATATTTACGCTATTGATATTTGTGCCTACGCGGTAATGAGCAACCATTACCACGTGTTGTTGCATGTGGATAAAAGCCGCGCGCAGATCTGGTCACGTACCGAGGTTGTTGAACGGTGGATGCAGTTCTGTAAAGGCGATATGTTAGTGGAGTTCGTGACAGAAAAATTTTCTGAAACGCTTGATAGATTAGTCACTTTTGTGATATTGGGGATTGAAGCTGCTGAGCGATTAAGTGGTGGTAATGCTTGTAAGCCCAATTGTTTTTATTGATTCACTGTTTTTAAAGTTGGGTGTGGAATGGATGGTTATTTATCGATGAAAAACGTATTTGATCCATTGTTACATTGGGGGAGGTATGGTGAAATCATTAATGAAATGGGTACCAAATTAATTGGATTTGCACCCCACATTGCGCCGAAGGCATATATAAACGTTATTTATGCGCCTCTAAAAGACGCCGGTATTGTGGAGTTGGAAAATCGATTAGAACGAGGCCTTCCAGTCCAATATAAAAAATTTTTGACTTGTTCTAATGGGTTAATGATTTTTTCGGGTAGTATGAGAGTGTTTGGGCTGGTTCCGTTATCACGTACAGCCGATATACATATTTATAATTACCCTTCAAACGTAATAGTTCCTAATGAAAGCGCACGGATTAAAGGGATAATTGATAGTGATTTTGTTGTGGGTTACTATGCTGAGGATGGTTCCTATGCGGTCATTGATGGAAATGGAGGAGTGTTTCGTATATTGCCGCAAAGCAACGACATTGATAGAGAAAAATGGGCAAGCTTTAATGATTGGCTATCCTCTGAGATATTGAGATTGGATAAGTCGTATACAGAAAATAATGCGGCCCACTTCAATTAATAAAGTGCAGCCCCAATTAACAGTTGAGATATTTTATTCCTTAGCTGCAGAGAGCCCCGGCCAGAGATGAGTCAATCAAGGAGAGAATCAGAGGGACAGGAGAAAAAATGACATCCAAACTATTGACACTATAAAGTTTAAATTAGATCCCTGGGCTAATACGACGGAGATCAGACATGATTAATGTTAGTAAGGGAAAGATAATTTTTTGGGTAGTATTTTTATGTATTGTGGGTTTGTTGATTGGTGATAAAGGTGGCGGTGGCTACGAAAAACTATATTGGGCCTGTGGTGGAGCAATATTAGGTGTAGCAATTAGTTTTTTATTTAGCAAGCGCATTAAAAAAGTAGAAACTGATTAAATGAATCAAATAGGCACTCGCTGAGTGCCTATTTGATTTTTACCGTTCGCTGGTGAGCACCAAATACCCGTCCATAACCCTGACCTTCACAGGCGAATCAATCTCAACTCCCGCTTTGATTAACCAATGGCCTTTGAGGTTAATCTCACCAATGGGTGTCCGTTGGTGGCGGTTCTTAAAATAAAAAAATAAGTAGGACATCCAGTGCGCCGGGACAAGAAATAAATAGGACATCCAAACTATTGACTGATATTTTAAATATCCCTAACACCAGCAACCATCACCACAAGGAGAAAAACCCAAGTCTGCCTCGATGAAACTCCGTTCTATCACTGTTATGTGCGGCGCGAGCGGCTGTTTGATATTGGCTGGTTTATGCGCAGGGTTAACGAAACGATCGCGCGCATGGCCAATGCGGAAGAAAATTGTAAAGGCCGTTTCTGGGAAGGCCGAGATAAAAGTCAGGCGCTGTTGGACGAGGCTGCATTACTCAGTTGTATGGCGTACGTGGATTTAAACCCGGTGCGCGCAGGAATGGAAGAAAGCCTGGATACCAGCGATTTTACATCCATTCAGCAGCGCTTAGCTGAGTTTGCCGGCAAAAAACGACAACTTAAAAAACATCCGGAACTGGCCGAGCGCACCGAAAAACAAGTGCGCTTAAAAGCGGATTTAAAACTGGATAAACAGCCAGAAGCGCCGCTGATGGTATTCGACGGGTCCAGCCATACGGATATTCATGTCGCCTTGCCCTTTACCGATCAGGATTATTTGCGCTTAGTGGATGAAACCGGCCGGGTTTTACGTGCAGATAAGCGCGGTGGCATATCCGATACCATTAAACCCACCATCGAGCGCTTTGGTATAGATCCAAAAAACCGGCTCGAACACGTGCAGAATTTCTCCCGCAGCTACGGCCGCTGTGCCGGGCATGTTGTACGCATGCGTGCGTATGTGGAGCGCTACGGTTTGCGTGCTGCCAAAGGGGTGGGTATTTCCAAAGCGATGTACCGGGCTGCGTGAGCGCGGTTATCGTTTAAACATTCGCTTGGCGGGCGAGTAATCGAACAGGGTTAACCCTTAGCTCGAGCAACTTAAAGCCGCCCCTTCTTCACTGCATTACCCTCTGTATTAGCAGGCTAAAGCCCCATTTCCCCACATTCCACTGCAAACTCCGTTAAAATCCCTCTCCCACAGCCACAAGCCCTGGATTGTTCTATGAGTACCAAACCGCTGATTCTGGTCGACGGATCGTCGTACCTTTACCGTGCTTTTCACGCTTTGCCGCCATTGACCACGTCTAAGGGGCAGCCGACCGGAGCAATTAAAGGGGTGGTGAATATGTTGCGGCGGTTGGAGAAGGATTATCCGGAGAGCCCGATTGCGGTTGTATTCGATGCCAAGGGCAAGACCTTTCGCGACGATATGTATAAAGACTACAAAGCCAATCGCCCCCCGATGCCGGACGATTTGCGCAGTCAGGTTGAGCCCCTACACGAATTGATTCGCGCTATGGGTTTGCCGCTATTGATTGTGGAAGGGGTGGAAGCCGACGATGTGATCGGGACCCTCGCCCGTGAAGGCACCGAGAAAGGCTTGCCGGTGGTGGTATCCACGGGAGATAAGGACATGGCGCAGCTGGTCAACGAACATATCACCTTGGTGAACACCATGACCGATACGGTGATGGATATTGAGGGCGTGAAGGCCAAGTTCGGTATTCCGCCAGAACTCATCATCGACTATCTGGCGTTGATGGGCGACAAGGTTGACAACATTCCAGGTGTGCCGGGCGTTGGCGAAAAAACCGCACTGGCACTGTTGCAAAACCTGGGTGGCCTGAACGATATCTACACGCGCCTGGATGAGATCGCCTCGCTGAGCTTTCGCGGCAGTAAATCCATGGCGAAGAAGCTGGAAGAGAACCGGGACAACGCGTATCTCTCCTACGAACTGGCGACCATCAAAACGGATGTACCCCTGGAGTTGCCCATCGAGGAGCTAAAACCGGCGCCGGCAGACAAAGCCGGGCTGATGAACTGGTACCAGGAACTGGAGTTCAAAGGCTGGATTGCCGAGCTGGAAAATGCCCCGGCGGACGATGATGGTCACGCAGTACCGGAAGCGGTTGCGCTGGAAACCGAATATGACGTTGTGCTGGATGAGAGCGCCTTTGAGGCCTGGCTGGAAAAACTCCAGGCCGCAGCGCTGTTTGCATTCGATACCGAGACCACCAGCCTAAATTATATGGACGCCGAAATTGTCGGTGTATCGTTTGCGGTTGAGCCGGGTAAGGCGGCTTATGTGCCGGTTGCGCACGATTACCTCGGCGCGCCGGAGCAGCTGAGCCGCGAGCATGTGTTAGCTCGCCTCAAACCATTGCTGGAAAACGACGGCCTTAAAAAAGTTGGGCAAAATCTTAAATACGACGCGAACGTGTTGGCAAATTACGATATCGCGCTTAAAGGTATTGCCTACGACACCATGCTTGAATCCTACGTGCACAACAGTACCGGCAGTCGCCACGATATGGATACCCTGGCGGAGCTGCACCTGGGGCACAAAACCATTCACTTTGAAGATATCGCAGGTAAGGGCGCAAAGCAGCTGACCTTTAACCAGATTAAGCTGGAGGAAGCGGGGCCCTACGCGGCGGAGGATGCGGACATTACCCTGCGCCTGCATCAGGCCCTCTGGCCAAAAGTGGCGGAAGCCGAGGGTCTGAAAACCGTGTTCAACGATGTTGAGCTGCCGCTGGTATCCATTCTTTCCCGCATCGAGCGCAATGGCGCTTTGCTGGATACCAAGCTCCTGGGCGAATTGAGCCTGCAGCACGGGGCGTCCATTGTGAAGCTGGAAAAAGAAGCGTATGAGCTGGCGGGAGAAGAATTTAACCTGGGTTCGCCCAAACAACTGGCGACGATTCTGTTTGAAAAAATGAATCTGCCGGTGGTGAAAAAAACCGCGAAAGGTGCGCCGTCCACCAACGAAGAAGTGATGCAGGAGCTGGCGCTGGACTACCCGTTGCCATCGGTGATTCTGCAGCACCGCAGTCTGTCGAAACTGAAAAGCACCTACACCGACAAGCTGCCAACAATGGTGAACAAAAAAACCGGGCGTGTGCACACCTCCTATCACCAGGCGGTGGCCGCAACTGGACGGCTTTCTTCGAGCGACCCGAATTTACAGAATATTCCCATTAAAACGGACGAGGGGCGCCGCATCCGACAGGCGTTTATCGCCCCGGCGGGTTACAAAATGGTTGCGGCGGATTACTCCCAGATCGAGCTGCGGATTATGGCGCATCTGTCGAACGACCCTGGCCTGCAAAAAGCCTTTGCGGAAGGCCTGGATGTCCACAAAAGCACCGCTGCTGAGGTATTTGGTACCGCGCTGGAAAATGTGTCCAGCGAGCAGCGCCGCAGTGCCAAGGCGATTAACTTCGGCTTGATTTACGGGATGAGCGCCTTTGGCCTCGCCCGCCAGTTGCGCATTGGCCGCAACGATGCCCAAACCTATATCGACACCTACTTTGAACGCTATCCTGGGGTAGCGGAATACATGGCAAATATCCGCAAATCGGCCGCGGAAAAGGGCTATGTGGAAACCCTGTTGGGGCGCAGGCTGTATTTGCCGGAAATCAATTCCAGCAACGGAATGCGCCGCCAGGCGGCCGAGCGGGTTGCTATTAACGCGCCTATGCAGGGCACCGCAGCAGATATTATTAAACGCGCTATGATCGATGTAGACGCCTGGTTGCAAACCGAGCAGATCGATGCGCGCATAATCATGCAGGTGCACGATGAACTGGTACTTGAAGTCGCGGCCGCTGATGCGGAGGCGATTTCGGCAAAACTTTGCGACATCATGTCGAGCGCTGTGGTGCTGAGTGTGCCCTTGCTGGTGGAAGCCGGTATTGGTGATAACTGGGACCAGGCTCACTAAGTTCGCCAGTAAATATTTTTATAACACAGCTTTGAGCCGGGCCTTGTGCCCGGTTTTTACATTTTTGAGGTTAATACCATGTCTGATTTACCCAATTGCCCGGCCTGCAACTCGGAGTACACCTACGAAGATGGCGCCAACCTGATGTGCCCGGAATGCGGCCACGAATGGAACCCCGCAGACGCCGGTGACAGCGATGAAAAAGTGATCAAAGATTCTAACGGCAACCCTCTCGCTGATGGCGATACCGTCACGGTGATCAAGGATCTTAAAGTCAAAGGCAGCTCGCTGGTGGTTAAAGTGGGCACCAAGGTTAAAAATATCCGCCTGGTGGACGGTGACCACGATATCGACTGCAAAATCGACGGTATTGGGGCCATGAAGCTGAAATCGGAATTTGTGAAGAAAGTCTGATCCGTACTTTTCAGAGGGTTTGATAGCGAAATCAAACCCTTTGTTCGATCCAATCAAATTATGACTCCAAAATTCATGAGATCCTCACCGCTGATTGGCAGTGACGGAGGGCTCACGAAGCTTCCAAGGGTAACTGAAATGCGCAATTTATGTGCGTTCTGAATCCTTACCTGCCACTTCTGTTCTAAGGCACTAAGTGCTCACTCGCCGCGAAAGCCACACAGAATGGTTCGATTGGGGACTGAGTTGAAATGTTTGTAATGCGTGGGCAACCTAAGCCCGGATTTTGCTTCGAACTCACCTGTGAAAGAAGTACTCATAGGCCGCTTTGAGTAGCATTACAACACCAGCCACTTAAAGCGATAAAAACGCCAGAAATTCAAAGCACCATGGAGAGTACGCCCGTGAAACTCGTGATTGGAAATAAAAATTACTCCAGCTGGTCCCTGCGGCCCTGGTTGCTGTTGCGGCATTTTTCACTGCCGTTTGATGAACTGCCCATTTCGTTGGGGGAAACACAATTGTCGGAACACCTGCGCCAGTTTTCACCTTCAGCGCGAGTGCCCGTACTGGTCGACGGCCACACCACCGTGTGGGACAGCCTGGCTATTTGTGAATACATTAACGAGCAATACCTGGAAGGCCGGGGCTGGCCGCGACCGGCGGCCGCCCGGGCGAAAGCGCGCGCGGTAGTCGCCGAAATGCATGCAGGCTTTGCCGCGTTGCGCAGCGAAATGCCAATGAACTGCCGGGCGTTGCGACGGGTAGAATTGTCGGATGCCGCCAAGCGGGACATAGCGCGCATTGATGAAATATGGTCGCAAACGCAGCACCAGGAATTAGGCAGTTGGTTATTTGGCAGCTTCAGTATTGCCGATTGCTTCTTCGCGCCGGTGGCGTTTCGTATCCAGACTTACGGCGTTCACCTCTCGCAACCTGCCAGCGAATACTGCGAGCACCTGTTGAATCACAACGGCATGCGAGCCTGGAAAGCGGCTGCGTTGGAAGAAAAAGAAATAGTCCTCGATGACGAAGTGGGAGAGGATATTCTTCCCTCGATTAAAGCCTGTAGCTAAGGTTTTTAGTGCGTTGTATCTTTCCTCCGCAGCCGGTTATAGACCGATCTGTATGCTAGCGGTGTGGAGCCTGTCCGGCTAACACCGCTCAACCCAGATGCTAACGAATTAATTGCTGTATTTTTTAGAAATTTTGCGACTTTTGTGTGCCGATTTCGCTGCATCGGTACGATATAATTGCGCCGAGTGCGCCAGATGGTAGCGGCGTTAATGTGATTCGCGGCTTGTACAAGCGCCTATAAAAATAACGGGACAACTCAGTGAATCAGCAGCAACGTGACAAACTCGAAAAAATCATCGCCCTGGGCAAATGGCCGTTCGTACTTCGCGTCGGCGTGTTGAGTTGGGGGTTTTCCACCGCAGTTCTGTACTGCATCATCAGTTTATTCAGCCACGGTCAGCTTTCATTCGCTGCGGCGCTCGCGACTTTTGCGGTGTGTTCTGCGCTGGGAGCGCTTTGGGGTGGCTATCTCTGGCATCGCAGCAGTTCCCGCTGGACATTGTTAATCCGTGAAATGATCGAGCAGGAGCACTAGTCTTACTCTCACGCTTTTCTCGAGCGTTCCGATGCGCTGAAGAGGTGTTCGCGGAGTAGAGAATCTTACAGAAGTAAGGAATGTTACGGTGGTGGTTTGAGGCTTTGAGCACGCGAGCTAGGGCCTGTTAACACTAATTCGATTCATTCTGTTGCGGCTAAAATTTCGCTATCAAGGCGTTTGGAGCGTAGTTTGGTTGTTCCAAATGAGCGACAAACAACGCTGAGAGCGGGATTTTAGCCGCAACCCGCAGGGCTGGGCCTGTATTTCCAGGCTGATGCGTTATTTTTCACTCGTTTAGCCCGCTAAACAACGCCAAAAATGCCTTTCATCCTGAAAATACAGGCTCCAGCAGAGCGAATTGAATTAGTGTTAACAGGCCCTAGGTAATCGCAACAGCGCGCAGCTGGATTCAGGTGGTAGTCCAGTCATTCTGGTTAAGCCGTTGAGTCCCCGGTTGTTGTGGCCCGCTGTGCGTGTCTAGGCAGCAGCGAGCGCGAGTCTTCGGCAGGGTTATTTCAGCAAGCCCTGTTTGCGCCATTTGGTCAAAATCTTACCTACATCCTTGCCGAGCGCCTTGGTGCAACGGCCGAGCACGTCACAACTGCCTTTAAAACCGGCACCGATGCCTCCGGATGAGTTGCGGTTGAGAGTGTGCGAGGCGACCTGCTTGCCATCTTTATATAACTCCATCGAAATGGTAACGCCTTTGGCGTGCCCCATCCACGCGTTACCGGCACTGACGGCATTGGTAATTTCCAGCTTCAAATTGTATCCGGGGTTCGCGCTATTGAATTTATCGCTGAGCGCTACGGTAAAACCATTTTTTTCCGAGTACGATTTTGCGAATGCACTGAGTTTACCGCCGAGGTCTGTGCATTCATTAACGATATTTGGTTGAATGATTTTTTCGTCGTAGTAGGGGGTTTCTTTAGCGATGTTAATGGTTTGGCCAACGGCAAACAGCGGCAGTGCAAGTATTACCCAAGCGAAGTGACGCAATTTCATGATGTTTCCTTGTTGTGTTGTAGAAAATCAAAGGTTCTGCGCGGCCCAGCGCTGAAATGCGTCAGATGCGAGGAATCCTTCCAGTCCATCAATTTGTGCGAGCCCTTGGGCTGTCAATTCCGACCCGAACGCTTGCTGCAGAGCATTTAGTACCAGTACCGCGTGATCGTATTTTTCGTAGTAGGCCAGCAGCAGTAAGGTCGTGTAAAACACCAGCGGCCTATCCCTGTGGCTATCAATTATTTTAGCTAATAATCGGTCCGCTTGGCGCGATTTTCCCAAATCATAGAGCAATTCCGCTTTTTGCAGTGAGAGCTGCGTTTCGCCGCCCAATTGTTTTTCTAAACCTGTTAAGTAGCTCAGGGCCCGTTCGCTATCGCCCTGCTCAATGGTGTAGTTCAGTTTGAATAGCAGGAAGCGGTTTGCCGGGGCCTCTGCTACGAGGCGTTGGTACACTTCGGCCATTTGTGCTTTTGCCGAACGCAGCGCGAAGCCAAGCAGGGCGCTCTGGATGATGGATTCAGACCGGAAACGGGGGGCGAGTTTGTCGAACGCTCCGATGAGGTCATCTGGCTTGTTGCGCAGATAAGTCAGGAGTGCTCCGTGTTCGTCGCTGGGAGCCATCTGCGCGCGATGGCTGAAAGTAAGAGTGTCGGTGAAAGCGAGGCTTGCCCACTTGTCAGTGGAGTGGGTATACCAGTCAATCACTTGCCAGCGCTGGCGATGGGGGGCGATTTCGAACTCCAGAAAATCATATTTCCCGTTATCTGCATCCACCCGGTAGAGCAAAAACTGCCGCAGCCGGTATTTGCGCAAGCGAATAAATTCCCACTGCTGGCCAGCACTGAAGAGCTGATGGAATTGATTTTTTACCGCTGGGCGAAGCTGTGCCAGAACAGCTTGGATTTCGTGTGGCGGGAAGGGCTTGCCATCCGGCTGGCGCAAGTTCGCATCGAACTGCGCGCGCATCCGCGCGGCAAAATCGTCTACGCCTAGCCGCGCGAGCAAACCATCGGCGTCTTGCACATTCGCATAGTCTTGTATCTCGAGTGCGTAGCTGGTGAGACGGTCGCTAGCGGCGACAGTGTGGGCCTTTTCCCAGCGCAATTGTATCGGTTCTGCTGCTAGGGCAAGCTGGCTGAAAAAGGCGAGCCATAGCGTCAGCACTAGTCGCTGCTGTGGAGCGCAAGCCCCACGAAAACTTGAATTCACTGCAGCGCATCCACCAGGGCGTTAATCGCTGCACTGGGCTTTTTATTGGCCGGGTACCCCAGGGTGAGTGAAAAATCGATATCTTGCTGAATTTCTTTCGTGAGTGCCAGATAGTCGGCCATGTTAGCGGAGTCGACCCAGGATTTTTTCACCCAGAGTTGCGCGCGGTGTTCAAACCGCTTGCCAATAAGCTGGCTGCGGGAGCGGTATTCCACAGCGGGCTGCTGTTTCACCACGGGGGTGCTGTCGATATACAGCTCTACGTCATTAGCGAACTCCACCACAATGCGGTGGGACACCCGTTTAGGTTGGCCGATTGCTGCGGGAGATTCACGCCGAATGGTCTGCGGCTGGACGAGATATTGTTCGATCGCACTGGCGTAGTAGGTGGACGAATAGAGGTTATCCTGCGCGGTAAAAAATTCTGGAATTTCGTACTGCTCAACGATGGTAAATTCATTAAACGCACGATTATCGTCGAAGGTTACGGCTCTGTTGCGGCGAATATTGGGGTAAATTTTAGCGTAGAAATTTAAGAATTTATCGCTGATTTCCGCCACCGAATTGGAGTTGAAAAAATAGCGCTGATAGTTTGCCTGGTCGCCGGTATAGCGGGATTCAATACGCAGTTTAACCGGCTGGTCGAAGCGGGCAGTGCTGAAAGTTTCGGTAACGTCGATCTGGTCGATCTGGCCTTCGAGCGGAGCTATCTCGGCCACCGGGTCGGCTCGCTCATTGTTGATTATCAAGCCCTTGCCAAATTCCAGGAAGCCACGGTCTTGGATACGGCCTGCCTGATGGGTGCGGGTCGGGTCCAGCCACACCTGCTGGCCGTCAATTTGTGCATGTACAATCACATGATCGAACGCCAGCGGGCTGGGCAAAAATTCGGTAAAACCTCGGCCGAAGTCGAAAGAGACCAGCGTTGGGTCAGCATCAATGCCGCGCTTGCGCAGCAGTTGCACCAGCAGGTTGGTTTTGTCTTTACAGTCGCCGTAGCGGTTTTCCAGGACTACGGCGGGTGAGTGCGGGAGGTGACTGTTCTCGCCAAACTCCAACCCCAGGTAGCGAATTTGTTCCTGGCTGAATTCCAGCGCGGCCAACGCGTACTCGCGAGGAGTCTTGGCTTTTTTCTGCAACTGTTTAACCAGCTTGTCGAGCTCTGCAGAGTTGGCGTCGACACTGCCGTAAAGATCTTCCGCCCAGGCCACCACTTCCTGCCAGGACGTATATTCAGAATATTCGATAAAGGGGTAGCGCACAAACCAGGGCGGATAGTCCCCCTCATCGGTGCGTCCCGCTACGCTATCGGCTTCCCAGGTATGCTCAACGGTGTCGCCTTTGCGTCGTTTTTTATAGTTGAGTTCGAGATCGTGAACCCGGGTTTGCAGTTTAACGTCACGGGGCACGAGCACACGCAACCGCGAGTAGCCCACATCTACACCCCAACCAAAATTGAGCGCGCCAAAAATTTTATTGCCGTACACGGGGTTGCGACCGCTGATGGTATAGCTGTAATCGAGGCGATCACCGGGGCGCGTATCGGGAATAATCGCCACCGCAGTCACAGCGCCGTGGTAAATGCCGTTGCGCAGGTCTTCCTCTTTTTGTAACAGACGGAATATCTCTGGCCGCAGTACGTTTACTGTTTTGCCTTCGCGTATCAGTTGCAACTGGTGAATTGCCAGCTGCTGATACTCTGGATTAAAGGTTATTTCCAGTTCGGAATTTTCACTCACCGCCTGGCTGGTATGCAGGTAGTAACTGAAAGCTTTGTAGCGCTGAAAATTCTGCGATGCAGCATTAACCTGCGTATCGATAAGCGCGTATTCGGTAGATTGACCTTGCGGTTTGCCGCGGCTTTTGGGCGTTTTGGCCGGTTTCACCCACGCGGGTACATCACTGAAGGAATACTGAAACTGTCCATAAGTGAACGTTTGCGCAGCCTGAACCGAACCCGCTGCCAGGAGCAGGATTAGGAATAGGAGTCTCATTGAGGAATGATAGAGTTGTTATAGTGTTGTGGCGGTCAAGGCTACCCGCCTGCAGCGTCCATGTCTACTGGAAACAACTGGAAACACGCGGCGTATCGCTGGAGCGGGAGCCGCGTCTTTGGGGAGGACTAGTGCATGGATGAACCGGGGGCCTGGTGGTTCAGCTCAAGCTTGATCGCTGAATCACCCGCCAAGCAGGGCCAGCGTGCCATAGCCGATTGCCATGCTTCGCCATTCTGGTGGTTGAGGTAGTTTTTGAAATCAGCTTTGCGGAAGAAATTATCGCTTTCAAATAACGACTCTATAGAGTAATGCACCGCCAGGTCGAGCTGGTTGGCAAAATCGTCGCCGAGCAGGTCGTGGACGATAATATTCGACAGTGTCATGTCCATAGGCGCCAGCGGCAGGCCGCTTGCCATCATCACCCGATCATTGACTTCTTCTATCAGGCGGTGGGCCAGATAGGCTTCGTCAATCAACGCCAGCAGGCCATCGCGCCTTTCCACCAGCTCTGGCGGATTGAAAAAGTAGTCCTCGGCGATGGTAAGGAAGGTTTCCGCGTACTCGTAAACACCGGCGGATTTGGTCAACTCCGTTAACGCTTCCAGAAAATCGGGTACATGCTCAATGTACCGGGTCACAAACTCTTCCAACGAATGCAGACCGTCCGATTTTGGCAGCGCGATGCTGCGGTGAAGCTCGGGTAATTTCGCTTCCAGGAACATCCTCAGTTGGTGGTTGTTAGCTTCAATCCGTTGAGCCTCTTTAATGGATTCGCGTATTTGCAATATTCGTAACTCACTCATGACAAACTGACACTTCGGAAATAAGGGTGAAGCCGGTCAGCACCGTATCAACCTGTCTCAGTATAGGAGAAGATTTACGCCATCATAGATAGCAATTAACTCAGCCATCTGTGGCTTATTACAGTGGAACCTGCCACCCAACCCCCCTGTTGGTGGCAACGGAGATCACCTCTTAGAACCATTTGTGCCTCGCCGTTAGAGTATAGAAGGCGATTGCCAGGCTTGCCCCGCGCAAAAAGTTAAAGGTTGTAAAACTCAACCAGAGACCGTGATTTTCGTAACCACGTGTAAAGAACCAGAGCGGTACGAACCCGCAGAACACACATACCAGCATGGCGTTTCGCATAAGCTGGGTGTGGCCAGAGCCTATAAAAATTCCATCTAACAAATAGGTCCACACACTCACCAGTGGAATAAACAGCAGCCAACCGTAGTACTGCATCACCGTATCGGCGACCCCAGGTAGATCGGTAAACATCGCAATTAATGGTTGCTTACCGATTGCGAAAAACAGGGTGACCGCCAACGCCAGCGCAATTGCTGCGAAAGTAGAAGCCGCACAGGCCGCGAAAAACCGATGTAGATCGCGCCCGCCCAGCGCCTTGGCGCCCATGGCTTCAACCGCGTGAGCGTAACCGTCCAGGCCAAAAGACTGCAGCAGCACCAATTGCATAAGTATTGCGTTGGCGGCAAGAATTTCTGGCCCCAAGTGGCCACTTTGTGCAGTGAAAAAATTAAACACCAGTAACAACAGGCTGGTGCGCACGAGGAGGTCGCCATTCAAGCGAGCCAGGTTTCGCCAATCCTGCAGACGAAACAGCATGGTGAGACTCAGTGCAGGGTGTTTGTTAAGTAGCGCTTTCAGGGGGCGCCAGGCAAATGCAACGGCAAGCAAACACGCTGACCACTCTGCACATAGCGACGCCCAGGCAGCGCCCGCGCTTGCCCAATCGTTCAGAACGATGAAAACAAAATCCAAGCCAATGTTCAGACCGTTAGCCACAAAAGTGATGACCAGCGGTACACGCGCGTTTTGCAGCCCAATAAAAAAACCCATCAACACGAAGGTAACAAAGACCGCTGGCGCTGCGAACAGGCGGATCTGCAAGTACTCGCGGGCGAGCGCTGCGATCTTGGTATTTGGTGCCATTAGTTGAAGGGCGAAAGGCAAAATAACTCCCTGTGCCAGGAGCAGAATAACGCCTAGAGAACAGGCCATCAGCAGGCTCTGGCCAAGTTGGACTAATAAAGTGGCGTGGTCGTTGGCACCCATGGCGCGCCCCACAAAACTGGTGGTACTCATGCGCAAAAAATTGAACATCCAAAACAGAAACGCCAAGACATTGGTGCCAATCGCCACTGAACCCAAGTAGAGAGAGGAGTCCAGGTGACCCAGCATGGCAGTATCCGCCATGCCCATGAGCGGCGATGAAATGTTGCTGAGAATCATGGGCCAGGCCAGGGCATACGCCTGACGGTGGGGCAATGAAAAAAAAGAAAAATGGTTTAAACGCATGTTCGTATTTTTTGGCGCCAACAGTTTGATTAATTATGCAGAATTGCTATTTCTCGGTGATTACAAAGTAACCAAAAGCACTTAGATATAAGGATAAGCCTTGTTTATACTCAAGTAACGCGGCATTCACCGCGCTGCATTTTCGGATCATTGCATCGATTTAGCGCAGTTCCGGAAAGATTTAGCAGACCCACACTATTTCAATAATGGAGAAAGGGCGATGTTAAAACTTTCCTCGCGTTGGTTTGCGTGGACCTCCAGCGTCGTGCTCGCTGCCGCGTGTTGTGGCGTTGCCGCGGGCGAGTGGCCGCTAAACATGACGAAAGGGGTGACTGACGTCAGCCACAATGTCTACGGTCTGCACATGACCATTTTATTCTGGTGCATTGGTATTGGCGTTGTGGTGTTTGGCGTCATGTTTTATTCCATGGCGATGCATCGCAAAAGCATGGGTGCAAAAGCGGCAAATTTCCACGAGAGCACCACGTTGGAAATCATCTGGACAGCGATCCCGCTGCTCATCCTTATTTTTATGGCCGTGCCGGCCACGTCTACCCTGAAACAACTTTACGATACCGAAGACGCGGACCTCGACATTCTCGTCACAGGTTATCAGTGGAAGTGGAAATACGAATACCTGGGTGAAGAGGTGAGTTTTTATTCCAACCTCAGCGACGCCTCCCGCGAGCAAATTTATGGTCCGAAAGAAAAATCCACCGATTACCTGCGCGATGTAGATAACCCCCTGATTATTCCTGTCGGCAAAAAGGTGCGATTTCTGGTAACCGCCGCCGATGTGATCCACAGCTGGTGGGTGCCGCAGTTAGCGGTTAAACGCGATGCCATCCCCGGTTATATCAACGAGAGCTGGACGTTTGTGGAAGAGCCCGGCGTTTTTCGCGGCCAGTGCGCGGAGCTGTGCGGAAAAGACCACGGCTTTATGCCGATTGTAGTGAAAGCCGTCCCCCAAGCGGAATTCGATACCTGGCTGGGCGAGCAGCGCCAGGCCGCACTAGCGGTCGCCGAAGCGGCGAAGCAGCATTTAAGTTTTGATGAGCTCTATAGCCAGGGTGAAAGCGTTTACAACGCGCGCTGCGCGGCGTGTCATCAGCCGAATGGTGCTGGCGTACCGGGTGTTTTTCCCGCGATTGCGGGCAGTAAGGTCGCAACTGGCGCGTTGGAAAAACACCTGGCAACCGTTGTTCACGGCGTGCCCGGCACTGCCATGCAGGCCTTTGCCGATCAACTGACACCGGTGCAAATCGCCGCGGTTATTACTTACCAACGCAACGCCTTTGGCAACAATATGGGCGACAGCCTGCAGCCGATCGACGTCGTTAACTTCACCCAAAACCAATAGGGAGATCCACCCATGGCACACGGTCCGGCTCCAGGCTTTTCCCGCTGGTTATACACCACCAATCACAAAGATATTGGTTCCATGTATTTGTGGTTTTCGTTCGCGATGTTTTTTATTGGCGGCATGTTCGCCCTGGTCATTCGCGCTGAATTATTTCAGCCGGGGCTACAAATCGTCGAACCCAATTTTTTTAACCAGATGACGACACTGCACGGCTTAATCATGGTGTTTGGCGCAGTGATGCCCGCGTTCGTGGGGCTGGCCAACTGGATGATACCGATGATGATAGGCGCTCCGGATATGGCGCTGCCACGCATGAATAACTGGAGCTTCTGGATATTGCCTTTTGCGTTTGCGATGTTGATATCCACCTTATTTATGGAGGGGGGCGCGCCTAATTTTGGTTGGACGTTTTACGCCCCGCTCTCCACCACTTACGCCCCGGCCTCGGTCACGTTTTTTATTTTCGCCATACATATTATGGGCGCGTCTTCGATAATGGGGGCGATCAATATTATTGCGACGATTTTAAATATGCGGGCGCCGGGCATGACCATGATGAAAATGCCGCTCTTCGTGTGGACCTGGCTGATTACCGCCTATTTATTGATTGCGGTGATGCCGGTGTTGGCGGGGGTGGTCACCATGATGCTGATGGATATTCACTTCGGCACCAGCTTTTTTGATGCGGCGGGCGGGGGTGACCCGGTATTGTTTCAACACGTGTTTTGGTTTTTCGGTCACCCCGAAGTCTACATTATGATTCTGCCCGCGTTTGGCATTGTCTCCGCCATTATTCCCACTTTTGCCCGCAAGCCGCTATTTGGCTACAGCTCTATGGTTTATGCCACGGCCTCTATCGCGTTTCTCAGTTTTATTGTGTGGGCGCACCACATGTTTACGGTAGGCATGCCGCTTTTTGGTGAGATGATTTTTATGTACGCGACCATGCTGATCGCAGTGCCTACCGGGGTAAAAGTATTTAACTGGGTGACCACCATGTTTCGCGGTTCGATGACATTTGAAACTCCGATGCTGTTTGCCATCGCCTTCGTTATTTTATTTACCATCGGTGGCTTTTCGGGGTTGATGCTGGCTATGGCGCCTGCAGACTTTCAATACCACGATACCTATTTTGTGGTCGCGCACTTTCACTATGTTTTGGTGCCCGGTGCGATTTTTTCGATTACCGCGGCGGTGTATTACTGGTTGCCAAAATGGACCGGACATATGTACGACGAACTGATGGGCAAAGTCCATTTCTGGATTGCCTTTATCGGCTTGAACGTCACGTTTTTTCCGATGCATTTTTCCGGGCTGGCGGGCATGCCCAGACGTATTCCCGACTACAACCCGCTGTGGGCAGACTGGAATATGATTTCATCGGTGGGCGCATTTCTTTTTGGCGCAGCCCAGGTGCTCTTTTTATACAACGTCATTAAAACCATTGCGGTTGGGCGCAAAGCGACCACAGCGGTGTGGGAAGGCTCCCATGGATTGGAATGGACGGTGCCTTCGCCAGCGCCTTATCACACTTTTACACGACCGCCGGACATCGCGGATGACGACCCCCATCTGGTTGCGGGCACGCCCTAATGACGCGCTGCCAGGCACGCATTGGGATTGATCGATGAGCGATTTGCGAGAGCAACGGGGTATCGCGCGTTCGATTGGCAAATCGGTGGCCTTAGTGATTGCCATGTTTTTATTTGCCACGTTGGTGATGCCGCCGCTCTATACACTGTTTTGTGATCTCACGGGTTTGAACGGTAAAACCCGTGGCCAGGCAACGCCGGTCGCAGCCGCAGTAGACACCAGTCGGCAAGTGACGGTGCGCTTTGTCAGCGCGAAAAATGACAATATGCCCTGGCAATTTAGGCCTGAAGATTTCTCGTTAAAGGTACATCCTGGAGAGCAGATTGTTACCCATTTTTTTGCGCAAAACCCCACTGCGAATATTATGGTGGGCCAAGCAGTACCCAGTATGGTGCCGCATAATGCGACGGATTACTTCCATAAAATGGCGTGTTTTTGCTTTAACCAGCAGGCGTTGGGGCCGGGCGAAGCCGCGAATTTAGGCTTGCTGTTTGTGGTAGATCAGGCGCTGCCTAAAGCCATTAATACCATTATTTTAAGTTATACCCTGTTCGATGTGACCGCGAGTTCACCCCAGGCGGTAGCGGAAAAAAATCGACAGTTGCAGTCGGTGCGCACCGCGGACACGACGCATTTAATTGCCCACAGCCCTTAGCCGGGCGACATTGCGGAACCATCGTTATGGAACAGAAAATTGATGTGTACTACGTCCCCGCGCAAAGCAGGTTACCGTTTGCTGCATCTGTAGGATTGTTTCTTACCGTCTACGGGTTAGGCAACTGGTTAAACCAGCTGCAGTCCAGTTCGGATGGCAATGGCCAAACCTTGTTTGTGTGCGGCGTATTGCTTTTGTGTACGGTGTTGTTTATTTGGTTTTCTACGGTTATTAACGAAAATTTACAAGGTCTCAACAACGCACAATTAAAACGCAGTTATGTCTGGGGTATGGGTTGGTTTATTTTTTCGGAGGTGATGTTTTTTTCCGCATTTTTTGGCGCGCTCTGGTATATACGCAATATTGCGCTGCCAGAACTTTCAAACGGCCCTACCAGCGCGTTGCTCTGGAATAACTTCGAAGCGCAATGGCCGCTCATGACCACACCGGATATGGTCGTCAATAACGACACCGCCCGAATGGTTGGTCCCGATGAAAATATGAGTAATCCGGGTTTAACCGGTTGGGCGAGTTGGTTGCCCTTCTGGAATACGGCGGTGCTGCTCAGCTCCAGCGTGACAGTTCATATCGCGCACACTGGGCTGAAAAATAACAATAAAAAGCAATTTAATGTATTTCTCGCCATCACCGTCTTGCTTGGTATCGCGTTTTTGACATTGCAGTTCGAAGAATATATGCACGCATACCAGCATATGGGCCTAACCCTGAACGCCGGGGTATACGGTGCAACCTTTTTTATCCTCACAGGTTTTCATGGTCTGCACGTCAGCATGGGCACGTTTATGTTGTTAGTCCAGTTGCTGCGTTCTGTGAGTAAAGGGCATTTTTCTCACGACAATTGTTTTGGTTTTGAAGCGTCCAGTTGGTACTGGCATTTTGTAGACGTGGTGTGGGTTGCGCTATTTATTTTTGTGTATGTGCTTGGCTAGCGCGCTTATGGGGTTTTTGAGGATACGGTCGGTGTGGCCGAGTGTGCCCAGGGCGCGGTATTGCCGAGCTTGCCGGAGTGAATACCATAGCCGATGGTGGCGAGAAGTGCGGTGGCCAACGCAACGCGAATACCCAGCGTATAGAGCGTACGTTTGGCAGACGTATTGCCCGAATCGCGCAATAAGAAAACTAAACTGCTGGTGAGACTTGCGATGACAGCCAGTAACAGCGCTACCACAATAATTTTTAACACCGTTGGACTCATGTTTCGCGATCTCCATGGTATTGCAGCAGCTGATTTATGGGACAACTGAGATTTGTCTACTCAGCTCGTTTGACGACCGTTTGTGCGTTGGTATTCCCGCTGCTGATCGTGTTGGGCTTTTGGCAATTGCAGCGCGCCGACGAGAAAGCCAGCCTGGAAGCGCGATGGCAATTAGCGCAGGCGCAACCGGCGGTCGACTATCGTGAGATTTTAGACCAAACAAGCCCGTTACGGCGGGTTTTTGCGCAAGGCCATTTCGATACGCAGCGATACTGGCTACTGGAAAACAAGGTGTACCAGGGCGCACTTGGGTATCAGGTAATTGCGCCTTTCAAAACTAGCGCGGGTGACTGGTTAGCGGTAAACGCTGGCTGGGTGCCAGCAAACGCATACCGAAATATAAACCCGGAAGTCGTATTGCCCACTGCTCAGATAAGGGTAACCGGAAATTTACGCAAACCCAGTGATTCTGCGTTTATCGGCGAGCAACAGGCGTCGGATACCTGGCCACAACGTTTACTCGAGATTGATACGGAATTTATGTCGCGTGTATACGCTGTTAGTGGTGTCACTCTGCTGCCCTTTGAGTTACAGCTTGATCGCGACAGCCCGGGCGCATTTAGCGCGGTGTGGCAGCCCATCAATATGCCGCCTGCGCGTCATCGCGCCTATGCAGTGCAATGGTTTGCGATGGCGGCAGCGCTGCTGGTGTTGTGGCTGATAAGCAGTGTGCGTCGCGTGCCCGAGCAATCGCCGAACTCAGAGTAATCGCTGAATAGTGGAGAAGCTTATGACCAGCGCCATCGAGACTGATATTCCCCGCAGTGCCTCACCGGGTAAATCCTGGGTTCCACTATGGCTTACACTGGTTGCGCTCTTTCCCATTGTCGCCGCTTATACGGTATTTTTTACTGGCGTTGGGGTGCCTGCGCACACGGTTAATTCAGGCAGCCTGTTGCCGCAGCCGGTGAATGTGACCACGCTCCTGGCAGCCGATGCCCCTGAATTTCTGCAAGCGATAACAGGTGAGAAGAAATGGCGATTGCTGTTACCTGTAGACAGTCACTGCAGCGACAATTTGTGCACCCGTAATTTATACACCACACGGCAAGTGCATATTCGGCTCGGCGAAAAAAGTGATCGCCTGGAGCGCGTTGCGATAAATCTGGAAGGAACTGCCGGTTTGGCGCGCCTGGAACAATTACGCGAGGCGCATCCACGCTTAAAAATAGTCTCGGTACCCGTCGCACAATGGCAGTCCTGGCTGCGGTCCGGTGGTGTCGACGAACACCAGGTTCTCGACACCGCGCAGTTAACCTCCCGTTATTTTTTGGTCGATCAGGAGGGCTACGCGATGATGGAATACGCGGCCGATATACCCGGTGGTGCGTTATTAAAGGATCTAAAGCGCGCGCTGAAATTCAGCATTGATTATCAGCAATGAGCGATATCATAACGCTGGCAACGCCGACACAATTACATCGGCGATCCAAGCAAACTCAAAGTCCGACTACCAAAAGCACGCGGGCGTTTGTGATGTTGTGCGCGGTGGCGTTTTCTCTGGCGTTGGCGGTGGTTACGCTCGGCGCATTTACCCGGCTGGCCGATGCTGGTCTCGGTTGCCCGGACTGGCCTACTTGTTACGGCCATTTGTGGGTGCCCAACGAGCATCACGAAATTGCCGCCGCCAACGAAAAATTTTCTGCAACACCGGTTGAAGTGCACAAAACCTGGCCGGAGCAACTTCACCGGCTGTTAGCATCGTCTTTGGGCATGGTTATTTTCGTGCTGTTTATTATGGCCTGCCGTCGCACCCAATCGCCAATGCGCATCGCTTTTTCCGTGGCTTTAGCAATATTGCTTGCAAGTTTGTTCGCCCGCATTTTTTTGGGCGCGGTGATGGATATCCCGGTGCTATTGATATTTAGCGGCTACTTTGTTCTGCTCAGTCAGCGCTGGCGTAAATACAAAGGGCAGGCAACGGAGCTGTGTGTTACCGCATTGCTCGCAGGAATGGTGATAGCGCAGGGCTTTTTTGGCATGTGGACGGTGACGTTAAAACTATGGCCGCAAGTTGTCACCGCGCATTTACTCGGCGGCTTCGCCACGCTTTCAGTGATTTGGCTGTTGTTACAGTATTGCGGGTTCCAGTATTGCGCGGGTTGGGGTTGGCAAAGGGCTGGCGTTACCCTGAGTTCTGGCTGCCTAAAAAATTTGCGGTTGCTGGCGGGCATTGCACTGGGTTGTGTGATTTTACAGGTGGGGCTCGGCGGCTGGACCACATCAAACTATGCCGCACTCGCGTGTCCGGATTTTCCGCGTTGCCAAAATCAATGGTGGCCCGCGGCGGACTTTCGTCATGGGTTCAATATGCTGCAATCAGTGGGGCCCAATTATCTTGGCGGCCAACTGGAAGCGGAGGGCAGAATCGCAATCCACTTTGCGCATCGGTTCGGCGCGCTTGGTGTAACCGTGGCTGTGCTGTTGCTCTGTGGCTTGCTGTGGCGTACGGGCGAGCCAATTGTGCGTCGTTGGTCGGCCATGCTTATCGCGGCTTTGGGGCTGCAAATTTCTCTGGGTGTCAGCAACGTACTACTGTCATTACCACTTGCAGTTGCGGTGGCGCACAACGCCGGTGGAGCTGTGCTATTGCTGATGTTGGTTGCGTTAAATCACCGGCTATGGGCGAACAATTATGGCGTTAATCATTAGATCAGAAATCGACAAAGCAACGCAGGCAATCACCACTGCATTGCCCTGGCGGGATTATTACGAACTGACCAAACCGAAAGTCGTGATGCTCATGTTGTTAACATCCCTTATCGGCATGTTGCTCGCGACACCATCGCCGGCACCTCTGTGGCTGCTGGTGTTGGGTAATCTTGGCATCGGTTTGTGTGCCGGTGCCGCTGCGGCCGTGAACCATCTGGTGGACCGTCACGTGGACGTAAAAATGGCGCGGACGTTTCATCGGCCCGTAGCCAATGGGCGTATTACCCCGACTAACGCATTATTATTTTCGGCGTTATTGGGTGGAGTAGGCCTCTGGATACTTAGCAGCTTTATTAATGCGCTGACCGCCTGGCTGACGCTGGCCTCACTCCTGGGTTATGCGGTGATTTACACCCTCTTTCTTAAACGGGCCACGCCGCAAAATATTGTTATAGGTGGGTTGGCTGGCGCTGCGCCGCCGTTACTTGGCTGGACCGCAGTGACCGGTGAGCTGGACGGGCACGGTTTATTGCTGGTGCTCATTATTTTTGCCTGGACACCGCCGCATTTTTGGGCCTTAGCACTTTATCGGAAGAAGGAATACGCTAAGGCTGGCATTCCCATGTTGCCAGTAACCCACGGAGACAGTTATACCCGTCTCCACATTGTGCTCTACACCGTTATTTTAATTGCAGTCACCCTGTTGCCGTTTGCCACGCGGATGATGGGGTATTGCTATCTCGTAGGGGCATTGGTTCTCGGTGCAGGCTTTTTGTATCGAGCATTAAAACTGTTGGTTAGCAAAGATCCGAAACAGGGGTTGGAGACCTTTAAATTTTCCATCATTTACTTAATGGCGTTGTTTGTTGTGATGTTGGTCGACCACTACCTGTTCCCAATACCGGTGTACGGAGTCTGACGATGGAAATCCTTGCCGCGCAGAAATCGCCCGTACAAAAACGGCGTATCAGGCAAACTGTTGTTTACCTGCTGCTGTTGATGGCGCTAATGGTACTGGGTGTTTTTTACCGGATTACCCAGCCACGCATCTTGTCTAGCCACGAGTTGCGGGCGAATGGCGCAATTCTATTTGATCACCCGCGAATTATTGAAGATTTTCGCTTGCAGGACGAAAAGGGCCAGGCATTTACCCAGGCCGAATTGACAGGACATTGGACGCTGCTGTTTCTGGGGTTTACCCATTGCCCGGATATTTGCCCCACAACCCTGGCAAAGCTGGCCGAGGTGCATAAAAATTTACAGCCAGAGATTGCCGCGCAAACGCGCGTTGTTTTATTGAGCGTTGATCCGGCACGGGATACACCTGTAAAACTCGCCGAGTACGTACACTATTTCAATCCCGAATTTATAGGCCTCACCGGCGACTTTCGCCAGATTATGACGCTGACGCAAAATCTCAACGGGGTTTTCCAGAAGGTGGTACAAGGGGATGATTACACGGTAGATCACACCGCTAATCTGATTTTGATCAATCCGGAAGGACACTACCAGGGCTTTATTCAGCCCCCGTTTGAGTTAGCCCGTTTGACAACGGTGATTGAATCGATTGTTAGTGCTTATTATTAATTTGGCAATAAAAATTGCTAACTTAATATGGAGTGCGGATTAGTAACGCCATCACAATCTGCATGCCGTCAGCTATTTGGCAATCTCAAAAAGCAAAGCCGACAATAGGTCGGCTTCACTTACTGGGGTTATCTTTGTTTACGGCTTACCGTGATGCAATAGCTGTGTTGGAGTCGAGCAGGTTTGCATACATTTTGGTAATTTCATCCATATTGCGCAGCATAATATCAGTAGTGCCAGTAATCACAAAAATGAGACGGTCACCATCCAGCGTCATATCGCCATCAAAGCCTTTAGATGCATATTTTAAATGGCCTTCGGTCTTTAATATCTTACGGGTGATTTCGTCGGTGTTTAGTGTGCTGTCTTTGAGGTAACTGAGCATCAGTTCGTACTCGGCAAGATCGGAATACAGCAGCTCCAGGCTTTTGCCTTCGTCAAGTTTCAAATAGTAAGCGAGATAATTCTTGGCGATACGCTGTGACAACATGCGCTGACGTCCGGATACATTCACCAGTTCGGCACTGGAGCTATTAGACAATTTTTCCAATTTGCCAACGTACGCGTGTGCGGCGGCAAGGAGCTCGTTGCTCTTGGTGACCAGCGCGGCTGAGTTTTTCGGGTTGGGGTCAGTTTTGGTCAGCTGATGATACTCGTTCCATAACGCGCGGACTTTTAGCAAATCCTGAGTCAGGGGGCGCGCATCAGGAAAATTTTGCAGAGCGGCAAGGTTACTCTGGAATTCGCTAATGCATTTGTTGAGTTGGTCGTGGTAGCGCGCTTTTTCCGGTTGAATGCCGGTAAGCATATAAGACTGCGCGATCCGCTGGGAAAGCATGCGTTGTTTGCCGGCTATATTTATTGCTTCGCCCATGGTTAACGCCATGGCATTGCCTGTTATACACACTAAAAACACTAGGATGAAAAAACGCATCACTGCCTCCAGAAAACTCTATATCAATCAAAATCGAAATCAGTAAAATCACCATACTGGTGCTGGGTTGCCTCAAAGCAGTAATTGGGCCAAACAACGAATTGAAATTAATGCCCTAATATAGGGAGGTATGAAGTGCCATTGTGCTTTTTTAGAAGAATAATTTTGGGAATTGAAAAATTTTAGTGTCAACACCCGGTGCGCCTGAGTCTCATAAAGGTGCGATGTGAGCCGAAAATTAGCACAAATACGTGGCACATGAAATTTCCTGACAATTATTGGCGGTCAACGTCAAAAATGGTTAGAAATTAGTCAGATCGACATGGTTTTTATGATTTGAATTCTTATACCATTATTGATTGAATATCATCGTAAGGAATAAACAGGCGTTTGCGGAACATACAGCACCGCCGCTTGGCTGTTGGTGCAAAGGAGGAGATATGCTTCGATTAATATTGCTTTTTGTGGGCTTCGGTATTTGTTGGCATTACGCTGATTTTAATTCGTTGAGCGCATACAGCTCCGTGCTTGCACCAGTTGGTGTATTAATTTTTGGTTTACTGCTGGCATACAAGCTATTTAGCGGAAAAGGGAGTAGCGACAGAACCGGCGGGGGCGACAGCTTCTTTGGTCTGGATTTTGGCGGTTCCGGTTGTGACGGTGGTGATAGCGGCGGCGATTGCAGTGGTGATTAATGAGATTTGCAATAGCTGCGCTGTTGTTTTGGGATTGAGATATCCAGTCGTAGGTAATTTTTATACCTCTGGGTTCTACTCTCCTCTGGGTTCTACTCTCCTCTGGGTTCTACTCTCCGCTGGGTTTGCTTAGCGCCTTCACACGTTAAGTCACCGTCGCTTTGCCCGGCTGACGCAGGTGCCGGGGAATCAATACCTGGCACCTGTTTACTAGCTCCTTTTTTGTAGCCAGAGTTTCTACTTCTATAGTTCACTCTCTTGCAATATCGGCAGTGCGTTGCCCGCGTGACTGTTTTGTTTCTGCCAGTTCAAACCTAGAACCTCGACTGCGGTGGCCGCGATCTGGTTCGTGCTCAGGCAGGTGTCTGATAGCTTGAGTTGGGTGTCAATCCTCGGGCCTATGGCCGCAAACCAGACGTCGTTGGCGCCTATAATCCCGTCTTTAAAGTGCGCCAATGACTTCATATACCCCTGAGTTGCGGCCTTGCTGGCGTGATGTTGCCAATCTTCCTGGGTGCTGCCGCGCCCGTGGTCGGTTGTAACAATCAGCGTGGTGTTGTCGCGGTAGTGGTTGCTGGACTGCACTGTGTGCCAGAGTTCTGCAATAAACTGATCGGTGCGATGTGCTGCTAGTACGTATTGGTCGTATTCGCCGTCGTGCGCGAAATCATCGGTCTCTCCATAGGCGATATAGAGCACCCGTGGCCGGCGTTGTTTTAGGGTTTCGAGCGCGTAGTGATGGGTGAAAGCGTCCAGCCGCACTGTTTCCCAAGGGCTTGGTATTTCACCCTGTAGTTCGTTTAGCGTTTGTTCCATCGGAGTTAACTTGCTGAATGCGGCTGGTTGAAACCCTGCATTCACCGGAACCTTGCTGCGCGCCTCATTAATAATAAAAGGGAATACATCCCACGAGCCGAATGCGTATACCTGCCCTTTAAATTGTGATTGCTGGTTCAGCCACTCCAGGATGGTCGTATTGGGATTGGGTTTTTTACTGTTGCTGTCGATGGCGGGGTCGGCGCTGCCCGTCAGTATTTCGTTGTAGCCGGGGTAGGAAAAAAACCACGGGTTACTCAGTTGCATACATTCGCCGGCATCTTTATTTCCGTAAAACGCGCCTTCGCGAGCGAGGGTGTGGTGAAAAAAAGGCATTAATTTTTCAGCAGAATTTTCGCCACCAAAATCAGTAAGCAATTTTTCAGAACGCGCACTGAATGCTTTATTGGTCGCTAGTGATGAATCAATGCCGTGAAAAACTTCCTGCCAGCGCAGCCCGTCGATAGTAACCAGAATCAGGTTGTCATTGGCGTACACGGGCAGGCACAGGGTGAGGAGTAGAAGTGCGAGAAAACGATTTTTCATAATTTCGCCTTTGGATTGAAAATAAAAAAAGCGCAGCCGTTGCCGACTGCGCCTTGCGTACTCAATGGAATTGAGTTTAGAAATCGAGAGTCAGGTTGACGGACGCTGTGCGATCTGCGCCGATCCAGCCGCCCCAGCCACCGGCAACACCGCCGATGTATTGCTCGTCAAACAGGTTGTTAACAACCATGCGGATTTCCATTCCTTTAAACACATCGCCACCTAAGTCGGCAGTCACGGCAGCGTAAACATCGGCCACGTTATACGCGTCGATGCGCTGGGTGTTTTGTGGGTCCATCCAGCGTGCACCTACATATTTATTGCTAAAGCCTGCACCGTAATTTCCTTTTTGCCAGTCGAGAGACAGCACGAACATTTCCTCTGCCGAACCGAATACGGTATTACCTTCAGGAATGACCGCGCTGCCAAAGACGAAGCCGTCTTTGTAGGTGGCATCGTTGTAGGTGTAGGAGGAATAGACTTTAAAGTTATCGTTGACATACACAGTCGCACTCACCTCTGCGCCGCTGGACTCAATACCGCCAACATTGGTGTAGACACCGTCGAGTTCGCCGAGGTAGTCCACGCCGTCCACGCCACCGGCAGGGATATAGGTCAGGCGATCTTTAAAGTCGGTGCTGTACAGCGTGATGGTGGCATCGAAGCGCGAGCTGGTGTAGCGCAAACCGATGTCGAAGTTCTCTGCGGTTTCGGCACGAATGGAATCGCTGTCTTGATTGGTTTCGAGAACCGCGTCTTTAATGGCCGCATAGTTTTCTGCGTAGCCAGAGAAGGCTTCCAGATTGTCGGTCAGCTGCAGCTGCACACCGGCGTGTGGCAGCAGGTCAGAGTCGGAATTAACGGTTGCATCCGGGCCACCAAACTTATCGTTGCGGGTGGTTTCAACAAACCATTGTTTGCCGCCCAAACGTACTGTCGCAATACCAGCGGTAAAACTGTCTTCGATGTAATACATAAAGGTGTCGGTGGGGTACTCGCGATCGTATTGCACCCAGTATGGGGTTGCGTCGTAGTGATAGCCCACGCGGGAATCGAGAACTTTGTGCCAGTTGCGGAATTCTTCCCGGTTGCGGTCTTCGTACCAGATACCACCGCGCAGCGTGTTTTCGCCACCCGCGAGGCTCTGAGTCCAGCTGCCGTCGGCAGTCAGACCATAGCGGTCCATGCCGTAGTGTGTGTGGCGGTAGGAACCCACGGGCACGGCATCCGCCGGGAAGCACGCTGGGTCTTGCGCTAAGCCCGAACTTTCATCAACGTCTGCTGTGCTGGGGTCGTCGTTGCTGGTGCCGCCATAAGGGAAGCTGAGGGATGCGCAGTCAGTGCCCGGTGTTAGCTGCATGCCATCTCGGCTAACGTAGGTGTATGAACCCAGAGACGCGCCACCGTAAACGGTGTTGCCGCTAGTCAGTTCGGATTCAGGATTGCCTGCACCATCGTCTGTTACGTCGGCAATGTATTGTGGTACCCAGTCGCCGCGTCCAGAATTGTGGTGGTAGTAGGCGGTGCCGTTGATTTGAACACTGTCCAGATCCCAATCCAGTTTTACATAACCGAGAGTGTTTTCTCGCAGCGTGGACCAGCCGCGACGGTAGGACTGGTCGATCATCGGGATACCCGTCCACTCACCCGTTAAGCGATCCCATTCCGGGTTTTGTTCGAACTCAGCCAGGCTGACGCGTTGGTAGTTGTCTTCTTCGGTATCGTCGTACGAGAGGTAACCGGTAACCGTCAGCTTCTCACCACTGTTGATAACTTTTAGCGCGAGATGATCGCGGGTACTCTCACCGGACTCGTCGATCCAGGATTTACCGTCAGCAGAGGATAAGCTGATGTACGCTTTGGTGCCGTTGGCGAACGCGCCGGTATCGTAGCGAACAAACAACTTCTGGCCCTGGTGATCACCCTGGCTGATACTGAAGCGCATGCGTTCGTCGTCTTGTGGGTCATTGCTGATAAAGTTCAGCGTGCCGCCCAACGCTTCGTGCGAGCGCGAAGCGATATCTGCCGTACCCTGAGAAACTTCTACTGTGCTCAGGTTTTCGGTATCGATGAAACGGTTGGCTTTGGAGCCGCCACCGTAATTGGAGCCGCCGTTGGGGATGCCATCAACTGTCATACCAATTTGTTGTTCATCCAGGCTTACCTGGAAACCGCGGATGGAAATCGTGGTGGACCAGTCGTCGCCACCGAATGCGTCGCCTTCACTGATCAACACGCCGGGCAGATTATCCACCACCGCTAGCACGCTGGTCATGGTGGACTGCTGGTCGATCATGGTTTCCGCAGTGTTGTTATTAGCGAAGCTGGTTTTTTTGGAAAGGACAACCATCTCTTCCAGCATCTGCTCATTCTTTGTCTCATTGGTTTCGGTTTGTGCCGCAACAGATGCGGACAAAACACTCAATATAGCTGCACAGAGGTGCTTCTTTTTAAACAACATGGACCTACCCCCAAGTATCAATTTTTTGTGTGGGCGATTGTGGTGCCGAAATGTTAAGGATTTTTTTAGGTTGTAAGAAAAAGCATCTGTCGCAACAAATTATTAAAATAGTTATCACGATAACTTCATTTTTTCGTCACGAAATTGACGCGATTAGGCTTTTATTGATGGTTTTTACGTCAATTGGATGAGACAGGCTCCCGCGAAACTGAGCGCACGAAGTGGCCGGTATGACTGTTCCATTAACGAACCGGCAGCCACATGTCATACTCGGACTTTATACAGAGGACAAAGTCTATGTTGATCTCGTTGCTTCGCCGTATCTGGATATTGGTTTTTGTTGTTTCCGCTAACGCTTTTGCTGGCGACCCGCCGGTATATTCGCACCCGACCCTGGGCGCTATAAAAGGGGCCGATGTTGTCGCGTACTACGCTTTGGCGCCGGGTGATGATGCTGTTATAGGATCAGACGATTTTACCTATGTATGGAATGGCGCCACTTGGAAGTTTGCCAGCGCGGAAAATCGCGATAAATTTATCGCTAACCCCGAAAAATATGCCCCCCAGTACGGTGGTTACTGTGCGTTTGCGGTTGCGCATGGCTATACCACGTCGATCCGCCCAGACAGTTGGAAAATTGTGGATGACAAGCTGTACCTGAACTACAGTCGGATTTCGTATTTGCGTTGGAAGGTCGACATGGAGGAGAAAATTAAGGAAGCAGACGCGAATTGGCCCGCCGTTCTCGATGTGTGTGAAAAGCGGGGCAACTGCAAATAGGCCGCGGCTCGCAGCTACTCAGGGTCGCCGCTACCTAAATGAAATCGGATACTCTCGGCGATAACCGGTGCCCAATCTACCCAGCGATGTTCTCCGTTGAAAACCACTTGCGTAAAAGGCCGCTGGTTGGCGGAGAGGTGCGCCGCAAACGCGAGATTTGAATCAACAATGTCGGCGTCTTCATGTTTTCCCCAGGCGAGCATCAGCGGCTTGCTCGACAAAACCCGGTTCTCCGTCCAGGCCACATAGGGGTCGCCGTCGCGAGGTAATTTGCCGAGGTCACCCCAAATGCGATTAACCGGCAACATAAAGCGCATGATTGCCATCTTTAACGAACCATCGGTCGCTTGCTCGCGAGAGACTATCCGCCCGCTAATGGCGGCAATGCTGGCGAAGGTATTTGGGGCGTAGTAGCTAAATCGCATGGCGCCATGTGCCCCCATAGATACGCCCGAAACGAAGCAGTTCGCTGGGCATGGCAGGGTGTTGTATTGTGTCTGCACAACAGGCATTAAATCGTTTAGAACCCAATCACGGTAGTTCCGACTGCCATCGTGCCAGTTTTCCCAAAAGCCCCGGTCGCCCTGCGGGTTCAGCACAATTACCCGAGGCAGCTTTCCCGCTGCGATTTCGCCATCCAGGTACTGATCGACCCCATAGCGGAAAAAGGTCGTTTCATCGTCATTGGCGCCGTGCAACATCACCAGCAGCGGCAGTTGCTCGCGCGGGCTCCATCCAGGCGGTGTATAAACCGTGTAGCCCATGTCTCGGTCCATCGCCGGGCTGAACAGGGTTTTGTTGTGGCTGGTGTCATTGTTAAATGACGGTTGCGCGCACCCAAATAGTAGGCAGGTTAGAATTAATAGGAAAATTCTCACGGGACTGTTCTGCTCTTAACGTTGTTTTGGTTTGTACGTTAAAAGGGGGAATAGAGATCTATGGGAGAGCGATTGGTGAAAGTGGTGTCAATCAGGAGTTATTCCAATGTCGCTATGTCTATGCTCGACGCTGGATATAGTTAGAACGCCCGTGCCAGCTATGTTGTAGTTGGGCACGGGCAGTGGGGTACTTTTTGGCTATATCACCAAGAATTAAATGTCGGGGTCGTCAATATTCAATTTTGGATCGAGCACGATTCCATCAATGATCACATCGAAATATAACTCAACGCCCGTCGAGGTGCGGCGAGGCCGTTTGTCCGTGATGATCTTTCTTTCGCGGGCCTTATCCGATAGCTCCCTTCTGCATATATCGTAGTCCACATCTCGATCGAAACATTCCCTTCTTGCTCTGCGCGCGCCCGGATTTGTTTGAATCACGATTTTACCATCTTCACTGGAAAAATATTTCTTACCGCGTCGGCTAAGGTCGATAGGCGACCGTCCAATGAAGTGAATATCGAAGTCGATCGCACTCTCAAAAATCAATTCATCGCCTTCTTTAATTAGAACGATGTCATCTTTGACGCCTAAATAAGGCGAACCGTCATCTTCTTGTTTTATTGGTACCGTAATACGTTCAGGTCTGCGTGGCCTTTTTGGTGGGGTTGTGGGTGTGTCCATAATTACCGTCTCCATAGTGTGTGGATATGAAACAAAATCTTCATATGTAGTAACTGCTACTCAAAATTTTCAGCGAGTTTTTAGGATGAATATTTTCTGCTTGTACACAGAGAATAGTGTAGTCCGTAAAATATTTAGCTCCACTTCTTCTTGCTGATGTAATTGGAAACCTTGTTTCTTGAAACTCCAAAATGCGCTTCTTTATAGAAAACTCTGAAGAATCAGTTTAATAATCTGCTTCATTTAGGTCCGATTATGTTGGTGTCCGTTTCTGGGGGTAACACGCTTTTTGGGGTTCGCGATCTCAACTAATGTGCATCAGTATTTAGCAATCAACTGCTTATAGCCCTTCATTTTACGGATGGGTAAAAGATCCGGGTCGTGTGACAGCAGCGCCGGCGAATATCCAGTTTGTAGTAACGCTTCCAATGTCTCCGAAGAGGATTCCAATTGATTAGTCGCGATTTCGTAGCGCAACTTCAGGTATAGATAATCCCCGGTCCCAGACTCATATTCTGCAGCCATCGACAGGTACTTCTTCGCCGCTTCTATATCGGTTACGCCAAGATAACAGAGCGCTAGCGTGCGCATATTGTTGGCGTCGGTAGGGTCCAGCTTGTGCATTTGTTTTGCGAGGCGAATGGCTGTTGTGTAGTGCTCTTTAGCAAAGCGCTTCATTCTAGGCGTGTTACGCAGTGAGTCTGCGTAATTGAGGTGATTGACCGGGTCGGAGGGTGCCAAATCGACGGCGATTTTAAACTGTTTACTTGCTATTTCATATTCGCCAAGAAAGTAATTCAGAGTGCCGAGGTTGGTATATGCTTGGGCTGTTTTTACAAGCTCGGTGTGTTTTTGAAAATACTCCCGCGCTTTTTTTAGATTGCCAGTAAAATAATATGCAGTTCCAAGATTGGAGAGTACGCTCGAATTTTTTGGCGTAATCTCGAGTACTGCAAGATACGCCTCTATCGCGAGTTGCATTTCTCCAGTTGACAGGTACAGGCGGCCGAGGTGACTATAGTTTCGCCAATCTTTAGGTGCTGCTTCGATACTTGATTGCAGTAATTTTATGGCATCGTCTACTTGTTTATTTTTGGCTAGCGCTAAAGCAAGTGCTCTAGCCGCCCGGCCGTTTTCAGGTTCCCGTTCTGTGATGCCAGAAAGAAGAGCAATAGCTTGATCATGGTGCCCTGTTCTAGTGTAAATGGATGCCATTGCGGTAAGCGCGTTGTCATTCTCTGGTGCCAGTTGGAGGGCTGCGTTACAGTGCTGTTCAGCACTTTCAACCCAGTTGACATTACGGTTAGAAAGGTATTTTGTTGTATAAACGCGACAAAGAGCTACTTCGGCGTCTACATAGGCTGGGTCGTGGACCAGAGCGGTGGAAAAAAATTTAATTGCTTCATCACTATTGGACTCGGATTTCGGCCGATTATAAAACTCCATGCCACGCATGTAGTATTCATAGGCGAGGATATCGGACGTGGTATCCAACCGCGCGGGACGGAAGTTGGGGATATCGAACTCGTCGGCGAGATATTTAGCAATCTCGCCCACCAAACGATCCTGCAGAATAAAAATTTCGTTGTATTTGCCGTCTAACTTGCCGCCTGCTATCTGCACATCGCCATCCTTGCGTTTGATTTGATAAGCAATACGTAAATTGTCGCCGTTGCGCTGTACGCTGCCTTCCAGAAGTATAGGAGCTTCGACGCCTTCGCCGGTTTTGAGTACGTAGACATCTTTCATATCCGCCAACTGAGCGCGTACCGCGTCCGATATACCTGAACTCAGATATTCGTTGGTGCCTCCATCCGTGGAGAGCATTTTAAATTCAGCAATTTCTACGTAGTTGGCATCATACCCTGGTACTAGCCAGCGGGGAATAAAGTAAATGCCCAGTAAAATGAGACATATTACCGAAGCCGCAATTGCGTAGCGGTATGCGCCGAGTTTTTCGTTAAAGCGGCGATTTAGATAATGGGCGCGAATACTGAGCGTAATCCCCAGCGGGCGAATGAGATAGCCGCGTACTTTGCTTTGAATATTTTTGAGTGGCAGCACGCCGAGCGCCATGCAGGGCTCACGTAGCTCGCCTTTGATACTTTGATATACGCGGTCAGATACGCAAATGCCGTCGGCGATTGCAATAGGCTCCAGTCGTGCAGCGATATTCACATCGTCGCCAAAAAACGCATCATTTTTGGTGGCCACTTCACCGCAGTGTAAGCCGATGCGGGTGCGAAGCTGGGGCAGGCTCTTATCGCGGAAGTGGTTGAACGAAAACAGGGCCTTTTGAATTTCGATGGCGGCGGTCACACCGGCCTGAGGCGTGTCAAAGCGGGCGAATACCGCATCCCCGATAAACTCAATGACGGAGCCTTGTTGTTTACCGATCTGCTCGATCAGGATGCGCCTATAGTCTTCCAGCATCGCAATCGTCTGCACCTGATCGCGGCCCATCAGGCTGGAATAACCGACGATGTCGGTAAACATTAATGTCAGGTGGCGATGTTCCATACCCTGCCTACCGTTCGCATAAAAAGTCCAATCGTCGCGTGCCCGCACAACGGGTCTCCGCGAAGCAGTTTGTGTGGCGTCTTGCCAGAAGGAATCCTGAAATAAGGTGAGAAATAGCGCTGAAGCCGCAAAACTATAACAGATTCACAGAGCCGCGACACGCGGCTGACAGGTAAGTGTTTGATTACCCCGGGGAGACTGAAACAGTGTTGTTTATTGTTTTTCGGCGCTGTCTTTACGGCGCAATTGTAAACAGTTTTGGCGTCTAAGTCTCTAGAGGTGAGGGCTCTTAGTTGTCATAGGTTCTACCCGCAAGCTGAAGGGCCGGTGGAGATCTATGGCTGATGTGGAAGGGGTATGCGGCTTCAACAGGATAAACCGGCTCCATAATTGTCTGGTCAGCTGAAGCTGCGACAAGCGCCCACAGCCAAACTGGATGGCAATAGATAGCTGGGGCGACTTGAGGAAAGTTAGAGTAGCCCCGCTAAAAAAGCGGGGTAGTAAAATGAGCACTCAAGGTGTTTAGGTGCTAATCATCGACGCGCTTAAATCGTGGGTCGAGAATTTTGCCGTTGATCTCTACGGTGTAGTTGATGGTAACCGAATTCTGCTGGCGCACGGGTAACTTGGCTTGAACGGTGTCTTCGGTAATTCCGTAAAGGTCTTTGTTGGCCAATATTTCTTTAATGGATTCATCCGAGCGGGCGTCGGCAATTTCGTCATCGCTGATTTCAGGGTCGGCGGCTGGGATAATCACTTCGCCGTTGCTGCTTTCGAAATCCTTAACCCCACGTCGCGTCAACGTTACAGGTGACAGGCCGATAAAGTGGAGGGAAAACTCTTCTGTGCTCATAAAGATAACTTCCTGGTTGGGGTACACCACCACCTCTCTAGGGGTGGCGCGAGGCATGCCAGTATCATCTGTGGTAATGCGCACCAGTGCCGGTTCGTCCGTGTTGGGGGGTACCATGCAGACTCGAGGGCAGGTACAACCGGTTAGCAAAACTAAAATAGCAGCAAAGCCGAGGGCAAATTTAATTTTCATCTGGGGTCCTTGTTGTGGGGGTTTTAATAGTGCGCTAACAGCGTTTTAAAATCCGGTTGATTGTGCAGCGCGGCTAGATCCGGGTCGCGCTCCAATATGGCTTTTGAGTACCCAGCGTCCAATAATTCACTGAGGGTGGCGAAGGCCTCGCTGAAATTGCCAGTGGCAATATCGTAGCGCAGGCGCACATAAATCACTTCCGGGTAATCCGGAGCATTTAGCTCTGCTTTGCGTAAATAGGGTTCTGCTTGTTCCGGATTGTGCAAGGCGAGGTAACTTAGCGCGAGGGTAATATTCGCATCATTGTCTTCCGGGTTAACAAAGTGTATTTCCTCGGCTAGAGCGATGGCTTTATTGTAGCTTTCCTCCGCCAAACCGGACTTGCCGTTGGTGTTGCGCAGCGAGTCGGCGTAATTGAGCTGGAGCAGGGCGTTGGTAGGTGACATGGCCAGTGCGATTTTAAATTGCTCTGCGGCTTTGTCGTAGTCGCCAAGAAAATAATTCAGGCTACCGAGATTGCTGTAGGCGTCGAGCCCCTGGATAAGCCGAGTGGCAAGTTCAAAGTATTTTCGCGCTTGTTTTAATTCTCCAAGAAAGTAGTAGGAAATACCGAGGTTGTTCAATGCCGCATTATTTTGCGGTGTAATTTCTAAGACTTTCTTGTAATTCGTTATTGCCTTTTCCAGGTTACCGTTATCTAAATAAATACGCGCCAAATCTTTGTAGTTTACAAAGTCTTTTGGGTGCCGCTGAATACAATCTTCGAGTATGCGTACGCCTTTAGCGGATTCATTTTTGTCGTGATAGGTTAACGCAAGCAGGCGGGCGGCGGGCGTATTGTCGGGTTCGCGTGCCAACACCTGGTCGATCAACTGGATTGCTTGGTCATACTCGCCAGATTGCCGATGGATCTCGGCCATGGTACGAATTGCCCCAGTGTGAGTCGGGTCGAGCTTTAACGCCAATTCGCAATGCTGCTTGGCGCTGTTAAACCAGGAAACATCGCCCAGGTTGCCGTATTTGGTTTTATAAGCTTCACACAGAGCTGCTTCTGCGTCCACATACTGGTTGTCGTGGACCAGCGCAGTGGTAAAGTATTTAATGGCTTCGTCGTTGTTGCTTTGAGTGTACGGTCTGCTTAGGTAATCCATGCCCCGCATATAGTATTCGTACGCGAGAATATCTGATGTGGTATCCAGCCGCGCCGGGCGGAAATTGGGTATAGCAAATTCGTCGGCCAGGTATTTTGCGATTTCGCCGACCAGCCGGTCTTGCAGAATAAAAATTTCGTTGTATTTGCCGTCCAGTTTACCGCCGGTGATTTGCACATCGCCATCACGGCGTTTTATCTGATAAGACACGCGTAAATTGTCGCCGAAGCGCTGCACACTGCCGGTGAGCACTATTGGAGCCTGAACACCTTCACCGGCTTTTAACACGTAAAGGTCTTTCATGTCGGCCAACTGCGCCCGCACCGCGTCGGATATACCTGAACTCAAGTAGCTGTTGTTATTTTGATCATTAGACAGCATTTGGAAATCGGCAATTTCTACATAATTCGCATCGTAACCGGGTACCAGCCAGCGGGGCACGAAGTAGATCCCTGCAGCGATTAACATGAAAATTGAGGCGGCTATGGGGTAGCGATAGGCGCCCAGTTTTTCTTTAACCCGGCGATTGATGTAGTGTCCGCGAATACGCAGGGTAATACCCAGTGGGCGGATTAAATAACCCCGAACCTTGCGCTGAATATTTTTTAACGGCAACACGCCCAGCGCTAGCACGGGCTCGTGAAGCTCGCTCTTCACTGCCTGGTATACCCGGTCGGAAATACAGATACCGTCGGCGATGGCGATGGGTTCGAGGCGGGCGGCAATATTCACATCGTCGCCGAAAAATGCTTCGTTTTTTGTCGCAACTTCGCCGCAATGGAGCCCGATGCGCGTTTGCAATTGCGGCAGGTTTTTATCGCGAAAGTGATTAAACGAGAAAAGGGCTTTTTGAATTTCTATGGCGGCAGTAACGCCTGCGATGGGGGTGTCGAAGCGCGCGAAGACCGCATCGCCAATAAATTCCACCACCGTGCCCTGCTGCTTGTCGATCTGCTCGATAAGGATTCTGCGGTAGTCTTCCAGCATCGCAATGGTTTGCACCTGATCGCGCCCCATCAACCGGGAATAACCGACGATATCGGTAAACATCAATGTCAGGTGGCGATGTTCCATACCCTGCCTGCCGTTAGCATAAAAAGTCCACTCTTTACGCGCAGGGGATCAATTTATCCGCGCGTGTAAGAACATTATTGGTGGCGCCCTGCCAAAAGGAGTCCTGGGAATTAGTGCCGAATTTTTTTACTGATCGGTAAACTATAACAGATTCACTTAAGTGCGACACGCGTCGAAAAGGTAAGTACTTCTTTACCGGGTATGTGTTRATTTTTATGACGTCACTTGCGTGAATGGCTGCGGTATGCGCAGGATTGTACCTATTTTTGGCGCACTAGTCTCCCTGCGTTAAGCGCGGCCAAGAGAATTTTTCTGCGGCCCAAGACAAGCGCTCGCAATATTTTTGGGATTTGCGAAAAAGATAGGTGGAATCGGCTGGTAAAACCACCTGTCCGCGGCATTATCGGCGTGCTGTATATACCAAATGGGGGATAAAACGCTGAATGTTGTTTGCTGGACTGTGTTTACGGGACTCTTTTTACTGGAATCTGCTTGTAGGACTTTGGTGGTGGGTCAGTGCGGTTAACACATGATTTTCCCAGCGGCCGTTAATTTCCAGATAATTTTGCGCGACGCCTTCAATCTTAAATCCCAGTCGCTTTAACAGGCGTGCAGACCGATTATTGTGCGGCATGTAATTCGCCATGATGCGATGCAGCTTCAATGGGCCAAAAGCGTGAGCGATGGCGTGTTGACACAAGGCGCGCATTAGCCCTTTGCCCTCGTAGGCTGCATCTATGTCGTAACCCATGTAGCAGGCCTGAAATGGGCCGTGAACGATTTGTGACAGTGTGCAGGATGCAACAAGTTGAGTTTGATCGTCAGTTAGCAGTAAAAATCGGATTGAGGAGCCCGACTGTGCCGCCTCCACCAAGCGCGTAACGCCGCTTGCACATTGGGCGGCATCTTTATAACTGACAGCCAGCTGCGGGACCCAGGGTTTGAGGTGGTGCCAATTGCGGACAAAAAAATCGTGTACAAGTGGCGCGTCGGTTACTGCCAGAGGGCGAATAATCATGGGTATTTTTGAACCATAAACCTTGGGTTGATTGAAAAGGGCGCTTAACGATGGCCGCCACTATAGCGTTCCATTAGTGCGCGCAGTTTGCTGGGTTTAATGGGTTTGCGCAAAAAATCGAAATTATTGTGGGCGAGAGCCGCTGCCAGATTGTCGTCCGGCGCTGCGGACACAATACACACCGGCAAGCTGCCCCACACTTCGCGCAGATGTTCAGCGAGTTCAATGCCGTTCATTTGCGCATCGAGCTGGTAATCCAGTAACAATGCATCCGGCTGCTCGGTGCTTGCCCGCGCCAGTGCTCGCGCGCTGGCTACGGTGGCGGCACTGGTAATCCGGCAACCCCAGTTTTGCATCAGTGTTTTGAGTGCGTGGATATTGTTCTCGTCGTCGTCCACGTAAAACACGTGGAGATCCTCGAGCCCCGAATTAATTTCCACCGGTGCGGTTTTAAGGTTTTGCGGGCTTCTTGGGTCGCGCAACGGTACCCAAACCGAAAAGCCGCTACCGCGGTGCACTTGCGATTTTAGTGCCAGGCGGTGATGCAGTAGTTGCGAGAACCGCAGGGCGATGCCCAGGCCCAGGCCTGCACCTTCTACCTCGGTGTGGATGCGATAAAAGTCGTCGAAGATGCGCTGTTGATGCGCCTCGGAAATCCCCGGCCCGGTATCGCATACACGTATTTCAATTTGCTCGCCACGCCGCTTACAGGCGAGCAAAATCCGCCCCTGCTCGGTGTATTTCACGGCATTGGCGACAAAGTTTTGCAGAATACGACGCAGGAATTTGGGGTCGGATTCCGTCCACAGGCGAGTGGGCAGCCAGCGCAATTCCACCTCGGCGCGGGTTTGGACGCGGAACTCGTTGGCCAGTGGCTCGAGGATTTCGTTGAGTGCGAAGCTGCGTATTTGCGGTTTTAATGCGCCGGTATCGAGACGCGAAATCTCCAGCAGATTGGAAATGATGGATTCCGCCGAGCCGATGGCATTGTGCAGGTGGCGCAGGTTGTCTTTGAGTTCGCTGTCGATGGCCGGGCGCTCCAGTAGCGCACTGGCGTAGAGGTTGGCCGCATTCAGGGGCTGCAGAATATCGTGGCTGGCGCTGGCGAGAAACTGGGTTTTGTTGGCATTGGCCGATTCCGCGAGCGATTTCGCATCCAATAGCTCCTGTTCGGTTTCCTCCCGTTTGCGAATTTCCTCTCGCAGCGAGCGGTTGATATTTTCGATTTCCTGGGTGCGTTCATGCACCCGTTGCTCCAGGTTGAGATTGGCTTTTTCCAGCTCGTTCTGGGCTTCGATAAATTCCGTAATATCGTCGTAGGTAGTGACATAGCCCCCCGCGGGCAGTGGGCGACCTTTAATTTCTATCACGCCTTGGTGATGGTTGCGCACCACCCGGTACGCCTTGCCTGCGAGCAGGTGATCGAGGCGGGTCTTCACATGTTGTTCCACGGAGCCCGCGCCAAGCATGCCGCGCTCGGCGTTAAATCGCACCAGCTCGGCGACGTTCTTACCCACTCGCAGCATTCCCTCGGGGTAGTTAAACATCTGTTCGTAGCGCCGGTTCCAGGCCACCATTTTTAAATCCGCGTTCACGACACTGATGGCGGAGGAGATGCTCTCGAACGAGGCGAATAACATGTCCTGATTAAACTGCAGTGTGCGGGTGGTCTCCTCAAAAATATTCACCACATCCGCCACGCCCAGGCTTTCGCCGCTGCTCAGATTGACCAGCATGGCGCGGGTCGACGCAACACCAATGATACCGGCAAGTGCTTGTTCAGCTTCTTTCAGCAGGCTCGCGCTGGCGAGCACGCCGTCGTGTGCCTGGTCGTTGTCGAGCAGGCGCTGGGTCGCGGTTTTACCGAGAAACTGGCTCAACAGGCTGGCCAGATCGGTGCGATTGATACGCAACCCCTGTACAGATGAATCCTGGCGGGTACGCTCGCGATTTACGAACGCGATGGCCTGAATATGGTCCGGCAGGCGGGTGATGTCCAGGCGCGATACCCACACCAGGGCTACCGCATTGGCCAACAGGCTCAACACTGCGCCGCGGGTGTAGTCGTCGCTGAAGTCCATGCCGAACAATGCTGTTGGTCGCAGCCAACTCCAACCAAACAGCCCCTGTTCCAGCACGGCGGGGTTGAGCCAACCCGCGTGAGCGAGGAGCGGTACCATCAGCGTAATAAACCAGACCGTGGTGCCTGCGGCGAGGCCAGCGAATACGCCGACCGCATTTGCGCGTTGCCAGTAAAGCCCAAATAGAATGGCCGGGGCCAGTTGTACCACCAGGGTAAATGCGATAAGGCCAATTTCGGTGAGAGCGGCATTCTCGGCAAGGGCGTGATGGTAAAGCCAGGCGAGGGCGATAATGGCAATCACTGTCGAGCGCCGGGTCAGTTTCAGCGAGCGGGTGTAGTCCGGCACGTTGACGCGGTGTTTACGCGCGCGAATCAGTAAGGGCAGTATTACGTCGTTACTCAGCATTTGGCTGAGGGTGAGGCTGGCGACAATAATCATTGCCGTCGCGGCGGAAAACCCGCCAATAAACGCCAGTACGCCGAGGGCTTTGTTACCGGCAAACAGGGGCAATGCCAGCACATAGTGATCGCTGTCGTAACTGGTACCGGCGAGCAGTGTATTGCCAACCCAGGCAATCACAAAAATACTGAGCGCCGTCAGCGACATATAGAGGGTGAAGCCTTTGCGTGCGAACTTAAGATGGTTTTCGCTCAGGCATTCCACAAACGTTACCTGGAACATGCGCGGTAAACAAAATACAGAGCAAGCGGCGACCAGGGTTAACACCCAAAAAGACGGTTTTAGCGGGGTCTCGCTGAATACTTCATTGGCCATTGTGGCTGCTTCTGCGGCTGCTTCTGTCGCGGGGGCCTGGGTGAACAGCAGCGCGAACACTGCCAGTGCCACTAGCGCAATGAGCTTAACCAGTGATTCGAATGCAATAGCCGCCATGATTCCGGAATGATAACTGGCAACGTCCAGGCGGTTGGCGCCGAACAGTAAGGCAAACACGATCATACTGATAGCGGCTATGAGAGTGAGGTCGTGGCCGGAGAAGCTCTGCCCGCTCATGGTAACCGCCATTGCATCTGATACGGCCTTCAATTGCAGGGCAATATACGGAATCGTGACGAAAAGAATAATAACAGTAACCACCACCGCTACCGCCTGGCGTTTGCCATAGCGCGATGCAATGAAGTCGGCAATAGAGTGCAGGTTTTCCTGTTGGCAGATGCGCGCGATACGCTGCACTATCGGAAACCCTACTGTGAACAGCAATACCGGGCCGAGCAAGATGGGCAGGTAATCCCAGCCGTGGGTGGCGGCGGTGCCAACCAACCCGTAGAACGTCCAACTGGTGCAGTAAACCCCGAGCGCAAGTGTGTACACCAGCGGATGGCGGGCTCTGCTATCGATATTGTAGCGGCGGCGATCGGCAATCCGCGCGATCCAAAACAGCATCGCCAGATAGGCGATAAGCGTCACGATTAATAGTACGGGACTCAAAACCAGCCTCTTTTTATTAGTGTGGTGGTGTAGTGGTGCTTGCTGCAGCAGTTCCCGCTGCAGTGGCTTGTCGACTGAAGCTTTGGCTGGGAGTCTAGCAGGGTGAGTGCCGTCTATACACGCTTGCGAAATTTGGCGCAGGCGTCCTTGGTGCACTGATCAGCTCGACGCCCCTCACATGTGCGCCTATTGGGCACCACTAGGCAATTTTGCCATCGCTACAAAAACTGCTACTGTTCGCCGGGTATGCCGCGCCAGGCTGGTCAGATAACAAGCCATGTGAGCGATATAACCTGTATAAATGTATATAGGACGAGTGCCCTGGTTTTTACCCTTGGTCGGGCAAACTGTATTGCGGTCGATTAACGGCTGCTCCGTTAGCAGCAGGGAATAAAGATTGCTAACGGAACCACCTTTTATGCTATCGGGAGAATAATATTGTGCTGAAAAAGCTGTCCTGTTTTCTTTTTTCTGTGAGTGTCGGGTTTGCTGTGCAAACCTATGCCGACGACGCCACAACCTGGGATTTATCTGAGATATACGCCACCAAAGCTGACTGGGCGCAAGCCCGTGACAGTATGAAAGACGATTTGGCGCAAATCGAAAAAGTGAAAGGTACCCTAGGCAAAAGCCCCAAACACCTGCAAAAAGGGCTGGATACGATTTCCGACGCTTACCGCAAAATGCAACGTGTCTACAGTTATTCGAGCATGCTGTCCGATGAAGACCTGCGTAATACCGAGCATCTGGAGATGGATCAGCTCAGTACCATCAGTTTTGGTGAACTCGGCAAAGCGCTCTCCTGGTTTGAACCGGAAGTGTTGGCGATTGGCTCTAAAAAAATTGAAAAATTTATTGGTAAAAACCCAGAGTTGGAAAAATACCGCCACACACTTGACGAAATCCTGCTGGCGGAACCCCACACTCTGGATGCCGAAGGCGAAAAGCTGCTAGCCCAGTTCGCGGCGACACTGTCCGCGCCACAAACCACCTATGGTGTATTGGCGAACTCCGATATCCCCTGGCCTGAAATCGCCATGGCCGATGGTAAAAAATACCGTATCGACAGCCAGGGCTATACCCGTTGGCGCTCATCGCAGGATCGCGCGTTACGCAAAAAAGTATTCGATGCCTACTGGGGGCGTTGGGAGGAATATCGCGCATCTGTGGGCTCAGTGCTCTATGCGCATATTCAAAACCAGGTTGCCATGGCCCGCGCACGCAATTACAACAGCGTGCTTGAAAAAGAGCTTAGTCAGGACAATTTGCCAGAAGCGGTGTATCGCACCTTGGTCGAAGAAGTGAACGCGTCTTTACCGACCCTGCATCGCTACTTCAAATTGCGCAAGCAGATTATGGGCGTCGATCAATTACGCTACTACGATATGTACCCGTCGTTGGTGAAGCTCGATAAAAAGTTCGATTACGAAACCTCCAAGCAAATTACCCTGGATGCGATGAGTGTGCTCGGCGATGATTGGGTCAGCCGTCAGCGCGATGGGATGAATAAGCGCTGGGCGCATGTTTACCCGCAGAAGGGCAAGCGTAGTGGCGCCTACATGAACAGTGGCGCCTACGATGTGCACCCGTTTTTGCTCCTGAACCACAACGACGATTACAACGGTTTGTCTACTCTGGCTCACGAATGGGGTCATGCTATGCATACGCTCTATTCCGCGGAGAGCCAGCCGTTCCCGACCTACAATTACGCGACTTTTATCGCCGAGATTCCCTCCACATCGCTCGAATTGATTCTGCAGGATTACATGGTGTCGCACGCGAAGTCGAACCAGGAGAAAATTTTCTATCTGGGTGAAGGGCTGGAGAATCTGCGCACCACCTTCTTCCGACAGGCAATGTTTGCCGAGTTCGAACTGGAGTTATACGAGCGCGTCGAGAAAGGCGAAGCCCTCACCGGCGAGAAGATGTCGCAAATCTATGGTGAGTTGCTCAAGCGTTACCACGGCGATGCAGAGGGTGTGGTTAAGATTGACGATCTTTACACCAATGAATGGATGTTTATCCCGCACTTTTACAACAACATGTATGTATTCCAGTACGCCACATCGATCACTGCTGGCACGGCGCTCTACGATAGTATCGTTAAGGATGGGCAGGCTGGGGTCGATAACTACATCAACCTGCTGCGCGCGGGCAGCTCGGATTACCCCTACAACCTGTTAACTAAAGCTGGCGTTGATCTAGCTACGCCCGCGCCTTATCGCGCCCTAATCAAAAAAATGAACGCGATAATGGATGAAATGGAAGCCCTGCTCGCAGAGGCGTCATAACCTACCGCTGGCGCGTGGTTCCCTGCTGCTTTTTAACGTTTCGAACGTGTAACAATTGCAGGTAACTGGGGCGCGCCCCTGCTATGCTTCGCCACAGGCGCCGTTTGTCGGCGCTCTTTGGTACCCCCAGTTGATTTAAACCGACCAGAGTGACTACGTCCCACGCTCAGTATCTTGTATACTAGTGCGGTTTTGTATTTAGTCGATGTTCGCACGGAGTAGATTTTTGAAAATCACAGAAGCCAAAGTCATTGTTTGCAGCCCGGGGCGCAATTTCGTCACCCTGAAAATCACCACGGATGAAGGCGTCTACGGTGTTGGCGACGCGACCCTGAACGGCCGCGAAAAGGCGGTAGTCTCCTACCTTGAGGATTACCTGTGTCCCTCGCTGATCGGCAGAGACCCTCAACAGATCGAAGATATCTGGCACTTTTTCTATCGCGGCGCATACTGGCGGCGCGGCCCTGTGGGTATGTCGGCGATTGCTGCGATCGACACCGCGCTTTGGGACATCAAAGCCAAAGTTGCCAATATGCCCTTGTACCAACTGCTGGGCGGTCGCAGTCGTGATCGCATCATGGTGTACACCCACGCAAACGGTAACGACATCGAGTCTACTCTGGAGCAGGTCGCCAAGTACGTGGAGAAAGGCTATAAAGCGGTGCGAGTGCAGTGCGGTATTCCCGGCATTGCCAGTACCTATGGTGTGCCTAAAGGCGGCAAGGCTTACGAACCGGCGGACGCGGATCTGCCGTCTGAGTCGGTCTGGTCGACAGAAAAATACCTGAATCATATCCCCAAACTGTTTGCTGCAGTGCGCGAGCAGTTTGGTGACGACCTGCATTTACTTCACGACGTACACCACCGGCTTACGCCGATTGAAGCGGCGCGTCTGGGTAAAGAGTCGGAGCCTTTCCACCTGTTCTGGCTGGAAGATTGTGTGCCAGCGGAAAATCAGGAGGGTTGGAAACTGGTGCGCCAGCACACCACCACGCCACTGGCTGTGGGCGAAGTATTCAACTCCATTCACGATTGTCGTGAGCTGATTCAAAGTCAGTCTATCGATTATATTCGCTCAACCGTAGTGCATGCCGGCGGTATTACCCACCTGCGCCGTATTGCCGATCTGGCTGCGCTGTACCACGTGAAAACCGGCTTCCACGGCGCCACCGATCTTTCACCGATATGTATGGGCGCGGCCTTACATTTCGATTACTGGGTGCCGAATTTCGGGATTCAGGAGCACATGCCTCACACGGAGCAAATGCTCGAAGTCTTCCCGCATCACTTCGAATTTAGCGACGGTTTCTTTACCCCAGGTGAAGCGCCAGGACACGGCGTGGATATCGATGAAAAACTCGCCGATAAATACCCGTACAAGCGCGCGTGTTTGCCTGTAAACCGTTTGGAAGACGGCACGCTCTGGCACTGGTAAGCGTCAACGCTGCCAATTTAGCGAGTGGTTGGGTTACTAAACCGCCCACTCGCTGTTACCTCCGCACCCATTTCCACCGCTTAGACTAAAGTCCTAAATCCCGCCGAAAAATCTCCTGCTACCCTGTGCGAGCATGATCTATCTTGTGTGAGAGACGCGCGCGTTTTCACACAAATTCCTCAGTGAGCAGGAGACTAATAATGACTGACAATAATTCAGATATGCGGCGTGCCTACTGGCAAGCTAACGTCAAGCTAATGCTTGTGTTGCTTGTTATCTGGTTCGTTATTTCTTACGTATGCGGCATTTTGCTTGTGGATGCGTTAAACAGCATTCGCATTGGTGGCTACAAACTGGGTTTCTGGTTTGCACAGCAGGGTTCCATGTACGGTTTCGTGGCAATCATCTTTTTCTATTCCCATCGAATGGCGGCGCTAGACCGTAAATTCGGTGTAAACGACTAACGGGGGGCGTTATGGATCTACAAACCTTAACCTACATTGTTGTAGGGATCACCTTTGCGCTCTACATTGGGATCGCCTTCTGGGCTCGTGCGGGCTCAACCAGCGAATTCTATGTGGCCGGCGGGGGTATTCACCCGGTAGCTAACGGCATGGCGACCGCGGCAGACTGGATGTCCGCAGCGTCGTTTATTTCCATGGCGGGGTTAATCGCGTTCTTTGGTTACGGCGGTTCTGTATTTTTAATGGGTTGGACCGGCGGCTATGTACTGCTCGCCATGCTGCTGGCACCCTACCTGCGCAAATACGGCAAATTTACCGTACCGGAATTTATTGGCGACCGTTACTACTCGCGCGCTGCCCGCATTGTGGCCGTAATTTGTTTGATCGTTGCGTCGGTGACTTACGTTATCGGCCAAATGAAAGGCATCGGTGTGGCGTTTTCGCGATTCCTGCAGGTAGGCTATGAAACAGGTCTGCTGGTGGGCATGGGCATTGTGTTCGTGTACGCGGTGATGGGCGGCATGAAAGGTATCACCTACACCCAGATCGCTCAGTACTGTGTACTTATTCTGGCTTATACCATTCCTGCCATTTTCATCTCCATCCACCTGACCGGTAACCCCATACCGCAGTTGGGGCTTGGCAGCACCCTGTCCGGCACGGATACCTTCCTGCTCGACCGGTTGGATCAAGTGGTGACCGAGCTCGGGTTCGCGGAATATACGACGTCGAAACGACTAAGTACGCTGAATACCTTTGTGTACACCTTGTCCTTAATGATTGGTACCGCTGGTCTGCCACACGTGATCATCCGTTTCTTTACGGTGACCAAAGTGAGTGACGCGCGTAAATCTGCAGGCTGGGCGCTGGTGTTCATCACAATTCTCTACACCACCGCACCGGCCGTTGCCGCGATGGCGCGTTTGAATCTGCACCAGACCATTGAACCTGCACCCGGTGAGTACCTGTCTTACGAGGCGCGCCCGCAGTGGTTTAAAAATTGGGAAGTCACAGGCTTGCTGCAGTTTGAAGACAAAAACGGCGATGGCAAAATCCTTTACACCGCCAACGCTGAAACCAACGAAATGGTAAAAGTAGACCGCGACATCATGGTGCTGGCCAACCCGGAAATCGCCCGCTTACCCAACTGGGTTATTGCTCTGGTAGCGGCCGGTGGACTGGCGGCAGCACTGTCTACAGCGGCTGGTTTACTGTTGGCAATCTCGTCGGCAATTTCACACGATCTGTTAAAAGGCGTGTTCATGCCGGATATCGATGAGAAGCAGGAGCTGATGGCCAGTCGGGTCGCGATGGCCGGTGCGATCGCGTTAGCGGGTTATCTTGGCTTTAATCCGCCAGATTTCGCGGCGGGCACCGTAGCGCTGGCCTTTGGTTTGGCGGCGTCGTCGATCTTCCCGGTTTTGATGATGGGGATCTTCACCAAATCAATTAACAAAGAAGGCGCTATTAGCGGCATGGTCGCCGGTATCACGGTAACGCTGCTCTACGTGTTCCAGCACACCGGTATTATGTTTGTTGCCAGCACCAGCTACCTGGGCGATATGTCACCCAACTGGTTCTTCGGTATCGAACCCAACGCCTTTGGCGCGGTGGGCGCGCTGGTGAACTTCGTGGTTGCATTCGCTGTATCTAAAGTGACAGCGCCACCGCCTGACCACATTCAGCATATGGTGGAAGACATCCGTATTCCTGCGGGAGCCGGAGACGCTACCGGTCATTAATTGAGATTGCACTCGCTCGTAAAAAAGCACAGGTGGCACGCGCTGCCCGTGCTTTTTTTTTGCAACCGCTCTCAGGTTACAATGCCAAAAAATTCAATGATAAAACTGCTATGGCTAACCCGTTAAAAAATAAACACCTAATCACCGCCATGTTGGTAGCACCGGTACTGGCGTTAATCGCCTACTTTGCCACGGACCACCTGGTGGCGGAGCGGCCCCATCTAGCCAAGGCTGGCGATGTGTATCCGCTCGCCGCAGGCTCGAACTGCCGCTACCAGAGCGGTAGCTGCACCTTGAAAAATGCCGATGTTAAGTTACAGCTCAATGCACAGCGCTTGAGCAGTGAAAAAGTCTCACTTACGCTCGCCACTGACTTGCCACTGCAAACCGCGCTGGTTGCGGTCGATCTGAAAGGCAGTGGCGATACCGCACCCGTCGCGATGACACACACCGGCGAACTCTGGGAGGTGGCAGTCGACGTGCCGCAACCAGAATCGAGTCGCCTGCGTTTTGTGGCAGTTATCGACAATGTTAACTATTTTGTTGAAACCGAGGCGGTTTTTGTCGACTACGAAACCAGCTTTAGCCGAGAGAACTTTACGCACAATAACGACAATTAGCTGTTGTCGTACGCGGGGGGCACATGGTCGCTGAAACTAATGATGTCCAAAACTTCATTGCTGTGCAGGCGTTGTTCCAGCACCTTGCCGAGAGCAACCTGGAGTACCTCAGTAACAATATTTATGTGGCCTACCAGAAAAGCGGCGGTGAGCTGGAGGTAGGCACCGGCGAGGCCAAACCGGTCGGTCTGGTTATGGTGCGGTCGGGGAGCCTCGAAATACGCGATGCCCAACATAATCTGATCGACCGATTAAGCGCGGGTGACTTTTTTATCCCCCGGGTGTTGGCGCAGGCACCCGCAGAAATGATTGTGCGTGTGCTGGAAGATTGCCTCTACTACGAGCTGAGCGAGAGTGCGTTTCAGTCTATTCGCAGCAACGACGAAGACATCAGCCGGCTCTGCGACACCTATGCCCGCAGCTATCAGGCGGACGCCAGCAAATCCGACAACGCACCCGCGCCCGCGATGCGCAAACAGCACGCCTTTACCGACAGCTATCTGGACCAGTCGGTAAAAGATTACATGACCGCGCCTGCGTTTTGCGCTTCTCCCAACATCACCATTCGCCGCGCCGCGCAGATAATGACCAACAACAAAATATCCTCCCTGTTGATTACGGAGGATGAGCGCCTGGTCGGGATTATGACAGACCGCGATTTGCGCACGCGGGTTGTCGCTAAAGGCGTAGCAGATACCGAGCCTGTAAGCGGTGTCATGACGCCGAAGCCCCATTGCATCGATATGCGAGGGCGATTGCACCAGGCGCAACTGGTAATGATGAGCAGTGGTATTCACCATCTGCCAGTGGTGGACAGAGATGTGCCTGTCGGTATGCTCGGTATGAGCGATATTATGCGGGCCAATAATCTGGAGCCGCTGTCGCTCACCCGCGGTATCAACAACGCGACTACGGTGGCAGAGCTAGCGGCGGTTGCTGCGAAATTGCCCGATCTGGTGGTGAAACTGATCGAACGCGACACTCGCCCCTACGAAGTGGGCGAAATTATCACTTCCCTAAGCGATGCACTCACGCGCCGCCTGTTACGTTTGGCGGAAACTGTTTATGGCAAACCGCCCTGCACGTGGGCCTGGCTGGCATTTGGCTCGCAAGCGCGGCAGGAGCAGATGCTGGGTTCCGATCAGGATAACGCGCTGATATACGGCAATAACGCCGATGACTCGGCGGATGCCTACTTCGCACCCTTCGCGCGCTTTGTTAACGATGGCCTGGATGCCTGCGGTATTCATCGCTGTCCCGGCGATATTATGGCGTCCAACCCCAAATGGCGGATGACCCTCGCCGGGTGGCAGAAAACCTTTAATTATTGGATTCAGGAACGCTCGCCTAAAGCGTTGATGCACGCGAGCATTTTTTTTGATATGCGGCCAGTAGCGGGCGACCGGGAGCTGGTAAATCACCTGCGCGGCTACGTTCTGGCTAAAGCGCGCTCCAACACCATATTTTTAGCGTTGATGACGCAAAATGCGCTGGAGCACTCGCCGCCGCTGGGGTTTTTCAAGCAGTTCGTGCTGGAGAAAGACGGCGATCACAACCACACCTTGGATTTGAAAAAGCGCGGCACTATCACCATCGTGGACATTGCGCGCAATTACAGTCTCGCGGCCGCCATCAGCGAAGTGAATACCATTTCGCGCTTGCAGGCGATGGAACGCGCCGGCGTGATGTCGCGGGAGTTAGTGGCCAGCCTGGTGGATGCCCATGAATTTATCGCAGGTATTCGCTTGCAGGCGCAGGGTGAGAAATTTCATGCGGGCGATACCGTGGATAATCAGCTGGACCCGAAAACACTCTCGCCCCTTGTGCGCCACCAGTTGAAGGAGGCATTCCAACTGGTGCGGCAGGCGCAGGCCGCGATGAAAGCAAGGTTTGGTGGCGGTGTTCTATAGCCTGAGCTATCGCTGGCAAAAAAAGCGCTACGGCAAGGCAGCTTCAAAAACGCCACTTGCCGGCATCTACCAGGCAACGGCACCTGTCAGCCGCAGCCTGATGCGCGAAAATCGCTTTCTGGTGGTGGATTGCGAAATGAGCGGGTTAGATGCGAATCGCAGCCAGCTGCTCAGTATTGGTTGGGTAGTGATCGAGAATGCACGGATAACCCATGCCAGTGGCAAACACCTGCTGATTCATGCAGACCGCGGGGCAGGGGATAGTACCCGTATCCACGGCCTCCATGATGCAACCATCGCGGGCGCCAAGAGTGCCGCTGCGGCGATTACTTTGTTGGCCAAACAGGTGCCCGGCAGCGTGCTGGTGTTTCATCACGCACCACTGGACTTGCGCTTTCTGCAGCAAACCGCCTACGAAAATTTTCGGTGTCCGCTCCTTTTCGGTTATGTGGACACTATGCTCATTGAGCAGCGGCGCCTGCAACTACAGGGAGCGGAAAGCGGATTGCGCCTGGCACAGTGTCGTGAGCGCTATGGCTTGCCGCCAATTTCAGGCCACCACAACGCGATGACGGACGCGCGCGCGACGGCAGAGTTGCTCCTTGCACAGACCAGCTATCTTGGTGGCGCTGGGCGTGTTTCATTGTGCCGCATGGGGATTCAATGCAGTCGCAATCAATATGTCAGGGGCGTTTGACGATCGAAACAAATCCTGCCTAAAAAGCGGGACTGAGACGTTGATGCAGTGAGAGGTCAGGTTTTTTAGCGAACCTGTTCACGTTTTCAGTGTACTAGCGCGACCTTCAGCAAACATACATGACACACTTTTCGCTCGGTTGTATACAACGAGACCCGACTCGGCAAACCTTAGTCGAAAAAAGGGGGGAGACTGACATGATGTACCGGCAATCGAGATGGTGTACCTTGTGGCAGTTCGCTCTACTGTTGTTTTTATTCGCGAGCAGCGGTCATGCGGAAGAGGGCCACGCGCCCCTGCGATTCAGCTACCCGGTATCCGATAACCCGGTTTTTCAGCATCGGGACAGCTATTTTGTATCCTTACTAAAGCTCGCGCTCGAGAAGTCAGGTGAGTCCTATGTGCTTGAGCCTATCACCCTGTCTGCGATGAGCGAAAAGCGCAGTAAACTCTTTTTGCGCTCCGAGCGCTACAACGTGCATTGGTTGCTCACCAGCGAAGAACTGGAGCAAGAGCTGCTCCCTGTGCGCATTCCCCTCTATAAAGGTTTGATTGGCTGGCGCCTGTTGGTGATCAGCGACGAATATCGGGACAAATTCAGCAATATTACCGAGCCAGGTGCACTCAAAGCGCTGGTTGCAACCCAAGGTCTTGGCTGGCCGGATACCCATATTCTGCACAGCAATGGCTTCAGCCTCAGGCTCGCGGTGGACTGGAGCGGTCTACTTGAGATGGTGAGTAAACACAATGTGGATTACCTGCCCTTGGCCGTTAACGAGGTCTGGGCTGAGATGCCAACGCTCAAAGCGAAAAATTTGATTGTCGAGCCGAATCTGGCGCTGCATTACCCGTCCGCATATTACTTTTTTGTGAGTAAAGCCCAGCCAGAGCAGGCCCGGGTGCTCGAGTCCGGATTGCGCAAAGCGGTGAGTGATGGCTCCTTTGATGCACTGTTCTACGATAACTTCGGTGACGATATCGAACGAGCGAAATTGGAGCACCGCCGTATATTCCGCATCGATAATCCTTTGCTGCCAGTAAAAACGCCCCTTGACGACAAGCAACTTTGGTTTAACGTAAGCCAGACCCACTAACAACAGGAGTGCTTATGGATTACTCAACCAAGCAGGTTGTGATCACGGGAGCAAACCGGGGGATTGGCCTTGCATTGGTCAAGCAATATGTCTCCCGTGGTGCCAGTGTCATTGCGCTTTGTCGCGAGGCCAGCGCGGAGCTGGAAGCCACTGGCACGCGCATTGAACAAGGCGTAGACCTCACCAGTGACGATCTTAGCCAGCAACTTTCTGAACGGCTGGCGGGCAGCACAATCGATATCCTGGTCAACAATGCCGGCATGCTGGCCAGCGAGAGTTTGGGCAGTATCGACTATGACAATGTGCGCGCGCAGCTGGAAATAAACGCGCTCGGCCCATTGCGGGTAACCGAGGCGTTGTTGCCGCTGATGGCGAGTAACAGCCGTATTGGCCTGGTAACCAGCCGCATGGGGTCGATCGCGGATAACGGCTCCGGCGGTTATTACGGCTACCGCATGTCGAAAGCCGCGCTTAATGCGGCGGGAATGTCGCTGGCGCGCGACTTAAAGCCACGAGGAATTGCGGTGGCCATTTTGCACCCAGGGTTTGTTCAAACCCGCATGGTCAATTTCGCCGGGGATGTATCTGCGGATGACGCCGCCGCTGGCCTTGTCGCGCGTTTGGAGGCCCTGACGCTCAGCGCAACAGGCACCTTCTGGCACGCGAACGGCGATGAATTACCCTGGTAGCCGAGCGCTAACTCGCGGTTTATACAGACGTAAAAAAGGTGCCAATCGGCACCTTTTTTGTCTTATGTTTTATGGCTTTGTATGAGCTTGAGCGTAGCGATTAGTGTTGGCGCGCGCGGTAAATCCCCAGCTCCAGACCGCGCAACTCGGCCAGTCCCTTGAGGCGCCCAATCGCCGAGTAACCTGGGTTTGCCCGTTTTTTCAGGTCGTCGAGTATTTGATGACCGTGGTCTGGGCGCATGGCGATAGATTCGTTGCGCGCTTCAGATACATCCATAATCGCATTGACCACGTCGTACATGTCGATGCTGCCGTTTAAATGCTGCGATTCGTGGAAACTGCCGTATTCTTCCCGCTGGGTATTGCGCAAATGAATAAAGTGGATGCGCTCGCCGAACTCCCGCACCATTTCCGTGAGGTTGTTATCCGCACGAATGCTGAACGACCCGGCACAAAAGCAAAGCCCGTTAGACGGATTGGGCACCGCGCTGAAAATATCGCGCAGATCCTGAGCGGTGCTCACCACGCGGGGCAGACCGTAAATTGCGAAGGGGGGATCGTCCGGGTGTACCACCAGTTTGATGCCAAGCTCGTCCGCCAGAGGGCAAATAGCTTGCAGGAAATAGATTAAATTCGCCTTGTATTGCTCGGGGCCGATATCGTGATAGGCCATAATCGCCTCGAGGAAGGCTTCGGTAGAGAAACTCACTTCACTACCGGGCAAACCCGCAACGATGGTTTTTTCCAGGGCGATTTTATCGTCGTCACTCATGGCGGCTACTTTTTCAGCGGCCAGCTGTTGCACGATCTCACTGTAATCTGCCGCGGCGTCAGGGCGTTGCAGAATATGGATATCGTAGGCGGCAACTTGAATCATATCGAAACGCAGGGCCTTGCCGCCATCGGGCATGGCGTAGCCAAGATCGGTTCGGGTCCAGTCCAGCAGCGGCATAAAGTTATAGGTCACCACCCGCACATCACAGGCTGCGAGATTGCGCAGGCTTTCCTTGTAGTTTTCTATTAACTGCTCAAAGCCGGATTGCTGCGATTTGATGTCTTCGTGCACCGGCAGACTTTCAACGACATTCCAGCGCATGCCAGCCGCTTCGATTTCACGTTTGCGCGCCTCGATATCCGCCTGCTGCCAAACCACGCCGTTGGGAATGTGGTGCAGCGCCGTAACCACGCCGGCGCAACCGGCTTGGCGCAAATCAGACAGGCTCACCGGGTCGGCAGGGCCAAACCAGCGCATTGTGTGTTCCATCAGCGGAGCATTCATGAGAGACAACCATTCATTTAAGGTGTGTTAGGCGCTAATTATAGAGCTGTGCGAGCGCCATTTAAATAGAGTGCGACCAGCCATTGAGCCGGTATTGCCCCAACAAGCGTAGGTAAAAACGCAATAAATCAAAGGCTTACGAACAAATGCGGTACTGATGGGTCAGAACTAATCAGTGCGATAGAAGAAAATGTCACGCGCTCAAACACCCGATCCGTTTTCGGGCCCGGTATATACTGCTCAACGCTACGGGGGAGTAATGACCGATAATGCTGTCGACAATCCGCTCACACTCAAACTTGGCCACAAAGAGCTGGTGATCCGGCGGCGCTATGAAGTCATCAGCATCGTTAATGACTTTATTGTCGCTGTGTTATTTTTGGTGGGCAGTATTTTATTTCTGTTTCCCCAGCGGGAAACCGCTGCAATATGGCTGTTTATTTGTGGCAGCTTTCAATTTTTATTGCGCCCGACAATTCGGCTTATCGGGCATATCCATATCAGCAACATTCCCCCGAGTAAATGGGAAAATTAAATCAATTTAACACGGAAACCTGCGTATGAGCGCCTACCAGAATCTTCACAGCGCATTTCGAAAAATCGCGTACTACCAGCACTGCCTGACCATTCTTGAGTGGGACCAGGAAGTGATGATGCCCGGTGGGGGTGCTGAAGAACGCGCGAACGCCATCGCCGAAATGTCCGCCCTGGAACACAGCGCCATGAACCAGCCGGAGATACAAACCTGGCTGGATGTCTGCGCAGAGGCTGACCTCACGGCAGACGAAGCTGCCAATGTGCGGGAGATGCGCCGGGCCTGGCAGAACAGTAACCTCATGCCAGAAGAACTGGTGCGCGAGCAAGCCGTCGCCAATGCGCTCTGCCAGCAACAGTGGACAACATTGCGGCCGCAAAATGACTGGGCCGGGTTCAGTACAAGCTTCACGCGGGTTGTCGAGCTCGCCCGTGAACAAGCGCGTATTCGCCAGCAAGCGCTCAACACGCCGACGCCCTATGATGCGATGCTGGGGCTCTACAGTTGCGGTGACAGCGCCTCCCTTATTGACGAGACTTTTGCTCAGCTCAAAGCAATCCTGCCGGAAATGATCAACACCGTGTGTGAGCGCCAAAACAAAACCACGCGGGTGAATGTACGCGGCGAATTTCCTGTGGCACAGCAACAGCAACTGAGCCACAATATCGCCGCGACCCTGGGGTTCGATTTTAACGCCGGTCGCCTGGATATCAGCGCGCATCCGTTCAGCACCGGAAATCCTGGAGACCAGCGCATCACCACGCGCTATCGCACCGACGATTTTCTCGACGCCCTGTTTGGCACCGTACATGAAACCGGGCACGCCAGCTACGAAGCCGGGTTGCCAAAAGCGTGGCGCGGTCAGCCGCTCGGTCTGGCGCGAAACATGAGCATCCACGAAAGCCAAAGCTTATTTTTTGAAAAACACATAGGCACTACGGATGCCTTTTGCGCGCTGCTGGCCAAGCAGGTCCAAACGCTGTTTTCTGCGGATGTATCGCTCAGCGCCGATGAATTAAAACAGGCAGTCTGCTGGGTGGAGCCGGGTTTGATCCGCGTGTCCGCCGATGAACTCAGCTACCCGCTCCATATTATTGTGCGTCACGAAATTGAATCTGCATTAATTAATGGCGACATGGAGGTGAGTGATATTCCCGACGCCTGGAACCAAAAAATGCAACAGTACCTTGGCTTAAATACCCAGGGAAATAATAAAGATGGCTGCATGCAGGATGTCCATTGGCCGTCCGGTGCCTTCGGCTATTTTCCTAGTTACACGCTCGGCGCAGTCAACGCCGCGCAATTGCGTGCGGCCATGGAAACGAAAATTGGCGATTTAAACGCACTTATCGCTGCAAATGAGATTGCCCAAATTACCCAATGGCTGCACGACAATATATGGCAATGGGGCAGCCGTTTGGAATCTCAGGAACTGATGCAACGCGCAACCGGCAAGCCCACCAACGCCGCCGCGTTAATCACCCATTTCGAGCGGCAGTATGGGCTGTAAATTAGCTAACTGAAGTTAGACCGCAAAATTGCCATCTGGAAATATCTGAAATTGTTTGGATCTATGGCTGCAAATCCTCAATGTGCGTTTCGTTGGATAACAGGTAGCGTGAGTTGTAATTAAGCATAAAAAATCGGCAAAAACTCTGTCTCAGAAAAGGATAACCAGAACGGAGAGGTTGAAGAGGACGTTGTTGTCACGGGTGAAGTTAACGGGGGAAACTCCCGAGACGAAGGCGGTGTGCATCAGAGTGGGATAGAGCCAGAGCAACAGAGCAGCTGCCCTGATGAGGAGTGTAGGACCGTTTATGCACAGGAGGAGCGAAGTTTTTGGGATAACCTTGGAAGGCACTTACCTTCATTTCATCAAGGTGTGGTTGATGCGGCTGCGGGTTTTGGTGATGGTGTTTCATTTGGGCTGACGAAGCGGGCACGTCGAGCGTTAAATATTAATAGCGGTGTGAACGAAGAGTCTTCGGCTTATCGTGTTTCTGAGGTCGCTGGTAATTTAACTATAGCTGCCACGGGAAGTGGATTAGTGCTTACAGGTACACGTTCTTCGGTTCTTGCTGCAACAGCCAGCGCTTCAAATATTTACTTCAATGATGCTTCGTCTGGGTCGTTAATTTTAGATGCAGTGAATATAGGTGCTGGATTTGTATTTGGTAATACTCCTGCGGGTAGAGTGGGCGCTGCGATTGTTAATTTCCAGAGTACTAATTCCTCTTTCCTTGTGTCGGATTAGGTGGCAGTAATGAATGAAAATAGAAAATACAGGTCGTTCCAAGTTCATGTTGCCCCTGGGGTTTATGGAGGTTTTACTTTAATTGGAGCATTTATTTATTTTCTGTCTGAACATCAATGGCTGTTAACTATCGCGGCATGGCTTTTGATTGCAGGTATTTCTTATATTGATAGGCCATTTAAATTCATTTTGCTTAAAAATAAAATGAAGCTTGTGTCATTCTTATCTTTAGTTTCCGCGTCTTTAATTGTTCCTCCAATAGTATTTCTATTTGGTGAAGCTCTTGGTGAGTTTATTGGAATGATGTTGGTTCCGGTAGGAGGGTTGTTGACGGGGGCACTTGTCTACTTTATTTATCAAGAAGATATTTTGAAACGAGAAGGTTGGACTAACATTAGTGGTCGGTGGGGGTAATTATCAACTGCAATCAAAGGAATCCCCAATTAAAAAGTTGTGAATGCCATCAGAAGGCCCTTCGCAATGGCCTGAATGCAAGCGGCAAGGCTTCGGCTTTAGCCGCTTTCTTTTTGTCTGTGGCCTTCGCAATGGTTGTGAAGGTTGCCCCCAATAGCGATTTGCTTTATGTGCTACCCAGTCTATAACGACTCTGCAAAGACTCAATTGGCAGTGTGCTTTCAGAACAAGCTCTCCAGACGTGTATCGGCCACTTTAGTCTGTTTCTCATCGAAGCGACGACCATAAAATTTCAAGTCGTCGCTGTGGATAGTTAATCGTATTTCATTTCAATGCTAGTAAGCACAGCTCACTTCGCTCATAAGGCGGTATCGGCAGTAACCGCCGCGGTTGTTGGCGCTACCGGAATTTCGGGAGTGCCAATTGTTGATTGCCGGGTCAAACCGAATGAATGAATCTTCATCTTCGCCACAACCTTCCGACCGCCAGTAATTTGCACGGTTATAGCCTAGCCCGCGACAGTAGGCATTTGCGGTTGCTTGCAGGTCCGCATAGGTGCGAGTACCCCAAAGGCGTTCGGTGTAGCCTTGAGCATTGCGAACGTAAACGTTGGTTTGGGTTCCGTAACCGGTGACGGTGTAGGGGTAGCTGGTGTAGTTATACGGATAGACTGGCGCGGGTGCCAACGAACTGATAAAAGAGCGAATTTCCGGGTGAGCGATTTTAGTGTAAACGCCAGGGTAATGCGGGCGGGCGCAGCCAAAACCCCAGCTCACGACACCGGTAAGCAGGCTGTTAGAATTTCCTCCAGTGATGGGGCCGCCAGAATCGCCCTGGCAGGAATCCTTGCCACCACTTTCGTAACCCGCACAAAACATGCGACTGGTAATATCGCCAGAATACGAGTTCGCGTCGTTACAGCTGGCGGTGCTAACAACTGGGATATCGAGAGCGTACAAATCCGTAGGGCTCGAGCCACCTTCGCTTAGACTGCCCCAGCCCGTTACCAACAACCAGCTGCCCGCAACAGGTTCTTCTATCGCAAGATCGACTGGAAAATTAAATACCGTCGAACTTAATCTTACGACAGCAATATCGTAGTCCAGAGTGCGATAGTTAAATTTGGGATGTATCGAAATTTGAGATACACCCACCCGGGACCCGGTGCCATCAAGCCTTCGGGTGTTGGCGACAACCTGAATTTGGCTTGGCGAGACACCGCGTACACAGTGCGCTGCCGTCACAATTTGTGTGGACGAAAGAAACGCGCCACCGCAAAAGTGCGCATTCTTGTTATTTGATATCGATGCAACAACGAGTGAAACCTGAAACGGATTTTCCCATGTGCCTGCAACACCACCGCCGACAATTTTTGGCGTTATCAGATCACGTACCGCGGAGCGAATTTCTGTTTCGGATTCTGCAAGTTCGCCAATCGCTCTCATTGCTACCTGTAGTTCATGCTTTTTTACGCGATAAAGCATGGAATTCATTTCGTCCTTATGACGCTCAAGTTCATCGAACGCGATAGATTCATTTGCAAGCGTGTTTGAATGAGACGGAATACATATGCCAATCAACATTAAAAAACTAAATGCTATACCTGTTATGTTTTTCAAAGTGTAATCTCCAGTTTTTGAAGTTAAATACAGCCATGTTTTTTATGTCGTAAGCTTTTGCTTACAGGAGATTATTAATTCTTGGATGTTGCAAAATTATGACTTATGTATTTTTGTCGAAAAATTAATTGCCAATCTGCTAACAAATTCCAAATCGCGATTGTGGGTCGATAAATATAGAATTTTTGTTAATTATTATGGATTGTTTTAGTGCGTTATATGCAAGGTTCTATCGGTGTGAGATGGTGTTGGTCGGCTGGGCGCTGGAGGTTACAAATGAGGATCTGTCGCGAAATTTGGTTGTTTGACGTATGGGTCTTATTCCGTAGTTTGCAATTCACCGCTCTTTGTTGAATAAAATAAATGACACTGATTTTATGTGGTTATTTTTGTGGGCTACAATAGCGCAGCATTAATTCTATTTATTAATTTTGCGATTAAATTTGCAACGTCAACGGGCGGTGCAGGTAGGTATTGCTCTTGTCTGACCGGGAACCCTTTGCTTGTCTGTAAACTTAATCCGTTAAGGCATATGATCAGCCAGAAAAAAATATAATCTTGAATGTCAATTGGGTTTTGCTAGATGGTAATCGTAAAAGCCAAAGAAAATGATGCCGCGATTATCGCTGCAATTGGCCAATCTGTATGGGTGAATACCTACTCAACAGACGGGGTAGTTGAGGCGATCGCCAATTACGTAGCCAGCGAATTTACAGCGCAAAATGTGCTTGCTGTGATACGGAGTCGCAATGTGTATCTTCTCGGAAAAGAAAAATCCTTTATAGGATATGCTGTGGTAAATCCTGGTAACCCCAGTGAGTTGGAAACGCTCTATATTCTTCCGCGTTTTCAGCGCAAGGGGTATGGAACCCAGCTGATGCGATATATTATAAATTTTTATAAAAATCTAAGCCTGTCCTGTTGGGAACACAATACTGAAGCACTTCGCTTCTACTCGAAAAACGGGTTAGCCGAATGCGGCGAGTGCTATTTCGAATTGGAGGGTGAAAAGCATCGCAATGTGATATTTTGTGTCGAGTGATTGGTCAGGCGTTATTTAGAGTTTGGTAGGACATTAGCGTGTATCTAAGCGGTTAGCGTACCCTATGTGCTGACGACTTGCATTGAATCGACGGGTCGATTAGCTGGTCGTATGCTAACATCAGCGCAGCTAACGCGTTAAGCGAGTGATGGCAACAACGCAACTATAAAAATGAGGGTGGCTGATTGATGGCATTTGAAGAGCGGGGCTTCGAGCTAATAGATAATTTAGTGACGTTAGATGAACTAGACCAGTTAAAAAATGAAGTTGCTCGCATAGAAATAAAGGGCGGTGGTATTCGCAATGCGGAGAAAAACTCCCTATAGTTAAACATCTAGTCGAGAGTGGAAAATTAACTTCGATTGCGTCTGCTTATCTTGCTGGGGCGGTAAGGCATGTCAGGTCTATTGTCTTTGTTAAATCGCTTGCCAATAATTGGTTGGTATCTTGGCACCAAGATAAGACTGTGGCGGTAACCAAAAAATTTAACGATCCCGGATGGGGGCCGTGGAGCTTGAAAGATGGGGTTCAGCATGTTCAGCCGCCGATTGACGTTTTGCAGCAGATGATAACGATACGAATTCACCTTGATGCGTCCACTGCGTCAAATGGTTGCCTCAAAGTTATGCCTGGCAGCCACAAAGAAGGTGTAATGTCGCAGGGATTTATCGATCAATATTCAAAATCGCATTGTGAAACTGTATGTAGCGCGCCGGAGGGCTCTGCATTGGTTATGCGCCCACACCTTTTGCACGCATCCAGTAAAGCAAGCAACCCAGGTCAGCGTAGGGTACTTCATATGGAGTTCAGTAGTTATGGATTGCCTGCTGGTGTAAACTGGGCGTAATTTGCGTTCTCGCACGCTGTGGTAGACGCTTAATTAAATCGAGCTAAGGCAGCTGCTGAAAACTGCGTAAGGCTTATTCAACAGCGTTTAGTACTATAAAACACCTGTTTTCTGCGTTGAAACTATTTTTTCGCTTCCAAAATAGGTAAACCTGCTTCGGTTGGAATATAAATTCGTTCGCCTTTGCCATCCTGTAGCCCTTTAATCCATATGTAGCGCAGATACTCATCATTTCCCTTTAGCGATTCACCAATTATGCGGTTTGATTCCGCGGCGGCTTTGGCGCGTTCGATGTCTGCTTGCCCTTCAGCTTTTGCGCGCGCGACCATGGCAGCGCCTTCGGCTTCCGCCAGAGTGACTTTTGCTTTCGCTTGCATAAGCGCTGCCTGTTCACGAGCCTTGGCTTCCTCAATCAAAATTTGCTTGCTCCACTCAGCTTCTTTCAGTGAGGCTCGGCCATTGAGTTCTTGCTTGTAGACTTTATATTTTGGCCAGGACCAAAACGCTAAAATAATAAATAACACGAACATGAGAAATAAAACGATCAGTCCACCGAGGGCGACCGTCTGCCGATTTTGATACACGAGTTAATTCTCCCGAGATTAAGTTGTCCTTCGGTTGCGTGGTAGATAGTAGCGTTAAGGCGTGCAAAAAGGTACTTTTTGTCTTTTGGTTACTACCATTTTCAGACGCGCTTGAGCGAGTAATATTCTGCGACCGCGATTTTTTCTGAAAAAAAGCTATTCCTCCGATTCCCTGCGCAGCAATTCTTTCTTACGCTCCACGCCCCAACGATAGCCGGACAGGTTGCCATCGCGACGGACCACACGGTGGCATGGAATCGCGACGGCGATCCTGTTAGCCGCGCAGGCCTGGGCGACAGCGCGCACGGCTTTGGGAGCGCCAATCTGGTTGGCGATATCGGTGTAGCTGGCGGTGGTGCCCGGCGGAATTTGGCGTAACGCTTGCCAGACCCGTTCTTGAAACGCGGTACCGCGCACATCCAATGGCAAGTTCAGGCCAATGGATGGGGCCTCGACAAAACCCACAATCTCGGCCACCCGTTGTTCAAACTGAGTGTCGCCGCCGATCAGATCGGCACTTGGGAATTGGTCTTGCAGTTGCTGCGCGAGACGTTCCGGATCGTCGCCGAGCAGAATAGCGCAAATTCCGCGCTCGCTCTGTGCAACCAGAATGGCGCCGAGGGAGCATTGGCCAATGGCGAAGCGAATTGCCGCTCCTGCGCCGCCGTCTCGGTACTCCTTCGCTGGCATTCCCAGCAGCTGGTTCGCGGACTCATAAAACCGACTGTTTGCGTTGAACCCGGCATCGTAGATGGCATCGGTGATCGAGCCTTTTGCCTGCTGCAGTTGTTCGCGCAATTTATTCGCCCGGAATGCCGAGCTGTAGGCCTTGGGTGTCAGGCCGGTTTCGGCCTTGAAGGTGCGATGAAAATGGTACGGGCTCATACCAACGTTTGCCGCCAATTCGCCCAGGGGTGTACTGGCTTCGCCCCGCTCGATCAAGCGACAGGCGCGTGCCACCGCTGCGGCACGTTCCGACGCTGCCTCAGGGCGCGCTCCGCGTTCGCGGCGACTGGCCACGTAACCCGCGGCTTCGGCGGCAGCGGCGGTATCGAAAAATTCCACATTCTCGCGTTTTGGCTGGCGCGCCGTTGCGCTCGGTGCGCAGTAGATACCCGAGGTGCGAACACCGTATACAAAATGCCCGTCCGCGTGGCTATCGCGCATTTGTATTGCCTGCCAGCGGGCTTCTGGGGATTGAAACCGCTTATCGTTCATAGGGTGTGCTCGTGGGCCTGTCGCCGACGCTGTGACTGAAGTATCTCACTATAAGCGGCCACCGAGGTGCACGCACTCCGATTCTTGCTGGGGATATCCGGACGCTATACCTCGGAGCAATATCTGCACCTTACCTTTAAAAAACAATTGACGTGCCAGTCTACCTACTAGTAGGATTTGTTTCGGCGGTTGCACGAACTTATCAACCTACCTGCCGCAGGTAATGCTGTGGCACGGTTACATCCACCAGCTTAATCAGTGATGACCCTTTATGAATAGCTCCACCAAACCCGATTTGTCGGCGAAAGCGGCCGAAATTGTCGATCACGCGCGCAGTCTGCTGGTAACAGGTGGCTACAAAAGCTTCAGCTACGCGGACATTTCGGCGCGGGTCAATATTCGCAAAGCCAGTATTCATCATCATTTTCCGAGCAAGGCGGCATTAGTTGAAACCGTGGTGGCCCTGTATCGGGACGAGGCCCGGCAGGGGATGGCCAGGTTAGAGCAGCAAATCGTTGCTCCGCTTGCGCGTATCCGGGGTTACATCGACTACTGGTCGAACTGTATTGGCGACGCTAAAACCGCGTTTTGTATCTGTGCGATGCTGGCATATGAAATGCCCACCTTACCCAGCGAAGTGGCGGCGCAGGTGCGCCTGCATTTTGAGGAATTGTCCGGCTGGCTGGAGCAGCAGTTGCAGTTGGCGCACAGCGAGGGTCAACTGACACTGGTGCTGCCAGCGGCGGCTGAGGCGAAGTCTCTGATGGCGAGTGTACATGGCGCGATGCTGGCTGCTCGCGCTCTCGATGACAGCGCGGTCTTCGATGGGTTAATGCAGGTGGCGCTGGCAAGGCTCACCGCCTCGGCCTAAGTGCCATCGCCAACAAGCTGCTCCCGATGAGTGAGCAGTTTTTTTTAGTGTTGAAGGCCTACCATCTAGTAGGTTGTTAAGTGCGAGTTTCGCTTTTGATGTTTATGGCCGCTGCCCGGCAATGGGTAGCGGCAAATGTACGAGCACTCCGACGGGTGCTCCTTTTTAATTTAACGAGGAATCCTATGTCTCATCCCATTTCCACACTTGGTGTACTTCACACTGCCATTAGTCTCGTGCCCATTGCCGCTGGCCTATATGCGTTTGCCCGTTTTGGTGGCATTAATCCGACCTTGCGTTCCGGCAAAGTCTATTTGGCAGGTCTCACGCTTGCTGTTGTTACGTCACTCGGCGTGTCCAGCTCCGGTGGGCTCAATCCCGCACACTTAGCCGGTGTTGTTGTGCTGGTGGCCGCATTTGGCGGCGCTCTGGCGCCGAAGCTGGGTTTTCTCGGACGACTGAGACCCTATATGGCCGCGTTTGGCCTGTCGTTCAGTTTTTTGCTGTCGCTGGTTCCCGGCACCAACGAAACTTTGACTCGGCTCCCGGTTTCTCACCCGCTGGCGACCGGGCCAGACTCGCCCGCCGTTGTGCAGACGTTATTGGTTTGGCTGGTATTGTTTGTGATTGGCTATATCACCCAGTGCCGCGCGATCTATCAGTGCAATAAATCAGGCGCGTCTACCGGGAGTTGGACCGCCTTTGGCGCATAGGGGCATCAGGGCGTTGCTGGTACGTTAACCCGAAAGCAAATCACGTAGAGCGCGGGCAAAAACAGAAGGGTGAGTACGGTAGCCACCGCCAGACCGCCCATGATGGCGGTCGCCATGGGGCCCCAAAACACGGTGTTGGCGATGGGCACCATACCGAGAATGGCGGCGACGGAGGTGAGCATAATCGGCCGAAAGCGCAGTGTAGTCGCGTGTATTACCGCGTCCCAGGGGCTGTGCCCGGCTTCCTGCTCTACATGTATTTGATGCACCAGGATGACGGAATTACGCACAATCATACCGATCAAGGCGACTATGCCCAGCAGTGCAACGAAACCCAGTGGCTGGCTAAGCGCCAGCAGCGCCGCCACCACACCAATCAAGCCCAGCGGTGCGACACTGACGACCAGGAGCAGATAAGAAAACCGCTGCAGCTGAACCATCAGTACAGTCAACATCAGAATGATAGCGATAGGAAACACGGCAGCCACGGATTGCTGGGACTGGCGACTTTCTTCCACCGCGCCGCCGTCGTCAATCCGGTAACCAGCGGGCAGGTGTGCGCGAATCTGCGACATAGCTGGCTGCAGCTCGGCGACCACAGTCGCAGGCATCACCCCTTCGCGTAAGTCTGCACGCACGCTCAAGGTGGGCATGCGATCGCGGCGCCATACCATGGGCAGGGCCTGGCTGTAACGCACGTTGGCGACGGTGGCGAGCGGGACGGATACGCCGTTTGGCAGCGGTATGGCGAGGGTTTGCAGGTGCTCGATATCGTCGCGCTCGCTGGCGTCCGCCCGCACCACCACATCGATAAGGTAAATATTGTCGCGCACCTGGGTGGCGACATCGCCGCGCACCGCGCGGTTGATTGCCTGCGCAATGCTGGCGGAACTGAGGCCGAGGCGTCGCGCCTGACTCTGGTCGACCTCTACCTCCAGCTTGCGTATGGGTTCCATCCAATCGAAATTGATGTTGTCCGCGTGAGGGTTTTGCGCCATCGCCACCGCAACCTGTTGGGCGATCTCGCGCAGTTTTACCGGGTCGCTACCGCTAATGCGATACTGCACCGGCCAGCCAACAGGCGGCCCGAGCTCGAGCGGGTAAATGCGCACCAGGGCGCCCGGCAGTCGCTCGCGCAGATCGCGCGCGAGGCGCTGTTGCAGCTCGTCGCGCACGTCCAGACTTTTGGCCACTACCACGGCTTCAGCAAAAAACGGGTTTTGCAGTTTCACGTCCAGGGGCAGGTAAAAACGCACAGCGCCGCGGCCGACATAGGTGCTCCAGTGTGCCACGGCCTCGTCTTGTGCGAGCAGCCCATCGAGCGCTTGCGCGGCGGCGGCAGTCGCGTCGATGGTGGCATCCTGCGGCAGGGTGATATCCACGATTAACTCTTCCCGGTCCGCAGAGGGAAAAAACTGCTGTTGAATGAATGGCAGGAGAAACAGGCTAAGCACAAAAATGCCGGTAATTATGGCGACGGTGGTTTTGGCGTGACGCATGGCGCGCACCAGCAGGCGTTGGAAATACGTCATAAACCGCTGCGAACCGCTGTGCTGTTCCGTCCGCTGTTGCAGCAGCCAGGTGCCGATCAAAGGCGCACAGAGCACAGCCACAAACCACGAAATAATGAGGGCCAGGGCAACAACTGCGAACAGTGAAAAGGTGTATTCACCAGCGTTGCTTTTAGCAAAGCCGATGGGAACAAAACCAATAATGGTGACCAGTGTGCCGGTGAGCATTGGGAAGGCGGTCGCGGTGTAAGCATAGGTGGCGGCAGGCTTGAGCGCGTGGCCTTGTTCCAGGCGGGTTACCATGCTTTCGACCGTGATCATGGCATCGTCGACCAGCAGGCCAAGCGCAATGATTAACGCACCGAGCGATACCCGCTGAAGGTCGATACCCAGGATATCCATGGCGACAAACACGGCGGCCAGCACCAGCGGAATCGACATGGCGACCACCGACCCGGCGCGCACGCCGAGGCTGAGAAAGCTGATCGCCAACACAATCACCACCGCCTCAAACAGCGCCTGCGTGAACTCGCCTACGGCGGTATCGACGATGTGCGGCTGGTTGGCTACCAAGTGCGGTTCGATACCGACTGGCAGATCCTTGGTCAGTTGGGCGATGGTGGTTTCGAGTTTGGTACCCATGCGCAGAATGTCGCCGCCATCGCGCATGGCGATTGCAATACCTATTGCCGGTTGACCGTTGAAGCGGAACATCGGGTCTGCGGGGTCGGCAGTGGCGCGGCTAATGGTGGCGAGATCGCGCAAGCTCAGTACACGCCCGCCCAGCGCGAGGTTAATATTGGCGAAATCGTCAATCGTACGCAGCTCGCCGGAAACGCCAACCAGCACGCGGTTGTCCGCGGTGCGCATTACCCCGGATTGCACCACCGCATTCTGGCTGGCCAGGGCCTGGATAATGGCGGAGCTGTCGAGCCCCAACTGTGCCAGGCGCCGACTATTGAATTCCACGTATATGCGCTCGCTTTGCGCGCCGACAATCTGAACCTTGGCGACGTCGTCGACCTGCTGCACGCGGGTTTTAATCTGCTCAGCGTAATCGCGTAGTTCCCGCTGGCTAAATCCGTCGGCGGTGAGTGCCAGAATAACGCCGAAAGTGTCGCCAAAGTCATCGTTAAAAAACGGCCCGCGGATTCCGTCGGGTAGTTGATAGACGATGTCCTGCACCTTGTTCCTTACCTGTTGCCAGGCCTCAGGAACCGCCTGCTTAGGGGTGTCTTGACGCAAAAACACAAATACAGTGGACTCGCCCGCAGTAGTGTAGCTCTTAACGTAATCGAGGTTATCGATTTCCTGAATCTTTTGCTCGATGCGGTCGGTGACCTGCGCCATGGTGTCGGTCTGGCTGGCGCCGGGCCAATAGGTTTGCACGACCATGGCTTTAAATGTGAAGCTGGGGTCTTCATTGCGGCCGAGGTTCACAAATGCATACACGCCGGCGACCAGGCTCATCAGCATGGTGTAGAGCACCAGAGACCGGTGTTCGATGGCCCAGCTGGACAGGTTGACGCGTGCCATCAGTCGGCTCCCAACAGCCGAACCTGCTGGCCTTCGTGGAGAAGTTGCACGCCAGCAGTGACGACAAGCTCCCCGTCGGCAAGGCCTCGGCTGATGAGCACTGAATTCTTGTTATAGCGTGCGGTTTCAACGGTGCGCCTTTGCACCTTCATGGTCTGCCGATCTAAAACCCATACGGCAGGATGGTCTGCCTTACTGGTTAGCGCGGCCGCGGGGACAACGAAGCCGGGGCGTGGTTGCAGGTGGATTTCAGCCATGACCGTTGAGCCCAGCAGCAACCCCCTGGGGCGCTGGTCCAGACGTGCTCGCACGGGATGAGTAAGTGTGACAGTGTCGGCCAAGGGGGAAACTTCATGAATCGTGGCAGTGGTCGCCACGTCGGGTGCGCCCGCGAGCCAAACCCGCAGTTGCTGGCCCGTAGCCAGGCCTTGGCGCAAAAGTTCGGCGGGTACATCCAGCAGCAAATCCCAGTCGTGGCTGCCGGCGAGCGAAACAATCGGTTGACCGGCGGCGACGACTTCGCCGGGCTCAGCCCACTTGCGGGTGATAACCCCGTCGATGGGGGCATTGAGGCGGGTGTACGCCAAATGGCTGGTGGCGGAATCCAATTGCGCCCTGGCGGAGGTAACCTGTTCTTGCGCGGTACGTAACTCGCGCAGCGCGTTGTCGTATGCGGATTTGGAGACGGCATTTTCTCTCAGCAGGTCGCGCAAACGGGCTTCGTTTTTTTCTACCTGATCGCGTACCGCCAGTGCGGAATCGAGAGCCGCTTGGGCGGACCTTTGCGCGTCTTTCTGGACTGCGCCATCCAGCTCCGCAATCGGCTGCCCGGCGATCTTCACATCGCCCACGTCGGCAAACCGGGTTTTTAGCTCGCCACCCACACGGAAAGACAATTCCAGTTCCCGGTGGGCCTGAATCTGGCCGCTGAGAATTCGCGTGTCTGCGTTGTCACTCAAGCGCACAGTAATTGTACGAACGGGGCGTACGGTCGTGTCTGGCACAGTGTCTTTACCGCATCCAGTGGCGAGCAGTACCACACAAAGCAGCCATAATGTACGCATTATCAAGACCTCATTCCTTCGCCGCAAAATCCCACAAGGGAGTGGGTCAGTATATCTGTCGCCTACAGGATTGGAAACTGCCTGGTTTCCAATATAATGTAAACTTCTCATTTGGAGGGATACGGTGACCTCAAGTTCAGACGAGCAGTTAAAAATACGCCTGCTGGCGGCGGCGAAAACTGAATTTTTAAGCAATGGCTACGCAGGCGCGAACGTTGGTCGAATTGCAAGTGCCGCAGGAATTTCCAAAAAAACCGTTTATAAATATGTGGCTTCCAAACAGGCCTTGCTATTCGAAGTGATGGCCGACGTGCTGAGCGGGCCCGCGCAGCGAATGGCGCAGGCATCACCAGAGCAAAGCCTTGCCAGCAGGCTTGAGCTTTATCTCGAAGGGTTTTCGACTCTGGCCTTTTCCGAACAGGGGCTGGCCTCGTACCGATTGCTGATGTCTGAGGGTGCGCGTTTCCCGGAATTGGCTGAAGCGTATGTGAATTCGCTTGATCAATATGCGCTCCAGCCAGTTGCGCGCGAGCTGGAGCAGGCCGCGCGCATGGGGCATATCGTGCAGCAGGATTACCGGCTGGCAACCCGCATGCTGTTTTCCATGGTCGCCGCAGAGACATTGCGCGATGCGGCTATCGGGCTGGGTGAGGTACCAGGCGAGGCGCAACGCAAAGCGCTGGTTGGCCAGGCGCTCAGCATCTTCTTGCACGGAATTTCCGGCCCGGCACGCGGTTGATTGTGGTTTGCGTCAGCTTCCAGGCAGCAGAACATGAGTGCAGAGTTCGTAAACTCCTACTCCGATAAATACCGCTGCTGCGGTCCAACGCGCGCCGTTTAACGGGAGGCGCCGCATCAGGTAATCGCCCGCGAATACCACCGGCACATTAGCGGCAAGCATCCCCAGGGTTGTACCCAGAGTCACCCAGACTATCGAATCGAATTGTGCACCCAGAAGCACAGTGGCAACTTGGGTTTTATCGCCAATCTCGGCCAGAAAAAACAACACGGTCGCAGCTACAAATGCGCCGTACTTCTGCAGCGAGGATTCCTCGCTATCGTCCTTATCGGGTACCAGCAGCCAACACCCCAGCGCAATAAAACTGATCGCGATCAGCCCTTGTCCGATTCTGCTTTGCAGATAGTCGGCTAGCCAGGTGCCGAGCCAAGCGGAGGCGGAGTGGTTGAGCAGGGTGGCCACCAGAATTCCGGCGATAATTGCCCACTTGTTGCGAAAGCGGGTGGCGAGAAACAGGGAGAGCAATTGGGTTTTGTCACCGATTTCGGCGAGTGCGACGGTAACGGAAGATACGATGAGTGTTTCCAAAACAAGTCTCCGGTGGGATGGCAAAGTAACTAAGGCACGCAACAGCCTCCCACCTTAGGAGCCGTTGTATGCCTCAGGTCTTGCCAATACCGGAACTGCAGGGTCGGTACAAATTCGCCATAAGCCATTGAGGGCTCAAGTATGTTGACGAATTTTCTCGCGAGGAGAAGACTACTCCCCTAAGGACGCCCGCGAGATTAAGGTCTTTTAAACTGAATTTCAAGTGTCATAACACTTCAGCACCCGAAAGTATGAGTCATCTTGTTTTCTCGCTGTGCCTTTTGAAACAGCGTAAATAACATTGTCGCTATTACGGCTCGCGAATGCGGGTATTGCGAATCTGTGTAGAATGATAACGCAAACATTTCTCTACCACTGCGCGTATGCAGTGCCGCCTGGTTGGCATTCCAACGAACTTACCTAACACGATTCTTAGAAAAGTGAACAGGTCATCTATTTCCCCTATACCTGTTTGTCTAAGATTTTTGGCTGAGCTTTGGCTTGGTAGGCATTTTTTTGTGGCTTCGGGTAGGTTTTAACCGGCTTTTTTTGGTAAGCCACGGACACCTATATTTCGAAAAAATTGAATACATTAAAAAATATTAACGAGTATCAATGAGAGGTGAGAGTGATAAAAAAGCGGTGGGTGTATCTTCTGTGGCTTGTTTTTGTGGCGCATTCCGGCTATACGCAGACTTTGAGTGACGGGCGTTACACGATTTATTCACGACACAGTGGTTTAGTGTTGGATGTGGCAGGTGGCAGTAATGCCGACGGCGCAAATATCCAGCAGTGGGGGCACGCCGGGTCTGCAAATCAACAATTTGATGTGCGCTATCAGGGCAATGGCTATTACTCGATTGTTTCCGCATCCAGCGGCAAAGCTGTAGAGGTGTACAACTTCAGTGCTGATCCCGGCGGCGAGATTCGCCAATGGGAATATTGGGGTGGCGATAATCAGCTTTGGTCGTTAACCAATATTAACGGCGAATTTTTTACGGTGACTTCCAAGTACAGCGGTTTGAATTTGGATGTGTGGAATTGGAGCACTGCCAGTGGGGGTGATATTCGTCAGTGGAATGCGACCGCGGCGCTGAACCAACAGTTTCGCTTCGAACGCATCGACAATTCGACCGAGGAACAGGTCAGCTGCGATAAGCCCAATCACGGCGGCAGGCACTTAATCATCAATTACAGTTCAGGTAAATCACTCGATATAACTGGCGCGAGCGGTAGCGATGGTGCTAACGCCATTCAATGGCGTACAACCGGTGGCGAGAATCAAGCGTTTTTCCTTGAAAGGGTTGGCAATAGCGAATATTGGACAATCAAACCCGCTCACAGTGGGCGCGCATTAGAAGTAGCAGGGGCAGCGACTAACAATGGTGCGAATATTCAGCAGTGGGCGTACAGTGGGAACTGCTCATCAGCAGTGGCGGTTACTGCAATCAAATAATTTCAATGGTGCCTATGCCATCGTTAACGTAAACAGTGGTAAAAGCTTGACTGTAGCGGGTGGTAGCGACGGCGATAATATCTACCAGAATTCAGATGCGGCTGTTTCATCCCAACGCTGGTATATCACCTCGCTGGAAAATGGTTGCGGTAGTAGCAGTGGTAGTTCAAGCAGTTCATCAAGCGGCACACCGAATTACGCTCAGGGTGTCGATGGTTTTGCGGCACAATACGGGGCAGATGGTCTTGCCACAACCACCGGCGGTGGCAATGCAACACCAGTGACGATTTCCAGTTGTGCGCAATTGCAGCAGCTCGCGGAGGACAATACTTTGAAGACGCTGATTTTGCCGAACAGGACACTGGATTGCCGTTCTGCCAATCGCAGTCAGCGGGTGTGTGTGCTGTCCTGTGGAAATGGTATCAGCACACCGCTATACCGGGTCGCAACTTCAAGCCAAAGCTGCGCTGATCTTGGTGGCAGCGATAACAATGTGGCTTATTTGAATCAGAACGAATCCACGATTCGTGTCGGCTCCAATACGACGATTGTCGGCGCCGGGCGCGATGCGAAGGTAATTGGTGGCAGTTTCGATCTTGGTAGCGCCAGTAACGTTATTCTGAAAAATTTTACGATCACCGAAGTAAACGCCGGCATTATTGAAGCGGGCGATGCGATAAGCCTGAACAACAGTTCACATGTTTGGATCGACCATATGCGGTTGAGTAAAATCAGTGACGGTTTGCTCGACAGTTATGACAGCCACAACATTACTGTGAGCTGGAGCCATTTTGACGGCGTTAACACTGAGTTGTGTTGGGGAACAGACCCCTACGTGAGTTTGCTTCAAAACACAGAGGCGACTTTCCACCATAACTTCTTTGACTCGGGTTATGGCCGCAATCCAAAAATTGGCGGTAGTGCATCACGCGTGCATATGTACAACAATTACTGGAAGGACATCTATTATTTTTCCATGAGCGTTAGCGATGGTGCGCGTGCGAAAGTGGAGGGTAATTACTACCAGAATGCAAATCGTCCGCACTGGAACGATGGCGGTTATATTGATGCAAATACAGGTTCTAATCGCTATACCGGGCGCTCTGTGAGTTCCTCCCAGGATGACAGCGGAGAATCCAGTTGGGATGTTTCACTCTATAACTACACCCGGGACAGCGTCGACAATCTGCCTTCAACCTTACCTGCTGCAGTGGGTCCACAGTAAATAACGCATTCCACTGCGCATAAAAATGCCCCGGCAGGATCTTTGTCGGGGCATTTTTGTTTGCGCCTCGCATTTGCTAACGAGCTATCTAAAAAGACTGTGTTAAACCGCGTGTTTTTCAGCGTTGGCATTTAACGGGCGCGCGCGGAAAAATCGTAACAATGGGTTCATTTCGTTACTTCTCGTATCGGCCTTAAATTAGCCAATTGGCGCCAACTTCAACATTGTCTCATGCGTTGCTATCCAAGTACCATTTAATAACGATTTACTTTTCCATTTCTCAGCCATTCGGCGTATAAATATTGGAAACATGTTAAACCACGCCCCGCGAATCATGGCGTTATAACCTGAAGATAGCTGTTGCGCGGGCGTTATATCGTTATATAAGAGGTTCCGAATAATCAAATAAACTCAAAATTGGCCTCAGCGCCTGGTGAATTTCAACTATATTTCTTAAAGCGATATGGATGCGTAATTCACTGTAAAAACGTTATTGATAAACGCTGACACGGCAATTTTGAAGGGAAGAGGGTTATGGAAAATTTTCGCGTTTTACTGGTGGACGACAACCCGGTAAACCTCGATGTGCTACGTGTAACACTCAAACAAATTGCAGACTGCCAAGTGCTAATTGCCAATAGCGGTCAACGCGCACTTGAATTGATGCAACGAAGCCCTCCCGATCTCGTCCTGCTGGATGTCATGATGCCGGATATGAATGGCTTCGATGTTTGCCGTAAAATCCGCAGCACGGAACAACTGCAAGCAATTCCGGTTATTTTCGTTACCGCGTGCACAGAGGATGTTTCTACTGGATTCGAGGTCGGGGGCAACGATTATATCGGCAAGCCAATCAATTCCAGCGAGGTAATTGCACGTGTTAACCACCAGCGAGAGCGGGCCCGCCTGCATCGTGAGCTGGAGCAACTCAATTGCGAGCTGGAAGAGAAAGTGCGTGATCGCACCGCAGCCCTGGTGGTGTCCAATCGCCAGTTGCGGGAGGAAATTAAAGAGCGCCGGTATATGCAGGATCGCCTGCAGTATTTGGCAACCCACGATTTTGTAACCCGCTTGTACAATCGAAACGCCTTCGACGACCGCGCCACCAAAGCGGTTCAGGCCGCGCAATTGGGCGTAGAGGAAGGCTGCCTTGTGCAGCTGGATCTGGATCGTTTTCGTTTGATAAATGAAAGCTGCGGTTATATTGCGGGCGACGAACTGCTGCGGCAATTCGCCGATATGCTCGCGTCGGTGATCGAACCGGATGATTTCCTCGCGCGCCTGGGCAGCGATAAATTTGCCCTGATTTGCCATGATCTTAACCATGGCAGGCGGCTGGTAAAATTTCTTCAGCAACAGGTAAAAGATTTTGAATTCAGCTGGGACGACCGCGTGTTTTCGTTAGATGCGTCGTTCGCGCTGGTACGTATAAATCGCAGCATCGTGAGTTTTGATCAGCTGATGCTGATGGTTGACGAAGTTGTCTACCAGCTAAAACAACAAAAAGTACCGTTTCTTACCTACGACGATATTACGCAAAGCAACCCGGAGGGGCGCGGCAAGGTTAAATGGGCGATTCGAATCATGGATGGGTTGAAGCGCGAGAAATTCCGCATTTTTTTCCAAAAGGTGGTTCCGCTGACTGCGCCTGCCGGCGCTGATAAAGGTCGACCTCTCGTGCGTATTGAAACACTGGTGCGTCTGTGGGACAGTCAGAAAAGCCGCGTTATTTTTCCGGATGAATTTATCCCGTCGGCTGAGCGGTACAATTTAATTGGTGAAATAGACCGCTGGATGGTGGCCAGCGTGCTCCAGTATTTTAGTGCGCACGTAGATTTGCTCGATGCGGTAGATAAAATTTCGATTAATTTGTCGGCAGTCTCTATTCGCGATCCGCAACTGGTGAATTTTATTACCAAAATACTCCAAGAAACCGGCGTGCCGCCAAATAAGGTCAGTTTCGAAATTACCGAAACAGAAGCAATTATTAATATGGGCTCGGCCAAGCAATTTATTGATGAATTACACCGAGTAGGGGTAAGTTTTGCACTGGATGATTTTGGCTCTGGATTTTGCTCGTTCAATTATTTGCGAGAGCTTCCATTTGATGCGTTAAAAATCGATGGCGTGTTTATTAAAGATATCGACAAAAATACCACTCACCTGGAATTGGTGAAATCCATTATCGATGTAGGCAAGCAGCTCGATAAAGTTATCGTCGCTGAATTTGTAGAAAACCAAGCGATAGCAGAAATTCTCATCTCGCTCGGAGTAGGCTGGGGGCAGGGATACTTTTTTCATAAACCTGCGCCGATCGAAGAGTTGCAGCAGGGCGTTGCGTTACTCCTGGCCAGTGGCAAACGATGAGGCTTTGGCGGCCGGCAAAAAATCGTTTATTTTGGCTGTCCGCCGCACTGGGCATTGTTGCGGCCTGCGTTTACGAATTTTACTCGTACTATTCAGAATACAATGCGTTGCGTGCAGGCATCGACAAGCGGCTGCACACCGCGGGGTCTGCCATCGATTTTATTCTTGGCAAACATTATCACGATGTGCCCTTTTCTGCCGAGACCATTTCCGACGCAGCCTATCAACAAAAAGCGATTGAGCTGACGCGTTTTGCAGTAGAAGCCGGTCTGGCTTACGTTTACACCATGGTGCTCACTGATGACGGAAAGGTCCGCTTTGTCAGCTCGAGCCTCACACCGGAAAAGCTGGCCGCAGGTGAGCAGGAAGATTACTACTGGGTGGAATATTCCGAAGCCGACGACGCGGTATACCGGGCGTTCGGCGAGGGCCAAGCCCAGTACGCAGAATATGTGGATCGCTGGGGCAGTTACCGGTCACTGTTTTTACCGCGAAAAAATGCGGCGGGTGTGCCCTACGTTATCGGTGTCGATATCAGTACCACCCACCTTAAGTTGCTTAAGCGGCGCGCCCTGGGTAAAGCCGTAAGCGACCTCATAGTGGTTTTCGGTATTCTTTTTTTGTGGCAGTTGAGCCAGCGAAGCCACAATCGACAGCTCAACGCGAGCAATCGACGTTTTAACCTGGCGATGTCGGCTGGGGCTTCCGGTATTTGGGAGTGGGATATCGAGAAAAATCAGTTGTACGTATCGCCGGTCTTTTTTACGTCTTTGGGCTACCAACAGGACGCGCCGCCGCAGTCATACAAGGCGCTGGCAAATTTAATTTACCCGGATGATTTACCTGTTTTTTCACAGCACAACGCCTATGCGCTCGCTGGTGAGCCGTTTTCGCCGCGCCCCGACGAATATCAAATGCGCATGCGTCGTCAGGATGGTGACTATGTATGGCTGCATATTAAAGGCGAGTCGCTGGAGTGGTATAAAAATGGTAAACCACGATTGCGCGCAGGTGTGTTAGAAAATATTGACGGACTTAAACGTTTGCAAATTCAGCTCGAAGCGTCACAAGAAGAGCTGAGTGCGCGCGAGACATTCCTGGCCTCACTGCTCAACAGTATTCCCGATCTGGTAACGCTTAAAGACCCGAACGGACGGTATCTGCTTTGTAACGATGCTTTTCGAGAAATCGTTGCGGTCGAGCACACGGAAATTATTGGTAAGGATGATTTCGATTTTCTGCCAATGCATTTGGCGGAAAGCCTGCGTGCAAACGACGATAAAGCGCTCGCATCTGACCAGGCTACCACCGTGCGCGAGTGGCTGGTTTACGCCTCTGATGATAAACCCCATTTGGTAGAAACAGTTAAAACCCGATTGTTTAATGCTCAGATACAAGGCCACTGTGTATTGAGCCTGGGGAGGGATATAACCGAAACCCACCGCATACTGGAAGAGCTGGACAAATTTCATCGGTTTGCGGAATTTTCCGGGCAAGGCCTGGTTATTACCACCCTGGATGCACGAATCACCTACACCAACCCCATGTTCACTCGGCTAACCGGTAGCGATACCACGCCCGAATCTGGACGCTCTTTGCGCGATTTTTACCCGGCGGAAACTGCAGATTTTTTGGATAAGGACGTATTTCCGATCACCCGGCAGAGAGGTGTCTGGCGCGGAGAGCTGGCGCTGTTAAATGCACAGGGCGCAAATACCACAACGCTGCATACTATTTTTACGGTAATGAGCGAGTACGACACGCCGCTGTTTTTGGGCGTAATTATCACGGATATTTCCGAACAAAAGCGCATTGAGCAAGAGTTGGAAAAAGCCAAGGAAGACGCGGAGTTTGCTAACAGAAGTAAGAGCATGTTTTTGGCCAATATGAGCCACGAAATCCGCACGCCTTTGAATGCAATTATTGGCTATGCACAATTACTCACGCACGATACCGAACTACGCGGCGAAACACACAATCAAATTGAGCATATCTACAGTGCGGGAAACCATTTGCTCGGGTTGATAAACGATATTCTGGATTTATCGAAAATGGAATCCGGCAAATCCCGACTTACGATGACCACCTTTGATTTATCTGTAGAGCTGAATACGTTACTGGGTATGATGGAGCACCGGGCAGTGACTAAAGGCTTGCGCCTTAATGCAGATCTAGATTTGCCTTCGCCGGCGCTGGTAACGAGCGATCGCCAGAAGTTGGCGCAAATACTTATTAACCTGTTAGGTAATGCGATTAAATTTACCAGCGAAGGTGAAGTTTCCTTACAGTGTCGACATCAAGCAGACCGTATTCGTCTGGTGGTGAGTGACACCGGCGAAGGTATTTCAGCGGAGGAGCAAAAATACTTATTTACGCCCTTCGTACAAGGGGTACAGGGCGAACGCGTTGGCAGCGGCACCGGGCTCGGGTTAATTCTGGTAAAAAACTTTACCGCGTTGTTAGGCGGAGAGTTAACCCTGGAGAGCACGGCCGGGCGAGGCACGCGCGTTATTGTGTCTCTACCGCTGCATATTCACGTTAACCGTGACGTTTCAGACGCGGAGGCAACACCTGAGACTTCGACTTTTGCAATGGGCTCGCTACCGGTAGCGAACCAGGCGAAACAACGGGCACGCTTGCGCAGTGAGCAGGAAACTCGGGTACTGGTGGTCGACGACGATCTGGACAGCCGCGAGGTGCTTGCGCGCTTGCTTAGGCTTTCAGGGTTTGAGGTGGATGCAGTGGCGTCTGCGCTTCCGGTACTTGGCTTGGTAAATGAACACCACTATCAAGCAATATTTACCGATATCCGCATGCCGGAAATGGATGGAGTAGAACTTTTGCGCGCACTGCGAAGCTCAATTTGGGGAAATGCGCCGGTATTTGCGGTATCCGCCTCATCCATGGAGCACGAGCGCAGTTTTTTTATTGCTCAGGGCTTTGACGATTTCATTAGCAAGCCAGTGCAACTGGACGAATTAGTGCGGTCTCTACAGACGCACATGAACCTCGAATGGACTGCCGCGGAAGATGAGCATGCACCGGCTAGTGCTCCATACTTTGCGACGGATGGTGTGCAGGAGTTAGCAGGGAGCGATCGCAGTGTAATCGAAAATATTCACGCGGCGGCGCTTGAGGGTGACGTTGACAAGCTCTTCGAACTGCTACAGCAGCTGTCTTCGGAGGCGCGTGCAAATAATGCGGTACGCACATTAGAGCGCGCCGCAGCCGCGTACGATTTAGCGCAAGTGGAAAGGACTGTGGATACCCTGTTGGCGCAGATTTAACGCCGTTAACAAAGGTCTGAGCTATTGGCGGCGCCGCACCTTTAGTGATCATATGCACGCCAAATGACCAGGCCCCTTCAACCATATTGTCCCCAATCTTATTCGCAGCGCTTGCACTTCAAGCAGCTAAGCTACCGTTTTATAAACACTTTTTTCGTCCGATAAAAAGCTGGCCGATTGGTCAGCTTTCTGGCGTGCTTATTGCTCCCACGGTATACATTGTGCCGCCGGAGCTTTTTGTTGCGTACCTGATTACGTAATTTGTTGCGGCAATGTCTTTTCAATTTAACCGTGGGCAAATCCGTGACCTGTGATTTTTTCCGGCATATGCGTATTGCGATGCCGCTGCTTATTAGTGCTGTTGTGGCGCACGCGAGCGACGATAATCCAATGGATTTTCTCGACAGTTACTGCGAGCGCTGCCATAACGACGAGCGCTTTTCCGGCAACCTTTCGCTGTCCGATCTGGATACCAACGATATTTTTCACGGGCGCGCCAACAGCGATTGGGAAAATATTTTACGCATGGTCAAGCGCGGCGAAATGCCGCCACCGGGGCGCCGCAAAATGCCCGCCGCCGCCGAGCGCGCGGCGTTTACCTCCTGGCTTGAAAATGGGTTGGACGAATACGCGAGTGCCAACCCCAACCCGGGGCGCGCGACCCTGCGCCGTTTAAATCGCACCGAATACAGCAATGCGATTCGCGACCTGCTTGCGGTGGACCTGGATATTCGCGAACAGCTGCCCGCCGACGACACCGGTTATGGTTTTGACAATATTGCCGATGTGCTCAGTGTGTCGCCCACGTTAATGGACCGCTATCTTGCGGTTGCAGGTAAGGTGAGTCGGCTGGCGGTGGGCGTCGCGCCGCAAATGGCGCAAACCACCAGCTACTTGCTGCCGAAAGACGGCTCGATTCTAAACCAGGGCATTCCCTCCTACGACTGGCGAATGAGCGACAAGCTGCCGCTCGATTCCCGGGGCGGTGGCGAATTTACCTATTACGCGCCCTATGACGGCGAGTACATCATCAGCGGTTACCTCAACGCCAACACCAACAACGAAGTGGATCGCCTGGAAGACAACCGGGTGACCCAGCGCGTTTTCCTCACTGCGGGTGAGCACAGCGTAGGTATCAGTTTTCGCAAACAATTGGCGCTGGATGAAAGCGTGCAAACACTGCGCAACAGCACCGATATTGTTCCTCTGCCGGATGCGCCACCGCACAAACTGACGCTCGATTTTATTGTGGACAGCGCGCGCGTGGGCAGTACCCAGGTCGAGTCTTACTACATGTCGCCGCGCTATGCACAGCACAACTTTTTGCGCGACGTGATAGAGATTGATGTGGAAGGGCCGTACCAGGTGAGCGGTGTCAGCGCGACCGTCAGCCGCGAGAAAATATTCAGTTGTCGGCCCAACTTGTTGCCGTTTTCCGAAAGCCGTTGCGCGAAAAAAATTATTGGCGGTCTGGCCCGGCAGGCGTACCGACGGCCTGTATCCGGCAGCGATATCGCACCGCTGCTAACGCTGTATCAGCAGGTGGCAGACGCGCAGGGGTTTGACGCAGGCATCGCGACCGCGATCCAGGCGATTCTGGTTTCGCCGCGCTTTTTATTTTTGCACGAGCGCGATAACTCCGGTGCAAAGCCGGGCGAAGTGCACCCATTGGACGACTACGAATACGCCGCGCGCCTCGCGCTGTTTTTGTGGTCGAGCCTGCCGGACGAGGCGCTGCTTAAAGCCGCCGAAAAAGGTAATTTGCGGGAACCAGAACACCTGCGCCAGCAAATTACCCGCATGTTACAAGATGAAAAATCCCGCGCGCTGGCGACCAATTTTGCGGGCCAGTGGTTGTACCTGCGCAATCTCGAACACCACCGCGCCGACGTGTATTTGTATCCGGAATTTGATGCACCGTTGCGCCAGGCCATGCGCCAGGAAAGCGAATATTACTTTGCCGGCATCACCCGTGAAAATCGCAGCATTCTGGAATTTCTGGACAGCGACTACAGCTATCTCAACGAGCGACTCGCGAAGCACTACGGCATCAGCGGCGTCAGCGGCCCGCAGTTTCGCCGCGTCACCTTGCCGGAAAATGCGCAGCGTGGCGGATTACTGGGGCAGGCCAGCGTGCTGACCGTTACTTCTTACGCGAACCACACCTCGGTAGTAAAACGGGGCAAGTGGGTATTGGACAATATTCTCGCCGCCCCACCGCCCCCGCCGCCGCCGGATGTTCCCGCCTTGAAAAGCCGCGAGGGTGGTAAAGCCCTCAGTGCGCGTGAACAGCTTGCGCTGCATCGTGAAGACCCGGCCTGTGCCTCGTGCCACGTCAAAATGGACCCGCTGGGGTTGGCGCTGGAAAACTATGACCCTATCGGCCGTTTTCGCACTCAGGATATCGGGCTCGATATCGACGCCTCCGCGGTGATGCCGGATGGCACCGCGTTCGCGGGGCTCACCGGATTACAGCAGGTGCTTATGGCGCGCGGTGAGCAGTTTGCCGAAGCCTTTACCCAGCGCTTAATGACTTACGCTCTGGCCCGCGGCGTGGAATCCATCGATCAGCCAGCCGTGCGCAACATTGTGCGCGCAGCGCGCGGCGGCCAGTTCAAAATGCAGGACATCATCTTTGGCATCGCTCAGAGCGAACCTTTCAATTACAGGAAAACCCCCGACCATGAACAGACAGCACTCAAGCACGCGGCGCCGGTTTCTGCGCGGAATGGGAATTGCGCTCGCTCTGCCGGCGATGCCCTCACTGATGTGGACTGCGAGCGCCAAAGCCAGCTCTAACACCCCCAAACGCCTCAGTATTTTTTATATGCCCAACGGCATGCGGATGCCGGAATTCACGCCGACCGAAACCGGGGTGGGCTATACCACCACGCCATTGCTGCAAGCGCTGGCGCCACACAAAGATAAATTTACCGTGGTGAGCGGGCTCGCCCACTATAACGCGAGTGCGCTGGGCGATGGTCCCGGCAGCCACGGCCGCAGCTGCGGTGCCTATTTAACCGGCGCACACCCGAAGCGTACCGAAGGCGCCGATATTTTTTGCGGCGAGTCCATGGATCAATACGTGGCGAATCACCTGGGGCGCAATACCCAGCTCGCCTCCCTGGAACTGGGAATCGAGCCACCGAGCCTGCTGGGCAGCTGTGATGTGGGCTACAGCTGCACCTACACCAATACCCTGAGCTGGCGCAGCCCGACGTCCCCCCTGCCGGTAACGGTCAAACCCCGCGATGCGTTTGAGCAGATGTTTGGCGACACTATTGGGCTCGATAAAGCCAGCCGACAGGCGTTGCTTGCCTGCAAGGCGAGCATTCTCGATTTCGTGGTGGCGGATGCGAAAAACCTGTCGCCGCAATTAGGCGCGCGCGATCGCCGTAAGCTGGAGGAATACTTACAGTCGGTGCGCGATATTGAATTGCGTATCGAAAAAGCCGCCGCGCAGGATCACGATTTCAGCGGTAGCCAGCTCGCGCTGCCTGCCGGTATTCCCGACGATTTTGAGCAGCACGTGCGGTTAATGGTGGACTTGCAGGTATTGGCGTTTGAGAGCGATGTTACGCGGGTATGCAGTTTTATGTCCGGGCGCGAATTGTCCAACCGCGCCTATCCGGAAATCGGCGTGCCCGATTCCCACCACAGCCTAAGCCATCACGGCGGCAACCGGGAAAAAATTGCCAAGCTCATTAAAATCAACGAGCTGCACCTCAAACAATTTGGTTACCTGTTGGAGCGCTTAAGCACCACCGCCGACGGTGAAGAGGGTTCGCTGCTGGATTCAACCCTGGTGCTGGGCGGCGCGAGCCTGGGCGAACCCAACGACCATGACAATATGAACTTACCGGCCATGGTGGCGGGTGCGGGAATCGCGGGCAACCGCCATATCGCGATGCCTGCGCACACGCCCATGTGTAATTTAATGGTGAATCTGATGCAGGATCTGGGCGTACCCGCACAGCAGTTCGGCGACAGCACAGGCACTATTCCGGGGTTGCGCGCATGAAGTCTTACCGTCAACCGCGGCTAAGTGCACCGCGCTATGTTTTATTGTTGATCCTGGCGTGTGTACCGTTGCACGGCCAGGAATTACGCACCGCTATCGTTGAAGGTAATTTGTTGCGCGTGCAAAATTTACTGGCCGACGGTGTCGATCCCAATCAGCCGTTTGCCGATACCTCCACGCCGCTCGCCTGGGCGACAGACAAGCAGAGCGTGCCTCTGGTAAAAGCCCTGCTGGAGGCGGGTGCCAAGCCGGTGTCGTCGGCGGACAGCTTTAGTGCGTTGGTGCTGGCTTGCCTGCGCGGCAACAGTGAAATCATCCACCTGCTGCTGGATGCGGGCGCCGAAGTTAATCAAACCAACGCCGAGGGCATAACGCCGCTGGCATTGTGTGCGGGCAATGCCGACCTGGCCAGCGTGAAGCGAATACTGGAACAGGGGGCGGAGTTAACGCGCCGCGATTTACAGGGGCAAACCGCGTTGATGTGGGCTGCAGCCAAAGGGCGCGAGGATATTTTTCGGTTTCTGGTAGGTCGCGGCGCGGATATTAACGCGGCATCTAACAATGGGTTTTCGCCGCTGTTTTTTGCGATTAAAAGCGGCTCTAAAAATACCGCTTTTGCCGCGCTCGAGCTGGGCGCCGATGTGACGCACCGCGGCCCGGAAAATACCAGCGCGGTACAGCTGGCCATGTACCAGCAGCTGTATCCCTTAGCGCAGGCGTTAATCGAAAGGGGGGTTGACCTTAACGCGTTTGACCGCAACGGTTATCAACTGTTACACGCCGCTGTTATTGCGCAACAGGCGGGGCTGGTTAAATTATTGCTCGACAAGGGCGCGGACCCAAACAGTGTGACCGGCGAGTCCCGCATTACCTGGCGCTATGAAGTGAATTTCACCAGTCGCCCCTATGTGGTACACCCAAAATCGCCGCTGTTACTGGCCGCTGAACGCGGCTCGAAAGAAATGATGGCGGCGATGATCGCCGCCGGTGCGAAGCCGGATTTTCGCAGTGATGATGGCAACAATGTGCTGTTGGCGGCGGCGCAAAGTAACCCTGAGGCCATGGCGTACGCGCTCACGCTGGTTAAAAATGTGAACCGCCAAAACCAGGCCGGGCAAACGGCGTTACACCGCTTAATGACCTTGGGCACCGACAAAGAAACGACGAATGAAGATATGGCGGCTATGTTCAAACTGTTAGCCGCCGCAGGTGCGCGCACGGATATTGCGGATAACAATGGCACTACCGCGTATGATATTGGCAGCCGCGATCAGTACCGTGCAAAAGATGCGTTTCTGGCAACCTTCAATTCAACCAAGGAGAGTGTTCAACTATGAGCCAATCTGTTTTATTTGCGTTTAAGCCGGGGTTTCGCAAAACCCTGCAGCTGGGGATGAGTGTTGCCGTGCTGTTTGTTTGCCAGCACAGCGTTGCAGCGGACAGCGACATTATTAAAACCCGTCAGGAGGGTTTTAAAGCGATGGGCGGCGCCATGAAAACACTGCACAAAGCGCTGAAGCGCGATGAATTAGGCACAGCCGCGGTGGTTGACGCGGCCACCAAACTGACCGAACTGGCGCCCAAAATTCACGACTGGTTTCCCGCCGGTACCGATATGGATTCTGCCCCGGACACCGATGCCTTGCCGTACATCTGGAAAAAGCCGGAGAAATTTAAGGAATACGCTGATGCGCTTGTCCCCGCTACCGCAAAGCTTATGAACGTGGCAAACCAAGCTGACGCTGCGGTATTTAAATCGGCGTTGGGTGGGGTTAAAGACCAGTGCTCCGGTTGCCATAAAAGCTTCCGGGCAGATTAATGCAAGAAACTAAACCCACAGTAAGAGCCGCAGTAAAAGCCACAATAAAAGCCGAGGCGAAAGTCACCGCGAAAGTCGCGGTATGGGATTTGCCGCTGCGCTTGTGTCACTGGGGGTTGGTGGCGAGCATCGCGGTGTGCTGGTGGTCGGCGGAAAACCATAATATGGCGTGGCATGTAACCGCAGGCTATACCGCACTGGGTGTGGTGCTCTTTCGCATTTACTGGGGTTTTGTTGGTAGTACGCAGGCACGCTTTGTCCATTTTCTGCAAGGGCCCGCTGCGATACTTACCTATCTTAAAAAATTCCACCACCGGGAAAGCAGTGCCAGCCCCGGCCACAATCCGCTGGGCGCGTTAAGCGCCATCGCATTGCTGTTGTGTGCGCTCTTGCAAGCCGGGCTCGGGCTGTTCGCGATCGACGTCGATGGTTACGAAGGTGGCCCCTACGCGGACTACCTGGAGTTTGATACTGCGCGTGCATTTGCCCAGTGGCATGAGTGGAACTTTAATCTGCTGCTCGCGCTCATTGCGCTGCACCTGGTGGCGATTGTTTATTACCAGGTCTGGAAAAAGCAGCCGCTGGCGCGAGCAATGATTACCGGTAAAAAAGCGCTTAGCGTTGAACACGCTGTGCCAGAAAGCGCCGAGTTAAAGAGTGTGCTGGTGCCCGCATTGATTGGCCTGTTCCTCAGCGTCGGCATCGTGTTACTCATTCGCGGCTAGAACTGGCTTGCACTTATAGAAAGCCCCTTTATCGAAAGACCGCCTCAGCGGCGAGGGATGTTGAAAGTTGATAAGTGGCCAATGCCCGATTGCGATAGCCGGTTCGCGCTAGCGGGTGAATTCCCCGGCCTAAAACTAACATGTGCGCGCACAATCGTTGTTCGGCGGAAACGTCAGTGTCAGCGCATAATGATCGAGAAAACAATGATTCTGGTCGGCAAGGCGCGCAACCGTCACTGAATGTAACGCGTTGCGCGTGTGGAATGCGCTGTTGAGCGCTAACTATTTCCCACCATTGTTAGCGATGCGAACAATGGTGGGCTAGTGGACGTTCTAACTTTAGCCCGCAGGGTTTTCAATCACCGTAAATTGTTCCGTGCTACTTGGAGGCATTTTTTTGTAGGTATTTGTTGCGTGACGAATAAGCCGTTTTGTCGTCGCTGTGTTGGCGACTTTGCCTATAAAATCGCGATAACGTCCGTCGCCAAATTTGGCCAGGGCTTTACAAAACCACGCCATGGTATCAGAGATATGGTCATCATCGGTGAAACGTTCTTGCCAAACTTTTTCTGCCAGAATATCCAAAATTTCAACATCAACCGATTCCGCATCGGGATAAGCCTTAGCGAGGTTCTGAATGGCAAGTTTATTACCAATATAGAAAATTCGCTTCAAATTAGCCGCTTGTGATTTTTCCGTTAAGGCCGTGGGCAGCACTTGCTCGACGAACACTACACCGTTTTCATAATCCAAGAACCGGACTTCACCGAAGTCGTCATAAAAAAACCGGGTTTTGGCCGGGCCGCCATGACTGGGTTTAAAGGCTTGGTTATTCGGGTTGCCTAACTTGGCGAGCACATAATCATAAGAGTCGCCATATTTTAAGGTGAAAAAGCTTTCTTGCGGGGTTGTTGCGATAAGTTTCTGGTAGTCGGCGGGGTCGACAATCTCGGTTTTGAGCTGGACAGGCCGACCTGACAGAAGCTGAGACTGAACAACGGGAGTGACTATTTTGCCTGCAAAGTTTTCTATCCAGATTGCTGCAATCGGCTCCTCTATGCGACCGCGAATGTAATACTTTTTGTTGGCCTCCATGTGTAATGTGAAATCAGCCTCGACCTTAAGCGGAGATGTTCCACCGGTTATTTGCTTGCGCAACACTCCCACCACGTGCAGGTCTTGATCTCCGGCGGGCACTTTACGTTCCAACGGGGTGTAGGTCGCTGCGGCGCTACTTCCATAAGCCGGAGCGCCAACGGCCAGCGAAACTAGTACGGCGGTTAACGGGCTGGAGCCCGAGCGCTGACGTGTCTGGATGAGGGCGTTATCTACTTTCTGTCCCGAAATCGACTCGAGGTAGTAGATTTCTCCAGTTGATGCTGTCCTGCGGGTTATAGAATCACTGATTTGCGCGGTTTCTCCGGTGTATTTTTCGGGAATCGGTTCGTCCAGAGTCTGGCAAGCTTGCAGTAATAGCAAAATGAAAATACAACACAATCGCATAAAAATCTCCTTATGCCCAACGCCAACATTGAAAGCGTCTAACGCAGACGCGCCATTAGCGAGCGGGCTTTTTTTTATTTATTATCGGTTTATTGCATTGGTGAAAAGCGGAGCCAGAATAGCATTTTGCGAGACGAGGATAAATTTGCACGGAATGGGAAGTGAAATTTAGTGCGGTGGGAGGCTAACAGTTGCACAACAACTCGCTGGAGAGAACAATACTTAACCAGTGTAGTTTACAAGCATTCAGTGGCAACGGTTTGGGTAATAAAGAATAAAGAATAAAGAATAAAGAATAAAGGCTGCGAAGGCCGTCTAAATTGGCACTGCGCAGCCTGGTGGGTTTATTTAAACCGGCTGAGCAGCTGTTTTTTATAGCGCACAAAGCCCGCAGCGATTAGACCGCTTAGCATTAACGGCAGTGATCCGGGCAGGGGTACGGGATTTACGCCGCCAATTACATTGATGGTGCCATCGCTGGTGGTGAAGTCGAACGGGTTGCCCCATTGATCGCCCAGCGCCCAAACCGTGCTGAAGCTTACCTGGGTACTGCCTATGGCCTCGGTGTTAAACAGAATCGTGGCCAGCGAAAAGTTCATCGCCTGATTCGTGAGTAACGAGCCCGCAGTTTCCCAGGAGAGTTCATTAAGGTTGAGCAGCCCGTCGGTAGCGGAATAGTCCTGCCAGCTCTCGCCGAGGCCGGAGCCGAAGGAAACGCTGTCGAAGCTGATTATGCTGCTGTCGAAGGCCAGGTCAAAGTCGAAATCACCGAGCGCGAAATTGTCGCCCAAATCGGATACCCAAATATCTACACCTACCTGATCGCCGAGAAGTACTGTTTGTTCGGTGGGTAAAATATCGATGGTAATCGCGTTGGCCGATGTTAGATGCGCCGCTAACAGTAGCGCCGAAACCAATTGAATCACGTGAATTTTTTTCATAGCTTGCTCCTTGAGTAAAGCTCCAGAAAAAGGATTAATTTACGGCACAGCTAGCGCGTGTGCATTGAGTGACACACACCCGTGCATCGTTCAGGGTAATCATTTGGTCACCGTCAACGTCGCGCGGATCTGAATCATCCGTTGCGGGCGTGTTGCGTGCAGCGCGAATCAGCGTCACGTCGTCGCGGTCGACATCCCGGTCACCATCCACATCGCACATCATGGGCGGTGGGGTTACATCCACTTCGGCGAGGCAGGTATTACCCGCACCATCCGTTGCACGAATACTGGCACTTGCCGCAAGCGTTGGGTCCAACACTGTGAGTTCAAAACTTGTTTGGGGATCGCCGGGCACAAACGGGGTCGGTGCGAATATCATGTTAACCAGCGTCAGGCTTTCCAGCAGAAATACGCCACTGTCTACGTCGATTACACTGTTGCCATTGGTATCTTCACCTGGGTCCAAAACACCATTGCCGTTCACGTCTTCGCTGGGTTTGTTGTCGGTCACCAAGCCTTCATATACGCCGTTAACTTCCGCAATACTGCACACGGGTTGCCATGCATCACCCGTCGGGTTTATGGATTTAAACAGCGCGCCACCCGGGTAGATGTAGGAGTCATAGCCATTGTAGCCCTCGACCGTAATTCCATGGGGGTTAGGTGACCAGGTGGAATGCACACCTTGAGAAAGCGGCAAAATCGCAACAGAATAACCAGTGAAAAGAATGCTCGAAAATTGCGACGCTGGAATGGGCGCACCGTCGAGCAAAACACTGCCAATATTACTGTCTCTAGCAAACAGCGTTAAGTAATGCTCGGCAAATTGATTGGCGCCTACGGTTGAGAATGTGTAGCTCGATAAATATTGTGCTGAAGGAATCATGTTACCCATTGCTGGGTCGCCAAAGTCCGCGCCGTAAGAGTTTTGTCCGGTCATTAGCTGGGTAACAAAGATCGGGTTGTTTGATTCAATTAGATAGTTGCCGTTGAGTATTCCTGTTTCGTGAAACTCACCCTTGTTGAGCCCCATTGCCAGAATTCCCTGGTCCATGCCAATGTCCGTGCCATCCTCAGATGCATAGATACGATAAATTGAACCGCCTGAACGATTAGGCAGATTGGCGACCAACGCACTTTGTCCCCAGCTTTGTACCGGTTGAGCGACTTCAAAAATATGATCGCAAGCGGGCGTTCCGTTGGGTATCTGGGTACATTGATTACCATTGATCACACCGACCGGGCGGGTGGAGGAAATTTCAGTTCCACTTAAATCACCGCCTGCGCCGTTGGTGTTGCCCGTAATGTAATAAGCTTCACCGCGGTCGAGGTTGACTGTGTAGGGCGTGCCCGCACCATGGGAACCGGCAGCGACTTTAGGTGTAACCGTTACCACAGTGCCATCGTAAGCGGCATACACCATCATTTGGCTGTTAAAACCGTAAGTGCTGAATGTCGACGGATAACTGGCAACAATATACTGCGTGTTCATTGTATCCACGGGTAATGCGAGTGCGGCGTCTGAACTTTGCGGATACAGGTTCACGAGGTATGCGACAAATTCCTCGTCGCTCTCGGCAAATACTAAGTTGTCCGCTACGGCACCTTCGATCCAATCATCCGCACTAAGAGGAATATCAACTACCGTGACTGTGCCAGGGAGCACTGTTACCGTCGTGGTGAAAGTCGGGTTGTTCATCGGGTAACTCAGCGACACGTCCGTGGTGGTATTTCCGGTGAGATGAACTTGCAGTGTCACTGCGCCATAGGCGTTCGGTAAAAAGGGGAGCAAAAATTCTTTGCCGAAATTATCCTGCGCGGCATAACTTCGTGCTGCCATTGCGCCGACGACGAAACACAAACACAGTGTCGCGACGCGTCCAATCCAGCCTGTTAGCGGCCGGTTTCGTTTTCGATCCATGATCTTCTCCTTGCCAGTTTAGGTTTTATTTACATCATCGGATGGCGTTTTTATTTCCTTTCGTACGAGGATTTAAAACACACCGAACCAGATGTGGGAGAGCAAGGAATGTTCCCTGTGGGTATGCGTTGTGAAAAAATTACCTAGTTCTGGCGCATTAAGCGAAGATTGACTCGCTTGAGATGTGTAATACAGCCTTTACCGGCGCACCCTGGAATAAAGTCGTAAATAAGCTCGACAAAAGGACGTTTTTTACTTCCGATTGACGTTAAAACCGATTATTTAAGCGCTTAAATAAACATATTCGATTTTTCTGGCGCATCAATATTCAAAAATATTAAATGGCGCGACAAAGGGGTGTCGGAATAGGGGACAGGGAGGGAATAGGGAGGGAAGGGCTTCGCCCGGAACGCGGGCAAGGCCCGCTTCTGGGACGCCGCCAAAGGCGGCTGCTGGGGCGGTCGCTTTGCGACCTGCTGGGTTGAGGGGGGCAACTGTAAAAATACGGATTGATTTTGGATGCTACTGGCTACTGATATATCCTAATTTTTAGGTTATAAAACGGGTGTGAAAAGTACAGTTTGCTATTTAAAATAGTGTTGCTGACAAAGGAATGACCACTAGGGACATTAGCCAAATGAATGAAACCGAAACTTTAAACGAACAAGGGATATCCGACTACGTTAGGGCTTTAGGTGAAAAGTCAAAAGAAAATAGAGACGTTTATAAAACCCAGCATTATTGGGCCATTGGGTTGCTTCTCCTAGGTGTGGGCGCCGTGCTTTTTCTACCCTACTTGGTCGCCTATTTGGATAATCGTTTTGTTCCTAGTACAGAGATAAAAACTATTAAGCAGAAGATATATGCGAATAAATCTGATGTGAGTGATCTGAGAAAATCTGTGTCGCCATTATCTATATCTCGCATCGATATAGTGGGGTATGACGTAGGCTGGATTAAAAAAAGTAAACGGGGTAGCTTGATTGTTGAGTTAAATGGGAAAGGGGTCGTCGAATTGACCTTTGAAGAATTGGATCAGTCAGGTAGTGTGGAAATCAAAGAAGAACAGTTTATATTTGAGGCGAGTGAAGGCAACGTTCATATTAGGAGTGATTCTTATAGCGCAGGCGCAGTGATGGAAATGCTGGTCTTCTCAGATAACACTGTTGTATACAATGTTTTCTCTCGTAGGGTTGGGGAACAATATTGGTATCGTCAGGAAGTTGATGTATCACTTGATAAATATTTCGGTAGTGTGGATGTGGCGTATTCAAAAGACCATGTATTTTTGTTCCGTTCAGGTGGCTACATATATCGATCGAGCGACTTGGGGAAATCTTGGCGGCTAATCGGGCACGGAATAAAATTCAGGGATTTTTTGGTAGATGATAATTGCAGAATCGCAATTCTACTTTTCGATGGAAATATAAAGTATTCGTCAGATTGTGGAGAAAATTGGATTGTTGTTGACTCTGGGATTGATGAGCAAGAATATTATGTCTCCGGATTAATTGCTCCATCTGGAAAGGCAATTTTAATATGTAGTGACGGCTATCTGGCTGAATTTAATATGACCACTGGGAGTTTGAGCTACGGTATAGGTACGGGTTTCGATTATAACAATTATCAAGGTATGTTCTTTAGTCCGAAAAACATCGGTGTGTTAATTCACGGAAATTCTTATCCTATTGTAAGCGTCGATGGTGGGCAGTCTTGGAAGGCGGTTAAACTTGATGAAGACGCTCGAACATCAATGTCTCTTCGTAGAGTGGAATTTTACGATGATGGTTCTGCATTTGCATTTGATTGGCAAGGAGAGATTTCACTCGTATCTAACGACTCGGGCAGAAGCTGGGGATTCGCGACTGGTATTCCGTCAATAAAAAGAGTGGCAAGTAGTGTTAGTGCGGACGACTATAGGGTGATTTTCGGTAAAGAGAGTGACGCAATAATTAAAAGACCTCAGTCCAGGGGTTGGGAAAAAATCCAGATATATCTAGATGATTTTTTGCCTAAAGATCCGGTTTTCTCGGGAGATAAGAAAGGATATTTGGTTTCTGATAATAAATTGTACGAATTTGAATTGTATTCGGATAAATTTATGAATAATCTGTCAGATTCAGACATTGTTAAATTTGCGCAGTCCTCCAATACATCTCAGTCGCATATTCCTATCAGGAATCTGCTAGTTGCGCAAAAATCTCTGGAGGAATCGCTAAGCCTTCGTACACGTGTAGAGCAGGTTGATAACAAAAAATACATAGAAAAAATAGTACTGCGCTCTTTGATTGTTACTATTTTTGCGTATTTTATAGGCGTGCTGATTAATAATGCGCGCTACGCTATGAAGCTTTCGGTTTTTTATGATTCTGTGGCGAGTTCGGTGCGGTTGGCGCAGTCTTTGTCCGACGATCCAGTATCGGTGCAGGATTTGGTGAAGATCATCAATGTCTGTATGCCAAGCATTGAGTATGGTAAGCAGCTCAAGTTGAGCGCACAGGAGATGTTGCGTATTAATCAGATGCGGTTCGGTTAGCGCTCGAATTTTGTCTTTCCTACTAATCTGTTTTCGAAGCTCTGTTCTAGTTTATAAGGTGGTAACGCTTCGGCTCGACAAGTACCCGCGGCTTTTTAGCTCGTCTTAAATTTTGCAATCTGTGCGCTGATTTTTTCTGCCTGGGTTATCAGGTTGTGGCTTTTTTCGGCGAGACTTTTGGCGTCTTCGGCGGTGGTGGCTGCGACGTGGCTGATTTGGGAGACGTTGCCTGCTACGTTATTGGAGACATTTTCCTGTTCGAGGGTGGCCTGGGCGATCATGTAGTTCATGTCGCGTACCTTGGACAGGTTGCCGTGAATATTTTGCAGGGCTTTATTGGAGTTGCGGTTGGAGGTTACGCACTCTTCGACTAACTGCCGACTGCTTGCCATATTGTTGACGGATGTTTCGCTCAAGCTTTGCAGCTTATTGATGATGGTTTGAATCTCGCCTGTGGATTCCTGTGTTTTGGACGCGAGTGTGCGCACCTCGTCGGCTACCACTGCGAAGCCGCGCCCCTGTTCCCCCGCGCGCGCAGCTTCAATCGCTGCGTTAAGGGCGAGTAAATTGGTTTGTTCGGCAATCCCTTTAATGACGTCTGACACTGAGCCAATGTTGCTGGATTCACCGGCGAGGCATTCCACCGCTTCAGAGGTTTCCTGTATCTGGCGGGAAAGGCGCTCAATGCCGCTGAGTGCAGCATCGCTACTGGAAACACCTGCATCGACATCCTCGCTGATAGTGGCGGTAAGGCTGGAGGCGTGGTTGGCATTTTCGGCGACTTCGCGAATGGACACCGACATTTGCTCAACAGCGGTGGAAGCGAGGTTGGTTTCCTGTTGTTGACCGTCCAAGGCGCTGCGCATGCTGGTGGTGACTTTGCCGAGGTCAACCCCGGCGGCATTGAGGTCGCTGGTAAGATTTTGAACCGCACCAATAAAGTTGTCGGTGGTGGTGAGAAAGTTATCGAAAATACGATTGGATTCGATATCGTCCTGTCCGGTGCGGAAGGTTACATCCATATGCGCCGGGTCGCGGGTAATTTGTTTTATCGCATAGGCCAGGCCGAGAGTTGCGTAAGCATCTTTTTCGGTATCTCTCGCCATCCAGCATACCAGTGCGGTTTCGGCAATTACGTAGAGCGCGTGCAATTCAATTATCGCAAAGCTGCTGTTTTCCGGGATCAACACATACACGCCGGCGCCCTGTGATTGAAGAACATAAAAGCTAACGTGGTGAACCGCGATGGTGACTCCGGCCACCAGCGGTGGTCGCCAGTCGCGATAGTAGAGCAGCACCGCAATCAGCACGAATACGCCGAAGTGATATTCGATCATGCCGTGTCCCTGATGGATATGCAGCGCGGTTTGTACCATAAACGCGACTCCAACCACGCAGCGCATTACCCAGGTTCCCGCCGCCATTTTTAGCAGCACTGTGAGCATAACTGCGGTGCCGACACCCACCACAATTGCTGGGACCCAAGTGTCGTATTTCGGAGCCAGGATGAGGGAGAAAATGGCCAGTAAATAGCTAACCATAACCATCAGCCGATCTGCTTTTTGATGGTAATCTGCGAGTAGATGATTTTTTTCGAGCACGGTAGTCACCCTTGTTTGGTATTCCAGTCGCAAAAGCAGCCGTTGCCTGCCATGGTCGTTAGCTCTGTGTTTTGCCCGGCGAGCAAGCTGTCGAGCACCAGCCCGATGACGCTGTTGCGAGCCGAACAGGTTGGTCCAACGCTGTAGGGCCCAAAATAGGCTAGGCGGTTATTTGTATCCCAAATCGCCAGCCCGGGAGCGCTGGGTATTGCGGAAACAAGCCCGGCGTTGGTGTTTTTGTCGAGAGTTGTGTACGAGGTATTCAGCCAGTGCGAAGGCAGTTTCCCGCTCGCTACCACAAACAGATGTAGATCTGAGGTGCGGTATTCGCTGAGCAATTCGCGTAAATGTTCAAGGTTTGCTGGATTGCAGAGACAGCCCTCTCGCCAGAAGTGCACCAGTTTCAAACCGGGCAAGCCGCTAAATTCCGGCGGTGCTGGCAGATCTGCGGCAGCAAAAAAAGCATTTGTCTGGGCGAAGGGCTGGATCTGGCGGAACTGGTACCACCAGAACGTCAGCGCTGTGAGCAGCGCCCACAAGCTGAGCAATGCGATAATTTTCCAATGCTGCACGTACACTCATTCACCAACATCTATGCTCGAAAAGGCAGATGATTCTCTGCGCCGGGTTCGCGAGACGGTGTTACCTCGTTACTCTGATCAGGCAGTTTTCAAAACAAACTGGTGAGTCGCGTCTGCCATACCACGCAGCTCTTTCTGTGCATCCAGTTTCTTGCCTTGTCTGTTTTGAGTGGGGCCCCGCGATTCAATTTAGGTGTTACTCTTTTGTCAGTTTAGTCATCGGGTTTGCGACTGCTGCATATATGAGTAACTGGTCTAAGCCCTTGGGTGATTCTCTGCGTATTATGAATAAATGTACCTTCTGCACTGTAATTTTTACAATGCAGCTACGGCCACCACATAGAATCCGCGTTTTCTAACCCCGCATTTGCAATAAGTTCGGGAAACTTACAAGGCCCCATTATTGCAACACGCGAGTTATAAAATTTTAACCCCTTCAAAATGCTGCAAGTCATGGAGTCTTGAATGCTGTTTATGATTGTCAATTTTCTGTCGTCCCGCTATGGCACCCGTGCGGTGCCTAAACGTGCTTATCGTTCATCACCGTCGGCGTTTATCGTTATGTTATTGATGCTGTGCTTAACGGCGATTCCCATAGGTGTTCAGGCGCAGGTTGTGAATCCGGCAGACAATAATGACAACGCTGAGCAGGTGGACGACGGCGGCCAGTCGAGTGGAGAGGAGAGCGCTGCTGACGAGGATTCCGGCCTGGATCTTGGTATCAGCGAGCTGGTCGATACGGCGGTTAGCAGCGAAGATTGGGCGGGCTCCGTGACCAAGCTATTGGACGACTACGGGCTTTCAGCGTCGCTGGCGGGCAAACTGATCGCGACCGTTGGTCTGGCATTGGTGTTTTTCCTGGTGTTTTTCATCCTGGAAAAAGTGCTGCGCAAACTGTTGCACAAGCTGCAGACCTCCGTGGATACCATCAGCATTTCCTTTCGCCGCACCGGTACCTATTTATCGACGCTGAACAAAATCGTGGTGTTGATGATGGTGTGCGTTTACCTGATGGTTCTCACCGGTATCTGGGCGGAAAACCCTACCCAAACGTTCATTTATGCTAAGTCCAGTGTGGCTTTTGAATTTATTGCGACGCTGGGTTTTTTGCTGGCATTGGGTGCGCTGGTATTTGAGGTGGTCTCTGGCGTAATGGACAGGGTGTTCCATCGCTGGAGCAGCGCTAACAGTACGCGCGTGCAAACCCTGCTACCGATTGCGCGCAACGTGGTTAATATCGCGCTGTTTCTGATGCTGGGCATTACACTGATCTCTGAACTGGGGATCGACATCATGCCGTTGCTCGCCGGCGCAGGTGTGATTGGCTTTGCGGTCGGTTTCGGTGCGCAAACGCTGATTAAAGATTTGATCACCGGCTTTATTATTATTTTTGAAGATTTGGTACAGGTGGGTGATGTGGTCACCGTTGGTGGCAAATCTGGTCTGGTGGAAAAAATAACCATACGCAAGATCCAGTTACGCGGGCTTGATGGCACGGTGTTTACCGTACCGTTCAGCGAGATCGCGATTGTTGAAAACATGACGAAGGAGTTCAGCTACTACCTGATGAACGTGGGTGTGGCCTACCGCGAGAGCACCGATGACGTTATTGAGCACCTGCAGGCCATCGGCGAGGAAATGCAAAACGAAGACGACTATAAAGATCTTATTCTCGCGCCGATTGAAATTCTGGGGGTGGACTCCTTCGCGGACAGCGCGGTTATTATTAAAGCGCGCATCAAAACTGTTCCAATCAAACAGTGGATGGTGGGCCGCGAATTCAATCGTCGCATGAAGTACCGTTTCGACGAAGCGGGTATCGAAATTCCATTCCCGCATCAAACCATCTACTTTGGTGAGGACAAAAACGGCAAAGCGCCGCCCGCCAACATACTGCTCAGCAAGGCGGAGCCGGCGAACGACAGCGCGGACGATGCTGCGCAAAAACGCGATCGCAGTAAAGATGGCGTGAACTCAGATGGCTATAAGGACGATGACGACGTCGAAAGTGCAGTAGAAGACTGAGTTCGGGCAAGTCTATCCGCAAGCGCGAGAGCCGGCCTTAGGGTCGGCTTTTTTGTGGTTGCGAATCCGCTGCGCTTGCATGCGCCGGTACGGCCATCGCAATATGTCTGGTAAAAGCCTGCCGAGAGACGAGTGTTCCATCTACACTTAGGAAAGTGTCGTGATTTATCAGGTTTGGAAGCATGCTCGAATTGTCCGTGAAAACGCGCGTGATGGCCGTCGCCATTCTGCCATTGGTGGTGTTGTCTGCAATTATTCTGGTGGTGATTGTAGGCGAAGTGAATTCCGCAGCAGAAGGCCAGCTGGCCTCGTCGGAAGAGATTTTTGTGGAAGCCAAGCGCGAGGAGATCAAAGATCTGGTTGAGCTTGCCTGGACAACGGTGCGCCCGCTCTACCAGTCCGGCGCCGATAGAGAAGAAGCTGTGCAACTGCTGCGCCGAATGTCCTATGGCAAGGACGGCTATATCTTTGGTTACGACGGCGATGCGGTACGAATATTCAGCGGTAGCAGTGATGCCAGTATCGGTAAAAGCTATTACGATTTTAAAGACGTTAACGGCGTTTACCTTATCCGCGAGTTGATTGATGCGGGCCGTAAAAACGGTTTTGCGGAAGGCAATCACTTTGTAACCTACCACTTTCCCCGCCTTGGCGAAGACGTCGCATCGCCGAAATTGTCTTACGCTATTTATCTGCCGCGCTGGAATATGATGATTGGCACCGGTATTTATATCGATACCATTGATGCACAGCTCAAAAACCTGGCGTCGCATTTACAGTCTGCCCGTAACGGGCTGGTGACCACGTTGGGCATCGTGGCTTTGGTATTAGCCATTGTCCTCACGATTGTCGCGCTGTTTCTGGCACAGTCGATTGTTGGCCCGCTGAGCAGTATCGGCGATTCACTCTACGAAATTGCCACAGGGAAAGGGGATTTAACCCGGCGCCTGGAAGTGCACGGCAAAGATGAGGTCGGCCTGGTGTCCTCACGGCTGAACACACTACTCGACAGTCTGCACCGGATGGTCAGTGATATTAAAGGGATTGCCAACGAGGTAAGCGCCGAAACGGAATCCCTGACACGTACGGTGGAGGAAACACAGCAGGTGAGCCACCAACAACACGAGGAGGTGGATCAGGTTGCTTCGGCGATGACAGAAATGTCCCACACCTCACGCGAAACTGCGCAAAACGCCAATGAGGCCGCGGCTTCGGCGAAAGCCGCCAACAAGGCGAGTATCAGTATTGCCAATTCGGTGAACGAGAGCTGCGATTCCATGCGGATGCTGGGTGAAGATATCGCGCGCACCAGCGAAGTGATTACCCAGGTGGGCACCGATGTGGAAAATATCAGCGCGGTGCTCCAGGTGATCGAAAGTATTGCAGAGCAAACCAACCTGCTTGCGCTGAACGCGGCGATTGAAGCTGCGCGCGCCGGAGAGCAGGGACGTGGCTTTGCGGTAGTGGCTGATGAGGTTCGCAACCTGGCCAGTAAAACTCAGGGCAGTACGGAAGAAATTCAGCAGATGATTGCCAAATTGCAGAGCGGCTCGCGCAGTGCTGTATCGGTGATGGCGGAAAGCCGCAAGCGCAGCGATTTGACTGAAGCAAGCATTTCCCAAACTGCGAGTCTGTTGTCGGAAATTTCCGATGCGGTTTCGGTTATCAACAATATGAACTCGCAAATTGCCACAGCCGCAGAAGAGCAGAGTCTGGTGGGGTCGGATATCAGCGAACGCATCGTCTCCATTTCCAATCAGACCAATATCTCCAGTGAAATCGCCGCTAAAAACGGTACGGCCGCCGCAAAATTGCGGCAAAAGACCCGCGAGCTAAACGGCATTGTGGACAGGTTTGTGTTGTGAATAGTGTGAACACGGCGTTTACTGCGGTGAAGATGTTTTAAGGCACCGGTAGCATGCGCAAAAAAAATGCCCGCGTGAGCGGGCATTTATCGTTGAGTTAACTACTGCTAGTGCACGTGCTTAGAACGCGGGCAGTTCATCCAGAGTGATGACATACTCGTGATTGTACACGTGGGTTTTGTGCGCGTTGGTGTTGTAGTACTCGCCAGTCCAGAAATTACCGGAGCTGCTTACACCTTCGGCTGTATCTGAATCGTTCCATACCATAAACCAGAGCCACCAGGCACCGTCTGCAGCCATCAGGTCTGGGTCTGGAATATTGCTGTTTTCACTCAACGCAACCATTTTCACCTGTTGCGGATAGTTGGCGGTCAGTGCATATGGCCCAATCTGCGATTCGTAGTTCTGCTGTCCGTCGTAGATGTCCACGCTCACGATATCCACGTAGTTGTCCCCTGGATACCAGGCACCGCTCTGACCATTCCACACCCAGATCAGGTTATCCAGGCCGTACTCGTTGGTGAGTGTTTCGTACAAGTGACGCCAGAGGACAACCTGCGCGTAGGCCGCTGGGACTCCATCCGTGCGGTCTGAACGACCCCACCAGAACCAACCGCCGGACGCTTCGTGCAATGGGCGCCACAGTACGGGGACGTTTTCGTCTTCCAGCTTTTGCAGCTCGGCAGCAATCATTGCAATGTCTGCCTGGATATTGGCATAGGACGGACTAGACGTGTCCAGCTCGCCGTTGGCGATGGGGATAGTGAAGCTAGTGTCTTCGGTGTAGAACTCACCAATCGTACCGTCTGCCGCGTCTGGGTCACGCCAGTGCCAAGTGAAGGACACGATACCGCCGCGGTTCCAGTGTTCGATAGCCTCTTCGGTTTGCGTAATGCCCGAGATACCGTTCCAGTACAAGCCGTAGTTGAGGAAGTCATAACCCATCATTGCGGGCGCGCGACCTGTATCGTTGATGCAGCGTTGGTACTGGTCAATGGCGTCTTGCCAGGTGAGGTCCATCTGGCCCGAGAGCATATGATTCCCCCAGATCGATTGCAGGTAGCTGTAGAGCGACTGGGTTTTAGCACTGGCATCCGGATTTACCGGTGTATCGCGCATAGCGCCTTGCACGCCCGACCCCATACCGGGGCACATGCTGGCGGACAGGCAGATTTCGCCGTTTTCGGCACCCCAACTACCGTTGTCTGCGCTACACAGGGTCAATTCGCTGTCACCAATCAGGCAGTAGTCAAAGTCACCTGGACCTGGGTCGGCGGCAGAACCAAAAACGATACAGGAGTAGCTGTTTTCCCATCCCCAGCCGTCGCCGTCCGGATCGGAATCGGCGGAGCGACAGTATGGCCAGCCGTTACTCGCAGCGTTAGGGATTCCGCCACTGGAACTGCTGGACGAAGAGGACGAGCTGCTCGAGGACGAAGACGAGCTGCTTGAGGAACTGCTTGAGGATGACGAACTACTTGAGGATGAAGAGCTGCTCGATGAGGAACTGCTGCTCGAAGACGCCCCGGAAGATGATGAACTGGACGAACTGGAGCTGGATGAGCTCGAGCTGCTGGTAGAGCCGCAGTTGTTCACCACACCGCCGCCGCCCCACTGGCTGTTACAGGTGTTGGCGCCAATACAGCTCTGGCTGTTTTCCCAGCCCCAGCCGCTGTCCTGGTTAGCGCACAGAGGGCGAATTTCACCGTACCAGTTGCACACCTGGCACGCGCCGCCCGACGAACTGGAGCTGCTTGATGAGCTAGAGCTAGAGCTAGAGCTAGAGCTAGAGCTAGAGCTCGACGAGCTGGAATTTGAGCTGGAGGAACTTGAGCTCGATGAGCTTGAGCTGGAGCTTGAACTCGACGAATTGGAGCTGGAGCTAGAAGTTGTGCCGCCACCCTGTACTGTCAGGCTGGCTAGTGACGGCAGATAGTTTCCACCGCTGCCGTTGGCACAATAGCCAAACTCACTACTACCGTTCACATTAATGGTGCCGTTGTAGCTGAGGTTGCTCACCAGATTACCCGTGAGCGAACCGTTCCAAAGGTTGGAAATGGTTGCACCGTTCAGCGCCAGCTCGACCTGCCAGCCTGTTACCGGTGCTGAACCTTGGTTGCTAATGGCGACAGTTGCGCAATAGCCTGCGCCCCAGTCGTTATTAACGTTAATGGTCGCGGCTGCGGTGCCGCCAGCCGAGGTCACCGTGTTCGCTAAGCTAGCGCTTGCAAACACGGCGAGAGCGGAGCATGCCGCACCTCGCCAAAGTTTGTTAAACCAGTTGTTATTCATAGTTTACTCCGTGCTAAATCATTATTTTTTTACATATAAAATGCGGCGATTGAGCGATGCCGCGGAAGGGATAGCGTGCCTGTAAAATCCATAGCCGCCGGTGTAAGAATTATTAACGTGCTAAATGGATGGCGGTGAGATTCTCACACAAAAAGCGAAAAAAATATTTCGTTCATCACAAATGTTTGGCAAATCACCGGGTTTAAAAACACGCCGGCTGGTTGCTTGCGGATATCACTCAGTGAGCGCGCAGAAAACTCATACGTTTATATGGGTTATCTAAGACGATTTAATAAGCCTTTTTGTAAGAAGCCTTGCTGTACTCGCTTCGATATTGCTCGAGCAAAATACGCGGGCGCGTGCTTTTACTGATAAAAGCATGCCAGCAGGTTAATAAAAGACGGCGTGAATTTTGCGATTCTCAACGAAATCAATGCCAGTGAGGCGCGTGGAGGTTGTTGTAAGCAACACTGCGCGCACGTGGCTTGTCACTATACTTCAATGAGTAAGATGCATTATTGGCGCTGGTGTATGTCGGTGGGTTAGTTTGTTTGGCCAGGTGCCACCAGAACTGTTGGATAACTTATGAAATCGGTACCACCTGTACAGAACCCAGCGTCACCGCGCGATATAAAGTTGGCCCTTCCCAAGCGTCCACCGCAAGAACGTAAACGGCTTAAAAAAGCACTGCCGGAATTGTTGTGGCTGGAACGCTTGATTAACACCTATTCATCTACCCTGGATGCGAGCTGCGAGGGCTTGCTTCCCTGGCAGGGGCTGCAACTCCCTTTTTACTGTCTTACGCTGGGTGGTTCGGCGGCCGATAAAAAAACGCCAGTACTACTGATTACCGGGGGTGTCCACGGCATTGAACGCATTGGCAGCCAGGTAATTCTGGCGTGGCTGTCGAGCCTGCTCAGCCGGCTCGAATGGGATAGCGCCCTGCAGCAAAAGCTGTCTCGCCTGCGGCTGGTCGTAGTGCCGATTGTTAATCCTGTGGGGATGTTCGCCAACCGTCGCGCGAACGGCAATGGCGTTGATTTGAATCGCAACGGCCTGGTTACCGCAGAAGATAAGGTGCCTTTTCTTGTGGGTGGGCATCGAATAGGTTCGTGGTTGCCCTGGTATCGCGGTAGTGCTGGTCAGCCTCAGGAACTGGAATACCGGTTACTACAACAGGTGGTTGAACGCGAGGTGTATCCCCGCGCGATGGCAATGGCGCTCGATTTACATTCCGGCTTTGGCACCCACGATCGTTTGTGGTTCCCTTATGCCTATCGCAAAAAGCTCATCGGCAGTATCGAAAATTATCTCGCGTTGAAACTGTTATGGGAGCGCTGTTTTCCGCACCACAATTATATTTTCGAACCGCAATCCATCCACTATTTATCGCACGGAGATATTTGGGATGATTTCTATTTACAGGCAAAAAAAAGGGAAAATCATACATTTATTCCCCTCACATTGGAGATGGGCTCATGGGCCTGGGTAAAGAAGCGCCCCGCGCAAATTTTTAATTTTGCTGGAATGTTTAATCCTCAGAAAGCGCACCGTCATTCGCGGGTATTGCGCCGACATCTCTCTTTGCTGGATTTTTTGCTATCTGCGGCAATTGATTATCGCGAATGGTTGCCGGTAGATGAACAGGTCAAACTATTAAAGCAGGCTGCACATGTCCTGTGGAATTAACGTTATCTTGTTGCGCGGACTGGGTCGCGAATCGGAACACTGGTTCGGGTTCGCCGAGCTGTTAAAACGCCGCTGTGCGGAGATAGCGCCCTACATCTATTTTACCTTCGCCACACCGGATACTGCTGGCTGCGGAACCGAATACCAGCGCAAAGCCAGTCACCGCCTTACGGAACTGACCGATGATCTGGTGCGTCGCCTACCCACAAAAACCAAAGACGCCTGCACCGTGGTGGTGGGTTTGTCGATGGGAGGGCTGATCGCGCTGGACCTGGCAAATCGTTATGAATCGCTGGTGGACGGCGTAGTGGTTATTAACAGCAGCACCGGTAATCAACCGTGGTATAGACGTATGTGTCCGCAGGCATTATTGACCGCGCTAACTGCACTTGCGCTGCCACTTCGGCAGCGGGAAAACTGCATTTTTAATCTGGTCAGCAACACGCAGCCCGAGCAAGCACGGCAAGGTTGGTGGCAGATTCAACGCGCGCGCCCGGTATCGCGTTTAAATTTGGTGCGTCTGCTGTTGGCTGCGGCGGGCTTCACATTGAACGAAACTCTTGCCCAGAAGGGGTTGGTGATCGCCAGCCAACGGGATCGATTGGTAGACGCCAGGTGTTCTGGTGAGTTGGCGCACTACTTAAATTGGCCACTTGAAGTGCATCCGTCCGCTGGCCACGATGTGCCAATTGATAATCCTGAGTGGCTTGCGGATGTCGTTGCGCAATGGTTGGTAAGGGAGTACGTAATTTTGTAGGCGCAATTTCAGTATAGATTCCTAAATACGTTAATCGTATTGCGCGCTATGCAATAGGTTCGCTCATGCCGGCTTACCAACAGCAGAGAATGGTTTTTTTAATCGGTTCTTTTGCGTTTATTGGTTTAACGCAACCTACCCTTTCGCTGGAGCGCACAGAGCTACGGAGTCTGCTTCTAAAACGACGGTGTCGGCTTAAAAACAAAATGAGCCTCAAAAGAGGCCCGAGGAGGAGAGAGTGGAATACCTGAATGGTATGCTCAATAATAAATTTATTCTGTGCATTGTGTACAAATAAAAATGCTTTTACCGATATTTTGGCATCAAACTTCGTATATTGGATGATTAAATTACCGTAATAGTTACGTTATGCGCCTCACTGTTCATGTATTGAATCAGATGTACAGCGAGTTTTCGCGAATATTTCTGTATTTTAATTCTGTATTTGACGAAGCGTATTTAGTTAAGGTCACCGCACGAAAGCCGGCGAATTGCGCAGTACAAATCGGCGATGCCTGTCGCATACGCTGCCAGTCAGAGTCAGCGGCGATGCCGTTATTGGCATCGCCGCCTCTGGGCTGGCTTTTGCTGCGGGCTGAAGGCTGGGTTGCCACTTATTGGTTGCTTTTGCCGCTGGGGTATCGTTCAGCAATATATCGTCTTTGCTATCAGCCTGATGCTGTCATATTGAGAAAAAAGCAACCTGTCGTATTGTTTTCTGGCACCCAATAGTTGGTCGCGTATTTCGTTATTATTATGTCTGGTGATCGATTAGCAGAAGCGACGAACTTATTGTTGTTGTGCTGAACAACGGGAGGGAGTATAGGCTTCGAAATATGGCATCTGAGTGACAAATGTCAAAACTCTGTTCAATGAATGTCGCTTGAAACAGTATTTTTAACGAGTCTACATTTCTAGCGTCTTTTAGGCACTTGGCACGCCGCTAACTGCATTATTTTAAATTGAAAGTTTTCTTAGATTCTGTGATTAAATTATGAATAGAAATATAAAAACGTTTTGTAGTTTCGAATAGATATATATATAGCGTTTGTGGACTCATTTCGAAAATAGAACGACTTGTCTGTATCTACCGTTTTCATTGAAATGCGTTTTTTATTAACCCGCCTATTTCATATGAGATCCGGGATGTTGGTAATCACGCCTGGTTCGACGTTTGGTCAATCCTCTGGTTTCTCTTGCAGCGGAAAAAAATATTCAATATCGCGAAGGATTGTAAGCGAGTTGAATTGGGGTTGGTTGATCCAAGTGAGTCTGTAATTGGAGCAACGCTCCGGATGTGGTGTGTGCATTAACGCATCCGCAAGTGCATAGCCCCGGGTTGAGACTGATAAAGATTAAAAATCCTATCTTTTTTATGTAAGCGGATTTTTTCTGCCACTGCCCTGCTCGGTTGGAAAGCAGGAGCTTTTTTCAATACTAGAAATCGTTATTTTTACTATTTGTTAACAAGTTATCAGGGTGGGGCGGTGATTGTTTTTCCGCTTAACATACCTTAAGGCGGCCTGCATAATTTTTGCGGGGTTGTGCAAGCGGAAAGCAGAATAGTCGGACGGCTTCGTATTTCCAATTGTGTTTGCGCAACGTCCTGGCGCTGATTGATCAGCAATAATCAATTGTTTACATAAGGATTGTTTCATGAAAAAAATAATTGCCGGCGTTTTGATGTTGTCTTCCATGGTGGCGGGCGCACAAAAATTTGAAGCGGGTGTGTCTGGTGGATGGGGGGGAACGCCGTTCGCTGACAACCCACCTACGGATTTTTCACAAATTCACGATATCACCTTGTGCGGTGGTTCGGTTGTAGATTCCATTTCTACCAATATTGAAGACGTGTACGGCAACGTCCAAAGCTATGGTAAAAAAGGTGGTAACGGCGGTACCTGCAGTACCTTGTATTTTTACTCGGGTGAATATATCACTTCTGTAACCGGTCGCTACGGTAGCCGGGTCGACAGCATGGTGATTACCACGAATTATGGCCGCACCTTGAGCAAGGGTGGAAACGGCGGTGGTGGCGACTTTAAATACACTGCCAATGATCAGTTTCAAATAGCCGGTTTTGCTGGTCGCAGCGGCAGCAAACTGGATGCGGTTGGCGTGATTTACCTGCGCAGTTATTAGTGTTAGTCGGCCCTGGTCGGGCCGTAAAAGGGGCGGCACAAGTCTGTGCCGCTAACCTGGTGCGGTGTTTTTTGAGTTCCGGCGTATTTAGATCCAGCCACATTAGGGGCTTGGCAAATGCTTTCCTCTGGGAGGCGCTGTCTTTATACTTCGGCGCCGATATAAAACGACCATAAAAGCCTTGAAAACTTAGGGGCTTTTTGCAGAGGAGTAAAGCGATGATCAGTGCAGACGAAGCCATAACCCGGCTGAAAGAAGGTAACCAACGATTTGTAGCCGGTGTACGTAGTGTGGATGCGATAGTGAAGCAAATGAATCTTGCAGATCATGCCCAAGGGCAAGCACCTTTTGCGATTGTTTTGGGCTGTTCCGATTCTCGCGTGCCTGCTGAAATTATTTTCGACCAGAGCCTGGGGGATTTATTTGTTATTCGCGTTGCCGGCAATATAGTTGCCCCCTCACAAGTGGGTAGCGTCGAGTTTGCAGCGGAAACCTTCGGTACCCCGTTGGTTATTGTGCTCGGTCACACCCGCTGTGGTGCAATCAACGCCACGCTGGATCTGCTGGAAAAGCCTGCAGCTGAGCAGTCGTCCAATGTGATGTCTATCGTGAACAGAATCCGGCCTGCCGTAGAGCCGTTATTTCACACGGAGCTGCGCAACGACCGAGAAAAATTAGTGCCAGCCTGTATTCACGCCAATATTATGGCGTCTACCAATCAGCTGAGTCATGGCTCTGAAATTCTCGAGCAGCTCGTCGAGCAGGGCAAACTTAAAATAGTGGGTGCAGAATATTCATTGGAAACCGGCGAAGTGACCTTTTTCGATTGAGTCCTCAGCTAGCTGTAAAGCTCTGAGGCCATAGTGCTTCAGGGCGCTCTACGCGAATAACCCTCATCTCTCCAGCTCTTCTCGCTCTTCCAGCATGTTTGCTCAGCCTGCTTTCTGACTCTGTCCAGTTTGATTTCACGTTCAATACGTTGACACAAAAGCCGTTTATGCTGAGGATAGAGAGAAATATACGCGCCAATAGGCAATTATAGAACTCGCCAATAAGAGCGGTAGATAAAAACTATGCGTGAGCGAAGGGATGAGGGGGTGTTCATGAAGCAACGGCGGGAGAGGCTGACCGGGTTACTGGCAGGGAGGGGTGTTCTGGGGTTTGCTGGGGGTGTAGCCCATGCCAGATGAGCGCTGTAGCGAGCTGATCTACCGTATATACAATACGGTAAACGCACCGGACACCTGGCAGGAGGTACTGGCGGATGTGGCTACCGACCTGGGCGCGAGCCATTTTTTTATTGCGGCGCGCGCGAGTGTTGATGCCCAGCCGTTTGCATTTATCGAGCATGGCTTTAGTCACGGCCATTTTGATCAATATCACCAGCATTACTACAAGGTCGATGTGTGGACCAAAGCGCTGGCCCAGCACGAACCCAATCAGTTCCGGAGCAGTCACGAGGTCTATGATGACCGCGCCTTTTTAAATTCCGAGATCTACCACGACTTCGCGCGCCCTGCGGATATCCGCCACGGCTTGGGGTGTCTCCTGGTGTCGGGCGACAGTTTTGATCCGCCGATGATGACTGAACTGGCATTGATGCGCGGCGGCGATCAGAAGCATTTCGACGAATCTGAGAAGCGGCGCGCACAGCACTACGTGTCTCACTTTGAGCAGGCGCTGCAGCTCGGGCGGCAAATGCAGCAGTTAACCGCGCAGCAGCGGGCTTTTGCAGGCCTGTTTGCCGCGCAGACGCAGCCAGCGCTCATATGCGACTACCATTTACGCGTCTACGAGCACAATCATGCGTTAGATGGTTTGGCTCAAAATGGTGAATTACTCGGGATCGGCTGCGAAAGAAAGTTGACGTTTGTTGATGAGCGCAACCAGTCGCAATTAGAGGCCTGTATTGCCGGGTTCCGGATGGCGACGTTTAATAGTGCCGAAAGCTTTTCCGTGGTTGCCGGCGGTGTGGGTTACCGGGTTAAGGTCAGCCCTTGGTTGTACACAGGTGTGCACCTACCGGGACAGCAACAGGGTGCGTTGCTGGTGCAAATCCAACCCTTGCGCACCGCCACTCAGTTATCTCCGGGCTTGATCATGTGTTGGACTGCACTGAGTGCGGCCGAAGCGGAAGTGGTGGCACATTTGTGTGAGGGTACCGGCCTGGCCCAAATTGCGGAGCTGCGTAAAGTCAGCCTGGGCACCGTCAGGCAGCAATTGAAATCGGCCATGCACAAGGTCGGCTGCCACTCGCAGGCACAACTTATTGCGCGAATTCTGACTCTAAGCGTGTAGTGCTGGTGACTGGAGCCAGTGCCAGAGCATCAAAAGATACAGTATGGCGGCGGCGATGCTCGCGGGGTAAAATTTTTGCGAGAGCAATGAGTGATTTTTTTTGAGTTGCGCAGCGTAAAGCAATAACCCGCCGAGTAACATCTGAAACACCATAAAAAACACGAGAGGAAGCAGCGCCGGTGAGCTTGTGATGCCAGTAATACGTAACAGCGACCAACCGACTGCGCCGACGATCATTAGAACACCCAGCGTGTGGGCTATGCGATAACCTTGCTCACTTCCAAAATTACTCATAAACTCGCCTGCTTTGCCAACTGTTTATCTTCCGCGCTGCGCTCGACAACCTGAAGCTCTTCCCGGCTTCCCGGTAAAGTGCGCCCTGGCACTTTGCTGACCAATGTGAGTGACCATAAAAGGAGTACCCTAAATGATCAAGGTTTACGGTGATATTTATTCTGGTAACTGTTACAAAATTAAGTTGCTGCTATCGTTTCTGAATATTCCGTACACCTGGAAGCATATGGACATTCTCGCGGGAGAAACCCGCACGCCGGAATTCTTACAAAAGAACAGTAACGGTAAAATACCACTGGTTGAATTGGACAGTGGCGAGTACCTCGCTGAGTCTAATGCGATCCTGAACTATTTTGCTGAGGGCTCGCCCTATCTGCCAAATGATCGTTTGCTGCGAGCGCAGGTTTTGCAATGGCAATTTTATGAGCAGTACAGTCACGAACCCTGTATTGCCGTTGCGCGCTATATTCAGCGCTATCTGGGTATGCCGGAACATCGTCGCGCCGATTACGATAGTGCTCAAGCCGGCGGCATAACGGCTCTGCAACTGATGAATACGCACTTGGCGACGCACCAGTTTTTTGTCGGCGAACGGCTAACCATAGCGGACATCAGTTTGTATGCCTACACCCACGTGGCGGAAGAGGGCGGATTCGATTTGGCGCCTTACAATTTTATCAGCGACTGGTTTGCGCGGATTGAAGCACACCCCAACTACATTGCAATGGAAGGCTGATCTTAATAAAAGGCGGTATTACGTTGTACGTCTCCCACGAATTGATTTCCATGCTAACGTTCTGCCTGGCAGCCTCCATTACACCAGGCCCGAATACCTTAATGTTAATGACCTCAAGTCTCAATCACGGTGTGGCCCGCAGTTGGCCGCACTTTTGGGGGGTTATTCTCGGTTTTAATTTTATGCTTGCCACCATCGCTCTAGGCCTGGGCGCGGTGTTTACGGCTTATCCCATGGCCCATCAAATCATTAAAATTTTGGGGGGTGCGTATTTGTTATATCTCGCCTGGAAAATTGCTACGTCAAGCGGATTAAACGAAGAAAAAAGCCGAAGCGAGCCGCTCACTTTTTGGCAAGCGGTGTTATTTCAATGGTTGAATCCCAAAGCCTGGATTATTTCCATAGGCGCTGTAGCGTCGTTTACCCAGGTAGGTGATTTTATTGCACAGTTTCTGCGCTTGCTGGTGGTGTTTTTTACGATTGGTACGGCGAGCATGTTGGTCTGGCTGTTTTTCGGCGCCTTGCTAAATCGATTAATTCATAATGATAGAGTTTTAAAGCGATTTAATATTGCGATGGGGCTATTGCTTGCGGTATCGATAGTGCCGATGCTGGGTGTCGTTTAGATTTGCTCGCGCATTTATAATCAAAATTAATCCTGTTGCTCCAGCATGTGCGATTTTTCATTGGCATCTACAGCGGATCTCTTTGTATTTGTACTTCACAATTTTAATTTTGTTTGATCGATTAAATTGTTACATTAATTAGTGCGTGAATATGTGAATAATGCATTCCGCCAGGTTTGAGATCCGTGTATTTTGTCGCGGCTAACTAATTAGGAAGGAAATATCAAGGAGAGTCGCGTGTTAAAAAAAATGATGCCGGTCGTGGCAGGTTTAATGGCGTTTTTGTCTGGGTCCGCTTTCGCGGACATGGGGTTGGCGGCAGGGATTTCGTCGGACGACAGTGCCGAGATACGACTGCCGATCAGGTCGCAAAATACAATTTATGAACCTTACGTAAGTTTTGCGTCCATATCCTACAATTCTGATGAATTATTCGAGTCGAGAAAATCAGACGATCAATCGTTTTCTGTTGGCCTCAGTGTGTTGCGAGTGCGCGCACTGCAGGATTCTTTGTTCTGGCAGTATGGCATCCGAGCGGGTTACTTGCAGCGTGATGGTGAGTTGAGCGCCGTATATGGGACGAATATCGAGCAAAACTACCAGACCTTGTATTCAGAGGAGAAACTCTCGGGTTACCTGGTTTCGCCGCGAATTGGTGTGTTTTACTCTATCAATGACAAGGTCAACCTGGGTATAGATGTTGGGTACACGTATCAAAATTTGAGCGGTGATGTTACGGAGGTTCACGTTAGTTATTATGATGATGAACCCCCAGAGACATATCGCGACGCGAAAGAAGATGTCGATGTGTCTCAGTGGAATTCGTTCTCGTTAATTTTTATGCGCGTCTATTTTTAACTATTAACTTGGCAATGAAAATTGCGAAGTTATTAGGCGGGGCAGGGAAGCACCGCCATTCGCCGATGGGCCGGGTTAATAATTTGGCGCAAAGCCTGGAGCCTCAAGCTTTGTGTTCTGCGTTAAACGCAGCCAGCAGTCGCTCTGCTACAGCTTTTACCGCAGGGCCAGCGTAGCTCTGCGCGGCAACGATTAAATAAAGTGGGATCCGTCGGGTCCCGCCTCCTTCCAGCGGCAATGCACATAATTCCCCGTTTTCGAGATACGGCTGGGCGCGGTGGTGGGGAACAAACGCGAACCCCAAGCCGGATTTTAAGGCTTCGATGCTGGTGGAAAACCAGGAGACTGTCCAGCGCTGTTCCGCTTCCAGCCAGCCTGCATCCTGGCTGCGTTTTGTGCCGGAATCACGCACCACTATCTGCCGATGCTGTTTAAGGTCCTGCTCTGTGACTATGTCCAATTTTGCTAACGGATGCTGCGCCCCAGCGACCGGCAGCATGGTGACATCGGTCAGCGGCTTGGCGAGAAATCCAGGCGGTACTCGCCCGGACAGTGCGATATCCGCTTGTTTGGTGAGCAGTGCTTCGTCGGTGCCAGATAAGGTGGTTTCGATGATGCGGATGCGGGTATTGGGGCAGAAACTCGAGAACGCCTGCAGGCCGCAAAAGACCCTGTTTATAGGTACCAACGCATCCGCCGCAATCGACACTTCCGCTTCCCATCCCTTCGCTAAATGACCCGCTGTTTCTTCCAGCTGCTCCGCTTGCGCCAAGAGATCACTGGCGTGACGGTATAGGAGTTTGCCTGCTTCCGTCAGCTCGGCTTTGCGGCCTTTTTGTACCAGTGGCGGTACCGGCAACTGCTCTTGCAGGCGCGCGATAATGTAGCTCACGCTCGACTGGCTCTTGTTAAGCACTTCGGCCGCCTTTGCAAACGAGCCTTCGTCGATAACCGTTTTAAAGGTTTGCCATTGCTCCAAAGTGGTTTTCATATTCAATAATTCGATCAGTTTGTGCTAAATATACGTGTATTCTATCAAAATATTAGGTATAAAATGTGTGCAGTTAAACAAATATGAGAACAGGAGAAGCACATGAGCACACAGGTTCTACACATAGATTCCAGCATCTTGGGTGATAACAGCGTTTCTGGCGCACTTGGCAAGACATTGACCGACGCCTTGACCGAAAAGCTGGTTGACGTTTCTGTCATTCATCGCGATCTCGGCCAGGACCCAGTCCCCTACCTTGATGGCGCAACGTTCGCCGCCATGGGTGAAGGCAAAGCGGAGCTAAGCAATCAGCTTATTGAAGAGCTGTTGGCTGCAGACATTATTGTGATCGGCGCCCCCATGTATAACTTCGGTATCCCCGCGCAGTTAAAAAGCTGGCTGGACCATCTGGCGCGGGCCGGAACCACCTTCAAGTACACCTCCGAGGGCCCGGTTGGTCTGGTCTCTGGAAAAAAAGTTTTCGTGCTGGCTTCTCGTGGCGGCGCTTACCGCGATACTCCGCTGGATACCCACACACCCTACCTGAAATCGTTTTTGGGCTTTTTAGGGATATCCGACGTGGAGTTTATTTACGCGGAAGGTCTCGCTATGGGTGAAGAGGCTCGGGCAAATACGTTAACTGAGGCTGAAGCGGCAATCGCTGCTGCTGTTGAGTCTCTGACAATCGCTTAAGAAAGAGGTGAACGATGCGCAAGGTAGTTGAACAAATTCGAGCACAGCAAGCTTCCGACGGCGACGGTGTTAAATTGCTGCGGGTGTTTGGTGGCGCCCGCCCGGAACGGTTCGACCCGTTTCTGATGTTGGACGAGTTTGGTTCAGATGTAGCCAGCGACTACATCGGCGGGTTTCCGCCACACCCGCATCGCGGCTTTGAAACGGTAACCTATATGCTGCAAGGCAAAATGGAGCACCGTGACCACATGGGCAATGTCGGCCTGCTGAACGATTCAGATGTTCAGTGGATGACCGCCGGGCGAGGTATTATCCACTCCGAAATGCCCCGCCAAACTGAAGGTCGGATGCGCGGTTTTCAGCTGTGGGTAAATTTACCCGCGGCCAATAAGATGAAGCCCGCTCACTATCAGGATATTCCTGGTGACGACATACCGGTTTACACATTCAGTAATTTTTCTGTTAAGGCGATTGCCGGGCAGATCACGCTCGGCGATACCCTGGTAAAAGGTTACTTCGATGTGCCCGACACACAGGCCATGATGCTGGATATTCACCTGGCGCCAGGGTCTATTGTGGAGCTGCCGCTAGAAAGCTCGATGACGTCCTTAGTCTACACCTACGACGGAGCGGTCACGCTCGGTGAGGATAGGGTGCCAGCGCGTCAGCAAACGCTGAGCCGCATGGCCGGTGAAGGCGCGCTGCAAGTGACTAACAACGGCACGGAAGAAGCGCGATTACTTGTGTTGGCGGGCGAGCCTTTGCGTGAACCCATCGTCCAACACGGGCCTTTCGTGATGAATTCGGTCGCTGAAATTGAACAGGCTATTCAAGATTATCAGGCGGGAGTACTCGCCGGCTGATTGATGTTCGCAGAAAGTGAGCATTCACAAACATTGGCGTTTGATTTGGTTTAGGTCACGCGGGCTGGCAGCCCAAGCGGCGCGCGTGACTTTTTCTACCTACTTTTCTACACACAGGTGCTGCAGGGCTGGTTAATTTGGGCAGGCAGCCCAGGCTTCCACATCGTCGCGTATTGCGTCGTATATTGCATAACCTTCACTGAAGGTTCCTAACTCGCCCTGGCGGGCGACCAGTCCAAAATAGCCTTCCGCAATATTCAGGAACGGATAAGCACCGTAGGCCCCGGGGCTTGAAACCTGCTCTGTGGGCAGGCACGCGTCGCTAAAGCTGGACTGGTGACACTCCACCCACATGCCAAAGCCATAGTGCCAGTCTTCGCCGATACCATCGAGCGCAGGGGAATTTGCCACTACCGCGCCGTTAAGCTGGTCGCTGGTCATCTGGTCAACGATGGCTGGCGAGGTGTAAAAATCCAGATCGCGGAAGGCGCGGATAAAATTGATGTACTCTTCACCGGTCCAGGTCATACCGCCGGCCAAGCGGGGGTTCTCCACTGATGGAAGGTTGTAGGCCGAAGTTGGGAACAGGCCGGTCAGGCTTTTAAAGTTAGCGAATACGTCGCTCCAGCCGTAGTCAGCATCTTCGCCGCCCAGCGCTTTAATTGCCATTGCGCCTGCAACTTGCAGGTGCGAACTGCCGTAATAAAACTCTGCTCCCGGAGTGCTGTTAAACAGCCGGTTGTTGCGTGCAATGTTGTTGATACAGGCAAAGAAATCTGAGTTGGGCGCATTGGTGCAGATGGGCGTGCGGTTGAGCCCCGAGGTGAAACTGAGCAACTGTGCCAGAGTCAGCCCGCTGAGCGGGTCGCGCGCGGGCATTGGCCACTCGTCCTGACTGAGAAACGTATTGGGCATATCGGTTAGACTCAGCAGGCCGCTATCCACCAGTTGCATAATCACGGCAGCCGTCACCCACTTGGAGGTGGACGCAGACTCATAAGGGGTTTGTAACGTGGAATTACCCCGATTGAACTCGTAGGAATCGCCGTTGATATCTTCCACGTAAAAACTGAAATCGTTCACATCGGTGACGATCGATTGCAAGGTGGAATCAATGGCGCTCTCTAGGGATAAACGTGAGCATTCCGCTGATGTCGAAGACTCGGCTAGCGACGTCAACGCAGGAGCTTGTGTCATTTGGCCCTGACCGCCGCAGGCGGTGAGCAACACAATCGGAGCTAAAAGCAGAGTTAAGTTTTTCATAGCATTATTAAAAGCCAAAAAATTGAGTAAAAACCTCGACCGGTTCACGCGGGGTGCGGTAGCTGTTTACGTCTGCGTCGGTGTCTTCGTAACCCAGCGCCATACCGCAAAGTAAGGTGGCTTCTGCTGGCATTTCGAGCGCCGATTTCACGATGTCCGGGTACTGTCCTAGCGCCGCCTGAGCGCAGGTGGCAAGACCTTCTTCAACGGCAGCCAGCATGATCGATTGTAAAAACATACCGTAATCCATAAACGAGCCTGTTTTCATGACAGGATCAATAAAAAAATACAGGGCGACCGGAGCGCCGAATGCAGAGTAATTTAAACGCCATTGGGCGCGTTGTCGGGCTTTGTCTTCGCGGGTGATCTGGAGGGTGGTGTACATTTGCAGGCCGCATGCGCGACGGCGGGATTTGTACGGCTCGACCCATTCCAGCGGGTAGTAGATATAGTCCATATTCTCTTCGATAGCCTCGTCAAATGCCGCTTCCAACTGCGTATCAAGCTTTGCTTTTGCCTCGCCGCTGACGGCAACCACCTGCCACGGCTGGGTGTTGGTGCCGGACGGTGCGTGGCGGGCAGCGCAGAGGATACGCTCCACCTGCTCGCGTGATACTGATTCGTTGGTAAAAGCACGCACGGATTTCCGTTTGGTTAGCGCGTCGCGAACGTCCATAGCGTCTTTTCCTCGGGCTTGGAGTTTGATACTAACAAACATTGTGCACTGCTCTGATGTAACTTTACAAACCGCAACAAACATGACACGCCGCTCATCTTACAATGCGTTTTAAGCAACCAAAGCCGTAACAACCGACTAATTACAGGTCGACTTATACGACGCGAGCGTGTGCGCACCCTCGGCACCCGTGTTCCGAGTTCAAACGCGCTTGGGGCGGTTGCAAACCCACATCATCTCAACCAATGGAAAAAATCATGGAAAAAAGACTACTGGCCGGCGTGGTTCTGGCGGTAATTGGCCTGGCAGGATGCAATGAGCGGGACGCAGACTCGTTTATCGAGAACCGGCACGATAACGATCAGTTTGTGATGCACGTGGATCTCGTTTATCGGTCGGAAGAAAACAAGACGCGCTATATCGCTGCAGATGAAATCTCTACGATAGGATCTGAGGAACTCTGGGTGCGCGTGGAATTGAAAGAATCGGACTTCGGCATATTTGTGGTTGCCGATGATGATGAACAGCTACAGGTTGATTACTGCGGGTCGCAATATTTCATCGGCGATAACCTGGTCTACGATGATGGCGACCCCAAATACTACGAACTGGTTGTGCCGCCCGCCTACGATAATTGTGAAATGAAAGTTTCGTTCTTTCACGCGAAAGAGCGCACGCTCGCATTTAATGTACCGACCTTTTTGAAGTTGTACGTCTCAGATAACGACGTTTGGAGTTACGACCACACAGCGGAGCCGTTTTTTGTCAACTGGCGCACCTTGGATCGTGACGCCGAATTCGAATTCCGCTGGACCATGGAAGCGTCCGCCTGCCCGCTGGATGCGCCGTGCGAACGTGAGTTCACTCGGAATATGGACAAGGATGCGTTGGGATATACCGTGCCGGCCAACCTGTTCGACGTCGCCGATGGCGACATGGAAAAGCTTGTTATATCGCTGGCTCAACCACGCTACGATTTGGAGCGCGACCGCTATGGTCTGCATAAAGAATCCGATGTGGAGCTCGACCAGAAGGCCTCGCTCGGGTATCGCATTGTTAACCCCTAGTCGGGTTAGCTAGCGAAAAACGCTGAACTTAGTGTTTGTTGAGAAAACTTTCCCCGACCTTGCAATGCTTGATGGACTCCCGGATCACATCAATCGCCTGCAATCGGGGGAAGCTGGCGCGCCAGGCAAGGGCGACTGTGCGATAGGGTACCGGGTCGGCGAATGGCTTAATGAGTAAATCGTCGGCGGAGTAGTGGCCGATCATTGCGGCCGACTGCGGCAAAATAGTGACGCCCAGTCCCGAGGCCACCATATATTTTAGTGTTTCCAGCGAGCTGCCTTCTGCAGCTGTGCGAATGTTGCCGCGCGGATCGTCCAGCGACGGTTTCAAATTTGGACAGGCTTCCAGCACTTGGTCGCGGAAGCAATGCCCTTCGCCCAACAACAAGACGTTACACTGGGTCAGCTCATCCGGATGAATTTCTTTCGCGCCCGCCAATGGGTGATTTTTGCCCATTAGTACCACGAACGGCTCTTCGTAGAGCGGTTGGGTCACGACGTCTGCCTCGGTAAAGGGCAGCGCAATTACGATGGCGTCCAGATCTCCGTGGCGAATCCGTCGACGCAGGGTCGCCGTGTAGCTTTCCTCCACGTAAAGCGGCATCTGCGGCGCCTGCCGCTGCAGTTCTGGGATCAATCGGGGAAAGAGATAGGGCCCAATGGTGAAAATTGCGCCAATATGAAACGGGCTGGTGAGCTGGTTTTTTCCTGAGCTCGCAATATCTTTAATCGCAGCCGCTTCTTCCAACACTTTTTGCGCTTGCTGAATAATGGTGTCACCCAGTGGCGTAGGTGATACGCGGGTTTTTGAGCGCTCAAAAATAGATACATTCAACTCTTCTTCAAGTTTCTTTACCGCAATACTCAAAGTTGGCTGAGAAACATGACAGCGATCCGCTGCGCGCCCAAAGTGCTGTTCTTGTGCCAGGGTAACGATGTAACGCAGTTCTGTTAAAGTCATGATCAAATCTATTAATTGTTGTAATTTAATAACCCTACACTAAGGGGTGTAATTGGACAATCCTTCTTTTGTACGGAATTCAAGATTGTGTACGCGGCGCCACATCAATCGATCTTATTCGAATATTCTCACAAAACTGGGCGATTTGGCGCAGGGATTTTTCATCGGATCTGATTGCGGCCGGTGACGGGAAAGTGTCGCGCTTTGAGTTATTCTTTTTATCCATCAGGACTGAGTTTTTATCATGCAGATAGAGTTTGTCGATTTTGTGGCAGGTGCGAAAAAAGCGGCGGGGATTGCGGTCGTCATTGATGTATTTCGCGCATTCACCACCGCCTGCTACTGTGTTCAGCAGGGGGCTGCGCGCATTCTTGCCGTAGGTGACAGCGATCAGGCGCTGGCCTACCGCAATACATTGCCGGACACAGTGTTGCTTGGGGAACGCTTTGGAAAGTGTTTGCCAGGGTTTGATTTTGGCAATTCGCCCTCAGAAATAAGCGAGGTGAATTTGCAGGGTAAAACCGTGGTTCATACCACCCATGCGGGTACTCAGGGGCTGGTGAATGCCATCCGCGCGGATCGAGTGTTCACAGGCGCCTTGGTTAATGCCGCTGCGACAGTGCGCGCAATTAAGGCACTAGAGCCCAGGCAGGTTACACTGGTGCGTATGGGACTAAATGCGAACGAGGCCAGTGACGAAGACTGGCTGTGTGCTGATTATCTGGCCGCGCTCTTGCGCGGAGAGACAATCGCACACCAGGATATTTATCAACAGTTGCGCGGGTCCCCGTACGCCGCCCGCTTTTTTGACGACGCTCAGCCATGGAGTCCAGCTGCCGACTTTGAGTGTTGTCTGGATATCGACCGATTTGATTTCGCGCTGCAGGCGAACCCCATGCCGGATGGTGCCTGCGAATTAACACTGTGTAGTCCACAAGGAGACTTATGACACTGTCTGAACGTATCACCGGCTGGTTTCACCACGAGGCTGCAGGTGGCATTTTGCTGATTATTGCTGCCATATTGGCAATGATTATGGCCAACACGCCGCTTAGCCACATCTATGATCTGCTGCTAAGTACCCCAATCACAGTCGCTATAGGGACATTCGAAATTCAAAAAGCGTTGCTGTTGTGGGTGAACGATGGGTTGATGACCGTATTCTTTCTCCTGGTGGGGCTCGAACTGAAACGCGAGTTTTTGGAAGGTGAGCTTGCCAACCCGCGCAATATTGCCTTGCCAGCGGTGGCCGCGCTCGGGGGCATGGCGATCCCCTCTGCTTTATATGCGGCGATTAACTGGCACGATCCATTAGCCATCAACGGGTGGGCAATTCCTGCCGCAACGGATATTGCGTTCGCTCTGGGTATTCTAAGCCTGTTAGGGTCGAGGGTGCCGGTTTCGCTGAAGATCTTCCTGACATCTGTCGCAATCTTCGATGATGTGGGCGCGATAATTGTAATTGCACTGTTTTATACCAACGACATTTCCTTTACTGCACTTGGGTTTGCTGCCGTGTGCCTGGTGATATTGGGCTTGATGAATTGGCGCGGCGTCACCAGCATCCGGGTTTATGGCCTGGTCGGGTTGATTATGTGGGTCGCACTGCTGAAATCGAGCGTACACGCAACCCTGGCGGGGGTACTGCTGGCGTTCTTTATTCCTCTCAAAGCACCGGTACGAGAAAAGGCAAAAGAATTCGGCAAGGTCTATATCAAGTCGCCTCTGCGCTACCTGGAGCACGAATTGCACTCGCCAGTGGCGTTCTTCGTACTGCCTGTGTTTGCGTTTGCCAACGCCGGGGTCAGTTTACTGGGCTCCGGCTCTGAGGCGTTTCTGCACTCAGTGCCAATGGGTATCGCGGTCGGGCTGTTCTTCGGCAAGCAGCTGGGGGTGTTCTTCTTTTCCTGGGTAGCGGTCAAGGTGGGCGCGGCGAAATTGCCTCAGGGGATGGGCTACAGCCAGCTCTATGGGGTGTCTTTGCTATGTGGTATCGGCTTTACCATGAGCCTGTTTATCGGGTCTCTGGCGTTCCCCATGCCGGATTCGATGCTGGTATTCGATGAGCGCACCGGTATTCTAGTGGGGTCGTTTGTATCGGCAATTGCAGGGTATTGGGTGTTGCGTAAAAGTTTGCCTCAGCAGGCGGTAGCAACTGTGCCGACCCCGGAGGTAAGCAATGCGCAGCACTGACTAACTGCGCCTTGAAGAGAAAAAACGCCCGCGATTGCGGGCGTTTTTCGTTAGATCACAGCAATACCGTCTGCTTCTACCTGGGCGCCTTTTGGCAGCTCCTTTACCCCAATTGCTGCGCGAGCTGGGTAGGGTTGCTGGAAGAACTGGCTCATCACCTCGTTGACTACCGGGAAGTTACTTAAGTCTGTGAGATAGATATTGAGCTTGACGATGCTCTGCAACGAGCCGTCCGCCGCTTCGCACACCGCACTCAAATTCTTGAATACCTGCTCCGCTTGCGCGCGAAAATCACCGTCAACCATTTCCATGGTTTCTGGAATCAGAGGAATCTGACCGGACAAGTAGACGGTATTGCTTACTTTGACGGCCTGGGAATAGGTGCCAATGGCTTTAGGTGCCTTGTCGGAATGGATTATGGCTTTGTTAGGCATGGGTTGTTTTCCTTATGTTTTAGCACGCGAAACACTGGCGACCGAACGCATATTGCGGATCGATCGCATGACGTTTGCCAGGTGGACGCGATTGGTAACTGCCACTGTCAGAGTGATGACGCTATGTTCGGCATCCCGCTCATCCACTTGAATACCTTCGATACTGGTCTTGGTATTGGCGATTCGTGTCGCCAGCGATGCGATAATGCCGCGTTCAGATTTCACTTCTACGCGAATTTCTGAGCGGAACTCGCCTTCCACCTTGGGCGACCAGTTGATCTCCGACAAGCTGCCTCTTTTGTTGCGCAAGTCGTTAATGTTCTTACAGGTTTCGCGGTGGACAACTACGCCCTTACCGGTGCTGAGATGCGCCAGTACAGGGTCGCCGGGAATGGGGCGGCAACAGCGCGCGAAACTGATCAGCAGGCCGTCCGGCGATTCAATGGAAATCGGCGCATGGCTGTTGCGGTTGGTATCGTTCTCGGAACCTGGCGACAGAATATTGGTGATCGCCATTGCGGTAATCTGTCCGAGACCAATGTCCTCAAACAGCTTTTCCATGGATTCCCGGGAGGTGGTTTCCAGGACGTTTTGTATCTGCGCGTCGGAGAGTTTGTCCAGTTGCAGCTCCTGATTGCTCAGGGCACGCTGTAACATACGCTTACCAAGTTCCACTGACTCCGTATGGCGCTGATTTTTCAGATAGTGCCGAATCGCCGCTCGCGCCTTTGCGGTGATAACAAAGTTGAGCCAATTGGGATTCGGCTGCGAGCCGCTGGAGGTGATGATCTTGATTTTCTGCCCGCTTTCAAGCGCCTGTGACAGTGGCGCAGGGCGATCGTTGACACGACAGGCGACGCAGCTGTTACCCACCTGGGTGTGCACCGCATAGGCAAAATCCACCGCAGTAGCGCCTGCTGGCAACTCGATAATCTCGCCCTTGGGGGTAAATACATAGACTTCGTCGCGGAACAGGTCGATCTTCACATTTTCGACGAATTCCACTGAGCTGTTGGTGTGCTGCTGAATTTCCAGCAAGCGCTTGATCCAGCGATTGGCGCGGTCGTAACTGCCGTTTTTACTTTCTTCATCGCCGTTGGATTTATATAGCCAGTGGGCGGCAATACCGCGGCTGGCCAGTTCGTCCATTTCTTTTGTGCGAATCTGCACCTCAATAGGTACACCCTGAGTGCCAACCACCACGGTGTGTAGCGATTGGTAGCCATTTTCTTTGGGGATGGCGATATAGTCTTTGAATTCGTTGGGCTTGGGTTTGTATAGGTTGTGAATCGCACCCAACGCCCGGTAGCAGGTGTCAATGTTTTCCACAATAATGCGGAATGCATAAACATCCATTATCTCTTCAAACGATTTATGTTTGCCGCGCATCTTGTTGTAGATGCTGTACAGGTGTTTCTCGCGCCCGATCACCAGGCCTTCGATAGTTTCTCGCTGCAGGCGCATCTCGATCGAAGACTGAATTTTCTCAACAATGGCTTTGCGGTTGCCGCGCACCTGCTGCAGCGAGGCGTGCAGCCGTGTCGCACGCAGCGGATGCATGGCGGCGAAACCGCGATCTTCAAACTCAATACGCCAGTCGTTCATGCCGAGCCGGTGGGCAATAGGCGCGTAAATTTCGAGGGTTTCTTTGGCGATACGACGTTTTTTTTCCGGCGGTAATGCGCCAAGAGTACGCATATTGTGCAGGCGGTCGGAGAGCTTGACGACGATAACGCGCAAGTCGCGGGCCATGGCCATGGCCATTTTCTGGAAGTTTTTGGCCTGCTTTTCGGCCTGAGATTCGTAGTCGATCTTGGCAAGTTTACTCACCCCGTCGACGATTTCCGCCACCTGATCACCAAACTGATGGCTAATGGCGGACTTGCCGATACCGGTGTCTTCTATCACGTCATGCAGCATGGCGGCCATCAGGCTTTGATGGTCCATATGGATAGACGCAAGAATGTTTGCAACAGCCAGGGGGTGGGTAATATAGGGTTCGCCGCTGCGTCGAAACTGCCCAGTGTGGGCTTGTTCCGCATAGTAGTAGGCGCGTTTGACGCAGTTAACCTGCGCGGGCTCTAGATAGGAGGATAGCCTGTGGCTGAGTGAATCAATGGTGAGCAAGGCGATCCCCCATACAAATTAGGCCTCAGGTGAGTTGTGCATACCCAGGTCGAGGCTGTGGTCGGCGTCGCCCATGATCAGGGTATCTTGTGGCTCGTCTTTCTCGTCGAGAATGCTCGCGTCGATAAAACCTTCTTCAATTTCACGCAGGGCGATTACGGTTGGCTTGTCGTTTTCTTCCGGAACCATCGGGGTTTTACCCTGCACCGCCAGCTGACGTGCGCGTTTGGTGCCGACAATAACCAATTCAAAACGGTTATCCACGTGATCGAGACAATCTTCTACGGTAATGCGTGCCATTTAACTATTCCAATTGTGATTTCCGACTTGCCGGTGAGGGAACAACGATACCGGCACAAAGAAAAGGCCGGGAAGTGTACGCAAAACAGGCAATCAGGACAATAGGTTGTTTAAGAGACTTTGATGTCTCAGCCGTTGTTTTTCAAGTGTTAAGCGATTCGCAATGATAATCGCACGGAATTCGTTCAAAGCAACATTGAAATTATCATTAACGATCAGGTAGTCCGCTTCGCCGTAATGGGACATTTCGCTCTCGGCTTCCGCCATGCGGGCATCGATAACCGAATCGTTGTCCTGCCCGCGACCGGTAAGGCGCTGTCGCAAGGTTTCCCGGGAAGGGGGCAGAATAAACAGGCTGACCGCGCTGGGGATCAGCTGGCGCACCTGATGCGCGCCCTGCCAGTCAATCTCTAAAATGACGTCTTTACCAGCGCCGAGCGTTTCCAGCACCCAGTTTTTGGAGGTGCCATAGGCGTTGGTAAAGACCTGGGCGTGCTCGAGAAAATCACCGTTTTCCACCATCTGTTCAAATTGGGTACGGTCGACAAAGTGGTAGTTGATGCCGTCAACCTCACCGGGGCGCTGGGCGCGAGTGGTGTGCGAGACGGAGACCAGCAGGTTGTCAACCGCATCGACGACAGCCTTAACAAGGCTGGTTTTACCCGCACCGGAGGGCGCGGAAACAGTATAGAGTGTGCCAGTGGAGAGCATGAAAAACAGGTGACTCCTCGATAATACAGAGTGGTTTAGTGCCAGTATAGCTGCTTTGGGCGGACGGTTTATTCGATGTTCTGGACTTGCTCGCGCATTTGTTCGATCAGGACTTTTAAATCGACGGCAATCTGAGTGGTGTCGCTCGCGGTGGATTTGGAGGAGAGCGTATTGGCTTCGCGGTTGAACTCCTGCATCAGAAAATCCAGGCGCCGGCCAATTGGACCGTTTTGTTCCAGTGCGTGCTGGGTCTCCTGGATATGGGCTTCCAGCCGGTCCAGTTCTTCGGCGACATCTGACTTTTGACACAGATACACCACTTCCTGGTTGAACCGTTCTTCGTCGACGTCCACTGCCAGAGCTTCGATACGGCTGCGCATTTTATCGCGCAGAGCCTGCTGAATAGCGGGCAGCTTGTCGCGTACTACACCTACGTGACTGGCTATGGTTTGCATGCGCTGTGCGATAAAGGTTTTTAGCTCGGCGCCTTCCCGCTCTCGGTTGGCGACCAGCATTGCAAGCGTTTCCTCGAACAGGCTTTGAGCTGCTGCGGCCACATCTTGCGGGTCGATTTCAGCTGTTTGTAACACACCGGGCCAACGCAGTATGTCTAGCGGGTTAATCGGACTGCCTTGCTGAAGTTGCGTTCCCACCGTTTCCGCGAGGCTTATCAGGTGCTGTGCGAATGCCTGGTTCAGCGCGAGGTCGGTACCCGCTGCCGCGTCAGTTTTCAATTGCAGGTTCACTTCAACTTTGCCGCGGCTAAGTTGCTTGCGCATTCTGTCGCGCAATTCTGGTTCGAGCGCGCGGAGCGTTTCCGATAACCGCAGGGTTGGTTCCAGGTATCGGTGGTTAACAGTGCGAATTTCGCAACTTAAGCTGCCCCAGGGGTGTTGCGATTCCTGGCGGGCAAAGCCGGTCATACTGCGTGGCATAAAAGTGGGTCCTGGCAAATTGTTGTAATTATGAAAAAAGGCACCTGATACTGCGGCCGGGGGTCGAATGTTACCACAGGCTGACATTTCTCCCTCATAATGGCACGCCCATTTGCCAGGAGAAGTTTTATGTTAAGGCCCAGTGGTCGCGCCGCGAATCAATTGCGGGATATTTCTATTACTCGTCACTACACCCGTCACGCGGAAGGTTCCGTACTTGTCTGTTTTGGTGACACCAAAGTAATTTGCACCGCAACGGTAGAAGAAGGTGTTCCCCGCTTTCTGAAAGGAGAAGGGCAGGGCTGGGTTACCGCAGAATATGGAATGTTGCCGCGCTCTACCGGTTCTCGCATGGGGCGGGAAGCGGCCCGCGGTAAACAAGGGGGCCGCACGGTGGAAATCCAGCGCCTTATCGGTCGCTCCCTGCGCGCCGCTGTGGATTTGACTCTGCTGGGCGAGCACAGCATTACAATTGATTGCGATGTTATACAAGCGGATGGCGGCACACGCACAGCATCGATTACCGGCGCCTGCGTTGCCCTGGTGGATGCCCTGCGTTTTATGCAGCGCTCGAAAATGATCCAGACTGATCCGCTGCGCCATCTTGTCGCATCTGTTTCGGTAGGTATGTATCAAGGCGAAGCCGTACTGGATCTCGATTATCCAGAGGATTCAAACGCCGATACGGACATGAACATGGTAATGACTGAGCAGGGTGGCCTGATTGAAATTCAGGGGACGGCAGAACAAGCACCATTTTCTGAGGATGAATTCATTCAAATGTTTACCTTGGCAAAAGAAGGCATAAGCGAATTGTGTGAATTTCAACGTCAATCGTTAACAGATTAAAAATTGTTACAAAGTAGTACAAAGGTAGCATGGAGGCATGGGTATCTATGGCGTTAAACTTGCTGTCATAAAAGTAATAAGTGAAGACTACAAGGAGTGCGTTCTGCTGGAATGCACTTGACGCTTCGTGCGGGGCCAATTGTCGAGTGGTGTTAATGCACCAAAGTTGATTTGGCGCACGTTGCTGCGTGCCGTTTTTTGTAATTTTCCGGGCTGTGTAAGAAGTGCTTTATAGCAGCGATTTTTACCGCCGATTCTGATAAAAAAGGCCGTTGGGTTTGTCAGCCCGGATGGGAGTCGTATTCGACTGTTAAGGATTAACCGTCAGCAACTAGTCATGAGTCTCAAGCTAACCTTTTTAATACTTTGTCGTTTACTTCTTTTTTAAAAATAAAACGACTATTAGTAAGACTAGCAGACTCAACAGGAAAGTGAGTGAATAATCGATGAACAAAAAATTACTATCTGCAGGAGCGCTGTGGGCTCTCGTGATGGGGGGGCAGGCAGTAGCAGATACGGTAGAGCTCTCTGTACCAGCTAACTCGTCTGATGGCAGCTTTGTTCTGCGCATTGAAAATGAGCAGTTCGCATCTGACATGGGCCGCAAGGGGTTGAGTTTAGAGATTCTGCGTAACAAAGACGGCGGTGAATTTAAGCGCTTGCTGTTGGGGCCAGCCTGTTCGGCGCTTTCTGAGCTGGTGCTTGAAAACGGTGTTTACGGTTACAAGGCACGTTGGCTATCACCCGATGGCAAACAGGTCGATAAATCTGCCAGTGAGTTCAGCTCACCGGTATTTATTAAAGTGTCCTCTGCAGTAAAACGCATAATTCCGCCCCGCAAAGATCGCATTGTCAGTATTAACGCGATTGCCGGGCCGGGTGCGCGTACCCCCTAATACTCGCTTGTTACTATGGCTGCATGCCTGCGGTGTGCAGCTGTACCGATCTAGTTCTGGCAATGAGTGCAGTACACGGTCGTTCTCTGGCTTAACGGCTTTTCTGTCAGCGGTTTGGCGCAGACCGGGCAGGGCTCGCCACCGCGTCCGTACACGTTGAGTTGCTGGGCAAAATATCCGGGCTTGCCGTCACCGCCGACGAAGTCACGCAAGGTTGTACCCCCTTGCGTAATTGAGCGCGCGAGCACAGCTTTGATGATGTCCGCAAGTCGATGGCATGCCGGTCTCGTTAGTTTTCCCGCCGCGCGCAACGGATGAATCTTCGCCAAAAACAGCGATTCATTGGCGTAGATATTACCTACGCCCACCACAACCCGGCTGTCCATAATCCAGCTTTTTACCGCAGTTGAACGTTTGCGCGAACGTTCGTAAAGGTACTCACCGTTAAAATCGTCAGTTAAGGGTTCTGGTCCCAGGTGGCAGATCAGCGCGTGCTGCGCGGGATCGTCTGCGGTGGCCAAAAATGCGCCGAAGCGCCGCGGGTCATGGTAACGAAGCACTCTACCGTGGGCGAAACGCAGATCAATGTGGTCATGCTTGCCCGGTGGCTCCGTGGGTTCAACAATGCGCAAGCTGCCGGACATGCCGAGGTGCCAGATCAGTGTGCGGCCGTCGTCGACGGCGAGCAGTAAGTATTTTCCGCGGCGATCTGCGCGAACCAGTGTGCGGCCGGGGAGGTTGCGACTAAGCGCCTTATCAATCGGCCAGCGAAGCTGCGTATGCCGAAGGGTCACCGCGGTAATGGGATGATGGAGTATGTGTGGCGCTATACCGCGGCGGGTCGTTTCAACTTCCGGAAGTTCGGGCATGGATTTAGGTTCTGTTAACAGTTGGTCGGGTTGTGGTTACGGGGCAGTGTCGCGTAAAGATTGCAATTGTAGTGTCAAATGAACACCATGTGAGGGCGCTCCACGCAATTGCGAGTCTGCTTACCTCTCGGAGCGCAGCGGAGGACTATATGAAAAAAATAATCAGCGGGTTGTTGGCCGCCCTGTTAATAAGTGGCTGTAGTTCGTCGCCAACGGTGACATCCATACCGGTTTCGGAGGGCGACATAGAAGGGTTTTATGAGGTGCTGAACTTGCGTCAGTTCGACTCCGTATTTATCCGATCCAGCGACGCGTTACAGGGCTACTCGGCCGCGGTGTTCGCGGATCTGGATCTCGCGAATCTGGAGATCGATCGCTCACGACTGCGGGCGAATTCGGAGAAATGGCGCTTTGATCGACGTGACAGGCAACGTATGGAAGAGCAATTTGCCGAGCAATTGGCGCTGCTCTTTGCAGGCAAAAGCGTGCATCTGACGCAGGCTGCAAGCCCTGGTACCGGGGTGCTGACTATCGAGTTTGCACTCACGCGCTATAAACCCAATGCCCCCAAAGATGCACTGCAAGACCGGCCGGTTGGCCGCACCTATATCACGGAGGGCGCAGGCCGTCTTTATATGCAGGCGCGAGTGCGCGATAGCGTGAGTGGCGAGTTACTGGCGCTGTTTGAAGACGATCGCGAGTTGGGCCAGGAATGGGAAGAGGATAATCGCGTCAATAATGCACGTCGATTCGAGCAGGGGCTTGGCCTGTGGCTGCGGCGTTTGGATGCCGCGATAGCCGATCTACAGACATAAAAAAACCCGGCATTGGCCGGGCTTTTCGCAACACAGGCAAAATTACTTGATTTTGCCTTCTTTGTAGACCACGTGCTTGCGCACAACCGGGTCGTACTTTTTAATTTCCATTTTGCCAGGCATGGTGCGCTTGTTTTTGTCAGTGGTGTAGAAGTGACCAGTGCCAGCAGTTGAGTTCAATCGAATCTTGTCACGCATGAGTAAGTCTCCTTAAATCCAGGGCTTAAATTTTTTCGCCGCGGGCGCGGATATCAGACAGAACAGTTTCAATGCCGTTCTTGTCGATAATCCGCATGCCTTTGCTGGATACGCGCAGTTTTACAAAACGCTTTTCAGATTCAACCCAAAAGCGGTGTGTGTGCAAATTCGGCAAAAAACGACGCTTGGTGTGGTTTTTTGCGTGGGATACGTTGTGGCCTGTTACCGGGCGTTTTCCAGTAACCTGACAAACCTTAGCCATTGTCTTGCCTCTCTTTCGTAGGTTTAGGACTACGGCTCGATGCCAGCAGTCAGAAATAGGGTTTAAACTCAGCCAGATCGTCTAATATTTGCGCAATTAGCAAGGGTGGCCGAAAAGAGGCGCGTTTTATACCAAAAACCATTTTCAATAGCAACGTTTTACTGTTAGAAAATTTCAAAATGGGTGGTTGGTGGGCGCCTCCAATGCCCTCTGGGAGATTATTTGTTCATGCGCAGCATTTCCTTGCGGAAAAACTTCCCTTGTTCGGTAGGGGTGTACTGCCAGTCGGCAATCATTTGCGGCGGCCAGTCCGGGTCGAAGCACCAAACGGTCCAGGAGGCGCCGATTTTTTCCAAATACTTCACAATTGCAGGTCCGTAACTGCCGTCGTCCCTGACTGGCACGTGTGCACCTGGTTCGCCCTCGCGCATCCAGCCGAGCTCGGTGGCGACCAGCGGGGCGCGTTTAGCGATAAATCCCCAGGTTTGCTCCCAGTCTGCGGCCTTTTGCGCCACTGGTGCCCGGGTTTTTTCCGGGTAGGGGTGTGCGGCATAGGCGATGCCTTTGCGTGCAATCGGGTTTTCACGCGCTGAGCGAAGATCGTAAGCCCAGTTAAAACCGGCAACCAGGGGAATGGCACTAGGGTCGTGAGCGAAGATGATGTCGATCAGGTCTTCATTTATGGCTTTCCATGTTGTCCAGCTCAATTCTCCCAGTTGCCCGCCCATTTTAGTGGGCTCGTTAAAGAGCTCGTACACGGCAATCGTTGGGACGCCTTTATAGCGGGCAGCGATGGTCCGCCAAAATACGCGAGTCTCCTGCAGGTTGGTGTCGTACATCGGGTGCTGAAACAGGCCGGTGTGCAGGTTGCCGATGGAGTGCCAGTCGATAATCAAATACATGTCCAGCTCATTTGCCCAATGCACCGCCTGGTCAAGTAGTTCGAGGTAGTGCTCACCGCCACGGGAGCGCCAGGCGATAGGGTGGACTGGCACGCGTATGACATTTGCTCCAAAGCTTTTGACGGCGGCAAAATGGGCTTTTTCCCAGTGTCCGTTTTTAACGAGTTTATCCGGGTCGCTGATATTGACCCCGCGCAAGGTGATTGTTTCGCCCTTGTTATCCACTAGGCGATTACCGGAAACGCGAATGGTGCTTTGCTGGCGGCTGAGGCTGGTTGCGTCGAATGGTTCGGGGTAGGGCAGATTCCACCACTCTCCAGGTTTAGCCGCTGCGTGGGTGGCGGCGCTACCGGGCTGGCTCAGGCAGAGGGACAGCGCAATAAAAAGTAGGATGAAAGCGTGTTTTAGCAGGTTAAAAGGCATGTTGTTATCTCTTTTTTGGCGTTTTTCTGGCGTTATTATTGTTATTCCTTGTCGACAGGTCGCGCTCGCGAGCTGCTTAGGGTGCATTTTGCGCAAGTGATGGCGTGTGGGCAATCAGCAATTAGAGCCAACCGCGATCCGCGAACGAGACCGCATCCCCTTCACCAACAACAATATGATCGAGTGTGCGTATGTCCAATAGCTGCAGTGCGCGGCAAAGACGGTCGGTAATCTGTCGGTCCGCTTCACTGGGTTCGGCAACACCAGAGGGGTGATTGTGAGCAAAGATTACGGCTGCGGCATTGTGAGCAAGGCATTTTTTGACGACCTCGCGGGGGTAAACTGCAGCGCCATCGATAGTGCCGTTAAACAAAATGTCGAAGCTCAGCAGCCGGTGCTGGCTATCGAGAAACAGCGCTGCGAACACTTCGCTGCGGCGATGACGCAATTGACTGTTGAGAAAGTCCTTTACGGATTGACTGTTGGCAAACTGTGTTTGCCGCTGCAGAGTTTCGCCCAGGTGCCGTTTCGACATTTCCAGCACAGCTTGGAGTTGGACATATTTAGCCTCCCCGAGGCCGAGGCCCTGGCAGAATGCCTTGCAATCAGCCGCGAGCAGTGCACGCAAACCACCGAAGGTGGACAATAGCTCGCGCGCGAGATCTACCGCCGAACGGCCTTTACAGCCGGTGCGTAAAAAGATGGCGAGCAGTTCAGCGTCGGAAAGTGCATCCGGGCCGCGCTCAAGAAGTTTTTCACGCGGCCGCTCGCTGGCGGGCCAGTCAGAAATCGCCATATCACATCCTTGTGTGGTGTTTGGTAGAAACTCGCCCCAATGTAGGTGAATATTCACTCAGCGGGCGAGTGCATTCAATTCCGTTAAAATGTTATCTTACAAACCTTATAATCCGTGCCAGGTGAGGCTTATTCACGCCATAGCCGTGTTCTACACGCCATCTCCCGGTCACGCTATTAGCGAGCTAGTGTATGTCGGTACCAGATTCAACGCTCTCCCTGGCGAACAAGAATATCGTTTTAGGTGTGACAGGGGGGATAGCTGCTTATAAAAGTGCCGAGCTCGTGCGCCAGTTACAAAATGCCGGTGCCGAGGTACATGTGGTTATGACGGCCGCCGCCACGGAGTTTATCACGCCGTTAACATTGCAAGCATTGTCGGGTAACCCGGTGCACACTTCCATGCTCGACCCCGCTGCCGAAGCGGGAATGGGACATATCGAGCTGGCCCGCTGGGCAGATGCTCTGGTGATTGCCCCTGCAACTGCGGATTTTATCGCGCGATTTGCACAGGGTGAAGGTAATGAATTACTGCTGGCGCTGTGTTTAGCGACGGCAGCGCCGGTCATGATTGCACCGGCGATGAATCAGGAAATGTGGCGCAAAGATATTACCCAGGAGAACGTGGCCAGACTGCTAGCGCGTGGTGTTATCGTTTGTGGCCCGGATGAAGGTGTCCAGGCGTGCGGGGATGTTGGGCCCGGAAGAATGCTGCAGGTCGAGGCTCTCACCGAATGTATAGCTGCGCAATTTCAACTCGGTTCACTGGCCGGCCGACATGTAGTCATTACCGCGGGGCCGACTCGGGAAGCGATAGACCCCGTGCGCTACTTGACCAATCGCAGTTCCGGCAAAATGGGCTATGCCCTGGCGGAAGCGGCCTTGGACGCGGGTGCCCAGGTGACGCTGGTGAGTGGACCGGTGAATTTGTCACCCCCGCCAAAGGTGCGACTGGTGGCAGTGGAGAGCGCGCTGGAAATGCATGCGGCGACGCTTGCTGCAGCAGAAAGTGCCGATGTTGTGATAGGCGCGGCAGCCGTGGCGGACTATCGCCCTCAAGTGGCGGCACAAGACAAATTAAAGAAACACGCTGGCGAGCCCATGCAGCTTACCCTGGTTGAAAACCCGGACATTATCGCTGATGTTGCGGCACTGCCCGGTCTTCGGTTTGTGGTGGGCTTCGCAGCGGAAACCCAGCATCTGGAGGAGTATGCGCAGGCTAAGCTTAAGCTCAAACGACTCCATGCCATAATTGCCAATAATGTTGCCGATGGCGGGGTGTTCGAACAGGATGAAAATGAGGTGACTGTTTTTAGCCGTGATGGTGGCACTGTGAGCTTTGCCAGGCGCGGTAAAAAACAGTTGGCCCGTGGACTTATTCAGTGGATTGCTGCGGCGCTAGCTGAAAAACCGTGCGATTAACTTCGCCCTGACCGTTTGTTTGTGAATGCAGACAAGCGACACTTAATGCTGAAAAAGATTGTAAGAATAAGGAGTCGCCCGGCGTGACCGAGCAGTTTCAAAAATTTTCAGATCCTGGACGCAGTAAGCCAAAAAGTGCGGAAGTGGACCCCCCTGTCGAGCCGAAAGGCAAAATTTCGCCAGTACTAGTTTCCGTACTTGCCTGCGTGGTGTTAGCCGCTGCGTTATCGTCCTGGCTGTGCTACCACACCTACCAAACTCAGATTGTTGCTCAGCGCGACGCGCAGCTTGCTGAATTATCTCAGCAACGCGCTTCGCTGACGGCACAAAATATTCACCTGTACATGGCCCGGGTAAGCGAGGCAATCGCGCAGTTTGCCGATAAACCCTTGCTGAAAACTGCGTTGGAGGCCAACGACGAGACGCAGCTTCAACGCTTTGTTGCCGGATTTCAGGGACAGCTGGATGGCGCGCTTAAAGTTCGGGTTTTCCCTCGCGGCACTGCGCGATTGGACAACGATATTTACCCGCCGATTCGATTTTCGGAACTGGAGCTGATCGGCTTGGCGGAACGGCAGGAAGTCGCATTGCCAGAAGCCGCCCGGATTAACAACGAGTGGCTGATTACCATGGTCGCGCCGGTTGTACAGGACAATACGCGGTTGGTGTACGGTACCGTGATGGTGAGCTTGCGCGCCGCAGTTCTGGCGCCACTGCTCGCGCAAAACAACACCGGGTTGGGGCAAGTGACCTTACAGCAAGTGTTCGACACCGGTGCCCCTACCACCTTAATTTCTGTGGCGGGAGCACCGGTTGCCCCCGCCGTGGTGGTGCCTGTTAAAGACAGCCATTGGCAAGTGGTGTTTGCCGCAGGCCCCGCATTGGTCGCGCAAACTGGAACCAACGGGCTATGGCAGCTGGCGGGTGTTGCCCTCGGATGTATTTTTCTCATTGCGCTCTCGGCCTGGTTCGGCCGTCAACTGGGTACGCGTATCGCCGCTGCGCGAGAAGACAAAGCGAAAGGCACCTGGAAAACCATTCAGGCGGTAGCATCTGCTGGCAAAGATGTGGCTTTCACCGACCCAATTTTTCAACGTCGCGATATTCTCGATGTGGAAATTGCCAATGAGGACGAGGCGCTGTTGGCGCTGGATGAAAAAGCACAGAAACCAGAGCAGACAATTAAAGACGAACAGCTGGACGATTCCGCTAACGAGACCGAGCAGTCGTCGATTGCTATTTCAGAAACTATTTTTCGCGCATACGATATTCGTGGTATTTACGGCAGAGAAATCACGAAAGACGTGGCGTATCTGGTTGGCCAAGCGCTGGGTAGCGAAGCAATGGATGTGGGTGACGACACCTTGATTGTTGCCCGTGACGCACGTTTGCATAGTCCCCAGTTAACGGAATTTTTAATTCGTGGAATTCTCAGTACAGGGTGCCATGTATTGAATATCGGCACGGTGCCAACGCCGTTACTCTATTTTGCCACGGAAACACTCGCAGACAGCGGCAGCGGCGTAATGGTGACTGCCAGCCACAACCCGGCAGACCACAACGGATTTAAAGTGGTGATGGGTGGCAAATGTCGATCGGAAGAGGATATTAAAGCAATCCGCTCGCGTATCCTCAGCAAAAATATTTACACAGGTTCCGGGGAAGAGCGGCGCAAGGATATTGTGCCGGATTACATTAATACCATATTTTCAGATGTGGCTCTGGCTGGCGACATCTCAATTGTCATCGATGCGGCGAACGCGGTACCTGGCGTTATTGCTCCACGGTTGTTCGAGGAACTGGGCTGCCATGTCACACCATTAAATTGTGAGCTCGACGGCAGTTTTCCCAACCACTCACCGGACCCTTCGATTGAAGAAAACCTTCAGCCATTGATTGCTAAAGTACAGGAAGTCGGCGCCGATCTGGGCATTGCGCTGGATGGCGATGGCGACCGTCTGGTGGTGGTTACACCGCAAGGTAAAATTCTCTGGCCTGATCGTTTGCTGATGTTGTTCGCAAAAGATATTGTGGCGCGCAACCCGGGCGCTGATGTGGTGTTTGACGTGAAGAGCACGCGCCACCTTGCCAACGTCATTACCAGCAGTGGCGGCCGCCCGATTATCTGGAAAACCGGTCATTCACCTATGAAGTTAAAAATGGCAGAATCCGGTGCGCTACTTGGCGGCGAATATTCTGGCCATATTTTTATAAAAGATCGCTGGTACGGATTTGACGACGGGCTCTACGCGGCGGCACGGCTAATAGAAATTGTGAGTTTGCAGGGGCAAACGCTCGACGAGGTATTTGCTGATTTTCCTGAATCACCATCCACTCCAGAGATTCGCGTGAGTGTGCCCGAAGAGAGTAAATTTGCCCTTGTCGAACAGCTTATAGAGCGTGGCGAGTTCGGCGATGGCAAAAAAACCACATTAGACGGGTTGCGCATTGACTATTCGAACGGTTGGGGGCTGGTGCGTGCATCCAATACATCTGCGCACCTGACAATGCGATTCGAAGCGGATGATGAAGCGTCACTGCATACGCTGAAAGCGTTGTTCGTGCGTCAATTACGGGAAATCGACAGTACATTAAAAATAGATTGGGATCAGACAAACTAATGCGAGAAAACGAGTCTTCCATAGCGTCGGCGGCACATGTTGCCGAAGTGTTAACCGAAGCATTGCCCTATATTCAAAAATTTACCAATAAGACCATTGTCGTCAAATACGGCGGTAACGCTATGACAGACCCCGCGCTGCAAAAAAGTTTTGCGCGCGATATTGTTTTAATGAAACTGGTGGGAATGAACCCGATTGTTGTTCATGGCGGCGGCCCGCAAATTGGTGAATTGCTGAACAGGCTAAATATTAAATCCGAATTTGTGCAGGGCATGCGGGTAACCGACAGCGAGACCATGGATGTGGTGGAGATGGTGTTGGGTGCGACGGTCAACAAACAAATTGTAAGCTTAATTAACAGTGCTGGTGGCCAGGCGATTGGTGTTACCGGCAAAGACGGACACCTGATTCAGGCAAAGAAGCTTATTCTTAACCGCACAATGAGTGAGGAGCAGGAAGAAAACATCAAGGCATCAGAAATTATCGACGTAGGCCACGTGGGTGAAGTTAAATCGATCAACCGTGCGGTGATAGACCTGCTTGTACAAAGTGATTTTATTCCTGTGATTGCGCCCATTGGCGTAGGCGCAGACGGCGCCTCTTACAATATCAACGCCGACCTGGTTGCAGGCAAAGTGGCGGAAATTCTGCAGGCGGAAAAACTCATGCTGCTGACCAATGTCGCCGGCTTACAGGACAAAAACGGCGAGGTGTTAACTGGGCTTTCGACCCGTAAAGTTGATGAATTAATTGCAGATGGAACCATCTACGGCGGCATGTTACCGAAAATTCGCTGCGCGCTGGATGCGGTCAATTCCGGTGTTTCCAGTGCGCACATTGTCGATGGGCGCGTCGCACACGCCGTTTTGTTGGAAATTTTTACAGATGCAGGCGTGGGAACGCTTATCACCAATAGCGCACACTGATTTAGCCGCAATTTCCTGTTGCTGACCCCGAGTCGAGTCGCTAGGATAGAAAAACGACGCAATTGGGGGCTGCATAGGCATGGATGCGGGAGTGGTCTGGTGCCATATCTCCAAGAGACTTTCTCCCAGGAGGGAAGCCTGGCGGGGAAATTGCTGTTCTCTTCTCTATCCACTAAAAAGTTGTCCCAATGTGGCTTGTGCCACTTTGGGTTACCCTTGATAAGCACAGCATGATTAGACCGCATGACGACAAATAATAAGAAACCCCGCAAACAACAAATATTAGAAGCGCTCGCCCACATGCTGGAAGTGAGTCCTGGGGCCCGCATAACCACCGCTGCTTTGGCAAAAGAAGTCGGTGTTTCAGAAGCCGCTCTCTATCGCCACTTTCCCAGTAAATCGAAAATGTTCGAGGGGCTGATTGAATTTATTGAGCAGACGCTGTTCACCCGAATTAGCATGATCAACGACGAAGAGGGTACGGCCCTGGATCGTTGCCAGAAAATTATTCACCTGTTATTAGCATTCTCTGAGCGTAATCCCGGTATCACCCGTATTTTAACTGGCGATGCGCTGGCCGGAGAAACTGACCGCTTGCGCCAGCGGGTGATTCAATTATTTGATCGTCTCGAGACCCAGTTGCGGCAAATGTTTCGTACTGCGGAGTTGGAGGAAGGGTTGAAGCTGGTGTTGAGTGTTAACGAAACGGTTGCGCTGCTAACGGCTGTTGTGGAAGGGAAAATGGTGCAGTATGTGCGCAGCGAGTTTAAGCGTTTGCCGACCGAAGCTTGGCCAAGCCACTGGCGCGGAATGATTGACGGGTTGGTGCCCCGTTAATTTAGGGCCTGGATTCCCTGCCTGATACCTATTTTTACTTGTTTAGCCCGCTAGACTACGCTCAACATGCCTTTCAGCCAGAAAATCCTGGCTCCGACAGGGCGAAGAGAAGACGGGGCGAAGTGAAATAGTGCTAACAGGCCCTAATCAGAAGGCGTACACATTATTGAATGCGTGCGTCCTCTTTGGCTTCCAGTGTTTCTCCGCGCACAAACGCGTCCTTGTCGCTGTCGTACTTCTCGATAACTTCCTGATACTCTTCTTGCCGGCTTTGTAACAATTCCTGCGCAATTCCCAGTTCTGCCTTGGCGTCACTCAAGCTTTGCAATATCGGTGCTGGCACCTTCTGGTTGCGCCGTTCGTAGTCCGCGGCTTTTCCCATAATTTTTTGAATTTCATTGGTTACGCTGGAGATGTTGCCTTTCAAAATCGCAATATTCGTATCGATATTGGCAAGCCTGCGGCGTTTGGCAGATTCAATTTCGGCCGCCGAAGAGTAGCGCCGTTTGAGTCGCGCATAAATTTCCCGCGCTTCACGTTCCTGGGCATTTTTGGCAACTTCTTCGTCGGTGGGCGCCGGGGGTACCACTTTGACAACCTGGCCTGATGCGTTCAGCACTTCATAGCCCAGTTGTGCATACTCTGGTGGTATTGAGTGCTCGAGTACTTTGACACCCTCCTTGTTAACGTAGCGGTAGTAAACATGCTGAGCGCTGGCATTTACAGCAAAGCTGCAACCCAGCGCAAAAAGTAGTGCAGAGAGAAAGGCATTGACGCCCCGTAACGCGGTTTTACTGTGCATTAATCTGATCCATATTGCTCGCGGTAAAGCGCAATCTTTTCGCTCGTTTGCTGATCGCCAGCTTTTTCCAGGTACATCATGATGTGATCGAGGTCGATAATGCTGACCACGGGCACACCGGTAGATTGCTGTAATTCATCAATGGCCGAGAGCGAACCCTGGCCGCGCTCTTTCCGGTTTAGACCAATAACAATCGCTGCTGGTTCAGCCTTTGCTTGCTCTAAAAGCGCGAGTACCTCACGAATAGCCGTCCCAGCGGTGATAACATCGTCGACGATCGCGACCTTGCCTGTCAGCGGTGCGCCTACCAGGGTGCCGCCTTCGCCGTGGTCCTTGGCTTCTTTACGGTTGTACGCATAGGGTAGATCGCGATTGTGGTGGTCTGCCAGGGCAATAGCTGTAGCAGCGGCGAGTGGAATGCCTTTGTACGCGGGACCGAAAATCATATCCACTGGATGCCCGGAGTCCACTAACGCTTGCGCGTACGCCCGCCCCAAATGTGCGATATTGCTGCCCATATGCAACATGCCAGCGTTGAAAAAATACGGGCTGACGCGGCCGGACTTGAGCGTAAACTCGCCAAACTTGAGGGCCTGGCTGGCAATGGCCATCTCAATAAACTGTTGCTGATAGGCGTGCATGGGGTACTCCGAAATAGTGCGATTGAAAAAACGAGGTGGCCTGCCGCCCATGGCGGGGTGCAAGCGCCAACATACATTGTTTATGAGCAGTCAGGCTGAGTGGCCGCACAAAGCGGCCTGAGGTGGCAGCTATTCCCTGTAAATCCGGCCAGCGAACTCAAGATATCTGGCTATTATAGGAAAATACTTCGCACAAATCGCAACTGTGACAATTAAACCAGAACCTGAATGAACGCGAGATGAATTACCTCATAAATAATGACAACAAAATAAAAGAATCTGTATCATACCAAGGTGTTATAAAGGGGTTGGTATGAGAGTAATCAGTCTGTGCGTCGATGGTATTCATCAGGCGGCTCAGCGGGGCTTGTTCGATTGGATAGAAGAGCAGGATGCTGACATTATTTGCTTGCAAGATCTCCGGGCACTGGAATATGAGCTGGATGATGATATTTTTCATCCGGACGGCTACTTTGCGTATTTTTTTGACTCCGGAGTAAAACATTACAACGGAGTGGCTATCTACACCCGTCACCAGCCGAAGGCGTTGATCTACGGGCTGGGGTTTGCGAGTGGTGTGGATATGGAGGGCCGGTACCTTCAGGTTGATTTCGAGCGTTACTCCATTGGCTCGCTCCTGGCACCGACCGCGTTTTCCGAAACCGAATCCCAGGAAGTCAAAATCAAGTTTTTTGATGATTTCCAGGCGCTGCTGCACAAGGTGACACGCAAGCGTCGCCACTTTATTTTTTGCGGGAACTGGGCGATGGCGCACAGCAAAAAAGATGTGGAGAACTGGCAAAATAACACCAATCAATCTGGCTATCTGCCGCATGAACAGCAGTGGATGAACCAGTTGTTCCGCCAGCTTGGCTACGCGGATGCGTTCCGGGTTGCGGTGCCTGAAGCTGGAGAATACTCCTGGTGGCCATCGGGCAAAATTGGCGAAGGCGACGGCTGGCGAACCGACTATCAGGTGGTGTCCGAAGCGCTGACTCGCAAAGTGGAATATGCGGCCATGTATAAAACCCGCCACTTCTCCAGCCATTTGCCGGTGATCGTCGATTACGACATCGACGACTTATAACGGATATTTGACTCCGAAGCATGAGTCGCCGCACGGGCGACTCGCACCCTCCGTTTAGCGCGCCGCTAGCTCCTCTTTTGCCAGCTCAACCGCTTTCAGTACCTGCGCTGGCGCTGTGCCGCCGATGTGATCACGCGCTGCAACCGACCCCTCCAGGGTAAGTACATCAAACACATCATTCTCGATGACATCAGAAAACTGCTGCAATTCCGCCAGCGTCATCTCAGATAAATCTTTGTTCTGGGCTATACCGAAAGCGACTGATTTGCCGACAATTTCGTGTGAATCGCGAAATGGAATACCTTTGCGGACCAGATAATCGGCGAGATCGGTCGCGGTAGAAAAGCCGCGCTTGGCTGCCTCGAGCATTGCCGCCTTGTTGGCATTCAACGCGGGCACCATATCGGCAAATGCGCGCAGGCAGTCTTTCACGGTATCGACCGTGTCGAACAATGGCTCTTTATCTTCCTGGTTGTCTTTGTTGTAGGCGAGCGGTTGTGACTTCATCAATGTGAGCAGGGCGATGAGGTGGCCGTTGACGCGACCGGTTTTGCCGCGCACAAGCTCGGGCACGTCCGGGTTTTTCTTTTGCGGCATAATCGAAGAGCCGGTACAGAAGCGGTCTGGCAGGTCGATAAAATTGAATTGCGCCGAGGTCCACAGCACCAGCTCTTCGCTGGCGCGGGAGAGGTGGGTCATCAGCAAGGCGGCGAACGCGGAAAATTCGATGGCGAAGTCGCGGTCGCTGACGGAGTCTAGTGAATTGCGGGTGGGGTGGTTGAACCCGAGTAACGCGGCGGTCTGTTCACGATCAATCGGGTAGGTGGTACCGGCCAGTGCTGCGGCACCCAGCGGCGATTGATTGAGGCGCTTGCGGCAACCCATCAAGCGGCCGTAGTCGCGGCTTAGCATTTCATACCAGGCCAGCAAATGATGGCCGAAGGTCACCGGTTGTGCGGTCTGCAGGTGGGTGAATCCAGGCATTATGGTATGGGCTTCGCGCTCCGCGAGGAACAGTAACCCCTGCTGCAAACGCGTCAGTTCCTTGCCAATAACATCGATTTCATCACGCAGATACAGACGGATATCGGTGGCGACTTGATCATTGCGCGAACGCCCCGTGTGCAGCTTTTTACCCGTGATGCCAATGCGTTTGGTGAGTTCTGCCTCGATATTCATGTGAACGTCTTCCAAACTCACCGACCAGGTAAAGGCACCGCTTTCAATATCCTTGCGAATCCCCTCCAGGCCTTCAATAATGGCATTTTTTTCATCATCGCTGAGTACCCCGACGCTGGCTAGCATAGTGGCGTGAGCGATGGAGCCATTGATGTCGTGGTGGTAGAGGCGCTGGTCGAAATTTACCGAGGCCGTGAAGCGTTCCACAAATGCGTCGGTCGCTTCGCTGAAGCGCCCACCCCAGGGTTTTACAGAATTCTCATCGTGGCTCATAGTTATACCGCCGTTGCAGTGATCAAGTTGCTGAAATTTTTAACCGCGCATTATACCTGAGCAGGAAAACCCATTGGCAGAGAAGCGTCCTATCACCGAAAAGCCCCTCGCCGGCGGGGATTTTCTTCCCGATTTATGCGGCGTTCAAAGTGTACTCGGGCTGGTGTTGGTGAGCGAGCTGCTGGTGATGGCGCTGCTCGTCTCCGATACTGGACTCACCGAGTTCAACTGGTCGGAATTTGGCGTGGTGTCTATGCTGGTGTTGTGGATCGTGCTCACCAGCGCTGCGGGTCTTTGCCGCCTGCGCCCCTTACTCGCGCGCATGGCGCCGCTGGCGGCGGGGATCTTGAGCTACTCAATCACTCTGCTATCCACCGGCGTGTTTTCACTGAGTTACCAGCATTTTATTTTGCAGGTGCCACTACAGAGTGATGTAACTTTTAGCCACTTGATGGTGGCTGGGGTTATCGCGGGTATTACCTTGCGCTATCTGTACCTGCAACAGCAGTTACGCAATCAGCAAAAAGCTGAGATGATGGCGCGCATTCAAGCGCTGCAATCGCGTATTCGGCCGCACTTTTTATTCAACAGTATGAATTCCATCGCCAGCCTGATTGGGTTCGACCCGGAAGCGGCAGAGCGGATGGTAGTGGATTTGTCGCAATTGTTTCGCGCGAGCTTGAAAGAAGCAGGTTTGACGCCGCTGCGCGAGGAGATCGCCTTGTGCGAAAGTTATATCGGTATCGAGCAGATCCGCATGGGTGCGCGCCTGCAAAGTGAGTGGCGCTACTGGTGCGATGGTCAGCCATCGTCGCTGGAGGAAACGCGCATGGGGCTGATAATCATCCCCAGTTTTTTGCTGCAGCCACTGGTTGAAAACGCCATCTACCACGGTATTCAACCACTGCCGGAAGGCGGCAGGATTGAAGTGAGTATCGCGCTCGACAAGCAGCGGGTGGAAATTTGTGTGCGCAACCCGGTGTTACTCAACCCCTCCGCCGGGCAGGCAAAATCGACCGCTGAGGGTAATGGTATGGCTCTGGAAAATATACGCCACCGTTTGATGGCTTATTATGAGAAGAACGCAGAATTAAAGGTCGAGCAGCCGGAGGGTGAATATATTATTTATTTGCGGTTCCCGGCGCGGCCCAGGATGAGTTAGAGGACGCTTTTGTAATGCATATGTTAATTGTCGACGACGAGCCGCTGGCCCGCCAACGCCTGATTCGGATGATCGAACAGTTGGATGGCTACGAGGTAGTGGGCGAAGCCAGCAACGGCGTAGACGCCGTGGCTGCAGTGGATAAGTTCGATCCGGATATTGTGCTGCTGGATATCCGAATGCCCGGGGAAGATGGCCTGGAGACTGCGCGCAAAATTGCTCAGTTGCCTGAACCGCCGGCGATTATTTTTTGTACCGCCTACGATGAATATGCGCTGGAGGCGTTTCAGACGCTGGCAGTGGGCTATCTGTTAAAGCCGGTGCAGCAGCAGCAACTGGTGGACACGCTGCAGAATGCGATGCGGCTAAACAAGGTGCAGCGCAATGCGGTCAGCAATACCGCACCCGACGGTCAGCGTCAGCACATCACCGCTAAAACCCGCAAAGGCATGGAATTGATTCCCATCGCCTCAATCCAGTGTTTTATCGCCGATCAAAAGTATGTCACCGTTCGACATTCGGCAGGTGAAACGCTGATTGACGACACGCTCAAAGAGCTCGAGCAGGAGTTCCCGGACCGTTTTTTACGGGTTCACCGCAACGCACTGGTGTCGATCAGCGAAATCGAAGCCATGGAGCGTAACAACAGTGGCCAGTTCGAGCTGCGCTTGAAATCCGTGGACTATCGTCCGGTGGTAAGCCGCCGCCATGTCTCTAGCGTGCGCGAGTTACTGTCACGACTCTGATTCTGGTTCCAGTCTACAGCCGGTGAGCACCGCGAGAACTAAGGTTGAGGATTAATACTCTGGCAGAAGGTTGATTCTCGGGCTGTGGATTGCAGCCTCTACACCCTCCGGAAAAATGCTGAGCTACCGCCGTAGCTCGGCGCTTCTGGGACGGGTCTGGTATGATTGCCGCCAGATTCAAAAACCACCAAGGTCCCTCCGTGAAACACACTCTTCGCATCGCCACGCGCAAAAGCGCGCTGGCCCTTTGGCAAGCCGAATTCGTTAAGTCTGAACTGTGCAGGCACCACCCGGAACTCGCGGTGGAGCTGGTGCCGCTGACCAGCCGTGGCGATAAAATACTCGATGTTCCACTGGCAAAAGTCGGTGGTAAAGGCTTGTTTGTGAAGGAGCTGGAGCAGGCGATAATTGCCGGTGAGGCTGATATTGCGGTCCACTCGATGAAGGACGTCCCCATGGAGTTCCCGCAAGGGCTCGGCCTCGCGGTCATCTGTGAGCGCGAAGACCCGCGCGATGCGCTGGTATCCAACAAGTACTCCAACCTCGATGCCATTCCTGCCGGTGCCGTCATCGGCACGTCCAGCTTGCGCCGCCAGAGCCAGCTACTGGCAATGCGCCCGGATCTCGAAGTCACATTTTTACGCGGCAACGTTAACACCCGTCTGGCGAAGCTGGACGCGGGTGAATACGATGCAATTATTCTGGCTTCTGCCGGCTTAAAGCGTTTGCAAATGGTCGACCGTATCGCTGAATTTATTGCGCCTGAAGTGATGCTGCCCGCTGGTGGCCAGGGTGCAGTTGGAATTGAATGCCGCACCGACGACCAAGAAACGCTGGCGCTACTTCAGCCGCTGCACCACGGTGTAACTGAGCAGGCGGTGCTCGCCGAGCGCGCGATGAATCGAAAGCTCGAAGGCGGATGCCAGGTGCCGATTGGCGGTTTCGCCATTCATCAGGACAACCAGCTCTGGGTGCGCGGCCTGGTCGCCGACCCGGATGGCAGCGAGGTACTCTACGATCAGGTGATCGGCGACCCGGCAGATGCGGAAACACTGGGGGTTGTTCTGGCCGAAAAACTTCTGGCGGCTGGCGCCGATGCCATTCTCAAGCGAGTGTACGGTGACGCATCCGCATAATTGGCGCATTCTCGCCAGCCGCCCGCTTGCGCAAAACAGCAGCTGGAGCAGTAAACTCCAGGCTGCAGGCTACCGGGTTTTGGCGCTGCCATTACTGGCAATTGCGCAAGTGCAGGAACCCGCGCAGCAGCAAAGTATCAAAAACTGTATTCTGGATTTCGATCACTATGATGCAGTAATTTTTGTTAGCCAGAATGCCGTGGAAGCAACTTGGCAGTGGTTAGACCAGTACTGGCCACAGCTGCCGCAGGGAATAACCTACTACGCTGTCGGCATCAAAACGGCAGCCCAGGTTCAGCATTTTCTCGGCAGCGAAGCAACAGTGCACGCTGCGCTCACGGCGATGAATACCGAAGAGCTGCTGGCACTGCCCGGGTTGCAGCAGGTGGCACACCAGCGAATACTGATTTGTCGCGGTTTGGGTGGTCGGCCTCGCCTGGGCGACGAATTGGAAAATCGGGGTGCGGCAGTTACCTATTGCGAACTTTATCAGCGCACGCTGCCAGCGGAGGCGGTAACCCAGTTTACAGACGCGAACCTTAATCCAGCGCAGGATGTGCTTTGCGTGTTCAGTGGCGAAACCTTGCAGAACCTGTTGTATGTCGCAACCACCGCGGGCGCAGATTTATCGGCGTTTGCGCTTGTTGTACCCGGTGAACGGGTGGCTGCACTGGCTGCAGAACAGGGTTTCCAACAGATACAGATTGCTCGCAATGCCGGTGAAGCGGCCATGCTCGCCGCGATTGACGAAATTATTGCAACTTTGGACAAGACGGATTTATGACCGACGACAAGACGCCCTCGCCACAGGAAGATTCTCAAGCCAAACCCGAAGCGGATCAACCGGTAGACCAAACGGCGATTATTGTTGCGCCCGCGGCGGACGGGCCTGACTCAACAGCGGCTGCGGCACAAGAGCGAAAGCCAGACCCGGAAGCTGAACCGGGGCCGCCGCCTGAATTCCCAACAGAGCCGCGCAAGGGTTCGGGCATCCCCTGGTTTTCGCTGTTGTTACTGCTGCTTATTTTGCTGGTGGCGGGCGCTGTGGCAGGTCTTGGTTGGTATGGCTATGGCTATTATCAGCAGACGCAAAGTAAGGCGGGAGAACTGGCTGAACTACAGCAGCAACTGGCCGCACAAAACCAGCAATTGACCCAGCTGCGACAGGCGTTGAGTACCGTCGGACGCGACCGCGAACAGGCGGTGGGCGCCATGGGTGATCGTCTTACCGCGGCGGAACAACGGCTGCAAGCGCAGAATAAACGTCTGTTGGCGATGTCTACCATCACCCGTGAAGACTGGCTGCTGGCAGAAGCGGAATACCTTCTTAAGCTCGCTAATCAGCGTATTTTGATTGAGCGCAGTGCTGAAGGGGCCGATGCGCTGCTTACCGAAGCTGATGCCATCTTACGCGATCTGGACGACCCCGACTTATTTGCTTTGCGCAAAGCGGTAAATAACGATCTGGCGGCCCTGCGATTAATAAACAAAATCGATCGCGAGGGGCTCTACCTGCAAATTAACGGGTTAATCACCCAGGTGGTGATGTTGCCGGTGCGGCCTGATCGCGAGCAGGTATTAGGGCGTGGCAAGAACCCCGAAGGGGAAATGCTGGACGAAAACCTCACGACCGACAACTGGTGGGCGGCGATGAAAAAAAGCCTGCGCGCATTCGGTAAAAGCCTGAGTAATTACATCAATATTAACAACCACGCGGAGAGACCTGCGCCGTTGATGTCGGCTGAGTCCGCCCAGTATCTGCAGCAAAATGTGCGCTTAATGCTTGAACGTGCCCAGCTCGCACTCCTGCGTGAGCAACAAGCTATTTATACCAATAGCCTGGAACAGGCCGAGGGATATTTGGCGCAGTTTTATCCGGCGTCGGCGCCGGTGGAGCGCTATCGCGAGGAATTAAACGCGCTTGCGCAACGCGATATCGTCATTGAACTGCCAGATATCAGCGGGTCGCTCGAGTTGTTGCACAGCTATATCGAAGATCTTCACAACTTGAAAGGGGCTGGCAAGCCAAGCGCAGGAGGCAACTAACATGAAGCGCCTCCACCTGCTTGGAATATTAACGCTGTGTGCGATTGTTGCTGCACCTCTGATTCTCGAGTTAATTAAAGCCGACACTGGCTACATTTTAATTAGCCTCGGCAGCACGACCATTGAAACCAGTTTCTGGTTTGCTATTTTTGCCGTGATATTTGGTGTATTGGTATTGCGCTGGAGCTATATGTTGCTTCGCGCAATATTGCGCTCGCTGGGGGTGAGTTGGGCATTTCTCGCGGAAGGCCGTTCCCGTCAGCTGAATGCACGAACCCAGCGCGGCTTGATTCACTATATCGAAGGCAATTGGCAGGCGGCAAAAAAAGATTTGCTGAGTGTGGCTAAGTACGCGGATCAGCCGTTGGTGCACTATCTGGCGGCGGCGCACAGTGCGCATCAATTGGGCGATATGGAAACCTGTCAGGCATTGCTGTCCAAAGCGGAAGAGGTCGCACCGGAAAACGAATTAGCGGTGTTGCTGAGTCAAGCCAAAATGCAACTGGCAAACCAGCAGTGCGAGCAGTGCCTGGCAACACTGGAGCGTGCCCGCAGCGTTGCACCAAGGCATCCGGTGGTGCTCGATTTATTACTGACCGTATATCAACGGGTAAACGATTGGGCCGCCGTGCAAGCTCTGCTACCTGAGCTGAAAAAAAGTAAAGCTTACACCCAAGAGCAGCTGCACAGCCTAGAAGTGGATGCGGTCTGCGCAGTTCTGGATACGCATAAATTTAATTTGGACGAGCTGAAATCCTACTGGCAAAAACTCGATAAGTCGCTCAAGCAATCCCAGGTTTTAGTGCTGCAGTACTGCGGCCACTTACAGCGTTTGGGGGCAGAAGAAGCCGCTGAGCAACAGTTGCGTCGCGTACTCACCAAACAATGGGATGCGCGCCTGGTGGAATTGTATGGCCGTGTGCGCGGTGGCAGCGACAATGAACAATTGCTGGTGGCTGAGCAGTGGCTGCGTGAACGGCCCGGCGACCCGGATTTACTCCTGGCGCTTGCGCGTATTGCCATGCGCAATCAGCTCTGGGGTAAAGCGCGCAGTTATTTTGAAAGCAGCCTGCAATTACAAAAAAATCCGCAGGCCTATGCGGAATTTGCCGCACTGCTGGCGCAATTGGGCGATCATCAAAAAAGTACGGAGCTGTATCAGTTGGGGCTGTTGCAACTCACGACTCACCAACAGGAGAAAATATGAAAAAAAATCTCAAAGGAAAATGGGCATTAGTAACGGGTTCCAGTCGCGGGATCGGCCAACAGATCGCACTCGGCCTGGCGCAACTGGGGTGTAATCTGGTTGTCCACGGTCGTACTCAGGAAAATTTGACGGCGACTCTGGGGATGCTCACTGACTTCGATGTTACCGTGCACCCGGTTGCCGGTGAATTGGATGGCGAAGCGCCACTCAACGCTGTTATTGAACAGGTTAACAAGGTGGCGCCGCAAGTGGATATTCTCTACAACAATGCAGCCATCAGCTGCCCGTCTACGCCAGTGTTTGAATTCGACATGGCCACTTGGATGTCGGTTTTTCAGGTGAACGTTTTTGCCATGGTAAAACTGGTGAACGCGTTTGGCCCGGGCATGAAAGCCCGCAACTGGGGGCGTATTGTCAATGTGTCGTCGGGTATTGCGGATCAACCAAACCTGGCGCCGTACAGTGTATCGAAAGCTGCTGTCGATAAATTAACGCAAGATTTGGCGTTTGAATTTAAAGATACTGCGGTCAGAGTTAATGCTGTCGATCCGGGCTGGATACGCACGGATCTCGGTGGGCCGGACGCCTGGGATTCAGTAGAATCCACCCTGCCGGGCATGCTCGCGCCAGTTATTGTTGCAGACAACGGCCCGAACGGTGACTACTTCCGCGCACAGGATTTTAAATTTTTCGATTAGTGTTTAATGTATTGGGCTCCAGTCCAATTTTCTCTCAGAGGCGCGCGCAATTGACGTCGCCTCGCTTTAAGCTTCCGTGCTGTTAAGGCGCTTCCGTTTTTCTTGAACCTGATTGATCAAATGCGTTTTTAGCCGCATTTGCAAAAAAATAAGATACCCGCGTGGGCGGATATGTCATGGGGCGGCAATTAAATAGCCGGGCTCCTCTATTTAATTGCCCCGTGAATAAAATCAGATATTCCCTAAATATTAATATAACCGCCGCCGCTGCCCTGTAAGTGGCTCAGAACTCTGTTAACAATTTCGTTGTGGTTGTCGAAGAATTCCATGAGCCCCTCCCAGGTACTTGTGTCAGGTGGCAGGCTTTCTATATATGTGCGCAATTCAGTGCAGGTCGTAATGTCCTCAAGACCGATAAATCGGAAGTAAAAATTTAATCTTGACGACCCGGGCGCTGGTGGCGTTTGCGGATATTGCTCTACCACAAGCGTGTGGGGGTGAGAGTCGTTAGTTGTGTCAACCTGATTCTGAGTGTCTTCAGCGTGCTGTTCGGTGGCGAAAACCAGATACCAATAGCGAAACCTGTCGCCTGCCAGGCTTTGAATTCGGCAGCGTTTAACGCCATCGGTATTTTCCATAATACGATCGTTTTTGCGCAATTCTCCCCAGCGATCGCGGCTAGGGTCTGCGGTAATAACCTGGTCGAGAATAAATTCATCGCCCTCCGCGAATGGGTCGTGATGGAGCGGTGCCTTAATCGTACTCTGGTTGATTTTATCAATAATAAAATTAACCATACCTTGCGCACGCAGGCGGTCTTGTGCTGTGCGGGTACCGCTTAAGCGGCCTGTCGGCGAGTCGATGATAGTGCCGTGCGCATTGTAGCTCACCATGGTCGGCGGTAGTGCCGCATGTGTTTGGTTCACATTGGGGGCGGTGCGTACAACATTGATGTCGCAGGCCTTATCGTCTTTATTGGCGACTGTCTGCGCGATTATTGTCAGGACAAATGTCTTCTGAGCAATTACCGTCAGGGCGGTGAATGTCATCAGCCCATCGGGTTCGGTGATGTTGACGTACACGGTTTTGATAGCGCCCAATTCGCGCTCTGGTTCGTTGCGGCGGCGCACAATGAGCTTGGCTTGGGCACACGGATTTTCAACAATTAGCCGGTCGTGACGCTCCAGACCGGGCAGGCTTGAGTTGCTAATAGCAATAATCAGAAAAGGCATAACGGCTCCTTGTTGTTTTGGGGGCTGGGTGGCGAGCTTAATGCTGAGTAATAAATTCACCTGTTAATAAAGTTTGCGAGTTCTCGGGCGCAAGCGAGTAGTGATAGATTTTGTTTTGTTCTAAAAAACCGGGTGTGAGTGTCAGGGCGATCACCGATTGCAGGTTTGGCTGTAACGGTTCGCTGGAAAATATCAGGGCTCCGTCAGCATCTCTGATAGATACCGTCCAGGATTGCGGTTTGCCAAATGCGGGGGGAACCTCGAAGCCCAGCGCCAGCGCGCGTTTGTCGAGCGTAATGCGGTGGGTTTTCGGTGCGGCTGATTCATTGCGATAGACATCGTTAGCAACCAGGTAAAACTGGGTCGTGGTGATTGCCTCAGGGGAAACGGCCGGGTCGTGTTTCAGGATCAGCGGGATGAGGAGCAGGCTGGCCGCAATCGCACCAATTGCTGTTTGGGGCGCCACGATATAACTCAGCCAAGCGCTGTTTATGCCTGCAGTTGACGGGCGGCGTTGGGATTCCGCTGCGGGCGCCAACTTTAAACCGTCTTTCAACGCTTGTGCGCTTTCCACTCGGGCCAGGAGCGCCGGGTTTTCCAAGTAGTGCGCCTCAAAAGTGATTTCATCCTCTTCCGACATCCGGCCGTTGACGTAGTTGTCGATCTGGTCGTCTGTCACTGAGTTATGCGTCATGGGTGTCTCCAGGCAACGGGGGAAATTCGCGCCATGGGTTGCCGTGTTGTTCATCTGTATTGTGCGTGCTCAGCCGGTTTTCTCTCAGTAGCATATTACCAATGCATTTCCGTTTGCTCCCACAGTTCGCGAAAGCGTTGCCTGGCACGGTGAAGTACCCGATGGAAATGGCGTTCAGTGAGCGTGAGCGATTTGCATATCTCCCCTTTTTCCTGCTCTTGAAGGTAGAAGCGCCGCAGTAATTCCCGGTCACGCTCCTGCGGCAATTCGTTGAGCAGGGCTCCAATCGCGGTGCGAAGGCGCTGGTGTCGCAACTGTGTCTCCGGGGTTTCGTCGGTGGTCAGGTCGCTGTCAGCCTCGTGGGGTGCACCGGTATGTGCCGGGTATTTGCGAAAGTGCATCAGTAACTGATTGCGGCCGGTTTGTACCACATAGGCTGCAAGTCGTTCGGGCTCACGCACTTTGCCTGCGCGAATATTTTCCAGTACCACGCGCCATGTCTCCTGACACACATCCTCCGCCACATCGATACTGCTTTTGCGACTGAGCGCGAGCATCAGGCCGCGCTGGTATTGTACGACCAATTGATGTTCGGCGACCGTATCGCCCTGTTCGATGCGGGTGACCAATTGTTCCGGTGGGATCACAGGGGATGCGCCGGGTGAAGAGTTAGAAAGCATGGGGGTTACCGTAAAATGCGAACGCTGCCCAATAATAGGGGTGGTTCCAGCGGGGGTTGCGGGCGAGTGCGAGCTGCGCTTTGCGCAAGGCCGAGGTTGGCTCATCCTGTTCGGTGAGAAGGTTTCGGTAAAACTGCGCCATGATTTGCGCGGTCGCCCTGTCTTCCACCGGCCAGAGTGACGCTAACACCCGTTTGGCGCCAGCTTCGAAAAATGCCCGCGACAAGCCCATAGGTCCTTCCCCTGCGAGATTTTTACCCGCCGCCGTGGCGCAGGCGCTGAGTACCACCAGTTCGGCATTTAGCGATGAGTCTCGGATGGTTTGTATGCCGAGTTGGCTGTCCGGCTGGGATGCGAAATCCCCATTCAGCGCGATCAGCGAGCGCGAGGGGTAATCCCAATCCAGTCGGGTGTGACTTGCGAAGTGCACAATGTCGAATGGCTGAGCGAGCGCCGCTGTGACACCCGCGAGGTCGGCGGCGTGGCCGGCAAGCACGCGCGGTGGATTGGTCGACGGCCAAGCGCGGGTTATTGCGGCAAGCTCTGCTTCACGCGCCTCTAGCTCCCCGCCGGCCAAATCGGGTGCCACCAATAATATGTGTTCTCGTGACAGGGTAGGGGCTTGCGGATGCGACGGGTGTTCGCTGAAGTAATTAAACGTGCTGAGGGATCGGGCGTAGCTGATGTTGTGCGTCAGCAGCAGACGGCTTTCGTTCTGGGGGTTAAAGAGCGCGGCGAAAGGAACCCTGTGTAGCGCACCATCCGGCACAATCACCAGATTCTGGTATTGATCCAGTTGTGGTGCCACAGATCCGAGGAGATATTCTGAAAGCCTGCTACCTGCCTGGTAAAGTGCATCGCGATTTCCGGTTTGCGGGTTGAGCTGCGCGAGATACGCATCGATTGCGCCGTGGAGTTCCGGTTCTGCTGGCAGGGAATACACTTGCTGGTGTCCTGCGCTCAGCTCCCACAAATAACTTTGTCGGGTGCCCATAAAAAAATACAGTAGGGCTGTACCCTCCGGTAACTGCGAGAGAGCGTCTTCGAGTGAACGCGATTCCTGCTCGCTGGAGGGAACAGCACTTTCTGGTGTTGCCTGTAAGCGCGCAAGTGTTGTCGCCATGAGGTCGGCAAAGGGCAGTTGCGCCACCTTGGCCTCGGTATCGGGTACCGGTGTATTTCTTCTGAGCAGTGCATCGAAGAGTGTTCGAGCTTTAAATTTCTCGGCGACCTGGAGTGCGGCAAGGATATTGGATGGAGACTCTTCACGGGTGATCTGCAATTGCAAGTCGTACAGTGAGCGCTGTAGTGCTAAAAACTGGCGGCGCATGTCGTCACGTTGCAAGTCATCCCGCAAGGTTTCGATTGAGTGAGTCGCAGCCGCAATGATAGCCAGAGCTTCACTCGCAAACCCCTCATGCCAGCGGGCGCTTGCCAATACAAAGCGGGCACTCAGCATACCCAGATCGTCCTGGTCGCGGGTGAATTGGGTCACCGCTGCACGCGCATTTGCGGCGGCGTCACGCCAGTTTTGCAGGCAAAGGTGAATCTTTGCTGTCAGCAGTGGAGCGCTATTCACGCTGCCCGGATCAGTGAGGCTTGTTAGTGCGTGCTGTGCATCCGTGCACTGGCCGGCGTTCAGGTGAGCCTCGGCCAGAGTTTCCGAGTAATGGCGACGATCCAGCGGGGCCTCACTTAAATGTCGTTGGGCAAGGCGTAAAAATTCTGCACTGGTATCGGGTTTGCCCTGCAGTGAAAACAACCGCGCCTGATTTAAGTAGACGGTTTTCAGCTCCCGGTTTGCGCCGCTTAGTTGATACAGAGTTTGCGCTTTTTGGTAGAGCGCTTCGCTTTCCTGCACGCTGCCAAGCTCCATTGCGATACGCGCTAACGCTGCTGTAATGTGTGCCTGCCAAATAGGCGCCTTCAGCGCTAGCGCTTCCCGCTCGGCGCGCGCAAGCAGTGATTGTGCGTAAAAATAGCGGCCGCGCAAAGCGCTGACAACGCCGAGGTAGTATGCGGATTGCATCTGCAGGGCAAGGTCAGTCGTTTCACTGCTGAAGCTAAGTGCGAGTTGATGGCTTGCCGCTGCCTGATCGAGGTGTTTGTTGATGCGGTGGAGAAAGCCGACGCCGTTGAGAATGCGGGCAACCTGCGCCACGTCGTCAATTTTATCCAGCTTAGCACTTGCGCGCGCTATTGCAGCTGCGTGCTTTTCCAGTTGCTCTGTATGCAAAAAAAGTTCGGCGCGTACCAGTTCGGCTTGTGCGCTGAGGGTGTAAAACACGTGTGTGTCGGTTGTTTGAACTCTTGTAAGGGTTTGCTCAAGTTCGCGCAAATACTGTTGGGTGAGCGCAGTGTCGTCCTGGGCGAGCGCCTCATGCAACTGCATAAACTGTATTTGTGCCAACGCGGGCCAGGCTTTAAATTGTCGAGCCTGACTCGCTAATTGGGTGAACGCTGTGGAATTTGCAGAGGTACTCTCGGCGGCGTGCAGCGCGAGAAATTGCGCGTTGAGTTTTTCAATTGATGGGGGTAGTGCCTGCCATTGCTGAACGGCCAACGCGAAGTGCTGGCTAATATCTGTTGGCGATACACTTAGCTCCTTGCGGCGTGCGAATTCCAAGGCCGTGTCCGCGTCGCAAAAGGCCGGTTCGCGTTGGCAGTCTGTTACCTGCGACTCCAGCGTAAGGGCCGCTGGCGCTTGGTGCCGCGGAACGACATCCACTTCAATAGCGCAGGGCGCGCAGTCGCTGTCGGTTAAGCTCAGGCGGTGGCGATACAGCAGGTCAGCATGTCGATTCGCAAATAAATCCTCGCCTAAATGATTAAAAACCTGAATCCGCAAGCTGGCGTGTTCGGGTTGAAATTGAAGCGTAAGGCGCTGCCCGTGAGGTACGGAAATCGTTTTGTGAAAGCGATTGTTCTCTGGCTCGAACAGGATGCGTTCAGATTGCATGCTGGTGTCAGCTGGAAGATTTTCATCTGCAAAACACAGTGCCGCCGCAGTGAGGGCGCTCGACGTTACAGCGATAATCAGCAGACGGGGTTGTAACATGGCATGGCACGGTAAGATGATTACCCGTGCCATTCTGCCAGTCATGGCGTAGGCGTACTAGAAAAATTTCATCGCTTGGCGCAGCCGTTGAGTGTTGGAGTGGCTCAATGTTGTCGCAGCAATTGCGCGCAAGCTTATCGGTATAGTGCATGTGTTAATTAGTTTTCGCGTCGTCGTAACTGTTGCGCAGCACTGGGTCTGCGTGCAGGTACTGAATAAATTCCCAGTCATTCCCGTCGGGGTCGGCGAAATAGATACGCTTGCGTGCAGGGTGAAAGTTCTCGATGGTGGTTTCTGTATAGCCCGCCTTTAATAGACGCTTGCGCAGGTTTGCCACCTCTTCCTCAACCACAATACCCACGTGGTTCAACCCTGGTGTATTGCCATAGTTTTTGCGTGCGTTTGCGGCTTCGGTTGCCTGGTAAAGCGCAAAGTAGTGTTGCTCGTCACCGATATGCAACCAGCGCTCGTCGCAGCTGGTGCCACTGTCAAATCGCACTTTAAAGGCGGGTATTGCAGTTGAAATAAACTCAGCAATGGCGTCGAGTTGAGTTACGTGAATATTTAAATGTTCCAGATAAGCTTTCATAGATATTGCTCCGTTGGTCGTGAAGCGGCATTATCATTTGCTTCGATAAATTATTAACTTAAATGTTGATTTAATAGCAGGAGGTTGGCGATCTGTCATGAAACTGGAAACGCTAGCGCGCAACCTTGCGGGCAACGTGCGGCAACTGCGCAGTGAGCGAGGTTTTACGCAACAACAAATGGCCACATTGGCGCAAATACCCCGACCGACCTGGGCCAGCATTGAATCGGGTGCCGCCAACCCAACGCTTTCGGTGCTGAGTAAATTGGCGAATGCGTTGCAGGTGAGTATCGAAGAGCTGGTAAGCGCGCCTCGCTCCCAGGCTGCATTTTTTGCGGCGGGCTTTGGCCCACACCGCAAGCGGCGCGGCGGTATATTTAGCCCCATGGTGCCTGAACTCGTGCCCGGTGTGGAAATCTCCCGGCTTCAGATCGAGCCTGCGGCGACGGTACAGGGTGCACCGCACACCCACGGTACGCGAGAGTATCTCACTTGCGAGCGCGGGAAGCTGGAGTTGCGGCTCGACGATGGCAGCTGGTTTCTCCTTCCAGGCGACGCCGTTGCGTTTCGAGGCGACCAAAAACATGCCTACGTTAATTGTCTTCACAATGAACCCTCGATTGCGTTTTCTGTCGTGTGTTTCGCCCCAAATTAAGCGCCAGGCCTGCTGCTGAGTGGGGTTGCGAGGCTAGTGCGCCATTCATTTGCTAGACTCAAAGAGCCTGACTGGCTGGGAGTGGCATGAGAGTGGAACATTTGGACAGAAAGGAAAAATCAACCCATTATCTGGCGCGCGAACTTGCTGAAATAATTCGAGTCGACCCTGAGTTGTTCGATTTTATCGATCGCTATGTTTTCGACGGACTGTGGTATTGGAATCTGCAAAAACCGGAAGACGAGTGGATGAGTCCGCAGTTCTGGCTCACGTTAGGCTATGCGCCTGAAGAAAAGAAACACCTGGCCGCGGAGTGGCAAGACATTATCGATCCGGACGACCTGCTTGTTGCCCAGCAAAACTTCGAGCAGCATTGTAAAGACCCGGGTCATCCCTACGACCAGATTGTGCGCTACACCCACCAGAGTGGCGAAACTGTGTGGCTGCGGTGCCGGGGCTTTGCGATTCGTGATGCAGAGGGCGTGGCGACCCGCATGCTGGGCATCCATACCAATGTCTCTCGCCTGAAGCATATTGAAGAGCGCTATAAAAAAATTATCGCCACCATGGACCGTGTTTATGCTGATCTGCGTGTCGCACTAGACGAGAGTGAGCAGCTGTTCGAAACAATTCCCGATGCAATTTTACAGGTGGATCAGGATGGTCGAATAGTGAAAAGTAACTCGCGGGCGACAGAAATGTTTGGCTATTCAGCCTCGCATTTACAGGAGCTGACGGTTGAAGATTTGGTGCCAGACGCGATTCGAATAAAGCATTCAAAGTTACGCCATCGTTTTCAGGATGCGCCGGAAGTCCGTGAGATGGGCAACGATGCGATGAACCTCAGTGCGGTTACCAAAAGTGGAAAGGAAATTTTCGTCGACATTCGCCTGAGCCCATACAACACCAAATATGGTCTGCATACAATTGCGGTAGTACGCGACATTACCGAGCGTAGAAAAATGGTGTCGCGCCTTAAAGCCCAGGAGGAAGAAGAGCAAAAGCTGTTTAAACTATCCAGCACAGATTCTATGACTGGAGTTTTTAATCGGGGATATTTTTTAGAACTTGCGAATCGCGCTCATCACCAAGGAGAAAGATACGACCATAATTTTTGCGTGATGATGCTGGATGTGGATAATTTTAAATCCATCAACGATCGCTTTGGCCATGCGGAAGGGGATCGGGCACTAACGCAAATTGGGAATATTCTGAAAAACTCAGTGCGTAAAACCGATATTATCGGCCGGGTTGGTGGCGAAGAGTTTGCCATTGTGTTGCCCGAGTCCAGTATTGACCAGGGTGTGGTTCTCGCCGATAAAATTCTCTACAACATTGAAGACGCACGAATGCATAGTGACGACCCGGATGGTCTGGGTGGTTGCCCGACCTTGAGTATAGGTCTTGTCGCCAAGGGCGATGAAAATGAAACCTTTAATGAATTGCTTTACCGCGCAGATCAGCTTTTGTACAAAGCGAAGCACACGGGTAAAGCCAAGGTGGTTTACTAGGGCCTAGGGCCTGGTGACACTAAAGACCCAACTCATCCCAAATTGCGTCAACTTTTGACTTTATATCCGCATCCATTTCGATAGGCACGCCCCACTCGCGGGTGGTTTCTCCCGGCCATTTATTGGTGGCATCAATGCCCATTTTGGAACCCAGGCCGGAAACCGGTGAAGCGAAATCGAGATAGTCGATGGGGGTATTGTCGATGAGGGTGGTGTCGCGAGTCGGGTCCACCCGTGTGGTCAGCGCCCAGATAACATCTTCCCAGCGCCGCGCATTAACATCGTCGTCGGTCACAATCACAAATTTGGTGTACATAAATTGCCGTAGAAATGACCACACACCTAACATCACGCGTTTGGCGTGGCCCGGGTATTGTTTTTTGATGGTGACCACCGCCAGCCGATAACTGCAGCCTTCCGGCGGTAAATAGAAATCGACAATCTCGGGAAATTGTTTTTTTAACAGTGGTACAAATACTTCGTTGAGCGCGACACCGAGCACCGCGGGTTCGTCAGGGGGGCGGCCGGTGTAGGTGCTGTGATAAATGGGTTCTTTGCGATGGGTAATGCGCTCTACGGTAAATACCGGGAATTGATCCACTTCATTGTAGTAGCCGGTGTGGTCACCAAATGGGCCTTCGTCGGCCATATCACCTGGTGCTAAATAGCCTTCCAAAATAAATTCCGCTGAGGCAGGCACCTGCAGTGCATTGCCGAGACTTTTCGTCACTTCGGTTTTACTGCCGCGAAGCAGACCGGCGAAAGCATACTCGCTGAGGGTATCCGGCACCGGCGTGACAGCGCCAAGAATTGTGGCCGGGTCTGCTCCCAGTGCAACGGAAACGGGAAAGTTTTCCCCCGGATGTTCCGCCTGCCATTCACGAAAATCCAAAGCGCCACCGCGGTGGCTCAACCAGCGCATAATCAACCGGTTTTTACCGATCAATTGCATGCGGTATATCCCGAGATTCTGGCGTTCTTTGTGCGGCCCGCGGGTAATCACCAACGGCCAAGTGACCAGTGGTGCCGCATCGCCCGGCCAACAGGTTTGGATCGGCAGTTTATGCAGATCGACGTCATCACCCTCCAGTACCACTTGTTGGCAAGCAGCCCGGCTCACTTGCTTGGGTGCCATATTCAAAACCTGTTTAAAGATCGGTAATTTTTCCCAAGCGTCTTTCATGCCTTTGGGCGGTTCCGGTTCTTTCAAAAACGCCAGCAACTCTCCGACTTCGCGCAGTGCCGCAACTGATTCCTGCCCCATACCGAGAGCGACGCGTTCCGGTGTGCCGAATAAATTGCCCAGCAGGGGAATATCCGACCCTTCAACGTTTTCAAACAATAACGCCGGGCCTCCTACGCGCAGGGTGCGGTCGCATATTTCGGTGATTTCTAGGTGAGCGCTAACCGGGTGAGATATGCGCTTAAGTTCACCACGCTTTTCGAGCAGCGCGATAAAGTCTCGTAGGTCTTTAAACATAATGCACTTCGTGCGGAGCGCTCACGACGTTCTTTTCGAGCAGCAAGTCTCTTCAGGATGGTCGCCATAGGCGACTGCCGGAAACAGGAGCGTTCTCGCTTTATTGGAATGAATGGCAAAGAATAGTGGTACGTACTTTAGCACGTAATGGATGAGGAGAAGGGGTGGCGGGGTTTCATGTAAGCAATTGGTTTTAATATTTTTCCAGAAGGTCGCTTTGCGACCGTTCCAGCCGCCGCCGATGGCGGCGTCCCTGAAGCGGGCATGGCCCGCGCTCCAGAAGGCGGCTCTGCCGCCGTTCCACTGCGCAAAGCGCGCTGGCTTATTTCGATTTCATCGACAAGAAAAATTCGTCGTTGGTTTTGAAACCTTTTAAGCGGTCAACCAGAAACTCGGTTGCAGCGATATCTTCCATATCGTGCAGCAGCTTGCGGAGAATCCACACGCGCGACAGTTCGTCTTCGCGCATCAACAGGTCTTCACGACGGGTGCCGGAGCGACGAATGTTGATCGCCGGGTACACGCGTTTTTCGGCCACTTTACGGTCCAGGTGCAATTCCAGGTTACCGGTACCTTTAAACTCTTCGTAAATAACTTCGTCCATTTTGGAGCCGGTATCGATCAGCGCGGTCGCGACGATTGACAGGCTGCCGCCTTCTTCAATATTTCGCGCAGCGCCGAAGAAACGCTTGGGGCGCTCCAGAGCGTGGGCATCGACACCACCGGTGAGTACTTTACCGGAGGAAGGAATTACGGTGTTGTACGCACGGGCAAGACGGGTAATGGAATCCAACAGAATAACGACATCTTTTTTGTGTTCGACAAGTCGTTTCGCGCGTTCGATAACCATTTCGGCAACTTGCACGTGGCGCGAAGGCGGCTCGTCAAATGTGGACGCAACCACTTCGCCGCGCACAGAGCGCTGCATTTCAGTTACTTCTTCCGGACGTTCATCAATGAGCAGAACAATCAAGTGACATTCAGGATTGTTGCGGGTGATGGCCTGTGCAACATTCTGCATCATGATGGTTTTACCGGCTTTTGGCGGTGCGACGATCAAGCCGCGCTGGCCTTTGCCGATTGGCGAAATTAAATCGATGATACGGCCGGTTAAATCTTCGGAAGAACCATTGCCGGTTTCCAGTACCAAACGGCTGGTGGGGAACAGGGGGGTGAGGTTTTCGAAGAGGATTTTGTTGCGGGAGTTTTCTGGCTTATCGAAATTAATTTCGTTGACTTTTAACAATGCGAAGTAGCGCTCACCTTCTTTTGGCGGGCGAATTTTTCCGGCAATGCTGTCGCCGGTGCGCAAGTTAAAGCGGCGGATCTGGCTGGGCGATACGTAGATATCGTCTGGACCAGCGAGATAGCTGGAGCCGGAAGAACGCAAAAAGCCGAAACCATCCTGCAGAATTTCCAGCACACCATCACCGTAAATGTCTTCACCGCTGCGTGCGTGACGTTTGAGAATGTTAAAAATCACATCTTGTTTGCGGGAACGGGCGAGACTTTCCATGCCCATTTCTTTCGCGATATCGATAAGCTCTTCAATGGGTTTTGTTTTGAGATCGGTGAGGTTCATAAGATTTTTACGATGAGATGCTGGTTGCTGGAGCAAATAATTGTTTTTATCGAGGCTGACTACTATTCAATTTAGCAGCTAGGGCGACGATTATCGGGTTATTTATCCTGGTGTTATTGTCTGATGGCAAATCGCTATCAAAATCGCGGAAAGTTAAGCTGAAAGCTTGGAGACTGTGCGGCGTGTACCACAACAGAGCAGGGTTACAGGGCACAGGTTCGGCAAGTTAAGGGTGCGATCCGAATAGGATGAATGCCTTCACGAGGTTCCGGTCATCGGGTAACTGGTTTCGGGGTATGAATGACAGCAGGAGAGATGAGCGGAAGAGCTACCTTGCGAGACGTTTGCAGTATAGCCACAAAATTTGGTGCTTGCAAAGAGTAATGGCACAAGTGGTAAAAACCGCTCGTGCCACAGGAGCTTTACACGTTGGCGTCGATAAACTCTTTAAGTTGCGCTTTGGATAATGCGCCAACTTTGGTGCCTTCTGCGCTGCCATTTTTAAAGATGATAAGGGTCGGAATACCGCGAATGTTGAATTTTGCCGGGGTTTCTTTGTTGGCATCAACATCCATTTTGCAGATTTTGATTTTGCCTTCGTATTCCTGGGCCAGTTCGTCGAGAACCGGAGCGATCATTTTGCACGGTCCACACCAGGCTGCCCAGAAATCTACCAGGACAGGGCCGTCAGCGGTCAGTACATCTTGTTCAAAGCTTGCATCGCTAGTGTGAACGATCGCGTCACTCATAGTTGATTTCTCCAGAAAGGTGAGTAGGGAGGGAAGGTCGCTAATAATAAGGATAGCGGCTACCGGTTACAAGGCCATAGGGTCAATTGAGCGGGCCTATCACTGGCCCTGGCTAGCATAAATTTGCAGCAATTCTTCCTGTGCACCCATTGGTGCTTCTTCACTCTCGGCTCTATTGTTGCTGTAGGTGCCATCTGTCTGCAGCTGCCAGCTGCGCAAATTGTCCTTCAGATACAGGTTGAGCTCTTTGAGAATCCGCTCTGAATGCTCCGGCGACTCTACAGGAAAACAGGTTTCCACTCGGTGATTTAGGTTGCGCTCCATCAGGTCCGCACTGGCACAAAACACCTTGTATTCGCTGTTGGCGAAATAATAGGCACGGGTATGCTCTAAAAATCGGCCAACGATTGAACGAACCGTAATTGTGTCTGACACGCCGGGGATACCCGGCCGCAGACAACACATGCCGCGAATAATCAGGTCGATTTTTACACCGGCTTGCGAGGCTTTGTATAAAGCCTGAATAACCTTGGGTTCAGTCAGACCGTTACATTTGAGGATAATGTGCCCTTCGCCACCTTCTTTTTGCGCTTTGACTTCGGCGTCTATCAGGCGCAGCAATTGTCGCTTCAGGGTGAAGGGGGCGTGTAACAGCTTGGTCATGCGCTCGGCCTTGCCCATGCCGGTGAGTTGCTGAAATACGCGGTGCACATCCTCACACAGCACTGGGTCAGCGGTCAGCAGGGAGTAGTCGGTGTAGAGTCGGGCATTGCCGCTGTGGTAGTTGCCGGTACCCAGGTGCACGTAGCGTTTGAGCTCGCCGCCTTCACGCCTTACCAGGAGCATCATCTTGGAGTGGGTTTTGTAGCCAACGACGCCGTAAACCACCACGGCACCCGCTTCTTGCAGCCGGCTGGCCAATTCCAGGTTCTCTTCTTCGTCGAATCTGGCGCGCAACTCAACAACAGCGGTCACTTCCTTGCCGTTGCGCGCGGCATCGATCAAGGCTTCCACCAGTGACGATTGCAGTCCGCCACTGCGATAGAGGGTTTGTTTGATTGCCACTACCTGTGGGTCTTTCGCCGCCTGCCGCACCAGCTGAATAACCGGCGAAAAAGATTCAAATGGGTGCTGTAACAAGTAGTCTTTGCGGGCAACGGCGTCGAATATCACATCTTTGCGGTTCAAGCCTTTGGGCATGGACGGTGTAAAAGGTGGGTACTGCAAATCGGGCCGATCGACTTCGAATGGTACCTGCATCAGGCGCTTCAGATTAACTGGGCCGTTAACCTGATAGAGCTGCTGGTCGGTCAGGCCGACTTCACGCAGTAGAAACTGGGTCAGCTCCTCCGGGCAATTATCCGCCACTTCCAGGCGTACCGCAGTGCCAAAACGGCGTGAATGCAGTTCGCCGCGCAGCGCGCGCGCCAGGTCGGCGATGCCTTCCATATCCACATCCAGATCGGCGTTGCGGGTGATGCGAAACTGGTAGCACCCCATTACCTGCATGCCCGGGAACATTTTTTCAGCGTGCGCGTGAATCATTGATGAAAGGAAAATAAAATTTTGGCCCGGGTCGCCAAGTTCCGTTGGGAGGCGAATTACCCGCGGTAAGGTTCGCGGTGCGGGCACGATGGCGTAGTTCAAATCGCGTCCAAAGGCGTCTTTACCTTCCAGTTCAACAATAAAGTTGAGGCTCTTGTTGACCAGGCGCGGGAAGGGGTGCGCGGGGTCGATACCAATGGGGCTGACAATCGGCAGCACTTCGCGCTCAATATATTCTTCGACCCACTTGGCTTGTGCCTGCGTCCAGCGTTTACGGCGTAAAAACCGGATGCCCTGCTCGGCAAGAGCGGGAATGAGTACGTCGTTCAGGGTTTTGTACTGCAGATCAACCGTGGCGTGACAAATCTGACTGATTTCACGCAATACCTCCGTGGGGTGCATTCCGTCCGGGCCGGTGGTTTCCCTCTCGAATTTGATACTCTGCATCAGACCGGCGACGCGAATCTCAAAGAATTCATCCAGGTTGGAGCTGAAAATCAGCAAGAACTTGAGGCGTTCAAGCAACGGGTGCCGATCGTCGAGCGCTTGCTTGAGAACCCGCCGGTTGAAGGCGAGATGAGAGATTTCGCGGTTGATGTAATACGCCGGATTATCCAGGCTGGGGGTATCGCTTGTATCTACTGCGGTGTCGTCCGACATCGACTGGATTTCAATCAATTTGTTGTCCATGAAAACCCTGTTACGGTTTGGCCCCGGTGGAACCTCGGGCGCGAGAGGATAAATGTGCTGCACTTGCGAACTATTCTACGCCAACTGGTGCGTATCGTAAGTAAGGTTGTTGAAAAACGCAGGCCCTAGTCTTTTAATACTCCGACCGATGTCAGCGCTTCGCGCAGTTTATCCATGGTGACTGGCTTGGTGAGGTAGTAATTCATGCCCACGTTGAATACCCGTTGCCGGTGCTCGGCCTCCACGTGCGCGGTGAGGGCAATGATCGGCATGGGCGTAAGTGCGCGGTTTTTCTCGTATTCGCGAATTTTTTCCGTTGCCTCAAAGCCGTCCATATTGGGCATTTCGCAGTCCATAAATATAAGGTCGAAACGCGGTGAGGCGGTTTCGAACGCGGTAACTGCTTCCTGGCCGTCTTCGGCGAAAACAGGTTCGATTTCGTGCTTGTTAAGCAGTCCTTCTATGACCATTCGGTTTACGGCATTGTCTTCAGCCACTAACACGTTAAGTTTTTGGGCGGGAGCGATGGCTTTACTTTCCATCGAAATCAACTCGTTGAGAGCCACGCCCGTGGACTGGGCCAAGAGCGCAGTACGCAGCCCATGTGCGGTGAGCGGGCGCGGGAGAATACTGGTGATGGGCATCAACTGTTCCATCGTAAACTTGGTGGTGCGCTCATGGGTGAGCATTAGAATGGGTGTTTCCGCGTAGGCGGGTATTTCGCGAATACTTTGCGCGAGCGCAAAACCGTCCTCGCCATCAATGCGTTGATCGAGAAAAAGAAAGTCATAAATTTGGTCTGGCGTCTGGTTAGTGAGGCGCTTGAGTGCGTCTGAGGCTTTGCTCACATGATGGCATTTCATGTTGTAGCCCTCGCAGTTGTCGGCGAAGGCGGTGACTAATACCGGAGAGCTGTGTATGGCGAGAATGCGTTTGCCAGACAGCGCGAGGCTTGAGCTAGGTGGCTGCCGCTGCCTGTCTTCGGGCAAATCGAAACGAATGGTGAACCAGAAGGTGGAGCCCTTGCCGTATTCGCTCTCCACTCCGATTGTGCCGCCCATTAACTCTGCCAGTTGCTTGCAAATGGCCAGCCCCAGACCGGTGCCGCCATAGCGTCGGGTGGTGCTGGTGTCGGCCTGATTAAAGGCTTGAAACAGGTTGCGCTGAATTTCTTTGCTGATGCCTATGCCGCTGTCGACAATCGAAAAACGCAGCAGAGGGTGTTCGGAGGTGCGATCCTGTAGGCTTTTTACCAGCACCATCACGTGACCGTTGGAGGTGAACTTGAACGCATTGCCGATAAGGTTCACGACGATCTGGCGCAGCCGCGTGGGGTCGCCGCGTAGCTGGGTGGGTGTTTCGGGGCTGATGGCGCAGACGAACTCGATGTCCCGTTTATGGGTTGTTGCGCTGAACAGCTGCACGCAATCGTTGAGCAGTTCGTTGAGATCGAAATCGACATTTTCCAGGTTCATTTTGCCGGCTTCGATTTTTGAGTAATCGAGAATATCGTTGATGATTTCCAGCAGCGATTCCCCCGATCTGAAAATGACATCCAGGTAGTGTTTTTGGCTGTCGTTCAGAGGCGTATCCCGCAGCATTTCTATCATGCCAATTACCCCGTTCATTGGGGTGCGGATCTCGTGGCTCATGGTGGCGATAAACTGACTTTTTGCCTGATTTGCGGCTTTAACCCGCTCAATCATGCGTCGGGTTTCGATTTTTTCTTCTTTCGCCGCGAGGAGTGCGTCTTCAATTTGCGCCTGCTGTTTTATGTCGATCAGGATGGTTTCACGCATGCTGTTGAGCGCATTGACGACGCTGTCCAACTCGTCCTCGCTTTCGCTATCAGACGGTTGGCGCTCGAGGGTAATGGGGTTGCCGATGGTATCGATAGAAAGCTTTTCGGTTTGCGCTGCAATATGGCGCAAATGTCGAAACACCAGTTGCTCGAGCATGACCAGGATGATTGCCGCCAGCCCCAGAATCAATATGGCCTCGACTACCAGGTTGTAGAGTAGATGGCTGATAAATTCGTCATTAAAGTAGGGGCCGACACCGCGGATTTTAAGCAGGTAATTGGCGTCGGCGGTTGCCAGCGGATAGGTTTTCTCCAGGCTGCGCTGCCAACCGCCCGCGCGAAGTTGGGCAAAATTATCAAAGATCGGCCCCGGCTGTTCGACCGCCTGTTGTTGCAGGCGAAACGCCAGCTGTGGGTTGCGGTGAGAGCTGTCTTTCAGTAACAACACAGCGCTGCTTTTGTCGCCGCGCGAGAGCGATTGCAGCAGCCATGGCGCCACATTCTGGTGTGTATCGTCGAGAGTCTCGGCAATACCGCCAACAAATTTTTCGCCAAAAAAAAGGCGTTCAGCAATGATGCCAGACACCAGAAGTGCACCGATCATCATCACCAGGACAGTGACTTTGCGAGCAATACTAAGTTGGCGAAAAGCGGCGGCGGGGTTGAACATGGTGGTCCGTGTAACTTGGTGAGTTCCTTGAGTGTAGCAGCCTGTCGCCGGTGTTTCGGTTTAACTGGCCCTAATCTGACAGCAGGCTTTCCAGCACACTGTTCAGGTATTGGTGGCCCAGCGTGGTTGTGTACAACCGCTGCGGATCTGTCCCCAGCAGGCCCTTTTCCCGCAGTGGCGTGAGCTGCGGTTCCAGCGACGCCAGGGGCAAGCCTGTGCGTGCTGTAAACAGCTCGCTGGCAACGCCCTGGTTGAGTCGCAGTGCGTTCATCATAAACTCAAACGGTAAATTGTGTTCAGCGAGTGTTTCACGATGTGAGGTGAACGCGCAGGTTTGTGCTGCCGCCAGGTAGTGGTCTGGCAGCCGGGTTTTTTGATAGCGCTCGATGCGGTTTTCCTCCGGCCAGGTTATTTTTCCGTGCGCACCCGCGCCTATCGCCATGTAGTCGCCAAACTCCCAGTAGTTGATATTGTGTGCGGCCTGCTTTCCCGCTCGTGCATAGGCAGAGACTTCGTATTGCGCGTAGTTAGAGTCTGCCAGCAGTTGCATACCGGCCTGCTGTATTTCCCAACTGGTATCGTCGTCGGGAAGGCTCGGCGGGTTCGAATAAAAAGCGGTATTGGGCTCAATGGTGAGCTGATACCAGGAAATATGCTCTGGCTCGAGCGCAATTGCCGCTTCCAGATCGCGCATAGCATCGGCACAGTTTTGCCCTTGCAGGGCGAACATCAGGTCGAGGTTAATATTATCGAAACCCGCGTCGCGCGCTTGGGTAAAAGCGATCTGAATATTTTCCGGTTGATGAATTCGCCCCAGTTGCTGCAATTGCAGTGCATTAAAACTCTGTGCACCGAGGGATATACGATTAACGCCCGCCGCGCGATAGTCGGCAAAGTTACTGTACTCCGCGGTACCCGGGTTGGTCTCCAGAGTGATTTCACAATCGCGGGTGAAGTCGAGTCGCTCCCGCAAGCCGTCTAGGAGGCGCGCGATGGCTTTGCCCGGCAGCAGGCTGGGGGTGCCGCCACCGAAAAAGACGGAGCGAATTTTTCGCTGCTGGGCAAAGTGCCGGTCGGCGGAGCAATCTGCCAATAGCGCATCAATGTAAGCATCGACGGGCAGTTCGCTGCGCACACTGTGGGAGTTAAAGTCGCAATAGGGGCATTTGCGCACACACCAGGGGATATGCACGTATAGCGAGAGTGGCGGTAGAGCGAGCTGGGCTGGCTGGGTCATGGGGTCGTCGTAAAAGAACAGGGAATTCGCCTCATTATGGGCGCTGCGCGTATGGTAGTGTAACTGACCCAAGAATGTGCAACTGAGGTCGTTATTTGTGTTCAGCCGTTTTTCCGCTCTGCTCCCCCTGTCACTGTGCACTGCTGGTGTAATGGTCGCTTCGTCGGCACAGGCAATCAGCTATGGTATTTATGACCCGCGTGGCCTTGCCATGGGTGGCGCCGGTGTTGGTGTGGCCAGCTTTCATCAGGCGCAGTATTACAATCCAGCACTACTCGCACTCAATGATGAGTCCGAAAATCGCACGCGCGACAGCCGTTTTGTGTTTCCCAATCTGGTTGTGCAGGTGGATGACAGTGTGGAGGCTGTGATCGATGCCGCTGACGATAACCTGCAGGAAAACCTGGAGCGGGCGGTGGACGGGTATAACAGTTCACGCTCGGCGGAAGCGGCTGGCGAAGTGGCCAATCGCGCGCGCCAGCTGGAAACCCTGCTGGTGGATCTGGGCAACCAGCAGATCGAAGGCGAGGTGGTTTTTGGCTTGTCGGTGAGCGAACCGAGCAAGTTTGAAGGCGGTGCTTTTTTTATCAGCAGTCGTTCCATCAGCTTCGCCGATTCCACGATTCCCGCTGCGGACTACGCACTGCTCGCTGATTATATTAATGCGATGGATGTACTCGCCGCGGGCGGCAGCTTTGCGGATATTTCCCCGGCGCTGCTAGATGGCAACGGCAATCTTATCGACCCGTCGGATCGCTTTAACTCGAGTGCGAATATCACGGCGTTTAATTTGTTGGAGTGGGGTGTTTCCCTCTCCCGTAAATTCGAGTTTTTCGGCCAGAGCGTCGCGCTTGGGGTAACACCGAAAGTGCTGAACATTTACGCCATCAGCGACAGCACAGATTTCGGCGACGATGACCTAGATTTTGATGACGATGAGCAGTCTTATCTGAGTGTGAACGGCGACGTAGGGGTGTTGTTTGAGCTGTTCGATCACTATCGTGTCGGTGTTGCCGCGAAAGACCTTGTGCCGGAAAAATTCACCACCAACAGCGGTGCGGAACTCCAGTTAAAAACCCGTTCCCGCCTGGGGCTCGGCTATGTGCGCGAGCGTTTTTCTCTCGGGCTGGATATGGATCTCAGTGAAAACCAGCCGGTCGCTGCCGAGGCGCCCCTGCAGGAGGTTGCGCTTGGCCTTGAGGTGACACCGTTGCGCGGTCTCGATCTGCGCTTAGGCTATCGCCAGGATCTCAGCGGTAACCGCGAAGATACTTTGTCGGGCGGCCTGGCGTATCAAATCAAACGGTTGGTGATCGAGTTGTCCTACGGGCAAAGTGACGCCACCACATCGGGCGCATTGCAATTTGGCTGGCGGTTTTAGTCCAATAGGCCAACCTTTTGGCGGGGCTTCAACGCGCGTTCTGCAATGCCGCTAACAGCATCGCCATGGCTTTCGCGCGATGGCTGATGCGGTTTTTTTCGTCTTTCGGCAACTGCGCTGAGGTGCAGTTGAGCTCGTCCAACCAAAATAACGGATCGTAGCCGAAGCCGTTTTCCCCTTGCGGTGCTGTCAAAATACGCCCCTCCCAACTTGCCTGGCAAATCAGCGGGGTAGGGTCCGCCGCGTGCCGCATATACACCAGCACACACTGATAACGCGCGGTGCGCTGTGCGTCAGGTACACCAGCCAAACGCTCGAGCAGGTAGGCGTTATTGCGGTCGTCGGACGCATTTTCGCCCTGCCAGCCATTGGAAAAGCGCGCGGAATAAATGCCGGGTGCCCCGTTGAGTGCATCCACTTCAATGCCGGAGTCGTCGGCGATCGCCGGGTGGCCGGTATGTTCACAGGCGTTGCGGGCCTTCAGGATCGCGTTTTCCACAAAGGTCAGGCCCGTTTCTTCAATATCCGGCACCGCAAAGTTGCCTTGCGGAACCACGTCGAGCCCACAGGTTTGCAACATTTGCTGGAATTCGCGGAGTTTGCCGGGGTTGCCGCTGGCGAGTACTACGGTTTTATTCATTGCAATCAATTCAAAAAGTTAACAGCGCTGTGAATCGGTAATGCTGGGCTAGTTATCGGGATACAGTTTGGTGGTGAACTTAAGGTTTATCGGCTCGCCGCCCTCGACAGTCGCCTCCAGTGTAATGTGGATTTGCTCTTCGCCGGTGTGGCGCAGCGGCGCCAGATAGTAAACCGCGTTTTGCTCCTCAATAGTTTGGAACACCAGCGGTTTTTGCTGTTGCATCAGGTTCGCCACGGTGCCCCGCAGGGTGACGGGCAGGCCGCCGTATTCGCCGGTGCGGGTGACTGACACATTGATAAGGCTTTCGTACTTGCTGCGTTTGATGCCCGCAGCGGCAGCCACGTCGGCGGGAATAAAGGTGCTCGGCAAAATACTGTAATGCAGTTCGTAGGCGCCAAAGCGGTGGCTGGCCTGGGAGCTGACGTCCGCGTGGACCGAGAGGCTCAAGGCGAAAAGTGCCAACAGGCTGATCATCGTTTTCATAAATCACCTTTGGTTATGCGATAAAGCGCGGTAGCGGCGAATAAATTCGGGTGTAGCTTTTGGAAAAACGAGGCCATCCCATCGCCGCCAATCACTTCCCGGTTCAGGGTTTTCACTTTCAGATCGTTGCACAAATGCTCAAAGTCACGAAAGGTACAAAAGTGAATATTGGGCGTGTTGTACCACTCGTAAGGCAGCAGGTCTGAGACCGGCATGCGTCCGTGCAGCGCCAGTTGCACGCGGGCTTTCCAGTGGCCGAAATTGGGGAATGTCACAATAACCTGGCGGCCGATGCGAAGCATTTCCTCGAGGGTTCTCTCTGGGTACATCATGGTTTGAATCGTCTGCGACATGATGACCAGGTCGAAACTCTGGTCGTCGTAATCGCCGAGGCCAGCGTCTATATCCTGTTCGATCACATTCACGCCATTGGCAATGCACTGCAAGATATTTTCGCTGTTAATTTCCAGCCCGTAACCGTGAATCTGTTTGCTGGCGGTCAGGTTTTTCAGTAGCGAACCGTCACCGCAGCCCAGGTCCAGCACGCGCGAATTCGGCTCTACCCAATCCAGAATAATTTTGTGGTCGATACGCATCAGTCGGCCACCTCAATTTGACTCATATAACTTGTTAGCAGATCCCAATAGCGCGGCTGATTAGGAATCAGGAAGGCGTCGTGACCAAAGTCAGACTCCAGCTCGCCGTATACCACATCGCGGTCGGCGCGAATCAGGGCGTTGACGATTTCGCGCGAGCGCTCCGGTGAGAAACGCCAGTCGGAGGTAAATGAAATCACCATGTATTTGCACTGCGCCTGCTTGAAGGCCTCTACGGGGTCGTCGCCGTATTCACGGGCGAGATCGAAGTAGTCGAGTGCCCGGGTCATTAGCACGTAGGTGTTGGCGTCGAACACTTTGGAAAAACTGTCGGCCTGATAGCGAAGATAGCTTTCAATCTGAAACTCAACCGGTTCCTCGGTGCCCTGCTCGAACGAACCCGAACGCAGTTCACGGCCAAACTTCTGCCCCATGCCATCGTCGGAAAGGTAGGTTAAGTGGGCGATGACCCGCGCGGTGCTCAAGCCCCGCTTTGGCACGGTGCTGTGGCTCAAAAAGTTTCCGTCGTGAAAATCCGGGTCGGTCAAAATGGCTTCGCGCGCTGCGTGGTTGAAAGCAATATTCTGCGCAGAAAGCTTCATCGCCGACGCAATAACCACACAGTGGCCAACCCGATCCGGGTACTCAAGCGACCAGCGCATTGCTTGCATACCGCCTAAACTTCCGCCGACGACGGCGGCCCATTTTTGAATACCCAGCGCATCGGCAAGGCGGGCCTGGGAGTGCACCCAATCGCGGACGCGCAGGGTTGGAAAATCGCCGCCCCAGGGTTGCCCAGTTGATGGGTTTGGCGTCACCGGTCCGGTTGAACCGTGGCAGCCGCCGATATTATTCAGCGACACGATAAAAAATTTGTTGGTGTCCAGCGGTTTGCCCGGCCCGATATAGGCATCCCACCAGCCGGGCTTGCGCTCGTCCATGCTGTGGTAACCGGCCGCGTGATGGTGGCCTGACAACGCGTGGCAAATCAGCAGCGCGTTAGTGCGGCTGGCGTTGAGCGTACCGTAGGTTTCCACCATCAGTTGGTAGCTGTCTAGAGTCCGCCCACACGCGAGCGCCAGGGGTTCATCGAACTGCATGAGTTGAGGGGTGACCAGGCCGACGGAATTGGCTGGAATAGAATCTGGCATAAACGCCCTTAGATCTTCGGCTGTTCAACCAGCGCGTCGGCTGGTATGTGCTTTGGGTGGTTAATTTGCAATGTTTTCTGGCGCGACAGCTGGCCGCGCACAATTTCGATATCGCTTTTGGCAACGCCAAATTGCCGTGCCAGGTATTTCACCAAATGGGCATTGGCTTTGCCATCGGTTGGTGGCGCTGTTATACGAATCTTTAACCGGTCCGCCTGTAGACCCGCGAATGCATCACTGCTGGCTTTTGGCTGTAACACGCAGTGCAAGATTAAATGATCCGCATGCCATTGGTAGTGATCGGGCACAAGTGCAATCCTGTATTTATAGCTGGTTTGTGGTACTCGTTCGGCGACAGGGTGCCCGGCGGCTAGTAGCCAATAATCAAACCTGGAATAACGCCCACAGAGTAGGCCGTCGCGTCCAGTAATTTTTGAATGATGGTGACCCCCATAAACACGAACAGCACCGAAAAGTCGAGCCCGCCCATGGGTGGAATCACTTTCTGTACTGGGCGCAGCAGGGGTTCCATCAGTTGACGCACTAAAACCAGGGCCGGGTGGGTACTGTAGGGTGCGATAAAACTTGTAACTACCAGCACCAGCAGGCACACGTACACAATGTAGGTGGTCATTTTAAGGGTGCCAAGTGCGCCCATTATTAAAACATAGCCAGGGTTGACCAGTTGGTGGTGACCGATTACGGCGCTGAGTTCACCGATGACCAGCTGCACCAACAAAGCGAGCACCAGTGACGCCAGGTCGATGCCAAAAAATCCGGGGATGATCTTGCGCAGCGGTAGCAAAACCGGGTTTGTCACCTTCACCACTGTCTGCGAAAACGGATTGTAGAAATCTGCGCGCGCCAGTTGCAGCAGAAATCGCAAGATAACAAATAGCAGGAACACGGAGCCCAGCGTGTGGACGACATAAATACCGATTTCGATAAAGGGGTTCATAGCAGACTCTTTCTATTATTCCTGGTGAATGGTTCCTGGTGAATAGGCAAATAAAGGGCGGATGTCTGTTGGGTCAATCCGCCAGTTGCTCTGCCAGCTGCCGGGAACGGTCAGCGCAGGCCTGCATGGCATTGGCAACAATTACACGGTAGTTGTTGTTTTCGAAGGATGCGATAGCCTCTGCGGTGGTGCCGTTCGGGGAGGTAACCCGGCGGCGCAGCTCCACGACATCCACATCGCTGTTTACTGCCAGTTTAGCGGCGCCGTAGGCGGTATCCAACGCTAAACGCGCAGCGGTGTCTTTGTTCAGGCCCTGGGCAACCCCGGCGTCAGTCATGGCTTCGATCATTAAAAAGAAATAAGCCGGACCACTGCCGGAAACCGCGGTAACCGCGTGAATGTCTTCCTCGTTATTGACCCAGCAGACGCTGCCGACGGCCGCCATTATGGACTCGGCCTGTTGCTTTTGCTTGTCACTCACACTGGGGGTGGCAAACAAGCCACTGGCGCCAGCCTGCACCAGCGACGGCGTATTTGGCATGCAGCGCACTAGCGCCAAGTCCTGATTGCCTCCTAGCCAGGTGTGCAAGCTCGCGGCACTGATGCCGGCGGCAATCGAGATAACCAGGGTCCCGGGTTTTAAGTGCGGTGCCAGGTCGCAGCACACAGCCTTCATTACTTGCGGCTTTACTGCCAGCACAACGATGTCGGCGGCGGCAAGAGCTTCGCGGTTGTCGGTGGTGGTGCGAATATTGAGCGATGCCTGAAGCTTTGCAAGTGCGTCGGGCTTTGGGTCGCTGGCAATAATGCGCTGAGCGTTATAGCCGTTTGCGACCAGGCCGCCGAATATGCTGCCCGCCATGTTGCCCGCGCCAATGAACGCCACTGTGGGCTGTGAGTCTGTCATCTGTGGTCCTGAAAATCTGGTATCGGATACGGGTCAGATCGCATCCGGTTTAATGGGTTCGCTCGCCGAATAGGGCAGTGCCGATGCGCACCTGGGTGGAGCCAGCGGCAATAGCATCTTCCATATCGCCGGACATGCCCATCGAAAGGGTGTCCATATTGGCGAGCTGGGGGTGCTTTTTCAAGCGCTCAAATAACGTTTGCAAGCGCACAAAGGGCGAGTTATCTGCTGTATATTGGGTCGCTGGAATAGTCATCAACCCTCGCAACTGCAGATGCGGCAGCTCAGCCACTGCGAGTGCCAGGGTTTCCAGTTCAGTGACGTTGACACCGGATTTGGTGTCTTCGTTATCGATATTTACCTGCAGGCATATTTGCAGGGGAGGTAAAGCGGGCGATCTCTGTTCGCTGAGGCGCTGGGCGATTTTCAACCTGTCGACGGAGTGCACCCACTGGAAGTGCTCTGCGATTGCGCGGGTTTTATTGCTTTGGATGGGGCCGATAAAATGCCAGCGTGCTTCGGGCATGGCTAACACGGCGATTTTTTCGACAGCCTCCTGCAGGTAATTTTCGCCAAAATCTCGCAGGCCTGCGTCATATGCCGCTTGAATCAGCGCGTTTGGCTGGCGTTTACTGACCGCCAGTAGTGTGATGGCCTGCGGGTTTCTGCCGGCGTTCGATGCCGCATTTTTAATTCGTATGTTAACTTGAGTTATCCTGTCTTGGATCTTGTGCATATACTTACGTAACCTTCCAGACTCTGATTTTCACAAGGCTTTTCTATGGATATTACCGAATTATTGGCGTTCTCAGCGAAGCAGGGCGCATCGGATTTACACCTCTCTGCTGGCTTGCCGCCAATGATCCGCGTCGATGGCGATGTGCGTCGTATCAACCTGCCGCCGATGGAGCACAAGCAGGTACACGGCCTCATCTACGAAATTATGAACGACAAGCAGCGCAAGGACTACGAGGAGTTCCTGGAAACGGATTTCTCCTTCGAAGTGCCGGGCGTGGCGCGTTTCCGGGTAAACGCATTTAACCAGAACCGTGGTGCAGGCGCGGTATTTCGAACGATCCCCTCCAAGGTGCTTACCATGGAGGAACTGGGCATGGGGCAGGTCTTTCGCGATGTGTCCTCAGTGCCCCGCGGGTTGGTGCTGGTGACCGGGCCGACCGGTTCCGGTAAATCTACCACGCTTGCGGCGATGATGGACTACATCAACGAAAACAAATATCACCATATTCTGACTATTGAAGACCCGATAGAATTCGTGCACGAGAGCAAAAAGTGCCTGGTAAACCAGCGTGAAGTACACCGCGATACACATGGCTTTGCCGAGGCGTTGCGCTCCGCGTTGCGGGAAGACCCGGACATTATTCTGGTGGGCGAGATGCGGGACCTTGAGACCATCCGATTGGCGTTAACTGCCGCGGAAACCGGTCATTTGGTGTTCGGCACGCTGCATACCACTTCGGCGGCAAAAACCATCGACCGGGTTGTCGACGTGTTTCCCGCCAATGAAAAAGCCATGGTGCGCTCAATGTTGTCGGAATCCCTGGAGGCGGTGGTTTCGCAAACACTAATGAAAAAAAATGGCGGCGGGCGTGTTGCTGCACATGAAATCATGCGTGGCACACCGGCCATTCGCAACCTGATTCGCGAAGACAAAGTGGCGCAAATGTACTCTGCTATTCAAACCGGCGGCGCCATCGGAATGCAAACGATGGATCAATGTCTGGCGGATTTAGTCGAGCGCCGCATTATTTCGCGCGAAGTCGCGCGCGAAAAAGCCAAGATGCCGGACGCTTTCTAAGCGTTTGGGTAATTACTTGTTTGATCATGCTAACAACTGGGAATTTCTATGGATTTTGATCGCCTGCTGGCGTTGATGGTTGAAAAAGGTGCGTCGGATTTGTTTATTACGGCCGGTGTTCCGCCGTCCATGAAATTACACGGTAAAGTGGTTCCCGTTTCGTCGACGCCACTGTCGCCGGAAAAGAGCCGCGAAACCGTGCTCAGTGTGATGAACGAAAAGCAGCGCAAAGAGTTTTTGGAAACCAAGGAACTCAACTTCGCGATTAGTGCACGAGGAATCGGGCGGTTTCGTGCCAGCGCCTTCTATCAGCGCAACCTGGCGGGTATGGTGTTGCGTCGAATCGAAACACAAATTCCAAAAATTGATGATCTGGGCCTACCGGAAACCATTAAAGAGCTGGCGATGGTCAAGCGCGGTTTGGTGCTGTTTGTGGGGGCGACCGGTACTGGTAAGTCCACCTCTCTCGCCGCGATGATCGGTCACCGCAATCGCAACTCCAAAGGGCATATTATTTCCATTGAAGACCCTATCGAATTTATTCATCAGCATCAGGGTTGTGTTATCACTCAACGCGAAGTCGGTATTGATACGGAATCCTTTGAAGTCGCGCTGAAAAATACTTTGCGACAAGCACCAGACGTCATTCTGATTGGTGAGGTGCGCGCTCGTGAAACCATGGATCACGCGATTGCGTTTGCGGAAACCGGACATCTCTGTCTGGCGACCTTGCATGCGAACAATGCGAACCAGGCCTTGGACCGTATTATTCACTTCTTTCCGGCCGACCGTCACAGCCAGCTATGGATGGATTTGTCGTTAAACCTGCGAGCGATTGTTGCCCAGCAGCTGATTCCTACCCCAGACGGGCAAGGGCGGCGTGCGTGTTTGGAGATTTTCTTAAATACGCCACTCGCTCAGGATTTAATTCGCAAAGGCGAAGTGCACGAGCTGAAAGAGCTGATGAAAAAATCCAACGAGCAGGGAATGCAGACGTTCGATCAGGCGTTGTACGAACTTTATGACGCAGGTGAAATTACCTATGAAGATGCGCTCTCGCACGCGGATTCGCCGAACGATTTGCGCTTGATGATTAAACTGGGCTCAGAGAGTGATGCCGAATACCTGAAAAATGCGGCCGATGAACTGAGTATTCAGGAAGATGATTCGCATCGCACTCGCAAGTTTTAACCTTTTTAAGCAAGGTTTTGTGTGGCCGGTTAACGCGATTAGCTGTTACTGGCCCGCTCGCTCATCCACCCTTCGAGGATGAGCCTTGCCGCAATCGAGTCGACGGGTTTTGCGCGGTAGTTGCCGCGATGGCCATGCGCCGCCGCTTCCTCTTTGGCCGCTCGCGTGGTGAGTCGTTCGTCAAAAAATGCCACCGTTTGATTGAAACGGCCGTTGAGCCGATTGCCAAACTTACGTGCGCGCCTGGTCATTTCCATTTCGCTGCCATCCATATTCACCGGTAAGCCAACTACAACTAGGTTCGGCCGCCAGTCGCTGAAAAGCTGCTCGAGTTGCTGCCAATCGGGGATGCCGTCTTTAGCTTTTAAGGTGGGGAGTTCGCTGGCGCTTTGCGTCAGCGTTTGGCCGACTGCAACGCCGATACTGCGGGTGCCGAAGTCGAACGCCAGGATGGTTTCTTCGCTGCGGGGTTCAGGCATGCCCGGCTTCGGATGAAATAAGATTGAGGTCGATACCCAACAGTTTTGCGGTGGCGTTCCAGCGCTCTTCCACCGGCGTGTCGAAGATAATCCCCGTTTCTGCCGGTACTACCAGCCAGGAGTTATTGGCTAGTTCGCCCTCCAATTGTCCGGGGCTCCAGCCGGCATAACCGAGTGCAAAGATTGCACTTTTGGGGCCTTCATCCATGGCCATTGCACTCACGATATCCCGCGATGCCGTGAGGCAAATTTCGGCGGTAATGTGCAGTGTCGACTCCCAATTGCCTGTATCCCGGTGCAGCACAAACCCGCGCTGCATATTAACTGGCCCGCCCGCTAACACCGGTCTATCCACCGGTTGTGGCGTGTGTTCTATCGCAAGTTGCTCGAAGATATCACCGAGCTTAAGATCCAGAGGCTGGTTGATAACGATCCCCATAGCACCCTGTTCACTGTGATCGCAAACATAAGTCACCGAACGCGAAAAGATTGGGTCGTTGAGTCCCGGCATCGCCACCAGAAAATGGTCGCGAAGACTTTCGGGGGTATCTTGAGAGAGGTATCGAGTCATGCTTTCAGTATGCGTCCGCTTTTATATAAAACAAGCGAAAACTGTCTTTTGGCATAAATTTACGTCACTGCTATAAGAGTGGATTAACGAGTTGTACTCATTCCGGAAAGTTCAAACCGCCAGGTCCGAATAATTTCCAGTTGATCTGCGTGCTCCAGCATTTCTTCTGGCAGCGGTGGAAAAGGGGAGGCCAGCCGCACAATTTGCCGGGTTGCGTCGTCCAGGAGACGGTGACCGGAACTCTCGAGAATTTCCACCCGTTTAACCTTTCCATAGCGATCAATTAAAACAGCGACCCGAAGGCTGCCAAAAATCGCTTGTTGCAGTGCTTCGGCAGGAAAATTTGCGTTGCCCACGCTCTCAACTTTAAATGCCCAGTCATTCAGGTAGGCGGCGTCATAAGACGCTTTGGTGGACGCTGAAGTTAGGCGCCGAGTGCGGGGTTTGTTGGCCAGTGCCTGGCGCTCGCGATCCAGTTTGGCTCGCAGGCTGGCAATTTCCGTACTTTCTAAAGGCGCGTCTACGAGCGCGCCATCACTGATGTCACTTACGGATTTTATAGCGGTGTCATCCTGCCGTGTTATGGCTCGATCTCGCGGTCGAGTGGTTGCGAGCAGTTGCGCAGTTGATGGGGTGTCGGTGCTCGCTTTTCGCTGCGGCAAGGGATTAACGTCGCGTACCTGGGTGTCTTCAATTTCAGCGAGTTTGTCGGTGGTCACCTCTTTGACGCTGTCGGCAGTGCCACTTGCCTGCTGATTAAATTGCGCCAAAAAATCGGCTTTATCTGGTGAGTTGTTACTCTTGTGCGTGGCGAGCGTAATATTAAGTGTGGGAGCGAGTTTCGTGCCATTGTGCGCGCCCGTGTCGACACCGAGAATCAGCATTGCATGCAATGCTGACGCGAGAAACATACCGAATATGAGGCGGTCCGAGCCACCGCCATCTGCTACTGCTGCCATAGTCATTATCTGTTGTTGCGAATGCCTTCAATGGCGAGCATGAGTTTTTCTGCGATGCGGGTGTCGAACGCAGCGTCTATTTCCCGCACGCATGTGGGGCTGGTGACATTAATTTCTGTCAGGTAGTCGCCAATAATATCCAGGCCGACAAAGAGGAGCCCCTTTTCTTTTAACGTCGGCGCAACCTGCGCGACGATCCAACGGTCGCGTTCGCTAAGTGGCTGTGCAACTCCGCTGCCGCCTGCGGCAAGATTACCTCGGGTTTCGCCTTCTGCGGGAATGCGCGCTAAACAATAGGGGATCGGCTCGCCGTTTACCACTAGCACCCGCTTGTCACCATTGCGGATATCCGGGATAAATTTTTGCGCCATAATAAAACTCGCGCCGGCGTCGGTCAGTGTTTCGAGTATCACGCTGACATTTGGGTCATCGGCGCGGCAACGAAAAATACCACTGCCGCCCATACCGTCCAGCGGCTTAAAGATCACGTCATCGTGTTGTTGATGAAACTCGCGCAATAAACGGGTATCACGGGACACTGTGACCGGGGGACAGCACTGCGGGAATTGCGTGGCGAAAACCTTTTCGTTGCAGTCGCGAAGACTCTGCGGTTTGTTAACAATTAAAGTACCTTGCTGCTCGGCGCGCTCAAGAATATATGTCGCATAGATATATTGATTGTCGAAAGGTGGATCTTTTCGCATAAGCACGACGTCCAGTTCGCTCAAATCCAGCAAACTTTTTTCGCCAAGCGTGAACCAGTTGGCTGCGTCATTGGCGACAGATAATGTAGCCATGTTCGCGCGAGCGCTGCCCTGATCCAGGAGCAGGTCCTGAATTTCCATATAAAACAATTGATGGCCGCGCTCTTGTGCTGCCAGCAGCATTGCGAGCGTGGTGTCTTTCTTGAAACTGATGTTGGAAATGGGATCCATTACCACACCAATGCGAAGTGTGTGTGACAAATTTTCTACCCCGAAAAAATAGGTTTGCTGGTTGGCGAAACCGCCAATATTGGACGATTATAAAAGGTAAGGTATAAGAAATGTTACTTTGATTTCACATTTGATCCAGTGGGCAAAAAACGTAGATTTCTATTTTTTTCAAGCATTTATGGATTACACTGGAAAACTATGTTAAAAGTTGTCGCTTAATAGTTTTATTTTGTGGCGCCCTACTTAAATACCAGAGAACTGAAACAAGGTCACTCTATGGACGTTAATCTAGAGCACTTGAAAGTGATGGTTATCGACGACAGTAAAACCATCCGGCGAACAGCGGAAACGCTGTTGCAAAAAGTCGGTTGTACTGTGGTCACGGCAACGGATGGGTTTGATGCCCTCGCAAAAATTGCCGACACCCGTCCAGACATCATTTTTGTCGACATTATGATGCCCCGTCTCGACGGTTATCAAACCTGTGCACTGATCAAAAACAACAGTGAATTCAAATCGACACCCGTAATAATGCTTTCCAGTAAAGATGGTCTTTTCGACAAGGCGAAGGGCCGTATTGTGGGTTCAGACCAGTACCTGACAAAGCCGTTCAGCAAGGGTGAGCTGATCGGCGCGATCGAAGCCCATGTGAAAGTGGCTCGCGCGAGTTAATCCTTAGGAACCGAACAACGAATTGCCAGTAATACTGGGGGACTCATGGCCAAAGTGCTGATTGTTGATGATTCACCAACCGAAACTTATAAACTCACCGGGATGTTGGAAAAGAACGGCCACTCCGTGATAACGGCTACCAACGGTGAAGAGGGTGTGGCAACCGCGAAGGCGGAACTGCCAGACGTTATTCTGATGGATATTGTTATGCCTGGCCTCAATGGCTTTCAGGCGACGCGCCAACTCACAAAAGCGGCCGAAACCGGTCATATTCCTGTCATTATTGTTACCACAAAAGATCAGGAAACCGATCGCGTTTGGGGTATGCGCCAAGGTGCTAAAGCATACCTCACCAAACCGATCGATGAGAAAGAACTGTTTTCAACGATGGAAAAAGTGGGCGTTTGATTTGACGTTCGATTTCGACCGTCAAATGTCGGGAGATGCAAACTGTGAGTGATTCTGCTTTCCATGTGTTGGCTAACCTGGCACAGCGCAGTCGCACTTCTGCGGCGGGACTGCCCGCCCGCCAGGACGCCGCTCCGCGCTGGAGCGGAATTGGCTTTGCGTTGCTGGGGCAAAAGTTTGTTGCTCCAATGAGCCATGTGTCAGAACTTATGGAGCTTCCATCCGCTACCCGCTTGCCAGGGGTGCAGCCCTGGGTTATCGGTTTATCTAATGTCCGCGGTCGCTTGCTGCCGCTCTTCGATCTCGCGCTGTTTTTCGGTGGCAGCATGACCAGCCCCAAGAAGCACCAGCGGGTGCTGGTATTGGAAACTGACTCGCTCTACAGCGGTATTGTTGTGGATCGGGCCTTCGGAATGCAGCACTTCACCTCGGATAGTTACACCCAGGTGGACGATGGTATGCCGGAAAGTATCGAAGGTTTTGTTGAAGGCGCATACAACGATATGCACGGCGAAAAGTGGCCGGTATTCAGCATGGCTCGACTGGCGGGTGACAATCGCTTTACAAACGCGGCGCTCGTCTAGCGCAGTGTGTTTTAACGGTTTTTCCCGAACGCCTGTCCCCGGACGGGCGTTCGGGTAAATTGGCGTGGTTCTTCCCTCGCGTTGGCGAGGAGAGGTCTTAATTAAAAGGAGTGGCGCAAAGCCACCTTGCATTGACATACATTCGCTTGGGAGCGTCGTATGAAGAGTGATTCTGAGGGCCTGTTGGCCCGGGCCAAAACCAACCCGGTGCTGGCAATTCTGATAACCGGCCTGGTTGTATTGACCGGTCTGATCGGCCTGATTATCTATGAGCTGTTCTCCTATGCGCAGCGCGACCAGCAGTACCTGCAGCAGGCCAGTGACTTGCGTGCATCGTCCTTCCGGTTGGCGTCTCTGTCTCGAGATGCGACAGCGGGGCGCGAGGAGGCATTTGGCGATCTGAAAGAAGTTGTCTCCTCCATGGAGCGCTCCTGGAGTCAGCTGCAGTCTGCGGATCCACAAACACGCATCGTGCTGGCGGAGCCGCTAGCTGCGTTTAACGGCGTATGGACCCGGGTAAAGCAGAATATCCAGGTAATCACCGAAAACGAAGACACTATTATCTTCCTGCACGATGTTGCTACCACCCTGAACGAGTCGCTCCCAGAACTTCAGGCGGAACACAACAATATCGTAGAAATTCTCCTTGAGAACCGCGCACCAGCGGATCAGGTGTCTGTTGCTCAGATGCAGTCCTGGCGTGCGGAGCGCATCGGTCGTAACGTCGACAAGATGCTGCGCGGTGGTGAAGATGCCGACCGTGCAGCGGATCAGTTTAACTTGGACGCCAGCCTGTTCGGAAAAGTTCTCGAAGGGATGAAAAATGGCGATGTGGCCATGAGCATATCCCGGGTTACCGACCCCGAGGCGATCTCTTCTCTGGAAGAAATTTCTGAACTGTTTGAGTTCGTAAGTGGCTCGGTGCGTGAAATCTTCGAAGCGGCTCCTGCACTGTTTCGCGCTCGTCAGGCGACCACCAGTGTGCTGGATGACGGTCCTCTGATTCTGCAAACCCTGGGTGCTCTCTCGGATGCTATCGTGCAATTGCCCAGCAAGCGCAGCTGGAACAACAACATTCTTCTAGTCGTCGGCGCAGTCTGGCTGTTGTTCTTGATCGGTATTGGTTACTCGCTTATCCGCGCCACCAACCGTCGCGCGAAAGAAACCGCGGAAACCAACGAGCGAAACCAGAATGCAATTTTGCGACTGCTGGATGAGCTGGCTGACCTTGCGGATGGTGACCTGACTACCACGGCAACGGTAACCGAAGATTTTACGGGTGCAATTGCGGACTCCATTAACTACACCATCGACCAGCTGCGGGTACTGGTTTCGCGCATTAACGAAACCTCCGAGCGGGTTGTGGACGGTTCTAAAGATACACAGCAAACAGCGCTGCATCTGGCTGAGGCATCGGAGCACCAGGCGCAGGAAATCGCCGGGGCATCTGCGGCGGTGAACGAAATGGCGGTTACCATCGACCAGGTATCGGCGAACGCCGCCGAATCCGCTGGCGTTGCGGAGCGGTCGGTATCGATCGCGAACAACGGCGCAAAAGTGGTACAGAACACCATCCGCGGCATGGATACCATTCGTGAGCAGATTCAGGATACGTCGAAACGTATCAAGCGACTGGGTGAATCTTCGCAGGAAATTGGTGACATCGTATCTTTGATTAACGACATTGCTGACCAGACCAACATTCTGGCTCTTAACGCCGCGATCCAGGCGTCGATGGCCGGTGACGCAGGCCGCGGCTTCGCGGTGGTAGCGGATGAGGTTCAGCGCCTTGCGGAACGTTCCGCAACAGCAACCAAACAGATTGAATCGCTGGTAAAAACGATTCAGAACGATACCAACGAAGCCGTTATCTCGATGGAACAAACCACGGCCGAAGTGGTACGTGGAGCCCGTCTGGCACAAGATGCGGGTGTGGCACTGGAAGAAATCGAGGCAGTATCGGCCAGCTTGGCTGAATTGATTCAGAACATTTCGAACGCTGCGCGTCAGCAGGCCTCCTCTGCGGGCCACATTTCTAACACGATGAACGTGATTCAGGAAATTACCTCGCAAACCTCCGCCGGTACCAATGCAACCGCTGCGGCGATTGGTAACCTGTCCGATTTGGCCGTGGAACTGCGTGGTTCGGTATCGGGCTTCAAGCTGCCTGATGAAATGACCGAAGCCAGCGGCGACGATGATGACGATTACGATATGGCGATGGAAGACGGCGCCGATATGGATGTGGATGATTTGGATGAAGAGGTTGTCGACCTTTCGCTGGACGACGCGCTGGACGACGATGACCCTACATTACTGCATCCGCTTGAAGAAGAAGACGACGAAAACGCGCGCGTTTAAGGGCAAGGTAGCATTCCATGATTTGGTCACTTCAGGCAGCGCCGGACCTCACTGACAAACAGTTTGCTCAATGGAGCAAACTGCTGGAGGACCGTGCGGGTATATGCTTGAGCGACCAGCAGCGGGTGTTTCTACAAACTCAGGTCACGATGCGCATGCGTGAGCTGGGGCAGACGGATTATTCACAGTACTACAACCGTGTTGTGGATGGTGTTTCCGGGATGATCGAGTGGGCTGTGCTCATTGACCGCCTGGTTGTAAAAGAGACCAGTTTTTTCCGACATCGCCCCTCCATTGACTTTGTACGCGGTTATCTGCAAAACCAGATAAACAATAAAACCCTCAAGGGTTCGTTTGATATCTGGAGTGTTGGCTGTTCCTCTGGTGAAGAGCCCTACACGCTGAGCATGGTTTTAAACGATTGCTTTAGTCTGGCGCAACTCGACCCGTACTACGGTGTAATAGCGACAGATATCAGTCGTGCCGCGTTGGGAATTGCGCGGTCGGGTGTTTACCCTCAGCGCAAAGTGGAAATGCTGGAACCCCATGTTCGTCAGCGCTATTTCAAACAACTTGAAAACGGGCGCTACCAGATAGACCCGGAGCTCAAGCAGCGTGTGTGTTTCAACCATGCGAATGTGCTCAACATCAACGAAATGCCAGGTATTGATCAGAATGTGATTTTTTGCCAGAACCTGTTGATTTATTTTCGTCGTTGGTTGCGACACGAAATTATGAACGCCTTTGTCGATCATCTAAAACCAGGCGGTGTTCTGGTGGTTGGGCTCGGCGAGGTTGTTGACTGGTCGCACCCGGACATGGTGCGTGCGCCGGTGGACGACGTCCAGGCGTATATTCGAAAAGCAGCAGTTTAGACTGTTAAGAAATTTATGGTGCAGGGCTTTCTTGTATGAGCGATAAACGTAACTTTGCCGCGCTCGATTGGGTGATTGAGGAAATCGACGAGACACTCAAAGAAGCGCGACAAGCCCTGGAATCCTTCGTGGAAGATTCGAAAGATGCCACGAAGATGCGCTTCTGTCTGACATACATTCATCAGGTGCACGGCAGTTTGCAAATGGTGGAGTTTCACGGTGCATCTCTGTTGGCAGAGGAAATGGAGCACCTCGCTCAGGCTTTGATGGACAACAAAGTCACCAGTGTACCTGAAGCGCAAGAAGTGCTTATGCGCTCTCTGTTACAGCTACCCACTTACCTGGATCACGTTAAAGCGCATAAAGAGGACAACCCTGGCCTCGTACTGCCGTTACTCAATGATCTGCGTGCAGTTCGCAATCAGAGCTATCTGAGTGAAACCAACCTCTTTTCGCCTGATCTTTCCCTGACCGCTAGTGTGAGCGGCCAGCGCCATCCGATTACCACTGACAAGAGCAAACTGCAGCAGGTCTTGAAAAAACTGCGCGAAATGTACCAGTTTGCTGCTGCCAGTGTGCTGCGCGGTATCAAAGTCGATGAGAACCTGGGGTACCTCGACAAGGTGTTCAGTCGTCTTGAAGCGCTGACGTCGGGAACACAATGCCACCCGATCTGGGAAGTGTCTGCCGCGTTGATTGAAGGTCTGTTGCGCGACGACATTGAGTTGAGCGTGGCCGTGCGGGGGTTGTTGCGACACCTTGCACGCGAACTGCGACTGATGGGTGAAAAAGCGCCAGGCTCGTTGGATGCAACCCCGCGCGAAAGCCTGTTGAAAAACCTGCTTTACTACGTAGCCCGCGCTGAAGACGGCGGCAAGAAAATTAATCGTGTTAAAGCGCGCTACAACCTGAAAAATGCGTTACTTGCGGGCGTCACCATTGGTGATTCCAACGATAAAAATTCCCTCTCAGCTCCGGATCCGGACGCAATCCGCTCGGTAGTTGTAGCGCTCAACGAAGAAATTAACTCTATCAAGCACGTTCTAGACACCTGCCTGACCGGCCAAGGCCAGCCCGAAGATCTGCGGGAGGTGCTGCCTGTCGTGAAGCGCGTGGCTGATACGCTCGCGATTCTGGGTATCGGCGACCTTCGCAAGCACATCAACCAGCAAATTGACGTGCTCACGGAACTTAGCGGACTTAACACCGTTGATGAAGCGCGGCTGCTAGATGTTGCCGGTAAAATCATCGAAATTGAACACCGCTTGGAAGCCATTGCCAAAGTGGTCGGTACCAATCGCGATCTCGCCAGTGTGAACGAACGCGAGATTGAAATCGACCAGGCCAAAGTGACCGTCATAAAGGAGTGCCAACACGGGCTCGAGCAGGCGAAGGACGCGATTGTCGAATACATCTCGTCGAAGTGGGACAAGAGCCATCTGCTCAACGTGGGCAGCCTGCTGCATGATATCCGCGGCGGGCTTGAAATTATCCCGTTGCCACGCCCTGCCGCGATACTTGATCGCTGTGCGGCTTACATTCAAGCCGAGTTAATTGAGCGGGACGAACAGCCGGGCTGGAACTCGCTGGATACACTCGCTGATGCTATCGCAAGTGTCGAATATTATCTCGAGCGTCGTCTCGACGATATGGATGGCGACCCCAGTTCATTGTTGGACGTTGCCGAAGAATCGATGGCAAGCCTTGGGTACCCGTTACTCGCTGCGACCAGCGCTGCTGAAACCCCAGCGCCCGATCAATCTGAAGTACCGACTGCCGCTGTTAACGATGCACCCGCCGCTGAACCTGAGCAGCAGCCGCAACCCGGGGTATCGTTAGATGCCATCACCGTCGATGATGACGAGCCGGAGATCGAAAGCGACATCGACGATGAGATTATCGAGATCTTTATCGAAGAAGCTGGCGAGGTTCGTGAGACGCTGGACGAATACTTCCCCAAATGGCGAGCGAATTTTCAGGATCAGGATTCACTCGTGGTGGTGCGCCGCGCTTTCCACACGCTCAAAGGCAGTGGACGCATGGTCGAAGCCTACGATATTGGTGAGCTCGCTTGGTCCATAGAGAACATGCTTAACCGTGTGATTGATAACACGGTTAACGTAGGCCCCGCACACGGCCACATGATTGAGCTGGTACTGCACGTGCTGCCCGTACTGGTCACCGCATTTGAACGGCGCAAACGCAATCCGCAAAAAGCCCTGTGCGAACAGTATATGGCGTGGGCGGAAAGTCTTGCTGCTGGAGATACCCCCGCTGAACTTGCCTCTGTCCCAGATGGGGGACACCCGCAACTGCCTGATCTGACGGCACCGCCAAAAAAGGTGGTAGCAGCTGAGCAGCAACAAGAACCTGCAGCTGCAGAGCCCGAGACTCAGGCGGATATTTCGGGGGATGAAGACGACAGTGACAATGAAAACCTGGTGTTGTGGGAGATATTCTCGTCGGAAGCCCATAGTCACTTAGCGACCATGAATGCGTTTATCGCAAAAATGGAGGCGGATGCGCCGCTGTACTCACCACCCAGCGATGACTTCCAGCGCGCGCTGCACACCCTCAAGGGCAGTGCGAAAATGGCGCAGGTTACGCCAATTGCCGCCATGGCAGAGCCACTCGAGGCCTTTGCAAAAGAATTGATTAGCTATCAGGTGGATATCAATGAAGATATTCTCCAGCTATACCGCGACGCTGTCAGCTACACCGCGCAGGCGCTCACCCAGCTTGAAGCGGGTGAAAATCTGGAAATTCGCCAGCTGGACCAGTTTGTTGCCCGTACCGCAGAGTTGCGCGAACTGGCTGTCGGGCACCTTATTCGTCTGAAAGATCAGGAAAAAGAAGGTCAGCAGCAGGTCGATCCGAGACTGTTGTCCATTTTTATGGCAGAGGAAATGAATCTTCTGCTGGATGCGGACCAGCTGATCGCCGACTGGCAAGAGAAGGGCGGTGCGTTCGAACATGGCGCGTCCGTGGTGAGCGAACTGAGTACGCTCGGCACCGGCGCACGGCAGGCCAATCTGCCGGACATGGCGGGTTTGGCGGCACAACTTTGTCAGCTGTATAAGCAGGCCGATGCGGGACATCAGCTCCTCAACGAGGACTTTTTCACTATTCTGTCCGCCGGTCACAATACTCTACTGGACATGGTTGATGCGGTGGCGGCCGGACAAAACGTCAGTTCGCCATCCGAAGAGATCACCTCTGCTCTGGCGTCGCTGATTCATCACGGCGAAGAATCTGCAGCGCTTTCTACTCCGGTGGTCGAGCCCTACACGGCGAGCGATACCGGCGCTGAAGCGCTGTTTGATGAGCCGGTCGAAGAGCCAAATTCAGCGGCTGTTGACGAGCCCTCAATTGATGAATCTGGTGAAAGCGCCGCCGAAGAAGACCTTGTGATTCGTATCGAGGCACCAGCGGAAAATGTCCTGACGGCCGATTTCTCGAGCCCGTTTTCCGACGAGGAACTTAACGACGACGACCATGAGCCGCTTGGTGACGAACATCAGATCACCCTGAGTGACGATGAGCAGCCGCCCGTGCTCGACGCCCCGTTTGAGGGGGATCTTCTGCCAGATGCGGATACCTATACCGTCGATGAATTACCGACGCTGACAGTCGATGAAAGTATTCCCAGCTTTGAACTGGACGCAAACCCAACCGATTCTGAAGTAGAGCCGGGCTTCGAGGCTGATACGCCGGCTGAGTCTCTGATCGAACAACCTGGGAGCGATGACTTCTCAGGTGATGACGGCGTCATCGAGATCGATACTAGCGATGCGTTATCGAGCGAAGCGATATCCGTTGATGAAATTACGCTTGAAGAGCCTCTTGGCAGTGATCCGGGGAGCGCGAGTTTTGTTGGCGAGGATTTGGGCACCAATGACTTTGGTGTAGAAGTCATTGGAACAAGCGATGACTTACCGCCCCAGAATGATGTCTCTGAGCTTGCACCCGCGGAGTTCGGTCAGGATCTCTCCGCAGACGCCACCGTACTTTCCAGCGAGGCAGGGCTGACAACGACTCCGGCTTCACCCGAAGACAGTGCACCGGGTGAAGACTATGTACCAAGTGAAAACTTTGTACCAGGTGAAAACTTTGTACCAGGTGAAAACTTTGTACCAGGTGAACACTATGCCTCAGATGAAGAGGGTTCTGCTGATGGTGCCCCTGTCAGCCTGGAAGCAATCGATAATGGTATTTCTGAAGTGGCGGACATGGGCGAGCAACTCCTCGCTGATCTGGATAGCCCGGACATTGTTGAGCCGCCAAGTGTTGAAAACTTCGAAATAGAAGCCGAAGCTCCCCAAGAAATCGCGCAGCCAGGTCAGGAATCTGAAACCGTGCACTCGGCTCAGGTCGAAGACGCTGTCCAGCCCGCTGCTGGTGCGACCGTCGCTGGCTTACTGGATACCATTGACGTCAATGACGAAGACTTCGACCAGGATATTCTTGATATCTTCCTGGAGGAGGCGGACGAATTGATCGAGCAGTTGGACGAAGCCGTTCATGCCTGGGAGGGTGATTGGAGCGACTTGAGCCAGGCAGAAGAAATAAAACGTGTGTTGCACACACTCAAAGGTGGCGCACGTCTAGCGGGTATGACGAATCTGGGTGAGCTCACCCACAACTATGAATCCTTCCTGATTGGTTCAAAATTGCAGGAAGTCGACGAACCATTTTTCCGTACCATGCATTCGTACCAGGATCAGGTATTGAGTGGCGTGCGCGCGATACAAGCATTTGTTGCCGGCGATCTGGATAGCGCTCAGGCATCTGCAGACGTGCCTGCAGAAGTAACAGCAGAAGTAACAGCAGAAGTCCAACCTGGGGATGCAAGCGTGAGCGGGGCTGAGGTGGAAGAGATTCCACCGGTTGCAGACGCTGCACCGCTGCAAACAGTGACTCCAGCGGCAGAATCGAATGTAGTGCCATTTGCGCCCAAACCTAAGGCGCCCGACGTCGGTGAGTTTACAATGCCATCACCGGCAGCCACTCCAGGTGGCCAAGCGATCGCGCGCAAGCCGAGCGGCCCGCAGGAGGTCATTAAGGTATCAGCCGAGTTGCTGGAAGAGCTGGTAAACCTCGCGGGGGAAACATCAATCAACCGCGCGCGTATTGAACAGCAGGTAAGTGATTTTTCCAATTCGCTTGACGATATTGATTCCACACTGTTCCGCCTCCAGGAACAGCTGCGTCGACTGGATATTGAAACCGAAGCGCAGGTCTTGTTCCGCCAGGAGCAGATGGCCGCGCACGAAGATTTCGACCCACTGGAGATGGACCGTTACTCTCACTTGCAGCAGCTTTCGCGCTCGCTGATTGAGTCTGCTTCCGACCTTATCGATTTACGGGAAACCCTGACCGATAATATTCGCGATACAGAAACGTTACTGCTGCAACAGTCACGCATTAACACTACTTTGCAGGAAGGTCTGATGCGCTCGCGCATGGTACCTTTCTCACGCTTGGTCCCGCGTCTGCGTCGTATCGTGCGTCAGGTTTCCAGCGAACTGGGCAAGAGTGTGAGCTTCGAGCTGGACAATGTCGAAGGTGAGCTGGACCGTTCGGTGCTAGAGCGTATGGTGCCGCCGCTGGAGCACATGCTGCGCAATGCGGTGGACCACGGTATCGAAGCCCCGGATGATCGCTTGGGCGCAGGTAAATCGGAAACGGGCCGTATTGTACTTACGCTCGGCCGCGAAGGTGGTGATGTCATTATTCGCCTTGCCGACGACGGGCGTGGGATTGATTTGCGTCGTGTACGGGAAAAAGCGATCGAGCGCGGGCTTATGAGTGCTGACGCTGGTCTGAGCGATTTCGATGTTATGCAGTTTATTCTGCACGCGGGTTTCAGTACCGCAGAAAAAGTAACGCAGATCTCTGGTCGTGGCGTAGGTTTGGACGTTGTAACGTCCGAGATTAAAGCGCTTGGTGGCTCAGTTACCATCGACTCGGCATGGGGTAAGGGTACGGAGTTCATTGTTCGCCTGCCATTCACCGTTTCGGTCAACCGCGCCCTGATGGTTGAAATTGGTCAGGATACTTACGCGATTCCGTTGAATACCATCGAAGGTATTGTGCGAGTAAGCCCGTTCGAACTGGAACACTATTACACCACCGAAGATGCGCGCTTCGAGTACGCCGGCGAAAATTATCAAGTGCGTTACCTGGGGTCGATGCTCAGCAACGACATTCTGCCGCAACTCGATGGCCATGCACTGCCTCTGCCTGTGCTGCTGGTGCGATCGGCAGATAACGCCATGGCGGTGCAAGTGGACAACCTCCTGGGCAGCCGCGAAGTTGTGGTGAAAAGTCTGGGTGTGCAGTTTAGTGCGGTGCAGGGCTTGTCCGGTGCGACCCTGATGGGTGACGGTAGCGTGGTTGTGATCCTCGATCCGCACGCACTCATGCGTAAAGAAATCGCCAACGCCAAAGTGATTGAAATGCGTCTGCGGGATGCTTTGCCGCCGGTAGAAGCGCCTGTAGATACCACCAAAACTGTTATGGTGGTGGATGACTCGGTAACCGTCCGGAAGGTGACTACGCGCTTTCTAGAGCGAGAAGGCTTTAACGTTATTACTGCGAAAGATGGCGTCGATGCGCTGCGGGTTTTGCAGGATGACGATATTCCCGATCTCATGCTGCTGGATATTGAAATGCCGCGCATGGACGGTTTCGAAGTTGCGAAGAACATTCGCAGCAGCAGCCGGTTGCGCCATCTGCCAATTATCATGATTACCTCGCGTACAGGCGACAAGCATAGGGAACGCGCTATGAGTCTGGGTGTAAACAAATACCTGGGTAAGCCATACCAGGAAGAACTTTTGCTCTCCAGCATTGCAGAATTGCTGGAAGAAGCAAAAGCGAGGTGATCTCTTGGCCGCCGAAACCCTGACCTTCGGGGTATTGGCTGACTCGCAGGCCCAGTTAAACGACCTGGTTTCGTTGGTCGAAGCAACCGGTCATCGGGTGGCCATCGCAAAAATGGCGTCTGTGAGAAACCTCCTAGCAGAATTGCCTGCTGTTGATGCCTGGGTGGTGCGTTTGAATCTCCAGCAGGACAGCGCACTGGCGATTGTCGAGCACCTGGAAAGCAGCGACTGTCCGGTGATATACGACGATATGGAGTGCTACGGCAACCTTGGTGGTCACGACAGAGCCAAACGTTTCGCAGCTAAATTACAGCTGTGCACCGGTGTGGCCAAGCCCGAGGAAGGCGCGAAGGCACAAGAAGTCTGGGTACTGGCTGCATCGACGGGCGGCCCAGAGGCTGTGACCCGTTTTTTGAAAGCGCTTTCGCCGGAATTAGAAGGCGTTGCATTTGTTTACGCACAGCACATTAACGCGGAAATAAGCCTCAGCTTGCAAAAAGCATTGCTGCTGAGCACCCAGTGGAGTGTTGTAACCTGCGAACGGTCGCGGGTGCTGCGTGAAAAAAGTATTTATGTGGTACCGCCGGATAATCAGGTGGACATTTATGATAGCGGTGTGATTGCACCGAACAGCCTGGCCTGGCTTGGGCCGTATCGACCATCAGCCGATCAGGTGATGGCCCGTTTGGCCCGCCACTATGGCAATCGGGCTGGTGCTATTGTGTTTTCTGGCATGGGTGACGATGGCTCAAAGAGCTGTAGTTACATGCGCCGTTCTGGTGGCATGGTGTGGGCGCAGTCGCCTGGTACCTGTGCGGTAGATTCTATGCCGGTCTCAGCAATTGCCACCGGTGCGGTAAGTTATCAGGGTTCGCCGGAAAATCTTGCCAGGCAGTTTGTTTACCGGCGACAAATTCCGCCGAAAGCTATTAACAATTGAGTGCTTTATCGCGCTCGCTTTACTATGGGAATCTGTATTTATGAGTGGTGACGAAACCCTACCTGCTGACCCGGCGGATAATATTGCCTGCTTGTTGGTGCCTGTGTTGGGGGCGACACTGCTCATTCCCAGTGTAACCGTAGCGGAAATGGCGCCGATGCAACCGGTACAGTCGGTGCCGAATTCACCCCAGTGGATGTTAGGTAAATACGAATGGCGCAATGCCTACGTACCCGTGGTGGTTTTTGAAGCTATTAACGGTGGCAAATTAACGCCTCTGAACCCGCAAGGCCGAATGGCGGTGCTCAACAACACGGGTGTGGACAGCCGCTTGCCGTTTATCGCAATTCCGACTCAGGGTATTCCCCGCATGGTACGAATTGGCGAAGCGGATATTGTGGAAAACACCCTGGGCATGAAATCGCCATTTGTGGATATGGCCGTTAAAGTCGGGATGGAAGAGTTGGTTATCCCGAACGTGACTGCGCTTGAACAAGCCTACGTTGACACGGGTTTACTCGACTAAAACCCGGTACTGTATCGAACCTCCATGCCGCGCCACCTTGCGAAAAGTGCCGCGGCATTTTTGGGTATCCCCGCAAATCAGTGCATCGAACCGCTAAACAAGCGCTGTAAATCTTCTTCCTTAAACGCATAGTGCTGTCCGCAAAAGTGACAGTCTACGGCGATTTTTCCATTTTGTTCCGCCAGAAGCGCGAATGCCTCTTCTTTGCCCAGGGAGCTTATGGCATTTTCGCCCCGCGCCCGATTACAACTGCAATGAAAGCGAAACTCACGCGCTGCGAACAAGCGGCAACCTAATTCATTAAACAGTCGGTAGAGTAAGTCATTGGCCGGCAGGCTGAATAGCTCGTCGGGCGTCACCGTGTTGGCGAGTTGCACTGCTGTTTGCCATTGCTCTTTGCGTTGGTCCAGGTCAGTGACCTGTTGCGCGGGTAATCCCTGCAGCATTAAGCCGCCACAGTGATTTTGGTCGGCAAACAACCAGAGTTTCGTTGGTAGCTGCTCCGATTGGGCGAAATAGAGCGCAAGGCAATCTGCAAGGGTATCTCCCTCGAGCGGCACCAGACCCTGGTACCTCTGCCCGTGCTCAGGGTCGACGGTGAGCGAGAGCACGCCATCGCCAATAAGCTCAGGCAGGGTAAGACCGCTGTAGTCAGGCAGTGGTTGATGTTCGCCTAGTTCGATTATTCCGCGCAGGTCACCATCGTTGGTACAGTCGGCTACGATCAACGGCACGGGCCCGTTGCCGCGTACCTGCAGCGTTAAAATACCGTCGTATTTGAGTGTTTCGCTTAAAAGTGCCACCGCTGCAACGAATTCACCGAGCAGCGGCTGTAACGACACTGGTAGAGATTGATTCGAGACGATCGCACGGTAACTGCCGGACAATGTGGCAAGGTTACCCCTGATATCGGTATTTTCAAAAACAAAGCGGTGAGTCGCGTCGGTCATACTAGTCATCTTCAAGAGTGATTCGCTTAAATCGGTGTATTTGTCGGCGTTGTTTGGTGGTAGGTTTGCTCGCTGTGCGCAGATCTGCGCTACCCATGGCCTTGCGCTGCGCCGCTTTTAACTCACGTGCAGCGATGCTGGCTTCGGTTTCTCGGTATAACTGTGCGGCTTCGGGTGCGCCTCGGCGCTGGTCTGAGAGCGCGGTCACTTCCACAACTTTTTCGTCCCATCCCTGACGTATGCTCAGGGTCATTCCGAGTTCGAGGTCTTTGCTGGGTTTAACGCGGTGGCCTTGCACGTGTACTTTGCCACCGTCTATCGCCTGCTTGGCGAGACTGCGGGTTTTAAAAAAGCGTGCAGCCCACAGCCATTTATCGATTCGTACTTTCTCCATAAGGTTAGTGCGGCATAATTTCGTCGAAATGGTTAATGTCTATGTAGCGATGCGACCGCGCCGGCTCGCGCTGGCTGTCTGGAGCACAAATGTGAACCAAGTGTGCAATGCCAAAGTTTTCCGCACTGGCGAGCACGCGTGGCGTATCATCAATAAAAAGCGTTGTTTTTGGGTCAAAATTTTCCTCGGCTTGTAGCTTCTGCCAGAATGCTTCGCTTTCCTTGGGGTGGAAATATTCGTGAGAAGATACGACCAGGTCCAGCCATTGGTCTATTGCTGTTACGCTCAATTTTAATTCGAGCCCTTTTGGGTGGGCATTGGTGATTAACATCACTTTTTTCCGCTGGCCACGCAGTGCACGCAAGAAATCCTCAACATAGGGCCGCAGCTGAATTTTATGCAAAAGCTCACGCTTGAGCAGCGGTATGTCGAGCTCAAGTAACGCGGACCAGTGATCCAGGCAGTACCACTGAAGAGTGCCTTCGTGCTGGCGAATATGGTGCATTAACAATGCAGTCGCTTCCGCCTCACTAACGCCCTTGATCTCGGCGTAGCGCAGAGGCAAATGGGTGAGCCAAAAGTAGTTGTCGAAGTGGAGATCGAGCAAGGTGCCATCCATATCGAGCAGCACGGTATCGATTTTTTGCCAATCAATCATTGCTATAATGCGACACTTAATGAATCTGGGGTATCACTATGCCGCGTAAGCCGGAAATACTCAATTGCCAGGAAGTTGCACGCAGCCGCTTGTTCCGCGTGGAATCTGTGGATTTACGTTTTAGCAACGGCGAAGAGCGGGTCTATGAACGCCTGGCTGCGCGCGGAAGTGCCGCCGTACTTATTGTGCCGATGCTAGACGATAAGACCGTGTTATTGATACGGGAATACGGCGTTGGTGTGGAAGATTACGAGTTGGGTTTGCCGAAGGGCCGTGTTGAGGCAGGGGAAGATCCGCTCGAAGCGGCCAATCGCGAACTGATGGAGGAGGTGGGCTATGGTGCAAAATCACTCACCAAACTGAAATTACTGAGTCAGTCCCCAAATTATATGCAGCACCATACCCAGGTAGTCCTGGCACAAGGCCTCTATCCGCAAACGGCTGAGGGCGATGAACCCGAGCCTCTGATTGTTGAACAATATCCGCTGGCGGATTTGGATCAGTTGGTGTTGCGTGATGACTTTACCGAAGCGCGGAGTTTGGCTGCGCTGTTTCTCGCCCGTGCCCATCTCAGTCGATAAGAGCAATTTTTCCCGTCCCAATGAACGACTCAGCACTACTAGAGCCGGTGATCGCTGCGAGCGAACAGGCCGGAGCGGCTATTGCCGCGATTTTTAGAGATTTTAAGCAGCAAAATGTAGAGCGCAAAGCAGATGATTCGCCAGTGACTGCGGCCGATTTGGCGGCGCACCGTATTCTCGTGCAGGCGCTCTCCGGCTTAACTCCCCATATACCTGTACTTTCAGAGGAGTCAGTGCTTCCGAGCTTCGCCCAGCGACAAACCTGGCAACGCTACTGGCTGGTGGATCCTCTGGACGGAACCCAGGAGTTTATCGATGGTGGTTCTGAGTTTACCGTCAACGTGGCCTTAATCGATAACCACCGCCCCGTTCTAGGTGTTGTGCACGCGCCTATGCTCGATCTTACCTATTGCGCCGCGGTCGGCGTAGGTGCCTGGAAACGGCACCATGGGAACCATCGAGCGATACGCACGCGATCTTTAGCTGCACGCTTGGCACGCGGCGATGCACTCGAACTGGTTTGTAGTCGCAGGCATGGTGTGGAAGAGATTGAAACGCTGGCTGCGGAACTGGAACAAAAACTCGGCTTGGTCGTTACCAAAAGTGTTGGCAGCTCACTGAAATTTTGCCTGGTGGCGGAAGGGGAAGCCGATGTTTACCCGCGGCTCGCGCCCTGTTGCGAGTGGGACACTGCCGCGTCTCAGGCCATTGTTGAGGCGGCCGGGGGTGCTATCGTCGATATGCAATTTCAACCGCTCGCGTATAACCGCACCGAGGGGCTGCTTAACGATCACTTTTTCGCATTTGGCGATCCAGCATTTGAATGGCAAAGTTATTTGCCATAAATCAAACGTAAGAAATAGACAAATCTGTCTTAGTGGCCGTTTTTTTATAAAAAAATAATGTCGTTTTATTGCTCATTTCGACCATAAAATGACGATCGGTTACTGATCTGTTGATTGTTTTTGTCTATTCTTAACTGACCGGCGCAAGTCGCACGGTGATGTCACCTCTAACGCCAGAAACCCCTACCAATAATCAACGACGGAAGAAAGGGATATGAACCGCGCACATCAAATGCAACAGCTCAGTGTGGCGTATAACAATACGTCCGTAATGCGACAACAACTCATTCGAGAAATTACCTGTCTGGAACGACAATTGGAACGTCTTCGGTTGCGGGATGAAATGCTTGATTTTGCAACGCTGCAAACCTACGAAGAGATGATATCCAGTCGTAAAGAATTACTCGACAGCCTCCCCTGGGGTAATTAAATTATTTATTGCTTTAGGGCGCGCCTTTCGGTGCAAGAAAATTGCCTGGCGCGCTTCTACTTCTCATTCATCCCATCAAATTATCTTTTCACCAAGATACCAATCGCGCGATTCAAGGTCGTTTCGAGCCGATTCTTAACTTTCATATAGTGGCTGGTGGTTAGGCGCGCGTCTGGAGCAATCAGGTGTGCGCACTTGGTTAGATCCAGATCGGTGAGGTACAGCGGATAATCCTCACGCGATTTTCTGCGCGATAGCACCTGCTGCGCAACAACCAGATATATTTGTTCTTCAAGCTCGTCGCAACTGAAAAACTGATCGCCACAATAAAAATTAAATCGCAGCTTCTGATCGCCACGATCGTATCCAATAGCACGCAGCTCCAGCTCAACAGGTACGACTGATTCATTGGCGACGCGCTTGGGCTCACTGACATAGCACTGCCTGCTGTCGCGCTTTAATTCATAAAAATGGATCGGGAAAATGCCGAAATCGTGCAGCAGTTGCTGGTTTAACTGGGTTTGCCTGTCGATTACCGAGCGGAAAAAATAATGCAGAGTTTTTAGTACAAACACCGCCTGACTATTGCGATAAAACCGGTGGACCAACGAGCCGTGTTCGTCCACAACATACACGTCTGTGTGGTCCTGAGCGCGTTGAAAAAATATGTGGATCGCACCTGCCCAGCTGCGGCCGCCACCTTCGCTGCTAATGGCCCGACACATCGCTTTTAGCGGGTGGCGCACCAGTGCATGACTATCCAGATATATCGGGCTGATTGACGGTTGTGCATCGCCGAGGGCGTCGAGAACAGCGTCTAGGCTGGGGTATTGCCGGGTAATGAGCCGAGGCCCTTTAAATTGCAATATATGAAATAAACCGGCCATTTCAAAAACATAGCGGGTGGCCGACATATATTCGCCGCCGTAATAGCAGTGAATAATTTCGTTCAACCAGTCGCGGGTACGCGTGGCAATGGTGTTGGCATGATTGGGGCTGACGCATTCAACCTGTAATTTTGGCGGTCGGTGGTGCGAGCCTGGCAAACTCAATTTTAAATAATCTTGCAGACTATCGAGCAGCGCCGTACTGCTATCGAACCGCCGCGTCGTGAGTTCGTTCCAACTGTTTCTCAGCACAAGATCGACCGAGATAATCAGGTTCTCACCAAACCCACTGTAGTGGAGCGCATCGGTCTGGCTGCTCAAGCGCTTGATGCCTCGCTGCTCAAGCCCGGCTTGCGCTACGGAACCTACATTTAACAGAAATAAAGCGTCGACAGGTTCCGCCGAACGTTTAAATACATTGTGATCCAGCGACTTAAGTGGCAGGGGTAACCAGTTGGCGAATACCTTTAACAGGCGATGCAGCGTGCGTTCTTCGATGTGCGGTGCCTGTTGTAATTCGTAGCGGGTTGTGAGGTTGACTATCTGATTGCAGTAGCACCAGAGATACAATTCCACCAGGCTCGCGCTGGTTTTTATATGAATGGGGTTTTGGGTAAGCGTGCCGTCAGGGTGAATAAGCGCGCTCCATATATTCCCAGGCCGCTCAACGGCAGACTGCGCGAACGTGACGAGTTGTTCGGTTAAGTCGCTTGAAATTCCCGGATTAATCCAGGTGATTTTGCCAGGTCTGGTTTCAAATGCCGCCTGTAATTTACGCCCGAGAATACTCCATTCTTCTGCCGAAATATCGTGTTCGACGGAATAGCGTTCGGCGAATAATTTCAGTACCTGAAAGCCATGGCTCAATTCGTTTTTGAGCAGGCTTCGTTCTTCATGGACTGCCGGTGCCTTCCACTGGTTGCGTTGATCCAGCTTTAACAGATCTTTGCGCTGCCAGCCCCACTCTTCGGTGAGGCTTTCCAGTAAGCGGTGTTGCCAGGTTTTGTCGCGGTTTGGATTGCTGCGAGTGAGCGGGTAATTGACCTTAAAGTAAAAACATCGGCGTGCGAGTTCCAACCGGCGCACCGCATTTTTTTCTTGTAAATAGCGCTCTATATGCCGGTAAATCATGACATAGCTATCGAGTTGATCGATATCGTGTTCGCCGGCGTAGACCATCTCCTTGAACACCAGCGAGAGGGGCTGAATGTTCGGATATTGATCCGCATAGGACTCCAACAACAGAAGCTTCAAAACGGACTTGTAGGGCGATTCGATACCTTTGTAGAGCTGCCAGCGGCTGGCTCCTAAAAATTCGCTGTCGGGAATGGTGGGAATACCGCCGAAATCCAGAACGTCTTCGCTATTCAGAAATCGTCGCTGCTGCAATATATCCGTGTACTCGTCGTACTCGTGTTCGTTGCCAGGTGGCACAAACCACCATATGGGTGTGCGGCCAGCGAGATGTATGGCGGTGCGATAAAATTCGTCGAGCAGCAGCAAGCGCTGTGCGCTACCACTGGACTCCTCGTTCAATGCTGACAGTTGACCGCGTTTGAAGGCGGCGTTGTCCATCAGAAAAAAATGGACCTCCAGGCGGCACTGCAACGCCCACTGGGTTATTTTTTCACATTTGCGGTTGAGCAATTCCAACTGTTCGCGCGTTAATCCCGGCTTAAAGCACAGCCAGAAGTCGAGATCACTGGATTCGCTCTGGGCAATGGTTCCTACGCTGCCCATCACAAATATGGCGGTGATCTGCGGCTCGTGTACGGCGTCCTGGCTGGCGGTAAAACTGCGCGCGATCCCGCGGCCCAATTGAACGGCACCCTTGGTTATTTTGAAATGGCAGACGCCTGCCGGTGTGTCGCGCGATTCAAATCCCGGCATCATCGGGTGATTGGTGTGAAACAGCAGAGGAATTGCGTCCAGCACCAATTGCTGACGTACCGTCAGTGCGTCGCGCATGCGGGTAAGCCGGTCCTGATTGATGGCGAGAAAGCGTTTGCGGATTTTCGTCAGATTTTGACGATCAAGCCCGTCATGAATGCTTTCGGGTTTTGGGAAAATGGGTTTCACGCGGGTTTGTTACAGCTGGTTAGCAAAGAGTAGAGTGACTATTTGATACTAGCAGCGCCTCGAACGAAGCGCTGTTATTAATCCGAACGGGTGGAGTTACGCTTTTAGTTCGTTGTATTTATCGGTGAGCGCGCTTTGGACCAGTTTGGGGACGAACTTACTGACATCTCCGCCGAGCGATGCGATTTCTTTCACCAAAGAGGAGGAGATGTAGGACAAGTGCTCAGCGGGAGTGAGGAACAGGCTTTCCATAGATGGCGCCAAAGCGCGATTCATGTTGGCGAGCTGAAATTCGTATTCGAAGTCCGAGACGGCGCGCAGGCCACGCACCACACCGTAAGCCTGCTTTTCTTCCACGAGGTCTTTGAGCAGACAATCAAAACCGCACACTTCGATGTTGCTCAAGTGAGACAGGGCTTTTTGCGCAAGGCTGACACGCTCTTCAAGGGTAAACAGCGGCCCTTTGCGGTTACTTGCCGCGACGGCAATAACCACCGAATCGAACAGTTTTGATGCCCTCTGTACCAGATCGATATGACCGTTGGTAATCGGATCGAATGTGCCTGGATAAACCACACGTTTCATGAAATCGTCCTGGGTGAACCTGCAGAGGCGTGCATTCTAACGTGAATTGCCATCAGTTGGGAGCGCTGGGCGCACCTTGGCACGGACGACAACGTCTGACGTGGAAATAGCCTACGCCACCTGCCATAAGCCAAAACGTACCTTGCCGGCGGTTTTCGATTTCAATGGCTGCCAGTTGGGCGGGGTATTCAGTGCGTGGTCAACGGGTGTTTCTATGTAGACCAGCGCTTGTGCCGAAGCTACTGCGCACCGCTCGATGCTAGTGAGTGCTTGCTCCCACAGATCTTTGGCAAACGGCGGATCGACAAAAATAATATCGTAAGGCGTATGCGCAGCGCTGTTGAGCCATGCAATACCATCGTTGCGTAAAACATCGGCCTGTTTGCAATCGAGGGTGTTGAGGTGTTCACACAAAGTGGCGGCGGCATGCGGGTTAGTTTCGATAAAAGTGGTATGCGCCGCGCCCCGTGACAGCGCCTCCAGGCCCAGCGCACCGGTGCCCGCAAACAAATCGAGGCAGCGAGCGCCGGGCAGCCAGGGGGCAAGCCAGTTGAACAGGGTCTCGCGCACGCGGTCACCAGTGGGGCGCAGGCCCTCTGCATCGGCAATGGATAATTTTCGCCCGCGCCATTGGCCACCAATGATGCGCAGGCTACTTTTTTGAGAATTTTTACTTTGGCGTTGCAAAACTATGGCCTTCTAAATGGTACGATGCTGCTTCCAGAGTCACTATAACTGCCGCGCATCATGTTTTTTAAGAGCAAAAAAAGCAAATCCGAAAGCCCCGAGAGCGAAGCTGTGGCCCAGCCAGCGGAGAAGCCCACAGAAAAGGTCAGCTTCTTTACCCGCATCAAACAGGGCTTATCCCGCACCAGTAACCAGCTGTCTGGCGGGCTGGCGAGTTTGCTGCTGGGCAAAAAGGCTATTGACGACGAGCTGCTTGAAGAAATCGAAACTCTGTTGTTGATGGCCGATGTAGGGGTTGAAGCCACCACCGATATTATTGACGATCTCACCGCGCGAGTTGCACGCAAGCAGTTGGCCGATTCGGACGCGCTCTACGCGGCGCTGCGCCAGTCCCTCGCCGACTTGTTGCTGGATGTTGAGGCGCCACTGGATGTGGAGTGCGCACAAAAGCCATTCGTTATTCTTGTGGTCGGCGTCAATGGGGTAGGCAAAACCACCACCATCGGCAAACTCGCCAAACGTTTTCAAAACCAGGGCAAATCTGTGATGTTAGCCGCCGGCGATACTTTCCGCGCTGCAGCGGTGGAGCAATTGCAGGTATGGGGCGAGCGCAATAAGGTGCCCGTGGTGGCTCAGCACACGGGCGCGGATAGCGCATCTGTTATTTACGATGCAGTACAGTCAGCGCAGGCGCGGCAAATCGATGTGGTGATCGCAGACACCGCCGGCCGCTTGCACAACAAGAGCAATCTGATGGAGGAACTGGCCAAGGTCAAACGGGTCATGGCCAAGCTGGATGACAGCGCACCGCATGAAGTGCTTTTGGTGTTAGACGCGGGTACCGGCCAGAATGCGCTGTCACAGGCGGGGCATTTCAAAGAGGCTGCAGGTGTGACCGGGCTGGCGCTGACCAAGCTGGATGGCACAGCGAAAGGCGGTATTATCTTTGCTCTCAGCAAACAGTATGGCCTGCCGGTGCGCTATATCGGTGTCGGCGAAGGCATAGACGATTTGCAGCCATTCCAGGCCACTAGCTTTATCGATGCACTGTTCGGGACAGAATAACCATAAATAGATGTAATCCACTGTGATCAGCTTTAGTAACGTTAGCAAACGCTACGCCAGCGGACAGCAAGCGCTGGCCAACCTCTCTTTTGACGTCAATGCGGGTGAGATGGTTTTTCTCACCGGCCACTCAGGCGCAGGTAAAAGCACATTGATGAAGCTGGTGATGCTGATGGAGCGCGCTTCCACCGGGCAGGTCGTTATCGCCGGTCGCAACCTCAATCGTATGCGCACCGGGCAAATTCCCTATCACCGCCGTCAGGTGGGCGTTGTGTTTCAGAATCACCAGTTATTGTTTGATCGCACCGTGTTCGAGAACGTCGCATTACCGCTGTATATCGCAGGTCACCAAAGTCGGGAAGTAGGTCGCCGGGTGCGCGCCGCGCTCGATAAAGTTGGCCTGCTCGAGAAAGAAAAGCACAACCCCATCACGCTGTCGGGCGGTGAGCAGCAGCGCGTGGGCATTGCACGTGCCGTGGTCAACAAACCGCCACTGCTACTCGCGGACGAACCCACTGGTAACCTCGACCCGAAATTATCCGAAGAGATTATGACGCTGTTTCGCCAGTTCAACGCGTTTGGGGTGACTGTCCTCATTGCGAGCCACGATCTTGCACTGGTGCGGCAGCTAGGCCACCGCGTACTGACCCTCGCCGGTGGGGAACTGGTGCACGACGGGCTGTTGCCGGAGGACATGTAGTATGGCGCGCAGCGAAATCCCGCAAGGCGCGGTGCAAAGCAAGTCGCGCGTCCGCGATCGCCTGGGAGCCTGGGGTTCACAGCACAGGGCCTCGTTCGGTGGCAGTCTTTCGCGGCTGCTCAGCACGCCAATCCAAACCTTGATGACCGCCCTGGTGGTAGCCATCGCACTTGCGCTACCGGCCACCTTGCTGGTCGCGCTCGGCAATATTCAGCAGCTCGGGGACAGTTGGGACGCGTCGCCCAAAATTTCGGTGTATATAAAATTGCGCGCGCGCGATGCTGCGATTACGCAATTGATAGACAGTCTCGAACAGAGGTCTCAAGTGAGCAGCGTGCGCTACCTGACTCCGGATCAGGTACTCGCCGATTTTCAGCGTATGTCCGGGTTTGGTGAGGCGTTGGACTCGCTGGACGATAATCCGCTGCCGGCAACCTTAATTGTTTCGCCGACTCAGCAGGGTAGCGCCCCGCAGGCGCTGGCGGCTCTCGCGGACGAAATTGCACTGTCGCCAATTGTCGACGAGGTCAGCATGGATATGGAATGGGTGCGGCGCTTGCGCGAACTGATGATTCTCGGTAAAAAAATCGTTGCGGCACTGGCCGGGCTGCTTGGCTTGGGTGTGCTCCTGGCAATCGGCAATACAATTCGGCTGGCGATCGAGAACCGGCGCGAAGAAATCGTTGTCGCCAAACTGGTTGGAGGCACCAACAGTTTCGTGCGCAGGCCCTTTATATACAGTGGCGGCTGGTACGGCTTTATGGGCGGCATCCTGGCGTGCATTATCGTTAGTCTGGGGTACTGGGTGCTGGAAGGCACTGTCGCACGGCTCGCCACACTCTACCAAAGTGATTTCGAGCTATCGGGTTTGGGGTTTGCGGGCAACGTACAACTTTTGTTAACGGGGATTGTGTTAGGCTGGCTGGGTGCCTGGTTGGCAGTGGGGCGCCATTTGGCGACCATTGAACCTAAGTGACCCAACAGAGGTCTATAAAGCACATAGAGAGATTTTTTTGGGCGGGCCTTGAATTCTTGAAATAAAGCCCTAAGATCTCGCAACTGGATTGATTGGTTGGTGAGCGAGCTGGTGAGGCGGCTGCTACACTGGCTAACACCTAAAGATAGATTCTGGAGGAATGCCGAATGGGCAAGAGTTTGCAGGCTTTAGATGTACTGGCACCAGGGCAGAACCTGAACGCGTACATGCAGGCCGTGAACAACTTCGCTGTGCTCTCTGCCGAGGAAGAGAAGCAATTGGCGGAAGACCTGTATTATCGTCAGGATCTCGACGCGGCGCGCCGCCTGGTTATGGCGCACTTGCGCTTCGTCGTGCACATTGCCAAATCTTACGCAGGCTACGGTCTGGCGCAAGGCGACCTGATTCAGGAAGGCAATGTCGGCCTGATGAAAGCGGTTAAACGCTTTAACCCCGAGAAAGGTGTGCGTCTGGTGTCCTTTGCTGTGCATTGGATCAAAGCCGAAATTCACGAATTCATTCTGCGCAACTGGCGCATTGTGAAAGTGGCGACCACCAAGGCTCAGCGCAAACTGTTCTTCAATTTGCGTGGCCAGAAGAAGCGCCTTGCTTGGCTGACGAATGATGAAGCCAACGCGGTAGCGCAAGACCTGAACGTAGACGTAAAAAACGTTCGCGAGATGGAAAGCCGATTGTCGGCGTACGATGCAGCCTTTGATGCGGGTGCGGACGACGATGACGAAACCGCATACCAGGCGCCAGCTAACTACCTTGAAGACCGTCGCTACGACCCATCAACCATGTTGGAAAATGCCGACTGGACGGAAAACAGCGTAGCGGGTCTGGAGCGCGCCATGGATCAGCTGGACGACCGCAGCCGCGATATTCTCCAGCAGCGTTGGTTGAGCGACAGCAAGGCCACATTGCACGAGCTGGCCGACAAGTACGGCGTCTCGGCAGAGCGAATTCGTCAGCTTGAGAAAAACGCCATGAAGAAAATGCGTGTGGCGATGGAAGCTTAGTTACCGTCAACGCAAGTTGATTCGAGAAAGCCGCAGTTATCTGCGGCTTTTTTATTTTGTGGAGAAAATTATGTTAGACGGCGGGAGAATATTTCTCGCGATCGGTGCCGGGTTTGGTGCGCTTGCGGTTGTACTGGGCGCGTTCGGCGCACATGCGCTCAAGTCGATCTTGGCAGAGCACCCGATGAGTATCTGGCAGACTGCGGTGCAATATCAGTTTTATCACGCTTTGGCACTGGTGGCTGTAGGCGTGCTAATCTCTCAGGGCTTTGCCTTGAAAGTGCTATACGCCAGCGGTTGGTTATTTGCGATTGGTGTTGTGCTTTTTTCTGGTAGCCTTTACGGGCTCGCGCTTGGCGGGCCCAGGTTGCTCGGCCCAGTTACACCATTGGGTGGTATCGCGTTTATTGCCGCCTGGATCTGTTTACTGTTTGCCGTTGTGAAACCTTAGTTGTTAACTCAAGCCTTAAAAAGTCAGTTGTAAATGAAGCCAGAATTTAAAGAAAAGCCGATTCGCAGTTTTGTTATCCGTGGTGGCCGCATGACGGAGGGTCAGCGGAACGCGTTCGATACCTGGTGGCCGAAATACGGCCTGAGTATGTTCGATGGACCGCTGGACCCCTTAGCGGTTTTTGGCCGCGTCGCACCATTAGTGGTTGAAGTCGGCTTCGGTATGGGTGATTCACTGCTCCACATGGCGCTGGCTGAGCCGGAAAAAGACTTTGTCGGCATAGAGGTGCATCCGCCAGGGGTTGGTCGGCTTATCCACCTTGCCGGCAAAGAAGGCGTAGAGAACCTACGTGTGTATATGGCGGACGCGCAGGATGTTCTGACTGACTGTATTCCCACCGGGGCGGTCGATCGCTTCCAGCTGTATTTTCCCGATCCATGGCATAAGAAAAAACACCACAAACGACGTATCCTCCAGGCTGCATTTGCCGACAAAGTACACGGACTGCTCAGAACGGGAGGCCATTTTCATATGGCCACTGATTGGGAAAACTATGCCGACTATATGATGGAGGTGATGTCGCTGCAGCAAGGTTATAGCAATACTGCTGGTGAGTATTGTTTTGCCCCGAAACCGGACTATCGCCCCAATACAAAATTCGAAGCGCGTGGTGAGCGGCTTGGTCACGGGGTTTGGGATCTGGTTTTTGAAAAGCGCGATTAACGTATTTTTTTATGTAGCACTTCGGCACAGAGTATTTCAGTCGCCGAGTGCGATCTGGCATTTCTGTTGCCAACTCTTGTAAACCCAAGGCTCCCAAAACGCATTTTATTCGCAGGCGACAGCAGATTCGTTCGAGTCCACATACACATAATAGTAATAAAGTGTGGGTATGTTGCGAGAGTGATTGCGGTAGTGCGCTTAGTGGCCTATAGCTAACAGTGTTAGGTCCACGAATACGCGTGATTATTTAACTATCGACACTCTCATTATCACTATCTACACTGGTCCCAAAGTTACGTTGTGGTGTCTTAGCTGCGGCGACCAGATTAGTGTTAACCCGCCCAAGTAATTACAAATTTCCCACTTTCTTCATATAGCTCTCGCACGCCCACGGCTTTAACATAGCCGCGTAATTCAACACGGAACACTAATGACTGAACCTGCCACTTCTGCAGCATGGCGTACAACCTTATGGGACTACGCGACCAAGGTCTACGCCTACAAGGAAGTGGAGCGCGCACTGCTTAATCTGCAAGACAACTACTATGCAAACGTCAATATTCTTCTCTGGTTATGCTGGTTGGAGGAGGAGGCTATTGTGTTGGAACGCAGCCTTCTAGACGATGTGCTGATTACGGTTGATACGGTAAACCAGGCTACGCTGATCAAATTACGTGAGAGCAGACGTTTTATAAAATCGGCGGGCTCATTTACTGATGTGCAGGTCAAGCTGATCACCAAGCAGTTGCTCAATGCGGAGTTGATGATCGAGAAAATACTAATCCATCGCCTACAAGACATTACGCGCAAGAATCTTGGCGGCGATGGTGGAGCTGAACCCTTAACGGTAACCTATTATCTCGATTTTCTCGGTATTCCGGATGCCCGAGCCATTGCGCGCTCAGTGCGCAGTGTGTGCCGAAGCGCTCAAAGTCAGGGTGTGCATTCGCAGATTTATCAGCGTTCGCATCCAGCCCCTCCGAAAACTTCGAACTGATGCCAAAAACTAAAAAGCCCGCGATTGCGGGCTTTTTAGTGCATGGTGCGAATGGCTTTATATATTGTCGCCGAAGAGGCTACCGGTTGGATTCGCTGTGGCGGGCTTATCTTCGTCGGTGTCTTTGGTGGGCTCGTCTTCAGTTTTAGCCGCGGCAGGTTCTGGCTCTACTGGTAAGCTCACAGGTGCTGGAACGGGCTCGCTTTTGGGCGTTTCGGTTGGTGCTTTGTCTGCTGCTGGCGCTGGTGTATCGGCTACGACTTCTGGCGCTTTACTCACTTCCGGTTCGCTGGGAGCTGGCGTTGCAGTGGATTTTTCCGGCTCCGCCGCTGTTGGTTTGGTTTCAGCCTCCATCTTTGCCGGTGCTTTTTTAGCAGCGGCTTTCTTGGCGGGTGCTTTCTTCGCAGGTGCTTTTTTAGCTGCAGCCTTCTTGGCAGGGGCTTTCTTCGGTGCGGCGGGTTCAGCGGTGGGTTCAGCGGTGGGTTCAGCTACGGCTTCTGGTGCTTTCTTCGCTGCGGCTTTCTTTGCTGGAGCTTTTTTCGCTACCGCTTTCTTAGGGGCTGCTTTTTTTGGGGCGGCTTTTTTAGCGGTGGTTTTCTTTGCTGGGGCCTTTTTGGTTGCGGCTTTTTCTACTGGTGCGGTTTCTGTTTCGGCCTTTTTGGCGGCTGTTTTGCGAGTGGCTTTTTTCTTTGCCGGGGTCTTTTTCGCTGAGGCCTTCATGACATTTGCTGCAATCTTTGCCAGTACCGCTGCCTGGGTCGCCGCCTGTTTGACAGACGCATACTCAGCTTTCGCAGCAGCAAGGCTCTGTTGTAGTTCAGCGACTGCGTCTTTCTGTTCGGCAACAGCGGCTTTTGCAGTGGCAATCTTCTTCTCAGTTGCTGCCGTTTTACGTTTCACAGCTGCCGCAGATTTCGCTTTGGTTTGCAGGCTCGACAGTTTGGTCTTTGCTTTGCTCAGCGCGGCAGTTGCGGACTTAACAGCTTTATCTGCCTGGGCAACATTTTGCGCGCGGGTTTTGTCCAGTTTATCCGTGAGCGCATCGATCTGTTTTTGCAGGTCGACAACGGAGTCGACAGATTTCTTTTTCGCAGCCATGACATAGTACCTGAGATTGAAGATTGGAATAATTTGTGAGGCAGAAAAATGATAACGTTGTTTTTTGCAAAATTGTATATATTTTGTTGGTAAATTGGGCTTCTAATCAAAAAGTTAGGCCGTTTGCAACTGATTGTGCGAGTTTGCACATTGTGAGTGAAATGTCGTTGGGGTAATTTGCGGCTCAAGCTCAATTCAACTGTAACGCACCTGACCTAATCTTGCGACCTGTGAGCACGCTCGCTGGTCGGGGTGAAGAGCCTTAGGTATACTGGCCGCGCTCAGTGGATATGAATCCTGCCAGCTTCCCGCTTGCGTGTAGTAATGTGTGCGGCAGTCAGCCTGACATATCCTAATAATGACAACGACTCGTACCACTTCAACAGGACATCACCATGACAAAAACACAATTTCTCGCTGTGGCTGCCACAACGTTGATTCTCGCGGGCTGTAAAGAAGCCGCGCAACCAGAGAAAGAAGTTAAAGTTGAGACTCTGCCCGAAAAGGTCAGTTATCTGCTGGGCTTCAATATGGCCTCCCAGGCAAAACAAAACGACTTCGAAATCAATCCTGATGTGATGGCGCTGGCTATTCAAGAAGTGAATGCCGGTGGTGAACCACGTTTCAGCGATGAAGAAATGCAGGCAACCATGCGCGCTTTCCAAACTGAGCAGAATGCCAAGCGCCAGGAAAAAGTGAACACGCTCATTGAAAAGAACTCCGCTGCAGCGACTGCCTTCCTGGAAGAGAACGCCAAGAAAGAAGGTGTTGTGCAAACTGAGTCAGGTCTTCAGTACAAAATTCTCGAAAAGGGAGACGGCCCGATTCCTACCGCTAAAGATATGGTGCTTGCACACTATCGCGGTACTACCCTGGATGGCAAAGAGTTTGACAGCTCATACAAGCGCGGCGAACCAGCAACTTTTCCCGTGAGCGGTTTGATTCCTGGGTGGGTTGAAGCGTTGCAGATTATGCCTGTCGGTTCCAAGTGGGAGCTGTATATTCCAGGTGATCTTGCGTACGGCCCTGGCGGTAAGATGAATCCTGCTACCCGTGAGTACGATATCGAGCCAAATGCTCTGTTGATCTTCGAACTGGAACTGTTAGATATCAACCCAGAAGAGAAAGCGGCGGCGGAAGAAAAAGCGGCTGAGTAATTTTTTACGTCCGTTTAGCGTCAACGCGAAAACCCGGCACATGCCGGGTTTTTTATTGGGCGTGAGACTGTGTTGCCTAGGGCGCGGTGGGCGCGCTTGCGAGTGTGTGGATAAAGCCATTCGATGCAATTGCGTGAAAGCGGGCTACTTGGGCATCGAAACTTACATCTAAAACGGCTGCGCCACCCGGCTTCCAGCGTTTGCGTTTGGGTAATCGCCAGCGCTCAACTTCTACCAGGTTGGGCAGCCGCCAAAGTTGTACCATTTGATCTGGGCGACCGGTGAGTAGTTTTGTGTTGTCGTCGCTAAATCGCGCTGCCGAAAACATCATACCGCGCTTTAAGTGCTCTGCATTCAGCGGCAGTTCGCCGAGCGCTTTGCCGTCCCGGGTCTGCCATATCAGGGCCTTGTCGTATTTACTGACTGACAACGCGAGGTTCCCGTCAGGCGAGAGCCTGACAAGCTGTACATCGTCATTGTGTTTTATTTTGCGCAATGGTTTTCCGGTTGAGGTGTCCCACAGAGTGGCGGTTGCATCTTCGGAGCCGGTGATCGCCATGCGTCCGTTGCGACTGAGATCAACTGAGCGAACGCGATTGTCTGATGGCAGTCGGTACAGTATTCCGCCGCGCTGAATATCAAACAACACCGCGGTGTGATCACTTAAACCCAGGAGTGCAATATTGCCCATTGGTCCGAGGGCTGCGTCCAGAATTTCGCCGGGTGCCGACCAGTACCGCAGAGCTTCGCCGGTGCGCGTATTCCACAAGACCAGGGCGCTGGCGTCTGCGGTGAGTGCGTAATCGCTATTGCTGGCGAATGCGGTGTGGATAATTGTGGTGAATTCGTCGCGGTTGTGGTTCCAGTTGAATTTACGTGCACGGCTGTCCAATTGCCAGAAGCTGCCGCCCTGATAGAGCGAGCCAACAACGGCGCGTGTGCCGGTTGCGTCGAGTGTGCCCGCATGCAATCCGACAGTCGCAACCTCTAAGGATTCCGATGGCGACTGGGCACCGTTGCAGGCGCATAGCAGGCTGCAAAAAAACAAGAGTGCCAGAGTACTGGCGCGGTTGGACGTAACGGGAGAAAGCGGGGCAGGCAATGTGAGTTCCTTTTATAGGGCACAAGGTTGATTCGTTAACCTTATAAAAGGATAGCACGGCGGTATGAGAAGCATACCGCCAGAGACGAGGCTAGGCGACGTGATCTTTGTGTGCGAGGTGCAGCACTTCGATTGCGCGGTCTTCCGCTTCGAAGCGGCTGGCAAGTGTTTCGCCCAATTGCGACAAATCGCCGGGAAGGCTTTCGAGGTCGTCGATTTCCTGGTATTTGTCGTTGAAGTCGAGAACCGTTTCTGTGGTGGTATCCACGGATTCAAAGAGCGCCTTGGCTTCCGTCAGAGCGTCTTTGTCGTTGAAGGCGCGGCCTTCCTGTACCAATTGATCATAGACTTCAAAGTGTCCTGCGGACACGTAATCGACCATAACCTGACATAAGCCGCGCAAGGCCTGGCCGATGTCGTCGCTGCTGTGTTGGTCTACGATCTCGGAGAGATTGCAGTAAAGCACAAGGAGTTGTTGACGATTTTTAAGCCATTTGTCGATGATCTCGCTGACACCGCCCCAGCGTTCTTGTGCGGTTTTACAATTTTCCAGCATGAGTTGCCGTACCTTCATTGTGGATAAAGAATTAAATGCTGAGCTCAAGATAGAGTATCCCTTATTGAAGGGCAAGTCTTGTGCGTGTGCACGGTTACAGTGCCGAAATAGGCTATGCTTTAATGCACTGTTGTATTACTAAGGTAACAAAAAAATGCCAAGCCGGTTATTCTGAGTTTTTTTCCTTTTGAGCATATTTATGCTCCCTTGTCTTAGTTGGGCGCAGGACGACGGAGAAGAGGCCGCTGAGGAGCCTGCCGCCGCTGAGGAAGGTGAAGAAGGAGTGCCATCGAGTTCAGCGATATATCTGCCAATCAAACCGGCTTTTGTGGTGAATTTTGGCGGTCCCGGCAAGCTTCGCTATATCAAGGCCGAGGTGTCGGTCAGAGTCGATTCTTCGGACGCTGCTAATTCCGTGCGGCATCATTTGCCTTATATTCGAAATAATTTGGTTATGTTGTTTGCCAGTCAAACGGAAGATACCGTGGATTCACAAGCCGGCAAAGAAGCGTTGCGGCAGGATGCGTTAGCGGAGGTCAGGAAAATTCTGTTCGAAGAGGATGGTCTGGAAACCGGCGTTGTTGATATATTTTTTAACACGTTAATCGTGCAGCGGTGACACTGCGCGAATAACGTTGCAGGCTGGCGGGTGTAGCGTCAAACAAAGGCGCCGCAACACATGCGGTACTGGCTGTAGTAGCGTTTGAGAAACTCATCAAAGTCGAGCCCGCTCTGGCGGCTCTTCTCTTCGAGATTGTGTTGCTCCAATACAGAATTTGCCGCCATCTCTACCATCCGATCATACACATCACCCGACAGTGGTGAGTCGAGCAGCTGTGTGTGATTGGCCTTCGATTGCTGTAACGCGAAGCGCGCGTATTCTGTTCTGGTGGATTTCAACGTGTTGAGCAGTTGCGCAGACGGAGTAAGGTCAGGGTTGTCCACTTTTGCTTTTTGTTGCTGCAGGCTCGCGCTGTAGCGAGTGGTTTCGTGAGCGTTGTCCAACAGCTCCGCAACTGGACCCATTGCTGCTAACAAGCCACTGGCCCAGGAGCTCATTGGCAGGGAGCCTCCAGGGCGTGCAAGCATTAACCCGGGTTCGCGGCCGCGGTCCACTACGGCTTTCTGGTTAGCCAGAATCATCTCAGTTTCTTCGCGGTTGGTATCCGGGCTCTTTTGCAAAGCGCAATACAGCAGGAAGGTATCAAGGAAACGAATCTGCTCTTCGGTGATGCCCTCCGGGGAGCTGGGGTTGGCATCCAAGCAGCGTACCTCGATGTACTCTACGCCGCGATTAGCCAGAGCCATCAGCGCGGTCTCGCCCGGTTTCGCCGTACGCTTGGGGCGGATCGAGCTGTAAAACTCGTTTTCAATCTGTAGCAAGCCGGTGTTGAGCTGGCGGTATTCACCGGCAGTATCCTTCACGCCAATGGTTTCGTAGGCAATGTGTGGCGTGGTGATCGCGCTGCACAAAGTTTCGATATAGCTCTTCTGCTGGTTGTAGCAAACGTACAAGCTTTCTTGCGCGGAACTTTGGTAACCCAGATCGCCCATTCGCAACGAGGTGGCATAGGGCAAGTGGAGCGTATGCTCGAGCTCTGCCACTGGCTGCAGGTGATGATTGCGGCCGGCTACAAATGAACGGCACAGTGCAGGTGACGCGCCGAACAGGTAGATCAACAGCCAGTAGTGGCGACGAAAATTCCGAATCAGGCCAAAATAAGCATGGTTTTTAAATTGCTGTAAATCCATTAGCAGATTTTCGCGGCGCAACAGAAATGCCCAGAAAGCATTCGGCAGCGAAAAATTGTAGTGCACGCCGGCAACCGTTTGCATAGAGCGTCCGTAGCGATGACCGAGACCAACGCGGTACACGGTTTTCATCTGTCCATTGTTGGACGAACCATATTGCGCTACGGGAATTTCACTGTCCGGGCCGAGTGCGCAGGGCATGCTGTGGCTCCACAGGAGCTCGTTCTCGGGCAGCTGGTGTGCGGTAAAATTCTGCAGCAAATGCAGGTGGTTGATCAGGTCGCATGTGCTGTGCGTCGGCGGTGTGATGAACTCCATTAAGGCTTCGCTGAAATCGGTGGTGATTTCCGGGTGCGCCAACGCTGAGCCGAGCCCTTGCGGGTGCGGGGTAAATGCCAGGGTGCCGTTGCTATCGACGCGCAGGCTCTCGCGCTCTGCGCCTCGCAAAATGCCGGTGAGCAGCGCGGCATTGTCTTTTTCCGCCAATTCTGGCGGAATATTTTCGATGTTAAACATTAGCCGAGTTGTGCCTGTGCAGGGGCATCAGCGTCGCTGGATTCGGGCGCGTCTGCGGGTTCTTCGGGGGTGTTTTCTGCGGATTCTGCTGGCGCTTCGACAACAATGGGTCGCGGGGGAATAGCCGCCAGCAGATCATCCGCCAGGCGCGGTATGCCTTTTTCGTCGAGGGTTGCTTCCTCGATGCGCGCCCGCAACAGCGGGTCTTTCACAGTGAGTTCGACTTTTTGATTAAGGGCTTCGTCGCGGTAGGGGGTGCGGTACAGTGCGCGCAAATCGTTGCCGTAGCCCCATTTGCCGGAGCGCTCCAGCAGCAGGTGGTCTTGATTCACAAGCACAAAAACAGTACTCATTAGGCGTGGTATCCGGTTGTGATGGGTGGTGGCACAGGGCGTAAAGCATACAAATCGGCCTGGGTCAGCTCAAGCCTTTTCCCTGCGTTGTGCATAGTGTCTTGCGGCCGGATAAATGTGGGTGAAGGCGCACGAATACAAGGGATATCCACTGCTTAAATGGCGTCAAAGTGGGTGCAAACTCACTGCTGGCGGGACCTTCGGCGGACTGTATCGGATCTGAAAGTCGTCGCCGCCAAATGTGAAAAAATCTAGAAACTGAGGAAAGGTGACATACCAATCCTCTTTCAGCCTGTATAAACTACGCCCTCGCGACTATAAATGGCCTCTGCGACCCCGTCCAAGGTTGTGCGTTACTAACTGCGGTGAGTCTGGCTGAGAATAACTTCCGCTGTATGTGTGTGAATCTATTTGACTGACCTCGCCACTCCGGTTGAGGTTTGTGCCAATTTCTGCTCACGCAAATGTAGTTCACAGCAGGGCGCTGGTGTGAGCCTGCCTGTTTTTGGAGATAGCTGTGGCAACATCGTTTGCTGACAATCCCGTGTTATTTAAAGCCAACCGCTTTGGTTCGGCTACCTACGGTTACCTGCGTTCGCTGCCGCTGGATTTCTGGCGCAACGCGGTTTTCTATCTGTCGATTCTGTGGATCGTACACAGCCTGGCCGGTTTTTTCTGGCTGGTATTTCCTGTGCCCGCAGAGCCACAGCCGAGCAAGCTTGCTGCCCCGATTAAGGTGGAGAGTTCCGCGGTGGCTGCGGGTGTCGATGTGGATGTGGCGGCACTGCAGGAAATGAAAATATTTGGCGACGCCGCCAATGCGCCGGTGGACGTGGCGCCCGAGTCCGAACCTGTGGTTGCCTCGGATGGAATTGAAGATAACGCCTCTACGACCAGCCTGAATTTGAAGTTACACGGTGTTATCGCTAGCAGTAACCAGGAAGAAGCGCGCGCGATTATTGATAACGGCTCCGAACAGGGGTTGTTTCGAATTGGCGAGGAAATCCCAAAAAACGCTGGCGTGAAGCTGGCAAAAGTGATGGAAGAGCGGGTTATTCTCGACAACAAAGGAAAATACGAGTCGCTGTGGCTTTACTCGGAAGAGGATTTCAAAAAGTCTCAGGGCAATCGCAAGAATAACTATCGCGTGCCGACAAGCCCTGCGCAGAGCGGGTCGCCGGTAACCCAGCGACCAGAGCCTGTGCGAAAAAGTATTTCCCCGCAGCAGATCCCCAAGTCCATCAGCGATGTGGTGCGGTTTAGTGTGCATCGCGAAGATGGCCGCATGGTGGGTTACAAAATTCGCCCCGGCCGCGATCGCGAACTTTTCGAACAGGTGGGGCTGCAAGCCGGTGACATTGTGACCAATGTGAACGGTCGTACCATGAATGATCCGCGTCAGTTGCGCGAAGTTTATCAAGAATTAAAAACCGCGACCGAAGCCAACCTGGGTGTGCGTCGCGGCGATGAAGAACTGCAAATAACAATCAGAGTCGATAATGGTGGGTAAAACCGTGTTGAAACATTTTCGCGTCATCTTGTGCATGACCATTGTTTTCTGTGCCAGCAGTGGCTGGGCGCAGCAGCAAACCTGGACGGTGAATTTCAAGGATTCCGATATCAACGAGGTGATCAAGTTCGTTGCGGAGGTGACCGGCAAAACCATGGTTATCGACCCTCGGGTAAAAGGCCGGGTGAAGGTGATTTCACAAAAGCCGCTAAACGAGCGCGAACTTATCGAGTTGTTTCGCTCGGTATTGGAAGTACACGATTTCACCCTGGTGGAAGTGGGTAATGTGGTGCGCATCGTGCCGCTAAAAGACGCCCGTTCCTCGCCCTTGCCGGTGAAAGACGATGCGGATATCGACGAGGGCTACATTACCCAAGTTATCCAGTTGAAGAATATTGCCGCGGCCAAAGTGCTGCCGGTATTGCGCCCGCTGGTGCCTCAGCACTCTCACCTCGCGGCTTATGATCCCAGCAACGCGATTGTGGTCTCCGACACCGCTGCGAACATTGAGCGCATTAAAGAAGTCATCGAAAAAATTGATACGGCGGCCATGCCGGTCACCGAAGTTATTGAATTGAAATACGCTGATTCGGAAAGCCTGGTGGCAACCCTGGCGAAGTTAGACGGCGCCAACAAGCAGGGTAATTCCGCTAACCAGATCACCATGGTGGCGGACAAGCGCAATAATGCGATTCTGCTTAGCGGCGAAGATTTGCAGCGTCAACGGGTAAAACAATTGATTCGCCGCCTGGACCGTCCACAACTGCAAACCGGCAATGTGCGCGTGGTTTATCTGGAATACGCCACTGCGAAAGACGTCGCTACTGTGTTGAGCAAAGTTGTACAAAACATGGCGAAAATGACACCCGGCGGCGACAAAGGTGCCGCGCGTCAGGGGGCGACTGTTGAAGCCGACGAAGCGACTAACTCACTGTTAATCACCGCTGAAGGCGATCAGCTGGATGCCATCATGGCGGTTGTCGACCGCCTGGACATTCGCCGCGCGCAGGTGCTGGTGGAAGCAATTATTGTTGAAATGACCCTGGGCGACAAAGAAAGCCTGGGTATCGACTGGATGTTCAAAAACGCCACTCAGGGCTTGATTGGCGCGTCTACTGCGGGCGGTACCGGCGCTGCCGGCGTTGCCGCTGCCTTGTTTGGCGGTGCAGAGGATGCTGCCGCACAGCTGTTGACGGCGCTGGGTGGTTCCGATGGGCAGACACTTGGCGTTGCCGGCGAAAGTGGTGGCGAGGACTTTCTGGTGCTGGTCAATATGCTGCAGTCCAACAGCAACGCAAACATTCTTTCTACGCCTACTTTGCTGACCATGGATAACAACGAAGCCATGATTTCCGTGGGGCAGAACGTACCCTTTGTCACCGGTAGTTTTACAAACGCGGGCGGTAACGGCGGAACCAATCCGTTCCAGACGATTCAGCGTCAGGATGTCGGTATCACGCTTACTGTAACGCCCCATGTTAACGAAGGCGATAAGGTGATATTGGATATCCAGCAGGAAATTTCCAGTGTGTCCGAAGAAGCGGGTTCCGCTTCCGACGTGATCACTAACCAGCGCAAGGTGGAGACGCAGGTTATGGCGAAAGACCGCTCGGTTATTGTGCTGGGTGGCTTGATTCGCGACGAACTGCAAAAAAGCGAAAACCGGGTGCCCGTGTTGGGCAGTATTCCGGTGATGGGGCGGTTGTTCCGGTCCAACAGCGAAACCCTGCGTAAGTCGAACCTGATGATTTTCATCCGTCCGACCATCATCCGCGACGATGAAACCCTGGAAGGGGCGACTGCTGAGAAATACACCTATATTCGGGACTTGCAGCGTATGCAAAGTGGTGAGCGCCCTCTGAAAATTACACCGGAAATGCTGCAAATGCTGCCTGAACTGGAATCAGCGAATCTGCATTTGCCAGAAGAAGGCACTACCTCGCTGATGACCAATGGCAACGATAACGACGAGTAGTGCGTTATGAATGTAAACGACGAAATAGCCAATGAAGTTCTGAGCGATCCACTGCTGGCCAATGCCGCGGAGTTGGAGGTTGTTGAGGGCGAAACTGCTGCAGTGATGACACGCTTCCCGTTCTCGTTCGCCACCAATTACGGGGTCATGCTGCACGAAGGGCGGGTGTTGCATCAGCCAGGTGTCTCTGCGCAAACATTGCTGGAGGTGCGTCGTTTTTTGGGGCGCCCTTTCGAAATAGAAGAACTGGATGAAGCAGCGTTTAAAGCGCGCCTGACCCGGGTCTATCAAAGCACCGATGGTGAGGCATTGCAGGCCGTGGAGGATATGGGCGCGGAGTTCGATCTCACCGCTCTGGCTGACGATATTCCCGACGACAGTGAGCTGCTTTCGGGCGATGGTGACGCGCCGGTTATTCGTCTGATAAACGCGGTGCTCTCCCAGGCGGTGCAGGAGAAAGCGTCGGATATCCACGTCGAACCCTATGAAGATCGGGTTTCTATCCGCTTTCGGGTGGACGGTATCCTGAGCGAAGTCCTGTCGCCCAAGCCACAGTTAGCGCCGGTACTGGTATCGCGCTTGAAAGTGATGGCGCGACTGGATATTGCCGAAAAACGTATCCCGCAGGACGGCCGTATCACGGTAAAACTGGCCGGGCACGCCGTCGATATCCGGGTGTCTACCATTCCCTCCGCCCACGGTGAGCGTGTGGTATTGCGTCTGCTGGATCAGGCCGCAGGCCAGCTCTCGTTGGAGCAGCTGCGCATGCCTGTCGGGGTGATCGAAACCTTTAAAGGCGCGCTGCACAAACCTCACGGTATTATTCTGGTAACGGGTCCAACCGGCTCCGGTAAAACCACCTCGCTGTACGCGGGCATCAGTCACCTGAACAGCCGTTCGCGCAATATTCTTACGGTGGAAGACCCCATCGAATACCTGTTGCCTGGAATCGGCCAAACGCAGGTGAACACCAAAGTCGATATGACCTTTGCCCGTGGCCTGCGCGCTATTCTGCGTCAGGACCCGGACGTGGTGATGATCGGTGAAATCCGGGACCAGGAGACAGCATCCATTGCGGTACAGGCCAGTTTAACCGGTCACCTGGTGCTCTCCACCCTGCACACTAACACGGCAATCGGTGCGATTACCCGCTTGCAGGATATGGGTGTCGAACCCTTCCTGCTTTCCTCCAGTCTTGAAGCACTGATGGCCCAGCGACTGGTGCGTATGCTCTGCACCCACTGTAAAGAAGAGACCATTTCTGGCGAATCGGAGCTGGTGCGTTTGGGCATTCCCGAAGGCTCCACGGTTTTCCGTCCCGTCGGCTGTGACCACTGCCACAACACCGGCTATCGCGGTCGCGGCGGTTTGTACGAATTTATTCAGGTGGATGACCAACTGCGCCAGTTGATTCACGAAGGCGCAGGTGAGCAGGTGATGCTGGCCCATGCCCGCAAAAATAGTAAGTCCATCGATCAGTGTGGCCGCGACAAAGTGCTCTCCGGTGAAACCAGTGTTGAAGAAGTCTTGCGAGTGACGGCGATTTCCTGATGGGTGCATACAGTTATCAGGCGCTTGATGCCAAAGGCAAAACCGTTAAAGGGGTCATCGAAGGAGACTCCGAGCGCCACGTGCGCAACCAGTTGCGGTCCAAACAGCTCAAGCCATTACAGGTAAAAACCACGCGTCAGCGCGGGCCTGCTGCAGGCAGTAAAGATTCAGGATTCTCCCTGTTTAACCGCCGTCCGCATATGGGCTACCGGGACGTATCGCTGGTGACCCGTCAGCTGGCGTCGCTGGTGCAATCCGGTTTGCCACTGGATGAAGTGCTTGCATCGACCGCCAAGCAAAGCCGCAAGCCGGCAGCCAAAACCATCATGTTGCAAGTACGCTCGCGGGTGTTGGAGGGGTTGAGCCTGGCCCAAGCCATGGCGGAAATACCGCGTGTATTTGATGGCCTTTATCGGGCAATGGTGCGCGCGGGGGAATCCTCTGGTTATCTTGGCCCGGTGTTGGAGCGCCTCGCGGACTACACCGAGCGCAGCCAGGAAACCAAGCAAAAACTTAAAGGTGCAATGGTCTACCCCATCATCATGATGTTGGTCAGTATTTCCGTTGTCACTCTGATGATGGTGAAGGTGGTGCCCAATCTGGTGGGCATGTTCGAACGCAACAAACAAGAACTGCCGTTTGTTACCAAGTTTCTTATTGGCGCCAGTAATTTTCTGGTGAATTACGGTGTGTTTTTACTACTGGGCATTGTCGGGTTGATTATCGCTTTTCAGTGGGCCTTGCGCGCTGAATCACGGCGTAAAAAATGGCACAGCATTCTGTTGCGTGCGCCGGTTACCGGCAACCTGATTTTGCAGGCCGAGAGTGCGCGTTACGCAAGTACCCTGGGGTTGTTGGCCAACAGTGGCGTGCCTCTGCTGGAAGCATTGCGTATTGCTGCGCAGGTGCTCACCAACCACGAATTACGCGCGGCGGCGAAAGAAGTCGCGGTTCTGGTGCAGGAAGGTTCGAGTTTGCACAAAGCTTTAGACTCGGTAGAAGTGTTTCCGCCGTTGCTCGTGCAGATGGCCGCCAGTGGCGAGGCTAACGGTAAGCTTGCCGAGCAGCTGTTACACGCGGCGCGCAACCAGGAGCGCGAGTTGGAATTTACGGTGAACACGGCGCTGGGTTTGATGGAGCCGTTTATGGTGTTGTTTATGGGCGGTGTCGTCACCTTCATCGTGATTGCGATTTTGTTGCCCATTTTCCAAATGAACCAAATGGTAAGCTAATTTTTTTATTTCACACGGGTAAAAACATGAAACACATAAAACAGAACAAAGGTTTCAGCCTTATCGAAATTATGGTGGTGTTGGTGATTATGGGCCTGCTGGCCTCTATCGTTGCACCGAACGTGATGGAAGTCTTGTCGGGCAGTAAAGAGAAAAAAGTGCAGGCCGACTTTGCCAATATCGAAACCGCGCTAAAAATGTATAAACTCGATAACTTCGTATACCCAACCACCGAACAAGGCCTGGAAGCACTGGTTTCGCGCCCCAGTTCATCGCCTGAGCCGCGCAACTGGCGCAAAGGCGGCTATCTGGACGAACTGCCGGTCGACCCTTGGGATACTCCCTACCAGTACCTGAGCCCAGGTGAAGGTCACGCTTACGAAATTTACACCCTGGGCGCTGATGGCGTGCGCGGTGGCGAGGAAGAAGGGCGCGATCTCTCTAACTGGGATAGTGCTGCCAATACCAACGAATAAACACGCACAGTTAACGACCATGGTGATGTCCCGGCATTCCGGTTTTACGTTGCTGGAAATTTTGATTGTCATGGTGGTGATCGCAGTAGCTATGGGCGGTGCAACCCTGGCTATCAACAGTGGCGGGCCGGAAAAAGAGTTAAAAGAAGTGGTGGAGAAATTCACCGCTTATGCCGATCACGCAGGTGAAATGGCGGTGATCAGTAACGAACCTATGGGGTTGCTGTTGGAGCCGCCAGGCTGGCAGGAAAATCTGGATGCCGGTTGGCGGTTTCGCTGGCAAAAACTCACCTACCAAGGCTGGGTCGACTACGAAAAGCTGCCTCCAGTGGAGTTGCCACCGACGATCCAGTTGTACGTAACAATCGAAGGCAATTTGTGGGAGTGGGAAGACGCACCCAAAGTGAAATTGCCGGCAATTGCGTTTTATCCCGGCGGTGATATGACCCAGTTTGAGATCGAGTTCACTCTCAATGATTTCTCCGATGAAAGCCAGCATGTGGCGGTTAACGAGTGGGGCGAAGTCATTTGGGTAGAGCAGGCGGAAGCCATGGCGGAACTCGATGAGGAGATGGGCTACCAGTGATGCTACAGGCGAACCGCGGATTTACGTTAATTGAAGCGATGATCGCGCTGGTAATTGTGGGCGTGACGCTGGTGGCGCTGGTTGAGCGCGTGCAATCGGTGTCGGACAACACGGGCAATATCGAAGAGAAAACCTTCGCCTACTGGATTGCGCAAAACAAACTGGAAGAAATTTTTCTGGATTACCGTTTGAAAAAAACGTTTCCCAGAACTGAGCAACACGATAAAGAAGAATACGCCGGCAAAGACTGGTACTGGGAAGTGAAGCCGGAAGTGCGCCCAACGGAGTTGGGCAATATGTATCGCCTCGAAGTGCGCGTTGGTAACGCCGAAGACGATATTCTCGCGAGCGTGGCAGGCCTGTTACATGAAGAAAAGCAGCAGCAAACCGTACAGCAACAGCCGTAAGCAGCAGGGTATGACCCTGTTGGAAGTGCTGATTGCCACCTTTGTGATGGCGATGATCGCGACCATGGCTTTTGGTGCGCTGAATGTGAGCGATCGTTCCCGCGAGGTGAGCGAAGACCGCATGAAAGACATTCAGCGGCTCGATCGCATCTGGTTGATGATGGAGAACGATTTAAATAATGCGCTCGGCTATGCCCGCGGTTCCGAAAATGCGTTTTCCAGCGTGGGTGGTACCGACTATAACGGTGTTTTGCCCGCGATGCAGGTGAGCTACGGCGGCGAGTTTTCGCTGGTGTTGATGCGCGGCGGCTGGGCGAATCCCTTGCATTTCCCGCGCACGGAGCTTGCGCGTGTGGCTTACAAACTGGACCAGGATAATATCTTGTGGCGATATAGCTGGATGGACCCGGCCAATGTGGATGAAGACTATGCGCGCAAACAAAAAGTGATGGCGGGCGTAGATGACCTGAAAATTCAGGTTTTACCTGGCAACAATCAGGCGAAAGGGTACAAAGAAGGTCCCTGGGTGGAAGAATGGCCGAACGGGCCGCCGGATCAATTGCCGCTCGCCATTGAAATTACCATCGAGTTAAAAGACCGCGGCGAGATAAAGCGGTTATTTACCTTGGCGCCAGGCAAGTTTCAGGGTTAATGGTTCGTTCGATGCAGACGCAAAAGCAAAGTGGCATGGCGCTGGTGTTGGCGTTACTGGTCGTGGCAATAGTGACCGCTATTTCAGTGGAGCTGAGCTGGCGTTTCGATCTCGCCATTACTCGCGCCGAAAACCGATGGTACGGGGTGCAGGCCAACGCCTATTTAAAGGGCGCGGAAGAGTTTGCCTTTATGGCATTGAAGTTTGATAAAGAAGAGGATAACCGCAAAGGCGTGCAGGTCGACTCGCTCGACGAATTCTGGGCCGCACAGGCGGCTGAATTTCCGACTGACGAAGGTTGGGTGTCGGGTCGTTTGGAAGATGCCCAGGCGCGATTTAACGTTAATCAATTGCGGGCGAAGGTCGACGATAAAGCGCGTCGCTCTGCTGAGATATACAAGCATTTTACCGCACCGCAACGCCGTTTTATTCGGTTGCTGCAAAGTGTGAATCTTGGCGACGAAGAGTCACCTTTATATCTGGATTCAACTACCGCGCAAAATATTACGGAAGCGGTAATCGACTGGCTTGATAACGACGCCAATGTGACTGGGTTTGGCGGTGCGGAATCCGATTTTTACGGGCAACTCGATCCGCCCTACACCGTACCCAACGGGCCCATGGCCAGCGTAACGGAATTGAATCTGATTCGCGGCATGACACCGGTGTTATATGAAAAACTGTTGCCGTTGGTGATTGCGCTACCGGAAAACCAGACAATGAATATTAACACGGCGCCCGCTGAGCTGCTGCGGACGCTGAACCGGCAAGACGATCTCTACCCACTCAGCATTGAAGATGGGGATGTACTTGCACAAAATCGCGCAGGCGGGGGCTACGACAAAGTCGAAGATTTCGTTGCGGATGCCAAACAGTTTTTTCCCGATAGTGACAATGGAAAAAATAATTTTGTCGCCGATGGATTAGGCGTATTTACGGAATATTTTATTTTTTACGGTGAAACCCAGGTGGGTGAACATATCCGTACCAGCAAAGCCTTGCTGTACCGAAATGGCACCGAAGTAACAACCATAAGACGTACAGACGCAAATTTTTAATGGCGTTGCAGTGGCTTATAAAAACTAAAGTAGAGAGTTAGCGTGGCTGAGAAAATATTTGCCCGACAAACCATCGACGGCCTTTGGCAATGGCGGCGCGCAAATGCCGACGGTCAGTGGTATAGCGATGTTTACCACACCGGCGATGATGAAGCTCTGGCAGAATCACTGGCGGGCAAAAGTGTACCCGTTACCCTGCTGATCCCGGGTCAGGATGTGGTGGTCTGCGAGCTGGAAGTCGATGCGCAGGAAAAGCGTCATCTGGCTAAATTACTGCCATTTGAACTTGAAGAGCAGGTGATCGAAAACATCGACGATATTCATCTGGCTTTCGGTACTCTCACTGAAAACCGTGTGCCCGTCTGCTACGCGAGTACCCGTCTGATTGCCGAAGCACTCGAAGAGTTAACCGCGCAGGGTCTGGACGTACGCACGGTCGCTGCGGACTACTTGTGCCTGCGTCGCCTGAACAATGGCGTCACTATTATTCGCGAAGCGAATCGGGTCGTGGTGCGCACGGGTGAATACACCGGTTTTGCCGTCGAAACTTTTCTTGCTCCGCAGGTTTTGGCGGAACAGCAAACTGCCCTCGATTTCACCGCAACCATTAGCCTGGTCGCAGAAGACGAAACCGCGCTCGCCGAGTTGCGCAGCTGGCTACCTGAGGTGTGGACCCAGGAGAACGGGCCGGAAATCAGCGAAGAAATTGGTAGCTTTTGGGATTGGCTGGATCTTGCTCAAGCGCCGTCGATCAATATGCGTTCGGGGGCCTTCTCCCGCCAGTTGCCATTTAAGCGCTGGATCGAATTGTGGAAAATCCCGATGATTGCTGTCGCCGCTGCTTATTTAATCGCGGTTGCAATTACCTTCGCTCAGTACCAGGTTGCTAAGCAGGAACAGCGGGTTCTCGTTGATCAAATGAACGACGTGTATTTGCAGGCGGTGCCGAACGGGCGCCGCGGTGATCCGGAAGGCGCGCTGCGGGCGTTGGTGAAAAACCTGAAGGGTGGTGCTGAACCGACGAATTTAATGGCGTTAATTAACGGCGTTGCGTCCACCATGAAATCGGTTGCGGGTATTACTGTGAGCAGTTTCCGCTATAACAGCGATCAGCGAGAACTCACCCTAAATATAGAGGCAGGTAGTTTCGAAGATCTGGAGCGGCTGCGCTCCACTGTTACGGAAAAAGGCTTTGTCGCCGAATTGCTGCGCGTCGAGGCACGCGGCGACAAGCAGTCGGCGCGGATGAAAGTGGCGGAGGTTGTGACCCCATGAACGAATTAAAGGAATGGTGGAATAAAGCCTCTACGCGAGACCAGTTGTCACTCGCTATCGGCGGCGGCATTTTACTGCTGTATTTATGCTACATGGTATTGCTGAAACCCGTGACTGAAATGCGCGATAACCAACTGCATCGCAATATGGCGCAGGCTGAAGCGCTGGAGCGCGTGCGCGAACTGGCAGCCACCTGGGTGAATCGTGAGGGCAATGGTGATAGCAGCGACAATGGCCGCTCGCTAGTGGATGTGGTTAACAGCAGTTTGCAGCAAAACAGTTTGCGCATGACCGGCATGCAACCAAGTGGCGCCAACGATGTGCGTTTGCGCCTGGAGCAAGTGCCGTTCGACAATTTGCTGGCCTGGCTCTACGACATTGAAGTCAGCCAACGCCTACAAGTTAAAGATATTTCCGTAGCCACTGGTTCCAACGAAGGTCTGGTGTCGGTCAACATTCGCCTGCACCGCGAATAAACCAAAGCGATTTTTTCATGACAGTCAGCAGCACACTTCTCAAGCCCCTGATCTATCTGTTTTTTATCGGCTATTTTCTCTACCTGGTTTTATCTCGCGCACCAGCAGAGCTGGCGGCGAGCGCTGTACACGCGGCTGTGCCGAACGTGTGGTTGACGGGCGTTGAAGGCTCGCTCTGGCACGGACGGGCGGCCAGCGGTCAGCTGGATTTGCCGCAGAGCGCTATCCCCCTGGGTAACGTGACCTGGGACCTCGATCCGCTGTCTCTGGTTTTATTGAGCCCCTGTGTCAAGCTCAACGCTGTGCGTCCAGGACTGCAATTGGACGGAACCGTATGCCATAGCATTACTGGCACCAGCAAGATAAAAGACCTGATGCTGGAAACCAGTGTCGACCCTGTGAACGAATTAATCGCGGTGCAAATTAGCGGTCAGGCCTCTATTAACGTGTTAAGCGCAGAGGTTAAAAATATGCAGGTTGAGGCGCTGGATGCGCGCGCCAGCTGGCTGAATGGCAGCGTTTATACCGGTGAATCCTGGTTGGCGGTCGGCTCTTATGGGGCGAATCTCAACGGGCTGGGCAATGGTGAAGTGTCGGCAAAATTATTTGATATTGATGCGCCTGTCGCGGTCGATATGGGTGCAACCTGGAATATGCAGCAGGGGTGGAAAACCCAGGGCACGGTAAAACCCGCACCCCTGGCGCCAGACCTGATCAAAGGCGCGGTACAACTGGTGGGTGAAGAGCTAGAGCCAGGCGTATACCGGGTTATGTGGCCCTAGGAAGGTGTAAGCGCGTGAAGAAACTGGCAGCACGGTGTGTAATCTTATTGGCTGGCATTTACAGCGCGCATGCCCATTGCGAGTGGTACAGCGATACCCAGGGCATCATGGGCACCGAGGTTAGTATTACTTTCTGGCATGACGACCCGGCGCAAGCGCAACAATTATTAGCCGACGGCATGGCAGAAATGCGCCGTCTGGATCGCGAACTCTCCCCCTGGATCGAATCCAGCGAACTGGCCACACTTAATCGCCTCGCCGCAAAAGCCCCGCAAAAAATTTCATCAGAAATGCTGTTTCTGGTGGATAAATCGCTCTATTTCAGTCATTTAACCCATGGCGCATTCGATATTACATTCGCGTCCGTCGGCTGGTTCTACGATTACCGCGAAAAAAAACAGCCGTCTGAAGCACAGCGCAGCGCGCTCTTACCTGCGATCAATTATCGCTGGCTAAAACTGGATAAAACCGCAGGCACGCTCGCCTACGCACATGATAATGTGCGCATCGACCTGGGCGGTATTGCCAAGGGATATGCGGTTGACCGGGTAGCACAGCTGTTGGAAAACGCCGGTGTACGCAACGCTACCATCAGCGCGGGCGGCGATAGCCAGATTGTCGGCGACAAGCGCGGCAAACCCTGGATTATCGGCATTAAAAACCCGCGCGACGGCGGTAAAGAGGAGGCCGAAGCGGCGATACTTCTGCCGCTGGAAAATACCGCCATTTCCACGTCTGGTGATTACGAACGCTATTTTATCGATCAAAAAACCGGAGAGCGGGTACACCACATCATCAACCCACGCACAGGCAAATCGGTAGAGGGCGTGGTAAGTGTTACCATCCTCGGCCCGCGCGGTAGCGATACCGATCCCATGTCCACCAGCGTATTTGTTCTTGGAGTAGAAAAGGGCCTGGCCCTGGTCAACAGCCTCGCCAACTTTGAGTGCATCATCATCGACAAAACCGGCAAGGTTTTTTACAGCGATGGGCTGATGCCTCCGCAACAGAACTGATTTAAGATAGCGCGACCTTTATTCTCTTCTCCATTGATTTCCAAATCCCCTTCGGCTGGCGGATTTTTACCACTTTTCTCATGTTTACTCTATCCTCTTCGCTAAGCTAGATGAATTGGTGTTTTACATTGTTTGTGTTCCAGACAGTCTCGCAAATTCTTTTTGATTGAAATATGCTAAATATTTCATGTTAAGTATATGGCGGCGGAAAATTTGGCATGTAGTGTCTATGAAGATTTTGCTGCTATTTAATTATTACAATGTGAAAACTGGAGCGTCAGGACCGTTATCGTAATTGGCTAATTGGTTGAGTTTTCAGCTGCGATAGTATCTATATTGGTAGAGCTTCTGATTACACTAAAACGGTACAGAGTAAGCATCTTTTTTAAAAAGGCAGTGTATTAAGGAGTTACGTCTAGCTGGCGGGATATTTAAATGCTGTTGTGGAATTTATGCCAAATGTACTTATCATTTTATTGTTATTGTCTAATGCGGCGCCTGCCGGGCGCTTTACTGAAATAAAATGTAGTATATTTCAGTAAAGTATTTGGCTTATGCTAAAGATTGCCAAAGTTAGTATTGATGGAGATTGGATTTATGGAGTATTTACCCTGAACTAGCTCGTGTATGGATGATAATTGGTATAGTATCGTTCCAATATAGAGTATGTCTGGTTGCCTACGGTAGAGAACAAGTGGTGATCAGCTCATATTGTTCGAATGTTGAGTTTTAAAACTATTCTTCTCGTAAAGTAAAGGTTGGGAATCTAATCCAGTTCAGCCTTAATGTCATAGAAGAGTTTAGTTTGTAGGCTTGACTTGGGAATAGTTGCTGCTCAGTTTCCGAAGAGTTGGATTTGCAGTCAAATTTGATGTTTAGGGAGTCGAATATGTTGAAACTACTTTTTGTTATTCTTTTTGCATGTTTTTCTTACTCAAGTTACGCGGTAGATTGCCCTGCAGCCAAAGTTGTCCACCTTCAAGTGGAGCAGGATAAAGTACTCGTATTGCTCGAAAATCAAAATTGGCATCTTGTCGGTTTTTTTAGTTCCGTTTGGACTGAAAAAATGTATTCTGCACTATTGGCGGCGCAAATGGCGAACAATAGAGTGGTGATTAGATATCCCGACGGTTTTGATTGCAGTGGATATAATCTACAAGTAGCCCCTTTGGCGGTAAGAACCTTTCCTCAATACTAAACTGTCACTATTTTTTTAAGATAAACGAATTTTATTAATTTGGTGTTTTAAATGGCAATGCTTGTAAGTGAAAAATAAAAAGGGAATTGCTCACGTATTGGGTTCGCTCTGTAGTCATAACTACTATTAGTACATGCCAGCAAAAATAGCGCATGGAAAGTGAGATGCTCTGGATGTAAAGCTCTAAATAATTAGCATATTATTAATGATTGCATTGAGTGGGTGTGTGCGACAATGTTGGGTGGATATTCTTTGAGTTTTTAAGGAAGATTGATATTTATGAAAAGCTATATCGGTTGCAACCTCATGTTTTATATAATGTGTATTTCGACTATTTTAATTTCAATTTTTTCTTCTTTCCATGTGCGTGCAGCGTCGCCATGGTACTCGTCTACAGTTGTCGAAGTAACTACTCAGAAAGACGGTGTGCTTTTTATTAGAACTGCGTCTAATCCTAATCCCAAATCGTGCGCGAGTTCGTGGGCTGGCGCTGTATTTAATTCTTCGAATATTGAGGCGGTACAGCTTGCCGCATCTATAGCGCTAATGGCTAAGGTAAGTGGTGCTAACATTCGTTTTCAAATAGATAATGAAAACTGCGCTTTAAACGGGGGTTGGCCCAGTATGTTGTGGATACAGTTGCAATAGCATTGTGTCCTATGTATTGGTCTTCCTACGGGGCTTGGTAAGGTTCAGATTAACTTGAGTATCTATTTGGTGTCTAGAATAGAGGCTTCTCTACTATTAATCTATTAAATTCGCTTCTAGTCAAAGGTGCGCGTGTGCGGTTCTATTATAGAGTGATTATTTTTTAAACTTGACGCCAATGGGCTTTGTTTGGTTGTCGTTGACGAATGGCTCATTCCCGGTAGTTGCGATATGCAGGTCTTTTTTTATTCAATCAGATTGGTTTTTGGAGTGGTCGCGTAGTTTCATATTGTCAAAGCAATATTTTATTTTTTTTCAAAAACTCAATTGTAAAGGTTGTATTTTAGCTGAGCTTTCATGGTTTTGTGCAGCATATCTAATATCGTATCGCTGTCGCAGCTAAATATACGCCAAGCAGGATTGTATACACTATTTTTAACTTCTATCACGTAAATGAGATAGAAGTGAAAGAGTGAATGGTTTTATTTTCTATAGTTTATTCGTACTCCCTAATTGCTGATCAAGCAGTTGATGACGTTGATTTTTCAATTACAAAAGACGTTGATATCGCAATGTTGGAAGTTTGACTCTCCAAGGGTACTATTAGGGGGTGCGCTGCTCGTGCGGAAATACCGGTTACAGAAGCCGGGTGTTCTTGTAATGGCGGTTTTCTTATTAAAGTTAGCCCAGGTGCGGAGGCCGCGTATTCTACACCTTTTGCGATTGTTGCGGCGAGAATGCAATCGCAATCGAAAATGCAAATATACATTGCAGAGTGTGGATATATCCCTATCATTGGTAGGATAAAATTTATTTCATAAATAAATATTTTTTATCTTGACCTGTAATGCGTAGAAACTTTTATTTTTAATGTTCTGTGATGAATTGCTGCCGTAAAATTTCGCTTGCAGTTTTGGTTATCCGATCTCACTGGGTTCTTATAAAAACGGCAATTTAGTAGAGTCAGGTTGCTATTTTTTCTAAAGCCATTAAGTGGTGTTTTCAGGGATGTAAACGTTTTTTGTATCACTTTTAACGGGAAAATTAGTATGGAATTAAAAAAATATTTGATTGGGGTTTTGTTTTTGGGGGTAACCGTATTTTCTAATGCTTATGAGGCTGGTGAGTGGACGAAAGTGGCTCAAATTTACGCTCAAAATAATGGAACTGTCTTTGTGTATCTTGGATCCAATTCTATGACTGGTTGTTACAATGATAATGCAGCCTATTTGAAGGGCGATAATATTGATAAGCTATATTCAACAATTCTTGCTGCGCACATGTCAGAGAAGCAAATAAAGCCGCTGTATCAGTTCGATAATACCGACGAAGGTTATAGTGGGTGGGGCTTATGTTATATTTATGGTGTGTATATAAAATAAAAAAAACTATTTGTGAAAGAATTTTTTTGTGTTTAATTTATTTTTTGGGCGTGGATGAAGTCTGTTGGCGTTGTGGCTAAAGTACGCATAAATCTTAAAACATATTCTGCTTTAGTGAGCAGCTGTTAAGTCTTGATTTCGTACAGGATCATAGCAAACAGCTGCCTAAATGCCGGATGAAGGGATTAATGTTACGTATGCTGCGGTGCTCGTAGATTAAGGGTTTGGACGTAAAATCTAGTACTGCTTATGGTATTGGGTTACGCTTGACCGGAGGTGGGGTGAGATATATACACGTGCGTTTAAAAAATCTCTTGTTTTTTGTATTAAATCATCATTTAAGAGCATATATAAATATATTTTTTAGTATTTTTGATTTGTTTGAGGATTTATTGTGTCAAATAAAATATTAGTTTTTGGCGGTTTATTGTTATATTCAGTGATGGTAGGCGCTACTATTGAAAGCACGAATAAGGGGAAGATTGTGTTTTCAGATGGACATATCTCCCCAGCATGCAAAACAGTTCAGTTTCTGGAAAACGATACGGGCCTTTCAAGGCGCTTTAGAATAGCTGAGGTGGAAAATAGCGATATTAACAGTGTGGTTCTTGCAGCGCTAGCGACACAAAATGATGTTCAAATTTGGTTTGATGAAAATCTGACTTCGGGATGCGGTACTGAGCCAAGAATTTATTATATACGATTGTATAGGAATTGATAAAAAATCAGTGTAGGTGAGTTTGGGTATTGTTTATGCTGATAATGAAATTATCAATTTCCGTGTATATGGCGAAGTAAAAAATGAAAATATCTGCTGGCTATGCGCTCATCATAAATAATGAAAATTAAGTTGCTCGATATTTTCCTTACTTTATTTGTACGGCTATGCTATAAACAATATCAGCTTACAGCGCTCTTTCACGCGTGAATCATTTTCTCAGAAAAAATTTCATACAATAACGTTTCAGATTCTGTTCTGGTGAGTAAAGTAGGTAAGTTGTATTAGTGGCGTGCTATGGTCGGTTTCCTCTTATGTTGCAAGAGTTTTAAAAGCCAAGGTTTTTTTGAGACGAATACCATGCAGTTTGCACAATAATTCAATTCAGTTCAATTGGGTTAGGTGAGAGTTCTATTAGTGTTGAGTTGAAAGCGCCCAGGTTTTCACCTGAGCGCTTCGCCTTCCGACGTTAAAAATTTATTTGCGCATCATTACTTGCGAACAATTGTCAGCGAACTAAAGCCCCTCTGAAATTGCGCGGATCAGTTCGCCGTCTGCGGTGTCGCCGCTGAATTCCCAGAAAAATGCACCGCCGAGGTCTTGCTGGTTTACGTAATTCATTTTGCCGGCGATGGTGGAGGGTGTGTCGTAGCCCCACCAGTTGCCGCCGCAATAGGCGTAAGCGGTGCCGCCGATGGTACCGCTGGCGGGGCAGGTATTTTTCAATACTTTGTAGTCTTCAATGCCTTGCTCGTAGGTCCCTGGTGCTGCGCCGCCAGCACTGCCACCGGGGGCCGCCTGTGCAACATTGGTCCAACCGCGGCCGTAAAACCCGATGCCCAGCAAAATTTTCTCATACGGAACCCCCAGGCTTTTCAATTTTTGAATGCCGGTGTGTGATGAGAAGCCTGCGATTGGCATGCCCGGGTAATCGTACAACGGTGAATGCGGTGCGGTAGGGCCAGCAGCGGCGAACGCGCCGAAGAAGTCGTAGGTCATTACCATGAAGAAATCCAGATATTGGGCGGCGCCGCCGTAATCTGCCGAATCCATTTTGCTGGCACTGGCAGTAATAGCCGAGGTGACCAGTTGATTGCCGAAACGCGCGCGCAATGCTGCCATCAGGTTGCGGTAGGAATCATAGCCGCTGTTATCGCAGCTCAGACCACAATCGTTCGGGTATTCCCAATCGATATCAATACCGTCGAATACCCCCGCCCAACGCGGGTCGTTAACCAGGTTATAACAGGATTCAGCGAAGGCTTGCGGGTTTGCGGCGGCGGCACTGAAACCACCGGACCAGGTCCAACCACCGAAACTCCAGATCACTTTAATGTTGGGGTACTGGGCTTTCAGTTTGCGCAGTTGATTGAAGTTACCGCGCAGGGCACCGGTATCCCAGGTGTCGGCAATGCCGTCCACACTGTCTGCCGCTGAGTAGGCTTTGTCGTACGCGGCGTAGGTGTCACCCACGCTGCACAGGCCGCCGGTGGTATTGCCAAAGCTGTAGAGAATGTGTGTAAGACGATCGGCGGAACCACTGGTAACGAGATTTTTCACATGATAGTCGCGCCCGTACACGCCCCATTCTGTGAAATAGCCAATCACCTTTTTGTCGCCGGATGGCGGTGGTGTATCGATACTGGTGATCGTAGCGTAGGTTGTTGCAGTGCTGTCGGCGCCGTCATCGTCGGTGACTGTCAGGCTGACCGTGTAGGTTCCGGCAAGCGAATAGCTGTGCGACGGGTTGGCGGCGTTGCTGCTGGCACCATCGCCGAAGGACCATGAGTAGCTGGCGATACCACCGTCGGTATCACCGGAGCCAGCACTGCTGAACTGAACACCGGTATTCACCTGTGCCGTGTAGGGACCGTTGACAGTGGCTGTTGGCGACAAATTCTCGCCAGGGCCGCCTGGGCCACCGGTATCGCCTTCGCAATCCTCGATCATTGTCCAGGGCAGGCCAGAACCGGTCGGGCCGCTTTGCGTTGCCGGGTTGTCGCCCTGAGTCCACCAGTTCGCACGGTATTTAACGCCGTCATAGATGGCGTAGTCACCGCCGCCGTAGGCGATGGTGCTGTTCCATACGCTAAGCCCTGCACAGTTTCCGGTGTTAGGATTGCCGCCGGTAGAGCCGTCGTCGCACTGGCCCAGGTTGAGCCAAACACTGCTGCTGGCCGGATCTTCGTTGGTTGTCCACCATTTGGCCTGGTAGGCACTGCCGTTGTACTGAATCTGATTGCCGCCCACGTACACACTGCCGCTGGACCAATTATCGAGACCGCCGCAATCAACGGCGTAGGTGTTCGCCGCTACTGCACTGGCAATCACGATTGAAAGCATCTTGAAATATGTCATATCGACCTCTGTTCAAGGTAGGTTGGGGGAGCCCGCAACGCTTGCACAACCTGCGCTGGGTACTTAGCAGGCGAAAACGCCTGCGTTTCGATATTTGTCGTCTAGCCCGGTTGTTTTTTGTCGGCCGCTACTTCGAAATGGCTGTGCCAGAAAAGACAACGTTGTCAGACGGTATTGCGCGAAGACAACGTTGTCAATTTCATGTAAATACGTTGACCCTATTAATATTTATTTTTTAATAAATAATATTTTTGTATTTTTACGGTATGCAGCGCTTTTTCGCGAAAATAAGCGCCAAAGAGGGGGTTTTGTGATGTTGTTTGCTCTAAAAACATAATCGCCCAATAGCTCAGGGTTTTAAAAAGCAAACGGGGATCACGGTGGCCCAGTGTGAAAATTTGAGACCTGGTTATCCTAAATAGTCAGGTGTTTGCGCAATCGCCCTAACCCTAAGTGCTTTGATAGGCGCGACCTAGGATTGTGCGCTCGCTTTTGTAATTTCTGCCAGACAGGCGCGGGCCTGTTGTTCGGGTAGGACGTCATGCAGCTTTGCTGTCAGCGCTGGAGGTAGTTGCCGGTGGTGTGCTGGATCTTGTTGTGTTTGTGCAAATGCGCCCAAGAGTTCGCAAACAGGTTGCGTCAAACTAGGCAGCTGTTTCAGCTGGTCGACAAACAGGTCCGGCTCCTGGGAAAAAATGGGGAGCAGATCGTGAGCGAGTTGGGCGCGTAAAGCGGGTAAGCTCTTTTCCTGGGCATGGCGGGCAAACAACATAACAACGGCGATGTTTTTAGCCGTGTATTTGCCGCTCAGCGGCGCAGCATGCTGTAGGTACAGCCGCTCCAGGCGGGAGGGCGGTGCGTTTGACAGCGTGGCATCCGCTGCATTAGTCGATATCACCTGGCACAGCGCCGCCAACATTATTAAGAAACCACCCCAGCGGGCGAGGAATCTAGCCATTACATTTGCGTCGCGTCTGCCTAAGCCGCTATGGGCCATGCCCGATGCTCTCTTTTTGGGGCATGGTTTCTGGGGGCATGGCTTTTGGGGGAATGGCTGTTGTGGCGCTGGCCGCGAGTCTGCGTTGTGCGCCCCAGGCGGCCAGGTTGGCCAAGGCTATTCCCAGCGCGTCGGCACTGAGATCCAGCCAATCGAAAGTACGCAGCGGGTTGGCGACTTGGGTAATTTCTTCTCCTAATACGAATACCGCAAGCGCGGCCGTCGCTGTGTAAATGCACAGTTTTCGGTAGCGTATACGATGAAAGCGCAGCCCAAGTATGGCGACAAAATTCAGCGAGCCAAACAAGCACAGGTGGCCGATCTTATCTCCGTAGGGCATTTGTTGCACCAAAGCGAGCAGCGGGTTCTGGCTGCCTGTATTGGCGAGGTAGATCACCCAGAGAATAAAGCCGGACAGGCAGACGGTCAGTGAGCTGAAAACGCGGAACATATTAAACGTGTATTGGGGTTAATTTAAGGGCGCGTCAGCGCCACTATGCGGCCAATGGGAGGCGAGGATGGCAAGCGACCACCCTCGATACGCAGATGCACATGCATCAGGATTTTGCGGCCTTTGCTGGTTGGGGTGACTCCGCTGCGGCTTTGCAGTGAGTTACAGAGCTTTTTAATATGTCGCCGGCAATAATCTGCCCTTCTTTGGCATCGGGTGCATAAAAATTTGTGTGATCTCCAGCTTTGGCTTCATAGGCCTCCTGGCCTTCAACGTCGAGTATTTGCGTGTTGGTTTCATAGACTTTTTTGCCATCGCGGTAAACCTGATAGATGTCGTGGCTGGCGATACAGCCTTGTTTTACCGTCGCTTCCAGGGCGAGCCCTTTAAGTATAAAACCCTTGAGCAGGGTTACCTTGTCGACTTTCATCTCAAAAGATTCTGAGTTTTTCGCAGCCTGAGCCTGCGAGAATGTTAGCGTGAGAGAGAGTAAAGCAACCGTCGTTATTATTTTCATCGTCGTCCTCGTGTGTAACGTTGGATTTCGTTTAGGTTGGGCTGAACCTTGTTTTGTTATTGGTTTTTTACGTGAACCTCGCAGTGAGCGCACTAGCGCAAAGCGATGCAATTTCGAGAGCACACAGTTAATTTGCGGCCTGCTTAATTGTCGCAGCAATAGTACCCTATGCTCCGGGCTGGGCAAAACCTGAGCACAGTCTCAGAGTCTGCAGGTATCGGTTAGTTCACGGCTCTGGCGCTGCGTTCGTGGCTTGGCGCCTGGGAGCGGTGAGCAGGCTGAGGAGTACGCCGCCGAGTATAAGCAGCGCACCAATAAACATAGTCGCGGTGAAAGGTTCTCCCAGCAGTAATGCACCGCCACCAGCGGCGAGCAACGGCACCGTGAGCTGGCATATTCCGGCGCTGGCGCGGTCCAAATCCCGTACGACATAAAACCACAGCGCGTATCCCAGGGCCGAGGTTATTGCCCCAGACAAGACCGCCAACAGGCCTCCCCAATGCCATTGCCACTCCAGCGGGTAGCCGAAACTTAGCAACGCGGCGCACGACAGGCCGCACAGGGGCAGACAGGCTAGAAAGTTCCGGTAGGTGTCCCGCACGGGTGCCAGCGAGTTGCGTCCAAGCAGGGTATAGATGCCCCAACCCAGCCCCGCTGCCGCCATAAATACGTAGCCGTGCCATTCGCCACCGCTGATCCCTTTGGCTACCAGCAGGTAGAGGCCGCTCATAGCGAGGCTCATTCCCACCCATTGGGTCAGTTGCAGGCGCTGGCCGCGCCAGAGGCTGGCAACACTCATAGTTAATTGCACACACCCAAAAAGCACCAGTGCACCGGTACCGGTATCCAGCGTTATGTATGCGTAGGAAAAGCCCAAAAAGTAGAGGTAGAGCACCGATGCCGACAAAAGCGTGTATGCTGCCGCGCTTTTGCCGGCTGCAGGCACGTGTTTGCCTTGCGTAAGCCAGACCAACAACGCCAGGGCGACGCAGCCGGATGCTATGCGCAATCCGGTGAACAGGGCGGGATCTGTGTGAAAGGTCAGCAAGGCGGCGCGGCAGAGTAACGAATTCCCGGCGAGAGCAAGCAGTGCCAGCGCAAGCAAGGCCATATACCGAATAGAAGTAAAAGATTGATTCATGGTGCTTTTTTATTCGAGGTTTTGAATTATTGGGAGCCGGTGACCATACTTAACCGGGGCATTTTTGTCGTTCTAACACAGGTTGTAATTATGGTTTCGCGGTGGGCGCTTCCTGCGCTGCTAATTTTAGCCTCCATGCTCGCACATCAGGCGGCTGCCGCCAATTCGCGCATAACGGTGAAGGTTGTCGATGCGCAGATGCGGCCGCTCAGTGGCGCGGTTGTTGAACTGCCCGGCGTTCAGGCGCCTCTCGTTGTTGGACAACCGGCGGTTATGGATCAAATAGACAAGCGTTTCGTGCCCGAGCTGCTGCTAATACAGCGGGGGCGAGCGGTCAGCTTCCCGAACAGCGACAATATCCGTCATCACGTCTATTCGTTTTCTCCTGCGAAAACGTTTGAGTTAAAACTGTACGCGGGCAAGCCCAAAAACCCGGTGATTTTCGATACCGCTGGTGTGGTGCTGCTCGGCTGCAATATTCACGATTCGATGGTGGGGTACATCTATGTGGCCGAGGGACCCAGTGCAATGACCACCGACGCTGGCGAGGTCTATTTTGATGTCGATGAAATACCCGGGCATGTGTATGTATGGCATCCGCTGCAAAGTGGTGGCCCAGAGGTGCGTGCGCGACACGTGCTCGACGCGGAAACAACGCATACGATTATGGTTCACACCACTCAGCCAGCGCCCCGAGATACATTCGGCGATCGATTTGGAGCACCATGAATTGTGAATAAGCTGAGTCATCAGGTAATCGCGCTGTGTATCGGGCTGGTGCTTGTCACCTGTACTTTGGTGCTCAGTAGCTTTTGGTGGTTCAGCAGTCGCTATACCCAGGAACACATACGCATTACCGTCAATGGCGCCACGCAGGTGTTCAGCCAGTATTCCTCCACTAGAGCGGAACTGTTGTCGACAGCGGCTCAGGTGCTCACTGCAGACTACGGTTTCAAACAGGCGGTTGCGACTCGCGATCAATCGACCATTGCCAGCGCGCTGGCCAACCAGGCTGGCCGCATTGACGCAGACCTTATGGTAATCAGCGACCGCAATGGTGCAATCATTTCAAACACTGAAGGCACTGAGTTTGAAAACCGCAGTTTCGAAGGTCTGGTCGCCAGCCTTGTGCAGCAGTTGGGTGTTACGGTTTTTGCTGAGGCCGACGGCCGTCTGTACCAGGTGATTGCGTTGCCGGTGCGCGCGCCAGTCACCATCGCCTATGCCATCGTAGGTTTCGAGATTGATGAAAATGACGCGCGTCAGCTAAAAGCGCTGACCGAGCTGGATATTACGTTTTATCACGACAGAGAGGTTCTGGTCAGTTCACTCGCCGGCGACACCGCTGCAATTCACCGCAACCTGAATGATGTGGAGCGCAGCTGGGGGTTTTGGAGTCGGCCGACATTCGCCAACAGCCAACGCCAGATTCCCTCGGTGCGAGGGCAAACCTTGTCGGTGGTGCTCAGCGACGATCTTACCGGTATCTACTACAATTTTGACCGCCTGGTATTCACCACCATTATTATCGCTTTCGCCATAGTCGCGCTGGGTTTGGTGGTGAGTATATTGCTGGTCAACAACCTCACCGTGCCCCTGGCTCGCCTCGCGATTAAAGTGCGCCGGTTCGCCGGTGGAGACTTTAATAGTCAGATCGCGATTAAAGGCGGCAGCAAAGAAATTCGCGAACTGCTCCATGCCTACAACGACATGGTGGGCGAAATTAAAAACCGCGAAGCGCACATTCTGTACCAGGCGCAGCACGATTTACTCACCGGGCTAATGAACCGCGATACCCTGTTGCAAGCCATTGATCTGGTGGTAAAAGACCAGCAACCTTTTTATTTGTTTGCGCTGCAGCTGCGGGATTTGCAGGGTATTAACGATAATCTGGGGTTCGATGCGGGAGATGCCTGCTTAAAAGAAATTGCCGACCGTTTGCGCCGGTTGTTTGGCGGGAACCTGGCGAAACATGGCCGGCTTGAAGGCGACGTGTTTCTCTCGCTGGCGGTATGTCCGCAAGATGTCCCCTGTGCGGAAAAACTCGCGGAAATCCTGGATCAACTCGGTGAACCAGTTATTTTTCATGGGTTGAATCTATACGTTAGCTTTAGTGTTGGTGTGTGCCGATTTCCCGAGGACGGCAACACCGGAAAAACGCTGGTACGTCGCACCCAAATTGCGCTGGATACCGCACGCAAACAAGGTTTGTCCGTGCGTTATTATCAGGCAGGGGAAGACGAAGCTCACATGGAACGGCTGTCCATGGTGGAGGATTTAAAAGTTGCACTTAACGCCAACGACGGCCAATTGTTCATGAATTATCAGCCAAAAATGAATCTGGCGAATAATCGTATTGAAAAGCTGGAGGCGTTGATACGCTGGGTCCGCCCTAAAACCGGATTTGTGCCGCCGGATGTTTTTATTGAACTGGCCGAGCGAGCTGGTTTAATTTTGGAACTCACCCACTGGGTGATCGATTCTGTACTGGCGCAGCTGGCTGCCTGGAAGCAGGAGGGCATTAGTATTCAGGTCGCGATAAATATTTCGGCGCAGGATTTAATGCATCCGGAATTCTTCAATCGCTTGCAAGCCAGTACTCAGCGGCACGGGGTAGATGCGCGTTTTATTACTCTCGAACTTACCGAGCGGGATTTAATGAGCAATGAGGAGCGCGGTGTTGCCTTGATGCAGCAATTGCGCGATGCGGGCTACACGCTGTCGGTAGATGACTATGGAATTGGCCAGTCCTCGTTGGGCAAATTAAAGCAACTGCCCATCCACGAGTTAAAAATTGATAAAAGCTTTATTCTCAAATTAGATGAGTCGGACACCGATCAGATGATCGTGCGCTCCACTATCGACCTCGGCCATAACCTGGGCTTGAGTGTGGTGGCCGAGGGGGTGGAAAACCTGGCATCGCAACAACTGCTGCGAGAGATGGGCTGCGATTACATTCAAGGGTATTACCTGTCCAAACCACTTTCTGTCGATGCTGTTCGACCCTGGTTGCTAGATCATGAAAATCCCCGTAAACATGCGTAGAGCGGCGCTGGTCAGTGTGGTTATCGCTGGCTTGGTTTCCAGTGCACAGGCAATCGCGGGCGGCAAATTATTAGCTACGCCCGGGGTTTCCCAGGTAGAAGGTGCCGGGGGCGGCGGAATTGTGCCTTGGGCGCAGCTTGCAGGTTACGCAACAGAAAACAGCTGGAGTGCGAGCGGCTTTTGCAGTCGCGCAGACATCACCGACTATCAGCTCGACGTCTGCGGTTTGCAGGCTAATTTTTTTGATCGCGTCGAAGTATCCTACGCACGCCAGACGTTCGAAGTTCCGGCACTGAAAACCGATATATCGCAAGATATTTTGTCTGCCAAAATTCGTTTATATGGCGATATTGTTTACAGCCGTTGGCCACAGGTTTCGCTCGGTGTGCAGCATAAAAAGCTATTGGACTCCGACGTCGCGTTTGCCCTGGGCGCGGAAGAAAAAAGCGGCACCGATTTTTATCTCGCCGCCAGCAAACTGCACCTTGCGGCGCTTTTAGGTCGCAATGTTTTTTGGAATGTGAGCGTGCGCAATACCCGCGCAAACCAGTTGGGTTTATTGGGGTTTGGTCGTCGCGAACATACGTTGAGTACCGCCGATACTTTTCAACTTGAAACGTCTGTTGCGCTGTTTGTCTCACCCAATTGGGCATTGGGCTACGAATATCGTCAGAAGCCGGATAATCTGGGCCTGGGTGAACAGGCCTGGCAGGATGCGTTTATTGCGTGGTTCCCCAACAAGCGGGTCAATGTCACTGCGGCCTATCTGGATTTAGGTTCAATAGCTGGTGCAGCTGAGCAAACGGGTTGGTACTTGTCTTTAATGGGGAACCTGTAATGTATCGCTTGTGGATTGCGGTTATATTTTTTATCGGTATTGGTGCTTGCAGCCACGCGCCGGAGCGAAACAACAGCAATACATTGTATGCCGACCTTGGCGGTCAACAAGGGCTGGAAAACTTGGTGGATAGTTTTATTCACAATATCGGGCAGGACCCGGCGATGCTGCCTTTTTTTAAAGATGCTAAGGTCTCGCGCTTTCGCGATCTCTTTATTGTGCACTTGTGTAGCCTAGCGAATGGACCGTGCAGCTATTCGGGTGATTCGATGGAAGACATTCACACAGGTATGCACATCGACGAAGCCCATTTTAATCGAGTGGTTGAACTGCTGATCGATGCGATGAACGAGAACCGGATTTCCGTGGTAACGCAAAATCGTTTGCTGGCTCGGCTCGCTCCCCTGCGCGCGTCTATTATTCACCGCTAAGTAAAAAGCAGGCAGCCGACAAACAAAGGCGGGTTTTCAACTGGAAAAGAAAGGCCCTCCGAAGAGGGCAAAGAAAACCGCGCAAGGTGCAATTAAACACGCGGTTAAGGTAGACCAGAAAAAATTGAGAGTTAAATCGATACGCAGTTTTTACGACTGCATATTTGGTTTTCAAATAGCTTAAGAATACCGGTAAGGTCGACCTGCTTTGGCCATATCGGCATTGTATTTTTTGAAAATTTCCACCACCTTCGCTTTGGTTTTGGATTCCTTCGCAATTTTGTCCCAGAAAACGTGGGCAGCGGCTTCAACTTGATCCCACTCTTCGTCGGGAATGCTGGTTAATTTCATCTTGGTGCCATCGACACGCAGCTTGGCTTCGCCACCCCAGTACCACCACTGGCGATAGTAGTGTGAGCTGTCCATTGTGAGCTTCAGCAATTCTTTTAATTTATCCGGCAGCTCATTGTAGCGGTCCATATTTGCGAAGAATGAACCTATCCAGGCGCCGGAAATATTGTTGGTGAGGAAATAGTCGGTCACATTAGCCCAGCCAACCGTGTAATCCTCGGTAATGCCTGACCAGGCGATACCGTCCAGCTCACCGGTCTGTACTGCAACTTCTACGTCTTCCCACGGCAGCGATACCGGCACAACACCAAATTGCGCAAGGAAGCGGCCAGCGGTGGGGAAGGTAAATACGCGCAAGCCTTTTAAATCTTTCAAGCTGTTAATCGGTTTTTTGGTGGCGAAGTGACAAGGGTCCCAGGCTCCGGCCGACAAGTGTTTAACGCCCACTTTTGCGTATTCTTCTTCCCAGATTTTACCGAGCCCGTATTGATTGAACAGTACGGGTACATCCAGCGAGTAGCGGCTGCCGAAGGGGAAGTAACCACCGAATACGGTCACATCCGTAGGGGAGGCCATGGAGTCATCGTCGGATTGAACTGCATCCAGCGTGCCTTTTTTGAGCGCGCGGAAGAGTTCCCCTGTGGGCACCAGCTGGTCGGCAAAATACAACTCAATTTGCATTTCATCACCGGCAATGCGGTTAAAACTTTCGATTGCAGGCTTAACCACGTGCTCTGCCAATGCCGGGCCAGCGTAGGTTTGCATACGCCATTTGATTTTTGGCTTGGCGGCGTACAGGCGCGGCGGTGTGAGAGTGGCAGCACCGGCAAGCGCTGCAGCGGAAGCGATAAAATTACGTCTGGATTTCATGGGCTGCTCCTGTTGTTGTGGTTGGCAGTTTTTTAAAGATTGCGCGCGGACGCACTATTTTTGATACACATATTCAGGCAACCACAGAGCGAGCTGTGGAAACACCATGATTAACGCCAGAGCGAAAACCATAATCATCACAAACGGGAGGATCGACCCGTAAATATCGCGCAAGCTGATTTCCGGCGGCGCCATCGCGCGCATCAGAAACAGGTTGTAGCCAAAAGGCGGCGTCATATAGGCGATTTGCGTAGTAACTGTATAAAGCACGCCGTACCAGATAAGATCGAAACCGAGGGCTTGCACCAGGGGAACATACAGGGGAGCGACGATAACCAGCATGGCGGTATCATCGAGAAAGGTTCCCATGATAATGAACGAAAGCTGCATTAAAATCAGAATGGTCCAGGGGCTTAAACCCCATTGCTCGGTAAACAGCGCTTCAATGGCTTTCACCGCACCGAGGCCGTCGAAGACAGCACCAAAACCGAGAGCGGCAAGAATAATCCACATAAACATGCAGGAAATCGCCAGCGTATTGCGCACCGAATTTTCAAACACCACTTTGTTCATGCGCTTTTTGAAAATCGCCGCGAGTAAGGCAGCCATCGCTCCCAATGCGGAACTCTCGACGAGGCTGGTCCAACCGTTGACGAAAGGCACCATCATCACCGCGAAAATGCCCAGAGGTAGTAAACCCGCGCGCAACAGGCGCAGCTTTTCGGCCATGCTAACCTGGCGTTCTTCTTTCGGTAGCACCGGCCCAAGTTCTTTATTCATCCGGCAACGAATGGCGATATACACAATAAACAGTGCAGCCATTATCAACCCCGGCACTATGCCTGCGAGCCAGAGCTGGCCCACTGGCTGGCGTGCGATCATCGCGTACAGCACAAGCACCACCGATGGCGGAACAAGAATGCCCAGCGACGAGCCAGCCTGTACAACGCCGGTCACCATTTTTTTGTCGTAACCACGGCGCAATAACTCAGGCAGCGCGATAGTGGCACCAATCGCCATGCCCGCCACCGACAAGCCGTTCATCGCCGATACCAATACCATCAACCCAATAGTGCCGATTGCGAGCCCGCCGTGCACCGGGCCCATCCACACATGAAACATTTTGTAGAGATCGTCGGCAATTTTTGATTCCGACAATATGTAGCCCATAAAAATAAACATGGGCAAGGTGAGTAGCGGGTACCACTTCATGAGTTTCATGGCGGCGGTAAACGGAATATCCGCACCGCCTGTGCCCCAGAGCAGCAGTGCAGCAACGGCGGCTACCGCGCCAATCGCAGCAAATACCCGCTGGCCAGTAACCATTAACAGCATCATCAATGCAAACATCATGGTGGCGATCATGCTGTGGGACATCAGATTTTTTCTCCTCGAATGCGGGCAATATCTTTAAATAACTCAGCGAACGACTGCAGGATCATCATCACCAGTCCAAAGCACATGATGGCTTTAATTGGCCACATATAAGGCCGCCAGGCTGTGCGGCTGCGTTCGTCGTATTCGAAGGAGTAGGAGGTGCTTTCAAAGCCGCCGTAGAGCAAAACACCCAAATAAAAAATTAAAAAGAAAATAGTAAATACATCGACCCAGGCTTTGGTTTTGGTAGACCATTCGCCGTAAAACAGATCCATGCGTACATTCGCGCGCAACTGCATCGCATAGGCGCCGCCGAGAATATAGTAGACAACCATGGAAAACTGTGCGGCTTCTAACGTCCAGAGCGAGGGTAGAAAGAAAGTTTTGGAAATAGAGGACCACATGAGGATTGCGACCATGGCAAAAATGCCATACATCATCAGTCGGCCAATACGCCGATTAAACAATTCGACGTAATGCACGTAGCCTTTTATAAAACGGGGCATGCAGGTTCCTGGTATAAACGCGGTCCGGCCGTTAATTGTTGGCTGAATATGGTTGCCGTAACCGAATAGCTTGCCTGTGCTGCCGTTGGGAATGTCCACAGCCGTGCACTCGAGGCAATGCTTTTAAGTGACTTTGTCGCTCAAATTTGCAAGTTCTGTGCCCTGGGGAGGGTGCCAATTGTGTTGATTGAGGCGACAATTATTTTTCTGAGTGATAACCCGAAAAAAAACGGTGTTTTTGCAGTGTAGACCCGAAAAAAACATTGCACGGGTTAATTAAAAATTATTGTCGCGCAACCAATTAACTTGGCAGCAGGAAATTTTTTGCACCATTCTGGATAGTTGAGGTGTCACTTGTGGTGCGATCTTTCAGGTCGACGCCACTCAACTGCAAGCGACGGGATTCCTTTAACAGGTATAACAAGCGGCGGGCAGCTTCGCTGAAACTTAACCCCTGCGGGCGAACGTTGGAGATGCAATTTCGCTCACCGTCGTGGCGACCGACTTTAGGCTGCCAGGTGAGATAGATCCCCAGGCTGTCCGGTGAGCTTAAACCCGGACGCTCGCCAATTAGCACTACCACCGCCTTGGCTTTTAATTGCTCGGCGACTTCATCGCCGACGGCCACACGCCCTTGCTGTACCACGCACGTTGGCGCCAGCTGCCAGGGTTGATCGTCGTTGTGCAGGGCGCTTAACAGGGCTTCGCACATAGGGGCAGTATTTTGTTGTACTGCTTGTGAGGAGAGACCGTCGGCGACCACGATGGCGAGGTCGTACTCGGTGTTGCTGCTCAGGTGGTGTAAGCGAGGGATCTCATCTTCGTGCAGGCGCCGCCCAAAATCCGGGCGCTGCAAATACTGGTTGCGGTCTGCAGCGCGTGAGCGCAGTTGAACGATCTCACCCAGTGGCGCGAGTGCTGGCAGCGCACTGAGATCGGCACACAATCGGGCGAGATCAAGCGGCAGGTGAACGGCGTCCTGTGCACGTGCGTGATCCAATTGGAAGGCGAGTAATTCGTGGGTGGGCAGGCTGGTTCCGGCGCGGCCGAGACCAATGCGGGCATCGGTAAATCGACGCAACTGCTGCCAGGGGTTTGCGACTACGTGCGGGCGTTTCATTGGCCGGTCTCCGCGCGCGCGTCGCTGCTGTCGCTGTCGGATAGATGCTCCAGGGTGCGGGCGAAAGTGTCGGGCATGGCATCGACCAGTTTCGCGGGCTGATCGGTTTCAACAATCTGCATTTTTTCCAGCCAGGCTTCGAATTCCGGTGCAGCGCGCAACCCCAGAACCTGCCGCGCATAGAGCGCATCGTGAAACGACGTGGTTTGATAATTCAGCATAATGTCGTCGGCACCGGGAATCCCCATAATATAGGTGCAGCCAGCTACGGCGAGCAAGGTGAGGAGTGTATCCATATCGTTTTGGTCGGCCTGGGCGTGGTTGGTGTAACACACGTCTACCCCCATGGGCAGTCCGAGCAATTTGCCGCAGCAGTGATCTTCCAGCCCTGCGCGAATAATTTCTTTGCCGTCGAATAAATATTCCGGACCGATAAAACCTACCACGGTATTTACCAGCAACGGATTGTATTGCCGCGCGACTGCATAGGTGCGGACTTCGCAGGTTTGCTGGTCGAGCCCCCAGTGGGCGTTGGCCGACAACGAGCTGCCTTGCCCCGTTTCAAAATACATCACGTTGTTGCCCACAGTCCCGCGTGCCAGGCTTTGTGCCGCTGCTTCCGCCTGGGCGAGGTGGGCGAGGTTAAAGCCAAAACTGGTGTTGGTGGCTTCAGTGCCGCCGATGGATTGAAACACCAGATCGAGCGGCGCGCCCAGTTCGATAGCTTCAATAGCGTTGGTGACATGGGTAAGTACGCAGGATTGAGTGGGAATCTGGTAGCGCTGAATAATCTCATCGAGCATGTGCAGCAGGTTTTGGCATTGCGCCAGATTATCTGTCGCTGGATTTATGCCGATTACCGCGTCGCCACTACCGTACATCAAACCGTCGAGGATACTCGCCGCGATACCGGTGCTGTCATCGGTCGGATGATTCGGCTGCAAGCGTGTGGAAAAGCGGCCGGGCAGACCGATAGTGTTGCGAAAAGCGGTGGTTACCTGGCATTTCTTGGCGACCAGAATCAGATCCTGATTGCGCATGATTTTGCTGACCGCAGCGACCATTTCTGGCGTGAGGCCCGGGCGAATTTGCGCCAGGGTTGCGCCGTCGGCGGCATCACTGAGTAACCAGTTGCGAAAATCGCCGACGGTAAAATGGGAGATAGGTGCGAATGCATCTGCGCTGTGGGTATCAATAATCAGCCGGGTAACTTCATCCTCTTCATAAGGCACCAGTGCTTCATTGAGGAAATTTTTTAGCGGTACGTCGGCCAATGCCATTTGGGCAATTACCCGTTCTTGTGCTGTGTGCGCGATTACGCCGGCAAGCCGGTCGCCTGCCCGTGCGGGCGTGGCCTTGGCCATCAATTCCGCGAGGTTGGTAAAGTGGTAGCGGGTGCTGCCCAGGGTGTAGCTATAACGCATGTTGCAAACCAGTGGTAACGCTTTGAATGAATTGATGAGGGATGATATACATAAAAAGTGCCAATACGCGTCATTCTGGATTTTCCACATCAACAACGATTGAGCAGTGGACATGAAATTTTTTCTAAATTCAGGCTTAATACCCAGGTTATACATTTTTAGAATAGTTCATCCTTATGCAAGCTCCACTGTTTACCAACGATGCCACGGTGCTCGGCCTGCTGACTGTGATTCTCGGCGCAGTTTTTTTTAGCACGCAAAGCAACCATCCCGTATTTCGCAAGTTTTATTCTGTTGTCCCCGCCATTCTGCTCTGTTATTTCCTGCCGTCGCTGTTGAACACCTTGGGTGTGATTGACGGTGATCACAGTCAGTTGTATTTCGTCGCCTCCCGTTATCTCCTGCCGACTACTCTGGTGCTGTTTGTGATCAGTGTCGATATTCGGCAAATCCTGCGGCTGGGGCCCAAAGCGCTGATTTTATTTTTCACCGGCACTTTTGGTGTGGTGATTGGCGGGCCTATTGCGCTGCTGGTTATTTCGTGGGTTTCGCCGGAATTAATTGGCAACAACGGGCCGGATGCGGTCTGGCGCGGTATGACCACGGTGGCAGGCAGTTGGATTGGCGGCGGTGCTAACCAGGCGGCGATGAAGGAAATTTACGCAGTTGGTAACGATGTTTTTTCCGCCTGGGTTGCGGTGGACGTGATTGTTGCAAACCTCTGGATGGCAGTGCTACTAACGTTGGCGGCGAAGAGCAAAGGCATCGACCGCCGCAACGGCGCCGATACCACTGCAATTGTGCAGTTGCAGGAATCCATTGCCAAATATCAGGCGGAAAATGCGCGCATTCCCACGCTCAACGATGTGATGATCATTGTCGCCGTGGGCTTTGGTGTTACCGGTTTATCGCATTTCTGCGCCGACCTCATTGCGCCCTATTTACAAGAGAATTATCCGGGTCTCGCCCGGTTTAGTTTGCACTCACGTTTTTTCTGGATGGTGGTGATTGCCTCCACCATTGGTATTGCCCTGTCATTTACCCGTGCCCGCCATTTGGAAGCCGCTGGTGCGTCGCGGTTGGGCTCAGCCATGCTTTACATTCTGGTGGCCACAATCGGCACCCATATGAATTTAATGGCGATTTTTGAAACGCCAATATATTTTGTGATTGGCTTTATCTGGATGTTCTGTCATGCCGGGCTCATGTTACTGATGGCGAAGTTGCTGCGAGCACCGCTGTTTTTCATGGCGGTGGGTAGCCAGGCGAATGTGGGTGGTGCGGCGTCTGCACCCGTGGTTGCCGCAGCATTTCACCCCGCGTTGGCGCCGGTGGGTATTTTGCTGGCGGTGCTGGGCTATGCCGTGGGCACCTACATGGCATGGATTTGCGGTCAACTATTGATTGTAATTAATTAATTCGTGCTTGGCGGCAGCGGATGTATTCGGTTGCCGCCAAGCTCGCAGGTCCGTCCCGCAGCGCTGTGGCGCTGTTCCTATGTTGTTGTTTCCTGTTTCGCCATTCTTACATGGCTATTTAATCCGAAGAGGTAATTCGATGGTTTTCCGTCTGCGATTTATCGTCATTGGTGCGCTTTTGGCGCTGCCCGTTCACGCCAAGGAAAAGGTCTCTCGCGTAAATACGGATGAATTACACACTATTGCTGCTGAAGTGTCTGCAGTTCATATCGAGCAGGATGTTCGCACTCTTGTGGGGTTTGGCACTCGCCATACCGCGTCCGAAACTGCCTCGGATACTCGCGGGATCGGCGCTGCCCGTCGCTGGATTAAAAACGAGTTCGACAAGATTTCAGCGGCGTGTGGTGGCTGCATCGAGGTTTACTATCAATCCGAAACTGTATCTGGTGAGACACGTATTCCAGACCCTGTTGAAGTCGTCAGTGTGATTGCGGTGCAGCGCGGGGTTACCGACCCCGGTCGCTATGTAATTATGTCTGGCGATATTGATTCGCGGGTTACCGATGTGATGAACGCAACCAGCGACGCGCCCGGTGCCAACGACAATGCGTCCGGCGTCGCCGGGGTGCTGGAAACTGCGCGGGTGCTGAGTCAGTATCGCTTCCAGGGCTCTATTGTGTATGCCGCGCTGGCCGGTGAAGAGCAGGGGCTGTTCGGCGGCAAAATTATGGCCGCGCAAGCGCAGAAAGATGGCTGGCGAATTAAAGCGGTGCTTAATAACGATATGATCGGCAACATCGAGGGCATTAACGGTGTTATCGATAACACAACAGCGCGCATATTTGCCGAAGGCACCCGACACACAGAAACACCGGAAGAGGCGACTACTCGCCGCTACACCGGTGGCGAAGTGGATTCCCCCAGCCGCAACCTCGCACGTTACATAGACAAAATGGCGGATACCTATATCCCCAATCTGGATACCATGGTGATCTATCGCCTGGACCGCTTTGGTCGGGGCGGTCATCACAAGCCGTTTAACGATCTCGGCTTTCCCGGTGTGCGCATTATGGAAACCAACGAAAACTACAATCGCCAGCACCAGGATATTCGCACCGAAAATGGTATTGCCTACGGCGATACTATCGAGGGGGTAAATTTTCCTTACGCGGCCAAACTTACCGCGCTCAATGCGGTGAGTCTTGCATCCATGGCCTGGGCGCCGAACCCACCCAGTGGTGTCACTATCAAAGGTGCCGTGCAACCCAGTACGACACTATCCTGGACAGCGCTGAATAAAAAACAAAACCCCAATCTTGCCGGTTATAAAATTTACTGGCGCTACACCGATGCACCGCAATGGCAATATTCCCGCTTCGTGGGCGATGTGACCGAATTTACCCTGGAGAATATTGTGATCGACAATTATTTTTTTTGCGTGGCCAGTGTGAGCAAAGACGGCTTTGAAAGCCCAGTGGTCTTTCCAGGCGCGGCGGGAAGTTTTGGGGAGTGAATTTCTCCGATTGGAAAGTCTGTCGCTAATAACCCTGTAATTACATAAATGATCCCATTTATAGTTATTACACTTTTTTGAATCGTTGGCGAAAACAGGTGATTTTTATAATATTTGAAGGGCTTACCTTGCGTTTCGGCAATGGTGCTGCTTTCTAGTGCCGCCTGTTAACTTGGCAGTTTTCCTAGGCAAGTTAATAAATTGACGTGATCGATTAGTGAGAGAGTCTTTTCAGCTAGAGCCCGGAATCCAATTCCGGGCTTTTTGGTGTTTGCAAGTGGGAAATTTTAGCTCCAAGAGCGCGCTAGTCGTATTTGCTAAAGCTCATTACACCCCAGTCAATTGGCTGATAAGCTTGGTATACATATTCACTGACAGCGTAGTTACCCGCTTGCCATTCCATATGTACATGCGTTGCGTTGTCTCCAGAAATCGACCAGCAGGCGCCGTTGCTCCATTTTTTGGTGTAGCCGATTAGAGGCTGTTCCCACCAGTACAGAATAGCTCCCTGGGTGATTGAAGCTGGCACATTGTTTAAGTGTGAGTATGCGACGTAGCCTACCAGTGTATTGGAACTGTTATAAACCTAAGGAACCTCTTATTAACCTAGTAATTTCTCTGCGTGACCTGCGGCGATTAGTTGTTAGGCGCCTTTCGCAGTTAATGGCCTTAGTCCTTAATAAGAAAGGCAACGCCACAAATGATCGCCGCAGGCCGCGCCCTACGGGGCTTACAGGAATTTAACCTGAGGGTGTTGCGCTCGTTCACCGTGCAACCAGCACGCCTCGCTCACGCGCCTACTCACGTTAAATTCCTGTAAGCCAGAGGTATCACTAGGTTAATCAGAGGTTCCTAGATTTTATCGAAGTGCCTGCATTGCCCGTATTACAGCTCGCACCAATCCAGTCTACTTTAAAATAAAATCCGTCGTCATAAGCGTAGTGCGAGTAGCTGGAAAGTCGGACCGCGTGGACCGTCCCTTGATCGAGCGGCACATAAACGTCAACTGAACGTGCATACATATAAGTAGGATGAGTCCCCGGAGCCTGGTTGCCCCAACGGCCGCCGGAAATTGGCGTGGTCATTACCAGAGTTCCACAGAGTGCATCAAAGGAAATAAAAAACAAACAGATAGCTGACACCATTTTGCAAGGAAATTTCATAGAAGTGCTCCCGCTTTGGATGTATTTTTGCTCAGAGTTTTTAACAAAAACTTTTCATGGCTCAGGAAGTGAGCCTGAGAGGCCAAAAAAATTGACCAATATTTCTTTCATAGCAGAAAGAATTGTGAGGCATTTTAGTGACGTAAATTGTTATCCACTATTTGGCGAGCGCCAAAAGAATTGATGTCGTTCAAGATTTATCGAACCCAATATCTCTAATAGCAAGCGCTTCTATAAATACTAAGTTGAGTCTATCAGTTTTTATAAAAAACGCACGGCTGGTGCCTGTGAGCCTCAATGGTATTTCCGTTGAGCTATAGTGAAATGACTAAGTTGCCAGAACTGTGGAACGCGTTAATTTTTTATTTTTGGGTATAGGAATCACTAGGTTAATCAGCATGCGATTTGTATGCTTGGGAGCTTAGTGCTTCGAATCGCACTAGTTGTGAATAGATGAAACTGATTTTGAGCGCGAGTGGGAGCAGCAATCGTGCTGGGCGCCAGCGGAGAAATGTACTCGTAATATTTACGCCGATTTTATGCCGAACGATTTAAATTCTCACCCAGCCGATCCAGATTTTGCTCATTTCCGGGCTCAGCCAGGTGGCGAACTGCGCTGGCAACCTGCGGGTCCTCAAATTTTTGTGTCCAGGTAAGCAGGGTCTGGTTATTGCTTTCTTCGAGCGTGATAGTCAGGGTGAAGCGGGGTGCTGAGTCATGTTTAATTACCAGCTTTTCCGCTGGAATGAGCTCGACAAAGACGCAGACGTTTTTGAAATCCTGTCCATCTGGGCTGTGCATTGTGTAACGCCATTCACCACCTTCGGCAAAGCCAAAGGTCTCAAATGTGTTGCTGAAACCGTTGGGGCCCCACCATTTTGCCAGCCGCTCCGGGTCGGCGAAGGCCTGATAAATTGTGTCCGCAGGCCAAGGGTAGGTGCGAGTGGTTTGTAATACAGCATCATTAGTGGTGGAGCCATCCATACTGTTATTCCTCTACTCAATTGGGAGTGGTCAATCCGTTTGTCTTGCATCGAACAGTTGCCGGGCTTCGTAGACCTCGCCTACATTATCCACAATCCACAGGTATAAGGTTTTGAATGGGCCAAGCAGCGATTGCCCCAGTGGCGTGAGGCTGTACTCCACGCTCACTGGCGAGGAGCTGATGACTGTGCGCTCGAGTATACCGTTTCGTTCGAGCTTGCGAAGGGATTGAGTGAGTGATTTTTGTGATACGCCTTCCAGGCGGCGTTTAATATCGTTGAAGCGTCGTGGCTGACTCTCTAACACCGATAGAATCATCATTGACCACTTGTCCGCGATCTCAGAAAAGATCGCTCTTGATGGGCATTCCACCGAAAAATAATTCTTTTCCTGCAAGACAGGTTACCTCCAGGTGACTTGGTGAATAATTAGTGCCTAATTGACACTAAGTATACATATGATACTTAGCGTCCGTCTATTCAACCGTTGGAAAGGTCGTAGTATGAGTGAAACAACATTAGCTGACAGCGTGCTCTTTGAACCGCTGAAAATCGGCAGCCTCGAATTAAAAAATCGTATTGTTATGGCACCCATGACCCGCAATATGGCGCCTGAGGGTGTACCAAATGAAAAGAACGCGGCTTACTACCAGCGCCGCGCAGAGGGTGACGTGGGTTTGATCCTTACCGAGGGCACTGTGATTGACCGCCCGGCGTCGCGCAACGAGCAGCACATCCCGTTTGTTTATGGTGAGGCGGCTATGGGTGGTTGGCGTACAGTGGTCGACGCGGTGCACGCGGCCAGCGGCCGCATTGGTCCACAGCTGTGGCATGTGGGGGCGATGCCCGGGCAGTCAGGCTGGGAACCGGCACAATCGCCGGAGTCGCCTTCAGGTTTGATGGCGCCAGACGCACCGCGTGGTGTGGCCATGACAGACGCGGATATCGCCGATGCAATTGCTGCGTTTGCACGCTCCGCAGCGGATTCCAAAGCCGCAGGGTTTGATGTGGTGGAAATTCACGGTGCACACGGTTATCTGATCGACGAATTTTTCTGGGATAAAACCAACCAGCGTGCCGACGCCTGGGGTGGTGCAAGTCTGGTGGAGCGGTCCAGGTTCGCAGTGGAGGTGGTTAAAGCCGTGCGCCAGGCAGTGGGCGATGACTTCCCGGTCATTTTGCGGCTCAGCCAGTGGAAGCAGCAGGACTACACGGTAAAACTGGCTCCCACACCAGACGATATGGCTGCCTGGCTGACCCCGCTCGCCGATGCAGGTGTTGATATATTCCACTGTTCGCAGCGCCGTTACTGGGAGCCGGAATTTGTGGACATCGACGGTGAAGATGGCTTGAACTTCGCCGGTTGGGCGAAAAAGCTGACTGGCAAGGCCACCATCAGCGTGGGCTCGGTGGGTTTAAACAATGATGTGATGTCGACATTCAGTGGCGAGAGTGCGGGTGTCGCGGCTATCGATAAACTGCTGAGTCGCATGGATAAGGGTGAGTTCGATTTAATCGCTGTCGGGCGCGCGCTAATTAGCGATCCCCACTGGGTACAAAAAGTTAAAGAGGGGCGCTTCTCCGATTTGATCCCATTCGAGCCTTCGCAATTGGGCGAACTCAATTAGGGGCAACAGGCCCCGGACCCAGAATTGACGTACTCCTTCCTTCGTTACAAAAAAAGCCCTGTACCGATCAGTACAGGGCTTTTTTGCGTATACACAACACCGGTCTGCGCATCAGGTATTGCTGAATGCGTAGAACTGTTAAGCCCTGATTTAACGGGGCAAATTGTCGATTTACGGAGTGCCCCCAAACTGGGGCGCCGGTTTTTTTTGCCTGCTTGATTTGCGAAGAGCCATACCTGTTGCTTTACTTTAGTCTGTTTAATTGCGCGTCATTTATCAAACCTTAGTGGCAAATCTTCTATGCGAAAAGAATTCGTTGTACCCGCCCGGCTGTGGCAAATTTTCACTGCTCTTAGCAAAGCTTTTATCGTCCTTATCACTATTGCTGCGAGCAGTAATGCGTTGGCACTGGCCTGGCAGGAGGGTTCCACCAAAACGATTGATTACGTTCAAGGCCAAAACATTGGCGTGATCTATATCGAGACCGATGTAGATTACGACAACCATCCGATCAGCGCGGTGCAGGAAATCTCCGGTTCTCACCCTCCCGGCATAAATTTTCATAATGCGGGGCCCTGCCCGGGCTCGGGTAAGCTGTGTACGGCTTATTCGGGCATCCCCACGTCCACGGCCGTCTATACGGTGACGATTCGGGCTACCGATGGCGCCGACACGGCTGACATGGTGATTACCTGGCGCCCGGCCCTGTCAGCCAGCGGGGTCAGTCAAACCACGGCGATTGTTGGCAGCAGCTACAGTAATTCCATTACGCCAACTGGCGGTGTTGCCCCATACTCATACGCGGTTACCAGCGGCTCGCTGCCGGCGGGAATGACACTGAACACCAGCACGGGTGCTATTGATGGCACCCCGATAACGGTTGGCGCTTACCCGTTTACCGTAACCGTAACCGATACCAACACCACAACGGCAACAGCGACGCAAACCGTCAACGTGTATAACCCACTGAGTATCACGACTACCTCTTTGGTCGGTGGTCGCGTAGGTAGTGCATATTCAGCCACTCTCGTATCTACCGGTGGTGACGGCTCGGACCTCTGGTCGGTTACCGCTGGCAGTTTGCCCGCGGGGTTGGGCCTTAACAGCTCTACCGGTGTCATTTCCGGTACGCCCAGCACGGAGGAGAATGCGAGCTTCACGGTAAGTAACACCTGTTGTTCGAATCTCACGAACGACACGCAAAGTCTTTCCATTGCAGTACTGCCGCAATTTGATTCGGATGGCGACCTGTTAACGGGTGCCACTGCAGAAGCGACGGTATTGAATTTTAGTGCGGACACCAGTGGCGAAGCGATTGGTGCATTGGATTTTATCCTGCGTGATGGCGGCGCTACAGATGCGCTACCGCTGACTGTGTCCCAAGTTGTGTTGCACGTGAGCGGTACCAGTACCGACGCCGAACGCGGCAATATCCGTTTTGTGCTGAATGGGCCTGACGCGGTTGATGTAATCGGCACTTACAGCGCGCTTAACGATACCGTTACTTTTTCCAGCCTCGCCATTTCGATTACCGACGGCAACGATGAAACCTATGCGGTGTCGGCCTATGTGACCGATGCCAGTTCGCTCACCCACGGCCACACGGTCATCCTGAGCCTGGATGGCGACACGGATTTATCGGTGGGCGGGTCTGATACCCAAATGGGTACGACCAGCGCGGTCACCAATGGTAGCGGGTTCGCGTTAGTCGACGATATTGCACCCGCTGTAGGGTCGGTTAGTGTTCCCGCAAACGCTACCTACATCGCCGGAAATAACCTGGATTTCATGGTGAATTTCAGCGAGGCCGTCACGGTTGATACCAACGCAGGTACGCCACGGTTATCGTTAACAATTGGCAGCAGTACGCGATACGCGAGCTATTTATCGGGTTCCGGCAGCGCTGCGGCGGTATTCCGTTATACCGTTCAAAGTGGCGACCTCGACACTGACGGTGTGGCGCTTGCAGCTTCTATTGATCTGGCTTCAGGCACCATCAGTGATGCTGTAGGCAATGGCGCGACGACAACGCTTGCGTCGGTAGGCAGCCTATCCGGTGTGCTGGTTGATGCGGTTTTGCCGCAACTGGCGGAAACCACTGCTGTAGCCGCATTGGGCAATGACGCTTCGCCGAGCGTGACCTTCACCACTGACGAAGCCGGTACCCTGGCGGTCGGTGGCAGCTGTGGCAGCGCCAGTGAAGGTGCAATTGCCTCCGGCAGCCATACGATCACCTTGCTGCAATCGAATAATGTGTCTGACCTTGTTGATGGTACCTACAGCGACTGTACCCTGACAGTGACTGACGCAGCAGGTAACAGCAGTGCATCTCTGGCGCTATCGAGTTTCGAGATCGATCTGTTAGCGCCGAGTGTCAGCGAACTGACCCAGGTGGTCACGCCGGGTAACGACAGCACGCCGGATGTGACGCTGACACTCGGCGAAGCAGGTATTCTGGCCGTGGGCGGCAGTTGTGGTAGTGGAGACGAAGGTGCTGTTGGGCTTGGCAATACCACAATTACCCTGACCCAAACCGATAACACCGCGCCGCTCGCCGACGGTACTTACAGCGATTGTACGGTGACTGTGACGGATGCCGCAGGCAATGTGAGCACGCCGCTGACCTTGAGCAGCTTCCTGGTCGACACCTTGGTACCTGTGCTGGCGGAGGTGTCACAGGTCTCGACGCCAACCAACAACACCGCGCCTGGCATCACTATTTCCAGCAGTGAAGCGGGCACCCTAAGCGTAGGCGGCAGTTGTGGCAGTGCCAGTGAGGGCGCCGTGACCAGTGGCAATACGGCACTGGTGTTGACCCAGCCGGATAACATGTCTGCGCTCGCCGATGGCACATACAGTGACTGTACCCTCACCGTAGCTGACGCCAGCGGTAATATCAGCAGCGCGCTAACCCTGAGCAGCTTCACTATCGATGCCAGTGCGCCAACCCTGGCCACTAACCTGGGCGTAGCGCTAACAGAAGGTGACACGGGTGTGGCCGTCACCGCGAGTGCACTGAGCGCGACAGACAACCTGAGTGCCGCGGGGCAAATCACCTTCACGCTCACGGCAGCCGCCAGCAACGGTACGCTTTACCGCAGCGGCAACGCCTTAGCCGCCAATGGCACTTTCACCCAGGCCGATCTGGTTAATGGGCTTTTGACCTACGACCACGACGGGGGTGAGACCACCAGCGACACGGTGGCATTTACGCTTGCCGATGCACTTGGCAATGTGTCTACACCGCTGACTTTTGCCTTTACCGTTGCACCCAGCAACGATGCACCGCTGACCAGTGACGACAGCGCGACCACCAACGAAGATACGCCGGTGACTGTCGACGTACTCGCGAATGATTTCGACAGTGACGACGCCATCAACGCGGCCAGCGTGATCGTGGTGACCCAGCCGATGCACGGCAGTACCAGTGTGAATACCGTCAATGGCAAAATCACCTACACCCCAGCGACTGACTACTACGGTAGCGATAGCTTCACTTATACGGTTCAGGATCAAAGCACGGCGGTTTCCGCTGCGGCGGCGGTGGCTATCACCGTGACATCCGTCAACGACATTCCGGTGGCCAGCGACGATACCGGCGCAACCATCATGAACGTGGCGACAACCATCGATGTTGCGGCCAATGACAGTGACGTCGATCTTGGTGATGTGCCTGATGTGAATACCATCGTGATTGTGTCGCCTGCGGCGCACGGTACTGCCGTAGTGAACGCCGGCAAGGTGGATTACACCCCGAACCTGGACTTCTTTGGCGCGGACAGTTTTACCTACACCATTGCCGACAGCAACAGCGGTGTTTCGGCTCCGGCAACGGTGTCGATCAGTGTGATTGACCCCAACACTGCGCCTACTGCAGTCGATGACAGCGTGACCACCGCGGAAGATATCGCACAGGTGATCGACGTTCTGGCCAATGACAGCGACGACGACGGCACCCTGGTCGCTACCAGTGTGAACGTGGTTGCTGGCGCAACCCACGGCACCGCAGTTGTCGACGCGACTACAGGTAGGGTGACTTACACTCCGGCGGCCAACTACTTTGGCACAGACAGTTTCAGCTATACGGTACGCGATGATGACGATGCACTGTCCGCCGCGGCAACGGTGAGTATTACTGTTACTGCCGTGAATGACGCACCGGTCGCCGCTAACGATGCGGTCGTGTTGCTGGAAGATGCGAGCCTGTCGATAAACGTGTTGGGTAACGACATCGACATTGATGGCACGCTTAACAGCGCAACCATTGCGATTGTCGACGAACCGGCGTCGGGCATGGCGCTGTTCGATAACGGAACCATCATGTATACGCCGTTCAGCGACTACGCCGGTGACGACAGCTTTACCTACACGGTAGCGGACAACAACGGGCTGGTATCGAACCTGGCGACGGTCAGCTTGTCAGTTACTGCGGTGAATGATGCGCCGGTGGCGGAAGACGACAGCTTCGTTGTGGTAACCAATGGCGCAAGTCCCCTGAACGTGCTGGTAAACGATAGCGATGTGGACGGCACCCTGGATATCGCCAGTATCATCATTACGGTTGCGCCGACCCAGGGCACCCTGGTTAACAATAACGAGGGCAGTCTCAGTTACACGCCAAACAGCAGCCTGGACGCACAAGCAGGCGACAGCTTCGCGTATACGGTGGGCGATGATGCTGGCGCGGTCTCCAGCGAAGCAACGGTATCCGTGAGCTTCAAGCCGGCTGCCGCGCCTGTAATCGGAGGCGCGCCAGAGACCGAGGTGCTGGAAGCGCAGGTCTATAGCTTTACGCCCGAGGTGACGGTCGGTGATGCCAACTTCCCGCTGACTTTTAGCGCGACTGGTGTACCGTCCTGGATGACCTTCAGTCCCGCAACCGGCACTTTAACTGGTACGCCAGCTCTGGCAGATGTGGGTACTCACACCGATATTGTGATTGGGGTCAGCGATGGCTTTAGCTCACAGCAGCTACCGGCATTTAGTGTGACCGTTATCGATGCGGTTGATAGCGATGGTGACACCTTGACCGACTACCAGGAAGGAGTCGACGGTACAGATCCAACCGATCCGTTGGACTACCGCGATGTGACCGCACCGGAACTGACCGCACCTGCCGATATTATCGTGGACGCAACCGGCCTGTTTACTGATGTAAGCCTGCAGCAGTTGTTGAGCCTGGCCGCGAATGCGGAGCAGACGAGTATTGATGCGGCGCGGAACGCGCTTGCCACAGACAATGTCGATGGCAGCGATTGCTGTAACCCGGTGGCGGTGAATCTGCAAAATGGCAAATTCACTCTGGCGCCGGGGCTGCATACCGTGCAGTGGCGCGCGGAAGACTTTATGGGCAACAGCTCTGTGGCGCAACAACAGGTGTATGTGCGTCCGCTGGTGTCCTTAAGTAAAAACCAGTTTGCTGCGGAAGGGGCGACTGTGACCGTGAAGGTTCTGTTGAATGGTGAGGCGCCAGTCTATCCGTTTACAGTGCCCTACGTGATCGATTCGTCGAGCACGGCAGACAGCGATGACCACAGTCTGCAGAACGGCACAGTTACTTTCGAAGACGGGGAGACGGAAGTCGCATTCAGCTTTAACACCGTCGCCGATGGGGTGACTGAAGGCGACGAAACGCTGATCGTGCGCCTGGACGACCGTACCAGCGACAATGAAGATTTACTCGACGGTTTCGACGCGGATATGTTCGACATAAACGCGGGTACCAGTGATGCGTTCCAGTTAACGTTGCAGGAAAGTAACGTTGCTCCGACCATCGCTTTGCAGCTGACTCAGAACAACAAACCGACCATCCTGGTACAACCATCGGCTGGTGACGTGGTGATTACTGCGGATGTAACCGATACAAATGTCGACGACACTTATAGCCTGGTGTGGAGCAGTACGAGCCTAGGTATTGGCCCGGGCAGTAGTGGCGATGAGCTGCGCTTGAGTGCTGCCGAGCTGAGTCTTGGCGTTCACAAAATCAAAGTTCAGGTCACTGACGCCGCCGGTGCTTCCAGTAGCGCCTCTCTGAATTTCAAAGTAGTGTCCAGCTTACCCGTGTTGAGCAGCGCGACCGATAGCGATGGTGACGGCAATGACGATGCGAGCGAAGGTACGGGTGACGCCGACGGTGATGGTATTGCTGACTATCTGGATAACATATCACTGCCAAACGTGCTGCCAGAAGTGTTGGACGACAGTACACACTTCCTTATGGAATGCGATCCGGGTGTGCGCTGTCGCCTGGGTGAGTTCGCTATGCAGCAAACGCAGGGCGGTTCACGCTTAGCATCGGACGATTTGGTGGCAATGGAGGGTATCAACCCAGACCCCAACTACAGCATGGACTTCGTATTCGATTTCGATATGGAAGACTTGCCGCTAGCGGGTCAGGAAGTGAGTGTGGTGATTCCGCAGATCTCGCAACTTCCGGCGGGTGCGGTATACCGTAAATTCACCAATGGCCAGTGGCGGAATTTCGTTGAAGATGCAAACAACCGGCTCCACTCAGCACCGGGTAGCGAAGGCCTGTGTCCGCCTCCGGGCGACGCAGCTTACCGGTCTGGTTTGAACGAAGGCGACTGGTGCGTGCAATTAACCATCGAAGATGGCGGCCCTAACGATGCAGACGGTGAAGCCAACAATGCGGTGGTTGACCCGGGCGGTGTCGGCACCCAGAACACGCGTAAGCTGCACGCTGGTGGTGGTTCGTTGGGCGCGGGCTTGTTGGTGTTGTTGCTTATGGCGGTGGCGTTACGCGCGTTAAACGCGCGCGCGCTGCCGATTGTTGCAGTGGTGTTTGCGGTTGGTCTGTTGCCGCAGCACAGCCGCGCGCAAGCGCAACCGATTTTTGTGGAAGCCTCGCTGTTGCAAACGTCTTCGAGCCAGGATGAAAGCGGTTTTATGAAGGATCTGGCTGCTGAGGGCATTGATGCCAACCTGGAAGCATACGATGCAGATTCCAGCGGGTATCTGGTAAAAGTCGGTATACAGTTCACCCCGCATTTTGCAGGTTATGTTGGCTTCGTGGATTTGGGCGAGGGTGAACTGGATATGGCGTTCCCAGCCGAGGACGACGATGTGATCGAAGACGGGTTGCGCGAGTCGTTCGCCAAAATGGGCAATGGCGTTGTTTACGGCGGCCGTGCCCATGTAAACCCATTTAACCGGGTCAATCTCTATGCGGATGTGGGGATCTATACCTGGAAATCAAAAGTGAGCGTGAGTGGCAGTGATATTAGTGCGAGCACCAGCGGCGTCGATCCGTTTGCTGGTGTTGGTTGTACTGTGGATATCACTGAGAAGGTCGCGCTTGGCCTGACCTATAATTATTTTAAGCTGGATGACCAAAGTGTATCTGCCCCGGGCATCAGCCTGACTTACACGTTTGATTAGCTTTACGCCGGGTCGCGTTCCTTTTAATCGGTAATCAATCAGGTAATCAGTTAGTTGATCGGTTGGTTAACTGGTTAGGTAATCAATTTTCAATTGCTAGGCCTGAACTGCTGACCCTTAACTGTTAGCCCCTAGCGGCTAACAGTTAAGGGTTTACACGCCTTTCAATATTTCGCCGCCTTTTATTTCTCAAGCGCATTCATTTGAGAAATTCTAACCTCGCAATTTCTCGACACTCTGTTTTTGGCGTTTTCTTTTTCTCAACAGCTTGATAACGCTAGGCGAAATTACTAAATTTCATTTTCCACGAACCGGCAAGTTGGCTAAACGCCCAACCCGCAGACGCTCAGTCTGCGTCTTTCGCTGCACGCTCCAATATCACGTGGGTGGCGTTGTCAGATGCGACCATGCGCGCGCACTTGTAACCGCGAGCTGCGAGGTCGACGCCAGCAAATAAGCGCTCGCCGTCGCCTAAAAATACCGGAGAAATTACATAATGCATTTCGTCCACTAGACCTGCGTCCAGATACTGATTAATGGTGTTAGCGCCGCCCACAATACGCACATCTTTTTCGCCCGCTGCTGCTTGCGCTTGCTCCAGTGCAGCATGAATACCCTCAGTAACAAAATAAAAAGTCGTGCCGCCTTCTTTTTGGATCGGCTCGCGGGGGTGATTGGTGAGGATAAAGGTGGGCGCATGGTAGGGCGGCGTATCGCCCCACCAGCCTTCCCAACTCATATCTTTCCAGGGGCCTCGCTCAGGCCCGAACATATTGCGGCCCAAGATCCAGGCGCCTATATTGACGAACCCTTGCGCGGCGAAATCGTTATCGATGCCCGTGCTACCTTCCTCCTTGTCAAACAACATTTTTTGGAAGGTTTGGGTTGGGAACAGCCAGCCGTGTAATTGGCCGCCGCCAACCCCCAGCGGATTTTCCATGGACTGATTTGGCCCTGCACCGAAGCCGTCCAATGATACGGAATAACCTGATACGCGAACCATGCCCATGCTATTTACCCTGTTAAATTTGCGTTTGCACGCTAAAACCGCGAGAGATGCTGCGCCCCAGAAGTATCACCCACTTGTTATAGTTGCGGTGGATAGTTTGGTCTGCGCTGTCGTAGCCGAGGTTCTTGCTGTCCAAATAGTCGATTGAATAGGTTTCCGGGGTGAAGTGGATTTTTACTTTGGCGAAATGCTTATCGCGTACGTTAATTTCCGCTTCTATATCATTTGGGCCGACGATGACTGGCGTCCAACCGCGTTTTGAGCACGCGGCGATAACGGCAGTCTTTACCTCTTCGAGACCTCGTGGTTCGCCATCGAGCTGCGGCGGCACTTGCCCATCCAAATTATTAATTGGTTTGCCCGCCCATGCGGAAGAACCAATGAGAATAAATACACTAAAAAATATAAAAGATATAACACTGCGCATGTCTGCTTGCCTCCTGGCATAATTGACGCCATGTTGAAAAAAGCGACGTTCTTTCCATCGCGCAATGATGTTAGCAATTGCAAAAAAGCAGGGCAATAAAACGCTTTACTTGCCACTGAAAAAAGCGGTTATTTCATATTTCTGTAATATGCCACTAGCGCATTAGCGTGACCGTGACCCAGCCCGTGGGCTTCTTTCAGCCAGGCCACCATTTCCATGTGTTTCAACCCTTGCTGACTTTTCAGTAGCGTCAGCCAGTGATCAATTGGGAAACCGTACTTTTTTTCAATTGCCGGAAAATAGGACGCGGGACCTTTCACTTTAGCTTCGTCTGCCATGGATATCTCCGATCTACAGTGCGTTGGGGGATGCAATGGTGTCTTGGAATCTAGCGATGCTATTGAGTTTTTACACAGACCACAATAGATCTCTGGATGAGGGGTTGGCTTATGTGAAAAGTTGAACGTGGGATGGTGAGCTTGGCTGCTGTGTATAGGGCGGTGTACTGCGGTATCTGTTTTTCGACGGTGGGCTATCTGCACTTGCTACTATCACGCGGAAAAATCCCAGGGGTTGACCGGGATTTTTGCAACGACTGCGTACGAGGGATGATTTAAGTGAAACTCTGTCTGAGAGCTTTACCGTCAAAAAAAAAGTAAAATTTTGTAAAAAAATGTTAACAGAATAACTTTTGTGAAATATGGCGCTGGGCTGGACAGGCTTTTGTGTGGGCCGAAGTCTTAAAACATTTTTTAACCAGTACCGTTGTCAGGACGGCTAATCCTCTGGCCCAATCCACAAAAACGGATTGTGGGCCACCTCCCAAAAGTGGTTATCCAGATCTTTAAAATAGCCACTGTAGCCACCCCAAAAAACCGTTTGTGCCGGCTTTATGATGTTGGCTCCAGCTTTTTCAGCTTGCGCCATAACATCATCCACTTGCTCGTTGCTGGCTACATTGTGGGCCAGAGTAACGCCGTTGAAGCCATTGCCGCGCGCTTCTATGCCGATATCTTCTGCGAGTGCATCGCGGTTGTAGAGGCCGAGCCAGGTACCATTAAGCGAGAAAAAAGCCACGCCAGGGGAGGAATCTATACGCGGGAAGCCCAAGCCTTTTTCATAAAATGCCACGGACTTTTGCAGGTCTTTCACGCCGAGCGTGATCATGCTGATTCTGGGGTTCATAGCGGTGGACTCCTTGTGTTACATCTTTCCAATAGCGCGGTGTCAGTCGCGCTTGTCGATACTCGCCTGGCGAACGCAACACTGATTGCACGTTCGCTGCTTATTGAATGATAGGCTCTTATTGAACGTTAGGCGAAGTAAGATCACTACAGACCTGCTCACAAATTTAGCAGGCTCGGGGTGACGGTGCGGGATTTGTGAAGCGCGTTTCCTTGATGATGTTCGGCACCAAAAAAAGCCCGTCATGGTGGACGGGCTTTTTAGTTACTATTAACCTGGCGATTAATTAGATGGTCCTATCTATTAATCGCGCGCCCTTGAAGTACTGGCGTAAATGTGTGAATTTTCTAATACTTCAAGGGCTTACATTGCCCTTCGGGCAATGGCGGTGCTTCCCTGCTCCGCCTATTAACTTCGCAATTTTCATCGCTAGGTTAATAGTCAGGCGCGTTTTAGTAATCCACGCAATTGGTTTGCGTGCTGTGGTTACAGCCATCGCGACCAATGTAAACCTGGGTGCTGTATTCACTGACGGGTAATTTCATCAGGTTTTCGTTGTCGTCGGCGAGCAATTGCATGTAGCTCACAAAGCCCTGTGCGTATTCAGTGTAGGTATCGACGTAGTTACCCGCTTTAAACGGTGTTTCGAAGGTGGTGTAGCCGTCCTGGCCGGAGGCGATAAAGTTATTTGTCACCACTTTGTAGGTGTTCGCGAGGTTAATCGGGGTCCAGCTGCCTGAGACGCGCGAGTTAACTTCCACATTCGATACCCGGCTGCCTTTGGCCGCAGACGCGTCGACGTTGTAACGCAAGCCGGAGGCATAGGGGTAAGCACCGGTAGATTGTGCCTCGTCCAGCGCGTAAGAAAGCGCGTCTTCGAGCACATTCACGACCTGTTGACCGGTCATTTCCAGGACTACCAGCGTGTTAGAGAAGGGGAGCAGCACATAGGCGTCACCAATGGAATAGTTACCCATGGGGACGTCTACGCGTACGCCACCGCCGTTTTGAATGGCGATGTCCGCTTCTGGAGTGACCATGAGAAACGCCTTGGCCACGATATTGGAAATATCGGAACCGTAGGCGTAGGTATCCATGCGGTCACACAGACTTGAGCGGGAATCGCCGGGCCAGCGCACAAGGCAAAGGTCTTCATTCACAGTGCCAATTAAGGTTTGCTTAAGTACGTCGGTTTGCGCCTGGTAGGTCTGCAGTATGTCGGCGGTAGCCGCATCCGCTGCAACGAACGCGATCTCGTCGTGGGCTGCCAGTGCCTTGCGCACCTGATAGGCGTCGTCGCCCTCTAATACACGGGTCTCGCTGTCGCTGTAGGCGTAAGAGAAGCTGGCTTCCATGGGAATAATCGGGTTGCCGGTGCAGCTTTCCACGACGCCAGCCGCATTAAAGTTAACTTCCAGGCGGCCCAGCAGGTGCGCGTATTCCCAGGCGTGAACAATACACACCGGGTTGCCGTCCAGGTTTTGCACCTGCGTCGGATAATCGCCAACGGTGTTAAAGCCCAATGCAGTAAACGTGTCGTCGCCCAGCAGAGAATGTGAATCGCCACCGACAATCACGTCGACATTGTGTAGCGCGCTGGCCAGGGCCTGGTCCTTGGCATATTGATAGTGGGTCACCAGAACAATTTTATTCACGCCTTCGGCGGTGAGTTGGTCGATCACCGCTTGCGCGGTGGCAGTTTCATCACTGAAGGTGGTGCCTTCGTCCGGGAAGGAGGAGTTTTTGGTTTTACCCGCGATATCGATCCCGATGAACCCGACTTTCTCGCCGGCGAAATCTTTTATGGTGTACGGCTGCAAGTAGCCTTGAGCGAGAGCCGAATTGGCGTGTGGCTGAACGTTCGCTGCCACAGTTGCGGTGTTACAACCGGAGCCATTCAAGTCATCCAGAAAGCGGGCGAGGCCGGCGTCGCCAGCATCGAATTCATGGTTGCCGGGGGCAAACACGTCGAAGCACACCTGGTTCATCATGGCCGCATCGGCTTCGCCTTTGAACAACGTGTTGTACAACGTACCGGTCATCGCGTCGCCGGCATGGATTTTCACCGGGTTAACACTCTGTTTGGCGAGATCGTCAAACAGGCTCACCAGCATGGGAAATCCACCGTAGTTGATGTCCACCGAGGTAATGGCAGCATCGCCTTCAGCTTTGGCCGCGAGGCTGAGCTGATCCACCGGGAAGCGCAGGGATTCCGCCTCCAAGTGGCTGTGGTGGTCATTCATATGCAACAGCGTAACGGTTAACGGCTTGCCGCCTTGAAGCAATGCGAGTTGTTCTTCAAGCGCGGTAATTTGCGCCTGCAATGCCGTCTGATCGGCCCCTGCCTGAGTCAGCTGTGCGCGCAAGTCTGCAATGTCGCTGGCAAGCTGGGTGTTCTCACTGTTGAGATCTGATACCTCGCCCGACAATTCGTCGTTGGTCTGGCGAAGGCTTTTAATGTCACTGTCATAGTCGTCGCCATCGCAGGCGAACAGGCTCGCACTTGCTGCAAGCACGGCCAGTGGTTTTATCCATTGTTTCATGGTGTTTCACTCCATTGTTGGTTGTCATGTATTCGGAATTTTGTGCGTGTATATGAAAAGCAAAAGGTGACAACGGGATTAAACGGAGGTGAAAGTTTTGTGGCGCCTATTGTTTCAGGCCGGGCAAAATAAATCGCATGAATAGATTCATAGGTGACAGTCAGGGGAAAGTTAGGGGAGTCAGGCGAAATTTAGGGTGGATAAGTGGACTGAGTTCAGCAGGCGATCTAGTGGCGAACTACTATAAGTGATACGGCTTCTGTTCGCAGTCATGCACAATCGCCTCAGCTCGGTTCAGGTTCATTGTCTGGCTGGAGAGCGGACGCCACTAATAAAAATTCGCTGCTTTACAGTATTTTATAAAAAACGTATACGGAGCACGCCGATGACCCACTCTCGATCCCCCGATTTTACCCTTATTGAATGGTACGCCCAGCGCGCAGCTATGGCGTACAACGGTGAAGCTGCGATTCGCGCGGCTTTCCCCAATACCACACTTGTAGCCACCAGCCGCGATCAAGTGCAATTCTTCCTGGAAGTGGACCACACAAAAAAACAGCAAATAATTGTGGTGCGCGGTACGGCAAATTTGAGCAATGCGCGGGAAGACGCCGATTATATACAAGGTTTAAACAGCCGCCTGGGCATCTGGGTGCACCGCGGATTTGATGCGGATGCGCAAGTCGTATACGAGATGGTGCGTGGGCACCTGGTGCCAGAGTACGAAATTATACTCACCGGTCACAGCCTTGGCGCCGCAATTAGTACTCTGCTCATGATGTACTTTAGCCTGGACGGCTTACCACTTGGCCCGTCGATTAATTTTGGTCAGCCGAAAGTGACCAACAAGAAGGGTGTTCAATTGTTTGCTAATTTACCCCTCGCGCGCGTGGTGGATGAAAATGATCTGGTCCCCTTGGTGCCGCCGATCGACCTGATCGACGAAATTCATGGTGGCTACGAACATTTAGGAACTGAATTAGTTTTGCTGGCAGGTGAATACTACTGCTTGTTGGATGAAGCACGGGCGGAACACATATCGCTCACAGATTTTTGGGCAAATTTGGGAAATATGAGCGTACACGAACATTATATGGCGAACTATCTTGCGAATATTCAAACGAAGCTGCTTAAATCTCTTGCGGTGCCTTATGTGGATCGAAAAAAATATTATCGCCTGGCGGCGTCTGGTGAGTAGCCGCTACAGAATGCCAGGTCGTCTGTACTGGTGGTGATAATTACGGCGAAAGCACTCATTAGCGAAACACAAAAATCCCCGGTTCAACCGGGGATTTTTGTGTGGACGTTATTTGCAGCTTAGTTGCTGTAAACGCGCCAGTTATCGCAATTATTAAAACTAGTGTAGTAATTGCTGTTGTTTACCTTCACAACGCAATTGGTGTAATACTGTTGTTGGGTAAATTCACGAGTAATCTGCAATTGTGGATGACCCGGGCAGCTCAGCGAGTAAACGTTCCACAGGGTGTAACCAGAGCCGCCACCATAGAGCGGGGTCAGTGTGCAGGATGCCGGGTAATTACCGTAGGTTGGATCGTTGTATTCAAATATCTTGGCGGCGCTAGCGGTGCCGACGAGACCAAGAGTCAGTGCAATGGTGGCAATGATTTTATTTCGCATGTTATCTCCTTAAGGATTTATTAGTGTATGCGTTTTTGGCCTCATGCCTGGATGTCAGATTTACTGCTATCCGATGTTTACCCGCAAACCACTCCCTGAAAGCGACTCCATCTTAGGTGTGAAAAATAAAAATGCAAAATGAATTTTTGAAAAAAGATTTATTTGCGTGATTTTATTTGATTGGTGACTTTTTAAAGTGACAATAAAAAACAAAAGATGCCGCACAAAAAACATGTGAATGGCTGGTTTGTGAATATTTGTTCTTTGGGTGGCTTTTTGGTTGTTTTATTTGGCGCTAACTAAATTTGATTCTGTGTATTTTTTAATGTGTTTTTTCTCTACGTAGCTATCTGTTTGGAGTGTTTTATTTAATTTTTATTTCGTTTTTGAATTAGCGAATGTTATTGAAAATGATGAAATAACACGTTTCGGGATAAGAGTAACTGTCGGGCGGGCAATACGTATCTATTAATCTGGGAAATAAATTTGCGAAGTTAATAGGCGGTGCCGTGATGTGCCGCCATTGCCCGAAGGGCAATCTAAGTCCTTGAAGTATTAGGAAATTCACACATTCACGCCAGTACTTCAAGGGCGCGTGATTAAATAGATAGGATTAGCTATTTAATCGCCGGGTTAATAGCGGAATCCTGATTATCAAATAAATAGGCGTTTGAATCTGATGGGGAGGCAGGCGGTGCTTGAGCAGGAAACCACAATAATTGAGGGTGGCGAAGTAAAATTTTCGTCTTACTACTTGCCGAGAAATTGAATTATCGCTTCGCTGCACTCGTCTTGTTTTTCCAAAAAGATGTAGTGTCTGCCTTCGGGAATAAATACTACTTCGGCTTTTGGAATTTGCTCTGCTAAAAGACGGGCGTTTGCGGGTAGATTGATTGTGTCGTCGTTGCCGTGGACAATTAATGTCGGCGTTGTGACTGAGCTAAGTTCGTGCCAACAGTCGTGGCATTCGCTGGCGACAAAATGCAAACGCTGGGCGTATGCTGGCGGACGGTTCTCCGCTTGATATTGCCACAATTGTTGAAATTCCGGGTTACTGTCGTACCAGCTTGGCGACACCATTAATTCGAGCATGCGCTCCCTGTTGCCGGAGGCGAATATAAAATCCACGCTCTGCGCTCGCGCCACACCATGCGTGTTGCCCGGTGTGGTGGCGACAAGCACCAGTTTGTTTACGCGCTTTGGATGATCCACTGCAACCCATTGCGCGATTCTGCCACCCATGGAAAAACCCAGCACGTGCGCAGAAAATATTTGCAGCGTGTTGAGAACGGCAATGGCGTCGGCTGCCATGCCGCGCGTGCTGTACTCGGGAGCGTCCGGCTTGTCGCTGTTACCGGTACCGCGATTGTCCAGTACGATCACCCGAAACTGCTCTGCGAGTGCGTTGACGAAGCTGCCCCAGCCTTTGTGATCCAAACCCTGGCCGGGGATGAGCAATAGCGGAGCGCCTGAGCCGTAGGTTTCGAAGAAAATGCGCGTATTGTCTTGAGTATAGGCGTACGGCATGGGCGATGGCAGCTCCAGTAATATTGCTCGTTTAACTTTGTGTTAGGTTAATTGTAACGGATTAATGATGTCGGATTAATGGTAACAGGTTAATTGAAGTAGCAATTCAATAAAACAACCGAGTAAGGGGTCGGGTCGATTTGAGGCTCCTATAGTTAACAGTTTAATGGTATTTCAGGTCCGAGGCTTTACCACGGAATACCCAGTAGGCATACGCGGTATAAATAAGAATAACCGGAACAACAACGAGTGCCCCAACCAGAATGAACTGCAGCGACTCGGGTGCACTGGCGGCCTCCCAGATGGTGAGTTTACCGGGCACAATCGCGGGATAAAAGCTGAAAGCCAGCCCGGTAAAACAGGTTGTGAATATCATCGCAGTAAAGGCAAAAGGATAGGCGCAGTAGCGGTCGTCAGGGAAGGGTAGTTTGCGCAACAGCCATTCGTTGCCCATAAAAGCAGCAAGGCATATAGCGGGTATAAGCAGTACGAACATTACCAGGGGGAACTCAAACCAACGCTGAAACACCGATGGGTTGACCCACAGGTTTACCAGGCACACAGCGATTACCCCGAGGAACGTTAGCCGGTTTGCATTGCGCGCCCAGCGTATCGCTCGGCCTTGCAGGTCGGATTCGGTTTTTAACACGAGCCAGGCACCGCCAATTAAGGTATAGGCGGCGGTTACCCCGAGAGCGCTTAACAGGCAAAACACTTCAGCCCCCCAGCCGGGGATAAAACCCGTAACATATTTTCCGAGCATGTAGCCTTGGGTCAGGGTGGTTAGCAGCGAGCCAGATTTGAACCCTAGATCCCACAGGTACTTGTGAGAAACGGCCGCCTTGGCGCGGAAGTCAAAGGCGACGCCGCGCAAGATCAAGCCGAGCAACATAAACGTCGCCGGTAAATACAGGTGATAGAGCACCAGGCTGTGTGCGCTTGGAAACGCTATTAACAGCAACCCGACCGCGAGTACCAGCCAGGTTTCGTTGGCATCCCAAAAGGGGCCGATGGAGGCAATCATACGATCGCGCAGATGCTCCTCGTCAGACTTCATTGGCAATAAAATACCGACGCCCAGGTCGTAGCCGTCCAGCAGCGCATATACCAGAATGGCGAGCCCCATCAGGCCGATAAAAATAACGGGTAACAGTGTTGCTTCGCTCATGAGCTGGCTCCTTCTTCAATCAGGGGGCGATCGTGAGTTGCGTGGTCGTCGACTTCGAATTCTTCCACCTCAACAGATTTTCGCGCGAGCAGGCGCACGGTGTGAACGTAAGCGGTTAACAGGCCCGCGTACACCAGCAAATACAGCACAAGTGAAGTACCGACATTGCCAGTGGGCAAGCTGGTAACGGCATCCGCCGTGCGCAGGACGCCGGTGACCAGCCAGGGTTGGCGGCCGATTTCCGTCACATACCAGCCTGCAAGCGTGGCAACCCAGCCACTAAAAGTCATCACTTCCAGATGGCGGAGCAGCCAGTAAGGCAGCGTTTTATTTTTTAACAGCAGGAGGCTGGTAAACCAGGCGGTCGCCAGCATCAACAGGCCAACACCCACCATAACGCGAAAGCCAAAGAACAGGGGCTTCACCGGCGGGTGTGCCTCAAATTCGGTCAACCCTGTTATTTCGCCATTAAATGTGTGGGTGAGAATCAGGCTGGCCATATGGGGAATGCCGATCTCCCAATGATTTTTTTGCGCTTCTTCATCGGGAATAGCGAACAGCAATAAAGGAGCGCCCTGTTCCGTGTGCCACACGCCTTCCATCGCCGAGACTTTTTGCGGTTGGTGTTCAAACGTGTTTAAGCCGTGCAAATCGCCGACAAGAATCTGCAGTGGCATGAGTACAGCGGCCATAAAAATACCGGTTTTTAACGCAAGTAGAGGTGCGCGTTTGGTGTCGCCTTTGCGAATGCGGTATGCGGAAATCCCGGCCACAAAAAAAGCCGCCGTTAAGCCGGAGGCAACCAGCATATGCATTAATCGGTAGGGGAACGACGGGTTAAAAATAACCTCCCACCAACTGGTAACGTGAGCCACGCCTTCGCGCATTTCAAAGCCCGCGGGGGTGTGCATCCAGGAATTCAGCGCGAGAATCCAAAACGCGGACATGGTTGTCCCCAGCGCGACTAACAAGGTTGCCAAGGTGTGTAATTTCGGCGGTACGCGATTAATGCCAAACAGCATTACGCCGAGAAATGTAGCCTCGAGAAAGAACGCCGTCAGCACTTCGTAGCCAAGCAACGGCCCGGCGATATTGCCAACGGTTTCCATAAAGCCCGGCCAGTTGGTACCGAACTGAAACGACATGGTGATACCACTCACCACGCCCAGCGCAAAAGTGAGCGCAAACACTTTCACCCAAAAACGATAGGCGCGCATCCATACCGGGTTTTGGGTCATGTCGTGGCGAATTTTAAAAAAGAACAACACCCAGCACATGGCAATGTTGATGGTGGGGAATAAAATATGAAAGCTGATATTGGCCGCGAATTGAATCCGCGAAAGTTCCAATGTGTCCAGCATGAGTGGGTCCTCGTTGTGTGTTCGCCCTGGCCCAACACCACGGCGAACAGGCGGCAAATGAAAACTTAGTCGGGCTTGGACTGGCCGATAATGCGATCTTTAAGATCCAGCACCTTGCCAACGCCGGAACCGAGCTTGAGCAGCCCTTGTAACTGTCCTGGCGACAAATTGTTGAGTTGCTGTGCCCAGTTGGTGAGTTGTTCCAGCAAAGTAAGCAAGTCGCTCATTTGCTGCTGGGCGAAGGCCTCTTCATCGCTCTTGGGCTCGTCCAGTAAATTACTGCGCAGTACCGACAATGTCGGCTCGATCTCCCGTTTGCGACGCTCTTCGAATACGGTTTGCGCCAGCTCCCAGATACTGCCGGATACCGTGAAGTAATCTTTGCGATCACCGTGCACCCGCTGTACCCGCACCAGGCGCCAGGATTGCAGCTCCTTCAGCCCCATGCTCACGTTGCCACGGCTGACGTGCAGCGTCTCGGCAATGTCTTCGGCGTTGAGGGGCTCCGAATGAATCACCAGTAACGCCAGCATCTGGCCTACGGTGCGGTTGAAGCCCCAGCGACTGCCCATTTCACCGAAATGGACCACAAAGTTCTCTGCAGTAGGGTTGAGTTTCATGGTTTGTGTGAATTTTCAGAAATTTCTGAAAATAGTATAGGTATTTTTGATCTGGATCAACCTTGAAGATTTTGGGGGTTTGCTAATCCTGTGCTGGCAGGTGGCTAGCTCTACGGAGGTAGGAATCGGGAGGCAGGAATCGAGAGGTAGGAGGCAAAAGCTAAGGGCAGGTATATGGGGTATCAAGCCAACCGAGAACGAGCCCGGAAGGGCTCGTCCTATTTAGCTCACTAACTTAATTTGCAGAAAAGCTTGGAGCGTTAAATTTCAAAACCCCTGAGTGCCCAAGTGCGCTTCCGCGCGTTATCACAATGTTGAGGTATGAGGGGAAGTTTAAATCGATGCTATCGGCAAATTCCACGGTGGGTATCTTGATCACTACCCAGCCACCGGTAATAGTGCCGTCCATAGTAAGCAGCGTTTTATTTTTTCTGTTGCCAAAGCTATCCGCGATCTCCAAGTTTATCGACATACCGGAAGCCGTCTCCCGGGCAGGTATGTAAAAACGTTGGGTGATATAGCCAGTAGACAGGTTCACTGGCGTTGCCCAAGAGTGGACGAGCCAAATCTCGGATTCTTCAGGTTGCCAATTCAGTGTCGCTACCATTTCACTATCGCTAGCCGAAAAATTGTGCAGGGATTCGTAATCTGGTGTGTTTGAGGTCTCGATTACCCAGGGGTAAAGTTCTGCAGCACTAAAGTTTTGCGGTTTAACCGGGTTATAGAAATTTTTCGCAAATTTGGGGCTAAGTTGCAAGTAGAAACTATCGACTACAAGAATACCTGACAGCAGCGTATTTTCGGCAGGAAGTTCGATGGTTACGGTCAAGGATTCTACCTGGGTGAGATCGAAGCCGTCATCCATGGTTATAAAATCGCGTTGCGCCACCGAATCTATAATCACAGACACTGGCGAATTGAAATTCAATTCGCTCGCGGATATTCCGTACACTTGCGCAGTTTTACCCTGAGCGTCGACCAGCAACACCTTAACGCCTTCTGTGAGTGTTTCAAATTGTGGTGGTAAGGAGAGATTAAAAGATACGCGTCCCTGGGCCAAATTCAGGTTCCATGGAAGGTGGTGATATATTTCTACGTCCTTACCCTGGGTTTCTGAATTCCTGAATATGAGCGTGGACTTTCCTTTGACTCCCTGAGAAGTTGACCTGGTGGAGGAGGTAATCCAATTGTGATCCCAACCTGAATGCATTACAGGAAAATCGAGCAAATTGGTTGGTTCTCCGGCCGCGCCATCGAGGTCTATACCGATGTTGTCAAATTGCGCCAACCCAGTCGCGATTGGACCGTAATTGACGCTGATCAAACCTACCCCAACGCTTGCGACGTTGGTGATATCGAACTCAGCGTCGGCATAGTTGAGGGTTATAGCGCCCTGAAGCAGCGTCACTGTTGTGAATGTGCTTTTATTTTCGATTGATGGGGATTGAATCTCGCCGAGTGCATAACGGCCTTGTACGTCAACCAGAACGACCGTAGCTCGTGCAAGGCTAGTTTCATAGCCGGCATCAGTTTCGTGAAAATAGGAATCGTCGAATTTTATATCGGCAATAATTTTTGCCTGAGTAAAGTCCAAGGGTGATTCTAAACCCGTGATCGCGAATACAGCATCACCGTTTTGCCAGGCAGGGGTAATCCCTAAAGTTTCCTGCTCGTAGCTCAGGGCAAAATCGCCTGCTGAATAATCTACCTGGAAAGGATGCCAGGTGGCGATGGAGTCCGCTTCCGAAAATTCGAATGAAACGTCGTATGTTGCTTGTGCTTGGGTGATCGGCGTAAAAGATAGCGTTAAGCAAGCGAGTACCACACTAGCTTTAAGTGTGCGAAATGCATGTTTGATATTCATTACTAATCCTTGATTAAAATGTTCCTATTGAGAGGTTGTGACGTGCAAAAAACAGCCAAACCTTGATGTTTAAGGTGGTCTTGCTTACAGCCTGTGAGCGTCGGTAGAAGACCAATTTAAACAATCGCTACTGTACCATTTGGCTATGACAAATATATATTTCTGCTGGTAATAAATTGGCGTGTAGTGTTGTTTGCTAAATATAGCGAACCCATCCGAACCGGAGTAGAGGTGGAACTAATAGAACAAAATTCGAGCTCTATAGGATAAAAAGCGAACCGTATTATGGCTCGCTTTTTTTTATGACTGTGCTGGGGGCAGTATTAACGGGTTATGGAAAAGACTGGGGGATTAAATCGAAATGCACCAGCATGACCGTAGGTGGCATTTCGCTTAATTATAATTATGTATTCGTTAATATAATTAAGATTGAGGTCATCAGGCAGGTCCGCTGACGAGAATTTTACGACGGTCCAGCCTCTAGTATTACCGCCATCTAAAGTTGCAAGAGGTATCTCGACTTCGTCCATGTTAATGTCGACAAGTTTCAAGTATAGCGACATACCTGATTCAGCCTCCCTTGGTGGAACATAGAAGCGTTGTGTTACTTCAAGTGAAGAAAGGTTTACAGGACGTTCCCAAAAGTGAGAAAGGTGAATTTCTGCCTCCGCATCCTGCCAATTCAGGTTGGCGACCACGTCGTTATTGTTAACAGAAAACTCGTGAAGCGATTCGTAGTTTGGTGGGACGTCATCGAGTAAAACCTGAGGATAAAGTACGTCGGCTGGAATTGGCGATGGGCGCAAAGGGTTGAAAAAGTTTTTCTCAAATTTAGGGTGTACCTGGAGGTGGAAGTAATCAAAAACTACCTGCCCTGATATGGTGAGGTTTTCACTAGGTAGTCGCAGCTCAACCAAAATTGAGCGTACTTTTGCCAGGTCAAAATCAGGATCCATTGAAATAAATTTATTTCGGGACAAATCGTCGATAGCTATATTCATGGTGGTGCCGAATAGCATATTCGGCGCGTTAAGGGTATAGGTTTCCGCTCTATTTCCTTTCGAGTCCACTAGAACTACGCCAATAGCATTAACGATCGTGCCAAAGGTGCTAGGTAGCAAAAGGTCAAAAGATATTTGACCTTTTGTGAAGTTAACGGTACGAGGGAGATTTTGGTATATCTCCAGGTTCTGGCCGTAAGTGTTATCATCGTTATAGAATATGCTAAATTTTCCTTTATTGCCCTTTTTTGATGTCGACCATAATCGAGCGATGTGATTATGCTCCCACCCGGAAACATAAACTGGAAAATCAATTAGGGCTGTAGATTCCTCCGCTGCGCCATCGAAGTCGATAGTAATATCGTCAAATTGCGCAAGCCCGGCTGCGACTATATCGTAGTTTATACTGAGCAGCCCCATACCAAACGCATTGACATTAGTCATATCAAATCCAGGGTCCGCATAAACCAAGCTATCCTCCCCTTGCAAGAATGTAAAAGTACTGAATTCGGATTTATTTTCCGGTACCGGCGAATGAAACTCGCCCAGAGCCCACCTTCCGTCGGTATCCACAAGTACAACAGTGGCTCGCGCTAGTGAACTTTCGAAATCATCGTAAACAAGGGTGAAGAATTTTTCATCGAATTTAACAGCACCGTGAACCTTGGCTTGAGAAAAATCGTAGGTAGCATTTAAAGGTGTTGTTGTAAAAACATAGTCGTTGGCTCGCCAACTGGGGGTCAGCCCGAGTGAGCCGTTCTCATGAGATATCTGCACATTTGAATCTGGATATCCGCTGCTGAGAAACTCCCAGCTTTCTACGGACGATGGTTCACTGAAATCATATACCAAGTCGGACGACGGATCTGTTTGAGCAAGAGAATAGATGCTCCAGAGGATGCTGAAGCAGAAGGAAGCCGCCTTCAATACGGAGCGTAATGTGCTGGTTTTCATCATAAAAGTCCTTATATTTTACCCAGATAGAAACTGGGAACGATGAAGAATTTTTCGTGTGTTATTTCATATGTGCAATTAGCTGCCCAATTTAAGCTAGGCATTATTCCACGCGTTCATTCTACGATTTTTATCGCCGATCAATAGTAACCAATTGTTTAGAGTTTGCGATTTCTACGCTTATGTGGTAATAAATGCACATTGTGTTTTTTGCGCCATATCGCTGCCGTTCGTGAAAATTTGATCTCAATGTATATGACAATTTCCAAGGGTAATGAAAAAAGTACGCCTGATATGACTTGGAGATCTTAAACATTTGTGGTGGCGCCCGAAATTGGGGCGGGTTTTTTGGCAGTCTAATAAACAGAATCTCTGTAAAACGATTGGCTCCAACAGTGCTAAATTATTAGATGACGATGATAATTCCGAAGTCGGTCATCAGAACTTCGTCTATTGTAGGCCATTTGGTCGCTTTCATTATAATTGCTATTGAAAGTTGTGCAGATGATTTTGTGTCAAATGAATGGGTCAAGCGATGCGTATAAAAAAAAACTGGGGTAAATCTGATTTTCTTCCGCTCGTGGCTTCTATTTGGCTAACTAATTACTTGGCAAGTTCTGTGAGTGAGGGAGTTTTTTACATTAAGGGATCTGTGCTGACTTTAAATAAAAATCCAGCCACATTTTGGTGTTTTTTTGTCATTGTGGTACTGGCTTTACTATACACCATTTGGGATACTTTAATTGATAAAGAAAATGATGGTGTTACGAATATCGAGAATAGTAGCGAAAATGAAGATGATGGCAGTCAAAACAAAAATTAATGACTGGTTAAAAGTGCGTATGTATAAAATCCAGGTGCGCCGGGATGATTTAAAAAATTAATTAGGAGGCCCAGAAAATTGACACTTAAGGATCGGCAAAGATGTGATTCTAAGGAGGAGACGTGTCCTTAGCTTTCAAATGCACACTGAAGCGGCTTTTGCTGGAGGTGGTCAGATTTCCCTTGGCTATTTAACTGTTATGCCATTTCTACTTCTATGTGTAATGGGCGAAAAAAAAGGAGCCGATTTTGATTTTTTTGATTTTATAAATGCAGTCAAAATGATGTTTGCGGCACCTGATGTTTGGGTATTTTACTTTGTGTTGATGTTGGGTATGTCATCGCCTACGCTAATCGAACTCAAAACACAGATCGATAAAAGTAAGCAAATATAAATAATATCCTGCGTAAAAATCCTGCTTGGTTAGTCGGGGTTTTGTAGTTTTAGAAAAGGAAAAATAAAGTAAAGAGGGCATTCAGTGTAGTAGCACCTTGAACATCAATACCTATGATGAGTACGGTGTACCCGACCCGACTAATGCGGGGTTGTATGGTTATACGGGCCAAGTGTATTTGCAGGAGTTGGGGCTATATTATTACAAGTCTCGGATGTATGACCCTCTGTTGGGGCGGTTTTTGCAAACCGATCCTATAGGGTACGAAGACCAAATGAATTTGTACGCTTATGTGTACAACGATCCGATGAGCAATACGGATCCTAGTGGTGAATGCCCTTGGTGTATTGTTGGCGCAGTCGCAGGAGCAATTATTGGTGGTGGTGGTTCGGCAGTTTCACAAATGATGTCTGGCGATGGAAGTGTAGACATGGGGAAAGTCGGAAGATCCGCATTAGCAGGTGCTTTAGTTGGGGGTACTGGCGGATTGGCTTCCACTGGTGCGGCTGCAATAGGGTTGGGGGCGGCTGAAACCTTTGGTTCTGTTAGTGTTACTTCAGATACTGTTGCCTATGTAACTGCAGGGGTTAATCAAATAGTTGATAATGTTTTAAATGAGGCTCCAATGGCGGGGGTTCATCAGGCTGCTGCTCTTAGTGCTACCGCTACCGTAGTGGGTGGAGCCGCTGGAGACAAAGCGGTTTCTGCCATAACTAACTCTTCGAAGCTAGGGCCTTCAGGATTTATTGCGGGTGGGAAAATAACTGAAAATGCAGTAACTGGAGTTATTCAAGAGACTATGTCGCAAGCTGGTGGAGCAGCTAGTTCTGCACTTCAGAGTGGTCAGTCGTGTGATTCTAATGGTTCATCATGTCCTTAACTATTAAATACAAATTAAGTGAGTTGTTACGACCGATAGCTAAATTTACGTTTGGGTTTATTTTACTTATGTTGTTTGCACTTCTATTGGAGTTGACGAAGAAAAGTAATAATTTAGGATTTTCTGAAATTGTAGATCTATTCAAAATAATGCTTATGTTACGTTTTTTTTGGGTAACTTACTTTATAGGGGTTTCGTTGGTGATATTGTCTACTGTAATGAAACTCAAAAGGCAGAGCGGTAGAAGTAATCAAGAGTAATAGCCTGCGTAAAAAGGCTCTGACCTGTTTGGCCGCACGCATAAACTTGACAGGCCGGTAAGTGGTGCAAATTTAAAGGACACGCACAAACTTGACACTGCTATTGCGGGAGTGAGAATTAACTGGACACCCACTTTTAGCCGGGGCTTTTTAGTTTTAGCCAGCGGCTTTTACAGGTCAATAAAAGGACATCCAAACTATTGACAGATCTATTAAATCCTCCTAACACCAGCAACCATGACCACAAGTAGAGAAACTCAGGTCTTCCTCGATGAAACTCCGTTCTATCACTGCTGCGTGCGGTGTGTGCGGTGTGTGCGGCGGGCGTATTTGTGTGGGGAGGATTTTTCTACGGGTGAGAGCTATGATCACCGCAAACAATGGGTTGTTTCCCGCCTTAAATTCCTGTCGTATATTTACGCTATTGATATCTGTGCCTACGCGGTAATGAGCAACCACTACCATGTGGTGTTGCATGTGGATAAAAGCCGTGCAGAAAGCTGGTCGCGTTCCGAGGTTGTTGAGCGGTGGATGCAGCTCTACAAAGGCGATATGTTGGTGAGCCGCTGGTTAAAAGCGCCAGCAACCTTGGACGAGGCGCAGCGCGATGCCGTCTATTTAAAAATCGAAGCCTGGCGCGAGCGGCTGTTTGATATTGGCTGGTTTATGCGTGGCGTCAACGAAACTATTGCGCGTATGGCCAATGCGGAAGAAAATTGTAAAGGCCGTTTTTGGGAAGGCCGATATAAAAGTCAGGCGCTGTTGGACGAGGCCGCATTACTCAGTTGTATGGTGTACGTGGATTTAAACCCGGTGCGTGCGGGAATGGAAGAAAGCCTGGATGCCAGTGATTTTACGTCCATTCAGCAGCGTTTAGCTGAATTCGCCAGCAAAAAACGACAACTTAAAAAACATCCGGAACTGGCCGAGCGCACCGAAAAACAAGTACGCTTAAAAGCGGATTTAAAATTGGATAAACAGCCAGAAGCGCCGCTGATGGTATTTGACGGTTCCAGCCATACGGATATTCATGTGGCCTTGCCCTTTACTGAGCAGGATTATTTGCGCTTAGTGGATGAAACCGGCCGAGTTTTACGTGCAGATAAGCGCGGTGCCATCCCCGATGCTATAAAACCCATCATCGAGCGTTTTGGCATAGACCCGAAAAACTGGCTCGAACACGTGAAGAATTTTTCGCGGCGGTATGGCCGCTGTGCCGGGCATGTTGTGCGCATGCGCGCGTATGTGGAACGCTATGGCTTGCGTGCTGCGAAAGGGGTGGGTATTTCCAAAGCGATGTATCGAGCCGCATGATCTCGATAGTGATTTATAACACTGATCGGGCTAACTGAAATTTGCCTACAAAAAACTATTTCTCCTCGCGTCCGATTTTATTGGTTCGGATTAATCGACGCCTATACTATTTTTTCGTTCCCCATTCTTTTCTTGATTTTAGTTTATTGCGTTGCTATTGGCTTGAAAATACATTTTGATAAGTTATTAAACGATTCCTTGAATATAGCAGCTGGCAGGATTTCAAGATAAAGGTTTTCAAAATAAAAGTTCAAAACTGTTATACAGCATTTGAATGCTGGTTGTATTGATAATAAAAAAATATTGCTATTAGCAACTCATTGTCATTTTCCATAAAAACGATACCGCTTGCTTCGTCAAATTTGTATCTCGAAAAGTAAGAATCTGGCTGGTGTTATTAGTGGCTTACTTCTTTTGCGGCGAAAAATCCTTTAGTAAAGTCGGCGAAAGCATTTTGCAGTTCGATGCCGCACTAGTATGTTTTACCCTTTAGTAGATCGTAGGCTTAAGCTGGCGGATAAAGCATTTATAAAGTGACTTGAGTGATTGAGATATCAATAATGACAAACTATGAGGTCAGAGCTATAGTTCGAAATTTTTATATTATTTTGGCAGGTATATCCGTTGTTTCTATGTGTGTTTAGTTGAATAATTGGGCTGTGTGTGCCGCAAGTAAGTTTGTAGTCTGCATTTCTATAACTTTAATAATGAGATGACGCCCATGACTTCACGCTACCTACCTCGTATAAATTCAATATTTAAATGGTTTACTCTGCCAACATTGCTGCTCACGAGCTTCGCGCAGGCTGTCGAATGTGAATGGCAATATATCAGCCAGTGGAACGGTGGAGCAACGGCCGAAATACAGGCGACAAACAACAGCGACGCGGTTGTTGATCTTGACCACTTTACAGCGGAATTTCCTGGCGGAGTGACGGTTCAACATGTTTGGAATGCCAGTGTTTCTGGCAGCAACCCTTACACTTTTATTCCCAGCGATTGGAATGCTCAGCTTCAGCCGGGCGCCGGTATGGTCGTGGGCATGCAGGTTTCTACCCCCAGTGGGGTTCCTGCCAGTGAGAATATTCCTGTACTGGGTGGCGATTGTTCTGATCAGCCCGTCCCTGAGGGCAGCCTGAGTATCGCTGCCAAAGATAAAGTACTTGCGGGAAGTGCCGATGATATAACCGTTACCCTGGTTACCCCGTCGCTCCCCTCTAGCCAACCTTTGTTGAGCGTCAGCCCATACGCCGAGTATTCCTATATGAGTTCTACCGGCGGTAGTAACGACGCCAGGTATATTATGGGTTACTACTACCGCGTTTCCTACGATAACCCGGGTACCTATCTGTGGCGCGCCGAATATGAGCAATCCGAGTTGGTCGCTGAACACTCGGTTGAAGTTTTTCCGGTAACCGCACGCCCCACCGTGAGTTACCAAATGCCTGAGCTTATCTACGCAGGCCAGCCCTTCTCATTGACTATTATCGGTGAAGACACCGAATTGCTGGAATCCCTTACGCTTACACCGCCCAGTGGTGCTGAATTTTCCTTGCAAAGCTCTGATCACCAGAGTGACACTTTGTGGAGGGATGTCTATGTTGGTGAATTACCGGAAGGCGAGCACCTGATTTTTATCGAAGCGAAAGACCCCGATGGATTTTTCCAGAAAAAGCAGGTAACAGTGAACGTGTTACCTTTCGGTGGCGATAACACGCCTCCTGTGGCCGACATTTATTTTTTTGCAGATTTTACTGCAAACGATACCGTGTCGTTTAGAGCTGCGATCACCGACGCCGAAAACAATATTGCAAATGCTCGAATGATGATTTTTCAGATTGTGGATGGTGCGCGCGTTAACCCGCAGGAAATTATTAATAGAGATTACGATGACACTGGCGATGAAATTCTGTTCGCTAGTTGGGCTACGTCGATGGCCGGTGCGTATGAACTTGAAGTCATCGTGACTGACGCGGACGGCGAGCGCGGTGTTGACACCGCCAGCTTTACGGTAGCTGAAGACGAGGGTGGTTCTATTTCGTTTTCCGGTTCAGAAAAAGTCATCGTAGATACGCGGCAAAGTGTTGGGGTATTTGCCTATCATCCCACGCGCATACCCTACGAGCACTCGCTGTCTATCGAACCTTATGCGAGAGCAAATAGGACTTCCTCTAGCTCTAGCGGTGGTGGAGGGGAAGGGTACACTAGAATTTATTTCTACGAAATAGCTTACGACTATCCAGGTACATATTTATTGACGGCTACCTCTGCGGGGCTTGACCCAGTTGAGAAGCGTGTAGAGGTATTTCCGGTGTCCGCCAGACCAACCGCGAGAATAGAAGTGCCCGAAAATATTTATGAGAACCAAGAGTTTACCCTAACGGTTATCGCTGAAGACACCGAAGCATTAGAGAGCGTTTTTCTCTCATACCCATCCGACATAGAATTTACCTTGCAAAGCAAGGATTACAGTTCGGATACTTATTGGGTAGAGACTTACACCGGCGCCCTGAACGTCGGTACATACAACTTTAGCGTTCGGGTAGAAGATAGTGACAGCTTTACTTGGTGGGTAAACCGGAGTGTTGAAGTAAAACCCGTTGTCGATGAGCCCCCCGAAGTACTGTGGTGCGACTGGTTTGGCTATGACGTACCTGTTTGTGAAGATCATAGCCTAACGGACTTTCAATGGATAAACGATGCACTTTGTATTGGCTATCAAACCTGCGGAGAAAGCCGAAACTTTTCAAGGTAAAGTTAGCTGAATGTAAGATCAGCACGGCTTTAAAAGCCTAAAGTAGCTGCACCTGAGTGTGCAGCTACTTGGGTTGACCGCATCAGCTTTAACGCTTGACACGACCTTCGGTCAAAGGGGTGGGTATTTCTAAAGCAATGTATCGGGCTGCATTATATTGAACTTGTTTGTTATCTCAGGTTGAATGGAGAGCCCTACATAAAAAACTGCTTTTTCGCATTTTCTCTATCGTTACTTTAACGTGGCCGACACCGTCATTCATTTCCGCAACTTTCCCTAAACCGCCGACATTTTTTTACGCACAGATTATGGCGCCTTTAATCATGTTGTCATCCAAATGTTGTTTTATCTGTCAGATCGGAATAAACATATGTGAGGAACAACATGAATACAAAAGCTCTTGGGTTATTGGCAGTTTGCCTGATTTTTAGCACGCTTGCCGGGTGTGGGGGCGATAACGATGATTCCGGTGGGGGCTCTCTGGAACCCACCGGACAACCGACACCAAACGTCTCTCCTACTCCAGATCCAACGTCTACGCCCACTCCAGTCCCTTCCCCTACAGCAGAACCGACGCCGGTGCCTACGGTAGAGCCGACGTCCACACCTACTCCCACTCCTACACCGCCGCCGTCTGCTACTCCTGCGCCATTTTCGATTGGTTTATTGCCGGACACCCAGGGCGGGTCTGACTCGACCGGGCAGGCACACGTGGCAATGCACCCCATGGCCGAGGTGCTCAAACAGCAGAGCGATGCCGGTGTGGACATGGTCATCGCGCTGGGAGACCTGACAGATAACGGATCGAGCCTCGAATTTGCTGAATGGCGCTCGGTGGCGGAGCCGTATGCGCAGGCGGGGATTGAATTTTTGCCGGTTATGGGCAACCACGAAACCAGCTATGCCTACACGGTTGAGTGGATTCGCAATATGCGCGATTTTATTCCCGAAGACGCGGTTCACATGCCCGGTTATGAATGGGTTAACTATTATGTGGTGCGCGAGAATGTGTTAATTATCGGGCTTGCCTACTACAACCTGCCGGTAGCGTTTGAGTGGATAAAGCAGGTGTACGCGGAGAACGAAAATCGCGTGGATCACGTGGTGATCGCCAGCCACGATGGATTGATCGGCGCAAAATACGGTGAAACGCTCGAACATATTGTCGATGGTGCCAAGGATGACAACTGGGTCTACGATGTGCAGCCGCAAATTCGCGATTTCCTCGCGGATATTGACGCGATCTACGTACAGGGCCACGAGCACCAGTATCAGCGTTCGGTTATCAGCGCGAAAACCATGTTGACGACATACCCTTCCGGTTCGACTCCAAGCGGCGGAAACTACCGCATGGATGTGTACACCCAGATTATGGCGGGCAACGCTTCTTACAAGGGCTATGAATTCCGATACGGTGAGCGCGATCTGGTGCAGGCGATTATTGCTCAGAAGAACGCAACTATGAGTAACGGCTCTGCCGGTTTTGATGTGAATTCATCGATTCTGCGGTTCGATGACGCGCGGGTTGATTACTGGTCCTGGTTTGCGCCACACACGGCCACCAGCAATGCTGCTGATCAGGCGTTTGCTGCCGACTGGAAGCTATTGGATACTTTCAGCCGCACGACCAACCGTTGTGAAGCGCTGATTTATCCAGATTCGATTCCCGAAGGCACGCGCCCGGTGATGGTGCTGCAAACGGAGTATATTTCGGACGACTGCATTGCCGACGACGGTACCCTGGCGCGCCTGGTTGGCGGTACCAACGCCACCTTCAATCGCACCAACACCCGTACCCGCGACCTCGAGTACACGCCGGGTATCTCGCGGGCAGAAAGCCTGAACGACCTGCTGCGCCTGGCCTACCAATGGTTGTTCCAGGTACACGAAAGCTGGTCGCCCAATTTAAACAGCGCTGCGCGTGTTATTCCCGATGTGGGTGAAGACCTTATTCTGATACCGGAAACATCGATTGATTTGAAAGAGCATGTGAGCCTGAGCTGGTTGCCTGCCGAGGGTACGCTGAGTGACAGTCTGGTGATCAGTGGCCTGCAAAATCAGACGGGTATGTTCCAGGGTGCTTATGGCACGCCGATGGATCTCGAACTGGACGCAGGCTTGGCCATGTCCAGTCCTACGGGCGATGCAAAAGCCCCGGTGACCTTGCCAGCCACGGCAAGCAAACACTGGGATATCAGCGATGCGGTTGCCGATACCTATGCGGTGGAATTTATCCAGCCTGATTCACTGACTGGCGTGGCTACTCTGGCTAAGCGCGTCGGCGATAGCTGGGTGCCCTTGGCGTCCGCGGCGTGTGTAATTTCCGCCGCCTGGGACAGCAGTGTGCTCTCCAGTGCCCCCGCGCGTGATGGCGATTGCAGCACCATGCCGCTGGTTGGCTACGATCAGGCGACCGGCGCCTGGTGGGCGGTACTGGATCACGACATCGAATTGGCGCTGATTACGGCGCAATAGGTATTGCAGCCTGTACACTTGTAAGCCCACCCGCACCTCTGTGCGTGTGGGCTTTCCTGCTTTTGGTGGGAGTATGTTCTTCTACACCGGATTTCAGTCTGGGTATGTGTACCAAAACGCTTATATTGCTGTACCAGCGCAAGCCATTGCTTGTCATAAAAAAATATAATAATTTCAATGTGTTAGCGTAATATTTGGGCTGGGATGAGCCGCCCGGGTACCATGAAAAATTGAATTTAGCACTGTTTGGGAGGTCTGTTTATTGTGTATACTCCCTGTACAGACGTACACTTACTTAGAGCATCAGGTTGTTATGAAAGCGTATATGAGTGAAAGTGTTAAAGCGATGATGGGCGACCGCGAGGCATCGCGAAAGCTCCGCGATGCATTTAGAGCATCAAAAAAAGACGGCAACCCGCATACCATTAATTTTAATGGGAAAGACATTGCAGTAAGCTCTCGTCCCATATCACAGGTGAGTGGGCACTAAACCGGCTGAAACCATATTGAAAGGCTAGCCGCCCATGAATATAGCCTTTCCCGCTGTTGTTATATTTCTCTTGCTGTTCCCCGGCGTCGTTTTTCGTAACGCCTTTCTCCAATCCGAAGATAAATCCGCATCAACCGCAACCCCGCTGACTACCGCCGCGGCGCTCGCGTTTATTTATGCATTGATGCTACATTTTGTCTGGGTGTTTTTCGCCACCTTGTTCGGTTTTAAAATTGATTATTTTTCGCTGTTGGTGATTCTTACGTCCGATAGGGATAACCTGGCTGCGGCGATTAAAGTGGTTGCCGCCTCAATCAATTGGATTGCACTTTACTTTGCCACACTCCTCGCCGCGTCCTGGCTACTGGGGTTTGCGTTTCGGTTTGTGGTTTCAACCTTTAACCTGGACCACGGGGAAAACTGGCTGGCGAAACGCCTTAAAAACGACACGCCCTGGTATTATTATTTTTCTGATTTCGAATCCGATACTAAAGATATGCCTGCCGCTGTCTATATATCAGCATTAACGGAAGTTGGTGGCTTGATCTTTATTTACGAAGGCTTTCTACGTTCCTATAAACTCAATTCCAGTGGTCAGCTGGATAGAATTGTTTTACAAAATGTTGATCGACGGTTAATTTGTGAAGACAAAAACAGTGGTACCGATATCTTCGAGGGGAACTCGCATGAAATCTCCGGCGATAATATGGTAATTCCTATGTCGGAAATTAAGAATTTTAATATCCAATATCTTTATACCGAGGATGCAGACTAATAGACGATCGAGGCGCCTAGAGTGCTTCCCGTATACGCATGCCGAGCTTTAAGCTACATTCCCTCAAATCTCTGTCTTCCACCGCCATTTTCCCTCCAAAATCCGTTTTCATGTGTATCGGCTTTAAGCCGGTTGTGAAGGTTACTCGCGAGAACCGGAGGGAGAGTGACGTTATCAACCCGCTTCATTTGTCACCTTTATCTTTAGGTGGGCGCGATATTTTTTATTCTTGTTGTCGCGTTTTTTGCACGAGATCACAGGTTTGAAGTAAAGCTGGTTCATGAGATCCAAGACGCAAAAGCTCGCATCCAAGCCGATTACCATAAAGGCGACAAGGATGCCGGATGTTGCCGGTGAATAATTAACCTGTGACTGGAAAGGGCTGCAATGCTGCTAACTGTGTGCGCGCAAAAGCTAAAAAAATATCGCGCTCGTACGACCTGTTCTTCACACATTTGGTTGGTCATTCTTTTATGCTCTACGCTGATTTGCTGTTCAGTGTGTAATACAGCAGCCGAGAGTTTTTCTACAGAACTGAAGCCGGATAAAGCGAAATTAACCGATTATCCGATTTATGCACGAGGCTGGAAGGCGCCTTTAACCAGTTGGGCGATGGAAGTGGAGGCCGGAGATCTTGGTGGTGGCACCTGGATATTTAACGCTTACAACAATAAATCCAGTTCTACCGACAGAGGGATTGCCACACTGGTTCATCAGTTTCCGCAACCCCTTAATTTGATTAACGCCACTGTGGATTTCGGTGTGTCTTTCGATGCAACCCTGGAACGCCAGGTTGCCACTTTCAGCCTAAGCATGGTTGATTCAAAAGGCCGACGCTATCGACTTGAAACAACCACTGGCACCGATAAAACGCAATTTCAGCTCGGGCCGTTTACAGCGACTACCTTTACCCAGGGGCGAGTAGCTTTTGATATCAGCCAGGTGCACAGTATCGAGCTGACCATAGTCGGGCGAAATACAACGGCGGTTGTATCTGGCACCTTGTTTATAGACGACTTTCACTTGCAGGTGGATCGACGCTTTTCGGAAAACTTTGAAAATTCTATTCGCCCGCAGACAATGAATCCGGAAAATATACGGGTTTTGTTGTACACCGACGATGACACCTCGCAATACGATGTTTTGCACCGACACTCCGTAAGTGGCAGGGCGCTTGCCATTACACCCGTCTGGCAATACCAGGAAAGCGCGCTGGTTAGCAGCAGTTTATGGGATAAACCCACTAATTTTACCGGGGTTAAAATAACACAAGAATTTTCTTTGCCCCTGCTAGCGCTTGGATCCTCTATGGCGCTGGCGTTAGAAATAATTGATATTCGTGGCGATTACGCCATTGTGCAACTGGCAAATCTTGCGGATGAAAAAGTAGCAGGCTGGAAATCTTTGACGGTTGACACTGACAAGCTGGCGAAACAGGTCGATTTGAAACACGTACAAGAGGTACGCATTTGGCTGAAACGAAATAGCGCCGATGGCTATCTGGGGGAATTTAAATTATTGCCCGCGGTGTTTTCCTATTAGCGCTCGGCAATTCATGGAGCGGTGTGTTCGCAACCATCGTAACAACTGGGCACGCGTGGACATTCGGTGCCGCGCGGGCAAATTAGCCTTGCGTCGCCTTCAATACCGCGCGATACCCAAGCGATATTGAGTATGCGAGCGACTGTGGTGAGATCGCGCTTAATGGCTGCGGGTACAGGTGCGGAGCCGCCATTACTCACGCAAATCGCTTTGAGTTCCTGCGCTAATGTGTGTGCGTCTTTACCCTGCGCTTCGATGGCGGGGTTGAGATCGATACCTGCACACAAAACATGATTCTGCCCCGCCAGATCTTCAACATATTTGGATTCACAGCAGTAAATACGCGGGCTGCCGTTAACGTTAAGAATCGAAAGTTGCGAGGCGGTGCCTTTCACTGGTGTGTTGATCATTCTAAAAACGGACCAGTGCTGGCAAGGGTCTTTGACGCTGCGCATATTGCCCCACGGCAAAGGTATGCCATTGCCCCGGTACACCGCTTTAAGCTTACCCGGTGGGTAGGCATCGAAATAATGCCAGTGAGGGTAGGGCGATACCGCAGTCATACGGCGCATTGCCACCGATTCAGAAACATCCACCAGCTTGCTCACATCCACTTCGTAACTGTAGCGATCGAGCATTTGGCGAAACGGCACTTTCGGGCACAGGAGTGCACCGGCAAAAAAACTGCATTCGAAGTCACGCCACGCATGCAGAATATCCTGCGAATTCACCGATGAAGACTGGTGACTGAACGCATCGTCTTCCATGAGTGTGCTGCTTTGCCCGTGGCCCGCAACCAGCACTGTTTTATAGGCGTCTTTATCGTGTAGTACGCAATGGCCAATATGTACCGCCAAATCGTACTTATAGCGCATTGGCCAGGCTTCCAAAATACGGTTGATAAACACCGTGCCGCGCGGATCGTAATAGGACGTTACGATACAGTTTTCGTTATGCCAGATTTCCTCGCGCACGTCGTCGCCTGGGGTATCGAACCACGCAAGCTTTAAACCCATTTGCTTAATAATATCGTGCAGGGCATCGTGATTTAATGGCAGTTGCTTTTTGCCAATATTTTCAGCGGCGCGCTCTAAATCGGGAAAATGATTTTGATAGTGCTCCTGATGGGCGCGAATAAGCAGGTGAGCAAACTGACGGCCGGTTGTGCCGGTTTGAGAAAGTAATTCGGGTATCGCGATTTGCAGAATTTCGTTGGAAAATAAAAAATTGGGTTCCAGCGGAATGCCCGTAATGCCACCGGCACTGCTGCTTTTAACCGGCGTCAGGTCGTCATCTTCCGGGGCTTCGTCGAGAAACCATTCGGGCGGTTTTTCAAATACGCGCGCGATCACCTCAAGCATGGATTCGCTTGGCACGCGCTTGCCGCGCTCAATCATCGATAAATAAGATACCGAAGGCGCAGATTCAGCGTCCACCTTGACACATCGGGAGGATAAATCCTCGATGGTTAAATTATTGCGTTTGCGTAAATTGCGAATTTTGGTACCGAGAAAATGCGCCTTACGCATCAGGCTCTTGGTATCTTTCATTTTGTAAAATTCACACTGTGAAATTTCTATTGTGAAATTCTAGCTGAATGTCACTTACACTGCTTGCAACAGAGAAGGCCGCGCGCCGATGTAGAGTCTAGCTATTTTAACGCGGGCTATACAGAGCTGTGCGCGACACCGCTTGTCCAACAGGTAATTGAAAATGAAGCTGTCACTGAAAAATTCTAGCTATATGGATGCAAACTTTTATAACTTTATTAATGAGGACGTGCTGCCTCTGGCTGGCGTTTCCCGCGCGGACTTCTGGCGCGAATTGGAAGTTCTGGTCGACAGATTTAGCCCAGAGAATCAGCAACTGCTATTTCAACGGGATGCGTTGCAAGCGCAAATTGATGAGTGGCACAAATCTCATCAGGGAGAATTGTTTGATGCAGCACTTTACACCGCGTTTTTAACCGAGATTGGCTACCTGGAACCGGAAGCGGACGATTTTCAGGTAACGACCGAAAACGTGGATGCGGAAATCGCGCAGCTTGCTGGTCCGCAGCTGGTGGTTCCATTAAAAAATGCCCGCTTTGCACTGAACGCTGCAAACGCCCGCTGGGGCAGCCTTTACGATGCCCTGTACGGCACCGATGTGATTCCTTATGACGCGGGGCTCAAGCCGGGCAAGCGCTATAACCCCGCACGCGGGCAACAGGTTATTCAGTCGGGGCGCGATTTTCTCGACGAAATATTTCCGCTGGAAACCGGATCTCACCACAACGTTAGCAGTTACGTGGTGTATTACCAGCATCTCCTCGCATTTTTCGCCGACGGTAGCGAAACCGGTTTACAGGACCCCGGCCAGTTTGTGGCACTGAATGGTCACAAGGAAAATCCGGAATCGATTTTATTAAAAAATAACGGCCTGCATGTGGAGCTGGTGTTCGACCGCCATGGCGAGGTCGGCAAAAATGATCTTGCGAACCTGCAGGACATTCAGATTGAAGCGGCGCTTACCACCATTATGGATTGCGAGGATTCTGTTGCCGCCGTCGATGCGGAAGACAAGCTGGAGGTGTATCGCAACTGGCTGGGTTTAGTGCGCGGAGACTTAACCGCGGTATTCGATAAAGGCGGTGTTGCCCATACACGGCGCATGAACTGCGACCGGGTGTATACCGCTGGCGATGGTGAGGAATATCGCCTGCCGGGTCGCTCGCTGATGCTGGTGCGCAATGTGGGCCTGGCGATGAACTGCGACATTATGCAAACCAGTCAGGGCGAGTTTGTACCCGAAGGTATTATTGATGCGGTGGTGACCGGTTTAATTGGCGCTATCGACATTCGCGACAGCGCGCGCAAAAAGCGCAACAGTCGCACCGGCAGTGTGTATATCGTTAAACCCAAGCTCCACGGCTCGCGGGAAGTTGCATTTACCTGTGCGCTCTTTTCTGCGGTGGAAGAATTGGTGGGGCTAACGCCGAATACCTTAAAAATTGGCATTATGGATGAAGAGCGTCGCACCACACTCAACTTAAAGGCCTGCATTCGCGAAGCTCGTGAGCGGGTGGTTTTTATCAATACCGGGTTTCTCGATCGCACCGGCGACGAAATTCATACCAGCATGCACGCGGGTGCATTTATGCCAAAAGCGTGGCTGAAAGAACAGCCGTGGATTACCGCTTACGAAAATAACAATGTGGATGTTGGGCTGGCGTGTGGTCTGCCTGGACACGGCCAGATCGGCAAAGGCATGTGGCCAATGCCGGACGAAATGGAAAAAATGATGGCGAGCAAAATCGCGCACCCGCGCGCCGGGGCCAATACGGCCTGGGTGCCCTCACCAACCGCGGCCGTACTGCATGCACTGCATTATCACCGGGTGGATGTTGGCGAGGTGCAGGATGGCCTGCGTGAGCGGGCACCGGCAGCGCGCGCCGAGATTATGCAGATTCCGTTGTTATCCGCAGAGGACACCCTGAGTTCGGCAGATATTGAACGGGAGCTGGAAAACAATATTCAGGGGATTTTGGGCTATGTGGTGCGCTGGGTTGAACTGGGCATTGGCTGCTCCAAAGTGCCGGATATTAACGACATTGGGTTGATGGAAGACCGCGCAACCTTGCGTATTTCCAGTCAGCACATTGCCAACTGGCTGCTACATGGGCTGTGCAGTCTTGACCAACTCGACACACTTTTGCTGCGCATGGCCGCAGTGGTAGATGCGCAAAACGCGGCTACCGATGGTTACCAACCCATGGCGACCGACCCCGCAACCAACCTGGCCTTGCAGGCGGCGCGCGACCTTATTGTATTGGGTGCCGAACAACCCAATGGCTATACCGAGCATTTACTGCAGAAATACCGATTGCAGCAAAAGCAGCGGGCTTAACATTTTTTTATCGCCGTCATTTTCACGGAATACGTGAATCAATGGGTAACGAATTACTGAGGTATGTATGAACACTTACACTAACGAAATTAAAAACATCAACCGTACACTTGAACAGCAGGGTGCCAGCTGGTCGGCGATCAATGCCGAGAGTGTTGCCCGTATGCGGTTGCAAAACCGCTTTGCAACAGGATTGGATATTGCACGCTACACGGCAAAAATTATGCGCGAAGACATGGCCGCATACGACCGTGACCCGGCAAATTACACTCAGTCGCTAGGCTGCTGGCACGGCTTTGTCGGGCAACAAAAAATGATTTCGATTAAAAAGCATTTCGGCGAAACCAAAGGTCGCTATTTGTATCTTTCCGGGTGGATGGTGGCTGCGATGCGCTCGGAATTTGGTCCCTTGCCGGACCAGTCCATGCACGAAAAAACAGCCGTGCCTGATTTAATCGCTGAGTTGTACACCTTTTTAAAGCAAGCGGATGCACGCGAACTGCACCATTTGTTTAAAGAGCTGGATAAAGCTCGCGCCGGGCGCGATCACGTGCGCGAGCGCTATGTGCAAAAAGCCGTCGACGGTTTTCAAACCCATGTGGTGCCCATTATTGCGGACATAGACGCAGGTTTCGGCAATGAGGAAGCAACCTATTTACTGGCGAAAAAAATGATAGAGGCCGGTGCCTGCTGTATTCAGATAGAAAATCAGGTGTCGGATGCGAAGCAGTGCGGCCACCAGGACGGTAAAGTCACCGTTCCCCACGAGGATTTTCTCGCGAAAATTCACGCGGTGCGTTACGCCTTTATGGAACTGGGCGTCGAAGACGGCGTGATTGTTGCGCGCACCGATTCACTCGGCGCGGGTCTTACGCAAAAAATACCGGTGTCCACCAGCGCTGGCGATCTTGCGCAGCAGTACAACGCTTATATTGATGGCGAGGCAATTTCCGATTTGCGCGAGATTGCACCGGGTGACCTGGTGCTGGCACAAGGCGATGGCTGTATCAAAGTTAAACGCTTGGCGAATGGCTTGGTGAAATTTAAACCCAATACCGGCGAAGACCGGGTGGTGCTGGATTGTATCACCTCGTTGCAACACGGCGCCGATCTGCTGTGGATCGAAACCGAGAAGCCGCATATTGGCCAGATCGCCGGGATGGTGAATCGCATTCGCGCGCAGGTACCGAATGCCAAGCTGGTGTACAACAACAGTCCGTCTTTTAACTGGACACTTAACTTTCGCCAGCAGGTGTTTGATGCCTGGCAGCAGGAAGGCCGCGACCTTACTGAGTATCACCGTGAGAACCTGATGAGTGTGGAATACGATACCACGCCACTGGCGCAGGAAGCGGACGAACGGATTCGTACTTTTCAGCGCGATGCGGCACAGCAAGCGGGTATTTTCCATCACTTGATTACATTGCCAACCTATCACACGGCCGCCCTGTCCACAGACAATCTGGCGAAATCGTATTTTGGCGACCAGGGCATGTTGGCTTACGTGGAGACGGTGCAGCGCCAGGAAATCCGCCAAAGCCTGGCCTGTGTTAAACACCAGGATATGTCCGGCTCAAATATTGGTGACGACCATAAGGAATATTTTTCTGGCGGTCAGGCGCTCAAGGCGGCGGGAGAGGCGAACACAATGAATCAGTTTTCTTGATCGTTTAATTCGATTATTTCCATCATCCGAGAAGGTATGGCGTGTTAATTTTACGCCATACCTTTTTTTATTTATGGCACCGAATATTTGAGGCGTGTTTTATTTAAGCCGCCGGTGACGGTGCACTTTAAGCGTGTGTTGAAAATTCGCTGTTATGCAAAACTGCACTATGGATAGTTCCAGATGTTCTGTTGTCGTAATTGGGGATGCATGCTTTGCTACGGAGATAAGCGATGATTGTAAAGAGAGCAGCAGAAGAACGTGGCCCCAGTGATCTCGGCTGGCTGCAAAGCCAGCACACGTTTTCATTTGGTGGGTATCAAGACCCTGCGCACATGGGGTTCGGCCCTTTGCGCGTGATAAACGAGGACCGCGTGGTTCCAGGTGCGGGATTTGGCACGCATCCACACAAAAACATGGAAATCATTTCTTATGTGTTGTCGGGTGAGCTGGCGCACAAAGATAGCATGGGCAATGGTTCTCGTATTGTCGCTGGCGACGTACAGGTAATGAGCGCCGGTGCGGGCGTGACTCATAGCGAATTTAATGCATCAGATAGTGAACCTGTGCATTTTTTGCAAATTTGGATTCAACCCAACGCCGTGGACACGGAACCTGGTTATCAGCAATTGTCCTTCGCACCGGAAGATCTTCGCAATAAATTGATTCAGGTAGTAGGTGGTGATGCGCGCGCGCCCTTGCAGATTAAGCAGGATGCGTCGCTCGCTATCGGGCGGCTCGAGCCCGGCGTTGAATTGGGTGAAACCCTCGTGCCAACGCGTAAATACTGGCTCCAGGTCGCAAGCGGTGAGCTTCGGGTGAATGGCGAATTGGCCAAGGCTGGCGATGGATTGGCCATCGCCGGTGAAGCTGCGCTGGCAATGGCGGCGATAACGCAAACAGAAATTCTGTTGTTTGATCTCCCCGCGTAGTCAGTACTCTTGTTGCGGATATAACGGATGCGTCGGCGGATGATTCAATGACTCGAAAATGCTCGAAGTATTGAATGCGTCGAAAATATTGAAAGTAAATGGAAACCTTATGAAAGTCCTTTTTATGGCTGGCAGCAGTCGCAAAGAATCGCTGAACAAAAAACTCGCACACGCGGCGAGCGATCTGGCCCGCTGTGCCGGGGCGGATGTCACCTTTATCGATTTGGCGGATTTCCCAATGCCGATTTACAACGGCGATCTGGAGGATGACAGCGGCCTGCCGGAAAATGCTCTCGCATTGAAAAAAATATTTACCGAACAGGACGCACTCTTTATTGCCACGCCTGAGTACAACGGCTCTTTTCCAGCGCTGTTAAAAAATACCCTGGATTGGTTGTCCCGCAGCCATTATGAGGGCGAACCGCGAATGTCCGCTTACACTAACAAAGTGGTAGCCCTGGCAGCGGCGTCCCCGGGTGGTTTTGGCGGTATGCGCTCACTCATGGCATTGCGCCTGCAAATGGCCCACTTAAACACCCTGGTTATTTCACAGCAAATGGCGCTGGCGAAAGCGGGGGATGCGTTTGATGAAGAGGGCAGTTTTAAGGACGATAAAAAACGGGCGCAGTTAGATGCCCTAGTGAAAACACTTATGGCCACAACACGGGCTCTGGCCCAGGATGACACTCGGGCATGATGGTATTTCAGCGATGATGTTTCACCTGGTACACACCACCGAGTACCAAAAACTCTTCCTCGCCTTGCAGCACACCGGGCAACAAGCCTGGAAAATACAAAATTTTACTGCTGGGTACGGCCACCGAGAGCACTCGGTCGCCGAATATTCCTGCGGTGTCCACGCTTGCGCTAAAGGAATTCAAGTTGTTGAGCAGCACCTTTTCGTGATCATCCCCATACGCCAGTACATCAAATTCTGTCAGGTGATTGATGCCCCGATAGAGATGCCAGTGTTGACGCCTGGGGAAGCGTCTGACCAACTCGTATTGGCAAAAGCTGTAGAGCAAGTCGAGCTGTGACTCGAGCGCGTTGGCGTTGTACAGGCCGCGCATAAAATCCGCTTGATACTGAGCGAAAGCCCGCCCGTGTGGGTCCCGCAGGCAACCGTTATGGTTTTGGCACAGCAGGCCAAAGCGCGACGCGACCCAATATTTTAGTACCGCTGCCTCAATCCCGTCCGCATTAAACAGCCAGCCGCGCAACAGGCGCAGGTAATCCGCTTTTGCGCGCTTTACTCGGCTGTTGTCGTTAAAACCTGCTTCGTCTTTGTTATCCAGCAAAAAGCACGAACTCATATAATCGTGAAAACAGTCGCTGCGTTTTTGCGGGTTGTGAATCTCGGCGATGGAGCGAAAAAATGGTTGGTGAAGGTATGCCATGCTATCTAGCCGAAGGGCCTTAGGGTGCAGCTGAAAAGTGATGCCGCCGAGAATAATGGCAGGCAAATTACAGCGATTCAGAGCGCTGCGTGCATAGGCAGGTAATGTGTCGCACGAATGTTTGTTCACGGTTGTGCTGCACTCTCAGAGGCGTAAGATTAAGCCATGATGACAACTCAACCACAGACACAGCTTGATCGAAAACAACGCTATCGCGGAAGTCTGCTTGGGCTCGCCACTGGTGACGCCCTAGGCACCACAGTGGAGTTTCAGCCGCGGGGAAGTTTTGAGCTGATAACCGATATGGTGGGGGGCGGGCCGTTTCATTTACGGCCAGGGCAGTGGACAGACGACACTAGTATGGCGTTGTGCCTTGGCCATTCGCTGCTGGAAAAGCGCGGTTTTGATGCGGATGACCAGATGCAGCGTTACTGCGCTTGGCGCACTCATGGCTACATGAGCAGTAATGGGCGCTGTTTTGATATTGGAATGACAGTTTCCGGCGCGTTGAGTCGTTATCAGCGCAAGGGTGACCCGTTTGCTGGCTCGACTAATCCTTCTGCCGCAGGCAATGGTTCAATAATGCGACTCGCACCTGTCGCCATGTTTTTCAGCCCGGATTTAACCCAAGTCAGACATTTCGCCGCGTTGAGTTCACGCACAACCCACGGCGCAGAGGAGTGTGTGGACGCGTGCGCGCTGTTTGGTGAGATGCTTCACCTCGCTTTGTGTGGTGCGAGCAAGGAGGCCATCTTACAGCCGACTTTCGTTCCGGGCGCCGAGCGGCTCAGCGCCATTCAGCAGGGCGCCTACCTGGGTAAATCCAGCCATCAGCTTAAAGGTTCCGGCTATGTGGTGGAGAGCCTGGAGGCTGCGCTCTGGTGTTTCGCCACCACCGACTCCTACGCCAATGCGGTGCTGACCGCAGTCAACCTTGGTGACGACGCGGACACAACCGCAGCCGTGTGCGGTCAATTGGCGGGCGCATTTTATGGTGAGGTGGCGATTCCTGATGCGTGGCTGGGGAAGCTCAGTCATCGCTCGCAAATTACTGAACTCGCCGATGGCTTACTGCAAAACAATGCCTGAAGTTAGCCTCGGGTAAAAAGGCTTTGGTGCCGCCTTATTCAATCTCACGCAATAGGAACGTCTGTCGCTTGCTATCGCTGAGCGGACAAACCACGGCGGCGGTGCCTGGTGTGTACGTGCCGCCTGCGACGGTTAAACCGTAATTCAGATTCTGCCGATTCGCCAGGTAATAATCTTCATCATTGGCACCTTGGATTGGAGCCCATTGCTGGGCGTAGCCATACCGCTTGGTGGACAGGTAGGCGATGCTGGTGGCACTCGCAATTGATGTGCAGCTTTCTGTGAAGCTGGTGGTTGGCATCATGTAGGCGTATTCATCCTCGCTCAGGTTGCGCAGGTACATAAACGTATCTGCGGCCATTTCCCAGGTCCAACGCTGCGTTTGTGCGTCGCTGCATGGGTTAATAATCACAATGTTCACCTCGTTGACTTCCTCAAGGTCAAGACAACTTCCTGTCTCGTCCGCCAGTACTATTTGAAACTGTGGCGGCGTAAAGGTATCCACTTCCACACTGCCGCCGCTGTAGGTTGCTGTGCGGTAGTCTTCTTCCAATGCGATCGGGGCGCGGGCGAGGTTCTCGGTAGCGTAAAGGTGTGTGGCGGTCTCAGCTTCCAGTAATAAATCCGTTTGGGTCGACACCAGCCAGTTGCCGTAAACCCAGGTGTTGTTGCCCCAGCCATTGCCCGGGTTTTCAACGCGCAGCGGCGCGCGGGCATCAGCGGTGTCCACCGGGTAGAAACTGTTGAATCGCAGCTGTGTATTGTTACCGTGAACGAGTAGCAGAGGCACCGGATCGTCGCTGGTTGCTGTGGATAAATCCTGCAATCGGTTTGCTTCTATGAGTGTACTGTCCGCTCCGGCGGCCAGGTAAAGCGCAGGCTGTTCGCCCTGGGTATAAAACTCGTTGCGCTTTAGACGTGTTGACCCGGCGCTGGAGGTTTCAGCATCCGCCACCTGCACCAAAGGGGCGTTGCTGCCGTTAATTGCGCTAAATTCGCAGCGGCTGATCTCGTTTTTGGTGCTGCCCTGATTAATCCGTAATGCCTGCGTTACATCGTGAATATCAACATCGCTCAACCGGTTATTACTGGCAGACGCCAGGTGCACACCGGTCGCGCCCTGGGAGATTTCCAGACCGGATATTCGCCAGTTGTCTCCGGTGAGTTTGAGGACGGTTCCAGTACCTATGACGTTCCCCCTAAGGACGGTGTCTTCATCACTGTCTTCCGCCATCAAATAAATGGGGTTGAGCGGTGTACCTGAGCGGCCCGAATAGAAGTGCGCCTCACTATTGCCGCTGGTAGCGATTTCCCCTGCATAAGTGCCTGGTGCCACCACTATCTGATCATTGGGTTGGGCGTTTTGCAGGGCCTGTTGTAATTCCGCGGCACTACTTACGGAAACCATGTTGGTCGTGCGGCGGTATACATAAATGCTGTAAGTTTGTGTCTGGCTGCCGTTGAGTGCGGTACTGACAAGTTGCACCAGGGTATCGCCGTCGGCCAAGGGAATGGTAATCGGCTCGTTCGCCGTTAAATCCTGATCGCCAATGACCATATCAATACCGTCGACTTCTGGTTTGGCGGTGATTTCCAGCGAGGGTTGGTCTGAATTAACCGCAATGCTGTAAACATTCTGCGCACAGAGAAAATCCATGTCGGTGTCGTCGATCGTCAACTGTGCTAAACGCGCATTGGCTTGCAATTGGGTTTCGGTAGGCTGTTCGCGTGTAATCCCCACGCTATAAATAACCTCACGCTCGCCCACCGCCGCTTTCACATGGGTGTCAAAAATATTTTCTCCTGGCTCTAAATAACGTGCAAAAATTTCTGCGTTGTCGATGTCGTCACCATTTAGCGTCACTGTGTTATCCGCATAGCCGGTATAAAATTGTCCGTAGTAAAAACAGGTGTCGTAATCAACATTTGCGGTGTAGTCGTAGTGTGTGCTACTGAATGTTGGCGATAGCACGATGGAATTGTCGTCGTTGTCGTAAAAAACGTAGCCCGTAAGTGACGCGTCGCGGGACAGGCGAAAGAGATGGACTGCGTAGGTCAAGCTGGTTTCGGCAGTGCCGTCAACCAAAGTAATAGTGAGCCGGTTGGTACCGTCACCGACCGTAAGCGTAATTGCATCGCCGGGGATAAATTCCGTTGAACTGATTGCTCGGTCACCGTTGCTGAAGGTATAAAATGCGCTCTCGACCTCACTGGTCACACCTACTTTAATGTCAATGGTTTGCGTGTCTGCAGTTAAATCGACTTCGTATGTTGCGGTTTTTCCCTTTTCAAGGGCAACCGAATTACCGTTAATTGTGAGAGATTGTAAACTGAGATCGGGGATATCCGGAGTGGTTTTTTCTGGGGAGCCATTGCAACCGATCAGTGTAATTAAGCAGAAAAAGGCAACTGCCAGATGTCCCTTTGTCGTCATTGGATGATCTCGCTAAGCGGTGGATAATACGAAGTTAAAGGACGCTATTATGACGACAGTGATCTGTTAAGTTTTGTTGCTAAATGTAAATTTATTTTGCTAATTGTTACACGATGTAAAGGAGTGTAAAAAACAAATTTTTACGAATATTTGTGTGTGAAATAGTGTCTTATGGGCGGTTTAATAATGATGACTGGATACCGCTCTATGAAAACAAAAAATACTTTGGGTTCTTCGCTTCTGCTTGTGGTTTTGCCTGTGCTGTTGTCGGCCTGTGGCGGGTCGTCCGGCAGCAAGGATGATACGAGTCCCGACGCCTTTGCTTTTACCGATGAAGAGGATGTCGGGCTCGCGCAATATGTCATTTCCGACGCGATTGAAATTGAGGGCATTAACACTGAAACGCCAATTTCCATTGAGGGCGGTGAATATTCTATTGACGGTGGCGAATATACGGACGAAGAGGGCGAAATCGTCAATGGTCAAATTGTCCGTGTGCGCGTTATGTCCTCGGATGAATTATCGACCGAAACAGAAGCTGTTCTGACCGTGGGTGACGAAGAAGATACCTTTACCGTAGAAACGGTGGACATCGCGCTTTCTGCCCATGCAGGCTTTAAAAATATTATTTTTTCCTGGCCAACTGTTACCGGTGCGGTAAGTTATAGTCTGCTGGAAAAAGCCGACGAAAATGCGGATTTTATTCAAAAAGGTCGTACCTTCAGCTCGGCTGCCGTAGGCTACACGATGGATGTCCCCATTCACAAACACGATTGGCTGGGCGCTGAATATATGCTGCAGGCTTGCACCAACGCCTCCTGCTCGACCACAGAAGAAATTTCGCTGTACAACTATATGCGCCGCTCAATTGGCTATTTTAAAGCGCCGAATACCGACGAGGGCGATCAGTTCTCGGTACTGGATATCAGCGCCGATGGCCGCACCATTGCCGTAGGTGCTCCAGCAGAGGACAGTGGTTCGCGCGGGGTAAATCAGGACGATGGCAATAATTCTGTGAGTGGTTCTGGGGCGGTTTATGTGTATGTGAAAGACGAAGACAGCTGGCGAATTCAGGCGTATATCAAAGCGGATTATCCGGACGAAGGTGATGGCTTTGGTTCCAGTGTAAGCTTGAGCTCGGATGGCGATACGCTGGTTGTCGGTGCGCCGTTTGAAGATGGCGGTGACTTCGCTGTGGATGGTGAGCAAGCGGATAACACTGCGCGAGATTCCGGCGCGGTTTATGTGTATCAGCGTTTTGGTGATACCTGGTTCGAGCAGAATTATTTGAAAGCTTCCGCCGGGCATGAGGGTGCGCAGTTCGGTAGCCGTGTCAGTATCAGCGACTTCGGAGCGACTCTCGCAATTTCAGCGATTGGCGACGAAATGCCTGCCGGAGCAAACGCCGGTGCAGTATTTGTGTACGCGTTGACCGGGGACAACTGGCAAGCGGTACAAAAAGTACAACCAGACGATGCGCAAGAAGGTGCCCAGTTCGGTAGTGCTCTGTCGATTTCGGCGAATGGTGACCGCCTGCTGGTGGGCGCGGAGTACTTTACAACAGGCGCCACACCTGCAGCCAAAACCGGTAAGGCGTATGTTTTTGATCTGCTAGGTGGCACCTGGGAGCAGACGCAAGCGCTTAACGCATCCAACCCGCACGATGGTATGCGCTTTGGTGCCGCGGTTACCCTGGCCGCAGATGGAGCACGTTTGGCTGTTGGCGCGCCGGGTGAAAAAAGTTCGGGTTTCGGTGTGAATGGCGAACAATCAGATCTGGCCGCAGCGGATTCAGGAGCAGCTTACATTTTTGCTGATACGGCAGCAGGCTTTGTCCAAACTACCTATGTAAAGTCTGATAACAGCGACCCAAGTGATCGCTTTGGCAGTGCGGTTGCGATGAACGCAACCGGAGACACGCTGGTGGTGGGTGCGATCGGTGAGAGCAGCGTTGCGCAGGCCATTCACGGGAATGTGTACGACAACAGTGTGACGGATGCTGGCGCCGCCTACGTGTTCACACGCGATGCAGACGCTTGGCAGCAGTGGCGTTACGTGAAGTCGCCCAACACCGATGCCGGTGATCGCTTCGGTGCGACCCTTGCGCTGGATGCTTCCGGTGATTCACTCATCGTCGGTGCACCCTACGAGCAAAGCGATGCTACCGGGCTAAGTGGCAGTCAGTCCAACAATACAGCGAATAAATCCGGCGCTGTCTATCTTTACTAGGACTTTATTTTTTGTCGCAACGGGGCGCTCTCTAGCGCCCCGTTTTTGTTTTAAAGTGTTGCGCCTATCGAGCAACGTCCTTCCTTTCCCAATGCTTTCGCCTGGCAGCCGCCCCACTTTCGATGCGACAAACTTGTTAAACTGCGCGGAAAAATATATTGCGGAACGCAGTGGGGTTACTGCGTAAGGGGACGACGTTTTGCTGTGGGATATTCTGGGAATTCTGATTGCGTTTGCTTCGGTGATGCTGTTTTTCAGCCTGATGGTGACCACGCTGGCACAGGGAGTTCAGCAAATTGCGCAACAGCGGTACCGGGTGCTACGCCAGCAGTTAACAGATTTTGCAGGCCAGATAGGGCAAGAGTTTCCGCACACCCAGGCGTTTCTGGCGCAGGCCATCGGCCAAATGCTGGATGAAAGCTCTTTTAACGGGCGTTTGGTGAAGGAAGTCGCGCATGTTGGCAAGGAAGAGATCCGCTCGCGGATTTTACGGATATGCGATGGCAGCGCCGAGGATCAGGCGCTACCCGAGGGAGCGACCACGTCATTGCAATTGCTGGATGAGTTGTTTCCCAAGCTGGAAACCGCGATGCGGCACCAATTCAAAGCCTGGATGGATCGTATGGCTCTGGTACTGGCGTTGATTCTGGCGCTCGTTTTTCACCTGAATGCTTTCGATTTGCTACGCTCGATTTCCGCTAACCCCGAAGTGGCTGCGGCCTATTCCCAGTATGGGGCTGAACAGGTGGCGGCCGGCGATATCGATACCGCTAAGGCCGGTGAACCTGCGGTGCAGGAGTTCAACACGGTGACCAAAGTGGTGGCACAGGAGTTTGCGATTTTTCAGTTCACACCATTCCCCCAGGATTGTGACTGCTATCTGGTGACCGACGGCCCCAATCCCGTGCTGCGCACGCTCGGTAATTTGCTTGGAATTTTGATAAGTACGCTGTTGATCAGCCTCGGCGCGCCTTTCTGGTTTCGGACGTTGCACAATTTATTTCGGATTCGTGATCAAGTGGTGGGAGCTGACTCAGGTTCCCGTTCGGCGGGCTGAACCAGGGTTCGCATCAGGGTAAAAAAGCGCTTGCCAAACGCCCTAAAGCACAGTAAAAACTTCGTACTTGATCACAACAGGGGTGCCAACATGGTACGGCTGATTTTATTGGGTGTAGCCCTCGTAATCTGTACTGCGGCCTCCGCCGAATCCGTGCAGGAATATTGTAATAATTTATATCCGGCCGACAGCTACGACGCATCTGATCGCGCTGTATATGTGCAGGAATGTGTCGAGATGTATGCTGAGGATTTTGCTGCGCCAGGTCCGGATTCGGCCGTTGAAGAACCTTCAGAACCGGAAGACAGCGGGGTGGATGATATGGCAGATGGTGAGAGGGAAACGTCTTACGAGTAGTACTGCGCTGGCAGGGTGATTAGGCGGCAAGAGGGGAGCGACCGAGTTGGTCGCTAACCAGTTTCCGGGTGGCACGTTTTTGCGATGCGCGTTTAGCGCCACGGCTTTTTTCATGAACACCGCCTTTTTTCATTATGGGATGGCACGCGTGGAAATTCCGCGTGTACTCTGTTGATGTTTTCTTGCTCTTGGCCATTGTTGCTACCTGTTTAGTTACCTGTTTAGTTACATATTTTGGTCAAATGTTTTAGCCCCTGTTGGTTACCAACTTTCGGCTTTATATCCTATCACGCCTCCTCACAGCCTAGTGCGTTTTGGGGTAACCTGAGCACTGCCCCGAGCCCATAAACGTTCTCATGAGCGATCCCATGCATGGATTCCCTGGCAATGTTTCCAGGGTAATGTTTCCAAGGCAATCCCTATGAGAATTCCCATTTCCGCACATATAAAAAAGCCCTGTTCAGGTTACTGCCAGGGCTTTTATAACTGGCTCAGAGGTAGTCTGTGGATGCTTCTCCCCCTCGAGCGACTCCGCCGAAAGGGGTTATAAGGTGGTTTGTGCTGTCGTTGCTGCAGTAAGCGTCATGGCGGTGTTACCCCTCCCGTGAGAGATGTCTGAGCCGCGCATTCTATGTGCGGCGTATCTTCTGTCAATAAATAATCAGAGGTTCCTAAAGAGAATTTTTAAGAGCACCACTGTGTGGATTCGTTATACTGCCGCGCTTTTTTCCTGAGGTACCCGGTTGAAGTTATGAAAGCAAAGAAACCGCTAAATGTGTGGACAACGGCTATTCCACTGTATTTTGAAATGGTGGCCATCAATTCGATTGGCCTGGTCGATGTGTTTTTTATGTCGCTGGTGGCTGACAAAGCGGTTGCTGCGTTGGGCGCATGTACTCAGATTATTCTGGTGTTCACTCTGTTGAGTCGCACGCTGTGTGGTGGGGCCGGATCTATCGCAGGCCAGAGCATCGGTGCCAAAAATCGTGTTCGAGCGACCTTGGCATTTATGTACGCGATGTTGATTGCCATTGTGTTTGGGGCTGTGTTTGCGGCGATGCTCTTTGTCGGTCGCTCGCTTATTCCAACCTGGATGGGCCTGCAAGGTGAAGCCCTGGGTTACGCGAGCACCTACCTCGCCATTCTCGGGCCCGCCTTTTTCCTGCTGAGTTTGCGTTTGGGATACAGCACAATCGTGGCGGTAAAAGGCAAGTCGCGGGTGAACCTTATCTGTGCGCTAATCTCCAACGCCGTGAACCTCGTGCTTAACGCCATTTTTGTTCTGGGTTTATTTGGTGCGCCCAAACTCGGTGTGGTCGGTGTTGCGCTGGCAACTGCGGTATCGCACCTGGTGTATCTGCTGGCGATTGCCTGGGTGGCCCATAAATATTTGCATGTGCGATTTATCTTTGTGAAACGGGTGGTTGACCGCCTGCATGAACTGACGCGACCTGTACTCGGAATTGCGATTCCCAATTGCGGTGACCTGTTGAGTTACACCATGTTTCAGGTGGTGATGGTGAGCATTGTGATCCGCATCGATGAACTCGCTGCAGCGGCTTACACCTACGTCCATCAAGCGATGATGTTTTCCGTGTTGTGGAGTTTTTCTGTTTCCCAGGGGCAAGCGATATGGACCGCGCACCTGGTCGGTGCCAGGCAATACGAGAAAGTGGAAAGTGAAGTGAAACGCAGCATTTTGCGTTGCTTAATGTTTGCCATGCCGATTACGCTGGTGCTTTACAGTATTTCCGGACAATTATTCCCGCTGTTCAGCGATAACCCGGCTATTGTGAGTATGGCGACGACGGCGATGTTGGCCTATCTCGGCATTGAGATTGGTCGCGCTTTTAATGCAACGCTCTCCTTCTCTCTTGCCGCCGCGGGAGACGCCCGTTACCCCGCGATTTTGGGCTTCATCTTTAACTGGCTTGTGGGTGTACCTGTGGCCTGGTTTATGGGGGTTCACCTCGGTTGGGGTCTAATCGGTGCACTGGCGGGAGTCGCTGCAGATGAATTGGTCCGCTCGCCGCTGAACTATTACCGGTTGGTGAGTCGTCGCTGGATAAAATACCCTGATAATCAGGCAAAGCGCTGAGCCAACGGTTTAATTATGAGTAATGCACTATGAAAAATATTTACATCATCAACGGCCATGAGCCCTATGAGTCGTCACCCGGTAACTTGAATCGGGAATTGGTGGATCGGGCGCAGCAACAATTGCAGGCACTGGGCTACAGTGTCAAAACCACCAAGCCCGCCGAAAATCTGGATCTGGAACACGAAGTGAATATGCACCTGTGGGCCGACGCCATCATTATTCAAGCCCCAGTAAACTGGATGAGCGTGCCCTGGTCGATGAAGCGCTATATTGATCTGGTTGCGTCGGCGAGTTTTGGGCAGTTGTGGAATGGTGACGGTCGCAGCCGTGAAAACCCAGCTGCGCAATACGGAAGTGGTGGGCTGGCGAGCGATAAAAAATATATGTTGTCGCTTACATTTAACGCGCCGGAAGATGCGTTTAACAATTCGTCGCAACACTTTTTTGCAGGTCAGAGTGTGGATGATTTATTTGGCCATATTCACTTGGTTTACAAGTTTATGGCGATGAGCGCACTGCCCACATTCGTGTGTTACGACGTGCTCAAAAACCCGCAAATAGACAGTGATTTTGTGCGCTTTGGGGAACATCTAAATGCTGCATTCCCAGCGCGCAACGCCTAACCGCTAAACACGCTGCAGGCAGTCACCCGACGGGGATGGGATGTCGGGTGACTGCCTGTTTAAAAACGGCTAGGGCAAACCTGCATTAACCTGATTAATCACCTCGCGAATAACCCCCGCGCTGTGCAGAAATTCCTGCTTTTCTTTATCGTCCAGCTTGGGGTGTAAAACCCGCTCTACACCGCGTGCGCCCACTACGGCAGGCAAGCTGAGGCAAACGTCGTCGACGCCGAGAAAGCCGTTTACCTTAAGGCTGATCGGCATGGTATTTTTGGTATCACTGGCGATGGACTGAATAATATCCGCAGCCGCCAGCGCAATAGCATAGTTGGTGTAGCCTTTGTATTTGAACACTTCGAACCCGGCGTTGGACGCACGCTTAAACAACTCGCGGCGGTGGGGTGTGTCGTCAATAGGTTCGCCACCGGCATCGGCGCAGCTCATGGCGGGGAACTGGCTGTCGCCGTGCTCGCCCAGAATGTACGCGCGGATATCTTCCATGTGGATATGTATCTCGTCTGCCAGTAGCTGGCGAAAGCGCGCGGAGTCCACCAGGGTGCCAGTACCCATGATCTGATGTGGTGCAAAGCCGCTGAACTCCAAAGCGAAATGCACCAGCACATCCACGGGGTTCGAAACCATCACAATTTTTGCGTTTGGCGATGCATCTGAGAGTATGGGAAACATGGCTTTGAGCAGCGCGACGTTAGCGGGCGCCTGTTGCAGCCGATCGGTCATGTCCGGTGTTGTAGGGACAGACGCACAAATGGCAATGATGTCAGAGTTTGCTGTGTCAGCAAGCTCGCCCGCGGTGATCCTTGTTGGTGCATCTACAAACAATTGGCCGTGGCGTAAATCCAGTACGTCACCCATCACTGATTCTTTGCGGCGACCCACCAACATGAGTTCTTTCGCGATGTTGCGCTGTGATAAAACAAAGGCAAGGCTGGAACCAACCTTGCCTAATCCGATAATCGATATTTTCATTAAACTACCTCCGGCCAGCGCTATACACACTTTGTACCAATAATGAAGCTGCTGCTAAATATTGTCGGTGTTAAGCGCGGGGGTGGAAACGCGAAATTTGTGTACCCAGGTTTCTCCGGTACCGCGCATAACTTCGTTGCCTAATTCAATATCGGCAATGCTCCACTCGCTGTCGAGGAAGCCTCTCTGCAACGCGTAATGCACAAGCTCTGCGGCATTGTAGGTAATGTCGAGATAATTTTTCGTGCTGCGAAACGCAATATAAATCCAGCGGTTGTCGTTGGTACCAGACGTATCGTGCCAGCGACGTTCGACCCACACTTCCCATTCGATACCGTTAATTTCAACGGTCGCGCGCTTGCGGCCTGCAGGCGTACTGAAGAAATTATCGGATGCATAACTCCACACCATAAATTCAGCGCGTATGCTGTTGATATCTGCTTGCGGCGGCACCTGGTCGAGGTCGGTGAGCCAGAAAGTGGTCGCCAGGTTGAAGTCCGCATCGCCGGTGGTGGTTACAGCGTAGCTAATGGTCAGGTGGTCCAGCCCTGTGAGCGGAATCGGAAAGCCGGATTGGGGTGTCGGGTGGCTGGTCCAGGGCGTGTTGCCGTGGGTGATTTGCGGTTGTGCGAAAACTACACGAGGTGTTGCGGGCCAGCGCCAGCGCCAGCCATATTCCGGCCCGTTTGGCCCGTCGCGTTGTAACAGGCATTGTTCCCACCGTGCTTTTCCCGCCGCCTGCTGATTCCAGACATTGTTTACCAGAGTTCCGATCGGCGTTGGGTGGCTGGCAAACGCATCGCAGCTGAGCACGGTATTCGCAGCGATAGCATGTATCGGCAACATTATCGGTAAAAATAGAGCGACGAGTAGTGAAACGATCCTGTTCACGCTTTAACTCCATTTGAAAATGGTCAACTACTTGGGCACGTATCCATCTGCCTGATCGTAATCGGCACCGCTCAGAAATTTTTCCATTTGCTCAGTGAGGTACGCGCGGGCGGTAAGGTCCATTAAATTCAATTGTTTTTCGTTGATTAACATGGTCTGGTGTTGCAGCCATTCCTGCCACGCCTGTTTGGACACGCTATTGAACAGTTCGGTGCCCTTGGCCCCCGGCAGCGGTGGTACCGCCAGGCCTTCCATTTCTTTATTGTATTTACGACAGTGTACTGTGCGAGTCATTGGGCCTCCAGGTTAAATTCGTCGAGTAGGGTCAGTAATTTTTTTACCGGTGCGGCCAATCCCAGTGCCGGTGGGCTTTTGAGGTTGTACCAGACGCGCGAGTCCGCTTCTGCGATGTTTTGCGGTCGCGGTAATAGATCTGCAACCACGGGCGCGATATCCAGGTGGTAGTGGCTGAATGTGTGGCGCATCACCGGCCAGCGCGTCAAATGCTGCACTCGCCCGAATTGGGCGGCGATATGGTTTTCACAATCGCTGCCCGTCTCGATTTCGGGAAAGCTCCACAGCCCGCCCCAAATACCGGTCGGGGGTCTTTGTAACAATAACACCTGGCCCTGTGGGTTGCGCATAATCAGCATCTGAACCGTTTTCACCGGCAGTATTTTTCGTGGTTTTTTGCCCGGAAAACTTTGCGGTTGGCCGGTCTTTTTCGCTTTGCAGCCGCGGCGCATCGGGCAGACCTCGCATTGGGGGTTCGCCCGTGTACACAAGGTCGCACCGAGATCCATGATTGCCTGGGTGTAGTCCCGGCAACGTTCCCGGGGCATGTGCTTTTCGGCGAATTGCCACAGGGTATCGTGGACAGAGGATTTACCGGGCCAGCCTTCTACTGCATGGTAGCGCGCAAGCACCCGTTTTACGTTACCGTCAAGAATGGCGCAGGGTTGCTCAAACGCAATACTGGCGATTGCAGCGGCGGTGGAGCGTCCAATTCCCGGTAGTTGTTCCAGCTCGGCCATATCTGATGGCATGTCGCCACCGTGTTGCGCCACAACTTGCTGGGCGCAGCGATGGAGATTGCGCGCTCGCGCGTAGTAGCCCAGGCCCGTCCAGAGGTGCAGTACCTCGTCGAGTGGCGCCTCAGCCAAACTGGCGAATCCGCTGAACTTCGCCACAAACCGCTCAAAATACGGGATGACAGTTTCCACCTGGGTCTGTTGCAACATTATTTCCGACAGCCATACTCGATAGGGTGTGATCGGATGTTGCCAGGGCAGGTTTTTGCGGCCGTGGTCGTCGAACCAGGCGAGTAATCTATCGGCAAAACTGGACATAGTGTCTGAACATCGTTTACGGGCGCGCTGTTGTACCACAGCGCGAGCAAACTGTGTAGCGTACTAATTTCTGACTGCGCGCATTTTAATTTGTGAAAAGGCTGTCACAACGTTTCAGCGGGTGCGCCCTTTTCAGTAGAATAGCGAGCTTTAGATCTCGGGAGTCTCCCTTATGCTCAAACAAACACCCCTGTTCGATCTGCACCGTGACATGGGCGGAAAACTGGTGGATTTTGGCGGTTGGAATATGCCGGTTAACTATGGCTCACAGATAGAAGAGCATCACGCTGTGCGCAACGGGGCTGGGATGTTCGATGTGTCGCATATGACAGTGGTGGATATACAGGGCACTGGTGCGCGGGATTTTTTGCGTTATTTATTGGCCAACGATGTTGATCGATTGAAACTGCCAGGCAAGGCATTGTATACCGGTATGTTGAATGAATCCGGTGGTGTCATCGACGATTTAATCGTGTATTTGATGGTTAACGGCTATCGTCTGGTGGTGAACTGCGCAACGCGAGAAAAAGATCTCGCGTGGATAAATTCGCAGGCGGAAGCTTACGATGTCACTGTTATCGAGCGTCCAGAGCTTGCAATGATCGCAGTACAAGGCCCCTTGGCACGCGGAAAAGTGCACGATTTGATCGGCGCGGCTGTGCTGGAGGAGCTGAAGATATTTCAGGGCGTGCCGCTCAGCGGTGAGGGTTACGCCGATTGGTTTGTCGCGCGCACCGGGTACACCGGTGAAGACGGCTACGAAATCATTTTGCCCGCAGAGGCCGCTGTGCAGCTCTGGCAGGATCTTGCGCGTATTGGCGTTACGCCGTGCGGTTTGGGTGCGCGAGATACCCTGCGTCTTGAGGCGGGAATGAATTTATACGGCCACGAAATGGACGACGATACCTCGCCGCTGGTGGCGAATATGGCCTGGACAGTGGCCTGGGAGCCTGCAGAGCGCAATTTTATCGGGCGTGAAGCGCTCACGGCGGAAAAATCCGCGGGTATCAGTCACAAGCTGGTCGGCCTGGTGTATACCGGCAAGGGCGTGCTGCGAGCGGAGCAGGAGGTGACCGCGCCGGGTGTTGATGGCGTTGGGGTGATTACTAGCGGAACCTTTTCACCCACACTGGGCTATTCAATTGCGCTTGCGCGCGTCCCGGTGGGTTTTACCGACCAGGCAGTGGTGAACGTGCGCAATCGTCAGTTGGAAGTCAAAATCATCTCGCCGTGCTTCGTGCGCAGCGGTAATAAAGTGTTTTAGAATACAGTCGAGTTAAAAATAAGTGACAGCAGGAAATCATCATGAGTGAAATTCGCAGCGAGTTGAAATACCTCTCCAGCCACGAGTGGGCGAGGGTTGAGGAAGACGGCACCGTTACCATCGGTATTACTGATCACGCACAGGAAGCCCTGGGTGATGTGGTATTTGTCGAAACACCTGAAGTGGGCTCGCAGGTGAGTGCGGGTGAGGAAGCTGGCGTGGTCGAATCCGTCAAAGCCGCATCAGACATCTACTCCCCAGTGACAGGCGAAGTAATTGCCGTAAACGAGTTACTGGAAGAAGCGCCTGAGACAGTAAACGAATCGCCTTATGACGAGGGCTGGTTCTTCAAGGTTAAGCCAAGCGATGTGTCCGAGTTGGACGGTGCGATGGATTCTGAGGCCTATGTGAAGTCGGTCGAAGACGACAGTTAACGCGTGCAAGAAACTGTTTTAAGAAACCCGGCCCTGGTGCCGGGTTTTTTATGGGCGTATTTTTTTCCCGGCGCCACTGTGTAAATTCAGGTTAAGAACATTTTGACCCCGCCTTTAGCTATGCATGGTTGAGCGGGGTGGTCCTGCAGTTCGCCTTAGTCGTAATATGTCAGCGAGCCCAGGCCCATTTCCTCGATCTGAAGTTTGAGGCTGGCAAATTCATATTCGGTTAGCCCTGTGTACATCCACACAATTTCCTGAATTCGTGCCCACTCGTAGTCTTCGTTCTGCTGGCCGAGAATGCGGTAGTTTCCGCAAATGTGCTCTGCCATTTTAAGTACCGCAAGCAAGGTTTTTTTGCGTGCGCTGGCGGATTCTTCGGCAAAGGTTTTCATGATGCGGTGGTGTTCGTGGATCGCCTCACAAAGATAGTCGGGCAGGTTCCAGGACTTTGCCACGTAGTAGCCGACCACAGCGTGGTTGGTATTTATTAGCCGGTTTTCCACTTCCACAATGCGCTCGCCCGCATCAGCGTAGGCTGCGATCATGACCTGGTTGTAGTTGGCAAAGCGGGACATCAACAGCGGCACGCCACAATTGTGAAACAGCCCCAGGGTGTAGGCTTCCTCAGGGTTGGGCACGCCAATCTGCTTGGCGATCACAGAGGAGGTGATTGCGATGTCCATCGCCGTATCCCAGAAACGCCCAAGGGCAATAATGTCATCGTCGGATAGCGCGCCCTTGATTGACAGCGCGTTTACCAGATTCACGACACTGTTGACGCCAAGTAAATTGACCGCCTGATCTATCGATGTGATGGTATTGGAGTGTTTATAAAATGGCGAGTTTACGGTTTTCAAAATGCTGCCAGAGAGGCCGACATCCTGGCAAATAAGCCGCGCGATTTCCTGGATGCTCCAGTCCGGCTTTAATTGTTCCATTTGTAAATCGACCAAAACCTGCGGCTGAGGTGGTATAGCAATACCCTGAAGAACCTTCTGTATTTGCTCCGGGGTAAGTTCCGTACTCATTGGCGATGACTGATCCGAGGTCTGATGATCTCTTTAGTTTAGTCGCTTTTGGCACCCGCTGAGCAAAAGTTGCCCCGTATGCCTGTGCTTCAGCCATCTTGTTCCTGCAGTGATGGCAGTGTCGCGCTGGCGTCTGAATTGGCGCAAGTGCGGAACAGTTGATATATATCGCTCCAGGCTTCAACTGTTGTGGCGTTCCTGAGCTGGGTGGCGACGTTGTCGAAGCAGGCGCGGGCGTCGATGGGCTCTGGGTCAACGAGCCAGGCGCTGGCAATTTTTAATGAGCTGACCGCTTGTGCGAGCGCGGAGGGCGACAGCGGTTTGCCGTCGATTGGTTCAGCAGGCTGTGCATTGGGGGTCGCTCGGGCAATTTCCAGCAGCAGATGTGTGGTGGTACGCTCAAGGTTGCTAAGCATTGCGACCTGTTGCGCATCATTCGACATGCGCTGCCAATGACTGCGAATGCTGTTCTTACTGTCGTCATTCCACAGGGTTTGCAATGCGGTCAAATGCGCAACCAGCAGGTCCGTTTGCAGGTTGAGTAATTCGCGGCGCCGGTTGGCGGGCAACTCGATGGCCTGCTGGAAGCCCTGCTCCCGCTGGGCAGATGTCAGGGTTGTTGCGGGCTGATAGTCGCTGCTTGGTCGCGTGTTCTGTTCGCCAAACAGCATAAACTCAATGGCGTAGATGCCCAGCGCCGCCGCTTCCGCGTCCATCATACCGTGTTGCTCTTCGAGGCTCTCAGCAGAAAGAGGCACGCTGATATCGTGCACGAGGCCAGCGTAAGGGTAGGGCCCAACGTAGTCCAGGTATCCCGGTTGGATCGGGCGCGCGCCTATGTTGAATAGCAGTGGCGACAGGGGGGCGTAAACGTCCGTCAGTGTGACTGGCCATTGGGAGTAAAAAAAGAAGCTCTGCCAGGCAGATTCCGTATGAATCCATTGCTCCTGCGCTGCGGCCAGCGAATCGCCGCTGGGGTTGGCGAGGAAGGCGCGTATCAGTGCCTGTAGTTTTTGCGCAGCGTTGAGTGAGGACGCTAGCGCATGGCTCCCTGTGTCCCAGTAAGTTTTGTTTTGCTCCGACATGTCAACACCGGTTGCCTGTGGTGTCGGCGTCGCTTGTTCAGCAGGTTCGTTCGATTTTTGTTGGCAGGCGCTCAACCAGCAGCACAAACTGAGACAGCAGGCGGACAAGATTCGGGTATCCATACTTAACCTCAATGTGGGGTTCGTGCGCGGCTCAGCGCAAAGATAAAATTGGCCATTGGTGCTGTTCGGCGAAGGCACGGAGGCGTTCGTCCGGGTCGACGGCAACCGGCTGATCGACAACTTGGAGCAAGGGCAAGTCGTTGGCAGAATCGCTGTAAAAATAACTGTTGGCCAGCGTTTCCCCGGTTTCGGCAAGCCAATTTTTCAAACGCGCTACTTTACCTTGCTGAAAACAGGGAATACCGCTCGGCTCGCCGGTGTAGCGGTTGTCCACAATTTCCGCATCGCTTGCCAGCAGATCGTCTATTCCGAGAGCGGCAACAATGGGTGCGGTGATAAACCGGTTAGTGGCTGTGATAACCAGCAGCCGGTGCCCTTGCTGGCGGTGGCTTGCAATGAGCGCTTCGGCCTTGGGCAGCCACAGCGGGCGTATACAGGCAGCAAAAAAGCGCTGGTGCAACTCGTCCAGCTCAGTCATGTTGTACTGTTTTAGGGGCGCAAGCGCAAATCGCAGATAGGCGTGAATATCCAGAGTGCCGCGCTTGTAGTCCTCGTAGAATCGGTCGTTGGTGCGGCTGTGTGTGTCGGCATCGACGATTTTTTCAGCTACCAGAAATTCGCCCCAGGCATGGTCGCTGTCGCCGCCAATCAGGGTATTGTCGAGGTCAAATATTGCTAAACTCAAGAGATGGGTATCCAAAAGGCGGAGGGGGTGGATGGCTGTGCGAGGGCAATCTGCCATGAGTGTTCACAACCCCGGGTTTGTGAAACAATAGGGATTATAACAACTATTTAATTGCGAGGTTATCTGTGATCGACACCGACGGATTCCGCCCCAACGTGGGAATTATTCTGGCTGACGGCAGCGGCCGGGTGCTGTGGGCGCGTCGCGTTGGCGGACAGGATGCCTGGCAATTTCCACAGGGTGGGATCAAAGAATCCGAGTCGGCAGAGCAGGCCCTCTATCGAGAGTTACAGGAAGAGGTGGGTCTTAAGGCCGAGGATGTTGAAATCCTCGCGGTCACTCAGGGGTGGTTGCGTTATCGTCTGCCGCAGAAGCTGGTTCGGCAAAAAGAGCCGCGATGTGTTGGTCAAAAACAAAAATGGTTTTTGTTAAAAATGCTGGCTGAAGATTCCGCTGTCGACCTGATCGGCGGCGGCCCGCCGGAGTTTGATGAGTGGCGCTGGGTGAGCTATTGGTATCCGCTGTCCAAAGTGGTTTCGTTTAAACGAGAAGTCTACCGCCGTGCGCTCAAGGAACTGGTAGCGCCGCACAACAGCCTGCTGAGCGGTTTGCCGCTGGTAGATGGGGAGTCGCTATGCTGAATTCGTTGCGCAGTATTGTCCAGGAGGTCAACGCCGCTGCGGATCTGAATTCAGTGTTGGAAATCATTGTTACCCGGGTTAAGCAGGCGATGAAAACCGAAGTTTGTTCGGTTTATCTGCGCGACAACGAGCGTCAGTTCGTGTTGATGGCGACGGAAGGTCTGCACAAGAGTGCGGTGCGCCGGGTAAAGCTTTCTGAGAAAGAGGGTTTGGTGGGGCATGTCGCATCCCGCGAAGAACCGCTCAACCTCGACGATGCGGAGAGTCATCCGCGCTACCAGTATTTTCCTGAAACCGGTGAAGAGCGCTTCAGCTCCTTTCTCGGTGTGCCCATTATTCATCACCGCCAGATTCTCGGCGTACTGGTGATCCAGCAGCGCGAAAAACGCAAGTTCGATGAAGGTGAGGAAGCATTTCTGGTCACTATGTCGGCACAGCTTGCTGCGGTAATTGCCCATGCGGAAGCCACCGGCGCTTTGCGCGGGATGGGTAAAAAAACCGAGGTGCGCTTCAACGGCGTACCGGGGGCGTCCGGCGTCGCGATCGGCGTCTGCGTGGTGGCTTCGCCAGTTGCCGATCTCAATTCGGTGCCATGTCAAACCTGTGAGTCCGTCGATGCTGAGCTGGAGTTTTTTCAGCAGGGGCTGTCACTGGTGCGCGCCGATGTGCGGCGTCTGGCCAGCGAATTGGAAAGTCGCTTAAACCGGGAAGAACGGGTGTTGTTTGACGCCTATATCGGCATGTTGGAAGACACTTCGCTGGCCCAGGAAGTTACCGAAAAGATATCCCAGGGCTTTGCTGCGCCCTACGCCTGGAGCTCGGTTATTCTCGAGCACGTAAAAACGTTTTCAAGCATGCACGATCCCTATTTGCGCGAGCGCGCCTCGGATGTGCGGGATCTCGGCTGCCGGGTGCTTGCCTGTTTGCAGGAGTCGTCGCGCAAAGAGCGGGTCTATCCGGATAATACCATCCTTGTCGGGGAAGATCTGTCTGCATCTGTGCTGGCGGAAGTGCCGCCAGGCAAGCTTGCGGGGATTGTATCGACGCGCGGCTCCAGTAACTCACATATCGCGATCCTTGCGCGTTCTATCGGGATTCCCACAGTGATGGGCGCGGTGGATCTCCCGTTTACTCATCTGGACGGGCGCGAGCTGATCGTCGATGGCTATCGCGGCTCTGTGTACAGCGACCCTAGCGATGGCCTGCGCGCCCAGTATCAGGTTATTGTAGATGAGGACGTGCAACTGGTTGCAGGCCTCGAAGCGCTCAAAGATCTGCCCTGCGAAACCGTGGATCACCATCGGGTGGCTCTGTGGGTCAACACTGGTTTGATGGCCGATGCAATGATTTCCCTGGAGCGGGGCGCCGAAGGGGTAGGCCTCTACCGCACCGAAATACCGTTTATGTTGCGCGACCGTTTTCCCAGCGAGGAAGAGCAGCGGCAAACCTACCGCGATCAACTACAGGCATTTGCGCCGCATACGGTCACTATGCGCACGCTCGATGTGGGTGGCGATAAATCCCTGCCGTATTTCCCCATCGAAGAGGAAAACCCGTTTCTGGGCTGGCGCGGCATTCGCGTAACGCTGGATCACCCGGAAATATTTTTGGTGCAGATTCGCGCGATGCTCAAAGCCAGTGAGGGTTTGAACAACCTGCGCATCATGGTGCCGATGGTGAGCAACGTCGCCGAACTGGAAATCGCGCAAATGCTGCTTTATCGCGCTTACGACGAGTTGCTGGAGGAGGGGTTTCAAATCGAAATGCCGCCGTTTGGGGTTATGATCGAAGTTCCCGGCGCGGTATACCAGGCGAAAGATTTTGCCGCACGCGTCGATTTTCTCTCCGTAGGTTCTAACGATCTAACACAGTATTTGCTTGCGGTGGATCGCAATAATCCGCGCGTCGCCGATTTGTATCACTCATTACACCCCGCGGTGTTGCGGGCTTTGCGAGCGATCGTAGTGGACTCCCACAGTCAGGGGGTGCCGGTGAGTATCTGTGGTGAGCTGGCTGGCGATCCGGCGGCCGCGCTCCTGCTAATGGCAATGGGATACGATGTGCTGTCCATGAGTGCCACCAATTTGCTCAAGGTAAAATCGGTGGTGCGCAGTGTGACTCTGGAGCAGGCGGAGCGCTTATTGAGCGAAGTGATGCGGCTGCCGGATACCGAGTCTATCAACCGGGTTATCGACGCAACCTTCCGCAATACCGGTCTTACCCGTATTGTTCGCCCGCTTGGGGATGACACCTGAGATTACGCTTTTTACAACACATCGTCATCTGCCTCTGATATGATCGGCCCTCGAAAAATTCTCCTCCCGCGGATGAGGCATGCTTAAGTACCCGGAAATCGATCCCGTCGCACTCTCTCTCGGCTCCGTTACCGTCTTCGGAAAAACCATCAACCTGCCGGATATTCACTGGTACGGTTTGATGTATTTGTTCGGCTTTATTCTGTGCTGGGCGGTCGGTACCTATCGTGCAGGTAAGCCGCACAATGTCGTGCATAAGTCGTGGCTCGAAGATCTGGTGTTTTACGTGGCCATGGGGGTGGTACTTGGTGGCCGTTGTGGCTATGTGTTCTTCTACAATTTTGGCGCCTTTCTGGATGACCCACTGTGGCTGTTCCGGGTTTGGGAAGGCGGAATGTCATTTCATGGCGGGTTGCTTGGTGTGATCCTGGCGATGATGCTCTACGCGCGAAAAATGCAGGTCCGATTTCTCGATCTTATGGACTTTGTCGCGCCGCTTGTGCCTATTGGGCTAGGCTTAGGGCGGATCGGTAATTTCATCGGGCAAGAACTCTGGGGCCGCGTGACGACCTTGCCGATTGGCATGGTGTTTCCGAAAGACCCGGGAGTGGCCCGCCATCCATCGCAGCTGTATCAGGCAGCCCTCGAAGGCTTGGTGTTGTTCGCAGTGCTGTTTTGGTTTTCATCCAAGCCGCGACCGCGCGCTGCGGTGGCGTCACTGTTTTTGATTTTGTACGGCTGTTTCCGCTTTGCTGTGGAGTTTGTGCGCGAACCGGACGCTCATATCGGATTTGATATGTTCGGCTGGCTGACGCGTGGACAAGAGCTGAGTTTGCCGATGATTATTATCGGTGCGCTGATTTTCTTCTATGCTTACAGGCACCCCGCGTATGCGGAAAAAGCGCCTGATCCGCGCGCGAACGGCTCTAAAAAAGGTTAAGGTGTGAAGCAATATCTTGAGTTAATGCGACACGTTCGCGATAACGGTGTACGAAAAGAAGACAGAACCGGCACCGGAACAGTCAGCGTTTTCGGTTATCAAATGCGGTTTGATTTAAGTCAGGGCTTTCCCCTGGTGACTACGAAAAAATGCCACCTTAAATCGATAATACATGAACTGCTGTGGTTTCTGAACGGCGAAACCAACATCGCGTATTTAAATAATAACGGTGTAAAAATTTGGGATGCCTGGGCGACAGAGTCCGGTGATCTGGGCCCGATTTACGGTGCGCAATGGCGCAGCTGGCCCGCGCAGAATGGAGAAACGCTCGATCAAATCAGTCAGTTAATCGAGCAAATAAAACATAAGCCCGATTCTCGCAGACTCATTATTTCAGCTTGGAATCCCGCACTTCTGCCGGACGAATCAATCTCGCCGCAGGACAATGTGCGCAACGGAAAAATGGCGTTGCCACCGTGCCACACGCTTTTTCAATTTTATGTTTTGGAAGGCAGGCTTTCCTGTCAGTTGTACCAGCGCAGTGCCGATATATTTTTAGGTGTTCCATTCAATATTGCTTCCTACGCACTTTTGACCATGATGATCGCGCAGGTCACTGGACTGGCACCAGGGGATTTTGTCCATACTTTTGGCGATGCCCATCTCTACCTCAACCACCTGGAACAGGTAGATACACAGTTACAACGGCAACCTTTGCCTCTGCCGACTATGGCGATTAACCCGGCGGTCAAGGATATTTTTGGCTTTTGCTTCGACGATTTCGAACTTCAGAACTACCAGGCGCACCCGCATATTGCAGCGCCGATTTCGGTGTAGCTGAATGACCGTGAGTGACGAAATTAGTATTGCGCTGGTTGTCGGGGTTGCCGCAAATGGTGTGATTGGGCGGGACAATGGTTTGCCCTGGCGATTGCCTAAAGATTTAGCTTATTTTAAGCGGGTGACGATGGGGCATCCTATAGTCATGGGGCGCAAAACGTTCGATTCTATCGGGCGCCCTCTACCTGGCCGCACAAATATTGTGGTTACTCGCAACCCCACATGGCAGGCTGAAGGGGTAGACGTGTGTCACAGCCTTGAGGATGCATTGGTACTCGCGCGCGACGTTGCCACGCAAACTCAGGTAAAACAAATTATGGTAATTGGCGGTGCAGAATTTTATCGCCAAATGTTGCCGCAAGCAGACCGTCTCTATCTGACCGAAGTTCACGCTGACGTTGTTGGAGACGCCTATTTTCCAGAGTTCGACAGGAGTCGATGGCAACAGCTGAGCGCCGAACGGCACGAAGCGGATTCTGGAAACCCCTACGCGTATTCCTTTTTAGTCTTGGAGCGCCGGTGAGGGAGCTGGATTGCACTGATGCACAGTCTAAACTGTGAGCAATTAGTGTATTGGCGCGCCGACTAATTAGTGAGCGTGTGTTACCGAAGTGTTACCTGTTTCACTGAGTTACAGTTTCGGGTGTTACCTTTGGTTATACATTGCGCAACTGAATCTGTGCGTTTTTTATTTGTGTTTGAATGTTGGTGAGCTGTCTTATTAAAATGCCGAACTTTGACGATCACCAAGTCTCAAACCTTTAATTTTTACATTCTGGACACAAAGCTCCGCGCTTAGTCCGGTCGCAACCTTTTCAATGCAAGCACCCGAGTTGGGGGATATATGAAGAAGCAGCGAATCAAAGCTGTGGCTCTAACCACAGTTCTTTCTGCTGGCGCGCTCCTGGTTGGCACCGCCCACGCAGATAAAACCCTGGACGCGATCATGCAGGTTGGTCAAGCTAAGACCACTGCAGGCGTTCAATCGCAGAAGAAAATCGACAAGTTGGCCGAGGAAACTTCTGACCTGTTACAAAAGTACAAAACAGTCAACAAAGAAATCGAAGGCCTGCGCGTTTACAACAGCCAGCTGGAAAAGCAGTTGGCCAGCCAGCTCAAAGTACTTGAAGATCTGAACACTTCTATTGATCAGGTCACGGTGATCGAACGTCAAATTCAGCCCCTCATCCTGCGTATGCTCGAAGGTCTTGAGCAGTTCGTAAACTTGGACGTACCTTTCCACATGGAAGAGCGTCTGAAGCGTGTTGAGACACTGCGCGACAACCAGGACCGCGCTGACATCTCAGTTGCTGAGAAATTCCGTCAGGTGCTTGAAGCCTACAACATCGAAGCAGAATACGGCCGTAAGATCGACACCTATGTCGACACCCTTGAAGTGGGTGGTCAAGAGCGTCAGGTAAATATTCTGGCTGTTGGCCGCATCGCTCTGATGTATCAAACAACCGACACCAAACTGTCCGGAGCCTGGGATCAGCGTCAACGCGCCTGGGTTGAGTTGGACGCAGGTGCCTACCGCGCGGCCATCCTCAAAGGCATTCGCATTGCTAAGAAGCAAGCGTCTATTGATGTTATGGAGTTGCCAATTCTGGCTCCGGAGGCTGCACAATGAAAATGAATCTTAAAAAAGCAATAGTGGCTGTTGCCGCTGCTGGTGCAATTGCGCTGTCTGGTTCTGTAATGGCACAAGACAAGGCTGCATCTCTCGACGAACTTCTGCAAATGGTTAAAAACAGCCAGATCGCAGAGAACAAAGAAAATCGTCAACGCGAAGCACAATTCCGTAAGCAACGTGCTAACCAGGCCAACATGCTGGCTCAGGCTGAAGCCACCAAAAAAGCTGAAGAAGACCGCTCTGCGCGTCTGGAGCAACAGCACAAAGAGCGTGAGCAGGACGTACAAGCTGCTCGTCAACAACTGGATGACCGTCTGGGTTCGCTGAAAGAACTGTTTGGTCACCTGACCTCTACTGCGGGCGACCTGCGCGCAGCGTTGGATTCTTCGATCGTGAGCGTTCAGTACCCCGGACGCACACAGTTCATCTCTGAGCTGATCGAGAAGATGAACAGCGAAACCAAACTGCCTTCTATCGAAGAAATCGAGCGTCTGTGGTACGAGCTACAGCGTGAAACCGTTGAAGGTGGCAAAGTTGTTAAATTTAACTCCGTTGTCTCCGATCCTGCAGGTAACAAAGCTGAGCGTGAAGTTGTGCGCATCGGTAATTACAACCTGCTCTCAGACGGTAAATACCTGACTTACGACGTGAAAAGCGGCAGTCTCAACGAATTGCCTCGCCAACCAGGCGACCACATGAAAGGCGCTGCAGCTATTCAACAGGCAACCAGCGGCTTCACTAAAGTGGGTATCGACCCAACAGGTCCTGCTGGCGGAACCCTGCTTTCTGCGTTGATCAACAGTCCTTCCATTGTTGAGCGCTGGCACCAAGGTAAGCTGGTGGGCTACATCATCACTGGCGTTGGTGTGTTCGCGATTCTGCTGGCATTGTTCCGTTTCGTTGTACTGAGTGCTATGGGCGCGAAAGTTAGTCGTCAGTTGAAATCAAATACTGCGTCTACCGACAACCCACTGGGTCGCGTACTGAAAGTTGCCGAAGAGAACAAAGGCGCAGACACCGAAACTCTGGAGCTGAAACTCGAAGAAGCAACTCTGAAAGAGCTGCCGCGCATCGAATCCGGCTTGAACCTGCTGAAAATCATCTCGATGGTTGCGCCACTGCTGGGTCTGCTGGGTACGGTTACCGGTATGATCGTGACCTTCCAGGCGATTACCATTTACGGTGCTGGCGATCCTAAAGCAATGGCTGGCGGTATTTCCGGTGCACTGGTAACTACCGTACTGGGTCTGTGTGTTGCTATCCCAACGGTACTTCTCCATACCTTCCTGAACGGTAAAGCCAAGCGCATCGTTCATGTTCTTGAAGAAGAAAGTGCTGGTTTGATCGCTGAGAAATCAGAGAGCAAGTAATACCCACTTCGCGCTGGCGGCCGCTGGGCCGTCAGTCTATCGATTTACGAGAGGAGATAATCATGCTGGCAATGATGGAAGCACTCGCAGCCATTAAAGCCTTTGTTGCTTCCGGTGGTCCTATTCTCTACTGGATTGCAGCACTGGCATTCGCCATGTGGACATTAATCTTCGAGCGTCTCTGGTTTTACAAAGGGTCTCTGGGCAAGATTAAAGCCCAGACCGTCGAGCTCTGGGAAGCGCGCGGTGAGCGCAAGTCCTGGAACTCACGACAAATCCGTAAAGCACTTATTTCTCGCGCAGCTAGCAAAATCAACCAAAACCTCGACCTGCTGGGAACCATGGTCACCCTCTGCCCGCTTCTGGGTCTGTTGGGTACAGTTACCGGTATGATCGAAGTGTTTAATGTGCTCGCAGTAACCGGCGGTGGTGATGCAAAATCCATGGCCTCCGGTGTATCCCGGGCAACCATTCCTACCATGGCGGGCATGGTAGCAGCACTTTCCGGTGTGTTTGGTACAACGTTGATTAACCGTATCGCTGAACGCGAAAATCACATGCTCGAAGACCAATTAACGATGGATCACTAGATCCATCTTCTAATTTGGCCTGAATTAAGAGAGAAAACATGAGCAGGAAAATCAAAGCAGAAGAAGAAACGGGGGCGATTGACTTAACCCCGATGCTCGACGTGGTATTTATCATGTTGATCTTCTTCATCGTGACTGCATCGTTTATTAAAGAGCCTGGGATTCAGGTAAATCGCCCGGATGCGACTACCGCCGCCTTGAAGAAAAATGCCAACATCCTGATTGCAATTAACGACCAGAATGAAATTTGGATTAACAAAAACGAAGTCGATATTCGTCAGGTTAAGACTCAAATTCAGTTGTTGTTAGCAGAAAATCCCAAGGGAGCGGTAGTTATTCAGGCGGATAAAGATTCAAACATTAAAACGCTGACAGAAGTGACTCAAAAGGCCCGCGAAGCGGGTGTTGGGGATGTCTCTGTCTCCGCAGAAAACAGGTAGGTGAGCGATGAGCATTGTTAGATTATTGTCTTCCCTGGCTCCTGCGGCACTGGTAACTCTTGGTCTGTTGCTGTTAATGCACGTATTGATTCTGCGCAACATGACCGAACCCGAAGAATCCAAAGAATTCAAAATTCCTGAAATTTTGATGCCTGAGCGGGAAATTACCACCGAGTACGACACCAGTCGGCCTGAGAAACCACAAGAGCCAGAAGAACCACCACCCGAGTTGCCCGAACCTGAATTCGACAACCCGGATGTACAAATGGATATTTCGTTCGCACCGCAGATTAACACTGGTGGTGTGCAGATTTCCGGTATTGGAGGCTTCTCCAGCGATGGTGACTATCTGCCTATCGTGAAAGTGGCGCCTAAGTACCCTGCGCGAGCGGCAAACCGTGGGTTGGAAGGATACTGCACGGTGGAATATACGGTTACTAAAACAGGCGAAACCCGCGATATTTCGGTTGTAGATTGCCCGGATAGCGTGTTTGCCAGTGCGTCGGTGAAAGCGGCTGAGAAATTTAAATACAAGCCTAAAGTTATTGATGGCGAGCCCATTGAAGTGCCAGGCGTGAGAAACCGCTTCACTTTCCAAATGGCCAAAGACAAGTAGCGGCAGGGTGATATTTATGAATAAATTTTATTCCAAAAAAGTCAGCCATTTCGGGCGTTGCCTGCTGTTGGCGACGGCAGCTACGCTGGCGGCTCCAGCTTTGGAAAAGGCAGTAAATGCGGCCGGTTTCAACGTAGATCTGGGCGCGAAAGCTTTTGCCCAAGACACTAAAAAGAAACGCGCATTGCCCGGTATCAGCGAGGCCTTCTTTAAAAAGTTGGGTAAGGTTGCAGACTTGGCTTCTCCGCCGGAACGGAAAGATGGCACTCAGCCGCCTGGCGATTTCAACGCAGCGTTGAAAGAGCTGAAAGACGTCGAAAAAGACTGCAGTAAATGTAACGCTTACGAGCTGGCGCAGATTTACAACTATTATGGTTGGATCTACTACTCTCTCGAAGACTTTAAAAACTCGATCAAGTACTACCGCAAAGTAATCGAGCAGTCGCCCAATATTCCATGGGGCCTCGAACTGCAGGTTACCTATACCTTAGTACAATTGATGTTTGCGCAAGAAGACTATGCTGATGCACTGAAAATGCTGAATACCTGGATGGGTATTTCAGACACCATCGGTGACGACGCGTACTATTTAAAATCGCAGATCTGCTACCAGATGGACGATAAAGCCTGTGCTTTGGAAAACATCAATATCGCAGTGAAGATGGCGGAAAAGGACGGTAATGTTGCGAAGGAGCCATGGCTCTCGTTGCAAAAAGCGCTGTACCTCGAAAAAGAAGACTACAAATCGTCTTTGCCAATCATCGAGAAAATGGTTCGTCACTATCCGAAGAAGAGCTACTGGCAGCAGCTTGCTGGTGTGTACGGTATGCTCGAGCGTGAAAAAGATCAGTACTACACGCTGGATGCCGCTTACACCATGGGCGCTTTGGAAAAAGAGCAGCAATTGTTGAATCTGGCTTATCTGAGCATGGCTAACGAGTACCCATATAAGGCAGCAAAAATTGTCGAAAAGGGTATGAAGGACAAAATCATCGCAGAAAATGCTAAGAATCTTGAAACCCTCGCTATTGCATGGCGTCAGGCTAAAGATACCGACAAAGCTATTCCTGCGATGCAGCGTGCTGCAGAAAAATCTGATAATGGCGATTTGTACGGGCAACTGCTTGGACTTTACCTTTACATCGACGACAACAAGAAAGCTGTTGAAGCGGGTAAAAAGGCATTGGCCAAAGGTGATTTGAAGCGCGCAGGTGAGATTAATCTCAATTTGGGTATTGCTCATCTTGAGTTAGCTCAGTACGAATCTGCGATAAAAGCATTCAAAAAAGCGAAAGAAGACAAGCGTGTGAAGCGCACAGCTGATAACTGGTTGCAACACGCTCAGCGCGAGAAGTTCCGTGCAGAGCAGTTGGCAGCAGCAGCTGGCTAGCCGTTTGGATCACTTAAATAAAAAGCCCCACAAGGGGCTTTTTTTTCGTCTGAATAAAATGAAATAGTTTCAGTTAGCCGGATTTGCGCGCATTGGGTTGTGCGTTGTTTTCTACTATTAACCTGGCAATGAAAATTGCGAAGTTAATAGGCGATACAAGGGGGCACCGCCATCGCCCGAAGGACTATGTAAGCCTTTGAAGTATTGGAAAATTTACACATTCGAGCCGGTACTTCGAGGGCGTGCGATTAAATAGATAGCATCATCTATTTAATCGCCGGGTTAATAGTTGCGTGTGAGCCTGACCTGATCTGCTGTCGGCGACTAAAGCTAAGAGCGCGACCGACAGCATGTGTGAGGTGTGTTTTGGAAAAGTCTAATCGTCGAGCTGGCTCAGATCTCTTACTGCGCCCTTGTCGGCGCTGGTCGCCAGTTTGGCGTAAGCTTTGAGTGCTGCGGAGACTTTTCGTGGGCGGAGCTCTGCAGGCTTCCAGCCTAGTTCGTTCTGCGCCTCGCGGCGTGCAGTCAGCTCATCGTCACTAAGCTTTACGTCGATGGAGCGGTTGGGTATGTCGATCCGGATTATGTCGCCATTACGAACCAGCCCGATGGCACCGCCTGCAGCAGCCTCAGGAGAAACATGTCCAATTGATAGGCCTGATGTGCCACCGGAAAAGCGGCCATCGGTCAACAGAGCGCAGTTTTTGCCCAGTCCTTTAGATTTGAGGTAGGACGTTGGGTACAGCATTTCCTGCATTCCTGGCCCGCCTTTTGGCCCTTCGTAGCGCACAATCACCACTTCTCCGGCCTGCACTTTGCCGGCTAGTATGTTGGCTACCGCTTCATCTTGAGATTCAGTGATGTGCGCCGGTCCTTCGAATACCAGTATAGAATCGTCGACCCCTGCCGTTTTAACCACACAGCCATCGGCGGCAATATTGCCGTACAGTACAGCAAGACCCCCCTCCTGACTGTAGGCATTCGCAACGTTGCGAATACAGCCTTGCGCGCGATCGCCGTCCAGAGAGGGCCATCGAGTATCCTGACTGAAAGCGACTTGTGTAGGGATACCCGCGGGGCCGGCACGGTAAAAATGCGCAACTTGATCGTCGCTTGTCTGTTGAATATCCCACTTAGCGATCGCGGCGCTAAGGGTCGTTGAATGTACTGTTGGCACGGAGCTATCAAGTAGCTTACCGCGTTCCAACTCGCCAAGGATGCCGTAGATACCACCGGCGCGGTGTACGTCTTCGATGTGATACTTCTGGGTATTGGGAGCGACTTTACAAAGCTGAGGCACCTTGCGGCTGAGCCTGTCGATGTCTTTTAAATCGAAATCCACTTCGGCTTCCTGGGCGATTGCCAGCAGGTGCAGAATCGTATTGGTTGACCCCCCCATAGCGATGTCGAGCGTAATCGCGTTTTCGAAGGCGGCTTTGCTGCCAATACTGCGGGGCAGGACGTTGACGTTATCCTGCTCGTAGTAGTCGCGGGTAATAGCGACAATTTGCTGTCCGGCTTGTTCAAACAATTTACGGCGATCCGCATGTGTAGCCAACACCGTGCCGTTACCCGGCAGGCTCAGGCCGAGTACCTCGGTCAGGCAGTTCATCGAATTCGCTGTGAACATGCCGGAACAGGAGCCACATGTCGGGCAGGCGCTGCGTTCGTATTCGGCGACCGTCTCGTCGCTGGCGGTGTCGTCGGCGGCGATCACCATCGCGTCAACAAGATCCAGGTTGTGCTCTGCCAGTTTGGTTTTGCCCGCTTCCATGGGGCCACCACTGACAAAAATACACGGAATATTCAGGCGCATAGCGGCCATAAGCATTCCAGGGGTAATTTTATCGCAGTTGGAGATGCAGACCATGGCATCCGCACAGTGCGCGTTGACCATGTATTCCACAGAGTCGGCGATGATGTCGCGGCTCGGCAAGCTGTAGAGCATTCCGTCGTGGCCCATGGCGATACCATCGTCCACCGCAATAGTATTGAATTCCTTCGCTACGGCACCGGCTTTTTCTATTTCGCGCGCGACGAGCTGCCCGAGATCCTTCAAGTGCACGTGGCCTGGCACGAATTGGGTAAAGGAGTTCACCACCGCGATTATCGGTTTTTGGAAATCGTCGTCTTTCATGCCTGTGGCTCGCCACAGGGCGCGGGCTCCGGCCATATTGCGGCCAGCGGTCGTGGTGCGGGAACGGTACTCGGGCATGTGCGGACTCCTTCTGGGGGTGAAAACTGGCTGCGAAGAATACCAGATTCCAGGTCCGATTACGCTCGCGGTAATACCTCAGGTTACGTTGGGATAATGCTTGCCGAGTTGACGGTATAGGAACGCATAGCGCTTGTGCTGTTTGTGCTCGGGGCCAACGGTGCCCACTGCCCGCAGGGATCGGCGACAGAGTTTCTCGTATCGTTCTGAGAAGCCATTGGCTTCAGTGTCGGCCAGGATTGCCTGGATTAGGTTGAGGTTGAGGCCAATGTGTTTTGGGTAATTTGCGAGCGCTTCCAAGAATACATCGATGGCTTCCGCAAAATTTTTGGTCTCATAGTGTTCAATACCCGCCTTTGTTAGTTTCGTTGCAACCACCTTGCCCTTATCGCTAATGGGCTCACCGGTTATTCCGTCGATCATCTGCAGGATATCCGGATCGTTCTCATGCCGTGCAGCCAGTTGCGTCAGCAGTTCTCGTGCTTCGTCCTCGTTGTTCATGGCATGGAGTGTACGCGCCATCTCCAGGCTGGTCTCCACCGGTGGCGTTGCGAGATCGTTGTACATTTCGCGGGCTTTTTCTACTGCGGCTTCCGCCTTCTTTTGCTCGCCTGAGCCCAAGTGCAATTGAATTTCCACCAGTTGCGCTTGAACTGCGATTTCCGGTCGATCTGCGAAACGTTTGCGCGCGCGATCGAGAAAATTATGGCCCTGGCGCGTAAGGGTTTTTGCGTTATTGCTGTTATCACCTTGCACCACTTCCGACACTTTACGCGCATAGTTAAAGTAGTCCTGTTCGGATTCGTGGCAGGAATTGAAACCCCACCTTATGGCGTTTTGGTGTGATTTTAGGGCTATCTCGTCGTCGTTATTCTGCTCGGCCAGTTCGGCAAGTTGCCGGTGGCGCAATACGGATTTTGGCGATACGCGGGTGGCGTTTTCGGTTGCTCGTTGCGCGGCAGCAAAGTCTTTGCGTTCTTTGTGCACTTCGGCTAGCAGATCATGTGCTTCAACATAGCGCTCATCTTCTTCAATAATCGAATTGAGGATTTCTTCTGCAGAGTCGTAATTACCTAATGCGAGTTGGGTTTTACCCATGCCTAACTTTGCCCAGACTAGTGGTTTTTTACCGAGTACGCTTTCGTAAAGTTTTTGTGCTTCCTTCAGTTGTTTCAATAAAAAATGTAGCTGGCCTTTTATTTTCAGGCAGTCTCCTGCATATCGTGAGTTGTCGGCGATCATCTGGTTACAGGTATCAAGTGCTGCGCGGTAATCGCCGTCAGAGATGAATTTTTTTATTGGTAAGAGTGTTTCGTGGCGCACTATAGCTTTGTTGAGACGCACACGCAGGGATTGCTGGGTGTATGGTTTGGTGATGTAGTCGTCAGGCTGGCATTCGAGGGCGCCAAGCACCATTTCTCGTGAGCTTTCTCCGGTAATCATCACAAACAAGCTGGTCATCAGCAGTACCCGGAGGTAACGAACCTCCTCGAGTATCTGCTGTCCGTCTTTACCTGCGCCCAGGTTGTAGTCACATAAAACAATGTCGTACTTCTTGAAACTGCACGCGCGAATGGCTTCCTCGCCATTGGCTGCAGTGTCTACGCTGTTGACACCGAACGTGCGTAGAGTACGCGTGAGCGAGCCGCGAATCTCTGGAAAATCGTCAACGATAAGGCATTTTTTGTTGTTGTAGATTTTTACTATATCAATTTGGCGAAGTTCGTTTTCCGACTTCAAATCTAAATTCATACTGGTGTCCCAAATGCGAAACCGCCTGGATAAGCTAATTAAAATCAAGGCGTTAATAGAGAAAGTTTAGGCAAAAAAACGGCGACTTGCCCGAAACGAGCAGCGAATATTTGGGTTGAATAGGGGGGAAGACAGAAGGCGGCAGGATAATGCCGCCATTCAGGATTCTTGCGACCGCGGCCGGGAGGAAGGATAGCCGTGGCCGCGTTGGCTACTCTGGTGCGTTTTCAGGTCTGCACTGCTTTGACGAACACTTTTGAACGGCGCTGATAATTGTAGAGTGCCTTGCGTTCGCCCGGCAGTTGTTCTACATCGCACTCGCGAAACCCCTGCTCTAAAAACCAGTGCGCCGTTTGGGTTGTAAGCGCGAATAATTGGGTGAAGTTCAGCTTGTGCGCCTGCCGCTCGATGTGGGTAAGCAGCTTGGCTGCCCGACCGTCTCCGCGATACTCGTTATGCATCGCTACGCACGCCAGCTCCCCTGCCTCACTGTTGGCAATGGGGTAAAGCGCGGCGCAGCCCACGATGAGGTTGTCTTTTTCCATCACGGTGAAAAAGCCGATCTCAGTTTCGAGATGCTCCCTTGAACGCTTAACCAATATGCCTTTTTGCTCTAAAGGTTCGATCAGGTTGAGAATCCCAACTACATCTTCTATGCGGGCGCGTCTTATGGTTTCGTAGCTGTCGCGGTAGACCATGGTACCCGAGCCATCGCGGGTGTACAGCTCTTTGATAAGTGCACCATCGTCACAAGCGGAGACTACGTGGGCACGGGAAACGCCGCCATCGCATGCCTGGTAGCACGCGCGCAGCGAAAAATAGGTATTGGAGCGGTTGTGCTGCTGCTTTTCCAATAGAAACCGTTCGCACTGAAGCAGGGTGAGTTCGCGAAACTGTTCCCCCTGGCTGTCTGTAATCGGGCCGTCGTCATTGTAGGCGATCAACTTGTCTGCTCGTAACGCATTGGCGATGGCGATGGCGACATCGGCAAAGCTGAGGTTAAACGCTTCACCTGTTAATGAGTAGCCAAGCGGGGAAACCAGTGCGAGGCTGTTTTGATCGAGCATGGCACGAATGCCGCTGGCATCGACACTGCGGACCTTGCCGGTCAGCTGATGATCGATTCCGTCAATCACGCCCTGCGGCATCGCCGTAACGAAATTGCCGCAGCGAACGCGAATTTTTGAGCCATACATCGGCGAATCTGGCAAACCGCTGGAAAACGCCGCTTCAATGGTGAAGCGTGCATGGCCAATGGCTTTCAGGACTTCACCCATCTGCTCGCGCGTAGTGATACGCACGCCCTTGTGAAACTCGGTTTCGCTGTTTATCACCGCCAGTTGTTCGTCGATCTGACGTCGTGCACCGTGTACAACTACCAGGCGCACGCCAAGGCTGCTAAGCAGGGTCAAATCGTTAATAATATTGGGAAAGTTATCCTGCGAAATGCAATCACCTGGCAGCAAAACAACGAAGGTTTTGCCCCGGTGCGAATTAATATAAGGCGAGGTGTGGCGAAACCATTGGATGTAATTATTTGATTCGGTGGACACGGTGTATCTCTAGGCAAACTTAAGCAGGCAAAATTATCGATGAGACGCGACCGCTTTATCAAGCGGCCGATGTTGTCTGTAAGCAGAGCTGGGTAATCAGGTTGGCAATTACATCGACTGCGGGCGCCACCTGTTCGTGAGCCATATACTCATTGGGTTGGTGAGCCTGATCGATTGAGCCTGGCCCCATTACCAGCGTTTGCATTCCCAGCTTCTGCAGAAACGGAGCTTCGGTGGCGAATGCTACACTCTCGGACTTGAAACCGGTGAGTTTTTCTGCAAGCAGCACCAATTCGCTGTCGGCGCTTTGTTCGTAGGCATCGATTCCGCCAATCAAGTTCTCCAGAGTAAGCGGTGTGTTGTGGGCGTCTCCGATGGGCGTCAGGCGCTGTTCCAACTGGTGATGTAAGTCACCGATGTCCATCCCGGGCAGCGGGCGCAGGTCAAAGTGCATTTCGCAGTGGCCGCATATACGGTTCGGGTTGTCGCCACCGTGGATATAGCCGGGGTTGAGTGTAGGGAACGGAATTGCAAAACCCTGATTGCTGTATTTAGCCTGAATTTCACTGCGGAATTTGAGCAGTTCACCGAGTACGGCATGCATGGATTCCATTGCGTTGTGGCCGAGCGCAGGGTTGGACGAGTGCCCCGCCAAGCCCTGAATACGAATGGCTTCCATCATAATGCCCTTGTGCATGCGAATCGGGTGCATACAGGTGGGCTCGCCAATCACCGCGTAGCGGGCTTTTGGCAGACCGGCTTTAACCAGGGCTCGTGCACCACTCATCGAGGACTCCTCGTCAGCGGTGGCGAGCACAATCACCGGTTGCTGAAGCTTGTCGAGATGCTCGTCCAGGCGATCGAGTGCTGCCAGCACTACCGGGAAAAACCCTTTCATATCTGTGGCACCGAGCCCGTAAAAACGGTTGTCTCTGCTGGACAGGGTAAAAGGGTCTTGTTCCCAGCGGTCGGGATTACAGGGCACGGTATCCGTGTGGCCCGAGAGTACCAGCCCGCCAGGGCCACTACCGCGGGTGGCAATCAGGTTGGCTTTGTTATCAGGCAGTTCCTGGAATTCCACTTGGAACTGTTTGGCGGCCAGCCATTCGGCCAGCAGTTCAACGACGTTGCGGTTGCTCATATCCAGCTGCGGGCTGGTACAACTGACCGAGGGCTGGGCGATAAGGTCCGCCAGCCTGCGGGTGAATAAACGGGTATCGATCATACATGTCCTGATGGGAGCTTGGCGCTCCCACAATCATAGATAGAGACTGGCCTTCATAACCGTGACCGCAGTACCGGCAATCAGCACTCGGTCACCTTTTTGCTCTAAGTGTAGATCCCCGCCGCGGGCGGAGATTTGCCGTGCCTGGAGTGTTTTCCTACCGAGTTTATTGCCAAAATGTGGCATCAACAGGGTATGAGCGGAACCGGTGACCGGATCTTCCGGAATACCTGACGCCGGCGCAAAAAAGCGACTCACGAAGTCTGGTTGTGGGTCGGCGACATAGTCATTGGCCAGGGCGCAACAGCATACACCCATGTACGGCAGTTTACGAAGTCTATCCATATCCGGATTTAAGTTGCAGACCTTGCGCGCGCTGTCGAGTTCGACCAGGAGTTTTGTCCCGTCAGTCATGAGCGCCAGTGGGCGCGCGCTAATGGCATCGATAATCTCGTTGGTAGCGGACACAGGCGTTAATGTTGCCGTGGGAAAATCCATCTCGATCAAACCAGTGTCGGCTTTTCTGGTGCGCAGCTCTCCGCTGAGGGTGTCGAAATACAGGGTGTCCGCGGAGTAACCCAAGTGGTTAAACAGCACGTGTGCGGTGGCCAGCGTGGCGTGTCCACAGAGTGCAACTTCAGTGGTGGGGGTAAACCAGCGCAGGCCGAAGCGGTCACCGTCACGTACGGCGAACGCGGTTTCTGACAGGTTCATCTCGGCCGCAATATTGCGCATGGTCTCTTCGTCCAAAGAACGCTCCAGCACCAGCACCGCGGCAGGATTGCCGGCGAAGGGGCGATTACTGAAAGAGTCCACCTGATAAACCGTGAATTCCATGATAGTTCCTTACAATTGATGAATGCATGTGGTTTGATGGCTTATATGACGCGAGGGCGACCTTGCCATGTGAGTTACAATCTTTACAGACAACCAATGAAAACTGGGTCAATGTTGACCGCGATTATTTATGAAATCTGACTTTCTCGCCGAACGCGCGCTGGACTTGCGTTCACTGCTTTTAGACCTGGTCGACGAAGGCTTCGTTCAACAGGAAGAAGCCAATATGGTCATGGGGGCGCACCGCACCCGTGAGCAAACGCTGATGCATCCGCTCACTTACCTCGCCTCGCAGGAGCTGGAAAACTTGCGGGTACCAGGGAAAAAAATGGATGAGCTCACACTTACCGAGTGGCTCGCGGAAAAAGCAGGGCTCCCGTTATTCCATATCGATCCAATGAAAATACCGGTAGCGAAGGTTGCGGAAGTCATGTCCTACCAGTTTGCCAAGCGCCACGGTCTGTTGTGTGTGGGCGTGACTGCGGAAATAGTGACGATTGCCGTGAGTCAGCCGTTTATTACCGAATGGGAAATGCAGCTCGCGCAAACAGTGCGGCAGCAAATTAAACGGGTTTTTGCTCGCCCGTCCGATCTCAACCGGTACCGCGTGGAGTTTTATTCGCTGGCTCGCTCTGTCAGCGGCGCAGAGGATGGCGGTGGCAACACCCGCTCCGGTGCCGCCAATTTTGAGCAGCTGCTGGAACTTGGCCGCTTAAAAGACCCGGAAGCCAATGATCAACATGTAGTTAATATCGTGGACTGGCTGCTGCAATATGCTTTCGATCAGCGCGCCAGCGATATCCATCTGGAGCCGCGTCGCGAAATCTGCCGCATGCGTTTTCGTATTGACGGTGTACTGCATAATATTTATGAGTTTCCGGCCAATGTGGCCACCGCGATTGTCAGCCGCTTAAAAATTCTGGGGCGGATGAACGTCGCAGAAAAGCGCAAGCCGCAGGACGGGCGCATTAAAACCAAGCGGCCTAATGGAATGGAAGCGGAATTGCGTTTATCTACATTACCCACGGCATTTGGTGAGAAACTGGTAATGCGGATCTTCGATCCAGACGTACTGTTCCGTACATTTGAACAGCTGGGGTTGATGGGGGACGACTTCAAACGCTGGAACAGTATGACCGGTAAACCGCATGGTATTTTATTGGTGACTGGCCCCACAGGTTCGGGTAAAACCACGACGCTCTATTCCAGTTTGCGCCAGCTGGCTACTGAACAGGTTAATGTTTCCACCATTGAAGATCCGATAGAAATGGTGGAAGAGGCGTTTAACCAGACTCAGGTACAGCACAATATTGAATTTGATTTTGCCGCTGGAATACGCACCCTGATGCGTCAGGATCCAGACATCATCATGGTGGGCGAAATTCGCGATCGCGAGACCGCGCAAATGGCGGTGCAGGCGGCGCTTACAGGGCACTTAGTGCTGTCCACCTTACACACCAACGATGCCGCTTCGGCAATCACTCGGTTACTGGATCTGGGTGTGCCCAGCTATCTGTTGCGATCCACCGTGCTTGGTGTGATGGCGCAGCGCTTAATTCGGACATTGTGCCCGCACTGCAAGAGCGAAAGTACCATTAGCAGTAGCGATTGGGAAAATCTGGTACGGCCCTGGAAAGTTGCGCGCCCACCTAAAGTGTACGCTCCCGAGGGTTGTCTGGAATGCCGTAACACCGGGTATTTGGGACGGCAGGGCATCTACGAGATTCTGACCTTAACCGACAGCGTGCAGCAACACATCAGTGACACCCTCGATCTGCAGGCGATGCGACAGCAGGCGATGCGTGACGGTATGCGCACATTGCGCTTATCCGGCGCGCAAAAAATTGCCCAGGGCCGCACGACACTGGCTGAAGTACTGCGTGTTGCACCGCCACCAGAGAGTAGCTAGCCCGGCAAATCTCGCACGAGTATCCACCAATATTATTTTTAGTGAATCCGCCATTCACCCTAAAAATGGCGGATTTTTTTATTATGTCTGCGCTATCCGTAATACGTTATTCGAACGGCTATTCCCCTCTCCCCGTGTAAAGCTTGCACGAATTGCGTTGTATCAAATCGAATTTAGTGGGGCGGCGTAGAATATCAATCACGCCTGATTATCCCCCCGTTCCAACCGAACATTCGTACCTAATGGGTCTGCGCTCAAAAGGCGTTGCCCTTTTCGTTTTTTTATTGTGTGAGGCAATCTATGAATATTAAGGCAGAGATCTCCGAGAAAGCATCAGAAGTCGCCAGTGGTCCTGTGTGTGACCCATGGGCGGGCTTCGCTGCTGGCCCATGGCAAGAATCCGTCGATGTAAGAGACTTCCTTCAACGCAACTACACACCGTTCGACGGTGATGATGCGTTTCTCGCCGGGCCAACTCATCGCACAGAAACTCTCTGGAAAGAAGTCTTGGAGCTGCTCAAAGCCGAACAGGCTGCTGGTGGACCACTGGATTTTGATGCAGATACACCAGCCACTGTGACCTCGCATAAGCCCGGTTATATTAATCTCGCTCTGGAAAAAATCGTCGGCCTGCAAACTGATGCCCCGCTGAAACGCGCGATCGTACCTTTCGGTGGGATTCGTATGGTGCAAACCTCTTGCGAAACCTACGGCAAAGAATTAAACCCTGCAGTTCTCGAAGTTTTTAGTAAGTATCGCAAAACCCATAACCAGGGTGTGTTCGATGCCTATACCCCTGAAATTTTGCGTTGCCGCAAAGCGGGTGTGATTACAGGCCTTCCCGATGCCTACGGCCGCGGCCGCATTATTGGCGATTACCGACGTGTTGCCCTGTACGGCATTGATTTTCTCATTAAGGCTAAAAAGGCAGAAAAAGCGGAAACCGAAAGCTGGGATATGGTGGAAGATACCATTCGCCTGCGCGAAGAGCTCAGCGAGCAAATTACCGCGCTGCAGGATATCAAAGCCATGGCGGCGAGCTACGGCAGCGATATCAGCCACCCTGCGAAAACTGCACGTGAGGCCATTCAATGGACCTACTTCGCTTACCTCGCTGCGGTGAAATCGCAAAACGGCGCGGCTATGAGTATTGGGCGCGTGTCCAGCTTCCTGGATATTTATATTGAGCGCGACATGCGCAACGGCCTGCTGACCGAAGCGGAAGCGCAGGAGCTGATCGACGACTTGGTCATCAAGCTTCGCCTGGTGCGTTTTCTACGCACACCTGAATACGACGAACTTTTTTCCGGCGACCCCACCTGGGTGACTGAGTCTATCGCCGGCATGGGCTGCGACGGCCGTTCACTGGTCACTAAAAACTCCTACCGTGTGCTGCAAACGCTGTACAACCTGGGGCCTGCGCCTGAGCCTAACCTGACGGTGTTGTGGTCCAATAAATTACCTAAAGGGTTCAAAGATTTTTGCGCGAAGGTATCTATCGACACCTCGTCCATCCAATACGAAAGCGATGACCTGATGCGCGATCGCTTTGGCGACGACTACGGGATTGCGTGTTGTGTATCTGCCATGCCTATTGGCAAACAAATGCAGTTCTTCGGTGCGCGTGCAAACCTCGCCAAAACCTTGTTGTACGCCATCAACGGTGGTGTTGACGAGAAAATCGGCTTGCAGGTCGGCCCTGCAGCAGAGGTCATGGTCGATGATGTACTCGAATACGACAAAGTGATGGAGCGCTTCGATACCTATATGGCGTGGCTTGCCAGAACCTACGTTGCAGCGCTAAATGCTATTCACTATATGCATGACAAGTACGCTTACGAGACACCGCTGATGGCGTTGCACGATCGGGATGTCAAGCGCACTTTGGCTTGCGGTATTGCCGGGCTCTCGATCGTCGCAGACTCCCTCAGCGCGATTAAGTACGCGAAGGTGACGCCAGTAATCGGCGAAGATGGCTTGGTAAAAGACTATGTGACCGAGGGCGATTACCCCAAATACGGCAATAACGATGATCGCGTCGATCAAATTGCCTGCGATGTGGTGAGCCGCTTTATGAACCATGTGCGTGCGAATAAAACCTACCGCAATGCAGAGCCTACCCAATCGGTTTTGACTATCACCTCCAATGTGGTTTACGGCAAAAAAACCGGTAATACGCCCGATGGACGACGTGCCGGCGAACCTTTTGCGCCTGGCGCCAACCCTATGCACGGGCGTGACACTAACGGAGCTCTGGCGTCGCTGTTGAGTGTTGCAAAACTTCCCTATGGTGACTCTGAAGACGGAATCTCCTACACCATGAGTATGGTCCCCAATGCTCTGGGCACCGACGATCAGGCAAAAACGTCTAACCTTGTCGGGTTACTGGATGGCTATTTTGGCTCTGCCGGCCACCACGTCAACGTCAATGTGCTTGCCCGTGAACTCTTGGTAGACGCAATGGAGCATCCTGAAAAATATCCACAGCTCACTATTCGCGTTTCCGGTTATGCGGTGAACTTCAACAAGCTCACCAAAGAGCAGCAGCAGGATGTTATCAGTCGTACGTTCCACGGCTGTTGTTAAGTGGCCGTTTAACGCATAGCAGCACAATAACACCACAACAACAAACCTGAAGGGGAAGTCATTAGCTTCCCCTTTTCTTTTACTGGGACGGCATCTGGTAGGATAGGTGGCTGTATTCACTGGCGAGCATGTATGAGATATGGCTGCAGCTTCAATTGGTGTACTCGGTTCTGCGTTTAATCCACCGCACAATGGCCATGCGGATGTTGTGGCGCAAGCGCTTGCTGAGTTCGATCGAGTACTCCTGGTACCGTCGTATCGCCATGCGTTTGGCAAAAATATGCTGCCGTACCACTGGCGTTTACAAATGGTGGCGGCACTGGTGGAAGCCATCGCCGATGACCGGGTGGCCCTGTTTGACATAGAAAAATCGCTGGCTGAGATGCAGGACGATCCAATGCGGCCTGTGTACACCTACGATGTCCTGGCAGAAACTGAGCGTCGATTTCCAAACGCCAAAATTGCCTTTATTGTCGGGCCAGACAATGCGGCAACCAGTACCTGGCAAAAATTTTATCGCGGTGACGAAATTGTTGCGCGCTGGTCTTTGTGGCCGGCGGCGGAGCGCATTCCGGTGCGCAGCAGCGATATTCGCGCGCAGGTTGAGCTTGGTATCTACCCATCTTCAGCACAGTGTCCGCCAGAGGTTGCGCGCCTGTTGCGTGCATGTTTAACGGACTCCAGTCACAAATAGCACACTCCATTGCTGTGACGTTTACGATTGCCAACGGTTTCTCTCGTTACACACTCTATAATGCACGACACTTGAATTGCTTCCCCGTTGTGTAAGGATTTTCCATGTTGTTCCCCCGCTTGCGCCGACTGGTCAGAGCATTGCCTATGCTCTGTGTATTTGTCTGTTTATGCGTGTATGCGCAATCTGAAAATCCGCCGACGACCTCACTGGAGCCGAATTACAGCGAAGAAGAGCTGCGCATTCTGGCAGCGGCTGAGCGCGTAGAGTCAAACAAAGCCAAGCTTGAAGCACTGGATGCGGCTTATAAAAAATCCTCGGGTGAAACTAGCGAATCTATCGTGCTGCAGCGACTGGATACCTACGACAGCCTGATTAAAGAGCTGCGGGAATTTACCAGTTTGGTCGGGGATTATAAAAATGGTGGCGGCACGCCGGATCATTTGCTCGGCGACTTTAATGAAGAAATGCTGAATACCGGGCGCTCGTTACGTGCAGATATCCGCACCTACCTTAGCCGTTACAACGAAAACAGTATCGAGCGTGATACGGCCACGGCCGATGGTTTGCGCAGCTATATTTTCGACAATCGCCTGCTTGATATGGGGTTTCGGCTGCTATCGGAATATGTTGCTGTGATTGAGCAGCTCGAATTTAGTGCCGCACCTTCACGACGATTTTTAATGAGCGAAGTGCCCTTGCGGGCCGACAGTTTATCTGGCCAGATTCGCCTCAACACAGAGCGCCTCAACGAGGCAAAGGCGCTGCTCTCGATAAAAAAAGACGATGCCGACGTTTTGGAAAAGCAGCGGCTGGCGACTGAAAAGCAGGAATCGGACACCCACAGTTTATTGTTGATTATCGACATTGCCGAAAAACTGGAGCTGGACGTCAGCCGCTATCGTCAATTGCTGCTGCGCACCACCGGCGAAATCAGCGCGGATTTAATTGGCTCAAATGTACTGAGCGGTCTGTTTTACGATTGGTGGATTTCGGTAAAACAATCCGTGGGGACCACGCTCGCCAATTTTATGATCAAAGCCGGTGTCTTTCTCGGCATTCTGCTGGTTTTTCACGGTATAGCTACGCTGGTAAGTCGGGTGCTTTTACGCAGCCTGACATCAGGATCAGTCAACCTGTCGGTGCTGATGCAGGATATGCTCACCTCGATGACCGCGCGCCTGATTATGCTGTTGGGTTTGCTGGTGGCGCTGGCGCAGGTAGGGGTTTCGCTCGGGCCGGTGTTGGCGGGTTTGGGGGTGGTGGGTTTTGTGATCGGTTTTGCGTTGCAGGACACCCTGGGTAATTTTGCTGCGGGGGTGATGATCCTGGTGTACCGGCCTTACGACGTGGACGATTTTGTGGAAGCCGCAGGAGTGTTTGGCAAGGTGCGCAGCATGAATATTGTGTCTACCACGGTGCTGACCATCGACAATCAGACGTTAATTATCCCCAACAGCAAAATCTGGGGGGACGTGATAAAAAACGTGACTGCGCAAAAAGTGCGACGTGTGGATATGACGTTTGGCATAGGGTATAGCGATGATGTGGAGCACGCGGAACGGATTCTCGCCGATATTGTTGAAGAGAACGAGAAGGTACTGCAGAGCCCTGAGCCAATGATCAAGCTCAATGCACTAGGCGAATCATCGGTGGATTTTATCGTGCGTCCCTGGGCCAAAACCGAACACTATTGGGACGTCTACTGGGAAGTTACCCGAGAGGTGAAAATGCGGTTCGACCGCGAGGGGATTACCATTCCGTTCCCCCAGCGGGATGTTCATATCTACCAGCAGAGCAAAGATTAACCAATCTGCGGCGGGATACATTACCAAGTTGCGGTTTATCCCGTTTTAAGTCCGTCTTAGAGTTTTTTGGACTACTACGAAGGTGGGTGTTCGGTGTAGACTTGGCGTCTGTATATAACTATAAAGCAGCAGAAAAGTGTGGTTTCTGGGGGCTATTCTGCAATTGCCAATGATTTGATCTCACCACCTGAAGGCTACGCCTGTTGGGGCCGATCAGACGTATTTTGTCATCGCACATCCTCCGGCTCCCAGCCCCATCTCGACCGCTGCACAATGTTTCCGGCGGCACTTACCTGCCCGGATTACCACAACAACTATAAACTCAAATGAACGGGGTCATTCCCATGAATCAAGCCACTTCGGGTAACACCGAAAACTTTGCTTTTATCCTTCTTATCAGCGGTGTCGCCACCATTGGTGGGTTCCTTTTCGGATTCGATAGCGGTGTTATTAATGGCACCGTAGACGGACTGAAAGTCGCCTTTAACTCGGACGACGTGGCCAGCGGTTTCAACGTTGCGTCAATGCTTCTGGGTTGTGCGGTCGGTGCTTTCTTTGCCGGGCGCTTGGCCGACCTCTACGGCCGTCGCTTTATGCTGATTATCGCGGCGATTTTCTTTATTGTTTCCGCCTGGGGCTCTGGCATCGCCGGTTCTTCCGGTGAATTTATTATTTACCGGGTTATTGGTGGTCTGGCCGTGGGGGCAGCGTCCGTTATGGCGCCCGCCTACATTGCGGAAGTGGCGCCGGCTCGCTATCGGGGAGCCTTGGCTACAGTGCAACAGGTGGCGATTATCACCGGTCTGTTTATGGCGTTCCTGAGTAATTATTTTCTGGCCGATGCGTCCGGTTCGGCAATGAACCCGCTGTGGATGAACTTCGAGACTTGGCGCTGGATGTTCTGGATAGAATTGATTCCTGCGTTTGTGTTCCTGTTTGCCCTTCTCCTTATTCCCGAAAGCCCGCGCTTTTTGGTAGTGAAGCAGCACAAAGAAAAAGCCCTCGGCATTCTGCAACGTCTTTATGGCAATGTCGCCGGTCAGCAGAAACTCGATGATATTGATGCGTCTCTTGAGGGTGATCATCACCGACCCAAACTGGGCGATCTGATCGACAAAGCGTCTGGCAAGTTGCGCCCGATTGTGTGGGTTGGTATTGGCCTGGCAACCTTCCAGCAACTGGTGGGGATTAATGTGGTCTTCTACTACGGCGCCGTGTTGTGGCAGGCGGTTGGCTTTGGTGAAAATGATGCGCTGCTGATCAACGTGGTGTCAGGCGCATTGAGCATTGGCGCGGTGATACTGGCGTTGGTACTGGTGGATAAAATCGGCCGTAAACCCATTTTGTTGATTGGCTCAATTGGCATGACTGTCACGCTTGGCATTACTGCGTTTGCCTTCACTACAGCGAGCCAGAACGCTGCTGGTGAAGTTTCTTTAGGCGATGGTATGGGCGTGGTTGCGCTGATTTCCGCCAATATTTACGTGATGTTCTTTAATTTCAGTTGGGGCCCTGTTATGTGGGTACTGCTGGGCGAGATGTTCCCCAATCAGATTCGCGGTTCCGGCCTGGCCGTTGCCGGTCTCGCGCAATGGGGTTCGAACTTCCTGGTGTCCTGGACATTCCCCATGCTGCTCGGTTCGCTGGGGCTCGCGTTCGCGTACAGCCTTTACACCTTGGGTGCATTAATCTCTATTTTCTTCGTGGCGAAGTTTGTCTACGAAACCAAAGGCATGGAACTTGAAAACATGAAGGGCTAAACGCGCTTCTTTACCGGTGGTAACCACTAGGGTTGCTGCCGGTAGTCCCGCAAGGCTTCGGCAATTCCTCGTTTTATTTTCTCTCCCTCATCCTGACTCGTATCGCAGACGAACGGCAGCGACCAAAGCCCCGTTTCTGTGAGGCTCTTGGGTGGTGTGTATACGGAGCAGTAGCGCCCGTTTTTTCTCACTGTGCGCCCATGAACATCGGTAAAAGTGTGTTTGTGCTTAAAGGCATCGATTTGCTCGCTGCGCGATGGGCCTGTGTCTCGTTTAAATTTATTTCTCAGCCTTGGGTCGAATACGCGCAAGCTGTCGCTCGACTGCTCGGACTTCTGCGAGGCGGTATATTTTGAGTTGGTTTGGGAGGCGGCTGGCGCAGGGGGGTGAGTGGGAATTGCTGGTAACTGTTGCCGACGCATATTTTGCTCAGTGGTCTGCTGATTGTCAGTGGCAGAGTTTGAGTCGCTTGTCTCTGTGTTGGTTTCTGAGTGTGATACTGGAGTGGTCTCTGATAGTGGCAAAGGTTTGCTGGCTAACGCATTCGACTGCGGTTCGGGTGATATATCGGGTGAAGCTTTACGCAGGGTAACGGCAAAGGTCTTTCGCTCAGATCGCGCGAATTCAGGGGGTTCTGCGGTTTCGGGCAGCAATAACAGAATGCTGTGAAGACCGATCGAAGCGGCTGCGGCGATAGTGCCGCGCCTGGTTAAGAACTCCGCTAGTGTCATTCGCCCTGCCATGCTCTGCATTCAACGTTGCAGTTATGACAGAGACAAGGCGCTAGCGGTTCCTGCGGTATTTCTGTGGCTTGAATGAAGTTAACTGGAATGCCCGGTGAACACCGGGCAAGGCTAGGGATCAGGTGCTGGGTGAATCGTCGTGCTTCACGTAAAACGGGGCAAACCAGCAAATAATAAATGAGGGAATGGTCGCGGCCATCACGAATGCAAAGTAACCAATGTAGCCCATTAATTCCTGCAGTGCGCCACTGACCATACCGGTTAACATCATGCATAAACCCATCAATGCCGTGCCAAACGCATAGTGAGTGGTGGCGTATTTGCCGGGCGCAAGCTGCTGCATCAGGTAGATCATAAACCCGACTGAACCAATGCCAAAGAAGAACTGCTCCACCACAACACCGAGAGTAATCAGCACGTGGCTGTGTGGCTGATAGATCGCCAAAATCAAAAAAGTAATATTGGGAATGTTGACGCAGAAACACAGCGGGAAGAGTGCTTTTTCCAGGCCTTTCTTCGCCACATAGGCACCGCCCACTAGCGAACCAACCAATAGAGCACACAGCCCGAAGGTGCCGTAGATGATGCCGAATTCCTGGTTGGTCAGTGACAAGCCACCGTTGTCAAAAGCATCTTTCATAAACAGCATGGACGGCGCATTGAGAAAGCCGAAGCTGATACGAAACAGCAGCGCGAAGCCGATCATCAGCCAAATGCCGCGTTTTTGGAAAAACGTCACAAAGGCATCGGCCAGTGTTTTCATCGCTTCCATCGGGCTGGTTGGGGTGTTTTCCGCTCGCGAGCCTTCGGGCATCACTCGCCAGTGCCAGGCCGCCATGGCAAGCATCAGTATGCCCATTATGCCGAACACGATTTGCCAGGATTTGCTCCATTCGGGGCCGGATACGTGAGGATCATGGTTAAACAGGTATTGATGGAAGACACCACTGAGTACCACCATGACGCTCATCATTGCCAGCTTGCCCAGATTCCAGCTCAGGCTCTGCCAACCGCAGTAAAGCGCTTGTTGCTTCGCATCGAGCGAGGTTACATAGACGCCGTCAGTGGTGATGTCCTGGGAGGACCCAATAAATGAGAGCACCCAAAACATGCCCATCATGATGGTGATATAGCTGGGTAAATTCATTACCAGTGCTACGCCGACAAATCCGATCCCCAGTATCAGCTGCGACAGCAGAACAAAGAATTTTTTGGTTTTGTACATTTCCAGAAAGGCTGCGAACAGCGGCTTAATGGTGTAAGCCAGTCCGAGGGCGCTGGCGTAGGCTGCCGCGCGCGCATTGTCCATACCGAGGTTACTGAACATAACAACGGATGCAGCGGTAAGCATGTTGTAGGTGAGCGCCATGGTGAAATAACCGGACGGCACCCATAACAAGGGGTGTTTCATGGTGGTTGATTGAGTCATTGGTAAACCTTTTAATTGTTATGCTGTTTTTATCGGTAAGGTCCAAATGCCTGTGAGCAGGCTAGTAGGTGCTGCGATAGTAACAAATTCTGCGCCGTCATGAAGGTCAAACCCCTGGCCAGCGCGGGAGTTTTTGCGGTATCTCAATCGGGCATGATTAGCGGCGAAACAATGAGTCGCAAGGCGCGATATTCGCGTTGGGAGGCTAGGGCTTGAGTAAGGCTTGAGTAAGGCTTGAGAGGAAGCAGGCGTGGCTGTGGGCAGCCACGCGGGAGTAGTAAACTGAATGGACCTACAGGCCCATGCAGTTTGCGTAGTAGGTCACTGGTGCGGCCCAATCAGAAAAAATACCGATTATGCCAACATCTCGAGCGAGGACGTCCAGCAGGTCGTAGGCGTCGCCGTCGTTGTTAATAACACTGGGCTGCGGGTTGCTGCTGTCGGCATTTTGTCCGTTGATGGACTGATAGTACCAGCCGCCGCCAGTTGCCAGGGGGCCTGAGCGCTCGAAGGTCCAGGCGATAATGTCCAGACCAGCGGCTTTGGCTTCGTTGGCATAGAGCGAAGGTACAATTTTACCATCGGCCACATCGACCAACATCCACAGTGGTGGAGCGATGATTTGCACACCTTGTGCCGCCAGTTCCGCCATAGACGGCTCCCAGGTCGCTGGATCGCGGTAGTTGAAGCTGCTTGAGCTGTCACGACCATCGAGGAAGGCAGCTTGCTGGCCGAAAGCGGGCGTATGTTCGATCCAGTATTGAATATCGCTCAGGTTAAAAGACTGCGGATAAACGCGGGACGCTGGTACGCGGGCTTCGCGGTACTCGTCGATCATCTTTTGTGCATAATCTTCCTGGCTGAATCCGTTGAACGGCATGGCAACGCTTGGTGACTTCAGCTCCGGGGTCATTTTCACGCCGAGACTGGTGAACAGGGCAATACTCTCCTTGTGAGTCATGAGAGTGCCGCGCGTGGCGTAGAGGTCGGTTCGCCAGTCAGCTGTCGCATTCATATAGTCGGCAACGTTGGTAGCGCGATTGTTGGCCGCATCCATTTTACCCTTAAGGGTTTTGAACTCTGCCAGGGTAATGTCCGAGGTGCAGCACTGCGCGGACGCAGGCGAAATCATATTGCCTTGTTCATCGTATTGCGCTGGTACAAAAGGCTGGGTGCACTGATCGGCCAGATCGGTCGCCAGGATGTTGGTGGTGGTGTGCAGGTCGCATTGCGAGTGACGGCATACCAGTTCTTTGTCTTTGGTAAAGGTCACGTCGCACTCGATAATACCAGCGCCCATACGTGCTGCGGCAGTGTAGGATTCTTTGGTGTGCTCCGGAAACTGCAGAGGTGCGCCGCGATGGCCGATAGAGAAGCTGGTTTTGTGCGGGCGAATGTCACTGCAGCCCTGCAGCTTTTGCTTCAATTCGGAGTCATCCATATCTTCAACTAAAAAGTACGGACGCGGGCCAAGCTGGGTCGGTACCGGGCGGGCTTCGTTGATCGCTGCCTGCGATTTTGCCGCAGGCGCGGCGTTGCTAAACTGCGAGATTGCGAGTACGGAAAGTACCGCAGTGAGAAACATACGATGACGCATAAAACCCCCTTTTGTTATTAAATTCAGACAATGTCGGGCTGCGAGAGTAGAGCGCCAATATGACGTTAACATGCCGGTTTAGTGACTGCTGGATGACAAAAAGGCGCTAATTTAAAGCTTTAGCGCCTTCGTCTTAGAAAAGAAAAAATTAGTAAATACGTTAACTGAGAAAGTATTTATAGGCTTCGTTTTCGGTTTCGTCAGAGTAGGGGTAGCCGAGATCATCCAACAGCTCGCGCAGCTGTTTACGCTCGGTTTTTGGCACCTGCATGCCGACCAACACCCGGCCGCTGGCTGAGCCGTGGTTGCGATAGTGGAACAGCGAAATATTCCAGCGCCCGGCAAGTTTGTTAAGGAAGTTCAACAGCGCGCCCGGTCGTTCAGGAAATTCAAACCGATAAACGATTTCGTCCTCTACCTGCGGTGCGTGACCGCCAACCATGTAGCGAATGTGCAGCTTGGCAACTTCGTTATCTGTCATATCGACAACTTTATAGTCTTTGCTGCGCAGGTTTTCGATCAATTCATCGTGGTCGCTTTGTTCGCCGGAAACCTGCAACCCCACAAAAATATGCGCGTCGGTGGAATCGGCAAAACGGTAGTTGAACTCGGTGATCAGGCGTTTGCCGAGCAAGCGGCAAAAACCGCGATAACTGCCGGGCTTCTCTGGAATCGTAACCGCTAAAATAGCTTCGCGTTTTTCGCCGATTTCGGTGCGCTCGGAAATATAGCGCAAACGGTCAAAATTCGTGTTAGCGCCGCTGTCTACGGCCACCAGGGTATGCTCGCTGCATTGGTTTTGTTCGATATATTTTTTAAGGCCAGCAAGTGAGAGGGCTCCGGCCGGTTCGGCGATGGAGCGGGTGTCCTCAAAAATATCTTTGATAGCGGAGCAGATTTCGTCCGTGGAGACGGTTATAACGCCATCAATACATTCGCGGATAACCCGAAAGGTTTCCTTGCCAATTTGGGCGACGGCCACGCCATCGGCGAAAATGCCAACTTGCGGCAATTTTACCCGGCGTTGGGCGTCCATGGCGGCTTTTAAACACGCCGATTCGTCCGCTTCCACTGCAAAAACTTTGATGTCCGGGCGCACGTATTTAATGTACGACGCCATACCGGCGCACAGGCCACCACCGCCCACTGGTATAAACACGGCATCAATATTTCCGGTCCACTGGCGTAACAGTTCCAGCGCGACGGTTCCCTGGCCTGCGATCACGTCGGGATCGTCGTACGGCGGGATGTAGGTCATGCCCTTTTCTGCGACCAATGTTTTCGCATAGGCAGATGCTTCGTCGTAGGTATCGCCTATCTGCACTACCTTGGCGCCGTGGCGTTTCACCCCGTTTACTTTAATGTAAGGGGTGGTTTGCGGCATGACGATTGTGGCCGAAATACCCATGTGTTTGGCCGCCAGCGCCAGCCCTTGTGCGTGATTGCCTGCGGAGGCCGCAACTACGCCGCCTTTGCGCTGTTCATCCGACAGTTGCAGTAATTTGTTGTAAGCACCGCGAATTTTGAATGAGAACACCGGCTGCAAATCTTCCCGTTTAAGAAGAATGGTATTTCCCGTACGCAAGGAAATATTCGGCATCATATCCAGCGGCGTTTCGACAGCGAGATCGTAGATACGGGCATCAAGTATGCGTTTAAGGTAAGACTGCGGCATAGTAATCAGTGTTTTCGTGCTATTTCGTGCATAAGGGCGGCAATGGTAAAGGAAGCGGGTTGCGCTGTCATTGATCTTAACCTTTCCAACAGGGTGTTGCGGTGAAAGCTAGCATTGGTGTATCTCCTACTGACACTTGTGCCGTGGTTGATAAACCCCATGCCATTGCGGCGGATTTTTCGTAAAATGCGCAGCTCTTTGAACAGGGTGCGGTGTTATGAATCAACAAGAGCTGAAACAGGCGGTCGCGCAGGCCGCGGTCGACTACATTCTTCCGAAACTCGAGAGCGATACCATTCTGGGCATAGGAACCGGCTCTACCGCGGCGTTGTTTATCGATGCCCTGGCACAGCATAAAGGTCTTTTCCAGGGCGCGGTGTCCAGCTCAGAAGCGTCAGCTCGCCAATTGGAAGGCCACGGCATTCCTGTCTACGATCTCAATGAAGTCGATCGCCTGGTGGCCTATGTGGACGGCGCCGACGAGGCCAATGCGCGTTTACAGTTGATTAAAGGCGGCGGTGCGGCGTTGACTCGTGAAAAAATTGTAACCGCCTGTGCCGACGAATTTGTCTGCATTGCAGATGAGAGTAAATGGGTGCCGGTGCTCGGTAAATTCCCGCTGCCAGTTGAAGTGATCCCCATGGCTCGTAGCTTTGTCGCACGAGAGCTGGTGAAAATGGGCGGTAGCCCCGAGCACCGCCACGGCTGCACTACCGATAACGGCAATCATATTCTCGATGTTCACGGCCTCGAAATTCATCAGCCCGCCGAGCTGGAATCGGCAATTAATCAGATTCCGGGGGTGGTGACTAACGGATTGTTTGCACTGCGCCCGGCCGATGTGTTGCTGTTAGGTACCAACGACGGCGTTAAAACGCTTTACCCACATTCTTAAGGAGCCGCAGAACCATGGCGAATGCACAGACGTCCCTCGATAAAGCCAAAATTAAATTTTTACTGCTTGAAGGAGTGCACCAGTCGGCGGTGGAAAGCCTCAATCGCGCTGGCTACACCAACGTGGATTATGTAAAGACCGCACTGGCGGAAGAGGAGTTGATCGAGCGCATTAAAGATGCGCATTTTGTTGGTCTGCGCTCCCGCACTCAGCTTACGCGCAGGGTGATCGAGCACGCGCCGAAACTGGTTGCGGCAGGTTGCTTTTGCATCGGCACCAATCAGGTGGATCTGGATGCAGCGCAGGAGCATGGTGTTGCGGTATTTAATGCGCCTTTCTCCAATACGCGCAGTGTGGCGGAACTGGTGATTGCCGAAGCGATTTTATTGTTGCGCGGCATTCCCGCTAAAAACGCCGGTTGCCATCGCGGCGAGTGGGACAAATCTGCGGTTGGCAGTTATGAGATTCGCGGCAAAACCATGGGCATTGTCGGTTATGGCTCTATTGGCAGTCAGGTTAGCGTGATGGCCGAAGCCATGGGTATGCAGGTGGTATTTTTCGATGTCGTGACCAAATTGCCGTTGGGCAACGCGGTGCAGAGTAAATCCCTTACCGAGCTGCTCCAAGTTGCCGACGTGGTGAGCCTGCATGTGCCTGAGCTTGAAGCCACCAAAAATCTGATTGGTGAGAACGAGCTGGCGGCGATGAAGCCGCAGTCGTTTCTGCTGAATGCGTCGCGGGGAACTGTGGTTGATATAGACGCATTGGCTGCGGCGCTGGAATCCAAGCACCTGGCGGGTGCCGCGATTGATGTGTTTCCGGTTGAGCCCAAGGGGAATAATGAAGAGTTTGTCAGCCCATTGCGTCGCTTCGACAATGTGATTCTCACCCCGCATATTGGCGGTTCAACCATGGAAGCACAGGAAAACATTGGTTACGAGGTTGCAGAAAAACTTATCAAGTATTCCGACAATGGTACAACCACATCATCGGTTAACTTCCCTGAAGTGGCGCTGCCTGCGCATCGAGAGGTTCACCGCTTACTGCACGTGCATCAGAACGTGCCTGGGGTGATGACCGCGATCAACCGCATTTTTTCCGAGAACAACATCAATATCGCGGGCCAGTATCTGCAAACCAAGGAGAGCGTGGGTTACGTGGTGATTGATGTGGATTCAGCCTACAGCGACCTTGCCCTCAAGCAGTTGCGGGAGGTCGAAGGCACGGTGCGATGCCGGGTACTTTTCTAGCGCTGGCTGGCGTATCTCTGCCCATAAAAAAGGCCGCACTTGCGGCCTTTTTTGATTGCGGGCGATAAGTCGGTGTGCCTCAGGACAGATTCACAACGGGAATCCGGTCGCTCATACCGCGTTTCATGCGGTGCAGAATCCAGATATAGCTGCCGTAGAGCAAGGCTGTGGAAATAACGATCCAGCCAATCGCAAATACCGGAGAACTGGCGATGAGACTCAAGTGCCACATTACACTGGCCAGCCAATAAGAGAGCAATAGGCTCCAGACCACCGAAAACGCGAGCCACATGTGCCCGGCTTCCTTGTGCATTACGCCAATGGTTGCAACACAGGGCGCGTAAAGCAGAATAAACACCAGGTAGCAGAAGGCTCCCCAGGCTGAGGGGAATAGCTGCTGCATAGCGGTATAGCTGCCGGGCTGATCCCCTGCGACATCTTCCTGCGCAGAACCAATGCCGAGCGGGTCAGTAAAGGTGCCAGCCAGGCCCGCGAGACCATCCACCACGCTCTGCAAGGCGGCTTTGGCATCGCCGCCGAAGTCTGGCATGCCGCCCTGATCAGCATCTGAATCTGACGGCGAGTAGAGTGTGTCCAGGGTGCCTACGACCACCTCTTTGGCGAACAAGCCTGTAAACAAGCCGACGGTCGCTGGCCAATTGTCCTCGCCTACACCCATGGGGGTGAAAATCGGGGTCAGGATTTTGCCGGTGGCGGAGAGCGCTGATTTTTCCGTGTCCTGGTTGCCCCAACTGCCATCAGTGCCCAGTGAGGAAAAGACCGAAAGCAACAGTACCACCGCTACAATACGTCGCCCTGCGCGCCAGATAAATGAATACAAACGGTGCCATGTTTGGGTGAGTACGTTGCGCACCAAAGGGCGGTGATAGGCGGGCATTTCACTGATATTAGCGCCCACCATGTGCGAGAACAATTTGCGGCGGAGGACCCAGGCAGACAGTACGGCGACAATAATGCCCAGCAGATAAAGCGCGAAAATGGCATTTTGCGCTTGAGTTGGGAAGAAGGCGGTGCCGACGAACACGTAGACCGAAAGGCGCGCACCGCAGGACATAAAGGGTGCGATAAAAATGGTTGTCAGTCGTGCACTGGCCTGGCCGAGAGCGCGTGACGCCATTACCGAAGGCACGTTGCAGCCAAAACCGATAATCAGCGGGATGAACGCTTGTCCTGGGAGCCCGATTTTTGCCATCAGCCGGTCAATAACAAAGGCGGCGCGCGACAAATAGCCCGAATCTTCAAGCACCGACATGCACAAGTATAGGAAGCCGATCACAGGAATGAAGGTACCGACTAGCTGAATACCGCCACCGACGCCATCGGCCAGAATCGCAATTAACCATTCTGGGGTGCCGATACTGGCGAGCAGCCAGCGTGTTCCGTCGACAAACCAGCTGCCAAGCAAAATATCGAAAAAATCGATAAATACCGCCCCCAGGTTCACCGAAATAGTGAACAGCAAATACATCACCAGCAGGAAAAACGGTAGCGCCAGTTTTGGATGAAGCAGCCAGCGGTCGATCTTTTCGGTGCGGCTGCTGTCGCCTTCGCTGCGATAACTGGCGGCTGCTGCTGCCTGAATATCAATTTTATCGGCATCAACCAACGGGTAGCTGACCAGAGAGTTGGCGATAACATCTTTTAAGCCGGCGATCCCCTCGCCGGTTGATCCAACGACGCCGGCGACTGGCAGGCCTGTCGATTCATGCAGTGCGGCGAGATCGACTTTCATGCCTTCTGCGGCGGCCGAGTCGAGCATATTCACCACAAGAATCACCGGGGTACCGGTGGCGAGCAAGTCTGGCAGCAGCTCGAGCTGCTGTGGCAGGCGGGTAGCGTCCAGTACAAACAGGGCAAGCGCCGCGCGACCACTGGACATGTAGCTGTGGGCTACGCGTGATTCGACACCCTGAATGTCATCATGGAAGGTATAAATTCCCGGTAGGTCCACCAGAAGCGATTGCTGCTTTTGGATACTGAGCACGCCGTCTTTGCGCTCTACGGTTACACCGGGCCAATTGCCGGTGCGCTGGCGCGTACCGGTAAGTCGGTTGAAAAGGGTTGTCTTCCCGCAGTTGGGGCTGCCGATTAAGGCGATTTCTTTCACATTAGATTCCGCTAAATGGGCGGGCGAACCTTTGAGGCTCAAGCTTCGAGGGTGACGCCTATGTTGGCTGCTTCATCGCTACGAATGGCGAAAAGCGTGCCCCGACATTTTATTTGCATGGGGCCTTTGCCGCCACTGCGATGCAGGACTTTCACTTGCTCGCCGGGCTTAAGGCCCAAGGCGCCACACTGACGAATGAGTGCTTGGTTGTCGCCGTGTAAAAAATTAATGGTGGCAATCTTGCCGGTGGTCAATTGGTTTAGAGTGGTCGACATAATGACAAATACTACCTGTTGGCAAAGTAAGCGAATGTCCGGGGACGGTTGCGATAACGCAGATTGCTAAGTTCGTGCCGAAAATGGTTACCAATTAATAATAATTCTTATTATCGGTTGTTTGTTGACGCCTATCAAGAGAAAAGGGGATAAATCTTCGGGCTTTTACTGTTTCTGATTTAGAGCATGCACTGAATGTGTGGCTATTTATATCACTTGCACAAAACACGTGCGCAGTCTTGGGAAGATAATTGTTGGCTTTACGACATTAAAGTCATCCGCATGCAAAAAACTTCACAAAAACTTCACCCAGCGCTTCTCCGTCGAAAAGTAAGTAGTTACTTATACTGTGAGCCAGTACCTGCTTGCGTATGTCTTGGCGTGTTGAAATACGAGTGTATGTTTAAAATGCGGTGTATGCGGGCGACTTTGATATAGGTCTTTGCCTATTGGCATCTAAATAGGTATAAAACCTGCTCTTGCGATTGACTGCGGGGTGCAGATGAATTTGGTGCCAGTGTCCGCAATTTAAAGTAAGCGCCCCTGTTGGGGTGGAACATCACAATAATGAGACCGACAAGCGCAGAGGAAGTATTGATGAAGACTGATGTATTGACTCTAGCTGCAGTAATTTTTGTTGTAGGACTTATCGCAAGTGGGCTGGGGATTATTGGCGGTTCTGAAGCGGAAGCTGAAGATCTACCGCCTGCCGATCTCCATCAAGGAATAGTGGTCGAGCGCTAGCGCGCGCATTTCACCACTCAGGTTCGCCTCGCCTATTGCAGAGAGTGAAGCTTTGCCGCGCAATCATTGTGTGGCCGGATCGATAGACCCTTGAGTACCTGTTTGCGAGTGCCGCTTCCAGGTGGGCACTCAAGGGTTTTTAGCGTTCAGATGCGCTTAAAGCGTTTCGGTTTCAAGATTCTGTTGCCAAACACCCGGTGATGAAAGGCAAGTTTTCAAGCTAATCCCACAGTTTACTTACACGCTCAACCACTGGCGATCTGTCGCCACCGCATCCAGCGGAATATCCCAGTTGTCTACGAGCAGCGAATCCACTTCTTGCAGATGGTGCGCGAGCCCAACCAGCTTCGGCCGTAAATGGTTGCAGGCAAATGTGCGGTCGTAGAAGCCTCCACCCATGCCAAGCCGGTTGCCCCATTTATCGAACCCTACCAGGGGCATCAACACCAGATCCAGGCAGTCACCGGGCACATCAGCGTATTTGGGGAGAGGCTCAGGAATCTGAAACCTGTTGCGCCACATTTTTGCTCCGGCAGGCGCTATGCGAAACCGCAAGCGATCGCGCTGAACTACAGGCAGATACACTTGTTTGCCAAGCTTTCGCGCTGTGCGGGCAATAAGGTGAGGGGATATCTCGCCGTCGTTGGCGATATACACAGCGATGTTTTTGGCGGAACGAAAGGTGTGCTGGTGCAGAATTTGAGAGTAGATCGCCACTGCAGCCTGTTGCTGCTGGCTTGATGTCAGAGCGCGCCGTGCCTTGCGAAGCTGACTGCGCAGGAGATGCTTATTCATTGGGTTGGAGCCCCGGGAATGCCGCTGTCGACGTTACCTTGAACACCGACGGTTCAAGGGGGAGGATACTGCCATGCATTAGGCTTTCCGTCTCGCGGACATGCACACCAACACGGACGAGTAACCTCCGGGGTTACACTTATCGGCTCAGGGATTTTGCCAACTGGCGAGCACCCCAGGAGTTAAGAAAGTATATCACTGGATATTTTACGCACCAGTCTTGACATTTTTTGAAGCCGATATTGAGCGGAATTAGTCGTGCTATCCGTCCAGCGCGGAGTCGAGTTTTCCTAACAAGCGTTCGAGCGCAACAGACTGTTTTTGATCCGCCTGTTCGCCAATTTTGTTCAGGTCGTAACAGAGGTTTAGCGCAGCCATTATGGCAATGCGTTCTAAGCCAATAACATTTCCGGTACTGCGGATAACGCGCATGCGCGCATCCAGCTCTTTTGCAGCTCGCTGCAAAGACTCCCTCTCACTGGGGGGGCACGCAATTTGATAATTTTTATCGAGAATGGTGACTGTTACCGATTGCGGCTCACTGCTCATGGACATCTCCGTTGAATGCGCTGAAGCTGGTCAACTCTAGGCCTCCATGTTGCGCAAACGTTCAATCATGGCTTCAACACGGGTGCGCGCGAGCTGATTTTTTTCGATCAGCCGGCTCCGTTCCTGTTGCCACTCGCTTTTTTCGGCGCGCAGGCTTGCGTTCTCCTGTTGCAGTCGTGTGCAAAGGTTGATGAGCTTATCCAGCTTGTGTTCAACCTCGTTGATGAGTTTATCGGTCATTTTTCGCGAGCGCTTCGGGTGTTGGATATAATGGCCGCCGCTACGGCGGAGAACAGATTGCAGGTTTGGATAATTAGCTCCAATTCGGTGTTCGCGGTGACCAAAAAGTTCCTCGAGTCAGTAACAATTAATCTGGCTCATGAGTTTTCACTCCGAAATGCCAGCGCTGAACACCCGTTTCAACAACCTGTAAGCGGCCAATGTTAATGCCAATTCTAGAAAAGTATAGTGCTTTATTGTCAGCCTTGAGATGATCGGCCACACAGCCTGCGATACACTTGAATAACGACTTCCATTTAAACGACGATCATGACAGAACTTTACGAATTTCATTTCCTCAACGACCAACTATTCAATCTCGGCAGCGTAAACTCGGTAGCCGAGTTACAAGGCATGTTGTGCGGTCGTTTGTGTGCGGGCGAAAGGCTTGAGGCAGCGCAGTGGAACACCCTGGCGCTGGAGTTTATGGACCTTGAACATTTGGCGCTTGCGGAGGAACATTCGGCACTGCTGGCGTTGATTCTAGAGCGCACACAGGCGCTGCTGGATGACCAACAGCTGGGGTTTACCCCGCTTCTACCTGCAGATGAGACCAGCCTGGACAATCGCGCCCGCGAGCTCGGCGCCTGGTGTGAGGGGTTTCTGCACGGCTTGGGGCAGGCTATTGGGCAGTCGGGCTTGTCGGCTGATACCGGCTTGTCGGACGATGTCAAAGACTCGCTGCGCGACCTGGCACACATTTCTCAAGCCGAAGCGATCAGCGAAGGCGAATCCGAGACGGAACAGGATGAGGTCTACTGGGTGGAACTGGTGGAATACGTTAAGGTAGCCGTGCTGAATATATACAACGACATCGTGCTGGCCAAAGCCGCCAAGGCGCCACCAGCGGATGAAGACCCTAACACCTTACATTAAAAGACATTTATGAGTATTACTAAGCAGGAATTCGCGCGTCGGCGCAAAACCCTAATGGCTCAGATGGAGCCAAACAGCATCGCGATTGTACCCGCGGCGAAAGAGAAAAACCGTTCACGGGATACTGACTTTCCGTTCCGCCAGGACAACGACTTTTTTTATTTAACGGGTTTTTCCGAGCCGGCAGCGGTATTGGTCCTGGTTCCTGAGCGTGAGCATGGCGAGTTTGTGTTGTTCTGCCGTGAAAAAGATATAGAGAAAGAAATCTGGGACGGCTACCGCGCAGGTCCAGAGGGCGCCTGTAAAGATTTCGGCGCGGACGACGCTTTTCCCATCGACGATATCGACGATATTTTGCCTGGCTTGATTGAAGGCCGCGAACGCGTTTACTACGCGATGGGCAAGGACGCCGATTTTGATCGCCGCGTGATGGGCTGGGTAAACCAGATTCGCGCCCAGGTACGCGCGGGTGCGATTCCACCCGGCGAATTTCTCGATCTCGATCACCATCTCCACGATATGCGCCTGTTTAAAAGTGCGGCTGAGCTGCGTCTGATGGAGAAGGCCGCAGAGATATCTGCCGCTGCGCACACGCAGGCGATGAAAACCTGCGCTGCGGGTCGCTTCGAGTACGAATTGGAAGCTGAAATAAAATACGTATGCGCGCTCAACGGCGGCCGCGAACAGGCGTACAACTCCATCGTTGGCGGCGGTCGCAATGCGTGTGTATTGCATTACGTTGAAAACAATCAGAAGTTGAAGTCTGGCGATCTGGTCTTAATCGACGCTGGTTGTGAATACGAAAATTACGCGTCTGATATTACCCGCACCTTCCCGGTGAGCGGTAAATTCTCCGCAGAGCAAAAAGCGATCTACGAGATTGTGTTAGCTGCGCAGCTAGCTGCAATTGACAAGGTTAAGCCCGGTAACCACTGGAATGAACCGCACGATGCATCAGTCAAAACTATCGTCGAAGGGCTGCTCGACCTGGGGTTGCTCAAGGGCAAGCTAAAAACCAATATCGAGAAAGAGACGTACAAAATGTTCTACATGCATCGTATTGGGCACTGGCTCGGGATGGATGTGCACGATGTAGGCGATTACAAAGTGGGCGACGAATGGCGGGTGTTGGAGCCGGGCATGGTGATGACGGTCGAGCCTGGTATTTATGTTCCACCCGACAATAAAAAAATCCCGGAAAAATGGCGGGGCATTGGTGTGCGTATCGAAGATGATGTTGCTGTAACCAAAGAGGGCAACAAAATCCTGACTGCGGGGGTACCTAAAACCGTTGCAGAAATCGAGAAACTCATGCGCGGACGCAAAGCAAAAGCTGCATAAGTTTAACCACGTCATACCTGGCATATAGCAATAAAGCTTGTGACGTTAACAGGTGGTGCGGGGAAGCACCGCCATTGCCGTAGCACAATGTAAGCCCTTGAAACATTAAAAAATTCACGCATTTTTGTCTGCATTTCAAGGGTGCGCGATTAATGCAATTAACGCGATTAAATAGATAGGATCATCTATTTAATCGCCGGGTTAATAGTAGTTTCCCCTCAGCTCTGGTAACGCAGTAAGGTTTGGTAATGACAGAAGTGGCCGCGACACGCAAACTACAGGATATTGTCGTAGTGGGTGGTGGTATGGTGGGGCTCACGCAAGCGTTGCTCCTCGCTCACCAGATACCCGACGCGGAGATTACCCTCGTTGAGAGCCTGCCTGTGAACATGCAGGACGTGCGTCAGCCGAGTTTCGATGCCCGCGCCACAGCGCTGTCGCCAGCCACGGTTGACGTGCTGCAAAAATTGGCCTTGTGGCCATTTCTCGAATCATCTGCCCAGCCGATCACGCGCGTTCATGTGAGCGACCGGGGCCACGTGGGTCAAACAGAATATCGACAAGACGAAAACTCCGGCCGTGCGTTGGGCTATGTGATAGAAAATCGTCGGTTCGGCGCAGAGTTAACGGCAGCCTGTTTACGCACCAGTAATATCTCGATCCTTGCGCCGGCGGAGGTTCTTCGTGTTACGCCGGTGCGCGCGGGTGTTGAATTGGTTGTGAGGCAGGCGTCGGAGCACACGGTATTGGCCGCGCAATTAGTGATTATTGCCGATGGTGCGAATTCGCCCTTGCGTGAAAAGCTCGGCATCGGTATTGACCAGCACGATTATCGCCAGGCCGCAGTGATCGCCAATCTCAGCTTTTCTGAACCTCATCATGGCGCCGCGTTCGAGCGCTTCACTGAAGAAGGTCCACTGGCGATTTTGCCGATGGTGTCCGCCGATGGTCGTTCGCAGTCGCACCGCGCGGCGCTGGTGTGGACACGCCCGGCGGCGCAGCTGGAAGAAACACTGGGCCTGGATGATGCTGCTTTTATTGACCAGTTGCAGGCGCGATTTGGTTATCGTCTCGGGCGCTGTTCTCGCGTGGGTGAGCGCAGTAGTTATCCGCTTAAAATGGTGTTCGCGCGTGAGCAGGTGCGTCGAGGCATTGTGTTCATGGGTAATGCCGCGCATTTTTTACACCCGGTTGCCGGGCAGGGTTTTAACCTTGCATTGCGCGATTGTGCTCAGTTGGCAGCGCTACTTGTGCAAGCCTGGAGTCGCAAACAGCCCCTCGGTGACCTGACGCTGCTGCAGGAATATTTGTCGCAGCAAGCGGTGGATCAGAAAATCACCGCCCAGCTCAGCCACAATTTTATTCAAGTGTTTGCCAGTCACCACCCTTTGTTACAGCTGGCTCGCAATGCCGGCCTGCTGGGTATCTCATTGCTCCCAGGGCTAAAGCAGGAATTTTTTAAACAAATGATGGGGCAGGCTCTGCCGCGGGCTGAATTTCAACCAATAGAGAAACAGGAAATGGTCGGATGAAAGAGCCAGACCTGACAACGCAGATCGCCATCGTCGGCGGCGGAATGGTAGGTTTGACGCTGGCCCTCAGCTTGGTGCGCAACGAGGCAACGCAGCATGTGTCTGTGATGTTGATCGAGGCGGGCACGCCAGTAGAGGAATTTCATGGAGCCCAGTTTGATCCGCGCGTTGTCGCGCTGTCGGAAGCATCGATTCAACAGCTACAAAAACTGGATGTGTGGCCGATGGTGGTGGGCAAGCGCGCTTGCCCCTACTCGTCCATGTCTGTTTGGGACGGTGAGGGTACCGGTAATATCCAGTTCCACGCGCGCGATCTACACCGGGATACTCTCGGATATATTGTGGAAAACAGTGTGCTAGTGCGCAGCTTAGCCGAACGGGTGCGATCGTCTGGGCGTGTCAGGGTTTTGGATCGCACTACTGTGGTTGGTATTGAGGTGCAAGGTTCTGTGCACGAGCCTGCGGTAGTGCTGAGCTTGCGTGATAGCAGCGATTCCACATTAACGCTGAACGCGGATTTAGTGATCGCCGCTGATGGCGCGCGCTCGCAATTACGCGAGCTCGCCGGGTTCGCCACCCGCGAATGGGATTATGGCCATGCCGCAATTGTCACTACGGTGGAGGTCGCGGCCAGTCACGAGCACACCTGCTGGCAGCGTTTCACGCAAGATGGGCCAATTGCCTTGCTGCCACTGCAGAAAATGCCCGGGTTTAACCGCGCCGACAGCCATTATTGTTCATTGGTCTGGTCAGCCAAAACGTCTTTGGCGCAAGAGTTAATGGCGCTGGAGGACGGCGCTTTCTGTCAGGCGCTGGCTCGTGCCTTCGAGTACCGGTTAGGTGAAATCAAGTCGGTCCAGCACCGGGTCAGCATACCGCTGCGCCAGCGCCATGCGAAAACCTACACTAAGCCTGGAATCGCGTTAGTGGGGGATGCCGCGCACACTATTCACCCCCTGGCAGGGCAAGGCGTGAATCTTGGCTATTACGATGTGGCTGCGCTGACGGCAGAGATCGCCCGCGCGAGCGAACGGCAGATTCCCCTCACCGATGGAAGTATTTTGCGGCGTTACCAGCGCGCGCGTCAGACTCACAATCTTGCCGCGATGGCATCCATGGAAGGCTTTAAACGGCTTTTTGGCGCAGACAATTTGCCTTTACGCTGGTTGCGCAATCAGGGAATGACCTTTGTGAATAACCAGTTTTTACTGAAGAAACAATTAGCGAAGATTGCGGCGGGGCAGTTGAGTGGCTGAACAACAATTTTCTGATGTGCAAGACGCGCAGCCACATGCACAGCAACGCGACTGGCTTTTATGCCACTCCTGCGGCGAGTTGCAAAAAGTGGTTTCCATTTCACCGCGCCATCAAATGGTGTGCTGCAATTGCGATGAAGTACTCCATTCCGCTGAACCACGCAGGCTCGAGCTTGCGTCGGCACTTTCGGTTACCGCCTTAATACTTTTTATTTGTGCGAACACACTGCCGTTTCTGACCCTAGATGTTGGTTCTCAGAGCCAGACGGTTACCATCTTGGATGGCTTTTTTGCCCTGTTAGAACGCCAGCAATGGATTCTGGCGGGGGTAGTGATTACCACAATATTTTTATTTCCGCTGATTGAAATTTTCGCGTTTTTGTACCTGTTAATCCCTTACAGCTACAACCGGCATCTGCCGGGGCAGTGCATAGTGCTGCGCTGGCTGGTGATCGCCGAGTCCTGGAGCATGCTCGAAGTTTTTATGCTTGCGATGGTGGTGGGATCGGTAAAAATGGCTGATATGGCAGTGCTTCATCTGGATGAAGGCGCCTATACGTTTTTTGCGCTAGTCGCGGTACTGATACTCACATTTGTTAAGTTAAACCGTCGCCATCTGTGGTCATGGATCAATACCAATAATTATTTTTCCATGGGTCCGGATGAAATTGTGTACGACTGCCGCATTTGTCACGCGATGGTGGGAGAGTCCATTATCGATCGCACCCATGAATGCCCGCGCTGCCATTCCGAAATTCACCGGCGTATTCCGCACAGCCTGCAAAAGTCGACCGCGCTTGTTATTGCGGCAGCGGTGCTTTACGTTCCGGCGAATGTGCTGCCTATCATGACCTATTCCACTCTCGGAGAAACCGAAACGGACACGATATTTTCCGGTGTGGTCGAGCTGATCCAGCAAGAGCTGTGGGGGGTTGCGATTATTGTATTTACCGCCAGTATCCTTGTACCCATGGCGAAACTCATTATACTCAGCTACCTCATTTGGTCGGTCAAAGCCGGCGTCAAGCGGGGCGCTAAGCAGCGCGCCTTTCTTTTTAAGTTGACAGAAATTGTCGGCCGTTGGTCGATGGTCGATGTCTATGTGGTTACAATTTTCGTTTCGTTGGTTCAGTTCGGTTTTGTGTACACTGTCGAGCCGGAAGCCGCGATTATCGCATTTGGCGCCGTTGTGATTTTGACTATGGTCGCCGCGGAAGCGTTTGATCCCCGATTGATTTGGGACGTGTTGGATGACAAGAATTCTAGATAAAGCCGTAGTTCGTAAAGTTTCGACCATTTCCCCCGTTTGGATTGTGCCCGTGGTGGCGGTATTGATCGCCCTGTGGCTGGCCGTGCAGGCGCGCCTAGAGCGCGGCGCAGAAGTGGAAATCACCTTTGAAAATGCTTCCGATATTATTGCGGGGCAAACCCAAATAAAGCTGAAAGAAGTGAATGTGGGGGAAGTGACCAAGGTTCGCCTGAGCCCAGACCTGAAGCATGTGGTCGTGACCGCACAGCTTGATCGCGATATGACGCCCCACCTGAGCGAAAATACCCGCTTCTGGGTGGTAACGCCGCGGGTGAGCGCTACCGGTGTATCTAACCTGGGAACCTTGATTTCCGGAGTGTACATAATTATGGACCCGGGTGCGGCCGGCGAGTATCAAACCCGCTTTCAGGGGCTGGACGAAGCGCCGGGTTTTGAGTCGGACGAGCCTGGAACGCAATACGTTTTACAGGCAGAAGAGCTGGGCTCGCTGGATATAGGCTCGCCAATTTATTTCCGCCAGATTCGCGTGGGAGAGGTGACCGGCTACAAGCTTTCGGGCACCATGGAACATGTGGATATTCACATGTTTATCCGCGCACCCTACGACAGCATGGTGCAAACACGCAGCCGATTCTGGAATGTGAGTGGCTTTGGTGTGTCCATCAATGCCGACGGCATGAAGGCGCGCATGGAATCTCTCGCATCGTTAATCAGTGGCGGCATTGCGTTCGATAATGCAGCCGGATTCGAGAATGTGCAGGTCGCACCCGACGGTCACCGTTTTTACCTCTACCCCGACAGAGAATCCGTGCTCGAGGGTCGCTTCAATATTAAATACTATTATCAGCTTAAGTTTTCCGGCAGCGTGCGCGGTTTAACTGTAGGCGCACCAGTAGAGTTCCGCGGCATTAAGGTGGGCGAAGTGGTTGATGTGGTATTGGCGTCTGCGGAGAACGTCAGCGACAGTTTGCTGGTGTATATTGCAATGGAACCGGAGCGGCTCGAACCGGACGATTCACCAACCCGTGAAGAGGTTGATGAGCGTATGGAGACCATGGTAAACCAGGGGTTGCGTGCGCAGATGAGCACAGCGAGTCTGATTACCGGCTCTCGCTTTATCGACCTGGTATTTGTCGACGATGCCGAGCCAGTGGAATTTGTGCGCTCCGAAAATTATTCGGAAATCCCCACAGTGCCGGATAGCATGGAACAACTGAGTAGCCAGGCTACGGATATACTCGCTAAAATTAACAAGATACCTTTCGATAAAATCGGCACCGAACTGGCAGGCAGCCTCGAGAGCCTGAATAATTTGCTAACAACGCTGGATAAACAAAATACCGCCGGCAAGCTCGACACCACCATGGACAACCTGCAACAAACCATGGCTTCTGCCAACGAAGCCCTGCAGCAGATGACCCAGGTAATGGACAGCGTCGATCAGATGGTCGCCCCGGATTCCGAGTTTAAATACGAATTTACTGAAATGGCGAAATCGGTATCCGATGCTGCACGCTCGCTCCAATTATTTATGGATGAACTCAATCGCCATCCGACATCGCTGATTTCCGGGAAAGAAAAAGATGAGTAACTTATTGCGTTGTGGACTTGTAGCCGGTTTGCTGATGAGTTTTGCGGGCTGCGGTGTCAGTGGCCCAAAAACTCAATATTATTCGCTTTTTCCCGGGGTGGAAGCCAATCAGGAAACCCGCCTGGAAGGGGATGATTTGTCATTCGGCGTTGGCCCTATTATCTTGCCTGAATACCTCCAGCAGACTTCGATTGTAAGCCGCAATGCAGGGCAGCAGCTCACCGTGTCCGGGGTGAATGCCTGGGGTGGTGATCTCAATGCGACACTGTCCCGTGTGTTGGCGACAAACCTGTCCACCCTATGGCAGCAGGATGATGTATGGGCTTTTCCCTGGGATACGCGCGCGCGGCCGAATTATCAGATTCGAATTGTTTTCGAAGATTTTTCTGGTGTTCGTGGCGGCAAGGTCACATTAAAAGCCCGCTGGTTGCTGTTGGGTAACAAGGGCAAGCAGCAGTTGGCTGTTGGTTCGCAGGAATTAAGCGAATCAACCAGTTCTAATTCTGCCGAAGCCTACGTAAGCGTATTAAATAATTTGCTAAAAAGATTTTCTATAAGTCTATCCAAAGAGGTTAAAAAGGAGCTTATTGCGCATGAGGAGAATGAAGGCCACTAGAGTTGCGGTTTTATGTTGGTTGCTGGCTTTGTTAAGTTGTTCTATAAAGCCGTGTTTCGCCGATATCAGTGAATTTCCGATCCAGATAACCCCGGAAGCCCCCTACAAAACGAAAATAAAAAAAATAAAAAATTCTTTCACTATCAACTTAAAAACCAAAATTCCCGAGAATACGGATGTGAATCCGTGGTTTTCTCTGAGTTTTTTGTCGAGTAAAGGAAAGAAGACTCATAGTGTAATCAGTGTTGTCGGCTACGATGATAATTGTTCCGGTGAGTATCATTTTAGAGTGGGTTATTATGATGACCGGTCCACGATAGCAACACACTATTTTAGTACTACCGCAAAGTGGGGGGAGGCTGTCGATATAATCTTCAGTAAGCTTGGTAGGCGCACTTACAACGTGTCTCTGAACGGCGAGACCAAAAATATTAGTGCCTATGAAAAGCTAAAGCAGGTTGAGCTTGAGAGCGATACTCCACTCGAGTTGTTGTCTTTAGGGAATCAAAATTGATGTTTAATATACGTAATTTTTTATTTGGGCTTTGTCTGCTTGGGCCTGTAATTTCATGTTCCGTGTTTGCGGTAACGTTTGAACAGGCCATGACCTACTACGTCAATAAGCAGTATGAACAGGCCTATGGCGCATTTGAGGAACTGGCCGCACTGGGCAATGAGCGGGCACAGTTGAATCTGGGTGTTATGTACGCTCGCGGTGAATTTTTCGAGCGCGATTTCATTGAATCAGCAGCCTGGCTAAAATTGTCGAACGCCACTCTGCGAAACGATAGCGCAACTAAGATTTTAAAGATAATTTCGGCGAAACTGAGCGAAGAGGACCAATCAACAGCTAATGCTCGGTACAAAGAATTGTCGGTAAAATATGGGCGTGAAGCAGTGAATCAGCGTCTTTTTCCCGAGTCGGCTATTGACGAAGTTTCCGAATTCGCAGAGGCGGTGCCGCTTAAGAAACGTCGACCCAAATTTCCCCGGATGGAGCTGTATGTACCTGGGATTGTCGATATACAATATTCGATTGCCACCGATGGTACGGTCCGTAATATTACTGTTTTGAACGCTACAGAAAACGTTTTCGCAAGAAGTTCTATAGAAGCCATTCGGCACAACTTGTTTAAGCCAGCGACGATTAACGGCAAACCGGTTCCAGAATCAGGTCGAAGAGCGCGTTTCAACTATACGTTATCCGGCGATAAGTTAAATGCAAAAGGTTTGCGGACTGTGGTTGACCCGCTGCGCGAAAAGGCGGAACAGGGTGGGGGGTTGGACAAATATCTGTACGCCTACACTCTCAGCATACTTAAGTCTGCGGTGGGGGTTTTGGATGATTCTGAGGGCGCGTCGCTGGACCCCTCTGCTGACTGGTTTAAAAAGGCCGCGCAAGACGGCAACAGGCTCGCCAAATTCGAATTAGGTCTGGATCTATCCTACGGCAAACAATGCCGTGCGGATTCCAAAAAATCGTATTTCTGGTTGGAGCAAGCCGCAGACGAAGGTGTGATGGATGCGCAGGTTTTTCTGGGCTCAGAATTACTGCATGGCGGCCGTTTCGAGAAGGATGTCGATAAAGGCCTGGAAATGCTCACCCGTGCGGCAGACGATGGATACGATGATGCCATTCTTAAATTGGCGTGGATCATGGCTACCCACCCGGACGCCAATATCCGCGATCCGCAAAAGGCGTTGGCGTACCTGAACAGTTTTAACAACGATGATTACATAGACGAACTTACGGTATTTGAGACGCAAGCAGTTGTTTACGCGTTAACCGGTAAAAACGCGGAAGCGAAAAAAGCGCTCAAGAAAGCGATGAAATACCGTAAAAAATACGAGCTTCCCGATGGCATAACCGGTGATATTGCCAAGGCTTTCGATGCGGGCAAGCCTTACCTTCAGGACATTCTGTAGCGCCCGCGCGACGAGTGTGTATCTCCTCTGTGTGACCTTGGCTACCGGCTAGTCGTTGTCACCAGGGGCGACCCATGTTTTTAGCCAGTACCACCAGCGGTTGCTACGGTTAAACGCCTTTTCCAGCGCCTGTTGTTTATTCCAGAAGTCGTCGCCGGCCTGTTGAAATAAATAGTCCCTTTTTAAATAGCGCTTGCCTGGCGATAAATGCTTAACGACGGTCGCTGGATTACCTGCGACCACCACATTGGGCGGCACGTTGCCGGTAACCACTGCGCCAGCGCCGACCACGCTGTTTTCGCCAATAGTGACTCCCTTCCCAATAATCGCCCGCAACCCAATCCACACATTGTTTTCCAGCGTAACTGGTGCACTGCAGCGAAACGGGCGCACCCGATTGTACAGACCGTGCCAGTCGCAATCGCTAATGCTGACTTCGGCGGCCAGCATGCAGTTGTCCCCGATACTTATCTGCTCTGCGGCAGCAATTTTAACGCCGGGTGAAATCAGGCAGTAATTGCCCAGCTCAATTTTTCCATCGTGCTGCTTGCTTCGCCAGCAGGTGAGGGTAACCGGTTGTTCGGCGCTGCTGATGATATGGAGATAATCGCCCGCGTATATTTGATGGCCGGTCAGTTTTATACTGCGCGGTTTAAGCATGGCCGGGCATTTGCCGAGCCGATCAAATTGCGGGCGCAGAATGCGTTCAACATAAAAGTGATTCAACGCATTTAATATAAATTTAACTGCCCAAGGCTGGTGGTTGCGTCTCACTGGAATTCACCGATGACTTTTTTTAATGATTTTTTTCACGCCAACCGGATCAAAGGCTTTTTGGCGGCTGAAGAAGGGTTGGCATTGTACGAACACGCGCTTACGGTTGCGACGACGGGGCCGTGCCTGGAAATTGGCAGTTATTGCGGCAAGTCTGCGGTATATCTGGGGCGCGCATGCCAGCAAACAGAGAACACGCTCTATGCGGTAGATCACCACCGTGGTTCGGAAGAACACCAGCCGGGCGAAGAATATCACGACCAGGATTTATACGATGCGCGCACCAGGCAAATGGACAGTTTTCCTGCGTTTCGGCGCACCCTGCGGTTGGCGCGCCTGGACGATTGCGTGGTTCCCGTGGTGGCCAGTTCCGAGCTTAGCTTGCGGCATTGGGCAACGCCCTTGGGTCTGGTGTTTATCGACGGCGGTCACAGCCCGGCAATGGCAATGGCCGATGTGACCGGCTGGGCCACGAAGCTGGCCGCGGGCGGCCTGCTGTGTATTCACGATATTTACCCTACACCGGAAGACGGTGGGCAGGGGCCGCGGCTGGCGATGCAGGCGGTGCTGGACAGCGGCGGGTTTACGCTGGTGAATCGGGTGGCGTCTCTGGCGGTGTTACAGCGCAGCTAGCGCGTATTCTATGCGGGCGAGTTAGCAGGTCGTGTGCGGGCGTGAACTGGAAGAGCGCATCGGCGGCGAGCAGGTACGCCGCCCCGGTCCAACTGGTTTTTTCCTGCGGCCAGATCACTTTGTCGCGAAAGCTGTAGCCGGTCCAAAAGCCACCGTCGGTGTCCTGCCACTGGCTCAACCAGCGGTGAATAGATTCCGCTCTGTCGCGCCAACCGGCGGCGACGCAGGCTAACACCAATTCACTGCTTTCGGCGGCCGTGACCCAGGGTTCGTCACTCACACAGCGACAACCCAAATCGCTCACCACGAATTCATGCCAGCGCTGTTCAAGTCGCAATTGGGCTTCCTGTTCGCTGTAGATCCCAGCGAGAATTGGATAAAACCAGTCCATTGAAAAACGCCGCTTACTTTCCCAGGTGCGATCAAATCGCCAGGGCTTGTTCCGCAAGGCATCCGCCAGTCGTCTATGGGCCAGCTGCCAGTGGGCGTTTGGTTCGCCCAGCGTTATGGCAATATTGACCGCGCATTCCAAGCTGCGCAGCACCGAGCTGCAGGCGGTGACCAAGGCATCGCGAGGCAGCGGTTCCCGCTGAGATTGGGCCCACTGAATATCGCCATGTGCGGTTTGCTGGGAAACGACATAATCAATCGCAGCCCGCACCATGGGGTAAAAATCACGGAGCGTTTGTGTGTTCGAAAATATCAGATAGTGGTGCCAGAGCCCTGTCGCCGGGTAGGCCACAAAATTGGTTTCTACCTTGGTATCGTCGATGTCCTGGTCGCAGGGGGCCAGGAAATAGTTCGCTTGCCAGCTGCCATTCGCCTGCTGTTGTTGCGCCAGCCAGCGGAACGCGTTGATGGCGAGGTCTTCTCGCCCGGCAATGCCCAGCGCCATGGCCGCTTCAGTATGATCCCACGGGTCCAGCTTGCCCTGGTCAAACCAGCGAATGGCGCCGTCCGCCTGCTGGCAGGAGGCGATATAGCTGGCCGCGCGTTGGAATTGCGGCAGTAACGGATGTTCGATATGTGCAAACATGGCTACTGCGCCCCCGGACCTTTTACGCCGTAGATCACAATGCTCTTGCCCAACAGTGGGTTGAGCAGTTTGTCGAGCGAGCGGGTGAGCCAGGGTGCGCGAAACAGGTCCCACACCAGAAACCGATGATACACTTGCACCGGCCAAAAGCGGTCGCCGCGATCCCAGAACAGGCACTTGAGCCACCAATAGGGAGCGTGCAGCGCGTGGGCGCCGTGTTCAAAAAATAACTGTATGCCGTGGCTGCGAAGATCGCGTTTAAGCGATGCGCGATTAAAAATACGAATATGTCCGCCAGCGACCTGGTGATAACGGGGTTCGAGCCACCAGCAAATACGTTCCGGCCAGGCTCTGGGTACGCTGACGCAGAGGGTGCCGCCAGGCTTTAATACACGGTTAATTTCGCGCAGCATGGCGTGATAATCGGGAATGTGCTCCAGCACCTCAGAGCAAATCAAATGGTCCACACTGGCGTCGGGTAACGGTAGCTTTAAGCCATCGCCACGTACGAACTGAATGCCTGCACGCTGGGATTCTGGCAGCGGAAAATCCGTTTTACGCTTGTTGGCGGTGGCGAGATCGATGGCGGAGATATCAATACCGATCAACGAAAGCTGCCCGCTGAGTTCGCCGAGAGGCGCACTAAAATACAAACCCAGGGTATGGCGGCCTTCGCCACAGCCGAGGTCGAGTACACAGTCGCCGGGTTTCAGGGGCAGTTTTTCCGGGCGAATGGTTAGCATGTGCTTGTGATCACCCGTTGATAGTATTGCGTGAGTTGCCGGGCGACGGCGTCCCAGCAAAAATGGGTTTCAATCCGCTGGCGGGCGCGTACGCCCAAGGCTTTGGCGTGGTCTGGCGAATCCAGCAAGTTGTGGATCGCCGCGGCGAGCGCCTCGGCATCACCGGCGGGTACGATAACCCCCGCGTCGCCAACCACCTCGGGCAGTGCGCCGCCATTGGTACTGACGACGGGTAATTCGCAGGCCATGGCTTCGCCGGCGGGCAGGCCAAAACCCTCGTACAGGGAAGGGCACACGGCGACGCTTGCTCGATTGTATTCCGCCGCCAGGTCCTCGCTGCTGATACCCGAGACAAAGCTGACGTGCGTCGCCAGTTCAAGTTCGTCGATCAATTTTCGGTTCGGGCTGTTGTCGCTCAGTTTGCCGATAATGCGCAGTTCAATTGCAGGCCATTGTTGTCGCAACCGGTTTAGTGCGAGCAGTAAATACCGCAAACCTTTTAACGGCTGATCTGACGACGCGGTGGTTATCAACCGCAGGGGCTGTTTTCGGATCGCAGCTAAGGGTTTGAACGTGTTTATGTCGATCCCATTGGTGATGACGGAGACCTCACCGCGCAATTGAAAATGCGTGGCAATGTCGCGCTGGGAACACTGGGATACGGTAACAATGTGCTCCAGGCCTCTCACCACCCGTTCCTGCATCCGCAAAAAACTGTACCAGCGTTTAACCAGCAGACGCATGCCCCAGTCGTTCTGTTCTGCCAATGCCAGCTCGCGGTCGCGATGAATGGGGTGATGAATGGTGGCCACGACCTTCGCCCCGCGATTTTGCAAATTCAGCAGGCCGTAACAGAGGCTCTGGTTATCGTGAATAATGTCGTAGTCGCCCGGGGAGAGGTACTTCTCGAGCCGCCGCCCGAATGTGTAGGGTTCGGCGAAGCCCCCGGTGAGCATGGTCCACCATTCATAGGTATCGCTAAAGGAGCGCAGGTGCTGCCAGCGCAGCGCGGTCACATGATTGTCGCAGGCATAGAGATCGAGGCTCGGTACCTTGATTAAACGAGCGCCGACCTCTAATTCCGGGTAAGGCGGCCCAGAGTACACATCCACCTGATGTCCCGCGCGAACCAGGGCGGCGGCGAGGTATTTGATGTAGATGCCCTGGCCACCCACATGCGGTGCACTGCGATACCCCAAAAGCGCTATTTTTAGCGACTTAGTGGGCGCTTCAAATACGGACGTGGGTTCGCGAGGTAATTCTGGGTGGGGGTGGGCTATGGTCATGGGGCGGCAGTCTGGCAAAACTGCTCCCGCTAGGCAAGCAGCGGGCGTAGAAACACTGTGGGTTTATACGCCCGCGGGGCTCAGAGGCTGCGAATGAACTCCTGCGGTTCAAAGCTGAGTGGCAGTTGACGTATCAGGTTGCCGTTACCATCAACTACAAGCAAGGTGGGAAACCCCTTCACCTGGTATTTCTGCTGCACTGTTTCGCCTGTTGCAGATTCAAACTCCACGCGGGTAAAAACGTATTTATTGCGAATAACCTCGACAACGGCGGGATCCGATAGCACCTGTTGGTCCAGCTTGCGGCAACTGGGGCACCAGATAGCGGCTAAATCCAGTAGTACCGGTTTGTCGGATGCACGTGATGCAGACAGCGCCTCTTCCAATGTCAGCTTTTCCAGCGGAACCGCTGCCAGTGCGCGTTCACCGAGTGCGGTTTGCAAGTACTGGTGGCCAAAGTAAATGATCAGCGCCAAAATGCCGTACACGAGTAACGTGCGCCAGGTGGATTGCGCGGAGTGGCGCGCGGGCGTGGCCGCAGATGACTTTTCCAAGAGAGGGCTCCTTGCTCAGTGGGCGCCAGATTTTACGAACGCTGGCCCGCAGAGACAATAACAACTATTACCGTTGACATCCTATACGTGGTGGATCGGCCTAATAGAGTATCTGCGCGAGAAAAACGCAGTGCGATGTCTGATGTTAAATCGGAGAAATTGGACAGGAGGTGGGTGGCAAGGTTCAACGCTTCGCTTTCAGGGAGTTGACGATTGGTCAAGGGTTGTTAAACGCATGCCACCCGAGGAGAGTGTTCAGTGGTTGCCAATATGGCCCGCACGTTTTTCGCAAAAGGTCAGAATGCCCGCTGCGCTAAGTCCGAGGACAATAATTAACGCTGTGCTGGCGAACATGGCGAGCCCGCCAATAGTTACCGCTTCATTCATGATTGTAGTCTCCACACCAAGATTTGATGGGCTTAGGTTACTCCTTGCTGCGGTGTGACGATTGACGCATATCAACCGGCAAACACATTCATCTAACTGACGTGACTTTCGCGTTACATGGCGGTATTACACGAGGACATCGCAGGTCGCTGGCTCTGAAAGGGCGGTAAAAGCTATAATCCACGCCCGCGATATCAGCCAGATGTAGGAACTTCGAATGCAAGAGAGAAAAGCGGCGGTCAACCGCGATACCCTGGAGACCCAAATCTCTGTGGCCCTCAACCTGGATGGCACAGGTGCAGCGGCTTTCGCCACTGGTGTGCCGTTTCTTGAGCACATGATGGATCAGATTGCGCGCCACGGCATGATCGATCTCGATGTTCGCTGTCAGGGCGATACCCATATCGACGACCATCACAGTGTGGAAGATATTGGCATTACCATCGGCCAGGCGATGCACCAGGCGGTGGGCGACAAGCGCGGCATTCGCCGCTACGGCCACGCCTATGTACCGCTGGATGAAGCATTGTCGCGCGTAGTGATCGACTTCTCTGGCCGCCCCGGTCTTGAAATGCATATTCCGTTTACCCAAAAGCGTATTGGCAGTTTTGATACCGAGCTGTTTTGGGAGTTTTTTCAGGGATTCGTCAACCATGCGGGCGTGACCCTGCACATTGATTGTTTGCGCGGCCACAACGCGCATCACCAGATCGAGACAGTGTTTAAAGCCTTTGGTCGTGCGCTGCGGATGGCGCTGGAAGTCGACCCGCGTATGGGCAATGCCATGCCCTCCACTAAAGGCACGCTCTAAGCGCGTCGCCAGTATTTACCGACGAAATCAAAATTATGAATCGCAAACAAGTTGCCGTTATTGATTACGGAATGGGCAATCTTCACTCAGTGGCGAGTGCGCTGAAACATGTGGATCGTCGAATTGACGTGGCTGTGACCGGCGATAAGGAAGTTATCGCCAACGCCGATCACGTTATCTTCCCCGGTGTGGGCGCTATGCGCGACTGTATGGGCGAAATTCGCCGGCAGCAGGTTGATCAGGCGGTCGATAAAGTCGTCGCGTCCGGCAAGCCGCTGCTCGCCATATGCGTGGGGTTACAAGCGCTTATGGATTCCTCGGAAGAAAATAACGGGGTTGAATGCCTCGGTATGTTTCCGGGGGAAGTGAAATTTTTCGCCGGTAATGAACAATTCAATGCGGCCAGCGACGAAGGCTCTGCATCCGGCGAGCGCCTTAAAGTCCCTCACATGGGCTGGAATCAGGTAAGCCAAACACTGGCGCATCCGCTGTGGGAAGGGATTGAGGACAACAGCCGCTTTTACTTTGTGCACGGCTATTACGTAGACAGCCACAACCCCTCCGTGGTTGCGGGCAAGAGCCACTACGGCATCGATTTTACCGCGAACATTGCGCGCGATAATGTGTTTGCGGCGCAGTTTCACCCGGAAAAGAGCCATCACAATGGCCTGCAACTGCTGAAAAACTTTTTGAACTGGGACGGCAAATGTTAATTATTCCTGCAATTGATTTAAAAGACGGTAACTGCGTTCGCCTGCGTCAGGGCCTGATGGATGACTCCACCGTGTTCGGCGAAGACCCTGTCGCTTTCGCGCGTCAGTGGGTCGACAAAGGCGCGCGGCGCCTGCATCTGGTGGACCTCAACGGCGCATTTGCCGGTAAGCCCGTTAATGGTGATGTCGTCACGGCCATCGCGAAGGCGTTTCCTGAGTTGCCGATTCAAATTGGGGGTGGAATTCGCTCTGCGGAAACGATCGAGCACTATCTCCAGGCCGGTGTGAATTACGTCATCATTGGTACCAAGGCGGTAAAAGAGCCGGAGTTCGTCACCGAAATGTGCAAACAGTTTGCCGGCCACATTATTGTGGGGCTGGACGCTAAAAACGGTTTTGTCGCCACCGACGGTTGGGCAGAAGTATCCGAGGTGAAAGCGACAGATCTCGCTGCGCGTTTTGCCAGCGACGGCGTGACCGAAATCGTATACACCGATATCGCGCGTGACGGCATGATGCAGGGCGTCAATGTGGAAGCCACGGTGGATATGGCGAAGGCTTCGCCGATCCCGGTGATTGCATCCGGCGGGATCACCGATATGAACGATATCCGCGCGCTTGCCAAGGTGGCGTCTGCGGGTATTTCCGGCGCGATTACCGGTCGTGCTATTTACGAAGGTACCCTGGATATCGTTGAAGCCCAGGCCTACTGCGACATAGTGAGCGACTGATTATGCCTTTAGCCAAACGCATTATTCCCTGCCTGGATGTGGACAAAGGCCGGGTGGTCAAAGGGGTCCAGTTTGTCGATATCCGCGATGCGGGCGATCCGGTGGAAGTGGCCAAAAAATACAACGAGCAAGGCGCGGACGAAATTACCTTTCTCGATATTACCGCCAGCCACGAAGCGCGCGAAACCACCATTAACACCGTGGAAAAAATCGCTGCCGAAGTCTTTATACCTCTTACCGTGGGCGGCGGCATCCGCACCCTGGACGATATTCGCAACATGCTGAACGCGGGCGCCGACAAGGTAAGCATTAATTCGGCGGCGGTAAAAGACCCTGATTTTGTCAGAATCGCTGCGGAAAAATTTGGTTCCCAGTGCATAGTCGTCGCGATAGATGCGAAGCGTGTCAGCGCCGATGGTGAGCCGGGGCGTTGGGAAATTTTTACCCACGGTGGCCGCAACCCGACGGGAATCGACGCGGTGGAGTGGGCAGTGCGCATGACAGAGTACGGTGCCGGTGAGATTCTGTTGACCAGTATGGATCGCGACGGCACCAAAGACGGCTTCGATCTGGGGGTGACCCGCGCAATCAGCGAAGCTGTGCGCGTACCCGTGATCGCTTCTGGCGGCGTCGGTAATTTGCAGCACCTGGTGGATGGCGTGATTAAAGGCGGCGCGGATGCGGTGTTAGCTGCGAGTATCTTTCACTTTGGTGAATACACAGTCCCGGAAGCCAAGGCCTATATGGAACAACACGGGATCGAAGTGCGCTTGTAATTGCACACACAAACGGCGGTCTTAACACAAAAAAAAGCGCCTTATGGGCGCTTTTTTTTGTGGTTTGGAAACGGCGTGCGCTTGTTGTCAGGCGCCGAAAATGCTCTTAAACATAAAAAAGAACACAATCGCCAGCCCGGCCCCGGCAGGCAGGGTGACCAGCCAGCTCAGGAAAATAGAACCGATAACTCCCAGGTTTAGCGCTCCGATACCGCGCGCCATTCCCACGCCGAGGACAGCGCCTACCAGCGTGTGGGTCGTCGAGATGGGCAGCCCCAGGCCGGATGCAACCACCACGGTGCTGGCGGCACCCAGTTCAGCTGCGAAGCCGCGACTTGGCGTCAGTTCGGTGATCTTGCGGCCAATGGTGGCGATAACCTTGTAGCCATAGGTCGCCAAACCCACCACAATCCCCAGGCCGCCAAGCAGTAATACCCAGCCAGGCATGGCTGATTTGGCTGCAATAGCGCCACCGGAAGATACAACGGTTACGATCGCTGCCAGTGGACCTACCGCATTGGCAACGTCGTTGGAGCCATGGGCAAAGGCCATTGAGCAGGCGGTGAAGATCATAAGTACCGCAAACACCTTTTCTACGTTGGCGTAGCGGTTGTCGCCCTGGGGTGCCTGGGTGTTCACTCGACGCAAAAAATAAAATCCCACCGCAGCGGCGATTAAACCGATCAACACGGCGATACCGGTATTTTCCAGATAGCTCAGCTTGAGGCCGCTGTCTTTGAACACGTGCTTGAGCCCCTTTAACAGGGTTACCATCGCAATTAAAAAGCCGACCAAGAACATATATACAGGAATGAATCGACGCGCTGCCGCTTCAGGATGTTCGTTATTGAATATCAGCCACTGCACGCTCTTAAACAGCAGAAACGAAAAGGTGCCTGCGAGAACGGGCGAAACCACCCAACTGGCGACAATGGTGCCAACTTTACCCCAGGCGATCGCACTGGTAGAGATTCCCACTGCGGCAAAACCGACGATGGCACCAACAATCGAGTGGGTGGTCGATACTGGCCAGCCCAGCATACTGGCGATAACCAGCCAGGTGCCGGCGGCGAGCAGGGCCGAGAGCATGCCGTACACCAACAATTCCGGGTGGCCCGCCATAATTGCCGGGTCGATGATGCCCTTGCGCACGGTTGCGGTCACTTCGCCACCCGCCAGGTAAGCACCCAAAAATTCGAAAACCATGGCAATAATAATTGCCTGTCTGATGGTCAGTGCACCGGAACCCACGGAGGTTCCCATGGCATTGGCCACATCATTTGCGCCCACTCCCCAGGCCATAAATACACAAAAAATACATCCGAGCACCAATAAAATGGTGCCGTAGTCAGCCAAAATCGACATGAAATTACTTCCTCAAAACAGTTTTATTAGGCGTGCGGGGAATCAGCGTGCGAGAAGTTGCAGCAGGCGCTGACCCGTGCGTTGAGCGCGGTCTGCGAGGTCACCCATTTCTTCGATAATGCGATAGAAGAAGATAACGTCTACTGGAGGAAGTTCGGGTTCGAGCTTGAAAAGCTCGGCGCGGAGGGCGATTTGTTGGTGATCGGTTTGCTGTTCCAGTCGGTTGAGCTCACTGACCATCGATTCGACCAGGTCCATTTCGCGGCCGCCAAAGCCGGTCTCGAGAAGTTGGTCCAGTTCCGCAATGGCGGTATGCGCCTGCTCAACGGTACTAAACGCGGTGTTGAGGTAGGCTTCTACGGGTTCGTGCAGCTGTTTGGGAAACACCATTTTGCGGCCGAGCATAAGGCCGGATATATCCTTGCAGCGGTTGGGGATTTTGTCCTGACGGGTAATCAGCTCCAGCAGATCAGCGCGGGGTACTGGCAGGAACAGGTTTTTGGGGAGGTGAAGGCGGATCTGTTTTTTCAGTTCGTCAGCCTGCTGCTCGAGCTTGGAGATCGCGTTGTAGCTTGCTTCAGCGGCTGTCCAGTCTTCATTTACGCTGGCGCGGTAAAAGCCCAGCAGTTCGCGCGCGGTCTGCAGCGCTACCGTCATATGCTCTTCCATGGGCTTGATCGGGGAGCGGCCGAACATTTCGGTCAATGGGTTTTTCAATTTCATGATTTTCTCGTAGATATCTGTGCCACATGAGATGTGCGGCATATTACAGAAATATGAAGAAACTACTACCCAAAAACGAGAATCGGCGTCGCTGGATCAATTTCCGAGACAAATCGACGCGTAAGACTAAAACGAAGGTTACAGCAGGCGGTGGCATTCGCGCCAGAGGAAGTTGCCCCCATTCATTACCATGGGGGCTGGGGAGAATCTAGGGTTTGCGGAATTTCAAAGTCCAGCGGTCGGTGTGCCCGGTTACAGACGCATCGCCAACCTCCAGGGTGGTGTCATCCTGGGGACGGTAGTGCAGCGGTGAGTAATCTACAAATTCGAAGCCTGCAGCTTCTATTTCCTTAATTGCCAACACCGGATCAATACGGCGGCGGTTTGCATCTGAATTAGGCTCCATATGGCGACGGGTATGATCGACAACGCCGTAGATTCCGCCGGACTTTAGTGCCTTAAACGCGGCGTCATTCATGGCTTTGCGTCCTTCAGGGCCAAAATTGTGATAGTTGCGGAAGGTCAACACCATGTCGGCGTCGGTTATGCCGAGGTCTGCGTTTTCCAGCACATAACGCGGCGCGTTTTCCGGGCGATATACCTTAGATTCGGGTGCGATCAGCGATACCTTGTCGAAGCCCTTTTGTTTCAGCACATCCTGCTTTTCCAGGTAGCCCGTTCCGTAAGCCACGTACAACTTGCCCTTGTCGCGCAAAGTTGGCGCGAGAAGACGGGTGTACCAGCCGCCGCCGGGGATCAGTTCTACGACGGTCATATCTCGATTAAAGCCGAAAAAGGTCAAGGTCTCTACAGGCAAGCGGTTGGCGTCACGCGCTGTATCTTTTTCCGGGCGTGATTTTGCCGCCATAGCTTTGTTCAGGGCCTTGACTGTCGCGTTATCAGTGGTCGCGCCAGCAGTGACGCTCAGAGCCAGCAAACCTGCAGCTAGAGCAAAGGGTTTCAGACAAGCGGAAATTGACATGGAATTACCTTATTGAAGTGTGGGAAGTTGCGTTTATATGGGGATTGGACGGCAGAAAACAAAAAAAATCTCAAAAATCTGAATTTATTCGCAAACCAACATACGGTACTAATGTTGTAGTTTTGGCATCTACAGGAAAATATTAGACATAGTTCGCCAAAATATGCGAACCGGCGCGCTAGTACGAAAGTCTGTATGGTGGGTTCATGTTTTCTTCTGGTCTGGTGCTGAAGGTTTATTGATGCAGCGCAATTTCATGAATTTTCGGCTCGCCGTGCACCGTCGTATCTCGATTTTTATAAGGCCGATGCGAGTATCTAAACTCACAGCGTTTATGTTTTTGACAGGGTGTATACGCTATTGTATTTGTCATTCGTGACGGTTTTAGCACCCGTAAAGATAAAACAGCCGCACTTTCTCCGGTTCGCAAGCAATCTGCGTAAATTTATACTTCTGTTGTTCCCGAATTTGCTTGAGTTCTAGCAAATATTTAATGTGTGAACAGATTTGTATTTTTTTATGTTCGACGTTTTTTCTGCAGTTAGGTCGAGCATTAAGAGTATTACTTAAATTCTCATCCGTTTTTCGCAGCCTTTTTATCGTGTTTTCAAGATCATTAGCAATTTGGAATGAAAATGAGCTGTAGTATTACTTCTGGCTAAAACGCAGTGTTACAATCTCCGCCGAAGTTGGAAGCGGTCTTAACGTGTGGTGATCAATAAAAAGAATAAATGGCTACCTTCCGTTAAAACCGCTTTCCAGCTTTTATAACGATTGCGTCGTGATCTATGTCACTCCATGTGATTTGCGGTTCGTCCGCAATGGCGACCATTCAATCACTGCACAGAGGTTCCTCTAAATCTGTGGATGTGCAGTCAGGAATCATCCTTTATCCATAACAATAAAAATTCGACAACTCTGTTTGGAGACACCTAGGCATGATAATCAAAAATATCAGAACGCTGATGAGCGTGGCGATTGCCACTGCTATCATGGCGCCGACGGCATATGCCGCGAACTGTTCCAATGTTAACGTTTACCCGGACTGGACCGCACGCGATTGGTCTGGTGGCCCGTTCAACCACGCCAATGCTGGCGATCAAATGGTTTACCAGAACACTCTGTATAGTGCTAACTGGTACACCACTGCAGTACCTGGCAGCGATCCTTCCTGGACCAGCGTAGGTGCGTGCGACGGCGGTTCCAGCACCAGCTCTACTTCCAGCAGCTCGAGCTCATCTTCCAGCAGCTCTTCTTCATCCAGTAACTCGTCCAGCAACTCGTCTAGCAGCTCTTCTTCAAGCAGCTCTTCTTCAAGCAGCTCATCTTCAAGCGGTGGTCAGTGTGAAGAAGTATGTAGCTGGTACGGCCAGGGCGTTTACCCACTGTGTCAAAACACCAGTGGCTGGGGTTGGGAAAACAACCAAAGCTGTATCGGTCGTCAAACTTGCGAAAGTCAGAACGGCGGTAATGGCGGTGTCGTGAGCAACTGCGGTACTGGCTCTTCCAGCAGTTCTTCTAGCAGCTCCTCATCAAGCAGCTCCAGTTCTTCAAGCTCAAGCTCTTCTTCCAGTGGTAGCACTTCTACCTCTAGCAGCTCGAGCTCGTCTTCAAGCAGCTCCAGCTCTTCCAGTTCTACCAGTACATCCTCCAGTGGCGGTATGTTCCGTGTAGACGCCAGCGGTAACATCACCAAAAATGGTGAAGTATTCCCAGTACACTGTGGTTCCTGGTTCGGTTTGGAAGGTCGTCACGAGCCTTCAGACGATCCAACTAACCCTGGCGGCGCGCCAATGGAGTTGTACATTGGTAACGTATTCTGGGCGAACGAACACTCGCGCACCATGGAGCAAACCATGGAAGAAATTACCGCGCGCGGTATCAACGTTATTCGTTTCCCAATCGTGCCACAAACTCTGGATGCTAGTGATCCACAGGGCCGTGACCCCTACCTGAAAAACTACGAGCCACTGCGTCAGACTAACGCCCGCCAGGCGATGGAAGACTTCATCGTAATGGCTGACCAATACGGTCTGGAAGTTATGCTCGATATCCACTCCTGCTCTAACTACGTCGGTTGGCGTGCAGGCCGCTTTGACGCGCGTCCTCCATACGCGGATGCGGATCGTGATCTATACGATTACTTCCGTGAAGACTACTCCTGTGCTGCAAGTGGCAACCCATCCAGCGTTGATCACGTGCAAGCGTATGATAAAGCGGCTTGGTTGGACGACCTGCGTGAACTGGCTGGTCTGGCTGACGAACTGGGTGTAGATAACATTATCGGTGTCGACATCTTCAACGAGCCCTGGGACTACACTTGGGCTGAGTGGAAAACGAACATCGAAGACGCTTACCAGGCGATCGACGAAGTTAACTCTGACCTGTTGATCTTTGCTCAGGGTATTTCTGCTTCCGCCGGTAATCAGGACGGCAACCCTGACGATGCAGTCGAAGTACCTCACGGTGACGAATTCTCTAACCCGAACTGGGGTGAGAACCTGTACGAAGCCGGTGCTGACCTGCCAAACGTACCTCAGTCCCGCCTGGTATTCTCACCACACACTTACGGTCCTTCCGTATTTGTACAGAGCATGTTCATGGATCCAGCCGAGCCAGAGTGTGAAGGTCTTTCTGGCGACGAAGCCGGCGATCTGGGCTGTAACATCGTAATTAACCCAGAATTGCTGCGCCCAGGTTGGGAAGAGCACTTCGGTTACCTGCGTGACATGGGTTATGCGATTGTTGTTGGTGAATTCGGCGGCCACTACAACTGGCCACAAGGTTCCAGTGAGCGCGATCTGGCTCGTTGGGGCTACATCACCGATAACGTTGACGAGCAGTGGCAGAATGCGTTCGTGGACTACATGGACGAGAAAAACATCGAAGCATGTTACTGGTCAATCAACCCAGAGTCTGGCGATACTGGTGGTCTTTACTCTCACGCCTACGACCCCATCAGCAACACCGGTGGCTGGGGAACCTGGACTGGTTTCGAAGAAGGTAAGTGGAGCATGTTGAACCGTCTGTGGGATTAATTTCCAGTCAGGTTTAACGTTAAAGAAAGCCCGGAGTAATATCCGGGCTTTTTTATTTGCGCCATTTAATTTTTTGTCGTGACAGTCGTCTGTTTAAAACAAATCACTCTTTGTGAGCATTAGACTATTTTGTTGTATTGCCTGTTGATGTAAATCTGAGATCGCTATAGAAACCGTGATTATTCGTGGTTTAAACCCGGATTATTGAAATTTCATCGCTTAATTTTATTGCCGATTAATTTTCTCCTGTTGACCGCATTTAAAGCGCGACATTAAAATTCGCGCAACGTATAAAAATAATAAAGCGTTAATTAAAGTCAATTGCCCTTTGGGCTCATTCTGCGACCGTTTTTAGTATTGCACCTGTTATCGCTGAATCGCTGCGCGGTTTCGTGCTGCGCGTGATTTGCGGTGTAAATACTTTCTTAAAACGCAATAAAGTAGTTCGCTCTGGGGTGCGCTAAACCCCTATCCGCGTGGAAATGCAGTATGTGCCGGGACTGTAGTACTCGCTACGGTTGTGGTTTTCTCGACACGATTTCCTGAACAAACGTTCCTGAGTAAACGGTTTTACCTTGTAACTCGACAGGAGATTAAAATAATGAAATTGTTGAAAACGCACAGGCGTGCGATTGCTGCCGCAGCACTAGCGGTGGCGACTGTTCCAATCGCTCATGCGCAAACGCTTAGCTCAAATGCCACTGGAACCCAGAATGGTTACTACTATTCGTTTTGGAAGGATTCCGGTAACGCCACCATGACACTCGGTGCCGGTGGAAACTATTCTTCATCCTGGAACAGCAGCACTAACAACTGGGTTGGCGGTAAAGGCTGGATGCCGGGTACTCGGCGCACAGTCACCTATTCGGGCAGTTATAGCGCGAGTGGAACCAGCTACCTCGCACTTTACGGCTGGACTCGAAACCCGCTGATCGAATATTACATTGTCGAAAACTGGGTCAATTACAATCCTGCGTCCGGCGCAACGAATTATGGGACTGTCAATATTGACGGCAGCACCTACCAGCTGGGCCGCAGCCAACGGGTTAATCAGCCATCTATTGAAGGCACGGCCACGTTCTACCAATACTGGAGTGTGCGCCAAAACAAGCGCACCAGCGGAACGATTAATATTGGAGCGCATTTCGATGCATGGGCTGCTGTGGGCTTGAACCTGGGGACTCACGATTATCAGATTATGGCGACCGAGGGCTACCAGAGCAGCGGCCAGTCCAATATCACGGTGAGCGAAGGCAGTAGCGGCAGCACGACTTCGAGCACATCCAGCTCCAGCTCAAGTACGAGTTCCAGTAGTTCTTCCAGCAGTTCTTCCGGCGGCGGCACAGGAAGTTGTGCCGGAGTGAATGTGTACCCCAATTGGACCGCACGCGACTGGTCTGGCGGCGCATACAATCACGCCAATGCCGGTGACCAAATGGTCTATCAAAACAATTTGTACCGGGCAAACTGGTACACCAACTCCACGCCTGGAAGCGATGCCTCCTGGACCAGTCTCGGGTCCTGTAGCGGCGGCGGTAGCACCAGTTCAACAACGAGCTCCTCCAGTTCCTCTTCCACCTCGGCGTCGAGCAGCTCCAACTCATCCAGCAGCAGTTCAAGCAGCTCCAGCAGCGGTGGCTGTCGGGAAATGTGTAACTGGTACGGACAGGGTATGTATCCTCTGTGTCAGAACACCAGCGGTTGGGGATGGGAAAATAACCAGAACTGTATCGGTCGCCAAACCTGTCAAAGTCAGAACGGCGGCTCCGGGGGTGTGGTGAACAGCTGTGGTACCAGCAGCTCTTCGTCCAGTAGCACCTCCTCATCGAGCAGTTCAAGTTCGTCGAGTGGCACCACGTCATCGTCCTCCAGCAGTTCAAGCAGCACCAGTACCTCTTCTGGTGGCGGCACTTTCCGTGTTGACGCGAGCGGCAATATCACCAAAAACGGACAGATCTTCCCGATGCACTGTGGCTCCTGGTTCGGTCTGGAAGGCCGTCACGAACCCTCGGACGATCCGGACAACCCCAGTGGCGCACCAATGGAGTTGTATATCGGTAACGTATTCTGGGCCAATGAACACTCGCGCACCATAGAGCAGACTATGGATGAAATTACCGCGCGCGGTATCAACGTGATCCGTTTCCCCATCGTGCCGCAAACACTCGATCCGAATAACGCCCAGGGCCGTGCGCCTTACCTGAAGAACTACGAGCCCCTGCGGCAGACCAACGCGCGTCAGGCTATGGAGGATTTCATTGTGCTGGCTGATCAGCACGGCCTGGAAGTGATGCTGGATATCCACTCCTGCTCCAACTATGTAGGATGGCGTGCCGGCCGATTCGACGCTCGTCCACCCTACGCGGATGCGGATCGGGACTTGTACGATTTTCCACGCGAAGACTGGTCGTGCTCTGCAAGCGGTAACCCCGGCACAGTGCAAAATATCCAGGCTTACGACAAGGCCGCCTGGCTGGATGACCTGCGTGAACTGGCGGGGCTTGCCGACCAATTGGGTGTCGATAACATCATCGGGGTCGATATTTTCAACGAACCCTGGGATTACACCTGGGCCGAATGGAAAACGCACATTGAGGACGCCTATGCCGCAATCAACTCGGTCAATTCCGACTTGTTGATATTTGCACAGGGCATTTCCGCTTCGGCTAACAATCAAGACGGTACCCCCGACGACAACGTAGAAGTGCCACACGGTGATGAGTTCTCCAACCCGAACTGGGGTGAGAACCTCTACGAAGCAGGATCGGATTTACCCAATGTACCTCAGTCGCGTCTGGTCTTCTCGCCACACACTTACGGTCCTTCCGTGTTCGTACAGCGTATGTTTATGGATCCTGCGCAGCCAGCGTGTGAAGGGCTTGAAGGTGACGAAGCGGGTGATAATGACTGTAACATCGTCATCAACCCGGACATTCTGCGACCCGGCTGGGAAGAGCACTTCGGTTATCTGCGCGACATGGGATACGCCGTTGTGGTGGGCGAGTTTGGTGGTCACTATGGCTGGCCGCAAGGTTCAAGCGAGCGCGATATCAACCGCTGGAGCCATATCACCACGAACGTGGATGAGCAGTGGCAGAACGCGTTTGTGGACTATATGGACGAGAAAAACATCGAAGCCTGCTACTGGTCTATCAACCCCGAATCTGGCGATACTGGCGGACTCTATTCCCACGCGTACGACCCCATCAGCAATACCTCTGGCTGGGGTACTTGGACTGGGTTCGAAGAGGGCAAATGGAGCATGCTAAATCGTTTGTGGGACTAGCCATTAACGACGCTTTAGCGTGAACGAAGCCCGGACAATGCGCCGGGCTTTTTTTTTGGTTAAAAGCGTACCTAAGCCTTGGGCCTGGAGGATTATGGGAGGCTAGCCGAGTGAGCTCGCCAGGTTCGCGCGTTTGAGGTGCGAAACCAGGGGCCCGTCGTGAGCAAGGTTGTGTTGTTCGAACCATACCGGCAGCAGGTCACTTACATAGACTCGCGCTGCGGCGACGGAGCCGCGCGCCACCATTGCGTTGAGGCGGTTTATTTCCTGCAGCACCATCAAGTGGTCGCGCAGGTGGGTCTCCATCTGATCGGCGGGGTAGTGGCTTTGCCGCATAAGCTGCTGTTCTTTGGCGAAATGTTCTTCAGCATGACTGGCCAGCGCGGCGAAATGCAGAATAAAATCGACCAGTCCGGCAGCATTGAGTTTGGCAACAAGGCCGTGGAATTCGTCGTGGGTGCGATCAATGATGGGGTGGCCCAAATGTAGCGATTCAGGCCGGGTCGTTAAAAGGTCTGTCATGCCTGTACTCCTGTGGCACGTCTTATGGCACATCATCTGACTGTCGCCCCTTTTGTACTCTTCTGAATCTATGTCCGGCTCCGCATTTTGCGGCGCGGGTGAAAATCAGCTGCGTGGCTCTAGCAGTTTGTACACATCGAGCTGACGCAGGTATGGGGCTATGTCAGAGGCGCTCACAGTCCATTTATTAGCAGTGACAGAAATATAGCGCTTTGTGGTCTGGCGTAACAATTAAATGCTTTTATCGTCATATTCAAACTGATAATAAAAGCGTCACATTGTGTTTTTACGCGAAATAACTCTCTGGTTGTGCTTCGCTTAACCGTTGATGGCAGTAACCTTAGATGAGCTGTCTTCGGTAGTTTCGGTGTCGGCTTCCTCTAGTTCCAGCAAGACCGACGGTTTACCTTTACAGGCTTTAGCCAGTGCATCACTGTTTTTGGCCAGCAGTAAGCCAATGGCCTCTAGATTTTCATCGCTTATGCCGGAAATACGGCTCTCTATCAGCTGGGTGATGTTAGCTGCCAGTTCCAACATGTTATCGTGCGCTTCTGCGGCTTTTTTATCGTCGAACATACTTCCGTCCCGGTCACATTTCCAAACTGCGATTACAGGCATAACACAAGGTCTCCGTTGAGGGTGTGTACTGTTTGTTTGTACAGTATGTCAAGCTTTGTTGCTCTTGTAAACCCATTGGGTTTTGGCAACGGCTAGGGTAAGGTTGTGCCTCCTCTACTGACTCTCTGGAGCATGCATGTCTCTTACGGAATCCACCATGATGGCGCTGGGTACCAGCGCGCCTGACTTTTCTCTGCCTTCCACTGAAGGCATCACTGTTTCTCTCAGCGACTTTAACAGCTCCAAATTACTGGTTGTGGTGTTTATGTGTAATCACTGCCCGTATGTGATCCACATCTCCTCCGCGCTGGCAGAACTGGCCGAAGAGACCATGCCTATGGGCGTGTCTTTTGTGGGTATTAACAGTAACGACACCCAGGCATATCCGGCGGACAGCTTCGAGAAAATGCGCGAGGAAAAAGCGTTTCGCGGCTACCCTTTCGCGTATTTGTGGGACGAAACTCAGGAAGTGGCACGCGCCTACGACGCCGCCTGTACGCCAGATATTTTCGTGTTTGACGCGGATCGCACGCTGGTGTATCGCGGTGAGTTCGACGGCAGCCGACCGGATAGAATCTCGTCTGGCAATTACGATTCGGCCAAAAATCCGTCGACAGGGGAAACTTTACGTCAGGTTTTGCAAGATTTACTCAATGGCAAGGGCGCTCCCACCAAGCAATATCCGTCGATGGGCTGCAATATCAAGTGGCGCGATTCTTAACAATTCGCGTTTAATTACTCTAAGTTATTGATCTAAAAGAATTTTTGATACTGTCGGTTATTTTAACATTATTAGTCGTGCGCCCCGCTTGTCGGTACTTACATCATTGTTACATATGACATTTTTGTGATTGGCCTATCAATTGCAGTGTGACGTATGTAACCGTAAAAACCGCAATTAATTCAAAAAAGTCAGAGGGGCGGACACGTGATTTATCGAAAAGGTGAAGGTGAAAGAACCTGGTATAGAACAGACCGATGCTTTCGCGTCGGAGAAGATTGGTACATTGCCACGCGCGAGGGCAAGGACATAGGTCCATTTAAATCGCGTGTCACGGCAGAGCGGTCAGCGGAGCGTCTGATTGCTATTCTCAGGGAAGATCGCAAGGATGTGGACAACTACACTCGTAAGCTTGTGCTCGAAGGTATTTGGGCGGACACCAACTTCGCCTAGCGTTCTCTCGCCTCTGGCCCGGTTCACCTGCCGGGCCAACCCCTACTACCCATCAAGTTGATTTTCACCCTGCAGCGTCTCAGTTTTGAACGGTGCCAGGGTGATGTTTATCTGTCGTTTACCCAGCAATTCAATTGTGCCCGGGTAGCGCTCGTCTCCCAAGGTTGCGAATTCGAAGCTGTAGACCCGCCTGACGGCGAATAAGGAACTCGCGCTGGGCCGCAGTGATATTCGCCGCAGCACAATGCTTTGATCGAGCAAATTTACGCCCCGGTCCCGCGTTTGCCTGGCGACCAACCGATAGGCGTGTTGACTGATACTCAGGTGTTGCCAGACCAAACCCAGCAGGCCAGCGACACACACTCCGATAACCACATCCTGCAAAATCACCAACTTTTCCTCTGCGCAATTTTTGCTGCGGGTGCTCCCGCGTGAAACTTGGGCGCCCATCCTACCACTAAGCGGTTGGGGGCAGGTGTCTTCACTTTTGTCACTTGGCGGGATTTTTCGCTAAACGCTTATACCACTGGGCTAAAGTTGGTCAGAGGAAGTAAAAAACAACCACTGCGGGCATTTTACGGTAGCATTTACTGCTTAAATGCCGATGCTGAGACAGAAACCCAATTATGAAGCTAACTGATATCGAAACCCGCGTTTTAGGTGTATTGATGGAAAAGGCGGTTACTACGCCGGACCAATATCCATTGTCACTAAACGCGTTAACGACTGGTTGCAATCAAAAAACCAACCGCGAACCTGTAATGCAGGTAAGTGAGAGTGATGTGCTGGATGCCGTTACTCAGCTTATTGAAAAATCCGTTGTATCCGAAGTTCGTATTGGTACACGTGTTAGTAAATACCAGCATCGCTTCAGCGGCACAGAGTTTGCCCAATATAAATTTAACAAAGCGCAACAGGCGATACTGTGCATGCTGTTTCTGCGCGGGCCGCAAACGCCAGGCGAGCTGCGTTCACGCAGTCAGCGCCTGTTTGAATTCGACAATGTGCAGCAGGCCGAAGCCTCACTCGCCGAATTAGAGCAGAAAGAATATGTGGTTCAACTGGCGCGAGAGCCGGGGCGACGCGAAGCGCGCTATGCGCATTTATTTGGTGATGCAGAGCCTCAGGTTTCAGCCTTTTCGGCGGAGGCTGGCGTAGCTAGCGAGGCGACCCCGGCGTTGGAGCAGCGGGTGACAGAGCTCGAGCAGCGGGTGGCGGATCTGGAGGCTATGCTTAACGAACTGATGGCCTGAGTCGCCGATAAACCGGTGCCTCTTTCAATCCACAGGGAGGCACGGTATGACACGGAACCCCTATTTCTGGGACAGAATCGCGGAGCAATATGCGGCGCTGCCTATCCGCTTTCCGGACGATTACCACCACAAACTCGAGCAAACCCGGGGCCGGCTCACGTCTCACATGCGGGTGCTGGAGTTTGGCTGTGGCACCGGCAGCATGGCGGTTCGGCACGCGCCTCTGGTGGCGGATTATGTCGCGATAGATGTGTCCTTTAAGATGCTGGAAATCGCAGAGAAAAAGCGCAGTGCCGCTGGCCTCGCCAACCTGCAGTTTATGCGCGATGCCATCGAAAGCCGAAGTTTGGGGCGCGCGCATTTCGACCTGGTGATGGGCTTTAGTATCCTCCATCTTGTCCGCGACCTCGACGCGGTACTCCACAAACTGCATACGGCCCTAAAGCCAGGCGGACTGTTTATCAGCAGTACGTTCTGCTTCGCCGATTTCGATCCCCTGTTGCGCTGGATGCTGCCGGTGACACAACGGCTTGGAGTGACTCCGGCAATTAATCAACTGGCGGCAAACGGCTTGCGCGACACCGTGCAAACTGCCGGTTTTACTATTGAGGAAGACTGGCAACCCGCGCCCGACCGCGCGCTGTTTCTCATTGCGCGCAAAACCTGAGTAAGTCCGCGGCCCCCACACTTCAATGACTTGTACGCCGTTATGATGAGCGCCCGAGTGTTAACTTTCAGCGACTTTTCATGCCTTCGACGCCCTCATTACTTTCCGCCCGGCAAACGCTGCTGCCGATGCTCCGCTTTATCACACCTTATCGCGGCCGGATCGTCATCGCGATTACTGCTTTGGTGGTCGTTGCTGGAATCAGCCTCAGCCTTGGCCAGTCGGTGAAGCTGGTGATCAACAACCTGTTTGTGGTGCAGTCGCAACGCGAACTTGCGGTGGCGCTTGGCATTCTCGCTGGGCTTATCACGATGATTGCGGTGGGCACATTCGTTCGCTTTTACACGATGTCGTGGTTGGGTGAACGGGTAAGCGCAGACATCCGCCGCGCGGTGTTTGATCATCTCCTGCTGCTAGAGCCCAGCTACTTTGAGGAGAACCAGAGTGGCGAGCTGATGAGCCGCCTCACCACAGATACCACGTTATTGCAGACTATCGTCGGTTCGAGTTTCTCTATGGCGCTGCGCAATGCGTTGACGCTGGTGGGGGGCATTGCGATGCTGTTGGTGACCAATCTTAAATTGACGGCATTGGTATTGGTGGGTATTCCGCTGGCGTTGGTTCCTGTTCTGATTCTGGGGCGCCGGGTGCGCAAGCTTTCCCGTCATAGCCAGGACACCATTGCCGATGTAGGCAGCTATGCGGGCGAAATTATCCAGAATATAAAAGCCGTGCAAAGCTACACGCGGGAGGCCGAAGAGCGCCACGCATTTGGCGTTGAGGTGGAGCAGGCTTTTGCGGTGGCGCGCACCCGCATTCGCGAGCGGGCAATGTTATTTGGCAGTGTGATGTTGCTGATGTTTCTGGGCATTTGCGCCATGTTGTGGGTCGGTGGCAGCGACGTGCTGGCGGGCACTATATCGCCCGGCGATCTCGGCGCCTTCGTGTTTTACGCGCTTATGGTGGCAATGTCGCTGGCGACCCTGGCGGAGGTGTACGGCGAAGTTCAGCGCGCGGCTGGTGCCGCCGAGCGGTTGATGGAACTGCTGCAGGTGGCGCCTGATATTTGCGATCCGCCCGAGCCCGCAAACATGCAAAACCGCGCACCGGCGAATGGGCAGATGGCAGCGAACGCGAGCAACGCGATCGAGCTTGAAAATGTTTCTTTCGCCTATCCATCCCGACCGAAAAAACTGGCATTGAACAACCTTAGCCTGACGATTAAGCAGGGTGAAACGGTGGCGTTAGTTGGCCCTTCTGGCGCCGGTAAAAGTACCCTGTTCGAGCTGCTGGAGCGCTTTTACGACCCGCAGCAGGGCGAGATTCGCCAGTTTAACCATCCTTATCGGGCTTTGGCGCTGGCAGATTTGCGCGGGCGCGTGGGTCTGGTGCCACAAAACCCGGTGCTGTTCAGCGCCGATGTATGGCGTAATATTCGTTATGGCAATCCGCAGGCATCGGATGCGGCGGTGATGGAGGCTGCGCGCAAAGCCCACGCTCACGACTTTATCGCGGCGCTTCCGGAGGGCTACGACAGTTTTCTCGGCGAGCGCGGGGTGCGTTTGTCCGGCGGCCAGAAGCAGCGGATCGCTATCGCCAGGGCTATCTTAAAAGATCCTCCGATTTTGTTGCTGGACGAAGCCACCAGTGCGCTGGATGCTGAGAGTGAGCATTATGTGCAGGCCGCGTTAAACGATTTGATGCGCGAGCGAACCACGCTCATTATTGCGCACCGCCTCGCGACCGTAGTACATGCCGACCGAATTCTGGTGATGCAAGACGGCGAAATTATCGATTCCGGTACCCACACTTCGCTGCAAACCAGTTCGGCACTGTATCGTCGGCTGTGCGAGTTGCAATTTGCCACGGATGAACTCGCCAAAGGCTAGCGCGATTTTGGTGTTGCGCTGACAGTTGCCTGAGTGCTGGCCTGCAGGAGCCTAACCGGCCTAAAATTGCGCTTTTCCTCAGAAAACGCTCTATGTCCCCGTCATTTCTGCGCGAACCCTTGCTTCATTTCCTTCTCCTGGGCGGCGTTCTGTTTGGCCTGGAATGCTGGCTCACGCCAACCGCTGCGCCAACGCAAAATATTGTGCTGGCGCCGGAAACGCTCAACGAGTTAGCAGGCAATTTCACCCAGGCCCGTGGCCGTTCCCCGACGCAGGAAGAACTGAGCGAATTAGCTGTACGCTGGGTGACGGATGAAGTGTTGGTACGCGAAGCGCGCGAGTTGAAACTGGCGCAGGGCGACGACGTCATTCGCAACCGCCTTGCCTCCCAAATGCGCGCAGTCGTGCAGCACCAGAGTCCGCTCGGGGAACCCTCTCGCGATGAACTGGAAAGGTTTTTTCAGGCACATCACAACGCCTACGATACGCCCGCGCACTACGACCTTGAGCAGCGCTTCGTTGCGGGCGGGTTGTCGGAAGCCAAGGAGCTAGCAGCTCAGTGGCGCGAGCAAATAGCACCCGCCGAGTGGCCGCAAGCCACCACGAGCCTGCGTCATCGGCCGCAGAGTAATGTCGTTGCTATATATGGCGAGTTAGCCAGTGCCGCGCTTTTACGGGAACCCTACAATTGGCAGGCCGTGGCAACGCAACGCGGGGCGCAGGTGGCGAGAGTGACCCGCGTCTACCCGGCCCAGAGCGCTGAATTTGAGGCGGTGCGACCGCGTGTTGCGCGCGATTGGCAGCGCGCGGAGCAACAGCGACGGATTGCTGCGGAAGTAGCGCGCATGGCGCAAGGCTACCAAATTACGGCGCCGCCCGAGCTGCCGCAAACGGTCGCCGACGCGATTGCTCATGCCGTTAAATCTGAAGACGCTCGTTAATATGCAGCGAGTGCGGTTGTGGTTAACCGGTCTGCTTGCGGGCTTACTTCTGCTGGTGTCTATCGGTATCCGCGCGCATGACACACCAGTGGTGTCATTGACGCTAACTGAAATTGATGCAGGGCGTTACTCACTGAGCTGGTCTCCCGCCGATATCGACGCGGCGCTGCATGTCGCTTTTCCCGGACATTGTGAGTTACAAGTGCAGGTATTGGCGTGCGGTAGAAAAGGCCTGGTGGGCAGGCTCAAGGTCGATGGTCTTGGGCGGCGCTACGCTGCAGTTGTGCTGCTTGTGCGAGCTCTGCCCGGTGAGGCCGCTGCCCAGACTTATACACTTACTGCCGCACAACAGGAAATCATGCTGGAACCTGCGGCGGGTAATAGGTTGCGGCACACCGCTGCGGTCTACCTGCCCTTGGGAATAGAACATATCGTGCTGGGTGTGGACCATCTTCTGTTCGTGTTGGGGCTATTGCTGTTAACCCGGGGCTTGGCGGATTTGGTAAAAACGATTACCGCTTTTACCCTGGCACATTCCGTCAGCCTCGCTGTCGCGGTGTTCGGCTGGATCACCGTGAATGAAGTGCTGGTGAACGCACTCATTGCCCTGAGTATCGCCGTGCTGGCGGTCGAAGTTGTTCATCGTCAGCGCGGACGTACTGGCTGGAGCCAACGCGCGCCCTGGGTAGTGGCCTTCGGGTTTGGCCTGTTGCACGGGCTGGGGTTTGCTGGCGGGCTGGTCAGTTTGGGGTTGGATCAGCACACCCTGGTAGGGGCGCTAGTGTTCTTCAATTTGGGGGTGGAAGCGGGGCAGCTGTTGTTCGTCGGGCTGGTGTTGGGAATGTTCGCGAGTTATCGCAGTTTGGGTGTGATTTTATCCGAGCGAATCTGCACCGGTGCGATCTATGGTGTTGGCGCTATTGCCAGCTATTGGTTTGTTGCTCGTGTTTCGATGATGTTCTCTGGATAAATTAATGCGCTTATCTTCCCGACTTCGGCTTTTTTGGTTTCTGCTCACGTTAATCTCTTTTCCCGCTTTGGGCCATACCGACGTCGGTGTTGCTGGCGGCTTGTTGAGCGGGTTGATACACCCGGTGAAAGGTCTTGATCACCTGGTGGCGATGATTGCGGTCGGCCTTTGGGGCGCGCAATTGCGACAGCCAGCGATCTGGTTGCTGCCAATTACCTTTCCCCTGGTGATGGCATTGGGTGGCCTCGCTGGTTTGGCGGGGCTGCCGCTGCCGGGCCTCGAAATCGGCATCGCGGTATCGGCCATCGCGCTGGGATTGGCGGTGGGCTTCGCATGGCGTGCGCCTTTGTGGCTGGCTGGGTTACTGGTAGCGCTATTTGCTCTCTTTCACGGCTATGCGCACGGGCGAGAACTGCCGCAAGCCGCTGACCCGCTGGCCTATGGCGCAGGGTTTGTAGTAGCGACAGGGCTGCTGCATTTGTGCGGTATTGGCCTGGGCGCTCTAGCGCACTGGCCTCGTGGTGCGCAATGGGTGCGGGCGCTGGGCGCAGGCATCGCCGTATGTGGCGGCTATTTTTTACTGGCTGCAGCTGGGGGAGCCGGGTGAATCGCGCGCGTTATTTATGTCTTTTTGTGGGGTTTTGCTTACCATCGCTGGCGCATGCGCATCTGGTTTCCGACCGCTTTGGGGATTTTTACAGTGGCTTGCTGCATCCGCTCACCAGTGTAATTCACCTAGTGCCCTGGCTGGCGTTGGCGCTGGGGAATGGGGTGCAGGCGCTGCCGCAAGCGCGTTGTATGCTGTGGTTGTTCCCCTTGGTGGTGGGTTTGGGTGTGGTGTGCGGCCTGTTCATGCCGCCAGGCCAGAGTCTGGAATTTGGCCTGATTGCCACGTTCGGCGTGGCGTTGGTCGCGGTCGCAGGCAGGGCTCTGCCCGCCTGGGTGTGGGTGATACTGGTGAGTAGCATTGGCGTTCTGCACGGTATGGCACATGCCGAGCCGGCGCTCGAGGGGCGGGCGCTAGTATTGTATGCGGCGGGTGTAACCCTGGCTTCGCACTGGGTTATGTTGAGTATGACCGCCATCATCTATTGGCTGTGTCGCCGTTGGGCCTGGTGTGTGATTGGCGTACGCGCGTTAGGAAGTTGGATTCTTGCCATTGGCGTACTGTTTGGCGGCTATCGTCTACTGGTTTAGGTCTCGCTGATTCCCGTTTCACACAAGCTTGCACAGAGGGTGCGAAACCTTGCTGGGTCCTGTTGTTGCAACGCCAGCAGCTGCTCTGCCATATCGGTATTTTTAGCGTTCGGTTGTTTGAGTTGCGCGATACTGTGTTGAATGTCTGCCAGGCGTTCGCACACCTCAATCGCTCGAGGGGATTTTTCGGGGGCCTTCTGCGCAAGCTCCAAAATCAGTTCAGTTAATAAACCCAGCTGGCGGCCATAGCTCGCAACTTTGACCGCCTGTCGCTCGATATCGCCGTCCCCTGCGGACGCGGGAATACCAGCAAACCATTTCCGTGTGATGGTATTTATATCCTGCTCCACATTGCCACTCAAAGGAAAATGCAGTTGTGGCGCCCAGAACCAGAGCCAAGGAAGCATCGCTGTTCTCCGTAGTTGTGTCCTACGAGAATAGCTCTTTGGCGCCGAGTGAGGGTGCTGCGGGGCGTCATTTGTACGGCTATTAAAATTTGTGCAACGGACACTTGCATTAAATTGTATCAAATGACACAATTTTACAAATTATGGTGAATTTGAGGTTGGTTCTGATGAAGCCGTCCATTGTGCAGAGTGATAGCGCGATTGTTGCCAATGCGTTACTCGATGCCTGTCCATCTCTGGGGATCACCCAGGATCAGTTGGCTCAGGTACTCGGCGTTTCCCGCGCAACGGTGGCGCGCATTAAGAAAAAGGCCAGCACCCATCAGGCCGATGAAGCGATCGCCCCCAGCAGCAAGCCGTTTGAGCTGGCGCTGCTGGTTATTCGTGTTTACCGCTCGCTCTACGCCATTGTAGGTGGCAACGTCGATGCGATGAAACACTGGATGAACACGCCAAACCACCATCTCAATTTACAGAAGCCCATCGACCTCATTCAAACCGCTCTGGGCCTCAGCGAAGTCATCTGGTATCTGGATGCCATGCGGGGAAAAATTTAAGTGCAGATTGCCGAAAGTGTCAGCCAGTTACCGATAGCGCTGGTTCCGCTGGTAGGGCTTGCATGGCGTGTTGTTGAAACCCAGGGTACGGCAGCCACCCGCGCGATTACCCGCAATGCGGACGAACAGTTGCGCCTGGAGCAATTGTTGGAAGGTTGTAAGCCGCCCGTGCCCGATGCGTGCGAAAAGCTGTCCTATTTATTGGCGACGCCTTTCCGTTACCCCCCGTTACGCCACGGTTCACGCTATGGTACCCGCTGGGAGCGAGGAATTTTTTATGCGGCCCAGGAGCAGGAAACCGCACTGGCAGAAACGGCGGTTTACTTGTGGCTGTTTCAGCAGGGTGCGGTGGAGATGGGCCCATTGGCTGAAATCACCGATGCGCGCACTGTATTTTCTGTGCGACTGCGCACAGGTCGCGGCTGCGACCTGGCGGCAAACCACTTTCAGCATATTCAAGCCAAACTAACCGAGCCCGGCAATTGGGGGTACACCCAGGCGTTGGGTACTCGGCTGCGGGAAATGGGGGCAGATTTTTTCTGGTTTCCGTCGGCGCGTTTAGCCGGGGGCACCAACGTCGCCGTGGTTAATCCAGAGAGTTTTGCCAGCCCGACCCCAGATACTCAGCAATTGTGGAATTTACGGCTCACACCTGAATTATGCTGGTTTGGCAGGGCAGATGCCGGACGTGACACGAGCGGCTATTTTGAGTTCAGCCGCGAAGTGTTCGCCGAGGCTGGCGCGCTGGCGCACCCGTGCCTGTAACCCGCGTGACCGTCAATCACGAGCAGCGAGCAACGCATCGAAAACGCGCCGGCGCACTATTTTTGAATGTGCCTGTCTTATCTCATATTGCACAACAACCCAAATTGTGAGGAGAAGTTAATGAGTGCTGTTCAGAATATTCCTGTCAATCGCATCGATGGCGAGCAACAAACCCTGGCGGACTACCAAGGTAAAGTTCTCCTGGTTGTCAATGTGGCCTCGAAATGTGGCTTAACCCCGCAGTATGAAGGGTTGCAAAAACTCTATGCCGACAAGCAGGGCGATGGCCTGGAAATCTTAGGTTTTCCCGCCAACAATTTTATGGGGCAGGAGCCTGGTAGCAACGAAGAAATTCAAGAGTTTTGCAGCCTTAACTTTAATGTCAGCTTCCCGATGTTTGAAAAAATCTCTGTACTGGGCGACGACAAGCACCCGCTGTACGACGCCCTGACCGACGCACAACCGAGCGCCGAGGGCGATGGCCCGTTCCGCGAGAAATTAAAAGGCCATGGCGTAGAGCGGGATAACCCGGCCGACATTTTGTGGAATTTCGAAAAGTTTGTGGTCGGCCGCAGCGGCGAGGTGGTTGCGCGTTTTGCTCCGGATGTAACCGCAGATGATCCGCGTCTGGTGGCGTGTATCGAGGCAGAATTAGCCAAATCCTGATCGCCTCAGGTAAAACGAAAAAGCCAGCAAATTGCTGGCTTTTTTGTGGGTGGTATTTTAACTACGCCAACTTGCGTTTGCGGCGGCCCATCAACACCAACGCGGCACCGACCAGCAACAGCCAGGGGCTGGACGCACCGCCGCCGCTGCTTCCGCCGGAAGAGCTGCTGGACGAACTCGAACTGCTGGAAGAGCTGGAGCTACTGGAAGAACTTGAGCTGCTCGAAGAGCTGGAACTACTGGACGAACTGGAACTGCTCGAGCTACTGGAACTACTCGAAGAACTTGAGCTGCTGCTTGAGGTATCCGCAGGTACGTCCAGCCCAAAAAAGCGTATCGCTTCTTTGGCATAGAAAGCGCCGTTGCTAAATAGAAAATCGTGGTCTGCATCAGCCAGGCTGTTCGCCTCCACCAGTGGCTTTTCGCTGTCGTTGCCGTACCGGGTACGGGTGTTAATACCGTCAGTGGTGGTGCTCAGCGGGGTTTGGCTTAACCCATGCACATTGGTCCACTGCTCTATGGCCTCGCCAAAGTTGGCGTAATCGAGGGTGCCATCTTTGGTACCGTGCCACAACTGCATGCGCGGCCAGGGGCCGTTATAACCCGGGTTGACGTTGCGCACCGCATCACCCCATTGCTGCGCGGTTTTATCCAATGTGCCGTTGGCACAGGCGCTATTCCACCCTGCGGGCTGGCTGGCGGCAAAACAGGTGAACGGCAGCCCTGCAAAGGCAGCGCCTGCGGCGAATACGTCTGGATGCAGCGCGAGCATCACGTTGGTCATCATGCCGCCGGAACTCAAGCCCACCGCAAAAATACGCGAATCGTCCACGTTGTAATGACTGCGCACGTAGTTGACCATCGACATCAGGCCAATCGGGTCACTGCCGGTACCGTTCAGCGATGCGTCAGAGCTGGCATCAAAACAGTTGGTGTTGTTGCGGGCCGCCGTGTCGGGTTCGCTCGGGTAGATAACGATATAGCCGTACTGGTCAGCCAGCTCATCAAACTGAGTGCCGTTAAAAAATGCGGGGCCGCTGCCGCCGCAATAATGCATGGCCAGCAGCACCGGCGCATTGTTTTCTAAGTTTTCCGGCACATACAGGTGCATACCCAGTTCGGTGGGGTTATCGCCAAAATTGGTAATTTCGGTGAGCACTCCAGCGGCAACTTGAGCGTTGGCCCAGAGCGGGGAAAGCAGTATTGAGCCCGCAACCGCTATGGTTGCGGTGAATTTCTTAAGCGTATAAATCGACATAAAAGAACCTTTACCTCTGCGACCTCAGAATGTCGCCCGGTTATTTTTATTAGGGATGGCGTGAAAAGCGCCATATGGACTCTACTAACTGTTGATAATTGCGTCAACCGCTCTGCGACTTTGGTCTTAAGTTACTGGATAAGCTGCTTTTCACGCCTTTTTTTACAGGAAACATGGGATAAACCTGTCGCTTCTTTCACATAAGGAATAACGGCGTCGGCGAATGCCACGCGACAACGTCTTTTGCAGTGGTGCGTTCGCTGTGAGAGAGGAAATGGACATTCTGTGGAGAAAGAAATGATGATTAAACAATTACTCGCTTTGGTTCTGGCATGGGGTTGCGCGATACCGGGCTTTGCAGCCTTATCGACCGACAAGGAAAAACCGACGGAGATTGACCTTGCTAAAAATTACCCTGTGATTCTGCGGGACTCGGATGTGGAAGGCACCTTTTATGTTCGGGTGATAAATATTCCACCGGGGGTAAAAGATTATTTTTCGGTGGAAATAACCGCTGAAAAAATTGAGGTGGAAGCGTTGAAAGATCCGAGGTCCAAGTCGACTGACGATTCAGAAACGGCAATGGAAACTGCAGCGGAGGGTACTAATACTAAGGGGGCCGCCGACCCCTGCAGCGACTTAAAAACTGCAACGAAGAAACTCCAGGATGAAACTAACCCTGCCATGGTTGGGTTCCACCTGACGCAAGTTAAAACCCTGTTGGACGATGAACAATGCCGCACGTCAGAAATCACCTATGCAGCAAAATCCGCGATTGAGTCAACCCAGTCAGCGGTTTTTAAAGTCTCGGTTGCTCACGGCGAGCGGGTTACCCTGCTGATAAAAACGCAGGATAAAGACAAAAAGCTCACACGCTCTTTCTACGAGCATGTTATTTCTGGAGCACAGGAAAAATTTTATACCCACGTGGGCTTTACCTTTCTTAAAAACCAGGGCACCGAATGGTATTCCAAACCGACGGTCGCTGACGACGGCAAAACCACCTATACGGTTGCGCGGCAGGAAAGTCAGGACGACATACTCTATGTGCCAACGGCTTTATTTACCATGCCCATGGGGAGCCGTGGCAAAACAGTTGAGTACGGCATTACTGCAGGTTTGGGTGTGAACAATAGCGATGTGGTAGTGGTGTTGGGGGGCAGTTTGATTATCAAACAGAATGTTCTGGTAAGTCTGCTGGTCGGGGTGCAAGAGCAGTCCAGTTTGAACGGCGGTTACGCTAATGGCCAGGCACTGGGTGAAACGGCGGTTGATTCAGATGCGCTAAACGGCAAGGAATTCCGCGGTACGGTGGGTTTGTCGGTGGGGTACAGGTTCGGCAAATAAATGGGGATAAAAACGGCAGCCGAGGCTGCCGTTTTTGTTGGTGTGCAAATGCACTTTGTTCTGGCCGTTAAGCGGCTGGATGTTCTCCGTTATTCTCAACCGGATAATCGAATTCGCTCAGTAGCCAGATGTGCTATTAGCTTGCGGGAGCAGGCTCAACCTCAACACTGTAAATGGTAACCTTTCCTGCGAAAGTAACGTCTCCAGTAACCTGAACGCCTATTTGGTATTTGCCGTCTGCTGGTAGCAAGGCTTTGTTTACTAGACAATCGACAGTCATCACGTCAGTGGTAGTAGCCGCAACATTGCAGTAGACGCCGTCATAAGGAGATCCGGCTTGTTGTACCATTGCTTGCAGCGTCGCTCCGCTATCGATGAACGCTTGATCAGCCTGAACAGTAAAAGAGACTGTAGCGTTACTCAGGTCAGTGTACGCATCTGTAACGTAAAGAAGGTTTCTATACGTTGCGTCACCCGAACCAGGTTCAAACCACACACTTTTCACGCCGTCCACATCGCTGTAGTCCATAGTGAGCGCGCCGTAGGATGCCGTCCAACCGGAATCCATAGCAAAGTCGCTATTGTAGGTCGGGGTGGTTGGGGTTTTGTCTTCCGCCAGGGTTAAAACGACGTTATCGATCATTAGGTCGCCGGTAACTGTAGTCGGCTTCTTATTGGCATTAACTTGCAGGCCAAAGGTGTCGACCTTTGTTAAATCAAAGTTATCGTTTTTGTGGCCAAAGGCGGTACCGTTGGTTGCGCCAAGATTCGTGATGGTGAAAGTGTTGTAGGCATCGCCGGTCAAGCCTTCAGCGGTCCTGTAACCCACGTTCGCATATTCACCGTTAACATCGTGAAAGAACAACATAAATGCTGTTTTTTTATCAGTCACGTATTCTTGTGGAACGTAGACGTCCAGTGAAATGTCCGCACCCGTTATCACCGCGGGATCGGCATCTTCATAGAACACATAGAAACTGTCGTCTTCTGAAGCCCAGGTAGGCTCAATAACCATTGCGCCTTCAGTCGCCGAGTGCGAGAGGGCGGGTGCGACCGCATTGCCCTGGGCAGATGAATCCCAATCGTCCACTTCTGCGGCATCATCAAAGGTATATTCCAGCGTCGCGCCGGAGCCTGAACTGCTGGATGAGCTGCTGGAAGAACTGGAGCTGCTGGAAGAACTGGAGCTGCTGGATGAGCTGCTGCTGGAAGATGAACTGGAGCTGCTGGATGATGAGCTGGAACTTGATGACGAACTTGAGCTGCTGCTGGAGGAGCTGGAGCTGCTGGAAGAACTGGACGATGTTGTTGAGCCGTTACCGGGCACTGGAACACTGTCGGTATCATCGGAGCCGCCGCAACCGGTTAAAACCACAGCGGAACACATCATACTCATGAGTACGAGCTTGCGAATCATAGTATTTCCCTTTCAGGTCTGTAGAGCGGATGAAAAATATTATTGTAGTGAGGCGCTGTACCTCTGCGCCTGAGCGAGGAAATAATTGTTCAGAATTTGGTATGAGGCAATAGGTGACAAATGCAAACAGTATCCAGAAGGACAGAAGGTAGATTTTTGCGACCGAACGGTAGTGGATGTGAGTGGTCACTTCGGTAGTTATGTGATCTAAATCTCTTTTTTGGCGTCAATTAAGCTTTTAAGGTTTCGCTTAAATTCACGCTCTAGATCCATATTCAAGAAGTGGGTTAGTTCAAAAGTATGAATAGGCGTCAGGGGCCACGATTCCCTCTCACCCGTCATAAATGCCTGGGAATGACATCGCAGGTGAGAATGAAATCGTGGTCTCAATGAGTAATAGAGTTAATTGCTCTGGGGGGTGACCTGTATATTGTAAATCGACACTTTGGCGTCAGCGTTGCCGTCACCGCCTAGCGTCTGCACACCGTACTGGAATTCGGTGGCGTTACCCAGAGTCAAGGCACCCTCCACCGGGCATTCGACCCGAAACCACTCCGTGTCCGCAGGGACAGCATTGCAGTAAACGCCCGCGTAATCATCCCCCGCGCGCTGCGCCATTACCTGCAGCGAAGCGCCACTATCGAGGAATGACTGGTTCACAGACAGGTTCATGGTGATTGTGGCATTGCTAAGGTCAAGAAAGTCACTGGATTTGTATACGAGATTACGGAACTGCGTTGCCGTTGAACCGGGTTTGTAGCTAACGCTCTTCACGCCACCAATGGCCCCGAAACTTATTGCAAGGGGTACAGAGCTACTCCACGCTGTCGAAAGTTCGAGCGGAAAGTCAGATTCGAAGTTCGGGTCAGTCGCGATCTTGTTTGCGGCATGATTGCGAAGTATCACGTTGTCGACAAACACATGTTCCGATGTGCTAACCCGGGGAGCAGGTTTAGCCTCTGTCACACCTGTCTGAATCACCACACCAACCGATGTTACTGTGGTTTGATCAAAGTTTTGGGTAGATACATTCATATTGGGTTTGGTCAGGGTAAACCGGTTGTCATCATCAGGCGTCTGCTTGAACATGTCGCCCCAAAGAATGTAATTGAAATTGCCGTCTGAATCGATCGCGAAGAAGCGGAATACCGGGCGGCCATCAGTGATGTAGGCGTCGGGAACGATAAAGTCCATGCTCAACGAGCCGTTTTTGAGATTGATGGGCGGATCTACACCGAACAAAATTGCCGCAATATCGTCGTCGCTGTTCCAGGCTGTGTCTAATTCCAGGGCCTGTTTCTCGGCAGAGTAGAGGATGATGGGATCAGCGGTGCTACTGCCCCAGGTTGTGGTATTCCAGTCATCGATTTCGTCAGACCCGCTGAATTCGTAGCGAATTTCGCGGGGCGCGGCGGTACCCGATGAGCTCGAACTGCTGGAAGACGAACTGGAACTACTCGACGAACTTGAACTACTGGAAGAAGAGCTGGAGCTACTTGAGGAGCTTGAACTGCTGGAAGAAGAGCTGGAACTGCTCGATGAACTGGAACTACTGGCTGCGGCACCTGAGCTGCTCGATGAGCTGGAGCTGCTGGACGACGAGCTCGAACTGCTGGATGAGGTCGAGCCACCAGGCACTGATCCAGAGCTGCTGGATGAACTGGAGCTGCTGCTGGACGACGAACTGGAGCTGGATGAGGTCGATGAGCTGTTGTCTGATGGATCCTTATCGTTGTCATCCGAGCCGCCGCAGCCGGTCAGTGCGACGGCGGAACACATCAACCCCACGAGTAAAACTTCGCGAATCATAGTAATTCCTTTTTTTTCTGTAGAGCAAAATAAAAAATACGTTGTATGGCACCGGCTGGTTGGCCGGAGGGGGGCGAATAATTGTTCAGAATTTGGTATGAGGCAATAGGTGACAAAGTGAATTGTGTATAGATTATGTACGCACGGAGAATGCCGGTAAAAAATAGGGCGGACTTTGTGATTTATACTGGTCTGTCTGTGATTATTATTTGTTTTTAAAGATTTTTTACATTTTTTTTGTGCACTTTTTCTGTTAACGAATTAACTGATTTGCAGGTGGATTAGGCCAGTTCTTTAGTGTGAGATATTGTGCCCACTCTGCTCGGCGGGGTGTCGCCAGTCGCTTACTGTTTGACCTAAAACTGACACCGAATTGTCATGCCAGGTTGATAGCTTACCCAGTTTGGCCCGAAGCAGAGGGAGGATGCTCCTGCGTCGGTAACAGGCCCGTTGAAAAAGGGTCGCGCTTTGCCCTCTGGGAGGCACGTTATGAGTGTTCAGATTTCCGACCCGGTACGCACCGGGGCTTCTTCCTTGTTACCCTTTTCTAACACCAGCTTGCTGTTTGGTGTACTCCTGGTCGCGATGACCACCTATTTTTTGTTTTGGGGGTTTGGTTACGTGAACGGTAACCAGGGCTTTATTTTTGTGTTGGCGACACTGTTTGGCGTTTTTATGGCGTTCAACATTGGCGGTAACGATGTGGCCAACTCCTTTGGTACCAGTGTTGGTGCCGGTACGTTAACCATTAAACAGGCACTGGCGGTGGCCGCTATCTTCGAAGTCAGCGGTGCAGTGATTGCCGGTGGTGAAGTCACTTCCACCATACGCAAGGGAATCGTCGATTTGTCGACGGTGGCCATTGCTCCCATGCAGTTTGTTTACATCATGATGTCGGCGTTGTTGGCTGCAGCGCTCTGGTTATTGTTTGCCAGTAAAAAAGGTTGGCCGGTATCCACCACCCATTCGATTATTGGTGGCATTGTTGGCAGCTCCATAACGCTTGGTATTTTGGTCGCGGGTAGCCAGGGCGCCGTGAATTTAGTGCACTGGGATAAAATCGGCACTATCGCAATTTCGTGGGTGTTGTCACCGGTACTAGGTGGTGCTGTGTCTTATGTACTTTACGCGCAAATTAAAAAGCACATTTTGCAGTACAACGACAAAGCGGCTGCGCAGCTTGCGGCAATGCGCGAGGAAAAGCGGCAGCACCGCGCTGAACACAAAAAAGCGTTTGAAACGCTAAGCGAACTGCAACGCATCTCGTACAACAGTGCCATGGCGCGCGATGCTTCGGTAATTGCGGAGCCGGATTATAACCCAGAGGATCTGGAGTCTGATTATTATCAGCGGTTACATGCGATTAACCAGAAAACACACGATATAGACTCGCATCGGGCGCTGGAGGTATGGGTCCCTGTAATAGCAGCGGCAGGCGGGATGATAATTTCCTCCATGCTCCTGTTTAAGGGCTTGAAGAATATGCATCTGGGCCTGAGCACGCTGCACAATTATTTAATTATGGGCATGGTGGGGGCCACTATCTGGATGGCGACCTTTATCTTCGCCAAAAACCTGAAAGGCGTTACGCTTGAGCGTTCCACCTTTTTAATGTTCAGTTGGATGCAGGTGTTCACTGCTTCGGGCTTTGCGTTTAGTCACGGTTCAAACGATATCGCCAACGCGATAGGCCCGTTTGCCGCAATCCTCGATGTACTGCGTACCGGCGCACTTAATTCCAAAGCTGCCGTACCAAGCATTGCGATGATCACCTTCGGTGTGGCGCTTATTGCTGGGCTTTGGTTTATCGGTAAAGAAGTTATTCAAACGGTGGGCCACAACCTGACCAAAATGCATCCGGCGTCGGGGTTTTCCGCCGAACTCGCGGCAGCAGCGGTGGTGATGATGGCATCGTTAATGGGCCTGCCGGTATCGAGTACCCATATTCTGATTGGTGCTGTGTTGGGGATCGGCCTGGTAAATCGCCAGACCAATTGGAACTTGATGAAACCCATCGGTATGGCCTGGGTCATAACTTTACCGGCGGCGGGTTTATTGAGCGCGCTGGCGTTTCTCTTTTTTAACAGCGTGATGTAGGAATTGCGGTCTCTATCAATGAATGATTACTTCGATGACCTGGACGATAATGTCGATTTAAGCTGGTTGCAGGCTGAGCTGGAAGATGCCATCGACGAAGACTACGAACTGGAATTCTCTGAACCAACATTGTCGATGGAGTTGCGGGAACTTTACAAAAAAGAGCACCCGCAAAGCATTCCACGTCGCACCTATTTCAAGCAATTACTGATGCTGCAAACGGAACTGATTAAATTGCAGGACTGGGTGGTGGCCAGTGGCGAGAAAATCGCTATCTTGTTTGAAGGGCGCGATGCGGCGGGTAAAGGTGGGGTGATCAAGCGAATTACCCAACGACTTAACCCTCGTGTGGTACGCGTGGTGGCACTGCCCAAGCCCACTGAGCGCGAACAAACCCAGTGGTATTTTCAGCGCTATGTTAAACATTTGCCTGCCGGTGGCGAAATCGTATTGTTCGATCGCTCCTGGTACAACCGCTCCGGGGTCGAGCGGGTAATGGGGTTCGCCACGGAAAATGAGGTGGAAAGTTTTTTTCAGCAAGTGCCAGAATTTGAAAAAATGCTGGTGAATTCAGGAATTCGGCTGCTGAAATACTGGTTTTCCATTACCGATGAAGAACAACAGCTGCGCTTTTTAATGCGCATTTACGACCCGTTAAAACAGTGGAAGTTGAGCCCCATGGATCTGGAATCCCGGGTGCGCTGGGAGGCCTACACCAAGGCCAAAGAGGAAACCTTCGCGCGCACCAATATTCCCGACGCCCCGTGGTTTATTGTCGAGGGTAACGATAAAAAACGGGCGCGGTTGAATTGTATCGATCATTTGTTGACGCAAATCCCTTACCAAGAGGTGGAAAGCGAGCGCATTGAACTGCCGCAGCGAATATTTCATCCTGAATATGAGCGCAGGGATTTACCGCCGGAAATGTTTGTACCTAATAAATATTGATGCAGTAGTGACGTAAAAAAGGGCGGAATTTCCGCCCTTTTTTACTAGGGCCTGTTAACACTAATTCAATTCGCTCTGCTGGAGCCTGTATTTTCAGGATGAAAGGCATTTTTGGCGTTGTTTAGCGGGCTAAACGAGCGAAAAATAACGCATCAGCCTGGAAATACAAGCCCAGCCCTGCGGGTTGCGGCTAAAATCCCGCTCTCAGCGTTGTTTATCGCTCATTTGGAACAACCAAACTATGCTCTAAACGTCGGGGTGCCGCATCACTCGATAGCGAAATTTTAGCCGCAACAGAATGAATCGAATTAGTGTTAACAGGCCCTAGTACTTGTTGGTAATTACTTTTTCAAAAATAGCCAATAACGCGTTAGCCCGCTAACTCCACAGCAGGTGGTTTGCGTGAAATGCAATATGCTCGTCGATAAAACTCGCGATAAAAAAGTAGCTGTGGTCGTAACCGGCTTGCATGCGAATGGTCATCGGGTACTGGTGCTCGGTGCTCGCACGCAATAATCGGTCGGTTTTCAACTGCTCCACTAGAAAGCTGTCGGCCGAGCCCTGGTCCACCAGTACCGGCAGATGGCTTTGTGCTTTGCCCAGAAGTGTGCAGGTGTCGTAGTCTTCCCAGGCGCTGCGGTCGTCGCCCAGATATTGCCCCAACGCTTTTTCGCCCCAGGGGCAATTCAGCGGAGAGCATATCGGTGAAAACGCCGATACGGAGCGGTATTTTCCCGGGTTTTTTAACGCAATGGTCAGTGCGCCGTGGCCACCCATGGAGTGGCCAAAAATACTCTGGCGCGCAGTATCCACGGGTAAATGCTGGGAAATAAGCGCGGGCAACTCAGTTACCACATAATCGTACATGCGGTAGTGCGCGGCCCAGGGTTGCTCGGTGGCATTCACGTAAAATCCTGCGCCCTTGCCGAAATCCCATGCGCCGTTTGGATCGTCCGGTACATCGTCACCGCGCGGGCTAGTGTCCGGGGCAACTATCGCCACACCGTATTCGGCGGCAAAGCGCTGGGCTCCTGCTTTGGTTACAAAATTTTCGTCAGTGCAGGTTAAGCCGCTCAGCCAGTAAATGACGGGTACGGGAGTTTTTTGAGCGTCCTGCGGTAAAAACACCGAGAAAGTCATATCGCAGTTCAGGCTGTGCGAGCGGTGTTTAAAGCGCAGTTGCTCACCACCGCAACATTGGATGGCACTCAGCTTTTCCATCAGTACACCACCACGGAGCGAATGCTCTCGCCTTTGTGCATTAAATCAAACGCGTTATTGATTTCGTCCAGTGGCATGGTGTGAGTAATCAAATCGTCGATATTGATCTTGCCTTCCATATACCAGTCCACAATGCGCGGCACGTCGGTGCGACCGCGGGCCCCGCCAAACGCCGAGCCATGCCACGAGCGGCCTGTGACTAGCTGGAACGGACGGGTGCTGATTTCCTGTCCGGCACCGGCGACACCAATAATGCAGCTGCGCCCCCAGCCTTTGTGGCAGCATTCCAGCGCCTGGCGCATGACATTCACGTTGCCGATACACTCAAAGCTGTAGTCCACACCGCCGCCGGTCATTTGCACCAGGTGATCGACCACGCTGTCGTAGTCCTTCGGGTTAACGAAATCCGTCATCCCGAATTGTTTCGCCAGTTCGGCCTTGGCGGGGTTGGTATCGACTCCGATGATGCGGGTCGCGCCAACCATTTTTGCACCCTGAATAACGTTTAAACCAATGCCGCCCAAACCGAACACGGCGACGGTTGCGCCGGCTTCCACCTTCATGGTGAAGGCCACGGCCCCAATACCGGTGGTGACACCGCAGCCGATGTAGCAGACTTTATCGAAAGGCGCGTCCTCGCGGATTTTTGCCAGCGCGATTTCTGGCAGCACGGTGTAATTGGAAAAAGTGGAGCAGCCCATGTAGTGCAAAATAGGTTTGCCGTCGATGGAAAAGCGGCTGGAGCCGTCGGGCATAACGCCCTGGCCCTGAGTGGAGCGGATAGCCTGGCACAGGTTGGTTTTTGGGTTGAGGCAGTAGTCGCACTCGCGGCACTCGGGCGTGTACAAGGGAATAACGTGATCACCGGGCTTAAGGCCTTTCACGCCGGGGCCCACGTCCACCACTACGCCTGCACCTTCGTGGCCGAGAATTGCGGGAAAGGCGCCTTCGGGGTCGTCGCCAGAGAGCGTGAAGGCATCGGTATGACACACGCCACTGGCTTTTATTTCGACAAGAACTTCACCCGCTTTTGGGCCTTCGAGGTCGACATCCATTACTTGAAGAGGTTGGCCCGCTGCAAAGGCAACGGCTGCGCGTGTTTTCATGGGGGCTCCGTACAATAGTTTTTAGAGAGTTCGTGTTAGAGGATTTATGGCTATGGCTCTCAGAGGAGGCTGCCGATTCCGGGCTGCAGGCACCTGGGTCAAGAACTCAGGCGCGAAGAAAGTTGTCCGGGCATTTTAATCAAAGTAATCGGATAGCCACGTGAACAGTATAGGGTTTGAGTATACGCAGTGGCCGCGAGTTCAGATTGTAAGTGAACCCGCGCCTGTCCGAATATCATTTAAGGGTACAAGGGGTAGCCGAGCAACAGCAAGCTGAGGGTTGCGGTGGCGACGAACAGCATCATCGGCAGGCCAACGCGGGTAAAGTCACTGAAGCGGTAGCCGCCGGGGCCAAATACCATCAAGTTGGTTTGGTACCCCAGGGGTGTGACAAAACTGGCAGAGGCGGCGATCATCAGCGCGAGAATAAAGGGCTCGTTGTTCAGTCCGGCCTTTTCCGTCATCTCCAGCACAATAGGCAGCATGATTACGGCCGCCGCGTTGTTGGTAATGGTTTCGGTGAGCAGGGCCACCACGAAATAGGTGAGCACCAGCATCAGCCAGGCGTGGCCGAAACTGAAGGTGACAATCGCCTCAGCAATGTAGGTGGCGACCCCGGTTTTTTGCAGTGCTGCGCCGAGCGAGAAGGATGCCGCAATGGTGACGATAACCGGCAGATCGAGACTGCGTTCCGCCTGATTGACGGAGCAGCAGCGGGTAACAATCATCAGTCCCGCGCCAATCAAAGACGCGTCCAGCATGCTCAGCAAGCCCAGCCCGGCTGCGGCGACAACGCCAACCAGAATGGCCCAGGCGATATAGGCGCGCTCGTGGCGTGGCGCGTCCTCGTTAAGGTCGTTAATCAGCAAAAAATCTTTGGCGTAGCGCTGGCGGGAGACAAACGCCGGGCGCGCTTCCAGCAAAAGGGTATCACCGGCGGCCAGTTTGATGGTTCCCAAATTGCCCTTCACCCGTTCGCCGCCGCGCGCCACGGCCAGCACGGCCGCACCATAGCGGTCGCGAAAGCGCGCGTCGCGTATGGCTTTGCCCACCGCCGCGCAATGGGGTGACACCACGGCTTCCACCAAACGGCGCTCGGCGCGGTCCACTTCTAAGGGCGCGCTGTGGCCATTTTCCCGCGAGGGCACAATGCCATTAATGCGCAGCAAATCGGAGATTGCCTGGGTATCGCCAGCAAACACCAGGCGGTCGTTGCTCTGCAGAATCTCCTGCGAAGGCACCGCCGTCACAATAGTGCCCTGACGTTCGATTTCCACCAGATAAATTCTCTGCAGGTTGCGCAACCCAGCCTCTGCGACGGTTTTGCCCACCAGCGGGCCATTGGGAGCAACAGCTACCTCCAGGGTGAATTCGCGCAGGTTGGCAAAAGCCTGCTTTTTACTGCGGTCGGGCAACCAGTGGGGAAAAAACAACCACATAAATGCAAGCCCCAGCAATGCCACCGGCAGCCCCACCGGGGTGATGGCGAATAGCGAAAAGCCCGGTTCGCCGGTCAGTGCCTGGTACTGGCCATTCACTACCAGGTTTGTACTGGTGCCAATGAGGGTAAGGGTGCCGCCGAGAATTGCGGTGTAGCTCAGTGGAATCATCAGTTTGGACGCGGGAATTTTGATTTTGCGCGCCCACGCGTGTACTGCCGGAATCATGGTGGCCACCACCGGGGTGTTGTTCAAAAAACCGCTCAACAACACGATAGGGGCGAAAATACGTGCGAGCGCACCGCGCGTGGTGGTCGGCGTGCCCAGCACATTGTTGACGAGCATATCGACCCCGCCCGAGTGATGCACTCCACAGGCGATAATAAACATGGCCGCCACGGTAATCAGCCCCGGGTTGCTGAAGCCCGACAGGGCTTCACTGCCAGTGAGTATGCCGAGGCTGCTCAACGCGGTGAGTACGGCCATCATGACCAGGTGGGGTTTTATGCGGGTGAGTACCAGTAACAACAGGCTTGTTCCGGTGAGAAGGAGAGTAAACCAGCCCTGCCAATCCACAAATAGGTTCCAAATTCCAATGAGAAGAACGTTCGTTATGCAATTTTATGGCCGCAAGCGCGCGAAAGCATCTAGTCGCTGACGGCGGGCTATTCTAAACCCTTGGCTGCCGTGCGGCATTGCGTGAATGTGGGTATTTTTGAGTTGCCTGGGGCGGCGCGGTGTAAGAAATCTCGATAGGCGTCGCTGTTACTGGGCCTTTATTTTGTGGCGTCTATTTGTTTTATATCGCACAAGTGATGTTGTTTTAGGTGATATTTGCCTCGGATTTGGGGTGTGGGTCGAAAAAAATCCTCAATTTTGCTAAGGTCGCGCTGCAATTTATATCTTCATTGCGCTACCTGTAGCTTGCACCTCTTCCGGTGATTCACCGACTTTTCGGGAAGGCCCTGGCTTTTCCTCGAGCTTCACAGCGCCTTTGGCAAAACCTGCATAAAGGATACTGTACCGTGTTAAATCGCGATTTATTTTTAGCGAACCCGCTGACGTTTTCCCATCTTGAACCCCGAAACCTGGCGGAGGGCAGCCCCTTTGCCCGCGGACCGTCGTCCTTTCTCGGCTAACCTTTAACTGAACCCGCGGTTGCATGGGTTTGCGTGCAACTGTGTGCTCTGCCGTCGGGGAAAAGGTTATTGCCAGGGGTGTGGTCACCCTAGGCTGACAGTTATTTACGGTGCTTTACACGCTTTCCCGAGTAAACGGTGTTTTTACTCATCAATTTAAAACAGAAATTATTATGTCGAAAACTGAGCTGCAAGCCTTGCGCGATCAGTACGATACGGATTTTGAAGTGGGCCAGGATAATATTCAGGCCATGGGTATGGATTTACACAACCCGGTATTTTTTATCAGCGCGATTCTGATTATTGGTTTCGTGCTTGCCACACTACTGTTTCCAACCCAATCTGCTGATTTTCTCGGCGGCGCGAAAAGCTGGACCATCAACACCTTCGACTGGCTGTTTATGGCGTCCGGCAATATTTTTGTGGTCTTTTGTCTGGCGCTGATCGTGCTGCCCGTTGGCAAGTTGCGACTGGGCGGCAAAGATGCCACTCCCGACTTTTCCACCCCGTCCTGGTTTGCCATGCTGTTTGCCGCTGGCATGGGCATTGGCTTGATGTTTTGGAGCGTGGCGGAGCCTATCGCCTATTACACCGATTGGTACGGTACCCCGTTTAATACCGAACCGGAAACCCAGGCCGCGGCCCGGATGGCGATGGGGGCAACCATGTTTCACTGGGGGTTGCACCCCTGGTCGATATACGCGGTGGTGGCGCTGTCGCTGGCGTTTTTCTCTTTCAGCAAAGGTATGCCGTTTACAATTCGCTCTGTGTTTTACCCGATTTTCGGCGAGCGCGTGTGGGGTTGGGTAGGTCACTTTATCGATATTCTTGCAGTGCTGGCGACTATTTTTGGGCTGGCAACCTCCCTCGGTCTCGGCGCAAAACAGGCCGCTGGCGGGCTGCATTTTCTGTTTGGCATTGGCAATGATGTCAGCACCCAAATCGCGATTGTTATCGGCGTTACTCTGGTGGCGATCTTCAGTGTGGTGCGCGGTGTGGATGGTGGCGTTAAATTGCTCAGCAATATCAATATCGGTATGGCGCTGTTGTTGTTTGCGTTTGTGTTTATTGCCGGGCCAACATTGCATCTACTGGGCTGGATTGGCACCACTCTATGGAGTTATGCCGCGAATATTTTGCCGCTGAGCAACTGGCTGGGGCGGGACGATCAATCCTGGTTGCACGGCTGGACGGTGTTCTACTGGGCCTGGTGGATCTCCTGGTCGCCGTTTGTCGGGATGTTTATCGCGCGCATTTCGCGCGGTCGCACTGTGCGCGAATTTTTGGTGGCGGTGCTGCTGGTTCCTTGCCTGGTGACGGTGATCTGGATGGGAGTGTTTGGCGGTGCCGCGCTAGAGCAAAGCATCAACGGCGTCGGCGAGTTGGCCGATGGGATCAGCCGCGTATCCCTGTCGATGTTTCAAATGCTGGAGCAACTGCCCTTAACCGAAATCTCCAGCTTCCTCGGTATTGTGCTGGTGCTGACCTTTTTTGTGACCTCGTCGGATTCGGGCTCGCTGGTAATCGACAGCATTACAGCAGGCGGCAAGCTGGATGCGCCGGTGCCGCAGCGTATCTTCTGGGCCAGCATGGAGGGATTGATTGCTGGTACGCTGCTGTTTGGCGGCGGCAAGCAGGCGCTCGATGCATTGCAGGCGGGCGCCATCTCCACCGGTTTGCCGTTTACTCTGGTACTGTTACTGATGTGTGTGAGCCTGTACAAAGGGTTGCATCACGAATTAGCGCTCACACGGTTGGAGAAAAAAGTGCGCCATGCTGAGCGCCGCAATGCGGATCAATCGGGGTAGTCCAACACAGCCGTTGTGAGATCCAAGCGCTGCAGCCAGAAATTAACAGGAGTTGACGTGGGCGATATCAGTGCGGTTATCTATTTTCTCGGGGCACCGCTGGTGGCCCTGGCGCTGGTTCTGGCGGGTTTGCGCAGCGCCTTCGCAAACGCTACCTTGGGGCGAGCGCAACTGTGGCTGGCGGGTATTCTGGTGGTGCAGTTGTGCCTTGAGGTATTAGTAAACGCCGAACGCGCCCCGGCTAAGGCGCTTTGGCTGGGTCTCTTATTGGCCAGCGCTCATCTACTTGGCCCGCTGCTGTTGCTGGCGTTCAAACGAGCGGATGTGTTGCGGCGGTGGGATATCTGGCTTGCGGTTGCGGGCATGGTTGCGGTATTGCCGTTGGTGTACACCACCCAGCTTCAGTCCACGTACAGCGGTTCGCGGATATTCAGCAGTGGCTACTGGCTGTGGGTCAATTGTCTCGATGGGGCCAGTCTGCTGCTTTTTCTCTGCCACTGGCCAACCTGTGTTTACCGGATTCGCTGCGATCTTGCGGCGCCGACCAGTGTTCAAAGCTGGTTGCGCAGCGGCGCGCAGGACGCCAGTGCGTTTAATCAGGTGTTAGTGGCGCTCTTGTGTGTGCAGTGGTTGCTGGCGTTAGTCAAACTGCTGCACTGCCTCACTCTGGGCCCACCTACACTGGTCAGCATGTTGATGTCCTGGGGCCAGGTAGCGATGCTGTTGGGGCTGCTGCTTTTGCTGCTGGCGAAACCGCAAGTCGGCATCAAGCCCGTTGCGAAGTCTAAGAAGTATGGGCGCTATCAAAAGTATAAAAAGTCCGGCCTGGTCGATGCGGACAAACAACGCATTGCCGAGCGTATTCAGCAGGTGATGGCTGATCCGCGCTGGGTCGCATCGCCCACCCGCAAGCTGGATCACCTGGCCACTGCTGCGCGAGCGAGTGAGCACTATTGTTCACAGGTTATAAATGAACTATTCGATTGTAGCTTTTTCGAACTGCTCAACCGCGCGCGCGTTAAACTGGCCAGTGAGCGGCTTGTGGCATCGCCAGAGTGCACGATATTGGACGTCGCGCTGGCTTCCGGGTTTAACAGCAAATCCACCTTCAACGCCGCGTTTAAACGTTACCTGGGTTGTACTCCCAGTGAATATCGCCGTGCAAACACCGTCAAATCCTCTCTTCAGGCGTACGAGCCGACCCGCTGAGTCGCCATGTGCTTAGCCCCTGCGCATGATCCGGTTCGCCATTTGGCAAACCGTTTATGACTATTCATTGAAGACCGTGCAGGGGGTTTACTATGCGCAAGGCGTACTTGGGGTTGTTTCTGTGTTTTATCTTTTGTTTATTGTCGGGTGCGGCGAGTGCCGGAGAAATTATTGATCGCACCTTGCGATCGCGAATTTTGGGGGGTGAGCATTTAGGCTACGACCCGCAGCGCCACATCAAACTCTACCTGCCCTCCGGCTACGCCACTTCCGGTAAGCGTTATCCGGTGCTTTATCATTTTCACGGTTTATTCTGGAGCAACACACAGGCATTCGCCGATGGCAATTTGCAGCGCACCCTGGACTTCGCTATGGCGCAGGGAATTATTCCAGAATTTATCTGGGTTGCTGGAGACTTTACCACGGCCGGGGCGGGCGCTTTCTTTGAAAACAGCGCACAGGCGGGGCGTTGGCTGGACCATGTGGTGGAAGAGCTGGTGCCCTATGTGGACAGCCATTTTCGCACGCTTGCCACACGGGAGGCACGCGGCCTGCTCGGCGAATTCACGGGTGCCTATGGCGCATTAAAAATCGCGATGTACCACCCTGAGCTGGCCGCCAGCGTCTACGCGATGCACCCGGTGGGCACCGGCCTGGGATGGGTGCCCATGTCGCAGCGGGATTTCTGGTCGCGGCTGTTGACGGCGAGAGACCCGGCAGGCGTCCCCGATGGTTTCGAGTCGGTATTCCTGGCCATGGCACAGGCGTATCTTCCGCGCCCGGACAAACCCCCCTTTTACGCAGACTTTATCGTGCGTAACAGCGACGGCGAGATAGTCGTGGACAGCAAAAACTTTCACACTCTGCGCACGCGTTTTTTGTTGGACACGCAGATTCCCGCCGCTGCCGAAAACCTGAAACAGTTACAGGGTATTAAGTTGGATTGGGGTCGTTACGATAGCAATCAGGATCACGTGCTGGCCAACCAGAACTTTGTGCGCTTGCTGGAAGACTACGGCATCGAGCACGAAGCGGAGGAGTATCGGGGAAACGGCCACGATCACTGGACCAATGGCCGGGTATTGCGCGATGTACTGCCGTTCTTTGCGCGCATGTTTGCGGCAGGCGGCAAAGGCTCGTCCGCTGGTTAGTTACTTGGCAATAAAAATTGCGAAGTTAATGGGCGGGGCAGGGGGGCCCGCCATTGCCCGATGAGCAATGTAAGCCATAGAACTATCAGAAAATTCACACACTTTCGTGAGTGTTTCAAATACGCGCGATCAATGAGATAGGATCATCTATTTGACCGCCGATTGATCGCCGGGTTAATTGATTGCCGGGTCCATAGTTAAAGAAAATACACCACAATATCGACAGCAATTAACACGATAATTATCCACTCCAGAAATGCCGAGTGTTTGTGGTGTTGCTCGGCAGCCAGCATATCGAGCAATTCGTGAATGGTGCCGAGCTTCTTGTTCATAATTTCGATGCGCGGTGCCAGATCTAAATATTTCGCCAAACGCAAATAGCCCGCTTCCAGTTCCGGGTAGTCCCAGAAAAATTCTGGTGTATCCAGCAAGTTAAAATGCAGGGTAATGTCACTGCTTGTATCGAATAAAACACCGCGCAGTTTCGCCAGTTCGCGGCGGCTTAACGGCACCTTGCCGGTGGCGGCAAGTTGCTTGGAAATATGAGCGTTGCGCTGAATAACCTGCTGTGCGGCATCTTCAAAAAATCCGAGTTTGGCCGACTGCGCAAAAGCGTGGCTCAATCCCAGGCGGGTGAGCTGTTCCTGATCCGGAATACTTAACATATCGTGCTGCACACTGAACGGCTGGCCGGAATCAACGGTGTAGGAGTAATGTTCGGTGAGCGAATTCGCCGACGGATCTTCAATAATGTCTTCGAGATCGTTGACCAGTTGCTGGCGCAAATCTTCCGGTAAATCCCAACCTACCAGTACCCCGTAGTCGAACAACCAGGCTTCCCCGGCGACGGTTCTGATGGCGTAGGCATCGCGGTAACGCACAGCGCCGAGTTTTTCAATCAACACTTCTTCGCGCCGCTCGGTATCAATGCTGCGCCCCAGCAGGGCGATGGTAATGCGTTTAATGGCGGAACTGCTTTGTGTGCTCATAGCGAACCTGTTAATGGGTTGCCGGGCGAATAGCCACAGCGGTGCGCAGCCGATTGCTGCCGAAGGCGGTCATGCGGGCGAAGTCTTCTCTTGCGATAGGGACGTGCTGGCAGTCAATCGCCAATTGGGTTTTGGTGTCTAAATCCGGGTCGTGCAAATAAAAACACTGGTCGTCGACACCGGTTACCACGACCCAGTGCGGCGCTTTTTTGCCATCCAGGCGATAGGTGCTGATTAACACCACGACCGCGAAGCCATTTTGCAGCCAGTCTTCCACCGTATCCTGGCTCACTTCAGCGTAGTTCACCGCGACACCTTCGGCCGCGCACTGAGTGACAAAGTGGTTGTGTACCACCGCCATGATGGATTTTTTGTGGTCGCTGCGGACCCCGTCCAAAAACAGCGGTTGGTCGTTGTTAATCCACGCCTGCACCTCAAATTCACGGCGTCGCGCGGCCAGTGCCAGGCCAAGCGGGTGACAACCACCGTGGCCGGAGGTCATAAAAATAGTGGTCGCCTCACGCCAGATATCCAGCTCCATTGTTTGGCTGCATTCAACACCTTTAGCAAAGCTCGCCATCGCCATCATCAGGCTGGCCGGTCCGCAACTGAATTCTGTGGTTTGCTGATACCAGGGGGTGGAATGTTGCGCGCCTTCCTGCGACAGCGTGCGGATTTGCTTTTGCATCCGCAAAGCATCGGTATGGTCGTCGTAGTAATCGCTGTACTCGCCAAAAATGCGGTAGTCCCGCGCCTGGTAAAGTGCAATTGCGCGGGTATTGTTTTTCGCCACTTCCAGGCGCATGTACAAACGCCCGCGCTCCGCGGCATTCTGTTCCAGACGGGCGAGCAGTCGCGACGCCAAACCCGCGCCACGCGCCTCGGGCGATACCGCGAGTGAATAGAGCCGCGCGAGGCGGGTGCCCTTGTGGTGCCACACCAGGCCATAAGCGAGAATGACGCCGCTGTGCTCGGCGACTAAAAGCGTACTTTGCGACGCCTGGATAAAATGGCGAAAGCTGCGTTTGCTCAGGCGATCGTTACTGAAGCAGGCCTGCTCGAGGGCGAGCAGCGCGTTTAAGTCGCCGAGCTGAGCCCGGCGAATATCGGTGGTGTCCACCCGTTAGCGACCTCGCAGTTCTAGGCGACGGGAAAACTCGGACATAATCTGCATGTAAAGCTCATCGCCCAGATATTTATCTTCAACGCCATGGTCCAAGCTGGGGTTGTCGTTCACTTCCAACACGTAGGCTTTGCCGTCCACTTCTTTTATGTCGATACCGTAGAGGCCCTGGCCAACCACCGCGGCAGCTTTAAGCGCAGCAGTGAGTACTTTGCGCGGCACTTCAAACGTGGCGAGCGCATCAAAGCCGCCACTGAAATGCCGCTTGTTGCCGTGGTTGTAGATCTGCCAGTGGTTGCGCGCCATATAGTAGCGACACGCATAGAGTGCGCGGCCATTGAGCACGCCGATACGCCAGTCGAATTCGGTAAACAAAAATTCCTGAGCCAACACCAGTGCCGATTCGGCTAACAATTTGCGGCAGACCTGCTCCAGTTCTTCCGGCGAACTCACTTTAAATACACCGCGCGAAAACGAGCCTTCCGGCATTTTTAACACCAGCGGAAAACCAAAGCGCGCCTGCAGGCCTTCCAGGGTTTCGCGGTTTGCATCGCTGACAAACTCGGTGCGCAGGCTGGGCACTTTTTTGTAATTGAACGCGTCGTGCAGGTACACCTTGTTACAGCAGCGCAAAATGGATTCCGGGTCGTCCATCACCACCAGACCAGACTCTTCGGCTTCGCGCGCGAGCCGGTACGTGTGGTGGTCTATCGCGGTGGTTTCGCGAATAAACAAGCCGTCGTACTGGTTCAAGCTGCCAATGTCGGCGGCGGTGACCTGCTGAATGCGAATGCCCAGTTTTTTACCGGCGCTGATAAATCGGCTTAGCGCACCTTTATCGCTAGGGGGTACGGCTTCGTTTTCGTCGACCAGCATGGCCATTTCCCAGCGATACTTTTTACTGGCGCCGCGCTTGCGCCAGCTCTGGCGCGCGTAGCTGGCAAGTACATCCTGCGCGAAGCGTTGCTCGGCTTCGCTTAAACTGGCGAGGCTCACCCGGGTGACGTGCGCTTTAAGCCCAGACGCTTCGCGGCTAAGAACCATGCGCAGCAACGGCGCTGAAAACTCTTCGAATGCGCGCTGTGCCAGTTTTTTTAAGCGGACATCGGCCACTTCACCCATACACACAAGATGTGCGCCGGTAATTTCATCCGCAGACACATCTTTGCCCAGCACCTTGTCGTTAAACCACAGGCCGCCAACGCCGCTGGCGCGTAAATTATTGATCACTTTTACGCTTGGCAACACATCGTGCTGACGCGCTTCCGCCAGCAGCGAGCAATAGTAGCCCTGGCTCAGGTAACGACTGGTATCACACAGGTTAATGACCCGCAGGCGAGGTTCGTTGAGCTTGGGATAGTCTTTTAAGTAGGTGTCGAAGGTCACGGCATTTTCGGGCACCAGGGCGAGCGATGCGGTATCTTCAACAACAAAAAGTGATGTGATCATAGGGTGTCCAGTGGCGGGAGGTGGCACATCCACCCGGGCTTGGACAAGAACAGTCGGGCGCCGGACAAACGTGGAAAATTTTCGTGCGATATACGCTTAATTCTAGTGTTAAGCAAGCGCTTTTTATTGGTGTGGCGTTATTTTTTTCGCACCGGTTTGCCAGGTAATTTACGGAATAAACAGCCCAGAAAACATGGCAGAAAAATCTATCTGTCCGTGGTAATTTTCAGCGGGTTTGATGATGCAAGATTGTCGAACGTTCCCGTATAGTGAGTGGCATCCAACAGGACATCCAATAGGACATCCAACAGGACACCCAACAGGAAAGGAACCTCATAATGTCGAACCTACTTATATTAGGCACCCGCAAGGGCACGGTTATTATCGATCGGCAAGCGCAAGGCTGGGTAGTGCGGCCGATTGAGCATGCGGGTATTCCAATTTGTTACGCTGCCCGCGACCCGCGTGACGGCACACTTTGGGCATCGCAGGATAACGGTCATTGGGGCGCAAAGCTTTCGCGCTCCAAAGACAATGGGGCCAGTTGGGAAGATCTTTCCTCCTTAAAATACCCGGAGGGAGCGCGCCACATTACACAACGGCCACCGCTGCCAGACGACAGCGAAACCGATTCGCAAGTAGAACTGGCTTATCAAGGCGCCAGCGTCTACAAAATCTGGAACATCACCTTTGGCACCGCCGAGCAGCCGAACCGTATTTATGCGGGCACTATTCCCGGCGGTCTGTTTGTGAGCGACGACGGGGGTGACACCTGGGCGCTGAATCGTCCCTTGTGGAATCACGAGAGCCGCGGCGGTGATTTATTTGCTGGCGATGCCACCAGTCAGAACCACTGGATGGGAACGCCCGCCAGTATGGATTACGGTATTTTTGAACCGGGCATCCATTCTATTGTGGCCGACCCGAGCGACAGTGCACATCTATACGTCGCCGTTTCGACGGCGGGGGTGCTGGAATCGCGCGACGGTGGTCAAACCTGGCAGGGGCGCAACAAAGGTATGGTGATGGATTATTTGCCCGATGGCGAAGCTGACTGGGGGCACGACCCCCATTTCGTGACAGCGTGTAAAGGCGCACCACAATATTTGTGGCAACAAAATCATTGCGGCGTGTTTTTCAGTGACGATGGCGCAGCCAGCTGGCGAAAAGTGAGTGATACCGACAGTGGTGTCCACTTCGGGTTTCCCGTTGCAGTGGATGATACCGATGGTCGTACCGCCTGGGTGGTGCCCGCGCGCGCCGACTCTCATCGTATGGCTATCGACGGTGGCATCTATGTTGCGCGTACCACCGACGGCGGTGAAACCTGGCAAAGCCTGCGCACCGGGCTTCCACAGCAACATGCGCACGATATAGTGTTGCGACATGCGCTGGATGTGTCTGGCGATATGCTGTGTTTTGGCAGTACTACCGGCAACGTATATTTATCGGAAAATCGGGGGGATAGCTGGGAGTGCCTTGGTCACAATTTTCCGCCGGTTTACTCCGTGCGTTTTGGGTAAGCGCTGTGCCCAAGGTAACCATGACCAGCCATTTGTATCGCTTTTTCCCTGCGTTGGAAGGGCTGGAGATTAGGGTGAGCGCAGGCTCCGTGGCTGATGCTTTAGCAGAGTTGAATCAGCTAGCGCCGAATTTCAGTGATTATATCCTCGACGACACCGGTGCCTTGCGCCGGCATGTTAATCTTTGTATCAACAACGAGCTTATTGTCGACCGCAAAAAATTGAGCGATCAGCTTGGCGACGAGGACACACTCTATATTTTTCAGGCGCTGACCGGTGGATAACGTTTGTCGGTATTTAGGTTAAGGTACTAGGTTCAGCTAGCGGTAACAGGCGTTAGTAGTAACAGGCCCTAGCGAAAAGATTATTTTGTACGCTGCTGCGTGCGGGAATTCTCGTCACTATGCGACAAAATTTGTCGCCTTCTTTTCATCTGCTTTTTGTTCTACGGAACCAGCGCACATTTTATTTTCATCCGAATTTTTATTTTTTTCTCCGACGGATGGTAAATGTAAAAACTCGTAAAAAATTCAAAAAAAATCGTGAGACACTCCTCAGTATTCTAAGCCACTAAAACGGCTGGTTCGTTTTTTGCCATTGTTTATTCCCAAAATGCAGGTGAACGGTTCAATCGCCAACCTCTACTGATTAAAAAAATTTTGGGGAATCCTATGGACAATTTTTTAATTCGCATGTCGACGCGCAAGCGTTCGCTGGTGCAGACATGCGTCGCTGTACCTTTATTAACGTTTTTATTGGCCAGCTGTGGCGGTGCAGGGAGCGACCTTGATTCGTCACCGAATACACCACCAGCAGTGGGCAACGGCAACAATAATGATGGAAATAATAACAACGGCGGCACGGTTGACGATAACATTGGAAACGACGAAGCGGACTCTTCGGGCGACGAAGCGGATTCTTCCGGTGATGAAACTGAAGCGCCTGTTGATGAAACATCAGAGCCCGACGAAAATGATAATGGTCAAAGCGCGGGTGGTGTCGATGAATTACCCGAGCCTGAATTTGAAGCGCCGCCAACGCGCGACGAAGTGTCTTTACCCTCCAATGATGCGCCGGTAAATCCGGCACCAGGTAGCGAATTACGTCTGCCGGGCGATTATCAATTTAATGGTCCGGGCCAGATTATTAGTGGCGTTACCGCAACATCCTCTGCTACCCGCAATAACAATGCGACTGCCGCAAAAGCGGTGGACGGCGATATGTCGACCCGCTGGGAAAGTGAGTGGGAAGACGATGCCTGGATTCAATTTGATTTCGGCGAGAAAACCGCCGTCGGTTCGATGAAATTAAGCTGGGAAAATGCCCACGCAGACCAGTATGCAATTACGATTTCCGACGATGGCGAAAACTGGTATCAAATAAGGTACGTTAACAACTCCCCGGGTGGTACTGAACAGTTTTTTAACTTGAGCATGAATGCGCGCTATTTGCGTTTGAACGGTGTTGAGCGTTCGAGCCAATACGGTTACTCCCTGTACGAAGCGGAATTTAAAACACCAGGTACCGACAACGCCATGCCGGTACTAAATACCTCCTACGCCAGCCTGCCCATGAGCGGCGAAGGTCGCGAGCCGCTGCCCGCACCTGAAAATCCAATTGAAATGGTGCGCTTTACTTTAGCCGACGGCACTTTAGTTACCCGCTTTGGTATGGTTGGTCGTTCACGACACGCGCGTGAGCGCGGAGAAGATTGGGGCGAAATCGGCTACGGTGAAAACGAAACCGTTGATGCGGCCGGTAACCCTGTTGATAAAGCACCAGGTGCGCACCTTAACTTTGTGGCGAATTATTTTAAAAATCGTACTTGGGGTGTAGAGCTGATCGATAACACCAATGTTGCTGGAGTGACCAAGCCTAAAATTATTGTTAACCAGTATTTCCAGCAGCGTCAGAAAGGCGGCGGGCACGCATTTGTACGCCGTTTCGACGATCCTAATGTTACCGGCTTTGGCTGGATGAGCCCCGGCGATTTGCTGGACGATTCCACCTACCTCACTGATGGCGCCCCCTGCCCGGTAATGCCCAAACCACCGGAGGGCGCGCTGTTAAATCCTAATTCCGGTTACAACGGCGTAATTGGTGCAAACGACGGTTGTAGTGTGGTGTTTGATACCTACCCTGGCCACCGGGCGATTGCCGCCAACAGCGACGGCGTTATGGTACCCACCAATCAGCCTGTGCAAGCGCGCAAACTGGTAGCGGGCGACGTGATTGAATTTACCAGCTCGTTCTTCTCAACCCGCGCCGCCATGGACGAAGTTGGCGATAGCGGTGCTTTCCGGTATTACACCAACGAATTGACCTACGTGATGGGAGAGGGTTTGCGCCCCTGGTACGGTGTACAGCCTCGTCTAATGAACGAGCCGTTGCCGATGGCAACGCTGCAAGGCGGGCTGGGCTCGGTGTCTTACGATTATGCTGACAACAGTGAATTTATTTTTCAGCAGCCACACAACAATATCGGCATGCAGAATATGCAGCGCTTTGTTGAAGGCCGTCGTTGGATTCACACCAACCTGTGGACCGGTGAACACAACGAAAACGGCAACGACCGCAACGACGATGGCATGGGCTTGCAGGGGCCGCACTTTAACCAGTCGTCCTGTTTTGGTTGCCACATCAATAACGGCCGCAGCTTTGCACCTACCGCAATAAATCAGCGCCTGGATACCATGGCCGTGCGCGTTGGTTCGGTAGCGGCTAATGGCCAATATTTGCCCCACCCGGTTTACGGTCACGCGCTGCAAATGAATTCACGCTCGCCGGTTACAGGCAAAAGTGAAAACTGGGGCAATGGTGTTTGGGTTTCCGGTTTCGAAACTAAAAACGTTTCACTGGCCGATGGCACAGTCGTCGAGCTGCGCAAGCCGCAGGTGTCTTTTGAGGGGCCGACACCGGAGGTTTATTCCCTGCGTTCTGCACAGCCGATGATTGGTATGGGCTTGCTCGAGGCAATTTCCGATGAAGAAATTTTGTCTCGCGCACGTAGAACACCGGATGAAGACGGCGTGATGGGGCGTGCGAACTACAATTACGATCCAGAAACCGGCGATGTACGCCTTGGCCGCTACGGTTGGAAAGCATCGAAAGTGAGCCTGCGCCATCAGGTGGCGAATGCTGCATTATTGGATATGTCGGTGACCTCGCCCATGTACCCCAATCGCGATTGTTTGGCGGGGCCTGAGCGTTGTAATACGCAATCCGGTACTGATGCTGGTTTGAGTGAGGATGCACTGGAATTGATGACCAACTACCTGAACCTGCTCGCGGTACCTGCGCAGCGCAGTGTTGTCAGTGGTTTCCCCAATGGTGTTGCACCGCTGTCGTACCTGGATGTGAACCCTGCAAAAATTGCTGCGGGTGAAACTGTATTCGAGGAAATTCGTTGCAGTGCCTGCCATGTGAGCAGTATTAAAACCAGCAAGCGTTCGCAGTTCGACGAAGTACGCGAGCAGTTTATTAAGCCGTATACCGATATGCTGTTGCACGATATGGGCGATGATCTTGCAGATAACTTTGAAGAAGGTTTGGCCAAAGGCAGCATGTGGCGTACCTCCGCCTTATGGGGTATTGGTTACACCAAAGACGTTGCTGGCGATGTACCCGTAGGTTACCTCCACGACAGCCGCGCCCGTACGCTGACAGAGGCGATTGTTTGGCACGGCGGTGAAGCGGAAACCAGTAAGCAGCGGTTTGTAAACCTGTCGCGGGAAGATCGCGAAGCGCTGTTGGCGTTCCTCGGCTCGCTCTAAGGAAGAGCTAGGGAATCCAATGCCTGAAAAATAAAAAGAAATTGGCCGATAAATAAATAGGCCGATCAGTAACAAGGCCAGCGAGAAATCGCTGGCCTTTTTTGTGATGACCACACAGCCCCCCTAATATTGGCGAACACTGTATTAGAGGCGAACAATTTGCGCGAGATCTTCCATTGCGGCGGCGATAGTGGCATCGCGACTGGAAGAACCGCCGGCCAATATAGTTTCGCCAAACTCCCGCGTGAAAATCCGCAGGGCTTTATCTCTTGCATTCAATCTGGCGAGCGTGTCTGTGTTGTTTAGGTATTGAAGTTGGACTGCTGCATTAATACCGCTGGTGGTACGCGCTACGCTTCCGATCAGCCGCGGGGTTTTTCCCTCGGCGCAGGCCGTGGCAATATCCTCCGGGCTGACGCTCTCGATACCAGAAACTGACATATCCGCCAGTGTTAATTGGGTGCGGAATGCGGTATTGGCAATAATGAGCAGTTTACATGCGGTATCTTTGCCGTTGAGATCGTTCGTCGGGTCTGGTTCTGTCATCCCCAGCGCCTGTGCCTCAGTTAATGCTTCGGTGAGCGAGCACCGCTGCGATTGCATCTTGTCGAGAATAAAACTGGTGGTTCCGGTAAGTACACCCTCGATTTTTTCGATAGTGGCGTTGGCAAATGCGCGCTCTAATAAATCGATTGCCGGTAATCCGCTCGCAGTAGCGCAGCGGTATTTAATTGCAACACCTTGCTTACGCGCTTTCTCTAATAGCTGTGTGCCGTGCAGTAACATCGCGCCTTTCGAAATAAAAATAACATGCAGGCCCCGCGCAATAGCTGCGTCGGCATAGCTCAGCCCGGGTTCGCCAGTGATATAGTCGGACGGCCCTGCCTCCACCAAAATATCCGCATCCACCTGCTGGACAAAATTGCGTCCAGCTAAATCCGGCGTGAAAGCGCTTTGCTCCGCTATTTTTTTCGGTGACAGGCCTGCTGTATCCAATAGGCCGCCGCGTGAGTTACATACCCCTGTTACGCGCAGCCGTACGCCGTGCTTTTGTTCAAATGCATCTGCCTGTTCATAAATTGCATCCAATAGTGCCCTGCCTATGTTGCCAGCGCCTGCAATAGCGATTTTGATAGTTTTCATAACGTCATGTGGTTGATTTGAGTCGACTTGCATGTGTATTCACAAGGTGAAGATGATGGTAAATTTTAGTTCGCTCTGTATTCACTGGGCATTCATTGAGTATTGATTAAAAGCACCTTGTCTGCAGCTTTGGTTGTTGCGCGACTGCAGTCGAACGGTGTGCTTTTTAACTGCGTATTCCCAAGCGTTTCATTAATCGTAATAAGTTGCTGCGATCAACCGCCAGGGAGCGTGCTGCTGCGGCAATGTTACCGCCCGTTTCGACTAGTGCCTGGGTGATAAGATTCCGCTGAAATTGCTGCATCTGCCTGGCGAGTGAGTCCTGGACTTGTACACCTGCGATCGCTGCGTTGTTACTGAGTTCGCTGTTGCTGGTTGCGGTGCTGTCGTCCAGGCTCAAATCAATCGCGTCGATAACAACAATTGCACCTGGCAACGATTTACGGCTCGCGCGAAGAGCGGCGCGGCTCAGCACGTGTTCCAGTTCGCGTACGTTGCCCGGCCAGCTGTGTTGCATCAGTGCAGTCCGCGCGGCTGCGGAGAGCACCAGTTTTTGAATTTTCAGGCGCTGCTGATCCCGTTCCAGAAAATATTCCGCGAGGTGCAACACATCCCGCTGGCGGTCACGCAGTGGCGGCACGGTAATAGGGAACACGCTCAAGCGGTGAAAAAGGTCTGCCCGAAATCGCCCCTGCTCAACCTCCGCCTCGAGATCGCGATTGGTGGCTGCGATAATGCGCACGTTGACTTGCACCGGGTGATCGCTACCGATGCGTTGCACTTCGCCTTCCTGAATAGCGCGCAGCAATTTAGCCTGCAAATTCAGGGGTAATTCACCCACCTCATCTAAAAACAAGGTGCCGCCATCAGCCAGTTCAAAGCGACCGGCACGTTCGCCGTTGGCGCCACTGAAAGCGCCGCGCGTGTGGCCGAACAATTCGGCTTCGGCCAGATTCTCTGGCAGCGCAGCGCAATTGAGCTTTACCAGCGGTTGGTTGAAGCGGTCCGAGTTAAGGTGAAGGCGTCGTGCGATTAACTCTTTGCCGACGCCGGTTTCTCCGGCAATAAGTACGGCCAGTGGCGTTGGCGCAACCATATCAACGTCGGCCAATATTTTTTGCATACCGGCGCTGGTACCGGTTATTTCCGACAGTGCCAATTCTTTATTGAGCTGCGCCGTAGCCGCGTGGCCGCGATTTACCTGCTGTTGTAACTGATGAATACGCTCTGCTGCGGTTACCACTGCACGAGTCAAACTGATTGCCAAAGTTTGCCGCTGTGGGTCCACAGATTCGAATTGATCCGCCTGCACTGCATCTAACGTGATAACCCCCCAGGGCTTGTCGTCGATGTAAATCGACATACCCATGCAATCGTGAATATGAACATGTTCACTTGTTGCAAGCAGCAGGCCGTCGTAAGGGTCTGGCAGTTCTGAATCGGCAGGAAACCGCACCAGTTGCTCGCTGTAGAGAATCGATTTGAGTCGAGGGTGGTGTTCGATGGTGAATCGGCGGCCGCGAACTTCCTCGCGCAGGCCGAGAAACGCGACTGGCTGCAGGCTGTCGTTCACCAGTCGCAACAATCCAATAGCGTCGCACGGGATCGTCTGACGAATGGCGTGAAGCAATCGGCGATAGCGCGCTTCCGCAGGCAGGTCGCGGCTAAGATCTTCTATAACGCTTAAATAGTGTTCCAGAGGCATGTGGTCAAAACTACCACGTATGCAGTCTGAATAACAGCGCGACTTGCTGTGTCATAAAGACATCAACAGGTAATAAAACAAATAAAAACAACAGGTTAGTGTTTGGTATGTGAATTGATTAGCACCCCGGGTGTATACGCTGAACGCGATAGGCGAATGGTGCTTTCATCGTTGCCTCCACCGGCGCCTCCAGACCCTCGCATGCCGCTATTCGGCGTAGTACCAACCCCCAAATAACCCAAGGTGTGAACCCATGTTAACTCCATCTCAAATGGCTATTGTAAAAGCTACAGCGCCCTTAGTTGGCGAGAAGGCTGGTGATATAACCGCCCATTTTTATCCGATGATGTTTGCGCGATACCCGCAGGTGATACAGCTTTTTAACCAAACCCACCAACGTAAGGGCAGTCAGCCACAGGCACTTGCGAAAGCACTGGTTGCCTATGCCACCCATATCGATCAGCTAGCGGCACTTGGCGATGCGGTTGCGATGATTGCCAACAAACATTGCTCGTTAAATATTCAACCGGAACACTACCCGATTGTAGGTGAGTGTTTGCTGGAATCAATCGCCGCGGTATTGGGGGAGAGCGTAACCGCTGAGGTTGCCGATGCCTGGTCGGCGGCCTATAAACAGCTTGCCGATATTTTAATGTCGGCAGAGGAGCATCTTTACCAAAACAACAGTTTGCGCCAGGGCGGCTGGCGTGGCGAGCGGGCTTTTCGTATAGCGCGTATAGATACGGAAAGTGCGGTGATAAAATCGTTTTACCTGGTACCGGCTGCAGGTGAGCAGGTAATTGATTTTTCGGCTGGGCAGTACATTGGTCTGGTAATAACCGTAAACGGTGAAAGTGTGCGGCGCAATTACAGTTTGTCCGAAGCGCCGGGCAAGGTCGGCTTGCGAATCTCGGTAAAGCGCGAGGAGGGCGGCCTGGTATCCGACTACCTGCATCAGCAGGCAAAAGTAGGTGATACCCTGATGCTCACCCCGCCTGCGGGTACCTTTACCCTGGGCCATAGCGCGGTGTCGCAAGAGAGACCGTTGCTGTTTGTGACCGGTGGTGTGGGCATTACTCCTGCGATAAGCATGCTCAACGATTGCGTGCATAACGGCCGCCCCATTACCTTTATTCACGCGGCTGTTAACAGCGACCATCATGCGTTTGATGTGCACCTTAAAGCGTTAGCGAAAACCCATAGAAACCTGAATTACTACGTGATTTATGAAAAACCGCTGGAGGAGGATACGCCGGACGCGATGGGCTTTATCGACCGGGAAATACTCAGCCGATTTGTGCCAGCGAGTGGTGACGTCGACCTGTATTTTCTCGGGCCAAAGCCATTTATGCGCTGTGTTAAAGGCCTGGCTGCAGAACTCGGCATTCCGCATGAGCAGTGCTTTTTCGAGTTTTTTGGGCCGGTGGAGGAGTTGGCCTAGACCAAAACCACGTTTAGGTTGCAGTGATCTCACGGACTTTTTTGATTAGGCGACGAGCTTCTAACCACTAGAGAGTTACTATTGGTTGGAAGCCGTAAGACTTGTTTATTGCTCTGCATCGTGACTCCTCCCAATAAGATTGTCCTATGTGGAACGTCCAGTTCGTACCTTACTCTGGTTGGAGCACCCTCAGTTTTTTTAGGTTATTCTGCCGCGATCGTAACAGTCGTCTGCTTACCGGATTTATGTCGGTCTAGATTAGAAGGAGAATCAACGTCAATGCATCTCAATTTTTCGGAGCTTAGCCCGCTGCAACGCTACCTCACAATTGTACAAACCGTCACGCCGCGCCCAATCGCCTGGATTTTAAGTGACAGTGGGGAAGGGCGTTTTAATCTCGCCCCCTACTCGTTTTTCACCGCGATTTGTGCCGATCCACCTTTACTGCTGGTGTCGGTGGGTAAAAAGCTCGCTGGCAAAGAAGCGGGGCAGGTAAAAGATACGAGTATTAATATTCGGGAACGCAAAGAATTTGTGGTGCATATTGCCAGTACAGCGCAAGCTGAGGCCCTGAACCAGTCTGCCGCGACCTTGGATCACGCAATTTCGGAGGTGGATACGTTGGGTTTGGCTACGGCTGAATTGCCTGGCTTTCGCCTGCCGAGAATCGCTGATTGTTCCGTCGCTTTCGGGTGCACCTTGTATCGCTTGGACGAAGTCGGCAACGCGCCGCAATCGGTGATTTACGGCGAGATTACCCACGCGTATATTGCGCCGGACGTGATCAGTAACGCGGATACCGTGCCGCCGGGGATAGATCCACAAAAGCTGGACCCGCTCGCCAAATTAGGTGGGCCGCTCTACACCGGCTTGGGGGACATTCTCAATTTGCCACGCCCAGAATAAAAGTCGAGCGCGGAGAGGGGGAAGGATGTCAGTAAAAAAATGAGCGCGGCGCTCGACGCTTGGGAATCTATAAGCTGTCGCCGCGCTGGGTATATTAAATCGGTACGCAATAGCTGCCGAATGGCAGGATAATCAATTTTTCTCCCGCATCACAAGGCGATTCCGGGTCTGCTGCTGCGCGCATAACTTCGCGGATCGCCACATCCAAACCTTCCAGATTTGGCCCTACGTATTTAATATCACCGTCGGTGGCTTCCGCCAGAATTTCAGCCGGATTTTCCGAAGCGCTGGAGCCTACCGCCATCAACGAGTAATTTAACGCGTCCCCGGTTTGCATGTCGTAGCTAAATGGCATCGCTGCAAAACCGAAGGTGCTGGCGAGCATGCCGGGGAGCGGCTCGTTGGCAGGTACGAACGTGAAAAATCGTGTATTACATTCGTTCTCGATGGTGTCCACCACTTCGGCGAGAGTGGCTGGTCGGTTGACCACACCTGGGTCCGGGTAGCTTAAATCTTCTGGATAATTGTGATACACCAGCGGGCTGGTGAAATGGAAAATCAGCGTCATCTCTGTCGCTGGCAGTGGTTTAACAAATCCCATATTGCTGGGCGGAATGTCACCATTATCCAGGTAAGATCCGTTGTTGTTCAGGTCATAGCCTGCACCAGAACACGCCTGGTAAATGGCTTCCAGTTGCGATTCCGGGGTATCGCCACCGTAGCCACTGACCAACCCATTAACCGCTGCAGAAAATACGGCAGTGTTGGTCGTAAGCTGTTGTTCCAGTTTGTACGCATATTCCCCGGCCGCCGCGTGGCCGTTCATTGGGAAGTCCAAGTGAGACGCTAACCCAAAACGGGCGCCAGGATACACTGCAGTTAATTCATTAAGCGTTTCCGCAGACGTAATTTCCGCTTTCCAGTCATCAATTAATGGTTGGGTGCTGCCGGTAGTATCAATGATATAAATAATATTGGTAGCGGCACTCGCGGTCGCAACACCGAGGCTTGCCAGAATGCCTGCAGCGCATTGCAACAACCGTTTATGTGATAGAAAATTTTTCATAGAGTCACCCTTTGGTTTGCAGGAAAATGTTGTGTGTGTGAGAAAGTGCTAAACCTGTTCTCTAAGCTGATTCGCAGGTCAAAAAAGTCCCTGGTAATTGAGCGTAGAGAAATAGTGAAAATTTGCAGCGACAACCCTGTCGTTATTATTTTTCGACATGCCACATAAAAGCTGAAATGGCTTTCGGGCGCGAGTTTACAATCTCGTTCGCTGGGATGCGTAGAATGAATAGAAATATGAATTTCGATGACTTCAGGTTGCAGACAAAAAAACAATTACCTTAGTGTCAGGTTGTCGACCAGGATGTAAATCGATTTGAAGTTTATTCTTGTTTTAAAACGTATTAGTTGTGTGAATTTTGTAATTTTTTGGTTCCGTTTTAATTGAAAAATTGATTGGATGGCCGCGAAGGTAACTATCTGGCAGTAAATTATTTCTCTATTTTTATATATAAATTACGGCTAATTTCTCGAGAGAAATATGGGGTGCTTGAGTTTGATCGGAAGCTACACCGCGACATAAATCCGGTCGTTATTACAATAAAAGTAACTGGAAAAACACATATCGCTTAATTGCATATGTATGTCTGGTCAATATGGCAGAACCGCCCAATATCAGCGCCCTTAGGTTGGTGGGTTTCGATGCTTTATTGTAAGCAGGTTTTGTTGGGGCGTTTCTAAAGCAGGTTGAGAGTTATCGTTTATCCGTCTAAATTCACTTCCGCTTTTTTTGGAGTGACGCAATGTAGCCTGAACCAATGCTCTTCCCATGAAGCCCAGCTCGCCTGCAACTTTTGCATCTTCTTCCTCAATTGCGAGCGCTTCATCGATGAGCTTGGAGATATCAGGCACTGTTTAGTTACCTACAGGTCCCGTGGCCACCATACTGGGCGGCACGTAATTCACCGGGCCTAGCGCGAAATTGGAGGCGTCGGTAATATCCAATGTTTTTGAAGGTCGCGTGGTTACAGAGGGCCTCCGCTACTTCTCTGCTCTTCGAGCCAGGCGTGAAAAGCGGATTCTGGGAATAGTCGTCTCTGGCCAATTTTCACGGATGGTGGCATTGGTTCACCTCTACAATGCTGGTTTCTTAGCCCGCCAGTTGACATGCAAAGAAGCGAGGTCACTTGCTCGTAGGTGAGGTATCGCTCTTGTTTTTGAGTATCCATCGTTACTCCAAATGGCATTAAATTGCATGGAGTGATAGTGGATGATTGACTCTGGGTGAGGGACCTTAAGGTGTCTTTTAGAGAAAATGAAAAGACACTTGAAGGGCGGTCATGAGAGAACAGGCAAAATCAGTGTCTGCGTTTGCAGCAAACCCCTTGCGAGCTCGAATATTGATTAGGGAGCTGGAGCGCAAGTGCTTGGAAGTAAAGCCTGCCGCCTCCGGTGAAAAGTTTGATCGCTATGAGCATCTCAACCGATTTATTGCCTGTCATAGAAACTCAAAAAAGCGTTTTGATTTACCACGGCGTCCATTTTTCCGGTGGCGCAACGGCGAGGCGTTGCCAAACCTGACGAACCGCAGGCTGATCGACGGGCTATTTGATGTGGATCTGGGGAGCAAGCGGGGTGGTCGGAGCATTAATGGCCCTGAGCAGACGCTGCTGGTGGCGTTGGATTTAATCAGCCGAAGCAACGCGCCAAATAACCAGGAGACATTGACCGAAGCTGAGGAAATTTTGGCCGTGGTTAATTCTGCGGTGTGCGATTTGATTCCCAGAATCCCTAACCTGAAGAGACCGAAATTCACTTCTTACCGGGGCGGTAAGGCCCTGACTTCATCGGCAAACCAAAAATCAAGCCGCTATGCAGTGTGGTCGAAAAAGAGGCCTGTGGCTTATCCATTTATTGTCGAACGTATCAATCCCTATGATTCAGTAAGTCCTCTTTGCGCGGCGTTGTTGTACCTGGTTAAGCCAAACATCCAAACGTATCTGCCGGATGGCCTTGCACAAGCACTACTGCTGGATGTTATTAGCGGTGTAATAGCTGCCTATATTGTGATGCTTCACTGGAATCCTTCAGAGTTCCAGACGGGTGGTCTGCTCGTTGATTTATATCGGATGGTTTATCGGATTTTTCTCTCTGGAGAGGCCAAGGTGAGCCAGAAAGGTACGGAGCTGGTGAGAGAAGTTTTTATAATCGTTTGTCAGAATGTCCTGAAAAGCCTGACAAATTAATTGACAGGTTCAGCCAGCTAGAAAGCCTGATTCGCAACTATACCTGTCGTTCTGAATTGTCTATGGATGAATTCACTTCTGAGGTTTGCCCGATAGACCCTGACGACCAAGACGCAGTTACAGGTTGGTGGAAACCGGAGCGGGCATCATAAGATGAATACTTTCAGCCAAGTGAAAATATTAGTGGTAGTTGGCTGTATTCGATTAAGTCTGTGCTGGCAATCTGTGTTGCAGACCTTCTAATTCCCCCTTTATTTGTTCGGATAACCAGCTCTTTTGTCTCAATAGCAGATTGCAGTGCATCCTTAATGTGAGATTCAGATGCGACGGTGAAACTACCCAATTGATCGGTGAGCTGGGAAAAAGAAATGGGGCCTTTCGTTTCAAATATATGTCTGGGTAGTTCCTCAGACAGGGCTTTTACGCAACGCTTTTCTGTCTCTTCGTTTAGAACTTTTTCGTCGCACAGTTCTAAGCTATTTTGGCCGGGTATTTGAAATGCCTGATATCCAAGGCCATAGATGCCAGCACCAAGGTGATGAGAAAAATAAGGTTGGTTATTTGCGTGCTTCCAGTGAATATCCATCATAACATCACGTGCACGGTATACATTTGATAAATGAACAAGCCAATATGCGCGCCCTTTCTTAGGGTGTATAAAAAACAGAGTAATATGTTTGGCGCCTGATGCTTTGAAAATGGCATTTGCTAGCTGCTCCTGAATTGCAGCGTGCCAATTTCCAGCTTCCTTAAACTCTGCAAGGCGTTTCCACGATATGTATTCGTCGAGCTGAATGTTCGAGAATGCTTTTCTGTTGCTTGGGGTATCCGAGATGTAACTTTGCGCAGCGTCAAAATTGAAAGTGAGTATGATTTCTCCGTTGGACAGTTCGGTTAGAACCTTTCGGGCAATTGAAAACGGGACATCTTTGTATGAGTATTGATCAAGAATAAATATAGCTCTTTGAGTGCGGGGATTTCGTTTTTTTATCCTTTCTATTATGCCGGTGGCCGCTTCTGCAAAACTAGTATTATGAAGAAAGGCATTGTTTTGAAGTAGGCCGCTAAAATTAGATTGCTGGATTTCATAGCGTAGGAAATCAAGGTGGGTCGGCTCTTTCTCAATGAAATGGTATTCAGCATCAATGCACCGATTTTTCTTACTGCCAATGTTTATAGTGGCTTCAGCCTCTTTTATGGCGCGCAAAATAAGGAAAGGAGATCCGTCAACGGGAGTTTTACTCAGTGCGTCTACATACTTTCCTCCTCCAGCGAAGCCATCAACAATAGTCATTGAGAGCTTTTCCATCGCGTAATGCGCCATTACCACTTCTACATATCGTTTTAAATAGTCGGATATTATGTGGTGCTTGGTTTGACTGTGCTCGTCCAGCGATGGTAGGGCCTGACCGATTTCCCACTCATATTTTTTTGATTTTTTTCCCATCGGCCCTTCCTTAGTTACACCGCTATAGTGGGGATCATGTCCCAGGTTTTACCTTCGAGCTTACGGCCATTGGCACTTTTGGAGCGCTTTACACCATCTGCTCCCCAGGCTCCCCACTGCTTGAAGAAAAAATCGACCCCAGCTTTATTGCATTGATTCCTGATTGATAGGACCCATTGCTCGTTCATAGGCCGCGCTTTAGCGCCAGATTCTCCACCGACAATAACCCAGTGAATTCCTTTGAGCCTTATTCGCCCCAAGCCTTCCAACAAGGGCTCTATCGATAAGAATCTTGTTTCAGCGTCAATTTCTTGTAGGTGAGGTATTCTAGCTAGGCCATATTTTCTATCTTCCACTGATACACCGATCCAAGCATTCTTGGGAACTTTGCGATTTTTAAAATAATCCCTCATGCGCTCTGAGCGCTTGGTTAATATCTGATATATGTGATGGGGCGTTTGGGTAATAACTCCAAAAACTTTATCAATGTACTCGAAAGGCACCTCTTCATGAAACAAATCGCTCATGGAGTTCACGAAATACATTGTTGACTTTTTACGCTCCAGAGGCTGAGTTAGCCTTTCAGGCAGCAAGTTGATTTCACTAAACTCTTTTTCGTAACCTGGTGTGCCCATCGCGCGCAAACGCTTTGAAAGCGTCTCTGCATAGCAATGCTTACACCCTGGCGAAACTTTTGTACAGCCAGTAACCGGGTTCCAAGTCTGTTCTGTCCACTCTATTTTGCTCATTGAGGCCATGATGTTGCCCCTTGGTTAGTCAAACTTCTGATGGTAAGCAGGGGCGTCTCCTATTAAGTCTAGCTATCGTCAGGCGCTTCTCTCTGTACCGGCGTTTTCTTTAAATATTGCGAGGCAAACCAAGCAGTCTATTCAATGTTTCTTTTCCAATCTACAAATGCTAGGAGTTGCTGTATGTATGTACAGTTTATTTGCCAGTGCATTGAAGATCAAGAATTGTGTTGAGGGTGCCTGCCTAGTTTCGCTAACCCCGGTGTAACCCCGGAAAATTTAACGAACGATAGCCACTAAGGCGAGCAGGGCTGGGAGGGGACGAGTTGGGCGCACGTATTTTTGAACCCCGGAGGGAAGCACCAGAAACCGCCAAATCCATTTAACTTGCTGATTTTAAAGGTTTAAATGGTGGGCCTGCTCGGACTTGAACCGAGGACCTAACGATTATGAGTCGTGTGCTCTAACCAACTGAGCTACAGGCCCATTTAAACTTTTTTCACCCTGGCCTATTGATTATGAGTCGGATGCTCTAACCAACTGAGCTAAAGGCCCTTAAAGAGGTAGTTCCAGCGCTGCTGTGCTACTGGATGGGGGCGGTATTTTCTTCGAAAATCAGGTACATAGCAAGGAATTATTGGGGGCTAGCGCGTGCAATAGGCTTTGGATCGGGGTTTTGCGGGGTTGTGCCTGGTTTATGGATTTAGTGTATGCACCGTTAGGCCAAAAAACTCATTGTTGGGCTGCCAAACCGCGATGTGCCGCGCAATATGCCCCTGTTCCCTGTTCCCTGTTCCCTGTTCCCTGTTCCCTGTTCCCTGTTCCCTGTTCCCTGTTCCTTCAGGGGTAAGTTTCACTTGCCCATAAAAAACGGCGCTCTGGGCGCCGTTTTGGGGAGGGTTTAGTCGTCGAGGAAGCCTCGCAGGTGATCGGAGCGGCTGGGGTGGCGCAGTTTGCGCAGGGCCTTGGCTTCGATCTGGCGAATACGTTCGCGGGTTACGTCGAACTGTTTGCCCACTTCCTCGAGGGTGTGGTCGGTGTTCATTTCGATACCGAAACGCATGCGCAGTACTTTGGCTTCGCGGGCGGTAAGGCCAGCAAGAACCGCTTTGGTGGCTTCCATCAGGCCTTGCGAGGTGGCGCTTTCCACCGGCGAGGTGATGGTGGTGTCCTCGATAAAGTCGCCCAGATGCGAGTCTTCATCATCGCCGATGGGCGTCTCCATGGAGATCGGCTCTTTAGCGATTTTGAGGACTTTGCGCACTTTGTCTTCCGGCATTTCCATGCGTTCGCCCAGCTCTTCCGGGGTGGGTTCGCGACCCATTTCCTGCAGCATTTGGCGAGAAATCCGATTGAGCTTGTTGATGGTTTCGATCATGTGCACCGGAATACGGATGGTGCGGGCCTGGTCCGCGATGGAGCGGGTGATGGCCTGTCGAATCCACCAGGTGGCGTAGGTGGAGAACTTGTAGCCGCGACGGTATTCGAACTTGTCGACCGCCTTCATCAAGCCGATGTTGCCTTCCTGGATCAGGTCGAGGAACTGCAAGCCACGGTTGGTGTACTTTTTGGCGATAGAGATCACCAGGCGCAGGTTGGCTTCGACCATTTCCTTTTTCGCGCGGCGGGCACGGGCTTCGCCGATGCTCATGCGACGGTTGATTTCCTTGATCGCGGTAAGCTCGAGGCCGGTTTCTTCCTCGATCTGCTGCAACTTGCGCTGCGAACGCAGAATGTCACCTTCGACCGGACGCAGGCTGTCGGAGTAGTCGCGCTTCTTGCGGATAATCTCTGGGATCCAATCTTCGTTGATCTCGTTGCCAGGGAATTCCTTCACAAAGGTTTTGCGCGGCATACCCGCCATGCGCACGCACAGGCGCATGATTTCTTTTTCTTCGGCACGAATACGCGCGAGTACGTCGCGTACGTAGTTGTAGATTGGATCGAACTGGCGTGGCGCGAGTTTGAAGAACTTAAAGACTTCGCCCAGGGCTTCCAGCGCAACGCCGGTTTCTTTGCTGTCGAGGCCGTGTTTGGCGATGGCGTCGTTAGCGGCTACCAGTTGTACACGCAGTTCGTCGAAACGTTCGCGCGCGTACTCCGGGTCGATTCCCGAGTTGTTCTCGTCTTCGTCTGAGGAGGAATCGTCGTCTTCGTCTTCGTCGTCATCGCTGTCATCTTCGTCGTCAGCGTCGTTTTTAGTGTTGTTGTCGGTGGAGTCGACGGGGGTAGCGGCTTCGACTTCTTCGGCCGGGTCCAGCCAGCCGCTGATAACGTCGTTTAAGCGGCGCTCTTCTTTTTCCACCAGGTCGTACTCGTCCATTATCTGCTGCACGGCGTTTGGCCAGAAGGCGAGGGCGTGCATAAGTTCACGCAGACCTTCTTCGATGCGCTTGGCAATGGCGATTTCACCTTCGCGGGTGAGCAGTTCCACGGTACCCATTTCGCGCATGTACATACGCACAGGGTCGGTGGTGCGGCCGGCTTCGGTTTCTACGGCGGCAAGTGCGGCGGCGGCTTCTGCAGCGGCGATTTCGTCGGGCGAGGCTTCGCCGTCAGTCATCAGCAATTCATCGGCATCCGGTGCTACTTCATAAACACGAATACCCATGTCGTTGATCATCTGGATGATGTCTTCAACCTGATCGGGATCGGAAATGTCGTCTGGCAGATGGTCGTTTACTTCGTCGTAGGTCAGGTAGCCCTGCTCTCGGCCTCGGTTTATCAATTCTTTGATACGAGACTGCTGCTGTTCGCTCATTAAGTTTCCTGTGGATGGATAAGAATTTCGAGGGGTCGGCGATTATACCGGGATATGGGGGTACCCGCCAGAATATCAATACAAATATTGATCAATTTGCCGCGTCATCTAAGCAGCATAGACCAATATAGAGCGCCATGATTCAGACCGGTTTCTGAATAAGTTGGACCAGTTGGCGGAAGCGGTCCTTCTCTTCGCTATTAAGGTTGGCGAGCCCCTTGGATTTAAGTTGCTCCAACTCCTGGCGGTGGGTCAGGCGGTGGTACTGGTGATTGATTTTGGCGAAGGCATGGCTCAGCACCTTGGCACTCTCGAAGCTGGCCAGGTGGCTGTCGCGGGTGAGCTCGTGGGTGGCGAGCATGCGTGCCAGCTCCTGTTGCGAGTCGATACCGTAAGCCCCGCCCCAGAAGCCGAGGAGCGTGCTGAACGTGGCGTTGGGCCGGTTTTGCAGGTAGTCGATCAGGTTTTGTAAGCGCAGCAATTCTTCGTTGCCTGCTGCATCGGCATCTGGGCGCAGCACCACTTGCTGGATCAGTTGTGGATTGTCCAGCAGCAGCAGGGTAGCGGCTTTCACCGGGTTGAGCGCGACGTTGGTGCGCTTGCGAAAGGCTTGCTTTTCTTGCTCGTCGGGCAGCGGGGCACCCTGGAAACGGGTGCCCTCCAGGTGTTCGTATATGGTGGCGGCGCTGTGCTCGGGTACGTCCACCGGGGGCGGTTCTACATCCACCACGGCGGGTAATGCGGGCGCGGCGTCGGGCAACTGTGGTTTTTCGTGGGTCAGCTCCATCAGTGCCGCGCTACTAAGCCCGGTACGTTTTGCGAGGTTGGTGAACATTAACTCACGGTAAACGCCAGCGGGGAGTTGGGCCAGCAGGGGTGCACAAATTTTGCTGAAGCGCGCGCGCCCATCCATGCTTTGAATATTGAGCCCTTCGGCGGCCACATCGAACAGAAAATCTTCCAGTGGGGTGCCATTTTTGATCTGCTGGGCAAAGCGTTCAGCACCTATTTGGCGTACCAGGGTGTCCGGGTCCTGGCCTTCCGGCAGGAACAGGAATTTGATCTGGCGGCCGTCTTCCATGCTGGTGAGCGAGTTCATGAGGGCGCGTTTGGCGGCTGTGCGGCCGGCGGCGTCGCCATCGAAACAGAACACGATTTCCTGGGTGTGCTTGAACGCGAGTTTGAGGTGTTCTTCGCCGCAGGCGGTTCCAAGGGTGGCGACGGCGTTGGTAAGACCATATTGGGCCAGAGCAATCACGTCCATATAGCCTTCAACCACGAGAATCTGTTCCAGGTTGCGGTTGGCCATGCGCGCCTGATAGAGGCCGTACAGTTCTTCGCCTTTGTGGAAAACATCGGTTTCCGGCGAGTTGAGGTATTTGGGTTTGCTGTCGTCCAGTACCCGACCGCCAAAGCCGATTACGCGGCCACGGTTGTCGAGGATGGGGAACATAATGCGGTTGCGAAAGCGGTCGTAGAGCTTGTCGTCTTCGGCGCGGCGGATCACCAGGCCACTGCCCACCAGCAGGTCGATATCCTGCTCGCTGAGGCCATATTTGGTGAGCAGGTTGTCCCAGCCGCCGGGGGCAAAGCCGAGGCCGAAATCCCGCGCGATATGGCCGCTTAGGCCACGGTTTTGCAAGTAGCGCACGGCTTTATCGCGGCCGCGGTTTTCTTTTAGTTGGAGCTGGTAGTAGCTGCTGGCTTTCTCGAGTACATCGTAAAGGTTCTTCTGGCGGGCGTACTGTTCCCGGTGAAAGGGTGTTTCCTCTCTGGGCACTTCGAGACCGGCGCTCTTGGCCAGGGTTTCCACAGACTCCACGAAGCTTTGGCGTTCGTACTCCATCAAAAAGCCGATGGCGTTACCTGAGGCGCCGCAGCCAAAACAGTAGTAAAACTGTTTGTCGGGGCTGACGGTAAACGAGGGTGTTTTTTCTTCGTGAAACGGGCAGCAGGCCGCGTAGTTCTTGCCGTTTTTCTTCAGCTTGACCCGGTGGTCCACCACTTCGACGATGTCGAGGCGGTTGAGCAAGTCGTCGATAAAACTTTGCGGAATACGGGCCATGGGCGTGCAGGGGTGTTAACTCGAGGAAAGCGGATTGTACGCGGGCCTATGCCGGAAAGACCAGCGCAAAGCGCGCCCGTTCGCTGCAGCACAGCGTGCGGGCGCGAGTAAACTTAAGCGCCCTCGGGCGGGGCGGTGTCTGTAAACCAGCGCTGTTGCGCAATCTCGTGGAACCAGTCGGCCAGTGCCGGGTTCCAGGCGCGCCAGTTGCGGTCACCGAGACGGAAGTCCAGGTAACCCAGGCATGCAGCCATGGCGATGCCGGCCATGTTCATGTCTGCCGGGGTGCCCAGAACGGCAACATCCAAGTTGCGAATACCGGTTTCCATCGCTGTGTTCCAGCGCTCCAGCCAGTAGGTGGAATGTTCTGTTGTGCGCTTGGTTTCCATCATCGTGCTCACGGCGGCTTCCGTGATGCCGTTGGCCAGGGCGAGTGCACTGAGCAGCGGATAATAGTCATCGCGGTCACCGTGGTACAGGCTGTCACCGCCGGCTTCGACATATTGTTCGTCCAGATATTCGCAGATCAGGGCGCTGTCGAACAGGGTGATATCCGGCGCTTCCAGCGCGGGGATCTTGCCAAGCGGATTGCGCTCGCGCAGCTCGGCGCTTTCGAAAGTGGTGCAGATTTCCTCGACTTGATCAGCCAGTCCAATAAGGCGGGTGGTCATTCGCACCTTGCGCGCGAAGGGCGAGGTGTGGCTCATATACAGTTTCATAAAATCTCCTGTGCAGAGAAAAAATGTAGCGAAAGGTCAGAGCGAAGGGGCTGCTCTGGCAGTATGGCCGACTCACCAAGAGGTGGTAAGCGGAGTGTTAACGGAAATTTCAGACGTAAATGAACACCGGGAAGCAAGGCTTCCCGGTAGTGCAGGCTTAGGCGTTGTAGGTTGACGAGGCAGTATCGCCGCCGCGGCCGGTCCAGTTGGTGTGGAAGAACTCACCGCGTGGCTTGTCGGTGCGCTCGTAGGTGTGTGCGCCGAAGAAGTCGCGTTGCGCCTGGAGCAGGTTAGCAGGCAAGCGCGCGGTGCGGTAGCCATCGAAGTAGCTCAGTGCCGAGGTTAAGGTCGGTGCTGGAATACCGTTCAGGGTTGCACTGGCAACCACGTTACGCCATCCCGCTTGCGCGGCGTCTACACGTTGCTGGAAGTAAGGGTCGAGCAGCAGGTTGGTGAGTGCCGGGTTGGTATCGAAGGCTTCTTTAATGTTGCCGAGGAATACGGAGCGGATGATACAACCGCCACGCCACATCAGCGCGATGCCGCCATTGTTCAGCTCCCAGCCAAATTCTTTAGCCGCTTCGCGCATCAACACATAGCCCTGCGCGTAAGACACGATTTTTGCGGCGAACAGTGCGTTGCGTAGATCTTCGATAAACGCTTTTTTGTCGCCTTCGAATTTGGGGGTTGGGCCAGAAATGATTTTCGCCGCTTCCACGCGCTCTTCTTTCTGCGCAGACAGACAGCGGGCGAATACGGCTTCACCGATCAAGGTGAGGGGCACGCCCATCTCCAGTGCGGCAACGCCAGTCCACTTACCGGTGCCTTTTTGGCCTGCGGTATCGAGGATCTTGTCGACCAGTGGCTCGCCGTCTTCGTCTTTGGTTTTGAGAATATCTCGGGTGATTTCGGTGAGGTAGCTGTCCAGCTCACCTTCGTTCCACTCGGCGAACACTTCGTGCATTTCGTCTGCGCTCATGCCGAGCAGGTCTTTCATAATCTGGTAGGCTTCGCAGATAAGCTGCATGTCGCCGTACTCAATGCCGTTGTGGACCATTTTGACGAAGTGGCCAGCGCCGTTTTCACCAACCCAGTCGCAGCAGGGTGTGCCGTCTTCTACTTTAGCCGCAATGCTCTGGAAGATAGGTTTAACGTGATGCCAGGCGTCTTTGGCGCCGCCAGGCATAATAGATGGGCCGGTAAGGGCACCTTCTTCACCGCCGGAAACGCCAGCGCCCACGAACAAAATACCTTTGCTCGCACAGTAGTCCACGCGGCGGTTGGTATCTGGGAAGTGAGTGTTGCCACCGTCGATCAGAATATCGCCTTCTTCCAGGTGTGGAAGAATTTGTTCGATAAAGGCGTCTACCGGCGCACCGGCTTTAACCATCAGCATAATCTTGCGTGGTTTGGCGAGTGACGCAACCAGTTCTTCCACCGAGTGAGCACCGCGAATGCTCTTGCCCTTGGCGCGGCCCGCCAAAAAGGCATCTACTTTTTCGGTCGAACGGTTGTACGCGGTAACGGTATAGCCGTTGTTTGCCATGTTCAGAATCAGGTTTTCGCCCATAACGGCGAGGCCAACCAGGCCAATATCTGAGAGTTCTTTCATAGTAGAGTCTTTAGGTTTCAGGTTAGCACCGGGCGCGTTTCTAGCTGAGTGGCCCGATTTGGGAGTCGAAGGCAAAATGTGTCGCCCATGGTAAGAGCGATATATTTGCTTTTCGTGAAAATTCAATAATTTAGGCGGTGGGGCCGCAAATTGGGGTGCAACTTTACCACTAGCCGCCCGGTTTTGCATCCATCGCCGTCATAGCTGGAGATTATCAGATGGATTACAGCGCTGTGCGCGAGCACGCTCTGGGTCTGCCCGAAACGCGTGAGGATTTTCCATTCGGCCCGGAGGCTCGGGTGTTTAAAGTGGCGAACAAAATGTTTGGCCTGTTAAGTTTCACTGAATGGAACGGGCATACGGGCGTAGGCCGTTTGAATTTGAAGTGCAATCCAACAGAAGCCTTGATGTTACGCGATTTGTTCGCTGCAGTTATTCCCGGTTACCACATGAACAAAACGCACTGGAATTCGGTGATGCTGGATGGCACTGTGCCCGCGCCAGAAATCGCTCGCATGATCGACCGCTCCTATGGGCTGGTGGTGAAAAGCTTGCCGCGCGCCACCCGGCGTGGCATGGAGCTGCGCTGGGGCGAAGCGGCACTGTACCGCTAGCAGGTTGGCGGCTAAAGAATTTCGAGTGGAGGTTCGCTCAGCGCGGCTAGCTGCTCGCGCAGCTCGAGAATATGCTCGGCCCAATATCGCTCGGTATTGAACCAGGGAAACGCCATCGGGAAGGCTGGGTCCTGCCAGCGGCGCGCGAGCCAGGCGGCATAGTGCATCAAACGCAAGGTACGCAGGGTTTCTACCAGTGCCAGCTCGCGGTTGTCGAATTCACAAAATTCCTCGTAACCGGCGATGATTTCGCCCAGCTGCTGTTGCTTTTGCGGGCGCTCGCCGGAAAGCAACATCCAGATATCCTGAACCGCCGGGCCATTGCGCGCGTCGTCCAGATCCACCAGATACAGCGAGTCCGGACGCAGCAAAATATTGCCCGGGTGGCAGTCGCCGTGCAGGCGAATGGTTTCGAAGGGGGTTGCCGCCAGAATGGGTTCCATTGCTTCGATCAGGTGCTGGCTGAGGGTGGCGTAGGCCTCGGTGAGGCTGCCGGGAATAAAGTCTTCCGCCAGTAGAAAGTCGCGGCTGTCGATGCCAAAGGTCTGCAGGTTGAGTGACGGGCGGTGACTGAACGGCTGTGCTTTACCCAGTTCATGCAGGCGCCCGAGTTGTTGGCCAAGGCGGTAGAGGGTGTCTAAGTCGGTCAGCTCGGGCGCGTGGCCGCCGCGACGGGGATAGAGCGCGAAGCGAAAGTCGTCGAATTCAAACAAGGTTTTGCCGTCGCGCTCAAGAGGGGCAACGATGGGAATTTCCAGATCTGCCAGGGCGCGTGAAAATTCGTGTTCTTCCAGAATTTGTTCATCGCTCCAGCGCGCGGGCCGGTAGAACTTGGCGATGATCGGTTCGCCATCTTCCAGGCCGAACTGGTACACCCGGTTTTCGTAGCTGTTGAGCGGAAACACCCGCAAATCAGACAGGTAGCCCAGGCTTTCCACCGCGTCGATGACTTTGTCCGGGTTGAGCGTGTGAAACGGTGTATCGGTCAAGGTGGCTTACCCGCAAGCTGGAAATGGAGCGGGATTGTAGCACTATTTAAATTCGGGCAGCTGCGCCACGGGCACCACCTGATCTTTGTAGTCCGGCTGTTGTTTGTGTAGCACGTTAGTGATATGAGCGACGGTGTCCATCAGGTTTGCGGGCAACTGATCGCAATGGGTGAACCCGACGGATGCGGTGATATAAATGTTGTTGTCGCCCAGTCGTGTAGGCACAACTTTTATGGACGTGCGGATGCGTTCCGCCAAAAGTTCGCAGGCATCCGGTGTGATGTCGCTGCAGATCATAATGAATTCGTCGGAGGTGTAGCGAAACAGTCGGTCGCCACCGCGCTGCCGACTTTTGATGTTGGCAGCGACGTTTTGCAGTACCGCATTGCCAAATTCGCGGCCGTACTTGCTGTTGATCAGGCGAAGTCCGTCCAGGTCGATAACAAAAATACAAAAATGTCGCTCGGATTTTCGCACCACCTGGTCCCAATGGTTTTGGCAGAAACGGCCGAATTCCTGGCGATCCGGGACGCCGGTAACCAGGTCGTGCTGAATATGTTTCATGCGTTCAGCAATATCTCGTTCGAGGCCATTGAGTTCGCGCAAGGTCGCAATGACCAGGCTGTTTTCCTCTCGCCGGAACAGTGAAATCGCGAGTGCCTTCTCGATGCCCTCTTTGCTGATTCCCGTAAGACGGCCCCGTTTTACATATTTTTTTTCTGCGGGGTGGGCGGCAAAAAAATGGGCGAAATGCTCGAGGTGTTTGGCGCGAAATCGCTTCGGAATAAGCTCATTCAGGCGCATGCCAACGAACTCATCCTGAGGGTAGCCAAACATTTTGGAGCAGGTACTGTTGGCATAGCGAATAGTGCCAGTGTTGTCGACCATTAATATGCCATCACCGGATTCTTCGACAAATGCCAGCAGCTGTTCCTGGTGTGCGTGAGCGCCGTCGAGGTCGGCAGCGCTGCGCGCTGGAGGTGTTGCTCGCGAGTAGGTGACCGCCAAAAAGGCCACCAGCGAAAGCAGTAACGTGGCCGCATACAAGGCGAAAACCAGTACCGAGCCAAAGCGTAGCTGGATGGACAGGTGTGTCGTTAGCAAGGTTGCCGCCAGCACGACCATCAGTAGCGCAAGGGCATATTTTCTTAGGGCGGCTGCATCCGGATGATCTGCAAATAGCGAAGCATGTAGTCGATTGGGCGTGGTCAACCCAATTCCAACCACTAGCAGTAAGTGACTGAGCGCTTCCGGCAGAGAATAGCCGTCGAAAAGTGATGCGCGAGCAGCGGCATAAGCATTACTGGTGTACGCCAGTAGTGCGCTGAGCGGAAGTAGCGCATTGAGCAGCAATAGCCCAATAAAAGTTTTGCGTTGGGTAAATGCTGGCTGTTGGCTGAGCGGCAGAGTGATGGCCGCCAATGCAAAACCAACGGCGCTGCTGATAGAGCTGTGACTTTCACTGTGAGTAATGAACAAGTGATGTAAGCCCAGCGAGGTATCGCCAAACAACTCGGTGAAGTTACCAATGCTTAACAGCAGGCTGGTGATAGCTGATAGCCAGATAATTTGCGACAACCCGCGCCGCAACGCGCCGACGGCGATTGCCAGTACCATCATGCCAACCGCATTTACCAGCGGCATTGCCGGATAAAACGCAAAGAAGGCAAAGTTGCGCAAAATATCGATATTGGCGAGCCAGCCCATCATCACCAGAGAGCACAGAAATAGCACAAACCCAGCGCAGATGTCGGCAGGCGTGAAGTCGAAATGATCGTCGGAATGGATGGTGGCCGAATTTGCCATAGAACGGGTTTGGGGTTTTGGTTTGCCTTAAGTATTGACGCCACAGGCCGGATGCGCAATTTACCCGCTGCGAACCCGAACAAGGCGTTTTGCTAGGGTATGCGACTCAGGTTTTGGGCGTACGCGCCAGGCAGGCAATGTCCACCCGGTTGGCGCCCGCGTCACGAAGCAGTTGGGCGATAGCGCCGACCGTTGCGCCAGTGGTCATTACATCGTCCACCAGGAGTATGTGGCGGTGGCGTACATCGCGGGTAATGGCGTAGCTGTTGCGCACTGCCCGCTGCCGTTGTGCGCGGTTGAGGGTTTGCTGGTGGCGTCGAAAAGCCGTTTTCTTCAGGCAGTGATCAACCGGTAATTTGAGGTGGTGTGCCAGCGGGCGGGCGATCACTTCAGCCTGGTTGAACCCGCGTTGTACCAGGCCTGACCAATGCAAGGGGACGGGAACGATCAAGTCGAATACGTTGGTCTGCGGTAGTACAGCCAGTAGGTGTTCACTCAACTGCTGACCTACGATCAGCGCATGCTGGTGCTTAAACCGGTTGATCAGCCAGGGAACATAGCCTTGATAAATGAATGCACTGTAGGTTCGGTCAAAGGCTGGCGTTGTCTGCAAACACTCGCCGCAAAGAGCGGTATCAGTTGTGGTTGGCAAAGCACAACATTGACACCGTTTACCCAGGCGGGGTAACTCGTTTTCACACTGGGCACATATCGGTTTGAGAGCCGGGTTGTTGCACAGTATGCACGAGCTTGGTACAGCCTCATCGACACGGGTAGCAACCTGCGTTAAAAATCGCCGAACTTGATGCATTTCGAAAAAACGTCCTTTGTAAACTTGAGAATCCTTTTTTGGTTGACAAGCATGCGGGCAGTTTTTATTGTTCTGGCAATATCTGTGTCAGCCAACCCTCTCTGTATTCGATTTTAAGGAAAAGCCATGACCGCCGAACAGAATTTACTGCGCCACAATTGGACTCGCGCAGAAGTTGAAGCCCTGTTTGATCTGCCTTTTAACGATTTGATGTTTCGTGCGCAAAGCGTACATCGCCAGTTTTTCGACCCGAATGAAGTGCAGGTGAGTACCCTTTGCTCTATTAAAACGGGTGCCTGCCCGGAAGATTGCGCCTATTGTCCGCAAAGCTCCCGCTACGACACCGGGTTGGAGCGCGAAAAATTAATGGCGGTAGAAAAAGTATTGGAAGAGGCGCGCGCGGCTAAAGACAGCGGCGCCACTCGCTTTTGCATGGGTGCGGCCTGGCGCTCGCCCCACCAGCGCGATATGAAATATGTGCTGGATATGGTCAAGGGGGTGAAATCCATGGGGATGGAAACCTGTATGACCCTTGGCATGCTGACAGCCGATCAGGCGCTGGAGCTCAAAGGTGCTGGCCTCGACTACTACAACCACAATCTGGACACTTCGCCCGAATACTACGACTGCATTATTACCACCCGTACCTATCAGGATCGTCTCGATACCCTGGAAAACGTGCGCGCCGCGGGCATGAAGGTTTGCGCCGGCGGCATTGTTGGTATGGGTGAGGAACAGAAAGATCGCGCGGGCTTGTTGACTCAGTTAGCGAACATGGATCAGCACCCGGAGTCGGTGCCAATCAATATGCTGGTGCGCGTTGCGGGGACGCCACTGGCGGAGCAGGCTGATCTCGACCCGTTCGATTTTATCCGCACGATTGCGGTTGCCCGCATCATGATGCCGGCTTCCCACGTGCGTTTATCGGCTGGTCGCGAGGAAATGAACGATCAAATGCAGTCGCTCGCATTTTTGGCCGGGGCAAATTCCATCTTCTACGGCGAAAAACTGCTGACTACGCCAAACCCCGAAGCCAACGAAGACATGCAGTTGTTCAAGCGCCTCGGCATCCGCCCTGAGTCCTACCATGCGGAAGAGCCGGAAGAAGTGCTTGAAGAACAATTGCACGAAAAAATCGTCCAAGCGCAAAACGACCAGTTTTTCTACAACGCTGCGAACTAGTCTCCGCGATCTACCACGCCATACCGACCGCGGCGCCTGGAGCGCTGCGGCTCTTCCTCAGGTGACCCCATTGAATCTGGAAAATAGATTGCGCGCCAAACTGGCAGAGCGCCAGATGGCGCATCGCTATCGTACTCGGCGCATTGTCGGCTCGCCGCAAGGTGCGATATTGCAGGAGGGTGGCCGCCCGCTGCTGAATTTTTGCAGTAACGATTATCTCGGCCTTGCTAATCACCCGCTGGTGGTCGCTGCGTTGCACCAGGGCGCCGCTGATTGGGGCGCTGGCAGCGGCGCTTCGCATCTAGTGAATGGTCATTCGGCCGAGCACCATGCGCTGGAAGAAGAATTAGCCGAATTCACCGGGCGCGAGCGGGCGCTGCTCTTCTCCACCGGTTATATGGCCAATATAGGCGTTATTAACGCGCTGGTGGGGCGGGGTGATCGTGTGTTGCAGGACAAACTCAACCATGCATCTCTGCTCGATGGTGGCTTGCTCAGCGGTGCCGATTTTCAACGGTATCGGCATAACGATATGGCACACCTTCGCGCGCGCCTCGAAAACTCTGGGGCCGACCAGCAGTTGGTTGTGGTGGATGGCGTTTTCAGTATGGATGGTGATATGGCTGATCTACCTGCCATTGTGGAAGCTTCGCGTGCCAATAACGCATGGCTAATGGTTGATGATGCGCATGGCTTCGGCACTCTCGGTACCCATGGCCGCGGAACTACGGATTATTTTGGTTTGAATCAAACACAGGTGCCGGTGTTGATTGGTACTCTGGGTAAAGCCTTTGGCACATTTGGCGCGTTTGTTGCTGGTTCTGAGACACTTATCGAAAGTCTCATCCAGTTCTCGCGTACCTACATTTACACTACGGCACTGCCGCCTGCGGTTGCTGCAGCCACCAGAGCCAGTCTTAGGCTGCTGCGCGACGCCGAAGAGGGTCGCCAGCATTTACAACAACTCATAACCCAGTTTCGGCAGGGGTGCGACAGTCTGGGCATGGCCCTGATGGATTCCATGTCGCCTATTCAACCACTTATTGTTGGGTCTGACGCCAAGGCCATGCGCATGTCTGCGCGCCTGGCGGAACTCGGCTGTTGGGTGAGCGCCATACGCCCACCCACAGTCCCGGAGGGTACGGCGCGTTTGCGGGTTACGCTGACCGCGGCACACAACTCCGAACAGGTGGACAAACTGCTCGAAGCTCTCAACGATGCAGCCAGCCAAGCTGGTGACGAGGAGGTATTGCCATGACCGAAGTCAACGTTCGAGCCGCAGCCACACCGGAAGAAAAGCCCTTTCTGAATCGTACCCGCCACGAGCCCGCTAATCCGCAGCCCAATCGCTCGGTGCTGGTGTTCTTGCACGGGTGGGGCAGCGACAAGCGGCAGTGGCAGAGTTTTGTGCCAACTTTACTGGAAGCGTTAGGCGACGAGCGCGAAATGGTGTTTATCGACCTGCCTGGATTTGGCGATAACAGTGATTTTCGCTGCGATGACCTCGAGCATATGCTCAAACAGCTTGCGCGGATAATCCCGGGCAACGCCACCTTGATAGGCTGGTCGCTTGGCGGCATGATTGCTACCCAATTGGCGAGCCGTCACCCGGAAAAAATCGGACGCTTGATTACTATTGCCACCAACCCGCTATTTGTTAAAAACGATGCCGAAATTGCAGCGGGCAAGGCTCCTTGGAAGCATGCCATGGAGCGCGAAACCTTTTCTGATTTTGTCAACGGATTCGCCGATGACCCGGAAGCCACCCTCAAACGCTTCATCGCGCTTCAGTCTATGGGGGACAGCGAGCGCCGTCAGGTGACCGACACGCTAAAAAACCTGCTTTCTTTCTCCGCGCACAGTCAACAAACCTGCTGGGCGAATGCATTGAGCTATCTGGATCAGCTCGATAATCGCACGGCGCTGCGAAATTTAACTCAGCCCGCACTGCACATTTATGGCAAGTCTGATGCGTTAGTGCCGGTCCGCGCCGGGCGCGCACTGCAGGGATTAGCGCCCTCCCATTGGGTGGAAAGCATAACCGCCGCAGGCCACGCGCCACATATTAGTCACCCCCGTGAAGTCGCAACTATGATCAACTCATTTCTCCGCCAGCAGGCGCCGCGCTTAAGTCAGCGCAAGCGTCGTATCGCCAATTCGTTCAGCAGCGCCGCCCAGGAGTACGATACCTTGGCGCGGTTGCAAAAACGGGTGGTGGACTCGCTGGTGGAATTTAGCCTTGGCACCGGTGGCTCGGTGGGGCAAACCCTGCTGGACCTCGGTTGCGGCACCGGTTACTGCATTGAACGCCTGCTCCAGCAGTTCCCGGAAATCACCCAGCCCGAGGGCCGCATTCACGCACTGGATATTGCTGAGGGGATGCTCGATCGCGCGCAGCAGAAGTTCGATGAGCTGGGGGTGGCGGAACAGATTAACTGGCACCTTGGCGATATGGAGTCGCTGCCGTTTGTGGATGAATCTTTCGACGGCTGCATTTCCAGCCTGACGGTGCAGTGGAGTGAAAATCCCCTGCAGCTGTTTTCGGAAATGTACCGCGCGTTGAAACCTGGCGGATGGTTTGCTCTGAGTACCCTTGGCCCGGAGACACTGTTCGAGTTGCGATCTGCGTGGCGGATGGTCGATGAGTTCGCTCACGTAAATAAGTTTCTCAGCCTGGAGAGCGTGAAATCTGTGGCTGAGCAGGCTGGGTTGCAGATGGTCGCCTATAAGTCGGAAACGCCGGTGTTGTATTACCACAGTGTGGTGCACTTAATGCGTGAATTGAAAGGTATCGGTGCGCACACCATTAATGAAGGCCGTCAGAACGGCTTGATGGGGCGCGCTACCTTCCGCCGATTAGAAGAGGCCTATGACAATTGGCTCGACCCGGATCGCGGGTTGCCTGCGCGCTACGAGGTGTACTACATCTATCTGCGTAAACCGCTGGACGAGTCCGCGTCCGCTTGAGGGCTCGTTTACCAACGATGTACTGGGGCCACAAGTTGCCCGAATGAATCAGAGAATCGAATGAAGAGTTATTTTGTCACGGGTACCGACACAGATGCGGGCAAAACGCTGATTGCCAGCGCGTTATTGTTGAAGGCGCAACAGCATGGATTGGCGACGTTGGGCCTTAAGCCGGTAGCGGCGGGTGGCGCGATGGATGGCGAGCAGTTCTGCAACGAGGATGCCCTTCTGCTGACGGCCCAGTCCAGCGTAAAACTGCCCTATGAACTGGTTAACCCGGTGTTGTTGCGCGAGCCGATGGCACCGCATATTGCAGCGCAGCGGGAAGGAAAGCGGTTGAGTGCCGATAAAATCGTTGGCTTCTATCGTGGCGCAGTTATGGGATTGCGGGGCGAAAAAAAACCGGATTTATGTTTGGTCGAAGGCGCTGGTGGCTGGCGGGTACCGTTAAATAATTCGGTCACCATGGCGGAGGTGGCGAAACTTTTGCAGCTCCCTGTAGTGCTGGTTGTTGGCCTGAAGCTCGGTTGTTTGAATCACGCCATACTGACCGCAGAAGCCATTGCTCGCGACGGCCTTGTGCTTGCAGGTTGGGTGGCCAGCCAGACGGATCCGCAGATGACGGTGGTCGATGAGAACCTGACCACCCTGGCGCGCTACATAAATGCGCCATGTTTGGGTTTTGTACCACCCCTTGCCGATCCTTCACCGGAAGCTGCGGCGGATTTCCTTAATATTGATCCTCTGGGGTTGGCGGGCTGATTTGGGTCCATCCGGAATAAATGACGTTTTTATGAATAAAAGCCTTTAATTTGGATTGTATTACCTCTATTTTGTCTTACATAAGTGGCGTTTACAGTGTGTTACGACTGTTTTTTGCTCAAGATAAGGCTTAAACTTCGTACGTAAGTATGGGATTTACGTCAAGCTTGGGGGATTGTCCCTGAGCGATTGAGGTTTATTCAGCGCACACGAGGTTAACCATGATTAATTCGGTAATGAGTGAAGGCCTGAAAGGCATGCAGCACAGCCAGCGCGAGATGCAAAAATCCGCGCAGGAAATTGCCGAGGCCAATATTCGTGAACAGCCATCGGAAACGGTGGAAGTGCAGTCTGTAACCCGCACGAACCCCGTCGCCCCTGTTGAGGAGCCTGTACGCTCTGATTCCGGTGGCGACATTGTTGAACCTTTAATTGAACTTCGCCGCCAGGAGCAGTTATTCGATGCTTCGGCTAATGTAGTCTCGGTGGCGGACAAAACTCTCGGGAGCCTGATTGATGTTAAATCATGACGTTATTGCTGCTTTCTTTCGCTGGTTGTTGGGTATGCCGGAGCAACCTCAAATGATCCGGATTCCCGTTGAGGAAGATAAACGCGTACCTCCGCGTCGTCGCGATACTTACTGAGGTATCCCGGCGCAGGTAACGTAGGGTTCAGCGTCGAGGCTCTGCGTGATTAGTTCAAACCTGCCATTTCCGTCCGCAGCGAATATCGCTGCATATCCAAGCCCCGCCGCGCGTCGGTCTGAGGGCTTGTCATCGTTAGTTCCTGCATCACCTGCCCCCTCTCCTGAGCTTTCCTCGCGAGACCGTACGCCGGCCAGCTCTGCCGATTTGTCTGCGACGCAACGTGTGCAAAGTGCCAATGGATCTGCAGAGGCTGGCGCTGAAGCACCTGATGACCAAGCGCGTCTCGAAAAACGTTTGGAAGAAAAGCAGCTGCAGGCGGAGCAACAGGAAATTCGCGAACTGTCTGCGCGGGATCGGGAGGTGCGTGCTCACGAACAAGCTCATGCTGCAGTCGGCGGGCAGTATGCGGGCGCTGCAAGTTTTGATTATCAGCGCGGCCCGGATGGTGTTCGATACGCGGTTGGTGGTGAAGTACCTATCGACGTAGGGCGCGAGCCTACGCCGGAAGCCACAATCGAAAAAATGCAGGTTGTGAAGCGCGCGGCGCTGGCGCCTGCAGAACCGTCTGCACAGGACCGCCGGGTCGCCGCGGAAGCGTCGCGACAGGAAGCCGAAGCCAGGCAGGAGCTGCGCAGCGAACAAGCCAAAAACGCAGATAACGACGCTGATGGTGATATGCGCGAGGTGTCTGGTGATGAGAGCGATGACACGCTTACCACCCGCCCCACCGATTTAAACGAAACCATCAATCCGAACCGGGAGCGTGTGGCCAACGCTTCGATTTTCCCCTCCTCAACCCAACAGCTGACGTCCCGACTAAGCGCCGAGTTTGCCAACGCTAGCGGCTACGAGCAGCGCAGGGGCAGTATCCTCGATCAGATAGTTTAATGCAGTGCCGAGCGGGGCTGGATCGTTTATCTGTGATTTGTCATTTGCGCGTGTCATTAAAATTTTTTTTGGCGCAATCAGAAAAACTTTTTCAACTTTGTTTAGCCGAGATAGTGGAGCGTAAATGGACGCTCACTTTTCACCGTTCATTGGGATGTGGATAATCGGCGTTTCAACTCCTATTGTTGTAAAAACACAACGGAGAAAAGCGCGCCATGCCTGATTATAAAGCCCCCCTCGACGACATCCGTTTCGTTATAGAACGTCAGTTGGCCACCTATGAGTTGTGGCATTCTCTCCGCAATTTCGAAGATCTGGATAAAAATACTGTTGAAGCCATTCTCTCCGAGTGTGGAAAAATCGCTGGTGATGCCATTGCCCCTTGCAGCCGGGAGGCGGACGAGCAGGGCTGCCAGTTGCAGGAGGGCAATGTAGCCGTTCCGCAGGGATTTGCCGATGCGTATCAGCTGCTGTGTGATGGCGGTTGGTGCAGCTTGAGCGGAAACCCTGAGTACGGCGGGATGGGATTGCCGAAAAGCCTGGTCGCCGCGGTGGACGAAATGGTACAGGGTGCGTGTATGTCATTTGGTTTGTTGCCGATGCTGACTGCGGGTGCGTGCCTCGCTATCGATGCGCACGGCAGTGATGCGCTTAAGTCAACCTACCTGGAAAAAATGTACTCAGGTGCCTGGAGTGGTGCGATGGACCTGACTGAACCTCACGCGGGAACGGATCTCGGGCTGATTCGTACCCGTGCGGAACCGTTAGCCGACGACAGCTATGCCGTTACCGGCACGAAAATATTTATTACCTGGGGTGAGCATCAACTAGCAGAAAATATTATTCACCTCGTGTTGGCTAAGTTACCGGATGCACCGGCGGGTTCACGCGGGATCTCTATGTTTTTAGTGCCCAAATATATTCCTGATGCACAGGGCGAACCTGGCGAGCGCAACCGGTTCAGTTGTGGTGGGCTCGAGAAAAAAATGGGAATCAAAGCATCACCCACGTGTGTGATGAATTTTGATGGCGCACGCGGCTGGCTGGTGGGTGAACCCCATAAAGGTTTGCAGGCGATGTTTACTATGATGAACTACGAGCGCTTGGTGGTCGGTATTCAGGGGGTTGGCGCTGCTGAGGCGTCTTATCAGAATGCGGTTTCCTATGCGCGGGAACGCCTGCAAGGCCGAAGCCCGGTAGGTGCTCATTCGCCGGAAAAAGAAGCGGACAATTTACTGGTGCACCCGGATGTCCGCCGTATGCTGCTGACCATGCGTGCACTAAACGAAGCGGGCCGCGCATTTTATATTTATGTATCCCAGTGGCTGGATATCGCTAAATTCTCCGATGATCAGCAGCGCAAAACCCAAGCGGAAGCATTGGTCGCTTTACTCACCCCGGTCGCCAAGGGCTTTATGACCGACCGCGCATTCGAAGTGGCAGTATTGGGCCAGCAAGTATACGGTGGGCACGGCTTTATTCGAGAGTGGGGCCAGGAGCAACTGGTGAGGGACACGCGCATCACCCAAATTTACGAAGGTACTAATGGTGTGCAAGCCATGGATCTGGTGGGGCGAAAAACCGTTGCCACACATGGGCAGCTATTGGACGTTTTTGTTGGTGATGTGGATGCCTTCGTCGCGGGTCTCGCCAACAAGAGGGAACTGAGTAGTCTGATTACTCCGCTGCAGCAGGCGATTGTGTTACTGCAAACCACTACCCACAGCATTGTCCAGCAATCAGCAGACAATCGCTTTTTGCCGGGCGCGGTAGCGGTAGATTATCAGGATATGGTTGGTTATGTTTGCTACGCCTATATGTGGTTGCGAGCCGCTGCGGCCGTGCGTGGCGATGACTCTGATTTTGCATCGGCCAAACGGGCGACAGCCGAGTTTTATATGTTAAAGCTGTTACCACAAGTAGATACATTGGCGCGAAGGGTTGTTGCCGGAAGTGCCCCGGTTATGGCTATGCAGGACGACTGGTTTTAGCAACGCAGACAGCCTTTTCAGCCGTGGCTCGCTTATTCAAAACTGGAGCGCACAAATATGGCGAAACTGAGTTTGGAAGACCAACAACGGGTTGACGACTATTTGCAGGCGAGCCTGCACCAGGTGCCCCGGCGTGATTTTAAGCCGGGCCTTCTGCTCATTGTGCTCATTGGTGTATTACTGCTATTAACCGGGGTGAGCTACTTAGTGGCGTTTGATGCAGGAGTCGTTTGACTGGGTAGTGAAGTGCGGCCAGTATTATCTGTGCTCACTTAAATATAGAGACAAAACGAACACAGAGACAAATCGCTTCGAGTGTTTAGGCGTTGTGTAGATTCCTACCTGCTCTAAATCGGTATAGTTACCTTATTATATTGTTTGTTAGCTTTTGCCAGCTCCCGTGCGCAATATAAACTCAAACTCTGCTTTTGTTACGGGCTGTATCGATAATCGGCTTTGTTGCAACAGCACCATCTCACTTAACTCCGGCATTTTTTTTAGTGCTGCCAAGGTCAGCGGGTTCTTAAATTTTGCTTGGAAGGCTATGTCCACGCATACCCATCGTGGCGCATCTATTTTTGATTTGGCATCAAAGTAAGGTGAGTCAGCATTGAACTGTGCTGGGTCTGGATAGCCCTCTGCAACAACTTCCGCTAAGCCGACAATAGCAGTCGGTTTGCAGCTGCTGTGATAAAAAAGGACCTGGTCTCCGACAGAAACGTCGTCTCTTAAGATGTTGCGCGCCTGATAATTGCGTATCCCGTCCCAGCGCGCTTTTTTATCTTTCGCCAGATGATCGATGCCGTATTCGTTGGGCTCAGATTTGAAAAGCCAATAACTCATGGTCAAGGAGTTTCTCCGATGGTGAAGTCTCTAATCTAATGGCCCTTTGGAAAAGGGGTCTCTCGCAGGGATAGGCTTAACACTTGGTGGCGTTAGTTTTCTACCCATACCCAGCGTACAGGTTCGCCGAAATCATCGGTGATAAGTTTTTTTCTAGGTTGTGATGATTTTTTTTGGGGAGTGGTTGGCTTTTGCTTTCTGCGCTCATCAACGCTCTTGATTACATCGGTTACCAGCGTGCGATCTTTCTTGGGCTCAAAGGTTGTCGCATTAGCAAACAGGTTGGCATTGGTCACGTTACCGCTTTGCCCTGTTGGTATCTTCTCTACGGCACCACCGCCGGCAATGTACTGCGCGATCTGCTCCTCGATCTCGTTGCGTATTTCTGCCTTGGTTTTTATGGGCTTCATGTTACGGTACGTCTGTGTTTTGGTGCGTTGAGTTGGCGCATTAGGTTAACTTAAAGCGAAAATTTCGCAGCCAGTCGAAGCTGATTTTTGCGTTTCATAAAATACTACTAATTTTGTGCCAGAAGTAGAAGCGCCTTACTCCTTTGTTTGTCGCGTATTTTGCTACAAAAGTAGGGTATTCCTCTTTTAAGCGTATTTTCTTACTTTTTCTCTACTACTAGGCTCCACTTTTAAGAAAATCCAGTGTTACAATTCCTGCCAACTTACAGGATTTAAGAACCTTTCGATGTGGATTAACCGAAGGATGCGGTTAAGCCTTCAGGGATTCGCATACAAAGATTACAATCATGAGCGAGATATACGAAGCAGAAGGGTCGGGACTTTCCCGCGTGGAATTAGCTTACCGACAATTAAAGACCAATATCCTGTCCAATGAATATCCCCCTGGGTTTCAGGCGTTGGAACCCGAAATCGCCAAAAAGCTCGGTGTGAGTCGAACACCCGTCCGGGAAGCGCTTATCCGCCTGGAGGCGGAAAAACTGATCGAACTTATTCCGCGTCGGGGTATGCGCGTTCTACCACTAGTTCCCGACGATATTATCGAAATTAATCAGGTTCTAACAGGCCTTGAATGTCTTGCAGTGGAGCTTTTGGCCAAAAAAAGCTGTGGTTCAGACGTGCTTCGCCCCATGACTGACGCAGTGCAGGAAATGGAACTGGCGTTGGAGAATGACGCGATCGAAGATTGGGCGAAAGCCGAAGAAAAGTTCCACCGGCTATTGATTAGTCTGGCGGGCAACAAGCGTTTGTCTATGCTCGTGGAGAATGTACGGGCACAGGCATATCGCGCGCGTATTATCACCCTGAAATTACGTCCAAAGCCATTTTCCTCGACGTCTGCCTATCGCGATGTATTTGAGTTTATCGCTCGCGGTGATTGGCAAGCTGCTAAATCCCGGCATTACGATCACCGAATCGAGATTGGTAATATTCTTACTGAAGTATTGGATCGATACCAGCTCCCTCACCTGTAGCCAAAGCAGGGCTCACCACCCTTTCCTTATCACCGCGATATAGATCTGCGGCAGGCTCCTTGGCTTGCTGCATTCATTCGTTATCCCGCTCGCTTCCGACGTCTCCTTCTAAGGTAGCTCTGACAAGTCCGTGTTATAGCCGATGTACCTTTCACGAACTGGTGAGCGTGCCCGGAGCCTGCATGTATGATCTCGCTTCGTTTATAATCCTGACTTTGCAAGATCACGTGATTACTGTGTTTTAAGAAATGAGTAGAAAGCTAAACAAAGGTTCTGCGGGCCAGAACAGGAAAGCCGGGCAGGGCTTTATGGAAAAGTACCGCCTGAAAGATGGTGTGCAGGAGAGCTCATCGGGTTTACTCTTTCGAGTGCTGGAAGAGAGCGATGGCATGCGGCCCACGGAGCAGGATGTGGTGGTGGTAAACCAACGCATTTTGAACGCAGACGGCAGCGTAATTGCGGATACCTACAAGGCGGGGATACCTGATACCTTCACCATGAAAGAAGCGATTCCCGGCCTGAGAGAAGGTCTCTTGCTTATGCCTGTGGGTGCTCGCTACGAACTGGTTATTCCCCCTGAACTCGCCTGGGGGCGCCGCGGAGCCACTAATAAAATTGGCCCAAATGCGGTACTCATTATTGACGTGCGTCTTTTGGAAATAAAATTTTAGCGTCAGTGATTCGACGAAATCCAAATTGTTTGGTCGACACGGGCGTTACTAGCCATACTGATCTGTATGAACTGACTGCTCAATAACTTTGGCTGAGCTGCCAGTCTGTCGATGGAAGCGCTCGTGATACATGTCTATCCGTAACTCTAGGACATTAACCCCTAACCCAGCAATTAAATGGGTGGGACCGGCTATTTAATTACTGGACGATGAGCGGTATTTTCTACCGCTCATATTCGACCTCTCCTGCACAAGCCCCATGTAAAGACTATGTGCTCAGATGTTACTGGTTTGAATCAAGCTGATTCGGCAACGGGTTGCTTGCTTGAATGGAAAACATCTAACCGGGTTTTATCGACGCTCGCTACGCGCTGAGGGCCAGTGGCTGGACTTTCCTGGATACCTTTGTACTGCGCATACTTTTCTGCGATGGCAATCGCGGCACAGTTGATGATATCCAGATTTCCTGCATGGCTGGGTACCCAGTCTCCCTGACCTCGTATACTGATCAGTATTTCAATGGCGCCGTTCAGGTATCGCGGTGTTCCGATTATGTGATACCCCGGAACATGGGCGCGAACTTGTTGTAGGCGCGCATGGAGAGGGCCATAGAGTTTTTCCAAGTTGGCATCTGTCGTGTGCGCCCGCACCACCGTAAGCATGTCCGGCTTCCAGCTACTGTGCTCGACCTGCAGGTGTACCTCAACACTGCTTACACCGGAATAATTGGCGATTGCGCTTGAAGTGCTGCTGTAATATTCGTCGATATTGGCGAGCGTACCGGGGCCGACAGAATCTTCTGCCAGGTGTGAATGAACTTCGATATGGGATATTTCAGGATAAACTTTCGATAGGGTGTTGATGATCGGTACTGATGCCTGGCCTCCGCAAGTCACCATGTTGATATTATCTTCCGTCGCAACAACGTCACTGTCGATCGAAGGCACACAGAAGCGACCAACTTTTGCCGGAGTCAGATCAATTGCTTTGATACCGGCGATACGGAAAATTTCGGCATGTTTCTTGTGAAAGGCGGCCGATGTCGCATCAAACACTACGTCGAATTTTTGCCCCGAATGGGAAAACGCGTCGATGCTTTGATCTGATATCTGAACGCCCAAAGATTTTGCTTTCTGCAAGCCTTGCGAGCTGTAGTCGCGGCCAACGAAAAGTCCACATTTCAAAAATCTGGATCGCATTATTTTAATAAGAAGATCCGTTCCTATTTTCCCTGAACCTATTATTCCCACATTGAGCTTAGCTGAGCTGGCCATGGACTACTCTCCTCATTTTTGGCTTTATGATGGCTTGCCGCGTGTCGCACTTACCTCCCAGTATGCAGCAACAGAGTTTCTAGTGTATTCAGTTTGGCACTCCATCAGTGAAAAAAGATGACGCCAACAATAAAACGCGTGCGCCAAAAAATTTTAACCTGTTAATGTTTTTCAAAATTACTATAAATTTTTGTCTAATACAAAGGAATTGGTATAACGAAAAAAAGTATGACGTTCTTTGTTGCGTGAAGAGTATTGTTCCTAATGTGAATTTTATAATACATCGCATTTTTGCGATGATTTAGGTGTCTAAACCGAAACGCGTGCGATAGAAATCAAATACTTAGGAGTGAAAGTTGATGTGCATTGATTGACAAGGGCTTATGTTTTCTGGTTCTATTTGATGGCTGAGGCGACGAGTTCTTTTTCGCACTTTTGAAATAAATTTTTGCTGCAAAATAAATCATAAAACAGGCTGCTAAAATTCGAAGGGTGCGGAGAGTAGATTTGCTGTCTTCGCTTTGTTAATCACGTCTAGTTAGGGGTGCTGGATGGAAAAAAACGATCTTCGCGATTTAGAAGTCGCTCTTGGGATTGCTTCTCCCTGGTCGATTAAGTCGATAAAGGTAAACGAAAAAGATCACGCCTTTGATGTATTTTTAGAGGTCGCGGATCAAAAACGTTTATTCGGCTTTTTAGATAGTTACAAGCGTAGCCAGGATGTTGAGCTTGTCTCCGGTAGCTGGCAGTACATGAGTCTTGGCACCTTTACGACGATAATACACGCAGATATTCCTCGTCTTGGTAATGACAACGAAAATGTTGTTGGCCCGGAAAATATTATTCAACCGGCATTTCTTGGGCATCCGTCCCGACAATACTCAAACTTTGTTCGCCAGCGCGTCGCGCTCGGTCAAATCAAAGGGCTTGACAGTTCGGTTATAGCCGAGACTATCAATATCGATGAAAGTCTGGTGAGTTTGGTTTTAAGCGATATTGCAAAATCTAATGCCGATATTCGAACGCTTAGCTGTTTGCCTACCGAAGTCGATCCCGTTTGGGAACGAATTCTGCGTGACCAGGTGCTGCTCAGGACAACGATGCTCCCACTCAAGTTTTTGTTGAGCAAGTTGAAGTTGACGGCAACAAAAATTACCGATTCACGAAAAATTCTTCCGCTCGTATGCGACCTTCGCGACTTTTTTGTAGAGCATGTCGCGGCGATGGATTCTGAAGTGGATCAAGTGTGCGGAATCACTACGGAGCGTCAGCAACAATATGCGCGCGCAGCCAAATCTCGCCATCGCCTTGTTTTGCCCTCGGTAAAAAGTCCGGTTTGGCTCGATGTTCTGAGCGGACGTATCACATTAAATTCACAAAGTGTTCCCCTGAATTTATTAATATCACGTCAGCGCAGTAATTTTGTTCAAGGCAGAACAAAGGAAGAAAAAATAGCGGCTATAGAAATGCTGCGAGAATATTTCCGAAAAAACTACCGGACATTGAAGACTGAATTACTGTTGCTGAATCGCGCAATGAATATTCGGCAAAAGTCTGGCGTGGAATTGCCGGATCCGGAACACGCTGTTTGGCAACAAATACTCAACGACGATACATTAGTGCCGAGCAGTCACATCGCTTACAAATTATTGTTGGCAAAATTGCGAGCCCAGGTCACGACAAAGCCCGACCCGGTAGTTAAACTTGAAGCCGCACGTCGGATACGCGAATTCTTATCGCAAAATCAAAAATCGATGCGAGAAGAATTAAATCTGCTGTTGAAGCAAACAGCTGTCGTGTAATTTTTAGTAATCGGAGCATATATTAATGGCTGGAGAAGGATCAATCTCAGTTGCAAGTTTGGCTGTCGATCGCGCAACAGTTGAAAGCATGATATCGAGAGGCGATTATCTCGTTATCGCCGGTGACGAAAGTGTGTTGGAATCGCTTCCCTCAGGAAATTGGATTGCTGGCACAATTCCTTACTTTATGACTGATGAAGGTGGGAAGGTCGACCAGGAAAAACTGTATGTGAACGTTATTGAGGGCTTGTCTTCGAACAATATGCCGCGTCTGACGTTATACGATACGAACACGATTTCACGTGTTGCTCAGGAAGCGCCTGAACACGGGTTTACCATTCTGATTTTGCCAGCGAATTCGGACGTTCATCTCAATTACGCCCAGAATGCGCCTGATTTTCCGAAGATGTATTTTGCGCCAATTATCGGTTGGATATCTGGCATGCATCTGGACAATATGGGCACGCAGTCGGCCAAAGTAGGCTTCGGTCCTGCAGGGGGTATGCTAAGTGAATCCCAGGCGGCGGCGATGCATATTACCCTGCCCGAAGACCAGGTTGCAGAAATCAAGACGGTTAACCTGTTCGAGCAGGGGGAAGGTGATGCGATTGCCTTTTCTCAAAGCGGCTTTGTCGTTTCTGACTGCAAGGCGGGTGACGCTGACTGGAAGCTTTCTGATTATGTACGCGAAAAAGGCATAGATACGCGCTTACCTTTGGTAGCAAATTATTCAGGAATGATGGTGAATGTGAGTATTCAGGAAGTTTGCGACGACAGCGTGAAGCTATACGCGCCAGTTTTCGCGGATGTAGAGTACCGCTTTGCAAAACCGGTCGAAGACTACGTCACCCAATTTAATGAGCAAATCTCGTCCTCTAATGGTTCTAAGGTGGCGTTTTCCTGTAATTGTATTCTCAACTTCCTCTATTCCGAGTTGGAAGGCAAGAAAACGGGAAAATTTACCGGGCCAATTACTTTTGGCGAGGTAGCCTACCAGTTGCTCAACCAGACGATGGTCTATTTGACGCTGTCTAAAATTTAATCAGTATCCGGCGATATCTAGCAAATCTCATCCTCCTTTTTATGAACGCACAGCTTTGCTGTGCGTTTCTTTTATCTAAAAACTGCCAATTCCCACTCCTGTAGCGGCCTGTTGTTAACTCGACACCTCCGCCTGACAATTAACGTCCTCATTATCTTATCGTGCTGACCACGACTCTATGAGCACTCAAACCAAATGCGGTGTTCGCTGGTATGGCTCTCGGTTTGTGTGAAATTTGATCATTAAGATTGTGCGATTAAGTGTTACCTAATGCGCGAAAAATCACGCTTGTAACCGTAAGTAACGCAAATATTCGGGTTTGCCCATCAAAAATATGAATAACAGGCCGCTAACCTGCGCGTGCTGAACCCACGTATTGACAGCTTAATTTGTGAGAGTAATATGCGTTGACCGTTGAATAATTCTTTCTTATGCTTTGGGCGTGATTACTTAAATCACCGAGATCTGTTGGGAGATTTCGCAGCTCGAAATTTCGAACACTAGGTTTATAAACAACAATAAAACCAGGTTTGAGCATACGAGAGCGTTGTCGTATTTCGGCGTAATAATAATGATAAATACCCTTCCCAATACTTTCCTTAAGAGTGCGTGAACAAATTATAAAAACGCAAATAAGCGTATCTTCAAATAAACTCTAATCGAGGAGTGAGAGTGTCTATGTTTAAGAAAAACAAGTTATCGACAGCTGTCGTTGGTGTACTTGCTACCTCAGCGATCGCGGCGCCAACGTTTGCTCAAGACCAAGCTATCGAAGAAGTTTTCGTAACTGGTATTCGCGCCAGTATGGAAGCAGCGATGGATGTAAAACGTAATTCCGCCGGTGTTGTTGACGCAATTTCCGCTGAAGACATTGGTAAATTCCCTGACACCAACCTCGCAGAATCGCTGCAACGTATTACTGGTGTTTCTATTAAGCGTACCAATGGTGAAGGTTCGGAAATCACTGTTCGTGGTTTCGGTCCAGACTTCAATATGGTGACCCTGAACGGTCGTACTATGCCTGGTGCAATAGCTTACGGCGGTGGTTCCGGTGCGGATGGCACCACTCGTGGTGGTAGCGCTCGTGCTTTCGACTTCTCGAACCTGGCCTCAGAAGCTGTTCGCGGAGTCGAAGTATTTAAAACAGGTAAAGCCTCTATCGCGACTGGCGGTATTGGTGCGACTGTAAATATTAAAACTTCTCGCCCATTGGACGATCCAGGCCTGTCGGCGTCTGTGGGTGTTAAAGCTGTGCATGACACCACTAACCGTGTTGGTGACGACATCACTCCTGAACTTTCTGGTGTAGTGAGTTGGGCCGACGACGACGCAATGTTTGGTGCGTCTTTGAGTGCAAGTTACCAAAAGCGTGATTCTGGCTACACTGGTGCTACTGTAAACCAGTGGAATATCGGCGTTTGGGGGCAGGACGACCTTTATCAGCGTGATATATCTCCAGATGATCCCGGTACTCATGTAAACGATCCAATTTTTGAAAATACACCAGAATTGGGGCAGCTTTATGCGCGTCCTAACGATATTCGGTATGCGTTTTCTGACACCAGTCGCGAGCGTACGAACGCACAGTTAACGTTGCAGTTCGCTCCAAACGAAAAAATTACCGGTACTCTGGATTACACCTTCGCTGAAAACGGTATTGAAGAGAACCGCGGTGAGGTTACTAACTGGGTTCAAAATGGTGGTAACGTTGCACGCGTTGTGTTCGACGATTCAGATGTAGCTACTCCACTTATTATTACCGAAGATTACGCCGATGGCTGGCGTGACCAGGGTTATGAGCAGCAATACCGTAAACAGAAGAACTCTCTGGACTCCGTAGGTATCAACATTGAATACCAAATGTTGGACAACCTGAGTTTTGTTCTAGATGCTCACGATTCAACAATGGAATCTCTTCCAGATGGCCCTGGCGGCATTGGTGAATTGTCTGTGGCGCTAGGCGCTCCAGTTAAAACGGGCAAAACTCTTTATTTCGGAGGCGATCTGCCTTACTGGACTCACCAAATCGATGACTGCCGTCACGCTGATGCGAACCCAGGCAAGGAATTCGTCACTAACTGTAATGGCGTTTTGGACGCTGGCGACATCAGTTCAACGGTACTTCGTAACTGGGCCGCGGAGCAAACCTCTGATATAACCCAGGTGAAGTTGGACGGCACCTTGGAGTTTGACAATGGCCGTTTCGATTTCGGTGTCGAATCTCGTGATATGTCTTCCAACTCTTCTGCCTACAACAGTAATAACAACCAGGTGCTCGGCGGTTGGGGTGCTGACAACCCCGGTGAATTTCCTGCCGGTATGATTGAGCCCTTCGATGTTGTCGGTGAATTCGACGATTTCGATACAGGTGACGCTCCCCACGTTGGTTTCCGCGCAGATGCTCGTGAGCTCGCCGAATTTCTGGTTAGTTCGCCAACTTACGCAGAGTATGATCCGTTTATCGGTTTGAACAACGATGGTCGTAACACTCGTAACGTCAACAACACCGTTGAAGAAGAAACCACTGCGATATACTTCCAGTTTGCACAGTCCGGCACGCTTGGTGACTTCGAAACTAACACCTTGTTAGGTCTGCGTTACGAAACCACGGATATGACGTCCACATCTAACGTTCAGCCTGTGGGTTACTTGAACTGGGCATCGGACGATGACTTCGGCCCAGTGAACGTAGGGGTGGCGACGCCTGAAACAGAGACTGCCAGCTACGATAACCTGTTGCCGAGCTTGGACTTCGATATTTCCTTCCTCGACAATCTGATTGGTCGTTTCTCCTTCAGTAAAACAATCGCTCGTCCAGGCTTCTCTGATCTTGCGGTTGCTGCGGGTAACTTTGGTCTGAGCGGCGCGACATCCGCAGGTGCCGTACCGTCAGCTTCACGTTCTAACCCGAACCTGCTGCCTTTGGAGTCAACTAACTACGACCTGTCGTTGGAATGGTACTTCGCTGACTCCAGCTACCTGTCCGGTGGATTCTGGGAAAAACGTGTAATCAACTTTGTTGGTACCGCACAGGAAGATCGCAACTACTTCGGTATTCGCGACCAAACCGCCGGCCCTCGTGCACAGGCGGCCGCAGAAGCGCTTGCCAGTCAAGGTTTTCTGGTTGATAACGCCAATCTCCACACCATGATGGTTATTCTCGCTGACCCGGCGACATTCCCTAACGGTGCTGCAGACTTTACTGGAATGCAATCACAGATTTCAGCGCTGGGTGAAGGTTGTGCTGAGTGTGATATTCAGCCAAATGACGATGATCCTTTGATGATCTTCCGCACCAGCTACCCCGTTAACAACCGTGAAGCGAAAATCCACGGTTTCGAACTGGCTGTACAGCACTTCTTCGGTGAAACTGGTTTTGGTGTAATGGCTAACTACACCTTCGTGGATGGCGATGTTGAATTCGATAACCTTGCGCCACCAACTGAGCAGCAATTTGCGTTGTTGGGTTTGAGTGACACGGCTAACTTGGTATTGATGTACGAAAACTACGGTGTTCAAGCGCGTCTTGCTTACAACTGGCGTGATGAGTACCTGAACCGTACTAACTATCAGTCGAGCAACAACCCGACTTATATCGAAGCTTACTCTCAGATCGATATGAACGTTTCCTACGATATTACTGACAGTATTTCCGTCTTCTTCGAAGGTATTAACCTGACTGGCGCTGACAACCGTGAGTTCGCCCGTAACGAGAAGCAGATGTACTACTTGGAAGATCTGGGTCCACGTTATGCGTTGGGTGCTCGTTACAGCTTCTAATCGCATGCTGTAACACTCTCTTGTTTACAGGGCCGCTTTTGCGGCCCTTTTTTATTTGTGGTAGAACAGATTAAATCGTTCGGGTTTGCGCGAGATCGATTCCCAATTATTGTCTGGTAGTTACACTCGAGCGCACGAAAGCGAAGTATCGTGAAAGGCCTATTTAAGTGTAGGATCAGTTGAATGACCGAAGCGCGTAGTTGTAATAGGTCAGGCAGCGGCTGCAGACATACCGGATATTGGAGTAAAACATGAGCGAACAAAAAACTAAGGTAGTTATAGCTGGGGGTGGCACTGCTGGTTGGTTGGCTGCGGCTGCGCTGTCCCAGCAATTGGGATCAGCGGTAGAGGTGGCTCTCGTTGAGTCTGCCGAAATTGGCACAGTGGGCGTTGGCGAGGCGACAATTCCCCCGATGAAAACCTTTCACCGGTTGTTGCGCATCGATGAACAGGAATTTATGCGCACGACCCATGCGACATTTAAACTCGGTATTCAATTTGAAAACTGGCGCGTCGAAGGCGAAAAATACTTCCATTCGTTTGGTACCACCGGGCGTGACACACTGGTGTCTGAATTTATTCACTTTTGGTTGCGCGGCCGAGACATGGGTATCGCTAAAGATTTTGGTGATTATTGTGTCGAGTTTAAAGCGGCCTTGGAAAACAAATGCAGTACACAAGGCGACACAAAAGTGAATCACGCATTCCATTTGGATGCGGGGCTGTACGCGAAATACCTGCGAACTTTTGCAGAGAGCCACGGTGCAACTCAGGTTGAAGGCAATATTGCTGAAGTACTACAAGATAACAATTCCGGGTATATCACGGGGCTTCGAATGGCATCCGGTGATATTGTTAGCGGCGATCTGTTTGTCGACTGTACGGGCTTTCGGGGCTTGCTGATCGAACAAACCCTGCACGCCGGGTACGAGAGCTGGGAGCATTGGTTACCGTGCAACAGGGCGGTAGCTGTGCAGACAGCGTCGGTGAGAGACCCGGTACCCTACACGCGATCCATTGCTCACCATGCTGGCTGGCGCTGGCAAATTCCACTTCAGCATCGCGTTGGCAATGGGACAGTATTTTGTAATCGGTATATGTCGGAAGACGAAGCAATTGCTAAATTGTTGGCCGACATTCAAGGCGATGTGATTACCGAACCGCGCGTTATCCAATTCCAGACTGGTCGGCGACGCAAAAACTGGGTTAAAAATTGTGTTGCGATGGGACTGTCTTCCGGATTTTTGGAGCCTTTGGAGTCGACCAGTATTCACTTGATCATGACATCTATTATGCGCCTGCTCCAACTGTTTCCCGGTAAAGATATACAGCAGGCGACCATTGATGAATACAACATGCAAGCAGCCATCGAGTTTGAGTTGATTCGAGACTTTATTATTCTGCACTACAAGGCAACTGAGCGTGAGGATAGTAAGTTTTGGCGTTACTGCAAGCGAATGGATATTCCAGAAAGCCTTGCGCATCGCATAGATCTGTTTCGGGAAACCGGCAAGTCGTATCAAAAAGAGGGCGAGTTATTTCGTCTCGACTCCTGGACTCAGGTTATGCTCGGCCAGGGCATTTATCCTAAGCGCTATCATCCAATGGTCGACAGTATGCAGGCGCAGGAACTGGAACGATTTTTACATGCGACGGCAGCGAATGTGGCTGCAGTAGTGGATTCTATGCCGCCGCATGAAAAATTCCTGGCGGAGTATTGTGCAATATAGCGTTTTGAATTTCACTCGGTGCTTTTGAGCAAACCCGGCGCTTGCCTGATACTAACCCGGCACTTAAATAGATGATTTTATCTATTTAAGTGCGTACTTGAAGTGCTGGCGCCAATGTGTGATTCATCTAATCTTTCGAGGTCTTACATTGGCCTTAGGCCAACGGCGGTGTTTACCTGCACAGCCTGTCAACTTCGCAGTTTTTAATAAGCCATTATCAAATAACCGGCTTGTGTATACTGTGGGGCAAGTCCAGTGAACCAGTGAGAGGCAGTTGTGAGGTCTTTTTTAATTAAGCGGGTGAGTATGCTCACCTTTTTTTGTTGTGTTGCGTTTGGTGTTCATGCGGAAAAAAGCGTTGAGCAAGTAGCACAGCTGGCTAAGCAGGTGTGCGGCGCTTGTCATTATCAACCTTCGCCGGATTTGCTACCCAAGCGGAGTTGGCCTTACGTTATAAAAAGCATGGCGGAAATTGCCGCGGAACGCGCGGGCGCAGCGGTGCTGACGGAGGAGCAGATAAGCGATATCACCGCATTTTATTATGGCTTTGCACCGGAAGAGCTTCCCCGTCTACCCTATGTAGATGATCTCTCTCATTCGCTAAAACCCAAGCAAATACAACAAATTGGCCGCGCGGCAAAACTGCCTCTGGTGGTAAAGCTAAAGTCGGTTGCGCTTACAGAATCCAAAGCGCATCAGTTTTTATTGTGCGATGGTGAGACGGATACAGTCTCCCTTTTCGAACTGCGCGGTAGCCAGTGGCAGGAGAAAATATTAGCGAACGTCCCTGTTCCGAGTAATGCGACCGTTGCGGATATGGACGGTGATGGCGATCTCGATGTGGTTGTTTCTGCGCTGGGTTTGTTTTTTCCGCCCACCGGTGTATTTGCGGGAAAAGTGTTTATTCTTGAACAGGTGTCTCCCGGCAAATTCGAGAAACGGCTAGTGGAGGACAAGCTGGGACGCGTGACCGACGCTCAGCCACTGGATATGGATGGCGATGGTGACATGGATATAGTGCTGGCGGTGTTTGGCGGCGATGTGCCTGGCGAGATTGCCTGGCTGGAGAATAAGGGAAAAAAAAGCGCTTTCGAAAAACATACGCTTTTACCAATTGGTGGTGCGTTAAATATTACGCCTATCGATATAAACGGCGACGGACGCCTGGATCTCGTCAGTTTTTTTACCCAGGAATTCGAGCATATTCTTGCGTTAATAAACAAAGGCGGTGGGGAATACGAAAGGGCTGTTTTATTTCAGGCGGCGACGCCCATAGGTGGGCCCACGTCGATCAACTTCCCGGATATGGATAATGACGGTGACCCGGATATATTATTCACTAATGGCGATGCACACGACTACCAGCACGATCCAAAACCTTACCACGGTGTGCAGTGGCTGGAAAACAAGGGCAACTTGGCTTTCGAGTATCATGAGGTCGGGCGTTTTTACGGGGCTTCTTACGCGCAAGCCGGTGATGTGGATGGCGATGGCGATATGGATGTTGTGGCATCGAGCTGGAACAATTATTGGGATGACCCAAAGCGACAAACCTTGGTTTGGTATGAGAACACCGGTAAGTTTGCTTTTACCAGTCACGGGTTAATGAGCAGGCCAAAGAGTATGGTGACCTTCGAGTTGGTAAATCTGGATAAGGATAAGTCACTGGAGCTGGTAGGTGGAATGTTCGATATTGATTTACTTAAAGATTACATCAACGCATTGGTCGAGAGTAAAGACGCTGCCGATAAGCTGGTAGCCGGGCAGGAGGACAAGCCAAGATTGTTAAAGCTGGATTTGCACTAAGGGGGTAGTGCGGTAACCCACCTCATCTCACCGTGCTTGGTGCTTGAAACTAAGGTCAGCGGATTTTCGCTGGCGGTGGGTATGAGGCAAGTCTGTCGGATATAGAAAAATTATCAGCGGACTGGTCGCGCGTAATTGCTTGTCGACCAGTCTTTAGAATGAAGATCTATTTTTTTGCTTTTTGTTTGTCTTTCACATAATTTGCAATGTCAGTCACTGGCGCTATCCAGACATCTTTTTTATGTTTGCCAAGGTAATTCACCAGTTCAGCGTGCGCCTCTTTAGACACGTTTAAGCCGTGCTCGCCACCCACGCCGTGAAATAAAAATACCACCCAAGTGTGGTTCTTTATTCCGGCTTCCACCAGGGAAATCAATTTCTCGGCAGAATCGCCCATCACCATATGAGATGGGATACGCATCAGATCCACCTTGTCGATTGTGGGGGGCGTTCCGCCAACCATGCGGGCAGCAGTAAACATGGGTGTAATAGTTTCCACGTAGGATTTACCTGCAACTTCCGTATCGCCACAGGGGTAGGCGAAGCTGCGTTCGGTTTTTCCGTCCAGCGCCTGGAGCAGGGTGTTGTTGATGTTAAGATTACCTATGTAGCGTTGTTCGCTCCACTCATTCAGATAGAGTTCCTTGTTCAACCACTCGCGCCCTGGTTTGTCTCCAGCGCAGGGATGAAACAAAGTGTGGTTGCCCAATTCGTGACCGCTTGTCGCTATGGCGCGCCAATCATCCAGTCTGGATCGCAAGGGCCACGAGTTTGAGGTTACATAGAAAGTCGCTAAGAGGTCATTTTGTGCAAGTACGGGAGCGACATTGTCGATGTGCACTCCAAGTGCGTCATCGTAGGTGAGCGACACTGCAGCACTTTTACCATTCCATGGTGAGTCTGCGCCGTATGAGCCGGCACTGAATAAAATGAGAAGCAGAACGAAGATTCTGCGATAGAAACAAGGTTTTATTTTGCCCATGGATCGTGATTGTGAAGGCTTCATGGATGGTTTCCTCTATAGCTTGAAATACCCGACAGGCGGCAATAGTTACACCGCCAGAAAAGAAATAATAGTCGGTGTTTCGACAAGGGTAGCGAATATTACTTATTGGGACATCAAGGAGTCACCACCGCAATGCAGTTAATTGCGGTGTCTCGCGGCAAAAAACCGCAACAATTAGAAAATAGAATGTTGGCGTGCAAATCAACGTCATGGATTTCAATTGTCCTTTAGGAGGCTTTCGCTATGCGCTTTCGTACCAAGCGTCTCGGGCTCGCTATGCTCGCGTTGGGGGTATTCCCTTCTGCAGCTATGGCAACATCCGATTTTTCTTTAGAGTTACTCTTTCCTGGTCTTTCCCGTCCTGCACCGGGCCAAGTGGAAACACTGGCCGATGCTGCTGAGCAGTCCCGCCGTTTAGTCGGTGTGGCAGCAGGCTACGGACTGGTGACCAACGACGAGCAGTTTGTCGATATCGTCACCGGCGAATTTAACTACATGACCCCGGAAAACTCCGGCAAGTGGGGGCCCTTGCAGCCCGCACCGGGCGTGTGGAATTTTGACACCCACGACCAGATGGTCGAGTTCGCGGGCCAAAGCGAATTGGCTTATAAAGGTCACGCATTGGTTTGGCACTCTCAAGCGCCAGGTTTTGTGACTGACGACCTTTCCGCCGACGAGCTGCAATCGCTTATCGACGATCACATCACGACAGTTATGTCGCGCTACAGCGGTGAAATCCGCGCTTATGACGTTGTAAACGAAGCCATGGGCGACGATGCAGAGTATCGAGATTCTGTGTTGTACCGCACCCTCGGCGCTGATTTTATTGCGAACGCTTTTCGCACAGCGCATTCGGTAGATCGCCGCGCAGTGCTGTTCTACAACGATTACAACATCGCGGGCCTCAACGCGAAGTCCGATGCAGTCTACGAGATGGTTAAAGGCCTGGTGCATAACCGGGTGCCCATCGATGGCGTCGGTTTTCAAATGCATTTGACCGCTGCTACCGCGCCCAGTTACGACGAGCTAGTGGCTAACTTGTCGCGCTTCGCTAATTTAGGTTTACGCGTAAACATCAGCGAGTTGGATGTGCGTGTTGCTGATTTACCCTGGGACTATCAAACCAACATCGCTATTCAGCGACAGGTTTACCATCGCGTGGTAAGTGCCTGTATGGCGGTGCGCCGCTGTGAAGCGGTGACCACCTGGGGTGTGTCAGACAAAAACTCCTGGATTAACTACACCTTTGGCGAAGACGCTGCTCTCGCCTGGGACGATGATAACCAGCGCAAGCCCGCCTATTACGGCATGCTGGATGGATTCATGGGCGTTGAGCCAGACGAGAGCCCATTGCCAAACCTCGTCGCCAACAGCGAATTTGAGGGCGGCGTGCAGGGCTGGACAGGTGAAAATGCGGATGTACATCGCATTCGCGCAGTAGGTAAGCCACAAGCCAATTCGATGCTGGTTATCGGCCGTGGCTCACGTGAAGCGGGAGCGAGCTACGACTTTTCTGACGTTGCCCTGGCAGGTCAGAGTTACGATATAAGCTCGCAAGTCAAAATACCTCAGCTTTCACTGGTGCCCTTACTTTCGCGTTTATTCGGTCTGGCCCGTGGCGATACCGTGGAAATGAACGTGCGCACGCTGTGTTCTGATGGCACTGAAGAGTTGACCAACCTGGAAACCGCGTTCGCGACCTTTGGCCGCTGGCAAACAATTGGTGGTACGGTGACCTTGCCGAACTGTGAGATTGAAGCAGTCGATTTATTGGTCAATGGCCCGCGCGCAGGTACCTCAATACAGGTAGACAGCGTAGTGGCACGTCCGCAGGTGCTGGTTCCAACCGCTGAAGGTTTCTCTGAAAACCTGGTGACCAACCCTTATTTCGAGGATGGCGCTTACGATTGGTTCGGCTTTGGCAGTGCGGTTGTGGAAACCACTACAGACAATGTTAAATCCGGCGCTCAAAGCGGATACGTCACTGGTCGCACTGACAGCTGGCAGGGCCCCGCCACCAACGTAACGGCAGGTGTGCAAGCGGGCGATATCTACGATATGTTCGCCTGGGTGCAGGCCGAAGGTGCCGACTCACGAATTGGTGCAACTCTCAAAGTCAGTTGTGCCGGTGAAGACGATTCCTATCTGAACATTGGCAATGTCAACGTTACTGCTGGCGAGTGGGCCTTGCTGCGTGGAAGCGTGCTGGTGCCTGACTGTGAATTGCTGGATGCAACCCTGTACTTCGAAGGACCTGCTGCAGATGTAAACATGTTAATCGACGAGGTGTATTTACGTCGTGATAACAAAGCCTCGGATGCGCTTGATATTGTCGACGATGGCAACCTGCACCTGAACGGTGGTTTCGAGCTGGGTACCGAAAGCTGGACTACTTGGGGTGGTGCCTTAGGTACCAGTGACGAATACGTACATTCCGGTTCCGCGGCTGGCGTTTTGTCCTCGCGTACCGCGTCCTGGCAAGGTCCGGTGTTCGATTTACTCTCAGTTGCCAGCGCTGGCGGGGAGTACGAAATCACGGCCTGGGGCATGGTGCAAGGCGTCTCGCAAGACACGCTGAATATCACGGTGAAGACGACCTGTGGTGGAGAGTCCGCGTATCACCAGCTGGCATCCACACTGGTCAACAACACCGATTGGACCGAGCTTTCCGGCGCTGTCACCTTGCCGTCTGATTGTGATCTCACCGAAGCGACCTTGTATTTCGACGGCCCGGCAGTGGGTGTGGATACCTACCTGGACGACGTGTTCATCTCCGGTGAAGCACCGAGCGTACCCAATCTGGTCATTAACGGCGACTTCGAAGCTGGCATCAACGATTGGCAGGTATGGGGTGGCGTTCTTTCTGTGAGTGACGATGCTCACACCGGCGCGCAGAGTGCTCTGCATTCCGGTCGTACCGCCGACTGGCAGGGTCCGGTGTATCCGCTGAGCGTTGTTGCAGACACGGACTACAATGTTAGCGCGTTCATCAAAATTGATGGCGCGGCCACAGCGACCGCTAACATCACCTTGAAAACAACCTGTGCGGACGGTTCTGAGGAATATCTCTGGGGTGGTCAGGCTGAGGTTAACTCGAGCGGCTGGACCGAGTTGTCTGGCGTAGTCACTACCACATCATGCGAGCCGATGGATGCTGTCGTTTACTTTTCCGGGCCAGCAGTTGGTATTGATATTCTGCTCGACGACGTCGTGGTGTGGCAGGAAGGCGCGGTTGTAGAACCGCCCGCGGGCAACCTCGTTGCTAATAGTAGTTTCGAAGAGTCATTGGACGGCTGGATTAGCTGGGGTGGTACCTTGGAGCGCTCTGCGGATCAGGCGTACGATGGTAGTTATTCCGCTTACCTGACCACGCGTACCGGCGATTGGGAAGGCCCCGTGTACAGCTTGCTCAGCAGTGTTACCGCTGGCGCCAGCTACGACATCGCAGCGTTTGCACGCGTCGATGCGGGCAGTGCCGAAGCGATGAATATCACTGTAAAAGTGGCCTGTGACGATGGTTCAGAGGAGTATATCTGGGCGGGTTCCGCAGAAGTTAACGAAAGCGATTGGACTGAAGTGGCTGGCAGCGTAACATTGCCGGCATGTAACCTGACTGAAGTGTCCATGTACTTCGGTGGCCCGGCGCAAGCGGCGGGAATCTACCTCGACCAGGTCAGTGTTGTCGCTTTGTAATACTTTGGCGGCTTATCAATAACAGAAGCCCGGCGCTCCGTTGCCGGGCTTTTTTATGTGTGTAATTTATTAACTCGAAGTGGTTGGGGCGAACCCTCTGGAAAGCCAAGCCTTCACTTTTAATCTGGCGATTGAACAGTTGATCCTGCCTATTAACTTCGTAATTTTCATTGCCAAGTTAATATCTAATCTGCATCGGTATCTGCTACCGCGCACACTTTGTTTCGGCCCTGGGTTTTGGCCTCGTAGAGCGCGGCGTCCGCGCGTTTAAACAAGTCGTCCAGATTGGGCGTGGATAACGCGGAGACACCGAAGCTCGCGGTGATTTGCCGTTCAGGATGCAAGGGTGCATCTTCAAGTTTTTTGCGTAGCAGCTCGGCCAACACCTGCGCCTGGTATAAATCGGTGTCGGGGCAAACCAGAATGAATTCTTCTCCGCCCCAGCGTGCAAGGAAGTCAGACCGGCGAATGTTTTCCGCTAAAAGTTTCGCGGTCAATTTAAGGATCTGATCGCCTACATCGTGGCCGAAACTATCGTTAACCTGTTTAAAGTGATCGATATCGATTAACACAAAGGAGAAGGGTGTACGCCGCTCCTTCCAGTTATTCAGTCCGTCGTAGAGAACATCCCGGATGCCAATGCGGTTGAGTAAACCGGTTAATTGATCCGTTTTCGCAAGATCCTCAAACTGCTTATTTTGCAGGTTGAGCAATTTGTTAATAGCTACCAGCTCCTGCTGATGTTTTACATTGCGGCGCAACTCCAGCTTCAGGTGGATCATCCGGTAGAGGAGTAGAAAGAATATAAGTACACACCAGGCGATAACCATACCCTTATAGAGTGTCTCATCCGAAAACAGGTGGCCATGCCAGAGCACCTTGCGCAGGCGGATGGTATGGTCGCCAAAGGTTGCTTGTGAGCCGGTTTGCACTTCGAGAAAAACGACGTCGTTAAATTCCGGATGGGATTTTTCCAGGGGAATTTTTTTGGTGACAAGCCACCAGTCAGCCACGTTGAAATCAGCCATACTGAGCGTAAAGCCGGTATCGAGTTGTTCCACTGGAATTTCCACCATGTTGTACTTGGTACTGGTGTCGTCTCCCACCTGGTAGTAGTCCGGGTGACGGTTGCGCAAATAGAACCGCAATGAATCGCTTGGGCCGCTGTAGCTGGCCCAGATGGTCATCGTATCGTAGTCGCTTAAATTCAACCCGCTCCAGCTATCGTCGAATAAAGAAAGGCGCATGCTGCAATAGGGACTGCGAAACTTGTTACCCATTCTGCACTGCCAGATCTGCTTGTCTGCGTCCAGCCAGATGGCCTCACTGTTGCCGTTCGAGTAGGTATCGTCGGTGAGCACCGCCTCGTAATCCTGTGGATAGATTTCAAGGCTGCGTTGAATCCAGTCTTTGGGGGCGAAAATCAGAATGATGGATACGCAGGCGATCATCCCCAATAAGGCTTCCGTCCGCGAAATGGCAGGTAGTAGAGTCGATTTATTGGAGCTGTGTTCGGTCATGCCATTCACCCATTGGTGTAGACGCAATTGCGCCCGTTTTGCTTGGCTTTATAGAGTGCGTCGTCGGCGGCTTTGAATAAATTGTCCAGGTTATCCTCTTTAAGCGCCGCCACGCCGAAACTGGCCGTAATAGTGGTTGCGGTATGGATCTGTGCTGTTTCAAGTTTGGAGCGCAACATTTCGGCGATTTGCTCGGCTTGTGTCAAGCTGGTGTCTGGCAGCATCAAAAGGAACTCTTCGCCTCCCCAGCGGGCAACATAGTCGGACTCTCTTACGTTGCTGCGTACTAATTCCGCGCTCTTGCGCAGTACCTGGTCGCCGACATCGTGGCCGTAACGGTCGTTGACCATTTTGAAGTAATCCAGGTCAATCAACACGAATGCCATTGGGGTTTGGGTGTGTTTCCAGGCGTTTAAGCCAGCGAGCAGAGGCTCGCGTATGCCAATGCGGTTGAGCAGGCCGGTGAGCTGGTCGGTTTTAGCGAGGTCCTCGAACTGCTTGTTTTGCAGGTTCAGCAATTTGTTGATGGATTCGAGCTCATTCTGATAGTTGCGTGTGCTTTGCAGTTCAGCCTTGAGGCGGGTTAAGCGCAGCAGTAGCAGCAGAAAAATCGTCGCCGCCCAAACCAGTGCGATCCCCCGGTACAGGGTTTCGTTAGAAATATAATTGCCCTGCCAGATTATTTTTTCGATCTGTATTTCATGGGTGCCCGAATGAAGTGCTGAGCTGGTTTGGAACTCGATATAAATAACATCGTTGAACTCCGGGTGCGACTCCTTCAGCGGAATTTTCTTTTGTACCAGCCACCAGTCTGCGACCTCGAAGTCCTGCAGACGCACACCTACACCATTGCGCAGATTTGCGATGGGAACCTCGGCCTGGTTATATTTCGTTGTAGTTTCATCACCCAGCACATAGTAGCGTGGGTGTCGGTTGCGCAGGTAAACCCGGATGTAGTTGGCCTCGCCAAGGTATTCGCCAACAATCGTCATTTTGTTAAACGCACGTAAATCCAGGCCGCGCCAGTTTTCGTTAATGGTACTTATTTGGAAGCTGCAGTAGGGTGCATAGATTGCGTCGCTCAGAATACAGCGCCAGCGGCGCGCCTTTTCGTCAACCCAGGACGCTTCGCTTTTGCCACCGGAATAGCTATCACCAGCGATATTGGCCTGGTATTCACTCGGGCGAATTTCAAGCTTACGGGTGACAATATCCTTTGGGGTAAGCACGCAAATAATCGACAGCAGGGCCAGCAGGCCGAGAGTGGCATCAAACCGGGATAAGGCGTGGAGGTTTTTCAAACGGGTAGCAGGCATTAACGAAGTGACCCTAAGCATCTAAAAGGGTTTTTGATAAGTGTAGTCAATATACCGGCAAATGCTGACGCATAAATCGTTATATGCGATTGACTAATCGCGCTATGGCCCGGCGATAGCTGGGCTGGCGAAAGGAGGTGTGGCGCTATAATCATTATTATTATCCCAACCTTGGGTTGCCTATAGCATACTCAATGCGGGGTTTTTGGCACGAAAACACCCGCAAAAACAGCCAACTTTATGCGCTGGCGCAAATTTCTATTAGGTTTTGACGGGGCTTACTTGAGCCTGTTCGGGCTTGCCCACTGGCGCGTTGCAAAGGTGATAAAGGTTTCCCAATTGGGCGCAGGTGTATGTCCACCTTCATGCTGCCTGAAGGCAAGTTTACCTGCAAGTAACCCGTTGCCCACCGCCGGTAACTCGTTTTGGGTCACGCCTTGTTCGCCGAACAGCGCGTAAGCCGGCGTGGCATGGTAGGCCGCGAGCAGCATACCTTTCGGATCGACCCAACTCTCGCCCTGGCTGCCGACGCTCACCAGCACGGGGCGTGGAGCACAGAGCGCGAGTAACTGATGCGCATCGACGGGAATGTCGTTAACTTTCTTCGGGCCTGCATACTTGACGAAATTACCTGCCATCCAGTGGTACTCTCCGGCGCCGGCAAGGTTACCCACTTGTTCCCCAAAGTTGCGACGCCAGAGCTTTGCACCGCCTTCGCCGGAAGAGCTGATAAATCCCGCGGCGAATCGATTATCGAAAGCCATGGCGACCAGTGCCGCCTTGCCAAAGCGCGAGTGGCCGTGGACACTGATTCTGTCTGCTGCAACCCGGCTATCGGTTTGCAAATAAGTGAGTACTTGCGATGCACTCCAAGCCCACGCCCTCAATGCACCCCAGTCGGTGGGATTGCGTGGCTTGCCATTGTTAACAAATCCGATAATACCTTGTGATAAGCCGTCGCCCGAGTCGGCCTGGAACTCGGTAGGAATAATTTCCGCGTAGCCCCAGCCAGCATTAACAACCTGCTCCCGCCAGCGGGCATTGTCCGCCTGTATTTGGGCGTAGCGCTCTGCGGGCATACGATCGCGGAAACGCTCCCAAATGCCAGGGTCGAAGCTCATCACTACTACCACCGGTACGGGCTTGTTAGATTTCGGCAGGACCAGGGTAAAGTTTAGCGAGAGATTGAGTGCTGCATTCTCTGGGTGAACGAGGGTGCTGGTGAAATGCTGACGAATCGCACTGGTGCCGCTGTCGTCAATTGGTGTGGTGGAACCTGCCTTCCAGTGCAGTTCCGGCGCACCGCCGGGAACATAGCCGTATATCTCCTGAGAAAAAGTGTTGAGCAATGCTGGCCGGTTAGCCTCCCAGTCGGTGGCGCTTGCGATGGCTTGACCGCTGACGCTAGTAAGTAGTGGTGGCAGAGAGTCCAGTGCAGTATTCGCCTTGGCCTCATCTGTATTTGCCGCGAAGGGAGAATCGGTATTCCCGTCAGCGCCGCGGCGCAGGTTTTCAATGCCCAACACGTGAAGTAGCTGTGCGTGATCCTGATCTGCGGTTAAGGGAGCGGATTGAGCGATGCCAAGATGGCCAAGCAAGAATGCCAAAAGGGTGTAGCGCAACGGATTTCTCATATTTTTTGGAATATTTTAGCGTTGTTATAGGATGTGCGGTCTTGCTGCTGAAAGGCTCCGCCCCAGGCTAATAACCGAACAAACAGTTTAGTAGCAAAACTATTCCATTGGCTAGTCGAGAAAGCAACCACTGGTAAGCCAATCTTCGCCACAGGCGGGCTCCAGGCCCGGGTTTGTTGGCTCCGGATATGTCAATTTACGCATCAACTCTGCAACATATGAAAAATATCCAGCTAGGCTAAAAGAAGAACCCTTCAACTGGCGCCGTCAGCAGGCTCAACGGATTCGTCCGCCTGTAGTGGCAAACTTAGAGGTTGGATCTAATGCTCAATTCCGTAGACGCAGATGATTATATGACGGCTAACCCCGTGATATTTTCGCCTGAAACCGATATTTATGAAGCGATTCAAGTATTAGTTGAGAGAAGAGTTACCGGGGGAACCGTATTAAATGCTCAGGGCGAAGTGGTGGGAATCGTCTCTGAGCTGGATTGTCTGAAAGCGGTTATCCAAACCGGCTATTATGGGGAAGGCGGCGGCACTGTTGCAGATTTCATGTTTGCAGGCAACATCCAGTTTATGGACGATCACGCAAATATCGTGGACGCAGCGCAGAAACTCTTAGCGTCAGGTCGCCGGCGTATGCCGGTCCGCAAAGACGGAAAGTTCCTGGGCCAGGTGAGCGCGCGCAGTTTGCTGATGGCATTTGTTGCGGCGGTCAACCGTACGGGTGACCCAGGTAGCTAGGGCCAACTATCGGCGCGATTGCGACGATAAGGGGGCGGCTTCTTTTTAATGGGTTATATAACGTATTAAATAGTAATACTGGTACGCAGTTTTTCCAGTAACTTGGCTCCCATCCCTTTTACTTTCAGAAGATCTCCGGTTTCCTTGTAGGGGCGGCGGGCGATGATTTCTTTAGCCAGTGCAGTGGATACGCCCTTGAGGTTTTGTACTTCCGCGAGCGAGGCGCTGTTCACGTTAACGAGTTCAATCGCTTTCGCCTTGGCGACTTTTTTTAATTTTTTCGGCGCACCTATTGGTGAGGATTTAACCTGGGAAGCTGGTTTTGTTTCTGTGGAAGTTGTTTTCGCGGGTGCGGTGTCTGAAGGTGATTTTTCTGCAGGTGCTGTTTTGGCCTGTGTCGCATCAGCGGTTGGTATTTTGATCGATGCAGTTTCAGCGGGCTCAAGTTTTTCAGTTTTTTCGCCAGCAGTTGTTTTAGGTGTTAAAGCTTCTTCGTCTGCGGGTGTTGGAGAAATTATTTTCTCCTCCTGCGCGTTTTCGCGCAACGTAATTTCTTTTTCGACATTCGCCGATTTCGCTTCTCTATCGACGGGTAAATTAATTATTTTGCCTTGGGACTTATGCACCAGTTCCGGTACCCAATTAACAACATAGGGAACGGGGAAATTAATGTAGTCGCGGGTTACAAAGCCACTGTGCGTCCATTCGCGCAACATCAGCGTCAGGTGCCAAGTGCCCACAGGCGGCTCACTAAAGGGCACTTCAAACATATTGCTACCCAGAAAATGCTGGCCAAAAATTTCTCCGACGTAAGCGCCAGCCAGTGCAACGCCATCAAACTCGCCGCCGCTATAAGGCTGTCGCAATCCCCATAATTCTACGGCTAAGGTTCCGCTTACATCCCCAACGGGACGATTATTTAACACTTTATCGACATTCAGATATAAGGTGTTATCCACAATCTGAAAGCTGCAATTTCCTTCGATGACGGGAGATGAAAATTCTTGGTTTGCATGTGAAAGAGGAGAGTTAAGCATGGCGCATTTCCTTGTTATTAAAATCGCGGCGATTCTAATTCATTTGCGACACAATTTTTTTATCTGGCACAACCATTTTAAAAAAAATGGCGCGAAATACTTTTATATTTTCCTCGTATTAAAACCTTACACTAAAACGCCCTAAAGCAGGGCGTTTTGGTCTTGAAATTAAACGGTAGTTTGGGGTGTTAACAACCTGTTGGAAGATTCATTCTTTTTCCGCGGAATACCAAAAACAAAGGCTGCGCCCGGAATTCGACGAAGAAGCTCGTAGGCGAACGCGCAACTGGCTAGCGTGAGAAGAATCAGCGCAGTGGCTTCAATACCCGGCGGCAGATCGTAAGGGCGAAGCCAAAACGCGAATACCAGAATGCAGGTTTGGTGCAAAATGTAGTAGCAATAAACCCCGCGGTTTAAATATTGTACCGCGCGGTTTTCGCGGCAAAAAATTACTTGCGCCCAGCCGAGAATAGTCAGTAACCAAAGCCATTTGTTCAGTGCCCATAATCCCGTTGTAAGCCACTCGACAAGAGCGCCCTCGCCAAGTTCACCGCCAGAAAAACTAAAGGCAATAAACCCATAAGTGAGGATGGCCATCGGAAGTGTCGCATGCCGTAGGTGCTTAATCCATTGCCAGCACCTTGGCTGCGAGTAAATGAGTATGCCGAATAGAAATGCTATGCCATAGCGGCCGTGATTAAAGTAGTCGCCAAACAGGGCGTTGGTTGGCGGGTAATCCTCGTACAGCCAGCGGCTGTTTAAACTGAGCAGGATAACCGGCAGCAGCACAACGGTAATCCAGGCGGGGAATTGCGATAATACAAGCCGTAGCCACGCCCGCAGGCGCGACCCCATCGCATAGTACGCTGCGCCGGCTGCAAGTGAATAGGTCAGCAAATAGGGGAGATACCAGAGATGGTTCCAGGTGATATGGAGGTCGTCGATGGTTTTATGTCCCTCAAACAAAGGAGAGTCTTGATCCAGGTAGGCACCCCAAAATGACAGGTAACTGTAGCCGCGCTCGATCAGCCCAATGTGCACTGCTTCTATGTATACCTGCGGAACCACAACAACCAGCATGCCGAAAATGAGTGGAACAATCAGGCGTGTGGGTTGTTGAATAAAAAAGCGACTGGGCTTTTTGCGCTGCAACATTGTGGCGACAGCGAAACCGCTGATAATAAACAGCAGCGACATTCGCCACTGGTTGGACCACAGCATCAGAAACTGTAAGCTCTCGCTTTGGTGAAGGCTTTTATAATGCCAGCCCCAATCAGCGACGTAATACATCCCTGTGTGGTAGAAAATGAGCAGCGCAAAAGCGCCAACCCGCAGCCAGTCGAACTCGTGATAACGCATATTTTGCATACAGAATGTCCCGCAATCGTGGTCAGAAATACCAGCGCATGGTGGTCGCGGAGCATGCTAAAAGGTAGCGCTAAGTGATTGATTTACGTGCAATAGTGATAACCGGAAGCCCACTGGGACGAGTGTGGTGCGTGGGGTTAACTTACAGATGACAGAGGTCCAACGGGCGGATAAATTCAAGCAGCATTTTTTGATGCACCAGCGACTTTGGTGCACGGTGCTGCTGCTTCTTTGGGGCGCACTCAACGTGTTGGTACTCACCACAACTGTGTTGATGGACGCGGCCAGCTTTGGGCGCCCGTTGCCAATCTGGGAACCTCTGTGTTGGGAGTTAACCAGCACAACGGCGATTCTGTTGTTGATCTGGGCGATGACAATCGTCCTGCCCCGCTGGATAGAAAATAAACCCTGGTATCAGCAGGCGCTGTTACATCTGCTATTAACCATACCGTTTTCACTGGTACATGTGCTCACGATGATGGCCTTGCGCAAGCTGTGGTACTGGCTTGCGGGTAGCCTGTATCAGCCGTTCGACGCTGGTTGGTGGTATGTGCTTTTTTACGAGTTCCGCAAAGACTTTATGAGCTACTTCCTCATCCTCTTTGTGATTTCCGGCTACCGACTTATGGTGTTGCGGCTTCGTGGAGAGGCCACCTATGTACCCACGGGAGAAAAGTCGGTGCCCGTGGAGGAAAGTCCGCCCCAGCAACTGCTGGTCAAGAAGCTCGGTAAAGAGTTTTTAATCCACACAGCTGACATAGAATGGGTTGAAGCCGCAGGCAACTACGCCAATCTACATGTGGGCGCGGCGGTGTATCCCATGCGCATTACCATGGCACGGCTCGCCGAACTGCTACCTGCACCTGGTTTTATTCGTATTCACCGCTCGACTATTGTCAGCAGTCGAGCGGTCGCACATATCGAACCGCTGGACACGGGAGATCACCGAGTGACGCTAAAAGATGGTAAGGTTTTGAGCTTGTCCCGCCGCTACCGAGAGCATTTTCGCGATTCGTTAGCCGTTGGCAGCTAGGCACCGACGTAATCGAGCCCAGTCCAGCCGCTGTATGAGTTGGCTTTCTCTATTTATACGTGTGGTTTTGTGAATTCGTTCGTTGGCGTTATTCTTGGCGGCGATTCCCAAAAGTAGTGACCGAAAGAAGTTACCAAAAGAACTTCCTAACAGTAGCTACTAGAAATAGTTATTAGAAGTCGCTATTGGAAGTCGCTCCCAGCACTCATTCTCGGCGCAGTCGAAATAAATAGTTCGCCGAGGTAACGATCATTTCCTTTTGTGCCCTATCGATAAACTCCAGATTCGTAGGCCGTTGCGGCAGAGCCACGCGGTAGAGAAACTGGCCAGTGGGTGTAAAAACCTGAATACCGTTTTCTGTTGCCACATAGATATTGCCGTCTGCGTCTTCCTCCAACCCATCTGGCGCGGCCGCGCTAACACCTTCAGTGTTGAGGGTAGCGAACGCCTCTGGCTCAGCGACAACGCCTGGTTGCACAACAGGGTAGCGCAGGAACGCGTTGGTCCCCATGTCGACCACATACAGGAATTTGCCGTTCTTGCTCAACAATATCCCGTTTGGTTTGTCCAGATTGGCGTCGAGCAAATGGGCTTCACCGTCGTGGCCAACATAGTAGATGCCGTTAACTGGTTGATGACGATGCTTTACCGGGTCCCAGGCTGGGTCCGTAAAATAGGCGCCGCCATGATCGTCCAGTGTGATGTCATTGGGGTGATTGAAGCGTTTCCCCTGGAAGCCACGTAGTAATGGGCGCAAGGTTGCGGTTTTTGGGTCGTACAGCGTAATGCGACCAAGCTCCTGAGTACATATCCAAAGCTTTCCCGTGTCGTCCATTGCCATACCATTGGCGGCGTGGGTTGCTTCCTGTTCGGTGGCCAGCTCCCCAGTGCGCAAATTATATTTATACAGTTTGCTGGCAAATATATCGGTAAAAAACAGCAGGTCCTCTCCATCCCATGTTGGCCCTTCCGCTAGCTCAAAGGCCGGTAAGTTGAGTTGTTCAACGCGAAAGGGATTGGCGCCCGAAGGCCCTTTACGCAGCTCTGGCGCGCAGCCGAGCAGTAGCGAGGTAAGGAGTAATAGCGAAGCTGATCGAAGCATAGATTGGGCAAGAGAAGATTACGTCATTAATACATGCAGTCTAGCTTATAAAGCGGCTCCAGGTTAGTGCCAGCGGGTGCACCCGTCGGACCCAGATGGCGCACTGTCATAATTTGTGTAAATTGCGAGCCGATGCAATAAAAAATTCATCGATATTAGTGATATCTGGCGAGGGCTTAAATCCGCCGCAGGCCGCGGTGTTTCGGCGCTAAACACTCACGCATTTCGAAATATTGCAATTGTGTATATCGCCTTGAGTGCACATGAGAAATACGTATTGCTCGTCTCTAATTCTGTCACAGAGTCACCTTTTAATAGCGCCTCCCCTAACCCGAGAGACGTTATTTATGAACAAGCAAGCGCTTTTGATTTGTGGATTCATCCTGACTTTCGTGGCCACACTGCCAGCCAAAGCCGCTGTGGTAAGCCACAACTACAGCTACTTCAAATTGTGGATCGATTGCAATAAGCGATCTGCGGTTAAATTCGACTACTTATTATGGTCAGACTCCGGCAATCAAAGTCGGCCATCTGCTTTCACTACCGATCCGTACATCAGTGCCAGCTGTCAGCAAAAATCAACCAAATCATACGAGTCCGTCCACTCCGGGTACGATCGCGGTCACATGGTCGCCTCCAATCATATGGACTTCAGTGCTACCGCAATCAAGCGCGCAAATTACATGACAAATATCCTGCCGCAGGTGAGTCAGATGAATCAGGGCGCCTGGCTAAAAACCGAAGAAATTACCGAATGCTACCGTGAGTATACCGACATCCGCGTGCTCGGCGGCCCGGTTTGGTCTGCCGGTGTGAAAAACAATTATTTCTTAAGCTCCCACGGTACACCAACACCGAAGAAGTACTGGAAAGTGCTGATCAAACAGGACTATTACGGCAACGTTATAGACGCAATCGGTTGGATTATTAACAATGATACCGCAGCAACAAAAAGTAAACTCGATAACTACTTAAAGAGCATCAACGCCATCGAAAGCGCAACCGGTGAAAGCATTCCCGTACCCAGCAGCTTTAAGTACATGGTACCGTCCAAATCCTGGTCGCTGCCTTCCGGGTGTGATTTAAGTTAAGGTTGAGATTGCATATATGTGGCCGTGTGCAAAACACAGTCTATTCGCCGACGCAACATAGTGGTGGGGTAATCAGGCAACTGCGCTACTCACAATGCTTGCGTATCACGCTTTAGTGAGACATATCTGCCCTGCGGGTGTTTGTTGGTATGCACTGCAGGGTAGGTACGGCGGGCCGACTTGTATTTGCAGTCGCTCCACCCACTGCGCCAGTGACTGCACAGATATACCTGACAGTCGCGTAATTGCTTTGATTTGTTCGGCTCGATAAGCTTGGTAAATATTGATCATGTGAAATCACTGTAGTACGAAATACCTAGTAGCGCAGGCTAACGACCTTGTCCTTGGGTAAGTATCTACTAAAAAGCGGCTCGAAAGCCTTTGTGGTGGACTTAGACATTGTAAATTCTTGATGCGTTTGCGGATATTTGATAGCTTCGCCTATTGATATACGGAACCAAGGAAAACACAATGCAAGTTCGGAAACAAGCATTCTCGATTATCTCCCTCTTTACCTATCTCTTCATCCTTTTTCTAATACCAAAAGCGATTGCTCAGGAGTACTCCCCGATACCGGCAGGGGTATTGTTCAACCCCAATCAGGCTCATATGCATGCTTTGTCGCCGCAGGGGAAGCAGCTGGCATACCTGACACTCTCCGGTGAAACCGTTTACCTGAACATTGTCGACGTAGATAAACTTGAGATAAAAGCGCGTTTTAATCTGGGGTCGGACGTAGTAACTCAATTTTATTGGATAGACGAATTTCGTCTTATATACAATATGGCCGGCCGGATAAAATCGGTGAATACGGCGGGCACTGAAAACGTTGTGTTGATGGACCACATATATGACATGGAAGGTATAGACAGTTGGTACGATGTCATGCGCCATTGGCGAGGCTGGTCTATCGCCAGTATGTTGCCTAACGATGCAGAGAATATTCTCTTGCGGGGAGAAGACATTAAAGGCTACGCCAGCATTTCAAAGTTCAATATATTTACTGGCGAAAAAACAGATATTGCGAACGGCGGAAAACATAAGATTCATGAATGGTCTACCGATATGCAGGGTAACGTGCGCCTTGCCTATAGATATAAAAAAGGTCAGGTTGAAGTGTTTCAAGTAGAAGGAAGTGACGAGACAAAATTACTTTTGAAGCCGATGATGATTGAGGGAAACTCGCTAGCTTATGACGGGCGGTCGTTTGTAAATCAACGCGTATTTTTTAATGCTTTCTCGTTTGATGGAAAGTCGATGTATCTCACCGAAAACATCGAAAAGGACAAGTTTCGCTACGTCGAATATAATCTAGAAAAACAGAAAATAGTAAAAGTGCTTGCAGAAAATAAGCGCTTCGATATCGCAAATCCACAAAGTCACGAAATTTTTTACAATGGATTTATATTCGATAGTAACAAGAAGCAACTTGCCGGTATCCGCTATTCTGCGGAGCGGCCTGTAACCATTTGGTTGGACGAAGATGTGAAAGCTATTCAAGCAACTATTGATGGCTTTTACCCAAATACGTCAAACTTAATAATGGATTGGACAGACGATAGAAATTCTTATGTGGTGTTTAGCTTTAGTGAGCAAGTACCTGGAAAAACGTCAATCTTTATAAAAAATAAAAAGCGCTTCACCGTCGTTTCCGACGATACTGAAATTTACGTTGATCATACATTGGCCACCACGTCGTTCGTTAGCTATAAATCGAAAGATGGAACAGATATATATGCCTACCTGACATCCCCTATTGTCAGTTCAGATGCACCTCCTCCGCTGGTAGTTATGCCTCATGGTGGACCGTGGGCGCGAGATTATTATGGCTACGACCCTGAAGTCCAGTTTTTCGCTACGCGAGGATATGCCGTATTACAACCGCAGTTTCGGGGGTCTGCTGGCTTGGGCCGCGGGTATATGCTGGCTGCGAAACAGAGTTTAAACGGTGTAATGCTCGACGATATTGCCGATGGCGCACAATGGTTAATAGACAAAGGCGACGTTGATCGCAACCGTGTCTACATCTATGGCTACAGTTATGGTGGTTACGCAGCAATAATGAGCGCGATAAAGTATAAGGATTTATACAAGGCCGCAGTCTCTATGGCTTCTCCGTTAGATCTGAATGCGCAGCTAAAATTTTACAAAAAAGAAGATTACGATTTTGCCTATGAGTACTGGAACACGTTGGTAGGCGATGCGAAAAGTAACAAGAAAGAACTGGCTGCCGCTTCTCCGTCAGAAAATATGGCGAATATAAAAATACCACTTCTCATTGCGCACGGTGACAAAGATCCTATAGTACCTGTAGATCAATTCGATAAATTCAAAAAGGCACTAGATCGTAAAAAGAACCCTAATATTCGCACTCAGAGATTTAAAAATGTTGGACATGGATTTAAAAATCCGAGTAATAACATCTATTTTGTTGAGCAGGCTCTTAAGATGTTCGAGGAGGCGAAATGAGAGCGCTAGGTCTTCTGTTGGTTGTATCTTTATTAACCATGTTTACGCAGGCGAGCGATGATCGCTTGCGAGAGCCTGTGCCTTCGAGTGTTCTTTTTTCTGGGTTTAAATTTGGCGAGTTTAAACTGTCTCCATCCGGAAAATATTTACTGATTAAGCATTGGAAAATGGATGGATCTTCGATATCTGTGTACGACATTCCTAACAAAAAAATTAAATACAATTTTAAAGTAGATAAGGAGTATAAGTATCGGGATATTACTTGGCTATCTGATGAGGTAATCGCTTATGAGAAAAATGGCTATATCGTTAAGATGGAGTCTAGCGGTTCAAATCTTGAGGTTATGGTAAATAGGGTAATAGATAAAAAGGGTTCGTATGAAGATAGAAGGTACAAATATTGGAACTTGGGGGGCTTGATTCCCGGAGACAAAGGAGAGGTCCTGCTGGAGGCGAGTAGCGACGATAAAAGCTTGCTCTACGCATATAATTTTCGCACTGGAGAAAAGCGTGTGTTAGCCGACGGTCGAGCTCTCGGCGTTAGTGATTGGTACGTGGACAGCCTGGGTGTTCCGCGGGTAGGTTTGAAAGAGACGAAAAAAGAAAGACAATATTTCTGGTTTGATAGCGAAAGCGGTGAGTTGAATCCTGTTCTGTCTCCCAGTAAAAAGCCTCTTGTATTTAATAAGAAGGAAAGGGAAAAGCATCGGTACCAAATTATTGGCTACGCGCCAAAAAGCAATAATATTTATATAGCTGAAAACCGCAGTACAGGTTACTACCGCCTCGTTGAACTTGACCCCAAAACAGGTGACATCGTAAGGGTGATTAAGGAGAAAGCGGGTGTTGATATTGGTTGGGCAAGCGATGTAGTGATTGAGGTTCGCCCCGAGTTGGGGGTATTGGCCGGCATACGTTACAGGGATGACCTCGGCTGGCAGCAGGAATGGTTCGATAAAGATTATGAGCGAATCCAAAAAATATTGGATAAAAAACAGCCTGAGCTAAAAAACTTAATTACAAGCTGTGACCGTGGTTTAAATTTTTGTAACGTCGAAGCGTTAAACACAACTGATACCTATATAGAGCAGGTTTTGGATGTGGCGAACGGTCAGTTGATCAGTGTCGCTAAATTTGCAAAAGAAAGAACTGGCTATGTGCTCAATCAACCAGAGGCATACCAGTTTAAAACACCGGAAACAACGTTGTATGGAATTACCACAAACACGACCGCTGCAAACGATAACCCGCCAGTAATTTTAATTCCTTGCCCTGGTTTAGAAAGCAATTATGCGGTGGCCTACAATTCGTATGCCCAATTTTTTGCGACACGAGGGTTTACAGTGCATCAAACTAATAATCGTGGCTGCTCTGGACGAGGTGTCGATTATCTCTACGGTAAGCAAGGGGAGTTACCTCAGTATATGGCGGATGATTTGGTCGCTACGGTTGAATGGGTACATTCACAGCCACGTTACCAGGATTCAAAAATATTCTTGTTTTCATATACCTGGTACTCGAGCTTTACTGCTGGACTGGCGTTAAAGCGAAAGCCAGAACTATTTTCGGGAGCTGCATTATTTTCTGCACCGTTAAACCCAAAAGCCTACTACAAGTATTTAAAAAAGAATGATTACTGGTACGCACGAAATTTTTGGGACTCGCTCGCAGCAGACGGAAAGCTAAAAGGAGCTGATTTCGAGAGACTCAGTGTGTATGACGAACTCGCAAAAACCAAAATCCCGGTTTTGCTGACCTATGGGCGTGATGATGCCACACCGATTGCCGAGAATTTGGAAAAACTTAGCGAGCTATCCAAAGCTAATGGCAATCTGGATGTTCGAGCACTCAAGGATACAAGTTTGAAAATAGGATTGGATGCGATGGAAATCTACTACGCGGAGAGTGCGGAGCGGACATTCCGCAAGGCGCTTGGTGGGGGTTAAACTCCATAGAGTTTTTATCTCAAACGCGGCTCCATTTGGGCCGCGATAGGATTCGTGGGCGCTCGGGAGTTTTCACGAATCGAACGCGTTCGGGCTTATTGGCTCATCTAAATGAATAACAATATTGTGTCTCGCTGAGGGTTGGGCGCTGTGGTGCTCGATATTCTTATTTCCATCACTTAATGGCTTGTGCTATCGACGTGGTATTGGTTTTTTGGGGCACTTCCAATGCGGTGTTAATTTGCGGCCGCAGCGGTGATTTTTCTATTCAAAAATCTTCGAAGAAAATCAGCAAAAACACTGCTGCTTTGGCTGTGCAATCCTGGGCAAAAGCCGTGGAACAAGTTTCAAAGTCTTGTTGCTTATTTGATGCTCACCGGTCCTTCGGGTCTATATTTTTAATGTCCCTTGCAAATAGTTTGTGCTTTTGTATATCAACGGCTCGATGTTGTATAACTGTGGACGCGGGATCGTTGCCAAGAAAATTGTTGCCCTTGTGATTAATGGAGGGGCGAATTGGTCTCTGACAAAACCCGCCACCACAATTAGGGCAAACGTTTTCAATTATGTTTTCCACACAACTTTTGCAAAAAGTGCATTCGTAGCTGCATATCATCGCTTCTGATGATTCGGGCGGCAAGGGTGTGTTGCAATGTTCGCAAGTAGGTCTCAATTCCAGCATAATATGTTGTTCCCAATTTCGCACTACACCTCAATAACTGGCGCGACTTTACTGTGTTAGGCGCGCGAGGTGTTTGCATGGTGCGGGGTTGTTAGGTGCGTGTTACTATGACGTACTTCATCCTGGGAAGCATTCTATTTTGAGATTCGCTGTAAACTTCCCCCACCTTAAATGCTCCTTTTTTCAAATAAAATCCTTCAGCATCTGGATCAGATGTTAGGTAGAATTCCGTTATATCTAGTAAAGCAAACTCCGAGAGAATCTGTTCAAATACCTTATTTCCGTAACCTTTGCCAATAGCTCTTGGCAAGAGCCAAAGGTGGTCGAGTTCGTTAACTTCGCCCTTAATTAATGCGAAAAATCCAACTGCTCCGGTATCGTCCAGTACTAGCTTTACAATGTTGCGAGCAATATATGTGTCCTCGAACTTTAAGTTAGCTCGCCATTGGTCAAGCTGCTCTTGGGTATACCCCAATAACCTTTCGATGAGATTAGGGTATCACGAAGAAGGTCTTTGTGCTTGCTCTCGGCATCTATAAAACGAAGCATTATATTTTACCTATAGCCTCTGAGTGCTGTACGCCAGAGCATCTGAAATATTCGCCGTACTTTTACATAGCAAGAGCGTCGAATAATGTAGATATACCTAAATCCTATGGCAAATTGTAAGTAATCGGTTTGTTCATGCGGCTGTGAAAAAAGCCGGTATTAGTTGGCCAAAAAAAATCGACGCTTACACGTATTCTTAGTCGTTAAATTTTATATTTGTAGCCAATTGAGACGCCGTCAAATTCTATTTCCGAATCGTGTATGTAGCTCGCATACTCAATATACAGTTGATTCTTTTTCTTTATTTCAAAAGAAAAGCCTAGCCCATAAAGTTGGTCGGACTCAGTATCAGTAGAGCTTATATTGTAATCCAACGCCTCGGCTCTTCCTGTAACCTCATTGTAACCAGCTTTCGCATACAAACTAAATCGATCGCTAACAGGGTACTGAGCTTTGAAGATAATACCCCAAAGTAACCCAATGTCTACTTCAATCTCGGATAGCTCTGACTTCAAATTAACTTTGTTAAGCTTTTTATAACAACCGATTTTATCAAATGCTAGAGGCGGGTATATAAGTTTATACCTATTCCAATCGCATTAAAGATCAAGAGAGCTAACCATAAAACAATCGATAGCTTCCTGTTTAAATTTTGAAGCCTCGTCTTTTTTCCAAGTGAAAAAATCTCATCTTTACTATTTTCCTTTTCGCATTGTACGTATGCCTCCCACCCCAGTAATTTTTCTGAAAAAAATGTTCTATGTCGCTTCTTATATACTTTGAATTAGTTTCAATAAAATGTTCTAGAAGCCTCCACCTCAGGCCACAATATAAAACTATAATTAGAGGTAGAAATATCACAAAACTCATAAATATTTGCGCATCTGCATTCGATTTGTTTTGAACAACCCAAGCCCACAGTGCGCCAGTGGAAGCAACGCTCCAGAAAACTATTTGCTTTGTCTCGTTTTGATAGTGAAGTATTTCAGTATGTCTTGCGCGAAACTCTTCAACGAGCAAAAACCATTTATTGTCAGTTGGCTCTGGATCGTCACTATTTTCACTTATTTCTACATTCATATTTAGGTTGTCCTCTATTCTGTTTGACCTAGCTAGGTAGCGCATAGCGCTTTTATACAAGGCGCGATTTTATGAGCACATGAGTCGTTTGTTAGGTCTTACCAAGATATTTGCACTCATTAATAGTTTTAGATACCAGCCCATAACCCTTCGCTTCATAAATTTTGAAAATTGAATTCAGCACAAAATCTGGTAGATCTAGCGATGCAGATAAGGTTTTACCGTCAATCCATACTCCAGGTTCACATCCGTCGACAAGATCTATTGCCTCTACCATTTTTGCCTTATTTTCAGCAAGTGGACACATGTATATAACAGAACTCGGATCCTTCAGAGTGGTTCCTGCGGGAATTCGAGATGCCAAAATAGTCTCATGTTTAATGAATCCGGACTTCTCCAGTACGGCTAGCGGTATAGAAAATCTTGTGTAAAAATCTTCTTCAAATTTTAATAATGGAGCGTTTATTTCTTTCAGAACTTGGTAAATCTCCTTTGAAACTAAAGCGACATCCTCATGCAAATAACTGATGGGGTCAGTCAACCTATCAATTTTCTCTGCCTACTTAGCAGAATCTAATTCAGATTGAAACTGTACGAGCGAAGCTGAGCCAGGAAAATTAACTCCTGCGATTCTGAATATTTTGCAAAACCAGTCAATCGAACTCATCATTTCTCCGTCATATGCCTTGTTAGGGCATCTAGCTAAAAAATGTAGATTCGGTGTCATTAATAAATGCTTCGTAGAATTGTACTCCAAGCTCGGCTAGATGAACTGGATGCAAAGAAGAAACTTTTTTATTTAGATGTGACGTTGGGGGGTTGTACCAGTTTCCTGAGTTTTTAACTCGAATTGCTTGTATGCTTGCAGGATTATTACGAACAACAAGTGGGTCACCTTCATAGTGAACGATTTGACCTCCCTCAATAACGAGATTTTTAATTTGGCCACCCTTGGCGTTGATAAAATCTAGTGTTCTGTTTGCCGCTTTGTATTCGGCGACTGGTTGTATAGAGTGATTGTCTGCATCTCTGGCCTGCTTGAGATACCGCAATAGCATATCTTTCCTTCTGAGTGCAGAGTATCTACCCTGCCAGGGTTGAAAACTATTTTTAATGTGCTGACAGCCACGCTCAGTTTTTACCCAGACCTTTTCTAGGCAATTTAAAAAATCACGCCATTCTTCATCAAAAATATCGAATGACTCTGCATTTTTCATTGCTTCTACGGCTCTTTTGGCGGATTCGAGTTCTTTTTTTGCTGATTCAATACTCAATTCGTTTTCCTAAAGTTGCCCTAACGCCGCCATAAAGGGTGAGCGACTTGTTGCGAGTCCAGCGCTGAAAGCGCGATTTTTTGTGGCCTTGTTAAACGCTTCATGGTGCATACCCTGCTGGTGGTAATTCACCTGTCACCAGTTTAGGAAAAAAGGCATATTCATCGTGAAAGCGTCTTCTTCCTCTAAGCTTTGACCACCTAGATATTAGCCAGTTAATAATTCCTATGCCAGAATCATATTCGATATGAATTGTGAAGGATTCATTTTTTATCCCAGTTGGCGTGCCACCACCTTCCGGATATTCGTTAAGGTCGAACTCATCAAATTTAAATAGAAAACGACTTTGCCCCGGAGCCAACTGTGGAATAATTACGTCAAATAAATCTCCGGAACTTTCCCTTGGAAGGTTGCGTCTCAAATCTCCAGAGATAGCAAGATTAATGTTCTCAGCCCTAGAGCCTCCAATATTTACGAGGGAAACCTCAATGAGGATGTCTTGTAATCGAGTTTTTTGCTTGATCGTTTCTTCGCTAGAAGCTTTTTTGGGAATTTCGGATTCGAATTCTGTCCCGAACCGGTTTCTAACTTGATGATATATTTCGAGTACAGCAAGCCTATCAGAGCTAACAACTTGAACACCAATTCTCATTGCACCAGTTACAGCAGAGCTAGATATTTCCATAGTTCTCCTAGGCGTTTAACGCCAGCCGTAACCGGCGCATTTGCAGAGAGCGAAGCGACCGGGAAATGCGTCCGAGTTGACGGCATTGTTAGGCAAATTTCGTCGATTGCTACTCATCTCCAAAATCTTTAGGCCTCCACCCAGAAAGATATTTATCTGCCAACTCAAATAAATCCCCAATTTCATCCGGTGGAGACGCTTTTAGCTGATCGATTCGATCTCGCAGTACATTCTCATCGCCATATAGATCGATCAATATATCCCATGCAAGTCTCGGCTTCAGACGCACAGCACGACTCCCCATTGACTGAATTCGAACATCGCTTCTTGCGCTTTTCAGTAGAGCATATGTGATATCCGTGTTGTCCGGAACCATTAGATCTGGCTCGTCTGGATCTGCTTCCCTTTTAACAAGCAACATCGTCCTGAGTAGATCGGTTTCGCTTGCTAGTTCTTCGGGGCTGGCAGAACGAACCTGGGCTCGCCATTCCACTTCAAAAGCTTTCGCGGCTTCCTCAGAAACCAGCTTGTGACCAGATCCTTGATAACCAACGTCAGTTATAAGCTCTTGCCTTGACGACAAAGATTTTATTTGGGGCAGTATTTCCTTAACTGCTGCCTCAATGGCTTCTGGTTCTTTAAGTGCGCGGACCAGACGGTAAACAACTCTTCCGACAACCAGTCGTGTGTCTAGATCAAACATTCCGCGTTGACGATCTGGAAGCTGTGGAAGCAGATTTAGCAAAACCACCGTACCGGGGATGACATGCTGATCAGCAAAATCATCTTCATACGCTTCAAGTGACGAAATAACGTCCTGTAGTCGATCTAAGGGCAGCAACTTCAAATATGTCTCGAACTCAGCTTTATACGTGATCAACGACCAAGCAATCTCGGCGTCAGAGAAAGCCTGTAGTTTCTCACCCGCAACGCGCTCTAAGTAGTAGCGAAGCACTTCTACATGAGCTACCCGCCTTTCTTTGAGCCAACGGTTAGTCCAATCTCCACCGTAATGTGAGCCTCCCAAATGCCGTTCGCCACCCGGAAACAATCGCCTGATCAAGTTACGTATGCTTTCCTCGTGCTCTCCTCCCTTTGCTACCAGATTATCGATCTGATTTTTCAGTTCTGGGGGGTCTTCACGGTAGCCATATCCGCCTGAGGTCGTCGTCAGCCCATCCACAGAAGTGTGCAAACTATGAAATACATCTGGGAGAAAAACGCGTACTGCTTCTAATGCTAGTACATCAACCAGTGCAACTTGACCACCTATGTCTCTTGCGGTGCCATGTATGGCTGCCGCATATCGACGAACATCTCTCATATTCCTTATGAGTGGACGAATCACCTCCATGAACACATCTGGCCAGAGGTCTGAATCAAAATTCCCTGGATTCTCGACATCTGCGAGCGCACCATTAATTGCGTTAAATATCTGCGTATTTAGTACATGCTCAGGAACGGCAGGTAGGTCGATTGCTATTTGGAGTATTTTCTCGAGATAGTCCCGCCCTGGAATTCCTTGCTCTCCCAGAGCTTGTTCGACACGATATCGGTCAAAAGCTAATAAATAGATGATATTCGGGAAGTTTGCGGTTAATCGGACTAATTTGAACACATCGCGTATTTCTTGGGTCGATAGGCGATCTATGTCATCCAATATAACTACTATTGGTTTATCTATTTTCTTGAGGGATTGACGCACCCTATTTTGACTTGATTTAACACCTTCTTTTTTGCGCTGTAATGCCTTAGCAACGAGATCCGTTACGACTCGACCTCGTTCAATCCATGGCCCTACTAGTGGCAACCAGCCCAAGCCAGAAAAAGTATCACCATAGTCCTCAATAAGTTCTCCAATTTCAGACAGGCCCGGACGGAGCTTTAGTTGGGCAGATAGCTCTATGAAAAACGATTGAACAAGTTGATCTGCTCCACTGAACATCCATGGATTAAATTCAAGTACTGTTACGCCTGATTCCTTGAGAAAAGATTGAGATAGATTTACGAAAGACGTTTTCCCAGATCCCCAGGGGCCTAAAACACCAACAACCACTCCTTCGCTAGAGTCAAGAGTTAATACTTGTTCAGCAAACGATGAGGCAGGCTTGAGTCGTCCAAGCGCATCTTCCTCTGAACTAGTAATTGGATTATCTGCGGTAATTTTTGCCGTTTTCTGCCCTCCCTCAGGCACAGGTGGATTTTCGATTTTTTGAACTACCGAATCGCCTTTCTTCCGTGAAAACATGGTGCGTATCCAATTCATGATTTTTGATTGCCTAACGTCGAATTCAGCGGCTTGTCCGCTGCAATTCTTTGTTATGTGTAATCACCTCTAATCGCTCTTGTGTCACCAATTTTAAAATTAGATTTCTACTCATTTTTCCAAATTTCGTAGATTCATGAAGCGTGGCTTTTACACCTTCACTGATTAGTGCATCATGATCAATACCTTGAGGCACATGCAAATCCAATCTAATCGATATATGGGAGCCTGGATATATATCTTCTTTAATCGGAAGTCGATGTAAATATTTTCCATCGGGCATTAAGCTGGCACTTGCGCCAGAATAGCAATCAATATCTAACGACAACCTAACTTGATCAGAATTTATCGTTCCATCGGAAAGATTAAACAAATCTAGCTGAAGTGTCCTTTCAAGTGAACGAGACTCCTTATCAAAATGCTCCACGATATAAGACTGTGCGCCGTCAATCACTTCCACCCCCTGAACCATATAGCGTATTGATGTAGAAAATATTTCACTATTCTCTTTGGGGTGGTTAATTGCCCATTCAATTCGCCTCACTAGTTCATTTTTTAAATAGGTGATTTTTCCCTGATATATCACGTGTTGAAAATGTTTCAGATCAAAAGGAATATCATTTGCTTGACGTGTAAGCAACAACACTCGCTTTCCTAAAGCGTGGGCATACCCAGTTTCGTAGAATACATTGGGGTTTTTTCCAGTCATATCAGATATGATGACATCGGCCTTCGCTATCTGATTGTATATTCTGTCTAGCATACGCTCTTCAAATATTTGCTCATCAACTCTCTCGCAATACGCACCCGCAAGTTCGCATGCCGACTTAATTCCGAGCTCATATATATCCCGAAATTCTTCTGAGAAAGGCATTAACACGAATACAAATGGCTTAGGTCTTGTGTCAAACATACTTTATTCCTTATCCCATGAAATAACGGACATAACGCTTGGGTAACCTGTGCTGCATGTGGAGCGTAGTTTTGGGGTAAAGTGGCGAAGCCACCCCAAAACGAAGCGTAGCATGCGGCATCAGGTTGACCCACTTGTTAGGGTGTATACCTTTCCACCAAGCCAATACCCCACTCCAACCAATAAGCACGGCATAATATATGGAATATTTTTCTTTAAGTACCACCATTTGAACGAATATTTCCAAATGAATATTCCATGGTTTAAAAACTCTCGGTTGTACGATAAAAATAACATTACGAGAAAGAACCTGACTGAATTAACACCTATAGAATACGAAAGGCCGATATTCATTCTCTTTTCCAATATATGCAGGAACGCGATCGGAACAACAAAATATATAATAAGAAATATCTCGAGTGTATTAACCCCAAACCTCAGCATTTCTAACGGTGCTTCACTAAAACCGGGTCTCGTTATAGCCATGAACAAGATATGACCGACACTACCAATAACTAGTGCAAATATTATTTTGATTGCCTGCGCCTTTGCCAACGATATGAACCCTAACAATGTTATTAGCCAGAAAAACTCCGCAAATTCAGACTAAACACGGAATATTTCCGTATAAGTCCAAACAGGGCGTAGGCTAGTATTTTATTCATCCCAAATATGCTATCTAACTCAGAGCACACCACTCCAACAGATCCATTCCTGTCTCAATACCACTGAGCGCGAACAAACTAAATTTCAGGCGCATAACATTAGCAACGCATCGCTTCAATACGATGGCTGCTCCCCCCACTAGATCGTGCGAGACTGCACCCAAACACAAGCCAGAAAGATAATTCCAAAACCAGTATCTCGTTCACCGGTTAATAAAGCTCGTCACCAATCCAGCTAGCCATAAAATCAACAATGCCTCTAAGCAAGTATTCGTCCAATCTAAACTAAGAAACGAGCCTGTTGTGTTGATTTAAGTGTCGAAATGGGCGGGTTTTTTGTGCCAATTACCTGTGCTTCTTTGATGCGGGTTATTTTTGATTTATGAGGCGCCACTAATTCCGACGGAAAATTTAACAGGTGTTTAACTTGAGCACGGCAGTCGCAAAATCTTAGATTGTGTGCTCAAGGGGGAAGGGCCTAAATCACGCCTCTAGCCGATAAACTTTGCAAGACGATATGTTGGCGTCAAATATTTCACGGTGGCGCAAATATGGGGTCGCTGGCGGTCAAATGTGGGTCAACCGGTTTCAAAGGCTAGTCAGCTACGGTTGGAGATCGCGAAAACTCGATCAAAGGCTTGTGATTGGTATTTTTAGATTGGTAGAACCCGGCCAAAGGCTGGTCGTCTGGGGTTGTAGACCAGTAAAACTCAGTCAATGAGCGGTCATTTATGGTTGGAGATCGCGAAAATTTGATCAAAGACTGGTGATTGGTCGTTGTAGATTGGTAGAACCCAGTCAAAGGCAGGTCATCTGCGGTTGTGGACCAGTAAAACTCCATCACAGGGTGGTTATCTACGGCTGTGGCTATTCAGTACAGACATTAATAGTGGTTTATCCAGTCTGCGTACGAGGTTCTGGCGTTCCAACTGCACGGGCGACGCTCTCTACCATGCTGTTCGCCACGACTAATAAAAGCGGATACTAAAAGCAGATATTAAAAGCAAATAGAGTACGGTTCGCAATGCTTGCGGGGCTTCGCTGCGGAACGTCTATTCCAGGTCGTATGCTGCAGGTAGGGTATGGGCTTAACGTCGGTTTTTTAATGATCCGGATCTTTGGGCGCTTTGAAGAACAGCTAAATAATCGGTGGAGTCGGGAATCGGGAATCGGGAATCGGGAATCGGGAATCGGGAATCGGGTGCCCATAAAAAAAGGCCGACCCTTGCGGATCAGCCTTTTGAAATTATGGTGCCCAGGAGAGGACTTGAACCTCCACGGCCGTGAAGCCACTAGCACCTGAAGCTAGCGTGTCTACCAATTTCACCACCTGGGCGTGGTAACGAACAGTGCTCGTTACTTATGAGGGCGCGAACTATATTGCGCCACGCGCGCCTTGTCAATCCTGCCAGAACTTTTTTTTGATCTATGCTGTCAATGAGGTGGGCGGCACCGCAATGCCTATTATTTGTTATAGTGACTTCAGTTTTTCCTTCCTTTCGTTACATGGACCCTTTCATTGAGCAGACGCAAAACACTTAAGCTGCAAGATCCCCACGCTGCGCGCGAGGCGCAGAAATACGACAACCCCATCCCCAGTCGTGAATTCATTCTCGATGTTCTAGACAATGCATCTGGCCCTATGAGCCATCGGGCGCTGTGCGGCGAACTGAAGCTGACGGATGAAGACGCCATCGAAGCGTTGCGGCGACGTTTAATCGCGATGGAGCGTGACGGGCAGGTGATGTCCAACCGCAAGGGGGCCTATGGGCGCGTGGATCGTATGGCGCTGGTGCGCGGGCGGGTGCAGGGGCATCGCGACGGCTACGGGTTTGTGATTCCCACCGAAGGCGGCGAGGATATTTACCTCACCAACCGGCAGATGCGCAAAGTGTTTGATGGCGATGAGGTGCTGGTACGGCCGGAGCCGGACGGCTTTCGCGGGCGCACGGAAGGTGTGATTGTGGAGGTGCTGGCACGCAACACCCAGCATTTGGTGGGGCGTTTTACCACCGAGCGCGGCATCTTTTATGTGCGGCCAGATAACCCGCGCATTGGCCGCGATATTCTGGTGCCGCCGGACCAAACCGGTGGGGCCGTAAATGGCCAGATTGTTGTGGTTGAAGTGCTGCAACAGCCGGATCGGCAGAATATGCCCGCCGGACGTATTGCCGAGGTGTTGGGCGACCATCTGGCGCCGGGCATGGAGATCGATGTGGCGATTCGCTCCCACGGAATTCCCCATCAGTGGCCGGACGCCGTGGAAGAGCAAGTGCGCGATTTCAGCAATCAGGTGGCGGAAGCCGATAAAGCGCATCGCGTGGATTTACGCCAGTTGCCGCTGGTGACGATTGACGGGGAAGATGCGCGGGATTTCGACGATGCGGTCTATTGCGAAGCCAAGCGCAGCGGAGGCTGGCGTTTGTATGTGGCGATTGCGGATGTGTCTCACTATGTGACACCTGGCAGCGCGCTGGATATTGAAGCGCAAAAACGCGGCAACTCGGTGTATTTCCCCGATTATGTGGTGCCCATGCTGCCGAAAATTCTGTCTAACGGGTTGTGTTCGCTTAACCCGCAAGTGGACCGCTTGTGCATGGTCTGTGAGATGACCATCAGTGCGGCAGGCAAGGTCAGCGGGTATAAATTCTACGAAGCGGTGATGCATTCCCATGCGCGGCTGACCTACACCCAGGTCGGGCAGGTACTGGCTGAGCGGGACAAACCGCGCAGCGGTATTCGCCAACAGTTTCACCATGTGGTGAAGCAGTTGGATGGTTTGCACGATCTTTATATGCAGTTGCGCGCGCGACGGGAGGAGCGTGGGGCTATCGATTTTGAAACCCGCGAAACCCGTATTCTATTCGATGAAGGCCGCAAGATTCGCGAAATTGTGCCCACCGAACGCAACGATGCCCACAAGTTGATCGAAGAATGCATGCTCGCGGCGAACGTGTGTGCGGCCAAGTTTATTGAGTTTCACAAGCTTCCCGGCTTGTTTCGTGTGCACGAGCCGCCCAAGGCGGAAAAAATTGACATGCTGTATCAGTTTCTGGCGGAGCTGGGCATTCGCATTCCCTGGTCTGAGCAGGTCACCCCTGCGGATTATCAGCAAGTGATGGAAGCCATTGCGGGGCGCTCAGACGCGCACATTATTCAGATGGTGTTGTTGCGCAGTATGAATCAGGCGGTTTACCAGCCGGAAAACCGCGGCCATTTTGGCCTGGCCTACGATGCCTATGCGCACTTTACTTCGCCGATTCGCCGCTACCCGGACTTGCTGGTGCACCGCGCTATTCGGTCGGTGATCCGCTCTAATCTCGATACCAAAAAAGTGGTGCGGGTGGAGGGCGCCACGCCGCTCACTGCAGCGCAGATCTACCCTTATACCGCGGGTGATATGGCGAGTTTTGGCGATGAGTGCAGCTTCACCGAGCGCCGCGCAGACGATGCCACGCGCGATGTGATTAGCTGGCTGAAATGTGAATTTGTGAAAGATCGCGTAGGCGAAGTGTTCGATGGCGTGGTGGCCTCGGTCACCGGGTTTGGTCTGTTTGTTGAGCTGAAAGACGTATATGTGGAAGGCCTGGTGCATATCACCTCGCTGCCGGAAGACTACTACCGGTTTGATCCCGCCCACCACCGTCTGGTCGGCGATCGTACGCGCCGTGTGTTTGGCTTGGGCGACGAGCTTAGCGTGCAGGTGGTGCGGGTTAACCTCGACGAGCGCAAGATCGACTTCGAACTAAACCAGATTAAGCCGCGTAAAAAAGTGCGCGTGAAGGTGAGTGAGCAGGCGAAATCCCTGGCGCAGGACTATGAAGCGGAAACTGCGCGAAAGTCCGGTGGCCGGGTACCGCGCAAGCGGGCGGCAGCGCCTGCTGGCGACTCGGCTGAAAAAGCGGCGGACAAAGCGGCGTCACCGGCGAAGCGATCCGCGAAAAAGCCCGTGGACGCTACGGCCGAGCCAGCGAAAAAACGCAAACCCGCGAAATCGGCAAAACCAGCAAAACCAGCAAAAAAAGTTAAAAAGAAAAAACATGCTAAGCGGGAAGAGGCCAGCGGCAAGAAGAAAAAGAAAGCGCCTAAAACGCGCAAGTAATTGGCTGCTGTTGTTGCTGGTATGTGCAACTGCCGGTTTTAGTCGCGCTCAAGGTTCTTTAGTCAGGTTCGCTCAGAGGCTTGGCCGATAATGTTAGCCAGCTAGCTAGTCTCTTCATCTAGCGATTGTGGATTTGGGTTTGCGGTGCAAGCCCGGTTCAGCCTGCTCGAATTTGCCTTTCTGGGGTTAACCCTGTGCGTCAACCAGCCGTGGTGACTATCGTTTATATTCCATTGATCCATTTTTTATCCAGATTAACCTATTCATGAAAACAGACGTTATTTTCGGCATTCACGCCGTGCAATCCTTGTTAAAAACCGCCCCGCAACGTATCAGTGAACTGCAGGTGGTCAAAGACCGCCAGGACCAGCGCATAAAAAAATTGCTGGCCATGGCCGAAGCGCACGGGGTGCGAGTGAGCCTGGTGAATCGCCAGCAATTGGAGTCGGCTGCAGGCGATGGCAACCACCAGGGCGTTATTGCTTACGCCAAGCCCGGCAAGGCGCTCGACGAGAAGGGCCTGCTGGATTTAATTGCGCAAATGGAGGAAGACCCGCTTATTCTGGTGCTGGATGGGGTGACAGACCCGCATAACCTAGGCGCTTGTATGCGATCTGCCGATGCCGCCGGAGTGCACGCGGTGGTGATTCCCAAAGACAATTCCGCAGGGCTAAACGAGACTGCGCGCAAGGTTGCGTGCGGTGCCGCCGAAACCGTTCCTCTGGTTGTGGTTACTAACCTGGCGCGCGCGCTGAATAAATTGCAGGACGCAGGTCTGTGGGTTGCCGGCGCTGCCGGTGAGGCAGACGCCGACATCTACAGTGCCGATCTCACTGGCCCAAGGGTGATCGTTATGGGTGCGGAGGGTGACGGTATGCGCCGGCTCACCAAAGAGACCTGTGACCTGCTGATTAAAATCCCGATGATGGGCTCTGTCTCCAGTTTGAATGTGTCGGTTGCGACTGGGGTAGTGTTGTTCGAGGTATTGCGTCAACGCAACGCCCGCTAGCTGTGCTTTGCTGTACAAAAAACTTGCAAATTCGCGCCTCTCTCCGTAGAATCCGCCACCCTTAAACCCGCCCGACAGCCATTTCTGGGCGTCGGTGCGATCTCCTTGCTTCACCGTATCAGTTTGTATCGTGCGGGAAGCTACTAACCCGTAAGGAGCGAAAATGCGTCATTACGAAATTGTGTTCCTGGTCCACCCTGACCAGAGCGAGCAGGTGCCCGGCATGATCGAGCGCTACACCTCAGCTGTTAAAGACAGCGGCGGCAGCGTTCATCGCCTCGAAGATTGGGGTCGCCGTCAAATGGCTTACTCCATCAACAAAATTCATAAAGCACACTACGTGCTGATGAACATCGAATGTGGCGACCAGGCTCTTGAAGAGCTGACCACCAACTTCCGATACAACGATGCCATTTTGCGTAACATGGTTATCCGTTGCGACGAAGCTGTCACTGAAGAATCTCCTATCCAGAAAGCAGAGAAAGAAAACCGCGAGCGCAAAAACCGCGCTGAGCGTCGTGCTGCTGAAGCCGCTGCCGCTACTGAGACTGAGAAGTCTGAGAGCGAAGAGTCTGCCGAAGAGGAGACATCCACTGACACTACTGGTGAGGAGGAATAATCATGTCCCGTTTTTTCCGTCGACGTAAGTTTTGCCGTTTCACCGCCGAAGGCGTGAAGCAGATCGACTATAAAGATCTGGAAACCCTGAAAGCCTACATCTCCGAAACCGGCAAGATCGTACCAAGCCGTATTACCGGAACCAAGGCGAAGTATCAGCGTCAGCTGGCGACCGCGGTTAAGCGCGCGCGTTACCTGGCCCTGCTGCCTTACACTGATTCACACGAGTAATTCGGTTCAGGGGCTGATAGACGTTCACTATGCGTGCGCTGGCCAATTTTATAATGCGTGGTCGCGTGCAAGCGGTGATCATGGCCCTGTTGGGGAGCTGGGTCCCCTTGTTATCCCAGGGAGCCCTCGGGCTCGTAACCCTGCGCAAGGGTTGGAAGGAAGGCTTGATTATTACCCTCTGGGCGAGCCTTCCTGCTGTCGCCGCCCTCTGGGCAGGTGATGTTGCCAAAGTTATGGCCGTGGCAGGTATCGAAGTAATGGTGGTGGCCTATTTGTCCTCCGTTATGCTGCGTTATACCGTGTCCTGGTCCGCTGCGCTGGCCGCGATAGTTGCCTTGAGCAGCTTCGCTGCGCTGGTTGCCGTACTACTGGTAGAAGATATCTCCAGTCAGTTGGTCGCGTTTTTCCAAACCATGCTGGAATCGCAGGCCCAGAATCCGCCGTCTGCAGAGACGGCGCTTCTGACAAACTGGTCGACCGCACGCGCCGCTGGCGTGATCGCGATGTGGATATCGTTAACCACATTTGCCGGTCTTGCGCTTGCCCGTTGGTGGCAGGCGATGCTGTTTAACCCCGGTGGTTTTCGCACCGAGTTTCACAGCTTGCGGTTGAACGCCTCCCTGGCCACTGCCGCGCTTGGCGGTGTGGTGATTGCGGAGTTCAACGGTCTGGAGTACGGCTTTTGGGGGCTGGTGTTTGGCATGCCGCTGCTGGTAGCGGGCATTGGCCTTATTCACTGCTTTGTCGCCGCCAAAAAGCTGGGCATCTGGCCGCTGGTCGCATTTTACTTTGGCCTGGTACTGATTGCGCCTTTAGGGTTACTGGTATCCCTCCTGGGGTTTACCGATGTTTGGATCGATTACCGAAAACGATTTAATTTAGTGCAGCCGAAATAGCTGCATAAACATTAGAGGAAAACGAGATGGAAGTTATTCTGCTCGAAAAAGTTGGCAAGCTTGGCACCGTTGGTGACAAGGTTAAAGTTAAGGCCGGTTTCGGTCGTAACTACCTGGTACCTCAAGGTAAAGCAATTGCTGCAACCGAAAGTAATATTGCTGAATTTGAAGCGCGTCGCGCTGAACTGGAAGCAGCGGCTAGCGATCGTCGTACTGCTGCCGAAGGCCGCGCTAAGTTGCTGGCGGAAAAAGAAACCTTCACCATCGTCGCTAAAACCGGTGACGAAGGTAAGTTATTTGGTTCCGTTGGTACTCGCGATATCGCTGATGCAATCACCGCAGACGGTATTAAAGTGTCTAAAGCAGAAGTGAAATTGCCTCAGGGTACGCTGCGTGAAGTGGGCGAATACGAAGTGGATATTCAGCTGCACGTTGACGTTACTCAAGCGATTAAGCTGGTTATCGCCGCCGAGTAATCGCGGAACATCGCGTTCAGGCGCGGTGGATATAAGCTACACTAAGGCGCAGTTTACTGGCGGCACCACCGTCGATAAACTGCGCCTTTTTGCGTTTTAAAACTGGATACTTATGTCGCAAGCCGAGTTCTCATCAGAAAATCCCCCCGCCAGCCTTGGGCTGGAGCAATCCATGCCGTTGCCTCACTCTGTGGAAGCGGAGCAGTCGGTGCTGGGTGGTTTGATGCAGGATGCGAGCAATTTCGACGGTGTTTCCGAGCAGATTGCTGAGGGCGATTTCTACAAAAGCGGGCACCGTAAAATATACGCGGCCATGTTCCAGCTTATTGAACGCGACCAGCCCATCGACGTGATTACCGTCTCGGAATACCTGACCCAGACCGATGAACTAGAGGCGGTCGGTGGCCTGGACTACCTGGTGGATCTGGCAACCAACGTTCCCAGCTCGGCAAACGTGGCGGCTTATGCGCGAATTGTGCGTGAGCGCGCAACGTTTCGACAGTTGATCTCCGCTGCAACCGAAATCAGCCGGGCCAGCTTTAACCCTGCAGGCCTGGGCTCGGATGATCTGCTGCAACTGGCGGAAAAGCGTGTTCTGGAAATCGCCGAAGAGCGACCCAAAGAGGGTGGTTTTGCGGCCATTAACGAGCTGCTGAAAAAAACCGCCGACAAGATCGACGAGCTGTTTCAGTCAGACAGCGATATTACCGGGTTGTCGACCGGGTTGAGCGACCTGGATCAGCGTACATCCGGCTGGCAAAGTGGCGAGCTGATTATTCTCGCTGCGCGTCCGTCCATGGGTAAAACAGCGCTGGCACTTAACTTTGTTGAGGCGGCGCTGTTCACACAACCCAAACCGGTGCTGGTGTTCAGCCTGGAGATGCCCGCCGACTCGCTGATTATGCGGATGCTGTCCTCGGTGGGGCGCATCGATCAGGGCAACCTGCGCAACGGTGCACTGGCCGACGAAGACTGGCCCAAATTGCAGTCGGCGTTTGCCAAACTCAAAGACAAGAAGCTGTTTATTGACGATACCGCCGGCCTCAGCCCGGCGGAAGTCCGCGCTAGGATTCGCCGCCTCGCCCGAGAGCACGGCGAGCCGGGCATGATTATGATCGACTACTTACAGTTGATGCAGATTCCCGGCAACAGCGAAGGGCGCACCCAGGAAATCTCCGAAATCTCCCGCTCGCTAAAAGCCCTGGCGAAAGAATATGAATGCCCGGTGATTGCGCTGTCCCAGCTCAACCGTGGCGTGGAACAGCGCCCCAACAAACGCCCCATGAACTCCGACCTTCGTGAATCCGGCGCCATCGAGCAGGATGCCGACGTGATCCTGTTTATCTATCGCGACGAGTACTACAACGAAGACAGCAACGAGAAAGGCGTAGCCGAATTGATTATCGGCAAACAAAGGAACGGCGAAATAGGCACCTGCCGCGCCGCCTTCCTCGGCAAATTCACCCGCTTCGACAACCTGGCTCCGGAGTATATGGCTAGGGATTAGGGGGGGCTTTGGGGGCGTTCGCGTTGCTCACTTTGGGAACGTTCGCGTTGCTCGCTGCTGGGAACGCTCGCTTGGCTCGCTGCTGGGAACGTTCGCGTTGCTCACTGCTGGGGCGTTCGCGTTGCTCACTTTGGGAACGCTCGCTTTGCTCGCTGCTGGGAACGCTCGCTTTGGCTCGCTTCTGGGAATGTTCGGGTTGCTCACTGCGGGGGGGGCGTGTTTTTCAGCGCGAGCGAAGCAAAGCGCCGTATCCGCCCAGAAGTGAGCGTTGGCGAACGTTCCTTAAGGCATCAATGATGCCGCCCCAGTAGCGGGCGACGCCCGCGCCCCAGAAGCCGCCGGGAGGCGGCGTTCCACACGGACAAGGTTGTTCCAACCTTGTCCGTGTATTAACATCCCCCCTCCGCCAGCTACACTCCCTTTTATGAAAACCTTTCACCATATCCAAAGTGTCCGCGAGGCCCTTAAACAGGCGCGACTTGAGGGCAAAACAGTCGGTTTTGTGCCGACGATGGGCAACCTCCACGACGCGCATATTGCGTTGGTTCGGCAGGCGCAATCGCTTGTAGACGTGGTTATCGTCAGTGTGTTTGTCAACCGATTGCAATTCGGGCTGAATGAGGACTGGGATAAGTATCCACGCACAATCGAGGCAGATTCTCAGAAACTCGCGGCGGTTAACTGCGATTTTCTGTTTTATCCCGACGAAAAGGAGATGTACCCCAATGGTATGGATGCGCAAACCCGGGTTATCGTGCCCTCGATGGCCGATGTGCTCTGTGGCGCAAGTCGGCCGGGCCATTTTGAAGGGGTAACGACGGTTGTTAGCAAACTTTTTAATATCGTACAGCCCGATATCGCGGTGTTTGGTATTAAGGATTACCAGCAGTTGGCTATAATACGCCGCATGGTGGAGGACCTGTGTATCCCGGTGGATATTGTTGCTGGTGATATAGTCCGCGAAGCGGATGGCCTGGCGATGAGTTCTCGCAATAGCTTTATCACGCCACAAGAGAGGCCCAATGCAAATCAACTGCATCGGTCATTGAGCTGGCTGCGCGAGCAGATATTGGCGGGAGAGCGGAACTACCCCGCGCTGGAAACCGCCGCCAAGGCGCGCATAAAAGAAGCGGGGTTTCGCCCGGATTATGTCTCCATCTGTAACAGCAAAACGCTGGCTCCTGCGGCCAGCGATGATTTGAATATCACCCTACTTGGCGCCATGTATACTGAGGGCGCACGATTAATTGATAACCTGTCACTCAACCTGGCTGGTGAGTGAGAGGCAACAGAGGCATTAAATTATGCAAATTACGCTGCTGAAAGGTAAATTGCACATGGCTTGCGTAACCCAGGCAGAGCTCTGGTACGACGGTTCCTGCGCAATTGATGCAGACCTGGTGAAACTCGCCGGTTTACGTGAGTTCGAGCAGATAGACATCTACAACGTGGACAATGGTGAGCGTTTCTCTACCTACGTGATTCTGGCAGAGCCAGGCTCCAAAACCATCTCCATGAACGGTGCGGCGGCGCGCAAGGTTCAAGTGGGCGATCGCATTATTATCGCTGCTTATGCCGGTATGGAAGAAGCTGAGGCCGATCGCCACAAGCCAAAACTGGTTTATTTGAACTCGGATAACAGTGTAAACCGAACCAGTAATACGATTCCCGTCCAGGTGGCTTAGCCCGCCAGAGACGTCAGTTTGACTATCCTCGAAAGCCCGTGTCATACCTGTGATGCGGGCTTTTTGGTTTGTTGCCGTGCGGCTTTTATGCAGGTGACCGGCCAAAAAACTCCCTGCCTCAACCAAAGTCCAATACACGGGTGACCCCATTTTTTGCTAGGGTTTAAGAAGCTCTAACCTGTTAAATATGCGTCTATGGTAGCGCTACACTGTATAAAGACTAGAAAGTGCGTACTAGCGTAGCGCTTGGCAAAGTCGCCCGCGAACCATCTCGCTTCAGGTTGTCTAATGTTATTCAATAAAAATAGGCTCGCATTCAGCGGCTAATCCAATGGAGTCAAACCATGGCAGACACCAACCTTTACCCCGTTTCAGAAGCCATCGCTGCTTCTGCGCACATTACCAAAGACGAATACGAAACCCTTTATCAGGAATCCATTAGCAGCCCGGAAACCTTTTGGGCCGCGAAAGCGGAGGAGTTTCTGACGTGGGATAAAAAATGGGACAAGGTGCGGGAATTTGATTTCGTAAAAGGTGAGGCCCGCTGGTTTGACGGCGGTAAGCTGAATGTGTCAGCAAACTGTATCGACCGTCATCTGGCCGAGCGCGGCGACCAGGTCGCGATAATCTGGGAGGGTGATGACCCCAGCGACGACCTGAAAGTGACCTATAAAGAAGTACACGAACAGGTGTGTAAGCTGGCCAATGTGCTGAAAACACGCGGCGTGAAAAAGGGTGATCGCGTATGCATTTACATGCCGATGATCCCTGAAGCCGCCTATGCGATGTTGGCGTGCGCACGCGTTGGCGCGATTCATTCCATTGTATTTGGCGGGTTCTCGCCAGAAGCGCTCAAAGACCGTATTCAGGATTCCGACTGTCAGGTGGTTATTACGGCGGACGAAGGCGTGCGCGGTGGCCGTAAAATTCCACTGAAAGCCAATGCCGATACGGCCGTGGCACAGTGCCCCGGGGTGAGTACGGTGCTGGTGGTAAAACGCACCGGTGGCGATGTCGCCTGGGATGAAAGCCATGATGTGTGGTACCACGATGCCATGGCTGAAGCGTCGGCAGACTGTGCGCCAGAGCCGATGGATGCAGAAGACCCTTTGTTTATTCTTTACACTTCCGGCTCAACGGGAAAGCCAAAAGGCGTGCTGCACACCACCGGTGGCTACCTGTTACAGGCAGCGATGACGCACAAGTATGTATTCGACTATCAGGATGGTGAAGTCTACTGGTGTACCGCAGACGTGGGCTGGGTGACTGGCCACTCGTATATCGTGTACGGCCCTATGGCCAACGGGGCAATCACCTTGATGTTTGAAGGGGTACCGACCTACCCAACGGCCGCGCGCTGCTGGGAAGTAGTGGATAAGCACGACGTATCCATCTTCTACACTGCACCGACGGCAATTCGTGCACTGATGGGGCAGGGCGATGAGTTTGTTACTCAAACCTCTCGCAAAACACTCAGAATATTGGGCACTGTGGGTGAGCCGATCAACCCGGAAGCCTGGGATTGGTACTACAAGGTTGTCGGCGACAGTCGCTGCCCGATTATGGATACCTGGTGGCAGACGGAAACCGGCGCACATATGCTGACGCCGCTGCCCGGCGCGATTGCGCTTAAGCCGGGTTCCGCAACATTGCCGTTCTTCGGTGTAGAGCCAGTGTTGCTTGATGGTGACGGCAAAGAGGTTGTTGGTGCAGGCGAGGGTAGCCTGGCGATTAAATCTTCGTGGCCGAGCCAGATTCGTACGGTATTCGGTGACCACAACCGCCTGGTGCAAACCTACTTTTCCACTTACCCCGGATATTATTTTACCGGTGACGGCGCCCGTCGCGACGAAGATGGTTACTTCTGGATTACCGGCCGTGTCGACGACGTTATCAATGTTTCCGGGCACCGCATGGGTACTGCTGAAGTCGAGAGCGCCTTGGTTCTACACGAAAAGGTCTCTGAAGCGGCCGTGGTGGGCTATCCGCACGATATTAAAGGGCAGGGCATCTACGCTTACATCACTTTGATGGTGGGCGAAGAGCCCAGCGATGAGCTGAAAAAGGAATTAGTGGCCCTGTGTGTAAAAGAAATCGGGCCGATCGCCAAACCGGATGTCATCCAGTGGGCGCCTGGTCTGCCGAAAACCCGCTCTGGCAAAATTATGCGCCGCATTCTTCGCAAGATCGCCGCCAACGAAGTGGACGCGCTGGGTGATACCTCAACCCTGGCCGATCCGACAGTTGTCGACGATCTGATCGACAACCGCGAAAACAAAGGCTAGTTTGCTGCCCGTGCTATCCCGTGTCAGGTGCGGGATAGCACGCACATCCCTTCCAGCGCACCCTCTTTCCGTGCTATCGCACCGGCATCTGCGTTAAACTTCAGTTTTGAATACATCATATCTGCCTGTTGGCAGCCAGGAGTCCCTCTTGAAAATCCAAGACAATTGCGTTGTTTCCATCCACTACACGCTTACCGATGAAGAAGGTGCGGTAATCGATTCATCCAGTGGTGGCGAACCGCTGAACTACCTGGCGGGCGCCGGCAATATCATTCCCGGTCTGGAAAAGGAGCTGGAAGGTTGTGTTGTTGGTGACAGCAAGCTGGTAACCGTGCAACCGGCAGACGGTTACGGCGAATACCAGCCAGAACTAGTGCAAACGCTACCTGCAGACATGTTCACGGGCATTGAAAAAGTCGAAGTCGGGATGGAGTTTCAGGCGCAGGGGCCGTCCGGTGAAGTACAGTTTGTGGTGGTCAAAGACGTTGCCGAGGACGGTATAACTATTGACGGCAACCACGAGTTGGCAGGCAAAGTATTGAACTTCGATGTAACTGTAGAAGCTGTGCGTGAAGCCACTGCCGAAGAAATCGATCACGGCCACGTTCACTAAAAAATTAAGCTGAAATAAGGAAAACAGTATGCTCGACTCCGTGAGCATCGGTGCTGCCGGTAAGAAAATATCGGCGCTAATTACCCCGGACAACACCTTGAATGTCTTGTCGCAACTGGAAGTGGCGCGGCTGGTAGAAAAAAGTAATGCGGCGGTTTATGAAACATTTCGCCGCTGTGCGTTGGCAGCACTGAATACCGGTGCCGAAACCGATAATACCAAGCAGGTGTTGGAGCAATTTCGCGATTTTGAAATTGATGTAGTGCAGCAAGAGCGCGGCATCAAGTTACACCTTAAAAACGCGCCCGGTAATGCATTTGTTGACGGGGAAATGGTTCAGGGTATCAAAGAGCATCTGTTTTCTGCGCTGCGCGATATTATTTACGTCAACAACGAATTGCTGGAAAACAGCGCCGCTGATTTTCATTCTTCAGAGGGAATCACCAACGGTGTATTCCAGATTTTGCGCAATTCGTCAGTGTTAAAAGTGCATAGGTCGCCGTCAATCATAGTTTGTTGGGGCGGCCACTCAATTAACGAAGTTGAATACGATTATTCGAAAGAAGTCGGCTATCAAATGGGGTTGCGCGGGCTGGATATTTGTACCGGCTGTGGCCCTGGCGCCATGAAAGGGCCGATGAAAGGTGCAACCTTTGGCCACGCGAAACAGCGTATTCAAGGGCGCTATATCGGCATCACTGAACCGGGAATTATTGCGGCGGAATCACCTAACCCGATTGTCAGCGAACTGGTGATTATGCCGGATATTGAAAAGCGCCTCGAAGCATTTGTCCGCTTGGGGCACGGGATTGTGGTATTTCCAGGCGGGGTGGGTACGGCAGAAGAAATTCTCTATTTGCTGGGCATTCTGTTGCATCCCGATAATCGCGGCCTGCCGTTTCCTCTGATTTTTTCTGGCCCGGCGAGCGCGGCTGAATACTTTGGCCAGATCGATGAATTTATTGGTCTCACTCTCGGTAAAGAGGCGCAGGGTTTGTACGAAATTATTCTCGACGACCCTGTGCTTGTTGCGCAGAAAATGCGCGCGGGAATGGATGTGGTGCGCAACTACCGCAAGCAAACCCACGATGCGTATTATTACAACTGGGTGTTGAAAATCGATCAGGATTTACAGTCGCCGTTTAACCCTACCCATCAATCCATGTCGCAATTGAGCCTGCGCCCGGGGCTGGCGCCCAACCTGCTTGCCGCTAACCTGCGCAAGGCTTTTTCGGGCATTGTCGATGGCAATGTTAAAGAACATGGTATTCACGCGGTTGCGGAAAAAGGCCCTTATCAGATTTGTGGCGACCCGCAGATTATGAAACCGCTGGACGCACTCTTGCGTTCATTTGTCGCTCAGAAACGGATGAAAATACCGACGGAAGAATATATCCCCTGCTACCAAGTGGTTGTGTAAACACGCGATGCAAGACGACGATTTCAGTAAATTACTGGGTGACGATGAGGTTCTCCCGATCAAAACCGAACGCCGGGTTAATTTGGTAGTACCGAAGGATGTCGGTGTCGATAAAGAGGCTCGTCGCCTGGCTGCGCAGGAATTGGCCGCGGCCAAAGACGACCCACTGTCGGTGCCGCAGGATCTACTCGACCCCTACGATGTGCTCAGTTATCAGAAGCCCGGTGTGCAAAACGGCGTGTTTCGCAACTTGCGGTTAGGTAAATACGATATTGATGCGCGTCTCGATCTGCATCAGTTGAAAATCGAAGAAGCGCGCAAATCGGTCTATCAGTTTATTAAAGATTGTGTTGAAAGCGATGTGCGATGCGCACTGATCACTCACGGCAAAGGCGCAGGACGCGAAACGCCTGCGTTGCTAAAAAGCTGTGTCAATCATTGGTTGCCGCAGTTTGAGGAGGTGCTCGCCTTTCACACCGCGCAACGGCATCACGGCAGTTATGGTGCAACCTACGTGCTGTTGCGTAAAAGCGATAAGAAAAAACAAGAAACCAAGGATCGCCATCAGCGCAAGCGCTCTTAGTAGCAATCCTACATATTACCTTACTCATGATCTAACTTGACGGTAGCAATCGTCTAGTATTGACCGTCGTTGCCTCTGAGGTTGCCACAAGGAGAAACCATGCTTTACCCGATGTTCGCTCTGGTGATGTGTACCTTCGTATTTATTTTTGTGCAGCTCTATTTGCGGGTCCACGCGGTAAAGTCGCGGGCAGTAAGGATGCGGTATTTCAAGTTGTACCAGACCAACGCCGATATGCAGCCGGTCCCAGCTTACCTGGTCGCCGGGCAAAATCACTTTGCTAACTTGTTTGAAACGCCACTGTTATTTTATGTTGCAGGTGTGCTGGCGATAGTGATGAAGGTAGAGCCGACAGCGATGGTGGTGTGTGGCTGGTCCTATGTGGTCACGCGAGTGGTACATGCATTTATCCACTGCACATACAATCATGTTCTGCATCGCGCAATCACCTATTGGGTCAGCTTGATGTTGCTGTTAGCTATGTGGATTCTGCTCGTGGTAAACGCTAACTGAATCAGCGTTGGCGGACTCACATTGAGCAGCAGGTTACAACTTAGCGCGAACCATCACCAAGCAGATTGATAACGTTATCTAACATGAGTACATCGCTCATGGGCATCGGGCGGGCAAAATAATACCCTTGTAAATAATCGCAGTTTTTATCGCGCAATAGCTGCCATTGTTCTTTGGTTTCCACGCCTTCGGCAACAACGGTAAGCCCCAGGTTATGGGCCATGGCAATAATCGTATAGGCAATTTCCACATCGTTTTTATCTTCCGGTATATCTTTAATAAACGAGCGGTCAATTTTTAAGGTGTTAATCGGGAATTGCTTTAGGTACGAGAGAGACGAATAACCGGTGCCGAAATCGTCGATGGAGAGGCTGCAACCCAGGTTGCGGATGGCACGCATAATATCAATTGCCTGGTCGACATCGTCCATCACCATGGACTCTGTCAGTTCAAATTCGATTTGTTTGGGATCGATCTGGTACTGTTTAAACGTTGCTTCAATATAGGTGACCAGTTGCGATGCAAAGAACTGTCGTGCCGAGAGGTTAACCGCGATGGTGCGCATTCCCAACAGGTGCAACTTGCCTTCATGTTCGTGTAAATAGGCACATACCTTCTCCAGTACCAGGCTGCCAAGGTCATATATGAGGCCGGATTCCTCTGCCAGGCTGACAAACACCTCGGGGGAAATAAACCCTTCTTCCGGGTCCATCCAGCGGACCAGTGCCTCGCCCTTTATCATCTCCCTGGTTGCTGCGTCGTAGATTGGTTGGATATATACCTCGAGCAGGCGTTTATCCAGCGCAACACGCAGTTTCTGTTCAAGGCGCATTTTGTCCTTGATGCGTTTATCCAGATCGCTGGAGTAGTAGGAAACCGTGTTACCGCCCATGGATTTTGCGTTGTACAGGGCAATATCTGCATAGCGGATCAACTCTTCGTAGGTGATCGCGTCGTTGGGAAAAACAGCAATACCGATGGAACCGCCGACTTCGACCTGCTGGCCGTTAATTTCCATTTTTTCCCGTAGAGCCCGCAGAATATTATTGGCTTTGTGGTCCAGTTGCGAGCTGCTATCGATATTTTTAACGAGCAGCATAAACTCGTCGCCACCCATTCGCGACACCACATCGATACTGGCCGATGCGGCTTTTAAGCGCTTGCCGATTTGCATCAACAATTGGTCGCCGGCATCGTGACCAAAGGTATCGTTAATTTTCTTGAAGTCATCCAGGTCGGTCATCATTACCGCGAGGCGTTTGTCGTATTTTTTGGCGGCGGCAATGGTCAGTTCCAAGTGGCCGCGGAAAAAACGCCGGTTGGGCAGGTCGGTGAGCGGATCGTAGAAGGCGAGCTTTTCCAGCTCCATTTGTGCGGTTTTTAATTCAGTCACATCCAGCAGGGAGCCGACAAAGCCCTGAAACCCCTGCAAGTTATTGAGTGGAGCCAGATGCTCCATGAGCGTTCTGCGACTCCCCTGGGGGGTGGTGTAGGTGTATTCAATAACCTGGGGGGTGTGCTGGCTGCGCGCTTTATCCTGCACGCTTTCGTAAAGTGCGGCGTCTTTCGGGTCGATGTTGTTGGTAAAGGCATTAGCCTGGCTCGGAGTGAGCCCGGTGATTTCACACCAGCGGTCGTTGGTGTATTCCATAATCAGCTTGCGGTTGCGCAGAAAAATGCCGATCGGTGCGTGTTCCGCCAGCACCCGAAACCGTGACTCGGATTCCATCAGTGCCGCGTTATCGGTTTCCAGGGTGTCGAGAATCTGGTTGAACACATCCACCAGATCGCCTATCTCATCGTTACTTTTCTTGTTCGCGCGAATATTCGCGTAGGGGCTGGCGGCAACTTCCTGCGAAGTATTGAACAGATCGCGCAGCGGCACGAGACTGCTGCCCACCAGGCGACCGCCGACAAAATAGGCCACGAACAGTGCAATCGTTAGGGCAAATGCAAGGGTGATACTAAAGCGCAGAAACGCCTGGTTTACGCCGTGATTGTTGGAGTAAATTTCCACTAATCCGAAATGTTCACCTTCGTGCAGAATGGGTACACGTACGCGAATAACGTTGTTGTCCTCGGTGAAATTCAGCTCATTGATCGATGACTGCTGGCGCTGGCACTGGCTGTGGGCTTCCGGTTTGGCGAAGGTGTGGTATAGCTTGCCTTCCTTGTCGAACACACAAATCAGGTCGATGGCACTGTGAAAACCGGCGGAGGCAAGGTTTTTTTCGATTACGTCCTTATCGGTAAAGTCCGCGAAAAACATCGCTGTTGACGAGCGGTTGGCGATGATCTGACCGATCACGGTGAGATCGTTGATTAAATTGGCTTTGGCATCCCGGTTGCCCACCCAGGTGAGTATGCCGGCGACCATAATCACCGCCACAATCAGGGTGGAGCCGATGCTGCGCATCAGCCGCCGTTTGATGGTGGACCGCTGTGCGAGGGTTTCGTCAGTCATTGCGTTTAGTCACCCGGTGCGCCAGCTCCAACAACGAAGAGCTGATCTTGAGGTTTTGCCGCTGTGCCAGAGGTAAGTTCACGGTGAACTTTATGCGGTCGTGAATTTTCAAGAGCCGTATGGTGGCAAATTCCTCCCCGTCGACGCAGTCGTCGCAGATGGTCAGCAGTGCGTTGTCCTTGATGGAGTCGGGGAAGGGGGCGTCGGACTGGCCCACTATCTGTACGTGACAGTCGGTGAGCGGCGATAAATCCGCGACAAAATTAGCATTAAACGGTTTGAGAATATCTTGAATCTGGGGGGTACGGTGAAGCTCGTCGAAAGCCTGGCTTTCACCCAGCCGACAGATGTTGATATCGCTACCCATGGCGGGTGGCCAGGTAATGAATGTCAGCGTGCGTGCGATAATCAGGGCGCGTACCTGTGCTTCTTTGGCGCTCACTGTGTCCGGGCGCGCCTCTACCGCGCTAATCCAGTATTGCAGCGTGAATATCAGAAGATAGGCTGCTAACCCCCATTGGGGTTGTCTGAATTTCCTTATAAAGCCCAATCTATTCATAGCAAGTTATGCTGGTACCGGCGGCTGGCGCCAGTAGGGTCTTATGACTCCGCAGCGCGGACAATTATGGAGTCCGCAAGCCTTCAACAGTGATAAGGTTTGCGGTCTTCATACACTAAGCTAATTTCTGCACGCATTAAAGTATAAACTCTGGTGAGTTTTCCACCACTACAGTCTTAAGGCCTGTTGCTCTAAGTGGTACCTCTTACTGCACTACTTGAACTGATGAGTGCCGTGTCAGTAGGTCCTTTTACTGATAGTTGGGCGCACCAGTCCTCAGTCCGCATTAATCGTGGCGTTTCAGCCAGTTGCGGATACGTGCCTCTATTTCCTCTGTGTTTAGCCCCGCTCTCGCTAATACCTGTACTCGGCTACCGTGTTCATAAAAGACATCCTGCAGGCCAAGATTTAGGACAGGGACGGTAATGCCTTCTGCCTGCAGCCACTCAAGCACGCCTGCCCCCGTACCTCCGGCGACCGCGTTTTCTTCCAGAGTCACAATTGCCCGGTGGCTGTTGGCGATTTCCCGAAGGAGCGCGTGATCCAGTGGTTTGGCCCAGCGCATGTCACATACCGTAGCGTGCAAGGTGTCGCCCACGGCCAAGGCTTCTGGCAGAAGTGCGCCGAAATTGAGTATCGCCAGCTGCTCACCTTCTCGTACCTGATGGGCTTTGCCGACCTCGAGTGGCGTTAATGTATCTGTCAGCTCGGCGCCGGGCCCTTTGCCTCGTGGATAGCGCACCGCTGCCGGGCCCGGGTATTGATATGCGGCATCCAACAATTGGTAACACTCACGCTCGTCACTGGGCGTAGCGATCACCATGTTTGGAATGCAGCGGAGAAAGGAGATATCAAAGCTGCCTGCGTGACTGGCGCCGTCTTCGCCGACCAGGCCTGCGCGATCCACCGCAAACAGGACGTCGAGGTCTTGTAAAGCCACGTCGTGTATCAGCTGATCGTAAGCCCGCTGCAAAAATGTAGAGTAGATCGCGACCACCGGCTTCATACCTTCGCAGGCGAGTCCTGCGGCCAGGGTAATGGCGTGCTGCTCGGCGATGGCGACATCGTGAAACCGATCGCTGAAGGTTTGGGCGAAAGAGACCATGCCCGAGCCCTCGCTCATTGCCGGGGTGATACCGATCAGCCTCTCGTCCCGAGCGGCAGTATCACAGAGCCAATCGCCAAACACCTGTTGGTACCGCCGCCGCTTATCGGGCGTAACCGACGCGGATTCGCGCTCAATTTTATTCAACGCGTGGTAGCCAACAGGGTCTTTTTCGGCGGGCGCAAACCCTTTGCCTTTGCGGGTAACCACATGCAGCAGGCGCGGGCCCGATGTGTTTAATACGCTGCTGATTGCCGGCAAAAGTTGGTCGAAGTCGTGGCCGTCAATCGGGCCGCTATAGCTGAACCCTAATTCTGTGAATAGCGCGGAAGCACTGCTGGACGCCGAAGCGGGAGGCGCAGATTGCACCTGCGCTTTGGCATGTGCTCCCGCCTGTTCAGCACTGTTCTCCAGTACACCAGCAAAGTAACTGGCGAGTCCGCCTACATTCGGCGAAATCGACATGGTGTTATCGTTCAACACCACGAGCAGGTCCGCCTGGGTGTGGACTGCGTGATTCAGCGCTTCAAAAGCCATTCCTGCGGTCATCGCACCATCGCCGATCACGGCAACACACTGGCGGGGAATGCCTTGCTGTGCACTCGCCAGCGCCATGCCCAAGGCGGCGCTCAACGAGGTACTTGAATGACCCACACCGAAGCTGTCGAACACACTCTCTGCGCGCTTGGGAAACCCGGAAATACCGCCTTGCTGGCGAATAGTGAGCAGTTGCTCACGCCGTCCCGTCAGTATTTTGTGGGGGTAGGCCTGATGACCAACATCCCAGATCAGCCGATCTTCCGGAGTGTGCAGCAGATAGTGCAGCGCGATAGTCAGTTCAACCACGCCCAGACCGGCGCCAAAGTGCCCGCCGGTATGCCCCACGCTGTACAGTAAAAATGCACGTAGCTCCTGTGCGACTTGGGCTAAGCGCTCGGCACTCAGGCGCCGCAAATCTGCAGGGGTATCGATGCTGTCGAGCAGGGGAGTGGCAGGGCGCTGATTGGGGATTTGGTAAAACATTGGCGCAAATGTGATGGGGTAAAGGCGGGGATTGTAGAGCCTCCCCGCCCGCCTGCAAAGCCGTTAGCCGGTATTGCGCATACCGGCGGCAATGCCGGTCATCGTGACTTTGAGAGCCCTTTCAAGATCGGGGCTGATTTCTCCGGCCTTGCGCTCGCGCTTCAGCAGTTCCGCCTGGAGGTAGTTGAGCGGGTCCATATACGGTTTGCGGATGTTGATCGACTGCTGTAACAGTGGCGTGTTCTCCAATAGCTCCGGCTGCTCTTTCATCGTGTTGATCAGCCCCGCCAGCGCCTCCAGATCGCCGCGCAGTTGCTCGCCGAGTGGGCGCAGGTCTTTGTCGACCAGCTGCTCTTCGTAGTGCGCGCAAATGGAGGTATCCGCCTTGCCCAGCACCATCTCGAGCAGGTCGATAAAGCTGTTGAAGAACGGCCAGTTTTGTTGCATGTCTTTGAGGGTGTCCTGCTCATTTTGCAGGCCGTATTCCAGCGCCTGGCGGGTGCCGAGCCAGCCTGGGAGGTTGAGGCGCACCTGAGTCCAGGCGAAAACCCACGGAATGGCACGCAAGCTTTCCACGCCACCGCTCGCCTTGCGCTTGGGTGGGCGCGAACCCAGTGCAAGCTTGCTGAGTTCCTGTTCCGGGGTCAGGCTCCGGAAGTAGGGGACAAAGCTCTCGTGGCCGCGCACTACGCCGCGGTAGGCCGTGAGGCTCGCTTGCGCCATATTTTCCATCAGCTCGCGCCACTCGGGCTTGGGGTTGGGGGCTGGAGTTTCGGTCGCGCGCAGGGTGGCTAATACGTAGTTGCTCAAACTGGCGAAGGCGACGCGCGGCATACCGAATTTATAGCGGATCATTTCGCCCTGTTCGGTAACGCGGATGCGGGCTTTAACGGAGCCTGGCGGCTGCGAGGCCATTGCTTTTTCAACTGGGCCGCCACCGCGGCCGACGGTGCCACCGCGACCGTGGAAGAGGTTTAATTTCACGTCGTGTTGGTCTGCCAGGCTCACCAGTTTCTCCTGCGCCTTGTACTGAGCCCAGGTGGCGGCGAATTTACCGGCGTCTTTGGCGGAGTCGGAGTAGCCGATCATCACGGTTTGCTGGCCGTCGATATAACGTTGATACCAGTGCATTTGCCACAAAGCGTTCATTACACGCGGCGCACGATCGAGGTCGTCGAGAGTTTCAAACAGTGGATCGATTGGCATTTTCCAGCGCACGCCACACTCTTTGAGCAGCAGGGCTACTGCCAATACATCTGAAGGCTGCTGGGCCATGGAAATGACGTAGTGGGCGAGTGTTTCGCGCGGTTGTGCGGCGATTACGCGGCAGGTGTTGATAACTTCACGGGAGTCCTCGCTTACGGGCCACTCTTCGGGCAGCAGCGGGCGTTTGCTTTCCAGCTGTTCCAGCAAGAAGGCCTGACGCTTTTCTTCGTCCCAGGAGCGATAACTGCCCAGTTCGAGGTAGATGGTCAACTCGTCAAGCAACTCCACGTGGCGGTCGCCGTCCTGGCGGATGTCCAGCGGCACCAGGTTGATACCGAAAGCGTGGATTCGGCGGATTAAATCAGTGAGGCTGCCGTTGGCGATTTGGCTAAGGCCCAGTTCGTGCAGTGATTCGTAACACAGCATCAGCGGCTGCAGCAGTTCGTTGCGCGAGTGAATAATGTTGGCAGGTTCCGGCAACATTGGGTCGTTCATGCGCGCTTCTGCCCAGTTCAGGGTGGCTTGCAGACGGTTGCGCAGGCCGTGGAGTAGATCGCGATAGGGAGTGGCGCTATCTTCGCCGACCAACTCGAGTAATTCGTGACTGGCAGCGTGCATGGACAGGTCGCCAGCAACTTCGTTGATATCCTTGATGTAGAGGTCTGCCGCGCGCCAGCGCCCCATCAGCAATACTTGTTCGGTAACTTTGTGGGTGACGTTCGGGTTGCCGTCCCGGTCGCCGCCCATCCAGGAGTAGAAGCGGAAAGGCGTAATACCCAGTGGCAGGGGTTTGCCCAGGCGACGGCGGCACACGCTGTCCAGGTGGCGAATAAAATCGGGTACTGCGTGCCAAAGGCTGTTCTCGATTACCGCGAAACCCCACTTGGCTTCATCGACAGCGGTTGGTCGTGTGGTGCGAATCTCGTTAGTGTGCCAGATTTCCTCAATATAGCGTTGCAGGCTTTCTTTAATTTGCGCGACTTCGTAATCGAGCAGGTCGTTGCGGCGCAGATCGCTCAGTGCTTTCGCCACTTGTTCGTATTTGCGGATCAAGGTGCGACGGGTGACTTCGGTCGGGTGGGCGGTTAGCACCAGCTCAATGTTCAGCTCGTTCACCAATTTATACAGATCGTCTTTGCCTTTGGCATCGGCCAGATTTTCCAGAATCTCGTCGAGGGCATCCTCTTCACGCGCTTCGCTGCTGTAAAAGTAATGCTGATCGGCAATATTGGCTAAGTTGAGAAATTGGTTAAAAGCTCGTGCAATGGGAAGAATATCCGCATCTTCCACCTGACTTAAGGATTCAAGCAGTGATTCAACCGCTTCTTTGTGTGCGTCACTGCTGCGGTCGGATTTGGCGAGCTGTTTTGAGAAAGCACGTATTTCCTCGACTTTGCGAAAGAGTTTTGGACCCTGGTGTTCCAACAAGTTTTCGCCGAGCAAATCGCCTAGCATTCTCACGTTTTCGCGCAATGTTTCCGGTAATTTCTGCATAGTAAAATCTTTTTCTCGGGTGAATGATGGATTTGATTAACCTGAACAACTCTGTGGGAATAGCCCTGGTAAGCGACTATCAAATTACTGAGGGGACATGCATTGTATGGGTTTCACGGTAGGGATTCCAGAATTCGACAGTCACTATCCCCGTATATAAGAAATTATGTGGTGCCAATTTATGAGAATAACCCGCCTTTGGTGTGAAAAAAAATCCCTACAAAAAATCGTGTTATGGCTCGCGATACTACCTGCAGTCGGCCTGACTGGGTGCATGCCCAAAATTATTGAAGAAACCGAATCGCAGGCCGACGCGCTTTACCGGCAGCAGGTTATTCAATCGGATCACATAATGGTAGAGCGCGCTCGACTCCATTATACGGTGCGCGAACAGTTAGAGTTCAGCGCGGGTGCTTTAACCGCCAACGAGGTGACGGAGTTGCTGGTGTTTGTGCATGGCACGCCCGGTGACTGGCGCAGTTTCGGTCAGCAGCTTGCGGATCGACGCCTGGCGGCGCGGGCAGTACTGGTTGCCATCGATCGCCCGTCGTGGGGCGGATCTTTTTTTGAAGAAGAGCGTGTTGAAACATCGCTCGGCGAGCAGGCGGGGTTGATTGCACCACTTTTGTTGCGCTTGCGTGAGGACTACCCGAATGCGCGATTGACGCTGGCTGGTCACTCGTTCGGCGCGAGCCTGGTGCCGATGATCGCAATGGTTTACCCGCAAGCGGTGGATTCAGTGGTAGTAATTGCCGGCGATCTCAGTGCGGAGTATCTCGAAGAAAAGTGGTACAACACTGTGCTTGCCTGGCCGTGGGTGAGACCACTGCTGCCCCGGGAAATTTGCTACGCGAACGATGAAGTTCTTGCGCTTGATGAAAATATTGCGGCGATGAGTGACTACTGGTCGCATCTGTCGGTACCCATGATGGTCATTCAGGGCACCGAAGACACGCTGGTTGATCCACGAAACGCGGATTTTGCTGCCGCATTAAAAACGCCCGCCGGGGTAAGAGTGGAGCGTATCGACGGCGGCAGCCACCTGATTCACATGGCGCAGTCGCAACGGGTGGACGGATTGTTGCTCGACTGGCTTGCGAGCAACTTTAAAACGACAAACAGCGCCATTAACAGTAGCGATTAAAATAATTAGCGCTAACAGGGGCTAACTAAAAATATGGCTGTCTTCAGGGAACACGCCAGCTTTCACATCCGCCACATATTTTTTTAATGCTTTGGGAATGTCGCCCGCTTCGCTGAGGAAGTTTTTAGAAAACTTTGGTGGTGTTTCGGTGAGCCCTAAAATATCGTTGATTACGAGTACCTGAGCGTCAGTATCGCGACCAGCGCCAATACCAATGGTAGGAATCGGTATCGCTTTGGTGATGCGGGCGGCCAGTTCAGCGGGTACACATTCCAGAACCAGAAGGTCTGCACCGGCGTCGGCCAGTAACATGGCATCGGCAAGGATGGTTTCTGCCTGTTCACGTTCGCGCCCCTGCACCCGAAAGCCGCCGAATTTATTCACCGACTGCGGGGTGAGCCCCAGGTGTGCACACACGGGAATACCCCGCTCGCTCAGCATGCTTACGGTGCTGGCAAGCCAGGCGCCGCCTTCAATTTTTACCGCGTGCGCACCCGCCTGCATAATACGGGTGGCATTGTGCATTGCCAGCTCTGGCGTGGCGTAGGTCATAAAGGGCAGGTCGCCCATAATGTGCGATTTCTTGTTGCCCCGCGCCACGGCTTCAACGTGATAGATCATGTGTTCCATGGTGACGGGCAAGGTGCTGTCGTAACCTAGCACCGTCATTCCGAGGCTGTCCCCCACGAGCACAGACTCGACGCCGCAGTTCTGCGCCATCGCGGCCATGGGCGCATCGTAGAGCGCGACCGTGGTAAATTTTTCGCAGCGATCTTTCATCGCCTGCAGGGTTTTAATCGATACAGATTTTTCAAGCGCTTCAGTGTTTGCGTACGCCATTCGGGCCTCCAAACTTATCGCAGCATGGTTGGCTGCGGGTTGTAGTAATGTCGTCCACTTTTGATGGTCAACATATATTGGACAAGGTTGCGGTAGTCGTCAGGGTTATTTACCCAGTCGATGTCTGCCGCATTTACGATGAGCAGTGGCGCTGCGTCGTAGTAGTGGAAAAAGCGCGTATATGCCTGATTGAGTTCTTCCAGGTAGGCGGCGCTGATGGTTTGCTCGAACGCGACCCCCCGTCGCTGGATGCGTTCGGTGAGTACCTGAACGGGCGCCTGCAGGTAGATCACCAGATCGGGTTTGGGGGCGTCGATAGTGAGGTGATCGTACACTTGGTGATAAATACGTAGAGCGTCTTCATCGAGCACCACTTGTGCAAACAGACGGTCTTTCTCCAGCAAGAAGTCGGCGACGCGCACCGGTTCGAACATGTCGTGTTGTTGTAACGCGTTGAGCTGCTGCATGCGCTGAAACAAAAAGAATAGCTGGGTCGGTAAAGCAGCGTTTTTTTCGTTGGCGTAAAACTTCTCGAGAAAGGGATTATCTTCTGCTCGCTCGAGCAGGGTTTCGTAATTGAACGTGAGCGCGAGGCGTCGCGCCAGACTCGTTTTGCCTACCCCGATCGGGCCTTCTACCGCGATATAACGAGGAATGGTTTGACCCTGCAGGTCCACCTGTTGGATGTCGTGTTCACTCAAAGTGGTGTCCTTCTAGTTGTCTTCGTCTAACCGAATTAACCCCTGGTCGCCGACGCCTGCCAGGTAGCTTTCCACTGCATCGCCACCGGGAATCACCAGCTCGGGTGCTATATCACAGAGGGGGCGGAGCACGAAGTTGCGGGCTGTCATCCAGGGGTGCGGCACGGTCAGGCGCACGGTATTGAGGGTAGTGTCGCCGTAGAGGAGCAGATCGAGATCCAGCGTTCTCGCGCCCCAATGCTCTGTCCGCACGCGGCCGTGGTCATTTTCAATCGCCTGCAAGGCATCGAGAAGTGGCTCGGGCTTAAGGTTGGTCTGCAGTTCAGCGACAGCGTTAACATAGTCGGGTTGTGGGGGCCCTACGGCGATGCTGCGATAAAACGGTGAGCAACAGATTAACGCTATTTCTGAGTGCGCACGTATCGCCGCCAACGCGGATTTTAATTGCGCAGCGGGGTTATCGAGGTTGCTGCCGAGACCGATAAAAACCTGCACGAAGGTTTAGTCGGTGCTAGGGGGATTGCTGCCGGAGCGACGCGGGCGGCGGCGCTTGGGTCGGCGGACTGCTGCGGGGGTTGCAGCTTCCGGCTGCGAAAGCTCTTCGACCATCTGGTCGCGCGCCTGGCTGTCAGCCTGGAACCGCGTCCACCAGTCGCCGAGCCCCTGGCAGTTCTCACCGGATTCTTCACGCAATAACAGGAAGTCGTATGCAGCGCGAAAACGGGGGTGCTCCAGCATCGCGAAGGCGCGCTGACCTTGCCTGCGTGGCAGCCGTAGCTGTAACGTCCAGATTTCGCGCATGGGGATTAGAAACCGCTTTGGAATGCTGGTGTAGGCCAGCTGCTGGCTGATAATACCCTGCGCAGCCCGCTGCATGGCTTCCTGCGTAGGCAAGTTCTGCTCTTTCGCCAGGTGTCGCATACTTGCGCGCAGCGCCGGCCATAAGAAGGCCGCATAGATAAATGCCGGGGTCACCTTTTTGCCCTGACGAATGCGTTTGTCAGTGTTGGCGGCGGCGTTCATAACCATGGCCCGATCAGGCTCACGACCATTTTCCATGCAGAAGTCGGTATCCGGGAACAGGTACTTGAACAAATGATATTCGCGCAGCAGATTGACGGTAGCTGTCGCCGACCCGGACATAAACAGCTTTAACACTTCCTCGAACAAGCGGGCTGGCGGGATGTGCGTTAGATAATCGGCGTGCTCGCGAATCGGCGCTTCGGTAACGGGTTCGATGGTGAACCCGAGTTTGGCGGCGAAGCGCACCGCTCTCAGCAGTCGCACTGGGTCTTCCCGGTAGCGGGTTTGCGGATCGCCCACGATGCGGATCACCCGGTCGTTAAGGTCTTCCAGGCCCGTACTGAACTCCAGTAACTCCCGGCTGCGCGGATTGTAGTAGAGGGCGTTGACAGTAAAGTCTCGCCGTTCAGCATCCGTTTTTAGATTGCCATAGACGTTATCGCGCAGTAATACGCCATGTTCAGACTGTTTTGCCTGCTGATTATCATCGGCAACCGCGTGGTTATCGCGGAAGGTAGTGACTTCGATAATTTCCCGCCCAAACCGGACGTGAACGATCTGGAAGCGTTTGCCGATAATACGAGCATTGCGAAATATTCCACGGAGTTGTTCGGGGGTTGCACTGGTGGCTACATCGAAATCCTTGGGTTTCCCGCCCAGTAACAGATCGCGGACGCCGCCGCCCACCAAATAAGCCTCGTAACCGGCATCCAACAGCTGGTCGATCACGCGGATAGCGTTGCGACTTATCAGCTCCCGTGGAATATTGTGGGCTTTTTCAGGGATGACGGTGGCACCGAGAGGTCCTCGGGCATTCCCGAATCGCTTCTCGTTGCGGGACTTATTGAATTGCAGTAGCTGTTTTAGCATTGCTGAAAGGCTTTCTCTCCGTAGCTGGGCTTGAAACCAACGTGTGGCGCGCAGTCTACCACATCGCTGCCGATTCATTTAGAAGCTTAGAGCACGGCCATTCTTTTTGGGGGGGCAGATACCAAAACGGGAAAGCCGAAGGCTTTCCCGTCTAATCTGGATTGTGTTGATTTATCGTTTTTTTATCAACTGGACACTTCCCTGTCCGCTAGTTTGCCTTTTGGGCAACACCTCTCCAAAGGTACACAAGTCAGTTTATACGCTTTTTTCGTTGTTATTATTTGTTGTTGTTATGTGTTTCTTCTGTTCTTTTTATTATTTATTGTTGTTATTTGCTATGTAGCACTTTCTTATTATTCTTTATTGTTGTTATTGTGAATCATATAGAGCACAGCTCGTGCCAACAAAATAATATCCTTATAAAACAATGGTATAGATACTTTTGAGGTCCGATTTATTCGCTCGAAAAACAGTGATTCGTTACTTTCTGTCTCGGGTTTGTTACGGCGTGACAGGTTTCGGTAACAATTGTTCCCCGGCTGAGGTAACGGATTTTTAGCGTGCGGTAGCGCTCCAGCAACACAGGGTTGCTGGAGGGAATTCAAAGCGGGATTGAGCGGGGGTGGTGCGGTTATTTTTGAGTGGGTTTACTGCGTGGAATCCCGAGGCGCTGGCGGCGCTCCCAGAGACATTTGCGGCTGACGCCAAGCTTGCGGGCCAGCTCAGTTTCACTCATCGTATCCTGGTGTTCGAGTACAAAGCGTTGGAAGTAGTCTTCCAGCGAGAGGTCTTCAGTAGGTTCATTGCGTGGTTTAGTGCTGTTGCTGGCGCGGCTGGCTTGGGCGAATTCGTGGGGATCATCGTCCAGACGGACAAGATCAAGATCGATCGCCAATTGCTCATGGTCGATTTCGGTCTGGTTTTCGCACAGAATAACGGCGCGTTGGATCGCGTTCTCCAACTCGCGGATGTTGCCTGGCCAGGTGTAAGTGGTAATCGCCTGGATGGCTTCTGGCGTCAGGCTAAGCGCGGGTTTGTCCATTTCCAGGCAGAAGCGTTTAACGAAGGCCTCTGCCAGCGCGAGAATGTCTTTACCACGTTCGCGCAGGGGCGGTAATTTGAGCTGAACGACGTTGATGCGGTAGTAAAGGTCTTCGCGGAACTTCGCTTCGCGCGACAGTTTACCCAGATCGCGGTGGGTTGCCGCGATCAGGCGGACATCCACTTTGCGCGATTCCACGGAGCCGATTGGGCGGACCTCGCCTTCCTGCAGCACACGCAGCAAGCGCGCCTGGGCTTCCAGCGGCAGCTCGCCGATTTCGTCCAGGAACAGGGTACCGCCATCGGCGGCGGCCACCAGGCCCTCGCGGGTGGATGCGGCACCGGTAAACGCCCCTTTTTCGTGACCAAAGAGCTCGGCTTCAATGAGTGTTTCCGGGATAGCGGCGCAGTTGACCGAGATAAGTGGGCGGCTGCGGCGAGGGCTTTCATCGTGCAGGGCATGGGCCACCAGCTCTTTGCCGGTACCAGTTTCGCCGTGGACCAACACGGTGGCGTTGGTAGGGGCTACCTTGTGAATTTTGGCATACAGCGACTTCATTACGGCGCTGCTGCCAATCATGCCCTCGATAGCTGCCTGGTTATCGCCATCGGTATGTTGTTCCTGCGATTGCTGCTTGCGCGCGCTGGACTTGCCGATTACTCGCTTTACGGCGGCCAGCATTTCGTCGTGATCGAAGGGTTTGGCGATATAGTCCACCGCCCCCATACGCATTGAATCTACCGCCGAGCGCAGGCTTGCGTAACTGGTCATGATGAGCACAGGAATCTCTCCTGCCATCTGAATGAGGTCGGTGCCAGGCGCGCCAGGAAGGCGAAGATCGCTAATGATCAGGTCGAAATTGCCAAGTTTGTATTTGTTGGTGGCCTCACTGACGGAGCCCGCTTCTTCGACATCATATTTATTGCGGTTGAGCAACTTACGCAACGCTGTGCGAATAATGTCTTCGTCTTCAACTATTAGTATTTTGCTCATAATCTCTTTATTTGTCGCTGCACCAAAGAATGTACGCATGGCATACCTGGTGAAAATTTTAACGCCTAGTGTTACCTGTCGTGGCAGCGGTTTCAAGGGGTTTGGGTAGCTTAATCACAAATTTTGTGCCTTTTTGTAACACCTCATCTACAGGGCTTATGATCTCTAACAGGCCCCCATGTTCCTCGACGATGCTGTAAACCATGGCCAAACCTAGGCCGGTGCCTTCTCCTGGCTCTTTGGTGGTGAAGAAGGGTTCGAAGATTTGGTCGCGTAACTCCGGCGAGATTCCCGTGCCTTCGTCGGTAACTGACAGGTGAACCCAGTTCTTGCGCAAATCGCCATTTACGACGATGTGGCCACCGTCCGGGCTGGCATCGCGGGCGTTAGATAACAAGTTCACCAGCACTTGAATCATGCGTTGGGTGTCGCCCATAGCGGTTAGACCGGAGTCGACTGTATTCTCGAACGTGATGTCGCCCTTTTGCTGCAATTTGATGAGATCGATGGCTTCCTGCGCACAATCACGCAGGTCGATGGGCAATTGCGCATTGTCTTCTTGCTGCTGCTGACCAGAGTGCGAGAAATTTACTAATGAGTGCACAATGCGGCTTACACGGTCGGTTTGCGAGAGTATCTGATCAACAGACTCCAAAAGGTCAGCGTCTTCGGTTTCATATTTCATATTCTGCGCGATACAGGCGATGCCGGTAACAGGGTTGCCAATCTCGTGAGCGACGCCCGCTGCCAGCCGGCCGACGGATGCGAGGCGTTCACTGTGCAGCAGTTCCTGCTCCAGCAGCTGCATCTCGGTGACATCCTCCAGCATGATCACCAGACCACTGGCCTTGTGGGCAAGGGATGAGTGAATTGCGGCCTGATGAAGTGTAATCCAATGGGTTTTGCCAGCCAGCTCCACTTCCTGCTTATAGAAATGCGGCGCGCTCGAATTGGCGAAGCGGCTCAACAGCTCGCCCCAGGGCTCTAATACCTGCGGCAGGCGGGACCCGGTAACATGGTCCGCGGTAATGCCGGTCATTTGTTCCATGGCACTGTTCCACATCAGCACTTCCATATCCTTGCCGACCGAACAGATCGCCATTGGCAGTTCTTCCAAGGTGCGCCGGTGATAGAGCCGCAGGTCGTTCAGCTCGGCGGCGAGACCGGTGAGATGGTCGCGATATTCATTAACACGGCTTTCCATCAGGTTGATATCCGCCACGCCGTCGACTTCCGGAATTTTGTAGGGTAGCTCGCTATCCATAATTTCGGTGGCCATCGAGATCCCCATCAACCCGGACAAGTTGGCTTCAACTTCATCGCGCAACCGGCGCAGTGCGTAGGGGCGGCTTTCCCCGACGTTGAACCCGAGTTGCTCCAGGGCGCGGTTGACCTCTGCGCGGGCGGTGGTTTCGCCAATGCGGTGGGTCAGCCGCTCCACGATCTCCTCCGGGGCACGGATATCCAGGGCCATGCGGATAGGGTGGCTCATTTCATCCTCCGCACAGAGTTCGGCACTGTAATTCTCATCATTGGACTGCCGGGTGAGTAGAGACAGAATGACAAATGCGCAGGTGTTGAGACCGAGCGACCAGAGGGTGACGCGTTCCCAGCTATCAATGCCGACCACGATGTCCCAGTTAAAAAGCGTGAGCGGCAACGCGTGCTGTCCCATCACCATCGGGATAAACAAGCCAACCAGCCACACGCCAGTGCCCACCAAAAGGCCAGCCACCAGCCCGTTGCGGTTTCCGGGCGACCAGTGGGCCACGGCGATAATGCCCGGCAGAAACTGCAGTGTGGCGATAAAGGCGGTCAGTGCCAGGTCTGTGAGGTTGAAGCGGTGAGACAGTAAGAGGTAGAAACTGTAACCGCCGAGTACCACTGCGGCGATCAGGATTCGTCGCATCCAGATGACCTGGCCGTAAATGCCCTTGTGTGTGCGCAAGGGGGACGCGGGCAGAATCCAGTGGTTCAAAATCATTGTGGCGATCGACAGAGATATCGCCACAATCGCGCCGGTCGCGGCAGATAAGCCAGCGACAAAGGAGATAACGGTAAAAGCCTTGCTGTTGGCGGCAATGGGCACCGCCAGTGGAAAGTATTCTGTCGGGAATACACTGCCGAGCTTCAGTCCGGCCCACAAAATAGGGAAGATCGGTAGCGCCATTACCAGCAAGAACAGCGGGAAAGCCCAGCTTATGGTGCGGCTGACGTTCTTCACCGGGTTTTCCACCACTGTCATATGAAAAATATGCGGCATTGAAACAGCGGTGGCAATAAACACTAGCAGCAGAGTGTGGGCAGATTCACCGGTTTGTGGGGAATTGAGGTTTTGCAGGTGCACCGGGTTGTCCACCAGCCATTGCTCGAGACCGTCCGGGCCGCCAAACACCTGGTAGAGCGAGAACAGACCTATGGCACACAAGCCGAAGACTTTCACCAGGGACTCGAACGCCATGGAGGTGATTAGCCCTTTGTGGTGCTCGCGGTTTGAGCCAAAGGTGACCGCGAAACTGGCAACCACTAGACAGTAAGCCAGCGCCAGCAGCTGGCGACTGTCGAAATTGCTGCCTGGCATCGCTACCGTCCCGCCGTTATCGCGGGTCACAATGTGGATAGTTTCCGCCACCGCCTGAATTTGCAACGCGAGCAGCGGTGCCATCGCCAGCAGCATACACAGGGTAGCGAGGCCGCCAACGCCATGGCTGTGGTAACGAAATGTCAGCAGGTCGGCGGTAGAATTGATCTGGAAGCGACGCGCGAGCTCCATTAAAGGTTTTAGCGCAGCGGGTGCCAGCAGGAACAGTGTGCCGGTACCCAGATAGTACGCGAGAGCGCCATAGCCGAATTTACCGGCGAGGTCGATCACTCCGTAAAATGCCCAGGCACTGGCGAAAATGCCCAGCGAAAAAATATAGGTCACCGGATGGTGGACCAACCGGCTGCTGATCAAGCCACGTTCAGTGCAGTAGGCAATGGTAAATAGAACGCTGAGGTAGGTCAGGCAAATGAGCCCGACCTGAATTACGCTAAAGTTCATGAGTGTGCCGCTTGATCAGGAAAAGAAAAAGTTAAAGGACAGTTTTGTCGCTGGTGCCGCGAAATTGCAGAATAAAAGCAACAATAACCACCAGAAACCAGACGATGTAGGGGCGGTACCAGGCGAGGCCGGGATGAATAACCCAGTCGAGCAGTGTGGGAGAGAAAATATAGATCACCAGTACCAGGAGAAGGAGTGGCCCCTGCTTTTTCATAGTGGTATTCCGCTGTCGGTCGTTGTTCTTCTGGGTTGTGGTCAGGACAGGTCCCCGCCCTCGTGTCGGCAATACCTTACAGGTTCTCGGGTGGCTCTGGGAATTTACCCTGATATTCCGGCGGTGCCATTCTATCCTCTTTTGGCAGCCGATTTACCTGCCATTGGCTTATCGCCCAGGCAAGTATGTCGTCAAGGCTGCTGATTGCAAGGTTTGTTTCGGTGACTTCTCCGTCTATTAGGCCGAGCAAACTGCAGCAGGCGAGCAGATTGTGTACCGGTTGTGTATCGGCAACCGCTTTAGCGCGATTCTGCTTGCTGAGCTTGTTGCCAAGGTTGTCGACCACCAGTGGGGTATGCACATAGCGCGGTGGTTCAGCGCCGAACACGTTAAACAGCAGTTGCTGGGCGGATGTCATGGGTGCGAGGTCGCGCCCCCTGACTACGTGAGTAATGTCCTGCGCGATGTCATCGGCGACTACTGCCAGCTGGTACGCAAACAGGCCATCTTTACGGTGTACGACAAAGTCCTCCAGCTCTCCAAATAACATCGCATCCTCTGCTGCCAACTGGCTGCAGCAGCGACTAACGTCCAGCCGTATTGCGGCGGGAACATTCTCCGCAGGTGGTGAGTTGCGGCAATGGCCGTCATAGCTGGTGCCAAGGGATTTCAGCCGTGCGCGGGTGCAGGCACAGCGGTAACTCAGCTTTGCCGTCGAGAGCTCATCCAGTCGACTTCGGTAGCGCGCGTGACATCGACTTTGGAAAAGCGGCGGCTCATCCCAATGCATGCCGTGAGCTGCGAGCGTGGAGAGGATGGCCGAGGAGGCCCCAGGTTGTTCGCGAGGCGGGTCTATGTCTTCAATTCGGATCAGCCAGGCGCCTTTGTTGGCGCGTGCATCCAGAAAGCTTGCCAATGCGCATAACAGGCTGCCTAAGTGCAGCAAGCCCGAAGGCGATGGCGCAAAGCGGCCCCGGTAAACCTTGGCTGGGTTGGGTAAGTCGTGGTACACAAGAAAAAAGGCGACCTTGTGAGTCGCCTGTTTTGCAGAAATTAAAGAGAGGTTTGCTTTTCTTTGATTTCGTCGATCGTTTTACAGTCAACGCAAAGAGTCGCTGTCGGGCGGGCCTCGAGGCGTCGAACGCCGATCTCGACGCCGCAGCCATCGCAATAGCCGTAGTCGTCGGTATCTAACAGTTCAAGGGTGCTGTCAATTTTCTTGATCAGCTTGCGTTCGCGGTCGCGGGTACGCAATTCGAGGCTGAATTCCTCTTCCTGGCTTGCTCTATCGGCCGGGTCGGGGAAATTGGCTGCCTCGTCTTTCATATGGCTAACGGTGCGATCAACTTCCTCCATCAGCTCTCGTTTCCAGGCTAACAGAAGCTCACGAAAGTGGGCTTTCTGTTTGTCGTTCATATACTCTTCACCTTCCTGCTCTTGATAAGCCGGAATGTCGCGAAGAGCGAAGTTGGTTTTTGCTTGGGATTCAGGCATAAACTTTGCGCCTCATTGCTAACGTCGCACACACATGGGGTTACCCAATTATTTTTCAAGGTTTGGGCTTGCGCCTCACCTCATTTTCGGTTCGTTGTGCACCCCCCAATCTGCTTTTAGTGGCCGGAAGGCCGTGTCTGAGCAGAATCAAGCGGTGAAAGCTACCAGATTCATTTCTCTCACGCCAGCAATTTCAACCGTTTCAGCAGGGTAAATTGGTTAAAATGTTGGGCTTTGTGCCAGGCACCCGATTTATGGCAAATGCCCTTTTGCTTCCAGTAAAACATCGGGCGTTTGTACGATTTTATGAGGACTCTAGATGCTTTTCGAACCGCCACTCATTTCCGCCACCCTGGTTCGCCGCTATAAGCGCTTCTTGGCCGATGTCGTACTTGCATCCGGTGAAGAGATAACCGTGCATTGCCCCAACACTGGCAGCATGAAAAATTGTGTGGTGCCGCATAGCCCCTGCTATCTATCTGACTCCAACAATCCAAAACGAAAATACCGCTATACCCTCGAACTGGTGACTACACCTGATGGCGATCTTGCGGGTGTGAATACCGGGCGCGCAAACGCTCTGGTCGAGGAGGCCATTCGCGCGGGCGTGGTGCCGGAATTGGCGGGCTATCAGATTCAGCGCGAACAAAAATATGGGGAAGAGGGCAGTCGAATAGATTTGCTGCTAAGCCGTGGCGAAGAGCGTTGTTTTGTAGAAGTTAAAAATGTCACCTTGGCCGAACCCGGAGGCCAGGGGCTGTTTCCCGATGCGGTGAGTGTACGCGGGGCGAAACATTTGCGCGAGTTGATGTATGTTCGTGCTCAGGGGCATCGCGCAGTACTATTTTTTTGTGTGCAGCACACGGGGGTTAATCTGGTGTCGCCAGCAGACGATATAGATGCAGTGTACGGCCAATTATTGCGTGAGGCTGCCGGTGCAGGGGTGGAAATTTTTGCGGTGCGAGCTACGCTTGGCAGCTGTGAAATAAAGTTACGCGAACTGTTACCGGTGGTGCTTTAGTTTCTGTCACGTGTTTGCGAAACAATTTATTCAGCAAAGACATCCTGCGCAATAATGTTGATGTTAATTGGTTGTAAGTGCTCACCGTTACAGGGGCCAGAAATACATTCGCCTGTTTCGATCAGAAACAACGCGCCGTGCGTGGCACACTGAATTAACTCGCCATCATCGTCGAGAAAATTGTTTTCCTGCCACTCCAGCGGAATACCCAGATGCGGACATGAATTGACGTAGGCGAATATCTCGCCATCGCGCTTGACGGCAAAAGCTGGCTGGTTTTTGTAGGGGAAGGAAACTGCTCCACCTTCCGGTAGAGCAGATAGAGAGAAAAGCTTGATACTCAAAATTACCTCAGAGAATTAACAGCCCGTGAGGGCGGAATGGGGGAGCTACGCGGATTCAGTGCTTTCGGCCTCTTCCACCAATTGCTTTTTTAAATCGGGGGACAAATCGTTCCAGTGCACATCCATCAATGCGCCCTGCAGCGCGTAAAGCATGACTTTTGAGACATGAATCCCGCGGGATTTAATACGCTTGTAGGCTTCAACGGCCCCCATTTTAGATAAGTCTTCGTAATTGTTAACGCCAATTGCATGTAAAATATTAACTGACGCCATACCGAGATTTTTTAACCCCAACAGCTCCCCGTGAGGGCTGCGGCCATTCGTTGTATTCATCACATCCGATCTCCAAGGTCGTTATTATTAGAATCGATTGGATTTGTGTGTATCGGCAGGAGTGCTGGATATTGGGTGACAGGAACCTGCCGTTTATTGCAGCAAATAACACAGCACATGTTGTCCGACCCTGTTAGTTTATGAGCGCTTAATTTGGAGCTTAGCACTTCCAGCGCCGATTCATTAACTAACAGCAAATTAATCATACAGACTTATGACACCGACGCAAACTGAATGCCAGGAGTGCGCCTTTTGAATACCTCGCTTTTTGCCCAGTTGACCGGGCAGACGGACACCCACATTGTCAGCAATGCAACAGACTGCCCTGTCCACAAAGCACTGGTGGAGCCGTGGTGTCTGCTCGCTGAGCGGGCGGCGGCGCGAGGGATACAAATGCGGGTCGCAAGCGGCTTTCGCAGTTTTTCCAGACAGCTGATGTTATGGAACGCTAAAGCCAATGGCACGCGCCCGGTGCTGAATGATCGCAGCGAGGCAATTGATGTGGCGACGGTAGACGACGAAACGCTGGTTTTCGCCATTCTGCGGTGGTCGGCGTTACCGGGTGCATCTCGCCACCACTGGGGGTGCGACGTAGATGTTTACGACGCAGCGGCGGTGCCTCGCGATTACGCTCTGCGCCTGGTACCGGAGGAGTATTTGCCTGGCGGGCCATTCCAGCTCTTGAGCCGCTGGCTGGATGAATCCGGTTTAATGGATGATGGTTTTTTTCGTCCCTACGCGGAGGATCGCGGTGGTGTGGCGCCTGAACTCTGGCACCTGAGTTATCGTCCTTTGGCGGATGAGTTTGCCTCTGCGATGAATCAAGCGCAGTTACAATCGCTTATCGAGAATACGGACATTGCATTGAAAGACGCTATTCTCGACAACTTTCATTCAATCTATAGCAAATTTGTGGTTTTGCCGTGTTAGTAATTTTTGATTGTGATGGCGTGCTCGTGGACAGTGAACCGCTTGCCGCCGCCGTTTTTTCTGCGGAGCTGGCGCGCCTGGGGCTGTCCATGTCTGCCGACGCGTGTTATCGCGAATTTCACGGCCATTCCCTGGCCTATTGTTTTGACTGGATTGAGCGCAAGTTTGACTGTCGGTTGCCCGACGCATTTGCCGCCCAGCTCAGCGTCGCAACTGATAGTACCTTCAGCCAGCAGCTGCAGGCAGTACCCGGCGTTAAAGCTGTAGTCGAGGAGCTTGAGCGCCGCCATATCAGCTATTGCGTGGCATCCAACGGTGGGCACAAAAAAATTGCCAACTCTCTGGCGATAACGGGATTGGCGCGCTATTTCAGCCGAGACAAAGGTAATTGCTTTAGTGTCGATGATGTTGCGACCGGAAAGCCTGCGCCAGACCTTTTTCTGTACGCTGCTGAGTCGATGGGCGTGCCGCCGGCCTTCACCACGGTGGTTGAGGACTCCGCTGCCGGAGTACGAGCGGCAACAAGTGCGGGCATGCATTTGTTTGTTTACGATCCGATGGAGAATTTTGCTGCGCAACCAGACTTGCGAAAGTTCGCTCGAATGCAGGATTTATTGGCGCTACTACTGCCAAGAGGCTGCTAACGCGTCTTTTTTGCTACCTGGGGCCTGTTGGCAATCTGCGACGCTATCGCAATAGTGGTCAGGTTTTCGCAAAAGTCTCAGCTGCCCGACGGACTAGCCCGATGCATCGCTGTGCTGAGCAGCGTGTTGATTGCTGATCATATCGTGATTTTCCAGCCATTTAAGTACGGACAGGCGACTGGCGAGCATTGATTCGTAGGTCGCTAATACCGTACGGCTGGGCGAACGCATTTTTTTCATACGTTCGATTTTACTTTCGAGAAATGCGATGTCTTCGTGGATCTTGGTGGTTATCGCGGTGACGTGAATACGTTGCTGGCCGATAGCCAGAATTTTGTCGCTTTTGGGTTCCATGACAGTCTTGCATCGCGTTCTTGCGTTAGCGGAAAAAGCCGCAAAATTGCGGCTTCAATGGCGAAAAGTATGGGTAGAATTGCGCTCGTTTACCAGCGGTCATTCGTGCCAAAACGTGTCAGATAATGTCTGTTGGGTCAGAAGATAACGCCGCACACCTGCGATAGTTTGAGTAAACGCCGTTGGCGTTATAAAGTACTTATAAACCAATGATGGTGATCGCTCTCTACCGACGAGAGCCGCTCACCCAAGTGCAGGGCATCATGACGCAAGACAAATACGATCTGGTATTTAAAGGTCAGTTGGTGAAGGGCGTTGAGCTGGCAGTAGCGAAAAACAATATTGCCAGTCTTTTCAAAATTAACGCTGCCAAAGTGGACGCAATGTTTTCCGGTAAACCACTGGTTTTGAAGCGCGGTCTCGACGCTGATGCGGCAAACAAGTATCGCGTTGCCATCAAAAAAGCTGGTGCCCTGGTTGATATAGTGCTGGTGCGCGAGGCAAAAGTCAGTGGCAAAGCAACCTTCGCGGTGCCCGACAGCGACACGCCGGTCCCGGAAAAACCCGTCGGCGCTATTCCTGGAACTATCCCTGGTACGTCACCTTCTTCAAGCAGTCCGGCTACGGGTCAACGAAACCCCGCACCTGACGCATCTGCTGCCACTGAATCTGCAGGGTTGTCATTGGCGCCATTAGGCGCAGAGATGTTGCCTGCAACTGCGCGTCAGCCGGACCCTGTTATTTCAGTCGATACATCGGCGTTGAGCTTGCGGGCGGTTGGAGGAGACTTGCTGGACGCCAAAGAACGACAGTCGAGTGCACCCGAGGTGCCTGTGCCAGTCACCGATTTTGGATTGGCCGATGTTGGCGCTCCCGTGTTGCGGGCGGAAGAGCGGAAACCCGTGCGAGCGGTGGACGTGGACATCTCCGGGTTGGCAATGGATTTGTCTGAAAGTAATCTTGCACCACCCCAGCCGGCACCACCAGCGGCACCGGATGTGAGTGGTCTTCAGCTCGAATCTTAGAAACGCGGTGCGTCTGGTTGATTCTTGTAGTTCGCGATCGCGTCGAGAATTTCTTGCTTGGCGGCGTCTACATCGCCCCAGCCATCAATTTTTACCCATTTGCCTTCTTCGAGGTCTTTGTAGTGCTCGAAGAAGTGCGCTACGCGATCCACTTTAATTTGCGACAGCCCTTCAATGCTGTGTACGTGATCGTAGAATTTGGTCACGGAGCTGGCAGGGACCGCCAGAATTTTTGCATCTTCGCCGGACTCGTCAGTCATTTTCAAAACGCCCAGTGGACGGCAGGGAATAACGGAGCCGGGCAGTAACGGACGATTCATGTAGACCATGACGTCAGCGGGATCGCCATCTCCACACAAGGTATGTGGGATATAGCCGTAGTTGCAGGGGTAGTGCATAGCGGTACCCAGCACGCGATCCACAAATAGCGCCCCGGACTCTTTGTCCACTTCGTACTTGATGGGTTCTCCACCCATTGGGATCTCAATGATAACGTTAACGATATCCGGCGCATCATCGCCAGTTGGAACGAGGTGCAAGCTCATAGTGACTTCCTGGTTATTTGTGGTTTATCGTGAACTCGATAAAACGGGGGTTGGACAAAGTTTCCATTTCCTGGGTTTGGAAACAATGTGAATAAAGCGGGGCGGGATTGTAACATAAGCTCTCGGCATCTCAATCGTGCCCCCACAGGGCCAGCCGGGACGCCGTTCACTGCCCTCGGCATATGGCACCGGGGCACAAGCCGAAGGCTTATAGCTCGCATGTGATTTGATAAGGGCAATATTCTGAGAATGTTACCTGTTAGACAACTGTGAAAATTTACTGGCTGAATTTGGCGTAATTTGAATTTGTCGCCAGCTTAGAAGCTATATTAAAAATAGCGATTGAAAAGAGTGCTTCTCACTATATCCCGTGCCTGCTACATCCGTGTCAGCGGTACAAGCGAGACGCGCCCAGGACATGTGCAAGAACTTGTGCAGGAGTAAGCACAAGGGGAACGCCAACAACCCGAATCGGCGTTGTTGTGCACCAGAACCTCGGTTCTCCCTTTAGCTCACACGCGGTATCGAAATGGCTCTCGCAAGGGCCGTGAGCGTGATCAGGGAAGGAGTTAAGCGTGACAAACCCGGGTGTAGCGCGCTCGCCAGGCCGAACTGGGCTGGCGCCGCATGTACCGATTAATTTTGTTCTCGGCATTACGGCGCTGTGTGCGTTGCCTCTGCTGTGCGATTTAGCCGGGTTCTCTTTTGTCGTTACCAACCCTCCTGTACTTCCCAGTAGTGCCACTTCCCAGATTACACCCGCCATTCTCGCTCACGCGCTGCTCGAAGGTGTCGCGATAATTATGGCTCTGCTCAGTGGCGCGCTGGCGCTGAGTCACTATCGGATCAGCCGTAAAATAATTGCACCTATCCTCGGGTTGTCCCTGTTGTGCGCAGCGTCCATGGACCTGTTTCATACTTTAGTTTCGTTGCGCCTGGTGGATACACAAACGGCCAGTAACGCGATGATTTCGTTCAGTTGGGCCGTTGCCCGCATTGTCAGTGCTGTGGTACTGCTGGTGGGGTTAACTCTACTGATGCTCACCGGTCGCGGGCACTTGTCCGCGCGCATGGCGAATCTCCCGTATGTGCTCGGGCTGATTTTCTTCTTACTCGGCATTGGTTTAATTATCACGCTGGTACGCTGGCCGGAATTGCCGAACACGCTGTTCCCAGAACGTCTGTTGAAACACCCTCTGGATGTGGTGCCGCTGCTGCTGAACCTTGCGGTTGGCGGGCTTCTGCTCGTGCGCTTGCTCCGCCGCCAGGGCGATGTACTCGCCGAGGCACTGCTGGTGAGTTTGCTGCCGATGCTGGCGGCAGAAATTTATATGATTTTTGGCTCCAGCGCCTTGTACGATCATTATGACTTTGCCGCGCACGGCCTGAAAATACTCAGCTACAGCGTGCCGTTTGTGGGGTTGTTGCTCGATCACCACTATACCTACCATCTGGATACGCTGAAAACCAATCAGCTTCATCAGACTTATCGCGAGCTGCAGGAACGCACGCACGAGCTGTTAAAAAGCCACCGCAGTCTGGAGGAATCCAACCGGTTTAAAACCGAGTTCCTCGCCAGTGTGACCCACGAATTGCGTACCCCGCTCAATTCGGTGATCGGTTTTAGCCGGGTGTTGTTGAAGTCTCGTTCCAACGAGCAGAGTTCTAAAGAGCACCGTGCGGTGGAGGCAATCTTCCGCAACAGCACACACTTGTTAGGGGTTATTAACGACATCCTCGATCTGTCGAAAATAGAGACCGGCTCTATTACGCTCGAAAAATCTGAATTCCTGCTGAGCGATGTCATCCAGGAAGTGTTTGAGATGTTGGAGCCGCTCGCCGACAAGAAACAGCTCACGTTTCAGTTGCTGAACTACGCGCGGAATTTACGCCTGGTCAGCGACATGGCCAAATTGCGGCAAGTGTTGATTAATCTCTGCTCGAACGCGGTGAAATACACCGAGCGCGGCTCTGTAGTGATCTGTATTGAGCGGGCGGACCACGAAGAATTGGGAGAGGTGGTCAAAATCAGTGTGCGGGATACCGGCATCGGCATCGAAGAAAGTGAGAAAAACAAACTGTTCGTCGAATTCAGTCGCACCGAGGCCGCTATAAACAGTGGTGCCGAAGGGACCGGACTGGGGTTGATGATTTCAGCGAAGCTGGTACAGGTACTCGGAGGTGCGATCGACTTCGACAGTGAATTCGGCGTCGGCAGTGAATTTCGCGTGTGTTTTCCAACTGCGCTGAGCGCGACCGAGCAATGGACCGCGCAAGTGGAGGGCGATGTGCTTGCGTCCGGTATTCGCGTGGTGTGCGGCGAGCCGGACCCAGACACTGCGCGCTATTTGGAGATTGCGTTTGATCAGGAAGGCGTCCAGGCGGTCAGTGCGCCAACACCAAAAGCGCTGATCTCGCTGGCTGAGGAGCATATGCCTGATGTGATATTTTTTGACACCGGCCGCGGTACGTTCGACCAGCAGTTGTTACTTGCGCAACTTGCTGCACACAATCTGCTGAAAGACATTCCTAAAATCGCAATGTCGGATAATCACGACGACGAGCGAAATGCGCTGCGCAACGGCGCCGATTTGTTTCTCGCCAAACCCTTTAATTCAGAAGATTTAGTGGAGCGGGTCCGGCGATTGGTCTACCGGGATATATCGAGCGTGGTTCTTATCGGTGTAGAGGACGAGCATCAAGAGCGCCTGGCGCAGTGTTTTGATGACATGTCCGTGCATACGTTTTTTGTGGCGGACCATCGATTAGCGCAGGAGAAGTTGTCGCAATTTTTACCTGACATGGTGGTTGTCAACCTGGGCAACCCCAGAGTTGAGTCTGCGCGATTAGTCGTCGCTTTAACCAATGACGAACATCACGCCCGGTTGCCGGTTATTTTGTACAACGGGCTTGAAACCGACGTATTGACCCGCCACGATAGTTTGACCCGTTGGGAAGTGCGTGAAGTTGAGCCGACCTGTTTTACCCTGGTGGACGCCTTTCTCGGGGTGAGGCGACGCATACGTCAGCGCCTGATGCACATTGAAGATGTTAACCGGCGGTTACAAATCGAAGATGTTCCCGACTCCGGTGCCCGCACAATACAGACGCCCGCCAAGCTGCCTGCGACTAACGTTCTGGTTGTGGATGCCGCTTCCGACAGCTCTGCGATAATTGGCTGGTTGTTGCAGGATATGCAGCTTGGACACGATCTCGCCAGCGGAGGTCGCGATGCACTTAAGCGCGTGTTGGAGAAAAATTATAAACTTATTTTTGTCGCGCTGGATCTACCGGATTTACGTGGCCGCGAGGTGGTTCGCCGGTTGCGGGCGACCAATACCTACCGCAACACGCCCATAGTTGCCATTAACAGTGATAACGAAACGGTGAGCGAAAAAGAACTTCAGGAGATTGGCTTTAACAATGTAATTCGCAAACCTATCGATGGCGATCGTTTACTGGATGTGCTGTCAATGTATATCGAGCTGCGGGTAACGTCGTAAGGTCATTAATGGAAGAAAAAACGCTCGCCTGCGCGACGCCTTGCGCTGGCGTAAAGTGCTCCCTGCATTGGGTTCACCTGCATATACCTGATATAAAGTTTCAAGCCATTTGCGGCAGAGGAGCGGCTCGGATAGGGTCCCACCTCAACACCTTCTCTGGTCGAAAAATACCATTGGCCATCGACGCGAAAAAAACGTTCCGAACGATACCAAACCCTGTCTTCCGACTCCCCACGTCTCACGTTCATGACAATACCTTGCCGCTCAAAATCCAGCCCGTAAGAAAAAGTATACGCGGGCGGGAAAACAGGCTTTAGATTAAATGATCATTTGTGGCTGCCGGCGATATAGCGGCTAGCGGGGCATGGTGCGGATGCCTGTTTGACAGGGGCGTGGTAAAGTTTGTCGCTTTATTATCATTGGAACGCGCGTGAGCGCAGAGCAGAATTAATGCATATTCACATTCTCGGCATATGTGGGACTTTTATGGGCTCCCTTGCGCAGCTGGCTCGGGCCAAAGGCTATCGGGTTACTGGCGCTGACCACAATGTTTATCCGCCCATGAGTACTCAGCTCGAACAGGCGGGTATTGAGTTGATTGACGGTTTTGGCCTGGAACAACTTAATCTTAAACCGGATGTATTTGTCGTTGGCAACGTGGTGAGCCGTGGTAACCCGTTGATGGAAGCGATTTTGGACGCAGGCCTGCCTTATGTATCCGGGCCGCAATGGCTTGCGGAAAACCTGCTGCGTGGTAAATGGGTACTCGGTGTCTCGGGTACCCACGGCAAAACCACCACCGCAACCATGCTTACCTGGATTCTGGAATATGCCCACATGGCGCCGGGATACCTCATTGGTGGTGTGCCTGGCAATTTCGCCACCTCTGCACGACTTGGCGAAAGCGATTTTTTTGTGATTGAAGCGGATGAATACGACACCGCTTTTTTCGACAAGCGTTCCAAGTTTGTTCACTACCAACCGCGCACATTAGTGATTAACAACCTGGAATATGACCATGCGGATATTTTCCCTGATCTTGCTGCGATACAGACACAGTTTCACCACCTGTTGCGTACTGTGCCAAATAACGGCCTGGTGATTTCGCCCGCCGGGGACACTGCCGTTGAACAGGTCATCACCCGCGGCTGCTGGACGCCACGGCAGACCACCGCGCTCGCAGCTAATGCCGATTGGTTGATTGCTGAGCGGGATGCCGCAGGCACCCGGTTTACGGTGGCGTTTGGCGGCCAGGTTGTTGGTGAGATCAGTTGGTCGCTCACCGGTTCACACAATATGCGCAACGCGCTCAGTGCGATGGCCGCTGCGCGCCACGTGGGCGTGGTTCCCGAGCTTGCCTGTGCCGCATTGTGTGAGTTTAACGGAGTGAAACGGCGGATGGAGGTGCGCGTCGACTTACCAAGCGTGACGGTGTATGACGACTTTGCCCACCACCCTACGGCGATTGCCACTACGCTCGAGGGGTTGCGCGCGCAAGTTGGCGATGAGCCGATTCTTGCGGTAATTGAGCCGCGCTCGAACACTATGCGGTTGGGGGTGCACCAGGCATCACTTGCGGCGGCAACGGAACCCGCCGACGCGGTTATTTGGTTTCAGCCCCCCGGCATGAACTGGTCGCTCGAGTCGGTGGTGGCCGCTGAACATCGGGTGATGCAGGGTACGGCAGAGATCATTGAGGCAGTCCGCGCCTATCTGGCACAAGCACCAGCAAAAACCCATGTGGTGATTATGAGCAATGGCGGGTTTGAGGGGCTGCACCAGCGGTTGTGTAATCAACTTGAACGCGATGCCGGTGGAGAGAGTCGAGATGCCTGATCAATATGCTAAAACCGTAACCCTCGCTTTGACCGGCGCGTCAGGTGCGCAGTATGGCATCAAGTTGTTGCAGTCGCTGGTAGCCGCTAACTGCCGGGTATACCTGTTGTTGTCGGAGGCTGCACAGGTCGTGTTGCGGGTGGAAGCCGGTATCGACGTACCGCAGGCTCTCGCCGAGCAGCAGGTATTCATGGCGACATTGTGCGGTGCAACCGAGGGGCAGTTACAGGTGTTCGGCGCCAAGGATTGGTTCTCGCCGGTCGCCTCTGGGTCGAGTTCAGTGTCGTCGGTGGTGGTCTGTCCATGCAGTGGCGGCACGCTCTCGGCAATTGCCAATGGTGCGAGTAACAACCTGATCGAGCGGGCGGCGGATGTGGCGTTAAAAGAGCGCCGCCAACTGATTTTGGTGCCACGCGAAGCACCCTATTCGGAAATCCACCTGACCAACATGTTGGCGTTAACCCGTATGGGGGCGGTGATTATTCCTGCGAGCCCTGGCTTTTATCACGCCCCCAGCACCATTGAAGATCTTATCGATTTTGTGGTCGCACGAATTCTCAGCCAGTTGGGGTTGGAACAGAGTCTAATTCCGCCCTGGGGTGAAGCGCCGTCAGAGCAATAACACACGGGCGAGCACGGCAGCGAGCAGCAGCACCAGCAAAAAAGCGATAAACCAGGTGACCCACGAGCTGGTTTGCGCGGCTGGCTCTTCGCGATTACCGGGCGAGGTTGGCGCGGTTTTCCAGCGTTTTTGCTCGGCTGGCGTTCGCGGCTTATCTGTGTGATCGCCCGGCAGCGGCGTTTGCTGGGGGCGTGTGGCCGATTTATGGAGTCGAATTCCGCGGCCGAACAGGCGGAAGCTGTACACGTCCAAGCGGATTTGATCCCCGGCTTTTAGCGGTGCCCGCTCCACTTTTTTATCATTTAGAAAGGTGGAGTTTGCAGATTTTAGGTCTTCAAGGATGAGTTCGGTGCCGCTCACGCGTGTTATGCGCGCGTGTTCACGGGAAAGGTGAGTGCCGGCAAATACAATGTCGCACTGCTTGCCGCGCCCTAATAACAAGCTTGACGAAGTGCTGAAATCCAGTGGAAATTCCTGACCGGCGAGCCAGCTGGAATCGCCGATCAGCGACCAATATTCGTTGCCATCGGCAAGGGTTTCTGCAATCGGGTCCATGACCTCGAATTCCAGATTGCCCAGGCGAAATGAATCACCACAGGATATTGGCCTAGCGTTAACCCTCTCTCCGTTAACATAAGTGCCAGTTGCGCTGTTTAGATCGCGCAACACTATCGCGTCCTTTTCTCTTTGGATGCGAGCGTGATTGTTGTCCACCGACGGATCTTCCAGCGTCAGGTTGTTAGTGTCGCTGCGGCCGATAGTGAAATTGCGCTCGGTCACCCAGAAAGGTGCGCGATCAAAATTGAGGGATCTAATTTTTAACATATTGAAATATGTATGGTGGATTCTTGTCAGTATAATGCCCGCCGCAAGATCGGGCAGTGAAACATAATTCACCATAAAGATGCCGTGATGGCGCGCGCTTCCCGGCGCAATCCTTCCACTCCCTGACGTTACGTCAGACTTAGGACCATTTTTCCAAGCGAATGTTTAGTCGTTTTTTTGATTTTTATTTGCGTGGGGTTACCCGCTTTCCAAAACTCACCCTTGGCGTATTGGCAATTGTGCTGATAGCAGCCCTGACCGGCCTGCCCAACTTTAAATTGGATGCGTCTTCCGATTCTTTGACTCTCGAGCACGACAAGGATCTGGACTTCTACCGGGAAGTCATTAAACAGTATCAAAGTGGTGATTTCCTGGTAGTGACCTATCGGCCGGAAGCTTCGCTATTCACGCAAGCATCGTTGCAAACGCTGCAGGCACTGCGCGATGAGCTGGCGCAAATCGATGGTGTGGTCAGTATTAATTCAATTCTGGATGTACCCTTGCTTTACAGCCCGGTGCAACCACTGCGGGAAATGGTAAAGAATCCACGCACCTTGCTGACGCCCGGCATGGATTACGACATGGCTAAAAAGGAGTTTTTGTCGAGTCCGGTATATAAGGATTTGATTCTTGCTCCCAATGGTCAGACCACCGCACTGCAGCTGAATCTGGCAGTAGACGATAAAGCCATTGACCTCTACCGCACGCGCGATGCGCTGAGTTTGAAGCAGGATAAAGGCGACATTAGTGCTGAGGAAGTCAGCGAATTGGAGAAAGTGCGGGCAGAACTGCGCGCGCACACCACCGAAGAAGCGCAACAGTCGCGGGAGCGCGTGGCGCAAATCCGCGCAGTGGTGGAGAAGTATCGCGACCACGCACAGATTTATGTCGGTGGTCTCACCATGATTACCGCCGATATGATTCGGTTCATTCAAAACGATCTGGTGATTTTCGGCTCCGCCGTTTTGCTATTCATGATTGCGGTACTCGCGGTTATTTTCCGCTCTATTCGTTTCGTTGTTATTCCCATGGTCACGTGCATTACGGCAGTGTTGCTGGTGCTGGGTTACGTGAGTTGGGTGGATTGGCGTCTTACCGTTATCTCGTCAAACTTCGCCGCGCTGCTGCTGATTATTTCGCTCGCCATCATTATTCATCTGATTGTTCGCTATCGTGAGTTTGCGCAAGAGCAGCCGGAATGGACCCAGCGGGAACTGGTGATGGCTACCGCGAAATTTATGGTGTTGCCCTGTTTATACACGGTACTTACGTCCATTGTGGCTTTCGTTTCTTTGGTGGTGAGCAATATCCGTCCGGTCATCGATTTTGGCTGGCTGATGACCATTGGCTTGGGATTGGCGTTTGTGCTGGCGTTTACCGTGTTACCTGCGTCATTGGTGTTGTTGCGCAAGCAAAATAGCGATAGCCAAGGGCAAGCGACCGATGCCACAAAACCTAAAAAGCCAGCGACCTACTATTTTGCGCGCGCCGTGGAAAAACACGGCAACGTGATCTTGGCCGTGAGTTTGGTGATTGGGCTCGCCAGCGCCTGGGGTGTCAGTCGCCTGCAGGTGGAAAACCGGTTTATTGATTATTTCCACAAAAGCACGGAAATTTACAAAGGCTTATCGGTGATTGATAAGGATCTGGGCGGCACAACCTCGCTCGATATCGTTATCAACAATGGTGACCAAGATACGGTGAGCAGTGCGACCTATGCCGATGAAGCCGATCCTTTTGCTGAGGCGGATGCCTTCGACGAGGCGGACCCCTTTGAAACCCTGCAGCCGATCACCGAAGCCGACCCCTTTGCGGAAGCGGACCCGTTTTCTGAGCATGGCGATGATGCCAGCAGCAGCTATTGGATGACGGTGGCAGGCTTGCGCAAGGTCGAGCAGGTACACGATTATTTGGAAAGTCTGCCTGAAGTGGGCAAGGTGCAGTCTCTCGCCACGCTGTATAAGGTTGGTAAAGATATTAACGGCAGTCTCAATGATTTTGAGCTGGCGATTATGCAGAAATCTTTACCTGAGGAAGTCAGCGCTGCGTTAGTTGCCCCGTATCTGGCGGCGAAAGAAGATCAAACCCGTATTACCATGCGAATTCACGACGGTTACCCGGGCTTACAACGCGCAGAATTGGTTGAGCGCATGCGCGATCACATCAACAGTATGGAACTGTTTGAACCGGAAAAAGTGCGCTTTACCGGCCTTTTGGTGCTCTATAATAATATGCTGCAAAGCCTTTTCAGCTCGCAGATTGCGACGTTGGGGACGGTGCTGCTTGGCATATTTATCATGTTTATCGTGTTGTTCCGCTCGCTAAAAGTCGCTTTAGTAGCAATAGTGCCTACTATTTTGGCGGCGGTGTCGATTCTTGGATTTATGGGGATATTCGGCCTGCCGCTGGACATGATGACGATTACCGTAGCGGCCATTACGGTGGGTATCGGGGTGGATAATACTATCCATTACGTCCACCGATTCCGCCGGGAGTTGATGGAAAAAGGGGATTACACCGCGTGTATGTACATCGCTCACGGTTCCATTGGGCGGGCGATGTTTTACACCTCGGTAATTATTATTTTCGGCTTCTCGATTATGGTGTTGTCTGCGTTTATCCCTACGATTTATTTTGGGCTTCTCACCGGCCTCGCCATGTTTATGTCGCTGCTTGGCGCCTTACTGCTGCTGCCTCGGCTGTTATTGCTCTTTAAGCCGTTTAACGTGCCGCAGCCAGCGTTGCAGTAAGAACGCAATCGCTGTACCCGCAGAGAGGCCAGCGGTATTCATCAGCGCGTCTGCCATATCAGGAGTACGTGCTGGTGTCAGTCCCTGGGCAATTTCAATCGCCATGGAATAAATAAACGCGGCCAGCACCAGGTAACGCAAATTCCAACGGCCAAAAAATGCCACCCAGCAGGAAAGTGCGAGCAACACGTTGCCACTAAAATGCAAAACCTCGTCGCTGAACGGGCCATTGCCTGGCGCGCCGGGAGGCTTAAGCGCGTAGTAAGCAAAGATCAACAGCGCGGCAGCCAGCTGTCCGATGCGCAGCCATTGCCAGGGCGAAGTGTAGAAGAGAGCGTACGCGCCGTTATTTAAGGGGTGGTTCATAGGGGAATGGTCACTCTAAATCGCGCGCCTTTCGCGCGAGGGTGGACAGCGTCGGTCACATCCAGTTGGCCGCTGTAACTGCTTAAAATATCGGTGGTTATGGCCAGGCCTATGCCTTGCCCTTGGATACTGCTATCCGCTCGGGCGCCACGCGCCAGGATCGTTTGCTTCATGTCAGCCGCAACACCTGGCCCATCATCAGAGATATCAATAACGAGCGCCTTATCGCGGGTGGAGGCTTCCACCAGTACAAGGCGTTCACCGTACTTGAAGGCATTTTCCAGTAGGTTGCCAAACACTTCCAACGCGTCTGATTCGTCGCCCGGAAAATAGAGCGCTTTATCTACCTGGAGTTCAATCGTAAACCCTTTTTCCCGGTACACCTTGCTCAAGGCGCCGGTGAGCCGCTCGAAAATTGGCGCTAACAGGGTTTTTTCGCGCAGCGATGTTGTGGTGGTCAGGGTCGCGCGCTGCAGCTGGTGTTGGATGATATTGGCCATTCGGGTCAGCTGTTCATCAATCGTTTCGAGATGATCACTGCGCTGTTCGAGGTCGGCTCGAATAATAGCCAGTGGTGTTTTCAAACTGTGGGCGAGGTCGGCGAGGGTATTTTTATAGCGTTTGCGCTGCGCCTGCTCTGCTTCCAGCAGTGAGTTCAAGTTGGTGATGACGGGCGCGATTTCAGGTGGGTACTGCCCTGCGAGCTGTTTTTGGCCGCCCTGCTGAAATATTTTTAACTCTTGGGCCAGGTGGCGCAGGGGCTCTAAGCCCCAGCGGGTGATCAATAACTGGGCGAGAACAAACAGCAGTGCCAGCCCACCCAACCACTGCCATAACAAATGCCGGTAACTGGCCAACTCCGTGCGCAGGTTATCCTGACTGTGAAATATTTCGAATCGAAAGAGGGTGTCGGTGCCCGCGATTTCCCACAGGCTGTCAAAGCGCAGCACAAAGTAGGGCGCACCGTTCACTTCTAGTTCGCCAAATTGTTCCGTCCCCGCTTGCCATGCAGGTGCGGGTTTGCCGACTGGCGGAGAAGGCGGAGTGGATTCACTTTGCCAGAGAACCTGTGATTCTGTATTCAAAACCCGGCCGTATAAACCGGACAGTGGGCGGTTAAAGCGGGGTTCTGCCAGCACCTCCGGCAATTGCAATACGCGGTTTTGGTCGCTGGGTTCGGCCGCGCCGAGCAGGGAATAGAGTTGCGCGCGCAGGGCTTCCAGCTCTGCTTTGCGCAGACTATCGGTGAAGGCGCGATCCAGCGCGAAGGCCGAGAAGCCGAGAATAACGGGCAAAACCAACAGCGAGGATACGGCGAGGCGCGCCGCTAACGACAACCTCACCTTAGCTGGCTTCGACGGTAAACCGGTAACCCTGGCCCCGTATTGTGCTAATGGGTTTGAGTTGGTTATCGGGATCGAGCTTTTTACGCAGCCGGCCGATAAATACTTCTATCACGTTGCTGTCCCGCTCAAAATCCTGATGATAAAGGTGCTCCGTCAGCTCCGTTTTCGACACCGGTTTGCCAGCGTGCAATGCCAGGTATTCCAGGGTGTTGTACTCGTAACTGGTGAGTTCTATCGCAACGTTGGATACCAGTACCCGTTTTTGCGCGGTGTCTATAGCAATGGGGCCGAACTGCAGTTGCGGTGTGGCGCTGCCGGCGGCGCGGCGAATTAGCGCATTGGCGCGGGCGCGTAGCTCTTCGTTGTGAAAGGGTTTAACCAAGTAGTCGTCGGCGCCAGCTTCTAACCCTTCGACTTTATCTTGCCAGTGGCCGCGAGCAGTCAGAATCAGTACGGGGTACTTTTTACCGGCTGCCCGCAGGCGGCGGATTATTTCCATACCGTCCAATTTTGGCAGGCCAAGGTCTATCACCGCGAAATCGTAGTCGTATTCCACGGCCTGCCAGGCGCCCTCTTCGCCATCGGCCACTGCGTCGATGACGAAGTTCTGGCTGCTGAAATAATCGGTTAATTGTTGGCGAATGGCGGCTTCGTCTTCGACGATCAACATTTTCATGGCGTTAAGCCCTCAATTAGCGGCTGGCGGGAACCGTAACGATTTTTACCCGGCCCGAATCCAGCAGCAGTTTTACTCGGTAGACACTGCCGGAACGGCTGACATTCAGAACCTTGCCGCCATGTTTGCGCTGGGCAATGGCCGCCGCTTCACTTTTACTGAGTTCGCCGCCGCCCTGAGCCAGTTGCAGCGGTTCTGCGGCATGGACAGGTGTGGCTATGGCAGAAGTCACAGGTAAGGCAAGCAGCAGGCAGGCAAGTAAGTATTTCATCGGCGCGTCCGCAGTGTGGGTTTGAGGGAGGATCATTCTACCCGAAACCTCCCTGTCTTCGCAGTCAGTGCTCCAGTGGGCGCACTGTCAGTGCAACTTTAATCCGCTTGCCGGGGTGGTTGCGGGTGCGCGTGTGATATTGCTGGCCATGATAGCGGTAGGTGACATCGTAGCCGTCAATGACGCGTTGCTTTTGAACCTGTTGTTGCACTTCGCAACGCTCGACGTTGCGGTAGCGTACCTGCTGCATATGTGCGGTGTGCGCGACTTCGTTGCCGATAGCGGCTCCCATAACTGCGCCCACTACGGTTCCAATACGTTTGTTGTCATCGCCCCGCCCAACCGCATGGCCAATGCTGCCACCGACAATACCGCCAACCAGGGTGCCAACCGCACGGGCATCTGCTGAAGTCTGGTAGCCGCGGCGTGGCGCAGATTCTCTCACGCGTTCGTTCCAGCAGTTCTGCACCGGCTGACGGTGCTCTACCACTTTGTAGACAGGCGTTACATGGGTGACCTGCGCGTAATCGATGGTTTGCGGTTTGGCCGCCCAGGTCAGGGGGGCGATTAACAGGCTGAGGCTAAGAATAGTTCCAGAAAGTGCTTTCATGATCTGACTCCTCTGTTGAGTTGTTGCCAGATTAGTGGGGTTTGCCTGAATGCATCCTGAACCTGTTTTGACTCGCCTAAAATTAGTTGCGGGATTTTGTGTTGGTGCAGGTTAGCGCAGTGATATCGCCAGCGCGGCGGCAGCGGTGAGGTCATCCACTTGGTAGTCGGCTGCGGAAAGATCCTGCCCCTTGGCGAATTCATAGGCGACGGCAATGCAGCGCATGCCCGCAGCTTTGGCGGCTGAGATACCGGTCGCGCTGTCTTCTACCGCGACAGCCTCACTGGCTGACAATTGGAGTTGGTCGAGGGTGCGCAGGTAGGTGTCTGGTGCGGGCTTACTGCGCGCGACATCATCGCGGGTGGTGGTGGCTTGCACAAAATCGCCAAATTGGTGGGCGGCGATGGACGTATCCAGTTCAAACCGGTTGGCACCGGTGGCTATACCTACTTTCAGGCCTGCCTGCTGGCATTGTGCCAAGGCGGTACGTGCGCCGGGCATCGAGGGAAACGGTATCGCATTGAGGCGCTGCTCAAGCCGCTGTTGTTTAACCTGGTAAAGCTCCTCTGCAGTTATGGGTAATTTGTGCAATGCCACCAGATCTTCGGCGTTTTTGCGGGTGGGTACGCCACAGTAGTGCAGCAGGTATTCCGCCTTGGTGAAACTGACCGACATGCTTGCGAGAATTTCCTGCCAGATGGAAAAATGCACGCCTTCACTGTCGACCAATGTACCATCGTGATCAAAAATAATACCGCGTAGGGACACCTGGTTTCCTCCTATGGATTTTATGTTAACTGTGAATGCAAACCCGGTGGGGTCGCAAAGGCACCAAAGCTTGTTATTATGACCGCCTTCTCTTCTTACGTGAAAGTCGCGCCGCCGACGAATAACCAGATAATCATGATGTTGCGTTTTTTAAGATGCCTACCACTGACAGGTTTGCTTGTGTTGCAGGCTTGTACCTTTACCAACTCCCGTGAAAGCGACAGCTCGCCGACGCAAGCACTACTCGAAGCGCAGTCCGCGACACTGGAAAACCAGGCGCAGACACTGGCAATGCTGTCGGATAACCAGCAGGCCCTCCTCACCGAGCTGCGCGTAACCCAAGCGCAAATTCGCGAATTGCAGACGGGTTCTACCCCTGTCGCCAGCGAACCGGAGACGGTCGGGGAGGTCAAACCCGTGGCGGAATTACTGGCGCAAACAGAACCCGGCCGCAAAATTCGCACGAATAGCAACGCTAAACTGCTGTTGGGGCGAGTGGAATGGGTGTGGCTGGATATTTTGTCGGCGCACCTGAAGGCCCGTATCGATACCGGTGTGGCCAACGCATCTCTGGTGGTCGCCACCGTGCAACAGTTCGAGCGCAATGGTGAGAGTTGGGTGCGTTTTACGTTGCACGATCAGGCGGAACCGGTGGAAGCACCACTGAAAAAAAATGCGCGCCGTAATCGCGTTGCGTTAATGGTGCGTATGGGGTCCTTGGCAGAGTATGTGGAGTTCGCGTTAGAGCAGGAATCCGAGGCGCCGACATATACTGTCACACTGGGCCGCGACTTCCTGCAGGATATTGCGCTGGTGGATGTTTCCCGCAAGTTTACCCAACCCAAAGTCGAGCTGACTCTCGATCAAAATTAATTTTTGCGCTTGTTTACAGCGATCCGTGAGGAACCATTGCGACAATCCCGAGCTCCGTTTTACGCATTAATTGCGTTGTTATTTGTTGCTGGGCTGAGTATGACTTGGCTGCGCCATAAAACTCACGATGTGCCCTGGTTACCCGGCGAAAAACGGCAGGTGTGGTCAGTGGAGGCGCGGGTGGAGTTTGAAGCCCAGGGCGAGCCGGTTAAAGTTTCACTGGCCGTTCCTCAGACTCAAACCCGGTTTGAACGCCTCGCGGAATATACCGCGAGCCCAGGCTACGGCTTGGCGTTTGTTGAAAATGGCCGTGAGCGTCGGGCGGAGTGGTCTATTCGCAATGCGGATGGACCGCAAACGCTTTATTATCGCCTCGATCTTCTGGTCGATCCAAGTTTGGCGGTAGCCGATACCGCACCTCCGCTGGAGGCTCCAAGCAACCTGTTTGATGATTCCCCCCACGCCACTTCAGCATTGCACCTCCTCGACAATGCTGTCGAACGTTCCGCTGATAATTTCACGCTCGCACGGGAATTAATTCTCGAATTTAATCTGCAAAAACAAAGCGCCGGCTTTTTGGAGCAACGTCAGGCGCGCAGTCGCTGGTTGAAGCAATTGCTCAATTACGCGCAGGTACCTGCGCGGGAAGTAAAAGTGCTGACCTTGGAGGATGGCCGCCGCCGTCAGCGTTTACAAACGTACCTGCAGGTTTTTCAGGGCGACCACTATCAGCTGTTCGACCCCCGCTCCGGGCGAGTGGGTTTAAGCCCGAATCAGGTGATGTGGGAGTACCGCTCTGGCAGCGTGTTGGAATTAATTGGTGGCAGCCAGTCTGATGTGAGTTTTTCCATTATCAATCAGGAAATTCCGGTGTCCCAGGGGCTGGAAAAAGAGGGCGATCATTTCTCGCTGTTGGAATTTTCTATTCATTCCCTGCCTGTAGAAGAGCAGGCGCTGTTTAAAGGTATTTTGCTAGTACCTGTGGGTGTATTGGTCGTGGTGCTGATGCGGGTGTTAGTTGGCCTGCGCACATCCGGTACTTTTATGCCGGTGTTGATTGCGCTCTCGTTTATTCAAACCAGTCTGTTAACCGGCTTGGCGGGCTTCCTCCTGATAGTGGGTGTGGGCCTGGTGATTCGCAGTTATCTATCGCACCTCAGTTTGCTGCTCGTGGCCCGTATCTCGGCAGTCATTATTTCGGTCATCGCGATGGTTGCCGTGTTTACAGTAATCGCGTATGAACTCGGCTTGAACGAGGGGATGAAGATTACCCTGTTCCCCATGATTATTTTGAGCTGGACCATCGAGCGCATGTCGATTTTGTGGGAAGAAGAGGGACCGCACGAAGTGTTTGTACAGGGTGGTGGTTCTTTACTGGTTGCGCTGATCGCGTATCTGTTAATGACGAATGATATCGTTCGTCATCTCACATTTAATTTTATCGGCTTACAACTGGTGTTTATGGCACTGGTGCTGTTGCTCGGCGGTTATACCGGGTATCGATTGCTCGAATTGCGCCGCTTCAGCGTGTTAGGCAAAGGCGACTAACGTGCTGAATTTATTGCGTGAACTTAAGGATCTACGCAAAAAGGGCGTGCTCGGCATGAATCGGCGCAATATCAGCTATATTGGCCGCTATAACGAACGCCGGCTTTATCCATTGGTGGATAACAAACTCACGTCCAAGCGCTTGGCAATTGAGGCTGGTGTTTCCGTACCTGCATTACTTGGCGTGGTGGCCAGTCAACACGGGATTGCGACCACCGAACTTGCTTTGCGCGAGCAATCAGGGTTTTGCCTGAAGCCGGCTAAAGGCTCCGGCGGCAAGGGAATTATGGTGATCCGGCGCGGTGCCGAGGGCGGCTACTTGCGCAGTAACGGGCAGGTGATTTCATCCGAGGAATTGCGTCGTCACATGTCCAATATTCTCGCCGGGCTGTTTTCTCTGGGCGGTGCGCCGGATCAGGTACTTGTCGAGGCGCTGCTGGAGTGTGACCCTTCACTTACTGGATATTCTCACGAAGGCGTGCCTGACTTGCGGCTGATTGTGTTCCAGGGCGTGCCGGTTATGGCGATGATGCGTCTCGCCTGCGCAGCGTCTCACGGCAAAGCCAATTTGCACCAGGGCGCAGTCGGGGTGGGAATCAGTATTGCTGACGGCCGCGCGGTGCTGGCCGTACAAAAAGACGCTCCTATCAAACGCCATCCGGATACAGGTATGGATCTGCGGGCGTTACAAGTACCGCGCTGGCAGGAAATGCTGGAGTTAGGCTGTAATTGTGCCGATATGACAGGGCTGGGTTATCTGGGCGTTGACCTGGTGCTGGATAAACACCTGGGCCCTGCCTTGCTCGAGCTGAATGCGCGGCCGGGGTTGTCCATCCAAATTGCCAATGGTGCTGGCCTCTTGCCCCGTTTGCGGGAAGTTGAAGCGTTGCGCAATCCGGCTCGGCTGTCGGTTGCTGAACGTATCGCCTTTGCGCAGGACCATTTTTGATTTAGGCGAATTCGTGCCTTGCCGGTATAATGCTCAAGATTCAGGCACTGTCGCTGAAGTAAACACAACGAGCGTTTAAGACTTACAATGACTGTTAAAGATTACATGCAACAACTGGGGCGCCAAGCTCGCGCGGCCTCACGGGATATGCTTGCCGCCAGTACGGACGACAAAAACCGCGCGCTGGTAGCAATTGCTGATGCAATTACCGCTAACCGTGAACTGATAATTCAAGAGAATGCACGCGACTTGGAAAACGGCCGCGCCAACGGTCTCGAGCCCGCAATGCTGGATCGCCTGGAGCTTACTCCGGCGCGCTTCGACGGCATGATTGAAGGTTTGCGTCAGGTGGCGGCATTGCCAGATCCTTGTGGTGAAATCAGCGACTTAAAGTATCGCCCGTCCGGTATTCAGGTGGGCAAAATGCGTGTGCCCTTGGGGGTGGTTGGTATCATCTACGAATCGCGGCCGAATGTGACCATCGACGCTGCGAGTCTCTGCCTGAAATCCGGTAATGCGACTATTTTGCGTGGTGGTAGCGAGGCAATTCATTCCAATCAGGCCATTGCCAAATGTATTGCGGCGGGGTTGGAAAGTGTCGGTTTGCCTGCCAGTGCCGTGCAAGTGGTTGAAACAACGGACCGCGCGGCAGTAGGTGAACTGATTACCATGGCGGAATATGTCGACGTTATCGTTCCCCGCGGTGGTCGCAGCTTGATTGAGCGCATCAGTAACGATGCTAAGGTGAGTGTGATCAAGCACCTGGACGGCATCTGCCATGTTTTTATCGACGACGATGCCGATCTGGATAAAGCGTTTAACATCGCACTCAACAGTAAAACCCATCGTTACGGTGTGTGTAATGCCATGGAAACCCTGTTGGTGGCGTCTTCGGTCGCAGAGAAAATTCTTCCTCGGCTAGCCACCGCTTATGCAGAAAAGTCTGTGGAGTTGCGCGGTTGCGATCGCACACTCGCAATTCTGCCCAACATTAATGCCGCGAAACCGGAAGATTGGGATACTGAATATCTGGCGCCGATTCTCGCAATTCGGGTGGTTGACGATATGACTGCAGCGATGGACCATATCGCCGCCCACAGCTCGGCGCACACCGAAAGCATCGTTACAGAGAACTACACGAAAGCGCGCAAATTTATGGCGCTGGTGGATTCCGCATCGGTGATGGTGAATGCGTCCACCCGTTTTGCCGACGGCTTCCAATATGGACTGGGAGCTGAAATCGGTATATCTACCGATAAAATCCACGCTCGCGGCCCTGTTGGGTTGGAAGGGCTGACATCACAGAAGTGGATTGTGTTTGGCGATGGCGAAATCCTCAATTGAGGTTAAGCATCAACAATTATTGAGTGAGACAACCGTGGGCTCCAGGGGCTTCCCTCTGGAGCCTTTCTCTTTTTCTTTGCGGAAAAATTCGCTGTCTGGGGGCAGCGTCAACTATATTCGCAATTAACATGTTATGGCCGCGAGGCCGTTGAATTGGTAAATCAATGCAAACAGAACTGAATAAAGTAGTGATAAATGCTCTCGAGGATTTGAAGGGCAAGGATATTGTCGAATTGGATGTGCGCGAATTGAGCGATGTCACCGATGCGCTGGTGATTGTGACCGGTACCTCAAACCGCCATGTAAAATCGCTGGCGAATAATGTGGTGGAAGACGGTAAAGAGCACGATTTCCGTCCCATTGGCGTCGAGGGCATGGAAAGTGGTGAATGGGTGCTGGTGGACTATGGCGACCTGGTTGTGCACGTGATGCTGGAAACAACCCGCGCTTTTTACGAGTTGGAAAAATTGTGGTCCACTGAGCCTGCCGGCCGCAAAAACAACCCGACAGAATCTCCGTAACCCAGTTCTGACGGCGCGCATGAAGATCTCGATACTGGCCGTGGGTGGCAAAATGCCCGCCTGGGTACAGGAGGGCTACGCGGAATACGCCAAGCGGTTGCCACGCGAAATAGAGCCGCGCATGGTGGAACTTGCGCTGGCAAATCGCTCTAAAAGCTACAGTGTGGACGCGGTAAAGCAGGCCGAGGGCGAGCAAATACTCGGTGCCTACGACAATGCCCCCGGTCACAAGCGCTTGATTTGTCTCGATGTACTGGGCAAATCGTTGCGCACTGAAATGCTGGCAGAAAAAATGGCTGCATGGCAAATGGACGGGGTAAACCCCTGTCTTGTTATCGGCGGGCCCGATGGCCTGTCGCAAAGTTGTCTACAGCGGGCCGATGAAAAATGGTCTCTTTCCGGCCTGACAATGCCCCACCCGTTGGTGCGCGTATTGTTGATAGAACAACTGTATCGCGCGTGGACAATTTTGCAGAATCATCCCTACCACAAATAGGCACCCGCAGAGTGCGCAGACATAACGACAACAAGTTGTACTGGAGACCTCGCCGCAGATGATGTGGGCCGGGGAACAACTCCACCAGTTTAAAGATCACCACCGCGAAGCCCGTGTATTCGCAGTGCGTGCTGCCATCTCCTTTCTTATGGTCGTGGCCTTGTTCGGTGTTTTACTTGCCCGCTACTACCGTTTGCAAGTAACTGACCACGAGGTATACGCCACTCGCTCCGATCGCAACCGAATACATGTGCGCCCGATACCCCCGAATCGCGGCCTTATCTACGATGCGCAGGGCCAATTACTCGCCGACAATCGCCCCACATTTACCTTGTCCGTGGTGTCTGAACGCACCTCCAACCTGGAGCAGACGCTGGACCACCTCGCGAATTTGATTGAAGTGAGTGAGCGTGATCGGGAAAACTTTTTGAAGCGTTTGCGTCAGCGGCGACGCCCGTTCGAGGCGGTACCGCTGCGGTATCGGCTAACGGAAGAAGAAATTTCCCGTATCGCAGTCAACGAGTTTGAGCTGGAGGGGGTGGAAATTGAAGCGCAACTAACGCGCGCTTACCCAAAAGGGGCGCTGTTTGCGCACACGGTGGGCTATGTCGGGCGCATAAACGAGCGCGAGTTGAGCAGTTTCGATCAGGCAACCTACGAGCGCTATAGCGGCACCCACAGTATCGGCAAGATCGGTTTGGAGCGGTATTACGAATCGGAGCTGCTGGGCCAGGTGGGCAGCGAAAATATCGAAACCAACGCGCACGGCCGGGTGTTGCGTACGCTTGAATTCACGGACCCTCAGCCAGGTAAAGACCTCTATCTGTTTTTAGACTCACGGCTGCAGCAGGTCGCGGTCGATCAACTGGCCGGGCGGCGCGGTTCGGTAGTCGCCATAGACGTTAAAACCGGCGGTGTATTAGCGATGGTTAGCGCTCCGGCCTATGACCCGAACCTGTTCGTCAACGGTATCAGCTACAAAGATTATCGCGCGCTCAATGAATCGCGTGACCTGCCATTGTTTAACCGTTCAATTCAGGGGCAGTATCCACCGGGGTCCACCATTAAACCCATGCTGGGTTTGGGCGGGCTTGAAGCCGGGGTAGTGGATTTCGATACGCATATATTTGACCCGGGCTATTACCAGTTGGAAAACGATGAGCGCCTCTATCGGGATTGGAAAAAGGGTGGGCACGGCCGCCGCGTGGATCTGCGCCAGGCGATTGTCGAATCCTGCGATACGTTTTTCTACGATATGGCGTTTCGGATGGGGGTGGATAGCATGCACCCGTTTGGCGACAAATTTGGCCTGGGCGAACGCACGCGTCTGGATATTCCCAGTGAGCGGCCAGGTTTGTGGCCGTCGCGGGAATGGAAGGAGCGGGTGCGAGGGCTGCATTGGTTCCCTGGCGATAGTTTGAATATCAGTATTGGCCAGGGCGACGTGCTGACCACCCCTTTGCAATTGGCGGTGATGACCGCGACTATCGCCTCCCGCGGCACACACCTGAGGCCGCGCCTGGTCAAGCAGTTGGGCGACCAGCCCACCGAGCGGGAGGTGGTCGACCAGATCGAGGTGCAGCCCCAGTATTGGGATTATGTACACAGTGCGATGGAAGGCGTCGTTCACAGTGCGCGCGGTACCGCTCACCGAATCAGCCGCGGAATCGGCTACAAGATGGCCGGTAAATCCGGTACGGCACAGGTTGTGGGTATCGCACAGGATGAAGAATATGACGCCGACAAACTGGATGAACGCCAGTGGGATCATGCGTTATTTATCGGGTTCGCGCCGGTGGAAGACCCTCAAATTGCCGTCGCAATAATTGTGGAAAATGGTGAGCACGGATCCAGTGCGGCCGGTCCCATTGCCCGCGAAGTATTCGATACCTATTTCGCCATGCAGGCAGAGGATAACGCCAAGCCATGAAACTCTCGCAGGATTTTGTCCGCCGGCTGCCCGATTCTCGCCACCATTTTGGTCGCCAGCAAGGACTCTGGCAGCGGCTGCATATTGATCCGATTCTATTGCTAATTTTATTGGCACTCACCTGCTTCGGACTGGTGGTGTTGTATAGCGCCAGCGGCCAGAGTGAGTCGATGGTGAAGCGCCAGTTCGTGTTTTTCAGTATCGCGTACTGTGTGATGTTTGTGGTGGCGCAACTGGATATGCAGATGGTGCGACGCTGGTCCCCGTGGCTTTATGTGGGGGGCATTATTCTGCTTATGCTGGTGATTCTGGTCGGTGTTGGGGCCAAAGGCGCGCAGCGCTGGATTAGCCTTGGCGTCGTGCGCTTTCAGCCGTCAGAAGCGATGAAAATCGCCGTACCGGTTATGACCGCTGCCTATTTCTCGACGCGTAGCTTGCCGCCCAAATTCACCGATATCGTCGTCAGCATGATAATTATCATGCTCCCGGCGGTACTGATTTTTATGCAGCCAGACTTGGGTACCGCCATTCTCATTGCTGCGTCGGGCATTATTGTGGTGTTTATGGCGGGGCTGCCATGGCGCTATATTTTTGGCAGTCTGGCGATGGTCGGCATCAGCATTTGGCCGATGTGGCACTGGGTGATGAAGGATTACCAAAAGCAGCGGGTACTCACACTGCTCGATCCGGAAGCGGACCGGCTGGGCGCAGGCTGGAACATTATTCAGTCGAAAACCGCGATTGGCTCTGGCGGTTTGCACGGCAAAGGTCTGTTCAACGGTACTCAGTCGCAGCTGGATTTTCTGCCGGAATCACACACCGATTTTATTATCGCGGTTATGGCTGAGGAACTTGGCTTGATTGGCGTGATCTTTTTATTATCGCTGTATTTATTGTTGATTGCGCGCGGGTTACATATTGCGTGGACGTCGCAAAATACGTTTAACCGTTTGTTAGCCGGTAGTATTACGCTCACGTTTTTTGTGTACGTGTTTGTGAATATCGGAATGGTGGCTGGTATGCTGCCCGTGGTTGGAGTGCCCCTGCCGTTGGTGAGCCTGGGCGGAACATCCATTGTTACCCTGATGACGAGCTTTGGTCTGCTGATGGCCATTGCCACCGAAAAGAAAAAGGTTGTTGCTTAGCTGTGCTAAAAAAATTCTGTTCTGTTGTTGTTTTTCTAATGGGTTCTACTCCGGTGCTGGCCGATTATTCCACCCACCCCGGTGCGCAGGCGTTTGTAAAAACCCTGGTGCAGGAACATCAATTCGAAGAGAGTTATGTTCTGGATATGCTGCGCCAGGCGGAAAAAAAGCAGAGTATTCTCGATGCGATTGCGCGCCCCGCTGAAAAAACCAAGCCCTGGAAGGACTACCGCAAAATTTTTCTCGGCGAGCCTCGTATCCAACAAGGGATCGAATTCTGGAACAACAACAAAGCCACACTGGCGCGCGCTGCTGAAGAGTTTGGCGTCGACGAACAAATGATCGTTGCGATTTTGGGTATCGAAACCCGCTACGGCAAACATACCGGTGGCTATCGCGTGTTGGATGCGCTGGCGACCCTGGGGTTCGACTACACCCCGCGCGGCAAATTTTTTCTTAAAGAATTGGAGAATGCATTTTTGCTGGCGCGCGAGCAAAAAGTGGCGCTCCCGGAGCTGACTGGATCATACGCGGGCGCGATGGGTTACGGTCAGTTTATTCCCAGCAGTTACCGAGCTTACGCTGTCGATTTCGACGGCGATGGCAAAGCCGATATCTGGAATAATCCCGTAGATGCAATCGGGAGTATCGCGAATTATTTTCGTCGTCATGGCTGGCAGCGAGGGGAGATTGTCGTTACTCGAGCGCATATCGCCGGCAACTACGACAAGTCTGTGCTTAACGAAAAAATCCGCCCCCATTTCACCCTGAGTGAATTGGCTGAACGGGGTTACACGCCAGTTAACGCCAAGCTTAAAGGTGCCGATAAAGCGGTTCCTCTGTCTTACGATGGTGAATACGGTAAGGAAATATGGCTGGGCTTCAATAATTTCTATGCAATCACGCGCTATAACCGCAGTCAGTTGTACGCAATGGCGGCCTACCAGCTCAGCGAAGAATTGCGTTATGGTTTTGAAAAGCAGGTGCGGTAGATTATAGTAATGCGATAGTAAGCGCCGTCTGCGCGTGGTTGACCTGTTACGACTTATCCCGCAGCAGCGGTAATCGAATTAATGACCTATTCATTGCGTGCGGCTGTAGTAGTCGTCATCTCCATTCTAGTTTTCGTCGCCGGTTGCGAAGCCCCCAGCCGCTATCAACAAAAGCACGATAGCGGCCCCAGTCAACCTCTGCGGGTAGACCATATCCCCGATGCCGTGCCACAGGTCGAGCTCCGAACTGCCGCAGGTAACAAAAGCCCCTATACCGTCAATGGTAAAACCTATTGGGTTGCCACCAATCCAACTGGGTATCGGGAGGAGGGCATGGCGTCCTGGTATGGCCTGAAATTTCACGGCCACAAAACCTCTAACGGCGAAATCTACGATATGTACGGTATGACCGCCGCCCACAAAACCCTGCCGATTCCCAGCTATGTGCGAGTGACCAACAAGGACAACGGACGCGTGGTGATTGTGCGGGTGAACGACCGTGGTCCGTTTCACGATGGCAGAGTTATTGATCTCACCTATGCTGCAGCGAAAAAGCTGGACATCGTTGACTCGGGTACCGGTCGGGTAGTGGTTGAATATATCGACCCGCTGACCTACCAGCCGCTGCAAAATACCCCAGCACCGGTGTTGGTTTCCGGTGATCAACAGCCGGCCGCCCCCGCGCCGGCAAACTCCAACGGCTACCAATTACCAGAAAATACTTTTTTACAGGTCGGCGCTTTTAGCCAGATATCGGGTGCCCAGGCGTTGCAAACCACTATCCGCAAGCTCACCCCATACCCAGTCACAATTTTGGAGCCGCAGGCAACGGCCAAACCAGCGTTGTACCGGGTGAGGATTGGGCCGTTGCGGGACAATTTTGATTTACAGGCTTTGCGTGCCAAAATCGCGGCGGAGGGATTGCCCGAACCGCACGTTGTCTATCCATAGGGTAAGCTGATACTTACTCTGCAGCCTACATTGCGCGCTTGTGCGAGATGCTTCACCGAAAGATGCCTGTCGCGCGATTGACTACGACAGCCTGATACACACAGCCAGGATTTAATAGAACATGAGACATTTTTTAGCCAGCCTTTCTTTTGCGGCTATCAGCAGTGCGCTCGTCGCCTGCAGCAGCGGGGGAGGCTCCAAATCGGAGATCAGTGATCCTGCCAGCGCTAGCGAGCAGGCTGCTGAACTCGGCCTGATTAAAGTGAACCAGGTGGGGTATTTGCCAGATGGGCAAAAGTTTGCTGTCGTACCCGCATCGGCTGTGCGTCAGTTCTTTTTGATTGATGGTAATGGCGAAGAAGTCTACAAAGGCAAACTCGAAAAAACGGCCGGTTGGGAGCCTGCACAGGAGCGAGTCGCGCTGGCTGACTTCAGCGATTATGAGCAACCCGGCCGGTACAGGGTGAAAGTGGAGGGTTTTCCACTCTCGCCTGCATTTGTCATAGCCGAGGATGTGTATTCGGATGCGCATGATGCTGCGATAAAGGCCTATTACTTTAACCGCGCCAGCACAGCGCTTCCCGATGCCTTTGCCGGTGCCTGGGCGCGCCCGGAAGGCCACCCGGATGATCGAGTGAAAGTTCACTGGTCGGCTGCCTCCGGAATGCGACCTGAGGGCACTGTGTTGGCGTCGCCTAAGGGCTGGTACGATGCGGGCGATTACAACAAATACATCGTTAATTCGGGTATCTCCACTTATACCCTGCTCGCCGCGTACGAACATTTCAGCCGTTTTTACGATGATCGCACTTGGAATATCCCCGAGTCTGGCGACAAGTTGCCGGACCTGCTCAACGAAATTTTGTGGAATCTCGACTGGATGGAAACCATGCAGGACCCCGCCGACGGCGGCGTCTACCACAAGCTCACTACCTTGAATTTTTCCGGTGATGTAATGCCAGCAGAGGCTATCGAGCAGCGCTACATGGTGGCGAAAGGCACTGCGGCAACGCTTGATTTTGCTGCGGTTATGGCGACGGCGAGTCGAGTATTTGTGAAGTGGGACGCGGCCCAGGCGATACGCTATCGAGAGGCAGCTGTTGCCGCTTGGCGCTGGGCAGAAGCCAATCCGCAGGTGGTGTTTAGCAACCCGAAGGATGTGCATACGGGAGAGTACGGAGACAGCGATTTCGCTGACGAGCGCGCCTGGGCTGCGGCGGAATTATTTATTACCACCGGCGATCAGGTGTACTACCGCGCATTTAAGGCAGTAGGTGCTGGCGCTGGCGTGCCTTCCTGGGGATATGTTGCACCGCTGGCCCACGTGTCGCTCGCCTTCCACAGCAAAGACAGCCTTTCCAGTAAAGAGTACGAGGCGTCTGTAGACGCTCTAGTGAGTACTGCAAACGGGTTGGTAGATCGCTACCGCGATAGCGCATACCGGGTCTCGATGACCACTCAGGACTTTGTGTGGGGCAGCAACAGCGGCGCGGCTAATCAGGCATTTATCTTGTTGCAGGCGTACCGGCTCACTGGGGAAGATAAATATCGCGCAGCAGCGCTCGGAATTGTTGACTATCTTTTAGGCAAGAATCCAATGGATTACAGCTATGTCACGGCTGTTGGCAGCAAGCCACCCGAGCACATTCATCACCGCCCATCTGAAGCAGATAGCGTAAAAGCACCGGTACCGGGATTTCTGGTGGGTGGCCCCAATGCTGGCCAGCAGGACAACTGTGATTACCGCTCGCTGGCGCCAGCTAAATCCTATGTCGACAGTTGGTGTAGCTATGCCTCTAACGAGATTGCCATTAACTGGAACGCCCCCCTGGTCTACGTGTTGGCGGGCCTTATGGCGGACTAATCGCGACATCAGGCGGCGCAAGCCGCCTGCATTAGGCGTAGATTACTGCTACAATCCTTTCCCCTTCGGGCGGCACTTATCCAACGTGCGCCTGTCTCTAACAGAAATACACTCCCTCGGCACAAGGTTAAACGTTTAAACGATGCGATTTTCTGTTGCGCGCGCTGCGCTTGTTCTAGCACACCTCTTCATCCTGGTTACTCCAATGGCGGCAAATGCCAGCCAGGTTATTATTCCTGCTCCGCCACAGCTTGCGGCGACAGCTTACCTGCTGATTGATGCGGATACCGGCAAGGTTATTGTCGAACACAATGCTGATGAGCAGTTACCGCCAGCCAGCCTCACCAAAATGATGACCAGCTATATTGTGTCTGAGGAAATATACGCTGGCCGGCTGCAGGAAACCGATCTGGTAAGAGTCAGTGACGATGCTTGGCGCCGTGGCGGTGCAAAGAGCGGTAGTTCTACGATGTTTTTGGAGGCGCGCTCTGAGGTACCGGTAATTGACATGCTGCGCGGGGTTATCATCCAATCGGGCAACGACGCCTCTATCGCGCTGGCTCAGCATATTGCCGGAAGTGAAGAAGCGTTCGCCGAGATCATGAACCAGCAGGCGCAACTTCTGGGGATGACCAACAGTCACTTCAGAAATGCGACCGGATGGCCGGCTGAAGGCCACCTGACTACAGCGCGCGACCTGGCAATACTCGCCAAAGCGCTTATTAACGATCACCCGAAGCACTACGCGCTCTATTCCGAAAAGCACTTTAAGCACAACGGTATCAGCCAGCCTAATCGCAATAAATTGTTGTTCACCGATAATACCGTCGACGGCATTAAAACCGGGCACACCGAGGCTGCAGGCTATTGTCTGGTGGCTTCCGCCAAGCGTGACGGGATGCGTTTGATATCGGTGGTAATGGGGGCTAAGTCAGAAAATGCGCGCGCGGCCGAGTCGAAAAAACTGCTGGCGTATGGGTTTCGCTACTATCAAACTCACAAGTTGTACAGCGCTGGCGATGAGCTCGGTAGCGCCCGCGTATGGGGCGGTGATCCCAAAGAACTGGTACTTACAATCGACCATGACATTCTTGCCACCATTCCCCGTGGCGGCGCGAAGAATGTGAAAGCCGCAATCGAGACCAACGCCAATATTGAAGCGCCCATTGCCAAGCATCAGCCGCTGGGTAAATTGAAGATTTCCCTTGATGATGAGGTTATCGTTGAAACTGACCTGGTTGCGGCGACGGATATAGCGGAAGCCGGGCTGGTGGATCGCGCCTGGGATGCAATTTTGCGGTTGTTTGAGGAATAACCTGTGAGCGAGCAGCAGCCTCCTAAAATTGAATTTCCCTGCCCTGACTATGTGATTAAATGCATGGGCACGGCGACAGCGGGTTACCGCGAGGCCGTACTCAATGTGATGGAGCGGCACGCGCCCGGTTTCGATACCAACAAAGTGAGTGTGCGCCCCAGTCGCAACGGGACTTTTGAGTCGGTCAGCGTATTTATTACCGCGACCGGCATTGAGCAGTTACAAGCGATCCACGAAGATTTGAAAAAACTGCCAGAAACGAAAATGGTGCTGTGATTGTCCGCAGTTGTTGTTAAAAACCTCGGCCAACTGGAATACGAGACTTGCTGGCAGGCGATGCGAGACTTCACTGATACTCGCACCGCCGCGACAGATGATGAGCTATGGTTGGTGGAACACCCTCCGGTCTATACCCAGGGGCAGGCCGGCAAACCAGAACATTTGTTACTGCCCGCGACCGATATTCCCGTGGTGCAAACTGACCGCGGCGGCCAGATTACCTATCACGGGCCGGGCCAACTGGTCGCTTACCCTCTGCTTAACCTGAAGCGCCGCAAGTTAGGCGTGCGAGATCTGGTTACACTCATTGAAAATTCTGTTGTTCGCCTGCTGGGCGACTACGGTATTATCGGCGAGCCGCGGCCAGATGCGCCCGGCGTTTATGTAGACGGTAAAAAGATTTCGTCGCTCGGATTACGAGTGCGCAAAGGCTGCAGCTATCACGGTGTGGCCATCAATGTGAATATGGATTTGCAACCCTTCGCTAATATTAACCCCTGTGGATATGCGGGTCTGGCGATGGTGCAGCTAACTGATTACACAGCAGAGCCCCCAAGCGTGGCAGAGGTTGCCGATCGCTACAGTGCGCGCCTGCTCGAGCTTCTAAAGTAGAGAACCTATGTCTGAACAGGATCTTAGCCCCGTCAAACGCACGCGGCGCATCCAACAGGGTGAAAAACTGCGCGATGCCGATAAGGTCGAGCGCATACCGGTCAAAGTAATTACCAGCGATTCGATGCTGCGTAAACCGGACTGGATTCGAATTAAAGTCAGCAGCTCGCCCGAAGTCGATCGCATCAAAAAGTTGTTGCGTAAAAACGCGCTCTCCACCGTCTGTGAAGAAGCCAACTGCCCCAATTTGGGCGAGTGTTTTAGCGGTGGGACGGCGACATTCATGATCATGGGGGATATATGTACCCGTCGCTGCCCCTTCTGCGATGTGGGCCACGGCAAACCCAACCCCCTGGACGCCAATGAGCCGCGCAATCTTGCGGAAGCTATCGCCGACATGAGCTTGAAATATGTGGTGATCACCTCGGTCGACCGCGACGATCTTCGCGATGGGGGAGCGCAGCATTTTGCCGACTGTATTCGCGAGTCCCGCGCGCTGTCACCCGAGTTGCAAGTTGAAATTCTGACCCCGGATTTTCGTGGCCGCATGGACATCGCCCTGGACATTCTCGCGCAGGAGCCGCCCGATGTGTTTAATCACAACCTGGAAACGGTGCCCCGGCTATATCGTCAGTCGCGCCCCGGTGCCAATTACAAATGGTCGTTGGAGCTACTACAACGCTATAAGGCGCGCAAGCCCGAGGTATTGACCAAGTCGGGGTTGATGGTTGGCCTGGGCGAGACCAAGGAGGAAATTATCGAGGTGCTTAAAGATATGCGCGCACACGATATCGACATGCTGACCATTGGCCAGTACCTTCAGCCCTCGCGCGACCACTTGCCGGTGGCCCGTTATGTGGAACCTGCTGAGTTCGACGAGTACAGTGCAATAGCCAAAGAGCTTGGCTTTGTGCACGCCGCCTGCGGACCGTTGGTGCGATCCTCGTACCACGCGGACAAGCAAGCGCACGGCGAAGTCGTCAAATAAGGCCGCGCTTCATCCTAATGAACGGAACGATAGAGATTTCGCATCTGCGGGAGTTTCCCCAGTGGGTGAAAACCGTGGCGGCCTGGCATCACCAGGAATGGTTGCGCAGTTTTCGTGCGGGCGGTGAACGCGCTTCTCGCGAGGAAGTGGGGGCAGACATTCGCGAGCGCGAGCACAACCTGCGTGCGCATTTTGATACCGATCCTATTCCGGCTACTTTTATCGCGCATCTGCCAAGTGTGGCGGAAGAAGCGCGCGTACCTGTAGGTTCGGTTAGTTTGGTTTTTTATCAATTCACCAAAAGTCGCAAACCCAGTGAGTGGGTGACGAATTTGTTTGTTGAACCGGAGCACCGTTGTCGCGGTGTCGGCCAGCAGTTGCTGAACTATATTGAAACCTATGCCGAAGGCCATGGTCTTGCTCAGCTGCGGCTCTACACGCGGGATAAAGCCGCCTACTATCAAAAACGCGATTGGACATTTACCCACAACGGGCTGGTACAGGGCAACGCGGTTTCCGTGTTAGAAAAGCGGGTCGGTGCAGAGCGTTAAGCACGCATTCCTTCCGCCATCTCATTTCTCTATCTAAATTTCAGCGATTCATTATTTACAGCGACAAAGGCTATGACTCAAAAAGTTGGTTTTATTTCTCTCGGTTGCCCCAAAGCCTTGGTGGATTCCGAGCGAATTCTCACCCAGTTAAAACTGGACGGCTACAGTGTCGTGCCGAGCTATGACGATGCTGATCTGGTGGTGGTAAACACCTGTGGATTTATCGATAGCGCCAAGCAGGAATCGCTGGATGCTATCAGCGAAGCCATGAGCGAAAATGGCAAAGTGATTGTTACCGGCTGTATGGGTAAAGGCAAAGACGCGGAAATTATCCGCGAAAGCTTCCCCAATGTTCTCAGTGTCACCGGGCCCGCAGCGTACGAAGAAGTCATGGGTGCGGTACACGAGTACATTCCGCCGGTGCGTGACCACAACCCGCATGTGGACCTGGTGCCACCGCAGGGCGTCAAGTTAACGCCGCGTCACTACGCCTATCTGAAAATTTCTGAAGGCTGCAACCACCGCTGTTCCTTCTGCATTATTCCCGATATGCGGGGCGATCTGGTAAGCCGCCCGATTGGCGACGTGTTGAACGAGGCCGAGCGTCTGGTGAATGCCGGTACCCGTGAGCTGTTGGTGATTTCTCAGGATACCAGCGCCTATGGGGTGGACCTGAAATACCGCACGGGCTTCTGGCAGGGGCGGCCGGTAAAAACCCGCATGCAGGAACTGTGTGAGGCACTGGGTGAGATGGGTGTGTGGGTTCGGCTGCACTATGTGTATCCCTACCCGCATGTGGATAACGTTATTCCATTGATGGCCGAGGGCAAAATCCTCCCGTATTTGGATATCCCTTTCCAGCACGCGAGCCCAACGGTGTTGAAAGCGATGCAACGCCCGGCACATCAAGAAAAAACCCTGGATCGGATTCACGCTTGGCGCAAAATGTGCCCGGATCTGACGCTGCGTTCGACGTTCATTGTGGGTTTCCCCGGTGAAACCGATGCGGATTTTGAATTGTTACTCGACTGGCTGGAAGACGCCCAACTGGATCGTGTTGGCTGTTTCCAGTATTCGCCGGTGGAGGGGGCCGCGGCCAATGCACTGCCAAACCCGGTGCCGGAAGAGGTGAAGCAGGAACGCTGGGAGCGGTTTATGGCGGCGCAGCAGCGAATTTCTGCGGCCAGGTTGCAGGCGAAAATCGGCAAAACTATTGATGTGTTAATCGATCGCAGTGAAGGCGTAAATGCACTTGGCCGCAGTTTCGCCGACGCACCGGAAATCGACGGTGTGGTTATTGTTGAAGACAGCGCCCACCTGCCCGCTGGAAGTCTCATTAAAGCGCGTGTTACCGCCGCGGATGAATACGATATCTGGGCAGAGCCCCTATAGCCTGATTGTCGCTTCGTAAAGCTACCGTATCAACGCCCCAGGACAACTCTGGGGCAACTCTCGATTTTCTCTCTTATCCCACTGATATTTCCCCTTCTTTTTACGCGCCAGTTAGCTGGCTCGCTCTGTGCTTATTATGGTGACCGCTCTGGATGTAACTTAACTGTGGCACGCTGGTGCGAGTCAATTTTTTAGCCACAGTATGCGAATGTCGATGCTCATGGAGAAGTCTGTAACCTCTGTTTCCTGCCAAGTGGCCGTAACAACGGCCGAGATCCGGACCTATTTTGGTTTACTGTTGGAACATATTCCTGTGCTCGCTTCCGTCGTTACGCCAACAGGAGACGTACTTTTTGCCAGTCGGCATCATGCACTTCTTTTTGACGTTTCTAATAATATCAATGAGTTAACAGAAGAGTCCGAGTTGTACCCGGCTTCCGCTCGCGCGCGTCTGCAGCAACTTCAGTCTACCTCGGCGATGGAATGTGAGTGGGAATTAACCGCTAAACATAAAGATGGCTCCACTCACCTTTACAAAATGCGTCGCACACGTATTGCCTGCCACCGGTTGTTGCCTGGCTACGCGGGCGAGCCGGAAATCCAGGCCTCCAGCGACGACGTTATTTACACTGTGGGTGTCGATATTACAGAAGACGAACTGGCTGAATCGGTTTTACGTGATCACAAAAGTCATCTCAATTTCGCGATATTCCACGATCCTCTCACTGGACTGGCAAACAGGTCGCTGTTTTACGATCGCGTGAACAAGAGCATTGCGCGCGCTAAACGCACTAAATCCAGTCTCGCGTTGATGCTGTTGGACCTGGATCGCTTTAAAAATGTTAACGATAGTCTTGGTCATGAGGCGGGTGATCGCTATTTGAAAGCGGTCGCACAACACCTTGTCGACGAGTTGCGCGATACCGATACAGTTGCCCGGCTCGGCGGCGACGAATTCGTAGTCGTACTGGAAAACGTCACCTGCAGTGAATCAATAGAAGCGATAGCCAACAAACTGCTCGGCTGCCTGCAACAGCCGGTGGTTATTCAGGGGCACCCGATAAGTTGTACCGCGAGCATTGGCATCAGCGTATTCCCCCACGACGGTGACTCTATTGATCAGCTTTTAAAACATGCTGATACCGCTATGTACCGAGCGAAGGCGGCAGGTAAAAACCGGGCACAGTTCTACGTTAGCGCGATGTCTGATTCGGCGGTCAATTACCTGCTGTTAGAAAATGATCTACGCCGTGCACTGGAGCAGAATGAATTACGGGTTTTCTATCAGCCACAGGTGGATTTGAACACTGGGCGGATTACTGGCCTGGAAGCGCTGGTGCGATGGCAACACAAAGATCGCGGTTTGATGTCGCCGGTGCACTTTATTCCTCTGGCGGAAGAAACCGGGTTAATCGAACCTTTAGGTGCCTGGGTGTTGGAACAGGCCTGTGCGCGTTTTCAGCATTGGCTTGCGGCAGGCATTGACCTGTGTAAGGTGGCGGTTAACCTTTCCACACGTCAATTCAGGCAGGAAGGGTTTGAACATACGGTAGCGCAGGTATTGCGAAAAACCGGATTGCCTGCACAGTGCTTGGAGCTGGAAATTACCGAAAGCTCGGCAATGGAAAACGCCGCCAATACAATCAATATGCTTAACTGTTTAAGCGACATGGGGTTATCACTGGCGATTGATGACTTTGGTACTGGCTATTCCTCGCTGGCGTACCTGCAACGTTTTCCGATCCAAAAATTAAAAATTGACCGCAGTTTTATCACTAACGTGGACCGCGACGATCAAGAGGCGGCGATTGCAAAATCTATCATTGATCTCGCCCACAATATGTCACTGGAAGTTATCGCCGAGGGAGTAGAGCGTGCCAGCCAGTGCCAATGGCTGGGCGAACGGGGTTGCGATCAAGTGCAGGGGTATTTTTACAGCAAGCCTTTGAGTGAGGAAGCACTGATGAACTTGGTGAGCGATTCCGAGCGCGTTATTTGCGATGCGTCCGGTGTTCGGCTTTTGAGTCAGCCTCTGGCAAAGCATTAAAAAACGGACAAAAGCATCCAATTTTTGTACGCCCTCAACTCAGCGCCAACACTCTCTGATAGTTTTCTTCCTGTCCTTTGTATTCAGCAATAGTTACCGGGCGGCCGCTGCTTATGGCGGCGTGGCACCGGTGCGCGTTTCAATTCAGTTAACAGATCAACAAGGAGTTTTGCATGTTCCGACTGCGCCTATATTTATGTTTATTAAGCTTGGTAAGTCAGCTAATGCTGACTGGATGCGGTGGTGGTTCTGACGGCGGCAATAGCAAGAATCCCGGCACCGGTGGGGGCAACGGCGGAACACCGCCATCAAATAATGCGCGGTTTGAATTTACCTGCGACCTGGGTGGAATTGATGCAACGCTGGTGATGAATGTCGAGGCAGTGAGCGATTCCGGGGTCGTCTTTGGTGCTGGCCCAAATCCTGAGATATCCGGCGTGGTGAGCACGGGGAGCGTTACCTACTACACGAGTGGTACCGTCACGTCCCCTGCCGCTGCGTATATTTTCACCGGCGAGAACAATTTTGCGGATTTTACCGACCTCAGCAATTCGAGCCGATTTCGTGTGCAGTGGATGGCGGACGGTGAAAACCTGATCATGTTAGTCAACCCGTTCGGCCCTGGCCCCAGTAACCATAATTGCACATTGGATTCTGCCGGCTACGTTTAGCCGGCCGACCCAAAGCGCTAAAGCGCAGGCTCGGGGTTACGTGTGAGGTTATCGTCTTCGTCGACAGTCACAACCCGGGCGATCGCCTGATAAGGGTAGCCTGCATTAAAGGCGATTCCGCCAACGGGCTTCCAGCCTTTATTCAAAAATTCGGTGATGCGATCTTCCAGTTGGGGCAGGCCGCTTGGGCCACTGATAATTTTGTATTCCGCTCGCTTCATTGTTTATCACTTTATTGGGGGGAGATAAGGCATTGCCAATATTGTTGTTTGCCTGCTTCGGGATTATAACGACAAGAGCCCATAAACTTGGTTGTTGTCGGCGCCACTTATTGCGCGTTGATTATTGCGGGCGCAATCTTACCCCAAACGGTTCAGGTTGGAACCGTTGCAATCGTCTGGAAGCGGATTTTTTGCTCTCTGGGTGGAAGAAACCCGAGATAATCAGCGGCAGGCGCGTGTGCGATCGGAACGGCGATCAAACAACCAGCTGTGGGTTTCTTCAAGAATTCCACGCGGAACGACGCTCGAAGGTACGCCACGGCGAATAGCCATTGTCTGGTCTTCGTCCCGCCCACTCGCGTAAGAAAGGTCCAGGAGTCGGTAATTTTTAAGAATGTCGCCCTGCGCGCTCAGCACCGGAATCACGCTGGCCCGCAAGCGTTTTTTACTGTCTTGCGACACAATCACGCCCAACTCTCCCGAGCTAAGTTCCACCACGGTCCCGGTAGGGTAAATACCAATGGCCTTAATAAACTCTTCTACCAGGCTGGCATCGAACTGCTGGTTCTTTGCTTTGTTAAGGTAAACAACCGCATTCGCCGGGGAAATTGCGCGGGTACAGTGGTAGGGGTTGATCAACAACTCGTAGGTTTCCACCAGGCCGCAAATTTGTGCAAGAAAGGGGATCTCCGAACCGGTCACTTGGTTAGGGTAGCCGCTGCCGTCGATGCGCTCGCAGTAGTGGGCAATGGTATCGGTAATGTCGTCACTGTAAAAACGCAGTTGCTCTAGTTGGTAGAGGGTTTCCTGCAAGTGTTGCCGGTATTCGAGCGAGGGTTTTGTGGGGCTGTAGCCGGCCAGTGCCTTATCAGACACACTGCTTTTGCCGATGCCTGTCATCAGCAGAGCCGTGCACATATGGTTTAACGAAAATCGATTGAGGCCGAGCTGTCGCCCTACAATAGTACCCCACACCGCCAGCCGGATAGTGTGCATGTAGATAGGTCGGCGCGAGGCGCGCACGCGACACAACCAGGCGAGCGCATCCGGGTTGCGGATAACACTCTCGACAACCTCAGAACTGCTGTCGACCAACTGCTCAATGTTCGCCCGCTTGCAGCGTAGCGTATGTTCACAAATCAGATAAATCTGGCGCTCCATGGTGCTCAGCAAGCTGTGAGACAGGTGCACTTCTTCCCGTACCGTTGCGCGGACCGGGTATTTTTCCACACAGTGCCTGCGTTGCCAGGCGGGCTTGGTGTTGCATGAGGTTGCTCTGTTTTGTGCTTTGCCCATTGGGCTGTCGATACGCGCCGGTTTGCATGACCGTGTTTCGTCCACAATCACGAAATTACAGTAGGCAGCAATTTGTTCGATGTCGCTTTCTGAGCGAATAAGAATACCCTGCAGCGGAAAATGCGTTCGCTCCCAGGGAACATCCAGGCGCGATACAAACATGCCGTGCTTAAGCTGTGAGACGTGTACTTCCTTTTGTTCGAGAGAGAGCATGTTGGCCACCCGTCGATTGTCGGTTCAGGTATGTTGTTAAACCGGTACAGACAGTCACAGAGGACGCTGATGAAACGTGGCGGTGGCGTATCTCTGGCGATCCCGCTGTCGTAGACCTTGAGTCCTTAGACCGGTAATTTTGCGTGCTGGGCTTTCGCGTCAGCGTGCCTTTTTATCAGAGTGTTGCTCGTGTCGCGGCAACAATGGCCGTTAAAAGTACCATAATTTTTACAATTGTATAGCGCGGAAAACATACTGAATGTACGTAAATTAACCGTTTTAAATTAAGCGCTTAGTCTCGAGGCCGGATTAAAACTTTCGTAAAAACATTGGCTTATGGATGATTTGCCATGATGAATATATTTAACATTGCGTCACCAGGTTATAACGGCGGGGTTTTAAGAGTTAACTTGTCCAAGACGAAGCCAACAAATTGATCAACATAAGCTTATTTGTTGATTAACGTGTCAAATTGCGGTGATGATTTTGGCGTCAGATTTATCCACCGCCGCTTTTTAATTGCAAATGCCAGTCACTGAAACCCCGCACATCGCCATGTTGCCGCAAGCGAAGAATGTCTTCGAGGTTAACCGTGGAGTAGAGCCATTGCGGTTTGTCCATTTCCCCGAGTGCTAATACGCCGTCGTTGCTGAGGGTGGAATCCGGCGGGGCGAATATCCCCGCTGCGCCGCAATTTACGTCCAGTGCGGTGGTCCACTCGGCGGTGCCAACCGTGGGAGACTGTACCACCACGCACTGGTTTTCCAGTGCGCGCGCCATCGCACCCAGTCGTACTCGCCAGTAACCTGCGACTGAGTCTGTGCATGAAGGGCAAAGAATTAATGTCGCGCCGGCTTCGCATAAGGCCCTGACTTGGAGCGGAAACTCCACATCGTAACAAATGGCCACGCCAATCAGCCCAAATGGAGTGATGAACAGGGTGTAGGCTTCACCTGCGGTGAGCTGCCACTCTTGCTTGTCGAATGGGGTGAGCACCCGTTTGCGCTGTGCGCCAACAAAACCTTGCGGGCCGTACATAGTGGCGACGTTGCGCAGCGAACCATCGGCGGCCGCGACAGGCAGGCTGGGGGCGAGAATATAGACCCCGTAGCGGCGAGCGAGGTCAGCCATATGCGCGTCGATTGCTGGTACCAGGGTTTGCAGCTCGAACGTGGCCTGGAGCAGGTTTTTATTGATGTCGCGGCCGAACACCGCCATCGCCTCCGCGCCGGCGTATTCTGGAAACACCAGAAGGTCTGCGCGCGCTGCGGCCTCTGCCACCCACTGGCTGATTTTGTCCAAGTACGCTTGCAGCGTCGAGGGTTCGTCGATGGGATATTGCGCCGCGGCAATTCTTACAAGGTGTGACATTTACAGCTTCCGTAGCCAATAGGCCATTGGGTGGGATATCTCTGGGCCATCGCGTGTTTCCGGCCACGCGAAACTGGTCGAGATGTCGTTCAATTTACGGTAACCGCGCTTGTGCCAGAACACGGTGTGATCACGATAACTCGCAGGTTTTTTGGGGTGGTCTGCGGGTCGCTCAATCGCGCAAAAGCAGGCAAGTTTATAACCTTTGTTGCGCGCGTGTTGCTCTCTTTGATCAAAAAAAGAGTGGCCTATGCCATTGCCTCGAGAGTGTTCCAGCAATACGGATTCGCCAAAATAGTTCATTTGTGTAAGATCGTATCCGGCACGGACCAGCGGTTGCGAAAAATCCGTGTGGTGACCATTTAACGATGACGCCGTCGAGCAACCGACAAGTTCACCGCGCTGATCGCGCGCGGTTACAATGATTGCGTCTTGCGCGGTGCAGAATGTTTTTAAATAGCTGGATTCGTAATTCTGATTGCCTGCGTAAAGATAGGGGTATTCAGAAAATACTGTCAGCCGCAACCGCGCAAGGTCTTCGACCAGGTGTCGCAGCGCAGGCCCGTAGACCCGTTCGATCCGGAAGTGTGTGTCAGCCATTCAGTTGTCCAGAGTTATACGTACACAGACCACGCGTGTTGCTGCGCAGTTAAAATCGAGGTTGGTAATTTATTTTGCAGGGGGGCGTAGGGGGCGGTTGCCTATCACGATTGTTTTATCCTCCCGTGACAATTGCAAACTGAAGCCCAGTTTTTTGGCGAGTTCTTGCATGGGGACATTATCGGCCAAAATTTCTCCCTGCATTCGCGTCAGTCCTCTATGACCTGCGTAGTCGATAAGTGCTTGCATAAGTTTGGTCGCGATTCCTTTACCCTGCCAATTATCGGCAACAGACACCGCAAATTCGCAGCTTTGCCCGTCAATATTTATTGCGTAGCGGGCCGAACCAATTTCTTCTTCCTCTTCATTATTGTTGATCACTGCCACAAAAGCCATTTCGCGGTCGTAATCAATTTGTGTCATTTTTGCCAGCATTTCTGGTGGCAGCTTTCGAAACGTGTTCATAAAACGAAAATGTTTGCTGTTTTCAGAAAGCCCTTCGATAAATGCGCGTTCGAGTTCGGCGTCCTCAGGACGCACTGGACGAATCGTACAAGGCACGCAGCCGGCGACCGTCACTTTTTGTACGGCGTGGCTGGGGTAGGGATGAATCGCGGTGTGGGAGTAGGGTAGCCCCGGTGGTTTGGGGCGCAGGCGAATACGTGCGTCTACAGCGGTTACGCCGTTGCTGTCCGCTAGTAGCGGGTTAATTTCAAGCTCAAGCACTTCCGGTAACTCACAAGCAATATCGGAAATACTCATCAAACAGTTTTCCAGTGCCGCCAGTGCAATTACAGGTTGCTGACCCTCTTTTGAGAGCATGTCGCCGAGCTCGGATTCCTGGATAAGGTTGGCAGCCAGTAATCGGTTGAGTGGAGGCAAGGAGACTACCCGGGTACGCTTCGCGGCAACCCCGCCCGGGCCGAGGGAAATAAAAGGGCCGAACACCGGATCCTGTTCGATAGCCAGACGCAACTCACTGGCGGCTGGCGAGAGAATCATGGGTTCGATCACTATGCCCGGGTTTTCCACGGCAAATGGTAGATTCTCCAGAATTCGACGCAAACCTGCGTAGGTGTTTTTTACCGCCGGCAAGGTGCGGATATTAAGTTGCACGCCGCCATGAGAACTTTTGTTGCTGAGGTTACTGCCGTGAATTTTCATCGCTACCGGCAAACCAATTTCAGTGGCGGCTTCCATGGCTTCCTGGGCGCTGTGAACAAGAATGGTTGGCGCGATGGGAATCCCAAACGCGGCCAGAATTGTTTTTGATTCGGTTTCTGATAATTGAAATTGTTCGCTGCGCAGCGCGGTGTCGATCACGGTATGCGCGTCTTCAATCGTTGCTGTAATGGTTTGGCTTAGTGGCGGCGGAGTCTGGAGCAACAATTTCTGGTTGCGGAAAAACGTCGCCAGGTAAGCGAACGCCTGCACTGCCGTTTCTGGGAGTCTGAAAATTGGGATACCGGCAGAGGCAAATAAGCGGCGTGCGGGCAGTACGCGATTCTCGCCCATCCAGCACGCAATAACCGGTTTCGATGTTTTTTTAATGATGTCGATCAGGCGCTGGGCAATAGCGACAGGGTCGGTGGTTGCCTGGGGCGTCAACATGACCATCACCCCGTGGCATTCTGTATCGGCCAGCATAATTTCCAGCGCTGCAGCATAACGGTCTGCATCCGCGTCGCCAAGAATGTCGACCGGGTTGCTGTGTGACCAATAGTGCGGCAGCAATTTGTCCAGTTTTTTGTGCGCCTCCTCCCCGAGTGGCGCCAGTGGAATGTGAAGGTCGCTGGCACGGTCGCACGCCATTGCCGCGGGCCCGCCGCCGTTGGTGATAATTGCCAGCTTGTCGCCACGCAGTCGCGTGCCGCGCGCAAGAATATTGGCGGCTGCCAACAGATCGCCCAGGTGCATACCGCGCACGACACCGGCACGTTTAAGCGCCGCGGCAAATACGTCGTCGTCGCCAACACGGGCACTGTTGTGGGACTGTGTGACTTCAATCGCAGCTTTGTGGCGTCCCGCCTTTATCACAATAACGGGCTTTACTCGGGCGACCGCTCGCAGCCCACACATAAAGGAGCGGGCATCGCGTATACCTTCAACGTAAAGCAAAATACTGCGGGTTTTGCCGTCACTTACCAGAAAGTCGAGAATATCGCCAAAGTCCAGGTCGGCGCAGGCTCCGATAGAGACTACACTCGAAAAACCAATATCCTGCACCGCTGCCCAATCCATGACGGCAGTGCATACGGCGCCGCTCTGGGAAACCAGTGCAAGGTTGCCCGATGCGACCTCACCAGGGCCGAAGGTCGCATTAATGTTGGTGCTCGGATGAGCGATTCCCAGGCTGTTCGGGCCGATAAACCGAATGCCATATTTGCGCGCGATTTCCACCAATGCCTGCTCCGAGACCTTACCCGGCTCGTCTGGCTGCGCAAAACCGCCGGCAAAAATCACCGCAGCTTTTACTTTGTGTTTGCCGCACTGCTTGAGAATGTCTTTGACCGTGTGCGCAGGTGTCGTAATGATGGCCAGCTCGATATGATCGTCTATGTCATCCAAAGAGCGGTAGCAGGTGTGATTATCAACGGAGGTGTATTTCGGGTTGATCGCGTAAAGCTGGTTGCAGAATCCTGCTGCAATAAGATTGCGGAACACCACCGATCCTGTGGCATTCGGTCGCTGACTTGCGCCAAAAACCGCGATGGATTGGGGGGCAAACAAGTCGGATAAATAATGTTCAATAAAATCTGACATAAGGTAATGCTGATAATCTTACCCTACTTTAGCAGCCTGTTGAAAAACTCGCCGTGTGGTTATCGCAATGGGGAAAATTTATCAGGCGAAGGCGTGTGGGTGCAAACCTGCGCGATTTCACGGCGCAGGTGGACCTGTGTTGTTCTAGCGGCTCCGTGCCTGCCGGTGCCAGGCCAGCACCAGAAAGTAGAGGATCGCCCCCACTGCCCCTGCCGCTACGCAGAGCCAGTGCAGGTCGTTAACATTTAGCATGTGTAACAAGGGGTTATCTGTAGTGAAAGGCGCGAACGGCAGCAAGTCACCATGCATGATTGCGTCGAGAACAACATGGCTGTAGCAGCCGATCAGGGCGCTTATAGTCGCCGTGGGCCAGCTTACCAATAAACCTACCTTAATGTGGTTGGGCCACCGATTTAACAGGTTATCTATTGCGTATTTGCCACTCACGGCGCTAAAAATTGCCAACAAAGTTGCGCCGAGCAGTGTATGAGTGAACCCGTGCAGATGGCCCTTGCCGGTGAGCAGTACCAACAACGGCTGAATATCCATGACGATTTGCGCCCAGGCAAATATCACGAGGCTGAAGCTGCCTTGCAGCAGACTTTTGAAAAGCAGGCCGGGGCCGAGATGGAATGGGGTGAACGGCATGTTAGCTCAGATAGCGATTTATTCTTAGCTCCAAGTTTACATGATGTTGTTGCTTGTTGGCCGGTGATGTTAACTGCAAAATTTATTTTCGTGCTCGAGCAGCCAGCGCTTGCGTTCTAATCCGCCGCCGTAGCCAACCAGCTTGCCGTCTGCGCCAATCACCCGGTGACAGGGAATAATTATCGCAACACGATTGTGGCCATTTGCACGCGCTACCGCGCGCACGGCTGAAGGCACAGCAATGCGACAGGCTTGCTGCTGATAGCTGGCGGTGCTGCCATAAGGAATATCTATTAAGCCGCGCCAGACTTTCTGCTGAAATTCGGTACCCGGAGTATCCAGCGGTACACTAAATTGCGTGCGCTCGCCAACGAAGTACTGTGCTATTTCTTGTTCGGCTTGATGAATGTGCGCGTTGGTGCCGGCAATAATAGGGGCCTTGCATAAACGTTGCAGATCCTTAAATTCTGTTTCCAGCATCCGACGATCGACAAACTCCAGCAAACAAATACCGCGCGAGCTCGCGGCAACAAACATTGGTCCAATTGGGGTGGTAATACGGTGCAACAGGATCGGACTAGCATTCACTCGCGATGCTGGCGAGTGCCCGATCAACTTTTTATACGTATAGCCGAAACCGCTTAGCGATTCGTAACCGCTGTCCATTGCACTCGCGGTCACACTCTGTCCCAGCTTGAGTTCTTCTACCGCCATGTTTATTCGGTACATGCGTTGGAATTGTTGATAGGTCATACCATAGTGTGCTTTAAACCAGCGGCGAATTTTTTCCGGGCTCAAGCCGCGCGCGCGGAGCTGGGTATCAGACACTTTTTGTTTTGGTTGCGCCAGTACCCAGCGCATGGCGGTGGCGACATCGGGAGGAGCCTGGTGCGCATTTTCCGTGGGCCTGCACACTTTGCAGGGACGGAACCTGTCTCTAAGCACTTCGTCCAGATCGGTGTAAAAAACCACATTTTCCTGTTTAGGCTTACGGGCGCGACAGGTGGCTATGCAGAAGATCGAGGTGGTTTTAACGCCAACGTAGAAGCTGCCGAGAAAATCCGGGTCGCGAGCGACAAGTGCGCGGTAGTAGCGGTCGATGGTTGCAGCATCTCGGATGGGCATGGCAGTCAGCTGTTCTCTTTCGGCGGATGACACTTGGCGTCCACATGGGGCGCAGGAGAATGGCAAGTATTGCGTGAGGCGGGTTTAGCAACAACCGAAAATTCGACAGGTAATTTTGGAGTTGGCGGCAGATGTGCGCGCAGCGTTTTGGGAAAGGTGTTGTTGCCTTTGTGAATTGCCTCCACCGGTTTATCTGCAGATCACACCGACGGCGCCCTGCTCACGAGTGAGTGCTAGGGTGCAGCTCTCTGGGCGCCATCTTCTGCACTTCTATCGATTGCCTGCGAAAGTAGCTGCGATTGACCTGAGTGGCGCATTTTTCCCGTGCAGGCGACAAAAAAGATTTGAGTGCCCAGAAGGACAAGTATAAAAAACTGCCGTGGAGAGAGCATGGCGCACCTTTAGGGCAACAGGAGTTGCGTAAACTTCTGACAAGAAAATTAAAACCGCGATCTATGACAGTTGTTGTAGCACTGTAAAAAATCGATAGCACGGAATTCAGCCGTAACCTATTAGTTTGGCCGATATTGCCCATAGATTCGGAGTATAGGGAGACTAATTCGTGTGCGTTTACTATTGCAGGATTGGTAGATAAACGCGAGCAGTTGCGCGTTTATATGGGTGCGATATTTAACGACAGGTCGCGCACTGTAATCATGCCAACAGACAATAACTATGCCAATAAACAATAACTATAACGAGGCTTTAAAAGCCTAGCGCGCATGTCCTGCTCTGTCTCTGCAATCTCCCCTGTGGTCGGTTTCAGCCTCACAGGTTCGTTGCCAATTATAGATACACCAGTCTGCGCGTGGACAAGGAGAGAATGTCATGTCTGAAGTCATCCAATCGCACAGCGATTCCACTAATAACTCGGCTTACCCACTATTGTCCTTGCTGATTGGTCCTGTATGCATGTTGATTTTTGCATGGGTGCCACCGCCAGAAGGTTTGAATGATGCCGCCTGGGCAACCATCGGTCTGGTGCTCTGGATGGGCATCTGGTGGATCACTGAGGCAGTACCTATTCCTGTGACATCATTTTTACCGCTGATTGTCGCCCCACTATTGGGTATTGCTTCCATGAAGGAAACCGCAGCGCCCTATGCACATCCGCTCATTTTCTTGTTTATGGGCGGTTTTGTTTTGTCATTAGCGATGGAGCGGTGGGAGCTACACAAACGGGTGGCACTCAATACGCTCTTGATGATCGGCGCAAAACCCAGTGCGCAGATTGGTGGCATGATGGCGGTAACGGGCTTTTTGTCTATGTGGATGTCCAATACGGCAACTGCGGTTATGATGCTGCCAATCGGGCTGTCGGTGATTGATATGTTGCGCAGTGGGAAGCTGGAGTCTGCGGGCTTTGCCAATGCACTTCTCCTGGGGATCGCCTACTCTGCCTCTATTGGTGGCTTGGCCACTCTTATTGGTACGCCACCCAATGCGTTGATGGCGGCTTACCTCAACGATAACTTTGAAATTAACATCGGCTTTGCGGAATGGATGTATGTGGGTGTTCCTCTCTCTGCTGGCCTGTTGTTGTTCACCTGGTACACCCTGACTCACGTGACTTATAAAGTTGATCGGGTCACTTTGGACAACCCCAAGCATTTGTTTCGCGAACAATTGCGAGCATTGGGGCCGATGAAGCGACCGGAAAAACTTGTACTGATGGTGTTCGCGGTTACCGCATTTGCGTGGATGTTTCGCCCCTTGCTGGCGGACCTACTGCACTTGAAATTGAACGATACGGTAATTGCCATGGCAGCCGCCTGCGCGCTCTTTATTATTCCTGTGGATAAGCAGAGTACGCGTATTCTGACCTGGAACGACACCGCAAAAATGCCCTGGGGAGTGTTGATGCTGTTTGGCGGTGGTTTGAGCCTGGCGGTTCTGATCAAGAGCTCCGGGCTGGCACTTGCCATTGCCGAACAGGTGGAACTGCTGCAGGGCATGCCCACCTGGATCATGATTGGTGCGGTGGTCTGCGTGATTGTGTTTCTAACCGAGGTGACCAGTAATACAGCGACGGCAGCAGGCTTTTTACCGCTTTTGGGGCCGGTTGCGTTAACCCTCGCTGGAACGCCGATGATGCTGGTTGTACCTGCTGCAATTGCTGCGAGTTGCGCGTTTATGATGCCGGTGGCGACGCCACCGAACGCAATTGTTTTTTCATCCGGCCATTTAAAAATAAAAGATATGGTTTCCGCTGGCGTAATGCTTAACGTGTTTTCTATTGTCTGGGTGTCGTTAATTACCCTTACACTTGCCCGCTGGTTGCTTAATTTTTAAATTGTAAAATATGTCACCTAAGTGTGGGAAGAGCCGCACTGGCTTGGCCCACACTAAGCAGTGCATCAAATGTTGGTATCGACGGGGCTAAAGGTTTTTTTCAGCAATTCTGGTGGGAATTCCATCCAGACTCTGCTGATTCTTGTTGCCCCAATACTCTTTGATGCCTTGCTCCCCCTGCTTTTCAGCCCAATCATTCAGCAATTCGCGATCGCCCACATAATTAAAATATGGCACTGACATACCGCACGAGGTTTGTACCATGTCGATGTCCAGCACAAATATTTGCCGTGCTCCTGGCTGCGGAGTGAACAGAGAGTAGGTTTCCTGCCAGGTGTCGTCGTTGTGATGAATTGCGGTTGCAGTTCCGTACAATCGCAAAATTACCGGTTTACCTTCAAATGCGGCAAACATAATGGTCATACGAGGATGAGTTTGCACGTGTGCGGCAGTCTCGTTTCCGCTGCCGGTAACGTTTAACCATGCGACTTGGTTGGTGTTGATTACCCGCAGCGAATCCAAACCTTTAGGAGAAATATTGACTTTGCTGGTGTCGGTTGCGGTGCCGACAAAAAAGATTTTTTGCTGCGCGATAAACTCTATGTGATTTTCTTTGAGTTCCGAAAATTGCTTACCCATTGTGGTCGTCCTTCCGCCAAGGTGGTTGTAAGGTCGTAATTGTACTACGAAGTGCAACGTGGATTTTCTCGTCAGGCCATTTGCCAACGCTCACTTATCACTGTTGTGGTGGAAATCCGTCGAATGTGGGTGCGTCCGGGTCGACCCAGTCTGCACGATCAGCAAAAAATATTTTGGCTCCCGCGGGGATTGGGGGCTCTTCGTCGAGGCTGCCTGCGGGAACAAGTGCCATAGTGTCGTCTATTTGGGTGGGTAGTGCAGAGCCACAATGGGTGCAAAAGCTCTTTACATGTCTGCAATTTTCGTGGTTGTAGGTATTGATCGTATCGGTATTGCCTTCCCAATTAAGTGCGGCTTCACGTACAAAAATATTCGCCGCGTGGGCTGAGCCCGTGTCTTTTCTACAGCGAGAGCAATAACACAGAAAAAAAGCGGCATAGTCACCGGTGAGTGAAAAACGGGCTTTGCCACACAGGCAGGAACCAGAAATTGTTGATGGCATACTAGGCACTCTTCTAGATTTGGATGGGGTTGAAATCGGTAATATTTAAGGTGAACTCGTCATCAATAGCGTTTTTGTATAAATCGACATCCACTTGCTCGGGGTAGCCGTAGGTACTGTTATAGATCACTGTTACCTCATCAGCTTGGTCTACAATGAGCTCCTCAATCGTATCAAAAAGCTCGTCGATGTTTTGCACATAGGCGAGTTCTTCATCGCTTAAATAAGTGCCGCTCGGGGTGTAAAAGGCGCTAGTCACCTGATTGTTTTGTACTTCGATAATCAGAGCTTCTGTTTGTGGGCAAAAACAAAATCGGCGATAGGTGAATTGGTAATAACTTAAATTTGCTTTGCTCCATATTGCGCGCGCCTCGTCTAATTCCTTGGTGCTGTGATCTTTGTTGTCGCCGTTACACCCCAGCAACACAATGGACGTAAACAGTGGCAGCAATATGGTTGTAGCTTTACGTGCGATATTCATTGTTATGTCCTTTGTAATGAAGTACACGGAGTGTGCGCTTCACTTGCGCAGTTTGCCTGTTATTTTTTGTAATCCTGCTTTTTCTCAAACACGATGTAAGCCGAATACTCGCGCATTTTTCCTGTTATCTTATCTTCGCCGAACAGTCGTTTAAGCAGGTTTACCCACCAGGGTAGTGGAAAGCTTCGCTGGTGTTTCGCCGCGAAATCCGCTAAAAAATGGATGTCGTGTTTTATCCAGCCATTATCCTCAAACAGACCAAACCAGTCGGTGGGGAAAAACCGAAACACTGCGTCGCCCAGGGCGCTCTGAAATTTAGGTGATTGGTATCTTGGATATAGGTCTTTCGAGTAATACTCGTTTATCCAATAGTTAAAGTTCGGCTGTCTATATAGGTCTTGCGCCAGTTGGATGACGTCCGTTTCAGTTAAATAGGGTGTGACGCCTTCGGTAAGTAAAATCGCCGGTCCGTATGTGTTATTGAGTTCGGCGAAAAGGTTTTTTCGCGCATCTGTATTGGATAGATCCAGGCCTACACGCTCCAGCTGGCAGTGCGGGGTTTCGTTGCGCAATTTTTCACTTTTGAACGCAACCACATCTGGGAAATCGACTTCGATCCAGCGCGTTTCCGGCGGTAAGTCCAGTCGATACGGGCGCGTATCCAGCCCGGCCCCCAAATTAATTACCGTGTTGCAGGATTGCTGGAGGTAGCGAAGAATAAAGTCGTCGATAATTGGTGTGCGAATAGTGACTGACCAGTAACCATACTTGGCAAACGGCTTCATTGACCTGGCCATTTGTTCAGTGCGTTCGTTAAGTAACAAAGCAGAGTAAGGGTCGTGAAACAAGGCATCGGGACGCAGCGTTTCTTGTGCGCGGTAACTGGCGACCCAGAAAGCGGTATCCGCAACCGTTGTTTTCGTGTTCGTTTTACTTTTACTTTTATTGATAGTTTTAGTGTCCATGAGTATGCCTCTGTGGTGACACTGTATGAAGACGTCCATGCCCGGCAGTGTGACCGGTTATCATGACAGCCAGTCGACTTTTATCGTTTTATTCAAATATCCAGCAATGCCAGACGTGCGACGAGAAAGTAAAATGGCAACGCGAGAAAATGCCCTGCAAACAGGGTTGTCAAATAGGCTCTACGTGAGGCAGCGCGCTCAATCCAATGCATTTTAGGAAACCAGTGCGTTGCCGCAGCATAACAAAACAGCCCGATGGCGTAGGCTTGCCAAAGAAGAGCTGGCCCCACTGGCAGCTGGTGGTAATGCAACAGCAACCCGGCGAAGCCCAGCGCGAAATAAACAAACATAATTGCTTCTTCCCATTGCACAATGCGTGGCGTCTGTTCGTATCTGCCGCGCATTTTTAATATGATTTTTACAGCGGCGCTCAGCGTGAATAACACGGTGAGAGAACAAACGTAGAAATAGAGAGCCATTTCCATATTTTTATTTCCCTGTTTTGCTGCCAATCTCTGGTGTACGATCTACTGCTTAGAGTGTTGTCATTTTACGTTAGGTTGTTAACGCGATAACATTTGCGCGTGGCCAACGGCTCGCTTGAACGCAACCGTTGCATCCGTTTTACCACCTCACGTTGGCTGAGTGCAAATGGCAAGGCATTCAGCGTTGTGCGGCTGCTATTTCGGGTTGTTGTTTCTATTAAACCGGCGATTAAATAGATGATCCTACCTATTTAATCGCGGGTCCTTGAAATACTCACGAAAATGTCTGAATTTCCTGATATTTCAACGATTTACATTGCCGATCTGGCAATGGCGGTGCTTCTCAGACCTGCCTGTTAACTTCGCAATTTTCACTGCCCAGTTAATAGGCTCGCAGGGATCGGTGATCTAGCTTGTGTACAAGAGGTCGAAAAATGATCGCCACGGCTCTTCAGGTAACGGCTGGTGAATTTTTAACCCGCCGACCAGCATAAATCTCATTAAAACGAAGCAAATACCGGGTTGGCGGGGCAAACTTTTTTCGGTTTGATCTAACAACATCTGTTTCCCTGTGCCTGTCTTGCTATAATTGCAGCCCGGATGTGCGGGCCGTCCGACATCCTTATAAAAAAACAGGATTTACCCACGCCAGGGCATAAACCTTCCTACTTTCGGTTCAACATGTACCGGTTCACTGTGCACTAGAATCGAGCCAGAACACACTGCAATCAAGGGTTGCGGACTTTTCACAACAGGAAACTGACATGGTAAAAAATATTGGTGTGCTTACCAGCGGTGGCGATGCCCCCGGAATGAACGCTGCGGTACGAGCTGTCGTTCGCACCGCGCTGCACTACGACGTCGGGGTGTATGGCATTTACAACGGTTACCTGGGGTTGTATCGCAATGAGATACAGCCGATGACTCGCCGCTCCGTTGCCGATACGATAAACCGTGGGGGCACCTTTTTGGGTTCTGCGCGGTTTCCTGAGTTCAAGGAAGAGGCCGTGCGTGAGGAGGCGATCAAAAATCTGCGCAAGCACGAGATAGACGCATTGGTGGTTGTAGGTGGTGATGGCTCGTATATGGGCGCCAAGAAACTCACCGAGATGGGGTTCCCCTGTATCGGGTTGCCCGGCACCATCGACAACGATGTTGCTGGTACCGACTACACCATTGGCTACTTTACAGCGCTCAATACGGTACTGGATGCGCTCGACCGCTTGCGTGATACCTCCAGCTCCCACAAGCGTATTTCTGTGGTGGAAATCATGGGGCGCCACTGTGGTGATTTGACCGTATGGTCCGCTATCGGCAGCGGTGCGGAATACGCTATTGTGCCGGAAATGCCGTTCGACGAAGACAAGTTCCTGGAGCAGTTGCGCGATCAGGTGGGTCACGGCAAAAACCACGCGATTGTTTGTATCACCGAAAAGATCACTGATGTAAACCGGCTCGCCAAGCGCATTGAGCAGGAAACCGGCCTGGAAACGCGTGCCACCGTGCTGGGGCATATCCAGCGCGGGGGAGCGCCGACAGCATTTGACCGCATATTGGCGAGCCGTATGGGTGCTTACGCTGTAGAGCTGCTGCGTCAGGGATACGGCGGTCGTTGCGTGGGAATCCAGGCTAACGAACTGGTGCATCACGATATTATCGACGCGCTCGAAAATATGTCGCGCCCGTTCAAAGACTGTTTACTCGACCTGGCTCATCGCCTGGCGTAATCACACAGTGACTATTGGCTGGTGGGGCAGGGAGGTGCCACCAGTATCGGTGCCGCTACAGTAAATGGTCTGCCGAGGTATTCAACGTCTGTGAGTGAGTACTTGCTTGGTTTTTGGGCTCCGATTTTCAAACCTCTGTATTTCAGACGTCTCTTTTCTCGTCCTCGTTTTTCACCTGGTTTCTCCCAGGCTGAGTAAGCCAATTTAACAGGTGCGCCATGTCTACAAAACCACGTCAATTTGCATCCATTGATGAGCTTCAAACCTACCTTCTCTCCTACGCCAAAGAGCGAGATTGGGAGCAGTTTCACGCACCGAAAAACCTGGTGATGGCGTTGTCGGTTGAGGTTGCGGAGTTGACTGAGCACTTTCAATGGTTGAGTGAAGAGCAGTCGAAGACTCTGGGTCCAGATAAGTTGGCAGAAGTAACGGCGGAGATGGCGGACGTTTTCATGTATCTTGCCCGGCTCGCCCAGGTTCTTGATGTGGATATTCTTGCGGCCTGCGCCGCCAAGTCGGAGGATAATGAGCAGCGTTATCCTCCTGACAAAGTGCGTGGCAGCGCAAAAAAATATTCGGAGTATTAAGTTCTGCCAATACGCGCTGGTGCAGCGAGGATCGAACTAACGGGGCTGGAACCAGAGTTCCTTGCGCTGAACTGGCGTTTTTGCGGGTAGTAACGGGTTATTTACGGTTAAAACCCGACGCTGGGGTAAGTTGGCGCGTGCAATCGCGTTGGCGAAACTGGCATTAAATAGTCGGTCGAACGAACCGTCTGCTATGGCTGCATTCAGACCTTTTTCAATCTCTTCTGCCAGTTGTGCGTTATCTTTGCTGACAAAAAAATAATAGGCGGCGTAATAGTGCACAGCCAAGGAATCCTCCACCACAATATTGCTACTGGGGGAACTGTCGATTTCCTGCCATATTTCAGCCACGCTGCGCGGAAAATAGTCTACGTCGTGAGTGTCCAGCAGCCGGAACAGGCTCATCCAATCCAGTGACGTGCGCAAACGAAATCCATTGGCAACCAGTATGCCCGTGTCAGGCCAGTCGAGACCATGCACTGCCAGCTTTCTTTTGAGCTGGGCGAGAGTTGTTATAGTGGCAAAATCAGTCTCGTCCTCCCGGTGTACGAGCAGCAGGCGCCAGCCAATTAGCCCTTTGTAAAGGGGAATGCGGACCGGTATCAGGCTGTTCTCGTGTCGCATGTTGGTCATCATCCAGTGCACATCGTAGCGTTTCGCCTGCAAATATTTTTCGCTACGGTTTTCACTCATCGGCGGTAACTGCACCGGCGACAGCCGGTAGCTCGTTCCACTCTTGTCTAACGCCAGTTGCAATAGCTGCAAAAAGTACCTGTCGCGTTGCAGGAAATAGGTGTTGTTGGACGTGGGGTGGCGAACGACCATTTCATTTCGTGGTAGGTAGGTAGAACTCGCCGCTCCTGCCGACAGCAGCGTTCCCGCCACTACGGAGGCAATCAGAACCAACTTACCTGGTACGCCGTACGTCACCGCAATCACTCCTAAATTACACGCCTTTATGCTTATTCCGGTCCTGAAGAACGGGGCGTTTTGGTATATCTGGAATATAGACAGTAGTAAATATAGACACGCAAAGACCTCAGGTGAACCCTTTAGTGTGCAAATACCCTGGCTTTATGACTCCAGCCCGAGCGACCACTGATGGGTTACGCGTGACCGCTTGTCGGTGCGCGCGGACGTGCAACGTGTTTTTGTCTGGAAATGAGACATGGCGCAACACTCCAGCAGATTTTTAATTCCTTTTAAATGTTCGAACTTTGTTAAATAAGTTACTGTTTTATCAGTATTTTGGCTAAATTTATTCATAAGATAGTGGTAAGCTTCAACGCTTATTATGCGACACACTAGCCAGGCTAAACGGTCACTATTTCATAGCTGGTTAGCGTTGTTTATGCCATCGGCAGAGGTTGTTGGTGGGTATGGAAATCGGTATAGCGGTTGTAACCTGGCGATTCATTCGTGCGGAGGACGGGGTTAAATGTTCATTTCAAAACTAGGCATGCTGCGCTCGGTGGCGTTCGGTGGATTCTTTGCGCTTCTGGCAGCATGTGGTGGCTCCAGCGATATAGGTACAAGCAGCGGCGATGGCTCATCTACCTCAAGCAGCGGTGCGCCGGGCGGTACTCCAACCAGTCAGCAGGTGGTCGTGTTAATGCGAGGATTGCGCGGTGAGTTGCAGTTAAGCGCCGGTGGACAGACATTTTCGATCAATACTAACGGCTATGTGCCATTGCGCAATCTTCCGCTAGGCGAGCTTACCGGCGCTATAGGGGCTTTCCCGGATCAGCAGCAATGTCTGTTTACTGAAACTCAAATGCTGACCTCTCCCCTGGATTCTGAGACCGTTGCGGTTATTGAGTGCGATGATCTTTTAACGCTCACCGGAAAAATCTTACAGCCGGGCACCGAGACGCCCTTACCAGGTGCAGTCGTCACTGTGCGTGGCTATACCGACTCCGCAGAGCCTGTGACTTTGGTAAGCGATACGGTAGGCGATGACGGAATCTATCTGTTGGATGACATCCTCCTGATTGGCTTTTCGCGCATGACGCTCACCATCGAGCACCCGGATTACGAACTTTTCAGCCTGCCAATCAGCGATTCGCCGTCGGAACTTTATCAGGACAAAAACTATACACCTACCGACCCAGCCAACAGCGCTACCTTTTCGCCCACGGAAGACCAGGCGCTGACGTTGGGTACTGTTGAAATTGACTTACCCTCCAACAGCCTGCGCACCAAATCCGGCGAAATTCCAACCGGCATGGTCACAGTGAGAACCTCACCGCTGGATGCCTCTTTTGCACCCGAGCTGCTTCCCGGCGCCTATCTGAACAGTGAAGACGAAGCACTGGAAAGTTTCGGTGCCGCTAGCGTGCGCTTCTTTTTGGGCGATGAAGAGCTGGTATTTGCGGAGAACGCCGCAGCGACCATTCGGTTTCCCATCGCGGTGCGCGCCCAGGGTAGCGCGCCGGCCTCTGAGCAGGCCTATTATTTTGATCGTGAAAGCGGGTATTGGGTTGCGGCGGGAATGGCTGCGATTAGTGGAACAGCGGATTACGAGCTTACCGCGGACCGATCTACCGTTTGGGGTGTATTCAGTAGTTATCCAACGGTCAACATTAAAGGTTGCGTGCGGGATATGAATGGCAACCCGGTAAAGGACACCCTAATTATTACACAGGGCCAGAGCTATATTGGGCGCCTGTTGGATTATACGGATAAATACGGAACCTATTCGGTTCGCGCCCGTACCAATTCAACAGTATTCCTGTACGCCCGCTCTGATGTGGCCAGCCAGACATTCAGTGTGACCACTGAAACGGCGGACGTGATTCGCTCGAGCTGTTTGGTTGTTGACCCGAATACCACCACCATCACCTTGACCTGGGGTGAGAATCCGGCGGATATCGATAGCCACTTATACGGGCCCAACGGTTCCGGTGGCAATTTCCATATTTACTATGCGGCGAAACAGACAACCGTGAATAACACAACGGTTTACCTCGATGTGGACGATGTCACCAGTTATGGCCCAGAGGTTATTACTATTCCTCGCTTCCCAAGCGCTGGCACCTATCGATTCTACACGCATCTGTTTTCCGGAAGCTCGAATATGTTCGCTTCTCCAACCAGGATCGCGTTGTTCACCGGCAGGGTAGAATATGTGTACTTTGTCACGGAAGCGCCAGGTACCACGGGCACGCGCTGTTGGCATGTATTCGATATTGAAGTAGACGACGCGCTCACGCCTACTGTTGTTGAGCAGAGCAAGTATGTTAGCGACACCTTCTGCTCCGGTAATGCGAACTAGGCTGAGGACAACATGGTTTCACCACTAACAGCAGGCGAGCAGCGCCGTGGCTGATACCGATAGCAAGGGCGACCCACAGGGTCGCTCTTCTGCAATTATTTCCCTGTTTCTACAGCCTTCACCAAAATATTGGCTGCTTGGGCTCGCCATACTTTTACTCTCCGCTATATCACATTTGCCGTACCGAATCTTGCTTTCTCTGGGGCGCGCAATAGGGGCAATGATCTATCGCAGCGGTGGAAGAGTTAAGCACATAGCGAATGTCAATATTACCCGTTGCTATCCAAGCCTTGCGCCAGAAGCACAGCAACGTATTCTGCAGCAGAGCTTTCGCGAGTTGGGAATATCGGTGGTGGAGACTTTTCGTGTATGGTTTGGGGACGCCGAAAAATTTTATGGCTCGCGCACAAAGCTGGAAGGCGAAGACCATTGGCGCGCGGCACTGGCGCGGGAGCGCGGCATTATTTTGTTGTCCTGCCATTACGGCAGTCTGGACCTGAACGCAACGCTCGCGGGCTTGCAGGTACGTAAGTATCGCAAATATGCCTTCACCTACCGTAAGCCATCCGACCAACTGGTTGACCGGTTTCTGGTAGAAAAGCGCACGCCCTATGCGGACCATTTTTTTCCAGTCAACAACTTAGTGGGTATTATTCGTTTGCTGAAAAAGCAGGGCGTTGTCTGGTATGCGCCGGATATTGAGGTCAAAAATAAAAACTCGGTGTTCGCGAATTTTATGGGTATTCCTGCTTCAACTACTGCTGGCTTGAGCAAGCTCGCACAGGCGGGCAATGCGGTAATCTTACCATTCGGCCATTACCGCAATTCCGATAATACCTATACCCTGAAGTTTTTTCCGCCGCTGGAAGGTTTTCCCAGCGAAGATGCCGTTGCAGATACGCGTCAGATTAATCGGGCTATCGAACATATAATCCGGCCGTTTCCCGAGCGCTACTGGTGGACGATAAAACGCTTCAAAAATCGTCCGGCGGGCGAGCCACCGTTCTATTGATCTAAAATTATTGATCCAAAAAGATTTCCAGTATTTCCGCAATACGATTCAGCTCTGTCGGTTTGGGTAAATAGGCATCCATTCCCGCCTGTAGGCATTTGGTGCCATCGTCGATAAGCGCGTTGGCCGTTAGTGCAATTATTGGGGTGCGGCAATTGGGGTTATCCACGTGGCGAATTTTTTCTGTCGCCGTATAACCGTCCATGATTGGCATTTGGCAGTCCATAAAAATCAGATCAAACGCCTCTTCCATCGAACATGCAATAGCCTCAACGCCATTCTTCGCAATTCGAACATTGCAACCCAAGTGCCGCAACAGCTGGCTTGTGACCAGCTGATTGGTACTGTCGTCGTCCACTACCAGTGCATCGGCCTGGAAGCGTTGTTTGAGGCTGCCACTATTCGGGATACGGCTAAAGCTGGTAGTCACCTTCTCGTTTTCTGGCCCTTGCCATTCGACCGGAAGTTCCAGGTCGAACCAAAAACTGGAGCCTTGCCCCTTCGCACTGCTGAGATTTATTTGGCTCCCCATACTGGCCACAATCTGGGATGAAATAGAAAGTCCAAGCCCTGTGCCGCCAAACTGTCGGGTAGTGGAATTATCTTCCTGTGCGAACTTTTCAAATACCACCGCCTGCTGTTTTTTGTCGATACCAACACCGCTATCCGATATGCGAAACCGTAAGAATGTGCGGTCGGCTTCCAGTTTGATAACTTCAATCGCGAATTCGACATAGCCCATTTGGGTAAATTTTATTGCGTTGGAAATGAGGTTTAATAAAACCTGTTTCAGATAGAATGCGTCACCAATGAGTCTTTTCGGCAGATTGCGCGCAATATTCAAGCGGAAATCCAGCTTCTTGTCGCGTGCATTAGCAGTGGAGATTTTGTAAATTTCGTTAACTATTTTGTGTGGGTCAAATGGTGCTTGGGTGAGCGCGACCTTGCCCGCTTCGATTTTAGAAAAATCGAGAATGTTATTAATGACCTCCAGCAAATTTTTCGAAGAGGTGGAAATAATGCCGGAAATTTTCCGTTGCTCTGCGTTTAATGGTGTTTCCTCGAGTAGCGAAACCATGCCAATTACCCCATTGAGTGGGGTGCGCAGTTCGTGGCTCATATTCGCCAGGAAGGTACTTTTCGCATTTAGCGCCTTTTCCAGTGCGACATTTTTTTCCCGCAGCCGTGTGCGCAGACGGATCATCGCTGAGTTGATAACGCCCAGCGTAATATTGCCGAAGGTGAATACCAGCCATGCAATCAAATGGTCTGTCTGACGAATTTCGGGTGTGCCCTTGCGCGTAGCATAATCGAACTGGTTAAAGGTAAAGATTAACGTTATCACGGCCACGTAGGTAATGAATTGTGATTGCGTTAAGCGAAAGGTGCCAAATATGGTGACCAGAAACAAAAACAATAGCACCAGGTGGCGCAGCTCATCCAGCTGATAAAATATATAGAGGCAAAAAAGTGCTGCCCAATACATTTCCGGCAGGGTAAGTGACGGTTCGCGAAAACGCAGATTGAGACGCGTTAAAAAGGTCAGGATAAAACCTATATTGACGGTCCAGAACACGATAAGTGTTATGCCGACTTCCTGAGGGCTGGTCAGGCAGTCACCCACTTCGCAGGCATAAATATACAGAACGGTAAGCACCAGTCCGCCGACTGCGGCGAGGAGCGTGTTACCGAGGCGAATTTTTTGTTTGCTGTCCAAATTCAATTTCATAGGGCGTTGTGGCGCGCGGTAAAGTTTGTTACGCGTTCGACTCTTTCAGGCTGCTGGGGGTGCCCGGTAAACGTGTAAATAAAGTTGTAAGCATAATTTTTATGTTTGAACGATCAGTGCTCACACTAATTTACCAGGCTCGACTGATTTGGATTCGCTTAAGCCGAGATGAACGCGCATTATAGTGGAAGTGACAAAAACCAACCCGCGCTCTTTTATGTAAAAGTGGCTGGAGTCGCTTTTATCGCAAATTTTAGACGCTGGAGCGGGGAGTCGCGATGAATAAAAAAGACTCAGTCGTCTATTGTTGGCGCGCTAATATTCCAGCTGAGATTTTCCATACGCAGCGTTCTGTGTTCGAATTTCTAGGGGGTGAAGGATCGCCGTTATTTTTTTGCGTCCGCGCTTAAACGTCTCTTTGTTAACTGAGTTGCCTGTGCGGAGAGCGGGTCGTCTGGCCAGGGATGTTTTGGGTAGCGGCCTTTCATTTCTTTCTTGACGGCTTCGTAGCCGTTCCGCCAGAACCCGGCGAGATCCTGGGTGATTTGTAATGGCCGCCGAGCGGGTGAAAGCAGGTGAATCAGCAGGGCAACCTTGCCATTGATAATGCTCGGGGTCTCCTCACAACCAAACATTTCCTGTAATTTCACTTCCAGTTGCGGTGGCGACTGCAGGTAGTTAATACTGATGTGATTTCCGGAAGGCACTTTGATTCGTGTTGGTGCGAGTTGCTCCAAAAGTTGCTGCTGCGACCAGGGAAGCTGTGCGTGGACAATGCTTGCCAGATCCAGGCGCTTTAAGCTTTGCAGGTTATCGATGTCAATGAGGTAGGGGGCGAGCCAATTGTCGATTGTTTCCATCAGTGCTTCATCGCTTAAGTCTGGCCATAGCGCTGACGAGTTATCGTTCTCACGTACTAAGGCCACGCGCGCGCGCCACTGGTTGATATCGCTATTCCATGGCAGCACCCCAAGCCCCTGCAGGCGGATATAGTTCAAGGTTGCCGCAGTGCGGTCTTCCGCAGTTACGTTTGATGCCGCACGTTGTTCAACCAGTATCGCACCTATGCGTACTTGATCCTGAGCGAGTACGCGATTTTCCCGCCACTCAATAACGCGTTCCTGTGTTTTTTGTGCCGCAAGGCCGCTATTTAAATCTTCTTTGGTCAAGCTGGCAGCGGCGAATATCCGGTCTTCCGATTGATTGGTGACCCCGCCGATATCCGCGATTGCGAGCCACTCCGTGCCCGCCAGGGAATCGTTGGGTGAGAGTTGGGCGGCGCGGCCATTGGCCAGTAAGTATCGATTGCGGCTCTGGGTTCGCTTGCGGGCAATCCGGTCCGGGTAGGCGCTGGCGATCAGCAATCCCAGCGCGTTTAGGTCCTCATCGGTACTATTGGCTTCTCGGTTGTGGCTGAGCAGCGATAGCAAGAGTCCGCGTTGTTGGCGAATACGCTGAAGCCAGGCTCGGTGTTGAGAGGGCAGTGAGCGGCGCCCCTCAACTGTCTCGACTACAAACATCAGATCTGTGTGCTGCCCTATATCTGGTATGGCTTCACTTAGGATTGCGGCAACACTGGCGGCTAGGGGTAGGCGTCCAAACTCGGTTGCAACAAGGAGTAGATGCGCGAGACGCGGGTGCAGGGGCAGCATGGCCATTGCTTGGCCGTGTTCGTTTAATACGCAAGCGGTGGGGGTATCAATGGCTTTGAGCCTGAACAGAAGATCACAGGCTTGCTGAAACGCGGGCTTTGGTGGTTCATCCAACCATTGCAGTTGTTGCGGATCGTTGACACCCCACTGCAGCAATTGCATCGCCAGGGGCGCCAAATCCGATTGCAATATTTCGGGTGTCGCTTGCGCTGCGCGCTGGTGTTGAGCGGTTTCGGTCCAGCAGCGATAGCAGTTGCCGGGCGCCAGCCTGCCCGCCCGTCCCGCGCGCTGAATGCTGGATGCAATAGAAATCGGCCCTGTATGCAGGCGGGTCATCCCGGTGCGCGGGTCGAACTTCGGCTTGCGTGCAAGGCCGCTGTCTACAACGATATGAACCCCGTCGATGGTGAGGCTGGTTTCGGCAATGTCTGTTGCCAGTACTACTTTGCGGGTTTTTATCTGATCAGTAGTGAGAGGTGATATTGCCTTCTGTTGCTCAGCGAGTGACAAGCTGCCGTAGAGCGGCATTACCGCAACTTCGTTGCTTAGCGACTCCGACAGAGCGGCTTTAAGTTGATGAATCTCTCGCTGCCCAGGCAGGAAAACCAGGCAGTCGCCGCTGTGTTTATTCAGCGCCTGGACCACTGTCGTGGCGAGTATCGACACCAGGTCGGCGCGACTGGGAGTGTGTTGCGCGTAGGTGACTTCTACCGGGAAACTGCGGCCGGCGCTGGTTAACTTGGGCGCTCCGCCGAGCAAGTCTGCGATTGCTTGCGCGTCGAGCGTGGCTGACATGACCAATAGTTTGAGTGGGTCGGTATCGTCGCGCAGTAATTCACGGCTCTGCATGCACAACGCCAGACCGAGGTCCGAATGCATACTGCGTTCGTGAAATTCGTCAAAAATCACCAGTGCGGTGTCATCCAGCGAGGGGTCTTGTTGGAGTCGGCGCGTCAGTATGCCTTCCGTAACGACTTCTATAATGGTGTCCCGCGAGCATTTCTGCTCAAGTCGCATGGTGTACCCGATGGTTTTGCCAACTGGCTCTTCCAACAATTCTGCCATGCGCACTGCTGCCGCCTTCGCGGCGACTCGGCGCGGCTCCAGCATGACTATTTTACGGCCGCGAAGCCACTCTGCTGTACGCAACGCCAGGGGAACCAGTGTAGTTTTGCCTGCGCCGGGCGGCGCGTCGAGTACCAGTTGGTGGTGATGCTGTAGTGTGAGCGCTAACTCATCCAAGAGCGTTGCGATGGGGAGCTGAGGAAGTCGTGCGGATGAAGTTTTTACTGTAGTCACGTTAAATAAGACGTAAAAGATCTCATTTTAACGTTTGTGCACGCACTGAGAATAGCGTTGTTTGTTAGGGCAATAAAAAACCGGGAGCTTTAGGCTCCCGGTCGAGGTTTTTAGGCCTGAGCCACCTGCTGTGTTTCTACTTGCAAGAGTGGCATAAAGTGGAGAAGGTCCTGACGATCGGGAAAATCGTTCATATAGTTGAACAATTTTTCGTAAGTGACTACTTCCCGGGTGATGTTGGCTTCGTCTGTAGGCAGTGTTTGGCCAATTTCCGCGACGCGTTGTGCCTGGGCTGCTTTTCCTTGATTGAGCAGGAGTCGTATTTCGCAGAGCAGGCTGTTGGCAATAATCAGTGCATCTTTGTTTTTCATAACTGCTAGTCCTTTTTGCATACTGCATTTAAACAAAGGCCCGCTTTTGAGTTCGGTGCCGGTCATTACGCTTATTTATAGTTTAGTTTTTTTTATTATTAAAAAAGCGAAAAAAAACCTTAAATAAAAAACTTGTCTATTAGTCTGGAGTATATAGATCTGGTTCTTATAGATGGGTAACAAGATGCTATTTTTCAGCATAAATAATGGGAATATCAGTGACAGACGTTTGTGCTTTGTTACTTGTCAATAATTGAGTGAAAAAATATAGGCGCGAAACACACCGTTAACCTGGTATGGAAAATCAGTATTTTGAGCAGGTGGCGGACAGATTTTGGGACGGGAATAATGACACTATAAAGTTTACAGGTTAAATGGCCTGTTAAATGTGGAACACGTTGCCTGCGACTATTCGCAGGCAACGTTGGGAGACAAGGACGTAATTACAATCCGCGACAGCTCGGTGTAGCGAGTGAGCCGTCTGAGTTGCCCTGCAGGCCAAAGCTTACGGATTGACCTGCACCAATATTGCCGTTCCAGGCAATATTATTAGCCGTCACATAATTTCCTGATGAGCTGAGCTGTACATTCCAGTAATTGGTCACTTGCGCCGGTTCGCCGAAGTCGAGCTGAATCGTCCAGCCGTTAACAGGTGAATTACCGCTGTTGGTCACCGCGACGTCGATCTGATAGCCACTGCCCCAATGATTCATACGAGTTACAGCACAGGTGATGCCTGATACACCTGAGCCACTCGAAGAAGAGCTGCTGGACGATGAACTACTAGACGAAGAGCTGCTAGATGATGAGCTGCTGCTTGAATTCGACGATGAATTTGAGCTGGAAGAAGAGCTACTGGACGAACTGGACGAGCTCGAGCTGCTGGAGCTGCCGCCGTCGCACACGGAGATAATACCGCCATTGCCAGACTGGCTGGCGCAGGTGTTACGGCCTATGCAGCTCTGATTGTTTTCCCAGCCCCAGCCATTATCCTGGTTTTGACATAGCGGGCGCGGTGCGTCCTGGTACCATTTGCACATTTCCACGCAGGCGCCACCCGATGAACTTGAGCTACTCGAGGAAGAGCTGCTTGAGCTTGATGACGAACTGCTGGAGCTGGATGAGGTACTCGATGTTGAGTTGCTCGAGCTTGAGTTGCTGGAACTTGAACTGCTTGAGCTGCTTGACGATGATGAGCTGCTCGAAGACGAGGAGCTCGAAGACGAGCTGGACGATGAGCTGCTGCTGGAACCGCCGTTGTCGTCAGCGTAATCATCATAGAATGCCAGAGCCCAGGCCAGTGCACTGTTCCAGTTGATGGTGATTTCGTTGGTGGACCAGGAGTTAATATTGTCGATGAAGCATTTGGCTGGCGTGCTGACACAGCCGCCAATTTGGCCGGATGCAGTTTCGTCTTCGAGGCCGCTGTTTGGTCCGCCAGACAGTGCACCCGGCGGTACCCATGGGTAGCTGCCGCTCAACGCACCCGCCCAAAAACGGTGGTGTGGTTGGGTAAGGGCGTCTTCTCCGTGGCCGCTGATAAATGAAAAGCTCAGGCTATTGTTACCGAACAGATAGTCCATGGCTTTGGAGAAGGCTTTACCGTAGGCGTCGTTCCCGGTGAAGTCGTACGCCAGCCCGATAAGTGCCATTTTGTTAGCGACCACGTTATTGGAGCCCCAGTAATACTCCTCTTCGGTGCTCGGTACCATGTAACCGGTACTGTTGATGGTAGCAACGTGACCATCGGCAATGGCAATAAGCTGTTGGCGCGCGCTCGCGGAGAGAGCAGCAGTGTGGTTGGTGGGGACAATAGCCAACGACATCAGGCCCGGCAGTTCGGTATCTGGCCACGCCCAATCAGTGCGGGTGATCTCGTAGTTGTTGATCGTGGGAAGGTATTGGCTGTCGCCGGTGGTGATGTAAAGTTCGGCTGCGGCCCAGAAAAATTCATCGGCAGCACTTCTATCGCCGTATCCACCACCGCCATTGTCGTACCCGCCGGGGTAGAGATCATCCGGGTTTGCCAGCGCGGCATCCCAGGCGCGCTCGGCGGAGGCCAGACACTGGTCTGCGAACGCTGAATCGACAGCGGCAAACAAGCGCGCGCACTGTGCGCCTGTAGCAGCCACGTTAAGCGTTGCGGTTACAGAGGGTGGTACCAGGGCGCGTTCACGGTTATCTTCGTGAGGAGCCAGGGGCAGGCCAGTCCAGCCCACATCGTGCATTTTATGGTGCACCATGCCAGCTTTGGTTTCTCCTTCCGGCACTTGCATCGCCATCAAAAATTCCATTTGCCAGCGGGCTTCGTCGAGAATATCCGCAACACCGTTGCCGCTTTCCGGAATGTTCAGAGTGCCGTCGGCGTACTTGTCGGCACTGTTACTGATGTAGAGTGCGCGTTCATACATGTTAAGTAACTTCCACACGGAAATACCGCCATTTACCACGTACTTGCCGTGGTCGCCCGCATCGTACCAGCCTTTGGTTACGTCCAGTGCGTAATTGCAGCCGCTACCGCTCCAGCAGGGAACGGCGTAGTCGCCCTGATTGGAATTTTGATTAATGTGGCCCGCAGGGCGGGACCATTGGCTGTTAGCCGCGTAGCTGCCGTTGCCGCCACCTGTGTACTGGGTTTCGATCGCGATACCAGATCGGTTGTGGTAAAAGTAGCGAATGGAATCGTAAAGTACAGGCGTAAACGTATGTTCGCCGATATCGAACGGGTAGCTTTCGTCGGCACCGACGTGGAGAACAAAATTGCTGCCGGTGTTAGCGATCGCCGAAAAATCGATGTGGTGGACATTTTCCCCGGACGCAACATCAACGCCGTTGGGCGCTGTCATACCACTGGCAATAAGGGCGCCATTTTGGGTGAGCTCCCAGGCTTGTGGGGTGTTGTTAGACGCGTGGTAGCTGGCAACCTTGGCACTGTTGGGCAGGTAGCCCACTTGGTTCAAACGCGGGTTGCCAACAGCCGCATCCGCGCCTACGCTTGCCAGCGCAGACACAACGGCAAACGCAAGGCTGCAGCTTGCCGTTTTGAATATTCGTTTCTTGTGCTTGAATAGCATTGATTTTCTCCTGAGTTTTTATTGTATGGCTGACAAAAACGGGAGAACTTACTGGGCCTGTTACCGCTGGTTTGGTTCGATACAGGTTGCTGGCAAACGCGAGCGGGTAATTGTTTTTAATATGCGATTAAAAACATCGCTAGCGCCTGACAACCTATTCGTCGGGTGTTTGCTTCTAAGGCGCTCTTGGTCCGCGACGTAAAAAAACCGCGTCGCGGACGTAGAAACGCAATTCACCAAGACAGACGAACAAATTTTTTCACCTCAATGTTGAGCACATTTTTAGTAGCACTAAATCTGGTCAACTCACACAGAAATTGATGAGGTGTTGCTGCTTTAATCTAAAGCGCTTAGTTTAAACTTAGTAATTTAGTCGGTGTGACTACGCGAGAAATACACTTTTTATTATTATTTTTTTGATTGCTCAAACCAGTGGTAACAGGCCCGGTTAACCACGTTGTTGCAGCCTTCTTCATCCTACCAGAATCGCCACAAAAAAATGCGACTTCCATAGGTTTTCGATGAACTTTGCAAGCACGTATTCAACCGGCGCTACTGTTATTGGTCATACTCGAATTCGCGGAATACTTCTAAAAAGGCTTCGCCAAACTGTGCCATTTTACGGTCGCCGACTCCGGTCACTGAAAGCATTTCCCACTCACTCAGTGGAAACTTCTCGAGCATGTCTTTCAGCGTTGCGTCATGAAAAATAACATAAGGCGGAACGCCATGTTCGTCTGCCAATTCTTTGCGAACGCGGCGCAGTGCGTTCCACAGCGGAATTTGCGCTTCGTCGATGTCCTGTGTCGGTTTGCGCTGGGTTGCGCGTGTTTGAACTGGCTTGTCGCGACGCATTGCAATCGTCTGTTCATTGCGCAGAATAGGCCGACACTGTTCGGTGAGCTGGAGGGCGCCATAGCCGGCGGTGTCGACCGCAAGCAATCCGCTGGCAATAAGCTGGCGAAACACCGAGCGCCATTCATCCGTAGATAATTCTTTGCCGATACCGTAAGTCGATAAATGATTGTGGCCACAGGTGCGAATTTTTTCATTGTCGCTGCCGCGTAAAATGGCGATAACATGGCTGGCGCCGAAACGCTGGCCACTGCGATAAACACAGCTCAGCGCTTTGCGCACGGCTTCGGTGGCGTCCCATGTGTCCGGCGGGCTGTCGCAGTTATCGCAGTTACCGCAGGGCTCTGGCATTTCGTCGCCAAAATACCGCAACAGTACCTGGCGTCGGCAGCCGGTGACTTCGCACAGCCCCAGCATGGCGTTAAGTCGGTGCTGCTCCTGCCGCTTAAACATTTCCGAGCCGTCAGAGTTTTCGGTCATCTGACGCAATTTCACAATGTCTTCCAGCCCGTAAAGCAGTAGCGCCGTGGATGGCTGACCGTCGCGCCCGGCGCGCCCGGTTTCCTGATAATACGCCTCCACACTTTTGGGCATATCTAAATGGCAGACAAAGCGCACATCAGGTTTATCGATGCCCATTCCGAACGCAATGGTAGCGACAATAATAATATTGTCTTCCCGCAGAAAGCGGCTTTGGTTTTGCTGCCGCACGCTGGCAGGCAGCCCTGCGTGATACGGCAGTGCGTTGAAACCTTGCTGGCATAACCAGGTGGCAGTATCTTCGACTTTGGCGCGGGACAGACAATAGATCACGCCACAATTGCCCTGTTGCTCGTCTTTTAAAAATCGTAACAGCTGCTCGCGCGGTTTGTTTTTCTGTTGAATCCGGTAATGAATATTGGGGCGGTCAAACCCACTGATAAATTGCTGGGCGTTTTCCAGGCGCAGCCGTTCAATAATTTCTGCGCGAGTGCGTTCGTCTGCTGTAGCGGTAAGCGCGATTCGCGGTACCTTGGGAAACTGGTTGTGGAGGACATCCAGTTTTAAATAATCAGCGCGAAAATCATGTCCCCATTGGGCAACACAATGGGCTTCATCAATGGCGAACAGTGCAATTTCCGCATCGTGGAGAAGCGCGAGGGTCCGCTCTTGAATCAATCGCTCTGGCGCGATGTAAACCATATCCAGCTCACCGCTGCGGATCGCATTTTCCGTGTGCCATACGGTGTCGTAATCGAGCGTGGAATTTAAATAGCCGGCGTTAACGCCGAGCTCCTTGAGTGCGCTCACCTGGTCTTCCATCAGGGCGATCAGCGGAGAAACGACGACGCCAACGCCGGTTCGCGCGAGCGCAGGAATTTGGTAGCACAGTGATTTTCCGCCGCCAGTGGGCATAATGACGAGGGCGTCCTGGCCCCCGGTAACGCAGTTGACGATATCGCGTTGACTCGCGCGGAAACTGTCGTAACCAAAAACGTGATTCAGTATATCGAGTGGACTGTCGGACATGGGGTGCAATGCAATATCAGGGAACCGGGTGGCCTGTAGACGCTTCCCAGATCCGATACCATTGTTCGCGTGTTAACTGAATTTTTTCTGCTGCAAGTGCGGTTTTAACCCGCTCGATATTACTGGTACCCAAAAGTGGCAGTGGTGCACATGGCAGTGCTCTCACCCAGGCGTACACAATGGTTTCGAGCGCTGCAACAGCGTGCTCGTCTGCCACCACGCGCAGAGCGTTGTGAATTCGCTGATGTCGCTCGGACGCGGGCGCGAGCAGATTGCCACCGCCCAGACACGACCACAGCATCGGGCGGCAGTCGTTAAGCTGGCATTGCTCCAAAGTGCCATCTTCCAGCGGTGTTAGATGCAGCGGGGAAAATTCGATCTGATTGGTCACCAGGCCAGCGGGTACATTCTGACGCAGCTCACGCTGCAGCACCTCAAATTGATGGGTATTAAAGTTGGACACGCCGAAGTAACGCACTTTTCCCTCCGCACGCAGGGTCGCCATGGTTGCAGCTAACTCGCGCACGTCCATTAGGTAATCTGGGCGGTGTACCAATAAAATATCGATATAGTCGGTGCCCAAGCCCTGTAAGGATGCATCCAGCGATTGAATTAATGCCGCACCGCTGCTGTCATAGTGGTTAACTGCTTGCGCGCCAAGTTCGCCAAACCCCATGGGCTTGATACCGAACTTGGTGACTATTTGCAGCTGGGAACGTAAACCGGGGTCTAACGCCAGCGCCTTGCCGAAAGTAGCCTCACTGCGATACACCATTGCGTGGTCGACGGTGCTGATACCGAGTTCCAGGCACTCACTGGCGAAACGCAGTAATTCCTGGGGGGTTTTGTTCCACTGGTTCACACGCCAGTAGCCGGCGATAAAGCGGGAAACTTTGGGTCCTTGTGCTGCAATGGGAGTCAGTGATGTGGGCATAGGGTTCGCCTGCGCTCGGAGAGATGTTTGAAATTGGACGTTAAGCGTTATTAGGGGGCGGTATTGTACAGATTTATATGCAGACTGCCTCGCAGGTTTTGTTTCGAGCGAGAGCTTTGGTCGTGCTTTTCAACATCGAGAGCGCTTGAGCCGCGGGTTTAAAAGTGGACGAGGTTAAACTCTGAGGCGCCCTAAAATTGTTCGCGCGACCAGTTTTGGCGCGGGGAAACGTCGTCTCTGTCGTCTGCGGATGGTTGGCTAGCTGAAAAGCTGGTCGAATATTGTACTAATTTATGTAAAACATGTTCTTATCTGGTTTTTGCGCCACTTTTTTATTTTTGGTGCTTATATTGCTAGATAGTAACTGGTTTATGCGCTTTACTTTTTTTGTCGCGATTTGCGATCTATTGTTGTTAAGTATCTGAAGAAAACCGGTGCCGGCTCTCCTCTCCACCCGGCACCGGTTGGCAACCGCATTTTCCACACAAGTCTGGAGTTTCAAACCATGAGCCTGGATAAAAGGTATCTAAAATCAAAGCCTGTCTGTAAAGTTAAATTTATTGCGCCCGAACCTTTGGTCGAACGTTCAAAGAAAATTTTTTTGGCGGGGGAATTTAACGAGTGGGACTACGAAAATGCGCCCCTGCGTAAACAAAAGGACGGCACCTACGCAACCACCATCGACTTGGAAACCGGCAAAGAGTACGAATACCGTTATGTCCTGGATGGCGAGTGCTGGGAAAACGACTACGATGCCGATAAGTATGTACCCAATACATGTGGCGCCGATAATTCAGTTGTCGTCGTTTAATTAGTTGGTTTGAGTCTGCTTGCTCCCGCTGAACTTAGCGTTGTTCGATACTGACATGCTGCAAATATCAACTGGTTCAGCTGAACCTGTGCGCTAAATGTGAAATTTCTAAATTTGTAGAACCTGGTGGGTTTTCAGCGAAAGCACATTCCTCTGGCAGCCTAGTCTGGCCTGCGAAAAATTTAAAAAAACGGCGCTTTTATGCGCCGTTTTGCTTTACCAGGTGCAGGGTTGGCTTCTGCCAGAGAGCCTAGTGGTGATGACCACCGTCCCCGTGTGCGTGTCCGTGCGCAATTTCCTCTGCTTGAGCTTCACGAATATTCAGAACCTCTACCGTAAACTCCAGCGCGACGCCGGCAAACGGGTGGTTCATGTCCAGCTCAACCATAAACTTTCCCGCTTTGATAACGCTCGCATTGCGCTCACCCTTGTTGGTGTTAACGCGTACGATCATCTTGGGCATCAGGCGCTTGTAGGTGCCGATCAGGTGCTTAACCGGTACCTTTTGCAACGCATTTTCATTGCGTAGGCCATACGCTTTTTCCGGTGGCAGGCTGATGACGCGGGTTTCGCCTTCTGTCATCCCTTCCATTTCTGCTTCCAGCGCGGGCAACAGGTTGCCGTGCCCATGTAGATAGGCCATAGGAACTGCACCTTTATTATCTTCTATGGGGTCGCCGCCAACTTCTCTAAGGCTGTAGTGAAAGGAGACAACGCGATCTTTTTCTACGTGCATGATAAGTTTTCCAAAGTTTGAACGCCCGCCATCATACCCAGTTTATAGGCGCCTTCCAAACCTGTTAGAAGGCCCCTTCAAATGGCGCTGCGTGCGCGATTAAGGGTTTACGGTTAATTTGGTTGGCTATTCGAAGCAGCCGATAAACCGCTTTGATGTGGCGGAATTCACCAAACCGCTTATTGGTGTGTGGGATGAGCGAACTTGTTTTGTCCAGGTCCAGAAGCGAAATAAAATCGGTTTCCGTTGCGGCTAGCTGGTTGGTGGCCGGCGTATTTGGTGCTAGCGCGAAGCGATTGACAACCACTCTTTCCACTTCGTTGGCATGACTGTTCAAAAACTGAGTGGTTTCGTCGATATCCCTGGCTTCTTCTTCCGGATCGCCAATGATACTGGTGAGTCGCACGCTCAGGTTGGCCGCGTGAGCGTCGCGGATGAATTGTGAGAGACGGTCCAGCTTTACGCCTTTTTTCATTGAGTTAAGTATGGCCTGGCTGCCAGATTCCAAGCCACAGGTGATGCGGGCCAAACCCGCGTCTGCGGCTGCCTGCAGATCCTCCCGGCTGAGACCGTTGTCCTTGCGGGAGTCAACGTGTACTGACGCTGTCCACTTGATTCCTGGCGCTATCCGAGGAATCTCGCGGGCCAGGCCGCGCCATAGTTCCACGTCCGAATTCAGCTTGAGGTCCAGGAAAACAAACAGGTCGACATTGTGTTTTTCCCTCTGGTAACGAATTTCCGCGAGCACATTGGCGAGGCTGCGGCTGCGATATTGACGGCCTGCGCTGGTTAAGACGTCGGAGCAGAAGGTGCAGCGCGCCCACTCACAGCCCCGGCCCGTCATGATCGGTACAATTCTGTTGGGGTAGCATTCCCACGGAAAGGCAGAAAAATCCGGAAATGGAACGTCGTCGAGGTTTTGCAGTGGCGGTGCTGGTGGTGCGATGCTGTCGTGTGTGGTTATCCCCGGGCAACCGGCGACGGATTTCCCCGCACTGATATCGCTGACCAGCTGCACAAGAATTTTCTCGGGCTCACCGGCAAATACTGCGGTCACACCGGGAATGTCTGCCCAGGTGCGGGCAATATCCGGCACCACAAACATGTTACCGCCAACTAACAGCGGCGTATTTCGTTGCGCGCAAATCTCGGCAATCTTTTTTGTCGCTGAAAAATACATGGTATAGGCGGAGACCAGGACAACATCGATGTCGCTTTTGAGCATTTTGTTAAAGGAATCGACAATAACCGCTGTGTCGTCAACCGGGGTGCCACCACCGAGACGTTTGGCAAACGTGTGCAGTTTGCCGATAAGTGGGTTGCTACTGGTAGCGCCGATATGATTGGCGATTTTTAACATGTGTAGCCCCGCAGGTTCCCGTGTGCGGCGTGGAAAGCCGTGCACACCGAAGAACAGGGGGGAGAGTGTTTCTACTTCGATATCGGCAGCTTTTAAGATCGCTGAAAGATAGCCAACCGACAGGGTGGGGTAGCGAGAAAAGTTATTCAAATCCACAATTAGCGCCTTCATGCGCGGGCCTCCTAATGTTTTTTGCGTCCGTCGCAATCCAAACGCCAACACAGGAGCGTGTCGCCTGTAGCCTTTATAACTCCAATTTATAAGAATGGTTCACAAAGGGGGCATTAATCGCTCGCTGGAGCGGTGACCAGGCGAGGTTCGAAACTGAGAGGGCGATACTCCGGTGGATTTTTTAAATCTGTTTGAAAAGTTGAAAACATCACTGTAGCCGACGGCACTGGCAATCTGGTTGAGCGACCAATGCGTGTCGGATAGCAATTGTTTTGCTCGTTCCATGCGCAAGTGAATGAGCTGCTGTATTGGGCTGCGGTTTACGTGTTGTTGGCATAAACGATGGAAATGTGACGGCGAGTAGTGTACCCGTTCCGCCATGCGTTCGATGGTCCAATTGACGTGCAGTTGCTGCTGAATGTCGCCAAACAACTGCTCCAGGCGGCGTTCCGGTTCACTGAGGTGTTCGCGTTGGCGGTTGTTTCCCAGCGCGTTGTGCAGGTAGTGGCTCAGGTGAGACAAAGGCGTGGTCTGCATGTCTGGGTCGTTCTCGTAATAGAGGTGTCCCAAAAGGTAGTAGAGCGCCGCTGCCTCGGAGCTGTAGCGTACCGAGGCGTCCGGCTGTCGCAAGTGGGACCAATGCGCGGTATCTTCCAGGCAAAACCAGGTGGTGGCCCAGTGCTCTCGACTCAGGGTAATCAAAAAGGGTTGGCGGGCGGGGAGCAGGGTCAGGGTGTTGGCGGGTATGAGAGTTCTGCCCTTATGGGTGTGCAATTCGCCTTCACCCTCCAGAGTGAACAGGATGGTGTGGTAATCAGGCTTCTTGCGGGCCACACAATAGTCGCCCCGCAATTGGGATATTCCAGCGATCGCCACATTTAGCGACTTGAGCGTGGGCACACGCTGCTGGTCTACGAACCGCTCGTAACAGTCAGGGCCAAGCTCCAGGCGGTCTTCCCAGTTTTGCTCCAATCTCGTGGCTCCTGTTGAATGATAGGAATGCACATAGAAGATGCGAGCTTAACCCATATTCCCAAAGGCAGAAAGCACCTACAATGCGGCCAGTTTTTTAGTGTCGCTCGACGGCGTTTTTCCACCCCGGTACGCCGGTACAACATTGAGTGCGGTATCTCGATGGCAACAACAAACTCCACCCCTACTTCTGATTCAACAGGCTTAAACAATCGTGCTTTCTGGCTTCGGGTTGCAGCCCTTGCGCTGCCAGTAGCGGCGCAAATGGTACTTCAATCTCTGCTGGGTATGGCAGACGTGATTATGGTTGGCGGGCTTGGGCCCACTGCAATTGCCGCCGTTGGGCTGGCCGCCAAACTGCAATTTCTGCTGTTGGTGCTAATGGCAGGTATAGGTGCGGGATGCAGCGTACTGGTTGCACAGTATTCCGGGGCGGACGATTTTCGTTCTTGTCAGCGCACGCTGGCGCTGACCTTGATGTTTGGCACTGCTGTGATGGTGCCATTTACGCTGGCGTTTGGGTTCCTCAGCCACTTCTGGGTGAGCCTGATCAATCCGGACCCGGAGGTGGTCGCGCTCACCGCCACCTACCTGCGAATCACTGCGTTAGTTCTGCTCTCGACCCAGATCATCGTAATTTTTGAGGCTGGTCTGCGGGCGCTGGGCAATACCGGTGTGCCGCTGGTAATGGCCGCTATCGCCGCGGTGCTGAATGTGGTTCTCAACTACTTGTTGATCTTCGGCAATGGCGGGTTTCCCGCATTGGGCGTTGCGGGTGCGGCCTGGGCGACATTACTGTCGCGGGTACTTCAGCTGACGGGAATACTGTGCTGGGTGTACCTGAGTGGTCACGGATTTGGGTTGCGGATTACGCATTTTGCCGAGGCGCTAAACCGCAAGGTGTTTATGCGGTATTTCAATTTTGCCTCGCCGATCATTGTTAACCATGTGGTGTGGGGGGTGGGCAACGCGACTTATCACATACTTACGGGTTACGCGGGTACCGATGCGCTGGCGGTGATGGGTGTGATTGTGCCGATCGAGAGCTTGTTTTTTGCTTTGTTTATCGGGCTTGCGAATGCGTCTGCGGTAATGATCGGGCGAGCGCTTGGGGGTTCTCGCAACGACGACGCATGGCGGCTCTACCGCTTCTTCGACCGCCTCACACTTTCCGTTGCGCTGTTGTTCAGCCTGGCCGTATTCATCTGCCGTCCGCTGATTGTAGGCGTGTTTAATAATATGGACGAGGCTACTGCCGCGCTCCTCACAGATACCCTGGGGATATTCTCCCTTTTGATTTGGGTGAAAGTATTGAACATGTTGCGCATTCTGGGCGTGCTGCGCGCAGGGGGCGATAACCGGTTCTGCCTGTTAATGGACACCGTTGTGACCTGGTGTATTGGCCTACCGCTGTTTGTGCTGGGGGTGTTGTGGTTGAACCTGCCTTTTTTGGCGATCTACTTGCTCATGTACGTCGAGGATATGGCGAAATTTATGCCGGTGCGAATTCGTATTCGGTTGCGCCGTTGGATGAATAACCTGACAACCGAGCCTGAACCCTCAACGGCTTCCAAAGCGAGTGGCTAAGGCGGCTTCTTAAACCTCCTGACAGGACGCTGTCAGGAGCCCTTGATTACACTGAACCCATCGCAAACCAGGCTGGTCGCGAGCAAAGTTCGATGAAATTCAGTTTATGTTGATCAAGGAGTCAGCAATGGAGAAGAGTAAGGTCAGTATTTACACGTTCGAGTTAAATCAGGGTGTGTCGGAGGAGCAATTGATCTGTGCCAGTGCGCAAGTGGACGCGCTCTTACTGCGGATAGATGGATTTATGTATCGCTCCCTGACGCGGATCGACGGCGGTCAATGGCAGGATATAATGTACTGGAATTCCGAGGCTGCCCGTGTACGGGGAAACCGTATTGAGAGCAGTCCCGCGTTCGACGCATTTATCAGCTTGATTGATGAGCGCACAGTGAGTTTTCAGTCGAATTCGATTGTGACTCAGGTGTATCCGCAGATGGAAGTCGCGTAAAAACAGCAATAATCGGAAAACTCAGCCCTGGATATGCGTAAAGCAGAACGACTTTTCCAGATTCTCAACTTGTTGCGCAACCGGCGTACGGTACTTACGGCCAGGCAAATCGCCGAGCAGCTGGCGGTATCTGAGCGCACGGTGTATCGCGATATTCAAGCGCTGAGTTTGTCGGGTGTACCTATTGAAGGCGAAGCTGGCGTTGGCTACCGGTTACAGCGTCAGTTCGATCTACCCCCATTAATGTTTGATCGCGATGAAGTGGAAGCTCTGCTGTTGGGGGCGCGGATGATTCGCGCCTGGAGCGATCGTCAGCTGGCGGCTGCTGCGAGCAGTGCGCTCAACAAGATTCTCGCGGTGCTGCCACCGCAACTGCGGGAGCTGGAAGAAACCTCGGCAATCAAGGTGCCGGACTATCAACAACAGCTCAGTGTTTCGGTTCACAGTGAGCAAATTCGGGCGGCTATCCGCAGTCAGCAAAAAATCGCTATCGACTACGAGGATGCGCAGGCCCAGTTATCACACCGCTGTGTTTTACCCCTGGGATTGTTTTTTTGGGGAGCTACCTGGACATTGGTAGGCTGGTGTGAGTTGCGCCTTGCCTACCGCGCATTTCGACTGGATCGAATCCGCCATTTTGAATTGTTAGCAGAAAATTTTGCCTGCCACGCCAGCTGTTCGCTGGATCATTATCTGGCGCTGCAACGCCAGCGCTACGACGAGTATATGACTAACGCCAACGACTCTCTCGCTAAAAACCAGGGTGATTAACGGCTGGTCATATGCGCTGTGGAGTCATTTCACATCTGCGAATGTCACAGATATTACCGTTTTAAACATCGCTGAGATTTGAGCAGAGCTCTGTGCGGCCTGTAGGGTTTAACCGCTGAAGTAAATGCAAAAGGCACTTGCGGATAAACTCAGGTATATCAGGTGTTTTTTGTGCGGTTTGCGTGTTGCCAGGTTTTTAAAATATTGTGGGTAAATCGATTTGCGGGAGAATTTATAGATGCGGGCATGGTTACAGCAGTTGGATATTTGGAAAAAAGCAGGGCTGTGTTTAGCGGCTGCAGTCGCACTTGGTTGGGCGCAGGCCAGTTCTGCGCTGGTGGTTTTGCAATATCACCATATTGCTGACGCTACGCCACCGTCAACCAGCACCTCACCCGCACTGTTTGAGCAGCATCTGGATTACCTGGCCAAGCACAATTATCGTGTGGTTTCGCTGGCAGAGTTGCACAAGCTTTTGGATGCAGCGGCCAATGGTAAAAGTTTGCCACAGAAAACCGTTGTTATCACTTTTGATGACGGCTACAAATCTATATACGACACGGCTTGGCCGCTGCTAAAAAAGCACCATTGGCCGTTTGCAGTGTTTGTTAACAGCGAGCCGCACGACGAGAAAAACCCCTTGTTTATGTCGTGGGAGCAACTCAAAGAGTTACATAAAAGCGGTGTGACTATTGCGAACCACACAGATAGTCACAGCCATCTTATCCGGCGTCGGGCAAATGAATCTCCGACGGCGTTTAACGAGCGCCGGCTGAAGGAAATTACCTTTGCACAGGGGCGAATCAAGAAGGAAATTGGCTCAGCGCCTAAATTCTTCGCCTACCCCTTTGGCGAATACGACAGCGAGTTACTCTCGCTACTTAAGCGCGGGGGATACCTGGCATTCGGTCAGCAATCCGGCCCGGTGGCAGCGGACGGTAACCGCCAGTTGATCCCACGATTTCCAATGGGAGGCAGTTACGGCGCTATGGAACAGTTTGGTACCAAAGTGGCCTCTGTCCCTTTTGTGAAACTGAAAACGGTCGTGCGTGATTCAAAGGGGCGCCAGTTGCATGAGCCTGAGCTACCCGCTGATGAAGGGCAACCGATACTGGAGCTGAGTTCGCCGATTCTCGGCCATATCGGGCCAATTCAGTGCTTCGCCTCTGGTCAGGGCGCGATTTCAGTGAAAGGTAAAGGTGGTCGTTTCAGTGCCCAAGCCGAGAAACCGCTGCCGGTTGGGCGCAGTCGCTACAACTGCACCGCACACGCAGGGGGTGATCGTTTTTACTGGTTTTCGCAACTGTTTATTCGCCGCACAGCTAGTGGCGATTGGTACCAGGAGTAGCTCAAGGGGTTCGTAACTGAAGCGCGGCCTGTTTGGCAAAATAGGTGAGAATGCCATCGGCACCAGCGCGTTTAATGCACATCAGCGATTCCATAATCACGGCCTCAGAGAGGGCGCCAGCATTAATCGCGAACATGTGCATCGCGTACTCGCCGCTCACCTGGTACACCAGCGTGGGCACACCGAACTCCTGCTTCACTCGTTGCACGATGTCCAGGTACGGCATACCGGGTTTGACCATCACCATGTCTGCGCCCTCGCTGATGTCGAGTGCAACTTCGTGCAGAGCCTCGTCGCTGTTAGCTGGGTCCATTTGATAGGTATATTTATTGCCGCCACCCAGCGAGTTCGCAGAGCCCACAGCATCGCGAAACGGCCCGTAATAGGACGAAGCGTATTTGGCCGAGTAAGCGAGTATTTGGGTATTGATGTGGCCCTGTTCGTCCAGGGCAGTGCGAATCGCGCCAACGCGCCCGTCCATCATGTCCGAGGGGGCAATAATGTCTGCACCCGCCGCCGCGCAAACTTGCGCCTGCTTTTGAAGGGCGGCGACGGTAATGTCGTTCAGTACATAGCCGTTATCGTCGATGATGCCATCCTGGCCATGAGTGGTGTACGGATCGAGAGCGCCATCGCAGATAATCCCCATTTCCGGGTACGCGGCTTTCAGGCGTTGCACCGCGCGCGCCACCAGGCCTTTTTCGTCGTAAGCGGCTTCGCCGTTCAGTGATTTATGCGCGGCGTCGATGTTGGGAAACAGCGCTATTGCGGGAATTCCCAGCGCGAGCAGCTCTTCGACCTCGCGTTCCAGCTCATCCAGGCTTAGCCGATATTGCCCGGGCATGGACGCGATTGGCTGGCGTTGTTTCTCACCCTCCACTATGAACACTGGGTATATCAGGTCGTTGGGCGTTAAGCTGTTCTCGCGGACGAGACGGCGGGAAAAATCGCTGAAACGGTTGCGACGCATGCGAGTCGCAGGGAATTGTCGTTGCATGTTGGTGCCTTTTTAGGTGGTATTTCGACCGAGGGCTGAGAACAAATTTCGCAGTGGCGACTATAGTGAACCCAGGTGCCAGCGGCAAGCGAGCGTCGCAACATGGTGCGCTGATATACCGAGTGATGGCAAAATCCGGGGAGCTCATATAAAAGCGATCTTTAGCAAAATACGGCTTTTTGCCTATATTTATGATATGTGATGCACAGCAGTGACGCTTCCCGTTGCATGCAAACCATCACAACCGCTGCGGTTAGCAGCACCCCAACGATGCTAGACGTGAATCCACTCACAGGATTCCCAAACACCCTGTCCTGTTATGGGACGGGGTTTTTTTAGCCGTTAATCCCCCCCTTTTCGTCATGGAAATTCGTTACACTCCTCCCACTGTTAATAATTGTGCAGGAAGCGTTTGTGTTCCTGTTTGGATAAGTGAGAGCCATGATTCGTAAATGTTATTTGAACGCTATGTTGTTGGCGCTGATTGGTAGCTGCACGGCTTCCAGTGTGCTTGCCGCGAAGTTGTCGGATGCCGATTTTTTACAATACACCGGTGACGCCCGTCAGTGGTACAGCGATGGCGCCAACGCGATTGAGAAAAAGCGGGCGCTGATGCACGACCGCAGCCGCGGCAAAGCTAAAAATGTAATTCTATTTATTGGCGACGGCATGGGTGTGAGTACGGTAACTGCCGCGCGTATTTTTGCAGGGCAATTACAGGGGCAGTCTGGCGAGGAGTTCAACCTTGCCTTCGACGAGTTCCCCTACACCGGCCTGTCGAGAACCTACAACACCGATATGCAAACCCCTGACTCCGCAGGCACCATGACGGCGCTGATCACTGGTGTTAAGAGTCGTGCAGGAATGTTGAGTGTCAGTGACGAAATCAGCCGCAGCGCTTGCAGTGGTCAGTACGATCACTCGTTGGCGTCTGCGGTTGAGCTGGCTGAGCTGGCGGGAATGGCGACCGGTGTGGTGTCCACTGCCCGTATTACCCACGCGACTCCCGGCGCGACCTACGCCACCTCATCCGACCGGGATTGGGAAAATGATGCGGAAATGCCAGCAGCGGCGAAAGCGGCTGGGTGCGAGGATATTGCCGCGCAGTTGGCCGGGTTTACGCCGAGCCTAAATCAGTTGGCGCAGCAGTTGGCGGGTAAAAAGAGTAAAGCGCCCGCAATCGATGGACCGGAAATTATTCTCGGCGGCGGCGCTCGCAACTTTTTCCCGGAAACGCCGGTGACGATGGATGGCAAACAGTTTGTCGGTAAGCGTAAGGATGGCCGTAACCTGGTGGCAGAGTGGCGACAGAATAACCCTGGTGGTGCATTTGTATCCGATGCGGAAAGTCTTCAGCAGGCAGTCGAAAATCCCCAGGGGCCTGTGCTCGGTTTGTTCAGCAACTCCCATATGGCGTATGAAAGTCAACGCCTGCACGAAGAAGCGGCGGCGCAGCAACCTTCGCTAGCGCAGATGACGGATGCCGCGTTAGAGGTGCTGAGCAAGCATAAATCCGGCTATATGTTAGTGGTGGAGGCTGGCCGTATTGACCACGCGCACCATGCGAGTAATGCGTATAACGCACTGCAGGATACTGTCGCGTTATCGGACGCTGTCGCGCTGGCAGCCGAGCGGACGGACCCCAACGACACGCTGATTATTGTTACTGCTGACCATAGCCACGTTTTTGTTATGGCGGGCTACTCAGCGCGCGGTAACCCGATTCTAGGCAAGTCCAAACCCAAAGCCGATGGTGATTATGCCCGCGACGTAAATAAACTGCCGTACACCACTGTGGGCTACCTGAATGGCCGAGGATTCGCGTTTGATGAAGGGGAGCGAGACGCCGACTCCCGTTATGCAGCCCCGGTAGACGCCGGCCGAAAAAACCTGGAAAAAGTGAACACGCAAGACCCGGGATTCCATCAGGAAAGCCTGGTGCCACTCAATGCAGAAACCCACGGGGGTGAAGATGTTGCTATTTTTGCTCGCGGCCCAGGAGCGGAGCTTGTGTCCGGCAGTAACGAACAAAATGTGATTTTCCACATCATGAATTACAGCGCCGGATTGGCTGAAAAAGCGAAAAAAGCGTTGCGTTAATTGACTTTAATCTGGTCGGGGATCAGGAATAAAAAAGGGGCGTTTCATGCGCCCCTTTTTTTATTGTTACTGGTTTAGCGGCACTTTAGGTTCGCCTATGTAGCGCTTCGCTTTGCTGGGTTTAAGGTAAGTAATGTCGCCCATGCACAAGCCGTCGAGACAGTCGCCGAAGTCCGGGTCGCGACTGAATACCAGTGACTTGAAGCCACCTTTTTCATAGAGCGCCGTATATTGCTTGAATAGCACCGGTAACTTGTGGCCGCGCTCGTTAAAAATTTCCTGCATAAAGTCGAAGGCTGCATCCGCGTCGCGGTCGCCGAACTCTTTATCCAAAAATGCCATGCGTTCTGTGGAAAGCAGGTACGGATGATTGGCTTTTACAATGTCCGCTTCAAATTTGTAATACCGGCGGTAGAAAAATACCAGGGTATCCATCAGGTCACGCGGATAGTCCGCACTCATGCTTACGGGGCCAATCAGGTAGCGCAAATGAGGATTGTGTGCGAGGTAGGCGCCGAGTCCCTGCCAGAGATAATCCAGACAGGCTTTACCCCAATATTTGGGGGAAACAAAACTGCGCCCCAGTTCCACGCCCTGAGCAAAATATTCCGCAAAGCGCGAATCAAAGCGGTAGAGTGTACTGGTGTAAAAACCTTTTATGCCGTGTTCCGCGAGTATGTGCTGACCATTACCGATACGGTAAGAACCGGCAATTTCCCGAGCATTGGCATTCCACAACACCAGGTGTTCGTAATAAGTGTCGAACTCGTCCAGATCGCGTTTTTGGCCGGTACCTTCTCCCGCCGCGCGAAATGTCAGCTCGCGCAAACGCCCGATTTCGCGAATGACTGCGGAGTGGGGGCGGTAGCGGACCAGGTATACGGTGTTGTTGTCGCGGGTCATCCCGATTTGTTGCGCGCTTGCCAGTTCCCGTTCCAGATCTTCCGGTGACTCAGGTGCGGCGAGACGTTTTTGGGTCGCGAACGGATTATTTTTCTTGTGCGCAAGGCTATACACGTGTTTTTTCAGGCGCTTGACCAGAGTGCGGTCCTGAATCTGGTCAGTGAACAGCGCAGCATGGGGGATTGGCTCGCCAATACTGAAGCTGATACGGCGCGAGTGCTTATTAAACATTTCGTGAGCGAGCAGTGCGGTGCCCAAAGGTTTAAACAGCGCCGACGCCCCGTAGAACAGCAGAGAATTTTTTGCCTTGATGTGCACGGGTAATATAGGCGAGTGGCTTTTGCGCGCGAAGTGTAAAAAGCCAGGGCGCCAGGCACCGTCTTTTACACCTGTCGCGTGAGCGCGGGAAACTTCGCCTGCCGGAAAAACGATAATCGCCTGCTCGTTCTCTAACGACTCAATCACGCGTTTATAGCTGCGGCGCGCACTGCCGCCGGTCATGTTATCCAGCGGTATTAGCAGGTCGCGCAGATTTTCAAAATGCATAAGCATGTCGTTGGCGACGATTCTCACGTCTTTGCGCACTTCGCTGACCAGCTTCAAAATTGCCAGTCCATCCAGTGAACCAATAGGGTGGTTGGCGATAATCACAACCCGACCTTTTGATGGTATCTGGTTGATATCACGCTGGCTTGCTGTGTACTCAAATTTAAAGTAGTTGAGCACGCTGTCGATAAAATCGATACCGCGTGCGGACTGATTATCGGTTAGAAACTGATTGATTTCATTTTCATGAATCAATCGTTTCAGGAGCGACAGTGTCGGTTTGCGAATAAGTGCAGGCTTGCTCGCAAACGTGGGAAATTTATTAGTGATGGCTTGTTCGACGTTGATCATAAATGATCCCTATGCGCGATGTGCGGATGGTCAGTCGCCTTTCTCTGGCGCGTGGAGCGTCCCAAATAGGCACTCCGTACGCTGTTACAACGGGTCGGTTTTGGGGCCATCCAATTCGCGCTAAGGCTAAAGTGAGATTGTGAAACCTACATGACAAAAACGCTCTCAGACGGGTTATATCATGCACTTTCCGATGAATGAATTCCTCACAAAATAATCCCGTTACCGGTTAAACCTTAAAATGCACAATGTCGCCGGGATTGATTGTCGTCGGATCTCGTACTCTGCGACTGAATCCATCGACCTGTCCTGTTGATTATTGTTCCCGGCCGGGTATCTCTTGGCACATCAGCTCTCACTATTATTCTTAATATGCCAACATACGCTGCAGATAATGTTTAGTTACCACACCTTCACGCACTGTTTACCGGGGCGTATGCTCGCGAGTGTCTACGCCAAAAACGCATGCGATTTAATTGAAAAATATGTGACAAACACAGCCGCTCAATTGTGTCAGCTCTGTGTCCAGGGGTTAGCGAGCACCCCGCTATCGCCACAAACACTCTGTGGGCGAGCGAGTTTTTCGGGAGCTGAAAATCGGGGTGGTGCGCATTTGTGGCGAGCGAGTGATGTGCTTGGTTAGCACCCGTCAGAGTTGGGCGAGTTGTGAACGCTGTTTTTCCAATAGAGTACGGTAGGGCTGCACGATATCCGCAACTATCATGCGTCCACCTTCGGCACCCAGTTCCAATAGTTGCAGCCGCCTGCTGATGAGTTCATCGTTTGCGGCCTGGGTTTCCAGAACCAATCCGGAAATTTGGAGTTCACTCGGCGTGAGATCCTGGTGATTGGCAGAAACCAGTGCTGCCAAATCCAACGGAATGGTGTTGACGATACTGCACAGTTCCACGATTAACCACGCACTGCACACAGCGCGAAACAGCGCCTCATCTTCAGCGTCGTTGGCCAGGAAACGCAACTCCACCAGGTTTTGGCGCCACTCGAAGCCGTCACCGCCGTAGAGCGCGAGCACGTCGCTGATCGTGTGCTCAACAGCCAATAGGGTTTTGCGAAAATTATCTGCATTGAGTTGCTGTTGCAAAACGCGGAGGTTTTTTATATGGATGATCGCGTATACCAATCGGGGTTCGTTTGATTCCAGCTCTTCTGTGTCGTCTTCCTGCGCTTGCGGAGCGTTGTCGACGTCTAGCGGCGGGCTCGCTTTGCGGGCCCGTGGTAAGGCGGGCCAGAGCAGCCGCCCCTGCTGCTGCAATTGCCACAGGGAAAATGCCGCAAGCAATACGCTGCCGAGCACGGCTATCACAAACACGGTTTCTGCCCCGGTTTTTTCTACTGCGAGGTGCACGCTCAGGTAGCCGGCGATATTGTTGTGCAACAGAATCGGTGCCGTATAAGCCTCATTCAGGTGTGCGTCTAATGAGCGGGAATCACCCGCCTGCACCACCAGGTGATGTTCTACATCGTGAATGGTGGCAAGCAATGTTTTGGGTTGTCCCATCACTTCCCGCAGAATGGCCTGTTGGCTGATTAAATCGTTTTTAAATGTCGGCTCAATCGCCTGTGCCGCTGCCATGGTTGCGAGGCTTTGGCCGTACACCGAGAGGTAGCGTTCGGGCAGGCGGTTAAAATGGGGCAGGGTGGCTATCGCAATAAGCGCTATACCTAATGCCAGGCCGAGGTTCAGACTGGCGAAATCGAGTTTTATGCGCAACGGGCGATCCTCTGCGGGTTTTTGTCGCATACATTAGTGAGATTGGCGCGGCTTGGCAAATGCTCGTTTTTGCGGTCTAGTCATTTATAATGCGCAGTCGTTTTGGCCAACGGCGTTTCGTTGGGCTGCAGGCAACAGGAAATAGGTGTGCGCGAACTCATTCTTATCAATATCTCTGGTGAAGATCGACCGGGGGTTACTTCATCTGTAACAGCCATCCTCGCTCGCAACAACGCGAACATACTCGATATTGGCCAGGCGGTGATCCACGATCATCTGTCGCTCGGCATGTTGGTCGAGTTACCGTCGGAGGAAGCCTCGGCTCTGGCGGTGAAAGATATTTTGTACCGAATGCACGACTCGGGTATGCAAGTGCGCTTTCAGCCTATCAGTGAACAGAGTTACAGTGATTGGGTGGGGCAGCAAGGTAAACAGCGCCATATTGTGACATTGCTCGCACGCCACATTACAGCTAGCCACATTTCTGCGCTCGCGGAAATTCTTGCTGAGCACGGCCTAAATATTGACAATATTTCCCGTCTTACCGGGCGAGTGCCGCTGGATGCCGAAAACAAAGGGCAGGCGTGTGTTGAGTTTTCAGCCCGTGGCCGGGTCGCGGATATTACTGTTCTGCGCGCGGCGCTCGCTGATATCGCATCGGACATGGATGTGGATATTGCGTTCCAGGAGGACAACATGTTCCGGCGCACCCGGCGCATGGTGTGTTTTGATATGGACTCCACCTTGATTGAAGCCGAGGTTATCGATGAGTTGGCGAAAGCCGCTGGCGTGGGTGATCAAGTGGCTGCAATTACTGAGGCTGCGATGCGTGGCGAGCTGGATTTCAACGAGAGCTTCCGTGCCCGCATGGCGCTGTTAAAAGGGTTGGATGAATCTGTACTGGACGGCATCGCGCAGCGATTGCCACTGACAGAAGGTGCTGCGCGGCTGGTGTCCACCCTGAACAAACTGGGTTACAAGACCGCAATCCTTTCCGGCGGGTTTAATTATTTTGGTCGCTATATTCAGCAGAAACTGGGTATCGACTATGTGTTTGCCAATGAGCTGGAAATTGTCGATGGCAAGGTGACCGGTAATGTTACCGGTCAGATTGTTAATGGTCAGCGCAAAGCCGAGTTGTTGCGCTCCCTTGCTGAGCAGGAAGGCATTAGTCTGGAACAGGTTGTTGCCGTGGGTGATGGCGCGAATGATCTGCCAATGTTGAGTATTGCCGGGTTGGGAATTGCTTTTCGCGCAAAACCCTTGGTGCGGGCAGAAGCCAAACAAGCGATTTCTACGCTGGGCCTTGATGCCATTCTCTATCTTATGGGGTTCAGGGATCGGGAAATGGAGTGACGCGAAAATTCGCGTCACTTAACGATTGCGGGGCCAGTTAGCTCTCAGTATCGAAATCGTAGTTCATTTCTTCGGCTGGTCCCTGCAGGTAGTAACCCTGGATGTAATGCACACCCGATTGCCACAGCTTCGAGAGCACGCTGGCGTTCTCGACAAACGGAACAATGGTGATTTTATCGAGTTTATGCAGCTCGCTAACCAACTCGTTCAGTGCCTGAACCGCTTCCGGCGTATTTTCCTGCAACTCCTGGGTGAAAGAACCATCGATTTTGATATGTGAAGCCTTCACGTGTTGGAGCGCGTTGAACGGGTTTAACGCGCAACCAAAGCGGGTGATACTGCAGCTGGATCCGAGCTTGGTCACCTGCTCCGAGAAGGTAGCGGCAACATTGAGATGGTCGTTCACGTCAATTTCGTTGAGCTGAAATACCAAGGCGTCTGGCGGAAGGTTGGCTGCTTTGAAGGCGACCTTAATCCAGGGCGGTAGTGTGGCATCGAGTACGGATTCACGGCTGAGATTGATGATCAGGTGGGTGTTGGTGCTGTTTTTCCGATGCTCCGATAGCAGCTTAATGGATTCCAGAATCACCCAGCGGTCTATCTTGGTGGTCGCACCAATTTTAGCTGCAGCGGACAAAAATTCTTGCGGCGAAATTTCGCTGCCGTCTTCACCAATCATTCGCAGTAGCACTTCGTAGTGTTCCCGGTCTGAACCGCGCAGGCTCAAAATTGGCTGGAACAGCAGTTTAAAGCGCCCCTCGTCCAGCGCTTTTTGTACCGAGTGGGAAACGTCGCGCTTGGTTTCCTCGCGAGTCTCCGGTTCGTACAGGCGCACTTTGTCCTCGGCGTTGTTCGAGCTCTCTGCACGCGCTAGTTCGTAGGCTTTTACCGCCTGGCCTATGGGCGTTTCTGCGTCGGCGGTTGTCTCGTTGACGACCGAGATGCCGATAGCGTAGGCGAACTGCAAAGTGGTGCCGTCGATATCGACAATGTGGGACGTGAGCTTCTGACAGAGTGTTTTCGCGCGCGCCAACGCGGTTTCGGGGTCGATATTGGGAATAACCAGCATGAACGAATTATCGTTGTAGCGGCACAGAACGTCGTCGGCCTTCACCTGAGACTTCGCAAAATCGGCAATCGATCCAATCACCAGATCTGCTGAGGCGATACCCAGCTTGCCATCCACGATTTCGTGAAACTTGTCCACGCCAATATGAATTAACGCACTGTTGTTGGCGCCGCTGGCCGCGTTTTCCACCACCAGGTGTAAGGTGTCCAGCAGGTAACCCCGGTTGTATAAACCGGTGGCGAGATCCTGACTTTTGATTTGCTGAATTTGTGCTTCCAGTTCCTGGCTGTCCGCCGTGCTGGTGCGAATGAGGAACTGGGTGCAAAGCTCTTCTTCAAACGTGGATTTGCGCACCTCAATGGCGAGAGGTCGTTCCGCGCCGTCTTTGGTGATCACCGAAAACTCCAGCTTGGTGGATTCGATGTCACTGCCCTTGAGCATAAAATCTTTAAGAAAGCGCTTAACTTTATCCTGGTCGCGGTCTTTGGTGATATCAATCACCGGCATACATTCGAGATCGTCGCGGCTGTCGTAATCTAACAGCTCCACGAACGAGTCGTTGGTATACAGAAACATGCCGTCTTGCACGAAGGCAATTGCATCGCGGGAACTGTCCAGTAACTGCTGGTTGCGGCGCTCGATTTCGTTGTAACGGCGCTCGGCGACCCGGCGGCGATCGCGGTCTTCGCGGTTGTTGAATTCCCGCTGAATAACGAATAACAGGTGCTGGTCTTCGTCGACTTTGACTACGTCGACCGCACCGAGTTTAAGGCCATCGACAGTACCGCGAATGGTTTCGTCGTTGGTTTGGAGAATGAGCGGTACATCCTTGTTCAACCGGCGGATGATTCGAATAGCATCTAAAGGTTTGAGATTGGTCGTGGTGTCGAGGCCGACCATAAGGTCCCACACCTTTTCCTGAAGCAATTTGTTCAGTGCTTCGTCATTCTCTACGTGTTGCGCACGCACCGGCCGTCCGGCATTGTGGAGCATGCTGATAAGGCGCTCCGCTTCAGCGCGAGAGTCGTTGAGAATAAGCAACCTGATGGTTTTGGTTTGCGACATAGATTGGCTAACTGCAGCTAAATTTTAGAGGTACGTATGAATTGTAACCGGACTGTAGTGACTAATCCCTGACCAGTTAATGCGTTGCGTAATTTCGAGTGTACTAGAAATACCCGTGTAGCCCCAGACGTGGCTCAACTTTAATGGAATTGGGTTGCGAAATATTAATCCCATTCGTCGTCGAATTGTTCTTGTGTGCGGCTGCCTGCAACGCGTTTCGGTTGGGTTTGTGGTGCATCCAACGTGTTAAATATAAATTGTTGAACAGCGCCGGTCGCAAATACCAGTTTGTTAAGTTTTGCGGAGACCGAACTGTCGCCATCAAACAGCTTAACTTTATCCAATTCTTTGAAAGGTGCGCTGGCGGTTAGCAGCGATTCGGGCTGACGACCGTTTTTGCTCGCAGGCAGGTAAAAGGCTCGCATATAGTCCGAGTAGCCGCCCATATCGAACCCTTGTGCGATCCCGTAGGGTCTGGGATGGTTCGCCAGGGTTTGAATGCCCAACTGAGACTGGCCGCGATATTGGCGTACCCAGCGCACCACACCGAGGCTCCAGCTGTGACGACCGCTTTCTTTAATAGACATGATCTCCCCGGCACGGAGTTTTGTGGGGATCTCACCCTTCCACAGCAGGCAGCAACCCCCGGCGCTCACGTTTTGGATATGAACCTGATAAACAATTGAAGCTTTGCGCTTGGTTACGCTATCGTCACCGGAGCCGATACCTGTGTTGAGCATATCGATAACTGAGTGTTCAAAGCCCTCGTCAAACACATCTTCTGCCGCAAACTCATCGAAGGGTTGTTCACCGCACAGCAGGTAGTGGGTATCGACCATTCCTACACTGACCTCTGCCAGGGACTGCACCGCGCGACGTTCTTGTTTGCGCTGGGCAATACTGCTCCAGCTTTGCATGAGATGATCAAGCAAGGGCGGTGGGAACCCTGATGGAACCGATATAGCGGCTGAGCCACCAATGGGAACATCCGGATCTTCGTCGGACGAGGGGGCGTATTTACTTAGCTGGTTAACGAGTACTCTAAAGTCCAACTCCAATACGCGGTCCATCTCGCTGCCGTTGAAGCGCGACTTATAGATTGGCCCCTGATCGCGGCTTAAATTGATTAGATAAAAGTTGTCTTTGTCCTGCAGCACGGATGGATGCAGGCGCGCATATTGTGACCAGCTCTCGAGTGCATTGTAAATATGAGCGATATCGTTGCGGCTCAATTGATTCATGCGGGCGGTCGCCATCAACAGCACACGCATATACGCGGTTTGGATATTGGTCGCTGGTCGGCTCAGCAGCAGCGGGTCTTTTACCGGAGTGGCGAGCAGGTCAAAGTATTCTGCAATTTGGAAATAGACGTGTAGCTGGTGCCAAAAGCCCGTGGGCAATTGGGTATAGAGTTGATAATTGCGGAAAAAGATCAACCCGATGCCGGTAATTGCGCGATGCAACGCTTTGGCGAGCGCTTCCATAACCACGGGCTTGAAGCGCTTTTGGGCGCAAATATCCGAAACGCACCGGCCGTAGCCGTCAATCATCGATTTTTGAATTGCCTGGGCAATGATTGCGGTTTTTTGTGCGCTCTCCGGAAGGTTTATCGGCTGTTGCAGAAAGCTGCGGGTTAGACCCTGAACCGCGTTTTGCGCGGCTGGACGCAACGCTTCGAGGATCTCGAGACGCGTGTCATAGCTGCATTTTAAACGGGCAGCTTCGGGCAGGCTGTGGTAGAGCAGAATACTGGTTTCTGTGGTTTGAGTGGCGCGAAATTCGTTTGCCCACTCTTCCACTTTCGCCGGACGAGTCGCGCAGAAGCTCAACTTGGTGAGGTCCGTTGTTGGCAACTGCAGGTCGTTAATGTATTCAGGTAAACTCGGCTGGTTCATTCTAACTCTGGGTGTCTCCATCCCCGATCCATTTGCTAAAGTATAGCGGTTTCTGCATCTGACACCGTTTTTCGCGGATTTAGCGTCAGATTGCAGTAGCTAGCGAATGGGTGTTTTGCTCGGGGCTCCGGGCTCTTCCTTGACTAGCGTGGGGACCAGATAACCCGGGAGTTGGGCGAGAAGCTCTTCTCTGAGTCGCCTGGCGTCTAATTCATCAACTTCGTAGTGAGCGGTACCGGATACGCGATCCAGCAGGTGGAGATAGTAAGGTAGTACGCCGCTTTGGAACAACCGTTTACTTAGCTCGATCAGAATGTTTGCGCTGTCATTGATGTTTTTTAGCAGTACTGTCTGGTTAAGTAAGGTTATTCCTGCCTGCTTGAGAGCTTCGAAGACAGCCTCGACACTCTGGTCGATTTCCTGCGAGTGGTTGCAGTGCGCCACGACAACCATTTGCGCGCGGGTGGCGCTCAACAGTTCCAGCAGTGTTGAGGTGAATCGATCCGGCAATACAACGGGTAGTCGGGAATGAATTCGGATCCGAGTGATATGGGGGATGGCATCAATTTCGGTTAACAACCAGCGCAATTGTTTATCGCCCAGCATCAAGGGGTCGCCACCGCTGAGGATCACCTCGTCGATCTCCGGGCGAGTTTTGATGTACGCCAGCGCCGCCTGCCACTCGGTGCGCGAGGGGGTGTTTTGGCGGTAATCGAAGTGCCGGCGAAAGCAATAGCGACAATTGATGGCGCAGTGAGGCGCGGCGATTAATAGCACGCGGCCGTGGTATTTGTGGATAAGCCCTGGTGCAGGATTGCTTTTTTCTTCTTCTAGCGGATCTTCAGAATAGCCTGGCGTTACCGCGAATTCTTCTCCCAGGGGTAATACCTGTAGCAACAGCGGGTCGTTTGGGTCGCCTGGACGCATGCGTGACACAAAGGCCTCACTGACGCGCAACGGGAACAGCGCTGCTGCACGCTCTGCCGCTGGCAACCACTGGTTGTCCAGGCTGAGACGCGACAGGAGATCTGCGGGTTTGGTAATTTGATTAGTAAGTTGTTCCTGCCAGCTTTTGTGCTGCCAAGTTGGAATGGTGTGAGGTATCATTAGCGCCTTTTTTCTATACAGCAAAGATTCACGTACTTTTGAGGTCAAAATGGCTACCTATTCTACCAACGAATTCAAGAGCGGTTTAAAAGTTATGCTCGACGGCGATCCCTGTTCCATCGTCGAAAACGAATTTGTAAAGCCTGGTAAAGGCCAGGCGTTTAACCGCGTAAAAATGAAAAACCTGAAATCCGGCCGCGTCTGGGAACGCACCTTTAAATCGGGTGAATCTCTCGAAGGTGCTGATGTAGTTGATCGCGATATGCAATATCTCTACAACGACGGCGAGTTCTGGCACTTTATGGAGCCTGAATCGTTCGAGCAGTTCCAGGGCGACGCGTCTGTGGTCGGTGATTCTGCAAAATGGTTGAACGAGCAGGATACTGTTGTTGTAACCCTGTATAACGGTTCCCCACTGGCAGTAACGCCGCCTAACCATGTCGAGTTGGAAATTGTGGAAACGGACCCGGGTTTGAAAGGCGATACCGCGCAAGGCGGCACCAAGCCAGCCACGCTGTCTACCGGCGCCGTGGTTAAAGTACCTTTGTTCCTTTCCACAGGCGAGACTGTCCGCGTTGATACCCGTACTGGCGAGTACCTGGGGCGCGCGAACAAGTAATTTGCGCCTTGGTCGATTTGCGATGCCTATTGCGTCGCGAAACTGCTAGAAAAAGCTGACATAAGTCAGCTTTTTTTTCGTCTAACGCGATTGAGAAAAGAAAGAGTATGAGCTGGCAACCCACTGCAACAATGGATGCACTCGCGCGACGCGCTCAAATGATTCAGCAGGTGAGGGCGTTTTTTGCTGCCCGCTCAGTACTGGAGGTCGATGTACCGGTGATCGGACGAGCCACCGTGACCGATCTCAACCTGGACAGTCTGTGTGTTACTCGTGCGGTGGGGAGCGCCGGCAGCACCCTATCCGGTTATTTGCAGACCTCACCGGAATTTTTTATGAAGCGGCTTCTCGCTGCGGGTTCTGGTGATATCTATTACCTGGGCAAGGCGTTTCGCGCCGATGAATCCGGCCGCATACACAACCCTGAATTCACCATGCTGGAGTGGTATCGCTGCGGTATGGATGACCGTGCGCTGAGTGACGAGGTTGTCTCGTTGTGCCGCGCGATTCAACCGGGTGTTGCTGTCGTGGTTACCGAGTACGGCGCTGTATTTGAACAGCATACTGGCCTGAATCCGCACACCTGCAGTACTGAGACGTTGGCGGACTATGCGCGTGCTCACCTGGGGGTGGACTGGTTCGATGAGCCTCGCGGTTTGTGGCTGGATCTGCTTTTTACCCATTGTGTCGAGCCGCAACTGGGAGACGGTCTGGTGGTTATTCGTGATTTTCCCGCATGCCAGTGTGCCTTGGCGCGGGTCGTACCAGACGAAACCGGTGTGCCGGTCGCACGCCGGTTTGAGGTTTACTGGGGCGGAATCGAGCTGGCGAACGGGTATTGGGAGCTGGTGGATGCACAGGAGCAAAGAGCGCGGTTTATGCAGGACAACAAAGCCCGGGTCGCGCAGGGCAAACCCGAAATGGCGCTAGATAACGATTTTCTTGCTGCGCTGGACGCCGGGTTGCCCGAATGCGCCGGGGTGGCTCTGGGGGTTGATCGCCTGCTTATGTGCGCCTCGGGCTGCGCACATATTGGCGAGGTTATGAGTTTTCACGGCACCTCCCGATGCGACTAAACCCTAGCAATCACAACTGATTTGATGATTCATATCCAGCGCCGGGTTATCTGTATTGGGTTTGCCTACAGTTACCGCAGGCACCCCGACCACGGTAGTGTGAGGTTCGACCGGTTTTAAAACCACACTACCAGCCCCTACCTTGGCACCTTCGCCAATTTCGATATTGCCCAGAATCTTGGCGCCCGCGCTGATCAGCACACCGCGACGAATTTTTGGGTGCCGATCGCCCGCTTCTTTACCGGTTCCACCCAGGGTTACCGCTTGCATGATGGATACATCGTCGTCAACGACGGTGGTCTCTCCGATCACAATACCGGTGGCATGGTCGAGCATAATGCCCCGGCCGATCTTGGCGGCAGGGTGAATATCGACCCCAAACGTTAACGCAATGTGGCTTTGCAGAAAAAACGCAAGGGATTTTCTCCCCTGTTTAAATAAGCAGTTGGACACGCGAAAGGATTCCAGTGCGTGGAAACCTTTGAAGTAGAGAAACGGCAGTAGATAAGAATCGCAGGCAGAATCGCGATCAAATACGGCTTTAATATCCGCGCGCACGATATCGCCAAGATCGCAATGGTTTTCCAGCGAGTCCTCAATAATTTCCCGAACTTGCAACGCACTTAGCGCCGGGCTAGCAAGTTTGTTGGCGAGGTGAAAACTCAGCGCACTTTCCAGCGTGGAGTGATTGAGAATTGTGGCGTGGAGGAAGCTGGCGAGCGCTGGCTCTTGCTCCGCCTCTTGCAGGGTTTCCTGGCGAATAGTCTCCCAAACCGGATCTGCGACGACGGCTCGTGGCTGTTTTGCTTGCATGATTCTGCTCCCGACGGGTTGAGCGGCCTATTATTGGGGTTCGCCGCTGATATTTCCAGCGCAGCTAGTGTCGCAATTTCAGCGCAAATACTGAGTCAAATCGCCCCCGTCATTGGCTGGTGCTGGTTGAGATTGCCGATTTCGGCCGCGCTGGCGGAGAGGTCAAAAAAACCATTTTTGGCGTCAAAAACATCTCATATTTGTATTTATCTTCTTGTTTTACCTTGTATGCCGACGACTATCGCCCTCTGCTTTCCATCTACGCCTGAGCCTCGCTGTGGATAAGTTAGCCCGTTAAAAGTAAGACTCTCGATTGAACTCTCAGACCAAAGAAGCACCCAACAACAACGATACGTTGACCAGCACATACTAAAGGGTTAGCATTGTGTCGCTCATGCATTCATGTATACATGTATGCGTTAAGGTGCCAACATGTTTCTAATAATGGCGCTCCCTCAGTTGCCGGCTTCCAAAGCTCGGAGAGGTTTCGATATTTAGAAGTGCGGAACTAATAATAAATTCCCTTGAGGGTATCTCAGTGAAAATAAGAAATAGATTCTCAATTAGCAAAACCGGATTCTTGAGCCTTTGTGTAGCGGCGAGTATGGCTCAAGCCCAAAATTCATCAAATCTGGAAGAAGAGGTCCTGGTGACGGGATATCGCGCCAGTCTTCTCAATTCAACGGCGGCAAAGCGCAATTCCGTTGGGTTTTCCGATGAAGTGTTCTCGGACGATATCGGCAAGATGCCTAGCCAGAACCTGGCGGAATCGCTGTCGCGAATTCCTGGTGTGCGCATCGAGCGCGAAGTTACTGGTGAAGGTCAGCAGATTTCTGTACGTGGCCTGGGGCCTGAATTTACCAAAGTGGTGATGAATGGTAACTCCATTTCGGTTGCATCCGACGGCAGTCTGGGCTCTGGTCAGAAAGGACGTCAGGTGGATCTGGATATGTTCCCGCCGGAATTGTTCAGCTCGTTGGCGGTAAACAAAACCAGTAGCGCGCAGCAGGTGGAAGGTGGTGTGTCTGGTTATGTGAATATGCGTACCATACGAGCTTCTGATATGGGGGATGGCTCCCACTTTCGCGTAGGCCTGGAAGGGGCTTACAACGAAATGAGCGGCGAAACCAGCCCGAAATACAGCTTTATGTACGGCTATGACACCGAAAAATTCGGCGTGTTGGCTGGTATCGTAGGTAAAAACAGCAAATCGCGCACCGATGGTTTTGAGTCCGTGGGTAATTACCAGGATGGCTGTGTTGCGCATTGGTATGACGCCGTTGATGACGATGATCAGCCATTAGGACGTAAATCCGGCTGTATCGGAAATACGGAAGGGCGTGAAGGTTACTATCAAAGCACTGGAGCAAACACCTTCAACTATACCGACATCGCGACCGCCGATTACGCAGCGGCGCATCCCGGCGTTAATGTTGGCGATCAACTCGATCTGAATGCCGTCTCTGGCTTAACCGATGAACAGCTGGATAACATGAAGCTGCCTTACATCGGCCGTCCGATGTACACCTACGGTGATCGCGACTCCCTGTCGATGATTCTCTCCGCGCAGTTCCGACCCAACGAAAACATCGAAGCATCGCTGGATATTTTGCGTGCGGAAGCTGATCGTTCCTTCGTGCGTAACGAATTGGTTAACATTTATCGCCGCAACTATTTGCAGTATGGCCTCGCCTGGATTCCAGAAAACATTCAGTTGAATGATGACGGTGTGGTGCAAAGCGGAACCTTTTACAACAACCGCGCTTGGGTCGGTTCTCGGGCATACGAAGAAGAGCTGACCTATACCTCGATTATGCCGAGCTTACACTGGCAGATAAGCGACGTGTTTGTGATGGACCTGTCCGGTTCACGCACCGAATCTGACTTTGACCGCGATGAGCCCTACTTGCTCTATTACTCCGCGCCCGGGGTAATGACTCACGATTACAACAGCAAAATGCCCACGGTCACCCACTCGGTAGATGTAGCTAGTGCCGGTTCCGGTTGGACCTTCGGCGCAGGCCCGGGTACCGAAGGCGATGCTTACCAGGCGGGGGACTTCCGTTTTCAGCGCAATGCCCGCACCACCGAAACCACATCGTTTAAAGCCGATTTCGCGCTGGGTGAAGACGCGGATATCAGCGGCATTAAGTTCGGCGTTCACTGGGATGAAAACATTTCTGATACCACGGGCTTTACCGGTGGCGATGATTGGAATAACAGGGTGCGCACTTCCGACCTCAACGATAATTTCGCAAATTATGTGATTGATTCGCCGATCACTGATCTCACCGGTAAAGGTGTGAAAGGGATCGCGAGCGTTAACTGGGGGGCCGTTAAGGACGCCGTTGATTACGACAACTTCGTACCAGACAGCAGCGCTGGCGGCGACCAGTTTGGTTCCACTATCGGCGACATCGAAGAGAAAATCTTTGCGGTCTACGTGGAAGGTAACAGTGAGAGCGAAGTTGCCGGTCGTCCGTTCCGTACCAACTTTGGTGTCCGTTTGGTCGATACCGAGCAAACCATCTCTGCCAACGGTTTGACTAAAACGTCGGACTACAGCCGTATTTTGCCAAGCTTTAACGCTGTATATGACGTCACTGAGAGCTTTAAAGTCCGCGGTAGTGCATCACGCAGTTTGACTCGTGCGAATCCGTCTTCCATGTTCCCCTCCGCCGCCTGGAATGGTTCTGGTGTCGACGAAGTGGCGGTGGGCAACTACCAGCTGCAACCGTTCGAATCCACCAACTTCGACCTAGGTGGCGAATGGTACTTCGGTGATCTGGGTTATGTCGGCCTGAATTACTATCAGAAAGACATTACCGGCTTCGTAAAACCACGCGACAGACAGATTCCGCTGAACGAAGTTCAAGCCGCTGTGGAAGCGCTTGGCTATGACTTCGAAGTTTCCGAAGACTCGTTGACCGATATTCAGCTGGCTGCGGTTGCCGATTGCGGTGGTATTGAAGAAGGTACGTGCATGACAAACATCTCTGACGATGTGAACATCGAAGGTGTTACCACCCTCACTGGTTGGGAAGCCATTTGGGTTATGCCGCTGGATTTCATCGTACAGGGCTTAGGTTTTAACGCCAGTATGAACAAAATCGATCAGGACGCCAGTGACCCGGATGGTGAGATCTTCGGTATCAGCGATACCACCAACTTCACCGCATACTATGAAAATTTCGGTTTTCAAACCCGTGTGACTTACACCTTGCAAGAGGGTACGGAAACCGGAGGTGGTTGGTCGCCGTTGCTGGCGGATGATCGCGCGCAGTTGGATTTATCTGCGAGCTACGATCTGCCGATGTTTAGCGATTACAACGTGACTGTATCGCTGGACGCCTACAATCTGACCAACGAACCCATGCGTTCAGTGTTTGAGAGCGATGGCAACACCTTTAACCTGCGTTATCCTGGCGCGACTTACACACTGGGTATTCGAGCCAGTTTCTAATTAGACATAGCCCTCGATTACACACTCAGCTACCTCTCGGGGTACTGAGTGTGGTTTAGAGTTTGTAGCTTGCTCACCACACTTTCGGGTGTGGTTTTTTTTGCCTGAAAATTGGTGGCTTGGCTTGGCGATGACGTGCCCGGCGCAGGGCTATATAAAATACTCGGGGTGTTGTTCCGGGGCGACCTGAAGAATGTTGAACACGTCTTTCATGTGATAACCCATCGCGGCTTTGGCGTCTTCGACGGAACCGCTTTTAATCGCCTTAATAATGGCTTTGTGCTGGGTGAGCACCTGTTCGTACTGGCCGGTCAGTTCTACCAGGCTGAGGTTGCGTACGCGATCCATATGGGCTTTTTCGGCTTCTATCACTTTACTGACCCGACTGTAACCGGTCGCACCTGCCAGCGCGCGGTGGAATTCGTCGTCCAGGTATTGAAACGTCATTGCGTCTTGCGCGTTCGCAGCTACCACCTGTTGTTCGAGAATGTTTTCACACTCGTGCAATACACTGGGGTCGTCCATTTGCGCGAGGGAGCTGACAACAGCAATTTCGATAGCTTCTCGAATAAAACGGGCTTCCAGAATCAAAGGCATACTTAATTTGGTGACAAATGTCCCGCGTTGCGGGCGCACCTCGACAAACCCGAGGTTCGCGAGCTTCACTATGGCCTCGCGCACCGGTGTTCGGCTTACGCCAAATTTTTCTGCCATTTGGTTTTCGGGAATTTTTTCACCGGGCTTGAGTACCATGCCGACAATTTCATCGCGTATGAAAGCAAAAATCTGGTCTGGCGTGGGGTGATCGAAATTAATGTTGTAGTTGTTTTTATCGGTAACACCTGCAAGGCCGCTTTTTTTCATGGTTGCCGATACTCCTGATGGGCGTCTGATGGGCGTCGGTAGCGAGACGCACAGGAAAGACGAATACTATCGCTAAGACTCCTGTACAAACCACGCTGATTTAGTGGTTTTTTGGAGTTTACACGAGTGTTTGCGTGCGATGAAGTTTTAAGCGGCTATGTGATGACGCGTGCACATTTATTAACCGTGCCCAGAATGCTGGGTGTGCTCGAAGTGCGCTGCTATTGTATGTAAAATGCGCTGCCTTGCTGTATGCCCCCAGGAACCCTTTATGCCTCAGATTCAAGCTGCTCCACTGACCCGCTACCCTAAGTATTGGGCGGAGTGCTTCGGTATTGCCCCGTTCTTGCCAACCAGTCGTGCGGAGATGACCGAATTAGGGTGGGATTCCTGTGATGTAGTGTTAATCAGCGGCGATGCCTATGTGGATCACCCGAGCTTTGGTATGGCGGTTATTGGCCGCTTATTGGAAAGCCAGGGTTTTAGAGTAGGTATTATCGCGCAACCTGACTGGACCAGCGCAGAGCCCTTTCGTGCCCTCGGCAAACCGAACCTCTATTTTGGGGTAACCGCGGGCAACATGGATTCGCTGATCAATCGTTACACAGCCGATTTGCGCATCCGGCACGACGACGCCTATACCCCAGGTGGCGAAGGCGGCAAGCGCCCGAACCGCGCGGTGACCGTGTACAGCCAGCGTTGCAAAGAAGCCTGGAAAGACGTTCCTGTGGTGATTGGTGGCATCGAAGCCAGTTTGCGACGCATCGCCCAATACGATTATTGGAGCGATGAAGTTCGCCGTTCGGTTCTGGTGGATTCCACTGCCGATATACTCCTGTACGGTAATGCCGAACGGGCTGTTGTGGAAGTTACCCAGCGACTGGCGGCGGGCGAACCGGTTTCTGCGCTCACCCGGATTCGCGGTACCACCGTTATTTTACCTGCAGTTCCCGGTGGCTTTACCGAGCTGGATTCGTCGCGAATCGACTGGCCAGGACGCATAGACGCGATGCCCAGCCCCTACGAGATGCGCAGCGCGAACAGTTGTTCAGAGACCAGTGGGGAGGTGGCTGCACAAAACGAACAGGGCGAGGTGGTACGCATTGTTCCCATGCCGTTGCGTAAGTGGGAGCAGAACCTTGCTACGGATGCCACCTGCATTCGCCTGCCATCGTTCGAAAAAGTCAGCAAAGACCCAGTGTTGTACGCGCATGCCTCGCGCGTGTTACATCAGGAGAGCAACCCTCACAATGCCCGCACCCTGGTGCAAAAACACGGTAAACGGGAAGTGTGGGTTAACCCGCCGGCGATTCCGCTGACGACCGAGGAAATGGACCATGTCTTCGGCTTGTCCTATGCGCGCGTGCCGCACCCGATGTATCAAGGCAAAAAGATTCCCGCCTACGACATGATAAAAACATCCGTGAACATTATGCGTGGCTGTTTTGGCGGCTGTACATTTTGCTCGATCACCGAGCACGAAGGCCGCATTATTCAGAGTCGCTCGCACGCGTCCATATTGCGTGAAATTGAAGAGATCCGCGATAAGGTGCCGGGGTTTACCGGCACCATTTCCGACCTGGGCGGGCCGACATCCAATATGTATACGCTTAACTGCAAGGATCCGGATATTCAGGCTTCTTGTCGCAAGCTAAGTTGCGTTTATCCGGGGATCTGTAAAAACCTCAATACCGACCACAGCCCAACCACCGAACTCTATCGCAAGGCGCGCCGGGTTGAAGGCGTTCACACCGTGGCGATTGCATCGGGGTTGCGTTACGACCTGGCGGTTGAAGACCCTGAATATGTGAAAGAACTGGTGACTCACCATGTGGGTGGTTATTTAAAAATTGCGCCAGAGCACAGCGAGCAGGGAACGCTTTCGATGATGATGAAACCGGGCATGGGTACCTATGACCGGTTCGAAAAAATGTTTTATCAGTTTTCTAAAGAAGCCGGTAAAAAACAGTATTTAATTCCCTATTTTATTGCGGGCCACCCGGGCTGCAGTGATGAAGATATGGTTAACCTGGCGCTGTGGCTTAAACGACACAGCTTCGAAGTTGATCAGGTACAAACCTTTTACCCGTCGCCCATGTCTCTGGCAACCGCGATGTACCACTCTGACCGCAACCCGTTAAAGCACCTGACTTACAAATCTAAAAAAATCTTTACGCCGAAGATCAAGCAACAACGGCAGCTGCAAAAAGCGCTGCTTCGCTATCACGATCCTGAAAACTGGCCATTGCTGAGAGAGGCCCTGAAGGCTATGGGGCGATCGGACTTAATCGGCGATTCCCCTCAGCATCTGGTGCCCAGCGAAAATCGCGAGTTGCGCATGCGCAGCGTGAACCGTCGTCAGGGCTCACCTCGAGCGCAAAAAGCGAGAGGCGATAAGCGCAATCAAAAATTGCCGGGGAAATCGCCGCGCAGGCGGCGCGATTAAGCCGGCTCGTGTTTTCGGCAGAGGGCGGGCGGCCGATCACCGTGCTCGTCGCTCTGTCACGAATGACATCTCCCGTCGAATGAAAGAGATTTATAGGCTCATAACGCTTTTTCATTTCATTTCGTGCTAACCGGTTTGCACTATTCCTGTTCGTATATCGCTGCCCGGGGCAAATTCCGGTAGCGGCATCAGTTCACGCAAAAATACGCACGCCGAGCGCGGCTCCATAGCGGCAAGACCGGCGTTGGTGCCAGCTTAACGCGTATTCACCAATACTGCGGAGCCCCATGTGGAAAAGTCTGAAAGAGAAGCGTCCAGCGCGCACCCCGCTCACATGTCGGCGACGGCGGCAGCGGCGTGTCAGTTTCGCGATCTGCGATCAATGCCTGAGCACCGTTTGCAATTATTGGCAAAGCTGCGGTCGCCGCGTGGCAGTGATCCGAGCACGGAGGTGTCGAATCGCGGTGCTGCAAAGGCTAACTCCGGAATCGCGCAATTTGGTGGTGGTGATTTTAAGGGCCGCCAGAGCAACTACAAGGCGCGGGGGCGGCCACAAATACCCAAGCGGAACAAACCGAAGGACGAGGATCGGCGCAGGCGCACTATCGGTCAACAGGGTAAAGCTCCCCGCCCGGTTGGCCGCAGACCACGCCCCGCGCCAAACCCTGCGAACAACGTGCAGCCGGACGCTCCCAATCAAGAAATATTTGTCCCGCCGCATCACCAGGATCAAGACCCACTAATAAACCCGCCACTAAACCCACTTGACCATGATGGGCTGGATGAAGCGCTGGTGCCGGAGAATGATGTCGAGCATCCAGATCACTTTATTATCGACATGGGGGAAGAAGAGCCGCGAGGTATTGGCGAGCGCATACGTGACAAAGCCTTCGGCGGCCGTACTTTTGGTGATAGCTCCAACCTGCTGGGGGCTGTCGCCAATACCATTTCGGATACCGCTGAGTCCTCCGCCCTGCTGACTATTGGCAGTAGTGGGGTGTTAGCCAGCGGCTGTAAGTTGCTGTTTGACGGACTAAATCAGCTAGGCAGCGCAACCGCGTCTGAGGATAAGCGAGAGGCTGGTTACACTGTGCTCATGGGGTTATCGAACATGGCCAGCGGTGCGTACGGTATTGAATCCGCTATTCTGGAACTGCTAAAACACGAGGCGTCGGCCTCCTTGGCTGGGGTTTTATCCACCGCCACCTGGGCGTTGACCGAAGCCACTAACATTATTCTGCAGTTGGATATCCTCATTACCAACATCACGCAGGGAAAGAGCTACACGGCTTACCTAAAACCCATCGCGGCATTGTTAGCCTCACTCCTGAAATGTATCGGAGGGGTACTTTACGTGTATGGCACTATCGTGTCGGCTGATCGGCAGGACGATGAGGATGACCCGACGGTGAACATCGGTGTGGTGCTTATGATCGTAGGTTCTGCGATGAGTACGCTCCACGGTATTATTAAGCTTATCGGTATGTGTCTGGAAAAATGTCGTGACAGTGGCGTGGAACTGGATGATGAGCCTGACCTGGAGCTTGGTGGTCATCAGGTCTAAAAGTGAAAGAGCGGTCGCCAATAGCGGCTGATTTTTGCGCTTTGAGTCGAAGCCATTGTGCCGTTCGCAGCAAATGTGAAACAGTCCTACACTTGACAGGGCTTTGCTTAACAGGACTTCAGTTAGAGAACGTAGAATCTCCCTGGGCTGTAGCAGCCGAAGCCGGTCAGTACCCCCCAAAAAATGTAACGCTTATCATTGAGCCCAGTCCGTCTGGCGTCGTTTGTAACTGGCATAATTAATTGCATGTATACTAGTGTGAGGTTTGCGCGTAGTCGAGTTATGCAAGTGCATCAACAGGCGCCATATAACTATAAATCAACGTCACCGGGAGATCTCTATGAGAACAAAAGCCGCCGTAGTTGGGCTGGCTCTCGCCATATCAGCAGGCATGCTCAGCGCGTGTATATGGACCAAGCCCTCAAACGAGTCAGCTTCTTCGCCGCGGGAGCGGATTCTGTTGGACGATGGCTGGCGTTTTATGAAGTATGAAGACGCCGCTGACGCCGATGGGCTTGTGTACGACATCCGCCCGGATCACAGTGAGCACCAGGACGATAAAGCCGCCGATGCGAAGCCGACCGAGGCGGTAACCGTACACGGCGGGAGCAATGTATTACGCCCCTGGATTTTGCCGATGGCGAACCCGTTTATTGCCGACCCGGCTCAGCATTATGCCGCCCCCGCAAGCATGCCTCCCCACGGCGATTTCCCGTTTATTCAGGCAGAGTTCGACGATCGCAACTGGCAGACAGTCTCCGTCCCTCACGACTGGGCAATTCAGGGGCCGTTTTACGAGGGTGATAAGGCACCGGTTGGCGGTGGCATGGGCCGACTGCCAAGCCCCGGTGTTGGCTGGTATCGCAAGCAGATTATGTTGACGGAAGCGGATGCCGGTAAATCCCTGTTTTTGGATATTGACGGGGCCATGTCATACGCAATGGTGTGGTTCAACGGTCATTTGGTGGGCGGTTGGCCCTATGGTTACGCCTCCTGGCGCGTGGACCTCACCCCTTACGCGGAGATAGGTAAACCGAACCAAATTGCAATTCGGGTGGATAATCCGCCCGCATCCTCCCGCTGGTACCCCGGCGGCGGTCTCTACCGCAATGTATGGCTGGAAAAAACACAGCCGGTGCACGTGGCGCAGTGGGGGACGAACATTGTTGTTAGTGCGGCGGATGAACAGGAAGCGACAGTGCGCTTGTCTGTCGCGTTGAATAATCAATCGCCTGCCGCTGCATCGGTGCAAGTCGAAACCGATGTTTTCGAACTGAACGAGCAGGACGAGCCTGTGGGAGCGGCGGTCGCGAAAGTGGGGCCGATTAGCACAGATGTCGAAGGCAAGGGTGCGGCAACGGTAGATTCTCGCTTCAGGGTGATAAATCCCAAACTGTGGGGGCCGCGGCCAACCCAGACACCGAACCGCTATGTGGCGATTACCAAAGTAGTCGCGCAAGGCAAGGTAGTCGATGAGTACCGTACCCCGTTCGGGATACGTACTATCGAGATTGATCCGAACCTCGGCGTGCTCGTCAACGGTGAACCTATTTATCTTCAGGGGGTGAACCAACACCACGACTTGGGCGCGCTGGGTGCCGCATTTAATGTGCGAGCGGCGCAACGGCAATTGGAGCTGTTGCAGGAAATGGGAACCAACGCAATCCGTCTGGCTCACAACCCACCTGCCCGCGAGCTGCTCACGCTCACCGATAAAATGGGTTTTCTGGTGATTGATGAGGTGTTTGATTCCTGGCAGCGCAAAAAGACGCCGCTGGATTTTCATCTGATCTTCGACGACTGGTCAGAAGCCGATTTGCGCTCGATGATTCGCCGCGACCGCAATCATCCCTCCGTATTTATGTGGAGTGTAGGCAACGAAGTGGGCGAGCAGTACACCGACACCGACGGAGCAAAAGTCGGCCAGCGCTTGCATGATATTGCGCATTCGGAGGACCCGACCCGGCCGACGGCGGCGTCGATGAATTACGCCAAAGCGCACATGCCTTTCCCCGAAACTATGGATACCATTAGCCTGAATTACCAGGGAGAGGGCATACGCGATGCGGAGGCCTACGCGCATTTAAACGGTATTCGTACGCCGCCAAGTTACCCGCAGTTTCACAAAGCATTTCCGGGCAAGGCGATTTTTAGCAGTGAAAACGCGGCCGCGGTGAGTTCGCGCGGAGAATATTTATTTCCGGTGGCGCGTGGCATCAGTGCGCCGGTTGCCGATGGCAAAGGCGGAGATCCAACTTCTGCCCAGGTCAGTGCCTATGAACTCTATACCGCACCTTTTGGCTCATCTGCCGATAAGGTATTTCGCTCGCTTGCGCAGCATCCGTATGTTGCTGGTGGGTTTGTGTGGAGCGGTTGGGATTATCTTGGCGAACCCACACCCTATTATTCTGCGCGCAGTTCGTATTTTGGCGTCATAGATCTCGCCGGGTTCAAAAAAGATCGCTTCTATCTCTATCAGGCCCACTGGCGCCCCGACTACCCCATGGCTCATATTCTGCCCCATTGGAACTGGCCAGATCGGGTGGGCAAGGTCACGCCTGTGCACGTTTTTACGTCCGGCGATGAAGCTGAATTATTTGTCAACGGCAAATCCCAAGGGCGCAAGCAAAAGGGCGATCTGGAGTATCGACTGCGTTGGGACGATGTTGTCTATCAGCCGGGAGAGGTGAGCGTGGTCGCTTACAAAAACGGTGAAGAATGGGCGACAGACTCTGTGGTGACAACGGGTGAACCCGCAGGCTTAACCTTGACTGTGGATCGCGCCGGCATTCAAGCGGATGGCAAAGACCTCGCTTTTGTCACTGCAACCGTGGTGGATGCAAACGGCCGCATGGTTCCCACCGCGAAACCTGCGTTGACGTTTACGGTAAGTGGGGCAGGCGAGTTGGTTGCCACTGACAATGGTGATGCTACAGATCTTGTGGCATTCCCATCGGCGAAACGTTCCGCGTTTAATGGACTTGCTTTGGCCATCGTGCGTGCAAAACCTGGTAGCACCGGTACCATCAACGTGACTGTTGCTGGCGAGAACCTTTCTTCCGCCATGATAGATCTGAACAGCAAGAAATAGTGCCTGTCCGAGCGGTAGCGTTAATTTTTAGTACTTCACAATAACGCTACCGCAACCTCTTCTTCGCCGTTAATGGCGCCATCGAAACTGGCCTGCACAAGAAAAACTCTGCCGGCTCTGTCTTCGTGTTCCCGATTCTTTTTGTTTGTCTGGATTGTGGGGCGAGTATCATTGCTTCGGGTATGTTGAAATGCCGAGCATCGCCGAAAGAATGCGGATTGAGTCGGCGTATTCCGGTTTAAACCAAACCTATCGCCGTTTCGTAACACCACTCCTAAACTACTACAAAACTGAACCATGAATATTGCGATTATTGGTGCAGGCTTGGCTGGCCTGACTGCTGCAAACCTGTTGCAGGCAAAGGGCGCCAAGGTGCGTGTGTTCGAAAAGTCCAGAGGCGTCGGCGGCCGCTTGGCGAATAAACGACTGCCTTGGGCATCGCTGGATTTAGGCGCGCAGTACTTTACTGCGCGTGATCCACGGTTTCGCACGAAGGTGGCCGAGTGGTTGCGTGCTGGAGTGGTGGAACCCTGGTCGTTCTCCCCCTACGAACTGTGCGAGACAGGGTTGCGCGCGCGGGAGGATGGCCAGACCCGCTATGTGGGGGTGCCGGCAATGAACAGCGCGGCGCATGAACTTGCCGAAAATCTGGACGTGCGTCTTAACTCTCGAGTCGAGCGCTTGTTAGTCGCTAACGGGCAGTGGCATGTGGTCACAGGCAATGATTCAACGGGAGATGAAGCACGATTTGATCGGGTGATTGTGTGTTTACCTGCTAACCAGAGCAAAGCTTTGCTGCACGAGTATGAGATTGCGTCCCGTATTCCCACCGAGGTTCACCAGGCGTGTTGGGCGCTGGCGCTGGCGACACGCGGACATGTGGAGAGCGACATAAAGGGCTTTTTTGGCGACGATTTCGTGTCCTGGGTATCCCGCTTATCGTCGCGTCCGATGCGAGATTCGTCCGCACATTGGGACGATCTGTGGATGCTGCATTTCGCCGGCAATTGGTCGGAAATACAGGGTAAAAATACCGCGCTGGATCTGGTGGAATCTGGATCGCAATGGCTGAATCGAGCACTGTCCGGATACCGCTCACGACCACTGACGGTAGTAGAGCACTATAGTCATTTTTGGCGCTTCGCGAGGGTTATAGGGCAACCGTTGGCGCAAGCCTGCATTGTTGATTCTGACATTGGGCTGGCTGTGGCGGGTGACTGGGTCGCTGGTGGCCGAGTCGAGGGCGCTTATTTATCTGGCCTGGCTGCGGCTGAGCAGATTCTGACTGGGCTATGAGCTGATCAAGCAACGGGCCATAGCGAGAGGGGTATTGAGTGGCTGCGATATTGCCCAAGAGCAGAGTCGGTGTGTTCTGGTTTAGCAACGACCTGCGAATCACCGACAACGCTGCATTGAATTATGCGGCCCAGTCGTGTGAGACCTTAATCTGCGTTTACATTCTTGATCCTCGCTTGTATGCACCCAATCGCTACGGCCTCAGATCCATGGGGCCGATGCGAGACAGATTTTTACAGGAATCGCTCGCGCAATTGTCCGTCGATCTGAATGCTGTCGGCCAGACGTTGCTCGTTCTTCGAGAGTCGCCGTTGCAGGCGATGGCGCAGTTAATTGGTAAGTATGATCCCGGCTTGGTTGTACGCAGTCGACAAGCAGGCTTCTACGAATACAAGCAGTGGGCAATGTTGCAGCGCCGCTATCGCCTAATCAGCTTTAAGGATATCGCGACCCATACGTTGTTTAACGACGAAGATCTTCTGCCCTTTCCGCTCACCGATCTGCCAAAAACCTTTTCGCAGTTTAGAAAAAAAGTGGAACCGCTGGCCGATATCCGGAACCTGTTGCCCGTTTGCGATCTTCCGCCGCCGCCCCGGGGGCTGAAACGCGACCACACCTTTAGACGGGAGTTACTGAAACACCAAAGCAGATCAATATTCAAAGGCGGGGCTGAGGCTGGCATTCAGCAATTGCAGGGGTATTTTCATACAACGGCGCCCAGCGAGTACAAAACTGTACGGAACGCACTGGATGGCTGGGGTAATTCCACTAAATTATCGCCCTGGCTTGCGAATGGTTGCCTGTCGGTTAATCAAGTTTTACTCGCGTTGGGTGAGTATGAAGCACAATATTCGGCGAATGAATCCACCTACTGGATAAGTTTCGAGTTATTGTGGCGAGAGTACTTTCAGTGGTCGGCGTATTTACATGGAGCCCGTTTGTTTGCGCGGGATGGCATTAACGGTAGTAAAAAGCTGAACACCTTTTACTCACAGCGGTTTATGCAGTGGTGTGAAGGCAGTACGCCATTCCCGTTGGTGAACGCATTGATGAAACAACTCAACGTCACGGGATATATGTCCAACCGCGGGCGACAGATCACAGCCAGCTGTCTGGTTAACGAGTTGGCGCTGGACTGGCGCTACGGTGCGGCTTATTTTGAGCAGCAACTTATCGACTACGATGTCGCATCCAACTGGGGCAACTGGCAGTACATTGCGGGCGTCGGAGCGGATCCGCGCGGTGGACGACATTTTAATTTGGATAAACAACGGGAAATATTCGACCCGGAGGGCGACTTTATCGCTAAGTGGGGCGGAGAAAGCGCAACGGCTGAGGTGAATTCGGTGGATGCGGCGGATTGGCCTTTAGCGGACGAATGAGGCAGACCAACCGAGTGAATTGTGATTCTTATTAACTTGGCAATGAACGTTGCAAAGTTAATCGCCGGGTTAATAGGGGATAATCCCTGTGTTACCTATCAATTTCTTTCAGCCATAAAAAAGCCGGTTGTGCAAAACCGGCTTTACGTTAGCGAGAGCTTAAACTAACGCTAGTTCACGGTTGCCTCAAACACGGATGCAGGAAGGCCGTTTTTGTTGTACAGGTTTGCAGTGTTGGGATCGTTAGCCCACGCGTAGCGAACACTCACCGGATTTTTTACCTCTTTGCTCCACACCACTACTTTGCCTTTCTTGATTTTCGCTTTCGCCCAGACATATTTTCCATCCTCGCCGGCAATCGCAAATCCGCCGAGCTTTCCGTCTTTGGCAATAAGTCCGTCGCCGACGTGATCGAAACTGATAATCAGCTTATTCTTTTTACGCTCCAGGTTTTTGAACAGGGGGCCAGAATATTCAATATCCGTGTTGCCGTAGGCTAAAGCTTCGGCGGCAAGCGCCAGGCGTTCACCAACGGCTTTTTTATTGAGTGGATGTAAATCGTTCCATTCGCCGACATCGGAGATCACTGCCATAGCGGTGTTGTCGACCTTGTCCAGTGTTTGAAATTGGGCAAAACGTGTGGCTGCCCACTGGCTCTCAGATGGCTCTTGCGGGTCGCTCATATAATTGGCTAGCTGCACGAACAGGAAGGGGAAGTCGCCTTGATTCCAATCTCTACGCCAGCTTTTGATCAGGTGTGGAAACAGTGTTGCGTACTCTTGCGGATTGCCCGTATTCGATTCACCCTGGTACCAGATAACGCCTTTAATATTCATATTAAAGAGTGGGGCGAGCATTGCATTGTAGCAACCGAGTGGCTCGTTCCAGGGAATGAAGCGTTTCGGTTTGGGTGGCTCAATAACGTTTGCGACTTTGTATTTCCACTCACCTTTCAGGTCGATTTTAGTATCGCCTACTTGCAGGTAATAGGGTTTTTCGGAAACAAATTCGCCCTGGCCATTATCTACCTGAACACGCAAGGTGATAATGTTTTTACCGGGTTTGACCACGCCGGGCTTGACCTTGTAGCGGCGCGGTGGGTATCGGTACCCGGTGCTGCCTACTTGTTCGCCGTTGATGTATGCGGTATCACCATCGACAATAACGCCGAGGCGTAGAAACGCGTCCTGGTCTTTTACGCTATCTGGTAGGGTGATTTCTTTGCGAAACCAGACGATGCCTGTCATGGGCTTAATGCCTTCGTCCGCCCATACAGAGGGCATGTTCAGGCTTTTCCACTGATCATCGTCGTACGAGTTTTCGTACCATTTAACTTTTCCCTGCATACCTTTGTCGCCACCGTTGAGCTTGGCGAACCAGGCATTGCTTTCCTGTTGATCAGCATCTTTTATGGACTGAAGATACCCATCGTCGTCAAAATTCTCGATTGACTTGTATTGCGCAGGGTATTGTTTAAGGTCGTCGCGACTAATCCAGCACTCGGCTGGTGAGCCCCCGAAGTTCGCTCCTAAAATACCTACGGGTACATTTTGTTTTTCCTGTATTTTTTTTGCGAAAAAATAGGCCACTGCAGAGTGCTCACCGATTTTGTCGCTCACACTGGCTTGCCATTCTCCACCCGTTATATCCTTTTGCGGGCCTTTGAAGTTCATTTCTCTGGGAACGGTAAATTCACGAATAAGTGGGTCGTTAGCGTTGGCTACCAGGTCGGGGTATCTTTCTTCGATTCTGTTGAGCGTGGTTTGCATATTCGACTGGCCGGAAGCAACCCACACATCACCAAAGTAAACGTCTTTGATTGTCAGGGTGTTTTCGCCTTCGACGGAGATCGTGTATGGACCGCCGGCATCGTAGGCAGGAATTTTTACAGACCAGTCGCCGCTGGTGCTGGCTTTCGCCTTGAATGTTTTTCCGTCAACGGAGACAGAGATTTTTTCATTTGGCGAAGCCCAGCCCCAAATGGTGTTGGGAGTTTCGCGCTGTAGAATCAAGCCGTCGCTGAGCAAGCGAGGCAGCTTGACCGCAGCATTGGCGTATTGTGCGAGGGCGAAAGAGAGGGTGAACAGTAACAACAGCAAGTTCTTCATAGTTTTTTTCGCTTTTTGTTTTGGCAAGTGGCAGAAGCCTTGAGACTTAGTATTATATTTCTTCCAAATTGCTAGGAAGAGGTGGCACATATGTGTGGACGGTTTGCCAATCACGTTCAAGATATGCACCGTTGGGTTTCTATTTTAAAGCATTGGCCGGCGAACATAGAGCATGGCGAGCCGGTTGCACCCACAGGTTTTAATATAGCACCTACACAGAGTGTGCCGGTGGTATGCGCAGCCGGGACATACGCAATGCGCTGGGGACTGGTGCCATCATGGTCTAAAGATGCCAGCCCTAAATTCGCAACTTTTAATGCCCGTATAGAAACGGTTGCTGAAAAACCCACTTTCCGCAGTACCTGGAACGCCAAGCGACGCTGCCTGGTCCCCATTTTGGGTTATTACGAATGGGTGCAAAGCGGCGATGGAAAGCAACCGTACTTTGTGAGACAGCAACATGGCGGGGAAATTCTTGCTATGGCGGGTTTATGGGAGCAGCGGGGTGAGATGGTGTCGTTTACCGTGTTAACCGAGCCTGCTTCTGGGAAAATGAGCGAACTGCACCATCGAATGCCGGTTTTTCTGAATGAGCAAAACGCTCGCCCCTGGCTTGAAGGAGGTTACGAATTTGCACCGCTTTCACACGGAGAGTTGCGAGCGGATCTCAGCTTTTACCCGGTGAGTAAACGCGTGAACAAAGCGAGTGAAGCCGGTGCAAGCCTGCTTGACCCGCTGAGCGACGATGGGCCTGATTACGCGAAATAAACGCCGCCCAAAATGAGTGGATGATCGGCTCCTGTAACGGCAGGAAGGTTGCCTGGCAGTTTATTCAAGGTGCGCATCGCCAGCCAGGCAAATGCCACCGCTTCAACCCAATCCGGGTGTAATCCCAAATCGTCGGTGGTGGATAGCGTGTAGCCAGGCAGGAGTTCAGCGAGGCGGGCAAATAGCACTCTGTTGTGCACCCCGCCGCCGCACGCGTAAATATGAGTGCCCGTCGTACAGGAGTGGCGAATGGCGTCGGCTATGGTGATCGCGGTGAGTTCCGTGAGTGTTGCTTGAACATCCTGTGGGGTAAACGGCGTTATGGTCGCTTCCACGGCCTGGTTAACCCAATGAACGTTGAAATCTTCTCTGCCGGTGCTTTTCGGGGCAGGCATTTTGAAAAACGAGTGGCTGAGCAATGTGTCCAAGAGTTCGTGATTAATCTTGCCGTCACCCGCCCATTCACCATTCTTATCGAAACGCTTGGTGCCGAACTTGTTAATCCAGGCGTCCATCAGTGCGTTGCCCGGGCCTGTGTCGTAACCGAGGACACTGCCGTCAGTTGGCAGGTATGTAATGTTTGCCATGCCCCCGATGTTCAGAATGCATCGATTTTCCTTCAAGCTCGAAAACATTGCGTGGTGGAATGTGGGTGCGAGCGGTGCACCTTGTCCACTGGCGGCCATGTCTCTGCGGCGAAAGTCCGCAACTGTAGTGATGCCTGTGAGCTGGGCGATAGTGTTGGGGTCACCGATCTGAAGAGAAAACTGTTCAGGGGTTCCGGCGCTGTGTGTTCTGTGGCGAATAGTCTGGCCGTGGCTGCCAATGGCGGTAATCTGTTCCGCTCGAAGCTGATTTTCTTCCAACAGCTGGTTGACTGCTTTGGCGAATAACATACCCAGTTGGCGATCCAGGGCGCCCATGCGGTCGATTTCATTATCGCCCGGGCGCGCCAGATCAAATATTTTTTGGCGGGTGCGCGGATCGTAGGGGAGGTCGTACGTGGCCAGGAGGCGAAATGAGTTTTCGCTGAACTCGACCAGTCCCGCATCGATTGAGTCGGCACTGGTGCCGGACATCAGGCCAATAAAAAGGCTTTTCGCCTCTGCCATATAGTGCCTCGTGAGCTGCTGGTAGGTGAACGAGATCGGTTAGAGGAGCTGTGGAAAGCTGGCACAGACCCGCGCAGAACGTGCGCTGGTCTGTGCGTCAGCGACAACGATTATAAATTCTTCGTCGTACTTATTGTATGGCTGTCTGCGAGTTTTGTACTGCCCGAGGTGGGGTCCAACTCGGCCAGCAGAGGCTGGGTTGCGTTGAGAAACCGCGGCAGCTCGGCTTTGGCAATGGCCTTGGCTTTCGGTAGCTTAACAGTAACCGGGTTGCGAACCGAGCCGTTTACGTAAAATTCGTAGTGCAGGTGAGGACCGGTTGCCAGCCCCGTTGACCCTACATAAGCAATGGTCTGACCCTGTTTGACGCGGGCTCCAGCCCGAATACCTTTGCGAAATTTGCTGATATGGGCGTACAGCGTTTTGTAGGTTTGCCCATGCTGGATAATAACGACGTTGCCGTATCCACCTTTGCGGCCAGCAAAGATTACCTTGCCGTCGCCGGCAGCTTTAATCGGGGTCCCGCGCGCGGCTGCGTAGTCTGTACCTTTATGGGCGCGAATTTTATTGAGTACCGGATGTTTACGCTTCAAATTGAACGGTGAACTGATACGGGCGAATTCGATGGGGGTGCGCAAGAACTCCTTGCGCATGGTATCGCCAGCGGGTGTGTAGTATTGAACGTTACCGTTGGCATCCTCATAGCGAACGGCCCGGTAGGTTTTGTTTTGGTTGGTAAATTCCGCGGCGACTATGTTGCCGTTGCCGATTTTTTCACCATCAATATAGCTTTCCTCGTAGGCGACCTTGAAACTGTCGCCCTGGCGGATATCCAATACGAAATCGATATCCCAACCAAATATGCTGGCAAGCTCCATCACTAGGCGATCGTCAAGCTGCGCCTCTTTACCGGCGAGAAACAGAGATTCAGTGATTACCCCGGAACGGGTGGAAATTTGAACGTCAGGTGTGCGTTTTTGTTCGCTATAGGTGAACAGGTTGTCGGCACGGGTAAAACTGAAACTGGTGAGGCGATCCTTGGTGTAGGTAAGGCCTTCGAGCTTACCGTCTCTAGAGAGCGTAAACGCTACGGTGTGGCCCGGGTACAAGGCTGCGAGTTTCTTACCGTTTTCTGCCGCCAGAACTTCCATCATATCGCGGTCGGTGAGTCCGGCGCGCTTGAAAAGTAAAGAAAGGTTATCGCCGGATTTTACGGTTTCCTCTCGGACGATGGTTTCGGGCTCGATCGGGGCAGTGGGCTCCGGCGCGGTGGCAGCCCCAACGTGGCCGGAGGTTTCTAGCGCTTCTGCTAATGCAGGAATCACAATTTCCTGCTGGCGTTTCGCCTGGGTTTCTTTACTCGGCAGCATCAACGTGGTTGCCAGCGCCAAAGACAAGCCGCCTACCACAACTAGGTGCATACGGGGTAATAATCGAAAAGCTTTAGTGGCTTTTGTGTTAGTCGCTTTGCGAGATGAGGTTCGCGAATTTCTTTTAAGATCAATAGGTTGCATTGGCTTCTTCAGACGTCGGCGAATTTGAGAGCGTAACTACAAAAGTTATAACAGAAAAATGGCGAAATATCACCCTGCTGCTCTGTAAAAATTCGTGTTTATGTCAATTTAGTCTCGAGTTCTCATTCGCCAGAACCGAGCAGAAGAGTGGGGCTTGGGGAAGGAAGGTTTCGCTTGTGAGATATATCAGTTTCTCACTGCCGGAGGTTTGTTTTAGTAGTCTTTTTCGGTATGGTTTGCGCCTTTCTCATTTTCCTCAGAATGTAAGGTAAATCCCAATGACAGCGGCAAGCAACGAACTCCTGGAAGATTTACAGGCCCGCGGCCTGGTGGCGCAGATGACTGGCGACGATGCCCTTCACGCCTGGCTGGAGCAGCCGCGAACGCTGTATTGTGGATTCGATCCAACCGCAGACAGTTTGCACATTGGCAGTCTGGTGCCTTTGCTCACGCTTAAACGATTCCAAATGGCAGGCCACAAGCCTCTGGCGCTGGTGGGCGGTGCGACGGGACTGATAGGCGACCCGAGTTTTAAAGCGCAAGAGCGTAAATTGAATACCCCGGATATCGTCGCCGGCTGGGTCGATAAACTGCGCGGCCAGGTGTCGCAGTTTATCGAGTTTGACTGCGGCGAGAACGCCGCGGAAGTCGTCAACAATCTCGATTGGATTGGCCAAATTAACGTGTTGGACTTTTTACGCGATGTTGGCAAGCACTTTTCTATCAATAATATGGTGCAGAAGGAATCGGTCAAACAGCGCCTCGACCGGGAAGGTGAGGGTATTTCCTTTACGGAGTTTACCTACATGATTCTGCAATCATACGATTTTGCCGAACTGTACAAGCAATACGATTGTACCCTTCAAATTGGCGGCTCTGATCAGTGGGGCAATATTACAGGTGGTACCGATCTGACCCGCAGGCTGCACGGTGGGCAGGTATTTGGTCTTACACTACCGCTGGTGACCAAGTCCGATGGAACCAAGTTTGGTAAAACTGAAACAGGTACTATTTGGTTGGACCCAGCGAAAACCTCTCCATATGCGTTTTATCAGTTTTGGCTGAATACAGCCGACGCCGATGTCTACAAGTTTTTGCGGTATTTCACTTTTCTTTCCGTTGCGGAGATTAACGCAATTGAGGATACCGACAAAGCTGCTGAAGGTCGCCCGCAAGCACAGAGCATTTTGGCAGAAGAAGTTACCCGACTGGTTCACGGAGATGAGGGGCTCGCTGCTGCGCAACGTATTACCCAAGCGATGTTCAGTGGTGATCTGGCAGATTTGAGCGAGACCGATCTGGAGCAGTTGGCGCTCGATGGACTGCCGTCAGGCGATCTCCCGTCGGATTACGCAGACAAGCCGCTAACGTCACTATTAGCCGAGTGCGGGATGGTGAAAGCTGCGAGGGAGGCGAAAGATGCCCTCGGGCGCAAGGCCGTATTTATAAACGGTACTGCCTATGGGGCAGAGGACAACATGAATGCCAGTGTCTGCTTCGCGGTGGAGCGAGCCTTATATGACCGTTTTTACCTGGTTAAGCTCGGTAAAAAGAAAAACTTCCTTTTCTCACGCTAAGCTATAGTTGCATCCTCGGCGGCTACAACCACACAGTTGCGGCCGCTGTTTTTGGCTTCGTAGAGGGCGTGATCGGCGCGGTGATACACGTCTTCGAAATGTTCACTGCGATGGCCAATGCTGATACCCACGCTGACAGATACACGAAAATCATTTTCGATGGAGAAGGTTTTGTAGTCGATAATCGCACGAATCTTTTCTGCGATGGCGGTAGCCCCTGCCGCCGTTGTTTTGGGGCAAACAAGAATAAACTCTTCTCCTCCCCAGCGCCCTACATCATCCTGTGTACGTACGTTCTCCCGCAAGATCCGGCCAATCTGAGCGAGTACTTTATCGCCGGAGTTGTGGCCATAGTTGTCGTTTATTTGTTTGAAGTGGTCGACGTCCAGAAGGATAACGGCGGTAGAGAACCAGCTCTTTGCATGGTCGTAACGGTCGATCGTTTGCATCAGGCCGCGCCGATTTAGGGTTTGAGTAAGCTGATCGATTTGTGAAAGTTCTCGGTATTTGGCTGATTCAGCCTCGAGTTTGCGCGCTTTGGTGATGGCTTCGTTTAATTTTTGCGCGCTATCACTCACCTGGCGCCTGAGCGTGACGTACTTTTGAAACGACACCAACAGCAGCGCAACGAACCAGAAGCAGCCAATAACCAAATACCAGTGCTCTCTGGATATCCACTCCCCATGCGCTTCCATGGACACCACGCGAAATTCGTGTACACCCACAGGTGTGTTGGCGGGAGTGTCGATACCGAGGTTGATAATGTTCGTAAACTCTGGCTGCAGGAGTTCCTGTGTTGCGCCATATCGGGCTATCCACCAATCGGCTACGGTAAATTGGCGAATGTTTAGGGTGAGTGTGCCGTGCAGGTGCTCGATGGGAATCAGACTGCGGTTGTATTTCGCCGTCCGCTGACTGTCAGAGCGGGTCGAGTAGTTCTCCCCATAGTGACGAAAATAGACGCGTAAAATCGGCGCGTTGCCGGTGTACTCCAGGTTGAGCGCGATATATTTGAAGTGGCTAAAGTCTACGCCTTGCTTTAAACCATCGCCCTGGGCGATGTTCATACCGCAATATTTTGATGAAGCAGGCTCATCAATGTAGGTGCAACGAAAGTGGTAGCTGTCCCGGTCGATCCACTCGGCTCGTGTGTTGCCGCCACTTTGCTCGTCAGAATAGAGACTCGTAATGTCGGCGCTTGGAATAAGCTCAAGTTTGCGATGCGGGATCAACCCGTGTGCGAGAATCGCCAGAAGGGACAATAAAAACGCTATATAGATCCAGCGCAGCCTAATCTGGGACGGGGAGCTAGGCATAAGTATCCATACTTTTAGGTTGTTGTGATGGCTTTCGTACGCTCGACGCGGGTACCTAACGAGTCTTTATAACTACCTTAGTCGATAATTGCGTATTGGTAGATATTCGCGCCAGTTGAGGTGCAACGAATCATAACCTCTCACCTTGTACGTACTTTAACAGTTTTCACGCCATTTGCCCCAGAGGTTTGGCCGGAAACCATCAGTTTCGAATTTTTTTGCAATTGTGCTTTGGTGAGTTCCAGCACGAATCGCATTACCACGTCTTTTTGAGATTTTTCAGGACAATGGATTTCCGCGAGGGTTATTTGTCGGCCAGCCAATAGGCTGAACAGACTTTGGGTATCCATTTCAAGCGTGATTCTGTCTGGCACTGTGGTTGACTCCCGTATGGGTTGCAATAAAAACGAACCAGCTTTAATATAAATGATAATTGTTCGCATTTAAAGTGAGGCTGGTTATGAAATATTTATGTTCTCGGCACCGTGCGGCGTTGGCCGCGCAGCCTTGGGAGGCGCTGAGTTGCTGGGAGGGCGCCATGCGCAATGGCCAACATGCAATTAAGGAAAATCGGCACAGCTATGCGCGCGCGTTTTTCGGTTGCGCTTGGGAGCTTGCGCTTATGCATGTGCACCCGGGGTGCAAGGTCAACGCTTACTTCGCGGTTAACCATTTGGTTGATGCCGGAGACAAACTCTGCCGCGTTCTAGTAGCTATCGGCTGTCAGCATGAGACCGAGTGCCTGTTACGGCTGATGCGGGACTACGTTTTATTGGGCGCGGGGGACTCGGCACTTGATGCGTCTCGCCGGGAACAGCTGTTAACCCTTTATAATGTGGTCGACGAACTAACTCAATTATGCTCTTCGGGCCATGCTACCCAACATTGAGTCGGTAGAGGACAAGTGAGGTGCGTTTCAAGGATGGCGCGCAAATATATTTGTTTGCGTGTAAGTCTTTATGCAGGCTAACTTCTATAGAAAAGGCTATTCATCAATAGGGAGCGGTTAGCTGCCAAAACCGGATTAACGAGGTACACTTGACGCGACTTGGTACAAAGTGAGTCGCTGCTAAAACGGTTCAAAATCCTGTTTTGAGTCAAAAGTGACATGTGAGTGCAGGTCCGGCTATTTTGCCGAGTTGTTGAGTTAAAGCGTCGGGATACCATGTTGATAGCGTGGCCAGTCGCTAGGGTTGCGCTGTACGTTAGCCCTTTTTAAACAGGCTCTTCCATAAAATAACAATAATAACGAACATGTCTGCGGTGCTTGGCACTGCCTGAGGTTTGTTCTTTGGTCAGATTATTTACAAAACTTTTCCGGTTTGGCTGCTGGTTCTGCACCTGTGTATTGCTCTGTGCGTTGGGGCGAGGCGCGTTTGGTGCCGAACCTGTGGTGGTCACCTATCCCAAGCTCGACGGTGGTAAAGCCTATAACAACCGCTTGGCTTACTTCGAAAGTCTGCTGGCGCTCGCTTTGGAATCGAGTGAACTGCCTTTTGTGCTAAAGCCTTATGGACTGCCAATGTCCAGTGCTGACCGGAATCGTCAAAACCTTCAGCAGCACGTTTACGATGTCGCGTGGATCCATACCACACCTGCGCTTGAGCGGTCGCTCACTGCGGTAAAAATCCCACTTTTGAAAGGGTTGATTGGCTGGCGGCTTCTATTTGTTCGCGCGGAAGATGTGGCCGCTTTTCAGCAAGTTGATTCAGTTGAAGATCTTCGTAATCTTATCGCAGGGCAGGGGTACGATTATCCCGACAACTCTATTTTAACGTCTGCGGGGTTGGAGCTGCGCACCGGTTTACATCGCGATAATGTTGTGCAGATGCTGCTGAAAAACCGGGTGGATTTTTTCCCCAGATCCATCACCGAAATATACGATGAATGGTCTCTCTTAGGTGAGCCGGGGTTGGCGATAGAGCAGCACTTGGTGTTGCGATACCCCTCTGCGTTTTATTTTTTTGTTAGGAAGGGGGATGAACAACTCGCTGCTGCGTTGACGAAAGGATTGCGTACTGCCCACGAAAACGGCTCCTTCGACGAGCTTTTTATGAGGCATTTCGGCGAATATATTCGCCATTCAAACCTCGAGCAACGCAAGGTTATCAGTATTCCTTACCCGCGGCTGGATGAGCGAGTCGAGCTGGATAAGCAAGGGTATTGGTATAAGTTGAACAACGAGAGGGCGGCGCCGGTCGCGCATCGATAAAAAAAGGGTGGAGCATGCTCCACCCTCACAACCTAACCTACTAAGACCCAATTTGGTCTATGTCTGAGCTACGAACAAGGAAGCTCAGCGCCAGGAGAAAATGCCCAAAACCGCGCAGGCTCTGTACAAAAAACCGAGCAGCAGAAATCAGTGATTGGGGCTGATTTTGCTGAAAACCTCGATTAAAGCCGTGCGGTCTTAAAGCGCTTTTATTGTCGGCCAAGACTAGCTTATTGTCAATAGTACCATAAGCTACTTTTTCGACTTCCCCTGGACTTCTTGCTGGAGCTCCTGCTTTCTCAGATAAATGCCGAGCCTGGCTATTTGTTGTGCGCAAGAAAAGTGAACGCTGCCCCCGAGTTATTCCTCTGTCTGCTAATGGCGTTTAACGCTTGTAAAGAGGCCAACAAACCACGCTGATTTACGGGTTTAAAAAAAATTTAACTTTACTGTTGCCAAGCTTTGGCAGATGCGTATAATGCGCATCCTCGGTTGGGGGCACACAGCTACTCAGCCAGCAAACAAAGCGCACTCAGTGCTGTTTGCATGTTCTTTAACAACTAGATCAAGCAATGCGTGTGGGTGCTTGTGGGCTGGTGATGCGTCAGCTTATTCGGAAGCAAAAGTATTATCAGTGAACAAGTAACTCAACAATTCATTACGTCGTTTCAACTGTTTGCGCAGTTGAGATAACAGAGTAATTGGTTAAAGCAAGTTAGTTTGTTTAACTGAGACAAAATTAAGACATTCTTGATTCATTGGAATGTCGACTCTTTAAACTGAAGAGTTTGATCATGGCTCAGATTGAACGCTGGCGGCAGGCCTAACACATGCAAGTCGAGCGTGAAAGCCTTCGGGTGAGTAAAGCGGCGGACGGGTGAGTAACGCGTGGGAATCTGCCTGATAGTGGGGGACAACAGTCGGAAACGACTGCTAATACCGCATACGTCCTAAGGGAGAAAGTGGGGGATCTTCGGACCTCACGCTATCAGATGAGCCCGCGTCGGATTAGCTAGTAGGTGAGGTAATGGCTCACCTAGGCGACGATCCGTAGCTGGTCTGAGAGGATGATCAGCCACATTGGGACTGAGACACGGCCCAAACTCCTACGGGAGGCAGCAGTGGGGAATATTGCACAATGGGGGAAACCCTGATGCAGCCATGCCGCGTGTGTGAAGAAGGCCCTCGGGTTGTAAAGCACTTTCAGCAGTGAGGAAAGGTTGTACGTTAATAGCGTGCATCTGTGACGTTAACTGCAGAAGAAGCACCGGCTAACTCCGTGCCAGCAGCCGCGGTAATACGGAGGGTGCAAGCGTTAATCGGAATTACTGGGCGTAAAGCGCGCGTAGGCGGTTATTTAAGCTAGATGTGAAAGCCCTGGGCTCAACCTGGGAACTGCATTTAGAACTGGGTAACTTGAGTACAGCAGAGGATAGTGGAATTTCAGGTGTAGCGGTGAAATGCGTAGAGATCTGAAGGAACATCAGTGGCGAAGGCGACTGTCTGGGCTGATACTGACGCTGAGGTGCGAAAGCGTGGGGAGCAAACAGGATTAGATACCCTGGTAGTCCACGCCGTAAACGATGTCTACTAGCCGTTGGTCTCCTTGAGGGATTAGTGGCGCAGCTAACGCAGTAAGTAGACCGCCTGGGGAGTACGGTCGCAAGATTAAAACTCAAATGAATTGACGGGGGCCCGCACAAGCGGTGGAGCATGTGGTTTAATTCGAAGCAACGCGAAGAACCTTACCAGGTCTTGACATCCTAGAAACTTAGCAGAGATGCTTTGGTGCCTTCGGGAATCTAGAGACAGGTGCTGCATGGCTGTCGTCAGCTCGTGTCGTGAGATGTTGGGTTAAGTCCCGTAACGAGCGCAACCCTTGTCCTTAGTTGCCATCAGTTCGGCTGGGAACTCTAAGGAGACTGCCGGTGACAAACCGGAGGAAGGTGGGGACGACGTCAAGTCATCATGGCCCTTACGACCTGGGCTACACACGTGCTACAATGGGCTGTACAAAGGGTTGCCAAGCCGCGAGGTGGAGCTAATCCCATAAAACAGTTCGTAGTCCGGATTGGAGTCTGCAACTCGACTCCATGAAGTCGGAATCGCTAGTAATCGTAAATCAGAATGTTACGGTGAATACGTTCCCGGGCCTTGTACACACCGCCCGTCACACCATGGGAGTGGGTTGCACCAGAAGTAGCTAGTCTAACCTTCGGGAGGACGGTTACCACGGTGTGATTCATGACTGGGGTGAAGTCGTAACAAGGTAGCCCTAGGGGAACCTGGGGCTGGATCACCTCCTTAACGATAACGCACACCTCCCATAAGTTCCCACACGCATTGCCTGACTATTTGTTAATCTTCCTTTATTCTCTTTCCTGTTTATCTACCTTAAAGATACCTACTGATGCCTGAGCGGCGCTTTCTGTATTTGCGTTCAATGTACTATCATTCGCGCATTACTTGAACGTCAGACAATCCACAGGTTTATCGATGAAGCTTAAAGAACTGCCTAAATCGCTCGCACTGAGTTGGAAGTTGAGCCGTATGAGTGGTGAGCAGATGATAGGTGTAAGCCGAGCTAAGGCCGATAATTGTATTGTCAGTTTCACTTCTATTCCGTCACGGCTGAGTATTCTCCATCTAACGGTCAGGAGTCTCCTCTGCCAGACTCTTAGTCCGGAAAAAATTGTTTTGTGGCTTCATCAATCGCTGGAAAATCAAATTCCTGCGGCCGTTTCGAGGTTGTTGAGTGATAAGTTCGAAGTTCGCTTTTCAGAAGAAACTTGTGCCCATCGTAAGTTGGTGGAGTCTCATCGGTTATTCGCCAATAAGGTGATAGTGACCTGTGACGATGATGTAATGTACCCGCCGAACTGGCTTGAAAAATTGTGGACCGAACACCAGATGCATCCTGATGACGTTATTGGGAACGAGTGTCGGCATGTACGTTATGATGCTGAAGGTTGTGCTCTTCCTTACTGGGAATGGAAAGGCGTTTCTGCAGGAGAGTCGTCACCTTATACTTTAGCGATCGGCTACAGTGGCGTGCTTTATCCGCCGGGTTGTCTTCATCCGGACGTTGCGCAACGTGAACTCTATGATGCGCTAGCGCCACGCGCGGACGACCTGTGGTTCAAGGCAATGTCCCTGCGGGTTAAAACCCGTACCCGACGAGCCAAGGTGCCGGCTGAAAAGCCAACGCCTATTGCGTTTTCACAGCGTTATTCACTTAAGCACAGCAATGTTCGCTCGGATGGAAATCTGGTTCAGTGGCAAGCATTGGATGCGCGTTATAGTCTCAAACAGCTCATGGAGTTACAGGCGCGGTAGTGTTGTGCATCCTGTGAGCTTATCTCTCAATTTGAGAAGGTTGTAATTTGAAAATCAGCGTTATTTTTACTACCTATAATTCTCCCGTATGGCTTGAGAAAGTGCTCTGGGGCTTTCATCATCAAACGGATGACAATTTCGAAATAGTGATCGCTGATGACGGCTCTGGTGAAGAGACTCGGGCGTTGGTGGAAAGCTTCAAGAGTCAAACGCATCGTCCAGTTCAGCATATCTGGCACGAGGATGACGGCTTCCAGAAATGTAAAATTTTAAATAAAGCGATCGTTGCGGCGGCAGGTGAATATATCGTTATGACCGATGGCGACTGTATTCCCCGTAGCGACTTTATCGGAGCTCATCGAGCGGCAGCTCGTCCAGGTTGTTTCCTCTCCGGCGGTTACTTTAAGTTGCCAATGTCCACAAGCAGAGCGATCACGCTCGATGATATCGCCAGCGGAGCCTGTTTTAAAAAGTCTTGGTTGGTTGAGAATGGGGTGAAGCCAAGCCTCAAGTTTCTAAAACTCACCCAATCCCCAATGGTTTCGTCTGTATTAAATACGCTGACGACTACCAAGCGCTCTTGGAATGGTCACAACGCTTCCTGCTGGAAAGCTGATGCGCTCACTGTAAACGGATTTGATGAGCGGATGAAATATGGCGGCTTGGATTGCGAATTCGGCGGTCGATTACTCAATGCAGGTATCAAAGCAAATCAAATTCGTTATAAAGCGATCTGTGTTCATCTTGATCACGCCCGTGGCTACGTCAATGACGAGGACTGGAAGCGTAACCGCATCATTCGCAAAACATCGATTCGTGAACGTTTGGTTGAAACACCGGCGGGTATAAAGCAGGCATCGAGTTAACCCGTTATTTTTTCAGCCGGGATAACGTTTCTTGATAGAAAGAAACCATATCCCGATTGACTGCGTCTGCATAGTGTGGAGAGAGATCCTGTTGTGGGGTGGCTTGATTGCGGGTTTTATAGGCATGCTTGAGCGCTTCTGTTAACGAATCAATATCGTCGCTTTTGAACATGATTCCCGAAAATTCTTCGAGCATATCCCTTGGCCCTTCGATATCGGACGCTATTACCTTGACGCCTGCGTCCATAGCCTCGAGTACAACTCTTCCCATAGGCTCTTCTCGCGAGGGGCATACGAAAAGATCAAATGCTGGATAATAGTCTTTAACGTTGGTTTTATAGCCGAGAAATACAATATTTTTGCTGTTCCCCGCCAGTGATTTCAGCTTCTCCTCCTGACTGCCTTCGCCAATTATGCACAGCTTAGCTTCGGGAATAGCTGCCGCTTTAAACGCTGGAATTAACAGATCCCATCCTTTGCTTCGGGATAGTCTGCCAACGCCGCCAATCAGGTAAGTTCCCGTCGCGGCTCCCATATTCCCTCTTAACTCTTCGATCTTTCCCCTGTTTGGCTTTGGGTGTGGCTCCAGTGAATTTCTAACCCAGCGAATATGTCCGTTGAAACCGGCAGGAATATGATTGAGCTGCCAAGGAGAGATTGCGATCACTCCATCCATCGCTAGGAAGTGTGGCCCGTTAAATCCGATATGGAGTGTCGAGATTCTTGCTGCGGACGTGTTACATTTTGCAAGAAGTCTGGTCGCTCTTCGCAAATGGGCGTGGGCCACGTCTGGTTGCCACTGATTTAGAATTTTCTGGATTGCAGCTCTTGTAAAAAATCGGCTACTGACCTCTGCTACAGTCACTTTAGGGTCCAGTCGATCCCGGATTCCTGCACCACTTTTTTTTGCCTGATTTTTTCGCAGAATCAGTAATACCTCGTGATCCTGGCATTGCGTATTGCAGGATTCTACTGTTGAACGCTCAGTGCCTGCGAAGCCGCGAGAGAGTATAATGTGCGCAATTTTCACTGTAAGGGCCTGTTGGTAGTGCGATACATGCTCTCTAGTATAAACATTTATCAGGGTTTTCGAACCCAATAATGCCTGTCGTTTCTGGTGGATTTACGCACTCCTCTTGGTGGCTGTGCGAATTTACTGGCTTGATGAAATACGTTAAGCCGCTGGAACTTTTTGCTCTGTGACAAAGTGAATATGATCAATAAAAATGCCGATTGCGAACTCATTTTAGGCAATTCCAACCCTCGATTTTCCGGGGTGACTTCGACGATGTTGCAAAATCTCGAGTTCCAGCAAAGAGTTATGAGTGTGCGAGTGCTAGGCAAGCACCATCTTCAAGATAAGTCCCTCGCGATTAGTTTCTGGCAGCTCGCCAAGCTTGCCAGAAATCCCCGTTTGGACGGCCGGTATCGTATTTTTCACGCCCGACGCAACGATGAGATGTTGCAGGCACTGGTGTTGAGATGGCTGTTTAGGGCGAAATTCAAGATCGTGTTTACCTCCACAGCTCAGCGGCATCATTCCCGTTACACGCGTTGGTTGCTGAGTAAAATGGATGCGGTGATATCAACTTGTGGTGCAGCTGCGTCTTATCTGGAGTCTGCTCCAGATAAAATAATCGCCCATGGCATTCGTCAGGATACATTTCATCCTATTGCTGACAAGCGACAGATTCTCTCTGATTTAGGTTTGCGTGGAACGACTGCGATTGGAATTTTTGGTCGCGTCCGCAAACAAAAAGGGGTGCATGTGTTTGTTGATGCATGCTTGAACGTATTTCCGGATTTTCCCGACGCTGTTGCGGTTATTGGTGGTGCAATCAATAACTCCAATGAAGCCCTGGTTGCCGAGTTAAAAGAAAAAATACAAGCGGCTAGTTTGCAGGATAGAATCCGTTTTCTGGGCGAACAGCCTTTTGACATGGTACCGCGTTTGTTTGGAGCGATGGACGTTGTTGCTGCATTGAGCCAGAATGAGGGGTTTGGCCTCACGGTGTTGGAGGCTATGGCAACAGGAGCGGCAGTGATTGCCAGTGAAGCGGGCGCATGGCCAGAAATTATTACGCAAGGGGAAACAGGTTTTGTTGTGCCTGTAAATAATGTTGAGGCTGTTGCGGAGCGGATGAGATGGTTGCTAGCGAATCCGGATATGCGACGCACCATGGCTGAAAAGGGTCGCGATCTGGTTTTGCAAAAGTATACGGTTGAGCGTGAAGCGCGTGAGCTTTGCGATTTTTTTAAAACTCTCCAATAGACGATCAGCATGAGTCGAATTCCATTTAAGCGTCGGTTGTTGCATCCCAAGTTTATGGTTTCCTGGGTGGGGATGGTATTGTGGTGGCTCTTCGTTCAGCTTCTGCCTCTGGGGGCGCAATTTTGGTTGGGGAATCGACTCGGAGATTTGCTGCTCAAGCTTAATGTATCACGCACAAAAATTGCTCGCCAAAACATTGCTGTGTGTTTTCCGGATATGGATCCACAACGCCAAGAGTTAATGGTGAGGGACACGTTACGAGCAACGGGCATTGGAGTTTTCGAAAGCGGAGCCGCCTGGTTTTGGCCGAATTTTCGTTTGCGGCGGCACTTCGACGTTATAGGATTGGAGCACTTGAAACTCGCGCAGTCGTCTGGTCGCGGTGTTCTTTTTATGGGGATACATTTCACTCCCATCGAAATAGGTGCGGCGTGCGTGAACACCGTGACTTCTATAGACGGGTTTTACCGTCCGCATAAAAATGCGGTTTACGAGTATGTTCAGGCGGTGGGGAGAATATGGCGAAACAATAAAAGTGACGTTATTCCCAATGGCGACGTGCGTGGGATAATTAAGGCGTTGCGTAATGGTCGGGCAGTTAATTACGCTCCCGATCAGGATTACGGTCGTCGGCGCAGCGTGTTTGCGCCGTTCTTTGGTATAGCTGCAGCCACGGTAAAGGCGCCAGCGCAGTTGGCTCGCGCTGGCAACGCGGAGATTGTGCCATGGGTAACGCGGCGATTGAAGAACAGGCGCTACGAAATTGAGATTTATCCGCCCATTACCGCAGAGTTAACTGGTGATGAGGCACAGGATGCAGCAGTAATTAATCGTTTTATCGAAGCGCGAGTTCGCGAAATTCCCGAGCAGTATTTGTGGGTGCACCGGCGGTTTAAAACGCGACCCGAGGGTGAGCCCTCCATCTACTCCTGACGACGGCGGAAGTACGAAGTAGTCTTTGTGGATCGCTTAGAACCGCTTTTGCAGCGTAATTGAGCTGGCGACAAAATCGAGAAAAATATCCGGTTTTTCTCCCGGGACATCCTTGCTTGTACGGTCGCGGGCAAGACCGCTGCCAATGTTGATTTCAAACACAATATCGGTATCAAAAACTACATCGAGCAGGCCCAGGTTTACACCACCATAATAGCCATTTTGAGGAATCCCAGAGTCCAAAGACGCAGCGCCGAGAAAGAGCCCCCCTTGAAAATGTCTTGACACTTGGTAACGGTAGTCGAGCGCGCGGTAGCCTATTAAGCGCTGGTCGTTCACATTAAAGTAATCCAACCCAACGCCTACTTTATGACGCTGGTATTCACCGTAAACATTGTGAATCGCAAAGGTTGCTTTTATATCGGTTCCATCGTGATCGGCACTGTCGAACTCAGCATTACCTGTGAGGTAGTCGGTTTGGTAAGCGGTAGCGCCTACACCTAGAGAAAGCTCCGCCGCGCCGACGTCAGCGGTCAACAGCAGCAAGCTGCCAAGGACAAATATTTGTAGTTTGTTTACCATCGGAAGAAACCACTTAAGCTGGAATAATTTTCGTCAAATACAGTCGTGCCTGTCGTAATCGTCGCACCTATAATAAACGGGCCCGAAGCAAGCGCATATTCAAGGCTGCCTTCTTTTGCAGGAACATAGTCCCGCGAGGCATAGTATTTATTTTCCAATTGCCGCCATTTAAATGTTAACGAGTGGCCGTTGCGGATATCCCAAATTAGTTTTGCGGTTTCTGCTTTGGCACCGACAGCGTCTTTGAACACACGGTAGTTTGCTCCCCAATGTCCCATTGGTATTTCGTATTCACGCAAACCGTCCCCATAATTACCGTTGGTATACCATGCGTTTTGCCACTCTGCATATTCGTAGGAGAAATCCAGTGAGCGGGTGAGTTTGGGCAAGTGGATCCCGAACATTAATGCGGTGTTGCCCAAGTGATACTCAGAACTATAAGAAGTGTCTTCGCCAGCGTATTCCATGTAAATTGCTGCAGGGAACCGCCCGGTAAACGTGTAGCTCGTGGTAATGGATGAGAGTTGATTGCCAAAATCGCGCCCCTTGATGCCCACGTTATCGTTTTCCTTAGCATTGAAAAACGCTTGCGAGAGGCTGCTCAAACTATCATCTCTGTCTGCGCCGCCATATTGCATTAACCGATTGAACCCGATTGCAAAGCCATCCACTGGTTGGAAGCTCAGGTGTAACCCGAACAGTCGGGGATTGCCCGTGTTGCGAGTATCTCTATCTTCTTGGCTGCGGATCAAATCCGACTCGGACATCTCGGCAAGAAACAGCTCGTAGCTGATCCCCAAAAACTTGAATGGAAGGATATTCGAAAGGGTGACGCCAGGCAGTGCTGGAGCGTTAGTGCTAAGCAGCATATCGCTTTCTTGAAATGGGCCAAGCCAGTGGGGCCTGTAGCCGATATCCACTTGCATCTGATCTGGGCCAATCGATAGAAATGTCCCCTCAAGAAATTCATCCTTGCGGTTTTCACGATCTGTTACGTAACCCCCTACATTTAGCAACGCCCAATCATTCAGGGCTAGATAAGCGAGGGCAGATGCTTCGTATTGAGAGTCGCTTTCTGTGCCACGAGAGTTTGGCAGGGTATGGTAGCCCTCAGTAGATGCATAAGTCGCGACTGATGTGTGTGTTACACCGGTCCTGGAACTATAGCGCTCGAGGTATCGGCGTACGCTGGCAGATAAATCAGGGTCTTTGGAGCCCAGATTGTCGAGTGCCAACTGGACTTGTTTGATCGAAATAGGGCGTTTTACAACGGGCATATTGGCTTGGACAAATAGCCGAGCTATACGCGACTCTATCTCTGGAGACAAATTGGTCGGCAGATACAGGGATCCAGCAATAGTTGCTTCACTGGTTAAGAATAGGCCGGTTGCACAACTTACGGCAAGCGTGAACCTTTTCAATATCGTCATGGTTGAGTTCTTGTGTTTTGCTAAGAAGAGTATTTTCGAAATTCGGCTGCCGCTTTCATAAGCGGCTTTATTTCTGCGAGAACTTCGTCGGGCTTTATTTCGACCATGCAATCGTAGCGGTTATTGCATGTCGGTTTTTTGCGACATGGTGAGCAAAAACGTTCGTGAAAGATCACTTTGCTGGTGTCTGGGCCGGCGTAAGAATAAGGGCACGAAGGGCCAAAAATTCCCACTACAGGCACTTTGAACGTGTGTGCCATATGGGTGAAACCCGTGGCCACACCAACAAATAGCGAGGCGTGGCGAATAACATCAGCGGCTTCGTCTAATTGGGTTTTACCAATCAGATTGATTGCACCGGTCACAGATGCGATCGTTTGCGCTTCTTCCGCGAAATCTTCAGTGCCGAGAATCACTGTTTTCAGTTGGTATCTACCGCGAATGCGCAACGCAATTTGTTGCCAGTATTTGACTGGCCAGCGCTTCTCTGCGCGGGTTGTGAATGGGGCAAACACCGCATATTGTTCGCGGGTGTAATCAAAACCTAAGTGCTCGGTGATATCTGCTCGCCGCCGTTCAGGTTGGGCGATATAGGTCTGCCACGGCGCGTCTGGCATACCGAGTTGACTGAGCAAGTAGCGGTATTCCGACCCCATCTGAGTTTGCTCGCCGATATTGCGTGAAATAGTTTTTGTCACCAGCCAGTAGCTGCCGTGCTTGGAACCGAGGCCAATTCGAATGCGAGCGCCGCTTAGTCGAGCGACAAATGCGCTACTGAATAACCCTTGCAAATCCAGCGCTATATCGTAGTGGCGTTCTTTGAGTTGGCGTCTCAGGTGCCTAAGCTCTCGGCCAAGTTGGGTCCATCGACCACTTTTGAGCAGCTGAGACCAGCGATCGCTTTGCCAGACAATCAAATGATCAATATCTGGGTGATTCCGCATCAGGGGGAGTTGGGACTCTTCTATCACCCAGGTTTGCCGCACATTGTGGGCATGGTGTTTTATCAGCGATGCAATCGGGTTTGATATCACAAGGTCGCCAATATCGCCCAACCTGACGACTAAAATCGACTTTTCGCGTGATGTGGTTTTGGGTGCTAGAGACATGACTGACAACTGGGTCCAGAGCGAAAGTTGCTTGACTGCGTATGTTACACGAACCCCTGTCGCACTGGACACATCTAGGTGTTTTTACCGGTGGCGTGGGTCTCCAGTAGCGGCCTGGAGAAAGTTTAAATTTTTATGAAAAAAGGTGTTGACTCTGCGGAATCTGAGTGTAAGATACGCACCCTCTCGACGGCACACGCCAACACGAGAAGCTCTTTAAAAATTCGGAAACGAAAGTTGTAAAACATTGCATTTATAGCGATAACGACGAGTTGATGAAAGTTAACTCAAGTTGCTTATCCGGTGCGTTGTTATGCAGCAGCATTCAAATTATGTGTAGAGACACTCAGTTATCGACTGGTGACTTAATGCAGATGAAATGCTTTCAGTAACGGGTTGATCCTATAGTCAGGTTAACCTTGGAAGTATGGATTTTGTATGACGGATCCAGGAGAAATTGTAACGAATAAGTCGACAATACTTGTTCACGTCCAACTAGCGCGAGTTTGACGAAGGGATTTTATGGTAGGCAAGTCTTACCGTGAGAAAGCTGAGTCAGAGTTTTATCCGTTATATGGTCAAGTGAATAAGTGCACACGGTGGATGCCTTGGCAGTTGGAGGCGATGAAAGACGTAGGAGCCTGCGAAAAGCTTGGGGGAGTTGGCACGCAAACATTGATCCCAAGATGTCTGAATGGGGAAACCCACCTCTTAGGAGGTATCTTGCACTGAATCCATAGGTGTAAGAGGCGAACCCGGGGAACTGAAACATCTAAGTACCCGGAGGAAAAGAAATCAACCGAGATTCCCTTAGTAGCGGCGAGCGAACGGGGAGCAGCCGAGAATTAATGATTTAGTAGAACAGTCTGGAAAGTCTGGCGATAAAGGGTGATAGCCCCGTATACGAAGGATCATTAGTTCCATATTAAGTAGGTCGGGACACGTGTTATCTTGACTGAAGATGGGGGGACCATCCTCCAAGGCTAAATACTCCCAACTGACCGATAGTGAACCAGTACCGTGAGGGAAAGGCGAAAAGAACCCCTGTGAGGGGAGTGAAATAGAACCTGAAACCGTGTGCATACAAGCAGTGGGAGCTCTTCGGAGTGACCGCGTACCTTTTGTATAATGGGTCAGCGACTTATTGTCAGTGGCAAGGTTAACCGTATAGGGGAGCCGTAGAGAAATCGAGTCTTAATAGGGCGTCGAGTCGCTGGCAATAGACCCGAAACCGGGCGATCTACCCATGGGCAGGTTGAAGGTGCCGTAACAGGCACTGGAGGACCGAACCGACTAATGTTGAAAAATTAGCGGATGACCTGTGGGTCGGAGTGAAAGGCTAATCAAGCCCGGAGATAGCTGGTTCTCCCCGAAAACTATTTAGGTAGTGCGTCATGTCTCACCCACGGGGGTAGAGCACTGTTTGGGCTAGGGGGTCATCCCGACTTACCAACCCCATGCAAACTCCGAATACCGTGGAGTGCAATCATGGCAGACAGACGGCGGGTGCTAACGTCCGTCGTCGAGAGGGCAACAACCCAGACCGCCAGCTAAGGTCCCAAATACCAGTTAAGTGGGAAACGATGTGGGAAGGCTTAGACAGCTAGGAGGTTGGCTTAGAAGCAGCCACCCTTTAAAGAAAGCGTAATAGCTCACTAGTCGAGTCGGCCTGCGCGGAAGATTTACCGGGGCTCAAACTGGTAACCGAAGCTGCGGATCCGTAAGGATGGTAGGGGAGCGTTCTGTAAGCCTGTGAAGGTGTGTTGTAAGGCATGCTGGAGGTATCAGAAGTGCGAATGCTGACATGAGTAACGACAAGAGGGGTGAAAAACCCCTCCGCCGGAAGATCAAGGTTTCCTGTCCAACGTTAATCGGGACAGGGTTAGTCGGCCCCTAAGGCGAGGCAGAAATGCGTAGTCGATGGGAAACAGGTTAACATTCCTGTACCGACTGTTACTGCGATGGAGAGACGGAGAAGGCTAGGCCGGCATGGCGTTGGTTGTCCATGTTTAAGGTAGTAGGCTGGGGACTTAGGCAAATCCGGGTCCCTAAGGCTGAGAGCTGATGACGAGTTCCTTTTGGGACGAAGTGGTCGATGCCCTGCTTCCAAGAAAATCTTCTAAGCTTCAGGTAACAGTTGACCGTACTGTAAACCGACACAGGTGATCAGGTAGAGAATACCAAGGCGCTTGAGAGAACTCGGGTGAAGGAACTAGGCAAAATAGTACCGTAACTTCGGGAGAAGGTACGCCGCTGACGGTGAAGGGCTTGCCCCGTAAGCTGTTGGTGGTCGAAGTGACCAGGTGGCTGCGACTGTTTATTAAAAACATAGCACTCTGCAAACACGTAAGTGGACGTATAGGGTGTGACGCCTGCCCGGTGCCGGAAGGTTAATTGATGGGGTTATCTTCGGAGAAGCTCTTGATCGAAGCCCCGGTAAACGGCGGCCGTAACTATAACGGTCCTAAGGTAGCGAAATTCCTTGTCGGGTAAGTTCCGACCTGCACGAATGGCGTAACGATGGCCACGCTGTCTCCACCCGAGACTCAGTGAAATTGAAATCGCAGTTAAGATGCTGTGTTCCCGCGGCTAGACGGAAAGACCCCGTGAACCTTTACTACAGCTTTGCACTGAACTTTGAACCTACTTGTGTAGGATAGCTGGGAGGCTTTGAAACATAGACGCCAGTTTATGTGGAGCCGTCCTTGAAATACCAGCCTGGTATGTTTGAGGTTCTAACCTAGGTCCCTTATCGGGATTGGGGACAGTGTATGGTGGGTAGTTTGACTGGGGCGGTCTCCTCCCAAAGAGTAACGGAGGAGCACGAAGGTTGGCTAATCATGGTCGGAAATCATGAGGTTAGTGTAATGGCACAAGCCAGCTTGACTGCGAGTCAGACACGACGAGCAGGTACGAAAGTAGGTCATAGTGATCCGGTGGTTCTGTATGGAAGGGCCATCGCTCAACGGATAAAAGGTACTCCGGGGATAACAGGCTGATACCGCCCAAGAGTTCACATCGACGGCGGTGTTTGGCACCTCGATGTCGGCTCATCACATCCTGGGGCTGAAGCCGGTCCCAAGGGTATGGCTGTTCGCCATTTAAAGTGGTACGCGAGCTGGGTTTAGAACGTCGTGAGACAGTTCGGTCCCTATCTGCCGTGGGCGTTGGAAAGTTGAGAAGAGTTGCTCCTAGTACGAGAGGACCGGAGTGAACGAACCTCTGGTGTTCGGGTTGTCACGCCAGTGGCACTGCCCGGTAGCTATGTTCGGACGGGATAACCGCTGAAAGCATCTAAGCGGGAAGCCTCCTTCAAGATAAGCTTTCCCTGGGGCTTGACCCCCTAAAGGGCCGTTGAAGACTACGACGTTGATAGGCTGGGTGTGGAAGCGCTGTGAGGCGTTGAGCTAACCAGTACTAATTGCCCGTGAGGCTTGACCATATAACAGAGCAAACTCTGTTGAATGAGTTGAGTCGATAATTGTTCGATACAATCATGAGTGAATCTCACTAGCTGTTGATAACAGCGCGGATAAGTGACACTCGCTGTGAATGCAATGGAAAAAACACTTTCGTTTCCCCTTATTTGATGACACCGGGCACCTTTGTGGTAAGACCGAGGACATCATGCTGGCTCACGGGTTGTTTTGTGAGCGAGGCAAACAGTTTTGGCGTAAGCCATACCGGTTTGCCTGACGACAATAGAGCATTGGAACCACCTGATCCCATCCCGAACTCAGACGTGAAACGATGCATCGCCGATGGTAGTGTGGCGTTTCGCCATGTGAGAGTAGGTCATCGTCAGGCTTCTAACAAAAGCGCCCTGGTTCGAAAGAGCCGGGGCGTTTTACTATGTGCTATGAAAAAATGTGTTCCGGGCCTGCCAGTGACCTACGGTCATGGAGACTCGCACCACCCCTGGTGCTCGGGGGGGGGGTGCCAGCGCCCTAACTGGTTTTGCGAAATTTCTGCGGTTACATTGCTAGCTTCTGGATGTAACATACAGTTACAGTTCATCCTCTCTAATCTCCGTACCCTTTTACGCCGCGAATTCTACCGGTGGAAATATAATGCGTTTTGTCTGGCTCTGTTTGATTGCCCTTATTTTTAGTCACGCCCCTGCAAAGGTGCTCGCGACGGATATCGCTGGTGATGTCCAGAGTGCGGGCATGCGTTTCAGCGAGGACGGCGGATACTGGGAATTTGGGCTTGGTATAGGTTATATCCATAACCCTTACAACACGCGCCAGGAACAAGATTTTGCGGATCTTTACGGGGATATTGAGGGTAGTGCGGTTTTTCGTTATCGCGGTTTATTTCTGGAGGCCGTACAGGACACTCAGGACGGTGTGAACCTGGGTTATAACCTTTGGCAAGACAAACGTTGGTCGGTAGATTTCCTCGCCGCAAGCGCCAACCGATTTTATGACACAGAACTAGACACCAAAATTCAGTCGAGCGATGATGAAGAAACGCGCAACCGGAAGTTGTACAACCGACATAGCTTGTACATGGGCACCGGCGTGCGGGTTTCTCACTACATCGATGATTATGTTATCCAATATCGGTTGGTGACGGATACTCTGGACGATAACGGCTTGATGAGCACTTTGCGTCTGGGGCGCGGTTGGCAGTATCGAAATTGGAATTTTCACGCAATTGCCAGTGTTGGCTACACATCAGAAACGACTAACAACTACTGGTTTGGGGTTGACTCGCGTGTCGCCACCGAAAAATATCCTGCATATCGTCCAGGTTCCAGCGTTTCGGGCAGTCTGCAGCTTGGATTGGCAAAACCGCTGACTGAAAAGTGGGTTGTTAAAGCTTTCGCTGGCTGGATCCAACACACCAAAGAAGCTAGAAACAGTCCATTTGTTGACGATAGTGATGAGTTTTATTGGACGTTGTCCATTAACCGGGTGTTTAGCTGGGAGATGTAGCTGAGACATGGATGTTAAACCCTGGGTTAGGATGCTTTGCTGTTTGCCGCTAATCGCAGTTTTTAGCGTTGGGGCTGATGATTCTGGAGCTTTGACGAAAACTCGCGAAGATGTCCTCAACGCCAAGCCCAACCGTTGTATCGCATTGCGGCAAGGCCAGTTCTGCTACCAGAAAGTGGAGTTTCGCTGGTATGTAGACGGTGCAACTGAGCATTGTCTGTACCTGGAATCACAGGAAGCGCCACTGGTGTGCTGGCAAGGTACCAAACTGCACAAGTATGACTATGAGTTCAAAGCGCTGCAGGGGCAAAAATTCTTCATTCGTGATGAAGTGTCCGGCGATAAGGTGGCCGAAACAGCAGTCGATGTCGCATGGGTATACAAAAGTGGCAAAAAAGTGTCGACTGGCTGGCGCTTATTCTAAAGTAGTGGAACCACTGCAGACTGTTTTAATGCAGCTTGTTTCGCGATCCATTTACTCCCTCCCTTTCCCCTCGTTAGACGATTACTGCATTGGACTCGTGGATTAATGTATTGCACGGCACTTGTCCGCTACAATAGCGGCCTTTTTTCGCGGAACTCCCATTCGGCGAAAGCTTTTTCATATTAGTAAGGTTTTAACCCCATGGCCTCCAGTCAGCTTGCCAAAGAAATCGCGAAACGACGAACCTTTGCGATCATCTCTCACCCCGATGCCGGTAAAACAACAATTACCGAAAAACTGTTGCTATTCGGCAATGCCATTCAGTTAGCTGGGTCGGTGAAGGGAAAGCGAGGGCCACACGCAAAATCTGACTGGATGACGATGGAGCAGGAGCGCGGAATCTCCGTAACTTCATCGGTGATGCAATTCCCCTATAAAGAGCGTGTGGTTAATCTCCTGGATACGCCTGGACACGAAGATTTCTCGGAGGATACCTACCGAACGCTTACCGCTGTGGATTCTGTATTGATGGTGATCGACGGTGCGAAAGGGGTCGAAGACCGTACCATCAAGCTGATGGAAGTCTGCCGTTTACGTGATACCCCAATCTTATCGTTTATCAACAAAATGGATCGCGATATTCGAGACCCCGTAGAAGTGATGGACGAAATTGAAGACGTACTCAAAATTGCCGCTGCGCCGATAAACTGGCCGATTGGTATGGGGAAGGAATTCAAGGGTGTTTACAATTTGTACACTGACACCATTCACCTATACGAGCATGGCCAGGGGCATACAATCCCTGAAGATATTCAGATTAAAGGCCTGGATAGTGAAGAAGCGAGCGCACTTTTGGGCGCTTACGCTGAAGATGTTCGCGAAGAAATTGAATTGGTGCGTGGCGCCACTCATGAATTTGATCTGGATGCCTACCATGCTGGTGAGCTGACCCCCGTGTTTTTTGGGACGGCGCTGGGTAATTTTGGTGTGCGGGAAATGCTGGATGGCTTTGTCGAGTGGGCGCCAGCTCCTCTCGATCGCGACACCGCGGAGCGTAAGGTGGCCGCAGACGAAGATAAATTTTCTGGTTTTATATTTAAGATTCAAGCCAATATGGACCCGAAACACCGCGACCGTATTGCGTTTATGCGCGTATGCTCAGGGCGTTACTCGCAAGGTATGAAAATGCGGCACGTTCGATTGGGCAAAGATGTCAAAATCGCGGACGCCGTAACCTTTCTCGCAGGGGATCGAAGTCAGGTAGAGGAGGCTATCTCGGGCGATATTATTGGTTTGCACAATCATGGCACTATTCAGATTGGGGATACCTTTTCAAGTGGCGAGATTCTTAAGTTCACAGGTATTCCCCATTTTGCGCCAGAGCTTTTTCGACGTATTCGCTTAAAAGACCCTTTGAAAACAAAACAGCTACAGCGGGGTTTGCAACAGTTGTCTGAGGAAGGTTCTACGCAGGTTTTTTTCCCGTTGAACAACAACGATATCGTGGTGGGGGCAGTTGGTGTGCTTCAATTTGAGGTTGTCGCGTATCGTCTAAAAGATGAATACAAAGTGGAAGCGATTTACGAGCCGGTGAATGTGAATACCGCGCGTTGGGTGGATTGTTCTGACGATAAAAAATTGGCTGAATTCAAACGTAAATGCTCGGATAACCTGGCGTTGGATGGCGGTGGACACCTGACATATCTCGCTCCAACCAGAGTAAACCTTTCGCTTAGCGAAGAGCGTTACCCCGATGTTGCCTTCCGCGCGACTCGAGAGCACTAAGGAGATCGCGTGTGGGCCTGTTTTCAAGGAAGGACACAGAGTTATTACCTGAAATGCCAGCAATTGTGCCGAGGGCTGGTGGTGCCGCCAGGCGTTGGCTTGGTCGTACTTTGTTGCGCCTCTCTGGCTGGCGCTTAGAGGGCGAATTTCCGCACCACAGGCAAATGGTTCTGGCTGCCGCGCCACATACATCCAACTGGGATTTTGTGATAGCCATGTTTGTGATTATGGCGCTGGGTGTGCGAGTCTCTTACATGATGAAAAAAGAAGCGTTCTTTTGGCCTTTTGGCGCTCTCTTTATGAAATTGGGCGGAATACCGATTGACAGAAAAGCGGCAACGGATGTCGTTGAGCAGGTAACCCAGTGGTATCGCGACCACGAAAAAGTGTGGGTGGTCATTACACCCGAAGGAACGCGCGCAAAGGTCTCGCGCTGGAAAACCGGTTTCTTGCGCATCGCCGATAGCGCCCAGGTGCCGGTGTGTCTTGTCGCCTGGGACTACCCGTCAAAAACCATGCATATTGGGCCTGTCTGGCCCGTTAGCGGCGACTACGAAGCGGACTTAGCGTCGATACGCGAATATATCTGCACGCGCTACACCGGTCAAAATCCGGAAAATCAATAGAGTAAGAGCATCGGAAACTACCATGGAAACTCACTCCCCTATCGCGCGTTTTTTATTGGGACTGGCCGCATTTGTGGTGGTTGTAGCGGGTATGAAGTCCGCAGAAACTCTGCTGGTACCCTTCTTGTTATCACTTTTTATCGCAGTTATCTGCACACCGCCATTGATGTGGTTAAAAGGGAAGGGGTTGCCGGGATGGCTTGCGATGTTGATCGTAGTTGCGAATGTCGTCGTTTTAGGAGTGCTAATAGGGATTGTGGTTGGGGCCGCAATATCCGATTTTAGAGCGGATTTACCGCTCTACCAGGCGCGCTTGTCAGATTTGACTGGCGGGCTTATCACACGGCTTTCAGAATTAGGCTTGCACGTTGATCCTACCCAGATTCGCTCTAGTTTCAATCCCGCAGCTGCACTGTCACTGGCTGGCAACACCTTGGCTTCGCTGGGTAATCTGATGACCAATGCCTTTCTTATATTACTGACAGTTGTGTTTATTCTCGGCGAGGAAGTGGGGTTCTCAGACAAATTACAGAGCAGTTCGCGCAATTCTCAGAAGACCATCAAAGCGATCAATCAATTCAGTGCAGGTGTTAACCGTTACATGGCGATTAAAGCGTTGATGAGCTTTTTGACCGGCACGCTAATTTTGATTTGGCTTTGGATTCTAGGTGTCGACTACTTCGTACTTTGGGGGTTGCTGGCATTTCTGCTTAACTTTGTTCCGACTCTTGGCAGTATCCTTGCCGCAGTCCCTGCGGTTCTATTAGCCGTGGTGCAGTTAGGGGTTGGCGATGCGGTTCTGACCGGACTCGGATTTCTTATTGTGAATTTCGGTGTCGGTAATATCATCGAGCCGCGAATGATGGGCAAAGGCCTTGACCTTTCCACCTTGGTGGTATTCCTCTCGTTGGTATTTTGGGGTTGGGTGTTGGGCCCGGTCGGCATGCTATTGTCGATTCCGCTGACCATGACCGTAAAAATCGCGCTCGAAAGCTTTGACGACACCCGTTGGATTGGCGTTTTGCTCAGTTCAGGGCGCAGCGTCATTAAAACGCAGATGACCTTATCAATCGGTGCTTCCAGTAAAGAGAAGTGATTTTTCTACTATTTTTTGCCGAGATAATTACTGTTTATCCAGATTAATATTGTATACCCGGATTGGATGCACTTTAAAAACCGGCTTTAATTCGCGAAGCTTTGCTTTTACGTTGATGAATGATTTCCAATGCTGCAGCGCGGTAGGCTTCTGCAAGTGTCGGGAAATTGAAAACGGTTTCAACAAAAATATCGACAGGACTGTTATTAATCAGCGCCATTTGTCCAATATGGATTAACTCTGTTGCCCCTTCGCCGACAATCATAATGCCCAAAATAGTTTTACCATCCGTATCGCAAACAATTTTGAGCATGCCGTTCAAAGCACCGGAAATCTGTCCGCGAGCGATTTCATCAAAGCGTGCAATACCGACAAACACATCGCCGAATTTTTCCCGGGCGTGTGTTTCACTTATCCCAACGGACGATAGCTCCGGTATTGAATAGATACCCGCAGGGATTACGCTGTGTACCAGTCCGCTGGTTATTTCAAGCGAATTACAGGCAGCTCTGCGACCTTGTTCCATTGATGCGGATGCGAGTGAGGGAGGGCCGATGACATCTCCGGCTGCGTAAATACCGCGCACCTGGGTTTCCAACTGATCGTCGACATCAATCAGACCGCGGTCGTTGAGCTCCAGGCCAGCATTGCCGATTTCTAATTCTTTGACGTTCGCCACTCTGCCTGCAGCACATAGCAGTTTTTCGCTGCGCACCTCTGTGCCGTTGTCGCACTCTGTAATAACAGCATCCATGCCGTTCCAATAACAGCGGGTGACTTTGGTATTGCCTTTCCAGGTACCGCCCATCTGGGTAAAGTCATTCAAAAACGTCTGGGTAAGATCGTTATCGAGAAAACCCAGAGGATGTGGGTATTTGTCGATCATAGTCACGCTCACACCTAGCGCCTGGAAAATCGAGGCATATTCACTGGCGATAACTCCACCGCCGAGCACAGTCAGGCTTTTCGGCAGGTACATCATCGACAGGATCGAGTCGCTATCAAAAAGGTGCTCGTGGTCCACGGGAATGTCCGGCGGTTTACGCGGGTGAGAACCTGTGGCAATTAATATGTGGCCGCTGCTGTAGGTTTGCTTTTCTCCCCGCACGGACTCCACCTCAACATCTTGGGGGGAGAGAAACCTTGCCCGGCCATGTATCAGATTTACCTTTGTGCGCTCGAGTTGCTTACGCATGTATTCGTCATGCGCATTAAGTACGTTGTTCAGCCGGGTAATCAGCGTGGCGAGTTCCGTATCCTCTGCCAGTTTGAAATTGGAGAGCTGAGCGTTCATCCGCATGTTGCGAACGCGGAGAGCATTTTCTCTGAGCGTTTTCGATGGAATTGTGCCGCGTTGCACACAGGCACCACCGAGCTTACGCGTTTTTTCAATCAGTGCGACGCTAGCGCCGGAGCGCGCAGCTTCTACGGCAGCTTTCTGGCCCGCGGGGCCGCTGCCAATCACCAGCATGTCGTACGCAATGGGTTTGTTCACGCGCTAAGCGCCTCCATGGCCGATTTCACCGCGTCCTCTTTTTCCAGAATTTCTTCTACCTCGTCCTGGTAAAGATCCAGGTCACCAAGTACTGCCTGGCCTATTAATTCGCCTCGAGTCATACAGCCCTCGTCGCCGGGCCTGCACATAAAATGCGATGCAAAGAGAGAGCCTGCGCAGGCAATCATAGTTTGATTTTTAGCTTCGCCAGCGGCGTTGTAGTCATCGAAGTAGCGCACGACTTCCACTACTGTGCTTGGCATTTCCCATTGTTCGACAACCTTGACTCCAATGGTGCGTTGAAATTGATTTTCAAGCGCGAAGAGCACCGGCTTTTGGACGGGAATTTCGAGCTTTTTCGCTTTGGTGATTATTGCCTGGGTGGCTACCGGACGGCCGATGTCGTGCAATAACCCAGTAAGAAAAGCCGCTTCGACGTTGCGGCGGCACGCTCGTGCAATTTCTTTCGCCCACAGCCCGGAAAGCAGTGAATGGCGAATGACGTACTGGATGTGATCGTCGTATCCGGGTGCATTGAACAGGCTCGAATTAATGGACGCGCCAAGTGCTATTTCGGAAATCAATTTCATACCCAAGCGCGCAATGGCTTGCTGCAGAGAAACCAGCGAGGCATTCGGGGTATAGAGCGCTGAATTGGCCACGCGCATAACGTGGCCCGCGAGAATCTGATCGCTTTGGATTAATTTTGCCAGCTCGGCCGCATCTGAATCGGCATCTTGAGCGAGTCGAACAACCTTCCCTGCAACTTCCGGCAGCATGGGTACGTCTATCGCGCCGGTATTTACCAGTTTTTCCATGGCTCGCTCCAGCGCTGCCGCGCCGGGTTGAGGGGAGACTTTCGCGCTCGTCATATAAGCACCTTAGATTAACGAATTGAGGCATAAAAACATTGGGGCATTATTTAAATCTAGCACGTACGCGCCAAATTACACGTTCATTACTGGCGCCCAGCAATTGGTAAAAGCTATAGCTGTGGGCTATGTTGAGAGGGGTTGCAAAGATTGCAGTACGTTTATGTGCACGTGTGCACAATGGTTGGGAAAGGGATACAGAATGAATCGTCATAAAATTCTGATGATTTATGCGGGTGAGCTATCTTCGATGGGGGCTCAGATCGCGGACCAGTTTGAAGCTGATCGGTCGGCTAGCGTAGAGGAGGGCTTGGCGTTTCTGAAACAAGGGAGTGTCAAAGCCGTAGTGTATGATGCGATCCCATTTACCGGGCCAAGTCTCGACGATTGCACATTACTGCTGCAAAGCGAGCATATCGCGGGTGTTCCGTTGTTGGTGCTTTCTGATCGCGGTGCGATAAAAGATCGCCTGAAAGCTTTCGAAATAGGTTGCGATGACTTTTTGGATAGTGCGATGGGTTGTGATGAAGCCTGCGCACGGATTACGAAAAGTATTTTTCACCAGATAGCACAGCAACAGCTCAAGAGCCGGCTTACCGAGGCCAATGTCACTGCACACACCGCGATGGCTGATAACAGTGATCTGGGTGCGAATATACAGTTTTTACTGGCAATTAATGATTCCGACAATCTGGACGAACTCGGTCAGCAGTTATTCTCGACGTTACGACGTTATGGCCTCCACTGCAGCTTGCAGATGCGCAGCGTGATGGGCGATAAAAACATGGAAGATCATGGTATGGCGAAGGACCTTGAGTCTCTGCTGTTAGCTCAGCTCGCCGATGGTGGTCGTTATATCGATTTTGGTAATCGCACAATTGTGAACTACGATAAGGTGTCGCTACTTATCAAGAATATGCCGGTGCAGGATGCGGACAAATACGGCGCGGTGAAAGACAACACTTTTGCGTTATTACAGGGTGTTAATGCCCGAATACGTGCGCTGGAAGATCGCTATCGTCTGGTACAGGAGAAAGCATCACTTCTTAAATTATCCGAAGATGTTGGGATGGTGATGGTTTCGCTGAAAGATTCTTATCAACAGGTGATGCGCGATATCGTTAACGAGGTGGAAAATGTCGCCGAGCTCATTCAGTTAAAGTTGCCCGCACTGGCGCTATCCGAGGCGCATGAACAGTTTCTTGAAGAAGCCACGTTGCGCGTAGTAAGTGAAACAAATCGCGTATTCAACGATGGCCTTAAAATCGATGAGTGTTTCGAGAAACTGGAATCCGCGATCGAAAGCAGTCTTACCTCTGTGGAAACCCCGGCCGAGTTCGAAAGCAGTGCCTCGCGGGTAAAATCGGGTAATCAGACAGACAGCTCTATCGATTTGTTTTAGTACTTGTTGATTTTCAAACCCGCACACGCTCTTAAAGCGCACTCAAGAGTAGCGCCTGCTGTGTTTGTCCTTTGTCCCTCCTCATGAATCCTATTGCTTCGTGCTGCTTTTCGGGCTTTGTTACAGAAAGTCATGCAAATCGGTCATCTATCTTCGAGGCGCCCCACACCTTATGTGTGATAAGTTGCGTGTCATTCTCAGCTAGATTCCTAATATCAAGCAACAGTGTTAATATGCGGGAGCTACCTTGGCGCATTTGTCAACGCATGCCCCAGTGGCATAGGAGTCTACTGTCACTCGGCGCGCGGTATGTGGGCCAGTTGAGCGCGGGGGTTGTTCGTTTTTTGCTTGAGCTTTCCTACCAACCAATCGTATGAAGTTTGCAACTTACATCTATGGATAATAAAGACCTTGTTTGGGATCTCGACGCTTTTCAAAAGCGCAAGCGAGCCCAAGACTTTGTGCTAGGTTTTGAAAACCAACTATGTGTGTATTCCGGATCTGTTGAGCAGCTTTATACGAATTACAACATCTTTTTTCCGAAAGAAGAGAACCGCAAACTCGTTATCTTGCCGAACCCTTATGCGCATCACGACACATTTCAAGGGATTGGTGAGGAGGTGGTCAAGCCGACGGGTTTGTTTATCGTACCTTCGGACCCTACCGAGGCCACAAAACGGTTGAGTATCATCCTGCCGTTAAAGGCCGCCCATGGTGGGGCTGGTCGCCCAGTGCCGTTGGAAATTGGGTTGAAATTGATCAACCAGAAGCGCCCCCCAAACAGACCCTTTCTTCCTGTGTTAGTAAAAGGCGACCTCCGTGAGCTGGATTCGGATACACCCTGCTTACACCTTCACATGCTGAACCTCGCGGCTCTTCGGGGGCTGTCTATGCTGGAGTTGAAGGATATTGAGCGCGTGGTGTTGGAGCGATTACACAGCCTGGCCGCCCGGCGCAGCTAGCCCTAGCGACTGAATAATGTGCAGCTAAGCGTCAGCCATTTTGATGTTGTCGTTCGCCGGTTCTGTCTCCAAAGAAAATTAGCGCGAAAAAAAACCGCCATTGCTGGCGGTTTTTTTGTAGCTGATGGGGCGTTATTCAGAACGAATTTTGAACACGACAGGCAGAGTAAACGCAAAAGTTTCTCCGCGTAAATCTTCAGGCATTGCGGGGAATGGGCTGGCCCTTTCCGCAGCCTTTTCCGCCTCTTTGGTCAGTGTTTTATATTCTGACTCCTCTACCACAATGATGTCTTGAACCTTGCCGAACCGGTTGATGGTGATGTTCAAGCGCACGTTACCTTCCCAGCCGCGGTCAAGTGCGCGTTTGGGGTAATTCAGGTACTTGTAGGTGTGGCGCTTGAGTTGCGCAATGTAAAGCTGCTGTTGCAACAGGCTTTCAGCGGTAAAGTCCAGGTCGTCCTCTTCCTCTTCTACCGCGTCTGCATCCAGCAATGCTTGTTGCGGCACAGGCGTCGGTTTCACTGTTGGTTTAGGCGTAGGCTTGGGTGATGGTGAAGGTTTCGCGGCAGGGACGGGTGTCGGCGTAGTCTCTACGGGTGCTGCGGAGGCGAGATCGGGTGTCACAACCGGTTTGGTTGCTACCACGCCAGGCGAGGTAACGGCTGGAGCGACCGCGACCGGAGCTAAGGTTACCTGTGGCTCTTCCGTAGCAACCTTGGGTGCGGGTTGCTCTTGATTCGATACGGCGGTTTTCACAGCGGCAATTCGGTCCTCGCTGGGAACTGTTGAGTCGAAACGAGCGAGCAGGCCTGCATCAATATCTCCCGCCACCAACAATCCATCTCGGAACTGCGATGAAAGGGGGACTGGGCCAATTAAAGTGCGCAGTAACAGGTCGAAGAAAGCGACGCTGTTAATTTCGCCAAGCTTCACGCTATTCAAGTAGATAGTTACAGCGTCTGTACCCCGGTCAATGGTGAATATATCGCCTTCCATTAGCTTTATTTTCAGCAGGTTACTGAATCTGGCCATGGCCTCCGCGTTCTCTGACAGTTCGCTTGAGCTGGAGTTAATCGCCATGCCCTCAATCCACATTCGCTTGAAGCTGCGCGAGGAGACTCGCGGCGCAACAATGCGCACCTGGATTTGCTTGGGTTCGTTGTTAATCAGAATGTCGCGACCATCGGTGGACGGATTTGCAACCAGAAGTGCAGCTATAAACTGCTCTTTGCCGAGCTCAGTATGTATCGCGAGGCCGTTAAGCGCTGGCGCAGCCAACGCTTTGCCCGCGAGTAATAGCATGGCTAGCAAAATCAATGATTTTGGGATTGTCGGTATTCGCATATAGCACCCGTTAGTTAGTATTCACTCACTTTTAATAGTTTTTTATCGCTGCGTACCAGCAGCCTAACGTAACCGCATGTCGGGCTATTCGGATGAACGCAGGGCGCGGATGGAGGATGTATCTGTATTAAAACTAAAGTACCACTTTACACAAAATATACCGCAACTCAAGCGAGTTAGGCCGAAATTGCAGACAAACGTCGTTCTGCTGCGACGTTTGTTATTTGTGTTGTTTAGCGCGCCAAAAATGGAGCGGCTAACCGATTGTAGTCGTGAAATGTGGCTCAGTTCAAATCCGACCCGTGATACTCACGGCAACTCTGTGAAAAGAGCGCGAGACACCTCCCAAAAACGCATCACCAAGCGGATAAGCAGCTATTTTTTATGAGAATCTTGGCTTTCTCGCAACCGCTCACCAATCGGTTGGCAGTCACTATAAAGATAAGCGAGAGTAATCTCTAACCTCTAAGCAGCAAAGGCAGGTTATGGAAGTACATTCACTCCACCGCTATGGGCAGGCGTCGCTGGACACTCTGCTTTCCTCCATCCCCTTTTATAAAGCGGTTCGTCTGCGGGATCAATGGCAATACGATCTGTTGATGAGTTATTCCCGAATTATCGAGTATCGGCCAGGCGAAATTGTACTTGAGCAAAGTCAACCTGATCAGTGGCTCTACTTTTTAATGCGGGGGCAGCTGGCGGTAGTGGTTGGCGATGAGTCGCAATCACGCAAGGTGGTTAATTACATTACCCCCGGGGAAGTATTTGGTGATCTCGCTGTACTGATAGATCACCGGCGCACTGCAACGGTGGTAGCCGATCCGCACTGCAAATCTGTTCGCGTGTTCGCGACTGATTTTTGTGTGTTCGGAGAATTGCGTGATTTTACCCAGATTACTTTGGCGACCAAACTCGAATACTACCGGAATATGGTTCATAACTTGCGCTGGAAACTGGAGGTATATCGCATGACCTATCCCGATCAATCATTCGCATCCAACCATCGCAAAGTAAAACTCTACATGGGGACAAAAGGCACGCTCGACGAGCTGGTGAGCCTTGATGAGCAGGCTCGTGCGCTAGCCCGGATGTTAGTGTATTGGAATTTGGAATTTGAACGGCTCTCTATTGCTCCGCGTGAACATTTCGATTATCAATCGATGATTGCTTTGGGCGATTGAGCCGCTTAGCCGATACACAACCTCCAACAGGATATAAAATATTTTGTTGCCTGCAATGTTAATAATCACTTGCTGACTTTGCTGCGAGCTGCGAGGTGCGAGGTGCGTTTTCCGATGCATAGGGCTTTGAAGCCGCGATTAGTATTACCTGCGGTGTTAAGCAAAATATTATTAATAGCCTCAACCCCACCAAATTTCTATTTCCCAGACAAGCAAGGCTGTGTAGTGGAGGTTTCGCACTCTTCCGTAACAACTGCTCAATATAGTCTCCTCCTTAAGGTCAAAACGCTTGTTTAATTGGTTTGTGGCAAGCTTTCCGCAAAGCTAGCAAATAGGGTGTGGCGTTCTGACTCTGGTAGAGGTGCGACGTTTACGGGGCCCTGATGTGCGGCGGGATGAGCAGCCAGTCTTCCACAGACGGCGCATAACCAAAATAGGTCGGCCGACGAGTGCTTTCCTGCCAATACTGCCAATTAAGGCAATGAAATGCTCGATTGAGATCGACATCTAAACTCGCAGCGTTCGAGCTGCATTTTCGGTCTGACCATGAGGGGATGCTGGAGTACCTATTTTAGGCGAATACCAGATTGCAGGTCGGTGGGTTTTACCGGCACGAATAAAGGCATTGGATTCCCCCGAGTTTCCCCAGGATTTGAGCTATCTTTAAATAGGTTATATAAAGCGCCAGCTTTTGGATAGCCCTAACCCGGTTTTTAGCCTATATACCCCGAAACCCGTGCAGCATCGAAAGGCAGAAATACCCCGCCTGTTTTGGGTATGGCAAATTAACGATAACTTCATTTCCCACAGTAAATACACCGCGACATATGACGGAAGAAACCCATTTACATTTTGATCAGCTGAATCTCAAATTTGGGCAGCGCCTCCAGCTGCTCCCCAATCCCTCGGAACCCGGTGAGAGATACGAATCACTGTTACTTGGTTGCCTGCCTGGTGAAACGGTTATGATCACCCCGCCGCCTGACGGTGAATACCCGCTGCTTTCGGAAGGGCAGCGCGTCGTTATTCGCGTAACGACCAGTGGTGGCGTCGCTATGTTCCCTACTCAGATTCTCCATATAGCCGAAGTTCCGCTTTATATCCTTTATTTGGATTTCCCGAACGCCATTAAGTACCGTCAGGTGCGTGTTGCTGCGCGGGTAAATGTCGCCCTTCCTGTGCTGTTGTCTAACCTAACCAGTGGGCAATTGGGCCCGATTGCCGGGCGTGCGTCGGACATTAGTCTCGGTGGGGCCAAAGTCGTGTTTGACCAACAGGTTGGTGCTATTGGCGACGAAGTTGAGTTAAAAGGTAAATTTGAAATAGCACAGATCAAGCGCATACTTTCTGTATCTGCCCAGATTCGCACTGAAAAGCAGACGCCTCAGGGGTATGAATATGGAATTCAGTTTTTTGAGCAGGATGAAGACAAGCAGCTGGTGCTGTTCGGCTTTATCTACAGTGCACTTGCCATGTCTGACGCCAATAAGTTGGAGTAAGCGGATTGGCGTTTTGTATATGCTTACAATTTCATCCGTAGCGCCCGCTGTCGATGAAAGTCGGTTGTGGCTGCCTTTGAAGTATCAGAAATATTATTTACAACTAAAAACAGAAGCTGAACGTGCCGAACTCTCAGATCGCTGTGTGAAAGTCATCAGAGGAGAGTTGAACTTCTCAAAATCGACACCGAGTAACCCCGTATTTAGTATAATTTGCAGGGATCAAGCCGGTAAAAGTTATAATATTGCTGGAGTTGAACCTCCTGTTCCGAAAGAAGTCTTTTGGGAAAAGTGTAAAGATACTTTCGAAAACGAAACCAGATTAATGCGCGCGATGAACGTTTTGACCGAAATGCCGCCTGTCGCACAGCGCCTCACCGAAGACCGTACACTATATATTGTTGACTTCAACGCAAAAGACATTGCAGGTGTAGCATTAAAGTATCGAGCGAAATGCATTGTAGAGAAGGACACAATCCGGTTTTTTATTCGCGCAAGAAAAGCTTCAGACTGAACCATCGCGCTCGCATCTGAGCAAGCCAGGTTTCCTGGGGCTATTATGCAGATTCCTGCCAAAAAGTAACTTCAGCCCTATCTTACTTTCTTTATACGCCGCTTTACGGGCTCTATTCTGTGGAAACACCGACTTTTGACTTTTGGAGTCTGCTTCCTATTACCTATACCTTTGGGGTGTATTAGACAGGTACTTGTTGTGCAGGTATTGATTTGCACACCACGAACAGATACGAAAAAGGCCGATCAGTGATCGGCCTTTTTGCTTGGTCGCTAAGTTAAAACGCCAATTATGGGTTTTTAGGTGGACGACCGCGACGCTTAGGTGCTGCGCCGGTTGCAGCTGGTGCAGCTTTTTTCGCTGCTGGACGTCCGCGTTTTGCAGCAGTTTTAGGTGCTGCAGTCTTAGTTGCCGGGCGACCGCGGCGACCTGGGGTCTTTTTAGGTGCTGCCGCTGTGGTTGTATCTACGGCTTTCTTGGTGGCTGGACGTCCGCGTTTACCCGGAGTTTTTTTAGGTGCGGCGGCGGTGCCGGTTGCTGTTGCCTTGGTCGCTGGACGCCCGCGTTTGCCGGGAGTTTTAGCGGCTTTTGCTTTAACGGCGGCTTTCTTTGCTTTGGCTTTTTCGGCAATCGCTGCTTTTTTGGCCTTAGCTTTTTCGGCTGCGGCGGTTTTCTTCGCTTGCGCCTTGGCTTTTACCGCGGCCTTTTTGGCTGCGGCCTTGTCTTTCACCGCCTGCTTCTTGGCTGCCGCTTTTGCTTCGGCATTAGCCTTTTTCAGGTATGCAGCCTCTTCTTTAGCTACCGCTTTTGCCAGCGCAGCGGCTTGCTGAGCTTCGGCTTTAGCTGCTGCCAATTCGGCTTTTACTTGAGAAAGCTCTTTTTTTGCGGCTGCAGCTGCGGCATTCGCGGCAGTAGCGCTGGTGCGGGCAGCTTCCAATTGTTTAGCTTGCGCTGGAGTTTTCTTCTTGCCGCGAACCGCAGCAAGTTTGGTTTTCGCAGCGTCAGCTTTTTTGATTGCAGCTTCAGCGGTTTTTGTTACTTTGGCGACGGACATTTCAGCAGCTTTAACAGCTGAAGTTCGTGCCTGTTCTAACTTGGCTTTTAACGCGGAGAGTTCCTTCTCCAGCGCAGCCACGGAATCTACAACTTTTGCTTTCTTAGCGGCCATAGTAGTTACCTTTTTTACCCTTGGTTGATCATGTTATTTGAAGTTGTAGCACTACATTACGAAATAACAAGAAAAATTCAAGTTTTTTCATCGATTTAGAGACGATTTATGGTGTTTTTCTTTAAATTTTTTAAGTCGCGGGGGGAGAATTAGCGAAATTTAATTAATTCTTCAAAAAAAACGGGATGACGGACGATTTTTGAAAAAAATTAGTGCGCTCAATATGGAGACGTTTTTTTAGGATTTAAACACTAAAAAAGCAATAAATTTTCACCAAATTAACTGTATAATAATACAGTATTTGTCGGCGGGTTATCCTTACAAAATTTCAGTTTCAGGCGGTGAGCCATGTTGAACTCTCCTCGTAAAATTATTCATTTGGATGCAGATTGTTTTTTTGCCGCGCTGGAAATCCGGGAAAACCCTGATCTGGCCGATTTCCCATTGGCGGTAGGCGGTGATCCAGGACGCCGAGGCGTTATTTCCACGTGTAATTATCTAGCGCGTCAATACGGGGTTCATTCCGCAATGCCTTCTGCACACGCTAAACGTCTTTGCCCTGAATTGGTGATTCGGAGTTCGAATTTCCCACTTTATAAGCAGGTCTCTGCGCAAATGTTTGAAATTTTTACCCGCTTTAGTGAAAAAATTGAGCCGCTGTCGCTCGATGAGGCGTTTTTAGATGTGTCCGACTGTCAGCAGTTCCATGGCAGCGCTACGCTTATCGCGAGAGAAATAAGGCGGCAGGTAGAGACTGAGTTGGGGATTACGGTGTCTGCAGGAGTGGCTCCAATAAAGTTTTTAGCGAAAATTGCAAGCGATTGGTCTAAACCGAACGGGTTATTTACGGTTACTCCAGATAAAGTGACAGAATTTGTCAAGGATCTACCGCTTCAAAAGCTCCCTGGCGTAGGTAAAGTCACTCGCGAAAAACTGGCTCGTGAAGGTTTATTGTATTGCCGCGATCTGGAGTCTTATTCCGAACATGAGTTGGTGCAACGTTTTGGACGATTCGGCGCGAATCTCAAACGCATGTCCGTGGGGATCGATGAGCGAGAGGTAAAATCCTCCCGAGAGAGAAAATCGCTCAGTATCGAAACAACTTTTGCTAGGGACATTTCTTCCCCAGGGGAAATTGCGGATCAAATTGACCAGTTGGTTGTTGGCCTTGAGGAGCGCTACAACAAACTCCAGAGAAAAGTTGCTGTCAGTAAGAAATTTGTGAAACTAAAGTTCGACGACTTCACTCAAACTACACTCGAATCGTCGGTGAGCCGGTGCGGGAAAATATTCTCCTCGCAAGAGTTTGAGCGAATGTGCTACGCCGCTTGGGCTCGTCAAAAAAGACCTCTAAGGTTGCTGGGCGTCGGTTTGAGTTTTGCGGAGCGGTCTCACCCTCAAGCGCAATTGAGTTTTCCTTTTGCGAACTAAGCCAATTACCTGTTAACGCTAATGCGCTGGAATTGTGATTGCTTCGTTTCAGTTGTGAAATAGGCGAGTCTTGAGGCCGTTATTTGTTTAGGCGCGACGGCATTGGCTCGGATTATACATTTGCTTCGGCAGTTATTTGTCCACCAAAACGTGGAGACGCTTGGGGCTTTTATACATCCAAATAACTACTTCAAGTCGATCTTTTACCAACGGTTTACTTGAAATTGAGCCTCCATTCGAAAATTCAATTCAGAGTGTGCTGTTCGAGCTCAATGTACGGTAAGTGCTGTGAGTCATGTAGCGCTGAATACTGATCAAAATAGCTCGATAACCTGTTTGTTCTTGATTCTGGTATGGCGATAAATCCATGTTTTTTATGATGGTATCCCCCCATTCGGTTACCGGACGTTGTTGGACGGATGACTGATTAACGAGGCTGATGGACTCAGCCCCAGGATATTAGGCCAATTATTGATCATAATTGGGCGCTAGAGCCCTTACAGACAGAAATTTGACCTGGATACTGAGTGAATGCATTGGATGCAAGCAGTCTTAGAAAAGATCGTGTAGAATGCGCTGACTTAGCTGTCGATAAACCTGCTGCGCCGCAGCAGCCGGCCGGTTAAACCGGTGCTACACTTAGCGCTTTGTTGTCAGCTTGCTGGTAGCCTTTCGATGAGGTCGCGATGCTCGCAGTGCGCTGTGGAGTACAATCGGGGTGGCACTTATCAGCAGATAGGCCATGAACTCCGCGATCACGCTATTTTAACTGGAGAATAAACTGTGAGTCGTAGAAAACGTAAGCAATCAGCCGAAGACAAGGCTGAAATCGATTTGACACCCATGCTCGACGTGGTGTTCATCATGTTGATCTTCTTCATTGTGACTGCTTCTTTTGTGAAGGAGAAGTCGCTGGGTTTGAATGTTCCCGAGAACACTGATAACCCACCACCACCCGATAGCGAAAGCAAAAGTATCCTTATTCAGGTGAATGCTAACGATGAAATTTTCATCGATTCGCGTCGTGTTGATATTCGCTCGGTACGTTCACTTATCGCACAGAAGAGCGCAGAAAACCCTGAGGGTGGCGTTGTTGTTATGGCGAACGAGCAAGCGTCTACCTCAACTTACGTCGCTATAGCAGATGCTGCCCGCGAAGCTAATATCTACAACGTATCGCTGGTGCCGCGCGCTAAATAATTTGGCAAATCTAGGTTACGAAAAGCCGCACTTGTGCGGCTTTTTTTATGTCTGTAAGTTGACGTGACGCAAAACTTGAAAAGGCTGCGCCACAAATGATTGCTGCAGGCCGCGCTTTTATTCCCGTGGGTGTTACAGGGCTTACAGGAATCACTGGGTTAAGAGGTTCCTAAACACTACAACCGCTTTCAGCACCGCAGGTATGCTTTGAGCGAGCCAGTTAGAGCGATTTTCAATCGCTAGCAAAATATTGAGTTAGAAACTCGGTTATTCGCGTTTAGGTGGCTTGTACCAGAGCAACTCGGCAACAGGAAAATTCAGGTCGTTCCGCTCCAATGCAATGATACGACGTGTACCGAGTTGCGAGCGCTGGATTGCGCGTCCATAAAACTGGTTGAATGTGCGCTCGAAGTCGCCGTTGGCGATTGCGGCGTAAAGGCCGCTTTCTATGGCGGTTGCCAGTTCTGGCGAATCCCTTCTGGTGAAAAAGTAATAGGCGGCGCGGTAGTGCAAAACGATATTGGGTTCCACCGTAAGCCCACGAGCAAGCGGCAACGATTGTTCATCCCAAATTTCAATAACCGAGCGGGGAAAGTAATCAATGCGGCCCTGGTCGAGCATTTTGAATAAACCTTCCCAACTGGCGGAAAGCTGGAGTGGGATACCGTTGCGGCGCAGTATTGGATTATCGGGCCAGTTGTGTCCCTGGCCCGCTTTAAAGTGGCTCAGATGGGTGAGATTGTGCGTATTTTCGAATTGTCTCTCATCACCCAGTTTTACCAGAGCAAGCCTCCAGCCTATCAGCCCCCGAAAAAGCGGTAAACGAATTGGCCGCAACAGTTTCTCCCTGTGGAGGTTGGTATTGAGCCAATGCAGGTTGTATTCACGCATTTGCAAAAAGTTTTCGCTGCGGGTTTCGCCAAAACTTGGCCGCTTTACTGGGGTGAGCGCAAACGGGTGACCGCTGTTTTCCAGCGCCAGGCGCAGCAGCGTGAGTACATAGGCATCAAATCCATGAGGGTTTCGGTCGCTGGGCTCGGGGTAGGTGACATGGAGCTTGGTAGGGGGCGGGGTGTAGGGCTTGCTTTGGCTATTGCAGGCACTGGCGCCTGCAATAAAAGACACAAATAGTAACGTTTTTACGCCGCCCCGCTTTCGCTGTTTACGGGGCGGCAAGTGAGGGTTAGCGGTAGTCGTCGACCCCGGGGCAGGAACAAATAAGGTTTCTATCTCCGTAGACATTATCGATACGATTTACCGTGGGCCATACTTTGTGGTGTTTTAAATAATCCAAGGGTCTGCAGGCCTGGTCGCGTGTATAACTGCGATTCCACTCACTGTTGCACACATCATCGAGGGTGTGTGGTGCATTGACCAGCGGGTTATCGTCCGCAGGAAGTTCTCCCTGTTCGATTTTGCGAATTTCTTCGCGGATTTGAATCATCGCGTCGCAAAAGCGATCCAGCTCAAATTGATTTTCAGATTCTGTAGGCTCGATCATTAATGTACCAGCCACCGGAAAACTCATCGTTGGTGCGTGGAAACCAAAGTCCATCAGCCGCTTGGCAATATCTTCTTCCGATACGCCACTCGCCTCTTTTAAAGGACGCAGATCTAACAAGCACTCGTGCGCCACAAAACCGTGCTTGCCCGAATACAAAATAGGGAAGTGATTTTTAAGGCGTTTTGCAATGTAGTTTGCATTTAGAATAGCGTACTCACTGGCCATTTTCATGCCTTTGGCACCCATCATGCGGATATACATCCAACTGATCGGGAGGATGCTCGCCGAGCCCCAAGGGGCCGCAGACACAGTACCGTTGGCCGCAACCGTGCCCGGTATTTCTTGCAATGGATGTGCAGCGAGATAGGGTGCGAGGTGATCCTTAACGCCGATGGGGCCCATGCCAGGACCGCCGCCGCCGTGAGGAATACAAAATGTTTTATGTAGATTCAGGTGGGAAACGTCGCCGCCGAAATGCCCGGGTGAGGCGATGCCCACGAGAGCATTCATATTGGCGCCATCAATATACACTTGTGCACCAACTGCATGGATTTTGTCGCAGATTTGCGTGATATTTTCTTCAAAAACACCGTGGGTTGAAGGGTAGGTAACCATAATTGCAGCAATATTTTCGCCGTGCTGTGCAATTTTTGCGTCAAGATCGGCGATGTCGACATTGCCGTCATCGTCACAGTTTACAACCACGACTTTCATTGAAGCCATCTGCGCCGATGCCGGATTGGTGCCGTGCGCAGATTGCGGAATAAGGCAGATGCTGCGCACTTCGCCCTTGGCTTCGAAATATTTTTTAATGGTCAACAAGCCAGCATATTCGCCCTGCGAGCCAGCATTTGGTTGCAGGCTGATAGCATCGTAGCCGGTGCAGGCTGCCAACATGTGCTGTAGCTGGTTGAACATTTCGGCGTAGCCTGCCGCTTGCGAAATAGGTGCAAACGGATGCATATTGCCGAACTCCGGCCAGGTGACCGGAATCATTTCTGCTGTAGCATTCAGCTTCATGGTGCAGGAACCGAGCGGAATCATCGCGTGGTTTAACGCGATATCGCGGGATTCGAGTCTTTTTAAATAACGCAGCATTTCTGTTTCAGAGTGATACTGCGAGAATATTTCGTGCTGTAAGGCGCGGCCATCGCGCAGAAGGTTTTCCGAAAGCACGGCTTTTTGTTGTGCTTTAGCTTCCAGGCTGGGCATATCCAGCGGCGATTCGCCACCCGCAAAAACGGCGATCAGGGCTGTAAGGTCGTCCAGCGTAGTGCACTCACTTAAGCTGATAGATAGCGCTCCGCTACCCATGGCGCAAAGATTGATGCGCGCATGCTGGGCTCGGTCCAGCAGCGGTTTTTGCTGGTCCCCAACTTCAATACACAGGGTGTCAAAAAAGGTTGTGTGGCGAAGTTTGTAGCCAAGAGAAATCAGCCCCTCGCTGAGCATTTTGGTCAGTATGTGAATACGCCGGGCGATACGGTCCACACCTTCGGCACCGTGATACATCGCATAAAAGGCACTCATAACGGCGAGCAAAACTTGCGAAGTACAAATATTGGAGTTCGCTTTTTCTCGCCGTATATGCTGCTCTCGGGTTTGCATCGCCATGCGCAGTGCCTGCTTGCCTCGGCTGTCTACTGACACACCAATAATACGACCTGGCGTTGAACGTTTATGCTTTTCTTTAAACGCGAAAAAAGCCGCGTGCGGGCCGCCAAAGCCCATGGGAATTCCAAAGCGTTGATTGCAACCGATAACAATATCTGCGCCCATATCGCCGGGCGAGCGCAATAACACCAGGCTCATAATGTCGGCGGCAACAATCGCGAGCGCATCTTTGCTCTGGATCGTTTTAATCCAGCTCTCAATATCGCCGATACCGCCATCGGCACCGGGATATTGTAAAATTGCACCGAAATAATCTTCCCCCGCCAGTGCTTTTTCGGGCGCATCGACAATAATGTCGAAGCCGAAATGTTCGGCGCGGGTACGCATTACTGCGATGGTTTGCGGGTAGCAGTTTTTATCAATAAAAAAGCAGTTGCTCGAATTTTTTCTGCCGACTCGTTTGGCCATGGCCATGGCTTCTGCGGCAGCAGTCGCTTCATCCAGCATGGAAGCATTGGCCATTTCCATGCCGGTGAGATCAGTAATCATTTGTTGAAAATTTAGTAAACCTTCGAGTCGACCCTGCGCGATTTCAGGCTGGTAGGGGGTGTAGGCTGTGTACCAGCCGGGGTTTTCCAGCACATTGCGTAAAATTACATTAGGTACGCGAGTGGGGTGGTACCCGAGCCCAATATACGAGGTAAATACGTCGTTTTTCGCTGCCAGACTTTTTAATTCTTCGAGCGCTGTATGCTCGGCAACGGGCTCTGCCAGTGGCAGTGGCTGTGCCTCCCGAATTGTTGCTGGAACTGTTTTTTCGATGAGCGCATCCAGCGAATCCACTTCCAGCGTGGCCAACATCTTTTCTACCTGATTTTGGTCAGGGCCAATGTGACGCGAGATAAATTCATCGCTGGCAAATAAATTGTTTAAAGAGTCGGTGTTCGGCATACAGTTATTTCCGTAAGATATAACGGGTGATCGTTTGAAATGTTTTGTTCAGTTTCGCAGAAATCGGGGCGGGGTTTGGGTATGGCGCAAGCCATTAACCTCGGAATGGTTGTTTCTGGTCTAGCTGGGCGATTATAGGCTATAGCGCGAGGGATTTGAGCAACTTATGCCGATAATAACCGTTATTTTCGTGCTTTGGCTGGGATACAGTCTTTGGCGCGGTTATCAAAAAGGCTTCTGGCTGACGACCGTCGATTTATTGGCGTTTGTGTGCGCCTATATCGCATGTGTCATTTGGGGGGCAAATGTTAATGACATGCTGGGCTTTAATGGTCTGGCAATGTTATTGGGCTATGGGCTGGTATACCTGTTGGTCGTACTTTGTATTGGCGTTCTCCCGGGATGGTTGTTGCGGCGCGTCATCAAGCGAGAGCACCGCATGGCTCGATTTGGTGCCGCTCTGGGTGCATTCACGGGTGTTGTGAGTGGCTTGGCAGGGGTTTGGGTATATCAACTGCTCCTGGCCGCTATGCAACTCGGTGGTGGTGTATCTGCGCCCTTGCTAGTAGAGCCAGCCGCCGCAGATAGACTGCTGCAGAATGCAGCCGGAAACCTGATGGGCTCGGTTTCACGCGCGGCTACCGCTAGCGTGGAGACTGACCCGCTTACCAAAGCGATAGCTGTTCAGCTGGCCGAGAAACCTGCGGAGACGCTAGCGGATGTGCGAGCTTTAGGCCGTTCGGCAGAGTTGGAGGCGCTATTGCAGAGTTCGCGAGCTCAGGCTGCTGTAGAGGCTGCGGATTCGGACGCTCTTGCCGAGACAGAAGAATTCAAAGCTTTCGTCGGGCACCCGGCGTTTGCTGCAACCCGTGCACAAATGTTGACTGATCTGCCGGAAACGGCCGCAGGCGGCACAATGGCAGATAGTAAGCAGGCAGATAGTAAGCTGGCGGCTAGTGTGGCGCAGTTATGGCGTAAAGCGGACCATTTGCGCGATGATCCAGAAGTGTTGGATTTGATGACCGACCCAGAGATTCGGCAGATGCTGGACGAGAAAAAGCTTACCGAACTTCTGATGCATCCTAAGGGAAGGCTGCTTGTAGCGCGGGTTATGCAAGCACCTGCCGCCACCGAACCGACCGATAGATCAGAGGCAGCTGCGGATCAAGAGGTGCTCAAAAAAGCACCGCTGCAAGATGCGCCGTCATATCGCTGGGTGGACGAAAACGGGATGACACATTTTTCCGATAACCCACCAGAAAGTAATTAACCACAGGCTTGGGGGCCAGATCATGGCGAAAACAAAATGCGGTGGCTGGAAGCAGCTATCCGTGACAGACATTTACGAAAACCCGTGGATAAAAGTCACCCACGAAGAGGTGCTCACGCCGAAAGGCACTCCCGGGATATACGGTGTTGTGCATTTTAAAAACCGTGCAGTAGGGGTTATCCCGATTGACGCAGACGGCAATACCTGGCTGGTTCGCCAAAGCCGCTACACGCTGGATTGCTACACCTGGGAGATTCCGGAAGGCGGCGCCCCAGAAGGGGAGGACATGCTGGAGGCCGCGCAACGGGAGCTGGAGGAAGAGACCGGTTTATTAGCGGACGGCTGGCAGGAGTTGATGACATTACACCAGTCGAATTCGGTCAGCGACGAGGTCGGTAAAATATACGTGGCTACCGATTTGCGGCAGGGCACTCAGCAGCTTGAAGATTCAGAAGATATTGTGGTGAAGAAGTTTTCACTCGCCGAGGCCGTTACCATGGTCGAGAATGGCGAAATAACCGATGCCATGTCGGTTGCGGGGTTGCTGCGGGTGGCTATCGCTTATTCGGTAGAGTAACGCCAGATTTCAACCGCGAACGGCAAACAAAAAACCGCTGACGGCGCAACGGCAGTCAGCGGTTTTTTAAAAGCGGGAGATTTCAGTTCACAAATAACGTCCTGTTTTCATTCCCTGAAAAGCACTGAATCTACCGGGCGTCCTTCCTTCAGAATCCTTTCTGCGCACCCCGACAATGACCTTATTGTCGGTATGACTTCCTGGCTTCCTGCCGCAATAGCTTGAGTGTCCCTACCCGTGCCTCCTTGCTGTTTACGCAACATACAAAACTGTTCATCCAGAACAGTAAACCACCTAAGAGCGCTTCCGTTGACCTTACCTGGCCACGCGCACATCCGTGACGACATCCGTGTTAAGTGGTTAGTGCGCATCCATTGACCTATCCTGGCCATCGAGCACGTCCCTATGTACTTCCCTGTTGATGAATATTGTCGGTTTTAGCGGGGACAAGCGACAGTGGCAGAGTTCGTTAGTTGATGTAGGAAATTGACTATAAACACCGCCGACAGATTCGTAGGCGATTGCAGATTTCAGCAGGCAACCGAGCGGTTGCGGCCGAGAGCTTTGGCTTGAAATAGCAGGGTATCTGCACGCTGGAGCAGGTGGTCGAAGTGTGCATCCTTCTCATTCATTTGGGTTACGCCAATACTGAGCGTAATTCCGAAGGCGGCATCGTCGAGATTGACCTGGGCAAGTTCGCAGTTGGTGCGGATGCGCTCAGCCAGATGGAAAGCGCCATCCAAGTCGGCGTCGGGGCAGCAGAGCGCGAACTCTTCGCCGCCCAGGCGCCCCAGAATGTCTGAATCACGGACCACATGGCGACAGCATTCCGTGATGGTGCGCAATGCCTGATCGCCGGCTGCATGACCGTAGGTATCGTTAACGGCTTTGAAGAGATCGACATCGAACATCAGCACCGAGAGTTGGCGACCATGGCGACGGGCTTTGGAAAACTCAGCCTCTGCCAACGTGAAGAAATGGCGACGGTTGTACACGTCAGTCAGCGTATCTTGCGTGGCGAGCCGCTCCAGCTCTTCGTTAGCGCGTACCAGCGCACGGCGAGCGTTCACCAGGCGCAGTGCAGAGCGCATGCGTGCGGAAAGCACCGGGTACTCGATGGGCTTACAGACGAAATCGTGAGCGCCCATGTCCAACGCGCGAACTATACTGTTGTCCCCGGTATTGGCAGAAACCATCACCACGGGAATGTCTCTCGTGCTTTCGTCCGCCTTCAGTTGCTCGAGTGTTTCCAGGCCGCTGATACCGGGCATACGAATATCCAGCAGGATGATGTCGGGCCACTCTTTGTGCACGAGGTCCAGGCATTCTCGGCCGTTGTGTGCTGCGATAACTTCAAAGCCTTCATCTTCCAGCTCAAAGGTAAGCAGGACGATATTGTCTTCAACATCATCGACAACAAGAACTTTGGTCATAACAAAGGTCGCAGTGATTATTCGATGGCTTAAGTATAGGAGACGCAGGGCTAGATGCGCGCCTTCACGACAGCCGGTACGAGCACACTACCAGAACACCGTGTTGTTGTTGGCGGAGCGTTTTTTTACGCGCTACTTATTTTTTGTAGTAGCTGCGTAGTAACTGCGGAAGCCGCCAAAATTTCACTTGCTGGCAGGCGCTTAATGGAGAACACGTTTTGGCGAAGGCGCCGTGTCCGATTGTTCCGGGCTGGTCTGTTCAGGGGCATCAAAGCCCGCGGAGGACAGTTCTGTCGTTCGGGCCTGCTGTATTTGCAGTGTCATCACGGTTTTATTCAATTGGGTAACTGCGGTGTTGAGCGCGTTTACAGCGTCGAATAAGGCTTTTAGCTGGCGGGTGGGAGAATTTTTATGGTTTGAGGTGGCACAGGGTTTGGCCATGGGAATATCCTTATACTCACAATCATGTTCGCATCTACACGAATTCTTTGTCTGTGCAGAGTTACCCCCGCGCGGTGGACTGCACGGGGGTGGCCGGTTGCTACCAGCTCAGCGCGCCGCCGGTCTGGTATTCGATAACGCGGGTTTCGAAGAAATTTTTCTCTTTGCGCAAATCCATTATTTCGCTCATCCATGGAAACGGGTTTTGAGCGCCTGGGTAGGCTTCTTTCAAGCCCAGTTGGGCCAGGCGACGGTTGGCAATGAAGTGCAGGTATTCTTCCATTATTGCCGCGTTCATGCCCAGTACACCACGCGGCATAGTATCGCGCGCATAGCCTATTTCCAGTTCGGTACCTTCGAGTACCATCTGTTTCACTTCCTGTTGAAAAGATTCGGTCCACAGATGCGGGTTTTCCAACTTGATCTGGTTTATAACGTCGATGCCGAAATTCAAGTGCATGGACTCATCGCGCAAAATATATTGAAACTGTTCCGCGACACCGGTCATTTTATTGCGGCGGCCCATGGAGAGAATCTGGGTAAAGCCGCAATAAAAGAAGATGCCTTCGGTTATGACGTAGAAGCCAATGAGATTGCGCAATAATTCCTGGTCGGCTTCGGGGGTGCCAGTGTGAAATTGTGGATCGCTGATGCCCTGGGTGTGGGTGATGCTCCAGGCCGCTTTTTTGGCGACTGAAGGCACTTCCCTGTACATGTTAAATACTTCACCTTCGTCCATTCCCAATGATTCGATGCAATACTGGTAAGCGTGGGTATGGATCGCTTCTTCGAATGCCTGGCGAAGTAAATATTGGCGGGCTTCTGGGTTGGTGATGTGGCGATAAATGGCTAACACAAGATTGTTGGCGACCAGAGAATCCGCGGTAGAGAAGTAGCCAAGCGAGCGCATAACGATTTTTCGTTCGTCCGCACTGAGTCCTTCCTCACTTTTCCAGATGGCCACGTCGGCAGTCATATTGACTTCCTGCGGCATCCAGTGGTTCGCACAACCATCCAGATATTTCTGCCAGGCCCATTCGTATTTGAAGGGCACTAACTGGTTTAAGTCGGCGCGGCAGTTGATCATGCGCTTGTCGTCGACTTCAATTCGCGCAGCGCCCATTTCCAGTTCTTCTAAACCGGGAGCCACATCCAGCTCATTAATGGCTTGCTGTGCGCGCTCAACATCGGATGCTGTGTCTGCAGCTGCTTCCGGCGCAGCGGCTTGTGTTTCAGCCTCGGGTTCGCTGACTAAAGGCGCAGTGTTCGGTGTTTCGTCAACCGCTTCTTCTGCATGGGTTAGTGCGGCAGCTGGCGCTTTGGCGGGTGCAACCGCCGGTGCAACTGCGGTTGCTCCAGCCGGGGTTATGTCTTCCGCTTGGGTTTTTAGTGCCGATAATGCTGCACTATTGAGAGAGCGGGTAACGGAATTTTCTTCGGTGTAATCGTCCCAACTTAACATGGTAAATTTTTGCCCTGAATTTTTCGTGGTGGTCGGTCTTTATCGTTGTATTCCCGGCGCACTTTAGTGGCGGCGCCAGGAATACCGGTTGGCCAGCTTAATTACTGGCAGGCTTCGCAATCGGGATCATCCAGCGAGCATGCCTTTGGCACATCCGCGGGCCCAGCGCTGATGTTTGCCGCTGGAGCACCGGACGACACTGCATTGAGCGAGCCGGTGTCAATGGTCGATTTTTCCGTCGTCGTCGCAGCCAATGCGCGCAGGTAATAGGTCGTTTTTAAGCCTCGGTACCACGCCATACGATAAGTAATATCGAGTTTTTTACCGTTCGCGCCGGAAATATAGAGGTTCAGGCTCTGCGCCTGATCGATCCATTTCTGGCGGCGACTTGCCGCGTCGACAATCCAGCGTGGTTCCACTTCGAATGCCGTTGCGTAAAGCAGCTTGAGATCGTCCGGGATGCGGTCGATCTTAAACACGGAACCTTCGTAGTATTTAAGATCGTTCACCATCACCGAATCCCACAGGCCGCGATCTTTCAGGTCGTGAACAAGATAGGGGTTAACAACGGTAAACTCACCGGACAGGTTCGATTTCACATACAGATTCTGATACGTGGGCTCAATGGATTGCGACACACCCGTAATATTGGCGATGGTCGCCGTTGGCGCGATTGCCATGACATTGGAGTTGCGCATACCTTGGGTTTTTACGGTGTTACGCAGGGTGTCCCAATCCAGGGTTGTGGTTTGGTCCTGTTCAATAAACTGCTCGCCACGATTTTTTGCCAGCAACTGGATGGAGTCGATGGGTAACACGCCCTGACTCCACAGGGAACCCTCAAAGGTCGAGTAGCTGCCGCGTTCACTGGCTAGTGCGCTGGAGGCAGAAATAGCGTAATAGCTCACTGCTTCCATGGAGCGGTCGGCAAACTCGACTGCTGCGGCGCTGCTGTACGGAATACGCATTTTGTAGAGCGCGTCCTGGAAACCCATAATGCCCAGCCCGACCGGGCGATGACGCAGGTTGGAATTGCGCGCGGTGTCCACGGAGTAATAGTTGATGTCGATAACGTTATCGAGCATACGCACCGCGGTATCCACCGAGCGTTGCAGTTTTTCCTGGTCCAGCTTGCCGTCGACAACGTGTTGCGCCAGGTTGATCGAGCCCAGGTTACACACGGCAATTTCTTCGTTTGCCTTGGTATTCAGGGTGATTTCTGTACACAGGTTGGACGAGTGAACCACACCGGCGTGCTGCTGAGGGCTGCGCAGGTTGCAGGCGTCTTTGAAGGTGATCCAGGGGTGGCCGGTTTCAAACAGCATACCGAGCATTTTTCGCCAGAGGTCGACCGCGCGTACCTTTTTGAAGGGCTTGATATTGCCTGCAGCGGCTTCACGCTCGTAGTGCTCGTAGCGCTCTTCGAATGCCAGTCCGAACAGATCGTGCAGATCGGGTACGGTGCTTGGCGTAAACAGGGTCCACTCTTTATCCTCGAATACCCGCTTCATAAACAGGTCGGGTACCCAGTTTGCGGTGTTCATGTCATGCGTCCGACGGCGGTCATCACCGGTGTTTTTACGCAGCTCAAGAAACTCTTCAATATCCAAATGCCAGCTTTCCAGGTAGGCGCAAACGGCCCCTTTACGCTTGCCGCCCTGGTTTACGGCGACAGCCGTGTCGTTGGCTACTTTGAGGAATGGCACCACACCCTGTGATTTGCCGTTGGTTCCTTTAATGTAGGAGCCCAGGGCGCGCACCGGCGTCCAGTCATTGCCGAGGCCACCGGCCCATTTGGACAGCATGGCGTTATCTTGAATTGCGCCGTAAATGCCGTGCAGATCGTCGGGTACCGAGGTGAGGTAGCAGGAGGAAAGCTGTGGGCGCAGGGTGCCGGCGTTAAATAGCGTCGGGGTTGAACTCATGTAGTCGAATGAGGACAGCAGGCGGTAAAACTCGATGGCGCGACCGTTTTTGTCGTCTTCGCGCATGGCCAAGCCCATGGCAACACGCATAAAGAATATCTGCGGCAGCTCGAAACGGGTGCCGTCACTGTGCAGAAAATAGCGGTCGTAGAGTGTTTGCAGGCCGAGGTAGGTAAACTGCTGGTCCCGCTCCGGGATCAAGGCTGCGCCCAGTAGTTGCAGGTCGAAATCCGCCAGCGCCGGGTCGAGTAATTCCAGCTCGATACCGCGTGAAATATACGCGGGCAAGGCGTTGGGGTAGAACATTTCCATCTCTGCGGAGGTGGCTTGTGTGGCAACATCGAGGAAGGCCAGCGCTTCGGCGCGCAGCTTGTCCATCAGTAGACGTGCAGTCGCATAAGTGTAGTTGGGCTCTTTTTCCACCAGTGTGCGGGCAGAAATCACCAGCGAGGTGTTCAGATCTTCTGCGGATACACCTTCGTACAGGTTGCGCATGGCCTCTTTCAAAATCGCTTCGCCGTCAACATCTTTCAATCCGGCGCAGGCCTCGGACACAACGGTATGCAGACGCATCACATCCAGCGGTTGCAGGGAGCCGTCTGGTTGCAGCACGTTTATTTCCGGGAAATCCACATTCGCTTGGGAAAGCTTCTCTTTCTCGGCGCGCAATTTCGCACGCTCTGCCCGATAAAGCACATAGTCCCGTGCGACTTTGTGCTCGCCAGTGCGCATTAGAGTGAGCTCTACCTGGTCCTGAATTTCTTCGATATGGATGGTTCCACCAGATGGCATGCGGCGCTTAAAGGTCGCACTGATCTGCTGGGTCAGGTTGGCCACCGTTTCATGAATCCGACTGGACGCGGCGGCGGTACCGCCTTCGACGGCAAGAAAGGCTTTGGTCATCGCTACCGCGATTTTGTCATCGGTATAAGGCACCAGTGTGCCGTTACGTTTTATAACGCGTAATTGACCAGGTGCCGCATTGGCGATGCTGGAATTGCTATGAGGGTTCGCTTGGGGTACCGGCGAGGTGGGGGAGGTCTCGTTTGGTGTTGTTTGCATAAATAAAACCCGCTCTCCTGCAGGGAGTGTGTTTGCTGGAAAAATGAAATTTGTCTGTGGGCGGCTGGCACCCGGGCTGCACTGCATTTACGGCGCGACGCTAGGCGGCACCCTGCTGTTGCTGTTTTTGTTTCCAACCCTCTTCTGTGCTGGGCAATGCGTTACTACGTGGGAGCCTGTGCCCGGAACCAGTGAATAACCAGCGAAAATGCACTCATTGTGTTCGTGGTTATTTTAGCGGTGAAACACCATATATTGGGGTTTGCTGGAATATAAATACAAGATAATGCGGTTTTTGATGATATGCAAGGAACAAAGTGCAGGGGTATCTTGTGGGTATTTTGTGAATAATCCTGTGGATAAGTAAGCACTAACTGGTCAGGGGTTACTGCGTCCGGGGTGTCGCCTCGGAGCGCCAGTTGTCGCAAATGTAGAATTTTTTTTCCTTACGCGTGGTTCCATATATGTCGGTTTTGTTAAACGCGTATTTACGTGGTCATGGATCTGTAGAGTGAATGCTATGCGGCAGTTTCAATTCTGGCGGTTCAGGTTTTATTCAGCACACCGGTTGCACAATAAGGGCACATTAATTAATAGAGGTGCCCGACATGAATGTCTCGCGTATTGCTCCATGGTTGCTTGTATCGTTGGTCTGGTTAGGGGGATGTGGTGCCGATACGGTGGTGATCCACTCGGACACAACAGAGGTCATCGTAGAGGAAGACTATCCGCCTCTCCCGCCAAGTCTGGATGCGTTTTTTCTGGTGGACAGCTATGGCAGTAGTCCTGAATTCGATCCGGCTGTCGCTCTTGCGATCAACCCCTATGTGGATGATGGCTGGTTCGAGCTGGAGTGGGTGGCCAGTTCCTGGGATGACTACTGGGTTGAGTTCTATGTTAATGATCGCCCAGACTGGGACGGCGCAGTCTACGCGGGTTCGCAATTGTGTGGTATTGGTTTGGAGTGCGATCAGGATGGCTTGCAGTTTTGCCGCTACGATACAGGCTTCGGATTAAGTTGTGATACCGGGGAAGACTTCGTTGCCGACCTCAGCCCGCTGATTTACGTTATTCCGCAAACACTTTATGTATTTTTGCAGGTATGCGACACCGGGTTTGAGTATTGCGAATATGATTATTATCCGGTGCTCTTTGAGTAGAGCTGCTCACCGCGTTCGGGCGAACGCGGTGAATCTAAGGTGTTACTGTTGATTTTTCAGCAAAAACAGCATCAAGGCTTTTTGTGCGTGCAGCCGGTTTTCCGCTTCGTCCCAGACCACGGTGAACTTTTCGTCCTCCATCAATTCTGCGCTCACTTCCTCGCCCCGGTGTGCGGGCAAGCAATGCATAAACACGGCATCGGGTTGCGCCAGGGCCATCAGCTCGTGGTTCACCTGGAATCCGGCAAATTGTTTCTCCCGTTCCTTTTGCTCGCTTTCCTGACCCATGCTGGCCCATACGTCAGTGGCTACCCAGTGGGCACCTTTGACGGCATCAGCGGGCGAATTCACAACAGTCACCCGGTCTGCATTGGCGGCGAGTAATTCTGGATCCGGTTCAAATCCCCTGGGGCAGGCAATACGCAATTGAAAATCACATAAACGGGCAGCGTTGATGTAGGAATGGCACATGTTATTACCGTCGCCAACCCAAGCTACGGTTTTGCCTTTCGGGCTGCCGCGATGTTCCACAAAGGTTTGGACATCAGCCAACAACTGGCAAGGGTGGAAGGTGTCGGTTAGCGCGTTAATCACCGGTACTCGAGAGTAGGCGGCGAAGCGCTCAAGATCAGCCTGTTCGAAGGTGCGGATCATAATGATATCCACCATCCGCGATAGTACGCGTGCGGAGTCTTCGATCGGCTCACCACGGCCCAGTTGCGTATCCCGTGGCGAGAGGAAGATCGCGCTGCCGCCCAGCTGCGTCATCCCGGCTTCAAAGGAGACGCGGGTGCGGGTAGACGATTTTTCGAAAATCATCCCCAGGGTTTTATTTGCCAGCGGCAGGGGGGCATTGCCTTCATAGTGGGATTTTTTTAGCGCAATTGCGTTTGCGATAATCGCTTCCAGCTCCTCACTGGTAAGGTCGCTCAACGATAGAAGGTGTCGTGGGGCCATGGGTAAATCGTCCGTTTATTGTTTTATCAGGTCGACCACGGTGTCGACAATGGTGCGAGCCTGTTCGTCGCTGATAATCAGCGGGGGCAGCAGGCGAATGGTATTGCCTGCGGTTACGTTTATTAAAACGCCTTTTTGTTTCGCTTGCGCTACCAGGTCGCCACAAGGCTGATCCAATTCGATGCCGATCATCAAACCTTTGCCGCGAATATCCACTACACAAGCCACGTCGCTGAGGGTCTCACGGAACTGTGTCAGCATCATCTCGCCGAGTGCTGCGGCGCGCGTCATTAAATCCTGCTCGAGTAACGTTTTGGTTGCGGCGAGCCCGGCATTACATACCAAGGGGTTGCCGCCGAATGTGGAGCCGTGGTTTCCAGGTTGCAGAATCTCCGCCGCTTTGCCGCGAGCGAGGCATGCGCCAATGGGAACGCCATTGCCCAGGCCTTTAGCCGTAGTAACCACATCTGGGAGGATGTTGTTATGCTGATACGCGAAAAAGCGACCAGTGCGCCCGTTACCGGTTTGGATTTCGTCCAGAATCAGGAGCCAGTCATTGCTGTCACAGAGTTCACGCAGCGCGTTGAGGTAATCTGGGGCGGGTACATTTACACCGCCTTCGCCTTGTACTGGTTCGACCATAATCGCAACAGTATTGGCGGTGGCGGCCGCTTTGATGGCGTCGACATCGTTGTAAGGGACATGACTGAAGCCCTCTACCAGAGGTTCAAACCCTTGTTTAACTTTGGTGTTGCCGGTCGCTGACAATGTCGCCATGGTACGGCCGTGGAAGCTGCGGTCGGCGGTGATGACGTGAGGGTGGCTGATGCCTTTTTGCTGGCCGAATTTGCGGGCTATTTTGAGCGCAGCTTCGTTGGCTTCGGCGCCGGAGTTGGAGAAAAATACCTTCTCCATACCGGAGGTGTCCACCAGTATTTGGCCCAATGCCTGCTGTGGTTCGATCAGGTAAAGGTTGGAGCAGTGGATCAGCTTTTCGGCCTGTTCGGCGATTGCACGGGTCACTGCCGGATGGTTGTATCCCAGTCCGCATACGGCAATCCCGGACAATGCGTCCAGATAGCGGTTGCCTTCACTGTCCCAAAGGTAGGCGCCATCGCCTTTTACCAGGGTCGTTGTTCGCTCTCCATAAGTATTCATGAGCGCTGAGTCCGACATTTGTTTCTCCTAAAAACAAAACAGGCAGCGAAAGCTGCCTGACCGAAGACCGGTAACTTTATCAACAATGCAAAAATTTGTAAATTAGTGCGCAGAGCGGGGATTGTGCCCTTTGGCACCTGTTTGAAGGGTGAAATGGCGCGTATTTTTGCTAAACGTGTTTTTCCTGAGTGCGCTGATCGTTCACTGTGGCGAGGCGCCGTTTCAGGTACAATGCCCCATTAATCGGCTATAGCGAAGAGGTTTATCACCATGGACATCATGGAGACTATCAAAAAGCAATTGCAGGACAACCCAGTCATTCTCTACATGAAAGGTTCACCAAACGCACCGCAATGTGGTTTTTCCATGCGCGCGTCTCAGGCGCTAATGGAGTGCGGCAAGCGCTTTGCCTATGTAGACGTACTTTCCAACCCGGAGATCCGCCAGCAACTGCCAGTTTATGCAAACTGGCCAACCTTCCCGCAGCTGTGGGTGAATGGTGAGCTGGTAGGCGGCTGCGACATCATCAGTGAGATGCACGAGCAAGGTGAGCTAAAATCCTTGATCGACAGTGCCGCGGCCGAGGACACACCAGCCGGAGAGTAAGGCTGTTTTATCCCCTGCAGAGTCCCGCTGTCGGCGGGACTTTCCCCAAGCGGCGTCGGCTTGAGTTTTGGTGGCTATAATAGGCACACAGTCACTTAAAACTAGAGTTAACTTAAATGACCATCAACCGACGTCAATTTTTGCTTCAATCCTCGGCCACCTTGGCTGCTCTCGCCACAATTAAGCAGCGCGCGCTCGCGAAAGCGCTGGAAATCACTTCCATAAAAGACCTCTACAAAGACGACTTCTACATTGGCACGGCCATTGGCGATCGTCAGATGCATGAGGCCGACCCAAAATTCATGAATCTGGTTGCCAAAGAATTTAATGCGGTGACTATGGAAAACTCCATGAAATGGGAGCGTGTACACCCTCGCCCCGGCAAGTGGAATTGGGAGCTGGCAGACAAATTTATGGACTTCGCCGACAAGCACAAAATGTTCAAGGTCGGCCACGTTCTGGTTTGGCATTCACAGGTACCGAGTTGGGTATTTCAGGACGAGGCAGGCAAGCCGCTGGATCGAGATGCGTTATTGGCGCGCATGCGTGGCCATATAGGCAAAATTGCTGGCCGTTACGCCGGGCGAATGAATTCCTGGGATGTAGTCAATGAGGCGATAGACGAAGACAAGGGGTGGCGTAAGAGCCCCTGGTTTAACATCATAGGTCCGGATTTTATGGACTACGCGTTTAATTTTGCGCGTGAAACGGATTCATCTGCACAACTGGTTTACAACGATTACAACATGCACAACCCCGGTAAACGCGCGTTTCTTGTGGATTATATTCGCAAGGCAAAAAAACGCGGCGTACCTATTCAGGGCGTCGGCCTGCAGGGGCATGTGGGGCTCGATTTTCCCGATATCTTGGAGTTCGAAGCGAGTTTAAAAGCCTACGCGGCTGAAGGTATGCGCCTGCACATTACCGAACTGGATTTAGATGTCTTACCTGTCGCCTGGGAGTTTTCCGGCGCGGAAATTTCCGCGAGTTTTGAGTATTCAGACAAGATCAACCCCTACCCGAACGGGCTTCCCGCCAAAGTTGAGCAGCAGCTAACCGACCGTTATGTGGAATTTTTCAAATTATTTTTGAAATACAGAGACCATATCGATCGTGTGACTTTCTGGGGGGTAAGCGACAAAAACTCCTGGAAAAATGACTTCCCGGTAAAAGGCCGAACTAATTATCCTCTGTTGTTCGATCGCAATTTCGAACGCAAACCCTGCTACGACGCCATCGCAAAATTAAAAATCTAGTCACACAATTCCTTGCGCTAGACTTTAATAACAATAAAAGCGGCGCCCGCAAGATTACAGGCCTCAATCGGCCTGTAATCAACTCACCGACTCAATTCGAGGCGACCGCCCTTAATGCGGTAGGGGCTTTGGTCCTGGCGATGGAATGTGTGTATGGCTTTATATACGTTGACGAAACAGAAGTTTGTTCTGCTGTCTCTGATATTGGTGGCCGCAGTATTGTTGTGGTTGCTCTACTTGCAGAGCAAAACTCGTCAGCAGGTTTTGGCAGATTACGAAGTCGTTCTACGCAGTGAGCTGGTTTTGCGCGAGGGCCTGCTGGATGACGAACTAGGGGACAGCTTTCGCCACGCCGAATTTCTGTTTCGCACCCCACCGATCAATGGTTTCATAAGAGCACTTCAGAACGAAGACTACGACGAGCAGGAGCTTTCTACACTTGCGCAATGGGATCAGCGTTTAAAAACCATATTTGTTGCCTATTTGGAATCCAATAGCAGCATCGTCCAGATTCGCTATATCGGCCTGGCCAACAATGGCCGCGAGCTGGTGCGCGTAGATCGGCGTCCAGAGGGTATTACAGTGGTGGAGGCCGATGGACTGCAGGAAAAAGGCCATCGCGATTATTTCCTCGCGGGCACCCGGTTGGCGCCGGAGCAAATCTATTTATCACCGATCACTTTGAACCGCGAGCAGGGGAAGGTCGAAGAGCCTGCCTGGCCAACGTATCGGGTTGTTAAACCTGTTTACGCGCCTGGTCAAAAATTATTTGGCATGGTGGTTGTTAACTTCGATGCCCGCCCACTCTTGGAAAAACTCACCTCAGAAACAGAGCTGGGGCAGCGCTCAGTAGCCTTCCTACTGAACGATCGCGGCGATTACCTTACTCACCCCGTAAAAGACGAAGCATTTCGCTGGGAGTATGGCCCGACAGATACATGGTTTACCGATACCTCAATTGGCAATCAGGTAATGTTGACCCATATGACGCCCGTGTATCACCGTACTATGGCAACCCGCTATCAAATGTTGTCGCAAGAGGTGGCTTTTGATCAGAGTTCGCCGCCTGTGGTGTATCGCATCGTGGCGGGTGTACAAAAATCAGTGATCGATGCTGAGGTATTTCGGCGACAGTTATTATCCGCTGCTGTGGATATCGCGCTTGGCACAGTGATCTATTTGCTACTTTTCCTCTACCTGCGGTTAAGTGAGAAAAATCGTCAGGAAATTAATTTGCGGGCGCAGCTACACGCACTCTTTCACGGCACAAATAATGCCATTCTGAGCACCGACGTGAACGGTAATGTGCTGTCTTGGAACCCAGCCGCGCTGGTGCTATTTGATACGCAAGAAGATGTCATTCGCGATGCAAATGCCAAAACCTTATTACAGTTCGACGAAGACTCCGGCTTCAATCGTGCCGACTTTCTGCGCGTCATGGCGGGGCTGGAGCATGCTACTCTCGAAACCCGCCTGGTGCGCAAGAATGCGGAATCAGTCGATGTTTCGCTGTCGTTATCGCCGGTCATCGATGGCGAAAATCATCGCTCCGGGGTGGCGATGATTTTTCATGACATATCTGCTGCGAAAAAACTGCAGCACAATCTGGAAACCCTCAACGAGCGCTTGCAGGAACAGAATGCTGAAATGGAAAAATTTATCTACAGTGTGTCGCACGATTTAAAAGCACCACTGGTCACCATTGGCAGTTTTACCGAAAAAATTCTCAATACCTGCGGTGATACGCTCGATGAAAAAAACCGGCACAGGTTGAACCGTATCATCGTGAACACCCAGAATATGGCGGAAATTCTTAACGAACTCCTCCAGCTTTCCCGCATCGTGCGGGAAGAAATACAGGTCGCGCCCTGCCGCCTGAAAACCTGCGTGGATACCGCGTGCGAGGCATTGCATCAGCAGATACTGGAATCCAATGCATCGATCACGACCAATGATTCCGAGCGCGAATTTGTCTGTAATGGCAAGCTACTGGCTAACTGCTTGCAGAATTTGATTTCCAATGCGATTCAGTATTGTGACCCTAACCGTGATTTAAGAATTTCCGTGGGTTTGAAATTCCACGAGCACGTGGCGCGAGTGTGGGTAAAAGATAATGGTATTGGAATAGAGCGACAGTATCACGAGCAAATATTCAAGATTTTTGAGAGATTGGATGTCGGCGAAGGCAATGGTGTCGGCCTGGCAATAGTGAAAAGTATTGTTGAAAAACACGGTGGCTGGATAGAGCTGGATTCTGAACCCGGTATGGGCAGTACGTTTACACTGTGTTTTCCTCAGGACAGGGGCAAAGATGAGACCGCTAAGAATATTGATAGCTGAAGACAATGACGACCACGCAGAATTGATAATGGATGTACTCGAAGAGTCATCCTGTCCAAGTGTGGTCGATCGCAAAATTAATGGCCGCGACTTGCTGGATTATATTGAATTATTGGCGGCGGCTGGTCCGACCGTCCCGCTTCCGGAGCTTATTCTGTTAGACATAAAAATGCCTTTGGTTAACGGTATTAGCGCTCTGGAGCACTTAAAAAAGCACCCGACGTTAAAGAAAATACCGGTAATTATGCTGAGCACTTCAGCAAACGCACAAGAGGTGGAGCGATGTTACGAACTCGGGGCAAACAGTTATATTGTTAAACCCTTTGATCACACCGAGTTCGAAGATAAGTTGCGCAATTTACGTGGTTATTGGAGTGAAACCACTTTGCTACCGCAGATTGTAAGTGGTGCTATGAACGACAAACCCGGCAGCGACTGAATTAACCGACGGTGTCCACCAGTTTTTGCTTGAAGTCTACCCGGATAATGTTTTCCTCGCGGGAGATCACGTTGGAATATCGCCCTTGACGCATGCGCTCGTTGAAGCGGAACTCTTCAACAAAGTGTTTGCACATATCTCGGAACAACTCAACCGGCGTCAATGTTTCGCTAAACTCGTCATCCTCGTTATCGTTGAACTTTAGTGCATACTCAAACGCGGCCTGACCGTCCACCGGGAGCGGTTTGCCCTCGACAATGGAAACATATTCCATATGTTCGGCGATCTCTAAAATTTTGTTTTGATTCGCGGTGGACGGTTCCATCTGATAGTACTGGTCGTCCGTCATCTGCAATAGATGGTTGGCGAAGGCGAAACGCTCCTCTCGGCCGATCTCCGGGCATAGTACCGCGACTTCCCGCCAGAAGCGGTCCTGAAAAATAGCCGGAAAGTGTAAAAAATCGCGCCGTTTCAGGCCGCAGAAAATCATCACATATTCGCTATAGTGCTCTTGGGTGACAATGCAAAGTTCAGAGCCAATGGTGATCAGTTCAGCATTCCAAATCAGATTTGGAGTGCGGTTTTCTGTCGGTTCGAAGTGATTTGAGAGCGCGTCAGACAATGATTTTGAAATATTAAATTTGATCATTATTAGAAGTCTTCTCTTATGTTGTCTTTGCTTATTCCCTAAACAAATATTGAGCCAATTTATCAAAAGTATTCATTGAATCGATGGTTCGTTCATTATTTAGGCTGAATGGCTGTTGATTTGTTTTGCTGGCGGAACAAACCCGGATTTGATTCGTATTATGTGCAAACAATTTGTAGAAAAGCAGAGATGGCGCTTCGTGCGTTGGACGTAACTGACGATATTCGTCGAACTGTGACACTACACTGTCGATTTCATACAATCGTTGTGCCGTAATTATTTACAGGTGTAAGGAGTTATATGCCTATTGATGTGATTTATGGCGTCGCCGGGTCATACATCAGTGTGATGTGTGAGAGCCCGGCTTCTCGTTCTCCAGCAGGAATTTTTCAAGGCGTCTGTGGAGTAGATGTGGCGGTGTTTAAAAATGCGACAACTACCACCGGTTTTCTTTACACATGTGTGGAAACCTTGTGGGTTCAGAAGACCCAGTAACTTGAGGCGCGCAGAGCAGATTTCTCGCTGGCATATCATATTTCTATATGACGCGCAAATAATTATCTTGGTGAAGTTACCTGCGCACTCGCCGATCTGGAATCGATTCTCAGAGGTTGCGCATACACACCTAATTTAACGCACCTTGCGGCTCGAAACGTTTTGCGCGAGTGAGCATAATTTTCATCACCAACGACACGACAAGGGCAACGAGGAATACGCCGGCAAAAATATGCAGCGTGGTCTCGTAATTGCCCGTGAGGGAGCGCACGTAAGCGGCGACTTGAGGGCCTGCCAGACCGGCGGCGGCCCAGGCTGTAAGCACATAGCCAAGTATCTGGCCCAACTGACGGGTGCCGAACATGTCGCCAATAAACGCTGGGGCAGTGGAGAATCCACCGCCGTAACAACTCAGGATGGAAAACAACGCTATCTGGAACAGCAATACGTTGGTCAGATTAGGAAGCAGATAGAATGCCAGGATCTGGACAACGAAAAATGCCGTGAAAGTGCTCGCCCGGCCAATATAATCGGACAGAGAGGCCCATCCGATACGCCCTAAGCCATTGAATAACGACATTAGGCCGACCACAGCAGAGGCTTCCGCGGCAGTGAGGCCTATGGTTTCCTGTGCCAGTGGTGACGCGGAATAGATGACCGCGATGCCGCAGGAAATATTGAGAAACATCATCGTCCACAGCGCCCAGAAAGGACCGGTTTTCACTGCCTGGCGGGCAGTTAAATCGAACAGTGGCTTGGTGGCGACCGTTTTGCCGGTCGCCACGTCATTTTTCATCCCCTCAGGCAACCAGCCTTCCGGTGGTTTTTCCAGATAGGATGCGGACGCGAACATGACAGCGAAATACACCGCGCCCATGATAAACCAGTTGGTTGCTATGCCCTTCGCTGCCACGAGCGCCGCAACGTGCTGATCCCTGATTGTCGCATCGGCAATGTCGCCGAGCCTCTCGACAATCGCGGGTACTTGGGCGGCCTGGGACAAGTCACTAATGCCATAAGCATTCATACCAAAGTGAGTCATCAGGTTTTGGAACAGCGGCCCACCAAAGAACGCGCCGAAGCCGAATCCCATAATCGCGAGACCACCGGCAAAACCGCGTCTATCGGGAAACCAGCTCAGAAGTGTGGAAACTGGCGTGATATAGCCGATGCCGAGCCCGATCCCACCCAGCACGCCATAGCCAAGCCAAACCACATAGAGGTTCTCTAAACTGGCGCCGATGCCGGCAACCACCAGCCCGCCGCCGAAAAATACTGCAGCGATGCGCCCCGCAACGCGTGGTCCACGCTGTTCCACGAAGTGGCCCATGATGGCAGCGGAGATACCGAGGAAGAAAATGGCAAAGCTGAATGTCCAGGCAATTTCGTTGTTGCTGGCGTGCTCCAGAAGTTCGCCGAGCGGTTTCTTAATGACGCTGAAAGCGTACACAGAGCCGATGGAGACGTGCACGCCCACCGCTGAAAGCGCGATTAGCCAGCGATTTTTCATGGAGACACCTTAAATATCAAAGAGTTAGCGAAGGCCGTCACTGTAGCTCTTTTCACCATTGGCACCGTTGATAGAGGTCAACGGTGCCAATGGTGCTGCGATTTCAGGGTTATAGACGGGCGACGTCGACAGAAACATTTAGCAGGGGGTTTTCACCCCCGCCAAAGATCACGCCTCGCAGGGGGGTTACGTCAAAATAGTCTCGTCCCCAGGCCGTGATGATGTGTTGCTCGCCCGCGATCTGGTTGTTTGTTGGATCAAACTCAAACCAGCCTTCCCGAGGGGAATAAACCGAGATCCAGGCATGTGATGCATCCGACCCAACGAGTTTTTCCTTCCCCGGGGGCGGTAGGGTTTCGATGTAACCCGAGACATATTTCGCAGGGTAGCCAAGGGCGCGCAAACAGCCGATCTGCAGGTGCGCAAAATCCTGGCACACGCCTTTACGGCTTTCCATAACTTCAGAAAGTGGCGTAGCGACGGTGGTCGATTGCGGGCTGTATTCGAAATCCTCAAAGATTCGCCGGGTCAGGTCCGCCACGGCCGAGAGTAGCGGACGCTCTTCCTCGAACGAGGGCAGTGCATAATCCCGCAGTGCCTCGAAAGGTTTAATCATCGGCGAATCGAGCAAGAATTCGCGCGCCAATAACACGTCGGGATCGGTAGACTCGTTGAGCTGCAGCCGCGCGTCGAAGCAGGTCACACCCAAGTCCAAATTGAGCGCGCTGTGTTGCGGTGATACGGTGACTTCACTTTCGGACGTGATTACCAGTTTTTCGTGCGGCCGCTGGATTTCAAAGTGAAAGGCCTGATTGCCGAAATAGTCTTCCCGTTTGGCGGTGAAGGACGCATGTGGCGCGATACTGATTCGGTGCTGCTCACACGTCTGGCGCAAGCTGGTGCGAGGAATCATGTGGGCGACGTTGTAGCAGTGGGAAACGCGAGCCGCATACTCGTACTCGGTGATATGGCGAATGCGGTACTTCATGAACGGTCATCCCAGGTGTTGTGAACCAGCTGCTGCGGCCCGATGCGGTGATCAAAATATTTATCGCTAATCACATTACTCAAGGTGCCCAGTAGCTCATCAAGCTTACCCAACAAATCGCTCAGTTTTTCACGTTCCTCTTCGCCATCGGCAGCCAACTCTGAGAGCAGCGACAGGCGAGCGGAAGTCTCGGCTTCCAGAATCAGCCGCTGTTCCGGGCTCAGCTCAACCATTTTTTTGGCCATGGGCAGAGACGCCAAATGGTTTTTTAGTTGATCCAGCTGATAAAGCAGCGAACGGGGGTTCGACGTATCCAGCATGACTAACTCAAGCACCTGGCTGATCCCCATCCGCGCCCGGTAGCGACGACGATAGCTGATCAGCGCTTCGAGGGAGATCAGTAGCGATTCCATCAAGGTGGTTTGTTCATTTTCTGCCAGTACAGGCACCAGGAGATGTTGCATGGCACAGGTGGTTTGCATCGCGCGCTCAATACGGCGACCGATGTCCATAAACTGCCATCCGACGCCGCGCACCATGCTCTCCTGCCACAAGCCAGAGAGCGCCATCAACGCGGTAACCAGCGGGTCCAGCGCTTCCTCTGGCGCGGCGCTCAGGCCACCGGTGAGAGCCGATTCAAGGTTATCCAGTGCGTCGCGGATGTCGTTGATGACGCGAAGGGTATCCGACGACAACAGTTCCTTGGATTCATCTGCGCTCTGCAACATACAGGTGAGCGTGTGATATACGCTGCCCAGGCGGAACGGCGCCTTGGCGACGAGCAGCAATTCTTCATCCGGGTGGTCAAGCAGTTCGGGGTCGCAGTCTTTAAAGCCCGGTAGAGTCGCTGTTATACCGGTAACGGCTTCCAATAAGTGTCGGCGGCTTACGGTGGAGATAGGCTCTTCGCCATTGAGTTTTAGGAACACAGTGCGCAGGATGCGCAGTGACGCTTCTGCGCGTTCTGCATAGCGGCCCATCCAGAACAGGTTTTCCACCACCCGGCTGGGCAGGCTAAGCAGCTGGCTTTCGGTACCAGAGCCCGAGGATTCGGCAGGTTTCTCCTGGCTGCTTGCACGCTCCGGCTCGGAGGCGATCACCCAGGTGTCCTTGCTTTGTGAGCCTGCCTGGCCTGCGATAAGGAAGCCGTTCTCTACGATGCCCAGGCGGGTTAAGCCTCCTGGCATCAAAGTGTAAGAAGTATCACTGGCAACGGCAAAACTGCGTGTGATTGCGGGACGTGGTTGCAAACTTTTGTTGACAAAACTGGGCAAATGGCTGGCGCGCATAAGCGGTTGTGCAACAAACTGACTCGGTTCGGCTTTGACCCGTGCGAGCAGCGTTTCCCGCTCCGCTTGCGGCAGCTCGCCCACGTTGATGCTCATTTCGCCGCGACCACGGTAGATCGGCTTGATGACCAGCTCTTTCAGGTTGGCAAGTACATACTTCATGTCTTGCTTGTCGCCGCACCAATAGGTTTCCACGCTTTGCATGCGCGGCTCGCGGCCGATAAGTGACTTACTGATTGCGGGGAGATACTTGAACAGCAGTGGGTTTTCCAACACACCAGACCCAAGCGGGTTGGCAATAACTACCCGTCCGGCGCGAACCACTTCCAGCAGCCCTGCGACGCCCAGTTGCGAGTCGCTGCGCAGTTCAACCGGATCGCAGTACCAATCGTCGACGCGGCGTAAAATTACATCTACCCGACTAAGGCCATCAAGTGACCTCATCCATACAAATCCATTGCGCACGACTAAATCACCACTTTGTACCAACGGAAATCCGAGGTAATTGGCTAAGTAGGCGTGCTCGAAATAGGTCTCGTTGTGCGCTCCAGGTGTGAGTAGTACCACCCGCGGTTGATCGTGGTTTATCGACAACGATGACAGCTTCTGACGCAACCGCTGGAAGAAGGTTGCCAGCCGGTGGACCTGGCTATCGCGAAACAAGCTCGGTAAAACGCGAGACATTACCGTGCGGTTTTCAAGCGCATAGCCCATACCACTGGGTGCTTGCGTGCGATCGGTGAGAATGTAGATGTCGCCGCTCTCGGTGCGCATCATATCCACCCCGTGAATAATCAACTCGTGATCACCGGGGGTGGTAATGCCGTGGCATGCGCGCAAAAAACCACCGTGTGCGAACAGGGCTTCAGGGGGAATAATGCCGTGGCGAATCAACTCTCGTTCACCGTATAGGTCTTTGAGAATTGCGTTAAACAGTTCCGCTCGTTCTAATAGACCTGATTCAATAACGCCCCACTCTTCACTACTGATAAGCGCGGGTACCAGATCCAGCTCCCACGTACGGCCGGGACGAACGTCCTCACCATAAATATTGTAGGTGGCGCCATCGTCACGCAGGATACGCTGCGCTTTCTGCTGACGTTCAGCCAGGGCTTTGGGGCCGAGTGACTTGAGGGACTCGAGCAGATATTCCCAGTGCGGGCGGGGTTTACCATCCGCTGCATACACTTCGTCGGCAGTATCGCTACTGGGGCGATAGTGCAGTTCAGGCGGCACGAGTGGGGAGGGTTCCGTTGTTGGCACAATGAGCCTCATGGTTAGGCAAGTGGCGCGGAAGCTTACCGGAAGCTCTGCGGTTCTGCCATCGTAGTTGTCTGAATTCGTTGTTAAAACGCCAGCAATCTCTGGCACCCTGCTGATGTCACAGGACGGTCATCGCGTGCGCAAGCGAGCATTGCGGAGGCTGCATTAGTGATGTGTCAGAGCGCTACGGGGACCTTTGCGAGGAACCGCCCTGGCGAAAGTGCGCGGACCCCTCTTGTTATCAAGAGTTAATATTAGCGCAGCCGGGCGCTGGATAACACTCATCGGGGCATGTCAGTGTAGTGGTGAAATAGACTGGCCCGGGAGCTTAGGCGAGAGGGAACTCCATATAAAATGGCGCGGAACGCGATACCTGTGTTCTCGTTGTACTTCTACCCGCAGACCACTCCGCTTCGACTGCCATGCGAAACCAGTGCTGTTCTTTGCTATGCAGCGTCAGTTTTAACGACGTTTCACGGTGTCTGGACAGGCGGGCTTGAGGCAAGGACAACGGGTAGTGCATCTGGGTGGAGCTAAGCGCAATGTCGCTGCCGGCATATTTCGGCAGGCGCACCTGTTTACGACTTCCGAGATTGAGGCTGGGGCCGTGTTCAAGCACCAGCAGGCGCAAAGCAAGCAACTGTAATTCACCACCGCGCTCGTTGCGCAAAACCATGGTCATCGCGCCTCGCTTGGAGTCTGCAGCTGGGTGACTGACAGCGGCCTTGGTGAATAATAGATTAGGGATGCGATCACGCTGGTATCGCGCTAGAAATCGCTTAATCTTCCAGAAGAGAACACCGAGAATTACGGAGCCGGAACCGGCAAGTATCAATAGAGATGGCAGTGCTGTAATTCCGTAGTGACCCATAAAACAAATGAATACGTAAAGTGAACCGGAAGTTTAGGTGACATGAAAAAGCTTGAGTAGCGCTGTTTGTGGATAATTGGCTGGAGTGTGAATCGGATCTAAGTTCGCCGATTTAGTCGGTATCTCGCTCAGCTTGGTGGATTCAATGTTGATATCCATGCCACCCATCTCGGCGCGGTTTGTGCCTTTCAAAGTCGTGGCACTACGAACCTGGCGCTTAAATAGATAGGATCATCTATGTAAGCGCTGGTTAAGCGCCGGCTTCGTCGCGGGGTTAGTAGATCGTATTAAGGCCCTGCGCATGCGATTGGGGTGATGTGTAATTTTTGCGGAATCTATGTAAAAGTTAGCCCGGCCGCGGCCCTACGGATAGTCTCTAGTAAGAGCAATAACTCAAGTAAGAGGAATACGTAAACGCAATAAGCAATAACGCAATAAGCAATAAATAAAAAGTCTCGAGGCAACAAGTCCCGAGAGGAACAGTACGAAGAAAAGAAAAAGGAAGACCTCATGCAACTGTTGTTGAAATTTTTAAAAGCCCTGAATTCGGAGGCTGGTCCCTGGCAGATCGCGTTTGGTATCGCGCTGGGTTCGATCGTGGGGTTGACCCCGTTTTTCCGTTTGCACAATGTGATCATTATCTTTTTTGTACTGGTGCTCAGAATTAACATCTCAAGTTTTATTGCTTCCTTTCTTTTGTTTTCGGGGTTTGCTTACCTGTTGGACACCCCCATGGTGGCGCTCGGTGAGCAAGTGCTTACCGCTGCTAATTTACAGCCAATGTGGACCGCCCTGTACAACTCGCCGCTCGGCCCAATAAGCCAGTTTAATCACACGTTAACCATGGGTAGCCTGCTTGTCAGCCTGATTGCTTTTCCGGTGATTCTTTTCGCCAGCCGCGTTGGCGTGGTGTTGTATCGCAATCGTGTTCTGGCCTGGGTTAACCGCTTCCAGTTAGTGCGGGTGCTCAAGGCGAGCAAGGTGTACCACATGTATCAGAAGTTGGAGGGCTAGCCATGAAGTCTGTGATTCGCTGGCCGGGCTTGGTCGCCTTTATCGTAATCATGGCGCTGTTGATTGGTATCCCAATGGTATTTTTGGATACCTGGATCAAATTAGGCGTGGAGCGCTTTGCCGCAGGCGTTAACGGTGCTGAGGTCAATGTCGGTCGCGCAGAGCACCGTTTGTTCCCTTTCGGAATCACGCTGCACGATGTCGCGCTAACCGACCCGGCAGCGCCGTCCAATAACCGCGTCCAACTGAAGACAGTCTCTGCGGGCCTGGCAGTTGCGGAGTTGCTTGATCGACGTTTTATTGTGGATGATCTGGTGGTTGATGGAGTTCGTTTCGATCAGCCCCGACTGCGTCCAGGCGAGGTATACGAGAGCAATGAGACGGAAGTTCAGGACGACCTGGCAGGTGCGGAAGGCAAGCCCCGTGTTCAGGTCGATATCGACGAACTATTGAAGAAAACACCGCTAGCGACACGGGATGAGGCGAAAAAGCTGCAGGAGACGGCAAACCGCCTCGAAACCGAGGTGACCGAGGCCTATAAGGCCCTGCCAGACGAAGGCAAGCTGGAATCCTACAAACAGCAGGTCGACGCTCTGCGGGAGAAAAAAATTGAGTCGCCCGCCGATTTCGCTGCTGCGACACAGGAGCTAAAGGCACTTAAAGACGCTTTACGCGCTGAACAGCAAAAATTGCAACAATTCAAAACTACAGTGTCTGCAGCCGGTGAACAATTACAGGCGCAAACAAAAGCGCTTGAAGCTGCGCGCAAAGATGATTACTCGCTGCTGAAAAGGGCCGTTGCAGGTGATACCGGAGCGCTGGATGAGCTGACCGAAGCAATTTTTGGTGCAAAACTGAAAACCTGGGCAGACAACCTGATGATTGCCTACAACCTCGTTACCCCGCTGTTGGGTGGCGGCGAGGAAGAAACGAAGCACGAGCGACTTGATGGGCGGTGGATCCAATACACAAAAGCCGAGCCACATCCTAACGTCTGGATTCGCAATGCGCGAATCTCAGTCAAGTACAGTGAATCTGAATTTATCAGCCATTGGCAGGACATTACCGAAGACCATCAGCTGCTCGGGCGGCCAACCCGCTTTACCGTAGAATCTTCAGATACCGATCAATGGCAATTATTTAATTTGATTGGCGATTTTAGCTTCGGCGCCGCCGGCTTAAATGCTCATCAACAGTGGGATTTAAAGGGCGTTGCTGTAGCTGCATTGGACCTGGCATCTAGCAGCGAACTAACTGCTGAATTGCAAAAAGCGTTGCTTAACAGTTTGGGTAAACTTACCGTAACGGACGGGGAGCTTGCGGGTTCCGCAGATATCAATTTTGTGGATATGACATTAAAAGCTGTCGGCGATGGCGCAAACAGCCAGACGATCGCGAAATTTTTGGAAAACCTTAAACGTCTGGATATCGACAGTAAAATATCCGGGGTGTTAAGCCATCCGCAATTTGATTTTGCCTCCGACCTCGACAGTCAGCTGGGTCAGTTGCTCGAAGACAATGTTAGCGAAGCTGCTCAGGCGAAATTGGCGGAGCTTAACCAAAAACTCGGTGTTGAAGGCACCGCGAGCCAGCAGGCGGCAGCGAAGGAACTGGCCAATTGGGAAACGCTGAAGCAAGTTTCGCAAGGTAAAACAGACACCATTGAAACGCTGTTGAAGGCCGAGCTGAAAAGTGCTGTGGCCAACGAGAAAGATAAACTCAAAAACCAGTTGAAAGACAAACTACTGGGCAACTAGCGAGTTAATTATTTAATGAAAACTGTAGTCGATACCCACGCCCATACCATCGCCAGCACCCACGCGTACAGCACTGTGCACGACTATGTGACCGCGGCTAAGCAGCGTGGATTGGATATGTTTACCATTACCGATCACGCACCAGCGATGCCGGATTCACCGCATTTCTGGCATTTTGGGAATATGAAAATATTTCCTCGGATTGAGTCAGGCATTGCGATTTTACGGGGTATAGAAGCCAATATTCTGCCAGACGGCGAATTTACCATTGGCGGTATCAGCCAATTACAGACATTGGATATTCCGCCGGGGCTGGTTCCTTTTCTCGATCTCGCTGTTGCAAGTTTTCACGAACCCGTGTTTGCGCCAGCGGATGAGAAAACTCACACCGATGCGATGATTAAGGCAATCCGCTCCGGGTTGTGTCAAATTGTCGGGCACCCCGGCAACCCGAATTACCCGATAAACCAGGAAGAGGTGATTCGCGCAGCGCGGGACAATAATGTGCTGCTGGAAATAAATAACAGTTCGTTTACTCATTCCCGCAGCGGCAGTGAAAAACACTGCATGCGTTTGCTCGAGCTGGTTGATACGCTGGATTGGAAAGTCGTGTTTGCCAGTGATGCACACATCGCCTACGACCTTGGCGACCACTCATCCTGTATCGAAAAAGCCCGGCAGGTAGGGTTTCCAGAGGAAAGGGTGGTGTCCGTCTCCGCCAAACGATTTGTCGATTTTTTAGGGTCCCACGGTAAGCCTGTAGCAAAAGAACTCGAGGATTGGACACAAAGCTTGCCCGAGGCTGCCTGAACGAGCCCACTAAACCTGGGTCTCTCTTAGACGGGCTTAGGTTTGTGTGGGAGTTGCTCGATTAACTCTTAAAGTGTCGATGCTTTGACTGAAGCGAAACACCCGACTGGCAATTTTTGTCTGTTTCCGTGACAATTCTCAAAAAGTTTTTACTGCGCCTGCAGCGCTGGGTCAACGGGAATTGTCATGTCTTTTGTATCGCGATTGTTAAGCTGTTCAGCTTTAATTTTATATCTTTCCACTTGCTTGCATGCGCAGGCAGCTGAACGCTTGGGGCCTCCTCTGCAAGAGCAGCGCAAGATGCAGTTTGCGCAGCAGGGTGCAGAAGCCTTGTACTCCATTAAGCATGCTACGCTTGACAGCGACCACCGCTGGACAAGAACACACTATATTTCCATTCGTATTCACGATACAGACTCTGCGCGAGACTATGGCCGCATCGCCATACCGTACAACCACTTTTACAGTTCGGCCGCTTTGGATTTTGCCAACGTATTAACAGCGCAGGGGGTGTTGAAACCTGTGTCGCAAGAGGCTATTCAGGTACGTACCACCGGTGGCGGGCAGGATTTTTACGATGATCAAAGTGAGATTGTGTTTTCCCTTCCCGATGTAGTGCCTGGTTCAATCATTGAATTTCAGTACACCGCGACCACGCTGAAGCGAGCGATTGAAACTGTTGAGTTTGATGGTGCCAGCCCGTTTTGGTTTCAGCAGCGGATTGCCAAAGACGGCTGGCGTGCAGACAGCGTTGATCAGTTTGTCTATCAGCTCGAAACTCCGGCAGACCTGGCTCTGGAAATTGATGTGCGTGGTCAATATCGCAAAAAGCCTGTGATCAAATCCGGGGACGGTAGCACCATACGTCGTTGGAGCTGGAACAAAGTGGCAGCCGTGGAGTTGGAATCGGCGATGCTGCCTGGGTATGAGGTGATGCCGAGTATTAAAGTCAGCACCAGTCGCGACTGGGGGCTTATCAATCGGTGGACCTGGGATAAAGTCGGTTCAAAGCTAGGCAGCACAGCGGCTATCGCTAACGCGATTGCGGAGATGGCGTTACCGGCAGACGCTACGCGGGAGCAGAAAATAAAAGCGGTGTACCAGTATGTAAACAACAAGGTGCGCTATGTGTTCGCGCATTTGGGGCGGGGTGGTTACGAGCCGCATTACCCGGATGAAACCTTACTTGCTGGTTACGGCGACTGCAAAGATCAGGCGGTGTTGACGGTTGCACTGCTCAAAGCGTTGGGCGTGGACGCCCATGTTGCGGTCGTGGAGACGCCTCGCGCGGGCACGTCTAAAATGGATCTCGTCCGCCTTATATTCGATCACATGATCGTATGGGTACCGCCTGCGGAGGGTGGCAAAGCGCTCTGGCTTGATACCACCGGCGACCGTACTTTGTTCCCGGGCATGGCAAACCAGATGATCGGCCAACCCGCGTTGATTATCGACAGTGGCGACGGAATTGTTACTGCTATAGACGCGGAGCTAGCGCCTAACCTTGCACGCTTGGAGTTAATTTACCGCGAATCGCCAGAGGGTTCACTTGTCGAAGCACGCTATCTCCCGCAGGGCGCCTACGAGCAGGTATTGCGAAGTTGGTGGCAACACGATGCCAACCGCGAATCGTCGTTGCAAAGATTAATGCAGGGTATATTCAATAACTCAAGCGAATACACGTTAAACGCAAGCGTCCATAATGCGGAATCTCTCTGGAACCCCTTGGAGATTCGCGGCCAATTTAAATTCAATAAAAATTCCGCAACCGATACACCCTTGACCTACGGCACCAGTTTTCGCCAGATATACAGTCTGGCCGGCGATTTATCCATGCTGCAGGTTCCCGCTACAAGGGTGAATACCTACTACGACCCACTATCTATTCGGATGGAGCAGCAGGTGGTATTTAAAAGTGGTGCCAAAAATACACCACTCGTGGTGCAGACTGCAGACTCGGTAAAGGCCACGCATTTTTCTCTTGAGCAAAATGGCCGGGTTGAGGGGGCTGACTTTATTTTGGATCTTGTGTTTACCCGCGGGCCATTGCGATTGAACGTCGAGGATTACCAGGATTATTACCAATCACTGGTCAATTTAGGGGGGCAAGCTGGCTGGCTGGTTTCAATGGTAGACGACCCAAAGAAAGCAGCCGAGCAGGGGCTGGAGGAGACACTCGCCTCCGTTGAGGAAGATTCATGGCAGGCAGCGCTGGCAAAAGCAAAACATTTTATTGATTTAGGCCAGTTCGAAGACGCGTTGCCGCCTGCACAGGCGGCTGTCGAGTTAGCGCCGGAAAACGGTGAAGCCTGGTTCGTTCTCGGTACGGTGCAAGGCTTTAATACGGATATCGAAGCGTCTAACGCCTCGTTTGTTAAGGCAAAGCAGTTGGGCTATCAGCCATAGGAGATACGAAATGAAGTTGTTTTTTCGATGGATTCTCCCTGCGCTGGCCACCGTGTTTTTGGCCGCCTGCGGCAGCGTGTCAACCAAGTCTCCGTTAGAGCCGAATTCGGTGGGTGAACAGGCGAACAAGATAGAAGCTGGGATGAACGCTTATCGCGATTATCATAATGGCGGCACGGTAAAGGATTTAGCACGTGCGCGTAGTTTACTCGGTGAGGCGCACGAATCGGCTCCGCTCAATCCAATGGTGCAAAAATTTTATTACCTTGCAGAGTTTTTTAACTGTATAGAAACAGCAGGGGACGGCTTACTGGATCTTGTGGTGCTATACCGCTCACTTTCGCCAGTTGTACAGCGGGAAACACCACCGCCTTGGAGAATTTCTTATGCGCTGATTGCCGATACGGACTCGCGGCGTGAAACAATTGACCCTGTGTTGCGTGCGCTATTGAAAGAGGAGCCTTTTAATGCGAGTAGCTGGTATATGGCTTCAAAATACTACGAATCACAAAAAGCCTATTGGATGTCGCTGGCGGCAGCCAAGCGCGCGGTGACACTAAATTCCGATACAGCCAGTTATCTATATCGCTATGGCGAAGCAGTTAACGATATTCTGCAGGAATCCCCTTGCAGTTATGATGAATCCGCCTACGCACGAACCGCGGCGAGTTACATTTCCCGTGCCGCAGCGAAAGACCCTCAGCAGCTCTATGTCGATAACTCTGCGCTTCAGTATTTACGACTGGGTTTGTTTCCTCTGGCGTATAGCCAGGCAAAAAAAGCCTGGGAACTGGAAAAAAACTGGTGGACGGCTACCCATTATGTGCAGGCAGCGCTGTTGACTCAGCATTACAACGAAGCCGGCCCGGTCATTGTTTACCTTCAGGAGACGCACGACGATTCACAAGCGCTGGTGTTTGAGGCCCAACGGCAACTTGGACTCGGTGACAAAGCGGCTGCATTACTGGCAGTTACTCAGCAACAAAATAAGTTTTCGGCACTCTACGAAAAGAATGCTGTTAAGGCGACGCTACAGCACATACAACTCGCTTGGGTCGAAGCATTAATAACTCAGGGTGGGCTTAACTTGGGGGTGGATGATGTAGCGGTGCAATCTGGCTGGCTCCAACAAATAATCGACCACATCCAACAACCTATTGATGCCAGCGAACTCATGGAGGCCGCTGCAACCAGCTGCATGGAGACAGGCGCACACTTTTATCAGGCAATATCGCTCTGGAAGTCGGGTGCTCTATCGGACGCGCGAACGGAATTATCGTCGACTGCGAAGAGTAAAGCGACTTTGTTCGATGAATATATTTGGGCGCGGATCTTGTTGGAGGCGAAACTGCTATAAGATTTAAGATGGCTCTTCATGGCTCTTCATGGCTATTCTAACAAACTTCACCTATGCGGGTTGCGCACTGCATTTGTAAACGCTGATCATTGCGCGGAACGACGCTATTTAATCCGAGGCAGAACAGGCTAACTTAAATGCGATTTGACCGCGTCGAACAAATCCAATATACGTGCAACATATTGGTCTTTGGGGCGAAAGCTACTGGCGGTTTGAGCACTGATATCGCGCTCCAAATGGGAGAGCATTTTTTGCAGCCGTACCCGGTGTAAACCCAGTCGCGCCTGAATTGGATCGGTAACCAAACCAGAAAACGAGGCGAAGCAGGCGAGCAGCACCAACACCAGGGTAAGTGCAGCGGCGGTTAATTGCCAGCTTGGTGTCGGTGGAAATAGTTGATAGTAAAACCGACCGAGCGTTTTGCCCAAAAAAAAGTCATGTTCAGCTTGATAGCGGGCGACCAGCGCAGCGATTAAAAATCCTATGCCAATGCCGCCGGGGGTAAATTTTTGAAAGGCCGCCGCGCCGACCAAGGTGCTTGTGATAGTGTTGGTAATATCAGAAGATGCTGTACGGGTAACCCGATACTCCTGTAAAGCCTCGTGAACAATCGCTGCGGCACGGTGAAAAAATGCCTGCTGTTCCTGCGGGTCTGGATGAGCATCGCCAAACCTGGCGCTCAGTTTACGTGTTATGTGCGCTTCCAGACTGTCGCTGTCGCAGTCCAGCCGCATCAGGTCTCGCCTGATGCACAGCCCCAGATAGTGTTGCACTTGTGTATTAAAGCCTTCCGGCACCCGACCAAGGAGCGCCGCCGCGCGTTGCCAGCGCAACAACTGCAATCCTATCCGTACCACGCTTAGCACGCCAAACACCGGGGCCCAAAAAAGATTGATGGGTGCTCGCAACAGGTCCAACCCTAGGGCTCGCCGGTTGGTACGCCAAGCGCCGGGATATCGGTAGTGCTGTTGTACAAACGCCGGAACCCGAGCCCGACACGCTTCGAAGTATTCATGGATCGCTTCGACTGCCAGATCCTGTATTTCCTGTTGTGTTATTTTTTTGGTCATAATCCTGCTGGTTAGAGGGCGCTAGCCAAATATTAGCGTGGCAGTACGTAGTGTGAAGCCAATATGCTGTGGATGGAAGCGCAGCTATTGTTTGACGCACTGTGCCTGTATTCCCAGGGTCTGTTAACACTAATGCAATACGCTCTGCTGGAGCCTGAATAGACGGGCCATAGCTGCATGAATTCAATCAGGTAACCAATTATTTGTCCACACGCAGCTAACACACATTATGGTGTGAGTGTGGCTACTGTTCCCTCGCATCTGACGAGTGTTAGCGTTGAGGATTAATGGGGGAGTTACCTTGCTCACGAGTGAATAATCGTGTTGTGAGTGGGCGCCATCGCGGTTTAGGTGGCGCTGGGGTCTGTAGAATAACTAATGGTTGGTTGACCCTGAAGCGCCAGCGGTAGAAGTTGGTCGTAGGGAAGTGGTGGTTTGAACAAAAACCCCTGGTAGTATTCGCAACCCAGTGATTGCAGTGCGTCCAATTCTTCGCGACATTCAACGCCTTCGGCAATGATCGATAAGTTCAAGCTATCACCAAGGGACATAATAGTTTCGACAATAGCGTTGTTGCCTTTATTCTCGTGCAGGTTCCTCACGAAAGTCTGGTCTATTTTTAAAGCGGAAATCGGAAATTGAGAGAGATAGGCCAGGGAGGAATAGCCTGTGCCAAAATCATCAACAGAGATCTGAATCCCTAGTTTACGCAGTTCGCCCATTTTTCTGACGGTATCTGACACATTCTTGATAAGTGAACTTTCGGTGAGCTCGATACAGAGCATGTTCGGATTTATGCCTGTCTGGTCGATTGCGTTTATGAGATCGTTGAGGAAATTGCCCTGATTAAATTGCGCCGCGCTGACATTAACGGATATCCGTTTAAACGTGTTGGGGACACAGCTTTCCTGCAATTCCCGCAGTTGAGAGCATGCGCGAAACAGTACCCAGCGCCCCAGCTCCAGCATTAGCCCGGTGTCTTCTGCGACGGGAATAAACATGCTGGGGCAGCTCAGATTTCGTTGTGCGGTATTCCACCTGAGAAGTGCTTCGGCGCCGATACACTCTCCGGTGGCCGCGTATTGGGGTTGGTAGAACAAAGTGAATTCGTCTGCTGAACGAATGGCCGTTTTCAGCTCTTTCTCTATTTCGAGCCGCAACTCCACTTCCTTGCACATACTGGGGTGGTAGTAGACGGCGGAATTTGGGCCGCGAGACTTGGCAATGTACATGGCAGCGTCGGCATTGCGCATAATTTTTGCCGTATCGACATTTTCGTGGGGAAAGATCTCGATCCCGATGCTGGGCGTGATGTGCAGGAGGTGTTCCCCGGCTTGTATAGGGTGTGAAAATGCGGCTTTCACTTTGTCCACTACCCGATCCGTCAAAGGGATGATGTCACAGTCACTGTGCTTGGAATCAATGTGGCTTGCGTCCAGCAGAACGACAAATTCATCGCCGCTGAGGCGAGAGACAAAATCCCCTGCTGCCAGTGTGGTGCGCAACAGATTGGCTACTGCTTGCAGTAAAAGGTCTCCCACTGCATGGCCAAGGGTATCGTTAACGGCTTTAAAGCGATTTAGATCGATAAACAGCAGCGCACCTTGACGGTTTTCTTCACGCATCCGCTCAAGCTGAATTTCCAATTCCTGCATCAGGCGACGACGGTTGGGTAGGCTGGTCAGGTCGTCGTGGTATAACTGGTGGGTGATAAGTTCCTCGGCTTTTTGACGCGCATCAATCGCCTGCAGTAGTTGTTCGTGCTCAATAGACGCCTGACAGCTGATGGCCAGGCGTTGGAAAATTGGCAGCAACATATTCAAGGTGGCGCTATCCAGACAAGTCTGTCTACTGTGAAGGGACGCAAAGCCCGTTGCTCCCAGCGCGAAGTAGTAGCGAACATTGTTTTCACCTTCTGCATTTACGGCATGATACCCGCAAGCTGCTGAGGTAAATTTTTCTGCCAGCATGGGTATTTCGTCGCTTGGTATTTCGTTCTGGTCGACTACCGGCAAACTGAGATAGTGTTTTAGGTGTTCATCCTGATAGAAATAGTAGTGAATAGCCGTAATATCTAAGCAATTAAGACAACTTTTACTGAAGTGAAGGAGCATTGGGCGAAGCTTAAGGTCCATTCCTATAGCCATACCCAGTTGGTGCTGAGTTGAAATTATGCTCAATGCGTCTTCCATAAATGCACTTAACCTGTCCCTTGTGCGCACAACCTACGGCTATTGGCGCCTGCTTTCGTTAAAAAGCTTTTTTAATATTTATTCAGTATATTGAGTCGCGCTAGTGTATGCAGTGAGTGCGGTGGTTACTTGCTAAAGGCGCCATAGAGCGGCGTTAGAGGCGAGGCATTTTTTGTTAACGGGTTACCTTCGCGTGCTGCGCGCATGGTTTTAACTCACTGCACCAGTGTTACCGGATTAGTCTAGGGGATTTTGCTGGAAACTGCTATCGGCTTCGTAAAAGGTACTCGTAAGTGCGATGGCGATTATATTCAGTGTAGTTTTTGCCAAGCCCAAGACACCTTGGGTTCGAGTCTTGCTTTCTCGGATGCGCCCAGACAGCGAGAGCGCCGACCATGTGTTACTCTTGCAACTAGTGTCAACAGGCTCTTACAAGCGAACCTTGGTTCGCATCTCTTGTCGTTGGCAAACGAAAAGGCGAAACGCTTCACATTTGTAGTTAATTCAGTTTACCGACAATGATTAAAAAAATACTAACGGCCGTTTTACTGTCAGTTCTGGCCTCGACCGGGTTTTCGGCAGTTACCGAATCGCTTTCTCACATGTCGTTGGAGAGCGATCCACAAAACAGCGGCAGTCAAGAAGTTGAGCAGTGGCAGCGGGTGACGCTGGACGGTGAAAAAATAGGCCACCGCCATATTCAGCGCACAATCGTTGCCGATACCATCAACACCCGGGAGACCCTGGTCATTGTGACTCGCCAACCGGGTGAAAAGCCGCGCCGTACGGAATCAGTGGTGGATTATTTCGAAACACTCGACGGTAAACCCCTGGAAATTCTCAAAACGGTTAAAACTAAAAACAGTCGCCACCAAATGACAGCTCGCGTTGGTAAACGCAAGTTGCAGGTAGTGCCAGATAACAAGCTAACCTCTGCTCCCATGGAGTATCTGATCCCCCAGCCATTCTATTTGCGCGAGGGCGCGCGCCTGGCACTGTTGAAAAAGCGGGGTGACGAACGCAAGCTGGAATACTTTACCTGGAGCTTCTCCAAGTTTCGCTTCGAAAAAGTCCGACTGGTCGCCAAGCGCATCGCGCAAGCCGGGAGTCCTGAGCTTACGTGGGAGATAAAGCGGACCTATCTGGGTTATACCGATGGCCGCTCAACACGCCTGCAAGGAAAAGGGGGGCGGGCCAAGGTTACCACCTTGCATGCGGATGACGACTTTTATAGTCAAACTGAGCAAACGCTTTCCGGTGGCCAGCCATTCGCACTGCAAACCTGCGACAAAGCCTGTGCACTGGAGGACTTTAAGCCGCTTATCCACGTTTATCGTCAGTTGATTAAGTCACCTTACCGAATCACCGATACTGCACTTGCAGGGCAGGTTCGCTATACCCTGGAGGGGGATTTCACCTTTGCCCCCCCGGAAACCGGCGAACAAAAGGTCACAAAGACCGAGCATGGTTACACAATCGATGTGTGTAACACCTGTGGTACTGAACCCCCGCCGACCCCCTCTGCACTAAAAGCGGCTCTGGCCTCGACCTACTGGCTCACGTCTGATTTCGGCGAATTTGCGCAGGTCATCGATAAGGTAATCCCGGAACGAAACTGGGATAACCGGCGTGTCATGGAGCGTCTGGCCAGTTACGTTCACAGCCATATGCAGGTGGAGGTTAACTTCTCAGGCTATGCCACTGCGCAGGAAGCCTTTCTTAGTCGTTCAGGTGACTGCACAGAAAATGCGCTTTTATTGGCGGCTCTCGGCAGGGCTGCCGGCATTCCCACCCGGGTCGCGGTAGGTCTGGCTTACAACAACGATCAGTTCTTTGGGCGCCGTTATGTGTTTGTGCCACACGCATGGGTACAGGCGTGGACTGGAGAGCGTTGGGAAAGTTTTGATGCGGGGCTGGATGGATTTACCAGTGGGTATATCGCGCTCACGTTGAGCAATGGAGAGCAGGCAGAGTTTTATCGGGTCGCAGAGCAGTTGCATCTGCTGGATATTACCTCTGCCTTACAGGTGAAGAAGCGTCAAGAGTGACGCTACACACTTATTCCGCTACAACAGGGATATCCTGAATGTTTTCGTCGGTAGATACTTGCAGATCAGCGTCTTCAACGAGCGGGGTATGCATTGCACCCATAACAGTCATTTCTTCTGTTTGCTGATCCGCTTCATCGGCAAAGGTGAATGGAGAAACACTGGCGCATACCAACAGGCTAGCTACCAATGAAACGAGGCTGAAGGTTTTGCGGCTGGAAGTGCGCATGCTCAACTCCTGATAAATTCGGTGTCGTTTAATAATTTCGCCCGCCAAGGGCAGGCCCAAGTATTCAACGGCGAATTATCCAATTTGAATGTTACAGTTTGATGTCGTTTGAATGACATTTAGAGCGCTTTGTTTATTTCTCAATCGTATATCTCCCCTTCTTGAATCCATCCCCCACTAGACGAAAATCGCCAAAAGTCGTGTGATCAAAAAAACCAATATTTAGCCTTTTTGATCTTGCTAGCAGGGCTAAATTATAGGTTTTAATATCGTAAAAAATAAAAACCTTTAAAAATCAATAGCTTAAAAAATATTTAAACTTTGGCATGGTTCGTGATAACACCTAAAGCAAACGGAGCCAGCAACCTGTTTAGTCACGCCAAGGCTGGTGAGTTAAACCAAATTAACAGTTATTCAATTTTTAAATGGAGAGTTACCGATGAAATCTTTTGTAAAAGTATTGGCCGTTGCTGGTGTATTGATGTCCGTTAGCAGTGTTGTTCTGGCAGAGGAGCGACTGGACTATGCGACTGCAGGAATGATCGGCGTGCTACCAGAAATGGAAGCCAAGCTGCGTGAGATTGAATCTGCGCAGGCACAAGCCGAACCCCAAGTGATCGAGCAGCGCGAGATGGCTAAGGTCGCCAAAGGGGATTCAGAGCGCTATCTGGCGGCGAACTAAGGCTGCGACCTAATTAGGGCTGACCAGGAGTGCAGCCCTTGGCTGGCGAAAAATGTTACTCCCCAAGAGAACGCGCTAGACAAGCACCGGCACGGAATTTAGCCCGTTAAGAGGGTTTGAGCCGACAGCACCACGAGTAGCCCCGGAGTGATCAGGACGATCCTCTGGGGTTTTTTTATGCCTACGGCATTGGTCACATCGGATTCGTTCTTTAGCGGCAGGTTAAAACTTAATCATTAAGTTTTTGCTTTCCGCAGGTTTAGCACGCCTTTTCCCGGGCAGGGATTCAGCCATTATTGCTTTTCATCAAGGAAGCCGGTCCCGCTTTCTATTAATTTCAGAAATTCGTCTGTGGGCTAAATGTACCCGGGTGTAAAAACAGGCCAGATTTTAAGCGAGCTGCATGCGCAAAAGGTGAGTAGCAGAAGAATAGAACAAGTGCGAGAACAAGTATGAATCATCAAAATTATAGTGCTCAAGGTTTATATCATCCCGATTTCGAACACGATGCCTGTGGTATCGGTTTTGTTGCAAACCTCAAGGGTAAAAAATCGCACGACATTATAACCAACGCACTCACCATGCTGACCTGCATGGAGCATCGAGGTGGCACGGGGTACGATATTCACAGTGGTGATGGCGCAGGTATTCTTGTTCAGATCCCTCACGATTTCTTCAGCGGTAAAGCGGCCGAACTTGGTATTGAGCTACCAGATCCAGGCGATTACGGTGTTGGAATGCTGTTTTTTCCCAACAATGAAGAACAGGTTAAGCAAAGTAAACGCGTGTTGGAAGAGACCCTGGAATCTTTGGGGTTGCCGGTGTTGGGTTATCGGGATGTGCCAACCGAGAATCACTCTCTCGGCGACTCGGCGCGGGCGAGCGAGCCCAAAATCGCGCAAATCTTTGTGGCGAAGCCTGCGCAGCTTTCTGAAGATGAATTTTTACGCAAGCTCTATGTTGCCCGTAAAGCCACTGTTTATAGCGCATACGATCGTGTCGACTGCGAAAAAGACGGCTTTTATATTGCCAGCCTTTCGAGTCGCACGGTGGTTTATAAAGGCCAGCTGACCACGGCTCAGGTGGCGAAGTATTATTTAGATCTGCGCGATCCAGCGTTTACTTCGGCATTGGCAATGTTCCACAGCCGTTTTTCAACTAATACCTTTCCCGCGTGGCGACGCGCGCAGCCGTTTCGTTATCTGAGCCACAATGGCGAGATCAATACGGTGCGCGGCAATATTAACTGGATGATGGCGCGCCAGGCGCTGTTTGAATCTATTAATTTCAGTGCGGAAGAACTCGAGCTCTTGCACCCGGTGTGCAACCGTGACAGCTCCGATTCCGCCAACCTGGACCTCGTCATTGAATTGCTGACGCTTGCCGGCCGGCCGCTGGCCCAGGTGATGATGATGGTCATCCCGGAAGCCTGGCAAACGCAAACGGATATGGCGCCGGAAAAGTGCGCTTTTTATGAATACTACTCCAACATTATGGAGCCGTGGGACGGCCCTGCCTCGGTGAGTTTTACAGATGGCCGCGTCATTGGCGCCACGCTCGATCGCAACGGTTTGCGCCCCTCGCGCTTTCTGGTAACTGACGACGATATGGTGGTAATGGGCTCAGAAACCGGCGCGCTGTGTATAGACCCTGCACGGGTTATTCAAAAGGGGCGTTTGCAGCCGGGCAAAATATTTATTGCTGACCTCACCGCTGGCCGGATTATTTCTGATGAAGAAATTAAAACCGATATATGCTCTCAGCAGCCCTACGGCCAATGGCTGGCAGAAAACAAAGTGGCGTTGGACGATTTACCAGCGGCTGACGTAGTAGCGGATGAAAAAAATGTAGCGCCCTTAACGCGTCGCCAAAAAGCGTTTGGTTATACCCACGAAGATATCAACCTCATTTTAAAAGCCATGGTCGATAGTGGTAAAGAGCCACTTGGCGCTATGGGTGCGGACAATCCCCTCGCAGTTTTGAGCGATAAACCGCAACACCTTGCAAACTACTTCAAGCAATTATTTGCCCAGGTAACCAATCCGCCTATCGATCCCATTCGCGAGGAAATGGTGATGTCGTTGCGCACCTGTGTAGGTGCGTCGCAAAATTTGCTGCAAGCCACTCCTGCTCATTGCCGCAAGGTGGAAATACTGCAGCCCGTTTTGAGCAACGAGCAAATGGCAAAGCTGAAGGCCGTGTCCTTGCCGGGTTTAACTGCTGTTACTTTGCCTATTACGTTTTTGGTCGATGGCGGTGAGCAAACACTACAAAGCGCGCTCGAAGTGTTGTGTGGCCGCGCCCGCGATGCGGTTCAACACGGGGCCACCATTCTGATTTTGAGTGATCGCACTGTGGATAGAGATAATGCGGGCATTCCCTCGTTGCTGGCCACTGCAGCTGTTCACCACGATTTAATTCGGGCCGGATTACGGGCGAAAGCGGAATTGCTGGTAGAGGCAGCGGACGTTCGTGAAACCCACCATTTCGCAACTTTAATTGGCTATGGCGCTGCTGCGGTCAATCCGTATCTGGCCATTGAAACGTTGCGGCATATGGCGGAGGAGAAAATATTCAACAAATCGCTGGACGCCGCCAAAGCGCTCGCCAAATACACCAAAGCGGTAAACTCGGGCTTGTTAAAGATTTTTTCCAAGATGGGAATTTCGACGTTGCAGAGTTACCAGGGAGCGCAGATTTTTGAAGCGCTCGGTGTTAACAGTGATCTGATTAAGCGTTATTTTACCGGTACTATCAGTCGTATCGGCGGCATTGGTTTAGCTGAAATTGCACGCGAAGCCCAGCTGCGGCATCGGGAAGGTTTTCCTGCAGCGAATACGATTTATGTTGATGATCTACTGGCAAGCGGCGGTGACTACGCCTGGCGCCACGACGGCGAACGCCATTTATTTAATCCAACCACTATCCGCTTGTTACAACATTCCACCGCTGCAAATGACTACACGCAGTTTCAGGAGTACGCGCGCGCTGTGGATGATCAGGCGCAGGCAGCATACACCCTGCGCGGCCTGTTAAATATTGCCCCGGACCGTCCGTCGATTTCGCTGGAGGACGTCGAGCCCGCCGAAAATATCTACAAGCGGTTCGCGACTGGCGCCATGAGTTTCGGCTCTATCAGCTGGGAAGCGCATACCACGCTTGCTATCGCAATGAACCGACTTGGCGGACGTAGCAATAGCGGTGAGGGTGGCGAAGATCCGGTGCGGTTTACGCCGGAAGATAATGGCGATTCCATGCTGAGCCGAATAAAACAGGTCGCCTCCGGTCGCTTTGGCGTTACCAGTTATTATTTGTCTAATTGCGATGAAATTCAGATAAAAATGGCCCAGGGAGCTAAACCCGGCGAAGGCGGGCAATTGCCGGGCCATAAAGTCGATGCATGGATCGGTCGCACGCGTGGCTCCACGCCGGGCGTGGGCTTGATTTCTCCGCCGCCACACCACGATATTTATTCCATCGAAGATTTAGCCCAGCTGATTTTCGATTTGAAAAATGCCAATCGCAGCGCGCGTATTAATGTCAAATTGGTATCGGAAGCTGGAGTGGGAACCATCGCCGCCGGGGTGTGTAAAGGCTATGCCGATGTTGTGCTTATCGCCGGGTACGATGGCGGTACCGGCGCATCGCCGTTGAGTTCCATAAAGCACGCGGGGCTACCCTGGGAGCTTGGGCTGGCGGAGACTCACCAGACCCTGGTTAAAAACCGATTGCGCAGCCGCATCGTAGTGCAGGCCGACGGCCAGATGAAAACGCCGCGCGACTTAGCCATCGCCACGTTGTTGGGCGCCGAGGAATGGGGTGTGGCCACCGCCGCGCTGGTGGTTGAGGGTTGTACACTGATGCGCAAATGCCATCTCAATACCTGCCCTGTGGGTATCGCCACACAAAATAAAACCCTGCGCGAACGTTACAACGGTCGCGCCGAGCATGTAGTGAATTTTTTCAAAATGCTCACCCAGGGGTTGCGGGAAATAATGGCGGAACTGGGTTTTCGTACCATTGATGAGATGGTAGGCCAGGCGCAGTGTCTGCAAGTGCGCAACGATCTCGCGCACTGGAAAATAAAACATCTGGATTTATCACCCATTCTCTATAAACCAGCATTGCAGGCGGGGGAAACGCTGTACTGCAGTCAACCACAAAAACATCTGATCGACGATATTCTCGACCGCGAGCTGATGCGTGACGCCGAGCTGGCGTTAAAACATAAACAGCCGATCCAGTTGCAAAAGAATATTATCAATACCCAGCGCAGTGTCGGCACGATGATTTCCAATGAAATCAGCAAGCAGTACGGCGCCGAGGGGTTACCTGCAGGCACTATAGATGTGAAATTTAGTGGGTCCGCCGGACAGAGTTTCGCCGCGTTCGCCGCACCGGGTTTGCGGTTTGAACTGGAAGGCGACGCGAATGATTATCTTGGTAAGGGGTTGTCTGGGGCGGAGCTTGTGGTTTATCCGCCGAAGGTGTCGCCGTTTAATCCCAGAGAGAATATTTTGGTGGGCAACGTTGCCTTGTTCGGCGCTACCCGCGGTCGCGCATTTATTCGCGGCGTTGCTGGCGAACGCTTTTGTGTCCGAAATTCGGGGGCGATTGCTGTAGTTGAAGGTGTCGGTGATCACGGCTGTGAATATATGACCGGTGGCACGGTGGTTATTCTCGGTGAAACCGGCCGCAACTTTGCCGCAGGCATGAGTGGCGGCGTGGCCTGGATATTTGATAATAACGGCAATTTCGCCAGCCGATGCAATCGGGAAATGGTTGAGCTGGAAGCTGCGCCAAGCACCGCTGACCTCGCCGAACTTAAAGCGCTGATTGCGGATCATCATGTAGCAACCGAGTCGGATGTCGCGGCGGAAATTCTGGCTGACTGGGACCGCGCGCAACGGTGTTTTATCCAGGTCATGCCAGTGGATTACAAGCGTATGCAGGGTTATATGGCTCAGGCGCGCGCAAGCGGCAACTACCGAAATGAGCAGCAAATAGCCGAGGCTGCGTTTGAAATGCATTTACAAAAAATGGCAGGGGGAGCGAAATAATGGGAAACCCAACCGGATTTTTAAACGTCGATCGCATCCTGCCGAATGACCGCGATCCGCAGCAGCGGTTGCAGGACTGGTGTGAAGTTCACGAACACATGGCGGAGGCGGATATCCGCGAACAGGCCGCGCGCTGTATGGATTGTGGTGTTCCTTTTTGTCAGAGCGGCAACAGTGCGGTTGCGCCCAAGGTGGCGGGTTGCCCGGTAAATAATTTAATTCCCGAATGGAATGACCTGGTGTACCAGGGGCGCTGGCAAGAAGCGGTGGCGCGTTTGCATCGCACCAATAATTTTCCTGAGTTTACCGGGCGCGTGTGTCCCGCACCTTGCGAAGGCGCGTGTGTGCTGGGCATTAATGCGCCGCCGGTCACGATTAAGCACCACGAATTTGCCATTATCGAAAAAGCCTTTAGCGAAGGTTGGGTGACGGCCAATCCGCCGCCACAGCGCACCGGTAAAAAAGTCGCGGTCGTCGGCTCCGGTCCTGCGGGTCTGGCGGCGGCAGCGGAGCTTAATAAATACGGTCACAGCGTGGTGGTGTTTGAACGTGCGGACCGTATTGGTGGTTTGCTCATGTACGGTATTCCCAATATGAAATTGGAAAAACCTGTTGTCGAACGCCGCGTTCAATTGTTAAAAGAAGAGGGCGTCGAGTTTCGCACGGGTGTCGAGGTCGGTCGAGATATCACGACCGCTGAACTGACTTCGACCTTCGATAGCATTGTGCTGGCTACCGGTGCTACCCAGCCGCGGGATTTGGCCGTCGAAGGACGTGCGCTGGACAACGTCCATTTTGCAATGACCTATTTAACGGCGAGCACGCGCGCACTGCTCGATGGAGATTCTGCGAGCAGCAGCGAATTGAATGCGGCAGGTAAAAACGTGGTGATTATTGGTGGCGGTGATACTGGCACCGACTGCGTCGCCACGGCATTGCGTCAAGGCTGCAAACACGTTGTGCAGCTGGAAATTATGCCGCAACCGCAGCTAAAACGGGCGGCGGACAACCCTTGGCCTGAGTGGCCGAAAACGCTGTTGGTGGATTACGGCCAGCGTGAAGCGATTGCGGTACAGGGCGATGATCCCCGCCATTATCAAACTATGACCAAGCGTTTGGTTGGCGATGAAAACGGCAAGGTAACAGAAGTCCACACCGTGGATGTCGTGTGGCAGAACGATGCTGCCGGGCGGCCGGTTCCTCACGAGCAGGTCGGCTCAGAAAAAGTCTTCGCGGCAGATCTCGTGTTGTTGGCGATGGGCTTCACCGGGCCGGAGGCGGCTGTGTTGGAGCAATGTGGTGTCACTCGAGATAACCGCACCAATGTAGCCGCAGAGTATGGAGACTTCGCCACCAATGTTGCGGGTGTTTACGCTTGCGGCGACGCAAGGCGTGGTCAGAGTCTGATTGTGTGGGCCATTGATGAAGGTCGCCGTTGCGCGAAAGTTGTTGATGCTTTTTTAAAGGGCTAAAGCGGGTATTCGCTGTTGCCCTGAAGCGTGACCAGTGCTGGCAGTTGGCGCCGTTTTGGCGCCACTAAATCTTGGCAATAGCGTAGACGAATAGCTTAGATGAATAGTGTAGACGCACATATCTTATCGAACCCAATCACTTGACTGTAGACCTCCAGAATTTGCTTTTTTTTGCTGCGTCCTTAGCAAAAAAACAATTACATAAATTTTTTAATAATACGTTTTGTTATAACCGTCCCGTTAAGCGTACACCGAAAAATCTGGTGCTACACTCAGTAAAATTCCACTGCCCGATGTTTTGCGCAATTACGTTCAGCCTTTAAATTCGAATCACATTTATTGGCGAGACTCTTAACTCTTTCAGGAGATTGAATGTGAATAGCCATTGGTTACTTTTATGTGCGTCCAGCCTCGCACTGTCCTTTCCTGTATGTGCGGGGGACCACGGTGACAAATCCCACAAGTCTGTGGGCGACGATGTTGTCGCAGAGCAGCGCGCAGCACTGGCGGCGTCCTCTGCTGGAAAAGGATTTGGCCCGCAATCGCCGCGCGACCTGGGAACCATGAAAGGCAGTAACCCTGTTATGTTCGAACTTGCTCCACCTTACAGCGAAATGAACTTGTGCAACATTCATTTCCATAAAAACGCGGAGCACAAAGGCGGCGAGTTTACCCGGTACGCCGGCAATGGCGACGGGCATGGTTATAACAGCGGCTATCAATACACGGGCGAGATTTCGCACAAGGAAATGAAGCCAGTTAAGCACGAGATCTGCCCAAGCGATCACGGTAGCCTTTACCCCGGCGATACCATCGAAGTCCACTATGTGCATTCGACCGCGACGGTGAAACCGGGCCCGACTTTGGGTTCCTGCTTGAGTGAGGCAACCAACAACCCACAACTGCGGGTGGAAACTCAGGTATTTGTTCTGGTGAACGATAAAAAAGCCGCGGACTTTATCAAGTTAACAGAGTTTGAAATGAGCGGCGGGTTTGCCCAGGCCAAACATATTCCGGAGAAAACCGGTAAGCCTATTGTGTACACTGGCTCGACTACGGGGCCGGGTTACAACGAAAAAGCGTCTCCGTTTCAGGTAACCTGGAGCGTGCGGCCAAAGGTCGAAAAGGTCAATATTGAAACCGTAGGCAAGTGGTGTAAAGGGAATGCGTTCGAGGAGGATCATGCGCACGGGGTACGCAATCTGGTCATTAACCCGGATTTAATTTCTGATATTAAATAGCGCAGCGTACATTTTTACACAGAGCACGCTGGTGCATATGTGTAAGAATTTAACAATAAAAAAAAGCGTTTCAACGCGGTTAAGCGCGAAACGCCCAAGGAGTGAGCTCTACGTGAGGCCTGGACAAGGTGGCCTCGGCTCTACGCTAACAGGTACGGCGGGTAGCGGCCTACCGTACCGTTAGTGTTCGATAACGAGTGTGGTAATACTGCGCGCGGGAAGTGTTTCCAGGGCAATGTTACCGGCACTCACTGTTACTGGTGTTGCCGCGCGATTCTGACTTCGCGAGGTAACAAAGGCTTCTGCGTTCATAGCCGCAGATTCGCTTGCTATGGACAAATTATCGTAATTCTTCGTACTGCGATTGAGGACCACCAAGATTGTTTGCGCGTCGCCTGTGTAGGCGGTCACCTCCAGTTCGGAATCACTCGGTGTGGCTTTCACTCGGGTATAGCCAGGGCGGACAAACTTGCTGTACTGAGAGAAGGCCCAGCCGCGCTTGAGAATTTCCCCTCGTGTGGTGCCGTAGGCCGCATCGCCATCGCCAATCAGTGAGTAGAATCGACGAGCCCACCACCAGATATACGCGTTCCAATTAATCTCCATACTGTGATGCATGCTGTAGAGCACATCGTCCAGGGTTTCGTCCCAAACCGCTTGATTATCACCACCCCAAATTGCGGCACCCTCGCCGTCGGCTTCGTGTATTAACCACTCGGTCATCCAGACTTGTTTGCCCTTCTGCTCCGCCAGTTCGTAGCGTTCGAATGTGCCGCTGGTAATGGCGCTATACAGATGACCGCCGGCAATATCGAGGTTGTCCACTGCCTGGTCGTCTTGGAGCGTTGGGTCGGTGTAACTCCGATTGAATCGCAAGGATTCGCCGACCAGCAATTTGGCGTCGATCTGCTGCCCGTAATCGCGCACAAAATCGCGTAGTTCTTCACCTGTCCAGTCACACGACTCGTAATCCGGGTGCCAGTCGGGCTCGTTTTGTACAGAAACTACATCAATATCTACATTCTGATTGCGCATGTACGAAACGTAATTGTTCAGGTGTGCGGCGTAGTCGCCGTAATGCTCAACCAGCAGCTTGCCGCCGCCAACGGTGCTGTTGTTCGTTTTGTACTCAGAGGGTGGGGACCAGGGCGTAGCTAAAATTTGCAAGTCATCGCCGTAGCTCTTGCCGAGCTTCAGGTTATCCACGGCCAGGGGCCAGCTATCCTGGGTTGGATTAATGATGGTTCGTAAGATTGAAAGGCCCAGCTCGTTCTCACCGGTGCCCACCAGCGACTTTATCTCGCTGTCAAATAGCATTTGCGAGCCCCACATGGGGAGCGCAGCGCCGAAGCCCGCGATGGTTTGGTAGCGCGTGGACTCTTCAATGGAGATAGTCGCTGAGATTGCTGCACCGCTGCTGGAAGACGACGAGCTGCTCGAGCTAGAGCTGCTGGAACTCGAACTACTTGAACTCGAACTGGTGCCGGTTGTGGTGCCGCCAGAGGAGCCCCCACACGCAGTTAGGGAGGCAATGTATATTGCGGTGAGCAAGGAGTTGAATCGTGTCCGGCAGTGGCGCATGGCAAATTAATCTCGTTATTGTAGGGCCAAAATAAACGCTTCGTCCGCCACTAAAGGGCGAAAAGAGCGTCAGCCTGCTTACCGAGATAATTTAGGGAAACCGGTGACAAAAAGAGTGCAAAATGAACAATAAGACTGTCACTGCACCAAAAGTGCAACGTTTACTGCAAAAAATCCAACACTAAAGTTGAGTATTAATTGGCGTCGGTGGTGTCGTTGATAGGCGGTTCGAGGGGTTTATTGCTCTGCTTGAATTCACCCGGGGTGCAATCGTACGCTTTGCGGAAAACCCGGTTGAAATAGGATGCGTTGTTGTAACCAACCCGGAATGCGATCTCGGCGACACTCTGGTCGGTCTCACGTAGTAAGCGTGCAGCTTCGGTGAGGCGCAGGTGGTTGAGGCAGGTGCTGAAAGTCATGCCGGTTTCCTCTTTCAGAGTCGCATTCAGCTTGGTGCGATTCATCCCGAGGCGCGAGATGGCCGTTTCCAGATTTAGCTCCGGGTTGGCAAATTCAGTGGTCATTAGCTGGAGGAGTGCACGCTTTTCCTGAGTCTTTTTACTATCAGATGGCAACGGCTGATAGGATTGTTGAAGATTCAGCAGCTTGGCTTTCTCTTGCTGCTCTGCAAGCAAGCGCTTGGTGCGCTGTCGCGATGCGTTGTAAATCAGCGCTATCCAAGTGAGCGCCAGCAGCACACATCCCCAATAAAACAGAATGAGATTGTTGCCTTGGAGACTCATCTCGGCCACTTTGACTTGTGACACCACATCCCTTGGGCTCTGGCTGCTATTGCCCAGCGCGAAACTCTTGATTCTGGTTAGATCGTAAGCGTTATCTGTAATAGGCAAATTTGAGCGTTGTAGCCACCATTCCGGGGTGTTCAATTTCCTTAGGTCTATTTTGACGGTGCGCCATTTGTCGTTACATTCGAATAACGCATGCGATGGGCGGAAGCTTTCAATATTGCCAAATTTGCTTACTTTTTCATCAAATGTCTGCAGGATGAACACCAGTACGTTGTCTGGCATACAGCGAACGGTTAGATCGAGGTGGGTATAGTTGCTCCAGTTCTTGAGCGATGCGGGATCTTTGCCTCGTGCGAACCAAATACCCAGGTGGGCGAACGGGTAGGGATTCTTGCTGTCGAGCGTGAAGGTGTAGTCCAGGCTGTATTGTTGTTCCTGGATACTGATACTCGACCCGGTACCTTCTTGCTCATCTGTGCCAGGTACCACGGACCAGGCGTGTCGGCTGTCGCTGGCTGGCAGTAGTGGGTGTTCTACCGCCGACAGTTCGTGCAGGAGAAACCCCAGACCGACAAAGATCCCGGTTGCTAGCGGCAAATGAACGGCGGGCTTGCCGACTATGCGCTTAATACGCTGGAAGGAGATAAAACTGGGTAAACGCATGGGTCTATGGGGTGTGCCTCGAATACAGCTGATAACCGGCAAGGTTTGTTATTTTAGTTGAGCAGCTTGGATACGACACCTGGTAACGCAAAAAATGCTGCGAAGATTCACATTTTCGGTTCTTCGCGCCTGAAAATCCAGTGTAGTCAATGCTGGCGTATCTGCGAATTTGTCACCCTGTTTTATGTATTCATTGATCTCAGCGTGGAAACCGCGGGAGCGGAATGAGTCTGTCAGGTACTTGCCCAATAGTTAAGAGGTCGTCAAGGCCAGGCACTGTAAAGTTAGGTTAACGCGCGCGTAAAAACCCACTTTGTGAACCGGTTCGGTTTACCTGGTGTTGTCATCTAACTATTAAAAACAGGTAAAAAAGACGTCACGATATTTTTCTACTGTTTTTGGTTCGCAGAAGCAAGCTCTGTGAATTTCGATGTGCAGAACGATAACAATGAATCTGCGCATTTTTGGGAAACAGGAGAACCTAATGATTTTTTTGAACAAAGCAATGATGGGTGTGTTCGCCTCGGTGTTGGCGCTGAGCGCGACCGCTGAAGATTTTTATCGGATGGATGAAGCCTTACCTGGCGACATTGACGTGGCGGCGATAGCGCCGGTGTTTGATTTCGATGGTGACGGGTGTCTTCCGAGCGCCGGCATCAGCCGTACTGGAGAGCAAAACCCCGGTCTGCGCCCGACGGGCACGATTACCGGTAACTGCCGCACCAATACATTTTTGGATTCATCTAACACGCTGCATCGTCACGCGTGTCAGCAATCACAAGGCAATACCTATTGCGCGCATTTCTTTGCCTTGTATTTCGAAAAAGACCAGGTAGTGAACTACATCCAAAGTGGGCATCGACACGATTGGGAACACGCCGCCGTATGGACGACAAATGGACAAGTGACCCACGGTAGTTACAGTGCGCACGGGGATCTCTTCACCCAGCCTTTCAACCAGCTGCCAAAACAAAATGGTCACCTGAAAATTGTGTACCACAAAGACGGCCTCAGCACACACGCAATGCGTTTTGCCGGCAGTAACGAAGCGGCAGAAAATGCCTATGGCACCTTTGTAACGCCATTAATAATTAGCTGGGATGTAATGTCTGGCGACGGAATCGATAATGCTCAGTTGCGCGCGATGTTTAATTCGTACGATTACGGCTCGGGCACAGTGCCAATGAAAGACAGTAATTTCCTCGCCAATATCAATAATTATCGCCCGGCAGCTTACCCGGTGTTTACCAGTATCGGCGGTAGTAGCGCGGGCTATTTTTCGCTGGTAAACAATGCGTCAGGCCTGTGCCTGGATATTGACGACGCGGTTATGGCCAATGGAACCAGTGTTATCCAGTGGCATTGCACCAACACACCATGGCAGGCCTGGTCTTACAGCGAGGGCAGTGGTGAAATCCGCAGCCAGCACGACTCTGCGTTTTGTTTGGATAACAGCAGTGTGTGGGGAAACGGTGCCAACGTTGTTATCTGGCAGTGTAACGGCAGTGATGCCCAGAAATTTTCCATCAATGGCGACGGTTCTATCAGTCTGCGAACCATGAGCAGTCAGGTTCTCGATGGCTACGGCACCAACCCCGCCGATAATGTTGGTACCTGGGATAACTGGGGTGGCGACAACCAACGCTGGACCATCGCGCCTTAATTAACCCGGCAGCGATATCCGCGACTTTATTCGCGGACTTTAAAGGCGGTGCAGGGAAGCGCCGCCATTGCCTGAGGGCCGGGGCTACTCCGTGCTTTTCGAATAACTCACTGTACTCCCTGCGCACTGGTTCACTTCTTCATTAATCGAGACTTGGCTGCGCTGGAAAGTGTGGCGCCAATCTCATCGGATATTTTCCCGCATGCTATAACCCTGTGCTGCTGAATCTGATCGTTATTACGCGATCAACCGTGGTAGAGGGTATTCATGATGTATTCAAAATTTGCGGCTATCGGTAGTCGTCTGATTCTGGTCGCTTCACTCAGCGGGTTTTTAATCGCGTGCGGTGGCGGTGGGTCCTCACTGGCGAAGAGTGAGCAGGAGTTGCCAGCAGGTGGGGGCTCGGAAAGCGGGTCCAACAGTTCCAGCTCTTCCAGTAGCTCATCTTCAAGCAGTTCTTCGTCGAGCAGCTCTTCTTCGAGTGGGGCGGCCTCCAGCTCGTCCAGCAGCAGTAGCTCCAGTTCAAGCAGCTCTTCGGGCGGCGTTGTGATCGGCGGATCGTCTAGCAGTAGTTCGTCATCGAGTAGCTCGTCGTCATCATCTTCTAGCTCTAGCTCTAGCTCTAGCTCTAGCTCTAGTGCCAGTTCAAGTTCAAGTTCAAGTTCAAGTTCAAGTTCAAGTTCGGGTGCGGCGCCAGTTGGGTGCGACGGTTATGCCACGCGATACTGGGATTGCTGTAAGGCGCACTGTAGCTGGTCATCGAACAATCCACCTGGCGTTGAGGCGCTCCCAGCCTGTAGTACACAGGATCAGGTACTGCCGGATGTTAATGCTGCCAGCAGTTGCGACGGGGGAGACGCCCATACCTGTCACAGCCTGGTGCCCTGGGCGGTGAGCGACACCTTGTCGTATGGTTTTGCGGCAGTGCCGGCAACCGGTGACGTTTGCGGTCGCTGCTACCGCCTGGAGTTTAGCGGTCGCTCCCACAATGGCGGTGACGACCCTGGTTCTGCCGCGCTTGCGGGCAAAGCAATGATCGTACAGGCAACCAATATCGGTTACGACGTGGCAGGGGGGCAACTGGATGTGTTGATCCCGGGTGGTGGTGTCGGTGCTTTCAACGCTTGTTCCAGTCAGTGGGGTGTGTCAGATGACGAGTTGGGGGCGCAGTATGGCGGTTTCCTCTCTGCGTGTAAGGACCAGCTCGGCTATAACGCCAGCAAAGAGTCGTACAAAAGCTGCGTGGCGCAGCGTTGCGACAGCGTATTCGGGCAGCGGGGATTAACCGAACTCTATGAAGGCTGTATGTGGTTTGTAAACTGGTATGAAGCTGCCGACAATCCATCGTTAAAGTATTACGAAGTGGCCTGTCCGGATGACCTGGTCACGACCTCTGGCGTGGATCGGGGTTTTCTTAACGATGTGGATACCAGCTGTTACTAAACCAGTCAGGGCCAACGCAGCGCCCACAAGAGTGGTAAACAGCCGGTAAATCGTGCTCGTAAAAACGCCAGCTTTAGTGGGCTGGCGTTTTAGGTCTAGGCTCAGGTTTCCAAGCTTACTTTAATCTAACAACCATCACCGATTTCGCCGGTAGCTTGATTGTCAGTCTGCCGTCTTTCGCTTTTACCTTGTACGGGGTAGGTACCAGCGCATTGGGTTTGGCAAAGGTGTTGTGCGCATCCATGGCATCTGCAGTTAACAGCTCGCCACTGGCGGAGCGTAGTTTGCCCGCATCCAGCACAATTTCCTGAACCTTGTCCGGGTCGGTATTGGCCAGTGCCAGGTAGGTGTTGCCGTCTTTGGCAATTGCCGCAGACGCACTGATGGCCGGGATGGACTTATCGCCCTGAGTGAGCACAGGCGCGTCTTTAAGCTCTACTGGCAGAGAGGTGGCATCCTGGAACGGGATGTACATCTTGAACACGTGGTAGGTTGGGGTAAGCACCATCTTCTCTTTGTCGGTTAGAATCATCGCCTGCAACACATTGACCATCTGTGCGATGTTGGTCATCTGTATCCGTCGCGCGTACTTGTGGAACAGGTTGAGGTTCAGCGCGGCAACCAAGGCATCGCGCAGGCTGTTCTGTTGGTATAAAAACCCCGGGTTATCCCCTTCTTCTGCATCAAACCAGGTACCCCATTCGTCCACGTAGAACCCGACCTTATTGTCCGGGTCCAGCTCATCCATAATCGCGATATTCTCTTTTATGAAGGTTTCCATGCGCAGTGTTTGCCACATAGTGGAAAACCACTCACTGGCGGGGAAATTCAACGCCTTGCCGTGGGTCTCCCAGTCGCCGGTGGGCAGGGTGTAATAGTGGTGGCTGATCGCCTGCATGCGCACGCTCCAGACATCCGGCACTTGCTCCAGCAGGGTGCGAGTCCAGTCGGTTATTTCGGTGTGGCCACCGCTGGCGATCATCACCGGCTGGTTATCGGCGGGCGTCTTTAAGAATGTGGCGTAGTGTTTGTACAGGTCGGCGTAATACTCAGGACGCATAGTGCCGCCGCAACCCCAGCTCTCGTTGCCAACCGCGAAATAATCCACCTTCCACGGTTGTTTGCGACCATTGGCTCGGCGCAGGTTGGCGAGGGTCGAGTCGCTGTCGGAGGTCATATACTCCAGCCAGGCCGCCATTTCCTGAGGCGTGCCGGTGCCCAGGTTGCCGTTGATGTAAACCTCAGCGCCGAGCATTTCGGCAAATTCCATAAATTCATGGGTACCGAAGCGGTTGTCGTCGATAACGCCGCCCCAGGTGGTATTGACGGTTTTTTTGCGTTTGTCGCGCGGGCCGATACCGTCCTGCCAATGGTACTCATCGGCGAAGCAGCCGCCGGGCCAGCGCAGTAGTGGAACCTGTAACTCTTTCAGCGCTTTTACTACATCTTTGCGGTAACCCTTGGTATTGGGGATATCCGAGTCTTCCCCCACCCAGATACCCTCGTAGATTCCGCGCCCCAGGTGCTCCATAAACTGACCATATATATTGCGGTGGATTACCGCGCCTGGAGCGTTGGTCTCGATAGTAACTGTGGTTGCTGAGTGCACCGAGACGGTCGCAAGCGCGACAGCGATAGCTGCCGCAGTCGATACAAATTTCATGGACGTTTCCTGTTTATTTTTGTTAGTTCTTGCCGACACAGTCTAACAGTGTCGGCGCGGATATCTACAAATCTCTCAGTAGCATTATTCTGCCTATACTGTTATGACCCGGCCGGGGTTTTACGCCGGAATTTAAGAATATCGCAAACAGGAGTATTTAAACCTCATGCGCTACTCGCTCGCCTACCTTTTAAATTCAGTGTTGCGCAGCCTTGGTATTCGCAGTATTGGCCGTCAGTTCACTATCGGGTTTCTGGTGATTATCGCCTGTACGGTAGCATCAACTTTTTCGCTGTACATGACCATGCAGGCCAGCGCGGACACGGTAAATATCGCGGGCAGGCAGCGCATGCTTAGCCAGCGCCTGGCAAAAGAAGCACTGCTGGTTACCCAGCAAGCCATGGATAAAAGTGCGCTGGAACAAACTATCGAGCTGTTTGAGCAATCCCACAATCGCTTGTTGTACGGCAGCCCGGAAAATGGAATTCTCGCGCCGCAGACGGTAAAAATATTCGATCAGCTCAAGGTTGTTGACGGCTTGTGGGAGAATTACAAAATTGCGATTCGCACCTATGTCGCATCTAAAGATGCGTCCGTGTTACCTGCGCTTCAGGCTGAAAGTATCGCCATTTTAAAAGAGATGAATCAGGCTGTAGAGATGATGGCGCGCGACCTAAACAGCGAGTTACAGGCGCAGCAAATACTGAGCATTGTGTTGTCCATTGTCGTGATTCTGGTTGCTGCGGTCAGCCAGTTTTTGGGAATGTACTGGCTGATGGACCAAATCAATTTATTGCGCGACAAATTGCTAAAAGTTGCGCACGGGGATTTCAGCGAAACCATTAATGAAAGTACCAGCGAAAACGAAGTGGGGGATATGTTCAACGCCTACAATCGCATGGTGGAGCAGGTCGGCCATATTGTGAATGGCGTTAAGGAGCTGGCATCGAATATTGCGGGGCAGGCCAGCGCACTGATGCGCGAGGCAGAGTCTGCGGAGAGCTATGTCAATACGCAGAATAAAGAGTTGGAACAGGTGGCGACGGCGATGAACCAGATGTCTGCCACGGTGAACGAAGTGGCAGGCCATGCGGAAGAGGCCGCCGCAAATGCAGAAAACGCCAGTGAAGCGGCGGATAACGGCTATCGTATTGTGGACGGTTCCTACGCCAACATCGTGACTATGAATTCAAGCCTCACCTCTGCGGTGGGGGTGATGGAAGAGTTGAATCGGGATTCGCAGCAGATCGGCCAGGTACTCACGGTGATTACGGGTATTGCCGAGCAAACGAATTTGTTGGCACTTAATGCGGCTATAGAAGCCGCCCGTGCGGGCGAACAAGGTCGTGGTTTTGCCGTGGTGGCGGATGAGGTGCGTACCCTTGCACAAAAAACCCAATCGTCGACCGAAGAAATTCAGGCGATTATCGAACGCCTGCAAAACCAAACCACCAAAGCGGTAGATGTCGTGCAAAAGAGCACCAGCTCTGCGCAGGAAAGTTCCAGCCAAATGAGCACCGCCAACGATGCACTCAAACGCATTGTGGATGCGGTCTCCAATATTCAGCAAATGAGCACTTTAATTGCCACGGCTGCCTCGGAGCAGTCCCACGTTGCGGCAGATATCGACAGTAATATCACCAGCGTGTCGGCTGCCGCGTCGGAAACAACGCAAGTTGCCTCGAATGTGCGATCTCACGCGTCTGGTATTAATCGCGACATCAAACGCCTTAACGAAACAGTCACCAGTTTAAAAGTGTAATCCTGCTTTATTCTCTCATTTAGCGTCAGCCACTGAACCCGGTGGCTGACTGATCCGTATATTCCCCAAACCCTTAATGAGAGAGCAGGATGAATATACACACCTGGAAACATTGGGCCTTCGTAACTTTAATTCTGGTGTTAATGTCGGGTTGCAGTTCGGTCAAGCTGGATGATTATGCTGGTAACAGCCCTGAGCTTAACGCCAAAGATTTTTTTGATGGGCCTCTAACCGCGCATGGCATCGTTAAAAACCGATCGGGAAAAATCATTCGCTATTTTAACGCCGATATTGCTGCCAGTTGGTCTGCAGACGGCGTCGGCACCTTAGATGAATCCTTTGTATTTAACGATGGCGAAAAACAAAAAAGAGTATGGACACTGGTTCCCAATGCGGATGGCAGCTTCGAGGCCAGTGCAAACGATGTGGTCGGGAAATCGCGCCTGGCGACTTCCGGTAACGCGCTGTTTATGCGTTACACGCTCACCATACCTTACAAAGGTAAATCGTTAAATGTAAAGGTTGATGATCGAATGTACCTGGTAAACGACACCACGCTACTTAACGAGAGTGTGATGACCAAGTGGGGGTTTGAAGTCGGTTACGTTACCCTGGTGATTACCAAACAGTAGTCCTGGGGCCACTAAACAAAAAATAGTAACGCGGGTTTCTCTGTGCCCGCGTATAACCCGTCTGTGGCACAATTTGCCATTCTCACTCTGTTAGTGTTCAAAAACCATGCTAGTTGACTCCCACTGCCATCTCGATTTTGCAGCCTTTGATAATGATCGGGATTTTATTCTGGCGCGGTGCCGCGACCTCAATATTGAGCGCATCTTGGTGCCCGGTGTTGCTGCCGAACAATGGCCAAAGGTAGTCGAACTGGTGAACGCCGAAGAGCAGCTCCTGTTTGCTGTGGGTATACACCCCTGGTGGATAGAAGCGAATTGGACAGATAAGGATGTGACTGGCGAGCTTGTCAAGCTTGAGGAGTATCTTGTTCATGACGATTGTGTCGCGGTTGGGGAGTGTGGCCTGGACGCAAATATTGATCGCGCAATGGCAATGCAGCAACAGGTACTCGAACAGCAACTGACTCTGGCAGACCGATTCGATAAGCCGGTTATTTTGCACAGCGTTAAATCTCACAATCCGCTGCTGCAATCGCTGAAACGTTTTCCCAACGCGCGAGGCGTTGTTCATGCCTTTACTGGCAGTTACCAGCAAGGTATGGATTTGTGGAAACGCGGTTTCTATCTGGGGATTGGTGGTGTGATTACTTACGAACGCGCGGCAAAAACCCGCGATGCGGTAACGCGTTTACCGGCAGAGGCCCTGTTGCTGGAAACGGATGCGCCCGATATGCCCCTGGCAGGCAAGCAGGGCGAGCGCAACAGCCCGCTGGTTTTACCCGATATTTTACAAGCGCTTGCCGAATTGCGGGATGACTCGCCGGATGTTCTCGCGCGCATTACCCGCGAGAATTTTCGTCATTTGTTCCAGGTTTGAAGGTAACGTTCAATTGCGCGATTTGCGGCGGCAAAACCAAAACTGCCAGTGACCATGGTGGCGGAGCCAAACCCGCCCGCGCAATCCAGCTTGGTGCCGTCCTGTAGCGATTTTTTATTGCCACATACGGAACCGTCGGCCTGGGGGAAAACCATGGGTTCTGCGGAGTAAACCGCGTCGATCCGGAATTTACGATTTTTATTTTTGGCAAAATTATAGTGGCGATATAACAGGCTGCGCACTTTGGCGAGCATCGGGTCCGCCTGGGTTCTGCCCAAGTCGTCAATCAAAATGCGGGTTGGGTCGCGCTTGCCGCCCGACGCCCCGGACATCACCAGCCACTTTTTGTGGTAACTGCAAAACGCCGCAAGGGCCGCTTTCACCGCCACGGAATCAATTGCATCCACCACCACATGGTGTTCTTCTGTGACCAGTTCGGCCACGTTTTTCTGGGTCAGAAAGTCATGGCGTAAGTGCAGCTGAATTTCTGGATTGATCGCGCGCAATCGTTCGGCCATCACCTGAATTTTCGGCTGACCGACCACACCGGTCAATGCATGCAATTGGCGGTTGGTGTTGGTCACGCAGACATCGTCTAACTCAATAAGCGTTAGTGTGCCCACGCCAGAACGGGCCAGGGCTTCGGCCGCCCAGGTACCCACGCCACCAAGCCCCACTACCATCATATGGGCCTGATGCAACGCCTCGAGCGCGCTCTTGCCATACAAACGGGCGATGCCGCCAAAACGGGCGAGATAGTCGGGGGAAAGTGTCATCGGAAAAGCTGCTGTACCAGGTGAAATGGGCCCCAAGTGTACCGAACCTCGCATTTACGAAAAAGGGCTATAATGCCGCCTCATTAATTTTAGGTGGCGCTTTCATGGAAACCGGCTTGCACTATATCTTTGCCTATCTCAGTTACTTACTTATTTTTATTGTCGGCTTAGCCATAGCCACCGGCATATTCTTTTATTTTGTGGATGTTACCCAAACCCAATCCACCATCCGCCGCAACTATCCGGTAATTGGTCGGTTTCGCTATTTATTCGAGCACTTAGGTGAATTTTTCCGGCAGTATTTTTTTGCCATGGACCGCGAGGAAATGCCGTTTAACCGCGCACTGCGCTCGTGGGTGTATCGAGCGGCAAAAGGGGTTTCCACTAACGTGGCTTTCGGTTCCACCCGGTTGGATGATCGCGTAGGTTCGCCGCATTTTATGAACTCCGTATTCGCGGTTCTCGAAGAAGAGAAAAGTCCGTCCACCCCAATATTGTTCGGCCCCCATTGCCCAAGCCCCTACGAGGCCCCGTCATTTTTTAATATTTCCGGGATGAGTTACGGTGCCTTGTCGCGCCCGGCGGTAACCGCACTGGCAAACGGCGCGGCCAAAGCGGGCTGCTGGATGAATACCGGGGAGGGCGGTACCTCACAGTTTCACTTGCAAAGTGGTTGCGATCTGGTGGTGCAAATCGGCACCGCCAAATACGGCGTGCGGGATGAGCACGGCAAACTGAGCGAGGAAAAACTCCGCGCGCTTGCCGCCAGGCCCAATGTCAAAATGTTCGAGATCAAACTGAGCCAAGGCGCGAAGCCGGGCAAAGGCGGAATTTTACCCGCAGACAAGGTGACCGAGGAAATTGCCGAAATACGCGGGATAAAACCGGGCGAGGCGAGCATCAGCCCCAACCGCCACCCGGAAATTGTCGATACCGCATCGCTGCTGGATATGGTCGAACACATTCGGCGCATTACCGGAAAACCTACCGGATTTAAATTGGTCGTCGGCAGCCCGGAATGGATTGCCGAACTGTGTCAAACCGTGGTGAGTCGCGGCGTTGAATCGGCGCCGGATTTTATTACCGTCGACAGTGCGGACGGTGGTACCGGCGCCGCGCCTCAACCCTTGATGGATTATGTGGGTTTGCCGTTGCGCGAGAGTTTGCCGTTGGTGGTGGATACCCTCTACAAATACAGCCTGAAAGACCGTATTTGGGGTAATTTCTTCCGGCAAATTGATCACCCCTGCATTTGTGGCGCAGGCGCTGGCAACCGGCGCAGATGTTGTGGTTTCCGCGCGTGGTTTTATGTTCGCGCTCGGCTGTGTGCAGGCCTTGCAATGCCATAAAAATACCTGCCCTACGGGCGTAACCACTCACAACCCGCGTTTACAAAAAGGGCTCGATCCCACAGATAAAACGAATCGTGTAGCGAATTATCACCGCCAGATGGTGCACGATGTGGAGATGATTGCGCATTCCTGTGGCGTGCGTCAGCCGAAGGATCTCGGGCGCCACCATGTGCGCCTGGTCACCGAAAACGGATTGTCCAAACCGCTTAACGAAATCTTTCCCATTTAGGTTCCGTTGCGTCGGAATCCCCTGCGCGGCTGGTTGGCAGCCGCCTCTTGCTGCTCAATTCATACAGATCACGCACTCATACGGTATTCTTGCCTGCGCGTGCGTTTGCCATAATTTGTCATATTGCTGTCTGCCGCTAGCCAGATTCCGGCGTTAAAGTCGTGTTATCGCTTCAGTTGCGGCCTTGCCTGCGCAGTGCCGTCCCTGGTCAACTTCTGGTTGAACGCTAAGTTCCAAGAAAGCCACAAGCACAAGAAAGCCAAGAGAAATACACAAAAATTTTCAAGGATGCCCCATGTCTCGTTTTACCCCGCTGTTGTTTTCCCTGATGTGTGTGCTGGTTGCGTGCAGTCCCGATACGGGTACGAATCCATCGACGCCCTCACCTGTGCCTCAATCCGCTGACCTTGCCATTGCTCATGACGAGCCACCCGCGTCGCCTGAGCCGGTTGCGGCAAATCCGATGGCCGAAGCGCCCGCGCCCGCTGAGTCGATGCCCGGCGATCAGAGCACCGCGCTTACGGTATTGGACATTTCTGAGCGGGACAAAGACGGGAAAAACGGTTTGGCGGTCACTTTTTCCACGCCTCTGGATACCGCGCGGGATATTCAGCCCTATTTTTCAGTGACCGATGTGAATGGAGAACCTGTTGCCGGTGCCTGGGTGTTGGGTGACAAGCGCAAGCTCGCGTGGTTTATGCAGGCAGAACCCAACCAGACCTACCAGGTAAAAGTCAGCCCCGGATTGCGCACGCAAAACGGTGGCCAGCTATTGGCTGCCGCCAGTGCCACCATCAAAACCCGGCGTCTGCAGCCGTCGGTAAATTTTGACTCCGACGGGATGGTGCTGCCGGTCGGCTACGGCTCCGGGTTGCCCGTGGTGAGCGTAAACATTGCTGCGGTTGATGTGGATTTTTTTCGGGTGAGCGATGCAAACATCAGCGAGTTTATGATGAACGTGCGTCGCAACGGTCGCCAGAGCTGGTACGCACGCAATCTGAAATCCCTAGGCGAACTTGCCTACAGCGGGCGCTTCGATCTGGCGGTGGAAAAAAATACGCGCAGCAAACGGGATCTGGCCATTCAACGCATAGACGCATTGCAGAAAGCGGGTTTATACCTCGCCATTATGCGCCCCGCTGGCGACTACAGCGATCTGCAAATTACCTGGTTTACGATAACCGACATCGGCCTGCATCTGCGGCACTATCACAACCAACTTGATGTTCACGCGAGCAGTTTAACCTCGGCTGCGGCCTTATCTGGCGTCGAGTTGGAAATTCTCGATAACGAAAACCGGGTTATCGAATCCGCAACAACCACACCGGACGGTGTGGCCAGTTTTACCGGTACGCTTGACAACGCGCAGGTGCTGGTGGCGCGTTCGAAAAGCCAGGTAACCCTGTTGGATCTGCGCCGCCCCGCGTTGGATCTGTCGGAATTCGATTTAGGCGCGCGCCCACAGTTGGCGAACGAGTTGTTTATTTATGGCCCGCGGGATCTATACCGTCCCGGCGAAGCGGCGACCTTCAGCGCATTGCTGCGCAACCACGACGGCCGCCTTGGCCAAACCCCGGTGTTAAATGCCGAGTTACACAACCCGCAGCGCAGTGTGGTAAAGCGTTTTCGCTGGCAGGCACAGAGTCAGGGGTATTATCAGTACGATTTTGTGTTGCCCGCCAACGCGCCCACCGGCAAGTGGGAACTGGTGGTAAAAGGCATGCTGCAGAAACCGGTGGTCTACGCGTTTAATGTGGAAGAATTTCTGCCGGAGCGAATGAAGCTTACGCTGGCAGAGGGCGCAAAACGCAGTCTGCTCAGTTCGCCCGGGGCGACGGCGACATTGCCGGTACTGGGTGAATATCTTTACGGCGCGCCTGCGGCGGGTAATAAATTTGACGGGCTGGTGCAAATCTCCCACTGGCGCTCGCCACTTAAAGATCTCGACGGCTTTCAATTTGGCGATCTCAACGACACGGCCTTTACTCGTCAGGAAGACGTGGAGCCAGTAGTGCTGGATGGCAACGGCAAGGCCGAAATTACGCTGCCCAACTTGTGGCGCAAAGCACAGTCGCCACTGGAAATTCGCGTGGTGGGTAACCTTTATGAATCCGGCGGGCGACCGGTAACCCGCGCGCACAGCTTTTTATTCTGGCCCAATGCGAAACAGCCCGGTGTGCGCCCGCAATTTGGCGATACTAATCCCGCTTCCGGCAGCAATGCGGCCTTCGATGTGGTGCTGGTGAACGCACAGGGCGAGCGCTTCGCCTCTGCCGCATTAAAAGCCACCCTGATAAAAGAAGACCGCCAGTATTTTTGGGAATACAGCAATCATCGCGGTTGGCACTGGAACTGGTCGGAAAAAGAATTTCCGGTGGCGAGTGAGCCTGTCTCAACGTCCGTGGACGGCGTCGCTACGGTCAGTTTTCCCGTGGAGTGGGGAAATTATCGGTTGGAAGTGACCGACAGCGATAGCGGGGTAAAAACCAGCGTGCGCTTTTTTGCCGGATACAACTGGTACTACGACTGGACCAACGCCCGCGATCAGGTGGCCGCGCGGCCGGATAAAGTCACCCTCGCATTGGACAAGCCTGCCTATGCGCCCGGCGACGTGGCGCGGTTAAAAATTCTGCCGCCTGCGGCTGGTGAAGTGCTGGTGCTGGTCGAAAGTGATGTGCCCCTCTGGAGCAAAAAAATTACGGTGGATAAAGCAGGGGCGGAACTGGAGATTCCTGTCGATGCGGCCTGGGACAGCCACGACATTTACATCAGTGCATTGCTGTTGCAGCCTTCGGCAAAAAAAATCCGCCAGACACCCAAGCGCGCACTGGGGTTAATTTATTTGCCGCTGGACCGGGAACCCCGCCGACTCGATATCGCCATCGACACGCCGGACACCGTATTGCCCGCGACAACCCTGCCGGTGCGGGTCCATCTCGACAGCGCGAGCGGTACTCGTGGCCCCGCGTCTGCACAGGTAACCGTCGCCGCAGTGGATGTCGGTGTTTTGAATATCAGCGATTTTGCCACCCCGGATGCCTTTGACTATTTCTTCGGGCAACGCCGCTACAGTGTGGATGCCCGCGATATGTTCGCGGACGTGATTGAACTGCAGGATGCCCAGCAGGCAAAACAGCGATTTGGTGGCGATGCGGATCTGGCGCGCGGTGGAAAACAGCCGCAAAGTGATGTGCAGATTGTTTCGCTGTTCCAAGGGCCGGTTGCGCTGGATGCCGAGGGCAATGCGCAGGTTGCGTTGCCTTTGCCGGATTTTAATGGCCGCCTGCGGGTGATGGCCCTGGCGTTTAACGATGATCAGTTCGGCAGTGCTGAGCAGGAAGTGACGGTAAGCGCACCGATTATTGCCGAAATGGCGATGCCGCGATTTTTGGCGCTGGGTGATCGGGCTGAACTGGCGCTGGATCTGCGCAACAACACAGAGCAACAACAGTCGATTCGGGTCACGCTGGGAGTGAGCCAACCACTCGAGCTGGATTCGCCGTCTGAACCACCATCGTCTCAGCACATATCTCAACAATTGCCCCAGCAATCATCCCAAAGTGACAGCCACAGCCTGTTGCTTGCGCCCGGGCAACGCACGACCCTGACACTCCCCGTGCGCGCGGTGGGTTACAGCGGTGCGGGAGAAATTTCTGTGGCAGTGCAGGGCGCTGGCATCACCGACTTTTCGCGGGCTTGGCATCTCGGCGTGCGCCCGGCCTATCCCGCGGTAACCCGCAAAGTGGAGCGCGTGTTGGAAACGGGTGAAAGCTTGCAGCTCGCGGCGGAGGATTTTTCCGGGATCATTCTCGATACCCTCGAAGTGGGTGTCAGCGTGTCGCCCACGGTAAATTTAAATCTCGGTGAACAACTGCGCAATTTGCTCGCCTATCCCTACGGCTGTCTCGAACAAACCACCAGCCGCGCCTGGCCATTGTTGTTTGCCACCGAAGAGCAACAGGCCGCTTTTGCGATGCAGCCGCTGGCGGATGCCGAGCGCCTGGCGCGTTTGCAAAAGGCCATCGACCGCCTGTTCAGTTTTCAGCGCAGCAACGGCTCCTTCGGCCTGTGGAGTTCCGGCTCTGAGGAGTCGCACTGGTTGACCGTGTACGCCACAGATTTCCTGCTCCATGCCCGCGAACAGGGGTTGGATGTACCTCAGGCGCAGCTGGAAAATGCGTTAAAACGCCTGGAAAGTTACATTCGCGGCTCGGGCAGCTTTGTCGGCCAGCGCTGGTCCAGCGAGCCAGCGCATTACGCCTTTGCCACCCGTGCCTATGCGGCCTATGTGCTGAGTGGGTTAAAACGAGCGCCGCTGGGCGTGCTGCGCAATCTGTATCGCCGGGATTTTAATGCGGCGCAAAGTGGTTATGCCCAGTTGCATTTGGGCCTGGCCCTGCAGCGTATGGGAGACACCACCACCGCGCAGCGCGCTATCGCCACAGCGTTTACCCATTTTGACGGCGAGTACCATTACTGGGGTGATTACGGCAGTCGCATGCGCGACCTGGGGATGGCAATTTATTTGCTCGCTGCGGAATCGGCGCCAGAGTATCGCTCCCAGGTGCTCGATTTCAGTGTTGAGCTCCGTGATGCCCTCGCGGCGCGGCGCTGGCTCAGTACCCAGGAGCGCTACGCACTGTTTATGGCAGGGATGGCGCTGAAAAACCAAGTAACAGTCGGCTGGCGCGGTGAGTGGACGGCGCCTGCCAGTGCGCCCCAGATGTTGGAGTCGGAATCCACCTGGGCGACGCTGCTGCGTGGCGAACGCGCGGCGCAGGGGTTTGCATTCGCGTCCCGGCACGATGGCCCGCTCTACGCTACCGCGACTGTTTCCGGTTATGGCGCTGAACCGCCAGAACCGGTGAGCGACGGGATTACTATCGCGCGCAGCTGGTACACCCTCGACGGTGAAGCGGTTACCCCAAGCACACTCAAAACCGGCGAGCGGCTGCTAGTTGCGCTGGAAATTTCCGGTCGGCAGCGGGTGGCAGATGCACTTGTCGTTAACCTGCTGCCTGCGGGGCTTGAGCTGGAAAATGAAAACCTCAACCGTGCGCTGGACTTTGAACAATTGCGTATCGACGGAAAGCGGTTAAGTGAACTGCAAAAAAATACCGATATGAAACACCGGGAGTTTCGCGACGACCGTTTTGTCGCGGCGCTGGATTACCGCGGCTATCGCACCGCCTCCGTGTTCTTCGTTGTGCGTGCAGTAACCCCCGGTGTTTACCGTGTTCCTCCGGCGAGTGTGGAGGATATGTACCGCCCGGAAATTCACAGCCTGGGCGGCGATATTGAGCAGATCGAAGTCACGCCCTGATCCAGTGATGGCTAAGAGCAACCACAAACAGCGCCAGCCACGCACCCGGCGGCGCCCGCGCATTCTGTTGGTCGCGGCTGGCTGCAGCCTGCTGGTTGCCTGTTTGTGGATTCTCGACCGCTGCTTTCCGCTGGCACTGCCCTCCGCTGCCAGTGGATTCTACGCACAAGTGGTGTACGACCGCGATGGTCGCCCGCTGCGCTCGTTTGCCGACGCGCAAGGGATTTGGCGCTACCGTGTCAGCCTCAATGAAGTCTCGCCCTACTATTTGGACGCGCTGCTTAACTACGAAGACCGGCGCTTCTGGCATCACCCGGGGGTGGACCTGCTCGCTTTGATCCGCGCCACCTGGCTTAATCTGACCCAAGGCCGGGTGATTTCAGGTGGCTCGACCTTGTCTATGCAGGTCGCGCGCCTGCTGCACCCGCACAGCCGCAGCCTGGCAGGCAAGTTGTATCAAGTGTTGCGCACGTTCCAGCTTGAATGGCACCTCTCGAAAAGCCAAATCCTCGAACTCTACTGCAATATTGCGCCCTTCGGCGGCACCATCGAAGGGGTGCAGGCGGCGAGTTACACCTATTTGGGGAAGCCGGCGCGCGAACTGACCCGGGCGGAAGCGGCACTGATGGCGGTACTGCCCCAGTCGCCCACGCGGCTGCGCCCGGACATTCACCCGCTCGCAGCAGAGCGCGCCAGAGACAAAGTGCTCGACCGGCTGCAAGCCTTTGGCGAATGGTCACCAGAGGATATTGCTCAAGCCAAGCTGGAAACTGTTTACGGCGTGCGCCATACCCCGGAGCAACATGCACCGCTGCTGGCGCGGCGTCTGGCACAGGCGCACCCTCAATGGCAGCGCATAAACACCACCATTGACGGCGATTTACAGCGCAGCCTGGAAACCTATCTCAAGAGTTATGTGGTGCAGCAGGCGGAAAAATCGTCCGCTGCGGCACTGGTGATGGAAAATAAAACCCAGCGTATTCTGGCTTATGTGGGCACCGCAGATTTCGCCAGCCCACAGCGCTACGGCCATGTGGATATGGTGACTGCAATCCGCTCTCCCGGCAGTACGCTTAAACCCTTTTTGTATGGTCTGGCGCTGGACGAGGGGCTGATCCATTCCGAGTCACTGTTGGTCGATGCGCCGCGCCACTGGCAGGATTACCGACCCGGCAACTTCAGCGGGGGTTTTAGCGGCCCGGTCAGTGCCGCCGAAGCGCTGCAGAGATCACTGAATATTCCGGCGGTGGGCCTGCTCGACCATTATGGCCCGGCGAACTTTGTTGCGCGCCTGGCAAATGCTGGGGTGCCGTTGGCGATACCGGGCGACAAAGCCAATCTGGCGGTGATTCTCGGTGGCGCGGGGCTGAGCCTGGAATCGCTGGTGGCCGCTTACGGCAGTCTCGCCAATGGGGGGCTGGTTACTGCCCCGCGCTATCTCGCAGCCGAGAACGCGGCTGTACCCCGCTACCTGATGTCGCCCCAGGCGGCCTGGGTCATCCAAAAAATTCTTGCGGATATTCCGCCACCGAATGGTCTGCGCTATTCCTCCGCCCTGGCCAAGGGCGCAACGTTGGCGTGGAAAACCGGCACCAGCTATGGCTTTCGCGACAGCTGGGCGCTCGGGGTGGGGCGTCACTATACGATTGGGGTGTGGTTTGGCAGGCCGGATGGCACTCCGTTGCCCGGTGCCAGTGGACGCGCGAGCGCGGGCCCGCTGCTGCACGGTATTGCGGATATGCTGCCCGGTGCGCGTGAACCCCTGCCACGTCCGACAGGGGTAACAGACGAGTCTGTCTGCTGGCCGCTGGGGCGGCGTGTGGCAGATACGCCAGCGGCACAGTGTCATGCCACACGGGATGCCCTGGTAATTAATGGCACAGTGCCGCCGACCCTCTGGGACGAGCAAAGCGAAGCGGTTAATCCGCGTGTTATTTGGCTCGATAGTGCGGGTAATCGGGTCCACAGTGGCTGCGGTACGCAATTTAGTGAGGCGAGAAAAACTAAAGTTGCGCTCTGGCCCCTAATGAGTGAACCCTGGGTGGCGCCACAATGGCGGCGTGCGCGCCAACTACCGGACTGGTCGCGTGCATGTGTTACGACACTGGATCTGGACAGCCCCGTTCGCATTACCGGGATAGACGCTTCTGCACGTTATCGCCGCGCTGGTGTGGGTGGTGCCAACCCTCGCCTGACGCTTGCGGCTGTTGGCGGCAGCGGCGACCGGCACTGGTATCTGGATGGCCAATACTACCGCTCGGCGGCAAGCGTGGCAGCGCTGGCCGTGGAATTAGACAGCGCTGGTGAGCACCAGATTCTGGTGATAGATGATGTCGGCAATACCGACCAAGTGTGGGTGCGTGTGGAGTAAGGGGGTTCGTTATTCCATGTTAAAAATAGCGTAACCTATATAAGGTCTATTTAAATTATAAGGTCTATTTAAATGCCCCCTATCGATATAAGGTTTATTCGATACAGGTGGCGCAGGCGACCATCACATAGCGTCCCGTATGCCCACTGCGGATGGGGCGGGGTTGCCCATCAACATCTGTCATCGCCCGATACAGCTCATTTTCCATCTCGATGGTTTTACGCTCGTGTTCAAACGGATAAATTAACCCTCCCATGCCACCGCTGGCGATATACTCGCTGGTATTCAATAACATGGTTTTCAGGTGAAGCATTTCGTGCAGTAAGGCGTCGGCTGGCGATGCCACGCAATAGGGTATTTTTTCTCGGCAGGACGACTGGAATTTAAGGCGCGCACCAAACTGCGGATCGAAGAAAACCGTCGCTTCCTCCACTTTCATTGCGCTGCCGGTTACCTCAGTGCGAAAGCTGCGTCTCTCGTATTTTATTTTCCAGCGTTCGGAAGCAAGATTTTGTAACAGCTGAACCACCGGCGGAAATTGCGCGTAGTACCCTGCGAGCTTGCCGAACTCTTGTTGCAGGGTAAAGGGGTCGTCTACTTGCGGCTGGAAGTGTTGCTCAAGAATTTTAAGAATGGCGCTGCTCTCTGCTGTGGGAGCAGGAATCTCCTCCGGGAGGCGAGCAAACTGTTGCAGCACTTCAAGGTCCGCCGCACTCTCTGCGTCATGTGTGTTGGTTAATCCAACGGAGTTATGCCAGTAGGTCGCGGGCAGAGGTTCGGCAAAAGCCGTACTTGCGGTAATGGTAAGCAGCAGTACGGGTAACCAGGGGCGGCGCTTGTTTCTACCTACAGGTGTATGTACGCTTCGTCTTTCTTCCAGCAAACGTAAATTGTTAACGCTGGCGAATTCCTCCAGTTGGAAAAATACTTTCGGGTCTGTGCGCTGCAGGTTGCGGGGAAAAATAATACAACCACTGCCGTTAATGTTGCAGCAGTGAAAAACGTGGCGGCCCTGTTCGGTGTGCGCCACCACCTGGCCTGGCAGTTCCGACGCGCTAATGCGAAATGCCGAGTTTTGCTGAAAATGTGCGGTCGCCATAGAAACCTGAGCGCCTCGTGCAACGGGTAACTAACGTGTATTTAGAGCCTAGTTCACGGGATGCCACTTCGCTTTTTCGATCTTATTCAAATACAGGATTAATCCATGAGTCACCTAACACTGAAAGCACTAAGCCTTATCACGTTGCTGATCCCGCTCTCGGTTTTCGCACAGCGCGGCCCCTTGCCGGTGTTTATTCAAGACGTTAAAACGATTTCAATTGAAGAGACGATTGAAGCCTTAGGCACGCTCAAGGCAAATGAATCCACGGTGCTTTCGTCCAGCGTGACGGAATCGATTACCGCAATTCACTTCAACGATAATCAGCGCGTGCAGGCCGGAGATGTGCTGGTGGAAATGACGAGCGCCGAAGAGCACGCGCAGTTAAAGCAGGCGATGGCGACCCTGGACGAAGCGGAGCGGCAGTACGGCCGCTTTAAAGCGCTGGAAAAAGACAAAGTCGCCACGGCGGCGCAGTTGGACCAGCAAAAAGTGCTGGTGGACGCCGCCGAAGCGCAGTTGCGCGCAGTGCAGTCGCGTTTGCAGGACCGCCTGTTGATTGCGCCGTTTGACGGTGTGGTGGGGCTGCGTAATATCAGTGTGGGTGCGCTGGTGCGCCCGGGCGATGTGATAACCACGCTCGACGACGACAGTGTGATGAAACTGGATATGACCGTGCCGTCCATTTATCTGGCCGATTTACGTGTGGGCATGCCAGTGGTGGCGCGGGCGACAGCGCTGCGCGATCAGGCGTTTAACGGCAAGCTGGTGGGCATCGATTCGCGCGTAGACCCGGTTACCCGGTCGCTGGTGGCGCGCGCGATAATTGAAAACCCGGAAGGCAAGTTGCGTCCCGGCCTGCTAATGACAGTGTTGCTGAGCCAGCCGCAACGCGAGGCGATGATGATCTCCGAAGAAGCCATTATTCAGGTGGGCCGCCAGGCGCACGTATTTGTGATTGAACACGATGGTGAGCGCACCCTAGTTGCCAAGCGCGATGTCGCTTTGGGCGTGCGCCGCCCCGGTGAAGTGGAAATAGTATCGGGCCTCAACGCGGGTGATCAGGTGGTTGTTCACGGTGGCATGAAACTGCGCCCTGGGGTGGAAGTAAAAATTTCCGGGGTGAGCAATAACGGTGAGCGATTGCCGCAATTGCTAGCGCAATAACCGGGAGCCAGTGCGATGATTCTTTCAGATGTCAGTATCAAACGCCCGGTGTTTGCATCGGTCATTTCTTTTTTATTGGTGGCGTTCGGCATTCTTGCGTTCGAACGTTTGCCGCTGCGGGAGTATCCGGATATTGATCCGCCCGTGGTGTCGATCAACACCTCCTACCCCGGTGCTGCGGCCAGCGTTGTGGAAACGCGTATTACCCAGCTTATCGAAGACCGCATTGCCGGTATTGAGGGCATTAAGTTTATTCAAAGCTCGAGCCAGGACGGGCGCTCCAGTATTGATGTGGAATTCGATATTGGTCGCGATATTGAATCGGCGACCAACGATATTCGCGCGCGGGTGTCGCGCATCCTCGACGATCTGCCGCAAGAGGCCGATATTCCCGATGTGCGCAAAGTGGATTCCAACGAAGACGTAATTATGTGGCTTAACCTCACGAGCCCGAATATGTCGGTACCGGAACTCACCGATTATGCCGAGCGCTATTTAATCGACCGTTTTTCTACCGTGGATGGCGTCGCGCGTGCGCGCGTGGGTGGCAGCCAGCGTTACGCCATGCGTGTGTGGGTTGACCGCGTGCAACTGGCCGCGCACAAATTGACGGTCGCAGATATTGAATCCGCCTTGCGCTCGGAAAACGTCGAGTTACCGGCGGGTAGTGTCGAATCTGACGAGCGCCAGTTTACGATCCGCACCCAGCGCAGTTTTCGCTCCGCCGACGATTTCTCGCAGTTGGTGTTGGGGCGCGGCGAGGACGGCCATTTAATTCGCTTGCGCGATGTGGCGCGGGTAGAAAAAGGCACCGAAGAAAGCCGGACGTTTTTCCGGGGTAACGGCGAGGCGATGGTCGGCATTGGCGTGAGCAAACAGTCCACAGCCAATACCATAGACGTAGCGCGCGGCGCGAAAGCGCTGGCCGAACGCATTAATCAAAACCTGCCCAATGGAATGGAAATTCGCCAAAGCTACGATTCCTCCGTTTTTATTGAACAGGCGGTGGCAGAAGTTTACAAAACGCTGGCGATTGCCATCGTGCTGGTCATTCTGGTGATTTATGTTTTTCTCGGCAGCGCGCGCGCGATGCTGGTTCCTGCGGTGACGGTTCCCGTCTCGCTGATCGCCACGTTTATTTTGCTCGCGCTCTGGGGGTTCACGGTCAACCTGCTGACGTTGCTCGCGCTGGTGCTGGCCATCGGGCTGGTGGTCGATGATGCAATCGTGGTGCTCGAAAATATTCACCGTCGCATGGAAACCTACAACGAATCGGCCCTGGTCGCCGCCTATCGCGGTACTCGTCAGGTGGGTTTTGCGGTGGTGGCAACTACCCTGGTTTTGGTGGCGGTGTTTGCCCCGATTGCCGTATTGCAAGGGGACTTGGGGCGCTTGTTTTCCGAGTTTGCGCTGACGATGTCGGCGGCGGTGGTGTTTTCCAGTCTGGTGGCCCTCACGCTTTCTGCGGTTCTGGCGTCGAAGGTGCTTAAGAAATCCGATAACAACAATAAAATTTTACGTGCGGTCGACCGTACATTCGCGCGCATGCAGGTGTCCTACAGCGGCGCGATTAACCGGTGTGTGACTAACCCTGGCAAAGTGCTGTTCGCATTCGCCCTGCTGATCGTCGGTTGCGTGTTTATGGTTTCGCGCATCCCTTCCGAATTTGCCCCCAAAGAAGACCGCGGCGCATTTTTTGTGTTGGTGAACGGCCCGGAAGGCGCCAGCTATCAATACATGAAAGATTACATGGATGAGATAGAACAGCGCATGTTACCGCTCGCGGAGAGCGGCGAAGCGCAGCGTGTACTGGTGCGCGCGCCGCGTGCCTGGGGATCAATATCCAGTTTTAATTCCGGCATTGTTATTGTGACCCTCAACGGCTGGGATCAGCGCCGCTCCGCGCAGGAAATTATGGACGAGGTGAACACCAAGCTTGCCGATCTACCGGGTGTGCGTGCGTTTTCCGTGATGCGACAGGGGATTGGTTCGCGCGTCGCCAAGCCGGTGCAATTTGTTATCGGCGGCGGCACCTACGAAGAACTGGCACAGTGGCAGGATATTCTGCTGGAGAAAATTGCCGAGGAAAACCCGAAACTGCTGGGTGTCGATACCGACTACAAAGATTCCAATCCGCAGATCCAGGTGGTTATCGACTATGCACGTGCCGCCGAGCTGGGGGTGAGCGTGCAGACAATTGGCCGTACTCTGGAGTCAATGCTGGGCCGCAAACGCGTTACCACGTTTATTGATGAGGGCGAAGAATACGATGTGTTGATCGAAGGTGAGCGCTATCAAAATAACAGCCCGACCGATATCAACAATATTTATGTGCGATCCGATCGTAGCCGAGAGCTTATCCCGCTGGCGAACCTGGTGAAACTCGAAGAGTTCGCCGTTGCCACCAGCCTCAACCGCTACAACCGCACCCGTGCAATCACTCTGGAAGCCGACTTGGCGGAGGGCTATTCGCTGGGTGAAGCGTTGGAATATCTCGAGGATCTAGTCAAGCGGGAGCTGCCAGCGAAAGTGGCTATCGATTACAAAGGGCAATCACAGGATTTCAAATTCTCTGGCGACTCTATGTTGTTCGCATTTGGCTTGGGCATCCTGGTGATGTTTCTGGTGCTCGCTGCACAGTTTGAGAGTTACATCAGTCCAATGGTGATCATGTTCACCGTACCTTTGGCGGTTGCAGGTGGCTTGTTCGGTTTATGGGTAACGGCGGGCACGTTTAATTTGTACAGCCAGATCGGGTTAATCATGCTGATTGGCCTGGCAACCAAAAACGGCATTTTGATCGTGGAGTTTGCGAATCAGCTGCGTGACGAAGGTCAGTCAATCCGCGAGGCGGTACTGGAGGCCAGTGCCGTGCGTTTACGCCCAATTGTAATGACCAGCCTTACAACGGTAGTCGGTTCTATTCCCTTGATTCTCTCTTTCGGGGCGGGCGCTGAAACCCGGCAGGTGCTGGGAATTACCCTGTTTTTTGGGGTAACAGCGGCAACAGTATTTAGCTTGTTTTTGATTCCGGTTATGTACGATCTGTTGGCAAAATACGCGGGCTCGCCCGGTAAGGTTCAAGCCCAATTGAAAGATGAGCTTGGTGAGTAGCCGTCTTGCTGAGTGTTGGCGTTTTAGCCAAATGAGCCTGTGCAACTCGGGCTCTTTGGCTAATTCAGGCTTTCTGCCGGGCTGGCGTTTGTAAACGGGTAGCTGCGGTAAATGGCTAGCTGAGGTAAACGCTTAGCTGCGGCGAATCTGGCGGCGGTGCTTAGGTCGCGTCATGACATAGGCGCAAGCAATACCCGCCAGTGCGCCAAACAGATGGGACTCAAAAGAAACATGAGGGTCTCTTGGCAGTACGCCAAATACCATCCCGCCATAGAAAAACAATACAAACACCGCGATGAGAATATTCACAAACTTGCGTTCAAACCAGGCCATCGCGATCGATAAACTCCACAACCCGAAGATCCAGCCAGACGCTCCCACGTGGGTTGCCGGGCGCCCGAAAAACCACACCAGCACCCCAGTGACGACAATAATAAACAGGCTGGACATCAGGTAGAAAGAACGCCCCCGCAGCATGCAGAGCAAACTGAACACCAGCAAACCGAATAAATTATTGGTGAGGTGTGCCCAGTCGCCATGAATAAACGGTGCGGTAAAAATATAGGGCAGGGTAGCCGGGTTGCCGGGCTGAATGCCGAATTGCAGCAACCAGCCATTGGTTAGCATATTGACGACGTGTACACCTACCAGCAGTGCGACCAGAGATACGAGCAGACTAAAACGGTTATCCACAAAAGCCCGCCTGTTCTATTGCTGGCAGCAGGGCGACTGTAAACGGTTGAAGTGCTCTATCGCCTGCTTGATAAGGGCAAAGCCTGTGAGGCTGAACAGGGCGGCACCAGGTTGGAACTGGCAGAAGCCAAAGAAACTGGAGATTACCCAAATCATCAGGCTGATGGGCACCGTGGCCGCAATAAACACGGGTATTTCGCCATAAGTCTCGCCTAACCAGTTTCCTGCTGCCACTACCGCACCGAGCGCAACTAACCAGAACTCACCAAACAGAGCAGCCAGCACGAATGCGCTGGCTAAACTGATGATTGCATTCAGGCGAAATACCGATAACTGGGCAGCACGGGAGGTCAGGGCGGCGGGAACAAAGCTTTTCATGAAATCTCCTTGGTGGAAATAACGTCGTCTGCGAATGGGTTTTGAGCTAAATTTTCGCACATAACTTGTGTAATTGGTTGCGAGAACGGATTTGAACATCCAACTCGGCGATTACGGAATTCGGTGTAAAGTTAGGCAAGCGTGCTGAACATTATCACTTTTGAAGGTGAATATTACGCCGCTGTCGACTCTTTACGTGAGAAAAACGCGGTTGGTTTGTTTTCCACAGCGAGGCGGTATCCACCATATATATCAGTTATAGTACTTTTGACTATACTGGCCGGGGTTCCGCCGGAAAGGCCGTTAAGATCATAACCATAAACGACTAACGAGACACGCCTGCCAGAGAGCATTGAACCGCACAGCTCTACTGGCATGCCTGCAATTTTCAATAAGACCACAATAAGAATAGGTGATTAAATGAGTGTATTGAGGGCAGTATTGCTCTGTTCGATCCTGCTATCCGGGGCGGCCTTGGCCAAACCTGCGCAGCTGACATTGAACGATAGCGATTATTTTGAGGCTCAGGGGTTGAACGTGCTGGTGTTCAGCAACTGGTACAACGGTTTGTTCGACGACTCTAAAATAAGTGGGGTCGAAATTATCCACCACGGTGTACGCACGGTAACAAACGGCGATGTACGTTTGCACTCCACGCCAGAACAGTGGGACAAGATTCCCGCGTTTATCGAGCGCAAGGTAGACCGCGAAACCGGCACCATCGAAGCGTTCCTGCATTACCCGGACTACGAATTCAACTATTCGATTCGGGTACAGAGCACAGGCGACGGTGTTCAGATCGCCGTTAACCTGCCCAAAGCCGTGCCGGAGGCACTCGCCGGTAAAGCGGGGTTCAACCTGGAATTTATTCCCTCCGCGTATTTTGAAAAAGGCTTTTTGATCGACGGCAAGCCCGGCGCCTTCCCTGTGTACCCTTCGGGTCGCCGGGAGCTCGATTACCGCGCGCCCAGAGCATTGGCTAAAGGCCACAATCTGGTACTGGGTGCGGGCGATGCGGAGCGTCAAATCAGCATTGCATCCGAGGGCCTCGAGTTGGCACTCTACGATGGCCGCGGCAAAGCCCAGAACGGCTGGTTCGTGGTGCGCAGTGTGCTGCCCGCGGGCAAAACCGGCGATGTGCTGACCTGGAAGCTGAGCGCGAATGTAGAAAAGAACTGGCTGCGCACGCCGGTGATCGGCCACTCGCAGCTCGGGTATCACCCGTCCCAACAGAAAGTGGCGGTGCTCGAACTGGATAAAAATGATCGCAGCAACGATAAGGTCAGCCTCGTGCGCATCAATAACGACGGCTCTACCAAGGTCGTCGCCAAAGGTCGCGCCGAGCCGTGGGGTAGCTACAAGCGCTACAATTATCGCACCTTCGACTTTTCCAAGGTCACCGCAACCGGCCTCTATAAGCTGCAATACGGCAAGGTGGAAACCGCGCCGTTTATGATTGCCGAGGACGTGTACAAAAATGCCTGGCACCCGAGCCTCGATGTTTACATGCCGGTGCAAATGGACCACATGCTGATTAACGAAGCCTATCGCGTATGGCACGGTGCCTCCCACCTGGACGACGCGCTGCAAGCACCGGTTGACCACAAGCACTTCGACTTGTACGCGCAAGGCCCCACCACCGACACGCCATACAAACCAGGCGAACACATTCCCGGGTTAAATGTTGGTGGTTGGTACGATGCGGGTGACTACGATATCCGCACCCAAACCCAGTACCGCACGGTGGAAAAACTGGTGGATGCCTGGGAAACCTTCCAGCCTAAACGCGACGTGACCCTGGTGGATTACCCGCGTAAATATGTGGACCTGCACGTGCCAGACGGCAAGCTGGATATTCTGCAACAGGTAGAGCACGGCGCGATTGCGCTGCTGGCCCAGTTCGATGCGGTGGGCCATGCGATTCCCGGTATTATTGTGCCCACACTTGCGCAGTACACACATCTGGGTGATGGCCTGACCATGACCGACAACATGGTGTACAACCCGAAAATGGGCGAGCTGGAAAACAACGGCAAGCAAAGCGGGGTGTTTGACGATCGCTGGGCGTTCACTTCGGAATCCTCGAAGCTGAATTACGGTTCGGTCTCCGGCCTCGCCGCCGCCAGTCGCGCACTCAAAGGCCACAACGATACCCTCGCCAAAGCCTGCCTGGATACCGCGCTGAAAGCCTGGCGCAAAGAGCAAAACCGCGAACCGGTGGTATTTGATTTCGGCAACACCACGGGCGGCCCACTGGAAAGCGAGCGCTTTGCCGCGGCCGTGCAGCTGCTGCTTACCAGCGGTGGCCAGCAAGAGTTTCTCGACGTGGTGCAGGCCTCGCTGCCGGCCATGGGCGAAAAATTCCTGTTTGCGGTAAACCATATCATGGCGGCTTACCCGTACATGGACGACGCGCATAAACAACAAGTGCGCGCGATGGCGGAAACCTATGCCGCAGAAATGCGCGCGAAGCTGGATGCAAACCCCTACGGCGTGACCATCACGGAAGGCGGCTGGGCCGGTAACGGCTGGGTGATGCTGGAAGCCATGAGCCACTACAAACTGCTGAAAGCCTTCCCGGATTTATTCAGTAAAGAAGATGTGTATCGCGGTATGAACTACCTGCTCGGTACCCATCCGGATTCGGATCGCTCGTTTGTGTCTGGCGTGGGCACCGTCTCTAAAAATGTGGCCTACGGAATGAACCGTGCGAACTTCTCGTTTATTTCCGGCGGCGTGGTGCCCGGCGTATTAATTCTGAAACCCGACCTGCCAGAAAACCGCGAAGACTGGCCGTTCTTCTGGGGACAAAACGAATACGTGGTTAACATGGCGGCTTACTTCGTGTATTTCGCACTGGCCGTTGACGACCTGGCAACCGCACAATAATCGGCGCAACTGACGCGACCAGTTGGCTGGTCGCGTGTTAGCGTGTTAGCAGATCAACAGTGGCTTGGCTAACCTGAGCTGTCTCGAGTAACCAGACCAGATTAACCAGACTAAATTAATGAGTCTAAATTAATCAGTCTAAACAGCTAACGTGTAAACCAAAGGGGCTTCGGCCCCTTTTTTTATGCGGCTCTATTGGCGTCGCTATTATTTGAGTCAACAGCCAAGCTAAAAATATGTGAAATTAAAGAAACGATAGAGAAAAATGGATTTAACTAGCGCATGTTAAAACTGTTTCGACTTATTCTGTTGCGCTAAAATATCGCTATGGAGCGTTAAACTCCCGGGGTCGTTGAAAATGAGAGTATTGATTTTTCTTTTAATGTTACTTCAAGGTTGTACCTCCAACATGTACTTGGGTAGGCACGAAAATGTGAAAGGCGTAAGTAAGTATTCGCCACAGGTGGTAAGGGTCGCAAACCCGGAACACCCAAATTACACTATATTAAAGCAGTCGGGTTTGTTTGAAATTGTAAATGATGATTCCGTTCCTACGGTACTCACGCTACAGGATTCGGAAATTACGTTCAGATGTGGTAATGGTCTTATTGCACCAATTTTCACCCTGGGGATACTTCCTGGGTATTTGAACGCAAGTGAGAATTTTTCGTTTACCTTAGAAAGATCGGGTCGGGTTAATACCGTTGAATACTTTTTGGATGTATACGAAAGGTATTCTATTTGGGAGTGGTTTATAAAGCCGTTTAAATCTTCTGATGAAAAAATTAAGGGCAAGGCGTTATTTGTAGCAAGTAAGGCTAGCCAGTATGGCATCACAACGTTATCAGAAACCGGTACGGAATAAAATGTCTCCGGAGTGCGCCGCTGACGCGCTGCTTTTTTTATTAGAGTATTGAGTGTCATCTTGAAAAATAACTTTATATCACTTTTGTTGGGATTGTTGGGTGTTGGCTGGTTGAGTTTGATGTATGAGTACTTATTCGATTACCTATACATATCAATAGCGTTAGCGCCAAAAGTTGCGTATTGCAAAGCATTGATTGAAACGGATTTATGTCATTTTGTCGCTTACGTAGGGTTGTGGATAAGTGAAATTCCGTTACTTGTGGTAAGTTTTGCGTTGTATTTTGGTATTGCTGTATATATTTTAAAAAATTATCGTTGATACCGTTTTGTTGGCCGTTGGTGATGTTTGGGTATGTTCTATGTTACGAAATTTTGGTTTATTTGGATGGTTTTGAGTTTACGTTATACGGACTTTTATGTGGTATATACCAGGCGCTAGTGGGTGTTTCGGTTATGTATGCTGCGCTTTGCTTGGCAAGGTTATCAACTTAACCGGCATTGCTGTGATCTGTTTTGTGACTGGCCGGGTTTATTTTAACCGAAAGCGCCACTCACGATTTGTGGGAAATTTTAACGGGATTATACCTCAGCAAGGCGCAACGCCGCGTTAAAAAATTATATTGGTTTATGGCTGTCTTGCTTTTCTAATATTTTATGTGCGAATGTTGCTGTTCCTGGTTTTACTAAGGAGCTTCTCCTATGGTTTTGGTATCTAAAAGATACCGATCAGCCCGGCCTTGTGTTCAGTCAGATGGCCGCGATACCCTGGGGAAGGGAGGTCATCTTTTCGCATTCCCGGCAAAAGATAATTTGGTTCATATTTTTAGCGTAATTAAATTGCTGGGTTCTTACGGTGAGACTTCTGCAAGGTCGAAATACAGTATTTTTTATTGGTTTCTAATTTATTACGGGGCAGGCTAAATTTTTTGTTATACGACTATTGCTGGTGAGGTCGGCCCCGTAATTCTTGATCATATGGAGAGTATGCGGTGAAAAAAATTGTATTGATTTTCTTGTTATCTTGTATTGTGTCATGTACGAATGTTGCAGCTCCCGGCTTTGTTGAGGCGCCTCTCTTGGGGGTTTGGTATTTAAAAGATACCGATCGGCCCGGCCTTGTGTTCAGTCAGATTGCCTATATCCACGGAGGGAAAAAGTGCGAAATCAGTATGGAGTTTAATGTTTACGGAAATTATTCTGTAGATTATTGGATCAATACCTGGAAGGTAGAAGACGGGCTATTAATTTCGACAATTGAAGACTCCAGTGTACCCTACATGCAAAAAGGCGAGTTAATAGTCGACGCGATAATGAAGCTAACCCAGGATGAGCTTATCGTGCTAATGGAGGAGACATCAGACTATAGGCCTGAAATTGAGCACCATCTAAAATTAAACGGTGAAGATCCCAATTTACTTTGTAGTATCGTGGAACGTAATTTGGCGTTGTACCATCGCAGAACAAAAAAATGAGCGCATATCCGGCTCGTTCGCTCGCTGGCTATTTATTATCACTAAAGTGCACACTCATTGTCGGTGACTGTTGCTATCACTGCCGTCGCAATCTTGTGTATCTATTTTGCCGTAGCCAGGCGTATTGAAAGCTGTAACGATAGCCGCGCCCCAGCGTTTCCAGTGCGGTGCAAAAAGCCACGAGACCATACCATTTATACTGGTCTACAACCACAGATGACGTGCCTTTGACCGAGTTTGACCGGTCTACGACTGCAGGTGACCCGCCTTTGACCGGGTTTTACCGGTCTCCAACCGCCGATGACCCGCCTCTGACCGAGTTCGGCCGGTCTACAACCGCTGACGACCCGCCTTTGACTGAGTTTTACCGGTCTACAACCGCCGATGACCCGCCTTTGACCGAGTTCGACCGGTCTACAACCGCAAATGACCCGCCTTTGACCGAGTTCGACCGGTCTACAACCGCAGGTGACCCGCCTTTGACCGAGGTTTACCGGTCTACAACCGCCGATGACTCGCCTTTGACCGAGTTCGACCGATCTACAACCGTCGATGACCCGCCTTTGATCGAGTTCGACCGGTCTACAACCGCAAATGACCCGCCTTTGACACAGTTTGACCCATCTCCAACCGTCCATAACCCTATATTTACGACAATGTGGAATCTTGGGTGCCAATGGGCCGCCGTGGCGTGGTTGGGTTATTTACGTCCCGGCTGTTGCGCCCACCAAAGCAAGCCTGTAATCGCACCGCATAATTGAAGCGTCTGTTAAATATATCGGCACACAAATAGCGCTAATTCCAGCGCAAAACCAACATATCAGACTAAACAATCCGTTGTAGCGTAAAAAGCTGTCAATCTCGGCGCATAAAACAACGAAATAATGCTTCGATCGCGATTATCTTGGACGAATATTTGCTCGGAGGAAATATTGGTGTAATGCGATTATTTGCGGTTAGCGAGTGGAAAGCGGGCTTATAGTTTAAAACCCCCGGACATTACTAACGGCCATCGAAAGTAAGGCCGCAGGCCGTGCGGTATTGTGGAGTGTTGAATCGGTTTATGTTGCCGTGCATATCGGCTTTGAGACGTAGTGTAGGGATATAGAAAGGGAAATGGTTCGTGGGTTTATTTAATAAAATGTTAGGCCAAAGAGATACTGCTGATGGACTCGTTAACTTTTATTACAAAACTAGTGGATTCTCTCGCTTGGCCATTAAGTCTGGTTCTCGTCGTGTATATGCTAAAAGACGGAATCTCTAATCTTATCCCCAAACTAAAACAGCTCAAATACAAAGATTTGCAGTTAGATTTTGATCGTTCCCTAAGGAAAACCGAATCGGAAGCAGATTATGCTAAGTTGCCAAAAATCGATGCAGCAAAATCTCAGCCAGAAACTGAACAACAAAAAGAGAAAATTTTATCACTTGCTTTGGAGTATCCAAGTGCAGCTCTCTTTGAATCTTGGGTGCAATTAGAATTAACTGTGGGTAAGGCTTTAATGAATAAAAATATTATCACTGAAGGAGAAAGGAAAAGCCCAGTCTTTTCTAGTTATCGGGGAGCTGAAGTATTATTAGTAGAGCATCCGGCTAAACTAGAAATATTCCGTAGTTTGGAAAGGCTTCGAAATAAAGTCGCGCATGGTGAGGCAGACGATCTTTCAGTTACTTCTGCAGCTGCTTTCGTAGAACTTGCATTTCGGTTAAAGTTATTCATCGACGAAACATGGCCTAACAAAAAGTTCAAGCGTGACCTCGCTAATCGCTCGGCCACTTAACTAAACGTTAAGTAGCCAGAACTTAGAGTTAACCAAAAAAGAAGCAATTTAAATATGGATAAAAATAAGCTTGAATTAGAGAGAGCAATATTCAAGGAAATTGTCGAGGCTGTTCACGACGAGTCAACCCGGATTTCTGACAGTTGCCAACGAGATATAATTCATTTGGTTCGTGACCGAATTCCAGAAGGTATCACTAAAGATACTTTGGATAGAAAGAAGCTAAGGAAACTGGTGATAAAGTTTTCTGAGCAAGCGAAGGAGAACGCGCAAGCACCAATAGATCCAAAGAAACGAGCAGTTGTACGTAGTTCTTTCTTAGGGAAGATAAAAGAATTCCTGAGTGATATTTGGCCATTTGGAGAATAAATTATGGATAGAGAAAGTCGTTCTCAGATTGCCTTCGAGTACGCTAGGGATACCACTAAACAATTAATGGCTCTAGCTACCGGCGTCATCGCGCTAACTGTTACCTTTTCAAAGGATTTCATTGGTACGGTTCCGGAAGAATTGAAATGGTATGTAAATGGTGTTTGGGCGTTACTTTTGATATCAGTCTTCTTTGGGCAAATTTGCCTTATGACTTTAACTGGCATTATGGGTTCTAATAAAAAGCCAGCGCCGGCGTTAAACATCTACAACAAGACGCTCAAGGTTACTTCAATCTTACAGTTTTTGACCTTTTTTTCTGGCTTATTATTTGCGGTAGTGTTTTCAATTTTAGCAACTTAACAAACACATCAAAAATCGCTCCACTACGTTACGCTGGACGTCGCTGACGCTCCGCCTTTTATGTGGGCGTTATAACGCTCTGGTTGCCAGCTTCGGTACAACTCTATAAGAAGGAAAGAAAATGAATGATTTGATTGATGACGAGTTGTTCTTGCAAGTAGAGGAACACTTGAAGTGTAGTGAGCAAAGTTGGCTATTGGGTGCAGGAATAAGTTTCGATGCTAAATTACCGTTAATGTACCCTTTAACGAATAAAGTTAAGAAGGATATAGAAGCTAGTCATAAGAAGTTATATGACGATATTATCACTCCACTGTTTGATGAGCTGCCAGAGCAGTGCCATATAGAGCATGTTCTTAGTCATCTTGGCGACTATGCTGCATTAGCTGAAAGAAATAAAGAAAAGAAAACTGTAATTCGTGGGGTGGAAGTTGAGTTGGCAACCCTAAAGGATGTACATAATAAAATTCTTGAGTCTATCTCAAATGTTATCCGGTGTGGCTATGTTGAGGACAATGATGGAAATACAGTTGAAGAGGGCTCTTTGTCTAAACCAATTGTAGACATCGAAGCACATTTAGAATTTGTTGACACTCTATTTAATCACGCATCCGCTGGTGTTCATGAGCGAAGAAAAGCTGTCAATATTTTCACAACCAACTATGACACTCTTTTAGAAGATGCATTAGCACTAAATAAAATTCCTTATTGGGATGGGTTTGATGGTGGTGCTATAGCCTATCGAAAACAGAAGTATGGAGAACTCATTCCAGCGAACAATCAGCGCGCCAACTTAATTAAAATGCATGGCTCCATAGATTGGTTCCTTTGTGACAAAGGGTATGTATGGCGAGTTAGAGAAAATGATCTATACCCAAAGGCGGACCGTCGGGTTCTAATTTACCCTCAAGCCACTAAATACGTGGCCACTCAGCAAGATCCGTTCTCTACGCAGTTTGACTTATTCAGAAAATCGCTAAATTCTTCCAATAGCAATATGTTAGCGGTGTGCGGCTATAGTTTTGGCGATGATCATATCAACAACGAAATTGAATTTGCGTTATCGAAAGCAGAAAATAAAACAGTATTGCTCGCATTCTTGGAGTGTAGAGATGAAATTCCACCATGTTTAGAAAAGTGGCGTAGCGATAGTTTTGGTTCAAGAGTGATTATCGCATCCATACACGGCCTATATATTGGAAAAGAAGGCCCATTTAAAAGAAAAGACAAAGACGATTATTGGTGGACATTCAAAGGTGTAACATCAGTATTAAAGAACGGATGCGAGGTTTAGTTATGTTTACACCATCTGAAGAGTTGAAAATAGGCCAAGTTGTTGAGGTGTCAGGAACCAATATAAAAGTTGAGATTTCAGATAAAATATCTGAATTAACAAGAACTTTTAATGGTCGTGTTTACCCTATCGGTCAAATAGGTAGCATGGTTAAAATTCACTATGGTCGCAAAATAATTTTTGGCTTGGTAACAATGCTCAGAATGCGATCGGAAGAGTTAATTGAAGCAGGTATGCCTGTGACTTCTGATTCTGATCAGCGTGTAATGGAAGTCCAGCTGTTAGCTGAAGGCAGCTGGAATAATACAAAGTCAATTTTGGCCTTTAAGCGTGGTATTAAAACCTACCCTTTGCCCCAACAAGGCGTATTCCTGCTAACCAACGAAGAAATTTCTTTTGTCTACCGTTCCGCTGAAGGTGCAAGAGATGATGAAGTAGATCCATTAGTTCCCTTTGCAGTTTACAGTGCTTCTGAATCTACAGCCTGTCGAGCTAACATTAATAAAATGTTTGGTATGCATTGTGCGGTTCTTGGATCTACAGGATCTGGTAAGTCAGGTACTGTTGCCGCGATTATTCATAGCGTACTATCGCATAAAAATAATGATAAAGAGCTGTCTCCTCAGATAGTGGTCATTGATCCTCATGGTGAGTATGGTTCAGCCTTTAAAGAGCGAGCCGTACAGTACCGAGCATATGACATAGCGGCAGGCGACGATGGTCAGGAAGAGATAAAGCTACCGTATTGGTTAATGTCTAGTGATGAGTTTACTAACCTAGTTATCGGTAAAACGGAAAGAAGCGCTACCAGTCAAAACAATGTGGTTCAAATAGCTCTCGCTCATGCAAGAATGGTTGCCGCTGGAATTGTCAAACCTTGCCCAAGAAAGTTCGATACAGAGGCCCTTAACCATTTAAAAAATTTTGACGATCCAGATTTATGCGATGGCAAGGATACTTCAGAAATTCTGGAATTCGATCGTGATAAGCCGAGACCATTTTGTCTTGATGAGTTCGAAGCTCATGTTAAGTATATACAGGGTGGAAGATTTAAAAAAGGCACAAAGATTTTAGAGTCACTACCACCATCAGATTCAGGTATGTCCTATGTTTCGGCAGTGTTAGATAAATTAAAAGTTCTGAGAAGAGATACTCGACTTTCATTTATGATGAGGTGTTGGGTTGATAACGATGCTGAAATAAAGCTACATCAAGTTTTGAATCAATTCATTGGCGCACCTAGTCAGGCAGGAAAAGATATTAGAATTATTGATATTTCAGGCTTACCAAATGAAGTTGCAGGCCCGCTTACCGCACTAATTGCTAGGTTGCTTTTTCAGTACAAAGTATTTCAAACTCAAGAAGAGAAAGAGAAGGATCCTATATTATTAGTGTGTGAAGAAGCTCATAGGTATGTTCCAGATCACGGGGAGGCTCAGTACGCATCCGCTCAGGGAGCAATCAGGCGTATAGCAAGAGAGGGGCGAAAATACGGAATTGGTTTGATGCTGGTAAGCCAGCGGCCAGCCGATGTGGACAGCACAGTAATTTCACAGTGTGGTACTTGGGTAGTACTAAGGCTAACAAATTCTGCAGACCAGCAGCATGTCGCTCGATTCTTGCCAGATGGACTTTCTGGCATGGTTGGAGCATTACCCATTTTATCTCAGCAAGAAGCAATTTTTGTTGGTGAAGGTTCGGCTCTACCTTCCAGAGTAAGAGTTAGGGATCTAAAAGAAGAGCAATTGCCGAAATCAAATACGATACCATTTGCTCAGGGCTGGGCGAGTGATCGCCTAGATATAGAAAAGTTGAAAGAGATATCTGAGAGAATGTGCAGTTAGAAGCGCGTTATAACAAGGCACTGCACGCGGATAAATTACTCGCTGCGCTCATAATTTACCGGTGAGTGCGGCGTTGAAGCTGTCGAAAAACTCAAAAAATCATCAAAAACCTGCAGAACAGAAGTTTCTAAAGGGTTAAAATAGACCCCAACGCCGCTTAACGGAGTCTGGCATGGCGCATTACAAACAGGGTAATGATAAACAGGGGAAATTTGTGGCTGTTATTCCCGAGGAACGAATAACAGACGGCAGCTTTGAGGCAACAGTCTCGTTATACGACGCCGGAATAAAAGTAGAATGCTATGACTAACCATACTAAAGTTAAAGAGTTCTACTTGTGGGATTACAATGGGACTTTGTTTCCCATGGATACCTGCAAATGTCTTGTGGAGAATAATTCCTCATCCTTATCAGTTTATATTTCCAAAATTGCCAATCCAAAAGAGACGGATTATTCCTTTCTGTCGCAAGAGACCGTATACGCTAGCAAGGCCGGACACCACCTTCGGAGAACAATGAAGCTTGATCCAGTTGCCGAGTACTATTTATATCAAATGGCGTATAAGAACAGGCGGATATTTAGAAAAAGTAGTAACCCATCAAGAGAAAACTTCGGTTATCGATTTTTCGAAGGACTCCCCGTCGCAATACATGAAAGCTATAAGGAATTTTCGTCAAAAGCTGAGGATCTCAAGTCTAAATACAAATACTTTATCAAGTTCGATATATCAGCTTTCTTTAATTCAATTTATCATCATGATCTGACAAATTGGTTTTCTTCCCAGAAGCCAACTCAAGCCGACATTAATCTCTTTGGCCAATATATGCGCGAAATTAACACAGGCTTCTCAATCGACTTCTTGCCTCATGGGCTTTACCCTTCAAAAATGCTAGGCAGCCATTTTTTATCTTTTATGGATCATTCGGAGCTAATTCGATGTGAGCACATGATTCGTTTTATGGATGATTACATGCTGTTTTCTAATTCTAAAGACGTACTTATTAAGGATTTTCAAACTATTCAAAAAGGACTTGGCCAGAAATCCTTAAATTTGAATACTGATAAGACCGTGCTTTTTTCAGATGTAGAAAAATCCATTGAACAAGAAGTTGATGATATTAAAAGTCAGATCCTGGAAAAGATTTACGTAGGTTCTGGTTCAGGCATGGACTATGAAGAATATGAAGAGGCGGTTAGGAACCTTACAGACTTAGAAGTAGAATATCTTATAAATATGTTAAGTGAGGATGAAGCAACTGACCATGAGGCAAGCCTTATATTAGACTGCATTCACGAGCACTCAGATACCTTTTATGAGTATATTCCAGATTTTATTTACCGATTTCCTCATCTATCAAAGAAGATATACCACAAGTGTGAAGACATACTTGAAATACCTGAATTAACAGAAAGGCTTATTGAACTCGTTGATAGTGGCCGGTATATGAATGAATACCAGCTATTCTGGATCGCGAAAATTTCTGAAAAGCATTTAATGTCCGCTAAGTCTGTAGGAACGCTACTGGCTAAATTATACGAACATCGCGACGCAACTAACATATCAAAAGCCAAAATTCTAGAAATCCCAGAATCAGGGTTTGGCATGCCAGACTGGCGCGAGGTGCATTTAAAAAATGGATCAAGCGGTTGGCTGGCATGGGCTTCAGCGGTCGGAATGAGGTCCGATGCAAAGCAGAGAAAAAATTATCTTCTTGGGTATTTTTCGAAGGTAAGCCCAATGAACAAGCTGATCGGAGATTCTATAATTGCCTTGTAGTCAGCGTAGCTTAGTATCAAGTACCAAGTGCGTCTATTAAGACGCTCGCAAGCTCGTGCCTGTTACACAGGTGTTAATTTTAAGAAAAGATCATATAATCTAAATTGATCAACTGGTTGCTTTTAAATATTTTTTGTTATTCATATCGTCGATTGTTTTTTCATGCTAATTGCGTTCGAAAATCAACGGGCTAACCTCTTAACCACATCAACAAATAGGCTTCTAACGAAAGCTAATCATCTTATTCACTCTTCTGAAAATAGTCATGAAAGATTAATGGCTATTGATCCTACGTTACAAGAAGGAGGGAACTACTCAGAACAACTGGCAGAATGGGCTATTGGTTTTATTTTTGTTGCCACTGGTGTCTTTTATAACTAAATTAGTGCAAATATTAACTAAGCCGAAATAAGTCGGAACCACCGGATTTCGCTGCACAAGCGGCAAAAACCAAAAACGATTCAAGGAAACTCCATGGCCGATACCCCGTCCGCGACCCCATTAGAGCCTGTGCACTATTGGATATTTCAGGCGACCCCCGGTCGCTACGATCTGCATAGCGAACTGCATGAGGGCGCGGAGGTTAACTGGACGGTAACACGGTTTATATCGCAGTATAAAACCGGTGATATTGTGTATGTGTGGCAGGCGGGCGACGGTGCCGGTATTTATGGTTATGGCAGAATTACCGGCGAAACCTTTGTCGATGATGCGGGCAACAGCCGGGTACCTGTGCGTTATGAGCAGGTATTCACCCAACCACTGCGCCGCGAGCAGTTATTGGCGAATACGGGGTTTCGCGGACTGACCATTTTGCGCAACGCCACCGGCACCAACTTTCGCGTGACCCTGGATGAGGTGTGCCTGCTGAATGATTTGGTCTCTCCCCTCTGTAACAAGCCGGTGCCGTCGCCGTTGCAATCTGGCCCTGGAAATGGCGAGCTACAGACCGTGGTGAGTGCGAGGTATTTACTCGACTATCGGTATGATGAAGCCAGTAAAAAAGTTGTTTCTATGGCGTTAGGTGCGGTCCGGCGGTCAGAGAATACTTTGTTGGCGAGTGATTTGGTTCAATCGACGTTCTTGCTCCTTGCAATTCAAGGTAACGACTTTAGCACAACAAATAAAATAGTCGCATTTTCGGAAGTCTTTCCTGTTGGAGAGTTTATTACCGAGTGGCCGAATACAAAGTACTTTTTAGAATCTAAGGATAACGCTTTTCGTGCTGAAATTTTGCTTGAGAAGTTTTTGTCTGTCAGCTGCTCCTATTTTTTGTCCTCAGCCAGAAGGATCGCTGTAGCAACCTCTCGCAGCGAACACATCGGATTTCGTCATTTATTTGGGGCTATCTTGATCGGGGAGGTGGAGGCAATTCAGCCTTTTCTTGATGACGTACAGAATAAATTTCCCCTACTTTATACTGGAGTACACGAACCCTTCTTAGCCGTAATCTCCTCCCAATACCCCGAAGACAACCAGGACGCGTGGCGCGAGCTGATTCAGGCCAATCTCCAAACGGATGAATCACCGCACGATGATTTCCTCCCCCTTTTGACCCGCCTGGATTCCGACTCCGCCGATGATGCACCTGAAGATTTACTCGATGTCGACCGGGATGCGATTGCGCTCGCCAAAGTCCTTTGCGCGCGCGATGCGGCGCCACCACTGGCGATAGGTTTATTTGGCGATTGGGGCAGTGGTAAAACGTTTTTTATGCGGCGTTTGCGTATGCATGTTAATACGCTGACGCAAACGGTGGTGCAAGAACCGGCAAAGGAGGCCGCCTTTTGCGGCAAGGTCGCACAGATCTGGTTTAACGCCTGGCATTATCAGGAAGCCAATCTGTGGGCAAGCATGGTGAACCATGTTTTTGCAGGACTAAAGCAGGAATTGCGGCGACTCAACCCGGACACGGCGGAGAAGGAATTTAACGCGTTAATGGCGCGCCTGGACAACGACCGGGTGATGGAAAAAGAGCTGGAACACACCGCCGAGCAGGTGCGCGACCTGCGCGAGGAAAGTTTGCGCTTAGACAGCGACATAGCCGCATTGCAAACTGCGACCGAACAATTTGCCGATGTCGCCCGGCCAGAACCGGTGATGGCGGCGGATACGGCTCTTGTGCAATTGCAAAAATATAAAAAGGACATCGCCGATATTTTTGGCAAGCCGGAATTGGAAAGCCAACTGGAGCAGTTGGTAAAAAGCGGGCAGGGAGTGCAGGACTGGCTGGCGCAATTTCGTCGGCAGTCTTTGCGCAATCGTGTGCACCAATGGCTGCGGTTTTTTATGGCCAACCGGCTTCAGTTGGTTCTGTTGCTCGGCCTGGTACTCGCAGGCATCCTGGGTTCCTGGTGGATGATGTCGCTGAACAACATGCCTATGATGGGGCTGATCTCGGTATTAACGCTGTTGTCCAGCGCGGCGTTTTCACGTTTTTGTACCCGCTTTGGCAAAATTCTGCATCTGGTTTCGCGCCTGAAAGACGGCTACGAGATTGCGCAAAGCGACGCTCAGCGGCAACTTGGGAAAAAACGTGAGCGCGCCCAAAAAGAACTCCAGGAATTGCAACTGCAAAAACAGCAGACCCTGGCGGCCTTGGCGAGTGCGCGCCTGAGACACGATGAATTAAACGCGCACTACGGCCGCGCAGGGGAAGAAGCCTTTGCCAGTTTTGTTTTTTCGCGCGCGGCCAGTGCCGATTATCAAAACGAGCTGGGCATTTTGAATACGGTGCGCCGCGACTTTAGTCGACTGGATGAACTGTTGCGCGAGCAGGAGACTAACGATTTACCCAAGCTCAATCGCATTGTGCTTTATATCGACGATCTGGACCGCTGCGAGCCGCGGTTAGTGGTGGACGTATTGCAAGCGATTCATTTGATGCTGGCGTTCCCGCTGTTTATGGTGGTAGTCGGCGTGGATGCGCGCTGGCTTGGGCGGGCGCTGAAGCAACGCTATCCGTTTTTGCATCATGAAAGCGATGCCGACATAGGGCACACTGAAGCACACCAGGCCAGCACGCACGATTATCTCGAAAAAATCTTCCAAATTCCGTTTTGGCTGAAACCGCTGGACGAAAACGCAACTGCAGGGTTTCTGCGCGGGCTGCTGCGCGATCAGGTGTTGAAAGCACCACCGCCCCCCACGGTTGATACTGGAGAGGTTCAGGAGAGCGTTGGCGACGAGCCATCGGAGGAGTCGGAGGATACGGAGCCTGGCTATGTGGAACAGTTGACGCGGCAGGCGGCAGGTGCCTCTAACAGCTTACGTGCACAGCTGCTCTCCAGCGATGCGCTCCTGTTAAGTGAGTACGAGCTGCAGTTTATCGCTGAGCTGGGCGGTCTGGTGGGGCGCTCGCCCCGTGCGGTTAAGCGTTTCGTTAACCTCTACCGCATTCTCAAAGCCAGCCACCCGGATACGCGTTTGGCGAGCTTTAGTGACGAGCAGGGCCTTTGTCGGGTACCGCTCTTGCTTCTCGCCGTGTTGTGCGGCTTCCCGAAGGGTGCCGCAGATTTTTTTAACCTTGTCAGCGAGGGTGGCGATATGCCGCTGGGGGTAGGGATGCCGATGAACGATGGGCATCTCGAACCGCGACTGGCCGAGGTGGTGTCTGCGCTCTTGGTAAACCACCCGGATCTCACTTGCGAACAGGCACGGCTATGGCTTGGTCCTGTGGCCCGTTTTGGTTACCGGGAGTGGTTGCCGCAGCGGTCGCCAGACAGTTTGTAGCGTGATCCAGATGCCACTGTAATATCACAGAACTCCGCATCCTTGGCTATGCTTAGGAGACTCAGGTTAAGTCAGGTAGTGCGGGAATATGTTTCAAATCTTCAATAATATTAGCTTCGCATGGCGCCTTCGGGTGCCGCTGGGCATTGTGATTCTTGTGATGCTCGGCATTGTTGTGCTGTCGTTCCACAGTGTACGCAAGGTGTCTGAATCAAATGACAGACTGGTGCACGCCTTTTTACCCGCGTCGGAGTACTTGCTGGAGGCAGATCGTGATCTTTACCAGGCGTTGCTGGCAGAGCGCACTTTAGTGCTGTCTAACCCTAAAATGATATCGCCAGGTGAGCTGGTGGGTACCATCAACGAAAACCTGGATCAGGCCAAGGAACGTGTCGGTAAGTTTCAAAAGGCTATTTCTGTTCCCGAGTTCGACGACGAGGTCGAGCACTTTTTTAAATTGTTTAGCGAGCGTCGTCGTACGGTCGAGAAAATAATTTCCCTGGCGGCTACCGATCTGCCTGCTGCCGAAGCGCTCAGCCTTGGGAAAGGTGCGACTGATTTTGATGTTATGCGCGATGTGATTGACCAACTCACGGAGCGGACTCATCAGCGATTGGTTGACGAAGGTGAAGACATCGAGGTCGAGCAAAGTTCGATGTCGACGACACTGGTGACGCTCTTGGTTATTGCTCTTATCGTGTCTATCGCGCTTTGGATTTACCTGCCGCAAGTTGTTGTCAATCGGCTCAATGGGTTGTTAGTGCGGCTACGCGATATGGCGAGCGGCGAAGGCGATCTCACCGCGCGGTTAGAGGTGAACAGCCAAGATGAGTTTGGCCGTTTGAGCCTCGAATTCAACAAATTTGTCGCCAATCTGCAACATGCGATTGCAGACGTGCTGGCGGTAGGCCACGAACTTACCAGCAACTCGGGGGTAATTGAGCAGGCCAGTAATCGTTCCAGTAAAACCATAGAACAACAACGTCAGGAAATATCCATGGCGGCCGCAGCGGTGAACGAGATGGGGGCGACAACGGTGGAGGTCGCGCGCAATACCAACGACGCAGCGGATCGCGCTCGCTCCGCGCGAACCTGTGCTGACGAAGGTCAACAGGTGGTAGGTTCTCTGGTGAAAGGCATTGAGAGCCTGGCGCAGGATATGGCGTCCTCAGCGAGTGCGATACAGTCCTTGAAAGAGGATACTGTGAATGTTGGTGCGGTGCTGGAGGTGATTCGCGGCATCGCCGAGCAAACCAATTTACTGGCGCTGAATGCCGCTATTGAAGCGGCGCGTGCTGGCGAGCAGGGGCGCGGCTTCGCGGTTGTAGCTGACGAGGTACGCACGCTTGCGCAGCGTACTCAGCAATCGACCCAGGAAATCCGCGATGTTATCGAACAGCTTCAACAGGGCGCAGATGCGGCTGTTGAGCGGATGAATTTCAGCCGCACGCGAGTGGAGTCCAGCGTGAGCCAGGTGCAGACCGCTGGCAATGCGCTGGACCAGATTTCGGAGGTTGTGCAGGGTATTGTCGACCTCAATATTCAAATCGCCGCTGCAGCGGAACAGCAGTCCACCGCCACGGAAGAAATTAATCGCAATATGCACAACATTACCGAGCAAACTGACGAAACAGCTGAAAGCGCGCGTCAAGCTGCGGATTGTGCGGAGCAAACACGGGAGCTTGCGCTGCATCTGGGTCAAACGCTCTCCCGCTTCAAGGTATAACGCGCTACGCCAGGGTTGCTCTGGGAAAACCAGAGCAACCTACTTATCTGCTACTTCACCCCTAAACCCTTTACCCTCCTTTTTTACCCCTTTTTTACCCCCTTCAACCCCTTCACCAACCGCCCCTTCCAGTTCCTAATAGCCTCTATTTAATACATTCCGGATGTTTCATAAAAAAAATATATTAAGTATATCCCTTTAATTGATTAGATCTCTTTAATGTAGTTTTTTACTATAAATCCATCGAAGGCAATTGACCTTAACTAACAAAGACGGAGAGATCACATGACTCAATCAATCATCAACACCAAAATTCTTCCTTTTGAAGCGACTGCCTACCACCGCGGTGAATTTGTCCCTGTCAGCGACAAGGATCTGGCTGGTAAATGGGCCGTTGTCATGTTCTACCCGGCAGACTTCACTTTCGTTTGTCCTACTGAGCTGGGCGACATGGCGGACCACTACGCGAAGCTGCAGGAAATGGGCGTTGAAGTTTATTCGGTATCCACCGACACCCACTTCACCCACAAAGCCTGGCACGACAGCTCAGAAACCATCGGCAAGATTGAATTCCCGATGATTGGCGACCCCACTGGCAAAATCTCACGCAATTTCGGCGTGATGATCGAAGAAGATGGCCTGGCACTGCGCGGCACCTTCGTGATTAACCCAGAAGGCGAAATTAAAGTTGCAGAAATTCACGATCTGGGTATCGGTCGATCTGCAAAAGAGCTGGTACGCAAAATCCAGGCAGCTCAGTACGTGGCAGAACACGACGGTGAAGTTTGCCCAGCCGCCTGGCAGCCAGGCGAAGAAACACTGGCGCCTTCGCTGGATTTGGTCGGCAAAATTTAAGTTAAGCGCGTAAGTAGAGCGCCCGTTTTGGGCGCTTCGTTAACCAAAAGGGGGAATTTATAATGTTGGACGCGACGCTTAAATCGCAATTACAAACTTATTTGAATAACTTGCAGTCACCTGTTGAGCTGGTGAGTTATGCCGACGATAGTGTGAAAGGCCAGGAAGTCTATGCGCTGGTAAAAGACATCGCCGAGCTGTCTGACAAGGTTTCCCACACCGAAGGCAGTGACAGCAACGAGCGAGTACCCTCAATGGTGGTGCGCTCGGTAAAAACCGGTTCTGAAATTCGTTTTGCTGGCGTGCCTATGGGGCATGAATTTACATCGCTGGTGCTGGCGCTGCTGCACAGTGGTGGGCACCCGATTAAACTGGATGCCGATATTATTGAACAAGTACGTGCACTGGAAGGCGAGTTTCGCTTTGAAACTTACGTGTCGCTTTCGTGCCAGAACTGTCCGGATGTAGTGCAGGCGCTGAATATGATGGCGGCCATTAATCCACAAATTCACAACGTAATGATTGATGGTGCAGTATTTAAGGAAGAAGCGGACGCGCGCAATATTCTCGCGGTACCTGCGGTTTATTTAAATGGAGAGCCGTTTGCCCAGGGGCGACTGACACTGAAAGATATTTTGCAGAAAGTTGACAAAAATTCAGGCAAGCGCGAAGCAGAAAAAATATCCGCGAAAGCACCGTTTGAAGTATTGGTGGTGGGCGGTGGCCCTGCTGGCGCCTCAGCGGCAATTTACGCTGCGCGAAAGGGCATTCGCACCGGCATCGTTGCCGAGCGTTTTGGCGGTCAGGTAATGGACACCATGGCGATCGAGAACTTTATTTCGGTGAAGGCCACCGAAGGCCCAAAACTGGTCGCGGGTTTGGAAGAGCATGTGCGCGAATACGATGTAGACATTATGACGGGCGCCCGGGTTGTGTCGGTAACGCCAGCAGATGTGGTGGGCGGTTATGCGCGTGTGGAACTGAGCAACGGCGCGCACGTGTTGAGTCGCTCGGTAATCGTTGCTACCGGTGCACGTTGGCGCGAAATGAATGTGCCTGGCGAAAAAGAATATCGCGGCCGGGGTGTGGCTTATTGCCCACACTGTGACGGGCCACTGTTTAAAGGCAAGCGCGTTGCCGTGGTCGGCGGCGGTAATTCCGGTATCGAAGCGGCGATTGATCTTGCTGGTATTGTTGAACATGTTACGGTGCTGGAATTTGGTAAACAGCTGCGCGCCGATGAAGTTCTGCAACGCAAAGCACGCTCTTTGCCCAACGTAGAAATTATTACCGAAGCGCAGACTACCGAAGTGGTGGGTAATGGCGAGCGAGTCACCGCGCTTACCTATACAGACCGCGCGACAGATGAGTCGCACACGCTTGAACTGGCCGGTGTATTTGTGCAAATTGGGTTAGTGCCCAACGCAGAGTTCTTGCAGCACACTGCACAGCTCACACCGCGTGGTGAGTTGATCGTTAATGAGCGTGGCGAAGCGTCTGAAATCGGTTTGTTTGGTTGTGGCGATGTGACTAACAGCCCGTACAAGCAAATTATTATCGCGATGGGAAGCGGTGCAACCGCGGCACTTTCGGCATTCGATTATTTGATTCGCACCCCGCAACCGTTTGCAGAACAAAAGGTGGCGTAAACCCCAAAACCAAGCAGCACAAAAAAGCCCTGCAATCCAGCATATTAAAATGCGATGATTGCAGGGCTTTTTAATTTAACGGCTTTAGAGTTTGCGCGAGCTGTTCGTATTCTAAAGCGCGCTCAGGTCTACAGTTACCCGATTGTTTTTTGCTGCTATAGCGTTCCATTCCGCAGCGGAAACGGTATGCGGGTTTTCCGGGTAGGGCACGCGCGGCTCGCCAATACCGGTGCTCACCACATTCAAATCGATTTGGCCCTGCTTAATAGGAACCGCATTGTCCTGAAAGTTCATGTAAGGCAAGCTCAGGTACTGGCTCACAGGAAAGTCCGGTGTAGTATCGGCCAGTAGCAAACATTGATCGGCAGGCGTGTTGGCGGCGGCAAGTTGAAACTCGCCGTTGCTCGCTTGCTGCAGGCAGAAATTACCGCGGTGAATATTCAGTTCCACTATGCCTTCAAAGCCGACGCTGGCCAAACGATAAACCAGCGTACTGATTTGCATCATCAGCTCTTCGTTAAGCGGCGCTTGATTAAATTCAAATTGCAGGTTGGTATCCAACGCCCAACTGATTGCCGCAGTAATGCCGCTGTTCAGGCTGGTTTTGGCGAGTTCTTTGTTGCTTTGTGCAACCACTTCTGCCATCGAGCTGACCAGCGCCTGGCTCTGGCGGTTGCCTTCTACCAGAAGGTTGTAATCATCAGACAGTGTATTCAGTGCCGTGCGGGTTTCGTACAGCTGGAAACTGAGTAGGCCTACAGCAACCAGAATAAAAATCAGCAGGCTGCTGGAAAGTCGGTTTGCGCGGCGGCTGTCGGCAGAAATTTCTTCGTTGATAACCGATAAGGGCACATCGCCAATTTTAGGTTCCTTCTCTGCCGCTTTCTCTATTTCGTTGCTAAGTCTTCGCACAACATAGCGCGAATGCTCTGAAATCTGTTGCCTTACATCGGCGATGTGTAGCTCAAACAGCCTTGCCACCTGCAATTGCATTTCTTCGAAATCAGTTGTGGCAGAACTGGCCGCTGCATCGTGGTGGGGTTTTTCGCTCTCAGAATTTGGTTCCACGCTGGCTGGTGGTTGCAGTGGCGTTACTACGCCTGCGCCAGCAGCTACGGGAATCGCAACCGCTTCGTGGTGTGCAACCGGATAAATTTTAAGGCTTGCTAATACGCGTTCAAGATTGGAAGGCTTGATGACTTCTTTGGACAGAATATCCAACGCCCCTAAGGCGCGCGCTTGGCCCACATAGACGTCACCTTTTTGTGCCGTGTACATAATTACTGGCACGGTTGCTGTAGTGGGGTTCGCTTTAATAATTTTCAGCGCTTCAAAACCGTCCATCCCTTCCATGTGGTGATCCATAAAAATCACCGCAGGCATGCGATAGCTTAGGTAACCGAGTGCTTCCTCGGCAGAAAATGCGACGTCTACAGTCAGGTCGTAGCGGGTCATCATTTTCTTTAACCGAAGCTGAGCGGTTTTCGAGTCGTCTACAATTAGCGCCCGTTGCATTGCTGAACCCCAAAATTGATTTATTTTTTTATCGTTAAAACTGCGTCTGGCTTGTGGCACGTCTCATAACAAACTCATACGAAAGCTTACTTAAAGTTTCTGCCGATTTTTCCAAAAGCCCGTAGCAGAGGGCGCAGTCCCAAATTAATAACAGGCAACAAAACCATGACGAAAGTGTTTTAACAGAGGAGAGTGGGTACCGCTAACGATGCGCACATATGCGAAATTCGTGATTAAACGAATTGAAGTGTGACCAGCATAAAGGGGCCTACATGGCATATGAAAACTGTCACTAGCCGGGTTAAAACTGTTAACGCGTTTGTCGAACCTGAGCCAAAGGATGCACCGCATTTAAGCAAGCTTGGCGCGATTATGCCAGTAGACCGGGGTGCCGATATGCGGATTTGAGACGTCTGCATCGGTTAACTGTTGAGGTGTGGCAACTTTTGTCAGTTAACTCGTGTATGCGAGAATGTGCGTTTTTATGGAACTGCATTGATGAACTTCAGTAAATTTGCCAGCCAGGGGGATCGCCACCATATCCTCGGGCGGATAATCTTATTGCGCGCGCTGGCATTGACGACCGCCGTGTTGGTGTTACTGGTGTTTCAGTGGTACTTGGCGCGTAGCTTATCTTATGAGCTGATGTATACGCTGGTGGCGCTGGGTTGTGTCGCCACGCTTGTCTCGCTGGTGCGGTTGCAGCGAGCGCCGGTCGTGGACGACTGGGAGCTGGCGCTCCAACTGTTAATTGATGGTGCGATTCTGGTGTGCCTGGTGGCTTTTTCCGGCCGTGCTAGCAACCCGTTTATTTACTACCTACTGGTGCTGGTCGCCATCGCATCGGCAATTTTTCCGCGCTGGCTTGCGTGGTGTTTTGGCGCCCTGGCCGTTGTCAGTTACACCTTGCTCCTGTATCTCGACCTGGCCGCGCACATCCACCATTTGTTCAGTGATTTTCAGTTGCACCTGGTAGGCATGTGGATCAACTTTGTCGGCTCCACCGCACTCCTCACTTTTTTTGTCTCCAACCTCGCTACAGCATTGCGGGACCGGGAAATCCGGCTTGCCAAGGCACGTGAACAGGCGCTGCAGAGCGAGCAGCTTATTGCGATTGGTACCCTTGCCGCTTCCACCGCACACGCGCTCGGCACGCCTCTTTCTACCATGGCAATCGTGTTGGGCGAGATGCCGCGCAATGATGATGTCGGGTTGTTACAAGCGCAGGTGGAACGCTGCAAGCGTACCTTGGGTCAACTATCTCGGATTGCCGACAAAGAGCAATCGCGTGAGGAAGTCGCTGTTGACGAGTTGTTTGACGAGCTGAATCAGCACTATCAACTCACTTCGCCGGGCGCAGTGCCTGAGTTTATGCAGGGTGGGCGCGCCGGAGATATGCGTTTACGCTATTCGCCCCTGTTAGCGCCGGCGATTATCAATATTATCGACAACGCATTGCGGGCCGCGCGCTCGCAAGTGCAGGTGAAGGCACAGTCGCAAGGCGGGCACTTACAGATTATGGTGACCGACGACGGGGAGGGACTGGCTCCAGAGCAGGCGCTCTGCTATGGGACCCTCGAACTTGGCGGCGCGGAAGATGGCATGGGCATAGGCGTATTCCTGGCAAATACCACGCTCGAACAGCTCGGCGGACGGATTGTGTTGCATAATGCCAATGACTCTGGCGGTAGCAAAACGGCGGTCGCTATTGAATTACCCCTGCTGGACTAATCCCATGAGCAAACGATTTCTTTACCTGGAAGACGACGAGATACTCGCTGGCGTAACGGTGCGTGCGTTATCCGCGCGGGATTATCAGGTGGAACACTTTGCCTCGGTCGCGGCGGTGGAAAACTGTTCGCACATTGCGAGTTTTACCTTTGCGCTCTTGGATTTGAAGCTGGAGGATGGCAATTCACTGTCGCTCATTGAGCGTTTGATAACCGCGAACCCGGCGCTGAAAATTGTGGTGCTTACGGGTTATGCGAGTCTTGCAACTGCAGTGCAGGCAGTCAAACTCGGCGCGGTAAATTATTTGGCGAAGCCAGCCTCTATCGACGATATATTACAGGCGTTTACTGAGATCGCTGCGCCTGCACTAGAATTGGATGAGCCAACGGAAATGTCCCTGCGGCGGCGGGAGTGGGAGACGATTCAGGCAGCACTTACCGCTAACGGCGGGAATATTTCAGCGACGGCACGGCAATTGAAAATGCACCGTCGCACCTTGCAGCGAAAATTGCACAAGCGCCCGGTGAGCGAATAGCCATAAACGAATGGCCATAAACAAATAGCCATGAACATTGTGCCTGCGGGCGCTCACTGTGGCTGTGCCGGTGCGATTTGTTAGCAAAATGTAACCACAAAAAGCCGGTGTCTTATTGTGCCGTACAATGCGCCGGCTTGATTGTTCGCTTAAAGGGCTGCCGTTTGTCACTCTGGAGAGGGTCTCTATCTGCAGGGTTTGAATGAGGCGATAACTTCAGATTCAATAGCGGATTGTGATTCAGGTCCGTGTTTGCTGTGAACCAGTGTGCCGGCAACCTCACGACTCTTCAAAAAGGATGTACTGTTAATGAGCCACAGATTTAGGGTGCTCGCCCGCTGTTTAGTAGTTTGTTCATTGTTTTGCTATACCCTCTCAGCACATGCCGAAACCGGCGATTTAATTGTGGTGGATGGTTTTTATGGCCGTGCTGCGACGAGTAACGAGCAATACGATGATTCACCCGTGTACGACGCGAGCATGGGCTATATGTCGCGGGGCTGGATCTACCGCGCAGGCGTAACCGGTGGTGAACGCTTTACCCTCAGTGATACGCGCCGCGGCGAAGTTGAGGTGTACGGGGCCTATGTGCAGGCGGTCAAAATATTTGAATTTCCCTGGTTGGACATTGAGCTGGGTGCGGGCCTCTACCGTAATACGATAAAAGCCTATCTCCTGCTTAATGACGACCAGCAGACACGTTTACAAACGGGAACAACCAATCAGGTTAATTCGTTTTACAGTGTTGCTATGGTAAAAGACTTAACGTCGCTGTTATCGCTCGAACTGGTGTATCGCAATCAGTTGGATGTGGGTGGCACCAACATATCGTTATTGATGGGCGGCGCGAGAATACGTTTTTAAGGTGAATTAAATGATGAAGTTTGGCTGCGTGAGCTGTGTAGTACTCGCAATGAGTTTGCTCGCCGGGTGTGGTGGGGAAACCGATTCGCTCGCGGATCACAATGGCGATGGCCAGCAGGGCTATCTGCCCAGCTCGATACCCTCGTTAGCGCCCTCGCCATATCAGCCGGACGCGACTTACGCCACCTTTGAGCTGTACGCGCTTGCCTCTGGTGATGTCTCCTTGCAGGCGCAGCTCAGCGCAAAGCCTCTGGCATTGGCGAAGGCCGACACAGACTACATCCAGCTTGGAGACAACGGGCTGCAGGCGCTGTGGGCCAGCGTTGGCGAAAGTATCAACCAGATGGATTTGAGTGACGACCTGTTTCGCGATCTTGCAGACGCAACCGGTATGTCAGTGCAATTGCTCGAAAGTCTTGAAGATACCCTCTATTTTAATAGTCTTATTAATGCCAAGCACACCTGGTATGGATCGGTGCTGCCCTATGTTGATGGTGAGCCCTATTTCGTTACGACCGAGCTGAGCAGTGGCTCCTATCTCGACGGTTCACAAGTGACTCTGCCGCGCCCGTTCAAGCTTGACGAACTCGACGATACCTATAGCCGCAGTGCGGACGCGATAACACTGTCGTGGAACCCGATAGAAGCCGGCTTGGTGGTCGACGTACAAGCGATGGTCGAGTGCCTGGATGGACGCTCGTTCACCGTGGGTCGGCATACCGAATACGATGAGGGTTTCGTAACTTTTGAAGCGGGTGTGCTGGACAGCGAGGTTCTCTCCGGAACCTGTTTTGCGACGTTCATTGTGGTTAAGCGGCGCGAAGGCACACTGGACACCTACCTGCGCGGCGGTGTGATTGCCGGTAACCAGGTACGCCTTAAAGCGACGGTGAGTCTCGAGTAACCGCTTCTTTTTGCCGCCGTCTCTTCTATCGCCCGGTCACTGCCGGGCGTATTTGTGTCTGGGCCTAATTGTTTGGCTGCATTAACCCAAGAAAACCACTCGGGAAACCACGAAGCCAGGGAAAGTCTTCGCTTCCCCTACATCCTTCACAGGGAGCGGTGTACCATGGCGACCCCCATTTCACTGGTAGCTCCCAAATGCAGGCTAAGTTCACCCAAGGCTCTATTTTTCGCCACGTTTGCGTAATGACATTTGCATCCACAGCAGGCTTGCTGGCGCTGTTTTTGGTGGACCTCGTGGATATGTATTGGCTGAGCCTGTTGGGTATCGTCGAGCTGGCGGCAGCTATCGGTTATGCCGGCTCCATCCTGTTTTTTACGCTGGCAATGTCCATTGGCCTCACAATTGGCTGCAGCGCGTTGGTTTCCCAATCGGTCGGCCGCAACAGCCGGGAGCAAACTCAGCGCCTGGTGGCAAACCTGTTTACCGTAATTGTGCTGATCAGTACCCCGGTGGCGGTGGCTGCTATGGTGGGCACGCCCTGGTTTTTGCAGCTGCTCGGTGCCGAAGGGGCTGCTGCGAGCTATGCCGAAAGCTACCTCACCATAATTTTGCCAAGCCTGCCGGTAATGACGCTGGCAATGGCTTGTGGTGGTGTTATGCGGGCTCTTGGGCAGGCGAAGGCGTCCATGTATTTGACGTTGGTGGCCGGTGGTGTCAATGCGGTGCTGGACCCCATACTGATTTTCGGGCTGGATTGGGGCATCGAAGGTGCTGCAGCCGCGACAGTGATTGCCCGTTTAGCGATGCTCACTTACGGTCTCGAGCGCATAATGCGCGGTTTTCACCTGTTGGGAAAACCCGCGTGGAGTTCCTGGCCGCAAGATGCATGGCATTTTTTACAGACGGGGTTGCCGGCGGTACTCACCAACCTGGCGACGCCCATCGGAGTGGCATACGTAACGGCGATTATGGCGCAGTTTGGCGATGCGGCTGTGGCTGGTAACGCCGTTATAAGCAAGGTCCAACCACTGGCGTTCGCTGGCTTGTTCGCTTTGTCTGGCTCTATAGGCCCGATTGCGGGTCAAAACTACGGGGCGGGTAATCGGGAACGGGTGATGCAGACGCTGCACGCCAGCGTGAAGTTCACGCTGGCCTATACCTTGGTTGCTTGCGCGATTTTGCTCATATTGAGTGGGTTTTTTATCGACGCTTTTAACGCAACAGGCGAGGCCGCGTCGTTAATTCGGGCGTATTGCTACGGTTTTAGCACCATGTTCTTTTTCTTCGGCATCACCTTCTGTACCAATGCCCTCTTCAACAACTTGCGTATGGCACACTGGGCGACGATTTTTAATTTCTCCAAGGCAACCTTATTCACCATGCCGTTTGCCAGCGTTGGCGCGGCAATGGGCGGTCCAGTTGGTATTCTGGCCGGGGTGTATATCGGCTCCATCATCGTCGCGGCGGCCGGCTATTTCACCGCCTATAGCAAAATTCGGGCGCTGCCCATGCCTGCAACGCCCAACGCTTCCTGACGGCTGGGTTTTGCCAAGTTTCACCAGAAGCACATGGTGGCATTAAGGTAAGATGCGCGAACTTTTTCGCTCACGTGTTATCTATTTTTTTACTCATTCATCGACAATAAGAGACTATGAAACTAGACGGAAAATTATGTTACAGCGCCTTGCTGTGTGCAGGCGTATCGACGGGACTCCTGGCAAATTCGGCGCTGGCGCAGCAAACAAATTCCTATATTGGTGAGGTTGCGGGTAAAGCGGGCTTTGTGGATAACGATGCAGACACCAAGTACCTTAATGCCAGTGCCACCTTGTACCTCGACCCGGTAAAGGAGAATGTTGGTCCGCTGGCGGAAGCGGCATTTTTAAATCGGGCGACCAATTTTTACGTGTATGACACGATAACCGAATACTACGATGACAACGCGCAGGACTTCGGTATCGGCGGCGAAATTTATATTCCCAACAGCATGTTTTATGCGGCGGCTTCGTATAACCGCCACAAAGACGACGGTAACAGCGATGGCACCGTAACGGTGAAGGCTGGTATTACACCGGTGTACGGTTTGCGCCTGTTAACCGCCTACACGGAAGACGAAGGCTACGACTTGAATATGGAAGCCAAATATATTCTGGATCTGCCGGGCGCGCAGGCGTTGAATTTAGAGGCAGGTTTCCGCGATGACGACAGCAATACCATAACCGCCGCAGTGGACTTCTATATCAACAGCCATAGCAGCATTGGCGTTGCCACGGTAGATACCGGCGCGGACACAACCTACACCTTTCGCGGCAAGCACTTTTTTACCAATCGGTTTTATGTGGGGGGCGCGTTGACCAGTGCTGATGCGGGCGATTCTTTCGAAGTGAATACGGGTTTTCGATTTTAGCAACGGGGGTGTGGCGCGTCAGTCCAATATTTGATCTCCCTGTGACTGACATGCGACGCCATACCCGTTCCGCCAAATAAAAAAATTGCACACTTTCTTCCCAAACTTCTCTAAAAAAATCACCGCCCCTAAATGGGGCGGTTTTTTTATCCTGCTATAGCACGGCGCAAATTGCATTAAAAATGCACAGAGATGTATTTCGCGTCACAAAAATTAACGTTTATATAACGTTTTAGTATATGTTGATAAGAGTCGATTCTATAATTTTATCTTATTGATTTACATATAGATTTTTTGGTTTGCAGCACTTTTTTCTCATGTTTTTTGATGGTTGACAACGTTGTCTTTCGGCGATTATGCTCAATCCATCGACAAGGTTGTCACTTTTTTTAAGATAGCATGACAACGTTGTCATATAGAATTCGCCTTCGCGGAATCGCGTGTCGGGAGGGCGCTAAAACACAGAAAAGCTTCGCTTATCAGGGGTTAATAGCATGTCACACACATTGAAACAGGCCATTCGAAAAGCTTGCCGGGGAACTAAAGTTGCGCCAACGGTCGCCGCCGTTGTGCTCGCGTCCATAGGGACCGGAGTACAGGCGCAGCAGGAAGAAGAGGTTGTGGTTACCGGTATCCGCGCGTCACTCGATCAATCCATGGACATTAAACGCAATTCCACCGCTGTTGTAGATGCAATTACGGCGGAAGATATCGGTAAATTCCCAGATAAAAACGTGGCTGAGTCCCTTTCGCGTATTACTGGTGTCGGTGTGAGCCGAGAGTATGGTGAAGGTGAGAAAATCGTTGTGCGTGGCGCCAGCCCGGAAACCAACCGTACCTTGCTCAATGGGCAAACGGTAGCGTCTGCCGACTGGTTTATCCTGGACACTCCTGGGCGAAGCTTTAACTACACCTTGTTGCCATCGGTGCTGGTCGGCAATTTGGAAGTGTATAAATCTCCTTATGCGTCGATGGACGAAGGGTCTATCGGTGGTACCGTGGTGCTGCGCACGCGCAAGCCGCTGAACCTTGAGTCGAACACCATAAATGTTAGCGTTGAAGGCCAGTACTCTGAAACGTCAGAAGAGATGGAACCGCAAATTTCTGGCCTGTACTCATTCAAAAACGATGATGAAACCTTTGGTGTTTTGTTGAGTGGTGTGCATCAGGAGCGCACGCTGGTGCGTGAAGGTATTGAAATTCTTGGCTGGCGCACTCAGGAAGCCACCGGCGAGAAAGTGGTTTCGCATATTGGTATTCCGCGTTTTGAGCAGTCTCGTGAGCGGGACACCGTGTTTGGCAGTGTTCAATACGCGCCGACAGAAAGTCTGGATATCACCTTAAATGCGTTGAAATCCAAAATGGAAGCGGATAACCACAACCAGAACTGGTTGATTATGCCCAATAACGACTACGAAGAAATTGAAAATAAAGTTGTTGAAAATGGCAACGTGCTGGCAGGAACTGTTACCGATGGCGCGACCGAATTCGACTTTATTAACCGTCGCTCTTCGTCGGAAACCCAGTCTATCGATCTCGATGTTACCTACACGGCAGATGCACTTACCGTGCACGGTCAGATCGGTAGCACTAAAGCGGAAGGGGGTACCTACCGCGAGGCGTCATTCTCCGCACTGCCTATTGGCGTAACCAGCTACGATTTTGATCTGCGCGGCACGCCAGAAGTGAACACCTACACAGAAGGGTTCGACGATGACATGGGGGCATCTAACCCGGAAGCCTTTGCGCCAGGTTGGATCTGGGGCGGTAAAAAGCCGACCACCGATGAAGAAACCTACGCGCAGTTGGATTTTACCATTCCACTGGAAATGGGTGCCTTTACTGCAATTCGCACGGGTGTGAAATTGCGCGATGCTGAGCGTACGCAGGACCGTGTTGCATTCAGCTGGCACGGACCGAACACCACCGATCCATCGCAGACAGATGCGGGTAGCTACCTGGATTACGTTTTCCAAACGTGTACTACTCTCGCAACCTGTGGCCTTGGTGTCGGTTCGCCGGAAAGCATCGATGTGCTAGCCAACGGCAATATGACTTATCAGATGTATCAGGACCAGGAGGCATTTGAGCGTGTCGCTTTCGAAGGTTTAAATGGTGTGCCTGCAGATTACGCGCAAAGCCTGTTTTTACCTGAAATATGGAAAGTAAATGAAAAACACACCGCACTGTATGTGCAGGGTGATTTTGCCGGCGAAAAATTCCGCGGTAATGTGGGGGTTCGCTATGTGAGCACTGAGCAGAGTTCTGGCGGTTACGAGTTTGTTGACCCTAACGGTGGTTACCTGACTATTGACCGGGAGTGGTTGGTGCCAGTTAGCTACGCCTGGGTCGAGGCAGACAACGATTATTCTGAAATCTTACCCAGCGCGAACTTTGCCTACGACTTGACCGATGAACAGGTTTTCCGCGCGAGTGCTGCGCGCGTTATGGCACGTCAAAACTGGAACGATATCGCCACGACCGAAAGCTATGGTTCACTGAATCAGGCGAATCCAAGCGGTACACGCAGTAACCCATTTTTGGACCCACGCATAGCTGATCAGTTGGACCTTGCCTGGGAATGGTATTTCGCAGAACATTCTATGGTGTCGGCAACATACTTCTTTAAGAAAATTAAATCTTACCGCTCCTATGAAACTTTCGTTGAGCCGCGTCTCAATGAAGAGACGGAAGAATTTGTCGATGTAGCATTCAAGAAGCCGTTTAACGGCGAAGGTGGCACAACCAACGGTCTGGAGCTGTCCTACCAGCAGGACTTTGGCGGTTTTGGTACCGTTGTTAACTACACCTATACCGATGCAGGTAGCGATCAGGAACGCGATGACACGATTGCGGGTTCCGGCTTAGTGGAAGGAACCTCCGAGCATATGTTGAACCTGACCGGTTACTACGAAAACGACAGCGTCAGTGCGCGCCTGATGTATAACTACCGCTCCGAGTGGTACAAAGGCTTGCACTTTAACGGTGATGAATTGTGGAACGACACTTACGGCCAGTGGGATGCAAGCGTTAGCTACAACGTTACTGACTACATGACCTTGTCGCTGGAAGCGGTCAACCTGCTTGACGAGGAGATCGTTGAATACAACACCGACAAAGCACGTGTTATGTCGCTTTACCAGAACGGTCGTCGCTTTGTTGCCGGTATTCAGCTGAAGTTCTAAGCGGCCATAACCACCTCAATTGCCGCGGTGAGGTGCGCCGCGGACTTTTCTCCCCGCCCGCAGGGCGGGGAGCTCAATACCACCTTCGCTGTTTTTGGGGTATGGCAAAACGATAATTTTTACGAGGTAGACTAATGGAAAAATCACCTGTACCAGGAGATACCCTTTTTATGGGTGTTGATGGTGGTGGTACCAAGTGCCGTGCCGTCTTGGTGGATGGCCAGAAGAACGTGATCGGTCAGGGAGAGGGCGGTGCGTGCAATGCTTATCAATCGTTTGATAAAGCAATCGACTCGATTTTAGTCGCTAGCGAAAAAGCTTTGATGGAAGCCGGATTGAAAGCCGGTGATCGCGATAAAGTCGTGGTGGGTATGGGCCTCGCTGGCGTTAATATTCCTGATGTTTACACCCGGGTGTGGAATTGGCAACACCCGTTCAAAGCCCGTTTTCTAATGACCGACCTCCACGCGGCGTGTGTCGCAGCCCATGGCGGTAGCGAAGGCGCAGTAATCGTGGCCGGTACCGGTTCATGTGGCTTTGCGCAGGCAGGGGACCGGGTTCTTAAATTGGGCGCACACGGGTTTCCGTTCGGCGATAAAGGCAGCGGTGCTTGGATTGGCCTGCAGGCGTTGCAGGCGGTATTGCTGAATTTTGATGATTTAGGCAAACCCACCATGCTCACCGAGCTGATTGCATCCGAGTTAAAAGCCGATGGCCTCGATATTATTGAGCGCATGCACAACGCGCGCACCGGGGACTACGCGAGCCTGGCTCCAGCCGTATTCACTGCAGCGGAAGCGGGTGACTCGGTCGCAATCGCTATTTTGCGTGAAGGCGCTGATTATTTAAGTGATCTGGCAGATCGGTTGTGGAGCATCAATCCGCCGCGCATGTCCATGTTGGGCGGAATTTCTCACAAAATGAAAGACTGGATGCGCAAAGATATTATTGAACGCATGTCTCCTGCTTTGCAGCAACCGGAACACGGCGCTTTGTTTTATGCCATGCAAGAATATACGCAGTCAATCGCGTAAGGGAACACCATGTTCAAATCAAAAAAAATTGTAGCAGCCATTGCTTGTCTGCTTATTGCGGGCAACGCCGTTGCAGCGCGGATTTCCAGCTCCTCCTTAGATAGTGTTCCATCACTCTCTGTTGTGCCCAAGCCAGTCAGTCTGACGCCTGGCGACGGGCATTTTTTATTTTCGCCAACCACCACAATTACTGTTAACGACGAGCGTTTAAAGCCCGTTGCTGAATTGTTTGCAGACTTTTTTGTCAAGCCGAGTGGTATCGATTTGCCGGTAAGCCTTGGTGATGCCAGTGCCCCGATACAGATTATACTGGTACCAGCGGCGCAGTTTGGCAGCGATAAATCCGAAGCCTACCGCCTTCAGGTGACTGCTGATCGAGTGCATATTGTTGCGCCCAGCGAGAAGGGTGCGTTTTACGCATTGCAGACGCTACGCCAGTTGTTGCCACCGCAGGTGGAATCCACAACGCCTGTTAACTATGTGCGCTGGGACGTACCCGCCGTTACGGTCGAAGATGAACCGCGTTTTCCCTATCGGGGTATGCATCTGGATGTTGCGCGCAGTTTTATGCCCGCCGGGTTTGTAAAACGCTATATCGATTTGCTGGCGTTTCACAAGTTAAATTACTTCCATTGGCACCTGACCGACGATCAGGGCTGGCGTATTCCTATCGACGCCTATCCGCTGCTGACTGAAAAGTCTGCCTGGCGCGACAAAACCGTAGTGGGGCACACCTTAGACCGCAATACTGAATACGATAATAACCCCACCGGCGGCTTTTATACGAAGGCGGAAATACGCGATATTGTCGCCTACGCCGCGCAGCGCCAGATTACCGTGATTCCTGAAATCGATATTCCTGGCCACGGGTCCACTATTATTGCAGCCTACCCTGAATTCGGGTGCGAGCAACAGGCGGCAGCAGCAGACACGTTTGTGCAGCCTAATTTCGGAATTTTTCCCGCAGTCCTGTGCCCTACAGAAAAAACGTTTCAGATGCTCGATACGGTGTTCACCGAGGTGGCAGCGCTGTTTCCAGGTAAATACATTCATGTGGGTGGCGACGAGGTCTTAAAAACCCAGTGGGAACAAAGTTCGTTCGCTAACGCGTTAATGAAAGACAAGGGATTGAAAAATTATCACGAACTACAAAGCTATTTTGTCGCTCGGGTTGGGGAAACTCTGGCGCGCTTGAATCGTAAAATGATTGGCTGGAACGAAATTCTCGACGGTGGCGTTGCTGATGATGCAACCATCATGTCCTGGCAGGGAATTAAAGGTGGCATCGCCGCTGCCAATCTAGGTCACGATGCGATCATGACACCTTTCGGGTACACCTACTTTGACTTTTTTCAGTCTGATTCCGTCGATGAGCCGATGGCGATTCACGGTATGACGACACTTGCCAAAGCGTATTCCTACGACCCAATGCCGGAAGAACTTGCGGGTACCGATAAAGCCCATCATATTCTTGGCGCACAGGGTCAGCTTTGGACTGAATACCAAACTCAACCGCGCAAAGTGGAGTACATGGTACTGCCGCGTATGAGTGCGCTGGCAGAAGTGACATGGACCGCGCAGGGTAATAAGGATTGGGCGGATTACGCCGCGCGCCTGCCGGATCTGTTTGCGCGCTATGACGCAATGGGCGTTGTCGCCTCGCGCTCTGTCTATACCCCAACGATTAATGCCGAGCGGCTTGGTCGTGGCGAAAAAGCAAATTACCGTATAACACTCAACGCGGAAACGGCGCGCACAACCATTCGATATACCACAGATGGTTCGCAGCCGAATCAGCAGTCTTCGATCTACAAAAAGCCGTTTAAAGTAAACGGTGGTACTGTGTTGCGTGCACGTGCGCAGGATAACGTGAGCGGGGAGTTTTATCCGGAGAGTCGCTTGCGTTTGCTTTCGCACAAGGCCGTTGGCGCTGAGGTCGAGATACTGACTGAATTTAACGCAAGTGATGATCCTTCCCCTGCAGAACAACTCACCGACGGCATCAGTCACCAGGATCAAATATATCAACCGTCAGACTGGGTTATTTTTTACGGAGACAGTGCAGATATGGTAGTGGATCTGGGTGAACCAACCTCGGTGCAGTCAGTTTCTTTCACGTTTGATGCCGGAAAGCACCGCCAGCTGTACCCGCCATCGTCGGTTGAAATCTTTGTGTCCAGTGATAACAGTCAATGGAACAGTATCGCAACACTGCAGGAGTCTCACTTGTTGGACGCACGGGACAAAGTCCGGGTCGAATTTCCAGCCGAAAATGCGCGCTATGTAAAAATTGTTGCTGGCAACAGGTTTACCTATAAAAGCAATGAAACCGGCGAGCACCGCAAAGTACCCTTGCATATCGACGAATTGGTAATCGAATAAATAGCGTTTTAATTTCAGCAAAAAATCAGGTAAATAATTATGCTGGTCGCAGAAACAACAACACAATCCACTGCCCGCTCTACATTGCTACCCATGGTTATCATCGGTATCTTGTTTTTTATTTTTGGTTTCGTCACCTGGTTGAACGGATCGTTGATTCCGTTTCTGCGTATCGTTTGTGAGCTCAATGAGTTTCAGGCGTTATTTGTTACCTTTGCGTTTTATATTGCTTATACCTGCCTTGCGATTCCCGCCGCCCAGGTGTTGAAAATCAGTGGCTATAAAAACGGAATGGTTATCGGCCTCCTGATTATGGCGGTGGGCGCTTTGGTGTTTATCCCTGCGGCTAAAGCCCAAAATTACGGCATATTCCTGGCCGCATTATTTTTGCTCGGCAGTGGCCTGACGCTCCTGCAAACCGCTGCGAACCCCTATATTGTGTGCATTGGCCCGCGTGAGAGCGCCGCTATGCGTATCAGTATTATGGGGCTGGTAAACAAAGGTGCTGGGGTCGTTGTGCCGCTGGCGTTTACCTCGTTAATGTTGCACGGCATTGACCAGTTTACCCCGGAAGTACTGCAAAGCCTCGACGAGGCCGCACGTCAACAACAATTGGCTGAGCTTGCCTCCCGCCTGGTGGTGCCTTATGTGTGTATGGCCGTCGTATTAATTGGATTGTCGGGCTTTGTTAAGTTTTCCTCCTTGTCGGAACCGGTACTCGATGATGCGCCGGAGGAGGAAACGGTGGCAAACCGTTGGGGAATTTTGCAGCATCCGCAAATTATTCTAGGAGCAATCGCGCTGTTCTTTTATGTTGGGGTAGAAGTGATCGCAGGCGATACGATTGGGCTCTACGGACAGGGTTTGGGCGTTAGTCATTATGGCTCGCTCACATCCTACACCATGAGCTTTATGGTGATTGGGTACCTGATGGGCGTCGCATTTATTCCGAATAAACTCAGTCAGGAAAAAGCGTTGTTAGCTTCTGCATTATTAGGCATTGTGTTTGTGTTGGGCGTTATGTTCGCGTCCAATGAGAGCACCTTGATTGCCGACGTATTATTCGGCTGGGCTGGGATTCCGGTGGTTCCGAATACCGTAATGTTTCTCGCGATGCTCGGCTTTGCCAACGCATTGGTATGGCCTGCGATCTGGCCCTTGGCACTGCAGGATCTGGGTAAATATACGGCGACTGGCTCGGCGTTGTTGATTATGGGAATTGCCGGTGGCGCACTCCTGCCTTTGGCCTATGGGCATTTTGCTTCGGGTGGCAATTCGCAGACGGCGTATTGGATTATGATTCCGTGCTATGCCTTCATCTTGTTTTACGCCTTAAAAGGCCATAAGTTGCGTCGCTGGTAATGAACGAACGATCTCTTGCGCTGGATGCGCTGAGGGGTATTACTCTTGCGATGATGATCTTGGTCAACACACCGGGGTCATGGTCTCACGTTTACCCACCGCTGTTACACGCAAACTGGCACGGCGTTACGCCAACGGATTTTGTCTTTCCGTTTTTTTTATTTATCGTCGGCTGCGCGCTGTTTTTTTCCAATCGAAAAAATCATCAACTCGATATCTACACCCACGCGCTGAAAATTTTTCGGCGCACGGTGCTGTTGTTGCTCGCGGGTTTGGGGTTGCACGCGTATTTATACTCCGGCACGTTTGCTGAATTTCGGTTGCCCGGCGTGTTGCAGCGTATCGCGCTAGCCTATGGTGCTGCGGCGTTTATCGTCTGGCTGCCGGTGCGCGCTCGCATTGGCTCAAGCCTGATTTTGCTGTTGCTTTACATTGGCATATTTGCCCTGGCTTCTGGCGGGTATACATTGGTTGCCAACCCGGTTCGCCATCTGGATCTGTGGGTATTGGGTGCGGGGCATTTATGGCAGGGTAAAGGCATTGCTTTTGACCCCGAAGGGTTGCTCAGTACGCTTCCGGCTATTGTAACGGTGCTGTCGGGTTATGAAGCTACGCGCATTATTGTTGAGCGCACAACGCAACAGAAAGTGCTGGTGATTATTGCCGCGTTAGCAATCGGTATGGCGCTGCTGTTACACCCCTGGGTGCCAATTAATAAATACTTATGGACAAGCAGCTATGTGTTGCTTACCTCCGGTGTGGCGGTTCTGGTTTTGGTCGCCTTGATGCAACTGGAGAGCTTTCGCCCGGTGCGCCCGGCTTATCGGGCCTTTGCTGTCTACGGTGAAAACCCACTGCTGATCTATATTCTTGCGGGTTTATGGGTTAAGTCGCTATTGGCATTTTCCGTGGGTAACAGCAATTTATATGCAGCTTTCTACCATTTGCTAAGCCTTTATTTTTCAGACATTAACGCGTCGCTGGTATTCGCAATATTTCACGTGGTGCTGTTCTGGTTAATTGCCTTGTGGTTACACAACAGGGGTATTTTGGTTCGCTTGTAGACGATGCGCTCAAATGACCTGCTTGCGGCGTGTGGCGGGCACGCAAGCAGGCGAGAGTATGTGAGGGTAAGTAGATGCGGGGCAAGTACGTGTGGAGTAATGATGCAGTACGTAGCCGGGGGAGTAAATATGCCAGGAATATAAAAACTGCGAACCGGTTATTGTGTGTACCTTACACCTTGCTGCCAAACTTCCTGTAATTGATCGCGCTCGTTGAGTACCACAAAATCGGCGGATTTTCCGCACGAAATCGCGCCGTACGTCTTTTCCAAACCCAACATTTCTGCAGGATATTGCGAGGCCATGCGTCCGGCTTCCGGCCACGAGCAGCGCAGTTTGTCCACGGTATTACTTACCGCGCTGAACATATCCAAATCTGAACCCGCCAGGGTGCCGGTTGCGGTGGCACAACGTCCACCTTCGGCGGTGATTGTTTCGCCATTTAATTGAAACCTTTTGTTCTCTGCTCCGACGGAGGGCATTGCATCGGTGACCAATATCATCTTGCCTTTGGCTTTTGCATTTAACGCATTTCGCAGTGTTGCCGGGTGAACATGAAATCCATCGACAATAATGCCACACCAACTACCGGTGTCTTCCAGCGCAGCGCCGACAACACCAGGTTCGCGACTGGACATGGGCGTCATGGCATTGAACAAATGCGTAAAAGAGGTAACGCCGTTGTCGAGCGCCAAACGGGTTTGTCCATAGGTTGCAGCCGTATGGCCTGCTGCGACGATTACGCCATGCGTTCGCAACTTCTTAATAATGTCCGGTGTCGTGGTTTCTGGAGCCAGGGTCACCAGGGTTACACCGTGCTGCAACGAACAGAGCAGATTTAGCGCATTGTTGTCGATAAGGCGAAATTTATCCGGATTGTGCACACCTTTGCGTTCGCTGTTTAAAAAAGGGCCTTCCAGGTGGATACCAAGGATACCCGGAAGGCCGCTGGCAAAAGCTTTGTCGACGGCGGCAATGGCCCGCTCCATCACCGCCAGGTCGTCGCTGATCAGAGTCGGCAATAATCCGGTAGTGCCAAAGGCTCGATGGGCTTCGCTTATGGTTCTCAATCCTGCGAGCGAAGGTTCATCGTTAAATAAAACGCCGCCGCCGCCATTAACTTGTGTATCGATAAATCCTGGAAGTAACCGTGCGCCGTTTAAGTCCACGGCACCTTGCTCAATAACCGGCGTAGGGGAAAAATCCAGCGCAGTTATTTTGCCGCCCCCAATCGTAAGGCTGGCATTGTGCAGCCAGCCATTGTCGGTTGCCGGGAGGGTTGCGTTGATAATCCGTGTTGCCATTAGAGCGTCTCTGTCACTTTATTCAGGTGAGGCGGTGTATCTGGATTGTAGCCTCGCGCAACGGATAGCGCGTTGGCTAACCGGTAAAAGCTCTGCACTTGAAGAATGGGTGCTGTTGCAGCATGTGCACCCTCCACCACAGGCAATGCCTGGCCCGCTGGCGCATTTTCAGCGGCATAGAGGACGCGCGCATCGCGTGCGACGAAGTCGCTTACCAGAGCGTCTGTTCCCGAACGGGTTTCATCCTGCTGTGCAAAAACCAGTACCGGAAAACCTGCGTTAACTATTGCCATAGGGCCGTGTTTGACTTCAGCGGCGCTGAAGGCTTCCGCGTGCAAACCGCAGGTTTCTTTAAACTTCAACGCGGCTTCCTGGGCGACTCCAAAACCGTAGCCGCGCCCGATGACGAACAGGTTACGCGCCTCACGCAAGGCGTCGACACCGGCTGCAGTCCAATCGTTGGCCCATGCGCGGGCCAGTTGTGCGGGCAGTTGATCGCGCGCGTTCAGGAGTTCGGTGTCGTTGGTGTAGGTGGCAATCAGGTTCAAAATGCCCGCCAGCGTGGCGATATACGACTTGGTAGCCGCGACGCTTTTCTCGGCGCCCGCATGCAGTGGCAGTACGATGTCCGCCATCGCTGCCAGGGGAGAATCCTCAACATTGACCAGCGCCACAGTCAGGGCACCGCTTTGCTTGGCGGTTTCAACGCCAGCCAGCAGATCCGGGCTTTTGCCCGACTGGGATATCGCCAGATACAGGGTTTGCTCGAGGTTTTGTTTCGCGTGGTATACAGAGCTGACAGATGGCGCCGCAGAAGAGGTGAGCAGGCTAAGACGGGTTTCAGCCAGGTATTTGGCGTAGGTTGCTGCATGGTCGGAGCTGCCGCGAGCCATAGTCACCAGAGCGCGGGGGGCGAACGCGTGGATCTGCTCAACTGCCGCGATAATTTTTTCGCGATTAGCCTCGAACTGCTGCTCAACTACTGCGCTGGCGGCGGCCGCTTCCTGGAACATCAGGGTCGACTCAGCGGCGATGGGCGCGCCTGATACTTCTTCTGCTTTACTCATGGGGGCCTCTTTCTCATGCATTCAGGCATGGAGTTTGAGTGAATGACAACGTTGTCATTATCCGTTAGAACGTCTCTGCTGTAAATAGTCGACTGGATTGATCGGCCTTTTAGCGGTGACTACTGTGGGAGTGCCTGCAACAAACGATCTCGCCGCCTGGCGCTATTTTGCAACCGGCCCGGTGGATTGGCGCTTGAGCAGCTCAGGTAAAAACCCTTCACTTTCAATCACCTGCCCGTATTTTGTGGAGCGCAAGCTGTTTATCAGCAGGCGCGTTGCTCGCTGGGCGATCACTTGTGTTGGCTGTTGTGCGGTCGTGAGGTTGGGCCACGCCTGGCGGGAAAACGGGCTGTCCTCGAAACCGGCAATGGAGAGTTGATCGGGAACATCCACGCCCGCGATGCGCGCAGCGAACAGGGTTCCTGCCGCGATCTCATCGTTACAGGCAAATATTGCGGTCGGCCGCTGAGCCCGGCTGAGTAGTTCGCGGGTGCGTTGCACGCCGGATTCAAATGAGTAGGTGCCTGGCACAAACATGCTTTCTGGAGCGGCAATCCCTTTGGCTGCGAGGGCATCGCGGTAGCCCGCCAGGCGCTCACCGCTGGAACCGTGCTCCTCGTCACCACCGAGAAAGGCGATGTCCCGGTGACCGAGTTCGAGCAGGTGTTCGGTGATGTTGCGTGCGGCATTGCGGTCATCAATATAAACGCAAGGGGAGAGGTGATCTGGCGCGTTGGAGCCAGAGACAATGCGCACAAATCGCACATGCTTCGCGGCTAATTGCTCGAGGATCTCGGTGTTTTCCGACAGCGGCGGGGTGAGCACCAGACCACCGACCCGGCTGCGGTGGATCATATCCATCACTTCGGTGACGAGGTCGTCCGCATCCGCATTGCAGGGGTGAATGATGAGTTCGTAACCCTGCTCGCGACACTCGCGCAAAATACCGCTTTGCATGTCGATAACATAGTTGCTGTTGGGGTTATCGTAGATAAAGCCGATGGCGGACGCCGCACCGCGCAACCCGCGTGCAGACAGGTTCGGCTTGTAGTCGAGGGTTTTAATGGCTTTCCACACTTTTTCCTTCATCGCATCGGCCACCGAGCCTTCGTTATTAATAACGCGGGAGACGGTTTTGAAGGAAACGCCAGCGAGGCTGGCGACATCTTTAATCGTGGCTTTTGGTTTCATGGCTCGGAAGGAATACGCCTAAAAGCGGAATTATAACCTTCCTCGCCATGCTGTGCGGAAAACTGCGTGAGTGAATGGCTACTCCGGCGTAGCGAAGGAGAGCGTGAAGTCACTCGCCGCGCCGTTTTCCAAGTGGAATGTGAAGTGGCGGGTGACGCCATCTATCGTAATATCTGCGCCGTAGTCACCGTAAAAGCCACGCCCGCTGAATTGGCCGGTGGCGTCGGTGGTGGCATCAAACTCGGAGTCCCAGGTTTGTTGGGTGAGGGTTTTCCACGCGGTAGCCGCCGGTTTCGCTCGCCAGTCGCTGGCGAACATGGCAGCTTTTGGATTCCAGTGGGCACCTTCCCAGAAGCCCCAGAGTTGCACACCTACAGTTGCCGGATGACTGAAGAAAATGGTGAGAAAATCCCGGGTATAGTCGGCCTGCAAGGCTTCGTCATCGGTGGTGATGTCGAACTCAGTGGAACGAATATCCAGGTTTGGAAAAGCGGTGTGGTAGCGCTCGAGAATATCGTAGACCGCGCTTATTGGGGTTAAGGTTTCATCAAAGTGACTCTGCATACCAATGCCGGTGATGGGCGCGTTGTTGTTAACCAGGTAAGCAATCGTATCTTCGAAATGTTGTTGATGGGCAATATTGCGGCCACCGGCAGACAGGATACTGTAGTCGTTAAGGAACAGGCCATGGCTGGGCAGATTCAGGCGTGCGCGGTTGAACCAGTCAACCATCACCGAATCGCCGAAAGCGTCCATCAGATAGTGGTTGTCGTAGGGCTCGTTGAGCACATCCCATTCGTATACATAGTTGCGTGTGGCACTGCCGATATCGTCGATATGGTCGAGTACCTCTTGCTTGATTGATGCGGGGGCGTTTGCCGGGTCGTCCGGCAGTTGCTCTGCAATCAGGTTTGGCAGGTTGCGTTTGGACGGCCACACCATCACGTGACCGCGAGTGTACAGGCCGTTGTCGCGCAGCCACTGTAAGGCGGTTAACGTACTGGTTTTATTGAATCCGTTCCCCCACTCGCCAATCCAGGGGCCCCATTTTAAATCGTTTTCCGGACCGCTTTGGTTGAACATATCGAGCACGGTTTCACGGTAAGTGGCGCTATCAGCGCTGGTGCCGTTAATAATGCTGCCTACGGTGACCGAGCCAAAGTGGTAGGCGTGTTTTTGCAGTTTCACATCCAGGCTGGCACCGCTGGCGGTTTCGCCGTTGGCATCCAGTACGGTGATTGTGAAATCGCCTTTGCGTATTTGTTCGATACGGGTGTTAGCCGCTTCGCGCCAAGTGGCGTCGGGCTCGCGGCCAACATAGGTGGGAGCGGTTGCCGGTAGCAGCGCAATATCGTAGTCGCCGTAGTTTAGTAGTTCTATGCCGGCTAACTCGAATGTCTGCGGCCGATCTCCGCCACCAAATCCGAACTTTAGGGCGAGGTTGCCGGCACTCTGGGCCGTGGTTATGGAGGCGGGCAGGTGGTATTCCTGCCACTCATCTGCGGCAGAAACTTCGCGGTTGAGAAATTTGTCGTAGGTGGTGTTGTCTTCGAGAAACGCGCTTACAAAGCTGGAGCCGGTTTCGTAAGTGTTGGCAATGGAGCGCATATAAAAATGTGCGAGCACCACATCGCCAGCGTTAACGGCAGTGGTAATCGGAAACTGCAGCTGGCCATTCCAAAACACCCCGGTTGGGTTATTCACGGTGATACGAACAGCTTTATCGAACAACTCGTGATCCACATCGACAACCGCACGGGTTCCTACCGCGCCGGTATTGTTGTCGCCATCGCCACCCCAAAAAGACGCGTTTTGCAAGCTTGTGTCGATAATCACCGTGCCGTCGGTTGGCGCCGGCGTGACACTCGGGGTCGGCGTAGGCGTCGGTGATGGAGAGGGGGACGGTGATGGTGCTGCGGTCGGTGTTGGCGTTGGTGTGCCTGGCGCGGGTGTGGAGCTTCCCCCGTCGCTGCCGCCGCAGGCGTTCAGCAGCAGTGCACTGGCAATAAACAATGGGCGTAGGTTTATAACTTTTTGCATGATATTCGCTTTTTTTATTTTATATGAGTATAAAAGTTGATTGGTTTTTTCAATGTGAACTCGACACTAAGAGAGCGGCAATTAAAAAGCAAGGGCCTTTATCTCAGGAGCGCATAAAGGCCGGGAATTTATCGATCAGCGGCTTGGGCAGGTTGAAGCTCACGGGGTGCAACGCGTTTTAAACGAAACACGGAAAACCATGTTGCGCAGCGCCAGAGCCATTCCAGTGGGCCATAGTTGAAGTGCTTTAACCACCATTGGCTCAGAGCAACCTGGAGAGCAATAAAACCGATGCCAGCGATCAGCAATTGCCACTGGTGAAATTCACCGAGCAGGCCGAAACCCCAGCCGTAGAGAATGGCGGTGCCTATAATCGATTGAACAATATAATTGGTGAGCGCCATACGGCCGTACGGAGCCAGCTTTCTCAACCGGCTTTGAGGTTTGCGCAAATAGAGCAACAAAAAGCCGCTAATCAGCAATGCGGTAATCGCAATATTGCCAATGGCCGCAAAATTATATGCAAGGACGAAATGCCAACTGGACATTGTGAAGGGTTTAGGCATAGTCGCGAAGCCTGCCATGCTGACTGCGATCATCACCAGACCTGTGCCCAGCGACCACCAAAACACTTTTTTTAAGTTGCTTTTGTAATCGGGTAACCGGTAAACGATACCGCTGCGCACCAGCCACATCCCCACCAGAAAATAGGCCAGGGTAAAATAGCCACGACCGAAAATTCCAAACTGGTAGTCCAGTTTGCCGGTGTAAATGTAAGGTACATTTAATTTCACTACGTCCCAAAAACTGCCGAATTTAAGTGTGGTTACATAGTGAATTACGGCCGGGGAATCTTCGGCATTTGCACCCGTAATAAATCCTTCCTGGCCGGTGATGGCAAAAAACAGAATACGCCCCGCACCGAGAAACAAAATCGCGCTCATCGCCCACAGCCAGCGGTTGGGCAAGCCATAAAACAACGGCAGGAAAAAGCCTATCAGCACATAAACACCCAAAATATCGCCGCGATAAATTAACGAGTGAATCAGACCAAAGCCGAGCAAAATTGTCAGACGCCATAAAAACCGACCTGAAAAATTGTGCCCCTTGCGCGCGGCGTTACCCATCATAATGGCGAAGCTCATGCCGAACAGCAGCGCGAAAATCGAGTAGAATTTTCCGACGATTAACATAAAATCCAGTAGGCCAATAACCGAGTCGAGGGGGGTGGCGGGTGCCCACCAGTCCAGCTTCGGCCGTGGTGATGCAAGATATTGCTCGAGGATATGCGCGATGACGATGCCGGCGAGCGCGAACCCGCGCAGTGCATCGACAATATCCAGGCGATCTGGGTGAGTCTCGTGGGACATAAACACCTCCGTGTTGTCTTTATTTTTGTGTGTTGAGTATAACGCTCCGAAGGTGAGAAATGCGGGGGGTCGGTATTCAACAGTAGTTGCGCTAGAATGGTCTGAACCGGTGACGAGGAAGCCCCAATGACAACTGCTTATATAACTCACCCAGAGTGCGCGAAACACGACGTTGGCGATGAGCACCCGGAAGCGCCGGAGCGTTTGTCCGCGATCAACGACGCTCTTATTTCGTTGCGCATCATGGACTTTTTGCAGTGTCACGATGCGCGCCCGGCGGAGCGGTCTGCGCTCGCTTTGGCTCATAGTGAGGCACACATCAAGCGTGTTTACGATAAATCTCCGTTGATGGGGCTGCGTCAGTTGGACCCGGACACCTTTATGAATCCCCATTCTCTGGAGGCCGCTTTATTGGGCGTAGGCGCAGTGATGCAGGCGGTGGATCTGGTAATGGCAGGCAAGGTGAAAAACGCATTTTGTTCGGTGCGCCCGCCAGGCCATCACGCTGAACGCGACAAAGCCATGGGGTTTTGCATATTTAACAATATTGCAATTGGCGCATTGCATGCGCTGGAGCATCATGGCCTTAAAAAAGTCGCCATCGTCGATTTCGATGTTCACCACGGCAACGGCACGGAAAATATTTTTCTCCATGACAGCCGGGTGCTGTTTTGCTCCACCTTCCAATCACCGCTTTACCCGGACACTTTTGCCGACAGTGAGCCTGGTCACATTGTCAATGTACCGTTGGAGCCGGGCACCAAAGGTGATTTGTTTCGACAGCAGGTGCGCGAGCGCATCCTGCCAGAATTAGACGCGTTTGAGCCCGAGTTCATTTTTATTTCTGCCGGTTTCGATGCGCATAAACAAGATCCACTGGCGCATCTTTCTCTATTGGAAGACGATTACCGTTGGATTACACATCAGCTGCTGGACGTCGCAGAAAAACACGCAGGGCGTCGTGTGGTATCGGCGTTGGAAGGTGGTTACAACCTGGAGGCGCTGGCGACCTCTGTGTGCGCTCATGTGGGTTGCCTCGCGGGCCTACATCACGCTGGATAATAATAATGAAAAAACTTCTTGAGCTAGGCGCGCTGCTGGCGCGTCTACCGGCTGTAGATTATCAACCGGCGCGTGCGCGCCACCTCACAGGCTTCGTTACAGACATCGTTAACGTATTTTTTCTCGTGGGGCTGCTGGCCCTCTGCCGAGGCTCGCTGGCAATTGCTGAACCTGTGCAACAAATCACATTGGGCAACGGTGTTGTCTCGCTACAAGTAACGCCCGATATTGGCGGTAGAGTGCTCGGTGTCTCCTTGACCGACCGGCAGAATTTGTTGCGAGTGGGCACCGAAGAATTAGCTCGTGGGGTGCCGGAAGTGAAAGCGGATGATCGAGCCTACAGCTATTTTGGCCATATTGTGTGGAATGGCCCGCAGTCAGACTGGTGGAAATTTCAAACAGTGAACCCACAGCGCCGCGCGCAAAAGGCGCAGTGGCCACCCGACCCGTTCAACGTATTGGCGCGCAACGAGATTGTTGCTCATACGGCGGAGTCGCTGGTGCTGCAGAGTCCGCCGAGTGCATTAACAGGCTTGGCTATGCGCAAGGTTTTTCGCTTGCCGGCTAAACACAAAAATAGCGTTGAGCTGATGGTCGACGCGCAAAACGCGCAGCCAGAAGGATCTGTTGCATGGGATCTCTGGTTTAACACGCGGGTATCTGCAGCAAGCAAGGTGCTGGTGCCGGTGGCCAGCGAACAACAGGTCCGGGTACAGCAACCGTTTTACCCAAAGCAACAGGACCCAATTGCCTATACTGTTGCAGAGGGCACGCTGGTGCTTAATCAGCTTGCGGCGACTGCACCGTCGCGTAAGCGCGTCGGCAAACTTTTTATCACTCCTGATGCGCCCTGGATGGCGTCGTTCTCGCAAGGCCAGGTTTTACTTATTCAGTACCCATCGGTGCCGTCAGCGGATATTCACCCTGAGCACAGCCTGGTGGAACTGTATATGGATTTTGACGGCGACGATTTCGCCGCGGGCTTGATCGAAATGGAAGTCCACAGCGCCTACCGCGAACTGGCTCCCGGCACCACTCTCACCAGCAGGGAGCGCTGGACGGTACTACCGTACACGGGGCAGATGACGCCCGCTGCGATGCGGGCGTTCGTCGACGCGGCCCTGCAAACGCTTCCCGCGCTTTAATCTTTCGAATTTACCGCTTCTCTGGCGTTCAATATCTATGCAAAGTCAACACGCTCTCAGCGCGCTATTACACGAGCACTTTAGTGGCGACCTGCCAGCCAACGGTCTGGTGCTTACCCCGAATGAGCGGTTGAGCCGTTTTGTGCAAACCAGTTATGGCGACTTTCAGCGCGCACAGGGCAAAACCGCTTTCGCGAATCTCCGGTGTCGCTCCTACCAGGGCTGGCTGCAGGATCTCTGGCAGCGGCTGACGCTGGACGGCCGCCATCCGCGATCGGCACAGGTGTTGATGACGCAGCAGCAGGAAATGTTGCTGTGGGAAACGGTGATCACCAGCCACCCGGATACGCCACCGCTGCTTAACAGCGTCGCCACCGCAAAAAACGCGCAGGACGCATGGCGGCTGGTATGCGAGTGGGCCTTGCCCGTCGACAGTTTCGAGACAGACGAGCTTTTGCAAAGCCACCAGTTGTTCCTTGCCTGGGTGGCGGCATTTCACGAACAGTGCCAGCAGCGTGGATTGTTAACCTTCAGTGAGTTGAGCGGTGTTATCTGCGATGCCCTGACGCACAGCGATCCTGCGGCCGCCGTTGCCACTTGGCGCCTGCCGAACCAGATAGTGATGTACGGTTTCGACGATCAGGCCCCTGCGCTGCTGCAGTTGCTGGAGGCGCTGACCGGGTGCGGTTGCCAGTTGATTCATGTGGCAGAGCCCGAACCGACTCCGCAGGTGAGTTTGTGCAGTTTCAGCGATCCGCAGGCGGAGCTGGAGAGCGTCGCCACTTGGTGTTACCAGGCGATCGCCGCGCAGCCGGTACAACAGATTGGGGTAGTGATCCCGGATCTCAGCGCGCGACGGGCCGAAGTCGAGCGCCATTTCAACCGGGTATTCGACCCGCACGGTATTTTGCCCACAACCCCGCAACACGCCCCCGGCTTCAATATGTCGGCGGGCCAGCCATTGGCGCAGGTGCCTGTTATGCAGGCGGCGCTGCAGGCGCTTCAGCTCAATCGCGCGCGGCTCGAGCTGGAAACCGCAAGTGCTTTGCTGCTGTCGCCTTTTCTGGGAATACAGTCCGAACTGGCGGCGCGCGCGCTGCTGGATGTGCGTCTTCGTGAGCAGGGCGAACTCAGTCCTTCGCGCCAGTTGTTGCGCACCAGCGCAGCGGAATTTTGTGACGATGAGGGGCTGCCCCTGTGCGAACACTGGTATCACGCGCTGGACGACTTCGATAAGCTCGCCAAACAGTATGGCCCCAGCGCGCGCTTGCCGAGCGAATGGCTGCCCGTTTTTATGGCGCAATTGCAGTGCCTCGGCTGGCCGGGGGATCGCACCTTGGATACCCTGGAGTATCAGCAGGTGCAGGTGTGGCAAACCTGTCTGGATGAGTTTGCCGCGCTCGATGTGGTTACCGCGCCCATGGCCTGGAGCGAGGCGTTGAGTCTGCTGCGGCGGTTGCTGCAACAGCGCAGTTTCCAGCCGCAAACGCGGATTTCGCCGGTGCAGATACTCGGCAGTCTGGAGGCGGCCGGGTTGCCCTTCGATCAGCTCTGGGTCATGGGCCTGGACGACGAGGCCTGGCCGCCCGCGCCGTCACCCAATCCGCTGTTGCCGCTCGCGGTGCAGGTCGCGCACAACACACCGCAGAGTTCGGCTGAGCGGGAGTTTCGCTACGCGCGCAATCTGACCCAGCGCTGGCTGGCGAGCGCATCGCAGGTCACGTTCAGTTACGCCGCGACCAGAGACGACAAACAGCTGCAGCCCAGCCCCTTGGTACAGGCGTTTGCGCAAACCCGCGAGGCCGTCCCCCTGTTCACCGCGTGGGAGCAATTGCAGTGGCAAAGCCGTGAAATGGAGTCGATTGAGGACACAAACGCGGGCGGGGTTGCCGAGGTGCAACGCATTCGCGGCGGTGCGGCTATTTTGCGCGATCAGGCGGCGTGCCCGTTTCAGGCGTTTGCCCGCCATCGCCTGCGCGCCAGCGAGGTACCGGAGGTGGTACTCGGCCTGGATGCCGCTGAACGCGGTAATTTGCTACATCACGCGATGGAAATTGTCTGGCGCAAGCTCGGCGATCAGGCGGGCTTACTGGCGCAGTCGAACGAGCGTTTGCTCGCCCTGGTGGATGAAGCCATTGCCGATGCGCTGCGCGATATCCGCCGCAAAAGCTTTGTCGGTTTCCGCTTTGTGGAGCTGGAAACCCGGCGTCTGGCCGGGCTTGTCTGCGCCTGGCTGGAACTGGAAAAAAAGCGCGCGCCCTTTACCGTGGTGTTTAACGAAAGCCGCAAAGATCTCACCCTGGCAGGCCTGCCTTTAAGTGTTCGCTACGATCGGGTGGATGCGTTGGCCGATGGCGGTCTGTTTGTTATCGACTACAAAACCGGGTTGACCGCGGTGAAATCCTGGGAGGGTGAGCGGCCGGATCAGCCCCAGGTCCCGCTATACGCCATTGCCAACCGCGAGAAGGTTGTCGCGGCGGCGTTTGCGCAAATTAACTCCCGCGAAATCGCTCTCAAAGGTCTGGCGGATGTGCCTGATGTGGCGCCCGGCCTCAAGCACCCAGCGGACAGCGGTCTCGATCTGCCCGGGGTATGGAAAGATCTGCTTGCCCAGTGGCAACAAACCCTGGAGCAGCTGGCGAGTGACTTTTTAGCCGGTGAGGCCGCGGTTGCACCCAAGGTTCCAGGCTCCACCTGCCGCTATTGTGAGTTGAAAGGGTTTTGTCGTATCCGCAGTGTGACCGACGATGAGGAGGATACGCCATGATTATTGCCGACAGTACCGAACGGCGCACTGCACTTGAACCGGACCAATCGTTTATCTGCGAAGCCCCCGCTGGCAGCGGTAAAACCGAATTGCTGACGCAGCGCTATCTGGTGTTGCTCGCCCGGGTGCGCCGTCCGGAAGAAATTCTGGCGATTACTTTCACGCGCAAAGCGACTGGCGAAATGCGTGAGCGGGTCCTGCATGCATTGCATCTTGGCCGCGGCCCGGAGCCGGAGGAGGCCCACCGCCAGCTTACCTGGCAACTGGCGCGGGCCGTTCTGGCCGCTGATCAACAGCATCAGTGGCAGTTGCTGGACAATCCCAATCGCCTGCAAATCAAAACCTTCGACAGCCTGTGCAGCTCCCTGACCCGCCAGTTGCCAATGGAGTCGTCGTTTGGCAGCCAGCCGCAGATTACCGACGACAGTGCGGAGCTTTACCGCAGCGCCGTGCATGCGCTGCTGGGCACGCTGGAGGAAGACAGTGCATGGGCGGTAGCGCTGGGTGTGGTGCTGGATTTTCTCGACAACCGCTTCGACCGCTTCGAGGCGCTGATGGGCCAGTTGCTCGCCAAGCGCGAGCAGTGGCTGCCGCTGTTGGGCGGGAGGCCAGACGGTGCGCCGATTCGTGAGTTGCTGAGTGAACACTTTGCCACGGTGGTGTACGAAACCATCGACGCGGTGGTAGCGCGGATTCCGCCAGCCCTGCAGGCGCAGTGGGTGGAACTGGCCGCCTACGGCGCGGCGAATGTGCGCGCGGCGGGCAAGGCGTCTGCGCTGTCCGCCTGCATCGACATTGATCTCGATGAGAGCCGTCAGCTGCCGGATGCGGACGCGTTGCCGCAATGGCTGGGTTTAATCGAACTGGTGTTCACCCAAAAGCAGGAGTGGCGCAAGAGCGTTACGGTGGCGCAGGGGTTTCCGCCGGGCAAGGGCGCGGATAAAAAAGCCTGTGATGCGCGCAAGCAGCAACTCAAAGCCCTGATTGCCGAGCTGCAGTCGGTGCCGGGGCTGGACGATCAGCTCGCCGATATTTTGCAGCTGCCCGCTGCGGATGTGGACGACAGCCAATGGCAATTACTGGACGCCCTGTTCACGGTGTTGCCGATGTTGTCGGCGCAGTTAACCCTGGTGTTCAAAGAGCTGAACCGGGTGGATTTTACGGAGGTCAGTCTCGCGGCGCGGCGGGCGCTGGGCAGTGCGGAGTCGCCGAGTCAACTGGCGATGAAAATGGACTATCGCCTGTCGCATATTCTGGTGGACGAGTTTCAGGATACCTCGGCCGCTCAAGTAGAACTGTTAAACCAGCTAACCGCAGGTTGGGTTCCAGACGACGGTCGCACCCTGTTTTGTGTCGGCGATGCAATGCAATCCATCTATGCCTTTCGCGGCGCGAATGTCGGCTTGTTCCTGAATGCGCGGGAGCAAGGGCTCGAGAATGTCCCGCTCAGATGCCTGCGGTTGACGGCGAATTTTCGCTCACAGGCCGGGGTTGTGCACTGGGTCAACAAGGTTTTTGCCCAGTCTTTCCCGGCCCAACATAGCGCCAGTCACGGTGCGGTGGCCTACGCGGCATCCACCGTGGTAAACCCCGAGCTGCCGGGCGATGCGGTGCGCTTGCACGGTTTTATAGACGATGGTGCGGGCGCGCGCGAAGCGGCTCAGGTGCTGGATATCATTTTGTCGGCCAGAGCTGAACAACCGGACGCCAAAATTGCGGTGCTGGTGCGCAGCCGCTCGGCGCTGGCAGCGATTGTTCCCGCGCTGCAAGGCGCGGGGTTGCGGTATCGAGCGGTGGATCTGGAGCCGCTGGCGGAAACGCCCGCAGTGCAGGACCTGCTGAGCTTGACCCGCGCATTGCTGCACCCGGCGGACCGGGTCGCATGGCTTGCCGTATTGCGGGCGCCCTGGTGTGGGTTGGCGCTTACTGACCTCGACGCGCTTTGCCGCCCGCAGGAGAGCAAGCTTGTGCCGACCGTACTTGAGCAATGTGAGTATGCGCTCGCCGACAACTGTTTGAGCGAGTCTGGTGCTGCGCGTTTAGCGCGGGTATTACCACTGCTGAGCGCGGCAAGCGAGCAGCGGTTGCGCAAGACGTTTCGCGCCTGGGTAGAAGGCTGCTGGCTGGCGCTGGGTGGGGGTGCCTCTTTGCCCGGAGCGGCGAGCCTGGAGAATGCACGCATGTTCTTCCGGTTGTTGGAAAAGTGGGAATACGCCAGCGATTTGCCCGCCTATCGGGTGTTGGCAAATGCGGTAAACCAACTTTATGCGGCACCCGACCCTGAGGCGGATGACAGCCTGCAGTTGATGACGGTGCATAAATCCAAGGGCTTGCAGTTTGATGTGGTGATTGTGCCGGGGCTGGCGAAGCGCGGTAACAGTCGCAGCGACGATTTAATGTTATGGCAGGAGCGCTTAAACCGCGATGGTGAATCGCAACTGCTGATGGCGCCTTTAACCCGCGCATCTGGCGGAGACCGGCATGCGAACTATCAGCATCTGGCTGCAGAAGCCGGTAAAAAGATGGATCTGGAAACTTGCCGACTTCTATATGTAGCCTGTACCCGGGCCCGGCAGCGTTTGCATTTGTGCTTCGCGACCGCGGAAAACAGCAAGAATCCTCAGGAATTGCGGGCGCCAAGTTCCTCCAGTATGTTGGCCAGTATTTGGCAGGCTGTGGTGTTGCAGGTGCAGCGTTACCCGGCACCGGAGATTGAACCGTCCGCCACTGAGTCCTGGGTGGCGCCGCCGCTGCAGCGTTTTGTGGCCCATTGGACACCGCCGCTGGTTGAGCGGGAGAATCTGCTGTTAGGGTTTATTCCCCCATACGACTACGACGAAGCCCAAAACCGACCCGAGCTGGAATGGCAAAGTGTAGCCAACCGCGCCAGTCGCCACTTGGGTACCCTGGTGCATCGCTACTTGCAAATCATCTCTGAGCAGGGGCTTGAACACTGGTCGCGCACGCGGGTTCACGCGTGTGCGCCAGCGATGGCTGCCGGGCTGCGGGAGCTGGGTGTCGCGCCGGCGCTGGTGCCGCAACTGACTGAACGCGCGGGGCGGCATTTGGCACGTATTCTCGACGATGAGCGAGGGCGGGCTATACTTTCCAATGATTATCGTTTTCACGCGAGTGAGTATTCGCTAACTCTGGTTACCCGCAGTGGTCCGCAACAATTGGTGGTGGACCGGGTCTATACCGACGCGGCGGGTGTGACTTGGATTGTCGATTACAAAACAGCTGAGCCCGCCGAACATGAGGCGTTGGATGCGTTTTTCCGCAGTCAGCAGGAACTTTACCAACCGAAAATGCGGCTTTACCGGGCTGCGCTGTTACAGGCCGGATTTTCCCAGGTGAGGCTCGCACTTTACTTTCCCACTCTGGCTGAATGGCTTGAGCTGAGTGAGTTATAATCCCCCGCTTTTCCCTAACCCAGATGTTGATTTGCGCGCTATGAGCAAAATGTCCCACAAACTATTCGCCTGTTGGTTGCTGTTGTTGGCCAGCGATGGCTTTGCCAGCATTACCGATGTTTTTAAGGATGAGGATGGCCACACCAAGTGGCAACATCTGGCTAATTTTTCTGCCGGGTTGCTGATCACCCTGCTGACTATCACCCTGGTTTTTCTGGCCATCAGTTATCGCAATGCCTGGCGGGTGAACCGCGAGCTGACAGAGATTAAGAAAAATCTGGAAGAGCGGGTTCGGGAGCGCACGGCGAATCTGGCGACAACCAACAGCAAGTTGGAAGCGGAGATTGCGGAGCACCGGGAAACCACTCAGCGCTTGGTGGCATCGGAGAGCTATATCAAAAGTATTCTCGATTCCATGCCCTTGATGTTGATTGGCTTAAACAAGGAAATGGCGATCACCCAGTGGAACCCGGCGGCAGAAAAAATCACCGGTGCCAAGAGCGATATGGTTTTGGGGAAAAACCTGTGGGAAGCCTACCCCACGATTACCCTCACGCCCGAGCAGCTGAAAGAGGTGCTCGACAGTGGCAGCAACCGGGTGATTCAGCACAGTCAACGCGGCCAGTACTATTTCGATATCACGCTCTACGCGCTGCAGGGTAACGATGAAGTGGGTATCGTGATTTTGCTGGACGATGTGACCAAGCGAGTGAAAACCGAAAATCGCATGATCGAGCTGGACAAAATGGCGTCGATGGGCGAATTGGCGGCAACCATGGCGCAGGATATCGACACGCCTTTGCAGCGCATCAGCCAGTCACTTGGGCAGGTTTATGCGCTGGCAAAATCCGACGACCCGGATGCATTGGCACGGGAGCATTGCAAAACACTGAAGCACTGCCTGGAGACGGCCCTGGAAAGCAGTGAATATGCGTCGGCCATTGTAAATAACCTGGCGGATTTCGCGCTGCATCAGGGTGGCAGCGCGCAGCTTGTGAATGTGCCCGAAGTGCTCGAGCACACGATCGAACTGGCAGGCAAGGTGATCTCAGAGCCCAACGGTTTGAAGTTTCGGGATATTCCATTACACCTGCAAGTTGAAGAAAAACTGAGTTCTGCGCCCTGTCGCATTGCCGAGTTGCAGCAGGTGTTTCTCGGTATATTCCGCCATGCCTGTTACGCGTTGGGGCGCTGCACACGCGACGGTTTTAGCCCGCTGATTACGGTGGACGTTACTGAGTTTTACGACTCGATCTGGATCAAGATAAATCACAACGGTGTTGGTTTAACGCCGGAAGAACAAATTAATATCTTTGAGCCTTATTTCCTGAATAACCCGGACGCCAGCGCCGGGCTGGGTACGCAACGGCTTTCGTTCGCGTACTTTTCGATTACCGAGCACCATCATGGCCAGATGGCGGTAACCTCAGACATTGATGTGGGCACCACCTTCCATGTGCAGTTGCAGGTTAAAAAATAGCGAACGGCTTTTGCTCTGCCGGAATTAGGCGAGCAAAAAGAAAAAAGGCATCCACCAGGGGATGCCTTTTTTTATGCCTGACGCTCCTGTGCGGGCCACCGCTGGCACGGCGGCCCCAAGGGCTATGGATTGCGGCGCAAGTCCAGCGTGTGTGGGTACTCGCCGGCGGGTTCTTCTGGCGGTGGTGCCATTGGTCGCGGTGGATTGCGATCGGTGAAAAACTCGCGCAGTGCATCCAGGTCCGGGCGCGGGGTAAACGGCCCTGGGGTGTGGCTGAGGGTGTCGAAGCGGTTGACCCGGCGGCTTTCCGCCTCGAACGCATTGACCGGGAAGGTTTCGTAGCTGCGGCCACCCGGGTGAGACACATGATAGGTGCAACCGCCAATGGAGCGGCCGTTCCAGGTGTCCACCAGATCGAACACTAGCGGCGTATTAACGCCAATAGTGGGGTGGAGCGCGGAGGGTGGCTGCCAGGCGCGATACCGTACCCCGGCCACAAATTCTCCCTGCACGCCGGTGTTGCGCAACGGCACGCGGCGCCCGTTACAGGCCAGCACATAGCGGTTGTCGGTCATACCGCTCACTTTTACTTGAACCCGTTCTACCGAGGAGTCCACGTAGCGGGAGGTTCCAAAGCTGCTGATTTCTTCGCCAAGCACATGCCAGGGCTCTATCGCCCAGCGAATTTCGATTTCGATATCGTTGAGTTTTACGCGGCCGTAATGGGGGAAGCGGAACTCTTCAAACGGCAACAACCACTCTTCGCGGAAGGGGTAGCCGCGCTCATTGAGCTCGCTAACCACCTCTTTGATATCGCTCCAGATATAGTGCGGCAGCATGTGGCGGTCGTGCAGCAGGGTACCCCAGCGCACCAGCGGCTGGCGGTAGGGCTCGCGCCAGAACCGGGCTACCAGGGCGCGTATCAACAGGAATTGCACCAGGGCCATGCGGCTGTGGGGCGGCATTTCAAAGCCGCGGAATTCCAGGATACCCAGGCGCCCGCTGGCAGAATCGGGCGAATAGAGTTTGTCGATACAAAACTCGGCCCGGTGAGTGTTACCAGTAATGTCGATCAGCAGGTTGCGCATAATGCGGTCGACCAGCCAGGGCTGAGCCACTTCGCCTTCGGGCATTTGCTTGAACGCCACTTCCATTTCGTAGAGCATTTCGTCGCGGCCTTCGTCAGCGCGCGGCGCCTGGCTGGTGGGGCCGATAAATGCACCGGAAAACAGGTAGGACAAACTCGGGTGATGTTGCCAGTAAGTCACCATACTGCGCAGTAAATCCGGGCGTCGCAGCAAGGGGCTGTCGGCGGGTGTCGCGCCGCCGAGGGTGACGTGGTTGCCGCCACCCGTGCCGGTGTGGCGACCATCGAGCATGAACTTTTCTGTACCCAGTCGCGATTGGCGCGCGGCTTCGTAAAGTTCTTCGGTGGTGGCAACCAGCTCGTCCCAGTTGTTCGCGGGATGAATATTAACTTCAATAACGCCTGGATCTGGCGTCACTAACAGCTTGACCAGTCGCGGGTCGCGCGGTGGCTCATAACCTTCGATCACCACCGGAATATCCAGTTGCTCGGCAACAGTGGATATGGCTGCAATAAGGTTCACGTAGGCATCGAGCGTTTGCAGTGGTGGTAAAAATAAATGTAACCGGCCTTCGCGGGCTTCAAAGCAAAGTGCCGTGCGGAATACATCGAAATATTCGGTGACCGTGTCCGACCCCGGTGCTTTTTTCAGCTTTTTCTGTGGCGATTGCGCCTGCGGTGGGGCAACGAATGTCATGTCGCCTGGTTTTGACAGGGGTGCGCGCGGCGCGAAGGGGTCGTATTCCAGATCCGGTTCGCGGTCTTTCTTTTCGACCCACGGCAGCGATTCCAATGGCAGCCGCAAGCCCAGGGGCGAATCGCCGGGAACTGCTACGATGCGTTCGCGGCGCATTTCCCACTTGCTGGAAAACCAGCCGCCGCCATTCCAGTTCCAGCCCAGCGGCAGCACGAAGCCGGCGGGTTTATCGAAGCCTTTTTCCAGCAGCCGCATCAGGCGCTTGCGAGATAGCGAACTTTTCATCGCCTCGCCAGCTTCGGCATCGATATTGACGGGCAGACTCTGTTCCTGCAGCAGGTAGTGCAGGCTGTCTTCAAACACCGGCTGGGCAAAGTCGTGGTTAAGCCCGAGCAGTTCAGTCAGTGCCAGGGCGAATTGCTGCGCGGTTTTAACATCGTGGCCGTAGCTCTTGTCTACGCGGGCCAGGGTTTTCGGGTTGCTCCACAGCGACTCGCCGTCTTTGCGCCAGAACAGCCCCAGCGCCCAGCGGGGCAGTTCCTCGCCCGGGTACCATTTACCCTGGCCGTAATGCAGCATGCCGTTGGGAGCAAAGTGTTCGCGCAAACGCAGCAACAGATTCTTGGCGAGGCGCAGCTTGTCCGCGCCGAGGGCGGCGGTGTTCCATTGTGCGGATTCCATATCGTCGATGGAAACAAAGGTGGGTTCGCCGCCCATGGTCAGGCGCACGTCGTTCTGGTTTAACTCGTCGTCCACAGCGCGGCCGAGGGCGAGCACTTCCTGCCATTGATCATCGGTATAGGGTTTGGTTACCCGCGGGTCTTCCAGTATGCGTGCAACTTCGTTTTCGTAGTTGAACTCGACTTCGCACTTGTCGGTAAAACCGCTAATTGGCGCGGCGGAGACCGGGTCCGGTGTGCAGGCGAGGGGAATATGTCCTTCACTTGCGAATAACCCGGACGTTGGGTCCAGCCCCACCCAGCCTGCGCCGGGCAGATAGACTTCGCACCACGCGTGTAAGTCGGTGAAATCGTGTTCGGTACCGGAGGGACCGTCGAGCGATTTGGTATCGGGTTTGAGCTGCACCAGATAACCGGAGGCGAAGCGAGCGGCAAGCCCCAGGTGGCGTAACAACTGCACCATCAACCAGCCGGTATCGCGACAGGAGCCCAGGGCTTTTTTCAGGGTTTCTTCCGGCTCCTGTACACCGGGCTCGAGCCGAATGGTGTACTCAATCAGTTGTTCGAGGCGCTGGTTTACGTCCACGAGAAAATCGATGGTGCGCTTTTTCTCCAGCGGAATACTCTTCACCAGTTCATCAAACAGGGGGCCGCCCGGTTTCTTTTCCAGGTAGGGTTGTAGCTCTTTTAATTCCTGCGCGCTGTACTTAAACGGAAACTCTTCGGCGGACTCTTCGAGGAAAAAGTCGAACGGGTTGATCACCGTCATGTCCGCCTGAACTTCCACTTCCACGGAGAACTCATTGGTTCGCTCCGGGAATACGATGCGCGCAAGATAATTGCCGAACGCGTCTTGTTGCCAGTTCAGGAAATGCGTTTCCGGCTTGATTTTCATGCTGTAGGCGCGAATCGGTGTGCGGCTGTGTGGCGCCGGACGAAGCCGAATCACGTGCGGTGAGAGGTTCACCAAACGATCGAATTTATAGTACGTATTATGGTGAATAGCTACACGTATCGTCATTGGAATGCACGCTATTGTTGGAGGTTAATCGGCGGAAACAACCTGGTTTTTAATGGAGCTCAGGAAACCAGGTTGCAGCGATATGGGTGTGGATACTGGCCAGTTCGGTCTGCAAGTCGTTGAGGTAGTCGCGCAGGGGTTCACCCAATTCTTCGTAGTCCACATCGTCGAATATGGTGGACTGATTTTCTTTCAGTATCGCGACAATTTCTTTAGAGCGGGGCAAACGCTCTGCGGAATCAATAATGGCATCCAGGCAGTGGGCGATAGTGCGCGGGAAGCTCAGGTCTTCCAATAAATAATACACCACCCCATCGCCGGTAACCGCAGAGCGGGTGGTCTGGCGGTAAGATTGGGTAGCGCCCAAAGACCGCAACACAGCGCCCCAGATAATTTGTCGGCTGTTGACTGCCGCATCTTCCTCTACTACCTGCAGCACAGCGGCAACCCCAGCATCCAAAATACGGGTGGTCATATCGGCGCGCTCCAAATTGCGGCCGAGACGCAAAAAATCCCACGCGGGGTCGTGGGGCATGGTGCCGTACAGCAAACCTAGAATTTGTTGGCAGCCTTTAATTACGCCATCTAAAAATTCGTGACGGCCCTTGCGGTTAACGCCCAACTGGATGTTTTCAGTTACGTATAAGTTGAGTTCGTTGGTTAACTCCCAGGTGTCTTCCGGCACAACATCGCGGGTGGTGCGCACATTCTCGCGAATGGCGCGCAGCGAAGACAGGATCGAACTGGAAGTAGTGTCATCGGCGAGGAGAAATTTAACGACGTTGCGCTCGTCCTGCACTTTAAAACGATCGGCAAACTCCTTCTGCGCACTGTTAATGGTAATCAGGTTGTACCAGCCAAAATTGACCGACCGGGGCAGGTCGAACATCAGATTGTCGTAAACTCGAATCAGGCGCGCTGTATTTTCCACTCGTTCCAGGTAACGGGCTGTCCAGTAAACGCGCTCTGCGACTTTAGAAAGCATGAAGTGCACTCCACAATGGTTTGAACTGTTGGATTCGGTTGCTGTGTTATTGTTTAACGAATTCAGCTTTCAACAATCCAGGTATCTTTACTGCCGCCGCCCTGTGACGAGTTCACCACCAGCGAGCCTTTTCTCATTGCCACCCGAGTGAGACCACCTTTGGTCACATAGGTGTCTTTAGCTTGCAAAATAAATGGGCGCAAATCCAGGTGGCGCGGTTCCAATTCGTTTTTCCCCACGATGGTAGGCGCGGTGGATAGTTTGAGAGTAGGTTGCGCAATATAGTTGCGCGGATTCGCTTTAATCAGCTCGGCAAAAGTTTCGCGATCTTTTTTGGTGGAATGCGGCCCCACCAGCATGCCGTAGCCACCGGATTCGTTGGCGGGCTTGACCACCAGTTTGTCCAGGTTGGCGAGTACATATTCGCGCTGTTTGTCGTCGTAGCAAAGAAAGGTTTCCACGTTGGGAATTAACGGGTCTTCATCCAAATAATATTTGATGACCTGGGGGACAAACGCATAGATCACCTTGTCGTCGGCAACGCCTGCGCCGGGCGCATTCGCCAGAGCGACGTTACCTTTGCGCCAGGCGCGCATAAGGCCGGGCACCCCGAGAACCGACTCTTTATTAAAAACTTCCGGATCGAGGAATAAATCGTCGATACGGCGATAAATCACGTCCACCTGCTCGAGACCGGAAATGGTTTTCATAAAGACTGAGTCGTCTTGTACCACCAGATCACTGCCTTCAACGAGCTCAACCCCCATTTGCTGCGCCAGGAAGGCATGTTCGAAATAGGCTGAGTTAAAGATACCGGGGGTCAAAACGACGATGACCGGCTTTTTAAGTTTGCGCGGAGAAAGGGACGCGAGTGTGTCAAATAGGCGCGCGGGGTATTCATCGACGCGCGCGATATCGACCTTTTCGAAAAGCTCGGGCAGTACACGCTTTGTTATTGCCCTGTTTTCGAGCATGTATGATACACCAGAGGGCACTCGAAGATTGTCTTCCAGAACATAGAATTCGCCGTCGTCTGCACGCACCAAGTCGGTGCCGCAAATATGCGCCCAAACCCCAAATGCGGGCTTAAAGCCTTCGCACTCTTTGCGGTAGTTCTTGGATTGCTTGAGGACGAACTCGGGGATGATGCCGTCCTTGATAATTTTTTGCTCGTGGTAAAGGTCGTTGATAAACAGGTTAAGTGCTGTCAACCGTTGCTTGAGACCGGCTTCGGCGATGTCCCACTGCTTGGCTGCGATGGGGCGGGGAATAATATCGAAAGGCCATGCACGGTCGATGTTTCCTTCTTCGGTATAGACGGTGAAGGAAACGCCCATTTCCTTGATGGTGCTGTCTGCGGCTTGTTTGCGGTCTGCTATATCTTCTTCACTGAAGGACTTAAGTTGTGCGACAAGTTTCTGTGCAGGACGCCGGGCATTGCCGGCACTACTCATAACTTCATCGTAAAACTCACCGGAAGAGTAGTCTTTCCAGTTAATTGCCATGGTGCTCACCCATTTTTTTAGTCGTTATATGTTACTGCATTTGGCGGAGTTTATCGCCTCTCCATTTCCGCTGATTTGGAGAGATAAAAGGCGCCGGCAAACAATTCTAAGCACACATCGCGCCAGATAAAATTGATCGGGGAGAGCTGAAGTTGAAAAGTTTTTGAAGTTAGAAGCCGAACCTCGGACGACGCATTTATTATTGTTTTTAACGCCCCGGTCACCGTTTTGGCGTTGCTTGCGCGGCCAATGGAAAAGAACGAGCTCGGTGTCGATCGCTGTGCTTTGCTGTAGACAAATTCCTGCGGAGAATCTGTTTGCTGCTGTCCATTTAACGGGTCACCGAGGTGTCGGCGGATGCAATTTAAAACCATGGGGCGCTGGCATGGAAATTATTGCGCGCCAATTTATATGATCCGTTTCAAATTGAAGGGTATTACTCCATTTAAAACAGCCGTTAGTTCTGTTAGGCGGTACCGTTAGACGTTGTGGGTGTGAACCGGATCGTTTGGCGCTTGTGTCGTGGTTCCGAACTGTGTCTGCAAGGTGATTTTGAGCAGAGTGCCCGAATTGCGAGAAGAGAAAGGGGAGTTGGCGCTTCTCGCGCCAACTACAGAGCGAAACAGGTGACTGTTTAACGCGGGAGGTTAAATGACGCCTAAAGATCGCATTTCCCGTCGTCGGGCAATAAATGCTCGAAACGCTCGTCTGTCAGGGTGCGTAAAAAACATTCCAGGTTCTCTATGTCCGTGTCGCTGAGTTTTCGCCCATCGAGTAATTCAGCTTCTGCAATGTTGGCGTCGACTTCGGGATTTTCCCAAGCCAGGCCGGTTTCCGGGTTAAGTGTGTGCTCCGATTCTGGCTGAAAGTGATCGTAGAATTCCAGCACGGTAGTCAGCTCGCGGAATACCCCATTGTGCATATAGGGCGCCGTGATGGCGACGTTGCGCAGTGTCGGTACTTTAAATTTGCCTTCCTCTGAACTTGCGGTGATATCGGGGTGGTCCAGTAATCCATGGTCAACGAATGTCAGGTCTTGACCGCTTGTTTCGCGACTTGCCGTATTCGCAGGCACGCCAATATTGTGATATTCGTAGCCGGTGAAGGTTTCCCCTGCCTGCCCTGTTGGGCGAAGCTGATGGCAGGTAGCGCAATTGGTAAATTGCTGAGAGAAAAACAGCGCCTTGCCTGCGGCCGCTTTGGAGATGGGGCTGTAGGTGTATTCGCCACGCAGGGATTTATCGTATTTGGAATCGAAGCTGGCGAAGGCGTCGGTACGCTCGAAGGCTTCAATCGCGTCTGCCATGGCTTGATAGGTTGCTGCGGGATCATCGAATACGGTGTCACCGAACAGAAAATTAAAGGCGGCCAGGTATTCATCATTTTCTTTTAGCCGTTCCACCACGGAAGCTTCATCCTCCATCCCCATTTCAACCGGATTGACCGGGGGCCCTTTGGCCTGGTCCGCTAGACCAGCGGCTCTGCCATCCAAAAATTGTCCGCCAAGTGGGCCTTCGTAATCCGACTGCTCGCTGTTCAACCTTGCGCGATTTCCCTGTGTGGTAAATTCAGGCGCAAACGCCGCGTAGGCGGCCGTGGGTGTGTTGCGATCGCCGAGAGAGACACCGTCGTCGCCCAGCGAGGTTGCGCGCACCTGGCTATCCGGACCAGTCCGATTATCGGCAAAGGCGTGTTCGGGGACATGGCAGGTAGCACACGCCTGGCTGCGGTTAGCCGATAGGTTAACGTCGTGAAATAAAGCTTCACCGAGCTTTTCGCGCGTGTTGAGTGTGAGCATGACACCGCTGGAGCTGCTGCTTGACGTCGAGCTACTGCCGGGCGCGGATGGTGTGGAGGTTGAACCGGAACTGCCGCCGCACGCTTGAAGTGCAGCAACGACGGCTAGAACGCTCAGTGTTTTTTTCATGATGCCAACCTCATTGGTACCTGACGGGAAGTTAGATTGCTTGAAAGTGCCGAGGGAATATAGTTGGGGGCGAATGTAGCATAGTGACCCAACTCGGGCGTGCAGAATAAAGGGGTTTATAGACTCAAATCAATTTCTAAGACATAAAGTAATTGCAAATCATTATCACTTTGCCTAGCATCAACGCTCTTCACCTAAACCCCTGCAGTCGTAAGGCCAAAAATCTCGGCAGAAATTATGACCGAGAGCGCAGTATGTACAGTGATTCGTACAAGGCTGTGTACAGGGGGTTGATTAATCCGCTTTACATCTGGGGCCCAAGCAATGCTTTCATTTCGCAAACTCGCTATATCCTCTGCTGTTGTTCTGCTCGCCGCATGTGGCGGCGGAGGCAGCAGCTCGTCCGACTCAGGCAGTTCCTCCTCTTCCAGCAGCTCCTCCAGCAGCAGCTCATCTGGCGGTGAGTTCAGCCTAGAAAATGCGCGCAAAGTGCTGAATACCAATGCTGACATCGCGTTTGCTGCCTACAGTGATTCGGTAGATACATCAAAAGCGCTGCAAACCGCCATTGCTACATTTAAAGCGGAGCCGACGCAAGCGAATCTGGATGCAGCCAAGATTGCCTGGCTGGTATCACGTGAACCATATGGTCAAACCGAGGTTTATCGGTTCCGCCTCAGCCCGATTGATTCCACCGATTACCAGAACGAAGATGGCCCTGAAGGCGATATCAATGCCTGGCCACTGGGCGAAGCACTGATCGACTATACCGTCTCCGGCTCCGATTTTGGCGCGGACCAAACCGAGGTCAGTTCCGCCTACCCAACTATTGGCTATCCACAAGAGAACATCATCAATTCGGATGTCGCAATTGATGACGCATTATTTGCCGCTGTGGCCGACGTTGGCGATGAACGGGGAGTAATTTCCGGTTACCACGCAATTGAGTTTATGTTGTGGGGCCAAGACCTGAACACCGACGGTAGCGCCGATACGGAAGATGATCGCGAAATGTCCACTGGCGGCAACATTCTGAACTCTGGTGGCCACCGTCCACTGAGCGATTTCACCACCGATGCTAATGCCGCTCGTCGTATGCAGTTTATGGAGGTGGTCGCCGCCAAGTTGGTCGCCGATCTGGAAGCTGTGCGTGATGGCTGGGCTGTTGGTTCCAGTTATCGTACTGCGTTCACAACAGTCAATACCGAAACCCAGGCGGTAAACCGCATGGCAGAAATTCTGTTTGGCATGGGGACCTTGTCCACCGCCGAGTTGGCGGGCGAGCGCATGCAGATCGCGTTCAGCTCCGGTTCGCAGGAAGATGAGCACAGTTGTTTTTCCGACAACACCCACCGCGATGTGTGGCTGGATGCTGAGGGTGTCTCCAATAGCTACTACGGTGTTTACGCCGGTTACGACAGCGACCTGGATGGCACCGACGATGTGACAACGCGAGCGGTAAATGGTTACGGCATTGACGACTACCTGAATGAATCTGGCAACAGCGCGCTGGACGATAAAGTCAGCACCGCGCTCAGCGTCACTGCCACCAACTACGAAGCGATCGACGCTTCTGCGCGGGCGGGAACGCCATTCGATAACTTGATAATGGATGAGGCGCGGGCCAGCGATAACCCTGTTGCTAAAACCATTCTTTCACTGACTGAGCAAACACTGCGTTTTGCTGAAATCGCGGTGGCAATTGGTTACGACGGTTCAGTAGTGGATGAAGGTGCAACGGATTGTGATACCACCAAACCAGACCAAACTTGTGATTAATGGCGTTGTTACACAAGTTATTGATGGCCAGGCCGCTCACCTGCTGCGGGTGGGCTCTGGCAGTCGTTCTGTCATTGGGGGCCTGCACACCGGCGCCCGATGTTCCTCTGGAGTCCGCCGCTGAGCGCACTCCAGCGGGTGCGGCTACCGCGCCTGCACAACCTTTCCCTTCGTTCGATGTCCCCCTCCCCAATTTGCCAGAATCGGCTCGTATGAACTTCTTCGCCGGCAAGGCGTTGGCGGAGCAACCTTGGGTAAAAGCACCCACTGCGACCACGGCTCGTGACGGTCTCGGCCCCTTGTATAACGCACGTACCTGTATGTTTTGCCACGTCCGTGGGGGGCGCGGCCGCATTCCCGAGCAAGGTGATGAGTTGTTGATACAGGGTATACTGCGTCTCAGCCTCGACCACGGCAAATATGATCAATCCATGGGTGTGATACCGCACCCGGCCTATGGGGATCAGTTGCAAACTCAGTCCATCTCTCTCGCACACCAGCTGCGTCACTTAGCGTCTTCGAGCCTTGAACACTCGGTAGCGCCCGAGGCGTATATCTACGTGGATTGGCAAGAAGAAACCTTCCGCTACCCGGATGGCGAGACGGCTCAATTACGTCAGCCCAGAGCGCGCATCGACAAATTGCGCTATGGCTCACTCGACAACGCCCGCACCAGCCTGCGCAATGCGCCGCCGATGCTGGGTGTGGGGTTGCTCGAAGCTGTGCCGGAGGCGTCGATACTGGCGCGGGAAGACCCGCAGGACAATGATAAAGACGGAATCTCCGGGCGTGCAAATCGGGTTTGGGACCCGCAAACCAACAGCATGCAACTGGGGCGTTTCGGCTGGAAAGCGAACCGCGCGGACTTACCGGTTACGGTGGCGGCGGCATTTGTGAATGATGTCGGTATCACCAATCCGATTTTTTCGGATCAGCCATGTACCGCGCAACAAACTGCGTGTCTAGCCGCTCCTTCGGGCAACGACGAAAACGGCCATGAACTGCCGCAATCGCTGCTGGATCTGGTTGTGTTATTTTCCCGCAACTTGGCGGTACCCGCCCGCCGAGCACCGCAAGATGCGGACGTATTGCGCGGAAGAACACAGTTTTATCAAACCGGTTGCCAGGGTTGCCATCAGCCGGACTATGTGACTGGCTCCGGTATCGCCGACCACCTCGCGAATCAGCACATATGGCCTTACACCGATCTGCTGCTGCATGATATGGGCGAGAACCTGGCGGATCAACGCAGCGATTTTTCTGCCTCTGGGCGCGAATGGCGAACGCCACCGCTTTGGGGGGTGGGCGTTAGCGCGTTGGTGAATGGCAGCGGACAACTTTTGCACGACGGTCGCGCCCGCAGTGTGGAGGAGGCGATTCTGTGGCACGGAGGAGAAGCTGCAGCGGTGCGCGAAACCTTTATTAACCTGCCGCAGTTACAGCGCCAGGCGTTGATTAAATTTGTGGAGTCACTGTGAACAGACGTCAGTTGTTGCGGCTTTCTGCCCTTGCCTTTGGCGGCCTTAATCTGCCTTCCTGGGCTTTGCCTGCAAAGCCGCCGGAGGAAGTCATCCTCTCGGCACAAGGCAAGAACGACTTCGGGCTCGGCTGGATGGACGAACCTGGATTGCCCGCAGGGCGTATTCAAACCGGGTTTCGCGGACACCAGGTGATTGGCATTGGCCACAATCGTATTTTGATGGTTGCCCGGCGGCCCGGCCGCACCCTCGCCGTGGCTGATCTCGCAACCCGCGAGTTGATCCTGTCAGTTGACTGCCCCGCAAATCGCGTTTTAGCCGGCCACGCCTGCGTCAGCCCAGATGGTCGTACCCTGTTCACAACGGAAGCGGACGAAAAAGATGGTGCAGGGTACATCGGCATGTATCGAGCAGATACTTTGGCGCGCACCGGCGAGTTTTCCAGTGGTGGTATTGGGCCACACCAACTTGCCTTTATGCCTGATGGTCGCACGCTGGTAGTGGCTAATGGTGGGCTTCACACTCGCGCCGAGACCGGCAAAAAAGTACTTAACCTGGCAACAATGAAGCCGAACCTTACCTATCTGGACGCGCAGACGGGCGCGGTGCAGGAGCAACAGTATTTGGCTGAAGCCAAAGCGGGTATTCGGCACCTGGCGGTAACTGCAACAGGCGATGTGGTGTTCGCGACTCAGCTGCAGCGCGCGGCTATGGATAACACCGACGTAAACCCTCTCGGTTGGCTGCACCGGCGTGGCGAGTCGCCGCGCGCCTGTTCTGCTCCAGTAAACCTGTGGGCGGCAATGGACGATTACGCGGGTAGCGTGGCAGTGAATTCGCGGCACGCGACTGCAGGCATTACCAGCCCACGCGGCGATATTGCGTGCTTTTTTCGGATAGGTGATGGCGCGTTGGCAGGTTATCATCGCTTTCACGATGTGTGTGGAATCGCCAGCACCAGCGACGATTCCGCCTTTATCCTCAGCAACTCCCAAGGCCTGGTGCGCGTTATTGATGCCGCGACACTAAAAGAGCTGCCGGAGCGCCGCCAGACTTACACCGGTTGGCAGTGGGATAATCACCTTTCGGTTATGACGCTTTAAGGAATTTAACCAGACCATGCAAAAAAAAATTGCACATTCACTCCTGCTCACCGTAATTTGCGGCGCACTCTTCGCCTGTGGCGGCAGCCGGAGTAACGATCCTGTCGAGCCTACACAAAGCGCGTTGGATAAAACACTACAGCTTGTGGTTGATCGCCAGATTATTCCCGTCGCGGAAAAATTTGCGGCGGCTGCGGCGAGTTACGGCGAGAATGCGGATAACTTCTGTGCTCTGCAGGACGCGAATTCGTTAGCAGACCTTCAACAAAGCTGGAAGAACCTGGCGCTGCACTGGTACCACCTGCTGCCCTATAATTTTGGGCCAATGAAAAATGATGTGGTATTTCCCAACTTTATGTTCGTCGATGCCTATCGCTTGCGGGGCACCAGCTACACCGCCACTGTGCGCGAAGAAATCGCGGATGTAATCGCCACTAGTGAGCCTTTAGGCAGTGGTTATTTCGATTTTCTGCCGTTTCAAAAAGGTGGTTTACTCGCCCTCGAGGTACTCAGTTTTGAATCTGCGAACCAGCAACGGGACAGTGACGCCATAGTGCAAAGCTACGCTGCCAGCAGTGCGCGTTGTGAGTTACTCACAGGGCATGCCGCGCAATTGGTAAAACGTGCGGAAGCGATTACGGTTGGCTGGCAACAGAGCTACAACGGTGAGACGCGCAGTTATCGTGAGCGCTTCCTTGCCGCAGAATTGCCCGATGGCACACCACCACTAACGGAATTACTTACTGTGGTGCAGGAGCATCTGGATTATTTAAAGCAGCGCTCTGCGGTTACCTCTGTGGCCCAAATCGCGGATATTCCCTGGGAGTTGATGTCCGCAACTGTTGCCGAAGTCGACGCGCTGTTACATGGTCGGCAAGAAGACCAGTTTAATTTTATTGCAGTAATGCGTTCTGCGGGAGCGGCACAGGCCGCCGATACCGTGGAGGGGAATCTGGCGTTTGTTTATCAGAGCATAGACGCCCGCAACGTGACCGATTTTGAAGTGGGCGTAAGCCTGCTGGATGGCAATTTTAAACGCGAAATACCCAATGGTCTGGACGTGGATTTGGGTATTACGTTTACTGATGGGGATTAGGAGAGTTTACATGTTAACGAAATGCATGGCTGGCGTGTCTGGTATGACGCTGATGGGAGTGCTTATAGCGTCTACCGCTGCCGCACAATCGACAAATGAAGACGCAACGGTGGAGGCGCTTCAGGAGCGTATCGAAAAGCTGGAGCAGGAGTTGAACCAGCGTCTGAATATTATTGCCGACGAAGTGGAATCCTCCAAAGGCGACAACAGTCGCTCTCGGGTAACCCTGGGTGGCTATGGAGAGCTGCATTACACTAACCTGAGCAGCGACGATGAAGACGTACGTGAATTGGATATGCACCGCGTCGTGCTGTTTGTGGGATATGAGTTTGCCGACAACGCGCGGCTGGTGACCGAATGGGAAGTTGAACATGCAATTTCCAGCGCGGGAAGTCGCGGCGCGGTGGAAATGGAGCAGGCGTATGTCGAGCTGGACATACAGGATAATCTGCACTGGCGTACCGGTGTGCAGTTAATGCCTTTGGGTATCATTAACGAAACACACGAGCCGACCACCTTTTATGGTGTTGAGCGTCCAATCGTTGAAACGACGATTATCCCAACCACCTGGTACGGCGCCGCCACCAGTATTAAGCAGAGTTTCTCGAATGGCTTTAGTTACGATGTGATGCTTTCTGAAGGCCTGAAAACCGAAGATCCAACGTCCGATCCGGATGCCGAACCGTTTAACTTAAAAGCGGGAAAACAAAAAGCGTCCTTCGCATCGGCTTATGATCTCGCCGTGACGGGGCGGGTCGCATACCGCGGAGTGAAAGGTCTGGAGCTTGCGGTTTATGGTCAATATCAACCAGATCTTGATCAGAGTGCCGAAACCAGTTATGCGGAATCCGCGACCTTGATCGGCGGCCACGTGATTTACAATTTGGGTAGTGTCACCCTGAAAGGCTTGTACGCAAGTTGGAGCCTTGCTGGCGACGCGGCTAAAAACGCGGGTATGGATGTACAAGATGGCGGTTATGCTGAAGTGAATTGGAAGCCATTATCGTCGTGGGGGTTCTACTCTCGTATTAGCCAGTATTCGCAGCAGCAGGATGAGAGCAAAGAAATTGTCGAACTGGGCGTGAACTACTACCCATTAGACAATATTGTATTTAAAGCAGACTACCAGCAGTACAATGAAGATGCTGGTGATTTTAGTGGCATAAATTTGGGCATGGGTTACCAGTTTTAACATTCGTTACGAGTAGATAAAACATTGTGAGTTACACTCGAAGCATCATCAATTAGTTGTGTGCTTCGAGGTGTACTTCCCATGGTATTGATTCATAACATGTTGGCTAAAATAAAAACCAGGGCAGTGCCACTTGCGCTGCTTGCCTCAATTCTGAGCCTGGCGGCGTGTGGGGGGGACGACTCTTCAACACCGCCACCAAACAGTGGTAACTCCAGCAGCAGTTCATCTAGCAGTAGCTCTTCCACTTCCAGCACCTCTTCCAGTTCTTCGAGTAGTTCAAGTTCTTCCAGCAGCTCAAATTCTTCCAGCTCGAGTAGTTCGAGTTCCTCCAGTTCTTCAAGCAGCTCAAGTTCTTCCAGCTCTTCAAGTAGTTCAAGTACCGGCGGTGCAACTCTCAGTTCGGTGGCAACGTTTCCTGTAGGAATGGCGGTGACCGCTGGCAATGAATACCGTAGCTTTCTCGGCATGCCAGAAAAACAGAACGTGCTAAAAACACATTTCAGCCAGCTGACGGCCGGAAATATTATGAAGATGAGTTATCTGCATCCAGGGGAAAACTCATACACCTTTGATCAGGCCGATGCGATGATCAACTGGGCCAAGGCCAATGGACTTTCGGTGCATGGACACACGTTTATCTGGCACTCGGGTTATCAGGTTCCCACATGGATGAGTAGCTACAGTGGGGATTTTCAGGCAATGCTTAACACCCATGTGTCGACCATTGCCGAACACTTTAAAGACGATGTGGTGAGCTGGGATGTGGCGAATGAGGTGATTGACGAGAATGGCATAGAAGGTTGCTGGCGCAATTCGCTGTTTTATCAAAAAGCTGGCAAAAACTTTGTCGCCAATGCCTTTATCGCCGCCCACGCTGCGGACGACGATGCGGAGTTGTATTACAACGACTACGACACAGAAGGGGGTAACAGCGCGAAGCTCGATTGTCTGCTGACCCTGGTCGATGATCTTCTTGCTGCCGAAGTACCTATTACAGGCGTTGGCTTCCAGATGCATGTACAGATTGATTGGCCCTCAATCGAGGCTATTGGGTCCGCCTTTAAAGCGGTTGCCGATCGCGGCTTAAAGGTAAAAATTACTGAGCTGGATGTGCCGATAAACAACCCCTACGCATCGACGCCTTTCCCGCAATACGCCAGTTACACCGAAGCCGCAGCGGCCGTGCAGAAAGCGCGCTATAAAGCGATTGTTGAAGCTTACCTGGCTAACGTGCCTGCACCGCAGCGCGGTGGTCTCACTATTTGGGGGATCTGGGATGGCGATAGCTGGTTGCATACTTTTAACGAGCGTCAGGGCGTAGACGATTGGCCTCTACTGTTTACTGGCCCGGCGGATGGTCCATACGAGCAAAAGGCCGCCTACTTTGGTGTGCTGGAGGCTCTACAAGGACAGTAGCGAGCAGGCATCATGTAAACTCCCAAAGCCGGGTTCAGAGGAATCCGGCTTTTTTGCTTTCTGGAGGGCAAATTGAGCGAAGCATTCGAACAAATGAACCAATTTTTTAACGAGTTGGATGGCCTAAAACTGGTAGAGCGAAAAAGCTATATCGGTGGCGGTGTCAGGCGTGAAAACTCAGCAGAACATTCCTGGCAACTCGCCATGGCGGCCTGGCAGCTTGCACGTCGATTCGACCTGGCGCTCGACGAAGAAAAATTGCTGAAAATGGCGCTGGTCCACGACCTAGGGGAAATTGATGCGGGCGATACGTTTCTCTATGCAACTGAGCGAGCTGATGCCCATATTGTCGAGCGCAACGGGGTGCTGCGGTTAGCCGAACACCCCGGCAATACTGTGCCAGAGCTCACCGAGGTGTGGGACGAGCAGGAAGACGGGATAAGCCCGGAAGCGCGTTTGTTGAAAGTTGTCGACCGCATACTCCCACTGCTACTGAATATTGGAAGTGAGGGGCGAGCCTGGCGGGACATGGGAGTCAAAGCCGGTCAGGTTAAGGAAAAACACGCCTTTATTGCCGATGAATTTCCCGACCTCCACCGCTGGTTAATGCAAAAGATAGAGCGTGCGATTGCACTGGGTTGGCTGCCAGAATAATTGCAGCGACCTATTTTTGCTGCCATCAGCGTGTTCCTGCCTGCAGGTTTAGTCCGTCTTCAGGCTGCCTCGAGTTCAAACTGGAAGGTCGTGCCAAGATCCAATTGGCTGCGGACTTCAATATGGGCGTGGTGCAAGTCCAACAGCTTTTTGGTGATCGCCAGCCCTAGGCCGCCGTGTGCGGTATTGCCTCGCACGCTGTTTCCCGCCTTAAAATGGGGGTCGAAAACAAACGGCACGTCTGCTTCAGGAATGCCGACACCGGTATCGACAACTTCTACTGCCACAAAGCGGGTGTCTTGTTTGAGCCTTACAGTGATGCTGCCGCCAGCATTGGTGTGGCGCAATGCGTTCTCAACCAGATTGGTAAAGACACGCTCGAGCTTCTCAATATCTCCCACCACCCGAATGTGACTGTCGTTTGGCGTGACCCCAAGCGTGACCTGTTTGTCATTGGCGCTGATCTGGAATTTCTGCAGTACATCCTGTACTAGCTCGGGCAGCGAAAAGGGCTCGCGATTGACTTGCACTGTACCGCTATCCAGGTGCGCCAGTTCGAAAAGTTGTTCGACCAGATGCGATATTCGCTCGGCACTTTTGCGCGCTATCGCGATGTATTCCGTGCTTTGCTTTTCACTGAGGTCGCTGCGGTGTATTTCCCAGGTTTCGAGGTAGCCCATCAGTGACGCAAGCGGTGTGCGCAAATCGTGTGAGACATGTGAGAGCAGCTCTTTGCGGAGTTGATCGACAGTGAGCACGTTGGTGTATTGTTGATTCAGGGTGTTTAACAGCTGAGCGAATGCGCTGCCCAATTTGTCTATTTCATTCTGACTGTCGCCATTCCACTCCTGTAGCTGTGCGCCGAGTGAGTCTTCTGCTTGGTCGAAGCGGTTGAACCCGGTGGCTTGAATCGCCGTAACCTGCTGGGTAAGTCGTGCCAATGGGCGAGTAAAAACCCTGGTGAGCCAGAGCATGGTGAGGAGCGCGAGCCCGAGACTGGCGCCAATCAGCCATAGCGCCCAGTGCATAATCTTGCTTTGGGTCACCATAGTGGCGATGTCTTCGTAAATTTCGCTGCCTAGAATAACGTACAAGTAGCCGGCTAGTTGTTGGTTTTCGTTGTAGATGGGCGCGGCAGAAAATATTTTATGTCGGTGCAAGGAACGAGGGTCGTCGCCGTATATCAATTTATCTTTTGGGCCTGAGCTGAACGCCTGCAGCGGCGCGATGGCAATGGTGTGGCGCTTTATTTTTTGCGGGTCGGCGGAGTACGCGAGAATCTGGCCCGCAGGGTCCAACAGATAAAATTCGAAATTGGGGCCGAGAATCATCAAGTCGTGAAATGTGTGTTCGATCACCGCCAGATCCGGCTGTTCGCCATCAAATAACAAGTAGTGATCGGCAACAAAGCCGGCCAGATCACGGTGCATTCGTTGGGTAATTTCCTGCTGATACCCACGAGAAGCGCGTGTGAATATGACAATCAGCAGCACGGTGATGAGAACAAAGGTCACCAGCAACCAAGTGGCCATACGCCGGTAGAGCGTTGCACTATTCATAAAATTTATACCCCACCCCCCAGACTGTGAGCACGTAGCGAGGTTCGCTGGCGTTGGGCTCCAGCTTTGCGCGTAGTCGGTTAATATGTGAATTAACAGTGTGTTCATAGCCGCTGTGGTGATAGCCCCAAACGGCACTCAGGAGCTGGTCGCGGCTAAAAACCTGACCGGGAGAACTGGCCAGATACAGAAGTAGGTCGAATTCTTTTGCGGTGAGTTTAATCTCCTCATCCGCCAAGGTAACCACGTGTTTGTTTTTGTTGATACTAAGGTCGCCAAACACCAGCTGGTCGGGGCCGGCCGTAGGATTGGTTTCCTGGGTATTAAAAGCGACACGTCGCAGGAGCGCGCGAACACGGGCCTGGAGTTCCCGCACACTGAAGGGTTTGGTCAGGTAGTCATCGGCGCCCACTTCCAGACCAACAACCCGATCTGCTTCGGATTTTTTTGCTGTGAGCATCAGAATTGGCGTCAACACGCCTGCGCTACGCAACTTTTGACAGATTTGCAGGCCATCGATGCCCGGCAGCATGACGTCGAGAATGATCAGGTCAAAGCGGGTATTGAGGCTTAGGTTCAGTCCGATATCGCCATCTAGCGCACGGGTAACTGTGTAGTTCAGTGTTTCCAGGTTCAGCGCGATCAGCTCGTTAATTTCTTCCTGATCTTCTATTACAAGAATGTTCTCTGCCATGTGCGGGCCTTTGGATGTTTCAACGCGAAGGCCAGTCATACGGCGCGGTGGAGCACGTCATCTCCGTTGACAGTGTTGACTGGCTGTTTCGGGGGGACTATACCGCGAAGCTTTCGCTTTCGGGTCACCTGTTTATCACGTTTTTATCACAGGTCTGGGCTTTGCCGGGGGCTACTGAGGCGCTTTGCTGCGGCGGGAGGGGGTTGGGCCTGGCTGTTCAATGGCTAGCAAAGTGGCTAGTGTGCGCTTTCTACAGGCCCTTAATCGTCATTCTTGTTACCAATTTCTGCGCTAACACTGCGTCTCGCCTGTTAGGTCCTGTGTAGAGACATATAGGCTCATGAAGTTTTGCAATAGGTAAAGCTCAGGTCTACCAATATTTCGGCATTTTCTTCTTGAGTAGAATAAAGCTGGTATGTTGCTCAATATATTCGCCGATAATCAGCTGTTTCATTATGCGACTCACCATCTCCCGTGAACTTCCGACCATGTTGGCGATATCCTGGTGGGTGACCTTTGGGTTGTCGATCCGATTGTTTTCATCTGCCAGCTTTTCCAAGGTGTGGATCACGCGGCCATAAACGTCCAGCAGTGCCAAATCGCGCACGCTTTCGGTCAGCGCGCGAATGCGCTTGGTGAGTTCACAAATCATGAACTGAGAAAACTCCTGATTATTCTTTAGCAGGTCTTGGAAACTGGCTCGAGAAATGGCAATAAATTCGCACGGGGATACCGTCATAACAGAGGCTGATCGCGGCTCGCCATCTAAAAGCGAAAGCTCACCAAAGTACTCGCCTTCTGTCATGAAATTCAAAATCACCTGTCGACCGTCATCGCCGGTCAGGAAAACGCTCACTTTGCCCTTTTTGATAATGTAGAGGTGATTAGACTCATCACCTTCGGTAACCAGAATTGTATTTTTGGGGTAACTGCGAGTGACGCTCAGTTTTTCCAGTTGTTCCAGATACTGTGCTGGAACATTCGCAAACAGGCTAACGTTTTTAAGCATAATCAGAGTATGTGTTCTTGTAGGTGTTACTTAATGATACCGCGAGTGGCGCAGGGAGTGCAGCCGGTTCAAACGCTAATTACCCAGAAAAATGTGAATTATTCACATTCTGCTAGGTATTAGGGTACTGAGGTACGAGGTGGCGCACACTAAAGTTACCAGCGGTAGCAAGGCGGCAACGGAACCTGAGTTGATTATAGACAGGGTATGTTGTCATTGGGATATGAGCCACTTTATTAATGGATGCATAAACAAGGATCGTTAATTAGCGGAATGCGGGGTCCGATTCCGGTAGGGGAACGATATTTGTGGCCTGGAGCGGGAAGCTCCTAATCAGCTCAGCTGTCTTGCTACCTCCGAATTGTCTCACCTTTCAGGGCAAACCAGATTTTTGCGGATTTTTTCAGTCTTCGAGACGCTCTAAGATCGCTTCTGGGTTTTGGTGATAGGCGGGTATTAGCTCTTGTTTTACGCTGGGAGCCTGTGGTTCCGCGTGTCCGGTTTCGCCCTCTTTTTTAACGGCTAGGCTCGTTTCTCGCACATTCTGTCGCGTTGTCCAATTATTATGTCTCCAATAAATATTGTTGTTTTGTGTGCCAAAAATCGGGCAGGCTAGCTCCCTTTGCAGGTAAAAAAACGGAGCCGAAATGGCTCCGTTAAAACATACTTCTTTAAGATTTACCCAGCGCCCCGAAGATCCAAGGGTGATTAGGCACTGAGCAAATCTCACCGACGGAGACAAGTTTATGCTGGCCAAACTTTGGTGACAGTGAAATATTCACCGCCAGTGAGGGTTATTCTCACCTTTAGCGAGTTTACGCGCCTTTTCCCGGATATTAATCGCGATTTGCTTTGTCTATAATGCCCTGATCTAAGGGGGGCGGCACTTGTTTCATTTAAATTACCGGATGTTTTGGAAGCTGGCCAGCGAAATGTGTTTGCTCGCCTGGTTGGCCGGCTTTGCGTTGCCGGCAGCGGCTTCGGAAACCAGCGCGACTGACTTTATCGACCAGGCTTTCAATGAGCAGCCCCAAGCCAAAACCCTCTGGTTAACCGCTGATTTGCGCGCTCAGATATCACGCGACCTCAACTACGATTTCCACCAGATGCGGGTACGCTACTGGCGATCCGGTGTGCGCTCCGCGTGGATTCTTGAAGAAGTGGGTAAAGAGCAACCGATTACCCTGGGCGTAGTTATCGACGGCGATGCCATTGATGAACTGCGTGTTCTCGCCTACAGAGAAAGTCGGGGTGGTGAAATCCAACAAGGATATTTCACGCGCCAATTTCATGGCGCGGTGCTGGAGGGCGAGGGCCGTAAGGCCCGTTTGAGCAACTCAATAGATGGTATTACCGGAGCGACCCTTTCGGTGCGTGCAGCGCAAAAAGTCGCTAAACTCGCGCTATTTCTTCATGCGCACACCCAGCAACATGGTTAAAACTCCCTCTCGCGGCAAACTCAAACGTTTCTGCATACAGTGGCATAAACGTTTAGGAATATTCTGTGCGCTGGTGGTGGTTTTATTGGCCTCCACGGGTCTTCTGCTGAACCATAGCGATCAACTTGGCCTGCCCCAGCACGACATTTCATCGCCCTGGATTCTTGGTGCTTACCACATCTCACCTCCGTCCCCGGTTGCGTTTGAGACGAACGCTGCTCCCGTCGCTCAGCTCGGCGAACGGCTATTCGTTGACGGCCGAGAGATCGGTCGCTGCGACGGCCCATTGGTAGGGGGAGTGCATCTTACCGACATCAACCTGATCGCTTGCGAGCGTTCATTGGCGCTGTTTACCGGCGACTGGCAGTTGATAGAACTGATGACTGCAGCCTACGGCGTCCCCGTTCCCATCGATCGGCTGGGCTTATTGGGCCAGCAGGTCGTCTTCGAATCCACTGGACAATATTACCTGGCTGATGCCGAGTTGAACGGCTGGGTACCCATGGAGCCACGCGAGGCAGATTTATGGTCCGAGCCTGCAGCGATTGGTGCTGTTGAATCGGCTGCGCTGATGGAGCACTTTGCAAGTGGTATCTCCTGGGAGCGTCTTGTCCTGGATATACACGCAGGCCGGTTCTTGGGTTCAATGGGGCCTTTTTTCCTCGATCTGTTCGCTGTGGGGTTTTTACTGTTGGCGTTTTCCGGCACCTGGCTCTGGGTGCGCGGACGGCCAAAAGTCCGGTAATCGCAGCTTTTAATACTTGGTCTGAAATTGATATGGCTTCGGTATTCAAACCGGAGCTATGACTCTATTATTGTGGGATAACCGTTAATCGCCGCCAGTACAATAGGGTCCATAACATGGCTGTGACTATCCCCGGCTACAAGATACTTCGCACCCTTGGCAAGGGGGGAATGGCGACTGTGTATCTTGCTCAGCAGGAAATCTTCGAGCGCGAAGTAGCGTTAAAAATCATGTCTCGCGCTCTTGCGGAGGACGAATCGTTCGGCCAGCGCTTTTTCCGTGAAGCTAAAATCGTTAGTCAGCTGGTTCATCCGAATATTGTGACTGTGCATAACGTGGGGGTGCACAGCGGTTATTATTTTCTCGCCATGGAATACATTGATGGCGGCGACCTCAAGCAAGTTCGACACAACTTAAGCCTGCAACAGAAAATCACTACCATCCTGGATATTGCCAAAGCGCTGGATTATGCAGCCAGTAAAGGTTACGTCCATCGCGACATCAAACCCGAAAATATCATGTTTCACAATTCCGACGGCCGTGCGGTATTGATGGATTTTGGCATCGCGCGGGCGGCTACGCTCGATAAAAGCGTTACCCAGACGGGTGTGGCCATAGGCACGCCGCACTATATGTCGCCTGAGCAGGCGAAGGGCAAATCGGTGGACTTTCGTTCTGACTTGTACAGTCTGGGGGTGGTTTTTTTCCTGCTTTTATCTGGTCGGGTGCCATTCGACGCGGAATCTGCGGTAGCGATTGGTATTAAGCATATAACTGAGGCGGTACCCTTACTGCCTCCGGGCATGGCGGCATTACAACCCATTGTGGATACATTGATGGCGAAGGATGCCCGTGATCGCTATCAGTCCGCGGGAGACCTGATCGACGACCTGCAGAGGATCGATGTTGCTCTTGTAGATCAAAGTGTTGCATTTGCGCATGCTGATGGGATCGAAGATGACAACCGTGACCTGCCGACCGTGCAGTCAGCGACTATCGAAAACATCGATGCAATCAGTGTTGTATATGACGATCGTGATCCTGGAACCCCGTCCTCCAGTGGTGTTCTCCCCTGGTTGATAGGGCTGGTACTGACCGCAAGCCTCGGCGGTTGGTTGTTTTACCAACAGCGGCCGGAAGTTATACAGCCTTGGCTTGATCTCGCAGGTGAAAAATTTGCAGCCCTTGCGGAACAACCTTTGCGAGCGGCCGGCGCGGACGGTATTTCTAGTCGAAATGGTTCGAACGTGACCGGCGATCAGGGAAAAACTCCAGCTGTGGTCGAGCCCGAAGCCCTGGCAGAAGGCGCCATTGAGCGGCAAAAGGCGAGCGCTAGCACCACCGAGACCTCTGATAAGGCGTCACCATCGCCCACGCCAGACCCGCTTGAGGTCGCACGGGAAAAAATAGTTACGCTGGAGCGCTTGTATAGGTCAGATGCGACCTATTTAGACGCGCTGGTGGAAGCGAATATCGATTTACTCAATCTCTCCCCAGAGGACTCTGTCGCCGAGGCGAACCTTGCCAGCTTGGGCAAAGAGGGGCTGGCGGATATTGAACGCTTGTTGGTGGCGGGCAAGTTCTCTGCGGCAAAGCAAAAGCTTGAACAGGTAGAGCATGTTTTTGCGGGGTACTCACTTGCTGGTCTCGACAGCACGCGTAAAGAGCTTGAGCGGCAGCAGCAGATCAGCGCTCTTCTGTCACAAGCGCAGGCGTATCAGGAGGCAGGCCAGTTGGTGCGTCCATCGGGTAAAAACGCTGCAACGAGTTTCAAAGCCGTGTTGCGTCTCGACTCAACCAACCTTGTAGCGAAAAATGGGTTGCAGGCGGTAGCTGCGGAGTTAGTTAGTGAAGCGGGTGCCCTGTTCAAGCAAGGCCAACTCCAAAGTGCGCTGGCAAAAACCAAAAGTGCACTCGATGTGATTGAGGGCCACAGTGGCGCTAAGACGTTACAAAGGAGAATAGAGCGACAAGTGGCGTATGTGCGGGAGATAGACGATTACTTCCGTATGGCTGAGTTGCGTGTGCGCCAGGGCGAGTTTTTCCAGCCTGAAAACGACAACGCAGACTATTACTACCAACGTATTCTGCGGCGCGAACCCAAGAATCAACGGGCTAAAGAGGGGCGCGACGCCATGGTTGATGAATTTGCCCGAGCGGTTTGGCGGCAGGTTGGGGATGAGCAGTTCTTTGCTGCACAGGAGCGCGTGCAAACGGCACTTGCGGCGATGCCCGAGAATAACCGGTTGCAATCGCTTAAGTTAGCTGTGGAGGAAATTGTTGCGGAAAAATCGCCGTAGCTTGTGTCAACAGACCTTAGCGATCTTTCCGGTTGCAGAGTGCTGGGAAGGAGGGGTTACTCCGAAATCATCGATTGCTGGTAGTTTTCCAGGCCGACTTTATCGATTAAGCCAAGTTGAGTTTCCAGCCAGTCGACGTGCTCTTCCTCGCTCTCCAAAATGTGGTTTAAAAGGTCACGGGATACATAGTCTTTCACTGACTCACAGTAAGCTATTCCCTCACGTAAATCGGGGATAGCGAGCAACTCGAGTTTCAGGTCGCATTCCAGCATTTCGGGTGTGGTCTCACCGATCAACAGCTTGCCAAGACTTTGCAGATTGGGCAGCCCCTCAAGGAAGAGGATGCGCTCAATGAGCATGTCCGCGTGTTTCATCTCATCGATGGACTCTTTGTATTCGTGTTCTGCAAGTTCCTTGAGCCCCCAATCTTTATACATTCGCGAATGCAAAAAGTATTGATTGATAGCTACAAGCTCGTTTCCTAACACCTTGTTCAGATACTCGATGACTTTCGCGTCGCCTTTCATAAATCCTCTCCTGTGGGGGCTGTGCAAAACCCTCCCAGTTTGGAAGCATGGCGCCTATTTGTCAATTCAAGCTATTGATTTGAAACAGAATTTTAAGAATGAAGGCGATAACTATTCGCGTTGCGATTGAGCCTTAGGCGACGTCGTAGAAAATCGCGCCAGCGGTGTCTGATCGAGCGCTTTCCATATGTTCGTTGATAACTTCCCGGGCGACGCAAGCGCATTTACCACACTGGCTGGCAACTCCCAACTGGTCGCGGACTTGGCGCAGACTCTCGGCACCTGCGTCGACTGCATCGCGGATGGCGCTGTCGGTAACACCTTTACACAAGCAAACGTACATGGTTTAGAAGCTCTCTTTAGTGGGTCTCTAATTGGGTAATACGATTGAACGCTTTTAGCTATAGCGCTAAATGAGAATAACTATTGACTGTAGGTTAGTGTGAATAGGAATGATTGTCAATTACATTTTTATCAATAATTTGTGGTGCGTCAATAAACAAATTGATTTCAGTGTGTGCAGCTTGTACTAAAAACCGCTTATTCGCGGAGGGAATTAATCTTCGTCATTTGCAGAATTAATAAAAATTTTGCTTTAGCCTGTGTATCATTAGCGCGGGCTATCGACAGCTACTTGCCCCAGCCGAACGACTGGGCAGCGAAAAAACAGATAGCAATGGCCATCCTCACAAATTCAAAATCTCTGGAGAGAAAACTATGGGCGTATTAGTCGGCAAATCTGCACCCGATTTTACTGCACCTGCTGTATTGGGCAGCGGTGAGATCGTAGACACTTACAGCTTCGCTGAAGCGACCAAGGGTAAAAAAGCGGTTGTATTCTTCTACCCGCTGGACTTCACCTTCGTATGTCCTTCTGAATTGCTGGCGTTCGATCACCGTATGGCTGAGTTCGAAAAACGCGGCGTTGTGGTGATTGGCGTTTCTATCGACTCTCACTTCAGCCACAATGCGTGGCGCAACACCCCCGTTAACGAAGGTGGTATCGGCCCAGTTAAGTACACACTGGTTGCTGATATGACTCACGAAATCTGTAAAGCCTACGACGTAGAGTCAGAAGGTGGCGTTGCTTTTCGTGGTTCCTTCCTGATCGACGAAGAAGGTCTTGTGCGCCATCAGGTTGTTAACGATCTGCCACTGGGCCGCAATGTTGATGAGATGCTGCGTATGGTTGACGCACTGGCGTTCCACCAGGAGCATGGCGAAGTATGTCCTGCTGGCTGGAAAGACGGCGATTCTGGTATGGACGCATCACCAGCTGGTGTTGCTAAGTACCTGTCTGAGAACGCAGACAAGCTATAAGCTGCTCTTCGTGATCAGAAAAAAGGCGCCGTATCAGGCGCCTTTTTTTATGCTGCGGTAGAGGCAGTTGGTTTCCCTCACATTTTCCAGTTCATCTTTTTTGCGATAAACGCACTCAGGCGTTCTGCGTTGCGCTGGTGATGAAATACCCGTGGGTGCTGGCCGTAATCTTCGAACGGGAAGAATAACGTGACTATTCGGTTGTCTTGTTGTTCTGCCTTCAAGGACGCCACGGCTGACTCTATATAGCCTGGCCAAGACGATGTTTTGCGCGTTGCATCCATGCTGCCCAAAGTCGCAACGATTAACGCAGAGGGATATTTGTGGCGCACGCTGGAAAGAAAGGCTTTGTACGCATTGATGCGCTCGCTGTCTGATGGAACCGGGTTGAGGCGCTTCTCAACCAGCCAGCTGTCGTTTTGGAACAAGTTAATCACCACAACATCCGGCCGCCACAGACTAAAATCCCACGCCGTTTCGTTGTTGCCGACGGCATCAAGCTGGTCATAGAATTGCGGCATAATAAAGTCGAACCAGCTCACCATAATTCCGATCCCACTTTGTGATATGAGCCGATAATCCGCTTTGAGCTTTCTGCCTGTAATCGCGGCATAACTCATAAAGCTATTTTTTTCCGCCAGCTCGGCGTCGCCGCTATACAGTGCTGCTTCATTACCCATTCCGCTGGTTATAGAGTCACCATAAAATTCGATTTTTCGATGGGGTAGCTTGGGAGGCGCGAAAAGTTTGCCCTTGTCAGCCACATTAAATCCTACAAATAACGTCCGGCCTTCTTCACCTTCGGTGCGCTTGCTCACTGTGACCCGGTGTTTTCCAGCTGACAAATAGCGGCTGATCCAATAGGTTTTGCGCCCCTGCTCGCAGGCGATCACAATCGGTGTGTGCCAGTCCTCATCGATAAACACGTTAAAGTAGTTTTTACCGTACTGATCGTCGAGGGTGATCCCCAACTCGCCACCGTTTATTACCGTATCAATTTGCGTCCCAGGCCAGGAAACCCCGGCTTGTCCAGGTTTGGACAGGTCCACGCGACCCATGTATCGGATATGTGGGTTATCCGCGGTAATCAACTTCTCTGCCAAGCCATGTGAGGGGCTGAATCCGACTAGTAGGCAAAGGAGGAGGAAAGGTTGGGATATATACTTTAAAACCATATTGTCGGGTTACCTGTGGAAGTGACTCAGTGCTTGCTCGGTAAGTTGCTCGATACTGTGTTCAATGTGTAAAGGAATTATATCTGGTTCGCTAATCGGTGGTTCGAGCGCGTCAAATTGACTATCCAAAAGCGACTCGGGCATAAAGTGGCCGCTCCGTGCAATCATGCGCTCTGCAATAAGCGCTTTTGTACCGGTAAGATGAAAAAACACCTTTTGGCCCTGGCTTTGACGCAGGAGCTCGCGATGACTTTTGCGCAAACCGGAAAACGCGAGGGTAAGGCTGCGGCCTGCGGTTATTTCGGTGTTGAGCCGCTGCCGCAGAATGTCTACCCACGGCAGACGCATGGCGTCTGTCAATGGCTTCCCGCTGGCCATGTGCGCTTTGTTGGTGGCCGGGTGAAAATCATCGGCGTCGAGAAACGCTATGCCAAGCCGTTTTGCTAGATGCTGGGCCAGGGTGGTTTTACCGCTACCCGATACTCCCATCACAATAATGGCTGTTGGCTCAGCAAGTGAATAATTGCAGGTGTTCAAACCGTCTCCGGTACATTGTCTGGTTGAGTGGTAGCGCTAACATTATTCTTGTGTTAAGGTTTTTCGCGCTAAGGCTCCCAAGAGGGTTGAAGGAGTTTAATAATAAAAAAACGAGAAAACCAGCGCTTATACCTCATAATATCCCCATGTCTAAACGTATTACTTTAGCTGATGTTGCCGAGTTGGCTGGTGTTAGCGCTATCACGGTGTCCCGTGTAATCAATAATCCTGTCAAGGTATCGGCGGGTGTGCGCGAACGAGTGGATCACGCCATCGACCGCTTGGGTTACATCCCGAATCGCTCGGCGAGCGCGCTCGCGTCGGCCCGTTCGGGAATTATCGGGGTGATTATCCCCTCGCTGTCGAATAGTGTTTTTACCGAAGTGTTGCGCGGCATTTACGATCAGACCGGGCCAGCGGGTTTCCAGGTGTTACTGGCCGACAGCCACTATTCGCCTTTGGAAGAGGAAAAACTGGTGCGGACGCTTCTTGGTCAAGCGCCGGAAGGGTTGATTATCACCGGTGGCGACCAGACTGAAGCTACGCGCAAACTGTTGCGAAATGCCGCGATTCCAGTGGCGCAGATTATGGAATCAGTGGAAGACCCTATTCATATGAATGTGGGGTTTTCGCATCGCGCGGCCGCATTCGACATGGTTAAACAGTTGACTCAGCGTGGATTTCAGCGGCTAGGTTTTATGGGCGCTCGCATGGATACCCGCGCGCAACAGCGATTGCAGGGGTATCGTCAGGCCATGAATCAATCGGGTTTGAGTGACGATGGCTTGATTGTGACTACACCCAGGCCATCGAGTTTGGCCATGGGGGCGGAGTTGTTTCGCAGTCTTATGGCCCAGTCACAGGGGTGTTGTGAAGCTATTTTTTGCGTAAATGATGACCTGGCGCTTGGTGCCCTGTTCGAATGCCAGCGCATGCACTTGGCGGTACCAGAAAAAATGGCGATTTGCGGATTTAACGATATGGAAGCGGCGGCGCGGGTTAATCCTCCGCTGAGCAGTGTTTATGTTCCCCGCTACGATATGGGCGTGCAGGCGACGCAGATGGTGCTCGCCGCGATTGCTGGAGAAGTGCCAGCGGAAACCAAAGTCAACTGCGGCTATCAGTTGAGAATGCGCGAATCTACGCAGCGGCAGCATTAATTACACATAAAAATAAATAACGATAAATGGGCATGTGCCGGGGGAAGGGCAGTGGCAAATAGTAACAACGCAGAGCAAAGAACCGCAAAATTACCACTGCAGGAGAAGCTGGGCTATGGTCTTGGCGACTTCGGTTTTAACTTGTACTGGACGACCATTGCGTCTTTTTTGGCGGCGTTTTATACCGATGTCTTTGGTATCAGCGCGGCGGCGGCCGGCACTATGATGTTGACCACAAAAATAATTGATGCCTGCACAGACCCGGTAATGGGCGCCGTGGCTGATCGCACCCGTACCCGCTTTGGTAAATTTCGACCCTACCTGTTATTCGCTGGGTTACCGATGGCAGGTGCGGCAGTACTAACCTTCAGCACGCCGGATCTCACTGGCAGCGCTAAATTGATCTATGCCTACGTGACTTACACCTTAATGATGATGATGTACACGGTGTTAAGCACGCCCTATTCATCCTTGTCTGGTGTGATGACGGCAAACAGTCAAGAACGCACATCGCTTATCAGTATTCGGTTTATTTTTGCGTTCAGTTGCGGCTTTGTGGTGAATTTTTTCACTATGGATTTGGTGAACAGCCTGGGCGGCGGTGACGATGCGCGCGGCTGGCAGCTAACCATGGCTCTCTACGGGATAGCAGCGGCAATTATATTTGCGGTGACGTTTGCGACAACCAAAGAGCGCATTGCTCCGCCATCTCACCAGAAGACCAATCCCTTCGAAGATATCCGAGACTTACTGGGTAACCGCCCATGGATCATTTTATTCGCGCTGTCGATGATCATCATGATGACCATCACCATGCGCGCAGGCTCGGCTTATTACTATTTCACTTATTTTCTCGAGCGTCCAGATTTGCTGGGTGCATTTTTAGGTGTGCAAATGATTGCCTATGCGGTAGGTGCTGCAGGTGCACCATTGATGACACGCATGCTGGATAAAACCCGTTTGTTGATGGTATTGATGGCCGTGGTTGGTACGCTCTCTGTGTTGTTCACCTTTGTGCCCAAGCCGGATTTTAATGGCGTGCGCAGCTTATCTGCTGGCCAGACTTATTCGCTTGATGCTGGGGACCTGCTTGTATTACCCGAACAAACGTCGTTCGAATATCAGTGGCAGGAGCACCAAAAAAGCTGGTGGATATTTACTCGTCAGGTACCCATTAACGGTGAAGCCGCAGCGACACTTTCGTTAACGCCCGCCGACGATATGGTAGTGAGTGTAGTCGTGAGTTTTCGCCAGGCAGGCAAGTTGATACAGCACAATTCCGGTGACTTGCCCGGGGAAATTGTGGTGATGTTTATTCTGTGTGCGTTAATCAGTCTTGCGCTGGGGCCCAAGTCACCGCTTACCTGGTCTATGTACGCCGATTCCGCGGATTACAACGAGTGGAAAACCGGTCGCCGGGCAACGGCCATGACATTCTCTGCCGCGACCTTTGCACAAAAACTCGGTGGCGCCATGGGGTCTGCCGGTATGCTGTGGGTACTTGCTGCATTTGGCTACGCGGCAAAAGCCGCACAATCCGACGCATCGCAGTTTGGCATTGTGTTGCTGCAAACTGCCGTGCCTGGTGTGTTTGCTTTAATAGCTGTGGTGGTTACGCGTTTTTACACGCTTACCGGTGACCAGCTCGAAACTATTCAGCAGGATCTTAAAGCCCGCGAGCAAGCAAGTTCCTCCAATTAGATTTCCTTACCTCTAATGACTGCGCCCGAAAGGGCGTTTTTTTTACGAGAACGATTTTATGTTAAAGCGCGTTCAAAACGGCGAGCGATATGAACTGCATAGCCCGACGGCGATGCCCCAGTGCGCGGGTTTTCTGTGGAATAAAAAAATGATGATTCAGGTTACCTGCCGCGGCTATGCGATTGCACAGCACATGCAGCCGGAACCTGCCAAGTACAGCTATCAGCCCATCGTTGAAGGCAAAATATTTATGCTGCCGGAGCAGCCGATGTTCGCGCACACGCCGGGAAGATTCTTTTTTGTAAAAGATGAAGAGACCGGCGAATTTTTTTCCGCGCCCCATGAGCCAGTCCGCGCGAAGCCAGATACCTTTGTATTTTCCGTCGGCAAAAGCGATTTGCGTTGGCGGGTGGAAAAGCTCGGCATTCGCGTCGAGTTGCAGCTGACCATTCCCAAGCAGGATGTGGCCGAGCTGTGGCAGCTCAAAATTACCAACCTGAGTGGCCGTTCGCGAAAAATCAGTGTTTACCCCTACATGACACTTGGCTTTATGAGCTGGATGAATCAGTCTGCCCGCTACCGGGAAGACCTGGGTGGTATCGTCGGCAGTTGCGTTACGCCTTATCAAAAGCTTGATGACTACTTCAAAAATAAAAATCTGAAGGACAAGACGTTTTTCCTGCACGACCGTGCGCCAACGCACTGGGAAGCCTGCCGGGATATCTTCGAAGGGGAGGGTGGTGTCCAGCGCCCGAGTGGTGTTCAAGCCGATACCCTGGGTGACGGCGATGCGCTCTATGAAACGCCGGCGGGGATCTTTCAATACCGCCTTGCGATGCCTCCGCGCGCGGTGGAAGATTATCGGTTCATTCTCGGGCCGGCGCTGGACGATGCTGAAATTGCACAGCTTCGCGAGCAGTTTTTCACCGACCCCGGGTTTACCGCGCACGCAGAGGAATATGCGCACTATGTGGCTGAGGGCGAGGGCGTTTTGACCATCGCGACTGATGACGCGGATTTTGATAACTTTGTTAACCACTGGTTGCCGCGACAGGTGTTCTATCACGGTGACGTAAATCGGCTTTCCACAGATCCGCAAACGCGGAATTTCCTGCAAGACAGCATGGGCATGAGTTATGTGCGGCCGCAGGTTACCAAAGAGGCGTTTCTGTGGGCGTTGGCGCAACAGGAAGAAAATGGCTCTATGCCAGACGGCGTGCTGCTGCGCGAGGACGCAGAGCTGAAATATATCAATCAGATTCCTCACACAGACCACTGCGTGTGGCTGCCCGTGTGTTTGACAGCCTACCTCAACGAAACGGCTGACTACGATTTTCTGCAATTGCCGGTTAAAGACTGGAAAGGATCAAGCCAACTCAGTGTATTTGAGCGTATTAACGCCGCTATGCGCTGGCTTCTCAACGACCGCGATGCGCGCGGGCTGAACTACATTGCGCAGGGCGACTGGAACGACCCTATGAATATGGTTGGCTACAAGGGTAAAGGCGTATCCGGTTGGCTCAGTGTTGCAACGGCCTATGGGTTGCGGGTTTGGTCACAAGTGTGCGAGCACCTGGGGGAGCGCACGCTGGCTGAGGAGTTTGCCGCTGGTGCCACCGAGATCAATCAGGCCGTCAATAAATACTTGTGGGACGGTGACTGGTACGGCCGGGGAATCACCGACGACGACGTGGTCTTTGGTGTTGCTGGCGATGAAGAGGGGCGTATTTTTTTAAATCCGCAAAGCTGGGCACTGATGGCTGGAACCCCCACTGAAAGCCAACGGGGGAAAATGCTGGATGCAATAGACGCACAATTGGACACGCCTTATGGAGTGATGATGCTAGCGCCGGCCTACACCAAAATGCGTGAAGACGTGGGGCGGGTTACGCAGAAGCATCCGGGCGCGGCAGAAAATGGCTCAATTTATAATCACGCCGCGGCGTTTTACGCCTGGTCACTGTTTTGTGTTGGCGAAGCCGACCGCGGCTACGAGGTTATCCGTAAAATGATTGCTGGCCCGGATGAGGCTGATCTGCTGCAGCGCGGTCAAATGCCGGTGTTTATCCCCAACTACTACCGTGGCGCCTATTACCAGTTTCCGCGTACCGCAGGGCGGTCCAGCCAATTGTTTAATACGGGCACTGTTTCCTGGGTGTACCGCAGTCTGGTGGAAGGGTTGTTTGGTCTGGTCGGCTGCCCCGAGGGGTTGCGGATTCAGCCGCAACTGCCCAGCCACTGGCACAATGCACGGGTCACAAGGGCATTCCGTGGCGCTGAGCTAGAGGTTCATTTCTGTCGTGTTGCATCCGTTACCCGAATGGAAGTGAGTGTCGACGGTGTCTCCTTGCCCGAGCCCTTTATCTTGTCAGTACAGGAGGGCAGCCGCTACACAGTGGAGGTTCGGTTGCCGCGCTGCTAGCGGCGTCTCAGAGTGTTAATCAACTGTATGAGTGCGGTTGATTGACCCGGTAAAAACACCAATAATGGCCGCCCAGAACCTTAAAGGGTGCCGGTGTAATGCCGGATATAGTCGCTGTGAAAACACCGTTAAAGTCGCAATTGTCCCAGTCTTCCGGGTTAAATGAAATCCATCTGTTTGGCCTGCTGTTGCTGGCTGCACTGCTGTTGGGTTTCGATACTGTTTCACACCTTAAAGGTGGTATCGGTGACGAGGATGTGCACCGCTATCAAATCGGCTGGTTTATGCAGGGTCGATTTGAAATTTTTAAGTACGTTACCATGTTGCCGCTCTATCACCTGATAGTCGCGGCGCTGGCTAAAGTAACCGGCCTGGTGTCACTGAACGGTATTCGATTTTCTCATATGTTGTTTGCGGCGAGTGTTATCCCCGCCATGTATTTCACCGTTAAGCGGTTTTTCCCTGCTGAGGCCATTGCCAGGACGTTACTGCTGGTATTTATTCCGTTTTTTTTCCCGCTGTTTTTCCTCACCTATACCGATCTGCCCTCGTTAATGGTGGTATTGTTTATGGTGGAACGGTGCTGGCAGCGACACTATGGCGTGGCGGGCTTGCTCGCTTTGGCGGCGGTATTACTGCGTCAACCCAACATTATTTGGGTTGCATTCTGCTCATGCATGATTGCGCTTCAGGTTGCGCGCGAGATGCAATTGCGTTTAATTTTAACGAATGTGCTGAACCCGAAATTTTTACAGCAAGTGCTGTGGCGCAACCGGTTTATGGTTGTGGTTTACGTGTTGTTTGTCCTATTTGTTGCGGTCAATGGTGGCGTTGCCGTTGGCGACGCAGAGCAACACCCTATATCGTTTAATCTTTCCAATCTCTATTTCTTTCTGCTGGTCGCCTGGGCGGTATTTTTGCCGTTCAATGTCGAGCAGCTACCGCAGATAAAATTGCTGTTAGTACGCCATTGGTGGATAGCACTCGTGCTCGTAGCCGGCTTTTTTGTCTACTTCTACACCTATGGCCATCCCCACAAATACAACAGTGCAACGCTCGTGTTTTACGGTCACAATTGGTTCTTGCATTACACCAGCGACGTTACCCTGTGGCGAGTGCTCAGCTATATTCCTATCGCCTGGATGGGGTTGAGCTATGTGGTCGCGGTTCGCACCAGTGTGCACGGTGACCTTTTGCTATTGCTGGTTCCTTTTGCATTGTTGTCATTCGTTCCCCTACCGCTGATTGAGCAGCGTTATTACTTTGTGGCACTTGCTCTGATTATGCTTTGGCGGCCGCCCATGTCCAGGTTGAGTACGTTGATAAATTTAGCGGGGTTCCTTGTATTAAGCGCTTTTATTTTGTTTAACGTGTCTCGGCAAAGCTTTTTTCTATAACCGGTTATCACTATGTACGCGATCTACCTCGTTTTTACGCTCATTTTTATGTGGTTTTGTATCAGTGGTGGAACGCTATTGGCTGCGCGCTACTGCCCGTTCATTCCTTTGGCACGCAGTCTCGCTGTGGTGTTTTTCGTGCTGACACTGTTTTTTGTGGAGCATTTTATTGGTTTGGGCGAATTGCGCTGGCTGATGCCCGTACTGATGCTGGCTAGTGGGTGGATCTTCTGGCGCAATAAAGCAGCGGTATTCAGGCGAGAATTTATTGTTGCTGAATTGGTGTTTGCAGCCGCATTTATTTATGCGTTTGCCTGGCGTTTCGGATTTCCCTCGATTACGCCATCGTCAGAGCGTATGACTGACCTCTTTTTTATTACGAACTATATGGAAGGTGTGACGCTGCCGCCGCTGGATAATTGGCACCCGCCATATCGCTTCGACTATTACTATGCCTTCCAGCACTATGGCGCCGCCTTAATGGGCCGTATTTTCGGCTTTGGTCCGGGAGTCACTTACAACATCGCTTTCGCACTATTGGCGGGCCTGGCTCTCACGTTATTGGTCTTTATTGGTGAGCGTGCGCTGGCGAATTTTTCTGGACGTATTTGGCAAAAAAGGGCATTACTTGGATTGTTTGTCGCGACGGTTGCATTCGGTGGTACAGGGATATCTCCCCTGTTGAAAGTCGCCTATAACGGCCCGGCAAAGGACACCTATGTTAAACCGAATATGGATGCCGAAGCCCGGTCGCGGGCAGTGCGTCGCTATCATGCCCAGCTCGCAAATCACGCACGTGAACATATTATCGCGTCTGTACGATTTATTGGCAGTGAGCGCGACACAACCCTCAATCCGACGTCGAAAGATGTGAGTGCACTCGGGCCTTGGGTATTCCCGGAAACCGGCGGTGGCGTCGGTGGTAAAAAAATGGTGTTGCCATCGGAAAATTTTGGGTACCAATTTTTTCTGGGTGACTACCATCCCACGGTGGGTGGGTTTTTCCTTTTACTGCTTGCGTTGGCTTTGATTTTTTCAACGCTCTCGTTCGCAAATGGCACTCCTGCCAGAGTGGTGTCAGCAAGTAATGCAGATGCACGTAATATAGGTGAAGGTGAAGCGATAGATTCCCCGCGGTGGCAGAAAGCGGCTCAAGGACTGGCGACACTGTGCGTGCCCCTTATGTTGGTTACCAACACCTGGACCATGCCATTACTGGTAATACTAATTCTCGGCTGGATGATATTTCTCTGGAGTCAGAAACAGACTTTGTACTGGATTTGGCTGTTAGCCGGCGGCACCGTCGGTTGTTTTCTTCTTTATCCTTTCTTAACCACATTCCTTTCCAGCTCACTCCCCACACCAGTAAAGTTTGTGCAGACTTATGCGCACACACCATGGCCAAGGTTTCTTGCCTTGCACTGGCCTTTATTGATATTGATTGTGTTGGGCTGCTGGGAGGGGCGCCAGCGTCGTATCGCCTGGTATTTTAGCGCGCTCTGGCTGTTCCTTCTGGTACTTTCGGAAGTGATATACATAGACGATCCGACCGGTGCCCACTATGCGCGAACAAATACAGTGATGAAATGGTGGGGCTGGATGCAGGTCGGTGTATTCGCGTCACTGGGGGTATTACTGCTGGCCTCTTTGACTCGCTGGGTGCGTTGGTGTTGTGTGGCGGTTATGGTGCTACTGAGTGCAAGCGCCGGTTCCGACCTTTTTAATTATTATGTCTTTTCGGGCAAGTATTATGCTGGGCAGATACACGGTCACGGCTGGTATACCAATAACGCGACCAATCGCCAGATGTTTGAATACCTGGAAGCGGCGCCTGATGGCATCATCCTGGAAAATGTGCTGGACAATGCCTATTCCAATACCAGCATTTACGGTATTTTTAATGGCAAGCCGGTATTGCTGGGTTGGCCATCGCACTTGAGAACCTGGCACGGGGATGTGCCGCGCATATGGTTGTTGAAGGAAGAAATCGACAAATTTTATAAAGGCGAGTTGGAAGACAGCCTAGCCTGGTTGCAGAGTAATCAGGTTAGATATATCGTGTTCAGCCCGAAAGACGACGATAAAGCGTTCGAAAAAATTAACGAACGTGTTAAAGGCCAGTATGCCTGGCATGAATATGAACACTCGCGACGTCGGCATACGGGAATATGGGTGCGGCTGGACTGAAGGGGACGCCGTAACAGAGAATAATAAATCAGGATTTAGTATGAACGATGTTGCTGCGGGTACGAAAAAATTATCGCTTCTTGTACCTATGTATAACGAATCTAGTGTGATCCCCATTTTTTTCGAGACAGTATTTAACGTGCTCGAAAATATTGCTTACGATGTGGAATTTGTGTGTGTTAACGATGGGTCTCGCGATAATACTTTAGAATTACTCAAAGAGTATTCCGCAAAAGACTCGCGTATTAAAATTGTTTCCTTTTCACGTAACTTTGGAAAAGAACCGGCGATGACCGCAGCGCTGGATTTTGCAACGGGCGATGCGCTGATTCCGATTGATGCGGACCTGCAGGACCCGCCGGAGTTAATTCACGAGATGATCGCGAAATGGGAGGAAGGCTACGATGTGGTTTACGCCAAACGCTCATCGCGCGAAACCGATGGCGTGTTGAAGCGCAACACCGCGAGGTGGTTTTACAGTTTGTTCAACCGCATGAGTGATACGGATATACCCGCCAATGTTGGCGATTACCGCTTAATGGATCGGAAGGTTGTCGATGTTATTCGCCAGCTACCTGAGAAAGACCGTTTTATGAAAGGCCTTTTTTGCTGGCCGGGCTTTAAAGATACTACGGTAGAGTTCAAGCGTCCGCTACGTGCGGAAGGCGAAACCAAATTTAATATGTGGAAGCTATGGAACTTTGCCATCAGCGGCATCGCGTCCTTCAGCACTATGCCTATCCGCGTCGGAATTTATTTAGGTTTATTGATCTCTGCCGCCTCATTTATTTACGCATTGTTTATTGTGTCTAAAACGATTTTGTTCGGTGTGGATGTGCCGGGCTATGCGTCAATCATGGTAGTGGTTCTGTTTTTAGGCGGCATTCAAATGTTTTTTCTCGGTCTTATGGGTGAATACATTGGGCGTATCTACAAAGAGGTTAAGAATCGTCCGCTGTATGTGGTTGCTGAAACCGTTAATTTCGGCGCTTAGAGGCTGATGTGATTAACCTGCTGCGTCGACATCTCAACCGCGCATTAATTGTTCAATTGGCGATATTTGGTGTGGTGGGCGTTTCTGCCACACTTACCCATTATTTTGTTGCCTTGCTATCCCACGAGCGCGCGTTGGTACCGCTCTACTTTGCGAATATTCTTGGCTATTGTGCCGCTGTTGCTATCTCATTTTTCGGGCACGGCAAGCTGACGTTTCGCCGCGAATTGGATCTAGGTGTATTTCTGCGTTTTGTTGTGGTGTCAATTACCACGCTGGGGGTTAGTGAGCTGCTGCTGTTTATTATGGAAACCTGGCTAGTCTTGTCGCATCGTATTTCGTTGGCAGTTGTGGTGTGCACAATCCCGGTTATCACCTTTTTGCTGAGCAAGCTTTGGGTCTTCCGCAAACCTGCGGTACAGCCGTAATTATGGCGACTATTGTTTACGCCAGTGTTGATGGACATACGCGAAAAATCGCCGAGGCTATGGCCGGGCAGCTCCGCGATGCGGGCGAGCATGTGAGCCTGTTGCCGCTGGCCGATTTTGATATCGATGCTTTTTCACAGTCTGACTCACTGGTTTCCGGCCCACTGATTATCGGTGCAAGCATTCGCTACGGCGTTCACTGTCATAAGTTTGATAACTGGGTAATACAGCATCTTGAGCAGCTTCAGTCGCTGGGTGCGGCTTTTTTCTCAGTTAACCTAGTTGCGCGCAAAGCGCAGAAGTGTGCTCCGGATACTAACCCGTATACCCGTAAGTTTTTGCAGAAAACAGGCTGGAAACCTGCGCTCGCCGCAGTATTCGCAGGCCGTCTCAACTACCCGGTTTATGGTTTTTGGGACAAACTGATGATTCGCTTTATTATGTGGATGACAGGCGGGCCCACAGACCCTGCAACGGATATTGAATATACGGATTGGTCAGTGGTGGCGAAGTTTGCCCAAGCGTGTCTTACGCTCAACGCCAATACTTCGTCCATACGTTGATCACTTTGTGAGAGTAGGTGTAGCGGCCGTAACTGCCATTGTAGCGTGCCAGGGCGTCAGCCCAGTGGCCATTTTCTTTGTCGAGATAATATTTCAGAATGGTGCAACCGTATTTCAGGTTGGTTTCCAGCTTGATCAGATTGTCTGATTCTCTGCCGATTTCTTTTTTCCAAAATGGCATTACCTGCATCATACCTTGGGCGCCCACGCGCGAAACTGCGTAAGGGTCAAATGCACTTTCGATATGGATTACTGCCAGGACGAATTCTGGGGGCAGTCCAACCTGTTTAGCCGCCTTGTGTACTTCTTTTAGGATGCGTAGACGTTCTTGTGGGCTGTCGATAAAGCGGGCGAGCACGGTGGACTTTTGTACCAGCCAGACCTCGGCCTCATAGCGATCGGAAAAACTGGTTGCCTGACTGATCGTTGCCTTGAGTTTTTCGCGCAGCTCGTCATCGATTTCGCGAGCCGCAGAATGGACTGCTGCTGGCAGTGTGAGTGCCAGCCACAGAATTGCGCGAAACAGCGTTGCGCGGGACGATCCATTCATAATTAGGGTGCGATTTTCTCACGCAAAAACTCGAATAAGGACGCTGCAGCCACTTCCTGCGACTCTGCGTCACGACGGCCTTTGTATTCAATGTTGCCTTGCTCAAGGCCACGATCACCAATAACGACGCGATGAGGAATGCCCACCAGCTCAACGTCGGCCAGCATAGCGCCGAGACGGGCTTTTGGTTCATCCATGAGTAGCACGTCGATGCCAGCGGTCTGGCATTGATCGTAAAGAGTTTCACAGGCTTCTTTCACCGCATCTGACTTATGCATATTGATGGGCACAATTGCCAATTGGAAGGGGGCAATGGCGTCGGGCCAAATAATGCCGTTGTCGTCGTGGTTCTGTTCAATGGCTGAAGCCACAATTCTGGAAACGCCGATACCGTAGCAGCCCATGGTCATGGTGACATCTTTACCGTTTTCATCAAGGACTGTTGCTTTCATCGCCGCGGAGTATTTGGTGCCCAATTGGAAAATATGGCCAACTTCGATACCGCGTTTTATTTCGATGGTGCCTTTGCCGCAAGGGCTGGGGTCGCCGACTACAACGTTGCGCAGGTCTTCAACACGGCTGTAGCTGGCTTCTTTGTCCCAGTTTGCATTAATAAGGTGGTAATCCGTTTTATTGGCGCCGCAGACAAAATCAGCGCAGGCCGCTGCAGCCCGGTCGGCAATTACTGTAATCTTCAGGCCTATTGGCCCCAGCGAGCCGACTTCCGCTCCCAACTCGTTCTTAATTCGCTCTTCCGGGGCGAAGGTAAGTGGGTCCGCAACGCCTTCCAGCTTGCTGACTTTGATGTCGTTTAGCGAATGGTCGCCGCGCAGTACAAGTGCGACCAAAGGTGCAGGGCCTTCGTCTTCGGTTTCACCGAGAACAATTAACGTTTTGAGAGTTTGCGCAGGGGTAACCGACAGGAACGCGGCTACTTCCTCAATAGATTTTTGCGACGGTGTATGTTTTTCTTCTGCGCCACTGCTTCCGGGTGTTTGCTTGGCGGGGGCCAGCGCTTCTGCCAGCTCCACGTTGGCGGCGAAGTCGCTATCGCTACTGAACGCAATATCATCTTCACCGCTGTCCGCCAATACATGGAACTCGTGGGACGCTGAGCCACCGATAGAGCCGGTATCTGCAAGCACCGGGCGATATTGCAGGCCAATGCGATCAAAGATATTGCAGTAGGTGCGATGCATTACGTCGTAGGTTTCCTGCAGGCTTTCCTGCGAAATATGAAATGAGTAGGCATCTTTCATCAGGAATTCGCGCGCGCGCATGACACCAAAACGCGGCCGTACTTCGTCGCGGAACTTGGTTTGAATCTGATAGAAGTTTAGTGGCAGCTGCTTGTAGCTTTTTACTTCGTTGCGAATCAGGTCGGTAATCACTTCTTCGTGGGTCGGGCCCAGGCAAAAGGCGCGGTCGTGGCGGTCGTTAATACGCAGTAACTCGGGACCATATTGTTGCCAACGGCCAGACTCCTGCCATATTTCAGCGGGTTGTACCACCGGCATCAATACTTCTTGTGCGCCGGATTTGTCCATCTCCTGGCGGACGATGTTTTCGACTTTTCGCAAAACGCGCAAACCGAGCGGTAACCAGTTGTATAAGCCCGATGCCATTTTGCGGATAAGGCCTGCGCGCAGCATCAGTTTATGACTGATCACTTCTGCGTCTGCAGGGGTCTCTTTTTGGGTGGCGATAAGGTACTGACTGGCGCGCATGGTATTCCTTCGATTTATTTGGAGGGGTAGTCAAGGAGTAGTATTCTAGGACGTGTTTGCCCTAATTTAAAAGCGGGGAATGCAGATAAAAGGCACTGGCTAAAATGTGACAGGTGCGGTTTGTCTCAGTTCGACCGCACACACGAGGAATCCCCATGTTCAAACTCCATCCCCAGCTCGAGCAGGACACTGTGCCTGTCGGTCAATTTAAGTTATCCCTCGTGCTGTTGCACCGGGATGCGAACTACCCCTGGTGCGTTTTGGTACCCAAACGCTCAGGAATTCGCGAGATCCATCACCTAAGTGAAGCGGACCAAAGTCAGTTAATTCGTGAATCCAGTCATTTGTCTGAAGTGATGACGTCGTTGTTTGCTCCTACAACGATGAATGTTGCTGCGCTAGGGAACATTGTCTCCCAGCTACACGTGCATCACGTGGCGCGGTTCGAGGGTGACGCTGCCTGGCCCGCCTCTGTGTGGGGGGTAAAACCCGCCGTCGCCTACACGGATGAGGACCTGCAAGCCCGTCTTGAGCGGTTGCAGGCGTCCCTGGTCGGTGAGGGGTTCGAGGCGCATTCGCAAGTTGATGATAGTGGGAGCTTCACAGGTTTCACGCCTTAAGCCGCGGTTAAACCTTTTTTGCAGCTTCTAGAACAAGATACAAAAAAGCCCGCGGATGCGGGCTTTTTAAGGGGATGAGAGCAGCTTACTCAGCCATTTCTTTGAGTTTTTTCAGTGGCCGAATTTTAACCGCGTTGCTGGCAGGTTTTGCTGCGAACACCGTTTCTTCGCCAGTAAACGGGTTGATGCCTTTGCGAGCTTTGCGTGCGGGTTTCTTTTGAACCACAATTTTGAACAGGCCAGGCATAACAAACTCACCGCAGCTACGTTTTTTAACGTGACCTTCGATGATGTCTGAAAGCTCATCCAGTACCGCTGTAACCTGCTTGCGCGAGAGCTCGGTGTTCTCGGCGATTTGATTCAGAATTTGTGTCTTGGAGAATCGCTCACGAACAGCAGTTACGCTTTTGGTTGCAGTTGTTGCGGTGGCTTTTTTCGCTGCTGTTTTAGCTGGGGCTTTTTTTGCGGGGGCCTTTGCAGGCGCTTTTTTAGCTGGGGCTTTTTTTGCTGGAGTTTTGCGTGCGGCCATAGTCAACCTCAAGTGATTTTATGTGTAGTTGTAGTGCGGAGTTACTCCTGGTTGACGCTGCGCTACCCAGCATTGGTCAATTTCCAAGTTGTCCCGCTCGTGGCTTATATATAGTTTATTCGAACCAGCGCATCAACCAAAAAATACTATATATAAGCACTTTTTTACGATTTTGCCCAAAATTGAATCACGTACTTTGCTAGGTTTCCGGGATTGGAGGCAAACTGGCGAAATTAGGTGACGGGCATCTCATTTGCTGGCTTCTTCATCAATGCGGGCCCCTGGGGTATAATGTCCCGCTTTTTTTCGGGTGGGGTGCCCTTCTCTGGCCCCGTGTTTGTAGCTAAGATCAACTACGGATTGTCATTCAAATGCCAATTTACGAATACCGTTGTGAGTCCTGTGGGCATGAGTTGGAAGCGTTGCAAAAGATCAGTGATGCGCCGCTGCAAGACTGTCCCGCGTGTGAGACTGCCAGTTTGAAGAAAAAGGTTTCTGCCGCAGCGTTTCGCCTCAAAGGTGGCGGTTGGTACGAGACCGACTTTAAGTCAGGTAAAAAGAAAAACCTTGCCGGCGACGACAAGGCAGCGAAGCCCGCCAGTGGCGGCGGTGATTCGACTACGAAACCCAAACCCGCTGATTCAACGGCTAAAAAGGCTTAGCCCTACCAATTTAAAAACAGGAACTACATCATGCGCAGTGTGTACTGCGGCGTTTTAACCGCTGCAAATATAGGTGAAGAGGTAACTCTTTGTGGATGGGTGGATCGCCGTCGCGACCATGGTGGTGTGATCTTTGTCGATCTGCGAGATCGCGATGGTATTGTGCAGGTGGTGTTCGATCCGGATGCCGAGGACAATTTTGCCCTGGCTGACAAGGTTCGGCCGGAGTATGTATTGCAGGTAACCGGAAAGGTACGCGCACGCTCGGAATCGACGGTAAACGCCAACATGGCGACCGGTGAAGTTGAAATCTATGGCACCGGGCTCACCATACTTAACACGGCTGATACGCCTCCGTTCCAGTTGGACTCCTTTACCTCCGTGGGTGAAGATGTGCGTTTGCGTTATCGTTATCTCGATCTACGGCGCAAAGAAATGCAGCACAATCTGCGCTTTCGTTCCAAGGTGACCAATGCGATTCGCAATTACCTGGATGAGCATGGGTTCCTGGATATCGAAACCCCAATTCTTACCCGCGCGACGCCCGAAGGCGCGCGCGATTACCTGGTGCCCTCGCGCACCCATGAGAGCAAATTTTTTGCGTTGCCGCAGTCGCCGCAACTTTTTAAACAGCTGTTGATGGTGTCCGGCTTTGACCGTTACTACCAGATTGCCAAGTGTTTCCGCGACGAAGATCTGCGCGCAGACCGCCAGCCTGAATTCACTCAGATTGATATTGAAACCTCGTTTATGGACGAGGAGCAGATCATGTCTGTTACGGAGGGAATGATCCGCAAGTTGTTCAACGACGTGCTGTCTATCGATCTCGGTGATTTCCCGCGGATGCCCTATTCCGAAGCGATGGAAAAATACGGTTCGGACAAACCTGACATGCGTATTCCGCTGGAAATGGTGGAAATAAAAGATCTGATGAAGGATGTGGAATTCAAAGTATTCTCCGCGCCTGCCAATGATCCAAAGAGCCGCGTGACTGCGATGCGAGTGCCGCAGGGCGGAGAAATTCCCCGCAAGAAAATCGATGCGTACACTAAATTCGTGTCAATTTACGGTGCTAAAGGCCTCGCCTATATTAAAGTTAACGATAAAGACGATCTGGAAAACGGTTTGCAATCGCCGATTGTTAAGTTTTTACCGGCGGAAGTCTGCAAGGCGATTCTCGAGCGTGTGGGTGCGGAAAACGGTGATCTTATTTTCTTCGGTGCGGATACCACCAAAGTAGTCACTGAAGCGCTGGGCGCGCTGCGCTGTAAACTCGGCGAAGATCTCGACCTTTACACTTGTGAATGGGCGCCGCTCTGGGTTGTCGACTTCCCGATGTTCGAAGAAACGGACGAGGGTGGTTTGACCGCGTTGCACCATCCGTTTACCGCGCCGTCATGTTCGCCGGAAGATTTGCAGGCAAACCCGGCAACCGCGCTTTCGCGAGCCTATGACATGGTGTTGAACGGTACTGAGTTAGGTGGTGGTTCGGTCCGTATTCACAATCAGGACATGCAGCAGGCGGTATTTAAAATTCTCGGCATTTCGCCTGAAGAACAGCGAGAGAAGTTTGGCTTCCTGCTGGATGCGCTTAAATTCGGTGCGCCGCCCCACGGTGGTTTGGCGTTTGGTCTTGATCGCCTGATCATGTTGATGACCGGTGCAGACTCCATTCGCGATGTCATTGCGTTCCCGAAAACCCAATCGGCGGCCTGTCTGATGACCGACGCTCCGGGCGCGGTGGATGCAAAGCAATTGCAGGAGTTGCATATCCGTTTGCGAGCCAAACCTCAGGCAGCAAAAGACGAGGCTGGCAAAGAAGAGGATAAATAGTTTTATGGCTGGCCATTCCAAGTGGGCGAACACCCGTCATCGTAAAGCGGCGCAGGATGCGAAGCGCGCGAAAATCTTTACCAAGGTTATTCGCGAGCTCACAGTTGCCGCGAAGGCGGGTGGTGGCAACCCGGAAGACAACCCTAAGCTGCGCACGACTATCGACAAAGCGCTTGCTGCCAACATGAAGCGCGACACGATTGAGAAAGCCATTGCGCGTGGCGCAGGTGGCGCCGATGGCGAAAGTTACGACGAAATAACCTACGAGGGTTATGGCGTCGGTGGTGTGGCGGTGTTGGTTGAGTGTTTAACCGATAACCGCAACCGCACCGTCTCGGAAGTTCGCCATGCGTTCAGTAAACGGGGTGGAAATCTGGGTACGGACGGTTCGGTGGCTTATTTGTTCGCCCGTAAGGGACAGCTGAATTTCGACCCCGGTTGCGATGAAGAAAAAATCATGGAGGTAGCGTTAGAGGTGGGAGCCGAAGACATTGAAACCCACGATGACGGCTCGGTGGATGTGATTACTGCGTTTGAAGATTATCTGACGGTTAAAGACGCGATGGTCGCCGCCGGGGTGGAGCCTGCCAATGCCGAAATTGCCTTGGTGCCTGCGACACAAGTGGAAATCAGCAGTCAGGAAGATGCCGACAAAACCCTTGGTTTGATCGATATGCTAGAAGATCTGGACGATGTTCAGAATGTTTATACAAACGCGGACATTCCAGAGGCTTTCCTCGGCGAATAGTTTGCTTCTCTCGCGCTGCATGTCAGTGTGCGGCGCGCCTCGCAACTCTTTATACTGGCCACGTATTTTTCTTTTTTAGCGTTCTATTGAGTTGCGCGTGACACATACCCTCACAATAAATTTATCCAAAATTGCCGCCAATTGGCAGGCGCTTAATCGCTTCGTTTCAGCGCCTGTAGATTGTGGTGCTGTTGTAAAGGCTGATGCCTATAGCCTGGGCATGGCGGAAGTTCTGCCTGCACTTTATCTGGCCGGATGCCGGACATTCTATGTCGCCAACCTTGGCGAGGCGCTGGATGCGCGGGGAATATTATCTGATGTGTGCGGCAGCTATTCCGATGTCGCCATTGTGGTGCTTGGCGGCTGCGCGCCGGGGGAGGAGCGTCGCTTTATCGATTACCGATTGGTCCCTGTGCTGGTAAGTACCGCGATGCTGGAGCGATGGTGCACGGTCAATGGCGGCGAGCACAATGTGCTTGGGTCGATCTTGAAACTCAATACCGGCATGGGGCGGCTGGGCTTGGAGCCCGCTGAGTTTGAAAGGGTCGTACAAGATCCCGCCTATCTTGCGCGTGCTGACGTCCGCATGTTGATGAGCCACCTCGCTTGCGCAGATGAGCCTGAGCACTCACTAAATGCCGAACAATTACAGCGTTTTCGGCGCGCCCTTGACGTATCGTCGGAGCGTTATCGGCCGTTAACGGCATCTCTGGCGAACTCTGCAGGTGTGTGTCTTGGTGGCGACTACCATTTCAATGCGGTGCGGCCGGGCCTTGGTCTTTACACCAGTTTTGCCCAGGCGGACGCTTGTGGTCTGGGGTTGGAGACCGCTGTGGAATTGCATTTACCGGTGGTTCAGGTGCGCAACCTGCCTGCTGGCGAGTCGGTCGGATATGGCGCAACTTACCGGGCTGAGCGCGATGCGCGTTTGGCTGTGGTCGCGGGCGGATACGCCGATGGTTTGTTTCGCGCATTGAGCAATCGCGCTCATTGTTGGGTCTGTGCCCCTAGTGGTGCTGGCGGTTGGCGCGTACCTGTGGTTGGACGCATTTCTATGGACACTACTATCGTTGATATTTCTGCTGTGCCTGAAGGCGTGGTGGCGGAGGGCAGTCGAATCGAGTTTATTGGTGAGCATGTTCCGCTTGATGACCTGGCAGCATCCGCGCAAACAATCAATTACGAAATATTGACCTCTCTTGGTGTGCGCTACAAGCGCCATTACATTCGAGCGAACCCGTCATGAACGACTCCATGTTGCAGTTGATTTCTTTACTTGACGATGGCGAAATTCATTCCGGCGCTGAGTTGGGCGAAGCCCTGGGGATTAGCCGCGCTGCAGTGTGGAAACAACTGCAGCAACTACAGGAGATGGGCGTGCAAGTCGATTCAGTGAAATCGAAGGGCTATCGTATCCCCGGTGGTCTTCATCTTCTCAGTGAGCGGGATATTCGCCGGGGGCTTTCGCCAGAGGTAGCCGGATTGTTGGCGGGAATAGATATTTTTCCGTCTTTGCCGTCCACCAATGGGCATCTTTTGGCGGCGATAAGTCAGAAGGGCGGTGAGCGGGGGCGCGCTTGTTTGGCTGAGCAGCAAACAGCGGGGCGCGGCAGACGTGGACGCACCTGGCATAGCCCTTTTGCGAAGAATATTTATTTCTCGCTGGTCTGGCGTTTTGATCAGGGAATAGCTGCGATGGAAGGGCTCAGTCTCGCAACGGGCGTGTGTATCTGTCAGGCGTTGGAGTCGCTTGGTATCGAAGGCGTCAAACTGAAATGGCCGAATGATTTGTTGTTCCAGGGCGCGAAGCTTGGCGGCGTGTTGTTGGAAATTGCGGGTGACGTCAGTGGTGAGTGTTATGTGGTCTTAGGTATCGGGCTGAATGTCGATATGTCCACCGTAGCGACAGAGGATATCGATCAGGCGTTCACAGATCTGTCATCTATCGCAGGCGGCGCTCAACCTAATCGCAATCGCGTTGTCGGCGCTCTGCTTGAACGTTTGTTGCCAATGCTTGCCAAATATCACGAAACGGGCTTTGCAGCGTACCGGTCTGTCTGGGAGGAATACAACGCTCACTACGACCAGTGGGTAGCGCTGGTGTCTGCTCAGAATCGCGTTGAGGGCAGAGTGCTGGGCGTCACTGATACGGGGGCTCTGCGCCTGGCGTGCGACACTGGTGAGCGAACATTTGTTGGTGGGGAAGTTAGCTTGAGGTCTGCTGTCGAGGCTGAGTGATAAATAATGGAAGCGCTCAAATGAAGCTATTGGTGGATGCTGGCAACAGTCGAATTAAATGGTGGGTGCCCGAGTGTCAGGCGCATGGCGTAGTCGACCGGCTCGCGCTGGACGACCTCGCCGGCGAAATCGCGGCGGTTATCGATATCTCGAAGCTCAGTTCTGTGCGTGTGTCTTGTGTTGCAGGAAAATCCATCGAGACACAATTGCGCGGCGAGCTGGGCTTCGCGCGCGATCTTGATGTTAAATTTGCTCGCGTGAGCTCTCCCTTGCCAATACTTACAGTGGCTTACCGTGAAATTCATCGACTCGGTGTGGATCGGTGGCTGGCGATGTTGGCCGTGCGGGAAAAATTTCCCGACCGGTTTTGTGCGGTCCTGGATGCGGGGAGTGCGGTGACCGTGGACTTTGTTACCGAGGCCGGTGTCCACGAAGGGGGCATGATTGTGCCGGGTGTGCAAACCATGGCGCGTGCACTCTGGTCGAATACCAGCGATGTTGCGGTGGAGAGGTTGGAATTGGTTCCTCGCTGGTGCCCTGGCGTAGATACCTATGATTGCGTTAGGCAGGGTGTGAGTGCGCTCTATACAGGTTTGGTTAACGAAGTTCACAGTTATATCGATGGGTCGGCAGAGCGGCACCTGTCGCCTGCTATAGTTGTAACCGGTGGCGACCGGCACTGGTTTACACAGGCATTCAGTTCGCCAGTTGTGGTTGATCCGCACTTGGTGCTGAAGGGCTTGCTGGTGTTGGACGAATTGGAAAAATAAAAACGAAAATTCTCGTTTCGGGGGCCCTTGGGGGATGCGTTGGATATTAGTTTCGCTGGTGGCGCTCAATCTGCTGGTATTGGGTTGGGGGTTGTTCACCGAAAGCGACGGTCAGACTACTGTGTCAAAACAGCCTCAAGGCTTTGCATACGGACACTTGCAGCGGCTCGAGCTGTTGAGTGAGTCCGACTTAACTGCACCTGCGTCCGGCGGGCAGAGCGCTGCAAACGCGGCGCCCGTGCCGGATGAGCCCGTAAAGCCGCTGTGCGAATTAGTTGGTGCCTTCGCCAACCAGGAGGTGGCAACTACCTTAGTCGAGCGATTGCAAGCGATTGAAGTGAAAGCGAAAATTAAAGAATTGGCCCTTCCCGCTGGCACCCGTTATCAGGTATATTTGCCGCCCCAATCGACACGGAAGGCTGCTTTACGCCAATTGGCGGAATTGCAGGCTAAGAAAATCGATAGCTATATTATTCCAAAGGGTGAGCTTGAAAATGGCATATCTTTGGGAATGTTTAGTAAAAAGCCGCTCGCTGATGAGCATCTGGCTAAGATGCGTACACTTGGGCTGGAGCCCGAAGTAAACATAATCGAGCGTACTTATTGGGAAATCTGGGTCATGCTGGAGCCCGGTGAAAGTAAAAAAATGAGTGGTTTGGCTTGGAGTCGAGCGCTTGAAGGGTTTGCCGACATCGAAAGACGACAAAATTTTTGTTTAGATGTTGCTTCCTGAGACAACTTTCACTAGAATCCCGCCTCCACATTAAGGGACGCCCTTAAAAAGCATTCTTTAGTGTGATCGGTGAGCTGGTGTAGCTCAGTTGGTAGAGCAGCTGACTTGTAATCAGCCGGTCGGGGGTTCAACTCCTCTCACCAGCTCCATTTTAGTTTTCCGCAGGGGTTCCCGAGTGGCCAAAGGGATCAGACTGTAAATCTGACGCGCAAGCTTCGGTGGTTCGAATCCACCCCCCTGCACCATTATTGATTAGCGGAAACAATTCGAAAATGAAGTGGTCTGTGTTAAGGCGACTGGGTTATTGAAATTGTTTTCGCTGGTAAGCGGATATTAAAAGTCCGTTTGCGAGTACCAAGCAATGCTGGCATCTCATTTAGTTGTAGGTGCCGGTTGTCGCAGAGCTTCTGAGTTATGCGTTGTTGGTATTGGCGGCCAGCGCTGCGTTGGTTCGCAAGCCGTATTCGAGGTTTTCAGCACGCTATGATGTAAGTGTGTTTGTTAGCTTAGGCGCATTTGCGGGCATAGTTTAGTGGTAGAACCTCAGCCTTCCAAGCTGATGATGCGGGTTCGATTCCCGCTGCCCGCTCCAAGTTGTCTTGTCATTAATCTGGTTTTCCAGTTTGTATGGTGGCAAGAGGAGTTTAAAAAGCTCATGTAGCTCAGATGGTAGAGCACACCCTTGGTAAGGGTGAGGTCACCGGTTCAATTCCGGTCATGAGCTCCACTTTATGTGGTCGGGCTCGGTCCCGTGCGCAAGAGGTTGGCCCTGCGGTCAGCCTTTTTGTATATGTGAAAGTTATAGGCCAGTAGTTCAATTGGTAGAGCGTCGGTCTCCAAAACCGAAAGTTGGGGGTTCGAGTCCCTCCTGGCCTGCCATTATAGGGCGCTAGACCCTCGATAGCAGAGAAAGCTAATAGCTATGAGCACAAAAGTCGAAGAAGCACAGTTTTCGCTAGATTGGTTGAAGTGGTTGGTGGTTATAGCCATCGTTTTGGGTGGTGCGGTCGCTAACTCTTTTTATGCTGGTGATCTTGCTCTCTATTTACGGGCTTTGGTGTTGATAGTCCTGGGTGGTGTTGCTGCTTTTATTGCAGTCAACACAGCTAAAGGTAATGCTTTCTGGAATTTGCTCAAGGCGGCGCAGGTTGAAGTTCGTAAAGTAGTGTGGCCCTCCCGCCAGGAAACTACCCAAACCACGCTGATTGTTGCAGTTGTCGTTGTTGTCACTGCGCTAATTTTGTGGGGCCTGGACACCGGCTTAGGATACCTGGCTTCTCTTATCATTGGATAAAAGGTTTCATTAATGGCCAAACGCTGGTACGTGGTTCACGCTTATTCGGGCTACGAGAAGAAAGTAGCGACAGCATTAAAAGAGCGTATTGAGCTTTATGGAATGCAAGACAGCTTTGGTGAGGTGTTGGTGCCTACTGAGGAAGTTGTCGAGATGCGCGGTGGGCAAAAGCGAAAGTCTGAGCGCAAGTTTTTCCCTGGGTATGTGTTGGTGCAGATGGAGTTGAACGATGATGCGTGGCATCTGGTAAAAGAAACTCCTCGAGTAATGGGATTTATCGGTGGCAAAGCGGATAAGCCTGCGCCTATTACCGATAAGGAAGCGGAGCTTATTTTGCAGCGTGTAGACGATTCTGCTGATAAGCCGAAACCCAAAACACTGTTCGAGCCGGGCGAGATGGTGCGTGTTATTGACGGCCCATTTAACGACTTTAATGGTGTGGTTGAAGAAGTTAACTACGAAAAGAGTCGCCTCCAGGTGGCGGTTCTTATTTTCGGTCGATCTACGCCGGTTGAGCTGGAGTTTGGCCAGGTAGAAAAAACCTGATAATTGAGAAATCGGTTATTTGTAAAAATTATCGTTTTCGATGCTCTCTCTCGTTATGCGAGTGAGGGCTTTTCGCGTCTTGCTGAAAGGCTAATTGCCTGAGGCGAGATAGGGGAGCCAATGACAGACAGTATGCCACTGTTTCGAGGCGTTAACACCCATATTTGGGAGTAAACAAAGTATGGCAAAGAAAATTGAAGCTTATATTAAGCTGCAAGTAAAGGCCGGTCAGGCCAACCCTAGTCCACCCGTTGGTCCAGCTCTGGGTCAACATGGTGTCAACATCATGGAATTCTGTAAAGCGTTTAATGCGCAGACCCAGGGTATTGAGCCTGGCTCTCCAGTTCCAGTTGTTATTTCCGTTTACAGTGATCGCAGCTTCACGTTTGCGATGAAAACTCCTCCAGCGTCTTTCTTGCTGAAGCGCGCTGCGGGTATCAAAAGCGGAAGTGGTCGTCCTAACACTGAAAAAGTTGGCAAGGTTAACCGTGCTCAACTGGAAGAAATTGCGACTACCAAGATGCCAGATCTCACAGCTGCCGATATGGACGCAGCGGTTCGCACTATCGCAGGTTCTGCGCGTGCGATGGGTCTTGATGTGGAGGGCGTGTAAGTGGCCAAACTGACCAAACGACAAAAAGCAATTAACGAAAAAGTCGATTTCAACAAAGCCTACGGCATTGATGAAGCGGTTGCCCTGTTGAAAGAACTGTCTACTGTAAAGTTTCCTGAAACTGTAGACGCCGCAATCAACCTGGGTATCGATCCTCGTAAATCTGATCAGGCCGTACGCGGTGCAACCAGTTTGCCGCACGGTACTGGTAAAGATGTACGTGTCGCTGTGTTCACTCAAGGCGCTGCTGCAGACGCAGCGAAAGAAGCCGGAGCTGAATTTGTTGGCATGGAAGATCTTGCCGATCAAATTAAGGGCGGCATGATGGATTTCGACGTGGTAATCGCTGATCCAGCGGCTATGCGTGTTGTTGGTGCCCTGGGCCAGATCCTCGGTCCTCGCGGTCTGATGCCAAACCCGAAAACCGGCACAGTAACACCTGATGTTGCTGGTGCGGTTAAAAATGCCAAAGCCGGTCAGGTGCGTTTCCGCGCTGACAAAGGTGGCGTGATTCACGGCGGTATCGGTAAGGTTTCCTTCGAGCTTAACGCGATTAAGGAAAACCTCGAAGCGCTGGTTTCCGACTTGAAAAAAGCCAAGCCCGCGGCGGCCAAAGGTGTGTATCTGAAGAAGATTTCTCTCAGCACCACCATGGGCCCCGGCTTGACTATCGATCAATCCAGCCTGGAAATTTAAGGCGCGATTGGTAACCGAACTTTGGGGTCTGGTCGCGCGCAAGTTGGCGCGATCAGGCCGTCAAAGACCGTAGGTGTGGACTACTATTGATGCGTTAAGTTTTTTCTTTGCTTGCGCACATGGCAGTTTGCTTAATGGGCCTTCCGGGGCTGCCTACGCAGACGGTGTGACCCAATTCAGATTTTTACGGATTTGAATGTGATCACCGAAACTGGAATGCGTTGTTCGCTTTGTTAACTAAAGTGTCAACGTGTTCTTAACTTCAGATCCAGGAGATTTAAATAGTGGCTATTGGACTCGAAGACAAAAAAGCGATCGTCGCTGACGTTAACGAGACTGCATCTAGCGCGTTATCTCTGGTGATTGCCGACGCTCGCGGTGTGACCGTCGGAAAAATGGATGCCCTGCGCAAGCTGGCCCGTGAAAACAATGTGCGTCTGCGCGTTGTTCGTAACACATTGGCTAAGCGTGCTGTGCAAGGCACCGATTTTGAGTGCGTGAATGAAGCACTTGTTGGCCCAAGCCTGCTGGGTTTTTCTATGGAAGACCCAGGCGCAGCGGCGCGCATCTTCAAAGATTTTGCGAAAGAGCAAGATAAGTTTGAAGTTAAAGCGCTGTCTGTGGGCGGCAAGTTGCTGCCAGCAAGCCAGATTGATGCCCTTGCCAAGCTACCTACACGGGAGCAGGCTCTGGGTATGCTGGCGAGCGTAATGATCGCACCTGTCACCAAATTGGTTCGTACTTTCAACGAAGTACCTTCCAAAGTTACTCGTGCTGTTGCGGCTGTCCGCGACCAGAAGAAAGACGCGGCTTAATCGTCCAAATTTCGGACTGGCTGTATCTATTTGTAAACCTTTTTTTAATTTGGAGATTGAGTAATGGCTCTTTCTAAAGAAGATATTCTGAACGCAATTGCTGAAATGTCTGTAATGGACGTTGTTGAGCTTGTTGAAGCTATGGAAGAAAAATTCGGCGTTTCTGCCGCTGCGGCTGTTGCCGTTGCTGCACCTGCTGCTGGCGACGCTGGCGCTGCAGCTGCTGAAGAGCAAACCGAATTTGACGTAGTTCTGGCTTCCGCTGGCGAGAAGAAAGTAAACGTGATCAAAGCTGTACGTGCAATCACCGGTCTGGGCCTGAAAGAAGCCAAGGCTATGGTTGACGGCGCGCCTAGCACTGTTAAAGAAGCTCTGTCTAAAGACGACGCAGAAGCTGCCAAGAAGGAACTGGAAGAAGCCGGCGCTACTGTTGAGCTTAAGTAAGTTGCAGTCTCAAGTCTCTGTGTTCGCATAGAGGCTGAAACGAACAAGGTCAGGGGGTTTTTGCCCTCTGGCCTTTTCCCGTTTGCGATCAACGTAAGATCGAAGTGCATCCACCATTAGATGCGCGCCATTCACACGGTAAATATTTAAGGCTCACCCGGCCTTTGCCTAAAGCACTCCGTGAACAAGCTGAGGAACACTAATGGCTTACTCATATACTGAGAAAAAACGTATCCGTAAGGATTTTGGCAAATTGCCAAACGTCATGGAAGTACCTTACCTTCTGGCGATTCAGTTAGATTCCTATAGAAAATTTACTCAAGCCGACCGGCCTGCGGATGAGCGCCTGGATATCGGTTTGCAAGCAGCATTCAAGTCTGTTTTTCCTATTGTTAGCTACTCAGGTAATGCTGCACTCGAGTATGTTAGTTACGCCCTTGGCAAGCCCGTTTTCGATGTAAGCGAGTGTGTTTTGCGCGGTGCCACTTACGCCGTGCCCTTGCGCGTTAAAGTCCGTCTGATCATTTACGATCGTGAGTCTTCCAGTAAGGCCATCAAGGATATTAAAGAGCAGGAAGTCTATATGGGCGAAATTCCGTTGATGACAGACAACGGTACTTTCGTTATCAACGGTACAGAGCGAGTTATTGTCTCCCAGCTTCACCGCTCTCCCGGGGTTTTCTTTGAGCACGATAAAGGTAAGACTCATTCCTCCGGTAAGCTGTTGTACTCTGCTCGGGTAATTCCTTACCGTGGTTCATGGCTCGACTTCGAGTTTGATCCAAAAGATCTGGTATACGTACGTATAGACCGTCGCCGCAAATTGCCCGCGACTATTTTGTTGCGTGCACTGGGTTATAGTGCGGAAGAAATGCTCGATATGTTCTTCGAGACTTCGCGTGTATTCCTCGCTGAGGACAATATTAAGCTGGAGTTGGTGCCTTCTCGCCTGCGCGGTGAAGTGACCACCTTCGAAATCAAAGACGCCGACGGCAATGTCATCGTAGAAGACGGCCGTCGTATTACTGCGCGTCACATTCGCCAGTTGGAAAAATCCAATGTTACCGAGCTGCAGGTTCCTGCGGAGTACGTGCTCGGCAAGGCACTGGCAAATAACGTTATCGATACCAACACTGGCGAAGTGTTGTTCGAATGCAACAGCGAAATCACGGAAGAAGTATTGGAAGGTCTGCGTTCGGCGAATGTCAGTGAATTCCAGATTCTGTACACCAACGATCTTGACTGTGGCCCATTCCTGTCCGATACCCTGCGCACAGATCCAACGCGCACCGAGCTGGAAGCCCTGGTCGAAATTTACCGCATGATGCGCCCCGGCGAGCCGCCCACCAAGGAGTCTGCAGAAGGACTTTTCCAAAACCTGTTCTTCAGCAACGAGCGCTATGATCTTTCTGCGGTAGGCCGTATGAAGTTTAATCGCCGTTTGGGCCGTGACGAAGAAACTGGCGAAGGTACCCTGTCACGCGAAGATATCGTTGACGTATTACGTACCTTGATCAGTATCCGTAACGGTCAGGGTACCGTGGACGATATCGACCACCTGGGTAACCGCCGTGTACGTTCCGTGGGCGAAATGGCTGAAAACCAGTTCCGTGTTGGTCTGGTGCGTGTAGAACGCGCGGTGAAAGAACGCTTGTCCATGGCTGAAAGCGAAGGCCTGATGCCACAGGATTTGATCAACGCCAAGCCGGTTGCTGCTGCCGTGAAAGAATTCTTCGGCTCCAGCCAGCTGTCCCAGTTTATGGATCAGAACAACCCGCTGTCTGAGATTACCCACAAGCGACGTGTATCTGCGTTGGGCCCAGGTGGTCTGACCCGTGAGCGCGCTGGCTTTGAGGTACGTGACGTACACCCGACTCACTATGGTCGAGTATGTCCTATTGAAACACCGGAAGGTCCAAACATCGGTTTGATCAACTCGCTGGCAACCTACGCGCGCACCAACAACTACGGCTTCCTCGAAAGCCCGCACCGCAAGGTGGTTGATGGCAAGGTTACCGACGAGATCGAATACCTTTCTGCGATTAACGAATCACAATATGTGATTGCGCAGGCGTCAGCGGCAACCGACGGCGAAGGTCGTTTAACCGATGATCTCGTTTCCGTGCGTTACCAAAACGAATTTACCTTGAAAGCAGCGGCAGACGTGCAATATATGGACGTTTCTCCCCGTCAGGTCGTTTCGGTTGCGGCATCCTTGATTCCATTCCTGGAACACGATGATGCTAACCGCGCACTCATGGGGTCAAACATGCAACGTCAGGCGGTACCGACATTGAAGGCTGACAAGCCTGTTGTAGGTACTGGCATGGAGCGCAACGTGGCGCGCGATTCCGGCGTGTGTGTGGTTGCCAAGCGTGGCGGTAAAATTGAAAGCGTTGACGCCGGGCGAATCGTGGTACGTGTCGCTGATGAAGAAACACCAGCCGGTGATGCGGGTGTGGATATTTACAACCTGATCAAGTACACCCGTTCTAACCAGAATACTTGTATCAACCAGCGTCCAATCGTTGGCCCCGGGGACAGCATTTCCCGTGGTGACATCCTGGCAGACGGTCCGTCTGTCGATTTGGGCGAACTGGCACTGGGTCAAAATATGCGTATCGCATTTATGACCTGGAATGGTTACAACTTCGAAGACTCGATTCTTGTTTCCGAGCGCGTTGTTCAGGAAGACCGCTTCACCACTATCCACATTCAGGAATTGACCTGTATCGCGCGTGATACCAAATTGGGCAGCGAGGAAATTACCGCTGATATCCCTAATGTTGGCGAAGGTGCTCTGGCTAAGCTGGATGAGTCCGGGATTGTCTACGTAGGTGCTGAAGTTGGTGCGGGCGATATTCTGGTAGGTAAGGTAACGCCAAAAGGTGAAACCCAGCTTACCCCGGAAGAAAAACTATTGCGCGCAATCTTCGGTGAGAAAGCGTCCGATGTTAAAGATACCTCTTTGCGGGTTCCTTCCAGTGTTAAAGGTACGGTGATTGACGTTCAGGTCTTCACCCGTGATGGTCTTGAAAAAGACCAGCGCTCACTGGACATCGAAAAGGCACAACTCGATCAGGTTCGCAAGGACTTGAACGAAGAGTACCGCATTGTGGAAGGTGCAACCTTTGCTCGTTTGCGTTCGTCTCTGGTGGGCAATTTGGCTTCCAGCGGCAAGGGCGTGAAGAAAGGTGAAGCTGTTACCGACGAAATGCTTAATGCGATCGATCGCGACGACTGGTTCAAAGTTCGCATGGCTGATGATGCCTTAAACGAACAGCTTGACCTTGCGGAGCAGCAATTGGTTGAGCGCCGTAAGGAGCTGGACGAGCGTTTCGAAGACAAGAAGCGCAAGCTGGCGACTGGCGACGACCTCGCGCCTGGCGTGTTGAAAATCGTTAAGGTTTACCTGGCAATCAAGCGTCGCATTCAGCCCGGTGACAAGATGGCAGGCCGTCACGGTAACAAAGGTGTTATCTCGGTAATTATGCCGGTTGAAGATATGCCTTACGACGAAAACGGCGAACCGATTGATATCGTACTGAACCCGCTGGGTGTGCCATCGCGGATGAACGTGGGGCAGATTCTTGAGACTCACCTTGGCCTTGCATCCAAAGGTTTGGGGCGCAAGATCGACAACATGGTCAAGCAACAGCGCGAAATCGCCGAGCTGCGTAAATTCCTCGGCGAAATCTACAACGAGATTGGTCAGGGTTATAAGATCGAAGATCTGGATTCCTTCAGTGATGAAGAGATTCTGGAGCTTGCGCGCAATCTGCGCGGCGGCGTGCCTATGGCGACCCGTGCGTTTGACGGTGCTGCAGAATCTGAAATCAAAGCGTTGCTCAAACTGGCTGACCTGCCTGAATCCGGTCAGATGTCACTGTTCGACGGCCGTACCGGCGACGCATTTATGCGTCCGGTGACCGTGGGTTACATGTACATGCTCAAGCTGAACCACCTGGTGGACGACAAAATGCACGCGCGTTCTACCGGTTCCTACAGCCTCGTTACCCAGCAGCCGCTGGGTGGTAAAGCGCAGTTTGGTGGTCAGCGATTCGGTGAGATGGAGGTGTGGGCGCTGGAAGCATACGGCGCAGCGTACACCCTGCAGGAAATGCTCACAGTGAAGTCGGATGACGTGAACGGTCGTACCAAAATGTATAAAAACATTGTGGACGGCGATCATCGTATGGAGCCTGGCATGCCGGAATCCTTCAACGTACTTGTGAAGGAAATCCGCTCGTTGGGTATCAACATCGAACTCGAGCAAGATTCTTAATTATCACGAATCAAACGGTGGTGGGCGCACAGCGCCCACTGTGCATCTGCACCCACTGGAGGAACAACTTTGAAAGACTTACTTAACTTGTTGAAAAACCAGGGCCAAACTGACGAGTTCGATGGTATCCGCATCGGCCTCGCCTCGCCCGATATGATTCGCTCCTGGTCGTTTGGTGAAGTGAAAAAGCCAGAGACCATTAACTACCGTACGTTTAAGCCAGAGCGTGAAGGTTTGTTCTGCGCCAAAATTTTTGGCCCGGTTAAGGATTACGAGTGCTTGTGCGGCAAATACAAGCGCATGAAGCACCGCGGTATTATCTGTGAGAAGTGTGGCGTTGAAGTGACCTTGGCGAAAGTTCGCCGTGAGCGCATGGGCCATATCGAACTTGCTTGCCCGACTGCGCACATCTGGTTTTTGAAATCGCTGCCAAGCCGCATCGGTTTGTTGCTGGACATGACTCTGCGCAGCATTGAGCGCGTGCTGTACTTTGAATCCTTCGTTGTCACCGATCCCGGCATGACAACCTTGGAGCGCGGTCAGCTGCTGACTGACGAGCAGTACTTCGAGTCTATGGAAGAGTTCGGCGACGAATTCGAAGCGAAGATGGGCGCTGAAGCGATTCAGCAGCTGGTTCGCGATATCGACCTGGAAAAAGAAGCGCAGGAAATTCGCGAAGAAATTCCGACGACCAATTCCGAAACCAAAATCAAGAAGCTTTCCAAGCGACTCAAGTTGCTCGAAGCGTTTATCCAGTCTGGCAACAAACCCGAGTGGATGATTTTGGAAGCCCTGCCCGTGCTACCACCGGATCTGCGTCCGTTGGTACCGCTGGATGGTGGACGTTTCGCTACGTCCGACCTGAACGATTTGTACCGTCGTGTTATCAACCGTAACAACCGTCTGAAGCGACTGCTGGATCTGAACGCTCCCGATATCATCGTGCGCAACGAAAAACGTATGCTGCAGGAGTCGGTCGATGCGCTGCTGGATAACGGTCGTCGCGGCCGAGCCATTACCGGCTCCAACAAGCGACCGCTGAAATCTCTGGCAGATATGATCAAAGGTAAACAGGGCCGTTTCCGTCAGAACCTGCTGGGTAAGCGTGTGGACTACTCGGGCCGTTCCGTAATTGTGACCGGTCCGACTCTGCGTTTGCACCAGTGTGGTCTGCCTAAGAAAATGGCACTCGAGCTGTTTAAGCCTTTCATCTTCAGCAAGCTGGAACTGCGTGGTCTTGCGACCACAATTAAAGCGGCGAAGAAAATGGTTGAGCGCGAAGAGCCCGTGGTGTGGGATATCCTCGATGAGGTTATTCGTGAGCACCCGGTATTGCTGAACCGCGCACCGACACTTCACCGTTTGGGTATCCAGGCATTTGAACCGGTGCTGATTGAAGGTAAAGCGATCCAGCTGCACCCGCTGGTGTGTGCGGCATATAACGCCGACTTCGACGGTGACCAGATGGCGGTTCACGTACCGCTGACGCTGGAAGCTCAGCTCGAAGCCCGTGCGCTGATGATGTCCACCAATAACATTCTTTCACCTGCCTCTGGTGAGCCAATTATCGTTCCTTCTCAGGACGTTGTATTGGGCCTGTACTGGATGACACGCGAGCGCGTTAACGATCTCGGCGAAGGTATGGTGTTCTCCGACACCAAAGAAGTTTCGCGTGCGTTCTACGCCCGAAAAATTGGTCTTCAGGCGAAAATTAAAGTGCGTATTCGTCAGGCGGTGATGCGTGAAGACGGCGAAATAGAAGAGTCTACCTCTCTGTCAGAAACAACTGTCGGCCGCGTGCTTTTGTGGGAAATTGTCCCGGATGGCATTCCGTTCGAGATGGTTAACCGCCCGATGGTTAAAAAAGCCATATCTGCGATTATCAACTTCTGTTATCGCGTTGTTGGTTTGAAAGCGACGGTTATCTTTGCTGACCAACTCATGTATATGGGTTATGACTTCAGTACTAAATCCGGTTCTTCCATCGGTGTTAACGACTTCGAGATTCCCGCGGAAAAAGCGACAATCATCGATAGCGCCGAAGCTGAAGTTAAAGAGATCGAAAGCCAATACGCTTCCGGTCTGGTAACCCAGGGCGAAAAGTACAACAAGGTAATCGACATCTGGTCCCGCGCCAACGACTTGGTAGCGAAGTCCATGATGGAAGGTATCTCCAAAGAAGCCGTAACCAACCGCGACGGTGACGAAGAGAAGCAAGATTCCTTCAACTCTGTATATATGTATGCGGACTCCGGTGCTCGGGGTTCGCCCGCACAGATTCGTCAGTTGGCCGGTATGCGCGGCCTGATGGCACGTCCGGATGGCTCCATTATCGAAACGCCGATTGTGGCTAACTTCCGCGAAGGGTTGAACGTACTCCAGTACTTCATTTCGACGCACGGTGCGCGTAAAGGTTTGGCGGATACCGCACTGAAAACCGCGAACTCGGGTTACCTGACCCGCCGATTGGTGGACGTTGCACAAGACGTGGTTATTACTTCGCCCGACTGTGGTACCGACGAAGGCCTGACTATGGCGCCCGTTATTGAGGGTGGTGACATCATCGAGTCGCTGGGTGATCGTATCCTTGGCCGAGTGGTTGCACGGGATGTTGTGCGCCCTGGTACCGACGAGATCCTGATTCCTGCCGGCACGATTATCGACGAGAAATGGGTCGAGCGCGTTGAGGTGATGGGTATTGATGAAGTTATCGTGCGCTCTGCGATCACATGTGAAAGCCGCCACGGTATCTGTGCTCAGTGCTATGGCCGCGATCTTGCTCGTGGTCACCGAGCTAACATTGGTGAAGCTGTTGGTGTTATCGCAGCGCAGTCGATTGGTGAGCCGGGTACTCAGCTGACCATGCGTACGTTTCACATTGGTGGTGCTGCGAGCCGGGCGTCTGCCGCCGACAGTATTCAGATTAAACAGGACGGTACTGTACGCCTGCACAACATTAAAGTTGTGACTCGTTCCAGTGGCGAGTTGGTTGCTGTCAGTCGCTCTGGCGAACTGGCTGTTGCCGATAGTGCCGGGCGCGAGCGCGAACGCTATAAAGTACCTTACGGTGCAGTCATTTCAGTCAAAGATGGCGAAGAAGTTAAAGGCGGTTCGTTTATTGCGAAGTGGGATCCTCACACGCACCCCATCATTACTGAAGTTGCTGGTCGTGTTGCGTTGACCGGTATGGAAGATGGCTTGTCGATCCGCAAACAAACAGATGAATTGACCGGCCTCTCCAGTATCGAGGTTATGGATACGGGTGAACGTCCATCATCAGGTAAAGACTTGAAGCCGGCAGTGACGCTGGTGGATGAAAACGGCAATGAAGTGATGTTAGCGCACGCCAATCAGCCTGCGCACTACATGTTGCCAGGTAAGTCGATCTTGTCGTTGAGCAATGGCGACAATGTTGGCGTTGGTGACGTTATTGCGCGTATCCCGCAAGAAGGTTCCAAAACCCGCGACATCACCGGTGGTCTGCCACGCGTTGCCGATTTGTTTGAAGCACGTAAGCCAAAAGAGCCTGCAATTCTTGCGGAAATTTCCGGCACCATTTCCTTCGGTAAAGAAACCAAAGGGAAGCGTCGCCTGGTGATTACACCGCTGAATGGCGAAACTCTGGCTGACGGTTCGACCAGCTACGAAGTGCTTATTCCGAAACATCGCCAGTTGACCGTGTTCGAAGGTGAGAACGTGGCGAAAGGTGAAGTTGTTTCCGATGGTCCGAGCAACCCTCACGACATTCTGCGTTTGCAGGGCGTGGAGGCGCTGGCTCGCTATATCGTTAACGAAATCCAGGAGGTTTACCGCCTCCAGGGTGTAAAAATTAACGATAAGCACATTGAAGTTATTGTTCGTCAAATGCTGCGTAAAGCTGAAATCACCTCGATGGGTGATTCCGATTTCGTTAAAGGCGAGCAGGTTGAATACAACAATGTCTTGGAAGAAAACGAGAAGCTGCGTGCTAATAGTCGTCAACCAGCGCAATACGAGCGCCAGTTACTGGGTATTACCAAAGCGTCTCTGGCAACTGAATCGTTTATTTCTGCGGCTTCGTTCCAGGAAACAACTCGCGTCCTTACCGAAGCAGCTGTCACCGGCAAGCTGGATAACCTGCGCGGCCTGAAGGAAAACGTGGTCGTTGGGCGTTTGATTCCTGCGGGCACCGGTTTGGCGTATCACAATGAACGTCGTCGTCGTCGCGAAGAGGACCACGGTTCTGCCGATAGTGTAAGTGCTGCAGAAGTAGAAGCTGCACTGACCGAGGCACTGCGTTCTACGTCGTCTTAACCCTTGACGACGTGCAAATAGTGTCAACGGATTAGTTGTTGACGATAGTGGGTGGTGTCATTACAATGCGCCACCCGCTGTTTTTGGCGGTGGGCTTCTATTGCCCATTTTTAGTGAATCTTTCTGTTTTTGCGCTTATAAAAGCAGAATCTAGTTAATTTTTTGGAGTTAAGTTTCATGGCAACGATCAACCAGTTGGTTCGTAAGCCGAGAAAACGCAAAGCTAAGACCAGTGACGTTCGCGCCCTGGAAGCATGTCCTCAGCGCCGCGGTGTTTGTACTCGTGTTTATACCACTACACCGAAAAAGCCAAACTCTGCACTGCGTAAAGTATGTCGTGTGCGTTTGACTAACGGCTTTGAAGTATCTTCCTACATTGGCGGTGAAGGCCACAACCTTCAAGAGCACAGTGTTGTATTGATTCGCGGCGGTCGTGTAAAAGACTTGCCTGGTGTGCGTTATCACACTGTTCGCGGTGCTCTGGATACGTCTGGCGTTAACGATCGTAAGCGCGGTCGTTCCAAGTACGGTACCAAGCGTCCTAAGTAAGGTCGCTTACCGTCTAGCGTTTTAAGGTAGAACCAGTAAGGCCGAGCGGTTTCAGTTTACTCTACGTCTCGGACAAGCCTGAATAAGAGTAATTGGTGAGTTTCAAACATGCCTAGAAGAAGAGTTGTCGCCAAGCGCGAAGTGCTGCCAGATCCTAAATTTGGCAACGTGACTTTGGCAAAATTCATGAACCACGTGATGATCAGTGGTAAAAAATCCGTTGCAGAGCGCATTGTGTATGGTGCTCTGGATCTGGTTAAAGAGAAATTAAACAAAGATCCTCTGGAAGTATTTGACGAGGCTTTGGAAAACATCGCTCCGCTGGTGGAAGTTAAATCCCGACGCGTTGGTGGTGCAACCTACCAGGTGCCTGTTGAAGTGCGCCCATCACGCCGTGAAGCGCTTGCCATGCGTTGGTTGGTGGAATACTCCCGCAATCGTGGTGAGAAATCCATGCCTCAGCGTCTCGCTGGCGAATTGATCGATGCTTCCCAGAACAAGGGCGGTGCGGTTAAGAAGCGTGAAGACGTTCACCGTATGGCCGAAGCGAACAAGGCGTTCTCGCACTTCCGCTTCTAACACCTCTACTGCGTTTCGCATACTTTTAAGCAATATCAAGATATGCAGCAGAAGGCAGCCATTGAAGCTGCCTTTTAGCGTATTAGGCAAGTGCAAAACGCAGTGGTTAAGAGGATGATGCGCTCACAACGCATTAGCAAATCGATTTTTTAAACAGCTATTGGGGATAGAGTCGTGGCACGTAAAACACCTATCGCACGTTATCGTAACATCGGTATCTGTGCGCACGTAGACGCTGGTAAAACCACCACAACCGAGCGTGTTCTCTTCTATACCGGTCTTTCACACAAGATCGGGGAAGTGCACGATGGTGCGGCCACCATGGACTGGATGGAGCAGGAACAGGAGCGTGGTATTACCATTACTTCTGCTGCTACCACCTGTTTCTGGGCGGGTATGGAACAGCAATTTGATCAACACCGTATCAACATCATCGATACTCCTGGGCACGTTGACTTCACCATCGAAGTAGAGCGTTCGCTGCGAGTTCTCGATGGCGCGGTCGTGGTGTTGTGTGGTTCTTCCGGTGTGCAGCCTCAGACTGAGACTGTATGGCGTCAGGCCAACAAATACGAAGTACCTCGTATGGTATTCGTAAACAAAATGGACCGTGCAGGTGCTAACTTCCTGCGTGTAGTTGAGCAGTTGAAAGATCGCCTTGGTGCGACCGCTGTACCTCTGCAAATGACAATCGGTTCAGAAGACGAATTTAAAGGTATTGTCGACCTGATTGAAATGAAAGCGATTCTCTGGAACGAAGCGGACCAGGGTATGACTTTCGATCGCGCCGACATCCCAGCCGACATGCTCGAAGAGTGTGAAGAGCTGCGCGAGCAGATGGTAGAAGCAGCAGCTGAAGCCAACGAAGAGCTGATGGAAAAGTACCTGGAAGAAGGTGAGCTGACTAACGACGAAATCAAAAAAGGTATTCGTTTGCGTACCTTGGCGAACGAAATCGTTCCAGTTCTGGGCGGTTCTGCATTCAAAAACAAAGGCGTGCAGGCGATGCTGGACGCGGTTATTGAATACCTGCCTGCGCCTACGGAAGTTAAGGCAATTCAAGGTACTCTGGAAGACGGCGAAACTGTTGCGGAGCGTCACGCAGACGATACCGAACCTTTTTCTGCGCTGGCGTTCAAAATTGCAACTGACCCATTCGTGGGAACGCTGACTTTCTTCCGCGTTTATTCCGGTAAATTGGAAAGCGGTACCGCGCTGTTGAACTCAGTGAAGGGCAAGAAAGAGCGTATCGGCCGTATGGTGCAAATGCACGCTAACAGCCGTGAAGAAATCAAAGAAGTATTGGCAGGCGACATTGCTGCCGCGATTGGTTTGAAAGATACAACAACAGGTGACACTCTTTGCGCGGAAAACAGCTTCATCGTTTTGGAGCGTATGGAATTCCCCGAGCCTGTTATTTCCGTTGCAGTAGAACCTAAGTCAAAAGCGGATCAGGAAAAAATGGGTATCGCTCTGGGCAAGCTTGCTCAGGAAGACCCGTCTTTCCGTGTGCGCACAGACGAAGAAACCGGTCAAACGATCATCTCCGGTATGGGTGAGCTTCACCTGGACATTCTGGTTGATCGTATGCGTCGTGAATTTAAAGTGGAAGCTAACATCGGTAAGCCGCAGGTTGCCTATCGTGAACGCATTACCAAAACCTCTGAAATCGAAGGCAAGTTTGTTCGTCAGTCAGGTGGTCGCGGTCAGTTCGGTCACGTTTGGATTAGGTTTGAACCCGCTGAAGATGGTGATGCCGAAGGTCTTGAATTTGTGAATGAAATTGTAGGTGGTGTGGTTCCCAAGGAATACATCCCTGCAGTCGAAAAAGGTATCAGCGAGCAAATGCAGAACGGTGTTGTCGCTGGCTACCCACTGTTGGGGCTGAAGGCCACCATTTATGACGGGTCGTACCACGATGTTGACTCGAATGAAATGGCCTTTAAAATTGCTGCCTCAATGGCGACCAAGAAATTGGCGCAGCATGGCGGTGCCGTACTGCTTGAGCCAATGATGAAGGTTGAAGTCGTAACTCCTGAAGAAAACATGGGTGACGTTGTCGGTGACTTGAACCGTCGTCGTGGCCTGATTCAGGGTATGGACGAAAACCCTTCAGGTAAAGTTGTTAATGCAGAAGTGCCTCTGGCCGAAATGTTCGGTTACGCCACCGCTCTGCGTTCGGCAACACAGGGTCGTGCGACCTTCACAATGGAGTTTGAGCGTTACGCTGAAGCGCCAAGTAATATCGCAGAAGAAATCATCGCCAAAAACAAGACCGGTGAGTAACTGCATTTTTTAGAATCGATGTTCAAAATTTAGAGGAACAGAACAGTGGCTAAAGAAAAATTTGAACGTAGTAAACCCCACGTAAACGTAGGCACCATCGGTCACGTTGACCATGGTAAAACCACCCTGACCGCAGCTCTGACTCGTGTATGTTCAGAAGTATGGGGCGGTGCGGCCGTTGCTTTCGACGGTATCGATAATGCGCCAGAAGAGAAAGAGCGTGGTATTACCATCGCAACTTCTCACGTAGAGTACGATTCCCCAACTCGTCACTACGCGCACGTTGACTGTCCTGGACACGCCGACTACGTGAAAAACATGATTACTGGTGCTGCTCAGATGGACGGCGCTATCCTGGTTTGTGGTGCGACTGACGGCCCAATGCCTCAGACTCGTGAGCACATCCTGCTGTCTCGTCAGGTAGGTGTACCTTACATCGTTGTATTCCTGAACAAAGCGGACCTGCTGGCTGAAGACTGTGGCGGCGTAGGTACTGACGAGTACAACGAAATGCTGGAACTGGTTGAAATGGAACTGCGCGAGCTGCTGGATACTTACGAGTTCCCTGGCGACGACACTCCAATCATCCCAGGTTCTGCGTTGATGGCGTTGAACGGTGAAGACGACAACGAGCTGGGTACTTCTGCTGTACGTAAGCTGGTTGAAACTCTGGACGAATACATTCCTGAGCCAGAGCGCGCTATCGATCAGCCGTTCCTGATGCCTATCGAAGACGTATTCTCAATCTCCGGTCGTGGTACTGTTGTTACCGGTCGTGTTGAGCGTGGTATCGTTAAAGTTGGTGAAGAAATCGAAATCGTTGGTATCAACGCCACCACCAAAACTACCTGTACTGGTGTTGAAATGTTCCGCAAACTGCTTGACGAAGGTCGTGCAGGTGAGAACGTTGGTGTTCTGTTGCGTGGTACCAAGCGTGATGAAGTTGAGCGTGGTCAGGTACTGGCTAAGCCAGGCACTATCACTCCTCACACTGTGTTCCAGTCAGAAGTTTACGTTCTGTCTAAAGATGAAGGTGGTCGTCACACTCCATTCTTCAAAGGTTACCGTCCACAGTTCTACTTCCGTACTACTGACGTAACTGGTGCTTGTGAGCTGCCAGAAGGCGTTGAGATGGTAATGCCAGGTGATAACATTCAAATGACTGTTACCCTGATTGCACCTATCGCGATGGAAGAAGGTCTGCGTTTCGCTATCCGTGAAGGCGGCCGTACCGTTGGTGCTGGTGTTGTTGCTAAGATCATCGAGTAATCGATAGTCTCGCAAAGAAAAAAGGTCGCTCAATGCGACCTTTTTTTTTGCCTGATGATTTGGATTCGACCGCGAAGTAACAGAACGCCGATTGTTATTGCCCTGCTGATTCAAATGGCAACCCTTGCATATTTGTTCTGGACAGGTGTTACCTGCGCTGCGCTTTGCTAGAATGGTGACGCAAAAAAACTGGTATACAAGAATAACATTATGAAAATCCGACTAGGTCTTATCTGTTTGCTCTCATCCTGCCTAATGTTAAGCAGTTGTGGCACCGACTCAGATGTGCGTGTGATTAAAATGGCGCACTCGCTCGATACAAACCATCCTGTCCACAAAGCGATGGTGTACATGGCCGAGCGGCTCACCGTTATTAGCGGCGGCAAAATGCAGCTGGATATCTATCCTGGTGGTCAGCTCGGATCAGAACGGGAATCTATCGAGCTCCTACAAATCGGTAGCCTTGCCATGACCAAAGTGTCGGCCAGTCCTCTCGAAGGTTTTGTGCCTGCAATGAAGGTGTTCGGAATTCCATACGTGTTTAGAGACCATGACCACTATTGGCGTGTGCTAAACGGCGAGATAGGTAAAGAGTTATTGCTGGCTGGTGAAAAGGTACGTTTGCGAGGCTTAGGTTATTTTGATGCGGGCAGTCGCAGTTACTATACGGTCGATAAACCAATCCGCAGCCCAGACGATTTACAAGGCATGAAGATCCGGGTGCAAAACAGTCAGACCGCTGTGCGTATGGTGAAGGCGATGGGTGGGTCTGGTACGCCCATATCCTGGGGTGAACTTTATACTGCGCTTCAGCAAGGTGTAGTGGACGGTGCGGAAAATAACCCGCCAAGTTTCTTTTCTTCAAAACATTATGAAGTGTGCAAGTTTTTTACCTTGAACGAACATACCTCGGTGCCGGATATTGTAATTATCAGTAGCTACGTATGGAACTCGCTCTCGGCTCAGGAGCAGTCCTGGTTACAGCAGGCTATGGATGAAGCGGTCGTGTTTCAGCGCAAGCTATGGGTGCAGGCGACTAATGAGGCGTTGGAGGCTGTGAAAGCTGCGGGTGTGGAAATTATCTATCCTGACAAGCAGCCATTTATGGATGTGGTGCAGGAGATGCAAAAAAGTTACGAAGGCACGCCTGCGTATGATCTTCTCGAGCGCATTAAAGCGATATAGGGTTGGGCGATGAAAAATTTATTAGCGAAAGTTGAAGTGCTTCTGGGGTATTTTGTCGGCTTGTTAATGTTTGCGATTGTTGCAGACGTAAGCTGGCAGGTTGTCACGCGATTTGTCATGAGCGAGCCCAGCTCATATACCGAAGAAGTTGCGCGCTTTTTATTGATATGGATTGGCTTGCTCGGTGCTGCTTACGCATACCGTAAGCATGCGCACTTGGGGTTGGATATAGTTACCCGCAGTTTGAATGCTCCGACGGCTGCGGCCGTGCAAAAAATTACCGACGGTGTTTGCCTGCTGTTCGCGCTCGCCGTCATGGTTGTCGGAGGAGCAAACCTGATGTTAATCACTCTCGAGTTAGATCAGATTTCCGCGGCTCTACAGATACCTATTGGCTTTGTCTACAGCGTCCTGCCTATCAGTGGTTGTCTGATTATGCTGTTTGCGCTTGAACGCCTCTTAACCCCTTATACAAGCCTGCCAGAAAACATCAGCACGGCTGAAGAATAACGAGAACTCGGGAGTCCCTCTGTGGAAATATCTGTAATTGTTTTATTGGTGTCATTTGTCGCGCTACTACTAATCAATGTTCCTGTCTCTATCAGCATTGGCGTCGCTACCGTGTTGGCAATGCTGTTTACTATCGATTTTATCCCTGCCGTAACTACCGTCGCCCAGCGGATGGGTGGTGGTCTAGATAGTTTCGCACTCCTGGCTATACCCTTCTTCGTGTTGTCGGGCCTGCTGATGGGGCGTGGCGGAATTGCCGCTCGACTTATTGAATTTGCGAAAGTACTTGTTGGCATGGTGCCCGGGGGATTAGCGTTCGTAAACATTATTAGCTGCACCTTATTCGGTGCGATATCGGGGTCCTCAGTCGCTGCAACATCGGCAATTGGTGGTTTTATGATTCCGACTATGGAAAAAGAGGGTTACGACCGCAATTTTACAGCGGCGATTACGGTAACTGCATCAACAACCGGTTTATTAATTCCCCCTAGTAATATTCTTATTATTTACTCGCTTGCCAGTGGTGGAGTTTCTATTGCCGCCTTGTTTGTCGCCGGCTATTTACCGGGTATTCTCGTATCACTTGGGTTGATGGGGGGTTGTGCAATTTACGCCAAGATCAATAACTACCCGGTAGGGCGCCTGCCGAAGGCTCGCGAGCTGGTGACAAAAACCTTTGATGCCTTGCCGAGCCTGTTTCTTATTGTATTGGTGATTGGCGGAATCGTCGGTGGCTACTTTACTGCGACTGAAGCTAGCGTGATCGCGGTGCTTTATGCGCTATTTCTTTCTGTGGTGGTATACCGGGAAGTTAAAGTGAGCGATTTGCCGGAGATTTTTACTAAAGCGGTTGAGACTACGGCAATTGTCTTGTTGTTAATTGGTACATCTACTGCGATGAGTTGGATGCTGAGCTACGAGAATATTCCGCAGAGTATCAGCAATGCGCTGATGCATCTGAGTGATAACCCGTTCGTCATTCTACTAACTATCAACCTGATCTTGCTGGCGGTGGGTATTTTCATGGATATGACACCCGCAGTGCTTATTTTCACTCCGATCTTTCTTCCCGTTGCGGTGAGCCTTGGTATGTCACCGCTGCACTTTGGCATTATGATGGTATTGAATCTGTGTATCGGGTTGTGTACCCCGCCTGTGGGCAGCGTGTTATTTGTTGGCTGTAGTATCGCGAAGACAACGATCGCGCGCCTGATTAAGCCCTTACTACCACTCTATGCAGCGATGTTCATTGCTCTGCTGCTAGTGACTTATGTGCCCGCCATCAGCGAGTTTTTGCCGACCTATTTTGGTTTGTATGGGCAGTAAGCGGGCGCTACCTGCAATCTTCAGGTCGAATTAAAAAAGGGAGCAAAAGCTCCCTTTTTTTCAAGCTACACAGATGAATGCGAATTTAATGATCCTGTAAGGGCAGGTAGTCCGCATCAAATTTTGATTTTTTCACAATTGCGCCGCGGTTGCGGATAACAATGGACGCTACATGTACACCGTGCTCTACAGCGCTGCGGAAATCATAGCCCTTTACTCGCGCTGATACATAGCCTGCATTAAACGAATCCCCTGCGCCTGTGGTATCGACCACTCCGTCTACGCGGGGTACAGGAATATGCACTTCCTCACCGTCCACGACAGCAACGACCTCTTTTGCGCCGCGTTTCAATATCAACTCACTGATACCGCAATCTCGGTAGCGTGCGACAGTCGCATCAATCGAGCCATCACCCCAAAGTAATTCTTCATCATCAAGGGTAAGGAGAGCCATATCCGCGTGACGCATCATATCCATCATGATCTGTTGCGCTTGTTGCTGACAATCCCAAAGACGGGGACGGTAATTAATATCGAAACAAAATACGCCGCCTGCAGCTCGGTATTCATCAACAAAGTTCAGCAACACTTCGCGCGAGTGCTCGCTAATGATTGCGAGTGTAATGCCGCTAAAGTACAGGTACTCACACTCCATAAGTTGTTTGGTCAGTCTGTCGGTGTGAGACTTTTCTGCAAACAATTCGCGCGCGCGGGCTTCTTTGCGCCAGTAGTAAAATTCGCGCTCACCGTCAGCGGAATTGCGAATCATATACATCCCAGGTAAACGACCGGCCATGGTTTCGATCATTTTGGTGCCTATCCCTTCTGATGCCGCCAAAGAGATAATTTGCGAGCTATAGGGGTCATCGCCCAGCAGGGTAACGTAATCCGTGCGGGTGCCAGTTCTGGCCATATAAACGGCAGTATTGAAGGTATCGCCCGCAAAACCGAGCGCCATGATCTCCTGCTCGTTGTTTTGGGCCTCAGGGTAGGGTGCTAATTCCACCATAACTTCGCCTATCGCAGCGATTCTAGCCATAGAAAAACCTTATTAACTCACTCTGGGGGTTGGAGATGATTGCTTCGTGGAGGCGGGCCGGTAAATACATGACTTACTTGACCACGTCATTGAGCAGTTGTATTCTTGAATACCTATCTGATAGGTAGATAGCTAATTCTACTTTAACCCTTCCACGCAAACAATAACGAGTTTTAGTTGATCTAAGTCTAGTTGTGTGGGGAGACGAGATGTTAAAGCCGATTAAATCCTTGACCCTGGTTGAGCAAACCAACGACCAGTTGCTGTCTTTTATTGCTGAGCAATCACTGCAAGCAGGGGACAGTTTGCCATCAATTGCTCATCTGTCGGAAACCCTGGGTGCCAGCCGCGCCGTTATACGGGAAAGTTTTCGCAATCTGGAAGCGAGAGGAATAATCGAAGTGGCCAATGGGCGGCGGGCACGGATCAAGCCTGTAACCTGCGAACCGTTGATGGATTATTTCACCCGATTTATTCAGGTTGAAGACCGCGCGCAGGAAGAATTCACCGAAATACGTATTGCACTTGAACTACAGTGTATAAAACTCGCGGTTGAACGTGGAACCGCAAGTCAATTGGCAGAAATTCAACACACCGTTTCCCAAATGCGGAGATATCTCGCCTTCCAGGACAGGTTCGTCGCTTTGGACATGCAATTTCACCTGCAAATTGCGCGTGCAACGCAAAACACCATGATGGTTTATTTACTTGAATCTTTGCGCGACGCGATTAAAAGCTGCATCGAACAAGGGTTGAGTGCAAGGCCGGATCCACATCAAATGGAAAGTGTGCAGTTGGTTCATGAGCGCCTGGTCGATGCGCTGGTCGAGCGCGATTGTGAAAAAGCACAAAAGGCGTTACTCGCCCATTTTTATGAAACATCCAAGTTACATGTTTAACGTCGTTTAACAACGTCAGAAAAATCATCGGAGTTTAAAAGAAATTATGCACGCAGAACTTGAAAAAATTGCGCAGATTAAAGTTGTACCCGTAGTGGCTATCGACAATGCCGACGATGCTGCACCGCTGGCAAAGGCTCTGGTTGCTGGCGGATTGCCCTGTGCAGAAGTCACTTTTCGCACTGATGCCGCACTTGAATCAATGAAACGCATGGCAGAGCTTGGCACTATTCAAGTTGGAGCGGGCACTGTTTCCAAGGTTGAACAAGTTAAAGCCGCTGTAGACGCGGGAGCCACTTTTATGGTCTCACCGGGTTTTAATCCCAAGGTTGTCGACTACTGCGTGACTAATGGTATTCCAATTGCGCCGGGTATTACCAACCCTACAGATATAGAAATGGCATTGGATTTTGACCTTGAAGTACTCAAGTTTTTTCCGGCTGAAGCGTTTGGTGGCGTAAATACTCTCAAGGCTTTAAGTGGACCCTACGGAAATATTAAATTTATTCCTACGGGTGGCATAGGCGCTAATAACTTGCTGGACTATCTATCGTTTCCAAAGGTAATCGCCTGTGGCGGTAGTTGGATGGTAAAAGGCGAATTAATTAAAGCGAATAATTTTGCTGAAATAGAACGCCTTACCAAGGAAGCTGTGGAGCTCGCCAATAGTTTGTAAATTCACACAATTCTGTTGAGGTTCTACCATGTCGATATTAGAAATTAAATCTAAAGAAAGTTGTCAGTACGATCTTGTCTCGCTCGGTGAAGTCATGCTGCGACTCGATCCGGGCGAAGGTAGAATTCGATGTACAAGACAGTTTCGCGTTTGGGAAGGCGGCGGCGAGTATAACGTTGCACGAGGCTTGCGTCGGTGTTTTGGGCAGCGCACCGCTATTGTGACCGCGCTTGCCGACAACGACGTGGGGCGCCTCGTCGAAGACTTAATCCTGCAAGGTGGTGTCGACGCCTCATTTATTAAATGGGCAGCGTTTGACGGCATCGGCAGCAGCGTGCGCAATGGCTTAAACTTTACCGAAAGAGGTTACGGCATCCGCGGTGCTGTGGGTGTGTCTGACCGAGGCCATACTGCGGTTTCCCAACTAAAACCCGGTGATATTGATTGGGAATCGCTGTTCGGTGAAAAGGGCGTGCGCTGGTTCCATACTGGCGGTATTTTCGCTGCGCTTTCTGAAACGAGCGCCGCTGTTGTAGAAGAGGCTATGGCTGCCGCGAAAAAATACGGCACCATAATATCCTACGACCTCAACTACCGCCCTTCGTTGTGGAAATCTATCGGTGGACAGGAGAAAGCACAGGAAGTAAACCGCCGCCTCGCCAAGTATGTTGATGTGATGATCGGCAACGAAGAGGATTTCACTGCGTGTCTTGGTTTCAAGGTAGAAGGTGTCGATGCGAATTTGTCGACTTTGCCGATTGATAAATTTAAAACCATGATCGATAAAGCGGTATCTGAATACCCCAACTTTAAAGTAACAGCGACTACGTTACGCGCGGTAAAAACTGCGACAGTCAACGATTGGGGAGCAATCAGCTGGGCGGCCGGTGAGTTTTATGAAGCAACTCACCGGCCCAATCTTGAAATTTTGGATCGTGTTGGCGGTGGCGACAGCTTTGCCTCTGGTCTGATCTATGGCTATTTGAATTTTGGTGATCCGGAAAAAGCCGTAAACTACGGTGCTGCACACGGTGCCTTAGCGATGACCACACCTGGAGATACCACGATGGCAAACCTCAAAGAAGTGGAAAAAGTTGTGGGCGGTGGTGGCGCTCGCGTGGATCGTTAGATCTAATTTAAGTGTTTATGTTGCCAATACCCAGAGCTTGGGTATTGGCTTTTGTTTATTGGCGACGGTGGAATTTCCCGTTGCATACCCCCAAACCCCAGGCGGCGGTAGCGCCTGCCGAACGCGAAGAGAAACAATTATGAGCGAGCTAAGATTACATCCCGACCGCTTGTTTCCTGCCGATACGACGACTCGTGATATCGCACGTCGGTTGTACCAGGAAATAAAAAATCTGCCGATAGTAAGCCCACATGGCCACACTGACCCGCAGTGGTTCGCGGATAACGAGCCATTCGGTAATGCATCGGAATTATTGATCAAGCCCGATCACTATGTGTTTCGCATGCTCTACAGCCAGGGTATTTCGCTTGCCTCCTTGGGCATTAAATCACGCGATGGCTCTAAAGTAGAGCAAGACCCGCGTAAAATCTGGCGAACCTTTGCCGACAATTATTTCCTGTTTCGCGGCACGCCTTCGCGCATGTGGCTGGATTACGTGTTTAAAGAGGTTTTCGCGATGGAAAAAGCGCTGACCCCAGACACGGCGGATCTGTACTTTGATACCATCACCGATAGTCTGCAACAGCCTGAGTTTCTTCCTCGCGCCCTGTTTGAAAAAGCGAATATCGAAACTATCGCAACAACTGAATCGCCTCTCGATGACCTGCGTCACCATAAAAAAATTCGCGAAAGCGGATGGAAAGGCAATGTTATTACCGCATTTCGTCCGGACCCTGTTGTCGACCCGGAGTTTGAAGGGTTTGTCGAGAATGTGCAGCGTTTAGGCGAAATATCCGGTGAGGATACCAGCACCTGGTCGGGGTACTTAGCTGCGCTGCGCAATCGTCGCGCTTACTTTGCAGAGCATGGTGCAACCTCTACCGACCATGGCCATGCTACCGCTGCGACGGCGGATTTATCGCCGTCGGAATGTGAAGCGCTTTATGCAAAAGCTATTGCGGGCGAATGTACTGCGCAAGAAGCCGAACTGTTCCGCGCACAGATTCTTACAGAAATGGCTGGAATGAGTATCGAAGATGGGCTGGTTATGCAGATCCATCCGGGCTGCTTCCGCAACCACAATGCCGAAGTGTATCGCCAATTTGGCCGTGATAAAGGGGCGGATATTCCCGTACAAACTGAATATGTTCGCGCACTCAAACCGCTTCTGGATAAGTACGGAAACGATACTCGGCTGTCTATTATTCTGTTTACGCTAGATGAAACGGTTTACAGCCGGGAGTTGGCTCCCCTTGCAGGTCATTACCCCACCTTAAAACTGGGGCCGGCATGGTGGTTCCACGACAGTCCCGAGGGCATGCGTCGTTTTCGCGAGCAAATGACAGAAACGGGCGGTTTTTACAATAGTGTGGGCTTTAATGACGACACCCGGGCTTTCCTGTCGATACCTGCACGCCACGATGTGGCTCGCCGTATGGACTGCGGTTTTCTCGCGCGCCTGGTTGCGGAGCATCGCATCCATGAAGACGAAGCGCAGGCGTTGGCAGTCGATCTGACCTATAACCTGGTCAAGCAAGCTTACAAACTTTAAAAGGCAGATTATGAGATTAAGAAGCACAACGCTGCACCATTTGCCGGAAGGAACTGCGCAGCCATCGTACAACCGGGACACACTGAAGCCCGGCATTCTCCATTTGGGTGTGGGCGCATTTCACCGGGCACACCAGGCCTATTTTACCGACCGATATCTCGCAGAATTTGGCGGCGACTGGGGGATAGTCGGCGGTGATTTGCGCTCTGGCCGGGTGCGTGACCAGCTGGACCCGCAAGATGGCCTTTATTCGTTGGTCATTCGCGACAACGACCAGGCACATATTCAGATTATGGGCGCCTTAATTGCGGAGCTGGTTGGCCCGGATGACCCTCATTACGCCATAGATTTGATGGCCGACGAACAGATTAAAATTGTCTCGTTAACCGTGACTGAAAAGGGATACTGCCACGATCCGGCAACCGGTAACCTGAATTTGGAGCATCCGGAAATTCAGTACGATATTGCGAATTTACACACCCCGAAATCGACCCCCGGTTTTATTGTGGCGGGTCTGAAAAAGCGGAAAGAAAAGGGCCTTAAGAGCTTCACGCTGCTGAGTTGTGACAATTTGCCGAATAATGGCGATGTCTTGCAGAAAGTAATTTTGCAGTTTGCCGAACAGGTAGATTCTGAACTGGCCGCCTGGATCCGGGAGAACACGACCTTTCCGTGCACGATGGTTGACCGGATCGTACCTGCTACCACAGAGGACGATAAAGCCTGGCTTGAAGCGAAGCTGGGAATGCGCGACGAGGCAATGGTTATTGGCGAGCCGTTTATTCAGTGGGTGATAGAGGACAAGTTCTGTAATGATCGGCCGGCGTGGGAAAAAGTTGGCGCTTTGTTGGTGGATGATGTCACTGTTTATGAGCATATGAAACTACGCCTGCTCAACGGTAGCCATTCGCTGTTGGCCTACACCGGTTATTTGTCTGGCTTTAACACTATTAACGAAGTCATGGCGCAGCCGGCATTTGTGAATATGTGCAAGATATTTATGGATCGTGAAGCTGGCCTGGTGGTAGAAGAGCCCGCAGGATTCGATATTCAGCACTACAAGCAACAATTGCGGGATCGTTTTGCCAACAGCGGTTTAAAGCACCGCACATGGCAGATTGCCATGGATGGGTCGCAAAAACTGCCGCAGCGGCTATTGAGCTCTTTGCGTGATCAACTCGGCGGCGAAAAACAAATCGATATTATTTGTTTAGCGGTTGCGGCGTGGATTCGATATGCATCCGGTATTGATGAAAGTGGCGAAGCGATTGATGTGCGTGACCCGTTGGCAAACCAATTACGTGAGATTTGTGACGCGGCCAAGGGTGATGCCAAGCAGATGGTATCCGACATTGTTGGCGTCGAGAAAATTTTTGGTACTGATCTAAAGTCAGAAACGCAATTTATTGAGCGTACCGTTTACTGGTTGCAGTCTATTTACGCCAAAGGCACTTTGGCAACCGTGCAGGAAAACTTCGGTTAGCGCCTAGCCTACCCTCATTTAGCGGGCCAGATTCATCTGGCCCGCTTTCCTTTCAATTTCCTTCTAACTTACTTCTGCCTTCTTTCTACAGTCCCACTTTTCGGGCCATCCCTTGCCAGGCCTCTTTGTCTGAGTTACCTCGTTTAGCATTCATGTAATTTATCCCGCAATGGCGACGGAAGTTGCGCTGGTTAAAGTTCTGCTTTTCGCGAATGCAACCTGAACTTTGGTTATTCCAGGTCAAAGTTATAGCTGCGCTGCAGCATATGCTGTGTATCCAGGGGAGATCCGTTTCACTCACGTCCCCCAACGTCGACAACATAGCGAGGCCAGCCTATGAAAATAGCGATTTTGAAAGAGCGGCGCGCACACGAAAGGCGCGTCGCCATTACCCCGGAGGTCGTCAAAAAATTTGTTTCTAAAGGCGCCGAGGTCGTGGTGGAAGCAACGGCGGGCATAGCCAGCCGAATCCCCGATGAAGCCTTTGAACAGGCCGGAGCGATCATCGCAGCGGATATCGAAACTACGCTGCGCGGGGCCGACATACTGCTCAAAGTCCAGCGACCGCTTCTGGCAGGTGAGGGTGACGTGGATGAATTAGCGCATCTACAACCGGGGTGTACTCTGGTATCACAGCTGTCTCCTTACAACGCACCAGAGTCCTTGCGGGGATACGAACGCGCCGGCGTGACCGCGCTGGCGATGGAGTTTGTGCCGCGTATCACCCGCGCGCAAACCATGGATGTGCTCAGTTCGCAGGCGAATCTGGCGGGGTATCGGGCGGTGCTGGAGGCGGCATTTGAGTACGAGCGTGCGATGCCGATGATGATGACAGCAGCGGGAACGATTGCGCCCGCTAAGGTGATGGTGCTGGGGGCTGGTGTCGCCGGCTTGCAGGCAATTGCAACGGCGCGGCGCCTGGGGGCTGTAGTCTGCGGAACCGATGTGCGGCCCGCGGCGAAAGAGCAGGTTGAAAGTCTGGGGGCGAAATTTGTCATGGTGGATTCCGCGGAGATGGCAAGTGCCGAAACCGCCGGAGGCTATGCCAAAGAAATGAGTGACGAATTCAAGCAACGTCAAGCTGAGCTGGTAGCAGCTACCCTCGCGAAGCAGGATATTGCCATTTGTACTGCGCTTATCCCAGGCAAGCCAGCACCTACCCTAATAACGGCTGCAATGGTCGCGCAAATGCGGCCGGGGTCGATCATTGTGGATATGGCGGTTGAGCAGGGCGGAAATTGTGAGCTATCCCGTAGTGGGGAAGTGGTGGATGCCGATGGTGTAAGTATTATCGGCTATCAGAATATGCCCGCGAGGATTGCCGCCGATGCAAGTGCGCTTTACGCGAGAAATCTCTATGCGTTTCTAGAGCCGCATATTCAGGCCGAAGACCGGGCGCTCAAATTCAATTGGGACGATGAAATTATTGCTGCGACGCTCATGACGCGCGATGGCCAAATTGTGCACCCGCAATTTCTCGACACTGGGGAGAATTAATTATGCATGGGGAATTTGTTTCGCAACTATCGATATTCGTATTGGCGGTGTTCGTGGGTTACTACGTGGTGTGGAGTGTAACACCCGCGTTGCACACGCCATTAATGGCGGTCACCAACGCAATCTCCAGCGTAATTATAGTGGGAGCTCTGGTGGCTGCGGGCCCCGAGGAAATAAGTCTGGCCAAAATTCTGGGGTTCGCGGCGATGGTGCTGGCGGCCATAAATATTTTTGGTGGCTTTGCGGTGACCCAGCGCATGCTCGCCATGTATAAAAAGAAAAAATAGGGGGATGCCATGTTAAATATTTCAGGCAGTGTAACCGCGTTCGCCTACTTGGTGGCGTCGGTACTTTTTATTCTCGCTTTACGGGGCCTCTCATCGCCAGAAACTTCTCGTACCGGAAATCGGCTCGGTATGGCGGGCATGGCGCTGGCTATTGTGACTACCATGGTCAGTCCCGAAATCACATCCTACTGGTGGATAATCGGCGCACTTGTATTGGGTGCTGGCATTGGTTTAACCATTGCCCATCGAATCGCTATGACGGCGATGCCACAATTGGTGGCGGCGTTTCACAGCCTAGTGGGGTTGGCGGCTGTGCTGGTTGCGGCCGCAGCCTACTCCAATCCTGCTGCCTTTAAATTGCTTGATACAAGCGGGCAGATTTATGCAGGTAGTCGCATTGAAATGTCTCTCGGAGTCGTCATCGGTGCAATTACGTTTTCCGGTTCAATCATTGCGTTCACCAAACTTCAAGGATTGGTATCTGGCGCTCCGGTGGTGTTTAGAGGTCAGCACCCGCTGAACGCGCTCTTGGGCTTGTGTCTGGCAGGCCTGATGGTGGCTTTCTATATGGAACAGTCACCGGCGTATTTTTGGGGAATGACCGCTCTTGCGTTTGTGTTGGGCGTGCTGATTATTATTCCTATCGGCGGGGCAGATATGCCTGTCGTTGTGTCTATGCTGAATTCGTATTCGGGTTGGGCCGCTGCCGGCATTGGTTTTACCTTGCAAAACTCAGCGTTGATCATTACCGGTGCGCTTGTCGGTTCATCAGGAGCGATTCTCTCGTACATTATGTGTAAAGGCATGAACCGCTCGTTTTTCAACGTTATCCTCGGTGGCTTCGGCGGCGATAGTGGCGTTGCGGGCGTAGCAGGGGCAGAAGAGAGACCCGTGAAGCAGGGTAGCGCCGAGGATGCCGCTTTCATCATGAAAAATGCGGGCTCGGTCATTATCGTGCCCGGCTACGGTATGGCAGTGGCACAGGCGCAACACGCTTTGCGTGAAATGGCCGATGGCTTAAAAGCCGCGGGGGTCGAGGTAAAATATGCGATCCACCCGGTTGCAGGGCGGATGCCTGGGCATATGAATGTTTTGCTGGCCGAAGCGAACGTTCCTTATGACGAAGTGTTCGAGCTGGAAGACATCAACAGCGAATTTCAAAGTGCCGACGTGGCTTTTGTTATTGGGGCGAACGATGTTACGAACCCCGCAGCGAAAACGGACCCGCAAAGTGCAATCTACGGTATGCCAATTCTCGATGTAGAACGAGCACGAACCGTTCTGTTTGTAAAACGGGGAATGGCAGCGGGTTACGCTGGGGTGCAGAACGAACTTTTTTTCCGGGATAACACCATGATGTTATTTGGCGATGCAAAAAAAATGGTAGAGGGTATTATTCGTAACTTCGATTAACATGGTTACAACCTAATCCTGGAGAGTGTCCCGATGAGTGAGTCAAAAAACCCCTACGAAGCGCCGGAGAGCGTTCTCGCAGACCCCGAAGACGTTGTTGGCGGCAGTATTGAGTCCGCATTGGCGGGGGAGTACAAGTTTGGCATCGGGGACCTGTTGAATGAGGCATGGCTACTAATTCTGGGGTTCAAGGGCAGCTTTTGGGGTGCCGTCATCGGCATTATGGTTATACAACTTGCAATAAACGGCGTAGCCGCTGCAATAATCTCAAATATGGTGGTTCTGGTGATCGTGCAGTACGCCGTAGTGTTCGCCACCTTGCCACTGAATGCTGGCGTTTTTATGCTGGCTGTTCGCCGCAGTGCGGGGTTAGATGTAAAAGCGGTAGAGGTGACGGGTTACTACGCTTACATCGGGCGCTTGGTTTTGTTGTATGTACTGTCGATGGTTTTGATAATGTTGGGTTATTTGTTATTCGTTCTGCCCGGCATTTACCTGACTGTAGGCTACATTTTTGCGATCCCGCTTCTTCTCGACAAAAACCTCAGCCCGTGGCGCGCGCTGGAAACCTCGCGCAAAGCTGTGCATCAGCGCTGGTTTAAAATAGCCGGGCTGCTGTTGGTAATCGGGCTTATTCTGATGCTATCCACGTTGGCTTTGCTTATTGGTTTAATCTGGACGGCCCCTTTGTGTACAGTTGTACTAGGTTTGTTGTACGTGAAAATGTTTGGTTATGGCCGCGAGCAATAACTTGTTGCTGGCCAAGCTTCTCTTTACGTAGCTTCTCTTTAAGTACTACGAAGTATTTTTAACGTCGTGTTATGGTCCCCAATACTGAGCTTGATTGGGGGCTCTCACCTATCTGCTCAGGATAATCCTGGCTAAAGTGACTCCCGATACGTTTTCAATCTTGGTGTTGAATATTTAGTTTCGCACTTCTGTCACCTTATCCCGTTATTTTAGCCATTGGCTTTCCGTGTCACACCGGTCCTCTGTGCCGTTGTTCTTATCGGTTGTTGCTTCCAACCAGAATGTTTGAGTCGTTATCAGCGCAGTTTAATTCGTTAACGAGCGGAAACGATATTCGGGCTCTCATTAGGGTTCCCAATTTAACTCCACAAGGTTCACCATGAAAAAAGTATTAATTGCATGTGCGTTTGCCGTGTTGTCTGTTAACGCATATGCGAATCTCCTTACACCCGCTATGTTCGCCAGCCCGGAAGGCGGGAATCGCTACAGCAGCGCACCTGTGCTTGTACCTTTAAACGCGAATAGCACGTTGCCCAAAACTTCGCCAACAACCCCTGTTACTTTGATTTCTGCTATTCAAGGCACTCCAAATACACAGCGAAGTAATAGTGAGGGCGCGACAGATCTGAGCCCGTTGGAGGGACAATTGGTGAAAATTCGCGGGATTGTCGTGGGTGACTTTCAGCAAGGGGATGCGGACGTAGCGCGAAATCTGAGCGGCTTTTATGTACAGGAAGAAAGTGTAGATGAAGACGGCGATACGCGGTCATCCGAGGGGATTTTTGTTTACGAAGGTCACACCTCAATGACGGATGTAAAGCTCGGCGATCAAGTAGAAGTGCAAGGTACCGTGGTCGAAAATTACGGAGAGACCCAGCTGGCTTCGCTGCTGTCGGTTGAGGTGTTGAACGCGAACCGCTTGTCTGCAGTTACAGTGGCCACTATAGATTTACTCGCCAACAATGGCGTATCGCGCAATGGTAGTGAGGGTTATCAAGCCGACCTTGAGGCCTACGAAGGTATGCTGGTTGAGTTTGCGAACACCTTGACGATAAGCGAGCAATATCAGCTTGATCGTTTCAACGAAATCCAGTTGTACGCCGGGCCGCGACCAAGGGCGTTTAGCCAGTACAACACACCGGATGCAACTGCTGTGGATACCCACCTAAAAACACTCGCAGCTCGGTCAGTTGTGTACGACGATGGTATGAATGAACAAAACGCAGAGATCGGGTTACTTGATGGGTTTGCGAGTTACAGCGAAGCCAGCGCTAAACGTCTGGGCGACCAAGTCGAGCGCCTCACCGGGGTGCTGGATTACAAGTGGGGCGGTAACAATGCTGCGGTTACCACTTGGCGGCTGCGCTCCGTGCGCAATGGTGATAATAGTTTTACCTCTAATCAGGCAAATAATTCTCCCAATGCGCGCCCCGCTTTTGCTCCCGCAGTATCAGGTAATTTAAAAGTAGCATCGTTTAACGTACTGAACTTTTTTAAAACGCTTGCTGCTGCGGGGGTGTCGACTGCCGCGGGGCATGCTCCTCGAGGTGCAGACAGTGCTGCAGAGTTCGCCCGCCAAAAAAACAAGCTGGTACAGGGGCTGGTTGGACTAAACGCGGATGTGGTTGGACTGATTGAGCTGGAAAATGATTTCGACCAAACCAATGATAACTCTACAGCGCTTGAGTTATTGGTTTCCGAATTGAATTCGTTTTTGGGTGGGCACACGTATGATTACGTCTACCCTGGTACTCGTTTTGTGGGGAGCGATGCAATTGCGGTTGGGTTTATTTTCAAACCTGCGGTAGTCAGCGTTGCTGCGGGTACCAAGCCTGCCTTGCTGAATGATACTGTTGCGGCTTCCCTGGAGGGGTTTAGCGGGCACGATTTTGTCGCCAACCCGGTATTTGATGGCGTTGCGAGTAATCGCGTCTCTCTAGCGGTGAGCTTTGCGCATCTAGCTAGCGGGCAAGTGCTTACCATTGCTGCAAACCACTTTAAATCCAAAGGCCGCTCCGGGCTAACTGATCTTCATAGCCCTGATTACGACAAAAGCGACGGTGCAGGGTTTTGGAATCAACGGCGTCTGCAGGCGGCTCGTGCTGTGGCTGCCTGGCTTGATACTGCGCCGACAGGCGTTGCCGGCCAAGAGCGTATTATTCTGGGGGACCTCAACTCATACGCGATGGAAGATCCGATACAGTACTTGCTGAGCCAGGGGTATCATAACGCTGATCCAGTAGGAGCCTATTCCTACGTCTTTGATGGTCAGGTGGGGACCCTGGACTATATGTTGGTCAGCGACGCCTTGAGTTCGACGCTAGAGGAATCCTTGATCTGGAATATTAATGCGGACGAGGCTGATGCGCTCGACTACAATCTGGATTTTGGCCGTAGCCCCACCTATTTTAATGCAGCAAGTCCGCTGCGCAGTTCTGACCACGACCCCGTGCTCGTGGGTTTTCAGTTGGAGCCATCGCCCACGGCTACGCCTTCTCCAATGCCCCCGCCTGTAGACCCAGTAACTCCAGCTTCTGCAACTCCAACTCCTGAAGCCCCATCAACTTCAACGCCAGTGCCCGCTACTGAAGCGGGAATAGATTCCGGGTCTCAATCGAAAGGCGGTGGCAGTTCCAGCCCTGCTTTGTTGATTCTACTAACCTGCTTACTTTGCTTGCGCAAAGGTCGATTCTTTGTCCGTTACTGTCCCGGCCGCTTTGGGCGGTTCTGGTTTGGACGTCGAGCATCGGTGTGCCCTGCGTTATTTTAAATCGATATGCGAGGGGACCGTGCGCATAGTGTTTGACCGAGTTTCCGGGAAATGACCGCACGGCCTGATATGCGGTGAAAACGTGCGCTTTTGTGAAAACCGACACACCCTGACGTTTTTTTAGTGGGGTGCTTTTCCGTTAAAGTACATAGGCATCCTGCTCGCTCAGGGCAAGGTGCACTGCTGGATTCTGATCTATAACGACTATTCCCACCCTAAGAGGTGCTGAAATGCGCAACCGCTTTTTATCTTTGTTATTTTTGTTTTTTTCTATTTCTGCTGCGTCAGTCTTTGCCGACGAGTTGGAAAATACCCTGTTCGCGCCTGCCCGCAGTGCGCTCGCGGAGGCGCAGAACGAACTCGCTGATGTGTTGGCGCCTGTCAGCTACGCCAAAGGCGTTGCCGCCTATCAAAGTGCACGGACGCGGTATGAACGCAAACAGAACGTCAGCAAGGTAGAGAAAGATTTAGATGAGGCAACGCAGTTCCTGCGGTTGGCAACCAAGACTGCAAAGGTTGCTCAAATGTCGTTTAAAGCAGCCTTGCAAGCGCGTACCGACGCTAAAGGTGTCGATGCAATGGCGTTGGCAACCGAAACCTGGGAGAAGGCGGAAACACGTTTTCTGCTCGCAACCAAAACCCTCGAAACCGGCAGTCTTGAGCGGGCGCAGAGCAAAGCGGATGACGCAGAAACACTCTATCGCGAAGCTGAGCTGATCGCGATTAAAGGCAACTACCTTAATCAGACGCGAGCCAAGATCGAGGAAGCCGCGGCGCTAAAAGTGAAACGCTACGCTCCCGAAACCTTCGCCAAGGCAAATGATCTACTTACGGCAGCGGAAACGGAACTGAGCGAAAACCGTTACGATACGGACAAACCTCGTGCCCTGGTTAAAGAAGCGTTTTATGAGGCCAAGCACGCCATTTATCTGGCTGATCAGCTCGAAGCACTCAAACGCAAGGAGCTTACCCAGGAGCAGCTGTTGCTTCAGCAGGAACTGCCGGTCGCCACAATCGCGGGGGAGCTGGACCTGGTTGCGGAATTTGATCAGGGCTCTGAAGTTCCCGTTGCTGCAATTATCAATAGAATTCAACAGCTGACGGCGGATTCCCACGAGCTGGATGAGCTAAAAGCGCGTTATGCGCAGTTAGACCAGGAGTTCGCTGCACTTGAAACCAAAGTGGGTATTCAGTCAGAGCGGTTGAAACAAGAGGAAGAGGCGCGCGAACGACTGCGTCGAGTTTCCGACTATTTTCGTCGGGATGAGGCGATGGTACTCAGCCAGGGCGACAATGTACTGATCCGCATGGTGGGTCTTAACTTCGATCCGGGGAGCGCGCAGGTCAACGCCTCCAATTATGCACTGTTACAGAAAGTTGAACAGGCCGTGCGTATGTACCCGGGGTACACCGTTGTTGTGGAAGGACATACGGATTCTTTTGGCAGTACGCAGGCCAATCAGACGTTGTCCGAGGACCGTGCTAATGCGGTTCGTCAGTACCTGCTGGTAAATATGAATGATTTGGCGGCGGGAGCAATTGAGGCCTATGGCTACGGTGAGTCTCAGCCGATTGCCAATAACGAAACACGCGAGGGGCGCAAACGCAACCGACGTATTGATGTATTGCTTAAAGCCCCTGGAATTTAGTATCTTTGGCGCGCCGGATAACATGAGTCTGGCGCCTTTCTCTACTGTAACTGCCAGCTAAAAAATAATCGATTTTGCGGTTGACAGTCCTTCCTGCGCTCATTAGAATTGCGCCCTCATTTCAGCCGGGGCATATTTTTTGTTCACTGCTGATTGTTCTTTAAAAACGTTTGGAGTTTGGTTCAGATGCAGAATCAACGTATTCGAATTCGCCTGAAAGCGTTCGATCACAAGCTGATTGATGCTTCCACGCTGGAGATTGTTGAAACAGCGAAGCGCACTGGTGCTCAGGTCCGCGGTCCTATTCCGCTGCCTACACGTAAAGAGCGATTCACTGTCCTGATTTCGCCGCACGTCAACAAAGATGCGCGTGATCAATACGAGATTCGTACTTATAAGCGGTTGCTCGACATAGTTGAGCCTACCGAAAAGACTGTAGACGCCCTGATGAAGCTTGATTTGGCTGCGGGTGTTGAGGTTCAAATTAGTCTGGGCTAAAGCTTCAGATAGAATTCTTCCACGATATGTGGGAGCCATTTTTGTGTAACGCTCTGAAATGGGCGGCCGTAGCGGGTCCACCAACACTTCTTTAAGGTTGGTAGGGGAAAGCCCCGTACACTGAGAGGTTAAAAAAATGACGATTGGAATTGTCGGCCGCAAGAGCGGCATGACACGCATTTTTACTGACGATGGTTTATCCGTTCCTGTCACTGTGATTGAGGTTGATCCCAATCGCATCACTCAGGTTAAGAGCGTAGAAACCGACGGTTATGCCGCTGTGCAAGTAACCGTAGGGTCTCGTCGAGCCTCCCGTGTCACCAAAGCTGAAGCAGGTCACTTTGCTAAAGCGCAAACCGAAGCCGGTCGCGGCGTTTGGGAGTTGCGCAACGAAGCTGGCGAAGCTTTTGAAGTTGGTGGTCAACTGACTGTTGAAGCTTTCGAAGCTGGTCAAAAAGTTGATGTTACGGGCACTTCTAAAGGTAAGGGTTTTGCCGGTACCGTTAAGCGTTGGAATTTCCGTACGCAAGACGCTACTCACGGTAACTCTCTCTCGCATCGAGCCCCTGGTTCTATTGGCCAATGTCAAACTCCAGGGCGCGTAATGAAAGGCAAAAAGATGTCCGGCCATATGGGTGCTGAGCGTGTAACGACTCAGAATCTTGAGGTGGTTAGGGTCGATGTTGAACGCAATTTGTTGTTGATCAAGGGCGCTGTTCCGGGTGCTCCTGGTGGTGACGTGTTTATTCGTCCCGCTGTCAAGCTGCGTAACAACGGTTAAGTCACCCGGGGGAATCGACCATGGAATTAAGTATTGTTACTCCACAGGGCGCTAAGGGTACCGTTGCGGTTTCCGAAGTGGCCTTTGGTAAAGAATTTAATCAAGATCTTGTTCATCAAGCAGTTGTTGCTTATATGGCGGGTTCGCGTCAGGGCACCAAAGCTCAGAAAAACCGCGCAGCGGTATCTGGTGGCGGTAAAAAGCCTTGGCGTCAAAAAGGTACTGGTCGTGCGCGAGCAGGTACTATTCGCAGTCCGATCTGGCGTTCTGGTGGTGTTACATTCGCTGCTCAGCCTCGTGATTTCGAACAGAAGCTGAACAAGAAAATGTATCGCGCTGCTTTGCGTTGCATTCTTTCTGAGCTGGCTCGTCAAGAGCGTTTGGTGGTGGTTGAAGAGTTTGATCTCGACGCGCCAAAAACCAAAATTTTGGTTCAGAAGCTTGCTGAGTACGATCTGACTGACGCGTTGATCGTGAGTGAGCAGGTTAGCGAAAACCTGTACCTCGCCGCTCGTAACTTGCATAAAGTTGATGTGCGCGATGTTCAGGCCATTGATCCGGTCAGCCTCATTCGTTTCGAAAAGGTTGTAATGACTGTGTCTGCTGTTAAAAAACTTGAGGAGGTGCTGGCATGAACCAGGAGCGCCTGTATAAAGTTTTGCTTGGACCGGTAATTTCCGAAAAGGCAGCAATGGCTGCTGAAATCGCGAATCAGGCAGTGTTTAAAGTTGTCAGTGATGCGAGCAAGTCCGAGATCAAAGCTGCTGTAGAAAAGCTGTTTAATGTGAGTGTTGAGGGCGTTCGCGTTCTCAATGTTAAAGGCAAAACCAAGCGCACTCGCTACGGCATGGGCCGTCGCAGCGATTGGAAAAAGGCTTATGTCACTCTGGCCGAAGGGTCCGAGATCGACTTTGAGTCTGGTGAGTAAGGAGCCGACTGATGCCTATTCAAAAACGTAAGCCAACTTCAGCCGGTCGACGCTTTGTTGTAAGCGTTGTTAATCCTGACCTCCACAAAGGTGCGCCCTACGCACCTTTGCTCGAGAAAAAGTCAAAATCCGGCGGTCGTAACAATAATGGCCGTATCACCACTCGTCATATTGGTGGTGGTCACAAGCAGCATTACCGAAAAATTGATTTCAAGCGCAACAAAGACGGTATTCCGGCGAAAGTTGAGCGTTTGGAATACGATCCAAACCGCACTGCGCATATCGCACTCGTGTGTTATGCCGATGGTGAGCGCCGTTACATCATTGCGCCGAAAGGCCTGAAGGCTGGCGATTTCATCGAGTCTGGTGATGCATCTGCGATCAAAGTGGGCAACACTCTGCCACTGCGCAATGTTCCAGTGGGTAGCGTTATTCACTGTATCGAACTGAAGCCTGGTAAAGGTGCTCAGTTGGCTCGCTCTGCGGGTGCTTCGGTACAGTTGGTTGCTCGCGAAGGTCAGTACGCCACTCTGCGTTTGCGCTCCGGCGAGATGCGTAAAGTAGAAGTTGAGTGTCGCGCGACTCTGGGCGAAGTTTCAAACAGTGAACACAGTTTGCGTTCGCTGGGTAAGGCTGGTGCTAAGCGCTGGCGTGGTGTACGCCCAACCGTTCGCGGTGTTGCGATGAACCCGGTTGATCACCCACATGGTGGTGGTGAGGGACGTACCTCTGGTGGTCGTCATCCCGTATCTCCATGGGGTACTCCTACCAAGGGTTATAAAACACGCAGCAATAAGCGTACTGACAAGATGATTGTTCGTCGTCGCAACAAGAAATAAGCGCCGACTAAATAGCTAAAAGAGGAAAGTGCAGTGCCACGTTCACTGAAGAAAGGTCCTTTTATCGACCACCATCTTTTGAAAAAAGTGGAAGTTGCGGCGGAAAAAAATGATCGTCGTCCCATTAAAACCTGGTCTCGTCGTTCGATGATTCTGCCAGAGATGGTGGGTCTGACTATCGCTGTCCACAATGGACGTCAACACGTGCCTGTCCTGGTTAGCGAAGAGATGGTCGGACACAAATTGGGTGAGTTTGCGGCTACCCGCACTTACCGTGGTCATGTTGCAGATAAGAAAGCGAAGCGCTAAGCGCGCTCCAGCGAGGAATTAGTGATGGAAGTTGCAGCTAAATTACGCGGTGCTGGCTTGTCTGCGCAAAAGGCGCGCTTGGTGGCAGACCAGATTCGCGGTAAATCAGTTGAAGAAGCTTTGGATTTGTTGGCGTTCAGCACTAAAAAAGGTGCTGCAGTCATCAAGAAAGTTTTGGAATCGGCGATTGCCAATGCCGAGCACAACGAAGGTGCCGACGTTGATGAGCTGAAGGTGTCCACTATTTTCGTGGATGAAGGTTTAACGATGAAGCGCATTCGTCCGCGCGCGAAGGGTCGTGCTGACCGTATCTTCAAGCGTACATGCCACATCACCGTTAAAGTAGCGGATCAGTAAGAGAGAAGACTTATGGGTCAGAAAGTACATCCAACAGGCATCCGTCTCGGCATTGTTAAGAAGCACACCTCTACCTGGTACGCCAGCAAGGGTGACTACGCAGATAAGCTGAACGAAGACTTGAAAGTGCGTGCCTATATCCAAAAGGTATTGTCTCACGCCTCAGTAAGCCGTGTAGATATTGAGCGTCCTGCGAACACTGCGCGTGTAACTATTCACACTGCGCGTCCAGGCATCGTTATTGGTAAAAAAGGTGAAGATGTAGAAAAGCTGCGCGCTGAAATCAGCAAGCAGATGGGTGTTCCCGTCCACATCAACATCGAAGAAATTCGCAAGCCGGATCTGGATGGCGTACTGGTAGCGCAAAGCGTTGCTCAGCAGCTCGAGCGCCGCGTAATGTTTCGTCGTGCTATGAAGCGCGCGGTACAGAACGCAATGCGTCAAGGTGCAGAAGGTGTAAAAATCCAGGTTAGCGGTCGACTCGGCGGTGCTGAGATTGCGCGTACCGAATGGTACCGCGAAGGTCGTGTACCTCTGCACACTCTGCGTGCAGATATCGACTACGCTACTGCAGAAGCGTCCACCACTTACGGCATCATTGGTGTAAAAGTGTGGATCTTCAAAGGCGAAATTATTGGTGGACTGGAAGAAGCCGAGTCTGCTCCTAAGAAAAAAGGCGCTAAGTAAGCGCTCGAAGTTAACAGTTTTGACGAATAAGGGTTAGGCAAATGCTGCAACCAAAGCGTACAAAATTCCGTAAGCAAATGAAGGGGCGCAATCGCGGCTTGGCGCAACGCGGCTCCAAAGTTAGCTTTGGTGAATTCGGACTCAAAGCGGTAGCTCGTGGACGCATTACTGCGCGTCAGATCGAAGCGGCCCGTCGTGCAATGACTCGTCACGTTAAGCGTGGCGGTAAAATCTGGATCCGAGTATTTCCAGACAAACCTATTACTGAAAAACCGCTGGAAGTTCGTCAGGGTAAAGGTAAAGGTAACGTTGAGTACTGGGTAGCGCAAATCCAGCCAGGCAAAGTTCTTTATGAAATGGAAGGTGTTTCTGAAGAACTGGCCCGCGAAGCTTTTGCGCTGGCAGCAGCAAAACTGCCTTTGAACACAACTTTTGTTAAGCGGTCGGTGATGTGATGAAAGCAAGTGAACTTAACGAAAAGTCAGTTGATGAGCTGAAGCAAGAACTGCTCACTCAGTTGGAAGCGCAATTTAAGCTTCGCATGCAAAAGTCTACTGGCCAGCTGAATCAAACCCATTTGGTGAAGCAAACCCGTCGCGACATTGCTCGCATTAAAACGGTTCTGCGCCAGAAAGCGGCAACTAAGTAAGAGCGTAGGTAACGAGAATGGCTGAAGCAGAAAAATTGGTACGTACGCTAACTGGCAAGGTTGTTAGCGACAAAATGGATAAATCCGTTGTTGTTTTGATTGAGCGTCGCGTAAAGCACCCGGTATACGGCAAATACGTGAGCAAATCTACCAAGATTAAAGCTCATGACGAAAACAACGAATGTAACCAAGGCGATACCGTAACTATCGCTGAGTCCCGTCCTCTGTCGAAAACCAAGTCCTGGACTTTGGTTAAAATCGAAGAGCGCGCGACGCGAATTTAAGTGAATCGGCAGCGGCCGGTGCATAACAGTCACCCGCCGAGTTAGAGTTTCGGAGAAAGACGATGATTCAAACAGAAACTTATTTGGACGTAGCCGATAACAGTGGCGCGCGTCGCGTAATGTGTATCAAGGTGTTGGGTGGCTCCCACCGTCGCTACGCCGGCGTCGGCGATGTGATTAAAGTTACTGTTAAGGAAGCAATTCCTCGCGGTAAAGTTAAAAAAGGCCAAGTAATGAAGGCAGTTGTTGTGCGCACCAAAAAAGGTGTGCGTCGCCCAGACGGTTCTCTTATCCGTTTCGACGACAACGCAGCGGTACTGCTGAACAATCAGGAAGCCCCTGTAGGTACTCGTATCTTCGGCCCGGTAACCCGTGAACTGCGTGGTGAAAAGTTTATGAAGATTATCTCTCTGGCACCCGAAGTACTGTAATCGGCTGCACCGAGGTCAAGAGGATATTTAAGGTTATGCGCAAAATTAAACGTAATGACGAAGTGGTGGTAATCACCGGTCGTGATAAAGGTAAGCGCGGAAAAGTGACCCGCGTACTGCCTGATAATCGAGTCATCGTCTCCGGCATTCAGATGATCAAAAAACATCAGAAGCCGAACCCTCAGCTAGGCGTAGCTGGTGGTATCGTTGAGAAAGAAGCCCCGATTCAGGTATCAAACGTCGCTATCTACAATCCAAGCACCCAAAAAGCGGATCGTGTTGGATTTAAAGTGTTGGAAGACGGAAACAAGATTCGAGTTTTCAAATCCGACGGCAATGCTATTGACGCATAAGCGTATTGGGTGAAGAAGAATGGCAAGGCTTAAAGAAAAGTATCTCAACGAAATTGCTCCCAAGCTGAAAGAAGAGCTTGGTGTAGCTAACGTAATGGAAATTCCGCGCATTACCAAAATTACCCTCAACATGGGTGTTGGTGAAGCTATCGGCGATAAGAAAGTTTTGGAAAACGCAGTTGCAGACCTCGAGAAAATCGCGGGTCAAAAACCGGTTATTACCAAAGCTCGTAAATCTATCGCTGGCTTTAAAGTACGTGAAGGCTGGCCGGTAGGCTGTAAAGTTACTCTGCGTCGTGAGCGTATGTACGAATTTTTGGATCGCCTGGTAAGTATCGCGATTCCTCGAGTACGTGACTTCCGTGGTATCAGCCCTAAGCAATTTGACGGTCGCGGAAACTTCTCTATGGGTGTGAATGAGCAAATCATTTTCCCTGAGATTGAATACGACAAAGTAGACAAGCTGCGTGGTTTGGATATTTGTATCTCCACCACTGCTCGTACTAACGAAGAAGGTCGCGCTTTGCTTAAAGCGTTTAGCTTCCCGTTCAAAGGTTAGGAGTTGATTGTAAATGGCTAAGAAATCAATGATCGCCCGCGAAGTTAAGCGCGCGAAAGCTGTCGATAAATACGCTGCAAAGCGCGAAGAGCTGAAAGCGGTTATCAGCAGCGTTGAGTCTTCCGATGATCAAGTTTGGGAAGCAATGATCAAGTTGCAGAAGCTGCCTCGTGATAGCAGTGCAGCACGCGGTCAGCGTCGTTGTCGTGTTACTGGTCGTCCCCATGCGGTTTACCGCAAGTTCGGCCTGTGTCGAAACAAATTGCGCGAAGCTGCAATGCGCGGCGACGTACCAGGCCTGGTTAAAGCTAGCTGGTAATCCAGGCTACGAGTAGGAGCAGAATTTTATGAGTATGCAAGACCCTATCGCGGATATGCTGACGCGCATTCGCAATGCACAAATGGTCGGTAAAACCTCTGTGACTATGCCTTCTTCCAAGTTGAAGAAGAGCGTCGCAAATGTTTTGACAGAAGAAGGTTATGTAGCTGGTTTCAATGCTACAGACGGCGTTAAAGCTGAATTGACCATCGACCTTAAATATTTCGAAGGTAAGCCGGTAATCGCAGAGTTGGATCGCATTAGCCGTCCTGGACTGCGTGCTTACGCAGGTAAAGACGAGCTGCCAACTGTTCGCGGCGGCTTGGGAATTGCCATCGTGTCCACCAGTAAGGGTGTCATGACCGATCGCGCAGCTCGCGCAGCTGGCGTTGGTGGCGAAATTATTTGTACTGTTTTCTAAACAGTTTTAGGAAAAGTATTAAGACGGGTAACCAATATGTCTCGCGTTGCAAACAGTCCAGTTCAACTGCCCAGCGGTGTTGAATTAAAGCAAAACGGTCAGGATGTCACTGTAAAAGGTGGTAAAGGCCAGTTGGCGATTCAGATCCACGATAGCGTTGAGCTGAAAATTGAAGAAAACGTAGTTACGTTTGCCGCTCGTGATGGAGCCAAAGCTTCTCGTGCGATGGCTGGTACCATGCGTGCCCTGGTAAACAATATGGTCACTGGCGTAAGCCAGGGCTTTGAGAAAAAACTTGTCCTGAACGGCGTTGGTTACCGTGCTAAAGCAGCCGGTAGTACGTTGAATCTGACACTGGGTTTTTCTCACCCAATCGATTACGACCTGCCAGAAGGCGTAACTGCAGAAACTCCCACGCAAACCGAAATCTTGCTGAAGAGTGCAAATAAGCAGTTGCTAGGGCAGGTTGCTAGCGAAGTGCGTGCTTTCCGTCCGCCAGAGCCTTACAAAGGTAAGGGTGTGCGTTACGCTGACGAATTTGTACGTCGTAAAGAAGCTAAGAAGAAGTAAGCCGTAGATCGGTAAGCTAACAGTAGGTTTTAGATATGAACGCTAAGAAGCAATCCAGAATACGCCGTGCAACACGCAGCCGCTCAAAAATTCGTGAGCTGCGTGAAACTCGTCTTTGCGTCAACAGAACTCCTCGTCACATTTACGCGCAGATTATCTCCCCGGAAAGTGACAAGGTTCTTGCCAGCGCGTCCACGCTGGACAAAGACTTGCGCAGTGGTGCAACCGGTAATATTGATGCAGCTACAGCGGTAGGCAAGTTGATTGCCGAGCGCGCTAAAGCAGCAGGTGTTACTAAAGTCGCGTTTGACCGTAGTGGTTTCAAATTCCACGGTCGAGTTAAAGCACTGGCAGACGCCGCTCGTGAAAGTGGCTTGGAATTCTAAAGGTTAGATTATGTCGCAGCAGATTAAAAAAGAAGAGAGCACCGCCGAAGGTTTACAGGAAAAGCTGGTTCAGGTGAACCGCGTAGCGAAAACTGTAAAAGGCGGCCGTATCTTTGCCTTCACCGCTCTGACAGTGGTTGGCGACGGTAACGGAAAAGTGGGTTTTGGTCGTGGTAAAGCACGTGAAGTGCCTATTGCGATTCAAAAGGCTATGGAATCCGCACGCCGCAACATGATCCAGGTTGAACTGAACGGTGATACCATCCAGTACCCTACTAAAGGCCGTCACGGTGCATCTAAGGTGTACATGCAGCCTGCCTCACAAGGTACCGGTGTAATCGCTGGTGGTGCCATGCGCTCCGTACTGGAAATCGCTGGTGTACAAAACGTACTGGCAAAGTGCTACGGTTCGACTAACCCGGTAAACGTGGTTCGTGCAACCTTCGAAGCGCTGCGTGCGATGGCCTCTCCTGATGCTGTTGCTGCCAAGCGTGGTAAATCAGTAGAAGATATTTTGAACTAATATCGCGATAGCGATACTAGAGTCAGCGCCGATTTAAAGTGAGAAAATCATGGCTAAGAAAACGCTTAAAGTAACTCAGTATAAAAGCGCTTCAGGTCGCCTCGAAGCGCACAAGGCTTGCGTACGCGGTCTTGGCTTGCGTCGTATTGGTCACACCGTGGAAGTTGAAGATACGCCTTCCGTACGCGGTATGATCAACAAAGTGAATTACATGGTTAAGGTTGAGGAAGAGTAAGATGCGTTTAAACACTTTGAGTCCAGCTCCTGGCCGTGTAACATCGCGCAAGCGCGTTGGTCGCGGTATTGGTTCCGGTCTGGGCAAAACAGCTGGCCGTGGTCACAAAGGTTTGAAGTCTCGTTCCGGCGGTACTGTGAAACCAGGCTTCGAAGGTGGTCAGATGCCTTTGCAGAAACGTCTGCCTAAGTACGGTTTTACCAGCCGTATCGGTCGCGTTTCCGCCGAAATCCGTTTGTCTGAGCTCAACAAAGTTGAGGCAGATGTGATTGATCTGGACGCGCTGCTTAAAGCCGACCTGATCAGCACGAACATCAAGCGCGCAAAAATCTTTTTGTCTGGTGAGCTGAAGAAAGCCGTAACTGTGAAAGGTCTCGCGGTAACCAAAGGCGCCAAAGCAGCCATTGAAGCGGCTGGTGGTAAAGTAGAAGAATAAGCGGCATTAAGTCGTAACCGACAGAATAGAGAGGGTTGAATGGCAACGCCGGGTAACATGCCTCTAGGTGGTCAGAAAGGTTTAGGCGAGCTTTGGGCTCGCCTAAAATTTTTATTTTTGGCGATTGTTGTTTATCGTCTGGGAACGCACATTCCTGTACCCGGGATTGACCCGGAGCAGGTAGCGCAGCTGTTCAACCAGAATCAGGGTACCATCCTGGGCATGTTTAACATGTTTTCAGGTGGTGCCCTTGAGCGTATGAGTATTCTTGCGCTGGGAATCATGCCGTACATCTCTGCATCGATCATCATGCAGATGATGAGTTCGGTAACCCCATCGTTGGAAGCGCTCAAGAAAGAAGGTGAGTCCGGCCGTCGCAAGATCAGCCAGTACACTCGCTACCTAACCGTTGCCTTGGCCACGGTGCAGGCGTTTGTAATGGTTGCCGGAATGTCTGGTCAGGGTATGGCTTATGCTGGAATGCCAGTATTCAGTTTTTATCTGATCGCGGTAACTTCGCTTGTTACTGGCTCCGTTTTTATGATGTGGCTGGGTGAGCAGGTAACCGAGCGCGGCATTGGCAACGGTATTTCCATGCTCATTTTTGCCGGGATTGTTGCAGGTTTGCCTTCCGCAGTTGGTCAGGCTTTTGAAAGCGCGCGCCAAGGTGACCTTCACGTACTGATGTTGTTGGCATTGCTGTTTGCGGCTGTTGCGATTGTTTGGTTTGTGGTTCGAATGGAGCGCGGGCAGCGTCGCATCACCATTCAATACGCGCGTCGCCAGGCTGCTGGACGCATGGGGCAGGGGCCAGCACAGACCAGCCATTTGCCGCTTAAAATCAATATGGCAGGTGTGATTCCCGTCATCTTTGCTAGTAGCATTTTGTTGTTCCCTGCATCTATCGCTCAGTGGTTCGGCAATGCTAGTGAAGGTAAGGCAGCTGAGATATTGCAAGAAGTCGCGCTGATGATCGGTCCTGGTCAACCGCTTAACTTCGTTATTTTCGCTGTATTGATTGTTGCGTTTTGCTTCATCTATACCGCGATGATGTATAACCCGAAAGAGGTTGCCGATAACCTCAAGCGCGGCGGGGCCTATATCCCAGGTATACGCCCGGGCGAGCAGTCGGCCAAATACATCGACAACGTGCTTACCCGCCTGACAGTGGTTGGCTCGGTTTATATTGCTGCTGTAGCGCTGCTGCCACAGTTTTTAATGGTGTCTGCCAATGTGCCTTTCTATCTTGGTGGTACCTCATTGCTGATCGTAGTCGTGGTTGTGATGGACTTTATGTCTCAGGTGCAATCTCACCTGATGTCTCACCAGTACGATTCTGTTATGAAAAAGGCTAATTTGCAGAGTTATGGACGCGGCCGCTAAGCCGCGCCTAGTTTGAGGTCAATACAATGAAAGTTCGTGCATCAGTAAAAAAAGTTTGCCGTAATTGCAAAATCGTACGTCGTAAAGGCGTTCTGCGTGTAATTTGTAGCGTAGAGCCCCGTCACAAGCAGCGTCAAGGTTAAGCGATTGGTGTACTTGGGTGCTGCGCAATGCGTAGAACCCTTCAGAGTTCCTGCTCTGATAAATTGGAGGTGTTGACTGTCGCAAAGCTGGAAACGGTTTTGCTATTGCAATTTGGTGGTTTTATCGCTATCCTTCGCGCCCTTTCGGCGTAGTGGGTGGTGTTAACCGCTGTCAACACTGCATATCGTATCTTTTTGGAGTAAATTGGATGGCTCGTATAGCTGGTGTCAACATACCAGACCATAAGCATGCCGTTATTTCCCTGACTTACGTGTTCGGGATTGGTAAAACAACCGCCAAGCAGATTTGTGCTGCTACCGGCGTTGCGGAATCCACCAAAATCAGTGCTCTCGACGACGCAAAAATGGATGAAATCCGTGCGGAAGTTGCTAAGCACACGGTTGAGGGTGATTTGCGCCGTGAAATTTCCATGAATATCAAGCGTTTGATGGACCTCGGTTGCTACCGTGGTTTGCGTCATCGTCGCAGCTTGCCAGTTCGTGGTCAGCGCAGCAAAACCAATGCTCGTACACGTAAAGGTCCTCGTAAGCCGATTAAAAAGTAATCGCAGCGGATATTTGTAAATTCATTTATATTCTTCGGGAAATAATGCTATGGCTAAGCCAAGTAAAACCACGACAAAGAAGAAAGTCAAAAAGACGGTTGTCGATGGTATTGCGCATATTCATGCCTCGTTTAATAACACTATCGTGACGATTACTGATCGTCAGGGTAATACACTGTCTTGGGCCACTGCCGGTGGTTCAGGTTTCCGCGGTTCTCGTAAGAGCACTCCGTTCGCCGCACAGGTTGCAGCCGAGCGCGCTGGTCAAGCAGCGCAGGAATACGGTCTAAAAAATCTCGACGTAGAAGTTAAGGGCCCTGGTCCTGGTCGTGAATCTGCCGTACGCGCACTGAATAATGTTGGTTACAAAATCACCAATATTACTGATGTGACGCCTATTCCTCACAACGGTTGTCGTCCACCCAAGAAGCGTCGAGTATAAGGAGGAGTCCCCGTGGCACGTTATTTAGGTCCAACTTGTAAACTGTCTCGCCGCGAAGGAACAGATCTGTTCCTGAAAAGTGGTGTCAGACCTTTAGAAAGTAAATGTAAAGCCGAAACTGCGCCTGGTCAGCATGGCCAGCGTCGTGGTCGTTTGTCTGACTACGGTGTGCAGTTGCGTGAAAAGCAAAAAGTACGTCGTACCTATGGTTTGCTGGAAAAGCAATTCCGTAGCTACTATAAAGAAGCTGCACGTCTTAAGGGCGCAACAGGTGAGAACCTGTTGAAATTGCTCGAAAGCCGTCTCGATAACGTCGTTTATCGTATGGGTTTCGGTGCAACTCGCGCTGAGTCTCGTCAGTTGGTTTCTCACAAGGCTATTCTGGTTAACGGTAAAGCTTTGAATATCCCTTCCTACCAGGTTAGCGAAGGCGATGTGATTGCGGTTCGCGAGAAGTCCAAAAATCAGCTTCGCATCCAAAATGCGTTAGGTATTGCTGCTCAGCGTCCTGATGTCGAGTGGGTCGATGTAAACGCGGATAAGAAAGAGGGTACTTTTAAACGAGTTCCTGATCGCGTTGACTTGCCAGCCGATATTAACGAAAACCTCATTGTTGAGCTTTACTCTAAGTAATTCTCTCCATTGAGTTTTTTATAGGAATATTTCAACTACAGGTACTTATATGCAGAGCGCAGTGAACGAATTTTTGACACCTCGTCATATTGATGTAACAGAGCTCGCGCCGACTCGAGCGAAGGTGGTTCTCGAGCCATTGGAGCGCGGTTTCGGTCATACCCTGGGTAATGCGTTGCGCAGAATTCTGCTGTCTTCCATGCCAGGTTGCGCAGTAACCGAAGTTGAGATCGCTGGTGTTCAGCACGAGTACAGTGCTATAGAAGGCGTTCGCGAAGATGTAATCGAGATTCTTCTCAATATCAAAAACCTCGCTGTTGTTATGCACGGCAAAGACACCACTACCCTGTCGCTTGTTAAGCAGGGCCCTGGTGTTGTAACGGGTGCAGACATTCAGCTGGATCACGATGTTGAGATCGCGAACCCTGAGCTGGTTATTGCCAATATCACTGGTGACGTGACGCTCGACATGAAGCTCACTATCGCCCGTGGTCGAGGCTACCAGCCGGTTGATGCGCGTCAGTCTGATGAAGACGAAACTCGCGCAATTGGCCGGTTGCAGTTAGACGCATCTTTCAGTCCGGTTCGCCGCCTGGCTTATACGGTAGAAAGTGCGCGTGTTGAACAGCGTACCGACTTGGATAAGCTGGTGCTGGATCTTGAGACCAACGGTACTATCGATCCAGAAGAGGCTATCCGTCGCGCAGCGACCATTCTTCAGCAGCAGCTGGCGGTGTTCGTTGATCTGGAAGGTGAGAAGGAAGTTGAGCCAGAGCAGAAGGAAGATCAAATCGATCCGGTACTTCTGCGTCCGGTAGACGACCTTGAGCTGACCGTACGTTCGGCCAACTGTCTGAAAGCGGAAAACATTTACTACATTGGCGATCTTATCCAGCGTACTGAAGTTGAGCTGTTGAAAACGCCAAACCTTGGTAAAAAGTCGCTTACAGAAATCAAAGATATACTCGCGTCACGCGGGTTGTCTTTGGGAATGCGACTCGAGAACTGGCCTCCCGCCAGTTTGAAAAACAACGACTAAGATGTTCAGCCGTTGGCTGGATGTAGAGATTGACTTGCTGAGATAGCAATCAGGTAAAGGGTAAGAATCATGCGTCATCGTCATAGTGGACGTCAATTAAACAGAAACAGCTCGCACCGAAAGGCGATGTTCCGCAACATGGTGTCTTCGCTGGTTGAACACGAGCTGATTAAAACAACACTGCCGAAAGCGAAAGAATTGCGCCGTTACGCTGAACCGCTGATCACTTTGTCTAAAGTGGATAGCGTCGCTAATCGTCGATTGGCTTTCGACCGTCTTCGCAATAAATCCACTGTTGGTAAGCTCTTTAATGAGCTGGGCCCTCGTTACGAAGGTCGCCCAGGCGGATACTTGCGAATTTTGAAGTGCGGCTTCCGCGCTGGTGATAAGGCACCAATGGCTTATGTAGAGCTGGTTGGTCGCCCTGAGCCAGTGGCTGAAGCGGACGTAAGCGCGGAAGATTAATTCCGCTCTTAGTCTCTCCTAAGAAACGCCGGATTATATCCGGCGTTTTTTTTTGCTCCGATTTTTCGCGGCTAATCGTTCTGCCGTCGACGCGACTTTTTAACTCGTTGCTTAACAAATAAAGCTACAGAATTTTGCTAATATTCATAAGCGTTATAGGACATTAACTATTGCTTATTAGAATAAAAATGTTGGTGTTATATTGCCAAAGCCCGTTGGTCGGGCGCATAGTGAACGGTCTAGGTGCAAAACGTTCAAAGCGTTTGTTGATTTGCGATTGCTGCTGCTTGTCCCCTTGGCCAGTGCTTTTCCTCCCGGAATTACTTCGGTATGCCGGCGTCAGGTGTTACGCGGTAGACACGTGATAAGCGTTTTGTAATATTTGGCGCTTAGTTTGCAGTATTCCACGATAAAACGAAATGCGGGCTGAAACTCTATGAGTGACTTGGATCGTCTGTTTTACTGGCGCGGAATCGCTAGTGATTATTTTAACTATCGGGGCGAACACGTCACGGTTCCCGTTGACAACAGGTTGAACCTGCTTGCAACAATGGGGCAGGACATCTCAAACTCGCAGGCGATAGCTGAAGCGGCGTATGAATTGGACGTGGGGCCCTGGCGGCACTTCCTTCCCCCACTCCAGACGAGTGTGCTGCACGACCCGGGTCAATCGGCAGAGTTCTACGTGAATCTGCACCCTGCGCGATTGGCCAAAGAGCTTGCTTGGGAATTAAGAGACAGCAATCAAAACGTGATCGATAAGGGAGCACTACTGCCGAAGGATGTGCCAGAGGTAGGCGATTATGTTTACGAAGCTGCGCGCTACTCCCGCAGGCAGATTTCTACGAATGTTACCGAACCTGGCTATTACACACTTACGTTATCACTATCGTCGGCACCCGATGATCCAGCAGTTAAACTTTCCGATGCAGAGAAGCTTACCGAGATAGAGGCGTGTCTCGCAGTGGCACCGGGTGCGGTCTACCAACCGTCCTGGCTCGAAACAGGAGAGAAGCTGTGGGGGTTCATTGTCCAACTCTACACGCTTCGCTCTGACAACGACTGGGGAATTGGCGATTTTTCAGATTTGAAGACGCTAATTGTACATGCCGCAGACGCCGGCGCAGATTTGATAGGCTTGAATCCTCTGCACGCATTACTTCCGGACGTCGGCACCAACAATAGTCCATACAGTCCGAGTGACCGCAGATTTATTAATACGTTATATATAGATCCTACTGCGGTCCACGAGTTTTCTGAGGTGGAGAAAGCAACAGGACGCAATCTTTATAAGGAGAACGCGCCGCTGTTGAGTGCACTGCGCGACGCAAACTTTGTTGACTACGCAAGCGTAAAAAACATTAAGTACCCTGTGTTCGAGGTGCTGTTTGATCATTTCTATGAGGTGTCGTACAAGAAAAAGGCCAGCCATTACACCGAATTTTCCAGTTTCCTGGAGGAAGCCGGGGAGCCGCTATATCAGTTTGCTCGTTTTGAATCAATTCGTAACAGCTGGCAAAACAGCTCGTTTGCCGCTATAGGTGAGTTGGATATACCCGATGGTATTGGAGACCTGGAAAGCCTTAGTTTACTAACTGAGGACACACAGAGGATCGTCTTGTTTCACTGTTATCTTCAGTGGTTAGCGCACGTACAGCTGGAAGCGTGTCAGATCCAGGCGGTAGACTGCGGTATGAAAGTGGGCTTGATTCGTGATCTGGCGGTTGGCGCGGAGGGAGGCGGTGCCGAGGTATATTCTCAGCCTGGCCAGTTTTGTACTCGCGCGTCTGTTGGCGCACCACCAGACCCCCTCGCGGAGCAGGGCCAGAACTGGGGCTTACCGCCGATGGACCCGGCGTTTTTACGCGAGACCGGGTATGCGCATTTTATTCAAATTTTGCGTGAGAATATGTCACTGTGTGGTGCCTTGCGGATAGATCATGCAATGAGCCTGATGCGGTTGTGGTGGTGTCCTCCAGGGACTACTGCGGATCACGGGGCCTATGTCTATTATCCATTTGAGGATATGTTAGCGCTCTTGTGTCTGGAAAGTTATCTAAATCAATGCGCGATTGTAGGCGAAGACCTTGGTGTTGTACCGCCAGAATTCAGGGAGGCGATCACGCGCGCAGGTATATTTACCAACCGGGTCTTTTATTTCGAGAAAGAAAATTACTCGTATTTCAAGCCACCGGAAAACTATGATGTCCACGCGCTGGCAATGGTCAACAATCATGATGTTCCAACGTTAAGCAGTTGGTGGAATGGCAATGATCTGGTATTGCGAGACAAGCTGGGAATATTCGAAGAAGGCGTGGATTATGAAACGATGGTCGAGCAGCGGCGCCTGGAGAAACAACAGGTTCTGGATTTTCTCCTAAAACAGGGAGAACTGCCTCCTCAGTGGCTCGATTTAAATATAGAGCGAGAAGCGGAGCCAACACTCATTAACGCTATTCTGGCAACGGTTTCCCGTGTCGCATCCCGCTTATATGTTATTCAGTTGGAAGATGTCTTGCTAATGGATGCGCCGGTGAATGTGCCGGGTACATTTAAAGAGTATCCCAATTGGCAGAGAAAACTATCACAGCCATTGGATGTAATTTTTAACCAACCACAGACTCAAGCGTTACTGGCACGCGTACATTCTGAAAGAAACCGCTAGGTTTGGAGAAAAATAAAAACATGGGTATTTTGACTGACGATGTAATTACGTCGATTGTTAACTCCGATTGTGAAGATGTTTTTTCTGTTTTAGGTTGCCACCAAATCAACCAGCACGAAATAGAGTTTCGTGTATTTATGCCTGATGCAGATTTGGTAGAAATATTTAGTTATCAAGATCAGACATTGATATTGGCTCTCACAAAGGTCCACCCGGACGGTTTGTTCTGCGGCCGAATGCAGGGAGAGCGACTGGAAAAATATTGTGTGAACGTTAAATACGGATCGGAATTTTATCTTCAGGAAGACCCGTACCGATTTGGCAGTGCGATAGGCGAGCAGGACCTTTATTTATTCGGCGAAGGTACACACGAACGAGCGTATCATTTTATGGGCGCTCAAATGAAAACTGTTGACGGCGTAAACGGTTGCCAGTTCGCTGTTTGGGCTCCGAATGCACGACGCGTTTCCGTTGTTGGCGATTTCAATCTTTGGGATGGCCGCAAGCACATGATGCGCAAACACATACCCAGCGGAATATGGGAGATATTTATTCCCGGTGTAAGTGAGGGGGCGCACTATAAATATGAAATAAAAACCCGTGAGGGTCACTTGTTGCCTCACAAAGCTGATCCCTACGGTTTTTACGCTCAGCACCCGCCAGAGAAGGCCTCGCGAATATACGATAATCAGCGCTACCAGTGGCAAGACGAGGCATGGCATACAGCGAAACAACGTTTTACCAAGCGCGATAAAGCGGTCTCTATCTACGAAGTTCATCTCGGGTCCTGGAAGCGCAAACCGCAAGAGGGCAACCGTTATCTGAGTTACCGGGAGTTGGCGCAAGAGCTCATTCCCTACGTGAAAGATATGGGCTTTACTCACATTCAATTGATGCCGGTGAGTGAATTTCCATTTGATGGTTCTTGGGGCTATCAGCCTATCGGACTTTTTGCTCCGACCAGCCGTTTCGGGACACCCGACGATTTTAAGTATTTTGTTGATCAATGCCACCAGGCTGAAATCGCTGTGCTAATTGATTGGGTGCCCGGACATTTCCCTACTGATGAGCATGGGCTTGGTCGTTTTGACGGCACACCGTTGTACGAGCACGCGGATGCGCGCCAGGGTTTTCACCCCGACTGGAACACGTACATATACAACTACGGGCGCAAAGAGGTGGCTACCTACCTCATGGCAAATGCACTGTTCTGGTTTGATGTTTTTCATATCGACGGCTTGCGCGTCGATGCGGTGGCATCGATGTTATATCTGGACTACAGCCGCAAGGAAGGAGAATGGTTGCCAAACGCCTATGGTGGTCGTGAGAACCTGGAAGCAATCGATTTTTTAAAGCATGTCAACGAACGTGTCTATCGACATTTCCCTGATGCCATGATGGTCGCTGAGGAGTCGACAGCTTGGCCAGGTGTGTCGAAACCGACGCATTTTGGTGGGCTAGGCTTTGGTTTCAAGTGGAATATGGGCTGGATGAACGATTCCCTCGAGTACATTTCCAAAGAATCGATACATCGGCAATATCACCACCACGATATGACTTTCAGCCTGTATTACGCGTTCAGCGAAAACTTCATTTTGCCGCTCAGTCACGACGAAGTCGTGCATGGTAAGCGATCAATTCTGGGCCGTATGCCGGGAGACAGCTGGCAGCAATTTGCCAATATGCGCGTGTACTACGCGTTTATGTGGGCGCACCCAGGTAAAAAATTATTGTTTATGGGAAGCGAATTCGCTCAGGGTGCAGAGTGGAATCACAATCACTCGCTGGACTGGCATCAGTTGGACATCGATGAGCATGCGAGTGTGCAGCGCCTGGTAGCCGATCTAAATCGTTTCTATGTTAATACACCGGCGCTCTACGAGGTCGATGGTGAAGGTGACGGTTTCGAATGGGTAGAGGCAGATGATCGCCATAACTCCGTGTTTGCTTTCTACCGCAAAGGTAACAAGCCAAAAGACAAAGTGCTTGTTGTTTGTAACTTTACCCCAGTGGTACGTGAAAATTACCGTGTCGGTGTGAACGAGCCGGGTACGTATACCGAGGTGCTTAATACAGACAACTCGCGCTACGGTGGTGGAAATATTGGCAACGCTAAACCACTGCAGGCTGAAAACGAGCCTTGGCATTTTCGTGATAACTCCATTGTCATCACGCTACCGCCGCTGGCAGCCGTCATCTTTTCTATCGAGGTAGACGCCTAGGAGCTGAGCTTCAACCCGTAATTTGATCCCCGATTAATAATTCATTTCGAGTCTGATTGGATAATTGTGTGAGCGATACGTTTAAGAACAAGCTTTATGCGAACTCACGCCCGGGGATGGCTTATCCTCTAGGGGCGACGGTTTTTGAGGGTGGGGTAAATTTTGCACTTTTCTCTGCCAACGCAACGAGTGTGCAATTGTGTTTGTTTGATCGCGCGACAGAGGAAGAGATTGCTCGTATAGATATGCATGGGCCTGACGAACAGGTTTGGCATGTATTTGTGGAAAGTATCGGCGATGGAACTTACTACGGATATCGGGTAGATGGTCCGTTCAAACCTGCTGAAGGTCAGCGATTTAACTCTGCGAAGCTGGTTCTCGATCCTTACGCGAAAAAGCTGTCACGGCAATTTGCTTGGGCGAATAGCTTGTATGGCCACGAACTCGATCACAAAGACCTCGACCTGAGTGCGAGCGTTGTTGACAGCGCTCCAAGCCTGCCCAAATGTGTGGTGGTGGATGAGCGGGCGTTAGTCTCGCCGGGCGTGGGGGAGCGCCCATCCAGGCCCCACGTGAACTGGGCGGATACCGTCGTCTATGAGACGCACCTCAAGGGCTATACGCAAATGCATGCGGACGTTCCGGTAGAGCTGCAAGGCACGGCTAAGGGCATGGGGCATGAATCCGTTGTCAACTATATCCGAGGCCTTGGCGTTACCAGTGTAGAGTTACTGCCTGTTCAAGGGTTCGTCTCTGAGTATTTTCTCATCGGAAATGGTCTCACCAATTATTGGGGCTATAACACACTCAATTTTTTCATGCCGCATCAGGCGTACCTTGCTACCGGTGATGCCAGCGAATTTCGCGATATGGTCGACGCATATCATCGTGCGGGGTTAGAAATTATCCTGGATGTGGTGTACAACCACACTTCTGAAGGTAATGAACTCGGTCCCACCCTGAGCTTCAGAGGGATCGATAACCTTAGCTACTATTCGCTGCAAGCGCACGATAAACGCTATTACGTGAACGACACGGGCTGTGGCAACACGCTGAATATTCGGCATCCGCGGGTTAACCAGATGGTGATGGACAGCTTGCGTTATTGGTACTGCGTGATGGGAGTTGATGGGTTTCGGTTTGATCTGGCGACGGTGCTGGGTCGCGAGTCCTATGGCTTTGACGCCGGAAGTGGATTTTTTGATTCGCTGAGGCAAGATCCGCAGCTGGCGGGTTGCAAGCTGATTGCCGAACCCTGGGATATAGGCCCAGGTGGATATCAGGTCGGTAATTTTCCCAGCGGATGGTCTGAGTGGAATGACCGCTATCGGGATACATGTCGTCGATACTGGAAAGGTGATAAAGGTGTGTTGCCGGAGTTTGCTCGTAGAATCCATGGGAGTGCTGATTTTTTTGAGCTCTCTGGTCGAGGGCCAGCAGCCAGCGTTAATTTCATCACCAGTCACGATGGCTTTACTCTGCACGACATTGTGACCTACAACCAAAAACACAATGAGCTAAATAAAGAGAACAACAGAGACGGGCACGATGGAAACTACAGCTATAACTATGGCGTAGAAGGGGAAGCCAACGATCGTCAGTTGTTGGCGATACGCTCGCGTCAAAAACGCAATATGCTCGCTACTTTGTTGCTTTCCCAAGGCACACCTATGCTATTGGCTGGTGACGAGTTCGGCCGCACCCAAGACGGTAATAACAATGCCTATTGCCAAGATAACGAACTCAACTGGATCAATTGGGACAAAATAGATGAAGCCGGTCGTGCGCTGCAACATTTTGTTCGCTATGTTTTGTCACTACGGCGTCAATATCCTCTGTTAACGTCCCACCGTTATATACATCGTCCAGGCGAAGTTGAAGACGAAATTAAAAGTGTGGTTCGGTGGGTTTCAGCTACCGGCGCAGAAATGCAGGAAAAAGATTGGAACAATCCTGAGTTTAAAGCCGTTGGTTGGATACTCGAGCAATACCCAGTATTTTGCAAAATTATGCCGGAAGATGAAGAGAGCGACTCGCTCTTTGTCGAACAGGCTAAATGTCGCATCCTTATTTTGTTTAATGCGGAAGATGCGGACAGGACATTTACGATTCCCATCGGTACACCGGATGCCGATGGTATTGAAGCAAGTTATTGGAACTGTGTGCTAGATACCTATGAAAGCGATGGTATTCCAAAAACGCTGATCCAGAAAAAAGGTGGCAAAGTATTATTGCGACCGCGCTCGTTACAAATGTTGGTGGCCAAGTTCTAGTCTCATTGGCCTGCTATCGTGGAATAGCGCAAAAGTTTCGTGAGACTATTTAGCTCAGTAGTTCGAAGTTAAAATTCAGAGGATGGCGGTATGGCAAGTGAAATACAAACACCTGTTTTAAGTAATGACCATGAACAGGTCAACAAAGATCTGCACCGGCATTTTAATTTTACTCTGGGGCGTTTCGATACTGACGATATAAGCGGATACATGCTGACTGCGCTTGCGCTGACTGTTCGAGATCGCTTAATGGAGCGTTGGCGCTTAACCAAAGAAACCGAAGTCGCGAACAAAAGCCGCAAAGTATTTTACTTGTCTTTGGAGTTTTTGCTGGGTCGAAGTTTGGGTAACGCCATTCTTAATTTGAATATGCAGGATTCGGTTAGGCAAGCGTTGGCAGATTTTTGTTGTTCGCTCGAACACATTGAAATGGATGAAAAAGACGCAGGGCTTGGCAACGGTGGCCTCGGTCGCCTGGCAGCGTGTTTTATGGATTCGTGTGCCACACTTGCATTGCCGGTCGTCGGATACGGTATTCGCTATGAGTACGGAATGTTTCAACAAAATATTGTCGAAGGGCGCCAGGTTGAGCAACCCGATCACTGGTTAATTGCGGGTAACCCTTGGGAAATTGAACGTCCAGGGCATTCGCAGGTTGTGCGATTTTACGGTCATTCGGAATTTTATAAAAATCACTCGGGTGAAACCTGCGTGCGCTGGGTCGGCACTCAGGATGTGCTTGCTGTCCCATACGATATGCCAATTCCCGGTTACAAAAACGACAAGGTGAATACGTTGCGCCTGTGGAAAGCCGCAGCAACCGAAGAGTTTAATTTGCAGGAGTTCAACGAAGGCGATTACGCTGACGCAGTTGCGCAAAAAAATCTGGCAGAGCAGATAACCATGGTGCTCTATCCAAACGATGCCAGCGAAAATGGAAAAGAGCTGCGTCTGCGGCAACAATATTTTTTGGCATCAGCCAGCTTGCAGGATGTTATTGCTGAATGGATCAAGGAGCGCGGCGCCGATTTTTCAAACTTCGCCGAATTTAATTGTTTTCAACTGAACGATACACACCCAACGCTTGCCGTCGCTGAGTTGATGCGATTGTTGGTAGATATCTATGGCTTGGAGTGGGAGAAGGCCTGGACAATTACCTGTAAGACCATGGCTTACACGAACCATACTTTGTTGCCTGAAGCGCTGGAAAAGTGGTCCGTGCATATGATGGGCGAACTACTTCCCCGCCTGTTGCAAATTATTTATGAAATTAATGCCCGGTTTTTAGCGTTAGTGGCAAAACGCTGGCCGGGCGATACTGATCGTCAGCGCCGGATGTCTCTGATCGAAGAAGGGGGACAACCTCAAGTAAGGATGGCCTACCTGGCTATTGTGGGCAGTTTTTCCGTTAATGGCGTGGCTGAATTACACTCTCAGTTGCTCAAAAGCGGTTTATTTAAAGATTTTTACGAACTCTGGCCGGAAAAATTCAACAACAAAACTAACGGTGTTACGCCACGGCGCTGGCTTGCGCACTGTAACCGAGGTCTGGGTGATATTCTTACCGATGTCATTGGCCCGGGATGGAAAACCGACTTGTCGTTACTGGAGAAACTGAAACCATACGCTGAAGATACGGCGTTTCAGGAACGTTGGGCGCAAGTTAAGCTGCAAAACAAAGAAGTATTACGCAACAGGGTGTTGCAAAAATGTGGTGTTGAATTCGACACCCACAGTTTGTTCGATGTGCAGGTAAAACGAATCCACGAATACAAAAGGCAGCTGCTGAATATATTACATGTTATTCACCTCTATGACCGGATTACGCGTGGAGATACCGAGGGGATGGTACCGCGTTCAGTGCTAATCGGCGGCAAAGCCGCACCTGGCTATGCGCTGGCAAAACTTATTATCAAGTTGGCCAATAATGTCGCCAAGGTGGTCAATGCGGACGATAAGGTTTCACCTTTGCTTAAGTTGGTGTTTTTACCCAATTACCGCGTTAAATCTATGGAGATTATATGCCCTGCGGCAGATTTATCGGAGCAAATTTCCACCGCGGGTAAAGAGGCGTCTGGTACCGGTAACATGAAGTTCATGATGAATGGTGCCCTGACGATTGGCACTTACGACGGCGCCAATATTGAAATTCTTGATGCGGTAGGCCAGGAGCACTTTTTCCTGTTTGGATTGAGGGTTGAAGATATTCCCGAATTCCGGCTTCACAACGACCCCAATCACATCATCGAACAGGATGAAGATTTACAGCGCGTAATGCGGTTGTTGGAGTGTGGCCACTTTAATATGTTCGAGCCTGGGTTATTTGAACCTATTGTTCGTTCTATTCGCAGCCCGTTAGATCCTTGGATGGTTGCAGCGGATTTTCGTAGCTATGTGGATGCGCAAAAGCAGGTTGCTGCTGCGTATACCGATAAATCGAACTGGTTGCGTTCCAGTATTCTTAACACAGCAGCAAGCGGGTATTTTTCCAGCGATCGTACGATTGCCGATTATGCTCGTGAAATTTGGAAAATATAAAAATCTTTATTTGAAGCCTGCCTGTTTGGAGGGGACGTACATGTTGGCGTCTAGTCTTTTTAAATAGAGGTTTCTCGGCAAAAAATGATTGGAGGAAACCGATGTTAGACCCTAATTCTCGTTATGTCAGTCGTTTAACGCGCGATACTATGGCGCTAATTCTCGCTGGCGGACGTGGTAGTCGTTTGCATGAGCTAACCGATTGGCGGGCAAAGCCTGCGCTTCATTTCGGTGGAAAATTTCGTATTATCGATTTTCCACTGTCGAACTGTGTTAACTCGGGTATAAGGCGGGTAGGGGTACTAACACAATACAAGGCGCACTCATTAATTCGTCACTTAGTACGAGGTTGGAGTCACTTCAAAAAAGAATTAGGCGAATACGTTGAAATACTTCCTGCTTCGCAGCGTTATTCTCCAAATTGGTACCAGGGTACGGCGGATGCTATTTACCAAAATCTGGATATTATTCTAGATGAAGCACCGAAATACGTGATGGTGCTCTCGGGTGACCATGTTTATCAAATGGATTATGGCTCCATGCTTGCGTACCACGTGGAAACCGGCGCAGATTTGACTGTTTCATGCATTGAAGTCCCAATTGAAGAAGCCGCCGGTGCATTTGGTGTTATGACCGTTGACGACAATAACCGGATTCTTCGATTCGATGAAAAACCGAAACATCCGACTGAACTGAACGATATGCCGGGGATGACACTCGCATCCATGGGTAATTATATTTTCAATACTGAGTTTCTGTTCGAACAACTCCGTGCCGACGCTGAAAATCCGGAATCTGAGCACGACTTTGGAAAAAATATTATTCCGGCGATTATCAAAAACTCAAATGTTCGCGCATACCGCTTTCGAGATCATGAAACAGACAGGGCTTCGTACTGGCGTGATGTTGGTACGCTCGACTCTTTCTGGCTAGCGAATATGGAACTGGTTGAGCCCTCGCCGCAACTGAATCTCTACAACCAGGACTGGCCGATTTGGACCTACCAGACGCACCTGCCGCCAGCAAAGTTCGTTTTCGATGACGATGATCGCAGAGGTTACGCTGTGGATTCAATGGTTTCGGGCGGTTGTATTGTGTCTGGTGGAAAGGTAAGCAAATCTCTGTTGTTTTCAGATGTTCATGTCCACTCCTATACCGATTTAGAAGAGTCGGTTGTGTTACCTAATGTCCAGATCCATCGGCACGCAAAAATTAAACGCGCAATTATAGATAGCGGTTGTGAAATTCCTGAGGGAATGGTGATTGGACACGATCATGAGCATGATACCGCGCGAGGTTTCCGCGTTACGAAGAAAGGGGTGGTGCTGGTGACTCGCGAGATGCTTGGTCAGCTAACGCCAAAATAAAACCTATTTAGATTCAAGCAATACGGCAAACGCAGTTAATGAATTACGACAAACGAGTTTTAATGATCGCAGCGGAGAATGACGCGTTGCGTGGGGCAAAAGTTGGTGGAGTAGCAGATGTACTGCGGGACATTCCCGCTGCCTTAGCGGGTATTGGTACCTCAGTTGACGTAATAATTCCCTCTTACGGTTTTTTAGCAAGACTTCCCAATATAGAAATTTGCACGGAGTTCAATGTATTTTTCGGCGGCGCAAACTCTCGAGTCCAGCTACTTAAAGTTCCGTCAGAAAACAGTGTCAGCAATTATGTTCTTCACCATCCCGCGTTCGCGCCGCAAGGAGAAGTGGTTTACTGCAACGACGAGCATCAACCTTTTGCCACGGATGCTACTAAATTCGCGTTTTTTTGTTTGGCTGTTGCAGAAGCGCTACGTTTAGGCGCAATCGCGCGACCCGATGTTATTCACTGCCACGATTGGCATTCGGCTTTCCTGCTGATCCTGCTTCGCTTTGCGCCTGAATATAAAAGCTTTAATGAGATCCGCACGGTATACACCATTCATAATCTTGCAATGCAAGGTGTAAGGCCGTTTAAAAACGATCCTTCGTCGTTGGAAGCATGGTACCCCCAGCTGTACTACGACGGGCTGCAAATTTGCGATACGCACAACCCTTTTTGTGTGAACCCGATGCGAGCGGCGATTCGTCTTGCAGACCGGGTGCACACCGTGTCTCCCACCTACGCAGAGGAGATTCTCCGTCCCAGCAATCATCCTTTGGGAATATACGGCGGCGAAGGTTTGGAGGGCGATCTGCAGCAGCGTAGCGACTCAGGGGAGCTAATCGGGATCATCAACGGCTGCGAGTATCCAAAAGGCGTTCGTTATGCGGCACCTGCAAAGAAAAAACTGGTTTCTGTTGCGCAAGAAAGTCTGGTTCAATGGGCTAGCCACTCAGCCGTGTTGGCGAGCGCTCACTTTGTGGCGAGTAAACGACTGCAGCAATGGGCTGCGAAAAAGACACGCGGGTTTAACGTTACCTTTGTTGGCCGATTGACAGAACAAAAAGCGGCTCTGCTGGTTACCCGCCTTCGCTCGGGCAAGCTGGCGTTAGAAGAAATGCTGGATGCGCTTTGCGATCGCGGCCAATTTGTTATGTTGGGCAGCGGCTCGAGCTATCTTGAAGAAGCAATGCTTAAACTTAGCGGAAGCCATGAAAATTTCATTTTTCTCAACGGTTTCTCTGCTGAGTTGTCATTGAACATCTATAGGTACGGCGACCTCTTTTTGATGCCCAGTTCATTCGAACCCTGCGGAATAAGTCAAATGCTGGCGATGCGTGCAGGCCAACCTTGTTTAGTTAATGGCGTGGGTGGATTGCGGGACACCGTCGATCATCAAAAGACGGGGTTTTGTTTTAACGGTGAAAACGCTCAATCTCAGGCGCAGGCGATGTTAACAGAGTTTCGTCGGATATTGTCTATGCATGAAGCTGATCCTAAATCGGTAAAAGATATAGGGGCGGCTGCCGCCGAGGTTCGCTTTGACTGGCAAGCAGTTGCTGAACGCTACGTTAACGAATTATATAGAATTTAATTAATTTTTTTAATCATTGGGGAGATACCACCATGCACAAGCGTACACTATTAGTCATTGCACTTGTTTTTACTGTGATAACGGGCTGTTCCCGTCATAGTGAACTGCATGAAGCGATGGAAACCATGGGCGATTCGTTTAAAGCTATGCGAAACGAAACTGATAAAGCCAAGCTACAAGAAGAGCTGGCTGCGTTCAAAGGGGCGCTGGATATTGCAATTCAGCAAAAAATTATGCCGGAAGACCAGTCGGTTTTTGACGAGGGCATGAAAAAAACGCAGGAGGCTTTGGCTCAACTTGAGGCCGCAGTTGCCAGCGGCAACGATGCTGCCATTGCCGAAGCCTTGAAAAAAGTTGGTGGATTTCGTAAAGAGTTCCACGAAAAACTGGGCGTTAAATAAACGCCCAATGCCAGCCTAGCTGTTATTCAGCATGGGTTTTAGAAATCGCCCGGTATGGGAGCCGCGTTTCTTGGCGACCTGTTCGGGCGTGCCTTCAGCGATTATCTGGCCACCACCGCTTCCTCCCTCTGGTCCCAAATCGACAATCCAGTCTGCAGTTTTAATTACGTCCAGGTTGTGTTCGATAACGACGATGGTATTGCCATGGTCACGGAGTTTATGAAGTACCGTAAGCAATTGCTGAATATCGTGAAAATGCAGGCCGGTAGTCGGCTCATCAAGAATGTATAGCGTTTTCCCTGTATCTCTTTTGGATAATTCTCGGCTCAGTTTAACTCGTTGTGCTTCGCCGCCAGACAGTGTAGTAGCTGCTTGGCCCAGACGAATATACGATAAACCTACGTCTATGAGTGTTTGCAATTTTTTTGAAATTGCCGGTATTGCATCGAAAAATTCGCGGGCGTCTTCGACTGTCATATCCAGACATTCGTGAATATTCTTTCCTTTGTAGCGAATTTCTAATGTTTCGCGATTGTAGCGTTTGCCTTTACATACATCGCACGGCACGTAAACGTCAGGAAGAAAATGCATTTCCACTTTCACCACGCCGTCGCCCTGGCAGGCTTCACAGCGACCACCCTTAACATTAAAACTAAATCGACCTGGTTTGTAGCCCCGGGAACGCGCCTCTTGTGTACCGGAGAACAGCTCGCGCATCGGAGTAAATATGCCGGTATAGGTCGCGGGGTTAGAGCGCGGAGTGCGTCCTATGGGGCTCTGATCGATATCGACACATTTGTCGAGCAGGTCCAAGCCCGCTATGCCGTCGTGGTCTGCTGGGGTCAGGGTGGTCGCACCGTTTAGCTCAGTTGCGGCCAAAGGGTACAGCGTGGCATTTATTAACGTCGATTTGCCAGAACCCGACACGCCGGTGATACAAGTCATAACACCAAGCGGAATTTTAAGGTCAACGTTCTGCAGATTGTTCCCACGAGCGCCGGTTAGTACGAGCTGCTTTTCCGGGTCACCTTTGTGTCGAACCTGTGGGATAGCAATTTGTTTGCGTCCAGAAAGATAATCGGCAGTCAGAGAATTCTTGTTTTTGAGTACTTGCTTAAAGGTGCCTTGGGCAATGATTTCTCCACCGTGCACGCCGGCGCCAGGGCCAATATCTACAACGTAATCGGCGGTGCGGATGGCATCTTCGTCATGCTCGACAACGATTACCGTGTTTCCCAGATCACGCAAGTGAGTGAGAGTTTGCAGCAGACGGTCGTTGTCGCGCTGGTGGAGTCCGATGGAAGGCTCATCGAGAATGTACATCACGCCAACCAGTCCGGCACCAATTTGACTGGCAAGTCGAATACGTTGCGCCTCTCCACCGGAAAGTGTGTCGGCGCTACGATTTAATGTTAAGTAATTTAAGCCAACGTCATTCAGGAATTTATAGCGATCGCGTATTTCCTTTAGAATTTTTTCTGCAATTTCCTGGCGGCTACCTGTAAATGCCAGGGTTGCGAAATAATCACAGGCCTCCGCCACGGGGAAGCTGGTGATGTCTGGGAGGTTGTGTTCATCGATAAACACATGACGGGCGTCTTTTTTTAATCGCGCGCCACCGCAACTCGGGCAATTCATGGTCGACAAAAATTTAGCCAGTTCCTCACGTACCGAATTAGAATCGGTGTCGCGGTAACGCCGCTCAAGATTCGGGATAACACCTTCAAATGCATGATTGCGATGGTAGACATCGCCACGATCGTTGGCATAACTAAAGTCGATTGTTTCTCCGTTTGATCCGTGAAGAATAACTTCGCGGTGTTTTTTTGCGAGCTTTTTCCAAGGTTTATCGACATCAAAACCGTAGTGATCAGCGAGTGAGGTGAGCATATGAAAATAATACAGGTTGCGTCTGTCCCATCCGCGAATCGCACCCTCAGCGAGTGAAGATTCTGGAAACTGAATGAGCTTGCCCTCAGAGAAGAACTGTTTAACGCCCAAGCCATCGCAGGTGCTGCAAGCGCCCGCTGGATTATTAAAAGAAAAAAGGCGCGGTTCCAGTTCCGCGAGGGAGTAATCGCATATTGGACACGAATGCTTCGCCGAAAAAATCTGGTCCGGGGCGGTGCCGTCCATATCTGCAATTATCGCGATTCCTTCAGCGAGGTTAAGCGCAGTTTCAAAGGATTCTGCGAGACGGATTTTAATATCCTCCCGTATTTTAAAACGGTCGACAACAACTTCGATGGTATGCTTTTTTCGCTTGTCCAGTTTGGGCGTATCATCCAGGTCGACGACCAAGCCGTTGATGCGCGCGCGGATAAAACCGTCTCTTCGTAAATTTTCGAATACGTGTAAATGCTCTCCCTTACGCTCGCGGATAATCGGTGCCAACAGCATCGTTTTACTGCCTTCGGGCATGGTCAGTACTTGGTCGACCATTTCAGAAACTGTCTGTGCTGCAAGAGGTTCACCATGCTCCGGACAGCGTGGTTCGCCAACGCGGGCAAACAACAAGCGCAGGTAGTCGTATATCTCTGTGATAGTGCCGACAGTGGACCGGGGGTTGTGGGAGGTGGATTTTTGTTCGATGGAAATTGCGGGGCTCAAGCCTTCGATATGATCGACATCGGGCTTGTCCATCATGGATAGGAATTGTCGAGCATATGTCGAAAGCGATTCGACATACCTTCGCTGACCTTCCGCGTAGAGTGTGTCGAACGCAAGTGATGACTTTCCTGATCCGGACAGACCGGTAATGACGATGAGTTTGTCCCGCGGAAGTTGCAGGTCGATATTTTTCAGGTTATGGGTGCGGGCCCCGCGTACTACTATGCTGTCCACTTAAAAATCCGTCGAATGTTGGCGTAAACGAGAATTATACGCTGTTGCGAGTGATGAAGTTTAATTACCCACCGCGGTCAGACATTACGGTGAGTTGAGAGCGTAAAAAACCCGGCATTGAGCCGGGTTTTTTCCACTAGGACAGGTGGGAGCGTGAGATGCCCTGGGTAGGGTCAGTCTTCGAGGTCATCCATGTCTCGCACCCAGTTACTGGCTTCGAGACGGTTGCGCACGCCAATTTTTTTGTACACGTTGTACAAATGGCTTTTAACTGTGTGCTCACTTACCGATAGCGCTTCTGATATGTCGGCGTTGGTCGCGCCATCTTTTATCAGCTTAAGTATCTGTTTTTCACGTTTAGTGAGTTTCACATTAGGGCGCTTGATGTTAGATGGCGCTTTCCTGTTTTTGTCCAGGAAGGTGTGGAGCAGGCGCCGGGGCACCCAGAAATCGCCATCGAGCAGGCACTTCAAGCCGCGGATCAGCTGCTCCTGCTCTGTATCAACATAAAACAGGCCCGAAACACACGGCCATTCCAGCAGGCTTTCCTGCTCGCTTTCGTATTCTGCGTTCAGTAACGCGGCGGTTACTGATTCGAAAGAATCCTGAATTTCGCGAACATACTTGCTGAGGTTTTCTAAATCCTGGCCATTACAATCTATAAGCAGTACGGATGTGTTACCTGGAACGCTTTTCAGCTCCCTGTGCACACTGCAATCCAGCTTCAGCTCGTCACCAATAAGCTTTGCCAGCAGGCCAGTTTGCAGGCTGCTGTTCGCTGAGAATAAAACGATCTGTTGACCTTGTCCTGTGGTGTCCGATTCTAGTAAAGACACGTGAATACCTGAGTAGCTTGGGGTACAACTGACTTCGCAGTCAGCGTCCGAATTGTTTATTGTTGTTATCTCTTCCACCTTTTAGGGACGGAATCACAAAGCATTGTAACCCATATTTGTTTCATGCAGTACCAAAAAGGATTATTAAAAACGTGCCAATTCCGCATTTATCTAATTCTTAAGTGTTGAAAAAAACGCGTTTTTCTCAGAGTCCTAATACCTCTGGTTTTGTGGTGGCGCGTATATAATTGTTCGCATATTTGGTGTCCAATTTCCCGCAGGGCAAAACAGTTCTGTGTTCCCCCGGGCACCAGGCTGCTAAAATCGCCGTCCTTTTCCATTTCACAGGAAGCCATATTTTGCACTCACAGGTCAAATCTGTTGCGTCACTTTCTCTGCTCTATGCATTCCGGATGCTAGGTCTGTTTATGGTCTTGCCGGTTATGATGCTGTACGGCGATGGGTACGCAGGAGCGACCCCATTTTTGCTCGGGGTCGCTCTCGGCGCGTACGGGCTTACCCAGGCTATTTTTCAAATTCCACTTGGTTTACTGTCGGACTTGTTTGGCCGCAAGCCGGTGATATTGATAGGGTTACTTATATTCGCCGTCGGCAGTCTTGTGGCGGGCTCAGCGACTTCGATTGAAGGCTTGATTATTGGGCGGGCCCTCCAAGGGGCGGGAGCGATCGCTAGCGCGATCATGGCAATGGTGGCGGACCTTACGACAGAGGACAACCGCACCAAAGCGATGGCGGCTATCGGGGCTTCTATCGGATTGTCTTTTTCAATTGCGATGGTGCTTGGCCCGGTATTGGCGTCCGTCGCAGGTCTGTCAGGGGTGTTTTTTGCCACTTGTGGGTTGGCGTTGCTGGGGGTTCTGGTGCTCTTGTTCGTGGTGCCCAAGCCGGCACAGCCCACGGGTAAGAGTCATAGGGATTCTGGAGCGATTCCAGCCTTGATGGGTAAAACAGCACAGAACCCCCAGTTGTTGCGGCTTAATCTGGGAATCTTCAGTCTCCATTTTGTTCTTATGTCGGCATTCGTGGTAGTGCCGCGCATTCTGGAAAGTGGCTTGGGCATCGCGAGAGAAAATCACTGGCACATTTATCTCGGTCTGCTGTTGGGCGCTCTAATTATCATGATGCCGTTTATGATGCTCGCCGAGCGCAAGCGCATGGTCAAACAGGTTTTCCTTCTCGCTATATTCCTACTTGGGGCCGCGCTAGTGGCTTTGGCTTTGTGGCACACTACGGCGATGGTGGTGATTACTTTGCTGCTGCTGTTTTTTGTCGCATTTAACTTGCTGGAAGCCACTCTGCCGTCGCTTGTTTCGAAGGTCGCGCCTGCGGGAGCTAAGGGCACAGCAATGGGCCTGTACTCAACCAGTCAGTTTCTCGGCGCATTTGCTGGCGGCACATTGGGCGGTTGGTTGCTCGAGCAGAATTCGGCTACGGCCGTTTTGTATGTCGCTGCTACTGTCACCGCGTTGTGGTTGCTAGTCGCAATTTTTATGCAAGCACCGCGGTACTTAACCAGTATCTGCATTAATGTGGGGGGCGACTTCGCCCGTACGCCTGCGGTACTTTCGGTAACCGGGGTTGCGGAAGCGCTCATGGTGCCTGAGGAAGGTTTGCTATACCTGAAGGTAGATCGCCAAGCGCTGGACCAACAACAACTTGCGCACGTAGTGGGTACAGAAGTTTAGGCATATAAAAGCAAGCTTTGACGGTAAAAAGCCGTTAAAATTGATCGCTTGCACATGAGAATTTAGTCATTGAAACAGTAGGAGGGCAATGTGGCTACGAGAGGTGTTAACAAGGTAATTTTGGTTGGTAATCTCGGCCAGGACCCGGAAACGCGCTATATGCCTTCTGGCGGCGCGGTAACGAATATCAGTATCGCGACTTCCGAGAGCTGGAAGGATAAGCAAACAGGTCAGAATCAGGAGCGAACAGAGTGGCATCGCGTTGCATTCTTTGGTCGCCTGGCGGAGGTCGCAGGTGAATATCTGCGCAAAGGCAGCAAAGTTTATGTAGAAGGTTCACTGCGTACCCGAAAGTGGCAGGATCAGCAGGGCCAGGATCGGTTTTCCACGGAAATTGTTGCAAGTGAAATGCAAATGTTAGACGCGCGTGGCGCTGGCGATGGGCAGGGATATGGCGGCTACGATGCTCCCGCACCACAACAGCATCAGCCACAGGCGCCTCGGCAGGCTCCGGCACCGCAGCAAGCGCCACCTTCTGCGCCACCGTCAATGGACAGCTTTGACGACGATATTCCTTTCTAAAAGCACCGCTTTGACTGCCGGAACCGCAAAGGCTCCGGCACTTTAATTCAACTATTACTTGAGGAGCCTGCTTGAGTTATCGGATTCTGGTGCGCCAGCAACAGTCAGATCTCGCTGCCTTATTTCTCGCAGCAATGGAAGATCACCCTTTCGTCCTGCTCACCCCGAGCGAAGACAACCTGGACTGGACCGATGCGTCGGCAATAACCGGATACATTCGAGAAAAAAGTCCAAATCTGGTTGTAAACTTTACAGAGCAATACCGTACGGCCAATGAGCGCGACGTAGATGCTGCATCTGCTATTGCTAAGGCCGCAATGGGCCGTGCTTTGCCTCTCATTCAATTGTCTTCCTTCGAAGCGCTTGGCCCCTTCTACCGGGACGCAGGTGTCGGGGAGGAGCTTGTTGAGGCTGCGTCCACTGGATTTGCCCGCACAGAGCGCGCTGCGGTAGCTGCGGAAAAAGCGCTCGTGTTGCGTTTGCCATGGGTGCTGGATAGCGTGCGCGGCAGTTTGTTCGATGAAATTAACCCGGCATTGCTTGCAGGTAGCCTAAAAACTGTTTCCGACCACCACGATCTTACGTTGGTACACTCGAGCTTCGTCGTACAATGTTTGGTTGCTATCACCCAGCAAATTTTCTGCTCGGCAGAAAACTGGGGTGTTTTCAACCTGCGTGCCGCTGATAGTTGTTCCGAGGCTGAACTCGTGGATACCATTGTCCGCATGATCAATAGTGAAGCCGATCTTGATATCGCAATGCCTAACGTCAGTGCAGGCAGAGAAAGTGAGCGATTACTAGCTGGCTCTGCTAACTTTTTGGGGCGGCGCTGCACTGATGATTTTGGAATTCAATTTCCGTCCTGGCGCCATGGCTTTAAAAGCCAGATTAAACGGTGGCTGCATAAGAATGATCTGGTGCCGGACTTGCGTAAGGTAAAGCGGAGTTAGCTCAGGGTACTGGCTGGGTGAGAACTGCTGTGCCGAAGCGTTTGCGTGGTTGCTTTGGATATGCTCTGAACCCGGCGCAGGCGAATGGGGACCCGCGCCGGTGGGTGGTCTAGGCTCGGGAGCGGCTAGCCATTATATTTGCTGAAGATGAGGGTGGCATTGGTGCCGCCAAAGCCGAAGCTGTTTGACATCGCCAGACCTATTTCCGCATCAATCGCGTTTTTCACAATATTCAAATCCGCTGCTTCCGGGTCGATTTCTGCGATGTTGGCAGACCCGGCGATAAAGCCATGTTGCATCATCAGCGCTGTGTAAATTGCTTCCTGAACCCCTGTTGCGCCGAGCGAGTGACCTGTCAGCGATTTCGTTGAGCTGATCGCAGGGGTATTGCTGCCAAAGACTTCTCGCACCGCACGCAATTCAGCGAGGTCGCCCACAGGTGTGCTGGTACCGTGAGAGTTGATGTAGTCGATAGAGCCCTCTACATTGGCCATCGCTTGGCGCATGCAGCGCGAAGCGCCTTCGCCAGAAGGTGCCACCATGTCGTAGCCATCAGACGTTGCGCCGTAGCCAACGAGTTCACCGTAAATAGTGGCGCCGCGAGCGAGAGCGTGATCCAGCGACTCGATAACCATACAGCCACCGCCGCCAGCGATAACAAAGCCATCGCGAGTAGCATCGTATGGGCGAGATGCCGTTTCAGGCGTGTCATTGTATTTGGTCGACAAGGCGCCCATGGCATCGAAAAGTCCGGTCAACGTCCAGTGTTCCTCTTCGCCGCCGCCAGCGAACACAATGTCTTGTTTGCCTAGCTGAATTAACTCCATCGCATTGCCAATGCAGTGCGCAGACGTGGCGCAGGCGGAGGAAAGGGAATAATTGACACCCTTGATCTTAAACGGGGTGGCAAGGCAGGCAGAGGTGGTGCTGCCCATTGTCTGGGTTACGCGGTAAGGGCCGGCGCGTTTGACGCCACGCTCGCGCATAATATCGGCTGAATCGACCACACTTTTGGTCGAAGCGCCACCAGATCCCATGATGATTCCAGTTCGTTCATTGGACACCATCTCTTCGGTCAAGCCTGCGTGCGCTATCGCCTGCTGCATGGCAACATAGGCGTATCCCGCTGCATCACCCATGAAACGTAATACTTTGCGATCAATATGTTCGCTCAGGTCGAGATTGACAGAACCGGATACCAGGCTGCGGAAGCCATGCTCTTTGTAGCTTTCGTTTGAGCTGATGCCGGATTTCCCGGTTTTCAGCGAAGACAGCACTGTGTCAAGATCGTTACCTATACACGAGACAATGCCCATGCCTGTCACGACAACGCGTTTCATAGTTTTCCTCTTAAATCGACTAGATCGGAGAGCGCCTTTCTGTGCGGCGCTACTTGCATTGTATCCGAGATGAGGTTGGTTTTCTTAAAAGGTGTCGGTATTGCTAAATAATCCGACACGAAGGTCTTTGGCGAAGTAAATTTCCTTGCCGTCTACAGCGACGCGACCATCGGCGATACCCATGATCAATTTACGTTCGATAACACGTTTTAAATGGATGTGATAGGTCACTTGTTTGGCGGTAGGCAGAATCTGGCCTGTGAACTTCACCTCGCCAGACCCCAGTGCTCGCCCGCGGCCGGGATTGCCTTTCCACGCCAGGAAAAAGCCCACCAGCTGCCACATGGCGTCCAGGCCCAGACAGCCCGGCATAACTGGGTCGCCAGGGAAGTGGCAGCCAAAAAACCAGAGGTCTTTGTGAATGTCTAATTCAGCGATAATTTCGCCTTTGCCGTATTCACCGCCAGTCGTGCTAATGTGGGCGATACGGTCGAGCATCAGCATATTGGGCACAGGGAGCTGCGCATTGCCAGGGCCAAACAATTCGCCATTGCCGCAAGCAATGAGCTCTTCGCGAGTGTAGGATGAGTTTGGAACGAAATCTTGCATAAGTTGAAAACTTCCCGGCTAAAAAGAGGATTTCCTCTGAAAAAGGCGCCATTCTACCCGTTGGGTATCGCTTGTCCAGTGTAGCCGTTATTAAAACGGGATGGCTGTAAAAAAAAGTGCCATCCAATTGTGGTATATTTCGTGCGTATAAGAATCGCAGGTTCTTAAAGGATCTTAACCCCTTTTCCTTTTAAATAGATAACAAGGTGTCGTTAATTATGATCAGCAAGTGTTTATTCCCGGTCGCAGGGTATGGAACCCGATTTCTGCCAGCCACTAAGTCAATGCCCAAAGAAATGCTGCCAATCGTCAATAAGCCACTGGTGCAGTATGGTGTTGAAGAGTCGCTTGAGGCGGGCTTGCACGAAATCGGATTCGTCACTGGCCGTGGCAAACGTGCTATTGCGGACCATTTTGACGTGAGTTACGAGCTGGAGCATCAAATTGCAGGTTCCAGCAAAGAGCAGTACCTCACCTCGATTCGCGAGGTTATTGCCAAGGGGTCTTTCTCTTTTACCCGTCAGAGCGAGATGCGTGGTCTGGGTGATGCCATTCTCAATGGCCGTCGTTTGATCGGCAATCAACCGTTTGGTGTTGTGCTTTCCGACGATTTGTGTGTTGCTGACGAAGACGGTGAAGGCGTTTTGACGCAAATGGTAAAGCTGTTTAAGCAGTTCCGCTGCAGCATTGTTGCCGTTCAGGAAGTCCCGGAAGATCAAATCAGCAAGTTCGGCGTCATTGCCGGCAACCCGATCAAAGACAATATTTATCAGGTTAATGAAATGGTTGAGAAGCCTGCCCCGGAAGATGCGCCGAGTAACCTGGCGATTATCGGGCGCTACATTCTCACCCCGGATATCTTTGAAATCATCGAAAACACCCCGCCTGGTAAAAACGACGAAGTACAGTTGACTGACGCACTCATGACACAGGCCAAAAACGGCTGCGTTCTTGCGTACAAATTTAAAGGCCGCCGCTTCGATTGTGGTAGTGTTGCAGGCTTTGTTGAAGCGACGAATTTCGTTTACGAAAACGTTTACAGCCAGGAATAACCCCGCCTACTTATCACCCTGGCACACGCTTTCGTGTTGTTGGGGTGATCACTTCTTCTCACGGAAACCGCCGCTCCTACGGCGGTTTATTATTGGGATCTACTATTGATGAAAATTGATATCTCCTGCTTCAAAGCATACGACATTCGTGGTCGGGTGCCTGAGGAGCTAAATGAGGATGTAGCTTATCGAGTTGGACGCGCCTATGCCGACTACCTGGGTGCGAATAAAGTTGTCGTGGGGCACGATATTCGGTTGACCAGCGCCTCGTTAACTGATGCGTTGGTGCGCGGTATCACAGATGCTGGCTGCGATGTTATACACATTGGGCAGGTGGGCACCGAGGAAGTGTATTTTGGGACATTTCACCTGAGCGCGGATGGTGGCATTTGCGTAACTGCCAGTCACAACCCAATGGACTACAACGGTATGAAGTTTGTCCGGGAAAATTCTAAGCCGATTTCTGGCGATACCGGCTTGAATGACATCAAGGCGATGGCTGAGGCGGGCGCGTTCAAGAATGCCGCTCGCAAAGGGCAAGTCGAACATCGTAATCTGCGTGAGGTTTATGTCTCCCATTTGCTGGAGTATGTAGATACGAAGCAATTAAAGCCGATGAAAATCGTGTGCAACGCAGGTAATGGTGGCGCGGGTGCAGTGATTGATGCTCTAGAGCCGCATCTGCCATTCGAATTTATTAAAGTTCATCACCAGCCTGATGGTTCCTTTCCTAATGGAATTCCTAACCCTCTGCTGCCAGAGCGCCGCGACGCAACTATAAGTGCTGTAAAAGAATCCGGCGCAGATCTGGGTATTGCCTGGGATGGCGATTTCGACCGCTGCTTTTTCTTCGATGAGAAAGGCAACTTTATCGAAGGTTATTATGTGGTTGGCTTGTTGGCTGAAGCGTTTATTCAGAAATACCCCGGTGCGAAAATTGTCCATGATCCGCGCTTAACCTGGAACACGATTGATGTTGTGCAAGCGGGGGGCGGGCGTCCGGTTATGAGTAAAACCGGCCACGCTTTTATCAAAGAAAAAATGCGTGCAGAGGATGCGGTGTATGGTGGTGAAATGAGTGCACACCATTACTTCAGAGACTTCGCGTATTGCGATAATGGCTCTATCCCCTGGCTGCTGGTTACGGAGTTACTCTGTGTGACAGGAAAATCGCTGTCGGAACTGGTGGCAGACCGCATGGCGAAATATCCGTGTAGTGGTGAAATAAATAACACGGTAAACGATCCACGCAAGATCATTGAGAGCATTGAAAAGCATTATGCATCGAGTGCGTTGGCTATTGAAAAGACCGATGGCTTATCAATGAGCTTTCCTGAATGGCGCTTGAATATTCGCATGTCCAGCACCGAACCGGTGTTGCGCTTGAATGTTGAAAGCCGTGCAGACACTGCTCTTATGGAAGCAAAAACGCGCGAACTGCTGGATTTCGTCAAAGAGTTTGATAGCGCGAGCTAAGCTTTTTTCTGCTGACTAGGCGTTTAGAGCAAGTTACATATTTCTCTCGCTGACCTGTTACAAAGCGTTACTTAAAACATCCGCAGGTTTGTAGATTTCTGCTAATGGAATCGGCATCATTTCATCTCTTGATGTTTTAACTTGGCAATGAAAATTGCGAAGTAAATAGGCGGGGCAGGGAAGCACCGCTATTGCCGGATGGGCAATGTAAATCCTTGAAATCTCAGAAAATCCACACATTTTCGTCAGTATTTCAAGGGTGCGCGATTAATATAGATAGGATCAGCTATTTAATCGCCAGATAAAAAGTAGCGCTTCGTACCGGGGCGCTTATTGAAACGGAAGTCCAGGGAGATGTGTAATGAAAAAGACGTTGAGTTTGATGGTGTTGCTGGTTGCGGCGAGTTTGCTGCACGCAGGCGAGGCTCTGGCAGAGTCGAACGAAAGCTATTTAAAAGAAAATGGCGTGGTGTTGTCTCTAGGTCAGGTAGCTTTTGACAGCGAGGTGGCCGCTCAAGAAGGCGTAGACGACTCTGCACTGTATGTAGTGGCGGGCTGGGAAGGGCGTTACCGAAGCAATTTGATTGTTGGCGCAGGTATTTCTTTATACGATTACTCGGACAATGAGGCCTTTGAGCAGCTGACTGAATCGAATTGGGGGGGAAACGAGCGCAATTCCAGTTCTTCAGCAACCGCGTATAACTTATACGGCGAGTTAGGTTACGGTGTTGATCTCGCGCCAACGGTGAGTCTGGATCTTCTCGCAGGTTATGAGATGGTGCTCTCTTCGGAGCGGTCCATCAGCTACTGTTCTGATTGCTATTCCGAGGATATTGACATAGATTCCGGTTTGTTCCTTGCTCCACGCCTAAGGTTTAAACCATGGGAACATTGGATGATAGCGTTAAGTTACCAGGGTTATTTGACTGGGGATGTTGAGAGCAGCGCACAAATTAGTGCAGGCTATATTTTTTAAAATCTGCGGGCACTCAAGACACAAAAAAGCCGGTATATTACAGGCTTTTTTGTGTCTTGAGTGCGAGGGATAATTGGCAAAACGTGTTCATTGTGTCGACTGTTCGTGGGAGTTTTCTACCACTTTACCGCCCAATTAAGCGATCTACCGAAACGACGCCAGCGCCGGCGCTGAGCAAATACAGCAATGCGGTACCCCACAGCAAATGTTGCGGCCAGGATGAAGGGTAAACGAAGATTTGGATAACCAGCGTGATGATTAAAAGCGCCAGCGCGCTGAGTCTGGTGAGCAATCCGCACAATATGAAAAGCGAAAAGAAAAACTCGCTGATTGTTGCTAAATAGGCCGCAATAACAGGAGGAAGCAAAGGAATCGCGTAGTCGTATTCAAACAGCGCAAATGTGCTGCTGGATAAATTCCAAAACATCCACTTTTGCCCGAGTATTTCGCTTCCTGCAAGTTTGGTTTGTGCCGAAAACCAGAACACCATAAACATGGATACGCGTGCTGCCAGTTGCAGTACCGCCTCGGGAATGACGTCAGCTAACTTTTTTGCGTAGCGATCTGTGAGTAAAAAAATATTCATAATTGAGTTGGCTCGTCGATGCGGTGAACAATACGCGAGTTTACAAAAAATGCTACTGCCTCGCTTGGGTTAAATTCGTCACTGTGGTCGAGCCCCGCAGCCAGCGCCTGAGAAAGCGCCGCCCCATCAATCAAACGGTCAAAAAATGCGGTCAAACCTGCTGTTAGATGGTACACGTTCACTTCTGCGTCTGGTCGCAGAACGAGGGCGGCTTGTGCTTGCTCAATGTCATCTTCGAGAGTTTTTTGTACTGAATCCCGCGCAAACTCCCACAGGGTGAAGACCGCGTAATCTGATTGAATCAATTTACAGCTGGGATGCAGTTCAAATTTGGCTTTGCCTAGCGCATCCGGATGAATCAATTGGAATGCGGTGGGTTCGAGTGCTGCCGCTTCTCGGGCGTGGTAAGCGTTGTGGTAGGCCCAATCCAGGCGTGCAACATCGGCTAAATAGGGCAATTCCTTAACGGGAGGGAATGTTCTTATAAATGCGGGAAAGGTTTCGCCAAGTGCGGTGCTTGCAGCGCTTTGAGGGATATTTTTCTCCAAATAGGCTTTTCCTATAGCATCAAAGTAGGTGTCGCCAACCAGGTTTTTCGTTGCAGGAAAGTGTGAGCCGAGGGTGTCAATAAGTCCGCGAAACACGTTATTCCTGTAGATCGCCAAGCGTGCGTCTAATTCTTCTCGGGGATAATCACACAGTGCGTGTTCGACACCAAACGCATGACTGCTTTCGATGAGGTGGGCGGTGAATTGCTTTTGAAATTCCTGCAGCGTCACGAGTTGCAATGTCCCTGTTGGAGGCGGTCGGCTTTAGTGGCCTCAGCTAGAAGTGTCGCAAGCGGAGGGATGTTGTTGTCCCATTCGACTAAAACTGGAAGGTGAGCTGCCAATCTGGTGTGCACGTGTTTGTAGAGCTGCCACACAGGCTTACTGATCTCCGAGCCGTGGTCATCCAAGCGAAGTTTTTGCCCGTTGGGTAAGGATTCAATGCGGTGACCTGCCAGGTGGAGTTCTCCCACATGGGTTGTGTCTACTGAGTCGATATACCGGTATGGGTCGAAACCGTTGTTGCACGCTGAAACGTATACGTTGTTAATGTCGAGGAGCAAACCACACCCTGTTTGTCTGGCAAGGAGGTTTAGAAATTCGGGTTCACTGTAATCTGAGTGCTTAAAATCGATATAGCTTGACGGGTTCTCTATAAAAATTTGCCGTTGTAAAGCGTCCTGTACTTGCTGAATATTCGTGGTGACAACTTTAAGCGTTTCGATCGTGTACGGCAGTGGCAGCAGGTCGTTTAAAAAACGGCTGTCGTTCCTGCTCCAGGCAAGGTGTTCCGAAAACTGGGCTGGTTGATAGCGGTCGCAAAGTTGGCGAATGGCTTTTATATGCGTTTTGCACACGCCCTCCGCACTACCAAGGGACATACCTACCCCGTGAAATGAAATCGGGTAGTGTGCAGCGACAGCCTCAAGGTAACGGTGCGGCGGTCCACCGTCGCAGAGGTAGTTTTCCGGGTGAATTTCGAACCAGCCAATGTCAGGCCGGTGTTCCAGAATTTCGTGATAGTGAACCGGTTTAAGTCCAATGCCTGCGCGGCGGGGAAGGTTGGTGGTCATACTGGCGGTCGACTAGCCCCGCTAGGACGCGGGGCCGATGCACGGGTTACTTGTCTTTTTTGGGTGTCAGGCTACCACCGACAATCGCGTCGCATTTGCCTTTGGGGACATAAATCCAAGCGTCGGCGATAGAATCTTTTTTGGCCTGTCCAGCACAGCTTGTTCCCTGACTGGCAATTGCGCAGTCGTTTTTGCCAGCTTTGACAATACCGTAGCATTTTTCCATGGTGGGCTGAGCCGCGTGTGCGCTGGTTCCTGCTGTCGCCATCATTACGCCAGCGGCAATAGCGCTGGAAATTACAACGGATTTATTCATGTTTTTCATTAAAAACTCCTGCGAAAGCCAGTTCCTCCTCTGGAACTGGGTCGGTGGGGGTTGCCCTAAGTCAATCTTGGGGCATGAGGTTTGGACTAGTCCCGCGGGGAAAAGGTTCTTCGAGTGTATAAAAAAAGCGCGACCGAGGTCACGCTTTTTAAACAGTACTATCTCAATTGTGCAAATTAGAGCGATTTATTTGCCTCGTTAAATTTGCGTACCAGAGTCTGGGTCGATGAATCCCAGTCGCCGGGGATATCTGTGGTGGTAATTGCATTCGCGATGTGAGTGCCAAGCAGCTTACCAAGCTCAACGCCCCATTGGTCGTAGGAGTTGATATTCCACAGCACGCCCAGGGTATAGACTTTGTGCTCGTAGGCGGCGATCAGTGCACCCAGTGTTTCTGGGGTCAGCTTCTCCATTAAAATGACATTGCTGGGGCGGTTGCCTGGGTGCACCTTGTGTGGCGCCAATGACGCGATTTCTTCTTCGCTTACGCCGGCTGCGCGAAGTTCTGCTTCAGTGGTGGCGAGGTCGCGTCCGGTCATCAACGCCTGGCTTTGAGCCACGCAATTGGCAAACAGGTATTTGTGCTGGTGCGCAATTGGATGGTGTGCTTGCAGGGTCGCGATAAAGTCGATCGGAACCATGGTGGTTCCCTGGTGCAGCAACTGGTGGAACGAATGCTGCCCGTTAGTGCCTTCTGTGCCCCACACGATAGATCCGGTTTGGTAATCGACTTTCACGCCGTCACGGGTCACGCTTTTGCCATTGCTTTCCATTTCCAGCTGTTGCAGGTAAGCCGGCAGCAGCTGCAGATGGTAGGCGTAAGGCAGAATGGCCTGTGTGTCGGTGCCGAGGAAATTGCTGTACCAGAACATCAACAGACCCATGAGCACGGGGATGTTTTTGTCCAGCGGTGCAGTGGCAAAGTGCTGATCCATTGCGCCTGCGCCGGCGCGCAGTTTGTTAAAGTTTTCCATTCCCACTGCAAATGCGATGGGCATACCGATCGCGGACCAGAGTGAGTAGCGACCACCGACCCAGTCCCACAGTGGATACACGTTTTCGGCATCGATACCGAATTCAACCGCTTTGTCGACCTTAGATGAGATTGCGACAAAGTGATGTTTCAGCTGATCTTGTGCGCAACCGCTATCGAGCATCCATTTGCGGGCGGTCAGCGAGTTTTCCAGTGTTTCCAGGGTAGAAAAGGACTTCGATGCGACCAAAAACAGAGTGGAAGCCGGGTTCAGTTTCCGGGTTAGATCGTAGATTTCAGCACCGTCGACGTTGGCAACAAAGTGCACATTCACATGCCCGGTGTGAAACGGAGTCAAGGCTTTAGTGACCATGCGCGGTCCAAGGTCTGAGCCGCCGATACCGATATTGACCACGTCGGTAATTTTTTCGCCGGTATAGCCTTTCCATTCACCACTGTGGACTGAATCGATGAGGCCCGCCATCTTCTCTAGGGTTGCTGCAACCGCTTTTTCTTCCTCGGTACTCGCTTCTCCCAGGTAGCGCAATGCAGAGTGCAGGGCGGGGCGGTCTTCAGTATTGTTGACGTGATCACCACGCATTAACCGCTTGATGGCGCCGCTCAGGTCGGCTTGTTCTGCTGCTGCGACCAGCTGGCTCAGCGTGTTTTCGTCCACGTGATTTTTGGAGTAGTCCAATTGCAGGCCCGCGGCGGTAACCGAAAAGCGCGCGGCACGGTTGGTGTCCTGTTGAAATGCCTCGGCCAGAGTGCGGTTTTGCCATTCGTTGGCGGCGGTGTTCAATTGGTCCCAATTGCTGAAAAGGTCAGATAATTTCTTTTGCATTGTTAGGCTCTCTGTGCTCCATACAACCATGTGCTTTTCGCTAGATGCTGCGACTAACGGAAAAGCGAGTGAGATCCGCCAGTGCGGATTGAAAGGGCGAGGTCGGTAGTTGGTCTATCAACGTTAAAGCTTCGTCGGCGTGCCGATTGGCACATCGCATGGTGTACTCCAGACCACCGCGCTCGCGCACGATAGAGATAATTTGTTGCAGTTTGTCGACGCCGCCTTGCTGGATGGCGGTGCGGATAAGCGCGGCTTCCTCGGGTGTTCCCTGCGCCATGGTGTAGATCAGGGGTAGCGTCGGTTTTCCTTCCGCAAGATCATCGCCGACATTTTTACCGAGAGACTCGGTATTGCCGTGGTAATCCAGAGCGTCGTCCACCAGCTGGAAAGCGACACCCAGGTGATACCCGATCTGCTTAATACTGGCGCGCTGCTCGGAACTTACTCCAGCAATTACGGCGCCAGTTTCACATGCGGCTTCGAATAAGGCGGCAGTTTTCTTATGGATCACTGCCATGTAATTTTGTTCAGTGACGTCCGGATCTTTTGCGTTGACCAGTTGCTGCACCTCGCCTTCGGAGATGACGTTTGTGGTGTCGGACATGATGGCCATGACATCAATGTTACCTACGCCCACCATCATCTGAAAGGCGCGGGAGTACAGGAAGTCACCGACCAGCACACTCGGCGCATTGCCCCACTGTGCATTGGCACTGGGGCGCCCACGGCGCAATGCCGAGACGTCGACAACGTCGTCGTGCAATAAGGTGGCGGTGTGAATGAATTCAATAATGGCGGCCAGCTCGATATGCTGCTGGCCCTGGTAACCCAGTGCTTTTGCGGCGAGCAGTACCAATAGTGGTCGCAGGCGTTTGCCGCCGGCATCGACTATGTATTGGCCTATGTTTTCTACGAGGTCTACATCGGAATGCAATTTAGCAACGATAAGCCGGTTTACGGCGTCAAAGTCGGCCTCAACAACTTTGTGGAATGACTGCATCGGGTCGGGTTACCTGTTTTTTAGAGGGGGCGATGCTAGGCGGCCACCGCTGGGGTGTCAAGATGCCAACTGTGGCGCCAAAAACAAAATGCCCGGAAAACCGGGCACTCTACATACATCGTGATATTGTCTGCGGGAAGCCGCGGACGCTTAGAGTACGTCTACCGCGTTCAGATCGCCGAATGCCTGCTCCAGACGAGCAATCATGGCATCCTGACCTTTGCGCAACCAAACGCGGGGATCGTAGTACTTTTTATTGGGCTTGTCTTCGCCTTCAGGGTTGCCGATCTGGCCCTGCAGGTAGCCTTCGTTCTCTTTATAGTAGTTCATAACGCCTTCCCAGGTTGCCCATTGGGTATCGGTGTCAATGTTCATTTTGATTACGCCGTAGCTGATGGCTTCTTTAATTTCTTCCTGTGTTGAGCCGGAACCACCGTGGAATACGAAGTTCAAGCTGTTCGCGCCCAGGCCGAATTTCTCTGAACAGTATTTTTGTGAGTTGTCGAGAATTTTCGGGGTGAGTTGCACGTTGCCTGGCTTGTACACGCCGTGAACGTTGCCGAAGGCCGCAGCGATCGTGAAACGCGGGCTGATAGCGCTGAGCTTTTCATACGCGAAGGCGACATCTTCTGGCTGAGTGTAGAGCTCAGAACTGTCCATCCCGCTGTTGTCGACACCGTCTTCTTCACCACCGGTGCAGCCCAGTTCGATTTCGAGGGTCATACCCATCTTGCTCATGCGCTCCAGATACTTGGCGCAAATTTCAATATTTTCTTCGAGGCTTTCTTCTGACAGGTCGAGCATGTGGGAGCTGAACAGAGGCTTGCCGGTTTCTTCGAAGTGCTTTTCACCGGCGTCGAGCAGGCCGTCAATCCATGGCAGCAGTTTTTTAGCCGCGTGGTCGGTGTGCAAAATTACGGGAACGCCATAGGCTTCAGCCACCTGGTGTACGTGCTTGGCACCGGATATTGCGCCCAGGATTTGCGCCTGCTGGCCTTCGGCTTTTATACCTTTCCCTGCAAAAAATGCGGCACCGCCGTTGGAGAACTGAATAACAACCGGTGATTTTACTTTTGCAGCGGCTTCCAACACGGCGTTGACAGAATCAGTACCAACACAGTTGACCGCTGGAAGCGCGAAGTTGTTGGCTTTGGCTATTTCGAATATCTTTTGTACATCGTCACCAGTGGCAACACCAGGCTTAACGGCTTCTAAAACTTTGGACATAGTGTGGATTCCTGTCGTTAACATTAATTGGGCGTGCCTGTCCTTGGAGAGCCAGGCGCTTCGGGTGCCCCCGTCGGGGCGGCATTATACGGTAATGAGGTCGTTTTTGTATCTCGCAAGCATTGGCCCACTTTGAGAGCTTTGCAATCCGCTTGAGAATGGGGTTGTGGGGGATTTTACTCGATAGCTGAGGACACTGCCGCCATTTCTGCTGTTGGTCGCCGGTGGCGTTGCGTAAAATCAAACCTAGGCAGTGCCTGGCGCTGAATAATGGTGCATTCGGGCCGCCTGAGTATAAGGAATCACCGCCTCAAGGGGAAAGTTTTGGTTACGGCTTGTACAGGCTCATAACTTCGAGTACAATTCGCGCCCCTGCGACCTGGGGTAACAGGTTGGAAAGAAAACGACGCAAGCTTTGTGCTGCCAGGCAGATGGGTTTGGTAGTTGAAAGAGGTCTTCCTCTGCTTCGTGTCGTCCAATGCATAGTGGAGCATTATTAAATGTACGCAGTAATTGCTGCCGGTGGTAAACAACACCGCGTTGAAGAAGGCGAAGTTCTTCGCTTGGAAAAAATTGAAGTCGCTACTGGTGAAACTGTTGATTTTGATCAGGTTTTGCTGGTTGGTTCCGGTGCCGACGTTAAAATCGGTACTCCAGTAGTTGAAGGCGCTAAGGTCACTGCTGAAGTGGTCAGCCACGGTCGCGCGGACAAGGTAACTATTATCAAGTTCAAGCGTCGTAAGCATCACATGAAGCGTCAGGGTCATCGCCAGTGGTATACCGAAGTGAAAATCACTGGTATCCAAGGTTAAGAATCACAGAATTTATAGCGGAGTAAATCATGGCTCATAAAAAAGCAGGTGGTAGTACGCGTAACGGACGCGATTCCGAAAGTAAACGTCTTGGTGTTAAGCTGTTTGGCGGCCAGGAAGTAAAAGCTGGAAACATTCTCGTTCGCCAGCGTGGCACCAAGTTTCACGGTGGTGAAAACGTTGGTATGGGTAAAGACCACACTTTGTTCGCAAAAACGGCTGGCAAGGTGAAGTTTGAAGTTAAAGGCCCAAAAAACCGCAAGTACGTTAGTATCGTAGCGGCATAAGTTCAGTAACACTGATTCTGAAAAGCCTCGCTACCTTGCGTAGCGGGGCTTTTTTTATACTTGCATTTTATATACCCCATGGCTGCGCGCTAGCTCGGCAAGGTTGGATGACATCATGAAATTCGTAGACGAAGCCCCTATTTTTGTTCAGGCAGGCAAAGGCGGTAATGGCTGCTTAAGTTTTCGGCGGGAAAAATTCATCGCCAAGGGTGGACCGGATGGCGGTGACGGCGGCGATGGGGGAAGCGTTTATCTCGAGGCGGACGAAAATCTCAACACGTTGATCGACTACCGTTATCAGCGCCGCTACGCTGCTGAAAATGGCGAGTCTGGCCGTGGCCGTAACTGTACCGGCGCGAAAGGTGATGATCTGGTGCTGAAAGTGCCGGTCGGAACTTCGGTGCTCGACGCGGATTCCGGCGAGCAGATTGGCGATCTCACGGCTGCAGGTGACCGTCTGCTGGTGGCCCAGGGCGGTTTTCACGGTCTCGGAAACACCCGTTTCAAATCGAGCGTTAACCGCGCGCCGCGTCAAACGTCGCCAGGCTCAGAAGGTGAAGCCAAAAACCTGAAGTTGGAAATGAAGGTGCTCGCGGATGTCGGTATGTTGGGTTTGCCTAATGCAGGCAAATCCACATTTATTTCAGCCGTATCTGCCGCCAAACCCAAGATCGCTGACTATCCGTTTACTACCCTGGTGCCGAGTCTGGGAGTTGTGAAAGTGCAAAAACACCGCAGTTTTGTGGTTGCAGATATTCCAGGTTTGATCGAAGGCGCTGCCGATGGCGCTGGTCTCGGCATCCGTTTTTTGAAGCATCTGACTCGCTGCCGAGTGCTTTTGCACCTGGTTGACTGCTGTCCGATCGACGGCTCGAGCCCAGTTGAAAACGCCCGCAGTATCGTACGCGAACTGGAAAATTTCAGTCCTACCCTGGCGCAGCGTGAGCGCTGGCTGGTACTTAACAAAACAGATTTGTTAACTGATGAAGAATTGGCGCAAGTGAAGCAGGCGCTGGTTGACGAGTTGGATTGGCAAGGGCCTGTTTACGGTATTTCTGCGATTGGCCAACAGGGCACCGATGTGCTCTGTGAATCGCTGCTAGGTTACCTTGAGTCTGTGTGGTTGCAGGAGCGCGAAGACCCTGATTTTGCTGCCGCGGAGTTGCAAACTCAGCGCCAAATGCAAGCCGAGGCGCGCTCGTGTATCGATGAGTTGCGCGCAAGACACAAATCAAAGAAAACGCAGAATGATTTGGATGATGATGACGATGACTTTGATGTAGAAGTAGAATACGTTCAGTAACTTCTTTCTTCTCACTAAAAAAATCGTTGCATACAACCATGAGCAAAAGGCAGTTAGTCACCCAAAGTCGCCGCTTTGTTATTAAAATCGGCAGCGCACTACTAACCGACAATGGCCGCGGGCTGGACCAAAAGGCAATGGCTGCCTGGGTTGAGCAAATCGCCGCCTTGTCTAAAAAAGGTTATGAGGTTGTTCTCGTTTCGTCGGGCGCCGTAGCGGCGGGCATGACCCGGCTGGGATGGAAATCTCGCCCGAAAGCGATACACGAACAGCAGGCCGCCGCTGCAGTAGGGCAATCACTATTGATTCAGGCTTACGAGCAGGAGTTTCAGCGCTACAGCAAAAAGATTGCACAAGTGCTGCTCGATCATGATGACTTGTCGAGTCGCCAGCGCTACCTCAATGCGCGCTCTACGCTTCGCACGTTAATGAATTTGGATGTTATTCCAATCATCAACGAAAATGACACAGTAGTAACCGACGAGATTCGGTTTGGTGATAACGATACCCTGGCGGCACTGGTGGCTAACCTGATTGAGGCCGATATCCTTTGTATATTGACGGATCAGAAAGGTATGTTCGACAGTGATCCTCGGCAGAATGCGTTGGCAGAACTCTTGTTCGAAAAACCTGCGCTCTCGCCGGAACTCGATAATATGGCTACATCCGGCGGTGCGCTGGGCCGTGGTGGGATGATCTCGAAAGTCCGCGCGGCTCGCTTGGCGGCACGCTCTGGCGCTAGCACCGTTATTGTTGGTGGTAAGATTCCAGATGTCTTGCCAAAGGTCGCTAATGGCGACATGATTGGCACCCTGTTGTACGCCGATCAACAGCCTATCGCAGCGCGTAAGCGCTGGCTAGCAGGCCAGCTGCAATCGCGCGGCGTGGTCACGCTGGACGACGGCGCGGTGAGCGTGTTGCGCGATAAGGGCAAAAGCTTGTTGCCGGTAGGTGTTAAAGCCGTGAGCGGCCATTTTACGCGTGGAGATATGGTTGTTTGCAAAGATGCCCGCGGTGCAGAAATTGCGCGTGGTCTGGTCAACTATAACAGTGACGATGCGCGTAAAATTATGGGGCAGCCGACCACGAAAATTGAAACCCTGTTGGGCTACAAAGATTTTGACGAGCTGATTCATCGCGATAATCTTGTCTTGTCGTAAATTTTTTGCCGCATTAACAATGTGAAAAAACCCGGCAATTTGCCGGGTTTTTTTGTGTTTACTGTAGATTTTTGGATGAGTTTGGGGAGTAGTTCATGTCGATTTTTAAAGAGCACATCAACCGTATGAGTGCGTACAAGCCGCCTTTGGACGGGCGCGACCCCAAGCAACATTTACTGTTGGATTTTAACGAGCGCACCTTGCCGGTGAGTGCAGCAGTTGAAGAAGCGCTGGTGGCCTATATCCGCGATGGCAGGTTGCAGATGTATCCGGCCTATGGCGATATTGCCGAGCAAATTGCGCGCTATGCCAGGGTGGAAGCCGATCAGGTGATGATCACCAACGGTTCAGACCAGGGGATTGATCTGGTGATTCGCGCGAGTAGTCGCGAGGGTGATGAAGCGATTATTCCGGGGCCATCATTCGCGATGTACCTGCAGTGTGCCAAGGTAGAAAACCTGGTGATTCATCAGCCCCAGTACACTCGCGAAAAAGGGTATCCATTGCAGGAAGTACTGGGTTTGATTAACGAAAAAACCCGCCTGATTACGGTCGCCAACCCCAATAATCCGAGCGGCACTATTTTGCCTCGTGAGGAGATTGTCACTCTCGCTAAAGCGGCACCGGAAGCCGTGATTCTGGTGGACGAGTGTTATTTTGAGTACTGCTCCGTAACGGTTGCGGATCTGGTCGCGCAGTACCCCAATATTGTTATTACCCGCACCTTCTCGAAAACCTGGGGAATTCCGTCGCTGCGCCTGGGTTACATTATTTCCGCGCGAGAAAATATTTTGCCGCTGCTGAATGTGCGCGGCCCTTACGATATTAACCAACTGGCGATAGTGGCGATTCGCGCGGCGCTGGCGAATCTGGATGGCGTGGAGTCCTATGTGGATGAAGTTATGCAACAGTCCAAGCCACGTTTGGAAACATATCTGGACAGCAAGGGGATTGAATACTGGCCCAGCGGAGGTAATTTTCTGTGGGTGTTCTTTGCTGATCCAGTCAGCACAGAGGCGCGCCTTCAGGCCGCAGGTATTCTCGTGCGCCCGAAGCTGGACGGAGAAGGGCGATTGGGGTTGCGTATTACCTTGGGCACGCTCGAGCAAACCGAGCACCTGCTGGCAGTGTTGGAGGGGGCTGTGGGCGTTTAGTCCGGGCGAACTATACGGCGGGCGGTTGCTAATTTTGTGGCCGCCTTTGGTGCCCGAATGGATGAGTGCAGTAATTTGGCCTGAACGCTAAAATGCAGGCGAAAAAAAACCGGCGATTGCCGGTTTTTTTATCTTAGGCTGCGAGGCCTTTGATCTGGGCATTAAGACGGCTCTTATGGCGAGCGGCCTTATTTTTGTGGATGATGCCCTTGTCAGCCATGCGATCAATAACGGGCACAGCTGCTACATAAGCTTTTTTTGCTGCTTCAGCGTCGCCTGCTTCAATCGCCGCAACCACTTTCTTAAGGTATGTGCGAACCATGGAGCGCAGGCTAGCATTGTGAGCACGAGCCTTATCGTTCTGGCGCGCACGCTTCTTTGCTTGAGGTGAATTTGCCACCGCGTTGCTCCTGTAAAATCAGAAAAGTCTTAGTTTAACGCCCGAGGGCGGTTTAAGGGTGCGCTATTATGCGACTTTCGAAACTAAAGTCAAGCCGCGGGCAAACGAATTTCAAAGATTACGCCGCTGTTGTCTGGCAGGTTATAACAATGGACCTGTCCGCGATGGAAATCGACGATTAAGCGTACGATGTACAGCCCTAAACCAAGGTGTTGACCCGCTTGACCACTGGATTGATCGCGCACCGATACCATAGAGTCGAACAGCTGGCCATGCATACTGGATGGTAGCGGTGGCCCCTCATTGTGAACCGTAAATACCAAATGCCCTTGTGCATGATATAAACCCAACTCGATGCGGCCGTCACGGGGGCAAAAGTCGGCCGCGTTGTCCACGAGCTTATCCAACATCTGCACGAGAAGTTCACCCGATCCCTGAAGCGTCAGGGGGCCATCTTCCCGGCGAATGTTCAGGCTGAAATCTGCGTGCTGGTACACGTCTTCGTACGCGGCTTTGAGATTGGTGAGCAGCTCGTCGCAGGGAATCAACTCCACTTCTGCGGCACCAATCGCCTGTTCCACGCGGCTGGCCGCACTCATTGCATTGAGGATATTGGATAATCGGCTTGTGCCTTCTCTGGCGCGCTCGGCATACACCTTGGCTCCGGCAGAAAGCTCTTCAAATTCGAGGTTGTCGAGGGAGCTGCGCACTATCGCCAGGGGGGTTCGCAATTCGTGGGATAGCTTGCTCGACAGGGTGCGCAAATAGTTGGTGTATTCGCGCAGCCGGGCTAACAGGGTAGCGTAGTTGCGCGATAGGTCACCCAGCTCGTCGCGGCTCGTAAAAACGGGGAACTGATCACTGATGCGTCCCTGATCCGAGATCGCGTTTGCCGCCGCCCGGCTGAGTTTGCGTATGCGAAAGCTCAACCAAGAGGCGTAAAGAATAAGTGTCAGGCTTGCCGCAAGGGTTACCAGAATGGAATACACCATCAGCCTGTAGAACGCAGACGAGGTAAGGCGAGCGAGGCTTTCCGAACTTTGTTCAGCGACCACCACGGCCAGGGGGTGGGGGTGGGTACTGGTGTAAATGGGTGCTGCGACGCGCACTAACTGCTGGGTTCCCGTTTGATACCAGCCGCTGGGTGCGGCTTGTGTGGACGCAAGCGCGCTGTGAATTTCCGGTGTATCCAACAAGCCGGTGTGGATGCTGTCGTCAAGCGCTGGCAATTCTCTGTTGCCTACTGATAACAAATAGAGCCAATGAAAAAAACCGTGATTTTCGAAGCCGGGCTTATTGCGACTGCCGGTGATCCCGCCTTCTCTCGCCACAGGGCGCGTGCCGCGAGTGGCTATTTGCAAGCGCACACCCTCCCGGGCAAAAATGCCGAGTTCCCGTGTCAACAACGCTGATTCCGTCACCAGCGGAGGAATTCCACTGGTGAAATTAGAGGCATCGTCGGCTTTTGATTGATCCACCAGGCGCAGTCCGAGGCCGTTGGCAGCCCATGAGAGTGGCATTTTTAGTTCCAGGATATAGCCAGTGGCGGTCTCGCTGAGTACTCCAGTCAACTGGTATTCGGGTTCCAGCTGTGTTCCGGTAAGCCATCCCGCAGTCACCCGCCCCTGGCCACTGGCGGCGATAAGCAATGTCTTTATCGCGCCTTCCGAATCAGGCAGTTGCAGCAGCAGGTGATCCACCACCAAAGGCGTTGGTTGGGTGGGCTGGTAATAGCTGCGGGTGTCGTCGTGCACCACCAGCACCAGGTAGAGGCTTCCGGCAAAGCTGCCGGCGGTGAACTGCGCTCGCAGCGCACCGCCGGGGCCGCGCAGGGATTGGCTCGCCAGTTGTTGTTCCTGCCAATCGGTTTGATAACCGTCCACCAGAGGGGCCGCAGGTAAGTTGTGCGCGAATACCGGACTTGAGTCGCGCGGGGGGTTGAGACGGTCCAATTCCGCTACGATCGTGCTATCGCTACCCATCCGCGCCGCAATGGCTTTGGACATGGCGATCAGCGCTTCTGACTGACTGTCGCGCAGGGTCTGCTCCATTTCACCTATGTAGCGACAGCCAACCCAGGGTAGGGTGAGGGTGATCAAGCTGACAATCAGCAGTTGTTTGCGCAGTTTCACAGGCTTAGCTGGCTTCGCTTACCCAGCGATAGCCCATGCCATAAGCGGTGTGGATGCAGTCGAAAGTCGCGTCCCGTTCTTTGAATTTTTTACGGATGCGCTTGATGTGAGAGGTGATGGTATTGTCATCCAGAACAACGTTCGCAGCATCCATCAGTTGCTGTCGGTTCTTAACGTGCCCTGGATGTTGCGCCAGGGAGTGGACTATCCACAACTCTGTTACGGTAAGATCAAGCAAGTGCCCCTGCCATTGCGCTGTCATGCGGTCCATATTCATGGTGAGCATGCCACGCACCATTTCGCGGTCTTGCGACAGTGGTTGCTGCAAGGCATCGATACGGCGGAACAGCGCAGTGATGCGAGCCAGCATGTGTGGCTGGGAGATATCTTTGGTGAGATAGTCATCGGCGCCGAGCCGCAAGCCGCTGACAACGTCGAACTCACTGTCCCGCGCAGTAAGAAATATGATCGGCAGTGATGGCGCACGGCTACGCAAATCGCGGCATAACTCAAAGCCGCCTTCGATCTCGTCACCCAGGCCGACGTCAATAATGGCCAGGTCGGGCAATCGTGTGGCGAACGCGGCAGTCGCTTCGGGGCGGCTGCGGTAGTGGGAGACTTTATAACCCTGCCGACGCAGGGCATCACAATAGTTTTGGGCGATAGCTTCTTCGTCTTCGACGATGGCGACGTGGCGTTGCATGGCTCGTGGTACTTGAAACTAAGTTGTTTAAAGAGGCGGCCAGCTTACCAGCGAACGCAGGTTTACGACAGACCCGGGGATCAGTGCCGAAATATGCGCTGTGACATCTGCTGCACCCAGTTCAGGTGATAGTCTGGCTCCTGCCCAAGAATATTTTCTTTAACAATGGGGGCGTAGCTGGAGTCGTCTTCTTTAATGTGTTCCAAGAGCCAATGCATCAGCATCTGTGCTAACTTGCTGGCGATCGGCTCGCCGCTCTTAAAGCGCGCGTGTAGCGATTCCAGTTGTTGTACAAATGCGCGGTGAGTCAGCTGATGCTCTTCAAGTTCGCGATACCCCGCTTCTTCCATCAGCGCTTCTTCAAATTCGAAATGAGACAAGGTGTAGTCCACCAGCATGGCCAGTATTTCCGACGTTTGCTCGCGATTGCTGGACTCGCACTTTAATTGCTCAACACGGTTTATATATTCGATGATGCGCTGATGCTGCTTATCGATGACGGGGATACCGATTTCGAACGCGGAAGACCAGGCGATCATGGGCGTAGCTCCTCTCAACCAAACAATCTATTGAACCAACTGCCTTTTTTGGCTTTGGTTCGTCGGGTTGCTTCTACCATGTTTGCGCGAACCACCTCTGAATAGTCTCTGTCGTCGCATTTTATGTGATTAATAAGCCAGGCCTTGAGCACATGTAACAACTCTTCGGTAATGTCTTCGCCGGTCTTAACGCGTTGCTGGAAGCTGCCTACCCTCCGCGCAAAAAGGCGGTGTACCTTCTTGTGAGCGTTCAGGAAAGGGTAGCCCGCCTCTTCCATGAGATTTTCCTCGAAAGCGAAGTGAGACAAGGTGTAATCGACGAGTTCGTCCAGCACCTCCACTATCTCCTCGAGGCTGTGAGTATTACGAGCATGGTAGACAGCGTTGATGTATTCAACAATGCGACGATGTTGTGAATCGATCACCGGAATACCAAGTTCCAGTTCTGAATTCCAGGTAATTGCCATGATGCTACCTCCTGGCAACGGATAAATTGCGATTTTTTTTGATCATAGAAGCGGAGTCGTGTGTTTACACAGAGCAAGATCAAGAATTAGCGATTGAGTAGATGAATAAGGCGCCAGTTTTTGGTGGCGTAAATCGCGTGTTATTTAGGCGATGCCAATGGGTCTCTCGCTGGAAAAACTTGCCGGTACTGCAAATACTCCGATGTTTCATTAATAAAATCGATGCGCAACTATGACTACATTCACTAGTAGAATAATGATTTTTTGTGCCAGCCTTCTGTTCTGTATCAAGGTCATGGCAAATACTCAATACCCGGTCAATTACTATTTTGATCTGGCAGCCAGACCCGGGGAGGTCGTGGTCAGTCTCGCGCTACCAGACGCGGGGGCGGTTAAGTTGCTGGATTTTAATTTGGCGCACTCCCAGTGTGTCGACTTCACCAGCGAGCAGTCGCTTGAGCGTGATGGTGATCGTTTGCTGTGGCGACCGGGTGCAAAGGCCGCAAAGCTGACATTTCGCTGCCCGATTAAACATCCTCGAGCTTCGCGCCTGGCTGCGAAGGCTTATGACGCCTGGTGGGAGGAGAGTTATGCGCTGTTTCGCGGCGACGATATGGTGCCGCCAGCCCGCGTGGTCGCGCGTAAGGGGGCCGTCGCTCAAAGCAGGCTGTATTTCAAACTTCCTGAAACCTGGCCGCATGTGAATACCGGGTGGCAGGCGATAGCTGCCAAAGAATTACCCAAAGATGTTAGCGAAGGGTTTCTACTGGATAATCCTGAGCGGCGGTTCTCGCGCCCTACCGGATGGATAATCGCAGGGGAGCTGGGGACACGCCGGGATTCTCTCGGCACAGGCTCGCACACTCAGGTGGCGGTGAGCGCGCCGGTGGTCGCGGATTACAGTCGCATGGACGCGCTAGTGCTGCTCAATATGCTTTGGCCGCAAATGGAGCAGGCCTTTCAAACGCTGCCTGCCAAAATTCTAATTGTGAGTAGTGGCAGCCCTTTATGGCGCGGCGGGTTGTCGGCAGGCAACTCACTTTATCTGCACAGCGGGCGACCGATGGTGAGTGAAAATGGGTCCAGCACGCTCATCCATGAGCTTACTCATGTTATTACCGGAATTCACGCCACCAAAAAAGATGATTGGATTGTGGAGGGCATAGCCGAATTTTATTCGAGCAACCTATTGTTGCGCGCCGGTGGTTTAACGCCTGCGAGATACAATAAGTTACTGGCGAGCCAGGCGCGTCGTGCCGGCTCTCATAAAGATTTTCGAAAGGCGAAAAAGTCCTCAGCGATTAAGGCCGGTGCTGCAAACTTTTTCGATGCGCTGGATAAAAGTATTCGCCAGAGAACGTCGAACAAGGCCAGTGTGGATGATGTGGTGCGGGTTTTAATGAAAAAAGGGAAAGTGAATCTTGCGGATTTGAAAAGCGCAGTACAGGGTGTTGCGCCAGAGAGTCTCGCGGTGTTCGATACTTATAAAATCTATTAACTGAATTTAATTGAACTGAGAAGCTCGATTAACGCCAATTCGGTAAGGGCTGACGGCGGTCGTCAGCCTTTTTTCGATATGAACGGGCTGCTAAATGCTTACCACATTAGATCATCTGGGATTTGATAATCCGCATATGGATCATCTTCATCTATCGCTTGCGTATTGCTCGCCTGCGAAACAATAAATGAAGCATCGCGTTCGGCAATTTTGTCGGCGATTTTCGCAGGAATCACCTGGTATTCTTCGCCTACGCTGGCGATCGCCAACTGGCCACGCGCCAACTGATCCACCAGTTTTTGGCTAACATAAATTTTTTTGATGGTTTTGCCATCAGTGAAATTGTACGCCACGTCGCCTTCACGCTTCACCGCATTCAGATTTACCAGTTGCTTAATTTGCGCGGCAATTGCTTTACGCATTGCCTGGGCATCGCGCTCAGCGTTTAACTGGCGGTCACGTTCTGCTTTTTCGGCCTGAGCTTTGCGTGCAAGCTCTTTGTTCTCGTCAACCTGAGGCTGGCTCGATTTATTCTGGACGCGTTGCTGTTTAACTTTATCTTTTTTGGCTTTTTTAGCTTGCTTTTTATCGACAAGCCCCGCCTTTAACAGTTGGTCTTGTAAGCTGCTCATGGGGCACCTGTAGTTAAAATTATGTAGTTGAAATTATGTAGTTGAAGTTCTGTGGTTGAAATTCTGTGGATGACATCACCTGGCTGTGAGCCAACAGTGCTAAGCCTGCCCTGACTAGGGCCAAAACTGTTGCGGCAGCAGCCCTTGGCGCAGGAGCGAAGCAATGTCCATGCTTACCGCGATTCCGGCGTGAACCAAAAAACCGCCCCAAATGGAACGGGATCGTAGCGCTAGAATACCGAGAAACAACCCAAAGAGTATAGCGCCTGTCGCCTCGGGCCAGAGTTTCGGGAAGTGTATCATCAAGTAGGGCACGCACATGATCCACACTGCGTTGGCGCCTACTGCGGGCCGTAATGCGTTAATCATAAAGCCGCGAAAGAAGAACTCCAGGCACAAGAACTGTAGTAGATAGAGGGCTTCCCAGGCGATAAGGTCAAAGAAGCTGCGCCCAGCCTGCTTATAGAACGGGTAGTGTTGCAGAAAATCCGGGCGAAACGATACCAGAAAAACAAATAGTAAAATCGGACTGATCAACAATACATAGCCTTTCCAGTGCTTCGCGGTATCGTTGAAGTGCCATCCCATTTGTACGAATGAGGTTTTTAGCTGGAAACGTATCAATAAAAATGGCAGTAACACGTAACCGATAACATGCCAAAACGTCCACCAGCAGTATCTCAACAGGTTGAAGTATTCATGTTTCTGTAGTTGCGACAAAGCGTAGTTTTCCGGTCGCCCCTGGAAAGTGGAGACGAATGCAAGAAAGCTTTGCAGCGCACTGAAGTATTTCAGGTAGTGAATGATAAGCAGGCTCACGCTCACACACGCCAGTGTCCAGAATATGCGCCGCAGGCTTTGTGCACGATCTAGCGTGTATGAGGGCGGAGTGTTGTCTATTTCGTCGAGCGCAGTGAAGATATTTTTCGGATGCAGGAAGAATCGTTGGCTCATTAATTTTTGTCGTCAGTAAACTGGAGTGAGCAAGTTAGAGTAAAAGAATACTCTGGCTTATAGTCGCTGTCTTCCGGGTAGTATATCTCGGGTGTGAAATAGATGCTTACCCAGCGTCGGTCTAGCGTATAGCCCAATGTCGTACTGATAAAGCGGTCGTCGAAGAGGTGGTTATTGTCATCTTCATCACTTTCACCCAGCAGACCGAGTTTGTAGGTCAAGCTCCATTGATCTGTGAGCTGGTGGTCCATTCGCCAGATATTGGCATACTCCATGGGTTTATCGTGATCGCGTACTTCTAGCTCCGCGGTAACATTTAACCAAAGATAGGATTTTAAGGGCTTGGTAAGCTCAAGATGGGTGGTCTCGCCCCAACCGATACTGCTCTTATGCCATAGATCCTGGCGGAACAGGAAGGTGGTGTCTGCACCGACCTGCCAGTACCGCCGCAGACGATAGCGCAGCAACAAATCGATACCCTCATTATAGTTGCCACCAACGCTTCCCGAGTGCTTCCAACGATTGGGTTCGGTGGGTTTTGAGTACTCGATACCGGCAACCGATTGGCTGCGAGTGACGCGATCATTGCGTGCGACAGAACGGTTTCTATCGGCGAGACTTTTTCCTTCGTCTGGGTCGGACTCGAAAAACAGTTTAAATTTTTCTTCGGTGCCGGGTAAGTCCACACGGGTACGCAGTTTTATGTCGTATTCCTGGTCGCCGCCCTCAAACCAAGTGTTGCCCAGAGACAGCGCCAAACGGCTGTTGTTGCGATTGCGGGCATAATCCCGGCGAGAAACAAACAGGTCGACTCTGTCCGCGAGATTGATGTACGCATCGCCAATGGCTTCGCGACTTTTGTCAAAAATGTCTTCGTGAGGTGGTTGGTCTGTAGATTTTTCAATGTCGTTGCAAAAAGCTGCGCTCGGTTGCAACGCAAAAACTATGAGAGCCATGCCGCACGCGCGGATTGTAAACAGGTTCGGGGTCAAAAGGTTACACTCAGTATCAGCGACAGGCCCACGAGCATCGTGACGCCCTCGAAAATCCGTTTAATTACAGGGTTTCCATACTTCACTGCAAAATGGGCGCCGCAATAACCGCCTAGCGCAGAACCCGTTAATAACGCGGGCAACCATTCCCATTTAACCGGCGTAAGCAGTGCGAGCGTGAGTGCGCCGGTGCCGTTCCAGAATAACCCCACCAGGATCATCGTGTAAGCGACAGCGCGCTGATAGTCGAAGCCGAACCAAAGAATCAGCCAAAGGGTTACAAACAATCCGGTACCGGATGTCAGCGAACCGTTGAGTACCCCGAGCGTAAACAGCATGGCGGCGCCAATAAAATATCCCCGCGCGTTGCGGTTGATGGGGGTGTGATCCTGCCCGAGTTGCGGTTTATACAAGGAGTAAACACTGAGACCAATGGTAAGCACTCCGAGGCTGAATTTTGCGATTGACTCAGGAATTTCGATAATTACGCGAGCACCCAGAATTACGCCGGGCAGCCCGCTAATGAGCATTAAAATGGCGAAAAACCACTGTGTATTGCCTTGTCGCCAGTGCTTGAGCGTGGCGCCCGCGCCGAGCGCGACCGTAGCGATTTTGTGGGTGGCCAGTGCAGTGGTAAAGGGAAGACCTAAAAACAGGAGTGCGGGAAATTGCAGTAACCCCGCGCCACCGCCCGCCAGCGCCGAGAGGGTGTTGGCGATAAGTGATATCGTCAGTAACACAATTTGATCGAAAATGTTAACCACGGGAAACCTCGGCAAAATCGCGCAACGCCTGGTCGATAGGAATTGGAGGAAAATCGGAGGCTTGTAAAAAGTGAATAAATTTTAGCGTCGCAAATGCGTCGAACCAGGAGTGAAAGTGTTGCCAAAAGCCGCGATCCGTACGGCATTGCTTAGCGGCATGTTGCAAAAATGCATCGAAATTCAGCGCAGACACCGCAGGGAAAAGCGCTTTAGGGACTGCATCTGTGCAGGCTTTCAGGTTGGCAGCATCGAGTGGAGACTTCGGAAAACTTTGCAGAATCGTCCAAAGTGAGGGTGCGTAGGCAAGCCAGTTTTTTAAGTAAATAAATACTCGTGGATCGTAAGTCGCAAACGCACTGCCCTTCGCTTGCAGGGCCAGTATCTTTGCGACGGCGGGGCCGGTGCCAAAGGGTACGCGATCCGAGTGCCGGGCGTTAATCTGAAGCGTAATCTCCTGGCGCTGTACTATAGGTTGTAATTTAGCAGCTTTATTTAGCAGATAAAAATCTTCTCCGCCTGCTTTTCTTGGAAATCCACGCACCTGCGCGTAGGTTTCCGCATGGATGGCGAGGCTGCTGCCAAGGGTATAAAAGTTGTAGGGTGACCCGGCCCAACTGAGTCCGTTGCGATAGTAGTTAAGGTGCTGTTCGTAAATGTGGGTCGCCTCTGCGCAATCTGGATCGGCATCGTTACCGAAATGGCGAAAGTTAAACACCTGAGCGCCACGATTTATGCTGTGGTCAGGTGGCGAGAAGTAGTTTTCGGGCAGGTGCGTATCTGCGTCGGTGGAGTGGATCCAGGGCGTCGTGAGCCGCTTTTTTTCAAACAGCGCAGCTGCCAGGTCGCAGCCAATTTTTCGCGCGAGGCCGACCCCTTGCTTCACCGGAATCGGAACGGTTTCGCGGTCAACCAACAGCAACGTGAGTGGGCCTTTACTCATCATGCTCAGGTTGTTTTTTTGCCACAGTAGCGGCCCAAAGTGCTGGTAGCAGGCTTCGATCAGCTGATGATTTTCCGGGCAGTGGCTAATGCTATCCGGCCGATTGACCACCAGTACCAGCATGGTGCTCGGCGCGGCAAGCGTGCCGTAAGTGTGTTTAAACCGCCGCAGAAACTGGTCGCTTTCCCGGAAAGCGGGAATCACCACTACCCGCTGCCAGGTAAGTTCCGGCAGTTCATTTAGCTCACTGCTTTCGGTTTCTGCATACTGAGCGAGATATTTCTGGAGCGGGGTTTGCGCGCGAGACATTAATGTATGCGATCAGTGTAAGGCCGCTACAATCGGCAATTGGCGTACGATTTCCGCTTCCGCATCGAGGATTTCATTCAGCCTTTCTGTCACTGTCTGCTCTGCGAAATAGTTGAGAGCCAACTTCAAGAACAAATCCTCGTGGCGCGACTCGGACTCTGCAATCGCAATGTAGAAATCCTTCATGCTTCCAACCGGCAGTGCTTGTGCAATAAGGCCAAACCGTTCGCAACCCCGCGCCTCAATCACACTGCCAAGCAGCAGGCGGTCGAGCAGGTAGACGTCAGTACCTGCGCGGGAGAGCTTGCGCAGCTGGTTAACGTAGGGGTCACGCGTGTCGGGAGCCAGCTGCAGTCCGCGCTCGATCATAATTTTGATCACTTCGCGAAAATGCGCCATTTCTTCAATCGCCAGGTCGCTCATCGCCAGCACAATATCCGGTTTATCCGGGTAGTGGGAGAGCATCGACACCGCCATGCCTGAGGCCTTTTTTTCCGCTGCTGCATGGTCGATGAGAAACGCATTGAAGTCGTCGAGTACCGCCTGGGTCCAGGCGGGTGTGGTGGTGTATCGCAATTCAAACATGGGGTGGTTACAGTAGTTATTGAGCTTTGGTATATAATGCGCCGCTTAGCCAGTATATGGCCTGGCTCCCTCAAAGTTAACTGCAGGAAGAAAGCATGATTATAAAACCCAAAGTTCGTGGCTTTATCTGTACGAATGCGCACCCAAAAGGCTGTGCTGCCAACGTGCAGGCGCAGATCGAATACACCCAGGCACAGGGGAAAATTGAGAATGGTCCCAAGAATGTGCTGGTTGTAGGCGCGTCTACAGGCTATGGCTTGGCGTCCCGTATTGTCGCCGCATTTGGTTGTGGTGCAAAAACCCTCGGTTTATTTTTCGAAAAGCCCGGTACTGAGCGCAAAACCGGTACCGCAGGCTTCTACAATGTCGCCGCATTCCAGCAGGCCGCCGAAAAGGCCGGGCTCTGGTCAAAAAATATGAACGGCGATGCCTTTTCTCACGAAGCCAAAAGCAAGGCCATTGACGTGATCAAGGCGGAAATGGGCAAGATCGATCTGGTGGTTTACAGTCTGGCGTCACCGCGTCGGCAAGACCCGGATAGCGGCGAAGTCTACTCTTCGGTGCTGAAACCAGTGGGGCAGGCGTACACCTCGAAAAACCTGAATACCGATACGTTGAAAATCACCGAAACAACGCTAGACGCAGCTTCCGACGAGGAAATTGCGCAAACCATTAAAGTGATGGGTGGTGAGGACTGGGAGTTGTGGATGAACGCTCTGGCAGAAGCGGACGTGCTCGCCGAAGGCTGTAAAACCGTTGCTTACACTTATCTTGGTGAAAAAATCACCTGGCCTATTTATGGTAAAGCCACCATTGGTAAAGCGAAAGAAGATCTGGATCGTGCGGCGACCGCGATTGCCTCCGCACATAGCGAGAAAAATATCTCCGCCAACGTTGCGGTGTTGAAAGCCGTGGTTACCCAGGCCAGCTCCGCGATACCTATTATGCCCCTGTACCTTTCCGCGTTATTCAAAGTGATGAAGGCGAACGGCACCCAGGAAGGCTGTATCGAACAGCTTAACCGCCTGTTCACCGAGTGCCTGTACAGTGACAGCCCGCGTCTCGACGATGCCAACCGCTTCCGCGTTGACGAAAAAGAATTGTCACCCGAAGTACAGGCTGGCGTCGAGGCATTATGGGGCGAAATCACCGAAGAGAACCTGCTGGAAATTAGCGACTTTAAAGGCTATCAACAGGAATTTCTCGGACTGTTTGGTTTTGGCGTTGACGGCGTTGATTACGAAGAAGATGTCGATCCGAACGTAGCCCTGGCACTGGTAGAGTAGAACTGTCGCTTAGGAGTACATTCTGAATGAAATATCGCAAACTCGGTAATACCGATATCGATGTAAGTGTTATCTGTCTTGGCAGCATGACATGGGGTGAGCAAAACACGCAGGAAGAAGGTTTTGCACAACTGGACATGGCCGTCGATATGGGGGTGAATTTTATCGATGTTGCGGAAATGTACTCCGTACCACCGCGCCCGGAAACTTGCGGTAAGAGCGAAGAAATCATCGGCCATTGGCTGGCGAGCAGGGGTTGCCGAGATAAGGTCGTGCTCGCCAGTAAAGTGACTGGCCGGTCTGACCGAAACTCGGGTGTCGGTCATATTCGCGATGGAGCGCGGCTTTCGCGCGAGCATATCTTTGCGGCAGTCGAAGGTTCGCTCAAGCGCTTGCAAACCGATTATCTGGATTTGTACCAGGTACACTGGCCCGAGCGGCAGACGAATTTTTTCGGCAAGTTGGGCTATACCCACACTGAAGAGAGTGACCTCATTCCTATTGAAGAAACGCTGGATGCGCTGAATACGCTGGTAACTCAGGGCAAAGTTCGCCACATCGGCTTGTCTAACGAAACACCCTGGGGCATCGCCGAGTACTTGCGGTTAGCCGAAAAGCATAATCTCGCGCGCGTGGTATCTGTGCAAAATCCGTATAATCTGATTAATCGCACCTACGAGGTGGGTTGTGCCGAATTTAGTATGCGCGAGCAGGTCGGTTTGCTGGCGTATTCACCACTAGCCTTTGGTGTATTGTCCGGCAAGTATTTGAACGGCTCGCAACCGGCCGGTGCACGTTTGACCCTGTTTGATCGCTTTACCCGCTACGGTAAGGTGAATGCAGAAGACGCCGTTACAGCCTATGTGGAGCTCGCCCGAGAGCACGGGCTGGACGCTGCGCAGATGGCGCTGGCGTTCGTTAATAGCCGCGAATTCGTCACTGCGAACATTATTGGCGCGACTAATTTGGAACAACTCAAAAGCAACATCGAAAGTATCGACTTGGAATTGAGTGAGGCAGTACTGGAGGGGATAGAGACTATTCATCAGCGCTATCCCAACCCTTCACCCTAAAGCGACCCCCAAGCGGCAACCAATTGATCGAAATGGTTGAGTGTATGCGAATACGCCAGTACCATTGACGCCCATTTTGATCTGATACCGGAGATGACGTATGTACAGAGGCAGCATGGTCGCGTTAGTGACCCCAATGAAAGCGGATGGCTCGCTGGATTGGGATGCCCTACACAAGCTCATCGACTGGCATCTGGAGCAGGGTACCCACGCGATAGTTGCGGTGGGCACTACGGGTGAAAGTGCTACTTTAAATATGGCTGAGCATCTGGAGGTCATCTCCAAGGTGGTTGACCAGGTGAATGGGCGCGTGCCTGTTATTGCTGGTACTGGTGCCAACTCAACCTCTGAAGCGTTGGAGCTGACTCAGGGCGCAAAACAGGCAAAAGCCGATGCCTGCCTGCTGGTCACCCCATACTATAACAAGCCTTCGCAGGAAGGCTTGTATCAACACTACTGTTATCTCGCCCGGGAAGTTGCTATTCCGCAGTTCCTTTACAATGTTCCTGGGCGCACGGCAGTGGATATGCTCCCTGAAACGGTTGCGCGTCTCGCGACTGTGGAAAACATTGTCGGCATCAAAGACGCGACTGCGAGCATGGAGCGTCTGCAGCAAATGCAGGCTCTCACCGACGACAGTTTCATTTTTCTTTCTGGTGATGATGCGACCTCAGTGGACTTTATGGCGCTGGGTGGTCACGGCGAGATTTCTGTTACCGCCAACGTGGTGCCTGCACAAACTGCAAAAATCTGTGAACTGGCGTTGGCTGGCAATGTCGAACAAGCTCGGGAGCTGGACAGACCTCTGGCGCCCTTGCATGAAGCGCTGTTTTTAGAAGCTAACCCGGTGCCGGTGAAATGGGCCATGGCACGAATGGGCTTTTTGGATGGCGCGTTGCGGCTCCCTTTAACGCCGCTGAATGCGGTTTATCATGCGCAACTGGAAGCGGCGATGCTGTCTGCCGGCGCGATTTAGCGTTAACCCTGTATTTATTAAAGCAATAACTGTATGAATCTAAACCGCACCACTACCGCAGTTCGCCTGCTCGTTTTAGTCTCGCTCGTTAATCTCGTTGGTTGCAGTACTTTTTTTGGCAAACACGGTGTGTTTCGCGGTCGCGGTTCAGACTATCTGCAAAGCGGCTCGATCGAGCCGATAGAATTGCCTGCCGACATGGAAAGCGTGCCTCTTGAGCCGCTTTATCCTATCCCCAACGTACGCTCCACAGATGCTTTTGGCGATCCTGTGTCGCTTGATGAATACAAAGTGCCCCGTCCTTTAGCGCTAGGTGAGAAAGGCGAAGTCGGCGTTAAAATTCAGAAGCTCGAAGGTGACCGCTGGATCTACCTCAATGCGTCGACGGCGCAGGTGTGGCCGCGTACTCAGTACTTTTTAAATAGCGGAGTGCTCGATGTCGCCCGCAGCAACCCGGCGCAGGGAATTATCGAAACGGCGTGGGTGGGCTTTAAAGATGACCAAACCACCGCTGTGCGATATCGCATCAGACTGGAAAAAGGTATTCATCCTGAAACCACCGAAATTCACGTACTCGAGCAACAGGTTGAGCGCGCAGTTCTCGAAAGCGGCAAACAACCAGACTGGCCAGCGACGTCGGATTCCGAAGAGCGCGAGGAGTGGTTATTGCGTGAGCTCGCCAATTCGCTGGCCGAAACCGTGGATAACAATGCAGCCTCGTTACTCGGGCAAAATGTGGGTGGCGACTTAAAAGCAGGTTTCACACGTTTTAACGGTGAACCCACAATGGTGATCCATGTCCCTAAAGTTCGCGCCTGGGCAACACTCTCACACGCGGCTAATGAAGAGGGTTTTAAAGTTTGGGATGACAGCGTGGACGCGGGTGTGATCTATGCTGGATACACAACCTACGACGAGGAAGAGGCCGGATTTTTCCACCCTCTCGCGTTTTGGAGTGACGACCAACCGCTGCCGAAAAAAGCCCCTTACACGCTCACTGAACTGCTGTCCAACCTTAATAACGGTACAGAGGTTAAAGCCAAATTTGGCGATCGTCCTGGCACAGGTTTTAGCAACACAAAGCTCAAGCATAAGGCGCAGGGCTATTTAATAGTGATGACTTATCAAGAGTCGAAAGCGTTGGTGAACATTCGTGATTATCGCGGCAAACGTATCTCTGACGACGACGCTAAACATCTTCTGACTATTTTGCGTAAAAATCTGATTTAGTCTCGCGTGCAATACCAGTTTGCGACCTTAGGCAGCGGCAGTCGTGGAAACGCAACTGTCGTTCGCGTAGGCGATCAGTGTTTACTGGTCGATTGTGGTTTCACGCTGCGCGAACTGGAAAAGCGGTTGGCCTTATTGGAACTGAGTGCCGCCGACATTACCGCTGTACTGGTTACTCACGAGCATGCGGACCACATAAAGGGTGTTGGCCCACTTGCACGTCGGCACACAATACCGGTCTATATGACATCCGGTAGTTTTATCAGCGGTAAATGTGGCGAGATACCGCACTTTCGAGCTGTTCTTCCTGACCAACCTTTCCAGATTCACGACATTACTGTAACGCCCGTGGCAGTGCCGCACGATGCCCGTGAGCCTTGCCAGTTCGTGTTTAGTTATCAAGGCATGAAGCTCGGTATTCTCACCGATCTAGGCACCATAACACCGCATGTATTATCCCAGTATCAGGGCTGTCATGGTTTACTGGTGGAGGCGAATCACGACCTGACGATGCTTGCGAATGGCCCTTACCCGCCATCGTTGCGGGCGCGAGTGGGGAGTAATTGGGGGCATTTGAATAATCAACAGACGTCAGCTTTTTTGCAGCAAATCGACCAGAGCGCGCTGCGCTGCCTGGTGGTTGGGCACATCAGTGAAAAAAATAACGCACTCGCAAAGGTGCGCGAGCTGATCGATCCACATGTAATCGCGAACGCCGAAGTTGTGTACGCCGAACAAGATTCCGCCACCGGTTGGCTTTCGTTGCTTTAGAATCTAAAGGGAATTAGGCGTCAATTTTTATGCCCCTGTTTGGCGCGTTTTTCCCCTATAAAATCCCGCTGTTTCCTCTCTTCCCAGTCTCTTCACAAAGTAAGTAAACACTTCTACGTCAAGCCCCAAAATGGGGTTGACAAAAAAACTTTTCCACACATCGTTACTTTAAGCAACAAGGTGTCGGTAAATCATACAGATATCGTATATTTTTTCGTCTGACGATTGTAACTTGTTGATTTATAAGCTTTATTACAAATTGACTAAAATGCCGTCAAACCGACTGCAGGCAAGCAACCATGGTACTTGGACGCGTTTGTCATGATGTTGGTCACAGAGTTATCCACAGCTTTTGTGGATAAGGAATTTATTAACAGCGGCGCGATAATTTGCTCTTTACAGCAAAAATTCCACATTGAGCTAAGCTTGTTTTTTGAGGTGATTGATCGGGTTATAAGACGTTTGGATCATTCAACTTTTGACGACAGAGGAAAAGTGTGTGCTAGAGCGCCGTAAATACGAACGAACCCCAACGTCCATACGTGTCGAGATTACGCATCCGGCTTTCGGCACCCTGGTTGGTTTTACCCGTGACATATCTGACGGTGGCGCTCAGGTTGGTTTGGAGAGCACGCCAGTGCCACCAGTGGGAACTGTGGTGTCGGTGAAATTTCACAAAATTGTTGGCCCAATTAACCTGGAGCCGGTTGAAATGAAGATTGTCCACTGCAATCGCAATGTCATAGGGTTAATGTTTATGCCGCGTTAGCGGCACAGTCAAAGCAAGTCGACTCAGCGCCAGCTAATATCATCCTCATCTATGCAGGTTGACTCCCGTCTCGTAAAAAATCCGTTACTGACAGCTGGCTCAACGGTTTTACACCCTCGCGGCTGGCGACCCGCAACGAGATTGGGGTGAATGCACCTTGTTATTGGTTCGACGAGTCCAGCGGTTTTTTATTCTTGTCTGCAGTGCTTCGGAAGTAGAAGTTCGATCTGCTTGCGGGCTTGCAACTTTGCTGTAGATGCGCAGTTAAGTTCCGGATTCCCGGACAAGTCTACATACTGGAGTTGTTCCAGTTCATCGAGAATACTCGCGTCTGTAATTGCGTTGTCCGCCAAATTAATATGGCGAAGTTCGCGCAGAGCGGCCAATGAACTAATGTTTTCGATTGTGTTCTTAGCTAGACCCAGTTGTTGAACACGGTTGAAAATTTCTATTCCTTCCAACGATAAAATCTTTCCTGGCCCACAAAGCAGTTGGCGAACCTGCCTCGCTGCGGTGATCTGTTGTTCGTTTACCACATTTTTTACGCAGTTCTCCAGGTCTTTATCCTTAAGCGACAGTTCGCGCCGGAAGGTGGTTGGATCGTAAAGAGTCTTTTCGTTCAGCGTAAATTCATACTGTGAACAGCTTAATAAGAAGGAGAGAAGGAGACCGCAGACGGGAGCTTGTAAACTCCGTAAACTGCGCACGCTTGAGTGAGCTGCTGGCGCTGGTGTGTTTTCCATAAAATCCCCGATTGGTGGATGAACTCTGCTCATTAAACGGATTATTTTACGCTTATTTGGTTATTTCTCGATTCATTAATGGAGGCTTTATGAAAAATCTTGTGGTTGGTCTGTTGTTGGTTTCGCTTTTTGGCTGCGCAACTTACGACCCCTACACGGGTGAAAAACAGGCAAGCAAAGCGACCACCGGTGCTGCGGTGGGTGCGATTGCCGGTGCGGTCGTTGGGGCGGCAACGTCCAGCGATAAAGATCGCGATCGCGGTTTGATTACTGGTGCGGTTGCAGGTGCAGCGGTAGGTGGTGGCGTTGGTTACTATATGGACCGGCAGGAATCCAAACTCCGCCAACAGCTTCAAGGTTCGGGTGTGCAGGTACAGCGTGATGGCAACACGATTAATTTGATCATGCCGGGCAACATTACTTTCGCGACTGATAGCTTCGACATTAAGCCTGAATTTCATTCTGTGCTGGACTCGGTGGCCCAGGTGCTCAAGGAGTTTAAGAAAACAGTGATCGTAGTTTCAGGCCACACCGACTCGACGGGATCTGCAACATATAATCAGCAGCTGAGTGAAAACCGTGCAAATTCAGTGCGCTCTTATTTGCTCAACCGCAGTGTCGCCTCTGGTCGGGTACAAGCTGTGGGCTACGGTCCCCGCATGCCAATTGCTTCCAACAAAACTGCGCAAGGGCGTCAGCAAAACCGCCGCGTGGAATTGAAACTGGAACCAACCGAATAAGGCTTTCACCCGCACAGGGAAGTGTTTAACATGCGCCGTCGGTAGATTTTCTTGAGGTTCCGATGAGCGCTGAAACTATTTACATTTTCGCACTGGCGGCGGTGCTCTTAGCGTTGTCGCCAGGCCCCGATATTCTTTTTGTGTTTACTCAGTCACTGGTTAGCGGAGCACGCGTCGGTGTATGGGTGACATTCGGTCTTGGCACGGGCCTGATCTTTCACTCTGCGATGGTCGCTTTAGGCGTAGCGGCAGTGATCAAAACCTCCCCGATTTTATTTACCGCGATCACTTGGTTAGGTGCGGCCTATTTATTGTGGCTCGCCTGGCAGTCCTGGCGCAGCCCTGTTTCCGTGGGCGGCTGCGAAAGTATTGATACAGGGTGGTGGCCGCTGTATCGCCGTGGGATCGTGATGAATATTTCGAACCCAAAGGTGGCAATTTTTTTTCTCGCGTTTTTACCCCAATTCACGCAGCCCGACGGTTGGCCGATAGCGGTTCAAGTGATGGTCTTGGGCCTGACGTTCATAATATGCGGGTTCGCGGTTTTTATTAGCGTGGCGTTCGCTGCAGGCTGGTTAAACAAGCGATTTGTCACACCCACACGGTTGCGCATTCTAAACCGCTGCGCTGCAATCGTTTTTGTGGCTATGGCGCTGCGGTTGGTGCTGGTGTAGGTGCGGTTGGTGCTGGTGTAGGTGCGGGTGTAGCGCGCGTACAGTTACTGGCAACTAGGGATGAGTTTGGGCATGATTTCCGGGCGAGACATAGGCTACTTCCGCTGATTGCGTTACCCCTGTGTGTCGTTTTCGCCCTTTATCGACCACTGTCCCTCGCGCCCTTAGATTGGTATATCGGTGATCTGGCTTACCCTCGTTAAATTGACACTTGTACCCGGTTTGATACTTGTTGCCACTCGAATCGCGGGCCGTTTCGGCCCCGTTATCGGTGGATTGGTGACAGCGCTGCCTTTGGTCGCAGGCCCGATTACCTTAATTCTTGCCTGGGAGCAGGGCGAAGATTTTGCGGTTGAATCTGCAACGGGTACTTTGCGTGGCATTCCTGCGGTCGCGGTTTTTTGTCTCGTCTACAGTCGATTTGCCATGGCAGAAAAGCCCTGGTGGTTAGCTTTCTGCGCTGCGTTAACAGGTTTCAGCGCCGCTGCAGCCATTCTTCTTGCCTGGCAATCGACACCTCTGATCATTTACCTGGGTGGGGTGTTTATTGTCTGGTTGGTTTATCGCCTGCTGCCTAAGCCGAACGTCGACATCATTCTTGCGCGCGTCGACTGGCGGCAGATGTTGATCCGCATGCAGGCGGCTGTGGTGTTGGTGTTAGCCGTCACTGCGGGAGCTTCCCGCTCTGGGCCGATGTTGAGTGGCGTTCTGGTGGTGTTTCCGGTGGCGACTACGATTATGGCGGTGTTCACCCATCGTTCAGCGGGCGCTGCGGCGGCCGTGCTGCTATTGCGCGGCCTGGTAGCCGGATTTGTCGGCTTGCTCTTCTTCTATTTTTCGCTCAGTTTTCTCTCGTCCTCACTTGGCTTTTACGTCGCTTTTGTGCTCGCTTTAGTGGCTGTGATTATCTATCAGTACGGCTATTCACGCGTTCTTTTGCGTAAATCGGTTTAGATTCTTCACTCTTGTGCTAAAAAATTAGCATTAACGCTTGCCGATTCAGATTGGTAGTGCTAGTTTTGTAGCATGGTGCTAAAAAACTAGCACCGTTTATAGCCGAGGACGTCATGTCACCCATTGCACACTACAAGTTGAGTCGTAGAGAGCGACAGATTATGGATATTCTCTACGAATTAAATGAGGCCTCCGCACAGGATGTGCTGGCTCGCCTACCTGACCCTCCCAGCTATTCAGCCGTGCGAGCGCTCATCGCCAGGCTGCTGGAAAAGGGCGTGGTGGGATTTCGTACGGAGGGTGCGAAGTATATTTATTTTCCAAAACTGGAGCAGCAGCAGGCCAGCGAGTCGGCGATTCGACGAGTGATTAAAACGTTTTTTAAGGGCTCACCGGCCAAAGCAGTATCGGCGCTGCTGGACATGGAAGGCGATGCGCTGTCTGCCCGTGAGATTGAAGATCTAGAGAGGAATATCGCCCGTTTGAAGGCGCTTAAGGACAAGGAGTCCCGCTGATGCTATCGATAACTGATGTTGGTTTCTGGGTACTGGTGACGGTTATTAAACCGATGCTGATATTGGTTATTGTGATCGCTCTACTAGCGCGACCTTCAGTCCGCTCAGCAGCACAGTTTCATTGGTGGTTTCTCTCTGCGCTGCTGGTTTCGGTGGCGTTTATACCGCTTGGCGCGACCTATCCCGCACTTTATCTGCCGATTTTACCGCACGCCGTGGAAGGCTTGCTGGCAATAAATGTGCGCAGCTTGAGCGCTACCCCAGTGCTACTGTACAGCGGGTTGGCGATCTATTGCCTGGGCGTGACTTGGCGTCTGAGCTATGTATTTTTGGGTGTCGTCGAGGCCTATTGGATCAAAGACGGCGCAACGCCACTCGACGGTGCGAATGAGGGTGATTTAATCCAAGAAAAAATGCGGCTCGACGCTCTGTTCGGCTTCTCCGGATCCCGCGTTGATATACGTGTAACCTCCGTGGTGTCCTCGCCACTCGTGCTGGGCTGGCTGCGGCCTACCATTTTACTCCCGATGAGTGTGGGCGACTGGGAACCCGGTCGGGTTTGCCGGGTGTTAGCTCACGAATATGCGCATATCGCGCGCAACGACTGGCCGGTGAAGATCCTGGTCGCGCAAATTACGGCGCTGTTATGGTTTGTACCTTTGGTGTGGATTTTCGCTAAACGCATTGGCTGGTATGCGGAGATAGCCTGTGATGACCAGGTGGCGGAGCTCTTCGATTGTCGCGCCGAGTACGCTGAGGATCTGCTGGCAATATCCGCTGATGTAAAACACACCTCATTCGCTCTGGCGTACAGCGATGGCTCGCAATTATTTGAGCGCATTAAGCTGGTACTGGAACCTTGCCGAAACAGGAGTCGCACCGGGCTTATCTGGCGTTTTGCCACCGCGCTCCTGGTTTCATCACTGGTTGGCCCTATCGCATTTGCCAGTCTCAGTACGGCCCCGGTCGGCACGTTTAAAGACCCGTTAGCCGTTTACCCATCGCCCGTTCTGGTTCCAATGATTCTGGTCGAAGACCGCTCGCCGCTTGCCAATAACCGCCGCCGGGTGGGCTGGCTCAACCATCAGTTAGCGCTCGAGCAACAGACTGAACGCAGGGGTTCCGATGCGTTGGAGCCAACGACTTCTCAGCAATTGCCTGTATTCAGCCCGCCACCTGCGCGCCCGATAACCGAAGAACTTCTTGTGGTGAGCCGTGCACAAACTCCCGGCAGGCTCAGGGTTTCTGCCACCGAGTTGGCGCCAGTGACTGAGGTTAACGCGCCCGGTATCGCGATGAGCGGTTACTTGCCAAACACTGTGGTAACCCCGCATTACCCCCGGTTTGCATTGCGCCATGGAATAAGTGGTCGTGTGGTTGTTGAGTTCGATGTAAGTCGCGCGGGCGAGGTTGTGTCCCCCAGAGTTCTGCACGCAGAGCCTGCCGGTGTATTCGACCAAGCGGTACTTAACGCGATTAAGCAGTTCCAGTTTTTGCCGTTGGAGCTAAACGGCGAAAAAGTCATAACTAAAAACGTCACTGAAACGTTTGTATTTAACCTCGAAGGCTGACTGAAGAGGTTTAACCGGCACTGTTGTACGTCAATCACCAAAGAGGAGCGTCAACATGAACACTATATTCACAACCAACCACGCGGTATTCAGGGCGAATCAGTTCGTCCGAGCAGTAGCGACTACGGGGCTTGCGGCGCTGGTTACACTGGCACTGCTGGTATTGATGGAGCGTTTAATTCATATGGCGGACTCGCCGATCGATGACGCGCCACCCTTCAATCCGCCCAACGTGACGTGGGAGGAGCCCAAGCTTGTTACTGTTATAAAAAAGGATCTGCCTAAGCCGCTGGAGGTGCAAGAAGCACCGCCTATGCCGGAGCAAGCGGATGACACCCATCTAAACGTTAACTTGACTTTACCTATTAAGCCGACGGCAATACGAAGCACGACTGGCCCTGTCGAAGTGGCCTTTGGTGCTGGCTTTCCAATTCCACAGTACCAGCCACAACCAGTGTATCCGGCGCGAGCACTGCGCAACGCCACTGAAGGATATGTCGATGTAATTTTTGATGTTACGGCGTTAGGAACAACCGAAAACATACGCATCCTGGAGTCCATGCCACATGGCATGTTTGAAAATGCTGCGCTGGCAGCTGTCGCGCGCTGGAAGTATCAGCCGAAAACTGTGGATGGGCTGCCGGTTGCGTTTCCCGGCCTGAGTAGCCGCCTCACCTTTGTGATGAAGGACTAAATTCTGCAAGTCAGCAGTGCCGTTGTGCGCCCCTTAGGGGCGCTTTTTTTACGGAGAAACGATATGAGAAAAAAATCGACACTCGATGAAGTTTGTGCAAGCGGTATCGACCTTAACCCTATGCTGGATGTGGTTTTCATCCTTTTGATCTTCTTTATTGTCACTGCATCCTTTGTAGCTGAGCGCACATTACCGGTTGACCCACTACCGCACTCTCCGGCTGGGCGAACAAGTAAAACCGTGGTTTTGCGTGTTGGCGCACAAAACAACATTACCTTAGAAGGACAGGCGGTCGAGTTGGCAGGACTAAAGGCGCGCTTGCATCGTTTGATTGCCGAGCGGCAAGAATTTCCGTCGTTTGTGCTGGTGGCTGACGAACGTACAAGCATCGAAACCTACGCATACATTATGGACATTGTCAGGCTTGTAAAGATTACGAGACTCCCTATAAAAATGGAAAAATTGGCGTCTCAATCCGTCAGCAAGGTTGACAGAAAAATGTGAACATGATCACATGTATTTTATAACTTATTGAAAAATAACAAGATATTTTTATTGGACTGTATATTGCTTCGTACTGTATAGCGAGCCGGGTGAAGCAAATTTTGAGCGTTTTACTCCGGATGAAAGTGATTAACTATGCAGGAGTAGATGTATGTTAAAGAAATGTGTGGGATTGCTGATGGTGTGTCTCTGGTCCGTTAGTGCCTCTGCGATCGTCGTTACCGACGACAGCAGTGACTATGATGGAACCGATGTCGGCACAGTGGATGAATTGGTCGGTGAGATTGGCAAAAGAGAGTTTCGCGACTTGATCGCTGGTCAGGGTTTCCGTGGTTTTCGTGCAGACGCGGAACAGTTCTGGTCCAATTCTCTAATGGGCGGGGACACGGAGTTGTCTCTAAACAGTTCTACCGCTGGCGTGGGATACCTTGCTACTGACGTCGAAAATGTTTACGCCATTTTGATGCCTAATGAGCCAGGTTACTACATCGTTAAAAATGCCAATTTCTGGGGATTATTCGAGAATACCGGCGCTAGTAATTGGGCGGTTTTCGATACATCCAAGTTATCATCAGGTTTCCAGCTTGGCGAAGGTCCATTCCAAGTGGATCACGTATCAGGTCTGGACAATGTGTCGCCAGTACCTTTACCTGCCTCTATGCCAATGATGGGTGCAGCTCTAGTGGTATTCGTTTGGATGCGCAAGCGCATGGCCAAAGCCAAAGCTAAGGCGTAACAGCGCATGAAATTGCGCACGGAAGCGAATGCTATGTGGGTGTTTCGCACCCTCATAGCTTTTCTTCGTTGTTCCAGTAGCAGAAGGCGAATTTCCCACACTGCCTTGGTGTTAGCATGGAACAATCACGGGGTGCGCAGGAGGCGCCCCCGTTGAAAGCAGGAGGATCATCAGGCTGAGCATACTCGCAGGGCTCGCCTGGTGATTCTCCTGATCACAGTCTTACCGCAGACACTCCCCCAAGCCGGCGAAACTTGGCACAATAGGCATTTGCTTTCGTTGGTTCTCATGAAAACCCCCGTTTCTGTTCTTTGTCCTGCGCCGTTGCGTGAGGATCTTCCCGATGTTCTGGTTAACGCCCTAAACGATGTGACGGCAGTGCCTGACTGGCTTGATGCCGAGGACACGCTGCCAGCTTCATTGGTGTTGGCTGTTACTCGTGATGGCCTCGAACTACGGGATCACCGGCTTAAAAAGCCGCTGACTACGCGAGTGGATTTCGTCACCGGGGCAAAAGCCCATCGTCGCAAGTTTGGTGGCGGTAAAAGCCAGGCGATCGCCAAAGCTGTGGGCGTGAATAAGGCGCGTGGAATAACTGTCCTTGATGCCACCGCAGGGATGGGAGGGGATGCTTTTGTGTTGGCAACCCTAGGCTGTTCTGTGCGAATGTGTGAGCGCTCACCAACTGTGAGAGCAATGCTGGCCGATGGGTTACACCGGGCAAGAATGTATAGCGCGGAGGCAGACGCGGAGCTGTTTGAGATTCTGTCGCGTATGGAGCTGGTTGCCGTCGATAGCCTGGTTCACCTGCAAAGCGATTTTTCAGATGTGCCACAGGTTGTATATCTGGACCCGATGTTCCCCGCGCGGAAAAAATCCGCAGAAGTGAAAAAGGACATGCAGTTATTTCACGACCTGGTGGGAGCCGACGCCGATGCTGACGGGCTGCTCGAACCGGCGCTCGCCCTGGCCAGCCACCGAGTAGTGGTGAAACGGCCTAAAATTGCGCCATTTCTCGCCGGGCAGGCGCCGGGGTATCAGCTTGAAGGAAAGGCGGGCCGCTTCGATATATACCCGCTCAAGGCTTTCGCAGAAACCGCAAAAACCGACTGATAATCATCCGGATTTGCGCCAGCATGGCGACGACAAATCCGGCCCCGGCCAGGATCAAACCCGCGAGTGTAACCAGTTCCTGTCGCAATGAAGGTAATAATGCAGTGTTCGCCAGGTAGACCATGGTGAGCCCGACAGCAAAAAAAATCGCGCCACTGCGAAATTGTTTAAACATGTCCTGCATGGGAGCAGAGTAGTGCGCGAGCAGCGCCCTTTTAATAGTCGTTAAACGGAGTTTTGAGGCTGGTCTAGCTGTCATCAGCGGTAAGCCAGCGATCCGCAGCCGCCTGATCGCTCTGTTTTGCGTCTACCCACTGACGCCCTTCTTTTTTCCAAAAGGGCGCTTCGGTTTTCAATAGGTCGATAATGTATTCGCACGCGGCAAACGCAGACTTGCGATGGGCACTGCTGACCCCGACAAATACGATCTGATCACCTGCCTGCAGATGTCCTACGCGGTGAATGACGGTTACCGCGAGCAGTGGCCAGCGCGATTGCGCCTGGGAGACAATCTTGTTCAATACCGATTCGGTCATGCCCGGGTAGTGTTGGAGGAAGAATCGTTCACTCGTATCGCCGGCAAAATCCCGCACCAGCCCGCTAAACGTAACGATTGCGCCTGCCAAGCCGTGTTGTTGCAGGTTGCGGTATTCGCCCGCTACATCAAAATCTGCCTGCTGTACGCGAATCATAGGTCAGCCCCCGGTAACCGGTGGGAAGAAGGCAACCTCGTCGCCCCAGCACAAGGGGTGTTCGGGTTTTGCGAGGGACTGATTCACGGCACAGCGGAGGTTCGTGGAGGATAATGCGGCCGCCCACTTGGCGTCTCGTGCGGCTAGCTGTGCGCGCAAAGAGGCGACATCAGCGGGTAGTGAGGCTTGGCTGAAACGCTCCTCGGAAAGGCCTAGCGCGTCACCCAGGCTGGCAAAATACAGAATGGTGATGGCGTTGGCGTTACTCATCGGCCTGCCAATCGCCGGAGCGTCCGCCAGTTTTGGTGAGTAGCCGGGTGTGGCTGATCACCATGCCTTTATCCACCGCTTTACACATATCGTAAATGGTCAACGCCGCGATAGACGCGGCAGTGAGCGCCTCCATTTCCACGCCAGTTTTGCCATCCAGTTTGCAGGTCGCGTGGATTTCCACACAGCTTTCCGCGGTGTTAGCGGTGAGTTCCACGCTGATCTTTGTCAGCATCAGCGGGTGGCACAGGGGGATAAGGTCGCTGCATTTTTTTGCCGCTTGAATACCGGCAACGCGGGCCACGGCGAATACGTCACCTTTGTGATGGCGCCCCTCGACGATCATCGCCAGGGTTTGCGGATTCATGGTGACGCGACTCATGGCAGTCGCGGTGCGGTGAGTCACGACTTTTTCTCCCACATCGACCATGTGTGCTGCGCCCCGGCTATCGAGGTGGGTGAATTGGCTCATCAGGCGAGCAGCTCCTTAAGTATGCGCTGGTAGGTTGCGCTGAGTTTGTCGAGATCGGCCACATTGACGCACTCGTTAATCTGGTGAATTGTGGCGTTGACCGGGCCAAGCTCCAAGACCTGGGCGCCGGTTGGTGCGATAAAGCGGCCGTCCGAGGTGCCGCCCGAGGTGGATAGCTCCGGTTCAGCACCGCATTCTGCCCGAATGGCGGTAACGGCGGCGTCGACCAACGCCCCGGCGGGGGTCAGAAAGGGCTCGCCCGACAAATGCCAGTGAATATCGTAGTCGAGCCCGTGTTTGGCGAGAATGGCTTCGGTGCGTTGCTTTAGCTCATCCGCCGTGGACTCGGTGGAGAAGCGAAAGTTGAACACAATGGCCGCTTCGCCCGGAATAACATTAGTCGCGCCGGTGCCAGCGTTAAAGTTGGAAACCTGGAAGCTGGTCGCCGGGAAAAAGTCGTTGCCCTCGTCCCATTGCTCGGCCGCCAGGTCCGCCAATGCCGGTGCCACCAGATGAATCGGGTTCTTTGCCAGATGTGGGTAGGCCACATGCCCCTGCTTGCCCTTAACCGTCAGTTTACAACCCAGCGACCCACGTCGGCCGTTTTTAATAACATCGCCGACAGACTGGGTCGAGGACGGTTCGCCAACCAGGCACCAGGTAACTTTTTCGCCGCGCGCTTCCAGCCATTCCACCACTTTCACCGTGCCATTGGCGGCAATGCCTTCTTCGTCACTGGTTATCAGAAACGCAATGCGCCCGGTGTGGTTCGGGTGTTCAGCCACAAACGCCTCGCAGGCGGTGACCATCGCGGCCAGGCTGCCTTTCATGTCCGCAGCGCCACGGCCGTAAAGCAGGCCGTCGGTAATGGTGGGTTCGTAGGGTGGGCTTTGCCATTTTGCCGGGTCGCCCTCGGGTACCACGTCGGTGTGGCCAGCGAAACACAATATCGGGCCGCTTGCGCCGCGCACCGCCCAGAAATTGTCGACGTCGTCGAAGCGCAGCGATTCGATATGGAAGCCAATCGCGCGCAGCCGCTCGGTCATTAATGCCTGGCAACCAGCGTCTTCAGGGGTTACGGAGGCTCTGCTGATCAGATCGCAGGCCAGTTGCAAAGTGGGGGACATGGTACCTCTCGATATTCCCATTTTCACGCAAGACGTATCGGGCACCGGAACCGGGTGCCCGTCGGTTAGGCGGATTAGTTGTTCTTATGGAGTTCTTCGTTGAGCGCAATCGCTGATTTGTTGGTTTTACATTCCACTGCACCCGTGGTCGAGTTGCGGCGAAACAACAGGTCGCTTTTACCTGCAAGATCACGGGCTTTGACCACTTCAACCACCTGATTTTGATCGTCCAACAGATTAAGTTTGGTGCCTGCTGTAATGTACAGGCCAGATTCCACAATACAGCGATCACCGAGTGGGATACCGGTACCGGCGTTGGCGCCGATCAGGCTTTCTTTGCCGATGGAGATAACGACCTTACCGCCGCCAGACAGGGTACCCATGGTTGAGCAGCCGCCGCCGAGATCGGAGCCTTCGCCCACAGTCACACCCGCAGAGATACGGCCTTCAATCATGCTGGTGCCCAGGGTGCCCGCATTGAAGTTGACGAAACCTTCGTGCATCACGGTGGTTCCGGTGCCAATGTGGGCGCCGAGGCGCACCCGAGCGGTGTCCGCAATGCGCACACCTGCTGGCACAACGTAGTCGGTCATCTTGGGGAATTTGTCGACGCAATCGACGCTGAGAGTTTGCCCTTTCATGCGTGCACGCAACTGGCGGTCGGCCAGCTCGTTCAGGTCAATGGCGCCTTCGCTGGTCCAGGCTACGTTCGGCAGAACACCGAAAATACCGGCGATGTCAGTGCCGTGCGGCTTTACCAGGCGGTGCGACAGCAGGTGCAATTTTAAATAGGCTTCGGGTACGGTGGTCGGGGCGACATCGTTGGTGAGCAGTACCAATACCGCCGGGCGTTCGCTGCCGCCGAGGGTTTCACACAGGCTGGCCAGCGCGTCGTCCACACCTTGTAGCGCAGTGGCGAGTTTTGCCAGCAGGTCGCCATCCAGAGCCAGGGTAGTGTTGTTGCCGTCGAAACCAATGGCGTCGGCAATGGCAGAAGCGGTGTCCGCTGCCGGATTGAGCAGGGGGTGGGGGTAGAACACCTCCAGCCAGTCTCCGTTGTTGTTTTGTGTGCCTAGCCCGAGGCCGAGACTGTATAAGGTCGTCATGGTTAGTCCTTGCAGATTTTAGTCATTAAATGGGGGCGGCCGGGCCGCTTAGAGTAATAACCCGGCGTAGTCAGAATCTTTGAATCCCACCTGTAAACTGTCACCGGTCGCAAGTACCGGGCGTTTGATTAACGTGGGGTTGGCCGCGGCAATGGCTGCAATGTCGCCAGCGTCTACTTTCGCTTTATCGCTATCACTCATTTGCTTCCAGGTGGTGCTGCGTTTATTGATCAGCACCTCGGGGGCAAGTACTTCAAGCCATTCGTTAACTTGCTGCTCGGTTAACCCGTGTTCGCGGAAGTCGTGGAAAGTGTAGGCAACGCTGTTGCCTTCCAGCCACTTGCGGGCTTTTTTTACGGTGTTGCAGTTTTTGATTCCGTAGAGCGTCGTCATAGTCTTTGGCTTGTGTTTTAGGTGTTAGGGCGTGTTGGCGAAAAAGGGCGCGTAGGATACCAAAAGGTGACCAGGGGTTCACCCGCTCTGCAACGTGCGAGGCGGGCGCCGTGGGGAGGCGCTACGCCTTGCGCGTAACTTTCGGTTTTTTACGGTTGGGGTAGCAGGTGGTGCAGATCGGGCACACAGTGCCATCGCAACCGCGAGCGGTACAGTATTCGCGGCCGTAGAAAATAATTTGTAGATGCAGCTTGTTCCAGCTTTCACGCGGAAACAGTCGTTTGAGGTCGCGCTCAGTCTGGGCGACACTCTTGCCGTTGGTCAGCCCCCAGCGTTGCGCCAGCCGGTGAATGTGGGTGTCCACCGGAAATGCCGGTTCGCCAAAGGCCTGTGCCACAACCACGCTCGCGGTTTTGTGGCCCACCCCGGGCAAGGCTTCCAGTTGTGCCAGGCTTTGCGGCACCTCACCCTGGTACTCATTTACCAGTATTTCCGATAGCCCTTTGATGGCTTTGGCCTTTTGTGGAGACAAGCCGCAAGGGCGAATAATCGCTTGAATGGCGTCGACGGATTGCTTTGCCATATCGAAGCAGTTGTCGGCCAATTGCCACAACAGCGGGGTAATTTTGTTAACCCGCTCGTCCGTGCATTGTGCCGAAAGCAATACTGCGACGAGCAGGGTATACGGGTCTTTGTGATCCAGCGGCACCGGCGTCTCCGGATACAGGTGTTCCAGTTCCGCCAAAATGTAAGCGACGCGTTGCTGCTTCAGCATTAATAGCGCGCCTCGACAAATGCGCGCAAACGCTGTGCGGCCTGCTCACATTCGTCCAATGAGGCGACGAGAGCCATGCGTATCCGCTGACTGCCAGGATTCCCATCTGCAGTGCTGCGCGCCAAATAGGACCCGGGCAGAACAGTCACATGCTGTTCGGCGAACAGGTCGCGTGCAAATTCAGTATCGCTCACCGGCGTTTGCGGCCACAGGTAAAAGCTGGCGTCTGGGCGAATTACCGGCAGTGAATCTCCCAGTATCGCCAGCACCCGATCGAATTTTTGACGATAGAGCTCACGGTTTTCCACTACGTGAGTTTCGTCCCGCCAGGCGGCAATACTGGCGGCCTGGGCGAACAATGGCATGGCGCAGCCGTGGTAGGTGCGGTACTGATAGAATTTTTCGATAATCGCCTGATCGCCAGCAACAAAGCCCGAGCGCAATCCCGGCAGGTTGGAGCGTTTGGACAGGCTGTGAAAAATAACGCAGCGCTTGTAATCGTCGCGTCCCATGGCGGCGCAGGCCTGCAGCAACCCCGGGGGCGGTGTGTGTTCGTCGAAGTACAGTTCCGAGTAGCATTCGTCGCTGGCGATAATGAAGTCGTGCTCGTCGGCTAATTCGATGAGTTTTATCTGCTGTTCGAGGCTCATTACCGCGCCGGTTGGGTTGCCGGGGTTACAGATAAACAGCAGTTGGCACGCTTTCCAGGTCGCGGCGGGCACCCGGTCGAAATCGCAGAGAAAACCGTTTTCTTCGGTGCAGTTCAAAAATACCGGCTTGGCGCCAGCCAAAATCGCCGCGCCTTCATAAATTTGATAGAACGGGTTCGGCATAAGCACCGAGGGCGATGGCTGGCTTGAATCCACCGCAACCTGCACGAACGCAAACAATGCCTCGCGGGTACCGTTCACCGGCAATACCTGAGTTTCGCTGCTCAAGGTTCCCGGTTTAAGATTGAAACGACGAGTGCTCCAGTCGGCGCAGGCTTCGCGCAGTTCCGGCAGGCCGAGCGTCACCGGGTAATTTGCGATGGTCGCCAACTGGTTAGAAAGCGCATCCAGAGCAAACTGCGGTGCCGGGTGCTTGGGCTCACCAATTGAAAGAGCGATGTGTTCGAGTTCAGCGGGCGGCTGTGCACCGGCTTTAAGCTGGCGCAGTTTTTCAAACGGGTAAGGCTGTAGCAGATCGAGATTGGGGTTCATGATAAATTCTCGGCAGCGGATCAGGACGCAAGATCCTGCTCGACACGTTTGTCCAGGCGAAAACAGATGTCATCCTGCAGGGCACGGCACAGGCGTGGATCACCAAGTGGTTGGTTGTCCGCGTCGGTGATAAAGAATACATCCTCCACTCGTTCGCCGAGCGTTGAAATCTTGGCGTTTTGTAGCTGGACATCGTGCTCCATAAACACTTGGCCGATGGTTGCAAGCAGGCCTGGTCTGTCCGGGCTGATGACCTCGAGCACCGTGTTACCACTCACAATATCGTTGCTGATGCTGGTACGGGTAGGCACAGAAAACTGCTTTAGCACGCGCGGCGTGCGACGTCGAACCACTTCGTTGTAGTCGCCTAACAGTAAAAGTTCTTCGCCGATGGCTCGGGAAATCTTCAGGTATTTAGAGGAATTGTCACCGAGAGGCTGATCGTTGTCGTTCAGCACGTAGAAGGTATCGACGGTGTAGCCATCGTTGGTACTGTACAGCCGCGCATCCTGAATGTTCAGTTGCAGGGATGTCAGCACGCTGGCGACAGCAGGGAATACGTGGCGCTCATCGCGAGTGCGTATAAAAATCTGAGTTGCGCCTTCAAATTCGAGGTTGGTGGTTTCGCGGATGAGAATCAGCGGGCTTTCGCCCTGGTGCTGAATCATCGCCTCTGTTTGCCAGGCAATATCGGTATGGGACTCCCGGATGAAATACTCATCGCCCATTTGATCCCAGAGTTTGCGCGCGATCTGCTCGCAGATGCCTTTATCGGCCAGCCGCGCGGCGGCCAGCTGCTGAGTTTCTTCGATGTGCTCTTGCTTATCGATATGGTTTTCGAGACCACGACGCAGCGCGCGCTTGGTTTCCATATACAGTTGTCGCATGAGGCTGGCGCGCCAGGTATTCCAGATATCAGGGCTGGTGCCACACATGTCGGCGACGGTTAAGGCGTAAAGATAGTCCAGGTGGCGCTGGTCCCCAACTTCCAGTGCGAAATCACGAATCACTTCCGGGTCGGAAATGTCCTTCTTTTGGGAAACGTAGGACATTAACAGGTGCTTCTCTACCAGCCACACCACCAGGCGTGTGTCCTTGCCGCGCAATTGGTGATCTTCGCAGAAGGTTTCCGCATCGCGAGCGCCCAATGTCGAATGGTCGCCGCCACGGCCTTTGCCGATGTCGTGAAACAGTGCGGCTATGTAGAGCAAATGCAGATGCTGGCGCCGCTTCATTATGTGATGGGCAATGGGAAACTTCTGCTTTGCCTCTTCGTGACGAAATTTGCGCACGTTTTTTATAACCATCAAAGTGTGTGCATCCACGGTGTAGCGGTGGAATAGGTCGTGCTGCATTTGGCCAATGATATTGCCGAATACCGGCAGGTACCGGCCGAGGATGCCGTAGCGGCGCATTCTCTCAAGTTGCGCAACCAGACCGACCTTTAACTGAAATAGCTCGATGAACATCGCACGAATATGTGGATCGCGGCGAAACTTCGCATTCACCAGCCAGCGTTTCTCGCGGATCAAGCGAATTGTCGGCGAGCGCACACCGGCGATGCTGGGGTTGTTCCCCATGATCACAAAAATTTCCATGAGCGCGCAGGGCGATTCGTCAAACACGCTCTCACGGGTAACTTCAATCAGGTTGTCGTGCAACTGAAACCGGTCGTTGATGGGGGTGATTTTGTGCTTGCGTCTTTTGGTGTGAATAACTTCGTCGAGATAGTTCACCAATACGTCGTTGAGTTCGCGCAGTGCCAGCACCACGCGATAGTACTCGTGCATGAATTTCTCGACGGCGAGGCCTTTGTCGTCATCCTTATAGCCAAAGAGTTTGGCTAATTCGCGCTGGTACTCAAAGGTCAGACGCTCTTCTGCGCGATTGGCAATCAAGTGGATGCCGTAGCGCACCTTCCAGAGAAAGGCTTCCCCACTGCGCAATGCGCCATACTCTTCCTCAGTAAAGAAATCTGCACCTGCGAGGCGAGTAATGTCGGGCACATTAAAATAGCGTTTGGCCACCCAGTTGATAGTCTGAATATCGCGCAGGCCACCTGGGGCGTTTTTAACATTGGGCTCGAGGTTATATTCAACGTTGTCGTATTTCAGATGGCGCTGTTCCTGCTCTTCCACTTTGGCGTCAAAGAATTTGTTGGCCGGCCACATATGTTCTGGCCCGGTGAGCAGCTGCAATTTATCGCGGAGTTTATCGTTGCCAGCCAGTCGACGAGCTTCGAGTAAATTAGTGACAACTGTGATGTCGCCTTTGGCAATCTTGATGCATTCCTTCAGGGTTCGAACGCTACTGCCAATTTCCAGCCCTATGTCCCAAAGGAAGGTGACGAACAGTTGAAGATTGTCGTTATATTTTTTTTGAGCTTTGTCGTCGAGCAAAATCAAAATGTCGATATCTGACTTGGGGTGCAGCTCTTTGCGGCCGTAGCCGCCGACGGCGATCAGGGCGACGTCGTCGTCCCAGGCGTATTGATGCCAGGCATAGTGTAGGAGTAGATCGACAAAAGTCGCCCGCTCCTGCACCAGTCTGTGGATATCATCGCCTTCGTGAAAGCGACTTTCGAAATGGCTGTCGATCCCGGCTATGGCACTTTTGAACACCTTAATCGCCGGGTGCTTTTTGAGGTCTTCCCGAAACTTGCTCTGGTTAAAGAAGATCGGCTGACAGTGGTAAAGCGGAAATTTTGGTGCTTGTTCGACAGACACAGCGTGGGTCATTAAAAGCTTTCCTCGTTACGGGCGGTCAATACTTCAACTCCATCCTTGGTAACGGCGAGTGTGTGTTCCCATTGCGCTGACAGGCGGCCGTCGCGTGTTTCTACAGTCCAGCCGTCGCCTTTCAATTTGGTGTGGTGTTTACCGGCGTTGATCATGGGTTCGATTGTGAAGGTCATTCCTTCCACCAATTCCATACCTTTACCTGCAACGCCGTAGTGCAATACTTGAGGTTCTTCGTGAAAGACTTTGCCAATGCCGTGGCCACAGTATTCACGCACCACCGAATAGTGATTCTTCTCCGCGTACTGCTGGATGACTGCTCCTATGTCTCCCAGGCGCGCACCCGGTTTGACTTGTTCAATTCCCAGGTAGAGGCATTCCTGAGTGATTTTACACAGGCGTTCTGCGTGAGGAGCCACTTCTCCCACCATGAACATTTTGCTGGTATCACCGTGATAGCCATCTACGATCACGGTGATATCAAGATTGATAATATCGCCAGACTTGAGTTTCTTTTTCTCGGAGGGTATGCCGTGGCAAACCACCTGATTTACCGATGTACAAATTGACTTCGGGAAGCCTTTGTAGTTGAGTGGCGCCGGAATCGATTGTTGTTGGTCAACCATATAATCGTGACAGATGCGATCCAGCTCGGCGGTGGTTACGCCGGGCACGACGTATGGCTCGATCATTTCCAATACTTCCGCTGCCTTGCGGCCGGCCACGCGCATCTTCTCGATTTCTTCTGCAGTCTTGATTGTTACGGACATGGGGGTAAATTGCCTCGATTGGTGCGGATCGACACTTCGTTCACAGATGTGTCGCAAAAGCGGCCTATTCTAACGCAAATATATTGGTAGCGTCTTTTTGGGTTTGCTCTTTAAGTTTGCTGATGGATGTGGTATAAAGCGCGCCCGGCCGAAATTGCCGGATTTTAACTGTAATTTATTTAAAGTCGCACATATACCGTCACATCTGCCTGGGTGCCGTGCCTTTGGGCTTCGGTTGGCTGGTGGGGTATATGGAGGCCTAACCCGAGAAGGAAAAACTTATGCCTACAGTAAGCATGCGCGATATGCTGCAAGCCGGTGTCCACTTTGGTCACCAAACCCGTTACTGGAACCCGAAGATGGGTCAATACATCTTTGGCGCTCGTAACAAAATTCATATCATCAACCTTGAGCACACTGTACCAGCGTTTAACGACGCATTGGCTGTGATCAAGCAGATGGCTTCCCAGAAGAAGAAAGTTCTGTTCGTTGGCACCAAACGAGCGGCGCAAAAGACTGTGAAAGAGCAGGCTGAGCGCGCTGGTATGCCTTACGTCAGCAACCGCTGGTTGGGTGGCATGCTCACCAACTACAAAACGATCCGCGGCTCAATCCGCAGCTACCGCGACCTGGAAACTCAGAGTCAAGACGGTACTTTTGAGAAGCTGACCAAGAAAGAAGCGCTGATGCGCACTCGCACCATGGACAAGCTCGAGCTGTCTATCGGTGGTATTAAAGATATGGGCGGTCTGCCTGACGCAATGTTCGTTATCGATGTGGAGCACGAACGTATTGCGATTCAGGAAGCCAACAAGTTGGGTATTCCCGTTATCGGCGTTGTCGATACCAATAGCGATCCTGCTGGCGTTGACTATGTAATCCCTGGCAATGACGACGCGATTCGCGCAATCAAACTGTATGTAACCGCTATGGCGGACGCATGTCTTGAAGGTGCGCGCGAAGGCTCTCCAGCCGCAGCAGCCGACGAATTCGTTGAAGTTGAGAGCGAAGAAAAGGTTGCTAATAACGGTTAATTCAGGGGCTTCGGGCCGTTTGTTAACTGAATCGTAAAAAAGGGGTGCAAACCCCTTTTTTTTAATCTAAGAACCCGAAAAATTGAGGACATAAAAGATGGCAGTTAGTGCTTCTTTAGTGAAAGAACTTCGTGAGCGCACCGGTCTTGGCATGATGGAGTGCAAAAAAGCGCTGGCCGAAACCGATGGCGATATCGATGCGGCAATCGAAAATCTGCGTAAAGCATCTGGTTTGAAGGCGGCTAAAAAGGCAGATCGCACAGCTGCAGAGGGTGTTGTTGCTGCGAAGGTTGCCGACGACGGCAGCTACGGCGTATTGGTTGAGGTTAACAGTGAGACCGACTTTGTTGCGCGCGATGCTGGCTTCCTGGCATTTGTTGACTCTGTTGTTGAGAAAGCATTCTCAGCTAAAGCGGCAGACGTTGCTGCAGTTAACGATGAAGCAATGGAAAGCACACGTCAGGCGCTGGTGCAGAAGATTGGTGAAAATATCGGCATTCGTCGTGTAAGTCTGATTGAAGCAGATGGCGGTCTTGTCGGTGCGTATGTTCACTCTAACAACCGTATTGCAGTGATGGTTCAGTTGGCCAATGGCGGCAGTGTTGAGCTTGCGAAAGATGTCGCTATGCACATTGCGGCAGTGAATCCTCAGGTGGTTAACCCTGAAGATATGCCGGAAGAAGTTGTCAACAAAGAGAAGGATATCATCAAGGCGCAGCCAGATATGGAAGGTAAGCCAGAGCAGATCGTCGAGAAGATGATGACTGGTCGTATCAACAAGTTCCTGAAAGAGAACAGCCTGGTTGAGCAGCCTTTTGTGAAAGATCCAGAAATCACTGTTGGTGCCCTGGTTAAGAAAGAAGGTGCGAGCGTTGTGAGCTTCAGCCGTTTCGAGGTTGGAGAAGGTATCGAGAAGAAAGAAGAAGACTTCGCTGCCGAAGTTGCCGCGCAGGTCGCTGCATCCAAGGGCAACGCATAATCACACCTTGGCAAACGCCGGTGCGTGGGTAAACAAAAGGCGGGACGCAAATCCCGCCTTTTTTCTGTTAAACTTCCGCGACTTTACGGTCGGCAATCCACTGCCGCCGATGTTCTTATTCGGGAGGAATCTACCAATGCCGGGTGGCCGCGACAGAAAATACAAGCGAATCCTGCTCAAGCTCAGCGGTGAGCAATTGATGGGTGATGAGGGGTTCGGTATCGATCCCAAAGTGCTGGACAAGATGGCTCTGGAAATCGGCCAGCTGGTGGGTATCGGTGTGCAGGTCGGTCTCGTTATTGGTGGCGGAAACCTGTTCCGTGGGGCAGCGCTGAACGAAGCTGGCTTGGATCGTGTCACTGGCGATCATATGGGAATGTTAGCCACGGTCATGAATGCCCTGGCGATGCGCGACGCGCTTGAGCGTTGCAATATCCAGTCGACTGTTATGTCTGCAATTCCTATGCACGGTGTAACTGATCAGTACGACCGCCGCAAAGCAATACGCTTGCTGGAAAATGGCGAGGTGGTTATTTTTTCTGCTGGCACTGGTAATCCATTCTTCACCACCGATTCTGCTGCTTGCCTGCGCGGAATTGAGGTAGAGGCGGAACTGGTGCTGAAAGCGACAAAAGTGGATGGGGTTTACACGGCTGATCCGGTGAAAGATCCTTCTGCCACACGTTACAGTCGCCTCAGCTACGACACCGTACTGCAGGAAAAGCTGGGTGTGATGGACCTGACGGCCATTTGTTTGTGTCAAGACCATTCTATGCCGGTTCGTGTTTTCAAAATGTCTAAACCCGGTGCGTTGCTGAGCATCATTGTCGGTGAGGATGAAGGCACGCTTATTGTTGGGGGAAGTGAATAATGATCAATGATATTAAGAAAGACGCCGAAGCGCGCATGAAAAAAACGGTTGAAGCGTTGGGTATAAACTTCAACAAAATTCGTACTGGTCGAGCGCACCCTAGCATTCTCGACGGCGTGAGTGTCTCTTACTATGGTAGCGATACGCCGCTGAGCCAGGTCGCTAATATTTCGGTTCTCGATGCACGTACTTTGTCTCTCAGCCCGTGGGAAAAGAGCATGGTGCCTGAGATTGAAAAGGCCATTATGAAATCGGATCTGGGGTTAAATCCGGTTACCACTGGTGAGTTGATTCGAGTGCCGATGCCAGCGCTGACCGAAGAGTCGCGTAAAGGCTATATAAAACAGGCGAAAACTGAAGCTGAGCAGGCACGTGTTTCTATTCGCAATGTTCGCCGTGACGTGTTGGCCGACGTTAAGGAGTTGCTCAAAGAGAAAGAGATCAGCGAAGACGACGATCGCCGTGCGCAAGATGATATCCAGAAAATTACCGATAAGTATGTTGCGGAAGTCGATGCAGCGCTCGCTGTGAAAGAAAAGGATCTGATGGAGATCTAACGTGTCTTGCGTTGGCTCCATTAACTGAACAGATATGAGTGTAAACCCCATAGAGAGTGCAAACCCGCTGCGTCATGTGGCAATCATCATGGATGGGAACAACCGCTGGGCGGAACAGCGGGGCCGGCAGGGAATTACCGGGCATCGCGCTGGTGTTGAGAGAATACGCGACGTGTTGCGTGCATGTCGCGAGGAAGGCGTGGACGCGCTCACCTTGTTTGCGTTTAGCAGCGAAAACTGGCGTAGACCTCCAAAGGAAGTCGAAGCGCTTATGGGGCTGTTTTACAATTACTTAAAAAAAGAGGCGCGTAAACTGGCCGAAGAAGGCGTTGCCATTCGGGTTATCGGCAACCGCGCCCGCTTCAGCAAAAAATTGCTCAGCGCCATTGAAGAAGCGGAGTCGATCGCTTCCAGTGGCGAAGCGACATTGATCATCGCGGCTGATTACGGTGGTTGTTGGGATATTACCCAATCTGCGAAATCACTGGCCGAAGATGCTATCGCAGGCCGAATAAGCCTGGATGACATTACCGAGCAAGCAATCGGCAGCCGAATTTCCACCTCCTCCCTGCCGCCTCTGGACCTATTGATCCGCACCGGGGGCGAGTATCGCATCAGTAATTTTTTATTGTGGCAGGCTGCCTACGCAGAACTCTATTTCAGTGAGTTGCTCTGGCCGGAATTTGACGGTGTTGCGATGAAAACGGCTATCGAAGATTTTCGCCGCCGTCAGCGCCGGTTTGGTAAAACCGGTGCGCAACTGGCCAACGAGGCTGCGCGTGCTTAAACATCGTGTGATCACCGCGTTAGTCTTGGTCTGGTTGTTGATTGGCACGCTGTTTCTTGGTGACTGGCGAGTTTTTGCTGTTGTCACCGGCCTTGTGATGGCGTTGGCCTGTTGGGAGTGGTCCGACCTTTGCGGCTTGCGGTCTAAGTTGGGCCGTGGGGCCTATACTGCGCTAGTAGCTGTGGTGGGTGTTGGCTTGGGGGTGTTCCTGCAATGGTCCGAACACCATCAAAGCCTGCAAATCCTTTTGCTTGTAGCGTGTGCCTGGTGGGCAGTTGCTCTGCTCTGGGTGCAAAGCTACCCTTCGAGTGCGATTCTATGGGGAAGCACCCCCGTTAAAATGCTGATGGGCTTGGTAATACTGATTCCCGCCTGGATAGCCCTGCTGTATCTCCGGGCGCAACCGGCCGGAGCCTGGTTGGTCTTGATGGCTTTTTTAACGGTTGCAGCGGCAGATGTAGGCGCTTACTTCGCTGGTCGTCGCTTCGGTCGTACCAAGCTAGCCAAGAATGTGAGCCCTGGAAAAACCTGGGAGGGCGTATTGGGGGGCATGGTTCTCGCGCTGCTGTGGGGTGGTTTTGCTAACCTCACCATTATTGGCGGCGATTGGCTTGCCTTGTTGGCGGTTGTGGTTCCAACCTCTCTGGTGTCTGTGATCGGGGATTTGCTCGAGAGCATGGTGAAACGACAGCGCGGGGTTAAAGACAGCGGTCGACTGCTGCCGGGGCACGGTGGGTTCCTGGATCGCATTGATGGTTTAGTTGCTGCGGCGCCAGTATTTGCGCTCGCTGTGCTGGCCTCGGGCTGGACGGTAAGCAGTGCCTAATGGCGGTAATTTTTGGCGGCTGTAATCTTTGATAGTTAAGGTGTCAGTCCGGTGTTACGCTTTGTTGCGTAAACAAACGTTAATTTTGAGAACCCCTGTTGTCTGCTGCGGTCAAACTCGCGGGTTTTACTTGGTAGTCGGTACTTCTCCCGGCAACACAAGCAGCTATTTGCGGTACAAATAATTTATGCAATTTATCTCGACCGTTTTTTATTTCCTGATCGCACTGATGATTCTGGTGGCGATCCACGAGTTTGGGCATTTTTATGTGGCCAGGCGATGTGGCGTGCGGGTATTGCGGTTTTCCATCGGATTCGGCAGTCGCTTGTTTTCGTGGCGCGATAAGCAAGGCACTGAATACGCGATCTCCGCTATTCCGCTCGGTGGTTACGTCAAAATGCTGGACGAGCGGGAAGGTGAGGTGGCGCCGGAGGATCTTCCGTACACCTATAACCACAAGTCACCGCCGCAGCGAATTGCGATAGCGATGGCCGGCCCATTGGCGAACCTCATTTTGGCGTTCATCTTGTACTGGGTGTTTTTCTTTGTGCGTGGTGGTGTCACCTTAGCGCCGGTTATTGGTGCTGTGGATGCAGGCTCGATTGCCGCTGCCGCTGGCCTCGAGAAGGGGCAGGAGATAGTCGCGGTCGATGGGCGTGCAGTGCACAGTCGGCGAGACGTTGAGTTGATGCTATTGAACCGGGTTGGCGAAACAGGGCAAATAGCCTTTGTTGTGACCTATCCCGGATCGGATTTACAGTACGAATCACGCGCAAACATTAATGGCTGGATGCAGGACGTGGTCGCGCCAGATCTTGTCAAAGGTGTCGGCATCCGGTTTTTCGAGCCGAAAATCGCGACAGAAATTGGCACTGTAGAACCGGAGAGCGCGGCCGCACGCGCAGGTTTTAAAGAAGGCGACCGCATACTCGAAGCTGACGGGGTTGCGATGGAGGACGGGCGCCAGTGGATCGATTATGTGCGTGCTCACCCGGCCGAAGAAATTCGGGTCCTGGTGGCCCGTGATAATGGGCAAGAAGAGTTGTTCCTTACGCCTGGCGTTAAAAAAGATAGCGCGGGGATAGAGTACGGTTTTGCTGGCGTGAGCTTGCCACAGGTTGATTCCTGGCCGGAAGAAATGGTGCGCTTTCAACATTTTGGCCCGTTGGATAGTGCGGTGAAAGCTGCTCAAGAGACGCGTGATGTGGTCACGATGGTGCTGCTTTCTGTCAAAAAACTGGTCGTGGGTGAAATATCCACGAAAAACTTGAGCGGCCCGATTGGCATTGCTAAAGTTGCCGGCGACTCAGCAAAGGCGGGTATTTGGTCCTTTGTAAATTTTCTTGCCTATATCAGTGTTCTTCTCGGCGTGTTCAACCTGTTGCCCATACCGGTTTTGGACGGTGGCCATATTGTTTACGGCCTGATTGAGTGGGTTAAAGGCAGTCCTGTTTCCGAAAAAGTGCAGGTCTGGGGTTATCAGGTTGGTATGGCCTTAATCCTCGGGTTGATGGCGATAGCCTTTTATCACGACATCATGCGCCTTTAGCGCTATGCGTGTTTACATAAAAAGAAAGAAGATTGTTTTGTTGAAATTCCCGAACCTTATGAAGCGTCTACTGCTGTTTTTATCTTTGGCGATTGTCGCCGTGCCTGTTTTTTCTCAAGAGTTTGTTGTTGGTGACATTCGCCTGGAGGGATTACAGCGTGTTTCCGCGAGCCCTGTGTTTGCAGCCCTGCCTGTCCAGGTCGGTGATACTGTTGATGGCGAAAGCGTGCGTAACGTTATTCGCTCATTGTTCGAGACCGGGTTTTTTACCAATATCCAGGTGGCGCGCGAAGGCAATGTATTGATTGTTATCTTGCAGGAGCGCCCCTCGATCAAGAAAATTGAGATCGAGGGCAACAAGGCAATCAAAACCGAACAACTCACCGATGTGATGGACGAGAATAACCTGAAGGAAGGTGAGATTCTTCAGCAGGATTTGCTGCAAGCCATCACCCGTGAGTTGGAGAGACAATATGTTTCTCGGGCGCGGTATGGTGCATCTGTAGAAGCCAAAGTCAAAGACCTGCCCAATAATATGGTGGGCATTGATATTGAGGTTGACGAGGGCAAGCCGGCAAAAATCAAACATTTGAATATTGTCGGCAATAAGGTTTTCTCTGACGACGAGTTGTTGGACGGTTTCGAGCTGACCACCACACACTGGAATTCATTCTTTACCAGCAGTGATCAGTACGCTCGTGAGAAACTGACCGGTGATATTGAAAAACTGGAATCGTTTTATCTCGACCGTGGTTATCTCGACTTCGAAGTTGTGTCGAGTCAGGTATCCATCAGCCCGGACAAAACTCAGGTGTTCATCACCCTTAATGTGAACGAAGGGGAAATCTACACGGTTAAGAAGATCGATATTGCTGGCGACCCGATTATTCCAGAAGAGCGGATGCGCCGCCTGGTGCTGTTGCGCGAAGATCGTACCTTCTCGCAACGGGATATGACTGATACGTCGGAATATCTCAAAACCATGATGGGTAACTCTGGCTACACCAACGCAAAGGTTGAAGGTATTCCCGAAAAAAATCAGGCCGAACACACTGTGGACGTCACCTTTTTCGTGGACCCAGGCCAACGTGTTTATGTTCGCCGGGTGAATTTCAGCGGAAACACCAAGACCAGTGATGAAGTTGTGCGCCGCGAAATGCGCCAGTTGGAAAGCGCTTCTGCATCGAATGCGAAAATCGATCACTCCAAGGTGCGGCTCGAGCGTTTGGGTTACTTTAAAACCGTGGACGTAAAAACTAATCCGGTTCCAGGTTCCGACGACTTGATCGATGTGGATTACACGCTTGAAGAGCAGCCTTCGGGCACTATTCAGGCGAGCGTAGGTTATGCGCAAACCACGAAGTTGAACCTGAGCGTGTCTGTCCAGCAAAATAACTGGCTGGGTACCGGTAAGCAGGTGGGCTTCGGGGTGCAGAAAAACACCTACCAGACTATGTACAGCTACAACTATAACGACCCGTATTTCACCCCAGACGGAGTCAGTCGAGGCTTTAGCGCCTATTATCGTACGCGGGATTACGAAAAAATTAACGTTTCCCGCTACAGCACCGATGCCTTCGGTGCGGACATTACCTTCGGTTATCCAATCTCCGAAATTTCCCGCTTAGGGTTTGGTGTGGGTGTTGTTCACCAGGACATCCGCACCGGTGCCTATGCGCCGCAGGAAATTATCAGTTCGCCGAAACTCTATTCTGGCACTAGCTACGTTGCTCAGTCTGATTGGGAAGCTGGTGTCTCTGGCAGCAATGGTATCCCTTATTCATCGGACGGAAGTCTGGACGAATTCCAGTTCCCGGTTTACCAGGTTACTGAGGATATGCTTCTCGGCTCTTACCCTGGGTTTATCGACCTGTATGGAGACACGTTTACCAGCGGGACTGCACAGCTCAGTTGGTCGCGGAGAACGCTTAACCGCGGTATTCTTGCAACGCGCGGTAGCTCACAGGTTCTGGCCGCTGAGGCGACCTTCCCCGGCAGTGAGATGGAGTATTACAAGCTTACCTACACCGGGTCGATTTACTTCCCGCTGTATCGTGAATTTACGTTGCGGTTGAAAACACGGCTTGGCTACGGCGATGGGTTTAACAGCATGGATGAGCTGCCGTTTTTTGAAAACTATTATGCGGGTGGTTTCGGTTCTGTACGCGGCTACGAACGCTCCACGCTGGGGCCACGCGGTACCCCGTCGGTGAGTTACAACCGGGCACAAACCACCGGCTGGACAGACCTTAACCGCGACGGTCAGGCGTATTCCGGTTTTTACCCTCAGTCTCCAGAGCTTGGGGCAAGTGCGTACGTTCGCTGTGACGACCCGACTTCACCAACCCTTTACAGTGCCTCTGGTGGTGCCGCGGTTTGTGAGCCAGGTAAATTAATCGCATACGAAACAGGCTATCCGGCCAATATTGGCGGCAACATTTTGATGGAGTTCTCATCAGAGCTGTTACTTCCGATACCGTTTATTGAAGATAGCAGTCAGATGCAGTTGGTCGCATTCGTGGATGCTGGTAATGTATTTTCCGGTTATTGCCGCGAGGACAGATACGATCGCCTTAACTGTCACGAACCAGATCTTAATCGCCTCAGCTCTTCAGCAGGTATCGGTTTTACCTGGATTTCCGGTTTCGGGCCTATGACCTTCAGTTACGCTGTACCACTGCACAAAAACGAGCTGGATAACGCGGAATACTTCCAGTTTTCCTTTGGTACTGGATTTTAAATACACATAAATACAACAGAGAGAATTTCGATGATTACCAAACAATTGCTCGCGGGTGTCGCTTTAACCTTGATGGCTAGCCTGGCGTTCGCAGATCGTGTGGCTGTTTTTGACGCTCAGGGTGCTGTGCTGCAAACCAAAAAGGCAGCCAAGGTGATGGAAACCCTGAAAGCAAAACCTGAATACGCCGAGTTGACTGCGCAAGTGGAAAGTTTGCAGGCTGACCTGAAAGCGATGGCGAAAGAGCAGGAAAACAAAGGTATGACCTGGAGCCAGGAGCAAGCGATGGATCATCGCAAAAAAATGGAATATGTTCAGGCAGACCTACAATTAGCGGTAAAAAAACTGCAAGCGGAAAATTCCGCTGTACTCAGTCGCCTGATGCAAGAATCGCAAGAAAGTCTGCGTGAAATTCTGGGTAAGCTGGTTCAAACTGAAGGCATTGATATAGTAATTCCAGCGCAAGGCGTTATCTATGCCAACCCTAAGTCAGATATTACGCTGAAGGTATCTGCTGAGTTGGATAAACTCGCTAAGTAAGTCGATTTTTTTCGATACTTGATTAAAACCGAGTCCAAAGTAGAGGCGGATAGTGAGCACAAAATCCTTTAGCTTGGCGGAGTTGGCTGAGTTTCTCGGATGTGAGTACCGCGGCGACGCAACACACCGTGTTACTGCTATCGCGCCTTTGTCGGATGCATCCGACTCGCAAATTACGTTCGTGGCCCAGGATAAGTACCTGGCGCAATTGGCTGGTATTTCACCTGGGATTGTAGTGTTGCGTGAAAAGCACGCAGCGGCTTATTCCGGCAATCGGATTCTGGCCGCGGATCCTTATCTGGCTTATGCTCGCCTTTCCGCATTGTTTAACCCACGTTCACCCCTGTCGAAAGAAATCCACCCCACAGCCATTGTCGATAGTTCTGCTGTTTTAGCTGATGGCGTCGCGGTGGGCCCCAACTGTGTTATTGGTGCTAATGTCCGTGTCGGCCAAGGTACTGAAATTCATGCAGGCACAGTGATCGGTGAAGCAACGATTGTCGGTGATAATTGCCGCCTTTACCCGCGCGTAACCCTTTATGACAGAGTTACAATCGGCGACAGGGTCACTGTCCATAGTGGCGCGGTGATTGGGGCAGACGGTTTTGGGTTTGCGCCCAGTAGAACTGACGGTTGGGTTAAAATTGAGCAGCTTGCCAGTGTCCGCATTGGTAATAATGTGGAAATCGGTGCAAATACAACGATTGATCGTGGTGCCTTGCACGATACAGTTGTTGAAGATGGCGCCATAATCGACAATCTCGTGCACCTCGCCCATGGCGTGTCCATCGGCGAGGGCACAGCAATTGCCGCTTGCGTTGGTATTGCCGGAAGCACAACTGTCGGTAAAAATTGTCTGCTTGGCGGTGCCGTAGGAATCTCCGGGCATCTGCACATTGCGGATAACACCCAGTTTCACGGGGGCACCGTTGTTACCCGTCATGTAAGCGAGCCCGGTTCTTATGCTTCCGCAGCACCGATGCAGGAAGTCCGTGCGTGGCGCCGTAATTCCGTTCGCTATACTCAATTGGATGAGATGGCCTACAGGCTGCGAAAGCTGGAAAAAGAACAGTAGCCGCTTTTTTTCATAAACCAAATGTTAGATAGTTGTTCCTTGCCCGAACAACTGGGGAAGATTATATGCTCGACATTCTTGAAATTCGTAAATACCTGCCGCACCGCTACCCGTTTTTGATGATCGATAGGGTGGTGGAACTCATCGAAGGTGAGTCCATAACGGCGTACAAGAATGTGTCTATTAACGAAGAGATATTTCAAGGACACTTCCCCCATTTCCCAGTTTTTCCCGGCGTGCTTTTAATTGAAGCAATGGCTCAGGCTTGTGGCGTTCTGGGTTTTAAAACCGCTAATAAAACGCCGGAAGATGGCTCCATTTATTTGTTCGCGGGTATCGATGGCGTTCGCTTTAAGCGGCAGGTTGTACCTGGCGATCGTGTGTATTTTGAATGCAAGGTGGTTTCTGCGAAACGCGGTATCTGGAAGTTCGATTGTGTGGCGAAAGTCGACGGCGAACTGGTGACATCTGCAACTATTATGTGTGCTGACAGGGTCGTCGGTTAACGAACAGAGGCAAGCAGACACGCCATGACTGATTCCCTGATTTCCGAACATGCGCTTATCCATCCGACCGCCAAGATTGGCGAAGGGGTAAAAATTGGCCCCTGGACATCGGTGGGTGCGGACGTAACCATTGGTGAAGGTACTGAAATCGCATCTCATGTTGTTGTTAAAGGCCCCACGTTTATAGGTAAAAACAACAAGATTTTTCAGTTTTCTTCTATTGGCGAAGATACTCCGGACCTGAAATACAAAGGTGAGCCAACTCGGCTGGTGATTGGTGACAACAACACTATTCGCGAAGGTGTAACCATTCATCGCGGCACCATCCAGGATCGTAACGAAACTACTATTGGCGACAATAATCTGATCATGGCGTACGTCCATATTGGTCATGATAGTGTGTTGGGTAATAACTGTATTCTGGTGAACAACGCCAGTCTTGCCGGTCATGTACATGTGGGTGATTGGGCGATTATGAGCGGTTATGTGCTGATACATCAGTTCTGCCATATCGGCGCCCATAGTTTTGTTGGTATGGGCGCAGGTGTCGCCAAAGACGTACCCGCGTATGTGATGGTGACTGGTGCTCCCGCGTCGGCGCGCAGCATCAATGTTGAAGGACTTAAGCGGCGTGGATTCAGCAAGGAAGATATAGCTGAACTGATGCGTGCTTACAAAACTGTTTACCGGCGTGGGCTCACGTTAGAAGAGGCCATCTCTGAGTTGAGCGAAGCGCAGGAGCAGCATCCTTGTCTGGTGCCTTTAGTGGAGTCCTTGAAAAGTTCCACGCGCGGGATTACGCGTTAATGACTGACCAGCACAGCGTAGCGGCTACCCTGGAGTTGACCAGGGTTGGAATAGTTGTTGGTGAGGCGTCCGGCGATACCCTGGGCGCGGGGCTGATGCGCAGCCTGAAAGCACAATTCCCTGATTGCGAATTTGAGGGTGTCGGCGGCCCTAAAATGATCGCGGAGGGATTTAACTCGCTTTACAAATTAGATCGATTGGCGGTGATGGGGTTGATCGATCCATTGAAGCGCTTACCTGAGTTATTGCGCATGCGCAAAGGGTTGCGCGAGCACTTTATTGCTAATCCGCCGGATATTTTTATTGGCATAGACGCTCCGGATTTTAATTTGACTCTGGAACAGCGCTTACGCGAAGCGGGTATTACGACCGCGCACTACGTAAGCCCGTCAGTGTGGGCATGGCGCCAGAAGCGAGTATTTAAAGTCGCAAAAGCGGTTGACCTTATGCTTACACTGTTCCCGTTTGAAGCGCGTTTTTATCAGGAACACAATATTCCGGTTAATTTTATTGGTCATACGTTGGCAGACCAGATTCCTCTGCATACCGACAGACTAGACGCGCAGCAGACCTTGGGGCTGACCCATAGCGCGGGCACGACCTACGTGGCGTTACTGCCTGGCAGCCGAGCTGGCGAGATTGAAACACTCGGGCGCGAATTTTTGCTCGCCGCCGAGTTGTGTATCGCACAACGCAAAGACCTCCATTTTCTTGTGCCTGCAGCTAATAGCAAACGTTTTGCTCAGCTCGAGGCCCTGCTCAAAGATTTCCCTGATTTGCCGGTTTCATTATTCCTGCAGCAATCTCACGCGGTGATGGCGGCCGCTAACGTTGTGGTCATGGCCTCCGGAACGACGACGCTCGAAGCCATGTTGCTGAAGCGACCTATGGTGATTGCGTACCGCATGTCCAAGTGGGCTTTTGCGATTGTCCGCCGCATGGTTAAAGTGAAGTTTTTTGGTTTGCCGAACTTGCTTGCCGACCGGCTATTGGTTCCCGAATTACTGCAGGATGAAGTCAATGCAGAATCGCTTGCGCGAGAGGTGCTTCATTTTATTAACGACCCCGCTGCTGCAGATCAGTTGACCAGCGAGTTCGAAAAAATTCACCTGTCGTTGCGCCGTAATGCAGACGCATCTGCCGCTGCTGCAATTTGCCAGTTGGTGGCGAAAAAACAGGGGCGTCGCTGGCCTCTCGAAGAAGTAACAGCATGATTATCGCTGGCGTGGATGAAGTCGGGCGTGGACCGCTTGCTGGCGATGTAGTCGCCGCCGCTGTGGTGCTTGGAGAAAATCATGGCATTGTCGGGTTGGCTGACTCAAAAAAACTGTCGGAAAAAAAACGTGAAGCGTTGTTTGTGCAAATTCAGCAGCAGGCGGAATGTTTTTGCATTGCCCGTGCAAGTGTTGCTGAAATTGATGAAATAAATATTCTGCAAGCGAGCTTGCTCGCAATGAAGCGTGCAGTTGAGGGACTCAAAATTGAACCCGAGCACGTTCTGGTGGATGGTAATCGGCTGCCGCGTTGGCGATACTCTGCGGAAGCCATTGTTAAAGGCGATAGCAAGGTCGAAGCTATTAGCGCCGCGTCAATTTTGGCGAAAGTGACGCGTGATCGGGAGATGGTCGCGTTTGAAGCACAATACCCTGGCTACGGGTTTGCTGGCCATAAAGGTTATCCAACGAAGCTGCATATGGATGCGTTGGCCCGGCTGGGAGTAACGCCAATTCATCGCACGTCTTATGCACCTGTAAAGGCGTTGCTCGCGCAACAAGTTCTGTTTTGAAAATTCGCGGTAAATACGGCTATTCGTGAAATAAATACTCTCGGCGGTGAAATCGCGTCTTGTTTTTCCCTTTCCCTTTCCCTTTCCCTTTTTTCTTTTTCTGCGTTCGCTTTTATTGTTGTTAACTTGCTTTCCCGATATGAGAAACGGTAAGCCCGGTATACCCGACTACTTTTATCAAGATTATTTAATCATATCCCGATTATCTACTAAGTATTTAACTCGCTAAAAATCGCGTTTTACCTTGATAAACTGTTGAAATATACGCCAAATGAGTATTTGGCACGTTTATCGTCTTATTCGTCAATATTTAGATGACAGAGATCGTCTATACCTAAATTAACTTGCTGACAGTCGTGATTTTTCTCGTATGCAAGGTCTAAAGATGTACCCACGTCGTAAAACCTTGAAAGGAAACCGCGTATTCAGTGCGGACGGATTCTCGGAGGCTGTAATGGCTACCAAGTCTGTAAGTAAACAGCTGCCTGCAAATTGGGATATGAGCTTGCTGGTGGAGCCATGGCTTCATTGGTATAGCTATTGGACTAATTGGTTTTTGGCGAGTGACGACAGTATGCGCCAGTTCATCCGACATCCATCTGATATACCGATTCAATATGTGCTAGGCTCTGACAATGAACTCCCTGTGGAGCACGGCAACAGCGAGCGACTAAAAGACGTTAGTCGCGGCGGCCTTTGTTTTGCCGCGGAGCGACCTGTGCGTAGGGGGACGCCAATCCACATTGAAATCCCTATTCAGAGCCCGCCGTACCGCGCAGAAGGGCTGGTCGCCTGGTGTCGTCCAGAGGGAGACCACTTCGCAGTGGGGGTTCAGTTTAACGAACCCTCTACCCGTTTCAGCGTGCGCATGGTGGAGCAGGTTTGCCACATTGAGCACTACCGAACGAAAGTGATGCACGAGGAAGGCAGGGAGCTTTCGAGTCAGGATGCGGCGCGCGAATGGGTTGAAAAATATGCGGCAGAATTCCCGAATTAACGCAATTTATTAGTTGCGCTTGACCGGTTCTGAGTCTGCTAAAAATGTAACAAGATTTCTGCTAAATTGAGCGGCCCTAGCATGTAGAGCCGTGTTATTTACCACAAATTTTCTAGCTCGGTAGCTCTTGTCGCTCGATAGCTTCTAGCGCAGAGGCTTTTAAGCGGCGAGCAGTTTGTCGTAGCGGCGGCTCAAAATATCGTAGAACTGTTCGCGCAGTTGCATGATACTGTTTTTTAAATCGGCGATTTCCTGCTCCGTAATGTCTTCTCTGCCCACGTACACCTGTTTGCGAAACAGCGCTATCCGAGCTGCATAGAGGCGCAGGGTTTTCTCCATGGTTTTTTCGCCAAGCATCAATAAACGGGCCTCGGCTTCAGCGAGGCGGTCAAATTCCTTCACCAGTTCAGCATTAATTCGCTCAAGCTCCTGCTTGCGTGCAGCGGGCCAGCGTTTCCCGAAGCGGGTAGATTCAATCACCAAGGCAGAATACTTGGCGAAGCTGTGGTTGACATCGGCCGATATTTGTTCCAGATAACTTAACTTGCGGTGTTGGGTTGGCGGAGCATCGGCGAGAGCCTGCGTCTTATGCCAAAGACGTCCCATATAGAAAAACGCTGTTGCCATCGCAGCACCAAATACAATCTTTAAACCTGATTCCAACAGGGGCCATAATTCAGCGGAGTTCATGAAGCTGGTTGTCCTCGTCAATTTGTTGACATCGAGCGCCTGGGTTGCCGTTTGTTTCTCGTTTAGACGCCTGTTTTTCGGCGGTGAGTAGGCAGATACAGCTACCCTGGCTGTCATACAACACTCGACAGCAAGAACTGAACCAGAAGGTTAGCCTCCTGCGATTTTTACGGTGTACCCTTCCTTTGTAAGCCATTCAGCAATTTTTTCTCGCTGTTCGCCTTGAATTTCAATCACGCCATTTTTTACTGTGCCGCCTGTACCACACAGCTGTTTGAGCTTTTTGCTCAATGTTTTGAGCGCGTCCTCTTTCAGCGGAAGGCCTTTTACCAGCGTAACGCCTTTACCGCCGCGCCCTTTGCTCTCCCGGTGAAGGCGCACAATCCCGTCGCCTGCGGGTGCTGTGCTAGCTGCGCTGGGCGATGTTTTAATACGGCCTTGATCGGTGGAATACACAAGACGGCTGTTGCTCATGGTGGGCTCCTCGAAAGATGGGGCACAGATTATACCGTATACTAAGCGGCCAGCCGCACTCGCGGCAAAGACCGAACCGACCTGGGAGACAAGGTACGTCAGCATGGCAGAACGCTCACAATCCCCCCTGCAAAAACACCTATACGAAGTGATATTTGGCACCGAGACGCCGGCCGGTAAGCGGTTCGATCTGTGGCTGATCTGGATGATCGTGCTAAGCGTGCTGGTGCTGATGATCGATTCCGTCATGTGGTTACAGCAAAGTTGGCAGACCGCGCTGGATATTGCAGAGTGGGTTTTTACGCTGGCGTTCGCTGCAGAATACTGTGTCCGGATTTACTGTTCTCCTCAGCGTCGTCGCTACATTTTTAGTTTTTACGGCGTAGTGGACTTACTGTCGATACTCCCGAGTTTTCTCGAGCTCTTGATGCCTGGCGCAAACTTCTTGTTAATTGTCAGGCTGTTGCGCGTACTGCGAATATTTCGAATTTTGAAGCTGGTGCGCTATTTAACAGACGCCAATATTCTCGTGCGCGCAGTGGTGTACTCACGGCATAAAATTTTTGTTTTTTTTATGTCGGTGCTGGTGTTGAGCGTAATTTTCGGCTCGTTGATGTATTTAGTAGAGGGGCCAACCAACGGGTTCAGCAGTATTCCAAAAAGCATTTATTGGACGATCGTGACGATTACCACCGTGGGGTACGGCGATATTACGCCGCAAACCTGGCTGGGGCAGATCATCGCCGCTGCAGCCATGTTAACCGGCTATTCTATTCTCGCGGTACCCACAGGTATTTTTACCGCTGAATTGTCACAGGAAATGCAGAAGCAACGGGTGCAGCTCGCGTGCAAAGGGTGTGGAAAAACGGGGCATGAGACTGATGCCGTCTACTGTCGTTTCTGTGGTCATGGCTTAAAGTAATTACCCGTTTTTTGCCGTTTATCGACTAAATTGAACCTCAAGTCGACGTGAAAAGCCTGTTTTTGCCGCGATATTTGGCTTGCTGATAGTGAGCTTGTCTATACTAAATGGAGTATCTTGTGGCGACGAAAGCGAGAGCGTCTGTCGCGCCAGCCAACTATCGATGACTCAAGCAAACGTTGATACCTGCCTGTGACTCCTGAGCCCCAACCAACGATTACCGACAATATAGAGCTCCTCGCACTGTTAGATGCGCTGCGGTCGGTCATTCTCTATTTTGATCGCTGGGGTACGGTGATTCATGGCAATCGCAGAGCATGCCAGTGGCGACCGTTAGAACAGCTTGTTGGGCGCACGTTTGTCGAGCTTGCGCAACACTGGCACCAGCCGGAGCAAACCCAGCGCGAAATGATGCAAGTGGTGCGTACGGGAATCCCCAGTTGGGGAGTGAAGGAGCGTTCTGGCAAAGGGGCGGACTGTCGCTGGTTCAGCGTCGATAAAATTCCTACGCTCAACAAGCTTGGCGAAGTCACCGGCGTAATGCTGGTGATAAACGACATTTCCGAGTCGGTGGTCAAGGAGCGAGCCCTCGAAGAGAGCGATGCTCGCTATAAGGCGTTTATCGCTAATAGTGCGGATGCTATCTGGTGTTACGAGGTCTACCCGCCGGTCGATACAACGCTTTCGCCGCAGCTGCAAGTGGAACAGATACTTAAACGAGCCATATTAGTCGAATGCAACGAGACGCTCGCGCGATTTTTTGGTGTGACTCACACGCGGGATGTGATTGGCTTACCGCTGTCACGTAGCGGATCGCTTTCCAGTTATCAAGACGTCCGCGCTTTTATCGATAACGGATATCGGCTGGAAAACAAGGAGTTTTCACGTGTTGATCGCACCGGCATGTGCGGGTACATGCAGAGCTCGGCAATTGGTGTGGTTGAAAATGGATTGTTGATGCGCGCCTGGGGTATAACCCGCGACATCACCGATCAACGCACGCATACGGACCGCATGGAGTACCTCGCAAACCACGATTCGCTCACCCTGTTGCCCAACCGAACGCTGCTCTACAGCACCATGGAGCAAACCATCGCCAACGCCAAAAATGATCAGTTAATGGCGCTGATGATTATCGACCTGGACCGCTTTAAAGAGATAAACGACACACTGGGCCATCGCGCTGGAGACAGCGTGCTGCAGCAGGTTGGTCCGCGCCTCGAAGGGGAGATGGTCGAACTGGAGGGTTTGGTTGCCCGTTTGGGTGGAGATGAGTTTGCCGTATTCTTGCCGCGCGTGCGCAATGCCCATCAGGCGCTGGTACTCGGGCATCGGTTTATTGACAGTCTAGGAGAGCCATTCGAGATAGAAACCTTTCGCACCGAGGTTACCGCGAGCATCGGAATTTCTATGTTTCCGGATCAGGGGCGGGATGTGAGCACCTTGATGCGCTATGCAGACGTCGCTATGTACCATGCCAAGCGCGCCTTGAAAGGGGTTGCCGTCTACGATCCGGAATTCGACCCGCATTCACCCACGCGCTTGGAGATTATGGGAGCACTGCGGCGAGCCATTCGGGAAAGTCAGCTCGAGCTGTATTTTCAACCTAAGATCGATCTGCTCACCCATCGGGTGACCGGGTTTGAAGGTCTATTGCGGTGGCATCACCCGGAAATTGGCACAGTACCGCCAGTGGATTTTATTCCCATCGTTGAGAAATCTAATCTGATTTATCCGTTGACCTGCTGGGTGATGGCAGAATCTATTCGCCAGTGCGCGATCTGGCGGCGCGAAGGTCACGATATAACAGTGGCGATGAACTTGTCTGCCAGCAATGTGACCGACGAACGTCTGCTGGCTGAATTGCGTCAGCTGCTAACGCAGTACGATTTACCGGGCCATTGTCTGGAGATGGAGTTGACGGAATCGACCATCATGAATGACCCGGAGCGTGCGTTGACCGCGTTGAAAAAAATCGCGGCACTTGGCGTCCATCTTTCGATTGACGATTTCGGCACGGGCTACTCCTCACTGGCCTACCTAAAGCGGTTGCCGGTGGGAACGCTTAAAATCGACAAGTCGTTTGTGATGGATATGCTCATTGATGAGCAGGACGAAATTATCGTTAATTCCACGATTAATCTTGCTCACAACCTTGGCCTCAGCGTGGTGGCGGAGGGCGTGGAATCACAGGAAATCTACCAACGCCTGCAGGATCATAAGTGCGATAGTGCGCAGGGGTTCCTGATTGCACGGCCGATGCCCGCAGCGGATGCAACCCGCTGGTTGCTTAACAGCCAGTGGTCGGGTGGGTTACCCTAGCCGCGGTTAGCCTGTCGGCGCTAAAGATCCTTCATTTCACGTCGCATTTCGCGGACCTCTCGCAGCTGCTCTTCGAGCCTGGCGCGTGCTTGCGGGCTTTTACTGCTGGTGAGGCGCATCGCGTTAGTCAGTTGGATTTCAGCTTTGTCGTACAGGCCGTTGAGTTTGAAATACTCTGCACGCGCGACGTGCACCTCGTAAATGTTGCCCGCCAGCCCCTCAACTTCGGCGGTTAAATACCAGATATAGTCATCTTTCGGGCGGCGTTGTACGTGCGCGCGCAACACGTCTTTGCAGGTTTGATAATCGCCAGACATCATCAGTACTTCGGCGTAGCGGGTATTCAGTGGGTGGCTGTTTGGCTGCTTTTTCAGATTGGCCTCAAGGACTTTCCGCGCTGCGGCAAAATCGCCAGACTCTGCGTAAATATCGGCCTTAGCGATCTGGAAGTAGACGTTGTCTGGCTCCTGGGCCAGTAACGGCGCGATCTCCTGGGTTGCCCGCTCGGTTTCGCCGTTGCGGGTGAGCGCCAGTACCAAGCCATAGCGGGCAGCAACCCTGTCAAACTGGGTGCCGCGCATTTCGCTTTCAAACATATTGACGGCAGTCTGGTGGTTTTTCTCGTGCAGCAGATAGGCGCGGGCCTTAATCAGGTCGTATTCTTCAACAGGTAACGGTGGTTTGTTTGGGTATTGTTGAGCGCGCAAGCGCGCTTCAGTCACCCGGGATTCTGTCACCGGGTGCGACAAAAGAAATTCTGGCGGACGTCGCTGGAATCGGGTTGCACGCAGCATATTTTCAAACATGCCCGCCATGGCATAAGGGTCCATGCCACTGCGAACCAATGTTTCCATGCCCAGGCGGTCTGCTTCCTGCTCCATCTGCCGGCTAAAGCGCAATTGTGAGTCCAGGGCCGCGGCTTGAGTCGCGGAAATCGCGGCGATACCCGCGTCAGTTCCTGCGGCGACTCCTAGCAGAATGCTGGCGAGAAAAGCGGCGAGGTAGGTCGTGCTGGAGTTTTGCTGCTTTTCAACCTGACGCGCATAGTGCCGCTGGCTTAAGTGAGCAAGCTCATGCGCAATTACCGAAGACATCTGCTCTTCGGTATCGGCGAATTTCAGGATGCCGGTGTTGACCCCGATGATGCCGCCTGGAACTGCAAATGCGTTAAGTGTGGGGTTTTCGATCACCAGAATGTCGAGACGGCGGTCTTTGAGCTCACTATAGGCGGCGAGTTTGCGTACCATGTTCTCAACGTAAACCTGAATAAAGGGGTCAGACGTGGTGGGTACCTGCGAGCGGTAAATGCGCAACCATTTCTGGCCCAGCTCGTACTCTTGTTTCGGTGAAATCAGGCCCGCGCTGTTGTCCCCTAGCTCAGGCAATTGCAGGTCAGCAGCCAGCGTTTGTTGGGCAAAACACAGGCCCAGGCAGGCTGCGACCAGAGCGCGAAATGACTGTTGTAATAGTTTTTGTAACAAGTTTCTGCCCCAGGCTGAAGGGTTGATTGTCAGAGTCCAAGTTTACCGCAAGCGTAGCCCTCTTTGATCGGGTTGGCGGCATAGAGTTCATTCAGTTCGTGCTATGATCGACGTCGACTGGTCGCTGTTATTCAGACGGCGACCGCCTCTTTACCGACGCCAACTACAGGATGACTGTGACTCACGCTACTCAAACCACTGATTGCGATCTGGAAATAGACGCGATTGGTCTCGCCTGCCCGATGCCTCTTCTTAAAGCGAAACAAGGCTTGAGCCGCCTCTCACACGGCCAGACTCTGCGGTTGATGGCGAGTGATCCCGGCTCGGAGCGGGATGTGAAAACATTCGCGAAGTTGTCTTTGCATACGTTGTTGCATTTCGAGAGGCAAGATGAGCTGTATATCTATGTCCTGCAAAAATGCGATAGCGCGCAACTGACAGGGCAGAAATAACCATGCTGCATATTTTTAAAACCTGGCTGGAGCGGTATTTCGCAGACGAAGAGGCTGTTCTCGTGGCGGTGCTGTTGGTCGCCAGCGTGATTATTCTGGTGACCTTGGGGCATGTGTTAGCGCCGATGATTGCCGCGATTATAATCGCCTTTCTTATGCAGGGGATGGTACAGCGGCTTAACGGTTGGGGAATACCGCATAACCTTTCGGTGACGCTCACTTTTTTGGTACTCACTTGCAGCATTTTCCTCAGCCTCGTGTTTGTGGTGCCTGCGCTCTGGCGCCAGTTAATTAATCTTCTCAACGAAACGCCACGCATGCTTGTTGAGGGGCAGAATCTTTTGTTGCTATTGCCCGAAAAATATCCGGCTCTGGTGACCGAACTCCAGGTCAAGGAACTGATTGCAACGTTGCGCATCGAAATGACTCAGTGGGGGCAAAGTATTTTGTCCTTCTCACTCACCCAATTGCCGGTTCTGGTGGCGGCCTTAATCTATCTGGTTTTGGTGCCGATTCTCGTATTTTTCTTCTTGAAAGATGGCGAACAGATGATCAACTGGCTCAGCAACATGCTGCCCACGCGGCGCCCGGTGATGCGAAAAATATGGATGGAGATGAACCTGCAAATTGCCAATTATGTGCGTGGCAAGGTGATCGAAATTGTGATTGTCGGTGGAATATCCAGTATCACATTTAGTCTGCTCGATCTGAACTACGCGTTATTGTTGGGAATCTCGGTAGGTTTATCTGTGCTAATTCCGTACATTGGAGCCGCAATGGTTACCTTGCCGGTGGCGGTTATCGGCTTTTTTCAGTGGGGTTGGAGCAACGATTTTTTCTATATCATGCTCGCTTATGGCGTGATTCAGGCACTGGATGGCAACGTGCTAGTACCCTTGCTGTTTTCTGAGGCGGTGAAAATGCACCCTGTGGCTATTGTGCTTGCGGTACTGGTTTTTGGCGGCTTGTGGGGTTTTTGGGGGGTGTTCTTTGCGATTCCGCTGGCGACTTTGTGTAAAGCGATTATGAATGCATGGCCCACGGCGATGTTAGAGGAGCGCCCCGCTATTGCGCTCGATACTGGTGAAAAGTTTGCGAATGAATAAGAGAAAAACAGCGATTGGTTTCGCTGCCGTTCTAATCAGCGCTGTTGCTGGTTTTAGTCATGCTCAAGCGAATGGCTTGGGCGAACGCCAATCAACAGTAGCCCCTGTAGCGCCAGTCCAGGTAATTCAACCTGCCTCCGCAACGCGACAGGTGAAATACCTGCTGTTGCCAAACCAGCTTAAAGTGCTGCTGATTTCAGACCCGGCGGCAGAAAAATCCGCGGCGTCGATGAATGTCGACGTGGGCAGTACCGATGATCCGATGGATCGCCAGGGGCTGGCTCACTTTCTCGAACACATGCTTTTTCTCGGTACGGGGAAATACCCCAAGGCGGATGCCTACCAGGACTTTATCTCTGGCCACGGTGGTGATCACAATGCTTTCACTAGCGCGACTAATACCAATTATTTTTTCGATATCAACAACGATGCGCTCCAGCCCGCACTGGATCGATTCGCACAGTTTTTTATTGATCCTCTGTTTAACGCGGCCTATGTAGGGCGTGAGCGCAACGCCGTCAATTCAGAATACACAGCGAAATACACGGATGAGTACCGACGCATCCGCGATGTGTATCGTGAAATTGCCGTGCCCGGCCATCCGTTGAGCCGCTTCTCTGTTGGCAATCTCGAGACCTTGGATGTGGATACTCCCCGTCCGCTAAGGGATGATCTGGTCGCTTTTTACCAGGCGCATTACAGTGCGCACCGTATGAGCCTGGCGGTGGTGAGCAACCAGCCCATGGCAACGCTTGAAAACTGGGTAGCCGAGAGTTTTACCGGAGTGCCGAATCGCGAGGTCGCTGCTCTCAGTGAGTTTGAATCGTTTCTGAGCGAGCAGAATAAAGGCACGTTCATACGGGTTCAGCCGCGCAAAGATATGCGGGAGATCAGTTTTGTGTTCCCGGTACCAGCCACGGAGAAGTACTTCGCAGAGAAGCCTCTGAGCTATATCAGTTTTTTTATCGGTCACGAAGGCGAGGGGAGTCTGCTGAGCTTGCTAAAGGCGCAGAATTGGGCCACTGCACTGGGGTCCGGGAACGCGTTTAACTGGCGTGGAGGTGATGCCTTTGCGGTCACCATCAGTTTGACGGAAGCTGGTGTGGATAATATCGCCGCTGTGGAAGCCCTGTTGTTTGCCTATGTTGACCTGTTGCAACGCGAAGGTGTGGAAAAGTGGCGCTTCGACGAGCTCAAGAATCTGGGGAATTTAGCGTTTGAATACGGTGATAAAACGGCACCAATCAACGAAGTAGTCGATTTATCGAGCAGTCTTCAGTTGTACCCGCCAGAGCTGGTACTCAAAGCAGCTAACTGGTACGGCAAATTTGATAAGAAGCTGATTCAACGCTATCTCAAGTTTATTTCGCCGGAAAATATGCTGCGAGTGTTGGTTGCCCCTGGCGGCGAACCCGAGCTTGAATCTACGTATTACGCCACGCCTTACAGTCTCGAACAGCATGACGCGGGCGGTAATTTGTTGCCTGCAGAACAAGCGCTGGTGAAAAAGCTGGCGCTTCCTAAACCGAACCCATTTATTGCAGATGATTTTGCGCTGTTGCGTGATAGCGTTGCACCAGAGGTGCCGGTTAAAGTCGTGAGTTCAGACAACGTCAGCGTCTGGTACGCTCAGGACCATACCTTTGGTGTACCCAAAGCACATGTGAAAGCGCGTTTGCTATTACCGCCGGTGGCTGACACTGTAGAGGGGGCTGCACTTGCCCGGTTGTACGCAAAAATTACCGCGGAAATGCTCAACGAAACGGCTTACAACGCGGCCATGGCGGGTTTGAGTTTTAATGTGAGTGCCAGTTCTCGGGGAATCGATATTGATTTTCAGGGCTACAACGATACGCTCGATCAGTTGGTTAAAGCTGTTGTCCGGGATATGCGTAAGTACAATCGTAGCAAAAAATATCGCGCGAAGGTGCACGATCGCGTGTTCGCTGATGCGCGCATGGAGTTGCTGCGAGCCTACAACAATATGCAGCTCGATAGCCCTTATCGCAAATTATTGAAAAATCTGCCTGCATTTGTATTCTCGCCCTATTGGGCGCCTGAGCAGCTCGCAGGCGCGTTGGCTGCAATGGACAGGGCATCTTATGAGACTGCCGCAGTGAGCTTGATGTCTCAGGCAGATCTCCAAATCCTCGTGTATGGCAATGTTGACAAAACATCTGCTCGCGCAACGGGTAAAACCCTGGCCAATTTGGTAAAGGGATCGCGCCCGCCTGCTGCTCTACCATCAACCCGAGTGGTCAATATGTCTGCGAGCAAGACCGCGGGTCAAAAGGGACGCTGGAACTCTGTGCCTGTGGAGCATGCCGATGCCGGTGCAGTGGTGTATTTCCAAGGGGCAGACGATTCACTGGAAAGTAATGCGAAAACGCTGCTTCTTCAGCAGCTCATAGCGACGCCTTTTTACGGCACCCTCCGCACAGAGAAACAACTGGGTTATATTGTGTTTGCTTCAAACTATCCAATTCGCGATGTGCCGGCGATTGTTGCTGTGGTGCAGAGCCCGGCGGTGCCTGTATCGAAAATTCTTGGTGAGATGGATGCATTTTTAACCGGATTTGAGTCGCGAGTTCTAACAAATTTTGAGCGAGACAAAGCCGCAGTCATTTCAGTGCTCATGGAAAAGCCGAAAAGCCTCGCGGAGCAAGCCCAGGAATATTGGCAGACGGTACTGACAGATCAGGATTTCATGCGCAGTCAAAAGCTCGCGAAAGCCGTCGAGGCCATACAGCCTTCTGACATTCAAAAGACGTATTCCGATCAGTTGTTAAACAAAAATACTCGCCTGTTGTTGTTAACACCGCCGGATGCAGCGGCGCTGCTCGATGCCTTTTATGATGAAGTTGACAGTCCCGATAAGTTCAAAAAAGGGGCCGTAACCTACGACTACAAATAGTGATTAAACGCCTGCGAAATGCAGTGAAAGCAGGGGGAAATAGGCGTATTTTCTATGCTGCGGTGCAGCTAATTATTTGGCTGGCTAATTGATTTCGATGTGTGTAGAATCGTGACACCTGAAAATTCGCTAGTCTCGGGTTAATGTTTTTTGTGGTGCCTTGCCTGTGAAATTCACGATGAATGTACAGCCAAACAGTGTTTAGCGATACGCTGGCAAGCGCACAGAGATGGTTGTTTTCTAGCCGGTTGGTCGCTTGGTTAAAGGATTTCTCTGGCGCCGGTTTTCAGTCGCACTTTCAGCGGCTGGTCCGATCAGGTACAGCTATCGCGCCACCCAGGGTAAGTCTCGCCGGAATTCAAAGCCAGGCAAAAAGGGGCAATTCAAAAAAACTCTCAACCCAAAATTTCCACTGCGAAGAATTAATCAGCGGATGAATGCTAAAACAGAGTAGCCATTCGCGGCGACACGCTATCTTAAAAAAACTGTGCATAACACAGTCATGAATCAGGAGGCTTTAATGCTTGAGGATACTGATGCTCTCGAAACCCAGGAGTGGTTAGAAGCACTGGAATCGGTTATACGCCACAGCGGCGCGGATCGCGCTTCATACCTGTTGGTACAACTGGCAAACAGTGCAATCCACTCTGGCGTTCGTCTGCCGTCGGCGATCACGACGCCTTACGCAAATACCATTGCTGTTCGCGATGAAAAACGTTCACCCGGTGACGAGCACATGGAGCGAAAAATCCGCTCCCTGGTGCGCTGGAACGCGATTGCAATGGTTATGCGCGCGAATGATAACGACGAAGGTTTGGGTGGTCATATCTCCTCATTCTCGTCCTCTGCGACCCTGTACGAAGTGGGTTTTAACCACTTTTTCCGTGGCGATGACGGTGAACAACGCGGTGACCTGGTGTATTTCCAAGGTCACATTTCCCCCGGCATTTACGCGCGCTCTTACCTCGAGGGTCGTTTGTCTGAAGACCAACTGGATAACTTCCGTCGCGAAGTGGACGGCAACGGCTTGTCTTCCTATCCGCACCCCTGGCTGATGCCAGACTACTGGCAGTTCCCGACCGTCTCTATGGGACTGGGTCCTATTCAAGCTATTTATCAGGCGCATGTGATGCGTTACATGTCCGCTCGTGGTTTGTGTCCACGCGGTGACCGCAAAGTGTGGGCATTCCTGGGCGATGGTGAGTGTGATGAGCCGGAATCCCTCGGCGCTATCTCCATGGCAGGTCGCGAACAGCTGGAGAATTTGATCTTCGTGATCAACTGTAACCTTCAGCGTTTGGATGGTCCTGTGCGGGGTAACGGCAAGATTATTCAAGAGCTGGAAGGCGTATTCCGCGGCGCAGGTTGGAATGTCATCAAAGTGGTTTGGGGTTCCGGTTGGGACCGCCTGCTCGAGAAAGACAAAACTGGTTTGTTGCAGAAGCGCATGAACGAAGTGCTCGACGGCGAACTGCAGAACTACAAAGCCAACGGTGGCGCCTACACCCGCGAACACTTCTTTGGTAAATACCCCGAGTTGCTGGAACTGGTCGCAGATATGAGCGACGACGAGATTTTCCAGCTCAACCGTGGTGGCCACGATCCGCAGAAAGTGTATGCAGCGTATTCAGAAGCTGTGTCTCACAAGGGGCAGCCGACAGTTATTCTGGCCCACACTGTAAAAGGCTACGGCCTGGGTGCTTCGGGTGAATCAGCCAACGTCGCGCACTCGGTCAAAAAGCTGGACGTTGAAAGCCTGAAGAATTTCCGCGACCGCTTCGGTATTCCTGTTTCCGATGACGATCTGAAATCTGTGCCTTACTATCGACCTGCGCCGGATTCGCCAGAAATGGTCTACATGCGCAAGCGCCGTGAGGCATTGCAGGGTTACCTGCCGTCGCGTGTGGCCGATTTCGAATCGATGGAAATCCCCAGCCTGGATACCTTTAAAGGTCTGTTGAAAAGCACCGGGGAACGCGAAATTTCCTCTACTATGGCGTTTGTCCGTTTTATCTCCACGCTGGTGAAAGACAAAAACATGGGCAAGCAGGTTGTGCCTATCGTGCCTGACGAAGCGCGTACTTTTGGTATGGAAGGCATGTTCCGTCAGCTGGGTATCTACTCATCTGAAGGGCAGCACTACACCCCGCATGATCACGATCAGATCATGTACTACAAAGAAGACAAAAAAGGCCAGATCCTCGAAGAAGGTATTAACGAAGCTGGTGCAATGTCTGCGTGGATCACTGCGGCAACAGCCTACAGCACTTACCGTGTACCTATGGTGCCGTTCTATGTTTACTACTCCATGTTCGGCTTCCAGCGTATTGGTGATCTGGCGTGGCTGGCCGGTGACATTCAGGCGCGTGGCTTTCTGATTGGCGCCACCGCGGGTCGTACCACGCTGAATGGCGAAGGCCTGCAGCACCAGGACGGTCACAGCCATTTAATGGCGAACACCATTCCAAACTGCCGCAGCTACGATCCTACCTATGCCTATGAGCTTGCAGTGATCATTCAGGATGGTTTGAAGCGTATGTATGTCGACAAAGAAAATGTCTTCTACTACCTCACCACCATGAACGAGAACTACGCGCACCCGGATATGCCGTTAGGGGCAGAAGAGGGCATCATCAAAGGTATCTACAAGCTGAAAGACGGTAAAAAGGCCGTTAAGAAGAAGCGCGTACAGTTGATGGGTGCCGGTACCATTTTGCGTGAGGTGGAAGCTGCAGCTGAGTTGCTGCGCGATGATTGGGGTGTAGAGTCCGACATCTGGAGCGTTACCAGCGTTAACGAACTGGCGCGTGATGGTCAGCGCACTGACCGCTGGAACCGCATGCATCCAAGTGAGGAGCCCAAGAAAGCGTACCTCACCGCGCAACTGGAAGAGAGCGAAGGTCCTTTCGTTATCTCGACGGACTACATGAAGAGCTACACTGAGCAGTTGCGGGCCTATGTTCCAGGCCAGTATGTCGTGCTGGGTACCGATGGTTTTGGCCGTTCGGACACCCGCAAAAAACTGCGCAGCTTCTTCGAAGTAGACCGCTACTACGTGGCCTGTGCGGCATTGAAAGCGCTGGCTGACGAGAAAAAAATCGAGCTGTCTGTGGTGAGTGATGCAATGAAAAAATACGGCATCAATGCAGAAAAAACTGACCCGACTATTTGCTAGAGGAGAGTAACTGAGTGGCTAAGCAAACTATCCCAGTACCCGATATTGGCGGGGCTGAGAACGTTGATGTGATCGAAGTCTGCGTTGCTGTTGGCGACGTTGTGGCTGCAGAAGACTCTCTTATCGTGCTGGAATCAGATAAAGCGTCGATGGATATTCCTGCTCCGGTTGCGGGAAAAATCACCCAACTGCTTGTTAAAGAGGGCGATACAGTTTCAGAAGGCGACAGCATTCTTGAAGTGGAGGTCGAAGGCGCTGCTGACGAACCTGCCGCTGAACCGGCTGCAAGCGCGGAGCCGGAAGCCAAGAGTGAGCCAGCCTCCGCCCCTGCAGCGTCAAGCGAATCCGCCGAGATGCCGGTGACTGTGCCGGATATCGGTGGTGCAGAAGGTGTGGATGTCATCGAAGTTTGTGTTTCTGTTGGCGATGAAATTTCCGAGGGCGATTCAATGATCGTTCTGGAGAGCGATAAAGCGTCCATGGAAATACCAGCGCCAGCCAGCGGTAAAGTCGTCAGCATCTCTATTAAAGAGGGCGACAAAGTTTCGATGGGTGACGCTGTACTGGTGTTGCAAGTTGCTGGCAGCGCGCCGGCAGCAAGCGACAGCGCCCCTGCCGAAGAAGCTCAGAAGGCAGCGGCGCCTGCAGCAGCTGAACCCTCTCCTGCGACCCCTGCGGCTCAGGCTCAGCCGGGCGGTGTACAGGAGGTTGCTGTGCCTGACATTGGTGGTGCGGAAAAGGTGGATGTTATTGAAGTCTGTGTTTCTGCAGGCGATGAGATATCTGAAGGTGATTCCGTAATCGTTCTCGAGAGCGATAAAGCGTCTATGGAAGTGCCCTCGCCGGCGTCAGGGAAGGTTGTTGAGGTACTGTTGAAAGAGGGCGATAAGGCGTCTAAAGGCGTTCCGATGCTGAAGCTGGAAGTCGCTGGTCAGGTCGCGTCATCTGCACCTGCTCCTGCGGCATCGTCGAGCCCGAGCACGCCCGCAGCAGCAGCGCCGGCTAAGAGTAAAAAAGCTCCCGCTCCGGAAGCTAAACTCACCGGTGCCAATGTATACGCGGGCCCTGCGGTGCGTCATTTGGCGCGTGAATTGGGCGTGGACCTGACTAAGGTTGTGGCGACTGGCCCCCGTAAGCGTATCACCAAAGATGACGTAAACAGCTACGTTAAAAACGCGCTCAAGCACCACAAGGAAGCGCCTGCGGCAGCTGCAGCTACCGGTGGCGCGGGTATACCCGCGGTACCGGCGGTCGATTTTTCTCAGTTCGGCGAAATAGAAATGCTGAAAATGAGCAAAATCAAAAAAGTGACTGCGGCGAATATGTCTCGCAACTGGTTGAACGTGCCTCACGTCACTCAGTTTGACGATGCCGATATCACTGAGCTGGAGGAATTCCGCAAGAGTGTGAAGGCGGATGCAGAAAAAGCCGGTGTTAAGTTGACGCCATTGCCTTTCCTGTTGAAAGCCTGTGCTGCGGCCCTGGAAGCTGAGCCTGCGTTTAATGTTTCACTGCACTCTGACGGTGAGCACTTGGTTCAGAAAAAATATGTGCACATTGGGATTGCGGTGGACACACCTAACGGGTTAATGGTGCCGGTGATTCGCGATGTGAACAAAAAAGGTTTGTTCCAACTGGCAAAAGAATCGGTAGAGTTGGCGTTGAAAGCGCGTGATGGCAAGCTGTTGCCGCGTGATATGCAGGGCGGATGTTTCACCATCTCCAGCCTCGGTCCGATTGGCGGTACCGGTTTTACTCCCATAGTGAATGCGCCAGAAGTCGCGATTCTTGGCGTATCTAAGGCCTCTATTCAGCCTGTGTGGGACGGCAAAACCTTTATTCCGCGGCAGATGTTGCCGCTGTGCCTCTCCTACGACCACCGAGCTATTAACGGTGCAGATGCGGGTCGCTTCATGACCAAGCTGACGTCAGTGTTGGGCGACTTGCGTCGTTTTCTGCTCTAAGCTTGCAGCATAAGCAGGGCAAAAAATAAAACCCCCAGAGTTAGCGCTCTGGGGGTTTTTTTATATTGACTGGATGGTGGGTGTGCTGTGTCTAAGTGACCCCGGTGTCTCTCCTACGCCGATGTCTTTCCTAGGTTAGTGCATGTCCTGCTCAGCCTCGCGAAAACACTCGACGCGATCTTTCGTTTTGTTCGGGTGTAGCATGGCGCACTCTTCTCTGGTTGGTGGTGTTGTTGCCGGTTTGTGTTCATCGGTTCGCGGAAGTCGCGATGCCTGCTCTCGCTCCACTTCCTGGCGGCGCAGCTCCGCGCGATAATCGTTAACGCGCTTGCGCTGTTCGTTGAGCTCTTCGCTGGTTAAGCCGAGTTTAGGGGCTTCTTTGAGCTCAACGATTTCTGTTTCGACGGCGGTATTTGCGGGTGGCCGATCGCCGAAATGCACACGACCTTTCTCGTCAACCCATTTCACTGCATCAGCATAGGATTGCGATACATCCACGTTACTTAACGCGAGGGCGAGCCCGAGTGCCCAGTACTGCCGTTTCATTAGTATTACTCCTTGGGATTGTCCTCATTGAGCGCGATTTCCGCAGCAGGTGACATATTCTGGCTGCTCGCGCGCTCGAGACGGCCGCCGTTCAAACGGCGGCTGTAGGCAGCAAGTAATACGAGCTGCGCGATTATCAGTCCCTCATACGGTTTTCTGTAACGGCCTTCGTTTACCGACACGGGGACGAACCCCTGCACCACAAACCAGGCGGTAAATATCGCTGCCAATAACCACTGGTGGCCCTGAAATTGATGTTTGTTTTTTCGCCATGTGTAGAGTGTGAGTGCTACCGTCAGCAGGCCCAGGGGTAACCATATCCAGCGTGAGTGGTAGTTCACAAAGCCCAGCCCGTAGTCGAGATTGGAGTCGGGCCAGGATGGATCAAGCATCAAAAAAATCAGATTCTCGCTCACCAGCCACATGTACTTCTGAAAACTCAGACTATTGCGTTCAAAGTAGGTTTCCCAGTCTTTGCTGCCATTGTCGATATTGATGTCGACAACCACCTTCCCGGTACGCGCGGTGTGCCAGTCACTGAGCGGAGCCAGAGGACGCGTGCCGGTAGATGGCGAGCCGTAGCCGTAATACCAGACAGCACCCTGGCGGGAGTACTTGATCTGAATTTCCTTCTTGCCGGATTTAGCGTAGATCATATTCATTTGGCCTACCCCGTGAGGTGCGATAAGCCCCATTTTTTGATAGCTGCGGTAGCTGAGCGGGCCAAGAATCAAGCCTAGCAGTACAAGCGAGTAGACCGCCTTGGTCATTTTCTGCGGTTGGCTGAACCAAAGCCAGGAAGCCGCGACCGCTGCCATAGGGATACAAACGCCGCGGGTCAGGCCCGCAATAATCCAGATAAACACCATGAGTACGAATGCATTTACTGTCTGTTTGCGCATCGAGCGCCAGGTGGCCCAGAGCGCGCCGCCCATGAGTGGCAGCATCAGCGTTTCTTGCATGTAGTAGCCGTAGATGCTCAGCCACGAAGGCAACCAGGTAATGGCCACCCAGCCAACCAGTGCGATGTCTTTGGAGGGTTGCAGTTCACGAAAAAACCGGTACCACAGCCAGGGCATCGCAAACGCGAGCAGAATTGTATAAAAACCGACCAATCCATGATCGCCGTAGGTTAGCTTGCCGATAGCGCTGATATACAGCTGGTACATCACCGGGTCGGTCAGCGTCATTGGGTCGTCTCTGAGCACATCGGTACCTTGCTCCCAGTGACGCTGGGGGTCGCTCCATATATGGCGGGCGGGATCGTGTTCGATGATGTAATACGCGCGGAAGAGATATCCGAGTACCAAAAGGGTGTATACCACACCGATGAAGATGGAGCGGGGATCAATGGATTTGGGGGCTACAACTGGTGTCGTCACGGCGATTACCTACAGGATTTCTTGTTGTTTTTGTGGTCGGTGGCGGGCTGGTACGCTAACGCAAAGGCGAGATTATAGCCTGCATGTGAAGCGGCTTTAAACTGCGTAAATCGCCAACAAACGCTCAGATTGAAGTGTGTCGAAGAAGAATTAAGGCGAAGGTGTTATACCCGGTGAACGCTATCGGTGGATGGTACGGAAAACCAGCAAGCACTTTGGTGGTAAGAACGTTCACGCTGGTGAGCTTTAGTGGTGGCTAGTGGAATTGCCTTGTGAAAAATCAAACAACAAGTTCACTATCAGCGCCCTGGTGGGCAGACAAACTGCGGTCTGCTTGATAGTATCCCGTGCTTGATTTACCCGTATCCCGTGCTCGACGGCTGCCGTCGTTGGCAGTCTCCCAGCTTAGGAAATATAAGAAGAAAGTTAAAAACGAGAATAACAACATGAACACTCAAACTTCGACTGCCGGCATCAGGCAGACTAAATCTGGTGCGTGGATTACCGACAAAGCCTGGATATGTGGGGTGGTAGGTGCGATTACCGTACTCCTGTGTGCGATGGCGTATAACCGGTTCGATATTTTAAATAAAGGGTTGTTTGTGTTGGGCCAACAACTTACCAGTAATCGCACCGACAGTATTCTGGCTGCCCTGTTTATTATCACTGCGGCGATGCTGATCACGGAGATGGTGAGGCTGTGGCTATGGGATCGGGAAGGCTTTATATCGATTGACCCAGATCTGCGTGCGCGGAATTTAGGAGCGTTCTTCACGAAGTCGCTGTTGAACTATTTGTTGTATCTGGCCGCATTATGGGTTGTGTTGGAGTTTTATCACACCGCCAACGAATATGGTTTTCGCATGAATGCCAACTACTATCAAGGTTGGTTCCGGTTTACCGAAATGGTGTGGTCCGCTTATCTGTGGGCGGGTTTACCCTATGTATTGCTTACCCGAGCAGTGCGTTACGATCCAAAAGCGGATTCCCGCGATACCGGTTGGTTTCTTGGCAAACTTCTGCGCTACCCTCTGGGGAAAGTCTCTGGGTCGCCACAGTTGTGCCCTCAGTTTGGCCAGGATGATGCCAAAATTGCTCGTGCTCTGATTGTGAAGTTATTCTTTACCCCACTGATGACGGTATTTTTTATTGGCCAGTTTCCGCACCTTGTCAGCAACGTGGGCTATGTATTTGGCAGCCTGCCGGCAAGTATCGCAAATGGGACTTATACTCACCGGGTTTTTAACAGTGACTTTTTTAATATTTCGATCGCGTTTATTTTTTCTATCGATGTGGCTCTGGCGTGGTGTGGTTATGTGATTTCCTCACGCTGGGTCGACAACCAGACGGCATCCGCCGAACCGACAATGCTGGGCTGGGTGGTCTGCCTTATTTGTTATCCTCCGTTCCAGCAGGCGTTGGGTTGGTACTATTCCGCACCCGGTGAGCGCGATGTGTTGCGTTTCGACAACCAGTGGATTATCACCGTGTTTACCGGGATGATGGTGTGTAGTTATATCGTCTATATGTCGGCGACTTTGTGGTTCGGTGTGCGCTTCTCCAACCTCACCAATCGAGGAATTATCCGCAAGGGGCCGTTCGCTTTTGTGCGGCACCCTGCCTATGCCTCGAAAAACTTTGCCTGGTGGTGTGTGATGTTCCCGGCGATTTTATACAACGCCACTCACACAGGTATCGAATTGGCTGCGATGCAAACGTTTGGTTTGTGCCTGATGACTTTTGTCTACTATCAACGAGCTTTGACCGAGGAGCGCCATTTGCGGCTCGATCCGGTGTATCTCGAATACTGTGAACAGGTTAAATATCGTTTTATTCCCCGCGTTTTCTAGCCCTCTTGGCAGGTACTGCTAAAAAAGCCCGGCACTAGGCCGGGCAAGACTCGCAGGATCAGAGGGTAAGGTGTTAACTGCTTTACGCTTGCATATAGCGAAATCAGAGACTGTTCAATCGCCGCTATTCCGTGGTCGCAGCGGCGCGCTTGTTGCCGCTGCGGTGCTCAGATACTCGGAGCTTTCTGTGTTCTTTTCTCAGTTTGCTGCTACCTTGCGGGTAAGCTTGGGGCTGTACACTTCGATACGAACTTTTCTTTCCAGCGCGTAGGCGTCTTTATCCCCTGCGGTGGCCATTGACATGCTTGCACCATGTGCCTGGTACTCAATTCGGCGACTGTCAATACCGCGTGCGACCAGCGCGTCGACAACACTTCGTGCTCGCTCCTCAGACAAAACGTTGTTGTACTCGTCAGTGCCGCGTGGGTCTGCAAAACCATCAAGACGTACACGAAGGCTGGGGTTATCTGTCATGTAATTTGCGAGCGATTGAATGCGCTGGCTATCCTGATGTGAAAGCGCATCTTCGCCGGTAGGGAAATACACTAAAAACTCGATTGGCTGTTCTACTTGTTTCTGCATTTTCGCGATGACTCGTTGCTGCATGGCGACCTCGTTACGGCTGCTGGTGAGAGATGTTTCCGCTTCCTTCAGCGCGGTTTTGTTGCGCTCGTGGTTTTTGTTTTGTTCGCCCAGGTAGGCGCCGGAGAGGGCACCGAGAAAAAATCCGACCGGGCCACCGGCCACGCCGCCCACGATAGTTGCTGTGGTAAAAATGCCCGCGCTTTTTGCAGCAGTTGTTGCGCTTACATCGCTTGGGGTGGCTGAGCTTGCAGCAAATATCGGCGTAGCAATGACGCTGGACAGGGCAATAGCTGTGAATGTTTTGGTGAAGGTTTTCGCTTGCAGTTTCATGAGAGATTCCTCGTGTTCAATTTCAGTGATTAAGTCAATCGGATTTGGTTAGTGGCGCTGTTCGCCGGACACAGGGTTATTAAACAGCGCAAAGCTGGCTCTCAAATGGAACAAATCGGACGGGTTAGCGATAGAAAATGGCAAACTGTGGCGGCGTAGCCTTGCCTGGACCGGTATTTAGTGGGATGCGATTGCGCTGTGCGGGCAATGCGGCTAGAGTTTCGCTCCAATTTTGTTGTAGAAAAGGCGGCATCCGTTGACCTCTGAAAATCGCACTCAACAACCGAAAAAATCGCCCAGCGTGCTGCGCTCCAGTGCGGTGGTAGGGTCCATGACGATGCTATCGCGGCTTATGGGCTTACTCAGGGATATATTATTTGCTCGGTTTCTCGGTGCAGAAGCGTCCGCCGATGCCTTTTATGTGGCCTTCAAAATTCCCAATTTTTTGCGTCGTTTATTTGCCGAAGGCGCATTTGCCCAGGCGTTCGTGCCTGTGCTTTCAGAGTATCGGGAGCAGGGCAGTGTAGAAGCCGTTCGCAATTTTATTGACCGGGTTGCTGGTTGCCTTGGTTCAGCTCTGGTGTTGCTCACGGTGGTCGTGGTTATTGCTTCACCACTCGTTGTGGGTGTGTTTGGCATGGGTTTTTTGCTGAAAAACCCGGATAAATTTGCGCTCACCTCGGATTTGCTGCGGATTACGTTTCCTTATCTGTTGCTAATTTCACTCACAGGTTTTGCCGGCGCCATACTTAACAGCTACGACCGTTTTGCCGTACCGGCATTTACTCCGGTGTTGCTGAATGCGACGCTGATCATTGCAGCAGCAATGGTTGCACCTCGGATGGACGAACCTGCGTTTGCGCTGGCTTGGGGTGTTCTGGTGGCAGGCGTTATTCAGCTCTTGTTCCAGATTCCATTTCTGCTCCAACTGGGCTTGCTGCCTCACCCTACGGTGGACTGGGGTGATGCAGCCGTTACGCGAGTGTTGAAACTGATGGCACCGGCGATGTTTGGGGTTTCGGTTAGCCAGATTAACCTGCTGTTCGACACGGCTCTGGCGTCCTTTTTACCAGACGGGTCCATTTCCTGGCTGTATTTTTCTGACCGCCTCACGGAGCTTCCGCTCGGGGTCTTTGGCGTTGGCATCGCCACAGTCATATTGCCTGCGCTTTCTCGTCAGCATGTGCGCGGGGGGCAGGCCTTCAGTCATACGCTGGATTGGGCCATGCGACTGATCTTGTTGATTGGCCTGCCTGCAGCTGTCGCGCTGATTGTCCTGGCTGAACCTATCCTGTTTGCGCTCTTTCAGTACGATCAGTTTCGCCCGACCGATGTGATGATGGCGAAATACAGCTTGTGGGCCTACGCGTTCGGCGTAACGGCTTTTATGTTGATCAAAGTATTGGCCAGCGGTTTCTTTTCTCGTCAGGACACCCGTACACCGGTGCGAATAGGCATTATCGCGATGGCGACCAACATGGTGCTGAATATTGTGTTTGTGCTGCCACTTCACTTTATCTGGCAGGTGGGGCACGCGGGCCTGGCGCTTGCGACATCCGGCTCAGCGTTTCTCAATGCGGCCCTGCTGTTGCGGGGCCTGCGCCAGTGCGGCGCCTATCAGCCCGGTGATGGGTGGCTGCGGTTCGCGGTACAGTCACTGTTGGCGAATGCGGTAATGGCGGTAGTGTTGCTGGCGGGTGTCTCGCAGATAGGCGATATGGCGGTCGCCGACGCGCTCACGCGCTTAGGGTGGGTGCTTGGGCTCTGTGCGGCAGGTTTGCTGGCGTATGTGGTGGTTCTGTTTATTTCGGGGGTGCGGCTGGGGCATCTGCGGCCCACATCCAGTTGACAGGCCCCGGCAATCGCGAGATTGGCAAAGCTGCGTTATAATCGCCGCTTTGCCAATCCCCAGCGGTTCTGAATGACGCGTCCCGAATTTATCCATGGCCTGCATAGCCTGCTTCCCAATCATCACGGGTGCGTTGCTACCATCGGCTCTTTCGATGGTGTGCACCGTGGCCATCAGGAAGTTATCCGCCAGTTGCGTGAGCACGCCAGCGCCCACCAAGTTCCCGCACTCGTGATGGTGTTTGAGCCTCAGCCCTCGGAGTTTTTCTCGCAGGAGAAGGCGCCACCGCGACTTATGCGATTGCGGGACAAAACTGAGGCACTGTTTGCTGCCGGTGTCGACAGGGTGTTGTGTTTGCGTTTTAACCGTGAACTGCGCGGTTTATCAGCGCAGGCGTTTATTGAGCAAGTTCTGGTTGCGCGACTGGGTATCAGGCACTTGGTGATTGGTGACGACTTTCGCTTTGGCTGCGACAGGCAAGGTGACTACAGCATGCTGGCGGCCGCCGGCGAACGGTTTGGTTTTAGCGTATGCGATACCCGCACTGAATTGGATGGTGGCCAACGTATCAGCAGCACACGTATTCGTGCATTATTAGAGCAAGACGCGTTTGCCGAAGCGGCGCGTTTGCTGGGCTACGAGTACCGAATTCGCGGGCGGGTAATCTACGGTAAGCAGTTGGGCCGAACACTGGGTTTTCCTACCGCAAATGTGCATCTTGGTCGTTACCGCACTGCGGTACAGGGCGTTTACGCGGTCGCTGTCGATATTGATGGCGGTGCGCAAAACGTTCCTGCGGTGGCTAATATTGGTGTTCGCCCAACGGTATCTGGAGGGCGCGAGCCCTTGCTTGAAGTGCATTTACTCGAGCATGGGGGAAACTTATACGGCCACTGGATTAACGTCCGCATCAAACACAAATTACGCAGCGAAATGCGCTTTGAGTCGCTTGCTGCATTACAGGCGCAGATCACCCTCGACGTTGAGATCGCCAAACGTTGGTTTAACGAAACCCACTGAATTTAAAACACGACGATAACGATATCCGATATGACCGATTACAAATCGACGCTGAATTTACCGCAGACCAGTTTTGCCATGAAGGCCAACCTGGCACAGCGGGAACCGCAAACTTTGAAACGCTGGCAGAAGGAGAATTTGTACCAGCAGATTCGCCAGGCCCGAGCTGGTCGTGAAAAATTTATTCTGCACGATGGGCCTCCTTACGCGAATGGTGAGATTCATATCGGTCACGCGGTTAACAAAATTCTGAAGGACATTATCGTCAAAGCGAAAACCCTGAGCGGGTTCGATGCGCCTTATATTCCTGGCTGGGATTGCCACGGCTTGCCCATTGAGCACAACGTGGAGAAGAAAGTAGGCAAAGCTGGGGTGAAGGTGGACTTTGCCACATTTCGCAAAAAGTGTCGCGAGTATGCCGCGAAGCAGGTCGCAGGCCAAAAAGAAGGCTTTGTGCGCTTGGGTGTGCTCGCCGACTGGGACAAACCCTACCTCACAATGGACTATAAAACTGAGGCGGATATTGTGCGGGCGCTTGGAAAAATCGTCGCCAATGGCCATTTGGTGCGGGGGTTTAAACCGGTGTATTGGAGCGTGGTGGGTGGGTCTGCACTCGCTGAAGCCGAAGTGGAATACCAGGAAAAAACATCTTTCTCCATTGATGTTAAGTACGCGGTAAAGGATGAAGCAGATTTTACCCAGCGGGTAGCGGAGCTTGGTGGAGAGGGGCCTGTATCAGTTGTGATCTGGACCACTACACCCTGGACCTTGCCTTCCAGTCAGGCGGTAAGCCTGAATGCGGATCTCGAGTATGTGGTTGTGCAGCAGCCGGGCGCGCGCCTGCTGGTTGCGGAAGCCTTGCTGGAGTCCGTCGGCAAGCGCGCCGGTATCGATACCGCAACGATTGTCGGCCGCTGCCATGGTAGAGACCTGGAAAACCTGGTGTTGCAGCACCCCTTCTACACCCGTGAAGTGCCTGTGATTCTCGGTGATCACGTCACGACTGACGCGGGTACCGGTTGTGTGCACACGGCGCCAGACCACGGTATGGAAGATTTCGAGGTCGGTTCGCGCTACGGCATTGGTACACTTAATTATGTGGATGAAAACGGCCTTTACCGGGAAAGTGTCGAAATATTCGCCGGCGACCACGTTTATAAAGTCGACGAAAAAATTATTGAGTTACTCGAATCTCGCGATGCGCTTCTGCATCAGGAAAAATTTACCCATAGTTATCCTCACTGCTGGCGAACTAAAACGCCTCTGATCTTCCGCGCGACCCCGCAGTGGTTTATCAGCATGACAAAAAATGGGCTGCTGGACACAGTGAAAACCGCGGTGGATGGTGTTGAGTGGATTCCAGACTGGGGTGAGGCGCGAATGCGTTCTATGTTGGAAGCGAGCCCGGACTGGTGCATCTCGCGTCAACGCACCTGGGGTGTGCCGATCGCGCTGTTCGTTCACAAAGAAACCCAAGACCTGCACCCGGATACGCCGGCGCTGGTGGAAAAAGTGGCTGCGTTGATTGAAACGGACGGTATGGACGCTTGGTTTAACCTCAACCCCGAGGAGATTCTCGGTGAGGACGCCGCCAATTACAGCAAAGTCACAGACACCCTCGATGTATGGTTTGACTCGGGTGTAACCCATTATTCTGTGATCCAGCAGCGCGAAGAACTTCAGTATCCGGCAGACCTTTATCTGGAAGGCTCCGATCAGCACCGCGGCTGGTTCCAGTCGTCGCTCAAAACTGCGATCGCCATTAACGGTACTGCGCCATACAAGCAAGTGCTCACTCACGGTTTTACCGTGGATGCCAACGGTAAGAAAATGTCGAAATCGATCGGCAATACCGTGTCTCCGCAAAAGGTGATGAACGAACTCGGGGCCGATGTTTTGCGTCTCTGGGTTGCGGCCACAGACTTCAGCGGCGATATGAGCGTATCCGATGAAATTCTCATGCGCACCGCCGACAGCTACCGTCGTATTCGCAATACGATGCGCTATTTTATGTCGAATCTTAACGGCTTCGATCCGGCGATCAACAGTGTCGCCTTTGACGATATGGTCGCGTTGGATCGCTGGGCAGTTGATCGTGCGGCCAAGCTGCAGCGGGACATAGTCGCCTGCTACGACAGCTACCAGTTCCACACTATTTATCAGAAAATTCATAACTTCTGCATTGTCGATATGGGCGGCTTTTATCTCGATATCATTAAAGACCGTGTGTACACGATGCAGGAGGACAGCCGCGCCCGCCGCTCAGCGCAGACGGCGCAGTACCTGATTGTACAAGCGCTGGTACGCTGGATCGCGCCGATCCTGTCGTTTACCGCTGATGAAATCTGGCAGGCGCTGCCCGGTGAAAAAACGGGGCCGGTATTCGTGGCTGAGTGGCTTGAGTTACCGGAGTTGAGCGAAGACGACGCGCTTAATAACAGCTACTGGCAGACCGCGGCGAAAGTAAAAACTGCCGTAAACAAAGTGCTCGAGAGCAAGCGCAGTTCCGGGGTTATCGGTGGCTCACTCGGGGCGGAAGTCACCCTATATGCGAGTGATGAACTCCACGCAAAATTGAATTCGCTAGGTGAGGAGTTGCGCTTTGTGTTGCTGGTGTCCGCGGTCAATCTGAAAAAACTGGATGAGGCACCTGAAGACGCAGATCAGGTGGACGTTGTTGGGCTGAAGGTTGCGGTAACCAAGTCGGAAGCGGCTAAGTGTGCCCGTTGCTGGCACCAGCGCGATGATGTGGGAAGCCATAGCGAGCATCCGGAGCTATGTGGCCGCTGTGTGTCGAATGTTGAAGGTAATGGGGAAGTTCGTCACTATGCATAAACTGAATGTTCTCGCCGCGCTGAAGTGGTATGGGGTAGCGCTGCTGGTGATCCTGCTGGATCAGATCACCAAAAATGTGGCGAGTCATATGTTGGTGTTACATCAGCCAGAACCCATTACGAGCTTTTTTAACTTTACTTTGCGACACAACTTTGGTGCTGCCTTCAGCATGTTTCACGATGCTGGCGGCTGGCAGCGCTGGTTTCTTGCACTGCTGGCCGCTGGCGTAAGCGTGTTGTTAATTTTTTGGATTGCCAAACTGCCGAAACAGAAATGGATGGAAGCTTTGGCGCTGGCCCTTGTGCTTGGTGGGGCATTGGGCAATTTGTATGATCGCATGCTGTTGGGTTATGTGGTGGACTTCATTGTGGTTCACTATAAAGAACACGAATGGCCGGCGTTTAATATCGCTGATTCCGCGATATGTATAGGCGCAGCACTGTTAGTGTGGGATTCGCTGTTCGGCACCAAGGTCGCCAAATATGGAGACGCGAAATGAACGCATTGCCGATCGGCCCGAATACAAAGGTGACGCTTCACTTTGCGCTTAAGCTCGGCTCCGGGGACGTGGTTGACTCCAACTTCGAAGCCGATGCAGCGCAGTTCACGGTTGGGGACGGCAACCTGTTGCCCGGCTTTGAAGAGGCGCTGTTCGGGTTGATTGCAGGCGACGAAAAAAGCTTCGCGATCCCCCCTGAGAAAGCCTTTGGCCAACCTAATCCCAACAACGTCCAGGATGTGAAGCGAGATGAATTCGCTGCGGATTTTCCTCTGGAGGTCGGCCTGGTGATTGGTTTTAGTGACGCCGCTGGAGCCGAAAACCCCGCGGTCATCCGTTCTTTTGACGACCAAACGGTCGTTGTCGATTTTAATCACCCTTTGGCGGGTGAAACGATCACGTTCGATGTACGAATTATCGATGTCGCGCCCGTGGTTACCCACTGATTAACTGACGCCCCTAGCTCTCCACTGGCGAATTTGAGAAATGGTTCACAAATCAACAATTCGCCAATTCGGTCTAATGTTGAAATGTGTGCCATAACTCACGTTGGTTATGTGATTTCACCGCTTGAAAGTCAAAAAAATGTTGTTTGCTGCGTCATATTTGTTATAAAAATAATAAGAAACTGCGCTTTTTAGAATTTAATAGCACTGCAATAGCGTTTCGTCGACATTATTTACCGTTCATCCCCTCTTATCGCGTCAAAATTCCGTCTCTGTTATAAATCTCAGCTATGAAATCGCTAATACATGTAAGCCAAAGGAATCGCTTGCAGCGAGGCCTTACCCTCCCGGAGCTCTTGGTCGCAATGGTCATATTCGCCATTGTTGTGGGTTTTGCGGTGCCGAGCTTTCAGGGCACGCTACGTAAACAGGAACTCAACTCGCAGCTCGGTCTGATTACGTCGACACTCGCGTATGCGCGTAGCGAGGCTATTTCTCGCCGCAAAGCTACTGTCATTTGTGCAACGGCTGATCAAACGAGCTGTCTCAGTCAGGCCGACTGGAGCTCTGGTTGGCTGGTGTTTGTCGACGAAGATGCCGACGGCACACTCGATGCGGGCGAGGAAATCTTGCGTGCCGGAGGTGAGTCAGGAGGGGATTCCTCTCTGACAGTTGTGGCTGACGCCGGCGCGCCTTATGCGGCTCGCTTCAATATTGATGGTGAGCGCGTAGCTGGCGTGAACGCACTTTCTGTGTGCCAGGGCGATGCAACGAGCGGAGCAGACACCTTACATTCACGAACGATTACGCTCACCAATGTAGGCAGCAATCGGGTATCGACAGGGGCTACCTGCCCTTAATTTACAGGCTCACTTCAGGATATTTTGGTATGGAAGCTACCCAATTTAAACACGCCTCACTGCCGCGCCAGCAAGCGGGTTCCACCATGATGGAAACTGTCGTTGCTCTATTTGTATTGGCGATTGGCTTGTTGGGCACCCTCGCAATGCAGGCTAATGGTGTCAACAGCAACCAGCGTGCGAATCTGGTGACTGAAGCGAACCTGCTCGCCGCAGATATGGTCGACCGGATTCTGGCGTTCAACGATATTGACTCAAGTGCAGACGACGATGCTTATGACGGCATCGATACGTCAAGTGGAACGGCCAGTCTGCCCGACTGTTCCAGCGGATGCACGGCAACTCAGCAGATCGCGTACGACGAAGCCCAGTGGGCGGAGCAGTTAGCAACAACGCTGCCAGGCGGCGTTGGCAAAATCACCTTTGACTCAACAACTAACGCCTACACCATTCAAGTGATGTGGGATCACAATCGCAACGGTGCGACTGGTACCGGATGCACTGGGAATGATTGGGGTGAGTCAGCGACGGAATTAACGTGTTACACCTATGAGCTGAGGTTGTAACCCATGAACACCACTATTTTTAAGCAACGCGGTATTGGTTTGGTCGAAATTCTGGTTTCGATGGCAATAGGGCTATTCATTTTGGCCGGGGTGGTTCAGCTGTATGCAACCTCAACCGTTAATGCAAAAACGGTTTCGGGCGCAGCAGCAATTCAGGAAAACGCGCGTTTCGCATTTAGCCGGTTAGAGCAGGACATAAAACAAGCCGGCTACGCCGGGTGTTTTTCACTTAAATCAGCCTACCCCCGGCAATACTTTTCTGAAGCAGCTGACGACTATATGGATGTTGTGCCGCGTTACGATCAGTTGGTAACAACTAACGCTGCTGCAGGTGAAGAGAACGATTTTAGTATGTTTGTCAGTGGCGAAAACGACGTGGATGTAGGCTCGCTTGCTTTTGACAGTTTAACTGTGCGTTATCTCTCCGCAAAATCCCGTCGTGCAGTTACGGCGATAACCGGCGGTAATCAGATCTACGCCTCAGGCCTTACAGATTTTAAATCTGGGGAAGTAGCTGCCATCGGAGATTGCTCACGGGTCTCGTTTTTTGAAATTGGCAATACAAACAGTCCCGAAGTTGATGGTTACGTGGAAATAGCGTCGGGTTCTCTCGGTCGGCAGTACACCATGGCCAGTGACAGCAGTGGTACCGGCACAGCACTCGAGAGTGCCGTCGCATATGTTTATGGCGGAGATACAGGGGCAATCACTTATTCCATTGGTACGAGTGCCGCTGGCAACGCCCTCGGTGAATCCTGCTCGTCTTCGTCTCCGCAATATTGTGCGCTGCGCAGGAATAACGACGAATTGGTTGAAGGTATCAGCGCATTTGATGTGGAGTACGGCTGGCAGGACGTCGACGGCAAATTGTATTTTCACACTGCCGACGCGATGAACGCAGCACGCTGGTTTTTTGTAGATCGTGTGCGAGTTAGCGCAACGTTTAATTCTATCGAATCGGCGCCAACAAACGATGGCAGTCCATTGTTAACCAAAACTTACGCACGCACATTTCTTATGCAGAACCAATTGCCGGTCGATTATTCACGTTTGGCCGCAGGGCTATAACAGCGATAGAGGAATGAACATGGATCGTTTGCGAAAACTCCCTTCACATTTACATGGTCAGTCCGGTGCAACTCTGGTAATTGCCCTGATTATTCTGCTGGTGATGTCGATGATTGGCGTTTCCAACATGCAGTCGTCTACTCTGCAGGAACGCATGGCGGCTAATACCAAACAGAAAACGACTGCGCGAATAGCGGCAGAGTCCGCACTTAATACTGCCGAAAAATGGTTGGATAGTAATCTTAATAGCTCTGCGGATCTTGCGCAGTTCAACGGTACTCTGGGTTTGTATTCGGCAGTTGCGACCCGATACAACAACGCAGCGCCAATATGGACAGGCGGCGAAGCCATTGCGGATGTGACGCTTGCGGAAAACTGGGCCAGCAGAGGGCACAACCCGGCTGTAGATATTGTGAGTACCGGGCTAGTCGCGAATCAACCTAAATACGTCATCGAATTTCTAGGTAGAGATACCGGCACCGCCGCGCGAAATGTCAACGATTATGATGCAGACGGCTCGGCTCGGCGCGGCGCCGGAGATTTCAGCCCGTATATTTTTCGCATTATCGCGATCGGTTGGGCGAAAGATTCGAACATCTATACAGTCTTGGAAAGTACCTATCGCACCGGTTATGGGCCCGGGAATTTCAGTTATTTTTAATCCCGAAATACCCAGATTATTTATTTAAACGCGTGGTTTAAGTTGCTAAAGCAGCAGCACACATACCGCCAATAAGCGCCTGGATGTGAGAGGCACTAGTGAACAGGCGTCGTGTGTTAACGGAAACAGACTAATAAAAGGCGAACCCTCATGAAATATTTGCCACGGAAAAATTGTCAATCCCGCAAATATAAAATACTGGTAGCTCTGGCAAGCTCCGTTTTGACTGTCGCGGTATGTGCGGCGCCAGGCCGCCTTAGCGATGTCCCTCTTTATGTGGGTACTGGTGTTACCCCTAACATTTTATATCTGGTAGACGACTCGATGAGTATGTCTTTCTGGATTTTAAAATCACGGGGCGCTCAGTTGGCTTACCCTGAGCCTGAAATTTTAGACTCAAGAATTTCTGCGTCTTATCGCAATGAGTGGATAAGCTACTACGATATGGTGGACATCCAGACACATGAAGATGTGCTGCGGGTGTGTTCCGGTTACAACGTTCTCGCCTATAACCCCGACGTCGCATATGAACCCTGGGCGGGGTATCCCAATGCAGATTTTTCCGCAGCGAAATTGGATCCCACCAAGGCTTTGACAGCGGATATAGATATCACTGTAGATTACATATACGAAGAAGGTAATCGCGTCAGTCGGATAGAGCAGACTTTTATTAACAGCGTCGATTTAACCGACCATAAATATATGCCCTGGGTTGACGATGCTGCGAACGGAACCCAGGGCCAATTTGATGCGGGCGAATGTAGCGAAGATCCGGCCTCAATTGACGGTACGGCGATACAGCCGGGCTCAACCTTAAATGCGCTGGTGGGTTTTAGTGGTGCGCTCGAGAATACGGCTGCGACAGGGATTGAACTTAAAGACTATCAAAAAACCAACTATGCGAATTGGTTCACCTATTACCGCACGCGTGCCTACGCAATGAAAAGCGCGCTCACTCGGGTGTTGGCGACGTCAAACCAGCGCGTAGGTCTTGCCACGATCAACGGCGCGATCCGGCATAGTGTTCCGGTTGACGCCATGACGGATACTCAGCGTGATGAATTGCTCTCGAAGGCCGAAGATATTGGTGCGAGTGGCGGTACCCCACTTGAGCGAGCGCTGGATCATGCTGGTCGTTATTTCGCTGGGCTAGCACCACGCTCAGCTTCCGACGCCGACGACGTCCGGCCAATTTTCGCGGAGAATACCCCGAGCCCAATACTGACGGCTGGCGAAGGTGGTTCCTGTCAGCAAAATTTTACGGTGCTTATGACGGATGGGTACTCGAACGCCAATGCTATTGATGCGATCGGCGATCAGGACGGTGACGGTGTTTCAGGGCACCTGGGGGATATCGCCGATTACTACTACAACACGGATTTGCGGGGCGATTTGCAAAACGACGTTAACTCGGGAAATCCGCTCGATACTGCCACTCATCAACACATGACCACCTACGCAGTTGCTTTCGGTGTTGAAGGGAATTTTGACCCTAAAGCGTTGCTGCGCAGTGCGAACAATTCCAGTGTCGACACGCTGGATTATTTGCAGAATGACAGCAATTGGACGATTACCGGTTTCGACGGAAGTGCTGCACATTGGCCTGACGATGTCACTTACTCTTCGCCCGAAACAATTGACGATCTGTTTCATGCAACGGTCAATGGTCGAGGTAATTTTTTTAGTTCGTCCAATCCTGAACAGTTGGTGCGAGACCTGGAAGAGGTTGAGGATTCTATTGCCAGCGATGCCAGAGGAACGGCTGCTTCTGTAGGTTTTAATTCGACAAGTACGGGTAATGGAACCCTGCTTTTCAAGGGGTGGTTCAATACGGCCAACTGGCAGGGCAATATCGAAGCTTTCCAAATCGACAACGGCATTTCTGTTGATGAAGGTCGTTTAGTCTGGAGTGCTGGGGATCTGCTCGAAAGTCGTGTCGCGCCAAATTCGGCGCAGCCAGAGCGGGATATCATTACGTTTAATGGCAGCCGGGGCATTCCCTTTCGCGCTCCAGCAGGTACTGATTATCGGCTGCCGGCGAGCAACTCTCTTAATGAGACTCAGCTCAGAGATCTGCTTTTTGACAGCCCATATTCTTTCACCACCGGTAATTCCACTCAGCTTGCGGCGAACAAAGAGCTCTTGGATGCGGTGGTGGCATTTATCAGAGGTGACGTCACTGTCGATGGTGCCCAAATACAAGGGAAATTCTTTCGCAACCGGGAAAACGGGCGCGTATTGGGCGATATAGTGCACTCCAGTCCGGTATTCGTGAGTGTACCGAATGCACCCTACCCTGAGTTTATGGAGGGACAAAGTGACGGTTACCGCTCTACATTTGTTGATGCGCAGCGAAACCGAAATCCCGTAATTTATGTTGGCGCTAACGATGGAATGTTGCACGCGTTCGACGCCAGAGCGAACGGACAAGGAGGGCGGGAGCTATTTGCCTACATTCCGGGGCTATTATTCTCGGAGCAAGCGGGCCAAGGGCTGCATCACCTGACGGATGAGAGCTTTTACAACTCACACGTATCTTATGTCGATGCAACCCCCACCACTGCAGATGTTTTTGTGAACGGTGCCTGGCGAACTTACCTGGTAGGTGGGCTAGGGGCCGGAGGTAAAGGTGTTTATGTGCTGGACATTACGAACCCTGCTGGGTTTTCTGAGAGTTCCGCAGATAGTATTGTAAAAATGGAATTTACCCATGCAAACATGGGATATACCGTCGGCCGGCCGCAAATTGCAAAGCTGAATAACGGCGAGTGGGCTGCGATTTTTGGCAACGGTTACAACAATGACGGCAGCTATAAAGCGTCTTTATTTATTCTTTATTTGGACGGGCATGAAGGCTCGGCAGGGGTGCCTTATCGGGAAATCACTACGACTATAGGTTCCGTTTCTGACTGTAACTTGGTCGACAGCGAATGCAACGGTCTCTCGACGCCTTCTATCGTTGATCTCAATGGCGACGCAATAGTGGACCGGGTTTACGCCGGAGATGTTCAGGGTAACCTCTGGGCGTTCGATATAAGCAGCACAGTAGCCTCGGAATGGGAAATAGCGCATGAGGACGGCGCGACTAAAGAACCGTTGTTTACCGCGTGTCGCGCGGCTTTGGACAGCAGTGGTCGTTGTGCAGCTGCTGATCGTCAGCCGATAACAACCAAGCCTCTGGTTGTCGCGCACCCGTCGCAATATTCCCTAACCACTGATCCTAACTTGTTAATTGCCTTCGGCACAGGCCAATACCTGGCTGATGGAGATACTTATACGGAAGACCTGCAGTCACTTTATGGTGTCTGGGATGCTGGTGAAAGCGCTGGCGGTTTGCAATCTTCCGATTTAATTACCCAAGAGATGGTTTATCTGCCGGGCACACGCAACCGCTCCATTACGCGCAACCCAGTGGACTACTCTGTGTCCTCGGGTGAAGAGGTTTTTGGCTGGAAAATTGATATGCCTGAACTAAAAGAGCGTTTGGTAATTAATCCAATCAAGTACGGTAATTCTGTGATTTTCACGTCGACCATCCCGAGTAACGCAATGTGTGCTGGCGGCGGCAGTGGATTTATTATGGCTGTCAACTTTGTCGATGGTGGACATCCACGGTTTGATGTGTTTCCTGACCGGGAAGACTCAGCGAGTGCCGAATTACCGACAGCTCCTGGTGGTTCATCCATAGTTGATGATCGGTTAGTGGTGCCTGGCTACGGTGGTGATCTGGAAGTTGAGCGACTGAGCGGTGACACAATCCGGCCATCTCGTCGGTCTTCTTGGAGTATTTTAAAATAATAACTGGAACCCTGCGCCGCCTATTAACTTGACAGTGAAAATTGCGAGCTTAGTAGGTAGAACATCAGAAGACGCACACATTTTCGGTATTCTTCCGGGGGCGCGCAATTAAAGAGGTAGGGTCACCTATTTAATTGCCGGGTTTATAGGATTTAACTAAAAGGGTTAGGTGGGGGGATAATGGCTAGAATCGGGTGGCGTGGTTTTTCGTTAATAGAGTTGATGATTGTGCTGGCAATTGCGTCCATTTTGGCCGCTATCGCTATTCCTGGCTACCAGAAGCAGGTGCTGCGCGCAAAGCGGGCGGATGGTAAAGCCTATATATTAGACTTAGCCTCACGTGAAGAGCGCTTTTACACCCAATACGCTACTTATACCGGTGTCATCGAAGCGCCCTCTGGATGTAGCGCAGAGGCTTGCGGTTTGGGAATGGCGGATACCTACAGCAGCGAGAATCACTACACCTCCAGTGTTGCTTGTTTGCCCGCTGGCGCATGCACAACATATACTTTGACAGTTACGCCATCAGGGTTTACGGATGATAAATGTTTAACGCTAACTTATACCAGTAATGGTGTTAAGGGTTATTCGGGAACCGGTAGTGTGGAAGAATGTTGGCGCTAGTGGCGTCGTATACAGATAGTACTGTTGAATAACTCTCATCGTTAGATGCTTAAACAAAAGTAAAAAAACGATGTTTTCTCCCTGTCCGTTGCACTAGTGGAGATTCAACGCAAACCTGTGCCGGTTTTGTTTTATCCTTATCCGCAACCGCTTTGTAATTCCGACTCGTGCGCAAATCGTGAGCGCCCAGTGCGTATGAAAATTATCTGGCCCCGATATTCTTCCGTGTCACCCAGGCAATAGAAGAACCTTCCATTCTGACCACTTGTCTCACCTGTAGCTTTGTAGCGCAACAGGTTGCTGCTGCCAGACGTGCGTATGGCGAGTGTTTCTCTGCCGGGCTGTATTAGTATCGCTTTTCGCAACAGGGGTTCGTTGGCATCCCGGCTTCGATTGTTGTTTATATCGCTGAAAATAATCAGCGGTTGCTGCCAATTTCCCGAACAGTTGATATCGTCGTTACTCGGACAAATAATCGCGGTTGAACCCGTATTGATTGCTTGCGAGCGGGTGTAGTTTAGCACCCGTTGCAGCTCGCTCTGCTGTATGCGCAACCGGTTTTTCTTCCATAAGCCGTCGAATCCTGGTATCGCAAAACTACACACTATGGCGATAATAGCGAGCGAAGTTAGCAGGTTGGCGAGGGTAAAACCGCTTTGAGCAAGCCGCAGCTCGGTATGATGAAAGTGTCTTTGACTGGTGTGAATTGAGCACATGCGAGCATCCCTCTCAGCATTTATCTCATTTGAAGGCTCGCTAAATATGAAAAAAGAGAACGGGGGATGGGGCGTTTCCTTCGCCTTAACTCAAGAGGATAATAAAATTAGCTGGCGGCTAATCAGAGTCGTCCAAACCCAGTTTCGCTAAACGATAACGCAATGAACGAAAACTGATACCCAGTTTTTTTGCCGCCAGTGTCTTATTCCAGCGGGTGTGTTCGAGCGTCTCGCAGAGGATTTCCTTTTCCACTTCAGCAAGATAATCGTCGATAGAATCGTGGTTTTTGCTTGCAGTATAGTGACTGAATTTTGACACTCTGTCCACACTGCTTTCACCAATAACGGCAGAGTTTTGGTTGATTTGCAGATCGGTGTCATTTATTACGTCTTCTTCGCAAAGCGTGAAAGCGCGTTCGAGAATGTTTTCCAGTTCGCGAATGTTGCCTGGGTAGTCGTAATCCATCAACATCTGGAGTGCTTTGGGGCCGAGGCTTGGGGGCGCCATTTCGCAGGCTTCAGCAATGCGGGAGAGAAGCGATTCCACGAGCAATGGGATGTCCGATTTGCGTTCACGCAACGCTGGCACTTTTAATTGAATAACATTGAGCCGATAAAACAGATCCTGACGGAAATTGCCATTGTTAACCAGTTCCTCAAGGTTTTTATGAGTCGCTGACAGGATTCTTACATTCGTAGAAATTTCTGTTTGGCCGCCAATTGGGCGAATGGCTTTTTCCTGAATAGCACGAAGTAATTTGACTTGCATTTCCAGAGGTAAGTCAGCGACTTCATCCAGAAAAAGGGTGCCGCCATCTGCGGCCTGAAACAAGCCTTGTTTTTCCTGGGATGCGCCGGTAAAAGCTCCTTTTTTGTGGCCGAAAAATTCGCTCTCCATGAGTTCACTGGGAATTGCGCCGCAATTTACTGCCACAAATGGACTAGTCGAGCGAGGCCCCAGCTCATGAACTGAACGTGCGACCAATTCCTTCCCGCTGCCCGATTCGCCACTAATATAAACCGGCGCTTGTGAGCGGGCTAATTTTTTAATGGATTTTTTTAGTGAGATGATCGTTTCGGAAGCGCCAATAATTTTGTTGGTACTTTCACTTTCGACGTTTGGCACTGCCGCTAATTGGTTCGACGTAATGGCGGTATCAATCAGCTTTCGCAACGCGCTCAGGTTGATGGGCTTACTAACAAAATCAAACGCGCCTGCTTTCATGGCTTCAATCGCCGTGTCCATATTCCCGTGTGCGGTAATTACGGCGACCGGTAACTCTGCATCATATTTCTGAATGTATCTAACCAGATCAATTCCGTTCCCATCAGGCAGCTTCATGTCCGTCAAGCAAATATTGAATCCGCCCTTGGTCAGGGCTTGTTTTGCTTCAGCAATATTAGCTGCGCTTACCACATCGACCCCCATGCGAGCGAGAGTAATTTCGAGCAGTTCGCGGATGTCGGGTTCGTCGTCGATTATGAGTGCGTGAACGCTGGCCATAGTTATATCATTCTTTGGTGGTGGGAGCAGTTAATGCGAAAACAGCTTTTTCCTTCTTTCGTTTTGAAATGGCTGAGCGTCGCCTGATTGATTTCACAGAGCTCTTTGGATATGAAAAGGCCGAGTCCAGACCCCTTGTCATCGGTGGTGTAGAAAGGGTCGAATATTTGTTCCAGTTGGGCTTCCGCGACACCAGGACCATTATCGATAACGTCAATATAAGCTGATTCATCATTGTCGCCGATTCCGGCATGGATTTCTATAAAGGCATCGCCTGTGTGGAGCTTGCTGTAGCGCAATCCGTTGTCGCATAAATTGGTTAACACTTGTGCCAGGTGGGTGGGGTCAAACTTTGCGCTAATATGGGCTGTTGAAACGCTAAACCCGACATTCCCGTGTTGCGCGGGTTGGTATTGATTGATGAATTTGGGAATCCACTGGGTTAGCTCAAGTATTTCAGGTTTGGGCTCTTTTCTGCGGGAGATGACCAGTGTGTTCTCAATAATCTGGTTAACGCGCGAGGATTGGTCGATGATAATTTCAACAAGGCGCTGATCTGTGCCGTGAAAATAATCTATTTCAGACAATAATTGCGCGGCGTGGGATATAGCACCTAACGGATTACGCACTTCGTGCGCGATACTCGCGGTGAGTCGACCCAGGCTGGCGAGTTTGAGCTGTTGGGCTTGTTGCGCCAGTGAGCGATGATCCTCCATATATACAATCGCTCGCTCTTCTTCGGATGTCTCCAGCCTTGCGAAACTTATTCTGACTTCCTGTCCAGGTCGCAGGGTGTGTATCCGCGGGATTGAGGATGCGTTAGAGTTTCGCCAGTCTTCGACCTGTGCCTCAAAGTTACAAAACTCCCCCAATGCGCGGCCTATGTAGTTGCTCATTGGCAAATCCAGTAATTGCAGCGCTGACTGGTTGATAAGCTGCACGCAATTGGTATTGTCTATGACAATGATACCGGTGCGCATTCTTGTCACAATGTGCTGTGCCAGTTGTTGTAGCTGTTGCGCGTACTGAGCTTGGAACGCTGCTTCTATATCACTTTTGCGGACTTTGTCGGTGAGGTAGTGAAAACTGACCGTGGTAAGGAAAATTAAAATGCCTAATGTGCCTGCTGCAAAAAGCTGGCTGGATATATTACTTTTGAGACTCGGCGCATAAAAGGCTTCTGCCAGCGCCAGCAAACTGGTTATCGCCGCAAACGCGAAGGCCAACTGACCCCGTATGAAAATACTTGCCATCGCCACGTTGATTAGCAGCAGATAGCTCAAACTACTACTTATCCCATGACTGGAGTGAATCATCAGGAATAGGGCGGCGGTATCCGTTAACAGCATGAAACTGATTCGTTTCATGCTGTTAACCAGTGAAGATGGCGGAAATGCAAAAATGGTCGCCAGACAAAGCAGCGAGTAACTGGCGGAAGTTATCCTGAATAGCTGCGGAATCTGCTCTCCCAAAATGCCGTCGTCTGAGCCAAGAATAAACGTCAGCCATAGCAACACGCTGACAATTAACCGGTAGTAGAGATATACCTGTATTACCTGAATATTATGGGCTGGCGCGGGTGAGGGGTTTAGTTGAGTCATAGTGAGAACTGTACAGGCTGTGCTGCGTTCGTTATTGCTTTGGCTATCAACCACATTCGGTCGCATAGGGCCATGATTAATCGTTTACGCATTGTACCTTGCGTTTGCTGGCGCGTTAATTTGGAGAATCAGTCCCGCTCTATTTGCTGGGGGATCGCTCATGGCCACCCGGCACGCTTCATTGTTTCGACCGTCGCCACAACTGAGAATGCTATTTGTTCGGAATACCAGCGTTGACGACGTTTTTCAATAGGCCCTAGGCAATCAGAGCTGAATCATCGAAAATAGCGGCTGATGATATAGCAGAACCCCTTGATTGAGACAGTATATGACAACCTTGAATATCGCGATGGCTCAGATTAACCCGCTGGTGGGCGACATCGACGGCAATGCAAAAAAAATCCTTCGCGTCGCTCAGCAGCTTGAGCGTGAGCAGCATGCCGACATCGTCGTATTTCCCGAACTTACGCTCACAGGCTATCCACCGGAAGATCTGCTACTAAGGCCAAGTTGCGACCGGCGGGTTGAACGCGCCCTGAACTGGTTGTGCGATCAATCTCTCGCAAGTTATGTGGTGATAGGCTACCCCAAAACTATTGCTGGGCGTATGTACAATATGGCCGGCGTTATTTGCGGTGGCCGGGTAATCTGCGAGTACGCAAAGCAGGCGTTGCCGAACTACCAGGTATTTGATGAAAAGCGGTATTTTTCTGAAGGCCAGGAGAGTGTTACCTTTGATTGCAAAGGCGTTCCAGTTGGGCTAACCATTTGTGAAGATATCTGGGATGGCGGGCCTATATTGCGCGCTCGAGCCAAAGGTGCAGATCTATTGCTTAACTTGAACGGGTCGCCGTTCGATGCCGAGAAACATGCGGAGCGAGAACGCTTAGTGGCAGCGAGGGCGTCAGAAATAGGTATACCTGTAGTCTACGTCAACCAGGTGGGCGGCCAGGATGAACTGGTTTTCGATGGTGGTTCTTTCTGTGCGAACCCTGGTGGAGAAATTTTACGTATGGCGCCTATGTTCCGTGAGCATAGCGCGGTTGTCGCTTTTAATGCGCAAGAAGGAACGCTAGCACCTGTCTCCAACCTCCAAACGCTCGACGATGACCCATTGGCGGTAACCTATGACGCACTTGTTTTAGGTGTGAAGGATTACGTCAATAAAAATGGTTTCAAGGGCGTTGTACTGGGGTTGTCTGGCGGGATTGACTCCGCCCTCACCCTGGCGATCGCGGTAGATGCACTTGGTGCCGATCGGGTTAACGCGGTGATGATGCCGTTTCGCTATACGTCCGATATGAGTAAGACCGATGCGGAGGAAGAAGCGCGCCGCCTGGGGGTTAGCTACCAAAGCATTAGCATTGAGCCCATGTACGACGCTTTTTCCGCGCAACTGGCCGGTGCATTCGCCAATACCCAACGCGATACAACTGAGGAGAATATTCAAGCGCGAAGCCGAGGCGTTCTGTTGATGGCAATATCTAACAAGCTTGGGTATCTGGTACTGACTACCGGTAACAAGAGCGAAATGGCTGTAGGGTATGCCACCCTGTACGGTGACATGGCAGGTGGTCTCGATGTATTGAAAGATGTTCCCAAGACGCTGGTATTCGCGCTTTCCCGTTATCGCAATACGGTATCTGCCGTTATCCCTGAATCGGTCATCACCCGCCCCCCGTCGGCGGAACTGGCTCCGGATCAGAAAGACGAGGACTCATTGCCGCCCTACGAGATCTTAGATGCAATTCTGGCAATGTATGTTGAACAGGATTTGAGTGCCGAGGCGATTATCGAAGCGGGCTATAACCGGGATGATGTGATGCGAGTTATCCGGCTGATTGATATCAACGAATACAAACGTCGCCAGGCGCCGGTAGGCATTCGTATCAGCGCGCGGGCATTCGGGCGCGATCGTCGCTACCCGATTACCAACGGCTGGACTATCGGGGATTAACCCGGCGGTTGAGGGTCGAGATCCTCGTTGTAGAAGGGGTTGTATATTTCTCGCGTGTCGAAATTAATGGTTGGGCGGCGCTTGAACAACCCCAAGGTTACATAATCCACCCAGGTGCGATTGTCGTCGCGGTCAAAGCGGTAATCGAACTTCCCGTCTTTAAGCGCTGGGTGGTTGGGGAAGTTTTTAACTAACACCTTCTCCGCACTCTTCGAGTAATCATCCATTCCCAGCATCTGATAGGCCTGCGCCATCACTGCCAGGCCGTCTGGTACCGCGGGAGTGCCTTCAAAATTTTCCACCACATAGCGCCCGCGATTGGCTGCAGCCAGGTAGGCGCTGCGCTTGAAATAGTAGTTGGCTACGTGAATTTCATAACGTGCGAGCATATTGCGTAGATAGATCATTCGCTTCTGGGCGTCGAGGGCATACGGGCTGTCCGGATAGCGGTCAATGAGCTGGGCGAAGTAATCGAAGGAATCCTTTGCGGTCCCGGCGTCGCGCTGGGTGATATCCGTCGGCAGCATTGAATAGAACGCGGTATCGTTATGGAAGGCAGCGATGCCGCGCATGTAAAATGCGTAATCGACATTTCTGTGCTGCGGGTGCAGGCGCACGAAGCGGTCAGCTGAGGCGATGGCCGCGTCATACTCATTGCCGCGGAAATACGCGTAGATCAGCTCCAGCTGGGCTTGTTCCGCGTAGGAGCCAAATGGAAAGTTTTCTTCCATTACCTCTAGCGCCTCGATGGCGGCAGACCAGTTGGAAGAGCGCAGGTATTTTTGCGCGAGATTATAGGTGACCTGTTCACTGGATTGCGCAAGCTTATCGTCGTTGCTGCTGCATCCAACAGTGAGCAGAGCCGCGGTGACAAGGGCGATTACGGCGGGGTGTTTTATCATTCTGAGACCTGGCCCTAACGGGGCCCTAAATTGCTACTTTCACTACTCGGCAACCGCAATGGCGCGGCGCTATTGAATTCGGGTTATTATGTCGCCCGCCCGAAGGGGGCGAACAGTGTAATGCAGTAAAAGGTTTAAATACAAATGCCAAATAACGGGTCTAACGACCTTCCTGAACCCCTGTCGTCTGCGGATGGGCCAGAGTCAAACATTGTCGAGGCGCAAGTGCCATTCACTGCTATGGACAGTCGGTTGGATCAGGTCGCCGCTGAATTGTTCCCGGAATTTTCCCGTGCCCGTTTACAGCAGTGGATCAAACAGGGGCGGCTTACCGTGAACGGTGAGCCAGCTAAACCTAAATTGAAGCTGGCTGGCGGCGAGTGCTTGCGCCTTAGTGTGCTGGAGGAGCCACAGGGCGAGTGGCTTCCGGAGCCAATTCCTCTCGATGTCGTTTATGAAGACGAGGCTATTCTCGTGCTCAACAAACCGGCTGGCTTGGTTGTACATCCCGCAGCGGGTAATTACACGGGTACCTTGTTAAACGGCCTTATTCATCATCGCCAGGCGCAATCGCTCCTGCCGCGAGCGGGAATTGTACATCGGCTGGACAAAGATACCTCCGGCCTAATGGTCGTCGCAAAAACCACCGCAGCGCAAAACAATCTCGTTGCACAGTTGCAGGCGCGTACCGTTAAGCGTGAGTACGAGGCGCTGGCTATTGGTGAAGTGCGAAGTTCCGGATTTGTCGATGCGCCTATCGGACGCCATCCAACTAATCGAACACGCATGGCGGTGGTTTCCTCTGGTAAACCCGCGGTGACCCATTACACGGCGCTTGCCCGCTTCGATGGGTTTACTCATTTGCGGTTGCAATTAGAAACTGGCCGTACCCACCAAATTCGGGTGCACATGGCGCATTTGGGCTACCCGCTGGTTGGTGACCCGGTTTATGGCCGCCGCCTGCCGGCTAAGCTTTTGCGGGAAAATCCTGATTTAGTACCGCTGTCGTCGCTTCCCCGCCAGGCTCTGCATGCGGTTCAACTTGGATTGCAGCACCCGGCTTCTGGCGAGTACCTGCAGTGGCAGGTGCCACTGGCCGAAGATATCAACAACCTGCTTTTACTGCTCAGAGCGTACGCTCGATGATGCAACATTTGTTTGAGCCAGAATGGGAATGCCCTCCCGGTGTACAGGCTCGCGTAACGCTGCGCTCAGGTGGCGTTAGCCAAGCGCCCTACGAAAGCAACAATCTTGCTTCGCATGTAGGTGACCGCGCAGAGCACGTCGCCCGGAATCGTGAGTGGTTGCAAGGCCTTTTGCCCAGTGAGCCAACCTGGCTGACACAAACGCACAGCACGGTTGTTTGGCGCGAGGGTGAAGACCATTGCCCCAAGTTCGCTGATGGTATTTATAGCGCAACCCCGAACCGGGTGTGTGCCGTGTTGACGGCAGACTGCATGCCGGTACTGATGGCCAGTAATGATGGCCGAGAGGTTGCCGCCGTGCATGCCGGTTGGCGCGGGTTGGCGCAAGGCATTCTTAGCGAGGCTATCCAGTGTTTTCGTGCTGCTCCCAAGGATATTGCTGTTTACCTGGGGCCAGCGATCTCGCAGCCTTGCTTTGAGGTTGGTGCAGACGTAAAAACCGCATTTGATTTAGCTGCCAGCAAACGTTATTTCGATGAGGATATAAACGCCAGTTTTTGCCCTTCTGGACACAGCGATAAATGCTACGCAGACCTCTTCCGGTTGGCACGTGCGGAGCTTTGTGGCGTAGGGGTAAAATCTGTATTTGGCGGCAATCGCTGCACTTATAGCGAACCCCAGAGCTTTTATTCCTATCGCCGCGATGGCGTGACCGGGCGATTTGCCAGCCTTATCTGGATTGATCGATAAATATCCACTTCTTGCGCTTGAGTTTAAGCTGCAAGCCCCCACCTTTTTCAGCGTTATAGGCGGCGCAGTGCCGCCCGAAATTAATGAAAATAAGGTGAACCCATGCGAATAGATCGCTTAACCAATCAGTTACAAATTGCGCTGTCTGATGCGCAATCTCTGGCCGTGGGGCGTGATCATAACCAGATCGAGCCCGTTCATCTGTTACAGGCAATGCTCGACCAGCAGGGCGGGACCGTGCGTCCGTTGCTGGCGAGTGCGGGTTTTGACGTCGCCGGTTTACGTAATGAACTAACGAAAGCGCTCGAAAATCTTGCCCGGATTCAGAACCCCACTGGCGATGTACATATGTCGCCAGAACTGGGCCGGCTATTGAACCTGGCCGATAAGCACGCACAGAAGAACGGCGATAAATTCATTTCCAGTGAAAGTTTGTTGCTCGCGGCCATGCGTGATGCCAACGCCGAGCTCGGCAAAATTTTGAATCGCTACGGCACTGCTGCGCGGTTGCAGTCTGCGGTGGATAAGGTGCGAGGTGGCGAAAAAGTAGATAACCCGGATGCAGAGGGTAACCGTCAGGCACTTGAGAAATATACGATTGATCTTACCGCCCGCGCTGAGGCTGGCAAACTCGACCCCGTGATCGGTCGTGACGACGAAATTCGCCGTACTGTCCAGGTGTTGCAACGACGAACGAAGAACAATCCGGTGTTGATCGGTGAGCCCGGCGTAGGCAAAACAGCGATTGTCGAGGGTCTGGCGCAGCGCATTGTTGATGGTGAAGTTCCTGAGGGTTTGAAAAACCGGCGCTTGCTGTCGCTCGATCTCGGCGCGCTGCTTGCCGGCGCCAAGTTTCGCGGTGAATTCGAAGAGCGATTGAAGTCAGTACTAAACGAGCTGGGCAAACAGGAAGGCCGGGTTGTTTTGTTTATCGACGAACTGCACACCATGGTGGGCGCGGGCAAAGCCGAAGGTGCAATGGATGCCGGGAATATGTTGAAGCCGGCGCTCGCGCGTGGTGAGCTGCACTGCGTAGGAGCGACCACATTAGACGAATACCGGCAGTATATTGAAAAAGATGCGGCCCTGGAGCGTCGATTCCAAAAAGTGGTGGTCGATGAACCCAATGAGGAAGACACCATCGCAATTTTGCGGGGTTTGAAAGAGCGTTACGAGCTGCATCACGGCGTTAACATCTCTGACTCCGCGATTATCGCAGCGGCAAAATTGTCGCAGCGCTATATCACGGATCGCCAGCTGCCAGACAAGGCGATTGATCTAATCGACGAAGCGGGCAGTCGTATTCGGATGGAAATTGACTCTAAACCGGAGCAAATGGACCGCCTGGAGCGCAGGCTTATTCAGCTCAAAATCGAGCGGGAAGCAGTGAAAAAAGATGATGACACGGCTGCCCGGAAACGACTCGACCTGATTGAGTCGCAAATTGACGAAGCTGAGCGCGCGTATGCAGATCTCGATGAAATATGGCGTGCGGAAAAGGTTTCATTACAAGGTTCGCAGCAGATCAAAAGTAATTTGGAGCAAGCTCGCCTGGATTTGGAAGCAGCGCGGCGCGCGGGCGATTTAGGCCGGATGTCCGAATTGCAATACGGCATCATCCCAGAACTGGAAAAGCAGCTGGATATGGCTAGCCAGGCTGAAATGCACGAAATGAAGCTGCTTCGCAATAAAGTAACAGACGAGGAAATCGCAGAGGTTGTTTCCAAGTGGACCGGCATTCCTGTGTCCAAAATGCTCGAAGGTGAGCGCGAAAAATTGTTGCGCATGGAGGAGGTGTTGCATGAGCGTGTTATTGGTCAAAGTGAAGCCGTTATTGCGGTAGCGAATGCGGTTAGACGTTCGCGCGCTGGGTTGTCTGACCCCAATCGGCCGAATGGCTCTTTTCTGTTTCTGGGGCCGACCGGGGTGGGTAAAACTGAACTTTGTAAAGCGTTGGCGGAATTCTTGTTTGACAGTCAGGACGCGATGGTACGCATCGATATGTCCGAGTTTATGGAAAAGCATTCAGTTGCGCGCTTGATTGGAGCACCACCCGGCTATGTTGGCTATGAGGAGGGCGGCTACCTCACGGAAGCAGTACGGCGCAAACCCTATTCCCTGGTGTTACTGGACGAAGTGGAGAAGGCGCACCCGGATGTGTTCAATATTTTATTACAGGTGTTGGAAGATGGGCGCTTAACGGATGGCCAAGGCCGTACTGTAGATTTTCGCAACACAGTCGTTGTGATGACCTCTAACCTTGGATCTGCTGCTATTCAGGATATTGCGCAAAACCGGGCATACGACAGTATCAATTTTGATGAGTCGTCGAGCCAGGATGACAGCATGCAAAACGAACATAAATACGCGGCCATGAAAGATGCGGTCATGGAAGTTGTGGCAGGGCATTTCCGGCCAGAATTTATTAACCGTATTGATGAAGTTGTCGTATTCCATCCGTTGGGCAAACCTCAAATTCGGGGCATTGCGGATATTCAGCTGGGAATTTTACGCAAACGCTTGCATGAGCGTGAATTGAAGCTGGATATGAGCAATGAGGTTATGGATAAAATCGCAGAGGCAGGTTTTGACCCGGTATACGGCGCTCGACCGCTCAAGCGAGCAATCCAGCAGCTGATTGAAAACCCGCTTGCGCAGGAGGTGTTGGCTGGCAAGTTCAGTCCTGGCCAAACGATCAAAGTAGACCTGGCTGGAAATGATAATGTGAGGTTCAGCGTTTAGTACTGACGTAAAAAAGGCCGCTGCGAGCGGCCTTGTTCTGGGTTTTCCTTGGCCTCTACCAGGCCGCCTAGCAATTGTCGCTGATAAATTTTTTCGAAAGCTCGATTTCTTTCATCACTTCGTCCTGGCTCAGTACTCGAACATTGCCGGATTCATCTTTCATGCGTAGTCGCGTCGGTTTGTTCAGCAACTCCAATCGAGATTTTTCAGCGTCACAGGCTTCTTTTTGCGCTTCAGCCACTTTTTTACGGCGTTCCTGCTCTTCGGGTGGCAGTGCACCACTGCTTGATGAACTAGATGCCTCCGCAGACGCTGTAACACGCGAGCTTTGCTTTTTACCGCCATAGGTTTTGATCTTTTCGGCTTCGACGCCTGCGGGGGGAAGAGCGCCGTAGTGTACGACACCTGCGTCGTCTTTCCAGCGATAGTATTCATCCGCTAGCGAGTTTGCGGACAAGGAAAACGCAAAAATGGCTGAAACTAGCGCATACAGACGCACGATGGGGTATTTGGTGAAAAAGAATGGAGTCATGAAAACAACCAGGTATTGGCCTCGGGTGACGAGCAAAGTACGTTTCAGAGTTTAGTTTACTCTAGGCGCACCCATCAACCCCGAAGAGCTGATGGGTGCCGAATATGAGAATTACGCCAATTCGCTGGCAATCAATTCATCCATCATTTTATTCGCCGCGTCACTCACTGTTTGTCGAGTGGGGTCTGCTTCGAACCACTCAAGCGTCGTTTTTATACCTTCGGCAAACGGGGTTGTGCACTGGAAATCCGGTACCAGTTGGCGGATTTTACTATTGTCGAAAATAACGCTAGCCGTTTTATCGCCGAGAAGTGGGCCTATGTATTCCGGGTCGTAGCGACATATGCGATCAGAGGTTACGTGGACCAGCTTCGCCTCAACGCCAAGAGCGTCGGCAATCTGCTGATAGATTTGGTTCCAGGTGAGCACTTCGTCTGAGGTAATGTGGTATGCCTCCCCAATGCTTTCCTGACGCCCGATCAAACCATTAAATCCTTGGGCGAAATCTTCGGAGTGAGTCAGTACCCAAAGCGAGCTGCCGTCTCCGTGCACTACCACGGGCAAGCCTCGTTTCATGCGGTCTATCGCGGTGTATTCTTCCCACCCGCCGATGGCTATTGGAATAACGTTAGAGTAGGTATGTGAGGGGCGAACGATGGTGACGGGGAACCCGATATCTTTATGTGCCTTAAGTAACAGCTCCTCGCAGGCGATTTTATCGCGTGAATACTGCCAGTACGGATTATTCAGGGGGGTGTTTTCGGTGATAACCGGTGAATCTGGCGGCGACTGGTAGCAAGATGCAGAGCTGATAAAAATAAATTGTTCAGTTTTACCGCTGAACAATTCAATATCGCGCTGTACCTGTTCTGGCGTAAAAGCGATCCAGTCGACCACACAGTCCCACACGTGGTCAGCTAGCACATCTTCCAGTGCCGCTCTGTCGTTAATGTCTGCAACCAGAGTTTTGACGCCTTGAATCTGGTTGCCGGTTTTGCCGCGATTGAGATGCCAGAGTTCGATACCGGTTTCGACCGCGAGACAGCTGCAGGCTGTGCTGATGTTGCCGGTGCCACCTATAAACAGAACCTTCATTATTTTGTAACCCTATGTGTCCTGGAATTTGGGCGCCCAGTGTAGCAAATCTGATCTCGTTTGGCGGTTATTTGGGCTTCAGCCTTGACTTTGCAGGCGTAGTTGGGAGAATTGGCACTTCGCCAGATGGCCGTAGAGCATCCACAACCCTCGATGCCCTTTCTACACAGGTATGCCAACCGTATATCTGACCATCCTGAAGTGCGGGGGAGTATCAAACTTACTTCCTTGGATGGGCGGAAATGCAGACACGTTAGTGTCCGCTTGCCGCCCCTCCACCGGTGCATTGAGACAATAGGTCTCGCGCGGGTCTATCAATGCGGTAGGCACCGGATAAAACACGCATAATTTGAATATGATCAAAGATCATCTGATTGCGGCAGTGCAGCGAGATTCTACTGCGCGGGGCGACAGGTTATCTGCGTTACTATTCGGCTTCAGGAAAACTCTTCAATATTGGCTCACTGCTGAGGTGGGCCGCGTTATCCTTTTCCTGGAGCTGCGAAGCTTAAGGGATTCACACGTTTGTCACTAAGCCGCATGACGCTAAGATCTGTAATTAGCTAAATTCAGCGCGGGTGAGGATTTCTTTGAGGTTATTAAAACACGATATAAAACGAGGATAAGCAAGTGGAAAAGCTCTCCGGTGGAGACATTCTTATTAGGTCGCTTGCCGACGAAGGGGTAGAAACCGTTTTCGGTTATCCCGGTGGTGCAGCACTTCATATATACGATGCAATTTTTCGCCAAAAGCAGGTGAAGCATGTGCTCGTGCGGCATGAGCAAGCGGCGACGCACGCGGCTGATGGCTACGCGCGCTCAACGGGTAAGACAGGGGTGGTGCTTGTAACTTCGGGCCCCGGCGCGACCAATGCCATTACAGGTATAGCAACTGCCTATATGGACTCTATTCCAATGGTGGTTATTTCCGGTCAGGTGGTATCGGACAAAATTGGCGAGGACGCCTTTCAGGAAACCGATATGGTGGGTGTTTCCCGCCCTATCGTGAAACACAGCTTTCTGGTGAAAGATCAGAAGGATATCGCAGAAACGGTCAAAAAAGCCTTTTACATTGCGTCAACCGGCCGTCCTGGTCCGGTGGTCATTGATATTCCCAAGGATATTACGAACCCGGTGGATAAGGTCGAATATCACTATCCGGAGAAGATAAAGCTGCGTTCATATACGCCAGCGAGTAAAGGCCACTCCGGACAGATCAAAAAAGCGGTTCAATTGATGCTGACTGCCCGTCGCCCGATGATTTATGCCGGCGGCGGTGTGGTGCAAGGCAACGCGTCGGCCCAGTTAACGGCAATCGCGCAGATGCTGAATTTTCCGGTAACAAATACGTTGATGGGCTTGGGCGCCTACCCGGGAACAGACCGACAATTTCTCGGCATGCTCGGCATGCACGGCACCGTAGAAGCGAACACAGCGATGCACCACGCAGACGTGATCTTTGCCGTGGGTGCTCGATTTGATGACCGTGTTACCAATACCCCGAGCAAGTTTTGCCCGTCGGCAAAAATTATTCACGTAGATATCGACCCAGCATCGATTTCAAAAACCGTCGCTGCAGATATTCCTATTGTCGGCCCAGTTGAATCGGTGTTGGATGAAATGCTCTCCCTGCTGAATGAAACCAACGAACGGCCTGATGCTAAAGCCATTGCAGGCTGGTGGAAGGAAATTGACGAGTGGCGCAATCGCTACGGTATTCTGACCAAGCCTCGCTATGACACAAGTGGCGATATGCTGATGCCTCAAGAAGTGGTTCGCGCATTGTTCGAAGTGACTAACGGCGACGCTTACGTGTGCTCGGATGTTGGTCAGCATCAGATGTTTAGCGCCCAGTATTATCAATTCGACAAACCGCGCCGTTGGATCAACTCTGGTGGGCTTGGCACCATGGGCTTTGGTCTGCCTGCGGCCATGGGTGTACAGATGGCCCACAGGGATGCGGTTGTTGCCTGTGTAACGGGAGAGGGCAGTATTCAAATGTGTATTCAGGAGCTGTCTACCTGTACCCAATACCACTTGCCGGTGAAAATTATCTGCCTCAACAATCAGGCGTTGGGGATGGTTAAACAGTGGCAGGACATGCAATACGATTCGCGCTACTCCGAAAGCCTGTACGAAGATTCTCTCCCGGATTTCGTCAAGCTGATGGATGCGTATGGGCACGTAGGAATGCGTGTGACTAAGCGAGATGAGCTGAAAGCCAAACTGGAAGAGTGTTTCGCCATGAAAGATCGCTGCGTCTTTATGGATATTTATGTCGATCCAAAAGAGCATGTTTACCCAATGCAGGTTGCGCCGAATGGTTCCATGCGCGATATGTGGCTAAGCAAAACGGAGCGTACCTGATGAAAAGAATTATTTCCCTGTTAATGGAAAACGAACCTGGTGCTTTATCGCGGGTTGTCGGCTTATTTTCGCAGCGTGGTTACAACATCGAAACGCTTAACGTGGCTCCAACCGAAGATCCAACGTTGTCACGTCTTACGTTGACTACGATGGGGGACGATCACAAGATCGAGCAGATTACTAAACATTTGAACCGTTTGGTTGATGTGGTAAAACTGGTGGACCTTACTGAAGGTCAACACATCGAGCGTGAATTGATGATGGTCAAGGTGCGTGCAACTGGCGCCCAGCGCGCGGAAATCAAGCGATGTGTTGATATCTTTCGCGGTCAGATTATCGATGTAACGGCCTCCGTATACACTGTTCAGCTCACCGGCGCCAGCGACAAACTTGATGCGTTTTACCAGGCAGTGGGCGAAGCGTCCATCCTGGAAGTGGTGCGCTCGGGTGTGTCAGGAATAGCTCGTGGTGAAAAAGTCCTGAGTCTGTAATATTCAGCCAGTAATGTGTTAATAAAGCGGAGCCTCGGCTCCGTTTTTTTTTGCCGTAACTAGATAATCTGCGAACGGAAGTCGCATGCGGTATACAACTAGCGGTTTTTAACTTGTTAGCGGGCTTCGCGTTCCGGCGAGATACTATACAATTTACAGAACGCCGGCGCGCGTGGCAGTTGCGTGGTCCTTGGAATAATAGTGAATGGAAAATAAGAATGGCAATTCGAAGAAGTATTTTTTTAGTGAATAATCTGAGTAAACAGCTGGCGTCTGCGCTGATTGTTTTTAGTTGTATGGTGACAATTACGGCGTTTGCTGTTCCTGCGATAGAAGAATATGGACGATTGCCGGCTGTAAGTAATATGCGCATATCGCCTAGCGGGAATCTACTGGCATTTCGCAAAACGGCCAATGATAAAGACTACTTGGTTGTATTCGACCTGCAGCAGCAAAAGATTTTGCATTCGGTCGATCTTTCCGCAATTAACCCGCAGCACTTCTATTTCCTGGACGAAAAAAATCTCGTTCTCATCGTATCCGACTATATGCGCATCCAGGGTTACCGAGGGATGCACAATATGAGTAGCGCCTATCGGATTCAAATTGAGAAGGGCGACGTGGATCAGTTGCTCACTCCAGGCTACAAAATATACTTGGGTCAGCTTGGCTTGGGTCGAGTTGTTGGTTTAAACAAAAGTCGAACCCATGTGTATATGCCGGCTTTTATAGGCGAGCCTCACGTAGAAGCACCGCCAATGGCGCTTATGAGAGTCAATATTAAAAATCCTCGTAAAATCAAAGCGGTTTATACGGGGCGGAACCATACGGTAGACTTTTTTATAGGCCCAGACGGGGAACCAATTGCAGAAGAGCGTTACAACGATCGTAATAACCTCCACCAGGTTTTAGCTCGCCATGGAAACAGCTGGGAGGTGATCTACGAGCAAGAGGTAGAAATCAGGACAGCGAGCTTTGCAGGAATAACCGCGGACGGTAAGCACTTGGTGATGTTGCAGGAGGACGGTAAAACAAAGCGTAACAATTACTATCTAATGTCCCTCGCAGATGGGAGCTTGAGTCGCACTAATTTCGGTCGTCCCGACCGAGATGTAGAAGAACTCTACGAAGACATGAATCGAGTGGTTTATGGCGTGCGCTACTCGGGGTTCAACCCGAGTTACTCGTTTTTTGACAGTAAAATAGATACATTTGTTACGTCCTTGTTGGCCAAGTTTCCAGAGCACAGTGTATGGCTTTCTAGTTGGTCGAATGGTTGGGACAAAGTTACCTTCAAAGTTGAGGGGAGCCAGTATGCGGAAGATTATTTTGTGGCCGATAGGAGTGGCAAAATCGATTACATAACAACTGCAAGACCAAATATTGATGTTGCAGACATAAACCCAATTGGAACCTTCCAATACTCGGCATCAGACGGCTTAAAAATCCCGGCGCTTTTGACTATTCCGCGGGATAAAATTCAAAATATGAAAAATTTACCTGCGGTGATCCTGCCACACGGAGGTCCTGAATCCTATGACCGCATTGGCTTTGACTTCCTCCCGCAAGTACTTGCCAGCCGGGGCTATCTGGTTGTGCAGCCGCAGTTTCGTGGCTCGGACGGATTTGGTGGCGATTTCGTGCGAGCTGGCTATGGCGAATGGGGTAAAAAAATGCAAACCGATTTGTCTGATGCCGTGACAGTGCTTTCTAAAAAAGGCATGCTAGACCCAGATCACGTGTGCATTGTGGGCTGGAGCTATGGTGGGTACGCCGCACTCGCCGGGGGAGCATTTTCACCAGAACTGTATAAGTGTGTTGTGTCAATTAACGGCGTGAGTGACTTGCCGAAGATGATGAGGTCTGAGCGTCGAGACATGGGCAGGGATTCTTGGGTACTGAGTTACTGGTCTCTTGCTATGGCCAATGGTGATGCTTCAAACGAAAAGCTCAAGTCAATTTCACCGGCTTACTTCTCGGACCAATTCAAGGCCCCGGTTTTACTCATACATGGTGAGCGCGATAAAGTTGTTCCTATAGAGCAATCCAAAGTCATGCACTCACGCCTTAAAAAAGCCGGCAAAGATGTGCAACTAATTGTCGCTAACGACGACAGTCATGGCTTAATTGATGGCGAGAACCGTGTTAAAGCGGTCAAGGCTGTAGTTGAGTTTGTCGACCAAAATATCGGCAGGTGAGTCCGATAGCTCTTTTCAGGTTATACCGCGATTGGCACTCTATTGAAGCGCTCAATTCTGTTTTTTAGACTGCGAGTCGTGCAGTAAAAGTTGGCGTGGCAAGCTCGGTTTTAGAGCTGATTACGTGGAGGCAGCCTAACGGCGAACTGAAAACATTTTATTTGCTGCATATCATTAGTTGCAGCGTGAATCGCACAAATAACGACCTCAACGCGTTGTAAGCACAACAGTTTTAGTGCAAACGAGGTTGATTGTTATGTTCAGTACCTAATCACGGTTCCACGTTCGTGAGGGTGATATTGCGTTGGCTAAAACTGTGTTTTTGAGTAGGTCTGAGTCTTACGGGAAAGCATGCTCAATCTAGATCATGTGAAAATTTCACTATTCGTGGCGCGTTCAGACAGGCAAACTATGTCAATTATTTTTAGGGGCTTGCTGCTAGAGATATGTATTAGCAGCTGATTTTTTCGAGATTTGTTAAGGGTTCGGGGTTAGATATGCAAAGATGGAGTTCACTGTTACTCAACGCTCTTTTGCTTCAGGTACTAGTCGTTTGTTCGCTCGCGCAGGCTGTGCCAAGTATTGAAGAGTACGGAAAGCTTCCTGAAATAAGCCGAATTGAGCTTTCCCCGTCCGGAAAACTCATCGCTTTTCGTAAAAACGTCGATGGAAAAGACTATTTCATTGTGTTCTCCCTAGCTGATTGGAAAAAGATAGCCGCTATTGATATTACCGAACGCAACCCCCAAAAAATCGAATTTATTGATGATAATAACGTTTTGCTGGTGGTCTCCGATGAGCTTCGTATTGGCGGGTTCGTGGGCGTGAACACTATCAGCACGGCGTACCGTTTGGAGTTGGGCTCGGGAGATGTCGATCAGCTGCTTACACTTGGGAATAAAATTTTTCCTGCCCAAAATGGGTTGGGGCATGTTGTTGGGTACTCCGAAGACCGATCTCATATCTACATGACTGCATATGTGGGAGAGCGAACCACCGAGAAACCACCTTACTCCGTAATGAAGGTGAATATTAAAAAGCCCAATCGCTTGAAGGAGGTTTTTCAAGGGAAAAACTGGTCAACCGATTTTTTCATGGGTAAAGATGGACAAGTGCTCGCTGAGGAACGCTATAACGACGAAAAAAATATCCACCAGCTACTTGTGCCTAATGGGCGGGTGCGCGACGCAATCTTCGAAAAGGAAACGAAATTTGTCCATGAAACCTTTATGGGGTTAACGCCGGATTACAAATCGATCGTGGTGCTTCGCGAGGATAAAGCCACGAGTGAATGGGGTTACTTTTTAATGTCGCTGGCGGATGGCAAGGTAACCCCAACGAGTATTACGCGTACGGACAAAAGTGTGGAGGACGCTTTTGTCGATGATAATCGAATTGTTCGCGGTGTTATGTACTCAGGTCTAACCCCCAGCTATTATTTCTTTGATAAGCAGTTGAACAGTTTTGTTCAGCAGCTTGTGGCGAAGTTCCCCCAGCACAGCGTCTGGATAAGTTCTTACTCTGCGGATTGGCAAAAACTGGTGATTCGGGTAGAAGGAAGTCAATCGTCTGGTAATTACTATGTGGTCGAGCAAGGTAAAGATCCGCAACTTATCGCCTACAGTCGCCCCAGCGTTAAAGCCGGCGATGTCAATCCCATTGCAACCTTTGCATTTTCTGGCGCGGATGGCTTGCAGATTCCAACATTGCTGACCATTCCCAAGGGCAATGTAGACAAGATGAAGAACCTGCCGCTGGTGGTTTATCCACACGGTGGACCAAAGAGCTATGATCATATCGGGTTTGATTTTCTACCTCAGGTATTTGCCAGCAGAGGCTATTTGGTGGCGCAGCCGCAATTTCGCGGTTCAGACGGATTTGGCGCTGATTTTGTGCGTGCTGGCTGGGGCGAGTGGGGCAAAAAAATGCAGTCCGACGTGGATGATGTGGTTGCTGTATTGGTAAAAAAAGGAATGGTTGATCCTGCTCGGGTGTGCATTGTGGGTTGGAGTTACGGTGGATATGCTGCGCTGGCGGGTGGCGCCTTCAGCCCGGACCTGTATAAATGCGTGGTGTCCATCAATGGCGTAAGTGATTTGCCGAAGATGGATAGCATGGAAGTACACGAGAGTGGTGAGTTATCCTCCACTGTGGATTACTGGCGTCGTTCGTGGGGCCTGAGTGGCGACAATAAGATCGACCTTAAATCAATATCGCCAGCGTACTATGCGGACAATTTCAAAGCGCCCGTTCTACTCATTCATGGCGACAAGGACAAAGTTGTTTCCATTCATCAGTCAAAGGCCATGTACTCGCGGCTAAAAGAAGCAGGTAAACAGGTAGAGCTGAAGATTGCGGAGGGGGATAACCACAACCTTATCGTCGGAGAAAACCGGGTTGAAATGGTAAAGTCGGTGGTTAAATTTATAGACCAGAATATCGGCAAATAAGTAGCGGCCTATATCCTCTCCCAAAAAGCCTCCACCAGGGGGCTTTTTAGTCTCTTCTCTAGAACACAAATACCGACTTCGTAAGGGGCAAGCTCGATTTGCTCGGGCAATAGCCGCACCCGCTCTTTTAACGGACTGTTTTCCACAACAATCTCAGGTACCAGCCCGACGCCAAAGCCCAGGCTCACCATACTCACAATCGCCTCGTTGCCAGCCACCTGCGCATAGATGTTTGGCGAGATGCGCTCGCGGCTGAACCATCGGTCCAGCCTTTCCCTGGCAATACCCCGCTCAGAAAGGATAAGCGGTAAGCGCTGCCAATAGCTTTCCGGTGATTCATGTTGCTTTCGGTCGAACTGATTTGAATCTGTTGGCGAAATAAACTGCAAAGGTGATGTGGCGAAGCTTTTGATTTTAACGCCAGCGGCGGGTTTTTCTGGCTTGGCGGCGATTGCGATATCTTCTCGGCCAGCGATTACGCGCTCTATGGCTTCTGCAGGGTCGCCCGTGTGCAAACGCAACTCGATACGCGGGTGTTGACGGCGAAAATCGGTAAGAATGTCGTAGAGAAAGCTATAGCTCGCGGTGACAGAACAGTAGAGGCTTATTGCACCGCTGAGTTCCGTGGTTTGTTGCTGGAGGCGGTGTTTGATGGTTTCGAGTTGCTGCAAATTTTCACGCGCATACTTCAAAAACAGTCTGCCTTGCTCGGTGAGCATAACGGATCGGTTGTCGCGTTCGAAGAGTCTCACCTGAAGCTCTGCTTCTAGTGACTTTATCGTGCGGCTTAGTTTCGAGGGGCTCACAAAGCAACGTTCCGCTGCTTTATTAAAGTGAAGAGTTTCCGCTAACGCGACGAAAAGTTGAAGTTTATGTGGATCCATAATATTGCATTATTTGCATTAATCTGTTGCAAATATATCAGTTTACGTAACGTTTGGAATCCCCTAGACTGCGCCGATCCAGTGGGATACCCCCCAATATTGTCCAAGAATTCACCGTCGAGGAGACAACACATGCAGGTTTATTACGATAAGGATTGCGACCTTTCCATTATCCAGGGCAAAAAAGTAGCCGTTATTGGTTATGGCTCCCAGGGCCATGCACACGCGTGCAACTTGAATGACTCCGGCGTTGACGTCACCGTTGGCTTGCGTCCGGGTTCGTCCTCTATCGCAAAAGCCGAAGCGCACGGTTTGAAGGTGAGTGATGTCCCCGCTGCAGTGGCTGCCGCTGATGTGGTAATGATTCTGACTCCTGATGAATTTCAATCTCAGTTGTACAAGAATGAAATCGAACCTAATTTGAAAGAAGGTGCCACCCTGGCTTTCGCACATGGCTTCGCGATTCACTATAACCAGGTTGTACCACGCAAGGACCTTGATGTAATTATGATCGCGCCTAAGGCGCCGGGTCACACGGTTCGCTCTGAATTCGTCAAAGGCGGTGGTATCCCCGATCTGGTTGCTATTTTCCAGGATGCGTCAGGCAACGCTAAAGACGTGGCATTGTCTTACGCCTGCGGTGTTGGCGGCGGCCGTACTGGTATCATCGAGACGACTTTTAAAGATGAAACTGAAACGGATCTTTTCGGTGAGCAGGCTGTGTTGTGCGGCGGTGCTGTAGAGCTCGTGAAAATGGGATTCGAAACGCTCACGGAAGCGGGTTACGCACCAGAAATGGCGTACTTTGAATGCTTGCATGAATTAAAGCTGATCGTAGACTTAATGTACGAAGGCGGCATTGCGAACATGAACTACTCTATTTCTAACAATGCTGAGTTTGGTGAGTATGTCACCGGTCCTCGCGTGATTAATGAAGAGAGCCGTAAAGCAATGCGTCAAGCGCTGAAAGATATTCAGGACGGCGAGTACGCTAAGAACTTCATTCTGGAAGGTCAGACTAACTATCCTTCAATGACTGCCCATCGTCGAAATAATGCAGCACACCCCATCGAGCAAGTGGGTGAAAAGCTGCGAGCAATGATGCCTTGGATCGAATCCAATAAGATTATCGATAAGTCAAAGAACTAAGCTTGACCGATTCGTGTCTAACGCGGCTACGGCCGCGTTTTTTATTGGTGCCGTTGGCGGTTGAGTTGCCGTAGGTTTATTATCTCAGGAATTAACGTACACCAAACAGGAACGATATTGATGCCAGACCAAAATCCATCCGAGAGTGCGGAATCCATCAGCGCCAAGGTATCTGATGTAATCCCGATAGATGAGCACGAGGAAGACGAAGTTGCGGAAAATGGCAAGTTAGTCAGGCGTAGAGGCGTATATTTATTGCCAAACTTGTTCACCACGGGAGCACTGTTTGGTGGGTTTTTCGCAATTATCTCTGCGATGAACGAAAACTTTGCGAATGCGGCCATGGCCATTTTTGCCGCGCAAATACTTGATGGTTTCGATGGCCGTGTAGCCCGAATGACTAATACCACCAGTAAGTTCGGTACAGAGTACGACAGCTTGTCCGACATGGTATCGTTTGGCTTGGCCCCTGCCATCGTGATGTTTAGCTGGGCTCTCGAGCCGTTGGGCAAGTTCGGGTGGGCGGCTGCGTTCGTTTTTGCGTGTTGCGCCGCATTGCGATTGGCCCGCTTCAATACACAAGTAGGCACTACCGATAGCCGTTACTTCACCGGTTTGGCGAGCCCTCCCGCAGCCACATTGCTGGCTTCTGGCGTTTGGCTTGGCAGTGGGTACGAACTAACAGCAGAGGTGTCTGTATTCGCAGCGCTGGTGACTGCTTTTGTCGGTTTTATGATGGTTTCGAATCTGCGCTATCAAAGCTTCAAAGGGCTGGATGCCAACAGACGCGTCCCATTTGTCGCTATGCTCATCACACTGTTTGTTTTTGTCGTAATCACCATTAACCCGCCGATGGTGCTGTTTGGGTTGGCGTTCACTTATGCAATCTCTGGCCCGGCGGGTTGGGTTTGGGATCATCTAAAGCCCAAGAAGGTTGATGCCAAGTTGGGGGAATCTCAGGCAAGAGAATCTGTTGACGGGCAGGAGTGAATTTGGCGTTTTTTTGATCGTCAAAAAAACTTCAAAAAAAAGTTGACGCTCATGAGGCTCGTAATCATAATGCGCGCCTCTCAACGACGAGACCCTAAGGGCTTGGTTGAGAATGCAGGTTTTTCGAATTTTTTAAATCTTTTTCGAATTAAAAATTCTTTTAAAAAAAGCTTGCGAAGGGATGAGGCATCCGTATAATGCGCGCCTCTCCACAGGGAGAAGGAAAAGCAAGGTTGGTTAGGCGGTAACGCAACTGACTGAAAAAGTTGAAAAAACTTCTTGCTAAACGGATTTGGATGTGTATAATTCGCATCCCGCGATTGAGACAGGGTTTTGATCGCAACGCTCTTTAACAACTAGATCAAGCAATGCGTGTGGGTGCTTGTGGGCTGGTGATGCGTCAGCTTCTTCGGAAGCAAAAGTATTATCAGTGAACAAGTAACTCAACAATTCATTACGTCGTTTCAACTGTTTGCGCAGTTGAGATAACAGAGTAATTGGTTAAAGCAAGTTAGTTTGTTTAACTGAGACAAAATTAAGACATTCTTGATTCATTGGAATGTCGACTCTTTAAACTGAAGAGTTTGATCATGGCTCAGATTGAACGCTGGCGGCAGGCCTAACACATGCAAGTCGAGCGTGAAAGCCTTCGGGTGAGTAAAGCGGCGGACGGGTGAGTAACGCGTGGGAATCTGCCTGATAGTGGGGGACAACAGTCGGAAACGACTGCTAATACCGCATACGTCCTAAGGGAGAAAGTGGGGGATCTTCGGACCTCACGCTATCAGATGAGCCCGCGTCGGATTAGCTAGTAGGTGAGGTAATGGCTCACCTAGGCGACGATCCGTAGCTGGTCTGAGAGGATGATCAGCCACATTGGGACTGAGACACGGCCCAAACTCCTACGGGAGGCAGCAGTGGGGAATATTGCACAATGGGGGAAACCCTGATGCAGCCATGCCGCGTGTGTGAAGAAGGCCCTCGGGTTGTAAAGCACTTTCAGCAGTGAGGAAAGGTTGTACGTTAATAGCGTGCATCTGTGACGTTAACTGCAGAAGAAGCACCGGCTAACTCCGTGCCAGCAGCCGCGGTAATACGGAGGGTGCAAGCGTTAATCGGAATTACTGGGCGTAAAGCGCGCGTAGGCGGTTATTTAAGCTAGATGTGAAAGCCCTGGGCTCAACCTGGGAACTGCATTTAGAACTGGGTAACTTGAGTACAGCAGAGGATAGTGGAATTTCAGGTGTAGCGGTGAAATGCGTAGAGATCTGAAGGAACATCAGTGGCGAAGGCGACTGTCTGGGCTGATACTGACGCTGAGGTGCGAAAGCGTGGGGAGCAAACAGGATTAGATACCCTGGTAGTCCACGCCGTAAACGATGTCTACTAGCCGTTGGTCTCCTTGAGGGATTAGTGGCGCAGCTAACGCAGTAAGTAGACCGCCTGGGGAGTACGGTCGCAAGATTAAAACTCAAATGAATTGACGGGGGCCCGCACAAGCGGTGGAGCATGTGGTTTAATTCGAAGCAACGCGAAGAACCTTACCAGGTCTTGACATCCTAGAAACTTAGCAGAGATGCTTTGGTGCCTTCGGGAATCTAGAGACAGGTGCTGCATGGCTGTCGTCAGCTCGTGTCGTGAGATGTTGGGTTAAGTCCCGTAACGAGCGCAACCCTTGTCCTTAGTTGCCATCAGTTCGGCTGGGAACTCTAAGGAGACTGCCGGTGACAAACCGGAGGAAGGTGGGGACGACGTCAAGTCATCATGGCCCTTACGACCTGGGCTACACACGTGCTACAATGGGCTGTACAAAGGGTTGCCAAGCCGCGAGGTGGAGCTAATCCCATAAAACAGTTCGTAGTCCGGATTGGAGTCTGCAACTCGACTCCATGAAGTCGGAATCGCTAGTAATCGTAAATCAGAATGTTACGGTGAATACGTTCCCGGGCCTTGTACACACCGCCCGTCACACCATGGGAGTGGGTTGCACCAGAAGTAGCTAGTCTAACCTTCGGGAGGACGGTTACCACGGTGTGATTCATGACTGGGGTGAAGTCGTAACAAGGTAGCCCTAGGGGAACCTGGGGCTGGATCACCTCCTTAACGATAACGCACACCTCCCATAAGTTCCCACACGCATTGCTTGATCGAGCGAAAGTTGCAGTAGGCAATAGGCCTGTAGCTCAGCTGGTTAGAGCGCACCCCTGATAAGGGTGAGGTCGGCAGTTCAAGTCTGCCCAGGCCTACCACTCTGAAATGGGGCTATAGCTCAGCTGGGAGAGCGCCTGCCTTGCACGCAGGAGGTCTGCGGTTCGATCCCGCATAGCTCCACCATTTCACGGAGTGAAAACAGCTGCAACGCGTGAAACCAGAAACATACTTTCTTAAGTGTTCTTACTATTTAAGAGATTATATTTCTGCTGTTACGCAGAACGTTCTTTAAAAATTCGGAAACGAAAGTTGTAAAACATTGCATTTATAGCGATAACGACGAGTTGATGAAAGTTAACTCAAGTTGCTTATCCGGTGCGTTGTTATGCAGCAGCATTCAAATTATGTGTAGAGACACTCAGTTATCGACTGGTGACTTAATGCAGATGAAATGCTTTCAGTAACGGGTTGATCCTATAGTCAGGTTAACCTTGGAAGTGTGGAATTTGTATGACGGATCCAGGAGAAATTGTAACGAATAAGTCGACAATACTTGTTCACGTCCAACTAACGCGAGTTTGACGAAGGGATTTTTATGGTAAGCAAGTCTTACCGTAAGAAAGCTGAGTCAGAGTTTTATCCGTTATATGGTCAAGTGAATAAGTGCACACGGTGGATGCCTTGGCAGTTGGAGGCGATGAAAGACGTAGGAGCCTGCGAAAAGCTTGGGGGAGTTGGCACGCAAACATTGATCCCAAGATGTCTGAATGGGGAAACCCACCTCTTAGGAGGTATCTTGCACTGAATCCATAGGTGTAAGAGGCGAACCCGGGGAACTGAAACATCTAAGTACCCGGAGGAAAAGAAATCAACCGAGATTCCCTTAGTAGCGGCGAGCGAACGGGGAGCAGCCGAGAATTAATGATTTAGTAGAACAGTCTGGAAAGTCTGGCGATAAAGGGTGATAGCCCCGTATACGAAGGATCATTAGTTCCATATTAAGTAGGTCGGGACACGTGTTATCTTGACTGAAGATGGGGGGACCATCCTCCAAGGCTAAATACTCCCAACTGACCGATAGTGAACCAGTACCGTGAGGGAAAGGCGAAAAGAACCCCTGTGAGGGGAGTGAAATAGAACCTGAAACCGTGTGCATACAAGCAGTGGGAGCTCTTCGGAGTGACCGCGTACCTTTTGTATAATGGGTCAGCGACTTATTGTCAGTGGCAAGGTTAACCGTATAGGGGAGCCGTAGAGAAATCGAGTCTTAATAGGGCGTCGAGTCGCTGGCAATAGACCCGAAACCGGGCGATCTACCCATGGGCAGGTTGAAGGTGCCGTAACAGGCACTGGAGGACCGAACCGACTAATGTTGAAAAATTAGCGGATGACCTGTGGGTCGGAGTGAAAGGCTAATCAAGCCCGGAGATAGCTGGTTCTCCCCGAAAACTATTTAGGTAGTGCGTCATGTCTCACCCACGGGGGTAGAGCACTGTTTGGGCTAGGGGGTCATCCCGACTTACCAACCCCATGCAAACTCCGAATACCGTGGAGTGCAATCATGGCAGACAGACGGCGGGTGCTAACGTCCGTCGTCGAGAGGGCAACAACCCAGACCGCCAGCTAAGGTCCCAAATACCAGTTAAGTGGGAAACGATGTGGGAAGGCTTAGACAGCTAGGAGGTTGGCTTAGAAGCAGCCACCCTTTAAAGAAAGCGTAATAGCTCACTAGTCGAGTCGGCCTGCGCGGAAGATTTACCGGGGCTCAAACTGGTAACCGAAGCTGCGGATCCGTAAGGATGGTAGGGGAGCGTTCTGTAAGCCTGTGAAGGTGTGTTGTAAGGCATGCTGGAGGTATCAGAAGTGCGAATGCTGACATGAGTAACGACAAGAGGGGTGAAAAACCCCTCCGCCGGAAGATCAAGGTTTCCTGTCCAACGTTAATCGGGACAGGGTTAGTCGGCCCCTAAGGCGAGGCAGAAATGCGTAGTCGATGGGAAACAGGTTAACATTCCTGTACCGACTGTTACTGCGATGGAGAGACGGAGAAGGCTAGGCCGGCATGGCGTTGGTTGTCCATGTTTAAGGTAGTAGGCTGGGGACTTAGGCAAATCCGGGTCCCTAAGGCTGAGAGCTGATGACGAGTTCCTTTTGGGACGAAGTGGTCGATGCCCTGCTTCCAAGAAAATCTTCTAAGCTTCAGGTAACAGTTGACCGTACTGTAAACCGACACAGGTGATCAGGTAGAGAATACCAAGGCGCTTGAGAGAACTCGGGTGAAGGAACTAGGCAAAATAGTACCGTAACTTCGGGAGAAGGTACGCCGCTGACGGTGAAGGGCTTGCCCCGTAAGCTGTTGGTGGTCGAAGTGACCAGGTGGCTGCGACTGTTTATTAAAAACATAGCACTCTGCAAACACGTAAGTGGACGTATAGGGTGTGACGCCTGCCCGGTGCCGGAAGGTTAATTGATGGGGTTATCTTCGGAGAAGCTCTTGATCGAAGCCCCGGTAAACGGCGGCCGTAACTATAACGGTCCTAAGGTAGCGAAATTCCTTGTCGGGTAAGTTCCGACCTGCACGAATGGCGTAACGATGGCCACGCTGTCTCCACCCGAGACTCAGTGAAATTGAAATCGCAGTTAAGATGCTGTGTTCCCGCGGCTAGACGGAAAGACCCCGTGAACCTTTACTACAGCTTTGCACTGAACTTTGAACCTACTTGTGTAGGATAGCTGGGAGGCTTTGAAACATAGACGCCAGTTTATGTGGAGCCGTCCTTGAAATACCAGCCTGGTATGTTTGAGGTTCTAACCTAGGTCCCTTATCGGGATTGGGGACAGTGTATGGTGGGTAGTTTGACTGGGGCGGTCTCCTCCCAAAGAGTAACGGAGGAGCACGAAGGTTGGCTAATCATGGTCGGAAATCATGAGGTTAGTGTAATGGCACAAGCCAGCTTGACTGCGAGTCAGACACGACGAGCAGGTACGAAAGTAGGTCATAGTGATCCGGTGGTTCTGTATGGAAGGGCCATCGCTCAACGGATAAAAGGTACTCCGGGGATAACAGGCTGATACCGCCCAAGAGTTCACATCGACGGCGGTGTTTGGCACCTCGATGTCGGCTCATCACATCCTGGGGCTGAAGCCGGTCCCAAGGGTATGGCTGTTCGCCATTTAAAGTGGTACGCGAGCTGGGTTTAGAACGTCGTGAGACAGTTCGGTCCCTATCTGCCGTGGGCGTTGGAAAGTTGAGAAGAGTTGCTCCTAGTACGAGAGGACCGGAGTGAACGAACCTCTGGTGTTCGGGTTGTCACGCCAGTGGCACTGCCCGGTAGCTATGTTCGGACGGGATAACCGCTGAAAGCATCTAAGCGGGAAGCCTCCTTCAAGATAAGCTTTCCCTGGGGCTTGACCCCCTAAAGGGCCGTTGAAGACTACGACGTTGATAGGCTGGGTGTGGAAGCGCTGTGAGGCGTTGAGCTAACCAGTACTAATTGCCCGTGAGGCTTGACCATATAACAGAGCAAACTCTGTTGAATGAGTTGAGTCGATAATTGTTCGATACAATCATGAGTGAATCTCACTAGCTGTTGATAACAGCGCGGATAAGTGACACTCGCTGTGAATGCAATGGAAAAAACACTTTCGTTTCCCCTTATTTGATGACACCGGGCACCTTTGTGGTAAGACCGAGGACATCATGCTGGCTCACGGGTTGTTTTGTGAGCGAGGCAAACAGTTTTGGCGTAAGCCATACCGGTTTGCCTGACGACAATAGAGCATTGGAACCACCTGATCCCATCCCGAACTCAGACGTGAAACGATGCATCGCCGATGGTAGTGTGGCGTTTCGCCATGTGAGAGTAGGTCATCGTCAGGCTTCTAACAAAAGCGCCCTGGTTCGAAAGAGCCGGGGCGTTTTACTATGTGCTATGAAAAAGTGTGTTCCGGGCCTGCCAATGACCAATGGTCATGGTGATGCACGCCATCCCTGGCGTGCAGGCCTGCGGCCCGCCGGCAAAGCCGCCGCCCTAAATTACATGGAGCAATTTAGTCAGGCTTCTAACAATAAACACCCCAATCGTGTAAGCGGTTGGGGTGTTTTCTTTTCTGGGTATGTGGGTATGACCTACTCTCTGAGAGTAGCGGAGCGCCGCCCGGGTCATCGTCAGGCTTCTAACATAAAAGCCCCAATCAGAAATAGTTGGGGCTTTTTACTGTGTGCTATAAAAAAGTGTGTTCCGGGCCTGCCAATGACCAATGGTCATGGTGATGCACGCCATCCTTGGCGTGCAGGCCTGCGGCCCGTCGGCAGAGCCGACGCCCTAAATTACATGGAGCAATTTAGTCAGGCTTCTAACATAAAAGCCCCAATCAGAAATGGTTGGGGCTTTTTACTATGTGCTATAAAAAAGTGTGTTCCGGATCTGCCAGTGACCTACGGTCATGGTGATGCACGGTAAGCTCCCGGCGAAGCCATCTTCCCAACCGGATTAACAACTCCAAAGATAGTGTCCACCTATTTTTAAGTGGACACCTCGTCGGCATGGCAATCTGGTGAGGCTTCTAAAATGAAACCTGCTATCAGTTTCTCTGGTAGGGGGTATTGCTTTAGGTGCTAGGGTTTGGTGGGTATTTCGATAGTGGATTATTCGAGAACCGACTTGCGAGGCTGCTTTCGGCGCCGATTTCATCCATTCGGACTTATTACACATCAATCAGGGATCTCCCTCTCGGGTGTAGAATTTGGTTACAAAGTTGGGTGGCAATACCACCTGTCGTTTCTGAATGTAACACTTGGGTGTTGATAAGATGAGTGAAGTTGCATTATCAATATTGGTCTTGTCTGTCGTAGCCATTATTGGGCTATGGATAGGCGGGATGAAAATCAAAGGGGTTGGCCTGGGGATTGGCGGCGTTTTGTTTGGTGGGCTGTTTGTTGGCCATTTTACTGCGCAGTATGGCTGGCAATTGGACGCAAAATCGCTGCACTTTATCAAAGAATTCGGGTTGATATTGTTTGTATATACAATTGGTATCCAAGTGGGGCCTGGTTTCTTTGCGTCGCTAAAAAGCAGTGGTTTACGTCTGAATGCTCTCGCAGCAGGGATTGTTTTGATCGGCGGGGCAACCGCAGTATGTCTACATTTTTTGTTCGATTTGCCGCTAAACGTTTTTCTCGGTATCTATTCCGGTGCAGTGACTAATACTCCGTCGTTAGCGGCAGGCCAGCAAATCCTCGCTGAATTGGGTATGGGACCAGAAAGTACGGCCACGCTTGGTCTTGGTTACGCCATGGCGTACCCCTTCGGTATTCTTGGTATATTGCTGAGTATGTGGTTTGTGCGGATTGTCTTCCGCGTGAATGTAGACGAGGAAGGGAACGCTTTCGATCAGGGCGCCGGTGGGAAAAAAACCGCTATCGCTTACGCGAATGTGCTTATCGAAAATAAAAATCTCACAGGTTATCCCCTTTCTGAGCTGATGGCGCTGATCGGCGAAGATATCGTGTGTTCGCGATTAAAGTCAGCGGGTGAACTAAAGGTACCATTACCTGACACCATTATTAATGAGGGCGACATTGTTCGGATAGTTGCGCCGAATAAAACCGAGTTAAAAAAAGCCGTTACTATTATCGGGAAAGAAGTTTCCGATACTCTCACCACAAAGGGTACAGGGTTTAGAAGCGATCGTGTGGTGGTTACCAACGAAAAAATGCTCGGTAACAAACTTTCAGAACTAGATATAAAAAACAAGTACAACGTCGTGATCTCCCGGCAAAACCGCGCTGGCGTCGAGCTGGTAGCCAACAAAGATTCGGTACTTCAATTTGGCGACATTCTAAATATTGTCGGAGACTCGGCGGACATCGAAAAGGTCAGTAAATTGCTGGGCAATGTTTCAAGTAAATTGAATCATGTTCAAATGCTGCCAATATTTGTAGGGATTGGTCTCGGCGTGCTTTTAGGTTCCTTGCCAATACACATCTCTGGTTTACCTGCACCACTGAAACTCGGACTGGCAGGCGGACCGCTGATTGTCGCAATCATATTGGCACGGATTGGAAGTATCGGCCGAATTTATTGGTTTATGCCTCCTAGCGCAAACCTGGCTCTGCGAGAAATCGGGATTGTCTTATTTCTTGCGGTGGTGGGTATTAAATCTGGCGCCCACTTTGTCGAAACTCTTGTAGATGGTGATGGACTGAGCTGGATGGCATATGGTGTCGTTATTACATTGGTGCCATTAATCGTGATCGGTGTCGTTGCGCGCTGGCTGATGAACGTTAATTATCTTACTGTGTGTGGTTTGATGGCAGGGTCGATGACTGATCCTCCTGCACTGGCATTCGCCAACGCTATCCACTCTACCAGTGGTGCTTCCGCCCTGGCCTACGCCACTGTGTATCCGTTGGTGATGTGTCTTAGAATTTTATCGCCGCAGATTATAGCCGTTCTACTTTGGGTAACGGTCTAAATACAGTTGCACGAAGAGCATATCTACTAGATTGTTCTTCGTGCACATTTTCTCTTTTTCTCCCACTCATCATCTTCGCCATCAAGTTGTTTGTTTCGCTTCCTCAGTATGGCGTAAAGAGCCTGATGGCCAATCAGTCTGGCCCTAACCCTTTATACTGTCTCTGACCTGACTTACTATACACGGTCGTGCCAAGCTTAACCTGGCGTTCCACACGCTCTGGCCCGTAGTGTGTTCACCTCTAAAGTAACTTGCTCATCATGAATTTTGTCCATCTTAAAGTTCGCACCGAATTCTCACTCGTCGACAGCATTATCCGGGTGAAGCCGCTGCTTCAGCGAGTGCAGGCAGAGGCCATGCCTGCTTGCGGCATCACTGATTTACATAACTTTTTCGGCTTACTGAAGTTTTATCGTGCAGCTCAAGGCTCTGGCATCAAACCTATCTGCGGTGCCGATTTTCGTATCCATAAGGCTGGAGACGACGATCTGCACCCGCCGCTGATTACACTTTATGCGATGAATCTCGCGGGTTATAAAAATATTACCGCCTTAATTTCGCGATCGTTTCAGGAAGGCCAGTCCATGGGCGAGCCGTATATCGATGAGTCTTGGTTGGAACCTCACTCGGAAGGGGTTATCGCGTTATCAGGCGCCAAGTTCGGCGAGATAGGGCAGCTTCTTGTTACCAACAAACTGGATGAAGCCGAGGAGAAGTTGCAACAAATGATGGGGATCTACCGAGATCGCTTCTATCTGGAATTGCAACGTACTGGCCGAGAAAACGACGAACTACATTTGCATCGGGCCGTAGGGCTGGCTGCAAAACTGGATTGCCCTGTAGTAGCGACTAACGATGTGCGATTTCTCGATTCCGATCAGTTTGAGGTACACGAAGCTCGGGTGTGTATCGGAGAGGGACGTACGCTGGACGATCCTCGGCGGGAGCGTCGCTACAGCGATGAACAGTACTTCCGCAGCACCGCAGAAATGTGCGAACTATTTGCCGACATTCCCGAGGCAATTGAGAACACCGTTGAAATTGCACGTCGGTGCAACCTGGATATATTGCTCGGGAAATACTTCTTGCCGGAGTATCCGATCCCTGAAGGGCTTACCGAAAACGAATTTTTCGAAAAAATCTGCCGCGAAGGGCTCGATCTGCGCCTGGAGAGAATATTGGATACGTCCGCGCCGGATTATCTTGAGCGCCGTAAAGTGTATGACGAACGGCTCAAGTTTGAACTGGATATCATCATTCAGATGGGGTTTCCCGGCTACTTTCTTATCGTGATGGATTTCATCCAGTGGGCAAAAGACCACAAGATCCCGGTGGGGCCAGGGCGAGGGTCGGGTGCCGGGTCCTTGGTCGCTTACGTACTGAAAATTACCGACCTGGACCCGCTCCAATACGATCTACTGTTCGAACGATTCCTCAATCCGGAACGGGTTTCGATGCCGGACTTCGACGTTGATTTCTGTATGGAAGACCGCGACAAGGTTATTGGCTATGTTGCCGACAACTACGGTCGTGACGCGGTATCGCAGATCATTACGTTCGGTACTATGGCGGCGAAAGCGGTGGTGAGGGACGTGGCACGTGTGCAAGGTAAATCCTACGGTCTGGCGGATAAACTTTCCAAAATGATTCCGCCGGATGTCGGTATGACGCTCACCAAAGCGTACGAGCAAGAAGAAATATTGCGTGAGTTTCTCCAAAACGACGGAGACGGGCAAGAAATATGGGATATGGCCTTACAGCTTGAGGGGGTTACCCGCAACGTTGGTAAGCACGCGGGTGGGGTGGTGATTGCGCCAACCAAGCTTATTGATTTTGCGCCACTCTATTGCGACGACACGGGCGGTGGTCTGGTAACCCAATTCGATAAGAACGATGTAGAAGACGCAGGGCTGGTTAAATTCGACTTCCTTGGCCTGCGTACACTTACCATTATCGACTGGGCAGTAACAATGATTGACCAGCAGCGTACCCGGCTCGGTGAACCGCCGCTGGATATTTCTGCTATTCCGCTTGACGACCCCACAACATTCGACATGCTGAAGAAGGCTGAGACCACCGCGGTGTTTCAGCTCGAATCGCGAGGGATGAAAGACCTTATCAAGCGGCTGCAGCCAGACAACCTCGAAGATATGATCGCATTGGTGGCGCTGTTCCGGCCTGGGCCATTGCAATCTGGCATGGTGGACGACTTTATTAACCGCAAGCACGGGCGGGCGCAGGTTGCCTACCCGGATGCCAAATACCAGCACACCTCGTTGCAGCCGATACTCGAACCCACATACGGTGTAATCGTTTATCAGGAACAGGTGATGCAGATTGCTCAGGTATTGGCCGGATATACGCTGGGTGGCGCTGACCTGCTCCGGCGGGCGATGGGTAAGAAGAAGCCCGAAGAAATGGCAAAGCAGCGGAGTATTTTTGCGGACGGCGCCAAAGGGCTTGGGATTGACCCCGATCTGGCAATGAAAATTTTCGACTTGGTAGAAAAGTTTGCGGGCTATGGTTTCAACAAGTCTCACTCCGCAGCCTATGCGTTGGTGAGCTACCAAACTGCATGGCTGAAAGCGCACTATCCTGCGCATTTTATGGCGGCGACTATGTCGTCGGATATGGATAAAACCGACAAAGTGGTGACCTTCATTGAAGAGTGTCGCACCATGAAGCTTAATCTTCTGCCGCCAGATGTGAACAGAGGTGAGTTTCAGTTCACGGTCGATGAAGACGCCAATATTATTTATGGTCTGGGCGCTATTAAGGGACTGGGGGAAGGCCCTGTGGAAAGTATTCTGGAGGCGAGGAAAACAGGGCCATTTAAAGACCTATTCGACTTTTGTGCGAGAGTGGACGGCCGGCGCCTTAACAAGCGCGCGCTCGAGGCGTTGGTGCGTAGCGGTGCACTGGATAACCTCGGTCCAGGGAAGGACATCGACTATGATCGAGCGGTTATGCACATCGCAATTGCGGAGGCTGTAAAAGCGGCTGAACAAAAGTCCGCCAACGCTAACGCAGGGATTTCCGATTTATTCGGGGAGGTTGTTCCTGTGTCCGAGGATCGCCAGTCGGTGTACCAGGATTTTCATCGTGTGCGTCGGTGGAGTATGAAAGAACGCCTGAACGGCGAGAAAGAAACTCTGGGACTGTATCTGACCGGGCACCCCATTGACGAATACGATAAAGAGCTGTCAAATTTTGTCTCTTCGCGAATTTTTCATTTAAAAGCTGAAAAAAATAAGCAGACTGTCGCTGGCCTTGTGGTGGCGTTCAGAGTGATGAAAACAAAACGCGGAGACAACATGGCCTTTGTCACCTTGGATGATCGGACTGGACGAATTGAAGTCGCTGTGTTTTCAGATGCTTATAGTGACAATAGGGAGAAGCTGGTAAAAGACGCTCTTTTGGTAATTACCGGCCAAGTGAGCTTCGATGACTATAGCGGTGGCTTGAAAATGCGCGCCGATGAAATCACTGATCTCAATGAAGCTCGCCAAGCCAGTGTGCGCGCTATTAAGCTTCGCTGGCGGAGCGAGGCGCTGCCATTGGATTATGAAAAACAGTTCCGCGAGTTGGTAAAGTCCTATAGTGGCGCGGGGAATTGCGCATTAATTGTTGACTACCAGAAGGCCGGCGTGTCAGCAACTTATACGCTTTCACAGGAATGGAATGTCGCCCCTGGTGACGAACTGGTAGAGAGCTTGAAAATGCTGTATGGCAATAAAAATGTTGAGCTTGTGTATCAATCGGGCGCCACCCACTAGGCGTAGTTGATTCAACTTGATTCTCCCCGAGTCTGAAAACACTGGTAGGGTAGTACTGCGCTTTGCGGCGAAAATCTTGCTCTCAGCGCAGTTGGTTCGGTATTGGAATCCGATGATCCTCATGTCTAGCGCGGCCGAATAGTCTCATTCGGGAGTAAAAACTTTCCGCGTCAGAATGAAATTAGCCAAGACGAGCAGGTCCTAATATCGCCCGACAAAAGATCATACAGGACAATGTTTGTCCAAATACTCCTTGTGCGCGGGTAACCCGGCCGCCATTTTCGACATGAGCCCGCGAACCTCGCTTAGAATGTTGAGCACTTCTTTAAAGTTAGAACCTTCAATCAGCGGATTGTAGAAGTCCGGCACTATACCCATTCCATCAAAAATGGCATGCCAGCTGGATGATTTGAATAAATCCAGATCGTTGCGATAAATACGGCCTTGTGCTTGATAAAGCGCTATTTTCTCTAATAGCGCCCGTGGCACATCCATCGTTTTATTTTTTTGCCAGAATGGGCTGTCACTGCGGCCACTAATGCAGTAGTGAAGAATGATAAAGTCGCGAATATTTTCGTACTCGATAGCCATACGTCTATTGAACTCGTTGGCGATAGCGAGGCTGCACTGGTTATCGGGGTAGAGTTCAAGAAACGATTCTATCCCTTTCAGCGAAAGATAAATGGCTGTCGACTCGAGCGGTTCAAGAAAACCTCCTGCAAATCCAAGTGCCAGACAGTTTTTATTCCACAATTTTTCCCGGCGTCCAGCCTGGAACTGAAAGTGGCGGAGTGAATCCAGCGCGGGGTTTTGCACTAGTTCTAACAGTTTGTTTTCCGCCTGGCTCGGCGTGCAAAACTCGCTGCTGTAGACATAGCCATTACCCAGGCGGTGGCGCAATGGAATTTCCCAGCGCCAGCCGTTTTCGTGAGCGATGGCTTTTGTATAGGGAGGGATATCACAGCTGTTGTCACTCTGAACAATAACGGCAGAATCACACAAGAGGTAGTTATTCCAGTTTATATACTGAGTGTTTAGTACCCCGCCGATAAGCAATGCGTTGGTGCCAGTGCAATCGATATAAAAATCCCCGGCTAGTCGCCTGCCATCTTTTAATGTAAGCGAATCGATAAAACCGTTATCGTGGAGTGACGCGTCAACCACGGTTTCCATCACGTGTTGAATGCCGAGCGCCTCAGAGAAGCGCTTAAGATACTTTGCAACTTTAACTGCATCAAAATGCAGCGCGTAATTCACCCCGGATAAAAAAGATTCCGGTGTTGCGGCTCCCGGTGAGTAGTAGCGGCCCGCTTCACCGAGTACGGCACTGGGAGCGTACTGCCACATTTGTGCCGGGTCGCCTTGTTTGCGGGCCTTCTGCAAAAACGCAAAAAAGTTATGCCCGTCTATGTCGACGCCAATATTTCCGAATGGATGCCAAAATGCCTCTCCAACCTCGCTCCAGTCGAAAAATTTTGTGCCCAGTTTATAGGTCGCTTGGGTGGCGGCCATAAATTCTTTTTCATCTATTCCCAGGTTGCGTAAAAATTGCATTACCTGCGGTAAGGTAGACTCCCCAACACCAATGATATTGATTTCGGGTGATTCTACGAGGGTAATCCTAACGCCACGATTGTGCAGTATCTTGGCGAGGGACGCGGCGGCGATCCAACCAGCAGTACCTCCGCCCACAACCACAATGTGTTGAATAAATTTATTTTTCATAGTGATAAGTGTCTGCAAATAACCGGGAATTAACTCTAACCTGTCACATATGCATGGCGTTGATATGTGTCAACGGGGAGGGTTACGCGGCAGGGACGGCGTATGTAAAACGATTGTGATGTGTCTCTCGTTACTGCTTGCGAGCTTAGGCTGGTGGCGCTAAGTTTTGTGTGTGGCTTACGGGAATCGCTTTTAGTCTCTGTAAGTCCAGTGTTAAACTTGTGGCCTTTTCGCTGAATATCCACCCAAGTGGCGGCAAATCGCCTAAGAATTGAACACTAAAATTCTTCTAAACAGGGCCCAATTCGTATCATGAATTTGAACTATCTAGACTTTGAGCAACCGATTGCGGTGCTCGAAGGCAAAATCCAGGAGCTTCAGCTGGTTGGCACCGATAACGACCTCAATATTAGTGAGGAAATTGACCGGTTGAAGGAAAAGAGCACCAAGCTCACCGAAAATATTTATTCATCCCTCACGCCCTGGCAAATTGTGCAGGTAGCGCGTCACCCCCAGCGGCCCTATAGTGCAGACTATATTGCACGTATGTTCGACGATTGGGATGAGCTGCACGGAGATCGTCATTTCGGTGACGACAAAGCCATTATCGGTGGTGTTGGCCGTTTAAACGGACGCCCGGTTATGGTTATCGGCGAAGAAAAAGGACGCTCAGTCAAAGAAAAAGTCGAGCGTAATTTTGGTATGCCCAAGCCCGAAGGTTACCGCAAGGCGTTGCGTCTTATGGAAATGGCAGAGCGCTTTAAAATGCCGGTACTGACACTTATCGACACACCGGGGGCCTATCCTGGTATCGACAGTGAAGAGCGCGGTATCAGCGAGTCGATCGCGCAAAACCTGGCTGTGATGTCGCGTCTGCGCACACCGATTATCTGCACAGTCATAGGCGAGGGCTCCTCCGGTGGTGCGTTGGCTATCGGCGTCGGTGACTATCTCAATATGCTGCAGTACTCGACCTACTTTGTGATTTCACCTGAGGGTTGCGCCAATATTATCTGGAAAACCGTAGAAAAAGCGCCATTGGCGGCAGAGGCTATGGGTGTAACGTCCAGCGTGTTGGAAGAGTTGGGTATCGTGGATGAAACCATCGCTGAGCCTCTCGGTGGAGCGCACCGGGATATCGATACTATGGCCGAGAAGCTGAAAACACGTCTCAGTGAGCAGCTCGACCAGCTGGTTGCCGAAGACATGGATTCATTGCTCGAGCGCCGATACAAGCGCCTTATGTCCTACGGTAACGCCGCTTCCTGATTTTGAGCGACCGGCACCGCAATCTGGTGCCGGCTCGCGCAATACTGCGCCCCTTTCGCTATAATCCGCGCTCGTTATTATCGCCGCGCATTTCATGACTTCTTCATCTCCACAGCTCGCTGCAAATGATCTTCTCGCTCACGTACGTACGCAATTTGATGCGTTGTGCGTTGATGACAAACACCGCCTGCAAGGCTTGGTGCGTCATATAGAGAAGCGCCTATCACTACAAAAACCCTGTGATCGGGACCTTGATCGCCTGACGGATCGCCTGGATGCCGCGCTCGCCAGAATTGCTGAACGCACTCGCAATGCGCCGACACCATCGTTTGACGACGCGCTGCCGATTTCAGCCAAAAGGGATGAAATTAAATCGCTGATCGAGGCCAATCAGGTGGTGATACTGGCGGGCGAAACTGGCTCCGGTAAAACCACCCAGTTGCCGAAGATCTGCCTTGAGTTGGGCCGTGGACTGCGCGGCATGATTGGTCATACCCAGCCGCGGCGAATTGCCGCGCGCACGGTGGCCAGTCGCATCGCCGATGAACTCCAGGTACAGCTCGGCAGCGAAGTGGGCTACCAGGTCAGGTTTACCGATCACAGTAATTCAGCAACACATATTAAGCTGATGACTGATGGAATCCTGTTGGCGGAGATCCAACAGGACCCACTGTTGTACAAATACGATACGCTGATTATCGACGAGGCTCACGAGCGCAGCCTGAATATCGACTTTCTGCTGGGTTACCTGAAAGGCGTACTGAAGCAGCGGCCGGATCTAAAGTTGATCGTGACCTCGGCGACGATTGATTTACAAAAATTTGCGGCGCATTTTTCGGATCAAGATGGCAAACCCGCGCCGGTGATTGAAGTTTCTGGTCGGACCTACCCGGTGGAAACCCTTTACCGCCCTTGGGACGACGACTACCAGGATATTAACGAGGCCATAGTTGGCGCGATCGAAGAAATCCTCACCATGCCGCACAAGTCGGATGGCGACATTCTGGTGTTTTTAAGTGGTGAGAGGGAGATCAGGGAGGCGTCTCACGCAATCAAGAAAGCGGATTTTCGCCATCTCGAGATTTTGCCGCTCTATGCGCGCCTGAGTCTCGCGGAACAAAACCGGGTGTTCCAGGCGCACCGCGGGCGGCGCGTGGTGCTTGCAACGAATGTTGCCGAAACCTCGCTGACCGTGCCGGGTATTGGCTATGTGATTGACCCGGGGCGCGCTCGTATCAGCCGATACTCCGTGCGAACCAAAGTGCAGCGATTACCAATAGAGGCGATATCGCAGGCCAGCGCCAACCAGCGCAAAGGGCGCTGTGGCCGCGTGAGTAACGGTGTTTGTATTCGCCTTTACGACGAGGCGGATTTTTTGGGGCGGCCCGAGTTCACCGACCCCGAAATTCAACGCACGAATCTCGCCGCAGTAGTGTTGCAGATGTTGCAGTTACGGATAGGGGATGTGCGCAAATTTGATTTCGTTGATCGGCCTGAAAATCGGCTCATTAATGACGGTTTCAAACTACTGGAAGAAATCCAGGCGGTAGACCGCAAAGGAAAAATCACGGCGCTCGGCCGCCAGCTGTATTCCCTGCCGCTCGACCCGCGTTTCGCGCGAATTATTCTTGCTGGCGCCGAACATAATTGTCTGCGTGAAATCCTGATTATTGTGAGTGGGCTGAGTATTCAAGACCCGCGTGACAGACCGGCGGAAAAGCGCCAGGCGGCTGACGAAAAGCACCGGCGGTTTTGGGACGAAAACTCGGACTTTCTCGGTTTTTATAACCTGTGGAATTATATCGAAGAACAGCGACAGGAGCTCAGCCAGAACCAGCTACAGAAGTTGTGCAAGAAGGAATTTATCAATTATCTGCGGGTGAGAGAATGGCGTGACCTTCATCACCAATTGCGGTTGGCGATTAAAGGCTTGGGGCTGAAAGAAAACGCCGATCCGGCTAACTACGAAAATGTGCATCGCGCGCTGGTTGTTGGTTTGCTTTCCAACCTGGGTTTAAAGCAGGAAGAGGCCGCCAAACCGGGCAATAAAAAAGAGGGTGGGAGGCCGCAGCAGGCGTTCAGTTATCACGGTTCGCGCAATCGCCGCTTTCAAATATTTCCCGGTTCCAGCCAGTTTAAGAAGCGCCCCAAATGGCTCGCTGCAGCGGAGTTCATTGAAACTACGCAGCTCTACGCACACATGGCGGCAAAGGTGGAGCCGCTTTGGGCGCTCGACGCTGCTGAGCACCTGGTAAAGCATCACTATCACGAGCCTTTCTACGACGCCACTCAGGGGCAAGTGATGGCGTACGACAGAATTACCCTTTTTGGTTTGCCGCTGGTAGAAAAGCAGCGGGTGCAATACAGCAAGGTTAACCGGGAGGAATCACGCGAGGTCTTTATTCGCCAGGCCCTGGTCGAAGGCCATTACTGGCGTAACAAGCGGACTAAAAAGGCCGTGGAAACGGCGCGCGTAAACTGGCAAAAAGCCAATCAATATGGTGCTGGTGATCTGGCCAGTATTGACCATTTTTTTGTCTATAACGAAGCGCTGAGTGCGCGCGTTGAAAGCCTTGAAGCCAAATCACGGCGCAGAGATATTTTAGTCGACGACCAAGTGGTGTTTGATTTTTACGATGCCGTTTTACCCGCCGATATCGCGAATCTCGCGAGTTTTGAGCACTGGCGGAAACAGGAAGAGATGACTAACGCGCAGCTGCTTCGTATGGATCAGGAATCCCTGATGTTGCACAGTGCGGGCGATATCACGGGGGCACAGTTCCCGGATGCCATCGAACTTGATGGTGTTACCTTGCCGTTGCGGTACCACTTCGAACCGGGTGATCCAGACGATGGGGTGAGTGTGTGTGTGCCGGTTGATTTCTTACACATGGTTCCAGAGTCCCGCCTGCAGTGGCTGGTACCGGGTTTGTTACGGGAAAAGTGTATTGCGCTGGTTAAAGCATTGCCAAAACCACTGCGTAAACAGCTCGTCCCTGTACCGCAGTTTGTGGATCGCGCCCTTGCACGTCTGGCGCCAGTAAACCAGCCGCTCACTACTGCGCTTGCTGCCGAGTTTCGGCACCTCGCCAATATTGAAATTCCGGATGACGCCTGGCAAACCGGTGAACTGGACCCGTTTTACCGGATGAATATTCAGGTGGTCGATGATCGCGGCGCGGTAATCGATCGCAGCAGAGATATTGTGTCCCTGAAGGAGCAATATCGCTCCCAGGTAAAAAAATCGCTAAGTCAGGCGAACCACGCACTGGAGCGGAATGATATTGCGCAGTGGGATTTTGGTGAATTACCCAGCCAAGTCACTATTCCACGCAACGGCGTGGAGGTGAAAGGTTTTCCTGCGCTAGTGGACATGGCCAACCACGTGAAGCTGACCGTGGTGGACAACCCGCTGGATGCCCGGCGGGAGACCCGTCGTGGCACATTGCGCCTGGCAGCGCTGGAGCTCTCTCAGACGGTAAAATATCTGTCGAAGCAACTGCTCAAAGGGCGAGATCTGGGTTTAGCCGTATTGGACATAGGTACGCGTGACCAGGTGATCGAGGATATTATTTTCGCCGCAATCCAGCGCGCCTGCTTCAACGAGCAGCCGTGGGTGGCCGATCAGCAGGCGTTCAAGGCCAAGTTGGATCACGGAAGGTCGGAGCTGGTAACGATCGCGCAGGAGTATGAGGCGGTTCTTGCCGAGTGTTTGTCCTTGTCCATCAGTATCAAAAAGGCAATGAAGTCCAATAAAAATGCGCTGCTGCTGGCGTTCACTTTTGGCGATATACAGCATCAGTTCCAGCAATTGTTTGCGGCAGGCTTTATGTCAGACACACCCTGGCAGTGGCTGCAACACTATCCGCGTTACCTGCAGGCAATTCTCGTTCGAATGGAAAAAGCGCCGCAGAATCCACAGCGTGATCGGGTTCAATGTGCCGCTTTGGAAACGCACTGGCAGCGACACGAAGACCTGCTCCGAAAAGTAGGTCATGGGCATTACACAAGTAGTCCTGCCTGGCAGGAATATCGTTGGATGATGGAAGAGCTTCGGGTTTCGTTGTTTGCGCAAACGCTAAAAACGCTGATGCCTGTTTCGGACAAGCGACTCAACAACCAGTGGCAAAAAGTACTCACAGAAACGGCGCAATAAATTGTTACAGAGTGTTGCGACCTGATCCTGTGATTACGCGACTTCGTATAGGCTATGCGCAACGTTTTATTAAGGAGAATACCTTGAAAGGTTTCAAACTCAGCTTGGTCGCAATGGTACTCGCGCTTGGCGCATGTGCGTCCAACCCTAAATCGCCCTCAGCCGACGCCACGCCTGCGAATACAGTGAAGGAGGAGGGAACGGCTGGCGCAGTGGTAGCCGAGAACAGTTTCGAGCAGCGGGATAAATTCGAATCGTACAACCGCGCTGTCTTCGCGTTCAATATGCGTTTGGATCGCTGGCTGCTAAAACCGGCAGCGAAAGGCTATAAATGGCTCGCACCGGAGCCTGTCGAAGTGGGCGTAAGCAACTTTTTCAGCAATTTGTCCGAGATCAGTAATGTTGTCAACGATGTGTTGCAATGGAAATGGAAGCAGGCAGGTAACGATACTGGCCGATTTCTAGTAAACACCACTGTTGGAGTGGCTGGTATTTTTGATGTTGCCCGCCATGCAGGTCTGGAAAAGGCGGCAGGTGAGGATTTTGGTCAAACGCTTGCCGTTTGGGGCGTCCCTCAGGGGCCTTATTTTTTACTACCATTTTTGGGGCCGTCGACAGTAACCGCAACCGTTGGCATGCCGGTGGACTGGTACACAAACCCCGTCAGCTATATCGACGATAGTGCAACATCGTGGACAGTAAAAGGGGTCAATATTCTCCAAAGCCGCGCCCAGTTGCTTGAAACCGAAAAATTGGCCAAAGGCGGCGATTTCTATATTTTTGTTCGTGATGCCTATCTGCAAAGGCGCGACTTTTTAGTTAAGGATGGTCAGGTGGAGGATGACTTCGGCGGAGATTTTGGGGGAGAAGAAGAGGGCTTCGACTTTTAGACGAAGTTTCGGAGGAGAGTGGCCCACGAGCGTCGGTACCGCGGATACCGAGGCTTGCCAGCTGCGTGTTGCGAGGTGTCTAGTGCAGCGCGCAGTAATTTGGGGCGAAATTAACGGTTAACGAATTAATTCCTCAATTTCCATTCCAATCAAACAGGGTTTCTCTGTAGTATCTAATTGCGTTTCAACGCGATTGACCAAGGCGATAGCTTCAAGCATTGGGCTGTGGCCGTGCGACGACTGGATAGATATTCTGGCTCGAGTGCCGACGGGTAATGCAGTCGCAAGTTCAACCAGCAGACCCCCGCCGCTAAGATCGCGACATTTTCCTTCAAATCTTTCTCCATCAGCTTCCAATACCATTTGAATCGGCGTATCAACGCGCATGCGAATAAAATTACGTTTTTCCTGATATTCTCGATTGGCAAGGCTCATAGCTGCTCCCTAATGTGATGTTAGCTTCACTAAAGACAGCGTCAGCAAACAACTGTTACCGCACCGCGCCGAATTTAGCGATTTTATGTTGTACAACTTGTTCAACATGTGTGCAAACTTAGCGCAAATTGTGACAATTTGGTAGCTTGCACGAAAAGAAATATCAGAGTAGTGTTTAACGCTCCCCCTCTATTTAATTTATTTCCAACGCTCAGGTGACAGATGTCAGACCGCGACTGGCAATTATTGGTCATTGACGACGATGCAATGATACGGAGCAGTGTCGTGACCTACCTGGAAGGCGCCGGTTTCAAGGTGCACCATAGTCGTGATGGTGCCAGTGGTTGTGAGTGGTTAGCCACTCATCCTGTAGACCTCGTAATTACTGACCTTTGTATGCCCGATGTGGGGGGCCTTTCGATCCTGAGATCGGTCAAACATTGCCATCCGAATTTGCCGGTCATTGTGTTATCTGGTGTTGGTGTGGTGCGTGATGTTGTGGAAGCCTTGCGGCAAGGCGCTGCGGATTACCTGGTCAAACCCCTCGTGGATTTAGAGGTATTGGTCCACTCAGTCAAACGCGTGTTGGAAAGGCAGTCTCTGTTGCATGACAACCAGCGTTATCGGGAAGAGCTGGAAAAGGCCAATCGCGATCTTCGCGAATATGTGCGCTTATTGGAACACGACCAAAAAGCGGGGCGACGGGTTCAAAGTAAACTGCTTCCAGTATCGCCTTTAACAGTAAGCGATATAACGCTTTCCTTCGAAGTTATTCCCTCTCTGTACTTAAGCGGCGATTTTATCGATTACGGTTTCCTGTCTAGGCGCTATCTGGCTTTCTATTTAACCGATGTGTCCGGTCATGGTGCAGCCCCAGCTTTTGTTACTGTATGGTTGAACCAACTGGTGCGCCGTTTATTTCGCGAGCAGCGAATTTTCGATAGTGAAGAATCGTTCAAGCGGGATGCGGCAAGTTTACTGAAGTTGGTTAATCAGGAAGTGATTCGCTCGAAAATTGGCTGTCATCTCACCAGTCTGGTTGGCGTTATTGACACGCAAACCCGAGAAATGCGCTACGTGGTGGCCGGGCATTTACCGCTGCCGGTACTCTTGGTAGGAGACCGTTGTGAGTACCTGTCGGGCAAGGGGAAGCCGCTGGGTTTCTTTGAAGACGGGGAATGGGAAATCAATAGCGTTCAGTTGCCGGAAAACTTTACTCTCGCGGTCTTTTCTGACGGCATTCTCGAAGTGCTGCCGCGGCAGGATTTACTTGCCAAGGAGGCCTACCTCCTGGACCACATTGCTACATCGCATAACCCCACGGCGCGCGATAGTTTTTCCGCAGCTAGTACATTAGATTTGAGCGATAGCTTTGGTCTAAAAAATCTGGAAGCAGTTCCCGATGATATTGCTATATTGAAAATTACAGGTGGAACAGGTTGATTTTTGTGCAACAATTCTCTTTTCACCTGGTCCAACCGGTTATGAGCATTACGGAAACGTGAGCTGGAGCAAATTTCCATATATTTGCGGCGCAACCCCCGTTACAATGGCGCCCCTACGAGCCTCACGCTCAAGGTATGAGAGAGTAGTATGAGTTCTGGTGAAATCAAGGTTGCAGAGCACAACGGTGTTTACGTAATCAAGATGGAAGGCGACGTTCGCCTCACTTTGTGCTTATCGTTCGACGAGTTCATCGAACAGATGTTCGATGCCCCCGACTTTTGTTCTGTGGTATTCGACCTCTCTGATGCCCTTGCCATAGACAGCACTACGCTTGGGCTAATGGCAAAAATTTCGATTAAGGGTCGCGCACTTCACTACGACGATCCGACCGTAGTTTCCAACAACCCCAGTATCACCCGCCTTCTGTCTTCTATGGGGTTTGAAGATATATTCAACATTGTGGACAGTACACAAGCGCTTCGCCAACTTGCCTGTAAGCCAGATAATCCCGTGGTTCTGGATGAAAAGGTCTGCGACGAGCAAAGCGTCCAGGCACGTGTCATCGAAGCGCACAAACTGCTGATGGCGATGAACGCCGCAAATCACGACACCTTCCGCGAGTTAGTGGACACGCTGGAAAACAGCGCCCATCATTAAAACATTCTTTTCCTAGCGAGCTGCCGCCGTTCGATTGGTTGGCGCGCGAAATCAGTTTTTCCATTCTTGATGCGGGTCTCATAAGCGTACATACCAATTCGACGCGACAACTGATACGCTTTAGTCACTTTTTTATTCCCGCCGGTCGTTAGGAAGTGCATCCGGGTATATAGTTAAAGTCTGGGTACACTGTTAAAGAGAGAAAAAAACATGGCTTATCTGCGACACACGCTGAACGGTAATACCGTGTCTGTCTACGAGTTAGCAGATAGAGTCACAATTGGCCGATCACCAGAATGTGCTATCCGTTTAGATGACCCGACAATTTCAGCAAGTCATGCACGCTTAGATAAGCTAGGTAGTGAGTGGTTACTTACCGATACGGATAGTACCAATGGGCTGTTTGTTAGAGGTCGACAAATTACAGATCATAAATTAAACAACGGTGACTTGTTCACTGTTGGTACCCATGATTTCGAGTTCCTCGTCGACTTACCCACCGGTCTTGAGCGAACATTAAAGATAAAAAAGAGCTGGATTCCCGGCATCTACTACACAGAATAAACGCCAGTTATAGACGTGATGCAATCCCTTCCTTTACTCGGCCCACTTAGCAGGCTCAGCTTGCGCGGCTGGGTTTTTGTGCTCGGTGTTTTCATTGCCCTGCTGCCTTGGCAACCCGGGTGGATGCACGCAATCGACCGCGGATTGTTTACCGCGACCAGTTACTTGGTGGATGCACCTAAAGGCGCCTCGCGGATCGGGCTGGTAGAAGTTCCCCCTGAGATCTTTGGCCATTGGCAGGCCGACCTCTACGAAGGCGGTAAGCTTGCGGCTCTGCTGTCCAATGTATTGCATAGTTCAGACGCCACGGTAGGCATACTGCTGGAAGCGCCGCTCGACAATGGCAGCACGCAAATCGATGCTGCACTCGATCGTCTCGCTTCAGGCAACAACAAAGCCGCAGCGCAAGAAGCAGCGGAAATTATTGAACGTAAGCGTTTACTCCTGGATTTGTTGGGCAACTCTCGCGTCGTGATCGGTGTGGAGCAGGGTAGTGCGGTGTTGCCGCGCCCGGTGAGTGAAATTGATGGTGTTCTCGCCAAATTACCGGAAGGGGCGGCTGACTGGTTGTGGCCTATGCATCTTGCTCCAGCAGCTGAACTTGGCTCAGCGGTGCTGCCACAACGGGGTGTGTTTATTGGCCGAGGTGCGCTCCATCCTGCGATTGCGCGCGAGCAGGGCACTCAGTCGCTGCAAGTCTCTTTTTTAGCGGATTTTCTCGCTGCTACTACGGTGGGCGAGCACGCCCGCACGCAGTGGGATCTCGCATGGCAGAGGGACAGGGGGCTGCTGCTAGGTGAGCGCTTACTGCCATTATCGCCGCGCGGCGATTTCCTTGCGTTTAACGCAACAAGCGCGCGTATGCGCCCGCTGATTAACCGCATGTCATTGGAAGAGGGGTTGGCACGGGGCGCGTTTCCAAATTATGTGTTGATTGCGGTTGCTGGCGATCCTGTTGCCCCACAAGTGGCTGCCGCGCTCTACAGTGCCTTACATGGTCATATTGCCGCGACACCCTGGTGGCAGTCTTTTACTGCACCAATCATCACCCTGATGATAACGCTCTTACTGGTATTTGCTCTACCGCGCGTGTCGGCATTTTCTGGCGCAATGACCTGCGCGGTCTTCGGACTGCTGCTACTGCTGTCCCAGACAATTTTAGTGATTACAAAGGGGTGGTGGCTGCCTATAGCTGAACAGCTGGTTTGGACCGCCCTTGGCCTGTGTTTAATTCGTTTGTGGGTCAATTACCACGGGCGTTGGCAGTTGTTAATTCAGCGTGCAGACGAGGCTTGTATCGAGCGTGCAGACGGGCTTATTGAGGTGGGCGATTTGCAGCAGGCGCGTACGCTTCTCGATGAATGTTCAGCAAGCCAGGCGGTACTACAAAAATATTACGATCTCGGTAATGCACATGTTGCAAGACGCCAATATCGCACAGCAATTGATGTGTACCAGGCCCTGGCAAACAGGAAAAAGAATTTTCGCGATACCGAGCAAAAAATCGGTGCTCTGGAGGCTATGGTTGCCACAACAAATAACGTTGGCGTTGGTCAGAGCGAGGTTGAAGCAACTATGGTGCTGTCCCGCGCTCATATTGATCGCCCGGTATTAGGGCGCTACGAAATCCACGAAGAGTTGGGACGCGGCGCAATGGGTATTGTCTATCTGGGTTTCGATCCTCGCATTGCCCGTTATGTTGCGATAAAAACCTTAAATTACGGACAGTTTCAGCCGCGCGAACTGGACAATATCAAAACACGGTTTTTTCGTGAGGCGGAGGCTGCTGGTCGCCTGACCCATCCGAACATCGTCTCCGTTTACGATGTTGGCGAGGAGCGTGACCTGGCGTTTATCGCGATGGATTATGTGGAAGGTAAAGCGCTCAATGCATTTATCGACCCGAATTGCCTGCTGCCGGTGTTCGAGGTTTATCGGATAATCGCCGACGTGGCGACTGCGCTCGAGTATGCGCACGCGAGCAACATTGTCCACCGAGACATCAAGCCTGGAAATATCATTTACAACCCATCCCCGTACCAGGTGAAAGTGACAGACTTTGGTATAGCGCGGTTGATGGATGACTCCAAGACCAGCACAGGCGAAATTCTCGGCAGCCCACTTTATATGTCGCCGGAACAGCTAAAAGGTCGCAAAGTTGACCCTACCGCTGATGTGTTTAGTCTGGGTGTGACTTTTTATCAGTTGCTCTGTGGTTACCTGCCGTTTAGCGGCGACAACCTTGCGAGCCTTACCTACGAAATTATTCACGGTAAACATCGCAGTGTGCGTACGTTACGCCGGGATTTGCCGTCCAGTGCGGCACGCATTACCAACCAGTGTTTACAAAAAGAATCACAAGACCGCTACGAAAGTGCGGGCGAGCTGGCATTGGTGCTCAAAAAGGCGATTAGACGGGATTTCGCCAGTGAAGCCAGGAAGGCCGGATACCTTTAACCTGTTAAGGAGATGAAGCCGATGGCCACTCTGGCACAATTGGTCGACGATGTTGTCGTGCATAAATTCGAAGTCGCATCAACCGATGTGACGCTGGGGCGCCATCCGGAAAATACGGTGACTATTGACGATAGCGCCGTAAGTTCCCATCACGCGAGAATTACGCAAAAAGCCAATGAATATTTTCCAGAATATATCGAATATTTTATCGAGGATTGTGGCAGTACTAACGGTACCTACATTAACGATTTAAGAATTCAGGGCAAAAAACGTTTACACAATAACGATATTGTTAGGCTTGCCTGGAATCGGTTTAAATTCCTTGATGAGAAAGAGTCGGATATGGAAAAAACCGTTCAAATGTTGAATAAAACCATTTGATCGCGTGCCTTTGCAGTACTGGCGTAGATGTGTGAGTTTTCTAATACTTTAAGGGCTTGCATTGCCCTTAGGGCAATGGCGGTACATCCCTGCACCGGCTATTAACTTCGCAATTTTCATTGCCAGGTTAATAAGTACTCCGCCCGTTCTTATCTATAGCGATTAAAAAACGCCGGCAGAGAAATGTGTACTAATTTGTACCATCATCTCTCCCGGCTTTTTGACGGGTCTCGATTACGCTGGTGCAGCCTCTTTATGCTGCTGTGGGGCTTTCTGCGCCGGAGTTTGTGTCGTGTCTATTTCCGGTGCAATCGCAGATGTCGGCTCTGAATCGGTGGGCTCTGGATCGCCGTGTTCGTATTCTGCCAGGAAGCTCAGGAGTTCTTCGCGGTAACGATAGTAATCAGGGTGTTCCAGCAATTGCTTGCGCGTCCGGGGCCGGGGCAAATCGACTTCCATGATTTTGCCAACTTTCGCATTTGGCCCGTTGGTCATCATCACCACCCGGTCGGCAAGTAAAATGGCTTCGTCGACATCGTGGGTGACACAGATCGCTGTTACCTGGGTGCGTTTCCAAACTTCCATTAATACTTCCTGAAGCTCCCAGCGGGTGAGTGAATCGAGCATGCCAAAGGGTTCATCGAGCAGAAGTAATTTGGGAGACAAGGCGAAGGCGCGCGCGATACCGACTCGCTGCTTCATGCCATTGGACAACTCTGCAGCTTTTTTATCCATCGCGTCCGCCAGACCTACGCGAGACAGGTAGTACTCAACTATTTCTTTGCGTTCTTTGCTTGTGCCATGCGGGTATACACGCTCCACACCCAGTTCCACGTTCTGGCGGGCAGTCAACCATGGGAACAAGCTGGGTGCCTGAAAAACCACGCCACGGTCAGGCCCTGCACCAGATACTTCGCGCTCGTCTAATAATATTCCGCCACCAGAAATTTTATTTAATCCTGCGACCATGCTGAGTACGGTGGATTTACCACAGCCGGAGTGGCCGATCAAAGAAATAAATTCACCTTTCCTCATTTTTAGATCGAAGCCGTCCACGACGGTAAGAGGCCCCTTGGGGGTGGGGTAGACTTTGCTTACCGACGAAAACTCGACGTAGCGATCCAATTGTCGGGATAGTGGCTCTGCTGCTTTGCGCGCAGCGTCATTTGGTAAATCATCGCCATCTGGGGCGCTCAAATTTGCTGCAATAGATAGGCTGGATGGGTTCGCCGTATTCGGCTGAATATTCGGCAAATTGAGCGAGTCGTCGCTGGACGCTGCTTCCATGCCGACTTTCATCAAATATTCCGTAATATCTTTACGTAATTTTTTAAAGTCTTCGTTGTGGTTCATTTGCGTGCGATCGCGCGGCCGCGCGATATCGATATGAAATTCCGGGCCAAGTGAGGCACGGGGCCCAGGGTTTAACGGTATTACCCGATCCGCCAACAAAATCGCTTCATCCACATCGTTGGTGATAAGTACTATTGTTTTCTTTTCCTGCTGTGAAATAATTTCAATTTCATCCTGCAGTTTTGATCGAGTTAACGCATCCAGCGCAGACAGGGGCTCATCGAGAAGAATCATCTCTGGCTGCATGGAAAGCGCACGCGCCACAGCGACACGTTGACGCATGCCGCCAGACAGCTCAGCAGGACGGCGGTCGATTGCGTGAGACAGCCCAACCATTTCGATGTAACGCGTGATATGCGCGTGGCGTTTTTTCTTTGGCCATTTTCTAAAAACCTGGTTTACGGCAAGTTCGATGTTGCCGTAAACGGTAAGCCATGGCATCAATGAATAGTTTTGAAAAACAACGCCTCGCTCAGGGCTTGGCGAAGTTACCGGCTGGCCTTTAAAAAGTGCCTCACCACTATCGGGGGTGATGAGACCAGCCATCGTTGAGATAAGTGTGGTCTTACCGCTACCCGAAAATCCCACCAATGCAACAAATTCGCCTTCCTGAATTTGCAGGTTGATGTCACTAAGTACCTCGGTAACATTGTCGCCGGAGCCATAGCTTTTACTTACATTTTTAAACTCAAACAAAGCCATGGGTTTCTCCTAGCGTTTGTCACCAAACGTGAACAGATTTTGTAACGTGAACATAATGCGGTCGAGAAGAAAACCAATAATGCCGATAGTCAGTACTGCAACCATGATGCGCCCCAGTGAATTGGAGCTGCCGTTTTGGAATTCATCCCACACAAATTTGCCGAGGCCTGGATTTTGCGCGAGCATTTCTGCAGCGATCAGTACCATCCAGCCAACGCCCAAGGAAAGACGTAATCCAGTAAATATGAGAGGCAACGACGATGGGATCACCAGTTTTGTTACTTTTGTAAACCAGCCTAGTTGCAATACTTTACCAACGTTCATTAAATCTTTGTCGATAGACGCTACACCAAGCGCGGTGTTGATCAGCGTAGGCCAAAGGGAGCAGAGAGTAACGGTTATTGCGGAATTTAAAAAAGATTTACTAAACCACGCCTCATCGGTAGTTACGTAAGTCGCACTCACGACCATGGTGACAATGGGAAGCCAGGCAAGGGGAGATACGGGTTTAAATATCTGAATGATTGGATTCATCGCGGCATTAAATGTACTGCTTAAACCGCAAAAAATCCCCAGAGGCACCGCGACGATTGTAGCGAATAAAAATCCGGTAAACACGGTTTTAATGCTGGTCCAAATCTGATCCAGGTAGGTAGGTGCTCCGGTATACTCCCGGTATTTAATTTTATCGAGTTTGCCTTGCTCCCGATATTTTTCGTTACGTTTTTCCTGGCGCTCATAAAAAGCCGCTTGTTTTTCTCGCTGGTTCACATGGTCTTGCCACAATCCTGCCGCCTGTTGATAGACTTCAACAGGCCCGGGAATTGTGCCAAGGCTGGTAACTACTTTGCTCGACATCTGTCCCCACAACGCCAGGAAAACAGCGAATGCAACCACCGGTATGCCCATGACCAACCAGAGTTGCTTGAGTTGTTCGCGAGGACTCTCTCCCGATGCCAGGCGAGCCAGCGGAACGAACCAGGTGAGGCCAGCTATTTCCAGGAAATTAATAATTTTGTTCATAACGCATAACACCCAACATATTTAACCGTGTATTCAGGTTTATTTTTGCGCCCAGTGCGACCACAAATGGGCAAGTGTTCGCTTGCCTGTTTTGTGGTGTAAGTGGATACACTGTGCAGAATTGAATGGCAGGGGCAAATTTTTGTTTCTGACTGCCGCGGCCAATGTTGTTTAGGTTCACTCTATACAGAAGCCCGCTGGAAGCCGGTTTTGGCTTGCTACCGCCACGATGTTTGATGTTCGTGGCGGTCGTATTGCCGATATCAGCAGTGTTATTTACTGACGCCCGTAGCTGACACAGTTTGCCCAGTTTTTAAACCAATTTTGAGTTGAGCCAGATATTCGTTTGGCTTGCGGCCGTCGTAAGTAACATTGTCAATAAACTCCGATTGTGGTTTACGATAGCCGTCTGAGCCGAACGGGAAATCCTCTTTTTTCACCTTGCCTTCTGCTATCAGCATTTCTGCCGCCTTCATGTAAATATCGGGGCGATACACTTTTTTGGCGGTGTCGTGGTACCAGCTATCTGGCTTATCGGTAGGAATTTGTCCCCAGCGGCGCATCTGTGTGAGGTACCAGATAGCATCTGAATAGAAGGGATAGGTGGCGTAGTAGCGGTAAAACACATTGAAGTCAGGAACATCTCGCACATCACCTTTTTCGTACTCAAAGGTGCCTGTCATGGAGTTGGCAATCACTTTTTCGTCTGCACCTACATAATTGGGCTTAGACAAAATTTTCACCGCTTCTTCGCGATTCACATTGTTTTTCTCATCCAGCCACTGTGCCGCACGAATAAGTGCCTTTACCACGGCTAGATGTGTATTGGGGTATTTTTCGGCCCAGGCATTGGATACCCCGAATACTTTTTCCGGGTTGTTTTTCCAGATCTCGTAGTCAGTGATAACTGGTACACCTATACCCTTAAATACTGCTTGTTGATTCCAGGGTTCGCCTACACAGTAGCCATAAATAGTGCCAGCTTCCAGAGTGGCGGGCATTTGTGGGGGAGGTGTTACTGAGAGCAGAGTATCGGCAGAGATTTGGCCAACAGTGCCCGATGCGCCAGGGCCATAAAACCCTGGATTAATACCACCTGCAGCAAGCCAGTAGCGCAGCTCATAGTTGTGGGTGGAGACAGGGAATACCATTCCCATGTTAAATGCCTTGCCTTCAGACTTGTATTTGTCTACGACAGGTTTCAGTGCACTCGCACTAATGGGGTGTACAGGTTTGCCGTTTTTCATTGGAATATTGGCTTTCATTTGCTTCCAAATCTCATTGGAAACGGTGATGCCATTACCATTTAAGTCCATGCTAAATGCGGTGATGACATGCGCCTTCGTACCATATCCGATGGTGGCTCCGAGCGGCTGGCCAGCCAGCATGTGGGCGCCATCAAGTTTGCCATCAATGACACCATCCAGCAAAACCTTCCAATTCGCTTGAGCTTCGAGAGTAACAAACAAGCCTTCATCCTCGAAAAAACCTTGTTCGTATGCAATGGCGAGTGGGGCCATATCGGTCAGCTTGATAAAACCAAAGGTGAGTTCATCTTTTTCAAGTTCTAGCTCCTTGGCGGCGACTGACAAGCTAAACACCGAAGCGGCGCTCAGTAACGCGGCGCCTGCAAGACGTTTCCACGTTTTTATGAGTACGGTTGTGTGTCCCATTTTTATATCCCAAAAATAACGATGTGTGATACTCGCGGCTAGAAAACCACAGCTTTTGCCTGCGAGTGCTATAAAAGTGTGCTTCAGTAATTGGTATAGCAGAATTGTTTTTTTGCGTGAAAACGCTAAAGAGGTATTGGCAATTCCCTTGCCAAAAAAGAATTCTATTTAAAACTCTTTAAATTTCAGATATTTAGTGTTTTTGCGATGGGAGTGGGTGAGGCGAGCTGTTGTGTAATTGCACATTATTGGTGATACATGTGCTGCAAAAATGCACACTAGTTTGCGGTTAAAGCGTGAGCATCTACTTTTTTCCGCACAGTTATTATAAATAAATGGTTTAAAGTGGTGCGTTGGCGCTGATTGTATTTTATGCGTAGCCAAAAAAAGCCAGGTCATCTAATGACGACCTGGCTTTATTCAGAATTATTTTTGTAGATTTACGCGACGCTAAACGCGATTCGGCGTTTATCCATGTCTACGCTGTCGACTTTGACTTTAACCACGTCTTCGAGTTTGTATACCTGTCCGCCTACGTCGAGGGTCATACGCTTGGCGTCGAAGGACTTTTCGGTCTTCTTGTCGAACAGAATGAACCCGTCAATACCCTGGGTTTCGAGTCGGGCGCCAAAACCCTGCTGGGTTACTATTCGAATTTTCGCGGAATCTGTTTCGCCTACCAGAGACTCCGCATATTGGCAGATCAACCACTGTTGTAACTCTCGGTCGGCCAGGCGACCGTTATTGAGGTTCTCGCTTAACTTAGTGAGATACTCCTCGTTGGCGTTGCGGAATTTGGCCCCTTCCAGCTCGCTCAGGATCGCCCAGTGATTAAATAAATCGGTAAAACGGCGAATGGGCGAGGTAATGGTTGCGTAGTGTGGCATCCCGATACCCAAGTGACCTTTGGCGTCGAGAGAGAGTTCGCTTGTCGGCATCATTCTGCGCAATGCCGGTAGCAGCGTCGCTTTTTCTTGATCGTTACTTAATTTGTTAACGAGTGTGACGAATCCATCAAGGCTCATGATGTCGTCGTGCTCAATCTGCTCTTCTTTTAGCAGCGCCTTCACTTCGCCTAAGCGGTCCTCTCGAAAACCGGTGTGAGTCGTGAACAATCCCTTCCCGGCTTTCGCGAGAAACTGGCCTGCGCTGTAGTTGGTTGCCAGCATGGCTTCTTCAACAATCTTGTGTGCTTGAGTGCGCTCACGCAGATGCACAGCACAGATCTTGCCCTGTTGATTCACTTCGAATGCGTACTCCGCCTGATCGCTACTCACGATTTGATGCGTTTCGCGGTAGCGGCGGCGGAGATCTGCGAGTTCTGCGAGCTGTTTGAGCATAGTCGCGATCTGTGGCTGAGGATCGTTATCAGTGTATGTGTCGGCGGTACCGTCGAGGAAGGCCCCCACGCGCTGATAATCAAGTTTCCGGCGAGATCGTATTGTTGCTCGGGCGAATTCTGCGTGGGTGATTTCGCCGTCGGTGTTGATGTCCATTCGGCAGCTTAGTACCGGGCGAACCGTGCCTTCCGCGAGTGAAAAACAATGATTAGCGAGTTCTTCCGGCAGCATGGGGATGGTACCACCAAGCAAATACAGGCTTTGGGCGCTGCGATGGCTGCTCTGAGCCAGTGGAGAATGCTGATCGATAAAGCTCGCTGGGTCGGCAATGGCAACATGTAACTGGTAGCGGGCTTGGTCGCTGTCTTCATTAACTGTCAGTGCAACGGCGTCGTCCATATCGCGCGTGGTTTCGGCATCAATGGTAACGAAGGGCACTTCGGTAAAATCGGTACGCTCAGCGCCAAACTGCTCGCTTTTAAAGCTTCGCGCGATATCTTTGGTTTGCTTTTGTGCGGGCTCGCTGTAGCGGGGTTGGAGGTCGTATTTCGCTGAGACGTAAAGGCGTTCGATATGAGGGTCGTTTTCCTGGCCGATATTTTCGAGTATACGGGCTGACGCCTTGCCGTCGTCATAAGGGTGTTGTTGCAGGCGGGCGACCACCATATCACCATCTTTGCAGCGACCGCGGGATTTGGGGGGTAAAAAGATCCAACGGTTGATGGGGGAGCTTTTTAAACCAGGCGCATTTCCAAGCGGGACAACAAAATGTCCTTTTTTTGTGACACGATATTGTCCGAGAAAGCGGCTGAGCGATTGCTCAAGCAGTGACTCAAGGGTTGCCTCCAGTTGGTCTTTGTCATTCTTGGTGAGACTGACTTTCACCTTATCGCCGGGAATAACCCGCTGCATTTTTTCGGGTGACAAAAACGCATCGCGGCCATCTTCCAAGCGGACGAAGCCAAATCGTCCATTAGTACCAGCCACGTGGCCAACACCGTATTCTTTAGCGGCCTGGATATCGGATTTCAGTTGCGATAAGCGCGAGAGGGTATCTTTATCAAGCATTAATGGCGGACCCTTGGATTTTTGAAGGCGGGCATTCTACCAGAATTAACCGCCAGCTGAACTGTGGCTACGGGTGCAAAAGCCACGTTTATGGCTTATAACAGGTTTTTTGGTAAAACGTGAAATAAAGGGTTGAGTCAGTATGGGGAAGTGTTGGAGCTGGAGTTTTGTTGTGGGGTTATCCTGGTTATTCGTTGTACCTCTGTTCGCCAACGATTTGGAACAAGAAACGCAAGCGGCCCAACTGCCCACTATTGTGTCTGAGGCGACGCCCTCCGAGGCGCCGGTCAAGCCCGCTGAGCATGTCGATTTAAAAGATGTTGTGCAAGAACCGCAGGATTCTGCGGTGGCCGATACGAGTAGCGCTGAAGAATCGCCAAGTATGGAACCTAGCCCGCCGCCGGAATCTGCAGTTATCGAGCATGAACAAAACACAGATGATCAGCCGGTGACTGAATCGATTACCTCGCAAGAGCCGGTGGCCACGCAAACTCCCGCTGACATCGAAGAGCCTGTGGGGCCGCTGGCTGCTCAACCGCTGGTTATGCTTGGGAGTGAAGTGGCTCCCGGTACGTCCGCGCGCCTCTCATGGACGCCAAACGTATCTTTTATGGGGATTGCAGCGCCGACTCCCGTGTTAGTGGTACATGGCGCCAAACCAGGGCCACGGGTTTGCCTTACGGCGGCAATTCATGGTGATGAATTAAACGGGATCGAAGTGGTGCGTCATGTGTTGTATAGCATCGACCCTGCTGAGCTGAGTGGAACCGTGATAGGCGTGCCTATCGTGAACTTACAGGGCTTTCGCCGCTCTTCGCGGTACCTGCCGGATCGTCGCGACCTCAATCGATATTTTCCTGGGAACCCGAAAGGAAGTTCCGCTGCTCGTATAGCCAACAGCTTCTTCTCCTCGGTGGTACAAAGCTGCGATATGTTGATAGATCTCCACACCGGGTCGTTTCATCGTACCAATTTGCCACAGATTCGCGCCAATTTGCGGGACCCGGCGGTCGAGGCCCTGACCCGCAAAATGGGCTCTATAGTTGTAGTTCACAGTGCGGGACGCCCTGGTTGTTTGCGTCGGGCCGCTTCTGAGGCCGGGGTGCCTGCGGTCACAATCGAAGCGGGGCAGCCCCTGGAGTTGCAAAAGCAAGCGGTCACTCACGGTATCAAAAGCGTGGAAACCCTACTGGATACATTGGGAATGTTGGATCGTCGACCGTTTTGGGAGCTGAAAGCGGAACCGGTGTTTTATCAATCAAAATGGGTCAGGGCGACTGCGGGCGGTATTTTGTTTAGTGACGTATCGCTCGGTGACCGGGTTAAGGCGGGTGCGTTGCTTGGTGTGATCACCGATCCAATCACCAACAGCCGACAGGATATTCTCGCCCCTGTGGCAGGGCGCATTATCGGTATGGCGCTAAACCAGGTAATGTATCCGGGTTTTGCCGCTTACCACATTGGGTTGCACTCTTCGGTTGAAGAGCTGAAGAGTGAGCCTGTGGAAGCCTCCGACACTGTCGACGAAGACGGCGACAGTTCCCTGCCGGAAGAATTGGTGCCCGCGGAAACCGACGAGCGCCTGCTCGAAGACTCCTAGGGCCTATCGAAACGCTGTAAGTTAGCCATTTTTGCACAGCACTGGCGATGCTTTTGCCGCGAAAACCCCTATGCACCAACACCAGCCGCTTAGCTCTGCTAAGCGGGGAACATGTACAGCCTAGAACATTAACGCATAAGCCGAAAATGCTGGTTGATTTTTGATCTCCCTGGGACTAATTTGCTGCGACTTTTTAGCTGGGTGTTTATTACGCGCCAAACAAATGATTCGTAGCGAGGTTGAATATGCAAGGTATCGCCAGGGCGATTGTCGCCGCAGCGAGTTCTGGTCGGGGGTTTGAGTGGGCGTTGACGCTGAGTATCGGGCCGATAATTATTGCCGCACTTATCTGTGTGTTTTACCCGTTTGGCGCTGGCTCGCTGACATCACACTCCCTGCATTCAAACGAGATTCAGCTCGGTGCGCTGATTTGGCGGTACCAGGGTGCGGAAGATACCGGTTGTGAGGGGCTTTCCTCTAAACCACTTGTCGATGCAGTCACTGCAGTTGCTGGTGAAAAACTTGTATTGTTAGAGGGTCCCAAGAACGAATGTACCCATCTGGTAACTCTGGTGTAGCAGGCACGATGTAGCAGAGATGGTGTGGGTAAGAACCCAGCCTGAGCCACTGCGCAGACTGGGTGTTGCCCATCGTTGATTCTACTGCCCTTTTTAGCGCTTGCCGCCTGCTGCTACAACCTCTGTACGCTCTCACCTTTACGTCTTCGGTCTGCAGCCTTCCTTAAAATATAAGCACTAAAAAACTAGCTAAAGAATAATTATAAAGTGCTTTATTTTGTCGATAATCTGATTTTTTATCACACTAAAATATTATAAATGTGATCCTATACCGCTTTTAATACTTTATTTTTATAAGAAGAAAAAATTAATTGCCGTTTAGGAAATATGGATATAACGTTTAAAAAAGGCGCATTATGGCGCTTAAATTATTTATTTGGTGCGCTGAACCTTAGGTGTGCTCGATCGTGCTTGGTAATTGAGGTAGCGAGTTATGGCCAGTACGCCGGCAACAGTCCGAACTCTCACTGCATCTAGCAGACGGGCCAAATGGTCTGGACTCTCGCTGGTAGAGTTGATGGTGGCGCTGGTAGTGGTAGTGGTGCTAATTGCGCTGGTTATTCCTCTGGCGGCCTACCTGTCTGATCGCGCGAACATACATGCTGCGCAACAGGATTTGCTGAAGTTGGCCGACATGTTGGGTGAGCGTCGTCAGGCTGAGGGCACATTCCCGTCGTTGGCTGGCACCACCAGTTCGTCGGAGCTGTTTCCTTCGTGGCAACCCAATTCAACAAAGTTTCAATACGTTATCGTGTCTTCAGGCGCTACTTTTGAGGTGACAGCGAATGGTCGTGGGCGCTTCCTTGGCTGCTCCCTCTCTATCGACCAAGACAGCAACCGCACGGCTGCTGCTCGCTGCCCGGTTGGCGGAGACCACTGGCAGTAAATCTACAGCTTGGCTGAGGGGTAGCCCAGTTGACGCCATGCTTCATACACCATCACGGCGGCGGCGTTGGATAGGTTCATACTTCGACTCTGCGCTTGCATTGGAATTCTCAAAACCTGCTCAGGCGGAAGTGACTCGCGAATATCCGCAGGTAAGCCCCGTGTTTCGGGCCCGAACACAAGGTAGTCCCCGGCACTAAAGCGCGCTTCGGAGTGCGTTGCTGTCCCTTTGGTTGAAAGCGCCCAAATCGTCGCGGTGCCCGCCGCGTCTCTAAGACTTTGCCAGTTTTCGTGGATTTTCAGGTTCTGCCATTCGCTGTAGTCAAGCCCGGCCCGGCGGAGTCGCTTGTCGTCGAGCACAAAGCCCAAGGGTTTAACCAGGTGAAGCTGGCAGCCAGTATTGGCACAGAGGCGGATGATGTTACCGGTGTTTGGCGGGATTTCCGGTTGATAAAGCACAACATTGAACATGAAAAGTAGATTACCTGTTGATTGGTGCGCCATAATGTGTAATCTGAGCGCGTTTGGTTATAAGTACTTAGACGTGGTTTTTGTATAGATGGGGCATTCGGCCGGGGCCAGATCATACCCACATCCAACTTCTGAACCAATGTCTATACTTCAGGTTATCTATTTATTCCCGGCTATAAGCTTGGGTTATTACTTTTCTGCGGGGGAGCACGCGGAAATTAGTATGCACGACGCAACTCCGTAATCAAGCGCGGAGAGAAGTCAGCTAGAGGCGATTCCGCCGGGATTATGCGGAAGTAAGTCAGCAAGAGGCGAATTTAAAATAATGCTCGCTAAGTGGTTTTCCAGATTCGGAGGGAAGAACGCGACGGTAGGTATAGAGTTACAAGCTGAGGGCTTGGCTCTCGCCGTTCGCAATCAGGAGGATAATCCGGAGTCATCTTCCAGTGCCGAGGGTGCGCTTGCGCCTGCCTGTTACATTTCTCAAGTGACTTTTCTTTCTCACGCGTCCAACGATGCAAAACCCGCACTGGCACTCACTCAATGGGTCGATTCCCAGCAATTAAAAAATGCCCGCTGCAACCTGGTGCTGGGGCAGGGCGACTACCAGTTGTTGCTTGTGGAAGCTCCTGATGTAGACGCCAAAGAATTGCGTCATGCCATTCGTTGGCGAATTAAAGATTTAGTGAATATCCCTCTCGAAAAGGCGGTGCTGGACGTGTTTCTGTTGCCGCGCGACGGCAGCCGTTCGGGTAAAGCGATGGCTTATGTTGCGGTTGCAGACAAGTCGCGCATCGAAAAAGCCATTGCGCTAGTGCGTGACGCAGGGTTGCAACTCGCCGCTATCGATGTGAGTGAGCTTGCTTTACGCAACCTCGTTTGCCTGAAAGAGCTAAACATAAAAGACAGCCGTGGCGTGGCGTTGGTTCGCTTGAGCGAAGGGGCCGGGGTGTTGTCGCTTTACCGCGATGGCAACTTGTACCTTACCCGTCAATTCAGTATTCGTTACGGTGCAGGTCTACTGGACGACATTCCCGCAGAGAGCTTCTTGTTGGAAGTTCAGCGTTCACTCGATTATTTCGAGCGTCAGATGGGGCAGGTTCCACCGGCGAGTCTCTATGTGTGTGGTGACAACATCTCCGCTGACAAAATCACTGTCGAGTTACAGCGTGGGTTAAGTGTGCCGGTGAAATATCTCGAGTTAAATTCTTTAGTCAATCTGCCACTAAACAGCGAAGAACCATTGGCACACCTTGCCGTAGCGGCCATGGGTGGGGCGTTGCGCGAAGACACCTTGGCGGCTTTCAGCAAGCGGGGAGCGGCTGACTAATGGCTATTCAGCAAGTCAATTTATACCTGCCGGAACTGCGCCCCAGTCGCGATTGGCTTTCCCTCAATACATTGTTGGTCAGTGTCGCAGGAACCGTGCTGCTTTTTATTATCAGCTACATCTACGGCAATTGGGCAAGCACTCGCTTGCGCGAGCAAGTTGCCGTAGTCGAACAACAGGTCTCCGTTGCTCGTAATCAATTGGCGCAAACTCGTACTAAAGCCCGGCCATTGCACAACGCCAGCCTGGATACGCAAGCCGCGTATCTGGAGGCTGCGATCCGCGGCCGCGAGCAGGTCGGACAGATTATCTCGGGTCAGTCATTGGGCAATTCCGGTGGTTTTACCGCCGCCTTTAATGCGCTTGCATTGCATTCTAGCCCTAGCGTTGCGTTGGAGCATATACGCCTCACCCGAGGCGGCGGTTACCTGCAGCTGGCAGGGGCAACCAATAGCCCGGAAGACGTGACGATTTATTTGCAACACCTGCGCGATGACCCAGCATTCGGTAGTACCCGGTTTGGGTTGCTGAGCATTGGTGATAGCAAACAAATACGCGGCGCCCATCGGTTTTCGCTTGGGTTTGAGTCGGTTTATGACGATGCAACCGATGGGGCTGAGCAATGAATCGCGATCATTTGTTAAAGCGCTGGGCGCAATGGCAAGCGCAATTTTCCAAGTTGTCATTTCGCGAACGAATACTCGCGGGCGCTGGTGTATTTGGGCTTTTGCTAATGGCCTGGCATTTTGCTTTTCTTGCGCCCGCAATCTCTGAACAGGAGCGCTTACAGCAGCGGTTTGAGCAAGCGCAAAAAGAATTGAAAAGCCTGGGAATGGAAGAACAGGCGCTAGTCAGCGCTATGAGCAGTGACCCGTCCCTTGTATTGCGAAAACGCGTTGATAATTTACAGGCCGAATTGAACGCACTCGACCAACATGTACAACAGATGTCTGCAGGCTTGATATCGGCACAGCGCCTGCCGGAGCTGCTACAGGCTATTCTTAAAGAAACATCCGGGTTAGAGCTGGTGGCCATGCGTATCGCTGCACCGCAAAAATTGAGTTTGCAGACGACGGCGAAGGAATCTGAGGATGAGCTTATTGAGCCAGACCCAGAACCTGTAAACCGATCCCAGGAGATTGCCGGACTCACGCCATTCTTCGATAAAGCAACCACCTCAGCGGAGATCGCAGAAGCAAGAGTGGCAGGTGTATACCGGCATTCGGTGCGATTGCGTTTGCACGGTACGTATTTTTCGGTTGTTGATTTTTTACAACGCCTGGAAAAACTTGAGTGGAGCTTTTACTGGGAGTTTATTGAATATCAGGTAGACGCGTATCCACGCGGTGATGTCACTCTCGAGGTATACACCCTGTCCACCGAAAAAGGAGTGATGGAATGATTTGCGCGCGGTGTTTACCCGTAGTGTTACTGCTGTTCGTGCACTGGGCTGTTTATGCAAGTGATGGGAGCACACCGCTACGCGACCCCACGCGGCCGCTGCATTTTCAAGCACCGTCTAAAGGCGCGATTAAATTGCAACTACAAGCAATTTATAACCGGGGTTCGCACCGGCAAGCTATTGTCAACGGCAAGTTGGTGAGTGAGGGCGAAATCGTAGATGGAGCAAAAATCACAGCGATTTTAGAAAATCGGGTGCGTTATAGCGCTGCGGGTAGCGCCGGAACAATACTGCTGCGCCCGCATATTAGCAATGCAACACCGTAGTTGTGAATTCACGAATGATGATGCCAATGAGAAATATAACCAGCAACCTTAGCCAAATATTTACCCTCGCTCTATTTGCGGTACTCGGTGCATGTTCCAGTGTGCCGCAAGACGAAACGTCGGCCGAGCGTGATATGCAGCAGGTGCAATCACAACAGGCGGCGTACCGGGCGCAGGAAACTCAGCCCGACGTGCCTGAGGCAATAAATCAGCAACTTTTGGATAGCGCTCTCTTGGGTGCTCGTGCACAAACTTTTTCTGCAAAGGAGCCACGATTCGACGTTTCTGTCAACGAAGTGCCGGCGAGAACATTTTTTGTGAGCATGATTGCGGACTCTGGCGTAAATGTTGTGGCCCATCCGGAAATTAGCGGTTCGATCACACTTGAATTAAAAGATGTGTCTGTGCGCGAGGTGCTTAACGTTACTCGTGATGTGTATGGCTATGAGTACAAGTTTCAAGATGGCATTTACACGGTTTATCCCCGCAAACTTCGTACCCAGGTTTTTCCGATCAATTATCTGGATATTCAACGCGCAGGCGTCACGGAAACATCGGTAGCGATCGGACGCATCGAATCCGGCTCTCGCCGCAATAACAACTCCAATAACACCTCCAACAACAGTAGTAGCAATAGTGATAGTGAAAGCGGTGCAGGGGAAAATGAAAACAACAGCTCCGCCACGAAATTTGTTCCCGGTACCCGTTTACGTACGCTCAGTCGCACCGATTTTTGGCGCAGTGTGCAAGATACAATTTCTGCGATTGTGGGCGGTGACGCAGACGGCCGAATGGTGATGGTGAATCCGCAGGCCGGGATGGTGGTCGTTAAAGCCATGCCGAACGAACTGAGCGCGGTACGCGATTTTCTTGAACGCTCTGAGCTGAGCGTGCGGCGTCAGGTTGTGTTGGAAACTAAAATTATTGAAGTGCAATTAAACGACGGCTATGAGGCTGGCGTAAATTGGGGCGCTATTACCGGGGCACTTGGTGTTGCTTCTGACTCGTCACTTGTTATGACCAATAATGATGGCGTTAAATCGAAAATTCGCACTACACAAAATCTTCTGAGTGGTGTTCTCAATGTAACGCGTATCGAAGACTTGCTGAACCTCTTGGAAACGCAGGGCAATGTGCAAGTGCTATCAAGCCCACGCATCTCTACGGTTAATAATCAGAAAGCCATAATACGAGTCGGCACGGATGAATTTTTTGTCACCGGTATTACTAATAACACTACCACAACGGCCTCCAATATTCAGAACTCGCCGGAAGTGTTACTGGATTCCTTTTTCAGCGGTATAGCGCTGGATGTAACACCCCAAATTGCCGAAGACGGCGACGTAATTATTCATGTGCATCCGTTAGTGAGCAAGGTGCAGGATCAACTCAAAGATATTTCAATTGGCGATCTGGATTATTCCCTGCCATTGGCGCTACGCGATGTTCGCGAGTCGGACAGTATTGTGCGGGCCAGCAATGGGCAGGTTGTGGTTCTCGGTGGTCTGATGCAGGAAACAACGAGCGACGTTGCTACCAAACGACCATTTCTTGGCGATATCCCTGGCGTGAATGTGTTATTTAAGGGCCGGGCCAAGCGTAAAGTCAAAACGGAACTGGTGATTTTAATGCGACCGATTGTGGTTGATGAAAACACCTGGGAAGAGCAGGTCAATCGCAGTGATCGCGCGATTGAGGCTATGTCGAATGCTTACCGAAATCGAAATCAGTAACGAGATAGCACATGTACCTGAATCATTTCGGCTTCGCGGAACTTCCATTTTCGCTTACGCCGGATACACAGTTCTTTCTTAATCAGCAAAGTCATCGCGATGCGTTGAATACTATGCTGGTCGCTTTGCAGCACTGTGAGGGGTTTATAAAAATTGTCGGTGAGGTTGGTACCGGTAAGACGCTGTTGTGCCGCATTTTGCTCGCGCGTTTGAAACACCGTTTTGTGACTGCTTACATTCCTAACCCCTATCTTACGCCGGATGAACTTAAAGCCTTTGTCGCGCAGGAAATTGGAGCGCAATACGACCCGTCAATGCAAACCCATGTGTTGCTGACCTCCATTTACCACAAGCTGATGCAGTTGGCGCACAACGGCAAACAAGTAGTTTTGGTCGTAGATGAAGCGCAAGCAATGCCGCGAGAAACAATCGAGAGCTTGCGGTTGTTAACGAATTTGGAAACAGAGAAACGCAAACTGCTACAGGTGGTGATGTTAGGCCAGCCTGAGTTGGACCATCTTTTGTCAAGGCCGGATCTGCGTCAGTTAAAACAGCGAATTATTTTTTCAGAATATTTACATCCGTTTTCATCTCGAGGTGTGAGGGAATATATCCGTCACCGTTTAGATGCGGCTGGTGGTCGTGCGGATGTATTCACCCCTTCCGCTCTTTGGTTGTTAAGCCAAGGTGCAGGTGGCATTCCCCGGTTAATCAATATTATCGCGCATAAAGCGCTGATCAGCGCCTATGGGCGGGGCTTGATTCGAGTCGGAGTCATGCAAGTGGCCAAGGCAATCGCCGATACCGCAGAGACGCGCTGGACCGGTAAATTGCTCGCCTGGCACTGCCGTGTGGGTGCGTATTTCGCGCCCTTTGGGGGGCGGGCATGAGCCTCATCAACGATATGTTGCGCGACCTGGACGCACGTGAAAAATCGCCGAGTGCGGAATTAGAGAATCATTTGGGTGGTGACCGTATCCGAATTAGAGGATACCGAGCCTGGCCACTGTTTTTCATTGCGATCGCTCTGGCATTGACTGTTGGCTTCGATTTGCTTCCGGGAGCTTTCACCTCCCCGTCTGATACATCGACTTTACCGAGCCGTGTGGTGGAAACATCTTCGGTTAGGACAGGCACGAGCGGTGACACGACCAAAACGGCAACCTTCGATGTGAATGAGGTGGCTGCTGTTATTGCTAGCGAGCAACCAAATAATGTTAACCCTGTGGCCCCGCAGCCGTCTGATACCAAACACACGCTTGCTGAGAAAACATTGCCGAGTAGCAGCGGGCTGAACGTTAAAAGCCCTGAAGGTGAGCACACCGGTAGCACGGGTTTTCGTTCGAGCAGAGAAAAATGGCTGTCTTTAGCGGCACTGGCGTACGAACAAAACCGATTGACGCTACCGTTAGAAAACAATGCGCTCTATTTTTATCGCCAAGTGTTGGCACAGATGCCTGATGACGAGCAGGCTCAACAGGGTATCGAAAAAATACAGCAACGATATAAGCAATTGCTAGCCGCTGCCGCGGCAAAGGCAGACTTGGAGCGACTTACCTTTTTATTGGGCCGCGCAGAACGCGCGGGGTTTGATATTCACCCTGAAAATTACGCAGTCACTGTGGCTCAAACGACAGAGAAAAATAACGGCGCCGGACAGGTAGCGATTACGCAATCACTATCGTCTCAAGAGGATGCCGTTTGCGCCGACGCTGAGCGTATGATCGCCGCGGGAAACGGTGCTCAGGCTATGCGCGTGTTAGAGGCGTTTATTGCCCGTGAGGCCGACGCAGAAAAAGCACGTGAGCTATTGTTCCAAGCATACCTTGATAGCGCGCGTTATGCAGACGCTAAAGCGGTTGTAGATAACTGGGCAACGCCCCCCGTGCGCAAACAGTTGCTCGACGCAAAGTGGTTCGTAGCGCAAGGTGAAATCGCGCAGGGGTTGGGTGTCCTTGAGCAAACGAGTGTCAAACGGCTCGAGTCTATGTACGCGGCCGGTATTATCTCGCAGTCACTGTTTGAGCAATTCAATGCACTCTTAGCCGCGTTGTATCGCAGTGCGGGCAATACATTGGCCGCAGCGGAGCGCTACCAGGCTCTGATTGCCATGGCGCCTTCTAATTTTGCTTACTGGCTGGGCTACGCCTTGTGCTCCGATGAGTTGGGTCATGCGGAAAATGCATTGGCGGCCTATCGGCAAGTGCTGTCAGATTCGCAGTTGGACCAGTCAGCGCACACGTATGTTACGCAACGGGTTCGCCAATTAACCGCACTTGCACAGCGCGATGATGGCATCGCCAGCGGCCACTAACGGAAAAGCTGAAACCAGATATGAGTGACGCACCAAAACGAATTCGCCTGGGTGATTTGCTGGTAGCACAGCAATTAATATCCCAAGATCAGTTGGAAACGGCGCTGCGTGAACAGCGTTCGACCGGGTTAAAGCTTGGGCGCCAGTTGGTCGAAATGGGGTTCGTGGAAGAAAACAGCCTGCTGTCGTTGCTATCTCGCCAATTGGACATTCCGTTTATCGAGTTGAAACATTTTCGGTTTGATCGCGAGTTAGTGCAGTCCTTACCAGAGAGCCTTGCGCGGCGTTACCGGGTAATGATTCTACGGGAAGATCCAGACAGCATCCTGTTAGGTATGTCGGACCCAACTGATATTTTCAGTATCGACGAGCTGCAGCGGGTGATTCCCAAGCCGATAAAAACAGCGGTCGTACGTGAATCTGAGTTGCTGGATATTCTCGATATTGCCTATTCAAGCGCAGAAGAAATTGCCTCGTTGGCAGAGCAGTTGGATGAAACTCTGGATGACGATTCCGTTGATCTGTCGGAAATTATTACCAGCGCCGAAGATTCTGATGCGCCCGTTGTAAGGTTGCTGCAGAAAGTTTTTGAAGAAGCAATTAAAACGAAGGCTTCTGATATTCATATTGAGCCTGATGAAAATGTATTGCGAATTCGTCAGCGTATAGATGGCGTACTCGTTGAGCAGGTTATGAACGAAAAGCGCATTGCCGGAGCGCTGGTCGTACGCTTAAAACTGATGTCCAATCTGGATATTGCTGAAAAACGATTACCTCAAGATGGCCGTTTCAACTTGAAGGTTTCCGGCCACAATATTGATGTGCGTCTATCAACCATGCCGGTACAGTTTGGTGAATCGGTGGTGATGCGTATTCTAGATCACACTGAAGGTGTACTGCCGCTGGGTTCGGTGGGTATGCCCGATAATTATATTCGTCGCTTTCGCCATATTATTACCCGCCCGCACGGCCTGGTGTTGGTTACTGGCCCCACCGGCAGCGGTAAAACCACAACGCTATACGGCGCATTGTCGGAACTGAATACGCCTGAGAAAAAAATCATTACGGTAGAGGATCCGGTTGAATACCGATTGCCGCGGATCAGCCAGGTTCAGGTGCACGAAAAAATTGGCCTGAGCTTTAGCAAGGTTCTTCGTGCAACGTTGCGTCAAGACCCGGATATTCTTCTGGTGGGTGAGATTCGCGATGCGGACTCCGCAGAAATAGCGCTGCGCGCAGCAATGACGGGGCACATGGTGCTTTCCACGTTGCACACCAATGACGCGGTGACTTCTGCGTTGCGGTTGGTTGATATGGGGGTGGACCCCTATCTGGTTGCGTCCAGCCTAAAAGCGATTGTAGCCCAGCGTTTGGTGAGGCGAATTTGTGAAAGCTGTTCAGTGCCGCATGAACTCAATCCGCTGGAACTTAGTTTACTCCACAGTCTGAAAAAAAATCACAATCTGGCCGATGCAAATTTTCGTCGCGGCACCGGCTGCGCGCATTGTTACAACACCGGTTATCGAGGTCGTATTGGGGTATTTGAATTGTTGGAAATTAACCACGCCATGGCAAATGCCCTGCGGGACAACAGCGTGCGTGAATTTAACGACGCCGCACACAGCAGCAGCCACTACCGTCCGTTGAGCGCCAGTGCGTTGGACTTCGCTATACAAGGGGTGACCACTATCGACGAAGTTATGCGGGTGTCTGCCCAGATTGAAGACGAGAGTCTCGGCGAAATCGCTGAGTACGATCAATAACGGGAAACTATAAAATTCGGCTATGGCTCAATTTTCATTCGAAGGTCGTTCTGCGCAAGGGCAATCCGTTAAGGGTGAAATTGCCGGTGCCTCGGTGGATGCGGTAGCGGCAGTTTTAGTTGGGCGCGGTATTACGCCGGTACGTATCAACGAGGTTTCGCTTGGTGCAAGTCTTGTTAAGCGCATAAATGTAGTACTGGGCTCAGAGCAGGTTCCCGTTGTTGATTTGGTTATGTTCTGTCGCCAAATGTATACCGTTACCAAAGCCGGTATTCCCCTGACCCGAGGAATCCGTGGATTGGCGGCAAGCGTCCGCCACGAACATTTTCGCGAAGTGCTCAACGACGTTGCCGAAAAACTGGAAACCGGTATGAGCCTGTCACGGGCGATGCGGCAACATCCAAAAGTATTCGATTCGCTCTTTGTAAGCATGATCAATGTGGGTGAGAGCAGCGGCAAGCTGGATGAAATATTCCGCCAAATTGGTTTTTATCTGGAGCGCGATGAAGAAACCCGCAAGCGTGTTAAGTCCGCCATGCGCTACCCTTCCTTTGTGGTGGTAGCACTCGTTATCGCATTTGTGGTAATCAATATTTACGTGATCCCTCCCTTCGCCAAAATGTTTAGTAAATTTGGCGCAGAGTTGCCGATTGTTACCCGAGGGTTAATTGCGACATCAAATGCGTTCACAACCTATTGGCCAGCGATGCTGATTGTTTTAGTGATGTTGGTGGGCGGCGCTACCTACTATTTGCGCACCGAGCAGGGGGCTTATTTATGGGGTGGCAAAAAGCTGCGCTTGCCTATTATCGGCAGTTTGATTGAGCGTGCCTCCATGGCCCGCTACGCGCGCAGTTTTTCTCTCATGCTGAGTGCCGGCGTGCCGATCACCCAGTCGTTAAGCTTGTGTGCTGCGGCGATAGACAACCCTTTTCTGTCAGCAAAAATTCAGCAGATACGGCAGGGGGTGGAGCGTGGGGAGACGCTTCTGCGCACACATTTACAGGCTGAATTATTTACTCCCCTGGTGTTACAGATGATTTCTGTCGGCGAGGAAAGTGGGCAGGTGGATAATCTGCTACGCGATGTGGCTGAGTTTTACGAGCGGGAAGTGGATTACGATTTAAAAACTCTGACTGACCGCATAGAGCCGCTGTTGATTATCGTTCTTGCGGTTTTTGTCACATTGCTTGCGCTGGGTATATTTTTGCCACTTTGGAGTCTATACGATGTTCAAACCGGTGGCATGTAACTGGAAATGCGAAAACGGTTTCAGCTTATTCGAGTTGGTTATCGTTTTAATTGTATTGGCCGTTTTACTGCATTTCTCGATCCCGTATTACAACGATGTGGTTGATGATTCCAAGTCTAAAACTGTCAAGTTTCAAGCCGGAACATTTTCCCGTGCGGTGGAAAATCTGCACGGCCAGGCGAAACTCGGCGATGGCCATTCCGTAGAGGTCAATGGTTTAACAATTCGCATGAATGAATATGGTTGGCCAGCCAATGCGGGTAGCAATACGTCTGCAAAACTGGCGAATCAAACTGCACTGGAATGCCAGCAATTGTGGAATGGTGTTTTCAAAAATGCGCCTGCCACAGTCATACTGGAAAACGAAAAAGCACGGGATGCACACCCTCAGGCGGACTTCGGGGTAAATTTTATTAACGGTCGAATTTGTCGATATGAACTATTGCGAAAAGGCGACGAACGCTTCTTCTTCGACTATGATCTAAAAACAGGAGAGGTGGCAGTGCAAATTTCTAAGTAGCTATTTTGAGCGATGCAGAATGGCATGAAAATGGCTCAATCTGCACGAACGGAATATTTTAAATGTGCTTGTCAAAAGTTTGACAGGGCAGCAAAAAACTTAAAAAACTTCAGATCACTACATGTATTTAGGTGGAGACTATTATGACCAACAAACAATCTGGCTTTACGCTTATCGAACTCATTGCCGTGCTGGTAATTCTGGGTATTTTGGCGGCCACGGCGATTCCTCGTTTTGTGGATCTGTCTGACGCTGCACAACAGGCAGCAACTGACAGTATTGCGGGTAGCCTTGAAAGCGCTTCCGCACTCAATCATGCCGTCGACATCGCCGCCGAAGCAGGTTTAACCAGTGAAACCGTAGTTGGCGTTGCCAATTGTACTGACACCGAAAATCTGCTCTCTGATGCTTTGCCAGCGGAATATACCATCACCGCTGCGACTATTGCCGATAAAGCATCTGTTGCCTGCACCCTGAGCTATATGGTCGATGGCTCTGCAGTAGCGACTGCAACCTTCCAAGCCATTGGTGCGCAGTAATTATCGAAAGCCTATGAGGAGCAACGGATTCAGTTTGGTTGAGCTCGTTGCCATTCTCGTTATCGTCGGGGTTATTGCGGCGGCGACTGTTCGCAGCCGCAGCCCCACGACTAGCATGGAATTACAAGCCGGTCGCGATTCCCTGGTTGCAGCCATGCATTCCGCGCAGCAAATTGCCATGACTCGTGCGCACAATACGGTTTTAATTGCCGGTACCACTATTGACCTACGTATGGATACCGATGGCGATGGCGAGTTTTCCGATGAGACAAGCTTGGCTTACGCCGGTGTCACTTACCCTGTTTCTTTTCCCGCAGGTGTTGTTCTTTCCTCTGGGTGTGGCGCGTCACCCGTTTCATTTGTATTTAATCGTTTAGGGCAAACATCAGGTTGCCGTCTCACTTTGGCTAAGGCGGCTGGATCTGTCGCGATAGAAGTCGCAGCATCCGGTTTTGTGCGGTAATTTAAGATGCCTAGCCACCACACTGCCTCCATCCCGCCAGCGCTAGAGCGCGGTATTACTCTTATCGAAACAATTGTTTTTTTGGTCGTAATTGCAATTTCTCTTACCGCGCTCGCGATGGTCTTTGATCAGAGAATGAGCCACGAAAGTTCAGTGAATGCTGCGGTCCGGCTGCGTGCGCTCGAGATGGCGCAGGCGAAGCTTGATGAAATTCTCGCACGTAAATTTGATGAGAACACGCCACCGGGCGGTATTCCCGCTTGTGGGTCAGCCAATGGGCCCGTATGCGCGGGTATCGTGCCGGACAATGATTTTGACGATGTGGGGGACTACGACGGTTACAACGAATCTAACGGAGCCCACGCACTTTCTGTGAATGTGGTTGAAGCAGGCAGTGACTTTGGGCAGGCCAATAATCTCGTAAGACGAATTACAGTAACGGTATCCGTTCCGGGTGGTTCGCCACTCGTACTGGCGGCTTACCGCGTGAACTTTTGATTTTATGGTTATGCGTCGCCGAATAATTCAGCGCGACTATGGGTTTACCCTGGTCGAGTTAATTGCGGTTATTGTCATCATCGCGATAGTCGCTGGTATAGGTACGTCGTTTGTCGTTAGTTCAGTGAATACCTATAAAAAGATGGAGATTCGAGAAAAGCTGGTTGCGCGTGGGCGCGCAAGCGTCGAGCAGATGGTACGCCAGATTCGTATCGCCGCGCCTAATACAACGCGGGTGAGTGCTTCTGGTAATTGTGTTGAATTTATGCCATTGGTGGCGGGCGTCGCATATTACGATGAGCTGCCCGACCAAGCCAATGGTGCACCGGCAATATCGGCTATCTCAACCTCGTCATTGAATGCAGGCTTGGGAACCATGGTCTATGTGCTGGTTGGCTCGCTCAGTTCAGCAGAGGTCTACAGCAACGCCGGGGTACGCGTTGGTTTAGCCTCTGTGGTTGCGGGCGGTGGTGGTTCAACTATTAATTTATCCGGGGCCACACGGTTTTTGCGAAATTCGCCGCAACATCGCCTTTACATCGCAGACGCACCCAAGCGATTTTGCATCATCGGTACCGATTTGGCGGAATATCGCAATTACACGTTTACCACCTCTGCCTTAACGGATGCCATGCCGGCAGACGCGACCCGTGTGCTATTGGCGGACAATGTGGCTGCAGGCGTGAGGGCTTTTTCGCTTTCCAGCGGTGGAGTTGATCGCAATGTTGCCCTATTGATCGATCTGGTTTTTAGCGAGCGCGGCGAGCAGGTGGCGCTTAACCAGGAGGTTTTAATCCGCAATGTTCCATAAGGGTCAACAGGGATTTCTGATGCCGCTGGCACTGATGTTGGTGGTGGGAATTTCTGTATTGGCAATTGCTGTCAGCCGATTGAGCGGTCAGTCCACCACCAGTATTACTCTGGAGGAAATGTCCGCGCGGGCATTTTACGCGGCTGAAAGCGGTGGTCAGCTAGCGGTGGGTTACCTGTATTTAAATGCGAGTGATCGCGCGCAAACAGACCAGCACTGTAACGATTTAAATGGCTTTCCGGTAATTAATTTATTTCCTAGCGGTTTGACCGGCTGCCGCACTCGTTTTTCCTGCTCGGCCAGCGCCAATCCAGCGAACACCGCGAGCTTCTATACCATTTCCAGTCAGGGTGTCTGTGGGAGTGGGGATTTTACGGCAGAACGTAACATCCAAGTTACAACGGTGATGCGCTAGCGAGTTTCTAGTATGTTAAGCACTTGTCTTCGAATTGTTTTCGTCATAATTTTATCCTTGGGTTGGGGTTTAGCTCGGGCGCAGGTTTGTGACGGGGTGTTCGATGGGGCCGCGCAAAACAGTAGCAATAACGGCAATGTCACTATTCAGTGGCAGTCGCGCTTGATTAATACGCCGGGAAATGTCGTACGTACCCGAAACTTGAACGATTACGCTGGACCTAATTACAGTTGTAACGGTGTGTCCTGTACTGCCACCAATACTATTGTTGCTGACATAGACCGCGCAGTGACGGCCGGAGGTCCAAGTGGAACCGTTAATGCCAATGGATATCTCAATCCCGGGTCTTACGGCGATGTTACAGTGGGCAACGGTTATACCCTTTATCTGTTGCCCGGTGAATACGAATTTACCAGTCTTACCGTCAACTGGACAGCGCGATTGGCGCTCTATCAAGCGGGTAGCACCCGTGTCTATATTCGCAATAATTTGACGACGAATTACACATCGGCGATTAATACCGTGGGTGGTAACGACAGAAGGTTACTGATTTACGCGCGCGGGAACGTGGAGCTTTCCTCCAATACCACGAGCCGGGCACTCATATATGCGCGTGGTAATATCAATATGCAGAGCGGGGCAGCGCTTACAGGAGCGTTGACTGCAAATGGCCAGATCGCGCTAAACAGTTCCTCAACCGTGACGTATAACGCCGATATCGTTAACCAAACCAACTATGGTGATTTTTGTACGCCTGCTTATACCACGCCTAATCTTGTCGGTGAGTGGCGGCTGGATGAATTGCAATGGCAGGGAATCGCTAATGAAGTGGTCGATTACTCAGGCAATAATCTTCACGGGCGCGCGGTTAGCTACAATGGGTTGCCGGAAACCTTGCTTACGAATCCGGTTCAGGCTGGTGATCCAGGCACCTGTCGGTACGGCGCATTCGATGGCAATACCGATGGCTATGTGCAGATTAATGATCCAGGTAATAACTCGATTTTGGATTTGGATACCTATTCGGTAACCGCATGGGTGTACGCGCGTACCAACGCGGTTACCGATACGTTAATGACTATTGTATCCAAGGATGAAAATTACGAATTTCATATTAACCAACAGGGGCGTCTGTACTGGTGGTGGGGGGGAGGCGCTCAGGAGCTCACATCGACCATCGCAGTGCCACTTAACAGCTGGCATCATATTGCGGTGACCTATGCCCCAGGGCAACAAATTATTTATATTGATGGGGTCGTGCGTGGAACTTCAGCCAACACCTCGGCAGTCATAAAAAATAATGACCCTTTTTATATAGGCGAAGACCTGGATTTTCCATCGCGCATGTTTAACGGGTTTATCGACGAAGTACGTATTTATGATGGTGCACTAAATGCAGCAGACGTCAGTACGGTGATGAATGAAACGCATCCGTGTATTGCGGAAAATAGTTTGGACCATTTTGAAATTATTCCCAACGCGACAAATGCCAGCACCTGTTCACCGAACGCAGTGACTATTACCGCAAAAAATGATCGCGATGAAACTTTGGAGGACTATACCGGCACGATAGAAATTACCACGTCATCGAACAATGGACGCTGGAGTGCAAACAGTATTCAAGGTGAACTTACCGCGAGCAATGACGATTCTGGTACGGCGACATACCGCTTCGCCGCAGACGAGTCGGATGCCGGATCGATCGTTCTGGATCTTGCCAACCAGCACGCAGAAAGCCTTACTGTAACGGCAACGGACGTTACTACGGGGATTGGCTCAAGCTCAGTGCCAATTATTTTCAGAGACAACGCGTTTGTTGTTTCGTTGACGGATACTCTGGCAGATGATGTGATTGTTGGACGCGACCATTTGTTTCAATTAGCCATGTATACCCGTGAACCTGGCGGCGGCAACTGTGCAATAGCAACCGACTACAGCGCATCAACCATAAAAGTTTGGTTGGAACGATCCGCGAATGATCCAGGTGGTTTGGCGCCGGCCGTGGTTAACAGTTCTAACGGTGCGATATCCCTGCCTGACGGCGAACCTGGATTCGCTAACGTGACCTTCCCGATTGAAGCGGGAGTCGCAGAGTTTAGATTGCGCACTTCCGACACAGGTGAATATCGCCTTCAGTTCAGTGACGACAGCGGAAGCTTCGCGACGGATGCCATCGTCGGCTCTAGCGCGCTGCTAGTCGCCAGGCCGTTTGCGGTGGACATTCAAGTTGCGGGAAATTCCGGTGCGGCGGATGCATTCGGCAATGTCTTTACCACTGCGGGAGCAAACTTCCCGGCCACGTTACGCGCCGTCGCCTGGCAAGCTGCCGATGATCAGAATAATGACGGCATTGCTGATGGTCACAGTGACAACCTGCCTTTAAATAATGTGAATCTCACAGACAATCCAGGCGTCGCGCATTTTGCTGGGGAAGCGCTCCGTTTGAGCGTGAACTATGCTGATCCGGCGCCGGGCGTACTCAGCGGTGATTTAACGCCTTCAATGGTCAATGGCGAGTTGGGCATTACACTGAATTACAGTGAGGTGGGTGTAATCGAAATTGCTGCTGAAATTGACGATGGTAATTTTTTGAGTGCATCCGCAGCGCGCAGCCAAAAAATTCAAGGGCGTTCCGGTAATGTCGGTCGTTTCGTGCCGGATCATTTCGATGTCGCAAATGCGGCACTCCTGCCCGGCTGTAACGCCTTTAGCTACATGGGGCAGAATTTTAACAGCCGCTATGTACTTCAAGCGATGAGTGCGGCTAGCCAGCCCACCCGAAATTACAATGGTAGCTATGCAAAATTGAATGCAGCTAACCTGGACTACGTGGCGCAATCAGGTGGCAACGATCTGAGCGCGCGCCTGGAAATAGACTCGTTGGCGCCAGCCTGGGTCAATGGCGAATGGACGTTAGATCAGGTGTCACGAATCGCACGCAGTGCCGCAGTGGATGGCCCTTTCAATAACGTCACATTGGCCGTAAGGGCAACCGATAGCGACGGCATAGGTTTGCGCGCGGCAATTCTTAATGTGGACAGTGATAGCGACGGCGCTAACGATCATTTTGCGCTGGGAAGCCAGCTAGTAGTCTATGGTCGCTTGCGACTGGACAGCGCGATTGGGTCCGAATTGGCGGATTTGCCCATTACTTTTCTCAGTGAGTTCTGGAACGGCGCCAGTTGGCAGCAAAGCTCGGCTGACAGTTGCACTGCGATTGGTCTGGGCGATATTAGCTACCCGAATGGCGCTATCAGCCAGGAGGTAAATCGAACTATCACTCTCGGTAGCGGCTCTACAACCGGGATGTATGGCAATATCGATAGCGCAAACGGTACTGTGCTGTTTAGCGGAGGAGATGCGGGTCACCGTTTTACCGCACCAGGCGCAGGGAATACTGGCAGTTTCGATGTGCAAACCGACTTAAGCAATTACCCCTGGCTTAGATTCGACTGGAATAAAGATGGTGTTCCTGATCCCACTTTGCCACCGGCAACCTTTGTTTTTGGCGCCTACCGTGGACACGACCGTATTATCTATTGGCGGGAAACGTTGCAATAGCTATAGATTTATGTAACCCGCCTGTGAATATTACTCCGTAACAATAAATCTACATCTTGCGTTCGCAAAGGGCGTTGTATTACCAGCCTATGATCCTTTAACGCAGGTATCTCGCCACTATTCCCTTACGGGTAGAAAAGACGGGATAGCCGACATCTTTTGCTAGACTCAAAAATAACCACCTCGAATAAGTCATGATCTAAAGCCGCCTAATGGTACAGGGATTGTGTCTACAACGAAGTTATTTATATGAGCGCGAACCGTGAAAATCTTGCCATCGGCGTCTACGCCCCATTGCTTGGTGGCTTCTACTTTGGCGAATTGATAGGGCAAATACGCCAGTCCTGTGTCATTAAAGGACACGAACTTACGGTAATCGATACTCAGGGGTTCGGCTCTTACAATTTGGAGTTTGCCACTCACGGTTTTGACATTGTCATTCTTCTGCGCAATGCGGTTCATCCCGATTTTGTAAAGCGGTTGCAAGCGGCGGGCAAAACGGTAGTGTCTGTTGCCTTTGATTATTTTCCTCTAAAAGTGCCCGTTGTTGGCTGTGACAATGAACAGGCCGCAAAACTTGCTTGCGAATACCTCTACGAACGTGGGCATCGCAACCTGACTTTTGTCGGAGAACTCGGGCAGTTTGACATACGCAAACGCTACGAAGCTTTCTGTGAATTTTGCGAAACCCACAATATTGCGCTTGGTGAAGAGCATATTTTTTCGGTGAAAGATTCGCTTTTTTCTGGTGGGCAGCAGGCGGCGGTAAAATTGGTTAAAAGCTCGAATCGCAGCTCTGGAATCATTTGCGGATCGTGTTTGACTGCCGTGGGCTTTATCCGAAAATTAAAATACCTGAAACCGGATCTTATTGATGGCGTTGAGGTGGTTAGTTTCGACGCCTTTTCTGTTATTCCTTTTGCGGCAAACAGTGTTACTACGGTCGATCAAAACCTGCATTTAATCGCGTATTCCGCTGTGTCTATCGCGGAAACGGTGCACGCTGGCGGGTCCGCGCCGTCATCAACATTCGTACAACCGAAGCTGATCGAAAAGGAAAGTGATCTGATGCAGAGTGAGAGTGGGTACCTGGCGACATCCGTTGAGCTAGACGCTTTCTACGATGCTAATTATATGAAATCGCTGATGGTCAATATGCACGAGTGGCCGCGGGAAATTGCAGTAAGCAAACTTACCGATTTAATGATGCTTGAACCTCTGTTTGTGGATTATTTGCAGGTGGCGATATTTTCCAAGCTGGTGAAAAATTCAAGTGGTGACGAAAAGCTGAAAATCCTTCGCGTTTTGTTCGCCAACTATAACTCGGGTCAGAGTGAGGGGCTGCTGGGAGCGAGCGTGGGTTTGGCGCGCTTTAATTCGGTAGTACAAACCGAGGAGGGGCAGGACTTTTCACGTGTTATCCATATCCCGATTTACAATCAAGAACGAATTGTTGCCATCTTCAGCGTGTTTGGTGAAGAGCCCGCTTCCGGAACCCGTGCAAGTTTTATGGGGTTGTGCGGTTATTTGAACTCCATTGCGGATGCTCTGCTACAGGAATTGCGCGAGACCGACAAACAACCTGGGCGCCAGGAAATTGCTGCGCCGCCAGAACAGGCGCTGGAAGAGGGCACTGTTGTTTGGGAGCGCCGTGAGCTGACATCGACCTGGGACGATACTGCCCTTGCCATGCTTGGATTGCACACGGAATTGGAACGCAGTATTTACCGTCACATGGATATCACGGACCGTGTTGAACCGGGGGAGTCGAGTCAATTGCGCAGCCAGCTACAGGCGGTAAAATCTGTTGGCGAACGCCTGTATATTCGTTTGCGCCACAAAGATAAATCGTACAGCATGTTTGAATTGCGCTGTCATGCGGATCCAGAGGCTCAGCAAGTACAATTCAAATTATCCCATTGGGCGGGCGATGTTTAATCAGTTGATGGGCATTCTCAATGGCATCGGCGCCGACTCGCTGGTCTCACTGCTATTGCTGGGCCTTATCTGCAGTATTTTTCTAAATTTGTACGCATTTCATTCGCTCCGCTCCCACGAGAGCCTGCTGCCAGGCGGAAAGCGCTTTGCCGCTGTGGTCAAGAAATTTCTAATAAATCAGCAGACAAAAACCAGTTTGCAAACCAAGGCAAAGCGTTTAAGCCCACAAGCGCGCAGCGCTATGAAATTGCGCGAAGCATATCTGGCTATCGAAATAAAATGTATAGAGCGCGGCTTGGATACAGACGAATATTGGAACCTGCTACATTCTCGTTTAATAAAACTGATGAATATTTTCTCGCCCAAGGAAGTGCTGTCGCCATTACGATTTATTGAAGAAAAGGTGGCACTCATTCATCGTGAACTAGAGCTTGCGCCAGATACTGTACGTAAAAAAGATGTGAAAGCCAGTTTGGACAAGCTGTATCTGGCCTGTGTTGAAAACGAATTTAATCCGGACAAAATAGAAAAAATTAACGATAAGCTAAGCGCACTCTTTTTTAATCTGCGCAGTGCTAATTATCGCCAGGCAGCAGGCCGGGTTGAGCTTACTGCGAACCACGCCAAGCAAGGTAAAAGTTTAACTCAACAACTGGACTCGACCGCGAATGCAGTGATGGCTCACACCAAGGATATGCAGGATGCCGGAGGTGAGCATGAATCGCTGGCGAAGATTCATGATTATTCTTCTCAAATTGCCTCCAGCGCGGGCAATCTGGGTGAAAATTACGACGATTTACACAGCCGTGTCGAGGGTATGGGAGAAAGGCTGGCTGCATCGACAAACGAATCTGAGGTGCATGGGGTTGATCGGGATCTAATTGATCTGTCCGATGAAATGGTCGAAGCGAGCGAGCGTGAAATTGAGCGTCTAAAGGCGTTGGTTGCGGAAAAGCGCACGATCATTCGAGAACTGGAGGAGCAATTGGCTAGCGGCGCCGGTCTGTCGGGTGATGATGACTTAGATCCTGATGGAACTTCCGGCGGGCCTGCAGGCGTCAGCGAAGAGGATATGAATCTGCTGCGTAAAAATCTACGGGAGTCTGAGCAGTGCATTGAAATGTTGGAGTATGAACTGGATTTGCTCAAACAGAAGTCTGACCATTTGGACGCTGAAGATCCCGGTGTTTCTGAAGAAACATTAGCCATGTTGCAACAGAGCCTCGACAAGGCTCACGAGGAAATTGCAAATTATCAAAATGTGCTGAATCGAAAGGAGATGATTTTTTCTTTTTTGCGCGAGTCTGTCGATTCCAGTTCACTGGCGGACGCGGGTATTTTTTTCTATCAGTGTTTGAAAGATCTTGGCTATGCCAATGAACTGCTTATTAATGCAGACGGTAAAAAAATGGAGCTAAATGAGAAAGGTTCGTTGGCGGTGAGCCAAAAGCTGCTGATAGAAAATATGCGTGTGGGTGAATTTAACTCCAGTGAACGCGATAAAAAAGTGGTGGCACGCTACGCGAATTTTGGCGGAGTTTTACGCAAAGATGACGGCAGCGCTTTTACGCAGGAAGAAAAGCAGACACTCTCCGATTTGTTCGTAATTTGCGACAAGATATTTGCCCGCATAAAAATGACGGATGCGCAATCGTCCCAGCGACGAGAAGTGGCTAAGCTCGTTAACGGGTATAAATATATGGTAAGCGAGATGGATGATATGATAGATGGGCTGATTAAAAAAATTAAAGGCGAAGTCTCCAGCAGTTTCCGCCAGGTGGAGGATGTCGGCCGTAGCGCCGGGTTGCAGGCGCGGGTCATTGCCGCAATAAAGTCGCTGGAAGATGAGTTACAGGCTGACCTGGCGGGTGAGAGCCGGGTTAAAATCCGCTTGCGGAAATCTCAACTGGAGTTTCTGAAAAACCTGGAGGATCTCGAAAGCTAAACGTCGGCCCTCCAAAACAGGGTTACATATTCACCCAGCTGTTCAGGGCTGGAACTTTGAAAGCCTGCCCTTGATATTTCAAAATAATGCCGTCCCGCAAAATCATTTCCAGCACCAGGCCCTGTTCCAGGGTATCGCCGCGACGGCGGGTGGTTCCATTGATCACTACACTGGCGTCTTGTAGCGACTGGTAGTTGTGTGCGGAGTAGTTCAACGTGGGAATTTTCTGTTGCACAGTCCAGGGCAAGCTGCGAATCGACCCAAGTTCTGTGAAATTTGCCAGAGTGGGTTCACTGTTCGCCGGCGCGGATTCTTTCGGCGCTGGCGCAGCTGAAGAGAGGCTGGCCGCTGTTGCTGTAACCGGCGGTGTTTCTGTTTTTGGCGCGGGTGTGGGCGTCGCCTTGGTATAGAGTGCGGCGACTTGTTGGGCTTTTTCCGCAGAGCTCTCCGGGCTCATTTGTTGCGAGGGTCTGGCATTGTTGTATTGAGCCGCAATCGCTTTTTGCACGGTGGCTGCATTAACATCTCTGGCGGCGCGCGCTGCTGTATTATCGTCAGTTGCAGCAGGTTGTTTTTTCAGCACTGGGCGAGCGACAGATTGTGCAAGTTCGGCAGGCGCTACTGCTGGCACCGCCTGTTTCCCTGCGGGGGCTTGCGCAGCTTCAACTGTTGCTTTCGCAGGCGCTGGTTTTTCTATCTCGGCGCGGGGTTGCTCTGGCGCGGTTGTATTCGTCAGTGTGGTACTCGCTGAGGCAGGGGGTTGTTCGCGGTAATTCCAATAGAGGGTTGCCGCGGCCAGCAACACAAGAATAGCGGCCCCCGCTGCAAAATAGGTAACTGAGCGACGATGCTCGCTTTCGGCTTGTTCGCCGACATCCTGTGGTGGTATTTCATCCGCAGCGAGTTTGCTTTGCCGTTCGCGATCGGCTTTGTCGAGTGCGTCTAGAATTAAAGACATAATTTATTTAATCCAGGCTTCGCAGGGTCTGGTCGATCCCCAATACTTCGTTAACTTTCATCAGGGTGCGGGCACCTATAATGCCGTCGTCCTCCAGCCCGTGAGTTCGCTGGAATATTTTCACCCGCTCGCGCAGGTTTGCGTTAAACCTGTCATCTGTTAGTGGCGAAGGTCGCTCATCCAACAGTGCAAATTGTTTTGCCAGCCAGCCGATCGCCGGATTTTTCTGCCCCATCACCAAAGGCTCGCTAAAACCTTCCGGGCGAGTCCACAGGTACATGATGCGTCCGGTCCACAGAGGTCCAAGTTCCGATAGTGGAACACGAATGGCGCGGCCTTCGCTATCGAGCAGTTCAGCTTCGGTGCTATTCAGCCCGACAATTACGGCGTGAGATGCAAATCTTGCGGGCGTTATGAGAATCAGCACCGCGGGACGGTTAATTTCCTGCAGTGTCGGCCAGGTTTCTACAGATTCTTTGGCGCATTCGATATTTTTGTCGGCGAGCTCCCAACAGGGGTGGGTGTCGTAATCGATACGGAAACCTAAAAATTGCACCAACCGCGCCTGGGCCTGCGTGTAGCTGGCAATCAGGTAACTGGGGGTGGCGGCGCGCGCGCTGGAGGCTGCCTCGGGCTCGGGTAGGGGCGATGCGATAATCGGCGTCGGCTCAGGGGCTGGTGTTGGTGTAGCCGCTGGCACTGGCGCGATAACTTTAGCTGGTGTAGTTGCTATGGGCACCTGCACTGGGGCGCGCAACAACCATACGCCAATTGCGATAATCGCGAGCAGAGTTAGTGCCGCCCCACCTGCGGCAAGCAAGCGGGGGTCGACTCTGCTGTGATGATGCTGATGCCCCGGCAAGCTGCCAGCGACTTCAGCGCAAGCCAGGTTGAACGTTGGCAGGTCTACGGTGGATTTGTTATGGCCGTAAGCACCGATGAGTGCCCGCTCGCATACAATGTTTATGAGCCTAGGAATACCGCCAGTGAATTGGTGAATCCTGCGAACAATTTTCCCTGGAAACGGGTTGCGACCATCTGGCAAGCCAGCCACATCGAGTCGGTGGGCGATATACGCCTGGGTTTCGAGGAGGGTAAGGGGTTGCAGGTGAAATCGTGCGGTAATGCGCTGCGATAACTGGCGCAAGCGTGGCTGAGCGAGTGTTTCATTGAGCTCGGGCTGCCCTACCAGAATTATCTGCAACAATTTTTGGGTTGTGGTTTCCAGGTTGGTGAGCAGACGTATTTGTTCCAGTGCTTCGGCACTCAGGCGCTGGGCCTCGTCGATTAACAGCACGGTATTGCGACCGTTGCGGTGATTTTCCAGCAGGAACCGATTGAGCGAGTCCACTAACGGCTTCTGACCCAAGGCCGACTTGTCATAGGGCGCACCCAGTTCATCGCAAATGGTGCACAGCATTTGGACTGCATCGTCCATGGGGTTCATGACAATAGCGACATCGGTGGCGTCGGGCAGGCGTTCGAGTAAGCAGCGAATTATCGTTGTCTTCCCGGTGCCCACTTCGCCACTAAGCAGCACAAAGCCGCCGCCCTTAACGCCGTAGAGCAGGTGTGCCAGTGCTTCTTTGTGCTGTTGGCTCATGTACAGATAGCGTGGATTTACCGCAATTGAAAACGCTTGTTCCTGTAGGCCGAAGTGGTTGTGATACATCGCTGAATTTTGTTTGGTTTGATTTTATCGGTTCTGTGTATACGCCAAAATCGGCATAATAACGCGTTTTAACACATGCGACTATTTCGTGCTTTTTGATTCGGGAACCCATCGATGGAAATGAACATCACCACCCCCGGGCTACTATTCCCCGCTATTTCCCTGCTTTTACTCGCCTATACGAATCGCTTCGTGACTCTGGCAAGTGTGATTCGCCAGTTGAGCAAACTGGAGGATCGCAATGCCGATGATATCGCCCGCCGACAAATAAGTAGTTTGCGCAAGAGAATTCAAATTATCCGCTGGATGCAGGTTTTTGGTGTCACCGCGTTCTTATTCTGTACGCTATCTACATTTGCCTTGTTTGTTCACTTACAACTGGTGGGCAAAATTTTATTTGGTGTTAGCGTCATATTTTTATCGGTTTCGCTCTTGTTCTCTCTTTGGGAAGTGCAGATCTCGACAGATGCCATCAATATTGAAATCGAACGCTTGGACCGCTGATTTTCAGGCCGGTTTCATTTCCTGCCAGCCTGTAAACCGTGGCTCGCGAGAACCGGATTGCCGGGCTTAACGCGCTAAAATCAGAGCGAGGGTACGTTACGCAAACTGATATCCATGGCCAGTTGATTGGCAATATCATCCAGTCGCTCTTCCAGCTCGGTGCGATCCAGCCCCTGCGGAAGCGTTAGTGTGCCCTCCGCTTCAAATAATGGTTCACCACTGTAGGGCATGCTCGACAGACGGGTATCCAGCTTTTCCATGTTAATGCCGTAGTGCGCAAAGGTGTGCGCAACTTCGCGCACAATCCCGGGCCTGTCGGGGCCGACGGCATGGAAAAACAGCGTTTGTTCACTATTGCCAGCAGTCGAACGGCTGTTTTCTACGCGATCGATAAATATGCGAATGTTTTGCGCTGACATGGCTTCCAATTGTGTTACCAGTGCAGATTCGCTATCACTCGCCACCTGCACCTGCACAACACCCGCAAATTTGCCTGCGAGGTGAGCAAGCTGACTTTCGAGCCAATTGCCGTTGTGTTCGGCGATGGTTCTCGCAAGCGCTTCTACTACGCCGGGTTTGTCATCGCTGATAACGGTTAGAATGAGATTTGTATTCATAGTTATTCTGGTTCGCTGGATTAATCACCAACGTGGATTATATCTTTTGCGAGACCAATAAGCGTATTATTTGCGCGCAAAAGTGGTAGAGGCGAGTTTGCATCATGATTATTCCTCCTGAAAGGCTCACAGAAGAAGCCCTGCGCGGCGTGATTGAAGGCTATATTACGCGCGAGGGCACCGATTATGGCGAACATGAACTGTCTCTGGCCGACAAAGTGGAAGCGCTCATGCCGCAAGTTATTATGGGTGAGGTGCTTATCGTGTTCGATGAGGAATCAGAATCTGTGAACCTGGTGAACAAGCGCGATTACCAACCGCCTGCCACAGAAACCGCCTGAACAGTCCGATGTCCGACACCTGCACCCAGTGGGGTGATTTCCCCGTAATAGTCGACACTCCCGCTAGGCCGCGTGCCTTGGTAGTCCTGGCCCATGGCGCCGGGTTGGGGATGGACTCGCCTTTCATGGGGGAAATGGCTAGCGCGCTCGCTGCTGCAGGATTACACGTTGTCCGCTTCGAGTTCCCCTATATGGCACGGCGCCGACGCGGAGAGGGAAAACCACCGCCGAATCGGATGCCGGTGCTGCTGGAGACCTGGAGCGCAATGATTGCCGCTGCCCGGGAGCAAACAACCTTGCCGATTTACGTCGCAGGCAAATCTATGGGCGGTCGTGCCGCGTCGGAGTGGTTGGCCGTGCACTCAGACTCAGCCGTTGCGGGAGGGATCGCTTACGGTTATCCGTTTCACCCCCCCGCTAAACCCGACTCGTTGCGTACTGCGCACCTGAGCGGGCTGCAAAAGCCGTTGTTGATCCTTCAAGGTACCCGCGACCCGTTTGGCAAGCCGCAGGAAGTGACGGGCTATGATTTAGGTGCACATACCAACGTCATGTGGCTAGACTCGGGCGACCACGATTATAAACCGCTAAAAAAATCGGGTCGCACGCAGTTGCAGCTGATTGCAGAGGCGGCAAGCGCCTCCGCGACTTTCGTTCAAACAACATCCCGCTAAAAAATTTTACTGGAGACAATTTTGGAATTGGTAGCGCTCTGCCGTACTGGCTTTGAGAAAGAACTGGCGGCTGAGCTGGTTGATGTAACGGCAACCCACGGAGTACACGGTTACCCCAAAGCACGCGATGGTCAGGGGTATGTGCAATTCGTGGTGGACGACGGTGCTGAATTGCTGCGTTGTATAAATGCCGTCGTGTTCGACGAGCTGGTTTTTGTACGCGACTGGTTTGTCTCCGCTGGCGCAATCAGCGGCTTACCTGCTGATGACCGGGTGAGCCCGTTGCAAAATCAATTTAAGGCGGCGTTCAGTGGTCACATCCAGGAGGTTGCCGATTTGCTCTTTCTGAATGTGGATAGCAACGAGGGTAAAGCCCTGAGCAAGTTAACCCGTGGGGTTGGCAGTCACCTAAAGCGGCAATTGCCACTGGCAAAAGGCTCAGACTGGTTGGGTGTTCTTTTATTGTTGTCTGGCAGTGAAGGATTTATTGGGGTTTGCCCGCGGCGGCAGCGCCCGCGCTGGGCCGGTGGCGTTGCGCGGCTTAAGTTTCCCCGCGAAGCCCCGAGTCGGGCGACTCTGAAGCTCGAAGAAGCATGGCATCACTTTATCCCTGCTAGCGAGTGGGACACGCGTTTGGCCCCGAGTATGAAGGCTGTGGATCTGGGTGCTGCGCCAGGCGGTTGGACTTGGCAGTTGGTGGCGCGCAGTATGTTTGTGGATGCGGTCGATAACGGGCCAATGGCACCAACTTTAATGGAAGGTGGGCAGGTGACGCACCGTCAGGTAGACGGCTTCGCTTACCACCCTCCTAAACCTGTGGACTGGCTTGTTTGCGATATTGCCGACAAGCCTGCACGGGTAGCGGATATGATCGCCAGCTGGGCGGAAAACAGCTGGTTTCGCGAAGCCGTTTTCAATCTCAAATTACCGATGAAACAACGTTACAAAGAAGTCCTGCGTTGCCGCGAGCAAATCGAGCTGCGTTTACTTGCGGCAGGGCGCGATTACAGACTGCGATTTAAGCAGCTGTATCACGATCGTGAGGAAGTCACCGGGCATCTTGAGTTGCGCTGACGTTGCCAAAATGAGCAAGGTTAATTGTCGAGTAAGGTGATCTTTTCTGGCTGTGTCAGTATGGCGTGGACCGGGCTCAAAATTTCAAGACGCTCCGAGCTTTGCAGCCAGCGTTGCCAGCTTTCAAGGCTTTTCCATTTGCACAGCAGGAGACGGTGATTCTCATCGTTTAAGTCGTAGAAGGCCTCACCGGAGATAAACCCGGGCACAGCGTAGGTATGTTGTAGAGCCCGTTTGGCCTGGTCGAGATAGGTGGCAAGTTGTCCTTCGTGAAGGTGACGTTCGATAAGCACATGGATCATAGAGAGGCGCCTTTGTTATGGTTTGGAACACGCGTTGGGGCAATATACTCCAGTTCGTTTTCCCTTTTGGTAAAGGCATATCAACGATTCGTGAATAAATTCTCGTGAACAGAATAAATGGTTTAAAAAATGACACATTCTGATCAAACCTACCAGCATTCCATAGATGCGCGCGGGCTTTTATGCCCTGAACCCGTGATGATGTTACACAATGCGGTGCGAGATGCGGCGTCTGGCGATGTTATTGAGGTTTTGGCAACAGACCCGTCGACGCAGCGGGACATAGCCCGCTTTTGTGAGTTTTTGAGCCATGAGCTGGTGGCGGTCGCTCAGCAGGACGATGAGTACCGGTTTTTGGTGCGCAAGGGTTGATCAGGCGTGAGGTGGCTGCGTGGGGTATGGGTTGTTGCGGCCTCAGTAAGACGATTCTGCTCACGCAGACCTGCGCCACGCCAACGTGACCCGCATGGGACTTTACTATCGTACTTCGAGGTTATTGCGCCGCAAGCGCATTACGCTTGCATAACGGCGCATCGTTGCAGAAGTCAGCGGGAGCCTCCGAAGATCACGGAGTTGTGTGTCGCAGTCAGTAATGACTACTCGGGCTGGTATCAGCCCTGAGAAGACTCTTCGACCAGCAGCGAGATGGCTGCGAGTGCCTCCGGGTCTTGAGATTTGATTTTGTTGGCAATGTGGTGCTGGAAAAAATAGCGGAATTTTTGCTGGGTCTGGGCCGGGTATAAACAGCTATCACCCGGCAGCACAGGCGTGCTTTCCACTTTTTTCTCATCGACCAGCATGCCGCATACAGTTCCGTCGTTGAACAAGCGCCAGCTAACGACTTCCTGTAGCGTCAAGCTGTGCTCGTCACTACCGGAAAGTACAGCGTGGGTGCCGATGGTGTCGGGAATTTCCTGCACCACATCGTACGGATTATCACACTGAACTTCGTAATATTCCGCGGCTGTTTCCAGCTCCACAATTTTGTGGATGGGTGGTTCAAAAAACAATTCATCGATACCGGGGTCGTAATACCCTTCCCAGGCGCCGTTGAGTGGATCTTCGATATCCGGACAGGGCACCAGGTCGTCGAGCCAGGGCACAAGGCCCACAACCTCGCCATTCGCACGGAGTCCCCAGCACAGAATTTTCAAGCTGAAAAATTTGTCCTCGCTGGCTTCATTGGAGTAAAGCATTTCCAGACCGTCGAGTTCGGGGGAGAGACGAATGATGCGGCTGTCGTTAGCCGAAGAGTAGGGCTTCCCTGTGAAGAGATCGATCACGTTATCTGAGTTGTGACCAGGGTTTGAGGTCTTCATAATACCACCTCCAGGTTGAGGTCCAGGCACACCACTATGGCGCTTAGGACACGATGATTTTAAGAACCATCACGATATACAGTATATGCACTTCACTGATAACACAATAGCTTGCTATAGATTTCTTTTAGGTGACTTAGCAACTGCTCGGCTATCTATTTAATTCGACCACAGGCACTCAAGGTAATTCTTTTCATGTCCTGCATCACCACTATTCACAGCGCTGCGGTGCTGGTCGAACTGTTCAATCAATGCTTCCTCGACTCAGAATACAACACCTGCCTGGAAGGCCAAGGTGAAGAACCCATTTACCTGCCGCGAGGCGGCGGGCGCGATGTCAACACGATCGTCTTTACTCAGGATTACTTCTCTAGCGCCTTGCACGAAGTGAGCCACTGGTGCATTGCCGGGCCGCAACGACTCGCGCAAGTGGATTATGGCTACTGGTATGCGCCAGATGGCCGCAGCGCAGCGCAGCAGGCCTTGTTTGAAAAGGTCGAGGTCAAGCCGCAAGCGCTGGAGTGGATATTTCACAAAGCCTGTGCCTGCCGATTCCGCGTCAGTGCCGACAATTTAATGGCGGGAATGGGGGCGTCGTCAGCGTTCAAACGTGCGATTCTGGCGCAAGTACATGCATACTGTGCAACGGGTTTACAGGCGCGCGCGAAACATTTCGCCGCTGCGCTTGCTCGTTATTTTGGTGGCGAAAACTATCTGGATGCCGACGCCTATAGCCCACAGGAACTGGATAGTTTCGCGTGAGTGTTGCCCAGTCCGACACCGTTTACCTGATCGATGCCTCCATTTATATCTTCCGGTATTACTTTTCCCTGCCCGATAATTGGTGGGGCCGAGAGCACCAGCCTACGGCCGCGGTGTATGGGTATGGGCGCTGGCTGTTGCGGTTTCTCAAGGCGGTAAGGCCCAAGTATATTGCTTGTTGTTTTGATGAGAGCCTAACGTCCTGTTTTCGCAACGAGCTATACCCTGGCTACAAAGCCAGTCGTGCGCTACCGGACGAAAGCCTCGCGTTTCAGCTCGCTGCCTGCAAAGGGCTGAGTGCCGCTTATGGCCTTGCAACCTATGCCTCGCCGCGCTTCGAAGCCGACGACCTTATCGCAACTCTGGCAGCGAAAAGCCGCAAGCGGGGTTTGTCGGTATGCGTTGTATCGCGCGATAAGGATCTCAGCCAGATTATTCGCACAGCGCGCGATACGCTCTGGGACTTTCCCGACAGGGAACCTCTGGACAGCGACGCGATTTTTGCGAAATACGGCATATACCCTGAGCAGATGGCAGACTTCCTTGCGCTGGTGGGCGACCCGTCAGACGACATTCCCGGTGTCGCGGGTATCGGCGGGAAAACCGCCGCGGCGCTGTTAGCCGAGTTTGGTAGCTGGCGGGAGATACGCCGCAACTACAATCGCGTTGCAAAATGTGCAATTCGCGGAGCGGCAAAGCTGGGGGATAAGCTCGCTGCCGCTGAGGCGCAGATTGAGCTTTCTCGCCAATTGGCCCGCGTTGCTTCAGACGCGCCGCTAGGGGCCCGATTCCGGGTGACGCGTCGCCCTGTCGACTTGCCCGCGCTGGACACGACTATTGATGAACTGGGTCTTGGGGCGGGATTTCGCACGTCTGTACACTCGGTTTTTAATGAAATTTGATAAACAGGTATTTGGATACTCCATGAAAATTGTTGTTGATGAAAATATTCCACTGGCGGACGCCCTGTTTGGCGATCTTGGCGAAATTATCCGTAAACCCGGCCGCGAGATCAGTTCTGCAGATGTGGCCGAGGCGGATGCACTGCTGGTGCGCTCTGTTACTCGCGTCAACGCAGATCTGCTGACGGGTAGCAAAGTAAAGTTTGTCGGCACCTGTACTATCGGAACCGATCATCTGGACAAAGAATTTCTGGCCGAAGCCGGAATCCGGTTTGCCAGCGCGCCTGGCTGCAATGCCCAGGGCGTGGTGCAATACGATCTAGCGGCCCTCGCACATCTGGGGTATCTCGCGCGGGATATTCGGGTTGGCATTATTGGCTGCGGTAACGTGGGCGGCAGCTTACATCGCGCGCTCACCGGAATGGGTGTGACCTGTGTTTGTTACGATCCGTTTCTTACGCAAGACCAGAATGCGGACCTCGCAGATTGGGACGCGCTGTTCACCTGCGATGTCATTTGCGTTCATACGCCGCTCACGCGTAGCGGTCCATACCCCACACACCACATGCTGAGCACACCGTTTTTCCGCGCTATGCGCGACGGCGCCTTGTTGCTGAATGCCGGGCGCGGGGAGGTTATCGACAACCGCGCGTTGAAAGCCTATTTACAGGGGGACAACAGTAACCATTTGTCGGTGGTGCTGGATGTATGGGAGGGCGAGCCGGCGATTGATGCAGAGTTGGCGCCTCTGGTGAAAATCGCGACCCCGCATATCGCCGGTTACAGTTTCGAAGGCAAGACTAACGGGTCGCTCATGATCTATGAGGCGCTCGCTGAGTTTCTCGGTGTTAACGCAACCGAACGATCGGCGCGTGTCGCGGCTGTCAAAGCGCAGGCATACGGCGCTGCCGAGCCGCTGGACGCGGATGATCTCGTCACCGCAATTTTGGCAACCCACCCGATCACCCGGGACGATAAGGCATTGCGAGACCAACTGGATCAGCTACCCGCCGGTTTCGATGCTTTGCGCAAAGGTTACCCGGTGCGCCGTGAATTCAGCCACTATCAACTGACATCCGCGCAGATACCCGCGAATGTCACGGCGCTGGGGTTTTCGCTGGACAGTGCGAAATGAGTACCGCACGAGTTGCGCCAGCGCGCGCATTGCGGATCGGCTGGCTGGTCAATCCATTCGCGGGCGTGGGGGGCGCAGAGGGTAATAAAGGCAGTGACGACGCGGCCATTCAGGCACGGGCTGCGCAAGGGGAAATCCCGCTGCGCGCGCCGCTGCGGGCGCAGCAGTTTCTAGCGGCCTTATCAGAATTGATAGACCCGGCACTGCTGGTATTTGTTTGTCCACCCGGCGCGATGGGAGCGCAGCACCTTGAGACGGCGGGCCTGGCGTATGAGCTGCTCGATGTTGCTCTGGTGCAGCCCAGCTCTGCAGCGGAAACCGACAAGACACTGACAGCGCTGGTCGAAGCGAAGCCCGATTTGCTGGTATTTGTGGGGGGCGACGGTACCGCGCGGGATGTGTGCCGGAACCTCGGCGAATCACTCCCAGTACTGGGGATACCCTCGGGGGTGAAAATGCATTCGGGCGTATTTGCGATTACCCCGGAGGGCGGCGCACAGGTACTGGCGGATCTGGTGGCGGGCAAGCTGACCGCACTGTTGCGCCAGGAAGTCCGCGATATCGACGAACAGGCGTTTCGCGAGGGGGTCGTACGCAGCCGTCACTATGGTGAAATGCTGGTACCCGCAGAAAACCAATATGTCCAGCACGTAAAGCAGGGCGGCATGGAAGTGGAAGAGCTGGTACTGATGGATATCGCAGCGCAATTGCGGGAGCGGCTGGAAGACCAGGCGACCTCGCCGGTGTGCGTGGTATTTGCGCCGGGTTCCACCACACGTTTTATCCAGCAGGAGTTTGGCCTGGAGTCCACCCTGCTTGGTGTGGATGTGTTTGCTCTCGACGAAACCTTGGCCGTTATCGAGCAAAAGCTGGACGTTAACTCGCGCGATTTAGAGCAGTTTTGCGCACAATACGACAACGTGAAAATTGTGCTGACGGCAATTGGTGGGCAGGGGCATGTTATTGGTCGCGGCAATCAGCAACTTTCGCCAGCGTTATTGCGTCGCGTGGGTAAGTCCAGCTTATGGCTTGTCGCCACTAAGACCAAGCTCGAGTCGCTTGCGTCGCGACCGCTGATTATTGACTCGGCCGACGCGGACCTCGACCGGGCCTGGAGTGGCTTTATTCCTGTGACGTGCGGCTATCGGGATACGGTGTTGTACCGGGTTGGCATTGGCGGCGCGCGCCTGGATGAAATTCAGCGGTTGACGGCACATTTGGCGCCGATACTCGACGATGTGTTGGCGGCCGGGCAAAGCCGGCGTTTGTTCCATGGGCGCGGGGGCACCTTGCCAGGCCTCGAATGGTGTTGTATCGATTATTTTGCGCCAGTTATTTTCATCACACTGTTCAAAGAGCCACCACCAATGTTTTTGGCACAGTTGGTGGACTACCTTGCCAACCCGTCTCGGGAGGGGTTAGTTGCGCAACCACACTCCTCGCTGCCCGATGAGACGCGTTCGTTGGCGATTGTAGCGCAGCACCGCTACAGCAAACCGGTTGACAATCAGGTACTTTTTGGAGAAATACCGACTTATTGGCTGGCGCAGTGCGGTGATCTTCGCTTTCAACTTGAGGCGCAGCATCAGAATATCGGGTTTTTCCTGGATGCGGCGCCCGTGCGAGACTGGTTGCTGGCGAATGCCCGTGGCAAGCGGGTGCTCAATCTGTTTGCCTATACCTGCGCTTTGTCTGTGGTCGCCTGCGCTGGTGGGGCCGAGAGCGTGGTCAATATTGATATGGCGCGCAAGGCGCTGGCGGTGGGGCGCCACAACCACAAGTTGAATGAAACCCAGTTTGCACATTTACCCAGAGGCGCAGTGCAATACCTGCCGCACAATATCCTCAACTCGTGGGGCAAGCTGAAGAAAATGGGGCCTTACGACATTGTGATTGCCGATCCCCCCAGTTACCAAAAGGGGAGCTTTGTGCTGTCGGCGGACTATCCCAAGGTGTTGCGACGCATGGGCGACCTAGTGGCTGCAGGCGGTGTGTTAATCGCCTGCGCTAATGCCCCGGAGCTGCCGCTCGCAGCCTTTAAGGAAATGGTCGAAAATCACTGTCCCGAATTCGAGTGTTTGGAGCAGTTGGTCAACAATGCGGATTTCCCGGATGTGGACCCGGACCGCGCGCTGAAAATGCTGATTTTTCGACGTGCGGCGGAGTGAGTCTCGACCTCAAGCAATCAGGCGTTGAGCGAGAGGAGGTTTTGGAACTCAGGGGCTTAGCGGCGCGATGATGTTTTCCCGATAGTACTCTTCCATCATGCTGACGGGCATGGGTTTCGCTAGAGCAAACCCTTGCCCGTAGGCGACATCCATGTGTATCAGTTCGGCGATAATTTCATCAGACTCGACGTACTCTGCGATGGTGCCTATATTGAGTTCCCTGCCGATTGCGTTCATCGCTTTTACCATTGCTCGGCCAACTTCATTGTTGATGATGTCGCGAATAAAAGAGCCGTCAATTTTGATGTAATCCACATCCAGGTTTTGCAGATAGCCGAAAGACGAAAATCCGGTTCCGAAATCATCCAGCGCGAAACGACAGCCAAGGATCTTAAGATCGTTCACGAATTCCACCGCTTCCTGCAGGTTGTGAATGGCATTGGTTTCGGTAATTTCAAAACAAAGTTTATTTTTGGGGAACTGGGCGGTCATAACCAGCTGTTTTATTGCCGAGCGGGACTGATGGCTGGCTAAGGAATGCGCGCTCAAGTTGATAGAGCAACAGCTCAGGGCGCGGGTGTGCGCGGGGTGTCGATCGAGATAATCCAGCGTCGTGGTCAGTACCCACAAATCTATTTGGTTGGTTAAGCCGAAGCGTTCGGCGGCGGGTAAAAAATTATCCGGGGTGCGATGCGTACCGTCATCATCCACATAGCGGATCAAAACTTCGTAGTGGATGTATCCGCTGTGCCGGTGCCGCAGGTCGCAAATGGGTTGGAAGTAGAGCTCAAACCTGTCGCGCATAAGCGCGGTTTGTAAACGGCTGACCCAGAGCATTTCGGAGCGATTCGCATCCAGGAGTTCGGGCGTGTCCTCTTGCACCACAACCCGATTGCGCCCTTGCTGCTTGGCGGTGTAACAGGCGGCGTCCGCCGCGGCCATAATATCCGTCAGTGAACGAATATTGCGCGAAGTCAACGCCACGCCAACGCTCAAGCTTTGGCGAAATGATTGGTCCTGCCACGAGAAACTAAAATCCTCGGCAATGTTGCGGGCGAGTTCTGCCATCTCCACGGCTTCGGTGGGAGAGGTATCGCTTAATACCATCGCCAGTTCGTCGCCACCTGCGCGGGCAAAAAAGTCAAAATGGCCATGGTGTTCGCCAATGCGCTGCACCAACTGGCGGATATATTCGTCGCCAGCGCGGTGGCCGCAGGTATCGTTCACCACTTTTAGCTGGTCAATGTCCATAAAAATTAGCGCCAGCGGTTTGCCGACCGGAGACATGATTTCCAGCTTTTCCGCGATAAAGTTTTCGAGCGCTCGGCGGTTGTACAGCCCGGTCAGGTCGTCGTGACGGGCCTGGTAATAGAGCGATTCGGCAAGTTCCTTGGATTCAGAGATATCCTGGCAAACCAGCAGGAGAGTATCTTCCCGGTCTGGACTGGTTACCAGACTGGCGGAAACTTTGGTCCACAGGCTTTGCGTATCGTTGCGCAACAGACGTAGTTCGATCTCCGATGTTCCCTCTGCGCTGTTAAAGCCGTCTTCAATGTAGTGTTCCTGGGTTGAGTAGTCCTCCGGTGACACAATAGTCTCGAAAGTCTCTCCGATAAGTTCCTTTGGGCCGTAACCCAATGCGGCGGCGCCGTAACGATTGATTTCCTTGATGCGGTGATCGCGCCCCAGACTCACAAACACGGCGGGACTTTCGTCAAAGAAGGTGCGAAATTTCTGTTCGCTCTCGGTCAGGGCGCGGCGGGAATCCTGTTGTTCTTCAAGCACGCGTTGCAGGGTGTGATTGTTGATTTCCAGCTCTTTATTGCGCGTCGCGATTGTTCGAGCCAGTTCGTCGTTGGACGCAGTCAGTTGTTCGCGTGCGGCGGCTAGCCGGAGGACCTGGCGTGAGGAGAGGGGAATTACACGGTTGATAAAAATAGCGAGGCCGAGGAAGGTGATCACGCTACCGGTGACATACCCCATATGGAGCCAGAAATAGATGCGCCCGTACACCATGGGACCAGGCAGGTGGAGAAGACCGGCACTGTGGAGGCTGTCCGCGAAGAAGCTCAAGCTACTCAGCGTAACACCGAGATAAATGAGCTTAAAAGGGCCGTTAAAACGGTGTACTGCCAGGTCCTGCTCGCGTTTGAAAAACAAAACGCCTAACAACAGCGCAAGTGCGATGATGAGTCCGTTGAATAAATGGAGTAGCAGTGGTGCCGTGCTATACATAGTCGTTCCAGTGGTGCTGCATATTCCTGTAGGGTGGCGGTGTGCGCCCAGTGAATTCACTCCCTTTGGGCTACTTTATATCCGCAATGCGCGCACAAGTGCTGCGTATTCCCTGGCCACTGGCCTGCGTTTTGTACGCCTGACCTGAATTGATGAATGCCGTCTTTTGGTGCCCACAGTTATATGAGTACTGTGCGCCGGACAATGCGAATCAAATCCGTCCTTTCGACGTAACTACTTGATTAAAACGCCCGATTATAAGCAAATGCAGTGCCTTTGGGGCGAAGGTCCTAAATTTTAATACTGCCTGGTTCTTTATTGAGTCTTTATTGAGGTTAGTTGTGGTTTCTTGACGCAGCCATCAATTCGAGCATCAGTGTGCGCAGATAGTCCGAACTACGTGTTGCAAGAGCATCTTTAATCTGGGCGATGCGGGTGTCCAGGGGATGATCTGCCGGGCCTGCTGGCGGGGAAAACGATGCCGGGCCGGAGAGAAAGAGGAACGAGCGGTGAGTTAAGGTAGCGTCCTCTACTGCCTCCTGACGAATGACATCGGAAAAACGGATGTAATCCGTTTCTGCGAGCCACAGAAGTGCGTGAAAGCCTGCAGTGAACCTAGGGCTGTGCAGGCCGAATTCGTCAGGTTGATCCGGCCCCGCAATGTCTTCCACGTAGACGGTTGTGCGTTGCGGAAACCGGTTGTAGAGCATCACCAGGGTTTTTGCCGTATCCCGGCAAAAATCGTCGATATGGAGATCGGCCAAACTTCTGCCCCTTAGCGGTAGTTCTGGATAAAACTGCCGAATCGTTCGATTGCCCGGCGCAGATCGTCCTTCTGCGGCAAGAATACAATTCGGAAGTGATCCGGCTCGGTGAGGTTAAAGGCAGTGCCCTGAACCAGGAGGATTTTTTTATCCAGCAGCAAATCCAGGATTAACTGCTGGTCGTCCTCATACTTGTAGACGTTCCGGTCTATTTTGGGGAACAGGTAAATAGCGCCTTTGGGTTTTACACAACTGATTCCGGGAATTTCAGTAAGTAGTTGCCAGGCGAGGTCGCGTTGTTCGCGCAGGCGCCCACCAGGCAAAATCAGCTCATTAATACTCTGGTAACCGCCGAGCGCGGTTTGTACCGCGTACATCGCGGGGGCATTTGCACACAGGCGCATGGAGGCGAGCATTTCGATACCCTTGACGAACCCGGGCGCGCGTCGTTTTGCCCCGCTCACAACCAGCCATCCAGAACGGAAGCCAGCCAGGCGGTAGGATTTTGACAAGCCGTTGAATGTCACGCATACCACGTCGGTGGCGATACTTCCCATTGAAGTAAACTGCGCATCATCGTAAATAATTTTGCTGTAGATTTCATCGGCAAACACCACAAGGTTGTGTTCGCGTGCGACAGCAGCCAACTGCTCCAGCAGGTCCTTACTGTAAACAGCACCGGTAGGGTTGTTGGGGTTGATGAGTACTATTGCGCGCGTACGACTGCTGACTTTGCTGCGAATGTCGTCGATATCCGGGAACCAATCGGATTCCTCGTCGCACATATAGTGTACGGCTTTGCCGCCGGCGAGATTTACGGCAGCGGTCCATAAAGGGTAGTCTGGAGAAGGTACCAATACCTCGTCGCCGTCGTTTAACAACGCTTGAGTGGCGATCATAATGAGTTCGCTGACGCCATTGCCGAGAAAAATATCATCGACATCCACGTCGGGCACGTTTAAGCGTTGGCACTCCTGCATAATCGCTTTGCGTGCTGGAAACAGGCCTCGGGATTCGGTATAACCCTGAGCGTTACGGATATTGTGGATGACGTCGGCAATAATCTCGTCCGGTGCGTCAAAACCAAATGGGGCAGGGTTGCCAATATTCAGTTTGATGACTTTGTGGCCTTCTTCTTCCAGCCGCACTGAATGCTCAAGGACAGGGCCACGAATGTCATAGCAAACGCCGTCCAGCTTTCTCGATTTATTAACCTGTTGCATCGGGTTACCCACGAACCTGTTTTATTGATTTATTAAGAGGATGATTATGTCAGATCACAATTTAAAAGACGATGACTACTGGCGCTCCAAATTAACAGACGAAGAATTCCGTATTTGCCGGGAAAAAGGTACTGAAATGCCATTTTCCGGCAAATATGTCGATACCACCGAGGCGGGAACCTATCTTTGTCGTTGCTGCAATACACCACTGTTTAAATCGCTTGCCAAGTTCGATGCTGGCTGCGGTTGGCCAAGTTTTTTCGAGCCCTTGGAAAAAGGGGTTATTACAGAAGAAATGGACACTTCCCTGGGGATGGTTCGCACCGAGATTATGTGTGAAGCCTGTGGTTGCCACCTCGGTCATGTGTTTACTGACGGGCCGCAACCGACCGGCCTGCGCTATTGCGTTAATTCAGCATCTATTCAATTCGAAGAGGAAAAGAACCAATCGTGATTAAATTCGCCACCTTGTACGAAACCGCTATTTTGCACAAAGGCGGGGAAGCGAGTGTGAAGGCGTTGTTGCCAGGGTGCAAAAGCCCCGCGCAACTGCGTGCACAGAGTGATGCGTTTTATCTGGACACTATGTCTTTGCGTATTTTTCGCGCGGGCCTTAAGCACGAGCTGGTGGATAACAAGTGGCCAGCGTTCCAGCAGGCTTACCACGGCTTCGATCCTTTTTACTGCGCTATGTTAAGCGATGAGGATATTGAGCAGTTGATGGCCAATCGCGGTTTGATACGACATCTCGGCAAAATAAAATCTGTGCGCGAGAATGCCCAGTGGCTGCGCGAGATTGCCTCGGAACACGGAGGCTTCGGTCAATGGCTGGCGGACTGGCCAGCAGAAAATCTCGTCGAGTTGTGGGCCGTCATGAAAAAACACGGCCGACAGTTAGGCGGTATGTCCGGGCCATATTTTCTGCGGATGGCAGGGCGAGACACCTTTCTGCTCACTCAGGATGTATGTGCTGTGCTGGTCGCTCAGGGCGTCGTCACTAAAACTCCCAGCTCGAAAGCGGAGCTAAGGGCGGTACAGCAGGCATTTAACGTCTGGCAAGAGGAAAGCGGGCGCCCGTTCTGCGAGATCAGCCGTATCGTGGCGATGACGGCACTAGGGTAGATTCGTTCCGCGCCAACCTTAATCGTAGACGTGCTTCTTTTTCCAGTTTTGGTCTTCGTTGCCGAAGTTGCTCCATTCTTCTGCAACCTGGGCCTGCTGCTCTGCGCGGTCGTCCTGGTTGAGCTCGGGCTGCTCGCTGTCGTCGCTTAGGGTCTCGTTTAGGGCGTCCAGCCGCTGCTTGAGCTCGTCGATACGTTCGGCGAAATGCTTGCGCTTGCCGTCGCGCTCCATCAGCGAGATCGATTGATTGAGGTAGTGGGCGGCGAGCTTTAGCTTTCCGCTCTGCTGAGCTTCGTTGCCTAGCATCACGTAGTTATCAACCGTTACCTGTAGCGCTAGCTGTTTGATTTGATTGCGCTGGGTTTCGGCATGATTGGCGCTTAAAGTCCCTTTTTTCTCCAGCTGATGGATAAACCGGTAAAGTTCTTCCAGGCACACTTTCGCTTCTTTTATCTGTTGCGGGTTTTCCAGGTGAGTGCGGGCTTCGGGTTTGTTTTGTTTGTGTGCTTCCTGTAAGTGGTTACTTGCCGACTGCAGATCCTGCACATGGCTTGGTTCTTGAGGTTCGAGACGCGCCAGCTGTTCGCACACTTCCATAATGGTGCGCTGCACAGTGAGGCTCAGCTCTTTTGGCAAAAAGCCCTCAGGGAAACCATTCAGCAGGAACTTGAGGCTGCGCAGGCGCGATTTGAGTGCCGCAGTCAGCCGCATTCGCTGCTCCCGCTTCTGGCGAACCGTTTGAGCAATAAAAGCGTAGCAAACCAACCCTGCGAGGAGCAGAACAATAGTCGCGATAACTGCGATGGAATTCATAATAAGTGAGGTGTGAAGTTTTTGGGTATACCCGTATTAAGGCTAGTCAGTGCCCTGGGTGCGTGCAAATAATTTTAGTATAACTGCTTGTTTTTCTAAAATATTTGTAGATAATAGCGGCCCTCTGAATGACGCACGGTTCATTTGGGAGCGCATGCTGTTTGTTTTAACGCGACTGTCATTAAAACGAAAAAAAATCACAGCAATCGCTTGACAGTACAGAGTCCTGTCAATAGAATGCGCGCTCTCTGAACGACACGCAGTTCAGAACGTCCTTGTCCCCTTCGTCTAGAGGCCTAGGACACCGCCCTTTCACGGCGGTAACAGGGGTTCGAATCCCCTAGGGGACGCCAAGCGGGAATAGCTCAGTTGGTAGAGCACAACCTTGCCAAGGTTGGGGTCGCGAGTTCGAGTCTCGTTTCCCGCTCCAGTATTTTGGAGCAAGTGAATGCGGTTTGGCTTCACTTATCCGGTGGTACCGTTTAATAAAAGCGCAGCCTTTATGGTTGCGCTTTTTTTTTGTCCGTCGTCCCGAATCGACCGGATCTTGTCTCGGTAACCGCTACAATTGACTTTTGGTTCCACGCAGTAGTAATTGTTCTATGACAGATACCCATCATTCCATTCCCGCGTTACAAATTACCGATCTCAGAAAAACCTATGGCGAAGGCTTCGAGGCGCTGAAAGGCATATCTCTCGATGTCGCTCCCGGCGATTTTTTCGCATTGCTCGGCCCCAACGGGGCAGGGAAGTCGACAACTATTGGTATTTTGTGTTCGCTCGTTAAAAAAACGTCGGGCACCGTTAAAATTTTTGGTCACGATATCGATCGTGCGTTCTCTCAAGCCAAACAGGCGTTGGGGGTGGTGCCGCAAGAATTTAATTTCAACATGTTCGAAAACGTGTTGGATATTGTTGTGAATCAGGCAGGCTATTACGGTCTGCCAAAACCACTCGCGCTTGAGCGCGCGGAAATTTATTTGAAAAAACTGGGCCTCTGGGACAAGCGCGCTACCCAGGCCCGCGGTTTGTCTGGTGGCATGAAGCGGCGGTTACTCATTGCTCGCGCGTTGGTGCATGAACCCAAGCTGCTCATCCTGGATGAGCCCACCGCCGGTGTGGATATTGAGCTACGACGCTCGATGTGGGAATTCTTGCGGGAGATAAATGAAGCGGGTACCACCATTATTCTCACTACGCACTATTTAGAAGAAGCGGAAACGCTTTGTCGCAATGTGGCGATAATTAACCATGGTGAGCTGATTGAGAACACCAGCATAAAAAGTCTGTTAAAGCAATTGAACACTGAAACCTTCGTGCTCGACGTTCGCGAAAAAATCCTGTCGGTTCCGCAAATTACCGGTTACACCTTCACGCAAGTGGATGAGTCATCACTCGAAGTGACTTTGGAAAGCGGTACCCCGATTAACCCAATGTTCGCGAGTTTGCAGCAGGCGGGCGTTGACGTTGTGAGTATGCGCAATAAATCCAATCGCTTGGAAGAGTTGTTCGTGGAGTTGGTGGGGCAGCAGCAGAGTTCGGAGGTAGCAGAATGAACGCAGCTCAACAGTTGATTGCGTATAAAACTATAGTGCGCAAAGAAATTCGCCGGTTTATGCGTATCTGGGTGCAAACATTGATCCCGCCCGTAATTACCATGGCGTTATATTTTGTAATTTTTGGCAGCCTTATTGGGTCGCGCATTGGCGATATGGGTGGTTTTGACTACATGGCGTTTGTAGTTCCGGGTTTGATTATGATGGCAATCATCAATAATTCTTACTCGAATGTAGTGTCCTCGTTTTATTCGGCGAAATTCACCAAGAGCATTGAAGAGCTACAAGTGAGCCCCACACCCAACTATATTATTTTACTGGGCTGGGTGTCTGGCGGGGTGCTGCGCGGCCTTGCGGTTGGTAGTATTGTGACATTGATCTCTATGTTCTTCACCAAGCTGCATATCCACAACCCACTTGTGACGATTGCCGTTATTGTGCTGACGTCGGTGCTATTTTCCATTGCCGGGATGATCAATGCGATCTACGCAAATTCATTCGATGATATTTCCATCATTCCGACATTCGTGCTCACGCCACTAACCTATTTGGGCGGTGTTTTTTATTCGATCGATCTACTGCCCGAATTCTGGCAGGGAGTGTCCAAACTCAACCCGGTGTTGTACATGGTTAACGCGTTTCGCTATGGCATTCTCGGAGTGTCTGATGTGAGTGTGGGCGCAGCTTTCGCGGGAATAATTACCTTCCTGATTCTTATGTTCGGGTTCTGCTTATACTTGCTGAACTACGGCAAAAAGCTACGTACTTAATTGTTACAGAAATTGCTGCCAGAGAACCGTCAATATGAGTGATCACGCAGATACTTTATTAGGCAAAGATACGACTTACCCGGAGCATTACGATCCGGCACTGCTACAGCCGATTCCTCGTGAACGTTCTCGCGAGACAATGGTTCGCGGCGATTTGCCGTTCACCGGGGTCGACATTTGGACAGCTTATGAATTGTCCTGGTTGGATAGCTCCGGTAAGCCACATGTCGCGGTTGGTGAATTTTGGGTGCCGGCGGATAGCTCGGCTATTATTGAGTCGAAATCGTTAAAGTATTACCTCAACTCCCTCAATCAGCACCGCTTTGCGACGCGAGAGCAAGCAAGGCAGGCGATAGCAGGGGACCTTTCTGAGGCGGCCGGTGGTGAGGTTCAGGTAACGCTGTTCGATATTGATGACTACAGCAATGTGGGCACCCTTCCGGGTACCTGTGTCGATACCCTGGATGCTCCTGTGTACGTTTATCAGCCCGACGCCAGTCTGCTGAAGTTTGTCGATCAGCCTGGCGAGCAGCAGCAACTCTTTAGCCATTTACTGAAAAGCAACTGTCCGGTAACCGGGCAGCCGGATTGGGCAACAGTGTGGGTTCAATGCTCGGGTTTAACGCTGGTGCCGGAAAGCTTTTTGGCTTATGTGGTGTCATTTCGCGGCCATCAAGACTTTCATGAAAATTGCGTTGAACGCATCTTTACGGATTTAATGGCTGGCGGCAAATTGCAGGATCTCGCCGTCTATGCGCGCTATACCCGCCGAGGGGGATTGGACATTAATCCGCTGCGGTTTAGTGGTGCGCAGGATCCGGAAGCGCTGGAGCAGTTGGTATCCAAGCGGATAGCGCGACAGTAGCACATTTTTTGCTATTTAATGACTTTGTCTTGCAGGCGATCTGTCGCTCGCTGTAATACCGCAAGGACGCGGTTTTTATCGTAATTTTTGATTTTCTCGAGATCCATGTGCATCGAGAACCCCTCTGCGTTCTCTTCGAAGTAACTCTGAAGTCTCCCCAGATCTTTGCGGAAATCCACTACTTGATACACTTTAATCGGGTGGCTGAACCCTTTCGCTTTGATTTCACCTTTGTCGCGGCACATGATGACGTCTTTCACCAGGCACCAGGTTTCGTGTGATATCAGGATCTCTCCCGGGGCTGCGGCAGATTCCAGCCGGCTCGCGAGGTTAACGTGGGTCCCGAGAACCGTGTAGTCCATATAGTGATTTGTGCCAAATGAGCCGACCGTGCAGTATCCGGTATTTATGCCCATACGGATTTGGAGCGGTTTTTTGATCCCCTGGTTGTACCACCGAGTCTGCAACTCCTTCATCTTTTTACGCATATCAATGGCCATGGCCAGACAGCGAATGCAATCCGATTTGAGGCCTTCGCTTTGTGTGTCACCAAAAATTACCATTACGGCGTCGCCCATAAACTTATCGATGGTCCCGCGATGTTTGGTGGCGATGTTGACCATTTCTGTGAGATAGGTGTTTAAAATATCGGTAAGAGTTTCTGCTTCGAGTTCTTCAGTCAGCGAGCTGAAGCCGCGAATATCCGAAAAGAACACGGTGATGCGTTTGCGTTCCGACGCAAGTGATTGTTCACGCCCTTCGTTGATGGCTTTCCAAACGGTTGGCGTAAGGTAGCGTGCAAGTTTGTAGGTACGTAACTTGTACAGCGTTTGCTCGTTAAGCAGTTTTTTATTGAGAAGATCTAGCTTGTGGATTCGCGAATGGACGAATATCGCGTAAGCGCAGAAATAGGTAAAAATACCGATCAAACTAACGATACTAATTTCAAGCTTGTCGGAAAGCACCCATTTGGGCTCACTAATTAATAACGTTAGCCCTACCCCGCCAATAAAAGCGAGATTGTCGATCATCCATTTTCGTGCGCCGCCATTAATAAGGCTGTTGAACTGCACCATGGTCACGAACAGTATTGATGGCAGAATACTGAAATCGGACAGGCCCAGCACCAGGCCTATTATCACCGCATCGGCGGTCATCACATTATCGAATATTTTTTCGCGCTTCTCGTCATATACCCGGCGACGTAGCCACAGATAACTGGCAATGGCATAGCCTAGTATTAGCAGAACGATGAGTGCGTCCAACAGTTCCACATGCGGCCATTGCATATGTACTGTCACTGTGCCCGCGGCTGCAAAACAGATGAGCGTGCGAATGTCGTTCTGACGAAGCGAAAAGTCAGCAGCCAGTTTCTCAGTAACCGGTGTTTTAGTTCCGGGCATTTAAATTCCTGAAGTCTTACAGTAGAGGACGTTGTTGGTCTGGGTAGCCTACGCTGCCAGCAATGGCACCATCTGAGCGCATTTCATCGCATGGAGAGTGTGCTAGGGCCTGTTAACACTAATTCGATTCATTCTGTTGCGGCTAAAATTTCGCTATCAAGGCGTTTGGAGCGTAGTTTGGTTGTTCCAAATGAGCGATAAACAACGCTGAGAGCGGGATTTTAGCCGCAACCCGCAGGGCTGGGCCTGTATTTCCAGGCTGATGCGTTATTTTTCGCTCGTTTAGCCCGCTAAACAACACCAAAAATGCCTTTCATCCTGAAAATACAGGCTCCAGCAGAGCGAATTGAATTAGTGTTAACAGGCCCTAGTTTAACGTGCCTGTATGGAACTGACTATGCTTAAACGTGGCGTCAGTACAAGCTTTACAGGCTATAGGATCACCAGGCGTGTTCTAAGCGTAATGGCGAAAATTCACTATCCAGCCGCTGTGTTTGTTTACTTGGTCTTGCTGGTTACCGTGTGTATAAATAGCAACCCAAACAGCGAATGATATCAAGATGCCGCTTTTACCTGAGGCGTTTTCAGATCAAGGAGGTTATTTCCAGTGCTAACGGGTGCCCAGGCAAAATGTTTATTCAAACAGCACCGATTCGTCTGGTCACGCTGCGGCACTGTACAGAAATTGTGCACACTAGATTTTTAGATCGAGAAACTTTTCTTCAAGTTCGGCATATTTGGTTTCGAGATCGCTGATTTCTTTTTTTAGCCGCTGAACTTCTTCTCCATTCGCCCCAGTAGCAGGTGGTTTTCTTGCATTCAGCCTGTGGTTGTCAACCTGCAATGTATGAAGCTTGATCTCGTATTCGTTATTTTTATCGCGCAACTCCTTCATTTGTAACTTCAGGTTGGGTACCTGGCTTAAGCGCGATTTTAACTGTTCGTTTTCTTTGTTTGCGGTGTTCAATTCGTCTTCGAGAAGTTGAATGCAAGTTTCAGACTCCTGCACAAAGCGAATTTGTTTTTGCAGCTGCCCTTGCAGGTCATTGACTATTTGCTGCGTCTGTTCAACGGTTTTTGCTTCCTGGAGTTTGCGTTGCAGCTCGTTAATGATGCGGTGCTGATCTGCGGCAACTGCGCGCAAATGACTGACCTCACTGGCGTTGCTGTCGGTACGCCGCTCACCCATGAGGCTGGCGCCGTCAACGCCGTTTTCAATTAGGCGTCCAAGTTCCAGGTAATTTTTCTGGTAGCCCTTGAGCAGGGCTTCCGCACCGCTGGCGCCTTCCAGTTCTGCAGTTAACTCCGCCAGCTCATTGAACTGTTGCTCGGCGGTGTCTCTGGAGTTTTCCCACTTATCCTCCAGGTCAAAGTAAAGCGCACGAAACCGCTCGAGATTGTTGATACGCTTCTTTGCAGCAACCAACTCCTCGCGTAGGGTATCAATTTCGCTGGAGTCGCTTTCAGCGCCTGAGGGCGATCCGTATGTGGTATTGAAGGCTAACAATTGTTCGTATTTTCGTTCCAGCACTTTCCAGTTTGTCTTCTCTGTGCCACAGGCCTCTTTTTCAGCAAGCAGGAGCATATAGCGCAGCGCGGCAACTCGACGTGGTGATGGAGCGTCCGGGTCGAGGTCCAGCACGATCTCCGGGCCGGGCTCCAGGCTTTTGTGGTGCTTTTTGGTTAGCGCGATATGGCGATCTAGGTGCTTAATATATGTACCATCAGCAGCAGACTCTTCCGCAGCCTTGGAGTGCGCATGGGCGTGGCGGAGGTCGTCGATAAGTTCCGCGAGCCTTTCTCTAAGACGCTTGACGAGTTTGCTGAGGGAGCGATTTTGTACGAGCAGAAATACGCAAACGCCAATTAGCAAAGCGGCTAGTTCGGCGGCGGCGATGAGATATAGGTTGGAAATCAGCATCGTCTGTGTCCTTGTGGGCGTTTGGCCCGGGCGCGCAATATCGCACAAATAGTTTATTTTTCACCTAGTATGGCCGAGAGTCTGCGCAAAATCGACTTTTAGCTATAAAACATTCCGGGTTTAGCGCGGTAGGGGAGCATCGCAAAATGGGATTTCGGTATATTTTCCAATGCCGCAGGATTGCGTTTGGTGAAAGGTTTGTGTATTGTGTGCCGCCTTTCCGGAGGCGTCTGTTTCCCCCGGAGAGCGAGCAGTTATTGCCCCTGTCCATGATGATTGTGCGGTAGTGCTGAACAACGGTGAGGTGTCCGAGTGGTCGAAGGAGCACGCCTGGAAAGTGTGTATGTCGCAAGGCATCGAGGGTTCGAATCCCTCCCTCACCGCCATTATTATCGCGAAAGCCGCCGCAAGGGCGGCTTTTTTGTAAGTTGCGTTTGGGTTCGGGCAACGGAGCTGGCACAACGCGGCGTTTGTTGCTGACTTTGTATTTAACTCAGGTCTTTGGGGGCCAGCGTGGCCTTGACGGTAGAGCAATTAATAACCACGACAGCAGGTAATCCCTGGTTGCTCGCAGCGGGTGTCATTCTCCTTGCTTGGTTGTGGGAGGATGCAGCGGTGGTGACTGCCGCACTTTTGTCGCTGGATAACCGGCTTCCTCTCGGTATGGCGTTTGTCGCAGGTCTGGTGGGAATTGGTACGGGTGATTTTGCGCTTTATATACTCGGGCGATTCGCGCACCGCTGGCCGCGGCTGACACGGCGACTTCTTTCAAGTAAGCGCGCGGTAGCTATGAAGCAGCGTTTCCACCAGCGCACCTTGTCTAATATTTTCCTCGTGCGATTCATCCCGGGTTTGCGCACCGTGTGCTACACATTCTGTGGTGTGTGGCGGATACCGTTGCGGCGATTTCTGGCATCGATCGTGACGGCCGGCGCACTATGGGTACTGATGATTTTCGCTGTCGTGCACCTGTTTGGTATGTCGGCGTTTGTACGTGAAAGTCCCTGGAAATGGACATTGATTGGCTTTGCGTTGGCGTTACTTCTGGCCAACAACTGGCTGATTCCGAAATGGGTGGAGCGCAAAAATAAGGCTGCCGCCAACGATGGTTAGTTGCGACATGGAGCAGGGCGTTAATCGCGGCTTGCCTAAATTGAAACTCGGTGACAGGCCCTACACGTGGTATGAATTCCTACCCGCGTGGATTATGTATTTGCCGGTGGTTGCCTACTGGTTGTTACTGGCAGTGCGTTATCGCAGTTGGGGCTTGCCCATGCTCGCCAACCCCAACATCCCGCTGGGGGGCATGGTAGGAGAATCCAAAGCGGGGATTCTTTCGCAAGCTGGCAACGTGGCAACGCCATTTATCTTGCCCTGGGTATCTGTTGCGCGCACTGATACATCCGACGATGTCATGCTGGCGCAGGCGTTGCGCGAGATGGCGCTCGCAAAGATCGACTTTCCCATAGTTGCAAAGCCCGATCTGGGTTGCCGTGGCGCGGGCGTCAGTAAGTGCGACTCCAAGGAGGAATTGCGGCAATACATTCGCACGTTTCCGCACCATAGAGTATTTCTGATACAGCAGCTTGCGCCCTGGAGCGCAGAGGCTGGGGTATTCTATATACGCCACCCCCATGCCGAGCGCGGCCGGATTGTTTCGCTCACGCTCAAGTACCGGCCCACCGTTATTGGTGACGGAACGCACACCATTCAGCAGCTTATAAGAAAGCACGCGCGCGCCCGGCGCCTAGCCGGAGTATACGAAGCCTACTGCCGCAATCGGTTGGACGACATTCCTGCGCTGGGCGAAGAAGTTGTACTGGGGTTTCTCGGCAGCCACTGCCGGGGCAGTATTTTTCGCGATGGCGCTGACTGGATAACCCCCGACCTGGAAAAAGTGTTCGACCGTATTCTGCAGGATGTTCCGGAATTTTATTACGGCCGCTTGGACATTAAATTCGATACCATCCAATCATTGGCCAGGGGCGAGCGTTTTTCCATTATCGAAATCAATGGCGCAAGCAGCGAGCAAACCCATATCTGGGATCCAAAATTTAACATTTTTATCACGTTGCACGTACTACTGAACCAATATCGGATATTGTTCTCTATAGGCGAAGCGGTCAGGCGATCGGGACACAAAGTTCCTTCCGCCTGGCAAATGATCAAAACCTGGATTCGCGAGCTTAGGGCTACCTGATGGAATTTTTAAAAAAATACGGTTTAGCTATTCTCTCCTGCTGGATCGCCTTCGTTTTTGTCCAATCTTTGTTCTTCAAATTCTCCAACTCCCTAGAAACGCAATATATTTTTGGTACGCTCGGCGCGTGGTCAGGATTTACCTGGTTTGCAGCTTACGGCGCCTATGCTATCGGCTCGTTGGAACTGGTTGCCGCGGTAGGTTTGTTTACGCGCTGGCGACCGTTTGCTGCCTTGCTTGCGCTGGGTATTATTTCCGGCGCAATTGTATTCCACCTTTTTACGCCGCTGGGCGTCGTTATGCCGAGCTTCGATAGCGCGGGCAATGTGAGCGGTGATGATGGTGGTACGCTCTTTGTAATGGCCTGTCTGGTATGGGCCAGTGCGCTGGTTATCGTCTGGCGGGAATTGCTGGGGCCTAACGGGCGGTTGCACATAGCGTTTTCGTCGCAACAGGACTAACTATTTATGGGGAACACGACGCATCCAGTCGTAGATGGGAATATTCAGGCATTGGCGCAGTTGCACGGTTTTGTATGCAGCTTAACGGGTGAGCAGTATGGTGCGGAAACCCCTCTGCTTACGCGCAGCGCGATAGGCGCCCACTGTCGTCATATTCTCGATATGTACGAAGCCTTGGTTCAGGCTAGCGACGCAGGCGGTGTCGTTGACTATGATTTTCGTCGCCGGGGCGCTGGGATAGAGCATGATCAAACTTTAGCCCTCGCGAATATTGAGCGACTCCAGGCCTGGCTGGAGTGTATCCCCGCAGGTTGTCTCGACAACGTTATAACCGTGCGCAGCGAAGTCGACCTCACCCAGCAGGTGTCGACGCTTGTGGAGTCAAACATTGCTCGTGAGCTGATGTTTGCTGCCAGCCATTGTATTCATCATCTTGCTCTGATGGGCATGCTGGCCGCTGCGATGGGCTTGCGCGTCGAATCTGAATTGGGTGTCGCCCCTGCTACGGCGAGTTTTTTGCGATCTGGTAGCGAGTTGGCGGAGATAGGCTGATGTGTACGTTAAGCTGGATGACGCGGCCGGATGGATATGAAGTGCTCTTTAACCGCGATGAGCAGAAGTCGCGGCGTAGAGCAGATCCGCCACAGGGTTTTGTGGTTGCGGGGACGCACGTGTTGATGCCCGTAGACCCTCAGGGCGGCGGGACATGGTTGAGCACAAACCAATACGGAGTGACTCTTGCCCTGCTTAATTATTATCAGGGGGCGATGCCCGCAGGCGAGTTGTTGTCTCGCGGTGTTTTAGTCAAAGCTCTCTCTGGCGCACGTGATGCCGAAGACGCCGCCCAGCTACTATCCTCGCAACCAATTAGCCATTTCGCACCATTTTCGCTGTTGTGTTTTTGTCCGCTCAGTTTGCGCGCGGGCCGGGGAGTTAATCTTTACTGCTGGGACGGAGAACGAACCACCAGGCATCTGGCTGAAAGCCCCATGGTGTCGTCGGCCAAGTTTTTTGATGAGGTCTTGCGCGCTCGCTGGGAATGCTACCTGAGCAAGGTTGGTGATGCAGCGTCGCGACAAAAGTTATTGGACTTCCACTTCAGTCACGGCGGTGCGCCAAGCGCTACGAGTGTTTGCATGCACCGGGAAGATGCACACACGGTCAGCCTTTCCCATATCATGGTGGCCGATAAATCGGTGATATATGACTACTACGATGGCGTGCCATGCTCCGGTGTTGTGCCCGTACGTTCCGAGCTTGGTCGGCACTAGTGCTAAGAAGTTGCTGACAATCGAGCCCGATATATCCTGTGGTCTAGAATCTAATCTAGAGGCTGCACACAGCCCCTTTTGCCAACCCCTCGTAAGCTCTCACACTCACACTATTTTCCGGAAAGCGGCTTTTAATCTGCTGAACAATATGGCTGGCGATCAGTTCCACGGTGGAGTCTGTGTCGATCAGGTAGCAAAGGCGCTTTGGCAAGCTTAGCCTGAACTCACCTTGGGCTGCGGTGTAGGCAAAGGTGTACTGGTCGCCGGAATCGTTGATCAGATCTGGTGTTGAACCAATATAGATATCTCGCCAGAGCTCAGCCCACTTGGCAGTCACCTCGACAGCGGCTTTGCCGTCGATTTTTACCTCAAGCTTGGAGCGGTGTCCGTGGGCGATTCTCTGGCAGTTTCCGGCGTGTTTTCGCAACCCGTGAGAGTAGTGGTAGTAGGGCCCATCAATCACTTCCGGTACAAAGCTCACTGCGACAGATTTTACCGATGCTGGATACAATTTCAGCAGCTGAGAAACGCACCACTCGCCCACAGATGCTTCGTTAATGTGCTTGGTTTTTACCAGAGTAATCGCCTGCTTAGGCGCTTTACAGAAAAGGGTTTCTCCGCTGGTGAGCGTCATTGTGATTTCGTAGTTTCCGTTCGCATCGACAATCGCGATGGCGGGATGCTCCGCAGGAACCAGTAAGCAGTGGTCTATGGTATCGTCTAGCCAGTGGCGAGACTTGGCTTTGACTGTGCCGAAATCACACACCATCCCCTGGTCGTCGAGCGCGCCTTCCAGCTCGACGCCTGCGAGCCAGGTTTCACCCACCAGGCCCCGCTCCGGGTCAAGATAGCTGAAGTCTACATTGGTAAGCTGATCGACAAATAGAAGCATGGGTGTACAAATCTCTCCAATGGTTGGTTGGCGCACAGTTTACACACTTAATGCATATCGCAATACGGCGGATCGAATGATGTCATTGTTCCAGTTGGTCTTTTATGTCCCGAGCGGGTACGCGGAGGAGGTCAAGCACGCTGTATTTTGTGCGGGCGCGGGGCGCGTTGGGAACTATGACCAGTGTTGCTGGGAGACTGAGGGGAGGGGGCAATTCCGTCCTCTCGCCGGTAGCCAACCGTTTCTCGGCGAGAAAAACACATTGGAATACGTTGCTGAGAAACGAATAGAAATGGTTGTGGATGGACGGTGTGCCGATGGCGTAATCAACGCGCTGCGACGGGCTCATCCGTATGAGGAGCCCGCATTTTCTTTGCTGCCTCTCAGCAACCCGCCAAAGGAAAAGGAATAACAGCGGCGGACGTTGCGGGTATCAGGGTATCTGTACTTGCCCGCTCTTCGGGCAAGCCGACGTTCTGAAGGTCGATCATCGCATTTTGAAGCTTGCCGAGCGACTCATGCATCATCTGCGAGATCGCCATGCATACGCCAACAGGGGTTTGATGCAGCTCGCGTTGGCAATCAATTTGGAACTGGAGGCCGCGAAGACGGCGCTGCATTTCTTCCGGAGCGCTATCGATAATGGCGGCCACTTCTTGTTGTCGAAACGCCTCGAGCGCTTCAGGCTCGTGCTCAGCCATATGGAATAGTCGTTCAAAAGATGGCCAGTCTGTCATCGCGGGTTACCTGTAAATCGTTGTCGTCTGTTCTGCCCCTGTGGGAACGAGCTGGACGGGGAGGGGTCCGACAGATGACGATTTTCTGAAAAAACTTGCTTTGCTCGAATTTTATGCTACCCACTTTTGGTCGCTATGTGTACACCTTCTTTTAGACAGAGTTGTTATAAGTAGACGGGCCGCGGGTTGGCGCACAAATAATTTTTGTGAACTTGGTAACCTTTTGATATAGAAAGACTTTTTAATATTGTGGCGTTTTTTACATCTTGTCGTATCCTGCAAGTATTGGTTTCGCTAGCGACTAGATCGCGGGGCGCAAATACATTCAAACCATGATAAACATGCTTTAATTCAGAGTGCGAACGTAGAAAAATAAGTGGTTGGGGGCTCTTGCTGAGCGAGAGATTCCTTCGTTAGGCAGCAAAGAACGATTCAATGAAAGAATTTCACCGTCAGGCTGCGGTCCTGTTAGCGCTATCGGATCGCCCTAAAGGGCAGGAAGAAATCCTGCTTACCCTGCGCGCTGTCCACCTGTCGAGCCACAGCGGCGAAGTGGCATTCCCCGGAGGCAAGTGGGAGCCTGGCGATCCGGATCTCTACGCCACGGCACTGCGGGAAGCGGAAGAGGAGGTTGGCCTGGTACCTCAGGTGTTCAGTTTTCTGGGAGAGTTGCAGCCCAGCTACACCCGTCAGGGAACGCGCGTAACCCCTTATGTTGGACGTATCCCTGCCGATGTGGATTTGGCGCCTAACCCTTCGGAGCTGGATGAGCTTTTCTGGTTCCCGTTGGCGGAGTTGGTCGCGGACAAGCGCGTTCGAACGGATGTATTTGAATGGCGCGGGGAGGAGTACTGGTCGCCAGCATACCGTTACGCGGGTCACATTATCTGGGGGTTCACCGCGCGAGTACTGGTTGAGTTTCTCGCGCGTTTTTACGGGATCGAGCTGGGGCGTGAACACTCCGCACCAGAAATTCGCTTTCGCCCTAAGTAAGCCGGGGCGATATCGCTCGTATCAGGCTGGTGCGCTCAAAATAGGTTGATCAGGTGCGAAACTCGAATAATTTGGCTTTTTCGATGCGTGTATCGCTGAGTTCTACCAGTTCAAAGCGATAGTTACCCAATTCGAAGCTGACGCAGGCATCGGGAATACTTTCCAGATACTCCACAATAATCCCATTCAGCGTTTTTGGGCCGTCTGTGGGCAGGTTCCAGCCCAGGTTTTTATTAATGTCGCGAACCGATTCGGATGCGTCTATCAAGTACCAGTCGTCCGCGCATTCAACAATAGATTCAGCGATATCGTAAGATTCATCGGTAGCGAAATCCCCGACGATTTCTTCCAGTAGGTCTACAAGCGTAGCAATGCCTTGTACGTCGCCGTACTCGTCGACAGCAATTGCCATGCGATGCTTTGTTTGCTGAAAATTCAGTAGCTGGGTGTGCAGTTGGGTTGATTCAGGTACGAAATAAGGTTCGCTCAGCTCCTGTTTCAGGGCCTCTTTGGTTACCGTGCTGTCGTCGCCTTGAATAAATCTGGCGGCCTTGCGCAAGTGCAGGACCCCAATAATGTTATTGATGTCGCCTTCATATACTGGAAGTCGGGTGTACTCCGTTGCGCGTATGCGCTGCAGAATCACGCATATATCTTCTTCAATGTCGATGCCTTCCACTTCGTTGCGGGGCACCATAATATCTTCCACGGTAGCCTTTTCCAGATCCAGCACATTCAGCAGCATGCCTTGGTGCTGGTCGGGAATCAGTTCGCCGGCTTCGTCCACGACGGTGCGAAGCTCTTCCATGCGCAGATGGTCGGCGCGTCTTGCCTGAGACGGGTCGAGCCCGAACAGGCGCGCGATACTGTTAGAAATGATGTTGATCAGCAGTACAAATGGGTAAAGCAAAATTAGCAGAGGGCTCAACACCAGCGACGCAGGGAAGGCAATTTTTTCAGGGTATACGGCGGCGACTGATTTTGGCGTAACTTCGGCGAAGATAAGTAGAACAATTGTCAGCGCGAAGGGAAGCACCACTAATTCTGCCCACTCGCCGAAAAAATGACGAGTCAGTACGCCAGCCAAGAGCGTAGCGACAATATTAGCCAGGTTGTTGCCAATTAAAATAACGCCTATCAGGCGGTCTGGGCGCTCCAGCAATTTGGCCGCTCGCATAGCGCTCTTGTGCTTCTTTTTCACCAGGTGGCGGAGGCGATAGCGATTCATCGCAAGCATCCCCGTTTCGGAGCTTGAGAAGAAAGCGGAGACAAAAATGAGGGCGACCAGGAGTCCTATTTGCAGGTCAGTAGGGATGCTGTCCAACGAGTTGTGTGCCTGTGTTTACATGGGCCGGTTATCTTGACCGACTTTGGCGGCCTGATCAAGGTTAGTGTCAATTGCGCGATCAAACTCTGTGCAAGATTAGCTCCAGTACCAGTTTGCTGCCGAAATAAGCAAGCATCAAAGCCGCAAAACCGCCTAGTGTCCAGCGAATTGCTGCGGCACCGCGCCAACCCAGGGTGTGGCGGCCCCAAAGCAAGAGCGCGTAGATTAACCAGGATAGCACCGAAAAAACGGTTTTATGAGAAAGGTGCTGTTCGACAAAGCTGGTGGTGAACATGACGCCGGTGATTATCGACAACGTGAGCAGAATCTCTCCAGCCCAAACCAGCTCGAACAGTAGCGTTTCCATTGTTTGTAGCGGCGGAAGCAACCCCATCACCCCGCGCAGATGTTTATGGCGCAACTGGTAGTTCTGGTATGCCAGCAAAAGGGCCTGCAAACTGGCGATTGTCAGCATGCTGTAGGCCAGAACCGACAGCATAATGTGCGTTATTACTTCCAGGGTCAGGTGGTGTGTCACCTTGCTGGCGTCCTCGATACTGGAAACCAAGATAGATGTCACGCTTAGCGGCAAAAGAAACAAGAACAGGTTGTGTAAGGGTTTGCGCAGGCTGCTGAGTAATACCACCAAGTTTATTACGGCGAAAAAGAGTGACGGCACCTTAAAAAAGCCGAAGTGATAACCTTGGCTGGTCTTTATGGAGAGTAGTGCGGCGATGAAATGAACCGCTGTGCCCAGTGCGATCAAAACTAACAAGCGCTTCTCTTGAATGGTTTCGCGGCGCAATAACGAATGCAGGAGAAACGCCCAGGCGGCGAGATATAAAACGACGGTAGAAGCACTGTACATGTGGAGTTATCTGCGTTGCGGTCGCCTTCGTGGCGATATCGGCCGGGTAAAGGGTGACATTATAAAGAAAGTGCGGTCGTATTTGTGCGGGCGAGCCATTATACTTGCCGGCTTTTCCCAACATCGGGCCACCGAAAACCTTCATCGCAACCGACAATTCGCTATGTTTGACAATCTGTCTGATCGCTTAACGCGTTCCCTCAAGAAAATTACCGGGAAGTCGCGCCTCAACCACGACAACATTCAGGACGCGCTGCGCGATGTGCGCAAAGCCTTGCTGGAAGCCGACGTCGCCCTCCCGGTGGTAAAGGATTTCATCAACCACGTGCGCAAGCGTGCCCAGGGGCAGGAAGTGTCGCGCGCGTTGAACCCTGGTCAGCAGTTCTTAAAAATTGTTGAAAGCGAGCTCACCGAGTTGATGGGGGCCGCTAACGAGAGCCTGAACCTGGCGACCCAGCCGCCAGCGGTTGTGCTGATGGCCGGTTTACAGGGAGCGGGTAAAACCACCACTGTGGCTAAACTCGCTCGCTTTCTGCAAGAGAAGCACAAGAAAAAGGTCATGGTTGTCAGTGCTGATGTATATCGGCCAGCGGCAATTAAGCAGTTGGAGACACTGGCAGCCGAAGTTGAAGCTGAGTTTTTTCCCTCGTCGTCTGATCAGCAGCCAGTTGCGATTGCCAAAGCCGCCATCGAGCAGGCCAAAAAATCGCATATGGATGTGCTGCTCGTGGATACCGCAGGGCGTTTACATATCGACGAACAGCTTATGGCTGAGATACAGGGGCTGCACAAGGCGGTAAACCCTGTTGAAACCTTGTTCGTTATTGATTCGATGATTGGTCAGGATGCGGTCAATACCGCCAAAGCGTTTAACGACGCGCTGCCGTTGACGGGCGTGGTTTTGACGAAAACTGACGGCGATGCGCGAGGCGGTGCGGCGCTGTCTGTGCGGCATATCACCGGTAAACCTATTAAGTTTATGGGCGTTGGGGAAAAAACCGAAGCGCTCGAACCCTTCCACCCCGAGCGGGTAGCCTCGCGTATTCTGGGAATGGGCGACATTATGTCGCTGATCGAGGAAGCCGAGCAGAAAATTGATAAGGCGAAGGCTGAAAAGTTCGCCAAGAAAGTGCAGGAAGGCAAGCGCTTCGATCTGGAAGATTTGCGCGATCAGTTGCAGCAGATGCAGAGCATGGGCGGTATGGGAGCAATGCTCGAGAAATTGCCCGGTATGGGGAACATGGCACAGATGGTTGACCAGGCCAACGTGTCTAAACAGTTCAAGCAAATGGACGCCATCATAGGTTCAATGACCCCGGCGGAGCGGCGCAACCCTGATCTGCTCAACGGTTCTCGTAAACGCCGTATCACACTCGGGTCTGGCACCCAGATTCAGGATCTGAATCGCTTGCTCAAGCAGCACAAGCAAATGAGCAAGGTAATGAAGAAAATGAAAGGCGGCGGCATGAAGAAAATGATGCGCGGTATGGGAGGGATGTTTCCCGGCGGTGGCCCCGGCGGGATGCCCCCAATGGGTGGCGGCGGATTGCCACCCGGATTTGGTCAGTAAATAAACAAAATTTGGTGTAATTTAGGCCTATACAAGGTGGAACCTTTCCATTAAAATACGCCGCCTTTCGCAGGTGCCCCAGTAAATGGCAGCGATTCAACGTTGCAGGCGCCTGGTTACAAAGAACGACAAACAGGAAAGACTTACATGGTAAGCATTCGTTTATCCCGTGGCGGTTCCAAGAAGCGTCCATTTTATCATCTGACTGTGACTGACAGTCGTTCCGCACGTGATGGTGCGTTCATCGAGCGCTTGGGTTTCTTTAACCCTATCGCACGTGGCCAGGAAGAGCGTCTTCGTGTTGACAACGAGCGTTTGGAATACTGGAAAGGTCAGGGCGCACAAATGTCCGACCGCGTTGCCAAGTTGATCAAAGACGCGGCCGCTGCTTAATTCAGCGCCCTGATTGATACGACTGCGCCAGTGACAGCCAAACGCTCTAACCTGATATCGGTTGGCAGGCTCACTGGCGTTTTTGGTATTAAGGGTTGGATAAAAGTTAAATCGTTTACCAGCCCTGAAGACAACATTTTGCAGTACTCCCCCTGGTGGTTGAAAACGCGCCATGGGGTAAAGCCGGTCGAAATTGATGGGTTTGAAGCGCGGGCAAACGGAATTATCGTCCACCTGCCTGGCGTTGATGATCGCGATGAGGCTGCGCTGTTAACAAACGTCGATATTGCGGTAGAAAAGAGTCAGCTTCCCCAACTGGGTGATACCGATTTTTACTGGCATGAGCTTGTTGGTTTGCGGGTAAAAAACCGCTTTGAAGGCCAGGAATGCGACTTAGGCGTTGTTAAAGAGCTGCTTGAAACCGGCGCGAACGACGTTTTGGTTGTTGTTGGTGACGACAGTAGTGCTGACCGGCGCGAGCGGTTAATTCCCTATGTGTGGGAGACCTACGTGTTGGCTGTGGATCTTGAGCGCGCGGAAATCCTGGTGAGTTGGGACCCGGCGTTTTGAGTCGAAACCTGCGCAAAGTTGCGGTCATTACGCTGTTTCCCGAAATGTTTCGGGCGATTAGCGACAGCGGCATCACGCGACGAGCACTCGAGCAGGGGCTGCTTGAACTGACACTGATCAATCCGCGGGAGTTCTCCTCGGACAAGCATCAGACAGTGGATGATCGCCCATATGGCGGTGGCCCAGGAATGGTAATGCGCGTTGGCCCTCTGGCGCTGGCAGTTGAGCATGCTTGCGAGCGTCTCAATGTGCGTAGAGAGCAAGCATGGGTGATATATCTGTCTCCACAGGGGCAGCGGCTGGGCAAAGCCAAGGTCGATGAGCTTGCGAACGCTGACACAGAGTCTTGCCAGCAAAACCTTATTTTGGTCGCCGGCCGCTATGAGGGCATTGATGAACGTTTTATCCAGCGTTATGTCGATGAAGAGCTCTCGATTGGCGACTATGTGCTGAGCGGTGGTGAATTGCCGGCAATGGTGCTGTTGGATGCTTTAATCCGCAAATTGCCTGGTGCGCTCGGTGACGAGCTTTCTGCTCAGCAGGACTCGTTCGAGACGGGTTTATTGGATTGCCCGCACTACACCCGCCCGGAAAAAGTGGGTGAGGATGAGGTTCCCGCTGTGTTGATGAGTGGGGATCATAAAAGAATTGAACTTTGGCGTTTGCAGCAGTCGCTTGGGCGAACCTGGCTGCGAAGGCCGGATTTACTAGAGGCGCTGGCGTTGACCGAGCTTGAGCAGAAGCTCCTAGACGAGTTTATCAGTCAGCACAACGGCGTTAATTGAATTAACCTTTTCTAGCCGCGAGGCTACACAGAAATCAGGAGCACACCATGAGTTCTAAGAACAAAATTATCCAGGAGCTGGAAAACGAGCAGCTCAAGCAAGAGCTTCCAGAGTTCAGCCCCGGTGATACCGTGGTTGTTCAAGTGAAGGTAACTGAAGGTAACCGCGAGCGCTTGCAGGCATATGAAGGCGTTGTAATCGGTATTCGCAACCGCGGCCTGAACTCCGCTTTCACTGTGCGTAAAATTTCTCACGGTGTTGGTGTTGAGCGTACTTTCCAGACCCACAGCAAGCAGGTTGAGAGCATCACTGTGAAGCGTCGCGGCGATGTGCGTCAGGCTAAGTTGTACTACTTGCGTGAACTGACCGGTAAGGCTGCTCGAATCAAAGAGAAGCTCAACTAAGTTTATCGAAGGCGGCCATTGGCCGCCTTTTTTGTGTGCGTTACTTCTCGCTCTGCAGCACAGATTCTCCCCCCCTGAGGAAACTTGTTAGCATAGACGGCTAGCAATGGAACCATGGTAGACTTCGAGGTTCCAACAACACAACTTCGGCCTTTTGTTAGTAGCCCGGCGTGACCCTTCGACAAGAATAATAACGACGAAACGATTTAAGAGGACTGTATGAACACTTTAACCCCATATTTCTCACGAACCATGGTGGCCCTGCTGGGTTTATCTCTGGCAGGACTGATATCGTGCAAAAGCGAAGCAGAGAGCAGCCAAGCATCTGCCAAAGACCCGGCACCTGCAGCTTCTGCAACGCAAGTATCTGCTACTCAGGCGGAAGAAAATATCCGTAAGAGCCTGATGGTGGCGAACGAAAATCTGCGCATTCGTAAAATTCAACCATCGGTTATTCCTGGCATGTATGAAGTCCAGATCATGGGCAAAGGGATTATTTACATGGAGGAGAACGGCCAGTACTTCATTGATGGCCAAATGCTGCACCTTGATGGCAAAAAAATTGTTAATGTGACCGACGAGTCCATGACAGGGCTGCGCAAGGACCTTCTGGCTACCGTTAATAAAGATGATGCCATTGTTTTCTCGCCTAAAGGAGAGGTAAAGGCCAGTATTTCCGTATTCACTGACGTGGATTGTGGCTATTGTCAGAAGCTGCATCGTGAAGTGCCTGCGTTGAACGATATGGGCATTGAAGTGCGTTATCTGGCATATCCCCGCGCTGGACTTAATTCTATGTCCTATCAAAAAATCGCTTCAGCCTGGTGTGCTGACGATCCTCGCAAAGCGTTGACTGCGCTGAAGAACCGTGAGGATATTGCTATGAACGTATGTGAAGGCAACCCGGTCGCCAGCGAATACGAGTTGGGCCAGCAAATGGGCGTTACGGGTACCCCCGCCATAGTTCTGGATTCTGGCGTGCTGATCCCTGGTTATATGCCTGCCAAAAACCTGGCTGAGCGCATTGGTGTAACAAGCGGCAGCTAATAATCCTGTATGAGTTCATTAAGGGGCCGATAAGGCCCCTTTTTTGTGCCTGGAAGGCATTGGAAATAGTCTGGAAACGCTTGTTGCGGCGCATTGACAGGCTATCTTCGCGTCAGTAAGGTTGCGTTTCTTTTTTAGAGGGGCAGAGTGCTCCACGCTATTCATTGAGGATAATGCTTTGAAACCGGTAAATGTCGGCATATGTGGCCTGGGTACAGTTGGCAGTGGGACGTTTAACGTTCTGACGCGGAACAACAAAGATATTAACGCCAAAGCAGGACGCGAGATTAAAATTACCCATATTGGCGCACGTCGCACCCGAGAGGATTGCGATTTGACTGGCGTAACCGTGAGCAACGATATTTTCGCTGTTGTAAATGACCCCAATGTCGACATTCTTGTGGAGCTGATTGGTGGCACCACGGTCGCCAAAGACCTGGTACTCCAGGCCGTTCGCAATGGCAAGCATGTGGTAACCGCGAACAAGGCGCTTATTGCTGAGTACGGCAATGAGCTGTTCGCCGAAGCGGTAAGTAATAACGTCACTATCTCCTATGAAGCCGCGGTTGCCGGTGGTATTCCTATCATTCGCTCTCTGCGCGAAGGTCTCGCAGCAAACAAGGTTGAGTGGTTGGCGGGCATTATCAATGGCACAGGTAATTTCATTTTGACCGAAATGCGCGACAAAGGACGCCAGTTCGATGATGTGCTTAAAGAAGCGCAGGCGTTAGGCTACGCGGAAGCCGACCCGACGTTTGACGTAGAAGGTATCGATGCTGCGCACAAACTAGTGATCCTCGCCTCGATTGCCTTCGGTATGCCGTTGCAATTCGACAAAGTCTTTACTGAGGGAATCAGCCAAATTCGGCCGGAGGACGTGGCTTACGCAGACGAACTCGGCTATCGCATCAAACATTTAGGCATTACCCGCCGGCTGCCGGGTAAGGGCATTGAGTTGCGGGTACACCCAACGATGATCCCGCAGTCGCGGCTGCTCGCCAATGTGAATGGGGTTATGAATGCGGTGGTTGTTAAGGGTGACGCAGTGGGGCCAACCCTATACTACGGTGCTGGTGCCGGTGCAGAGCCAACAGCTTCCGCCGTTATTTCAGATATCGTGCATGTTAGCCGCATGGTTAACTCCAGTTACGTTAGCGAGGACGCAACTGCGGTGCCTCATTTAGGGTACGGCGAAGATCACCTGCACGACTACACCATCTTACCGATTGAAGAGATCGAGTCGGCTTACTACCTGCGGCTTTCTGCACTGGACCAGCCAGGTGTTTTGTCACGCGTGACACAGATCTTTAGCGAAGCCGGCATCAGCATCGAAGCGTTGATTCAAAAAGAGCCCAAAGAAGGGCAAGAGCATGTTTCCGTTATCCTGCTGACCAATCGCACAATAGAGAAGCAAGTGAACAAGGCGATTGAGCAAATTGAAAGTCTGTCACCCATTCAGGGGAATGTCGTTCGTATCCGAGTTGAATCATTAAAATAAGGATTGTCAGGTGAAATATATCAGCACGCGTGGGCAGGCTCCTGCGCTCAATTTTGAAGATGTGGTTTTAACCGGGCTGGCGACCGACGGCGGCCTTTACGTTCCAGAAACGCTACCGGAGTTCTCGCAGGAAGAGATCGCCTCGTGGGCGGGCCTCAGCTACGAAGCACTTGCATTAAAAATTATCAGTCCGTTTGTAGAGGGCGAAATACCTGAAGCCGACCTAAAAAGGCTCATCGCCGCATCATACAAAACCAGTGCAGACAAGGGCTTTCGTCATGAGGCGATCGCACCTTTGGTGCAAACCGGGCACAACGAGTGGGTGCTAGAGCTGTTCCAAGGGCCTACTCTGGCATTCAAAGACTTCGCACTGCAGTTTTTGGGGCACCTGCTTGATTACGTGCTGAAAAAACGGGATCAGAAAGTCGTAATTATGGGTGCCACCTCCGGCGATACCGGGTCTGCAGCAATCGAAGGTTGCCGTGATTGCGAGAATGTGGATATTTTTATCCTTCACCCCTATCAAAAAGTGTCGGATGTGCAGCGTCGTCAAATGACCACGGTGCTTGAAGACAACGTGCACAATATTGCCTTGCAGGGCAACTTTGACGATTGCCAGAACATGGTGAAGGCCAGTTTTGCGGATCAATCGTTTTTACCTGAAGGGCGCCAGCTGGTCGCGGTAAACTCCATCAACTGGGCGCGCATCATGGCGCAAATTGTTTACTACTTTTACGCTGGCCTGGCATTGGGCGCGCCTCATCGGCCTGTGTCTTTTTCTGTACCTACGGGAAATTTCGGCGATATATTCGCGGGTTATCTTGCCAAGCGTATGGGCCTGCCAATCGAGCAGCTGGTTATTGCCACCAACAGCAACGACATTCTTCATCGCTGTATCAGTGAGAACGATCACTCGAAGCAAGCTTTGGTGCACTCGCTGTCGCCTAGTATGGATATCATGGTTTCCAGTAACTTTGAACGTATGTTGTTCGATTTGCACGGTAGAGACGGCAACAAAATCGGCGCTTTGATGGAAACATTTAAATCTGAAGGCTCCATGGTGTTGGATGATGCGGTGCTGGCTGAGGCTCGTGCTTTGTTCAGCAGTTATCGCGTAGGCGATGATGAAACAGTCGATGTGATTCGATCTGTATTTGAGTCGACCGAATATCTGCTCGACCCGCACACTGCGATTGGCGTGCAGGCGGCGCGTCAGACGCGTCGCAATAACAGTACGCCCATGGTTTGCCTAGCAACTGCCCATCCGGCGAAGTTCCCAGAAGCAGTAAAACAAGCAGGGCAGACCTCGGACCCTGCGCTCCCGTTTCATATGCAGGACCTGTTCACTCGCGAAGAGCGGTATCAGGTAATTGCAGATGATCTGTCTCAGGTTCAATTGTTTATCCGCGAAAACATTTCAGGCTAAACTAAAACCAACTTTAGGAAGGCAGAGTGACTGCCTTCCTATCCCTCCCCTGATTTTTCGCCGTGCCCACTGATACTCTTTCGGTCGCGCGTTAGTGGAACAATTTTTGCCCAATGCTTGAGGATCGAGCTGCGGAGCCACCATGTTTGAGTCATTTCTATTTGCCGCCATATTGATAGGATCGGTACTGGCGTTGTCTTTTCTAACACTGGTTTTCAGTATGCGAGACCAGCGTCGCCGCCGTTTATTATTGGGGATTCAGCTCCTGCAGGCAGGAAGAGTGCTGCTTACTCACATACAACAGCACCGCGGCCAGAGCATTGCGCGACATGCGGGAATCAGTTCTTCGTTGCAGCAGCTCGACATTCTGCGTCATCAGGTGGTGATCGATATGCGCCACATGAGTGGTCTCGACGAGTGGCTTGCCGACAACGAAGACTGGCAAGGTATCACTCGACATTGGGCCAGCCTGTCTGCTCGCGGCCGCGAGTTGCGACCAGAGGACAGTTTCAGCCAGCACTCACGATTAATAGTCGCGTTGATCGAATTGTTCGAATCGATTGCGCGCCATCACGGTTTGGCAAATTCGCAGCGATATCTGGACACTTGGTCCAACTGGCGTGATTACCTCAAGCTCGGTGAGGTGGTCGGTCAATGCCGGGCGCTTGGCGTTCAGGTTTTTACAAGCGTGCACCGCGACGAACGCAGCAGGCAAGTTAACTTGCTTAATACCCATTTAAGCGCGTTGGAGCAAATGCTCCAGTCGTCAGGGTTTGTCGATCAATTGAGTGAAAAAGAGCAAACCCAGATGCTGCGGTTTGTAACGAATTTGCGTGCCCAGCTTGCGATGCCTGAACCCAATCTCTCGGTGATGGGCTACTATCAGGAAGCGACAGATGCGATTGAAATTGTGTATCAGCGGTTCGATAGTGAGATGCGCACCCTTCATCGCCGCCTCGTAGGCTAACTGAACCATAGGTCCACTTTTAGGGCGCTATTTAGCGTAGACTCTGCACCTGTTAACCCGGCGATTAAATAGATGATCCTATCTGTTCAATCGCGCGCCCTTGAAATACTGACAAAAATGTGTAAATTTTCATATATTTCAATGGTTTACATTTCCCGTCGGGCAGTGGCGGTGCTTCCGCTCCCCGCCTATTGACTTCGCAATTTTCATTGCCAAACCAATAGATTCACTTTTGCCACAGAACAGCAACCACAATTATCAATGCAAGCCACCAGCAAAATTATTCGTCGTCGCCAGTCCGCCCCTCAACAACTAAATCACCTTAACGTTTATGCCCCGCTACTGCAGCGAGTGCTCAGTTCTCGCGGCATCACTCATCCGCAACAGCTAGATTACCAGCTTGCAAATCTACTAAAACCTGGGGCGATGCGCGGGCTGGAGGCTGCAGTTGCACTTTTAGCGGACATTCTCACGCGTGGGGGAAGGGTCTGTATCCTGGGAGATTTTGATGCGGATGGTGCCACCAGCACTGCGTTGGCGGTTCGTTGCTTGCGGGCGTTTGGATGCCAGCATGTAGACTTTTTGGTACCTAACCGCTTTGAGTTTGGCTATGGGTTAACGCCAGAAATTGTCGAAGTGGTGAAGACGTTGGCACCGGATCTATTAATAACGGTGGATAACGGCATTGCGAGCCTGGACGGAGTCGCCGCCGCGCAGGCCTATGGTATGCAGGTGTTGGTGACTGACCACCATTTGCCAGGCGAGATATTGCCGAGCGCCGAGGTGATAGTGAATCCTAACCAACTACACTGCGATTTTGCCAGTAAAAATCTGGCGGGCGTTGGGGTTATCTTCTATGTGATGAATGGTTTGCGGGCGCATCTGCGTGCCCAGGGTTGGTTCGCGCGCAAAGGCCTGCAAGAACCAAATATGGCGCAGTTCCTCGACTTAGTCGCTTTGGGTACGGTTGCCGATGTGGTTCCCTTGGATAGTAATAATCGCACGCTAGTGGCACAGGGGCTCAATCGTATTCGAGCTGGGCGCTGCTGTGCTGGCATTCGCGCCTTGTTTGAAATAGGTCGACGCCCGCTTGCGCGGCTGCAGGCTTCCGATCTCGGTTTTGTGGCTGGTCCACGTCTCAATGCTGCTGGCCGTTTGGATGACATGTCCCTCGGTATTCGTTGCCTGCTCGCTGACAGCGAGTCTGAGGCACGCGAACTTGCCGCAGAGCTGGATGAACTCAATCGCGAGCGGCGTTCAATTGAACAATCAATGCAACGGGAGGCGCTGCTGCATCTCGATAAGTTGTTGGCTGCGGAGCGCGACTGGCCATTGGCGATCTGCCTGTACCAGGAGGATTGGCACCAGGGTGTTATCGGGATTCTGGCCTCGCGTATTAAAGACCGTGCCCATCGCCCGACGATTGTGTTTGCCGAGGCTGACGATGCAACGCTCAAGGGCTCGGGGCGTTCGATTCCTGGCATACACCTGCGCGACCTGCTGGATGCGGTGGCAACGCGGCATCCCGGCCTGCTCACCAAATTCGGTGGGCACGCAATGGCGGCAGGGCTATCGCTCGCAAAACGGGATCTGGACAGGTTTCGGCTGGCGCTTGTGGAAGAAACATCACGGCTGCTCGAAGGCGAGGCGCCTGCGGCCGAAATTCTTACTGATGGTGAGCTTCAGGCAGAGGACTTTTCTCTCGCTGTAGCTCGATCGCTCGCAGAGCTCGGCCCTTGGGGGCAGGCGTTTCCTGAACCCTGTTTCGATGGCAAATTCCGGGTTGTAAACCAGCGCATTGTTGGTGAAAAACACCTCAAGCTGGTCGTGACTCCCGGTGACTATTCCGGTTTGGTGTTGGATGCGATTGCTTTTAATGTGGATTTAAATGTATGGCCGGACTCGTCGATACAATGGGTCGAGCTTGTCTATCAGCTTAACGTGAACGAGTTTCGCGGTGAGGAGAGTTTGCAGTTGATGGTCGAACAAATAACGCCGCTATAAGGTTCCAATGAAAATTGAATGGGTGGCAGACGCGCTCTCGTTAAGTTCGAGTTTAAGCCGTTTGCGCCCAGCCAACGCCAGCGCAACGCCGTTCAATATAAGCAAATTCGCCATGCCCGGTTTTGGGGTGTCCGCGATGGTGAAAGTGATGGTGGTCTGCGCTGGAACCCATATACTCCCAACAATGCCCCTCAAACAGACATATTGGATCGCCCTGGTTAATGGGGTAGTTTGCCAGTGCCTGCCACATCTGCATCCACTCAGGATGATTGGCCTCTAGAAATTCCATGACATAAGCTCACTGTGAATAGGGTCGTGAAACCCTATTCTAGTAAGTTAAAGTATTTTGTCAATTAAACCATTTAACTTATTGTTTTATATGGATTTATGACTGTTTTTCGACTGTTTAATCCTCGATAATGTCACTATTATCTACGATTGAGCCTGATGGAACGCCGTTAGTGGCAAAGAAAATCGTCGTTTGGTGAAGTAGTTCGTAAAAAACAGCACCGCTGGTGGTCGGGTCTATCTCCACATTCGAGCCAACAATAGGGGTGAGGTGCGATCCTTCGGTGTAGCGGGTGATTAACACCGCGGGGGCGATGGATGCGGACACTTCGGCTGATTTGCTCGCACCGAAGCTGTCAATAAGCGGCTCGCTGCCGGAAAGCGGGGCCGGGAAGCCATCGATGGCAAAGCCACCGTCAAGCACGGCTAGCAAAGGCCCGTTTTCTGCTCCCCACATCGCGTCAGCAGCGTTGGGAATGACGCGGTCAGACAAATGGTCAGGCGTGCCATCACCTACAATTTCGCTAAACAGGATAGCGGTGGAGCCAGTCGCTGCATGGAGGTAGCTTGCATAGTTGATCGGGTCTGCGCTATCCATTACGCCTTGGAAAATGTTTAAGTACGCCTCAAGGCCGCTTTTACCCTGCACTAATTCGTCACTGGCTTGCGCCAGTCCGGGCATGATTACCGGCGCGAAGCTGGGCGAGTTTGCCAGCAGCCGAGTGTAGCCACTGCCAGCGAACATGGCGGATGCGGCCTGAATCCGCGGTAGCCCGTTAAAAGGGCTGTCCTGAATTTCCGCTGCGTTATTCAGCGCAACGAAGGGCAACCCGTCGATAGCGCCCAAGGAGTGTCCAATAAAGTAGACACGACTGGTATCGAGATCGTTCGCGCTGCCGTCACCATCGACGTCCATCGTTGCCAAAGAGGCATTTAAATTCAGTAAATCCAGTGATGCCTGGCGGAGCGAGTCACGGGCATTGGCGAAGTTCGCCAGATTCACAAACAGACTTCCGGATTCGCCGAATTCTGCGGCGTAGTCCATTGGGATCGGCAGATTAGCTCCGTTGGCAGTGAAGTTGTAGTGGCGTTCGGTGAGTTCGGCCGAGGGCGTGACCGGCAGGTTGGCCGCGAAGTTGGGTTCTGGAGCTGAGACACTCGTGAGCCCAGGCACGCGCGAACCGCCGGCAGCGACACCATGTAAAGGCTGGTCAATAGCGACTGTCGCAAAACAGGGCGCACCACTCGGGCCACTGAGGTCGGGTTTAACGCAGGCAAACGCCAATGCATCGGCCATGGGTAACGCTGTGGAGCGGTCAGAAGTAATGCCGTGCTGGAAAATTATTACCGGCCAGCCGTTTTCAGGCTTGTTGATACCAAAGTTGGCCAGGGTGGTAGGTTCTGGCAGCGTGGCCAGCAGTGGCACGGTCACCTCGGCCTGCTTGGCCGGGAACGGGTAGCGATAGGTGACCATGCTGGATGGTGGCGTGGTGCCCATTTCGTTGCCACGCGCGATGTCGATTAATGCACCTACGCCATTGGCATCTGCTTGCCAGCGCGCATTTACGATGTTGGTTCCGTCCATTTCTGACGGTGGTTGCTGATAGAGAGGCAATGTAATTTGGCCTTGGTAGACCAAGGCTGGCGCCGCCAGGGCGGGGTTTACACTGCTGGCGAGATCTACGCGGTAGAAGCCGGTTGAACGTGGCGAAGGTATCGGGAATAGCTGACTGGGTGCGACCTGGGCGCCCTGAGCAAGCGCAGCCACAGTACCTTGCGCTTCGGTCTTAATATCGACATAGGGCGGGGTGTCGCCCATCGCCGCGCTACCGCTGTTGTGAACCTGATAGGCGGCTTCGGCAGCAGCCCTTTGCATCAGGTGAGCCGCAGTGGCGTCTTGCGCAATAGTTGTGTAGGTGGCCCCACCGGTTATCGCAGTCGCGATGCTGGTGTTATACAGCGGGTTCGGCGCTGTGCCGAACGTGGGGGTGGTAAGTAGCGCGTGAAGCGTCGTATTAACCGCGATGTCGGTGGCGCTGGAGAGGTTGCCTGCGTCTGCTTGTAAATTGTAAGTTCCATCAACGAGCTTGGAGATCGCATCCTGTTTGAGGCTTGTGGTCAGACTCTTGGCAAAAAATGTCTCTGGGGCGACCAGACTTTTGAGCACACTGTCAGTTCCGCCAGTAGTAAATGTCAACGCCAGCACAATGTCTTCACTCGCCGGGGCCGCCGCCGGTATGCCAGCCGCGGTATACACTGCGTCCTTAAACGAGAAGTACCCAGCCGCTAGCCGCTCCCAACCCTGGATCGCAACGCGCAGCGCATCCAATCCCAGGTCACCAAGATTCGACTCCGGGTTTTTGATGTAATCGTAGGCAATTGACGGGTACACCTGATTGCCGTTGCGGTCACTGATTTGGGTGAGAACCACCAGGTACTTGGTTTCTGGTTGGAGAGGCTTGAGTGGGGAAATGCGAATTACATTATTGAAATCGCCATCAAGGCTGAGCAGCTCTGCGCGAACCGAAGGCACTGCCAGTGCTTGCAGTGTGGTTATATCACTCGTGCTGACTGCGGTTTGATAGGCTGCCGCCGCCGAGAAGGTTGGCACTTCAACCGCCACGCCATTGACCTTGGCCTGCTGCAGCGGGTCGCCACTGGGGTAGGTCAGGGGTAGCAGAAAAACGTTTTGGTTAGGGTTGGGGATGACAGCACCGTCAACAGCAATAAAACTGTTGGCGTCTAAAGTCTGGCTGTCGTCCAAGGGCCCTGAGAACTTGATATCAAGTGGCGCAATAACGGAGCTGCCATCCAGAAAATCGATACCGGTAATAACAGGGTTGCTTGGGTCATTGCCCGCGTACATAGTGCCATCGGCCAGCGGTTCAGAGCTGAACAGCAGGTCGTTGGGAATCGGGGTTTCGCTGGTTGCCGGACTGAACACCACATACGTTTTTTCTACCGGTATCGGGTCGCGGTCTGCGTTGGAATTGTCATCGTCGTCATCAAAGCAGCCACCGGTGAGCGAGGTCGCTATCAGTAGCGCGAGAAGCTTCGCTTGTTTCAGCATGGTTGAAACCCCTGAAGTTATTATTTTATTGAGTTTAGACGAGCCACAGCGCGCCATCCCTGTCCTGTGTTCACAATGCGTCCTGGTTGCGGTGCGAACGGCCGGCTATGGTACCAAGGGTGGTGGGCGATAAGGAACCTCAACGCCGTCTTTGGCGGGCTAATTTGCGGGCAAATGGCGCCAATTTTCCCAAAGTCCGCGGCCTGAGGTACAATGCGCGCGCATTTTTCACCTCAAACCGACAGGTAGCGAACTGGTATGGAAGTTAACCCCCTAGTAAATAAACTGGCTGATCTTCAGGCGCGCACCGACGTGCTTAGGGGGTATCTTTGAATACGCTGAAAAGAAAGAGCGTTTAGCCGAAGTTGAGCTTGAGCTGGCAGAGCCTGATGTCTGGAATCATCCCGAGCGGGCGCAAGCGCTGGGCCGCGAACGATCGTCGCTCGAGTTAGTGGTTGAAACCATCGAAAACCTGGACCACGGAGTCACCGATTGCCGCGATTTGATCGACTTGGCGGTGGAAGAAAACGACGAGGACAGTCTCGAAGACGTCCAGAGTGAAATCGATAGCCTTGAAGCCCAACTGGCAATTCTTGAGTTCCGCCGCATGTTCAGCGGGGAGATGGACGCAAATAACGCGTTTCTGGATATTCAGTCCGGCTCCGGCGGCACAGAGGCGCAGGATTGGGCAGAAATGATTCTGCGGATGTACCTGCGTTGGGGCGAAGACAAGGGTTTTAAAACCACGCTGGAAGAAGCCTCTGCGGGCGAAGTAGCCGGCATTAAAAGTGCGACAATCCGTTTTGAGGGCGAGTACGCTTTCGGCTGGCTGCGCACAGAGACTGGGGTGCACCGACTGGTACGTAAGTCGCCTTTCGATTCCGGTAATCGCCGTCATACATCATTCGCGTCTGTGTTTGTTTCGCCAGAAATTGACGACGATATTGAAATCGATATTAACCCCGCCGATTTACGGGTCGATACCTATCGTGCCAGCGGCGCCGGTGGTCAGCATGTTAATAAAACCGATTCTGCTGTGCGTATAACCCACGAGCCGACAGGTATAGTCGTGCAGTGTCAGAGTGAACGCTCACAGCACTCCAACCGCGACAAAGCCATGAAAATGCTTCGTGCGCGCATGTACGAGCACGAGATTCTAAAACGTAATGCGGAAAAGCAGGCGCTGGAAGACAGTAAATCGGATATAGGCTGGGGCAGTCAGATTCGGTCCTACGTACTCGACGACCAGCGTATTAAGGATTTGCGTACAGGCATCCAAACCAGTAATTGCCAAGCCGTGTTGGATGGCAAACTGGACGACTTTATCGAAGCCAGCCTGAAGTCTGGTCTGTAAAAAGATCGCGCAATTCTCCCTCATATTTATTTACAACCTTGTACACAGGATTCACTGATACATGAGCGAACAAAATCAAGCAGCCGACGCGCAGCAGGATGAAAACAAGCTAATTGCAGAGCGGCGTGCAAAGCTCGCTGAGCTGCGCGCTGTCGGCAACCCATTTCCCAACGATTTCAGACCGACTCATCACGCGGACGCTTTGCAACAGGCGCACGGCAGTAAAGAGAAAGCGGCGTTAGAAGAGGCTGCGATGGTTGTCTCGGTTGCCGGTCGTGTCATCCGCAATCGTGGTGCTTTTATGGTGTTGCAGGATGGCAGTGGCCAGATTCAGTTGTACGTGACCAAAGAGGCGCGGGGCTTCGCTAAATCGCTGGATCTCGGCGACATTATCGGTGTGTCCGGTGTCCTGCATAAGTCGGGTAAAGGCGACCTTTATGTAAACTTGGATGAATACAAGCTGCTGACCAAAGCCCTGCGTCCTCTGCCAGATAAATACCATGGCCTGGCAGACCAGGAGTTGCGTTATCGTCAGCGGTATGTGGATCTGATCGCCAACCCGGAAGTGCGCAAAACGTTTTTGCTCCGCTCACGGATTGTGCAGTTTATTCGAGACTACCTGAATGGGCGTGAATTTCTCGAAGTGGAAACACCGATGCTGCAGGCAATTCCCGGCGGTGCGACGGCGCGTCCGTTTGAAACCCACCACAACGCGCTGGATATCGATATGTATTTACGTATTGCCCCAGAGCTCTATTTGAAGCGCCTTGTGGTCGGTGGTTTCGAGCGTGTGTACGAAATAAATCGTAATTTCCGTAACGAGGGCTTGAGTACCCGTCACAATCCGGAATTTACCATGCTCGAGTTTTACCAGGCTTACGCAGATTACAACGACCTGATGGATCTGACTGAAGATATGCTGCGCAACTTGGCTCAAACTGTTCTGGGTAGCACCGAAGTCACTGCGACACTCGGTGAGGACGAGAGCGTGACTTATGATTTCGCAAAGCCGTTTGTTCGACTGAGCGTCTTCGATTCCATATTGCACTTTAATCCCGATCTTAAGGCAGAGGATATCGACAGCCCGGAGTCTGCTCGCGCTGTCGCGAAGAACCTCGGTATTCCGATGAAAGACAATTGGGGGCTGGGTAAAGTCCAAATCGAGATTTTCGAGAAGACCGTTGAGCACCGCTTGATTCAGCCTACCTTTATTACCGAATACCCCACCGAGGTATCGCCGCTCGCCCGTCGCAATGACGATAACCCGTTCGTCACAGACCGGTTTGAATTTTTTGTGGGTGGCCGAGAAATTGCCAACGGTTTCTCCGAGCTGAATGATGCGGAAGACCAGGCTGACCGCTTTAAACAGCAAGTTGCCGAAAAAAATGCGGGTGACGATGAAGCCATGCATTACGATGCAGATTACGTTCGCGCGCTGGAGTATGGGTTACCGCCCACTGCAGGAGAGGGCATCGGCATTGATCGCCTGGTGATGTTGCTGACGGATTCTGCATCCATTCGCGATGTACTTCTGTTTCCTCATATGCGTCCGGAATAAATTGCAGGCATGACCGTTATGTCCAGCAAAGTACAGCTCGACCCCACCTGGCTGGAGCAGGTGGGTGGTGAGTTCGACCAGCCCTATATGAAATCGTTGAAAGCGTTTTTGCGTGAGGAAAAGCGCGCGGGGAAAGTGGTTTTTCCCGCTGGCAACCACATATTTAATGCGTTAAATACAACGCCGTTTGATCAGGTGAAGGTCGTCATTCTTGGCCAGGACCCTTATCATGGGCCGGGTCAGGCACACGGCTTGTGTTTTTCCGTTTTGCCGGGTGTGCCTACGCCACCTTCTTTACAAAATATTTTTAAGGAAATTCACCAGGATCTCGGCTTGCCTGTTGCGACGCACGGTTATTTGCAGAGCTGGGCCGAGCAGGGTGTATTGCTGCTGAACGCGACCCTCACCGTTGAGCAGGGGCGAGCGGGTTCACACCAAAACAAGGGCTGGGAAACCTTCACCGATGCCGTGATTACAGCATTGAATGGCAGGGAGCACGTAGTGTTTTTGCTGTGGGGTAGTTACGCTCAGCGCAAGGGCGCAATTATAGACGCTAAACGGCATTACGTTCTGAAAAGTCCTCATCCTTCACCGCTATCAGCGCATCGCGGCTTTTTTGGTTGTCACCACTTCTCCTGCACAAATCGTTATTTGGAGTCCTTTGGTATAGCACCAATCGATTGGTCCCTACCGTCTCTTTAGCGCTATTGTAGTATTGTGTTTCGGTGCTGTGACACTGGAACACAAATAGTCACATATCGCTGATTTTCCTTATTATTTCTCAGGTTTTTCGCCTCAGCCTATGGCGTAAAAATCAGCTATTCAACGCCTTTTTGGAGAGAGCCGGAAGCTTTCTTGACGTGCGTCATCCCTGCTATAAGTCGCTTCCCTATAATAGAACCCATGAAGTACCTCAGGGCCAAAAGATAAATCTGCTGAATAGGTTTCAGCACATTCCAGCCCGCGGCCGAATCGAGTCTCAGCGGTTATTCCGGTGAGCAAAACAAGGAATTTTTATTTACCCACTAATGTAAATGGGAGAAAAGCAATGGCTGTAAATATCGACCTATCGAAGTATGGTATCCAAGACGTTCAGGAAATCGTGCACAACCCTTCCTACGATCAACTGTTTGAAGAAGAAACCAATCCTAACCTGGAAGGTTATGAGCGCGGTGTGGTTACCGAGTTAGGCGCAGTATCTGTTAACACAGGTATTTTTACTGGTCGCTCCCCGAAAGATAAATTCATCGTATACGATGATGTGAGCAAAGAGCACCTGTGGTGGGATTCTAATATCGCTCACAACGACAACAAACCAGTCACTCCTGAAGTGTGGAAAGATCTGAAAAGTCTGGTTGTTGAAGAATTATCCGGGAAGCGTCTGTTTGTTGTAGATACTTTCTGCGGTGCCAACGAAGATACCCGCATGAAAGTGCGTTTTATTGTTGAAGTTGCCTGGCAGGCTCACTTTGTTACCAACATGTTTATTCGCCCCACTGAAGAAGAGCTGGCGAACTACGGCGAGCCTGACTTTGTGGTAATGAACGGATCTAAAACATCCAATCCAAAATGGAAAGAGCACGGCATGAATTCCGAAGTATTTACCGTGTTCAATATGACTGAAAAAATGCAGGTAATCGGCGGTACATGGTACGGCGGCGAAATGAAAAAAGGTATGTTCGCGATGATGAACTACTACCTGCCTCTGAACCACATCGCCTCTATGCACTGCTCTGCCAACGTGGGCGAAGCTGGCGACGTAGCGATTTTCTTCGGTCTGTCCGGTACTGGTAAAACCACACTGTCTACAGATCCAAAACGTAAACTGATTGGTGACGACGAGCACGGCTGGGACGACAACGGTGTGTTCAACTTTGAAGGTGGATGCTATGCAAAAACCATCAATCTTGATCCAGAAAGCGAGCCAGATATTTACAATGCTATCAAGCGCGATGCACTGCTTGAAAACGTGACTGTTGATGAAAGTGGTAAAATTGATTTCAATGACGGTTCAGTAACTGAAAACACTCGTGTTTCTTACCCAATTTACCACATTGAAAACATTGTTAAGCCCGTATCACGCGCCGGGCACGCGAAGAAAGTTATCTTCCTGACAGCGGATGCTTTCGGTGTGTTACCTCCAGTGTCTAAGCTGACTCCAGAGCAAACTCAGTATCATTTCCTCTCTGGTTTTACTGCGAAGCTGGCCGGTACTGAACGTGGTATTACTGAGCCAACACCTACTTTCTCTGCGTGCTTTGGTAAAGCGTTCCTCACTCTGCACCCAGTGAAATACGGAGAAGAGCTGGTTGCGCGTATGAAGGCGGCGGGAGCGACTGCGTACCTGGTAAATACTGGTTGGAACGGTACTGGCAAACGTATTTCCATCAAAGATACTCGCGGGATTATTGACGCGATTCTGGATGGCAGTGTGGACAGCGCTGAAAGCAAATCCGTGCCTATCTTTAACCTTGAAGTACCAACAGCGCTGCCAGGTGTTGACGGCGGTATTCTCGACCCTCGCGACACTTATGCCAGTGAAGCTGAATGGACTGAAAAAGCCGAGAAACTTGCAAAACTGTTTGTCGACAATTTCGAGAAATTCACCGACAACGCAGAAGGTAAAGCCTTGGTTGAAGCGGGTCCCAAACTCTAATCAAAAAGCTTCAACGGATTCACTGAAAAGCCATGGGTTAAACCCCATGGTTTTTTTTGCTTAAAAAAAAGACCCCGCAGCAGGTGAGGTCTCGTTTAGATTAGCTGCAGAGCGATTCGAACCGGGGCTTGGATTTTGAACTTAAGCCTGCAGCTGGAACTCAAGCCTGCAAGCTTAGGCTTGCAACATTGCCATCGCGGCTTCCATGTCCTCGCTCAGATCCTCTGCCTCCGCGGATTCAATACTCGGGTCCAGACCAAGACGGTTAAACGCACCCACGGTGCTGTAGTCCAGGCCTTCGAAGCGTTTGGTGTCGGCATATGCCTGGAGCATGGCGACAGTGACGATATCCGCGTAGTCAGCACTCGCAATGGAACGCGTAAAATCCAGGTGTTGTTGCGGGATTTGCTGTAATTCGCTGGGAAATTCCCAGGCTTTAAGAATTTTTACACCAATTATCGGGTGGGCTTGTTCGATGACCTGGTCCAGAGTCAGGCTGTCGCGGAGAATGGATGGGAAATCTTCAGCGTAGGATAAAATGGGCAGCACGCCGATTTGATGAATCAGACCCGCAAGCGCTGCCTGGTCAGGCCGAAGTCGTGTGCGGTGCTTGCACAGCACGTGACACATGCCGGCGATTTCGCTGGAGCGATGCCAGGTGTCGCGCAACCTTTTGTCGACAATATCGGAAGTCGCCTGGAACATTTGCTCCATGGCCAAGCCAGTTGCCAGGTTACAGGTGTACTGCATGCCCAATCTGGCGAGGGCCATGTTTAGATCTTCAATTTCTCGTGGGGCGCGAAAAATTGGGCTGTTGGCAACTTTGATGATCCGGGCGGTCAGTGCTGCATCGGTGCTGATCACATCGGACAGTTGTTTGATGCTGGCATCGTCGTCATCGGCCACTTCCCGCACTTTCAGGGCGATTTCAGGCAGGGTGGGTAGTACAAGTTTGTCTTGGTCGATCGCCGTGGTTATGTCTTGCGTAATTTTCGCTGCAAGCGCACTCATTCAACTGTCCTCATCATGGGTAATTGCCGGCACCAATTCACCTGTGCCGGTATCGTTATTTGTTGAGAGTGGCTTCAGTAGGCCTCCCCCACGCAAATCGCGTGGGGCCAGAAGAGCGGCACTGGTTGGATGCTCGGCGAACAGGTTGGATGGGAAATAGTCAATTTGCTAAGAGCACCCAATCTGCGGTTCTTCTGTTGGGTGCCATCCTCAGCTAACCCCTCAACTGCTTTCATTAGGTATAGCATATGGAAGGGGTTTCCACGTCAGAATCGGCTGCCCGGCTAAGGCTAGATGGGCACTATTTTGCGTTGCGTCATCCTGCACCAGTGCCAGTAATCGCCAGCGGTTTTGCCCAAGCCTGGTCGCGGTTATTACCTTGCCGACACTTCCTTTCTCGCCGACAACGTCCATCCCAAACCCTAGCGTGCTATCTGCGGACAAGTCTGTCTCAGCTAGATAAAGGTGTTTTTTAAGCTTCCCTCGATAGTGCATGCGCGCAACGATTTCCTGGCCGGTGTAGCAGCCTTTGTCAAAAGATACTGCATCGACAAGCTGGTAGTTGAGTTCCTGAGGCAACAGCTCTTCCACGGATTCTGCGGTAACATCGGCAATGCCCTTATCCAGGAGGTATTGCTGCCAGCATTCGGGGTGCGCCCATACGCCGGGGAGTTGATCAGGGATGCCCGCGTGGGTGTCGTTCAACAGCCAAAGTTCAGCGGCGGCTGCCTCCAGTCTCAGGACGGGAAAGCCCGCGCTGGTGTCACAATGGCCAACATCGGGGAGTGAAAACGGTAGCGTCGTCTCGGCTGCGTCGCCGAGCACTCCAACTAGCAAGGCCGTGTGAACCCTGGCTTCTGCTTTGGAGAAGACAATATATTTTTGCAAGGCTTTGAGAGCGGACTCGGCAATGCTGGCGTGTACTCGCAGCCCGATTTGCTGATCGCCAATTTTGGCGGCGACAAATGTGCTGTGCATTCTGCCTTTAGCGTTGCAATGTGCTCCACGAAGCCATTGGTGTTTCTCAAATCGGCGAAAATCACAGGTGGTTTGGCCTTGAAGAAATTTTTCGCCATCCGGGCCGGTAATGACAATAAGCCGATAATCGCTTAAGTGTATTAGAACCGGTTGCTGAATCGTGTCTGGTAACAAGTCGATTTCCGGAGCGGGCAGTTGAGGTAATTCACTCCACATGGTTTTTCCTCTGATATAGGCGTGTTATCTGGCGCAGACGTGCGGCCGGAGAATTGTTTATACTCGTCAAAAAATACAGAGAAGACAGTTTTGATGGATATTAACAGATTGCGCTGGGCGAGCCGAAGAGGCATGCTCGAACTCGATTTAGTACTTTTACCGTTTCTGGAAAATCACTTTCATTCACTCAACGCAGAGGATCAACAGCTTTTCGAAACTCTGCTCGAGTGCGAAGATCAAGACCTGTTCAACTGGTTTCTACGCAAAAACCTGCCAGACGACGAAAATCTGCGGCGAATCGTCACAATTATTCTTTCGCACACCGGCTTGCAAGATGGCCGCTAATGCGGCCCATCCATTACTACCATCTAACCGGGCGGACTCCTACAGAATCGCGCCACAACCGCTTTATCGTGTGTTGCTTTTGCTACACATTTGTTTGATTTTTCTTCTCCTGCCTTATCCATGCGAGCTCTGGGCCAAGTGCGTGGCTATGCTTGTACTCTGTTGGAGTCTTATACAGTTACTCCGTGCTTGGGGTGGCTATCGTCGGCTAGCTTATTTGACCTTTGAGCCGGACTACATTGTGTTGCACTATCGCGACCAGTCCAGTTGTCGCGCCAGGCTTGGCAAGCGATTTTTGAGTGGTCGAGTGATGGTGTTAGGTTTTCGCGGGGATTCTAAGGGGGTGCAGTCATTGATACTGACGCCGTCTGGATTCGCTGACCAAACGGCGTACAGGCAGGTCTATATGCGCTTGCGGCGCGGCTGGCCGCGCTAGCGAACGAAAATATCCTGGCTGGCAAAGTTCATCGGTACTAACACCGTGTCGGTGGCAATCTCTGCGCGCGCAGGGTAATCCAGCGAGTAGTGCAGGCCACGACTTTCCTTTCTTTGGGTTGCGGAGCGGATGATTAGCTCGGCCACCAGTGCCAGATTGCGCAGCTCGATCAAGTCGTTGCCTACTTTGTAATTCGAGTAGTATTCGTGAATTTCTTTTTGCAGTAGCTTGATGCGATGGGTGGCGCGCTCCAGCCGCTTTTGGGTACGCACAATCCCGACGTAGTCCCACATAAATCGGCGCAGTTCTTCCCAGTTATGCGAAATTACAACGTCTTCGTCTGAGTTGGTTACGCGAGACTCGTCCCAAGGGGCAATTTCTGCAACTGGAGGGATTGTGTCCAGCTGTGCCGAAATGGATTCCGCTGCGGATCGGGCATATACCAGACATTCGAGCAGGGAGTTACTGGCCATACGGTTGGCGCCATGTAGCCCGGTGAAGGACGATTCGCCTATGGCGTACAGGTTTTTCAGATCAGTTTGCCCGTGTTTGTCCACCATAATGCCGCCACAGGTGTAGTGTGCGGCGGGAACCACGGGAATCGGTTCTTTGGTAATGTCGATACCAAAGGTGAGGCACTCCTGGTAGATGGTGGGGAAATGAGAGCGAATGAACTCTTCGGATTTGTGGCTGATGTCCAGGTAAATGCAATCGCTGCCTAAACGTTTCATTTCATGGTCGATGGCCCGTGCCACAACGTCGCGAGGAGCCAGCTCTCCCCGTTCATGGAATTTGTCCATAAAGCGTTCGCCACTAGGCAGCAACAAGTGTCCTCCTTCACCACGCAATGCTTCGGTGATAAGAAAAGATTTTGCTTTCGGGTGAAACAGGCAGGTCGGATGAAATTGGTTAAACTCCATGTTGGCTACCCGGCACCCTGCGCGCCATGCCATCGCGATACCGTCGCCGCTGGCGCCGTCAGGGTTTGACGAATAGAGGTACACCTTGCTCGCTCCGCCGGTTGCTAATGCGACGCTGCGGGCGGCAAAAGTTTCTACCCGGTCTGTATTGCGGTTGTACACATACGCACCAGCACAGCGGCGTTTCTTACTCATGGGGTCGACCTGCTTAATAAGGTCGACGGCGATGTAGTGGTCAAACAGGGTGATATTGGTGTGCGTCTTAACCTTATCCATCAGTGCGGTGTGTAGCGCCTTACCGGTCGCATCGGCACTGTGTATCACCCGCCGTTTACTGTGCCCACCCTCACGAGTGAGATGGTAGTCTCCATTACCAGCATCTCGCGTGAAGTCCACCCCTAACTCAATCAGCCAATCAATCGCCTGTCTACTGTGACTGATGGTGAATTCAACCGCATCGGTATGACACAGGCCCGCGCCGGCCTCGAGCGTATCTGCCACATGGGACTCGACAGTGTCATTGTCATCAAGTACCGCAGCAATGCCACCTTGAGCGTACCAGGTGGAGCCCTCGCTGAGAGATGCTTTACTGAGCACGGCAATGTTCACATTGCTAGGGAGGTGGAGCGCTAGAGAGAGTCCTGCTGCGCCACTTCCAATAATAAGGACGTCATACTGGTGGGAGCTAGTTTGGGGAGTGGTTGTCGCCATGATCTTAGTATCTGTTACCGTCAAACCCTAATTATTTGGGATTTGTCATAAGTTTGACAACAATTTACGTGTATAGCGCGCATGCAGACGTTGATATTCTGGGTATTGACCAAATTTAGAAGGAAGCGCTTACGAACAAATGAGCGTATCGCTGGCGCATGAGGCCATAGTGTCCATGAAGGAACTTTTTCAACAATGCTGTGTCTGTTGATGAAGTGTCCAGGCTGACCGTAAACGTTGCGTATACGTTTAAAGTTTGACAATAAAGTAGCGCGCATTAAGCGCGATTTGGAGTAGCTAGATGGCGGTTCAGCCCGCATCACAAACCGACGAAGAGCTCGTTGCGCGCGTTCAGAAAGGCGATAAACGCGCGTTTGATTTGCTGGTATTGAAATATCAGCACAAAATCCTTTCGATCATCAGCCGTTTCGTTAAAGACAGCGCTGAAGTGCAAGACGTTGCCCAGGAAACTTTTATCAAGGCCTACCGAGCACTCGCCAATTTCCGTGGCGAGAGTGCCTTTTACACCTGGATTTACCGTATAGCCGTGAACACAGCGAAGAATCACCTTGTGTCTCGTGGTAGAAGGCCGCCATCCTCCGACGTGGAGGTGGACGATGCTGAGTACTATGGCGGTGGCGACCAATTAAAAGATATCGCGTCTCCGGAGCGCCAACTTATGCGTGATCAGTTGGAGGAGGTGGTCAATCGGGCGATTAGAGATCTGCCTGAGGATTTGCGAACTGCGGTTACTCTTCGAGAGATGGAAGGATTGAGTTACGAGGAAATTGCTGAGGTCATGGAGTGCCCAGTGGGCACAGTTCGGTCGCGTATATTTCGCGCTCGCGAGTCTATCGACCGCCAAATTTCCCCACTTTTAGACGGGATGGATAAATCCGCATAAATTCCGTTTACAATGTGAAACAAACAGCAGAACTGGGTGTCATATAGGGCGGATGCGAAACGCCCTGTTTTACCGACCGAGCGCTTCATTTGCGCACAGGTGCCGCAACCAGACGCTCTACGCTTTTAATTATGAATCCGCTTAAGCGGTTATTTTCAGACTCCAGGTATTCGTTCTATGGTTTCCACTGCGGATAGAGATAACTTTTCTACCGATTCTGTTTTGGGTGAATCCATTTCGGCGTTGGTCGATAATCAGGGTAACGAGCTCGATTTAGCCCGTGTACTCAAGGCGTCCGACAGCGACGTTCATGCACGCAGCCAATGGCAGCGTTACCACCAAATAAGTGCAACAATGCGAAGCGAAGATACATCCTTCGCTGCCATCGACCTCTCTGCAGGTATCCGCGCAGCGATTGCTTCTGAGCAGACATTGGCTGGCCAACCCCAGGTCGCGACTTCGCGTTCCTGGCTGCATCTCCTGGGTAAAACCTCTATTGCTGCGACTGTAGCTGTGGGTTTTTTGGTGGGTGTGCAACAGCTAGGTCAGTCGCCGAATGCGGTAAACGATGGCGCAATTGCAGAAGCTGAGCCGTTCCAGGCGCCAGATCTGAATTCTGCTGTGATTCCAGCGGGCTTTGACTCGCCGCAGCTTTCAGCAAGAACTGTGAGCACAGGTCCGTCAAATACCGTCTACAGCTCTCCCTCTGCTCAGATCCAGGGGCTGCCGAGCCAACGGCCGGATACGTTTATTTCCGACCCGCAGCTACAGGCGCACTTCGATAGGCTGTTAATGATTCATGCGCAGGAAGTGTCAGCGAGCAGTGATCTAAGTGTAATGCCTTTCGCTCGTTTGACGGACTTAAATGCATTGGACAGCGAGGCTGTTGAAACCGAAGCTGCGGTAGGCGCTGCAGAGTAACAGATATCGCCGGGTGCTCGTCCGGCGACATAGCGTAAAGGCTCACTAATGAGTGAATCCCTGTCGGCGGTAAGGTTCATTATCGCCTCTTTCTTTCTTCTTTTATTGTCCTCTCGTGCGCTCTCTGTGGAAACTGAAATGAGCGCGGAGCAAGTGCTTTCACGCCTCTCTCAGTCGATGCGAGAGCAGAACTACCAGGGTGTGGTCACCTACGAACACGGTGGCCGGCTCGAAACGATGCAAGCGACACATCTTGTATTAGATGGAGTGGAATTCGAAAGTTATTCCCATCTTAACGGGCCTGAACGCCAGCACGCGCGAATGGGCAGGCTCGTCTCCTGCCAGACGCTTGGTGGCCAACTGCTTAGTGGTGGTAAGTTCGCCGCGGGGTCGGCCATCGCACGTTTTCACGACCACTATCAGTTCTACGTCAAAGGGTATGACCGTGTTGCAGGGCGTAAAGTCGTTGTTATGCAAATTCTGCCCAAAGACAACTTCCGCTACGGCATCAGTCTTGGTGTGGATGTGGAATCCGGCGTGCTTCTAAAATATCTGGTGATGCAGCCGAATCGTGCACTCGAACGAATACAGTTTGTGGCGTTTGAGCTGAATCCCACGTTTTCTCCTGACGAAATCGCCAGCATCACCGCGAATGCAAACGGTCTTCAGCCGTGCGCCGAACCAGAACCGCAAGCGCAAGTGCCAGAGGCACTTTCGGAGTGGATGCCAAGCTGGGCTCCCCCCGGCTTTGTGCATGTGAGCAGCAAGCGCACCGAGCAGGACGGTATAGTCCATACTTACACGGATGGCCTCGCATCTTACTCGGTGTTTATCAATAGCGAGGTGGTCGCCAGCGATGACGAGAGTGCACGTATACCGCAAGGCGCAGCGCAGCGGGGCGCGACTCTAGTGGTAATGTCGCTTCAGGCGTCCGGTGAGAAGGTCGTGCATGTTGCTGTGGTCGGCGAAGTCCCCCAGGTGACTGCCGCGCAGGTATTGAAGTCTGTTAGTTTGACTAAGACCGCAACCAACTGAGTGTCTGGTGGCCTGAATGATTACCGAAAACGGTAAGGTGTTAGCCGTAGAAGATCATAACGTTTGGGTTGAAACGCTCAAAACATCCACGTGCGGAGCTTGCAGGGCGCGCCACGGGTGTGGCCAGCGTATGCTCGCCGCTTCCGATGACTATACCCGCGTTAGAGTCGCATTACCTGCAGAGTACGGTAATTTGCAGCCGGGCGATGAAGTCACTCTAGGTATTGACGAATCTTCCTTCCTGAAAGGCGTTTTTCTGGCGTACGGTTTACCTCTGGTGGCGATGCTAGTCGCGGTGGCGTCGGCGGCACAGTTTTTTACCGAAGAATGGGTCTTGATGTTGGCCGCTATTACTGGCTTGATCACCGGCGGCGCGGTAGTGCGGTTGACAGCAAGCAACATGGCGCTCAACCAATGTTTTAGAGCGCGATTAATTTCCCGCGCAGAAAACGCTATAGTACAGACTTTAAACATGCTCGATTAATAGGGGCCCGAAATTGCGCGCTGCAAGCTTTTTCCGATTTGTCTGTGTTTTAACCGTCGCGCTGGCGATTGATGTCAATGCTGCCAGCTATAACCTGCCAGACTTTCGCCCTCTCATAGAAAAAACATCTCCTGCTGTGGTGAAAATAAACACTACAACTAAAGCCAGGCAAAGCGAGATTGAATTGCCCCCTGGCCACCAGATCCCTGATATTTTTCGCCACCTGCTCGAACCGCGTGATTTGCCCCGGCGCGAGATGCACTCGATGGGGTCAGGCTTTTTTATATCTGCCGACGGTTACCTTTTAACCAACAATCATGTTGTCGAAGATGCTGATCAGATCGTCGTTCGCCTGGTCGACCGCCGTGAATATAAGGCCATCGTCATTGGTCGCGATCCTCGGTCAGATCTGGCGCTACTTAAGGTAGACGAAGATAAGCTGCCATACCTCGAACTGGCCGCAAAAGATGATATTCAAATTGGCGAGTGGGTAGTCGCTATAGGGTCGCCTTTCGGGCTGGATTTTTCCGCCAGTGCCGGGATTGTAAGTGCGATTGGCCGCAGTATTCCTACCGAGCGCAACGAGAATTATGTGCCGTTTATTCAAACGGATGTCGCAATAAACCCAGGTAACTCCGGTGGCCCTTTGTTTAATTTGGATGGCAAAGTTGTGGGGGTTAATTCTCAAATCTACACCCGGTCCGGTGGTTCTATTGGTTTATCATTCGCGATACCGTCCAGCGTGGCACTCAATGTCGTGTCCCAGCTGAAAGAGAAGGGGCGGGTCGACAGAGGCTGGCTCGGGGTAGTGATTCAGGAGGTAGACAAAGACCTCGCTGACTCGTTTGGCCTTAAAAAACCTGCGGGCGCACTGGTTGCGCAACTCGAGCCGACAGGGCCTGCTGCAATGTCGGGCTTGTTGGTTGGCGATATTATTTTGCGCTTCGATGACCAGGAAATTTTGTCTTCCGGCGATTTGCCCCACGCCGTTGGAGCAACGCCGCCGGATACAGAAGTACCCGTATTGGTAATGCGCAAAGGTAAGCGCAAAACACTGGATGTTAAAGTCGGGCGTCTGTCCGGTCATGAGTCAGACGCGCCAGCTCAGGTGCTGGCCGATGGCAACGTAGTGACGGATCGGCTTGGCTTAGTGGTTGAACCGGTGGATGCCACCGTAGAGGAAAAGTGGCATTTAGTGGGCGGTGTCCTGGTTACTCAGGTTGATCCTCAAGGCGCGGCTGCGGATGCAGGCATCAGCCCCGGTGATGTGATTGCCCAACTGGGCTTCGAACAGATTGCGACTGTGGACGATTACACCCGCGTCATGAAGGCGCTGCCAGCGGACGACTTGGTCCCAATTCGCTTCTTCCGTGACGGAAGCCCCACCTTCCGCACAATCCGGATCGAATAATGCTTGCGCGCCTTATCTATGGCAGGTTTGGCGCATGGCTTAGGCTGAGCAATTACTGTAGACTTGCCGCCCTGAAATTTAACCTAACCCTCGCGAGTTGCAGCCACTAGTGTCAGACCTGAGTCATATTCGAAATTTCTCAATTATTGCCCACATTGACCATGGTAAGTCGACCCTTGCCGATCGGTTTATTCAGCATTGCGGAGGCCTTTCCGACCGGGAGATGGCTGAGCAGGTGCTCGATTCTATGGAACTGGAGCGCGAGCGTGGAATCACTATTAAAGCGCAGAGTGTGACGCTCAATTATCAAGCGCGCGACGGCAAAACCTACCAGCTCAATTTCATCGACACTCCCGGGCATGTGGACTTCTCTTACGAGGTTTCCCGTTCGCTTGCTGCCTGTGAGGGGGCGCTGCTGGTGGTGGACGCCGCACAAGGTGTGGAAGCTCAATCGGTAGCCAACTGCTACACCGCAATTGAGCAAGGCTTGGAAGTAATCCCTGTACTTAACAAGATGGATTTGCCGCAGGCCGAGCCAGATAAGGTGGCCCAGGAAGTGGAAGACATCATCGGTATAGACGCGACTGAGGCTGTGCGCTGCAGCGCCAAATCCGGTTTGGGTATTGAAGATGTGTTGGAAGCGCTGGTGAACGGGATTCCCGCGCCAGTCGGGGATATTGATGCGCCGCTACAAGCGCTGATTATCGATTCCTGGTTCGACAACTATCTCGGGGTGGTTTCGCTGGTGCGGGTCACGCAGGGCACTTTGAAGACCAAAGATAAAATCATATCTAAATCTATTGGTAAGGCCCATGTGGTTGATATGGTTGGGGTCTTCACGCCCAAACGCCATGTGACCGGTGTGCTGAGGGCCGGTGAAGTGGGCTTTGTCGTCGCTGGTATTAAGGAGATTTTGGGCGCCCCGGTGGGGGATACTATTACCCACTCGAACACCGCCGATGTGAAGGCGCTGCCCGGTTTCCAGAAAGTCAAACCGCAGGTATATGCGGGTTTGTTCCCGGTAAGCTCCGATGATTATGAATCCTTTCGTGAGGCGCTGGCCAAATTGACGCTGAACGACGCGTCGCTGTTTTACGAACCGGAAAGCTCCGATGCTTTGGGTTTCGGTTTTCGTTGTGGCTTCCTCGGCATGCTCCATATGGAGATTATCCAGGAGCGCCTGGAACGCGAATATGACCTCGATCTGATCACCACCGCGCCGACTGTAGTTTACGAAGTGGTGACCAGTGATGGGACTACCATCTATGTCGATAACCCCTCCAAGTTGCCGGATGTCGGGTTTATTGATGAGATGCGTGAGCCGATTTGTGAAGCCAATATTCTGGTTCCGTCCGATTACCTGGGTGCGGTTATTACGCTCTGTGTCGAGAAGCGCGGCATCCAGAAAAATCTGCAGTATGTCGGCAGTCAGGTGTCTGTTTCCTACGAACTTCCAATGAACGAAGTGGTCATGGATTTCTTCGACCGCCTTAAATCTGTGAGCCGCGGTTTCGCATCGCTCGATTACAATTTTGTTCGCTTTGAAGCTGCCAAACTGGTGCGTTTGGATGTGCTTATCAACTCAGAAAAGGTTGACGCGCTTGCGCTTATTGTTCACCGCGATAACGCCCCTTATAAAGGGCGAGCGCTGGCAGACAAAATGAAGGAGTTGATTCCGCGGCAAATGTTTGATGTCGCTATTCAAGCGGCGATTGGTGGCCAAATTGTTGCTCGAACTACAGTAAAAGCATTACGCAAAAACGTTACCGCGAAATGCTATGGCGGCGATGTAACGCGCAAGAAGAAGCTCTTGGAGAAACAGAAAGCCGGTAAAAAACGCATGAAGCAGGTTGGTCGCGTGGAAATTCCACAAGAGGCTTTTTTAGCAGTGCTGAAAGTCGACAGTTAAGCTGGGCCAAAAAATCAGGCTTTCTCGGCCGAGCTTTGTTGCTCTGTGCTGAGATAAAAAATATAAACAGTTACGACAGTCATCACAGCTAGCGGCGCGATCTGTCAAAAATACTTGCTGGCAAACCTGTAGAACGGGGACTCAATGGATATTAATTTACCGCTGATTTTAATGCTCTTAGTAGCCGGTACTGGGCTGGTTTGGCTTTACGATATCGCGTTTTTGCGCAAAGGGCGAAACGCCGCGATCGCTGCCGTTGAGGCGCAGTTCAGCCATTCCGGTGAAGGCGACACGAATGACCCTGGTTTTGTGCAGGCGCGAGCTGCTGTGGCTGCCGAGCCCGCTCTGGTGGAGTACTCAAAGTCGTTTTTCCCGGTGCTTTTTCTGGTGTTTGCCTTGCGTTCGTTTTTGATCGAACCCTTTCAAATCCCGTCTGAGTCCATGGTGCCAACTTTGCTGGTGGGTGACTTTATTGCGGTGAGCAAATTTTCTTACGGCGTTCGTATGCCGGTGTTTCGCAATAAACTGGTTCCTGTGGGGGAACCAAAGCGGGGCGAGGTGATGGTGTTCTTTCCCCCCCATAAAGATGTGTATTACATCAAGCGAGTGATCGGGCTTCCTGGCGACGAAATTCGCTATGTGAATAATGTTCTGTTCGTCAATGGCGAACAGGTACCGCAGAAGCTGGTAAAAGACGAAACGGAGAGTGCCTGCGCTTATGGTTCTGCGCACTACCAGGTGTTTGAAGAAACATTGGACGGGGTCAGCTACCACAGCCGTAAATGTACAGTTCCTGGTCGCTTGAGTCGTAACGGCGTGTGGCAGGTGCCCGAAGGCCATTACTTGATGATGGGCGATAATCGAGACAACAGCTCCGATGGCCGGGAGTGGGGTTTTGTACCGGAAGAGCGGATCGTAGGCAAAGCTTTCGCGATTTGGATGCACTGGGACAAGCTCTTGAGTATTCCCAGCTTCTCCCGTATCGGTAGTATATAGTCCTGATAAAAGCAGAGAGGAGTAACCTGTGAAAGCACCTGAGAGAATCATGCGGCGGCAATCCGGCTTGGGTTCCATCAGCTGGTTGTTGATTCTGGCTGTTGCCGGGTTCGTATTAACCTGCGCGTTTAAGCTTGGCCCGCACTATATTGATAACATGTCGATTAAAGACGCGCTCAAATCGTTGACCGAACAGCCGCGTGACATCAACACGATGGACAAAGGCGAGATCAGCAAAATATTGTCGAACTACATGATGATCAACAATGTTCGCGGTCAAGAAGCTAACTCCATCAAAATCGTGCGGAAAAAAGATAGAACCCTGGTAAACAGTGAATACGAAGTGCGCGTACCTTTGATGCTGAATATTGACGTTGTTCTTAAGTTCAGAAGCCAGCTGGACAGTTCAAACCCGGAAGCCTGTTGTGAGTTCCTTGTCGAAAACGAAACTAAACCAGCTGAGTAAAGCGCTGAACTACACTTTCAGTGACATTTCTTTACTTGAAAAAGCCCTCTCTCATCGAAGCGTTGGCAGCAATAATAACGAACGTCTCGAATTTTTAGGCGACTCGTTATTGAACTTTCTTATTGCTGAGAATCTGTACCAGCGATTCCCAAAAGCTCGCGAGGGCGACCTTAGCCGGTTACGTGCTAGTCTGGTTAAAGGGGAAACCCTGGCGGAATTAGCGAAGGACTTTGATCTCGGTGAATTTTTGTACTTGGGCGAAGGTGAACTCAAAAGTGGTGGGTTTCGCCGTGCCTCTATTCTGGCAGATGCCGTAGAGGCGCTGATTGGGGCTATTTACCTCGAATCAGGGATGGATAGGTGTCGCGATACTGTACTGCACTGGTTTGGCGAGCGCTTGGATGCCATCGATTTGAACTCATCTGTTAAAGACCCTAAAACCCGGCTACAAGAGTACTTACAGGAATTGCGCCAGCCGCTGCCCGTGTACACCGTAGAGAGCCAGTTGGGACAGGCGCATTCGCCCGAGTTTCAGGTTTCCTGCGATATTGGCCGCAGTCAGGGCAAAACGGTTGCAACCAGTAGCAGCAAGCGCAACGCAGAAAAGCTCGCGGCAGCAGCTATGCTGAAGCAGCTGGGCGTAAGGTAACAAGCTTCGTTTCCCGCAAACTGCAGTTTTCTCTCCCCTGGGCGCTTAGCGCTCACGACATCCAATTTATTTTGAGGCGCTTATGGGCACGCAATATTCGGGATACATCGCCATAGTCGGGCGTCCGAACGTGGGTAAATCGACCCTACTTAACCATCTTATTGAACAAAAGCTTGCGATTACATCGCGCAAGCCCCAAACGACCCGCAACAATATGCTGGGGATTAAAACTGTTGGTGATGTGCAGATGATTTTCGTGGATACACCAGGTATTCATAAAGGTCACGGCAAAGCGATCAATCGTTATATGAACAAATCTGCCTCCTCCGCCATTAAGGATGTAGACGTCGTTGTGTTTGTTGTCGATAAAAATATCTGGACGGATGAAGACGAATGGGTCCTGGAACAGCTGCAACGGTGTGAATCGCCGATCATCGTTGCGGTAAACAAGGTCGATCAGCTCGATGATAAATCCGTACTGCTGCCGCACTTGAAGCAATTGGAAACTGCGTTGCCCAAGGCAGAGTTGGTGCCTGTTTCGGCTTTGCGTCACCAGAATCTGGAGCGGTTGGAGCAACTGGTTGCGAGCTTTTTGCCCGAGGCGCCGCACATGTTTGCGGAGGATGAAATTACCGACAAAAATTCCCGCTACCTCGCCGCAGAAATTATTCGTGAAAAAATAATGCGCCAGCTTGGCGATGAGGTTCCCTATCAATCGGCGGTTGAAATTGAGCAATACGAAGAAACACCACGCCTGATTACTATTCACGGGCTGATTCTGGTAGAGCGCGACGGCCAGAAAAAAATGATTATTGGCGAAAAGGGTGAGCGCATAAAGCAGATTGGTCAGCAGGCGCGTCTGGATATGGAAAAGCTTTTCGACTGCAAAGTAATGCTCAAACTTTGGGTTAAGGTAAAAAGCGGCTGGTCTGATGACGAGCGTGCATTGCGCAGTTTGGGCTTCGACAGTTAATGAAGCATGCGGTGGAGCAGGAGGTCGGGTTTCTGCTGCATTCCCGCAGCTTCACCGATAGCCGTATTATTCTGGAATTATTTACACGGCAGCACGGCAAGTTGAAAGCTGTTCACCGCTTACCGTCGCGCAAGCGGCAGGCGACGACTAAACCCCAACCGTTTATTCCGCTAGTGGTTCACTACAGCGGTAGTGGCGAATTAAAAAACCTGTCTGACCTGGAAACCTTATCTGCCCCTATTCTTGGGGCTGGGACCTCACTTTTTTGCGGTCTGTATTTAAACGAGCTGTTACAGAAACTACTTCCCGTAGAGTTTGAGTACGCCGGTTTGTTTGCCAGCTATCAACGGGCACTGCTGAGTTTGTCCCAGGCGGTACCAGGCGAAGAGGATATTCCTCTACGGGAGTTTGAATTACAGCTTTTGGCAGAGCTGGGTTACGGTATAAATTTTTCGATGGATACTTTGGGCGAGGCGATAGGGTGCAATTCTGAACGCTTCTACCGGTTTGATCCTGCTGATGGATTCACACCCACTGCCCTTAATAATGACAGGCGCGCGTTGATTTGCTCCGGAGCGGAGATTGCAATGCTGGGGGAGGGGCAGTGGCAGCAGGAGGAGACTCGTCGTATAGCGAAACGGGTGTGCCGCCTGGCCGTGAACATGGTGCTTGGCGGCCGCGAGCTAAAAAGCCGAGAATTGTTTTTGTAGTTGGCTTATGGCCGCGTCGGCAAGTCGCAGCCACGCGACATCTTTGGTCGAGGGGTTTGCAGTGGCGAGCTCACCCACGCTCTATACTGGAGACAAACCTGAATTATCGGCCAAACACTTTGCACAGAGGTTCCCTAGGGCCTGTTAACACTAATTCAATTCGCTCTGCTGGAGCCTGTATTTTCAGGATGAAAGGCATTTTTGGCGTTGTTTAGCGGGCTAAACGAGCGAAAAATAACGCATCAGCCTGGAAATACAGGCCCAGCCCTGCGGGTTGCGGCTAAAATCCCGCTCTCAGCGTTGTTTATCGCTCATTTGGAACAATCAAACTATGCTCTAAACGTCGGGGTGCCGCATCACTCGATAGCGAAATTTTAGCCGCAACAGATTGAATCGAATTAGTGTTAACAGGCCCTAGCCTGGGTCGACAGCAAACAATTCTTTCAGGTCGATTCCATCGCTCCAGGTGATCAGTTCCTGAATGGCGACAATAAGTTCGCGCAGTTTTGGCATCAGTGGTTCAACCGGTGTGCCTTGCTCGACCGCGTTTTGCAGTTGCTGGTCCAGTTCTTCGCTGAGGCGCTTCAACCTCGGGACACCGCAATAGCAGCAACCGCCATGAAGTTTATGCACTACCTCCAGTAGGTTGAGCTTATTGCTGTCAGTCATTGCCTGTTCAATGGCTGCAGCAGTATCTGGCAGTGATACCAGAAGCATCGAGAGCATCTCTTCAGCGAGATCCGGTTTGTTTTTCGCCAGATGCAGCGACAGTTTCAGGTCAACCGGTTTATTGATGTGTATTGTCGGCGCGGGGGTGAACTCTGCGGGTGGTGCGGAAAGCTGCGACGGGGTTCGCTGTGTGAACGGATTGCGGGTGACCCAACGGTCGATGATATGACGCAACTCGTTTTCACTCACTGGCTTGGTGAGATAATCGTCCATTCCGGCCAGTAAAAATCGCGATTTTTGCTCATTCGCAGCGTGCGCGGTAAGTGCCACCACGGGCGTGCGCTCTTCTCTGGACTCACTGCTGCGCAAGCGCTTGGTCGCTTCCAGTCCATCCATTCCCGGCATCTGAATATCCATTAATATCAGGTCGAATTGCGACGTTTGGCTCAGGCGAATAGCGTCCGCACCGTTGTCCACTGTTACCACCTTAACGTGCATCTCTTTCAGCAGTTCGGAGACAAGGCGTAAATTCGCCGGGTTGTCGTCGACCGCCAAAACTCGAATATCCTCTTGTAAACGCTCTACAAGTGCCTCTGGGCTATCTCGATCCGAGCGTGGAATAATGATACCCAGTTGTTCACACACAACCTGGTGAAGTCGGTTGCAGAAAATTGGCCGCTGCATAATAGTTGCATGGGTGCCTGTCATTTCCGGGGTGATTAGCCTTTCCAGCGAGGGGGAGGCGAGTATCACGACCGGAATTGAATAATCCTGGTTCAAGCAATCGACAATTTTTCGCAGGCGGCCCTTGTCGAAACTGTTGTCGTCACTTTGCGCGTCCAATACCGCAAGGTGGATCTGCCCGGAGCGACAGGCCTCTTCGGTTTTATGCTCGATATCCTCAAACACCGCAATTTCAGTCACCGATGCGCCCCAGCCTCGAAGGTAATGTGTGATTTCCGTGCGGCTCATCAGTGAACAGTCATAGACCAGAGTGCGGGTATTGCGCAGGGTTCCCATTAGGTAGCCAGCGGAACTGGCAGCATTCGGGTTGCGACCAAGTATGGAGGTAAACCAGAACGTAGCGCCCTTGCCTGGCTCGCTTTCTACGCCTATTTCGCCATGCATTCGATCAACCAGCCCCTTGGCGATTGCCAGCCCCAGGCCAGTGCCGCCGTGAGTGCGGCTGTCACTCGCGTCCAATTGAGTGAACGCGTCGAACAGCTTTTCCTGTTGATCCTGGTTTAGCCCAATACCACTGTCGGTGATGCGAAACTGAAGGGTGATCTGATTATCTGCACGATCTTCCTTGCTGACACTGATAAGTATGTGGCCTACATTGGTGAATTTTATGGCGTTTGAGAGCAGATTAGTAAGCACTTGTTTAAGGCGCAACGGGTCTCCCAGCAAATGTTCTGGAATATCGTGATCCACAATGGTTAACAAGCGCAGTTTTTTCTCGTGCGCCGCAGGCGCTTGTAAGCGCAGCGCTTCTTCGAGAACCTGGCGCAGCCGTACCGGTTTGTATTCCAGGGTGAGCTTGCCGGTTTCAAGGCGCGAGAAGTCGAGAATATCGTTGATAATGGTGAGCAGGCCTTTCGCCGACTCGTAAATCGTCTCGAGATAATCTTCCTGCAGCGGGTTGAGCTCGGTTTTTTTGAGCAGTTCGGAAAAGCCTAATATACCGTTTAATGGTGTTCGAATTTCGTGGCTGGTATTGGCGAGAAATTCAGATTTCACCTTGCTCGCCTGGATGGCGCCTTTGCGCGCAATATCCAGTTCGATATTTTGGATTTCGACGGTTTCCAGGGTTTCACGCAGTTCCGCCGTGGTCTGCTCAATACTGTAATTCAGGTTGTCCTGTGCGCCTTTAAGTTTGGCTGCGAGTTCATTAATACTGTTAATTAACTTGCTGTAGTAGCGGCCCTCTTTTGGTGAAATCGGGCTATCAAATTTTCCCTGCGAATACTTTTGTACGCCACTTTGAATAATGACAAGCGGGCGTGTAATTTCATCGCGAAACCGCTGTGCAAAAAAAACAGCAACGGCAAGACACAGTGCGAGAGTGCCTATGACGGCGATCAGCGCATCGTAATTGAGTATGTTTAAATGGTAATTATCGGTAACGACAAGAATGCTATGGCCGGTGTTGCCAATGTTGCGGTTGCTCAGAATAACTTTGACACCGCGTTTTATTGGAATTCTGGTATAGCAGCGGCGCATTTCACACACGCTGGTTTGTAGCTCTGGCGCCTGTACAACACGGCGTAATTTATCTTGCCCGAGCGGAAGCCCTCTGGCCCATAAAATATTGCCCTCATTGTTGATCAGCATCACTGTGCGAAAGCCGTCTACGGCGAGCAATGACATCGAAATTTGATTGAGTAGCGACTGATCTACCAGGCGGGTGTCTTGTATTCCATCGAACACGGTTGCCACAAAGGATGTTCTTTGCAGTTGTTGTTGATGAATAAACTGGCCGGTGATTACGATAAAGCAAAGCGATAACAGCAGACACATAATTACCGCCGGCGCCAGTAGCAACTTGTTGATCCGACTCCTGAGGGCTCTGTGTGTGCTCATAAAAAAGACGTGCTGCTTGTGCAGTTAAATTATTTGAATATTTCCGAATTGACGCGATCGTTCTATATGACCTTCGTTCATGCAACGTGAGTGCTTGTATTCGGCTGCGGCGACGTGTTGATTTTACAGCCATAGGATAGGCAAAAAGCAGATAATTAGGAAGCAGAACTGTTAGAATGCGCGACCAGTGTCTATACGACCAAACTGTAGTTAGCCAACCAATGTGATTACCACGGAGTCACGGTTTGATGGACTTTCCCACAATTGAATCCTGTATTGGCAATACGCCGCTCGTCAAACTGCAGCGTCTTACTGCAGGGCTCGACAGTACCGTACTGGTCAAGCTTGAAGGTAATAACCCCGCAGGATCAGTAAAAGACAGGCCAGCACTCTCGATGATCGCGCGCGCTGAAGCGCGCGGCGATATCAAACCCGGCGATACCCTAATTGAAGCGACCAGTGGCAACACGGGTATAGCACTGGCGATGGCCGCTGCTATCAAGGGTTACCGCATGATACTTATCATGCCAGATAACGCGACAGAGGAGCGCAAGGCTGCGATGGCAGCCTATGGTGCTGAGTTGGTCCTGGTGACCCGTGAACAGGGGATGGAAGGCGCGCGCGATCTGGCACAGGCTATGGTTTCCGAGGGTAAAGGCCTGCAGCTGAACCAATTCGCCAATCTTGACAATCCGCAAGCGCATTTCGATACCACTGGCCCTGAGATCTGGCAACAGACGACTGGCAAGGTCACTCATTTTGTCAGCTCGATGGGCACCACCGGCACCATTGTTGGCGTGTCCCGCTATTTGAAATCCCAAAATCAGGCGATTCAGGTTGTCGGCTTGCAGCCGTCGGAAGGGGCAAGTATTCCCGGTATCCGACGCTGGCCTCAGGAGTATTTGCCAGCAATTTTTGACGACTCGCATATCGATCAAATCGTCAATATGTCGCAGGACACAGCAGAAAATACCATGCGGGATCTCGCCCGCCAGGAAGGTATTTTTTGCGGTGTCTCCTCTGGCGGCGCTGTCGCGGCCGCACTTGATATCGCGCGTACAGAGCGCGGCGCCCTGATTGTCGCCATTGTTTGCGACCGCGGGGATCGCTACCTATCTTCCGGTGTATTTAATCCCTGACAGGTTTTTTGATTCATGGTTAAAGTCAGAGAAGACCGCCCCCGTTTAGCCGACGGCCGCCTGGACATTGCCGCCTGGGCGAGTCGTATTGGTGCGGTGGCTCATGTTCCCGATACCGCCCTGACCAGGCTTTGCGCCAGTTGTGAGCTGGCTGAGTCTGTGGTGGCGCTCGAAGGGATGAACAACAGTTGGTGGGGGGAGGGCTACTCGTCGCTCAGCGCCGGTCTGGAAATGGCGGAAATTCTCGCCGAGCTGCAACTGGACGAAGACACCCTGGTTGCAGCTGTGCTCTATCGCAGTGTCCGCGAGCGGAAACTCGCCGCCGACGTGGTCGAGGAAAAGTTTGGTAAGACAGTCGTTGGGCTTATCCAGGGCGTGCAGAAAATGGCGGCCATTAGTGGGCTGTCCAACCACTCCAACGAACATGTTTTCGGTCAGGAGTCGGCCGAGCAATCAGAAAATGTGCGCAAGATGCTTGTCGCGATGGTGGACGATGTTCGAGTCGCGCTGATCAAATTGTCTGAGCGTACGTGCGCTATTCGTGCGGTAAAAGGGGCGCCCGTTGAGCGGCGCCAAAAGGTGGCAAAAGAGGTTTCGGAAGTATACGCGCCACTTGCCCATCGCCTGGGTATTGGTCACATTAAATGGGAACTGGAGGATCTCTCCTTTCGGTATCTGCACCCGTTTGACTACAAATATATCGCCAAATTGTTGGACGAGCGGCGGGTCGACAGGCAGGCCTATATCGACCGCGTGATTTCAATTTTGGAAGAGTCTCTGGCCACGGAGGGTGTCGAAGCCCACATATACGGCCGCGCCAAGCATATTTACAGTATTTGGCGGAAAATGCGGCGGAAAAACATAGGCTTTTCGGAAGTCTATGATATTCGCGCTGTGCGTATTCTGGTGAACTCCGAGCGTGAATGCTACACGGTGCTGGGCATTGTTCACGCCCTTTGGCGCAATATTCCGAGGGAATTTGACGACTACATCGCCAACCCTAAAGAAAACGGTTACCGCTCTTTGCACACGGCAGTCAATGGCCCGAACAACCAGGTTCTCGAGGTGCAGATCCGGACGCGCACAATGCACGATGAGGCGGAGTATGGCGTGTGTGCACACTGGCGTTACAAAGATACCGATAAAGACAACAGCACTGGCAGTTACGAGCAAAAAATCGAGTGGTTGCGTCAGGTACTCGAGTGGCACGAAGAAATTGGCGGTAACCCCTGGGACGAGTATCTGCCAAAAGCGATACAGCAAGACCGAATCTATGTTTTCACCCCCGACGGCCACGTGGTCGATTTGCCGGCGGACGCAACGCCGGTGGACTTTGCGTTTCGCATCCACTCAGATATTGGCATCCGCTGTCGCGGTGCCAAGGTCAATGGTCGGATAGTCCCGCTTAACCACCCGCTGCACACCGCAGATCAGGTGGAGATTCTTACTGGCAAGCGAGAGGCGCCAAGTCGTGACTGGCTCAATTCCAACTTGGGCTATATCACCACGTCGCGCGCGCGCAGCCGCTTACAACACTGGTTTAAGCAGCTCGACCGGGACCAGAACATTGCCGACGGCCGCGCGCTTCTGGATCGGGAGTTCAAAGCGCTCGCGGTTGAAAACCTGGACTTTCAGGAGTTGGCGCAAAAACTCAACTTGCGTAATCTGGACGATCTCTACGCGGCGGTTGGCGCCGCTGACCTGGGGGTCGAAAAGGTTATTCACGCTGCACAGCGGCTGCTTAATATCGACAAGCATGAGCACCCAGTCGCGTCGCTGGTGGGGCGCGCAACGAGCGACGGCGGCGGTGCTGATGTGTTTATCGACGGTGTCGGTAATCTCATGTCACATATTGCCCATTGCTGCCGCCCAATACCGGGTGATCGCATCGCAGGCTACATCACCCAGGGGCGCGGTGTGTCCATCCACAGGCTCGACTGCATTAACTTTATGCAGCGCCAGGCCATTGAGCCGGAGCGGATTATCACCGTCGATTGGGCTGAGGAGCCGTCGCAGAGCTATTCGGTGACGATTGCGCTGGAAGCGTTTGACCGCCACGGCCTATTGCGCGACATAACCACGCTCCTGGATCGTGAAAAGATAAACGTCAGTGCGATGCAAACTCTGTCGAATAAGAGCAAAAATACCGTGGATATGACCCTTCAAATCGAAATCACGGATTACAGCGAATTAAGCAGAGTGATCGCCAAGTTGAACCACCTGCCCAACGTGTCTGCGGTCCGCCGCAAGGTCAGCTAATGCCGCAGAAATACACCTTGAGTGATCTTATTCATCTAATGGCGCGATTGCGAGAGCCGGATACTGGCTGCCCCTGGGATCTGGCGCAGACTTATCGCACCATTACAGCGTCGACAATCGAAGAAGCCTACGAGGTGGTAGATGCCATTGACCGGGACGATTACGAGCACCTCAAAGAAGAGCTTGGTGATCTGCTGTTTCAGGTAGTGTTCTACAGCCAGCTTGCCAGCGAAGAGGGGCGCTGGGATTTCGATGACGTGGCATCGGCAATTACCTCCAAACTGGTTCGCCGCCACCCCCACGTGTTTCCCGATGGCACCCTGGCCAGCCGGCGCAGCAGTGTTGCCGAGCCAGAACAGGCCACAATCAAGCAAAACTGGGAAGCGATTAAGCAACAAGAGCGGGCGGAGAAGGGCAAACTCGGGCTACTCGATGATGTGCCCCGGGCTCTGCCTGCGGTGATCCGCGCGGAAAAGTTGCAAAAGCGGGTGGCAAAAGTGGGGTTTGACTGGCCGGATCACGCGGGAGTGATCGACAAAATCCGTGAGGAGCTCGCAGAAGTTGAACAGGCAATTGCATCTAAAGACGCTGCGCATATCGAAGAAGAGCTGGGCGACTTACTGTTTACCTGTGTAAACCTTACAAGACATTGCCGGATTTCCAGTGAGCAGGCGCTGCGGGCGGCCAATCAAAAGTTCGAGAACCGCTTTGCTGCGCTGGAAGCGGATTTGGGAGCCCAGGGGTTATCGCCGGAAGAGGCCAGTGAGGCGCAGTTGGAGTCTGCCTGGGAGCGCGTCAAGCGCATCGAAAAGGGCGCGAAGTAACTGGCCAAGTTGTTTGGCTGCTGGCGGGTACTCTGGCCGTTGATCACAGATAGGTTGGCTGCGATGAAATGGCGCGAGCAATGGCAGGTTTCTTGAGCACACACGCATCAGTGACGGCCCGTCAACGCCCTGACTCAACTTTATTGGTTGGGCAGTTGCCCTGGATCTAACCCAGGGCATCTGCCCAAACTGGCCTTACCACCACCTAAGCGGTTTTTTGCAACCGCTGTTTTTGCAGGTTTTCCTTGGTTTTTTCAAGGAACTGCGGCGTTGGGCCAACATCTTCGTACACAGGTTCGCCTAATTCATCGATTGAAATAACCCTGGTGCCCTGCACATAGGGAAAGCTGATTTCCAGCTCTGCCAGCGCGGCAGACACCAATTCGCTGACGAGCTGTTCTTTGGTGCGCCGCGGATACATCTCTGCCAGCGCATCAATTTTGGCAGCGTCCTCTAAGGTGAGGTTTACCTGGTAGGTCTCCTCAGTGAGTTTGCACTGCGCTTGCTGCAACCAGTTGCTGACGAGTTCTTTGACGGTCATATGCCCCTCTTAATCCAACAATAAAATTCATTTAGAAGCTTTGCTTGCTCTGTAGCTCTCTATGAATGGCTAGCAAAAAGCACGCCCGTGTATTTTTTGGTACGGGCGTCCCCGACGAGGCAAGCAAAAAGCGTTGGGGTTTGTATTGGTTATAGCTCATGCAACCCCGCTGGTTAAGTCTTTTTTGGTGTCAGCAAAAGCTAATTCAACGCCAGTTGAAGGGGGCTTCAGGGGGGAATTGACTTGTTTCCATAACAGGCGGCGTGTATCTTAACGCCCTCTTTTGTGGGGGAGTCTCCGGCGTATAGCTAGCCGATCGTCCGAATCTGCGGTGGTGCTGTTTAATTATTCGGCGATCGCAGTTGCCAAGCTTTGGTGCACGTTCGGCAATCCAGTGTCTGGTCGTGCCACTGACCAAAAACAGACCCCGGGCAGCCCCCACTGGCTCAACGGTTTTTATCGTAACAACCGTCGAGTGCCGGCTTTGAATCATGAGGTCTCACTAATGCGAATTATTCTTTTGGGTGCACCGGGCGCAGGCAAGGGCACCCAGGCTAAATTTATTATGGAAGCTTTCGAAATTCCGCAGATTTCCACCGGCGATATGCTGCGTGCTGCGGTGAAAGCGGGGTCCCCTTTGGGGGTGAAAGTGAAGGATATAATGGCGTCTGGCCAGCTGGTGTCGGATGACATCATCATCGATCTGGTGAAAGAGCGTATTAGCAAGCCAGACTGTGCCAACGGCTTTCTCTTCGACGGTTTCCCTCGCACGATTCCTCAAGCGGAAGCACTGACCGAATCCGGCGTGGAAATTGAGCACGTAATGGAAATTCACGTTGATGACGAAGAAATCGTTGCACGTTTAAGTGGTCGCCGTGTACATGAGGCGTCCGGCCGGATCTATCATGTGACTCACAATCCGCCCAAAACCGAAGGTGTCGACGATATTACCGGTGAACCTCTGGTACAACGTGATGATGATCAGGAAGACACTGTGCGCAATCGCTTGTCTATCTACCACGATCAAACCGAACCTCTGGTTGAGTACTACCAGAAGCAGGAAGCGGAGAACCCTGGCACTGTTAAATTTACTCGCATCGCAGGCGTTGGCCCGCTCGCGGAGATCAAAGACAAGGTTCTGTCTGCGCTAGGCAAGTAAAAGGTTTAGTCTGTGCAACAAAAAAGCCCCGATCTTTTCGGGGCTTTTTTGTTGCAGTATTTGCCTGTGCGGGCTGAACACCTGACAATACTCACCAAAAATACCCTTGTCCCCAACAAGAAGTTAGCACCAAGCGGTTACTAGCAAGAAGTTATTACGAAAAGATTTTACCAGGAGAGTCTGCCTATGCCGAAAATCCTTGCACTCGATGCATCGACTGAAGTCTGCTCTGTGGCACTTACCTGTGCTGACAAAAATTGGACTGAGACCTGCGATCAGCCTCGCTCGCATGCGAAGGTACTTTTGCCGATGGTTGACCGACTGCTGAAAGCATCGGGGCTCGAACTCGCTGAACTGGACGCTGTTGCAGTTACCAACGGCCCAGGTTCATTCACCGGTATTCGAATTGGACTGGGGATTGCACAGGGCCTCGCCTATGGCGCGAAACTACCCGTAGTCAGCATAGATACGCTCAGTGTATTGGCGCAGGGCTTCAGTATGTCGCACCCGGAGCGGACGAGTCTGACTTTAGTGCCCGCGTTGGACGCGCGCATGGCAGAAGTCTATTGGGCGGCGTACGAACTGACAGAAAGTGGTTTGTCGGTAGCTTTAGCGCCAGCAGTGGCCGCACCGGAAGCCATGCTTGATCGCCTCAGCGCTATTAGCGCGGGGCGAGAGCTGGTTGGCCTGGGCCATGGCTGGCAGGTTGCCGACACCGCAGTATTGGCTGAAGTTTACACCGGCGAAACTCCGAGCGCACTGGCCCTGGCCACTGCCGCTGCGGCCCAACTACCGGCGGCAGCACCGAGTACGGAGGCCAACCTGGTCGGCCTTGTGAGTGTCGAACCACTTTACCTGCGTAATGAAATTTCCTGGAACAAGCGCGAGCGGATTCGGGGACAATAAGAATTTTTACTCATCTGGAATGCTTTGCATGGATTTAATTCACGTCGTTGTATTGGCTCTGATTCAGGGCATCACCGAATTTCTCCCGATCTCGAGCTCCGCGCACCTTATTCTGCCCAAAGAAATTCTTGGCTGGCCCGATCAGGGCCTTGCGTTTGATGTGGCTGTTCACGTAGGTACGCTCACGGCGGTGGCGGTGTACTTCCGCAACGACATCGGCAAGATAATTATAGGCTGGCTCTCTTCTGTAACTGGTCGTGGTACCGATGAGAGCGGTCGTCTTGGCTGGTACCTGATTGCCGCCACCATCCCCGCAGCTTTGTTTGGTCTCATATTTGACGATTTGATTGAGACCCATCTGCGCTCCACCGACGTGATCGCAACAACGACCCTGGTATTTGGTGTTTTATTGTGGGTGGCTGACCGCAAACCAGCGGAAACCAAGCAATTGCGGGATATCGCACTGTCGACGGCGATGATTATCGGGCTGGCCCAGGCCGTCGCTCTCATCCCCGGCACGTCGCGGTCAGGTATTACTATTACCGCAGCCCTGTTTCTAGGCTTGTGCCGCACTGACGCCGCGCGGTTTTCGTTTTTGCTCTCAATTCCGGTGATTGTGCTTAGCGGCGGATACAAGGGGTTGCAGCTCGTGCTGTCGGCCGCGGCAGTCGATTGGCTGGCGATAGGGCTGGGTATTGCACTGTCTGCTGTCAGCGCTTATATCTGTATTCACTACTTCCTGAATTTTATTAACCGAATTGGTATGCTGCCATTTGTTATCTACCGGCTGCTGCTCGGTGTTCTGTTATTTATTGCTGTTTAACGGTTGTTGCTATGTCTTTAACGCGAAAGTTCGCTGATTTTCTCGATGCGTCACCCACGCCCTATCATGCGTGTGAAAACCTCTCATTACTGTTTGCCGCAGAAGGCTTCACTCGCTTGGATGAGAATACTCGCTGGCAACTGGAGCCCGGTAAAAAATATTTTTTTACGCGGGGTGATTCCTCATTTGCAGCTTTTGTCGTTGGTGAACGGCCACTGGAAGAGACTGGCGTTCGCATTATTGGTGCGCACACCGATAGCCCTTGTCTGAAAATTAAACCGAACGCCGATAGGGTGACGAAGGGCTACCACCAGTTGGGAGTGGCCGTGTATGGCGGCGCGCTGCTGGCCCCCTGGTTTGATCGTGATTTATCGATTGCTGGACGGGTTACCTACTTGGACGGCGAGGGTGCACTTAAAGCAGCCTTAGTGAATTTTGGACGTGCCGTTGCGTTGATTCCCAGTCTGGCGATTCACCTGGATCGCAGCGCTAACGAGGGGCGAGCGATCAACCCGCAAACCCAGATGAACGCGATCCTGCAACACGCACCAGCGGACGCACGCTTTGCGGATATTTTGCTAAATGAATTGCAGCAGTCACACCCTGAAGCTGTTGAAGTTCTCGACTACAACCTGAGTTTTTACGATACACAGCCTTCGGCGACAGTGGGTTTGAAGGATGAGCTTTTTGTCGGCGCCCGCCTGGATAATCTGGCGAGTTGTTTTCTGGGTGCTGAAGCGATGCTCAATGCCAACACCGACGTTACCAGTATCCTCATTTGTAACGATCACGAGGAAATTGGCAGCAACACCGATCTCGGAGCACAAGGCCCTATGCTCGGTGAGTTGATCGATCGGCTGGTATCAGGCGATGCCCAGAGCCGTCAGCTCACCTTGCGCCGTTCGTTAATGCTCTCTGTCGACAACGCCCACGGGGTTCACCCAAATTTTGCCGACAAGCATGACGATAAACATGGCCCGCTGTTAAACGCCGGTCCGGTGGTGAAGTTTGACGCGAACCAGTCCTACGCGACGGGCGCTGATACCGCCGCGCTGGTGCGTTGGTTGGCGCGAGCGGCGGAAGGCCGTGAGGCTATACCCTTGCAGTCATTCATTATGCGCGCTGACATGCGCTGTGGTAGTACTATCGGGCCGATCACCTCCGCCGAAATTGGTGTGCGAGCGGTGGACCTGGGAATCCCTACTTTCGGTATGCACTCTATCCGCGAAACAGCCGGGGTGAGCGATCTCGAGCAAATGGCCAGCTTGCTGACCCGCTTTGTGTCTGTGACGGACATATCACTCTAATTAAATTGTGACCTGGCGCGTCAGGCTTTAGATCAAACCGTGATTTTGAGAACAGTACCATTCCTTTTGAGTGTGCAAAAATTGGCTCGCATTAAGAGGAATGGTGATGATTACTCAAGAGTTACTTAAATCGTTTGTTCCTTTCAATGGATTGGAAGATGAATACCTGCAAGAAGCCCTCGCCAATATTCATGTGGAAGAGTACACCCGTGGGCAGATGATTTTTAAGCGCGGCCGCTCGCTCGCGAAAAAGTACTTTCTGCTTGAAGGGCAGGTGGACTTGATCAATAGCGCCTTCTATGTTTCTACCGTGCTGGATGACTCCGCAACCGCACAGTCTGCACTGAATGCAGAATCCCCATCGTCGAACTCTGCTGTGGCCAAGTCGCCGTCGGTGCGCGTGTTTTCGATTGATGTCGAGGTTTTGGACCGCATCATTGCGTGGAGTCAATCGATGCTGTCTACCAGCATCGACGAAGCCATGTTCAACGGGTCACCCTTCGAAGTAGAAGAGCTGGACGGCCAACACAGCGACTGGATGGCGGCACTGCTGCAGGCGCCACTCTTTTCCAAAATTCCGCTCACCCAGGTGCAGGAACTGTTCGCTCGCTTCGAAAACGTCCGCTATAGCAAGGGCGACTTAGTGGTTAAAGAAGGTGAGACCGGTGACTACTTTTATGTGTTGGTGGCCGGCTCTGCTCGAGTCTTTAATCGCTCGGAGAGCGTTGACCTGTTGATCCAACCAGGTCACTTCTTTGGTGAAGAAGCGTTACTGGGTGATACTCCGCGCAACGCCTCGGTAGAAATGTTGACCTCCGGGCAACTGAAACGCTTGAACTCTGAAGACTTTAACGCGTTGCTCAAAGCTCCGGTGGTGCGCTATGTGGAAGACCATCTGCTGGCCAAACTGGAAAAGCCGTACAAGCTCCTCGATGTCAAAATGCCAATGGAATACCGGTTTCAGCATGTGCCGGGCGCGATCAACATTCCTCTCTCTCGGTTGCGCAACTCCATGTCTGACCTGGGCCGCACCAGCGTTTATGTGGTTTCAGGGGATGCAGGCAGTCGTGCGGACATAGCCGCACATCTGTTGTGTCAGGCGGGGTTTGACGCAATGATTCTTAAAACGGCCTAGAGTCTGTTGCCACTAATAACTCGGCAACGAAAATTGCGAAGTTAACAGGCGGTGCATGGATGCAGCCCCATTGCCCGAAGGGCGCCGGGTTAATAGCAATCCGACTTTGCGGATGCGTGCGAGCTGCAATCTCGATGTCTGAGGCTTCAGTCTGAAGCCTTCTCTGGCGTAAACTCGCGCCATGAAAATTCTCATTCTCTCTGCGTACGATGCCGAAAGTCACAAGGCCTGGCGCCAGCACCTTGTGGATATGCTGCCATTTGCCAGTTGCACATCTCTCGCGTTACCACCACGTCATTTCAGTTGGCGTATCCGGGGTAATGCGCTTACCTGGGCGCTCGCGCAACACGCGACGCTCTGCAAGCCATGGGATCTTGTCGTTGCCACCTCGATGGTCGATCTGGCCACCCTTCGGGGTTTGGTGCCTGAACTGGCCAAAGTGCCAGCGATTGTCTACTTTCACGAAAACCAGTTCGCCTACCCCGCGAGCCGGGCGCAGCATGCGAGCGTCGAGCCGCAGATGGTAACGCTCTACGCCGCTCTCACCGCAGATCGGGTCGTGTTCAATACCCACTACAACCGCGCCAGCTTCTTGGCGGGCGTGGCTGCGCTCCTCGACAAATTGCCCGATGGGGTACCGCCTGGCGTGGTTGAGCGAATCGCGGACAAATCCGACGTAATTCCTGTGCCGGTGGCCATAGCGGGCGTTTCGGGCAAAAAGCCGGACGATGCTTTCCACCTGGTATGGAACCACCGGTGGGAGTACGACAAGGGCCCGGAAAATCTCTATTATGCGCTTGCCCGGTTACCCGTGGAGCTGCCGTTACGGGTACATGTTGTCGGGCAGCGATTTCGCCGGGAACCTGCCGTTTTTTCTGATATCCGACGCCTGCTCGACGAGCGCGCATGGCTTGGGGAGTGGGGCTATTTGACGAAGCGCGAGTGTTACGAAAACCTGCTCTCTAATGCGCACGCGGTGTTGTCGACCAGCTTGCACGACTTTCAGGGTTTATCGGTATTGGAAGCCGTTGCTGCCGGCTGCGTGCCCATTGTGCCCAACCGCCTGGCATATCCGGAACTGCTGTCTACACAGTGGTGCTACAGTATCGCCGATACTGAAGGGCAAGGCCCGGAATTCAGCGAGGCTGACGCTTGCGCACGCATGGTTCGCCTGCGAGTGGAGGAGTGGATGCGGGCACAACTGCCAACAGCACCTTCGCTGGATTGGCTCTCACCTGCCGAACAGGCTAAACACTACCGGCATCTGGTCAAATCTGTGGCGGTCAAAAAGACAAACGGCGGGCCAGAAGGTACAATCGCCCCGGTCTAAAAAAGCAAAAAAACGGAATCCACCATGTCTGTCAACCGCATTCTGACCGGTATCACAACCACCGGTACCCCCCATCTGGGTAACTATGTGGGCGCTATTCGTCCAGCAATCGAAGCCAGCCGAAATTCAAACAGCGAGTCATTTTATTTTTTAGCGGATTTACACGCGCTGATTAAGTGTCACGAGCCGGAGCTTATTCGGCAGTCTGCGCGGGAAATCGCTGCGACCTGGCTGGCGTTGGGACTGGATACCGACAAGGCGACTTTCTATCGCCAGTCAGATATTCCCGAAATCACCGAACTCAGTTGGGTTCTCACCTGTATGGCGGCCAAGGGCTTGATGAATCGCGCTCACGCCTACAAGGCAGCAGTCGCAAAGAATGTGGAAGAAGGTGAAGATCCGGATTTTGGCATTACTATGGGCTTGTACAGCTACCCGGTGCTAATGGCCGCGGACATTTTAATGTTCAATGCCAACACAGTGCCGGTGGGTAAGGATCAAATTCAACACGTGGAAATGGCGCGAGATATTGCTGCTCGTTTTAATCATCATTTTGCCGAAGTCTTTGTGTTACCCGAAGCTCAGGTGGACGACAACGTCGCGGTGTTGCAGGGCTTGGATGGCCGCAAAATGAGTAAAAGTTATAACAACACAATTCCGTTGTTTCTTCCGGAAAAGCAGCTGAAGAAGCACATCAATAAAATCAAAACCAACCTGCTGGAACCGGGAGACCCTAAAGATCCGGACGATTCCACGGTATTTCAGGTGTGGCAGGCGTTTGCCAGCGAAGAAAAGAGCGTGTACATGCGCGAGCAGTTTGCCCAGGGAATCGCGTGGGGCGAGGCCAAGAAGCAGCTGTTCGAGCTGGTCAACGATGAGATCGGCGAGGCTCGGGAACGCTACAACACGTTACTCGCAGACCCGGACACCATTGAAGATGTGCTGCAAAACGGGGCTAAAAAAGCCCGGGAAATCAGCGCTCCAATGCTTGAGAAGGTACGTTCTGCAATCGGCATAGGCCGTCTTTAGATATTCCTCTTTGGTCGCGACGCTCTGCGGATCATCGCTGCGTCGCCACTTCCCCTCCCTTCGTTCTTTCTAAAAGCTATCGCTCACTTTCTGTGCTGGCGTGTGGCACCTGCGCGCGCTCGCGACTAGGCTTTACACACAGTGGGCTCCGGTTAAACGGAGTAGTTTTCGTCTTTAGAGGCACAGAGTGAATAGGTTTGGGCGACACATTACTGTTTTAGCCGGTGTCAGCGTGATTGGTGTTGTGGGCTGCTATTTTTTTAACTCACAGCACAGTGCGGCAATACTTCTGGTGATCGCCTCTGGTCTGTCATTCGGTTTGGGGGTGGCGGTCACCAAGCCGCGCGAGAGCGATATTGCCGAGGAAGTAGGTTCCCAGTTGTTTAAGCAACGACGGTTCAGCAAATACATGCACGATCTGCTACTGCCCGTGTGTACCGACCTGTCACGTCTTTCGGCCAAGGTGGAATCGCTGGTAGAGGACGCCACTATTCAAGTACACCACAGCTTTCAGGGCTTGTCTAAATCCGCCAATGCGGAGAAAGAGCTGCTCATGGATATTGCGGATCGCCTCACCCGCAAGGAAGGTGAGAACGAGGATGCGATCAGCCTGAATAAATTTGCCAATGAAGTTGGGTATGTGCTTGATGATTACGTCAGTCTCTTCGTAGACATTAGCGATAAGAGTGTGCAGGCGGTACACAATATTCAAGACATGATCAAACACCTGGACGGCATGTTTGTATTGATCGATGAGATACGCAATATCGCTGACCAAACTAACCTTCTGGCGCTTAACGCTGCGATCGAAGCGGCGCGGGCTGGTGAGGCAGGACGCGGCTTTGCGGTGGTGGCAGATGAAGTTCGAAAACTTTCGAATGTATCCAGCACCTTGAACGAACAAATTCGTGAAAGTGCGGAGCGCACCAAACAAACGGTGACCAAGGTAGAGCGGGTGGTTGGGAATATCGCCTCTCTGGATATGAACATTGCCATCGATGCCAAAGGCCATTTGGACGGCATGATCGATGCGCTGGAGGACGTGAATAACCAGGTGGCAACTGGAGTAAGTCGTGGAGCGGAGATAGGCGAGGAAATCAATAGGGAAATTGGTCGTGCGATCACCGCTATGCAGTTCGCAGATCGGGTTGCACAGGATGCGCGAAAAATATCATCCCACACAGCATTTCTTTCTCAATTCCTGGAAGGTTACCTGCGCGCAAACCGCGAACATGCAGAATCAGAAGCGATACTCGATGCACAGCTCCTGCACATGGCTTCTCTTAATCCGCAGGCGATGATGAGCAAACCAGAAGCTTCACCCCGTGCGGGAGACATAGAACTTTATGAGTAGCACTGAAAATGAACTTGCGCATAACCGGATTTTTTCATGAGCATAACTGTAGATAACATTGATGGCGCTCACGGTGGCCACAGCCCATTTACCATCAGTCTGGGCGAGCGCTTCGATTTTGCCGAAGTCGAAAATTTTCGCAAGTGTTACGAGAGTTTAATCAATGTAGAAGGGAAAATTCTGGTCATCGACTTCGCTAAAACCCGCTATATCGACAGCTCTGCGCTTGGCATGCTGATTAATGCAAAGCGTTATTTCGACTCACGGGAGACGAGCATCCGCCTGGTAAAGACGAACGAGCAGGTTCGAAAAATTTTCGCAATTTCCCGTTTTGAAACAAAGTTCGAGATTAGTTAATAGGTTTTAACAGGCCCTAGCTCTTCACCCTGGAAGGATCGCTATGAAGATACTCGTCGTCGACGACTACCCGCAAAATCGCGAGCTGCTGCTGATGATTTTGGAGGACGAAGGGCACAGCTGTGTCGAGGCCGCCGACGGAATACAGGCGTGTGAGTTATTTCGGGCCGATATGGACATAAATCTTATCTTGATGGACGTGAACATGCCACTGATGGACGGCATCACCGCAACGCGAGTGATTAAACAGGAAAGTGAAGAGCGTTTTGTTCCGATAATATTTGTTACCGCACTGGATAACACCGAAATACTTGTGCGCTGCCTTGATGCCGGCGGCGATGATTTCGTTCCGAAACCTGTGAACGAAACTGTCCTTATGGCGAAAATAGATGCGCACGCGCGCGCGCAAACATTGTATGTAACCTTACAGGACGCGCACAAATCCTTGCGATACCATCAGCAAGTGATGAACCGGGAGCACGCGATTGTGGAGCACATTTTCGCGAACTCCAGCCGCCGCAACAAAACCTTCTGTGAAAACATTCAACACTACACCTCTCCGGTTTCCATGTTTGACGGCGATGTCGTTTTGTCTGGCCCTTCGCCGGCCGGAGGCAATTATTTAATGGTTGGCGATTTTACCGGGCATGGATTGGCTGCGGCTATTGGTTCTCTACCGGTGACGGAAATTTTTTACAGCTTGACCGAACGCCAGGCCAGCATCTCGCAGCTGGCTGAAGATCTCAACGAGCGACTCACCGAACTTTTGCCTACCAGTATGTTTTGTTGCGCGACGCTGTTGTTTATTGATGCGTCTGGTACCCAGTGTACGGTCTGGTCTGGCGGCATGAACGATGTCTTGCGGGTGAAGCCCGGCACAGGCGCTGTAGCTAAAGTGGCGGCGCAGCACATGCCATTGGGTATTCTCAGCAAATCGGAATTTGATAACACGCCCCAGCTGTTTGAAATTGATGCTGGTGAGCGTTTGTATATTTACACCGATGGGGTGAATGAAGCGGTTAATCCGCAAGGCGAAGAATTCGGGCTTGAACGGCTGGAGAGACTGGTTGCCGCTGGAGGTGACAATGTGGTTGCGAAAATAACGGCATCGGTTAAAGACTTTCATCGCGATAGCGGTCAATCGGATGATCTTTCCATTGTCGAGCTGACCGGCGGGCCGCTCGTGCATCGCCGCACCTCAGACAGCAGCGTAGTGGATGTGCGCAGTGAATTTCATCGCGCGCATTCTTTTCCATGGCATCTGCATATGCGACTCGAAGACGAGGATTTGCGCAATGTGAATATTGTTGATGAAATTCTCGGCTTCGTTGCCAGCATCCGCGGCATCGAATTACATCAGGATAAAATTTTTACCATTGTGAGTGAGTTGTACAGTAATTCGTTGGAGCACGGAGTACTGGGGCTTGCCTCCGATCTCAAAGACACCCCTGCCGGTTTCGAAACCTATTACCGTGAAAGACAAGAGCGCCTTGCAGCGGTTAGTGGGCAGTTTATCGAATTGGATTTCAGCTATATTCGCGGCGCGACCAATCGAGTGCAGTTGGTGATTACCGATAGCGGCGAAGGTTTCGATATCGATAAAACGTTAACCCGCTGCGCCGATGACGATACGCCGTTTGGGCGTGGTATTAACCTGCTACACAGCTTGTGCTCGCGATTGGAGTACAGCCTGGGGGGCCGTTCGGTTACAGCGGTGTACGATTTGTGCATTTAGCTTTAGCGCTGCAATTCTTCAACGCTGTTAGTCTTCAACGCTGGAGTTTGTAAGAGTTGATACCAGCCTGAAGCCGCGGTGTGTTCCAGTTGGCTATGTATTGCTTTCGGTTTCGCTCTTGTTTTCGCTATCGGTGTCGCAATTGCCCCTGGAGCACGCTGTAAGTAGCCGAGGTTAATTTTTCTATTTGCGCATCGGTGATGATGTACGGTGGCATCATGTACACCAGCTTGCCGAAGGGGCGTAACCATATGCCGGCTTCTACAAACGCAGGTTCTATCTGGGCCATATCCACTGGCTCTGCCAATTCTATTACGCCAATGGCTCCCAGCACGCGCACATCCACAACGCCCGGCAGTGAACGGCAGGGCGCGAGGCCTGCGCTTAGCTGGGCGCTTATCCGCGCGACTTCCCGTTGCCAGTCGGATTGCTGGAGCATTTCAATATTGCGGGCGGCAACTGCACAAGCCAGCGGATTGCCCATATAAGTCGGGCCATGCATAAAACAGCCTGCATCCCCGCTGCAAATAATGTCAGCGATGGTGTCGTTACAGAGCGTCGCCGCGAGTGTGATATACCCGGCAGTTAAAGTTTTACCCAGGCACAGAATGTCGGGGCTAATGCCTGCGTGCTCGCAGGCGAACCATTTTCCTGTACGGCCCAGGCCGGTGGCGATTTCGTCAGCAATAAACAACACGTTGTACTTTCGGCACAGGGCATGTAAACCGGCCAGAAATTCTGGGGAGTAGAACCGCATTCCTCCAGCCCCCTGTACGATTGGCTCAATAATGACTGCGGCGAGTTCTTCGTGATGGCTCGCCAGGAGCTGCTCGACATCGTCAAGCGCATTTGGAGGCAGTGCTTCGCTAAAGCCTGCGGGTGGTGCTGGAGCAAATAACTGCTTTGCCAACACACCCTCAAAAAGGCGGTGCATGCCGGTGACTGGATCACATACAGACATGGCCGCAAAAGTGTCGCCGTGGTAACCGTTGCGAAAGCTCAAAATGCGCTGTTTGTTGGCTTGACCCTGGGCCTGCCAGAATTGCAGTGCCATCTTGAGCGCAACTTCCACAGCAACCGAGCCGGAGTCGCTAAAGAAAACTCGGGAGAGGTCGCCTGGTGTGATGTCCACGAGTAATTTTGACAGGTGAACAGCAGGCTGATGGGTGAGCCCGCCGAACATTACGTGCGACATATCTGCCATCTGTTCGGTTAGGGCGGCGTTCAGTGTCGGGTGATTGTAGCCGTGAATAGCGCTCCACCAGGATGCCATGCCGTCGATAAGACGCTCCCCGGTAGCAAGCACAATTTCAACACCCTCGCAGCGTGCCACGGGAAACACCGGCACGTCTGAGTGGACTGAGGCGTAAGGGTGCCACACGTGCTGTTTGTCGAGCGCCAGTAATTCTGCGGGGGAGTAAGGTGTCTTTTGCATAGCTCAGGTGTCGCCAATCGGGTATTGCAGGGAAAAGGGCGACTATTCTAACAGGCCATCCGGGTAGCGTCCGCCGGGGGAAGGTAACCCGTGTTGTGTCAGGCTAGAGAATCTATGTAGTTATCCAACAGACCGCGATTATCCGCCGACATAAGCTGAAATTGCACTCGCAGCAGATTGTGGCAATAGGGCTCGCGGGTAAATCGGCACTGTTTGAGCGATGCGCGCAGTTCGAGACAGAAGCCGGGCGAAAAGTCGATTCGGGTGCGTAAGGTACGCCCGAGCTGGCTGGATGCGCGTAAATTTTCGCCGCAAACTTCCAGCATTGCGCCTTGTTGGCTGAGGTTGAGTACTTGCCCCTGGAGCGCGGGAAAGCCCCCGAGTTTAATTGAGACCTGCGGCATTTGTCCGCGCTCGAAATACACGCGCTTGCGCCAGCGACGGTTGGTGACTAAGCCGCTTTCCAGCACGCGCACGCTGAGAAGTGGGTGGGCATCGCCTCCGAGAATTTCCTGCAGCATCACGTGCAGGTTGTAGATGCCTGCAGCACTGTTAATTTGCAGCCAACACTGCTCACCTTCATTCAGTGGCTGGCCTGTGTTCGGGTAGAGCCCATCAAGAAGAAGCTCCCCGCTGGCGAGGTCAAACCCGTGTACGAACGATTGCCGGGTTTCGCCGCTGGCAGAGTGGTAGACAGACACCAACTGCCGTTTTAGTCCGCACTGTACCAGGAGGTCGGCCTCCCACTCTTTCCAGTCCGTTTTGTACGGGGGCGGTGGCGGTGGGGTTTTCTTTCTGAGGGTGGGAAATTTCAACATAACAACTTACATAATCCTGATGTCGCTCAATTCTGAAGATTGCAAAGCCTGTGCCCGGTCGTCACAATCACGGCCCATGCGGCAGCCGAGGTGACATTGCGCTGCAGGCGGCAACCCATTGCCCCAGGTAAGTACTTTTTGACATCAGCAGGCGGCAATTTCCTGTCCACGAGATTCACACTTGTGGATAAAAACCGTACAATGGCCGCCCTTTTTTGAACCTGCATAATGAGCGAGCGCTGTATCTGCTCGAACCTCTGGAGCCACCGTGGATCAACTCACCCGTAAGAACCGTCTCGAATTCAACAAGTTGCAGAAGCGCCTGCGCCGCCATGTGGGTCGCGCCATTGCCGACTACAACATGATTGAAGAAGGGGATCGCGTGATGGTGTGCCTGTCGGGTGGCAAAGATTCCTACGGTATGCTCGACATACTGTTGAGCTTACAGCGCACTGCGCCGGTGAAGTTTGAGTTGGTGGCGGTGAATCTGGACCAAAAGCAACCGGGCTTCCCGGAGCACGTGTTGCCTGCCTATTTAGATACCCTTGATATCGAATACCATATCGTTGAGCGCGATACCTACAGTATTGTGAAATCAGTAGTGCCGGAGGGTAAAACCACTTGTGGTTTATGTTCCCGCCTGCGTCGCGGCACACTCTACGGCTTTGCTGAAAAAATCGGCGCGACCAAAATTGCACTCGGGCATCACCGGGACGATATCGTCGAAACCCTGTTTTTGAATTTGTTTTATGCGGGCAGGCTCAAGGCCATGCCGCCTAAGCTGCGGTCTGATGACAAGCGAAATATTATTATTCGGCCCTTGGCTTATTGCCCGGAAGAGGATCTTGAGGCGTTCGCACAGGCAAGGGCATTCCCTATTATTCCGTGCAACCTGTGCGGATCTCAGGAAAATTTACAGCGGCAGGTGATCAAAGAAATGTTGCGCGGCTGGGATAAACAGTTCCCGGGCCGAGTGGAAACTATTTTCGCAGCGCTGCAGCGGGTTTCGCCATCGCAGTTGGCAGACAACGCGTTGTTTAATTTTACGGATTTAACCTTGGACCGCAGTGCGCCTGCCGCGATTGAAGACGACGCTCCTCTCTCATGGTCTGACCTGGCAACTACAGAAGATACAACCGACGCCGTTAACATAATAAATGCAGTCAATATTGGTTGATGGTTATAAGAATGACTTTTTAGGGTGCCAGATTCCATAAATGCAGCTAAGCTTAAGAAATAGAAAAGGGTCTGTGAACCTTTGGCACTATGCCATACGCTGGCTATCAGGGAATTAGCTCATGCCGGTCTGAGCCAACGATCCCAAAAATGGCGGGGCTGTGAATCAGGAGAGCGTATCACACTGTGTTTGAGGTTAGATTGCTGCCACGACAGCCGCAGCACTGCTGGCGGAAGTCATCCGAAAGGTGCTGCCGGATCGTTAGTTCGCAGGCACCTGGGTAAACTGTGCTGGTACTTGGCCTGATAATGGTTTTTCCATTGTTATGTCGAGGGATATTTTGCTGTACGGATTTCGCTCTGCAGGAGGTTCCCGCGTGCAGTCTGCGGGTCAGTGCGCTAAGGCTGCAATTGCAGCTATAGCTACGACAGCTACGCGCTGTTCCTGGCGCGCTTATCCCGCCTCCTCACACAAACCCACAACACGCATTTCACATCCGAGACCTTGCCTCAACAGTACGCTAGTGGGCAGGGTTTTGTTTATATAGAAAGGTATACGGTGCAGGGCTTTTTTCAAGGTATTTCATTCCGTCTGGCAAAGGTCGGCGTAATCGTCGCTCTTTTGGTCGGCTCGTTGATGAGTGCTGTTCAGATTTACATCGATTTTCAGGCGCAGTCGAAAGATGTCAATAATTTGATCGCGCTGGCAACCGATGTGTCTACGCCGCCTGCGGCGCGCGCTATCCACACGCTCGATAACATGTTAGCCAATGAGGTCGCCGAGGGCCTTATGGGGTTCGACTTTATTGTCGCAGTGACTATTGAGGACGAGCTAGGCAATGAAATTGCCGAGTCTCGGCGCATTCCGGTAAATAGCAGCACGGTCTGGGTAACCAAGCAGATTACGCAGCACTTAGTTGTGCACAGTGCCCCGCTCTATATTCCTGGCCAGGATGATCACGGCCTGATCAATTTTGTGGTAGACATGGACGCAGCCTTGGCGTCGTTCTACAAGCATTCCGCCGTGGTTATCAGCATTGGTTTGATCCGCAGCTTTTTTCTGGTGCTGATACTATTTTTCGCGTTTCATTATCTGCTCACTAAACCACTGATCAGTATTGCCAGCCAGATTAAACAAATTAACCCGGGCAGCCCCGGTGAGCAGCGATTGTCTTTGCGTGGCCTGCGCCGCGACGACGAATTGAAGCAACTGGTTAACAGCGGCAACCAGTTACTTGACGCAGTGGATCTGGCGCTTGCCAAGCGGCGTGCCGTCGAAGTGGTGTTGCGCAAAAGTGAAGAGCATGTACGCCAAATTATCGATAGTTTGCCTGTGTGGGTTGGGGCGCGTAACAAAGACGGCCACTATATTTTCGCCAATAAGGCGCTAGCGGACTTTCTTAACACGTCACCGGAAGCCATGCGCGGCTCTCATATCAGCGATTTCGCCAGTTATTTTTTGACGGACCCGGCGGAAGTGATTGCACTCGATAACGAAGTCATCAGCACCCGCTTAAGCGCGCAAATCTGGGAAGAAAAATGGCTCAATGCGGGCGGTGAAGAGCACAGTATGCACACGCATGTGATGCCGATGGAATTTTATGATGAAGTCGTGGCACTGGTGGTTTCGTCGGATATTACAGAACTGAAAAAAGCGCAGGCGCAGATGGAACACATGGCTTATCACGATGCGCTTACTGATTTGCCCAACCGGAGTTATCTGGTTGAGCGGCTTGAAGAAGAAATACGTAAATCCGATCGTCAGAACTTCTTCGGCGCCTTATTGTTTATCGATCTGGACCAGTTCAAATATATCAACGATTCATTGGGACACCCCGCTGGCGATGGCGTACTGAAGCATGTCGCACAACGTTTAATGGCGATAGCCTCCGAAAACGATGTCGTGGTGCGCCTTGGTGGCGATGAGTTCGTGGTAGTGCTTACGAACCTTGGCGAGGATATCTCAGGTGCGATTTTAAAAGCTGAAGAAATTGCCGAGCGAATTCGTTCCCACGTGTCCGAACCACATTATTATCACGATCTCGAACTGCATGTTACTTGCAGTGTGGGCATTGTTATTTACCCTGACGAGGAAGCGGGGGTGCACGAGTTGCTGCGTTTTGCAGATACTGCCATGTATCAGGTTAAAGAGCAGGGGCGCGATGCGATTCAGTTCTTCAATAAATACATGGCCGATAAAGCACGCAATGTGCTGGTTATGGAAGGCGACCTCCACCGCGCGCTGGAAATGGAAGCTTTCAGTTTACAGTTTCAGCCCAGGGTTAATGTGCTTACTGGCGAAATAGTCGGTGCAGAAGCCTTATTGCGCTGGAATCATCCAGAGCGTGGTGCGGTGTCTCCTGCGGTGTTTATTCCCGTGCTGGAAACATCCGGGCTTATCGTGGATGTCGGTATGTGGGTTATCGAGCGCTCACTGCAGCAGGTAAAAGAATGGCAGCGGATGGGGCTCTGGACGCGCAACATGCGTTTGGGTGTCAACATTAGTCCGCGCCAGTTCCGGAGCTCGCAATTTGTTGACGACGTGAAACGCGCACTGCGAGACATCGAATTTTCGGCAGAGATGCTTGAGATGGAGATTACCGAAGGAATCGTGATTCACAATCTGGAAGAAACCATTAATACGATGACCACCCTGCAGACTCAGGGAATCAACTTCGCGCTTGATGATTTTGGTACGGGTTACTCTTCGATCAGCTATTTAAAGAAGCTGCCCGTATCTATCCTAAAAATCGACCAAAGCTTTGTCCGAGATATCACAGTTGATCGCAACGATCGTGTGCTCGTAGAAACTATCAGTGCTATGGGCAATATGCTGGGTCTGGAGGTTGTTGCTGAGGGTGTTGAGACTCAGGACCAACTTGAGCTGATCTCCCAGTACGGCTGTCGTTATTACCAGGGCTACCTGGCCAGCAGGCCTGTCGACCCCAATGCGTTTGAGCTGATGCTCGAGAAGAAGGTCATTGCTCCACAGTAGGACGTATTGATCGTTCAAGTCACTGAGTGGTGGGGGCTTTTCAGCAGTCCTAATACAACTTGGCCAGGGTTACCGGCACCGCCGTTTCCACCTTGAGAATACGTGCACCTAATTGAAAAGCTGCGAACCCTTCATTAAGAAAATAACTCACTTCACCTTCAGTAAATCCGCCCTCGGGGCCGATTGCTAATACTGCTGTTTCGTTTTTTGCTAGCCTCGGGCACGCCGGGTAGTCTCCTGGATGCGCGATAAGTTTGGTGTGACCATCCGCTATGCCCGGCAAAGCGTCCTCTGCGAATGGGCGGAAACGGCAGTGCTTTTCCACCTGTGGCAGCTGGGTCGCGCCAGCTTGCTCAAGCCCAAGTATCAGTTGCTCGCGAATGGCTGATTCCGTGACCGCGGGGGATTGCCAGAAGCTCTTTTCCACTTTTGCGGTTTGCAACAGGTGAATTCTCGCAACCCCCATACACGCAGCAGTTTGCAGGATGCGTTTGATCATCTGTGGCCGGGGAAGTGCCAGCACCAGGCTCAGTGGTAGTGGCGCGGGTGGTGCGGTTTCCAGCTGAATATCCGTCAGCCCCCATCCGCCGTCGGTTTGGTGCAGACAGCCGTAGCCAAGCTTTCCGTCTATCACACCAACCTTCAGCAGACTACCGGTTCTGGCCTTTAGTACTTGTTGAATGTGCCTGGTTTGGCGCTCACTCAGCGTGGCCTCAGTGGCGGATTGAAACTGGTGGGCTTCGAGCAGCAGAAGATTCATGTGCAGGGTCGTGGTGTTTGGTAGAGGGGACTGCTGGCCATCTTCGTAACGAAAGCATCGCAGAGTAGGTGGCGTCCCCACCAGGACTCGAACCTGGAGCTCGCGCTTAGGAGGCGCGGGATTTATCCTGTTAATCGATGGGGACTCGGCAGCGGCGAAACTATACCAAACCCAAAGACCAAACCCAACGGGCAAAAAATTGCGATGTCTGACTAAATCGCGATAGCCCATGGTACTGGGGTTTTAAAACTATTTCGGGTTATAGTTGTCAGACTCGGGTTGGGCCCAAAAGGCCTGGTGAAAAGTTCACCGCTACCACAGTCAATACGGAGTAACATCAGCCTGTTACCCACGCTTCTGGAGACATTAATGAAGAAAATTGTTTTACTGGCTTTCATTGCGGCGCTATCGGCGTGCAATCAGAAAGCGGACATCCCGGACTCGAAAGTCAGCGGCATCGACCTTACCAACATGGATACCAGCGTGCGTCCACAAGATGCATTTTATGATTACGCTAACGGATCCTGGATCAAGACCACGGAAATTCCCGCGGATAAGGTACGTATTGGAACCTTCTACACATTGCGCGATAAAGTGGATGCTGAAGTGCGCGGTATTATTGAGACCGCAGCGGCAAATGAAAGTGCCGCAGAGGGCAGCGCCGATCAAAAAGTGGGTGGCCTTTTCGCCAACTTTATGGATGTCGATACCCTGAACAGCGCTGGCATTACTCCATTGAAGCCTTACCTCGCGAAGATTGATGCGATCAAATCCAAGACAGATCTGGCTCGCTATCTCGGGGAATCCACCTATCTTGAGTCAGAAACACCTATTGGTCTGGGTGTGAATGAGGACTTTAAAGATCCGACCCAGAACGTTGTATTTATCGTGCAGAGCGGCCTCGGCATGCCAAACCGCGATTATTACTACGACGAAAGCGATAAAGGCATAGAGTATATTGCCGCTTATAAATCCTACCTCACCGCAATGTTCGGTAAACTGGGTTACACCGGCAAGCAGGCTTCCGCAAAAGCGGATGCGACCTATTCACTTGAGAAGCGTCTTGCTCAGCACCAGCGTGGTCCAGTGGAAAACCGTCAGTATGATCGCTGGGACAACAAATACGCGACGGATAATCTCGCTGCCTTAATGGCGGATTTTGACTGGGCTGTTTATCTGAATGCTGCCGGCGTTGCGGATCAGAAACAAGTCACTGCCGCTCAACCCGAGTACTTCGCCTCTCTGAATAACACCATCAACAAGACTCCACTGAATGTTTGGCGCGACTACCTGAAATTGCGTTTATTGGCTGATGCTGCGCCGCTCTTGAGCGACGACATCTACGCGATTCACTTTGCGTTTTACGACAAAACCCTGCGTGGCCAGGAAGAGCCTCTGCCCCGCTGGCAGCGTGGTGTCGCACTGGTGAACGCGAGCTTTGGCGAACTGGTTGGACAGATCTATGTGAAAGATTACTTCCCGCCAGAATATAAAGCGCGGATGATGGAACTGGTGGACAACCTGGTGGATGCCTACCGGGATTCGATAAAAAATATTGATTGGATGAGCGATACCACCAAGCAAAAAGCTCTCGAGAAACTTGAAAACTTTCTGCCAAAAATCGGTTACCCCGACACCTGGAAAAGCTACGATACCGCTGTAGTTAATGACTCTCTGGTAGAAAGTGTCGCCAGTGCAACCCGCTGGAATCACCAGTACGAGCTCGACAAGCTGGGCAAACCTGCAGACCGTCGCGAGTGGGGTATGGCTCCACAAGTGGTGAATGCATACTACCACCCAATGCAAAACACGATTAATTTCCCTGCGGCCATCCTGCAGCCACCGTTTTTCAATATGGCTGCTGATGATGCAGTGAACTACGGTGCAATCGGGATGGTAATCGGTCATGAAATCGGTCACGGCTTCGACGATCAGGGCTCCAAGTTCAATGGCCAAGGCCAGCTGCAAAACTGGTGGACTGATGAAGATCGTGCCGCATTCGAAAAGCTTACCGCCAAGCTGGTTAAGCAGTATGACGCGTTTGAACCACTGCCTGGCCTGCATGTAAACGGTGAGTTAACTCAGGGCGAAAACATCGGGGATCTGGCCGGCACCTCTATCGCTTACAAAGCCTACAAGCGTTCTCTACACGGTAAAGAAGCGCCGGTAATCGACGGGCTTACTGGTGATCAGCGTTTCTTCCTTGGCACGGCACAGGCGTTCCTGGGCAAGTCGCGCGATGAAGCTTTGCGTGACCAGGTAAAAACTGATCCGCATTCACCTGCGCGTTATCGCATTGAAGGTGTCGTACCAAACGTGGCAGCGTTTTACGAGGCGTTTGGAGTTAAAGAAGGCGACGAACATTACCTGCCAGAAGAAGACCGCGTTGTTATCTGGTAAGTATCCAGTAACCGCGCTTTAAACTGAAAAGGCCTGGGTAGCGATACCCAGGCCTTTTTTATTCACCGCTGTATTGGCTTTGCTCAGCCGCTGTCAGGCTTCGCCGACAATATTTGACAGGCCGCCGCCGGTGGATTTACCGCTCGAGGAATACAAGTTAGGTGCCGCCGTCTGGCCGCGCATAATCTCCAGTAAACGGGCAAAGGTTTTCTGGTTCCTGGCAATAATTTTCCCATTCACCTCATTTTCCTGTTTGCATTTTTGCTGGAGTTCTTTGAGCTTCTGCCATGTCTGAAGCATCGCTGGGGCTGTTTCCTCGATCAATGCATCCCATATGCTTTTCGCATCATGGACTTGAAGGTTGTGGTTATCGACAAAAGTTTTTACCCAGCTTGCGCGGACCTTGGCGCTGCTTTCCAGATTGGAAAGCGCTTCCGATTTTTTTTCAATGATTGTGTCAAGTGCGGCCAAGTCTCGCTCTGCCAGAGCCTGACGCTCTTCCTGCAACAAATGGAGTAAGGTCTCGCAGGAGGCGATATCGCTGCTTAATTGGCTGTGGACTTGTTTGGCGTTAAGAAACATAGCTGGACTCGCTCGAAAATCATTCCGCAATCTGGCAACCTGACAAAAGTTTGTCGCTTGGCTGGCTGCCAGGGTTCATATGATGGGAAAGTGCATTTTTTATGCCTGAGTCAGGCGGAGGGGCAAACCGGGAAGAAGCAAGCGGCCAGTGCCGCTCACTAGCCAAGTAAATCGTCTTGTTCGAGCATTTTACCTGCGATGGCCTGTGCATCGACCTGGTATCGCCCTTCAGCCAGAGCAGCGCGTATTGCAGCGACTTTGTCCTGATCAACGTCCGGACTCTGCGAAAGTGCCGTTGAAAGCTTGGCAAGGGTTTGTCCCTGGGGGCTCAGCGAGACGCTATCTTGCGCAGCTGGCGCGGGACTGTACTCCGCTGCCGGCGCATTGCGTCCAGTCGGTGTCGCGCGGGCTTTGGCAGAACCGGAGGCCGCGCCAGATGCCGGATTCAAGTTGTTGCCAGTATCAATGACCATGTGCGTATCCACGTATTAGTTTGGCGGACGAACCGCCAATATGATGTGCTGTACCTGTAACATCGGCCACCACACCTGAAACTTTAGCAATAATTTGTGCGCAGCACATCACCAGTGTGCCACCCGCACAGTACCAGGCCCGGTAACCTGCGCATCAACTATTCTCTGCGACCGATTGTTGCGAACTTTTATCTGTTCGCCCACTCCGCCGTTGGTGAGGGCCGTGGCTTCGGTAACCACGCGCAGCGCGCTGGAGCGCGCTTCGAGCACCACTGTCTGGCCTTTTTTTACCACATCTGGCGCCTTGACCTGATTGAGCTTGATGATCTCGCCGGGGCGGAGCATTCGCCTGGCTTCCAGCCCCACGACCCGCGCAGGGTCACGAAGATAGCCGCCTGTAAGGTGGCTGGTGTTCATTCTTTGGGTCACCACATCGCCCGCGGTAATCTGTGCACCGCGGCCTATGGCGCCCGCCGCAATCACGACTTCCTCGAAGGTTTCGACCTGGACTGGCACATAGATTGTCCAGCGGGCCGTTCCTGTACAGCGTGTTTTAACGCTGATATTCGACGCGTTGGCTGTGGGTGTGTTCATGGTCATCGTCAGTTTGCCGTCACAGGGGCGCAATTGCAGGCGTGGATCGAGGTTACCTGCTTCAATTCTAAGGGTGTCGCCGACCACCAGGTGAGGGTAGAGCGGTGTTAATTCCGACTTGGCAAAGTTTTGGACCTCAGTGCGTAATTGGTTGATATCCATGAGATTTTGCTGCGCAAATGCGCGACTAATGAAAATCACTCCGATGCCGACAACGACTAGGAGGCACCGGTTTACAACGCGCAGGCCAGCCGATTTTACGGCCTTATTACTTTTCAAAAAAAAGCGTCGCATTGCTATTCTTGTCCTATGCTGTAAGTAATCTTGGCGCGGGTTCCAAGTCGAGTCTGCTCACGAAAATGACAAAAATTTGGCGTTTACCCGGGAAACAACGTTAATTTTTGCTTAGTGACAGAGTAATAGCAAAGCCTGTGCCGGACGCCGGGTGTCGTTAGACCAAATGATTTAAGAGGGCCACCTATGGCAGGGGTATTAGACAGCGTCAACCAGCGGACACAATTAGTAGGGCAAAACCGACTGGAGTTGTTGTTATTTAATCTGGGCGGAGCACAGAAATACGGTATAAACGTTTTTAAAGTGAAGGAAGTTTTACAGTGCCCGCCACTCAGTGAAATTCCCAAACGCAACCCGGTGATTCGCGGGGTTGCACACATCCGTGGGGGAACAATCCCCATTATGGATATGCGCCAGGCCACTGGTCACCGACCATTGGAAAACATCGAAGATTGCTTTGTTATTATTACTGAATATAATCGCTCGACTCAGGGTTTCCTGGTCCGCGGTGTGGAGCGTATTGTTAACATGAACTGGGGTGATATTCACCCACCACCCCGTGGCGCAGGCAAAGAAAATTACCTTACCGCCGTCACCGAGGTGGAAGGAAAATTAGTAGAAATTATCGACGTAGAAAAAATTCTGGCGGAAGTGTCTCCTCTTCCAGAAGATGTTAGTGCCGAAGTCATTGAGGACTCCAAGCGCGAAACTGTGGTGTGTAAACACGTGCTTATCGTGGATGACTCGACTATCGCCCGCAAGCAAATACAAAAGGTTATGCAGTCGCTGGGGTGTAAAACCACCCTTAGAAAAGACGGTAGCGAAGCCTTGCAGTTTCTCGAAGAAATGCTTTCTGAAGGTAAAGATCCGTACCATGAATTACTGCTGGTGATTTCAGATATTGAAATGCCTGAAATGGATGGCTACACCTTTACTGCCGAGTTGCGCGCTAACAGCCGACTAAAAAATCTTCATGTTATTCTGCATACATCCCTAAGTGGGGTGTTTAACGAAGCCATGGTGAAGAAGGTTGGAGCGGACGATTTCCTTGCTAAATTCCATCCCGATGAGTTGGCGAAACGGGTGAATCTCCGTATCGCTCAGCTTACTGGTGAAGGTGAAAAAGTTGAGCAATAAGGGCGCGGACCTGAGTGTTCGCGCTAGGCGTTCCGACTATCATGACAGCAAATTCAGACAGCCATCACTCTGGCCGGTTACAACTGGACTCACGGGAATTTAACGATTTTCGTGATTACCTCCAGAAAATTGCCGGTATCGACCTGGGGCATAATAAGCAATACCTGGTGTCGACCCGCATTCGCCGGATAATGATCGATTATCAATGCGAGACCCTCGGTGAACTCACCACCAAAATAAAAAGCCCTGTCAATAAAGAGTTGCGCCAAAAAGTGGTTGATGCAATGACCACTAACGAGACTTTTTGGTTTCGCGATCTGTACCCGTTTGAATATTTTCGCAATACGTTGTTGCCGGAACTTACACAAAATAAAACCAACAACCGAATCCGCATTTGGTCCGCTGCATGCTCCTCTGGACAGGAACCCTACTCGCTCAGCATTGTGGTGGAAGAGTTTATTCGCTCTCAGTTAGGACTTTCGTCGCTGCCGCTGGAAATCGTCGCCACAGACTTATCGAGTAAAGTGTTGGAAAACGCCCGCAATGGCGAATACGACCGCTTGTCAATCGCACGCGGGTTGTCAGAGCAGCGCTTAAAGACCTATTTCGACCAGCCGGATACCGACACCTGGCGGGTTAAAAATACGGTTAAACAGCGTATCAGTTTCAAGCCGCTCAACTTGCAGGAATCTTTCGTTTTGTTGGGGCGCTTTGATATCGTATTCTGCCGTAACGTGCTTATCTATTTTTCGCCAGAATTGAAAAAAGATATTCTCACCCGCATTCACGGTGCGATGAAACCCGGAGGATATTTATTTCTCGGCTCGTCCGAGAGTCTCTCCGGCGCCAATGATTTATTTGAAATGGTGCACTGTAACCCAGGGGTCGTGTACCGCGCGATCTAGCCGCGGTTATTTCTGGCTACATCCGTTCCCTCTGCCGCCGTAATTTCCCCTCCCTGCCGCCCACGGACAACCCTTGCCGCTCTTGCCGCCAGGAGCGTGGGTCTAGGTTAGTTCTTCCGTATTAATTCCATATAATTCAATGCGTTAAGTGCAGTTGTAGTGCTTGGCACAAGGCTTGCTCAGTAGATGGTTATTCACGGTATCGCTGCTGGAGCTAACACAACATGGCAATCACTTTTGAGAAAGCATTGGGAATTCACGAGTCCGCTATGCGCTTGCGTGGTGAGCGCGCAGGTATGCTCGCAAGTAATCTTGCTAACACCGATACTCCTGGCTACAAGGCCCGCGATTTTAACTTTCAAGAAGCACTCGATCGACAAATGACTGGTCGCAACGGAGATTTCTCTTTGCAAACTACCCAGCACGCGCATATTCGCGGTGGAGTAAAAGGATTGGGTAGTGTAGACGCGTTGTACCGTGTTCCGAATCAGCCGTCGATCGATGGCAACACCGTTGAAGAACAGGTAGAGCACGCCGAATTCATGAAAAATAATCTGGAATTCCAAGCCAGTTTCACGTTTTTAAATAGCAAGTTCAAAGGCTTGAGCAAGGCCATTAAGGGCGAATGAGGTTAGTGTAATGAGCTTATCCAATATTTTTAACGTTGCAGGCTCTGGCATGAACGCACAGAGTATTCGCTTGAACACAACTGCCAGTAATATCGCCAACGCTGAGGCGTCCAGTGCCAGCGCAGATACCACCTACCGAGGTCGCCATCCGGTGTTCGCCAGTGTGCAGGCAGCCATGTTAAACGGTGGTGATGCACTCTATAGCGAAGACCAGAGCGCGGTGGGTGTTAGGGTGGACGGCATAGTTGAAAGTCAGGCACCGCTGCAGCCACGCTATGAGCCGGAGAGCCCAAATGCGGATGAAGACGGCTATGTCTACTATCCGAATGTTAACGTGGTTGAAGAAATGACTAACATGATTTCTGCCTCACGTTCGTTCCAGGTAAACGTAGAGGTGATGAATTCGGCAAAACAAATGGTCCAGCGTGTATTGACGCTTGGCCAATAGCCGGAGAGGAGTTCCGATAAATGAATGACGTATCAAGCGTAAACAACAATCCTCTCAGCGACTATTCCATCGCGAATAAAACCAAGGAGGAGCCCAAAAGTAATGAGTTGGGGCAAAGTGCGTTTTTGGAATTAATGATTACGCAGATGGAAAACCAGGACCCGTTAAGCCCACAGGAAAACACCGAATTTATTGCCCAGCTCGCGCAGTTCAGTTCGGTAGAAGCGTTGGATAAGTTAAATAACAATTTTGATAGTTTTACCAATAACTTTATGGCAAACCAGGCCTTGCAGGCATCGACGCTGGTCGGTCGCTCGGTAACCGTGCCCGCAGAGCAAACATATTTGCAAGCCAATGATCTGGTGACTACCAGCGTAGAAATTCCCAGCAGCACCTCTTCTGTGAACATGAATATTTATTCGGAAAGTGGCGCATTGGTGGAACAGATTCCGCTGGGTTCACAGCCTGCTGGCGAGATGGTTGTGCGTTGGGACGGGCTCAATGCCGAAGTCAATGGTGAACTGCTCGACTGGCAAAGTTCTGCTGAAGAAGGTGTGCCGCCTGGGCTTTACCGCTTCGAGGTGACCGCGCAACTGGATGGAGAAAGCACACAGCTGGATACCGCGGTGAGCGCGAATGTTAACAGCGTGACCGTTGGTACCAACGGAGGGCTGGTTCTGAACCTTGCAGGAATTGGTGCGGTGGATATCGGTTCAGTAAAACAGTTTAACGAGTAAAAAAGCACCCAAAATTAATAGCCAAGCGGCTTTAGATGTAATGCGCCAGACGTGAGTCCGACGCCTAACGAGTACTCCCGCAGAGTACCCAGTAGTAGGAGAGAGTTATGCCTTTCAACACCGCGCTGAGCGGCATTCGCGCCGCTTCAACGGATCTGACCGTCACTGGCAACAATATAGCCAACGCGTCAACCATTGGTTTTAAACGATCGCGAGCAGAATTTGGCGATGTGTTCGCCACGTCAGTTTTGGGCGCGGGAGCCAATGCGATTGGTAGCGGTGTGCAAGTGGAAGACGTTGCACAAAATTTTAAACAGGGTAATGTCGCGTTCACCCAAAACGAATTGGACCTGGCAATAAATGGCAATGGGTTCTTTGTATTAAGTGATCAGGGTACGCCGGTTTATTCTCGAGCGGGTACGTTTGGGTTGGATGATCAGGGCTACGTTACTAACAACGTGGGTGCGCGCTTGCAAGGGTTTCAGGCCGACTCAACAGGAAATATCAGTGGTATTTCAGACGATATTTTAATTCAAACGAGTAATTTGCCACCGCGTCAAACAACCTTGGTCGAATCCGTACTCACCCTCGACTCAACAGAGCCCGTACTGCAATCTACCGGTCGGCGTTTTACTACCCTAGGTAATGTTATTGGGGTTACCCAAGCAGGACTACGCGACGCTACCACGACTAATTTAACTAGCAATACCTTTACCTTGCCGCTGGCCAATGATTTTGCCACCACCCCGATGACATTCGACATCCAGCTTTCTGGTGCCTCGTCGGGCAAAAATGGCACTGTCAGTATAAATCTGGATATAGGCGAAGGCGTACCGGCAACAATTAACGCGTTCAATGATTTGCGAACCCTGACTGGCGTGATTAATTCGCAAATTTTCTCTCCCACGTTGCCACAAACGGCCATTGATGTTGTTGCTAACGCCGTGGATTATGGCGGGGGCGTGTACGGTATCGAGTTTACTGCCTTGCAGGAAGGGGAAGGATCGCAGATTCAAATTAACACCCCATCCGCCAACATGAATCAGATTGGTTTGAACCCGGCAACTACGTCGGTCGCGGGAATACCTGCCGTAGACAACGGCTACCCGCAACAGAGCGTGGATTTTGTTGATCCCGATGGTGATATCGTTACCTACACTGCGCTCGCCGGCGCTACTGCCGCGCGTACCGCTTCAGAAATGAATGCAATTCAGGGTATTTCTGCCAGTGCAACTACAACAGCCACTCTGTCGAACCTAAACAGCGCGAACGACAATCTCACGGTTACACTCAACAGCGTTCAGCTCAGCGGAGATTCTCTGCAGGCGCTGGAGGCAGAAATTAACAGCTTAACCAATTCAACGCTGCCAGGTATTAGCGCCGCACTTGATCCATCTGGCGGTGCTTTGGTTATTACGTCCGCGGTGGGCGACGATATCCGGGTCAGTATTACGAGTACAGATCCAGGCGACTCAATCACCGTACGCGGTGATCAAGCAGCACCAGCACAAATTCTACAGGTGCCGCCGGTATCCGCAGGCAATTACGATGCGGATAACAACTCCATTGTTGTCGGAGGCTCCATCGAGCTGACCCTGGATGAAGGTTACAGCATGCAAAACGCTGTACCTGACGCGGTCGGTATTTTTCAGCCGTTTACCAGTGACCCGGCAGATCCTGAATTCACCGACGTTACTCTGAATGCGTTTGATCCAACAGACCAGGGCACCTACAACAGCGCGACCAGTATGAATGTGTACGACAGCCTGGGGGTGAGCCACATTATGACCCAGTATTTTGTTCGCCAGGAGTACGATCCCAACGATCCTACGACCTCGCCGAACCATTGGGTGATGCACGTACAAATTGATGGACGTAATGTGGGTGATCCTGATACATCGTTGCCACCGCCCGCAAACATCGAGCCGACTTTGGCAAGTTTCAACGTCTTCTTTAATGAGAACGGCACGCTCAATGAGCTTCTCACTGAGGATATGCTGATTTCAAACTGGGTCGTGCTTGATCAACAGGGCAATCCCACCGGCGCTATGGGGCCACAAAATGTACTTGCTGGAGGCAGTATTGTTATACCTGAGCCGCCAACTTCCTCTAACTTTGTTATCGAACTCGCGGGCACCAGTCAGTCGGGAACCGATTTTTCTGTAGATGATACGGATCAGGATGGCTACGCTTCGGGCCGGCTGTCCGGATTGGCCATTGATGAAAATGGTGTGATATTTGCGCGTTACACCAACGGTGAAGGTCAGCCTTTAGCACAGGTGGCGCTGGCGGATTTTACCAATCAGCAGGGCTTACAACCCATTGGTAACACTATGTGGGCAGAAAGTTTTGCGTCTGGCCCCCCCAATGTGGGCACACCGCAAAGCGGCGCTTTGGGAGCAATACAGTCTGGGGCATTGGAGGAATCCAATGTCGACCTCTCAGAAGAATTGGTGCGATTAATCATTGCGCAGCGAAATTTCCAGGCGTCTGCCAAAACCATTGAAACTGCGGATCAAGTGACACAAACCATCATCAATCTGCGCTAATTATATTAGCGGTATATTTAGTCTATGGTCTCATAGTCGCACCGGTAACGGCTGTGACTTTGGGGCTGTTTTCCCCCCTCGTTTACCCCCACAAATTATTTTGCTGTTACCGCCTTGGCGATTTACTAATTGCAAGCGCCGCTTTGCGGTGAGAGCTTTAATAAAAAAACCACGCGCATATTTAGCCGTAATATATATTTCGTTTATTTCATTTTTAGCCGACTTTGTGCTGCCTGACGTTAATTGCTTGAGTGCTTACGAGCATTAACTGACCTTGAATCTCACTCATGTTACGAAAGTCGTCTTTAGCATCGGCGACATGATTCCAGGGAATCGGTATTGAGATTTTATTGGAGGTGAATTGAGCTAACTGGGCAGCGCGATGAAAGAGCCTCTCGTTTATATTGGATGCTGGTCGGAATTTTAAGTAACGGCGTTGCTGTTTTGTGGAATTGAAATCTACTTTCTATGATCCCGCAAAGAACGGATACGCCGGGTACAAAAAAAGGCCGCAATTTAACATTGCGGCCCCTCTCAAAAATATCGCATCAGGGCAATGCCTGGCAACGCCTTAGAGCTTGGATGGATCTATCCAGAGTGTTGGGTCATCAACCGGTGTGCCTGATGGCAGCAGAGGGTTGCGTATGTTGATAACTGTACGCGCAGCCAGATTCGCTTTCTTTAGCACATTGGTTACGGTAGGGTCGTTGAAAAAATAATCGTCGAAACTGCCATCAGCAATAGCTTCGCGAAATCCGCGTTCAATTTTTTCTGCAAGATCGGTGTTGTCTTTATTTACGAAAAAATAAAATGGGTTGGTATAAGACACCATTAAGTTTTTTTCTACGGTTAAATCCAGATCGGGGTAGCGAGGCATTTCGTACCAGGGTTCATGTACACCCCGCGGGAAGGCATCAAATCGGCCACCGTCCAGCATATAGAACAGGCTTTCATATTTGGTAACTTTAACGACGTTCAGGCCGTTGGCCTCGAGAATATCTGCATCCGCCCAGAAGCGGCCTTGCCCCATAGAAATTCGATTTAAATCGGTCAGTGTTTCTATACCATCAAACTTTGATTGGGTTCCCTGCTTAATCATGAAAATACGGTAGCCGAACAAACCTTTGTAAAGTGGAATTCGAATTGGCCGCATGCGCTGCTCGAAATCCTTGGTCGTGGCGTACCAGACTATGTCCAGATCATTATCTGCCAGCATCTGGGTAACCCGCGCTTCGGTGCTCGCTTCGGTGCTTTCGTCCCAGTCGTAACTTTCTGGAAGTTTGCTTAAGACGATTTTTAATACGCCTTTGGCATAAGCGGCAACACCATCGTTGCCATTAACCATGCGCAGGGTCTCTGCGCTTGCAATAGGACTGGTAAGTCCTGTGACTATCGCCAGCGAAGTGATAGCAACGCGGCATTTGTAGATAAGTTTAAGAGTACTCGATTTCATATTTCACATAAGGGTGTAATGGTTGATTACATATAACTACATAGTAGATCAATATCGCATAGCATGCTGAAAAACCCAGGTTTAATACTGTCCATTTATTTGGCATCGTTATTGCTCTTTCACCATTAATAGCCAAAGCTGCCAATTTTCCAGCAGTTTTTGGCCTTAATTCATGTGTAGCCAAGGCATTATCAATGGATAAAGCACTTTACATAGCGATGAGCGGAGCAAAACACAACATGCGCGCGCAGACCGTGCATGCTAACAATCTTGCGAACGTAAATACCACTGGTTTTAAAGCCGATTTTGCGCGAGCTCGTAGTATGCCGATTTATTTTGGTGAGGGGCACCCCACCCGTGCCTACGCGCTTGAGGAGATACCCGCGACGGATTTCCGTCAGGGTCCCCTGGTTGAGACCGGTCGCGACTTAGATGTGGCGGTAGAAGGTGACGGTTTTATAGCGGTTCAAAGCCCGGATGGTAGCGAAGCTTATACCCGAGCCGGCTCCTTGTTTATCGATGCGCTTGGTATGTTACGCACCGGCAACGGATTGCCGGTGCTCGGCAACGGCGGGCCTATCGCGATCCCTGCGGCAGAAAAAGTAGAAATTTCCGGTGATGGCAGTATTACGGTTATTGCGCTTGGTCAGGGAGTGGATGCGCCCGTTCAGGTTGATCGCATCAAATTGGTCAACCCGCCGACGGATACAATACAGCGCGGTATCGATGGTTTAATCCATCTGCTTGATGATGCACAGGGTGAGCTGCCTGCTGATGGCAACGTGCGAATTATTTCCGGATTTGTCGAAGGCAGTAACGTTAACGCTGTGAATGAATTGACGAGTGTAATGAGTCTGGCTCGGCAATACGAAATGCAGGTAAAAATTATGCAGACGGTAAAAGAAGATTCCGAAGCATCGGCACGTCTGTTGCAACCTGCCAGTTAAACGACGAAATTTGATTTAACCCTGTTGTTGAGGTGAAGAATGCACGCCGCACTTTATGTCAGTAAAACGGGTCTTGCCGCGCAAGATACCAAATTAACCACTGTTGCGAATAATTTAGCTAATGCGTCGACTGTGGGCTTTAAGCGTGATCGTGCGGTGTTTGAAGACCTGCTCTATCAAATTCAGCGACAGCCAGGCGCACAAAATACGGAAGACACGCAACTTCCTTCTGGCCTGCAGTTGGGTACAGGGGTGCGCGTGGTCGGCACGCAAAAACAGTTCGATTACGGCAGCCTGCAGGTGACCAACCAGCCGTTGGATGTCGCCATTGATGGGCGCGGATTTTTTCAAATTTTGCAGCCAGACGGCACTATTGGTTACACCCGGGCAGGTCAGTTTCATTTGAGTAACCAAGGCGAAATTGTCGATCCAACCGGTTTGTTGCTACAACCTGCCATCACTATTCCTGATAATGCGGAGAGCGTGACCATTGGTACAGATGGAACTGTGAGCGCGAGAATTGCCGGTGTAGCAGCGCCCGCGATCCTGGGCAACATTCAAACCGTTGATTTTGTTAACCCCGCTGGCCTGCAGGCGATTGGCGGTAATCTCTTTCTCGAGACGGCTGCAAGTGGTAACCCTATTCAGGGAATTCCCGGGCAAAACGGCTTGGGACAAGTAGAGCAGGGTATGCTGGAAAACTCAAACGTGGATATTGTTGAAGAAATGGTAAACATGATAACCACCCAGCGCGCCTACGAAATGAATTCAAAAATTGTTTCCACTGCGGATCAGATGCTGCAGTTTGTCACGCAGAATCTGTAACGCGAAACCGATAAACACTGGTAGCCCTTTTTTGTTAGGACATTGCATTATGAGTAACTGGCCCGCCGTATTGCGCTTGTGTGCTACCGCTTTGTTCGGTGGCTGGCTCCTCGCCGGTTGTGTGGGTCAGCCACCGCTACCAGACGATCCCTATTACGCGCCCGTGATGCAACCAAAACCCGCTCCGGACATGCCGCAGAACGGTTCTCTGTTTGCAGAAAGCACGGCCATGAGCCTGTTCAACGATAGAAAAGCGACCCGTGTTGGCGACATTATCAATGTGGTATTGCAAGAGCGCACCACGTCTTCAAAATCCTCCAATATGGATCTTAAAAAGAACAACGATGTATCTGTAGGTGGCTCTGCCGGAGACCCCGTTGTTTTTGGTACAGTACCAGGGCTAGGGAATTTGGGTTTAACCGCAGACTTATCGTCGGCGAAGGAATTCAAAGGTGAAGCGGGTGCGGACCAGAGTAATCAGCTAACAGGCAATATTTCCGTTACTGTGGTGGATGTTTATCCCAACGGAACCTTACTGGTTCGCGGCGAAAAGTGGATTACGCTTAATCAAGGTAATGAGTATATCCGGTTGAGCGGCCTTGTGCGCCCAGACGACGTAGAGCCTGATAATACGGTGGTCTCAACCAAGTTAGCCAACGCTCGGATAACCTACTCGGGCACAGGAGAGTTCGCCGACTCGCAGCAAATGGGATGGCTGACACGCTTCTTTCACAACCCAGTGTGGCCTTTCTAATGTCGTACCCTTACCTGAACCGGTTGTTTTTTCTTGGCTGCATCTGCGTTTCTTTTTTTTGCAGCTTGGCAGTCGCCGAGCGGATTAAAGATATAACCACTGTTGAAGGTGTGCGCACGAACCAGCTTGTTGGGTACGGCTTGGTCGTGGGGCTCGATGGTTCCGGCGACCAAACCAACCAAACGCCGTTTACTACGCAGTCCTTCAATACCATGCTTAAGCAGTTTGGTATTACCGTTCCCGAGGGCGCAGGGTTCCAATTAAAAAATGTCGCGGCCGTGGCGGTACATGCAGAGCTGCCACCATTTTCCAAACCCGGTCAGGCAATTGACGTTACCGTTTCCTCCATCGCCAATGCCAAAAGCTTGCGTGGTGGCGTGTTGTTACTGACTCCTCTCAAGGGGATCGACGGTCGGATCTATGCGGTGGCGCAGGGCAATTTGATTGTCGGTGGCTTTGGTGCCGAAGGGCAGGACGGCTCGCGGATTACGGTCAACGTTCCCAGCGTTGGTCGCGTGCCGGGTGGCGCTATGGTAGAGCGGTCTGTGCCGACGGCGTTCGGTGGCAACGATCGCATTGTCTTCAACCTGCACACCCCGGATTTCACCACGGCGAAAAGAGTGGCCGACAGTATTAACGAACTGGTTGGGCCCGGTGTGGCAACGCCAATGGACGCGGCATCAATCGCGGTACAGGCGCCGCAAAATCCGGCGCATCGCGTCGATTATTTATCGCTACTGGAAAACATCGATGTTACCCCAGGAGAGTCTGCCGCAAAAATTATTATTAATTCCCGCACTGGCACTATTGTGGTTGGCCAGCATGTACGTGTTGCCCCGGTCGCCGTCACTCACGGTTCACTTACCGTTACCGTGCGCGAAGGTGTAGAGATAAGCCAACCCAACCCGCTGGGTGAAGGCGAGACGGTAGTCGTACCCGATAGTGCTGTTTCTATCGAAGAGAAAAGTGGACCTATGTTCGAGTTTAGCCCAGGCCCAACGCTGAATGACATTGTGCGGGCGGTGAATGAGGTGGGCGCTGCGCCCGGCGATTTAATGGCTATTCTCGAAGCGCTTAAGCAGGCCGGTGCATTAAAAGCCGAGATCGTGGTGATCTGATGAACAGTTTAAACTCAGCGCGTTTCATGGACCCGGCATTGTTGCAAAAAAACGTCGATGCCTATACCGACCTGAATAGCTTACAAAAGCTAAAAATCACCGAAGATAAAGACGAGGCTTTGCGTAAGGTTGCCGAGCAATTTGAATCCATGTTTCTGAACATGATGCTCAAAAGTATGCGCGACGCTAACGCGGTGTTTGAAAAAGACAGCATGTTCAACAGCTCGGAAAGCAATTTTTATCGCGACATGTACGATCAGCAACTTTCTCTCACCCTGTCACAACGCAATGGTGGCATCGGTATCGCGGATACCCTGTATCGCCAAATGGCGAGGCGCTATGAAAAAGAGTTTGCGCCTGTTGGCGGAGAAGCGTCACTTTCTGAACTGAAAAGATCGATCAGACCAAACCCAGCCGCCGGTGTTCCTCCGTCCAATGTTTCAACACCCAATGTTTCTACGTCAAGTGTTTCAACCTCGAATGATTCGGCGGGTACGCGTATACCTTTGAGCCAGTCGCCCGAAGAATTTGTCGCCACAGTGTTACCTGCCGTGCAAAAAGCTGCCGACAAGCTGGATGTTCCCGTCAGCGTGCTTGCCGCTCAGTCTGCGTTGGAAACCGGTTGGGGCAACTCGGTGTTAGCCCACAGTGACGGCCGCAGCACATTCAATATTTTTAATATAAAGGCCGATGATCGATGGCAGGGCGACAGTGTGGAGCTGCGTTCCTTGGAATTTGACGGTAGTAGTTTTGTACCGCAAAAATCACGCTTTCGCAGTTATGAGTCCCTGGCGGCAGCAGTGGATGATTACGTTGCGTTTATTAAGAACAACCCCCGTTATCAGCAGGCGTTGGCAGCCAGTGCCGACGGTCAACGCTACATAGAGGAATTGGCAGAAGCCGGCTATGCCACAGATCCCGCATATGCGGAAAAAATCATGCACACGCATGAACGCGTGGCAACGGAGCTGGCGTCGCTTGGACAACCGGACGGAAGAGGCTCGTTATGACATCGAATCTCCTCGGGATCAGCATTACCGGGCTGCGCGCCGCGCAGGCATCGCTTAGTACGACGGGCCACAATATTTCCAACGCTGGAGTAGAGGGGTATAGCCGACAGCGCGTTAATATTGAGACTAACCCCGCGACGTTTAACGGTAGCCATTACATCGGTTCCGGTGCAAACATCCAGGAGATCGAACGGTTCGCCAACGACTTCGTTTCTGAGCAGCTGCGGCAGGACAGTGCGTTGGCCGCGGACATGAATATTTACTACGACTACGTGCGCCAGCTCGATAACCTTTTAGCTGATACCTCCACCGGGCTTGCGTCGGGATTTGAATCTTTCTTTGCCGCTATGCAAAACGGACAGGACGACCCGACATCCATTCCCGCTCGTCAGCTCATTTTGAGCGAATCGGAAAATCTCGCAGACCGCTTTAATACCCTGTACGACCGCTTTCAAACTATTGAGAACAATGTGGATGAGGCATTAAAAGCCGCGGTCGCTCAAGTGAACGCGCTCGTCGCTAATATCGCCGAGTTTAATTTGAACATTGCGGATGCTACTGCTATTGGCAATGGCGCACCGCCCAACGATCTATTGGATAAACGCGACGAAGCGTTGCGCCAGTTGGCAGAGCTGGTTCCCATCCAAACGTATGAAGAGGGATTGAACCAGATTAACGTGGTATTTGGTTCCGGCCAAAATCTGGTGGTCGGTGCTAAAGCACGTGAGCTGACATTGCAGCCGGGAGATGACAATTACGCTCGTCTGGATGCCGTATTTAAAAGTGAGCAGGGCAGTGAGGTGGTTACCGACCTGGTTCAGGGGGGTGAAATAGGCGGGTTGCTCAGATTTCGCGACGAAACTCTGCAAAACGTGTTTAATGAATTTGGCCGTATCGCCCTGGTGATGGCGGACAGTTTTAATCAGGCGCATAAACAGGGACTGACGCTCGAAAATAATTTTGGAGAGAATTTTTTTAACGATGTAAATGACCCTCAAATCGCTGCGCGGCGTGTTATTGGCAACTCCAATAATGCGATGCCCAATGATCGTCAAATGCGGCTGAATATTGCGGACAGTTCTCAGCTGACCACCAGCGATTATCACGTCGAAATTGAGCGGGGCGGAGTCATTACAGTGGAGCGGTTGAGTGACGGCAAGGAAGTGGCGACCGGATTAATGCCCGGCTCGTTTCCTTTTAGCCTGAAGTTCGATGGCCTAGAACTTATGTTCGACGGTGGCACCTTTCAAAATGGTGATAATTTTCTGCTCCAGCCAACGCACACCGGTGGTCGCGATTTTGGATCGGCTTTGGTCAATGCCGAGAGTATTGCATTTGGCAGTCCGCTGGTAACCGATGCCAGTATCAGCAACCAGGGCAACGGGGTGATTTCCGCCGGCGAAGTTTTATCACTTACCGATATAAACGGCAATGCATTACCGTTATTCGGTGACGATGGCACAATGAATCCACCGCTTATCGTTCGTTTTAATTCTCCGACCAGCTACGATATTTTAGATAATTCAGACCCAGGTAATCCGGTGGATCTCGATCCACCCATTCGCAATCAGCGCTATGTGCCGGGCATGAGCAATCCACTTTTTGGGACGGACCCGGGAGCAACCCGGGTATCTGCCAACGGCGAGATGACTGGTTTGCCGATCGGCAGGCAGCCAGCGACACAGGCTGCGTTGCACATGGCTCCCCCCATTGCAAATGCGCCCAACTTTGCCGTACAGGACTTTAGCGGTTCTGCAAATCAATTTGCGTTTGATGTGGTTGTGAGTGGTACCGCTGATGGAGCTTGGGATGGCACTCGTACAATATTGGTGGACGGAGCGGCGATTGCGGATAACAACAGTCTGTTGGCAGAACTGAATTCACAGTTGCAAGGCAGTGGTGTCACGGCATATCTGGCTGATAACGGTTCCTTGGCGTTTCGGTTAGACCACGCCGGTTACGGTGATATAACCCTGCAAAATTACGCAAGTGACCCTGATGGTAACGGCGATAACGCTCCCGCCGGACAGGCGTCCAATTTACTTGGGTTTAATATTGAAGGCGCAACGTTTACGACTGTGGGCGGGATTAATGGCGCATCCGGTACCGGGTTTATGACCAACGGCTACCCGGCTGAAGCTATTACCATCACAACGGCGGCGGAAATGGCCGGCGGCACGCCGTTAACGCAAAGTTTGTTTACGCATCAAAATGGCTCGGTGAAAGAACTGGCGAGTGCATTGAACAACATCGCCGGTGTTTCGGCCAATGCATTTAATTACATGGAAATAAGTAATTTGAAGCTGACCCAAGCAGCGCCCTTGCAACTTAATATTAACGGTAGTGACCTGGTCGAATACGAGACGGACCCTTCCGGTAACCCAGTGCTTGCTGACGCGGTTCCCGATCCACAGACTGATTCCGATGCATTTAACAGCTATATTGCAGATCGTATTAACGCTGATCCACAACTTTCGGCGGCAGGAATTTATGCGCAAGCGGCGATTGATCCGATTACAGGTCAGGCAGAGTTGCGTGTGCACTCCAGTGAAGGCGACGATCTGCAATTTACCCTGACCGCCGCTGCGGGTGAATCTGTGGATATTAGTGATGGCGACAATCCGAACATTGCACTCACCAGTGCGGGCAACGGTATCGGCACCGCAATGACCGTCGGCGGTCGTCTGGATGTGACCCTGGCAGAGGGTATGAGCCTGGGTACCTTCCCACCGGAAAGCATGATATTTGGCGATACACGGGTTGCGGATTTCGCCAAGTCCGCTTATGTAGGAATACAGGCTGAACTCGCTGGAATTCCCGACACAGGCGATACATTTACGCTGGATTTTAATTGGGATGCGGCGTCCGACAGCCGCAATGCTATGGACCTGGTCAACCTCGCCACGGGCAAATTAGTGGGCGGTGGTGTGGCTAGCCTGTCCGAGAGCTATGGCGCGCTGGTCGAGAGTGTGGGTATTGATGCTGCAGCTGCGAAAATAAATGCTGAAGCCGCAGAGCAGGTGCTCAGCCAAACGACTCAAATGCGCGACTCTCTCTCGGGTGTCAATCTCGATGAAGAGGCGGCAAACTTAATCCGCTTTGAGCAATTGTATTCCGCTAACACTCAGGTCATTTCTGTTGCCCGCGATCTCTTTGATCGATTAATTAATACTTTTTAGCATTTTGTCACACCTTTAAAGCTTGTCACCGTTCGCTGTACATTCGGCACGATTTTCGCAATCTTGAGAAAAAGTTGCTTTTTTGACGCAACTTAGCCTGCATACCATAGATATATTTTCGTGAAGACAAGCCATCATGCGTATCTCATCTTTGCAAATTTTTAATATCGCCAACAAGAGCATGTCAGACGCCAGTCGAGAGATGGTGCACACTCAAGAGCAGCTTTCCACCGGTGCTCGCGTGCTAACTCCGGCTGATGACCCCGTTGCTTCAACAAAAATCATGCAGCTCACAACGGACCTGGCGAATATCGATCAATACCGTAAAAATATCGATTTGGCTGAAAATAACCTGGTTGCAGAAGAGTCAGCAATGACCAGCGTTGGCAACCTGTTACAGCGTATCCAGGAGCTGGCGGTGCAAGCAGGTAATACCGCAACGCTCTCTGAAAGTGAATACGATGCGTTGGCGGCAGAAGTCGATACCCGCTTGGATGAGTTGCTGAATTTATTGAATAGCCAGAATGCCAATGGCGACTATATTTTTGGCGGTTATAAAAGCGGTCAAGAGCCTTTTTCGGGTACTGCGGCCAGTGGCTTTCGCTACAACGGCGATGAAGGCCAGCAATATGTGAAAATTGCGAATAACACCACAATTGCGGCGAGCGATTCAGGTAAAGAACTTTTTGTCGATGTGGAAAGCGCCGAAAACACCATTCACACCTACGCGAGCAGCGCGAACAAATCGGTGCCGGGTATCGCGATATCTGTTGGTGAAGTGATTGACCAGGAAGCTTTCGATGAATTTTATCCCCGCGATATGGTTGTTACCTTTAATTCGGATAACCAAATATCGCCGGCGGGAAAGAATTACACGATTACGGAACGAACCACCGGCCGCATAGTAGTTGCGAACCAGCCGTTTATTGGCGGAAACGATATAGAAGTTAACGGTGTCAGATTTCGGATAACAGGGCATCCGGTTTCCGGCGAGGCGGCGCTGCCATCGACTCGCAATTTTGGCTCACAGGGAGCCGTAGTTTATCCATATGATTTCAGTCCACCGGCTAACGAAACCTTCACCATTCGAGTAGGTGGGCGAACAGAAACACTTACCCTGGATGGGCTGGTGACTAATGCGGCGGATTTTGTAGCGCTAATGAACTCAACGGGGAATGGAAATGCGCAAATTCTTGCGGAGTTGGGTGTTACTGTAGATGCGACTGGGTTTAAGGTTGCCAGTGGCGCTCCCATTACGCTAGGTGGCGGAAGCGGCAATTTAAACGCGGTGACAGGGCTTACAGTTGACGGTTCATCCACCAGTGCGGATGGTGTCCCCGGTAAACCCGGTGACCGTGTGTTTATCGACTCTTCGAATAAGCAGGATGTACTGACTACCCTGGCGCGATTTAGCGAAGCCATGAAGCATTTCGATGGCTCTGATGAATCCCGTGAGTCATTGGATAAAATGGTGGGCGTTACACTCGATAATTTAAAAAACGCGCAAACCAGTATTCTGGATGTGACCGCTAAGCTGGGAGCGCGTTACAACACTTTGGAGAGCACCCGTGATTTGCATCTGGATACCGAACTGGTTACCCGGGATGTACTGGGAGAGTTGCGTGATCTAGATTACGCAGAGGCGACAACCCGACTGTCTGCGCAATCGATGATTCTTCAGGCTGCCCAGTCGACATTTATTCGTGTCAGCCAGCTCAATTTGTTCTCACAGCTTTAAGTTACTTCCGCACTTTTTAAATACCCGTTAAACCAGCCGGTTGTACCGCTGGTTTTTTGCGTGCTTCGAAAATTATTTCCCGCTGGCTTGATGTCAACAGCTCCTGGTTTATTTCGTTTTGTGGATAGAATGTTTTAAGTCTGTGCGCGAAGGATTTACGTATCTGATCGATAGGTACGGCGATAAGCGGCAACCGATTTTCCGCACACCGACAAAAGTTGCCGCAATACGCAGCCTAATTGACGGATGCGACGAAAAAATCCATAAAAAAGCCGTTTTTTTAACTTGGCATACTGGTTGCAATTTCCTGAATGTAATCCTCTGCTGGCCCATATCCGTGACAGCAAGAATTATTGCTGCTGTCACCTCCATGGTGATTGGCGACTTACGTAATAGGAGAAATAAACATGCCTTTAGTTATTAACACAAACGTTGCCGCGTTAAATTCTCAAAGGCAACTTGTTAAATCTGGCAACGACATGTCGCAGGCTATGGAGCGTTTGGCTTCGGGAAAACGTATTAACAATGCCCGCGACGATGCCGCTGGCCTTGCAATTTCCAATCGACAGACTTCCCAGATTCGCGGTCTCGATCAGGCGATTCGCAACGCTAATGATGGGGTATCCTTAATTCAGACTGCTGAAGGCGCACTGGATGAGGTCACCAATATTTTGCAGCGTATGCGTGAACTCTCGATTCAGTCTGCTAACGGAATTTATTCCGATCTGGACCGCTCCACACTGGACGCGGAAGTGCAGCAACTGAAAGAGGAAGTCGATCGTATTGCCAGTTCAACCACCTTTAATGGTCAACCTTTGCTGGACGGTAGCTTGAGCGACGTTTCTTTACAGGTAGGCTCAGAGGCCTATCAGACTATCGATCTGTCCATTCAAGGGTTTAGCGCAAGCGCATTGGGTAACAATTCTGGCGATTATGTTGGCGAAGCGTTAACGGCGGCAACACCGGCTCAGGCACTGGGTTTAATTCAAACAATTGCGGCTAACGTGCTAGAAGTAAACGATGTGGCAATTAGTAGCCTCACGGCGGCAACTTCTGTTAACGACGCGCTTGAAATTCTAAATAGCGATTTGGATGGCAAGGGTGCTGAAGTAAGTACGCTGGTTTCTGTAGTTGCAGACACGGCCGGTAATGGCGTGTTGCCCACCGGCACCAATTTTTCGTTTAGTTTGGTGGACGGCGACGGCAACAGTCAGGATTATATTATTACCGATACCTCATCAATGGACGACTTAGTTGCGCGCATTAACGAAGGTACAGCGGTTACCGCGAAACTTAATTCCGATGGGAAATTGGTCTTAACCGCGGAAAATGCAACGCAGATAACGATTACCACTGATCAGTCGTCTGCTACAGGTGGTATCGCAACTACCAGTTTTTCCTGGGTGTTCACCGATACCAGCAATGAAAACCGCGGCGTAAAAATTGAGGCCGGTACAGCCATGACGGCGACCATCCAAGAGGGTCTGGGTCTCAATATGCAGGATGACAACGAAAACTGGATTGGTACTGCGGTAACCGCAACCGCTGCGATCAATGCTGGCGACCTTGTTATCAATGATGTCGCGATAGGCGCGATCGAAGCCGGCTCAGATGCGGCCGCGCAAGTTGACCTGACTATCGCGGCGATTAATGAGCTGTCCAATGAAACCGGTGTGGTCGCATACGAAGTAACGACGACACAAATAGGGCTGCGCGCTGCTGATCAGTCGCCGATTCAAATTCGTTACGGCGATGGTGCGGTGAATGCGAACGTGGAAACCATCACTGGATTCCAGGAAATGAATGCGGCGGAGGGAACCGGCTCAATTGCGGGAATTGAAATCGATACAGCGCGGGGAGCGCAAGCAGCGATCGATATTATCGATACGGCTTTAGAGCAAATTAACTCCACCCGCTCGGATTTGGGTGCGATCAATAACCGCCTCGATTTCACCATGAGTAACCTGGCGAATATTTCCGAAAAAACATCCGCCGCTCGCTCGCGGATTGTCGATGCGGATTTCGCTTCTGAAACGTCTAAGTTGAGTCGTTCGCAGGTGCTCCAGCAAGCATCGCAAGCCATGCTGGCTCAGGCCAATGCACAGCCGCAGCAGGTGTTGCAGCTACTACAAGGTTAACTGCAAACGTCTGTTAGCATCACAGAGAAATAAAGCCCGCAAATCGCATTTTTATGATGATTTGCGGGCTTTTTTGTTTTAATAATTATTTCGCTACAATCTATCGTGGATTATCAGAAAGCTTAATTTTCTATTAACACTGACTTCGGCTTTATTATCTTTGACCCTCCTTTTTATGGAAATGCGCATCAATGGAAACGCGCATTAACCTAAAAAGGCACGTTCTTCCAGTTGACACATAGTGTTCTTAAAGTGTTTATATGCCTGCTGATACGGTAATTAGGTGATTTTTTACCGTAGCGTTTACTACTGCAATAGTTCATATGTTATCGAAGTAACGCCAAGTAAAGTCATAACTAACAGTGATGTAAATTTCATCATAATGACGGCGTGGTAGGCGTATATTGTTGTCACTTTAAACAAGCATGGAGGTGGTAAAGTGATAATAATTAATCTAAAAAGAAAACGCGCCGCGCTTAACTTCGCATATATAGTAGCCGGAGTTTTGTTACTGCTATCAAACAATTCATTCTCGTCTGAAAAGTGGTCGGGCTCGCCGCTCGAACCGCGCTACATTGTTAAATTCAAAACCGAGGGGGATACTCCCCACGGTAAAGGCATGTTGCCCGACAGTATGAATACTCTTGTGACAGCGTTTGGTGCGGAAGTTAAGGCGTCCTATCCACATCTTGGGGTTGTTTCCGTGTCAGCCAGTGATCAAGTGCTCGCGCGCCTGGCTTTGGACCCGGCGATTGAATATGTTGAGCCGGATAATCCCAGGCAGCTTTTTAGCCAGGAGGTGTTGTACAACATCAGGGATATTCAAGCGAATCTGGTCAGTGATGAAGGTGCGGAGAACGTAATTGTTTGCATCATTGATTCCGGTTACGACACATCACACCCAGACCTTAGCGATAACACGGCTTCCGGCTCCCCGTCGTATACCAGTGGAGATGAAGTTGCGTGGGACGAACCATCCAACTCCCATGGCACCCATATCGCTGGGGTTATTGCTTCAACAGCGTCTCCACAGGCGGGCGTGCTCTCCGGAGGGCATATCAGGCTTCGAATTATTAATGCGTTTGACAATACTGGGTGGGCGTATAGCTCATCAGTCGTGGCTGCTATAGATTCCTGTGTTTCAGATAACAGGCTGTACAGTGCGAGGCGTCGAATGGTGGTGAATATGTCATTTGGCGGGCGCGCGCCCACAGCTTTTGAAGCGCGTATGATTCGATACTACCGCGATAAAGGCGCGGTGATGGTTGCTGCGGCAGGCAATGACGGGAGCTCCCGCACGTCCTACCCCGCAGGCTATGATGACGTTATATCCGTCACCGCAGTCGATAGAGATCATCGCATCGCCCCGTTCGCGCAACACAATCCACAAATTGAGCTTGCAGCTCCGGGCGTAGGCGTTAAATCAACGGTGCTTGCCGCCGATGGTGCTATCGGGGGTTTGTTGGTGAGTACGAGTCAGAGAGGCCCGCAAACAGTAGATCGGTCGGTTGTACCACTGCCCATTATTCGAGACCCCGCACACATTAATGATTTAACGTATATTGAGGGCGTATTTCCCGGAACCTATACGCTTTGTGAAATGGTAGACGGTACTAACCATTGTAACGATATGACGGGAAAAATTTGCTTTAAAGAACGAACCTATGTCAATCATGCAGGTAGTGAAGCGACACCGGAAAATATTAGCCAGCAGGAATGGAACGATGTGATGGCGTGTGTCGATGCGAATGCGGCTGGCGTTGTGATTTATTCGAACGAAGCCAACCCGGCGTTGCAAACCCCGTTGCTGTTCGATCCTTTGGGAAGGCTCAACGTTCCCGTTTTAAGCATGGATAGAATCGACAACAAAAATATACCCTATTTCTTTGGCAAGGAGGGGTCGGTTTATGTTGAATCGGATAATCATGCCACATTGAGTGGAACTTCGATTGCAGCGGCCCATGTAACTGGGGCCATTGCTATGTTGTGGGCAAACTATCCCGGTTGTACCGGCGGTCAATTACGTCTCGCTTTGGATGCATCGACTTTCGATTTAGGTGAACCAGGCAAAGATACGAGCTACGGACATGGACTTATTCGCATATCGCGCGCTATGGACTATATCGAGCAACACGGCGGCTGCGAACGCTTTTTGGAACCGGGTGTTCCGCTTCAGGGGCTGAGCGCGTTTAAAGGTGGGGAAATGATATTTTGGACAAACATACCGCCTACCGCAGATTATTTGGATTTTAAAGTTATTGGGGATGACGTCGAAAATCTAACGATACGCGCTGAATTTAAAGTTATTCCTGTTCTTAAAAAACGTGCTTATTGCGCCTATGGTTTACCTGACGTAGAAAACGAGAGTACCTGTCGTATTTCCGGGGAAGAGATTTGGCAGGGCAAGTGGTATTTTCTTGTGCGCGCCAATGAGGACGTCGAGAACCTCCAAGTTGTCGCAGACTTAGTGCTCAAACAAAACCCTGAACATTATTACGAGAATAAACAAAATTATCGTATTCCTGATGGTGGTTGTTATCACGAGGAGCTTGATGTTCCCATGGTGGTTGACTACACCGGTGAAGCGTCAGATGTTGAGGTAAAAGTCAGAATTAAACATCGAACACCCGAAGAAATTAAAATTTCGCTCGCACCGCCTTTTGGTGAAGAGGTAGTGCTTCGTGAATTTGATTGGAGCGGAACCGCGTTCGCTAAGAATATATCTGACACCTACAAGCTCGCATTTCCCGGGTTTAATAGTGAAGGTGTTTGGCGTCTTAAAGTGTGTTTTGGATCGGATACCTCTGTTGGTATTTTAGACGACTGGAGCATCGCCTTTTACTAGCCCAAGCTATTACAAGCTATTAACAGTAGCAAGCAAGAAACCGCCCCACTAACTGGATCGAGGGGCGGTTTTATTTTATTGGTTTCACAACGTTCGTATTGCGAGCAAATATTACCGTTCCAGTGCTTAACTATTCGCTCACTGGATTCTTTGCAAAGCATGGAATATCTTCAGGAAAACTAATCCAGGGTTGCGAAGCATCACACCACATATGCATATTGGGGGCTAACCAGGATGTATCTTCCAGAGTGCCTGCTTTAATAAATGCGGCACCGGGAAATGCTTCAAGTACAGAAAAAACCGGTGAACCACAATTTTTGCAGAATTTGCGGGAGACTTTTGAACCTGAATCCCCTTGGCCAGCGAACTCGCCTAAGAACTCCACGCCCTCTACCTGCAGCGAATGTTCTGCAACTCCGACAACAATGGAGAAAGCTGTCCCGGTTTGCTTTTGACAGCTTTTACAATGGCAAACTGCCGTCATTTGTGGCTCACCGTCACTGGAAATTTTAACATTGCCACACAGGCAAGAGCCTTCGATTTTCTTTTCCATAGTGTTGTCCTTTGAGGTGTTGGCTTCGTTACTTTATCCCAGATATCGTTGAAGCCGCTTGTATTTTACGCGTCATTTGGCGCGTAATTTTAGCCTAAGCGTTACACTCTAAAACAGGCTGTTTGCGAATTTACGGATTATTTAATGTGATAGTTTCTAGTTGGTTGCGGCTGCATCTGGCGTGACGCGGTTGTACAACTTCAAGCAATGTATTTAATCTCAGGAAAAGTATATTTGGTTGATGTATTGCAGTCATTCAACCAGAGCCATGGTCGCGTGAGCATAGCGCTGGTTGGTGTTTCTTGTGGGTAAGACGGGATGTTTTGAGCAACTGCGCTTGCTTTACGCACAACAGTTGCTAACTGCGCAGACCAGTTATCATCCGCCCTTTCGGTTAGGCGGATTTACTGTCAGCTGAATTCCAAACTCCGCTGGCGGCAGTTTTTTTAACATAGTCACTAAAATCTGTTGCTGGGCGGCCAAGGGCTTTTTCCACCCCATCCGCGATATATTGGTTGCGACCATCAAATACTTCGCTGAATAGCTCGTTTAGCAACCATTGGTACTCTTCCGGTAAGCCCATCTCCTGCATCCCTGCAATATACGTATCCAGGGGTACGGGCAAATATTGAATATTGCGGCCGGTTGCGTTCGATATTTCATTGATACATTCCGCGAATGTCAGCAAACGGGGGCCCGTCACTTCGAACAGGGTGTTTTGCAATTCTGGTTGGGTTAATGCCGCGACGGCAACGTTAGCGAGGTCGTCAATGTCGATAAAAGGCTCTGGTGTATTGCACTCCGGTAATACCAGAGCACCGTTTTGGATGCCTTCGAGCATAAAATTCTCACTGAAGTTTTGTGCAAACCAACTGGCTCGAACAACATTCCAGGTAAGCCCACTATTTTGTATCACCGCTTCTGCCCGCTGCGCGCCGGGTTCGCCCCGTCCGGAGAGCAACACTAGATGCGCCACGCCAGCGCGTTTCGCGGCGGTAACAAAGTTACGCATTATTTCATCGGCGCCGGGCACGGCCAGGTCGGGCTGGAAGGTGACATAAGCCGATGTGACGCCCGCCAGCGCGCTGGCCCAGGTGTTTTCGTCCAGCCAGTCGAACGCGGGTTGCGTGGAGCGCGATACACCGCGCGTATTGTACCCCTGGCGTTGCAGGCTCGCTTCAACACGGGCGCCAGTTTTACCATATTTACCAATAATCAGGATCGTTTGCTCGTTCATTCTTTGCTCCTTGTGGGTGAGGTGTTGTTTAATCTGGGGAGCATTATCGGTGTTGATGGGTGGATATATGATACCATTATGTCCATAAAACTATGCAGAACGTCTATTTCGTTGGCAGAATGATGTATTAGGAGTGTTTGTGATCGCAAACGGCGCTTTCCCGCGAATAAGCGACCCCTTGGGGGAGATTTTGTACCAACTCCGTATGGATGGCAGTCTCTATGCGCAGTCTTACCTCAGCGCGCCATGGGGCGTTGAGATGCCGGAACTACCAGGCAAGATGATGTTTCACATCATTACCCAAGGTCAGTGCTGGCTGCACGTGGAAGGAGGTGAGCCCGTGTTACTGCGCCAAGGGAGCTTGGTGCTGGTGCCCCACGGACGCGGTCATCGAGTGATGGATGCGCCTGGCTCGCCGGTGGCGAAGCTGTTCGATCTTCCTATCCGACGAATTACTGACCGTTATGAAGAGCTGCACTACGGTGGTGGCGGAGCCTCGACCCATCTCACCTGTTGTGTCATGAGTTTCGACCCGCTCACGGGCCGACAACTGATCCCCCATTTACCTGACTACCTGCATATCGATAGCTGGGACACAGACGTCGATAGCTGGTTGCAAACCACCTTGCGTTTTATCGCCAGAGAAGCGCGCGAACAAAAGCCTGGCGGGCAAACCATTATTGCGAATCTGGCCGATATTTTAGTGATCCAAGCCATTCGTGCCTGGTTGGATGCTACCGAAGAAACCTCTGCTGGCTGGCTTGCCGCATTGCGTGACAAATACATAGGCAGTGCGTTGGCTGCGATTCATCGGGAACCCGAGCGGAACTGGACGGTGGACACCTTGGCGCGAGAAGTTGGGCTTTCCCGCTCTGGCTTTTCAGCGCGGTTCAGTGAATTGGTGGGTGAATCCGCGAAGCGTTACATTACCCATTGGCGCATGCAGTTAGCGCGCTCGAAACTCCTTGACAGTGGTATAAGTATGGGAGAGTTGGCGGATCAGTTGGGCTACCATTCGGAAGCTGCATTTTGCCGGGCCTTTAAACGGGTGATAGGGGTGTCTCCTGGGAGCATTAAAAAATCGGCACTCTCTCTGTTGTGAAACAGGTTGTAGACAGATCGGTATTGTGTATGCGGCTTGTAAAGCATTTTGAGTTGCTGCGGCGAAATGGCCTGTGTACAAAACACCGATCTCGGCGATAAGTATTCGGGAAAGATTAGGTAGCAAAACATTAGCAAGCTACAGATCTATCCGCTACGTGTGTCCTTTCTTCCCATGTCTTTTTTCCTATTAACGTGATGTTTTTGTGATGGTGGTCCTTTTTACTCTAGGAGGTGGTTGGGAATCTCGGTTGTGATAATCTGAAATAACGTCTGCTGATGCGTAGTCAGGAAAATTTTAAAGAATAAACACCTACTCTTGGCATTTTTAATTTCTTTTGCGTGCCTTTTGTTTGGTGATGTTATTTCAACGGTGTTTGTATACCCTTAAAGGGTGTAACATAAAAGACGTTATTCCACGCGGGCATTCGATAGAAAATTTGATCCACTTTCTAGGTAATAAGCTTGCTGTTTATTTAAACCTCGTCGGTATAGCTGCAATCGGAATAGAACATGGATAGATTCTGGGCGGTGGCACGTCGATTTTTTGATTGCCTGTGTGCGTTTAGCTGGTATATCGCCATTGCAGCGTTTACCACCTCGTATTGCTCCGCGCATCCCTTTTCGGACGCCAACTCTGACGATCTCTATGCTATGACTCTCGCCGAGCTTATTGAGCTCAAGGTAGTGGCCGATATCGCCTCGTTTTCACGCGAAAGCGAACTGGGTGTTGGCTCCACGGTAGACATTATTACGCGTGCCAATTTCGAACGGCGTGGAGCAAAAACACTCCAGCAGGCAATCAATGCCTATCCAGGTTTACTGGAATCCCCCAGCTTTTTTGGCAACTCAGCGCTTGCAATTCGAGGCTACACGAGTGCTGCCTCTGACACCGGCATAAATATGCGTTTGGACGGTGTTCCCATCAACAGCTTTACCCTCGGGTCACGCTTGTTCGATGTCTACGCGCTGCAGCTTGGCACCTTAGATAGAATTGAAATGATCCGCGGGCCCGGATCCACCTTGTACGGAGCCGATGCCTTTCACGGTGTACTCTCATTTCGCACTTTTGCCGCCACATCCGACCAGCTGGCGCTTGAGTCTGAAATTAGTGGCAGCGCTTATAGACAGACTGGTATGCGCATCAGTCGCGCTGTTTCGGATACTTGGCGGTTAAATGCCAGCCTGGCTTATTCCGGGCAGGGGGATCAAAATGAAAAATACTTTTTCACCGATGGCTCAGGCGACACAGCAAGTAGTTATCGCCAAAACCATTATGATGGCTATATGGGAGTTGTGCGCCTGCAATCGCAGAAGGACGAGCAATTGTCATCAGAGGTGGCGCTCTATTATCGGGGGCAGGATCTCAACAAGTTCCAGGGTGTTGGTCGGCTAACTGGCCCGGTAATGTTTCCTGATGACACTGGTGAGATAGATACCCAGGTGGGTATGCTCACGGCAGGGTTCAAATTGAAACTCGATAATGCCATGACAATCGATATTAAGAACTACGTCTGGCGAGATAATTTTGAACGGCGTAGCAATTCGTTTATTCCTGACGCGACCCTTGCAGAGTTACATGGGGGCAGTCGTATCCATCTTACCAGCGCGCAAAGTGCCGACACCACCCAGTGGTTGGTGGGCTACGAGTTTGCTTATATGAAAGTGCTGGAGGCAAGAAACGGATCAACACCAGAGCCGGTGGAGGATAGGCTTCGCAGGGTTAACAGTGCTATTTTTCAGGCGAAAACCCCTTTGTTGCAAAGTCGTATCCAACTGCTGTATGGGATGCGGTACGATTACTATTCTGATGCAAGCGCTCATTTCTCGCCACGCACTGGAGTTATATTTAACCCCACTAAAACGTCCGCGATAAAGCTACTTTATGGCAATGCTTTTAGACCGCCAACGGCCGCGGAGATGAGTGGTAGTAGCCTTGCCGGGCCGGCCAATGGGGCAGCGGAAAAAATTGATACCTACGAGCTTGTGTTCATGCGCCATAGTAGGGGGTATCGGGCAAATCTCGTTTTGTTTAAAAGCATCTGGCGGGATGCGATTTTGTTGGTTGCCAACACCGAACCTTCGCCGCCGTTGGCGCGTTCAAATTCCGGCGAAAATGAAGCGACTGGAATTGAGGTGTCGTTGAATTATGTGGGGCCAGCGTTGCGGTTTGATGCTGGCGGCTCTTATGTTCGCAGCCGGGATGTTACGGATGACCAGGAGTACATCGCGTTCCCGGAAACAATTCTGAACATTGGTGTCGGGGTCAATTTAAAAAGCGTACGCACGCGCATCTATTTACACAATCGCGCGCACTTTAATACCTATAGTGGGCCGGTAACGGTTTTTGTCGATAGCCCAGAGCGGTTGGACGACTATTGGCGAACGGATCTCACGCTTACCTGGTACAGCACGAAACAGCAGCACGAAATTTATCTGAATTTTCAGAACCTGCTTAATCAGGAGAACTACTTTCCCTCTGCAGCTTCCGCAGAAGGCGGAATTGCGGATACCCAATTTAGCGCTTCGCTGGGAGTGAGACTGAAATACTGAGATCTGCAAAAGGTAGACGGCGGCGCCTGAAGTTCGAAGTATTTCTACACAAGGGTTATGCGCATTTGATCGTCGCGCAATGCGACTCTTGTTTATGTGACTCTTGTTCATGCGACTCTTGTTGTGGCCCCGTTACCCAGGTGAAGCAGCTTCAAACACTAGTCACATATATAAACACTACCGCTATTGCGCGCTTTGGCAACATACATACCTTCGTCGGCCTTGCGGATTAGCGCATCCGCATCGTAACCGGTTGTCGACGCGAAACACACGCCCACACTGATTTTAAGTTCGATAGTTGTCTCGCCAATTTTGATTGGCGAATTACACACGCTCAGTAGCCGTTCTCCAATAGGTGTTGCCTGCGCTTTATTTTTCAACCTGTAAGCGATAACGAATTCATCGCCAGAGAAACGACCAAAATAATAGGGGGTAGGGTGTTGATCACGGCTGATTTCCGTACGTAAGGTGCCGGAAACCCGGTGGGCGAACACACGCAGTACTTCGTCGCCAACGTGGTGGCCGAAATTGTCGTTTATCGCCTTAAACTTATTCAGGTCGATAAAGAACAATCCAATTTCCTGTCGACGCTCCGCGGTCTCCCGAATTTTTTTTTCCAGTTCGGTAATAAACCCCCTGCGATTGAGTATCCGGGTTAGCTCATCGTGATTCGCATCGTATGCCAGGCGCGCTCGTTGGCGTTCGACCACATAAGCGAATCCACCTGAGATAATAATTGAGGTAAGCAGCGCAACACTGATACGCAATAGCATGTCCAGCGGGAAATGATTGATGGAGGCAATCATTCCGCTAACAAAAAATATGAGCGCTAAAAAGTAGGCGTGTTTGTAAGTGAGTATATAAAACAGCGCCGCGGTTATAGGGTAAATAAGGACAATGCCTCGCAGACCGTACAGGTAGCAAGTACCGGTGAGCGCCAGGTATTGAAATAGGAAGAACACGTAATAGTTGATAGCGCGCGGTTTGCCGTGAAACAGGGCGAGAGTGGAGAGACTGCAGCCCAAGGCTGAGAGCGTCGCAAAACAGCCAATCAGCAGGCTGTCGAACACCAGGTGATGTAGCGAAAAGGTCACGGTGACGGCAAACGCAATCACGTGGATCGTCAAAGTCGCCCTGCGAGCCTGTGGCGCAAATGCAGATGCATTGAGCCTTTTCGAAACACCGCTTTGAAAACTCAAACATCCTCCTTCGAGGGGTAAAGCTGGGGTTGAACCTTGCCGTGAATAACAGGGTTAATACTGCCCTGGGGCTTAAGCTGCGCGATATAACTATAGCCAAGCTTTGGCTGGCTGCGAGTTTGATCGAGAGGTGGAATAATAAAGATAGCGTTTACCGGGTTCTTAGACTCCAAATGTATGAAAAGTGCTCGAAAAGAGGGTGCCAAGCAGATTGCTAAGCCCAGGCTGGTGATTTGCTGCGGTGCGGTAAATCGTGTTCCGCGGCCGGAAGATCCTTGAGGCAGGATAAGTCTCCCGCAGGATTATTTGGAAGCAATTGACGTTGATAGTACAATGGCGCTGTCCTTAGGGGTGATTGGCCGTCGCACGGTGCAATCTGAGACGGGATTACCCGAACCCTTTGAACCTGATCCGGCTAGTACCGGCGTAGGAATAGGATTTGCCTCTGTGTAAGTGAAGTTTCCCGCTTAGAAAACTACCGGGTCTCCTGTTAAATTTATTAGGAAGACCTGTAATGAATCGCTCGTATTTTCCCCTGTGTTTGTCCCTGCTTTCCGGTGTGGTTTATGCCACGCCCCCCGCATTGGAAGAAGTCCTGGTAACCGGTGAACTGCGCCAGGTCAATCAGCTCACCCTGGCCAACAGTGTTAGTGTTATCAGCGCGGATGCTATCGCTCAGCGCAATGCAAAAAATCTAGAAGATATATTGAATGTAGCTCCCAACGTAAACTTCTCGACCGGCGCATCGCGTGGCCGGTTTATCCAGATTCGCGGTATAGGTGAACGCAGTCAGTTTGAATCGCCGATGAACCCTTCTGTGGGGGTAATCGTCGATGGAATCGACTTCACTGGACTGGCGACTGGCGTGGCCACACTGGATACTGCACAAGTCGAAATTTTCCGTGGCCCGCAGGGCACACTATACGGAGCCAATGCGTTAGCGGGTATGATCAATGTCACCGGTAACGGCGCAGCGGATGCAACCGAAGGGAGGATAAACGTCGGTGTTGGCAATTACGGCAGCTACGATGTCAGTGGCATGGTCAACGCGCCTCTGGCAGAAAATGTCGGATGGCGATTGGCGGCGCAACGCAATGTGAGTGACGGCTACATCGAGAATGCATATCTCGGTCGCGACGATACCAATAATATCGACGAGTTAAACCTGCGCAACCTTTTGCGTTTTGATATTTCGAGCACGTTGAGTCTTAGCTTGACCAGCTATTACATCGATATCGATAACGGTTACGACGCCTTTAGTCTGGATAACAACCGCACAACCCTATCCGACGAACCCGGCCACGACCGTCAGGAAACGCATGCTCATGCGTTAAAAGCTGACTACACAGGTCTCAGCTTTGCCGATGTTACCGGATTATTGAGCTATGCAAACAGCCAAACTGAATACGGGTATGATGAAGATTGGTCCTACCGGGATATTTGCTCGATAGACTCAGACTGCGCTTACTATCAATATTCCACGACCGATAACTATTTACGTGATAACGATAATCTCACCATAGACCTGCGCCTGCTCTCCAAGCCGGAAGAGCAAGGGGTACGCTGGGCGATGGGGCTGTATCATCGTGATCAAACGGTGGATTTACTGCGGACCTACGTTAATAACGACCCAGATGGCGATCCCTATCTGCCTGTCGCGACCCCTGAGATCTCTACCTATTCCAGCGATTACCAAACCGAAAATACTGCAGTTTACGGGCAGCTGGATATTCCCGTGGGCGATCGGCTGACCCTTATAACCGGTGCGCGTTTAGAACGCTTTACCGCTGATTTTAGCGATAGTCAGAATGAGCAGTTTGCACCGGAGGACAATTTGTGGGGTGGCAAAATTGCTATTGAGTATCAAGCAGCGAGTAACCATTTTGTCTATGCGTTGGTATCGCGCGGTTACAAAGTGCTGGGGTTTAGTCCAGATCCGGACTTAAACGCTGCCGATAAAACATTCGACACCGAAACCATGCACAACTATGAACTGGGTTGGAAAGCGCATTGGAACAACACGCTGCAGTTCAGCACGGCCGTGTTTTATCAAGAACGCAGTGATATTCAAATAAAACAGTCGCGTTCCTATCAAATCGACAACACGACGCAGTTTGTCGATTTAATTGATAATGCCCCCGGTGGCGAAAACTATGGTCTGGAAACCGAATTGCGCTGGTACGCTACCGATGCGTTGTCAATTGTCGGTACCCTCGCATTGCTCGAAACCGGTTATGACACCTATTTAAATTGCAGCCATGTGGATTCTGATCTGGCCAATGGCCGCTGCTACGATATGAGCCAACGACCGCAAGCCCACGCGCCAAAAACCCAATATTTTGTAGCGGCAAACTATCGGTTGCCAGCGGGTTTGATGTTCCGTTTGGAGGTTGAAGGGAAAGACAGCTTTTATTTTTCCGAAAGCCATAACGAACAAAGCGATGCCTACACATTGCTAAACGCCCGTGCTGAATATGCGCTTGGTGCCGCGACCCTGGCGCTGTGGATTAAAAATATTACCGACGAAACTGTTGAAACTCGTGGGTTTTACTTCAGCCATGACTACGGCAACGATCCGCGTAATGGCTACGCGCCCGAACCGTATACCCAGAAAGGCGCGCCGCGTACTATGGGTGCCAGTATCAGCTACGAATTTTAAGGAGCCTGGATTATGAAACTTAGTGTTGAGTTAACCTACTACCCCTTGCAGCAAACTGATCATATCGCCGCAATTAAACAGGTGATCGATAAACTGAATAGCTACAGCGACATTAAAGTTGAAACCTTTCCGACGGCAACAGTGGTGATGGGCGATTACCCCGTTGTAATGGCAATGCTTAACGAGGTTATTGCCTGGGGTTACAATCAGTTTGGCCGCAGTGTCTTCGTTGCTAAATTTCTGCCTTCCTACGAGGCTCTATAGTGGTTGAGTTTTTCCAACAGGGGCTTCACGCTTTTTTGCAACAGTCGGCAGCTGAACTCGCAGCCGTCGCACTGGGTTTGGCCTACCTGATATTGGCGATGCGTCAGAGTATCTGGTGTTGGCCGTGCGCGTTTTTAAGCACGGCGCTATTTGCGTGGGTGTTTTTCGATGTATCCCTGGTAATGGAGTCTGTATTAAACGTGTATTACATGGCGATGGCGGCCTATGGTTTCTGGTGTTGGCAACGGCGAGGGGATGTACCGGTACTGCCTATTACGACCTGGCCTTTGCGCACCCACACGCTTGCCATTGGCGGGATTGCACTGCTTACACTGGTAAGTGGATACTTGCTGACGTCGCACACCCAGGCTGCCTGGCCCTACCTGGACTCTTTTACGACTTGGGGTAGTGTGATTACTACCTTTATGGTTGCGCGCAAGATATTTGAAAACTGGTTGTATTGGCTTGTTATTGATTCCGTTGCCTTGTTTTTATATTGGGACCGCGAGCTGTATGGCGCTGCTCTGCTGATGGTGGTTTATCTGGTGCTCATTGTGGTGGGCACGGTAACCTGGTATCGCCAGTGGCAACAACAAACCGAATGTGTCGCTGCGTCGTGAACACTCATTTAGTGCGCGCACTGGCCACCTGGCGTGAGTGGCCTGTTGCCCTTTCAGATGTCCCCTCAATTGTTTGTGAACTCACCACTGGTCGTACCAATCGCAACTATGTGCTGCAATGCGGTCGCGAGCAATACCGGTTGCGCCTAAATGCAACCAACGCCGACGCGTTGGGTATTAATCGCGAATCTGAACGCACGATTTTAGACGCGTTAAGGCCCTTGGCTTGCACACCACCCATTCTTTATTTCAATCGGCAGTCTGGTTTTGCACTGCTCCCCTATTTGGAAGGCCGAGTTTGGACCGCCGCCGACATGCGCGATGGTCGTAAGGTAGAGCGATTATTACAGCTGCTCGCGCGCATTCAGTCCCAACAGGTACGCGTACCTGTTCGCGATTATTATCAGTATCTGGAGAATTACCTGCAACAGTTAAAGCGGGCAGGGCATCCGCTTACGCTTGCTGAAGGTGCGGCACTCGAAAAGTTTCGTAGCCAGTGGCAACGGGCGTTGCCTTCGTGGGAGCCGACGCTGAGTCATCACGATTTAATACCGGATAATATACTGGAAACCGACGCCGGTTTAGTGATTTTGGATTGGGAATACGCTGCGCTGGGGCACCCGCAAATTGACCAGCGCTGCGTTGAACTCGTTGTTGCCGGGTGGTCCGCGAGTGACCAGCGCTTGCGCGACGGTGATCTGGTGGATCAGTTAATATTCTGGCTTACGGTGCTTTGGGAGAAAGTGAACCAGCTTTCTAGTTAGCCATTTGGGCTCAAGCGTGCGGCTGATGTTTCAGTCGAATATGCGATTCCAGTCGACTCCTATTATTTCTCTTCCGTCAAAAATTCAGTTAATAATTCATTCAGTTGGATTATTCTGGTTTTAACTTGCGCTTTTTCTGCACCACTTAATTCTTTATAACCGCGCATGTAGGGCCAGCCATAGCCCCAGCGGTACCAGGTAGGAAAATAGGGCGCTCCACCCAGTTGGACTCCGAGATGCATAATATAGGAGAGGTTTTCTTCGCCTAGATCAGCGACGCAGCGCTGAAGCTGTCCGTCGGCTAGGATACGTTCGTTTTCCGAGCCGCCTTTCCAGTAAGCGTAATCGTGACGAATACAGCACTCCATCCACTTTACATGGTCTTTCGTATCCCCATCTGGAAAAAGGCTACAGCCATCGGTAGTAAACGGCTTCAACTCGGCGGCAGTCGCGGTAGCTGAAATTGCGCAGATTAATATTAACAGTACTTTCATAGGGCCTCTAAAAGAATGGTGAGCCTGTGCGAATGTTAAACCTTATCGGGGCAGGTCAAGGTTGCGCTTCATAAAATACGCTAACCAGTGGTATCCGAATGGTTAGCCAGCATGCGACTTTCGGTAATCGCTTTTGGCGTACTACGATTCTATCTAATGTTGCGGCCTGTGGGCAGTGACGCGAGCTGTGGCGCTGAACAGCACTATCTGGCGATGCCGGTGCTTGCGACATAACGGTTGGTTGTTATATCCAGGGTCGTTTTTTTCGGGGAGCGATGGCTTACCGATTCTACGATTGCGCTGTTGATATGGGGTGGGTTACTGCTGAACTTGACAGTGGCAGTGCTTATTTTGGTTCGGGCGAGAAACCTGACGGAGCAGGGGGTACTATGGCCTGGCAGTCGGGCCGAACCCTATTCACTGCCGTATTCGCTTGCCAACATAGAATAAATGGCGTGGTTTACGTACTTGGAATACAGCCATTCACACTCGCGTAGAGTCGCTTCATAGGTAAAGCCAAGGCGTTCCGCTATCGCGCGACTTCGCGCGTTATTTTCTGCACAGTGTATTTCCAATTTATTTAAAGCGTACTGCTGGAACCCGATGTCGAGCAGCGTTTTTACCACAGATGTCATAATTCCTTGCCCGGTATATTTTTCGGCGAGCCAATAGCCGATAGCGCTTGTTCGGTTATGCTTGTCAACGGGATGAAAACCAGCAACACCGCAGAGCCGACTCCTATAAAAAACGGCAAAATTGGGAGCGCCGCCAGCGCTGGATTCTGTGATAGTGGAGCGAATATAACTTCTCGTATCCTCACTGGATCGAATCGTATCCAACCAGGGCAACCATTCTCGCAAGTAGTCGCGATTAGCTTCTGTAAGTCGGAACAGCGCGTGCGTATGTTCAAAACTTAGCTGCTGGATGTACACGTCGGCTGAAATAATGTAGTCCATATCTGTTGGTGTGAATTTGCTGAAGAATGAATCGAATTAAAGCCTGGACTCCAGTAGCTCTCTAAGAGGCGTTGGCAAAAATACCCGGCACTTGTCTGTAATAGCTTTCTCGTGCTTCTGCCAAACAATGCCCAGGTAGATAACACCTAAACCAATCAATGTTAATGATATTGGGAATCCCCAGCTGTTTTTGAACACGTCTGATGCCAGGTGAGAGAGATACAAACAGATTCCGATAGCGCCGAATATAACGAATACCCGTCTTAGCAGTAGCGCGCCCACGCCAATCATCGCCAGGTTGGTACAGCAATAAAAAAACTTGGACCATTCACTGCTTGAGTTTTGCAGTGATAAGCCTCCCCAAAACGCTATTACGCCAAATAAGTAAACCCAGAATGCGTAGTCGGCGTTATGCTTGGAGCGTATATCAATCCAAAACGCCAGGCCGAGCATAAGTAGCCCGCTATACATCGAAACAATTTTTCGCAATTCCCAGGAATAGTCGTCGCCAGTAATTATTACCGCAATATCCATTGTCATGTACCACAAGGTCACAGCGATGGGCATAACCATGAAGGGATATTGAAGTCGCCAGACCAAAATAACGCCTGCGGCGAGAGTGCCCAGTTCCATATAGAGCCAGTGCCATTTTACCTGTCGATGATAGTCCCGGTAGACACTTTCGTCGGGCCAGACCCCAAGCCATTGTTGGAGCCCGTAGATAGCAAGCGGTGTAATACACACCACAAACGTACCGCAAATACCTGCCGGAATGACAAGCTGACGGGCCGAGAACGTATTGGTCAGCAGCAACCCAATAAATGCGTATATCGCCGATATCACAACGATCCCGGCTCCACCGTAGGTTTCCCAACCCAAGGTCATAAACAGCGTCATGGCACCGATAGCGACAAGGCCACCGAGGTAGTAAAGTACGTGAGTAAAAGTAAATTGAGGCGTATTCTCAAATTCGCGGTTAAAAAATGCATATAGGTCTTCTACTTGCCGGCTCGTTATAATTCCTTCGCGCTCGGCTTTTACGAGTTTTTCCTTTGTGATCTTCACCAGCCAGCCCTTTTGTGTAGTGTTGTGTACTGTTGTGTGGTGCGGTACGAGAATCAAGAACGTTTTTAGAATGATAGTGGGAGTGGTCGAGCCCTTGGCTTTTTCATCGCTGTCTGTCAGTTACGCATGTCTACGTTGTCAAATCAGGCGGGATAGCGCGCTCCTCGCTCAGGTTGCGCAGTTAAGTTTCCAAGGTACATTAAAGCGGTCGATAACTATAGCGTAACAAGGCGACCAAAATGTATTTTGCGGTGGCAAAATTACCTTTCCGCCACATGATAACTGATTAAACACGGACTTTACTTGCGCTTCGCTCTGCAAACCAAGCAGTAGACTAAATCCCTGGGGTTTAACGTAGCTATCTGGTTGTACATCCGCGCCAGCGATGTCGATTCCCTGAATGTGAATATTGCCATGCAGAATTTTGCCTTGCCAGTTTTCTGGGGTAGTGCTTGCAAGTGGTGAATCTGCGATTTTTACTATCAATCCGATTTTGGCGTCCAGATATTCAGCATAGAAATGAAAGGCTTCTTCACAACGACCATCAAAATCAATATGACAACTGAGGTTCATCTTTGCTCCCTTTAAATTTTCCATTATAGCTGTTTTGTATTTTTGATATTTTGTGTGCCTGCTAATTTATACAGCTGACGTGCTTAGTTCTGCCTTGCCTTTGCGCCAGAATACGAGGGCTAAACAAAAAGCAACAACAGCAGGTATTGCTCCGAATTCATCGATAAACCAGGCGGATCGGCTGGTTTCCACCGTCAGGGGCGTAAACACTTTTTGTATAAATATATTTGAACTTGCGTGGTAAATAACACCGGTCCACACACTCCCTGTTTTTAGCCGATAGTAGGTCATTATTACGCTGGTTGATACGATAAACAGGCTAAAGATAAACAGCTGATAGATCAGCGGGGTTATGCCGTTGCCGTACAATCCCCGAATGATTAGCGGCCAATGAAAAATTGACCAGGCGACTCCGCTGATAAGTGCCACAGCACCAAAGGAGGTGATTTTTGAAAGTTCACTGGTAACTAAGCCCCGCCAACCTATTTCTTCCCCTAGAATGGACGGGAGCGATACAAAAAAGCTGATCGTCGCCACGAATATAACGTGAAATAACAAAATATTGAGTTCGTTCCAAGCTGGTAGATTGTAGTCTTCCTTAAGTTCGGAGAGGTATTCACTATTGTAGAACCCGGCGAGACCAGAGAGCCAGATTATTAGATAAGCTGCGAGGATGATCGCGAAGGGCGTGAAGTAGCTTTGCCACTTGGCTTTCCACTCTCCCCAATGCCAGCCAAGACTGCCTATACTGATGCGCCTCACCAGGCATGTGGCCAAAGTCGCTAAGCCAACAGATAGTATCAAGGGCGTTGCCTGGCCGGTTCTAAATATCAGCCAGTAGCCTAATAGATAAAATGCGACCAAGAAGCATGTGAAGGTTAGCAGAGTTATTATTGTGCGTGTTTTGGATTCCATAGGTACCCCGAGTGTGTTATCTGAGCATACTATTAACCCGGCGATTAAATAGATGATGCTATCTATTTAATTGTTAATCGTGCACCCATAAAATACTGACGAAAATGTGTGAATTTTTTTAATATTTCAACGGCTTACCTTGCCCATCTGGCAATGGCGGTGCTTCCCTGCCCAGCCTATTGACTTCGCAATTTTCATTGCCAAGTTAATAGAAGATCAACCCGAAAGGCCGGATATTTCCGGTGATCTGTTCAAGCGTGTTGTCAGCGTTATGGCTGCTAGCTGCTCTTTTGACTTCTGAAACAGTCGAATAAAACACACTCAAAAAAGCCGCCAACTAACCCATAAACCGGAGATGTGGACGGTGCGGTCAATTTTAGAATAGGTATACCCCTGGTGTAAGGGGAGCACTTGTCGTATTCATCCACTAATCATGCGCTACTCCTGCACGCGTGATGGAAAGCACTCAAACTCTCCGCGAATCGCCGCCTGATATTCGGTTTTTTTTTGATGATCCTGCGAAGGTTTATTGCCGTAAGGCGTTGCCTCGGCTTCTGTTCTTTGTCCCGGGTCCACCGGTTTTCCGCGTATTCAGGTACGTGTCTGCTGCCTCGAACCTACACCATCCGAACCTCCGTGGTTTCCTAACCTTGGTGCGTTGTAACAGTCATCAGTATGTCACGGAGCGGGCCGAAAGGCTCAGCTAGTGAGACTGCGCCCTTCACCGCACCGACGGAACGACTGACACAACTCTCCCGTAGCAGCCCCACTCAATTAGTCGTAAGGCACTCAAGGCGGCCCTGATTGGGCAATAAGTTCGGCTTTTTCTGGCGTGTTTAGGTATATGACGGTTCCCGTTTGCGCGTAAAGGGAGTGGGCTACAGCATACGTGAGATCTGGCGTTCAGTGGGTTTTTCTCTTTCGGGGCAGAACTTCAGATGCGAAATTTACTCTGACTGCTTGAATTATTGTCATACAATCATATAAAGTTGAGTTTAATGACGGCGCTGGTACAGCGACTCTTTACTGCATGGATCGCCTGAGGCGTGCGTAAACGATGATCCTTCAATGTCCAGACTTGCAGGCAAAAACGGGTTACCTATGACTGAAATTGAATCTACAGCAATGCAACTCCTGGAGGCGTACCGAACTGGCCCTGTGGCACCGGTACGCACTCAGTTCGCCGAGCGAGACCTGGCACAGGCTTACGAGGTGCAGAACGCACAGGTGCTGGCCTGGCTGAACGACGGTCGACGGGCGGTTGGGCGAAAAATAGGCTTGACCTCACCTGCAGTGCAGCAGCAGCTCGGGGTTAGTGAGCCTGATTTTGGCCGTTTGTTTGCCGATATGGTGTTTGGTACTGGCGAGGCCGTTTCTATGGCAAGCCTGCTGCAGCCGCGGGTGGAAGCCGAGATTGCGCTGATTTTGAATAAAGACCTCCCCCAGCACTGTGTGACTCACGCGGAGTTGTTGTCGGCCATTGAGTGGGTGATACCTGCGTTGGAAATTGTCGACAGCCGCATAGCCAATTGGGATATCAATATCTTCGACACCGTTGCAGACAACGCCTCAGCAGGTGCTGTTGTGCTGGGTGGTCCGGCGCGACGAATCGATGATCTGGATCTGATCAATTGCCCAATGGTGATGGTGAAAAATGGTGAGCAGGTTTCTGCGGGTCTGGGGCGTGATTGCCTGGGTGGGCCACTCAACGCTGCCGTTTGGCTGGCGCGTAAAGCGGTTGAGGTCGGCAGCCCGCTGAAGGCTGGCGAAATAATTCTTACGGGCGCACTGGGGCCTATGTCCAGTGTTGGCCAGGGCGATGAAGTTAAAGCGAGCATCGCGGGTATAGGTGATGTGCAAGTGCGCTTTACCCCTTAATGGGTTTATGCCGAAAGTACGAACGATTTATTTTTTGGAGTTAAAAGCAGATGAGTGATGAGCACGATACGCCGGAAGGTGTCAACGAAGAAGTGGTAAAAATGGTCGGCGATTGGGGTGGCTATGTGGAAGCGAAACTGGGTTTTCGCAACCATTGGTATCCGGTGCGATTCTCTAAAGAGCTGGCGGAAGGTGAAATACTGACAGTGACCGTACTGGGCGAGCAAATGATCATGCGTCGCATCGACGGCAAAGTCTATGCAATTCGCGATCGATGCCTGCACCGCGGAGTTCCGCTTTCCCGCAAGCCGGACTGCTACACCAAAGATACCATTACTTGCTGGTACCACGGTTATACCTACCGTTTCCAGACGGGCGAACTGGTGAATATTCTCGCTGCACCTGACAGCCGCTTAATTGGTAAGCGAAAAATTCAGAGCTTTCCTGTGGAAGAAGCCCAGGGTTTGATTTTTGTTTTCATCGGCGATATGTCGCCGACGCCGCCTTTATCCCAGGATGTACCACCGGGTTTTCTCGATGAAGATTTGATGGTGCTGGGTAAACATCGCGACGTTAATTCCAATTGGCGCCTGGGAGCTGAAAACGGTTTCGATACGCTGCATATTTTTATTCACAAAGATACCACCTTGCGACACTACCGCGACTTTAACTTCCCAATCGGTCACACGGCTTTGCCTGGCGCGATTACCTTGGTGGAAGATCCCGAGGGGCCAAAGGGCGTGGAGGATGATTTTTCCAAACACAACCCGATATGGGATGGCTTGATTGATGGCAACGTGGTTATCCGCGGTCCGCGCTCGAATAACGTGGAAGGCACTTCCGCATCGGTGGGAACCTCTATTTGGCTTCCGGGTGTATTGAAGGTGAATTCTTTTCCTGCTCCCGGCTTAACGCAATTTGAGTGGTATGTGCCTATTGATGAGTCCCGACATATTTATGTGCAGACTATCGGTTGCAAAGTGGAAACCGAGGAAGACCGCATCGATTTTGCCCACAATTTCGAAACGACCTGGAAACCCCACGGCCTTGATGGATTCAATGGCGATGATATTTGGGCGCGGGAAGTGACCGAGCCGTTTTATCAGGACGACTATGGTTGGGTGGACGAAATGTTATGTGAGCCCGACAGTAGTATTTTAGCCTGGCGTCGTTTGGCGAGTCGTGCAAACCGCGGTATTCAAAAGCGCAAAGACTTGCGTTGATGATTGGCCATTCTCAGCAAATTGAAATCGTGGAGATCAGCATGCAATTTGAGTCGCAATTTATTCAGGTCGGCAATATTCGCACCCATTATTATGACGTGGGGCAGGGGCCTGTGCTCGTGCTGGTGCATGGTGGCGGCGCGGGTGCCGACAGTTATGGTAACTGGCGTGACTGTATTCCTGTCTTTGCCAAGGATTATCGCGTTATTGCTGTGGACATGGTTGGCTTTGGCAAAACCGATAAGCCAGACCCGGAAACCTTTACCTACGACCAGCCAGGTCGTAATCAGCATCTTAGTGATTTTCTGGATGTAATGAAACTGGAGAAGGTGAACCTGATCGGAAATTCAATGGGTGGGGCGGCTTCAATCGGCGCAACTCTACTCAAGCCCGCGCGCACTAACAGCCTGGTATTGATGGGCAGCGCAGGGCTTCCGATTCCAGAGCGTCCGTCGAACGAACTGATGCACAACCTCAATTATGATTTTACCGTTGAGGGTATGCGTAGGGTTATTGGCGGTCTTGCTTCGCCCACATTTACACCGTCTGAAGAGCTGGTGGAGTACCGCTATCAGTTGACGATGGACCCGGCAACCAAAGCAGCGTTGGCGGCAGTGAATTTGGAAACCCGCAAAGGTACTCTCAACTTCGATCAGGAATTGTTGCGCACCATCAAGCAACCGGTACTCGTGGTCAATGGGAAAGAGGATAAAGTATCGCCGATTGCTCGCGCGAATCGGTTTCTGGAGTTGTTTGACAATAGTTGGGGCTACATTATGCCGCACTGTGGTCACTGGGCGATGATCGAGCAGACTGAAGATTTCTGTTCGACTGTACAGCTTTTTTTAAGTCGGGTGACAAGCGAATGAAGTCCAGTGTCGGGTCGCCGCTGGCGATTCATCGAATGATCGAGCACTTGATTTCTGTGCCGGAGGACCGGGCTCTTTTGAAGTCGGCTCCAGAGCAATTGTTTACGCGCTTTCAGGTTCCCGAAGAGCATTACCCCGCGCTATTGAATAGTGAACGTGATGCGCTGGCAGCCATAGGGGTACATGGCAATTATGTCGTTAAATGGTTGATTTGGACCGGGCGGCCGACCATGCCTTTTTTTGCTCTCAGCTATTATTTTGATCGGCGGTAAATGCAATGGGAAAGTTAGTGTGTGCTGCGGCGATGTCGCACGTATTGGGTACGCCAAAAGATATTGAAGAACAGGCGGAACGGGTTTTTCAGGGGATGCGTGAAATTGGTCGCGCTATTCGCGACAGCTCACCCGATGTACTGGTTGTAATTAGCAGTGATCATCTCAACAATTTTAACCTTGGCGACCCCAAGCCACTGGCTATTGCGACAGCTGCGTCGCTGCAGCCTTATGGCGACATGGGAATTCCCACGGAATTAATTCGTGGCCATTCCGAGTTTGCCGTAGGTTTTGCCGATTTTGTTGCACGTAGCAACAGTGGGCTGACGCTTGCACAGGTGGATGATGTCAGGCCAGATCACGGGGTCATGATTCCCTTAGCTATTACCGATCCGCAGCGGAGTATTCCGGTGGTGCCGCTTTATATCAATACGGTGTATTCGGATTCACCCACACCCACAGAGTGTTGGCAGTTGGGTAAACTCTTGCAACAGTATGTAAGCAAACATCGAGCGGCAGAGGAGCGTATTGCGATACTTGCCTGTGGTGGTTTGTCGCACTGGCTTGGTGTGCCCGAGGAAGGGCACGTAAACGAAGACTGGGACAGAAATTTCATGCGGCAATTGCTAGGCGAGGTCCCCTGCCGGGTCAACACGCTGACCAACAAAGAGATACTTTCGCAAGCGGGTAATGGTGGACTGGAAGTTAACGCTTGGATCACCCTGGCCGCCGCGCTGCCCCGGCTCCAGGGTGAGGTTGTTTTTTATGAAGCCATACCGCTTTGGGCGAGTGGCATGGCCGGCGTTCAGTTTACTGTGTAACCGTAAATTAGCGTGTGACTCTAAATTTCCGTGTATCTCTAAATTAGCGTGTAGCTCTAAACCTTTTTCAATTTCCTCCACCGCTTTAGCGCTCGGAACCATTCACGGGCGCTCCTTTTTCTACTGTTTGGGCTTCCGGCTGCTTTTTAAAATAGTTAAAAACTCTGTTGGATTGGCGGTACTCTTTTTGGCTTTTTGGCTTTTTGGCTTTTTGGCTTTTTGGCTTTTTGGCTTTTTGGCTTTTTCTGTTTTATCTTGTTTTCGAAATTACATTCGGTTTTAGCGCTTTCTTTGGTGTGTATGGGGTTCGATTAACCTGGCAATGAAAATTGCGAAGTTAATAGGCGGTGCATGGATACACAGCCATTGCCCGAAGGGCATTGTATTCCCTTGAAGTATTGGAAAATTCATACATTTACGCCAGTACTTCAAGGGCGCGCAATTAAATAGATGGAATCATCTATTTAATTGCCAGGTTAGCTGTGTCGCGCTGCTGAGGGGGAGAGATTCCTTAATTTTGAATATCCACGTATTCTGTCTGACAGCAAGTTACCACTTAAACGCTGGGTGTGGAGCGCTCGTCTGAATCTTATTTATTAGCGGGCGCACTAAGGCGTGCGCCCGCGATAAGCTATATTTTTATTTCGCTTCCCAGATCCAGCTTCGCCGATCGTCTGGTACCGATGTTGGTGTTGCCTTGTGCCAGTTTTCCGCACTGTTAACATCGCCTTTACCCTTGTATTCGGCATAGCTGGGGTAGGGGTAAAGCGGGCGGGTGCGCACCACGGTGTTATTTTCGCTCTGGGTGGCGAGCACAGATTGTGGCGCGCTACCCTTTTCAGCCCACTCGATGATATGGGGCATGAAATTGAATGTGTTGGGTGCATTGCCACCACGACAATGGAACATGCCAGGAACCATAAATACTCTAAACCAGTTTTGCACCGCGTCTAAGCCACCCTGGTTATGAGTCACCCGTGCGTAGTAATCCAGCATCGCCATGGGGGATACCCCGGCATCGGCCCAGCCGTGGTAGACGATCAGTTTACCGCCGCGACTGGCAAACGCGCTGAGATCTGGGTCTTCATAAGGGGCGACCGGGTCGTACATTTTTGCCGATTTCTCCACCTTAGCGATATCGGTATCGAAATTAAACGAGCGGTAATTGTAGTCGGCTGGCGGGTTGGTTTCGAACGCCAGGAAGCGAAGATAGCCTTCCGCCAGTGTTCGACGCCCTGCGCCGCTCCAGGAGGGCTCGCTGCCATACGGGGTGGCGCCGGGCATGAGTGCGATACCTTTGCTATTAAAGGGCCCCTGATAAAGCATCTTCGCGGTATGGACCTGTTCGGCCGATAGGCAACCGGCGCGGGTGTTGTCGTCACATTGAATGCTGGCAGGATCGAAATCACATTGTCTCGGGTCCATGAGAATGCCGTCTTTCACTCCATCTATTGCGTCGCAGGCCTGCAGCACTGCCTGATGCAGCACTGAAAGCGCAGGCTTATCGAACACTTCGCTACCGTCGTCGCGCAACAAAAACTTTGCGTCCCAATTATTGGCGATCGCACCTAGTCGTCCGGCGAATGCAGGGTCACCGGCAACAATGCCGTCGAAGTCCTCAGGGTAACGCTGCGCTAGAGTCAGTCCTTCGCGTCCGCCTGTCGAACATCCACGGTAGTAGCTTTTCGCCGGCGACTTTTCATAGAAGCGAGTAGCGACCGCTTTTGCCACCACCGACATCAAATGCGTAGAACGACCGCCGTAATCGACGCGCGCGGCCGCATCACTGCCCCATACTGGGTCTTTAATGAAATGCCCCACATGGCCCATATTGTGGGCTCCAACGACGAACCCATTGGCCAGCATGTCACTGCAGTGACTGATCCGGATCTGACCGCAAAAGCCGCCGCAGCCAGTCTGAAAATAACGCCCGTTCCAGTCGTTCAACGGCAGCCGGATCTCGAACTGAATGTTGGGCTGAATCACACCTTTAACCGCACAAACTGGCGGGTTATGTCCGTCGATAATAGTACTCTCGAGAATGGATGTCGGTGCGCCAGGTATGTGTGTGAAATCGGTTTTTACCAGCGCAGCGCAATCCATTGTTGCGGTGATTGCGCTGTCGAGTTTAGCCACGGATTGGGCTGCCGCCGGGTTAAACATTATGGCGGCCAGTAGCGCAAATGCGACTGAGGCAACCCCTTTGAAATAGGAAAAAAGCACTAAAGTGGTGCCTGGAAAAGTGTTGTGTCTCAAAATATGGCTCCTAAGAAATTTTGTACAGTGACTAGACTGGTAGTGATTGGAATCAAACAAAATGCCCTCCGATATTGATATATAACAATATTATTGTCATACAAACATAAAGTATGCCAGGACATTTTCATACACAGCCATCTGGCACATAAGTTGCCCTGTATTCTGTATACCATCCCCCAAGAATCAACGGCTTCTGGGAGGCCTTTACATGAAATGCAAGCGCAACAGTACTAGTCTCAACAACTTGAAATCCAAATCATTCGGTGTCGCGATATTGGCTCAGGCGATAGCGATGCATTCCGCCCAGGCGGAGACGAGTGACGAGCAAATGGATAGGTCGCACCGCACGCAAATCGAGGAGCTGGTGGTTACTGCCACCAAGCGTGCCACGTCTCAGCAGGACACGCCCTTGGCAATTAGTGCTGTGAAGGGTGACCAACTCGCCCAGACCCAAACATTCGATGTTGAAAGCCTGTCTCGAATGGACCCTTCTGTTCAGATCAACAACCGCGGTATTGGCGACAACCAGATTATTGTTCGCGGCATTTCTTCCGCCGGCAAACCTACGGTGGGCCTTTATTACGATGAAGCAGTTATCACCGGTCTTGGTTTGGACGGCGGCAGCGATAACCAGCCCAATCTGGGGATGCACGACGTACAGCGGGTGGAAATTCTGAAAGGCCCACAGGGCACTTTGTTCGGTGCCAGTTCGATGAGCGGCACTTTGCGTCTCGTTACCAACGACGCCAATCTCAGCGATGTTGAGGGAAGTGTTTCATTTTCAGCGGCGGGCGTTTCTGACGGAAATCCGTTTTATCGCGGTGAGGCCGTGGTGAACCTGCCAATCGTCACAGATAAGCTTGCCGTTCGCGGTGTTGTATGGGGTGATTTCGGCGGTGGTTATATCGATAAGGTTTCTGAGTCGGGGGATGTCGATGAAAATGTGAATGATCAGACGGTGTCTGGTGGCAAACTGCTGGTGGGTGCACAGCCGACAGAGAATCTTGTGGTGAAGGCGAGTGTGATTCATCAGGAGTCTGAAGCCGAGGATTCCCAGTACTACGAGTATTCCGAAGGCGCGTACAACAATATTTCCCCTACGCTTGAAAATTTTGAAGATGAAATCGATTTATTTAGTGTCGTCGCTGACTATAGTGCGGATTTTGGTACCTTCACTGCTACCGGTTCCTACCTGGATCGCGATATGTATTTGTCTCGAGACAGTACACCTACGGCGGTATTTTTCGGTATTCCCGCATGGCTGGCCTATCACCAGGATCAACAGTTTTCAATGTTCTCATCGGAGTTCCGTTTTAGTTCGGATTTTGCCGGTCCTGTGCAATTGGTATCGGGTGTGTTTTTTGGCGGTCAGGAAATGGACGCGCGTAACGCTGCGCTGGTCGCCGATCAGGAGTCTGGCGAAGCCGCCTGTAATTTTCACGCAGACTGTGTCGAGTCGGGCTTTGCCATGGACGACATTAACTCTGGTTTGAGCTCCAGCACAGTCGATCAATTCGCTGCGTTTGCCGAAACCACAATTGATTTTACTGACAGGTTCAGCAGTGTTATTGGTGTGCGTTATTACGAAGCCGATATCGACGAAAAGCGAGTGTCTACCCAGGGCTTGCGATTCCCCAGTTCTCCCGTGCAAACCGACGACGTGGTCCAGTTGGAAGAGCAGATTACTGAAGACGAAGTCAGTTACAACTTGGCGCTTTCCTACATGCTCAGCGAGAGCACCACACTTTACGCCCGTGCGGCCTCTGGTTTTCGCCCCGGCGGTGTCAACAACGCAGACACGGCTGCGCAGTACGGCATTACGGTTCCAGGGCAGTATGACTCGGACGAGTTGTGGAACTACGAAGTGGGTGCTAAGAGTTACCTTGGCCAACACCTTTATGGTGAGTTAACGTTCTACCACATTGATTGGTCGCGTCAACAGATTTCCGCTACCGATCCTGAGGGTACGTTTGTGTACATCGCCAACGCCGGTGAAAGCACGGTGGACGGTGTCGAAGCGATGTTGAATGCGGATTTCTCCAACGGCTGGACCGGGAATATTGGTATCACCTACACCGATTCAAAACTGGCTGAGGACTTGCCAGATTCTGCGGAAACGACGGGCTACAGCGGCGATCGTCTGCCCTACACTGCACGCGTGGCTTTTTCCGGTCAGGTGCAATATGAATTTGAATTACCCAAATTCGGTTCCAACGGTTTTATCTCAACCAATTTTAATTATCGCGGTAATTCGTACACGGCGTTTAATGAGGACGACAGTAATTATCAGGAGCTGCATAGCTATCACTTGGTGTCTGCACGCGCTGGTATTCGTCGCGATACTTGGGAACTGGGAATGTTTATCGATAATCTCACCGACGAAATTCCTGAGATTGGTCTGCGTGTAACCGGTGATGGCTACCGCGTTTACACCACACGTCCGCGCACAATTGGCGTTAACTACAAAGTCTGGTTCTAGGTCTATGTCTGATGTAATGACTCATGTCGATAGTGAAGATGCAGGAGGCACCCGTGAGGTGCCGCCTGCTCAGGATCACGCAAGGGGCGCGCATGCGTGGTTTATTATTGTTATTTGCTTACTTGGGATATCCAGTGGTCCGGCGGCATTTTGCCTCGCGTCGATTGGTTTGTTCTCTGAGCCGCTGAGCCGTGAATTCGGCTGGGACCGCACAGGTATCAGTTTGGCGGTGTCGTTGATGATGTTGTTCACGGCGATTTCCCTGCCGGTTATTGGCCGATTTATCGATCGGTTCGGTGTTAAAAAGGTACTCATTCCCTCTGTGGCGCTGCAGGCGTTGTGTTTTCTTGTTGCACCTTTGATGCAGTCGTACTGGCAGTTTATTGCGATTTATATCGCGATTGGAACGATTGCAGTGGGCTCCAACAGCGTGCCGTATATGCGTCTGCTGTCGACCTGGTTCGATCGGTCGCGCGGTTTGGCGATTGGTATCGCGGGCAGTGGTACCGGTCTTGGTTTCGCGTATGTACCGATATTGACAGAAGTGTTGGTCAATCATTTCGGCTGGCGCGGTGGCTACATCGGTTTAGGGGTGATACTTCTTCTCGTGACTTTGCCACTGGTGGCGTTTGCGTTGCGCGAGTCGCCATCGCACGAAACTGATGACAGTGAACAGGAAGCCGGTACTGATGGCGCTGTTAAGCAAGTGTCGGGTTATACATTGCGTGAGGCGATTTTTAAGCGCGAGTTCTGGAGTTTGGTCACCATTTTTATGGCGCTGGCTTTTGTTCTTTACGGTTTAATTCCCCACCTAGTGCCTCTATTAACGGATCGAGGTGTGAGTGCGTCTAAAGCTGCCCAGTTGGCTTCCGCTTTTGGTGCCGCTGCATTTGCTGGACGATTGATGATCGGGTTCTTGGTCGACCGGCATGACGCTCGTGTAATCGCCTTTATTTTCTTCTCGTTGTCGGCACTGGGCATTGCTATTTTCCTGTTGCCCCTACCGTTCTGGACACTCTATTGTGCTGCCATTTTACTGGGGGGCAGCTTGGGAGCTGAGGTGGATATGCTGGCGTATCTGACCAGTCGCTATTTTGGTCTGCGATCATTTGCCGAAGTGTTTAGTGTGCTGTTTTCCGCAGTCATGGTGGCGATGGGATTAGGGCCACTTGCTTTCGGCGTGGTGTTTGATGCATCGGGCTCTTATCAGTCTATTTTAATGCTCGGCATTCCGATTTGCGTCTTTGCAGTAATCATGTTGCTCACACTACGGCCCTATTCGCAACGCCGCCGTGGCGGTCCTGTGTCTATGACTTAAGGTGCAGCTGCCAACCGCAACTGTGAAATTTTTTTCGCACATCAGGCGATAACAAGTACTTCAAGTTCAGCCTGGTCCTGTAAAGCGGACTTATTAGTTGTGGGTGTCGATCGTATTATTGAGATAGTTAGTAGCTTTGGGGGTAAGGTCGACGTGACTGATTCCCCACTTTTTTGTTTAGCCGTTGTGTTGGCAGCACGGTGTAATTTTAATTCCTGATTAGCAACCCAACCTGGGTGAGAAAAAACAACGCGCGTATTTACGTCTGTGAATATGTTGCGAAAAGCTGATCCTGGTGCAGACGTTTGGGTCTGGGTCTGCCATAAAAAGACCTTGTCTGTTGTGCGCATTATTCGCGTTGTTGTCGATGTTTTCGATCTACAACATGCGTACTGAAATAGTATTAGCTATTTACATTTTTAGAATATCCACCTGTAACGAATCTTGTGAGCAATCTCCGGATGCCGGGTCGATGTCGGAGTCGCAAAAAATCAGAGGTTCCTTTAAGAGGTCGGAAAGGACGTGTTCCTGGAAGCAAATATGCGTTTCTCTATAGCTCGCATCCTGGTTGAGCAAAAAATTTAATTGAGTGAAAATCGGCCGTTTTCACTGCTGGTCAGCGCAGCTTGAAACTAAGCAATACTATGCGGGTTAGATACTCGCTACGGGATGCATGCTTATTGTGTGGCCAGTTGGAGGAAAAACTCACTCGCTATTAAGTGGCTGAAGGGAAGTTGTGTGGAGGGAAGTTATGTGGAGGGAAGTTATGTGGAGGGAGGTCGTCCAGTTTTAAGTTTTTGCCGCTGGAACTTGGCAAGCCCCGCGAACGGGGCTTGCCAAGTTTGATACGGCAGGCGTAGCCCTGTATTTATTGATCATCCTGAATTTGGACGCGATAGCCCGAACGCAATTGTGGATAGTAGTCCCAGATGGCCAGGTGCTGGGTGCAACGGTTGTCCCAGAATGCAACGGAGTGTGGTTCCCAGCGGAACCGTAGTTGAAACAGCGGGTTTTCGCAGTGACGGAATAGGTAAGCGAGAATGGATTCGCTTTCTTCTTTTGATATTTCGTTAATATGCGAAGTAAAGCCGCGGTTAACGAAAAGGAGTTTTTTGCCGGTTACAGGGTGCGTGCGGATAACGGGGTGGGTGGCAACGGGAAAATTACCGGTTGGGTCGAAGCGGCCAAAAGCCAGTTTACCGTCGTGGGTGGCAGTAAGGCCTTCGAGATAGGTTTTCATTCTATCGGAAAGTGCGTCGTAGGCCGCGTACATTGATGCAAACATAGTATCGCCGCCCAGTGTTGGCAAAGTGTGCAGGTATAAAATACTGCCGAGTGGAGGGACGGCTGCACAAGACATGTCTGTGTGCCATTCTTCGCCAGCGACATGTTTGGAATTTTCGTCAGCGTGGAGTTTGCGAACTTCCGGGTGTTCTTCGGACAGACCTTTGAGCGCGTGAATTTGCAGCTCACCGAAATATTTTCCGACTCGCTTTAGCGAGGCAGGATCAAGTTGTTGGTCACGAAAAAAAATGACTTGGTAATCGGCAATGGCCTGGCGCAGGTCTTCGACGGTCTCGGGATTTAGCTCTTGTGTGAGATCGACTCCGGAAATAAGTGCGCCTATGTGGGGCGTTAGTGGTGCAGCGGCAATTGTTTTATATGACATAACCTAACTCGACAAAGTGCGTTGAACAACAAACGGCACAGCAGGCGAAAGAACAAGCGCTGCGGCCAATGGAATACTGTATACAGTATACCATTGGCTGGCGCTAAAGTAAGCAGCGAAATACAATAACCGGGGTAAAATACGGGAATGAGAAAAGACATGAGAACAGTGGTACACCCTCCGAAATTAAGCGACCAGGTTTATGGTTTACTCAAGGAAGATTTGGTGGGTGATGTTTTTTCGCCGGGTCAGCGATTGGTGGAAGTCGATTTGGCGAAACGTTATGGCGTTTCGCGAACACCTGTGCGCGAAGCCATGGCGAGGCTGAGTCGTGAGGGTTTATTGGAGTCTCACGAGCGAGGCTACTTATGTCCTTTGGATACCCAGCGCGATATTGTCGATCGACTGGAAGCGCGCCGTTTGATCGATACCCAAATTGCACGGCGTGCCGCACACCTGGCTAAACCGGAAGACGTTGTTCAGTTACAGGCGTGCTTCGACGATGAAAAAAAGGCGCATGAGCAAGATGACATCACCGCCTTTGTGGAAGCGCATCAAGCGTTGCAAAAATTGTTGCGTATTACATCCCGCAACGCACTTATGGCGCAGTGTGCTGCAATGGTCAATGACAGTTTCCAGCTGGTGCGCAATCAGATTCACGAAAATAAAGCCAACCGCGAGAAAACCCTGGAATGCGATGGCAAACTCTTGGACGCGATTCGCGCGTCGGACCAGGCGCTCGCCGTCGATATTATGAATACGTTTATCGATTCTCTACATGACTATTTCGGGGTTGAAAAGCCCAGCTGATTGGAACTGTTGATCACGAAAAAACAGTGGAGCACTTGATCGTTGGTGCAGTGCCCAGTCAGGTATTGGCCAGTGATTCCGCAAGGAATGTTTTTTCGTGACCTTGCGGGGCCTCAAGGTTATTGCTACTCCTCCATACTCTCGCCGGGGAATTTCGCGCTTCAGGCGTTGAGCTCAATCCTGTGCCTTCGACTATTTCAGTCGGGTGCGTTGCTTTTGTTCCCGCTTGCGTTCGGCGTCGTTCTTTTAGGAAGCATGCTGGTTTCGCGATAGACAATTGCGGGTTCGCATTTCTTTACTCATTCTTTCTTTCACGCGCGTGGTTTCTAGCCCGAGTAGCACTCGACTGTGGTTTCGACCGGCTTCCATCGCGCGGTTCGAATAGTCTGCTCTTAGCTCTTGGAAGTGGCGAGACTTGCGTATCCCGTACGTCTGCAATTTCACGGCATAATCGCGACACTATGTCCGAGATCAAACCTGACTGTTCTTTGTAGTGAGATAATACTATCATACAAAGTTCTACGGGTTGTATTAGAGAGAAAGGCTTTTGAAAATCGGATTAATCGGTTACGGCGCAATCGGGCAGGAGATCGCCAGGGTACTCTGCAGTCTTGGTGAAGAAGACCGGCTCGCTGCCGTTCTTGTGCGTGAGGGGCGCTCTGCTCCCAGAGCAGTGCATGATGTGGCAGCGTTAGTGGCTAAAAAGCCGGACATTGTCCTGGAGTGTGCTGGGCATCAGGCGGTTATGCAGTATGTGCCCGCGTTGTTGTCGAGTGGCATTAATGTCATGATCTCTTCCGTTGGTGGGCTGGCAGATACCGGCACCAGCGAGCTGCTGATGGACGCCAGTGAGCGCGGTGGCGCTCAGTTATTGATACCCGCGGGGGCGGTTGCCGGTCTAGACGGGCTGGCAGCGGCCCGCTTTGGCGGCCTAAAAAATGTGACCTACACTTCGCTCAAGCCCCCGCATGCATGGATTGGTACGCGCGCGGAATCGCTGATCGATTTGGCGCATACCAGCGAGGAAGAAGTCTTTTTTGAGGGTAATGCGCGTGACGCGGCGCTGCAGTTTCCCAAAAACGCGAATGTGGCTGTTGCCGTGGCGTTAGCGGGGCTGGGTCTGGAGTTGACGCGCGTGCGTTTGGTATCTTCCCGGGCGGTGACCGATCCGTTAGGCATTATTTACGCTGAAGGTGACTTCGGGCATTTTCGCTTCGAAATATTCGGCCGTGCGGCGCCGGATAACCCGAAAACGTCCTTGCTCACGGCCTATAGTTTATTGCAATCCGCGCGTCTGGGTGTTGGTCAGCCGTTGTCGAAACTTTTGGCCAAGTGAATTAAATTGCCCAGTTAAACATATTGGTTTAAGAACCGTCCTATGGCGTATTTTTAGGGCGATTTGGCTATACCAAAAAATTTTGAGCTCTTACTTAGCCAGACCCTGATTACTGGATTTAGGTTTAAGGGCTGCCCAAAAAAGCGGTTATGAACACGCTAGTGCCCGGGGGTTTATCGGGTATATCTTGCGAAAACCGGTAACATGATAATTGAATATGTGAGGAAGCATTGAAATACCAGGACTTGAAAATAACGGCGAACCCAGCTCTGGTGCGTGATCACGCATTGGACAAACTCAGGAATGCCATCAGTAGCGGCTTATATCCGCCGGGGAAGCGCTTAATCGAGCGTGAGTTGTGTGAAGCCTTGGGTGTTAGCCGCACATCTGTGCGCGAGGCACTGCGGCAGTTGCAATCGGAAAATCTGATCGAAATCGGGCAGCGGCGCACGCTGCGAGTGGCGGTAATCAGTGCCGAAGATGCCAGTGATGTGTATTTGGTGCGTATGAAGCTGGAAACCGAGGCGGTGAAGCGGTTTGTCGAACTTGGCGACAAAACGGCGTTAAAAGCATTGGTTAGGGTGCACAAGGAGATTCACAAGCAATTGCACAAGGGCGATTTGCTAGAGTTATCCTTGGCGGCCAGCGAATTTTACGAAACGATTTTAGCTAACTGTGGCAGTAAGGTTATTTACGATATCGCCCGGCAATTATTGGTACGAGTGCAGTATCTGCGCTATCGATCTATGTCCATGCCAGGCCGGCTCGACGCCGGGATGGATGAGTGGGACAGGCTGATGGACGCCATAACTGCGGGAGACGCTGATGGTGCGGCGAAAGCGATGACTCAGCATCTGGTGAATGCCCGGGCGGCTGCAGTGGCCACGCTTGAAGTGAATCCGCTTGAAGCTGAAGCCGCCGGAGAGATGTAATTTTTCAGGCCAGCGCCTGCACCATCATTCGTAAGCCGCTCAGCACCAGAAACAGCGCAAAAATTCGCTTGAGCGTTGTCCCGTTGATCAGTGAACCGAGTTTTACGCCCACCGGTGCCATAACGACTGAGAGAGGCATAATCAACGCCACTCCAATAAGGTTGATAAAGCCGTAGGTTCCTCTTGGCGCGTCTGCGGGGGTGCTGGCCAGCAATAACAACAGAGACGCGCCGGGCACGGCAATGATAAATCCAAATGCCGCAGCCGTACCCACAGCGCGGTGCGCAGGGAAATTACATGCCGTTAGCAGCGGCACTCCCAGGGTGCCGCCGCCAATTCCCATAATCACTGAAATCCCGCCAATAATCACTGCCAGGATTGCCTGAAAAGTTTTGCCTGGAAGCTGTGCCAGCAGCGGCGCACTGCTGGCCCGAAAAAGCATATTACAAGCGACCAAAATTGCCGTACATCCAAATACAATAGAAGCGAATTTGCCGCCGATATGGGTCGATAGTAAAACACCGCTCAAGGCGCCGAGTACGATAAATGGCCACCACAGGCGCACCAGGGCAAGGTCGACATTCCCCTTGGTATGGTGTGCACGGATAGAGGAAATGCTGGTTGCAATAATAATCACCAGTGAGGTGCCAGTGGCGATGAGCATGGCGCTGTCAGAAGAGACACCTATTGCCTGAAAAACGAAAAATAGTACCGGTACTATGACGATACCGCCGCCGACGCCCAACAGCCCGGCAAGAACACCAGCAATTAAGCCGGTGGCCACGAGGGCTAAAACAATTGTTAACCATTCCAATGTATGTGTTTCCCGGTTGGTGTATTTATGGATGAATCATGCGATAGGTAAGTTTGTAACAATATATTATTGTATGACAAGTATTCAAGCGGTTTTCGTGTTCATCAACAAACGCTTACCAGCGGCAAACGGGAGTCAAGCCATCCAGCTTGACTATTGTGTGTTTGTAATACAATAATACACAAAATTTCAAAGACTTCAGGGTTGCCGACATGAATACCGTTGAAAATAGAGAGGCGATTGTTGCCACCTCCGCACAGTACGTTCCCTTATGCCCCGCCGATGCACTGGCGCCGGGGGAGATGTCCCGCTTCGATCCAGAGGGCATGGACCCTATCGTGTTGTGCAACTATCAGGGTGACTACTATGCGCTTGAGGACGAGTGCACCCACGCGATTGCCTCCATGGCTGAAGGCGAGTTCGTCGAGGATCAACTGGTTTGTCCGGTTCACGGTGGACGATTTTGTGTCACCACCGGTGCGGCGACCAAGTTGCCCTGTCGGCAGGCGCTGAAAACCTGGCCAATTTCGATTGTCGATGGCGTAGTCTGTCTTCAGATCGATTAGCCGGTAGACCTAACGCCGTCTGGGCTAATCGGGCGAGCTAGCGTTGCCCGAGAATATCCAGATTCGCTTCGCAACTTAATCGCATTTTCGTGGTTTTTCTGTTTGCCGCAGTTTGCCGATCCCAGTTTGCTTGGCTGCCCCGTTGCAGCACCGGGGCGGGTTGGGCAACGCCCAAACGTGCTGAGTGTGAAAGCTAACCTAGTCGTTTCGATTCAATCCCGCCCTGCTTGTTGTTGAGTTTCCCTTGATGATTCGATGCCGCTCGACAGGCTTTCCATTTAAAGGTAGGGCAGGCGCTGCGCACCTGCCTCGCCCGCTGTGGGATAGTCAGCTCTCGGTGGTGAATGGCTTAGCGGCCAACCGCGTAGGCCTGCATCAGCCGTGGCGTTGCCGCCGCGCGGAGTAACCCGTCGGGGTCTCTGGCGGCGGCGGTCAGGCGTCCGGCAGACCATGCTGGTGCTACTTTTACATCGTGACCGCGGCGGGTAAGTTCATCAATCACGGATTGCCCGAGGTTCTCTTCCACCACTATTACGTTTGGCATGGCAGTGCGCGGATAAAAGGAGCCGGGTGCGTGCATGCTATGAAACAGTGGCATATCAATCGCCTGCTGCAGAGGCAACTTATGGTTGATCAGTCGCACCAGTAATGACAGTTGCCATTGGTCCTGCTGGTCGCCGCCCGGGGTACCGCAGCTGAGGGCGCTGCCGTCATCGGCGAAAGCGAGGGTGGGGGTGAGCGTGGTGCGCGGCCGTTTACCGGGAACCAGGCTGCCGGGTAGATCTGGTGTGAGCCAGAAAATCTGGGCACGGGTGTTGAGGGCAAAGCCGAGTCCTGGGACGGTGGGCGAAGACTGCGGCCAGCCGCCTGAGGGCGTTGCCGAGACCATATTGCCAAACCGATCGATAACATCGAAATGCACCGTATCACCCGGCTTGGTGGTGGCCCTTAAGTGCGCCATGGTAGGCTCTCCGAGTCCACCGCCATCAGCGGATTTGGTGGTGTCTCTCAAGTGCGCCATGGTGGGCTCGCCCACCCCCAGCCCGCCGCCGTCGCCGCCGTCGGCAATCCTGACTTGAGCAAGGGTGGTTGCTACTTGCGCCTCAAAACCGGGGATAACCCCGGGGTTCAAATCAACACCTGACCGTTCGCCAATTAATGCGCGGCGTTCGCTGGCGTATTTATCGCTTAGCAGCGTCGCCATTGGTACGTCGGAAAAATCCGGATCGCCGTAGTAGGCTTCCCGGTCGGCAAAGGCCAGCTTCAGGGCTTCCAGCAGCAGGTGAATAAATTCCGGGTCGTTACTATGCATACGGCTGAGGTCGTAGCCTTCCAGCAACTTGAGTGCCTGTAACAGCACCGGGCCCTGGCCCCAGGGGCCAGTTTTGCAAATTGTCCAATCGTGGTAGTGACTGGTGGTGGGCGTTTCGTAGCTGGCCTCCCAGCGTGCCATATCATCGCCGGTCAGAAATCCAACGTGGCGTTCTCCACTGGCGTCCATCAGGGGTTCGGCACGGTTAAATTTGTCGATCGCCTCGGCGACAAACCCTTGTGACCAGGTGTAACGCGCACGCTCTATCTGTTGTTCACGACTCCCGTTCCCTGCCTCTTTGATTATCCGCCGCCAGGTGTTCGCCAGTGTTGGATTGCGAAATAGCCGCCCTGCACGCGGTACTTCGCCTCCGGGCAGCCAAACGGGTGCCGAGCTGAGCCATTCAGTACGAAATGCGTCGGCAACTTCACTTAAAGCGCGCGCGGCGCCGCCCAATAGCGGGTGGCCCGCTTCGGCATAGTGGATTGCCGGTTCGAGCACATCTTTTAGCCGCAGCGAGCCGTAGTCGCGCAGCAGTTTAAGCCAGGCGTCAAAGGCACCGGGGACAACACCGGCGATCAGCCCGGAGCCTGGAACGGAGGTCAATCCCTGATTGCGGAAGGCGGCGATCGACGCTGCTGCTGGCGCAACGCCCTGACCACAGAGAACCGAAGTGCGGTTTGCTTGCGCGGCGTGGAACAGAATAGGTACTTCGCCAGCGGGCCCGCACAGGTGAGGTTCCACAACCTGCAGGGTAAAGCCTACGGCAACCGCGGCATCAAACGCGTTGCCGCCGCGCTCAAGCATGGCCATGCCGACGCTTGAAGCGATCCAGTGAGTGGAGCTGACAACGCCAAACGTGCCGCAAATTTCGGGGCGAGTGGTAAACATAGGTGCCTCGTTAGGGGGTAAGGACGCAGCAGGGCGTCACCGGGACGATGAAATAGCGAAGCACACCGCGACTGTTTCGGATTCTGAGCCGCCTCTGTGGCGGCGCAGCAACCGGAGGCGGCGGCAGCGCCGCAAGCCGATCCGAGAGTGCAGGCACTCAAGGATTTAGATGGCGTTCCCTATTTTGGAACAGGCTGTCATCGGTAAATCCCGCGGTTTCTGGTTTGCCGCGGCCGAGCATGACTTGAAGGTAAACATCTTCTTCAGTTTGGTTGATGTAGCCGTGAATAACTCCGGCGGGGCAGGAAATCATTTCCCAAGGGCCCAGTTCGCTGCTGAGACGATTGCCGTCCTCATCTTCGATAAACACAACGCAGCGACCTTTGAGGACAAAGAAAATTTCCTCGACTTCGTGGGTGTGTGGGGCGTTTGCCTGGCCGGGCGGTACCAGCATGATGGAGAGTGTGAAGTTGCCGGCAGGAACGATAGTGCTGTCTTCGTGTTTGCCTGAAGCGCCAGCGCCCACGAAACGATGCTGGGCTCGTCTATAGCCGTCGATATTCGCATCGGCAAAAGCATCCCAGTCGGGCGTCAGGTCCTTAAAGCGCGAGACGTACTTGTCCATGATCTCTTCGAGTGGTATGTCGACCAGCTCGGGTTGTCTTGGGTGGCGGGCAATGGCCATGGCAATTTCTCCTAAAGGGTGGCGTTAGCGTCGTTAAGGCTGTCGATCATGCAGGCGCGGCGGATAAACGCGTCGTGTTCCACCTGGGTTTCTGCTTGACGACGAATAGCGGCAAGTTTCTCCGCGCGTTTGGCGGGATCGGTTTCCCCCAGTGTTTCTTTGTTGCGAATACTTTGGGCCTGAACGTAGTCAATTTGCCCCTTGCGGCGCTGGCGGGTGTAGCGGTTAAACAGGGGCTGATAATCGACACCGTCCGACCAAATGCAGGCGATTTTTTCGGCCAGATTTACCGCGTCGTGGATACCACCATTCATTCCCATGCCGCCAACCGGATTGTTAACGTGTGCAGCGTCACCGGCGAGAAGTACGCGACCCTGATTAAACGTGGCGGCAACTCGCTGGTGCACATGGTAGAGGGCGACGTTGACGATATCGTATGGTGTATCTGATGGGCAGAATTTCTGGAGGCGGGCTTCGACGGCTTCTGCAGACGTGAGCTCTGTTTCACTCTGTTCCGGCAGAGTCGGACTCACCGAGCGCCACATGCCTGAACCGTCTTCGCCGCGGGCTTTAAACAGATTCATCCACTGGTTCGGATCGGAAAAATAGTTGCGGTTGGTGATGGCCTCGCTGAGGTTGGTAAAGTCGTAGCGGGTATCGATTTTTATAAAACGTTCTGGCCAGGTGAAACCCTCGAATTCGATGTCCAGCAGCTTGCGTACAGTGCTGCGTCCACCATCACAACCCACCAGGAAGCGACCGTCGATTGATACGCTTTCGCCTTCGGCAGTCTCAACCGTCGCGATCACGCCTTCGTCGTTTTGTTGAATGCCGGTGAGGCGTGTGGACATGCGTAAATCAAAACCCGCGTCGTCTTTCAGCCGGTCGAGTACCGTCAGGACAATTTTGTACTGCTCCCACTGCAGCACGTATGGGTGTTTAGGCGGCTCCGCCATAGCGCCAATATCAAAACGGCCTACCAGCTCACCAGTGACCCGGTCGATGTAATGAAAAACCGGAGATACCAGCCCTTGCTCCAGGCCGTCTTCCAGTAACCCCAGCTCGTCCAGCATGGCAACCGTCGGTGGATGGCAAGAGGCCGCCCGGCAATCAATTTCAGGTGAAGCCAGCGCCTCGATCATGGTCACGGGTATGTCTTGGGCGCGCAGCGCGTAAGCGAGAACGGCGCCCACAGGGCCAGCGCCGACGATAAGTACAGTGTTCGTTTTTGCCATTGCGGATCTCCGCCTTAGTGTATGATATAGGTATACGGTAACATTGTATGACAATACTATTAGATGCTATATTGGCTGCCATGTCCAGTTGTAGTGTGTGTAGTCGTTACTTATCCGGTTTCAACTTGCAGGCGATTGCTGGAGGACAGCGCATTTTGCGTGAGCAGAATCAGAGGGTTATATGAGTAAAAAACTGAGAGCGGTCATCATTGGGCCGGGGAATATTGGCACCGATCTGCTAATGAAAGCGCAACGCAGTGCGTGGATTGAGCCTGTCTGGATGGTTGGTATTGTCGAGTCGGAAGGTATCAAGCGCGCGCAGGAAATGGGTGTGAAAACCTCTATCACTGGTGTCGACGGCATATTGCCGTACATTGAGCAAGACGATATTCGGATCGCCTTCGATGCCACATCCGCCTACGCCCACAAGGACAATGCGGAAAAACTCAATGCTGCCGGTGTAATTATGATCGACCTCACTCCTGCAGCATTAGGCCCGTTCTGTGTTCCTCCGGTGAACCTCGCCGACCATGCTGCGAGCCTGGCTATGAATGTCAACATGGTGACCTGTGGTGGCCAGGCGACAATCCCTATAGTTGCGGCAGTGTCATCGGTGCAACCGGTAGCGTATGGCGAAATTGTGGCGACCGTCAGCTCTAAATCTGTTGGCCCGGGCACCCGCAAAAATATTGATGAATTCACGCGCACCACCGCCAAGGCCATAGAGCAGGTGGGCGGCGCTGCGCGAGGCAAAGCCATCATCATTATCAATCCCGCCGAGCCACCGTTGCTAATGCGCGATACCGTACATTGCATAACCCAACACGAGCCGGACCGCGAGGCGATTATCCGCGCAGTGCTAGAGCAGGTAGCGGAAGTCCAAAAGTATGTGCCGGGATACCGCGTAAAAAATGGCCCGGTATTCGACGGCAACCGGGTATCGGTGTACCTCGAAGTGGAAGGTTTGGGCGATTTCCTGCCCAAATATGCAGGTAACCTCGACATCATGACCGCTGCTGGCCTGCGCACCGCAGAATTGTTTGCTGAGCAGGTCGCCAACCAAAAACTGCAACTACCCGCGCGTGGCTAACCGGAGCACCCTGAACATTTAGTGGTGTTTTAGATCCCTAGGAGAATTTTATGAGCGAAGCAGACAAGAAGATTATTCTGCACGATATGAGTTTGCGCGACGGGATGCACGCGAAGCGGCATCAGATCAGTGTGCAACAAATGATAGACGTGGCCTGCGGCCTTGATGAGGCGGGAGTACCGTTGATCGAAATTACCCACGGCGATGGCCTGGGCGGCAGCTCGGTCAATTATGGATTTCCCGCGCATACCGATGAAGCCTATTTTGCGGCGGTTATCCCGCGCATGAAAAACGCAAAAATCTCGGCATTGCTGATTCCTGGCATAGGCACCGTCGATGAATTAAAAATGGCGCATAGCGCGGGCGTGGGGACGATACGCGTAGCCACCCACTGCACGGAAGCGGATGTTTCCGAACAGCATATTGCCACCGCCCGCACCATGGGCATGGATACCGTCGGATTTCTCATGATGGCCCACATGATCTCGTCAGAAGCACTGCTCGAGCAGGCGAAGCTGATGGAATCCTACGGTGCCAACTGCATTTATTACACTGACTCGGCTGGCTATATGCTGCCTGAAGAAGTCACAGAAAAAATTACGCAATTGCGCCAGGCGCTCAAGCCGGAAACAGAGGTGGGCTTTCACGGGCACCATAATCTGGGTATGGGGGTCGCCAATTCCGTGGCCGCCGTTAGGGCAGGGGCCAATCGTATCGATGGCTCAGTCGCTGGCCTGGGGGCCGGTGCAGGCAACACACCGTTGGAAGTTTTCTGCGCAGTGTTGCACCGAATGGGCATCGCAGATGGCATCGATCTGAACAAAATTATGGATGTCGCTGAAGATTTAGTGGTGCCCATGATGGACCAGCCTATACGCGTTGATCGAGACGCATTAACCCTCGGCTACGCGGGTGTATACAGTTCATTCTTATTGTTTGCCAAGCGCGCAGAAAAGAAATACGGCGTACCTGCACGGGAACTGCTGGTGGAGTTGGGCCGGAGACGAACCGTGGGCGGGCAGGAAGATATGATTGATGATCTTGCCCTAACCCTGTCTCAGGCGAAACCTGCGTGATGCATCCTTAAACCTGGCTCCTTGAAGCAATTCCAAATTAATTCAGTTCGGCAGTGAAAGTATGAACGACAAGCCTGTAAAGTTACCCATCTCCGTTTCCGTTCAACAACTGCGCGATCTCTGTGAGGGCGTGCGCGAATACACACTCGCTGCGGTTGATGGCTGCGTGTTACCGGCCTTTGAAGCGGGTGCCCATATTGATATCACCGCGCCCAACGGCCAGACAAGGCAGTATTCCCTGTGTAATACCGCCGGTGATTGTCGCTCCTATATCATCGCTGTTAGGCGGGAAAGTGACGGTCGTGGAGGCTCCATAGCCATTCATGATCAACTGCAATTGAATTCCGTGGTAACCGTTAGCGGTTTGCGTAATGCATTCCCGCTGGCAGTGAACGCGCCGAGGTCTTTGCTGTTCGCTGCCGGTATCGGCATTACCCCGTTGCTCGCGATGGCGCGCACCCTGCAGAGTTCGGGGCAGCCGTTTCACTTGCATTACAGTGTTCCAACGGCGACTCAGGCGCCGTACCTGGAAGAATTGCGAAGCGATCCGTTTGCTGGGAAGCTATCTGTCTATTTCAGTCGGGAGCAGGGCAGAATAGACGCCCCTGCAGTACTCGCGAACGCAGACCCTACGGCGCATATTTACGTGTGTGGTCCACAGCAATACCGCGACTATATCCTGCAAAGCGCGCGTAACGCGGGCTGGCCGGAAGCGCAGTTGCACTATGAAGCCTTTGCCACGGAAATAAATGCCGCTGACAATAAACCCTTTGACGTGGTGATTGCCAGCACGGGTGCCCGGGTGGCTGTCAGGCCGACGCAAACGATTGTTGACGCACTTGACGAAAATGGTGTTACGGTGCCGGTATCTTGCGAAGTGGGGACCTGTGGCACTTGTTATGTTGGCGTGAAAGAAGGCGAAGTGGACCACCGCGATGCCTTTTTAACTGAAGACGAAAAGGCCAGCCAGGAGCACATTCTCACCTGCTGCTCACGGGCGTTGTCGGATACGCTCGTACTCGATTTGTAACCGCCTTAGATTTTTAGCGGGTATCTTTGTGCCTGCGGGCGGCGGAATTCTGGCCGGGGCTATTGTGATCGGGGCTGTTCTGGCCGGGGCTATAATGAATATCGGCAGGCGTGCCGCTGAGCGATTGCGTTCGAGCCTGCAAGGTCTGGCATAATTCCGTGCCTTTCACAGTACACCTGCCTTAACTTGGTTTTAAATGAACAACCGCCCAAGTATCAACCGCCGATTTGCCAGCGAGTAGCCATGACCCAAAAACGTATTTATGTCGCCTATACCGGCGGTACCATCGGAATGCTGAAAACGGCTGACGGCTATAGTCCTGCACCAGGTGTGCTCACGCATTATTTGCAGCAACATCCGGATTTTACCCGCGACGAAATGCCCGCGTTTGAAATAAACGAATACACCCATTTAATCGATTCGTCCAACATGCAGCCGGCCAATTGGCAGCAGATTGCTGAGGATATTCAGCGTCGCTACGACGACTACGATGGCTTTGTTATTCTGCACGGCACAGACACCATGGCGTACACCGCGTCTGCGCTGTCCTTCATGTTCGAAAATTTGTCAAAACCGGTGATTGTTACCGGCTCTCAGATTCCGTTGCTGACACCACGTTCAGATGGCCAGATTAACTTGCTAACCGCACTATACCTGGCCGCTCAGCACCCCATTCCGGAAGTGACACTTTTATTCAACAACCATGTATTGCGCGGAAACCGAGCGACGAAAGCCCACTCCGACGGTTTTGACGCATTCGATTCGCCAAATTTTCCTGCGATTGTGGAGGCCGGCATCGAATACCGCCAATTAGTATCCCATCGAGCCGCAGGGGAGGGGGTTCTAAAGGTCTCGCCAATCACCGATCAACCCATAGCTATTGTGCGTTTTTTTCCGGGGATGGATGTCAGCCTCTTGGATTATTTTATTACCCAACCGGTAAAGGCGATTATTCTACAGACCTACGGTGTGGGTAACGCCCCGCATAAATCTCAGCTGGTAGAGCTCTTAAAAAAGGCCGATGAGGCCGACATAGTCGTCGTCAATGTCAGTCAATGTTTTAAGGGGAAGGTTAATATGGGAGGTTATGCAACAGGCGGCACACTTGCAGCTTGCGGTGTTATCAGTGGCAACAATATGACACTCGAGGCCGTGGTCACCAAGCTGCAATACTTATTCAGCCAGCAGCATAGTGTCAGTCAGGTGCGGCAACTTATGCAGCAGGATTTACGGGGGGAGTTGGGACCTGTTAAAAGCGTCGGTTAAGACAAACGTATTTGAAAGCAGGTCACCAAAGCCCGGACGGTACACAGTGGTAGTAAAAAGCACTCTGCATTGGGGCGATATTCGATAATACGGTTTACTTAGGGCCTGTTAACAATATTGGTCAGCTTGCTTGGGCCGTTAACATGATTTTGTCGAATAACATCTTCACAAAAATACCGCTTCTATTTTTTTGCGAAAACAGGCGTACTGCGTTTCCGCATAAATACAAAAGTTGTTTTTTCTACTATCTCATACACGCTTTTTAGGCGCCTAGCTTCTCGCGCAACATAGCGAAATGCCTGTTATGAAGTTAGACTCTGCCTTTTGGTTTTTCATAAAATGGCAGTCGACTAGGTGTTTTCGGTCCGCTAACGTGTGGCGGTTGGTTTCCATCGAATGGCCATTATTATAATTATTAAGGCAGTAGCTATTTCGAAGAAGCTAAAAAATAAATAAAAAAGTGTGCCTCCCATATAGACGGTATAGCTTTGTATTCCGCCAGATATTGTTGCTGCGACAATGTTTAAATATTTGTTTATTTTGTAGGATAGGTACCGTGAAAGGGGGATCATGATCATGGGGATTTGCATTATTATTGCAAAATAGAGTAGAAACTCTTCTGTAATTTTTATATCTCCAACTTCGCCAGATAATAACTGTTGTAGGGTGTCTGCATCGTGCATTCCGAATACATCACAATATATGTAGTTTACGGTGAGAAAAATCCAAAGTGTCGATAAAAGTTTTTTAGTGTCGCCATCCCATTCAAACATTTAAATCTCTCCCTGTTTTATATATGCAGTTTGTCCAAGGTTTAATTGTGCGAGTTTCTAGCCTATTGCGTCTTCAAATTTGGTTTTAATTTACGGTGTATTTTGCGTGCTGGCGGTTAGTATCTGTGATAATTGAACGCGTTGGGTCGCACATCTAAAGGCTACACGTTATGAATGGCAACGCATAGCCCGATTTTTGGTGTTTAGGAAACCGAAGCAATCTGTGTGGTCAGTAGCCTGATAAATAGTTGGCCCATATAGTTATAAGTATACTAAAGATATCTAGGTGAACCTAACGTATGTGTAAATCACTGATACGCACGTCTACAATTACTCGGTCCGCCAGCCCGAAGATCAAGACACGAGTCTAAGTGTATATGCGTGTTTTGGGTGTACTGATTGGAGTCTTCTTAAATGATCGGTGGTAGAAATCTCAAGGCTATGAAGGCTGGATTTTCAAATAATTTATGAAAAGCGGTCGTTAGATTTTGAAGCTATGTCATGGTGTAGTAAATACTAAGTCTAAGTATCAATGAATGAGATGGATATTATAAGGTTTTGTATACTACTCAGTTGATCGAACATGTAAACTTGCGCAAGCACGTAGAGAGAGATGTGTTGAGTATAGGAACCATTAGCTTGATCAGAGGTTCCTATAATAAAGCTTCAAGTCAACCCACTACTCAGCGCACCACTAAAAAAACAGGTAGTGCTTTCAGCGCTGTAGTAACAGGCTTTTGTGTAACTACACAGCCGGTTAGTTTATTTTCCTTGGTGCATCGCCGGGTTGATACATCGATATTTGGTGGTTATCCGGGTCTGCAAACTCTGCTGACCAGCCTCCAGGTGCATGGCTAACGGGCGTGACAATGGTCACCCCTTTTTCGGCAAGCGCGGTGACTGCGTCGTCGATGCCGCCGTCCGGAAGTTCAAACACTATGATCGGCGAGTTTCCGGGACGAGATTCCTGCTCAAAGAAGAGAAGCTCCACACCGTTCGCCGTCTTAGCTAATAGCCAGTCGCTTCCCTCATCCTCCATCCGATCTACGTCGAGCCCTAAGACGTCTCGATAGAAGGCCTCAGTTTGGTTTATATCGTTCACATAGTAACAAATGGCACCTATATTGCTGTCTCTAAACATTGCTGTGTTCCTCGTTTTGACGTGGTTTCACATTAAGTTGCCGTAACCCTCCGTTTTGTGAGTTAAACATAATCAGATGTCCGCTTGGATCGTGAGTCGCCAGTGTGATCTTGTTGCGAACTGGTGCCTTGAGTAGTGCTTGTCGTATTCGACCGTAAGCGAGCTCTCCGGATAGACCGGGTAGCTCAAATACCGATCGACCATCGAACAAACGCCACTGCTTTTTAATCTGGGCGATGCGCTGGCGAAGGGCGCAGTCCGAAACGCGCAATAGGAATGCTATTTCTAACTTTGAATGTCCAGTTAAGATGAGTAGCGCGGTTGTCTTGAGTTTTGGTGGCAGGGTGTTAACAAAGTCACGGGTTGATGGGTCGTTTTCAGCTCTGGACTGGCCAACACAGGTAACCGCAGCTTCTCGTTTCTTGCGCCGCGCCGCTGTGCGTGCGACAAAGAGGGATTGCTTGCGAAGCACACCAACCAACCATCGTCGATTAGCCTCGTGTGTGATATCACCACGGTTTGCTTCTAGCGCGCTAAGCAGCGCTGTTTGCAGAAGATCCTCTGCCTCATCGCCATAGAAAGTCATTTTCCGAGCGTAGCTGAGCAACTCGTCATAGTATTTTTTTTGACCTGTTGGCACGGGTGAAAGCCTCCGCGGGAATCTATGCATAATTATGCTATCACAGGCATATTGCCGTAGCAGCAATTTCTATTGGTTGCCCCGCGGCGAATAGGCAGTTGTATTTAGGCTTGATTCTCAAACCTATATAAGAAGTCGTTAAATAGCGGGTTTTACCTCTATTGCCGGGTGAGCAGAGTATGACTTTGACGAGTTGCGAAGAGCAAAGCCTACCCATCTGAGTAGCGCACCCATGCTCGGATTGAGGTTGCTTTTGGCTAGGGCCTGTTAACACTAATTCAATTCGCTCTGCTGGAGCCTGTATTTTCAGGATGAAAGGCATTTTTGGCGTTGTTTAGCGGGCTAAACGAGCGAAAAATAACGCATCAGCCTGGAAATACAGGCCCAGCCCTGCGGGTTGCGGCTAAAATCTCGCTCTCAGCGTTGTTTATCGCTCATTTGGAACAACCAAACTATGCTCCAAACGTCGGGGTGCCGCATCACTCGATAGCGAAATTTTAGCCGCAACAGAATGAATCGAATTAGTGTTAACAGGCCCTAGTATTTAACCGAAAATAAAAACGAACCAACTGTGCGGAAAAGGGGGCTAGTCCCCGTATGAGATGGGCAGAAATTATATCTCTCTATATCAACGAAAATTTATTTCTATCAAACGATTAATTTCGTTAGTAAACTCATCAAACCTGCCGTGTATCATCGAACAGTCATCAACATGTTTTGCGAGAGTCAGCACAATTTCCTTATTTGCGTCGTCAGAATGCTTGAAAAGCTGAGCTAAATAAGTCGGCGATCCAAAGTCAAAACCTATTTTCGCGACATAACGTAAATCTTGCATAGCGTTAATAGTCTTTTCATCCAGTTTTAAACACTGGTCTTTACGATAGAACACCATGTCATCAATATCAAACCGCTCGAGATGACTGTAGTTTAAATAACCGGATCCATCCTCAACGGACTCCGCATGAACCGTCAGTAGAGTGTCTAGCGATATGAGTGTCGCAAGTGAAACGTAGAACGGGTGAGCATTGAAGGTTGCCTCGTAGTTAATTATAGGCTTGGGCGAGAATTTTTCTGGAATCTTAAGGGTGATGTCGAGCCCGTGCGTAGAGATTACTTCTCGGTTTAAATATTTTAAATAGGTTTTCTGTTGCTCCCGATTGCCTGTAGTATTTTCGGGTTCAAAGCTCAAGCATCCTTGGAGGGTCAAGAAAAGTATTGCCGCAAAAATTCCTTTTTTAAACAATGGTTCTCTCCTGGTTATATTGTTTCAATAATACATTGTTTTAATACAATAGTGTAAGGGTAGGTATTCGGCAGCCTAATCATACGCGCGTGAAGATAATTGACCGGTATTGAGCAAGCTTCGCGGCCGCGCCATTATGCCCGTGGCGCTACGGGGTTTTCAGGAATTTAACCTGAGGGTGTTGCGCTCATTCGCCGTGCAAAGCTTCCGCTCCTGCGAACGCTACTTACCTAAGTCCTTGTAGGCAACCAGCACGTCTCGCTCACGCGCCTACTCACGTTAAATTACTGAAAGCCAGAGGAATCACTTAATTAATCAGAGGTTCCCTAAATCTTGGTAAGTCGATATAACCGCTAGACCAAGTTTTTCTTTTTTTTGAAGATGCCGATCCAAAATAACGCTTCAAATATTAACCCCAGTAAAAAGAAAGCTATACCGCCATACGGGATTCCGAAGACGTAACACGCAATAGCCAACAAAAAGCAGCCGACTATAATTGCTATTCGAAATAGTGTTTTCATATTACCTTTTATCTAAATTCTCTGCTATTTAAATAAATCTGAAATCCTTCATGTGTTTGAATAACGGATTAAATTTGATGAGAGCGGTTTCTTGCGAAAAACTTCAATTTTCCGGATTGGAATTCCGGTAAGTTTGAAATTTTTCGTTGTATAACCGGTCCCAGCTACTAACGCAATGCGTTAGCGTCTAAAATCAGTAACCTTTTCGAGTTCGTAAATCGCCTCAACAACGCTCTCTACCCGGTTTTCCAATATTGCTTGGGCGTCGTATAGCCCTCGATTATAGAAATAAACCCCTATCTCCTCTGATATAAAATCCAATAGAAAAAGAGCGTCAAATTGGCCAATTTCGTGCTCTAGCTCTTCAAGAAAATAGTTTTTTATTTTCTTGGAAAGCACGTCTTTTTCCTCTTTAGAAAACTCGATACTAGCCATTCATATATCCTCTTAAGGAAATTGCAAGCAGGAAGATTATTTGTAGTAGAGCTTATGGTGAAGTTACATGTTCACCACAGTACGGGATGTAGCAAAAAACTGTTGATATATTTGTTCAGTTCGCTGGCAGGGTATTTCACAGTCAATTTGATAGTGTTTGTCAAGTCGTACCCAAGAACGTTTTTTTGAAAATACAATATTTTCAGATGAATATTCAGAATACTGTTTTTCCACTAAATTTTTTTATGGTTGAGGATTGAATATTGTTCGTCAAAAATAAAATCCGAATTTTTTCGACTCTTTGAGAGGCGCCTCTACCTCTATATGTGCCGCCCTGGCCTCATGATCAATCGTAAAATTATTTAGTTGCTTGTTATAATCGATAAACAGCAATATCTTCCGCTGTATAATAGTGCTTTCCGCGATGGTATTCATACTGAACAATTCCCGCGACTAATTATTAATGAGCTGCCAACCAAGCCCATAAGGACACCTCCATATAGGGTCAAATATAACTATACAGGGTGTCTACTTTTCCTGGGGAACTCGGAGTCTCAACGCCGTATTCTGTTGGATTTTTGGACTGCATGCTTTTGAGTTAAAAAACACAAAAGCAGCAACGGAAAAACTTTCAACAGGAACACTTTGTTAGGCTCCACTCGAAAAATCTTGGTTGTTTGAAGTAGGAATACCATTTGGAAAAGATACCCATTCATGTTTTGATGCACACCAAGCCGCTGCTATAGGCAGAGGAAACTGAGGGTCAGAAAAACAACCAACAGCTATGCCTATAGATTGAGGAACAAAACGAGCTTCCCAGAAAACAGTAGAGCCACAACGCGGACAAAAATGACGTTCTATTTTACCACCGGAATCACCTGTGCTTGTAAAAGACTTAAACTCGCCATTTTTAGCCAGCAATTGATCATTTGAAAAATAGGCACTTACTCCAAAAACAGACCCGGTTCGTTTTTGACAGATGGTACAGGAACATGCAACAACTATTTTTGGCTCGCCGCTTACTTCAACTTGAAGTTCTCCGCATGAACAACTAGCTTTTCTAGACATGCTATTTATCCTTAAGTCATTAAGTATTCCGAGGTTTCAAGGAAGCGCCGGGGACAGGCTCTCACCTATCGATAACACAGGCTTCTTCGTGTCTCTGCATATAATAACAGTACAATAGAAATAAAATGACTCGTCCGAGGAAAGAACAAGTCAGTATTAGCGATACTCCGTACAACCATATCGTCTCACGCTGTGTACGGCGTTCATACCTGTGCAGTTTCGATAAGGCATCAGGTAAAAGCTACGAACACCGCAAGCAAGGGATTGAAAACCGTATTCGACTATTGTCGTCAATCTTCGCTATTGATATTTGCGCCTATGCTGTTATGTCAAACCATATACACATTGTTGTTAAACTTCATCCTGAATCCATTAAAGACTTGTCCACAGATAATATTCTGAAACGATGGTGCTGCCTGTTTAAAGGGCCAGCACTAGTTCAAAATTGGCGACAGGGTGAGGAGCTTGATTCTGCAAAACAACAAACTGTGTCTGATATAGCAAACAGTATCGTAACCGCCTAATGGATATCAGCCTGGTAGAGCCTGTTGCACTCATGGCCAACAAGGAAGACCAATGCACCGGTCATTTTTGGGAGTCTCGCTATAAGTCGCAAGCCCTACTGACCGAAGAAGCCCTGTTTTTAGCTATGGCAAAAGTAGACCTCAGCCCTATCAGAGCGTCCATGGCAGACAGCCCGGAAAAATCCGATCACACCAGAATTAAAGAACGCATAAAATCCTGTTTTGCTATATACTTGTGCATCTGAGAACTCAGGCATTTCATGCTAATATCCCACCGGATTCTTGATAAACTCCCATAGTATTTTGCAGGCGATACTCCAACTTCTTGCTCGTTTTACCACTAAGGCTTCTAGATTATCTAGAGCGTCTCTATCGTAATAATTGCCGTCGAATATAACGGAATTAATAGCTTTCGTGTTCTCGATATCTACTAAAGGGTTTTTATTCAAAAGCACTATATCTGCACTCATCCCCTTTTTAATTTCGCCAAATTCATCCTGCAAACCAAAATACTCAGAAGGACCAACAGTCGCTGCACGAAGTGCGTCTAAAGGGCTTAAACCTGCAAGAACCAATTGTTCCAATTCATCATGTACCGTTATTCCGGCAACTATATAGTCCGTACCAGCTAAAACTTTTACACCGGCGCGGTGCGCCTGCCCTGTAAGTTCAAGTCCTTTTTTGTAAAATTCTTTGTAGGTCTGCCTCCCTTCTGGAGAGGGATCTTCGGCAATAGTTTTATTCACATCTTCAAGCCATTGCCATTTCATTAATGGATGCAAATATTTTAGTATCGGATCTTCTAAAATAATCGGATCTTCTCCATAAGCATCAACCCTTCGAGTAAGATGAGTTGGAACATACCACGTACCATTAGCCTTCATGGCCTCAAAGATATCATTTGCCAGTTCTGGATCGTGCTGATCTAACATTGCACGCCGATCTTCTCTCCAAGACCCCTTTACAACTGAAGCACGAAGAGCTTCACTCCCTGAAAAAGATTCGTGCAAGATAAAACGCGCATGTTCGATACTTTTTTGGCTTCGAGCAGCCTCCACAGCACTTACTGCATGAGGACGGTGTCCTACCACATCCAAACCTACTTTTTTAGCCTCTGCAACTAAAGCAAAATACGCTTCCCGTGGAATGTAATTGTAGACCTTTAAGGCATCCACCCTGCCGGCGTAGTAATGTACAAACTCTCTTGCCTGTTTTTGATCTTCCGTACCAAAAAAATGAGGAAGCCCCTTCATACGCTTATGTATCCCAGGGCCATTTAATTGCCAACTTGAAATTCCTTGGATACGAGGGCCAATCAGCGCATTATTAAGCGCGGCACTATTCCATTCCCTTAAATCTTCAGGGCATGGAACAAAGGGATCGCCAGCTTTTGGGCAGCTAGTCATATCTCTTACATTAGTAACGCCATATGCAATGTATAAAGGTAAATCTAAAAGTGGAGTAACTTTAAATATGTGAGCATGCATATCCCACAACGCAGGGATAGCAAACCGACCACGTCCATTTATCTCAATTACTTTGTCAGGAAGGCTTAGTTCAGCATCGTGGCCAACAAATTGAATTTTCTTTTTATTTATAAAGATAGTTTGATTCGATAGTAAATTTCCACCGATGGTGTCTACAACGTTAACGCCTCTAATAACTATCGGAAAATCCGTATATACAGGTTGAGCTTTCTCCTCTGGCCACCAAGCACCAATCGTAAATAACAGAGCAACAAGGGCGATAGCACCTAAAATATATATCGCCAATCTCTTTAATAGTCTAAATAATGACATTGATTTCGATACAATCCGTTTTCTTAACGCCGTTTTAAATTGCAGTTTTGGAGAAGCCCGTTTGTGCTATTGAGCACAAAAAGGAGCGACGGAAAAACTGGGAACCTAACCCGCTTTTGCACACACCTGTTTGTTAAACCGCTATTCTACTCTCAAATTTAGCGGGTGATATATACCCAATCACCGAATGCGAACGCTCATGGTTGTAGTAGCGCATGTATTCGCTGATTATTCCCCTCAACTCATCTACCGTATTAAAAGCCTTCCTCTTAATTCTTTCTGTTTTAAAATCCTGAAAGAAAGACTCGATATGCGCATTGTCATTCATTTGCTTAACACCATTCATGCTTTGCTGTATGCCGTAGTGGTGTAGCTTTCTTCTAAATGATGTTGCGATATATTCTATCCCTTTGTCTGAATGCAGAATAACGTTTTTCGCGCCTTTGCGATTCCGCATTGCCCTCGCAAGGGTGTTGCTCGTCAATTCCGCTGTACGATTTTCTCCAAGAGACCAACTTATTATTCGACGACTGTAGCGATCCATGATGACCGATAGGTATTGCCAGCTTTCATCTGGCATGCGGATATAGGTCACGTCTGCTACCCAAAGCTGATTAATTCCCGTTGGGGTAAAATCCTTTATTCGGTTAGGGCTCGCTTTCTGAAATACATGCTGATAAGCCTTTGTCCTGTACATTCTGGCCTTTACAGCCTTTAGTCCGTGCTCCTGCATGAGCCTGGCCACCCTTTTCTGACCTACATTGACCCCCTGTTTGCGTAGCTCCTGCGTTATCTTCGGGCTTCCGTAGCATCCTTGGTGCTTTTGAAAAATACGGTTAATCAGTGAGTAGATCTCGCTATCTTCCCGCTTACGCCTACTCTCGCCCCTTCGTCGCCAACTGTTGTAACCGTGTCTGCTTACACCATACAACCTGCACATTAGCGCAATGCTGTGCTGCGACTTATTTAGGTCGATGAATTCAAAGATTTCTCTTTTTTTTGCAAAGAGTGCTGGATGGCTTTTTTTAAAAGGGCGTGCTCTTCTTGCAAGAGATTGTGCTCCCGCTCCAGCTTACGCAGCCTTTTCAACTCCGATTTAATATCTGGATCTATCTGTATATTTTTCTTTTTCACCCTAATCTGCCCTCGTCGCATTTCCATTCGCCAACGATATAGCATCACTTCATGAATATCGAGCGCTTCAGCAACATGGTTTGCTTGCACCCCAGGAATTTCCGTTAGCGCTACCGCTGTCGCCTTGAAATCGTCATCATATGAGTTGTAATGTTTTCTTCTGGCCATTTGTCACCTCCAACAAAGTTATATGGAGGTGTGTGCATTATCGGGTTAGGTTCCACTGTCAATTTGACAACTTTGTTATGCATTTTTTAACTTTGGTTGATTGTTTAAGAATAGAACAAGATCTTTGACGGTTTTTACCTGCTCAAAATATGGGTTTTTCTCTGCTTCTTTGATACTTATTCCTAGTTTTTCAGCCACCTCTATGTAGATATCATCCAGATCATCAGGGTCCATTTTGTACAATGACTCGAAAGAATCTGACGACTGAACCGGAAAAGCGATACCGTCATACTTTCCTGCCCATTCTTGAACACTGTTATAAACCTCACGCATGATCTTCGTATCCGTATTTCGAAAGTCAAAAGACCTTGCATACGCGCATATATCAGGCTTACCTCTACTCATTGCAATTTTTCGCATACGATAATGATCTACAACTAATCCAGCCGTGATCAACAAAACTATTGCTAAAAAAATATAAAGGTAGTTCATAGCGACCTATGCATAACGCTGCGTTAAACGGCTGACAAAGTTGTGATGCTTTTGTGCAATAATTTGCGGAGCAAATGCACAAAAGTAGCGCAGCTTTGGCTGTCCAGTGCAGGGCCGAAGGCCCGAAACGAGTTTGGACGCCTTGTTATGCACTTATTTACCTAGTTTTCTTAGATATTTCTCTATTGAATCCAATATTTCTGTATCAGGGCTATCTTTTCCGTTGTAGATTAACTTCGCCTTTTCACAGTGCTTTCTTGCTTTTGATTTATCATAGGTTGGCTCTTCGATATCAGCATATGCATGACAAAGATGATATTCAGCTTCATAGTGTCCGAGCAATATCGCCTGAGTCCAATAATCAATTGCAGTGGATTTATCTTCTGCTGTCCCGTAGCCAAAAAACTTCATGTATCCTAGATTGTTCAAAACATCAACTTTTAACTCCTCGTCTTCATCTCCTACTGGATCCAGCTTTGCGAGCATTTCCCAGCTTTTAACTGAAAGTTGATAATCTTCATTTCGATAATGACAAGTTCCAGTATAAAAATGTTTTTCAATTTCGCTAGATTGATCACTTAATCCGATAGAATCTAGATCGCAGCTTTCTTTGGTTAATCCATATAAAGGTAAGCAAAATATTATTAGTACAATAATTCTCATAATCTACTCATTGCATAACGCCCCGCTCACCCGCAAATACTGTGGAGAGCGTTTTTGTGTAAAGTGGAGCGCAGCGACACACAAAAACGAGCGTAGCAGTATTTGTCGGTGTGCAGCGGTTTGTTATGCGTTTTACTCTGGATCATATTCAAGCGTCAAATTCTTCCAGCCATATAACTGAACGATTTCATTTGCCAACGCTGAGACTTCTACCCAGCCACTATGTCTTTTCAAGTCATCCAGAGTTTCCGGTAGTGAATCAACATGTTTTTCATAAAGATCATTGAACTCACTGAATGACCGAAGCTCTTCCTCAGTAAACTCAGCTACGAACTCATTGAAATCAGGATGATAAAAGTCATCAAACCATTGACAACACATTTCGTTTGGAACGCTAACAAATGGAACTTCTTCCTGGTACCTTTCCTGCTCCTCTTCGCTCGCGATCAGCTGCAGCAATCCAACAATATTCACTCGATGTGCATTCATCTGCTTCTACGCATAACAATCTTATTAGATGGAACTTATCCATAATTAAACACGGCGCATTTCCGTATAACTCCGGCGTCCCTAGTCACTTTGTGCAGAAAAATCTATATATATCAAACCTTTAAGATAGTTTGGCGCCAAAACCACCTTACACGAAATACGTATCGATTCCATACTAATGCAAATCTTATCAATTTGGTATGATCTGTTTATATATACAGTATAATAACGTATGCATTGTTGGTTTCGGTACGGGAGTGAACATGGATCGTTCGCCTTTTCTAAAGTCTATTAAGGATTATATGTTTCAACGGCGTTACGCAAAGCGTACGATCGACTCCTATCTCGTGTGGATTAGACGTTTTATTGTTTACAGTAATAAGAGGCACCCGGCGGAGATGGGAGACCGGGAGGTTGAACTATTTCTCAGTTACCTCGTACTGGAGCGGAACGTGGCGGCTCAAACACAAGCGCTAGCGTTGAATGCATTGAGTTTTTTATATCGCGATATCGTCAATCGGCCACTATCTCAAACTCTTCGTTTTGTTCACAGTCATGCGCCAAGAAAGCTACCCGTTGTGCTGACGCCTGATGAGGTTAGAAGGCTACTTGAGCGTATATCTCCGGTTTATTTTTTACCAGCGGCGTTGTTGTATGGCAGTGGTCTTAGGCTAATGGAATCGGTTAGGCTAAGAGTCCATGATATTGATTTTGAATATTGCTGTATCAGAATCTGGAATGGCAAAGGCGGAAAGCATCGTACTGTGACGGTAGCGCCTGAATTGCTTGCGCCTCTGCGGGTGCAAACGTCTGTTGTCGAGCGCTATCTCGCGCTTGATATCAACAATCCAAAATACGGCGGTGTTTGGTTGCCATCAGCCTTGCGTCGAAAGTATACCTCTGCATCGAAAGAACTGGAGTGGCATTACCTATTTCCATCATCCAGACTAAGTATTGACCCAGAGACGGGGCACTTGGCAAGTCATCATATTTGCGAAACGGGTTTGCAAAAAGCGGTTAGGAAAGCTGCAGGCGTTGCAGCTATTAGCAAAACTGTAAGTGCGCACACACTAAGGCATTCGTTTGCAACGCACTTATTGCAGTCTGGTACAGATATTCGCACGGTTCAGGAGCAGCTTGGGCACGCAGACTTACGCACGACGCAGATTTACACTCACGTTCTGCAAATGGGTGGGAATGCAGTGAAAAGCCCGCTCTCGGGTTTGATATGACCAAGGATTGCTCAAACCAGAGAAAGTTCTCGATTCGCGTTGTATTCGCGGATTCTATTGTTTAAGGGTCTGACAAAGCAAAGTGGAGTCATTTTTTTAGCGAATATCTCTATTGGCCCAAATTGACCTGCCTGAACCTGTCTTTTTTAACTGATATTGGGGCGCCGGTTTACTCAATAGCAAAACTTCAACCACAACAGAATAAATCGAATTTGTGTTAATCGGTTTTAGCCGTGTGCTCCAGTACCTTTCTTCTCCCGCATTTTTTGCAGTAGTTGTAGCGGGAAATCGTCGACTTTAAATGGTTCCGCCCGGGCCCTTTCGTAAATTAAATCGATAAATCGGTTGTAGTGTTTACGGCCGAGGTTGAGTTGATGCTGGAATTGATCCGGATCGGTCGCGTATAGGCTGTTTTCGACAATGCTACCGAAGAAGCAACTGAGCGAACCGCGCAGTAGTTGATGTGTAATGGGGTCGTATTCTTCGGATACCGTTTTGGTGATGCGATCCAGCTCCTGCACCAGTGCTTTATCATTGGGAATATCATCGCGCAGCTTCACCGACGCTTGCACTGCATAGAATTTTTTTAGCAGGGCATCTGAGGTGATTTTTTCGAAGGCGCTGTTTGTATAGTGGTGGAAGTGGGTTTGTTTAATCTGCTTAATTAACGACGGTTTGTCCAGTACTGGAAAATCGTCAATATCCGCCAAATCAACCGGCATGGCGTGGCGGATTTTGGCCCCTTTGTTGCTGTTGTCGCAAGTGAATTCGGGCGTTTTCTTTACTGCAAAATCCAACAGTCTTTCAATAGCGACGCGTGAGATATCCAGTACTTGGTGGGTTTTAATGGTGCCGCCGAAGTTGGCTTCCCGGAACAGATCGTCGGAGTTGCTGTAGCTGTAATCAAAAGTTTCACCGTCTTCCAGTGCTTGCTCCATCTGGTAGTGCAGACTGTTTTTGGAGTGATGCTGACTGTCGTCGGGTATCCCGAAATCGGTGCCGATTAAATGAATATTGCTAAACCCCATATAAACGGCGAACGCGAGTGCACAGTTGGAAACCGTAGGGTTGCAAAAGGCTAGTTCCACCAGCTTTTGCGGCTTGTAGTAGTCGTGGATTAACCTGGCGCCAGCATCGTGCACTTTCACCGCGTAACAGGCATCGCCAAATTGATTGAGTGTTTCTGGCGCAACGGAGTGCAAGCAGAGCAGGGTGATATTCTTTCGGAATTCAGCAGGCGTATCGAATTTGATGTAGTCTGTCATCGCATAGTCCCGCTCCATTTCGACGTGGAAATCTGGCGTTATGCCTGCGCGGTAAAGTGAGCCCAGTGCGGAACCGCAGGATAAAATCAAGATTTTATCGCTGTTTTGCTTCAGGTACTCGAGGTGGTCGTCAAGCGACGGGCCATTTGCGACTACCGCCAGCCTTTCAAAGCGGGATCTAAATTCCGGTATTTTGAATACCGCATGGTCACTGCGCAAATTGTGATAAGCGTGCCCTAAACCTATCTGCTCATCATCAAAATAGCCAACGCCACCAATAAATGAACGAATTTCACTTTCATATATCTTGATAAAGTCGAGCTCTTCTTTGCGTTGGGAATGCTGAAACACAAAGGTAAACATGTGGGTGTGCAAGCCGAGCTTGCGAATCGAAAACTCCACCTGGGCCAGGGCTTTGCGCGGGTCAACACCAATACAGAACGTGATAGAGCGACCGCTCTCGCGAAAGTAATTCAGTATCGGTTGCCAGTCGATCACGTGCAGGCTCGCGTGGAATGTATCCTTGCAATTTTCGTAGAGGAACAGGTGTTGAATATCAAACCTTTCCAGAAGCATGGGTATTTGGTACCCAAGCCCAATGCCACTTAACATCAGGTTGACGATAAATTGTGGGCATGCGTTTTCCCTTGCAGCAGAATACTTTTGGTACTCCTGCACCATCTCGTTTAACTTAGGGATATAGAGGTGCTCAGGGTTATAAATGGGCGACTCGGGAATGCGGAATTTTCTTACTTTTGTGTGTTTGCTAAATCGGTCGACCTGTTTTTTGGAGAGTTCAGCGGGTGAGGAATTGTAAACATAGTGCTTCCCCTTCTGATTTATTAAATTGAGATTGCCCTGATTATCTACCGCCAGTTGTACGTCTGTACTTTGGTGTTTTTCAAATAGCTGATAGATACTGGGAAAACGCTCTTTAAACAGCGCTAGATTTTTTTGGTACATCAAGCTGGTTTCCAATTGCAGCTTCTGCAGTTCAGCTTGTCGTAGTAATTGCTGTAGCGCTTCGGACATACTCATAAACCTTCTAAATTTGGGCCAATTATTTACTCGCTGCTGTGCATTTCAACGAGTCCGGCTCATGCGTGTACAGGGCGAATTGGCGGAGCTTTCTCATTCGGGATTGCATGCAGGGCGGATTGAACCATTGTCAACAGGCCCTGGTTGCTGGTGCTTCGCTTATCAAAAAATATGTTGCAATAATTTAAGGCCTTCGGGGCCACTTTTCTCAGGGTGAAACTGGGTGCCGAGGATATTATTTCTCTGAACCGCCGCGGTAATTGATTGATTCCCCCAGCGGTAAAATGCTATGGCGTCAGTAGCGTTGTCGGGAATAAATTGATAGGAATGCACAAAATAGGTAGCGGCGTTTTCTTCTAGGCCATCAAAGCTGGTGCCCTGCCAGCCTTGGGCTGTTGACCCTTGCATTGCGTACCAGCCGATGTTCGGCACTTTCATTCCATCGTGTTCCGGTTGAATCTTTTTGATTTGGCCGGGGATTAAATTTAAACAGGCGTGGGTGCCAAATTCTTCACTGATTGTTGCGAGTGCCTGCATTCCCAAGCAGATGCCGAGCAGTGGACGTTCGCGCTCCGCGAAGCGGCGCAAGCTTGCATCCAGCCCGCGCTGTTTAAGTTCCAGCATGGCTGCGCCAATAGCACCGACGCCCGGTAATATCACCGCATCGGCGGACTGAATGCTCGCGTCGTTTGCGGTGAGTTCCGTTGTGTGGCCACAAAACTGGAGTGCGCGCGCGACACTGAATACATTACCCATACCATAGTCAACAATTACGACTCTCACAGTAAAGACCTCACGCGTAACCCGGCTTCTGCACCATAGCTTTTCAAACTGGCGATAGTTTCGCGCTCGAAATGTAACGCGTCCGCAAAGGCAATTGCATTTGCGGACCCCTGATGGGTAATCGCATTAATATGCTCCGGCTGGCCGTAACCACCGCTGGCTATTACCGGCACTCTAACGGTTTCAGCAACTGCGGCGGTGAGAGCGGTGTCAAAACCTTTGCGGGTACCTTCCTGGTCAATCGAGGTTAATAATATTTCTCCGGCTCCGCGCTCTACCGCCTCTTTTGCCCATGCGATAACATCACGCCCGCTACTCTCGCGCGCGCAGTCTGTGTAAACCTCCCAGCGATCTTCCCCGAGCCTTTTGGCTTCTATAGAAAGAACCATACATTGAGAACCAAACCGCAATGCCACTTGCTCGATCAGTGCAGGGTTGGCAACGGCTGCAGTATTTATCGCCACTTTATCGGCGCCCGCTGCGAGTAGTTCTGTTACATCTTCCACACTGCGAATACCGCCACCCACGGTGAGCGGTATAAAAATATCCTGTGCCGTGCGGCTTACAATGTCTTTTAGTTTATTGCGACCGTAAAGGCTGGCAACCAAATCGATATAAAGCAGTTCGTCTGCTCCCTGCTCGTAATATCGTTTTGCGTATATCTGTGGATCGCCCACGACCCGCAAGCCCTCTAAATGAATGGCTTTTATTAATTGATCGCCTTTAACATCCAGGCGTGCAATAAAGCGCGTAGATGGCGGGTTGAGACTTTTCACTGCTGCGCTCCCGTTTGTTGCAACCATTTTTCGCAACGTGTGAAGTCATCGAGTGTGTCTATATCGATGGAGCGCTCCACCGGCATTTCATAGGCGAGGGTGTCGGGTTGTACAAATACTGGCGCTTTTTTAAATTGCGCTGTGTCAATCAGGTAGAGCGCGCCGTTAAGGCGGAAGGTTTTGGGTAAATCCTGCCGTCGTGTAAAAGTATCGGTTCCTATAATCGGCTCGAGTCGGTGCTGTTCGTCTTGCAAATACATCCAAAAGGGCGATTCCTGGGTAGCACAGACGGAAACACACGACGTGGCATGATTTTGCGTTAACAGATCGAACGCTTTATCGATATCTGCACTGGTGCGCAAGGGGGATGTGGGTTGCAATAGCAGCAAATACCGGTAGTCGGGAAATTTTTCTAGCGCGTGCATTGCGACCAATGTCATCGGGCTTTCGTCGCTGGCCAGGGCTTCTGGTCGCAGCAGTGGTTTGCATTGTGAATAACTATTTGTGTGATTTAGCAGGCTCTGATCATCGGAGCTTAGCACGGTTGTTGTTACACAGCGGGCGGCCAGGGCTTGTTCGATGGTGTGGCACACTAAAGGTTTGCCCGCTAATGGCCGAACGTTCTTACCCGGCAGGCCTTTGGAGCCTGCGCGGGCGGGAATTAATGTTAAAACACTGTGCGTACTCATGTGTATATTCAGGACAAGTAGGGGTTAGTAGGGCGTGTGGCGCAGTGTCCAGCAGCCGTCTTCCACTTTCCACAGGTGCGGCGAACGGAATTTATCCATCAAGTCAAACAGCTCTTCGCGGGACATGCTGATGTAATCGAGAAATTCGCTTTCGTAACGGGCCGGGTATTCGCCTTCAAAGCGGGCCATTAAAGCCTGACCTTCATCGCGGGTAATATGGTGATTGCGAATTTCCTGGGCGGAATCCATCATCGCGCGGCCAACGCCAAATTTTATCCAGCGGGTGTAGTAGAAAAAGCCATCGACTTTGTCATCCAGACTGTTGTATTTGGAGTAGGTGCCCTCGGTGCGCACCGGGTTGGCTTCAAAGCCGTTGTGTTCCACAGAATAGTAGTAGGCTTCTTGTGGTACCCATTTTTTGTAGTAGCCGAGGTATTTAAACTCGATGCCTTTCTTTTCGAGCAGGTCCGGGTCGGTGGGGAGATAGCTCATCAGGTCAACCAGGGCTGTGCCTTCGTCAAGGTATTCGCCGACGGGTTTCCCGCCGAGAAGAACATCACGCACGTCTTTGCCGGCTAGAAAATCCAGCGAGAAACCTTCGCTTTCGGCATTCTCGGAACGGGCCGCATAGCTCGATGTTTTGTGAGAAATCTGTTCGCCATATTCGCCGGGCATCTCGCCATAAAAAATAAGCGGAATATTAAAACGCACTGCCATTTTTGCGACAAAGGTTTTTTGCCCAAGAATAAAGGGCTGAAACGGGTGCATTAAATTGATTGTGGCGTTGCGGGTGAGCAGCCGGTGAATTTTACCGTTGGGGGTATAGAGGTAATTGTCAAAACCGCCGACGTGAATCCAGTTTTGGAAATTTTTCCAGCCGATATCGGTATATAAGTGCGGCGACCAGGTTACGGTTAACGGATTCATACCGTACTTGTATTTCAGTAAATGGGCCTGCATGCCGCTGTCTTTGCCGCCGCTGCCACCCACGATGCAGTCGTAACTGCCGTCGTTTCGCCGGAAGCGATCGCACAGTTCCTGTAACCCGGCTTCGCGCTCTGCCCAGTCAATCTCGCCGCTTTCTTTTAAGTCATTAAAACGGCATGCATGGCAAACACCGTGTTCATCGAACGCGAGGGTGCGCTTTTTTGAATCCTTGCCATGCGCGTATTCGTTACTCGACATGGGCTGTTGGTTCGACATATTGCAGCGGGTGCAAAATTGCACATCACGTGGCAGCCCGTAAAGTACGTCCAGTTGATCTGCCGGGGCGTTAAAGCGCGATAGATCGGTTTCTGGGCTGGGGGCAATTTTCATAATCGTGCCTCGGTAGTATGGGCCTGACGTGCCTGAGCGAGATCATCCGGGCGTCCCACATCCAGCCAGGGTTCGTGCATGGGGTAAGCGATAATCTTGCCGCTATCAGCTTGAATTTTTTCGAACAGCCCTGGCATGTCACAAGCGCTGTTCGGTTGCAAGTAGGTCATGGCGGCTGGCGATAACACATATATTCCAGCATTGATGTGGCAGCGGCTGATGGGTTTTTCATCGAAGCTGACGATGTCCACACCATCCGTGCGTACCACGCCAAACGGATTCCTCCACTCGTGTTGCTTAACCGCCATGGTCGCGACTGCCTGGTTTTTATGATGAAAATCCAGGAAGTCTGCATAGTGAATATCGGTAAGTACGTCGCCGTTGCACACTAAAATAGGGGCTTCGGGTTTATCTGGGAGCATGCTTAGTGCGCCTGCGGTGCCGAGCGCGTTTTGTTCCCTCAAATAACTGATGTCCATTTGCCATGCACTGCCGTCGCCAAAATATTCTTCGATCATTTCGCCGAGATAATTGATCGCCATAACTACGCGGCCTATCCCCTCGGATTTAGCGCGAAGGACAATATGCTCCAGCATGGGCTTGCCACCCACAGGCAGCATGGGTTTCGGACAGTTTTGGGTGAGCGGGCGCAGCCGTGTACCTTTGCCCCCCGCCATTATGACCAATGTATTTTCGAGCGCTGGCGGCGCGACCATATCTTCCAGTAAATGGAGCCCGCACACCTGGCCGTGTTCATTCACTTCGGGCAATTGCAAAATTTTATTGGCCTGCATCAGCTGCAATACCGCGGTTTTACCCAATTTGGGTGGCACGACCAAGGGGCGCTGGTTCATCACCCCGTTAATCGGGCTGGTAAGTTCTACGCCTTTAATCAATGCGCGCCGAATATCGCCGTCGGTTACGGTGCCCAGCAGTTGTAATTCTGGCGAAACAACGAGTGCAATCTGCAGGGAGCTACGGTCCAGACTTTCAATCGCGTCCCGGATGGATGCGTTCGCGTCGAGTAGTGCACTGCGCCAGCTGGTTACATTCATAATCATCGTTGTCTATGCCTCCGTTCTCGACGGTGGCACAGCTATATCGTGGAAATGTTTGTTGCGTAAACCGGTAAGCGGAATGGATTCCAATGCGGTGACAATGCGTTTTGCCGCGCCGGGGTCGCCGTAGGGATTGACGCAGTTTTTCGCCCGTGCGCGAATTTCCGGTTGATAGCACAACTGTATTGCTTCAAGTATAGCTGTTGGCTGTGGCGGGCAATCCAGAACACTGCTTGCCTTCATCCGGCCGCGCTGCCGATCGCCAATATTGACCGTGGGGATGCCGAAGCTGGGTGCCTCTGCCAGACCGCTTGACGAATTGCCGACAACCGCATCCACATAACGCATTAACGACAGATAGCGCTGCTGGCCGAGCGATGCAAAGTGGAGGGCGTTGGGATTGTCTGCGCAGAATTGGGTTATCGCAGAAATCAATCGCTTGTGCCCGGCATCCGCGTTGGGGAAGGTGATGATAATACGCGTTTGGTCTAGTGCAGTTAGCGCATCAAGCAACGCCTGCATTTGCGCATCGGGGCTTTCATCTGTCGTGGTGTTAGTCGTTGCGAGGGTTGCCGGGTGAAACGTTACGAGCAGATTCCTTTCCAACAAGGGTGCGCCAAGAGTTTGCTCCAGTTCCACGCGTGATAAGGGTGTGCTTCGATGTAATGCATCTACTCCCATACCGCCGACAGTAAACACGCGCTCAGGTGGCTCGCCGAGTTGGATCACCCGTTGGCGATAGGTGTCGTTGGCGACAAAATGCAGCGAGGCCATTTTCGAAATGCTGTGGCGTAGGGCTTCATCAATTGCGCCCTCAGACAGCTCGCCCCCCATTAAATGCGCGAGCGGGTAACCGCAAAACAGTGCTGCGCTGGCAGCGGCAAATATTTCGTAGCGGTCACCCAGCACAATTATCAGTTGTGGCTGTAACTGTTGGTAGGTATCGGCAAACCGTGCCATGGCCGTGCCGGTGTAGCGGCAAATGTCTGCGGGGCTGTCGGCCGGCATCGTAATATCGACGGTGGCATCCAGGCAAAACCCGGCGGCGGTTATTTCTGCGCGGGTTTCGCCGAAGGTTGTACTCAGGTGTGATCCCACCGCAATCACTTGCAGCTCAAAGTTATCGCTGTCAGCAATATCCTGCATTAGCCAGCGCAGCAAACCGAAGTCTGCGCGCGAGCCGGTAACAATGCACAGACGCGTTTTCACAGTTCTATCAACTCGTCGGGTGAATAATCGCGCTTGGCCTGGCGGCCAATAACTTCATCCCAGTTCATCGGGCTGATCCCGGTCCCTGGGCGTTTTACCGCGAGATTGTCGATAGAAAAAATGTCGCCTGCGTTGATGGCGGTGCGGGCGACAATAGATTTGCGCGCGATAAGCCGGTTGGCCTGTTCACTATGGGTCGGTCGTTTTATTCCATCGCCCATGGCCGTGTCGATATGGCGGATGGCGCTGACCATCGCCGCCAACTGGTCTGGCGGAAGGCTGGCGCGGTGGTCCGGCCCCGGCAGATTGCAGTCCAGGGTAAAGTGTTTTTCGATCACCGACGCGCCCATTGCCACCGCGGCAATCGGGACTTCAATACCCAAACTGTGATCGGAATAACCAACACGAGTGCCGAATGTTTCCGCCAGAGTGTGGAGCGCCCGCAGATTTAATTCGCTGTAGGGCGCCGGGTATTCAGTCGTGCAGTGGAGCAGGGTTATAGTGCTGCGCTGAATATCGCAGTTTTCCAGTGCGGCAATTGCAGCTTTAATATCGTCGCAGGTTGCCATGCCGGTGGAAATTAAAAATGGCCGGCCAAACTGCGCCTGGTATCGTAATAAGGGTAAGTTTGTGAGATCACCAGAGGGAATTTTGATGTAGTCCACACCAATTTTCTGCAATACATCGGCGCTGGGGAAGTCAAAAGCGGTGGATAAAAAACCGATATTGTATTTATCGCAGGCGGCTTTAATGTCGTAAAAATCTGTGGCCGTTAGTTCCAGCGCGGCAACCATATCGTATTGGTTTTCTGTGTTGCCGGTGGTCTCTTGTTGGTAGCGTGCTTTTGGCGCATGGCGGGTGATATTCTCGCCGGTTACAAAGGTCTGAAATTTTACATAGTCTGCGCCGGCCTCTGCCGCACAGCGAACCAGATCCAGCGCCCTCGCTAAATCGCCATTATGGTTAACCCCGGCTTCTGCGATAATCAGCGTGCTCATTTTTTTCTCACGGCCGGTACGCCGGCGTAAACGGCATTGCTGTCGCAGGGTTTGGTCACCACGGAGCCGGAACCGACAATGGTATTTTCACCGATGATGAGCTTTGCGGACTCTGAGCCCTGGTTGATGGCGGCGTTGGTGCCGATCCAGCAGCCAGATTGAATATGTACGTTGCCCGAGATATTGGCGCCCGGGGCGACGTTTACAAATGCATCCAGAATACAGTCGTGTCCGATGGTTGCATTGAGGTTGAGAATGCAGAAATCGCCCAGTGCGATCTGGTTGGTCAGGCGCACACCCGCGGCAATAATTAATCCCCGCTTTTGGTCGACTGCGTTTTTTTGTTGATACCCAAACGTTGCACTCGGGTGAATGAGATTAATAAATTCCTGCTCAAAATAACGTTCGGCTATTTTTTGTCGCACCCCGTTGTCGCCGATACCTATCGCAAGCGGCAGCGTGTGATTTGCAGGTAATTCACTTTCCAGAAGGCAATCATAGTCACCTTTGAGCGCCGCTTTTTCATTGGCTTCGTAGGCAATAAGTATCGGGTGCAGGCCCATCGCGTAGGCGATGTCGGCGCATTCTCGGGCAAAACCTGCGCAACCAAAAATACCGACTTTATTCATGTGTCCCCTACTGGAATGGGTGTTAACTGGGTAAATTAATAAGCCGCTCCGCCAATTGGGTTGCCACGGTTAAACCGTCGTGCAAGCAGTGTTGATACATCGGCAGGCGATGCATTAACGCCCAGGCGGGGCGAGTTTCAATTCCGTTCGCCTGCGTCTGTGTCAGCAGCATATCGCGCTGCTGTTTGCTCTGGCACACAGCGGTTATCAGCCAGAAGTTTGCGTGGGTATCTGCGGGTTCATCCACAAACTGCAGGCCGAACTCCGGTAACCACTGCTGGTACTGCTTTGCTAACGCACGCTTGCGCGCGACAAAATTATTCAATTGCTCCAGTTGCGCCAGGCCAACTGCCGCATTGATATTCGGCATGCGGTAATTAAACCCGACCTCGTCGTGAAACATGGCAAAGTCGTCCAGGCGTTTCGCGGTGGTAGTCAAATGTTTGACACGGGCGGCATCCTCAGGGGTTTGAGCAAGGACCATACCACCGCCCCCGGTAGTAATTATTTTATTGCCGTTAAAACTCAGCACTCCCATGCGGCCAAACGTGCCCATTGCCTGCCCGCGAAATTCACTGCCGAGTGCTTCGGCGGCATCTTCAACCAACGGAATTCGCCATTGTTCGCAGACTTTTAACAACAGCAAAATAGCGGCGGGCAAACCGAAGCTATGCATTGGGACGCAAGCAGAAATTTTTTTATTCGTCGCTCTATGGCGACAGTTTTCCTGGTCGTCGATATAGGCGTATTCATCGAGCCAGCGTTCCAGCGCGTGCGGATCGAGACCGAAATTTTGCGGGTCGATATCCACAAACGCGGGTTCGGCGCCGCAATAGTGAATGGCATTGCAGGTAGCAACAAAAGTCAGTGGTTGCGTGATGACCAAATCGCCAGAGCCGACGCCGACAGTCTTAAGCGCGACATGCAGTGCGGCAGTGCCAGTCGATGTGGCAATTGCGCAGGGCGCACGGGTGACAACACTCATGGCTGCTTCGAACTTATCCACATAGGGGCCAACGCTGGAAACAAAAGTGGAATCTATCGCGTCGTTTAAATACTGTTTTTCATTGCCGGGAAATACTGGCTGATGAAGTGCGATGCGTTCCTTTGTTCCCGCCTGTTCCCTAAGTTGCGCTATAAACGCGTCGTACATGGCGCTATTACCTGTAGTGATTTAAACGTTGTAAATACCCGGTTTATATTTCGCCAGGTTTTCCGGCTTGCAGAACCATTCGATGGTCGCCCGTAAGCCATCGTCGATTGAAAATTCGGGTTGCTTGCCGGTTAGCGCCCGATACTTACTGTTATCGCACCAGAGCCGCATAACTTCAGACGCACTTGGACGCAGTCGCGCTTGGTCTGTCATAAACTTGACGTTGCTGCCCATAATTTCGCGAATTTTTTCCAGTGTATCGGCAACCGATATTTCAAAGTTGCTGCCCACGTTTACCGTTTCACCAATTGCCTGCGGGCAGTTTGCCAGTGCGATAAACCCGTCGCAGGTATCCGTAACAAAAGAAAAATCCCGCGTAGGGGAGAGATCGCCCAGTTGGATAGATTCGGCACCTGCAGCGATCTGAGTAATGATGGTGGGAATGACTGCGCGCGCAGACTGGCGTGGCCCATAGGTGTTAAACGGCCGCACGATGGTGAGCGGCAACTCAAAAGAACGGTGGAAACTGGTTGCCAGTGCGTCGGCGCCAATTTTAGACGCACTGTAGGGCGATTGCGCTTGCAGTGGATGCGCCTCATCGATAGGTACATATTGCGCGGTGCCATATACCTCGCTGGTGGAGGTTTGCAGAAATCGAACCACGCCCTGGTCTAGCGCTGCCTGACACATATTTAGCGTGCCGGTAACGTTGGTCTCGATATAGCGTGAAGGCGCGCGGTAGGAAAACGGGATCGCGATCAGCGCGGCCAGGTGAAACACGGTGTGAATGTCACGCGTGATTTCTCGGCAACAGGTCGCGTCCAGAATATCTCCGGTGATGATTTCCAAATGCGGGTGTGCTGGCACGTCTTCGAGCCAGCCCCAGTGGTTCAGCGAATTGTATTGCGCCAGAGCCCTAACTTTATAACCTTGCTGAAGGAGCCGCTCCACCAGGTGGGAGCCAATAAAGCCATCTGCGCCGGTTACCAGAACGCGGACATTGTCTTCGGTAGTGTTCATAGAGTGTGCCGTTTAGCAATTGTTGGTCTGTAGGGCGAGGTGAGCAGGTATTTAGCGCTACTGTGTTGAAGGTTAGTCCAGGCGGCATGATATTTCTCATTTGCTTAAGAAGTTTAGTATCAATGCGAATTTCGTCTTAACTCTTCTGGGGCTGGGTATGTAGGGGGGCGGGCCCTGCGAATACGTTATTGAGGCTTAAGTTATTGAAATATAGCGATAAATAACAGGTTTTGCTCAGTTTTATGTTGTTTAAAGTGCCAGTTGCGTACCAACAATCTGTATAAAATTACTACTAAAGTTTTGATTGTGAGGGCCGATACCCTGGGTACACGAGGTTGGTTCCATTAGCCTTGGATAGCTAACACTTGGCCTGCGTAGGTCATATTTCAACATTTATATTGTGGGAGGCTTACCATGCCTTTAGTCGTTAACAGTAATATTCCCTCACTGAATGCCCAGCGTCAGCTGCTTCAGTCCGGTGCCGCTCTGGATAAAGCGAGTGAACGCCTGGCATCGGGTAAGCGCATCAACTCTGCTGCGGATGACGCGGCGGGTCTTGCGATTTCTAACCGTCAAACATCGCAGATCCGTGGTTTGGACCAGGCGGTGCGTAACGCGAACGACGGTATTTCATTAATTCAAACCGCTGAAGGTGCGTTGGACGAAACCACCAACATCCTGCAGCGTATGCGCGAACTGGCTATCCAGTCTTCGAACGGTATCTACTCTGATGACGACCGCACCACGCTGGATGCGGAAGTACAGCAGCTGAAAGCTGAAATCGACCGTATCGCGGATACCACCTCATTCAACGGCCAGAATATTCTGGACGGCAGCCTGGGCGATGTGAATCTGCAGGTGGGTTCTGAATCCAACCAGACCATCAGCTTTAATATTCGCGGCTTTAATTCATCCAACCTGGGTGGCGCAGGCGGCGATGTGATTGGTGCGGCTGTGGGCAGCGGCACTGCCGGTGTTGGTTCGTTGAGCGCGCTGGCTGGCGGTGATGAACTGGTTATTAACGATGTGGCTATCAGCTCGCTGAGCACCGCCGCAACCGTGAACGACGCACTGGAAATTATTAATGCCGACCTGGAAGGTAAGGGCGCAGAAGTCTCTACATTGGTTTCCGTGGAAGCGGCATCTGCCGGTGACGGTCAGCTGATCGAAGGCACCGACACCATGCAGATTGAAGTGGAAGACGGTGACGGCAACCTGCAAACCTTCATCCTTACCGGTACAACCAGCATGGATGAACTGGTCGATAAGATTAATAATGAAACCATCGTGAGCGCCAGCCTGTCCGACGACGGTAAACTGGTATTGAGTGCTGAAGGTGTTGAATCGATTGAAGTGACCGGTAACACCACAGCGGCCCAGGAAGCCTCTGGTTTCAGTGGTACGGGTGTTGGTGGTAATGGCATTATCAACAAATTCTCGCTGGTATTTACCGACACCAGTGGCACAGGCGCTGGCGTTAAAATTGAAGCCGGTACCGGTGCAACGGCAGCGGAAATAGACGCGCTCGGTCTGAACGTTCAAGACGACGATGGCAACCTGCTTGGTGCGGCATTAACCGCGAACGCCAGTGCCGATATTAACGCGGGCGATCTGATCATCAACGGTGTGGAAATCGGTAAAATTGAAGCGGGTACCGATATCGCAGGCACTGTTACTGAAGTGATTGATCAAATCAACAAACTGTCGAGCGAAACCGGTGTTGTTGCCTTCGAAGCTGGTGACGGTGCAAATAACAAAATTGGCTTACGTGCGACCAGTGGCGACCCCATTGCCATTGAGTACGGTTCCAATGCCACTGCAGCCAACGTTTACGGTATTACCGGTTTGAACGAGCAGAACGCGGCAGTCGGTGCTGGTTCCATTCGCGGGGTGGATATTTCCACCGCGGCGAACGCGCAGCGAGCGATTGATGTTATCGACTCCGCCCTGGAGCAGATTAACGACACCCGTTCAGACTTGGGTGCGATCAATAACCGCCTCGACTTTACAGTGTCTAACCTGGCAAACATTTCTGAGAAAACGGCAGCATCGCGCTCTCGGATTATGGATGCGGACTTTGCCTCAGAAACGGCGCAATTAAGTCGCGCGCAAGTACTGCAGCAAGCGTCGCAAGCCATGCTTGCTCAGGCGAACGCAAGACCTCAACAAGTACTTTCACTCTTACAGTAATCGTCAGCTAAGTAGTTACTGAAGATTACCCAGGCAACGGCGGGCTTCGCGCCCGCTGACGCAAAAGAGAGGATAAACCCATGATTGAAGTAAGAAGTTCAGCACCGGCCAGCCAACTGGGGGCCGTCTCTGCTTCATCAAAGGGGGCTGTTGAGGCTCGGACCACTGGCGGCAACAAATTGCCGGTGTCCGCAGATAAAGTGCAGCAAAGTCAGGATGTTGACGAAACCTCCTCTGCGCAGTCACAAGCTGCAAAAGAGCCAGAGGTGGACTTAAATAAAATGGTGGCATCGATAAATGATTACGTGCAAACCATTCATCGAGACCTGCAATTTACTGTGGACGAGGATCTTGAGCGTACCGTAATTAAAGTGGTTGATGGTGACTCCGGCGAGTTGATTCGACAGATACCCGAAGAGGTGTTCCTTGAATTGGCACGCAAGTTGAAGGAAGACGGAGAGTTACGGTTAATGAATGCTCTAGGTTAAAAATAAAGAGCATTATCGCTTAGGCTATTGTTGTCTAAGATAGGGAACACGGGGAAGGCGCCAAGAAAATTTCTTTGCGTCTTTTCTGCTATAGGCTTGCAACAAAACCCACTTTCTACCAGCACTCAGCGGGGGATAATTTTGGAGAAGCGTTATGATCGACAATAATATTATCCAATCGTTGGGTGCCGGTTCTGGTATCGACACTAAAAATCTCACCAAACAATTAACGGAAATCGAGCGCGCTGCGCCGCAAAACCGTATCGACTCCAAGCGCGATAAAGCGGAGTCGCAAATTTCTGATTTTGGTTTACTGAGCAGCGCGCTGGCGACCCTTCAGGATGCCGCAAAAGTACTGACCGACCCAGACGGTATGTTCAGTAAAACCGCCTCTTATACCGAAAGTACCGCACTGGTGCCAACGGGGTTGGACACCACCGTGCAACCTGGCAGCTATAACTTCACCGTGGAAGATATTGCTGCGTCCCAGTCGTTAACGTCGCTCTCTTTCAGTGACCCAACCGATGCTGTAGGCGAAGGGGTTTTGACCTTCCGCTTTGGTAATGTGGCCGTGGACGGCGCTGGCGCGATGCTGGGCACTAACGGCTTTACGCCGGACCTGGATACCGAAGAAGTTCAGATTACCATCGACAGTGAAAATAATTCGTTGGAAGGGCTTCGCGACGCCATAAATGATGCGGATTTTGGTGTACAGGCGACGATCGTCAACGATGGTCTCAACGGCTATGTTTTGCAGATTACGGCGGAGTCCGGGGTAAATAACCAACTGGAAATTTCGGCGGCAGAATCCGGCGGTACTCCAACCGACAATGACAATACCGGCTTGTCTCGCTTTACATTTAACGAAACTGCCTCACAGCTTACCCAGTTGCAGGCGGGCGCCGATGCGCATCTCACCTTGAACGGATTGAATATTTATCGGGAGTCCAACACCATCGACGATATTGTCGAGGGCTTGAGTATGGATGTGCTGCAAGCGGCGCCGGGCGACAAAGTAACGATTACCGTTTCCGACGATAAGGCTTTTGCCGAACAAAATATTCGCGCGTTCGTAGAGGCCTATAATCTGTTTCTGGATGCTGTTAAACCGGCGATGGGTATCACCGATCAGGAGAATGACGAAGGCGAGAGCGTTAAAGTTACAGGGTCATTGGCCAACGACGCACTTGCCAAATCCATGATGTCGCAAATTCGAACGACTATTGCGAGTGCGGTGCCAGGCATTGGGGACGCCAGTTTTTCGTCTCTGGGCGCTATCGGTATTCGCACGGAGCTTGACGGTACCATGAGTATTGACGAAGAAACTTTCGGCAAAACGATGGACAAAAATTTCGAAGACGTGCAAAAGTTGTTTGCGCCTGCGAACAATACCACGGACAGCCAGATTTTTATCAACAGCAGCAATGCCCGCACGGCCAGTGGCGACTACGATGTTGTTGTTACCACTCAACCAAGTAAAGGTAGTTTGGCCGGGGGCGCAATTGCTGCGGGCTTTCCTAATTTCGACACCTCCGGTAAAACCCACGAATTTACGGTAGACGTGAATGGCGTTTCTTCCGGCACGCTCACCCTGGCACCGGATGTTTACGCGAGCCAGGACGAAATGGCACTTGCCCTGCAATCGCTGATTAACTCCGATAGTACCCTCGCTGCCGCGAATGCCAGCGTGACTGTCAGCTACGACGCGGACAATAACCGATTCGAATTCACCTCCACAAAATATGGTGCATCCTCAAACGTTTCTATCACCACAGCGAGCGCCGACCTTACCACTGATCTCGGCCTGTCTGTGGCGACAGGCACCGCCGGTACAACTGTCGCTGGTACCGTGAATGGTGTAGCCGCGTTTGGTTCTGGCAATGTACTGCTGCCATCACTCGGCCAGCCCGGGGAGGGTTTGGGCCTTATTATTGGCGAGAACGCAACTTCCGCTACGGTGAGTTTTTCGCGGGGTTTTGCGGGTGAACTGGAAGATCTGATCGATGGATTTCTCGGCAGTAAAGGTTTGATTGCCACTCGTGAAACCAATCTCGAGGCTTCGCTGGAAGACCTGGATGATGACCAGGAAGCTCTGGATCGCCGAATGACAGCATACGAAGAACGACTGATGAATCAGTTTATCGCCATGGAGCGCATTCTGAACGGGCTGAATACATCCGGTGGATTTATCGAAAACCTGATCGATACCCTACCGTTTACCGCCAAAAATAATTAAGGAAACTCTAACTAGCCTAGTGATCTCTCTGGCTTTGTGTAATTAAACGTGAGTAGGCGCGGGAGCAAGGCGTGCTGGTCACCTAGGGGTTGATCAGAGTTTCCTTACGCTGTAAGTGAATAATTCGGTGTTAAGTGCTGGTGAGTTTCACTGCCTTGAGCGCGGGCGTATCGCCACTGTGTGAACCCCGTGACAACTATCTCCCCGGAGGCTTTTCCTCGGGTCTCAGGCAGGCTCACACTGCCGGTATAATCTGCCATACTCTCTCTACTTCAAGCGTATTTAGGAACCTCTGATTAACATAGTGATTCCTCTGGCTTACAGGAATTTAACATGAGTAGGCGCGTGAGCGAGGCGTGCTGGTTGCACGGCGAACGAGCGCAACACCCTCAGGTTAAATTCCTGTAAGCCCCGTAGGGCGCGGCCTGCGGCGATCATTTGTGGCGTTGCCTTTCTTATTAAGGACTAAGGCCATTAACTGCGAAAGGCGCCTAACAACTAATCGCCGCAGGTCACGCAGAGAAATTACTAGGTTAATCAGAGGTTCCTTTATAATATCGCTGAAAAATGCTAAAGCTCCTCGCCAAGCGGTCGATATAAGTTATAGCAGCATTAATCCCCAACTTGTTATTCACCGTTGGTTCTTAAACGAGGTTATCGTGAACGCTCAATTCGCCGTAGATTCATACGCTCAAGTACACCGCAACGCCAACGTTGAGGTCGCATCACCTCATAAACTGATTGATATGTTGTACGAAGGGGCGCTCGAACGTATTGCCCAAGCCAAGGGCGCTATTCAATATCAGAATATCGAGCTGCGTGGTAAGAAAATAAATTCTGCTATTGCGATTGTGGGTGGTTTGCGTTCAAACCTGAACCACGATGAGGGCGGCGATATTTCCGCGAATCTGGAAGCGCTTTACGTGTATATTCAAAGTATTCTGGTTAAGGCGCACCGCGAGGCAAATACCGAGTTACTTGATGAAGCGGCTTCGTTGTTGGCCAATATGCGCGATGCCTGGCAACAAATAGGCTAACGACCGCTTTTTTACCTCGCTCGCCGGGCAAGTTTGTCCGGCCTCCATATTTCTCTTTTCCCTACTTTCCTTCAGCCAAATGTCAATTCTTGGCACTTCTTCTGCATTGTCACTACTACGAGTAAATATCGGCAATTTTCTGCCGCTGAATGTTGAGTAAAGAGGAGGTAGCCATGGCAGTGGCCCCAACAAATGCTGCGCTTGTGATGGAAGAAAACGTCAACGAGTTGACAGCACATCAGGTGATTTCACTGTTGCTTAACGGTGCCCTGGAACGCGTTTCTCAAGCTAAAGCCTGTATCCGTGACGGCAATGAGCAGGATAAGGTGCTTTTGGTACAAAAGATTCTCGGCATTATTAACGGATTGCGCGAGAGCCTGAACATGGAGGCAGGGGGTGAAATCGCTGTGAATTTAGATTCGCTCTACAGCTATATGACCGAGCGCCTGCAAACCTGTCAGGAAAAAGAAGAAATGCTGGCATTAACTGAGGTAGGCAAGCTCATCGAAAATGTACGCCAGGGCTGGGATGGGATATCAGTCGCGAACGCAGAGTAACCTCTGTGTTCGCCCGGCAAGGATGTATTTCCGCAGCCGGAGACATGTTTTCCCAATGTTTGCCTTCCCGCAATACCGTTCATCACCGATAAGTTTGCACATGCCTTAGCTAAAGTTTTGCTTTGGGTTGCCGTTAGTAAAATTGTAGAGCTGAAAAGCTCCACAGTTTTCAACTCAACCCCTGGTGAACTTAATGTCTGTTATTTCTTCTGCCCATTTCAGTTTGATACGTGCGCGCAAAGAATTACAGAAATCGTTTCGCGAAGAAGACTGGGACGCACTGCGCGATTGGGACCGTAAACTCGGTGATTGTCTGTCTCATGCCCTTGACGACCCGCAGCGTGACACCTCCGCGCTGGTGAACGAAATGGAATCTGTACTTAAGCTCTACGCGGAAATCGTGGCGCAATTGCCGGAACAGGCCAGCGCCGAGGCTAAGATATTACGAGCCGTCCCGCGTCCTAAACGCGTACAAGTTGACGATGCGTAGCGGGGTTTTACTTCGTCTTTTCAATTAACCGCGTTTGTTCTAAGCGGTGTTCTCCTGCGAGTTGCCGTTAACCCTGCTCCTTGCTTTGCCTCGCCTGCTTGCGCCTCGCAATTGCCAGGCCGGTGAGGTCTGGCGAATATCGCCTGCCTCCGTTCTAAGCTCACTTAATGCTCACCCGGATTTAGTCTAAAAACTTAATGTCGGAAATTTGACCCTTGGCGGTTTGTTGACTATTAATAATGAGGTTAATGACGCCGATAGGCCCGTGTCAAATTACAGTCAGGTGCTGATGGTGTAGACTGCCGCTCTTGGTGTTTACGCAGTATCGAGTTTTGGAAAGAGTGAATGTTAAACGAACAAACGATTTTGTTGCTGGACGACGACCCGCAAACCCGCCGCGATTTTCAGGTGATTTTTGAGTTTTTGGGAGAGCATGTCGAATCCGCTTCTTTCCTCGAAGTAGACTCCTGGCTAGAACAAGGCGATTCCGCAGGCATGCTGATTCTCGGCGCCTGCAACAATGCAACGCATCTGACCGAGCTGCAGGACAAAATTCAAAAAGCGGGCTTTCTCGCACCTATCGTGTTGCTCGGGGAGCCCCACCCGCTGGAAAGCAGCAGCAATAATTACCTGAAAAGCCTGATAATCGATCGTCTATCGGCACCGGTTAATTACAACATTCTGACCAACATTATTCATCGCGCGCAGCGATACAACGAAGCGCGGCGCCGCGATGCCGGCGATGCGAAGCGTCCGGTGCATTTATTCCGCAGTCTGGTCGGTACCAGCCGCCAGATTCAGGCGGTGCGGGCAATGATGAGTCAGGTGGCCGATAAAGATGTGACGGTGCTGATTGAGGGTGAGTCGGGTACCGGTAAAGAAGTGGTCGCACGCAACCTGCATTACCACTCCACGCGTCGGGACGGGCCTTTCGTGCCGGTAAACTGCGGCGCGATCCCGGCCGAACTGCTCGAAAGCGAACTCTTTGGTCATGAAAAAGGCGCGTTTACCGGGGCGATTAATGCGCGAGCAGGGCGTTTTGAGCTGGCCGAAGGCGGGACCCTGTTTCTCGACGAAATTGGCGATATGCCACTGCACATGCAGGTAAAAATTCTGCGGGTTCTGCAGGAACGGACTTTCGAGCGGGTGGGCGGAAACCGCACGTTTAATACGAACGTACGCATTATCGCGGCCACACACCGCAACCTTGAGCAGATGATCGAAGAGGGGAAATTTCGTGAGGATCTCTACTATCGGCTCAATGTTTTCCCCATTGAAATGCCATCCTTGCGGGAGCGCGCAGAAGATATTCCGCTGCTGATCCAGGAGCTGATCTCCCGTCTCGAAAGCGAAAAGCGCGGCTCGGTCCGGTTTAACAGTGCAGCAGTTATGTCGCTGTGTAATCACCCCTGGCAGGGCAATGTTCGCGAACTCGCCAATCTGGTCGAGCGCATGGCGATTATGAAGCCATTCGGTATTGTGGGGTTGCAGGATCTGCCGCAGAAATACCGTCATGGTGAAGTGCCTGAAGTGGAATCCTTCGAGCAGCCCGCCGAAGAAACACGCAAGCCGACGGTCGTGGCCGAAGGCGATATTGCGCTGCTGCCGGAGTCGGGCATCGATCTGAAAGAGTACATCGCCGGGCTGGAGCAGAGCCTGATCCAACAGGCACTCGACAACACCGGTGGCGTGGTAGCACGGGCGGCTGAACAGCTCGCTATACGCCGCACGACGCTGGTCGAAAAAATGCGCAAATACGGGCTTCAGAGAAGCTGATTCCTGGCGTAATGCCCGGTAAAAAATGGGGATGATATCCGTCGGCCAGTTTTGCTATTATCGGCGGTTTTCCTGCACTTAAGCCCTTTGCCGCAGTGCAGGCCGACATCCTGTTAACCGAGCGAGTGATATCAATGAGCCTTGCCGAGCGCGTTTTATCAGTAAATAACGATCTCCCCATCCGCACCAATCAACCTGTACACAGTGGCAAAGTCCGCTCGGTCTACTGGCTGACCGACGAAGACAGCCAGCGCCTGATTAAGGAAAAGGGTTACAAAGTCGCGTCTGACGCCCCTCTGGCGATTATGGTGATTAGTGATCGCATTTCCGCATTTGATTGCATTTGGCATGGCGAAGGCGGTATGAACGGTGTGCCTGGCAAAGGTGCTGCGCTAAATGCGATTTCCAACCACTGGTTTCGTTTGTTCCGCGAGAAGGGCCTGGCGAACAGCCATATTCTGGACATTCCTCATCCATTTGTGTGGATTGTACAGAAAGCACGCCCGGTTATGATCGAAGCGATTTGTCGTCAATACATTACCGGCTCCATGTGGCGGTCATACACCAAAGGTGAGCGCGAATTCTGCGGCATTGAGATTCCAGATGGCCTGGAAAAAGACCAAAAGCTGCCAGAACTGCTGATTACGCCATCAACCAAAGGTGTATTAAAAGGGATTCCCGGTGTGCCAGAAGCGGACGACGTTAATATCACCCGCCAGAACATTGAGGACAACTACGCTGCGTTCAACTTTGCCGACAAACGTGATATCGACACCTACGAAAAGCTGCTCAAAGAAGGCTTTGATGTGATCACCGATGAACTGGCAAAACTGGATCAGATTTTTGTCGACACCAAATTTGAATTTGGCTACGTCACCAATGCCGAAGGTCAGGAAGAATTGATTTACATGGATGAGGTGGGTACCCCGGACTCCTCGCGTATTTGGGATGGCCCGAACTACCGCGACGGCAAAGTGATCGAAAACTCCAAAGAAGTGTTCCGTCAGCAGCTACTGAATTATTTCCCCGATCCGGACATTCTGCTCAATAAAGATCGCATGGACGAACGCAGCGCGCTTGCCCGCGATAACGCCCTGCCGGAGGCGTTGTTGATGGAAGTCTCCAAAACCTACACCGATATCGCCGAGAAAATTACCGGCGAAAAAATCGTGTTGTCGGAGAATCCGAAAGCCGAAATTATTGCCATCCTGAGAGAACAGTACGGACTAATCGACGGCTGATTGCCCCAGTAGTCCACCTATAAACAAGGCCAGCATAAACTGAAGGCTGTGCTTGCACTCAGTTTATGCGGGTTTTTAAATAGAATGGACAAAGCGGGTTCACGAGACTCGCCTTCTGTGGGTTGTCGTGGGTGCGGCGGGTGAGGTGTTACTTCCCGCTCTGAATGCCCTCTGTAGATTTTTACTGAGGTTTTTTAATGCAGTTTTTTACTGTATCTCTTGCCGCACCTCTTGCTGTACCTTTCGCCGTACCTCTTACGTATAGCTTCTTCATGAAGTTTCATGCTTCTCGACCGACTTTCTTTGGTCTGTACCGCTCCATTGACCACTTTTGGCTGCGATGCCTTTAATTTCGCAGCCATGCTGCGACCGCTTGTCTCAGACTGTTTTCTCTGGTGTAAAATGCGGCTTCAGGCGAAACTCTACTCGCTGACAGCGACTCTCAAAACACGAAAAAAACGATAACAGGAGTGGCATATGAGGGCTATTTTCAGCCGGGGTCAAACGCAAATTACGCTTCTTGCCTTGCTTGTGCTGGTTGCGCTTGCAGGCGTGATTGCGGTTATTTTTCGTCCGGTGCGCCCGGCACCTCCCATTTCTCTGGAATTTGCGCCCGCGCCTAAACGCGTGGCACCCGCGCCGCCGCCGGTGACCTATGTACGACCAACGCCGGTAGCTAGCGCTGCACAACCCTTTTCGGTAGCCGATTCTGCGGCTGCACCGAATCTGCCGGAGGCGCCCGCCGAGAGCGTTGCAGAGCAAACCCCACAACGCTTGGCCGAGACTGATAGCCGAACCCAGGAGATGCAGCAGGCTGAGATAGAAACCTATCAGCGAGCCAACACGAATTTTGACCAGCAGCCCGTGGATTTCGACTGGGCAACAGAGTACGAGGCCGGGTTAAAGGCCGCCGCGGAAAGGTGGCAGGCGCTGGAAACCGTAAGCCTGGCTGGTGTGGAGTGCCGCAGCACTATGTGTCGCGTGGTCGCCTACACGCCCAGTGCGCAGGACGCGGATTACTTTATTCGTGAACTCTACAATGCGCTGCAAGCCTATGAAGGCGGCAAATACAAGCCCGCGAATTCCTCCAGCTTACGCAATCTGTCGGCCGGTGAAACCAGTGTATTTATCACCCGCGAGGGGAATACGCCGAGTTATTATTAGCCTCAACCTGGTTGTTTCCATTAGTGTCAACAGGCCCTGGTATGGAGGCTCCCAAATTGCCGTGATTTATGCACTTCGCCCGGTGTCGGCACAGTGCCGGCGCTGGCGGTGTGAGCTGTCAATTCCCCGTCGCAAACCGGGTTTCTTGCACTGTTAGCACTCCAACCTGTTGATATATATAGATATAAATATCTGGCATCAGGCTTGCTAAATCACCCTCAGATTAGTTTGAGGTGACGGTTTGATGTCAGGTGAAGCCCTTCTTAAACGCCAAGACGGCGATGAACTGCTGGACTCTTTTGCCGATAAGCAAGACAGTCTCGCGGCAGCATTTCAATTTTTTAACGAGACGTCGGCGCAGTTGACCCGCTCCTACCACATGCTCGAGAGCAAGGTGGCGGAGCTTACCGGCGAGCTGGACCGGGTTTCGGCTGAAAAAGTACAGGAGCAAACTTCGCGCGAACAACTCGCCACCCAGATGCAAACTCTGCTGGAAGTACTGCCTGCGGGGGTAATTGTGCTGGACAACCGGGGTTATATCGTCGAATGCAACCCCGCCGCGCGCATCTTGCTGGAGGTCGCGCTGGAAGGCCGCTTGTGGCGCGAAGTGATCGCTGAATGCTTTGCCCCCAAGAATGACGATGGTCTGGAAGTGTCCACACGCGCCGGTCGCCGTCTGAGCGTTGCGACCAGCTCACTGGATGCGCATCGCTCGCCCGCGCAAACGGGCCTGGGTGGACAGATCATCCTGCTAACGGATCTTACCGAAACCCGTGAGCTGCAACAGCGGGTAAGCCGTTCAGAGCGTCTGTCGGCTATGGGCAAAATGGTGTCGGCGCTGGCTCACCAGGTGCGCACGCCCCTGTCTGCCGCGATGCTGTATGCAGAGCACCTGACACAGGGCGAACTCGATCATACCAAGCGCGCCGAATTTTCCCACAAACTCTACGGTCGCCTACAGCACATGGAGCGCCAGGTGCGCGACATGCTGTTATTCGTAAAAAGCGAGCTGCCGCTCAACGATATTGTTGGCGCTGGCGATCTGCTCGCCGGCTTACAGGCGGCAGCAGAAGTTCCTCTCGCCACCTCCAAAAGTCGCTGCGAATGGCGATTGAAAACGCCGGTCGCTATCAAATGTCACCGCGAGGCGCTGATCAGTGCGCTTATGAACCTGGTTACCAATGCGATTCAGGCCCAGGGAGAGGGGGCTAATCTCGAAGTTATTTTCGACTGTGGTCGGGCGGTGAGTGGCGAGGACATCTCGACACTGACCATCGAAATCAGCGATGACGGCCCTGGTATGTCCACGGCTTTACTGGCGCAGGCGAAAGATCTGTTTGTTACTACCAAAGCGCAAGGCACAGGGCTGGGTCTGGCGGTGGTGCAATCGGTTGCACGGGCCCATGGGGGCCAATTTGAATTATTTTCGGAGCCGGGGGAGGGAGTAACTGCACTCCTGCAAATACCGGTTTACGAACAAAAATATGCCTAACAGGGTGGAGTTAACAATGAGTTCCAAGCGCGCAAAAATTCTTGTCGTAGAAGACGATTTCGATCTGCGAGAGGCCGTCGTGGATACCCTGCAACTGGAAAAGTTTTCCGTCGCCCAAGCCGAAAACGCGGAAGCCGCTGTGGAAATGCTAAAAGCGGATGCCGCCTTCGACTTGATTATTTCCGACGTCAATATGGGCAAGATGAGTGGCCACGATTTACTGCTACACGTTAAACAGCATTTCCCCCATATTCCAGTGTTGCTGGTTACCGCTTACGCGAGCATCAGTGACTCCGTTGAAGCCATTCGCAACGGTGCTGTGGATTATCTGGTGAAACCTTTCGAAGGCAAGCTGTTGCTGAAAACGGTGAACAAATTGGTTGAGCCTCTCGCCAAATCCGACTGCGAACCAGTGGCGCAGGCCCCGTCCAGTAGGCACTTGCTAGAGCTGGCCTGTCGGGTGGCACAGGCGGATTCCACTGTACTTCTGATCGGCGAATCCGGGACCGGTAAGGAAGTACTAGCGCGCTACATACATGAGAAATCTCCTCGCGCCAATCGTCCGTTTGTGGCGATAAATTGCGCGGCGATTCCGGAAAATATGCTCGAGGCCATGTTATTTGGTCACGAGAAAGGCGCTTACACCGGCGCTTATCAAGCGGCGCCGGGAAAATTTGAGCAGGCCAACGGCGGTACTTTGTTGCTGGACGAAATTTCGGAAATGGACCTGGGCCTGCAAGCAAAACTGCTCCGCGTATTACAGGAAAAAGAAGTTGAGCGTTTGGGTGGCAGAAAAAATATTCCCTTGGATGTGCGGGTAATTGCCACCTCCAACCGCGAGATGCGTCAGCAGGTGGCGGCAGGAAAATTCCGCGAGGACTTGTACTTTCGCCTGAGTGTACTGCCATTGCAATGGGCGCCACTGCGGGATCGCAAAGAAGATATTTTACCGCTGGCCGAGAAACTGCTGAGTCGCCACGCGGGCAAACAGCACCGGGGCGACGTGATACTGACGGACGAAGCGCGGGCAGCGCTGCTGCAGTATCCCTGGCCGGGTAATGTTCGCGAGCTGGATAATGTGATGCAACGTGCGTTGATCTTGCAGCCCGGAAATAACATCACCGCACTGGACTTGGGATTGAGCGGTGGAGAACAATATAGCGAGAAGCCCTCGCTGGTGGATGTGGCTGTATCCCAGCAGGCACCGGTGGCAATAGCTGGCGGCGAGCAAGCGTACAGCGCTGGCCCGACTGCCAACCAGGGGCTTGCAGAAAGTGCTGCAATGACATTGGATGATGGCCCTCAGCTGGGGCGCGACCTTATGAAACGCGAGTTTGAAATTATTGTGCGAACCCTGCGGGAACAACGCGGCAGCAAAAAAAATACCGCCGAGAAACTCGGGATCAGCGCACGCACCTTGCGCTATAAACTCGCCCGTTTGCGCGATGAAGGCTACGATTTAGACGCGGTTGCGTTATTTTAGAAAAAATTGAAAAGTCAGTATTTTGGCGCCATGCCCACACCATTCCCCGACATTTTTGTGTGCTGCAACCAAGCTTTTTAGACTCCTGCCAGGCAGCGCACAAAAATGCTTTTATTTGCAAATACTTTTGGTATTATCGCGAAAAGAAGGCCCGCTTTTGGTAAGTCGTCATTCAGTTGTCACACTCACCGGACAGGATAGCGGCAGTTAGTTTTGATGCATTTCCTTTTTCTTTAACGCGCATTACCTGGGAGTCGACGGTATGGGTATCGAGGTTTTGGATAGTTCTTCTGACTTAGAAAATGTGATCTTGGAAAATACGCTGGAATCCGGAATTGACGAGGATTTATCAACCAGCATTCCCGAGATCGACGCCCGTCGTAAGCTGGAAAATAAAATCGAAGAACTTCGGTTGTTAAAAGAAGTTCAAGAATTCGATTTCGATATTTAATCGAAATTTTCTTACAGCTCTAAACTTCTCTTCGGGCTGAATCGCGGCAAGTGGTTCGGCCCTTCCCCTATAGCAAAGCTCCCACTCCTGACTCGCGCTCACTGTCATTCTAGATCGTGCGCCTACCTTAAAAAACTTCGTTCGCAATAGTGTTTATCCAGCCCTCTAAAAGAAAACGCTTTTTCGTTCGGCGGACAAAAATTGCCGGCGGAAAGTCTTGGCCCACTTTGTGCAAAATTTGATTTGAAAATGAATGTAGCCGAATAAACGACAAAATATTGTCGTTGTCTGGCAACAGAAATATTTGTACTCAAAGCAAATAACGTGTGGGTTCGATCATGAGTAATCAAATGGATATTAATCGACTGCTGCTGGAGATGCGTGCGCTTAAACAGCAATCGTCTGCATTCGGTGGCCCTGGTGCTATTAATGCCGATCGAGCCGTACAGGGCGCAGACCAGGCGCGCAAACTTAATGGTCCGCAGTTTGGAGAGCTATTGGAGCAGGCCGTTAATAAAGTGAATGAGGTACAACAGGCCTCGAGTAGCATGGCCGAGTCCTACGTGCGAGGTGATTCCTCCGTCGACGTAACCGATGTAATGATCGCGTCGCAAAAAGCGGGTGTTGCGTTCGATGCAATGGTCCAGGTGCGCAATAAGCTGGTCGAGGCTTATCGCGATGTTATGAACATGCCTATTTAATTGATTGCGGTAATTGACCATGGCAGATGCGGCCTCTCCCTCAAGCGCTAACCCCGCGGGCGACTTAATTGAAGGGTTTAATAATTTAAATTTAATTCGTCAGGCCGGGTTAATGGTGGGCCTGGCAGCCAGCGTCGCCATTGGTTTTGCGGTGGTGTTGTGGAGCCAGGGCGAAGACTACAAACCACTGTACGGCAGTCTGGATCGCCTGGATTCCGCAGAGGTCGGGCAAGTTCTGGACTTTAATGACATACCCTACAAAATTGATGGCAGTACCGGCGCCCTGCTGGTGCCAGTCGACAAGTTGCAGAAGGCTCGCATTCTATTAGCCGAGAACGGAATCCAAGGCGATAAGACCATTGGTTTTGAACTGCTCGATCAGGAGCAGCCGCTCGGAACTTCCCAGTTTATGGAAGCAACCCGTTATCGGCGCAGTCTGGAAGGCGAGCTTGCGCGTACCATCGCCAGTATTAATTCAGTGCGTTCGGCGCGCGTCCATCTCGCGATCCCCAAGCGGTCGGTGTTTGTTCGCGATGGACGCGAACCCAGCGCGTCGGTGTTTCTCGATCTCTACCCGGGCCGGCCTATTAAGCCCAAACAAATTGCGGGCATAGCCAACCTGGTGGCTGCGAGCATACCCGAATTGGATTCGACGAACGTAACCATCGTCGACCAAAAAGGCAATTTGATGGAGGTCGCTCCAGAAGACGAGAAACTGGCGCAAGCGAGCCAACACCTCGATTACACCCGTAAAGTGGAAGACGATATTGTGTTGCGCATTCGCCGCCTGTTGACTCCGATAATCGGCGACGCCAATTTTAAAACCGAGGTGGCAGCAGATCTGGACTTCACCGAAATGGAACAGGCGGCCGAGACCTTTAACCCGGATTTACCGGCAATTCGCAGCGAACAAACCTCCGAAGAGCAGCGTATCGGCGCTGGTGGCCCCGGCGGCATACCCGGCGCGCTCACCAATCAACCGCCTGCCGACGGTGCAGCGCCAGAAGTGGCTGTACCTGGTGGTGGCGGAGACGGGCAAACGCCGCCCCAGCAGAGCCAGAGTCGCGCTACACGCAATTACGAACTGGATCGCACGGTTAGCTATACCAAGCATCAAAAGGGGCGCCTGCGTCGATTGACCGTGGCTGTGGTGGTGGACGATAAAGTGCAACGCAACGCTGAGACCGGCGAGGCCACTCGCGTTCCCTGGACAGAAGCTGAATTGGAGCGGCTGGCTATACTGGTACGTGATGCCGTCGGGTTTTCTGCCGCGCGAGGCGACAGTGTGAACGTGCTGAATGAACCGTTTGTCGCGCAACTGGATTTTGACAGTGGTGATTTACCCATCTGGAAAGAAGACTGGTTTTTGTCACTGGCAAAACAGCTGGCTGGGTTCTTGATTATCGTCGCGCTGATTCTCGGTTTGATGCGGCCAGTGCTGAAAAGTCTTGCTGGCGCTGGAGCCAAAACGAAGGCGGAAGAAGAAGCAAAAGAGTTGGAAGCGTTGCAGGCTGCAGGTATCGATTCGTTTGATTCGCTGTCTGACGAAACCGTAACGCTCACTGGTGGCGATGCGCTGGCACTGCCCAGCCCGGAAGAAACGTACGAGCAGCAATTAAATGCGGTGAAAGGCTTGGTTGCAGAAGATCCAGGCCGTGTGGCGCAAGTGATTAAACGCTGGATTAATGAAGAGTAGTTATGCCTGAACAAAATATTGGTGCAGATGGCAAGCCGGAAGTTAAAATCAGCCGCGTGGATCAAGCGGCGATTTTACTGATGACATTAGGTGAGAACGCCGCTGCAGAAATTCTCAAACATATGGGTCCGAAAGAAGTTCAGCGCCTGGGCACGGCGATGGCTGCGCTTAATAATATTCAGCAGTATGAAGTGGAAGTGGTGCTGGCGAATTTTCTTGACGAAGTGCGCACCCAAACTGGTTTGGGTATGGGCGCTGATAATTATATTCGCAATATGCTGGTCTCTGCGCTCGGTGAAGATAAAGCTAACGGTCTTATCGACAGAATTTTGCTTGGTGGTAACACCACCGGCCTGGATACCCTGAAATGGATGGAAGCCCGTTCCGTCGCTGATATTATTCGCAACGAACACCCACAGATTCAGGCCATTGTTATTGCCTATCTCGATGCGGATCAATCTGCCGAGGTACTGGCATTTTTTCCGGAAAAAGTGCGCCTGGATGTCATGATGCGCGTAGCCGCTCTAGATACAGTACAGCCGAGCGCCTTGCAGGAATTAAACAACATTCTCGAAAAACAATTCTCCGGAAGCGCCGGTTCGCAAACCAAAGAAATGGGCGGCTATAAAACGGCGGCTGAAATTGTTAACAATCTGGACAGCTCCATAGGCAGCGAACTGATGGATGCCATTCGTGAAATAGACGAAGATATGGGCAACCAGATTGCGGACCTGATGTTTGTGTTCGAGAACCTCAAAGATGTCGACGACCGGGGTATTCAAGCCCTGTTGCGCGAAGTCTCATCCGATGTGCTCATTGTTGCCCTTAAAGGCGCTGACGAAACCTTGCAGGATAAAATATTTGGCAATATGTCCAAGCGCGCGGCAGAGTTGCTGCGTGACGACTTGGAAGCGAAGGGGCCGGTGAAAGTGTCCGAAGTGGAAAGCGCGCAAAAAGAAATTCTTGTTATTGCCCGCCGTATGGCCGATGCCGGTGAGATTAATCTCGGCGGCGGCGGCGAAGAAATGATGTAGGCGGGCCTGTGGTCGATTCCGATAAGAAAAAGCGCCCCGCTGGTGTGTGGCAACCCCAGTCCGGAGAAACTGTTGCGGCCTGGGATTTACCTGCGTGGAATGACGACGGTCAGATAATCAAAAGCGCTCGCCGCGAAGCCGCCGAAAAGCAAGCCGAGAAAGAGCCAGAGCCGGTAATTGAGGAAATAGAGGAGGTTGAACCCCCCAAGCTTCCCACCGCTGAAGAGCTAAAAGCCATCGCCGATCAGGCGCAACAGGAAGGCTACGCCGACGGCTTTAAGGAAGGTATGGAAAAAGGCCTGCACCAGGGCGAGGAGGCCGGGCGCAAACACGGAGAGGAAAAGGCCTACGCAGAAACCCGTGCGAAAATGGAAGGCGAAATAGCGCGGTTACAGTCGATTGCAGACCGCATGTTCGAGCCCACTCAGCAGCAGGATGAACAGCTCGAATCGCTGGTTGTCGAGATGGCCGTAAACTTGGCCCGGCGGCTGTTGGTGACCGAACTGACGGCCCAGCCAGAGAGAATAACGCCGGTCGTAAAACGTGCACTCACCGAGTTACCGGTGGGGGCGAAGAATATAACGGTGGAATTGAGCCCTGCGGATATGGCGCTTTTGGATGAGCACCTACCCGAGAGCAAACGTAACTGGCGAGCAACAGAAAACGCCGAACTGCATCAGGGTGGCTGTATCGTAAAAACGGCTGAGAGCTTAATTGATTATTCTGTGGACCAACGCTTGGATAATTATTTTCGCGAAATTGACCAATCGCCCGCAATTTCTGATACGGATGAAGAAGAGATTGGAGACACTGGACACGCGGAGCAAGCAGATCAGGAGCCCGCAAGTGACTAAGCTGGCGGCCCCGCTGCTAAAACGACTTTCCCGCTACCAGCATTACGAAGCGCTGGAGCAGGTACCGCACGCCCAGGGACGGCTGACGAGGATGGTAGGTCTTACGCTGGAAGCCGTGGGCCTGAATGTGTCTGTGGGGCGTCAGTGTAAGGTCGTACTTTCCAGTGGCCGAGAAGTCGAAGCCGAGGTAGTCGGCTTCGACGAGGATAAAACTTTCCTTATGCCGGTGCAGAAGGTTGATGGGCTTCAGCCGGGGGCGCGTGTAGTCCCGGTGGATGCACACAAAAATTTATCCATGGGTGAGCATTTACGTGGCCGCATTTTAAATGGCGTCGGGCAGCCGCTCGATGGGCTCGGCCCTGTGAGTTGTCGGGCCAAGGTCGATCTGGAACCCAGCACAATTAACCCGTTACACCGTCACCCCATTGACGAAACCCTGGACGTGGGTATTCGCGCAATTAATTCTCTGTTAACTGTGGGTAAGGGCCAGCGTATCGGCCTGTTCGCGGGCAGTGGTGTGGGTAAAAGTGTATTGCTGGGCATGATGACCCGCTTTACTACTGCCGATGTGGTTGTGGTCGGGCTGATCGGTGAACGCGGGCGTGAGGTTAAAGAGTTTGTCGACCATATTCTCGGGCCACAAGGGTTAAAAAAATCGGTTGTCGTTGCAGCCCCCGCCGATGATGCGCCGCTTATGCGCTTGCGCGCATCCCAACTGGCAACGCGGATAGCCGAATATTTTCGTGATCAAGGCAAAAACGTGCTGCTGCTGATGGACTCACTCACCCGATTCGCTCAGGCACAACGGGAAATCTCGTTGGCCATTGGCGAACCGCCTGCGACCAAGGGCTACCCGCCGTCAGTATTTGCCAAAATTCCGGATCTGGTAGAGCGAGCAGGTAACGGCGATAAAGGGGGTGGATCAATCACCGCGTTTTATACGGTGCTCACCGAGGGTGATGATTTACAAGATCCTATCGCCGATGCATCGCGCGCGATCCTGGATGGTCACATTGTCTTGTCTCGGCAACTGGCCGAGCAGGGTATCTACCCCGCGATTGATATAGAAGCATCAATTAGCCGGGTAATGCCGAATATTGTCGACGCCAACCATTTGGCGGCAGCGCAGCGTTTCAAACAACTTCTTGCCCGCTATCGGGAAAACAAAGATTTGATCGCGATAGGCGCTTATGCACGGGGCTCTGACCCGCAAATTGATGCGGCTATTGAACGATTTCCACACTTACAACAATTTATTGGCCAAAAAATTGGTGAACCTGCACCCTACCCGCAGAGTCTAGCGCAGTTGTTTACGGTAGTGCAGTCTGGTGCAGCGACCACACCCGCTGCCAGCGCAGAACAAACTCAGCAAGGCGGTACGCTGAAAACAGCACAATCACGGCAACAGCGGCCGCTCAGCGCAAATAGGCGCTGAGCATTGTAATGGCCAGCAAGCGTTCAAAGAGAATTGAAATTGTTGTCGATCTCGCCCGGCGTGCCGAAGAAACGGCTGCAGATAACTTCACTCAAGCCAAAAACGCGCTCCAACTCGCAGAGGACCAACTGCGAGATCTAACGCAATATTATCAAGGTTATGTGGAGCGAATGCAGGCGAATACCCGTGCGGTTAAACCGAGCGAACTCATTCAAACACGAGCATTCCTGCAGCAATTGAGCGTTGCGATCAGCGGGCAGGAGCACCAGATCGCCCTTCTGCAACAGCAGTTACAGCACCGGCAGCTGGCGTGGCACAAAAGCCATCTGAAAACCCGCTCGCTGGAAGATTTGCGTACCCGCTATATCCAAGAAGAACACGACGCAGACGATCGGCTGGAGCAGAAAGCACTGGACGAGTGGGTCGCCCAGAAGCGAGATTGAATGAGTGTTAACAGACGCTAATTCAACAACGAAAGACAGCAGCGGTAACGCACAGCGCGACTGTCTTCTTCGTGCAGAATTTCCCCCTGCAGACTGTAATAGCGATAGTCCCCTTCGGCGGTTTTTAGTCTGGCTGCGGTAGCCAGTGTGCCGAGGTTGGATAAGCTAGCAGTGAGCTCCTTGCGCAGCTTGTGTTCATCGTCCGGGTGGACTCTATCGAAAATTTCCATTTTCCGATAAATGGTTTTTTCCAGTTCAGTAGTGAAACCAAGCAGCTCTAGTGCTATGTCGCTCCACTGTACCGAGCCCTTTTCCAGATCCCACTCAAAGCTGGGCAGGTTGCCAATGGGCATGGGGCCGCGATTAATATGCGGCGCCTTGCGTTCGTTCTTTTTCAGCTCCTGCTCCAGTGTTAGTACCTCCAAAACCTTGCCGTAGCTAAACACAATGTTGTCGATAAAACTCGAAAAATTCACGAAGCTGATCGCGTCTTTATCGCAGGTTTTATCGGCAAAGAATGTGAGTACCCCCCAAATGTGATCGCCGCTAAAGACCGGGAAGTGAATCGTGACTTTGTGCTGCCCGTTAAATTCATCCCTAATTGCCGGTGGAGGAAAACTGTCTGGTGTGCAGGTGTATTCCCGCTGATTACTGCGAATCACGGAAACATCTGTCAGCGTAAAAATTTTGTGCACATGCAAGTGAGCCCGTCGCTGACCATCGTGAACCAGGCAAGAAAGAACACCGAATTCCATAAACTGATCGAACAGGGGGGCCACGGTCATTATTTTATCGAGCCTGGTAGCCACTATGTCCTGGGTTATCTCAAGACTGTTGTGGAGCACGGCTCCGGTTTGCGCCAGCTGGTACAGGTCAGTTTGGGCTTGAGCAGATTCTTTGGTTTCTCGCTCGCCTTGGTTATCGAAGATAGTTGGGGCAATAGTGATTACTCGAGTGGGTAAAGTACTGCTGTGGATCATTCCTTCCAGAGTCGTGATACAGCGAAGTGCCAGCACATCGAGATTTTGATCCACATACGGCAGCCCTGGTGTCATCGCCTGCATAAGCTGTATTGCATCGAAGGTAATAACATCAATGTCGCCAGGACACTTTATGCCGGCATCGTGCAGCTTGCGCACGAAGCCCATCGCGGTGTGGCCAGCGCCGCAAATAACACCGCTCGCACGGGAAGTTCTTTCCAGAAACTCACGGCCTGCGGCAAGCCCTCCGGAAAAAATCGCGTTCGGGGTACAAATAATATGATCGGTGCCGCAGTTTAAGTCCGCGTCGCGGCATAGCTCAACAAAGCGCTCGTAGCGCTTGCGCAAATCGTACTGCGTAATATCACCCACAAACAAGAGTTCACTATGGCCGCGTTCACGCAGGTAGTTGAAGGCGAGCTCGGTACCAGCATCATTGTCGCTGGTAACTATGGGTACATCCAAAGGGAAATAGTCGTGGGCCACTGCAAGTAATGGGATTCCTCGGTTTTGTATCCTCTCAATCAGCTTCGGGCTAACAGCATTGCGGATAACGATAATACCGTCGTACTGATCGAGGCCCAGACCAAGATTGAACTCACCAAAGCCATTGGTGCGAACCGCGCTGAAGCGGTAGTGCTTCAGGTTGCAGCTGTCGCGCAGTTGATTGATGATCTCCCCCATGTAGTCACCCTGTAGGTAGGGCGCGAACACGGCGATGTGTAGTTTCCTTCCCGCGTTATCCAACATAGTCACTCCAGTTTTGCGTTGGCTGAACACAGCGAAATTTTCGCAGTCCTTATTTAAAAATACTAGTCTTACGACCGGTCGTTATATAAATTCCGTCGTCTTAAACGCTCAAATTTTTAGTAGTAGAAGCATACGACAATTACAGCATTTTTTTTGACATTAAAAAGTTATAAGCAATAAAAAGTTCGTGTATTGAGTTATTAGTGTGTACCTGTCTTAGACGAATTAAATAAAAAATGAACAGGCTAGAAAGTTGACCAACACAGACTAGACTTAGTCTGAAATGGGTTATTGCCTGTGGCTATACCCCAAAAAATGATGCTGGTAAGGATCGGGTTGCCTGTTAACAGCGCTTGGAACCTTTCAGTTATGTGGTGTGATTTGGAGGTGCATAATGGCCCATTCAGTCGATTTTAATCTTCCTGAAAACATGACAATTGCAAATATCCACAGTATGCACGAAGAGTTTGAGGCTCTGGTGGATAAACAGGATTGTGATGAAGTGGTGTTAAAGGGAGAGGGGGTGGTACGAGCCGATACAGCAGGGTTGCAGCTGTTGGTAGCGTTTGTGCAAGCGACAAAAGAGCGGCAAATCAATGTTACCTGGGATCACCCTTCAGAAAAGTTATGCAAAGCAGCGGAAATATTGGGTGTTGCCTCCTATATTGGTATTCATTAGTACTTGAGAAAACGTTGTCGATTGAAAATTTTTTATGCGTGGCGATGCCGGTACCCAAAGCAGCCGCAAAAAAATTTAACGCAATATGTACGTTGATCAGGTTCAGAGTGTTCCTTGTTCGATGATTGGAGATTAGCTCTATGGCAAAAATACTCGCCGTTGACGATTCGGCATCAATGCGGCAGATGGTCAGTTTCACCTTGAAGGGCGCGGGTCACCAAGTGTGCGAAGCATCCGATGGGGTTGAAGCACTGAGCCTTGCGAAGGCCGAATCTGGTGTTGATTTAGTAATTTCAGATATCAATATGCCGAACATGGATGGTATTTCTCTGATTAAAGAGCTACGCCAGCTTCCAGAATACAAATTTACGCCGATTTTGATGTTGACGACGGAATCTGGCGTCGATAAAAAATCAGAGGGCAAGGCGGCTGGGGCAACCGGTTGGATCGTGAAACCGTTTAATCCCGATCAACTGCTCGCCACTATCGGTAAAGTGTTGTAGCTTCGCACGCCAGCCTTGCTGATGGCGGGTTTTGCTTGAAATAAAGAGGCAAACGAGTAGTCGATCATGACGATAGATCTCGCGCAATTTCACCAGGTATTTTACGAAGAGAGTTTTGAAGGGCTCGATGTTATGGAGTCCGCGCTCATGGAGCTCGATCCGGACAATATCGACAGTGAAACTATTAACGCAATTTTTCGTGCCGCACATTCCATCAAGGGCGGTAGTGCTACGTTTGGCTTTACCTCCGTCTCGGAATTTACTCACGACCTCGAAACCATACTGGATCAAGTGCGTGCGGGCACGCGGAAATTCTCCGGCGACGACGTCAACCTCTGCTTGAAGTCCGTGGATTGCATGCGCGAGATGCTCCAGCTATTGCAGGGCGGTGACGACGGGCACACACCTTTGTCCATGGAGCTAAAGCACCAGTTTGCCCGCATGTTGTCCTCTGATTCGGACGTAACCGATTCGCAGGAATGTGCTCCGGAGCAAGCACCAGAGCAAGATCCCCAGGGGCCGACTCTGTGGGAAATTCGATTTACTCCCGGCAGCGACATTCTTAAAACCGGTAATGATGTTCTGCGAATGCTCCGTGATATGGGCGATCTCGGAGAACTATTGAGCGTAAGCTGCACACCTAACCTACCGGCATTTAACGCATTCGATGCTGAATCCTGTTATTTAAGCTGGCGTATTTTGCTTGAGTCCGATTGCGAGAAATCGGCAATTCAGGAAATCTTTGAATGGGTGATCGACGAGTCAGAGTTGGGTATCAACGAGACCGAGGGTTTGAGTCACTGGAAAATTTTATTTAAACCCGGCGCCACAATTCTGCACACTGGTAATGAACCCTTGCGCCTGTTTACTTCACTCGCGGAGTTAGGGGAGCTCACCGCAACGGCTTTTGTGGACAAACTTCCACGCCTGAGCCTGTTTGACTGTGAAAACTGTTTTATGAGTTGGGAGCTCAGTCTTGTATCGTCCTCTGCAACAAAGGAAAGTATTGAAGCTGTTTTTGAATGGGTAGTTGATGACGCCGAGTTGGTTATTGCGCAAGAGAGCAACAGTAAACCCAAGCCTGTTGCAGATCGGGTAACAAAGGATGTACTTCAGGAGCAAAAGGCGCCGCAAGCCCAAACCCCGCCGACGAATGTGGCAGCAGCTTCACCGCCTGAGATACCACAGACCAAACCGCAGGTAGCGGCCGAAAGTACGGCTAGCGTGCCAACAGCGAAACCTGCTGAGAGTGCGCCAAAAGCCAAACCGGCACCCGCTAAAAAATCGGCGGAAACGGGGTCCATCCGGGTCGGTATTGATAAGGTAGATAACCTGATCAATATGGTTGGGGAACTGGTTATTACGCAGTCCATGCTTGGCCAGTTGGGCACCGATTTCGACGTTAACAGGCTGCCAAAATTGCTCGAGGGTCTTAGCCAGCTGGAACAAAATACGCGTGAGCTGCAAGAGTCAGTCATGCGAATTCGCATGCTCCCAATCAGTTTTGCGTTTAGCCGTTTTCCGCGCATGGTGCGAGATCTAGGTCAGGCGTTGGGTAAAGATCTTCAACTGGAAATGCTCGGTGAACACACCGAACTCGATAAAACCGTGATGGAAAAAATAGGTGATCCGCTGGTTCACCTGGTAAGAAATGCGGTGGATCACGGCATCGAGATGCCAGCGGACAGGCTGGCAAAAGGCAAACCCGCAAACGGTAAAATAACCTTGAATGCCTACCATCAGGGCGGCAATGTGGTGATTGAAATCAGTGACGATGGCAAGGGTTTGGATCGAGAAAAAATAATTGAAAAGGCCATTGAGAAAAATCTGGTAACGCCCTTGGAATGCGAAACCTTCACTGATGAACAGGCCTATGATCTGATTTTTCAGCCCGGCTTCTCAACGGCGCAGGCAGTCAGTGATTTATCTGGTCGCGGCGTAGGTATGGATGTGGTTAAGCGCAATATCCAAGCCCTTAACGGTATTGTTGAAATACGCTCTACAAAAGACAAAGGCTCAACTATCACGATTCGTTTGCCGCTCACCCTCGCGATTTTGGATGGCCAGTTAGTACGGGTGGGCAATAACACCTATATCTTTCCGCTTGTTTCCATTATTGAATCGTTGCATTGTCGCCGTGAGTTTATTAACAAGGTCGCTGGTGGCTGTAATGTTTTTAAACTTCGTGATGATTATGTGCCTATTATTGAATTATACAAAACATTCACAGTTCAGCCAGATGCGATAGATATGGACCATTCTCTCATCGTAGTGGTTGATTACGAAGGTGGGAAAGTAGGCGTTGTTGTAGATGAACTCTTGGCGCAACAGCAAGTTGTGATTAAAAGCCTGGAACAAAACTACCGAAGGGTTGATGGAATTTCTGGAGCAACAATACTGGGTGATGGCACGGTTGCATTGATTTTGGATATTACCGGCATCGTCAAACTTGCTGGCGATAAATTTGTGCAAACGAGCGCGCGTGCGCGTATGTCGCAAGAAGGTTTACAGGGTTTGGCTCAGCTTGCCAGCTAGTCGGGTTTAAAAAGCCTGAGAGTTTTTAAAAAGTGAAGAAGCGAAGAAAGTAGAAACAAGGATAGGTTCGACTCTTTTCGTGTAGCCCCGGAGGCTGCCGGGTTAATAGTGAGGTGAATATGCAGGCTAACGCAAATGCCGATAGTGCCGTGGTGGCAAACGTGGCGAATGCAGGTGACGGTATCAGTCCCGATAGTCACCAGACAGATCAATACTTGACCTTCATTATGGCTGGTGAAGAGTACGGGGTCGATATTTTATGTGTACAGGAAATTCGCGGCTGGGAGAGTGCGACACCGCTGCCGAATGCGCCTGCTCATATCAAGGGTGTAATTAATCTGCGCGGCACCATCGTTCCAATCGTTGACCTGCGCCAGTGTTTTGGTATGGAAGCCATTGATTACACGCCGGTAACGGTGGTGATTGTGCTCAAGGTTAAATCAGAAAGCAGCGAGTATCGGGTAATGGGTATTGTTGTGGATGCCGTGTCGGATGTGTACTCACTCGGCAAAAAAGATATGCGGCCACCGCCCGATTTATCGAACGCTGTGAATACCGATTTTGTAAAAGGTCTGGTTAACGTCGAAGACAAAATGGTCATTCTGCTGGATATTGATGAGCTGTTAACGTTAGAGGACGTACCGAACCTCGCTAATGTCGCCAAGCAAATTCAAACTTCGGTGGGTTAGCAAAAATAGAATTTTGGAAAGTAAAGTTGCAGTCTTTTCATCGTGGGTGCAACTTCCTATGGACGCGAAGGGTGTGCAACAGCACACCAGATTTTGGTAATTGGTCGAAATGATCATTTGGTATTCCAATCTGAAAGTGACTGTTTGGCGTAAGAACCCTTGGGTTCGTGCAGTGCTTTCGGTGGCGGGGGATTTCTATCCCATTGCGAAAAAGTTCAGAAGAGATTAAGGAACTTAAAAATGACTAGTATCCTTTCCAAGCTCGGGCTTGGGTCAGATGACACCTATGAGTTAAAGCTAAAGCTAGAAGCGGCCAGCGATGCAATGGCAGTTATTGAGTTTGACCCATCCGGTAATATTCTATACGCCAACACAAACTTTGCGAGCACCATGGGCTACAGCCCCCAGGAACTCGTTGGTAAACATCACCGTCTGTTTGTTGAACCGGAGTATGGGAACTCTAACGAATACCGCCAGTTTTGGGAATCCCTTGCTCGAGGTGAGAGGCAGCAGACGCAGTTTAAACGGTTTGCCCGCAACGGGGATGAGATCTGGATCGATGGGTCATACAACCCGTTAAAAGGCCGCGATGGCCGCGTGTATAAAGTCATCAAGTACGCGATCAATATTACCGAACAAAAACGCCAGGAAGCTGAAAGCCGAAAGCTTGCAGAGTTGGCGGATGCGCTGAATATTTGTCAGTCGCGGGTGATGTTTGTTAATGAGCAGCTGGAAGTGATCTACCTCAACAAGGTTATCAAAGAGATGTTCGCCCAGCGCGAGAGTCTGCTGAGCAAAGACGTTCCAGGTTTCAGTGTATCCTCCATCATGGGTTTTAATTTGGGTACGCTTTTTTCTTCCGATAGTGAATTGAAACAGCGCTTATCCGGTATTAGTGAAACCTACCGAAAAGATTTTACGATTTCTGGCCTGACTTTTGGCTTGATTATTTCACCCTGGAAGGATTCTAGCGGAAAGCGACTCGGGTTGGTGTTGGAGTGGGACGACAAAACAGAACGTCTCGCACAGGAGTTGAAAGAGAAGCTCCTTGCGGAGGAAAACGCCCGTATTCGTCAATCGCTGGATGTGTGTAATACCTCGGTGATGATGGCGGATGTGGATCTCAATATTATTTACATGAATAACGCCGTTCGCAAAATGATGGAGCGGCGGGAGAGCGAGCTGCGAAAAGTACTGCCCAGCTTTAATGCGAGCCAGTTAATGGGCGCTAATGTGGATCAATTCCATAAAAATCCGCAGCATCAGCGGTCGATGCTCGCAACTTTGAAACAACCCTATAAAACTAGCCTGGATGTAGGTGAATTGAATTTCAACTTGATCGCAACACCAATACATGACAGCGCAGGTAATCATCTCGGTACCGTTGTTGAATGGGATGACCGAACAGATGCGGTTGCCAAAGAACGGGTGGAAAAAGCCGAAGCGGAAGAAAATGCCCGGGTGCGGCAAGCACTGGATAATGTGACCACCAATGTGATGATTGCAGACAACGATGCAAACATCATCTATATGAATGCGGCTGTCGTAAACATGATGAAAAATGCGGAGTCCGATCTTCGCAAGTCTCTCACCGGCTTCGATGCCAGCAAGCTGATGGGCGCGAATATGGATATTTTCCATAAAAATCCTGCTCACCAACGAGGCCTCGTAAACAATTTAAAATCCACCTACGAAGGAAAAGCCGAAGTGGGAGGGCGTACGTTCACTGTAACGGCAAACCCGGTAACGGTTGACGGTCAGCGCATAGGCACTGTTGTGGAATGGAAGGATCGTACAGAAGAAGTGGCTATTGAACGGGAGGTGGATGAAATAATCGAGGCCGCATCGTCCGGTGATTTCAGTAAGCACATTGTACTGGATGGAAAAACCGGATTTTTTGAAGTGCTGGCGAAAGGGTTGAACGACCTTATTAGTACAACCGAAGTCGCGCTGAACGATATTATTCGTATGCTTGGCGCGATGGCTCGCGGAGACCTTTCTGAGCGAATTACTCGGGATTATCAAGGTTCCTTTGGTCGGATGAAAGACGATGCGAACGAAACGGCGGATAAACTTACCGATGTTATTAGTAAGTTACGTACTGCCGCTGGTTCTATTAGCGCTGCGGCAAATGAAATCGCGCAGGGCAATGCGGATCTCAGCCAGCGCACTGAGCAGCAGGCTTCGTCACTGGAAGAAACTGCATCGAGCATGGAGGAGATGACCTCTACGGTGAAGCAAAGTGCGGACAACGCGGCGCAGGCAAGTACTTCCGCATTGGATGCGCAAAACAAAGCGCGCACCGGTGGTGAAGTGGTGAGTCGCGCAGTGAATTCGATGGACGAAATCAACGCAGCAAGTAAACGTATCAGCGATATTATTGGCGTCATCGACGAAATCGCATTCCAGACTAACCTGCTTGCTTTGAACGCCGCAGTAGAAGCTGCGCGCGCTGGTGAGCAGGGGCGCGGATTTGCGGTAGTCGCGGGTGAGGTACGCAATCTTGCCCAGCGCTCGGCGGCAGCGGCCAAAGAAATTAAAGACTTGATTCGCGATAGCGTGAAGAAAGTTCAGGATGGTACCGCATTGGTGAACGAATCCGGCACCACTCTGAGTGAGATTGTCGCATCGGTGGAAGAAGTTACGTCGATGATGCGGGAAATTGCCGATGCTTCCAAAGAGCAAACCTCGGGTATTGAGCAGGTGAATACAGCAGTAGCGCAAATGGATGAAATGACCCAGCAGAACGCGGCCTTGGTAGAAGAGGTTTCTGCCGCAGGTGAATCCATGGCGGAGCAGGCTCGCGCCATGAACCAGATTGTAGATTTCTTCTCGGTAGTGGGTAAAAACGACGAAGCCCGTCAAACGCTGGAGATGCACACCGCGAGAAAACGCCAGGCTGTGAATTCGTCTCGTACGGCGTCAGCGCCAGCGACTTCATCACGGAGTTCTGCGGCTGACGATGAATGGGAAGACTTTTAACTCGGCGGACGGGTGACCTAAGTGTTAGCGACAGCGAGGGACGAATTTTCCGACAAAGAATTCCCGATGACAGAAAAAAATTTCGGGATGATAAAGGCCATTGCCTATAAGTTGACGGGAATTAGCCTGTCTGATCACAAAAAAAATATGGTGTACGGCCGCCTTGCTCGGCGGCTGCGCGCATTGCGACTGAATTCATTCGATCAGTATTGCGCGTTGATAGACCAGGAAAATTGCAGCGAACATGTGGAGTTTATTAATTCCATCACCACCAATCTAACGTCTTTTTTCCGGGAAAAACATCATTTCGATTTTATGGCTGGGCAACTGTTGCCCCAGCTTATGCGCAAAAATTTAAAAACCAAGCGCCTTCGGGTGTGGTCTGCTGGGTGCTCAACCGGAGAAGAGCCATACTCGATTGCGATGGTTCTGCGCTCGTTAGCGTCGCTGTCTGGTTGGGATGTTCGTATTCTCGCGACCGACTTGGATACTAATGTTGTTAACAAAGGCAAGAACGGCGTCTACCCGGTTGACCGGGCGGAAAATATTCCAGACGAATACCGGCGATTTTTAAAGACGGATAAAAATCACGAGTGGGTAAGAGTTAAAAGCAGCGTGTGCGATTTGATTACGTTTAAACAGCTCAACCTGCTCCAAGATTGGCCAATGAAGGGGCCGTTTGACATAATTTTTTGCCGTAACGTAGTTATTTACTTCGACGCTCCCACGCAAAAAAAACTATTCGACCGCTATGCCAATATTTTAACTGACGATGGCCATTTGTTTATTGGGCATTCGGAAAATTTGCACAATGTAACCAATCGCTTTCAAGCCCTTGGTCGAACCATCTACAAAAAGGCCCATTGAGCCGTCCAGAGGAGCTTAAAGCCCAGTGTTCAGTTCAGATTACAAACCCGAAAGACCGCTTAAAGGGTTTGAACATATTAATCGCTATTGGGATAAGCGAATGAACACCGCTGCAGCAAAAATTTTGCCGGGTGAATGTTATGTGAGTCGAACCGGCGAAATGATTGTTACGGTATTGGGATCTTGTATTTCGGCGTGTATTAGAGATCGGGTGATTGGCATCGGTGGTATGAACCACTTTATGTTGCCGGTGGCGTCCAGCGATTCCATGATTACACGCCCAAACGCTGTGAACAAAGAGCTGTGTTATGGCAACTGGGCGATGGAGTATTTGATTAATGCCATATTAAAACAAGGTGGCAAGCGCGAACGGCTCGAAGTGAAAGTGTTCGGCGGTGGCCGGGTTCTTACCTGTATGACAAATATCGACGTCGGCAAGCGCAATATCGATTTCTTGTTGAATTATCTGGAGCGGGATGGTTTAGCCATTGCTGCGCAAGATCTGGGGCATGATTACCCCAGAAAAGTACTCTATTTTCCAGATACGGGCGCCGTGAAACTGAAAAAGTTACGCACACGAGCAAATACCACTATTGAGCGACGTGAGAAGGCGTATCTGGATTCTATGGTGTCCAAACCCGCAGAGGGCGATATCGAACTGTTTTAACTGGCAGTTTACTGTTTTACCCTTAGGGCGGTCGTATTTTGCTTAAGTAAGTGTGATAAAGGTGGAGAGAATATTTGTGGCTAAACGTGGGCCGGTAAAAGTTCTGATTATCGACGACTCCGCACTCGTACGTGCACTTCTTTCTGAGATTTTGTCGGGGCATGAAAATATCGATGTTGTGGGCAGCGCATCTGATCCTTACGAAGCGCGAGAAATGATCAAGCAGCTTAACCCGGATGTACTCACGCTAGATATAGAAATGCCACGCATGAACGGCATAGCTTTCCTCAAAAACCTGATGCGTTTGCGGCCAATGCCCGTGGTTATGATTTCCACTCTCACCCAGCAGGGCGCCCCTGCCACCCTGGAAGCTCTTGAATTAGGCGCTGTTGACTTTGTTCCTAAACCTAAGACTGAAGGCGCTGTGGCGCTTGAAAAATACAGTGAAGAAATTATTGAAAAAGTGCTTTGTGCCGCGCGGGCTAACGTAGCGCCTCGTATAGAGGAGAAAAAAGCACAAACTCCAGATTCGGCCGTCGCGACGGCGCTCACCTATGGCAAAACGTTAAAACCCGGTTTTTTGTGTGCCATTGGGGCGTCTACCGGTGGCACAGAGGCGATTAAAGATGTGGTGAAATCGCTGCCCGCCAATTCACCCGCCGTGGTTATCGCGCAGCATATTCCCGCGGTATTCAGTTCGTCCTTTGCGAAGCGTGTAGATACGCTTTCGGCTGTACATGTTTACGAAGCCGAAAATAATCAAAAAATTGAACCTGGTTCCGTTTATATCGCCCCGGGTGATGCACATTTACGTGTGATAGAGCGCCAGGGCAGCTATATTTGTCAACTTGGTACGGATGATCTTATCAACCGTCACCGCCCCTCTGTAGAGGCGCTTTTTGACTCGGTGACCAAACATGTGGGCGCCAAAGCCATGGGCGTGATACTAACCGGTATGGGTGCGGATGGGGCAGCGGCTTTGTTGCGCATGAAGCAGGCAGGTTGTGTGACAGTTGCACAGGATGAAGCAACAAGCGTGGTTTGGGGGATGCCTGGCGCAGCAGTAAAATTAGGTGCCGCAGACCAGGTTTTACCGCTGGATAAGATAACACGGTATATACTTACAAGAGCTTATCAGTAAAACGTTGGTTGAAGGGCTTTCGCTCGGTGATGTTGGGCAAGGTACCAGAGACAGGAAAAACAAGAGACTGCGACATGGCAATAACTTCAGATGTTTCCAATGATGGAAAAATATTGAAAATCTCTATCGACGGGCGTTTCGATGCATCGTCCCTTGACGATTTCCGGCGGGCTTATGAGGAAGTGGATTCCAATTCATTGGAGTCATATTGTGTCGATTTAAAGGACACCGTTCATCTGGATAGTTCCGCACTGGGGATGTTATTAGTCTTACGGGATTTTGCTGGCGGCGATAACGCCAATATTGTCATCAATAATTGCAGCCCAGAGGTGAAGAAAATATTCGCTATCTCCAGTTTCGAACAGCTATTTACAATTCAGTAGTGGTAGGTTCGAGCGCTCCCGGAGACGTAAGTTGCGACGCGACTTGGGCTTCGCCATTGGCAGTCGACGCGGAAGCTTCATTTTTTAAGGCGGTGATACGTGTCAGAAGAGAGTGAAAGCCCACTCAACATACTTATTGCAGAAGATTCTGCCGCAGATCGCCTAATATTAGAGTCTATTTTCGCGCGCGCCGGATACGTGCCTACCCTCGTGGAGAACGGCGCTCAAGCCGTCGAATCTTTCCAAGCCTCCAAGCCCGATCTCATATTTTTAGATGTACTGATGCCCGTAATGGGGGGCATTGAAGCGGCACGTAAAATTCGTGCGCTCGCGGGCGACGAATTTATTCCGATCGTGTTTCTGACTTCGCTATCCGGTGAAGAATCCCTGGTGGAGTGTATTGAGTCCGGCGGCGACGACTTTTTACCCAAGCCCTATAATCCGGTTGTTTTACAATCAAAAGTAAAAGCATTTTCCCGTATGCGGGATATGCATAAAACCCTGGCCCACCAAAAATCTGTAATCGAGCTTCACAACCAGCATCTTATCCAAGAGCAGACGGTTGCTAAGCAGGTATACGACAAAATTGCCCATTCGGGCTGCCTCGACCTCGATATTATTCGTTCCTATATGTCGCCGTTATCTGTGTTTAATGGGGACGTGCTCGTTGCGGAGGTAAGCCCCAGTGGTAGTGTAATGATTTTACTGGGTGACTTTACGGGGCACGGGCTGCCGGCGGCGATTGGTTCTATGCCGCTGGCGTCAACGTTCTACGGTATGGTGCGCAAAGGGTTTTCCCTTCCGGACATCATGAAGGAGATCAATGCAAAGTTGCATCAGATATTACCGGTTGGTTTTTTTTGCTGTGCAACCTGCATCGATATTCATATTCAAAAACGCCGTATGCGCATCTGGAATGGCGGCTTGCCCGAAAGCTATTTATACCGCGCCAAAACCCACAGTTACGAATTGTTGCAATCCAAAAATCTCCCACTGGGGGTTCTCGCGGAGCAGGATTTCGAAAAATCGACGCGTCGCATTCCGCTGGATATTGGCGACCGGTTTTTCATGTGGTCCGATGGTATCGTTGAAGCGCGCGATCGAACCGGCAGTATGTTTGGTGAGGAACGCCTCAAGCAGTTGATGCATCGACATATGGGCTTGCCAGTGCTGTTTGATGAGATTCTGCGCGAAGTGCATGGGCATATTGGCGAAACAGATAAAGACGACGATATTTCGCTGGTAGAGGTGTGTGTTGCTGATGTGGAAATTGGCCTCCCCGAGGAGGATGTTCACACCCATGTGAAAAGCCGTTTGGTCGACTGGTCGATGGCATTTACGATTGCCTCGACCAGTCTAAAAGAGTTCGATCCTCTGCCGCTTCTGGTGAATATTATTTCGGAGGTGCCGGGGTTAAAAGATCGCAGTACAACTTTGTACACTGTATTGTCTGAACTCTACGCAAATGCTCTTGAGCATGGAGTGTTAGGCTTGGAATCGCGCCTTAAAGACACCCCAGCCGGTTTTACTGAGTTCTATCGATTGCGTCGTCAGAGGCTGTCTGAGTTGGCAGAAGGATTCGTGAGTTTCGATCTGGAACACCACGCCGCGCCACATGGTGGAATGCTGACCATTCGTGTGAGAGACAGCGGTAAAGGGTTCGAACCTGGCAAGCGCGCCGAAAAAACGAAAGACAAACCGGATTATTTCGGCCGCGGTCTGTCGCTGCTCACATCAATCTGCGAAAATCTCACTATTCATCCCCCCGGCAATGATATCGAAGTGAATTTCCGCTGGACTTACGACGACGGTCACGATTAATGCAGAATAACGTAGTGCTGGACACCGCGATGCTTGCCAGTTTGCGCGAGCTCCTGGCAGACAAATTTGTCGAGCTGGTAACAACCTATAATCGCGATTGCGCGTTGCGGATAGATGCTATACGCAGCGCGCTGTTGACGCCTGAGTTCTCCGTTATTAATCACGAAGCCCACGGTATAAAAGGCAGTAGCCGCAATATCGGTGCGAATTCTTTGGCCGATTTGTGTGAGAAACTTGAGCAGAAAGCGCGCGCGCAGGACCCAGCCGGCATGGAGCAACTTTTTACCGCTATTGAGCAAGATTTTGCCGTTGTTTCCGCTGAGCTAACCCAACTTATCGCCTGATTACTACGTTAACCTGGCCCCTTTGTATATGGCACAGGCTTTGCTCTACCGAGTAATGTCTGACTAAGCCCTACATGAAGGTGTGGCTAATGCAATCTCTACTCGAAAGCGCTTCCTCGCTCGACACTGTATCTACTCAAAAGCACGCGGCTAAAAAGCTGGATTCCTTTGCGTCCACAGACGGTCGCGATACTTTTCGGCACGCGCTCGATCAGGAGCGTAAAGCACAAGCGCAAGCGGATAGCCGGAGTGAGGAAAAAGCCGATCGTGCGCAAGACGTGCGCTCATCGGCAAAAAAAGAGGAGCCGGCTGAAGCGGCCGCTGAGATTCCGTTAGCAGGCGATAGCGCAGGCCAAACTGAAACGCAAGAACGCGAGAGTATAACGGCAACCCAGGAAGCGCTGGGCTCCAACTCAGACACCGCTGCGTCGTTAGAGCAGGCTCCTATAAAGGCCGAAGCCAATAGTGGTATTGCCGATGGTGCGGTTGAGAGCGATGCCGCATTGTTGTCGGCTGAACACCCGGCGAAAGATTCGGCAATGCCCGCATCTGGAATAGAAGTGTCTTCCTCTCAAATTGTTGCCAGCAATATTCATTCAAGTGGTCGCGGCACGGCCTCGCCACTAACACCGTCTGGCGGAGTAACTTCTGCTGCTACAGTGTCCGCCGCGAACGGGGCAAATGCGGCATCCCTTACCGACGTATCAAGCCTTCAGAGCGAGCCACTAAAATCCGCTGACCCGCAGCTAAGCACCGATCTCGCCGGCAGCAAATTGTCTGGTTTGGTTGCGAGCAGCCCGGCTACAAAAATGCTGACTGCCGAGACTTTTTCCCGATTGTCTGGAGACGGAGAAATAAAAGAGTTTGCCGAGGTGATGGCTAACGCGTCCGGACACACACAAACTGCAGCTTCCGCCGCAAAAGCGGAGCTTTTTCCCTACGCGCTGGCCCAGGGGACCGATAAAATCCCGGTGACCATTCGCTTTGGCCAAACCGCATGGGCGGGTCAAGTGGCTGAGCGCACCGCAATGATGGTCGCGCAAAATTTGAGTTCGGCGGAATTGCAACTTGATCCACCGGAGCTGGGCCCGCTGCAGGTGAAGGTTTCTGTTCACAACGACCAGGCAACGGTGACTTTTGTTTCTGCAAACGCCCAGGTGCGAGAAGCGCTTGACCAGTCGGCGAACCGGTTGCGCGATATGCTCGCTCAGCAGGGAGTCGCACTGGGTGATGTGAACGTTTCAGATCACCCATCGCAGCAGTCTGGCCACCAGCAATCACAGGACGGTGAAACCCACCACGCACGCGGAGCCGGTTCGGGTATTGATTTGCTCGACGGGGAAGATGCTGCTCCGGTCACTGTCTGGGCTGCGCCCACTGGGGTGGACTATTACGCCTAGTTAAGACGCCTAGTTAAGACGCGAAGCGAAGACAGAACATTTCTTAAAATACCGCGCTGAGAAATTTTTAATACTTATTCCGAACCTCATCCGTTTCAGCAGACGGCGGTAATTGGCCGCTGCTGGCTATTTCTACTCGCGCCAAATTTCTGACAGCAAAGCAGGCGTACCCAGATTCGACTAACCTTAGGTTGCGACAATTGTTGCAGAGTGAGGTCTTGCCCGAACATTTTCGTCTTGCGCTTAAGCGCTGGAACGCGTGTGGGACCTTATGATTTGCGGGGCCATACTGTGTCGTTGTTGGTTAAGGTTCAGTGACTAGCGGCGCTCGATAAATGCACATGTATGCCTTCAGTCGTTTGGCATATGTATTGCTCTTTACCCTAAATTCAACAGAGGTAGTCGGAAGTTTGACATGGCGGATGCCGATAAAGACACACAAGACGAAAACGCCGAAGACGGCGGTGGGGGAAAAAAGAAACTGATCATGCTTGTCGTGCTCGGTTTGGTGATTGCCGGTCTCTCGGTTGGGGGAACCTTAGCCGCGCTTAAATTTCTCACTCCACCTCCGCCAGCAGAAGAGGGGGCGGAAGACGCTGCAGCCGAAGAGCCGACGCCACCGCCCGCGCCAGCGATATATTTCCCGATCAAGCCGGAGTTGATTGTTAACTTTAATGTTCGCGGCAGGCAACGGTATTTGCAGGCGGAACTGACATTGCTGGTGCGGGAAGAAGATGTGATCGCCGCTATCGAGCTGCATATGTCCAAAATTCGCAATAATCTTATTTTGTTGATTGGTGGCGAAGTATACGAGGAATTGCTGACGGCAGAAGGCAAAGAATTGTTGCGACAAAGATGCCTGCAGGAACTCCAGAATGTGATGCTGCAGGAAATTGGCAAACCTGGTATTGAACAGGTTTTGTTTACTAATTTTGTAATGCAGTAATACTGCATTTGTTCGAGGTCGTTAGTGCAGGACTTACTTTCTCAAGACGAAATCGACGCGCTCTTACATGGCGTTGATGACGGTGATATAGAAACAGAAAGTGATTTCGATGTTGGTGGGGTCAAGTCATACGATTTAACCAGCCAGGACCGAATTGTGCGCGGGCGTATGCCCACGCTCGAAATGATCAACGAACGTTTCGCCCGCTATACCCGCATCAGTATGTTTAACCTGTTGCGGCGTACCGCCGACGTCTCAGTTGGCGGCATTCAAATTCAGAAGTTTGGCGAGTACGTCCATACTCTGTACGTGCCGACGAGTTTGAATATGGTGAAGTTCAGGCCGTTGCGCGGTACAGCGTTGATTATTCTCGACGCGAAGCTGGTATTCAAACTCGTCGATAACTTTTTTGGTGGGGATGGTCGTCACGCAAAAATTGAAGGACGTGAATTTACACCGACAGAGTTACGTGTTGTGCAGATGGTATTGGAGCAGGTCTTTGTGGATCTTCACGAAGCCTGGAAAGCGGTAAAGCTTATTGACTTCGAATATATTAACTCTGAAGTCAATCCATCCATGGCGAATATCGTCAGCCCAAGCGAAGTTGTGGTGGTGAGTACTTTTCATGTGGAGCTGGATGGCGGCGGTGGTGAACTGCATATCACCATGCCGTATTCCATGGTAGAGCCCATTCGGGAAATTCTTGATGCCGGCCTGCAGTCGGATACCGACGAGCGTGACGATCGCTGGGTACAAGCGCTGCGCGAAGATGTTATGCGTGCGCGGGTAGACCTGGAGTGCGATGTGGTACGGCGTGATATCACCTTGCGCGAAATTGTTGATTTGAAAGTAGGCGATATTATTCCGGTGACCATGCCGGAGGTGCATATTGCTACTGCCAATGGAGTGCCCATGTTTCAAGCGAAAATCGGGCAGTGTAACAACAACCTGGCGCTGCGTATTCTCGATTATGTAGACCGAACGAGAGGGCAAAGCGCAACTGATGAGGACGCCAAGTCATGAGTGAAGACGACGAAGTCGATCAAGATAGCATGGCCGACGAATGGGCGGCCGCGATGGAAGAGCAGGCTGAAATTGATGGTGCTGGTGAAGACGAGGCGGCGGCGAACAACCAGGGTGCTGCGCCAATGGAGTTGAGCGAATTCGACGAACCTGCGGCGGCACCGGCAAGCCAGGGTAACAACCCGGATTTGGACGTTATTCTGGATATTCCAGTATCCATTTCGATGGAAGTCGGTCGCACGTCCATCACAATACGCAATTTACTGCAGCTAAATCAGGGCTCGGTTATCGAGTTGGATCGCCTTGCAGGTGAACCCTTGGATGTACTGGTAAACGGTACCTTAATCGCCCACGGTGAAGTCGTCGTAGTTAATGAAAAGTTCGGTATCCGTATGACCGATGTTATCAGCCCTTCCGAGCGAATTAAAAAACTGCGTTAGGAATCTAAGCCGATGAAAAATCTGTTGCTGATGTTGTGTTTGCTCTGGATGCCGTTGGCAATTGCTCAAGCCGGTGACGTAACGAATGGGGGCGAGCAAGCAGCCACCCAGGAAAAAGCAGATAAAATCACGCTCGTCAAGCCCGCGGCCAGAATCGCGCCTTCCGCCGCAGGCGTAGTAGGGCAGGTTTTAGGCGGTCTAATGGCGGTGATCGCGCTGATTATGGTGATGGCCTGGCTGGCTAAACGCATGGGCTATGGCGGTATTGCCAGCCAGGGGCAACTTAAAATCGTTGCCAGTATTCCGCTCGGTACGCGCGAAAAAGCGGTGATTGTGGACGCATGCGGTAAAACATTGCTACTTGGCGTTGCACCTGGCCGCGTGTCTTTTTTGCATGAGCTGGACATGCAATCGCCGGAGTCTGTGCTTGAGACAGCGCAGCGCCCCGTCAGTAAAGGCCAGGATTTTAGCGCTTACTTAAAAACAATAATTGGCTCTGGAAAAAACAGCGCATGAAAATCTGGGGTAAACAGGCCACAGGTCTGTTTGTGGTGGTGCTGCTTGTTTGCGTTTTTATACCAAACGGGTGGGCACAGTCAGAGGAAAGTTCCGGTACGAATCTGAATGCACCATTGAACACTGCGGAGCAGATGCTCGAGCAGGGTGCTCAAGGCTTTAAGCCCATTGAAGGCTTGCCCGCATTTACCGTAAAAACCAATGCCGATGGCAGCCAGGATTATACAGTTACACTGCAAATCCTGATGCTGATGACGGCGCTGACGTTTTTGCCCGCGATATTGATGATGATGACCTCATTTACACGCATCATCATCGTGTTTGCCATTTTGCGCCAGGCGATGGGTTTACAGCAATCGCCGTCTAACCAGATACTCATTGGACTCGCGTTGTTTTTAACGCTTTTTATAATGACGCCCGTATTGGACGAGGTAAATCGCACTGCGTTGCAACCGTACATGAACGAGCAAATGTCTGCGCGGCAGGCGCTGGACAATGCAAAGCTGCCGTTTCATGCTTTTATGATCGCTAACACGCGCGAATCAGACCTCGATTTGTTTTTTCGGATTGGCGATATTGCGCCGGTGGCAACGCCACAAGATGTGCCTTTCACTGTACTTATGCCAGCCTTTGTTACCTCCGAGCTGAAAACAGCGTTTCAAATTGGGTTTATTATTTTCATCCCATTTTTAGTGATTGATATTGTGGTGGCAAGTGTGCTGATGGCGATGGGTATGATGATGCTATCGCCGTTAATTATTTCATTGCCTTTCAAAATTATGTTGTTTGTGCTGGTTGATGGCTGGGGGCTGATTATGGGTACGCTGGCCGCAAGTTTTGGAATTTAGAGGGAGCCATGACACCTGAAATAGCCCTGCAGTTGTTTGGTGATGCGTTTTTTCTAACCGTCGTCATGGTGGCGGTCATTGTCGGCCCAAGCCTGGCGGTCGGCTTATTGGTGAGCACGTTTCAGGCGGCGACCCAGATTAATGAACAAACGCTGAGCTTTCTTCCCCGTCTGCTGGTAACCATTGCCACAATTATGCTGGTTGGTCCCTGGTTGTTGCAGCGACTTATGGACTTGTTTACCGGTTTGATGATGCAAATTCCGGAAATCATCGGCTGATGGAATTCAGCGAAGCGGAAATTACCCGCTTTATTCAGCAATATTTTCTTCCCTTTGTTCGGATCGGCGTTATGTTTCTGGTAATGCCCGTATTCGGCTCGCGTATTGTCAGCCCGCGGGTGCGGCTGGTGTTAGCGTTTCTTATTACCGTGTTAGTGGTACCGCTGCTGCCCGCTTTGCCAAGTGTGCCGCCACTCAGTTGGCAGGCTTTGTTTTTTGTTGCACAGGAAGTGGTTTTAGGCGCAGCAGTCGGCTTTACTTTTCAGGTTGTATTCCAAATGTTTGTGCTCGGCGGCCAATTTATGGCCATGAAAATGGGGCTGGGTTTTGCCTCAATGAACGATCCGACAAATGGCGTGCAAACGACGGTTTTATCCCAGTTTTTTCTTATGCTGGTTACTTTGATGTTTGTTGCCGTGGAAGGCCATTTGGTGCTGATCAGCTTGATTGTCGACAGCTTTCACACCTTGCAACCGGGGCGATTTGTATTTGCATCCAGCAATTTCTACGAGATCGTCAAATTAGGTTCCTGGATGTTTGCCGCTGCTCTGTTGATGGCTCTGCCAGTAATAACGTCGTTGTTGTTTGTCAACATCGCCTTCGGAATTATGAGCCGCGCGGCGCCTCAGCTGAATATTTTTGCGGTTGGTTTTCCGTTTACACTGATGTGCGGCTTGCTGTTAATCTGGCTTGGACTCACGCACTTCTCTGAAATTTTTGAAACAGCGATCACCTACGGCTTTGATCAGGTCGGTCGCATGTTAAAACTTTAAGCGGGCGGGTGGACCAGAGGCATGGCAGAACAAGACAGTTCGCAGGAAAAAACGGAAGAGGCCACACCCAGACGCCTGGAAAAGGCGCGTGAAGAGGGCCAGGTCCCGCGCTCTCGAGAGCTCACCACCACAGCCGTGCTCCTGGCGGGAACAATCAGTCTGGTTTTGTTTGGCGGGGTGATGGCTAATGCCCAACTGGAAATTATGCGCCTTAATTTTGATTTGCCGCGAGAGGTGATTTTCGATCCTGAGTTGATGTTCGCCCAGTTGGGGGCTTCTTTTAAAGAGGCGCTGCTCAGCTTAATGCCGCTATTTGCGGTTATTCTGGTGGCTGCCATTGCAGGCCCGGTGGCATTGGGTGGTTGGCTGTTCAGCAGCAAAGCCTTAGCGCCCAAACTAAACCGGATGGACCCCATTAAAGGTTTGGGCCGCATGTTTTCCATGAAGTCGTTAATCGAACTGGTGAAGTCTATTGGCAAGGTGGCAATTGTTGTCGGCGTCGCTTTTGTGTTGCTTTCGCAAATGAAAACCGCACTGCTGGGGCTCTCTCAGGAGGGGCTTGAGCAAGCCATAATACATTCTCTGACGTTAAGCTTGTGGGCTGCGGTTTTATTATCCGCGTCTACGATTGTTATCGCCGCTATGGATATACCTTTTCAGATTTGGGACCACAGCAAAAAGTTAAAAATGTCCCGTCAGGATATCCGCGACGAAATGAAAGATACGGAGGGCAAGCCCGAAGTAAAAAGTAAAATTCGCCAGATGCAGCAGGAAATGGCGCAGAATAGAATGATGTCTGCGGTTCCGGAGGCGGATGTGGTGATTACTAACCCGACCCACTATTCCATAGCCCTGCGCTACGACCCGAAGACAATGAGCACGCCTGTTGTGGTGGCAAAAGGTATTGATTTTGTCGCTATGAAAATTCGTGAGATTGCGCGCGAAAATAAAATTGAATTTGTGCAGGCACCACTTCTGGCTCGGGCAATCTATGCCACCACCGATTTGGAAGACGAAATTCCCGAAGGGCTATATGTGGCCGTTGCACAAGTTCTGGCCTACGTTTTCCAGTTACGGGAATTTCGCAAAGGGCATGGCGAGCGCCCGGACTACCCGCGCAATTTGACTATTCCGCCGGATATGCGCAAGTACTAATCACCTCTCAGGATTGAACAGGACGGCACTGATACTGTACTCAGTGCCGTAATTGGGAATGCGATCTAACGCAAGTCAAATCTGTCGGCCTGCATCACTTTTACCCAGGCATCGACAAAGTCATTTACGAAGCGCTCCTGCGCATTGTCAAACGCATAGACTTCAGCCACGGCACGTAATTCTGAGCTTGAGCCAAATATTAAATCGACCGGCGTGGCGGTAAATTTTCGCTTTCCGGTTTTGCGGTCAATACCGTGGTAGATTTCTCCTTCACGCTGCCATTTAAATGACATGTCCAATAAATTAACAAAAAAGTCGTTACTCAATACGCCGGGGCGATCGGTGAATACCCCGTGCGGACTGTTGCCGGTGTTGGCCCCCAATACGCGCAGGCCGCCAACGAGCACAGTCATTTCCGGCACGGTGAGTGCTAATTGATCCGCTTTATCGACAAGCGCCTCGGTGGGAGATTTGTAAAAGCCCTTGGTGTAGTAATTGCGAAATCCATCTGCCTCGGGCTCGAGAAGCGCAAACGAATTTATATCTGTTTGCTCCTGGACTGCGTCGCCGCGCCCAGCGACAAAGGGTACGCTCACTTTTATGCCAGCAGCGGCGGCGGCTTGCTCAATACCAACAGCACCGCCGAGCACAATCAGGTCTGCGAGGCTTGGCTTTTTATATTCCTGTTGTATTTCTTTTAGTCGGCCTACCACGCGCGCAGTAGATTCCGGATCGTTCGCCGCCCAAGTGTTTTGTGGCTGCAGAGCTATACGTGCTCCGTTGGCGCCACCGCGCATATCGGAATCACGGTAGGTGGACGCGGATGCCCAGGCAACACTGACTAATTCACGAACAGAGAGCCCCGAGCCTGCAATGGCTTTTTTCAATTTAGCTATCTCTCGCTTACTCAGGTTGTTATAACCGGGATCTGGGATAGGGTCCTGCCACAAGTGAGCCGTCGCAGGGAAATCGTTGCCGAGGTAATTCGCCATTGGCCCCATGTCTCTGTGCGTCAGTTTAAACCAGGCTTTGGCAAATGCGAGCTGGTATGCCTTAGGGTCCGCTAAAAATCGTTCAGCGATTTTGCGGTACGCTGGATCAAATTTTAATGCGAGATCCGCGGTGGTCATTACCGGCGGGTTAAACTTTCCCTTAACATGCGCATCAGGTACGGCGTTGTGAACGGACTCGTCGGTAGGAATCCAAATAATAGCGCCTGCGGGGCTGCGCGTTTTTTTCCAGTCAAAAGTCAGCAAATTGCTTAAATAAAGCGATGTCCAACGGGTAGGCGCCTGGGTCCAGGCACCTTCCAGTCCACTGGTGGTGGTATCTTCGGCATTGCCTTTACCACAGCGGTTTTTCCAACCAAGCCCTTGCTGTTCGATGGCGGCTGCTCCGGGTTCGGGTGCAAGACAGTCCTTGGCTTTGTGAGCACCATGCATTTTGCCAAAGGTGTGTCCGCCAGCGATTAAGGCCAGTGTTTCTTCATCGTTCATCGCCATTCGGGCGAAAGCTTCGCGGATGTTTTTGGCTGAGGCGACAGGGTCAGGTACTCCGCCTGGGCCTTCGGGGTTGACGTAAATCAGCCCCATATGTACTGCCGCCAGGGGTTTTTTCAGGGTGCCGTCAGTTTCACGACGGTCGCTGGCGAGCATTTCTACCTCTGGGCCCCAGTACACCATATCTGGCTCCCAGTCGTCGTCTCGGCCAGCGGCGAAACCGTAGGTCTTAAAGCCCATGTTTTCTAAAGCCACGTTGCCTGCTAAAACAATCAGATCACCCCAGGATATGTGTTCGCCGTATTTTTGTTTTACCGGCCACAACAGACGACGGGCTTTATCCAGGTTGCCGTTATCCGGCCAGCTGTTGAGCGGATCGAAACGCTGTTGTCCTCCGCCGGCACCTCCACGTCCGTCCATAGTGCGATAGGTTCCGGCCGCATGCCACGTCATGCGAATAAAAAATGGCCCGTAGTTGCCCCAATCGGCTGGCCACCAATCTTGCGAATTGGTGAGTACCGCGTTGATATCCTGTTTTAACGCGGCCATGTCTAATTCAGCAAATGCCTTTTTATAGTTGAAATCTTTTCCCAGTGGGTTTGAGCGGGGATCGTGGTCGCGCAACGGGCTAAGATCAAGTTGGTCGGGCCACCAGAAAAGGTTGGATTTAACTTGCGTTGGCGCCACAGTACCCATACCGACAGCGCCAGCGGGCTTACTCATTGGCGCGTCTTTAGCGTGCAGGTGGGCGCAGGTTAGGGTGAGAGCAATTGCGACGGAAGAACAAAACCTGGAGAAAAACTCGAATCGATTATTCATGTTATAGCCTCATCGTGTTCGGTGGTTTTTGGCGGGTAACTCGATGAGTCTAGGTGAGAGGGCCGTTGCTGAATAATAGAAAAATACGATAGGGAAAATTTAATTCGCTTTTATTTTAATTTCAACTTAAGTGTCGGTTGTTTATTTCTTTGTGGTAGAAATGGCTCTAGTGCGCGGGTGGTTGTTAATTTTTGGCAGGGATTGTTGGGGAGGTATTAGAGGCGCGCTGCGGTCAACAAAACCGCAACGCTGGTTAAACAAGTGTCACCAGATGCTAGTGTGAAGACGCCTAATACTTGGGATCGTACTGCTGAGCACGCACGTGGTCGGCAAAATCCAACGCGAGAGGGGCGGGTAAATACCCGGCTTTCTCTGCTGTTTTCGCCACAGCGACGGCAATTTTTGCGGAGACTTCGCGAATATCGGTAAGCGGAGGATACAAACAGCCTGCATCAATTTGCGTTTGCTCAACACAGGCGGCCAGGCACTCCGCAGCACTTATTAACATATCATCGTTAATTCGGGTTGCTCCGCTCAACAGCACGCCAAGGCCTAAACCGGGGAAAATATAGGCGTTGTTCCCCTGTCCGGGAATGAATGTCGTGCCCTTGTATTCAACTGCTGAAAATGGGCTACCGCTGGCAAAAATGGCTTTGCCGTCGCTCCACTCGTAGGCTTGCTTAGCCGTACATTCGGCGTTTGCTGTGGGGTTGGACAGTGCGAAAATCGCGGGCCGCTGGTGAATTGCGCACAGTGCTTTTACCATTGACTCCGTAATAATTCCGGGGCGACCACTGGCACCAATTAAAACGTCAGGTTTGAACGCTTCCAAGGCGGCAGCGGCGTCCATCGCCGGTAAATCTGCTGCGAAGGGGCGCGCGTGGTCGGTGAGCTGATCGCGGCTGCGGACGATCAGCCCCTTACTGTCGTTAAATACCAGTTGTGAGCGCGCCTGGGTTTCGCTGATACCTTCCCGCTGCATAGCTTTGACTAGCAGTTCGCCGATACCCGTCGCCGCCGAGCCTGCACCTAAAAACATAAAGCGCATATCGCTGATACGTTTGCCATTGATACGGGTGGCCGCAAGCAAACCGGCGAGGGCCACAGAAGCGGTGCCTTGAATATCGTCATTGAAGCAGAGCTGCTTGTCGCGATAGCGCTCGAGCAGGGCGATGGCATTCGGGGTGGCGAAGTCTTCAAATTGCAGCAGCGCCTGGGGGAATACGTCCTGCACGGCTTGACAAAATTCGGCCATAAATGCGTCATATGCTTCACCGCGAATGCGTCCTTCCCGCACACCGAGATAAAATGGGTCGGTGCGAAGCGCTTCGTTTTCGGTACCAAGGTCGACCATTATCGGCAGGCAGTGGGCGGGGTCGATACCCGCACAGGCACAATAGAGCGTGAGCTTACCGATGGGAATGCCCATGCCGTTACTGCCGAGATCTCCCAGCCCCAGAATGCGCTCACCGTCGGAGACGACAATTAACCGGACGTCTTTTTCCGGCCAATTGCCAAGGGCATTGGCAATATTGCCGCGATCCTGCCAGGAAATATAGCAGCCGTGGGTCTCGCGGAAATTAATCGCAAACTCCTGACACGCCTGGCCCACTGTGGGCGTGTACACCAGCGGCATCATCTCTTCGATATTTTCAAGCAGAATACGGTAAAAAACCCGTTCATTCCGCTTTTGCAGGGCGGTGAGGAACAGGTATTTATCGATGTGGCGGGTTTTATTTCGCAAGTTAAGTAACGAGCGTTGCATCTGTTGTTCTTGGGTGCTGACCACGGGCGGCAAGAGGCCCGTCAAGCCGTAATCTTCGCGTTCTTGAAGTGTGAAAGCGGTGCCTTTGTTGAAGCGGGGGTTGGTGAGGAGGTCCAGACCAGTCAGTTTCATGAAAATCGGTGCTCACTTAGTATTGAGGGCAAATAGAAAGATGGCAGCAATCGCAGACAGAAGTTAACGCACCGCTGACGGAACGTTTTTCTGCCGCGTTCTTTGCGTGCAGGTGACCTCAACTATAGCGAAGTTCATGCCCTGCGTCGTTGGAATAGGTCAATCTAATAAGATGCCAGTAGGGTTAAGCACCGGCTTCAGATTGCTTGAGCTGACTGAGTTTGAACTTAAATTTCTGCCGCTCTTCCTGCGTTTGCATGCGCTGCATACCGATTTGCAGTTGGCGTTTACCCATGCGGGTGTCGCCGTTGGCAAAGTATGCCCGTGCTAATGCCAGGTAAAAATCGGCTTCTTCAGGTTTGAGGGCAATCGCCCGTTTAAGTTTCTGGATAGCTTCGGAGATCTGTTGTTCAGCGAGGTCGGATTTTGCCAGCTTCGCCAGGTAGTATGGGTTGCGGCGACTGTAGCGTTCCACTCGCGCGGCTATTTTTTCCGCCCGCTCGTGCTGGCCAGTTTCCCGGTAGAGAATATAAATATTATTCAGGATAGAAAGGTTGTCTTTATCGATTTTTAAGCCTTTCTCGTAAGCGTGTTGCGCCAGGTCGTTGTAGCCGTTCATTTTGTATACCACGCCGAGGTTTGACCATGCGTAGGCGACACGTTCATCTGTTGTTATCGCTTTTCGCAGGTAGGCGATGGCTGTCGAAGGGTTGCCATTTTGGGCCGCTTCAGTACCGAGATTGTTGTAGTACTCGGCCAGGGCTCTCGAATCGGCAACTGTGCGTGACCGCATGTGTTGTGATTCGTCTGCGCTCACAATGTTACTGAACTCAACCGTCACTTTATGACCAGGGATCGCAACCGCCACATTGATATGGCCGGGTACAATATTGAATTTTTCGTTCGGCACCCATTCGCGAGGAATGGATACCAATTGGAATCGTGCATCCAGGCCAACATAACGGGCCGCAGCCAGGTAGAGACTGGCGTGCGACAAGCAGTTACCGCGTCTGGTGATGAAGGTTTGCTGGGCGGTGTGCGTAATACTGTCATCGTAAACAATGCCGAGCGCTTCTTTGCCGAAAAGCAGTGTGTGCAACGCAAAAGCGCGGGCACGCATATCTCTGACGATCGCAATTTTTTCGTCCAGCACGGCTCGTACCTGCTCATCAATCTCAAGGAGATTGGCCTCTGGCACGTCCGGGATTGTGGTGAGATCGAGGCCTCCTTCCTGCGTGCTACTGAAGCCCGCGCGGGCGCAGAACAAAAGAATAACGACCAGGATCAGTCGAGGCAGAAATGGGCGGTGCGCAAACATAGATACCTCGCTTGTAAAAGCATGGCGGCTAGTGGCGCTTGCGGGCCGGTTGGGCTGTAAATACCCAAGTTAGCATCGCGCTTTGTGCTTGTTGTAGCGATCTGCGGGCAAGTTGCCAACAGACTATCGCGCCTCTGACCGCAGGTGTGCAGAGTCATACCGGGTTACTTCAAGCATAGGGGCTTGCGCGCATAAATAACAGAAATTAACGCTAATGCCGATTGCGCGTGATCAACTGATCCTGCGGAACCCGCCTACGACTATTCGTGTTGCTTGCTGCAGGTGGGGAAACCGCTCGCGGTCTGTTTACCGCGTGCGGGAACGGTTCTTGCCATAGCTATGAAAATAGCCCTTAGTTGGTACTAAAGCGCCAAAAACCTGGCGCGGTATTGGTGAAGACGTACGCATGGCAGAACCGTTTTTTTCTCATCTCCGTTCTCTCCCGAGCACCCTGACACGCGATTCCGCGCTCCAGGGGGTGCGCGGAGTCAGCCGCAGCAACCTGAGTATTCCGATCCTGCTGTTGATGTTGCTCGGCATGATGACGCTGCCGCTGCCAGCGTTTTTACTGGACGTATTTTTCTCGTTCAATATCGCGCTCTCCATTGTTGTTTTGCTGGTGGGTGTTTACACCCTTCGGCCCCTGGATTTCGCTGTCTTCCCTACGATTTTGCTGGTTGCCACACTGTTGCGATTGGCGCTTAACGTAGCGTCAACCCGGGTGGTACTGCTCAATGGTCACGAAGGTGGTGACGCCGCGGGCAAGGTGATTCAGGCATTTGGCGAGGTGGTGATTGGCGGTAACTACGCAGTCGGTCTGGTGGTGTTCATCATTCTGATGATTATCAACTTCGTGGTGGTAACCAAGGGTGCGGGCCGAATATCTGAAGTGAGCGCTCGCTTTACGTTGGACGCCATGCCCGGTAAGCAAATGGCGATCGATGCGGATTTGAACGCAGGCCTTATTGATCAGGATGAAGCGCGAACCCGGCGCGCCGACGTCGCCGCCGAAGCCGACTTTTACGGTGCGATGGACGGTGCCAGCAAGTTTGTTCGCGGCGATGCGGTAGCGGGTATTTTGATTCTTGTGATCAATATTATCGGCGGCCTTGCGGTAGGTATGGCACAGCACGATCTCGAGTTTATGGAAGCACTGGAAAAGTATGTGCTGCTGACCATCGGTGACGGCCTGGTTGCTCAGATTCCATCACTGCTGCTTTCGACCGCCACCGCCATTATGGTGACGCGCGTCAACAGCTCGGAAGACATGAATCGCCAGGTGCTGTCGCAAATGTTCGACTCTCCTCGCGCGATGGCGGTTGCTGCCTTTATTTTATTCGTGATGGGCGTGGTACCTGGAATGCCACATGTACCGTTCCTCAGCTTGGCGATTGTATGTGGGCTGCTCGCCTACTACATCCACTTCAAACATCAGCAGGTCGAGGTGGTTGAGGAAGGGGGATTCAGCCAGCGCAACAGCGGGGTGCCGAAATCCTCGGGCTCGCCCGCAGGTGCTGGGCAAGTGCCTTCTGCGTCTTTGCCCGCGCCAGACCGGCCCGCTTCGCAGGAGCCAACCGAGGTGAGTTGGGACGACGTTACGCCGGTGGATATTATTGGCCTCGAAGTGGGTTACCGCTTGATTCCTCTGGTGGATAAAAATCAAAGTGGCGAACTCTTAGGCCGGATCAAAGGGGTTCGCAAAAAGCTGTCACAGGAAATGGGCTTTCTGATTCCTGCGGTACATATTCGCGATAACCTGGATTTGCTGCCAAGCGCATATCGGATCACCTTAATGGGGGTGACGGTCGGCGAGGGGGAAGTTTACCCGGATAGGTACATGGCGATTAACCCCGGGCAGGTGTTTGGCCGACTCGACGGCACCAAAACCCGCGACCCGGCCTTTGGCCTGGAAGCAGTCTGGGTCGATGAATCCCACCGCGATCAGGCGCAAACCCTGGGTTACACGGTGGTAGATGCGGCGACTGTGGCCGCCACCCATTTAAACCAGATAATCCAGCAGCACATCCACGAGCTAATCGGCCATGAAGACGTACAGAAGTGGCTCGATCTGCTGGCCGAAAAATCGCCCAAACTCGTGGAGGAGCTTGTTCCGAATACCATCAGCATTAACCAGCTGCTTAAAGTATTGCAGTCTCTTCTGCGCGAGCATGTCCCCATTCGCGATATGCGAACCATCGCCGAAGCGCTGGCCGCACACGGCAATAAAAACATGGATACCAACACGCTCACGGCCGCCGCCCGGGCGTCACTCGCGCGTCAGATCGTGCAGAGCATTGTCGGTCAGGACGCAAACCTACCGGTTATCACCCTGGATCCCGCATTGGAACAGTTGTTGCTCCAGTCGGTCCAGCAGGCACAAAAATCTGGCGCTGATGACGGCGCCCTACTAGAGCCGCAACTGGCGGAACGTTTGAACAACGCGCTGGTGAGCGCCGCCAAAAACCAGGAAGCCGCCGGAAAACCCATAGTACTGCTGGTAGCCGTGCCTCTGCGTTCGATGATGGCGCAATTTGTTCGCTTCAATATTCCGCAAATGCGGGTGCTGGCGTACAACGAAGTCTCCGACAACAAGGCCTTGAGTATTGATGCCAGTGTGGGCGGGGAAGTTTTAGGTAATTGATTTTATTGAGTTTATTTCAGGAGACTGAATCATGGCCGCGCAAGATCGAGCCCAGGTAAAACGTTTTGTCGCCCCAACTATGCGGCGTGCACTGGATCTGGTGGGTGCTGAGATGGGACCGGAAGCGGTGATTCTGTCCAGCCGCAAGGTGCCTGAAGGTGTGGAGGTGATCACTGCAGTTGAACCGGATCTGCCCACCAGCGAAATAGGTGCGCGACGTGATTTTGGTCGACATTTTGACGCTGAGCTGGATACCGCCATGACGAGCGATGCCGCCTGGCAAACTCATGCCGGAATCGAGCAAGCTGCGGCCAAGAGCGGCGCGCGGGTCGAAATGAACGAGCCATCCATCTCGGCCTCGCGCAGTGAAGAACTGGCCCGTGAAATAGAGTTTGCGCGCGAGCGTATGCTGGATGCCAAGCGGCGGGCAAAAGCGTCTGAGGCACCAGCGCCACGAGCACAGCCGCCAGCGCAAACAACTATCCCCGCCCAAGCATCACAGTCCGAAGCACCACAGGCAATGCGACACCCTGACACCCGCACACGGGCGTACCCAGACTTCGCTTCGCCAGACACGCAAGTGCAGGCCGAATTTGGCGACTCCCGCAGCCGCGCTGGTACCGCTCAGGATGACGCCCGCCTGGAGCAGCTGCAGAGTGATATTGCTGATATGCGCATGCTCATCGAGCAGCAAATGTGGCAGATGGCCCGTCGGCCGGAAGTGTCAATGCCTGGGCAGGTACAGATGCCTGGCCGCTATTCCGTTATTAATGATCGCCTTGCCCGCCTCGGCCTGCCCGATGCGTTGGCCGATCGCCTGCTGGAAAGCGCAGGCCAGCAAAGCAGCATGAGTAAAACCTGGCGTCAGTGTATGGCGCATCTCTCAAGGCAATTGCCGATCGCGGGCCAGGATCTGGTCCAGCAGGGCGGTGTGTTTGCCTTTGTTGGCCAAACCGGGGTAGGTAAGACCACGACCATTGCCAAGCTCGCTGCCCGCTATGTGTTGGATCACGGCCCCGGCAAAGTTGCGTTAATCACCACAGATACCTACCGGGTGGGTGCCTACGATCAACTGCGTTCGCTGGGCCGCATTCTCAATGTGCCAGTGCGTGCGGTGGATGCGGAGCACAGCCTGCTGCGGGTATTGGCTTCTCTCAAGCAGTTTCCGTTGATTCTGATCGATACGGCTGGTTTTCGTCACGGCGATCCGCTGCTAAAGGAACAGTTACGCAAACTGGATAGCTGTCCGGCGGTGAAACGTGTGCTTGTACTGGCCTGCAACAGTCAGCGCCAGACCATGACCGCCAGTACCCACGCGTATGCCAGTCGTCAGGGAATTGACGCCTGCGTACTGACCAAACTGGATGAAGCGGCGAGCCTGGGCGAGGCCTTGAGCGTGTTGGTTGAGCGTCAGCTACCAGTGGCTTACACCACGAATGGCCAGGAGATACCGCGCGATATTGCCCGTGCGTCGGCACATCAACTGGTTGCCTCTGCGGTGGCGCTGTTGCGCGCAGAGGGCGAAGAGTACACGAGTCAGACCGGTGGCTAAGGCCGCCGGGCGTACTGGCTATCGTCATCTATACTTGTTGGAGCATAAATCCGATGAACCGGGTTATAAATCTAGCCCCTCACACATCCCGCCGGGAAAGAGAAATTATGAGTGCCAAGAATCCGATTAAAGTCATCGCTGTCACTGGCGGCAAGGGTGGCGTCGGTAAGACCAATCTGTCTGTTAACCTCAGTATCGGGTTGGCGGAGTTGCGTCGTCGCGTGGTGTTGATGGATGCCGACCTCGGGTTGGCGAATGTGGATGTTCTGTTGGGCTTGCAGGCACGCTATAACCTGGCTGATGTGCTCGATGGCAGCAAGTCACTGCGCGAGGTACTGCTCAACGGGCCAGGCGGAATTAAAGTGGTTCCCGCGTCCTCCGGGGTGCAGCAAATGACACACCTCTCGCCACAGGAGCACGCAGCGCTGGTGTATGCGTTTAACGATCTGAGTGATCAGCTGGATGTGTTGGTGGTCGATACCGCTGCAGGTATATCCGAAACCGTCATCAGCTTCGTGCGCGCGGCACAGGAAGTCATCGTCGTGGTGTGCGATGAACCTTCGTCGATTACCGATGCCTACGCATTGATCAAATTATTGAATGCCGAGCACGGCGTATTTCGCTTTCGTGTTATTGCCAACATGACACGTACTACGCAGGAAGGTATTAATCTTTTTAACAAGTTAAACGGCGTGTGCGAAAAATTTCTGGATGCATCGCTGCAATACCTGGGGCATGTACCCTTTGATGAAAACGTGAGAAAAGCTGTACAGAAACGCCAGCCTCTGCTTGAATTCGCCCCCCGCTGTAAAGCGGCTGCTGCGATGCGGGTGATTGCTCAAAAAATCGATCAGTGGCCAGTGCAAACAAGCGCGCGTGGTCACCTGGAATTTTTTCTAGAACGACTTGTGGCGGCCAATGGCTAGCCGCGGTTTCCAGCGATCAGTCCCCGGCGGCGATTTATGGCACTCTCCTCGGTAGGAAATCTCATGGTTTACGAACAGGCCCAGGAAGCTGCTGTTGCAATTCGGGTCGAGGATTATGTTCCCCTGGTTAAGCGGATTGCGCATCACATGATGGCGCGAATGCCGAGCCATGTGCTGGTGGATGATTTAATGCAGGCGGGCATGATTGGCCTGTTGGAGGCTGCCCAAAAATACGATGCCGGCAAAGGTGCGAGTTTTGAGACTTACGCCGGTATACGCATTCGCGGTGCGATAGTGGACGAAATGCGGCGTGGCGATTGGGCGCCGCGCAGCGTTCACCGAAATGCCAGACGCGTGTCCGAAGCCATCGGCAATGTGGAAGCGCGCTTGGGCAGGGACGCGCGGGATGGCGAGATCGCCGAAGAGTTGCAAATGTCGCTGGACGAATATCACGATATTCTCCGCGATAGCACCTCGACACGACTTTACAGCCTGGAAGAAACGTTCGAGGAAAACGAAAACCAATTTTCCCTTGGTACTGAAGGTTTGGATGAACCTGCCGAAAAGGTACAAATAGACGCCATGCGCAAAGCGCTGGCCGGGGCCATTGAGGGTCTGCCGGAAAGGGAGCAACTTGTGCTTTCGCTGTACTACGAACAGGAAATGAACTTAAAAGAAATAGGCTTGGTGCTGGGTGTATCCGAGTCGCGCATTAGCCAGATCCACAGTCAGGCGGCACTGCGCCTGAAATCGAAGCTGACCGGATGGTGATAAATCAAACAGCCATCATTTGGTCGCCAGAAAATTGTCGCTAAAACTGGCTGACTGGCAACGAGCGTCTAGAATTGTTTTTATGGTCTCTCTCTGAGATTTATTTACCCCAGCGCACGGGATATCGGAGGCTGCATTGGACAAAAATATGAAAATCCTGATCGTTGACGACTTTTCGACGATGAGGCGCATCATTAAAAATTTATTGCGGGATTTGGGTTTTACCAATACCCACGAGGCAGATGACGGCACGACCGCGCTGCCAATGTTGCGAAGTGGTGATTTTGATTTTCTGGTAACTGACTGGAACATGCCAGGCATGACCGGGATCGACTTGTTAAAAGAAGTGCGTGCTGATGCCAAACTCGCAGGCCTTCCGGTGTTGATGGTTACCGCAGAAGCGAAGCGAGATCAGATCATTGAAGCGGCCCAGGCGGGCGTCAATGGCTATGTTGTAAAACCCTTTACTGCGCAGGTGCTCAAAGAAAAAATCGATAAGATTTTTGAGCGGGTTGCGGGTTAAGCCTGAGCGGGTCGGCTGATGGATAAAACGATACAAGAGCACGACGAGCAGTTTTTGACCCAGTTGCAAGACAGCGCAACGCAACTGGTAGAACAACTGCAAGGTGACAATCTGGAGGAGGCATCTGCGTTAATTCACAGTTTGGTGGAAGCGCGGGACCGACACATATTTAAAAGCGTGGGGCAATTGACTCGCGCTTTGCACGAGGCAATCGTTAATTTCAATGTGGACGCAGATTTCGCATCGGAGCCTGTTGAGGTGAATAACTCAGAGATTCGCGATGCGACAAACCGTCTGCAATACGTCATTGAAATGACCCAGAAAGCGGCCGACAAAACCATGGATAAAGTGGAAGCTGCCGCGCCGATCGCCATGAATCTCGGCCAGGAGGCTCATCGTTTACGCGAAGAGTGGCACCGCCTGCGCCGCCGCGAGATGAGTAAAGAAGAATTCAAAGACTTGTACAGCCAGATGGGCGAGTTTCTCGACCAGATGGACGACGGTACCCAGCAGCTGAACAAAACCCTGCAAGACATTATTCTCGAGCAGGGTTATCAGGATTTAACCGGCCAGGTATTGCAGAAAGTGATTGGGCTTATCACCGATGTGGAAAATGAGCTCGTAAATCTGATGCGAATCGCCGGACAGGTGGAGCAGGTTACTGGTTTGGCAGAGGATGCGAACAAGCAAACTCGCAAGACCGACAGCGATAGCAGTCGTGGTGAAGGCCCGCAGATTCATGCCGACAAGCGTGAAGATGTGGTGTCCAACCAGGACGACGTTGACGATTTGTTATCCAGCTTGGGCTTCTAGGCCCCGATGCACTGAGGATTTATGAATGGCGTTTGGCGATGATGAAGATATCCTTCAGGACTTCTTGGTTGAAGCTGGGGAAATCATCGAGCAGCTCTCTGAGCAATTAGTAGATCTGGAACAGCGTCCGGACGACAGAGATCTGCTGAACGCAATTTTTCGCGGCTTTCACACAGTAAAAGGTGGCGCCGGGTTTTTGCAATTAAATGCGATGGTGGACTGCTGCCACGCGACAGAGAACCTGTTCGACCACTTACGTAACGGGCAACGTTCCGTTACCTCCGAGTTGATGGATGTGGTACTGCGTGCGCTGGATGCTGTGAACGAACAGTTCGCGCAAGTGTCGAGGCGCGAAGAGCCTACGCCCGCAGATCGGGAACTTATTATTGCGCTGGAAAAGCTCATCTCTGGGGAAGATCTTGGCGCAAAGGCAGCTGCACCTGCACCTGCACCTGCGCCTGAACCCGCTGGTGCTGACCCCTTCGACATCGAACCCGAGCCGGTTGCGCCGGCTCCGGCAGCGGACGCAAGCGGCGCCGATATCGATCTTACTGATGACGAATTTGAAGGGTTTCTCGATGCCATTAACGATGGCGAAGGAACTGCATCTGCGCCTCCACCAGCGCCTGCAGGAGCAGCGCCTGGCGCTGCCGTGTCTGCAGCTGGCGGAGACGAAATTAGTGAGGACGAATTTGAAGCCTTACTCGATCAATTGCACGGTTCTGGAAAAGGGCCAACCGGGGGGGGCGCTGCGGACGAGGGCTCGCCGGAACCCGTAGCACCTGCGCCTTCCGCACCAGCTGCATCAGCGAGTGGCGGCGATTCTGATGAAATCACCCCCGATGAATTTGAAAGCCTGCTGGACCAGCTTCACGGCTCCGGTAAAAGCCCAGGCGCCGCTGCGCCCAAGCATACGGATGCTAAACCCAAAGCCGCTGGCGATATTATCTCCGAAGACGAATTCGAGGACCTGCTCGACCAGCTCCACGGTGTGGGTAAAGGGCCATCGGTAACGTCCGATCGGCCAGCGGCACCGCCAACTCCGCCCGCAGCGGCTAGCGCCAAGCCCGCACCAGCACCTGCAGCGCCCAGCAGTTCGGCGGCCACACCTGCACCCAGCCGCGCTGCTCCGGTGGAGGATGTTCCACGGGAACGAGCTCCGGCTGCCGCTGCGCAAGCCAGTGCGCCCAAACCCCGGGAAGCTCAAGCTGCGCAGGCGGCCAACACCGAAACAACCGTGCGCGTGGATACCCAGCGGCTCGACGATATTATGAATATGGTGGGTGAGCTGGTATTGGTGCGCAATCGCTTGGTTCGCTTAGGCCTGGAGTCTAACGACGAGTCGATGCAAAAGGCTGTTGCCAATCTAGACGTGGTAACCGCCGATCTCCAGACCTCGGTTATGAAAACGCGCATGCAGCCGATCAAAAAGGTGTTTGGGCGTTTCCCACGCGTGGTGCGTGACCTCGCACGCAACCTTAAAAAAGAAATTAATCTGGAGCTTCAGGGCGAAGAGACAGACCTGGATAAAAACCTGGTTGAAGCCCTGGCAGACCCATTGGTGCATTTGGTTCGCAATTCTGTAGATCACGGTATTGAGTTGCCCGCAGATCGGGAAGCGAAAGGTAAGCCACGCGTAGGTAAAGTTATTCTTGCGGCGGAACAGGAAGGTGATCATATTTTGCTGTCCATCAGCGATGATGGCGGCGGCATGGACCCGGAAGTTCTTCGCTCCAAGGCGGTGGAAAAAGGGTTGTACGATGAAGATGCTGCAGCCCGCCTGACAGATACTGAAGCATTCAACTTAATATTTGCGCCCGGCTTCTCAACCAAAAAAGAAATCTCTGACGTTTCCGGTCGTGGCGTGGGTATGGATGTGGTGAAAACCAAAATTACCCAGCTAAATGGCTCGATCGAGATTGATTCAAAGATTGGAGCGGGTACGCAAATTCGTATCAAGGTACCGTTAACGCTGGCCATTATGCCAACGTTGATGATTATGTTGGGCCAGCAGACCTTCGCACTACCGCTGGTGAGCGTAAACGAAATCTTCCATATGGACCTCTCGAAGAGCAATATTGTTGACGGTCAGGAATGCATTACCATACGCGAGAAAGCCATACCTATTTTTCACTTAAAGCGCTGGCTGGTGAAAAAACACGTGACTATGGATAAACCTAAAGAAGGTCACGTTGTTATTGTTTCTGTGGGAACACAACGAGTTGGGTTTGTGGTGGACCAGCTTATCGGGCAGGAAGAAGTGGTGATTAAGCCACTGGGTAAAATGCTGCACGGTACCCCGGGGATGGCCGGGGCAACCATCACTGGCGATGGCACAATCGCCTTGATTTTGGATGTGCCGAGCATGCTGAAACGCTACGCGGGCAACGCCTAGCGCACAATAAAAATGCGTGTCGAGGATCTTCAGCGGGGGCGAGCTGCGATTAAATTGGGCGCGATTGTACGCAAAGACGCGCTAATTGTTCGCACTCGACTAAACTGCCGCATGTACAGTCTATTTGCATGATTGGGGGCTAGGCCGTTCACGTGAGTGAGTGGGCAATTCTTGACGTGCCAGGTAATGAGGATTTGTTGTGGCCTATAAGGTGCTCATCGTAGATGATTCGAGTTTTTTTCAGCATCGCTTAAAAGAAATTATTGGCGAACACCCGGACCTTGAAGTCGTGGGTATCGCGTCCAACGGCCGTGAAGCCATTGACAAGGCGAAGCAGTTGGAACCCGATATCATTTCGATGGATTATGAAATGCCATACCTAGATGGCGTGTCTGCTGTGCGCGCAATTATGGCTGAGCGCCCAGTGCCGATTGTGATGTTTTCTTCGATGACATACGAAGGCGCAACTATTACGCTGGAAGCTCTCGATGCGGGAGCGGTCGATTTTATTCCGAAAAATTTCGCGGAAGTATCGCGAAACTCAGCGATCCTAAAGAAAAAACTCCACGAGAAACTGATTGGCTTTGCCAGTAATGCCAATCCCGCGGCACGGCGTAATACGTCGGATTTAGCGGCAGAGGCCAATGAACGGTCTCAGCGCGCGAAAGAGCGTACTGCCGCCCTGCGCGCACGCATGTCTGCAAGGTCGGATGCGGCGCCCTCGTCGCCCTCTGCACCCGTAGCGCCGAGTCCGCGCCCTTCAGTCAGGCTCAAAGGCCGTGTAAAAATCGTAGCGATAGGCGCGTCTACCGGCGGGCCGGTTGCGCTGTCCGACATTATCACTAACCTGCCTGCAAATTTTCCTCTGCCACTCGTCGTGGTACAGCACATGCCGGAAAATTTCACCCGTGCATTTGCCGAGCGCCTTAATCGGCTGGCTCAGGTCAACGTTAAAGAAGCGGAGAGCGGCGATGCGTTGTTGCCTGGTCACGTTTTGATTGCGCCGGGCGGTAAGCAGATGATCGTCGACCGTGGTGGTCGCAGTGTAAAAATTATTGATGGCGATGATCGTGTTAACTACAAACCCTGTGTCGATATCACCTTTGCTTCCATCGCGTCGAACATGGGGGGAGACGCGTTGGCAATTGTGTTAACGGGTATGGGAGCTGACGGTTGCGAGGGCGCAAAACTGCTTAAGAGCAAAGGTGCAGCCATTTGGTCGCAAGATCAGGAAACCAGCGTTGTCTACGGTATGCCCGCCGCTGTTGCGCGCGCAGGCTTAAGTGATGAAGTTCTTCCTTTAGATGAAGTATGCCCCCGATTGTTAAGCGAATTTTAGCGGCGAGGGTATGGATCTACTCAGTGTACTTGGTGTTGTCATCGGGTTTGCCGCGCTACTGGGCGGTAATTTTATCGAAGGCGGCAGTTGGGGGTCGTTGGCCAACGGGCCCGCGGCACTAATCGTTATTGGTGGCACTATTGGCGCTGCCATGCTGCAAACGCCCATGGCGGGGTTGAAGCGAGCACTCTCTCTTTTTAAATGGATATTTAAACCGCCGCGCGTGCAATTTAAACAGGGTATAACCCGCGTAGTTGGCTGGGCGAAATCCGCCCGTCGCGATGGGCTTCTCGGTCTTGAAAATATCGCCGAGCGGGAACGCGATAAATTTTGCCGCAAAGGCTTACAGTTATTGGTAGATGGCAGCGAACCAGAAGTAATTCGCCACGTGCTGGAAACAGATCTCATAGTCGCCGAGCAGCGCGACAGTGAAGCTGTTCAGTTTTACGAGAGCATGGGCGGTTATGCGCCGACAATTGGCATTATCGGCGCGGTGATGGGGTTGATACATGTTATGCAGCATTTATCTAACCCGGCCGAGTTGGGGCCCGGTATAGCCATCGCTTTTGTGGCAACTATTTACGGGGTTGCGTTTGCTAATTTACTGTTGTTACCCATCGCGAATAAATTAAAAGCCTGTATTCGACAACAATCGCAATATCGTGAATTGTTGATTGAGGGCATTATCTCCATTGCCGATGGAGAGAATCCGCGCGCTATCGAAATGAAATTAAGCGGTTACCTCCACTGAGGCCGCGTTCATGATTAGACGAACGCCTGTCGAAACTAAAATTAACCATGAACGCTGGCTCGTTTCCTACGCAGACTTTGTTACCTTGCTGTTTGGTTTTTTTGTGGTGATGTATTCGGTCTCGCAAGTGAGCGAGACCAAATATCGCACACTTTCGGAAACCTTGAGCGGTGCATTTAGCGGCGCTGTGCAAACACCTCCCACGAACCTCCCACGAACAGCGCTGGTGGCGCCAGACGATCTATTGAACACTCTGAATGCGGTTTTGTCTCAGCAAATCGGCGCTGGCATGGTTACCGTAAGCGGCAACGAGGACTGGGTCGAAATCGCGGTGAAATCACAGTTGTTGTTTGCATCGGGAAGCGCTGCGCCAAGCACCGCAGCGCAGCAAATTTTTAACGAACTAGCCGATGTGTTGGCGCCGTTTGAAAATGCCATTGCGGTGAGTGGGCACACGGACAATGTTCCCATTCGCAATCAGCAATTCCAAAATAACTGGGAGTTGTCCGCCGCGCGTGCGGTGGCAGTGGTGAACCTGCTGGCATACGCAGGCGTTGCTCCTGAACGTTTGGCCGCTACTGGCTATGGAGAATTTCAGCCCGTGGCCGATAACAATTCTGCACAGGGGCGCGCAGCTAATCGACGGGTTGTGTTGCGTATTGCGCGAACGAAACGCGAGGCACCGCGGCTGTCAGCAGGTGAAGCGGTCGAGGCCTCGCCATCACCATCGCTTGCGCCAGCGTTCATACCCGAGCCCGTAAGCGAGGAATCTGAAGCCGCTCCAAATGTGCAGCGCCGACGAGCGGTGGATTCAGCGGAGGAATCTGCCGTTGATTATCGTGAAACTGCGCCGATTAAACCGGTAAAATTGAATAATGGTGGACTGCTCTTTACCAGCGACCCGGATCAGCCGCGAGGCAAGGAATAAGACAGCGTTTAGTGGCAATATTTAAATTGCAGGCACATTAATTGCCTAATCGTGAATAACGATGTGTACTGCTGTTTTTATGGCGCTTAACCAACAGGACCCGGGTATCGTCTAACAGCGCGGCGTGAGCAGGATTTAACAGTGAGCGATCGCGAGATTCACACAGGTGTGTTGCGCAGTGATTTAAGGAAAATTGCCGCGTCTGCGGCAATTTTTTTCCCTAGAACGAAGGTTGTTTTGTGCAGGTTTGGACTGTAGCCAATCAAAAAGGTGGGGTAGGTAAAACCACCACCAGCGTAGCCTTGGGCGGTCTGGCTGCCGAGGCTGGTCTGCGCGTATTACTTGTGGATATTGATCCGCAAGGGTCGTTGAGCTGTTATTTTCGACAAAACCCGGACGAAATCCGAGACTCCGCCTTTACTCTGTTCGATAACGCCACCGCAATAAATCACAACTTGGTGGAAAAAATTATTCTGCCGACACCCTTCGCCAATTTGCATCTACTGCCCGCCTCAACTGCGCTGGCGACACTAGAGCGAAAAGCGGTTGGCGGTGGTATGGGGCTGGTATTGTCCCGCAGCCTTGCTGCTGTAGCATCGGAATACGACTTGGCAATTATTGATTGTCCGCCGCAACTTGGGGTTTTAATGATTAACGCCATTGCGGCCTGCAGCCAGTTAATTATTCCGGTGCAAACCGAATTTCTCGCAATTAAAGGTTTAGAGCGCATTCTGCATACCCTGAATATGATGGGGAAATCCCGTAAGCAGGCGCTGCTTTATCATATTCTGCCAACCATGTACGACCGGCGCACTCAAGCGTCGGTTACCAGTTTGCGCACCATTCGCAACAAATATGGCGAGCAAGTGTGGGCCGGTAAAATCCCTATTGATACCCGGTTTCGCGACGCCAGCAAAGCGGGGTTGCCGCCGCACTTGTTTGATGCCAATTCTCGCGGTGTAATCGCATATCGCTCGCTGTTACAGTTTCTGAATACCGCCAACGCACGCCAGCTGCAACAAGCGGGTATGCAGTGATGGATAAACACAGTGCGCAAGATTCGTTGCTCAGCTATTTCGATGAGTTGTTAGGTGACCTGCAGCCCGAACCAATCCAGGTGGCCGCGCCGGTGCCAACGCCAGCACTTAAGCCCGAACCCGCGCCTGCTCCAGTCGTACAACAGACAACGCAGACGTTGGATCAGCGCGAACTGGAAGCCAGTAAACGGCTGCAACTGCAGGCGTTGCTCAACCAGCAAATCACTCCGGTACCGGCTCCAGCACCCAAAACCGTTACTGAGCCAAAAACGGTAACTGCGCCCGCAGCCGTCCCACCGCCGGCAGTGCAAACGCAATCGGCAGTACAAACACGAGAAGTTGCTGTTTCGCCAATTGCTGTTGAAAAGGCCGAGACGCATGCGCCAGCAAAGGTAATTGCACCTGCGCCAAAAATCGAAGCAAAAGCCCCTGTGGAAGCCGTGCAAGTGGCAGAGGTGGCAGAACAAGACGCGCACACACTGGACAACCCGCTTCTGCATTGGGCGGAAAATGGACGGCCGCAGTGGGCTCAGTCCCGCTTTGAGGTTTTACTGTTCAATGTGTCTGGCCTAACGCTGGCAGTGCCGCTGATTGCCTTGGGACAAATTCAAACAATTGGCGATCAACTTACCCCGATTTTTGGCCAATCCGATTGGTTTATGGGGCTGCTGAACTCCCCCATGGGGCAAATAAAAACGCTAAATACGGCTTTATTTGTGATGCCGGAAAAATACTCGCCCAAATTTCTCGAAACGGCAAAATATGTAATCTCCATTGATGGGCTTAACTGGGGTCTGGCCGTAGATGCCGTTAATCAGCCCATTACACTGGAACCTTCCGATGTCAAATGGCGCAGCCAGCGCACCAGTCGGCCGTGGCTTGCCGGTACGGTTAAGTCGGCGATGTGCGCTCTGATCGACATTCCACGTATGGCAACGCTATTGATGGCAACCGAGCGTCGGCGGTAAAAATACGCCAGTCCGCTGGCATAGATGGTGCAATTAACTATATTTGTAGGTGTTAGTCAGGCAATTTGTGGCTGAATTTTGACGCTTTGAAATTCCCAGGCCTGACCGAAATAACACTGAAGTGATATCTGAGGAAAAACTCATGGCGGCAAACCCGAACAACCGTAAATCCAGCGAAGACCCGGTCTTACAGTGGGTCACATTTAAACTGGCCGGCGAGACCTACGGTGTGAACGTGATGCAGGTACAGGAAGTGCTGCGCTATAGCGAAATTGCGCCGGTACCGGGTGCGCCATCTTACGTGATTGGGATTATTAACCTGCGCGGCAATGTTGTAACCGTTATTGATACACGCGAGCGTTTTGCTTTACCGCCGGGAGAGATTACCGACAATACGCGCATTGTTATTATCGAGGCCGACAGTCATGTGGTTGGGATACTCGTCGATAGCGTTGCTGAAGTGGTTTACTTGCGACAATCGGAAATTGAAACCGCGCCTAATGTGGGCAACGAGGAAAGTGCCAAGTTTATTCAGGGTGTGTGCCACAAAAACAACGAGCTGCTGATTTTAATTGAACTCGACAAATTATTGACAGACGACGAGTGGGCGGAGATTGAAGCAGTTTAGTAATGTTTGAGATTAGTATCGTTTAACATTAGTACCATTTTATATTAGTACCGTTTTATATTAGTACCGTTTTATATTAGTACCGTTTTATATTAGTACCATCACTAACAAGAGGTGTGCTGTTGTGGATCTGGACCTGTTTATCCCCGTAATGGCTATTGCGCTGGCGGTATTCGCCTGCGCGATCAGTCTTGTTGGGGCACGGCAGGCCAGGGCTGAAGTGCTGGCATTGCGGGAACAATATCTCAAGCTTGCGCGGCAGTTACAGGCAATGGAGAAAAAAACCGCGACTATGATTTCGGGCTCGCTGGGTATGGGACAGCGCATTATGGCCCTGGAGAAAAAACTTCGCGAAGTGTCTGATCAGCAGCATCACTACAACGCGGCCGAATCCGATTTTTCTTACTCACAAGCCCACACCATGATCGATCAAGGTGTGGATGCCTCAACGGTGGCAGCGAATACCGGTCTTACCGTCTCCGAAATTGAATTGATGGAACTGCTTCATAAAACATCCCGCCCCGCTGTCTATGAATAAGATTGCGTTGGTTTTTCTGCTGTTGTTCCTCGGCGCTTGCGCGATTTCCAGCAAGGTGACTCATTTCGACGGGGAGGGAAGAATTCCTGACTCTTTTCTTGACGATATCCGCCGCAATAAAACCGAGAAATACTGGATCACAGCAAATCTCGGTGATCCGGACTTTATTCAAGAAGGGCCGCTGGCGCAGGAAATCTATACCTATCGTTTTAGTCGCGCCAAATCCCGCCACGGAAATTTGTTATTCTTTTTTCGCTACGATGGCGCAAACCGTGAGACCGAATACTTTCACGTGGTGTTTCAAGAAGATGTAGTGAAGCGTTATTGGCTGGATGATTACGCTCAGGTACAGGCCGAACGCTATTTTAAGAAAACAAAAAATCCGAAAAAACCGATTACAGAGCCAACCCCGTTGCCATGGGAGCCGAAAGTCGACGCCATGCCCGGCACGCCTAAATCTCCTGCGGCACCGTCATCCGAACCTCCATCCGAACCAGCGCCCAGCAATCCGCCAACCCCGGCTGATTACTATCAGCCGAAAGCGGACGATTTTCGGATTTAGCGGGTTGCCTGGGCGTCGAACAGTTTTCCGTTAACCCCAATGCTGTCATCACCCATCAGGTAAAGGTACGCCGACATAATGGCCTGCGCTTCGGTTACCGTTGCTGGGTCCTCAGCCGGGAATGCCGTGGCTCGCATACGGGTGCGCACCGGCCCTGGGTTGAGTGCATTTACGCGAGGCCCCGGTAGGCCGTCCATTTCGTCCGCGAGGGTTTCCATCAGATTGTCGCTCGCGGCTTTGCTGACCGCATAACCACCCCAATAAGCATGTCCTTTGCGGCCAACGCCCGAACTGGTGAATACCACGCTCGCGCTCGGTGCCTGTTTCAGCAGAGGCAATACAGCTTTGGTGAGTTGAAATGGCGCGGTGACATTCACCATCATCACTTTCTGCCACGCCTCGAGACCGTAGTTGGCGACAGGTGTGCGCGGCCCTAGTTCTGCTGCGTTATGCAGGAGGCCATCCAGACGGCCGAATTCCTGCTCCAGTACGTTGTGGATCTCGACGTAATCCTGCTCGGTCGCGCCTTCAAAATTCATCGGAATAATGGCGGGCTTTGCCCCGCCAGCGGCTTCGATCTGGTCGTAGACGGCTTCCAGTTTAGCGATCGTTCGGCCGAGTAAAATAACCGTTGCGCCATGCGCAGCGAAGGTGAGTGATGCGGTTTTGCCGATGCCATCGCCGGCGCCGGTAACCAAAATAATTTTGTCTTGCAGCAGTCCCGGTGCTGGTTGATAGTCCTGTAGAAGTGTTGATTCAGTCATAGTGTTTCCTGTTACTGCGTTTCGCGTCTCGCCAGGGTCTGGCAATTGACGTTACAGGTAGCGGTGGACGATGGGCCAGATTTCGTTGGCGCTTTCTACCGTGTGGTCAGCATTCCAGCAGGTGTGGCTGTCGTTAGTGTGAATATAGCCGTATCCAACCGCGACAGTTGGCATTCCTGCATTGATGCCACACTCGATGTCGCGCTGGTGATCGCCCACGTAAATGGCCTGGTCGGGGCTGCACCCGGTTTGTTCGCAGGCCAGCAGGAGTGCGTCTGGCGCGGGTTTGCGTTCGGCCACATGATCGGGGCAGATCAGTGCGCTGGGTTCACTGGCAAAATCGAAAAAGGTCATCAGCGGCTCGGCGTAGGTCGCTGGCTTGTTGGTGACGATACCCCAGGCAAGGTCTCGCGCTGCCAACTCGGCAATCAGCGAATCTATTCCGGGATAGGCGGTTGTAACAGAGGCGAGATCCTCCAGGTAGCAATCCAGGAATTCCTGTCGCAATGCGGGGAAATCGGCATCGTCTGGTGTCGCGCCGAATACCAGGCGGAGCATCGCATTGGCGCCATCAGACACCACCGCGCGCAGCTCCTGCTCTGTGATTGGCGCTCGATCCCGGCGTTCCAGCATCTTGTTCATGGCAATAACAAAGTTGGGCGCGGTGTCCAACAGGGTTCCGTCCAAATCGAAAAAAACCGCTTTCAGCGACATGGGTGTTACACCTTCTTCGCGTGAATTATGTAATTAACATCAACGTCTGTAGGGTTAATTTTGTATTGTTTGGTAATGGGGTTGTAAGTGAGCCCAACCATATCAACCGCTTGTAGGCCCGCATCGCGCAACCACTGAGTCAGCTCCGCTGGGCGAATAAATTTGCGGTATTCGTGGGTACCTTTGGGCAGCAGCCTCAATACGTACTCGGCCCCAAGAATGGCGAATGCATAGGCTTTGGGGTTGCGGTTAATGGTCGAGAAAAAAAGATCACCGCCGGGTTTTACCAGCGTCGCGCAAGCCTTGAGCGTACTCTGAGGGTTTGGAACATGCTCCAACATTTCGAGGCAGGTGACCAGGTCGAATGCAGCTTTGTGGCTCTGTGCAAAGTCTTCTGCGGTGATGCGTTGGTAGTCGACCACCGCCCCGGATTCCAGCGCGTGTAAGCGCGCGACCTCGAGCGGCGCCTCTCCCATATCGATGCCTGTAACGCTTGCGCCGCGCTGCCAGAGTGCTTCGGTAAGCAGGCCGCCACCACAACCGATGTCCAAAACCTGTTTTTCCGCTACCTGGGCACGTTGGTCTATGTAATTTGCGCGCAGTGGGTTGATGTCGTGCAGCGGTTTGAATTCGCCGCTCGGGTCCCACCAGCGGCTGGCCATGCGCTCGAACTTGGCTATTTCGGCGGCATCGACGTTTTCGGTGTCGCGGGGATGCTCTAAGGTTTCGTGGGCATGTTGAAGGGTTTCGTTTGAATGTTGAAGGGTTTCGCTGTTCATCGTTTAGCTCCCAGTTTTTCTCGCCATTGCGCTGCGTTTGCAGCTATCTCTTTGCGGCTGAGTGTCGTCAGGTCGCGGCTTTTTACCAGCTGCTCTCCTGCGACCCAGACATTGGATACGCGGTGACCCATTTGGGTATACACCAATTGGCTTACAGGGTTGTGTACGGGTTGCAGGTCTAAATCGTTCATGTCGATGGCGATAACGTCGGCCTGTTTGCCAGGTTCCAGCGAGCCCAACTGATCTTCAAGGCCAATGGCTTTGGCACCGTTTATGGTTGCCATTGCAATTGCACTGTGGGCATCGATTGCCGCTGCATCGCCCGCGACAAGTTTACCGAAAAGTGCCGCCGCTTGAAGTTCGGCAAACATATCGAGGCTGTTATTGCTGGCGGCTCCATCGGTCCCCAGGGCCACATTAACCCCCTGTTGGGTGAGGGCTGCGGTAGGGCAACTGCCGCTGGCCAGTTTTAGGTTGGAACGCGGGCAATGGATAACGTGGGCGCCGCTATTGGCGAGTAACGCAATATCTTCGGCGCTGGTCTGCGTCATATGGACGCAGTGCGTAAGCGGAGTCAGCAACCCCATGTCTGCGAGGCGTTGCAGCGGGCGTTTCCCAAACTCTTTTATCGAGGATTCAATTTCCTCCGGTGTCTCATGCAGGTGGATGTGAACCTGCGCATGCAGCTCATCTGCATAAACCGCAATTCGCTCGAGTGGCGCGTCACCAACGGTATAAGGCGCGTGAGGGCCGAAGTGGACGTTGATAAGCGGGTGTGAGCGATAGGTGTCGCGCAGTTTCAGCCCTTTGTGGATATATTCATCCGGGCTCTGCGCCCAGGCGGTCGCGAAGTCCACAATCGGGAAATACAGCTGCGCGCGCATTCCCGCTTTGTGAACCGCGCTCGCCAGCGCTTCGCCAAAGAAGTACATGTCGGCGAAGCAGGTGGTGCCGCTGAGCAGCATTTCTGCCATCGCCAGCTCGCCACCGTCGCGGACAAACTCCTCCCCCGCCCACTGGGCTTCCACCGGCCATATGTGTTCCTTCAGCCAGGTTTCCAGGGGCATGTCGTCGGCGAAACCGCGCAATAACGTCATTGCCGCGTGGCCGTGACAGTTGATCAGCCCCGGCATCAGTAATTGTCCCGGCAGGGATATGCGTTCGCGCACCGTGTAGTCGCGCAGGCTTTGGCTGGTGGGCACAATGCTGTGAATGCGATCGCGGCTTATCAGCAGGCTACAATCTTTAAACAGCCTCTGGTGGGGTACTACCGGAAGAATCCAGCTGGCATCGAGCGAATAATCTATTGTTGTAGTGTTGGTCATAGGGTGGTCGGGTTGCGTGTGAAGTAAGCAGCAGCATGGAGCGCCAGAGGGGGCGTGAGTATAACCGTAAATTTCGCCACTGTAACCGCGCCTTTAAGTGCTTATCATGTTGATTTTGTGGTAGTATTCGCCGTTTGTTTAACTTCGGATCAGCGCTTAGCTGGGCTCCGGTTCAGTATTCACAATAACAAGGCAAGGCCCGGTTTAGGGCGAGTACTTCATGGGCGATATCGCAAAAGAAATCCTTCCCGTCAGCATCGAAGACGAACTCAAACAATCTTACCTCGACTACGCCATGAGCGTTATCGTTGGCCGGGCACTGCCCGATGTGCGTGACGGCCTCAAGCCGGTGCATCGACGCGTGCTCTTCGCCATGAGCGAGCTAAACAACGACTGGAACAAGCCTTACAAAAAGTCTGCCCGTGTGGTGGGCGATGTTATCGGTAAATACCACCCGCATGGCGATTCCGCCGTGTACGACACCATTGTACGTATGGCGCAGCCGTTTAGCTTGCGTTATACCCTGGTAGACGGGCAGGGCAACTTCGGCTCTATCGATGGCGACGGCGCTGCGGCTATGCGATATACCGAAATTCGCATGCAGAAACTGTCCCACGATCTGCTCGCCGATCTGGATAAAGAAACCGTGGATTTCGTGCCCAACTACGACGGCACCGAGCAGATCCCCGCGGTGCTGCCGACACGGGTTCCCAACCTGCTGATTAACGGTTCTTCCGGGATCGCGGTGGGTATGGCGACCAATATCCCGCCGCACAATCTGCGCGAAGTGATTACCGGCTGTATTCGACTGATCGAAAACCCGGCTGCCACTATCGACGACCTGATTGAAGACATCCCCGGCCCCGATTTCCCCACCGGCGGCATTATCAATGGCCGCGCGGGTATTTTGATGGCATACCGCACCGGTCGTGGGCGTATTTATGTGCGCGCCAAAGCGGAAGTTGTTACTGACGAAAAGACCAATCGCGATACGATTCTCATCCACGAAATCCCTTATCAGGTGAACAAAGCGCGCTTGATCGAAAAGATCGCGGAATTGGTAAAAGACAAAAAAATCGAAGGTATTTCTGAGATTCGCGACGAGTCCGACAAAGACGGATTGCGGGTGGTTATCGAAATCAAGCGCGGCGATATGGGCGATGTGGTGCTCAACAACCTGTACGCGCAAACCCAGCTGCAAAGCGTTTTCGGGATTAACATCGTTGCCCTGGTCGATGATCAGCCCAAGGTGCTGAACCTCAAGCAGATGCTTGAGCATTTTATTTCGCATCGCCGCGAGGTTGTGACCCGCCGTACCGTCTACCTGTTGCGCAAAGCGCGTGAACGCGGCCATGTGTTGGAAGGTCTGGCGGTTGCGATTGCCAACATCGACGAAGTGATCGCATTGATCAAAGCCTCGCAAACCCCGGCGGAGGCGCGTGAAGCGCTCCTGGCTCGCGGTTGGGGCACCAACACCATTTCGCAGTTTTTGGAGCGAGCGGGCGCGGATGCGTGCCGCCCAGACGACCTCGGCGCCGAGTTTGGCATGCGCGACGGCCAGTACTTTCTATCGCCTGCGCAGGTTCAGGCGATTCTCGAACTGCGTTTGCACCGCCTTACCGGCATGGAGCACGATAAGCTCCTTGCTGAATACGAAGAAAAACTCCAGCAAATCTCCGAATATCTTGAAATTCTCAGCAATGCCGTGCGCTTGATGGAAGTTATCCGCGAGGAACTGGAAGCGGTTATGGCGGAATACGGCGACGAGCGCCGTACCGATATACAGAACTCGCAGCAGGATCTTACCGTTGAAGATCTCATCAATGAAGAAGACCGCGTGGTGACCATTTCCCATGGTGGTTACGCCAAAACCCAACCATTGGATGCTTATCAGGCTCAGCGCCGCGGGGGCATGGGTAAGGCCGCAACCTCGGTGAAAGACGAAGACTTTGTCGAGCATTTGTTAATCGCCAACACCCACGATTACATTCTCTGTTTTACCAATGCAGGTAAGGTGTTCTGGCTGAAGGTATACCAGATTCCGGTCGCCGGTCGTCAGTCTCGTGGTCGTCCTATGGTTAATCTGCTGCCACTGGAAGAGGGTGAACGTATTACGTCCATTCTCCCCGTGCGCGAGTTCGACGAAGACCGCTTTATTGTTATGGCCACGTCACAGGGCACGGTAAAGAAAACCCCACTGTCGCAATTTGCACGCCCACGTTCGGTCGGGCTCCGAGCAATTGATTTGGTCGAAGGCGATCACTTGGTGGGGACTGCAATTACCGATGGTCAGCAGGACATCATGCTGCTCAGCTCCAGTGGTAAAGCGGCGCGATTTGCCGAAGAGCAGGTGCGCTCTATGGGCCGCACATCGCGTGGTGTGCGAGGTATTCGCATGGCGGATGAGCACAGGGTTATCGCCATGGTCATTCCTGCCGACGGTGGCAAAGTATTAACTGTCAGCGAAAACGGCTACGGAAAGCGCACCGATGTCGATGACTTCCCGACCAAAGGCCGTGGTTCGCAGGGCGTAATTGCGATGCAGGTTAGTGAACGCAATGGTGGCCTCGTCGGCGCGGTACAGATTTTCGATGGCGATGAGCTGATGATGATTTCCGATCAGGGCACACTGGTGCGCACGCGCGGCGACGAAGTCTCCCTGTTGAGCCGCAACACCCAGGGCGTGCGTCTTATCAAGGTTCGCGAGAGCGAGCATATTGTTGGTGTTGCGCGTATTGCTGAGCAACTGGATCAGGACGCAGACGACGAGACGGAGTCCAATGAGGAATAATCAGCGAGGTGGCTTGTGAAGGATTCAGATTCTGATAACCCGGCCGGACAAGACAGCGAGCGCGAAGCCCTGTCCCAGTTGCGGGTAAAAATCGATTCCATCGATGAACAGATTGGCGAGCTGATTAACGCTCGCGCCCGCTGCGCGCAGGAAGTCGCGGAGATAAAAAAACGCCACTCGGCAGACGGTGAAATATCCACGTTTTACCGTCCTGAGCGGGAGGCGCAGGTGCTGCGCCGCGCGATGGAGCGCAACACAGGTCCGCTGGACAACGAAGAGTTCGCGCGTCTGTTCAGAGAGATTATGTCCGCGTGCCTGGCCCTCGAAGCGCCAGTTAAAGTGGCCTATCTCGGCCCCGAAGGCACTTTTACGCAACAGGCCGCAATTAAGCACTTTGGCCATTCTGCGCACACGGTTTCGCTGAGCGCAATCGACGAGGTGTTCCGCGAAGTGGCTTCAGGCGCTGCCCATTTTGGTGTGGTGCCGGTAGAAAATTCCACCGAAGGCGTGGTGACCCACACGCTCGACAACTTTCTTGGCAGCAGTGTGAAAATTTGCGGTGAAGTTGTGTTGCGCATCCATCACAACTTTTTGGTTTCCGATATTACGCGAGTAGACAGCATTTCCCGCGTATATTCCCATGCGCAATCGCTTTCCCAGTGCCGTAAATGGCTGGATGCACATTATCCGCGCGCCGAGCGGGTGGCAGTGAGCAGCAACGCGGAGGCGGCCAAGCGGGTAAAAGGTGAATGGAACGCTGCGGCAATCGCCGGCAAAATGGCGGCCGAGTTATACGATTTAAATTTGCATGCTGAAAGTATCGAAGACCAGCCAGACAATTCGACCCGTTTTCTGATTATCGGTGCGGACGAAGTGGAAGCCAGTGGCGACGATAAAACCTCAATCGTTGTATCTACCCGCAATGAGCCCGGTGCGTTGCACGGCCTGCTCGAGCCTTTCCACCGCCACAACGTCGACTTAACTCGCGTAGAGACACGTCCATCCCTGACCGGGACTTGGAATTACGTGTTCTTTATCGATTTCTCCGGTCACGTAAGTGACAGCACTATTCAGGCGGCGCTCAGTGAAGTGTCCAGTCGGGTCGCGGACCTGAAGATCCTGGGTTCCTATCCTAAAGGGGTATTGTAGTATCCATTTCAGCCAGCGCCGCGAGATCTGCGGCGCTCGTTGGTTCACGTACCCAAGTAACCTATCGCTTCAAAATTGCTATGACACAATTTAACAAGGTGGTCATTGTCGGCCTCGGGCTGATTGGTGGGAGTCTGGCTGCGGGTTTGCGCAAACGCGCGGTTTGCAGAGAAGTTATCGGCGTTGCAAGGCGCCCGGAAACCTGCCTTAAAGCGCAGGAGATGGGCGTAGTGGATTCGGCCTACTGCAGCCTGGACGATGTGCTGGAACAGCTTGAGGCGGGCGATATAATTTTTATCGCTGTGCCTACCCTCACGTTGCGCGAGGTTTTCAAAGCGCTTAAAGGGCGCTTGGCCGAGGGGGTGATTGTTACCGATGGGGCCAGCGTAAAAGGGAGCGTGGAGCGCGATGTGCGGGAGATTTTTGGTGAATTTCCACCGGCCGTTGTGCTGGGGCACCCAATAGCCGGCTCAGAGAAGAGCGGCGTAGAAGCGGCCGAGAGTGAATTATATGTGGATCACCGGGTGATTCTCACACCGGTAGCCGAGAACGACCCTGCTGCCGTGAAAGCGGTGGCAAAACTGTGGCACGCGGTCGGCGCGGAAGTCTTGGAAATGCCGGTGGATGAACACGACATGGTGTTGGGTTGCACCAGTCACCTGCCACATGTCATCGCGTTTTCACTGGTCGATACACTCGCTCACGACAGCAAGAATGAAAATATTTTTCGCTACGCGGCCGGCGGTTTTCGGGATTTCACACGAATTGCTTCCAGCGATGCCATCATGTGGCGCGACATTATGCTGGCGAATAAAGCGAGTGTGCTGGACGCTATCGACTTGTTTTCCGATAATCTTTCGCGCCTGCGGGACATTATCAGCCGCGAAGATGCGGTAGAAATGACCGGCGTCTTCACCCGGGCGAAGTCAGCCCGAGACCGATTCACCAACATGCTTGAGCACAAAGCTTACTTACGAAATATGCAAAATTCAGAACATAAAAATGTGGTTTACTCAGTGGCGCCAGGCGGTTCCGTAACCGGCACTATTCGTGTTCCCGGCGATAAATCTATTTCGCACCGCTCGATTATGCTCGGTTCGCTGGCAGAAGGCGTAACCCGTATTGAGGGTTTTCTGGAGGGTGAAGATGCACTGGCAACCTTGCAGGCATTTCGCGATATGGGTGTGGTCATCGAAGGCCCTGAAAATGGCGCGGTAACGGTGCATGGCGTTGGCTTGCACGGTTTGAAGCAACCTTCCGGCCCCTTGTATGTTGGCAATTCCGGAACGTCCATGCGATTGCTTTCTGGCATTCTTGCCGGGCAGTCATTCACCAGCGAACTTACCGGCGATGAATCGTTGAGCAAGCGCCCGATGAACCGGGTGGCGAACCCGTTGCGTGAAATGGGAGCGACTGTCGAGACCGGCGAAGAAGGGCGACCACCGGTAAGAGTGAGCGGTGGCAGCGCGCTGCACGCGATTGACTATGTGATGCCGATGGCCAGTGCGCAGGTTAAATCCTGTGTGCTGCTCGCAGGACTCTACGCTGATGGGGAAACGAAAGTCACAGAACCGGCGCCAACGCGCGACCATACCGAACGCATGTTGCGTGGCTTTGGGTATCAGGTGAACCGTAACGGCAGCACTATTTCTCTGCGGTCGGGTGGCAAACTTACCGCAGCCGATATTGATATCCCTGCGGATATTTCTTCCGCGACGTTTTTTATGGTGGCGGCAGCCATCGCGCCGGGATCGGATATTACTCTGACTCACGTTGGCATTAACCCTACGCGCATTGGTGTAATTAATATTTTGCGGGAAATGGGTGCGAACCTGACGTTGCAAAATGAGCGTGAAGTCGGTGGTGAACCTGTCGCCGATATTCGGGTGCAATATGCTCCGCTCAAAGGTATTGCGATTCCTGAAGACCAGGTGCCTTTGGCGATTGATGAATTCCCAGCGCTCTTGGTTGCGGCCGCCTGCGCTGAAGGTGAAACAGTTTTGACCGGCGCGGAAGAACTGCGCGTAAAAGAAACTGATCGTATTCAGGCGATGGCCGATGGTTTGCAAGCATTGGGTATTGAATGTTCTCCAACGCCGGACGGTATTCGGGTTATCGGCGGTACGCTGACCGGCGGTGCCGTGGAAAGTTTTCACGACCACCGCATCGCAATGTCTTTTACCGTTGCCGCATTGCGCGCATCTGGCCCAATTACGGTAAATAATTGTGCAAACGTGACGACTTCATTCCCGAATTTTGTCGCCTTGGCAAAAACCGTGGGCATAAGCTTAGAAGTAAATCATTCTTAATTACTTATTAGATTTCTTTATAATCGGTCAACTCGTAGCTCCTTTCAATGTTGTTCCTTGTTAGGTAGCTTTTTACGAACGTTGGCGAAAATTATGGACGAGTTACTCATGTCTAACCAGTTTCAAATGACGCACCTCAAGCAGCTTGAGGCCGAAAGCATCCACATTATTCGTGAGGTGGCTGCGGAATTCGACAACCCGGTGATGCTCTATTCCATCGGTAAAGATTCCGCTGTGATGATGCACCTGGCAATGAAGGCGTTCGCCCCCGGCAAGCCACCGTTTCCGCTGATGCATGTGGATACCACCTGGAAATTTAAGGAAATGATTGAGTTCCGCGATAACCGGCTTAAAGAGCTGGGCTGGGATTTAATTGTCCATATTAACCAGGAAGGTGTGGAGATGGGCGTAGGTCCGTTTACCCACGGCAGTGCGAAGCACACCGATATTATGAAAACCCAGTCGCTAAAACAGGCGCTTGATAAATACGGTTTCGACGCCGCATTTGGGGGAGCCCGTCGCGACGAAGAAAAATCCCGGGCAAAAGAGCGTGTGTACTCCTTCCGCGATAAAAACCATCGCTGGGACCCAAAAAATCAGCGCCCGGAATTGTGGAACCTCTACAACGGCCGTGTGGACAAAGGCGAAAGCATTCGCGTGTTCCCACTGAGTAACTGGACGGAGCTGGATATCTGGCAATATATTCATCTGGAAAATATCCCCATTGTGCCGCTTTACTTTGCCGCCAAACGTCCGGTTGTTGAAAAAGACGGTGTGTTGATTATGGTTGATGACGATCGTATGCCAATTGGCGAAGACGAGGTGATCGAAGAAAAAATGGTTCGCTTCCGTACTCTCGGCTGCTACCCACTTACTGGTGCTGTGGAGTCCACTGCGACCACGCTGCCGGAAATTATTCAAGAAATGCTGCTCACTAAAACTTCCGAGCGCCAGGGCCGTGTTATCGACCACGACTCCTCCGGCTCAATGGAGAAGAAAAAGCAGGAAGGTTATTTTTAACCCGCACGTAAACACGGGTGGTTTTTTTAGATCGTGGCTTGCCGTCACTTCTGGGAACAGTCGCTTCGCGACTTGGCGGGAACGCAGCATGGCTGCTTCTGGGCAAGAGCGGGGCAATGAAAACTACCGTTAGTTTTTTGGCTTCAAGCGGCTGGTTCGATGGAGCCGAATTAGAAAGTTTTTAACCCGCAGTTAATCGCGGAAAGTTTGATGGAACCTGGCGTTGAGCCACTTTTAGGAACAGTTGTTTTGCGTATTTCGGGAATCCGACCCTGAGTTGCTTCCAGAAGTGAGTGAAGCGAACCTGCCCAGTAGTGCAGCGTTCCGAAAAGGCCAAAGGCCGTTCCCAGCAGCCATCGCCGAAGGGCGGCGGCGCTCCAAAAATTTTCGGAGAAAATTTTTATTATGTCTCACCAGTCAGAATTAATAGAAACAGATATTGATGCTTATCTTGCGCAGCACGAGCGCAAGGAATTGTTGCGGTTTTTAACCTGCGGCAGTGTTGACGATGGTAAATCCACACTCATTGGTCGTCTCCTGCACGACTCCAAAATGATTTACGAAGATCAACTTGCGGCAGTTGCATCGGATACCACCAAGCACGGCACTACCGGCGAAAAAATCGATTTGGCGTTGCTGGTCGATGGCCTGCAAGCGGAGCGAGAGCAGGGTATCACCATTGATGTAGCTTACCGCTATTTCTCCACCGCCAAGCGTAAATTTATTATTGCGGATACGCCCGGGCACGAGCAGTACACCCGCAACATGGCGACAGGTGCATCCACCTGTGATTTAGCGGTTATTTTGATTGACGCTCGCTACGGCGTACAGACGCAAACGCGTCGCCATTCGTACATCGCTTCTCTGCTGGGGATTAAGCATGTAGTAGTGGCGATTAATAAAATGGATTTGGTCGAATTCAGTGAGAGTCGCTTCGAAGAAATCAAGCAGTCGTATCTTGATCTTTCGAAATCGCTTAACCCTGCGGAACTACACTTTGTTCCCATGTCAGCACTGGACGGCGACAACGTCGTCAATATCAGTGAGCGTACGCCCTGGTATTCCGGCAAATCGCTGATGCAAATTCTCGAAACCGTAGAAATTGCCAGCGATAAAAATGCGGACGATTTTCGTTTTCCAGTACAGTTTGTGAATCGCCCGAACCTGAATTTCCGGGGCTTTTGCGGCACGGTGGCTTCTGGTGTGGTAAAAGTTGGCGACAAGGTGAAAGCGCTACCCTCGGGTAAAACCAGTACGGTTAAATCAATTGTTACTTTTGACGGCGAGCTTGATGAAGCATTTGTTGGACAGGCGGTTACCCTGACGCTTGCGGACGAAATCGATATCAGCCGTGGCGATATGGTTGTATTAGCCGATTCGGAGCAAACCCTGTCCAACCGTTTGCGGGCTCATTTGGTGTGGATGTCGGAAGCGGAACTCAAGCCTGGTAAACAATATTTGTTTAAATTTGCCAGTAAAGTTACTCCGGGTGTGGTTGCGGATATTGAATATCGGGTAGACGTCAATACCTTTGAAAAGTCTGAAGAGTCGGCAATGCAGTTGAATGATATTGCAGTTGTTGACGTGCAGCTGGAACAGGAAGTCGTTGTAGATGCCTACCAGAAAAACCGGGCAACTGGCGCGTTTATCGTGATCGACAGGCTCACCAATATTACTGTTGGGGCGGGTATGGCGATAGAGGCGTTGGCCTCGGCTGCGGCGACCAAAGGCGATTACTCGGAGTTTGAAGTCGAACTCAATGCGCTGGTCCGCAAGCACTTTCCCCATTGGGACGCTAAGAAAATCGGCTAGGTCGCGTCTAATTTTTGCAAATCCTCTCAGCAATAGAGAAACGTTGTTTCTGCAGTGCTGAGGGGGCGTCTCTTTCTGCTGCACCTGTCTCTAAACCATGGTTGCCAAGATAATGCTTGCCTAGACCATGATTGTCTAAACCGCGCTCCTTTTAACCTTACTCGTTTAACCCCGGCTTTTCTAAACTCGGCGCCTTTAAAACGCGCCTGTCTGCCCCGTTACTATTAGATCAGCTCCCTGAGTATTCTCCCGCCGACTGCCTGTATATTGTTCGGCTTCGCATACAAAATGTTAATTTGTTCACATATTTATGGGCTCGAATTGTTTTAGAGTGACTTCTGGGATTTCCCAAGACTAGAAGACAGCACATCAATTGAACGACAAGGAGTCGAACCATGAAGCAAGGATTAGTCTCACGCTCATTCCGAGCCATTTTCTTCCGCGATTTTTACACCTGTGTATTTGCACTACTGCTGGCAGCGATGCTGGTAGCTTCACCGCTCACTTTTGCAGGCAGTGCCGATAAAGCGGCGGATCAGGCTAAATCGACGCTGGTTGCAAGTAGCGTTAATATCAACAAAGCCGACGCACAAACAATTGCCGATACTCTAAAGGGAATTGGTCTAAAAAAGGCTCAGGCGATTGTGGCCTACCGCGAGAAGAATGGAAAATTCAAATCGATGGACGACCTGCTGGCGGTTAAAGGTGTAGGTAAAGCAACGCTGGAGAAAAATAAAAGCCTTATTGCACTCTAGCCAGCAGATACGACAGCCTTGCGGGCTGTTATGCCCCGAGCCCGTAGTAGCCTGAGTAGCCTGGTTAATTGGTGTTATTGGTAATTACGAGAAAGCCGCCGCACTTTCGGGTGTGGCGGCTTTCTCACGTATAGACGTTACCGCTCAGGTCGGGCCTGCAAATTAGGGCAGCCATTCACGCGCCGCTCGGGGTAGAATAGCCGGGCATCAACCTGGAGATTTGTATGTCTGTAACCGGTCCCCAACTGCTAGTCGCAATGGACTTTAACGATATTAACGACTGCCTTGCGCTGGCGTGTCAACTCGATCCACAATCCTGCCGTTTGAAAATTGGCAAAGAACTCTTTACTACAGCGGGCCCTGCCGTGGTGGAAAGCGTGCAAAAGCTGGGTTTCGACGTATTTCTCGATCTTAAGTTTCACGATATTCCCAACACGGTGGCTGGTGCGGTTAAAGCAGCAGCGAACATGGGGGTGTGGATGGTGAATGTCCACGCCAGCGGCGGGCAGAGGATGATGGAAGCGGCACGGGAGTCGCTGGTATTGTTCAGCCATAAGCCGCTGTTGATTGCGGTAACCGTACTCACGAGCATGGATCAGTCCGATCTTAATGGAATCGGTATAACCGAATCGCCCGAGGCCATGGTGGCGCGCTTGGCGTCACTGGCAAAACTATCGGGTATGGATGGCGTAGTGTGTTCCGCCCTCGAAGCGGGAGCCATGAAAGTTCAACAAGGCGCAGATTTCCTGACAATTACCCCAGGCATTCGACCGGCTTCAACCGAAGCGGGAGACCAGCGCCGGGTTGTTACCCCAGAGCAAGCCATTGCCAATGGCAGCGATTTTATTGTTGTTGGCCGTCCCATAACACAAGCGGAAGATCCTGCTGCCGCTTGTGCCCAAATCGTCAACAGCATTCAATAACAGGGTGGTTTCAGCATGGCAGAGGTAGCGCCAGTTATCACAATCGATGGCCCAAGCGGCTCCGGTAAAGGCACCATTTCTCGCTTAATCGCGGAACAAACCGGCTTTCATTTACTCGATAGTGGAGCCATCTACCGTCTTTGCGCGCTGGCGTGTCTGCGTGGAAATACAGATATCGAAGATGCCGACGCGGTTAACCGGGTTGCGCAGACATTGGATATTCGCTTCGACGTTGGCACCGCGGGCGTAATTGTGTTTCTTGCTCAAGACGACGTTACGGGTGATATCCGGCAGGAAAACGTCGGTATGGCTGCATCGACAATAGCCGCTTTCCCGAGCGTGCGCGCCAGCCTGCTGGACTGCCAGCGCAGTTTTCAGCAGCCCCCGGGTTTGGTGGCCGACGGCAGAGATATGGGAACCGTGGTGTTTCCCTCTGCAGGCTGTAAAGTATTTCTTACCGCCAGTGCAGAAATCCGCGCGGATCGCCGCGTAAAACAGTTGCAGGACGCCGGGCAAGCGAGCGTCGACCGCGGCCAGATTCTCGCCGATATAATTGCCCGCGACGAGAGAGACACCAACCGGGCGACTTCACCGCTGGTGCCTGCCGCCGACGCGTTAGTTTTAGACAGCACGGCGCTGACAATCGATGAGGTGTTAGCGGAGATTATGGCGTTGATAAAATCTCGCGCGCTGCTTGGGTGACGCGCTATTTAACTCATTTGTACAGGCTCTAAGGAGATATTTGTGTTTGCGCGAATTTATCGCTGGTTCCGTCGGTTGTTTATTCTGGTGTGGCTGTTGCTGGTGTGCGCAATCGCAGGTTGGATCGCTTGGGCCAATGCCGATCTTATCTCGGTAAACCTGTTTGCGATTCAGTTTCCTAAGCTCAGCATTGGGTTCTACCTGTGCTTTACCTTTGCTTTCGGCATTTTGCTGGGTTGGTTTGGCACACTCATACTGGCGAATACCAAGCTGCTTGCGCGCAAGCGTGAATTGAACAAGGCGAAAAAAGAAGTAGACAAGCTGCGAGCCGCGCAACTTAGCCCCTAGTGTTTATGTCCGACCCAATCGTCTTTGTTCTATTGTTTGCTGCCCTGGCAATAGGGTTCTCGTTAGGACGGCTGTCTCGCGGGCCCGGTCGCCTGCCGCAGCAGCAATCGTCCAGCTGGTTGAAGCGTAATTATTATGTTGGCCTTAACCAGTTGCTCAACGATGAGCCGGACGCCGCTGTCGATACCTTCATCAGCTCGCTGGAGGTCAACAGCGAAACGCTAGAGACGCATCTCGCGTTGGGCGCTTTGCTTCGTCGCCGGGGTGAAACTGCGCGGGCAATACGTGTCCATCAAAATCTGTTGGCGCGTCCAAGTCTGCCGCGCCCGCAATTGCAATTGGCCCAACTGGAACTGGGTGTTGATTTCCTTAAAGCGGGTTTGCTGGACAGGGCCGAGACTCTCTTCAAAGAGCTGGCAGACGCCAAATACACCGAAAAAAAAGTTCGCGAAAAAGCCCTGATCTACTTGGTGGAGTTATACCGGGAAACCAGTGACTGGCTCGATGCAATAGATGTTGCAGATCGCCTTACCAGCCGAAAATTCAGTTCCACTGCAGATAACTGGCGCGAGATGCAGGCGCACTTCAGCTGCGAGTTGGCCGAGAAAGCGCTGGCTAACAACCAGGTACTGGAAGCGCGTCGCCTGCTGCGCAATGCACAGCGTTTTGACAAACAGTGCGCCCGCGCTCAGCTAATGCAGGCGCAGATCGAACTCAACGATGGCGCCGCTGCTGCTGCACTTGGCATTCTTAAAAAGCTTCCCTACCAAAGTCCCCAGGTTATTTCTGAAGCCTTACCCCTCATGCGCGAATGCTATATCGCATTAAAGAGCGACCGCGACTATCTTCAACTGCTTAACGATATTCATTTGGCGCAACCCAGCCTTATGCTTCTGTGGCACCTGACCTGTGCCACGGAGAAGCTGAACGGCCCAGAGGATGCCTGCCGCGTATTGTACGAAGGAATTGCCCAGTACCCGGAAATGGTCGCTGTCCAAACCCTCCTCACCCTGTGCACCGCACAACCTGCCAGCGAACAGATCCCCTACGAAAAGCTCAAGCCCGCCATCACTCAAATTTTAGATAACTATTTCTTCTATATATGCACCACCTGCGGTTTCACCGCACAAGCCAATCACTGGCTCTGCCCGAGCTGTCGGAGTTGGGGGAAAATGGGGATGGCAGAGTGAGCCCGCTGGCGCGGGCGGAACGTTTCGCTTCGCTACACTGCTGGGGCGTGGCCGTTGGCCACATTGGGGAACGCGGTCTGCGCCCGCTTCTGGGACGGGAGCTGCGCTCCCTGCTAGGAAAAGCCAAAAGTTTTCCAAACCTAGAAGGGCGAAGCCCGTTCCCAGAAGTCCACGCAGTGGACGTTCCCCGAAGCGGCTTTGCCTCGCCCCAGAAGGGCGCCTGCGCCCGTTCCCAGAAGTCCACGCAGTGGACGTTCCCCGAAGCGGCCTCGCCGCGTCCCAGAAGGGCGCTTGCCGCCCGTTCCCAGAAGTCCGCGCAGCGGACGTTCCCCAAAGCGGCCTCGCCGCGTCTCCCAGAAGGGCGCCTGCGCCCGTTCCCAGAAGTCAACGCAGTGGACGTTCCCCGAAGCGGCTTTACCGCGCCCCAGAAGGGCGCTTGGCGCCCGTTCCCCGAAACCACGCGCTTCGCGCGTAATCCCCCCTTGATCCCAGCGCAATAACCTGTTACCTTCGCGCCCCTAAAATTCCACCCGAACCGGCTGTCAGCCAGAAATTCAGCGGTTTTCGGTATTCGCAAACAGACCCACATACTGGCGTGTGGTGTATTTCTTACAGGTAGCGCAATGAGCGAAAGCTTTGCAGAACTCTTTGAAGAGAGCTTACAAACGATAGATATGGTGCCAGGCACCATCGTAACCGGTGTTGTTATCGACATCGACCAAGATTGGGTAACTGTTCACGCAGGTCTCAAGTCTGAAGGCGTTATTCCCGCCGCACAATTCCTTAACGAAAAAGGCGAACTCGACCTCAGTATCGGTGACGAAGTTCAAGTCGCTCTGGAAACCGTAGAAGATGGTTTCGGTGAAACTCGCCTTTCTCGCGAAAAAGCCAAGCGTGCAGAGTCCTGGAAAGTTCTGGAAGCTGCTCACGAGTCTGAAGAAGTTATTACTGGTGTTATTAACGGCAAGGTTAAAGGTGGTTTCACTGTTGACGTTGCTGGCATTCGCGCGTTCTTGCCGGGCTCTCTGGTCGACGTACGTCCTGTACGTGAAACGACTCACCTGGAAGGCAAAGAGCTCGAGTTCAAAGTTATCAAGCTGGACCAAAAACGCAACAACGTGGTTGTATCCCGTCGTGCGGTTATGGAGCAAACCAACACTGAAGAGCGCGAAGAGCTGCTCGCTACTCTGCAAGAAGGTCAGGCAGTTAAAGGTATCGTTAAGAACCTTACCGATTACGGTGCCTTCGTTGACCTGGGCGGCGTAGACGGTCTGTTGCACATCACCGACATGGCTTGGAAGCGTATCAAGCATCCGAGCGAAATCGTTGCTGTTGGCGATGAAATCGAAGTTAAAGTGCTCAAGTTCGACCGCGAGCGCAACCGTGTTTCTCTTGGCCTCAAGCAATTGGGCGAAGATCCATGGGCCGCTATCACGCAGCGTTACCCAGAAGGTGCCAAGGTTAAAGCCACCATCACCAACCTTACCGACTACGGCTGTTTCGCTGAAATCGAAGAAGGTGTTGAAGGTCTGGTACACGTTTCCGAAATGGATTGGACCAACAAAAACATCCACCCAAGCAAGGTTGTAAACCTGGGCGACGAAGTGGAAGTGATGATTCTGGATATCGACGAAGAGCGTCGTCGTATTTCTCTGGGTATCAAGCAGTGTCAAGAAAATCCGTGGGATGCGTTCTCTAACCAGTACGCGAAAGGCGACAAGATCACCGGCAAAATCAAGTCGATCACCGACTTCGGTATCTTCATCGGCCTGGAAGGCGGTATTGATGGTCTGGTTCACCTGTCTGACATCAGCTGGAACGAAGCTGGCGAAGAAGCCGTACGCAAGTACAAGAAAGGCGACGAGCTGGAAACCGTTGTACTGGCAATTGATCCAGAGCGCGAGCGTATCTCCCTGGGTATCAAGCAGCTGGACGAAGATCCGTTCTCCGTATACGTAACCAACAACGATAAAGGCTCCATCGTTAACGGTACCGTTAAAACTGTTGACGCTAAAGAAGCGGTAATCGCTCTGGCCGACGACGTTGAAGGTACTCTGAAAGCCTCTGAAATCAGCCGCGACAAGGTGGAAGATGCCCGCAACGCGCTGAAAGAAGGCGACGACGTAGAAGCCAAAATCACCAACGTTGACCGTAAAAATCGTACGATCATCCTCAGCATCAAAGCCAAGGATTCAGACGACGAGAAGCAAGCGATCAAAGACCACAGCGCCAAGCAAGCAGAAATTGCAGCTCCTACTACGCTGGGCGACCTGATCAAAGCAGAAATGCAATCCAAAGAAAAATAAGAGCAAGCGCGAATAGCGCTTCTCTAATTTCGAAAACCGACAATCTCGAAAGGGGTTGTCGGTTTTTTTTAGGGAAAAAAAAGCGCTCGCTTTGCGTCGCGCCTGGGGACGCTGCGCTGCTGGGAACGCTTTGCTTCTGGGGCGCCGCTGGTGGCGGCTGCTGGGAACGGGCTTCGCCCTTCTGGGGAGAGAAAACCTTCGGCTGGCTTATGATTTGACTGGGCAGCTGATGAGTTTAGGTGGTCGAAGAGGGTTTGGCGGTTGGGGTTGTATGACAGCTTCAGTGTAAGTGCCCTAGTTGCGGAGCTAAGAGGAGCGTTCTTAACTTGCCATGGAAAAGGGATTTTCGATGAAGTTCAAAAAACTGGATGTTTGGAAGGAGAGCGCGCGTTTGTGCGTCGAGGTGTACAAAAACCTTGGCACTCTGCGGGATTACGGCTTTCGAGATCAGATTACTCGCTCCGCCCTCTCAATACCGTCAAATATCGCCAAAGGTTCATGCGCAGAAATATCATCCAGATATACATAGGGGGCGAGATTGGTTTTGAGGAAGAGGAACTTGGTAAATTTGGGGCGTTGCGCTTATTAGGAACGCTTGCTTTGCTGCGCTGCTGGGAGCGCTTCGCTTCTGGGGGCGCCGCCCTTGGCGGCTGCTGGGAACGGGCTTCGCCCTGCTGGGGAGGGGGAGCCTTCGGCCGCCTTATGATTTGACTTGGTAGGGCAGAGCTGGGGTAGGTAGGAGAGGTTTGTCGGTTTAGGCGTTATGATGGATCGCAAATCATGCGCCCCAGTTGCGGAGCAAAGTGGGGCGCTCTCAACTTGCCATAGGAAAGGGATTTTCGATGAAGTTCAAAAAACTGGATGTTTGGAAGGAGAGTGCGCGTTTGTGTGTCGAAGTGTACAAAAATCTTGGCACTCTGCGGGATTACGGCTTTCGAGATCAGATTACTCGCTCCGCTCTCTCTATACCGTCAAATATCGCGGAGGGAGAGGAGCGGGAAAGCCTCAAAGACTCCATAAGGTTTCTTAATATCGCCAAAGGCTCAACCGCAGAATTGATCACCCAGATATACATAGGGATCGAAATTGGATATGTGGAACAAGCGCTTGGCAAAGACCTGCTCAATAAAGCGACGACTATTTCACACCAACTCGGCGCCTTGATCAGAGCAAGAAAAAAACGGAACACAAACCAAAGCTAACCCACCAGCGCAGCCCCCCCAGAAGCCCCACCAGCGCGGGGCGCTCCACAACACTAACCATCACCTACCTAGCCAAATCATAAGTCAGCCGAAGGTTTTCTCTCCCAACAGGGCAAAGCCCGTTCCCAGCAGCCGCCACCGGCGGCGCCCTCAAAGCGACCAACGGAAGCGCCCCAGAAGCCCCGCGATGCGGGGTGTTCCACAACCCTAACCATCACCTACCCAGCCAAATCAAAAGATACCCAAAGCTTTCCCTCCCCAGCAGGGCGAAGCCCGTTCCCAGAAGCCGCCACCGGCGGCGCCCCCAAAGCGACCAACGGAAGCGCCCCAGAAGCCCCGCCGTGCGGGGCGTTCCGCAACAAAAACTGGCGAAACGCCAGTTTTTGTTGTATAAACAACAACTTAACCAAAAAAAGTAGCAAATACATTTACAGATTGCGCTAACACAATGATATTACCCAACTTTTGGACTAATATCTGGTTAGCTCGAACTGCGGCGCAGGTACCAACGCGCCTTGGTTGATAAAGTCGCCAAACCTGTGGGTAACATTTTCAGGTTTGGGCTTTGCTCCCTTGCGGGCGGCAGCGGTTATTCGCTAACTTTTCTTCACCACTCAAGCTTGGCCAAATCCTATGACAAAGTCAGAGCTGATAGAACGCATCGCTGAAAGGCAGGACCAACTCTCCGCAAAGGACATTGAGTTGGCGGTAAAGCTTATTCTTGAGTATATGTCCCAATGCCTGGCCAACGGCGATCGCATCGAAATCCGCGGCTTTGGCAGTTTCTCACTTCACTATCGTGCGCCGCGTACAGGCCGCAACCCTAAAACCGGTGAATCTGTCGAGCTGGAAGGTAAGTTTGTTCCCCACTTCAAGCCCGGTAAAGAAATGCGCGACCGTGTAAACGAGAGCCTGGAAGAGTTGCCATAACATCCCTGCACGGCCAGCCCACGCTGGTTATCGCCTTTTGTTTTCAGCCCAACCATCGAAAGCCGCAGATCGCGATTTAGTTGCTCGCGTATGAGGTTGTTTGAGCGGTAGCGCGTAATTGATTTTCCCATTTTAGAATTTCCTGCGAGTCAACGCATGATGTGAGGGTATGCGGCGCTGTTTTCATTTTAGCTGGCCGAGCAGAAAGCGGCATTTCTAAATCGACTCTGTAAATTTGTTCGGCAATAAATGGCGCGTTTTACGGGAAATATGGGTTAACAAACGAGTGTCGCGGTAAATTCGGCACCCGGTGGTGCAAACCCAAGCCAGTTTGGTCGTTTATTGAGCGAATATTCGCCAGCGCGCTGGCATGTTAAATGTATTTTTGTTGTGTCGGAAAATTGGCCGGAAAAATTTTTAAATTGTCCTGCGCATCTTGGCCGTTATCTTAAGCAGCTTAAATTTCACTCTGTTTTAGGGGCGCGCTGTCAAGAGAACAAGACAAACCGTTCCCTATAAAACCGACAAACGGGCAGGTGTATCGATAAAAATCTGGAGTTTGAAGTGGTGCTGGCAATGGCGAGCAAGCAGTAAATTAAAGCTGCATAAGAGCAGGCTAGCGAGTTAAGCAAAATCACAAGCTCAGGTTGGGGATATTACACTTTGCGAACAACACAACTTGTAGTCATTGCTTTATAATCCCCGCAAATTGTGTACTACATCAAAGTTCGGATAGTTCTCGTGCAGGAAAACCAATCAGAAACACGGACCGTTGTTCCGGTCATACTCTCCGGCGGCAGTGGCACTCGACTGTGGCCAAAATCCCGCAAGGCATACCCCAAACAGCTCCACAAACTCTACGGCGATATGACCATGCTTCAGCACACCATGAAGCGTGTGCAACAGTTTGCGCCGCCAATTGTGGTGTGTAACAACGATCAGCGTTTTATGGTGGCCAGCCAGATCGCAGAAATCGACTCCCGCAAAGCGGAAATTATTCTCGAACCCTGCGCCCGAAATACGGCTCCTGCAATCGCTGTCGCGGCTTATCGCGCTAAGCAGCTCTACGCAAACCCCATTCTGGTGGTGTTGGCTGCAGATCACCTTATTAGTGATCTCAATGCGTTTCACGGCGCCCTCGAACAGGCAATTGTGGCGGCTGAGCAAGAGCGCCTGGTTGCCTTTGGTGTAATTCCGCATAAGCCGGAAACCGGTTATGGCTATATACAAAGTGAGAATGCGACGTCCGCCAGCGGAAGCAAAATTGTTCAATTTGTAGAGAAGCCAGATCTCGCCACTGCACAATCTTATCTGGCAGCGGGTACCTACACCTGGAACAGCGGCATGTTTGTGTTTCCAGCAGATCTGCTGCTTGCCGAAGTGGCCAGTCTAGGCGGCGATTGGTTAGCGCAGTGTGAAGCATCGTTAGTTAACGCCGAAACCGATCTCGACTTTATTCGTCTCGCAGAGCCCGAGTTCGCGCAATGTGAAAATATCTCAATTGACTATGCTGTGATGGAGAAAACTCCAAAGGCCTGGATGGTGCCCCTGGATGCGGGTTGGAGCGACCTTGGCAGTTGGGAATCGCTGTGGGAGTCCAGCGCGAAGGACGAAAACGGTAATGCAGTATTTGGCGACGCGTTTATCAAAAACTGCACTGGCAGCCTAATCCACTCAGAAGATCGCTTTGTAGCCGCAATTGGCCTGGAGAATATCGCAATAATCGAGAGCGATGATGCCTTGCTGGTTGTCAATCGCGAAGCAACCCAGGACGTGAAATACGTGGTGGATTGGCTGAAGCAGCAGGATCGCAACGAGTTTCAGCATCACCGTCAGGTGCACCGCCCGTGGGGAAGCTTCGATACCCTCGATGCCGGCAAGCGTTTCCAGGTAAAACGAATAGAAGTAAAACCCGGCGCTAGTATTTCGTTGCAAATGCATCACCATCGCGCGGAACACTGGGTGGTAGTGGAAGGAACTGCACTCGTTCAAAAGGGCGAGAAGGAGCAGTTGCTCGGCGAAAATGAATCTATCTATATTCCTTTAGGGGAAAAGCACCGCCTGAGCAACCCCGGCAAACTGCCATTACACCTTATTGAGGTGCGCAGTGGTGGCTACCTGGGTGAAGACGACATTGTACGTTTTCAGGATGCCTACGGCAGAGCGGAATAAAACAGTTAAACCTACGTAAAGAGTAAGCGAAACAACATGGAACTAGGCTACATTATTTTGGCAATGTCTTTTGTACTCGCATTTGCCGCAGTAAAGTTACTTCAGCCTGTCGCCGAATGGGCGCAACTTGTCGACAAACCCGGCGGCCGTAAACAGCACCAAGGCGTTATTCCGTTAGTCGGTGGATTGGCTATTTATGCCAGTATTTTGCTAACCACCTTTCTCTTTATTGAGCAGCCAATAGAAATACGGCTTTTTCTATTGGCCGGTGGGCTAATCGTGTTTATGGGCATGGTCGACGACCGGTACGAACTCAGCGCGCGCTTTCGCCTAGTTGGCCAGTTCCTGATCTCCTGCATTTTTGTTTACGCTCTGGAGGTGCACTTCCATTCGTTTGGAGACTTGTTTGGTATTGGCGAGTTAAACCCCGGCTGGCTGGGCTACCCGCTGGCTGTACTCTCCATTATGGCGGCAATTAACGCCATGAACATGATGGATGGCATGGACGGCCTGGTAGGCTCCATCGCCATGGTTTCGTTTATTGGCCTGGTCGCGCTCTTCGGCGCAAATGGCAATACCACCTTCCAGTACCTGTGCATGGCCTTTATCGGCTCCACCGGCGCCTTCCTTATTTTTAACCTGTGGGGCGCCAGAAAACCCAAGCGCATCGGTAAAATATTTATGGGCGACTCCGGCAGCATGTTTATGGGGTTGTCGTTAGGGGTGTTGCTGATTTACGGCTCCCAAGGCGAGTCCGCTGCATTTAGCCCGGTTACAGCGCTCTGGTTTGTGCTGCTACCCATCACCGATATGTTTACCATCATGTACCGCCGAGTAAAACGCGGTCGCTCCCCCATGGCGCCAGACCGAACTCATATCCACCACATTATTCTGCGGGCCGGCTTTAACGCGAAACAAACTTTGTACATTATGCTGTGTGTACAGGGGTTGTTCGTGGTCGTAGGCGCAGTACTGCATGTGTATAAAGCGCCAGATTGGTTTTCGTTTCTAGGGGCAATAGCGCTGGTTGTGTTTTATCAGTTGTTGATGAAGCGGTCTTGGCGGTTTATTCGGTGGAGTAAGCGGCGAATTTTTACTGCGGCATAAATCGCAACTTAATTATCGATATTTTCAAAACCTTTCTAAGGGCGGAGAGTCAACTCGCGCTTTTTTTGTTGGGGATGGCGTCGGGCTAGCTACTGGGTTGCTGCGAATAGTTGCACTTAATCTTTCTGGGTTCTACCCGGCACGAATGCTTGTAAGCATTATTAACTTTAGAATTCAATTTGTTCAATGAATCATAATTAGACTAGATAAGTTCCGATATGAGCGTTGATACTACTGCTTTAAGATAACTGAGTTATGAATGATACTGATGATAGACTCCTTAAAATAGAACAACGACTAGATTCTATTTCGATTGAAAGCATAAACGAAAAGTCAGCTCAAAATTCAGAGTTTATAGGTGAGATTGACTTGATTAAATTGTGGGAATCACTCTGGAGCGGAAAATTTTGGCTATTAGGAATAACAGCTCTTTTTATTCTATGTGGGGTGTTGTTTTCACTTAGCCTTCCTAACATGTATGAAAGTAAAGGTGTGTACGGTATATCGCAGGATGATGGTGTAGCCAAAAATATGTCGGGCCAATTGGGTGGTTTAGCAGCTATTGCAGGTATTAACTTAGGTGCTGGTGGACAAAATAAAATAAATCATGCAGTAGTGCTAGGTCAATCTTGGCCATTCTGGGATGAGTTAATTCGCACTCATAATTTGAAACCCTTGGTGTTTGGTGTTAAAGAATGGGATCGTGCAAGAGACAAGTTTGTTTGGGATGAAGATATCTACTTGGTTGATGAACAAAAATGGATACGAAAGCCGCCTTCAGGCAAAGAAGCGGAACCAAGTTCGTATGAGGTGTTTGATAAAATAATTGATTTTGTAGAAATTAAATTTGACGCATCTACTGGGCTGCTATCTATCAAAGTCAAACATTATTCTCCTCATGTTGCCAAAGAGTGGGTAGAAATGATTGTTGAAAAACTAAATGGTGATTTTAGGGATAGGGATATTGTAAAGGCAGAAAAAAACATAGGCTATCTACAGGAAAAAATCGATGAAACCAAGATAGCTGAGCTAAAAACTGTCTTTTATAATATGGTTGAAGCGCAAACAAAAACGTTGATGCTAGCTAGGGTTGACGAAGATTATCTAGTTGAGCCTGTTATTATGCCGATGGTGGCTGAGTCGCCCGTATCACCTGTTAGGAAGTTGATTGTCGTTCTCTTTGCGGTTGTAGGGGGGATGTTTTCGCTACTTTTTTTGTTTGTTAAAAATATTTTTAGTAAAAGATATTAGAATGAGAATTGGTTTATTTGTAAGAAATTTTTCTGGTGGTGGGGCTGAATATGTTAGTGTTTTACTCGCTAATGGTTTGGTAAGTCAGGGGCATTCTGTTTGTTTTTTCGTATTGGATTCTGTCGGCCCAAACAAGTGCAAGCTTGATAATCAGATAGAGATAATTGAATTGACGTCAAAGCGATTGATATCTTGTGCGTTTGCTCTTCGCAAGGCCATTAAGGAGAGCGGTATAGAAAAACTAATTTCAAATATGACGCATGAAAATATTGTTTCGTTAGTTGCAACCTGTGGAGTTAAAGTGGGTGTTATAGGGGTGGAGCATAATAATTTCCTAGAGGAAATGAGACGAAGGGGTTGGATAATCTACCAGATAACAAAAACCTTAGTGAAAGTCTTATACCCGAGGCTCCATTCGTTGGTTTGTGTATCAGAAGGTGTTAGGAGCGAGTTCGATCGCTATTTTCATGGCGGATTTAGTAATCTAAGAACCATATACAACCCTATAGTAGGGGACGGTGAAAAAGCACCCATTTCTTGGGGGAATAAATTTATAGTTGGTGCCGGAAGGTTGACCAAGCAGAAAAACTTTAAGATGTTGATTCAAGCATACAGCATATTAGTTAAGCACTATGGTTATGATGGGGACCTAGTTATCTTAGGTGAAGGCTCTGAGAAAACGTCTTTGGAATATTTTGCTTCGGAGCTTGGTCTTCAAAATAGGGTGTTTCTGTTGGGTTATGTAGCCAATCCATACAGTTACTTTTTAGTCGCTGACTGCTTTGTTCTTTCGTCTTTGTGGGAAGGTTTTGGAAACGTTATTGTGGAAGCACTTTTGGCGGGGTGTAAGGTCGTCTCAACCGATTGTAAATATGGTCCTTCTGAAATCCTTGAAAACGGTGAATATGGGTCTCTCGTGCGAATATTTAACGCCGAGGAGCTCGCTGTCGCAATACAAAATGAATTATCTTTATCTCGCTCTAAACAAGCGTTAGTCTCCAGGGGGAGAGAGTTTTCTACAAGCGTTGCTGTAAAAAAGTATCTTGAGGTGTTAGGTTGCTAATATTCTACTTAAGAAATTTATCCGGAGGAGGTGTTCAGAAAGTCCATATAAATATTGCTAACGGGCTTGAGCGAAGTGGATATGATGTCATCTTTCTTTGCAAGGAGAAGGGTGTTTTAGAGAATGAGGTTGGCCCTTCTATTGTGAAGGGTACTATATTAAAGCTGTTCAAGCTTATTCCTTTTTTAAGTAAGCCTGCTAATACTACCGTAGTAGTGGGGAATGGAACTGACGCGGTACTGGCTGCGATCGTAAGATTTTTATACTTATTCCGTTTTAACTTGATATATGTGCAACACGTCGATTTGAAACTAGCAGGTGATACATTTGCCTCAGTCTTTGTTAAAAGGGCAGTCTTCAGTTGTCTTCAGTATCTCGTTTCTAGAGTTGTCTTCGTGAGTAACGGATTAAAAGAATCTATTTTTAGTCAGATTAAGCTTCCTAGAAGTGATTTTCGTGTTATTTATAATCCGGTTTTAAAATCAGTTGATTATGCTGAGCATCAGAGCAGTAGCCGGGGTGGGGGGTTAAGAATTATTAATGTTGGGCGATTGTGTTTTCAAAAAAACCAAAAATATTTACTGAGCGTTGCAGAATGGTTGGTTAATGAAGGGGTTGATTTCAAGCTCACTTTTGTTGGCGAGGGTGAAGACCAGAATATGTTAACAGCGTTGGTAAAAGAAAAATCGCTTGATGGACAAGTTGAGTTTCTAGGGTGGAGAGATAATATAGCCGATTTACTGAAACAAGCGGACATTTTTTGTTTGGTATCTTTGTGGGAAGGTTTGCCTACTGTATTAATCGAGGCTCTCCAATATTGCCCACGAGTGCTTGCACTTGAGTGTCCTCATGGTATACGAGAGATCTGCAGTCATGACAATAAGACTGTTTTGCCAACTAGTACAGATGTTTCGAGCTACGGAAGAAGGCTACTAGAATTAGTTGATAGTGCTCCAGTATCGATGCCTAGCCGGAACCTCGAGCGCTTTACAGAAAAGCGATGCGTTAGAGAATACGAATTGTTAGTTGGTGAATTCAAATGAAAATATTAGTGTTGGCATATAAATTTCCACATTTAGAAGATTCAGCTGTAGTAAGTGGAGAAGTTAAAAATCCATTTAATTTTTGTATCGAGATGGTATCGCAAGGTCACGAAGTGTCGGTGTTAACCATTGATTCAGTAGACAAGGGGATGGATCTGTCTCTTTGGGGAATAAACATTGCTGTACTTCCTGATTTAAAGCTAAAAGGAGTTATACGCTATCTCTATCGAGCATATTCGGTGAAGAGATGGCTTGATAAAAACTACAGTAAATACGATTTAGTACACTCTCATGCAGCCTTCTTGGGGTTGGGTGCGCTGTTTTCAATCAATCTGAGTACTACTAAATTCATTTCTACACCGCATGGTACAAATGTGCCTGAAATAGGGACCGAACTAGGAACTAATTTGGTCGATTATTTAAAATGGATTAATGCTTGGCTACAAATGAAGCTGGACTCTGTAGTTTATCGGAAGTCATTATTGTGTGTAAGTGTGTCTAGATATCAAATAGAAGAAATGCAAAAAATATATGGGATTGATCGATCTAGAATTGTCGTTATTTATAACGGAGTTTCTGATAAGTACGATAGTGGATCAAGCCTTAATGATCGTGAATACGATTTTTTGTTCGTTGGAAGAGCAGCAAAAAAGAAAGGGTTGGATTTGATTATAAGTTTAGCTGAATATTACTCTAGCAAGACATTTAAAGTTGTGTTGGGAACTCGCAGGTTTCAGACGGTGGGAGAGCAGGTTATTGATCGCATTTGTTCTATAAAGAATATAGATGTGGAATGGTCCGTAGTAGAATCCAAAATGCCGGCGATATTCGCATCAGCGAAACTTCTTATAGTTCCGTCTCGAGGTTACGAATCTTTGCCTACGGTTATTCTGGAGGCCATAAGATCTAAAACTAGAGTTGTGGCCACGCGCGCATGGGGGAATCCTGAAGTAATTTTAGATGAGCGACTAATGTTTTCGGAAGATAATGTCCAAGAAATCATAGATGCAATAGATTACGCTGAATCGCTTGGAAATATTTGGATAGAAAGCAAATACTGTGTAAAGTCTATAGGTTCTGAAGTTTCGGAGCTGCTTCGATTGGTTGAGGGTTGAGTGTCATATGCATAATATTTTATTGTTAGATTTTGCTTCTGAAATGAACAGGGGTGACGCTGCCATGCAGGAAGCAATTTTGGATATCGTCGAAGATGTGTATCCTAACGCTGAAAAAAGCATAGTTAGTGTGTATGGAGAAAATCAGGAAACAGCATTCACGGACCATTTTGACTGCTCGGCTCTTCATGACGTCGACATTTGCCCTGGAGTAAGAAATAGTTTTAATCCATTGTCAAGCCAGTTCAAAAATCTAGGCAACAAAAAACTTCGTTCGCTTTTTGGAATTTTGTTTGCTTACTTCCAGTTGGTCATTTATTTTCTAAGCTTAAAAACCATATTTTTCGGACCTGGTAAGCGGGCACTTTCAAAAATCGCAAGTGCTGATGCTGTTTTGTGGAATGGGAGGAACTTCAGGAATAGGAATGGTATAGGTGAAATATATGATATGTTCGCAATGCTTCTCCATCCTTTTTACTGTTTGGTTTTAAAAAAGAAGACTTACGCTATTGGCGTATCAATATGGCCGTTAAGATATGCTATTTCAAGAATAATGCTCCGGTTTGTGCTTAGCCGGTGTGTATATGTTACTGCACGAGAATCATACTCACTTGAGTACGCGCAGAAAAAGCTTGGCTTGAAGAACGTTAAATTGGCCCCCGATCTATCTTTCTACTTCATCAACAAGTATCGAAATGAGGACGATATTGCTAGAGATCCCAAGTTAGTATCATTTACTTTGGTCGACTGGAAAGAAAGTGGATTGATTGCTAGGCAGCGTTATAAAGATTCGATTGCGGCATTGATGAAACATTTATTATGTGCCGGTTACAGAGTTCAGGTTGTTCCACAGGTATATTATGAGTGGGAAGGTTATGTTGGCTTGCTCTCGGAGATCTATCAGGAGCATCCTGATCTAAATGGAAAGTTAATAGAAATAAAATCTTATTTGAGTCCGAAAGAATTATTTGCAGAGTATCGAAAGTCTGCTTGCTTAATTGCTACACGCATGCATTCTGCTATTTTTGCGCTGACCCATATGTGCAAAGTAATTTGTGTGCCCTACGATGCTGGCGCAAAATGGCATATTGTTAGCGATATGGGCTTAGATGTTAAATACATGATCAGCTATTCAGAGATAGCGCCTAAAGTCCTTGTTGATGCCTTTGAAAATATAATAAACGATAACGGTTTACATGACAAAATTGTTGAAAATCTGCCAGCTTTGATTTCAGGTTCTTCTAGTCCAATTGAAGGTGTTTTGAAATCGTCGGAAGCTCAGTAAGAAGTTGAGCAGTTATAGGCGAATAAATGCGAAGACTTATATGGCTTATCTCATTCTCCACTTTAGGTAATGTTGTAGCGTTTCTGTCTGCACCACTGATTGCGATTTTATATGGTGCAAAAATAATGGGAGAGCTTGCAAGCATAATTAGTATCGGTTCGCTGTTTGTAGTGCTTTGTACTTTTCGAGTTGAGCTAGGAGTTGCTTCGGGTGATGAGTTACTGCGTAAAGCGGTGCCCGCTTTTATAGTTTTTTCTTTGATAGTAACAAGCGTTGCTAGTCAATTTATTCCTATAAATTCACTTGTATTCACAATTTTCGTTATTCTTCAGTCATCATATCTTCTTCTCTCATCAGTTTTGGTTGCGGATGATAAGTTCAAGCTTCTGGGTTTTTTAAGATTTCTGCGAAGTTTTATTGTTGTGATTTTGCAGCTTCTATTTTTCTACTTTTTTGCCGATCTTGGGTATACCTTGGGATTGGTTTTAGGGTTGCTGTTGGTCGTAATTGCTTTGTGTGTCAATGTCAAATCTGACTGTCTGAATTTCTACGAAAACATCAGGCGGTTTTCAGTTGGCTACTTCCCAGTTATTAGAAGCTATTTAAGTTTCAATATGCCTTACTCGTTTCTTATTATATTCATAAGTGCTTTTCCGGTTATTTATTATTCCACTATAGAGAAAAATCTTTTGCTGGTTGGAAATGTAGCGTTGGCAGAACGAATAATAGGAACACCATTTAATATGCTGAATCAGTCAATTCGAGATGTGATGATGAAGTCGGTGGGATCGTTTAGAATTAGGGTGTGGTTTGTTTTAAGCCTTTTTGCGTTAGCGTTGTTTGTGGTTGGTGTCTCTGATTTTGTTGAGTTATTATTTAATTTCGTTCCAAATTCTTTTATGCACGAATGGGGATTGTTTGTTGATTTTGCACCTTATGTGTTTTGTTTTTACGCTTCAATGTTATCTGGCGTGACTGCGGTCGTGCTGCTTGTGAAGGTTAATAAGCAGCAATTTCTTTTGTTATATTCGGTTTTTCTTGCAATAGTATTATTTGTTTTTGTAATGGTTCAGAATCATACATATGTTCTAGACGTTAGCTTTGTTCGCGCTTACTATGCATCAATTGCTCTCCTAAACTTTATTTTCGCGTTTTCGATAAACTACCTATTTCGTGATTATGGGGTAGTTCTGGAGGGCGCGGACGTAGGTGCTGAACAAGCGCCATGACTTGCATACGGTAATTCAAGTTCAAGAATCCAACTATAAGCTAGAAGGTTCCTTTTCAAATGAATTAGCTAACCTTCTAAATGTGAAATAAAAATAGGAAAGGAAAGTGGGTAAATACATATCTAAAGTAGTATCCAGTGTAGTAGAGTCCTTGTTTAACCTGGTTTTAAGAGAAAATATCAATACGGTGCGCTGGCGAAATGCAGTAAATGAGTCTGTGGCATTTATTGAAAAAAATGCCCCTCAGGCACAGGTATTCAGCAAAAGGGGTGACTTGCTAGATTGGGCTGTAGATAAGCTGCCATTGGAGGGGGATGTTTTGGAGTTCGGTGTGTTCAAGGGTGACAGCTTAAATAGAATATCAAAGAGGTTGTTAAATGGGAGTAAATCAAACAAGGTTTACGGTTTTGATGCTTTTGAAGGGCTTCAAGAAGATTGGGTGGGGCACAGGTGGGGGAAAGGGGCCTTTAGTACAAATGGAAAATTGCCTAAAATACAGCGTAACGCTGAATTAAAAGTTGGATGGATTCAGGATACGCTACCTCCTTTTCTGGAGGGAATGGAGTCTAATCAAATTGGCCTCATCCATATTGATACAGATACCTATACTCCGGCAAAATTAATATTGACGCTAACAAAAGACGTTTTGCAACCCGGTACACTAATCTTATTTGACGATTTTTTTGGGTACCCAGGCTGGAAATATGGTGAATATAAAGCTTATAAAGAGTGTCTTTCGGATGTTGATCACTGTTTTTTAGGGTTTAGCAATAATCAGGCTCTTGTTTTGATTGGTAAGGTCTGAATATTTTAGAAAACTATTCGAGCCTTTTGTATTTTATAGGGTGCATTATTGTTGGTCATGCTGGCAGCGATTATTCGATTGCCTATTTTTTTCGCAAGATTTGGTTGGCGAAGTGAATATAATTACGTTTCTTAGAGGCCGTTATGTCCAAGTGGCTAGATTAATTGATGCAGGGAATCTTTTGCCTGGAGCATATATTTATATTAATCCTTTTAATTATTTTATGTTGCGGCGTTGGGCTAGTAAGTTTGATTATGCTTATTATCGAGTCGATGGTATTTATTTAACTTTTATCCTAAAAGTGTTTTTGGGTCGTAGTATTCTTGTCGCGCGCCAGTCCTTTGATCTGACATCTCTAGCTCCAGTAGTTTTGGGTTATAGCGAGCGAGAACAGCATAAAGTTTTTGTTGCGGGTGGTAAGCCCGGTGATGCGGATCAATTTATTCAATACTTTTCTCAACTTTATCCCCGTATAAAATGGATAGGAAGTTGCGATGGATATAGGCCTGAAAGTGAAATACTTTCTATCATATCAGAATCAGGTGCTGATATGGCCCTTTTAGGGTTGGGCAATTTAAAGCAGGAGCGTGTGGCGTGTAGTTTGGCTCAATCAAATCCAAGCGGGTATTATTTTACATGTGGAGCATTCATCTCGCAGTCCGCGAATGGTAAAGCTTTAAGTTACTATCCGGATTGGATAAACCGTTATCATCTTCGTTGGGCATACCGTTTTGTAAATGAGCCCCACGTCATAAAGCGAGTGGCAATATATTATCCAATTTTTTTGTTGTTGTTTCTTTATGATGTAATCAAGAATCAGCGTGTTTGATCAAATTTTTCGCGGCTTGTGCCGGGCTATTGTTGTTGTGACTATCTGTTGTGTTGGCAGCTTCGTTTGGGGTAAGGATAAATTTGCGTTTGATTTCGAGAGTATCGCATTAATGATTAGCGAAAAAGATACTGTTCCTTAGATGCTTAATATGTTTATTAAATTTTAGTGTTTGTGAAAATCTCGGGTGTTTTAATTGGTAAACGATCTGTGCGCTTGACATTTTATACGGTATGGCTCTATAGTTTCATTGGGTTGATTTTCATAATGCCCATCTCTATTGGGTCTATTCGCCTGCTAAATGAGCCAGTAATGATTATCTCATTGCTTGTCAGTTGCATGCTTATATTAGTTTACGGCAATCGAATTAGTAAATCGACATTTTTTTTTCTTTTAGTAAACTTAGTTTTTACGCTGCTATTTATTTTAATATTAATATTTAGCGTTGATGCTGATTTTTTGTTGAAGGATTTCGTAGAGTGCTTAAAGCCTACAATTTACGCACTGATATTTATTAGCGGATGGTTGCTTAGTAAACGTTATTCGCAAGATCAGGCGGTTCGATTTATCCTGATTGCAGGAGTATTGTCTGTATTGTTTTCGTATCTTGTGTTCTATCCCGCAGCATATCCTCTGGTTGATTTGTACAAAGCGCGACAATCAACTGCTGAAAATCCTTTTCATTTTTTTAGGTTCAGTGGAACGCTAGGATATCCAGGCGGATTTGGATATTGGTTGGTATTTGTTATGCAGGTATCGTTGCTGCAGTTATATAGAGGTGTGACAGCGAAAAAATTGTTTTTGTTGCAATATGGTTTCTTGCTTTCCGGTTTGATTTTAAGTGGCTCTCGTGGAGCTCTCTTAATATATATTATTGTTAATTTGATGACAGTTGTTTCGATTCCGCGTCATCGTGTTTCATGGGTTGTCACGTTTTTTATTTTTTGGGGGTTGGTTCTTTTCCTGGGTTTGCTGTTTTTTATTGATGTAGAATTACAGGCCATAAAGCACTTCCAAGCCGTTTTGGACGCCCCTTCTGGTGGAACATTTCAGCATAGAGCTAGCGAGCTACAAGGTCTCATTCTATCTTTATCGCAGGGTTATTTGTTGGGGCATGGGCCAAGCAATTCAGAAATATTGGATGCACACGGGCCTATAGAATCTGTATACTATTTTTATGGCTATAAATTTGGGTTAGTTGGTTTGGTATGTTATTTTTTTTGGGTTTCACTTGTAGCATTTATTTACTTTCGGCTTATTATTGCTAACCAAAAATTAAATTTGACATTCTTTTTTTGCTTATGGGCTTTGATAAATATGGTTGTTGCGGGTGTAAGTAATTCAATTACTGAAGAGTATAAAAGTTTCTATATGTTTTTCTTGTTGTTAGGGTTCACGTCTGGCGGAATTTTGGACTCGAGTTCAATGCAGAGTAAGCGCCAATCCAACCCCATCCTATATAAGGATGGCATTCCAAGGTAATAGAGCTTCAACATTCTCAGCTCTTTGCACATTGGGTAGATATTTAAAAACGTGAGTTAAATAATCGTAGATATGTAAGCGCCAAACGAACCCCTCCCTATACTGGCTAAAATCAATTACGTAACGTAAAGGCTCCATCCAACGAGGAGCCCCCATGCCCAACAAAAAGTACAACTGGCCCCAGCTCTTTGCTGACTATGAGCAATCGGGCCTGTCCCAAACAGAATTCTGTCTTCACTTGGACGAAACGCCGCTACAAGTGTTGGATGAGCCGGGTAAAACCGCTCAAAGCAAAAGTTACATGTGGGTCATGGCACATGACGGTGAACAACCCGCCTGCATCTTCCATTACGCAGACAGTCGCGGCCAACAAATCCCGCTTAACCTATTAAGTGCCGAAAACACCGCCATTATGGTTGATGGTTATGAGGGGTATCAAAAAGCCTGTGACGACTACGGTATTACGCGCTTAGGGTGCTGGGCCCATGCCCGGCGTAAGTTTAAAGAGGCGCAAGATCTCCAGAAAAAGGGAAAAACTGGCAAAGCGGATCAGGCACTGGCCTTTATCCGGCGTCTTTATGCCATCGAAAAACGTATAAAAGACGAACCGCCCGATAAACGCTTTGCGATTCGAGACAAAGAAGCTGCGCCTGTCCTCAAAAAACTCAAAGACTGGATGGAAAAGAGCCTCCACACTGTGCCACCAAAAACGGCGGTCGGCAAGGCGTTGGTGTATCTCAATAATCAGTGGGGCCGGCTGGTTGCCTATCTGGAGGACGGTCGATATCCCATGGATAACAACGCCGCTGAACGCGCCATCAGGCCATTCACCATTGGCCGTAAGAACTGGTTGTTGAGTAAAAGTCAGGCAGGGGCGAAAGCCAGCGCAAACCTCTATAGTCTAATAGAAACCGCTAAAGCTAATAAACTCAATCTCTACAACTATTTAACGCACGTTTTTAAAGAGCTACCCAATGCGCAGAGCATTGAGGATGTTGAAGCTTTATTACCTTGGAATGCCAACCTTGTGTAGGGTGGGGTTGGATTGGCGCTTACCGTTTTTCAGCGCATATCATTCAGTCTGGCGGGTATGTCCATATTGACCTTGTTGACCGATTATAAAACAATATACAAGAGGCTTCCGCTGTCGTTTCTCCGCTTTCGAGCTAAAGCTGTTTGTAATCCTTGTACCAGTTTACAAATTGAACCACTCCATCGTATATATCCACTGCGGGCTTATGTTGTGTGGCCTTAGTCAATGCATCAATATCTGCATAAGTCCTAACCACATCCCCTGCCTGCATCGGTAACAATATTTTCTCCGCTTTTTTGCCACACGCTTGCTCTATAGCATCTATAAATGTCGCCAGCTCCACCGGGTTGTTGTTCCCAATATTGTATATCCGGTAGGGTGCCCGGCTGGTGGAGGGGTTGCTGCCCTCGTCATCCGGGTTGGGTGTGGGTATCACGTTTTGAATACGTAAAATGCCTTCGACAATATCGTCTATGTAGGTAAAGTCGCGTTGCATTTTTCCTTTGTTAAACACCTTTATCGGTTCGCCTTTTAAAATGGCTTCGGTAAATAGCCAAGGTGCCATATCCGGGCGACCTGCTGGGCCGTACACGGTAAAAAAGCGTAATCCAGTGGTCGGTATGTCATACAGATTTGAGTAGGCGTGGGCCATCAGCTCGTTGGACTTTTTAGTGGCGGCGTAAAGTGATACCGGGTGGTCCACGTTGTCGCTTTCGGCAAACGGCACTTTTGGGTTCATGCCGTATACGGAGCTGGACGAAGCGTATATTAGGTGCTCTACGTTGTTGTGGCGGCACCCTTCCAGAATAGTCATAGTGCCCACAACATTGCCATCAATGTATTCGAAGGGCGCGTTTATGGAATGTCTCACGCCTGCTTGCGCACCAAGGTGGATTACCCGTTGAAATTTCTCGTTAGCAAATAGTTTGGCAACACCCTCCCGATCAGCGAGATCCATGGTCACCTGATGGTAGTTCTCGCAAGGTAGGAGTTTTTCCAGGCGGTGATGTTTTAACGCAGGGTCGTAATAGCTGTTCAGGTTGTCGAGGCCGAATACGTCGTGGCCTTCGTCCACAAGGCGTTTTGCGGTAGCCGCACCGATAAATCCGGCGGAGCCAGTAACTAAATATTTCATGGAATGGGAACGTTGCCTTAAATTTTTCAAAGGCGTAGTTTAGCAGAATGCCCGCCGGGAGGGCGCTGAGGGGACCAATTCTTGCGAATTGGTGGAACGTTGGACCAATTCGTTTGAATTGGTGGTGCGCTGGACTTTGTCCAGCTAATGGGGGCGTGGCCTTTGGCCACTTTGGGGAACGCGGTCTGCGCCCGCTTCTGGGAACACTCGCTCTGCTCGCTTCTTGGTTTTCCTAGGAGCGAAGCGTTCCCAGCAGCGCAGCGTTCCGGCAACGGCCTCCGGCCGTGCCCCCAAGCTCCCCCTGGGGAGCGCCCCAGCAGTGGAGCGTAGCGGAACGTTCCAGCGAGGCCAAAGCCTCGCTTCCCCCGCTTTTTATAAAAAGGACTTTTATGAAAACTCAAAAACTAGTTAAACACCCATACCCTAAATTTGAACATCACGGCGCTTTGTCTGGTGTTACTGGCAGTTGTCATCGTTATATTGCGTCACCGTCAAACCACTTTCTGATCGATTGCGGGCTTTTCCAGGGGGAGGAGGGGGCCGGTGGCGACGGTAGCCAGCATGAGATTGATTTCGATATATCCCAAGTGCGTGGCCTAATCGTTACCCATGTGCATATCGATCATGTCGGGCGTATTCCTTATTTACTGGCCGCGGGGTTTAGCGGGCCTATTTATACTTCTATTCCCTCGGCGCGGCTGTTGCCGCTGGTTATTGAGGATGCATTAAAAGTCGGTTTTACCCGGGATTCTCGGTTAATCGAGCGATTTCTGGCAAAGGTGGGCGGAATGTTGCGGCCACTGGATTACGGAACCTGGCTCCCGCTGGTGGAAAGCGAAAGCTGCACATTGCGACTTAAGCTGCAGCGCGCGGGTCATATACTCGGCTCCGCTTACGTTGAATTAGATGCAAAATACCCTGACTACACTCATCGTACCGTTTTTTCCGGAGATTTGGGCGCGCCTTATGCGCCTCTGTTGCCTGCACCGCGATCACCCTATCGCGCCGATACCTTGGTTCTCGAAAGCACCTACGGCAACAAACAGCATGAAAGCCGCGCCAAGCGTAAACAACGGTTGTTTGCCGCCTTAGAGCGCGCGTTTGAGAATGGGGGAACGGTGTTGATTCCCGCGTTCAGTATCGGTCGTACCCAGGAGTTGCTCTACGAACTGGAATCGATCATTTCTGCCGAGAAGGCGCGGTGGGGGAATCTTGAAGTGATTGTTGATTCGCCATTGGCTGCAAAATTCACGGAGGTTTATCGGGAGCTTAAACCTTATTGGGATGCGGAAGCTCAACGCAGACTCCGGCAGGGGAGGCACCCATTGAGCTTTGATAACCTTTATACGGTGGGCTCGCACGAAGAACACCTGCGGACGGTTGAATACCTGGCAGACAGTGCGCGCCCGACGGTGGTGATCGCCGCGAGTGGTATGCTCAACGGCGGTCGCAGCCTCAACTACGCCAAGGCACTTATTGAGAACTCCCGCCATGCGATTCTATTTGTCGGTTATCAGGCGCGTGGCACTATTGGCAGTTCGATTCAGCACTACGGCGCCAAGGAGGGCGGGTGGGTGATGATCGACGGTCAACGCTATGCCATTAACGCCCAAGTGCTCACCATCGGCGGATACAGCGCCCACGCCGACCAGAAAAATCTGCTCAATTTTGTAAAACGTACCCGCATAGGCCCCACCCAAATCCGCCTGATCCACGGCGAACCCGATGCTAAAAAGGTATTGGGAAAGAAGTTGGAGGAAATGATTAAGGGGGTAGAGGTGTTTTAGCAATCTCAGGGGGCCAATTCTTTCGAATTGGCGGAGCGCTGGACTTCGTCCAGCTGCTGGGAGTGTGGCCTTTGGCCACTTTGGGGAACGCGGTCTGCGCCCGCTTCTAGGAACGGGCTTCGCCCTGCTGGGAACCAAATGGTTTTACCCAGAAGCGTAGCGTTCCCAGTAGCGACGCGTTCCAGCACGTGCCTTTGGCCGTGCTCCCCAAGCTCCCCTCCGGGGAGCGTCCCAGCAGTGAAGCAAAGCGGAACGTTCCAGCAAGGCCATAGCCTCGCCCCTCCCAGAAGCAAGCTTGCTTGCGTTCCCAGTAGCGAAGCGTTCCAGCAACGGCCTCTGGCCGTGCTCCCCAGGCTCCCCCTTGGGAGCGCCCCAGCAGTGAAGCGAAGCGGAACGTTCCAGCGGGCCGGAGGCCCGCTATCGTATCTACATTGTTGACACGTTTTTGTTTTGGTTTTAGGATTTCAAGGCGATCAAAATTCTGGAAAAAGGTATGGCAAACATTGAAATTCAGAAATGGGGCAATAGCGCTGCCATTCGCTTGAACAAGGGGCTGTTAAACCAATTGTCATGTGATATTGGGAACACGTTTGAAGTAACGCTGAAAGACGGGGGTGTATTTTTAAAGCCCGTTCGTGAAGCCAAATATTCGTTGGCTGAGCTTCTAGAGAATTGTCCAGATGAATCTCTGAAAATGGACGAGGAAGACGATGCGTGGCTTAACTCTAATCCTGAAGGAGGAGAGCATTGGTGAGCGGTACTGAGTATGTTCCGTCCCGAGGCGATATTATCTTCACAGACTTCCACCCAGCAGCAGGCAAAGAACAAAACCTGGCGAGACCCGCGTTGGTACTTTCGCCTTTGCCGTTCAATAAAAAAATCGGCCTCGCGTTAGTGGCTCCTATAACATCAAAAATTCGCGCTCATGGGTTCGAAGTAGTACTTGCAGGAACAAAAACCGTAGGCGCAGTGTTGTGTCACCAAGTGAAGACGATTGACTACAAAGCGCGCGGATCGAAATTTATCGAGAAAGCGCCGGCGGTGATTATTCAGGATGTGTTAGCGAAAGTGAGGCTTTTGGTCTGAATCTGGAGACCAATTCTTTCGAATTGGTGGAACGCTGGACTTTGTCCAGCTAATGGGGGCGTGGCCTTTGGCCACTTTGGGGAACGCGGCCTGCGCCCGCTTCTGGGAACACTCGCTCTGCTCGCTTCTTGGCTTTCCTAGGAGCGAAGCGTTCCCTGCAGCGAAGCGTTCCAGCAGCGGCCTCCGGCCGTGCTCCCCAAGCTCCCTCGGGAGCTCCCCAGCAGTGAAGCGCAGCGGAACGTTCCAGCGAGGCCATAGCCTCGCCCCTCCCAGAAGCAAGCTTGCTTGCGTTCCCTGCAGCGAAGCGTTCCAGCAACGGCCTCCGGCCGTGCTCCCCAAGCTCCCTCGGGAGCGCCCTAGCAGTGAAGCGCAGCGGAACGTTCCAGCGTGGCTAAAGCCTCGCTCCACTCCCAGCAGCAAGCTTACTTGCGTTCCCAGCAGCGAAGCGTTCCAGCATCCGCCTCCGGCGGTGCTCCCCAAGCTCCCCCTGGGAGCGTCCCAGCAGTGAAGCGTAGCGGAACGCTCCAGCGAGGCCATCGCCTCGCTCACCCGGAACATTCATTGCTAGTAAAACCCGATGTCGGGCTTTGGGTGTTGGCGATAGTGGGGGTTCCAGAGGTGAAGCGTGGCGTAGCGTTCCAACGGTAGCCGCGGGCCGCGCCCTGTTAGCGACTTGCGGGTAGGGTGCTACAGTGACGCGACGAGGAACACTCCCGCTCGCGAGGGCGATAGAGGTAAATTTTTCCGACAATTATTTAACATTTTTTACCCCCTGCGGATGGGGTAAAATTCGAGACTGAATTTTTAATCAACACAGGTTGCTCTATGAAAATAGCCGTTGCAGGTACAGGGTATGTTGGGTTGTCCAACGCTGTTTTGTTGGCTCAGCATCACGAGGTAGTGGCGCTGGACCTTATTCCGGAAAAAGTGGATCTTATTAACAATAAGAAATCCCCGATTGTTGATGCCGAAATCGAAGACTTTCTGGCTAACAAGAATCTCAATCTGAGAGCAACTCTCGATAAGGCAGAAGCCTATGACGGTGCTGAGTTCGTTATTATCGCCACCCCGACGGACTACGATGTAGAAACCAACTACTTCAACACGCGTTCGGTGGAGGCCGTGATTAAAGATGTAATTGCGCTTAACCCCGATGCGACCATGATTGTGAAATCTACCGTGCCCGTGGGTTTCACTCAGTCGATAAAAGAATTGTTGAATACAGAGCAGGTTATGTTCTCGCCAGAGTTTTTGCGGGAAGGCAAGGCGCTTTACGACAACTTGCACCCGTCGCGCATTATTGTTGGTGAGCAGTCTGAGCGCGCACGCATTTTTGCGGGCTTGCTTTCGGAAGGCGCCGAGAAAAAAGATATCGATATTCTGTTTACCGATTCTACCGAAGCCGAAGCAATTAAGTTGTTTTCTAATACTTACCTGGCCATGCGTGTAGCCTATTTCAACGAGCTGGACAGCTACGCCGAGCGCCACGGGCTGAATTCCCGCCAGATTATCGAAGGCGTATGCCTGGACCCACGTATCGGTACGCACTACAACAATCCTTCATTTGGCTACGGCGGTTACTGTTTGCCGAAAGATACCAAGCAGTTGCTGGCGAATTATCACGATGTACCTAACAACCTGATTGCCGCCATCGTGGATGCGAACCGCACCCGCAAGGATTTTATTGCCGACTCCATTATCAGCAAGCAGCCTAAAACGGTGGGTGTTTACCGCCTGATTATGAAGGCGGGCTCCGACAATTTCCGGGCGTCATCCATTCAGGGTGTGATGAAACGCATTAAAGCAAAGGGTATTCGCGTTATTGTGTACGAGCCAGTGCTGACGGAAGCAGACTTCTTTAACTCGCCCGTCGTTAACGACCTGGCCGAGTTTAAAGCGCAGAGTGATGTGATTGTAGCCAACCGAATGGTCGACGATATCCGCGATGTAGCCGAAAAGGTTTACACACGCGATTTGTTTAACAGTGATTAATACACACATGTAGCGCGTGTGGAGAGCAGGGCGTTCGCCCTGCTTTCGGCTGGTGGCCTGGGCCACTTCACCAATTTCTCGGTACGGCTGCTGTGTTTCCTGCTGGAGCGCGGCCGGTCTTCCTAAGAAGCCTGCGGTGCAGGCTTTCTGTCTGGCCTAGTCTCTGTACGGGTCCATCGTAATAATTTTCCCATCCGCATCGTACTTAATCTCCGCCATTTTAATGGAGCGAAGGTGAGTGACGCCCTTGGACAGGGTGGAGTCGTGGTAGAAAAGAAACCAGCGATCTTCGTAAGCACAGATGGAGTGGTGCGTGGTCCAGCCAACAACCGGGTTCAGAATACGGCCAGCGTAGGTGAACGGGCCGTAGGGGTTGTCGCCGATGGCGTAGCACAGGAAGTGGGTATCGCCTGTGGAGTACGAGAAATAGTACTTGCCATTATATTTGTGCATCCAGGAGGCTTCGAAGAATCGGCGGTCGTGGTCGCCAGCGAGCAACGGCTTGCCTTCGTCGTCAATAATTTGCAGCTCACGCGGCTCTTCCGCGAACTCCAGCATATCGTCGCTCATTTTTGCGGCAATAGGGCCTAACGCAGGCTCGTTGTCTGCAGGCTCCTGGTTAGATGCGCTATAGGTGTTGTTGCGGTAGTTTTGCAACTGACCACCCCAGATTCCGCCAAAGTACATGTAATAGTTGCCGTCGTCATCCTCGAATACCGCCGGGTCGATGGTGTAGCTGCCTTTTATGGCTTCTGGCTGGGCAACGAAAGGGCCGGTTGGCGAATCGCTTACCGCAACGCCGATTTGAAAAATATCGTCTTCGCGCTTGGCGGGGAAGTACAGGTAGTATTTGCCGTCTTTGTGGGCGGCATCGGGAGCCCACATTTGGCGGGCAGCCCAGGGTACATCTTTAACGTGCAGCGCAACGCCGTTATCGACAGCTTCTGCTTCCGGGCTGTCCATGGAGATTACGTGGTAATCCTCCATGCCGAAGTGGTCGCCGTTGTCGTTGAATGGAATGCCTGCGTCGATATCGTGAGAGGGGTAGATGTATATCTTGCCGTTAAAAACATGTGCGGACGGGTCTGCGGTGTAGATGTTTTTAACCAGTGGCTGCGAAATTGCCTTGGCGTTTACTTCGTCAAAGTCCAGTTGGGTATATTCTTCGTCGGCCATAGGAATGTAAAACCTTCGCTTGGGTGTTTATGAAAAAGCCGGGTGCCCGCGAAGGCGCCCGGCGAAAAAGGGTAAATAGTGTTTAGAGTGTAGCAGTTCGTCGCTCGGCCAGATCATTCTCGATCTGAGTTTCCATACGTTTGTTAATCTCGTATAAAAACAGAATCGCCGCCGCCAGAAAGAAGGGAATAGACGCATAAAGGCTGATGGCCAGGCGAATTCCTTGTACCGTTTCCTCGGCTTGCACGTCCAGGTCCGGGTTGTAGTGGTAGTGCTCCAAAATCATGGAGGCGATAGTGCTACCCAAGGTCAGGCCGCCTTTGAGGCCGAGAATACTGGCTGAAAAAATCATACCGGTTGCGCGACGTTTGTTTTTCCACTCGGAATAGTCAGCGACGTCTGCAATCATTGCCCACATCAAAGGAATAGTGATGCCGTAAAAGAAGCCATGCAGAATCTGCGAAATAAACATCATGCCGATGGCGTCTTTCGGGAATGCAATAAACGCTAGAATGAACAGTGTGGATATTGCGAGAAACAGGCGGTAGATGTTGCGCTTACCGAATTTATCCGCGAGCGACTTAGAAAAGCCGATACCGACGATCATTAGAATAATGCCGCCACCATTAAACAAGCCGTAGCCTGAAGCCGTGGCTTCGCGCGGCCATTCGAAGTTCAGGCCCATACTGTGGAACACGACGGTCAGCCAATCGATAAAGCTGTAGAAACCGATGTTGGTCAGGAACTGCGCAAGCGCTGCTTCATCGACATAGTTGTTAAAGTAGTAGATGTACATACCACCTTTTAACGCGAGCGTGATGAAGACCAAAATAACGACGCCGAGCATAATGACCCAGGGGAAGTTCTTCATCAGGTCGCGAAGGTCATCGGAGATTTTGGACTCTTCCTGGGCGACCACAACCCGCTCTCTCGTTGTGAAAAAGGTGACAATAAAACAGATGACACCCGCAACGGCGAATACGCTCATGATCATGCGGAAACCCAGCGCCTGATCACCTTTACCCACCATAAGAATGATGGGCAGCATCAGCACCTGGATAATAAATTGCGCAGCCATAACAGCCACAAACCGATAAGAAGACAAACTGTTGCGCTCGGCCATATTGCCCGTTAACACGCCGCTCAAAGAGGCGTAGGGCAGGTTATTGGCGGTGTAGAGCATCACCAGAAGCAGGTAAGTCACAAACGCATATATCACTTTACCGGTCGGCCCAAGATCGGGTGTGGTAAAGGTAAGAAAAATCATGATGGCGAATGGAACCGCGGTCCAGAGTACCCACGGGCGATATTTACCCCAGCGGGTGTGCGTTCGGTCGGCGATCATCCCCATAATGGGGGCAAAGACAACACCACCTAAAATACCACACCAGAAAATGACCGTTTGAGCAGCACCGGCGCCCAGTTTGTACACGTCGGTGTAAAAAAACACGATATAGGTTACTAGCGTTTGGAATACCAGGTTGGCGGCAAGGTCGCCAAGGCTGTAGCCCACTTTCTCCATTACGGATAATTTATCGGATTGTGTATTCATTTTTAGTTATTCATATACGTGGAAGAACAACAAAATTTGAGGAAAGCATACTCAAATTTCACTCTGGTAGGGCTCTATTCAGTCTAGGGCCTTCTGCTTCTTATGTGGTTCTCTGGCTCTTGTATGCTCTGTGGCAGCCTTAAAGAACGCTGGATAATGTACGCCCCCAATCAAAACGCACAGGTATCGGGTCGCCATTCTAGCAGAATGAAGGCGCGTACTTACATACATGTAGGCGCGTAATACCTTTCATTACTGTCGACGATCAAATTAAACCAAGCTTTTGTCCACTCTGAGAGGCTAACGTTCCGCGCGGATTTTTCTGTTGCGATGGCAGATATTCCTATATACAATACGCGCCCTCTCGTTGCGGGATATAGTAGGACCATAGCTCAGTTGGTTAGAGCGCTACCTTGACATGGTAGAGGTCGGCGGTTCAAATCCGCCTGGTCCTACCACTATAAACCCGAGAAAAATCAACGAGTTAAAAAGTTTTATTAGGGGTTGACACCCCAGGGCCGCATCAGTAAGATACGCGCTCTTTCGGGCAAGAGCCCAAAGCCATTCCGCCTTAGCTCAGTTGGTAGAGCAAATGACTGTTAATCATTGGGTCGCTGGTTCGAGCCCAGCAGGCGGAGCCAAATAAAAACTATTAAAATCAATAGTTTGCAGAAAAGAGGTCAACCTTCGGGTTGGCCTTTTTTCGTTTCAGTGCCCACATTTTGGCAGAGGGTGCGTAACTATTATTTTGCTATTTCGAATTCGTCTATTTTGGCATTGATGTCTGACACTATTTCCCGGACTAACGATATTTTATGAATGACAATTGCTTGGGCTTTTAAGTTGGCCCTAGCGATTTCGCAGACAGACTCCCTAGCATTTGGCTCATCAGTTTTTATGTTCGATAGTTCATTTAGCGCCTGTGTTGCGTCTTTCCAGCTATCAAGTGCTTCTTTTGCGTTATCTAAACAATATTGTTCAGCTTCCTCAATGTGTTTCATGTGTGATTTAAATTCTGGTTGAGTGACAGGACGGAGCGTGTTGTACCTAAACTCAGCTTTTGTTCGTTGAATTGTGAGTTTGTAGGCATTCGTTCTGGATATTTCGTAGTGCTGGGATTGCAAGTTTAGTAAGTCGCTGAGTATTTTGGTCGCATTCTCGATAGACTCGATTGTCAGGTTGCGCTGATTCGAATTATCCCGCTGGATTTCTCTTTCACTTTTTTCGAGCTCTCTTTTCCTCAACTCGTTCGAAGTTTTAAACTGATTACCGAGCGTGAACACCGCAGTTAACGCGGCTATAAAGGCGAGAATTTCTTCGAAATGATTTAAAAAACTGCAATATAAGTCTTCCATGTAAGTATTTTCCTGTCAATATATTGGCGTATTTCTCAAGGGGTTCAGCTGAACAGCCTCGTTTAAGTGCTCCGGCGCCAAATGCGCATAGCGCATTGTCATCTTAATATCAGCATGGCCTAGTATCTTTTGCAGAGTCAAAATATTTCCACCGTTCATAACGAAATGGCTGGCGAAAGTGTGCCGCAATACGTGCGAAAGTTGGCCGGGTGGTAGCTCTAAATCCAGCTTGCCTACTGTTCGTTTAAATGCGCTGTAACCGTCAACCAGCGGTGCGCTATTTAAAATTAGCGCGGCCAGTTCTGGCGCAATCGGAACCGCGCGAACCTTCCCGCTTTTGGTTTTGGAAAAAGTCACCTTGTTATTTTTCACCTGGGAAGGTTTAAGGGTGGCCGCTTCACTCCAGCGCGCGCCAGTGGCCAAACACACGCGCGCAATTATTCCCGCGTGACTTCCTCGGCAGTTATCCAATGCCGTAAGTAATTCGTCTATTTGGCTGCGCTCTAGATAGGTGAGTTCAGTTTCGTCCGTTTTGAGTCGTCGTATCTCGGCGAACGGGTTAGGTTGATGCCAATCCCCGAGGCGGGACAATTCATTAAATAATGCTTTCAAGTAAGCCAAATCGTGATTGGCTGTATTCGCGGAAACATCTTTAAGGCGGGTGCTTCGGAAGCTTGCGAAATTTTTTGGTGTGATGGTGTTGGCTACCGGATCACCCATTTGTAACGCTAGATTTTCTAAATAGGTTTTTCTTTCGTTCCCTCTCTTTAAGCTTTGGCCGTGCAACTTCCACCATGCATTAATTAGCTGACTTAATCGTCGATTATCTTTCGGTGCTTCCTTCCAAGGTTTTGCGTTCGCATGTTCGGCGATTATGTAACGCTGATATGCTGCTGCCTCGTTCTGCGTTTTAAAGGTCTTCCTGTGGCGGGGGCCGTCTCTACCGGCTGGCCTAACGTCGACAAAGTAGCCGCCATCGACTTTTTTAATCATGTTCTAGCCATCTTTTTGCCATGTTTGGCGTGTCTAACAAAATAAAAAGGGGAAAGAAGTGAAAAGGCATGCTCAAGCACTCGCTATATTCATGAACCTACCTGACAACAAAAAGAAGGAAGCTATTCGCTATCTTCGCGCTTTGCGAGATACCTCAGATACTTCAAAGCCTCGTCACCGTGGCCAGCCTCGCAAACCTGACGAAATAGATCGTTGAATTCGTCAGTTTCTGTGGTTGGGTCATTCTCTGTGATGTTTTGCTTGTCGATTAATTCAAGTTCCTTCTCATCTGCATCCGGTGAGGTAATGAAGAGTGAGTACTTTTTAAACCTCTCAACTTGGGTGATCTTCTGGAGCTGGGCCACAGTTGGCGCTCTGTCACCGCGCACATAGTACTTAGCTGCGGAGTACGAAATACCGGCTAACTCACTGAATTCCTTAAGTTTTAAGCCTTCTCTATCGCAAATTCGCTGGATTTTCTCGCCAATTTTCATAATTAACAGCTTGACAGGGCCACACTTGTGGCCAAATAATTAGGGGCGGGCCACAATTGTGGCCCATATAGGGCTATATCGATCAACCAGAAAGGTTAACCCCAATGAGCGAACCAGTAAATATCGCCTTAACAGTTCCGTATATGACGCCACAACAATATTCAGCTCTTACAGGTGAGTCTGTGAGCGCTATCAAGCGCAAAGTCGCTAGGGGTGTGTATCCAGTTCTACCCCGCGAGGATGAACAAGAGCGCTTGCTGATTAACGTCGCGCTCCTAATGCGCCGCGCCCTGGAAGCAAAATTTTAGGTCTCTGAAACTGAATCGAATCTGAATTACGCGGGGGAATATTCACGTGAGTACTGACGTGTTATTTGCATTCGAAGGCGCGCTTATAGAAATGCAGTGCGGCCAATGTAGCGCAACGCAGCAACTAAAAGTGCGTGAAATTAAACCAATGCTCACGCGCTGCCACTCGTGTAAATCCCTCCTGATGGTTGAGCCTGCAGTGCGGGCCAAGCCAAACAAAATCCAAATTGAATTATTCGTCACTGCTGTGCAATCAGCTGTGCCGGTTTCTGCAACTGAAAAAACAAGCTTGAGGGCAGTGTAATGGCGCGGCTGATGATCTATGTGAATAGCGATCTGATTTACAAGGTTCAAAAATTTCGTGAGTGCTCTGCGCGCAGGAATGTGTGCGAGTCTGGGCGAGAGCTGAAGCGAGCGCTAGAAGACGAAGATAGGGCAGCTTTTGAGCTTGCAGACCTTGTATCTCGTTTGTTAACGGCGTGTGAGGAAGGCGTGTCGTGATAAATCGGGGCTAGCCGCATGAGCTTTGAAGCTTTAGAAAAAATCGGAACTCCAGAGTGCCGCGCTTTTGCGGCACGCATCTTTGCCAGTCATTCAGGCGTTGATCAATTCTTAAAAACCTCTTATATCCGGTGGGCGCGTGATCGCGGCCACGCCTACGCTAACACTCGGCTTAGAAAAATAGATCAAGCTTTAAAGGCTGGTGGCGAGTTTTCTACTTCAATGGATGATCAAGCTATTTGTGACCTTGCCAGTGTGCGCGCAATTCAGTGTAAGGGGCTTTACTCACATTACGCAGCAAAAGAGGATTTATTGAACACGGGGTGGCGGTTGTTTGAGTTTTGCGAGGCGGTAGGTGTGGAGTTTCCTGTCGGCAATACTGAGAACGACAGGGGTTGTTACAAGGTGCTTTGCCCTAAAGTGTTGAGGGCTGCGAATAGAGTGTCAGATCATCGTTGGTGGCGGCGTCAGTTGCGTGTGATCTACGGCCGCAACACGGAATCGGTTTTGCGCTCACTCGGATATGTTCGTAAAGGAAAATCGGCCTACGTTTCCAATTGGGCTTTTGCCCGATGGAAGGCTGCGCAGGCTCGAAATAAAAAAACTATGTCGGGTATGGAAGCGGTAAACGAAGAGGGCGACATTGTATTAATGGAAAACTGCATAGAGAAAAGCGTCGCCAACCCTGAAAACCGCCGCAATGAATTAATGGTTCGTATGCGTGGCTATGAAGAAATAGCCGAAGGCATGGCATACATGGGGCTCTTTTTTACACTCACTTGTCCTTCCAAATATCACGCGCAATTAGAGTGCGGTGGTATCAATCCAAAATTTAATGGCGCTACGCCAGTCGAAGCTATGACGTATTTAAACGGTGTTTGGGCGCGTATTCGTGCTGCCTGGGCACGTAACGACATCAAGCTTTTTGGTTTTAGAGTTGCAGAGCCCCACCATGACGGTACCCCCCATTTTCATTTGCTTCTCTTCTGTGATCCAGCTGTTTGCGATACAGCTTGTAAATTATTTAGCGAACATGCCCTGGCCGAAGATGGGGACGAACTGGGTGCTGATGAAAGCCGATGGGACGTTAAAAAAATTGATCCTGCACAGGGAACAGCGGCGGGGTACATCGCGAAATATGTCTCTAAAAATCTGGACGGCTTTCAAGTGGGAGTTGATGAAGAGGGGGAATGTCTCGCTGATGAGGGCGCGATGCGTGCGCGTGCGTGGGCTTCCCTTTGGGGGATTCGCCAGTTTCAGCAGATAGGTAGCGTTAGCGTCACTGTGTGGCGAGAACTGCGACGAAGACGTGATCCTTTGACTGAGGGTGATCCGCAAGAAATCGAAGCTTTGAGGTCTGCGGCGGATCGTGGTGACTGGCGAGAATTTGTTGAACTCATGGGGGGCGCGACTGTGAGTCGTAAGGATCAGCTGTTGCGTCCCTTTTATCACGAAGATGACAACCAGCCAACACATTACGGCGAAGCGCTACGCCGTTTAATAGGTGTTTGGTTGCAGCCTGTCGCCCGGGCGCTGGGGCGGCGTTTGTTGGTGACTCGTGATCATGTTTGGAAAATCCGGCAACGCGACAGCGTGGCCGGTAAGGTGGCGGCGCAGCCGCCGCCCTTGGACTTGTGTCAATAACTGTACGGGGTGCGTTTGGTGGGAGAAATTCTGAAGTATTCAAAAATCTGGTTTTATACAAATTTAATTTTTCGTGGTGCTGGGGCGCTGTCGTTGCTAGCGATGGCTGCGGCGATTGCCTTCGGCGATGGGGGTACATTTTCAATTAGCTGGGAGCCAATCCAATGAGTGAGAAAACAGTAGGGCATATTCAATGTGCGGCCGGTAACCGCGCTGAAGTCCGTCAGGCGGTACGCCGTGGAAACCATTTCTATACGGTGTGCGATTGTTGCGGCACTAATCAGGGGACAGGTAAAGCGCGTCAGCAATGGATTTGGGACAACGCTGAGTTTATAGCCGGTGCAACGGTCAAGAAACCGATAAACGTTACCGATGAGAAACCGGTGGTGAGTGAATCAACTGTGGAGAGTGAACCGGTGCAGATCGAAGCGGGAACCGGTGATTTTGATCCAGCTGAACCGGTAGAAACCGAAAGCGCACCAGCAGCTAAACCGGGTGAAACCGGCATGGGCGGTAAATTGGTGGGTGTCGGCCTATTGTTGGCGTCTGGCCTGGGGGCGTGGTTATGGAATCGGTAATCGACGATTTGGCGGATAAGTGGGAAGCGGTCGATAGTGAGCCGGGGCCGAAAAAGCAGCCTGAACCCGAACCGGAAAAGGGGCCGGGTGAGGGCGCTAAGAATGCGGCCGGGCTGTTAATGGCTGCAATCGAAGGCGGCTGGCGCATGGTCGATGATCGCATTCAGTATGAGGATCAAGCCAAAAGAGAAGGTGCTGAGAAAATGGCGGCCGTTCTGGAGAAGTACGGCTTAGGTTCGGCCGTTGGTAAAGTCCCTTATGCTGAAGAAATCGCGGCCGGTTGGTTCCTGGGTGCCTTGTTTAAACAAACATGGTTAACGATTAAAGCCCTGTGGGCTGAAGACAGGAAAAAGCAAAAGGCGAAAGAGCAGGCGCAGACCGGTGACAGTGATGAGGGGCTAACCGATGGCGAGGCATGAGAACACGCGCCTTAAGAATCTACATACACTTTATCTAGCCCGCTCCGGTCACGGTAAAAGCCAAGCGCTTAAGCGCCGCTCTGGAATCGCTGCGGCCGGTCAGCGCGTGGTTTTATGGGATACGAACAAAGACCATGATGCGCATCGATTCGATAAGCCGGCGCTTTTTTTTCGCGCGCTCTCACGTGCGCATCAATCGGGCAAGGGCTTTAGGATTGCTTATACCGGTGAGGGCGGGAATATTGATCTATTTGAGGATGTGTGCGCAGCTGTGTGGAATATTCTGGACGGTCGTACGCTGACTCACTTTATCGCCGAAGAGTACGGCGCGGCCTGTGAAGGCCCTGGACCTATTCAGCTAAAACGGCACCCGTTCCACAAGCGGTTATGGCAAGAGGGTCGTAAATACGGCCTGGTGTGGCATGCGACAAGCCAGCGTCCTCAGTCGATTAGTAAAGATAGTATCGAAAATGCGGGGCGGATCTGGGCCGGTGGTATGGGAATGAATGCCGCTAAGCGCATTGGACAGGAAATTGATGTGGATTTCGGCCAGCTAAGGGATATTACTCCGGGCGATTTTTTTCGTTGGGAGCCCGCGAAGCAGGCCGAAAAAATCCATGTTTTTACACCAAAGTAAAAATATTTTAACCGGTAGACCGAAAAACTAACCGGTGTTAACCGGTGGGCCTAGTTGACAGGCAAACCGAAGTACCCGCTAAAAAGTACCCACTGAACCGCGTAGGGCGGTTTGCTGGGTACTTTTTTTTTGAGTGAGGGTTGGGTCTATGGGGCCAATGAATGATGTGACTAACGCAGTGAAACGCAATTTCGATGGAAAAATAGCGTTCTCTGCAATGGCGGGTGTCGCCGCTCTGGGGGTTGTTGCGTTCGCAATGCATCGCAGCAATATCAAAGTGTTGAAACAGGTCGCGAACGTTGCGACCAGCGGCAAGAAGTAAGGGGACGCTATGCCTACTATCGATGTTCGTATGCCGTCAGCGGCAAGTGTGCAAGCGGGTTCTACCGCGCTCTTTAAATTGCCCATTGGCCGGCGATATCACGATTTAACGCTGGAATATTCCGGCGTGACGCTGGCGCAAATGACAGAAATCCGCATTTTGGTTAATGGCAAACCTTTTCAGCGTTTCTCAGCAACTTGGCGAGATGCAAAAAACCAATTTGATCGATTGGCCGCTGCTAATGGTTTGCTGAAAATCCCCTTTGATCGTCTTGGCTTAAAGCGCCGTGATCAGATTGAGCAAACAGCAGTGAACACGGATTCCTACGACCAAAACGGTCGCGGTATTCGCTCGTTCTCCGTTGAAATTGACATTGCGCCAGAGGCTGCGGCTCCTGTAATGGAAATGAGTGCGCGACAGTCTGAAAAGGTTGGTGGTGGGCCGGGCACTATGCTTCATATCCAAAAATACCCGCGATCAATTCAGGGCGCAGGTGAATTGCAAATTTCGGATATCCCCTATGGTGGTGTAACTACACAAGCGCTCAACTCGATTTGTTTTGTCCCTTCAACAGGCACTATCAGCAAGATGAAAATCGAGCGTGATACCTACGCGGTATTTGAGCGCAAGACCAGCCATAACGCGCGGGAACAGCAAAACGGTGTGCGTGATCCGCAAGCGGGTTACTACTTCATTGATCGTACAGAAAAAGGCTACGGCGGCGATCCAATGCAATTGGTTGGTGCGCAAGACTTCCGCTACTTCCTGGAATGCTCCGGGGCGATGAGCATTGATTGTATGGTGGAAACGCTGGGTGCGATGGGCGATTAATTGGGGCGGGCTTTCCGCCCCTTGGGGGATTTATGGCAATGACAGTCGATAGTGGGCAGACAACCGGATCAAACTGGTTTGATGTGCTTAATACCGTGGTGGATGGTGCTGTGCGCTATCACGCGGCCGGGGTGCAAACCGCAATGCCTGAGCGTGTAGTAGAAACCACGTCCGGGGGCCAAGTGTCCGGGCCAAACCCAACTGCGGGTGCTGGTGCGGGATTACCCGATATACCAGTGAAATATTTTGTTTATGGTGGCCTGGGATTGGTGGCGGTGGTTGGTCTTATTAAGGTCATGAAGTAATGGTCGGCGTTACTGGGATACATCAGGCAACAGACAGCGCGTATGTTGGGCCGGTGAATGTCGGTGGTGTGAATTTTCAGCAAGGGAACGATACTGAAAATTTAATCAAGTTGGCTGGTGCTGCACTGGCCGGGTTCCTGGTCGTCGTATTAGTGAAAAAGGTAGCGAAATAATGGGCGGTGGTGGTGGCGGATCAGCAATAAATGTTCGTGGCGAACATATTTCAGGTTCAAGCACGGGAACCGGGCCGACAACAATCGGCGGCTTGATGATGCCGGGTAAACAAGTCGATGCGCGACAAATGGCCATAGCGGCGCTGATCGGTGGATTGATTGCGTGGTGGGTGGTGTAAATGGGTTTATTTACAGGGTCAAAATCCAGCAGTTCTACAACGAACAACGTAAGTACCACCAATATTGGTTTAAGTGAAATTGGCGATAGCTCTGCGGCGATTATCGGCGATAACAACAGCTACACCATGACCGATCACGGCGCCATAGCTGCAGCATTTGAGCACGGCGAAATGGCTTACGATGTGGCAGATTCTGCAGTTACTCAGAACCGCTATATTGCTGAATCGGCGATAGGCGAAGTTGGGGAAATCACCGAAGACGCGTTCTATTTGGTGGGGGACGTTAACGAGCGATCTATAGACGCTGTGCAAGACTTTTCTACTGATGCGCTCTACACGGTGACTGAATCTTTCGATGACAGCTTAAGCACCGTTGCTGATATTGCCGATTCTCAAAGCGCAAGGGCGTTTGATTTTGGTCGTGAAGTGTTATTCGAGTCTACGGGTCGGATTGAGGATGCTGCAGATTTAAATTACCAATTGGTAAGTCAGGCCCTGGATTATAACCAAGCGTTGATTGGTGAGAGTAATCGATCTGAAGACGCAACGGTGATTCACAACCTAACCAAAAATTTACCGCTGGCCATTATGGCGATTGGTGCAGTTACCGCTTTGTGGGTGTTAAAAAAATGAGTCAACGTGACATAGTGAAATATTTGGAACCTGGGTTAGCGGTAAATGTACCGTTAAATTCTGATGAATTCGTTTATGTGAAAGACGCGCCTCGGGAAATTGACGTTACTATCAATCAGCAAGTGTTGAAAATGGAGAGGGGTGATAAGTCTCGCTTTTCTGCGCCAGTTGACGAATTGGTGCTTCTGAATCCGCACGATGTTCGAATTAGGGTGGTGCTCACTGTCGGCCGTGGGGATTATGAAAAGTTGGTGGTATCGGGTGAGTTGTCGCTTGCTGAAAATATACGCACTAACGCGCTGGGATCGATCAATATGCCGGTTGAATTTACAAAAACTTTTGGTCTGGTAAGTGATGTTCAAGTGGTGCACGCCGCGAACACGGTTATTAGCACTACGCCGATTATTGATGTAACAGGATCGAATTTCGCGCGTGCATTTTTTGAATGGGATAACAAAATTTATTTGATCGATAACACGCACATCTATATTTATGACTATGCCGCAAATTTGGTTGGTACTAAAGCGCTCTCTAATAGCTTGCAGTATATTTGTGGCGGTGACGTTGATCCTGTGTCTGGCAATGCTTATGTTGTCGAACGAAATGGTATTGTGCGTATTAACCTATATAGCGGCGATGTTTTTTCAGTTTATAACGAAGCAGGCTTTTATTTTGGTTGTGGTTTAGGTGCGCATATCGTTGGTGGTGAATTGGTGTTTATACGTGCGAAAACCACAGCGGGGGATAGCTATAAAGCAAATGAAGTGCTTTACCGTTACCCGTTGGGTGCGGATGAGGTTAATGCACTGCCTCTCACTGGTTTTGGTGGGAACTATACGCAAAACTTGTCGATAGATAGGGAGCGTGGCGAACTACTGCAGAGCGGTTCGGGCTCGCATGTGTACCAAGCATTTGATATGCGTTCACAGCGATATTTGGGTGAGCGTAGATTTGCAGTAACACATTCTGGCGGCTATTTGTCACGCAAGAAAAATAATTTTATTACGAGTAAAAACAACTCTATCGAAGTGTGTACGGTCGATGCGATTGAGTATGCAGCACGTTTGTATATTCAAGATGGCGAAGATGAAACGACGCGCAGGGAATTTAGCATCGCTGGCGATTATGGCTTTTTGAGTCGCAACAGCGGTGTGGTGCTGAGAGGAAATATTGTCGCGGCGATTTTGCAGGGGCTAGATATCGGTGGTGGGCTTGCGAGTAACTATCTGGATTATGTTGTGAGCCTTAAATATACCGATGGAAATTACACGCTGTTACGTGATGCCGGCAGTTCATCATTCGCATACCGGGGGTATGAGGATATAGGCGAGTTACTTTTAGAGTCTGAGGTCACAATCAGACTGTTGCCACAATATTTAACCGCGCAAATTTGATGCGTGGTGTTAAAGGGTATTTAATTTTATTCGCGGCCGTTGGGGCGCTGGGGGTTTATGGGGTGAGTAAGTTGGCGCGGGGTATACGTAATAATAACCCACTGAATATTGAACGAACGTCGGATCAATGGTTGGGTATGGCTGTGGACCAAAGCGGAGATGCGCGTTTTGTGGTGTTTGACCATGAAATTTATGGCATTCGCGCTGCCGCCAAGATACTGAAAAGTTATGCTTCTCGCGGTGTAAATACCATTGAAAAAATAATTAGCACCTGGGCGCCATCTCACGAAAATCATACTGAATCGTATATTTCAACGGTGTCACGCCGAACAGGAATACCTGCGAATCAGGTTGTTACTGAATCGGATTATCCAGCGATATTGGCTGCGATGATTTATGTTGAAAATGGGTTCAATCCTTATAGTGAAGAATTGATACGCGAGGGGGTTCGCCTTGCCTAAAACACAAATAAAAGTTGATGGGTTGATGGTCGTCAGCTTTGCGGTGATTGCGGGCATCAGCGTGTTGTGGTGGAACCGCAAAAAAATCGCGCAGGGGCTGGAGGATGCGGCCGATAGTGTTAACCCTACCAGTGACCAGAACCTTGCTTACAGGGCGGTAAATGGCATTGGTGATATTTTGGATGACGGTGAGGATAACGGCGGGTTCTCCCTGGGAACCTGGATTTACGATGTAACGCATAGCGGGGAGTCGTATTGATGAAACAATTTGTAGTGTCTGTTGCTGCGGCAGTGGCTGCGGGCTTAATCATTGAGTTAGTTCGGGAGCGGATGAAGCGTGAAGAAGTTATTTAAAAACAAAAAAATTGTAGGTTTGTTGGTTTCACTTAGTTTGTTGTCGGCTGGCATTTCGCCAGCGGTCGCGCCAGTGGTGACCGGCGCTGTTTGTGAAGCGGTGGAGTGCGAGTAGTGGAGGAGCTACTGAAGTTTGTCGCGGCCGGTGGGGACGTAGGAACCCTGGTTGTGGTCGTGGTCTATGTGAAGCACTCCGCGATGCTTGAGCAACTAAAAGGCAAGATTGATTACATTGAACGCTATTTGTTGAGTCGCGTTCCGTGAGTGACAAGATTCTGTTTGTGCTGCTCACTGGTGGCGCTGTCGTAGCGGGGTTCACCTTCGGATTGGCGGTAGGTCGGGCTACACGTGACGCGGCTCCGTCCAGCGTCTCTACGTCAATGCAAGGCGGTGTGGTCACCATACAGGTCGATGCTGGGGCGGCGTTGAAGCAGGGGCTTTCTAGTTGGAATGGTAGTTAATCTATGACCACATATTGCCCACAGTGAATGCGCGGAATGCGTATAAATGGCATGTGATGACCGGCTAACATATTGAAAATGCTGGAATAACTTTATTTTTGTGGCTTGTGGTATGGACTGTTAATCATTGGGTCGCTGGTTCGAGCCCAGCAGGCGGAGCCAAATTAAAAAAGCCCGGTCAGAAATGGTCGGGCTTTTTTAATTTGGCGGAGACTGCTGAGCGTAGCCCAGTTGGGTGAACCGCGCCCGGAAAAAGCATCGCTTTTTCAGCGGTGAACGGGTGAGGGATACCGCCCGAACCCCGGAGGGGCCAACACATTCGGAAGCCCGGTCAGAAATGATTGGGCTTTTTTGTTTGTAGCAATCCTTTAGGATTGCTGGAACGCCGGTTCGTCGAACCGGCTTCTGGGGCGTTTCGCTGCGCTGCACTTCTACGGTTTTTCCTCTAACTCCCCACGCTCGTACCTTTCTGCAATATCTGTAAACAACGCCAGATAGCCGCCTTCTTTAAACAGGGCTTCGTCGCTCATGTCGAAGCACTGACATAAGTCCTGATCTGGGTGTTCGCAACGGCTTTGATTTTTTAAGCAATAACCGGGTGTCCTGGCATAGCAATCTACTAATCGGGAGATGCCCAGCTTTTCGTCGCCGCAGTATTCGGCCAGCGAAAATTTATGGGCAGGCAAGGCACCGGGCTCGCCGGGTTTCAGGAAAAAACGCTTGATATTGTCTACAAACCAGCGTGCGCCCTGTATGGGGAATTCGTATTGCTCTATATGTCGGATAGGCGTTCCGCTAAAGGGACTAATCGTATCTAGATAGCGATGGATGATAAGTATTTCTTGGTGAAAGTAAAATTTCCAATCGTAATCACTGCTCCCCCGTTTTTCGTAAGTTGTCGTGATTAGCTTCCAATCGGTTGGTATAGCTTCAGGCTGATACACTGGCCATTCCTGAACACGCGGTACGGGCTTCCAGTTTTTTTCATCGAATTCCGGTGGCTTCATGCGTTTAATCCTTTAAGCGTATTTCGGGCTCGATTTGTCGGTAGACAAACCGAAATCGCACTCCGTTATAACTCTCCACGCTCGTACCTTTCTGCAATATCCGTAAACAACGATAGGTAGCCGCCTTCTTTAAACAGGGCTTCATCGCTCATGTCGAAACACTGACATAGGTCCCTGTTAGGGTGACCGCAGCGGCTGAGATTTTCGAACGAATAGCCCGGTGTGCTGGCATAGCAATCTACTAGCCGTGAGATACCTAGCTTTTCGTCGCCGCAGTATTCGGTCAGCGAAAATTTATGGGCTGGCAAGGCACCCGGCTCGCCGGGTTTTAGAAAGAAACGCTTGATATTGTCCACAAACCAGCGGGCGCCCTGAATGGGGAATTCGTATTGGAATATGTGACGGATTGGTTCTCCGTTAAATCTATTTATTGTGTCGTCGCATTCATAAATGATTAGCATTTTTCCATCGAAGTACAAATGCCAGTTGTAGTCGTCCCCCGCGCGATCTTGAAAATATTTCTGTACAATTTTCCAGCTTTCAGGCAATGCTTCTGGCTGAAAGACCGGCCATTCTTGAACACGGGGTACGGGCTTCCAGTTTTTATCGTCGAACTTCGGGGGCTTCATGCGTTTAATCCTTTAAGCGTATTGCGGGTTCGATTTGCCGGTAGACAAACCAAAATCGCACTCCTTTATAACTCCCCACGCTCGTACCTTTCGGCAATCTCCGTAAACAACGCCAGGTAGCCGCCTTCTTTAAACAGGGCTTCGTCGCTCATGTCGAAACGTTGGCACAGGTCCCTGTTAGGGTGGCCGCAACGGCTTTGATTTTTAAAGCAATAACCGGGTGTGCTGGCATAGCAATCTGCTAGGCGTGAAATACCCAGTTTTTCGTCGCCGCAGTACTCGGTCAGCGAAAATTTATGGGCAGGCAAGGCGCCCGGCTCGCCGGGTTTCAGAAAGAAACGCTTGATATTGTCTACAAACCAGCGTGCGCCCTGGATGGGGAATTCGTATTGCTCGATACTCCTGAAGGGTTTTCCATTGAATGGGTTGGGGTCGTCATTTACGTCACGTAAAATCAGGTGGCATCCATCGTAAAAAATCTTCCAGCCGTATTTCGATCTTTGTGGATCGCCGTTAAACGTACCGATATGCCGCCAGCCTATTGGTAACGCTTCAGGCTGATACACCGGCCATTCCGGAACACGGGGTACGGGTTTCCAGTTTTTTTCATCGAATTCCGGTGGCTTCATGCGTGTAATCCTTGTATAGAGGTTAATTTTATCGTGGTCACCGCTGGGTTATCGCCGGCCTGCATTTGCCTTAACGTTTGAGGATTTTTGTCGTAGGAAAAGGTTTCCACTACACCATATGGATTGGTGTCGCCATCCGGGTTCCTCATATTTTTGGTAAGCCCGTTGCCCAGAAAGTGCTCGTCGGCTCCGGTCTCGCTTTGTAGTGTGGCCCTATTTTCAAACAGTTTTTGGTCGTGCTCGGAAGTATTGTTTGACTCAAAATACCGCATTTGAATAGCGCTTTTTTTTGATCCCCCCTTCTCAACAGATTCCATAGCCGTTACCGCCTCAAAATACTTTTCACTCGTTTCTTGCGAGAGGGTTTCTTCAAGCAGCTCGGGATGTGGTAAATCTCCGGCGATTTCCTGTTTGGTAAAGTTACTCATATTTTTATAGGTGGGTACAAATGTGTAACTGCCGTCTTTGTCCATAACCTGCTGCTTATCGATAATCGCGAGGGTGTACTCTTCTTCAGGTTTATAGGCTTTGCCGGTGGCGGCGCAGATTAATCTGGGGTCGGTATCGTTGGCTTCAAGCTGGTCGAAGGTGGTACTCCAGTACTTCATCGCGCCGTTTTCTATAGTTCCCAAATAGCCGTCTCCATCTTTTATGTGTCGCGTTTCTATAATGCGCACGATGTATTTTTCATTAATTTCTCCCTGGCTGGCGATATGTACAAGTTCTTCCTGTGTGTATTTTTCCGGTACTTTACCTTCGTTCTGGATTTGCACGCGCCGTTTTGCCAGTTGCTGTTTGGCTTCGGCAAAGTTTTGGGGGGCAGTTTTTTTGCTGGCAATACTTGTTTCGATGGGCGCAGGCCGCGCTGCGGCTTGGGTCGGTGTGGAGGAGGCGGGTTCCGGAGCTAAGGGTATTCTCCGGTTTCCAGGTATATTTGCTGCAGAAGAAACCTCACTTTTCGTGTTGCTGCTGGGTGCGTGTGGCCGGAAGTCTATTTTCCATGCCCAGATATCACCGCGAACAAGCGCGTCGGTCAGTTGGCTTCGTGCGAGTTGCTCATCAGGCGGGCTAAAACTTGCCTGGGTTCGACTGATAAAGCCACAATCCACCTGTATTTGATTAAGCTGCGTGGGTGTGAGGCTCTCCGTAAGTGCTTCTGCATCAGCTCTTTTCGACAATTGCTGTTTTTGTGCGGCGAACGGAGTAGGCGTGTTTTCCACCGCTGGCGAAAATACGAGTGCTTTGCCCAATTCGATGGGGATGGGCGTTGCTTCGTTCAAGCGAGGTATTTTGAAAAAGTTAACGACTCCCCGAACCACAAGCGCCGCGACCCGGTAGGCCATGTATTCGTGCTCGTTGGTGCTGCTCAGCCAACGCCCCAGCAATGCTGGCCATTGCTGGTTGGTAACATTGAGTCGAGCAACGAACTGCATGGCATAAACCGTGTCAGTAAACCGATGACATTCCCGCCGACAGTCACTCGGTGGGTTATACCCGAGCACTAGTTCGTAACAATTGCCAAAGGAATCGTTAACAATTGGGTGGTGTGATGTGTTCATGAAATTCCATCTTCAAGTTGAGTTTCTGGTGCTTTTGCTCCGAAGCACTTTTTTCCGTAGCGGGTGCTTTTCAGTTACCCGGATTTACCAGCCTAAAAAGCTATCCAACCCAAACAAACACCCCAGCCGTACTCTTTACCACTTGCGGTTGGTGTGTTCCCAAAGCGACGAAGGAAAGCGCCCCCAGAAGCGCAGCGTCCCAGCAATGACTAAAGAGAGTGTTCCTCAAGCCCCGAGTAGCGGCGGCGCTCCGTCCTCCGACATAGTTTCCCACGGCAACCAAACGCTATGGGTGCGCTATTTCCCAAATTTTGATGCCGTTTTCCCAAAGCGACCGAAGGAAATCGCTCCCCAGCAGCGAAGCGTCCCAGCAACGACCAAAAGGAGTGTCCCCCAGGCAGGCCCCGCACGGCGGCGGCGCCCCCAGAAACGACCAGCGGGAGTGTTCCCCAAGCCCCGCCTTCGGTGGGCCTATAACTTCCCTATCGCCGCAATACCCAACGCCGCCTGATACATAATCTGCGTCACACTGCTCCAGACCGTCAAGCGGTCTACACGATCGGTATCCAGCGGTACGATAATGGTGTCGCCGGGGTCGATTGCCTGGCTGCGATTTTTAAACCAGGCGGAGTTGCTGGGCAGAAATACACGGCCATTGGCTTTTACTACGTAAATACGTTTTTTATCTGCGTTGTACTTGGTGCCGCCAGAGCGGTCGACGTAATCGTCCACGGTAAGGCGCTTGTCGTAAAAGTGCGATGTCGGGAATTGCACCTCTCCGACCACAGTAACGGAAGGTTTATAGCGGGGTACTTCCAGAGTATCACCATCCACCATTTGAAAATCCAGTTCGTTCGGGTGGGACATAATGGCGGGCAGGTCGATAACCATGCGACCCAACGCTTTCACCTGGTTCAGGTTCTCAAGAATTTGCTCGGATTTTTCGTCGCTGACTTTACCTTCCTGCAAGCTTACCGCGGCGATATCCGATTCAATTTTATCGCGCAGGTCTTCAAGTCGTTCCGCTTCCAGCTGGCGCAGCTCTTCGCGAGAAAAAACGGCACCTTCAGGATAGGCGTGCGGGGTTAGGCCGCCAGCGCGGTGAAGGACGTCCATAATGGTTTCGCCCGGCAAGATGGTGTAGTTGCCAGGGTGTACAACTTCCCCTAGGAGCGAGATGGATTCTTTTTTCTGCCACAGAGGGATTTGTTTTATGCGTAGGGTATCGCCGGCCATCAGCACTGGATTATCCAGTTGCATATCCAGACTTATATGCATAACGACTGTTGTACGCTGTTCATTCAGGTCGTAGCGAGTGATTTCCGCAGACGTTCCCAGCGCGCTCTCGGTGAGGCCGCCAGCGAGGTTAATTGCGGTTACGGTGTCCATATCTTTTGCCAGCGGGTAGCTTCCGGGGAAGCGAACGCTGCCTGATATTTCCATGATTTTTTGGCGGTGGTTAATGCTGGCCTGGGTCTTCAGTCTTTCCATCAGAGGCTCAAGCAGCTCACTGCGATCCGTTTCGTAATCGAACAGGGTGACGGTATCGCGCGATTCCAATTTGATATTCGCTGGGCTATTTGGGTTGGCGAATGCCATTTTCGGCGAAAATGTCAGCACATGAATTTTGCGAGTCGATTTTTCTTCGCGCTGAATAATGCCTATTTCGATATCCGGGTTAGCCAGTAAATCGTCCACATTGCTGACGATATCGGTAAACCGCATATTCGGCCGCCAGGCGAAACCGCCGGGGCGCTTTACGTGGCCTTCCAGTTTGACGATATCGCGCATGGTTTCCAGCGTAGAAAATATCTGTACTACGTCAGCGTCGCGCACCTTAAAGCTCCGACCAGAATTGGTCGAAAGGTCCAGGTTTACCAGCGTTTTCTCACCGCTGTCTTGCAAAATACGTTCGATCCGTGATGCGGGCACAAACGCGGTGGGAAGTAGGCCTCCCGCCAGGCTGATAACATCGGCAACGCTCTTTTCTTTCAGTAGTTCGTAAATAGCAGGGCGTTTTACTTCGCCCGCAACGCCGACGGTTTTACCTATGGGGGGAACGAAAATAACGTCGCCGGGTAGAAGCCGTGCATCTTTGCTGGTGTCGCCATGCAGCAGTAGATCATAAAGATCCAGTGTCGTAACGACCTTGCCCTGTCGTTTCAATTGAATATTGCGCAACGAACCGATTTTGGTAATGCCACCGGAGGCAAAAATGGCGTTCGTCATCGTGGACAGCGAACCCACAACATAGGAGCCGGGGACGTTTGCCTCACCAAGTACAAACACCCGCACAGTGCGCAGCGTGCCCATGGTGACTGAACTTTTAACCCCAATCATTTGCTGGCTGACAATTTCTTCGATTTTTGCAGTGCCCTTGGAGTAGGACAAGCCCGCCAAGGATACCGGCCCAATATTCGGGAACATTACCTGGCCGTCGCGATCAATTGTCAGGCTGTGCGTGGTGTTTTCCTTGCCGTACAGCTGCACGTTGATCGTGTCGCCTGGCCCTAAGACATAGTCTGAGGGAATAGGGATGTCGACGCTTGGCGAGAAAGTATCTGCACCAAATTGGAAGATGTCGTAACCAAAGAGCTCAAGCTTTTCGTTGATCGAGTCTTTTTCTTTATCTTCTTCCAGGCTTAGTTCGTCCACGCCGAGCAACGCGGTTTTTTCGACTTCGGACTCGCCGGTACCGGATTTAATTCGCTCACGTTTACCTGAGATTGCCTCCCGTGCGTCAGCGGCTGGAGTGGAGCTCCTGCCACTCCCGATGAGCTGTTGAAATTCGCTGGGATTAATTCCCATCGAGCGCGCGAGCGCTTCTTGCTCGGCGGGTGACATCTGCTTGAATTTTTCGATCTGTTCCGGGGTGGGGGTAAAGCCCAGCCCCTGAGCGTTGATATGCAGGCTGGCGAAGAGGCAGACGAGAAGGCCAAGCAGGTAGCTGAATCTTTTCACGTTCATAGAGCAGGCTTGTATAGGATGGGCATTCATGTGATGAGTGGTTTCCGTGCTGATTCTTGTTTCCAGGTGCATTTAAAATTCAAGGTCGAAGGTTGCGTAGCCGCCGGAGCTGATTGTTTCGTCTGCCAGGCGTAACTTATTCGCGAAGTAATTAACACCGACAGAGATTTTCAACCAGCTGTTAACTGGCGCAGAGTAGCTTACAGCAGCAAAAGAGGTGTTCTGTGCATGCTGTTCTGCGACCTCCGTGGCCGCTACTTCGGGCGTATTATCGTTGTTCAAGGTAACTCTGCCTAGTTTCCAGTGTAGTTGGTGGCCGTTACTGAAATAGTGCTGCGCCAACAGTGTTGCGCTTTGGCTGTGCTTATCGAAGTTGAATGCCGACCCCAGGCTGCGCTCGTAGTTGCGGTAGCCATGAACCAGATCGGTATTTTCCGTTGTCACCGGTGTATTGTCGTTATATTCGATGGCAACGCGAGTATGGGTATTGCCCAGAAGCATCGCATTTTCGATACCGTAAACGTAACTGTTCTCGCCTAGCTTAGAATTGTCTTGAGCCATTTGCTGATAAACCGCCAGTTGGCCCCAGGGCGCATTCGTACTCGCGCGCCAATCCAAGCTGATCATTTTGTAGCTCTCGGTTTCTTCTGCGGGCTCGTCGTTTCGCTTTATTTCACCGCTGGATATTTGCGTGGTCGCTGCACCGATTTCGAGAAAGCGCGAAGGAGACACAGAGAGCCTGGCCCCGGAGAACAGCGGTTTTCGCTCGTAGTCGTTTTGTTGCAGTTCGCCAGCGAAGAGCGCAATGTCCCAGCTAACGGGGGTGCGGTAGGTGTTTTTCGCGGCGCTCGCATCTTTGCGCTGAACAAAAAGTGCGGGCGTTGGCCGGGCATTGGTGCTCAGCATCTGGCTCGATTGCCAACCCGGGCCCCACCAGCGTGATTGTGCGCCGACGCCAAGCACCCAATTGCCAAGTGTAGTGGCGATATAGGAGTCATCGTATCGATTCGTGTGGTCGTCCAACGGATCGAATACGTAACTTCGCGATAGCTTGAGGGCAAAGTTAGTGCGGGTAAATGTTGATGAAATACGACCGAATTGCGGGTCGTTTTCGGGCGCTGAAAAGCCGGCAAATGCGCCTGGGCTGCTCGCCGCTTGTGCTTGAATGCTGAGTTCTGTTTCACGCATCGCGCGCTTAAGCTGGTGCCGCAAGTATTGATACGACCACAGTTCTCGCTGACTGAGGGATTCTGCTCGCAATTCGTCCAACTCACTCTTTACCCCGCTCCACATGAGCGGCCAGGTATTAAGTGGCAGCCGAATTTTACCTGCGTCTTTTAGAATTAGCAGGTGGTGGCGGGTGCGGGCGTCTCCGGCGTCTATCCATGGCGATGCAGCGCTCTGTTTATACGCTGTGGCGAGCAGCGTTATCACGAGATATCTGGCGAGCGTTGCTGGGTGAAGGGGAAGCAAAACCGGTGGTAATCCTTGAGTTTCTTAAGGCGTTAAGCGAGAGCTGCATGATAAGGGCTTTTGGCGGTCAGTCAACGATGGATTACAATTTCAAACGTGTCGTGAATTTAGACTTGTACGTCGCTTGTCTATATAATCCGCGGCTCGCTTTTTTACGTGCGGTGATCATGTTCCGTTCGTCGCACCCATAATCACGTGGCCTTTCGTAGGGGTCACCACTGAGGATACAAATATGCCTGTTATAACTCTCCCCAACGGTTCCAAGCGCGAATTCTCCAACCCCATTACCGTTCTGGATGTTGCCGCTGATATCGGCCCAGGTCTGGCCAAAGCTACCCTGGCTGGCATTGTGGACGGCAAGGAAGTAGATGCCGGATTCACCATTGAGCAAGATGCGGCCCTGTCCATTGTGACGGAAAAATCGCCAGAAGGTCTGGAGGTGATCCGCCACTCTACCGCTCACCTGTTGGCGCAAGCGGTGAAATCGCTGTTTCCGGAAGCACAAGTGACCATCGGGCCGGTTATTGACGACGGCTTTTACTACGATTTCGCCTACTCGCGGGCGTTCACCCCGGAAGATCTAGCCGCCATTGAGAAAAAAATGACGGAGTTGTCTGAGCAGGATATCCCTGTTTCCCGCCGGGTGCTGCCGCGCGACGAAGCCGTGGCTTTTTTCCGCGGTATTGGCGAAGACTACAAAGCGGAGATTATCGAGAGTATTCCTGCGAACGAAGACCTGTCTCTATATAAGCAGGGCGACTTCGAAGACCTTTGCCGTGGCCCCCACGTGCCATCAACCGGCAAACTCAAATACTTTAAATTGATGAAAGTCGCGGGCGCTTACTGGCGAGGCGACGCGAAAAACGAAATGCTACAGCGGATATACGGCACCGCGTGGGCGAACAAGAAAGACCTGAAAGCGTATCTGCACCGGTTGGAAGAGGCGGAAAAACGCGACCATCGTAAGCTGGGCAAAAAGTTCGACCTGTTTCACTTGCAGGAAGAAGCGCCGGGCATGGTGTTTTGGCACCCTAAAGGCTGGTCGGTGTACACCGCAATTGAGCAGTATATGCGCAAAGTTCAGCGCGAAAACGGCTATAAAGAAATTAAAACGCCACAGGTTGTCGACCGAAGCTTGTGGGAGCGCTCCGGGCACTGGGATAAATTCCGCGATGGCATGTTCACCGTTGAGTCAGAATCCCGCGATTACGCGGTTAAACCGATGAACTGCCCTTGTCATATTCAGGTGTTCAATCAGGGTCTGAAGAGCTATCGCGACCTGCCGCTACGATTTGCCGAGTTCGGCTCCTGCCACCGTAATGAAGCTTCAGGCACGCTGCAGGGCATTATGCGTGTTCGTGCGTTCACTCAGGACGACGGCCATATTTTCTGTGCTGAAGACGCCATTCAAAGCGAAGTCTCCATCTTTACCGACCTGTTGTACGAGGTATACCGGGATTTCGGCTTTGAGGACGTGATTATCCGCTTGTCCACCCGCCCGGAACAGCGGGTTGGCAGCGAGGAAGTGTGGGATAAATCTGAGAAGGCGCTCGCGGATGCCCTTAACGCAAAAGGTTTGGCATTTGAGTACCTGCCCGGCGAAGGCGCATTTTATGGGCCGAAGATTGAATTCTCCCTGAAAGACTGCATTGGCCGAGTATGGCAATGCGGCACCATTCAAGTGGATTTCTCTATGCCGGCACGCTTGGATGCACAGTTTGTCGCAGAAGACGGCTCCCGTCAGGTGCCAGTCATGCTGCACCGCGCCATTCTTGGGTCGTTCGAGCGTTTTATTGGTATTCTGATCGAGAACTACGAGGGTGCCTTCCCTCCCTGGCTGGCGCCAGAGCAGGTCGTTGTTATGAATATCACAGATAATCAAGCCGAATATGCCGAAAAAGTCCGTAACTCCTTGCAAAACGAGGGTTTTAGGGTGGTTTCCGACTTGAGAAATGAAAAAATCGGCTTTAAAATCCGCGAGCACACAATCCAGAAGGTTCCCTATCTGCTGGTCGTCGGCGACCAGGAAATGGAAAACAACTCCGTTGCGGTTCGCACCCGCGAAGGCAAAGACCTGGGAACATACTCCGTTGACGATTTTGCTACACTCTTGGCAGACAGCGTCGCCAAGCGTGGGCGGGCATAGTTTTCGCCTTATAAAAGACAGCGGATGCTGGATAACGATTAATTTGCAGAGGAGAAATGCACCATTAACAATCGTGATACTGCCAAAGGGCGTTCAAAGAAAGCGGCGATTAATGATCAGATACAAGCTAAAGAAGTACGCCTTATAGGCGCCGACGGTCAACAAGTTGGAATTGTGACCCTCACAGAAGCGTTGGAGGCCGCTCAGGCTGCCAGTCTCGACCTGGTGGAAATTGCTTCCGAGGCCGAGCCAATCGTTTGCAAAATCATGGATTATGGCAAACACCTTTTTGAGATTAAGAAGCAAAAAGCGGCAGCCAAAAAGAAACAAAAGCAACAGCAGGTTAAAGAAATGAAGTTTCGCCCTGGTACTGAAGAGGGTGACTACAAAGTTAAACTGCGTAACTTGCAGCGTTTCATTGAGCATGGCGACAAAGCAAAAGTCTCTCTGCGCTACCGGGGCCGTGAAATGGCTCACCAGGAGCTCGGTATGGAGATGATGAAACGTATCGAAGTAGATCTGGATGAAATCGCGTCAGTAGAGCAGTATCCGAAGATGGAAGGGCGCCAGTTAATTATGGTGTTAGCGCCCAAGAAGCGTAAATAATCTGCAGTACATCTGCGGCTAAGCACTGGTAATTGCAAACAACAGTTTTAATGCGTTTGTGGTTGCGGTATTTAAGTCGCGAAGCCTAAGCGGTTGTAGGCGTAAACGGTTGTAAAAGTTTACGTCACTAAAAATGCGCGCAACCTTTGGTGTGAAAGTTCTTTCGCACCGGTTGGGCGCATTTTTTATTTTGGGGCTTATAAAAAATTATTGTTACATTCTTTTTGCCCGCCTCTCGCCCCGCACTTCCAGTTGCTCCGCCTCGCTGTTGGCGCCAGAAAATTTTTGTAAAAAATTCCACGCGCCAATGCAAAAACCTCCTTCCTTTCAAATCGAAAAAACGAAATCTAGCACGCCACAGACGCTATTTAGCCAATAGGTAGCGGCATATGGATTGCTGAGGTAAAAGAAGCCGCACGCCACTGGATGAGATTCCACCGAACTGCACCGGAACCAGTTAGTTAATTGGCGTGCCTTTTTCGCTGGGAATGTTTTACTCCGACGTTGTGGCATGTGTGAAAACATATGGCTGATCGAGTTTTTCCGATGAAGAAACATGCGCACTTTTTCCAGCGTGTTCCTTTGTACCAGCTCGTTAAAACTCGACCTAATCCAGTGGTTTAGATGTCAGTTAGCTGCCGGATTTATGGGTAAAGCATCCCGACAAACTGTTATTCATGGAAGGTACAGTTTATGAAAGCTTCTCCCGTTATTTTTCGCGTATTGGCCGTGTTGTTTGCCGCATGTACGTTGTTGCTGTTACTCAAACCCATGAGTGGAACAGCGCCCAACAAATTTCTCGATGGCAGGCATCTCTACGTGAGTGGCAAGATATGGCTCTCGGGTAACAGCCCTTACGATCATCTGTTGTATCAACGAGTATGGGCTGAGGAAATGCAGGGTGAAAATTTTCGCCCGACGCTCTACGGTGACCAGGGCGGCGATGCAGCGCATCTCTACCCGCCGTCTCTGGCGTTGGTAACGGTTCCCGTTGCTTTGTCGGGTAGCTGGAATACTGCCCGCTGGTTGTTGGCCGGTATCAATATTCTCGTGTGGTTAATTACCCTTTCTCTTCTCTGGATGCTCATCTCACGCCATACAAAGGCGGCGGTAATAACCAAGCACAGGGCGTTGAGTGTTGCTGTTGTCGTTGCGGTCGCTAGCATGGTCAGCTCGGTGGCCGCTACGATTTACGTGGAGCAAACCTCGCTTTTTGCCTTGGCTGGCATACTCGGTGCGCTTTACTTTTTGGAGCTGCGGCGCTACTGGCTGGTCGCGATCTGTGTGTTGGTTGCGTCTATTAAGCCGCATCTATCGTTGCTTTTGATGGGGTTCATACTTGCACAGCCGGTTCGGCGGCCAGTATTTTTCCGCGCAGCATTGGTGGTGGGGTTGTTCAACGGCATCATGTTGCTGTGGGGAGGAGATCTAAATCCGTTGCCAGAGTTGCAACGTTCTATCGCCGACTACCAGCATGCCGGAGGGCCGAATGATGCTGGTATCCTGCCGGGCCTGCGCTCACTCACTGGCTGGGCTACGGCGACGGTTGCTGTGTTAGGCACCTTACTCGTTGCTGTGGTAGCGCTTGTTCATCGCCATTTGGTTGTTGCCGAGTGGGTAACGCCCCCGTTTGCTCCCCAATACGTCGCCCTTGTGTTCCTCATAACGCTCCTGTGCATGCCGCTGCACATCTATGACTACACCTTGCTCGCGGGCACGCTCATTGCGCTTCCCGTGTTGAATCGAGTGCAGTTTGTGATATTCGCCGGGTTGTTTCTGGCAGGTGCGCGCTATATCAATGTGTCTACCATGCTGGGAAGCATCGGCTTGCCAGTCGACAGGTCTATGGTGCTTACTCTTGCAACCCTAGGTTTGGCGTGTCTACTCACAACGGCATGTTTCCCTATGCGGGGCACATTAGCCGTGCGGGTGTGGACCAAGCCACAAAAACGGCTGGTGTAACGTCTTTTGGGTCATAAGTGGGTACTTACTTCAAGTGATTGGCTCTGTATCACTTGAGTATTCGCCGAATCACCTTTAAAATCCGCAAGCTTCGCGATCCGGGCATGGCTGGTCACGAGAACTGGCACAAGATACGAGCCGTTGTCTTTGCTGGTTAGAGTTGATGAGTTGATTTTGCGTTGATAGTTTAAGTTGACGCAGAGAGCAGCCAGTTTGGGCTGCGTCGCGAAGAATAGTATTTCGATGTTGCGCGTTTTTTATTCGCTGGATACAGCTTTGGCGAGGCGCGTAGCTCACAGATTTTACGCCATACGTAAGTACTCGGCGTAAAGTAGGGCAGGGGCTGTGCACGTGTTCGCGCAGGTTCTGACCTAACAAACGAACCCTCAGGCTTTTTAGCTGCCTAGTTGGTTCTGAAAGTAACACTCTGGGTTTAAACCCGATTTTGGAGAAGACAAATGCCAAAAGCTAAAGTACATAGCGGTGCTGCTAAGCGGTTCAAAAAGACTGCTGGCGGTTACAAGCACAAACACGCTTTCAAAAGCCACATCCTCACTAAGATGACTACCAAGCGCAAGCGTCAGTTGCGCGGTACCAGCACGCTGAACGCGGCTGATGTGCCAGCGGTAGATCGTATGTTGCGCGCCAAGTAATTGGCCCCACCAGTAATTATTTAGAGAGGAGTTCACATGGCTCGAGTTAAACGTGGAGTGGTGGCGCGCCGCAGCCACAAGAAAGTTTTAAAAGCAGCAAAAGGTTATTACGGTGCTCGTTCGCGCGTATTCCGTGTAGCTAAACAAGCCGTTATTAAGGCGGGTCAGTACGCGTATCGCGACCGTCGCAACAAAAAGCGCAATTTCCGCGCGCTTTGGATCACCCGTATCAACGCACAGTCTCGCGCCGAAGGCATGAGCTACAGCCGTTTGATCGCTGGTCTGAAAAAAGCGGAGATTACGCTGGATCGTCGTGTATTGGCTGACCTGGCTATTCACGACAAGCCTGCATTTGCCGCTATTGTAGCGAAGGCAAAAGACGCGCTGGCTGCTTGATCAAAGTCATTGGGTAACCAATGGGTTTGTAAAACGATCATAAAGGGAAGCGTTTCGACGCTTCCCTTTATTTTTTCTGGCGAGCAGCCAAAATAACGCCTGTTCGCTCAAAATCACTGGCCAGTTCAGCGATAATCAGCACCTTCTCTGCGCTTTGCGTAAGCGCAAATTCTCAAATTTCGACATTCGAATAAGTATCGAAGCACACACCACTATGGAAAATCTAGAAGCGTTAACCGAAGAAGCGATTGAATTGGTCAACTGCGCCAACGACCTGGCCGCGCTGGACACTGTGAGAGTCAATTACCTGGGCAAAAAAGGCCCGCTCACCGCGCTGCGCAAAACCCTCGGCAAACTAAGCGCAGAAGAGCGCCCGGTGGTTGGAGCCAAAATTAACGAAGCCGTTGCCCGTGTTCAAGAACAACTAAACCAGAAAAAGGCAGCGTTGGAACTGGCGGCGATCAATACCAAACTCGCCTCCGAAACCATCGACGTGACGCTTGAAGGGCGCCGTAACGAGGTGGGCGGCTTACACCCGGTAACCCGCACTTTGGACAGAATCGAGCGCATCTTCAGTAACGTCGGGTATAAAGTTGAGCAGGGCCCGGAGATTGAAGACAACTATCACAACTTCGATGCCCTCAATATTCCCGCACATCACCCCGCGCGGGCGATGCACGATACCTTCTACGTGGATGAAGACCGCGTATTGCGCACCCATACCTCGCCGGTACAGGTGCGCACCATGGAAAACCAGCAGCCGCCGATTTACATCATCTGCCCCGGCCGTGTTTACCGCTGCGATTCCGACCAGACTCACACACCGATGTTCCATCAGGTGGAAGGGTTAGTTGTTGATAAAAACGTCAGCTTTGCAGACCTTAAAGGGACCATTGTGGATTTTCTGCGCGTGTTCTTCGAAAAAGACGACCTCGAAGTACGCTTTCGTCCATCCTTCTTCCCGTTTACGGAGCCTTCAGCTGAGTTCGATATTCAGTGGGCGTCCAGCAAAACCGGCTGGCTCGAAGTTGGTGGCTGCGGCATGGTGCACCCGAATGTGCTGCGTGCAAGTGGCGTGGACCCAGAGGTGTATACCGGCTTCGCGTTCGGCCTGGGGGTAGAGCGCCTCGCCATGCTTCGCTACGGCGTCAATGATTTGCGCCTGTTCTTCGAGAACGATCTCGACTTTTTGAAGCAATTTTAAGCCAACGGTCAGAGCAGAAAGCATGCGCGCGCGTGGTCGTGCGAGCACACAATTAATACAGTGTGGAATGTCCGGCTTCCACAGAATACAGAGCTAAAAAAACATGAAATTCAGCGAATCCTGGTTGCGTACCTGGGTAAACCCCAGCATTAACACAGAACAACTCGTAGAACAGCTCACCATGGCTGGCCTGGAAGTGGACGGCGTAGAACCGGTGGCCGGCAGCTTTAGTCAGGTGGTCGTCGGCGAAATTCTGGAAGCCGAGCAACATCCGGACGCGGACAAACTGCGCGTATGTAAAGTTGCCGGTGCGCCAGACGGCATCAAGCAAGTAGTCTGCGGGGCCCCCAACGCGCGCGTGGGCATCAAAATTCCATTCGCCCTGGTAGGCGCACAGCTGCCACCGGGTGACGACGGTAAAGCGTTCAAAATTAAAAAGGCCAAGCTGCGCGGCGTGGAATCCATGGGAATGCTGTGTGCAGAAACTGAACTGAAAGTGGGTGACGATGATTCCGGCTTGATGGAACTCGCCCTAGACGCGCCAGTAGGCACCGATTTACGCGAATACCTCCGTCTTAACGACACCATTATTGAAGTAGACCTTACCCCTAACCGCAGTGATTGCTTGAGCCTTAAGGGCCTTGCGCGCGAAGTGGGCGTATTGAACCGATGTGAGGTGAGCTACCCCGAGATTACACCAGTAGCGCCACAATCAGCGGAATCCTTCCCGGTTGAGCTGCTGGCGGGCAATGCCTGTGCCCGCTACGCCGGGCGCGTTATCAAGGGTGTTGATGTGAGTGCGCCGAGCCCGCAATGGCTGCAGGAACGCCTTCGCCGCGGCGGTATTCGCTCCATCGATGCCATTGTGGACGTAACCAACTACATCCTGCTCGAACTGGGTCAGCCGATGCACGCGTTCGACCTGGACAAACTGAATGGCGGCATCCGCGTGCGCATGGCCGAACAGGATGAATGCCTGACGTTGTTGGACGGCCAGGAAGTAAAACTTAACAGCGACACCCTGGTGATCGCAGATGCCGCAGGCCCGCTGGCCATGGCCGGTATTATGGGGGGCGAACCCTCGTCGGTTACTACCACTACTACCAATATATTCCTGGAAAGTGCGTTCTTCTCGCCGCTGGCCATTGCCGGTCGCGCGCGCTCCTATGGCCTGCATACCGACTCCTCGCACCGCTTTGAGCGCGGCGTAGACTTCAATGGCACAGTCGCCGCATTAGAGCGAGCGACCCAGCTGTTACTCGACATCGTCGGCGGTGAAGCAGGGCCTGTTGTTTGCCAGGAGTTGCCAACAGAATTGCCCGCTGCACGCAGCGTTACCCTGCGTCGCGAACGCATTGAGCTGGGTCTCGGCTTCGCTATTCCGGACGACGAAGTGCTGGATATTCTCGCGCGCCTTGGTTTGGAACTGCGGGATACCACCGCAACAGGGTGGGAATTCAACGTACCGACTTACCGCTTCGACATCAGCATCGAAGAGGATCTGCTCGAGGAATTGGCGCGTATCTACGGCTACAACAACCTGCCCAGCACCCAGATGCGTATTACTGCGGAATTGCCGCTTATTCGCGAGCAGAAAATTCCCGAAGACCGTGTCGCACGCCAGTTGATAGGGCGTGGTTATCAGGAAGCAATTACCTATAGCTTTATCGACCCGAAATTGCACCAGCTCTTCGAAGGTGGAGAAGCCGTTGAATTGCTCAACCCGATTTCTGCCGATATGAGCACCATGCGCACTTCGCTGGTTCCCGGTCTGGTGGATACCCTGGTACGCAACCTCAACCGCCAGCAAAGCCGCGTGCGACTATACGAGAAAGGCCTGCGTTTTGTCCCTTCCGAAGCAGGGCTAACCCAGGTACCGGGTATTGCCGGTTTAATCTACGGTCCGCGCTACGAGGCGGCCTGGTCCGCGGACAAAGGTGAAGTGGATTTTTACGACCTGAAAGGGGACCTGGAGTCGCTGCTGGCGATTACTGGCCAGGCGTTCCAGTTTGCACCCAGCACACGCCCCGCCATGCACCCTGGTCAGTGTGCTGATGTTGTCTTGAACGACAAGATTGTAGGCTATTTAGGTGCCATTCACCCGGCAGTCCAGAAGCAGCTGAGTATCGCACGCCCAGTATTCGTGTTCGAGCTGGACCAACAGGCTGTCGCCGAAGGCACCGTGCCCGAGTTTAAGCCATTGTCTAAATTCCCGGGCGTTACCCGCGATTTGGCCGTACTTGTCGACAAGGGCGTCAGCAGTGCACAGCTCGAAATTGTCATCAGAAATAATGCTGGCGAAAGCTTGAAGAAGTTAAAGGTTTTTGACGTTTATAGCGGCGAAGGCATTGATCCTAAAAGAAAAAGTCTTGCTTTTAGCTTGACCTTTCAGCATCCTTCACGCACTCTTAATGAAGAAGAAATCAACAGTGCAGTGAGCGCAATCGTTGCGCAACTGGGGGATGAATTCGATGCAAGCCTCCGATAATGGCTCAAAAGAATCGTTAACCAAAGCGGATTTGGCAGAAAACCTCTACGAGGAACTTGGCTTCAACAAGCGTGAAGCCAAAGAACTGGTAGAGTACTTCTTCGAAGAGATTCGCAACGCGCTCGAAAACAACGAGCAAGTGAAGCTGAGCGGCTTCGGAAACTTTGATTTACGCGACAAGAAACAGCGTCCGGGCAGAAATCCCAAAACCGGGGAAGAGATCCCTATCACCGCGCGAAGGGTGGTAACATTTCGGCCAGGACAAAAATTAAAGGCACGAGTCGAAGCGTATGCTGGAACCGAGTAATAACGACGAATTACCCGTAATCCCTGGCAAGCGCTACTTCACCATTGGAGAAGTCAGCGAGTTGTGTGCGGTAAAACCGCACGTTCTTCGTTATTGGGAACAGGAGTTTCCGCAACTCAAACCGGTTAAACGCCGCGGCAACCGCCGGTACTATCAGCGGTCCGATGTACTTACCATCCGCCAGATCCGCTCCCTGCTCTACGATCAAGGCTTTACCATCGGTGGTGCGCGCCAGCAAATGACCACTGACGGCAAGCCTGAAGAACTTGTTCTGGGCGATGTTGTGCAGGATATGATCAGAGAGCTGGAAGCCGTTTTGGCGATGCTTAAAAGCTAATCAAGCCGCCAAAATACAGCAAAAAAGGGGCTTGCATAAAGCCCTGTAATCCGTATGATGTGCGCCTCGCCTGCCATTGTACGCAGCGAATTCGGAGTGTAGCGCAGCCTGGTAGCGCACCACACTGGGGGTGTGGTGGTCGTCGGTTCAAATCCGGCCACTCCGACCAATCAAACAAAAAAAGGCCACCTATTGGGTGGCCTTTTTTTGTTTGCCGGCTGAAGTGATGGACTTTCGTTCTTAGACCTCGGTTCACTAATTTGCCAAAGGCAAATTTGGGCGCCCGATAGGGACGGGTGCAGCCTGGGACGCACAGTCCGAGGTGCAAAGCACCGAGTCCATTCCGGCCACACCCCAGTGATCTCTCTAACTCACCCAACGGGTGGCCTTTTTTGTTTGCCGGTTGAAGTGACCGACGTTGTTCTTAGACCTCGGTTCACTAATTTGCCAAAGGCAGATTTGGGCGCCCGATAGGGACGGGTGCAGCCTGGGGCGCACAGCCCGAGATGCAAAGCACCGAGTCCATTCCGGCCACACCCCCGTGATCTCTCTAACTCCCTGAACGGGTGGCTTTTTTGTGTCTGTAATTTAAGTCCATATTAAGTCCAAATTCGAAGCGTGTTTTGGCGTAAGACGTGCCCTAGACTAGGTGATTCAGAGTGTGGTCTTGTTGCATTGGCAGCGCCACTGACTCGACTCCAGATAAAGGGGGGCGGCAGTAATAGGTGGCTATGAATGCCAGTGATCAATATTTGACAAGTTTCCGGCTCCCCCCATAAACTCCCAGAATTCGTAAGGCAAATCGGATGTGCTTGAATGGAGTTCAGATACGATAAAGGGGAGAGGTTCACCCCAGCTCACCACGAGGCGCCCGCCTCAACTTTGGCTGTTGAACAGTGGCAAAATCATCCATCGCTATATGCCTATAGCCGCTCAACCCCTCTTTCTTTAGTCCTCTCTATCAATCAGGCTCTTAAAGGCACACAAAAAGCAGTTCTGACCACTGGTAAAATCGAAGAGTGATTTTGAGAGTTTTACTGCACTGCTGTTTGTTTATTCCCCGCTTATTAGTACCGCTGGGGTGGGCTAGGTGTCTTTCTTTTAACGTCGTTGAAGAGCTGCTTTCGACCTTTAGCGGGCATAAATAAAGGATGGACCCATTTATTGTATATCTGGCAAAAAAATTATTGATGGGACCATAACTGACATGAGTAGTGTAAATAACTAAACAATGGGCTGGGTTCGCGCCATAAAGCAAAATCAATTGCTCGACCTTCATTTTAGCTTCAAGGTCTAAAACCGCGCAAAGAAAATAAGAAGGATATTATTCATGGCATCAGAGTTAAATATTTCAGAAATATATGAACAGAATCTAAACTTTCTAATTGGCTCTGGCGCATCTTTCGGATACTTGCCAACCCTACAGCTATCACTCAAAGATAGCTTGATGGAAGAACAGTTCACGGTTGAAACGCTATCTGTTGAATTGACCAAGCGGAATCAAGAAACACTAAATACGCTGTTATTTATGCACTATTACAATTCCTGCATAAAACCAGCTATCGAATCAAACCCTCCTGTACCATTACCACCTCACAGATTAGAGGTGATAAATCACTATACAGATTTCATATCAACCGTTTCTAGTGTGATAAAGGAAAAGAAAGCTAACGAACGAAAATGCAATATATACACTACAAACTATGATGGCTGCCTAGAGTTTGCAGCAGAAAATATATTATCGAATAGCGGTCAAACAGTTTCCATAAACGATGGAACAAACGGCTTCAAAAAAAGATATTTTCATACGAAAAACTATAACAATCACGTTATACAAAAAGGAATATTTGATAACTATTCAACGCCAACACCTCAAATAAACGTCCTGCATGTACACGGATCGGTATATTGGAAAAAAGAAAGCGGCCACATTGTCGTGGACTACAGCAATCAGGATGCAGGAATATCATTTAACGAAAGAGAGTTGGAGCTTCTCAGTGAGTTTTCCACGATTGTTGGAAATGAGAATGCCACTGAAAACGACCTTCTTGCTTTGCAGCACAACGACGAAGTATATTGCCAAGGATTTTGGAGTAAGTACAACAAACTTCCTATAGTAAATCCAACCAAATGGAAGTTTTATGAAACCGTTTTTGAAGAGAATTATTATCAAATTCTTAGACATCTTAGTTTTGAGCTTGAACGACCGAATACCGTTTTTATAACATTCGGATTTTCATTCGCAGACGAACACATATTACATCTTGTCCAGCGATCACTTTCAAATCCATCTCTCACCGTTTACGTTTGCTGTTTTAACGAACCTGAGAAGTCTGTTATGAGTGCGAAGTTTAAAGACTATCCAAATATTAAGCTCGTAACAACCGAAGCTGTCCTAAACTTTTCTGCATTCAACTCACAAGTATTCACTTTATCAAAAGGCGATGGAACTGCTAATGGATAGCGTTGGAGAGGTAATAGAGGTACGAGGTGTAAAAATTGTCATTCGTGTTTTTGACGAATCAAACAAAGAAACGCTTTTTTACCTTGGAGAGAAATATAAAGGTATCTCAATACGGGAACACGTGACAATACGGCGCGGCTTTAGAAACATAGTTTGTATCGTCGAGGGCGAGTATTTAGATGAAAAGAAATTGAACGAAGATCAGACCGACTTTGTTAGAAAGGTTGAGCTAAGGCCAATAGGTTACTTTCAAGAAGGTGAATTTTTGGAGGGAATAAAATACCTACCAATGATTCGAGATTCGGTATTCCTTATATCGGAGTCCGAGCTATCAACAATATATGGGCGATGCCAAGAGGATTTTTTCGTCGGAAAGCTGTTAAAGGAAGGTATTCCCGTCTCTCTATCATGGTCAAAACTGTTTAATACCCATATCGGAATATTTGGTAATACAGGAAGTGGAAAGTCCAATACGCTAACCAATTTATATACAAACTTATTTGAAAAAAAGAAAGCCAGCATAGCTGGGAAAAGCCAATTTATTGTTCTCGATTTTAATGGTGAATATACCGGCAACCAGCTTCTCCCGCTAGAGGAGAAAAGCGTATATATACTCGACACAAAAACCGACCAAGGACAGCGATTTCCACTTTCTGAAGAGGAATTTTGGGATGCGGAGGTTTTTGGCATACTTTTTAAGGCTACAGAAAACACCCAAAAGCCGTTTTTGTCTAGGGTGGTTAAAGGGCGGGAGAAATATTTGGACGTACCCAATAGCCTGCAAGCCTACACTAAAAAAGTTTTTACTCGCGCATTGACTTCCGCTTCACCTAAAAAGGAGTTTTCTGATCTTCTTAGAATTGTTGCGAAACTAATAGGCGCAACGGAGTTAGAGGATCAGCTTTCTCGACTAAGCTGGCATGGAAAACTTGAGAAATTCTACTTTCCAGGTAGCAATCCATTTGCATCACTAGATGGTGGTAAAAACGACAGCACATATATCAACTATTTTAAAAATGACATAGACAATATCACGTTACCGGCTTTAACACATTTTGACCAACTGATTGTTCGTATTAACCTTCAGCTAGCAAGCGATCTGATTGGCGGGTATGTTCAATTCGACCACATTCAGCCTCTCCTAAAAAGAATAGAGTCATCAATTTCTTCATTGAAGAAAGTCATTACTGTTTCCAATGAGCAAGACGATAAAATACTTACTGTCATATCAATGAGAAAGGCAAATCAGGAAACAAAAAAGGTAATTCCATTGCTCCTTGCAAAGTATTATTACAACAAGCATAAAAATGCTCTTGCAAACCAAAGTCCACCGACAAAAACGATGCACCTCATAATAGATGAGGCTCATAACATTTTATCAGTACAATCAAACAGAGAGTATGAGAGTTGGAAAGACTATAGGCTGGAACTTTTTGAGGAAATAATTAAGGAAGGCAGGAAGTTTGGTATGTATCTCACGCTGTCCAGTCAGCGACCAGCGGATATATCTCCTACTATAATGTCACAATTGCATAACTTTTTCATTCATAGGCTGGTCAACGATAGGGATTTATTTTTACTGGAAAACACAGTAAGCACATTAGACAGTCTGTCGAGAGGCATGATCCCAAACTTGAGCAAAGGTTGCTGTATAGTGACAGGAACTTCCTTTGACTTGCCGATGGTAATTCAATTTAGCAAGCTGAATGTTGAGAATCAACCTGACAGTGATGACGTGGATTTAAGTGTCTTATGGAACGATCAATCAATACCTTTTTAAATATCAGAAATAAGGGGAATATCTTTGAGTTTGGATTAGACTAATGTCCGTCGATGGCAGACGAGAGACAGGTTGCACTTAACGTGGCTTTCTCAAAAGCGCTATTCTGAATGGTTAACGTCTGTTTTTAAATTTCGCTATCAATGCCTAGTACAGTTTTTCACAGAACTCCAAGTTAACCCTATAGGGCGGCTCAAAAAACTGACCCTGAGCTAAAGACACGTTCCCCGAGCATCGCAAGCAATGGCCTCTAGCTTGTCAGTATTACTGACAAGTGCTGGCAAGCCGCCTATCAAAGACTACACCGTGGAGTTCGAACTCCTCCACCGCCTGTTTAAATCGATCTGTACAGTAGGTATCCAAGCAGCTTTGAAATTGGGATTTGAATAGCAGGCTTTCGCCGATGCTGCCTTCATCGAGAACAATTATTTCACCGATTTCGCTCTGTGCTTCCAAAGTGTTCACGAGCGTCAGGCAGTTAAAAATCTGATAGGCTTCCCCCTCGACGACGAGGGGGAAGAATTCGCCCAAGGGTTTCATTAGGTCACCAAGGAATCGAAAGGCTTTGGGCGAGAGCAGTAAGGTCGCGTCTACCCAAGGTGAAATATCAGGTATGGCGTTGCTGTGCTCGTCTCCCGGCAGAAACTCCGTTTTCATAAGAGGCCAAAAATCAGCCGTTGCAATATTGAACTCACTGAACTTCATACACTCGTGGAGCGTGTAGCGTTCGGGGAAGGCATCGATAACATCGTCGATATGTAAATCGATGTCGCGGTATTTGTAATTGTCTTGCCTTACGGCGTAGATGTTCACAACTTACTCTGGCCTTTTAAGTTTCAGCGTATTGCTTTGCAGCTTTCTACTTGATGCTCTCTTCCGGTCGATTGCGAAACGCAAATTTCGGGCGTTGGCAATAATCTACACTCGGTATTCCAAGTAAATTGTTGCAGTACCTTTCTATTTTTTCAATTACAGAACTGAACCATTAGCTGAAAGCACTCGCCCGAACGATTTATGTGAGCATATGCTGCAGCGGGTTGATTAAACCATACCAAAACCGCACTATTCACAATTTCAACACTCTAAGCCGCCTAAGATACGACGCGCACGCTCTAGGCTGCGGTTTGTCTTTGCTCGCGTTTTTGTGGCGTGAAAATTAACATTTATGTTTCAGTTGAGTTCCAAGGAGAATAACGATGGCTAAAGTACTGGTTATTGCAGGTGATTTTGTTGAGGATTATGAGTTGATGGTGCCTTTTCAGGCGCTGCAGGCGATGGGGCACGAGGTGTTGGCGGTATGCCCGGATAAATCTGCCGGGGACAAAATAAAAACGGCGATTCACGATTTCGAGGGCGACCAGACCTATTCAGAAAAGCCTGGCCACGCGTTTACCTTGAACGCCAGCTTTGCGGATGTAAGCGAGAGTCAGTTCGATGCGTTGGTGATTCCCGGTGGTCGAGCGCCGGAGTACTTGCGACTGAACCCTGCGGTTATCGACATGGTGTGCGCCTTTGCCGCCAGTGCCAAGCCAATTGCCGCAATTTGCCATGGCGCGCAACTGCTGGCTGCGGCGAAGATTATTGAAGGCAAGAAAGTATCGGCTTATCCTGCGTGCGCACCGGAAGTTAAACTTGCGGGGGGCGACTATGCGGATATCGCGGTGGACGACGCTATCACCGATGGCAACCTGGTAACCGCGCCTGCCTGGCCTGCGCATCCCGCCTGGCTGAAACAGTTTAACGAGTTACTTAATAAATAGAGATATCCTTTTTCAGGGCAATGGCTAGCATGAGCAATAGTGAGCTGATCCGTGCGTTACAACAGGTGGCGGGCGAAGAGAACGTTTTAACCTCGAGCAAACAAACCCGTTATTACCGCACCGGATTTCGCTCAGGGGAGGGCAGCGCTGTTGCGGTTGTCTTTCCCTCCAGTTTATGGGTTCAGTGGCAGGTGCTCCAGGCCTGCGTTAATGCGGGGGCCATCATCATTATGCAAGCTGCAAACACTGGCTTAACGGAAGGTTCCAGCCCGAGCGGGCACGATTACGACCGGCCGGTGGTGATTATCAGCGGCAAAAAACTGGACAAGCTGGTGCTGCTCAACGAAGGTTCGCAGGTGCTGGCTTTTCCTGGTACTTCGTTGTATCAACTGGAAAATGCCCTCAAGCCGTTAAAGCGTGAACCGCATTCGGTTATTGGTTCTTCGTGTATCGGCGCTTCTGTGGTGGGCGGTATTGCCAATAACTCTGGTGGCGCGCTTGTACAGCGTGGGCCAGCTTATACAGAACTGTCCCTTTATGCCCAGGTGAACGAGCAGGGCGAGCTTACTCTGGTTAACCATTTGGGGCTGGAATTAGGCGATTCGCCGCAGGAGATACTACAGCGACTCGAAGCGTTGCCTGCGGAGTCGAACGCGCCTGCAACGGACAAAATGGCATCTGACCGGGAATATATTGCGCGGGTGCGCGATGTAAACGCAGAAACCCCAGCGCGTTATAACGCCGATCCGCGCCGCCAGTTTGAGTCCAGCGGCTGTGCGGGCAAGTTGGCGGTATTCGCGGTAAGGCTCGATACCTTTGTTGCAGAAGAGCAGTCGCAAGTGTTTTATTTGGGTACCAACGATGACGCTGTGTTTACCGAAATTCGGCGGCATATTCTCAGCTCCTTCGAGCACATGCCGGTATTAGGTGAGTATATTCATAAAACCGCGTTTGATGTGGCGCGGGACTATGGCAAGGATACCTTTATCGCGATAAAGCGGTTGGGGACCGATGCTATGCCCAGGCTTTTTTCGGTGAAGGGCTACTTTACGTCGGTGTTAAATAGTGTTCCTCTGCTGCCGAGAGATTTGCCAGACAGAATGCTGCAGTGGGCGAGTAAGCTGTTTCCACAGCATTTGCCAAACCGCCTGCTGCGATTTCACGCACGTTACGAACATCACTTGATTATAAAGATGTCGGGGGACGGTATCGCAGAATTAAACAGGTATCTCGCCTCGCTGTTTGGCAATGAAAGCGAGCATGAGCGAGCGGATAAAAGTAACGCCACCTCCAACGGCGCCTACATTGCGTGTACCCCGGATGAAGCCACAGATGCAATGTTGCACCGCTTTGCGGTGGCGGGAGCAGGAGTGCGCTATTTGCAGGTAAATACCGAGGAAGTTGAAGATATTGTTGCACTGGATATTGCCCTAAAGCGCAATGAATCCAACTGGTTTGAGGCACTGCCCAGTGAAATCAGTGAAAAAATTCTGCCTCCTCTCTATTACGGTCACTTTTTTTGCCATGTGTTCCATCAGGATTATCTGGTAAAGAAAGGCCATTGCGCGAAGGACGTAAAAAAAGCCCTGTTGGCCTACCAGGATACGCGTCAAGCCGCTTATCCAGCCGAGCATAACTTTGGCCATCTGTACCAAGTCCCACCAGAAACAGAAGCGTTCTACCGCAGCCTCGACCCCACCAACACATTTAATTCCGGTATTGGCAAAACATCCAAGCAAAAGCGGTACGGTGGCTGTTGTTAACTGCCGCTTGTCTGCTTACGTAATTACCTGCTTACTTACCTGCTTACTTACTTACTTAGCTGCTTACCTACTGGCTTAGCTTGCCTGCTCCACCCGTTGGGTAGGGCTAAATCAAATCATTAAAGCGTGTAGTAGCTTTTTTTAGTCTTGAAGGTAAATGTGCGTACTTGTCTACATACTGTGAGTGTGTCTACGACCGCTGCGGACTTAATCATCGTAGCGTGCCAAAGCAAATGAAACTCGCGTCAGTAGAAAAATTCAGGCACCAGCGCGCAGATTTTCGCTGGTGCTCGTGCTGCAAAAAATTCCCACTGTAATCATTCAATTTTAGGACATGAGTCACACTCTCACGCGTATCGAAAGTTTTTTCCAGCCTAAACTAGGCCTTAAGCCGAAGCCTTTTTTAACCACTACACTCTAAAATCCGCAGGTTTTTGCGGGCTTGTAGGAAAGTCAACTGTCGCATTGTCAACAATTTATAAACTCAATATCTACTTTTGCTATCTATAAAACACGCTCGCATTCACGTTGAATAGCCGCCTGAATTTCGTGGCTTTTATTTGGAGTGCATGTGAGCAATCTCAAGTTATACCGTCATCCTATATCCGGGCATTCACATCGAGCAGAGCTGATGCTCTCAATTCTTGGTTTGGATTATGAGCTTATAAACGTAGACCTGAAAAACGGCGAGCACAAAAAGCCGCAATTTCGCAAACTGAATATGCTTGGTCAGGTTCCGGTATTGGTGGATGGCGATACGGTTATTGCTGACTCCAGTGCAATTCTGGTGTATCTCGCAAAAACTTACGATAAGACGGGTGCATGGTTGCCGGACGCCGCAGTGGAGTTGGCTGAAATACAGCGTTTTTTATCGATAGCCTCACACCAGATGGTGAAGGGCCTGGTCACTGCACGAGCGATCAAATTACTCGGCAAAGACCTGGACTACACCGCAGCCATCAATGAATCCATTTCTCTTCTCAATTTGCTGGATGAATATCTCAATGGCCGCGAGTGGATGGTTGGCGAGCAACATACTATCGCCGATATCGCCCTGTACACCTACACCAAGCTCGCGCCGGAAGCGGGGGTAAAAATGGATATCTATTCGAATATTAGGCACTGGTTGGGGAATGTGGAATCAATCAACGGCTTTATTTCGATGAATGCCAAGAAATAGTCGTATTGACGCTTTATTAACAGCTATTTTCGATGTCGGGGGACGTGTGGATATTTTTCGTAAAAAAAGTGTTTTGACTCTGATGGTAGGCCTGGGCTTGCCGCTATTTTCCTATGCGGATTGTCCGCCGGACTACCCGGAGCAGGGCGTGATGGGCCCGCATGTGGAGCATGCGGATATAGCAAATGGCGCTGCTTCCCTGCGTAAGATTCGCGAGCTTGGCGAGCATTTGTTTACCGCAAAATTTAACATTTGTGATGGACTAGGTCGTCCGGCGACGACAGGCGGTGGAGAAAAACGCGAGCCAACGCAGCCTGCATTTATTCGTACCTCTGCACCGGAAACCAATTCTTGTGCCGGGTGCCACTCGCAGCCTTTTGTTGGTGGTGCCGGTGAGTTTGTTGTTAACGCATTCATTCTCGCGCAGCGTCTGGACCCGGTCACAGAATCCGTTTCGAATGAATTTAGCAATGAACGCAATACACTCGGTATGCACGGCGCCGGTGCGATTGAAATGGTCGCGAGAGAAATGACCTATGAGTTGCGAGCACAGGCCGAGGGGCTGGCCGATGGCGAGCATGTAATTTCCAGTAAAGGCGTGGATTTTGAGATTACCGTAGCAGGCGGTGAAGTGGTTGACAGCAAAGGTATTCGGCCAGACTTGATGGTGAGACCGTTTGCGCAATCGGGCAATATTGCCTCTCTGCGACATTTCACGATAGACGCGATGAATCATCACCACGGTATGCAGGCCGAAGAACGCTTCGACTTGTTTGCGGGTAAAGGGTTCGACAGCGACCACGATTTGGACGGTGTACATCGCGAGCTTTCCATTGGCGATATAACTGCACTTACCGTGTGGCAGGCGTCCTTGCCTGTACCTATACAGGTTATGCCGGAAAACCGCAGATTGCAGCATCGCATTCGAGACGGTAAGCGGGAGTTTGAAAATGTCGGTTGCGGTTCATGCCATAAACCATCACTCAAGCTGAATTCCCCGCTGTTTTCTGAGCCGAGCCCTCTTAACCTGGAACACACTTTCCGTGATGTAACCCAATCGATTGTCTGGAACATGACGACGGAGGGGCCTCGTCCGCGACTGCACGCTGAGGCGAATGGCGATATTCCAGTGGAAGCCTACACCGATCTCAAATTGCATAACCTATGTGATGCACCTGAGCGAGAAGATGCCATTCGCTTTTACTGCAACGAAGTACTGGATCAGGATCGACTTTCCCAAGATGGCCGACCGGGTGCCGAATTATTTCTTACCCGAAAATTGTGGGACGTCGGTAGCTCCGCGCCTTATGGCCATCGCGGCGATATTACCACCATCACCGAAGCCATTTTGTACCACGGCGGTGAGGCACGTGTCTCCCGAGATAACTTTGATCAACTGGATGCAGACAAAAAAGCCAAAATCGTTGAGTTTTTGAAATCATTGCAAGTCGTTGAGCGCGACACACTATAACCATAATTCTTAATGCCTAGCGGAAACGGAGAAAGTTATGAGCACGACTAATCAAGTTCAATTGATCAACAGGGATGATATCCCCTCGATGCGAACAGTTGTGGTAAACGGCGTAGAGCATTGGCTGGGACACGTTAAGGATTTTACCAAGCACAGCGCATTGGTGGATTTTTTACCCAAAGACAATCGTATTTCTATGGCGTGGGTTCGGCTGGAAGCGGGTGAGCAGTTGGATGAACACACTCACCCTGTCGATTCGATGATTCTGCTGTGTGAAGGTAGTGCTGAAACCATCGGTGATGTGAAAAGCAGTATGAACGCCGGCGACATTTTGGTGGTTCCACCGGGTAGAGATCACGGTTTTATCGGCGGGCAGCCGAACGGGTTTTGGGGGCTTTCTCTTCAATTTGATTCGCGTGGGCTGTATGAAGAAATTACAGATCCATGGGCATCGTTTGAAAAGCGAGAGGCGGATGCTATGGCGTTGCGCGATGATCCCAAAGAAATATTATTTCAGCGTAACGAATACTATATGGAGCGCTTTGACAAGCACCGCTTATTCGCACTGATCAATAAAGGGCTGCTAGACAAACCGGCTAACAAGGCGCGATTTTTAGACTGTTTCCAGGTTTGGTCCAACTATTTCCAAAAAATGGTGTTTGCACGGGTGTTATGTACACGTGAAGGCGCGCATGAAGACCTGGCTTGGGATCACTTGATTGAAGAGTTAGGTCACAATCGGGATTTGTCTGAGGCAAGAACCAAGAAAACGCCAGTATTCGACCCGATTCTCGAATCGTCCGCTGCCTGGTTTCAAAATATTATTCAAACGCTGAGTGATATCGAAAAAGTGGTATTGGTCCATTTGGTGGTGGAGTGTTCTGCAACGTTTTTCTACAAGCATGTTAAGCCTGCGATGCAGACAGAAAGCACTAACAAGCATTTTGACGAACATTCCATGCACGACCACGAGCACGTAAAAATGGGATACGACTTTATCCGCGAATATCCGGTGGGTGATCTTGCTCCCTTGCTCGAAATCCAGGAGAAAGGCTGGTCGATGCTGGGCGTTGTCATGGCAAGGATTGCAGATCTTGTCGTTCATTTCGCGGCAGCCGAGGTTGAGGAACCCGTCGCTCAGCAAGCTGAAGAACCAGAAAAAATGGAACTTGTCGGAGCCTGATATGAGCTGCACACCATTAGACACAGAGTTCAGACGACTTTCGCCAAAATTTTACACTGATGAAATCGTTTATCAGGCAGAGCTTGCCAATATTTTTGGCGGGCGTTCCTGGAACTACCTGTGTCTGATGTGTGAAGTGCCGGACGCCGGAGCTTATATCGAAACCTATATTGGCGAAACACCGGTTGTTGTTGTGAGAGACAAATCCGGCGACATTAACGCGTTTGTTAACCGATGTACCCACCGTGGTTCAAAGGTGTGTATCGCCAACAAGGGTAAAGCTAAGCAGTTTATTTGCCCCTATCATGAGTGGGCGTTCGATCTGAGCGGAAAACTTAAGGGCGTGCCCTACCGGCATGGAATCGACGGTAAAGGCGGTATGCCCAGTGATTTTAATATAAGTGACCACAACCTGACTCCGGTAAAAGTTGCCGTGCGCAACGGCGTGGTATTTGGGTCGCTGGCGCCGGATATGGACGATCTCGCGACCTATCTGGGGCCAAAAATTTGCAGCTACTTCGACAGGGTTTGCGACGGTCGGCCGCTTAAAGTGATCGGAAAGATGCGGCACATCATTAAGGCGAACTGGAAGTTACAGATAGAAAATGTGAAAGATCCGATACACGCGGCTATTTTGCATTCCTTTTTTAAGGTATTTGGCATTTGGCGTAGTGATCAAAAAACCGATGTTGTGGTCAGCGAAACTGGCAGTTCAAGTGTACTGGTTTCTACCGCGTCCTTCGATAAGCTCAAACCTGCGAAAGCGGAAAGCGCATTAAGTCTGGCAGACCCTCGGATGATCCAACACATTCGTGAGTTTGAGGGGGGAACCGGTGCAGTAATGACAATCTGGCCGAATCTCATTTTCTTGCAACAACTTAATTGTCTGGTGATGCGTCATGTACGCCCCGATGGTGCATCCAGGTGTATCCAAACCTGGACTTTTTTTGGGTTTCAGGATGAAGACATATCCCTTACAGAGCAGCGTCTACTACAAGCCAATCTACTTGGCCCCGCGGGCTTTGTAACTGTGGACGATAACGAAGTGCTCGAGCTTATTCAGGAAGACGCTGTTGCCCTGGGCGATACCCCAGTTGTGTTAGAGGCTGGTGAGGGCATGGGGGATACCGATTATATGGTGTCAGAATCCGCGATTCGAGCGTTCTATCGGTTTTATAAAAGCGCGCTAGGGGAGCAGCCCCATGGATAAAAAGACTGAATTTTTATTCCACTACGCGAACATTAACCATCTTTATGCGAAATACACACGCCTGCTCGATGATCAGTCTCTGGATGTATGGCTACAAGATTTCGATGCGAAGTGTACTTATAAAATCGGTACGCAGGAAAATATGGAAAGCGACTATGAGCTCGCGCTGGTTAATTGCACCGGTATAGATATGTTGCGTGACAGAGTAAATGGTCTGCGCACAGGTGTGTTTTTCCGCGAGCGATCCGTGCGACGGTTTTACAGTGGTCTCTCGATTGAGGAGAGGGTAATCGGTGAGCCTGTATTCTGTTGCCGTTCCAGTTTTTTCGTGTTGGAAAGTTTATGTGGTAAGCCTAGCCAGGTGCTGGCTGCTGGCATTTGTAATGACGAAGTTGTGATCCGAGAGGATCGTTATAAATTCAGAAAAAAACACTTCATCGTGGATGCCGCTGAAATACCTGGGTCCATTACCTATCCGTTTTAATGCCTTTGCGAGGAAATTACAGTGCGTCTAGAAACATCCAATCATCAGATGAAAAAAGTGGCGGTAATCGGCGCCGGATTGGCCGGGCTTGTCACCATGCGCGAGTTGCGTGAGGACAGTCACTCAGTAACCTGTTTTGAACTGGAGGATGATGTAGGGGGTACCTTTTACTGCCGGGATGACAAGGTAGGCGCATACAACGATATCCATCTTACGATATCGAACTACTTCATGTCGTTTTCATCCCACATCCCCAAAGATCGTAAACGGCGTTATTGGACGGGTTCGGAGTATCTGGAATATCTCCATGATTTCGCAGACAAATACAGCCTGAAAAAATTTGTGCGGTTCAAAACAGAAGTACTTAGAATCTCGCCACTGGATTCGGAAACCTGGGAAGTCGAGTTTCGCAACAGTGCTGGAGAAATCAAGAGCGAATATTTTGACGCTGTTGCCATATGCAGTGGAAAATTTCGTAACCCTAATATCCCGAATATTAGTGGCCTTGATCAATTCAAGGGCAGTATTCATCACAGCTATATGTATAAAACCCCTGAGGCATTTAAAGGCAAAGACGTGGTTTGCCTTGGCGTTGGAGAGTCGGGTTCCGATATCGCACACCAAATATCAAAGGTTGCTAAGACCGCCCACTTGCTGATCAAACGCCCTAAAAGTATTGTATCGCGAATAATTTTTGGTGATACCAACGATTCCCGCACCACCCGTGCTGCACACTATTCCTTTATTGTAAGCCAGTCCAATTTGGAAGCGTCGCTGAAAACCCGAATTGTACAGCGCGGCATTCGACACAACGAAAACAAGCGCGAGCGACAGCTATCGTCTATCTGGATGTGGAAGTATCTGGTAAAACAAGGGCTTCACGGCGAGTTTACTAATAAGAATGATGCATTCTTTCAGGACATAGATTTTGGTCGCTTGCAGCTTCACCTTACTGATGTGGATCACGCGGTGGAAGACGGTCTGATCCTTAAGGATGGAACTAAAATACCCTGCACCGACATCATGTTGTCCACGGGCTATAAGACGCAGTTCGACCTTATAGATCATCCGGCAGCGAAGGAAGCCGCAGAGAATATCCGCAATTGTTTTTGTCATATGATTCACCCGGATCTGCGAGATACCATGGCTTGGATAGGCTTTACCCGACCGGACGTAGGTGGCGTTCCAACCTGCGCAGAACTGCAGGCGCGTTATTTCTCGTCGTTGCTTGCGAAGCGGAATGCGCTGCTACCCGACGCACAATTGCGTGAGGAGATCGCGCGCTTAAAGCATGAGGAACAGGATTTCTATTTCTACATGGAGCCGAATAAGTCCGAAAACGTGAAGTATTACGTATTTACTCGCTACATGGCGCGCCTGCTTGGCGTGGAAGCAAAATGGTATCGGCTTATTTTGAATCCCCGGCTTTTCTATAATTTTTATTTCGGGAGTATGGTGGCTGCACAATTCCGCTTGTTTGGTCACGGTAAAAACTATAAAGAAGCAAAAGAGTTTGTCTATCGGGCGGGTATCACCAAAGCACCCCTGTCTCACTTGCTCTTTTTCATCCCGCTTTGCGCAGGGTTATCGGCGCTCGCGCCAGCGTTTCGCTTTGTTGCCAGGTTGTTTAACCTCGAGAATATGGATGTGAATCAGGATAGTAGCTTCCGCACCGTGCAGGAGATTCTTAAAAATCAATGGCCGGGTTGCAAGCGTTTTAGCAGTGTTAGCGATAACACGAATCTGGTAGATCTGTTTGATAAGCAGTACGAGCTCGAAGGCTTTAAATTTTTCTTGCAGCAGCGCTACGGTGTCCACGAAAGTGTTATAGGTTCCGGCCAGGTATCGGTATCGAGCGTAAATTCCCACTTGGCGAAAGGTCATTACTCCGAGGCTTCGGCTACGTCCTAAGGCTCTGCCTAACACTCTATGGTGAAATCCCGTGGTTTGGGCGCGGGGTTTCGGCTATAGCGGTTGGTTGTTATATAAGTTTGCAATATTGGGCTGTTAGGCTAAGGGCAGGAGAAATATCGATTGTTTTCAGGTTCTTACATGCGCGTAGTATTTGTGATGGCGCTACTCGTGGTGCTTGGTACGCTCCTCTCGATGTCTGTATCGATGATTAAATTCGCCAGTCGCGATGGCCTGACCCCACTCGCATTCTTGCTATCATCCTCATTTATCGCTGGAGTTTTGCTTCAGCTTCTTGCCGTACTTCTCGGCTATCGACATAGACTAAGTTGGCGCTACCTGGAATACTCCGCGGTTACGGGTTTTATATTTGCTCTTACGAATATTTTGTCTTTCTTTGTGGTAACAAAAATCGGTGTGTCGTATCTATCGATCTTGTTGTCTTTTCCAATCACCCTCACCTGGCTGTTGTCTATTTTTCTGGGAATGTCGAAGGCATCGTTTACTCACTTGTTGGGTACCAGTTTGTGTGTCGTCGGTGGGGTATTTCTTTCGCTTTCTGCGAATACAGGCAGCGGAGCGCTCAACCTCTGGACATTTATCGCATTTTTGATTCCCGTTGTTATCGCGTTGGGTAATATTTATCGCACAAAGCGCTGGCCAGAGCTGATTCACCCCATACAACTAGCGGCTTCCATGCTGCTGTTTTCATGTCCAATTACTGCTGTTGTATTGGTTGTGGGCGACAACGACTGGACGCTGCAGCTTTATCGTATTTTTAGTGAGCCTAGATGGGTTGCACTACAAGTAACCATTTATGTGTTTATGTACTGCTTATTTTTCTTTGTGCAGAAGCTCTCTGGCCCGGTTTATATCAGTTTTATTGGCGTTATCGCAACCCTCGTCGGTGCTGCCACCTCCATTGTGATTCTAGGTGAACACGCAGGCGCTGTATTTTACCTCTCATTTCTATTTGTATTACTGGGTATATTTGTTTTCAGCTTGCCTCGAAGAAATGTAGCGCTAACCAAGTAGTCTAGTTTTTTCGTCTGCACACAAGCTGTGTGGTTTAAATTGTTCGGATAGAAATTCGATGAAATAGCGAACTTTGTTAGGGATATATTCGCGGTGAGGAATCAATGCATGCAACGAAAAGGACAGTGTCGATTGATTCTCGAGTATTTCTGTCAGAATGCCGGCTTCGATATCTTTGTAGACAACAAATTTCGGTAGCAGCGCTATTCCCACTCCATTAATTGCCAGGTCGCGTATTGCCCTAGGGCTGTTTACTGAAATAGCTGATGGAACTGCGATAGTTCTATCTAGCGCATCGGCGGTCTGAAATGGCCACTCGTTGGTGATTCTGAAGTTGGAATCAACGATACATTTATGATCCTGTAGTTCTGCCGTAGACTGCGGTGTGCCATACGCTTTTAGGTAGGTTGGCGAGGCACACAAGCAAAATGGAAACTCAGTGATTTTCCTGGCAATCAGATTTGGACTGATTCTGTCACTGATGCGCAAAGCAACATCGACTCCTTCTTCGAGCAAATCGATTTTATGGTTGGAAAGATTGATATCCAGGTGTAGCTCTGGGTGAGTACGCATAAACTCGGGAATCTTGTCTATTAACAAAAATTCACCAAAGGTGACCGAAGTGCTGATTTTGAGTGATCCTTTCAAAGAGTCTTTCTTTTCTGAAACAAAATCGACCAGTGATGCGAACTCATTGAGGATGATTTGCGCTTTCTCGTAGTATTTAAGGCCTGCTTCTGTCGGCGCGATTTTTCTCGTGGTTCGATTGAAAAATCGCACGCCATATTGCTGTTCCATCAGACTGATATATTTGCTTATTAGCGCTTTGGACAAGCCAAGTCGATCGCCAGCTGCTGTGAACGATCCAGTTTCAAGTACAGCAACAATCGTTTTTATCCCGTCTAATGTATCCACTTTTTTATCCGTTAAATGCTTGCTGGAAGTTTTTATTGTAAATTTCTTAACGCATTGTTCCACTCTATTGCTATTTAGCCAAATCTCGCTGGCAATAGATGCTGGTGATAAACCTCGAAGCAGGATCAATGCACATTTTGATAATGTGGTTTGCTTGAATGCTGCATACAGCTTTTATTGATCTGAATAGCACTGGGATCAAAGCATTAAATAGTGTTTGAATATTGTATTACGTGACAAAATTACCAAATTAATTAAAACGTTTGAACGTTTATTCCGAAAGTGATGTATGCAAGTTTGGGATCTTGTGAACAACAGGTTTTGCCATGTTTGGACGAGGAAAAACATTAACGGATTTTGCTGAGGTTCGTGAGCTGTCTGGCATTGTTGTGCCCTGGCACTGGCTAATGCGGTTAGGGGAAGGTTGTAACTGATTGTATGCTTGCGTCGCGGCCGTGTAGAAGTGCGATGCGGCAAACTCGAACCCAGGCCTGGTAAGACACGAGTGTCGGCAGGCCCTGGCGTTTGTCGCTGATGTCCCCGAAAGACAGGAAATTAGGTTTCGAAAAAGTTAGGTTTCGGATACGAGCCCGGCTTGCTATTCATCCACTAGCCATAATTGCCGGGCAATACCCTGGTCTATTGCTTCTTGGTGCGCAACATGCTGGTCGGGCGAATCGTCTGGCGGTAATTCTGCGTTAATACCATAGTCACACTATCGGTGGCCTTGTTGCCGGTATAGCTAGATATCGAGCTAACAATATGGCGCTGACTCACCTCAATTTAGCCACTGAGCCCGATGACGGGCTCCTTCGCCGCATAAGGCTGCTCACTTCCACTCCCCAAAATGCCGGTTCGAGCTGTCCCCTGTTGAATGTATATTGGTCATACCAAATATTGATATGGAAACCGTTATGTGTAATCATCGCAAAAATGGTAATACCAATATGTCGGGCATCGCTCTGTAACCACTGGCGTGATGCCGCTTCTGGCAACCACTAATAATTATAAAAAGGTGCGTATGTTCTGCACAAAACCTGCTTTGCGGGCCCTTCGGGCGAGCTTAATGTTAATGCTGGCGCTTATGCTGAGCACCAATCTGACAGGCTGTGCTCCGGAATCGAAGGTACGCGTGATACGGATGGGCCACGCGTTAGACGTGGCACACCCTGTTCACGAAGCCATGGTTTATATGGCAAAGCGTGTACACGAGATTTCTGCTGGGCGCATGTCTCTACAGATCTACCCCGGTGGCCAACTCGGTTCTGAGCGGGAGATGATTGAGCTGTTGCAGATTGGTTCTCTCGCGATGACCAAGGTTTCATCCAGTCCGCTCGAAGGCTTTATCCCGCAGATGAAAGTGTTCAGTATGCCCTACGTTTTTCGCGACGCAGACCATTATTGGACGGTATTGAATGGGCCGATTGGGCACCAGTTGCTCCTTTCTGGCGAGCCGGTAAAACTGCGCGGGTTGGGTTATTTTGATGCGGGCAGCCGCAGTTTCTACACGGTTGATAAACCTGTTCAGCAACCTTCTGATTTGGCGGGGCTAAAAATACGGGTACAGAACAGCCAGACGGCGGTACGGATGGTGCGTGCGTTAGGTGGGGCAGGCACGCCTATTTCGTGGGGTGAGTTGTACACCGCGCTGCAACAAGGGGTGGTGGACGGTGCCGAAAATAATCCGCCAAGTTTCTACTCTTCAAAACATTATGAAGTGGCAAAGTTCTACTCTTTAAACGAGCATACCTCGGTGCCGGATATTATCCTCATTGGCACGCATGTGTGGAATAAGTTATCCGCTACCGAACAACATTGGCTGCAGCAGGCGATGGATGATGCAGTGGTTTTTCAGCGCCAGCTTTGGCAGCGGGCAACGGAAAACGCGTTGAAGGAAATTAGTGCGGCCGGCGTCACGATTATTAAACCGGAAAAAGCACCTTTCGCCAACGCGGTTGAGCCCATGTTTGAGTCAACAAAAGATACTGAACTTGGTCGCTTGGTTGCCGAAATCAGACAACAATAATTAATGCTTAACCGCAACTCCGCGGTCGTCGAATTAGTGCTAATAGGCTCCAACATGAACACCCTCGAAAAACTATTGGGTCGCTTTCTGGCATTGCTGCTTTTTGTCATGGTGATGGATGTTAGCTGGCAAGTGATTACACGCTTTTTATTGGCTCAACCGAGCTCTTATACCGAAGAACTCGCGCGCTATTTACTGGTCTGGATTGGCTTGCTCGGGGCCGCTTATGCCTACCGAACCGGGGCACATCTGGGGTTGGATATTGTTACCAGAGCCTTAGCTGCCGAGCGCGCGTTGGCGGTAGCATTGTTAGCGCACAGCGTGTGCGCCAGCTATGCATTGATTGTGATGGTGTTAGGTGGAATCCAACTTGTGCAACTGACTTTTGCTCTGGCTCAGGTGTCAGCTGCATTGCAGATCAATTTGGGGTATGTCTATTTGGTGCTTCCACTGAGTGGCGTGCTCATATGTGTGTTCGCTATCGATAAGATTCGAGTGCTGCTCTTTTCCAAACAAGCCGTTCAAGCTGCGGAGCGCGACTAATGGATGTATCTGTAATTATTTTGTTAAGTGTTTTTGTCGTTCTTCTTTTAATAAATGTACCTATATCCATTGCCATTGGTGTTGCCACGTTGCTTGCCATGTTGGTTACTATCGATTTCTTGCCAGCGGTAACAACGGTTGCACAGCGTATGGGCGGAGGCATAGATAGCTTTGCTCTGTTGGCGATTCCGTTTTTTGTATTGTCTGGATTGTTAATGGGGCGGGGCGGTATTGCGCTGCGCTTAATTGAGTTTGCCAAGGTTCTGGTGGGGATGCTTCCCGGCGGACTGGCGTTTGTTAATATTATTAGTTGCACACTTTTTGGCGCTATCTCCGGGTCCTCCGTGGCGGCGACCTCCGCTATTGGCGGTTTTATGATTCCCACCATGGAAAAAGAGGGATACGACCGAAATTTTACTGCAGCGATAACTGTCACCGCATCGACAACCGGGTTACTGATTCCACCCAGCAATATTCTCATCGTTTATTCGTTGGCGAGTGGTGGTGTTTCTATTGCGGCGTTATTTGTTGCTGGCTACCTTCCCGGTTTGCTGGTGGCGCTGGGCCTTATGGGGGTTTGTGCCGTTTATGCAAAAATACAGGGCTACCCGGTTGGCCAAGTGCCTACGCCTGGCGACGTGGTGCGAAAAACACTTGATGCTCTACCGAGTTTACTGCTGATTGTACTGGTAATTGGTGGGATTATCGGCGGGTTCTTCACGGCTACCGAAGCGAGTGTGGTGGCCGTGCTGTACGCACTCTTTCTGGCAACCGTTGTTTATCGTCAGGTAAAGCTGACTGATTTACCTGAAATATTTACCAAAGCGGTTGAAACCACGGCGATAGTTATGCTGCTTATAGGAACGTCTACAGCGATGTCGTGGATGCTCAGCTATGAGAATATTCCGCAGGCCATTAGTGCCACGCTCCTGGCACTGAGCGACAACCCGTTCGTAATATTGCTGATGATAAATCTGATTTTACTCGCCGTGGGTATCTTTATGGATATGACACCGGCGGTACTCATATTTACCCCGATTTTTTTACCCGTCGCCGTACAGCTTGGCTTATCACCACTGCACTTTGGCATCATGATGGTGTTAAATCTCTGCATAGGTCTTTGCACGCCTCCTGTGGGCAGTGTGTTATTTGTCGGCTGCAGTATCGCTAAAACCAGTATCGCAAAACTGGTGAAGCCGCTAATTCCTTTGTATGCCGCCATGTTTATTGCGCTGCTGCTGGTTACATTTGTTCCTGCGCTAAGCGAGTGGCTACCTATCAACGCTGGGTTATACGAGAAGTAGGAATCCACGAATTTTAAGGTTTTTTCTCCGTTTGTGACTAACCGCGCGTTAATACCGTTAACTTCTGCCACAGGGATCTGCCTGTACATGATCGGGCGCGCAATTTTGGCCGCCTCTATATGGCATTATAGGCGCCATCGGAATGTGGTTTTGCAGTGATATTTTTTACGCAAAGCGAGCAGCTTTATCCGAGCGTTTATTCTTTAAATTTTAATTTTATCCTGAGTGTTCCGCTTGCCAGCTTGCCTTTTATATGGGCATGACGATATTTTGCCCGGCTTTTTATAGCTGCTTTTTTATATTAACGAGTTAAGTAGGTGGTGCTTGCTTTTCTCAATTCGGCACGAAACACATCTGAAAATATGACGCTCGTTACAAATTAGCGTTAATTATCTAAAAATCTCGTTGAATATGCAGATTCGATCATAAAGCGAACTTTACAAATCCACTTTGGATTGTAGACTGGTCAGGCCATATGCTGCGGCTTTGGCTATTATTGGTAAGACCATTGTGAGGCTTTTGTAACCCCCTCCTGTCAGTTGCCGTGTAGTCGTCCTCTATCTGGTGCGACCGGTCGGCGAATGGAGTTCGCCCTCCACGGCATCTGCCAATCTCAATAACGTTCGTCTGTCCACTGCGTGGGTAACAATAATCGAATCGGGCTGACGAACTCTCAAAAATTTCAGCAAGGGTTAATGGTATGAACATCCTTTTAAACCGATGTGTAGCAATGGCAGTAGCAATGCTCGCCGGTAGCGCAGCAACGGCAGTTTCTGCAGCGCCTGTGGGTTTTGCGGCCTTAAATGGCGGTACGACGGGCGGCGCCGGCGGCCAGGTTGTAAGAGCAAGCACAGGAACGGAAATTCACGAGGCGTTGTGCGGCCGGGCGTCCAGTAGCACTCCCATCATAATTCAGGTTGAAGGCACAATTACTCCGGGCAATACCAGTAAAGTCAGTGGTAGTAGTTGTAATACCGCCAGTGGCGTGATTGAAATTAAAGAAGTCAGTAATGTGACTATTGTGGGCGTCGGTGGTGGTGCAACATTCGATGAGGTGGGTATCCATGTACGCTCATCAAGTAATATTATTTTGCAAAACCTGTACGTGCGCGATGTAAAAAAATCCAATGGCACAACCTCAAATGGTGGTGACGCCATTGGTATGGAATCTAACGTGTCTAACGTGTGGGTAGACCACGTAACTCTGGAAGCGTTTGGTGGCGAAAGTGAAGGTTACGACGGCCTTTTCGATATGAAAGCCAACACCAAATACGTGACCCTTTCGTACAGTCACCTTAAAGGCTCTGGGCGCGGCGGCCTTATAGGGTCGAGCAGCAGTGATGATGAAAACAACTACATTACGTTTCATCATAATTTTTATGAAAATATTCACTCTCGTATCCCGCTGCTGCGCCACGGCGACGCGATTCATACCTACAACAACTTCTTCAGCAATATTTCAGGCACCGGCATTAACTCGCGCCGTGGTGCGAAGATACGTGTAGAAAATAATTATTTTGAAAACGCGCGTAATCCGCTGGGTACGTTTTATGACGACGTGGAGGGTTACTGGCAGGTCGCAGGCAACTTTTTTGCCAGCAGTGTGGTTTGGGAAGAGGAAAGTGATGAACATCCGGCAGGTCCTAATGTTCAATCCACTACGACGGTTAATATTCCCTACAGCTACTCGCTAGACGATGCCGGATGTGTACCTCAAATTGTGCAAACGACTGCCGGTGCGAACAAGGGGATGTTAACGTCTGATGGTTCCTGCCAGAGCACGTCTTCATCATCCAGTAGCAGCTCGTCGAGCAGTAGTTCCAGCAGTGGTGGCTCCACCAGTAGCAGCTCGTCATCAACTAGCTCATCTTCTGGTGGATCTGGCGGAACGAATTTAAGTATCGGTGCTGGTTCGGATGGTTCCAGTAAAGCGTCGGGCACTTCCTACGGTGATGTGCGCGATGGTGACCTGGCCACCTACTGGTCGCCCAGCAGTTCAACAGGGCGTATCTCGATAAAGTGGAGTGAAGATACAACAGTCGCGCGTGTCGTTATTGTTGAAGCCGCAGGAAGCGAAGGTAATATACAGCACTGGGAGCTGATTAATAATGATACCGGCGCGCAAATCAGTTCCGGAACGGGCGCTGGAACCATTGATTTTAATCCAGTTACTCTTGGCAAAATAAATTTCGAAATCCTTTCCAGCAGCGGTACCCCTGCGATCGCAGAATTCGAAACTTATGCGAGTGCCGGTGGATCGTCTTCTTCCTCGAGCAGCAGCTCCAGTTCTTCAACCTCTTCCAGCTCCAGCTCTAGTTCAACTAGCGCTTCATCGTCATCCTCGAGCACAAGCGGTGGTGGCGGCAGTTGTGCTGGCATTAATGAGTATCCTGACTGGACGGCGCGAGACTGGTCTGGCGGCGACTATAATCACGCGAATGCCGGTGATCAAATGGTCTACAGTGGCGCACTCTACGCGGCAAACTGGTATACCAATACGGTTCCGGGCAGCGATGCGTCCTGGACATTCATTTCGTCGTGCGATCAGGGCGGTTCTAGCAGTTCTTCGTCAAGCAGTTCTTCGTCAAATAGTTCCTCATCAAGTAGCTCATCTTCAAGCAGTTCGTCATCCGGTGGCTCGGTCGTTAGCGCGACTGTGCAAGAAAACGCCCTTGGCTTTTGTGGCGTTGACGGAACTGTAGATAGCAACAACGGCGGATTTACCGGCAGCGGATTTGCGAACACCGACAATGCTAATGGCACTGGGATCGATTGGACAATTACCGGCGATAGCGGGTCTTATACGTTGCGCTGGCGTTATGCCAATGGTTCCGATGTGAACAGGTCAGCGATACTGAGTGTAAATGGCGTTGCAGTATCTACTGAAGATTTTGTGGGTACCGGTAGTTGGACCTCATGGGCTACTACGTCGGTGCAGCTAAATCTGGGTGCGGGGTATAAAGAAATACGCTTGCTGGCAAATCAATCATCCGGGCTCGCGAATATAGATTACGTGGAAATTACTGGCCCGGGCGTGGCAGCTGCAACCTGTGGTGGCTCAAGTTCATCCAGTAGCTCCAGTTCATCGAGCAGTTCTTCCAGCAGTAGTTCATCGAGCAGCTCTTCCGGAGGTATTGGTGGCGCTTGTGACGCATTACTAAACGATCCGAACACAAACTGGCGAGATACTTCTCTGCAAACCGATCAGGAAATTATCCAATGTTTGAGCAGCAGCCTCGGCCAACCTGTTGGCTTCGGTGAGAGCGCAACTGGCGGATACAATGCGAACGGCGGCAGTGAACTGGTGATTATTACTAACAACCGCCCGGAAGATCAGATCCTCGCTGCGATTTCCTCACCTGACTATAAGTGGATAGTGTTTGATAAACAGGATTTCCGCGATGAAGTGCAATTGATGATGTATCGCCCTTACTGTTCGAATAGCAGCTTGCAATCAGCACTTGGGTTAAACGAGTCGCAATGTCGTGATCCTTATGCCTGGTGTTCCGCCAACGGTGTGGGCAGCGAAGCTTGTTTGGAAACATTCTTTAACGAAAAACTCAATGACAGCAGCCTGCCTATTCGCAACTATCTGATTGACAGCAACACCACGATAGACGGGCGCGGTGCGAATGCCACCTTTGTCTTCAATGGCTTTAAAATCGGTTCGGACAGCAGCGGTGCCTCTACGCACGAGTCGGAAAATGTCATTATCACCAACAATAAGTTTATTGGTGTGGGGCATGTGGAAGATCACGATCTGGACCCGGATATGATTCGCTCGACGGGTGAATCGCATGATATCTGGATTCACCAGAATACATTTGATACCACAGGTGACTCGGCGTTTGACGTGAAAGTGGGTGCTTACGATATTACGGTCTCGTTCAATAAGCTGGTCAATGTTAAGCGCGCAGCGCTGCACGGTTCCAGCGACAGCCGTACCATCAATTCACAAATCACGACGACTATTCACAATAACTTGTTTGTAACAACGGACGAGCACTACAGCGATAGTCGCTACGAGACCTTGCGTCGAGTGCCACTTATGCGGCGTGGACAGAGCCACATGTTTAATAACGTGTTCTACAACTACCGCAAAGATATACTCAGCGTGCGTGTTGGGGGCCGAATCGCGTTTGAAAACAATATGGTTCTGAATAACGCAGTCGAGGCGGCAAACAATAGCAACAGCGATGATCTTGACTATTTTGTTGAGACCCTGCTGCGTGATTTCCGTGAAGGAGGCCTGGATGTGTGGGGCAGCTACGTGTGGATGGCCAACGCCAATTGCCAGCTGCAAGGTGATGCCGGAGATCTTACCAAAAGTGAAGGCTCGACGCCGGATATGATGGCGCAGTACAGCAATCGTTCACGCTCTGAGATTACTGGCCACTTGTTGCCAGCTGGGCAAGACCTGGCAGATTACCTTTTTGCTACCGCAGGCAAGGGTGGCGTTGCACCCTGGGTTGTTACTGGTGCATCGAGCATTTCTGATGTCGTTGCCAGTGCGCCTGGCGGTTGCCAGTAGCACAGCGTAGCTAATAGCGACGCGGTGCTAATAGCTTGGTAATGAAGATAGCAAAGTTAACAGGCGGTGCAGGGAAGCGCTGCGATTGGCCGAAGGGCACGGGATTAAATAGCAAGTTTCATCTATTTAATTGCCTGGTTAATAGAAGATTTGCATAGGTTTTTGTGCGGCAACAGGGGCTCCTTCGGGAGCCCTTTTTTACATGTAATGAATATTAAAAAATAACAACAGGAAACAGGTGGCTATGAATAGACGTGGGCATTGTTTACCGAACAACGCGTTGAATTGGGCGTTGAGCTTTTTATTGAAACGAATACATATCGTATTTTTGTGTTTGCAAGTTCTTGTTGTGTCGAAGGCCGCAGGTGAAGAAATCACTAAAACGGTGGAGAGTGGCTGCAGCGTAAGTGTGTTATCGCAGGCGGATATTGGGGGCGGTGATACGGAATCGTGTGTCGGGCAGTGCTTTGCAATGGTTGGCGATGCGCTTAGCTATCTCAAAAAAACTGATTGTAGCAGCACGCTTATTTCCATCGGTAAAGGTCGATATCGCGAAAAAATTGTGTTGGATCTTCCGGGGCTGACGCTTGCAGGCATAGGTCGGGATCAATCGCACATTGTGCACGCGTTGCCTGCAGGTGCTGCTGCTAGCTATGACCGCGACGGTTGGGGCACACCTGGATCGGCAACGGTAACAATCAACGCTTCCGATGTGGTTGTGCGAAATCTCACAATCGAGAACGATTTTGATTTTCTACGCAATGATGGCCTCGAAAAAAATAATCCCCAGCGGGAAGCTAGCGCTCAGGCTGTGGCGCTTCTTTTAGACTCAAAGAGTGATCGAGTTTTACTGCAAGGCGTTAAGCTCGCGAGTCATCAAGATACCCTGTTTGCCCGAGGAAAACGCGCGATCGTTATTGATAGCATGGTCACGGGTAACGTGGATTTTATTTTCGGCAGTGGTCAGGTTTGGTTCGAGAACAGTGAGCTGATTTCCCGCAAACGCGGTAAAGCGATATCACCCGGAACGCTAGGTGGCTACATTTCGGCGCCCTCGACGCAGCTTCGCGACAGCTATGGATTTGTATTTAATCATTGCATGCTGGGCGCGGAACAAGGCGTTCCCGATGGCTCGGTAGCATTGGGTCGACCTTGGCATCCCACCAGAAATTTTTCTGACGGCCGCTATGCAGACCCAGATGCAGTGGGTTTCGTATTATTCGCAAACAGCGTTTTCGGCGCGCATATTTCCAAGCGTGGTTGGACTTCGATGCGAGGTACCAATAAGGACGGAAAGAAAACCTTGGTTTTTGCGCCTGAAAGTGCCAGGTTCTTTGAATGGAATAACCGCGGCCCTGGCGTTCATGCTCGTACACAACGCGAAAGAGAATTCGGTCTGGAAAATGGTGGTCCTGCTAAGTCCAATATGCTGGATATATTGCGCGGTTATCACGTGGCTGATTGGGCGGATGGCATGAAAGTGCTGGATGCCGGCTCGCAGCGAATGGAGTAAGTGACTCAAACGGTGTTGCGTTGAACGTTATTTGTCTGTCGACGTTTGTAACTGTACTGAATAATACTGCTTGTTTGTGAGGATTGCTCGGCTATAACCAACTCAAACTATTCCTCCGAAATTCTAGCACCAAAAAGGAGGTGCTATAGCAAGTTTCGTGACCATTAATCCCGATACAGTCTTGTGAGCGGAATTTGATCACAATACCAGATTCGAGAATGATTAAGTAGTCAACAAATTAAAGGATTGCTCGTTTTCCCTTGCTAATCTTTTTTAAACTATCATCCGAGTTATCATGCCCTTGCTGCATTTCTCTTGCAGATAACATGGTGTAACGGTTGTATTCTCTGCAAGCGGGATATAGGGAAATTCAAAATTAATAGGAGGCGCTCATGAGACCAATACTGATTTTCCGTTTGCTGATGTTAGTAGTGTTTTCTTCCATGTGTTTTAGAGGTTATGCACTGGAAGATGGGATCTACGTAATTAAATCTAAAATATCTGACAAGCCGATCGAGGTGGCTGACGCCAGCCTGTCGGAGGGCGCAAATATCCAGCAGTGGTCTGACAACAATGGAAGTCATCAGCGCTGGCAGATCTCCAGCGTTGGTGAAGGAATATATTCTATTGTTAATGCCAACAGCGGTATGGCGATGGAAGTGTATAACTTTGATACCACCGATGGTGCGAACATTGTTCAGTGGACATATTGGGCTGGTGAAACCCAGCACTGGTACATCAACGATCTTGGGAATGGTTACTCAAGCATCGTTAATGTTTATTCCGATAAATCGCTTGATTTATATAATTTTGATACGAGCGATGGAGCCAATATTGCTCAATGGACTCATTGGGGCGGCGACCCACAGCAATGGGTTCTTAGCCCGGTTGTTATGCCGCCTGATACGCTGGTTATTGAAGAAAATAACGCGGGATTTTGTCGCGTTGATGGAAGCATCGATAGTAACAATATGGGTTTTACCGGAAGCGGATTTGCAAACACCGACAATCAGGTTGGTACAGGCGTAGAGTGGGCAATCAACGTTTCAACTGCCGGTACCTATAGTTTTGAATGGCGATTTTCCAACGGCAGCGCCGCGGCACGGCCTGGAGCCTTAACAGTTGATGGTGCCTTAGTTGCCAGCGTAAGTTTTCCAACTACGGGCTCTTGGTCGTCTTGGGCAGCTAGCGAAACCTCAACAACCTGGTTGAGCCAGGGCTACCATTTTGTTCGGTTGGAAGCGACTGCAAATGCAGGGTTGGCGAACATCGACAGCTTGAGTATAACAGGCGCAAGTCTGAGTGCTGAAGTTTGCGATTTTGGCAGCACGCCTACGCCAACCCCACCACCTGAAGACATTGTTTTTGCTACGCCCAGTTTAAACTCCATTTCGGTACATGATCCTTCAGTAATCGCGGCAGAGGGACAGTTTTATATTTTTGGTAGTCATCTTAGCGTTGCGCGCAGTGTAGATATGCAAAACTGGGTGCGTGTAGCGGATGGCGTGAATGCGCAAAATCCGATTTTTAACAATGTCGTTAACGAGCTGCAGGAAGCGCTAAGCTGGGCGGAAACTAACACCTTGTGGGCGCCAGATGTCGCTAGTGTAAACGGCCGCTATTTAATGTATTACAACGCTTGCCGTGGAGATTCACCGCTCTCTGCGTTGGGAATTGCTAGTGCATCCAATGTAGGGGGGCCTTACACAAATCAAGGGATAATTCTGCGGTCCGGCATGTGGGGGCAACCGAGTGCAGATGGCACAACCTACAACGCGAATGTCCATCCGAATGTCGTCGATCCTGCAGTATTTTTCGATCAGAACGGGCGCCTCTGGATGATGTACGGTTCTTATTCTGGTGGCATATTTATTATGCAGCTCGATCCATCCACGGGCTTCCCTTATGGTGGGCAAGGTTACGGCAAGCATTTGCTGGGCGGTAATCATGCAAGGATTGAAGGAGCTTATGTCATCTATAGCCCGGAAACCGGATTTTATTATATGTTTTCGAGTTACGGCGGACTGTCTGCAGATGGTGGCTATAATATCCGCGTCTCTCGCTCAGCCAATCCGGAGGGCCCCTATTACGATTCGAACGGCACAAACATGGCTAGTGTAAAAGGGGCTGCGGGAACCGTATTTGACGACGCCAGTATTGCTCCCCACGGCGTAAAATTAATGGGTAACTATGTGTTCTCCGGTAGCAACGACACTTTGGGTTACGTCTCTCCTGGGCACAATTCCGCATGGCGTGACCCGGCAACAGGGCAGTACTTTTTACTCTTTCATACCCGATTTCCCGGCCGTGGTGAGCAGCACGCTGTTCGTGTTCACGAATTCTTTTTTAATGAAAACGGCTGGCCTGTCGTGTCGCCATTGCGCTACGCGAAAAAAGTAGATGTAAATAACAGTAACCGAAGCTTTGATCAATTGCAGGCAGTTTATGCTCCGGAAGTTCCCGGCACCTATCAGCTGATAAATCACGGTAAGGATATTTCTGCGGTGATAAAACAGTCTACGGATATTCAATTAAACAGCGGCGGATCGATCAGTGGTGGCGCGAGTGGCAGTTGGAGTTACTCCCAAGGCGAGCGTGCTATTTCGTTAGTGATCGATGGTACGCGCTATTCAGGCGCCGTGAGCCGCCAATGGAATCAGGTACGCAGCCGCTTCGAAGTTACATTTAGCGCATTATCCAATGATGGGACTGCGGTGTGGGGCATTCGCTCCAATTAAATTCACTGTAGTATTTTATAACACGACCTGGCAGCGGACTCTATCTGTTCTCTGCCAGGGGTGTCGAATGTGAATAAATCGGTGATAAATCCTATGTGAGGCTCGCTCCAAGTCGCGAGCCGCAGTGGGTTTTTGAAGATGATTGCCAAGAGAGGCTTTTGAAAAGGGGGGAATCTACGGGCAGCTAACTGGTGATGGACGATAAGTACCGAAAGGCCGGTGTTTTTAGTCTTCGTTTGCCGGCCTGCCGATTGTCGCCAGGATTCCTCCATCCACATAGAGAATTTGCCCGGTAACAAAATTACTTGCGTCTGATGCGAGAAAAATGGTTGCGCCTTGCAGGTCATCGGGGTCTCCCCATTTGCCTGCCGGTGTGCGGCTGATGATAAACTCGTTCATCGGGTTACCATCTACGCGAATAGGTGCGGTCTGGCTGGTAGCGAAATAACCGGGACCAATGCCGTTAACCTGAATATTGTACTTCGCCCATTCTGTCGCCATGTTGCGGGTTAGCATTTTCAGGCCGCCTTTTGCTGCAGCATATGCGCCTACCGAGTTTCGCCCCAACTCACTCATCATGGAGCAGATGTTAATAATCTTCCCCTTGCCTCTGCCGATCATGCTTTTGGCTACCGGTCGCGTCATGGTAAAAACGCCCGTTAAATCCGTTTTTAATACAAGCTCCCATTCTTCTATTGGCATTTCCAAAAGGGGGGTTCGGCGAATAATGCCTGCGTTATTTACCAGGATATCAACAGGTCCAACGTCCTTTTCAATAGCCTCAAGGGCGTCTGCAACTTGCGTTTCGTTGGTTACGTCAAAACGGTAACCGAGCGCATTGATGCCGTGATTGCGATAATCCTCAAGTGCACTATCGATCTTTTCCTGAGAGGAATGACCATTAATGACAAGTGTCGCTCCTGCCTTGGCGAGGCCTTTTCCCATGGCCATGCCCAACCCGTGAGTCGCGCCCGTGACAAGGGCTACCTTACCTTCGAGATTAAAAAGCGCCGTGCTCATTGTGTATTGCTCCTGATTATTACCTGGTTTATTTGAGGTCTGCCGGGTTGTGAAAGTCCATATCTGTGTAGTCCAGGTTTTCCCCAGCCATACCCCAAATAAATGTGTAATTCGCTGTGCCGACACCAGAATGCATGGACCAGGGTGGTGATACCACCGCTTGTTCGTTACCGACCCAGATGTGGCGAGTCTCGTCAGCGGGCCCCATAAAGTGACACACAGCGTGTTCTTCAGGTAAATTAAAATAAAAATAAGCCTCCATGCGACGACTGTGGGTGTGCATCGGCATGGTATTCCAGATACTGCCGGGCTTTAGCTCCGTCATACCCATTTGCAACTGGCACGTCTCCACGACGCCGCCTATAACGAGCTGATAAATTTCGCGTTCGTTACAGGTGGTGGCATCCCCGAGCGACAATACATTCGCATCTGATTTGCCCACTTTTTTGGTGGGGAATTGCTGGTGCGCCGGGGCTGAGTTCATATAAAACTTTGCTGGATCGCTGGCAGTTGTGCTGGCAAAGCTCACTTGCTGCGCTCCTTTGCCGATATAAATGGCCTCTTTCGCGGCAATTGTGTATTTCTCTCCGTCAACTGTCACGATGCCTTCACCGCCAATATTGATTGCCGCGAGTTCGCGGCGGGCAAGGAACGCGTCGGATTTTAATTGATCGACAGATTCCAGATGGAGCACGCTATCTACTGGATAGATGCCGCCAACAATAATTCGGTCGTAGTGTGTGTAGGTAAGGCAAATTTCATTTGGCTTGAACACAGATTCGATGAGAAAGTGTTCCCGGAGCTTGCTTGTATCGTAGTTTTTGTAATCGTTTTTGTGGACGGCGAACCGCTCTTCAATGGATATGGTCATAGTGAATTCCGTGTTTTAAAGCTGGTTTCTGAGCTATCTTTTCTGTATTTGGGCCACTTCAAGCCCCGCCATAATAAAAGGCGCTGTACCTTTTGGGTCGTCAGCAACGATCTGCTCGCTCATATAGTAGTTGTAGCTTCCATCCCGACCGAAGCCGAGCCCCGCTACCAGGCATTGGTTGGTCATGCTAATGGTGGCGTCAGCATTAACCGTTATAAATTCTTTCACCAGTGAATCGTAGGCACTAGTGGCCACATTTGTGTAGCTCTCGGGTAAATAGCCACGATTTACCGCCTTCGCAAAAAAATACACAAACATAGCCGATGCGCTGGATTCCAGGTAGTTGCCGCGTTTATTGGGCTTATCCATAATTTGCCACCACAAACCTGTATCTGGATCGCGATACTTTACAAGAGCGCCCGCCAGCTCTGTAATCATGTCCTGAAGTGGCGTAGTTAACTCAGGTTTATCGGCAGGCAGGTATTCAAGCGTATCTACTAACGCCATTGCCAGCCAACCTACGCCTCTGCCCCAAAATTCAGATGAGAGCCCTGTCGTAGGATCCGCCCATTCCTGCTGACGTGTTTCGTCAATCGCGTGATAATAAAGTCCGGTTTTTTCATCCCGCAAATATTTACGGGTAAGGATGAACTCCTGTACTACTTCGTGTAGTGCGGCGCCCTGTTCGAACAGAGTAGTATATTCTGCGAGAAAGGGCATACCCATATATACGCCGTCCAACCAGAGTTGCCCTGGGTATTTTTTCTTATGCCAGAAAGCGCCCTCGCGGGTTTTTGGGTGATTGCGCAGCTGCTCGCGCAACTGATCAGCGGCCAACTTGTATTTTTTCTTTTGAGCTTGATTGTCCAACTGGGTTTGATTGTACAACGCGAGTACCGCTCGACCGGGCGCTACACTGTCGATATTAAAGTTTTCGGAGCTGTAGGCGATAATGCTGCCGTCGCTGCGAATGTAAGACCCCGTCACTTTCTCAAGAACGTCGGTATAGTCTGGATTATTCATTGCCGCCCCCAATCGCGCATAAGCTAAGGGCAAAATTCCGACAATATCGTATTCAAATTTAGGTACGCGGCGTCGATTGGTATCCCAACCCCCCGCGCGGTATTTCAGCGTTTTCCGTTGCAGCTCTGAGTCAGCCATCCACTCGCTCCAATGCAACGCCGCTTTTGCGGATTGTCTGGATATTTGTGCGCGGGTCTCTTTGGTATGGCTTGTTTGCAGGCGCACACGAATAGGTTGAGTCAGCTTTTCTGTTTCCCTCTTGAGAAAAGCATCGAATTGGTCAGCAGATTTTATCGGCTCTTGGGTTTCTCCATCCCAGACCGCAACAAAGTAGTAGTCCAATTGGTTACCTCGAGTTTTCATGTGTGCCGCGTAAGATTTTTTATCGTCAACAATTTTGTTAAAGTCACGCTTGCGAAACAGTACAGCTAAGCCGAGTTGGCCTCCGTCGAGCGACTGAGGCCCCCAACTTGCGAGATAGGTAAAACTATCACCTGGAATATTCATATCTCCCAGAAGTAATTCTGTATTGGGGTGTTTCACAGTGCCTATAACAAAATCGTTACTAGCATTAGACATCGCCAGTTGTGTGTGCACCAATTCGCTACCAGCTTGCATGGAAAGAAGCGCCGAAATATTGAGCTGATTTTGCCCAATGTGAACATTTTGATAGTCGATAGAAAATGATGAATAGGTGTTCGTATTGTTGCGGATAGTCGCGGTGCGTGTTTCGGCGGGGATGGCTGCTTGCACCTGGTTATTTTGCCAGAAGCCAAATCCACCCGCGCCAAGAGAATCGCCCACCTTTAACAGATCCATACCCCATTCCGTCATGCTGTGGTAGGACTCATAACCGTCCAGCCCAACACGTTGCAAAATCGGTTGAGGGGTGGTTTTGCCGAATACATCGAAACCGTTGCGCTCGTCCAGGTAGAGCCGGTACGCCATTTTGTCGGATTCTATTCCCGGCCCTTCATATCGTATCCAGTTGGAATGATCCGTATAAAAATCGGGTGGTGTCAGTTGTGTGACGTTTTCAAACACCCCGCCGTCATAGGCTTTGAATTCGGGTTTCTTGGGGTGGGTGTTCCAATCTCCACCGTGTTTTCTCGATATTTCCGCTTGCGTTAATTTTTGGTCGCTCCGAGAAATGGGGGCTGCAGCACGTGAAATTACAAGTTCTTTTTTTGCGCCACTTTTCAGGCTGACAAGAATAACAATACCATCTTCGTTGCCGTCTCCGTCTTTATCGATAACATCGAGTGGGAGCTGTGCTTTTTTATCTCGCACGACTAATGTGTGCGTGCCTTCAATACCCAATTCGTTAAAACTTAAGTAAATCTGCTCTGACAGTCGCTCAAATGCCGAGGGGTTGGCGACCGCTAGGACCGCAATGCTAGGGGATTGCTCGGTATTCGCTTGTTCCAGTGATGTTTGCTGTTGCATACACGATTGCATTAACAGCGATGCGCTGACAATTGAAAAAGGTTTAAGCCAGTTTTTTGTCACGATTCATTCCAGAGTTTAGTGGTTGGAAACGAAAAAAAGCGCCGATGGTGCTGGCGCTATGACGCTTCATTGCCCAGTCGAGGAAATATGAAAATGTTAAAACTTATACTGTGCCCCCAAGTACACTTGGGTTCCGGTTTCGTGATAGTAGGAAAGACGTTTATCGTTGACGTCTACCCACTGGTCATCAGCTTCGTTGGTAAGGTTGACTGCGTCGAACGTGAGCTTGAAATGGTCGTTAAGCGTGTAGGCCGCAGAAAAATCCAGGTTGCTGGTGCCGTAAGTACCGTGTTGAACATTGCCGTTGCGACCGCGGGGATCGGTGAGATAGTCACTGCGCTCTACCAGTGCGAGACGCGCGCTGAAATGGGTATCTTCGTAGTACAAGGTCGCGCTGGAAGTGACATCGGACAGATTTGTCAGGTCGGCGATTACATCGATATTGCCATCGCTATCGAGATACGCGACCTGTGTCTTAACGTAGGTGTAGTTCGCAATAATACCGACGTTTTCCCAGAATTCGCCGAATGCGCCAAATGTGGTTTGGAAGCCCCACTCAAAGCCGTGAAGGTCGCCACCCGGGCCGTTGAGCGGTACTGTGCGATCAAACAGTAATGACGAGTTACAGTCTGCGGTAACCTGCCCGGCCTGTTCACACTGGCTGACAACTTCCTCATCGGGAATGCCAAGTTCGGCGGGTGTTCTTTGGTCCTTCAGACTTTGTACGTGACTGTCGATTTCTTTTTTAAATACGGTGAGCGTCATGGCGGCGGTATCGCTCAGGTAGAGTTCAATACCTGCGTCGTAACTGGTGGCTTTAGTGGGCTCAAGGAGTGGGTTCCCGCCCGTGATTGCGCGGGCACTACCATCGACGCGCACTGCCTGGTCCGCTTTTAACGATTGCAGGCCTGCGCGCGCAATACCTTCTGACGCGCTGAATCGCAACACCACATTTTCCATGGCTTCGAGTCTGAAATTTGCTGAGGGCAGTAAATCATCGTAGCTGTGATCGACCCATATTTGTTCTTTTTCGCCGTCGCCGTTGACGTCGTACCAGCCGGTTGACGATTGACTGGTGTTAAATTTGCGCAAACCGATGTCACCACTAAAAGGCATATCGTTTAGCGAGGTGGCGAAATCAAGTTGCACAAAAGCGGAGGTGGTGTCTTCGGTTACGCCGAATGTATCTGGTTGCCGTGGTATCAGTTCCCATTCACCGGTGTCATCCAGGATTGGGTAATCGGCAAGCAGTGCTTTGCGATCCGGGATAAGCCACTCTCTGCCGTCTCCCAGCCCTGAATCGTAAGTCGTGAGGTAGCCGTCAATGGTCACGCCGTGATTATTCTCGGAGCTAAGGCGGGATTGGTAAGAATCGAATTCAAACGATTTTGAGCTTATGCCACCCTTAACGGTAAACACCGCGTTGATATCATATTCGATGTCGACAGCAGCATTAGAGAAACTGTTGTTGGTTCCCTGTGGTCGCTGACGTATTCCGGTCAGCGCCCAAGCGGACTCGGTGTAAGCGTCATCGCCAAAAGTGAGCATAACATCGTCGCTTTCGCCGCGGTAATCCCAGCTAAAACCAACGCCGTCGGCGCGGCTGATAAATGTGTTTTGAATCGGGTTTTTAAATTCGGATTCTGCGGTTCCTATAAGCCCGTTGATACGCAAGCGATCATTAAATTCATGGTTCGCATGCAAGGTGATTTGATTGAATGTGGTGTTAAGTTCGTCGTAGCGGTCTTCAGCCTGTACGGAGCCATTGGCGATATCAGCGTAGACCAGCGTATTGCCTTCCACGATGTAATCGCGAACATCATAATCGGCGACGGTGCTTGTGCTGTTGCCCACGCCTTGCATAAACACTTCGCGGCGTGTCGCGTCGTGCTCAGAATAGAGTGTGTCCAATACGAACTCAGTGCTTGTTGCTGGTTGCCATTGCAAGCTCAGCGCGGCGCCGGTGCGGGTAATAGTATGGGTATAGGAATCGTAGCGCGGAATCCGTGGGTGAAATGGTGCGTCGTCGCCATTCAGGTATTCAAGCTCCGCTGCATCCGGGTCGCCCTGATAACTACCAAAATCTTCCGCGTTGGACCAGCGTACGGTACTGTTGCCTTCATCGATAATTTTTCGATCAGCGTAGGACACCGAAAACAAGGCGCCGAAGGTATCTGTTAAATGGTGGCTGACCAAAACGGAGAGTTTGGGGTCGATTTCTTCCGATTTGTCGTTGTAGCCTGCCTGAGCAGACACTGAAAGGGTGAAACCATCAAAGTCCATCGGTCGGGCGGTGCGCAAATCTACCGTCGCGCCCAGAGAGCCTTCCTCAACTTCACCTGAGTTGGTTTTTCGCACGATCAGGTTGCTAAATAAATCAGAAGAAAATGTGTTGAAATCGAAAGACCGGCCGCGGTTGTTGCCGCCTACCGCATCGGTACCACCTGTGCTGGACATGGCTTCCATGCCATTAATGCGTACGCGGGTAAAGTCCGGCCCCAGGCCACGTACCGTAATCTGTCGGCCCTCGCCACCTGCGCGAGACACCGCGACACCGGGAATGCGCTGCAGTGATTCTGCAAGGTTGTTGTCGGGGAAATCGGCGATATCTTCAGCGTAGATAGCATCTACAACGCCATTTGCCTGTTGTTTGGTTGCCAGCGAGTTCTTCAGCGAGGCTTTAAACCCCGTGACATAAACTTCCTCCAGTGCTTGTTCCTCGGCAAGACTCAAGGTGCTGATGCTCATAGCCACCGCGGCGGCCAGGGGGGTGATTGCATATGGCTTCATTATTATTTTCCCTTCGATGTTTACGGTTTCACCGGCACCGGGAAGGTGCTTTTGGTATTACCTTTATTATTTTTGGATAAGGCCAATGCTGGCACAAATTGGTATACCAATCAATAGAATTGGAATACCAATTTTTTTATATTGCAATTCGTGCTAGAAAAATTGAGTTTATTACCAATCTGCCTGGCGATTCGTGCCGGCGCCAAGGTGACTGCTGACGCGATCACTGCGACAAAAAATGCTGCAGGCAGCGAGTAGATGAAAGGGTTGCCGGTGCTGTATCAGCGCCTTGGGCGTTAGGCTCTGTAAGGCGGGTAGAGCGGTTGCGGGCGCGGCCGCCAGCAGACAACTTCATCTGGATTATTTCTTAAGCGCTCATGTCGCCGCACCATAGGGTTTGCCGTTCACCGATACGCCCGATAAGGTCAGTCCGTCGACATGCTCAATTACACCTGCGCTGCGCGCACGGTTGAATGTTGAATTGGTGATCGAGAGTTGTTTTATGGGCGCGCGGTCGAATCCGCGAATTTGGAATACCTGTTGGGCGTGTTCGCAACTGATATTGTCCAGGTTGATGTTGCGTACTGTCGGATCGAATTTTCCAGCGTCGCCTTCTTCGTAATGAAAATTTATTACGATGGCATCTTTTACCTGACCGATTTGAATGTCACGCAGGTAAATGTTCTCGATTAATCCACCCCTGACTGAGTTGGTCTTTATGCGGAAACCGCGCTCCAGGTCTGGACTGCTCATGCGGTTGTCGTGCGCATAAACGTTGCGAACTCCGCCGGAAATCTCACTGCCAATAACCACACCGCCGTGGCCAGCACGCATTTCACAATGGCGTATCACGATATTTTCGCTGGGAATATTCAGTCGTCGCCCGTCGGCATTGCGTCCGGATTTAATGGCGATGCAGTCATCGCCAGTATCGAAAAAACAATGCTCTATTAATACGTTGCGACAGCTTTCCGGGTTGCACCCGTCAGAATTGGGGCCGAGACTTTGGAGGTGCAGGCGCCGGGCGGTGACGTTGTCACACAGGACCGGATGCACCAGCCAGAAGGGCGCATTGATGATGGTGACATCTTCCAATAACACATTGCGGCACTGGTACGGCTGGATAAACGGGGGGCGCAGATAGTGCCCGTCGCTGTAGTGACGTTGCCGAGGTGGGACGCCGGCCTCCGCCTGTGCAAACAACTGGGCGCGGCTATTGTCCTGTGATGCAAAGCCGGGGCGTGCCCACTCGCTCGTACCTTTCCACGGCCACCAGTGCATTTCGCTGGCACTGCCATCAAGAACACCTGTGCCGGTAATGCCGATGTTTTCCGCCTGGTAGGCGTAAATCAAAGGCGAATAGCCCATGTATTCGACCCCTTCCCATCGTGTAAAAACAGCTGGCAGATAGTCATTTGGGTCTCGGCTAAAACTAAGCCGCGCGTTTTCGGCCAGGTGAAGCTCAACATTGGATAGCAGGTGAACGGCACCAGTCAGATAGTGCCCGGCAGGCACCAGCACGCGTCCTCCTCCCGCCTTGTGGCACGCGATAATGGCGCTGTTTATTGCACCGGTGCTGAGTGATTGACCATCGGCAACAGCGCCGTAATGTTGAATATCGAATTGCCTGTCCGGGAATACGGGTGGTTGAACTGCAGTATCAATGGTTTGCGCGGTTGCCCAGTCTACGGGGGGCGACAGTGACGACAGATTGTGACAACCCGGCAAGCTGAATGCAGCAGTTGCCTGAAGCAGTTGGCGGCGAGTTATTGGTTTCATTATGCTCTACCTTTGTTATGTCAGACCTTAGGGTAGAGCATTTCTGTCGTTTTGGTAAGACCAATTATGAAATTGGCTGAAGGGAGTGTGTTGAAATGTGCGCTGGGTTAGGTGTCTCGGATGACTGATCAGGTGAGCGCTTTGGCGCGATCTATTAGCGAAAAACGGGAGCGGTCTTTTTCGACGCTTTTGCGGGCGTCCTCGATCGCTGTGGCTTCTGTGGCGTCCAGCAATTGCTGGATAACCGCCGTCAGGTGGTTGCGCATGGCCGCCCTGGCTCCCGCGGGGTCGCGACGGGCGAGGGCATCCAACACGTTTCTGTGCTCCTCAATCCGGGGGCGAGAACCCGATTGGCGTACTTTTTCGTGGATTCGTGCTGAAATTGGCGACTCATTTCGCATTTGCCATAACAGGTCGCATACTGCAACAACGGCGTCGTTCTTGGTTGCGCGGGCAATTAATTTGTGAAAATTCTCATCGGCTTGTTCACAAATGGGCTCAGCGTCGTTTTCCTGCACCATGGCTTCCAGCGCTTCACGTAGTTCGGCTATCTCCTCGTCTGTGATCTGCCGCGCGGCAAGCTCGGCAGCTTCGCCTTCAAACAAAATGCGCGCTTCCAGGATGTCAAAGGGGCCGATATCCAGGTCGGTGGTGTTGCCTGCCGAGTCGGCTTCTTCGCAAACATAGACACCGGAGCCGCCGCGTACCTCTACAATTCCAGCAATTTCCAAGGCAATAATCGCTTCCCGCACGGTGGGGCGGCTAATTTCAAAACGCTCAGCCAGCTTACGTTCTGCGGGCAGTCGGCTGCCCGCGGGGTATTCGCCTTGGCGAATGGCGTTGGCCAACTCCTCTGCAACGCGCTGGTAAAGTCGATTTGGCTGGGCGTGTCGGCCAGTGATGTTGATCATGTTGAGGGACCTTATCGAGTATTTTGAGGTGCCGTGTTATTTGGGCAGGCCACGGAGTTAACGTCTGGTACCCGTGGGCTTAGCAGCGGCCGTGTCAACGGCTATTTTGTTCATTCATTCTACCGGGCTCCGCCATTATAGTCGCAACAGCTCCGGCGGGAGTAGGTATGTGGTGAACGCTTGGTTCTCTGCTGCCCAAGTCTCGGAAATTAGTGGTAAAGCGGTGGCCTCAATATTAGTCATACCAAAATTTGAATTGCTGTCAGGCCAAAAAGTTGTTAGATTCATTTCAATATTGTGACTCGGCGACTGCAGGTGCGGGTGTTGAGTTGATTGCAAGATGGAGTGAGGTTGAAAGTGAATAAAACACTGCGGTTAGACAGCGCCGATAACGTCGCTGTTGCGTTGACCGATTTACAGCCCGGCGAACTAGTCTCGCCACCCAAGGCACCCACACAAGGCGCGCATCCTGAGGCTGAGTCCGCCGCGTCAGCGATTATGCTGGAGATACGTGAACAAATTCCAATGATGCACAAGGTGGCTGTTACGGCTATCAGCCAAGGCGATACAATCACCAAATTTGGCCAGGTTATTGGTGTGGCGGCGGTCGATATTTTACCTGGCAGCCACGTGCACTATCACAATTGTGTATTGGAGGGGTTACCTGCAAACTTCGGTTCAAGTACAGATGCCGTTATGGCAAAAGTTCCAACTACACCAGCGAATCAGCGCTTTTTTCGCGGTTTTCGCCGTGCGAACGGCCGTGTCGGCACGCGTAATTTTATTGGTATCCTCACTTCGGTCAATTGCTCGGCAACCGTTGCAAAACAGATTGCTGCAGCCTTTTCTCATCCAGCAGTATTACAGGATTACCCCAATGTGGATGGTGTTATTGCCCTAACTCACGAGTCCGGGTGTGGGATGCGCGCTGCTGGCGAAGGGTTCGATGCGCTCACCCGCACTTTGGAGGGCTATGTTACCCACCCCAATTTTGGCGGCGTACTTATGGTGGGTTTGGGCTGTGAAACCATGCAGGTACAAGGGTTTTTATCCCGTGCAGGGTTACAGGATTCCGCGACCTTCAGTAGTTTTAATATTCAGGAGGTGGGCGGTACCCGCGCGGCGATAGAAAAGGGTGTCGAGCGCGTTAAAACGCTGCTGACGGCAGTTAATGCGCAATCGCGTCAGCAGTGTCCGTTGGCTGAGTTAACCTTGGCTGTGCAGTGCGGTGGCTCCGACGGTTTTTCTGGTATTACTGCGAACCCCGCATTGGGTGTTGCGGCAGATCTTCTGGTTCAACATGGCGGCAATGTGATTTATTCGGAGACACCTGAAATATTCGGCGCCGAACACTTGCTTAAAGCGCGTGCGGTTAACGCTGATGTTGCGGCAAAACTCAGTGAGCGAATTGACTGGTGGCAAGCATACACGCGTGCGAACGGTTTTGAACTTAACAACAACCCCTCGCCGGGGAACAAGGCGGGCGGACTCAGTACCATCCTGGAAAAGTCATTGGGGGCGCAGGCGAAAGGCGGCACTTCGCCACTCACTGATGTGCTGCTTTACGCCGAGCAGCGTAAAACCCGTGGTTTGGTTTTTATGGATAGCCCAGGATACGACCCGGTGTCTGTGACCGGGCAGGTTGCCTCAGGTGCGAATATTATCGGGTTTACCACGGGGCGTGGCTCTGCATTTGGTTTTAAACCTGTGCCATGCTTTAAATTGAGCAGCAACACCCGCGTGTACGATTTCATGAAAGACGATATCGATATTAATTGCGGAACTATTATCGACGGTGAACAAACGCTTACAGAAGTTGGAGCAGAGATCTTTGAAGCAATTATCGCGATTGCTTCAGGCGAACAAACGAAAAGTGAAACGCTGGGTTATGGTGACAGCGAATTCTGCCCTTGGAAGATTGGCGCGGTGGTTTAGTCGAGCGAGATGATTTTATCGGTTGTCCGCTGGTTTAATTCCAGCGGCGATGTAGCGCTCGCAGCGACTGCCAGAAGGCATCAGGTATTTCCAGGTTCGATAAGCGAACACCGTCAGTCAGTTCCAATTCTGACCTGAATCCGGCAACAACGGTTTCAACCAGTGGATGCTGCATTGGAAATTGAAGTGCCGCTGCCGGCAGGGGAATATTCCATTCTTTACAGAGGTTTTCCAGCTGTTTTACTTTTTCTAGTATCGCTGGCGGCGCCAAGGTATATTCATAAAAATCGCTGCGTTTACCTCGTTCGTTTGCCAAAATACCAGAATTAAAAGGTGCAGCGCTGATAATTTTTATTCCTCTTGCTTCGCATACTGGGAAAAGATTTTTTTCGGCGGTTGTATCAAGTAGCGTGTAGCGACCTGCAATCAGCAGGTAGTCTGGTGCGGTATCTTGAATTATTTTCAGGGCACTGCCCACATCTTTGGTGCCCAATCCTGTTGCTCCTATTTTGCCTGCAGATTTAAGCTCTTGCAGTGCCTGAAATCCACCCTGTTGCCAATAATCCCAGTGCTGAGAAAAGGCGTTTGGGTGGGTTACTTCGTCGAGATCGTGGACAAGTACCAAGTCGATATAGGAGCGCTTCAATCGTTCACAGCTGGTTTCGAATGACTGCATTATGCCGTTGAATGAGTAATCAAATTTGGCGTGGTAAGGCGCGTTGCTAAAAAAACTGTCTCTGCTTTGAGGGAGCCTGTCGGCTGTTGGTTGCAAAATACGGCCGACTTTCGTTGCTATCGGTATATCGAGAGATCCCTCCAATTGCAGCGCATTGCCAATCCGTTTTTCACTAATACCGAACCCATAAAAAGGCGCGGTATCTATAAACTGGAGCCCAGCGTTAATTGCTGCGAGGATAGTCGCTTGCGCATCTGATTCGCTGACTGGACTATATAAATTGCCAAGAGGGGCGGCGCCAAGCGCAAGTTTATTCTGGCGGTTTAGCCGAGGTGTAGTGGTAACACTTGATATTGCTGGACACGGTTTTAAATACATCGTTAACTACAAAGCAAAAAATATTGGCCATGTTAACGAAGTATGATGAGATCGAGCAAGTAACCGGAGCAAGTTACCGGAGCAAGCATCCGCTGTCGTTGATTTAGCGGCGTTCCGTATTCATCAGCGTAGCGATATTACTAACCGCCAGTTTGACTGCTTGCAATGTTCCCTCAATGGTCGCCAGTTCGGGCTTACATTGAACGTGTGGCACGGTAAGTGCGGCGACAGCTTCTGTATTTTCAAGAATAGGTACTGAAATATCGGTTACGCCTTCAACGAAGTCACTGGCGCGAATGGCATATCCATCTTGTTCGACCTTTAAGATACGCATTAAAAATTCGCGTTCCTGATCTGCATTTAGGGCAAGCTCAGCAAGGATTTTCTGTTTGGTTTCCATGGGGTGATAAGCGCAGAGCACCGCACCGGACGTGGACTCCGCGAGCGGGCGTCGGTAACCAATGCGGACAGAAAAACCGAGATCACGAGGGTTTTCTACACGGGAGACTACAACAATTTGTCCGTTCGAACAGACCGTGAGATGGCAGGACTGACCGACCTTGTCGGCGAGATTTTTCATTTCTGCCAGCGAAGTTTCAATCAGGTTACGCACGCGCGTTTGCGCAAGCCCCAGAGAAAAGAGCTTATTTGTGAGCACAAAGCCATCTGTTTGTTGTTCGATATAACCGCGTTCCTCCAGGGTGACTACCATGCGGAAGAGTTCGCTAATAGAACGGCCAAGTTTGCTTGCCATTTGAGAGTTGCTTAATGGCGCGCGTTCTAGTGCCAGTAGCTCAAGTATGTCCAGACCTTTGGCCAGCGCTGGGGCTTTGTAGCGGCGTTCGTCATCGGTTTTAGGCGCTTTGGTCATAAGTCTCTATTGTCCTGCTGGAGAGCTGCGGTGGTTGAGCTATTTTCGGAAGTGGAGGTTACACCCGCTGATAGGCAGATTGGCTCGGGAGTGGATGATGGTTCTGTATTCCAGCACGAATGGGGTAGAGCTTTACTGCATTGCCACCGAAAATTTTATCTACCGCATTTTGCCCCAGGTATCTTTTTATCTGTATTTTTGCTGCGTGGTGCCAGTGAATGTATTCTGCCGCCGCTGTGAGCACTGGCCAGTCACTGCCCCACAGTAAACGATCTTCGCCAAAAGCATTGCAGAGTACGCGGCTGTAGGGTTGGATCTGGGCGGCCAGCGAGATTTTAGAGCTGTGGTTTGCCTCTGTGAACAGCCCGGAATACTTGCATACGACATTGGAGCGTAGAGCTAAATCGGTGATTTGTCGATACCAGATGTTGAATTCGTCCGCTGCGATATTTGGTTTCGCGGCATGGTTTACAACAATAGTGAGTTCTGGATAGCGATCCGCGAGGGTGGTGAGCGCTTTCAGGTGACGGGGGTACACCAGGGCTTCGAAGCAGAGTTGCTGCCGACTCATTTCGCGCAGCGCGGGGCTACAGCCGGGTTGCAATATCCAGTTTTCATCTTTCATGTGCTGAAGCATTGGCCGAATACCTAGCAGGTAATCCGGGTAGTCTGTTAGCCACTGGTTGAGTTGATTCACGGCGCTATCGGCTGTCAGATTCAGCCAGCCGATAACGCCGACCACCTGAGAGTGAACCACCGCGTTGCAGAGCAGAGTTTCTGTATCCTCCTCACTTTCCTGTGATTGCACGGTGATAAATTTTTGCACGCCGCAGACATTACCAAGCCTGACCAATTCGGCTTGCGAAATGTCGCCGGGAAGCGCGGTGCCCGGCGGAAATATTTCTCGCAGTTGCGCATTGGTCAGGAGATGCGCGTGGGTATCGATCATAGGTCGCCTGTATATCTATTGCCCCAATGTCACTTGGAGCGGTTTGCCCCGGTAGCGCACAGTTTGGCTGACGAGCTTGTCGAAGTCTGCGCTATCGGAATTTTTAGCGCTGATCCAGCGAATATTCAAGTCGCGCTCTGTGGCCATGCCGTTAAACTCGCCGAGCCGCGCGCCGATGGTGAGCTGTTTTGACTGATCATCATATTGCAACGGAATGCGCGACCATGCGCCTTGTTCGTAGTCGTAACTTTCACCGTCGTCCTCATACAGCTCAAATTCGCCGTCTGCACCCGTATAAACCGTGATCGTAAGCGGGCCATTGGCAGTTTGCTTCGCGAATTGCGCTGTGGGCCCGGTCACCAAAATGGAACCGGCTTTCACATATAAAGGTATGCGGCTGAGGGGTGCTTCGGCTGTGATAGTGCGGCCGCCTGTGTACAGAGTTGCATCGTAAAAATCGTACCACAGGGTATCTCTTGGCAGATAAACCTGGCGTTCCCGCTTACCGAAATCGGATATTGGAGCTACCAGTAAATGGGGGCCAAAAAGATACTCGTCGTTAATTGATGCGGCTTTGGAATCCATTGGAAAATCCATCGCCAGACCGCGCATCAAGGTTGCATCTTTGTGGAACATATCGCCTGCTTGGGAATAAATGTAGGGAAGCAAACGGTAGCGCAGCTGGGTGTACCACACCATGGAGTCATAAGCTTCACTACCTTCAGCAGCGATGTTATAAATCTCGCGGTAGGGGTTTTGCCCGTGGGAGCGGTAAATGGGAAGAAATGCGCCCAGCTGGTACCAGCGCGTATTTAGCTCTTGCCATTCGGGTAACTGGGAAGGGTCCATTTCGGTGTAGGGCCCGACGCTTTTGCCTTCGAACGAACGATAGCGATCTTCCGGAGTAAAGCCGCCTATATCAAATGTCCAGTTGGGCATTCCAGCAAGTCCAGTATTTATACCAGCGGCAATTTGTTCGTGAAGATTGGACCAGCGCGATACAGTGTCCCCGCTCCAGATCGCCGAAGCGGTACGCTGTATGCCTCCAAATCCTGAGCGAGTGAGAATGAACACACGGGTGTCTGGTGCGCTGGCTCGATCCCCCTGGTAAACACTTTCCGCATGGGGAACCGCGTAGGCATTAAATACTTGAGCACCGGTACCGGCATGGTTTGGGCTCATAAGCTCCTTGCGTTTGTTCCAGCTAACATTGGAGTGGATATCTGGCTCCACCGCATCCAGCCACCAGGCGTCGAAGCCTTTCTGATTAATTTTCGCATCCAACTGCTGCCAGAAAAGTGCGCGTGCATCCGGATTGTAGGCGTCATAAAACCCGTTGAGAAAACCGGGGTAAATCCAGTCTTTGTTACCTTCTTCGATATTGCGATTGAGCATGAAACCGTATTTGTCGAGCGCTTTATAGTTTTCCGTCGTTGGGTAAAATTTGGGCCAAACGGAGATCATGATATGGGCATTGAGATCGTGCACCTGGCTTACCAGCTCGGATGGGTCTGGAAAATATGTTTTATCAAAATCGTGACTACCCCAGGCATCGACGGGCCAGTAGGACCAGTCCAGGACAATATTGTCTAGCGGGATCTTCCTACTGCGGTACTCTTTAACAGCCGTTACGATTTCGTCGCTGCTTTTGTATCGCTCCCGGCTTTGCCAAAAGCCGTAGGCCCAACGCGGTAGAAGTACAGATTTGCCAGTGAGTTGTCGGTACCCGGCGATTTGTTCATCCTTTGATTGACCTGCAACCACGTAGTAATCAATGGCTTTAGCAACGTCTGAACTGAAGGTGATACGTTCTTTGCGGGATTCTGCAGATGGTGCGTGGCTTAGTACTCTCATGTAACCGCCACCGGGTTCCCATTCGAGTTTGAAGGATTTTTTTTGATCCTTGGCAAATGCCACTTTGGTGTTGTGGTACCAGGGGTTCCAGTTCATCCGCCAACGATCAAGCAGCAGCGTGTTGTCTATACTTAATTTGGCATAGCCGCTGGAATACATGAGAATTTCCTGCGTGCCACTGGTGTTGCTTTGGATACTGCCCAGCCATTCTATGCGTAAATTTTTTGCTGCTTCTGTGACCTCCGGCAGCGGAAATTCGCGGATGCTGTTGTTGCTGAGAAACTGATAATTTAAGTCTTTTTCATCGCGTTCCAGCAAAAGCTGGTCGCCATCGAAGTAGCGAGCGGTAAGCGCCCCTTGCTCGCCCTTGGCGTTGAAAAGTGTGAAGTTTTCAAACAGGGGTTTTGCTGGCTCGGGGTCGCCGAAGCGAGAGTCACTGTTGTTATCCCAGAGGATCGCGAACGGCTTTGATGAGGTAAGAAACGGTATCGTAATAATTAAATTGTAGGTAGTGAGGTAGAGGTTTTCGCCGGCCAGGTTTACCTGGCCGTTTTGCTGCTGCCCCAAACCGTAGAATGCGTCTGATTTTTCGGTTGAAAAAGATTGTGATATCTCATGGGTATCGGCAGGTGCGCCGCTGGGATCGCGGGTAACTGGATTAAATTTACCGCTATTCAGCGTTTGCAGGCGCTTACCGTTGTTATCGGTAAAAACGATTTTACCGTCGCCAATAGCGACCTGTACCGACATTTTTGGTGTCTGCAATGTGACGTTTTTTTCAGTCTCATTTATTTCAAACGGCACTTTTTGTGGTTTACCATTAACCATAATACTGGCTGGCAACTCAATCTTATCGGCAGGAGAACTGGTAACACGAATGATATTTTCATCAAATACCTGCAGCCGAACTGACTTAGCGGCGCCCGTGTGAGGATGCACAATAATACCGTGCTCAGTGCGTGTCACTGCAGAGCTGGCGTCTGCTGTGTTTTTGGCGTTGTTGAGTTGTGTACTCTGCGAACAAGCGAGTAACAGGCTCGTGAGCGCGATTTGGGTACATAAAAAACTACTTCTGATTAAATGGGTCAGTTGCATGCGCAATCTCTCTTAGTAGGTTGCCATTGTTATTTTAAGAAGGTGGTGTTGATCGTCGAAATTAAGGCCCCAGTCAGTTTGATCGCCATTCCAAACCCGCTCGAAAACCCACTTCCCCTTATCTGAAAAGTGGCCTTCTTCCACCCGAACTATCATTGTGCGTTTGTCGCTAAGTTCGGAGGAGGGCATGAAGGTAACGCGTGAGCGCAGGCCTGTAACTAAGAAACTATTTTCCGAAAGTTTTGCCACCAGTGCGCCACCGGAGGCCGGGTTATTCCCTTTCGGCGGGTCTATCCAAAACATGGGGCGGCCATAGGTTACTTCGGCATTCCATAAGCCTAAATCCAGGACTTGGGTCAGCTCCGTAGCCAGATTTTTTTGTGCAGCTTTAGTCACTGTGTTGGCCGAATTCCAAACGGCCTGTGCTTTCTCGGTATCAACAGGTTCTGCAACGCCCCATACCGGGTATTCATAGCTGATCTTTGCCCATTGATGCGCCCAGGGCGAAAGCAGTGCGAAGACTTCCGCAAATGGAGCGAAGTCTTCACTGCGGTAGCCTTTTGCACCAAGCGGATAGTTCGTGTAGCCGGTGGTATCCATACCGAAAGGTGCAATACCAATACCGCCCCGGCCGAGTGTTTCGAACAGGTATCGCGCGTAGGGCTGATCGTTTCCGATCTCGGCCACAAATAAGGGGTTGTCGTCTCGCGCATAAATATCGAGGATTTTCGTTGCTGTGCGATAGTCGCGAAAGTATATATCTGGGGCAATAATATCAATTGCAGGTGCCGCTACTTTCCAAATATCAATAACATTGTCGGTTGCACCTCCGCTTGAGTAGCTCCCGGGTTTTCCGGGGTTAAACGGGTTACGCAATGCGACGTTAATTGTCATAGGGAGGGGGTGTATGGCTTTCCCTGCTTCGGCGATGTCATTGCAATAGCGTGCAATGCTGTAGGCGTGGAAAAATTCACTTGCATTGCTGCCAAACGCTTGAGTCCAGTTGCCATCCGGCAACGCTAATGCATCGCGGAGCAATTTTGGTACGGGTTGTGAGAACAGTGAGTTCGCCTGTGTAGAAAAGTCGCGTACACTCCCGTAAGTACCTACCTCGTTTTGAACTTGTACCATGATCACTTGGTGATGTTTGTCGACTTTTTTTAGATGCTTCATCAGGGCGACAAATGCTTTTTTATCCGCATTCAGTGTTGATTTGAAGTGCGGAGAAAGGGAGTTTAATATTCTTCCATCGTCGGTTTCGACTCTGGGAAAACGTGCATTATCGAGTTTTACCCAGGCAGGCGCGTAATGCGGGGCATTATTTTTCCATGTGGCGAACCAGAGCAGCACGAGTTTAATATCGTGTTGTCGCGCTTGTTTTATAAGTGTGTCCACGAAGCTAAAATCGAACTGCCCCTCGCGTGGTTCCACCTGTTCCCAGGCAACATTGATCTCTAATGTGTTTGCCTGAATTTCATGAACAACGGGCCATACTTTTTCTAGTGCAGCGGCGTAATTGCTGGAGTTGTTTGCCTGCGCGGCTAGCATTAAAAAGGGTTGCCCGTCGACGAATAGCGCATGCTTACCATTTTTTGTCCGCAACTCGGGTAATTCTTTGCCGTACAAAGTCGCAGAAGCACTGAATATCAGTACCAATAGTAAGCTGCGGTAGATAAACGATGTCACAACACGGGCTCCTTATTGGCCACACCAATTTGGTAGGTGGTGTTCGGCTTGGTGGCGAGAGTCAAAATTCCATTTTTACAGTCAGCTGCCATGGGTAAATTTTTATGCTGGACCGTCAAATTTTCGCAAGCGAGCGCTGTGACTACACTGATGGTCTGCTTTAGTGTGCTGCTGAGTTCGGCTTTTTCCAACTGGTGCTGTTTCCAATAAATGTCGACGGTGATTCCGGTACGAGCGCGGAGACCGGTTACACTGCCATTCGCCCAAGCTTGCGGCAACGCCGGTAATAATTCGATTTTCCCCCTGTGGCTTTGGATCAGCATTTCCGCGATTCCGGCCGTTGCTCCGAAATTTCCGTCGATCTGAAAAGGAGGGTGATTGTCCCAAAGATTTTGCAACGTGCTGTGCTCTAGTTGTTCGCTTAGCAGCTTCAGCGCGCGGTCGCCTTCTCTTAAGCGAGCCCACAAATTGATTTTCCACGCCTTTGACCAGCCAGTGCCGCTATCACCGCGAGCATTCAGCGTAGTTTTTGCAGCTTTGAAATACTCAGGTGTGTCGGCATTTGAAATTTGATTGCCCGGGTAGAGAGCATAAAGGTGAGAAATGTGTCTGTGTTGAGAGGTGGGGTCGTCCAGATCTTGCTGCCATTCCTGCAGTTGTCCCCATTTGCCAATGCGGAGGCCGTCATCCGTATTTTGTAGGAACGGTTTTAAACTGCGGGCAAACTGGCGGTCTTTCAACATTTCCGCTGCTGCGTGGGTATTGCGAAAAAGTTCACTTACAATTTGCTGGGACATGCTTGCGCCTTCGCTGAACGGACCATGCTCTGGTGAGTAGCTTGGGTTCACCCAGTAGGTGCCATCCCGCTGGGTGAGAAAGGTCATCCAAAACTGGCTGGTACTTTTCATTGCCGGGTATGCCCGTTCGCGTAAAAACTTTTTATCGCCAGTAAACTGATAAAAGTCGAAATATAAGCGCATTAACCAAGCGTTGGCTTCCGGTTGCCAGAATGCTGTGGGCCAGGAGATAAGTCCGCTAAACCCGAAGATATTGGTGTTTAGCAGCACTGCCCAGCCAGCGTCTGCGCCAAGTGTTTGCGCGCTTTTTTCACCCGGTGCACGAAGCGCATCAACAAAATCGTAGAGCGGAGGTGTTGTCTCGCTAAGATTGGTTACCAGAGCAGGCCAGTAATTCATCTGTAAATTAATATTGACATGGTAGTCGGCGTTCCATGGCGGAGTGTTGGAATGGTTCCAAACGCCCTGAAGGTTGGCGGGCAGGCTCCCTGCGCGTGAGCTGGCAATCAACAAGTAGCGGCCATAATTAAAATACAGTGTTTCCAGCGCGCGTTTATTTTCTGGAGTGTCTTTGTGGTAGGCCTCCAGGCGAGCAGGCAGCGGCTTGGTGTCTGCGACAGAGTTGGGACTCGAATTCGGGGTGAGATTGAGCGTGACTCGCTGGAATAAACTGCGATAGTCCGTGATATGTCGGCTCTTAAGCAGTGGGTAGCCTTTTTTGGTAAGACTATTTAGTCGTGTTTCCACAACAGCCAGTGGAGATGGAGCACCAGATGCTACCCGGTAAGTTGGATACACAGGTGCATAATCCGTGGCAGTCGCGAGAACGAGCGTGACTTTATCTGCGCTGCGAATTTGGAGTTTATCACTGGTACGTGCAACCGTTCCGCTTTGTGTTCTTACTTCCACCATTGCGGCATAGCGCAATCCGTTATTATTCAGTGCTCCGGAAAGCGACATTCTGTGCGTGGTTGCGTTGAGTAACTGTGATCGGTTGTCGCTGGTGTGTAGACCTACGTTCAGATTCAGGGCGCCGGGTTTGTCCGAGGCTATCTGTAGCACAATTACCTTGTCCGGGAAACTGGCAAAATATTCGCGCCGGTAACCTACACCTGTAATAGTATATTCAACGCTGGCCAATGCATTTTCGATATTAAGATTGCGTCGGTAGTCTTGCACTTCGGTAGAGTGTAGATGTTCGATGATAAGATCACCGAAGGTCTGATAATTACCGTATTCGGTAGGGTCTTGCCCCAGTTGCGTGGCGACGGTTTCTGCGGACAAAACGGCTCCCTTGGCCAGTTGTTGCTGAACGGCTTTTAGCTTGGCGGGGAAATTGGGGGCGGCTAATCCAAAATTGTAACCCTGCGCACCTGGGCCACCTTCCCATAGACTTTTTTCGTTAAATTGAACTAGCTCTTTATTGATTTCGCCGGTTATTACTGCCCCCATGGCGCCGTTGCCAATGGGCAAGCCCTGATTTTCCCAATCGGATGCAGGCGAGAAAAATAGTAAATTCGTTTGCGCCGGGTGGGATGCTCGTACTATAGGAGCGAATGCGACCATCAGAAATGCCAGCAGCAGTAGTATTTGCCAGGCGAATTTCTGATTCTGAAAATTATTGCGTTGCGGCGTCGGTTTCATAAAGCGTACTGAGAAATTCATGGTGATAGGGCGCGTGGGAAACGCCTTTTACGATGGCTGCGCGCATTTTTGCGCTCACGTCTCGAACGGTAGTTGACATCGGAGCGTCTATTGCGTATGAAAGCGGATAGCGTTTAAAGCCGCTGTACATGGCCAACCAACTTTGTGCCTGGAAGCTCTCCTGCTCGAGTATTACCAGCTGTGCATTGGTAAGCCATTGATCAATTTTGTATTGTAGGGTGTCCGGCAGTGATAGCTCATTAAACTGTTTCCAGAAATTCGAGCCGGTTCTGTCGCTCAACCAATAGTGCAGCAGGATAAAATCCCGAATGCGTTCGTATTCGAGGCGGTTGAGGTGGTTAGCATGCTCTGTGGCTTTTGGGTCCAGGCATCCGTTGGGAAGATGTTCGATAATTTTGCCAATTGCTGTGTGGATCATGGAAATACTGGTGGACTCGAGAGGCTCGATAAACCCGCTGGCCAATCCGACGGCAGCACAATTTTTTACCCAGAAATTTTCTCGCATGCCGGCACGGAATGTGATGACGCGAGGATCGTTTATCGGCTTGCCCGTAACATGACGTAATAATTGGGAAGCTGCTTGATCTTCCGTTATATGGTTGTCTGAGAAAACATAACCATTCCCAGTGCGTGATTTAAGCGGGATCGACCAGGCCCACCCACTATCGAGTGCAGTTGAAATGGTGTAGGGCGGTGGGGTTGGGTTTGCTGCTGTTTGAACGACAACGGCTTTATTGCAGGGAAGCCAGTGGCTCCAGTCGCAGAAAGGTTCACCGTACTCCTGGGCTAAAAGGCGCGACTTGAAACCTGTACAGTCGATAAAAAAGTCGGCCTTCAGCTGTGCCCCATCACTCAGCACCAAACAATCAATATTGCCGCTGGTAGGGTTTTTGACAAACGCAGAGACGGTGCCTTTTGTGTAAGCAACACCCAGTTGCTGCGCATAGTCACGCAGAAAATTTGCGTATTTTGCGCCGTCGAAGTGATAGGCGTAGCCATACCAGGCGAGGGGGGTAGACGCGTGGTTGTTGGGGAGGCTGAATTTACCGGCCTGTGCCAGCGATGCGCAGAGCGAGTAATGCTCCAGTGGATTTCCAGTATGAGACTCTAGCTTTGCTTCTTGTTGCATGCACAGCCATGCATGGTAAAAAGCTTTTCCCTCTATAGGTACGCCGAAATCGGAAAACGGGTGAAAAAATTTTTCACCCGGTACACGCCAATCGCGGAATTCGATACCGAGTTTAAACGTAGCATCGGTGGCTACGAGCATAGCCTGCTCGTCTATGCCCAGCTGCTTGTGTACCTGGGTGATTGCGGGTACGGTAGCTTCGCCCACACCAATAGTTGCGTGCTCGGGCGATTCAACGAGAGTAATGGCAATAGATTGCCCTGCAAAACGCCTTGCGAGCATGGCGGCGGCGCTCCAACCTGCAGTGCCGCCGCCGACTATCGCGAAGTGTTTTATCTTCGTATTCATAACTTAGCTGCGGGCAGTTATGTCACTGGCTTCATGTGTTAAGTGCTGTTAGAACGTGAAGCGCAGGCTAATACCGTAGCGCGTGTCCTGACTGTAAACGAAAGCGGGGTGTTCGCCTGCCTCGTTTTGTTTCATGATTCCCTTGGTTTTGGATTTGCCGAGGTTGTATGCCTCGAGATTAAGTGTCAGTTGGTCCGTGATGTCGTATCCCATTGAGAGATCCCATTGCGAGTACGCATCTGCAAAAACCGGCAATTTCCAAACGATGTCCTGATCGGTCCCGTTCCAGCCATTGGGACCGATGGACTGCAAAATTTCACTTGCATAGTTGTAAGCCAGGCGAACGAAAAAACGCTCCTTTTCATACATCAGTGCGAGGTTATAGGTGCGCTCTGCCAGCCCTTCCAGTGGCAGGTCGTTGATCGGGGAACCATCGGTGTCTGTTGGCGTAGTGCCCTCTTGCGCGGGCAGCTCTGTTGAACTGTCCACCAGGGTCATGTTACCGGTTACACCAAAGCCGTCAAAAGGCGCTGGTAAAAAGTCGAAGTAATAGCTCCCGCCGATTTCGATCCCTTGTACGTCTGCGGTTCCGGTATTAATCACATTTGTTGCTGTCACGTTCAGGTCACGCGTTTCTACGCTGTAGCTTTGTACGCGAAAATAATCGTAAACGTCTTTTTTAAATAAGGCGGCAGTCAGTGCCCCACCGGCGTCATTAAAGTACCACTCAGCCGAAAGGTCGTACTGTTTGGCCTGCATTGGTCGCAGGTATGGATTGGTTTCATTCGAGGTTAAATTAATTTTGACCATGTCCCGCGTAACCTGATCGCCATCGGTTGGCCGCTGGTCTTCGGGTATCGCATCGTTCCAGCCGACATCGAGTGTCCACACTGCTTTCAGGCGCTCAAATTCCGGTTTCCAAATACCTTTCGATGCCGAAAAACGCAACACAACGTTTTCGGTTGCGTCGAAGCGTAAATTCATACTTGGCAGAAGGCTGTTGTAACTGTTTTTTGCTGAAATCGGCTCGGACGGAAATGCAAAAATCTGTTCGTCTCCAACAGTGAGACCCGGCGCCTGAAAATAGCCGGACGCCGTGTTTTCCGTTCTGACGTAGCGAATGCCAGCGTTACCACCGAAGCGATCGGATAGCGCGAAGTCCATGCGGATATAGGCGGCGTTTGACGTTTCGTCCTGGATATTTTTATTCGGTGCGTAGTTAAGATTTCCCTGCTCTGCAAAATCGGGCAGGCTGGTCGCCCATTCGGAGCCAGCGGGTGGTTGTGTGGTCGCGGCCATCGCATGGGTGGTTGCTGCGAAGTCATTGAGCGCTTCACGCTTGTACATCCATGCCGACAGGGGAACCTGGGCATCGCCTCGCTGAAAATTATCGAATTCGTAAGCTTGCATCAGGCTTGCATCGGTAATTTTAGGCACGTCATCGCCCCAGGCGGACAGGTTCCATGGCTGTACTCGTGCAGACCAGCTAAACGCTTCTCGGTTGTCGGCTTCTTTTTTGGCGTAGCGTACGCCTGCTTTCACGGAAGAAACGATAGAGTCTTCGAACTCGTATTCTGCATCCACTCTGACGGCTGTCGATTCGGCTTCGTTTTTAACGGGCCAGGTCATCATTTGGCCGTAGCTGTAATTGCCTATATCACGCAGGGTGTTATCAACATCGACGATAGTTGGCCCATCATCATTGTCCAGTCCACTCACATAAATCTGCTCAGGGAATATTACTGTACCCAATGTGTAGTCGCTGCGTTCCGCTGTCGATTTAACCTGCTGTAAATCGGCCGATACAGTCCACTGATTAACAAACCAGGTCGCGCCCGCGGAAATATCGGTGGTGGTGCTTTCGTTTTTAGAAACTCGCGAGCTGGTGCCAAGCGCGATTCCCGATGGTGAAGTGAGGGTGCCGCTTACAAGTGCGTTGTTTTCGTCGTAAACCCAATCACTGTTTTCCGGGGGTACGGGGTAGACCCCGGCGTCCAGGAAAAAAGCATTCTCGTACCACTCTCGAGTGGCTTCGCTCCTCAGTGCAGTAACGTAGGTTTCGAGGTGAGTACCGGGAGACCATTGGAGTGCAAGATATTGCCCCGAGCGGGTTCGGTTGTAGTCGTTTCTTCGCCAATCTGAACCTTTAGTCACCCACACACGGTCGTCCTCTATGTCGTCTCGAGGAAAAAATGCTCGGTTGTAGAGGTTGTCTGCGCGGGAGGATATTTCAGATGTGGACAGGTCAATCAGCACCCCAAACTTGCCTGCGCTATTAGTCCAGTTGTTGCTGTAGAGAACCGAAGCTTCGGGGTTCCACTCGTCGATATTATCTGCGTAGTTCGCTTTTACAGTACCGGACAACAACATATCCTCACTGTCGAAAGGCATCCGCGTACGCAGGTTGACGATACCGCCTAAGCCGCCTTCAATCATGTCGGCGGTAGGCGTTTTGTGTACGTCTACCGCCGACATCAGCTCCGCAGGAACATCGTCGAAACTCAGGCTGCGGCCATCGCTGGCCGAGAATATATCGCGTCCGTTTAACTCGGCACGCACTTGCGGTAAACCGCGAATAGAAACACCGGCACCTTCGCCGGCAAAATGCTCCGGATCGGCCGGCTGGTCAAAGCGGGACACGGCAACGCCAGGAATTCTCTGGATCGCCTCCGCGATACTGCGATCAGGCAATTTGCCGATGTCGTCAGCAACAATACTGTCGACAACGCTGTTGGCCTCCCGCTTCAGATTTTGCGCCGACTCAAGGCTTGAGCGGAGCCCGCGAACGATAACTTCTTCAATATCTTGCTCGCCCTGCGCAGCGGCTGGACCTATGAGACCAAGAGTAGAAAGTAGGAAAACTGATGTGCTGACGCCTGCACGCGTGTAGGTATGCGTCATAACTCCCCCGTTTTTATTATTTAGTGCGCGTAAGCCGAGTGTTCGGTTCGCGATGGGTGTTGTGCGGAATAATGCGACCGGAATGATACTAGGCTAACGATTTTATATGTGCAATATCTATCAAATATAAAAATGACAAATAGGAAAAATAGTGACTTGGTTCTCTTAATATGGCGCATAAATCTTTTTATATGCCCTCAATTTAAGTGATTGGCAGGCTTGCCGGCTGAACGTTAACGCCCAAAAGCTATCTCGCCGGGAGGCTCAAAATTCGCTTTTGGTCGGGTTGCGAGCCAACTGCCAGCTGGGAAATAAGCATGAAAAAATGATCAGTTCAGGGGGTGGGCGCCATAAAACACAATTCGCTTGGCGGTTAATTTGGTATGGCTTGAGAATATGATAAGGTTAGATGAAATACGCGCCATTGGCTGACGGAATTGCTGTCATTCTGTGCCGTGCTATGTGCCTCCGAAAGGTTATACGCGCAAGTCTTTGCTTTCCAGGCTTGCTCCGCGCCAAAAAGCGGCACCAGCACGCCTTGATGGATTGCTGAAAACGCCTTGTGGCTGTATTGTTATGAATGCCTATAAAAACCAAAATGGTGCAAATATTTCTATCTGCTCGTTATTGGCGCATTTTTTTGCGTTATTAACGAGCCGATATGAAAAAATGCCCCGTGAAACGCGAGCAAACGCTTGCTTTATCGGTGGTATAAAGTTTGCTTTCTTGCGCAATTGTGATCCAGTACGTGAGTACGCGCCGTTATCCCGGCCACCGCATTCGTGTTCGGAAGCATCACTTACGCAGTTAAAGCTAAAAATCTCTCTTGGGGAAAATATATGCAAAAAAAATATCTATCCATGGCAATCAGCGGTGCCATAAGCGCATTGATTGCTGGTGTTCAGGTTTCTGGGGCGATCGCTCAGGAACAGAGCGCTGAATTGACAGAGGAAGTTTTGGTTACCGGTTCCCGGATTTATCAACCCGGTTTGGACTCGGTTACCCCTGTTCAGGTATTGAACGCTGCTGATTTGGACCTTGGTGCTGAAGTCAATATCGGTGACGCGATCAACCAATTGCCTGCAGCAGGTACACCCCTGTTCAATCGGACAAACTCTAACTTTGATATCTCCAACTCTGGTGTTGTGAATGTCAACCTTCGCGACCTTGCTGCTGAGCGTACCTTGGTGCTGGTAAATGGTCGTAGGTTTGTTGCGGGTGTGCCAGGTAGCTCTGCAGTTGACCTTAACGCAATCCCTTCTGCGATGATTCAGCGAGTGGAAATTACCACGGGTGGTAACTCCGCAGTATATGGTTCCGATGCGGTTGCTGGTGTTGTTAACTTCGTGACCAAAAAGAACTTCGAAGGCGTCGAATTAAGCAGCCGGTATGAGGTCACTGGTGAAGGCGACGGTGAAGAGTACGATTTCGGCTTGTTGATGGGCTCCAACTTCTCTGATGAGAAAGGTAACGCAACTGTCTTTTTCGGCTACACCGACCAGGGAGCCGTTTTTTCTCGCGATCGTGAACGCACCGCTGTTGACGCGGTTGGCTCATATTGGGTTCTTGACGACGGTGAAGTCTTTGACCATTACGCGCCTTATTACTCCAGCTATCCTCCTCAAGGTCGCTTTAATGTGACTGGCACAGGCTCAAGTTCAGCAAACTACACTTACCGTCCAGGTCCTGGCAATGGCATTCTGATCGACCATTTCGATAATAATGGTACTGGAGACGAAGGCATTGCGGATGGTTTCAACCGCATGGATTACCGTTTGATTGCCATTCCAACTGAGCGATTTTTGCTTGCCACGAATACGCACTACGATTTCAACGACTCTGTTAGCGCTTTCATAGAAGGTACTTATACCACTACGAAAACTAAATCAGAGTTAGAGCCTTTCCCAATGGACTCGTACGATATTTTCGGCGACGCCAATAACGGTGGTATTCCTCTACAGTACGAAAACAGTGCTGGGGACATGATATCTAACCCCTATATGCCTCAAGAAATTTATGATGCTGCAACTGCAAACGGCCTTGACGGCGTTTCGTTTGTCCGCCGGTTGTCTGAATTTGGTGGACGTGGCTCTGAGAACGAACGTCAGACTTTCCGAACTGTATTCGGGTTGGAAGGCCAATTTGCTGATGATTCGTGGCGCTGGGACGTTAGCTATAACTACGGTCAAACTACTCAAGCCCAGGTTTCTCAAGGGCAAGTAGATATTACCGCGATGCGCTATGCACTGCTTTCCGAAGAAAACCCTGATAATCCTGGCGAAATTCGTTGTGTTGATGCGACAGCTCGAGAGTTCGGCTGTATGCCTTTGAACGTTTTCGGTTTCAACAGTGCTAGTCCAGAAGCTGTGGCATATGTATCTGCAGATCAAACCCGAAATGCGACTGTCAAGCAGAAGGTTTTCCAGGCTAACATTTCCGGTGCTCTCTTCGAAATGCCTGCGGGCGATCTCGCAGTGGCAACGGGTATTGAATCCCGTTCAGAAAGTTCTGTTGCTCGCAACGATGCACTGACCGTTCGCGGCTTGAACTCCTCGAACGCATCACCGAATGTAAAAGGTCAGTTCGATGTAGATGAATTTTACGCCGAAGTTAACGTACCGCTTCTGAAAGATACCTTCGTTCAGAGCGCTTCGTTAGGTCTTGCTGGCCGTTTGTCCGACTACTCGACAGTGGGCACAACGTCTACGTATGAAGGGAAGTTAGATATTAAGGTTAACGACAATATCTTGCTTCGCGGCTCTGCTGCGCAAGCGGTGCGGGCGCCTGGCGTAGACGAATTGTATGATCCAGGTACGCAAACTTTCTCGCAGGTTAATGACCCTTGTAACGGCATTACCGCGGCAAGCCAGGGCGTGGTCGCAGATAACTGCCGAGCGGTTCCTGAAATCGCTGCTCGAATCGAAGAGTTTGGTGAGTTCACATTGTCGCAGCCAGAGCTGCAGGGTACCACTGGTTTCCTTGGCGGTAACTCAGAGCTGTATGAAGAAACCGCGAACACCTACACCTTTGGCTTTGTTCACACTCCTACCTACCTGCCAGACAGCCTGTCAGCTTCTGTCAGCGTAGATTACTGGGATATTCAGGTGGATGACGCTATCTTTACCGTAACTCAGAACAATGTAGCAGACCTCTGCTATGGTTCTGCGAGTTTCCCTAACAATCAATTTTGTGACCAAATTACTCGCTACCCCTCAACACACCCTTACCGTGGTGCTCTCGAGGAAGTGAATTCTGGGTCCGCAAACGTTGGTGAAATCAGTACTTCCGGTATAGATGTCGCGATTGACCTTGATTACGACTTGCAGATGGCGTTCTCGGTACCGGGTGCTATCAGCTGGAACCTCGCATACACGAATCTTAATAAGTATAAAATTGTTAACTTGCGTGGTGAGGAACCAGATAACGAAAGAGGTGAAATCGGTAACGCTAAGAACAAGTTCACTTCTACCTTGCGCTATAAGTTGGAAGACCTGACTGTTCAGTGGCAGATGCGATATATCGGCAAATCGCGAATCGAAGACACCGATGTATCTAACGAAGACTGTGTAGAGTACAGCGTTGAGTGTTATACAGACGCAATTACCTATTCTGATATGCAGGTGCGTTACACCCTGCGTGATATTATGAGTGGTAATATCGAGCTGTTTGCTGGTGTGGAAAATATGTTTGATCAAGATCCACCCATCGTTTCTTCGGGCTTTACAAACAGTGATACCGGTACTGAGACTGTTGCTGGTGTATACGACGCAATCGGCCGTTCTTTCTACGCTGGTTTTAAAGCGAAGTTCTAACAGCAATTGCTTTAGTTGATCAAAAGCCCCAGCTTGCTGGGGCTTTTTTTGTGCCCGCAAATTGGCTTGCGTGATCATCCTGGAATTCAGAACTGTTGCTGATAAATATGCACTTGATTGTCAGCGTAATACCACTGAAAATTTCTACCGCAAAATCACTGGCTAGCTAGGCTAAAAAAGAAAATTTCCTCAAGACATAGAATATTCGGGTCCGATCATGTTGAACTTAGATTCATATGTGGTGACGACAATTGAATTGTTGAGGTTGCCGCGTGTATGGAGAGTCTTAACTGCAATTTAAGAAAGCGCTAGTGCCTCCCCGATGTTATCCATCTTTCGTTGTGTCGTATCTGGGAATGTTAGGTGTAGGTCTTTGCGCGGGAATCAAATATTTAACTAAGAGAAAAACTTCTCTGACTGAGATGCGATAGAGTGCTGTGGTGAGAACTCGCCGACGCCAAAAGTTATGCGCCAGCACCAAGTACTAAAAAGCCCGCTGCTAAACTCGTCAGCGGGCTGCTTAAAAATACACGCTAAATTATTTGAACGTTAGCAGCGCTATACCATGAATTAGAACGAAAATCGCATTCCAAGGTACATGCGGCGAGGTTCTACCCATGCTCGGGCGTCGCCGTAACTCGTGAACGCGTCACCTGCTGCGAGATCCTGTTCTCGGGTGACGGCCTGATCATCCAGTGCGTTATAGATATCGAGGAAGAATTCTGCCTGATAGCGAGAGAAATCCAATACATACTTCACGCGTAAATCCAGGGTTCCGTAAGATGGCGTTGTACTGCTACCTACACTGCCTTCGTCTACCCAGCGGGTTTCAACACCACCCCATTCGTAGGCACTGTCTACCCTAGATGGCAGGTGTCGGCCTGAGGCCGAAAAGGTATTGCTGTAGAGCATGCCAGAGTTCCAGAAATAACTCGCGCCCAGCTCCAATCCAAAATCGAACGTATAGGAGCCTGCGACTTTGAAAATATGTTTAATATTTCCAGGTTGCTCACCGTACATGCCAGGTGCGCGTGGGTCCAGCCAGAGGACGTCGCCTTGGAAATCGGCGTTACCGTCCGAGTTGGAATTACCTTCCGCATCGTTATAGGTGTATGACGCAAGCATTTGCCAGTTGTCGGATTTACGCTTACGCAGGGTAAACTCGAAGCCCTGGTACTTGCGCTCGCCACCAGCGAGGGTACCGATAACGTAGTTCGAGTCGGGTAATTCATCATAACCAAAATACGATAACGGCAATGCAAGGTCACCGGCGATTTCTGGGTCGGTATATAAGCCGAGATCATAATCTTCTAGCAGGTCTTTTGTTTTTCTGCGACTGTAAGTCACCTCACCGGTAATATCGCTGGTGATAACCTGAGAGTACCCGATGAGGATTTCATCGGTATAGGGCGTTTTGGTGGACGGTGCAAAATAGGCATCAGGATTAACTGAGCCGCCGCGGTAGCGGTAAGTTTGCCAACGGTCGCCAATAAAAACCTGTTCTTCACGCAACGGACCCGTCAAGGTACCTGCGAAGGAGGTCATATCGGTACGGATTGGATCGAAGTACCGGCCCATATAGGCCCAGACTTTGGATTCATCGGTTACTTCATATACAACGCTTAGGCGTGGTGCGACTTCCCAGTCGAATGTAAATATTTTTTCGCCCGTACTCGCGTAGTGTGTCCATTTTTCTGCGCGGAAACCGAGGTTTACGGTCCATTTATCTAGGTTCCATTTATCCTGAACATAAAACTCGTTGCCTTTGATTTTCATCGTGGCGGGCTCAGTCGTAACCATCAGCGTACGATAAGAGTTGATCTGTCCGTTCGGGTTACCTTCCGTGCTGTTGAAAACTATATTCGCCATATCTTCGGCGGTGAGTCCGTCATCATCCGCATCCAGTAGATCGACATAGTAGTCATAGTCGCCGGAGGCTTCTATTTCAGTAAGAATACGCGCATAGTCATCTTCAACAAACTCCGCATCACCAATCCAGTCGGTATTTGTGTACTCACCGAGAGTAATACCAGAGTGGAGCGGACTGATTGACGTGTACAGAGCACTGTCGCCAAGATATTGAGAGTTGATTTCCCGCTCGGCTTCTGACATCTCATATCCGGACTTAAATTCGTGACTACCGAATCCTGTTTCAAGTACCCACTGACCTTTAATGCCGTGTTGCTCTTTGCGTCGGTACTCTTCGGTTTGAGCACCAAAGCCACCAAGCTGCGCTTCTTCTGGAGTGGGGCTGTACTCGCCGGCCAGAAATATTACATCGTTTCGGGGGTTGATCTGATCTGTTGGTGTACGACTTAGTTCCGCGTCATGCTTAAATGTGTGCACACTTACCTGAAGGTTGTCACGCACGTGGGAATACTCTAAACGATAGTTGTTTCCCCCTTGATCGCGGGTATAGTTACGGCCATTAATAACTTCTGGGCTAACCGCGCTATCGATTGAAACGGGGTCATTGAAGTACATGCCTGTAAGGCGGTCCTGCTCAGATATTTGCCAGGATAGCTTTAAAAAGCCAAGATCGCGATCTGTGGTTACACTACGCTGCTTGGTGTTATCGTCCAGCTTCTGTACGTCTTCAGTGCGCTCTTTTTTCTGATAGGAGGCAAAAAACCATAATTTATCCTGGATAATTGGTCCACCTAGAGTGAATGCTGCATCATAGGTTGAGAAGCTGGTTTCATCTTCCGTGTGTTTGTTGCTGGAAACCAAGCCATCATTCTGAAAATAATAATTCACTGATCCATGGAATTCGTTACCGCCTGATTTTGTTATTACATTGGAGATTAAACCTGCCGTGCCTCGATACTCTGCGGGAATGCCCCCTGTAATAACTTTTTGCTCCTGTATTATTTCAGAGTTGATGTTGGCACCGAACGTACCTGTATAGTTGTCGGTGACGTCGATACCTTCGATGTAATACACGTTATCAGTTGAGTAACCCGATGTGTCACCTTCGGCATTGGTGGCGTCTGAATAGTTAACGCCGGATTTTGATGACGGGTTGTTATCGGGTGAGGGTTTAACCCCTGGTACCAGCTGCAAGTACGACTGAAAGGTCCGCTGTGTCGGAAGCGACTCAGTTAGGTCGAGCGTAATGTCCTGACTGACTGTGGCGGAGGTGGTATCGACTGCTGCAAGCTGTTGACCGACGACGACCATCTCTTCCTCGTAACCCACCGCGATAGGTTTTAGGTTGTATTCAAGCTGAAAAGTCTGGTCTGAAATAACAATGACATCTGTACGTTGTTCGCGGTTAAAACCCTCGCTACTAACCGTCACAGAATATTGGTGGGATGGATCCAAGCCGAAAATTTTAGCGTTTCCGTCACTGTCTGTGGTCGCAGTTCTTGTACCGAGACTATCGGGGCTCTTGGCCTCGATTTTCGCGCCTGATATTGGCTTTCCCGATTCATCAGTAACGAGTATTTTTAACGATCCCTTGTCGGCGTATGCGATTGCCGAAATAAAACACATGAGCAGAATAAAAAGCTTACTATAGTTTTTCATGAAGTTTCCTCGTGTTTATTGTGCTGTTATGCCGCCATTCTTTTATAGGTATTGGCTAGCCTCCCTCTTGAATTAGCGAATTGTTGCCTAGGTTATTCTTGAGCATTTGATTTCGTGTTTTAGTTGAACGCAATTACCCCCAATTGGATAAAAAATAATTAATTTAACGAGTTAACGAGATGCTGAAGTGATGAAAGATTTTGTTTTGTGGCGCCGGACTCGCAACAAATGTGCCTATACACAAATTAAATGAAGAGAAGGTGATCGCGGGCGTTGTGTGCGTCTTAAAACGCGATATTAGGCGCCGTACCGTTGATATTTGTGAAATCCGAATCAGCTTGTTGTATACAATCAAAATGAATGCGCTATTTGGATCATCGAAACTTGGCTAGCGACATTTGGGTATGCACCAGTTTGAAACAGGTGTTCGTCAATGGTCTGGTCTCTGTTAGGTGACTGAGCCGGATAAGAGGCACCAACGTAATACATCTGGGCGACAAATTAAGTTGTGCTTTGGAGCTGTTTTTATGAGAATCGTGGTAATTGGCGCCGGTGCTATAGGACGCGCTCTGGTTAGCGTTTATGCAAAGGATCCATCGAATAGTGTTTACAACCTAACACGCAGGGAAGGGCAGTTTGTTGGGGGGGAGCATCAGAATAATGTGCACGCGATGTGTATAAAGGACGTGGCGGACAAACTTGGAGAGTCTACCCTGTTTGTCCCTTCCGATGAGTCAGTGCGCAGGTTGGCGTCAGAAGTTGCCGCCAGCGGCCCTTTAGACCGCGTTATAGTCGCTACCGGTATGCTTCATTCAAATGGTATTACGCCAGAGAAGAGCTTGAAGGCGCTTTCCTACGAAAGCCTTTCCACTGTTTTTATGGTGAATGCGTTTTATCCTGCCATGGTTGCAAAGCACTTTATTCCGCTGCTGGCAAAACATGAAACGTCTGTATTCGCTGCTTTGTCCGCGAGAGTGGGCAGTATTGAAGATAATCATCTTGGCGGGTGGTACGCCTACCGGGCCTCTAAGGCTGCATTGAATATGCTGTTGAAGACAGCCAGTATCGAAGCTCGCCGAGCGAATCCCAATGCACTTGTGGTGGGCCTTCACCCGGGAACCGTAGACAGCGATTTATCCCAACCCTTTCAGAGCCGGGTTCCCAAAGGAAAATTGTTTAGCGCTGAGTTCGCAGCCCAGCAGCTTCAATCGGTAGTGGAGTCGCTGGGGCCGGAGGCGAACGGACGGGTTTTCGCTTGGGATGGCCGTGTCGTTCCCTACTAGCCGGAATTTGGGTGCCATTAAATGTAAAGGAATTACTAGGTTAATCAGAGGTTCCTAAACAAACCTTTATAGCCCGCCAATTAAATAGATGGTTCTGTCCATTCAGCAGCACGCCTTATGCATAATGGTGAAACGTACGTAGGTTCTTATACTTGAATGGCTTAAATTTCACCTTGGGCAATGACGGGGCTGAATTTAACCGCTCAATCGGCGCCGGCCGGCGGATGTCAGCCTGCGTAAGTTTTATATAATTCCTGCTATTCGATTTATTTCCCATTCCCGCACTTGGTTACAGCTCTTATCTAGTACCGACTAGCAACAGCACCCAGTACATTAAGACAGCGCCTTGCCAAACTGAGACGCAAAAGTTGCTGCAATATTTATCTATCGCACGCTTCCCCGCTTAGAGTCCGAGGTGCTCTGATGTAGATACATGTGCCAAAAACACAGCGGTAGATTGATTTTTAGCACTTTGGGATTAGGCTAAAAAGGTGCCATTGAAATACCGCTCCAACTAACAGGCAGCAGATATGTCTTCCGTTCCCCATAATGTCCAAGACCCAGCAAAGCGCCTGGGTTCTGCTATTGATAGTGTATTGTCTGAAAAAGAAAGCTCCGCAGATTTCGTACTGAAGCACCTGTTGGCGTCCGTCAAAGAGCGGATGGACTTTGAAGTGTCTTTTATTTCCGAATTCGTTGATGGACACAGGGTCTTTCGTTATGTGGAATCAAAGGCGGATGTGGACATCGTTTCTGTAGGCGCGAGCAATCCTTTAGACGAGAGTTACTGCAAGCGTATTGTGGATGGTACGCTGCCGGAACTTATCTGCAACGCGCAAGATAACCTGTTGGCGTTGCAAATAGAAGCGACGCGCGCTGTGCCCGTTGGGTCACATGTTAGTGTGCCATTAAAGTTTTCAGATGGGCGTGTGTTCGGCACTTTCTGTGGGTTCAGTCGGGTGCCGAACTACAGTCTTTGTGACAAAGATCTAGGGTTTATGCGCGTTTTCGCAGATATCGCGGCGATAGTTATCGAGCAAAGTCGGGATGAGGAATTGCGCCGTCAAACCTTGCATGAGCAAATTCGTGCACTTGTCCACAACAAGAAAATTGACCTGAATTTTCAGCCTATTTTCGATGTGAAAGCAGGTAGGACCGTTGGTTACGAATGCCTCTGTCGTACAAGAGTGCACTTTCTGCCAATAGAAAAGCTCTTTCAACAAGCAACAGCGATAGGCTTGGGTGGATTCTTAGATAGCCATATTATTGCGAAGGGCCTGGAATATCTTCGTCAGTTTGAGCGAGGGCAGTATCTGAGTTGTAACGTCTCACCTGGGTTGGCGTGCACAGGGGAGCTTGCGCACATATTTTCCGGAATCGATGACCTAAGTAATCTGGTGTTAGAAATTACTGAGCACGATGTAGTTCGAGACTACTCAGCGATTGGTGCGATCCTGGCACCGCTGCGAGATCGGGGGGCCCGGCTGGCAGTGGACGACGCTGGTGCGGGTTACGCCAGCCTTCGGCATATTTTGCTTTTGAAGCCAGATATAATAAAGCTAGATATAAGTCTGATCCGCAATATTGATCGCGACTCCGATAAGCAGGCACTTGCTTCGGCGTTGGTTGAGTTTTCGCACAGGTGCCAGTATCAACTGATTGCTGAGGGCGTTGAGACTCGAGAAGAGCTTAGAACACTACGTCACTTGGGTGTTACCTTGATTCAGGGCTATTTGATCTCTAAACCTTACCCTTTTGCGTATTTTTCCACCTGGGATGCTCCGGTTCTGGATTAGTTGTGCTTGCAGTAAATTGCTTGCTATATAAAAACCGTACTATAGATTGCTAGATGTTAGGTAACTAGGTTTCGCACAGTTGTTTCATCTTTTGTCATATCCTTTCCGCTAACCGATCTCATTAGTTCTTCGCGGCTTTCGTAGTGCGCTGGGACGCTGGTGGGCAAACATCTTCGTTGGCGAAAGCTCCTCCGAAAAATTCCCTTTATCCAATAATTAAAGAAGAAATGAGCGCCAATAGGCAGGTTAGTTGACCTGGCATCAGCTGGACCTTTGATGTCACGGTTAGAGGCTGTGGCTTGTTCCTTTCACTTTGTAACGATTTTCATGTTGACGGTGATTTGTACAGGGGGATCTGCGTGTGTGCGTACATTAAGAGGAAATATAAATGTGTTAACGAGGGGGTACTTTGAGTGGTCACGAGTTAGTAAAAATTATAATAGTTTTTTATTATGGGTTTGGCTCCGTTTGTGAGTGAGCCAATCCATTGTCCGCGAGTGCGAAATTGGCATTTTCAAGTATTGATTAAATAACGGTGATTTTTTAAATGGAAGCGCCGTTGTGTATGGCTGAGCTATCTGTAAAAATTCGCGTGCCAACCCTCGGGATACTTCATGCGAAGTGGGCAGCCGATACGCTGCTTCAACGCTTTAGATCGAGGGCTGGCTTAACTGATTGAAACTAAATACTATTTGCGGATGAATTTAGTGTGTAATAAGCGTGTAACTCAATAGCTAAGGTCATCTATTGAATTAATTTCTGCCGGGCTATAGTCAAAGCCCATCCAGGAGAACAAATGCATCTGCGTATACAGCAAAAAAGGGAAACTCGCCAGGTACTGGTACAACTCGAAAAAGAGGGGCAGATTATTGCGTACCACGTAGATGCATTCGATTCCCCCCACAGCAAAGCATTACGCCAGGCGTTTGCCTCGTTTTATGCTGATGTTCCGAGTGACCCTGAGCCAGATAAGACTGTGCTGAATATTGCCGAAAAGCTCATCTCCGGTGGGCAGCGGTTGGCTGATAATCTGTTGGGCGAGGATCATGAATTAATGAAAATCGTCCAAGAAATAGAGCAGGCAGGGTTTGCCAAATTGGAAGTCTCTATTGATTCTGACGATTCTGATTTCTTTGAGGAATTTTGGGAAACTGTAGTGTTGCCAGATACGAAGTATGTGCTTTCGGCCAGCGTCAGCCGATTTTCACGGACCAACTCTCAGTTATACGGTGAACCTGACTCGGAAATCGAGTTAGGTTTAGTCGCCAATGATCCAATGTCCGGCCAGCTCTCATCGCTTCTGGGTGAGCAAGCGCGGGACCCTATTGATTCGCAGACGTCTGCCATGCGCGTACTGTGGGTAGTTGCTCAGTCGGGCGGCGCTGTGGATACCAACCATCTCAGCCAAGCTGTTGGCTTCGCTAACCGCGCGGTTAGCGAAGGTGGTAACCTTATTTATGAATTGATGCTGAATCCGTCGCCAGAGGAGCTGAACAACAGGCTGCAGGTCTTGGAGAAGCCCATACATATTTTGCATTACTTCGGTGATGTTTGCATTGGTGAGGGTAATATCTATTATCTGGTTAACGATCAACGCCACGATTTACTAGGCGTACTCCAAGCATGTGGATCTGCATCTTTGGGATGTGTTGCTATGGATGTACGTGAGTATGTGAACGAGCAAGGTCTTGCAGTACCACATCAACGCGGTTTTCATGCGATTACACAAACCGCTTGCCGGGCCTATAAGGGTAATATACTTGGCCTTTCGCAAGCTGTGCTGCCGCAATTTTCAAGCGTGGTGTTTCACTCGGTTTATCGTGCTTTAACCCTTGCGGTTGAACTGGGGCAGGCCGTGGTCGAGGCGAGAAAAGAGTTACAACGCAATTCCCTGGACGAATCATTTAATCCATCACCTGTGCCATTCCCAATGTGGCCGCTACTTCTGCATTTTGGTCAGCAGAAGGTGCGATTTTTTCGGCAGGGCGACTCCCAGATTAGTGACACCCCTGTTGGCTGGGGAGCGCTTAAAGAACGAATTTTCGGCTTTGATCTTGAACGACTTTCTGCGTGCGCTGGAAATACGAGCGATAATGTTGCACTTCCTGTGGCGGATTACTGCCAAACACACGGTGGAAAAGTCGCTATCGTCGGTTCTGAGGGAATGGGAAAGACGTATACCGCGCAACGTGTTGCGGTCTATTTAGCAGCCGCAGAAAAAGTCGACTATGCCTTCTATTTTTCCTGCCAAAGGTTTTCGTACGAACTCGCCGACATCATTCATATGACCGCGGGGGTACTAGAGGCAGGTGCAGAGGATACGGATAACTTCGCTGAAGCACTTGCACAAAAACGCTGTTGCTTTGTGTTCGACGACTTTGACTTGCATCCGGTTTCTCACGATGTGGTGAATTTACTGGAGCGATTCAATCAAATCGTTATTACCGCCGGAAAAGACGTATTTTCGGAAGATTACAAGTCATTTCAGCTCGCTGGATTAATTAATATTGACCGAAGATTGATTGCTTGTGAATCAATTCGCGTTGCTCAACTCTCTCAACAAAATATATTTGCGCCTGCGATGCAGGTTGCCGAGCGTTGCGGTGGAAATCCGTGGTTGCAGAAAAAACTAGTTCCGGAACTCTCGCTGTATTCTGTCGAGGAACTATTAACGCGATTGACGGATTATCCTCACGGCTCTGTTAAAGAAGGTTTTTATCAGCAATATTGGGCCACTCTCACCCAAAATGAACAGGTTTTTTTCTCTCTTTTAGCACAATCGCCCGCGGTTTTGATGGAAATGCTAGGCGCTGTAATCCAGCAAAACGACAGCTACTGGCACACTTTCTGTGGAGAAGAATCTACGAACGAGAATTATAAAGCTTGGGTTGATAAGAATTATCAGCATGGCTTTCTCCGCCGCTCTAATCTGGGACATATGCTCGGGCGTGATGAAATCGACTTTATCGTGGCTCAGCAAGCTCAAATTGATGATGAGCACGCGGTTTTATTTAGTGGTTGGGTATGTGAATCGCTTTGTTTTCTATCGGGTAGGGTGAGCCAGCAGAATAACAGTGAGATATTAAATTACCTGGTCGTAAATAGAGCAGATTGGGTATTACATCTCGAGCGGCTTTGGCATAACTATAAATTTCCTGAATTTTTCGGCGTTAAGAATGCAATCGAACGGTTGTTTATGCCAGTCGGGTTGGTACCCGAGCTAGCAACTTGGTGCTTGGAACTGCTTCACCGCCATCCGCTTCCCGATCGCGATTATTCACAAGACCACGTTGTCGCATGGCTCGCGCTTGCTGCTGAGTTGAATAGGATGCCACCTGAAATAGACGTCGAGTGGATTGCTACAACGGCTGAGCGCTGTCGCACAAGCTATTCGGAACTAGATGCGACAGCTTCAACTAGTGCGCTGCCGTATTTCCATCAATTGGCGACATTTTTATTAGCGTACTACGAACGTAATACATTCTGGGCAGAATGCATTATGGTAGCCGAGCGGGCACTAGGTGTGTATCGCTATTATGAATCCTGGCCAAGGGTTGTTGCCTCATTGAAAGCACTGGTTCGGTTTCATCGTGCATCAGGCGACAAAGAACAGGCCTGGCTTCTTGAGGATCAACTACTAAATGATGTTCCTTACGAAGACGCGGAACCCGGCTTTAAACTACAACAACAGATCGAGATTTTACTCTCGCAGGTAGCTGCAGAAGAGTTTGAACGGGCGCACAAACTGTTATACGAAATCAAAGCGTATCAAGACGCTCCTCCACATTTGCAGGATCTTTTGATAAACGTGGAGTGCGACATCGACTATGGGATGCAAAATTATGAGGCAGCTTTACCCGTAATGAGCAAACTTTGGTCACGGGCAAAAGCGGCTTCTCAAGATGCGCAATTAAAAGAACTGCAGCAAAAACTAACAGTTATAAAAAGTGTGTTAGGCGAAGGCCGTTTTAATGAAATCCTGGATAAAGCGGATGCCGATGGCGACAAGCAGCACGACGAGAATCTAACCCACTAGTGCTATTATCCAATGGATAATCTGAAGTTTTTCGCGATACATCGCTGACGGATTTTTGGTGGGCAAAAAACTTCGGGGATCAGTTGGAAATGGGTTAGGAACAGCCTTGAAATTTAGACACCCAAAAAACGCGATGCCCTATCGCTTGCGCGACCGAACCTAGTCAAGAGCCGGCAGAGTAAGAAAGGTTGCGAGCATATCGTCCGGGAGCGATGCGTATTGCGCATAGAAGTTGCATCCGTTTGGAAGTGAGGGATGCGGGCTGTTTATTACGGTCAGCTGCAGTCCCTGTGTGGCCGTATCAATGCTAGAAATCTCTACGGCATCGAAATCAAAATAGGCTTGTACAGTTGGAAATGCGGCTTTAAAAAAGCTTTCTTTGGCTGAAAAAGCAATGGTAAACCAGTAGCCGAATTCCTCAGGCTCTGTTGCGAATCGCCTTATCTCCTGGGCATTGATTATTTTGTCTTTAAGACTGTGGGCTCGTTCGGTGTCGATCTTTTTTTCAATGTCGATGCCAACCCCTCTAAGTGTGCTAGAGGTCGTTACCACGGCGACGGCCCGATCGTTGGAGTGGCTGATCGAACCGAGGACGTGTGCCGGCCATATTGGGTTGCGCATTTTTCCTGAAGAAATATCTTGGGGCTTTAGTTTGAGTTGCTCCAGCGCTGAGAACGCGCATAAACGCCCCGCCAGATATTCTGCTTTGCGCTTAACAACAGCGTTTTGAAGTGAGGGCGGTTTCGACACACCATACGCAGCGTAGAGGCTGTCTTGATAGTGATTTGCGTCGAACTTGCAGTCGCACCAGGAGATATCGGTGTCCATCCAAGGGCGAGTGGACTGGGAGATTAAAAAGCCAGAGGTCATATTGGTCAGTATGGTTTGTAGTGAGGTTTGAATATTACTTTGCTGATTTGATTTCAGTGAAGCGTTTGCTATCCGCCGGGTTGGATTCAGTCTGACGTATAGTTGGTGAAACTTGTAAATTGTTCACGTATTACCGGTGATACTTATCCTTATTCGCCGGGTGTGGTGCAGGCTATGATAACAACTATTCATAGCATGTTGAATCGACAACCCTGATTTAACTTGGAGTTAACTAATGGACAGACAACTTGTGCTCAATGCTCTCGTAAAAGCAATAAAGGATGTATCACCCTATGCACGGGAGGAAATGGAAGGGTGGGACGAGCACCGCCTGGAAAATGCTTACCTGGTCGATCTCGGCGTGAGTTCTATCGATTACTGCCAGATAGCCAATATCGTGATGGAGCAGTTAGACGTTCACTGCTCGATTGACGTATTCGTACAAGCAAACAATATTCGTGACATAGTTACCTTATTTTGCAGTTTGAACTTTCCTCATAGCCACAAAATGAGTGAAACCAAGTCGCAGATTAATTTTTGAATGTCTGATTGGATCAGGTTTTCAGCTGCACAAGTGTATTTCATGGGTAACATCCGTTGTCGAGCCGCCCATCGGTAAGAACATCACACGCTCTGTGCATCTGAAAAATCTAATTGAATGGCCAAAAATTATTTGAGTTAAGATTCACTTCATTGGCTTGCAGCTTTTACTTGAACAGGCCCCTTGTCACACTCTGTGGAGATTATGGGTTGGCACCTAGAAAATAGACGGCTATAACACATGAGTAGGAGCTAGGAAGCGGCTACATTGATGGTTCAGTAGTACTCGCTGTGTGGCAACGCATCCGGCGGCTTGTCCTTTCGATTTCGTGAGTTCAATCTGCAGCGCTTTTCATGGCCTGCTTTGCTTGGTGATGGACAACATCTGCTAGCCTTTTAATAAGCCCCCTCTACATAGAAAACTGTGCGCTTTCTTTCTCTCTTTTTTTTCCTCCCCCAATCCCGATCCATTCAACTCGGAAAAAAAGGGCTAGGCGAGCGCAACCTACTGAACTTATTTTGAGCTGTCGCCAGATGAGAAAAACCTCGCTAAGCACTTTTCCTTTAAAAGTGTTTGGGTTCCTGTTTAGGTCGGTTCAACGCATATGCTCAGATGTAAGCCTTCAATCTGCCTGCTTTGCTGCGCAACTTTGAAAAACCGGTCTTTGAAGCTATTTGTTAGGCTTAAACTAGGCTTTTTCGCTTGTTTATGTTTAACTCTGCTTGGATTCATAACAACACTTACTGCCCGCTAAAATTACGTTGCCATGCGCTTATTCGCCCTTTCTGATATCCACACTGATTTTGAGGAAAACGAGTCCTGGCTGGGACAACTTTCTAAAGTCGATTACCTCAATGACGCGTTAATTTTAGCGGGAGACGTATCGGATTCTATCACCAGAGTTGAGCGCTGTTTTGAGCAGGTGTGCAAGCGTTTCGAGGTGGTTTTTTTTGTGCCGGGTAATCACGATCTTTGGGTTAACCGATGTGGTAGTGAAAACTCAATAAAAAAATTTGGCCTGCTGAAGTCTATCTGTAGACAGTACGGTATACAAATTTCGCGATCTCACATAGGAGCGACAGAGATTATTCCACTTTTGGGGTGGTACGATTACAGTTTTGGATCGCTTACGATAGAGCTGCAGCGCGCATGGATGGATTTTAGAAATTGCAGGTGGCCGTCTGATTTGAGCACTACTTCAGATGTATGCGAGTACTTTCTCTCTCAAAATTCACTTGAAAGAAGTACTGCAAAACGAGTGGTCACTTTTTCACATTTTGTACCAAGAATAGATTTAATGCCGCACTATATACCTCCACGTCATCGCGTCGTTTACCCCGTCCTAGGAAGTTTAAGAATAGACGAACAATTACGAGAACTGGGCTCGTCAGTTCACATATACGGCCATAGTCATGTGAACAGAGATCTGCACTTGAACGGCGTAAGATACATTAACAATGCTCAGGGTTATCCGTCAGAAACCTGGATTGATAAGCGTCTACAGTGTGTAATCGAAGATCTCTAATTGGGAAAAGTGATTCCCCGTTCAAAGTATAGCTATAGCATGCTCTGTTAATGTCTAGCTAGAGGTCGGCATACTAGCGTGGAAGCGGTGATTTCTGTTTTGGCGAACTAAAAAACACCTGAAACAGGCAACGGATCTTCTGTTGGTTGAGTTAAAATAATTCGTTAAACGTTCAGTAGTTCTGTCAAAGATGCTGCCGATCTCAGGTTCCTTCAGAATCCAACCGATTTTACATTTCTATTTGAACTGACTTCTGGTTGGCTAATATTTTTTCCCATTCCTCTGGAGTGTAAGCACGAACCGAAAGTGAATGCAGTGCTCCTGATTGCAGTTGATCCGTAAAAACTTTTAGAACTTTTTGTTGACGGGCGAGTAGTTTCTCACCTTTGAACGCCTGACTGACGACATTAAGTGTAAAACTGCAATCGGCACCTTCTGGTTCAACCGCAGCATCGGGCATTGCCACTTTAACTAAATCGATAATTTCCTGCTTTTCCATGTTGTTCGCCTCGGGTTCAAGTTTGGGGAGAATACTTACGCAAAATTGGCATTTGATTTGTGCATTTAATTTGAAGGTATACGGTATCTACCGCAGTGCGAGCTGTGGTTTGGGTACAATACATTAGGGAGTAGAGCGCTCAGGCGGCGGAAACGAGTTCGGTAGAAAGTATTCCCGGAAGCGTCTCTGCTGGCAAAGAAAGCTGCCGCGATAGCCTTCCAGATAGAAGCTAACGCGGCTACAAGGGGCTTAGCTGGCTTTTTCTTCGACTTCATCCAAGAGAAGATCCAGAGAGCCATCTTCTACCATCTGTAAAACGATGTCGCATCCACCCACGAGTTCGCCTTTTACAAAGAGCTGAGGGAAGGTCGGCCAATTAGATACCTTTGGCAGGCGCTCCCGGATAAAGGGGTTTGCAAGTACATTTACGTAAGCGAAATCGTGGCCAGTTTTCTTAAGTGCAGTAACGGTAGCGCCAGAAAATCCGCACTCGGGTGCTTCCGGAGTACCTTTCATGTACAACAGGATTGAGTTGCTGGAAATCTGTTCGCGTATCTTTTCTTCAGTAGTAGCCATGTTTTTCTCCTTAACCTCTGGGTTTATAGTGCAACTGCCGGTGTCGCAATTAAGTTGTGATTCTGTTCGTCTCCACCAGTAGCGTGGAGTCGAAGAAGAGAATCGTCACAAAAATAGTTTGCCAGCAGGTTAAAAATATCGTCCATACCTACGGAATAGTTCAGCGGTGTAAAGCCGTGAATATTATGATTATCCACCTCAGCATCGGCCTTGAGCATTAGTTTTACGCAGGCAATACATTGGCTCATGCACGCATACCAGAGTGCGTTATTACCTTCACAGTCAGCCAGGTTAGGGTTAGCGCCGGCATTGACCAGCTCCCTTACAATCTCTGAATCTGCGCTTCTCGCCGCAATCATAATTGCTGTCCGGTTACAATCGTCAATTCGGGCATTGATATCGCCACCGTCGTAACCTTTACTATCAAGCCAATTTTGTAGCTTTTCACCGACCTGAAATTCACTGCTGATGTGGTGACTCCAGGCAGAGTAACCGCCATCTACGCTGTAGGTTTGCTTAAAGCCGAAATCTGCAAACATACGCGCGATATCCTGACTGCTATTACCGTGATAGCAGTAGATCAAAACAGGACAGGTTTTATCGGTGTTTTTCATTATCTTGCGCAAATTTGCATCGGTGAGCAGTTGCGCGCGAGGATGATGGCTTTCTTGGAAGCTGCGTTCGTCGCGGATATCAAGCAACAGCGCCTCTGGGAAGCGGGCAAGTATCTGGTCTGCTTCATCGACTGAGATACGCTTAAAATGGTTCATACTTCCTCTCCAAAGCATTCATCGTAAGTTGGACATGTTTCACAACTGGGCGACCGGCATACGAAATGGCCACCTGTTTCACAAAGTTGGCGATAAAGAAACTTTTTCCAGCGCATGTTTGCGTTGTTCTTCTCCGCAAGGTCGGGAAAATTTTCCACAAACATTGCTCTCAAGCTTTCCCGGTTGACTAGCCCCAAGTCTCGCCAAAGGTGATCACCGCCCATACATCCTGCGGCAATTATCTGTGCTAGCCAGGCTTCAGAGGCATGTACACCTTGGGAATTTTGAACCAGGAGTTCGGTCAACTCTCCGAACTCCTGGCTGCGCAATTCCAGTAATTCCTGGCGGATCGCGTGTTGTTCACGGAAGTTACCAGGGCTGTCGATCATTCCTCTGATAGCAGAGAAATAGGTTTCCAACATGGTTTGGTAATCTTCGTCCCTTAACCCTAGGGTATAAGGCAGGCAGCCTTGGCCCGTTCTCTGCGCTATCAAGATGGTGGCAAGAAAACCTTGATTCGGTAGTGGCCCTTCAAGCTTACTGGAAAAAAAGCCCGCACTGCTTAGGCTGGTTTCAGGCGCATTCATTAGTCGCATTCTCCCTTTTGGGGGTGTGAGCAGGATTCAATGCCTTGCGTACTCGCGTAGTCGCCTGATACGCCAAGTATCTCCGCAATGTATGGCAGGTCAAATCCAGCCCATTTCAAATTGCCGACCTGAATTAGCGGCCTGCGAATGAGAATCGGTGAGTTCACCATCATAGCGAGAGCTTCGTGTTCTGTTACTTGCGTTGGATCAATCTCGCCGTCTTTCACAGCAGGAGCGTTGGGATTAATCCATTCAACTACCGGTGTACCACTGAAAAAAGGAGCCAGGCTCAGCGGATCCCATGCATATTCGAGAATGTTTTCAGTGGTAAAGGGAATCCCGGCCGCGCTGAGCAACTTCTTCTGCTTGGCGTTGGATATACAGCCGGGCTTCTCAAAGAACACCAGTGTTTGCATTAGCGAGCCTGAATCTCGTTCATCGCCTCAGCGAGAAGTTCAGGCGGAATACCTGTAAGCGATCCCGGTGGGTTAAACGCTAGACCACCCGCATCAACAATACAGTTTTCTATTGGGCAAATGCTGGCACATTGAGGGTCGGCGAAATCACCTTCACACTCAGTACATTTTTTGGCATTTACCTGCATATGCTTGCCGCCTTTGGCAATTGCTTCGCTTGGGCACACATCGACGCAAGCCCAGCAGCTCACGCACAAATCAACAATTTCAACAGCCATGAGAAACTCCTGAGGTTGGGCGCAGGCTTATGCCTGCGCTTTCATTGCAACGGGATGTTCATCGATTTTGCCGGTGGTAATCATTTCTTCATATACCGCCATAACCGCTTCTTCGATGGGCTCCATCGCATGCTCTCCGTTTGGCACAATGCCAGCGTCTTCAAGCATTCCCCAAGGCTCAAAACCTATTTTCGAACAGAGGACTGCTTCACAACCTTTGAGTGCACGAATAGATCCGTCGAGTGCGCTTTCTTTTTCGCCGCAGGTGTCGTTGCCAATACAGTATTGGTCTACTTTACGGTGACTAATAAAGCGAACTCCGTTGGGTGATGCTTCGTAAACCAGGAACTCGGTGGCGTGGCCAAAATGCTGATTTACGATACCGCCGCCAGCAGTTGCGACCGCCATCAGCACTGGACGGGTGTCAGCGGGGATAATCGGCTCGTTAGATGGGATAGACATGCCGGCAATTTGAGTGCGCTTCTGGTGCTTCTCGTTCAGCTCTTCAATAATGCCTTGATGGATAACAGCGCGTTTTTGCATAGCGGCTTCGTAATCGATTTCCATTTCTTCGATTTTGTCCATGGTGAACTCTTCACCGCGGTCTTCACCAAGCAGACCAACCGCATCTGCGCGACACTGGCGACAATGACGCATCATGTTCATATCGCCCGAGCATGCGTCCTGCAGATTTTGCAGTTCTTCTGGTTCTGGAGAGCGCTGCCCCATTACTCCGTAGAAAGTGCCATGTTCGGCTTCTGCGATTAGAGGCATTACGTTGTGTAGGAATGCGCCTTTCTGCTTAACAATCCGACTGACTTCTTTCAAATGATCGTCATTTACGCCAGGAATCATTACCGAGTTAACTTTTACCAGAATGCCGCGTTCAGTCAGCATTTCCAGGCCTTTTTGTTGTTGTTCGATCAGAATTTTTGCGCCTTTAACACCACGGATACGACGGTTGTTCCAGTAAATCCAGGGGTAGATTTTTGCACCGATCTCTGGGTCTACAGTGTTGATCGTAATAGTCACGTGGTCGATATTGTGTTTCGCCAGTTCCTCAACTGATTCAGGCAGAGCCAAACCGTTTGTTGATACACATAATTTGATGTCTGGCGTTTGCTCACTCAGCATACGGAACGTGGAAAATGTTCGCTCGGGGTTGGCAAGGGGGTCGCCAGGGCCAGCGATACCAAGTACGGTCATCTGGGGAATATTTGCGGCAACTGCGCGCACTTTCATAACCGCTTGTTCTGGTGTAAGCAGCTCTGAAACCACACCTGGTCGAGATTCATTCGAACAATCATATTTGCGATTGCAGTAGTGACACTGGATGTTACAAGCAGGGGCAACAGCTACGTGCATACGTGCAAAGTAGTGATGTGCTTCTTCGGAGTAGCAAGGGTGGTTCTGAACTTTGTCTACGATATCTTGCGGAAGATGAGACAGCTGATCGTCGGTGCTTCCGCAGCCGCTTGATGAGCAGCCGCCGCCGCTTTCTTGTCCAATAACTTCGAGTTCCATAACGACTCTCCAGTTAGGGTAGCGTGACTTTGCGCGTCTACCCGTGAGCTAAAAGGATATTCACATGGTATTTAGCAATCGTTATGCCGTGATTATAAGTATCTGATTTAAAAGGATAAATGTTCTATTTTGAAAGGTTTTTTGTTGGTCTCCATACAAAGCGTGAGGTAAAGCTTGTATGGTGTACGACACATCCTTGTGTCTATGTGACGCTACATCGCTGGAGTACGAACAAACGGGGTATTCTTTTCGCTCAGGAAATTGAAAGCGAACGAAGTCCACCCGGTCGATGACGACAAAAAGGTATTGCGTACCTGGGTTAAATCTTGCGGACGTTGATATTCAGCGTTTGAATACGATAAGCAATTTGACGAGGTGTCATACCCAAGAGGCGCGCTGCTTTGGCTTGAACCCATCCAGCCTGTTCAAGTGCTGCAATGACTTTTTCGCGCTCATCCAGGTTTTCATCTGTCAGATCTGTTGGCGGAATATTGATGTGGGATGGATGAGGGTTAACTTCCTGGTTTAAGCCCGTCATTGAAATTGCGTCGCAGTCGACACTACCGTCTTCGCTCATAATCGACGCCCGTTCAAGACAGTTTTCGAGTTCTCGAACGTTCCCGGGCCAGCTGTAATTCATCAGCATTCCAATTGCTCTATTGGTCAGGGTTAGGGTGCGATTTTGTTTGTCTGACAGTTTGGAAAGTAAAAATTCAGCAAGCTCAGGAATGTCAGCACGCCGTTCGCGCAATGGAGGTATCTTGATAGTCATTACGTTTAAACGGTAGTACAAGTCCTCCCGAAATTTGCCTTTTTCAACCTCAGCTTCCAGGTTGCGATTGGTGGCCGCTACGATGCGCAGATCGACGCGGATTGTCTGGGTTCCTCCAACGCGTTCAAACTCCCCCTCTTGCAGAATTCGCAGAAGCTTAGCTTGAAACATGGGAGAAATCTCACCAATTTCGTCTAAGAAGAGCGTACCGCCGTGGGCTTGTTCGAAACGACCTTTTCGCTGTTTGATCGCGCCGGTAAACGCGCCTTTTTCATGGCCAAAGAGTTCGGATTCCAAAAGCGTTTCTGGAAGAGCCGCACAATTTAACCGCACATAAGGCTGTTTAGCACGAGGCGAGTTGTAGTGAATTGCACTGGATATAAGTTCTTTACCTGTGCCCGATTCACCGAGAACCAGTACGGTACTATCCCATTTTGCCACGCGTCGTGCTTGATCGAATACGCGTCGCATAGATGAGGTATGGCCGATAACCATATTCTCGAAGCCGAACTTGCCTCGAACTTCCCGTCTGAGCTCATCTCGCTCGCTGGCTATTTCTTCGCCCAATTCGACATTTATTAAAAGCCGTACTGTTTGCGACAGCAGATGAGCCACGGTCTCCATAAAGCGGGTACGTTCGTTGAGTAAATCATCCGCAGGTGTGTCTGGCTGAGCCGCGAGAACGCCGATAATAAGGCCTTCGTTGTTTTCAATCGGAACACCAATGAAGGGCAGTTCGAAATCGTACAGTGCCAAGCGGTCGAGGAAGTTCGGCTCCGCTGATATGCGGCCAAGAACAATCGGATTACCGTGGCTTAGGATGCGGCCAATAATCCCTTCACCACTACGGTATTTAACATTGCCGACTTTTACGTTGTCGCCGTCCCCGCTATAAATGGCTGACACTTGTACGGCACTGTATTCTGGATCACTGATGGAGATGAGCCCGTGCTGCATACCGGCAACTTCATGGAGTACCTGCAGCACTTCCTGAAATGTTTTTTCAATATTATCTGAGTGACATATGATCTGAGAAATGCTACTAACGGCGAGCATTTCCTTTTCAAGAAGTTCGGTGCGCGTAACCGACTTCGGCGGAGAGAGCACAGAATTTTTCGTATTCATCTTTAACATTGTCTCTGCAACTTGTTTTTCACGCCTAAGGGATCGTCAACTGAAGGTTTTACCCATCAGCAGTAAGGAATTTCTACGACCATGCAGCAACCAGGAGTGTGTTTGTTGTTTACCGTAACGGTACCTGCGTGTTCCAGTATTGTTTCCTGTACCATGGACAAGCCCATACCTCGGCCACCTTTGTGTGGTGTCTTGGTGCTGAAAAAAGGCTCAAAAATTTTAAATCTTAATTGCTCTGGTATGCCGGGGCCGCTGTCAATAATTTCTACGCGCACCACATGCTTATCTGAAGACGTGCGAATTATCAATTCGCGATTTACGATGTGGCTATCGCTCATTGCTTCTATCGCGTTGTCTACTAAATTGCGGAATGCGCTAACCAGCTTGCCTTCCCTGCTTGCAATTGTCGGTAAATACTTTGCAGGCTGCCAATCAATAACGACACCATGCGCCAACAGCTTTTGGGTACTTAGGGAAATAACATTGCGTACAACTTCATTAATATTGACGGGAATTTTTGTCTGTTCCTGGCTTACAGGCAATGACGATATAAGGTTTTCGAGTGCTTCATTGCCTGCCGTTTGTGCGTCCCGCAACGCTTGCAGTACGGGATCGTCCTGACTAAATTTTTCTGGGCGCCGCTCGAGCATAGTAAGTGCGGCGCCAATAAGGTTGACGGGCCCTTGTAAGCTGTGAATAGCCCCGTTAAAGGTTTCGCGCGTCGCATGCGCGAGCTCTTCCTCTGCAATGAGTGCCTTGAGTGCGTTGAGCTGTGAATCCTGCTGTCGTTTGCGAAACTCGGTGATGTCGTCGATCGTCAGCAAATTGTGTTGCGATTCTGGCTGATTAAAAAAGCCGCCAGGGTTCTCATCTTCAAGCGTGATAGCTGTACCATTACAGACATACCACCGCTGGTTGGGCCCGCCTTCAGCAAAAGTGACTTCATGGCTATGGAAACCAATGCCGTCTGCCTTTAGAGTCGCGTAGTCTTCTCCCAGCAAATGGAACAATATCTCCTTTGCGTCTTCGAGTGACTTATCTGGCGCGAGGTCTGTCACCAGTTTCTGAAACGTGGGATTCATTAATATAATGTTACTGGCTTTATCTAATAAAGCTATGGCAATAGGTGACGAATTAATTACAGTGGAAATCATTTGCGACAGGTTGTTCACCCGTTGCTCGAGTTCGTGCAAATCACTGGAGTCGCGATGCATTCCCAAATAATAAACAACGTCTTCCGCCTCATTAAGAACGGGCGCGACAGAAAGCTCAGCGAGATAGAGAGATTCGTCTTTGCGGCGGTTTACCAGTAATCCCGACCAAGTTTTTTTCTGCAGTAATCTTCCCCACAGGGCTTGATAGGCGAGCCGTGGTGTAGTGTGGTTGGAGAGAATTGACTCGTTTTTGCCAATCACCTCATCGCTGCTATAACCCGTTACTTTGCTAAAAGCGCGATTCGCGTAAAGAATATTTGCCTGCAGGTCTGTGATGGAGATTGCCACGGGGGCATGTTCCACCGCTTGATGAAATACCTCGGGGGAAAGGTCCGTATTGCTGATACTGAAAATTTTGTTTTTATTTGAAGCGGAGTCGAGGGAACTACTTAAGTCATAAGAGGCTTCTTCTTCGGCGCCGGTTTTTGCTGATTGCGACTCTGGTGTTCTCATAGCAGTGCGTTCCGGAATTCGAATATACGATGTGAGTTATTTGGCGCTTAAATCATTTTGTTGCATCCATGAATGCTTGGCACCATCCGTATCAGGAACAGCAATAAATGTGCCGGGCGACAAATCGCCCGGAAAGCCGTGATTGAAATGTGACAATGCGCTGTATTGTTGCCTAGCCGACAAAATATCAGTGCTACATAATTTTTATTTTGTCGTTAATGCGACAATTTATCGCCTGTGATAAACCCCAGATTTAGGCGTTTTCACCCAACCTAATTAAGCTAGATCAAAAAAAACGTATCTAAACTGACAAACTAAGCGGGCCAAAATCCCGTGGCACACAAGATGCATCGCCGCTATCAAGAACAATTTTGTAGCGACGGGGATACATGACGATGGAGTATATCAGCCTGCTTATTGGTACCGTCTTGGTGAATAACGTGGTCTTGGTTCGGTTTTTGGGTTTGTGCCCATTTATGGGTGTGTCCGGAAAGTTGAACACTTCCATCGGCATGAGTGCCGCGACGACATTTGTCATGACACTCGCATCCGGCTGCAGTTGGTTGTTGGAGGCGTATGTATTGCAGCCTCTGGATATCGGTTTTTTGCGGATACTTTCGTACATCCTGGTTATTGCTGGTGTCGTTCAGTTTACTGAAACCGCGATCAAAAAATTCAGCCCTGCTTTGTACCGTTCGCTGGGGATTTACCTACCTTTAATTACTACTAACTGCGCGGTTCTCGGTGTACCGCTTATAAGTGTGCGCGAGCAACAAAGCTTTCTTCAGGCGTTGGTATTTGGTCTTGGCTCGGCTTTGGGGTTTTGTCTGATTATGGTGATATTCGCAGGCATTCGTGAACGACTTCTACTCGCACAGGTTCCAAAGGCTTTTGCCGGGCCTCCAGTGGCGCTTGTGACTGCGGGCTTGTTGGCGATGACCTTTCTCGGATTTAGCGGCTTGGTTAAAGGTGTGTAATTTAAGTCTTAACGTAATACAGGATTAGTGGGGATTCTGATTATGGTACTGGCCATTTTAGCAATTACAGTTTTGGGTGCAGGCTTAGGTCTTTTGTTGGGTATTGCCGGTAAGGTTTTCGCGGTTGAAGAAGAAAATCCTCTGGTGAAAGAGATCGAAGATATATTGCCTGGAAGTCAGTGCGGCCAATGTGGCTTTCCCGGCTGCTCACCAGCAGCAAAGGCGGTGGTTGATGGTGAGATAGGTATTAATTTCTGCCCGCCAGGCGGTCGCGCCTTGGTGGAAGATCTGGCGAAATTGCTGGACATCGATCCAAATTCCGTTGGAGAAGTTGCCAAGCCATTAGTGGCTGCGATTAATGAGGAGCTTTGTGTCGGCTGCACTAAATGTTTTAAAGCGTGCCCGACCGACGCGGTAGTCGGCGCGAACGGCCAAATCCATGTGGTTATATCGTCGGCTTGTACTGGCTGTAAAAAATGCCAGGAAGCGTGTCCGGAAAATTGCATCTCAATGTCTCCGGAAGAGGAATCGCTCAACACCTGGCACTGGCCCAAACCGCACGCGGCCTAGGCCGTTTGGAATTAACGCTACTTTTTCGCTTCTACCCTTGGCGAACTGATCAGAAATATGGTGTGTGTTCGCAACGCCTGACGTGAATTTATAAATGTATTGGCAGTAAACGTCAGCGTACAGTTTCTGTTTGACTAACAAAAAATTTAGATGTCCCGGGAGGCGTCGACGTCATGTTGCGTGGTTTATTGAAGTTGCCTCAAGTTCGTGGCGGTGTGCATCCAGTCGGTCACAAAGATCGATCGGCCGCACTTCATATTTTGGAGCTCCCTCTGCCGGAACGCCTGTATCTTCCACTGCGTCAGCATGCTGGTGCTGACGCAATCCCAGTGGTTAAAGTTGGCGATAAAGTTTTAAAAGGTCAGATGGTTGCAGTGGCGCCATCGGAAATATCAGCGCCGGTGCATGCCTCAAGTTCTGGTAGGGTAGTCGACATCGCCGAGATAATGGCTCCCCACCCTTCAGGTCTTAAATCTACGGCAATCATCATTGATACAGATGGAGAAGACCGCTGGATTGATACGGGTGTGAGCGGTGACCCATACGACGAAGAGCCGTTAACTCTGGCCAACCGCGTCGCTAACGCGGGAATTGTTGGTATGGGCGGCGCCATCTTTCCTGCTGCTGTTAAGCTAAAGCAGGGTACGCGTCACGAAATAAAGACCGTGCTGGTCAATGGTAGTGAATGTGAGCCCTTTTTAACTTGCGACGATAGGCTGATGCGAGAGAAGGCTGAAGAAATCGTTGAAGGTGCGCGATTAATTCGGCATATCTTGCGTGCCTATAAAGCTGTGATAGCAATCGAAGACAACAAGCCTGAAGCGATCGCCGCTATGCGTGCGGCTGCAGAACCTTACGGCATGGTAGAAGTCGAGGCCGTGCCTTCTATGTACCCGATGGGTTCCGCCAAGCAGTTGATCCAGGAAATTACCGGCCGTGAAGTCCCTGCCGGGGCGCGTAGCACTTCGGTTGGGGTATTGGTACACAACGTGGGTACAGTGTATGCGATTCATCAGGCTTTAACATACGGCCGACCATTGGTTTCGAGAATCGTAACTGTTGCTGGTGGTGCGATTAATCGGCCGCGAAATGTGAACGCGCTGGTGGGCACTCCGGTTCAGCATTTAATAGACGCGTGCGGAGGATTAAATGGCGATCCCGCTAAGCTGATATTGGGCGGTCCAATGATGGGGGTGCCCTTACTGTCAACTCAAGTGCCAACAATTAAGGGGGCGACAGGTGTGCTGGCCTTGGCAAAACATGAGGTCCCACGTTCAGAGGCATCCCCCTGTATTCGCTGCGCCAGTTGTGTCGAAGCTTGCCCAATGGGCTTGCTACCACTGGAAATGGCGGCGCGCTCCCGCGCTGACGACTTTGAAGGTGCCGATGACTACGGCCTGCGTGATTGCATCTTGTGTGGCTCCTGTGCCTATGTATGCCCTTCACATATTCCTTTAGTGCAATACTTTCAGTACGCAAAGGGTGAGCAGGATGCGAAGCGGACGGCAACTAAAAAAATGGACTATACGGTCGAATTAAGTTTGGCTAAACAAGCTCGCATCGATGCAGAGAAAGCAGCCAAAGCAGCCGAAAAAGCTGCTAAAAAAGCGGCGAAAAAGAAACCGGTCACTGCCACAAAACCTGCAGAGACTGATGAAATAAAGTCGCCGTCTGAGGAGGAGTCTGTATGAGCGATGCTACGGTATTTTCTTCACCCTTCGCGCATACGGGAAACTCCGTTACCTACGTAATGTTACAGGTTTGTTTTGCGCTCGTTCCCTGCACCTTGTTTGGCTTATACCTGTTCGGATGGCCGGCAATATTTCTGTTTGTTGTAACTTGCGCGGCAGCTGTTTTCACTGAACTACTGTGCTTGTACTGGTTAAAACAACCTTGGTACAGAGTTCTCGATGGTTCTGCACTCCTTACTGGATGGCTGATCGCCATTACCTTGCCACCCTGGGCTCCTTGGTGGATTGGCGTTGTCGGCGCGTTTTTCGGCGTTGCAGTGGGTAAGCAGTTGTATGGTGGAATTGGCCAGAATATTTTTAACCCGGCTATGCTGGCACGTACTGCGCTACTAATCACTTTCCCTGTGCAGTTAACCAGCTGGGTCGCGCCTGCGCCTTTGGGATCGGAGCTAGCACCAACTTTACTGCAAAGTCTCTCAATAACCTTCGCATCAGCGCCAGCGCCTGATGCGCTTACAGGCGCAACAGCGCTTGGCCACCTGAAAACAGCGTTAACCCTGGATCATTCTGCGAGTGATGTATTAGCCAATGACTTCGTCTGGTGGAAAGCGTTGCTAGGCATGAGTGCAGGCAGTATGGGTGAAACTTCCGAAGTATTGGTTTTACTCGGTGCAGTGTTTTTAATGTGGCGGCGTATTATTCGATGGGAAATACCTGTTTCTATGCTAGCAACTCTAGCGGTTTTTTCGCTGATTTTCCAAGTTGCTGACGGTGAAAATTATGCCGGTGTTTTGTTTCACTTAACTTCGGGTGGTGTTCTGTTAGGTGCATTTTTTATCGCAACAGACCCGATTACTTCACCCATTAGCCGGCTAGCGAAACTAATATTTGGCGCTGGGTGCGGACTATTGGTATTTGTTATCCGAAATTGGGGCGGATTTCCGGAAGCGGTGGCATTTTCCGTTTTGTTTATGAATTCACTCACGCCGCTGATTGATCGCTACTGTCGGCCCAGGGTGTATGGTCGACTACCGGGTGGAAAGCCTTTACCACCGCTTTCTTCAGTTGATCTAGCTAGAGAGGTCAAACGACGATGACAGCCTTAGCAATTAATTTAGAGAGCTTGCGAAATCGGGTTGATTATCAAGGCGGCATTCTCGGATTTATATGTGCGGTGGTGACGATTCTTTTGGTCGTTGGTCAACAGCAAACTTATGCACCTATTCAGGCCCGGCTAGCGGAAGACCGACAGGCTATATTGGCGCAAGTACTGCCACAGGCATATTTTGACAACGACCCGCTTCACAACGCTACCGAAATAGTCGATGCATCGCTGTCGGATTCTCCAATTCAGGTTTATACCGCGACTAAGAATGGAACTGCGAGCGCATTTGTTTTTCAGGTCGAAACAGAAGGTTATGGTGGCACAATTACTTTAATGTTAGCGCTAACGCCCCAAGGAGAAATAGTCGGTTTACGCACCTTGAGTCACAAGGAAACACCGGGGCTCGCGGACAAAATTGAAACGGATAAGAGTGATTGGATATTGGGTTTTAATGGTCTTTCTTTAACTAATACCGCAAAAGAAAAGTGGGCAGTAAAGAAGGACGGGGGTCAGTTCGATCAATTCACTGGCGCGACAATTACACCGCGTGCTGTTGTAAAAGGCGTGGTGAGTGGACTTGAGTTTTACGCAAGACAATCCGAAAAACTTTTGCAAAACGCTAAGGCGGAGGGCGAGCAGTCATGAATCAGGAACTCAGCGAGCAATCACCCGATTCTCACGACGACTGCTCGAGCTGTGCGTCGACCAATGGTGAAGCGGTTAAACGCTATCGCGATTACTTTAGTTTCGGTATCTGGGAAAACAATATAGCGCTTGTGCAACTCCTAGGGCTGTGCCCCGTGATGGCGGTGACCACATCTGCCACCAACGGACTGGGAATGGGGATTGCTACGACGGCGGTACTGATCATTTCGAGCGTTCTTGTATCTGCTTTGCGACATACCATACCAGCGCAAGTGCGAAACCCGGTAATGATTGCAATAATTGCGGGCACAGTTACCTTGGTCGACTTAGCAATGAACGCCTGGATGCATGAACTCTACAAAGTGCTTGGCTTGTTTATCGCCTTGATTGTAACCAATTGCGCGATACTCGGTCGAACCGAAGCGTTTGCGATGAAACAGCCTCCGATGGCCGCTTTAGCCGATGGTGTCGGCATGGGATTGGGCTTTACATGGGCATTGGTTCTGCTGGGTGGTGCCCGCGAAATCTTAGGCAGCGGTACACTCTTTGCTCACGCTTCATCTTTACTAGGTAGTCATTTTGAATGGCTTGAAATTACTTTCGTCGAGGTCGACTCGGGTGTTCTTTTAGCAATATTGCCGCCCGGTGGTTTTATCGTGTTGGGAATTATGATTGCCTTAAAGCGCGTGGTGGACGAGCGCATCGCTGCGGCCGGTAAGTCTGATGAGGGCGGAGATCTCGTTGCTATTCAATCCTGAACACCCATTGGTTGAGCTAAAAGGCAGGTTGAGCTAAAAGACAGGTTGAGGGGAAGGGTAGTTAATGAATCGGCTTTCTCCAATGCTGGTTAAAGAGCGCGGTTGGCAGCAACATGAGAAAAATAGAGTTATCTGTCGGGTAGCTTAATTTTTCAAAAAATATCTGTTGGGCTTGTGGCTGTGGGTTTGTACAGGTCGTTATAGCGTTTGCAGTGCATCAGGTGCCTGGCGACGCGAAATAGAATCTCGAGTTTATGTATTTTAAGTCTCGTAAAGATACATCACTACAGATAGTAGAACGTTATGGCTGAGGGTAGGAAGCTATGAGAGTAGGATTGATATATGCTGGTGAAACGCAGGTTATGCTGCAGTGTCATGTGGATGACAACACCACCGTTGGTGATGCAATTGAATCGTCGGGTATTCTACGCATGTGTCAGGATATTGATCTTAAACGCCACAAAATCGGTATCTATGGTCGATTTGTAAAGCTGGATAACGTGCTAAAAGAAGGTGATCGTATCGAGATATACAGGAAAATCACACGCGTATTAGATGACGATGATGATGACGAAGACGACGATGACTAAATACAACGATCCATATTGGTGGATGCAGGAAAAGGTTTTAGATTCTGATGTTGCATGATTCTATTGGCTTGGCAATGAAACTTGCGAAGTTACTAATTGGGGCAGGGAAGCACCGCCATCGCCCGATGGGCAATGTAGTTCATTGAAATATCAGAAAATTCATACATTTTCGCCAGTATTTCAAGTGTGCGCGATTAAATATATGGGATCATCTATTTAATCGCCAGGTTTATAGATACGCATTTGGAGTGGAGTTTCTCCATTTGTCACAGTTGATTGTTGGAACATTGAAATTATTAAAACCTCTTTTATCGAGCAATGAATCTTTCCCCTTTTTGAGGCGTAGCATATGTCCGTACCCCAAATAAATAGAGAATCCGCTTTAAGAATTGCACTGGCAGCCAGGGTCCTACCCGGCATAGACGTAGGCATGCTTCTGGAGATAATTCATCAGCGAATCGAAGGTGAAATTAACGAAGAAACCCTAACGACGATAACTGTTACAGACCTGAAAACCGGTTTCGCCAGTGCCGATGGGGAAGAGGACGGGGAAGATATAGGCATTGGTTTGCCTGAAATGAAAGAGGCTGTACGCATTTTGTGGGGTGAGGCAAATGTAGAAGATCTTCCCGAAGTCACACCCTTGGAAGAGATTCCAGCGCGCTCTGTTCGTGTCGCTATTGCGTCGAATACGGCAGAGAAGCTTGATGGTCATTTTGGCAGTTGCTTACGATTTTTGGTCTATCAGGTTACTGTAGACTCCTATCAGCTGATTGATCTGCGCTCTGCGCTCGAGGCTGATCTTTCCGATGACCGCAACGCGTTCCGCGCTAATCTGATTGCTGATTGTCAGGTCTTATATGTGGTTTCTGTGGGCGGCCCTGCGGCGGCTAAGGTTGTTCGCGCAGGTGTTTATCCCATCAAAAAAATTGAAGGCGGTGAGGCGGCCGATATATTGGCCGAGCTCCAAAAGGTTATGGCCGGGTCGCCACCTCCATGGTTAGCGAAACACCTAGGCGATTCTGCAGAAAAACGTATTCGCTTCGAACACAGTTCGGAAGAAGACATTGTTTAACATACCCACTTCCACATCTGCCTAGCAGGCAAGCTACCGCTGTCTGCCTTTTGTTAACTGGGTAAGTGTATTCGAACGGAAAAACATATTCGATCTTTAGCATTGCTTACTGCACAATAGCGACGGATTTTATCTGTGCCCAAAATCGTTTACCCGGCTCTACGTTTAGCTTGTGGCACGACAGTGTACTTACTCTAGCGACAATAATATCGTCGTTCAATTGTAGTCTTACAAGCATTAAACCTTTGTGGTTATCCGCCTCGAGTTCCAGAACCGTAGCGGGTATAGAGTTAATAATGCTTGTATCATCGTGGGGTGTGACCGCGAGGCTCACATCCCGAGCAAATATTCGAATACGAACGTATTCTCCCACCGCGATACCGTTGTCTCGAAACCAGAGGTGACCACCGGATATTTCTATTTTGCTCAAACCCCAGTGCGCGTCTCTTTCGACGACTTTAGCTTCAAGGACTGCACCAGCCTCTTCGCCCAGGTGTATCGGAAAATCCAGACGTGTCAGTGTCTCTGCCAGGTTGCCGCTGGCTACGATCTCGCCTTTGTCCAGAACTACGAGGTAGTCTGCCAGGTGCGCGACCTCTTCTGGGGAGTGGGTGACGTAGACCATCGGGAGGTCTAGCTCACGTTTTAGCTTGTCGAGGTAGGGGAGAATTTCTCGTTTTCTCGCCTGGTCGAGGGATGCCAGGGGCTCGTCCATTAGCAAGAGTTTTGGTTGTACCAGCAACGCACGCGCAATAGCCACTCGTTGTCGTTCACCACCGGAGAGTTGTGCCGGAAACCGGTCCAGGAGGTCACCTATTCCCAGTAGCTCGACTATCTGTTCCCAATCGATTTTACAACGGCTTTTGTCAGCCCGCTTTTGCGCGAATAACAGGTTCTTGCGCGCACTCAGATGTTCAAACAAACTGGATTCCTGAAACACATAGCCCAGTGGGCGATTGTGAACGGGCACAAACTGTTGAGCTTTTTGCCAGAGGCTATCTTGAAACTGGATGTCTGCTCCAGGGATATTTTCTAGACCCGCGAGTGCCCGTAAGAGCGTTGTTTTACCAGACCCAGAGTGCCCGTATATTACCGTCACCCCTTTTGCTGGGAGCGTAGTGTTAATCCGTAAATGGAAGTCTTTCCGCTGGAGGTCAAGCTTAATACCTATACCCGTCATCGAAGCTAGGACCTGCTCAGTTTGTGGGCGGAGGGTTTTCCAATGCTGTAGAGCGCAGCTAACACGAGAAGCGAGAAGATGATCATTGTAAGGGAAAGTATATGGGCGCGACCGTAATCCAGGGCTTCGACATGATCGTAAATCTGCACGGATACAACCCTGGTGACCCCGGGGATATTGCCACCGATCATTAAAACAACACCGAATTCGCCAACTGTATGGGCAAATCCGAGCACGGCAGCCGTGATAAAGCCTGGCGCTGCGAGTGGCAGCACAACATTAAAAAACGTATCCCAAGGACCTGCACGTAACGTGGCTGCGACTTCGAGTGGCCGTTTCCCGAGGGCATCAATAGCATTGTGTATCGGCTGTACAACGAAGGGGAGCGAATAGACCACAGAAGCTAGAACAAGGCCTGGAAAAGTAAATGCCAAGGTGCCGAGTCCCAGCTGAGTTGTAAAATGACCAATGGGCCCATCAGGCGCCATAGCGAGTAGCAGGTAAAATCCGATAACACTGGGAGGTAGCACTAAAGGCAGTGCCACTAACGCGCTGACAAACGATTTCCACCGCGATTGAGTGTTCACGAGCCACCACGCCAAAGGCGTACCAATGATAATGAGCACGCATGTCACAACAGTCGCTAGCTTTAACGTCAACAGGATCGCCTGCAGATCTTCAGTGGAAAACAGCTCCATAGTGCATCGGTTTAATCAGAGTCAGGGATTCGGTAGCCGAAATTCTCAATAATAGTGCGTGCTTTTGCTGATTTTGTAAACTCCAATAACGCCATTGCAGCAGCGTTATCCTGGCCACGGTTTAACAATATTGCATCCTGGCGGATGGGCGTGTGGAGAGAATCAGGAACTATCCAGTAGGTATTGGCCGAAGTTTCGGGTTGTAGTTGCAATTGAGAAAGTGCGACAAAACCGAGGTCAGCATTCCCGCTTTGTACAAACTGAAACGTTTGAGTGATGTTCTCACCTTGAACGAGTGACTTCTGTAATGCGTCCCAAAGTCCCAGGGTTTTAATCACCTCCACGGCAGCCGCACCATAGGGCGCAAGGCGAGGATTCGCTATAGCTAATTTACTGAATGAGGCCTGTGACAGGGTTCGCTCGTTTAATACAACCTGTGGTCGGTTTGCGCTCCAGAGTGCTAGCACGCCTACTGCGTAGCAAAACTGACTTTTGGCTTCCGCCAGATGCTCTGAAACAAGTCGTGTGGGCTTTTGCTCGTCTGCAGAGTAAAAGACGTCAAACGGCGCGCCGCTGCGGATTTGTGCGTAAAACTTGCCTGATGAGCCGAAAGTTAATACTACTTTATGGGAACTGATTGCCTCAAATTCGCGAGCAATTTTCTTCATCGGACCAGAAAAATTGGAAGCCACTGCCACTCTTACTGTTGCCGCCTGACAAACAGTTGTGAGAGCAAAGGTAAAAACTAAAATCGCAAGAGGCACAGCTCGCATATTCACTCCAATACTGGCGTTTAAAAGTCCAGTTTACTGTATTCACAGTTGCGCTGCTATGAGTAAAACATCGCCGCTAAACGACAGCAAGGGAACGCGATATAAGATCGAGCGGGTAGGGGATCTATGAGATGAAATGCTGGCGCCTGTGAGCGTTATGCGGTGCGTTCCAATTTAATGTACGCTTCGGCTGGTGTGTATATGTATAGCGCTATATTTGCGTAGCACTACTATATTCGCTTAGCAATATAAGTATATTGCGATGACGTAATATTAAAAGCGGTAAGTTGATTGTTCACGAACGTTAGCATCGTGTTATGTGCTATTTCGCGTTGAGCTAACTCCAAGCGTGGGGAACTAACTCAACGCTAAATATGGCCCTTAAACTGGGCCGCGCGCTTCTTTTTTCACTTCTACTGTGAAGCTGAGCGCATCGTTGAAACTTTTTTCTTCGTACTTAGGATTAAACTCTTTAAGAGCGTCGACGATAGTAATAACTTTATCTTCCGCACTCTGGCCTTTAAAGTCGGATTTTTCCATGCGCAAATCATCCATCAGCATGGTCCAGACAGCGCCATCGTCATGTGGGATGACTACGGCCTGGTAACCCTCAATGGCTACCATCATTGGACGGTTAACGTTAGCAACGTAAAACAGCATAATTATGCCATCGGCGAAGTCGGCATTATATTTGGCGATAAAACCCGGCAGGTAGCCAAGGTCGTCAACCGCGCCTGCAATAGCTGTAATTTTTTCTGCGTTGCAAAGCACAACCGCTTGCTTGACGACGGATTTAGGAGGGTGGCGACGGCCTTGGGCATCAGCAATTTCACCTTCTTCAACAACCATATCGCCACGAAAAGCATATAGGCCGCTGGACGATGTTTCACCATTGACGCTCACATTGCAGAGCAGGGCGTTTTGTGCGTAAGTTTCTAATATCATAAAATTTCCCCATGTCTAGTTGTAGACTTTAAGTGTGTTTAAGCGGCGTTTTCCGCAGTAATTTCCAAAAGTGATACCCAGTCCTGCTCTATAAGCTGAATATTTTTCTTGTCCAAAAACTTTCTTTCTTTATCGGTTGGATCTGCAATGAGTGCCCAGCCGCTAAGCTCTTTATTTGCTCCGTAGATCAAATCGCTCATGACCATACGTTCGGTGTCGCGTGTGAAACGCATCCCCAAAAACAAATATTGTTTTTCCTGGCGGTAATCTTTCAGCCAGGTAGGAATGGCAAAGCCACCCATCAACTCAGTTATATAGTCGACGAAGTCTGCGTCTGAGGCTACATAGCTGGGTTTAGGCAGAGGGCAGCCCATTGGTTTGAAGATGGCGGGAATTTTAGTGTTTACCTGGTCTTGCTCAATCAGCGTGTAGCTGCCGTTGGCGAAGTGGTATATATCAAAGCGATATGGGTGAGCCGCTAAGCGGGCAGCGCCGACGATTAATGTATGTTCCCGATCACTATATTGCTGAAGCAACTGAATATCTCGATTTGCATCGATAACGTAAGGCGCTCCCATTTCTGCCAGCGCGACATGTAGTTCAGAGGTGCTCCATTGTGTTTCGCCATAAACTTTGGTTAAAAAGTTTTCGATAAAACTGCGGCCTTTTTTGTTTTCTATATGCATCGCTGCGCGGGGGAATTCGTACATTAAACGTGGCGACATCGGCTGACCATTTGTCATCGCCATTATCAGGCTATCGCTGTCTGCAGGAATCGCCGCGCCGTCCAATTTATTTGTTACACCGTTGAGAGTGCCTGGCCCCAGATAAGGAACAATGGAGCCTGTTCGTATACCTTCTATTAGTTGATTGAGATCGGATGTCACAGTCTTACTCCTGGAATTGAGAATGAATTTAATTATTAGGTTCAGCAGGAGCAATTACTAAGCCAATTAAAAGCTATTGAAATTTAAAGAAAAACTTTTGGCGTTACAGATTAATAACGTGAAGGGAGAAACAAATTGTTGGCTTTGTGACAAATAAAGAGAAGAAATTGATTAAAAAAATAACCTTTGTCGCATTGTCGTTATTGACACAACGAAAGGCCCGTTTGTAACTAACAATACTGGTATGTGTGTGACCCGAAGAATCTAAAAAATCCTTTTAAATCAATGCCTTTATGCTTTGGTAAGGGCTTTGGCACAAAGCCTGCTCTATACCCAGCGTATGTCTGCGCTCAGCGTGCGTGGGGTAGACGATGCGAAACGAACAAACTGAGGAGATTAGTATCATGGCAATGCGTCAATGTGCGATTTACGGTAAAGGTGGTATCGGTAAGTCTACCACTACTCAAAACCTTGTAGCTGCTCTGGCTGAGGCTGGTAAAAAAGTAATGATCGTTGGTTGTGACCCTAAGGCGGACTCTACCCGTCTTATCCTTCACGCCAAGGCTCAAAACACCATCATGGAAATGGCTGCAGAAGCCGGTACCGTTGAAGACCTGGAACTGGAAGATGTATTGAAAGTTGGCTACGGCGACGTTAAGTGCGTTGAGTCCGGCGGTCCAGAGCCCGGTGTTGGCTGTGCTGGTCGTGGTGTAATCACTGCCATCAACTTCCTGGAAGAAGAAGGCGCTTACGAAGACGATCTCGACTTCGTATTCTACGACGTACTGGGTGACGTTGTATGTGGTGGTTTCGCTATGCCTATTCGTGAAAACAAGGCTCAGGAAATCTACATCGTTGTATCTGGCGAAATGATGGCGATGTACGCTGCTAACAACATTTCAAAAGGTATCGTTAAGTACGCTAACTCTGGCGGTGTGCGTCTTGCTGGCCTGATCTGCAACAGCCGTAATACTGACCGCGAAGACGAACTCATTATCGCTCTTGCTGAGCGTCTGGGTACTCAGATGATTCACTTCATCCCTCGCGACAATGTGGTACAGCGTGCAGAAATCCGTCGTATGACTTGCATCGAGTACGATCCTGCTGCCAAGCAGTCAGATGAGTACCGCGAACTCGCACAGAAAATTATCAGCAACGAAAAACTGGTTATTCCTACTCCTGTAACTATGGACGAGTTGGAAGAACTGTTGATGGACTTCGGTATTCTTGAAGAAGAAGACGAAAGCGTAATCGGTAAAACAGCAGCTGAGCTCGAAGCTTAATTAAGCAACCCTGCTGTTAGTCCAGGAAGTTCACGGCGGGGCGGGCGAAATAGCCTAGCTAGGAGCACAAATCCTTGTGCTCCTATTACCCGAAAACACACTTTCAGGAGACACAATCATGTCTGAAATGTCACGCGAAGAGGTTGAAGCCCTCATATCAGAAGTTCTGGAAGTTTATCCAGAAAAAGCGAAGAAGAATCGTGAGAAGCACCTTTCACCTAACGATACTTCTTTGGAACAAAGCAAAAAATGTATCACTTCCAACAAAAAGTCCTTACCTGGCTTGATGACCATTCGTGGTTGTGCTTACGCGGGTTCTAAAGGTGTTGTTTGGGGTCCGGTAAAAGATATGATTCATATCTCACACGGCCCTGTTGGTTGTGGACAGTATTCACGTGCTGGACGTCGTAACTACTACATCGGTACTACAGGTATTAATGCCTTTGTTACCATGAACTTCACTTCCGACTTCCAGGAAAAAGACATCGTTTTCGGTGGCGACAAGAAACTTGCTAAGTTGATTGACGAAATCGAAACATTGTTCCCACTGAACAAAGGCATCACTATCCAATCCGAGTGTCCAATTGGTTTGATCGGTGACGATATTGAAGCTGTGGCTAAATCCAAACAAAAAGAACACGGCAAAACTGTTGTTCCTGTTCGTTGTGAAGGTTTCCGCGGTGTGTCTCAGTCTTTGGGTCACCACATTGCTAACGACTCCGTCCGCGACTGGGTTTTGGGCGCACGCGACGAAGATAACAGCTTCGAGCAAACCGACTACGACGTAGCAATTATCGGTGACTACAACATCGGTGGTGACGCTTGGTCTTCACGTATTTTGCTTGAAGAAATGGGCTTGCGCGTGGTTGCCCAGTGGTCTGGTGATGGCACCTTGTCTGAAATGGAGCTGACACCAAAAGTTAAGTTGAACCTGGTTCACTGCTATCGTTCCATGAACTACATTTCTCGCCATATGGAAGAGAAATATGGTATCCCCTGGATGGAGTACAACTTCTTCGGCCCAACCAAAACTGCTGAATCTCTGCGTAAAATCGCAGCACAATTCGACGAAAGCATTCAGGCTAAGTGTGAAGAAGTACTCGCTAAGTATCAGCCTGAGTGGCAGTCTGTGATCGACAAATTCCGTCCACGCCTCGAAGGTAAGCGCGTCATGCTGTACGTTGGCGGTCTGCGTCCACGTCACGTGATTGGTGCGTACGAAGATCTCGGCATGGAAGTTGTTGGTACCGGTTATGAATTTGGTCACAACGATGACTACGACCGTACTCTGCAAGAAATGGGTAACGCGACTCTGCTGTACGATGATGTTACCGGCTATGAGTTCGAAGAGTTTGTTAAAAAGGTTAAGCCAGACCTGATCGGTTCTGGTATCAAGGAAAAGTATATCTTCCAGAAAATGGGTATCCCTTTCCGTCAGATGCACTCCTGGGATTACTCAGGTCCATACCATGGTTTCGATGGCTTTGCGATTTTCGCACGCGACATGGATATGACACTGAACAATCCATGCTGGCATAAACTGGCAGCACCTTGGAAAAAATCTGATACCACTACAGAAGAATTGGCAGCAACCGCTTAATTTGGTGCGCTAATCGCTATTTTTCTGAATAGATAAACTCCTCCAGCGCGAGTCTGTATTTGTCTTACGCGACGAACACAGCTCGTGTCTGGAGCTCAAATCCGCTCGTTCACAGATTAGTGACGCGGAAGGAGAATCGTCATGAGTCAGGATGTTGAAGACATCAAACCAAGTTATCCCTTGTTCCGTGAACAAGAATATCGCGACACTCTTGCTAACAAGCGCGATAATTTTGAAGAAAAGCACCCGCAGGAAAAAATCGACGAAGTATTCCAGTGGACCACTACGGAAGAATACAAAGAGCTGAACTTCCAGCGCGAAGCGCTCACCGTTAACCCTGCAAAAGCTTGTCAGCCTCTGGGTTCCGTTTTGTGCTCTCTTGGTTTTGAGAACACTATGCCATACGTACACGGTTCACAAGGTTGCGTTGCATACTTCCGTACCTACTTTAACCGTCATTTTAAAGAGCCGATTTCTTGCGTATCAGATTCCATGACTGAAGACGCTGCGGTATTCGGCGGCCAGCAAAACATGAAAGACGGCTTGGAAAACTGCATGAAAGTGTACAAGCCTGACATGATTGCGGTATCAACTACCTGTATGGCTGAAGTAATTGGCGACGACCTTAATGCGTTCATCAATAACTCGAAGAACGAAGGTCACGTGCCTCAGGACTACCCAGTTCCTTTCGCTCATACGCCCAGTTTCGTTGGTAGCCACACTACCGGTTGGGATAACATGTTTGAGGGTATTATTCGTTACTTTACCCTTAACTACATGGAAGACAAAGAAGTTGGCAGCAACGGTCAAATTAATATCGTTCCTGGCTTCGAGACCTATCTTGGTAACTACCGTGTTATTAAGCGCATGCTTAATGAAATGGACGTACCGTTTAAATTGCTTTCTGATCCGGAAGAAGTTCTGGATACCCCTGCTGACGGTCAGTTCCGTATGTACTCTGGCGGCACGACTCAGGACGAAGTGAGAGACGCACCTAACGCGAAAGACACTTTGTTGTTGCAAGCTTGGCAGCTGGTAAAAACTGAGAAGTTTGTGCGCAATACCTGGAAGCATGAAGCTCCTCGCATCAACATCCCGATGGGACTTGAGTGGACAGATGAATTCCTGATGAAAGTCAGCGAAATCTCTGGTCAACCGATTCCTGATAGTCTTGCCAAAGAGCGTGGTCGTTTAGTTGATATGATGACGGATTCTCACGCGTGGATGCACGGCAAGAAATTTGCGCTTTGGGGCGATCCAGATTTCGTCATGGGTATGTCCAAGTTCCTGATGGAGCTGGGTGCCGAGCCAACACACATCCTTTGCCACAACGCTAACAAGCGCTGGAAAAAGGCGATGGAAGCGATACTGGCAACTTCTCCTTACGGTTCAAACAGCGAAGTTCATCTGGGTAAAGACCTGTGGCATATGCGCTCACTGGTATTTACCAACAAGCCAGACTTCATGATTGGTAACTCTTACGGTAAGTTCATTCAGCGCGATACCTTGTACAAAGGTGAAGAGCATGAAGTACCACTGATCCGTATTGGTTTCCCAATCTTCGACCGTCACCACCTGCATCGTCAGACCACTATGGGCTACGAAGGCGCTATGCAGATGTTGACTACTCTGGTCAATGCTGTACTTGAGCGTCTTGATGACGAAACTCGCGGTATGCAAACCACTGACTACAACTACGACTTGGTTCGCTAATATCGTAACCCCAGCAGTATCGGTTCAAATGGGTCGATACTGCTTTTGATTTGCTGGATGCGATAGGAGGATTCGCTGTGTAGCGCCTGTTGTTAAGCGTTGCCTGTCGAATGTGCAAAGCTCGAACGATCAACTCCTGGTGGTTGGTTTTACGAGTAGAGTTTCCCCTCGATTATTGCACCTTTTGCCGGGGGGAGTCCGGTTTGCACGAACTCCGGCATCTTTTAATTTAGCGGAGAACAAAATGCCAAGCGTGATGATTCGAAAAAATATGGACGGAAAGCTGACGTTGTACGTCGCTAAGCGAGACCTGGAAGAAGATATTATTTCAATTGAGCACGACACAGAAGAGACTTGGGGTGGTGAAGTAAAGCTTGCTGACGGTTCTGCGTATTATCTTGAACCTATAGCGACGCCCAAACTCCCGATCACTGTGCGCGCGAAACGCCTTTAAAGGCGGGGCTTCGCTGTGAATACACAGCCACTTGATAAAGAAGTCGCGCTGCGAATTGGCCTGGCCGTAAAAGAGCTGGACGCCATCAGCACGCAGGAATTCTTGGGTTTGCTGATTAAGATAATGGGCGAACCTATTACGCCTGCAAAGCTCGATAAACTCCGGGCTAAAAAAGTGAAATTGCTGGCAGGCGAGTCACTGGACACAGTGTCGTCAGAAACTTTCGAACGTGCATTTGCACTTTTAAAAGGTCGCGGCATTCGCCAGTTTTTAAATCCAAAGCCTGAACTTGAGCAGGGTGTTTTTTGCGAAATCAGAGGTTCGGTGAGGATCGCATGTTCATCGAATCGCGGCGAAAATATCGATGGCCAGTTCAGCGACTGTATGCGATTTCTTATATATCAGGTATCACCTGACTATATACGTTTGATAGACATACGCGAGCCTTCGCCAAAAATTAAAGCTACCGAGCGCGGTGCAGCCCGAGCCAAACTAATCGAAGATTGTTCGATGCTATACACAATCTCCATTGGTGCCGCTGCGACTGCGAAAGTTGTAAAAGTTGGGTTACATGTCATGCAGTTAGGTAAACCCTTGTTGGCTCATGTTGCGTTGCGCAGGCTGCAGGCCGTACTCGCGCAAGACAGCCCGCCACCGTGGCTGGTGAAAGCAATGGGTAAACCTTCACTTGGCGTAAAACTTTATGGAGAAAATAGCTGATGATTGCAGAACAAGAGCTTTTCGACGTTGCCGAATTCGTAAAAACAAACGGTTTATCTGAAGCAGTCATCGCCGAGTTACGAACGAAGTTTCCGGGTAAGCATTTCACCTGGTGTATGGAGGATGACATTCACTCCGGCAAGCCGGTATACGAGGGTGAAGGGTTCGATATATATGTGGTTAACTCTATGGACCACTGTTCCGTGCTCACCAACGATCTCGAGAGCGCAAGTGGATTCGTTCTTGCGGAATTGATTGAAGAATAGAGACGTATAGTGAATAAGCCAACTGACGGAAATTTCGACGGCCCTGACGATAGAACGCCTATCGCCGATTGTCGGTTTTGCTCGTATCGAGCAAACCTCCTTATGAGTGGTCGTTGCTCCCCAGGCGACGTTTGCGTAAAAGTGGATAGCGGTCGTCAGATAGATCGTTTCTTTCGATTCAATCCGCAGTACGCAGAAGTTTATCTACGCGATGACTTTTGGGAGCGGCGGGCTATCGCGGTACGTTATTCACCGATAGATGCGTTGGACCGACTGATACAAGACCCGGACGAAGCTGTTCGCAGGGCCGTAGCCTACCGACTTCCGAGAGAGCAGCTCTTTCAGCTAATGGATGATGAAGATCGCGAGGTGAGAATTACCGTCGCCGACCGAATTCCGTTAGAGCAATTGGAAAAAATGGCGGACGACCGTGATTATTTGGTGCGTGCCTATGTCGCTCAGCGGTTGAGTGAAGGTCGTCTGTTCAGATTCATTAGAGATCCTGACCTTCAGGTCAGAAAAATTATTGCTGGTCGACTGCCGGAAGAGAGTCTCGGTCTAATGGCTTCTGATCGTGAACCGGAGGTCCGTCGTATTATCGCCCAACGTTTGACGGGTGCCGATGTCGTACCCCTGTTGAGCGACGAGGATTGGACAGTTCGATTGGAGGCGGTAAAAAATGCGCCGCTTGAGGAGCTGTGTCGATTGGACGAGGAAGATGAAGAGGTGTTAATCGCTATTAGCGAACGCCTGGAAACTTCTGACACATAAGTCAGTCAGCGGAGCGCATGACCTTTTGCGCAGGTGATACTTTGTTGTAACTCTAACTCCAGTTGCTCCTGCGCGTGTATGTCGATCATTACAGTAGAGGCGTTATCATATTTTGCGTTCTATCGCCTATTAAATCCTAATTTAAAATGTTTTTTCACCCTTGATTTGTGTGGAAATGGTTTTGTATTCGGCTAGTTATTTTAGATTTTCTTTATAAATAAATCGTTTTGATTGTTGTTAAAAATTACGGCTCTTATCGTTTATCGTGAAAATTGGTTGTTTGTGGGTGAATAAACAGTTTTCTTGTTTGTAGGAATAAGCGGTACGAATAAGCTGATAGGAGCCTGAAACCGAAGCACGTGTGCTTTGTATTTTTTAAGTTGGACATACGCCGGGGGCTAATATGTTTGAACATGCTAATTTGGATGGAAGTAAATACCGCACGCTTGCAGCGGCGGAAACCTTTTTACAGCCGGAAGTGCTGGAGTTTCGCGAAGGCGGAGCCGATTCTGCACCGCGTCTGCAGCACGGCGTTGCAGGTGACGTTCTGGTCGAGCGCTATTTACCAGCAGAGTCAGTGGGCACGGCCTGGCCACATGATTCTGTTGCCGCTCCCTGGTGGGTTGTAGTGGATCATCCTCCTCATGCGGGAATTGTCGCTACGTTTAATGAGTCACTGGGTGGCATTTACAAGCGTGTGCTAAACCCCGAAAAAAATGTTGTTGCCTTTGCTGAGCAAGGCGAAGAAGTTGTTATAAGTGCCGGCGTATATAGCGTCGTGCGTGCGGCAGACAGCAAAGAGTTGAGTGGCAACTCCCTGGTTGCCCTGCGCGCTGCATACTACGCTAATTAATTCAATTATTTAGTACGGAGAAATCAGGAATGTCACTGCAACAAATAAAAGCCTTTTCAGATGCGGCTCGTGAAAATTCAGAATTGGGCGGCAAGCTGAAAGAGTGCCAAAAAATACGTGATATGCTTACTTTAGGAACCGAATATGGTTTCGCTATGGACGAGGTCGAGCTTTATCCGCCTAACGAACCTCAATTTACCGAAGACCAGCTCAGTGAGAAGCTTGTAAAAGCGTTACTGCGCGTTTAGTTTTCCGCTGATGCCGTGATCAAGCTCGCCACTTGACCACGGCATTTTTTTACATAACGGCATGCCCGGTACACAATTCCATATTATGGGGTCTGGGCGCGGGCAATTCATGAGCAATGTAGGCGTCTACTGCTTTATCGGGGTCGGTTTCAGATGTCGATAGCAACGTCGTATTACGTTCTGCCAGGCGTCGAATTACGCCGTCACCCGCTGATCCAGCTATTGCGAATTCAACGCCGTGTATAGGATGGCGGTTACCATCGCCTCGTACGTGCCATTCATGCAAGCTCGACTTTTCTGTCAGTTGAATTTTCCAAACTGCTTCCTTTTTACCATTTTCAATGTTGTATACCTGCCATATCAGTGCTCGGCCCGCATGCGGTGATACCTTTCCGTCCCGTTGCAGTGCAACAGCTATTAGTTCTCTGTTCATTGTCAGCTCCTCGTAATGTCAACACGATAATACCGGTATTGTGTTGGCCCACGTTGATGTGAGGCAAATCCGTACGCTTGGTTTTTGTAATTGTTTGTCGCCGAAAAAATATAAAAATTGGCGCCAGTCGTACGCTTACTATTGAGGTACGTTATAGATGATTTGCTACACCGCGAAATCTATGTTCGCAAAACGGATATCAGCTCACACAAATTTATCTGGTCGCTTTTTACAGATGCGATCGCCACGATTTAGCTCCAAGTGTGAACTTGAAAGGCCGAATTCCGAGGCTATTTAGCTTTAGCTGGGTGCGGTGGTGGAATAAACGCTGTGAGTCATTGCGTGCAATTTTTATTAAAAACTATTTATTACGCAGGACTCCCCCTATTGGGATGGCTGTGAATCGTCTGCGCTAAGTAATCGTATAAAATCGACTAGTTTTTGTTGCCGCACTGGAAGAAGATCGGTTTCAATCAGAATTTGTTTCAATTGACTTGGCAGAGGGAGAAGGGTAACTAAATAATTGATTACCTGCTCACCGCTTAGTGCTTCTCGTTCAAGGCCAAGTTGTTGCCATGTTTGTTCGGTTATCGCGTCCTCCAGATATTGGGTTAGCGAGGTGGTCAGTTTGCTATCCAGTATGCCGTCTTCATCCAGCGGCTTGGCGCTTGCGCTCCAAAGTCCACTGGGACCTTGGACTATATCATCGAGAACATATCGCTGCGTTCCCACAACAGATAGTGAAAGAAGTCCGTTTTCCCGTTGGCCAAAATCTTCGATATGCGCGAGTGTACCAACCCTGTAAAAGGGTAAGTCTGGACTATTTGCGGCCTTTGGCAGGTCTTTGAGCACTTCTTGGTCTTCACTCCCTTCTTTCAACAGGGGGATAACAAACCCCGAATCTGTTTGTAGGCAATCAGAGACCATATCGAGGTAGCGTCGTTCGAATATTTGTAACGGAAGACGGCAGGCGGGTAAAAGCGGGATGTTTAACGGAAAAACTGCTAACCGGTTCTCAAAATTGGTATCCGACATGGGCACTTAAATCACTCAGATGACTCTAGGGCAGTTAGTTTACCTTAGCTAGACGCGGCTGCACTAGAGCGAGATTTCGGTGGTACTGCCTAGTGGCTTTGGGTAGTGTTGATTGTTTGGCGCGGTATGTCACTTCGACGTCAAGAGACGACGACATCAAGAGACGACGCTGTCGAGTGACACGATGGTTCGTTGAAACCGCCATTAACTAAGCGTGTTCGAGAGTGGTTGGTCCGCGTTTGAATTACTATCTACGCAACGGTTATCAGACGCGATAGCCTTCCTCTGCTAGCACCCGCTTTACCACGGGGCGGCTGATCATTGTGTTGAAATGCTGGCGGCAGAATGGTGGGAGGGGAAGTTCCGTGCGGTTTGCCCAAAACTCTACATAAAAAAGAGCGGCGTCTGCGATGGTAAATTGGTCAAATAGATATCCGGTTTTACCCCCAAATTGCTTTTCGATCGTATTGAACCCCTTCGCGACCAGTGATTTGCCTTGACGGAGAATGCCTTCTTTGTCTTCCTCTCGAAACAGATACCTCTCTGGTGTAAATATGCGAGTGAACCCGTGACCGTGAATAGTGCTCACTGCATAGTTCAGTATTTCGAGGACCTGGGCTTGCGATGTTATATCCTCAGGAAGCAGCCCGGCTTTTGGGTGCTTTACTGCAAGCCACCAAGCGATAGATGCAAATTCAGTCAGCACGACGCCCTCGTCGGTCACTAGTACAGGAATAGTGCCCTTAGGATTGATCGCAAGAAAATCAGGTTTTTGTGTGTCTCCAGCAGGAAGATTAAGTACATAGGCGCTGAATAATAAATCAAGTTCTTCTAATAAAATATGAATGCCGGTCGAACAGGAACCGGGTGTCATGTAAAAATTGAGCATTAATAGGTTGCCTCACTATACACCCGTCGGAAGGTGAGATTAATTCGTGGTTCTAGCACATCCGGTTGCGGGGGAACCTGGTGTTCCCAGTAGTGCTGAAAGGCGGGTTCCATAACGATTAGATCGCCGTGGTGAAGGCTTATCTCACCTTTGGTATCGTTTTCCTTATGGCGAAACTGAAAACATCGGGTGGCACCGAGGCTGAGTGATGCAATAACCGGCGCATACCCGAGTTCGCGCTCGTCATCCGAGTGCCATGTAACATGATCGTTGCCATGCCGATATAGAGTAGCGAGTACGGCGTTAAATTCACACTGAGTTGCGTTATTGATTATTTGTCTTAATTGTAAGAGTTCGGGCAGCCATGGTTGTGTATGCATTAAATTGTCGGCATAGCGGTATTGCAATCCGTCGTCGGCAAACCATGCCTGCATGCGGGGAATAGTAAAACGTCGATCAAAACTGACGAACGAATCCTGCTGCCAAGGAATGCTCTGCTCTAACTGGCTTAGCAGATGGTCGTACATGTCGCGGCCAAAAGGTAATTTTAACGGCTTTAGCAGACCGTCGATTGATAGGGAATTCTCGCTTGCGGATGCGTGTGTTTCGTTTATTGCGACTACGTCGTCATACATAAGCTTACCTCTATTCGCGCTTTTCAAATATTCGACTATTTAAAACAAAACGCGGCTGGCCCCATATTTAAACAGTTAGTCGCAAGGGAGTAGCAAAAGCGCGGCCAATTGGCTGGCGAGAAAAATCTTGTAAATTCAGAGGGTTAGATATTGCGATCCGCTGCGGTGTGATATTGGTGACATCAATTTCGTCGCAATTGACACAATACATTCACAAAATGAGGTAACGGTAATTTCTGAGAATAGTTGTGCTGGTTTAATACCGACGAATAAATTGTGCCACACATAGTTAATATGTGAACTAGTGTGGCCGAAACAGGTTGCCTATTTTGATGGGGCTGCGAGCGCCGGGTGACGCATCCAGTATTTAAACGTCGGTGGTTCGCGTAGCAAGGCAAATAGCGTGTTTAAGCTGTTTCTAGCGCCGATGTTGGCGTAGTGAGTTTTGCGGGATATAGCGCTTCAAGAGCTGTCAGTAACGTCGATATTGGCGATACAAACCCGCTAAATAGCAAGAAAGCTTCTTCGGAATCTTGTTTTTTTTGATTCGCGAAATCCAATAACAAACGGTTCGTCGATTTAAATACGACATCGCAGCTCATCACTAACCAGGCGTCATTAGTGACCCACTTATCCATATAATCGTATAGATCTGAATAACTGCGTTTTAATATGGGGTAGCTGGTTTTCACTTCTTTAAATTGAACCAGCTCTAAATAGAGTTCATGGGTCGCTTCTGCATAATGCCGGGGCTTGCTCGCCTGAGAAAGAAAGGATTGTTGGTAACTTGCCTGTATGCTGTCAAAATCGCGCTCGAAATCAGCGAATTCCTGAATGCGAAGCAACGGAGCCACGGATTCCGTCACTACAGGAAATAGTCCTGGCAGCGTGTCGGCCATTTTTTTGAACAGCGACTTGAATTCGTTGTTTGGCAGCATTCCCAAAATAATTTGGGTGACTCGCTGCCATTCCGCAGCGGTGGAATAGATAGTGGCTAATTCCTTGGCTATTTTGAAATCTGGGCTCACGATAACCTCACGCTAATTCCGCAATTTCGGCAACACAAGCGTTGTCTTTAACGTTGTGTAATGCGGCATCAAAGGTCATCTGATTATCGAATAGCAAGCTTTTTGCGATAATTTGCCCTGAACTATCCTTTATTACGAAAAACATTTCGCCGCTTGCGACTTTTCCTGCTGCGATTTGCTGGCTCATTAAGCTTCCGACGCGTACATCCTGGATGGCTTTTTCGGTATCTTCGCGGCTATCGAATTCCCCGCCGAGCAACATTTTTTCGCCCTTTTCGCTAACCAGTGCGAAAGTGTAGTTTCCGTCTTGCTGGAGTAATTGAAAGGTTGCAGCCATGGTTTTTCCTCGCTAAATTATGCGCCGTAAAAATAATGGAGTGTGCTATGAAAGCTAATGAATTCTACGATAGATACTATCTTTCCTACACTGGAATAAAATTGCCGATGAAACTGGTAAATCCGTTGGATCCAGCGGAGATTGACAATCGCAACACATTTTTTGGCGCGTTGCTCGATGATGTCGGCAGAGAATATGTGATCCACAAAGTTGTGTACGGGGATGTGGAACTTTCGCACACTTATCATTTCGGATCTGATGGTGCCTTGTTGAGGGCTGATATCATTAACGCCGACGGCGAAGAGCAACGCATTGACTACAACAAGTAGTCAGTGACAACCCTGGCGCTGATACTCCCAGGGTTGTGTGCTCAACTACGCAGATGCCTGTGCAAAGCAAGTGGGGCAGTAGCTTACTTTGTCGTAAAAACCACGACTTTTCGTGTAGGCAGCATCGCCGCTGGCAAATGAGCCCAGGTAGCGAAGTGTGCTGGCCTCAGGGAGTTCAGCGCAGTTGCTGTTGTGGATTTTGTGGGCTGCTGTGCTTTCTTCTTTATCGAGAGAAATGAAAAATTCGGCCATGGGAATATGCTCCTTTAAAATTACATTTTAAGGTTGTGTGCTGAGACAAGTGTCTGCAGCTTTTCACGTGTAATGTCGTCTAGTTTGGTGTTCTCGATTTTGATCGCGAATGGCTTGCATTCGTCGGGTAAAATCAGGCTTTCCAGTTCGTTATCGCTGACTTGGATTTGTTCAATTTTCGGGTTGTTGGAAAGGTCCAGCTCCGTCAAATCGTTTTTTGATGCATATAGATTTTCGAGCAGCGCCAAGGAACTGAGGTCCAGCTCTGAGAGGTCGTTAATAAATACCTCCACATGGCTGAGCTTCTTGTTCGCGCTAAAATCTATTTCTTCCAACTCGTTATTACCCAGATACACTTCTTCCAAGTTGGGGTTACCACTTAAATCAATTTCTGTGAGGCGGTTCCGGGTTAAGTCCAGTAGCTTCAGGTTAGGAAAATTTTCCAGCCCGCTCGCCTTTTCGATTTGACATTTTCGTGCGCGAATCTCCAGCACCTCTTCGGCAGTTTCCACTCCCGTGGCCAATACCGCAGCACGTAGCGCTTCGTCTTCAAAAGGGATGTCACTCAATTTCATACGTTTTCACCTTTCCAAATTTTCCAGGGTCGTAGAAAATTAAACACGGTTGTTTGAGGTCAACACAAAGCTAAATAGCAATATATTGGCCAAGTCTTTATTTGTCGAAGTTGATCCAGCGCAAGGCGCGAACTGCTTGAAACTACAGGGAAATTTTTAAGAAAAGCGCCGGGAAGCGTGTTCAGGGGAGTGTCGTGTTTACGACAATGTTTCGGTGGCTTGTATGTCGCAGGCGGCAAATAGGCCGGCGCTGCGTATACGCGCTTTAAACTCTTTCATGACGGGGCGGGATAAGACGGTTTCTGCAAGCACGCGCTGTTCGTAGATTTCGAGCTTTATATCTTCTGTCAGCGAGTGCCTTGTGCGCTCGATAAACTGGTGCATACTTTCGTCGAACAGGTTGCCGGGAAGGTGCGATACCGATGCGTAGAGCAGGCTCATAACCTGCTTTTCAACGGGTTTCATCTTGCACTTTCCATCCAGAATTTTGAGCATCACGGTAGTAGCACAGTCCACATCAGATGGAGACATGGGGTTGGCTGCAAGCCAGTCTTTCAGCGGGGATGTCATCGGTCGTTTACGTAGGCGAGCAGTGATTCTTCAACCGCTTCATAGGCGTAATCGGATACGGCAAACACACCGATTTTACGCAGTTTTTCGGTGGGGCCATCGCCGATTTTTGCAGAAAATACAGCGGTGCAATCGTTGATAGTGGCGAGGATTTTTTGCATTGCACTCTGGCTGCCGGTGTGGCCATGACAGTATTTATCGACTTCGCGTTTTTCCAGTAAAGCGATTTCTTTACCGCTGACCGTGTAAATCCAGAAGGTATCGGCGTGACCAAAATGCAAATTAATCGATATGCCGTCTTTGCTGGCGACGGCAAGTTTCTGTAGAGGTTGCTCAGCCATAGGGTGTTTTGGCCTCCAGCCCTCGGAAAATACAACAGCGTTCAAACACCGTCATATCAGGGGGTACCGACTTATATTGACAATATTTTGCGACGAGTTTTGCAAGCCCTTTTATATCCCGCCCACAAGCCTGCGGAAACCGTTCAGCCAGATCGTGCACAAGCGTGCCACTCAGGTTCAGTGCGAATTGGTCGCTCATCACCTGCCATATCCGTTCCCGGTCTTCAAGCTCAGGCGGGTGATATTTTATTAACGCAATGCATCGGCTGACGATCGCCTCATCAATATCGTGTACGCGGTTGGTGGTGAGAAACAACAAACCATTGAAGTATTCAAGTACACGCAAAAATACGCCCACTACGGCGTTGGCGGCGATGTTGTCGTCCCGTCTTTTGATGTAAACATCAGCCTCGTCGATAAGCATTACCGCCCCCCAACGCTGCGCGCGGGTGAGAGTATCTTTCAGTGCTTTCTCCATCTCAGTAACATTAAGACCGAGCTGGCCTGAATGGACGCGGTATAGCGGTCGGCGGATGATTTCCGAGTAGACTTCTGCGGTGAGGGTTTTTCCCACTCCGGCCGGGCCTGCGCAGAGCACTGTCGTACCGCCGGATTTGCCTTCGACAATATCGTCCATCAGCATATCCATTTCAGCAGTAAGAATATCTATGAGATCTGTTTGCTCCGGTGGCAGTACGAGCTTGTCTTTAAGTTCGGGCTGGTAAATGTACTCCTGCATATCGTCCACATGCACCCACAGATGGTGATGGAGATCGAGATGGAACATGAGCACATAACCGTGAACGGGCAATTCGGTAAATAGCGTGTCCGGAATCGCGTTGGCCACCGCTTCCGTAGCCTTTTCAACCTTGTCACTGAAGTTTACGCTGCGCCCCGCTTTGCGTAAGTATTTGGCGAGGATGTTGCCCGGCGCGTCCAGAGTAAGTTCCCTGTTTTGCAGGATCTCTTCATCGTTGACGAGTTTGGCTGCGCTGCCGGATGAAGAAAGCACGACAACACTTTTGCGGGACCAATCCTGATTGCGGTGGCTCGCGCTGGGGTCTTCTGCGAATATCCCTGTGCCTTGCGCCAGAAACTGTTTACCGTAAGCACTGCGCCAACGGAAGTATTTTTCGCTGGAGGTGTCGTAGGCTTCGAGCAGTTCGGGGGTTTCGCGTAAAAATCCCTTTTCAGCAAATATTTCTGCAATCGATTTACCCTCAATATCTTTGTCGAGGATACTGATGTTTACAGTTTGGATTTTGCCGAGACTGTTGGTTTTAAGCTCGATGAGAAGGCGCCCACTCTCTTCTTCGCCTGGCGGGGTAAAATCAATTCGGGTAACCAGGTAGGGCAGCGCTTTACCCGCAGTATTGATTTTGAACATCCAGCCACGCTGGGCGTTTTCTGTGAGAAATGTTGATACAGCGGGAACGAGCTTTTCCAGATCGCCCTTGCCGAATTTTTCATCGTTGGCACACATCGCACGTTGTAATGTGCTGATGTGTGCAACGTGGCCCATCATTGACGGCCCGTAGTCCGTATAAAGCTGTTTTAAATAGTCCATGTGTTGCGCGGTAAAACGCTGTAGCGTTGCTTCCGCGCGATTACCAAACTTAAGTTGTTCTGCGAGAAATCCGAGTTCTTCAAACTCGGATACCATCGCCTCCACAAATGGCCGGTCTATTTGTAGCTTCATGCGAACTCACAATTCTGTTAGCCAATAAATTCCTCCGCGGCGTAACAGGTTTCACCGAGTGCTTCAGCAACCGCGGGGTGCGTGATTTTGCCGTTTGCAACATTCAGACCTGCGCGCAGGTGCGGGTCTGTCTTGAGTGCGGCCAATCCTTTATTCGCCAGCGCTGCAGCGTAGGGCAGGGTCGCGTTGGTGAGCGCCCAGGTTGAGGTGTTGGCAACGGCCCCTGGCATGTTTGCTACACAATAATGTACGACTCCATCCACGATGTATGTCGGATTCTGGTGAGTGGTCGGCTTACTGGTTTCGAAGCAACCGCCCTGATCGATGGCGACGTCTACCAATACCGCCCCGGTTTTCAGCAACGCGAGTTGTGATTGGCTCACAAGCTTCGGCGCGGATGCTCCTGGAACCAGCACCGCGCCGATAACGGCGTCTGCCTGTTGAAGTTCCTGTTCAATGGTTTCCTGGGTTGAATAGAGTGTGGCAATGCGCGGACCGAACACTTCATCGATTGCTTTCAAACGTGCCAGTGATCGATCAACGATAGTGACGTACGCGCCCATGCCCATAGCGATGCGCGCAGCGTTAAGGCCGACAACACCGCCGCCTATCACCAGCACTCTGCCCGCGGGAACGCCAGGAACGCCGCCTAGCAACACCCCGGCGCCGCCATTGATTTTTTCCAGGCAGTGCGCTGCAGCCTGGATCGACAAGCGCCCGGCCACCTCACTCATTGGCGCCAGTAATGGCAGGCCGCCGGTCGCGCTGGTCACTGTCTCGTAGGCAATAGCATTTGCACCACTGTCCTGGAGCAGCTTTGCTTGCGTTGGGTCTGGCGCAAGGTGCAGGTAGGTAAAAAGAATCTGACCTTCGCGCAGCATCTTACATTCAACCGGCTGGGGCTCTTTTACCTTTATGATCATATCGCTGGTAGCGAATATCTCTTCTGCAGTGCTCACTATTGTGGCACCTGCGTTTAAATAAGCTTCGTCAGATAAGCCAATCCCTATGCCGGCTGACGATTGAACTGCGACAGAATGGCCTGAGGAACAAAGCTCGCGCACGCCAGCCGGGGTAAGGCCGACGCGAAATTCCTGCGCTTTGATTTCTGTGGGTACGCCAATGCGCATGTATCACCTCGTAATAAATAGTTCTGAAAAATTCAACTGCCTGTCAATAAACATGCCACTTGGTAAGTGCCAGTGTCTATGACTTGGCAGCCTGTTTGCATTTTCTGATTTTGTAAGGCTTTTAGCAAAGGTTGTTGTGGGATATCAGCCAAAAACTTCCACTATTGGGGTATTTAAAGTGACAACTTCAGGCGCGGGTGACAAAAGATGAGCGACCAATCTTTATCTGTTGAGGAAACTATAGCGCCCTTGTGGCGACATGGGTTTCGACCGTTTTTTCTCGCTGGCAGTCTGTTTGCGATCGTCGCAATCGGGTTGTGGTGGTTGGCATTGCGCGGTCAACCCATGCTGCAGTTTTTTGGTGGTAGCCTGTGGTGGCATTCACATGAGTTAGTGTTTGGCTTTGCCGGGGCAATCGTGGTTGGCTTCCTGCTAACGGCAGTGCAAAACTGGACCAATGTCCGTAGCACTTTCGGCTTGCCCTTGCAGATTTTGTTTGGCTGTTGGCTGGCGGCGCGCCTCGTCAAGGGCATTCCTGGAGCAGGCTGGTGGGTAGTTATGCCGGAAGCCATATTTTATTTGTTGTCGACCGGACTTTTCGCGCGTCCACTGCTGGTGGCTCGCCAGTACAAAAATCTCGCTATCTTCGTCCCGCTACTGCTGCTTATGGGGCTGTTCGCTACCTTAAGTATTGCGGCGGTTCTTCGAGAGGGATCTGCGCTTAGGTTCATTCACGCAGGAATTTTTGTGGTGGTCTTTATGATGGTGTTGATGGGTAGCCGGGTTGTGCCCTTTTTCGTGGGCAAGGCGTTTGGTATTCCACAGCCGAGACCCCATACCGCCGTAGAGCTGATGGGTAGTGTGTCAATGTTTTCGCTGGTAGCGCTAGCGCTGGTAGGGTTTTACAGCGTACCACCGTACTTGCTCGCCATCGCTTGCCTGATTGCTTGTGTCTTTCAGATTATAAAAATAGCCGTCTGGTTCGATGTTCGCATCATGCAGCGGAGTATCTTATGGTCCTTGTTTACAGCCTATGGATTTATTCCATTGGGCTTAGTGTTGCTCGCCTGTTTCAGTGTTGGTTGGGTGCCCTTGCTGAGCGTTCCATTACATGCGTTTACTACGGGAGCAATGGGCGGTCTGATTCTCGCGATGGCTGCGCGGGTTTCGCTCGGACACACCGGGCGCGCCATGCAGTTACCGCGGTTTATGCCTATTGCTTTGGTGTTTATTTTTATCGGGGGGCTGTTACGCGTTCTAGGGCCGCTTCTCGGTCCTGCTTATTACCAGTGGGGTCTGCAGCTATCATCGGTTAGCTGGATTGTAGCCTTCGCTATTTTTGTAGTCAGTTATCTTCCAATTTTATCGGCGCCGCGCGTCGACGGAAAGCCGGGTTGAACATGTCAGACGTTAAAACGCAAGTTAGAGAATACCACCGCCTTACTAAACACAGTTTTAAGGGCTACGCCCCGAGCCCCGGATTTTTGGACTGGGACTCCCAGCCCGACCCTTTCCGGCGATATATCGGAGCGCCGGAGGTCGAGCTCCCCTTGGTGACGAGTGAGAGCACCGTTTCCTACGCTGATCTTTATGAAAGCGACATAGAGCCACAGGCGCTGAACAAGCGCTCGTTGGGATTGTACCTGGAGCTGGCGTTTGGGTTGAGTGCGTGGAAAACCACGGGCATGGAATCCTGGTCGCTGCGCCACAACCCTTCCAGTGGCAACTTGCATCCGACTGAAGTCTATGTGCTTCTCTGGGGTAGAGTTGACGATACTCTTCCGCCAGGCCTTTATCACTACGCGCCACATTCGCATGCGCTGGAGCAGCGTGCACTGTTACAACCTGCTGCGGCCGACGAGATGTCGGCGTTGCACCCCAGCAGTATGGGTGCACTGTGTTTTAGCTCTGTTCATTGGCGGGAAGAATGGAAGTACGGCGCCCGAGCGTTGCGATATTGCCAACACGATGTTGGCCATGCACTGGCGTCCGCACGTTATGCCGCGGGGATCCTGGGGTGGCGGCTGCGAATGAGCACTCTACTCGGTGATGATCAGTTGGCGAGTGTAATGGGACTTGATAGAGACTGGGGCGACGCTGAACCTGAGACTCCCGATGTTGCCGCAATACTTGGTACAGGAGCCGCACATGAGTTAGCGGCTGAGATAGATTGGACCTACCTTGCCGAACAACTCGTTGAATGGCGAGGTGAGCCAAATCAATTGAGCGCGGAACACGCCTACTGGCCGCATATTTCCCGTGTGATGCCTGCGCTCAAAAAGCCCGCGGCCGGAGATGTGTTGCTAGCTCCACCAGATGCCCCTTCAGCCCGGTTATCGCTAAATTGCGTCGCACCCAATGCGGAGCGCATTATCCGGCAACGGCGTAGCGCGCAACGGATGATGCTGGGGGAGGGGACAACACTGACGGACTTTGTTAGGCTGCTAACCTTGTGTATGCCCAGCGCGCAGCGAGCGCCCTTCGATATTTTTCCGTATGCACCAGCGGTCAATCTGCTGGTTTTTGTGCACCAGGTGGCTGAATTACCACCAGGGCTTTATATGCTAGCGCGCTCCGATGACCTGTTGGCAGACTTGAAGGTGAGCTGCCAAGCTGATGGTTTGTTGTGGCAGCCGGTTGAGCAAGTCCCTGGTTTGCCACTCTATGCGCTGGTCGACGGGCAGGATATGCGTAAAACAGCGTCGCAGTTGTCCTGTTACCAGGGAATTGCCGGACACAGCGCATTTAGCCTGGGCATGCTGGCGCCGCTCGATACTGTAATGGATGCCGAGGGAGCCTGGGCGTATCGTAGATTATTCTGGGAGGCAGGAATTCTTGGTCAGCTTCTTTATCTTGAAGCCGGCGCAGCAAATCTGAGCGGCACCGGGATAGGTTGCTATTTTGATGATCACGTGCACGACCTGTTAGGTCTGGCGCACGAGGGAAACTGGCAGAGTCTATATCATTTTACGGTTGGCAAAGCGCGTGAAGACCAGCGATTGACGACTTTGTCTGGGTACCATCATTTAACGCGGGAAAGGGAACCATTCCATGAGCCGGTCACTTCCTGAACTCGAAGACTATGTTCGCCTATTCCATATTTATGGTAAAGATCTCGGGTCTATTTACCAATTGGAGTCGGAGAGCGATCCGTATTTTTTGCTGTTTGAGCAAATCGTAGCACTTTTGCTAAAACCTTCGTCATTTAATCTGTCGCTACCCGAGCAGTTTCGCAAAGTGGCGCACCGCTATCATCGCGGCGACGAAGCGACCTTGTTTCATATGGGCGATACCGACAATCGCCATTTTATGCTGTGCGACCTTCACGATTTAATTATGCTTCGCGGTGGTTTGCAATTAAAAAGGCGGATGGAAGCGGAATCCAATGATGAATCTAAAAATTGACCCTCTCGAAAAAATCATTGACGCGGTTAAGACTTCGCAAGCGATGGTTAATCATCTGCAAATAGGGCTTACCTGGACCAGTTGTTTAGTTCAAATCGGTGAGCAACAGAGTCTGGGATTCGCCATGAGCCCGGGCGAAAAAACCCGTGTGTTGCAATGGCCTGGCACCATCGCTGGCCAATCAGTTTCAACGCTGAGTAAAAAACTGTATTCCTGGGATAATTTCGAAGCGACTGTGGCCATGGCCGCGTGTAATGCAGTGATAAATGCACCGTCGAATCCGTTGTTGCGCGAAGCGCAGCCTGTACAAAGTTCCACAACTGGGAATACTGCTGTCTTCGATTATTTTAAACCGCGATTGGAAAATAAAAAGGTCGCCGTTATTGGACGATACCCCAATTTAGATAAAGTGTTGGAAGGGATCGATTATACGGTTGTAGAGCGTACTCCCTCTGATCAAGATTTGCCGGACACAGCGGCCGAGTTTTTGTTGCCACAGATGGACTGGGTCTTTATTACATCGACAAGTATTGTTAATAAAACGTTTTTGCGTTTAAGTCAGCTGGCGAAAAATGCGGTCACTGTATTGATGGGGCCGACAACACCTTGGATGCCGGAGTTTAATGAGTTTGGTGTTGATTTTATCGCAGGAGTGTCAGTGGAAAACCGAGAACTTGCCTCGCGTATTGCATCCGAGGGTGGCGGAACGCGGCTATTTGAAGGTGGCGTAAAGTATTGTGTTGCTGATGTCAGTGGCGCGCGCTGCCAGGATTTAAAGCATTCCATCGCAAATACTGTAAAAAAACGCGATTTACTAAAACAACAAATGGAAAGCTGGTATGCTCGCGGTGAACGTGGAAGATTTCCTGATTATTTACAGCTAGATCAGGTTGACCGAGAACTGTCTGAATTAGATATCGCCTATAAACGATTGTGGGATGCAACGAGAGGTTAATGCTATGTCAATATCCGTTAGTGCTTTTTACCCGGACGCACACTTAAAAGAAAGTGCATTTGCCAATGCATTAACCCGAGTTGCGATGGCGTTGGCAAAAGAAAATTCTAACATTAGCCAACGTAGCGCACCGCAAATTGAAGTGGTATTTATGTTGAGTGGCAAATTCGATTCGCCGGGTTTTGAGGGTATGCGTATTCGCCGCTACGACTCAAAAGAAGCCACATTGGTAGTGGAAAGTGCGGTGCCGGAGAAAGCTGTTAACGCAACAAACGCGCAAGCCTATGTTATTGCCGCTATTTTAGATGCCGTGGAAAATGCTGGGGAATTTCTAAAAGAAATTGAAATGAGCTTCAATGAAGAAGCGCATATGCAAATGGTTCAGGAGCTTTATCCGGAAGCGACCACCAGCTAGCTGGTGGTTCCTGCTCATCACAGGAGTGGTGAAAGCCGCTTGTCTGGAAACCGCGTGTGACGAAGCCTGGCTAGAGGTATCCGTTAAGATATTCAGCGAGGTGCACCGCGCGTCGTTTGGTAAGCGTATTAATTTGTTGTCTGCAGGAAAAGCCGTTGGCAACAATCAACCCTTTCTCGGTGCTCTCCAGTGCTGGCAACAGCGAGTGACGCGCAACCTCTAGAGACAATTCCCTGTTTTCTACCTCCAGGCCATAAGTGCCGGCCATGCCACAGCACCCGGTATCCATAATCTGGAAGTCGGGTGCTGAAAATGCTTTGAGCAATCGACGTACTGCTTTCATAGCGCCGACGGCTTTTTGATGGCAATGCCCGTGAATAAACGCGGCAGGTGCATCAGAGGACAGCTGTGGTAGCTCCGCGCCTTTCAGCTCACGAGCGAGATACTCCTCCAGGAGGAAGGTCGCGCTCGCCACTTCAGTCAGTTCCTCGCCGAGTCGAAGCGCCTTCGCATCATCTCGCAATCCAAGTACACAGGATGCTTCCAGACCGATTACAGTTTTACCTGCGCGCACGTGCGGCAGTAAGGCAGATACCAGTCGTTGTGCCTGGTCGTGAGCCTCATCTATCATGCCCTGAGAAAGATAGGTGCGACCGCAACAAAAGGGTGCTTCTTTTTGCTGTGACTCGAGGATGTCGATACTGCAACCGAGGTGGTCGAGCAATGAGATCGCGGCATAAGCAATTTCAGGTTCAAAATACCGGGTAAAGGTATCGATAAATAGCACGACCTTGTGCTTCGCATCGGGCCGCTGGGGTAAATTGGACGGTTTTTTGAACTTGTGTTTCACCGGTTGCGGGAGATCCGCATCCGCTGCAAATTTTGTCAGGCGAGCGCCAATGCGTCTTAGCAATGGCGATGAATTTCTGAGACGTATTAATTTGCCAAGTGCTGGGTAATCGAATAATAGGCGCGGTAGGTTCCCGATAATATAGCTGCGCAAGCTGGTGCCATGTCGGGCGCGATGCTGTGCCATGAATTCCGCTTTAATTAGCGGCATATCGACATTGTTTTCACATTCGCGTTTACAGCCTTTGCAAGAGAGGCACGACTGTAGCGCCTGCACTATCTCAGGCTCGAATAATTTCGTTTGAAAATCGTCTCCGGATAGCGCCGCTTTGAGTAGACGGACGCGTCCTCCGGTAGATAAATTTGGGTTGCCAGTCACCTTGTAGCTGGGGCACATCACTTGCTTGCCTTCGGCTTCGCACTGTTTGCTGTTTATACAAACGGCAATCGCCTTAGCGTAGTTATCCCCATGGCGGGGAATGTCGGCATATGCGTCGCCCATGCCGGCATCCTTATAGGCGGACCAGTCCAAAAATGTTTTCATTGTGGGTAATGAGTCTACTCGCTGGGTTCCATCTGGCTCTGCAGGTAGTTTTCGATACCGACCTGGTCGACTAGTGAGAGCTGTGTTTCGAGATAGTCAATATGCTCTTCGGTGTCATCCAGAATTTTCTCGAAAATTTCACGAGAAATATAATCTTTTATTGATTCGCAATAAGCGATCGCCTCGACCAGAGTATCGCGTGACCCTGTCTCCAGGTTGAGATCACCTTGCAGGCATTCGGGCACATTTTCGCCTATTTGCAAGAAGTTCAATTGTTGCAGATTGGGAAGTCCTTCCAAAAATAGAATACGTTCGATCAGCCAGTCTGCATGATGCATTTCTTCGATAGATTCTTCGTATTCATGTTTGCCGAGCTTAACCAAGCCCCAATTTTTGTACATGCGAGCATGTAAAAAATATTGATTGATAGCTGTAAGCTCATTGGTCAGTTGCTTGTTGAGATATTCAATTGACTTAACGTCACCCTTCATGAGGCCTCCGCGAGGTTGCATTGGTTGTTGTAATTCTCTAGCGACGCAACTGAGTTTCTCAGGCATTCGCTGGCGCACTGTGCACATCGACCGCATGTTTTTGTTACCCCAAGATGGTGGCGCAAATCTTTCATGCAGCGTGCACCATTCGCGATAGCTTCTGCGACTTGCTTTTCGGTCACGGCATTACATAAGCAAATATACATGTAATAAACCCTACAATCGTCGGTATGGAGAGGCACAGCGTTTATGGGGAATTTTGTTTTGTTTGTAACAAAAAATCACCTATAGCGCCGGTTTTGAGAATGATTTGCAATCTCCTGGCCAAGCTGCATAGCGAGCTTATGGCGTGCCCTACACGCAGAGGTGGTGGCACGAGCAGGCTCTGTTTTGTGTGATTCCTATGAGGTGGTGCTAAATTTGCAAACCGCATGGGGTTCAATAAAGACGCTGGGTCTGATTTATGCCGCTGCTAATTAATCCTGACGAAGATCTCTACCGCCTGGGTAATCCTGATATGGACTCTACTCATGCGGAATTTATTACGCTGGTAAATTCACTCTCTCAGGTGACCGGAGACGACTTTTGCAAGGGGTTTGATGAACTGGTTGCGCATACACAAGGCCATTTCGATCGCGAAAAGGATATGATGACAGCTTCTGATTTTCCCGCCTTGAACGAGCATGTAGGTGAGCACAACCGAGTGCTGGCCGATTTACTTCAACTTCAACGGCGAGTACAGCGCGGCAATTTGATGATGGCAAAGGCGTTTGTAAAAGAGCAAATTCCCGGCTGGTTCCACTTACATGCAACAACCATGGACTCGGCACTTGCCAACCACATTAAGGGCAGATAACGATGAGTTATTACGCAGAAATTACTCCACAAGAAGCACAAGAAAAAGTGATTACCGATGGCAGTGCGCTTATCTTGGATGCGCGCGATGCATACTCCTATAAAGAAAGCCACATTGACGGCGCAATGCAAGCGCATGGCGGGTTAGTCGAACACTTGATTGGCGTTGGAGATTACGAGCGTCCGGTTTTGGTTTATTGCTATCACGGCAACAGCAGTAAAGATCTGGCAGAGGTTTTCGGGCGCGCTGGCTTCAAATATTGTTACAGTATGAAAGGTGGTTACACTGCTTGGAAAAAGCGTGACCGTTTATACGCTACAGAAGCTTACAGCGAAGCGACTAACATCTGGTTAGTTACCGAAGGTTTTGAAAAACAGGCGCTAAACACAGTAATCCCTGGCCAGGTAACGCCACTTATTCTGGCGTGCCGTCAGAATAAATCCGAAGTGGTTTCAGAGCTTCTGGCGTCTGGCGCGGATACGACCTGCAGTGACAGTGACGGTAACGGCGCACTTTGGGCGGCGTGCTACTCTGAGAGCCTGGAGTGTTTGCGCTTGCTAAAAGAAGCTGGTGCCGATTTAAACCAGGCTAATGCCGATGGTGTCACTGCTCTAATGTACGCTGCATCGGCAAGTAAATTCGCAGCAGTCCAGTTTTTAGTTGAAAATGGTGCAGACGTACATCGTAAGAGTAAAGACGATTTTTCCGCGCTGGATCTTAGTGCTACCGAAGAAATTCTAAAATTCTTGAAACCATATTGCCGGTAAAAAGTGTATGACAACGCGATTCGACACCTGGATGACTGCGCGATGGCGCAGAGAATTGGAAGCGAACTTGTCTAGTTTACCCGATACAGATGCAGCAGAGCTGCGTACGCGGCTCGCCTCAGCGACTGTTGTCGATAACGACGATATTATGGGCGGCCGGGTCCAGTTTGGATCTTTGGTAACGGTGTTTAGTATTGATGAGGAAGAGGAACAATCTTTTCAGATTGTGAGTAGCGACGAATCGTTGAGCGGGAGAGGTCTGCTTGATCAACGCAGCCCGCTGGCACAAGCATTATTTGGCGCGCGTGAAGGAGAGGTCGTTAGGGTGCTGTTACAGAATGGGTCGAATTGCGACTATGAAGTAACTCACATCAATGTACCGGTCTAAATGCGCTTGCTGTGCTGTTTCCTGTTGCGCGTCGTTCACTCGAGCAGCCAACGGTATAGCGCCTGAAGTATCTCCCGCTCCAGCGGTATGAGGCAAAAGCAGTCAGCAAACTCCATCCACTCGGTGGCCTTTCCTATTTTGAAAGGTTGCGGTGTGGTGACTTGTAAAAAATAAATTGGCGCTGGACCACCCGGAACATCTACCCACAGTCTTAGGTGCTTGGTGATTGCCACAGCATTTTCTGGGATTTGCATCTCGTTGCAGCATTCGTGCACATAAACGCCGGGGTGTATTGATACTTTCGTACTTTCTCGTGGTTGCTCAATCAATTCGGCCAGTGCGGGAAGCTGCTTTGGGAAGCATAGCTGATTGGATGTCGTTTTTAGTACTCGTAGGCGCGCGCTGACCGGGTGTATGTGATAAATCACAAATCGCATCGCAGCGGTTTTTGGGCGAGAGATGAGGGTGTCTTGAGAGTTAGGCATATGGTATTTTTTATTTCGCTTAGCTTTTTTAAACTACGTCAGTATAAAAATAGTCTCAGAATGGCAAGCAATGAACGTTTGGGGCGCTAAACTTGCGTTCCTATGCCAGTTCCCAACCAATACTATTCTTTAGGCGATAATCATCCTGGCGGATACAAAAGTATTGCCCTGATTGGTGTGTTTTGCATTAATGCAGAAAATTATATCCATTCATGAAATTTAGTTAGTGTTGCTTTAGACCGACGTTTTGAATATGTGTGCTTCTAATTTTTCGACGGCGGAAAGTGAGTTCACTAATTACTCTAGCGAAATCCGGTTTCCCCTAAATCAAGATGTACCATGAGTATATCTTTGAGTGTTTTGTAACCAATATTCTCATAGGTTTCCATGGCCAACACGGGCCCATTTTCCGGTGGGAACTCCAGTTGTACGCCGTACCGATTATCTCGCTGGCCAAGGGTGTAAATATAGGCACACATACCTGCGTTATCCCTGTGGCGTAAAAAGATCGCCTTTGAATCAGTCGCGAAATCCGTGTCCACACAAGGCGCTACGCCAGACAGTTCACTGTCCAGCGAGATCAGCAGTTGCTTGATGGTCGGGTCTCTATCCAGCGTAAAAAAATTCATGAGCACAGGAAATAACAGACGTCAGTAGGGTGTTGAACTATTTCTCTAGTCCCAATTATGTGAACCGCGCGCTTTATTGGGACGATTCAAATCGGTGTTAAGAGGCGTTTTCAAATAGCATGCCCAATAACGCCGTCAAGGTTGTCTGCTTTGCTACAACCACACAACATCAACTGCAAGACGAAACATGGGTATTAAAATAAATCGTTAAAATTCAATGGAATAGTGCGTTAGGTCGGGTGTTTTTACAATGGATTGTTTTTTGCTAAACCCCGTCTTTGGCAATAGTAAAAATTCACTACGAGGTGATCTATGAACGAGAACATTGATTGTGTTGCGGAGCATCTGCCTCAGGGAGCTAATTTGATTGTTGCGTTTGCCTCACTGGAAGGGGATATGGTTGACCAGCATTTTGGCTCGGCGCAAGGATTTTTTGTTTACGATGTCACTGCCGATGCAGCAACACTCATCGCGAGTAAAAAGTTCGCGCGTGAAGCAAAAGACGGCAATGAGGATAAATTGAAGCCAAAGTTACAGTGGTTGGTAGGAAGCGATGTCGTCTACTGCGGTTCTATAGGGGGTTCAGCAACACGTCAACTGGTGAGTTTAGGTATAACACCGAAGAAGGTTACAGGTGGACCAGATGTAGATGAATTAATTGAAGAGCTACAGACGCAACTTGATGGCGAGCCGGAATTCTGGTTGGCCAATGTCATGAAACAAAAACAAAAACAGACGGCCGGAGCATCGCGTTTTGATGACGCGGACGACGAAGATTGGGGTTAGAGATGGATGGGTTTAACTACATCACCCAGCTCGAGGGTGATTTGAAAGCATGCATCACGTTATGTAGTCATGAAAAAAACGCAGGCTATTGGAATATGCGTGTGCAGTTGTTCTATGAGAATCAACCAGCAGGCGTAGCGAGTTTTAATTTACACGGATACAGCCAGGAAGAGGCGGAGTCCGTAGCAAAAAATTTTAATACCAACGCCTACCTGATGCGTGAAATTGATGAGTACCTCTGGGGTGACAGCGATTAACTGAGTGTATCTAACCTAACCTTACGTCGCAGAGCTATGTCGCAATCACGACATAATAAAATAATAATTTTAGTAATATCAATGGCTTGCACGCTGGAACGCGGATTGCAAATAGCCAGATAACTCAACAGTTTAATGGGCACGGGGTTGCTGTATATGAAAGCTAACGAAATCGCAGAATTACTGGACGAGCCAGCCTGTAGCCACAACAAGAAAGAAAAATCGGGTTGCGCGAAGCCAAAACCCGGCTCTGCTGCGGGTGGATGTGCTTTTGATGGCGCGCAAATCGCATTGCTGCCAATCGCAGACGTAGCGCATATAGTCCACGGTCCAATCGCTTGTGCCGGCAGCTCCTGGGATAACAGGGGGACTCGCTCAAGCGGTCCTGACCTGTACCGTATCGGTATGACCACCGACTTAACCGAGCAGGACGTTGTGATGGGGCGCGGAGAAAAGCGCTTGTTTCACTCAATTAAGCAAGCGGTAGAAGACTACAACCCTCCAGCCGTTTTTGTTTACAACACCTGTGTTCCTGCATTGGTCGGTGATGATGTAGATGCAATTTGTAAAGAGGCTGAGCAGCGGTTCGGTGTGCCAGTAGTTCCCGTTGATGCTGCGGGCTTTTACGGCACTAAAAATCTCGGTAACCGTATTGCTGGCGAGGCGATGTTGAAATATGTGGTTGGTACACGCGAACCAGATCCTCAGCCAAAACACCCGACGAGACCGGATCTTAAAATACACGACATCAATTTGATCGGCGAGTACAACATCGCCGGCGAATTCTGGCACGTGTTGCCGTTATTTGATGAGCTGGGATTGCGTGTACTATGCACCTTGTCCGGGGACGCACGGTTTCGCGAAGTGCAAACCATGCATCGCGCAGAAGCCAACATGATGGTCTGCTCGAAAGCCATGCTAAATGTAGCCCGAAAACTGGAGAATAATTGGGGTACCCCCTGGTTTGAAGGCAGCTTTTACGGAATTACGGATACTTCTCAGTCGTTACGCGACATCGCACGCTTGATTGGCGACGATGACCTTACCGAGCGCACAGAACAATTGATCGTGCGCGAAGAGGCGAAAATTCGAGATGCTCTTGCGGCCTGGAGGCCAAGGCTGGCTGGCAAGCGTGTATTGTTGTACACCGGTGGTGTTAAGTCCTGGTCTGTAATTTCTGCGCTACAGGATTTAGGTATGCAGGTTGTTGCAACCGGCACCAAAAAATCTACCGAAGAAGATAAGGCCCGGATTCGAGAACTGATGGGCGACGATGTGAAAATGCTCGACGAAGGCAGCCCAAAAGTCTTGTTACAGACGGTCGCAGACTATAAGGCCGATATATTGATTGCCGGCGGCCGCAACATGTACACCGCGTTGAAAGCGAAGATTCCATTTTTGGATATTAACCAGGAGCGGGAATTCGCTTACGCCGGTTATGACGGTATGGTCGAACTGGTAAGACAACTATGCCTGACTCTGGAAAATCCGGTGTGGCAAGCGGTGAGAAAGCCAGCACCATGGGAGTCTTCCGCGCAAACACTGGCAACCCCCCTAACCGTAAACGGGTGATCCATGGCCGATTTGACTAAGCGAAAAAAAGCCCTATCAGTCAGTCCGTTAAAAACCAGTCAGACCGTTGGCGGTGCCTTGGCTTTTCTAGGGCTTAATAAGGCAATGCCGTTGATGCACGGCTCCCAGGGTTGCACCGCCTTTGCAAAGGTGTTTTTCGTACGACATTTCCGCGAACCGATTCCTTTGCAAACGACAGCGATGGATCAGGTGAGCTCGGTGATGGGCGCAGACGATAATATCGTCGAGGCGCTGAAAACAATCGCAGAGAAGAATTCGCCCGATGTGATCGGCTTGGTGACGACGGGTCTGGCAGAGACGCAGGGCTGTGATATTCAGCGTGCGACCGGCGAGTTTCGTCGTCGGTATCCACAATTTGCCGATGTGGCCGTAGTACCTGTGAACACACCTGACTTTTCAGGAAGCTTTGAAAGTGGCTTTTCACTGGCAGTAAAAGCGATTATCGAAAACCTCGTTCCAGAAGATAAATCACGCGTGGGTTTGCGCAAAAAACAGGTTAACGTGTTGTGCGGTGGCAATTTAACGCCGGGCGACCTTGAGTACGTGGTTGACTCGATTGAAAGTTTCGGCTTGCGTCCGCTGATGATTCCCGACCTGTCCGCATCTCTCGATGGGCATCTGGAAAAAAGCGAATTCAGCTCTCTCACCACTGGTGGAACCACAATTAACGAGTTCAAGATAGCAGGGGAATCGGCTGCGACGCTGGTGGTTGGGAAAAGCCTGAGTGCGGCGGCAGATGCCTTGAAGGCTCGAACAGATGTGCCGGATTTTCGCTTTGGCCACCTTATGGGGCTCGAAGTTGTCGACGAATGGCTTATGACTCTTGCAAACATCAGTGATGGCGAGGTTCCGGTTAAGTGGCAACGTCATCGTGCACAATTGCAAGATGCGATGTTGGATACGCATTTTATGATTGGCGACTCAAAGGTCGCTATTGCCTCAGACCCGGATTTGTTGCTGGGCTTTAGCGAACTGATGGCGTCAATGGGCGCCAGCACAGTGGCGGCAGTTGTTCCTGCGAAAATGGCGTCCAAAAATAGCGCTCTGAACGATAGCGCTATCGCAGAAATTAAAATCGGCGACCTTGAAGACGCAGAGCTTATGGCTGAGAAAAACGGCGCTCAAATATTTTTTGGGAATAGCCATGCGGTCGAGAGCGCAAAACGACTTGGTATACCGATTTTGAGAATCGGTTTCCCACAATATGATCTTATCGGCGGTTTTCAGCGGTGTTGGTTCGGCTACAGAGGAACACAGCAAACCCTGTTTGATGTGGCGAATCTTTTGGTTGAACATCACCACGGCATGCAGCCGTATCATTCGGTACTAGCGCAAAAGATCGACGAAGAAATTGATGCGAGGCACTAACGGTGACGCAATTAACGCGACGATTTAGCGTTGTTGGCAGCCGTGACGAAGCAATAGGTTTAAAAATCGCCTTTGCTACTGACGACGGTGAATTCGTGAACCAACACTTTGGTTCTTCGCGTTCGTTTGTGATTTACAACATAACGCCGGACGGTTCGCATATCGAAAGTATCGCTGAATTTGGCGGGATCGAAGATAACCAAGTTGACGATAAGTTGATAGCAAAATTAGAGTTTCTGCAGGATTGCATTGCAGTCTATTGTCGTGCCTGCGGCGCTTCGGCCATCCGTCAGCTATTGGAGTCGCAGGTTCAACCGTTGAAAGTGGTTGAAGACACGCCGATAAAAGCGTTGATCAAAGCGTTTCAACGGGAGTTGCAAGAAGGGCCCAGCAGCTGGTTGGCGCGAGCGATAAACAGACAAAAATCCATGGGCGATTGTAGCTCCATGGAAGGACATCAGGACACATAAACGTTAAAGGTGATTTTATGAGCGAAGAAGCCGTACTCGAAGAAGGATCTGCCGTTTTAGAGCATCCATTTCTCAAGCAAATGATTGTCCAGCTTCGCGCTGTTGACAGTTATGGGACCTACGATACCTGGAGCGACGCCAAGGTATTGGACCCAATGATTCTGACTAAAGCACGCCGCCGCGAAATTCCGGTTGTTGGCGACCCTGACGAAACAACCATATCTCGCGTTAAAGCGTTTTACAACGGGCTTGCGCAGATGATCGAAAAAGAAACGGGCATTATGGCGGTACCGGTTATCAACTTGACTCATGAAGGCTTTGGGCGCGCGATGATCGTTGTCGGCAAACTGGTGGCGCTCGATAAAACGTTGCGTGACGTACATCGCTTCGGTTTTGAAACACCAGAGAAGCTGATCGAAGACGCAGAAAAGCTAATATCTAAAGCTGTAGAACTAGTAACACAATTTAAAGAAGTTGCAAAACTGTAAATTGAAAAACGGTTTTTGCTAGGAGGAATAAACGTGAACGAAGACGAGTTGAAAGCCCTCAATAAAGATGTGAAAAAGAAAAAACGTATCGCAACCGATTGGGCGTCTCAAATTCACGATGTGGTGGAAGATACGTTGTGGACGGATTACAACCGTTTAACCGAGCTTGCACAGAGTACTATCGCGGCCTGCGAAGACTGGAAAGCTGCGCAAGCAAAACTTGATGAGGCTAGCGCCTGACTACAATCGCCGTGTCGGCGGAGGTAAAAACTATGTCTGATGAAGTGATGATTAGTCGCACCCGTGGCGGCGAGGAATGGACGCCGGAGTTCGTTACCGCTTTAAATGCATCGACCTGCATAGGTTGTGGCCGTTGCTACAAGGTGTGCCCGCGCGACGTATTTGAGCTGGTGGACCGGGCCGATCTCGTCGAAGATATGGATGACGACGAAGATTATGATGACGATGATGAAATGAAGGTCATGGCTATTAAAAACGAAATGGACTGTATTGGCTGTAAGTCGTGCTCCAGAGTCTGTCCGAAAAACTGCCATACACATGAGCCAATGGCGGCTTAGCTTAGATTGAGTCCATAGAATAGTCCGTGGACCAGTGTGAGCCAGACTGAATCGTCAGCGGCAGGCGAGATAAGGGACCGAAATATTGGTTCAGATATTTTGGCAATTCTTTCTGCCGAGCCTCGACGATTCAGCTATCGATTTTAATTACTATTGAAACCAGACTTGGGGTACAGCTATGCCTAAACCAGACCATCATATTTTTATCTGTATGCAAAAGCGCCCGCCGGGCCATCCCCGGGGGAGCTGTGGGGAACGCGGTTCGGAAGCAGTATTTAACGCATTTTCTCAACAGCTTATTCAGCGCAACTTACAAAATGTCGCGCTGACACAGACAGGCTGCTTGGGGCCATGTCAAGCCGGGGCCAATGTTTTGGTTTATCCGAGCGGCGTTATGTATGGCTGGGTCGAACCGGATGATGTGCCAAAAATCATCGAGCAGCATATTCTTGGTGGTGAAGTGTATGCAGATAAAGTCGCACCAGCTGAACTCTGGTAATGCGCACTAAATAATCCACAGGTTAACTATAATGAACACGTCAGCAAGTGTTTTGGCTTTTCGGGACGAGCGAGCTTTTTTTTCACCCAGTACCCCAGCGCAACTTCAATTAGTCTTGGATCAAGCGTTGGCGTCGGGGGATTTTCCACAGCGCGAAGCGACTTTATTGAAGGCGCGCCTCGCCTGGCCGGATGAGCCGGACACACATATTGCGCTCTACAAATTTTATTTTGTCGCCGCCGAGTACAACAAGGCAGAAGCTGCTGTGTGGGGTGCGATGCGACAAGCTGCCAAGTTGGCGGGTTTTGACCGAAATTATCGTCGGTTGAATAATGACTCTGCAGCATGGCATAAAAAGGCGGGAGCTGAACGGCTTTACCTTTTTAGCTTGAAAGCGCTGGGCGTTTGTCGTTTGCGCCGAGGAAGAGTGCTTGCGGCGTATTCAGTATTGAAAAAACTTTTGGAACTGGATACGAGTGATGAAATCGGCGGCTACGCCTATTTCACTATCGCGTCTTCCTTTTTTGATGAGGATGATTAGTGTCTGATCTTATTACCGAGCGGCTGCAGCGAGATTGGCCTGTCGTGTGTGAAATTTGGCAAGCGCTACGTGGTGCTCTAGACGCTGTAGGCTTGCAAGACAAGCTTCCTGCAGAGCCAGCGGCTTTTACTCGCACGGAGCTAAAAAAAGATCCGTTCGATAGTTCCGAGTCGCTATCAGGTGAATGGCTTGTTAACGGTCAGTTGATTGGCAGTGTTATCGTGCACGAGAACGGTCAGGCATACGCAGAATATGATGTGGTTCAGCCGCATCCCAGTAAACCGCAATGGTTTATAGAAGCAACTACGGCTTGGGGTAAGTCCGGAGCGCTGGCAAGCGAGTTGCGTTTGTTACCTGCTCTCTGAATACTTCTCTCGACCCGAATTGGAATTTTCGGGTCATTCCTGTCTTCTTCAAATTGTCTTTTAACTAGCTTTGCGATTTAGTTAAGTGGTTCTGTTAGGACAAAAAAACCGCTGGCTGTTCGGTGACGGTATTGCCTCGAGCTTGTCGTTGTTTCGGATGACCAAGCTACTGGGCTGACACACTATTTCTTTTTTACTGTTCCTCACAAAATCACCATGGCAGTGTTCGTGTGCGCTGGTGGAAAAAACCAGTTGTAAGTTACAAAACCCGTTTACGGTGTATTTGAGATTTTGAGTGCTATATGACACTTGTGGCGGTTTTTAGCTGCAAAGACGCAATTCGTGCCAGCTCTAGGGTGAAAACCTGCTTGATAGAACTGAGGTACGTAAAGTTGGCGACACGACTTCGCATTTCAGGTGTGCAGCTACTAACGGGTATGTTGCCCGCGACCTACTCGACCGTTCGGAAAGCCACAACAATATGTCTTAAAGTGCACATAGTGTTGTGGCTTTATGCGCTCGCCGTCAGCTTTTTAGTTCATGTTATCCATCGGGATGTACAGTTCATCTGGCCAGCAGGCGACAGCTGGGCCTAATTCTCCCGCTGCGACGCCTGTTTCAAAACGCACCAGTACAAGAACCTTATCTGGATTTTCCTCAAGGTGGCCGGTATTGATAATGACGCCACGACGATCTTTTTCGGCTATCAAGGCGTCATCGGGTAATCCGGGTAAGCTACCGTCGTTCACTATATCGTCAGCAGCGTAAATGATATCTCCTGGGGCGAGTGTGTCTATCAGCATTTTAGACTCCTATGGCTTGTCGCAAAGGCGACAAAGGTTGTGACTGGTGTTTTTCGCAACATCCTCGTTTCAGCGGGCGGTTACGTAACTGTTTGATATTCCGCAATAAAATTCTAAGTTTCTCTGTGGCACATGGCTTGCACTTATCCCTACGAGAACCCTGAAACACTGATTGCAAGGTTTTTGCCAAGGGGTGCCATGCAACAGTTCAGTATGAATGAGGAAACGAAGATGATTTCATTAACCGGAAAAGCAGTTGAAGCGGTAGATCGATTTATTACAAGCGCAAACAAGCCAGTTGCAGGTTTGCGTATTCAGGTAGAGGGCGGTGGTTGTTCAGGCTTTAAATACACTATGCGTCTCGAGGAAAACTCTGCTGCTAACGATCAGCTTGTTGATTGCGGTGGCGTAACACTGTTACTCGATGAGGCCAGTGCTTCAATGCTTGACGGCGTCACAGTCGACTTTGTTGAGAATCTGGAAGGCAGTGGTTTTAAATTCGAAAACCCCAATGCTACAGGAACCTGTGGCTGCGGTAATTCATTTACCTGTTAATCCTTTTTAACAGATGGTGCAATATTAAGCAGTCTGGCGACTGGAGGTGCAGATTATGTGGGACTATTCAGAAAAAGTTAAAGAACATTTTTTCGATCCAAAAAATGCCGGTGCAGTGGCGGATGCTAATGCGACTGGCGATGTGGGTTCGTTGAGTTGCGGGGATGCATTGCGGTTAACGCTCAAGGTTGATCCGGCTACCGATATTATTCAAGATGCGGGTTTTCAGACCTTTGGTTGCGGTTCTGCGATTGCGTCATCGTCAGCACTCACTGAGATGATCAAGGGCTTACATGTTGATGAAGCACTAAAAATCAGCAACCAGGACATTGCAGACTACCTGGATGGACTGCCACCCGAAAAAATGCACTGTTCGGTCATGGGGCGTGAGGCTTTGCAAGCAGCGGTTGCCGATTATCGCGGCATTGAGCTGGAAGATGATCACGAAGAAGGTGCTTTAGTCTGTAAGTGTTTTGCCATTGATGAGGTAATGGTTCGCGATACCGTTCGCGCAAACAACCTGTCTTCTGTAGAAGAAGTCACCAACTATACAAAAGCGGGTGGTGGTTGTTCTTCTTGTCATGAAGCTATCGAAAATATTCTTTCAGAGGAAATGACCGCGCGAGGCGAAACTTTTATACCTGCGCCCGTAGTTTCCAAGAAGAAAGTAGTGAAAATCAAGAAAGAAGAGCCGAAACCTGAGCCCGTTGTTGCTGAGGAGAAAAAAGCTGTTTCAGCACGCAAGCTGACTTCTGTACAGCGTATTAAAGTTATTGAAAAAGCGCTCGACGAAATTCGCCCGACACTTCAGCGCGACCATGGCGATGTCGAATTACTTGATGTCGACGGTAAAAATATTTATATCAAGCTTATTGGTGCCTGCTCAGGCTGCCAGCTGGCTACGGCCACCGTTGGCGGTATCCAACAAAAGCTGATGGAAGCGCTTGGTGAATTCGTTAAGGTCACCCCTGTTACAGAAGAGCAATTGACCACTCTTGTAGGAGCGTAAAATGAACGATATCTACATGGACAACAACGCAACCACAATGGTCGATCCGGTTGTTGTGGAAGAAATGCTACCGTTTTTTACTGAACAGTTTGGTAATCCGTCATCGTTGCATAGCTTTGGTAACAAGGTAGGATTCGCAGTAAAAAAAGCGCGTAAAACAGTACAAACGCTGTTAGGCGCTGAGCACGATTCGGAAATTATTTTCACTTCCTGTGGTACTGAGTCGGATTCGACGGCTATCCTGTCGGCGCTGCGCGCACAGCCGGAACGCAAAGAAATAATTACCACAGAAGTTGAGCACCCAGCGATACTGAATCTGTGTGAAAATCTTGAAACTCAAGGTTACACCGTTCATTACCTGAAGGTAGATGGTAAGGGACGCCTCGATCTGAACGCTTACCAAAAGTTGCTGACAGAGAACGTCGCAATTGTCAGTGTCATGTGGGCCAATAACGAGACCGGAACTATTTTCCCAGTCGAAAAAATGGCTGAAATGGCTCAGGAAGAAGGCATTATGTTCCACACTGACGCCGTGCAGGCGGTGGGTAAACTGCCAGTCAACCTGAAAGACAGTGCAATACACATGCTGTCGCTTTCTGGCCATAAACTCCACGCGCCTAAAGGTATTGGTGTGCTTTACCTGAAGCGCGGCACACGTTTTCGTCCTTTATTGCGCGGTGGGCATCAGGAGCGGGGGCGCCGAGCAGGAACTGAGAACGCTGCAGCAATTGTAGGCTTGGGGAAAGCCGCTCAGCTAGCTATGGAAAACATGGCAAACGAAAATACTTACGTGGCTGGTTTGCGCGACCGTCTGCAGGAAGGTATTTTGAAGTCGGTTCCCAACTGTTTTGTAACTGGGGATCCCGAAAATCGTCTTCCAAATACCGCAAATATTGCGTTCGAATATATTGAAGGTGAAGCGATCTTGTTGTTAATGAATAAACATGGTATTGCTGCGTCCAGTGGTTCTGCTTGTACTTCAGGCTCGCTGGAACCATCACACGTAATGAAAGCGATGGGCATTCCCTATACTGCAGCCCATGGAACCGTGCGTTTTTCGCTGTCTCGCTACAATACAGAGGCAGAAGTGGATCGCGTTATCGAAGCGATACCACCCATAGTTGCAAAACTGCGTAAGCTTTCTCCGTATTGGGATGGTGAAGGTCCGGTTGCTGAGCCAGAGCAGGCATTCGCACCCGTATACGCGTAAACTCTTCCTCCTCGAGCTTTGGCTGAAATACGCTTTAAGCTCTTTACTCTACGCGTGGCGTATTGAAGCCTGCGCCGCGTATTTCTGGAGTAAAACCAAGCCGCTAACTAGCGGCTTTTTTTGTGTCCCATCCTGAGCCTCTACTATTTAATCTAGTTGTTTTCGCAGAATCTTTTACGCCAACGTGCGCAGTATTTCTCGAAGCAGAAAGTAACATGTCGTATTAATGACAATTGTCGGCAGTTGTGGGCTTTTGTCCTGCCCGGCTTTGAGCTAAAAACTCTAAGTTGTTGAAAAATATAAATAAAATATAAGTCAAGCTGCGGGTATAAGAATTGCTCCTGTCCATATACAGTTAGCAATATCGATCAATGATTTGTATCAACCAAAACCTGAAACATATTGCTGCAAAAACATTTGCTGTTTGGTGATTAAATATGAAATCAGTTGTGATTGATGACACGACTTTACGTGACGGCGAACAAAGCGCTGGCGTAGCTTTTACGGCAGAAGAAAAAATTGCGATAGCTCGGTTGCTTGCTGAAACCGGTGTCGGTGAGCTTGAGGTAGGCATTCCCGCAATGGGGGATGATGAGTGTGAGGTAATGCGAGCAATTGCTTTGCTTCGTTTACCGGTGCAATTAATTGCCTGGTGTCGGCTACACGATTACGACCTGGCGGCAGCGATGTCCACCGGCGTACAGATGGTGGATCTGTCTGTGCCTTCATCTGATCAACAAATTACCAACAAATTAAAGAAAGACCGAAATTGGGTACTTGCCGAAATATGCAGGCTGGTGCCGAAAGCGTTAAACGCCGGCCTGCAAGTTTGTATTGGCTGTGAGGACGCCTCTCGGGCCGATCCTGACTTTTTGGCGCAGTTGGCAAACGTGGCCCAGGGCGCTGGCGCGGTGCGAATTAGGTTCGCTGATACTCTCGGTGTCCTTGAACCGTTTGGTGTATTTGAACGAATTTCACGGCTGCGCCGCGAAACCGATATTCAGTTGGAAATGCACGCACACGATGACTACGGGCTGGCAACCGCAAATACGCTGGCTGCGGTAGCTGCGGGCGCGACGCATATAAACACCACCGTGAATGGCTTAGGTGAGCGTGCAGGCAATGCGCCATTCGAGGAATGTGTATTGGCGTTAAAGCATTTACACAACGTGGATACGGGCATTGATCCGAGGAAAATTCCCACATTGTCCCACTTGGTTGAGCTTGCATCAGGGCGAGCAGTGAGCTGGCAGAAAAGCGTGGTTGGCGAAGGTGTTTTTACGCACGAATCAGGTATTCACGTGGATGGTTTGATCAAAGACCGCCGAAATTATGAAGGGCTTAACCCAGAAGAATTGGGGCGCTCTCACCATTTAGTGTTGGGAAAACATTCCGGTTCTCGCCTGCTTAGAGATTCATATCTTGATCTCGGGATCTCCCTCAGTGAGTACGAGGCAACTAACTTGCTAACACGCGTACGTCGTTTTTCTACTGAGAATAAACGTTCTCCGAGTCGCGGTGAGCTGTTCCTTTTCTACGAAGATTTGCACGATCAACCGTTGTTAGAGATTGAAGGAGGCGTGTAGTCATGGTTAGTTCAACTGAAAATTCCACTCGCTGCTATACAGAGGATGCCACGCCAACTCGCGAGAGCTCACTCTGGCAACAATGGCGTGCCGACGTGCAATGCGTATTTGATCGCGATCCGGCGGCTCGTTCTGTCCTGGAAGTACTCACGACCTATCCTGGCGTACATGCGTTATTGCTGCACCGGGTATGTTCGAAACTTTGGCGCGCTGGCTGGCGTTATCCAGCGCGGCTGCTCGCATTCTTTGCCCGCTTTTTAAGTAATGTGGATATCCACCCAGGTGCAAAAATAGGTAAACGACTCTTTATCGACCACGGCGCATGTGTGGTTGTAGGTGAGACAGCGGTTATTGGTAACGACGTCACGCTTTATCACGGAGTTACGCTTGGTGGCACCACGTGGAATAAAGGCAAGCGCCACCCAACTTTAGGCGACGGCGTACTTGTTGGTACTGGAGCGAAAATACTTGGTGCTATCACCCTTGGCAACAATGTCAGGGTCGGTGCGAACTCTGTCGTGGTGCAAGACGTGCCCGATGATGTCACGGTTGTTGGCATTCCTGGCCGGGTTGTGAATGTCGGTAAATCTGGCGGTCAGTTTGCGCATGGTATAGACCTCAACCACCATCTCATTCCAGACCCGGTCGGCAAGGCAATTTCTTGCCTGCTTGAACGAATAGACACCCTTGAGGGGCGCTTGAATCAACTTTCACGTGAAGCTGTGTGTCATTACAACACGTTAGAAGAGAGTTGTGAGCCAGATAACGAATTTTGCGCAGAAAGTTGCGCAATTGGTATGAAAATCGCTGCGGCAAAATCATAACAGCCAATCCATCGATTTTATTCTTACTTACGGGTACAGAGCCATGGACTTACAAGAATTTAGTGCCGAGATGCTTTACTTTCAGGAAGAGATAAATCCTGCCATTGAAGAGTTGGTAGCACAGGCCGCCTCGAATTACGGTCCGCAGAGCGAAGAGCTTTTGAAAGAAGCGCTCGCTATCGACAGCGGTAATTTATTAGCGCTTATCGGCTTATACCGATTCTATTATTACCAAAACCGTTACGCCGACGGCGTTGAAATAGCCCATCAGGTGATGTCGGTTGTTGGCGAGCGAATTGAATTTCCAGCTAACTGGCGCGATATCAGTATGTACTCGGTGGTCAACGGTTTGACCCGTTCTTTTTGCTTGGTGCGATTGTACTTTTTTGCGCTAAAAGCCGCAGGTTACCTGCATTTACGGATGTCGCACTTCGAAGAAGGCCGCGAAATGCTTGAAAAAGTTGTGGCGATGGATAGCGCTGACCGCGTCGGTGCGCGTTTGTTGCTCCAGGTGTTGGATAACAATAAGGCAGATGTATTGTCTTTCCCGGGTAGTTTAAAACAGGAGGCCTGTTAATGACTCAGTTCGAATTAGATGAAGATATGGACGAACTCAGCTCCGCTGAAGATTTTCTCACTTACTTTGAAATCGAGTTCGATCAGAAGGTCGTGCACGTGAACCGCCTGCACATTATGCAGCGGTATCACGATTATCTCGATAAAGCCGGAGATGCTGTGGCGGAGGCGGATACGCAAGACGCTTTGAAAAAAGTACACAAAGCATTGTTAGAACGCGCGTATCGGGATTTCGTAGACTCGGATGCAGCGACCGAAAAAGTGTTCAAAGTTTTCAAAATGCAAGAACCTCAAACGACCTTTGTTTCGATTGATCAATTGCAGGGGTAAAAGACATGCAGCCAGCTTTCGAATATGGAACTGAAGTTCGACTGACCCGTAACGTGCGTAACGATGGCACATATCCTGGTACGGCGGTTGGGGAGTTGCTGATTAAGCGAGGCGCTGTTGGCTGCATATACGATGTGGGCTCCTACCTTCAAGATCAGATCATTTACCGCGTGCACTTTCTCGATGAAGCGAAGACGGTGGGTTGCAGGGAAGAGGAGCTTATTCTGGCCAGCGACCCATGGGTACCGAACAAATACGACTTTAACCAGAAAGTGGTTACGCTAGTGCCGATTGTGATTGACGGTGAGACCGTGGTTGAAGAAAACCGTCAGGGCCTGGTTATGAAAGTACTGAGGGATTGCGAGAAAGGCATCGTGAACTATCACGTGCATTTCGCTAACCGTATGTTCCAAATGCCGGAAGCTGCGTTAGAGGCCGCTGAATAGCAGATAACGCAGTCACACCAAGAGGACACACTATGCCTGAACAGCAGGACTTGGCATTCCAACTGTTTAAGGTGGCCCAAGAGAAATACGGAGAGGCCATCGATAAACTGGAAAAGCCACAGTACGACGATGCATTGCGCATAGCGCAGCGCAAAATCCGAATAGAGGAAGCAGTACTTTCAAGCAGCGCCGCTGCAAAAGTGTCTGTTCCAAGCAATCAAATTGATGAGGCCCTGGATCAGATACGGGGCCGATATGAAGAAGAAAGCGATTTCTACACCGACATACAGCGAGTTGGCGTCGACGAAACCTTCTTTTATCAAGCGTTATCACGCGAGCTTCACGTCGAAGCAATTCTCGATTTTATTAGCAGTGATTGCGATGGCGTCACTGAAACCGAGATCAGTCTCTACTACTACATGAATGTAGCCAAATTTCAAATGCCGGAAGTACGTACCGCTCGGCATATTCTTGTGACAATCAACGAAGACAATGTTGAGAATTCACGAGCCAACTCACTTAAAAAAATCAACCAGATCGTATCGCGCTTGGATAAAAAACCTGATCGTTTTGCCGAGCAGGCGCTAAAACACTCCGAATGTCCAACCTCGCTACAGGGTGGGTTGATGGGCAAGGTTAAACGCGGTGTTTTATATCCGGAAATTGAGCAGGCATTATTTGCGCTCAAAGTTGGGGAGTTGAGCGAAGTGGTTGAATCGCCACTGGGTTTCCATATTGTACTGTGCGAGGAAATTCAGCAGGAAGGTACGTTGCCGCTGCAGGACGTCTACCCGCGACTCGAAGAGTTTTTGCTAAATCGTAAACGTAAGCAGCGCCAGCGACAATGGCTCGAAAGTATCTTGACGAGCAGCAACGATAGTCACTATGAAAATGGGGAGGCCGCCAATGGTTAAGCAAGACGCGATTCACTGTTCATTCTGTGGGGTTGAAAAAAGTGCGCAGGTGCCACTAATTTCTGGCAACGAAGGGCGCATTTGTGAGGCCTGTGTAAAGCTTGCGCATCAAGTGGTCACAAGTTGGGGGCACACTCAAAAAACCAGTGCGCTTACGCCCCAGTTGCGTACTCCTGAGGCTATTAAAAAGCATCTGGATGACTATGTGATTGGTCAGGAACAGGCAAAAGAAACGCTAGCTATCGCAGTGTACAACCACTACTTGCGGCTGATGAATACTCGCCGTGAAACGCTGGAAGAATCCGACAGCAATATTGAACTGGACAAATCTAATGTACTGATGGTTGGGCCATCTGGTACTGGTAAAACGTTGATTGTCCGCAGTCTGGCGAAAATTCTTGGGGTACCGTTTGTATCCGCCGACGCGACTTCTTTAACCCAAGCAGGTTATGTGGGTGATGACGTGGACTCCATCATCCATCGTTTACTGGATGCTGCAGAGGGGGATGTAAATCAGGCCCAATGGGGTATTGTTTATATTGACGAAATTGACAAAATCGCGCGCCGCGGTGGCGGTACTACCAGCGTGCGTGATGTGTCTGGTGAAGGCGTCCAGCAGGCATTGTTGAAACTTGTTGAGGGTACTGAGCAAAAGGTTTCCAAATCTGGTCGACGTCGCGAAAACAGCGAAGAGGTCATTGTCGATACGCGCAACATTTTGTTTATCGTCGGCGGTGCGTTTCCAGGTTTGGAAGAACTTATTTGCAATCGCGTTAAACCACGTGATACCAGCATAGGCTTTCATTCCAGAACCGAAAATGCGAAGCCTGATGTTAACGAGTTACTTGAAAATCTGTTGCCAGATGACCTTCAAGGCTTTGGGTTAATCCCAGAATTTATTGGTCGCTTTCCCATAACCACCTTCTTGCAGGAACTGGATGTGGAAGCGCTGTTAAAAATATTGACCGAACCGCGAAATGCGCTGGTTAAGCAATTCCGTCAGCTGTTTGCGTATCAGGGTAAAACACTTGAGATGACCGACGACGCATTAACGTTTATCGCCGAAGAAGCGGTCAGTCGGAATACCGGCGCTCGTGGATTACGCTCTGTACTAGAGGCTGCATTGCATAAAACCATGTTCGAAATGCCATCGCTGCAAGGTTTACGAGGATGCGTTTTGGATGTTACAACCGAAGAGCCACGTGCTTTGGTAGTACGTAATTTGTTCGACGACCTGGATGCGGATGCTGAAGTACCGCCGGCGCTTGAGAGTTCCGCTTCGCTGTAGTTGTTTGTCCGTAAGCTGACAATCGATCAAGGGGACGCGATCATCAGCCTGTCGTCTTTGCGACAAGCACGAATTGTCGGAAAAAAAAGCCTTTTTTATCAGTAAGATAGCGATCTTACAATATGGCGTGTTTCCTGCTCTATCGTTGTTGACCCATAAAAACGACCCGCACAATCAGGAGTGGAACATGGCAAAAATTGGCTTATTTTTCGGTTCAAATACCGGCAATACCCGGAAAATTGCAAAGCTCATCAAGAAGCGCTTCGACGATGAGTTAATGGCGAAACCGCTTAACGTTAACCGAGTGGAAGTGGACGAATTCGCGTCTTATGAATACCTCATTCTGGGTACGCCAACCCTGGGTGAAGGGGATCTGCCAGGGCTCTCTTCAGACTGTGAGAATGAAAGCTGGGAAGAGTTTCTGCCTAAAATCGAAGATGTGGATTTTTCTGGTAAAACGGTTGCGATCTACGGCTTGGGTGATCAGGTTGGCTACCCGGATGAATTCGTTGACGCAATGGCCGAGATTTATGAGTTCGTAAAAGAGCGCGGCGCAACCATTGTAGGAGCCTGGCCGACCGAAGGCTATGAGTTCGAACACTCTGAAGCTGTTGTGGACGATATGTTTGTTGGCTTGGTACTTGATCAGGACAATCAGAGCAGTATGTCCGAAGAGCGTCTGGGTACTTGGCTCAACCAGATTGCTCCAGAATTTGGTTTACCGCTCTAATACGATCACGAATTAACCACCTCTTCAGGGCTCTTAGTCCGGTGCGCTCTGCAGTGCCGGCGTTGAGCCTATTACAATCCCTTTCAGCCTATATTTCACACGCTCTAATACCCAGGCCGCACACGTCAATGTATTCATTGTTTTGGCGCGAATCAATAATAATTTAACACCCCTCACAAAGTTTCTCGTCGTACTGTTTGCTAGTTAACAAAATGTGTAATTCGGTCGTCGAACAGCATGTATCAATAAATATTTCGAGTTAATAATATATTTCTTATTTCGATATGGAATAAGAGATGTATAGAGGTTTGTGGTAATTGGATGCTTTTCATCCATGGGACCTCGAATGGCACACTCGAACATAGGAGACATGCCCAATGAAAATCGCACATCTAAGTGTGCTTGCCGCTGTTTTAGCGTCGAGCTCAGCCTTGGCCGTATCGCAAGACGTAAGGCCAGCAAACTGTGGATTTAGTTTAGCGACAGGAACGGATTCGGTATGGGAATCCGGGTATCAAGCATGGACCCATTTGACCAATGAATCCGGTGAAACCGCCACGGATTTTGAAATTTTTTACCGACTCGCTAATTCTGCGATCACCGAATCGATGCAGGCTGAGTACCGCGCTGTTGATGGCGGTTACATATTGTCTGCCCCCGAGTGGCTGCGTTATCAAACGATACCCCGCGGTACAGGTTATCGGCTTGGCTATATCAGCGAGGGCGTATTCGATAGTGCGGTAACGCCTTACGTGCTTTCCATAAACGGTAATCCCTGTGATACAGACCTGCCAGTTGTCTCCCTCAGCGCAAACCAGACCGTATTCACAAGCGCAGGTACGCTGACCTTGAATGCGGATGCGGCAGATAATGTAGCCGTCAACAAAGTGGTGTTTAAGCAGAACGGAGAAGTGATTGCAGAAGATTACAACGCGCCCTACACGTTCTCTATGCCAATCGATGCATCCATGAATGGCAAGTTTGCGTTTACCGCGACTGCGGTGGATTTGAACGGCAATGAAGCAACGGCAGCGAGCAAGCCGGTATTTGCGAAAGTCGGTGCGAGGTTTTTAGGTAGCGCGGCCTCCAGCGATAAATCGTTTGCTGCGATGTCGCCCTATTTTCAGCAGCTGACGCCGGAAAATGCGGGTAAATGGGGGAGTGTGGAAGCTGTTCGCGACGTGATGGATTGGTCGGGAATGGACAAGGCCTATACCTACTCCCGCGAAAACGGCATTCCGATGAAACTCCACACACTGGTGTGGGGCCAGCAAGCACCCACCTGGATCGATAATTTATCGCCTGCTGAACAACTGGCAGAAGTTGAAGAGTGGTACGCAGCACTTGCCTCGCGCTACCCGGATGCGGAGATGATCGATGTGGTGAATGAGGCGTTGCACGCGCCCGCGACTTTCCGTGACGCCCTTGGTGGCGACGGTGAAACCGGTTGGGATTGGGTGATCCGCTCTTTCGAACTGGCCCGCGAGTACTTTCCAGATTCAGAGTTGCTGATCAACGATTACAACATACTGATTTTAGAGGCGTACACCGCAGAGTATCTGGAAATCATTGAACTGTTACAGGCGCGGGGGCTGCTTGATGGTATCGGCCTGCAATCTCATTTTCTGGAGCGCGCTGATCTCGCCATTGTGCAAGCGAACGTGGAAACCTTGGCGGCTACGGGGCTTCCAATCTATATCACAGAGCTCGATGTAGATTTTGCGGATGATGCACGCCACGCGCAACGCCTCGCTGGTTTGTTTGAAATCTTTTGGGATAACCCCTCTGTTGTTGGTGTGACCCATTGGGGGCATTTGCGCGGCGAGATGTGGCGGGAAAATGGTTACCTTATCGACCGTGATGGTTCCTTGCGCGCGGGAATGTCCTGGATGCTTTGCTATTCAACGGGTGGCACTGACTGTGTGTTACCGGAGTACGTACCAGCGGGTTGGAAGGGCACACCCGAGGGGCTCACATTGGAAGCGGAGCTGTACGATGACGCTGTTGGTTTAGCTGTACTTGGGGAGAACATCGGCTACACCGATGGTGGAGACTGGTTCAGCTATGCAAAGGTCAATTTTGAGCCTACATGGGATACCTTTGCCGTTGGTTACGCAAAGGGAATGGACACAGAAACATCGCTCAGCGTGCATTTGGACTCACTGGACAGCCCTGCGATCGCCAGTATCGATATGCCCAACAGCGGTGACTGGAGTACGGTAAAAGAACTCATCGTCGACATTCCTGCGGTTGCCGGTGAGCACGACGTGTTTTTCCGTTTTAACGGTTCTTATGGTGGCGGCAACGTAGATTACGTCCGCTTCGGCTTGCCTGCAGGTCTTGGTGAAGAGCTGATGTCAAACGGCGATTTCGAAGATGGTACTGCATCGGGCTGGTACACCTGGGGTGGTGGGGTCGTAAGCGCGCAGATCGCGCGTGTTTTTGACGGCAGCTACGCCCTTCAGGTTGCGGAGAGAGAAGGTAACGCTCCCGCAGCTTACGATATCTCATCCCTGGTGGCCGCAGGTGGAACTTACACCCTCAGTCTTGCTGCAGCCATCACTGGTGAGGTAACTGCGGACGTGAACGTGACACTCAGTACCGTCTGTGGTGATCAGACGGCTTATAGCTGGATCGTTAACCCGACGATGCTGGTGGACGGTGAGTGGCAGGAGCTGACGACTGAATTCTCTATTCCCGACTGTGATTTCACCGGCGCGCAGTTAATTGTCGAAGGACCTGGAGCAGGGGTTGCGCTATTGTTAGACAATGTAAGTCTTCGCTCACTTGATGCAGGAGAAAGTTCAGGACTACTGGTCAACGGTACTTTCGAAAACGCAAGTACGGAAGGGTGGTTTACCTGGAGTGGGGAGCTGAACGTGACTTCCGACATTGTTTACGACGGCAGCTACGCGATGGCATTGACCGATCGTGAATCAACCGACAGTCCTGCTGCAACAAGCCTGCTGGGATTACTTAGTCCCGGTCTCACCTATAGCACGTCGTTGGCTTTATTGGTGCGCGGCGCAGACTCGTCTGATCTGCAATTGGTGCTAAAGACCAGTTGTGATGGAGAGGATGTTTACAGCTGGATTGCCAATGCTGAAGGTGTTGCCGCCGACGAGTGGTTTACCTTGGCTGGTGAAATTACCGTTCCCGATTGTGAACTCACCGATTTGATGATGTATGTTCAGGGACCATCCGGCGGTGCGGAAATCTACCTGGATAATGTCCAAGTGAACTAAGTTTCTTCACCAGAATCAGAAGCCGCTGCTGTGCAGCGGTTTTTTTTGCTCAAGTAACGGCTGGTGACGAGTCCTATTAACTTGGCAATGTAAGCCCCTGAAGTATTAGAAAATTCACACATTTACGCCAGTACTTCAACGGTGCGCGATTAAATAGTACGTGATGGGGGTCAGTTCACCGATGCTTAAACCTTGCTGGGAGGAATCAAAATAACTCTGGTGACGTCCGGTAGGCGCTTAAGTTAGCCTTCTATCGCCGCAATATTCGTTTTTGTTGCCGGATTTGCTGCTATACGCGAGGGCTGTACTGCTCACCCATACAATTTTTTCTTTGCTAACAACATGTTAGAGCGCACTTTTGAAGCAGTCTTCGCGCATGTCAGCTAAACTTCATAAACGCTCTTTTGGTTATAGCTAGATATACAGAGGCAAGATTTCACTGATGATAAATGTGGAAGGGATAAAAATACTTGTTGCCTATCAGTACCCGCACAAGCTGCGCGATCTCACCCATCAACTGCAGCGAGGGGGCATCATCCAGGTAACACCGGCAAAATCGGCCGCGCAGGCACTAGGTCTGCTCAAGGCTGGTGGGTATGATCTTCTGCTGTGCGGTATTGACCTACCGGATATCGACGGATGGCGGATGGCCCGCCTGATTCGCAGCGGTGCCCTGGGGGGGAATACTCAGTTGCCCATCGTGGTTGTGACAGAAGTATGGTGTCAACGCATCGCAGAAGTGACGGCGCGGGAATACGGTGTGAACCGTCTCATTCCCGAATCGCAGCTCCATAAAATTGTGCCCGTTATTGAAGAGTGTCTTGATGGTGCTGCTATTCCATACGACAAGCCGCGTTTACTGGTTATTGAAGATGCTCCCGATACCGCAGATCTGATTCGGCGGGTGCTCGACAGGCAGTTTGCCATCGATGTCGCAAACGACGGTGAACATGGGCTACGTCTGTGGCGGGAGGGCCGACATCGCTTGATATTGTTGGATTACATGCTTCCGCAAATGTCGGGCAAAGATATTTTAGCGCACATATTAAAAGAAGACCCAACGCAGCCGGTTGTCATGATGACGGCGCACTCATCTCCGGAACTCGCAGAACAGATGATGATGTCGGGTGTGACCGACTTTCTGCCAAAACCGTTTCGCACCGAGGCGCTCCGCAAAGTGTGCGAGCTGGCTATCCGGCGCGATGACTTTCTAACCAGTAACCGCGAGTTTGCGGAAAAAGTGGAGTCGCTGCAGCGCAGCGAAAGTGATTTCCGCCATATATCCGAAACACATCAACTGCTGCTCGACAACCTGCAGACGGTGGTCATGGAGCTGGACGCGGATTTCCGAATTCGATTTTTAAATGTGCCTTGGCGTGGGCTCACTGGCTACGATCTCGATGCATCGCTGGGTTGTAAGCTCACCCAGTTTGTGTTCGATGACGACGACAGTTATGGGGTGGGCCTGGAAGCCAAATTGCAGGAAGTGCTGAGTGGCGCACGTGAATTGGCTGAATTGGAACTCTGCCTGCTCGATAGCCGTGGCCAAAAATTATGGGCACAAGTGAAAATTCGGCGTAGTGAAAATCACAACGCGGCATCGCTCACGGTCTGTCTCGATAATATTACAAAACGCAAAGAAGCTCAGCGGCAGCTGGAATATCTGGCGATGCACGATTCACTCACAGGGCTGTTTAATCGGCACTATTTTGAGGAATCCTTGCGTCAGTCGTTTGCGGATGCAATTCGCAATCAACGCCAACACGGTCTTATTTACATCGATCTTGATTATTTCAAGGTGATTAACGATACCTTTGGTCATCACGAAGGGGACGAGGTGCTGCGCCAAGTCGCGCACCTAATGAAACGTCGCATACGTGCAGCGGACCTGCTTTGTCGCCTGGGCGGCGACGAATACGCCGTGTTGGTGCACGACGTCTGCAGTAAAAAGCTGCTTGAAATCGCCCGTGAATTGCAGGCGATTGTTAACGATTTTGTGTATCAGGCAAAAAACCACCGGGTCAATCTGGGGTGTAGTATCGGCCTGAGTGTTATCGATGGCGAGGCCGTTTGTGCCGAAGAGTATTTAATGCAGGCGGATATCGCACTATACGTGGCCAAAGGACGCGGACGAAATTTAATTCATCTTTATGACCCGCAAGACCAGGAGAGCGAAGAATTGCGCAGTCGGATTAACTGGACGCAACGCATGCGCAAGGCAATTTCTGAAGATCGCATTGTGTTGCATTTTCAGCCGGTGTTTGACGCGCACAATAAAAATATCGTGTATTACGAGGCCTTGGTACGTATGCGAGATGAGGAGGGTAATCTGGTTTACCCGAATCAATTTATCCCAGCGTTGGAGAATACCGGTGAGATGCACCTGCTGGACCGCTGGATTGTTAAACTTGCGATTCGTTCGGTTCGAGAATGTAAAAAGATTGAGCGTGTGGCCATTAACCTCTCTGTTCAGGCATTTAAAGACGAGAATCTAGTACCGGTGGTTAAAGAGGCTTTGGCTGTAAATGGCGTAGCGCCGGAATGTGTTACTTTTGAGCTGACAGAGAGCGCGAGTTTGTTTAATTTGGCGATCACCCGCAATATGATTACCCAGCTCAACGAGATTGGTTGCACGTTTGCCATTGATGACTTTGGTTCTGGTTTCAGTAGCTTTGCGTATTTAAAAGAGTTACCAGCGCACTTTATTAAGCTCGACGGTTCGTTTATTAAAAATCTGCACCAGGATGATGTAGATAAAGCATTGGTTAGATCGCTCATCCAGGTTGTACAAGCGTTGGGTAAAAAAGCCGTTGCCGAGTTTGTTGAGAACGAACAAATTCTGGATATTCTGCGCAAATTCGGCGTGGATTGTGTTCAAGGTTATCACACTGGTCGTCCGGTACCCTTCGAAAGCTTGATGGACGAATGCCTGGATAAAAATATGATGGCTTAAACCGACGCGGCCGAGATCAGTTTTTCTACTGCTTTTTTGAGGCGCGCAGGGGAAACTGGCTTGGCGAGAAACGCGTCGGCCGCATTGGCTTGGCTTTTACCGCGCTCATCGGAAATTGAAGCAACAATCGTCGGCGTGTCTGCCAGTGTAGGTTGGGCTTTTATCCTGGCCAGTAGTTGCCAGCCGTTCTCATCTGGTAACAGTAATCCGAGAATGATCAGCCGCGGCTGCAATCGTACACTGAGTTCAAAGCCTTCTGCCGCGCTAGTGGCGGTGTGCACCCGGTAACCAGCCTTGCCCAACATGCGCGACATTAGCTCCAGGTACTCCAGGTCATCATCGATCATCAGGATGCATGTGGGGCCATCGGTAATTGATGGTAAATTGATTGCGCTGGCGAGGCGATCTGTATGCGCGCCAACCAATGGAGCTTCAAGTGCCTTAGGTGTTGGTTTAATTGGTAGTGGAATTTCCACCTTGAAATGCGTTCCTCGCCCCGGCTCGGAGTTCACTGTAATGTGCCCGCCCATGAGTTCGCAGAACTGTTTTGTGATTGCCAACCCGAGCCCGCTACCTGAATGTTGTCTCGTTGCAGAGCTGTCCACCTGCTGAAAGCGATCAAACACAAATGGTAATGCCGCCGCATCTATCCCCATTCCCGTGTCGCGGCAAGTAATCGTAATAGCGTTTGCGTTGTGTTTCACTGCGAGGGTGACTCTTCCTCGATCAGTAAATTTGCAGGCGTTGCTTAGCAGATTAAGTATGATGTGGAGCAATTTTTCGCGGTCGACGAGTGCCGCTTCGGGTATGGACTCGAGATCGGTTTCAAGCGGAAGGTTTTTTTCATCGAATTGTGGCTTAACATTGTCTATTGCCTCGTTTACAAGGCTGTGAAGTTCCAGGTGCTCAAGGGTAAGATCCATATGCCCGGATTCAATTTTAGCGAGATCGAGTACGCCGTTTATAAGTCGCAACAGTCGCTGGCTGTTGTTGACAACCCTGGTCAGGTCCGTTGAAAGGTGATCCATTCCCTCAACGTACAGATCCTCTATAACTACGTCGGTGTAACCGATTATGGCTTGTAGTGGCGTGCGTAATTCGTGGCTCATTAACGACAGGAATTCACTTTTTGCGAGATTGGCCTCTTCAGCCTTGGCTTTTGCGATAACCAGGCGGTCCTGAGTAATATTTAGTTCTCGTGTACGGGCTTCCAAACGCTCCGCATCCCGTCGTTTATTGAGGTAAGCCCAGATGATTACAGCCACTAAGAGGAAGGCGCCTGCCGCCAAAATGCCGATGTTGACCAGCATGGTGCCCTGCGTGCTGATGGTGTTGTCCATTTCGGAGATGCGTTTTTGCTGGCGCGCGAGGGTGCTATTCAGGTTTGTTAGCTGAATTTCCTTGCTGGCGATAATGTCAGAAATTTTATTGAGCTCTAGCTGGTGGGCATTGAGTTCCTGTCGACGTCGTTCCAGCTCTGCGGTTTTCGCTGATATTTCTTCCTGTAATTGAAATTGCTGTCGTCGGTTATCCGCCAGTTGGGCTTGTTGCTCTGCAATGCGATTTTTTTGGCTGACGATTTGTTCACTGCTTTCAGCGATGGCTTTACGTAATTCAGCCAATTTTTCGTTAAGAGAGCTGTTTTCTTTACTGAGGAGATGGTATTTACGCTCGTGTTCACGGAGCGTTTGTTCCATGGCAATTAACGAATCCTGCCCTTCGCGATAAAGTTTGGCTACATCAATTTCTGTTCCGCCGTTAAATATGATGGCATCTTGCACTCGCAGATGGTGAACTAAAAGGTTGGCTTTGTTAATTTCAAAGCGCATATGTTCGCTAGACGTCGTGTATAAGTTGATCATCACCAACTGCTTGTTAGCGAGGTTTGTTGTTACGAGTAGTACGGGCTTGTCCTGAATAACACGGTGCAAATCTAAAATTGCAGAATTGTTTTTTTGCTCAACGAATACAATCTGAAAATCAGCGGCTTTTTGAATATCATCGAATTCTGATACGACGACAGTGTGTTGATTTAATTCAACGCCTTGTAAATGCTTCGCGAGTCTGCTTGTGTAGTCGCTATCGACAGGCCGAAAAATTCCAATGCTCATCTGGCTGCTGGTCTCGGTGTTTGGCCAGTCGGTGTATTTTATGAAGTTATACAAATAAGACGCAGTAATTTGGTCTTGACTAAATGTCTGGGCGAACACCGGAAGCGTACTAAAGACAAGCAGAATAGCCGCGACGCAGGATCTGATAGGGGAGATGGTCATGAAACCGCTTTATATACAGGTGGATGGCATTTAACCTGCTAAGTGTAGTTCACAAGTAAGAAGCGAGCCCGCACTTGCCGATCTGTGGCAGTTCTGCATGATCGAGTGATGTAGTGTTGAGCTGTTCCGTTTTTCTGTGCGGAACAGGTGCTATGGCCTGTTCAATCGAGCGAGTACGGTGTCTTTCGCCTGGTTTACTCGGGAAGCAAGATAATCGTTGCCGCCACGGTCGGGATGGAGTTTTTGCATCAAGCGCTTGTGAGCTTTGATTACAAGTGCCCGATCTGGCGGTGTTTGGTCCACATAAGCCTCCAACCCCAATATCTGAAGGGCTTCGTTGTAGCTGGGATTGCCGACTTCAGCGTAATTCTGGTTCTGGTGCGCATGATTAAAGCCGTGAGCTGTGGATTGCTGACGTACAAGCCTAATCAGGTAATAGGAGCGTTTGTCATCAGTTTCGTATAACTTTTCAAGCTCGAGTAATTGAGTATCAGTTAAATCCGCCAGATTCTTACCCGTATATGGCCCTGCGATTACTTCTCCGCTTAACTGTTTTTTTTCCAGATTGAGGGTCACTCGCAGGTGAGGCGTTGAAAAAATCGGGTTAGCGAGACCGGCACCTTTGCCGAGCAGCCCGAGGAACGGTGATAAACCGCCAAACAATCGCAAGCCGAAACGTGCGAACCCTAAGAGCGCGGCAATCACCGCACCGATCCAATGCATGCGGCCAGTAACGGCGCCCAGCAACAACAATACGCACGTGCCGATCAGTGCAGCTTGCAGGAGCCATTTTTTTCGCTCTTCCGGGGCGAGCCGCTTGTAACGCCCCATAAAATAGTACAACACCGCAATAACGGCTGCGGCCAGTAGCAATCGGAACAGCATTAGTCAAAACTCAATTGGATATCTATTTTTTTCAGCTGATGGACTTCTTGCTCAAGACCAGCGCGGGTTAATGGGTGTTGATCTAACCAGGTATCACTGAGTTTGAGCACAAAGTTTTCTTTCTTGACCCGCAGCTCTGGCAGGATAGCGACAGTTTCCCGCCGTCTGTGCACGAGAGCGGAGATACGCAAGCAAAAAAGGAGCGGGTAAAATGCGGCCAACGCGGCGCTGTCCATATCTTCAAATCGACTCGCCAGTATTTTTTTGCGGTGGGAGCGCACCAGGTTTGCCATCATGTATTGTTCGTGCCGTGAGAACCCGCCCAAATCCGAGTGACGAAGAATGTAATAGCCGTGGTTATGGTGGCTGGAGTGAGAAATGGAGAGGCCGATTTCATGTAGTTTCGCGGCCCAATCGAGAATTTTGGTACGCGATAACCCTATTAATATTGGAGCATTGTCGATTTGTCGCCAAAGGTGCAGCGCGGTCTCGCTAACCCGTGTTGCGTGATCTTTGTCGATACGGTATTTGTCTTGAAGAAGTTTGACCGCGTGGACGCGACTGTCCTGGTTGTTAAACCGCCCGATATTATCGTAAATGAGCCCTTCCTTGAGGGTCGCGTCGGCCACGTGTATTTTTTCCAGTTGCAGCTGTTCAAATATGGCTCGCAGTATCGCGAGGCCAGCGGGCAGCACATCGCGGCGGAGCTTAGTGATTCCGGGCGCGTCCAGCTGCTTGTTCGCGATTGCTTTTTGGACGTAATCCTCCAACGAACTTCGGGTAATGACTGCGCCGCCATCTGTTGCGCCTAACAGCTCGGCAACCGCGCGCATGGTGCCCGAAGTTCCGTAGGTAACCTCCCAGCCCTGCGCAAGGTATTGCGAGCGAATCAGCTCAAGTTTGCCGCAGGCGGCCAGAGTAGCCGCATTCATAGCTTTGGCAGACAGTTTGTCCGGGTCGAGTTTAAACGCAGCAGTAAACGCGACACAGCCCATGCCCAGGCTCTCCATACAGAGGGTGTTATGCCCCTTGCCAATAATAAATTCGGTGCTACCGCCGCCAATATCAATTACCAAACGCTGATCATGCTCGTTCACGACAGCCTGGGACAGGCCGATATACACCAGGCGTGCTTCCTCGTAGCCGGAGATGATTTGGATGGGGGTGCCCAAGGCTTCCTCCGCGAGCCTTAAAAAACGCCTGGAGTTGCGCGCTGCGCGCAGGGTTTTCGTACCAACCGCGCGGATTTGTTCTTGGGGGATACCGCGTAAACGTTCGGAAAAGCGATGCAGGCACGCGAGCGCGCGTTCTTGAGCTTCTTCGCTGAGATTATTTTCTTTATCCAGCCCGCGAGCGATTTGAACCATTTCTTTCTCGCGGTCGACGATCTCAATGCGGGCGTCCTGCATGCGTACGACCAGCATATGAAAACTGTTGGAACCCAGATCAATCGCGGCGAAGTACGGGGAGGGGAATTGTGTCATAGGGCCATACTACTCCTGGACGATGGCACCCGCTTGCGATGCGCCAGTTTGATGTGTCTTTGAGCAACCGCCGCTCAACACCAAAGAGTTGTTACGTGTATTGGCGTTATTCTGCGGTTTCTTCGTTCATTTTGCATCAGCAAGAGAGCTGCGGCTGGGATTTTACTACTGATTTTGCCACAATGCCTTCAAAAACTCGGTTGTACTTCAAGGGGAGCCAGATGCCGAAATACGAGAGGCAAGCTTACGGCCTAAAAATTCAACAAAACAGTCATCCCGATATTAAGCGTATCCGCAAAGCGACGGGCGTGCCGAATATTCATGGCAACAAAGTTTGGAAATCCAGTTTGTTGGTCATGGATTATTTAAAAGAGTATCCGCCGCAAATTACGCGCAACAAAAAGAAGTTGAAAGTGCTCGAGATAGGCTGTGGCTGGGGGCTGTCTGGCATTTACTGTGCGAAGGTATTCGATGCAAAAGTCACGGGGCTTGATGCTGACGAGACGGTGTTTCCTTACATGGAGCACCACGCCATTATCAACGACGTGGACGTGGCAACCTGGAAGTGTCGCTACGAAAAGGTACGCAAAGCTGACCTCGAGGCGTTCGATCTGGTGATTGGTGCCGACATTTGTTTTTGGGATGAAATGGTAGACCCGCTATACAACCTGGTGCGCCGCGCCAGTAAAGTACCGGGCCTGCGCGTGGTGCTGGCGGATCCAGGTCGTCCAACCTTTACTGCCATGGCAGAGAAGTGCTCTGCAAAACTGGGCGCCTTTTTAGAGCCTTGGTCGGTACCACATCCAGAGAATGCGTCTGGCTGGATAATGGATCTGGACCCTAATTGGGTTGAGGATTAATGACAGCTAAGCGTTTGGGGAGCGCGTGCGGATTTCCAGAGAAAGATTGTTGTGATTCCTGGCTCGCTAGAAATCTCCCGTTGACCTGTGATGCGTATAGTGAGCTGTAACATGTCACTGAGCGAGTGCGGCTTTGCCGCGCTCTTAAACGAGGTTATTGTCTATGGACCTATTTGATCGTATGAATGACCGCATGGCAAAAAAGCAACAGATGCCCACGCCTGAAGAGGCGCTGCCGGGGCGTACAACGCCGATTGTGGAACCGTCAACTCATTATGTACTGCACAACAGTATTGTTGCGCCCTTCCCAGAGAACACAGAAACGCTGATTGTTGGGTGTGGCTGCTTTTGGGGAGTCGAACGTCGCTTCTGGACAATGGAAGGCATCCATACCACGGCTGTTGGTTACAGTGGTGGGTTTACCCCCAACCCCACGTATGAAGAGGTGTGTACCGGAAAAACCGGCCATAACGAAGTGGTGCTGGTGGTGTTTGACCCGGCGAAGGTAGTGCTCGAGGATGTGCTGGCGCGCTTTTGGGAGGCGCATGATCCGACCCAGGGGATGCGTCAGGGCAACGATATAGGTACCCAGTATCGCTCCGGGTTATATGTCACACCCGAGCAGCGCGCGGTGGCTGAAGCGTCGAAGGTAAAATATCAGGAGGTGCTCACCGCAGAAGGCCACGGTCAGATTTCGACAGAGATCGTGGCGCGCACTGAGTTCTATTATGCCGAGGATTATCATCAGCAATATCTTGCCAAAAATCCTGGTGGCTATTGTGGTTTGGGCGGAATCGGGTTGAAATACTGCTCATAAATACAACCACAAAAAGGAACACCCGTGAAATTTGGATGTTGTCTTATTGCGCTGCTCTGGCTGAGCGGCTGCGCTTCGAATACCTACGTTTACGGCACTCAGGGACGAGACGCCATTGATGGGGAAGGACCGCGAACCATCAATCCCATAATTGTTGGCGAACCGCACCGTTTTCTCGATGCATCCGATTGGATCTGGCCTGGTAGCCTGCTGGCGAAGCTGGTGCTGTGGAACAAAAAAGTCGATAGCCATGAAGTATCAGCAGAAACAATTGATGTTCTGGCCGAATATCTGGAGCGTAATGAACTGGATGATGTTCAGGTATTGGTTAATACCTACAAGCCTGGAGTACAGTGGTCGCGCACCTTTCGAAATCGGGAGATAGGCGGTTTTTGGCGATTTACCCTGGGCATTTTTAATGCGGTTGGCTATACAATTTTACCCGGGCGGTTTTTTGGTGGCGATCACTTCAACCCCTATTCGAACACCATTAGCATCTACTCGGATATCCCGAGTGTGTTGTTGCATGAAGGTGGCCACGCCAAGGATTTCAATTCGCGAAAATATAAAGGCATTTACTCCGCGATTTACGGTATTCCCGGTGTGGCGCTTTACCATGAAGCTGTAGCCAGCAATGAGGCGTTGAGTTATCTGCACGACAATTGCGATTTATCGCAAGAGAAGTCGGCGTATCACGCGCTGCATCCGGCTTACGGCACCTATGTTGGTGGCACCTTCGGCTATGTTGTGCCGGTAACCTACCTGACTGCCGCGTTTGCGCTACCGGGGCATGTTACTGGTGCGGTGGCGGCCAGCAAGGCCGAGCTCAAGCCCGGCTGTACGCCGGAAACCGAATCGTCGGCTGCTGTGGAGACAGAGGCAAACCCAATGCCCGCCAGTTCCCAGGCTCAGAGCAACAGTTTTTAAAGCGATAGGTTTTAAAACAACAGTTTTTAAAACAATAGTTTTTAGAACAACGCGTCCCGCTCTTCGGGGGTTACCTCATGGGCACTGCGGGGAGCGTTGGTGGCGTGTTTTACGCAATTACGCCCAGCGCTCTTCGCAAGATACAACTGTTTGTCGACGCGCTCGACAAAATCCAAAAGATTATCTCTGTGTTCGTGAGTGTAGGTATCGACGCCAAAGCTGGCGGTGAGCTTCATTGCTGACGCATCAATCACGAGGGTGCTGTTGGTTAATTGTTGCCGCAGCCGCTCAGCAACCTGAATCGCGACCAGGAGCGGCGTAGAGGGCAGAACAACCACAAATTCCTCACCTCCAAACCGGCAGGCGATATCCAAATTACGTAAATTTGAACGCAGTGTGCGGGCGAGGTGTTTGAGGGCGTGGTCACCAGCGACGTGCCCATGGGTGTCATTGAAACGCTTGAAATGATCAACATCGAGCATGATCAGTGTGGTTGGCATACCGGTGCGTTGCGTGCGCTCAAGTTCCCGGTGCAGTACAGAGTCAAAATAGCGTTTGTTGTACAGGCCGGTCAGCGGATCGGTTTGCGCGTGCTGTTCCAGCTCAGTCACGCGATCCCGCAATTGCGAAAGTTCTGCACTGATTGGGCAATCGTTGCCGCGAGGGCAGTGCAGAGATACTGGGGTATCAGCCGTCGAGTCGTTCATTGGCTCTGAGGTTCCAGGTTATAACCGTCGTTTAAAGTCCTCATAGCCAAAACTTTTTACCAGGCGGAGAGACTGTGTTTCACTATTCCACACCATAATGTCCGGCAGATTAATGCCGTTAAATGTGGTGTTCTTCACCATGGTGTAAATCGCCATATCTTCAAACTGCAGCCGGCTGCCTGGTTGCAGTGGTTCGTCGAAGCTATAGTCTCCAATCACATCTCCGGCGAGACAGCTCGGGCCGCCCAGCCGATAAGTGTGTGGTTTTTCGCCTGGTTCGCCAGCCCCTGTAATACGAGGGCGATAAGGCATTTCGAGTACGTCCGGCATATGACAGGTGGCGGACGTATCGGTGATGGCGAGATCCATGGTGTTGTGCAAGGTATCGAGGACTTCAGTAATCAGCACACCTGCATTAAGCGCGATGGCTTCGCCGGGTTCGATGTACACCTGTACCCCATAGGTTTTACTAAAAAGTTTAACCCGCTCGATAAGACCTTCTACATTATAGCCTTCACGAGTGATATGGTGGCCTCCACCAAAGTTAATCCACCGCATTTTAGTTAACAGATGCCCGAATTTTTCTTCGACGGCGTCAAGCGTACGCGCCAAAGGTGCGAAATCCTGTTCGCACAGGGTGTGAAAATGCAGCCCGGAAATCCCGGTTAAATCAACCCCGTCGAGTGACGCCAGCGGAATCCCCATGCGTGAGCAAGGCGCGCAGGGATCGTACATTGGTGTTTCCCCTTCGCTGTGCTGCGGATTGATACGCAGCCCAAAGGCCAGATTATCGCGTGCGTCCAGGTGCTCCAGCGCGCGGGCCTGGTAGCGTTGCCATTCGCTTACCGAATTAAATATGACGTGATTGGAGAGGGCGACTATATCGTCGAACTCGTGGGGCCGGAATGCCGCGCAATAGGTATGCACCTCACCCTGATACTCCTCTCGCCCCAGCCTCGCTTCGTTAATACCACTGGCACAAACACCGTGGAGATAACGCATGACCAACGGTGCCAGCGAATACATCGAAAAGGCTTTGAGCGCGAGCAATACTTTCGCACCACTGGCTTTTTGCACGTGATGCAGAATCTTCAAGTTGTGCTCTACGCGGCATTCGTCGACAACGTAACACGGTGTTTGCACCGTGCTTTTGTCGAAGTTTTCGAAGCCTGGGTATCCTGTATTGCCCATTAAAACTTTATCCATTAATCGGTCAGCCCGGTAGCGTCGAGCTCCACCACTTGCCAGGGCAGGCCGTACTGGTTCAGGTCGTTCATAAAGGGGTCTGGATCGAATTGTTCCATATTCCATACCCCAGAAGCTTTCCACTTGCCTTCCAAAATCATTTTGGCCCCGATCATTGCAGGAACACCCGTGGTATAGGAAATCGCCTGCGACTGTACTTCTTCGTAGCACTTCTCGTGATCACAGATGTTGTAGATGTAAACAATTTTTTCTTTGCCATCTTTGATGCCTTTAGCCACGCAGCCGATGCAGGTGCGGCCTTTGGTCAAAGGGCCAAGGCTTGAAGGGTCTGGCAGCACCGCTTTCAAAAATTGCAATGGGATAATCTCTTTGCCTTCGTAAACTACGGGTTCAATACCCGTCATCCCTACGTTTTGCAGAACTTCAAGGTGTTTCAGGTAGTTCTGCGAGAAGGTCATCCAGAAGCGCGCACGCTTAATTTCCGGGAAGTGCTTGGTAATGGATTCCAGCTCCTCGTGGTACATCAGGTAGATGTCTTTCGGTCCAATACCTTCAGGGAAATCGTAGCTGTCTTTTACCGACAGTGGGTCGGTCTCAACCCATTGGCCATTTTCCCAGAAGCGGCCCTTGGCGGTGACTTCGCGGATATTGATTTCCGGGTTAAAGTTTGTCGCAAACGGCTGCCCGTGATCGCCAGCGTTGCAATCAATAATATCCAGCTCGTGAATTTCATCGAGGTAGTGTTTTTTGATGTACGCGGTGTACACGTTGGTTACGCCGGGATCAAACCCGCTGCCGAGTAGCGCCATAATGTTGGCATTTTTAAATTTGTCCTGATAAGCCCACTGCCAGCTGTATTCAAACTTGGCTTCTTCAGGTGGCTCGTAGTTCGCAGTGTCCAGGTAGTCGATTCCGGCAGCCAGACAGGCGTCCATGATCGGCAGATCCTGGTACGGCAGGGCAACGTTGATAACCAGGTCAGGCTTTTCGGCTTCCAGCAGAGCAGTCATCTGCGCTACGTTGTCGGCATCCACCTGTGCCGTACGAATTGCTCGCGGCAGCTGTGCCGCGATTGCCTTACATTTTTCTTCGTTGCGGCTCGCCAGAATAATATCGGTAAATACCTCGGGGAGCTGTGCGCACTTATGAGTAACTACGCCGCCAACGCCGCCGGCACCAACAATGATTACTTTGCTCATAACATTATTCCTCGTGGTATTAAACTTTTTCGTAGTAGGTGTAGCCAAGCATGCTTTCGGAAAAGGCTTTCATTATTTCCTGGCGTTCGCTTGCGGTAATGCGGCCTTCGCGCGTAGAGCGTTCGGCAATTTTTCGAAAGCGCTCGCGCAGCTGCTGAGGTTGATACTCCACATAGCTCAGTACGTCGGCAATGGAATCGCCCTCCAGCTCGTCGGCAAATTCGTGGCTGCCGTCATCGTTTAGGCGCACACTGACAACGTTCGTATCGCCGAATAAGTTATGCAAATCGCCAAGTGTTTCCTGGTAGGCTCCGACTAAAAATACACCAATGTAATACTCTTCCCCATCCTTCAGTGTATGCAAAGGGATAGTGGTTTTGGTGTCGTGCATATTGGTGAATCGGTCTACCTTGCCATCACAATCGCAGGTAATGTCTGCGATAATTGCCTCTCTGGTCGGGCATTCATCAAGACGATGGATGGGTGCGATAGGAAAGACCTGGTCGATGGCCCATACATCCGGAAGCGATTGGAACAAACTGAAGTTACAGTAATAAATATCCGACAGTTGCTCCCGCAATTTGTCAGCTTCCTGAAACTGCTTCGGCGATGTTTCGGTCAGGGTTAGCACTTTCTGCATTACTGCCAAAAAGAGGTTCTCGCCGAGTGAGCGTGAGCGCAGGCCAATCTGGCCGCGCTTGAACAATTCGCGCACTTCATCGCGGTAGAAGAGCGCATCGTTAAAGCACTCTTGCATGTTTTTTCCGCTCATTGTTTCCAATGCTTCTTTCAGGCTGTGGATCAAGCGGTGTTCTTCCCGCGGAATGGATTCCGGCAATTGCCCTACCTGAAAGCTGGCTACATCCAACACGTTAAACAGTAGCACCGACGAGTAGGCAACCAGCGCCCGCCCAGACTCAGTAATAATTGTCGGGTGAGCAATTTGTTCTGGGTTGAGCGTACTCATAATGACATCGATGATGTCGGCACAATATTCTTCGAGCGTATAGTTGCGCGAGTGAATGTAGTTGGTGTTGCTGCCATCGTAGTCAACCGCCAAGCCGCCACCCAGGTCCAAAAAGCCCATGGCAGCACCTTCGCGCACCAGGTTCATATAGACCTGACAGGCTTCGGTGACGCCGGTGCGAATGTCGCGAATGTTGGGAATCTGCGAACCGAGGTGGTAGTGCAGCAGCTGCAAACAATCGAGCATGCCTTCTGCTTTCAGTGTGTCGACAACCTCTACCAGCTGCGTGATAGACAAGCCGAAAATGCTGCGATCGCCGCTGGTGGCGGTCCAGTGCCCGCCCACCATAGATGCGAGCTTAACGCGTACACCAATAAGTGGCTTGATGTTAAGGGCGCGACTGCGTTCAATAATGATCGGCAGCTCTGTAGGCGTTTCCACAACAAAGAAGCAGCTGTAACCCATTTTGCATGCATGCAGGCCAAGGTCGATAAACTCTTGGTCTTTATAGCCATTACATACAATATGGGCGTCTGGAGATTCCAGGTGAGCGAGCGCAATAATCAGCTCTGGCTTGGAGCCAGCCTCCAGCCCATGCCCAAACTGAGCGCCGACGTTGCAGATTTCCTCCACCACGTGACACTGCTGATTCACCTTGATCGGGAACACGCCACGGTAGGGCGCCTGATACCCTGTATCCGCGATCGCTTTGCGGAATGCGTTGTTTAATCGCCCAATCTGCTGTTCCAGCAAGTCTTCGAAACGCACCAGCACGGGCATATCCATGCCTCGCTCGCGAATCTCCTGAACGATATCAAGCAATGGCAGTGCAACCTTGTTGCCGGCGCGTTCTGGGGTAACAGTAAGCAGCCCCTTATCTGAGACATCGAAATATCCGGCACCCCAATCACGGATGCCGTAAAGATCGGCTGAGTCGGCTGAAGTCCATTGCTTATTTAACAGTTTGTTCAATTCTTGTTCTCTCTCGGTTCACAAGGTGGGATGTATTACCGCAAGCATAGCGCTTACTGCGGGGGTGAACAGACCCACAGGTAAATTGTTGGAAGTTAGGGATTTTGTCGAAGCCGGGGTAGCGCCGGAAGGCGCGAACTATCGCAGATATGTAGCGGAAATACTAGGGTTCAGCCGCATAATTACTCCCAGTTGTTACAGAATATCGAGCGATCCAAAGCAGGGCTCAATTTAAGTCTCATACCGCTGGTTCGTAGTCGCTACCATTCTGCGTGCTGGCCTGCTTTCCTGATCAGCACTATGGCTGGCGAAGCGGTCATTTGGCTTGGAGTCAGCTGTAAACCGTTGACGCAGCCTACCCCGTTAACACAACACGTGGGTGGCAAATTAGTGCCTCATCGGGTGTTTGGTAGTACTGGACATTGATTGACTAGAACAGCGACTAATTATGACAGCAATTGCCTGTGTTAATTCAACACAGATACGGCCATACAATCGAACATAGGGGCTCTTGGATCAAACATCGACGGTTGGATGTGGGTATTGTCCTCCCCCAGCGATGGGGTACGCAGTTCGCTGGGGGCCGCATGCAGCTCATGACCGGGCATGCGGTGACTTGGCTGTATTGAAGTGTGTGAAGTCTAGTGACGAGTCGACTTCTTGCGATTGGACTCCTCTTTGAGCTTGCGTTCACAGGTTGCGAAGGCTTCGCGAACTGCGATATGAACGGAAGGGTCGTCGCTGGTGACTGTGATAGGAGCACCTTTTATGCCAAGTTCTATTGATGCGCGGTACATTTTGCCTTTGTGTTTGTGATTGTGCGGGCTATCCAGTACGACGCGGCTGTGAATGATGGAATCTGAAAAACGATGTAGTTTTTCAATTTTCTTAGAGATGATGTCATTTAACGCAGGGGATGCGTCAAGGTCGCGATATACAACATCGGCGTTGGACTTCATAGGCGTACCTCCATCAGTGGTTACGATGAAATAAATGTTTAGAAAGGTGGGCCCACGCCTTAATCATCGTCTTTTCAGATTTTATTTCAAGTATTTTTTAATCATATCCAAAGGGTGTTTTATAAATAAATGGTAATAAAAACGAGGTTGCTTTACACCCTTTAGCGATTTGAAAGCGTATCCAAGTGCTTTGAGGTGCTGAACGTCGTGGAGGTGGTTTTTGTCTCCTATACTCTGGGGCATCCGCTGATGCTTAATTCTCGACTTGAGAAAAGCGCCGCTCCGCAGTGATCTCGTGGTGGTGATCACGCGTAGTTATTACGCGCAGTTAACAATCGTATTTAACAAGCGTAGTTAACACGATAACAGTTGTCCGAAAGCCCGGGGAGAAGCCCAATGTTACCGAGGACGATATACATTTCCGGAGGCACTGGCTTTGTCGGTAGAGCGCTCTGCGCTCATATACTTAAGAGCGCCCCGCACATCTCAGGCAGTGAATCAGCGGGCGTAACTCTATACGTTCAGACTCGACGGCCGGAACATCATCGGCATCGCGTCATTAAATTCGTCAAAAATTACCAACAGCTGCCGGAAGCTGTAGCCCCGGATGCGATTATTAATCTCGCGGGAGCGCCGATTGCTGATGAACGTTGGTCAAACAAGCGCAAGCAAATGCTGCAGGATTCCAGAGTGGCTGCGACTGAGGCCTTGCTGGCTTCGGTGGAAGCAGCAGGGCACATGCCTGATACCCTGCTGAATGCGTCTGCCGTCGGCTTTTACGGGTCAAATACAACCGGTGAAATAGACGAAAATGCTGGCCGGGGTGAGGGTTTCGCCGCTGACTTATGCGCGAGCTGGGAAACGGCGGCGATGGGATTCTCCAGGCTGGGCACGCGTGTTTGCTTGATGCGGATTGGTGTTGTACTTGGCGATGGCGGCGTACTCGCCAAATTGCTGCCCCTGTTTAAAATGGGATTAGGTGGCCCAATTGGGCATGGCAAGCAGGGAATGTCCTGGATTCATATCGACGATCTTTGTCGGCTGTTTATGACGGCTCTCTTTAACCCCGAATACACAGGGGCACTTAATTGCACGGCTCCCCACCCCGTTCCACAGCGTGTGTTTGCTCGCGAACTCGGTCGCCAGCTGGGGCGTCCTGCCTGCTTGCCAACGCCAGCATCGGTATTGCGCCTGGTTTACGGGCAGATGGCGGAGGAACTGCTGATCGGAGGGCAATATGTTTTGCCAGGATGTGTATCTGCCGCGGGCTTCAAGTTTGAATATGACAGGTTGGAGACTGCGCTAAAGTCAGTATTAAATTAAAATTTTTTCTTGATCACACTTGAAGCCAGAAAACTGGCCCTTACATTGGTTATCAGAGCAGGTATATATGCGGCTCTAACCGAAACAAGTGAGCACCTTAGTTGTTTTTTTCGAAAGTTTACACGTTGCACACGCTGAAAGTTATCAGGTGTGGAGCAGGCTTCGATAATAAAACTGGCTAGTGCGTGGCTCGCTTACATTGCCCGATCTGCGGATGGGCTACCCAAAATATTGCTCAATTATGAGGATAGAATTATGCGTAACATCGACTTTACTCCCCTTTACCGTTCTGCGATTGGTTTTGACCGCATGGCAAATATGCTGGATGCGATTTCCCGATCTGAACAGAGCCAACCAAGTTATCCACCGTACAATATTGAATTGACCGGTGAAGACAAATACCGAATTTCGATGGCAGTGGCCGGATTCTCCGAGCAAGAACTGTCGATTGAGACGAAAGAAAATACCTTGTCCGTCACCGGGAAAAAATCTACTGACGGGCAGGCAGAAAGAAAATTCCTGCACCAGGGAATTGCCGCAAGAAATTTCGAGCGCCGCTTTCAGCTCGCGGATTATGTGATTGTCACCGGAGCGTCTCTGGAAAATGGTTTACTCCATGTCGAGTTAGTTCGCGAGATACCCGACGCGATGAAACCGCGAACCATATCGATCTCCGGCAACAGAAAGCAAGAAGTGATCGATCAGCACGCGAGCGGTAGCCAATCTGAAACCGTGATTGAGCCGAGCCACAACCAGCCGGCACAACACAAAGTCGCTTAAGTTGTAAAATCGTCTGTACTAATTGACGCAGGAACCGGGGCCTTAAAGGCTCCGGTTTTTTTATGAATAAATGTCCTCTCTGTTCGTCCAACTCCAACGTGGTTTTTTACCGGGATTCTCGGCGACACTACAAGCGTTGTTTTAATTGCTGGCTGGTTTTTGTGCCAGACCAATTTCATCTGAACCACACCGATGAGCAAGCCGAGTACGACAAGCACGAAAACGATCCTCAGGACGCAGGCTACGTTAATTTTTTAAGCCGACTGGTAGTGCCTCTGCAGGCGCGTTTACAGGAGGGTGCCCGCGGTTTGGATTTTGGGTGTGGACCTGGTCCAGCTGTAGCATCAATGATGCGAGCGAACGGATATAACGTAAAAAATTACGATCCGATTTACGCAAACAACCCGATTTTTTTAAGCGAGCAATTCGATTTTGTTATCGCGACCGAGGTTATAGAGCATTTCCGTAATCCAGCAGTATCTTTAGCGCAGGTTTGGCAGTGCGTCAAACCAGGTGGTCATTTTGGTGCTATGTCCAAGCTCGTAATTAGCCAGCAGGCTTTTGCAAACTGGCATTACAAAAACGATCCTACACACGTCGCGTTCTTTTCTCGCGAAACTCTGCAGTGGGTTGCTTCGCGTTGGAATGCGACACTGGTATTTTTCGCGGCGGACGCATTTGTTTTTATTAAAGGTTGCTAAACCCTTGCACGACGCTTGAATCGCTCAGTGCATTCCTGCCCAAACTATTCCGTGCGTTCATTAATTCAGGCCCGGGCACCAGCGACTTCTCTCTGAATCGGATAAATCTGGACGATTAATCTGCTGAAAAAAGTTTTGCCCTCACGGTCACCCGGTACTGGGTGGGAGTAAGCCCCAGTATTCGCTTGAACAGACGCGTGAAGTGGGCGATGTCCTGGTAGCCAACGCGAAACATGATTTCCGAGAGATTCAGATTGGTACTCTTCAATAGTTCTTGTGCGTTTTTTACGCGAAGATCCTGTAAATAGCTGAGCGGCGTGGTGTCCGTCGCCAGTTTGAATCGTCGGTTGAACGTGCGCACGCTCATATCAAATCGAGCAGCGAGCTCACTCACGTTGACATCGGTGTGATAGTTTTCGCTCAGCCAGTGGACCGCCTGCACTATCACCTCATCCGGATGCATTTTGGCTATTTGGTCGCCTGCATGTGCTGTTTCATACAGTCGCCGTATTTCGTGAAAGAAATGCCGTTCCACATGGTGAGCGACGGACTGCCCGAAATGTTGCTGAATAAAGTAGACGGTGAGATCAGCCAGCGAGTTGACGCTGCCAGCACAAAATATGTTGTCTGCCTGGGTAATGAAATTACTTCGTTTTAGCTGCACTTTTGGATAACGGGCCTGGAACCGGTCGAAGTAGTACCAGTGAGTTGTCGCGGCTTTACCGTCGAGCAGTCCGGCTTCAGCGAGAAACCAGCAGCCGGTTCCAACCGCAGCGAGAGCAGCGCCTCGCTGCTGTTCGCGCTGCAACCAAGGGAGTAGCTCACGCTGTTTTGCGATAACCGGCTCGGGGTTTCGCCACAGCGCGGGTAGGTAAACGATATCTGGGGGCGGTACTGCATCGAGCGGGCAATCGGGTGTTAGTGTAATTCCCGTATGGGTCACCACCGCTTTGCCATCCAACGATGCCAGGGTTATCTCTATGTGCTCGCGCTTGCGGGGGTGTTGTGTCTTTGCCAGAGCGGTCGCTGACGCCAGCAGCTCCATGGGCAAAGTCGTGCTGGTTGCCAGCATATTAGGGTAGAGCAGAAAGCAAATTTGTAGCATCGGAGGTGCTCAGTCGAATTAGTGGTCAGCTTGATTAATTGTACGACTGCGTGGCCAAAATGGCATCATTTGGTGTCCAAAAAGGCTTGTGTGTTTGGGGAAGCTGGGCAATACACTGTGCGCAAAAACCCTGAAGCTATTTTCGAGCCCTTTTTTATGCCTACTCCGTTACCTCTTATTGTTGGATTTGGTGGATATAACGCCGCCGGTAGAAGCTCCGGTCACCAGGCGTACCAGCGGATGATTTTCGAGAGTCTTTCAGCAGGCGACAAAGCCGCAACACTGGACTCGCTTGCCCACTTGATGGGGAGCCCGGACCTAGACCCTCAATCGGTGTTGGACGGAACCCTGATTCGAAGAATCGAATCGTCGTTTTTCGATGTGGACAACACCGCGATTGGTAAAAATATCACCTTAAAAGCCGAGTCGACATCGCCCGTGAGCTTTGATATTGCCGGTCGCGATTTGCCGCACCCGATCCCCGAGCACTGGCGTGCAGACCCGCTTGATGAAGGCGGGCGACGCTACAAAATCACTATCGACTCTGATCAGACACTGTTATTGAAGTGCCGCAGTAAAATGGCGGTTCAATCCGCTGGCCAGCTTCCTACTGGTTTCGATCCTGGCTCCCACTATCGTTCACAGCATCATCCCCGTGGCTTGCAGCTCGCTATTTTGGCTGCGAGCGATGCGGTTCAATCGATGGGTATCGATTGGCAGCGTATTGTCTCGGCGGTTGCGCCAGATGAGATTGGTGTTTACAGCAGTAGTGTAATGAGTCAGTTAGACAATACTGGCTTAGGTGGGATGATGCAGTCGCGCGCGCTTGCGAGTCGGGTGACGTCAAAGCAGCTGGCTCTCGGGTTAAACACCATGCCAGCAGATTTTATTAACGCTTATGTACTGGGTAGTGTGGGTATCACTGGCGGTATGACGGGCGCCTGTGCCACTTTTTTATATAACCTTAACCAGGGCGTTGCTGAAATAAAGTCAGGTCGTCGCAAGGTTGTGGTTGTAGGCTCCGCTGAGGCGCCTATTATTCCAGAAATTATCGACGGCTATGCCGCAATGAGTGCGCTCGCGACCGATGCTGATTTATGCAAATTGGATGGTCTTGCTGTCGGTGCAAGCCCTGATTTTCGCCGGGCCAGTCGTCCCTTTGGCGAAAACTGTGGCTTTACTCTGGCGGAATCGGCTCAGTATGTGGTGTTGATGGCGGATGACCTGGCCGTGCAGCTGGGCGCGCAAGTGTTTGGCGCGGTTCCCGGCGTTTATATCAATGCTGACGGGTTTAAAAAGTCTATTTCTGCGCCGGGCGCAGGTAATTATCTGACGATGGCAAAAGCAGTTGGTCTGGCGCGTTCGCTGTTAGGTGACGAAGCTATACAACAGCGGAGTTTTGTGCAGGCGCACGGCTCCAGTACACCGCACAACCGCACTACCGAATCCAAAATATTCGATCAGGTCGCGCGAGCATTTGGCATTGAGCATTGGCCTGTCGCAGCGGTGAAGTCATACCTTGGGCATTCCTTGGGCCCCGCCAGTGGCGATCAAATGGCGGCCACGCTCGGTGCCTTCGCGCAGGGCGTGGTGCCCGGCATCAAAACAATTGACGGTGTGGCAGACGACGTTTTTGGGGCGCGGCTACACATCTCCAACCAGGATATTGACCTGGGATGCGGTAACATCGACGTTGCGTTCCTGAACTCGAAAGGTTTTGGTGGAAACAATGCGACTGCCACAGTGCTGTCACCGACTGTTGTTAACCGCTATCTAGAGCGCCATTATTCCGGTGGTCAATGGACCGCTTTTCAGGATAAACAGGTGCAGAGCCGAGACGATGCAGCACGCTATTTAGCCGCGGCCGACAAAGGTGATTTACGCCCGATATACGAGTTCGGGACTCGGGTGATCGATGAAGAGGAAATCTCGATCAGCAATACCGAAATAACACTCCCCGGTTTCGCTAATCCCGTCAGCTTGGGAGATAACGAGGGGTATGACTTTTAAGGAGCCATCATGGAAGAGCAATCTCCGCAAGCAGTTCTGTCGGAGCAAACGGCGGTTTCCGCCAACAATCGACTCGGCGAGCGGCTGCAGGCGGTTCGCAAGCAGCACGGACTTTCCCAGCGGGAGTTGGCGCGTCGGGCAGAGGTGACTAACAGTACTTTGTCAATGATCGAGCAGGGCAAGGTGAGCCCGTCGGTCGCATCTCTAGAGAAAGTGCTTTCTGCAATCCCCATGACTCTGCAGGAGTTTTTTTCAGATACATTGGAGATTTTGCCGCCTATTTACCGGGCGGCGGATTTTCTTTCTATTCGCAAAGATGGCACCGAAAATCTTATTATGCCGCTGCCGGAGGCGGGGCATGATGGGGTTTACCTCTCGCGCCAAACATACAGCCCTGGCAGCCAGATTTCGACTGAATGGATGATCCGCAAGGGATTCGTCGGCGGTATTGTTGTCGAAGGTGAATTGGTATTGCGCCTTGACGGCAATGAATATCAGTTGGGTGTTGGCGAAGGCTTCCACTTTTCACTTCATCGCTCACACAGTCTGGCCAATCAGTCTGCCCACGACTGCGTTGTTATTACGGTATCTTTTAGCGATCGCCGAGCCTAGCACACTCCCCGGCAACCCGCCGGTGGGGGTGCTATGATCGTTTACGACAGACGTTTCAAGCGAATTTTTCACTGCACGGTGCTACCAGCGAATTTAAGGTATGGCACTGCAGCAACTACCTGTTCGAGGTGAGCATGATTTTCGATGGCAAGGCGTTCAAGTTGATCCCCCTAGAGGATGGAATTGTGGAACTGCAATTCGATTTACAGGGTGAGTCGGTTAACAAATTTAGTATGCAGGCCATGGCCGAGCTGGGCGATGCGCTGGATATATTGGAGAGCCACCCAGGTTTGTCAGGCCTGCTTTTCAGTAGTGCGAAAGAGGTGTTTATTGTTGGTGCCGATATCAATGAATTCGGCAAAGTATTTGCCGGGGGCACCGATGCAGTAAAGGCGTATAACGGCAAAACCAATGCGCTGTTTTCCCGCTTGGAAGATCTTCCGGTACCGACTGTTGTCGCGATCAATGGCTATTGTCTGGGCGGCGGTATGGAGATCAGTCTCGCCTGCGATTTTCGAATTTTAAGTCACAAAGCCAAAATCGGGCTGCCTGAAACCAAGCTTGGTATTATTCCGGGCTGGGGTGGAACGGTCCGCTTGCCGCGCCTGGCGGGTCTTGATGTTGCGATTGACTGGATCGCCTCTGGCAAGGATCAGCGACCAGATGCTGCGCTGCGGGCGGGCGTCGCCGATGGCGTGGTCGCACCGGAAAAACTGCATGACGCAGCAATTAAAGTTTTGCGCGATGCCATCTCGGGTTCATTGCCTTATCTTCCCCGACGGCAGCTGAAAAAGTCCCCTCTTCGAATCAATGATACGGAGGGCCTGCTCGCGTTTGAAGGCGCGAAGATGTTTATTAAAGGGCAGGCGGGCCGCCATTATCCCGCGCCGGTAGCGGCAGTTCAATCAATGCAGAATGGCGCCAAACTGGAGCGGGACGCTGCGCTGGCGGTAGAGACGGAGCTGTTTGCCGAACTCGCTCAAGGGCCGGTGGCTGAGAGCCTCGTTGGCCTGTTTCTTAACGATCAGCTTCTCGGTAAAAAAGCCAAGTCGTTTATCAAGTCCGCGCCGGGCGAAGTAAAAAAAGCGGCGGTGCTTGGCGCAGGTATCATGGGTGGCGGCATAGCCTACCAAAGTGCTTATAAAGGCACACCGGTCGTAATGAAAGATATCGCCACCCAGGGGTTGGATCTCGGCATGGCAGAGGCGGCGAAGCTGCTTAATAAACAGGTTACGCGGGGCCGTATCGACACAGCCAAGATGGCCGAGGTCCTCAACAGAATTCAACCTACCCTGAGTTACGAAGGGTTCGGAGCGGTCGATATTGTCGTCGAAGCTGTTGTTGAGAATCCAAATATCAAGCACGCGGTGCTCACGGAAGTAGAGAAACACCTCTCGGACACCGCCGTACTCTGCTCGAACACCTCGACGATCTCCATTGATTTTCTCGCTGAGCCTCTGCAGCGGCCGCAGAACTTTTGCGGTATGCACTTCTTTAACCCCGTACACGCCATGCCTCTCGTTGAGGTTATACGCGGCACGCACACCTCTGATTCTGCAGTTGCCACCACGGTGGCCTATGCCAGCGCGCTAGGTAAAAAACCGGTGGTGGTTAAAGATTGCCCTGGGTTTCTGGTAAACCGTGTGCTCTTCCCCTATTTCGCGGGTTTTGCAATGCTTTTGCGTGACGGCGCAGATTTTCAAAAGGTTGATAAGGTAATGGAGCGGTGGGGCTGGCCCATGGGGCCTGCGTATCTGCTTGACGTTGTGGGGATCGATACGGGCGTACACGCCGAATCGGTGATGGCTGAAGGCTTTCCTGACCGCATGGGCAAGTCCTTCAAGGCTGCCAGCGATGTTTTGTTTGAGGCAGGCCGTTTGGGACAGAAAAACGAAAAGGGCTTCTACAACTACGCTCCAGATAAAAAGGGTAAGCCGCAGAAAGTACCTACCGAAGAAAGCTATGAGCTACTCAAACCTCATTGCGCGGCATTAAGGGACTTTACTGATGAAGATATCATCGCGCGGATGATGATACCCATGGTGACCGAGATGGCCCGATGTCTCGAGGAAGGAATTGTCGCCTCGGTGGCCGAGGCGGATATGGCTCTGGTCTATGGTTTAGGGTTTCCGCCGTTCCGTGGTGGGGTTTTCCGTTGGATAGATCAAGCTGGCGCCAAAGTCATTGCAGAGATGGCGTCGTCCTGCGAAACGCTTGGTCCTCTATACCAACTCACGCCCGGGCTGCAAAAGATTGTGGAAACTGGCCAAACTTATTATCCAAAAGCCGAGGTGTAACGCGATGAGTTTACAAGCGAGAGATGTAGTAATTGTCGATTATGCCCGCAGCCCTATGGGGCGCTCCAAAAATGGTTGCTTCCGCTTTTTGCGTGCGGATGACATGAGCGCTCAATTGGTGAAGACGCTAGTCACACGAAACGATGCCTTGGACCCCGCCGAAATCGATGATCTTCTTTGGGGGTGTGTTATGCAGCGGGGTGAGCAGGGTTTCAACCTGGGTCGCAATGTCGGCTTGTTGGCTGGTCTGCCACACACGGTGCCTGGGCAGACAATTAATCGTTTATGCGGCTCATCCATGTCTGCGCTGCATACCGCCGCGGCCAATATCATGGCGGGGTTGGGCGATGTCTATGTGGTTGGCGGGGTAGAGCACATGGGGCATATCGATATGAACGAGGGTGTCGATATCAACCCGGCAATGGGGCACACGGTGGCTAAGGCTGCTGGTTCTATGGGCATGACGGCCGAGTTTTTGGCCTTGCTGCATGGTATTTCACGGGAGCAGATGGATGCGTTCGGCGCGCGGTCCCATCAACGCGCTGCGGCGGCAACCGCTGCCGGAAAGTTTAAACGGGAAATTGTGCCCATGCGTGGGCACGACTCTGACGGTACCCCCTTCACGGTGGTCGATGACGAGACGATTCGGGCGGATACCACGGTTGAGGTGCTCGCGACCCTGAAACCGGTGTTCAACCCCAAGGGTGGGACCGTCACTGCTGGAACCTCCTCGCAAATCACCGATGGCGCTTCAGGCATGCTGGTGATGTCGGCTGAAAAAGCGAAAGCATTGGGTTTGGCGCCTATCGCCAAAATCCGCGCGATGACATTAGCTGGCGTGGACCCGTCCATCATGGGCTATGGCCCGGTGCCTTCTACCCAGAAGGCGTTGAAACAGCTCGGTATGTCAATTGGCGATATTGATGCGATAGAGCTTAACGAAGCTTTTGCTGCGCAATCTTTGCCAGTGCTTAAAGACCTCGATCTCCTGGAAAGCATGGACGAAAAGGTCAACCTATATGGTGGCGCTATTGCGTTGGGGCACCCGTTTGGTTGCTCGGGTACGCGAATTACCGGAACGCTCCTGTCTGTGATGCAGGAAGAAGACAAATCTCTTGGTGTCGCGACTATGTGTATTGGTTTGGGGCAGGGTATTACGACGATACTCGAGCGCGTATAGCCCCACCTGCGGGTCGATTTTGGCCCGCATCACAGTCCAAAACAGTTTTGTTGTTGAACCCCTTAATGGACTGTGGCACAATTGCCACCCTTCAAACTGACCCACCTCAAGAAACCGTTTAATTGTCCTTTAAAAACAATAGCTTACGGAAGTGAGGTCAGAAAAATTGTAGCTTGTGAAGCAACGCGGTCGTGGCGGAATTGGTAGACGCGCTGGGTTTAGGTTCCAGTGCCGCAAGGTGTGAGAGTTCGAGTCTCTCCGACCGCACCACACTCTATTTTGAAATCTATCTGCAAATTGTAAGAGGAACGAAATGCAAGTTTCTATCGAAACGACTTCCGGTTTGGAGCGTCGATTAACTGTTGGTATTCCCGCCGAGATAATCGATCAGGAAGTAGAAAAGCGTCTTAAGCAGGCCGCTAAAACCGTCAGAATCAATGGTTTTCGCAAAGGCAAAGTTCCTTTTAAAGTTGTCAAGCAGCGTTTTGGTGAAGGCGTTCGTCAGGAAGTGTTGGGCGATACCATCCAGCGCAGCTTTTACGACGCGGTTCGCCAGGAATCTGTGCGCCCTGCCGGTCAGCCTAGTATCGAGCCAAAGCAGATGGATGAAGGTAAGGATGTTGAATACATCGCCACCTTCGAAGTCTACCCAGAAGTTGAGTTAAAAGAACTCGACAACATCGAAATTACCCGCTACGACGCGGAAATCACCGACGCAGACATCGACAAAATGGTCGAGACACTGCAAAAAGGTCAGTCCTCTTGGGAGCCCGTTAAGCGCAAGTCGAAAAAAGGTGACAAAGTCACTATCGATTTTCTGGGCAAAATTGATGGCGAAGCCTTTGATGGCGGAGAAGCAAAAGGGCATCAATTGGAGCTTGGTTCCGGCAGTATGATTCCTGGCTTCGAAAAAGGCATTACTGGCATGAAGGCTGGCGAAACACAGCCGATTAACGTGACTTTTCCAGATGATTATCACGTCGAAGATTTGCGCAGTAAAGATGCAGAGTTTGAAATCACCGTTCACGAAGTGCTCGGCGAAAAGCTGCCTAAGCTCGACGAAGAATTTTATGCCAAATTTGGCGTAACCGAAGGTGGAGAAGAGAAGTTCCGCGAAGAGGTTAAGTCTAATATGGAGCGTGAGAAGCAGCGTGCTATCAAGGCTAAAGTAAAAGAGCAGGTAATGAATGCGTTGCTCGAGTCAAATTCGGTCGATCTGCCCGCTGCGTTGGTACAGAGCGAAATTGGTGCAATGCGTCAACAGATGGTTCAGCAATACGGTCAGAGCGCGCAGAACCTGGATCTTCAGGCGCTGTTGCCGGACGATATGTTCAAAGCTCAGGCTGAGCGACGCACAGCGCTGGCGCTGATTGTTTCCGAAGTAGTGAAAAAATATGAAGTGAAGGCAGACAAGGATATTGTTCGCTCCTTGATCGAAGAGGCCGCTTCGACCTATGAAGACCCTCAGGAAGTGATCAACTACTACTACAGCAACGAGCAACTGTTGGCGAATGTCGAGGCTGCTGCGCTGGAAGAGAAGGTTGTTGAATTGCTGCTCGAAAAAGCGACTGTTACGGATGCAACAGTGAGCTACGACGAAGTGATCAAGCCGCAAGAGCCTCAAGCAGAAGAAGCCTGATCTGTAACGATCTAAAAAAACCCCTCCTCGGAGGGGTTTTTTTTTGACTGGGGTTGAAATAAGGCATTGCGCACTCCAAATTTAGTGCTGATAGGTGGGCGTGAAACGCTCATTCTGGCGGTTTTGTAGGCGTTTTCAGGATTTTTTTGCGTCGCCGTGGAATCAAGGCGTTGTAACCGAGTTAACTCGCCTTATAATGAATTTTAGCTAAGAAAACAGGTATGCCTGCTGTCACCGCCTCGTTTGTTCGCTGACTCAAAGTTTGTCGGCAGTACCAAATAATTGTTGTCGGCCGTTTTTCCATGGGCCCGCATACCGATCCAAATCATAATTGTCACGGAATTCTCTGATGTCTCAATTTAATCCTATGGGTGGACAATCCACTACAATTCAAAGCTCCCTGGTGCCTATTGTTGTAGAACAAACTGCGCGGGGAGAGCGCTCCTACGATATCTATTCCCGACTGCTCAAAGAGCGGGTCATTTTTCTGGTGGGGCAGGTCGAAGACCATATGGCCAACCTGGTAGTGGCGCAATTGTTATTCCTCGAGGCGGAAAATCCCGATAAGGATATCCACCTTTATATTAATTCTCCGGGCGGCTCCGTCACTGCGGGCATGTCGATATACGACACTATGCAATTTATTAAGCCCGACGTTAGTACTATGTGTATTGGTCAGGCGTGCAGCATGGGTTCATTCTTGTTGTCTGCTGGTGCCACTGGCAAACGATTCTGTTTGCCCAATGCGCGCACCATGATTCACCAGCCGTCTGGTGGCGCTCAGGGGCAAGCGAGCGATATTCATATCCATGCCCAGGAGATCCTGAAAATCCGGGCTCGCCTGAACGAGATCATGGCGAAGCACACCGGCAAGTCGGTCGAAGAGGTCGCTCGCGATACCGAGCGGGACAACTTTATGAGCGCGGAAGAGTCGAAAGCCTATGGTTTGGTTGACGACGTACTCTATCAGCGCGTACCTGAGGAAAGTAAGTAAACCTTGTTGGCTGATTAATTGCATTGGTCTTTGCTCAGTTGACACTCACGCTAAACCGTGGACACAATAAGCTCAGACCTTCAGCCGCAAGGCTACTTTAGCCAAATTTGCGCTAGACTTTGCTAGACAAGGGCGACGGCTTGGGTCTGTCGCCAACAAGTGCAGTTTTGGCGTTAAGACGAAGAACAAGATTCAGTTGGAGACGATGAATGTCCGACAATGGTAATGACAACGAAGATAGCGGCAAACTGCTGTATTGTTCGTTTTGTGGCAAAAGTCAGCACGAAGTTCGCAAGCTGATCGCAGGGCCATCAGTATTCATTTGCGACGAATGTGTGGACTTGTGTAACGACATCATTCGCGAAGAAATTCAGGAAAACACACCAGAAGGGAACGGTGACAAGCTGCCCGTACCTATCGATATCTCTGCGACACTGGACGAGTACGTGATCGGTCAGCAGGACGCAAAGAAAGTGCTCGCGGTAGCGGTTTACAACCACTACAAGCGGCTGCGTGTTGGTGACAAGAAAAAGGGTAAAGACGAGGTTGAACTGGGCAAGAGCAACATTCTTTTGGTCGGACCAACCGGTAGCGGTAAAACGCTTTTGGCTGAAACCCTAGCCCGCTTGCTCAATGTGCCTTTCACTATCGCAGATGCGACGACACTTACCGAGGCAGGGTACGTTGGTGAGGACGTTGAGAACATCATTCAGAAGCTTCTTCAGAAGTGTGATTACGACGTCGAAAAAGCGCAGCAGGGCATTGTTTATATTGATGAAATCGACAAGATTTCACGTAAATCGGACAACCCCTCCATAACGCGCGATGTGTCTGGTGAGGGCGTTCAGCAGGCGTTGCTGAAGCTGATTGAAGGCACAATTGCATCTGTCCCACCGCAAGGTGGCCGTAAGCATCCACAGCAAGAGTTTTTGCAGGTAGATACCTCCAATATTCTGTTTATTTGCGGCGGTGCATTCGCGGGTCTCGACAAGATTATTCGTGATCGCTCCGAAAAGGGTGGCATTGGCTTCAGCGCTGAAGTCAAAAGTAAAGATGGCAGTAAAAATGTTGGTGAAACGCTCAAAGACCTCGAGCCGGAAGATTTGGTGCGCTATGGGTTGATTCCAGAGTTTGTCGGTCGTTTACCTGTGATAGCCACCTTGGACGAATTGGACAAAGAAGCGTTGGTAACCATTTTACGGGAGCCGAAGAATTCGCTGGTTAAACAGTACGCCAAGCTGTTTGAAATGGAAAATGTCGAAGTCGATTTTCGTGCGGATGCCTTGGAAGCTGTTGCGGAAAAAGCCATGGTTCGGAAAACCGGAGCACGTGGTTTGCGATCTATTATGGAAAATGTACTGTTAGATACCATGTACAAACTGCCATCCGAAGAGAATGTAGTTAAAGTGGTTGTCGACGATTCGGTAATACGCGGAGAATCCGCGCCGCTATTGGTATATGGGAACTCTGAGTCGGCGGTCGCTGTACCAGAAGACTGATCTTTTTCGGGTTTCCTAGTGGATTGGAATGTAGAGAAAGGGCGCTTTTAGAGCGCCTTTTTTTTGCTGGGCTTGTTTTTCTGGTGAATTGCCCAAAATACTGTTCGGTAAAGTTGTACAGAGTAGTGCTGAGACCGGTCACTAATAACGCTAAAAAAGACATAACAATATTATGTCAGTGCGCGACCTGCCTTTTTTATTCGCCGCTCGACTGCATCGCTACAGGTGTTACGACCTGTTCATAGATTATTCGAGGTCCATTATGGAAATATCAGACGAAAAAACCACCGAGAACATGCTGCCGTTATTGCCGCTTAGAGATGTGGTTGTCTACCCACATATGGTGATACCGCTGTTTGTTGGCCGAGCCAAGTCCATCGCTGCGCTCGAGCGCGCAATGGCCGAAGACAAGCAAATCCTGTTAGTGGCTCAGAAGCATGCGGCTGTTGATGAGCCGGGAATCGACGATCTCTACAGCTTCGCTACTGTCGCCGCTGTGCTGCAGTTATTGAAGTTGCCTGATGGTACGGTAAAGGTACTAGTGGAAGGGCGACAGCGCGCAGAGGTGTTGTCAATAAACGAGGTGGAGGACTATTTCTCCGCAGAAATTTCGGTGGTTGATGCCGGCGAGGAAGATGGGCGCGATGTTGATGTTCTTACCCGTTCGCTGTTATCCCGCTTTGAACAGTATGTGAACATCAGTAAAAAAGTACCTGCTGAGGTGATGACCTCGCTGAGTGGTATAGACGAGCCCGGGCGGCTCGCCGATACGGTTGCGGCTCATATGAGCCTTGAACTTGCTCAGAAGCAGGAAATCCTCGAAATCGCCTCTGTACGTGATCGGCTTGAGCATCTGATTGGTCTCATGGAAGCTGAGGCCGACCTCTACCAGGTTGAGAAGCGCATCCGCGGCCGCGTTAAGAAGCAAATGGAGAAGAGTCAACGTGAGTACTATCTGAATGAGCAAATGAAAGCGATTCAGAAAGAGCTCGGGGAGATGGGTGAGGAAGTCAGTGAAGGTGAAGAGCTAGAGCGAAAAATCGCTGATGCTGGCATGACCAAGGAGGCCGAAGAGAAGGCGAAGGCCGAGCTGAACAAGCTGAAAATGATGTCGCCAATGTCGGCTGAAGCTTCTGTAGTGCGCGCGTACATTGATTGGATAGTAAATCTTCCGTGGAAAAAACGCAGCAAAGTTCGACACGACCTTGAACGAGCATCAGGCATTCTGGAGGCTGATCACTACGGATTAGACGAGGTGAAAGAGCGAATCCTAGAATATCTGGCTGTTCAAAAAAGAGTCAAAAAAGTGAAGGGCCCGATACTTTGTCTCGTTGGTCCTCCCGGTGTAGGTAAAACCTCATTGGGAGAATCTATCGCTCGGGCTACCAATCGCAAATTTGTACGTATGGCGCTTGGGGGCGTGCGGGATGAAGCTGAAATCCGCGGGCATAGACGAACTTATATCGGCTCTATGCCGGGCAAGCTTATTCAAAAAATGTCCAAAGCAGGCGTTTCCAACCCTCTATTCTTGTTGGACGAAATTGACAAGATGGGGATGGATCACCGGGGAGATCCTGCCTCGGCCCTGTTGGAAGTACTAGACCCTGAGCAGAATTCCCACTTCAACGATCATTACCTTGAGGTTGATTACGATCTATCTGACGTAATGTTCGTGTGCACGTCAAATACGATGAATATTCCTGGCCCTTTGCTTGATCGTATGGAAGTGATACGAATTCCGGGCTATACAGAAGATGAGAAAGTTAACATTGCTTCGCGTTACCTGTTGCCGAAGCAGATGAAAAACAACGGTCTCAAGAAAGACGAAGTCGCACTGGATGACGCTACTATTCTCGATGTCATCCGTTATTACACCCGTGAAGCGGGGGTAAGGGGCTTGGATCGCGAAATTGCAAAAATTTGCCGCAAGGTGGTCACCAAAAATGTGAAGGCGAACTCTCACGATGTGAACACTGTTTCGCCAGATCAACTGGAAGACTATTTGGGTGTACGCAAAACCGATTACGGTAAAGCCGAGCAGGAAAACCAGATTGGTCAGGTGACGGGTTTGGCTTGGACTCAAGTGGGCGGTGAGCTGCTTACGATTGAGGCAAGTGCAGTCAAAGGTAAAGGGCGTTTGGTGAAGACAGGTTCGCTTGGGGACGTTATGCAGGAGTCTATTCAGGCCGCAATGACGGTGGTTAGGTCCCGAGCGCAGTTTTTAGGGATTCCCCCAGAATTCAATGAAAAACGTGATTTACACATTCATGTGCCAGAAGGGGCAACCCCAAAAGATGGCCCAAGCGCAGGTATTGCTATGTGTACCGCGTTGGTTTCTGTATTCACCGATATTCCAGTGCGCGCGGACGTGGCAATGACCGGGGAAATTACCCTGCGGGGAGAAGTATTAAAGATTGGTGGTCTAAAGGAAAAGCTGCTAGCAGCGCATCGCGGCGGAATTAAAACCGTGATTATTCCAGAGGGAAATGCGGCTGATTTACGAGATATTCCAGACAATATTAAAGAAGATCTAACTATCAAGCCCGTTAAGTGGATTGACCAGGTTTTGCAGGACGCGCTCCAGTATATGCCCAAGCCCTTTAGTGACGAAGAGTACAAAGAGCTGGAAGAGGCGCAAGCAAGTAAGGATGCGAATAAAGAGAGCCGTATTAGTACACATTGAGAACTATCTGCTGGTTAGTAAATCGTAGATAGTCAAGCAGTTTATGCTGGTTTGTACGATTTGCAGCCATATAAACCCTTGATTGGCAAATAATGTATTTGATTCTTGACCGGTCAAGGGGCAGTTGGTATAAATCGCAATTCTTCGCGAAACGTCGCAAGGTCCCAAAAATAGCGGGCTGGCGGGAAGTTTAGGTGGAAACCGACTACCCTTCATAAGCGAATGCGTAGGAACGAATTTGAGTTGTAATTTGAAACAAAATATAAAGAGGGGATAAAAGTGAATAAATCTGAACTGGTAGAAGCGATTGCAGCGTCTGCAGATATTTCTAAAGCAGCAGCTGGCCGAGCACTAGACGCTGTAACGGAATCTATCGCAAATGCCCTCAAAGAAGGCGACCAGGTTGCTTTGGTAGGTTTCGGTACCTTTTTGGTGAAAGAGCGCGCAGCTCGCACCGGCCGTAACCCACAGACTGGTGACCCAATTGAGATTGCTGCCGCAAAAATCCCAAGCTTTAAAGCGGGTAAAGCGCTTAAAGACGCAGTAAACTAAGAAACCAAAATAACTACAGTTCCAAAACTCTATCGATATTGTCAATTGCCGGCCTTAATATTTTCTGTATTTGTGAGTTCAAAGCGATAGATCACTCGGTCTTATAACGCTGCACTTAAAGACTGTTGGGGCAAACAGGAATTGTAAAAAAATAATTAGAAACAACACATCTAGGTGCGGTTAAATTTGGAAACTGTAGAACAATAAAGGCGCGGTAAACTAGCGCCTTTTTTTGTGTGTGTTTCAGCGTAATTTTCGAGGTTGGTTATGCTTCAGAGTGTTAGAGACAATCTAAAGGGAACGATTGTCAGTGTGATCGTTATCCTGTTTTTTATTCTCCCGATGGTGATCACCGGCGTGGGTAGCTCGTTTTTGGGGTCAGTTGCTGGCACCGATGCGGCTGTTGTGGATGGACGCTCAATTACAAAGAAAGAGTTGAGTCGTGAAATATATATGCAGAAACAGCGTTTACTCGCGCAACAGGGAGTCGACCCTTCTGCAGACTATTTAAAAGATGAAAACCTTGCCCAGCCAGTGTTAGAGCGATTGACTCGCAAAGCAGCAGTTCTGGCAGCGGCTGAAAAAGGCGGTATGGCCGTTTCTGAGAAGTCCATCAACGGGGCTATTGTTGGCCAAGAGGAATTCAAGGTAGACGGTAAGTTCAGCTCGCAGCAGTATCGCTCGCTTCTCGCCCGGGTGGGGCTTACCCCTGCGGCCTATAAAGCCGCGACCGCAGAAGAGATGATGCTGGGGCAATTGAATAAAGGTTTGGAGCTATCGAGCTTTGTAACTGAAAAAGAGAAAAGCGAAATCATTGCCATTATTAACGAAAAGCGTTCGTTTTTTACTGTAAAAATTCCTGCTGATGACCTCGCTGACTCAATTGAAGTTACCGATGCAGAGATAGCTGCCTACTACCAGGCAAATGAGGCCGAATTCCGCGAGCCGGAAAAACTCTCTGTGGATTATATCGAGCTCTCTGTTAATAGTATTGCAGCGACAGTTACAGTGGACGAGGCAGATGTTCGTTCGCAATACGAACAAGAAGCGGAAAGCTTTGATGCAACCCCAGAGCTAACCGTGGCTCATATTCTGCTTGAGGAAGATTCTTCCGCGAAGTTGACCGAAGTGCAGGCAAAACTTGCTGCCGGTGACGAGTTCGCCGATGTGGCTAAGGCCTACTCAGACGATGCCGGTTCTCGAGATCAGGGCGGTGAATTGGGTGTCTTGGTTGCTGGCGCTTTTCCTGAGGCTTTCGAGTCTGCGGCACGTGAACTCGGCGAGGGCGAGGTGTCAGGTCCTGTTAAGACCGATTCTGGTACGCACTTCATTAAAGTATTGAAGAAAGACGTTCCCGAAGTACCCAGTTTTGAATCCCGTAAGGCTGCTATCGAGCGTAGCTTGAAAGTAGCAAAGGCAGAGGGAATCTATCTTTCTGAGATGGAAAAACTTGACGAACTTACATTTGGTGCGCCCGATTTGTCTGGTGCTGCGAAAGAGTTGGGTATAGAAGTCAAAACCACTCAGCCCTTCCAGCGCAATACCGGCCTTGGCGTTGCTGGAAACCCCGAAGTTCGCAACGCAGCGTTTGGTGATGAGGTTTTGATCGATAACCGAAATAGTCAAGTTATTGAACTGGCCGGCAATAGGGCGCTGGTCGTGCGTAAGAACACGCATTCGCCTGAACATATCAAGCCGTTGGAGGAGGTAAAAGAGCAGGTTGTTAGCAAGCTTACTGAAAGCAAGTTGAACGATCTACTCGAGGAAAAAGCTGAGACGTTTATTGCAGAGGCGAAATCGTCCGAGGATCTTAATGCGCTAGCGGAGAGTTCTGGCTACGCTTACGCAATGTTTGAAGATGTCTCTCGCTCGGATCCAGTCAGTGACCCAGCTACCCGAAACACGGTTTTTTCCATGCCACTGATAGAAGGTGAGACCGCGTTTGACGCAAGCCCGGTTCGCGATGGAGGCTACCAAGTCGTAGGCGTGGTGAAAAAGTCTGCTGGTACTGCCGATGATATGGAGCCAACGCAAGTCGCGGGTTTGGCTACACAGCTCTCTAGAGAAAACAGTCGCTTCGAAGGCAGTGCTTTTGAATCAGAAGTTGTCGCCAACGCAGATATAAAAATACATTAATTTTAATGTTTCCTAAAAACCCCTGGTGGACTTGTTCACCGGGGGTTTTCTATTTTAGGTGGTGTAGTTTATATCAGCGGTAAATGGAGTATGTCGTACTGTGGCAATGCCTCTTGCAGTAAGTAGCTGGCGTAGGTCTTGTATGGCGGTGCGTCGTTGGCGGAATGTGCTGCTATGAAAGTAATTTTTGAATGGCTGTGGTCACGCTGTCCGAGCTTTTGCAGTAAGTGATGAACGCGATTAGCGATAGCCGATCCAGAGTCGACCCAGGAAATGGACTCGCAAGAGGGAAGCGCTTTAAAGTAAGGCAGGAGTAGAGGAAAATGAGTGCACGCAAGTACTATTGTATCGACAGATCCAGCTGTTGATTTAGTTCTGAGCTTGCCTAATTCTTCTATGAGTATGCCCGTATCGGGTTTTGTGCCTTGTAGCAATTGTTCAGCGCATACCACCAGGGGGTTACTCCCGTGGGTGACGACTTCATGATTACCTGCGAAATCCTCGATCAACTGCCGTGTGTAGTCGCGGTTTACAGTTGCCGGCGTGGCTAACAAGCCGATAACTCCTGTGCGGGTAATTGATGCTGCGGGCTTTATCGCCGGTACGACTCCCACAAACTCTACGGTGGGATAGCGCGCTCTAAGTGCGCGTAGAGCGAGTGTACTGGCTGTGTTGCAAGCGAGTACGACTATGTCTGGTTGCCGTTGGCTGAGGCAGTTACCAACAAGAGATACCAATCTGCGGATTAAAACATCGTCTGGCATGGTGCCGTATGGAAAACCAGCAATATCGGCGAAGTAGTCCATACTCACATCCGGGTTGCGGTGCAATATCTCGCGCGCCACGGTGAGCCCGCCAGCACCAGAGTCCAGAACGAGTATACGAGCGTTTTTAGAGGCAAGCGTGGGTTTTACTGGCATGGAACCGCTGGGGTTTTTACCCCAGTCATGTAGAATATCAACGATCTCAAATCATACCAAAACCTAGAGTACAACCCTACTTAATGTTCGATATTTCTCAACCGCAGTTTCTTCATCTTTTATATGCGTTCCTTGCTGGCATCGCATTTGTTATGCCGCTGTCCGTTTTGGTTTTCTGGGTTCGGCTCGCCGCGCGCGAAAAATCAATAGTTGAGGAACTGCAGCTGTCAAAAGACGCTGATGAGCGAGCCCAAATTGATTCTCTCCACCAAAAAGATATCGCGATTGCACGCCTGGAAGCCGAGCTGGAGAGTACTCGCCTGTCCGTCGGAGCCCTGCGTGAAGAACTGAGTGAAGCGAAGGAATATCGAAGTAAATATGTGCAAATGGAAACGCGGTTTGAGGAGCAACGAGAGCGTCTTGACAAGGAAAAATCGTTGTTGGAAGAAGCGCGAGAAAAGTTGTTCCGCGAGTTTGAATTGTCCGCAAATAAGCTTTTCGAGACTAAGCAGGAAAAATTCACTGTTAATACACGCCAAAATATGGAATCTATCCTTTCGCCGTTCAAAGAACAGCTGAAGGCTTTCAACCAACGGGTAGAGGATGTATATCACAAAGAAAATTCGCAGCGAAACCAGTTGGTAGGACAGATAGCAGAGCTACAGAAGCAGACGCAAAAAATCAGTAGTGAAGCAAATAACCTTGCGGCCGCGCTTAAGGGAGACAATAAAACTCAGGGTAATTGGGGCGAAATTGTTCTGGAGCGACTTCTCGAACAATCTGGCTTGCAAAAAGGTAGTGAGTACGAAACACAACGCCAATATTCAAGTGAAGAAGGACGGCGGTTTAGGCCTGATGTGATCGTTCACCTGCCGGAAGGCAAGGATATTGTTATTGATGCGAAAGTTTCGCTAACCGACTATGAGCGCTACTGTCAGCTGGAGGATCGTGCAGAGCAGGAAAGTGCGTTAAAAAAACATGTGGATTCATTGCGTGCTCATATAAAGGGGTTGTCGCTCAAAAATTACGAGCAACTGGAAGGTGTTCGCACGCTGGATTTCGTTTTTATTTTTATCCCTATTGAAGCTGCATATATAGCAGCAATGCAATTCGCACCTGGCTTGTTCAAAGAGGGGTACGACAGAAATATTGTGCTCGTCAGCCCTTCCAGCTTAATGGTTGCATTACGCACAGTGGAAACTCTTTGGCGATACGAAAAACAAAACAAAAACGCGGAAAAAATTGCCGAAAGTGCTGGCAAGCTTTACGACCAGTTTGTGCTGCTTATCAGCGCAATGGAAGAAGTCGGTCAGTATATTGGTAAAACCTCTCAGTCGTATGACAAGGCGATAAAGCGCTTGAGCACAGGGCGCGGTAATCTTGTAAAACGGGCAGAAGATTTACGTGTGCTAGGTGCGAAAACCAGCCGCCAGCTTCCAGATCATTTAAAAGATGACGCAGGAGATTCTGCACTGGAGCTTGAGAACAGTCCGGGTAACACATCGAAAGAGGAGTAAATTTTGGTTTTTTTGTTCATTGTCGCAGGTGCCATTATCGCTGTGCTTACAGGTATCGCGATTTACTATCACGTATTGCTGCGACGGCAGCGCCAGAAAGAAATCGAACTGGCAGCGGATATCGCCAGGGCGCAGGAAAGAGCGCGCAATAGTATTCGGGTGTTGGCGTCTGCGATGCTGGAAGGGCAGGTGACCTATACTGAGGCCAGTATTCGAATTAGCGTACTCTTGAGTGGTGCGGGTCTGGATGAGACTGAGTTGGCAGACTATAGCGTCTTCGGTCAACTCGCCGCAGCGACAGCTCATATTCCGATACTCGACGCGTGGAAAGCGTTGCCGAAAAAAGAAAAACGCGCTTATGATGTTGAGCGTGAAAAACTAGAAGCCAAGTACAAAGATTTTATTGATCCCGTCGCCAGTAGACTCATAGCGCGGCTTTCTGACTAAGGGGGCGCTGGGGATATATATAGAGTGCAGAATATACCCAGCTCCTCGGTGATGATGCCTTTGAGTTTATCTTCGACGCAGGATAACACCACATTCACGGTGCTCGGTATAAGGAAATTGGTCGAATAAGGCGAGCCGTGTGACTTCGTGAGTTGTGGCAAGGCTTGCCAAGTTATCAGCAAGTGTGTCCGGGTTACAGGAAATATAAATAATGTTGTCAAATCGACTCGCCAGTTTGACTGTGTCCGTGTCTAGCCCTGCCCTGGGAGGATCAACAAAGATCGTTGAAAACTGGTAGCTGTCCAGGTCAATGTTTTCGAGCCGGCGGAAACGTCGAACTTTATTCATCGCTTCGGTGAATTCCTCACTGGAGAGCCGCGCGATGGCAATGTTGGTCGCGCCGTTCTGTTCGATATTATAGAGCGCCGACTTTACAGATGTTTTGGATACTTCGGTCGCCAGAACGCGAGAAAAATTCTGTGCGAGAGGTAGCGTAAAGTTGCCGTTACCGCAATAGAGTTCGAGTAAATCTCCGCCGATGTCGGCACTTACCGTCTGAGCCCATGTGAGCATTTTTTGGCATACTGCAGCATTGGGTTGGGTGAATCCGGTTTCCACTTGTTGGTAGGTGTAGCTTTTATCGTTTACCAGGAGAGTCTCAAGCACATAATCTCTGCCGAGAGCGATTTTTTGTTTGCGGCTGCGACCAATTAATTGGCACCGAAGCGTGGATTGCAGTTGTTCCGCTTCCGCTTGCCATTGTTCGCTGAGCGGTCTGTGATAAATGAGTGAGACGACGGCGTCTCCGCTTGTTGCAGTGAGAAATTCGATTTGAAAAAGTTTTTGCTTCAGTAGCGTCGAGTTGTTCACTGCAGCCAAAACATCGGGCATCAATTCTCTAATTCTGGCTGAGCCAATCTCAAAATCCTCAATGGGGATAACCTGGTTTTTTACTTTTGGCTGGTGCATCGCGTAGCACGCGCGTCCTGTGTCCTTATCGTGCCAGATTTTGAATTCGGCACGCATTCGGTATTCGCTGGCAGGCGAGCGAAAGGCGTCGATTTCACCATTGAAAAAGTCTTTGAACTGGTCCCTTGTACGCTCAATTTTTTCAGAAAATTGAACATCGTAGGTTTCGGTGGGCGCACTGCCAGGTTGCATTCTAATACCAACTTTTAATCTTTGGGGACTGGGCGCACAGCAGGACAAGATCGTCCACTGTAATCTTTTCTGTCTCAGGTGCAGGGTTCCTACTGTCCGAGTGCGCGAGAATATAAACCCTACAAGGGTAGTGGTTCAAATCTAATTCCATTTTAGCTAACACACCTTCTGGCGGATGCATAACAACGAGAGTGTCTCGCTCGTCGCATAAGTCCAGGGTGTACATTAGCCGGTCCCTCAGGGTTATTGAGGAGACGGAGCCTTCCATGTTAAAGAGGTGGAGTGCCATATTAGAAATCCAGGTAGTGGTCGGTGGTCGCGGCTATTTCGCTAAACTGGCCTGGAGTCAGTGGCGGGCGAGGGAAAGGGTTGATTAAAGCGGGCTCGACATGCGTGGTTGCCCAAACCCACTCAAAGGGTTTATCCGCTATTTCACCACAGCGTTCGACAACGTATTTCACATTGGCGTGAGAGGTTGGCTCAGTGTTGCAGAAGAACACTAAATTGGCGTTGATCCCGAAGATTTCACAGGTTACAAACGCGTCTACAGCCGCTGCGACTTGATTTCTCGGTGCGCTCAGAGATGCAGTAATAAGCAAGTGTTTATTGTTCAAGGAGGCGCGTGTCCTGTGCGCGTGCCGAAGGTAACGCAGCGTTCGGCATCTACGGCGGCGGTCGTGGTTAGTTGAGCAATACCACCGATTTCAAAGCCGGCTGTGAGTGAGCCTGCGCTGGTTAATGCGTGCTCGGCAGCTGAGTTCGAGCAGCAAAGGGCGGTTAATGAATATTGGCTGATGAGCGCAGCCCAGCGCGCGGATATCGCACTGCCAGAATCTGCATTGCGAACGCCATCCGCGTAGAAAAATAGTAGGGTTATTGTGTGATTAGCCTGCAAAAGGCGCTCTGTAAACTCGAGAGACGTCTGCGCTGTTGCGGACTCTGGAGCTGCGTTGATAGAAACAAGAAATCTCATACGTATTCTGTGCGCAGGTTACTGACGACCCTCTAAAAAAGTTTCTTTACCTGTTTTGCTAGGCTCATTTGGCGTGTGTTGCTCCCAATATAAAACGGCCCCATCAGGGGCCGTTTGGAAGCGTAGCTGCGAACTGACTATCAATCGTCGTTAGAGAAGGCGCCGATCAAATGCAGCAGACTGGTAAACAGGTTCAAAATGTCCAGGTAGAGTGCTGTGGTCGCCATCAAATAGTTGGTCTCACCGCCATGGATGATCCTGCTGGTGTCGAACAAAATAAAGCCAGACATCAACAGCACAATCAGGGCATTAAGTGCGAGCGCGAAACCGGAAATCGCTACCCCAAACAAGCCAGCTACCACCATACCCAGGCCAGATATCAACGCGACAATCAGGCCGACAAACAGGAAGCCGCCCATGAAACTGAAATCTTTACCAGTAGTGAGTACGTAGCCGGACAACGCGAGGAATACCAGCGCTGTTGCCCCCAGTGCTTGCATTATGATTGCACCGCCATTAGCCATTGCCAGGTAATGGTTGAGCATAGGGCCCAAGCCCGCGCCCAGTAGCCCGGTAAAAGCGAATACCACGAGAATTCCCGAGCTGGAATTCGCTGTTCGCGGCAGCACAAACCAAAGCAGGCCTAAAGCGACCAAGTCCATCACTAACGCCATGCCATGGCCAACACCAGCAGCCATTGATACAAACGCAGTGACTGCACTCCAGGCGAGGGTCATCGCCAGTAGGGCATAGGTATTGCGCAACACCTTACTAGCGTTGAGTGACGCGCTATGCGTTGCAGTTTGAGTATATAGCTCTTGCATTGATTATCTCCGGATTAAGAATTACTCTCATCTTACAAAGCCCCCTGAAAAAAGCAAGAGGCTGTGATGAGAGCGTTAACGCTAATTTTTTAGGCAATACGAATTGCTAAAAGTTTAGGCTCCACCGGATATTTGGGGTGGCAACTGCCGATTTAAACCCCAATCTAGCCACATTTCGAGTTGCCGCAGCTCAGACACGTCATACAGCCGTCCATCAGGATCATCGCCTTGGTGTAGCACTTCATACAGAGCTGGGCTCCCTCAGGAAAGTCCTCGGAATCCGTAGGCTTTTTCCCTTGGGATTGCTCGTACTCTGAACGCTTCTCCGCAAGTATCTGTTTTTGTGCATCGGTAAGCTCTTCCTCTTGAATCAAACCAATGGTTTTCAGGTGAGACTCGATGGCTTCACCGATCTCAGCCACCAGGGATGGCATAAAGCGTCCGCCACTCTTGAAATATCCGCCTTTAGGGTCGAATACGGCTTTCAGCTCTTCGGCGAGAAAGGTGACGTCACCGCCTTTACGGAATACCGCTGAAATTACCCGAGTCAAAGCAACAACCCACTGGAAATGGTCCATATTTTTGGAGTTGATGAATATTTCGAACGGGCGGCGAACCTCATGATCGGTATTTGGATTGAGGATGATGTCATTTATGGTGATGTAAAGCGCGTGATCCGACAGGGGGGTTTTGACCTTGTAGGTAGCACCCACCAGCATCTCCGGACGGCTTACGTTTTCGTGCATGTGCTCGATAGCCGGCTTTGCGCTTTCTTCTTGTCTAACTTCTGTTTCAGCAGCGCCATTCTTTTGAATGGCGTAACCCGTGATTTTCTTGTCAATTTTTACAACGCTCATAACATTTTCCTCAAAGCTTACCGTAGTAGCCTTCTTTTAAGGCGTCGTACAGGTTGGCGGCAGTGTGCTGCTCGCCATCATACTCGATCATTTCGTTACCTTTTACGGCCAGCGTGGTACCGTCGTCCAGACTGAACTCGTAAGTGGTGTTGGCCAGATCTTCTTCTTTAACCAGCACTCCCTGAAATGCCTCTGGGTTGAAGCGGAACGTGGTGCAGCCTTTTAAACCCTGGTCATACGCATAGAGGTAAATATCCTTGAAGGCTTCATAACTGATATTTGTGGGTACGTTGATCGTCTTCGATATTGAAGAATCCACCCATTTTTGCGCTGCGGCCTGTACATCGACATGTTGGCTTGGGGCTACGCTGTCGGCGGAAACAAAGTACTCGGGGAGATCGCTTGGGCCTGCTTCAGCGTCAATCAAGTGGCGGTACGCCAGAAGTTCGTACGAGAATACATCCACCTTTTCTTTGGACTTTTTACCTTCGCGGATAATATTCCGTGAGTAGTGGTGCGCAAAACTGGGTTCGATGCCGTTGCTCGCGTTGTTTGCAAGAGATAGTGAAATTGTCCCAGTAGGCGCTATCGATGAGTGGTGGGTGAATCGACAACCATGCTCCGCCAGATCGGCCAGCAGCTGAGGGTCCTCTTCCGCTAACTTGCTCATGTAGTTACTGTACCGACTGAATAACACGCTGCCTTTAACTTTATCACCCGCCTTCAACCCATCCGCCGCCATTGCCGGACGCATGCGAAGCATCGCCTCGGTAACGTCGTACTCGTCGGCAAGCGCCGGAGCCATACCCTTCTCTTTGGCAAGGCTTAACCCCTCCCGCCAGCCGGTAATCGCCAGCTCGCGGCTGACTTGCTCCGTGAACGCGATGGACGCAGAGCTGCCGTAAGGAATTCTGAGTAGCGCAAGCGTGGAGCCCAAACCAAGAAAGCCCATGCCGTGGCGTCGTTTACGTGTGATTTCGTCGCGCTGCTGTTCAAGCGCGAGGCCATTTATCTCGACCACGTTGTCGAGCATACGGGTGAAAATAGCAACAACTTTACGGTATTTTTCCCAGTTAAAGCGGGCGTTTTCTGTGAAGGGTTCTTCGACGAACACAGTCAGGTTTACCGAGCCGAGTAAGCAACTCCCGTAGGGAGGGAGCGGCTGCTCACCACAGGGGTTTGTGGCTCGAATATTCTCACAAAACCAGTTGTTGTTTTGGTCGTTAACACGGTCGATCAGGATAAATCCGGGCTCGGCGAAATCGTAAGTGGAACTCATTATTTGGTTCCACAATCGCTTGGCCGGAATCGATTTATAAATACGACAGGCAGTTAGCCCTTCTTCATTGGTGATGTACTTGTCTTTAGCAGGCACACGGCGCCAAACGACCTGAGTGCTGTCATTCAAATCGACTGGTTTGTGTTCCATATCGCGCTGGGAGAGTGGGAAGGACAGCGCCCAGTCGGTGTCCTCTTTGACCGCACGAATAAAATCGTCAGTGATCAGGAGGCTAAGGTTGAACTGACGTAGCTTGCCATCTTCTCGTTTTGCACGGATAAAATCCTGAACGTCTGGATGGTGTACATCAAAAGTGGCCATTTGTGCCCCGCGCCGTCCACCAGCAGACGACACGGTAAAGCACATCTTGTCGAAAATATCCATGAAAGAAAGCGGACCCGAAGTATAAGCTCCAGCGCCAGATACATAAGCCCCTTTTGGGCGTAAAGTGGAAAACTCATAGCCAATTCCACAGCCTGCTTTCAGGGTAAGCCCAGCTTCGAGGTTCTTTTCGAGAATGCCATGCATGGAGTCGTTGATGGTGCCAGAGACTGTGCAATTAATAGTCGAAGTGGCTGGTTTATACTCTTGCGCTCCAGCGTTGGAGATAATTCGGCCTGCAGGTATAGCACCATTGTCTAATGCCCAAATGAACTCCTTCTCCCAATGAGCTCGTTTTGACTTTTCAACCGACGACAGAGCCTTTGCAACCCGCTTGCGTGTGGCGTGTATTGACTCGTCTACAGGCGTCCCGTGGCTGTCTTTAAGCCGATACTTCTTATCCCAGATGTCCTCTGAAGCCGCTTGAAGCGGCGGGATATCACTGGCGTGGTTGTTTTTTGAACTCGCGCCATTCTCATGGGAATGCCTATTGGTAGTGGTTTGATTCATCCTATACCCCAATATATGGTGTTTTTTTCGATAGCGTATTGAAGCGCGTATTGTGCCCTCTAAGGTTGATATGAATCAATGGGTTTAGTGCTTGGGGCGCGGGGAATGTCTACCGCGTCGATTGGCGCATAGATCGTTGTTGTCAGTTAAAAAATATGTTTTATGTGCCAGGTCGCATGCTTTCTCGACCGAAAAGTGCTGCGGGTAGCCATTGGGTAGGTGGTTGCAATTGTGAGCGCTCAGACTTGCACAATAAATTAAATGTGACTCCAAACTAATGAAAACTACGTAGTTTTATAAATATAAAAAATTCATTAATCGTAAAGCTATTAAAGCCACTATAAAACGAGAAAAATCTAAAAAATAATGTGAAGGTAATCACGCCACAAGCGCTTGTTTGAATGAAAAATAAATGCCCCGCGTTACACTCATTTTTAGTTTTATCCAGCTTGCTGCATTCTTGAATATTATGTGAATTTCGCACGTTGTTTATAGCGTCTTTATCAGCTAACATTTCGGCTTTCATGAGCAATTGCGATAATTATTGCCAGAAAGGGATATTACTAAAACCGCTTCGATGGCATTTGTAATGTTTGTTGCGCCAATACGAAATTCAGGTGCCAGCTAGTAGCATCGAAGAATCATTGTGGTAATGATTCATCTTTAACAACAGGAGAAAGTTAATGGCAATTTACATTGAGTGGGAAGGCATTGAAGGTAATGTAACTGCAGACGGTTACGCAAAGCATATGTCTGTAGACACATTTAGCTTCGGTGTTGGTCGTTCAATTACCATGGAAGTTGGTAATTGCGCGAACCGTGAAGCTAACCGACCAGCTTTCAGCGAAATCACTCTAACCAAGCTGGCCGACAACTCATGCACTTCAATTTTCCAGGAAGCCACAAGTGTTTCTGAAGGCAAAAAAGTCGTAATCAAGTTTGTTCAAACCGGTTCTGACAAGGTCACTGAGTTTATGACCTACACACTGACTGAGTGTTTGGTTAGCGGTTACAGCGTTTCTGCGAACTCAGAAGGCGACCCTCTCGAAAGCATCACCGTTAGTTTCTGTGGTATCGAGGTTAACTATCTCGACTTTGACGCAACCAATAAGAGCGCAAGCCCACAGCGTGTTGGTTACGATCTTAAGGCTGCCAAGCCCCAGTAAGCTTTCATCGAAACTTGCCGTTTTGGAAATAATCCCTGGGCAGTGCTTTTCTGTCCAGGGGTTTTGCATTGGCAGTATTCTCTGCGCTCTCTTGGCGCGTAGCTACTTTGCTAGGGACTGTACAAATGTAGCGACCGCTTGGTCTAAGCGTAGACGCGTGCGCGTCCTATCCTAGGCTTGGGAGCAAAGTCCACATGGAGTCTTTAACGCAATATGGGCCAGTTCAGTCAAGGCAACCGCTTAATTCAAATTAGTCAGTTTTCGCTGGCCGACGACACTCTTTTACTTACTGACTTTAGTGGCCAGGAGCTGGTATCCGGGCTGTTCGATTTTCATATCACTTGTATTTCCGAAGATCTCGAAATAAATCCGGATGATATTGTCGGGAAGGCATGTACGGTTACCATTAACGACAAAAAAGGTCGCGATTTTAACGGCTTTATCACCTCATTTGTATACGGAGAAGTACTTGGTCAAGGTGCCAGCGCCACTTTTCGCGAATACAGAATGCAGCTTTCTCCGTGGTTGTGGTTTCTTTCTCAAACGAACGACCATCGGATTTTCCAGGAAAAGAACACCAAGGAAATTGTTACCGCAATATTTGCGGATCTCGGGTTTTCCGACTACGAGTTCAAAGCAGAAGGCGGCAGTGCTCGCGAATATTGTATTCAGCACAATGAGAGTGATTTTCACTTTATATCCCGCTTGCTTGAAGAGGAGGGGATTACTTACTACTTTAAGCACGACTCGGCGAAGCATACTCTCGTTCTTGTAGATCAAAAAAATGCCTTTGATGCGGTGAAAGAATCGGATGCTGAATACTCGCGTGGTACGACCGGAGATACCCATATTCACCAGTGGCAACACTTGCATCAGTTCAGGAAGGGGCAGTGGACGCTGAACGACTACAACTTCAAAGAGCCCACCAAAGACCTGACGGCGAATACCATTTCGGCGAGTAAATTTGCTAAGAACAAAAATTTCGAGCACTACGAATATCCGGGTGTATATGATTTTGCGAAAGGGGCCGATCTAGCAAAAATTCGGATGGACTCCGAAGAGGCAGGCAAAAACGCCGTTCAAGGCGCCAGCAATTGTGCCAGCTTTTATGCTGGCGGGAGATTCACGCTGGGTAAGCATGAGTCGGCAACGGAAAAAGGCGATTATGTTCTTACAAGCGTTATCGTTCAGGCCCATGACCACAGCTATGGGCTGCATGGTAGTGCGAGTTCGTCATACCGAAATCAGTTCACTTGTATTCCTGCTGATATACATATTCGGCCAGCGCGAGTTCATACTCGACCGGTAATGCGTGGCCCGCAGTCTGCAGTGGTTGTGGGGCCATCGGGGGAAGAAATATACCTCGACGAATATAACCGTGTGAAAGTCCAGTTTATTTGGGATCGGGAAGGTAAGAACGACGAAAATAGCTCTTGTTACTTGCGCGTAATGCAAGCTTGGGCCGGTAACCAGTGGGGTGCTTCGTTTGTTCCGCGTATCGGGCACGAGGTTATCGTCGATTTTTTGGATGGCGATCCTGATCGGCCGATAATTACCGGCTCTGTTTACAACGGTAAAAACAAACCGCCATTTAACTCAAAAACCCAGAGCGGGTTCAGGACACGGTCGTCTAAAAACGGCACGGGTTCCAATTGTAATGAATTAAGGTTCGACGATAAAAAAGGCGCGGAGCAGATATATATTCATGCGGAGATGAATCTCGACACTGAAGTGGAAAACGACGAGACTCACACAGTAGACCACAACCGCACGAAGAGCATCGGTGATAACGAAAAATCGAGTATAGGAAAAGACCGCTCGAAGACTGTTGGCAAGAATGAATCTGAATCCATTGGTGAGAATAAGGATATTTCCGTAGGTAAAAATCACACTGAATCCATCGGCGAAGACAAAAAGCTGGAAGTCGGTGCGAACCACACCGAGACTATCGGCAAGAATATGACGATCAGTGTGGCGAAAGACCTTAAAGAGAGCGTAGATGGGGCCTATGTAGAGAAAGTGACCAAAGAGTATGGGCTCTCTGCAAAAGAAATAACGCTTAAGGCGGATAAAAAAATTACGCTACAAACAGGCTCTGCGAAAATTGTCATGTCTTCTAATGGCGATATCCAGATCTCCGGAAAAAACATTACCGTGAAAGGGTCTGGCAAAGTCGTTATCAAGGGAAGCAAAACGGAAATTAACTAAACGGAACTGATGTGACGAATTTTTTTTCGAAAGATACCGATGAAACTTCAAGCAATGAAGTATTTCAGAGCACAGTACAAAACCTGGGGCTCGGAGAAGTTGTTTTGGGTACTTATGTTGGCGCAGGCCGAGATGGCCATCCAGAGGTTGCTTTCGAAGTTGATGGTTTTGCATTCCAGCAAACATCAAAGTCCACAGTCGCCTTAGAACCAAAGGATATCGGGCGCCAAGTGGTACTTATGTTTTTGCAAGATTCGGATCGCCAGCCAGTGATAACTGGGATTGTTCATAATAATCTTGATGCTGTGCTAGCGTTCGTTGGTCCTGACGAAGATACGCTAAGCCCGCGAAATTATCCGCTTTCGCCAGTGGGGGGGCAAGGTGAGCTTCAAGTTGATGGCGAGGCTGTAGAGAAAAGGCTGATAGAGGGGCAGGACGAAGTCGTTCTGAAATGTGGTGAAGCGAGTATAACGCTAACCAAGAGCGGCAAAATTGTTCTGCGTGGAAAATACATATTAAGCCGCTCCAGCGGGGTGCAAAGAATACTGGGCGCTTCCGTTCAAGTGAATTGACGAGTCAATATGTTTGCCCTTCTGAACAGAACGCCGTTTTCTGTCTCCCATACTATTTACCCTAATGCTGAAGGTGTTGATACCCTCCAAATAGTCGTTCGTGCACGTTTTGAATTGGGGGGAGCTCTCACTCTTACGGAGCAGCAGCCCGAGCCGATCGATAAAGACGTGTATTGGGGGGAGCCAGATTCCAGTAGTATGCGCTTTTCGTCGGATTATCTATTACCCAAGGTATGTACTGATATTCTCATAAATGGAAATGCCGTTGCGCCAGATGGCATAGAAACTCGGAGCATGAAGGCTCGGCTTCGAATAGGCGCAATTAGTCACGAGATATCAGTGGTTGGAGATCGCTTCTGGGAGGCAGGAGAGATCACATCAGCGGCCCCGTTTGTTACTATGCCTCTTTGCTATGAAAATAGTTTTGGTGGACTTTGTTCTGGGGCACCCGAAGAGCGTTTTGCTAGCAATCCTGTAGGTAAGGGGTATTTTCGCGGAAAGCACCCTCCCGATGGCCTACCTCTGCCAAATATTGAACGTGTCGGCAGTGAAATCACGGAGCCCAAGCACAAACCAGTACCTGCGGGTTGCGGTGCGATTGCACCGGGTTGGGAGCCTCGGGCTTCGTTGGCGGGCACTTTTGATGAGTGCTGGCAGCGCGAGCGAGCGCCCTTCTTACCTTTGGATTATGACCCCCGATTCGCCAATGTGGCGATACCTGATCTTAGATATCCAGGGTTTATATCCGGAGGCGAGCCAATTGAACTATGCGGCCTCACCGCTAACGGAGTCATTGCTGCGCAAATCCCTTTCGTGAAGCTGTCGGCTGTTCTGGAACTGGCAAGAGGCCAAGAAATCTTGCCTTTTAATTGCGAAACTATCCATATAGAAGCGGATGAATACCGTTTTTCATTAGTGTGGAAGGCCGTTTATGTGGCACCGAGGTGTCAGGAATACATCCGGTCCGCGGAAGTAAAAATGGTTAAATAGGAGATACCCTTTGGCTCAGACAACATTTGCAAATTCGCGCGGAATTGCTCACAAAGGTAGTGGGGGGCAGAGTATCGTGTTCCCTGATGTATGCAAAACTCCTGTCGGCCCATCGATCGTGCCTATTCCATATCCTAACATCGGCTTCGCTTCGGATACCGATAAAGGACCCAAGTCGGTTAAAACAGATAAAAAAATGCCGATGGTTAAGGGTGCTGTTTATAAAAAAAGTACTGGCGATGAAGCCGGGGTTCAGAAGGGCATCATCAGTGGTAAAACCAAAGGAGAATGTGAATTCATGATGTACTCCTTTGACGTAAAATTTGAGGGCAAGAATGTGTGTAGAATGGGCGACCCACTATTTCACAATAAGAAAAACATTATGGGGTAGCGCCCAGCAAGCCCGCGGATCGACCGACAGTGAATCCTTTCAGAAAAGTACTAGAGCAGCATGTAGAAGATGCTGCTTTCCTCTGGGTGTTGCGTTCAGCCGCCGTAGACCAGCCCCACTATCTCACGAGCGATATTGAAGCTTTAGAACAAAGATTGAATGCGAACCTGGACGGCATAGTGGCGTCACTGCAACGCAGCTGGCCGCTCTGCTGTGAAGCGACGAGCTTCGAGGAGGGGGGCGAAGCTTTCGTGCTCGCCGTTACTGCGTTCCGAAGTTTAGAGTTTGAAAAAATTAAATTTGCCGTGGACTTCGGTGTATCCAACCCTAATACCTTTCGAGGTTTGGTGTCGGCGCTCGGCTGGTTGCCGGGATCGCTTTGTCATGAATGGGTGAAAAAGTTCTTTTCTAGTAAGGAGCTCGTTCATAAATATCTTGCGATAGCCGCATGTAGCGTGAGGCGGGAAAACCCGGGCGATTACTTGATTCGGATTTTAGAGCGTGATGATTGTTGCGCACACGATCTGCTTTATTGTAGAAGCCTGCGTTTAATCGGTGAACTGAAGTTATCGCAATGCGTTCCCTTTTTAGAAAAGGGTCTTGAGGCGGACAGTAAGAGTGTGCGATTTTGGTCAATCTGGTCCAGCATACTAATTGGGAGACGCCATCTGGCGGTATTGCTAGAAGATTATGTTATGAGCGATAACCTCTTTCGGGCCCAGGCCCTCCAGCTAGCGTTCAGAACACTTCCCTTAGAGGTTGCAAAGACTTGGATATCACGTCTTTCCCAGGATGAGGCTAACTTGCGTTGGGTTATTCAGGCGACAGGAATTTTGGGTGATCCTCATGTAGTGCCTTGGTTGCTGGAAATGTCCAAAAATCCCAGGTATGCCAGAATTGCAGGTGAAGCCTTTGGTCATATAACGGGTATAGATCTGGAAAGTCACGATCTGTCTATTACAGTTCCGGATATTACCGAGTTTGAAGCTGATGCTGAGCCAGACGAGATCAATGCCGATGAAAATTTACCTTGGCCAAGTTACGAAAAACTTTCCGCAGTGTGGCAAAAGTATGGCCACAGTTTTTCTGTTGGGAAGCGGTTTTTTATGGGAAAGGCCCTGGAGAAATGCGATTTTCGTGACACGATTATTAGCGGCTATCAGCGCCATCGACAGGCTGCAGCGCTCGAGCTTGCGCTTGCCAATCCAGAGCAGTTGTTAGTGAACACCTCCGCGCGGATTCTGGCCCATATTGATTAGGGTGATTTTGTATGCCTAGTTATTGCTTTCGGGCGCGGTTACTTGGGTGTCAGGCGGTAGAGGTAGGCTTGGGTCGAACAAGTCGCCAAATAAACTGTGCAAGCGCAGCTTTTGTTGCTCATGTGCTTTTCCGTCAATTTCCTTCCAAGGAACTACATACAGAATTTTTGGCAATTCCTTATTGCCTTTAATAAGGGTTGTATCGAGTTCGACTCTATCTTCTGCATATGTAATTTCTGTTGCGCACAATGCGAAGAGCACGAGCGAGCTTATTGCAATAAACTTGCATGTTCTGATATTGCCTACCATATGTCAGATTTCCCTCTATTTTAATCTTGATTTATCGAATATTTGAGTTGGTCGACCCACTCGAGTGTTTGTTTATCCTCAAAATCAATGAGAGCCAAGTATTTGAGGTAGTGTGCATATGCGCTATCGATATCCTGGTAATAAATATCATAGAGTATTGCCAGATTATAGTGCGCTAGCGCGTAGTCGCCGTTTAGCTCCAGCGCTTGCTTGAAAAACTTTTCTGCAGTTTGAAAATCCCGCAAATCTAAACTTATTGTACCTGCGAGATTGTAGGTTTGTGCCTGATCGGGTGCGCCTTGTATTGCCTTTCTTGCAAAAATGTCGGCAGATTCAAGATCTCCTAGCTTGTAATAAGTAAGTGCAAGATTTGACAAAACCGAAGTGTTGCTAGTGCTTCTTTGAATTTGCAACAATAATTTTTTCGCGTCATCGTAATCACCATTATTTAGGTGAACTATTGCTTGTGCAAGTTGGTCTGCTTGTTTGGCGCTGAGCTTTTTTAGGCTGGATTCTGTGGCAGCTTGCTCGAGCTCTGTTGCTGGGCCAGATTTTTCAGGCGGTGACATACATCCGTGGAGTGTGATTGTAAGTAACGAAGCCAAAAGTGATCGAATGTAATAACTCTGCCAGTTAATCATCGAAGCTGGATTCCAGTTTGGGGGATTTATTGAATCGTGCGGGGAATAACTCAATCAGTTTTTTATGGCTTTCTTCAATCCACTGATCGTAGACACCGCTTTTGACGCGCGAAAGATTTGTCTCGTAAAATTCAATAGACTTCTCTTCGAATGGAAAAGCCTGATCTTCAAGCAAAATGATGTATTGCTCTAGTTCAGCTGCATCGAGATTTTTGGGGCGTTCTGACGTTAACAGCGATTGGCTGAATTCGCGGTAAATTTCCCCAATGTTGTACGTGGCCTGCGTGGTTATTTCGGTAACATTATAACCGGAGGCTTGCCCGAATAGATTTATGGCCTCCTGCATGGCAGATTTCTTCTTTTTAAGATTGACGGCAAGCGGCTCCTGCAGGCGAATTTTTGAAAATTCCGCCTGTTTTTGCAAAGCCAAGTCCAGCACTGTAGTAGATGCAATAAATACCGTGCGTTCTGTTTTTTTTGTAGAACTCACCCGCTTGTCGCGCGCGCGAATTTTATTTTGCCAGTAATACCGTTTTTGCGGCTCATTTTGCTCTTCATAGAGTTGTGTGAGTCGGTACATCGCTTCAATATTTTGCGGATAAGGTTCACGATAATTGTGGGCGTAATCTCTATAGCTTCTGATTGCGCCCGCGGTATTTTTTTTCTCATCATATAGTTGCGCTGCTTGCCAAAGTGCTGTCATTTTTACTTCATTGGTGTCATCAGAATTTGCAAGTGCTTCGAACTGGGAGGCGGCTTTGTCTGTTTGCTTGGCATTTAAATAGGCGACTGAGAGTTGTCTGGAGGTCTCCTTTGCATATTTTTGGCGAGGGTAATTACTCTGCAATTTCTCCAGGAAAAAAATGGCTGCTTGCCACGATTTGTCTTTAAGCGCAAGGCTGGCTGCATCGTACAACGCAGTAGGAGCGAGTTCTGATCCAGGTATCGTGTCGCTAACCCTGTTAAATAAATTTTGCGCTAGAGCCGTGTCTCCGGTGTCTCGTGCATTTTCCGCCTGCCGGTATATCGAAAGAGCGATGCTGCTTTCCAGCTTCGCCCGTTGTGATGAAGTGATCCCTTCGAGTGCCAGGGTGTCTGTAAATGCAGCTTCAGCTTCGCTAAATTGGTTTGTGTTGAGGTACGATCTGGCGCGTGTGTTCAAAATGTTGAAAGACTGTTTCGCACTAGCGGGAAGCGAAATTAAATCGGAAATTTCTATCGCTTTTTCGTATTGCTTTTCGGCAAAGCACAGCGCTGTAGCATTGGTGACTAAGCCCAAGGACTCCGTGTCCGTAGGGTAAAGCGTTACGTATCGTTGCACGTAGTCAAGATGATCTTTCATCCAAGTCGTTTTTGCATATCCGTTGGCGCTTTTGTATAGCTCATTCGTAATCGCGATAGCGGCATAAGCCGATTTTTTGTCCAAGACCAGGTCGCCATCAAATGCCGCGATGGAATATTGGGCGAGCGCTGCCTCATTACGACCGGCTGCGGATAGCAGGTCTCCGTAGCGAGCGCGTATTTTGTCTTGTTTTGCAAACTTGGCGTAGCTCTCAAGATAGCGTTGATACCAGAGCTGGCTCTTCTCAAAATTTTTGGTGGTAGGTTTTTTTTGATACTCACCATGGTGGAATAAAGCTAGCTCAGTGATATAAGCACGAAGCGCACTTGACGTTCGCTCTAATGTCGCTTCGTTATTGTGTTCGCGCCAGTATTCGGCATTTGGACCCAATTTTTGATAAATTTCCTCAACCTCAGCATGTAGTTGATCGATAAAGTTACCACGCCGCCAAATAGAGACAATTTCCAAGTATGCGTCAGGCAATGAGGCCGAGTAAGAATGAGCTGAGATAAATTGATCCAGTGTCGTCGCCGCATCGCTGTAGCGCTGTTGCCCGACATAGATATCGGCAACCACTTTGTACGTGTGATACAAATACGGAAAATTTGGCTTGTCCGAAAAGTAGTCAGTCAGGCTTTCCGCTCCGTTTAAATGGGCGAATACTAAGCCGATCGCGCGAAAGTATTCGTCAAATAGCTCTTTCTCCGTCGTGTCTAGCTGTTTCTCCGGTGAAAACCCATGGAAGGTTAGGGCCTGAAGATAGTCGTCCACAGCTTCGCGATACAGTTCTTGCTTGTATCTGGTCCAGCCTCGTTTAAACAGTGACTTCTCGTAGAACCTGTCGCTTGTTGGTGTGAGTAGAACTTCGGTATAGGCGTCTTCGGCACTCAAGTAATCACCGCGGGTAAATGCATTTTCGGCGATTCGAAATTGAGCTTCTGCGTATAATTCAGAATCCGGGTGCTTTTCAACCAGTGTGTGTAAGGCTTCGACGGCTTCGCCACCACGCCCGAGTTGATCCAGTGTGCGCGCATACTGGTAAAGTGTATTGTCATTATTTGGCGCATCTGGAAAGTCGTGTAGGGAGGTGGAAAGTAGGTTAGCGGCCTTCTCCAGAGATTGTAAGTACACTTGGTCTGCCAAGGCTTCGTCGCTACTACTGGATTTTTCCAGGAGCTTATTCGTTAGCTCCAGCTCCAGTGCAGCAATGCGGTTTATCGCAGCCTGGCGGGAACTGTCCGCTTTCGCAGCATTTCTAACGTAATTGTAATAAGCTTCTTTGATCTCAGCATCCGATTTGGGTTTTACGAATACCTCAACTTGGTTGGCGTGACTGCCACTGATGTCAATATCACCAACTGTCGCGTTTTGCGAATTTGTCGTACAGCCTGACATCCCTATGAGGGATATCAGAGAGATAAAGAGTACCGCGTAAGGATGATGTTTTGTCATAGCTTGTTATCAAACAATTTGGCTTGACCGTATTGCGACTGGCTTAAATAGCTGGTCAGTATTTTTATATTATCGTTTTTTGCGCCTTCTTTAATTTTGTGTAAGTAGACTTCGTAACGGCCACGTAAGGCGAGTATGCGTGGGCTATATGTCGAGAACTCAGCTGCCAACCGTTCCAGTGTCTGTATTTGCTGCTCCACAAAACCCCGGTTCCCTTCTGTGTACTCAAAAGCTATCCCAGGGTCCAGCGGCTTGTCATTGGCGCTCGCTGCGAGTAATCGCCCGTTGTAGTAGGCTATCGCAGCCTCATATTGTGCGGACGCGAGAGCTTTCTCGCCCATCTTTTCATGAGCGTAAGCATAGAGCAGGTGTGCTTCGGCGACTGAAATTGTATTTTCGCTTTTTTGCTTGAGGTACCCAAAAGCGTTAATAGCACCTACAATATCGCCCTGATTCAGAGCGCATAAGCCAATTCCCAGCATGGCACGATTACTATAATGGCTTTCGAGGCTTATTTTTCGAAATGCATCTCGTGAGTCGCGGTAGAACTCGTTCTTGAGGCGATTGTAACCCAGCATTAATAGCAGGCGATTGCGCAGTTCTGGGTCATTATTTACTGCTTTACTCGAAAGGGCATTGTTGATCGCGAGTTGGGCATCTGTCCACCAGCCCTGCCTTATATAGGCGACCGCAATATTCATCTGAGCGTGAGAAAAGTATGTGGACTCTGGTGAGATCGACTGATAATACTTAACGGCTTCACGGTGTTTTTTGTTATTTTGCAAAAGCGTCCCGAAAAGTAGTGTGGCGTAATCACTTTGTTGCTCGCTCAGCGCGTTACGTGCTTCTATTTTGCTTAAATGTTGCAATGCCCGCTCGGGCTGACCTGTACGATGCGCATAAACAGCTATACGATAATGCAGCTGCGCAAGCGTGTATGTATCGGAAATTTCTTCTGCATCGTCGAGTAAAGAGTTTGCAACGCCACCTAAATTAGCGTCTAAAAGGGCTTGAAAGGCCTTGATCAATAAGCTCGGATTGGTGCTATCTAACAGGTTGTCCTGATAGCTAGCTATGAATTTTAACAGCGCTCCACTGGAAGTTCTGCTTTCATCTAGTGTCTTCTCAAGATCTGTCGCACCAGGTACGCTGGTATTCGGTGCGATGGCTAAATTATCGCGGTAGGTCACCACTATTTCTTCTGTAAGTTTATCGAAATCAGCGTTTAATGTGTCTGGCGCTTGCGCCACGGAAGCGTCAGGAAATAAGTAACCTATTATTAAAATAAGGGAGGCAAGCTGGCGAATTACAATTTTTGCTCTTATTGGGTAGGTTCGTGAATTCATACATCCATACTCTAGTATCCTTGTTTTAATCTGAGTTGCGCTCCCTGCAACTCGAGTGGCTCGATTGTGATGGGTATCCGCCTGTGAGTCGGTTCATCTGAATTTACAATAAATATCCTTTCTACTATTTGCTAAAACCAGACAGGCGGATCTGGCATCATCACGTGCCGATTATATTTATCTGCTTCTGCAGGCGCGCTACGTATGACCGTGTTAGCGCGTGCACCTCAGTCGATTTGGTACGTGAAATTTCCATCTTCGTCGACAGATATATGTACGGCATCAATTGGCTGACTCTCAGCTAACCGTGCAAGGCACTGCGTTGCTAATGCGGGTAGCATCGATCTCGAGATGATGTTTTCAATATTTCTTGCCCCTGTGTCGTTGTCCTGGCAACGCGCTACAAGATGAAGCAGTAGATCGTCATCGTAGGAAAAGCGTGCGTTGTACTGGGCTTTTAAACGCTTTTCAATGCGATTCATATTGATTGCGCATATTTTTACAAGTATCTCATCGTCAAGCGGGTAATAGGGGATGATATTTGTCCGCCCCAAAAAAGCGGGCTTGAAGTAATTTAGCAGCTGTGGCCTAAAATTATCGAGCAGAACGTCCGGTTCCGGCTTATCCTCACATGCCGCACACATCGCCCTGATGTGTTCTTCTCCTGCATTGGAGGTCATAATAATGATGGTATTTCTAAAATCGATATCACGGCCTTCTCCGTCTTTTATCGTGCCTTTATCGAATAGATTGTAGAATATGTCCTGCACGCCAGGATGCGCCTTTTCCATTTCGTCCAGCAAGACCACGCTATAAGGCTTGCGGCGAACGGCTTCGGTGAGTACGCCTCCCTCACCGTAGCCGACGTAGCCGGGAGGCGACCCGAGCAGTATGGAAACTTTATGCTCCTCTTTAAATTCGGACATGTTAATTGTTGTAATATTATGTTCTCCGCCATAGAGAATATCTGCAAGTGCGAGAGCTGTTTCAGTTTTACCAACACCACTTGGTCCCACCATAAAAAACACACCGATGGGCTTGCGAGGGTCTGTTAGTCCTGCGCGTGAGGTCCGAATATTTTCGGCGATTGCGGACAGGGCGTGATCCTGACCAATCACCCGCTTCTGCAGTATTTCACCCAGTTTGAGCACGGATTGAATTTCGTCTGATACCATTTTACCAACGGGTATTCCGGTCCAGTTTGCGACAACCTCCGCTATCGCCTGACTATCCACGTTGACCTGTATCATTGGCGTTTCGCCTTGAATTTCTGAAAGTCTGCTCATCTGCTCTTTCATTTGCGCTTGGATTTCCTGCGCATCCTCAATGGATAATGCCGTATTTTTGGTCTCTACTTCTGCCGCGTCTGGCGCAGGTGATGAAAATTCATCGGACGAATCAAGACCTGTGGGCTGTAGTTTTGCGTGAAAGTCGTCTTCTATTTTTTTCTGTAGATCGTGAATAACCGTTACGACTTCTTGCTCAGCGGCCCACTGATTTTCCTGAATTTCCAGTAGGGCGGTGAGGGACAATTTTTCTTTTTCCAAGTCTGCAATATGTTCTGCACAGTTCCCTAGCGTAGCGTGTTCACGCTGCAGTGAGAGCAGATTAGTTTCGCATAAAGTTATGCGTCTACGGGTGTCTTCTATTGCTGCGGGAGTTGCGCTTTGACTAAGTGCCACGCGCGCGCAGGCTGTATCGAGGAGGCTGACGGATTTGTCCGGCAGCTGTCTCGCAGTAATATAGCGGCTTGAAAGTTTAACCGAGTCGACGATGGCTTCGTCCATAATACGTACTCCGTGGTGTATCTGGAGCATTTCGGATATAGCACGCATCATGTTTATGGCTTTGTCTTCACTCGGCTCCTCCACTTTTACCACCTGAAAGCGCCGTGTTAAAGCCGGGTCTCTCTCAAAATATTTTTTATACTCCGCCCAGGTTGTAGCTGCGATGGTGCGCAGTTCGCCGCGCGCTAGCGCGGGTTTTAACAAGTTCGCTGCATCCCCTTGCCCCTCTTTGCCGCCCGCGCCTATGAGCGTGTGAGCCTCATCGATAAACATAATAATCGGGTCTGGTGAAGCTTTAACTTCAGCGATCACAGACTTGAGACGATTTTCGAATTCGCCTTTGACACTTGCGCCAGCTTGCAGCAGCCCCAAGTCCAAGCTTCGAATGGTGACACCTCGTAGTGGCGCGGGTACGTCTCCGGACGCGATTCGGAGGGCGAATCCCTCTACAACTGCCGTTTTGCCCACACCCGCTTCGCCGGTGAGGATGGGATTGTTTTGGCGGCGGCGGATCAAAATATCTATAATCTGACGAATTTCGTCATCTCGACCCAGTACTGCATCGAGCTTACCCGCTTTCGCTGCATCAGTGAGGTTAACGGTGAACTTGTCTAACGCGGGCGATTTACTCGGTGCGGCGATTTCTCCGCTCGCGTTTGACATTGTTCGCGCGGAATCTTCCGCGTAGAGATTTTCTGACTCGGGAGTACTGCCAACTACCGCACGCACCAGATCACGAAGCGACTCGGGTAGGATTTTACTTAGTTCGCCAGAGCAGACATTAGTTGATCTGCGAAGATTCTCGTCTAGAAGCAATGCTGCTATTAGATGTGCTGATGTAGCGATTGGGTGGTTGTATTCGACTGAGGCAAGTATCCATGCGTTTTTAGCCAAGTCTACAATTGCAGGTGATAGGGCTGCGCGTCGCGAGTTGCCTGATTTTATCCGATCGAGTTCGTTATTGAGCTCCTGATTAAGCTTACCACGGCTAATTTCGAACTTGTCGAGTATAAGATTAAAATCGTTATTGGGTATCTCAAGTAGTTTCAGCAACCAATGCTCTATCTCCACATTGTAATGGGTGCGTGACATGCAAAGGCCTGCCGCTCCCTCCAAGGCGTTCCGAGTTTGATCATTTAATTTTCCAACTAACGATTTTAAGTCGATTGATATCATATTTCGGGTCCTTTGGGTTTGGCCGCTGGTTTAACAGCTAGACGATATTCTGATGTCCATGATAGAGGTTTGTTGATCTGTGCCTTGCTCCGTGGAGGCGAGCCAAGTGCTCCAACCCATTATCGGTGCGTTTTGGTTTCCTAACTGGATTTTGTCTCTAATGTGGGAACGCTTTACTTTAAGTACAAATTCGAAATCCCGCTCCATTCCTAGATAAAATCGGCAAAGCTCGTTTAGTGCTGTAAATGTTCGGCTGCCGGGTGCGAAGCTACGGTGCTGTTCACTGGTTAGGGGGCCCAAGTGAATCTGTATTTTGCCCTGTGCGAACCAACCTTGGTTCCCCAGCATGCAACTTTTACCGAGGCAGGCATTTTGTCCCTCTGGCATCCCGGGAGATGGCAGTCTTGTTCGTACATCGTCAATTAGTGGTTGCCATTGACCGACAAACTCTTTGATTGACACGGGTATGGAAAAATAATGGGAGAGTATTTGTTGTAGCCCACTGGCAGTTTTAACCTGCTGTGCCAAAAGCCCGGCGTAAAAGATCAGTGTTTCGTCGTGGATCGAGTGTCGGTCAGTAAGATGTTTTCCGCCCAATCCAATTAAAGCGAGAACCGATTGGGTTATCCTATCGTCATGCTTCTCCAGCGTTTTTTGTTGGGTCCGACTTAGCTGGCTTAGCTCGTAGTTGAGGGGCAATCTATATTTGATTGAAGCCTGATAAAAAATGGACAAGATCCGGTGGTTAAAAAGGTCCAGAAAATTTTGTAAGTGTTTGTCCCGTTTTTTACTTCGCTGGATTGCCAGTTCGCTATAGTGATAGGGCAGAACCCCCATGCTTCCTGTTAAGCCCAAAAAATTTGTTGTTACTTTGAAATAGTGTGACTGCTGCTCATTGCTTAGCTGTTCGATGGATTCGATTTCTGACTCAGGAAATCCGAGCGAGGGATTGCCCTTAAACCTAACCACTTCCTGATAGGCAGGCGAATACTTACCCGCTTGCTGAGTGTTCACTTTTTGGTCTGGTTTTCTGTAGGCGGCCGACCTTTCAAGCAAACGAACTGCCTGTGCGAATGCAAACTCTCCGGTATTCGTCAGTAGGCGACGAATTACAGAAAGACTTTTTGACCTGCTCTTGGTGGGCATTTTTTTAGGTAATCTTCTCGGTTTTTCAATTTAACTAGCACGCGCGTAAACGAGTTAACTGAGCAGTACGCGGCGAAAAAGTGCTCCAGCACACTTGCGTAGAGGTAGGAGCTGCTGCCCGTAAGTAGCGCGTTGTCCAAGGTAATTTCAATTTCAACGCCTCGGCACATAGTGGTATGTCCGTTGATAGGCAGTGGCGCGCTGATCGCATGAGCATTGACTTGCATGATTGAATCAACCAACGCGCGTGACACTGACGTTTCTGTGAAGTCGTATAGTCTTAAAATCTCTTTTAAAGCCTCTGTCGCTTTTGATCCGCCAATTAACGATAAGTGATTTAAATTTAAATGTGATAGTAATCGCCAACGGGCACCATCTCGAAGTGGTGGTCGGATAGTTGCCGTTGGGCGTAACAAGCAGCGTATGGCCTTAGTGGGTGGTGAGCTATGTGCGCATTGCAGACGAGGTTGGTCTACGCCGAACGGCAATTTTCGCGGTAGGTCCCGGTTGCTACAGATCGCACTTATCGTAAGTGTTCTGTCGTCCGGGATGTTGGGGTTAAATTCCAGATCCACCAGGCTTATGTAAACATCTGTACCGTCATCTCTTTCGGCAAAACCTGATCTCGCGGGTCGGCGTGTGGCATACCAATAGGCATGTTCCGTCGGGTCTTTATGTTCATGCTTGATTCCGTAAAAAGGCAGAAATGGAGCCTTTTCGCCGCTCGAAGTGGAGGCGATTACTTCGTCCACCGCTTGTATTTCATAGCCTTTCGGGCGCCGTGAATCCGCCAGTAATAGGTATTCCGCATGGTTGTGGTTGAGCTTTATTGGATCGCATTTGTGCTTAAACGTGTTTATGATCGGCGTCGCACCAAGTACGAAAGTGTCGATGTTAATATTGTGTTCAAGCTCGACTTCGCTATTGGTGAGGTACAAATAAATATCCAGCTGATTCTGGGCAGAAGCCGGCAGGTGTTCACCAAGATTACATATATCGATGAACATAAATTTTTCGGCAAATGCAAAATATTCCGTCAATAGCCGGTAGCCCAGGAAAGAATTAGGTGGGTATGGCAATAGTCCTTCATCTTCCCCAAATCCTACGGCTTGGATGTGGCTGCTTTCCATAAACGTCGGGTGAAGCTCATCAGTGCAACCCCCCAGTGCGATTTTCTGACATTCTTTTAGCAGCATTCGGTAGAGCGGATGAACATGCTGCGGCTGGCCTCGCAGATAGAGACGCAATTTGTCGAGCCCAATCTCTTGGATATTAATGTCATTATTAAACGTTTCCAGGCTGATTTTTAGTACGCCTGCACAGCTTGCCATTTTTTCAGCGCCGGGAGTCAAAAATGGTCTGCCAATAAGATTTGCTGAGGTAATTTTAAGGGGGTACATATCCACCGGATATGCAGTGGTGAACCGACAGTTTTCGCCCTGAAAATATTCTGTCTCTAACTCGGTGTTTCGATCTACCGTATATTTGCTATCTAACTGATCTTCGTCCGGCTCGAAGGTGACAATCGACATGGAAGGAATCGGACGCAGGTAGTGAGGAAACATCACATTGAGAAGAGCGTCAGTTAGTTCAGGAAAGTCGTCGTCAAGCTTGTGTTGGGTGCGCGCATTAAGGTAGGCAAATGCTTCGATTAATCGTGATACATGTGGGTCTTCAATGGTATCCGCATTAATGCCCAAGCGCCCCGCAATTTTTGGGTTTTCACGTGAAAACTCGGCCCCCATTTGGCGAATGAAAGCGAGTTCTTTTTCATAGTAGGGCAACAATTCATCAGACATGGGGGGATTCTTCTACGTTGACTGCGCGTGAAACGGGTTCAAGAACTGAATCGAATACAATGACTTCCGGGGATGGATCTGCGTACAAAGTTGCGTCTATGCGAAATCGCAGGGTGCGATCCGTGGTGTCTGAATTGTCCTGATAGCTAACGTGTACTGTCTTAAAACGCGGTTCGTACGTTTTAAGTAACTGCTCCAGTTCTCGCGTAAAAGCGCGCCGTTTTTCAATATCTGACACATTGACTGTTGCAAGATCGGGCATGCCGTAGTTGAGAATGGAGTTTTCCAATTGTTTCAGATTCTCGGGTGGCGACACAATGCGATAACGAGTGTTCAATAGGTTTTCAAGGTCACGTTTCACGCTTGCTCGCAGGTTACGTAATTGCTGGTGTTTTGTTACTTCTGGTTCCCGGGGCGAGCGCGGGTCGTCATCCAATAGTCGATCCAGGATAGAGGGGCGCAGGTTTTTTGTTTTTTCTACACGGGCCATGGGCTAAAACTCTAGTTGGATTGAACCAATTCTGTAACCAATTCGAGTTCAGACACCATCTGATCGATCTGGTAGTGAGGTACAAGGTGAATCACACAGAGGTATTGGCCCGGTTTTTCCGGATGCTCTCGCACCGTTACATTAGCTTCACGCAGCGGGTAGCGAGCCTGTTGTTCCCACTCCAGGTCGTGACGCCCGGTGGTGTAACGGCGGAGCCAAGTGCCGAGGTAAACCTGGCATTCCTCAGCGGACAAAAACGACCCGACTTTATCGCGTATCATCACCTTGATGTAGTGTGCTACGCGAGAGGCGCATAGCACGTGTTGCAGCATAGTAGAAAGCTTGTAGTTAATTGCCGTCGTAGAGTTAGACGCGCGATTAACAGATTGCACTGACTGGTTACTGTAAAACGCCGCAAAAGGTGTGTTGTAACAATGACAGAGAGGGACCATTCCCAACTCACTAATTTCTCGCTCCAGCGCATCTGTAATAAGAATGTCGGTTGCGGGTTTGAATGCGACACCGGTTTTGTCCGTGTCGAAAGAGTCCATCGGCAAATTGGTAACAAGTCCACCACCCAGCAAATCGCGAGGTACGCCTCGGATGTGACCAAACCAGCCCACGGCCGCAAATTCCCGAATCAGTATGCCGCCGAAGGCGTAGGCGGCATTTCCCCATAGGTAGGCTTCCTGATTGGCGTTGCCCGGTAGTTCGCGAAATCTCAGGCCTTTGTAGCTGCCCGTTGTTTTGCGATAGGGTGTCCGCATAAGAATACGCGGCAAAGTCAAGCCAACGAATCTGGCTTCAGGCTTTTCTCTGAGGCTACGCCAGCGGATATATTCAGACTGCGAGAATACATCGCCAAGTCGGCTCCCCTGACCCAGCTCTGTAAAATTATTGCTGCCGAGGAGCTGAGGCGAGGCACCTAGGATAAATGGCGTGAAGGCCGCGGAGCCAATGTCGGCAAGGCCGTCTAGAGTGGATATATCATCGGGGTGCTGTGCATTCGGTTTATGGTGAATATCATAATCACCAATAATCACGCCGTAAGGTTCACCGCCGGGTGTGCCATATTCTTCACTGTAGATTTTTTGATAGAGCTGGCTTTGGTCGAAATCCAGTGCGCGTTCAATATCCTTCGTGACCTCTAGCCAATTCGCATTTAGCAGTTTGATTTTTAGATTTCGTACACCTTCGGCCTGTACCACGAGATACCATAACCCACGCCAGGACGCTTCGATTTTCTGAAAGTTTGGGTGATGCAAGATCGCGTTGAGCTGTGATATCACCAGTTCATCAATAGACGCAATAATTTGATCAATTTCGCAGTACAACTCTTCTGCGGTTGCGGGCGGCTCAATGAAATAGGTATTTACAAAAGAGACGAGGGAGTCGAACGAAGCTGGTGAGGCCAAAAATTTATCGAGGGTGGTTAACGTGCCTACCACTGACGTAGTCGTCGCGGTTCTATCGGCTGATTCCTCTGCAAAATCTGACGTTAACACAATGGCTCACATGCCTTTCCTGATTAGCTGGCTGGTAAAAACCAACTTGGTTTGATTCGCGGTTTAGCTGACGGAACAAAAATCGCCGTCAGTTGTATTGATTTTTTTGTTTAAATCCAGTGGATTCACTGGTAGTGCTGCGCTCGTAAAATACAAATATTCAACACTGAAAGACAACAATTTGGAAAATGGGTCAAACAGTCTGCGAAGCGCTAACAAAGCCAAAGTGGCTGTATGCTATTCTTAAACTCAATTGACCCGTTTTGGAATGATCCAGTTGTTTTTTTGGTTCACTAATTTCCTTGCTCTGGGGCTCTGACACTTTCGGCGCGTGGGCCACGACAGAACACAAGTGGTGTCGCTACTTGCAATTTCTGTGACGCGGCCTAGGCAACTGATAAAATTACTTACCCTTTTTACCAAAGCGCTCTGTAGAACTTAACCCGCTTTAGGAATATTGGCGACGAGCCTCAGCGACGCGGTCAGTTCCTCCACTTGGAGCCAGGGTCGCAAATAGGCTACTGCGTTAAATACTCCTGGCTGACCTGGGACTTCTTTCACTTCCACGCGGGCTTCTGCTAAAGGATACTTCGCTTTCATTTCTGCGCTAGCGCCCGGTGTTCCATTCACATATTGACTCAGCCATTTGTTTAGCCAGCGCTCGGCTTCATCGGCTTCCATAAAGGAGCCAATTTTGTCCCGTGCCATAACTTTGAGAAAGTGGGCGATACGGGAAGTGGCCATGATGTAGGGCAGGCGCGCAGATATGGCAGAATTGGCAGAGGCATCAGGGTCGTCGAATTTCTTCGGCTTTTGCGTAGTTTGCGCGCCGAAAAATACCGCAAAATCTGTGTTCTTGTAATGACACAGCGGCAGAAAACCAAGTTTACTCAGTTCTGCTTCACGGCGATCTGTGATGCCTATTTCGGTTGGGCATTTCTGATCGGTATCGCCATCATCACTTACGAAAACGTGACTGGGTAGACCTTCTACCTTACCGCCACCCTCAGCACCTCGAATACTGGTGCACCAACCATAACTGGCGAAAGCTTTGCTCAGTGTTGCACCTAACGTATAAGCCGCGTTCATCCAGCAATAGGAATCGTGCTCATTCTCGAGATGCTTACCGTCGGCGGTAACGTTACCTTCTTCGAAATTGAACTCTTCTACCGGTTTTGTGGCTGCGCCATACGGCAGGCGTGCGAGCGTGCGGGGCATGGTCAGGGTTACAAAGCGGGAGTCTTCACTTTCGCGGAAACTCCGCCATTGAATGTACTCCGCAGATTCGAATATTTTTTCCAGGTCGCGAGGTTTAGAGAGCTCTGTAAATGATTCGAAACCAAACATTTGTGGTGCTGCTGATGAAACAAATGGGCAGAAACCAGATGCGGCGATATTCGACATTTTGGTGAGCAGAGAAATATCATCGGGGTGAGATGAAAAGTCGTAGTCGCCGACGAGAGCGGCGTAGGGTTCTCCACCCGCAGTGCCGAATTCGCTTTCGTACACTTTCTTGAATATCTGGCTTTGGTCGAATTCGACCGCCTTTTCCAAGTCGCGCTTGAGCTCTTTTTTGCTGATATTCATCACTCGCAGTTTAAGGTGCGAGCTTGTTTCAGAATTCATCACCAGGTACTGCAAGCCACGCCATGAACCTTCCAGCGTTTGAAACTTTTCATGGTGCATGATGGCCCGCAACTGATTAGACATTGCCTCGTCGATCGCGTTAATCGCAGCGTTGATTGTTACGCTGAGGTTTTTGTCCCACTTTACAGTGCCTTTCGTTGCTTCACGAGTGAGTGTCTTCAACAGCTCTTCGGTTTCATCGCGTGGCGTTTGTTTGGTTGCGTCAATCGCTTGTTCGAGGAAGCTCAGGTCCGTGGCAACTTCTGTTGCACTCGCCTGGCCTTCCATTAATTCTTCATTATTCGCCATCTTTTTCACCTTCGTTTTCTACACCCAACTCACCGGAGAGATTTGCCAGGGCTTCGGTATTGCTCAGAACTTCTTCCAGCACGTTTTCCAGTTGTTCGGAGCGGTCCGCTTTGGTGAGCAGATCACGCAGCTTGTTTCTGGTTTCCATCAGCTTCCGCAGCGGTTCCACCTGGTCGACGAGCTTTTGTGGCTCAAAATCTTCCATGCTGTTAAAGCTCAGATTTACAGCCATCTCAGAGCCGTCATTGTCTACGGTGTTTTCTACCTTCATGTTTAGCTGCGGATTGATTTTCGCCATCAGCTCGTTGAAGTTATCGCGGTCGACCTGTGCGAACTTGCGGTCTTTTAATGGTTTTTTCTCATCGGCGTTGTCACCCGAATAATCTCCCATTACGCCCATTACAAAGGGAATTTCTTTTTCCATTACCTGGCCATTGGTTTCGAGGTCGTAGGTAATGTGTACGCGGGGTTTGCGGACTCTTCCGAGTTTATCTTGCATACTTTCTGACATGTGGCATGTTCTCCAAGTGACGTTGGGTGTTATTCATCTTCGGCTAGCACGCCGGTTATCTCACTAAAGTGACTTCTCGAAGATGTGTCGGGTATCAATTCCTGCATCAATTCATTTAGCGGCATACGACCCCACTTTACTGCCTTTTGGAGCATGTAGGATACGGGGGAGTGGGGTTCGTTTTTGCGGAAAAACTCAGCGATATCAACCAATTGTCGAAATGCGGCTTCTCGATTTTCTAAATGGGTTGGAGCGGAAATCTGTACTTGTTGCGGTACATTGGCCGCTTGCTCCTCCGCCTGATGCGGTTCCTCGACGGGTGTTTCCTGAGGGGTTTCCGGAAGTGGAAGCTTGTCCTTAGCAAGGTGATTGATTGCGCCAAGACATTCTTCCAGAACCTCGATTATGGTTCGTGTGGGCGGCGCGTCGTAGGTCCCGCAGTGTTCATCCAGAAGTTGACTAACCTTTCGGTAGTTTGTGATCGCGTCCGTCAAATCATCCCGAATGTTTTCAAAAAAGAGGTTGTCCGTTTCTCGTATTGCAGTTTCTATATTGTCTAGGCTGAAACCGAGCTTGGCAATTTTTGCCTGCTTGGACTTTTCATCAGCAACTTTTTGGCAATCCAGTGCCTGTTGGTACTCCCAGTAGGTGAAAGGGCCAATTGTCGAGCCTTCTGTAATTTCTGTACGTCGAATCGGGGCGATCAACACACCTTCAGCACCCTCGCCGTTAAGACCGGCCAGGCAGGCCACGCGCGTCTCAATGCCATCTTCATCGGGCATTGGGTATAAATTTGGCCAAAAATTTTCTATCAGCCCCAGCATGAGCCGAAACCCATCTCTCAGGCCTTGAAATCCGTTTGAGCGGAGCAGTGCCTCTGTATACCAACAGGCGACTTCCAGATCTTTTGCCTGCGCCGCGATAAGCTCAGGCGCTAGATTTTTGATAACTCGCCAGTGATCGTCCGCTTCGTTACTGTGGCCATCATGAATACTATTGCGTTCGGCAGCACGCGCTGCGCTGCGCGCCGCTTTAATGGTCTGATACGTGGATGTTGGCGAGGGGTCCGTGCGCACATCGACACCCGTGTCGACTTCGCCTGGAATAGGCGACAATATTTGCTCTATATCGAAAAGACTAGCTGAGCTCATTTATATTCCTTTATCGCTTTAAGACTAATGTCCTAAACGAATAGTGTTTATTTCTTCCTTGGCGCATTTTCTATTAATTCTGTCGAGAAATGCAAGGATCAACCCGGCTCTCTTTTCTCTAATCTTTAAATTTTAAAAAAATCTCTAATTGGTTCGCATAAATCCTTGGCTTGGCGGCTTATGCGTTTTAGCTGATTCACACAACTTTTTAAAACTAGTCGGTAGTACTATTGAACCCGAGGCGAGTGGTGCAGACAATAGCATCTGTCACATTAATAGGATGTGCGCGAATTAAGGGTTCGGCATGTGAATTGTTAACATACTTTTTTATGTTTATTGATCAATAATGATGATGCGTGCGCCACAAAAATAATCCATCAATAAATTTTGTCGAATTTATTGTATTTTTAAAAATGAATTGCATTGGCGGCGAACTTCGCTTTGAATCGCTCATCGGCAAAGAATATACTGGCCTGAACATTGTGCAGCGATGGACGCGGGTGGCGATGGATGTGTGATCTGTGTCACGGCATATTTACTAAAACTCGTTTGTGGTGCTCGGAAAACTTGAACGTTTTCCTGAATGGTTAAAACGGAACTTGTGAAATGGTATTAAAAGTGGAAGTGTTGCAGTCGCCGCAGGGAGTTGCCATGGCTGAGGCGAGCAAGTCCATTTCTGAGCAGGGTGGCTCATTAGGGAGAGGCGAAAATAATACCTGGGTATTAGATGACCCAGAGCGTTTTCTTTCGAGCCGACATTGCGAATTCGACTGTGACGGCAGCACGTACTATCTTACCGACGTTAGCACTAACGGTACTTTTGTGAATGGCTCTCCAGATCCACTCGGCCGAGGTGTCCGCGTCGCTTTGTCTGGCGGAGATACCATCGAGATAGGCGAGTACCAGTTTCGCGTTGCTATAGAAGGCGATACAGCCCATTCAATGCCACTCGAACCCGTGGCTGGAAGCCCTGTACTTGATCCTTTTGCCTCGCCTTCATCTCCGTTCGATCAGCCGGTGTCATCTATACCTGCAGATTTGGACGATCCACTCGCCGAATTTGGGAGTGGTTTGAGTTCAGGTGGCGGACTCTTGCCCGATAGCGATTTGGCATTAAATGAGACAGATCCTCTGGCAGCGCTGGATAAAGCCGCAGCTGATCCGTTTACTGCGTCGTCTGATCCGTTTGGTATTTCGGAAACCAACGACTTCGGCACAGAGAGTTTTCCATATGGCCAGAACACCTACAGCGACAATAGTGACCCCCTCAGCGGTTCGTTTGATGCACCCAAAAGCAGTGGAGCCGGCCTAATACCCGAAGATTGGGAAGACGACCTTCTCGGGGCAGAGCCTTTGCCCACGTTCGACGAGCCTCCCAAGCCGGCGGCGCCTCCTTTAGTTACCGCCGCTGACGAGCTGGTTGCAAAGCGGCCCAACCCGAGACCAACCCCCAGGTCGCGGCCCGCTGAAAACAATGCGCGTCGTGATTTGTCGCAGCCCAACCGTGTTATACGCAAAGCTTCGCGTCCCGCGACAACAGAAAAGCGCACTCCGCTGGATCGTTCATCCGCAAATGACACTGTCGAGCAAGCTGCTGTTCCCAAGAGCAAGCCCAGCCCAAGGCACGCGAGCACATCCGAAGTTGCAATTAACTCAGCATTGTTTGAGTCAATGGGGCTGGATGTCAGCCAGCTGTCGCAGGAAGAGCAGCAGGAGGTAGCTTGCGCAGTTGGTGAACTCATGCCAGTAGTCGTAGAGGGGATGATGCGGGTGTTGCGTTCACGTGCGAGTATCAAAAACGAATTCCGCATGAGCGTTACTACCATGCAACCGATAGAAAACAACCCGCTAAAGTTTTCCGCCGACAAAGGCGAGGCACTCGACATTATGTTTGTACGAAAAAGCAAGGCTTACAAGGCTCCGGTTGCCGCTTTTTCCGAAGGTTTCGATGCTATTGCCGAGCACCAGGTTGCCATCATCGCTGGCATACGTGCTGCTTTCACAAAAATGGTGGAACATTTTGACCCTGCGGCTTTAGAGCAGCAATTCGACAAGCAAAACAAAGGCGTGAATATTCCAGGAATGCAGAAATCTCGCTACTGGAACAGCTACACGGCCTATTTTCAAGGGTTTATGGATAACATGGAACAGTCCTTTCAAAACTTGTTTGGGGACGAGTTTGTACGCGCATACGAAGATCAGTTATTTAAGCTGATGACAGCGAGAAATATATCCGAAAAGTAAATTCCTGGACATTAATATCCTTGGGGGGCGCATGAAATACTGTTTGAAGGTCTGTCTGCTGGTCGCGGGCCTGGTTTTGCTATCGGCTTGCGATTCGATGAACAACAAAGTAGGTGGCGTATTAAATCTGGATACCGACCTTAAGCTGGTTGTAATTGCCGCCGAGGATGTCAACCCCGATGAAGGCGGCCATCCTTCTCCTGTATTTGTTCGTCTTTATGAATTAAAAGACACGGCAACATTTATGAAGTCGGATTTTCTGTCGATCTACGAGCGCGATACTGAAGTATTGGGAAATGAGCTGGTTGCGCGTCAGGAACTAAAACGTCTTGCTCCAGGAGACAGCCGGGAAGAACGTTTTGTTCTGAATCCGGAAACACAATATGTCGCCCTGTTTGCCGAATTTTTCGATTACAAAGACGCACGCTATAAAGTTATGTTTGCGGTAACAACAAATAATATAGTCCGCAACCGCATGGAAGTAAGACTGACTAAAAATAATATCTATTTGGAAAAATAATTAAAGAGAAGGACTATGTCACTAGAGAGTAAAGTTGTCTGGAAAGAGGGGATGTTTCTTAATCCTCAGCATTTTCAGCAGCAGGAGCGGTACCTGGAGCGATATGTTCACGAGCGGTGCGCCGCCGCTGCGGAGTATGAGTGGGGTATGCAGCTCTTCGACATAGACCAGCAGTTACTTAAACTGGGGAAAATATCTGTCACTAAGGCCAAGGGTATATTTCCTGATGGAACGCCGTTCAATGCTCCAGATGTAGATGACGTTCCGCCGGTGCTGGATGTACCGGAGAACACGCTTAATGCGCGCGTTTACCTCTCGGTTCCGCTGCGCAGGCCCGGTGCGGTAGAGGTGCAAGCAGAAGATGGGTTGCAAGGTCTTGCCCGCTTTTTAAGCTGCGAGCACGAAGTCCGCGATGTAACGAAAGAAGGCGGAGATGCACACAAACTAAGCCTAGGCAAATTGCGGCTGAAGTTGTTGTTGGATTCAGATGATCGCAGCGGCTATGCATGTATTGGCGTACTTAAAATTTCCGAGATCCGTAACGATCGCGAGATAGTTCTCGATGACAAGCATATATTGAGCTGTCTTGATTGCCGTGCCTCGTCTAAATTAACCGGTTTTTTAACGGAGGTTGTTGGGTTGCTAACCCAGCGGGCTCAAGCGATCGCCGGGCGACTTGCCGATACCGCGCGGGGTGGTACTGCAGAAGTTGCTGACTTTATGATGTTACAGTTTTTAAACCGGATGGAGCCGTTCATGAAGCACCTGTCCCAGTTACAGGGTGTTCATCCCCTTCAGCTCTATCAGCACATCATTCAATTGGCCGGTGAAATTAGTACGTTTGCGAGCCCGACGAAACGCGCCGCCGAATACCCACCTTATTTACATCACGAGTTGCAGTCATCGTTTTTGCCAATAATGAACTCGTTGCGTGCCAGTTTATCGATGGTGTATGAGCAAACTGCAGTTTCATTGCCCCTGGTGGAAAAAAAGTACGGTATCCGTGTTTCTGAAATTAATGATCGCACTCTAATAAGCACTGCTGTTTATGTATTGGCGGTGAGGGCCGATATCTCCGAGGAAGCCGTGCGCGCCCGCATTCCTGCGCAAATTAAGATCGGACCAGTGGAGCGAATCCGACAGCTGGTGAATGCGGCAATGCCCGGTATTCAGATAAAGCCGCTTCCTGTGGCTCCTCGCCAAATTCCTTTCCGCGCGGGTTATACCTATTTTCAATTAGAAAAACAGACACCACTATGGCGGGAATTGGCGTCCTCGGGCGGATTTGCACTGCATATAGGTGGTGAATTCCCTGGAATAGAGATGGAATTCTGGGCCATTAGACAATAAACAGGGCGAATTATGTCTAACAACGATCGAACGGTTTTCAGGCAGCCAACTCCCGGCGGCGAACGGGGCGGTGATCGAACCGTTATGCGTCCTCGCAGCTCGGCAGCCAGGCCGTCATCACGGGGTTCGCAGAGCGCTGCACCGCAACGTCATCAGCCGGCAACAGTCGCCAGCGATCCACACGCGGCGCAATTCGCAAATGGCCGGGGCCTCAACACCTTGGTGAGTCTGGCGGCAACGCTCCTTGCAGTGTATGAAAAAACCCGTCATTCAATGACGCATGCGGATACCGCCGGATTGCATAAGCGTCTGTGTAATGAGATCCGCAATTTTGAGGTTAACGCTCGCGATGCGGGTATTCGTCAGGAGGTCGTTATTTCCGCGCGTTACGTGCTTTGCTCAATTCTGGACGAGGCGGTTCTCAATACACCCTGGGGCAGCGAAAGCGCTTGGGCACAGCGATCTCTGTTGTCGGTTTTTCACAATGAAACCTCAGGCGGAGAAAAGTTTTTCTTAATTTTGGATCGTGTGCGTCAGTCGCCTTCAGAAAATCTCGAGATGTTGGAGTTATTTTATGTCTGCTTAAGTATGGGGTTTGAGGGCAAGTTTCGGTTGATGTCGCGCGGAAGAGACGGAATAGAGGAAATTCGCGACGACCTATTCTCAACGATTCGACGATATCGCGGTGAATATGAGCGAGATCTCTCGACACATTGGCAAGGGCTGGGGCGTACCAAAAAAACCCTGGCAGAGTATCTCCCCGTATGGGTCGCAGTTGTTGTCGTGGGTGCAATATTGCTGTTCGGCTTCTCTGGTTTCCGTTATTGGCTTTATGAGCGCGCGACCCCCGTGGTTGAGCAGCTCAATGTCATCGCATTGCCGCCAGAATCCGCCGAGCCTGAGAATGGAACTTTACGTTAATCCTGAGCTGGACCCGCGTTAATCATTGCCATAGGGACATCGACAGTAAATTTTATGAAAAAACTTAAAGCATTTTTCACCAATCCGCACGTTATTATCGGGTTGGCGTTTATTTTTGTGGGATTACTTATTTGGTTTGCCGGGCCGCACACCAAATTCGGTGACGACAATACTGCGCCACTTGCCAGTACAACGTCGCGTCTGATCTGTCTGATAGTGTTATTGGCGATTTGGGGAGCCAACAACTTGCGCTCCCAGTGGCTGACGCGAAAAAATAACGACAGTCTTGTTGACGATATTACAAAAAATCAAAAAGAAGCCCCCAAGGGGGTATCCCCTCAAGTCACGGAAGAAGTTCAGCAAATCAATGCCCGTTTCACCGAAGCGTTAACCACACTAAAAAAGCTGAAATTTGGCGGCGGTGGCAAAAAAGCGCTGTACGAATTGCCTTGGTACATCATCGTGGGTCCGCCAGGTTCGGGTAAAACCACCGCCCTGGTAAACTCCGGGCTGGATTTTCCGTTAGCCGAAAAGTTTGGCAAGGGCGCGTTGCAGGGGGTAGGCGGTACCCGAAATTGCGACTGGTGGTTCACCAATGATGCGGTGCTTATTGATACCGCAGGACGATACACAACGCAGGACAGTCATCGCGTTGCAGACGGAGGCGCCTGGGAAGGCTTTCTAAGTCTGCTGAAGAAAAATCGCCGTCGCCGCCCTATTAATGGTGCCGTCGTTGCGATTAGCCTTCAGGATCTGCTGATGCAGAGTGAGGACGAGCGCGCACAAAATGCAAAAGTCATTCGTGCACGTCTTGATGAACTGATGGAAAAGCTTCAAATCCGATTTCCTATTTATCTGATGTTCACTAAAACCGATCTGGTATCTGGTTTTTCAGAGTTTTTCGAAGACCTTAATCGGGACGATAGAGATCAAGTGTGGGGGTTATCGCTTCCCAACGCCCCAAAGGCGAACCAAAGCCCGGATTTTAATTTTTTAGAGGAACAGATGGGGAGCCTGATTAGTCGGCTCTATGATCGCGTGCTCTGGCGTATGCATCAGGAGCGAGACCCAAAACGCCGGGGGGCTATTTATGGGTTCCCGCAACAAATGGAGAATCTGCAGGCAATTGTTACAGGTTTTGTACAGCAGGCGTTCGCAGAAAATCGTTATCAGTTTCAGCCGTATTTGCGCGGCGTTTATTTTTCCAGCGGTACCCAAGACGGAACACCCATAGATCGATTAATGTCATCCGTTTCCGCTAACTTCGGCTTCCCTCGTGACGTGGCTCATTTGGCAACACAGCAGGGTAAAAGCTTTTTCCTTTCCCGCTTGTTTCTGGATGTGATTTTTCCGGAATCGGAATTGGTTGGCTCCAATGTTCGCTACGAGCGGTTCATTCGCTGGGCTCAGCGCGCAACCTACGCGGCCTTGGCTCTCGTTACCCTCGGTACAGGGTTGATTTGGAGCGGTGCACTCACTCGGCAAACAATGTCAATGGGGGAAGTTCAGCAGCATGTGGACGAATACACCCAAGAGCGCGAAAAAGTCAAAGATTGGAACAAGGATTTACGTGTTGTACTGCCCCCGCTGAATGCGCTATTTCAGGCAAGCCGCGTTTACGATCAAGAGGCGCATCCCTGGTTGAGCGGAATGGGTTTGTATGATAATCGGGTAGATGCGCAAGCGGATGCCGCCTATAAAGAACAGCTGAAGGCGTTGCTGCTGCCTCGTTTAATTGATGCACTTGAGCGGTCGCTTAAGCAGGGCTACGAAGGCGGCGATCTTTATAATACATTTCGTATTTACATGATGTTTGGCAAGGTAGATCGTTTAGAACCCACTTTGGTCGAGCAGTGGTTTAATGACGAGTGGGAAGTTGCCTTGGAAGGGGAAGCAACTCGCCGACAGGAATTGAAACTGCATTTGGAAAACCTGTTGGCACTGTCTCTCGCACCTTTAGAATTGAACCCTCGGATAGTACGGGATACGCGGACGACGTTGCTGCGTGTTCCTGTTGCGCAACGGATATATCAACGGGTTAAAAATAACGCCGAATACAATTATCCCGTGGATATGCTCAATGAGTTTGGTGAGTCAGTTCGTGAAAATTTCCAGTTGGAGGGCAAAGATCTCTCTATGTCTGCCCTCTATACCATAGATACCTACGAACGTTTGGATCTATCTGAGGGCGCGTCGTTAATTGGCGATGTGGAAAACGAACGCTGGTTGCTGGCAGACGATAAGGACGAGAGGGTGGATTTTGTTGGCGAAGATCTTGAAGAAATCAGTGAAGATGTTAAAGAGCTTTATCTAGCAGATTACGCAGCAAACTGGTCGCGTTTACTGCGAAACTTAGAGGTGAAAAACTACACCAGTATCAATCAGCTAAACGACGGGCTCATGGTTTTTTCTGACGCTATTTATTCGCCGTTAAAAGCCATTTTGCAGGTCGGTAAAGAGCATACGCAATTGACTATGCCGCTGGTCCAGGACGTAACTGCGCAAGAAGATAGTAATAGTAAAAGTCGACTGTCTCGCGCTAAGCGGCTCGCAGCTGCAAATATCGAAACTACCAGGGTCGACAAACAGTTTAGCGAACTCCACGCGATGTTACGTGAGTCGCGCAGCGGTTTGGCGCCGGTGGATGGTGTGATGCAAAAGCTGCAGCAATTGCAGGAATTTGTCGCTGAGATTTCTATGTCTCCCGATCCCGGTAAAAAGTCGTTCGACGTTGCGAAAGCACGATTCCAAGGCGGCGGCGGAAATCCGATTACCTCGCTGCGCAGCTACGCGCAAACACAACCTGAGCCAATAGAGCGCTGGCTAACAAGCCTGGCGGATGAAACATGGCGACTGGTGTTAGCCAACGCGCGTCAGTACGTGAACGTGGAATGGCGGGCGCAGGTTTACAACCCTTATCGGCAAGGTTTGTCCGGGCGTTACCCGTTGGCAGGTAACAGTCGCGATGAAATGGCAATGTACGATTTCTCCGCTTTTTTTAAACCCTCTGGAACATTGGATGTGTTTTATCAACAGTATATTTCGCCGTTTGTCGATTCGCGAAATAATCTGGCAAATCGCGTTGTTGATAAATACAGTATTGGGTTTAATCGCACCACCATGAACCAAATACAAAAAGGTTTAACGATTAAAAACATTTTGTTCAGGGCGAACCCGGAGGCTCCCAGTATCCAGTTGGAATTGCGGCCCTACAAAATGGACGAGCGTCACGCGCGTTTTACCCTTGAACTTGGAGATGAACGGTTGGTATACAATCACGGCCCCAAATTCTGGAAAGATGTTTCCTGGTCGGGTACCGGCGATAACAACCGAATTCGGGTTATTTTCCAGGACTTGAACGATAGAACGGTTGACCAGTCATACGGTGGCCCCTGGTCCTGGTTCCGTCTGCTAGATGCATCCAGCGTCACTCAGACAAACCAGGCCAACGTTTATAACGTAGCGTTTAAAGTGGTTGCTGCCAACGGGGAAGAGCACAGCATTTTATATCAGGCGAAAACCAAAAGTATTCACAACTCGATGGATCGCTCCTGGTTGACATCGCTCAGTTTGGCGGAGTCACTTTAATGTCTGTCGGTGCAGCGGGTTTTTTTGGCAAGCTACCCACGCACGGTGATTTTATATCGCGGGATCTTCCCTCCCATTTTATCGATATTTGGGACAACTGGTTGCAGCTGTTCGTATCCACCACACAGGGCCAGCTCGGCGAGGAGTGGTTGGACATCTATCTGACGAGCCCGATTTGGCGATTTGTTTTCAGTGAGGGTGTTGTCGATGAACACGTGTGGGCAGGCGTTATGTTGCCAAGCGTGGATAAAGTCGGACGCTACTTTCCGTTTTCCATCGTCGCGCCGCTGGCTGGTTCGGCAAATGGTTTGGAGCTGCTCACGGAACACCAGGCATGGTTTGAAGAAATAGAGGATATCGCTCTGCAAGCCTTAGATGGGCAGTACGACCTGGACAGCCTGCTCGATGCAATAAATATGGTCGCGGATATCCAGTCTTCGGCCTATGAAAAAGATCCCTCGGTGCTGGGTGGTGGGGCTCCCACATCGCCTTTACTGGTTCGAACGGCATCGCCGACTCAGGGGCTTCAGGCGGCGATGCCTGCGCTCTTGGATGCGGCACTTAAAAACAGTTACGCGAGCTACAGTGCTTGGGCGACATTGGGCTCAGATTATGTCGAGCCATGTATCTTTGTTGCCCGTGGCCTGCCGACCACCAGCGGTGCGAGCAGCTTGCTTGAAGGGCGATGGGACGAGTGGGGGTGGCCCGAGCCATACCTGCTTCTGACGCAGCCGGATCAACCGGAAGATTCCGAGAATGAGTGATACAGAGTTTCGCCCCATAGATTGGCGCAGCGCGTGCGAGACCGATGTGGGGACCGTAAGAGAGGTCAACGAGGATGCCATCTTGTTACGCCCAGATATTCATTTATGGGCAGTGGCCGATGGTATGGGTGGCCATTCTGTTGGTGATATTGCCTCGCAAACTGTGGTCGCAGCGCTGGAGTCCATTGACGGTGCCGATTTACTAAGTGAATTTGTTGATCAGGTCGACGATGCGCTGATAAAAGCGAACAGTGAGATCATTGCATATTCCGAAAATTACCTGAACAGTGCCCCGATGGGTACAACGGTAGTTTCCTTAATTACCCGTGGCCGCGTTGGCGTTTGCCTCTGGGTTGGGGATTCAAGGTTATACCGGTTACGTGGCGGTGAGCTGTCGCAGTTAAGTCGTGATCACAGCCAGGTGGAAGAGCTTGTTCAAATGGGGGTGATCACGCCTGAACAGGCGATTGATCACCCGGATAGTCATGTTATAACGCGGGCTGTGGGCGGTGAAACGGACGTCTATGTGGATATAAATCTCTTCAGCGTCCAAATCGGCGACACGTTTTTACTGTGCAGCGATGGCCTATATAACGCTGTAGAAATCGAAGATATCGCCGATTGTCTGGCGGTGCGCGAGCCTGATGACGCCAGTGCTGAACTAATGCGGCGGGCACTGGGTAATCATGCCAAAGATAATGTTTCACTGGTTGTGGTTCGAGGTGAGGCGGGGAACTGTTAACAGGTTATGGATAATCAAGACAATAAGGACAGCAAAACCCCGGCAACGAGCCCGGGGAAAAAACCTTTGGAAGCGCCATCCGACGCGACGGTAATAAAGCGAGCTGAGCCAAGCCGTGCGCCCGCACAGGAGGGCGACGATAAAACCCGTATTGCTAAAAATGTGCGCCAACAGAAGCACATTAATGCCGCGCTGCAAAAGAAAACGACTCCACAGGCGCCTCCGGCGGATAAGACGCGTTTACAGTCGCGCCGGCCTGCGGTGAATATTGAACCTAAAAAAGCAGCACCGAGTGATAAAACCAGTATCCGCTCCTCCGGCCCGCAGGCGCAGGGCGATAAAACACAATTTAATCCGCGTGCTCGTGCTACGGGTCAAATGCAGGCCAAACCAGCCCGTTCGCGAGCAGAAGGTGGACGCGCATTGGAGCCGGGCCAGCCTGCAAAAAAGGCATCTGGCGGTGCGGTACCTACACTAAAAAACCGGTTTATCTTTGAAGAAATGCTTGGTGCTGGCGGCATGGGGATGGTGTATAAAGCCAAAGACATGCTTAAAGTCGAAGCCCAGGATCGGGACCCATTTGTCGCCATTAAAGTTTTGGGTGATGAATTCAAGTCGCACCCGGAGGCATTCATCGCGCTGCAGCGAGAATCGCGAAAAACGCAGCAGATTGCCCACCCCAATATTGTAAACGTATTCGACTTCGACAAAGACGGTGATACCGTTTTTATGACAATGGAGTTTCTCGATGGTAAGCCACTCGATAAACTCATTAGTCAATATAAGGCGACCGGCTTACCGGAATCCGAGGTCTGGCAAATACTGGAAGGTATTTCCGCAGCACTGATTTATGCCCACGGCCAAAATATAATTCACTCCGATTTTAAGCCGGGCAATATATTTGTTACCCATAAGGGGCTGGCCAAGGTTTTCGACTTTGGTATCGCACGCGCGGTAGCCGCAACAGAGAGCCACGAGGACGACCCGGAAGACCGCACCGTGTTTGATGCCGGCAGTCTGGGCGCTTTAACGCCAGCATATGCCAGTAAGGAAATGCTCGAAGGCCTGGAGCCCGATGTCCGCGACGATATTTATGCGCTCGGTTGCATTGCTTATGAGATGTTCACCGGCAGACACCCTTTCGATCGCGTACACGCAAATGAAGCTGCGCGACTTGGGCTTAAGCCAGAGCGTATTCCTCAGCTAACTAAAGCGCAGTGGCGTGCAATAGAAAAGTGCCTGGCGTTTGAGCGTGAAGATCGCGTTGAATCGGTAGAAGAGTTTTGGCGCTTGATGACTCAAAAGCGTCAGTCTTATATCAAGCTTGGTATTGTGATCACCGTATTTGCCGGTCTTTTTTCGGCATTGGGTTATCTCTATTATCTCGAAAAACAAACACCTCAAATAGATACTGAAAACGTACGCAGTCAAATTGAAATGAAGCTGCGCATCGAGCAGCACCAGAACAATATCGTAAATCTCACTGCGGCAGCGGAATTCAGTAAAGGCTGGGAAGCCGAAATATGGTCTGAAGTACAGGCATTGGCCGCGCTGCTGGGTAGTGATGACACCTGGTTGACCGAGGCAACGCAATCTATTTATCTGGCGTATTTGCAGGCGATCGAGCAGCGCATCGCGGACGAAGATCTGCCAACCGCAGAACGACTGATCAATAATGCGCCGCGTTACGCCGGTGACTTAACCCTGTTAGAAAAGCTGCAGACTTCATACGCTGAAGTGGAAGCTGCAATTGCAGAGCGCGTCGCTGCAGAAGAGGAGCGCGCGCGCCGCAAAAGTTAAGGCTGTGCAGGTTGCGGCGCAAAAGGCTGTGGAACAGGAAAAGCGCGATATTTATAACCAGGCCATGAAAAACGTTGACGAACAGACGTCCTGTCGAAGCGGCTTGAATACGCGCGATCTTAAAATCGCGCTGAACAAGCTACGCGAGGTCGATCCTGCGCGCTACCGCAAAGCGGAATCTGGCATTGTCGCAGATTTGTCCGCTTGCATCGCGAAAATTGGCCGCTCATTTCCCGAGCGAGCCACGGAATATAAAAAGCAGGCTATTAAATTATTTCCCGGAAATTCGGCGATTGCGAACGTTGCCATTGTTCCCAAAGACCCCTGTGATTTATCGCTGGCGGGTCTGGGTGCGCGCGGTAAACGGGCCATATGTCGCGATCGTTTGGCTGGTGAAGAAAAGGGGCCGTCTCTGGTTGTGATACCAGCCAAGGGCAGTATGAAGGCCTTCGCGCTCGGTAAATACGAAGTTTCCGTAGATGAGTGGAATCAGTTTTGCGCAAGTGACGGCAATTGCCCGGTGAAAAAAAATACATCGGGCGACTTACCCATTACCAGTGTGTCATCCAGCGAAGTTAAAAGCTATTTGGCGTGGATTAGCGACAAGGCTAAACGTAAGTATCGACTACCGACTCGCGCTGAATGGGAATATGCGGCGCGCGCCGGCCAGGCGAAACTGGATTCCAATAGGAACTGCAAATTGAATTCGCGGGGAATCCAAAAGGGTGATTCTCTTATTAAGACCGAAGTGGGAGCGCAGAATCGATGGGGGCTGGTAAACCATGTCGGTAACGCTCGTGAGCTGGTCGCCGATCGCGGGGGTGCGTTGGTCGCAATTGGCGGTTCTTTCCAAACACCTATGGAAGACTGTACTGCAAATCTGGCTGAATCGTTTAGTCAGGCGGATGACATTACCGGCTTTCGGGTTCTGCGAGAAATAGTGGAGCGATAACATGGCGCAGGGAAACAGCTATTCAGAAATGATTCGTGAAATTTCGCGGGCCTATTACAATCGCAGCCTGACTCTTGATGAGTATCGCAGTGAGCGCAAGTGGATACTCGATGCAGTGGACTCTGAATACAACGGCATTGAAATCAGGGGTTTGAATACCGCACCCGGCGAACCCGATAAAACAAACAGTATGACCACCGTATTTTACGGTCCAACAGATACTCAACCTAACTTTCGAAAATAACAATTGCACTAACGCAGAGGTTTACCTATGGATCTAGTGAAGTTTTTCCAAACCGGCGGGCCATTTATGTACGCCATATTGGCGGTAATGGCATTGGGCCTGGCGATTGCTGTGGAAAGATTGATTTATCTACTTAGCACGCAAAGCAAAACAAACAGTGTGTGGAAAAAGATTACGCCAATGCTGCAAGCGAATGATATAGCGCGGGCAGAACACACTGCCAGCGGGGCATCTACACCACTTGCTCGGGTGCTAGCCTATGGATTCTCGCGAAAGAAAAATAATGCCAAACGCGAGCTTATCGAATCTGCGATGGAAGAGGGAATTATGGAGGTGGTGCCGCAACTGGAAGAGCGCACCCACTACCTGGCTACACTGGCGAATATCGCAACGCTACTCGGGCTGCTCGGAACTATTATTGGTTTGATTCAGGCATTTACCGCGGTGGCCAGTGCGGATCCTGCAGAAAAGGCAGATATGCTGTCGGCGAGTATTTCGGTAGCTATGAACACTACCGCGTTTGGTTTGTGTGCAGCGATTCCACTCATTCTTATCCACTCCTACCTTGCAACTAAAACGACCCGCCTTGTAGACAATATCGAAATGGCCGCTGTCAAGTGCTTGAATTTGATGACCGAGGAATAGACAAAAATCACGGGTTCGAATTATGAAACGCATTCGTAAAAAACGCATGCAGGAAACCGTTGAGCTGAATATCACTGCATTTTTGAACTTGATGGTGGTATTAGTGCCGTTTTTGTTAATTACCGCGGTGTTCTCTCGCATGACGGTGCTGGAGCTCAATTTGCCGGCGCTTGATGCGGCGGCGAAAGAAGCGAACGAAAACGTGAAGCTACAGTTGCAAGTTCTGATCACGCCAGACAGCCTGGTTGTGCAAGATGCGCTTCTGGGTAAGTTAAAAGAAGTAGGGCGTCGGCAAGACGGCATGTTCAACTGGAAGCAGTTTACAGATGTCCTCTTAGAAATTAAGTCGCGTTTTCCAGAAGAACAAAATATCGCATTGCTTATGGACCCTAAGGTAACCTATCGAACGATGATAGACGTTATGGATCATGTTCGCTATGCCGAGATTGTTCAAACGGCAACGGTTGAACTCGTCGAATTATTTCCGAATGTTTCGGTGGGTGATGCACCTCAGGAGGAAGTTGTGACAGAGGGCGATGTGTAATGCAAATGTCGAAACGTGCTCGCCGTATGGAGCGGCACCATAAACTACAAAAAAAACCAATTCTGAATTTGGTATCTCTCATGGATATCTTCACAATCCTGGTTTTTTTTCTGCTGGTTAATTCTTCCAATACCCATCAGTTACCTAGCAATAAAGATCTCACCTTGCCAACTGCCAGCGCACAGAAGGCGCCAGAAGAAACTGTGGTGATCGCAATAACCCGGGAAGATATTCTGGTGCAGGGGCGCAGGGTTTTGCGACTTGCGGATCTTCCGGAGGTAGCCACTGATGAGGGTATCCCTGCATTAAAACAGGAACTGGAATACCAATCCACACTGGCTTACACCGCAGAAAACACCGCACAAGGTGGACGCCAAATCACAATTATGGGCGATGAGAATATCTCCTACGAATTGGTCAGGCAGATTTTAAAAACCTGCCAACAAGCCAACTATCGAAAAATAGCGTTTGCGGCCAACCAAAAAGCCAAGAGCTAAACCTAACTCGCGGAAAAGACTTGTAATCGGATGACAACCACGACTTACCGATCCATCGCGCTAGATTGGCAACCCATGCACCGCCGTGGGGAGCGTCTTTTTTTAGTTATAATCGTGGCAGTTTTTGCCTTAGCGTTTATATCTGCCGCTCTTGTTTCAAGCATAGATGTACCGCCAACAGAGCGAACCAAACGGCCAGCCATTCCCGATCGGGTTGCGAAATTTATTGAAGCGCAACCTAAACCGACGCCTCCGCCACCCCCTCCACCGCCGCCACCTCCACCAAAACCCAAACCCAAGGTCGCGCGTAAACCCGATAGAATTGACGAAAAGCCCTTGACCGAAGTGGAGAAAAAAGCCCGTGATACTGCGGCGCAAAGTGGTTTACTTGCGCTTGGGAGTGAGCTTGCGGACTTAATTGATACCAGCGAGGTGGATACCCAACTCAAAGGTAAATTGAAATCGAGTGCAGGCAGTGCGGCTAAGGCGGTTGGCCACGGTACCGAAGCACTGCTGGCGGGTACGGAAGGTGGCAGTGGTGGCGTGAGCGAAGGTGATTACGTTGCCTCCGTCGGCGGCGGAGGAGGTATAAGTAAGCATCAAGTCGCTCTGGTGAAGCAATCGCTATTTAAAGAGGACGCCGAAGGAAATATCGTGGCGGCTGGCGCAACTGGCAATGCCAAACGAGAGCGCAGCGGGAATGTCAGAAGCGAAGAGGAAATAACGCTCACCTTCGATAGAAATAAAGGCTCACTCTATTCCATTTATAATCGCGAACGGCGTAAAAAGCCCGGGCTCAAAGGCAAAATTGTATTGGAGTTGACGATTTCCCCCGAGGGTGTGGTTACCGATGCGCGTATTGTTTCCAGTGAACTGGATGACCCGAGTTTAGAGAGACGCCTGCTCGCACGCGTAAAAATGTTTAAGTTTGAGCAAAGCACTGTAGAACCCGTAACGGTAGTGTTTCCGGTAGAGTTCTTACCGAGTTAAGTTTTATTTAATGATTTGTGATTGTCCCAGTCACTCGTAAGTTGTGGCTGGGACTTTATTTGGCAGGTTACCTGTTTACGGCTTTACCTTATCCGTCGATTCGCGTAATTCGCCACCAGTTTAAATTCCAGCCACCAGTAACAGCGTAAATTCCGAAGGTATGCGTGCCGGCGCGCATTTGCACGGTGTGATTTATGGTTTCCCAGTTCTGCCAGCCTCCAGTGGAGGGAATGTCGACGCTTCCATAGGTGGTACCACCGGCATCGCTGTCCAGAGAAAGGGTGCCACCGGCAGGGCTCGCCACCCGGTATTCCACGCGGTAAGTACCGTTCGAGGGTATCTCAACCGGATAGGTCAACCAGTCTCCGGCGTCTACCCAGCCCACGTTTTGACCGCCGCCGTCGTCACTGGTAGCTTCAGATTGTATGCCCTGCATTAACGAATAATCTTCAGCTTCCTGAGTTATTGAAAATGCCGGTGTGGTGTTTGCGCTACTGAGCCTAACCCAATTTAAATTCCAGCCGCCGGTTAACGCATAAATGCCGAGATTGTAGGTCCCTGCGTCAATGTGCACCGTCTGGCTTATCGTCTGCCAGTTCTGCCAGCCACCTGTAGCAGGAATTGAGGCGTTACCTAAGGCTATCGAACCTGCATTGAGATCCAGCGACAGTTAGCCTCCGCCAGGGCTGGCAACCCGGTACTCGAGCGTGTAATCGCCTGTTGCAGGTATAGTAATTGCGTTGTAGGCCAACCAATCGCCGTTGTCGATCCAGCCCACATTTTCGCCACCTCCGGTGTCCGATGTGGTTTCAGTTTGAACGCCGCTCATCGCGCTGAAGGTTTCCGCTTCTATTGTTTTGGGCAGGTCCTTCGTACCGCCACCGCCGCCGCCATTATTATCTTCACGTTGGTACACTCGTACCCAATCCACTTTCATTTGCGCGGGAAACACCGTGTTATCAATATTAAAACCCGGCCAATTGCCACCAATTGCCAGGTTCAACAAAATAAAAAACTCATTGTGAAATTCCCCCGTGCCGTTTACACCCCCAGCGATATTGGTCTCGTGGTACTGGTTTCCATCAACCAGCCAGCGAATTGCGTTTTCATCCCACTCAATACCGTACACATGGAACCCGGTGACATCAGCGCTGGTATTGCCGCCATAGCTCGCATAATTCCCGTTATTGTCTTGCCAGTGAAGAGTGCCGTGTATCTGCGGTGAATCGTTTACGTGTTCCATAACGTCGATTTCACCGCAAGCGGGCCAACCTACGTTGTTAATATTGCTTCCCAGCATCCAGAATGCTGGCCAGGTGCCTGCGGCTGAAGGGGTGGAAATGCGTGCTTCAATCTTTCCGTAACGGAATGATTTTTTCCCTTGTGTTTTAAGACGGGAAGACGTGTAGTTAAATCCACCGTAGTTTTCCTGTCGTGCGGTAATCACCAGCATACCATTCTCGACGGTTGTATTTTCCCGACGATAATACTCCAGTTCGTTGTTCCCCCAGCCTCCACTGCCATTGCCGGTTTCGAATACCCAATCGCTACTGATACTGCCGTTAAATTCGTCAGACCAGATCAGATTCCAGTTTTGGGCGAGCGCATTCTGCGCAGTTATACTCAGAATCAGCCCCGCTAACAGGCATTTATTTTTGTAAAACCACGGCGTTTGTTGGTTTTGCATGATTGTCCTCTTATGTTTTGCTTTAGCGTTTTAATTTCACAGCGAGTGCTCAGCTGTGCTGGCCTCCAGTTTGGTGGTTTGGCTCTTTATGTTTATGTAGAAAAATCACAAAAGGGGGAGAGGTAATAAGTGCCTGGCTTAAACCGTTGGCTATGTCCGATTGGGCTGAGAAAAATGTCGTTGTCTGTGCGTGAAGTGGTCGCCACAATAATAATTTTGCGGATTGTCTGCGCGGTTGGAAATGTTTTTAAACGCGTTAAGTTTTACCCGCTATCGCGCAGCAGAAAATAAAAAAGGGGCGCATATGCGCCCCCGAAGTACTTCCTGGCAAGATCCGGTTATGGGGTTAATGCCATAATGTGGATACCCGCTTGGGGTTAATTACACACGACACCGCCGCCGCCAGTGCCCTGGCTGTTACAGGTTGCCGTACCTATACAGCTGCGGTTATTTTCCCAGCCCCATCCGGTGCTGTTTTGACAGATTGGATAGGTGGTGCCCCACCAATTACACACACAGCTGCCACCGCCGCCGGAGCTGCTTGACGAACTGCCACCGCCAGAAGAACTGGTGCTGCTGGTGCTACCGCCACCGGAAGAGCTGCTGCTGGTGCTGCCCGAAGGCGCCACTGCGCGACCGGTATTAGGGTCGATGCGCCCAGCGCACAGGCCGCGTGAGCGCAAGCCAGATGCTATTGCAGGAATCGCATTAATGGTGCGTGTGTGATAGTCGTGGTCATGCATCAGAATCACTTGCCCATTTTGCAGTTGGCCTGCGGCTGCAGCAATTTGCGAAGAGCTGGCACCGTCCCAATCCCGCGAATCCACGTCCCAGGTAATATATCGCAGCCCCTGGTTCTGCACCGCTTGTTGGATGGCTGTGGAATTGTTGCCATATGGTGGACGGTACAAAGTGGGTGACGGTGCACCAACACCGCGAATGGCCTGGGTGGTACGGCTGATCTGATCTACCACTTGCGAGTAGCTGTAACTACTCATGTCCGGGTGGTTCCAGCTGTGGTTTTGGATCTCGCCAACCGACATCAACTGCTGCGCTGCGGATGAATTCCCCTGAATATATTGCCCCTGCACAAACCAGGTTACCGGCGTAAGGTTGTTGGTTTTAAGCGCGTTTATCAGGGTATTGGTGTAGTTACCAGGACCGTCGTCGAAGGTAATACCCACGTAGCCACTGCAGTTGCCACCGGAACTGGAGGAGCCCCCACCGGAAGAGCTGGAACCGGTGCTGCCGCCCCCTGATGAACTGGTACTGCTGCTGCCGCTACAACTCCCGCTGAAGCAGTCGGTGGTATCTCCAAAGCCAATTACGCCATTGCAGTGCATGGTTTCGGAGTAAGAGCCGCCACCGCACTCGCCATTTGCGTACGTACTGGTGTTGTACTCCATATCCTCCGCTTGGCGGGTTTCTCCGTTCACCTGAATGTAGTCGAGGATAACGTCGCGTCCGCTCGCATCGTTGGTGAATTCCACCTGGATATCGCCAGAGGCGCCGCCTGTGTAGCTATAGCTTTGTGCGCTGGTACTGAGTGTCCAACTGGCTACCGCAGAACCGCCGACACGCAGGCTGATACGCTCATCACCATTAGTGCCGCGAGCACGTACTGTGATGCCGCCGCCACCGCCTCCTGAAGAACTGGTCGTACTACCGGAGGAGCTTCCGCTGGAGGTCGAACCGCCTGAGGAAGAGCCGCCGCTGCTGCCTTCGGACACGGAAATATCTGAATTGCCGCTGCTCTGATAGCCTTCAGTCGCCAGAACCATGTAATCGTGGGAACCCAGGTTCAAACCCTGGCTTGCCCAGTAGTTGAAATGGTTGCCAACGTTGATGGTGCCGGAAATCTGGCCGAAACCTTTTTTCGGGCTGCGCACGCTGAAGTACTGGTAGAAAGTCGCAGTACCGTCGATAGACGGTTGATTTACTCGCTGACAGCGACGCACATTGTAGGTTGCACCATCGCTCTGGAAGCTGCCGTAATTAGTGCCGCCGTTACAGCTCGATGGGTTGTACGAGCCATAACTTTCGATAACGTAGTATTCAATCAGCGGGTTGCGCGTCCAGCCGTAGAGTGCCAGATACGAGTTTTGCGAATTGCTAACGCCGTAGTAGCCCTCGTAATTGACAACCTTAGCACCGCCCGGATTCCAGCCCTTGCCGCCAACCCAGTTGTTGGTGGAGTTGGACCACTGAGAGGCATAGCGACCGCCGTTGTGTAACGTGAAAGAGGCATCGCCAGAATCCTTCCAAAACGAATAGTAGTGGCCGCCGTGGGTGCCGGTGGAGTTGGATGTAAGCGTCGTTTGTGCAAAAGCGCCAGACGCGCCGGCTGCTGTGATGGCGGCTGCTAAGCCAGTCGCCTTTAGCGTGGATAACAAACATTGCGCAGAAGACCGCAGCGCTCCGTGTGATCGAGATTGAGTCATGTGGAAATCCTCCTAGAAATGACTTTCCTGCTGATCAAAATCAGATGACGAATGCATCTGACCATTTTTGCGGCACCTGTTTACTCTTTGGGTAAATCTTGTTGTTAAAGGGTGCCAATGAACGGGCGGGGCAATTGTGAAGGTGAAAACTCCCGCTTATTGTTTAGCGCTGATCGCGCCTTATTTTAGGAGTCACAATTTACCTGCCCACCTACTGATGTGCGGGCTTATTGTAATTCAAACCATAAGTATTTAAGCGCCAATAAAGTAGAGCTGATTGGCAATTTAATTTTCCAATTGACGGGCTAATTTTCTTTTGCTGTAAGTATTTTGTTAATTAATTTCTATTTTGAATAACGCGACTGTGAAAAATAAAAAAAGGCGAGCTTAAAGCCCGCCTCTTCGAGAGTGTGTTAGCTGGTGCGTTTAGTTACAAACGACTCCGCCGCCACCGCCGCTGTTACAGGTTTGAGCGCCAATACAGCTCTGTCCATTTTCCCAGCCCCAGCCACTGCTGTTCGCACATACAGGATAGTTGGTGCCCCACCAGTTACAGACACAGCTGCCACCCGTGCCACCAGAGCTGGATGAACCGCTGGAGCTGCCGCCTGAAGAGCTGGAGGACGAGCCACCGGAAGAACTACTGGTGGTGCTGCCGCCTGAAGAGCTGCTGCTGGAACCGCCTGCTGGCGCTACGGCACGGCCGGTGTTGGGGTCGATTCGACCAGCACAAAGGCCTTTCGCGCGCAATCCTGACGCGATTGCTGGAATCGCGTTAATCGTACGGGTGTGGTAATCGTGATCGTGCATCAAAATCACCTGGCCGTTTTGCATCTGACCCGCAGCCGCAGCGATTTGCGCAGAGCTTGCGCCATCCCAGTCCTTGGAGTCCACGTCCCAGGTGATATAACGCAGACCCTGGTTTTGTGCCGCTTGACGAATCGCGCTGGTGTTGTTGCCGTAGGGGGGGCGATAAAGCGTTGGCGCTGGCGCGCCGGCACCCCGGATAGCCTGGGTGGTACGGCTGATCTGGTCGACCACTTGCGCGTAGCTGTAGCTAGTCATATCCGGATGGTTCCAGCTGTGATTCTGGATTTCTCCTACCGACATCAACTGCTGGGCCGCCGCAGAGTTACCCTGAATATACTGCCCTTGAACAAACCAGGTGACCGGAGTCAGGTTATTGGTTTTCAGTGCATTAATCAGTGTATTGGTGTAGTTGCCTGGGCCGTCGTCGAAGGTAATGCCAACGTAGCCGCTACAGCTGCCGCCGCCGGACGAACTGCCGCCACTGGATGAAGACGACGAGCTTCCACCACCTGACGAGCTTGTAGAACTACCGCCGCTGCAGCTGCCGCTGAAACAATCGCTGGTTTCCCCAAAGCCGATTACGCCAGAACAGTGCATGGTTTCTGAGAAGGAGCCGCCGCCGCACTCGCCATTCGCGTAGGTTGCCGTGTTGTACTCCATATCTTCCGCTTGACGGGTTTCGCCGTTCACTTGTACGTAGTCGAGAATCACATCGCGACCACTGGCGTCGTTGGTGTACTCCACTTGAATGTCACCCGTGGCGCCGCCGGTATAGGTATAGTTTTGGTAGCTGGTGCTCAAGGTCCAACTGGCTACTGCTGAGCCGCCAACGTTCAGGCTGATGCGTTCGTCACCATTGGTACCGCGTGCACGCACAGTGATTGCTCCGCCGTTACCACCGGAGCTGCTGGAGCTGCTGCCGCTGGAAGAGCTGCCACCGCCGGATGAAGACCCGCTGCTGGAGCCACCGGCGCTGCCTTCGGTAACGGAAATGTCAGAACTACCGGTACTGCGGTAACCCTCGGTTGCAAGTACCATGTAATCGTGGCTACCCAGATTCAAGCCCTGACTTGCCCAATAATTGAAGTGGTTGCCAACGTTAATGGTGCCGGAAATCTGGCCGAAACCCTTCTTAGGGCTGCGCACGCTGAAATACTGATAAAACGTGGCTGTCCCTTCGATAGATGGCTGTTGCACACGCTGACAACGGCGTACGTTATAGGTTGCGCCGTCACTCTGGAAGCTGCCGTAATTCGTGCCGCCGCTGCAGCTAGACGGGTTATAGGAACCGTAGCTTTCGATAATGTAGTACTCGATCAGCGGGTTCTTGGTCCATCCGTAAAGTGCGAGGTAGGAATTCTGGGAGTTGCTTACGCCGTAGTAACCTTCGTAGTTAACAACCTTTGCACCACCCGGGTTCCAGCCTTTCCCGCCAACCCAGTTGTTGGTGCTGGTATTCCACTCGGATGCGTAGCGCCCGCCGCTGTGCAGGGTAAATGACGCATCGCCGGAATCTTTCCAGAAAGAATAATAGTGTCCGCCGTTGGTACCGGTGGAATTGGATGTAAGTGTTTGTGCATTAACTGGTGCAGTGAACACCGTTGCTGTCGCAGCAAGAACTGCCGCTGCTAAAGCGGAATTGAGGTAATTCCCTCGTTTTTCATTTTTATTCATTATTGTTCTCCACATTAAGCCTCTCTACCAATACAGCCAAATAAGAGGAGGAGGGCTGTTTGAAGGCTCGTCCCAGCCTTTGCGGTTGGGCGATGAGATCGATAGCCTCGCCGAATTATTATTGTTAAACGGCGATTGAACTTCGATGGCGTGATTTATATACGGGTAATCCATTATTGTCTATAAGACTATAAGCTTATAGTCTCACAAACTATAAGAACAAAATGATATATTCAGAATAAATATATAAAAAAATATTTGATAGATTGTTTTTAAATTAGATGTGGCGTATGGCGCCATGTCAGATGATTGTTAATTGAGGGGTTGGGCTCAGCGAAATAGTTGGCGGGGGTGCGGTTTAACAATTGGGCGAGCTCGGGCGTAGCGAGAGTCAGGCTTTTTTATCAACGTTAGAAGAAATAGCTTAACGGTTGTGGCTGGGGCTTCCAGCACACAACACAGATTAATTAATTCGCCTGCCCAAAATTAAACAGCGAGTGCCAGGCAGGCGTTTTTACACTTAGCGACAGTTGCCGCTGAAGCAATCACTCGTACCGCCGAAGCCGATAACGCCGGAACAATGCATGATTTCGGAGTAAGAGCCGCCACCACACGAACCGTTGGCGTAAGTGGCCGTGTTGTATTGCATATCTTCAGCTTGACGGGTTTCGCCATTGACTTGAATATAATCCAGGTAAACGTCGCGACCAGCGGCATCGTTTAGATATTCAACCTGAATGTCGCCTGTTGCACCACCGGTGTAGTTGTAGTTTTGGTAGCCCGTGCTCAGGTTCCATTGTGCAACAGCGCGGCCGCCCACCCGCAGAGCGATGTTCTCGCCACCTGAGTTTCCGCGAGCGCGAACAGTGATTGTGCCGCCGCTGCCACCGGAAGAGCTTGAAGAACTGCCGCCGGAAGAAGAGCTTCCGCTGCTGCTTGAGCCACCGCCGTAACCTTCAGACACGGAAATATCCGAACTACCTGAGCTTCGGTAACCTTCTGTTGCGAGTACCATGTAATCGTGGCTACCCAAATTCAGCCCTTTGCTGGCCCAATAATTAAAGTGGTTGCCTACATTGATAGTGCCGCTGATTTGGCCGAAGCCCTTTTTGGGTGAGCGAACGCTGAAATACTGATAGAACGTTTGCGTTCCATCAATCGATGGCTGCTGTACGCGCTGGCAACGGCGGACGTTATAGGTCGCACCATCGCTTTGGAAGCTACCGTAGTTAGTACCGCCACTACAGCTCGATGGGTTGTACGAACCGTAACTTTCGATTATGTAGTACTCGATCAGCGGATTGCGGGTCCACCCGTAGAGTGCCAGGTAAGAATTCTGGGAATTGTTAACGCCGTAATAACCTTCGTAGTTAACGACTTTTGCGCCGCCCGGGTTCCAGCCTTTACCGCCCACCCAATTGTTGGTGCCGCTATTCCATTGCGAGCCGTAACGTCCGCCATCGTAGAGAGTGAAGGACGCATTGCCGGAGTCCTTCCAGAAAGAATAGTAGTGACCACCATGAGTACCGGTGGAGTTAGACGTAAGGGTTTGTTGTGCGTTCACTGCAGGGGTTACTGCAATGGCTAATGCCAGTGCGGATAAGGTATTTCGCAAACTTAATAATTTCATTATTTTTGTTCTCCGAATTAAGCCTCTCACCAATACAGCCAATGTAAATTTAAGAGGAGGAGGGCTGTTTGAAGGCTCGTCCCAACCTTTGCAGCCGGGCGATGAAATCGATAGCCTCGCCGAATTATTATTGTTAAACGGCGATTGAACTTCGATGGAGCGATTTATATACGGGTAATCATTTATTGTCTATAGGACTATAAGCTTATAGTCTTACAAACTATAAGAACAAAATGATATATTCAGATTAAATATAAATAAATATATTTAATATATTGTTTTTTAATTTAATGTTATTTAAAACGCCAGCAAGATTGGTTCTTTAGTACCAACTATCGCTCAAGGTGTTATTGCGCGTAATGACCAAGGCTGTATCTTTAGCCTGAACTTTGAGCGTTCACCACCAATGCCGTTAACTCATTCGTTTTGTTCAAATGTTGGAAGCGACAACCAGCGTGGGCGAACCCTTTCGTTCACGGGGTAGGTGGTCTTGACGGATTTGACTGGAGAGTATCTGTGTATCTTAGTCAGCCCCGTAGCTCAGCAGCGCGTGTTTTAGGTGGTGTTCTTGAAGTGGAGGAATAGCAAGGTGTATACGGTACATCCATGTACCCGTGTGTTAAACCCTGTGTTTCAGTGTTTAGGCGCTTTGCCCTTTGACGAGTACATCGTCTAGCACCCGCTGGCAATACGTACTCACCCGCTGAGAAAGCCGTAAAAACAAGTTGCGAATAAACTGGTATGTCGCATCTGCGGCTTTCAGCAAGGGCTTCATCCCTAATATTTCCATAATCTTGCGAACAAGGCTTAGCACCAATGAACCCAGAGATTTGGAAATGTCGATACCTTGATGCAGAATCATTGCCAGCCGGTCCATCAGGGTGAGTGCGCTACCGACTGCGGTGGTGAGCAATGCACCCAAGCCCCCCAAAACTTTTTTTAATACGTAATTGATGGCTTTGTCCACCCACTCCAGATTGGTGACCGTGAACGAGACCGGACTTTTTTTATTCAGCCAGCTTTCTATTGCGGGATCGTTAAAATGCTCGTTGCGTCTCCCCCTTAACGTTTGCCAATTATTGCGACCAACCGTTTTTTCATACAATCCCATATCGTGCCAGGTGCCAGAGGGAAAGTCGCCTGGGCTGGGCTGAAAATAGTCATAGGTGTCTGCTAAACGCGTTGGGGCGTGGGTAAATGGCCAAAAGGGAATGCAGGGTACGATGTCGGTGCGGTGGTATACCCGAAACATTTTTTGCGGGGTAAGGTTGGTGGTGAGCTTATCGGCAAAACCATGCAAGCCAACCCGGGGCGCGCCGAACGTATAGAGGTAAGGCTTGTGTTGCGTGGTTGCATCAATATACTCCGCGGTAACCGAAGCCAAGGCGCCGCCCAGACTATGCCCAACGCAATGTACCGAATGAATCCCTTGTTGCCCCAGTGCCGTAATAAAAGGCTCCATTTGGTCGCGCATGGAATTAAAGGCACGCTTAAAACCATCGTGTACTGGTTGCGCATGAAAAGAGCGTGAAGTACCGATATTAAAGTTGGTTAACCAGTCAGCTAAATATTGGGTTCCGCGCAGAACAAAAAACGCGTGGCCTTTGTAGGCGTCTTTCCCTACACACACAAAACCAAATGCCGTGCGCGACTTCAATACACCTGGGCCACCAGTACGCCCTTTAGTGACTTGCGATTTTTTCAGATCCAGCTGGTTGCCGTACCTCTCCGAAAGCACAGAGAATCCATCGTCAATTCCAAAGCGTGACAGATCGTAAACAGAGTTCGCCAAGTTGGCTGCAAAAATGGGTGGTATCTTAGCCATGTCGTTTTCCTTGAACGTAAAATAAAACGGTTACTCGTCGTCGGGTTCGGGAGGTGGTATATCGAGCGCTGCGTCTTCCTCTGCGCCCCAGGTGCAAATAGAGAAAATAGGGTTGCCATTCACTTGTTTTAGCTTTCGCTCGTTAGTTAAATCACATTGCACTATGAGTGGTGCACCGTTGGCCTCGGCATTTTCTTCTCGTTTGCGCTTAACGCCAGTCCACATGTCGTATTCGTTGCCGTTGTATGTCAGAACAATCTTTTGAGATATGGCGAATTCCATTGGCAGCACGCGTGCAATGACATTGCGCTCGTACAGAGCGGGCATAGAAAAATACCCTTTATCATCTGTTGTTACTTCGTCTACGATCTCGCCTGATGTATGCGCTTTGCTGGCGCTGCGCTTCAGTGTTGCGCCCACAACAGGCACCCCATTTTGGGTAATTACGCCTGAAATAGACGAAAACAAACAATCCGTGGCAAATTTATTCGTGGACATGGCGTAACTCTCTCTCAATAATAAAAAAATGAGCAGTATTGCGATTAGAGGTGATTTTTTATTCATACACTTCTTCGTTATTTGGGCTTATTGGCCTGGGCCGGGGAGGTCTTCCAGCCTGATTATCTCGTCTTCTTCCACATTCCAGTGGCATCGCGAAAATATTACGCCTCCACTGACTTGTTTTTGGTTAAGTTCTTTTTCCAAGCGGCATTCGACCACGAGTGGCTGGCCTTTTGCTTCCGCATTTTCTTCTCGCTGCCGTTTAACGCCTAGCCAAAGATCGAATTCGTAGCCTTCGTAGATAACAATAATTTTTTGTGATACTGCAAATTCCATAGGAAGCACGCGCGAGAGAATATTCCTCTCAAAAACCTCAGGTAGATAAAAAACGCCTTCTTTATCTGTCTTGGTTTCATCCCGCACGTCACCACGTACATGTGCTTTGCTCACTGTGCGTTTGATTGTTGCTCCTTCTGCAGGCTCACCGTTGAACGTAATAACACCCGATATGGAAGAAAACAAACAATCTACGGCAAATGTATTTTTAGGCATGGCTTGGCTGGTAGCAGATAAAAAATCTACACGGGGAACGCTGTCGCACATCGCTTGATCACATCAAATAATTTCAACTTGTTTAAAAATCCCGCGCGCGAGATTGATAATGCCCACAAAGGGTTAGGTTATAGAGTAAAGAGGCTAAACTGGCGTTTTCGGCCCTAAGAATGCCTGCGGCCGCTTTCTGTGCTTGCCCTGTATTGGCGTTGTGAACTCTGTTTAACATTGACATTCCTTGTTGGCTATTTCCTTTTTTAGTGGCGCCGAACGGCATTGTGAGTTTTTGCTCAGCCCGACTTATCTGCGGTTAGGTAATACCGTCATTGCCCGATGGGCCAGGTTAAAAGGTATGCATTATCCAGCCTTTCAGCTTGGCCAGTTTTGTGAACATAAATCATCTTTTTGATTAAATCTAGAACGGGTCGCTATTTCTCCCTTCTCCGCTCAGCATGATAGAAAAAATTAATAAATAGTTTGAGTTTATCGACCCTAAAATACAGATAGATTGTTTTCGCGCGGCAAACTGCCTTGCTTGCCCAACAAGCAAGACTGTTGATGGTCGAGCAGGCGTAATGATGTGCGCTCGCTAAACTGCAGGCTATCTCAAAGCGAGCTAACTGTTTCCGCGCACTCAATTCCGGTTTTCTGGGGCGGTGGTGGCATTCGCATTAGCAAAGTAGCCCCATGTAAATTGAAGGCTACAAAATTAAACGGATTTCCTCTTGCCAAAACAATGTATTTTTTAGATGCTGTTTTATCGCAACTTCGGTGTTACGAATCAGCTTGAACGGTGCACTTCGGCTCTAAGCTCAGGTGTTATTGTTACTGCTGCCCAGGTGCGAAATGCCCTTACTTATCTAATCTTCCCTGCAAGAGGTATCATGTCAGGATTTCTTACCGATAATGTATTAATTGCCAACCCCGCCACCACCGACTTACCACAGTTTGCTGCCAGCGCTGAAAAATTAATCTATGTCGTACATCATGGCGATGATGGCGCAGTAGGCGTTTGCCTGAACGAATATTTCGGTAAACCTCTAGCAGATTTTTCTGAACAGTATGAGATTTTGGCCTCCGTGAGCCCGCTGTCTTTAGCTTCTGTAACGGTGCATTCGGGCGGGCCCCTGGCTACCGAGTTACCCTGGATATTGTCACGTGCTGTAGATATCTACCCTCATCAAATAAATAACAAGTCACTGAGCCTGAATTTTTCGCAAGAAGCTTTCGCTGATCCGAGTATTCATATGGACGCGTTGGTTGGCCTGGGCTCTTTCAGCTGGGGGCCAGGACAGCTGGAGAAAGAAGTGTCCGGTTTTATGTGGCACTGCTTTCCTGCGCAGAAGCCGTTATTGAACCGTTTACATTTCGAGCATAAATACCAGAGCGCTGTCGATACACTCCTAACTGCAAAGTATTCGTCTGAGTCTTATCGTGTGAGTTCGGGAGAGCTTTGCCATTGATGCATTTTCGTATCTTTAAATCTCTACAGCCGTGGCTTTTTATAAACGGGGGGTAAAGCTTTGAGGGGTTCTACCAAATGGTAAAGGCACTGTTAAAAGGCTGTTAGAAATGAGCTATAGGTGGTCGTCTAAAATTTGGTCAGCTAGCTCGTCAATCACTTTGGATTAATTTCCTGGTTATTCAAACATACCTTTTGGTTAGGGTCGTAATATTCGCGTAACTGCTAATTTTCGTAACCCGTCATAACCTTTGCTTTTTTACTCTGGTATGCTTGCGCTTAACTCAATTTGCATAGTAAATCGTTTGTTAATTAAATAGTGTATGCAATAAGTCAGTTTTTGCTGACGTAAACTTCAAGGACGAAAAAGATGGATATCGAACTTCCTCGCGCTTCCATGCGTGGCTTTTTTATATTGGTCAGAACGAGTGTTTTTGTTGGGCTCTCTGCTGTGCTAGGCGCATGTGGTGGGAGTAGTGATTCATCCACGCCCATCTCTGTGCCATCAGTATCACCCACTCCAACAGTTGCGCCGTCGGTTACGCCCACGCCAACACTTGTGCCGTCAGTTACGCCCACTCCAACAGTTGCGCCGTCAGTTACACCCACGCCAACGATGGCGCCGACACCAACAATAACGCCAACACCGTTCCCGCCCACACCGGTTCCCGATACCTCGCCAGAGGCTTTTACCTTTACACTGGAACAATCCACTTACGCGCGCAGTGCCGAGGTATTAACCAACACGGTCACCATTGCAGGCATTAACACCCAAGCGCCGCTGGTTGTATCGGCTGGGGCCGAGTACAGCATTGCCAGTGGAGATTTTACAGCCGGTAATACCACCATCGCCAACGGCCAAACACTGCAAATTAAAACCCAGGCCGGTGCGGAATTTAGTGATGAAGTGGCGATTACGGTGAGCGTGGGCGATTACGAAACGTCGTTTACTGTAGTGACTGTCCCACAGGATATTACGCCAGAGCCATTCAGCTTCGCACCGAAAACCGATGTGGATCTGGCGATGGCCTATACGGCAAGCGCGACGATTACGGGTATTAACGATGCCGCGCCTATTTCCGTTAGCAATGGTGAATATGCGATTGGCGATGGCGATTTTACCAGCGCGGCCGGTACCATCGAGAGTGGCGAAACCGTTACCGTTAAAGTGCTTTCCTCAACAAACTTTTCTACCGAAACCGCAGCAGTACTGGATATTGGCGGTGTGAAAGGCACGCTTGCTGTGACCACCCTTGCGCAGGATATTGAGCCGGATGCATTTAGTTTTGAATCCGTTATGGACGCGGATTTAAATACGGTCTACTCCGCTGATGCTATTACAATTTCAGGTATTAATGATGCCGCGCCTATTGTGGTAGCTGATGGTGAATATGCCATTAACGACCAGCCATTCACTAGCGAAGAGGGCACAGTACAAGCCGGTGACAATGTTGTATTGCGCCTTACCTCAGCCGCTACAGCAAACACCGTTGCCATGGCGACCTTAACCATTGGTGGTATCGCAAACAGCTTTTCGGTCACTACCGTAAAAGACCTGCAAGCCCCCACTGCAAAAATCGCCTTCCCGCCACCCACGGCAAAAACCGCCAACACCTCCGTCATGGTGCGCGGCTCTGCCGAAGACAACCTCAGCCAAATCACCGACCTAAAAATATTCGTTAACGGCCAAGACAGTGGTGCCACCATCGAGAGCACTGATAACTTCGCGACCTGGAAAACACAATTGGATTTATTTGAAGGCGATAACGCCATCACTATTGTTGTGACCGATGAAGCCGGGAATGTGAATACCGAAGCGGCTTCGGTGAATATGCGGCGCGAAGACTATGATCTCGAATTTCCACACGAGGGTGTGGAATTCAATTTGAGTCGAACCGTCGTACTGGACGATACGGTGGACAGTCCACGGTTGCTCATCGGGAGGCGTTCTATCGATGGCAAGATTATGTCGATCGACCCATCTACAGGTGTCCGCACCGAACTTACCGTAAAAGGGCTGCCGACAAATCTCACAGTCACCGAAAGTATGACACTCGATAAAGAGACCAATGCGCTATACGTGTTGTCGACGGCTCCAGGTGACCAAATAATTTATCGAGTAGATCTCGCGAGTTTGGAAGTGACCCATTTTCTGTCTCTCGCTGATAAATTAACGGCGCCGGATAAGATTAGCTTGAGACGTATGTTGGTGGATCGTGAAACTCAGGATCATCCCCGCATTTTAATTGCAATGGTTTTTGAAAACGCGATAGGCTCGGTCGATCTTGATCTTACTGAATTCTCGATTTTTTCATCGAATACCATTCCTAATACAGCGCTACCTTTTGATGAGCCCACGGACATTAAACTGGTGCCAGGTACTAGGCGTTTGTTAGCGACTAATTTGGCAAACGGGCAGATACTTGAAATCGACCCGGATACCGGTACGCGTAATCTGTTTGTAGACGCGACTGCTTCAACTGAGACCAGTTCTTGGGCTTCTGCTACCGCGATTGCTTTTGATGTGTATCACGGCCGCAATCGAGCGATTGTTACGGGGTACGAAAATAACGACACCTTGCTTGCGGTTAATTTGGAAAGTAGGGTGACGGAGTTGTTCTCTGGCTTGGACTTGAATAATAGATTTGATGAAAATAAAGCTATCATGATTCACCCTAATTATGAGTTTGCGTTTGTGTTTGACAATACTGAGAACGCAATATTTGCGGTTGATTTGGTAACCGGGCAGCGTGTGGTTATTTCTAAAAGTAACTAGTATTTATTGTTTATGGTTAGGGTGGAATAGTGCAGTTGAGCAGGGTTAAATCGATGAAAAATACTCGGAAGTGGGACCAACAAAAGGGATTTAAACTTTCCTGTTTGGCGCTGGCAGTACAAATGGCATCAGGCTTGGTGATTGCTGGCCCGGAAGGCGGTACGGTCACTGGCGGTACCGGGTCTATTTCCAACGCGGGGAACACCACCACCATTACCCAACAAACGGACCGGATGGCCATTGACTGGCAAAGCTACGATGTCGCAGCCAATGAACGTGTTCAGTATATTCAACCCAGTTCCTCTTCCATTTCCCTTAACCGAATTCTCAGCAATCGCGGCTCGCAAATCCACGGTCAGATCGATGCCAACGGCCAGGTCTTTTTAATTAACCCCCACGGTATTATTTTTGGTGAAGGGGCATCCGTGAATGTGGGAGGCCTGCTGGCTTCCGGGCTAAATATTCGTACGGACGATTTTTTAAATGGCGAATTCGCCCTGGAAGGCATCAGCGGTACTGAGGGTGCAGTCGTCAACCACGGGCTTATTGACGTAGCGTTAAGCGACGTCATGAGTCCGGTTGGCGCGGGTTAACCCGGCGTAAAGAACATTACTAATGGGACAGGCACTTTCCGTCTTACCTCGGGAACAGGCAATCTATTATGGGACAGGCACCTTTGGTAGATCGGTACATGCCTAGCCAGTTGTTGGGCGCTAGTACTACTACCCCACTAATGGGACAGGCACTTTCCGTCTTACCTTGGGAACAATCTTTATGGGACAGGCACCTTTGGTCTATCAGTACATGCCTAGCCAGTTATTCGACGCCAGTACTACTAAAAGGGAGAGTCACCTAAAAGGGCAATCACTATAGCCGCCTCTAGCAGCGGGGAAATCCTGAGGGACAGGCACTCTGTTCAGATATCGGACAAACAACTAACGGGACAGACACCCAAATTGGCTAGAACAATTCGCTGAAGGTACGCGGTTAATGTTATCTACCGTGCTTTGGCTGTAGTAAAAAGATGTAAATTTGAGATTTTACGGATATAAAAAGCGCCTGTCCCCTGGAGTGACCTCTACGGGACAGGCGCTTCATGTTGATTAACCTTTGTTCGAGTAGCTCTACTGTTAAGCCGGCTATTGAACAGATAGATGATCCTACCTGTTCAATCGCGTACCCTGAAATGGCCGGCGAAAATGCGTAAATTTTTATGACATTTCAAGGGCTTACATTGTCCTTGTGGCAACGGCGGCGGTTCCTTGAGTCGGCGATTAACTTCGCTGCTTTTATTGCCAAGTTATCAATCCAACTAGTGCTTAGCTTCGTCCGCACGGGCTTCCTCGCGCTCGGGGTCAGATTCTTCTTTCGAAATCATCTCAAGTACTTCTGCTGATGTCTGCACCATCGGTTCAAAGTGCGCAGTTTCGCCAGCAGGGAGCACGGACATTCGGCGGATCTGCAACACGGCGTAGCACCCAAGCACAAGAAGAACAGCAGCAACATACGCCGGAAGGGCGTGTACGCCAAAGGCATTCATCAACGAGCCTGCGAGTAGGGGAGCTAAGGCAGCACCGGCGCCGTGCAAAACGAGCATATCCGTTGTACCGGAGATCACTTCGTCGGGATGAAGTTGGTCGATCAGCAACGCTACGGCGATGGGATAGAGTGCAAATGAAAATCCACCCCACAGGAAATACAGCGTAATTAAACTCGTTAAGCCCGTGGCGAAAGTCGTTATCAGCATTAGCAGTGAAGCAGCGATACAAAGCGTGAGTAGCACTTTACGGCGGTCATGCTTATCGGAGTAGCGGCCGACCGGGAGTTGAAATAGAGCGCCACCGACAATGGTCATACTCATCAACAAACCAATATCACCTCGGCTAAAGCCTTGTTCCTGGGCGAAGAGTGGCGTCATACTCCAAAATGCGCCCATCGCTAAGCCAGATAAAAGAGCTGATGCGACTGGAAGTGGTGCGAACTTTAGAAGTTTCCGTAAGCTACTCGAAGCCTTTTCGGATATATGCGGTTGGCTTCGGCTCGTGATAGTAATGGGTAACACAGCCCAGCAGATAAAAATTGCTGCGATGGCGAATGCTGTAAACGCTTCTCCTGTGTCCAGGCGGAGCAACTGCTGAGCTACAGCAATTGCGCCAAGGTTGACCACCATATAGGTCGCGAAAACCTTTCCCCGGTCTTCCTTTTGCGCACGAGTGTTCAGCCAGCTTTCGATCACGGTAACGAGTGTGACAAAAGCAAGCCCGTATACAAAACGCAGCGCAAGCCAAGCCCATGCGTTTACCCATAGATAATGCAGTAACGCGACAGACCCGCAAATGGCTGCGCAAAAGGCGAAACTGCGGATATGACCTATGCGCTGAATTAGACGTCCGCTAACGAAAGTACCGCAGGTAAACCCAGCGAAATAACCCGACATAATCAGACCGAGCATGGTTTTAGAAAACCCGTAGTCATTCCCTGTCAACGTTATCAATGTATTGAGCAAGCCGCCGCCAAGGAGCAGTAAAGCGACACTACCGAGAATCGCACTAATTGGGTGCACTAAAGTCCAGATGGGAGCCTCCTTAAATCGTTACAAAACGCAGATACAACAAACGTGCTTGTAAATGGAGTTCTTGCGCTTAGATGAGTTCAATCGAGCATTGTGACATGCATAGCTATAGCAGTGAAGCAATGCCCACGCCAAAGGAACTATTGTAGAGGCGGTAAAGGGACACGGTAGAGGGACAGGCACTGTAAGTCATAAAGGGACAGTCACTGTGCAGGGCCTGTGAGCTGCAATTTTCCGGAAGGGGAACGCGCAGAGGGCGGTATGAAAAGGATGGTATTTTAAAAGGGACAGTCACCTAAACTTTACAAAGAGAAAAATTACAGGCAAACACCTCCACAGATTGCATGGAGGCGATATCAAATTGGAAAATTTATTAGTGACGAGCAGTATGTTGAATTTTACGGATATGGTTGCGCAATTTTATCTGGCGCTACACGATGATTGTACGTAAAGAGGGGAGTTTTGTAGCTTAAAAGGTGATCAATTTGGAGTAGAGCTAAACGTTGGTCTTACATCTAACTTCTTGATTTATCTTTATGCAGCACGTTGAACTTGTTGCGGTTTTTTCGAAAATCTTTGTCTGTAGATTTTTTCAAACTGCGTTGAATCTATTGCCCAGCTGGCAGAGTTAATCTGGTTGGCCAACTCGAAATTATGAAGAAGCCGACCCGCTTCCGGTTGATTTTTGTATTTGCGTAGAGCGAACTCAATTAGTTGGAGATACTCGTGGAAGGTGATGGGTAATTCGGATTCGCTAGGTTCGCTTGCTGAGCGTTTAAAAGGGAGCAGTGGTTTGAATACAAACTGGTTGTATCGTTTCGCTTTATCTTTTGGCGAAGGTTTATGCGTGATTTCTGTCTTTTTATTAGCGGATAGCCTCACTTTTAAACTGGTATGATCGGATGATTGTGGTGATGCGGCGATTCCTGCGCGAATGGGATTAAGATCTACATAGGCCATCGCTGCAAGTAGTGCATTTTCACTCAGTAACGCTTGCGATTTATAACGGGATTCCCAGAAGTGCCCGCTACACTGGTCCTCCTCGTTGGCTCTCTTTGCTATTGGTTCGTTGAGGCATTTCATAAACCAACTGAGATTGCTTAGCCTGTTGCGAAGTACCGCTATAGCAGACTTTACTTCGTTTAGTTCTGTTTCACTTAGTCTCTCGCCTTTGTACCATTGTTGAACCAGGTGGGGCCCTTTGAAAAGGTGTCGCCAACGGGTTACGACATCATAATCCTCGAGCGCTGCTATTTCTTCTGGTGACAGCTTGACCACAAGATGCAAATGGTTAGACATCACAGCATAGGCGCAAATATCTATGCCGAAAAGTGAAGAGAGTAAATGAATTCGATCCTCAATCCATTGGCGCCGGTGCTCGTAGCTCCTGCCTGTAGATTCGTCTTTACCACATAAAAAAGATCGCCGCACACAGCGGGAAACAATGTGGTAATAGCGCGTGTCAGCAATGTCGACTAATTCCTTCCGTGGACGAGTCATGATGCATTCCGGAATACTGTATTTATAAACAGTTTAATGTGATGGGTGTGTATGTCAATACCTTTGCCGGTTTTAGTTATTGAAGGCGTTGAATGAATTTGGATGTTGGCCGTGATTTTCAGGCTGTTGGTAAATTGGATCAAACGGGGCAAGCGTTGTTTCAAAGGTGCCTGTCCTTGTGAGCTTCCCTCTTTTCAACTGTTAGGGTGCCTGTCCTACTGGTACACTTCAAAGTGCCTCTCCCATTCGTACAAAGGTGCCTGTCCCATTCGTACACCTGTCCCATTCGTACACCTGTCCCATTCGTACATAAAAAAACAGTGATTGGCTTCACAGATGGGTTGTTCCCTCGTATTATTGAACGCCGCTAATGGTTTAGCTGCCAAACAATTATTACGTGTCACATGGAAGTTCTTCGTGCCATATAAACTCGCTTTTGCATCATCTGCTTCTCGCAGCATTTCAAGCCTCACGTCGGTTTTTCTTGCATCGATATTGAGCGCTGGTTCTCAGGTTTACATCTACGGTATTCGCTTTGTGATTATTTCACTGAGGGCGTTGCTGTGTATCTGATATTTGATGCTTTTTTAATTCTTTGTACTGATCATTGCGCTCAGTCACATAGTTTAATTTAGCGACAGGTTGCACGTACTACACAAACACCGTGTGGTATAAATCAGACTTTATAAAGTCGCGGCAAATAGTGATTTTGCCCTAATAAATAAGTACGAAACAAGGAATGGTCCCTCATGCTATCTTCGTATTCCACCCGTTTTTCCCGTTCCCTTAAAGCGTTGTTGGTGTCCACAACTTTAATCACCCTTGTCGCATGTGGTGGCGACGATAATGGCGGTGTCGACCCATCAGCATCACCCACTCCAACAGTTGCGCCGTCAGTTACGCCCACGCCAACGATGGCGCCGACAATAACGCCAACACCGTTCCCGCCCACACCGGTTCCCGATACCTCGCCAGAGGCTTTTACCTTTACCCTGGAGCAACCCACTTACGCGCGCAGTGCTGAGGTATTAACCAACACGGTCACCATTGCAGGCATTAACACCCAAGCGCCGCTGGTTGTATCGGCTGGGGCCGAGTACAGCATTGCCAGTGGAGATTTTACAGCCGGTAATACCACCATCGCCAACGGCCAAACACTGCAAATTAAAACCCAGGCCGGTGCGGAATTTAGTGATGAAGTGGCGATTACGGTGAGCGTGGGCGATTACGAAACGTCGTTTACTGTAGTGACTGTCCCACAGGATATTACGCCAGAGCCATTCAGCTTCGCACCGAAAACCGATGTGGATCTGGCGATGGCCTATACGGCAAGCGCGACGATTACGGGTATTAACGATGCCGCGCCTATTTCCGTTAGCAATGGTGAATATGCGATTGGCGATGGCGATTTTACCAGCGCGGCCGGTACCATCGAGAGTGGCGAAACCGTTACCGTTAAAGTGCTTTCCTCAACAAACTTTTCTACCGAAACCGCAGCAGTACTGGATATTGGCGGTGTGAAAGGCACGCTTGCTGTGACCACCCTTGCGCAGGATATTGAGCCGGATGCATTTAGTTTTGAATCCGTTATGGACGCGGATTTAAATACGGTCTACTCCGCTGATGCTATTACAATTTCAGGTATTAATGATGCCGCGCCTATTGTGGTAGCTGATGGTGAATATGCCATTAACGACCAGCCATTCACTAGCGAAGAGGGCACAGTACAAGCCGGTGACAATGTTGTATTGCGCCTTACCTCAGCCGCTACAGCAAACACCGTTGCCATGGCGACCTTAACCATTGGTGGTATCGCAAACAGCTTTTCGGTCACTACCGTAAAAGACCTGCAAGCCCCCACTGCAAAAATCGCCTTCCCGCCACCCACGGCAAAAACCGCCAACACCTCCGTCATGGTGCGCGGCTCTGCCGAAGACAACCTCAGCCAAATCACCGACCTAAAAATATTCGTTAACGGCCAGGACAGTGGTGCCACCATCGAGAGCACTGATAACTTCGCCACCTGGCGAACACAATTGGATTTATTAGAAGGCGATAACGCCATCACTATTGTTGTGACTGATGAAGCCGGGAATGTAAATACCGAAGCGGCTGCGGTGAATATGCGGAAGGAAGAATATGACATCCCGTTTCCTCATGAGGGGACGGTATTCGATTTGAGTAGAACTGTTGTATTAGATGATACTGGGAGAAATCCTCGTTTACTAATTGGGCGACGTTTCTACGATGGAAAAATACGTTCGGTCGACCTGCTCACCGGCGCTCGTAGTGAACTTACAATAACTGGACTGCCGACAGACCATACGATTACGGAAAGTATGGCGCTCGATAAAGAAACCAATGCGCTATACGTGTTGTCAACGGCTCCTGGTGACCAAATAATTTATCGGGTAGATCTCGCGAGTTTGGAAGTGACCCATTTTCTGTCTCTCGCTGATAAATTAACGGCGCCGGATAAGATTAGCTTGAGACGTATGTTGGTGGATCGTGAAACTCAGGATCATCCCCGCATTTTAATTGCAATGGTTTTTGAAAACGCGATAGGCTCGGTCGATCTTGATCTTACTGAATTCTCGATTTTCTCTTCGAATACCATTCCCAATGCAGCGCTACCTTTTGATGAGCCCACGGACATTAAACTGGTGCCAGGTACTAGGCGTTTGTTAGCGACTAATTTGGCAAACGGGCAGATACTTGAAATCGACCCGGATACCGGTACGCGTAGTCTGTTCGTAGACGCGGCAGCTTCTACTGAGACCAGTTCTTGGGCTTCTGCTACCGCGATTGCTTTTGATGTGTATCACGGCCGCAATCGAGCGATTTTTGCGGGGTATAGAAATAACGACACCTTGCTTGCGGTCGATTTGGAAAACAGGGCGGCTGAGTTGTTCTCCGACTTGGATTTGAATAATGATTTTGTAGAGAACAAAGCTATCACTATCCATCCAGAATATGATTTTGCTTTTATTTTTGACAACGTAGAGGACGCGATTTTTGCAGTTGATTTAGTGTCAGGGCAGCGCGTAATTATTACTAAAAGCGAATAGCCTCAAATCCTGAAGGGGGCGAGTAGAAGGGTTGAAGAGTAGAGCTATGAAGAATATTAAGACGTGGGACCAACAAAAGAGATTTAAACTTTCCTGTTTGGCGCTGGCAGTACAAATGGCATCGGGCCCGGTGATTGCTGGCCCGGAAGGCGGTACGGTTACTGGCGGTACTGGGTCTATTTCCCGCGCGGGGAATACCACCACCATTACCCAGCAAACGGACCGGATGGCCATTGACTGGCAAAGCTACGATGTGGCCGCCAATGAACGTGTTCAGTATATTCAGCCCACTTCCTCTTCCATTTCCCTTAACCGAATACTCAGTAATCGCGGCTCGCAAATTCACGGTCAGATCGATGCCAACGGCCAGGTCTTTTTAATTAACCCCCACGGCATTATTTTTGGCGAAGGGGCGTCGGTGAATGTGGGGGGGCTGCTGGCTTCCGGGTTGAATATTCGCACTGACGATTTTATCAATGGCGAATTTACCCTGGAAGGCATCAGCGGTAGTGAGGGTACAGTCGTCAACCACGGGCTTATAAATGCGGCTTTAGGCGGCAGCGTCAGCCTCGTGGGCAAGCGTGTGGAAAACCACGGGCTTATTGCAGCCCGTTTGGGCCGGGTGAACCTGGCGGCGGGCAACGAAGCGGTATTAACTTTCGACCAAAGCGGGTTGATGGGGGTACGCGTTAGCCAAGAAACTCTGGAAAGCGACCTGGGTGTCGATGCGGCAGTGATTAACAGTGGCCGTATCGATGCCAATGGCGGGCAGATACTGCTTACAGGAAGTGTCAGTGAGGATATTTTCTCGCAAGCGGTTAACCACGAAGGCCAGGCAAAAAGCGTGGTGGTGCATGAGGATGGTTCGTTCACACTGGGCGCTGGGGGCGCTGGGGGCGCTGGGGGCGATGTGGTGAATACCGGCTCGCTTTCTGTATCCTGTGCCGATGGCGCTGCCGGTTCGATTGTTGCCGTCGGCGAGAATGTGACTTCCTCGGGCGAGGTACATGCCGACGGTGCAGGTGGCCATATTGAGCTACATGCAAGTGACACCACCCTGCTTACCGATAATGCCGTTGTTTCCGCCAATAGCAGTGACGGTATCGCCGGTGAGATTCGCCTATTGGGGTATAACGTTGGTCTGTTTGGCAATTCCGTAGTTAATGCGCAGGGCGCGTTCGGTGGTGGCGATATTCTTATCGGCGGGGATCTCTCCGGAAAGAACCCGTTGGTACGCAATGCCGAGTTTACCTTTATTGGCCGTAACTCCTTTACTAATGCGAGTGCGACTTCGGACGGTGATGGTGGTCGTATTATTGCTTTCGCGGCCAACACATTGCGAAGCTATGGTCATTTAGCCGCACAGAGCGGTGTGAATTCCGGCAACGGGGGCTTTATCGAAACTTCCGGGTTGCAGGGGTTTGAAATTACCAGTACCCCCTCGGCTGGTGCAAGAAATTCATTGGGGCTCGCGGGTGAATGGTTGATCGACCCTTATAATATTACCATTAGTGATGATACTGGTAGTGTTGATCCTGAGACTGGCGATGATGGTGATGCTGTTTTTCGACCAACAGAGAGCGGTGCGGTAATCAATATAGGAATGCTCTTGAAAGCGTTGCAGGGAGTTGATTCTGATAATGCTGGGAGTAATGTGACGATTTACACTGCTTCGGACGGTGTGGACGAGGCCGGTGATATTCGCTTTCTATCGAACTTGATCACTACAGATCAGCTTACCTCTGCTAGGTTGCTGACCCTAATTGCAGACAACGATATCTATCTCAGTGGTTATATTGATGCCACTGTTGTGGGTGGATCTGCGTCAACCCTCTCCCTAAACTTCAACGCCGCCAACAACATAGTAATCGGCGAAGATGCCGATATCCTCACCCCAGGCGGCACAATTAATTTTCACGCCGACAACGATATTATCAATAACAATTCAGGCCTAGAAATTAACGCGGCGGAAATTAATTTCATTGCGGATTATGATTTTATTGAAGGAGCTAGCGCTATCGGCGGAAGTGGGAGCATTGTCGCGGGCGATGGATTTTTCGCGGATGACGATGGCGATGGCATTGACGGTAACGATCAAAACGGCGTTTTTTATTCTGTCGTTGGCAGCGAAATTAAAACCTTCGGCGCTCCCGTGCAAATAAAGGGAAGCGGAATTCATTTACATAACGTCAATAGTTCGGGTGAAGTCAATCGTGCTGGCGGAGATGTATTACTACACTCGCTAGTTGGCGGGATCAATATAAATAAGATAGTTTCGGACGGGGGAAGCGGTCAGGTTTTTACCGGTGCAGCTTCTTATCAATATGGTAGTCCGGGGAGAGATGGCGGCGAGATTTACCTTAGTTCTGACGGGGGCGCAATTTCCGTTGCGGAAATGCTTTCGTCCGTCGGTGGAGCGGGGGTCGCTCCAGATACCGCTGTTGGCGCGACTGGGACTCAGCAGGGGCAAAACGGCGGTGACGGAGGCGCGATTATAGTTTCCGCCTCTAATTGTGTCGGGGAATGTATCACACTCGCAGACATTGTCGCTTCTGGTGGCGATGGGGACGGATTTAGCAACGGAAATAATGGTGCTGGAGCGCTCGAATATTCCGCGATGGGTGGGGATGGAGGCTCAATTTTTATCGGCGCAAAACCTGTGGAAAACTCATCGGAAGCAGTTTTTTCACAGATAAGCGTGAACGGGGCGATCACGTCGAACGGTGGTAAAGGTGTTGGGCATGGAACATTGTATACGAGCGTTTTGAACGAAAATGGAGATGCTTGGGTATACAGAAGGTACATCAGTCAAGCGGAGGGTTATGCCCTACTTGACGGCGTAACTGTGTTAGCTGAGTCCGGTCGGGGAGGCGCCGGCGGCGACGTTAGGCTTGGGTATATTGTATTAAGAGATGGCGGAAGCGAATCCTATATTTCATCAAATACGGACAAAATACTTGTAGGTGGTGCGATAAGGGTAAACGGTGGGGCTGGCGGTTTTGAGGAAAATTACGAGATCCTAAACAGTAATGTAGAGGGGGCCGATGGTGGAGCTGGTGGCCAAGTGCTTTTTATTGGTGGGGAGGCTATCGTTAATAATGAAATTTATGCCAATGGGGGGCGTGGCGGTAATTGGCAGTTTCAGGGTAACAGTGATAGCTCAAGCCTCGTTCATGCTGCTGGAGACGGAGGTGGCGCAGGTAAAGTTGTTATTAGAGCATCTAATACGGAGTTAAACAACGACCTTTTTCTTCTTGGTGGTGGAATATCACCTATAACAAGTGACGGTGTATCTTCGCCTGAAGCTGGCTTATCAGGAGTCGTCGCCATTCTCGTGCAGGGCGCCGAGGGTCAAGTCAAAATCGGGCTGAAACAGGAGTTTAGTTCGGATGTTCAGGTGAGTGCAGCGATACCCGTCGAGGCGTCGACACACCATTTGATCGGCCCTACTTTATCTGCTGGTGTCGCAAATAATTGGCTAATTACTGGTTCGAATATCGGGAACCTTAACTCTTCAATAACATTCTCCAATATCGGCAACCTCGTCGGTGGCGACAACGCAGATGTATTCACCCTTCAGGAAGGCGGGCGAATTCTTGGCTCTATTAAAGGTGGAGCGGGTGACGATCAAATCATTGGGTCTGACAATAGCCTCACCTGGGCGTTAAATGTTGAGGGTGTACTGAATAGTGACGGCACGTCTATCGATGAAATTCGCTATGGCGAGATTTTTATCGATGAAAATGACGATTACCAAAAAGGCGTTTCCGAGACCGTTCACGTAGGTCGTTTCGAAGGGATCGAAATACTGACTGGGGGCGACGCGAGTGATACCTTCTACCTGGGTACCAACAATCTAGATCTTACAATATACGGTGGTGATGGTGATGGTGATGGTGATGGTGATGTTGGTGGGCTTGACACCATTATCGCAGAGACCACCGCCACCACATTTACCATCAATGGCGGTGTAGTCGAGCAGGGTTCGGTTGTTGACCTTGATAACAATTGGACCATTGATGGCACTCAAGATAAATTAATCATCGATCCAAATGGCTCCAGCAGCCAGGTAAGTTTCACCGGTATAGAAAACGTCACCGGCGGCAAAGCCGCAGACACTTTTACACTCGCGGGAGGACCCACTATCTCCCTCGACGGTGGCGAAGGTATCGACGAACTTAAGGCCGCGGGCGGTAATGGGGAAACTAATAACTGGGAAATTAGCGGCGCGGATTCCGGCAATCTCAATAGCCAAGATTTTGCGGGCATTGAAAACCTGACCGGCAGCAATGCAGATGATGTTTTCACTCTAAGCTGTGGTGAAAACGTCGCCTGCGCCATCTCCGGCACGATTACCGGGGGTGGCGGGACGGACAAAATTGAAGGCAAAAATATTGACAGTATTTGGCTGTTAACGAGCGATACTGACCCTACGTCTACGCTTTTCGGAAAGCTTATCAGCGATGTAAACAGTAACGGCAGCGACGATTCCGAAGATGAAACCGCAACTGATAGCATACTAATTGCCCGCTTTGAAGACATCGAAACCCTGCAAGGTGCAACTGCAAAGGATACGTATCGAGTCGAAGCAGACGGTCACCAGCTTACTATTAAAGATTCAGGCGGTGAAAACGCGATCTATGCAAACACCGGGAAAGACAACGCCTGGGCGATAAACGATACATCCACCACCGACAATTCTAACGACTCTCACTTGACGACAGAAGGTGCCTCCACGTCGATTTATTTCGAGGGGGTGCAGCAATTGTATGGTGGTGACACAACAAGTGACGATTTCACTGTTTCTGGCGACAGCTTTACCGGGGTCACCTATGTCAATGGCATGGGCGGTGCGGGCGATGAGTTAGACGTCAGTGCGACCGCTCTCGGCGATGTGACTGTCGCTTTGGGTGGGGCTTTTGATGGCGCTACTATTCAAGCTGATAATATTGAAAATGTTGTTGGCAGCGGGGAAGGTGATACGCTTGTTGCGTCCTATGCTACCCACAACCAATGGGATATTACCGATGTTAATCAGGGCGATATAACGCTGACCGAAATCGACGACGATACAAAAACGTTCGGCGTATTGTTTACCGGGTTTTCATCGTTACACGGTGGCGCCGGCAATGATGATTTCTCCATTGCGGATGGTGGCTCGGCCGCAGCGATTGATGGCGCCGAGGGAGCAAATACGCTCAGTGTTACAAATTCAGCTGATGTCGACTGGGTACTCGACGGCATTAGCAAAGGGCAGGTTAAATACGGGACTGATTCGATTAGCTTTGCGGGCATCGGTTCTATTACTGGCAATTCGACCAATGATTCATTCACCGGGCTGGATGCAGCTACAAATTGGGACATTACCACCGCGACCGGTGGTGATCTATACGTACGTAACACTGACGGATCTAATGGAAATAGGTTAATCACTATTTCCGGAATGGAGGCTCTCAAGGGTGGGGATAACGTTGATGTCTTTGCTATCTCATCAAACAGCGTTACAAAAAACATTGACGGCGGTAACGGCAAAGACGCCTACAACATCAACACTTCCGGCCTGACTCTTTCGATTACTGATGCCGGTGGCGATGAAGACACCATAACCGCCGCCACCGGCACGGCCAACTATTGGGCGATAACCGATTTAACCGCCGGAACCTTGAGTGATGGTTCAGGCGCCCCAGCGAGTGGCGACCCAAAAATTACGTTTTCGGGTATCGACACACTGGTGGGTGAAGAAAACATCGCCGATCTTTTTGTATTTTCGCTTGCTAACGCAACATTGAGCGTGGATGGCGGTAGCCAGAGTTCGGAAGGCGTAAAAGATACGGCGAGTTATGCCAATGTGGCGGTAAGTGAAAGCGCACCCTTGGTTATTGCTGTCGGCAATACCGGGCTTGTGGGTATCGAAACGTTGAATGGGGGTGACGATGCCTCTGCACTGTACCGCACTATTCAAGGATCGGATGATGCGGATGCGATTACACTTGATGGCACTAACAGCGGCAGAGTGGGTTCCACGGGTTTTTCAGGTTTCGGCAATGTCGACGCGCTAGGTGGTGACGACACAATCACGATCGATAGTGGCGCAAGTCTCGTGGGCAAGGTTTATGGAGGGAGTGGCAGCGATACATTCAACACGGATTCTGCGGCGGCTGTTGACATTTTTGGTGGTAAGCCCGGCGCAGATGCGTCAGAGGACGAGGATACGCTGACCCTCACTGACACAGCAGACGTGACTTGGTCTCTCGTGGCAACCGACAGCAGTGTAGGCAATGTTGTTTTTAACGGTATCGAAAGTGTTAACGGCGGGAGTGGTGTTGATACTTTCAACATTTCAGCCGCCAGCGTAGGGAAGGTGGACGGCGGAGATGGCAGTGATGAATTTAATATCACCGCTGCCGATCTGGACTTTCAAATCATGGGCTCAGGGGGGGCTGAAGATAAGCTCAGCTATAACGTCGATGAGGATGTCAGTTGGACCATTGGCGCAACCAATACTGTGGGGGCGATTGAATTCTCGGGAATCGAAAGCGTTTCTGGTGGTGGTAGGACAGATACGTTTTTCATCTCTGCGTCGAGTGTCTCTGATTTTGACGGAGGCGAAGGCGACGACGTTTATAACATCAATGCGGATAATCTCGATTTTAGTATTGCTGACTCGTCAGGTACCCATGACGTTATAAATACTGCCACCGGGACCAGCAACTATTGGGCAATTACTAACGATGCAGAAGGGGTCTTAAGTAACGGGTTGAGTGCGCCCGGCAGCAGCGCACCGACCGTGTCTTTTGGTGGTATTGAAACAGTCAACGGCGAAACGGGCGCGATTGACCGATTCGTTTTTTCTGTCGCGACTGCCGCTATCGATTTGGACGGTGGCAGTGAGACTGGGCCGGTTACAGATATCGTCAGCTTCGCCAATGTCACCGCTGATGCGGCCAACCCCTTTACATTCTCTATTGGTGACTCACGCTTCAGTAATATCGAAAAATTTGAAGGCGCTAGTAGCGCTTTGTTTAGCACCCTCACTGCAACCTCAGGTGCGGATGCAATTACGATTAGCGGACGTAACTCAGGAAACATTAATGCGTTGGATTTCAGCGGTTTTGCCTATGTGGATGCACTAAGCGGTGCGGATGTTATTACCTTACAAAGTGCTGCCGAAATGTCGGGCGCAGTCTATGGTGGCGCTGGGAGCGATACATTCAACGTTGATGCGGCGGCGGTTGTTGCGCTCTATGGCGGCACTGACGCTGTGGATACGCCCGCGGATACCGACAAGTTAACACTCACCGGCTCAGCCGCCGTCAGCTGGACAATCGCTGCGCTGAGCAGCATTGGTGGTGTTGATTTTTCCGGTGTTGAAAGTGTGATTGGTGGCGATGGCGTTGATATCTTTAATATTGCCACTTCCTCCGTCGCCACCATTGATGGTGGTGACGGCAACGATATTTTTAATATTAATGCGGATAATCTCTCATTCTCCATTGCAGATAACGCAGGTACCAGCGACACAATAAATGCAGCCACAGGAACAGCCAACTACTGGACGGTATCCGGTGACGATAGCGGCAAGCTGAGCAGCAACGCTACGGCTTTACCGGCTATCAGTTTTTCCGGTATCGACACACTGGTGGGTGAGAATAATTTTGTTGATACCTTCGTATTCTCAATCGCCAACGCGTCTATCGTTGTCGATGGCGGCACCCAAAGTCCGTCAAACACGATTATAGATATCGCCAGCTATGCCGGCGTTGCTGGTGAGTTAAAAGTAACGGTTGGCAACGCTGGGTTGCTCAATATTGAGGAAATTCAGGGTGGGGCAAACGCTGCCACCAGCACCATTTCTGGGTCGGCTAATGCGGACACTATATCTATCAGTGGTCACAACGCAGGTTCGATTGGTGCAACGCTTTTCAGTGGGTTCGGCAACGTAGATGCAGCCGGTGGTAACGACAAAATTACGGTGACCACGGGCGGTGCACTGGATGGCGCGCTAAGTGGTGGTGCTGGGAGTGACGAATTTACAGTTGCCTCTCTTGCGGATATTCAGATTTACGGTGGTACTGCAGGCGAAGACGCTTCAGGCTTTACCGATATTCTTAATGCGGCGGACTCTACTGATTTGAGCTGGTCCATTGGAGTCAACAGCTCTGTAGGAACGGTAAACTTTAGAGGTATTGAAACTGTTCGTGGTGGTTCCGCAGATGATACCTTCACGGTATCTGCGTCAGACGTTACGAGCCTTGAAGGCCTCGCTGGTGATGATGCATTTAAAATTGGACAAAACGTTAGCATAACCATTGCTGGTGGCGGCCAAACCACAGCCACACCAACTGGCGATACCATCGAACTCACGCACACCGCCCCGGCAACTTGGATGCTAGACAGTTCCCCTTCCGTTGCAAACGGTACGGCAACCGTTAACTTTTCCAATATTGAAACGGTATACGGTAACTCCGGTGTCGACACTTTCGATATTACGGTTGCAAGTGTTGACTCCATTTATGGCGGTGGCGGCAATGATATTTTTAATACGCTTTCTACGTTGGATATTACGCTTTCGGGCGAAGCCGGTTCCGATCTTATCGACCTCACTGATACGGGTTTTGTCATCTGGACGATCGACGGCGATGCTTTCGGTGAACGCGCCGGTAGCGTGAAATTCCTCGGTATGGAATCTGCCCAAGGCGGCAGCGGTGTGGACACGTTTAATGTCACTGCGTCCAGCGTTGCTAAATTAGATGGAGGTGCCGGCAGCGATATTTTTAACATTAATGCCGATAACCTCTCTTTCTCCATTGCAGATACTGCAGGTGCCAGCGACACAATAAATGCAGCTACAGGAACAGCTAACTACTGGACGGTATCCGGTGATGACAGTGGCAAACTGAGCAGCAACGCTACGACTTTACCGGCTATCAGCTTTTCTGGTATCGACAAACTGGTGGGTGAAGATAATTTTGTTGATACCTTCGTATTCTCAATCGCCGATGCGTCTATTGTTGTCGATGGCGGCACCCAAAGTCCGTCAGACACGATTAACGATATTGCCAGCTATGCCGGCGTTGCTGGTGAGTTAAATGTAACGGTTGGCAACTCTGGGCTGCTCAATATCGAGGAAATTCAAGGCGGGGCAAACGCTGCGACCAGTACCATTTATGGATCGGATAGTGCGGACACTATATCTATCAGTGGTCACAACGCAGGTTCGATTGGTACAACGCTTTTCAGTGGGTTCGGCAACGTAGATGCAGCCGGTGGAAATGACACGCTTACTGTGACCGCGGCCGGTGCACTGGATGGCGCGCTCAGCGGTGGTTCTGGCAGTGATCGTTTTAACGTGGCTGCAGATGTTGGCCTGCGGATATATGGCGATACCAGCACAACATCATCTTCCGGCACAGATGTTATTGCACTTGCGCACGATGGTGATGCGCAATGGAATATTGCTGGCGTTTCCACGGTGACAAATGAGTCTGCCACAGTCACATTCAGTGGTATCGAAACTGTAGAAGGGCAAGCGGGCACGGATACATTCACTGTAACCGCCGATGGCGTTGCACGCATAGAAGGCGGTGGCGGTGCTGATGTATTTAACGTGTTGTCTACCGTAAATACTGTTTTAGCTGGCGGTTCTCAGCCTGATGGGGCGTTTGATAGTCTGATGTTGACCGACACTGGTTCGGTCAACTGGACAGTGAACGGCGATTCTCAGGGGGATAGTGTTGGCAATGTTCGTTTCTCGGGCATGGAACAGGCTTACGGCTCCAGCGGTGCAGATACTTTTACTATCAGCGCGAATACGGTTGGCTCATTTTACGGCCGTGGTGGCGATGACTGGTTTGTTATAGGTTCCAACTCGGTTGTCGCTTTTGTGGATGGTGGCAGCCACAGTACTGGAGGCGCGGATCATATTGATCTGAATTTCAGTACCTCGGCAAGCTGGAATATCAACGGGCAGACTGATGGTTCTGGCCAGGTGGTTGAAACTGTCGCTCCGTCCTCTGGTGGCGGTACTGTGTCTTTCGCAAATGTGGAGTTTGCCCACGGTTCGTCTGGCAGAGATACATTTAATATTGGCTCTGCCAGCCTGACACATATTTTTGGCGATGAGGGCAGCGATACGTTTAATGTCCAATATGGATTTACGCCGATCATTAGTGGCAACACGAATACGGGTTCTGGTAACGGGACTGATGTGTTGGTGTTAAATCACAGTAACGCGGCGGATTGGACGCTGGATGCCACTCCGACTGTGGCCAATGGCGGCAGCACAGAGCTGAGCTTCAGTGGTATTGAAACTGTTCGCGGTAGCAGTGGCAAAGATACCTTTACCCTTTCTGAAAATTCTGTAGCCCGTATAGAAGGCGGCGCAGGAGATGACGATTTTATTCTGCAGCGTGCAGATTTAACTATCATGATTGATGGCGGCACGTCGAACGCCGATACTTTAACTGTGGATGCTGCCACAGACCTCAACTGGTCCCTTACTGGTGCTATGTCTACGCTGGCGCCGAGTGCGGGCGGTGGTTCTGAGGTTACTTTCTCAAACATTGAAACAATAAATGCTGGTTCCGGCGCAGATTTATTTGAGATTTCCGGCGCTGCCGTGCAATCCGTGTTTGGGCGTGGTGGGAATGATACTTTCCAGGTTGTTGATGCGTCAGTTTCGGGCGTGTCGCTGGATGGTGGCAGTGGCACAACAAATACGTTGGAACTTGCCCATAACGGCGGTGCCAACTGGGTGTTAGATGCCAGCGGCGGTTCAATAAATACCACCGGTGTTATCGATATTACTTTCACCGGCGTTAACCAATTAAGCGGCTCCGAGTACGATAATGGCGGCGGGGTAGATACCTTCACCATTAATTCCGCATTTACTGGCGATATCGCATCGCGAGGCGGAGCGGATATTTTTAATATCAATGCGGCTATAAATGGCACCCTCAACGGTGGTACCGGTGCCGATACCTTTTATATTAGTGCGACGGTAAATAACGGCTTAGCCGACAGCTCGGATATTTTAGGTGAAAACGGCGCCGATACATTCTACTTAAATAACGATGTGGCAAGTACGCGGATCTCCGGTGGGCTGTCTAACTCTTCGGGCGATACAATTTTTGGTTATACCACTGATTCCCGATGGGATCTCGGAACTTCTTTGTCGACCGTTGCCAGCGCTGCGGCATCTACAACTTTTACTGGAATTGAAAATCTGGAAGGTCGAAATTCGGCAGCAGATACCTTCCATTTGTCGAATGGTGTTCCTCTAGACTTTTTCTCCATTAATGCCGGCGACGCCGAAAGCGTAGTCGACAGCCTCGATGTTTCCGCCTACGAACTTACCAATAATCAGTTGGATATTAACTCCAGTATTGTTCAAGATCTGGTGAATAATGTGGAGCGGGTTGTGGGCTCTGGCACACAAGAGCTCACCGCAACGTCCAGTGCTGGTGAAACCGTTAACTGGATACTCGCAGATGTCGATGGCGGAATTGCGGAGAACGAGGGTACGGTTAACGGTTTTGAATTTGTCGGTTTCAATAGCCTACTGGGCAATGCTGGTAACGATGTATTTACCTTTAACGGCGGCACGCTTACTGGCGATATTGATGGGGCGGGCGGTACAAATACCGTTAGTCGTACCGACCTCGCGGGCGCGGCAACCTGGTCCATTACTGATGAAAACGCAGGCTCGTTAACAGGCTTATCGGGTAGTTTCAGCAACATTCACAAATTAGCAGGCAATAGCCTGAATGACAATTTTGAGTTTATCGATACCCGAACGGGTGGGCCAAACCGAAATGGCGTTTGGCTCGGTGAAATCGAGGGGGGAGCTGGTAACGGTATTGACGCTATTACCTCGAAAAAAGAGCAGGGCAGCGTATGGCGAATTCGCGGTAACGGCGCTGGTTCCGTCGATGGATGGCTCGCTGACTTTTCCGGTATCGAGCAACTCAATGGTGCTCAGGAGTACGCTGATACTTTTAACATCTACGATCAGGGGAAAATTCAGAGTATTTTCGGTGGAGATAGTACTCCCAATAACAATCACGATATTCTCAATGCGGAAAATTCTGCGAGCCTGAACACATGGGAACTTGACCGGGAAAATGGCGGTGCTTTGTACGTAGGTGAAGGCGATGCTCGCGAGGTGATGGTCGCAAATTTCGATAGTGTTGAAGAGCTTATTGGTGCCGGGGGTAAAGATGTATTTCGTTTTATTGATGCCGGTTCTATAAGCGGTAAGATCTATGGCGAAAATCCATCTGGTGACTACGCTCCAGAAACCAATAATCTTACCGACACGCTTGATCTAACCCAGTATACAAAAACTGTCGTGGTCATCATCGGGCAAGGTGGAGATTCCGGTGGCGCCAGCGGTGATATAGCTGGATCTTTCGCCATTGAGAGTGTCGAAGTGACGCTGTTCGACAGTAGCAACGAGAATCAGAGAACTGAGCTGCATGGTACTGGAAATATAAGTCAGTGGCAGATAACTGGGGAAAATACAATATTTATTCCCGAACTGGGATTGACCTACAGTGGGTACAAATATCTGGTTGGTCGTTCTGAGGTCTCAGATACTTTCACCTTTTTTGAGAACGGCGCTCTGACTGGAGGTATTAAAGGGAATGGCGCATCAGGAAGTTTAGGAGATAGCGGCTACGATACCATCGTGGGCTATGGTCATTCCTCAGCGACAAATTGGAATATTTCTGCAACCGGTAAAGGCGCGTCGAACATTAATGGAAAAGAATTCAGTTTCGACGGTATCGAAGAAATAAAAGGTGGCAACGGAGTAGATGAATTTTCTGTTTTCTCGCAAGCAAATGCCACGATTGCCATGCATCTTGATGGTGGCGACGGTGCTAATCGCTTTGTCATAGACTCGCCTTTGGATGGAACTTTGACCGCAGGCAGCGGGGCAGATGCTTTTGTGTTAAATGCCTATGTTACAGGCGAAGTAAATGGTGGTGCGGGAAGCGACACATTCTCTGTCGGCTCGTCGTTGTCAGACATGTCGCTGATTGGGGGTAGCGGTGCCGACGATGTTTTATCTATCGATTACCTTAGCGCTGCGGACTGGGAAATTAGCGATACCGGTTGGGTGGTCCGTGATGATGGAACCGACGGCCAAATAAATCGCATTCAACTTTCTGGTTTCGAAACCTTCTACGGCAGCAACCGCGCTGATCATGTGTTCTTTAATGATACAACCTTTAACGGGCAGTTTTACGGTCGCGGTGGTGCCGATGAGTTTACCTTAGGTCGCAGCGGACTCGCGTTCGCTCTAAACGGCGGCTACGACTCAACTAATAACTCTGATGTTGATACTGCGACGGATAAAGTCATCAACTCCCACAGTGACGATGCCGTATGGAGTTTCGCTGCCGGTGGTGCATCGGTTACAGCCGGCGGTTCGCAAGTAGCGCTCAGTGGCATTGAATCTCTGACCGGTGGTGCCGGTCAGGACAACGTCACTATTACTACGCCGATCTTCTCGATTAATACGGGTGCGGGCAACGATGTTATTCAGGTCGCGGCGAACATCGAAGGAGGTATTAAAACCGGCGCTGGTGCAGACACAACAACGTTAACTGCAGACAATCTCACCATGTCAATTGACGGTGGTGATACTGATACAGAATTAGACCGACTGGTGGGCTACAACACGTTAAATAATTGGAGTGTGGCCGCGGCGGGTAATAACCGCTTGACCAATGGCGCGAGCGGTTCAATTGTTTTTAGCGGATTTGAATCTTTAACTGGTGGTGCGCAAGCCGATACCTTCGATATTCGCGCGAGCCTCGCTGGTAGTGTGAGTGGTCTGGGTGGCAACGATGTGTTCACTCTCGCCAGCAGTGTGGTGGGCGGTGTATTCGGCGGTAGCGGCAACGATAGCTTTAGCGTTACTACTACCGGATTTAATATCGACGGTGGTGACGATGTCGATGCGTTTACCTTTGCCATGGCAACCGGCGATTCGAATGCCTGGGTTATTACCTCCACCGGTACGGGAACCGTTACCAATAACGACGCCTCGGCTGGTAGCGGCGCAGTGGGTTTTAATGGAATCGAATCCATCACATCCGGCGGTCTTGCTGATAGCTTCCTGTTTAATGCGGCTATTTCTGGTGGCGTGGACGGTGGCGATGGGGCCAATAACTTCACCCTTGCGCGCAACGGCTTGTCTTTCGCAATCACTGGTGGTGCGGACAGCGATACGCTTACAGCCACTCACAACGCGGGTGGCGTTTGGACGAATACCGATGCGGCACAAACGGTGGTTGACGGCAGCGGCACAGTGACATTCAGTAGTATCGAAAGTTTTGTGACCGGCGACGGTGCAGATACTGTTATTGTTGATCGAGCAATGCGTCGCATTGTGACTAACGGCGGCAATGACCAGGTTACCACCAGCGTTGTGATTCAGGACGGTATCGCAACCGGGGCCGGTGATGACGTTATTCGGGTCACGACCGGCGGCCTGAGCTTTAGTGTCGACGGCGGCGCAGACGGTGCACTTGGCGATAAATTTATCGGAGCGGATATTGCTGCCGACGCCACAGGCCAACCCATTAGTGTGTGGCAAATTACCGGTACGAATAGCGGCGACTACTCCACGGACTCTGGGGTGAACGCCATTGATTTTGTCGGCGTCGAGAGTCTTACTGGTGGGTTCGGTAACGACCGATTTGTGTTCTCGCAATCGGGCAGCCTTGCCGGCGTTATCAATGGCGGCGGTGAACGCGCCGTGTTCGCCGATCCGGACAATCCCGATTACAGCAATAGCAGCGCCGATGTGTTTGGCGATTCAATCGATGCGCGCGCCTTGGCTGGGGCGCACACCTTTACTGAGGAAACTGCGCGTTCAATTGGCACAACCTTGAGTTTTACCGATGTCGAACTTATCCGCGTAACGGCCAGCGTCACTGAAGCCGAGCGCGATACGATTAAAAGTGGAAACCAGGATAACGCCTGGCTGATAGATGCAAAAAACAGTGGGCTTCTGACTAATGCGACCACGTCCACGCGCTTTGTTGGCTTTCAGAATATTCAAGGTGGTGAAGGAAAGGATGCGTTTACTGTTGCTGGCGAAAACAACAGCTTGATCGACGGTCGCATTGATGGCGGCAGTGGGGCAGCGTTTGACTCTATCGATTATTCCCTGGTGAACGCTGATAAAACGATTACCTTAGGCAACAGCGATGGCGGTATTACCGACATTGAAGGCGTGACAGGTTATCGGGATGGTGTGGAAGCGCGCTACCGCCGTATCCTGATCGGCGCCAGCGGAACGAACGACGGCGAAGACAGTACCTGGACCATCACCGGTGTCAACGATGGAAGCTTTGAACGCGGTGGCCAAAGTTATCAGTTTGAAAATTTCGATACGCTTATTGGCCTTGCCAACGCCGATCATTTTGTGATTACCGGCGCAGGTGCGATTACTGGCGGTATTAACGGCGGAGCCGGGGTTAATAGCTTGTCCTCCGCAGCAGCAGCCACCAGCCAGTCCTTTACTTTGGCCGCGAGTGAAGCGGATTTCTCGAATAATAATTCGACCCACCTGCTCGGATTCAACCGGGTTACTGCAGCCGATGGCGGCAGCGATACACTGATTGGTCTCCAAGCGCAAAATAATAACTGGAGCACTACCGGTGATGCGGCTGGTAGTGTGAACGGTACATTTAATTTTAGCGGTATTGATAACCTTGTTGGTGGTGGTCTGGCTGATCAGTTCGTCTTTAGTGGCGCAGGTAAGCTGAGTGGAATTATTGATGGCGGAGCCAATACCGCGCAGGCGCAAGACAGTGTCGACCTGCAATCGCTCAACCGGGATCTGGCAGTCGGCATTGGTAATCAGCTTCCCGCAGGTGAAAATGTTGAGTTCCGGGTAACTAATATTGAAGAGTTACAGGCGAACAGGTCGTTTAACAACACCCTGGTTGGCGACACACGAGCCAATGTTTGGCGGGTTACTTCGAACAATGCGGGTGAGCTCAATCAGTCCCAGGCGGACGGCAGCGCTAAAACTGTTGTGTTTAATGGCTTTTCCAACCTTGTAGGTAATACCGGGGCAGACACTTTTACTTTTGTCGGAGACGGCCGCATTAGCGGTATTGTTGTCGGTGGTGAAGGAATCGATACGCTGGATCTAACCGCTGCCAGTAAGGCTGGGAGCGAATTGTTTGTTACCTTGTTAAGCAATAGAGCGCAGAGTGTAGACGCTAGTGCGGATGTGTCTGCGCTGGCGGTGGAAACCCTTATGGGTAGCCAGGTCAGCGGCCAGGTATCCAGTTTGCGCGCGGGCGACCAAACCAACAACTGGCAAATTACTGGCACCAACCAGGGCCGCATTAATTCTTCTACTCAGTTTACCGACTTCGCCAATTTGATTGGCGGTGCCGCCGACGATAGCTTTGTGTTTACCACATCGGCCAGCGGTAGTGGCGAATTAACTGGCTACATCGACGGTGGTGCGCACACGGCGAGTGGTCGCGACAGTGCAGATTTGAGCGCGCTGGCAGTGGTAGATGTGCAGCTCGGTGGTGACACGGGCATGCGCAATATCGAATTTTTCCGCGGCAATAACAGCAACAGCACCCTGCGTGCAGAAACGCGTGTAAATAACTGGTCGATTAGCGGTGAAAACATTGGCACCTTGAATACGCTCGTTGCGTTCGCAGGCTTTAACCAGTTGGTCGGCGGCGCACTTGCGGATACCTATCAGGTTGCAGCTGGCGGAGCGGTAACCGGCAGTATTCAGGCGGGGCAGGGCGATGACAGGCTCGAACTCGCACTGGGCGAAGTCACCAACGGCAGTGTGCGTTTCTTAGGTGGTGCAGGTAATGATAGCCTGCTGGTCAGCGGCGGTAATGAAGATACTCGAGTCAGTTTCACCCCTGAAACATTGGAACCCGGCGTGAGTCAGCTGGTGTACGCCAATTCGAAAGACGGTACCCAATACAGCGCGCTGTTTAGCGAAACCGAAACACTCAACGACACCGTGGTTGCGGCGAGTTTAACGGTAAACGACACGACCAACGCGGACGACCTGGTACTGCGTAACTCCGCCGTGGAAATGGCGGGCAGCCCAACGTTGAACTACAGCGGCAAGCAATCGCTGCTCGTCGCCGCTGATGCTAACGACACAGTCACTTTAAGTGGAACAGTGGTTCTGCCGGGCCGATTAACCATCGAAAACGCGGCTGTTATTGCTGAAGCAGGCTCTGTACTGCGCGCCGACAGTCTGCTGCTGGACGGCACTGGCGCCGTGGGTGATGCGAGCAATCGTGTGCATACCGACATTAATCAGTTGCTGGTGTCGGCTGGTACGAATCCTGTTTTCCTTGCGGAAGCCAATCAGCTGGGTATTAACGAATTATCAACCTCAGGTTTGGTCGATATTATTGCCGCTGGAAATATTTTCGATAACGCCAGCCTGACCACACAAGGTGAAAGCAGCGAGCTGCGACTTGTTTCTGCGGGTGGCAGTATTAGCCTGGATAACAACAATAGCTTTGCTGGCGAGATCACGCTCGCTGCTGCCGATGATGTCACTGTTAACAGTGTAAGTCGCTTAAATATTGCAGGCCTAACCGCGCAGCACGCCGTGGTTACTGCGCAGGGTAATGTCACAGCCTCTGGCTCGGTTGTGGTTGACGATACACTCGAACTCAGTGCGAGTGGGAATCTTGCCTTCACCCATGCTGACAACAGTCTTGGTAATGTCAGCGTATTACAAGCGGGTGATGTAACGCTTTTAGATAAAGGTGTGTTAACACTTGCGTCGCTGAATGCGAGTGGCAATGTTGCGACTACCTCGAACGGGTTGCAGGTTTTAGGCAATGTGGAAGGCGCAAATCTCACAATGGATGCCGGGACCAATGCGGCGGCAATTAACGGCCAGCTGGACGCTCAAAATACCTTATTGCTTAGTGCAAACGGCGTAACGGTGAGTTCGCAATTAACCGCGAATAGTATCGACATAGACTCTGGCGCGGGTACCTTGCTACAGCAGGCGATTATTCAAACGCATTCAGGCGGTGATGTGCGTTTGAGCGGTAACACCGTCTTACAAGACGCCGCAATAAACAGCAGCGGTAACCTGGAGGTCGCAGCCGAAACGGAATTCAATCAAAGTGGGGCGATTGCTGTGTCTGGCGATGCTCGATTCACAACTAATGGCGGGCTGCGGATGAGTGGCACGGCAACTACCAGCGTTGCAGGAACCCTGGAGTTTGATGTTGCTGGCGATCTGGCGTTACTGGGCGTTGCGGCGAACCGGGTAACGGTTACCGCGGGCGGTGATTACACGCAGGCTGGAGAATTGGCAGGTGCGCAAGGTGTTACTGTCGAATCCGGCTCATTAGTAGTCAACGCAAATGGCAGTATGAGTTCCGCCAGTGGCGACGTGCAAATAACCAGTAGTGGTGATGCCGATGTGCAGTCACTGAAAGCCGGTAATCAGTTGGTGATTAATTCAGGGGGTACATTAACCACGGGTAGCGGTATTCAGTCCGGTAGCGGTGGTGCAGCATTGAGCGGTGACGCTGCCGTTGTGGTGCAGGGCGACCTGGCAAATATTAACGGAAATCTTGAGCTGAACTCCTCCGAAGGGAATATCGACATCCGTGCGCGCGTTGCTCCTACCGGGGAAATTATCGCCAATGCAGCGGGCAATATTGTCATGGCGCAAACTGGCGAGTTTGTGGCTGGCGGCACGCAGGCAATTGCTCTCACCGCTGGTGGCGATATTTCAACGTCGACCATTACGGCGAGCGAAGGCGATATTACGCTCACCGCTGGTGGTGGGGTGATGGATTCGACCTCTCAGGCAACTGTATCCGGTAAACGCCTGGTGATCGCCTCGACCAGTGGTGTTGGCGAGCAGCGTGAAAATGGCCTGATAGGCGGGGACTTCCAGACCAATGTGGAAACTCTGCACTTAAGCAATACAGCGCGTGATACAAATGTAAGCGTGGTGAACGAAGGCTCTCTGGTTGTCGAACATTTGGGTAATAACGGTGACATTACGCTAGCAGTACTAGCGGGAGATATAGTTTTGGATAACTCTCCTGCGTTGCCCTATGTTGACGCCGAGGACGCCAACGATGCGGGTGGTGTGAGCAATGCGAATTATGATATTGGCGATCTTAATTTGTTTGCAGTCAATGGCAGTATTCTGGCGTTGGGCGATTTCAAAACCAGTGAACCCGATATTGTTGCAGAGAATGCGACTCTTCTTGCGATGCAATATGGCGATCAGTTCAGAAAGCTAGTCTATTACGTGAAAAATCGCTTAACCATTGATAGTGAATTAAATGCGGGAATCAGCTACGGACGCAGTTACTATAATGGCATAGCGCCTGAGTTTGTGGACGATTTCTCCAACCGCCGCCCCAGTATTTTTGATTTAAATAACAATGGTGGTGAGCAGCTTGTGGAAGTTGAAGAGCTGGTTGAAGTTGATCCTGCAATCTTTACTTCGGTAAGTAACTATTTCTTCGATGATGTATCCATCCGCTTACCGAACGATCAATTGTACGAGGACGAGCTTGAAGAACTGGCGCAAGCCAACTAAGCGAATACATAGTAAATAAACGCTAAAAAATCTGATGTAATTTGTCGTGTTTGGGGGGAGTCCCGTCTGCGGCGGAGCCGCGCGGGACTAAATGGAGTGAATAAGTAAAATATGGTTAAGGAATTAATGGTCGGCTTCGGTCGTTTTGGCTTGGTCGCTACGCTTTGTGTAACTACTTTCGCGAATGCAGGGTTTTTGGAACTACCGGATACGCAAGAGGTGCCGGAATACGAAGAAAAAACCATGCGTTTGGATCTCGACATCCCCAATGTGCGTGAACGCGATCCTGATCCAATGGGTGGCCCTCGCCTCAATGTCAAAGAATTTCGTGTGCAGGGTATCGTTGAATACCCAGAACTCGGTCTGACGCGAGAAGCGCTGATTAAACGGGTGGAACAAATTCGCTTTGACCTCATGCAAGAAGGAGAACTGCTGGAGTCCGGTTACACCGTGGACGAAGTCAGCGAAGTTTCTGACTTGCTGGCGGAAATCGAAGAGGATACCAAGGGCGAGCATGTTACTGCGGTAGAAGTTCAGCGGTTGGTGTTTTTGATTCGGGAACAGCGGCGTAATCGCGGTGTTACGCTGGGAATGATCGAGTCTGTTGCCGATGTGATTACCCGTTACTACCGGGAGGCGGGTTTTATTCTGGCCAAAGCCTATATTCCTGAGCAACATGTGCGCGATGGCGTTGTGACCTTAACGCTGTTACTCGGTGAGTTGGGCGAAGTATCCGTCAATGAAAACAAGCGTCACTCGGATTGGATTATCGGCCGGGTGTTCAAGAGTGCCTTGGGTAAGCCGGTTACCGCAAAAGGTATTGAAGAGCGACTATATCTTGTTAACGATTACCCGGGTATCAGCTCGAGGGGATATTTCGAGCCCGGTTCTCAGGTTGGCGATACCAAGCTCAATGTGAACGTCGTCAACGAGAAATGGTTCGACAGCAACGTGCGTTTGGACAATCACGGTGCGGAAGGTAGCGGTAAATACCGCCTCTATTCGGACTTTTTTCTACACAGCCCGTTCGGCCTGGCGGATCAATTACAACTGGGTTTGCTGGCATCTTTCGAGCCGGACAATTCCAATTTTGGCCAGATTCGTTATCAAACGAATATTTTGCACCCACGCATCAAACTCTATGCGGGCGCATCTACCAACGAATTTACCCTTGACCAAACCGTTAATACCGGCAATTCCAACCAGCAGTCACAAACAACCACGTCTTACGCGGGGGAGAGCCTGGTAACCGACTTTGGGATTACTTACAAAATAAAACGCAGCCGGGTTTCTAACCACGCCATTGATCTTAACGGGTCCCGGGTCAGTTCGCAGTACGGGCTTGCAGAACAGCAAAGTTATCTGGAAGACACGTTAAAAATAACAGCATTAACTTATTCATTCGACACTATTAATGAGCGTGCGCGTCGGCTGCATCAAGCGGCTTTTACACTTAAAGAAATGAAGGCGGTTGATGGCTCGTTCGCGCAACAAGAAGGTGGCGATGAAGCGGCTTATATCTTTGCCTATGACTATTCGTTACTCACCTTTTTGCCACTGCCATTTACCGAAAAAGAAAGTCGTATTCTGGTGCGCTCCTCGGGGCAATACTCCGAAAAATCTCTGGCTTCGTCGGTACAGTTCGGGATTGGTGGGCCAACAAAATCGCGGGCGTACGCAGTTAACCGTTTTTTCGGCGACTATGGCGTATATCTTGGTGCTGACTGGCAGTTCGATGGGTTTGGCGGCGACAAATTGAGTCTGTTCGGACGAAAGTTGAGTGACGTGCTCCAGCCTTACTTATTTACTGATATGGCCTACTCTTATAAATATCCCCTGCAAGCGGATTCTGACGAGGGTGTGCGCGGTAGTTATGCCGACGCGGGTTTTGGTTTAAAACTCAACATTCAAAAAATGCGCTTTAACATGAGTTTCGCGAAGGGGATTGTTGCGAAGTACGAGGCCTCTTTTGATGTGAACGAGGAAGATACAGAAAAAGGCTCGAAGTTTTATTTCGATATGCAGTACAGCTTTTAGCCATCGCTAAAAAACGCCGCCGGGAGCGTAAGCTATGTGTGAGGGTGCTGCCAACACTGGAGATTGAGTGGGTTGTGATTTTGACATCCGGCGTTACAGCTGCGGTTAAACCGATTTATTGTTCTGCGCTTTTAGTTGCTGAATCCTGTTTTTTATTCCTGCGCTCTGCAAACCACTCCGATAGCCGCAGCAGTATTTTTTTATCCGAACTCAAATAAATAAAGGTGCGTCGGGCGAGTATGTCTTCGGCGCAGCGTGCCCATTCATTTTCTACCAAATACTCCACCTCCCGCTCGTAGAGCATATTGCCGAAATGGATTCCCAGGTCCTGCTCGGAGGCTACGCCTTGCAGAATGCGCGTGGCGAGTTGCCCGTAGTTGCGCGCGAGACGGTGCACCAATTTTACGGGGAGTAGAGGGTGCGCAGTAGAAAGCTGTACCAAAAAGTCCGTCATGCTTGATGTTGGAATATCTCCACCTGGCAAGGCGCGTTTTCTGCGCTCGCTGTGGGCTTTTTTTCCGGTGAATACCTGGAGTGCATCCAATGCCTGACGTGCGGTTTTTTGGGCGAGAATGGGCTCGGCACCAAAAATATTCATCAATACAGCTTTACTGCCAGGGTTGTCGATATCCAGCAGTGGTACGGTGAGCGGCGTGTCGTCATTACCACAGGGGTCGTGAATAAGCGCAATATTGCCCCGGCGTTTGTAGAGGATATCTTCCCCCGTGAGCTTGCGTGCGTGCTGCTCTAACTCTGGGCTGTTATTCCAGGCTTCGAGAAATTCCTGTTGTATATCGATACACTCCGCGTAGCCCTCCTGGTCGCACTTCAGCGGGCCAAAAGCGAGAATGTCGTCAGTGGCGTGGTACACATGAAAATCAAGTCTATTGCCACGAATTTTAAAAATTTTTCGAGCAGCCGGGTCGTGTTTTAATGGGTTGCGGAAAAAGAATTGGGTGCGAAATTCGGCGGTTGCTTTTGCACGGGTTTGTACTTTTAGCACTTGTTCCAGCACATCGTTGGCCAGCCATCCACTGCAATTGACGATCCAACGGCTGTTTACATGATAAGTACGCGAGGCGCTTTGGCTGCTCTCTAATGTCAGCCCCCAATGTTTTTCATACCGTTCTGCGCTCTGAACACGATGGTAGGTGACGATGTTCGCTCCATGGTGTTGGGCTTCCAGCGCGAGGCTGATGACCATGCGTGCGGGTTTAATTCGAGCAACTATGTTATAGCCTGCACTGGACGAACTAGTGCTCGCAGATAAACTTCGATTGCGCAAGTGTTTGAAAATGCGTTGTACCAGCCGGGGACGCTCGTGGTTGGCCATTTCGCCATTGAGTTGCTGTACCGGCAACAAGTCAATCAGGTGAGGTGCAACCTGTTGGAGGTGTTTAATTTCGTCCAACTGGTTGGTGAGCTGAAACAGGTCGAGAGCAGAGAGTGCTTGTAGATTGTGGGCCGCTAGGCTGACGGGTGGAGCTGAGGCGCCAGAAGCCAGATCGCGACTATGCACCAACAGGGTGGAGAGCCCACGGCTGGCTGCCTCTGATGCCACAGCGACACCATTGATGCCACCACCGATAACGGTGAGGTCGTAAGCATTGGCGATGTTGCCGGAGAATTCTGAGATCATGGTCGGCCACTCTGCACGCAATATAGCGAGATATTAGCTTAGCAGGCGGTTGAAAGACAATCTGTGTTGAAACAGGATGCGGGGATTTGGCCGGGTAATTCCATTTTGCCGTTTGCCAAGCTGCCAAACGTACCGAAAAGGAGCGCGTCTTAACTATTAACCCGGCGGCAGTTTATGCCGGGTTAATAGTTAAGACGCGCCCGTTTTGCGACCAGTTATGGCAGAGTTTCACCAAATATTTCAGTGAGCTTTTTCGACAGCGCCGCAAATTCGTTGCTGACAGCTGAATCAGTCGCTTCGTATTTAGCATTCAGGTCGCGTGCACTTTCGAACTCTCCGTCCCGCTCTACTGAGCGAAGAAAACTTTCGAAGCCCTTGCCGACGTGAAAGTAGCCACCTTTAGATAATTCATAGCGCGCGACCAGGTTGCCGCAGTCACGACATTGGACGAATACTTTTTGCCCGTGATCGCGTACCAGGATATTACGCAGACTGCGAGAACTGCAGCTTTGACATTTTTGAACTTTGATTTCCATAGTGCCTCCGGTTTTTGCCTATTGTTATACACCCATGAATGAAAGTACAAATCGCCAGTACATGGGGCCAAGGAAGGCAATGCACAGATACCCTAGAACAGTTATTAAACCACCGGTGATCATCATATCGCGACTGGTAATCGCTCGCGAGCTGAAAGCGATAGCATTTGGTGGCGTGCTGACAGGCAGTGCCATGGCCATAGAGCACATGAGTGCGAGCGCAACTACCAACGATAATATGTAGTTATTCTCGAACGGCAAATTCATCACCAGTGGAATTACCAAGCCAGCAGTGGCGGTGTTGCTCATCACGGTGGACATTGCACCTGCAACCGCTGCGGTGATGACCAGCAGTACCCAGGGAGACCCTGAAATGGGTAGTGAGTTAATGAGTACCTCACCAAGACCGGTAACATTTAGCGCAACTCCCAAGGCGAGGCCACCGGCAACCATATAGAGTACATCCCAGGGTAGGTCGCGGAAGTCTTTAGTAGACAGCAAGCCAAACCAAAAGCATACAATCACTGGAAATAAACCGACGGTGCCGGTTGCAAGCCCGAGCTTACTCGCAAAAAACCATCCCATTGCTGTTACAACAAACACGCTTAAAGCGGCCCAGTGTTTGGGGCCGAAATCGGCTGTGTGTCGCTCCGGTACGTCCAACCGCAAGTTTCCGGCAGGGAACAGGCGCAGTAGCAACTGCCAAAGGAAAAGCAGGAAAATTATCAGGAATGGCAGGGTTAATATCATCCACTTGGCGAAACTGATCTCGAACCCGGCTTTGGTGAGATAGGTTAGAGCAATGGCGTTGGGCGGTGTTCCGATGGGGGTGCCAATACCACCTAGGTTGCACGCAAATGGTATGCATAGCACCAACGCTTTACGAAAGGGATTTTCGTCTGGGATTTTTTTGATGAGCGGGAAAACCATGGTCAGCATCATTGCCGTAGTCGCTGTGTTGCTGATCCACATGGAGAGGAATGAACACGCGAGAATGATACCGAGTAGAGTGAGAGACGGCATTCCTTTGGTGCGTTTCAGAATTGCCTGGGCAAAACGGATGTCCAGTTCATATTTTTGCATCAAACTGGACAGTACGAACCCACCAAGAAAAAGCAGAATAATATTGGAAAAGAACGGGCCGAAAAAGACGTTACTTTTTATGTCCACACCAACACTATTAAGTGCAGGCAAAAGCCAAACAATTTCTAATGCAAGAATCAAGAAGCTGACTACGAACAGAGAGACCCATTCGCTAACCCAGAGCACGGCAGCGACAACTAATATGGCGGCAGTTATTTGTTGCGGGTGCGTCAGGTCTGTGCCGGGAATGCCGAACATTTCTGTGAAAATGATAGCGGCAAACAAGAGTATTGTTGCTGCCAAACTGCGCAAATTGGCCTTTACCATATAGTCTCCTTACTTACTATTCTGCTGGAGGTGACCTGCCATCCACACGGGGCAGGGGAGCGAATAAGCATGGCAAAACGCTATTACATCATGTGCGTTTTTTACGGCGACCATAGCTGATGCCGTTAACTTGACAAGTGAGGTTGGTTCGGATGGTTTTTTACAGCCTGGAAAATGTGTGATACCTCGCTTCGGTATTCACCTTATCGTCTGTTACTACCGAGCCGGAGCTCACTTTTTACCTTCTATCAGGGGCGGCAATTTACAGCCAGCACTTTAGGTACTTCTAGCCTGAGAGGAAAAAATTATGCTTATTCGTTATTTCCGCGAACATTGTACCGTGCGCCAAATTCGCTTTGTTGTTATTTGTCGCGCTGATTGACCTAAGTCACGGGAAGCATCAACCCATCTGCAGGGGCAGGATGTCGATTGCGAATTGCCCTTACTTTTAGCGTGGCGATTAAATATACGATCCAATCTGCTTAATCGCACGTCCTTAGAATATTGGTAAAAACATCTAAATTTTCTTATATTTCAATAGATTGTATGGTGGTAGAGGTGCGACGATACACCTTTGCGTTGCCAAGTTAATACCTGTGTGCTTAAGCCGTTGTGGTAGGTGTTGAATCCAGCACCGGTAAAAGCGTTCACACCAGTAGTTAAACCGTCATCAACGGAAAGTCGTGTGTATCCCAAGCCGATGAGCGCTATTTTCAGGGCATATAAGATGTATGCACAGTACGATTTTCTTTTTTTAATGACGCAATAATGGCTGCTAGCGCTAGGGAACAAGTGGATTTGGCATGCGATCGCCCCGGCGGGGTGCCGGGAAACTGGAGCTCACGCAGGTGTTGCAGGCTGCACCAGCACCCAGGGGGCAAGTACCAGCGCCCATAGTTCCGCATCAGTTTCGGCAAACTCTTTGGCTTGATCGTCAGTTACCGCATTGACCTGCGATGTCTCCATCCAGGTGCGCAACTGCGCCGCGTTGTCTTCGTGCAGCACCGTGGCGACGGCAATCAAATCCAGCGACGGTGCAACAAATATCGCTTTGCCTGCAGCAAAAAACCGCTCGATTTCTCGCCAGTGTATGCGAGCGGTTTCCAGATTGAGTTTGTCCGTCAGAGACACGGTGTTTTCTTTGTCAGTGCGAATGGTCATAGTTTAGAGAATGGTCAAAGTTTAGAGATTGCGTAATATCGTTAAAGGCGGGTGTTGCGTAACACGGCGAGTGGATGCCCAGCCCGTAAAGCCGATCAGCAAGGCGCCAAGCAGCGGCCCGCAGAGGCTCAGGATAATACTGGGCTCGAAGCGTAAATCAAACACCTGAGTCTGCAGATAAAATAGCGCGGCTTGCGCACCGATCGCCGCGAGTAGACCCGCCATAAACCCAAGCCCGGCAAATTCGATCAGTAATATCCGGTTCACCAATTCCCGTGGTGCGCCCATAGTGCGCAAAATAGCGCTTTCCTGAAAGCGGATATCAAGGCTTGCCTGAATACTGGTTACCAGCACCACCAGGCCCGCGGCGAGTACGAGCACCAGAACAAACTCTACCGCAAGTGATACCTGGCCAATAATGTTCTGTATCTGGCCAATCATTTGGTCCAGTTCCACTACGGAAACCGTGGGAAATTGTCGGCCCAAGGTGTTGAGCCAGGTTTTTTGATTCTCTGCCAGATAAAAACTGGTCAGCCAGTTGGTTGCGGTGTTATCCAGCAGTGGCTGGCTGAAAATCATAAAAAAATTGGGGTTCATACTGTCCCATTGCACGTCGCGAATACTGGTAAGCTTCGCATCGACCTGCTGGCCCGCAATGCTGAACCTCAGGGTGTCTCCCAATTTTAAATGCAGGCCTTTGGCGTATTCTTCTTCCGCTGATACTTCAATTTGTGCAGGCTCGTCACTGGCGGCGCCGTGCCAGGTACCGGCGGTGACGGTGTTGTCTTCGCCGAGGGTCGTTGCCCAGGTCAGGTTCAGCTCGCGCTGGTAATCCATCGACGACTCGGCCGCCTCGACGCGTGGTTTTACCGATTCGCCGTTAACCTCGGTTAAGCGCCCTCTGAGCATAGGGTAGAACGGCCGATGAGGGATGTTTTGCGCGTCCATCAAGGCCTGTATTTGCGGTTTTTCGTCGTTGAACACATTAAATAAAAAATGATTGGGGGCATCGTCTGGCAGCTGTCGTTGCCATTGCTGAATAAGCTCGGTGCGCAGGGCAACCAATATCAACATCAACATGATTAGCGCGGCAAAAATGGTGATTTGAATGGCGTTCAACCCTTGGTGGCGTTGCAGATTCGCGAACCCTATTCGCCAGGCAGAACCTAAACCTGAAACGCTAGACTTGCCTGCGCGCATTAATGCCCACGCAAGCAGACTGCCGCCGCCAATAATCACAATGCATCCCAGGGCCAATATCAGGGTCATTGCGAGATCCCGGCTATAAAAATAGATCAGCGCAACTATTGCCAGCAGGCCGATACCGGCGGCTATTTTGGGGTTTAAAAAGCCATCGGTGCCAGCCTCTCTAAGCACTCGCGCCGGTGGTACTTGCCTGAGGGCGAGCAGCGGAGGCGCGGCGAAGGCAAGCAGCGCAATCAAGCCCGCAAGTGAGCCACTGAGATAAGCGCCAGGGTTAGCAGCGGACAAGCCTTCCGGCAGCAGGTTGGCCAAGGCCGCAAGAATCACCAGGTGTAACCCCCAGCCGGAAATTGCGCCGAGCGCCGTGCTTGCCACACCCAGGCACAGCAAAACAATGGCGTAGCGCAGGAGTATGCGGTCCGGGGTTTGGCCGAATGTTTTCAGCAGGGCAACGGTTCCCGCTTGTCGGCCTGCATAGCGTCGTGCGGCCATTGCAATGGCAACGCCACACAGAAGCACGCTGAGGCTACCCGCGAGCAGTAAAAACTGTTGTGCTCTGGCCAGTGCATCGCCGATATTCCGGTTGCTTTGCTCGACACCGACCCAGCGGGTGTGGGGCGAGTCCTCTGCCAGCACGGCCTGATGAAAGCTAGTCAGCGACGCTGCGTCTCCCATCAACAGCACACTGAAATTCACCCGGCTGCCTGGCTGAATGGCGCCGGTGCGGGGTATATCCGCAAGATTCATCATGGCGCGTGGCGCAACACCAAAAAAACTTTCGGGTGCATCTGGTTCTTTTATAAGGGCTTTAGTGACTGTGAACTGCGCGTCGCCTACCGAAACGGTATCGCCGATGGCAATATCCAATGCGCCGAACAAGCGCGACGCCAACCATACATTGCCCGGTTCCGGCCCGTGCGAAACGTTGCTGCCAATACCGAATGGTGAGTCGGCAACCGTAACCGCGCCTTTGAGCGGGTAGCCCTCGGAGACCCCCTTGGCTGCCACCAGCTGCATGCCGTTGTCAGAAAATGCCATAGCGCGAAACGACTGTATTTGTGCGGTTTGCAAATTATGGTTGGCTGCCGCGTCCAGTGTACTTTGCGCTATGGGCATGCTGCTGCGTATTTGCGCATCAGCGGCGAGAAACTCGGTGGCTTCGTCGAGGATGGAATTTTGAATTCGGTCTGTAAACAGCGTGATGCTGGTGACTGTGGCTGTGGCCAGCATTAACGACAGGATCAGTATAGTGAGTTCGCCACCGCGGAAATCCCGCCATAATAGAGTAAAGATCGATTTCACTGCGGGCCACCATTCAGCCGTATTTCCTCCAGCTGACCCGCTCTCATTTTGAGCTGGCGTTGACAGCGTCGAGCGAGCCCGGTGTCGTGGGTGACCAGTACCAGCGTGGTCTGTGATTGCTCGTTTAGGGAGAACAGCAAGTCGGCGATAGCATGGCCGGTTTCTGCGTCCAGATTGCCGGTGGGTTCATCGGCGAAGAGAATCGGGGCTTCGGAGGAAAATGCTCGTGCCAGAGCAACCCGCTGTTGTTCGCCACCAGAGAGTTGGCGGGGGTAGTGATGTTCACGCGCCGAGAGGCCAACCTTATGCAAATAATTGCGCGCTCTTTCCGCCGCATCGGCAAAGCCGTTAACTTCGAGCGGCAGCATCACGTTTTCCAAGGCAGTGAGGCTGCCAAGCAACTGAAAGTTTTGAAATACAAACGATACCAAACGCGCGCGAACTTTTGCCCTGGCTTCCTCGTCTAATCGCGTAATATCCTCGCCATCCAGTAAAACTGTGCCGCTGGAGGGCACGTCCAGGCCAGCCAGCATGCCCAATAGGGTGGACTTGCCGGACCCGGATGAGCCGACAATGGCGACGCTTTCGCCATGCTGAATATGCAGGTTGATGCCTTTAAGAATATCCAGCACCCCATCAAAAACCGGTACCTGTTGACGGAGGTCTTCTGTTTTTATCATGCGTTACAACCTTAAAAAAGTATCTCGATTTTGTAGTCCAAAGCCACTTCAGTTTGCAATCTGTTGCGTGTTGGCCTGGTGTGTCAGCACGGGAGCGGTTGCGAAGCCGCAAGCGCCCGTCATTCTCGTGGTGGGCGACAGTTTAAGTGCGGCCCACAATTTGGCTGCGGAGCAAGGCTGGGTTGCGCTCTTGCAGGAGCGCCTGGCGTCGCCGCAACACAAAGGCCTCCAGCAATACCAAGTGGTCAACGCCTCGGTGGGTGGCGCCACAACCTCGGCGGCACTACAGCGCTTACCCTCACTCTTGGCGGAGTATTCGCCTGCCGTCGTTGTGTTGGAAATCGGCGGCAATGATGGCTTGCAAGGTAAACCTGTTCCTTATATCACGCGTAATCTTGAAACCCTGATCAAGCTGAGCAAGCAACACGCTGCCAAAGTTGTACTCACGGGGATTCGAATTCCCCCTAATCTTGGCCAGAGATATACCGAACCTTTCTTTAACCAGTACGCGGCCTTGGCAGAAAAGTATCAACTAGCGCTGGTGCCGTTCTTACTCGAAGGCGTAGCAACCAAGCCGGAGTTGATGCAAGCGGACAGAATTCATCCAACCGCTGAAGCACAACCTATAATCCTGGATAATCTGTGGCCGATTCTACAGCCGCTGCTGTGAACCTGGCGTGGAGACGTCGGATAAAAATCTTAAAAATCAGTAGATTGGGCTTGCGGCAGCAAGAATCCCATGTATAATTGCGACCCTTCCGGTGGGCTGGCTGAGTGGTCGAAAGCGGCGGTCTTGAAAACCGTTGAGTGTAACAGCTCCCGGGGTTCGAATCCCTGGCCCACCGCCACTTACAAAAAGGCTCACCCATCGGGTGGGCCTTTTTTGTAAGTGTTGGGTCCATGATTTGATGAGAACCCCCGTTCGACTAATTGGCGTTAGCCAATTTGGACGACCGCAGGTCGCCCCGCAGGGGTGAGGCGCAGCCGAGTCAATCCCTGTTTGGGCATGGGATAAACCAGATCGAAGGCAAGAATCCACGGAGGCTCACCCATCGGGTGGGCCTTTTTTGTACCCACCAATCAATCTGGCCCATTAAAGCTACAAGAGCTGCGCACGCTCTTTCCTCAACCAGCCAGATTTATCCGGAAATTCAAATTCAGAGTTCGTTTAATTCGGACATAAAAAAGCCCGCGTTAAGCGGGCTCACTGAAAGGTCCGAGTTTTAATTTTCCGCGGCAGATGGCTCTGTCGGAGCAGGTTTGCGAGTGCGTCGCGGGTCGTTGGGTGCACGCTGCAAATCGCGAGGATTGCGCACGATATTCGCTGGCTCAGAGGTGTCCAGCGGACGGCCCATGCGGATTTCGTGGTTGACGCTGATCACCTGGACGTTGACCACGGGTTTCGGCATGTAACGTGGATCGTTAGACGCGCGCTCATGTTTAGCAGGCTCTGATGGCTCATCACTCGCTATTGCCGTGTTCGTGGATGATGCGGGTGCCGCGGCCTCGTCTTGCGCTACAACAGGTGCGCTTTCTGCAGGTTCTACCGAATCTGCTTCCACCGTTTCTGCAATTTCGACAGCGTCCCCAGCAGCAGACTCGCTCGGGGCGTCAGCAACATTAGGCGTTGGAGCTGTGTCCGCAGGTTTGTCTTCTTCTGTCGCAGCTTCAACTTGCACTTCAGCGGACTCAACGATTTCGGTATCGCTATCGCTGCTGTCATTTGCAGTGTCCGGGCTAGCTCCTACACTCGTTTCCGAATCTGGCGCATTTTGAGATTGAGGCTGCTGCTTCGCGGTCGCTGTTTCTGGAGCCGTGTCGGCTTCCGGCGCTGGGTTTGTTTCCGGGCTGGTTTCTGCTTCAGCGACGATATTGTCTGCAGGCGCTGTAGACAGTAACGCTTTTGCTGCGGCTGCTTCTCGTACTGCGTTGGCTTCGTGCTCCTGCCTTGCTTCATGTAATGCACCTTCCAGCTCGCTCAGGGCATCGCTAAGTGCTGCATCTGCATTGTCCAGTTGGGTTTCGAGCTGGTTAATGGTGCTGGTAGCCTCAGGGACAGGTTTCTCGGCATTTTCCGGAGTAGCGTTTGCCTCGTCGGTCTGTGTTTCCTGCAATTCTGGAGAATTCTCTGAGGTGCTATCTGCGTTCCGCTCGCCTCGGCGACCACGGCTGCGTCGACGACGACGGCTGCTGCCACCTTCTTTTGCTGGGGTATTCTCCTGATCGGTATCGGCTGTTAGGTTCTCTACGCTATCGAGCAGTTCCTCGCTGGTATCCAGACCGTCATCTGCCTGCTGCAAGCCCGCTTCTACTTCAGGTAAAGGCCCGCGCTGACGCTCCTGTGGTCGCCCGCGACGATTTGCAGGGCGGCGAGCGGGTTTGTCTTCGCTGGCCGACGTGTTGTCAACAGATGCTTGTACTTGGGTATCAGACTCAGAGCTTCGCCCGCTCTCATCTTTGCGGCGCCGTGAGCGACGGCGGTCGTTGCGGTTGTTGTCGCGACCGTTATTATCGCGACTGTTGCTATCACGGTTATTGTTATCACGGTTATTGCTATCGCGTTTGCCGCTGTCACTGCGAGCGTCACGCTGTTGTTTACGGTTGTCGCTCGTTTCGTCGCCGTCTCTATCACGATCTCGCGGCTTGCGATTTCGGTTATTGCGATTGCCGGTGTTGGCGTTACGTTTTTTCTGGTGGCTGCGCTGGTTGCCTTTTGTCGCGGGTTTTGCTTCTTCTTCTGGCGCAAACAGCGATTTAAGAGCATCGATGATGCGTGCGATAAGACTTGGACCTTCCGCGGTTTTCGCTGGCGCCTGCTTGACGGGCTCCGGTGCAGGTTGTGATGGTGCCAACTGCTGTACAACAGGCTTCGGCATGGCCACTGGCGCAGTTGGTGCAGAACTGTCGTCTTGATCTTCCTGATGATTGAGTTCGATGGTATAGCTTATCTCAGACGTGTCGTCGTCATCGCGCAGACGTGTAACTTCATAGTGCGGCGTTACCATTTCGGTGTTCGGGAGCACTGTCACCCGTGTTTGGTGGCGGTTTTCGATATCCGAGATCGATTTGCGCTTTTCATTTAGCAGGTAGGTTGCAACCGGCACGGGAACCACCGCGCGGATTTCTGCGCTGCGCTCCTTCTGCGCTTCTTCTTCAACCAGACGTAGAATGGAGAGTGCGATGGACTTGGTGCCACGAATAGTGCCTTGGCCACTGCAGCGAGGGCAGACTTTGGAGGTGGTTTCTCCAAGTGACGGGCGCAGGCGCTGGCGTGACATTTCAAGTAAACCAAAGCGAGAGATACGGCCCACCTGGACACGAGCACGGTCCATTTTCAGTGCATCGCGCACACGGTTTTCAACGGCGCGCTGGTTGCGAACTGGCTGCATATCGATAAAGTCGATAACCACCAGGCCACCCATATCGCGCAAACGCAACTGGCGGGCGATCTCGTCGGCCGCTTCCAGGTTCGTTTGAAGTGCAGTTTCTTCAATGTCACCGCCTTTGGTTGCGCGCGATGAGTTGATGTCGATACTCACCAGCGCCTCGGTAACATCGATAACGATGGAGCCGCCAGAGGGCAGTTTTACTTCGCGTTCGAAGGCGGTTTCGATCTGACCTTCGATCTGATAGTGATTGAACAAAGGTACCGACTTTTCATACAGCTTTACTTTGCTGCGATAGTTTGGCATCACCATTTGGACGAAGTCCGCTGCCTGATTGTAAGCGGCGATGTCGTCTACAATGACTTCACCAATATCGGGGCGCAGATAATCGCGAATGGCACGAATAATTACATTACTTTCCTGGAACAGAAATGCAGGTGCCGTGCTCTGATTAGCCGCTTCCTGGATATTGTTCCAAAGGGTGGTGAGATAGTTCATATCCCACTGCAGTTCCTCTGCGGAGCGACCGACGCCAGCAGTGCGCACGATAATACCCATACCATTAGGTATTTCGATTTGGCTTAGCGCGTCTTTTAGTTCGGAGCGATCATCGCCATCGATGCGCCGTGAAATACCGCCAGCGCGGGGGTTGTTTGGCATAAGTACCAGGTAACGACCCGCGAGGCTGATAAATGTGGTGAGCGCGGCGCCTTTGTTGCCGCGTTCTTCTTTGTCCACTTGTACGATAACTTCCATGCCTTCTTTGACGACATCTTTGATGCGGATGCGGCCATCGATTTCATTGGGTTGCTTGAGGAAGTATTCGCGAGAAATTTCTTTGAGGGGGAGGAATCCGTTACGGCCCTTGTCGTATTCAACAAATGCCGCTTCTAGAGAAGGTTCGATACGGGTAATTTTACCCTTGTAAATGTTGGCCTTGCGTTGTTCTTTTAATCGGTTTTCAATGTCCAGGTCATAAAGCCACTGACCGTCGACAAGGGCTACGCGCAGCTCTTCAGGCTGGGTAGCGTTAATGAGCATTCTCTTCATTTATGATTCTCTGTGGTGTGCAAGCCACAGAGGACGCCAGCCCGGATACGAAGGTTGAGCGAGAAAACCAGATGAGTAACTATTGTGCGGGTAACAGTTGGCGAGATTTACTGTTCTAGCGGACGGACCGCTGACGTAAATCGTTGTCATCTATCCCAGAGCCCACGAGGGGCGCGGGCAATTACCTACTATGTCTACCAATAGTGACGACTGGAAAGACCTCAATCCTGTTTGGTTTTGTGTGGGTAGCATTAAAACCAGGAGTGAATTCCACTGTCGCCTTTGTCATCTATAGTCCGTAAATCTTCACGGACTATTCAATTGTCTGCTCTTGACAGCGGCTGTTTGAAAAGTAATCACCATAACCGTCGTGGGGTTGGAAATTCACCCGGCTGCTCACCAGGTATTCATCTGCGTACCTGGTGAGGTCGTTCCTTTCAAATGGACGAAACGCCGAATGCTTTTTTCGCTGACGTTCAAGTCGTATAAAGGAGTGCGTACAACGAAAGATTCTTTTCAATCGACAGGCTGTCGACCTAAGTTTCTCTAAGCAACGTACTCTGTTAGAGCACAATATTGTTGCAATTTAAGCCCGAGCTAATATTTTCCGGAGCTCGGGGACCAAATCTCATTCATTACCAAGTCCAGCGATTCTATGGAATTCTGCTGCGACCAGTGTCGGGGAAGGTTGTTTAAGTCCTATTCGAAATAAGAAACTTTTGTTGCAAAAACAACAAATTACACCCAACTTGACGGACTATAGCACCGTTGGTCACGCCTTGCAATTTCCGGTGTGGGTGGTTTGTGTATACTAACTACCCTCAGCTCTCGTGAACCTGTGCGTGTATCTTTTAATCCCTGTTATTATGCGCGTCGTTATTCCAATTCGCAGCAGCCACACATGTCTCAGCAGGTTCAATTCTTCACCATAACCGACGATAACGCGGGTCAACGCATCGACAACTTTTTGGTTGCACGCTTGAAAGGTGCGCCTAAATCATTGATTTACAGAATAATTCGTCGTGGTGAAGTACGTGTAAATAAAGGTCGGGTGAAGCCAGAGCGCAAGTTGGCCGTTGGTGACCTGGTACGTGTTCCGCCAATCAGGTTGGCGGAACCTGACGCGCCGACCCCGGCAGGCAAGTCACTTTTGCTGGCGTTGGAAGATGCAGTTTTGTACGAAACCGACCAGCTTTTGGTGGTGAACAAGCCATCTGGGCTCGCTGTTCACGGCGGCTCCGGCGTAAACCTCGGCCTTATTGAGGCAATTCGCCAGCTCAAAGCGAAAGATACCGCGTTGGAACTGGTGCATCGTCTTGACCGGGAGACGTCTGGCTGCATACTCATTGCGCGTAAACGGTCTATGCTGCGCTACTTGCAGGATCTGTTTCGGGGCGAAAAACAGGTTGATAAACGCTATCAGGCGCTGGTGAAAGGGCGTTGGCCGAATCGTGCACACTCCGTGAATGTGCCGCTGTTGAAAGGCGAAGTGGGGAATGGCGAACGTATCGTACGGGCAAGCCCCGAGGGCAAGCCTTCGCGCACAGAATTTGATGTGCTCGAGCGGTTTGAGAGTGCGACATTGATCGAGGCCAGGCCGATCACCGGGCGCACCCATCAAATACGCGTCCACGCCCAATACAAGGGGCATCCCTTGGTGGGTGATGATAAATACGGCGACGACGAATTTAATAAGGTTATGAGCCAGTTCGGATCTCGGCGCCTTTTTCTCCATGCTGGCTACCTGGGCGTGCCTATGCCGGACGGGGAATATTTGGAATTTCGTGCGCCATTGCCGGACGATTTACAAGCGACACTCAAACAGCTAAAAGCAAGCGAGAGGTAACGTGCTTTATATTTTTGACTGGGACGGCACCATAAGTAATTCTGCCGCCAAAATCGTAAGTTGCATGAACGCGGCCATTGTCCAGGCGGGTTTGCCCGCCGTTGAAGACGTGGCGATAAAGAATATCATCGGTTTAGGGCTGCCCGAAGCGGTCGCTCGATTGCTGCCGGAAGTAAGTGCTGAGCAATTGCAGGCAGTTCGCGACGGGTATTCGGCGTTCTTCATTGACGCCGATGTTAAGCCCTCGCCCTTTTTCGATGGCGTGATGGATACGTTGCAGACATTGGCCGCAGAGGGGCACATTTTGACAGTAGCGACAGGTAAGAGTCGCCGAGGGCTCGATCGGGTGCTCGCCAAGCTGGAATTGACGGATTTCTTTCATGGCAGTCGCTGCGCGGATGAAACTGCATCCAAACCCGACCCCAAAATGTTGCTTGAGCTGCTGGCGGAATTCGATGTGGACGCAGCCGATGCGGTTATGATTGGCGATACAGAATACGATATGGCGATGGCGCAGGCGATTGATATGCCGCGCATTGCGGTGAGCTTTGGCGCCCATCATATTGATCGGTTGCGTCCGTATAACCCAGAGCTGTGCGTGGACCACTTCGGCGATATTTTGCAGTGGAGAAAGTCCTGATGGCATATGAAATTCTGCTTGCTGATTACCACAACCCTGCTCACGCAGAGGCGCTGGCAACATTATTAGCGGCCTATTCCGCCGACCCCATGGGCGGCGGTGAGGCTCTGCCAGAAGCCCATTGTTTGCGCGCAGCGCAGGCGCTGGCTGATTTTGGCAACGCGTTTACGGTATTGGCGTTTGCCGCTGAAGGTGAAAACCGAGAACCGGTGGCGCTGGCAAATTGCCTGGTCTCATTTTCGACGTTTTCACTTAAGCCATTAATTAACATTCACGACTTTTTTGTCGCGTCACATTGTCGAGGGACGGGGTTGGCGAGCCGTCTGTTGGACGAAGTGGCTCGGGAGGCGGGAGCGCGCGGATGCACGAAGCTAACTCTGGAGGTGTTGAACAACAATGTTCCTGCTAAGAAGCTCTATTCCAGGTTCGGTTTTGCGCCTTACGAACTTAGTCCTGGTGCGGGCGCCGCTGAGTTCTGGCAGATGTATTTGACTTAGTTTGTATCTGGCTGGGTTAGTCTGTGTCTGGCCCGGAGCTCACTGGCTCTAGTCCGGGTTAAGCGCCAACAACGCGGTGAAGTTGATTGGCGCCGACATAAGTCATCTCATCATTTCTATTCTGCGCGTATGCTGGCTTCCAGCGCTTCTTTCGCCTCAGATTCTTCCATCCAGGCCAGCTCTATATCATCAACCTCTTGTTTGAGCGTTGCCTGGGTTTTCAGTAACTCGCTGAGTTCGGCTCCGTCCCCATCGTAAATGTCCGGGTCGGCGAGACGAGATTCGACTTTTTCGAGTTTTTCTGTGGTTTTGCTTAACTTTTGCTCCAACTGCTTTATGCGCTTATTGTGTGGTGCCAACCGGGTACGGATCGCGGCTTCCTGTTGGCGCAACTCTTTTTTGTCGCCCTTGGGCGTGTCGCTGACAGAAGGGGACGTTGGCGCAGGTGCCTTCTCTTTGTCGAGGAGCCACTTGTGATAATCCTCAAGAGTGCCCTCAAAAGGCTCGATTTTACCGTCGCCTACCAGCAGGAATTCATCCACGGTGCTACGCAGCAGGTGTCTGTCGTGAGATACAACAACTATGGCGCCGCTAAATGCCTGAAGCGCCAGTTCTAGTGCGTGACGCACCTCCAGGTCCAGGTGGTTCGTCGGTTCATCCAGCAACAATAAATTAGGTTTTTGCCACGCGAGTAGGGCTAGTGCGAGCCGGGCCTTTTCGCCACCCGAGAAGTGACGAATAGTTTCAAATGCGCGATCTCCCTGAAAGCCGAAGCTGCCGAGAAAGTTGCGGATTTCCTGTTCGCGCGCACTGGGTGAGAGGCGTTGTATGTGTAGGGCACAGGAGGCATCCAGATCCAGATGTTCCAGCTGGTGCTGGGCAAAATAGCCGATTTTTAGATGCGTACCTTCGACAACTTCACCGGAAAGCGGTTTGATTTCGCCCGCAAGTGTTTTCATCAGCGAGCTTTTGCCCGCGCCATTGTGCCCTAACAAGCCAATCCGGTGGGATGAGAGAAGGCTGAGATTTACTGATGGCAAAACAGTTTTGCCCGGGTAGCCAATATCCAGCTTTGCCAGTGACAATAGCGTTGTGGGCAGCCGCTCCGGTTCCGGGAAGCGAAAGGTAAAGGGCGAGTCTACGTGTGCGGGTGAGATTTTCTCCATGCGCTCCAATTCTTTTAACCGGCTTTGTGCCTGTTTTGCTTTGGAGGCCTTGGCGCGAAACCGCCGGACAAAATCTTCGATCTCTGAAATACGCTGTTGCTGCTTCTGGAACTCTACTGCCTGCTGTGCCAGGCGCTCGGCGCGTTGAGACTCGAACGCACTGTAATTTCCGCTATAGCTGTTGAACTGTGCGTTTTCAATGTGCGCAATGGATTCTGCGAGATTGTCGAGAAACTCTCTATCGTGCGAAATAATCAACAGTGTCCCACCGTATTGGCGCAGCCACTGTTCGAGCCACACGGTAGCATCCAGATCCAAGTGGTTGGTGGGTTCGTCCAGCAACAGCAGATCGGAGCGGCACATCAGGGCCTGTGCGAGATTTAGCCGGATTCGCCAGCCTCCGGAGAAACTGCCGGTGTTGCGTGTGCTGTCATCACTCGAGAAGCCAAGACCGCGCAACAGCCGTTCCGCTCTCGAGATGACGGTGTAACCGTCGATATTTTCCATTTCCTGGTAAAGCTGTGCCAACGCTTCGCCTTCATATTGGCCACTGTTTATTTTTTCCTCGACGTCGCGGTAGGGCGCATCGCCATCAATAACGTAGTCCAGCGCTGAGCGCGTACTGGTAGATATTTCCTGCGCCATATGGGCTATTTGCCAATTGGCTGGAATGCTGCGCGAACCCGCGTCTTCAGTGATTTCGCCAAGTAACAGTTTAAACAGCGTGGATTTACCGCTGCCGTTCGCCCCGACGATTCCCCAGGTTTGGCCCGGGAAAATGGTGAGTGATGCGTCTTCAAGCAATACTTTGTTGCCGCGTTGGAGGCTGATGGAGTTGAGTTGAATCATAAGGTTCGGTTACAGCAGTTGGATGCCTGCGTTAGTGAGCATGGTGGTTAGCGCAATGAGAGGGAGTCCGATAAGCGCAGTGGGGTCTTCGCTGGTAATGGACTCGAACAACGCGATTCCCAGGCCCTCACATTTAAAGCTGCCAGCGCAGTCCAGAGGTTTTTCTCGTGCTATGTAGCGGGCAATTTGTTCGTTGTTAAGGGGGCGGAATTGTACATGAGTTTCAATGCATTGAAGTTGTTGAAAGTGGTCTTCGGTACGCAGCAGACAGATGGCGCTGTGAAAGCGTACTTCGCGGCCACTGCAGAAGCGCAGTTGCTCTTGTGCATTTTCGGCGGTGCCGGGTTTGCCCAGTACGCGTCCACCACATTCAGCGGTTTGGTCGCAGCCAATGATTAGTCCGCCAATGCCATTGGCCGAAGCAGCCCAGGCTTTCGCTTTGGCGAGTCGTTGTGCCAAAGCACAAGCGGGCTCATTTATTAGTGCTTCTTCATCTATATGCGTGGGGGACGCGGTAAATTTAAGTTGCAACTGGGTGAGCTGTTGCTGTCGGTAACGAGAGCCGGACGCCAGAGTAATGTTGGGGGGTATGGTAGGCATAATGTTGGTGCAGTCGAGTTTTTGAAAATGCTTAATTTTCAATGTTTTCTTTGACATGGTATAGGCAATTCCCTATTATCGCGCGCTTATGTCAGAGGGTGCCCCTTCAAAACAGCTGCCAAAGTTGGTAGATCCCAGGAAATTTGCTCACCAAAACAAGCACTTGGCGGGCATTGTACCTGAGGCTGGTCTGCCGCGCTTGGCCAAAAGCAAACCGGATGCCGATGCCGCGCAGCCCGGTTGCCATGCGTCTGCCGAGCTGGAATTCCATGTGGATGAACAGTATCGGAAATGCGTGACTGGTAAGGTTTGGGCAAAGGTAACGGTTGAGTGTCAACGTTGCCTCGAACCTCTGGAGCTGGACGTCCAAACAGAGGTTAACCTCGCAATTGTTTGGAAGGAAGATGATTCCCGCCAGTTGCCGGAGACCCTCGATCCCTGGATTGTCTCGGAAGAGCAAGGGGATTTGTACGCGATTCTGGAAGAGGAGCTTTTGCTGGCGTTGCCGGCGGTGGCTTATCACGATTTCCAGTGTATCGATAGCGCGCTTATGGAAGCGGGTGATGATACGCAAGCGTCTGCAGAAGTTGAGTCCAAGCCCAATCCTTTTGATGTGCTGGCTCAATTAAAACAGACAATGAAGAAAGACGATTAACCAAACGTTCGACCACTCCCTGGTTGCTTTCAACTTTGGATGCAAATAGAGGAGAGCGTCAGCAGGAGTAAACTATGGCCGTTCAACAGAACCGAAAAACTCGTTCCAAGCGTGGCATGCGTCGTTCGCACGATGCTTTGACCAGCTCTACCCTTTCCACCGACCCAACCACTGGTGAAAAGCACCGCCGTCACCACGTGACTGCCGATGGCTTTTACCGCGGTCGCAAAGTTGTTGAAGTTGGCGACGACGAGTAAGTTTGTCACAACAGATACATCTCTCTATTGATGCGATGGGCGGGGACCAAGGTCCCCGCCTTGTTATTGAGGCATCAATCGCCTTTCTCAAACGCTACCCTCACACACGTCTTACCTTGTTTGGCGATTTTGCTGACTTGGAGGCTGCCGTGAAGGGTAGCGTTTGTGCTTCCCGCATGTCCCTTATTCAAACCGAAATAACTGTTGCTGCTGATGAGAGGGCGGGTAGCGCTTTGCGTCATAAACAAGGCTCATCCATGTGGAAGGCGGTGGAGCTGGTGGCGACAGGGCAGGCGGACGCTTGCGTGAGCGGTGGCAACACCGGCGCGTTAATGGCGATGGGACGCAAACTTATCAAAACGTTCCCAGGGGTGAGTCGACCAGCGATCTGTAAGCCCATTCCGACAGCACGCGGATCGAGCTTTATTCTTGATCTCGGCGCCAACCTCAACTGTTCGGCTCAGCAACTGGTGCAGTTTGCGCTCATGGGGTCTGCTTTGGCGAGAGTGTATGGTCGCGAAAACCCGTCGGTGGCGCTGTTGAATGTGGGTACAGAGCTGAGCAAGGGCAGTGAGTCTATTCTTACCGCCGCAGCGCTGATGCGGGAGCACCCGACGATTAACTTCGCAGGGTTTGTAGAAGGGCACGGTCTGTATCAAGGCGAAGTCGACGTTGTTGTGTGCGACGGTCTCATCGGCAACGTGGCATTAAAGGTGAGCGAAGGTGTCGCTGCATTTATTGCCTCCAGCCTGAAAGCCAAATTGCGTGAGAATCGTTTCAATCAGATTGCTGGCTTAATTGTGGAGCCCCTCCTGCGTCGCTGGATGGCAGCGTACAACCCGTCGAACTTTAATGGTGCTGCCATGCTGGGTCTTCAGCGAACACTGGTAAAAAGCCATGGCGGCACCGACAAGTTTGGTTTTGAGCAGGCTTTGGTCGCCGCAGTGGACCAGGTGTCGGCTAATATTCCCGAGCGGATAGCTCAGTGTCTTTGAGCTGTGCGTGTTTAACTGCATGTTTTACTAGAACAAAAGCAAGGTAAGTAGAGTTATGAGTAATTCCAAGCTGGCGTTTGTTTTCCCCGGTCAAGGCTCGCAAAAAGTGGGTATGCTGGGTGATCTCGCTGAATCGTATACCGTGGTCAAGGATACTTTTGCGCAGGCGTCAGAGGCGCTGGGCTATGACCTTTGGAAACTGGTGCAGGAGGGGCCTCAGGAAGAGCTGAATATGACCGAGGTCACTCAGCCTGCACTACTTACCGCGAGTGTGGCGACCTGGCGCGTATGGCAGGAAAAAGGCGGTGCCAAGCCAGAGATGATGGCCGGTCACAGCCTTGGGGAGTGGTCCGCATTGGTGTGCGCGGGTATTGTGGATTTCACCGACGCCGTGAAGCTTGTCCGCATGCGCGGTCAATTTATGCAAGAAGCGGTGCCTGCGGGTATCGGTGCGATGGCGGCCATTATTGGCTTGGATGATAGCCTGGTTGAGGAAGCGTGTACTGCTGCGATGGCGGCGGAGGCCAGTAATGCGCAAGACATTGTTTCTCCCGTCAACTACAATTCCCCGGGCCAATTGGTTATCGCAGGTCATGCGGCGGCAGTCGAGCGGGCGATGGCGCTTTGTAAAGATGCAGGTGCCAAGCGTGCGTTGTTATTGCCTGTGAGTGCGCCGTTCCACACAGCGCTGATGAAGCCTGCCGCAGACAGGCTTGCTGAGCATATCCAGAGCACGGCGTTTGAAAGTCCGTCAATTCCCGTGGTGCACAATGTTACCGCGCAAACGCTGACTGACGCCGAGGAAATTAAAGCGATTATGGTTGCACAAATATATTCAGCTGTTCGCTGGGTTGCTTGTGTTAACGCCTTGACCAGCGCAGGCATTGGTACCACTGTAGAATGCGGCCCTGGCAAAGTTCTTTCAGGTTTAAACAAGCGCATCGACCGCGCTCTTAACACATTAAGTACCGACAGCGAAGACGCGCTCAGCGCTACCTTGTTGGCGTTACCCGAAGCAGGAGAATAATAGCTATGTCGTTGGAAGGAAAAATTGCGATCGTTACAGGTGGCAGCCGTGGAATTGGAGCGGCAATTGCCGACGGGCTTGGTGAAGCCGGTGCGATTGTGATCGGAACTGCGACCAGTGAGAGTGGTGCAGCAGCGATTAGTGAGCGCTTCGCTAGCAAGAACATTCAAGGCATGGGGCAGCCTCTCAATGTAACCGATGCAGACTCTGTTGCAGCTTTGATGTCAGTGGTTTCTGAAAAATACGGTGCGCCGCAAATACTGGTTAATAATGCCGGAATTACCAATGACAATTTGTTAATGCGGATGAGCGACGAAGAGTGGTTTGATGTAATCAATACCAACCTGAGTGCGGTCTACCGCTTGAGTAAAGCCTGTTTGCGCGGCATGATGAAAGCGCGATGGGGTCGTATTGTGAATATCAGCTCGGTTGTCGGGCAGATGGGAAATGCTGGCCAATCCAATTACGCAGCTACCAAAGCTGGTGTGATGGGGTTTGCGCGCTCACTGGCGAAAGAGGTGGGGTCACGGAATATCACGGTTAATTCCGTAGCTCCCGGTTTTATCGATACTGATATGACGAAGGTGTTGAGCGAAGACCAGAAAACCATGATGTTGTCTGCGATTCCGCTGGCTCGACTGGGTCAACCGGAGGAAATTGCGTCTGTGGTGAAGTTCCTCTGTAGCGATGATGCGGCCTATATTACAGGTGAAACGCTGCATGTAAACGGCGGCATGTATATGTGCTAAGCTATTGAAAAATAAAGAAAAATATCGGTATTTTTAATAAAATTGCAATCTGAGGTTACATCGTGGATAAATCGCGTTAAAATGCGCGCACGTGTAAGCCGGATCATCATATTTCTGCCGATTTGTGGCGCTAGGTTACGGCTTAAGAATTGTTCAACAAAACGGCTTCACTAAGATTATCACTAGGAGTTAACTACGATTATGAGCAGCAGCATTGAAGAACGCGTAAAGAAAATTGTTGCAGAGCAACTTGGCGTTAAAGAAGAAGAAGTAAAAAACGAAGCGTCCTTCGTTGAAGATCTGGGTGCAGACTCTCTGGACACCGTTGAATTGGTAATGGCTCTGGAAGAAGAGTTCGAAACCGAAATTCCTGACGAAGAAGCCGAAAAGATTACTACTGTTCAGCTGGCAATCGATTACATCAACGAGAACCTGGCATAAGCCTTTTTCTCTTGATCTGAGCCTTTAACAAAAGCCGTATCTATGAGGAATAGTGCGGCTTTTGTCGTTTTTGTGTCTATGATTTGCATATTTGTGTCTATGATTTGCAGACGTTGAAAGATCTGTCTGATTTGTACAAAGCAATTTTGCTGTTTGGAGAAAGTTCGTGAGTCGAAAGAGAGTTGTTGTTACCGGGTTGGGTATGGTGAGTTCGGTAGGACACAATGTTGAAGATACCTGGCAAGCTATCTTGGCCGGAAAAAGCGGTGTTTCACCGATTAGCTCTTTCGATGTGTCGAGCTTCGCAACGCAGATCAGCGCTTCTGTGCGTGATCTCGATATCACGCCGTATCTGGACGCTAAAGAAGCACGTAAGCTGGATTTGTTTATCCAATACGGCATGGCTGCTGGCGTGCAGGCAATGACCGACTCAGGTTTGCAAGTTGATGAAGCTAACGCTGGTCGTTATGGCTGCGTTATTGGCTCTGGTATTGGTGGGCTGGGTTCAATTGAAGACACGGCGATCACGATTAAAGAGCGCGGTCCTCGCCGGGTTTCGCCTTTTTTTGTGCCCGGCGCAATCATCAATATGATCGCTGGCAACCTGTCCATTCGCTATGGCCTTAAAGGCATGAACCTGGCGGTGACGACGGCCTGCACCTCTGCCACGCACAGCATTGGCCTCGCTGCGCGCGAAATTATGTATGGCAATGCCGATGTAATGTTGGCTGGTGGTGCCGAAATGGCAACTACTCCGGTGGGCATCGGTGGATTCGCTGCCGCACGAGCGTTGTCCAAGCGCAATGATAGCCCGGAGCAGGCGAGCCGCCCCTGGGACAAAGACCGTGATGGTTTTGTGCTGGGTGACGGTGCGGGCATCGTTGTTCTCGAAGAGTACGAACACGCGAAAGCGCGTGGTGCAAACATTTATGCGGAACTGTCCGGGTTTGGTACCAGTGGCGATGCCTATCACATTACGTCTCCGTCAGGAGAGGGTGCTGAGCGAGCTATGCTGAATACTCTGCAAGACGCAAATATCAGTGCGGATAAAATTGACTATATCAACGCGCATGGCACGTCGACTCTGGCCGGAGATAACGCCGAATGCGTCGCCATTAAAAATGTGTTTGGTGACCACGCCTACAAACTGGCTGTGAGCTCAACTAAATCTATGATCGGCCACTTGCTTGGCGCGGCTGGTGCGGTAGAAGCGATTTTTTCTATTTTGAGTCTTCGCGATCAAGTTGCGCCACCTACCATTAATCTGGATAACCCGGATGAAGGCTGCGATCTTAATTTTGTGCCTCATACGGCGCAAGCTATGAAAATCGAAACAGTTTTAAGTAACTCTTTCGGATTTGGTGGTACTAACGGTACCCTGTTGTTCCGCAAAGTTTAACCATTTATGGCCGGCTCCGGCGATCCGCTCGTTTTTCTTAACGGATGCTCTATTGCAGATTTTTCTGCCGGTTCAGTGCTGCTCAATCGCGGATTCCAATACGCCGATGGTGTGTTCGAAACGGCGCGAGTGGAATCCGGAAGGTTACCGCTGCTCGATCTCCATATTGCTCGCTTGCGTCGTGGATGTGAGCGCCTGGGTTTGGTCCTTGCCGAGTTGTTTACAGAGCAATTGAACATCTTTACGCACGCTGTTCGGCAACGTGGGGAATCCGGTGTGGCTAAGCTCACCGTTTACCGCACAGCTTCAGCAAGGGGTAATTATTCCGGGCCGAATTCAACCGCTGAACTGCTATTTCAGTTCACGCCTTCCTCTGTAGTAATCGACGGGCAATGGTGTGCTCCGGCGGTTCGCTTAAAAACTGTTTCGTACCGACTCTACCCAAACCCGCAACTCGCGGGTATAAAACACCTGAATCGCCTTGACTATGCACTGGCAACTAAAAATTTTTCTGCTGGGTTAGATTGCGAAGCGCTGTTGCTGGACCCCGAGGATTGTGTTGTGGAAACGCCGCACCATAATATTTTTTGTTTGCGTGGTCAGCGTTTATTGACCCCGCACCTCGAAAACAGCGGTGTGGCTGGGGTAATGCGCGGGTTGATTCTGGATCTTGGCAAAAAAATAGATGGCGCGGATATCCAGGTTTGCACGTTGCCTGTACAGCAGCTGTTGGCAAGCGATGCGGTATTTTTATGTAACGCATTGCGAGGGATTGTACCTGTAGCCGGGTGTGATCGCGTCGAGTTTGGCAATGCCAGTGCAGAGTTGGCGGAGAGGGTCGCTTTGACGGTTAAAAATTATTTGGACGTCCATCGATGAATGTAAGCCCACTAAAAATAGTATTAGCGATGGCCGTGTGGTCACTGGTTATGGCCTTGTCCATTGGGTTTTATTTATGGCACTGGCTGTATAACCCGAGGACCGTACAAATTATCGAGCCTGTTTTCATTATTGAAAAAGGGGCCACGCTACATTCAGTCGCGAAACGTTTACACGAAGAGCATCTCATTCGCTGGCCAGATGTATGGGTTGTATATGGTCGTATTTTTCACCTTGAAAATATAAAGGCGGGCGAGTACAGGCTGGAAATGGTTTTTTCTCCGGTGGAACTGCTGCAACGGTTTCAAAAATCTGAACATGTTCAGCACCCTGTAACTTTAGTGGAAGGGTTGAGGTTGCGAGATTTCGTGAGCGTTTTGCACCAGCAGGAAAATCTTGTTAACACGCTTGGTCAAAAAACTTATCCTGAACTTGCTCAAGTGTTGAATATTCCAGAAATGCAGCCAGAAGGTTATTTCTATCCAGATACCTATCAATACATTCGTGGCGACGCTGATAAAGATATTTTGTTGCGCGCATACTGGCGCATGAAATCCGTCTTGAGCGAAGAATGGGAACAGCGCGCTGAAGGGCTGCCTTATAGCTCCCCTTACGAAGCGCTGATAATGGCTTCCATTATCGAAAAGGAGACAGGTGTAGGTTATGAGCGAGCAGAGATTGCTGGCGTGTTTGTAAGGCGATTGCAGAAAAAAATGCGATTGCAAACGGATCCAACCGTGATTTATGGCCTTGGTGATGCCTACGATGGAAACCTAAGACGGGTTGATTTGAAAACACCTACTGAGTACAACACCTACACCATTTCAGGGTTGCCTCCGACACCGATTGCCAACCCCGGGCGCGAAGCGATTCACGCGGCACTACATCCCGCTGCGGGGACGGCACTCTATTTTGTTGCCAAGGGAGACGGCTCACACTATTTTTCAAGTACGTTGCAGGAACACGAGGCGGCTGTGCAGCGTTTTCAAAAACAGCGTCGCAGTGATTATCGCTCCTCTCCTGCGCTACCTACCGCTGCTGATCAGACACCTGAAGCGGGAGGAGAACAATGACAGGCCGATTTATAACAGTTGAGGGCACTGAGGGTGTCGGTAAATCGACGAATTTGGCATTTATCGAAGGGTTCTTACGGTCACGGGCTATTGATGTAATTACCACCCGCGAACCAGGGGGAACGCCACTGGCCGAGGAGTTGCGTGAACTACTGCTAGCGAAACGCGAAGAGCCAGTCGATGCATGTGCCGAGCTGTTGATGGTTTTTGCCGCGCGAGCGCAACATCTCAACCAGTTGGTGGCTCCCGCACTAGCTCGTGGCCAATGGGTACTGTGCGACAGGTTTACTGATGCAACTTATGCCTATCAGGGGGCGGGTAGAGGGCTTTCACTCGAAACAATTAGCAAGTTGGAATTTCTGGTGCAAGGAAGTTTGCAGCCCGATATCACCGTTTGGCTGGATATTGACGTGCGGCTCGGTTTAGAGCGTGCGCGTGCGCGTGCAGATCTGGACCGGTTTGAAGAAGAAGACGTAAGTTTTTTCGAGCGTGTGCGAGCGGGCTACCGGGCTCGCGCCGAAGAGGCTCCAGCGCGCTTTTGCAGGATCAACGCAGGGCAGCCCCTCGCGCAGGTGCAGACTGATATACAACGTGCGTTGGAGGCGTTTCTGTAAACGAGGGAATTGCCGTAACGACTTATTCGCGGCGTAGTCGGTATTTTCGATGGTGTGCTTCTCGGTCTAGCTGCTGATTTCGAATTAGTGTCAACAGGTTCTAAGTCATTAGAAGTCGGGTTCGCAATGGATGCTGGTTGGGCATTGTGTAAATGGGTGTACAAACTCCAGCGTTGTGGCATGAAGTAAAAGGCGATCGGATGCTTGCTGGATCGCGTCGGGAGCGTAAAAAGCGTCACCCAGGATGGGATGTCCAAGTTGTTGCATATGAACTCGCAGCTGGTGGGAGCGACCCGTGATAGGCGTTAGCTCAATACGGGTAGTTTGCAGGTCCAGCCGCCTCTCCAGTACTTTGTATTGCGTATGAGCGTGTTTACCCTGTTCCAGGTCTACTTTCTGCTTCGGTCGGTTTGGCCAGTCGCAAATCAGCGGTAAGGTGATTTCGCCGCGATCCTCGGCAACAATACCTGCTACCGTTGCCGTATAGGTTTTAGTCATTTTGCGCTGCTCGAACAAGCGACCGAATCGCACCAGGCTTTCGTGGGACTGCGGGAAAATAACCAGGCCAGATGTAGCCATATCCAAGCGATGCACCACGCGAGAATTGGGGTGTTGGTGTACAAGCTGATCGAAGGCGTTATCCGGAGTTGCCAATCCGGGAACGGTGAGCAGCCCCGCGGGCTTGTTGATGGCGATGATATGATCGTCTTGATAAATAATTGCTAAATCTTGCATATCGGCATTTTATGGGAGTGGCATAAATTTCGGAATATCAATGACAGCGTTTTGTTTTCATGGCTGTAAATATTGCCGTTATTGAAGCGCGCTCTGTGGTCGAAAAAGTGTGTTTATTGGCATGCAGGGTTAATAAAAGCAATAAAGCAAAGTTGAGCTAAATTCATGAGTAAAACAACACCGCCTTACCCCTGGCAAAATACCTATTGGCACCAATTTGCCGGGCAGGTTACTCAGGGGCATTTGCCTCATGCGATTTTATTGCAGGGGGTAGCGGGTATTGGTACGGAAAGTCTTGCGCGGGCGATGGCCGAGTTTTTGATGTGCTCGTCTCCGGTTGAACAGGCTGCATGTGGGCAATGTAAAGTGTGTCGTTTATTGCAGAGCCACAATCACCCCGATCTGTTTCTGCTCTCGCCGGAGGAGAAAAGCGTTGTTATCAAAGTTGATCAGGTTCGCCAGCTGACTGAATTTGTCGCGAAAACCTCGCAGCAAGGTGGTCGTAAACTGGTAATCATTGAGCCCGCAGAAGCAATGAATATCGCTGCCGCAAACGCACTCCTGAAATGTTTCGAAGAACCCTCGGGTGACACGGTTTTTATATTGGTGTGTCATCACGCTAACCGGCTGCTGCCGACCATTCGCAGCCGCTGTGCTTGTCACACGCTTCCAGTGCCAGAGCGTGCCCTGGCCGTATCCTGGCTGGAAACCATGGGCGTGGAAAGCGCGGCACTCCTGCTGGATGAAACTCATGGCGCGCCACTTACTGCGCATCAGTGGTCCCGAGACGACGTTATTGCAAGCCAGGACAAGGCGTGTGAGCTGCTGGTTGCGGCCTTGCAGACACAGAAGCCAGTTACTACGGTTGCAGGCACGCTTGCTGGTGAGTGCTCGGGTCTCGAACTCGCGGAGCTATTGATCAATTGGCTGGAACAGCTGATCCGTGAGCGAACTCGTGGCAGCCGACGGTCGCTGCTTGCCCACTGGGAGCCGTTGGTTGGTGTTGCTCAGGCCCTATCTACCGTGGAATTGTTCAAGCTGCGCGAGGTCTATTGCCAGCGCAAAGCACAGCTACTCGCCAACCCTAATTTGAACGCGAACATGGTAATCGAAGATTTGCTTTTGGAGTGGCAAAGGTATGCACTTCAAGCCGCGCGGCAAGGGAAGTTAGTGGCACAAGTATAAACTTCGCTGTGCTTTGGTTAGCTGCGTTATAATAGAATTTAATGTCACCTATGTGGCTGTATATTGTTTGATCAGGAGTTAGTGTCGCAATGAAAGGTTTAGGCGGTGCCGCCCGCAATGGTATTCTCTCGTTGACGATCCGCGATAAGGCGGTGCTATACGCCGCTTATATGCCATTTGTGAAAAATGGTGGTTTATTTATCCCGACAAACAAGAGCTATAGTCTCGGCGATGAAGTTTTTATGCTACTGAGCCTGATGGACGAGCCCGAAAAAATCCCGGTGGCGGGTAAAGTTGTTTGGATCACCCCTAAGGGCGCTCAAGGCAACCGCGCAGCGGGGATAGGTGTGCAATTTAGCGGGGAGGACGATGTCGCCTCGAAGAAAATCGAAACATACCTGGTTGGCTCGCTGGAGTCGGATCGCCCCACCCATACAATGTAGCCATTTAGGGCACGGAGGTGGCTCCCGCCAGTTTTGTGCTGCCTTACCCTTCAATCCTTTCGAAAGTTCGCATGCTTGTTGATTCTCACTGTCACTTAGATCGTCTCGACCTTACAAAATACGCCGATGGACTCACTGGTGCCATCAATGCCGCCCGGGCACAGGGGGTTGCGGAGTTGCTGTGTGTTTGCATTAGCGAAGAAAACCGCGACAAGGTGGTCGCGATAGCTAAAGCGTTTGATGGCGTATACGCCTCGGTGGGGGTGCACCCCTCCGACGTAGGCGACTCTGTCGTATCCGTCGCTGCATTGAGTGAGTGGGCCGCCATGGACCGGGTAATCGCACTGGGAGAGACTGGGCTCGACTACCATTACAGCCAAGACACTGCCGAGGCGCAGAAACGGAGTTTCGCTAACCACTTAGTGGCAGGTGCGGAGCTGAAACTTCCGGTGATCATTCACACACGAGCGGCAAAGGCCGACACTCTGGATTTAATGGCGGCACATGGGTGTCGCGAAACCGCTGGTGTGATGCACTGTTTCACCGAAGATTGGGAGATGGCGCGCGCGTCACTGGATTTGGGGTTTTATATCTCTATCTCGGGAATTGTCACTTTTCGCAATGCGGCTGAACTGCGTGATGTGGTGCTGAAGATCCCCGCCGATCGATTACTGGTTGAAACTGATTCGCCGTACCTTGCGCCTGTACCATTTCGGGGCAAACCCAACGAGCCACAATATGTGCGGCAGGTGGCGGAATATATCGCGGAGCTGCGTGGTGTGGCGTTCGAAGAGTTAGCTGAGCAAACCACCGCAAATTTTGCCCGCTTGTTCAAGACAAAACAGCGTTGGGCTGCACCTGTTTGAGGTTATAGGTTATACATGTATCAACAGATAAAAACCATGTTGCTTCTTCAGGAAGCGATGAATTCAAAAGTCAATCCATCCTGGCGTGAGCAAGGCTATGCCTGGTACCGCGCTGTATGGGTTGAGTGCGCGGAACTGATGGACCACTATGGTTGGAAGTGGTGGAAGAAACAATCGCCAGATCGAGATCAGGTCGTTCTCGAGTTAATTGATATCTGGCATTTCGGTCTGAGTTTGTATCTGCTGAAATGTGGTACCGATGACGAAAGCCTTGGCAGGCTCGCCGAGCAGATCGGGCAAGAATTTCTGCTCGATGCCAATCGCAGCGATGAGAATTTTCGCGACGATCTGGAGGCCTTTACCGAAGCGACATTAAGTACGAAGGATTTTTCGATTCCGCTTTTTTGTCGGCTGCTCGATGGTGTAAAACTTGATTTCGATCAGCTGTTCAATAAGTACGTAGGTAAGAATGTGTTAAACCTTTTTCGTCAGGATCACGGATACAAAGAAGGTACCTACAACAAGGTTTGGGCCGGGCGTGAAGATAACGAACATCTCGTCGAAGCCCTTGTGAACCTGGATAGCACGCGCAGCGACTTTGCCGACGCGTTGTACCAGGAGCTAAAACAGCGATATTCCTCGCACAACGAGTAGTATCTCGTCCATTTCTGTATGGGGTGGCGGCGCGATTTGTCCGAAAGGATAGCCTGCTGCGCCAGGAAAGTTAACGTTAACCATAAGCACGGAGATTTATTGTGAAAGCACCCGTAAGAGTTACTGTGACCGGCGCAGCAGGTCAAATTAGTTATTCGCTCTTGTTTCGAATTGCCGCTGGCGAAATGCTTGGCGCGGATCAGCCTGTAATTTTACAAATGCTGGAAATCACTCCTGCGCTAGAGGCTCTGAAAGGGGTTGCAATGGAGCTGGACGACTGTGCATTTCCGCTGCTGCATAGCATGGTGTGCACTGATGACGCAAATGTCGCTTTCAAAGATTCAGACTATGCGTTGCTGGTTGGTGCTCGTCCCCGCGGCCCTGGTATGGAGCGCAACGATTTGTTGGAAGCGAATGCCGCAATCTTCTCTGTTCAAGGCAAGGCGATTAATGATCACGCGTCTCGTGGCATTAAAGTCTTGGTGGTGGGTAACCCGGCCAATACCAACGCACTGATCGCGCAGCGCAACGCGCCTGACATCGACCCGCGTCAGTTTACTGCGATGACTCGCCTGGATCACAACCGCGGCATGAGTCAATTGGCGAGCAAACTGGACGTATCAATTAACGACATTACCAAAATGACCATCTGGGGCAATCACTCTTCTACCCAGTACCCTGACCTTTACCACGCATTGGTTAAGGGCGACGCTGCAATCGATAAAGTCGACAGCACTTGGTACGCGGAAGAGTACATCCCAACAGTGCAACAGCGTGGCGCAGCCATTATTAAAGCTCGTGGTGCATCCAGTGCAGCCTCTGCGGCAAATGCTGCGATCTTCCATATGCGCGATTGGGCATTAGGTTCTCCTGAGGGAGATTGGGTGAGCATGGGCGTGTATAGCGATGGTAGCTATGGTATCGAAAAAGGGCTGATTTACTCTTTCCCCTGTGTGTGTAAGAACGGTGATTGGGAAATTGTACAAGGCTTGAGCATTGATGAATTCTCTCAAGCGCGTATGACCGCAACCGAAACTGAGTTGCAAGGCGAGCGGGACGCCGTAAAAGCGTTGTTGCCAGCTTAGTAAGGTACTCGTGCCTTCTCAAAAAGCGCGGTGTTACCGCGCTTTTTTTTTGTCCGTTGGAAAAGCATATTGCAAATATACGACCTATCGCGACAATATTGTCGACTGGTCTGATTACTTTTTGTGAGGTTTGACTCTATGGCTATGCCAAAAATTGGAAACAAAGCGCCCGCATTTACCCTTAAGAACCAGGAGGGGGAATCGGTTAAATTATCCTCTTTTGCCGGGGAGAAAAATGTAGTGGTTTATTTCTACCCTAAAGCGATGACTCCAGGGTGCACCACGCAGGCGTGCGGTATTCGTGATGCCCAAGCTGAGTTCGAAGCCTTGGATACAGTGGTGTTGGCGATTAGTCCAGATCCGTTCGAACGTTTGAAAAAGTTTGAAGACAAACACCAGCTGAATTTTATTTTGCTCTCCGATGAAGACCACGCAGTGGCCGAAAAATACGGTGTCTGGGGTCTAAAAAAGTTTATGGGAAAAGAATTCATGGGCATTTTGCGAACGACATTTATCATTGGCAAAGACGGTAAGTTAAAGCATGTTATGGACAAGGTGAAAACAAAAACACACGACCAGGATGTGATAAAAATTATTCGCGAGACATTAAACTAAGCTATCAACGGATCTTCATCACCTCCGCGAGTGGGCTTGTTCGCTCAATCGGGAGGTGGCCTTGCCTTCTAATAGTGCTTTCTCATGAGTATGCGCTATATCTAAAACTTTAGTTGTTGTCATTCCTTATAACAACGAACTAGTTTCTCCATTCGAAGTGTGAATTTGTTAACGATTCTACAGCACTGCCTTGCGATTCCTCGCCGCTAACTCCTTGTTTTAAAGAAAGAAAATTGTTAACGAATCGTTAAAACTCGTTTTGGCATGTTGTTTTTAATTCATTCTGAAAGTTAACATGTAAATGATAGGCTTACTAAAATTAATGTCATCTGAAACTACAGGGTGGCGCATTTGAGACTGGCATATCTGCCCTTAAAACAATAGTTTATACCTATAAAAATCGTGAGACACAGTAGTACCGTTAATAACAATTTATTATAAAGCTGAAGTATTTCGGCGGAAGGTGAGAAAATTGAAACTTTTTGCGAATGACAGTTTTCATCAAGAAGTGCCCGAAGTACCGCTGAATTTGGATGATTACTCGATGGAAGACCCTGTGCAGAGGGTTACCTATCTCTATAGAGTTGTTTCAAATTCTGGGAATTTTGAATCTATAAATCAGGGACTTAAGATGTTACTGGCTGCTGGTTTGAAAAAAATCGGCGCTGATCTGGCTATTGTTAGTCGGCCTTTATCAACCCAAGTTTATGACGTAGTAGCGAGTGCCGGAGCCGACGACGAATTCTTTGTCGGCAAACACTTATCGCTAAATGGCACATTATGCGAGGAGGTCATAACAAAAAATGCGACCTGTTCGCACGGAAAAGTGCAGGATAAAGATGTGCATTCATTGTCTATGGCGTATAATAATACTCGAGTGGGTGCGTACTTGGGTACTGTTGTACGTTCCAGGAATGCCGGCAATTCGGTGATGAGTTTTATCTCTAGTCGGAGCCGGGAGCAGGACTACAGTACCGAGGACGTAGCTTTCATAGAGCTATTGGCAGAAGGAGTGGCCTGTATGACTGACCAGCAACTAGCACAAGCTCAACGCAAACTTACCGATCAGGCAATGTTTGCACTTGGTTCCGTTAAAACCCTGGATGAATACCTGGAGCAAGCACGTTTGCCTGAGGTTTTCGGTGTACCAGCGAGAGTTGTTGAGGTTCTCCAAAGGCGAATCGGGCACGCACCGTTAAGTATTGGTCATGTGGCTGAAGAGTTGAATCTATCTAAGCGCACGCTTCAGCGTCGCTTGCAGCAGATGGATGTCAGTTTCGCCGATCTCCGCGATCAGGTGCGGTTTCATCATTCTATCGATTATCTCATCAAGCAACATTTGAGCATTGATAGCATATCTGCATCGCTAGACTTCTCAGACAGAACCAGTTTTACAAATGCATTTAAGCGTTGGACCGGGTTATCGCCCAGTACCTTTCGCAAGTTGTTCCGTGACTACGTATAAGTAAATTGGGGCAGCGGATCGGTAGTGCCGCTGCTCTTTCATTTGCCCTCCCGCCGCCACTGCTTGCGACTCTCTCGTCGTTAGGCTCTTGACTCTTTCGTCGTCTCTTGTATCTTGTCCGGCTTTAATCGGGATAATCTCTATTCCATCTTCTCCCGAACGCGGGGAATTCTACTCAACAAGAGGTTAGTAAACACATGGGTTTTTTCATTGCCGATGCCATGGCTCAGTCCACCGACGCTGCCGGTTCTCCCAACGGCGGGATAATGCAGATCGTGATGCTGGTCGGTCTTTTTTTGTTCATGTACTTCATCATCATTCGCCCGCAACGCAAGCGACAAAAAGAGCACCAGTCTCTGGTAGATGCGTTGAGTAAAGGTGACGAAGTTGTAATGACAAGCGGCATGCTTGGCAAAATTATAGAGGTGGACGAAGGCTACGTGACCCTGAATGTTGCTCAAAATGTTGACCTGAAGTTCCAGAAAGTTGCCGTTCATGCGGTACTCCCAAAAGGTACGATTAAGTCAATCTAGTTCCCAGACAAGGCTCCGGTGGCTACTCTACTGGAGTCTCTCTTCCTAAGTTGTCCTGCATAGTCCCTGCTACTGACCGCCTCACTGTCGCTTTAGTCTCAATACCAGCGGTTGGCCGCTACCGGCTGTGCTCTGAAAAGCCATTTTTGAAATGCGCTTGCTGCGGTTGAAGATCCGTAGCTGATCTCTACCCCTTTGCTGTTTCCAGCAAATTGCTAGCACTAATTTTGGTCATGAGGAGTATTTGGTGTGCCGTTAGCGCGCGCTTTCTCAGGCGTGTACGAATTTTCTCGTTATTTCCCGATAGGGATTGATCCATCGTTTGCACCCGCGCGCGCAGCTGTATTACTCTCTTCCTCCATCTGATCTACAGCGCAGTAAGGTTGTTATGACTTCTATTCCACGTCCCGAAAAAATTTCACTCGCTAACTTACCCACACCACTCCGGCCTCTGGACAGGTTATCGGAACGGCTTGGCGGCCCGCGAATATGGCTCAAACAGGATGAATTGACGGAGCTGGCCTTGTCCGGGAATAAGGTGCGCAAGTTGGAATTTGTATTGGCGGATGCATTGCAATCCGGCGCAGATACGTTGTTGACGTGTGGCGGAGTGCAGTCCAACCACTGCCGTGCGACCGCTTTAGCGGCTGCCAGGCTCGGGCTTGATTGCCACTTGATCTTGCGCGGGCCAATGGAGAGGGACAATGACGGTAATTTGTTGCTGGATAACCTGGCTGGGGCGGAAATTACCGTGTACGACGGTAGCCAGTTTGTTCCGCATTTCGATCAAATTCGTGATCACTGGCTGGCGCATTATAAAAGCAAAGGTAAAGTTCCTTATTTTATCCCTATGGGCGCGAGCAACGGTGTCGGGTTGTGGGGCTATATCACCGCCAGCGAGGAATTGTATGAACAAACGCAAACCGAAGGGTTTACGCCCGAGGTAGTTGTTTGTGCAACAGGATCTGGCGGCACTCAGGCCGGGCTGACCTTGGGCTGGCATCTGCTCAATAGGCGTACTCAGGTTCAGGCCTATGCTGTCTGCGATTCCGCAATCTATTTCCAGCAGAAAGTGCTGACGGATGTTGCCCACTGGCAACAACGCTATGGCTCGCTGCTTAGTGGTTCGGTTACGGGGAATATTGCTAAAGAACTCTCTGTCCACACCTCGGAAGAATATATTGGACCGGGGTATGCCCAGGGCTACCCGGCACTTTACGAATCAATGACGCTTGCCACCGAATTGGAAGGGATATTGCTCGACCCTGTGTACACGGGGAAGGCATTTCATGGAATGATCGAAGATATAAAACGCGGGAGCTACCAGAGCGTGAAAAATATTGTTTTCGTCCACACGGGGGGTGTGTATGGGCTTTTCCCACAAAGAGTACATTTTAATAATCGCGCGCGCGTTTGCACTTGGCCGGAGGAATAAATGACCGTTTTTTTGAATTCGATTTCATCGGTGGTTTGGGGGCCACTGATGTTGGGATTGATCCTCGGTGTCGGGCTTCTGCTCACTTTACGGATACGTTTTATATCGTTGCGAAAAATTCCTTACGCGTTTAAACAGCTGTTGTCTGGAAGGCAGCCAGTCGGAGAGGGCACCATTGCGCCATTTAATGCGTTAATGCTGTCGTTGTCGGCCACCATAGGTACCGGAAATATTGTGGGGGTTGCAACCGCGATCGGGTTGGGTGGGCCGGGCGCGCTTTTTTGGATGTGGTGTAGCGCACTCTTAGGCATGGCTACCAAGTACGCTGAAGCAGTATGCGCGGTGCACTTCAGAGAAAAAAGCATCACCGGCAATCATGTGGGTGGGCCCATGTACTATATCCGTAAGGGTTTAGGACAACGGTGGGCACCCTTGGCCATTTTATTTGCGATCTTTGGCGCTTGTGCCGGGTTTGGCATAGGCAATATGGTACAGGCTAACTCCGTCGCTGATGCCCTGCAGAATTCGTTTGGTTTGGCGCGTTGGGTGACTGCTGGTGCGCTAGTGGTGCTGGTAGGGGTAGTGCTGTTGGGAGGCGTGCAGCGTGTCGCGGATGTAGCTAAGCATCTGGTGCCGGTGATGGCGATCAGTTATGTGGCTGCTGGTTTAATTGTGGTGGTGGTTAATATTGCGCTGGTCCCTGAAGCTCTGAGTTTGATTCTGAAAAGTGCGTTCACTCCAGTGGCGGCGCAGGGAGGGTTTGCAGGTGCGGCCGTTGCGCTGGCAATACAAATGGGTATCGCGCGCGGCGTGTTTTCTAACGAAGCGGGCTTGGGCAGCGCACCAATGGCCCATGCGGCGGCGGCGACAGACAACCCGGTACGGCAGGGTACTGTCGCTATGCTCGGTACATTTATCGATACTATTATTGTGTGCTCGATCACCGGTTTGGCGATCATCGTGTCTGGTGCCTGGGCTGGAGAGGCGAACGGGGCGGCGATGAGTCAGGCGGCGTTTGACAGCGTGTTGCCCTACGGTGACAAAATTGTCTCACTCGCCCTCGTGGTGTTTGCGTTCACCACAATTTTGGGCTGGAGCTACTATGGTGAGCGATGCGTAGAATATTTATTTGGCCCCAAAGCCATAACGCCTTTTCGCGTACTTTGGGTGCTCGCGATTCCGGCAGGAGTGTTTTTAAGTTTAAAGGTCGTTTGGATTCTAGCGGATATTCTCAATGGCCTTATGGCAATTCCGAATCTTATCGCATTAATTTTATTGTCGGGTCTCGTTGCCAGACTCACGCGCGAATATTACGGTAAAACCTCGAAATAACGGGGCCAGGAGTGTGAATCCTGTGGCCCTTGTTTGACATTCTGCTGCCACGGGCGGATAGTTCCGACGAGAACTCAGCCTGTTCAGCGGATGCAAACCTCGTTTACTCGCCATATTTCGGCGGTGTGTTGTAAATATTGGAACTCGTCGCTTATTAAGGCGTTCTTATACAGGCCCTAGAAATCACAACACTTGCCATCGCGGTAGCAACATATTTTTCCTTATGCAGACTCCCAGACCTCAAAAACTAGTTATTGCGATCTCATCCCGCGCATTGTTTGATCTTGCTGAAAGCCATCAGGTATTCGAGTCCGAGGGCTTACAGGCGTATTCCGAATATCAGATTGCGAACGAAGACAACATTCTCGCACCAGGTGAAGCGTTTGGTATGGTGAAAAAGTTTCTTCGGATTAATGAGCGTTTGGACACTCAGCGAGTGGAAGTAATACTTTTATCGCGCAACAGTGCGGATACCGGCTTGCGGGTGTTCAACTCGATTAACCACTATGGATTAGACATCACACGTGCCGCGTTCACAGGCGGGTCCAGCCCTTACCGTTATATTTTGCCATTTAACGCGCATCTTTTTCTCTCCACCGACGCCGACGATGTGGCTCACGCGCTTGAGCACGGCGTTGCTGCAGCGACACTGATGACAACCTCTAAACCGGCTTCCGAAAACGAACAGCTTCGCTTCGCCTTCGATGGCGATGCCGTTATTTTTTCGGATGAAGCAGAGCAGGTATACAAAGCGCAGGGGTTGGCTGCGTTTGCGCAAAGTGAGCGCGACGCGGCGAAGACACCGCTGAGTGGTGGCCCGTTTAAATCGTTTCTGGCGGCGCTCCATGGGCTGCAGGATGAATTTAAAGGGCAAGAGTGTCCAATCAGAACCGCGTTAGTCACTGCCAGATCTGCCCCGGCACATGAACGGGTTATACGCACACTCCGAGCCTGGAATATTCGAATTGATGAGTCACTGTTTTTGGGTGGCCTGAGTAAAGGGGCATTCCTGAAAGCGTATGGCGCCGATGTTTTCTTTGATGATCAACAAATCAACTGTGAATCCGCGAGCGGCCATGTCGCTACCGGTCATGTCCCTCACGGAATTGCGAACCGGCCCGCGTTAGTGGGCTCCAATGGGGAAAAAAGCGAACTTAATACCGATAACCAGCAAAATCACAGCTAAGATTGGTTGTAATACGGTATTTGGAATTTTCGCTGCCAACTTCGCACCCAAGTGCACCGCTGGCACCGAGCCCAGCAGCAGCCCAAACAACAGGTTGAAATCCACATTGTCGTTCCAGAGGTGCCCCAGACCCGCAATAAGGGTCAGTGGGACCGCATGAGCGATGTCGGTACCAACCACTTGGAGGGCGGGAAGCCTGGGATACAGCAGCAATAATAATGCAGCGCAAAATGCACCCGCCCCAACAGAAGACAGCGTGACAAAAATTCCTAATAAAACGCCGCTGGCAAAGGTGACGAGTGTGCTTTGGCGATGAAACCATGTGTGTGGTTCTTCGCCTGTGCCTTGTATGCGCTTTTTAAAGAACACCACTACAGACGTCATAATCAACATAAAGCCCAGGCTATGGGTAAGAAACGGGCCGTAGTCAAATGATTCTGGGATGAGATAGCGCAGTGTAAGGGTGGTTATGAGAGACGCTGGGATGCTTCCCGATGCGAGCGTCAACACCAACTTCCAGCGCACTGTGCCCTGCCTGTGGTGAGCATGCATTGCGCCGGTTTTGGTAACTGCGGCGTACAGGAGGTCCGTCCCAATGGCGATCTTCTGAGGAACGCCTGAGAGAATCAGGATAGGCGTCATGAGTGAGCCGCCGCCTACACCAGTTAGGCCAACAGCCAGACCCACACCAGCGCCGGCGAAGATGTAGAAAATTAAATCCATATTAGGGCGGAAAATTGTGAATCTGACTGCTAAATTACAAATACGGGTAGCAAATATAGCTATTTATAACTATTCTTCAAAAGAATATTTAATTCTATTTTTATAATTGTTCTGGTGAATTATCGTCATGTGTTCTAAAGAACGGCTATATTTTGAACTACGGTTATCTAAGACTGCCGCCATCTGGAGGGCACAATGAAACTGCAGTAGTTGCGCTACATCTGGGAAGTTGCTCATCACGAATTAAATGTGTCAGCTACCGCTCAGAGTTTATACACATCTCAGCCGGGAATCAGCAAACAGATTCGCCTGCTGGAAGACGAACTCGGCGTGGAGATATTTTCGCGAAGTGGTAAGCACCTGACGCGGATAACCCCCGCGGGTGAGGCGATACTTCGCACAGCCGGCGAAATTCTCCGCAAGGTAGAAAGCATCAAGCAGGTCGCCCAGGAGTTTAGTAACGAGCGAAAGGGCAGCTTATCGATTGCAACCACCCACACACAGGCCCGCTACGCGCTGCCCAAAGTGATTTCTAGCTTTATCGACAAATACCCGGAAGTTGCCCTCCATATGCACCAGGGTACGCCGATGCAGATTTCCGAAATGGCGGCAGATGGTTCGGTGGATTTTGCCATAGCCACTGAAGCGCTTGAGTTGTTCAGCGACCTGATCATGCTGCCCTGTTATCGCTGGAATCGCTGTATTCTGGTGCCACGCAACCACCCCTTGTGCCAGGTATCACAGCTCTCTCTGGAAGATGTCGCTAAGCATCCGATCGTGACTTACGTGTTCGGGTTCACTGGCCGCTCCAAGCTGGATGAAGCCTTTATGGAGCGTGGCCTTGCGCCTAAGGTTGTGTTCACTGCTGCAGACGCCGACGTTATCAAGACGTACGTGCGCTTGGGGTTGGGTATCGGTATTGTCGCGAAGATGGCGTACGACGAGGATGTTGATACCGATCTGGTGGCTCTGGATGCACGACACCTGTTCCGCTCCAGTACCACAAAAATTGGTTTCCGCCGCGGGACATTCTTGCGCGGCTTTATGTATGAGTTTATTGAAGAGTTTGCGCCACACCTCACTAAGGATCTGGTAACAGAAGCCTTCAATCGCCACTCCAAAGTGGAGCTGGACGAGCTGTTTAAACATATTGAGTTGCCTGAGTATTAGCCTCAACTCTGATTAAGTTAGCACCAAAAAAGCCGGGAATTTCCCGGCTTTTTTGGTGCTAAGCTAGCTTGTTGCTCAGCTCGATAAACTTGTTAACCTGTTTATAAAAAATCCAGGTCGTCGTTGTTTTCCATGATTTCTTTGAGTTCGTCTTTCTCTTCAGTTTTTTGGTTTAACACTTCCTTCACGAACTTCATATACACGGTATACACCAGCGGTGCGGCACCGTCTTTCTCCACCACAAAGAATGGTGCGCGGTCGACGTCGAGCTTTTTGGCCAACACCATACCGTCGCTTTCAGGGTCACGCTCGTCGGCAGTGAGGATTGTGTCGATCTGAGCAATCTGCCCTGACGATTCAAGCTTTTGCAGCACATCACCACATTTCTTGCACGGCGAGCCATCAGCGAGAATTTTTTTTACCAGAGTAATTTTCATAATCGTATCCCGTTTAATTGTTAAATCCGTTATCGGGGCGGTCCGGGTGGAATGCAAGCTTAGCGGTGCAGTCCGCATTCTTTCTTGGTTTCTTCTTCCCACCACCAGCGACCCTCGCGCTCGTGTTGACCTGGGCCCGTGGGCCGGGTGCACGGTTCGCACCCGATCGAAATAAAGCCCTGATCGTGCAGCTTGTTGTAGGGCACGTCATTGCTGCGGATGTAGTCCCACACTTGGGCAGACGTCCAGTTCACCAGGGGGTTATATTTGGCAAGCACTTCTTCAGGGCGGGAGAAAGCGCGGTCATGCTGAACAACCGGAATGTTCGCTCTTGTGCCTGGGCTCTGGTCCTTGCGTTGCCCTGTAATCCAGGCATCCAGGGTAAGGAGCTTTTTGCGCAGCGGTCCAACTTTGCGAATAGCGCAACACTCTTTATGTGTGTCCTGATAGAAGCTGAACAACCCTTTTTCGTTGACGAGCTGTTGAACGGCGGTGGCGTCGGGAAACAGGATTTGTAGATCAACATCATAGTGTTGACGTACTTTGTCGATAAACTCGTAGGTCGCGGCATGCAAGCGGCCAGTATCCAGACAAAATACCTGGACGCCTGGTTTTATACGGCTGGCCATATCGACAAGTACGACGTCTTCAGCACCACTAAACGAAATGGCGATATTGTCGTGTTCTGCCAGTGCGTGTGCCAGGATTTCCTGTGGGGATGCGGCTTGCAGGTTGCTGTCCAAGTCTACGAGATTAATGGTGTCGTTCATAAATCAACCAATATGTGGTGTTCTCAGCGTAAGGCGCGCAAGAATACCAGAGCCTTCAGGTGTTTAAAAATACTGAGCGACGCTAAGCTTATAACGCCTGCTTATCGAATTCGACGCTTTGATAACATTCCGAATAGTATGCATGTTGAGGTGATGGGTGGATCAAGTGTTACTGAAGAGGCTGTGTGGTATGAATCCTTCGTTTTGCTGGACCGTTCTGCTGGACAGTCGCGCAGTTTAGCCTGTAGATTTGCCGCCTGAATTTTATAATGACAATAGCCTTATAGAAGGAGTGAAGTGTGGAACTAGCGTGTCTTGACCTTGAGGGAGTCCTTATCCCTGAAATCTGGATTGCCTTTGCTGAGAAGACCGGCATCGACGCCCTTAAAGCGACCACCCGCGATATCCCTGACTACGACGAACTGATGACCATGCGGCTAAAGGAGTTGGATAAAGCCGGACTGGGCTTGAACGAAATTCAGGATGTGATTTCCACGCTCAACCCGTTGCCGGGTGCCGCAGAATTTCTTGATTGGTTGCGCGCACGCTTTCAGGTGGTGATTCTGTCAGATACTTTCTACGAGTTCGCGGGTCCGCTCATGGCACAACTGGGTTACCCCACCTTGCTATGCCATAAATTGACTGTTGATAGCACCGGTAAGGTCGTCGATTATAACTTGCGCCAGGCCAACCCCAAGCGCCAGGCGATTTGTGCGTTTAAGAGTATCTACTACCGCACCATTGCAGCTGGAGATTCCTACAACGACACAACGATGCTGGCAGAAGCTGATGCAGGTATCCTGTTTAGTGCGCCGCAAAACGTGATTGACGAATTCCCGCAATTCCCTGCGGTGCACACGTATGACGATCTCAAGCAGGCGTTTATCAACGCCAGTATTCGGGATCTGGAGTTATAGGCCATGTTTTATCCGCTGGAGAAGCTCGCCAAGCTGCATGACGGTTATCAGAAGGCGTTTGTGCTGGAAAGTCACAGCTTGTTGCTTTTACAGATGGATGGACAGCGGTACCTCATTGAGAACCGCTGTCCGCATATGGACGTTCCATTGACCACCGCCGAACAGCTACCTGCCGGGGGTTTGCGTTGCCGGGCCCACGGCATCGCTTTCGATCTGCCCTCTGGCAAAGCACAGGGTCCACTTGCTAATCAGCTGGATTGCTTGAAGCAGTTTCCACTTGCCTACGACGGCGATACGCTGGGTGTTGAGCTGTAAATTTTGCTCGCGCCGGTGCACGCCTGTATAGCGCTAAGCACGAAACCCCAAGGGTCTAGATAAAAATTGTTGTCAAATTGGGGTCGCTACTGCTGTTGTAGTTCCATAACCGGTCAAACTCGTCCAGCTGATGTCGGCACTCTGCAGGGGCGCGGTAGTTCACGAAGCCGTTGTAGCTCGCCTCATCATTCAGGAATGCGATACGCTGACGATCTGCGATGGCGTAACCGTGATCAGGCGCTGAAATATCGGCATTGATCACCTTAATCTGCAACGTGCTCGGTAGTCGTTGAATCAGTCGTACCAGTGGATGGCTTACACCCTGCAGTGGTTTGCTGTCTGCAATCAAGATACGAATTTGCGAGTTAGCGCTGTGCCGCGCTAGCGCAGAAACCCCCTCTAGCACGTCCTCATTTGCCCATACCGCCGGCGTGAGATTTGCGCATAGAATATCCAGGGTGCGACTCGCCGTGCGAGCAAGGGTGGCGACATGATGAGAGTAGTGCTTGGCGTCATGCAACCGATGGACGCTATCCTGATACACAGCCGCCAAAGCGTCGGCGGTATCGGGGAGACGCATAGTTCGGTGCGGTATCCCTGCGTCGTCAAATTCCGGGCCCTCAGCTTCGAAACCAAGCGACGCATAAAACGGAATGGCGCTCACCTGCGAGTGCAAAAAAGGTGCGATCCCATATTCTTCCAGCGCCTGGCGGACGATAAAACGCAACAGCTGGGAGCCATAACCGCCTCGGCGGTACGGCATGCGAACGGCCATTCGGCCAATTTGTCCAGCCGGTAAAAGACGCGCGCAGCCTATGGCTTCCTGTTCATTTTCGATCAAAAAATGGCGTGTTATGCCGCCACCGTCTTTTTCGTCAAGCTCAAGTTCTTCTGGCACCTGCTGCTCGTCGATAAAAACTTCCCGGCGAATAGCCGATAACAGCTGCGCGTCCGTATTCCAGAATGCTTCGCGCACAGTGTAGTTTGGTTTATTCATCATCTTCGCTGCTTATCAAAAATCCGGCGTCGGCAATTTGCACAACGACAGTTCGGTCCAGAGTATCGAGAGAATCCCAGTGGATGGGCTCGTAATTGCTAAGCATGACTGCGAGTTTGCGGCTGCAGTGCCATTTGGCGCCGTTGATAAATACCAAGCAACCGGCTTGTTCCTCAAAAAATGCGCAGCGAGCGAAGCGCGATAAGCGAGCCTGGCCAGCTTCCATTAAGTTGCGGTCGAATTCCTCGTCAAAGGTTTGGAAATGCGCGTCTGCCGTCGGGTTAGGCCGCGTCATGTATTCACCGAACCAACCTGCGAGCGCGGCTTTGTCGGTGCTGTACTGATGAATAATGGCCTGTACCTGCTCAATGCTCTGCTGCGAGATTTCACCGGGGAGCTGCTGCGGGCGTAGGCCCGGGTCCATATAGCGCATATCCGGGTTGGTGAACGATGCCATTTCTTCTGAAAAATCCAGTAACACTTCGGCATGGCTCGGCGCCCTGAAACCGATCGAGTAAGTCATACACTCGCCGTCGGCTTCGCCCCAATGGGCGATGTTGGGCGGTATATAAAGAAGGTCGCCGGGCTCCACAATCCAGTCTTCTACAGTGTCAAAATCTTGCAAAATTTTCATGTCCGCTGCGGGCAGCAAGGGGCTTTCGTGGGAGCAGCGTTGGCCAATCCGCCAGCGGCGCTTGCCTTGCGCCTGCAACAGAAAAACATCGTAGTAATCGAAATGTGGGCCGACGCCGCCCTTGTCGGCGGCGTAGCTGATCATAATGTCGTCCAGCCGCCAGTTTGGGATAAACCGAAACGCGTCGAGCAGCGCGTTGATTGCCGGGTCCAGGGCATCTGCGTGTTGTACCAATAGTGTCCAATGGGATTCTGGTAGCTGCGCGAAACGCTCCTCGAGCAGTGGCCCGTGTTCGACTTGCCAGTCGGATTCATCGCGTTGAACCACCAGGCGCGAAACGACATCGTCTTCAAGCGCTAGGCCGGCCAGCTCATCTGCGCTGACAGGGGCTTCGAAGTCCGGAAAAGCCTGGCGGATTAACAGCGGCTTCTTCTGCCAGTACTCGTTTAAAAACTGTTCAAAAGTAATAGTGCCAAGTTGCTGCAAGCGGAGCAACCCGGAGGAGGGGTCAGCCATAAATGGCTCCATAATCGGCTCGGAGGTATTCCCCCCGAGCGATGGTAGAAACTAAAGTCAGGCGCTGGCCTACTTGGTGGTTTTGATGGCTTCTGCCTGTGCCACGGCATTGCCGATGTAGGAGGCCGGTGTCATCGCTTTTAAGTGCGCTTTGGCGTCGGCAGGAATCTCCAGCGACTCGACAAAATCCTGCATCACTTGCTGGTTAATACTTTGGCCACGTGTGAGTTCTTTCAGCTTTTCGTAAGCGCCTTCAATCGCATAGCGGCGCATCACGGTTTGAATCGGCTCGGCCATGACTTCCCAGCTGTTATTCAGGTCGGCCCCGAGCGCTTGTTCGTTAATTTCCAGCTTGCTGATGCCTTTCAACGTGGAGGCGTAGGCGATCATGCTGTAGCCGAAACCAACGCCCATATTGCGCAGTACCGTCGAGTCGGTCAGGTCGCGCTGCCAGCGGGAAACCGGAAGTTTTGCCGCCAGATGACCAAACATGGCGTTGGCGAGGCCCAGATTACCCTCGGAGTTTTCAAAGTCGATAGGGTTAACTTTATGCGGCATGGTGGACGAACCCACTTCGCCGGCAATGGCTTTCTGCTTGAAGTAACCCAGCGAAATATAGCCCCATACGTCGCGGTCGAAGTCGAGCAATATCGTATTAAAGCGCGCGATACCATCGAACAGCTCTGCCATATAATCGTGCGGCTCGATTTGGGTGGTGTATGGGTTCCACTGCAAGCCGAGGCTTTCGACAAAGCTTGCCGCATTGCTCTGCCAATCAACCTCCGGGTAAGCCGACAAATGTGCGTTGTAGTTACCTACCGCGCCGTTAATTTTGCCGAGCAGTGGGACGCTGGCGATTTGATTGCGCTGGCGCTGCATGCGATAAGCCACATTTGCCAGCTCTTTACCGACGGTGGTGGGCGATGCAGTTTGCCCGTGGGTGCGCGAAAGCATGGGCACTGCCGCGTATTTTTCGGCAAGGGTGGTGATACTGGCGATAATCGCATCTATTTCTGGCAACAGCACTTGATCGCGGCCGCCTTTTAGCATCAACCCATGGGACAGATTATTGATGTCCTCAGAGGTGCAGGCAAAGTGGACAAACTCAGACACCGCTTCCAGCTCTGCATTGCCCTTGAACTTGCTCTTAATGAAATACTCCACCGCTTTAACATCGTGATTGGTGGTGCGCTCGATATCTTTAATAGCTTGTGCATCCGCCACATTGAAGTTGCTGACCAGGTCGTCCAGCAGGCTGTTGGCCGCAGCGCTGAGATTGGTGATTTCGTTAATTGCCGGGTGCGCCGCGAGGCACTGCAACCAGCGCACTTCAACCTCTACACGGCTGCGGATCAGCCCGTACTCACTGAACATCTCGCGCAGTGTGTCGGTTTTGGAGCCATAGCGGCCATCGATAGGGGAAACGGCGGTTAAGGAGGAAAGTTCCATACGAAATCTCTTTGAAATATCACGAAAAAATTAAGCGCGCTGCAGCAACTGCTCGGTTGCCGCAAGCATTTTGCTGCGGTAGAACAGCATATGCCAGCGGGTGCCACCGGCCTGACGCCACAGGGTAGCCGCGCGAATGGCTGCGAACAGCAAGGACCGAATTTGAGCGGCGACGCGTTCCTGTTGCAAATAATTAAATTCCCCGGTTACCTGGATACGGTAAGGGAATTTACTGATGGTATCGGTATAAATGTCGGCAATGTTGGACACCACATTGTCGTGGCTACAGCCAAAATGCTCGACTTGCTGGCTCACTTTCTCCAGGCGGTTACCAATAATGTAGAGCACGTCTTTGCGGCGTGCGAGGCGTTTTTGCAGTACCACCGCGCCCAAAACATAGCGCAAGATATCCGCGTTCCCGGGTGAGCGGTGGTCTTCCAGAATGTCTTTGAGTGTACTCAGTCCTGGCTGGACGGCATCCAGGCCACCAAAAACGTCTTCGGCGGAGCTCGGGTCTGTATTGATTAAGCTTTTTACTGCGGTTTCAAATACCTCTGTTTTCAGGTAGCCGGTTTTAGCCAGCTCCTCCACTTGGCGGGCGCATTGGGTCATGCCCGCTAGGGCAATTGCGATATTTCGCCAGGATTTTTGCAACAGAGAGCTCCTTGCCGGTCAGGAAATGGGATGATCGATGACACCGCCACCGAGGCACACATCACCGTCGTACAATACGATGCTTTGCCCTGGGGTGATGGCGCGTTGTGGCTCATCGAAAACCACCGTTATGGTGTCTCCACTCACCTTTTGCAAGGTGCAGCGCTGATCTGGCTGGCGGTAGCGGGTTTTCGCGTAGCACCTAAAGCCTTCTTCTTGCGGCTGATTGATCCAATGCATGCCGTTGGCGACCAGGGCTGTTTCCAGCAGCAGTTCATGGGAGCCGCCCTGTACCACGATAAGAGTGTTGTCGCTCAGGTTTTTGCGCGCCACGTACCAGGCATCCTCATGCGCGCCCGCAATGCCGCCAATGCCCAGGCCCTGCCGCTGGCCAATGGTGTAGTACATAAGGCCTTGATGGTCGCCCAGGATTTCGCCCTCGGGGGTGACGATTTTACCCGGCTGAGCGGGCAAGTAGGTTTGCAGAAAATCCTTAAAGCGGCGCTCGCCAATAAAGCAAATGCCGGTACTGTCTTTCTTGTTGTGGGTGACCAGGTCGTGCGCTTCCGCCAACTCGCGCACGCGCGGTTTTTCAAGTTCGCCAATCGGGAACAGTGTTTTGGCGAATGCCTTCTCTTCCACGGCATGTAGAAAGTAGCTTTGGTCCTTATTGCCGTCCAAGCCTTTACAAAGCTGCGTTTGTCCCGCTTTGTTGCGGGTTCTGGCATAGTGGCCCGTCGCAATGTAATTTGCGCCCAACTGCTCGGCATAGTCCAGAAACACTTTGAACTTGATCTCCCGATTACACAAAATATCCGGGTTAGGCGTGCGTCCGGCTTTGTATTCTTCTAAAAAATGCTCGAATACGTTGTCCCAATACTGTGTCGCGAAGTTCGCCGTGTGCAGCGGAATTCCGAGTTTTTGACACACATTGGCGGCGTCCAGCAGGTCTGTCATGGCCGTGCAGTATTCTGTGCCATCGTCCTCGTTCCAGTTTTTCATAAACAGGCCTTCAACTTGGTAACCTTGTTGAAGCAGCAGGAGTGCGGAAACAGACGAATCGACACCGCCGGACATCCCGACGATGACTTTGGTTTGTGAAGCGGGCTTACTGGTGGCCATAAATCGTTTACTAGGGCGAAAAATGCAGAATTGTAATACACCCACATTATTGAGAACACCTTTAGTAATTGTGTACCGACTTGGTTGGTTACTGGCTTTGTGGAGTTCCTGGCCGGCCAGTGCAGTCGATACTTTAGCTCGCGAGGCAGTTGAAGCCTTCTGGCAGCGCACTCCGGCTCATCAGTTTATCGCAGGGAAAGATGGCGTAAGCCTGGCGTACAAGGTTATTCCTCGCTCAAATGCCCTTGGCAGCGTGGTGATTTTCTCCGGGCGTACGGAAAGTTTTGTTAAATACCAAGAGTTTGCGTACGAAATGGCACAGGCGGGTTATGCGGTGTACCAACATGACCACCGGGGTCAGGGTTTGTCCAGTCGCATGCTGGCAGATGGACGAAAGGGCCACGTTGTTGAGTTTGATGATTATGTTGTCGATGCGGACACCTTTATGCGTTCAGCGGCAGTAGCGGATGCGCCACGGCCGCTGTATTTGTTCGCCCATTCCATGGGCGGGGCGATTGCGATTCGCTACCTGGCAACGCACGACAACCCCTTCGCTGCGGTGGTTTTAGGGTCGCCCATGCTGGCGCCCAATACGGGTATTGCAGGAACTTGTCAACTGGCCCGCGCGATCGGTTATGCCTGCAGTACATGCGCTGCCACGGGGCACACGCCGACACCCTTCGCAAAAAATCGCCTCACCCACTCACAAACCCGGTTCAGCTGGAAAAATGAGGTGTACGAAGCCTTTCCTGGTTCAGCCTTAGGTGCGCCAACATTCGGTTGGGTGGCGCAGGCCTGCGAGGTACGTGAACAACTGCAAATGGATGCGGCGGATATTCGCGGGCCGCTGCTGTTGCTGCAAGCGGGGGACGATAAGGTTGTGTTGAATGAACCGCAAAATGCCTTTTGCGCGCGCGAAAATGCGGAAGGTAGGCTGGTATGCGATGGCGGAGCGCCTGTCGTTATAGACGGCGCACGGCACGAATTACTGTTTGAATCCGACGAATATCGCGCGCCTGTGCTCGAGATAATACGCGGTTATTACGCGAGCCACAGACCATCGGTAGAGTAAAGACTAGCTCGGCTGCTTGTATTTGTGGACTGAGTGAATGACGTAGTCGCCTTCGAAATACACCGTAAAGGCATCGTACTCCCAGTAGTATATAGGGGGCGTTCCTGTCGGGCCGTTCCGGCTGGCTGGGTTGCCAAATTTTGCTTCTACCTGGGACTTGGACAACCCTTTTTGCGGTACCGGCTGATTCCACTTTTCTGATGCGGCTGAGGCGTCTGGCATTTGCAGTGTGTCCGCCACAGCAACATCAACACTCAGAGCAAGCAGGCTCGACAGGACGGCGATTTTAACTGGGGTCATGAAATATCCTCGTTAGACCTTATTTCCATGCGGCTTGTATCCGCATTCTTTCTACTGGCTAGGGAGCTTGTTTTTGCGAGATTTGTGCCCGCAGAATTTGACGCGATAATTCTTGCCGATCTTTGTCGCTAATTCTGTGAAATCGCGCCGCAACCTGATATTGATCGCCTTTCGCCTCACAGCGAATGACTTTGGCGAAGACTACCACGGGAACATAGTTAGGCAAAAATATCATGCGAATTGCCAGGTAGTTACCTTTGTAGAGCGCACGATCCACGATGAAAGCGAGTCCGTCTTCACTCAAATTAATACGCGTTTTGGGTTTCTCGCGCGCTTTTTCTGTTTGGTGGAACAGCGCATGGCGGGCCAGAAGGTCGATCTTGCTGTTCACAATCTGCAAATAGTCGCCAATCAGCCTATTTTTTTCACTCAGAGCCCGTAACGTTTGGCTGGCATCGCGGTCCAAGCGTCTCAACTCGTTGATAATGCCAAGAGACACGGCATCGTCAAACAGAATTTCCGGACTATCGTGCTCCGCTGTATACGCGTCTACGACTTTGTGGTCAAAAATTACGTCGTGACTGATGCGGAAAAAATCCCGTTTCTCACGCGATCCTTGGTCTGCCTGTTTCTGCGTTAGCTCGGTCATTTTTTGTGCTTTTTCCACCATACATGTCTCACTAAGAATAGTAGACCTTGTTAGTTAGCGTTTTCTTCTGTTTAATCGCGCCATGATCGCACAGACTTCCCCATCATTACCGTTATTCATCGGTTTACGCTACATCCGCGCGAAGCGCCGCAACGGGTTTATCTCGTTCGTAAGCCTGTTTGCCCTTGGCGGAATGGCGCTGGGCGTATTTGCGTTGATTGTCGTTTTATCGGTAATGAACGGCTTCGATCACGAACTTAAGCAACGCTTACTGCGTGTGGTGCCGCACGGCTTTCTATCGACGTCAACGCCATTGCATAACTGGCAGGCGTTGGGCGAGAAAATCGCTAGCACGCCAGAGCTAAAAGCGTTCGCTCCCTATATTGAAGGGCAAGGTTTGCTTAGCTATGCAGGCAATGTCAAACCGATTCAGATTGAAGGTATCGATCCGCAGTACGAGTCTGCGATTTCGATTGTCAACCAATTCATGCTTGTGGGAGATATGGCCGAACTTAAGCCGGGAGAGTACGGCATTGTTATGGGCAGCCTGATTGCACGGTTTTTGGGGGTAACGACTGGAGACAAGGTGTCTGTAACCTTACCGCAGGTGTCTGTTACGCCTGCTGGAATATTCCCGCGCGCCAAGCGATTTACGCTTGTGGGGGTGTTTGAAGCTGGGGCACAAGTTGATCAGTATCTCACTCTTATTCATATAGACGACGCAAAAACCTTGTTTCGCACGGGCGGGGCGGTCGATGGGCTGCACTTGAAGTTTGACGATATCTACCGTGCTCCCGAAGCCGTTCAATCCCTGGCGAGCCGACTCGGCTCGGGCTATGTTGCCAAGGACTGGAGCCAAACACAGGGCAGCCTGTTTCAAGCAGTAAAAATGGAGAAGACGGTTGTCGGCCTGATGCTGGGCATTATTATCGCGGTAGCCGCGTTTAATATTGTGACTAGCCTGATTATGATGGTGGCGGAAAAGCGCGGCGACATTGCAGTGTTGCGCACACTCGGCATGTCGCGTTGGGACATTATTCGTATTTTTATGGCCCAGGGTATTATTTTGGGTTTGGGTGGCATCGCAATCGGCGCTGCTTTTGGTGTTGTAACCGCCGTGTGGCTGCCAGATGCGATGCAGCTGATAGAGTCTCTCACCGGCTTTCAACTGTTCGACCCCAATGTGTACTTTGTGGCTTATTTACCATCGCAATGGCAATGGCAGGACACCGTTTTGGTGTGTGCGATGGCGGTCGTCGTCGCTGTGCTGGCGACTATATACCCAGCTTTTCGAGCCTCCCAAATCGAACCCGCAGAAGCGCTGCGCTACGACCTGTAAATCTTATGACGAAAATTGTTCTGCGTTGCGAAGACGTTAAAAAAACTTATAGCCAGGGGCCGCAAAAAGTCGAGGTGCTAAAGGGAATAGAGCTGGATATCCACGAAGGTCAACAGATCGCCATTGTGGGCGCGTCCGGCAGCGGAAAGAGCACCTTATTAAACGTGCTGGGTGGTCTGGACCAGCCCGACACTGGAGTAGTGGAAATTCTACAGCGCGCTTTTTCCCAGTGTTCCGACAATGAGCGCGGCAAGATTCGCAATCAGTCTCTTGGTTTTGTTTACCAGTTTCATCATTTATTGCCTGAGTTTAGCGCATTGGAAAACGTTGCAATGCCACTGCTCATCGCAGGTCAAAAAATGGCAGACGCATCAAAAATTGCGGCGCAGATCTTACATCGTGTTGGTTTAACCGACCGTGCCGTTCACAAGCCAGCGGAATTATCTGGCGGTGAACGTCAGCGGGTCGCTATTGCTCGTGCTCTGGTAAATAATCCAGCCTGCGTACTCATGGATGAGCCAACGGGTAATCTGGATTCCGCAAATGCCGCCTCTATTCAAGCTCTGATGGCAGAGCTGAGCCAATCGTTGTCAACAGCATTTATTGTTGTGACTCACGACCTGGCGCTTGCAAAAACAATGCATCAGGTGTACGAGTTGGGTGAGGGTAGATTGGTTCGGGTTCATGGTTAACGCGCTATGCGATTTTCTTTTTTTGTAGGCTTCAGATACGCCGGAGCAAAACGACGCAGTCAGTTGGTGTCGTTTTTATCGGGTATGTCAGTCGCAGGTCTGATGGTGGGCGTCGGCCTGCTGGTAGCCGTGCTCTCAATAATGAATGGCTTCGACAGGGAAATGCGGGATCGCATTTTGGGGCTGGTGCCACAAGCGGCCGTATTCGAGCGGGATGGCATTGAGGACTGGCGTGCGGTAATGAAAACCCTGATGAAGGACAGCCGCATTGCGGGTGTAGCGCCGTTTGTTCAAGTAGACGGTTTAGCCAGTTATCGCAACAACACTGCTCCTGTGTTGCTGTATGGTATCGATCCAGCGAGTGAAACCAATGTGTCACGTATCCTGGAGTATGTGGATGAGCAAAGTCTCGCAGCACTTGATGCAAGCTCAGAGAACTTGCTTTTAGGCGCATCTTTAGCGGAAAAGCTCGGCGTAGAGCAGGGCAGTCGTTTGATGGTTGTAATACCGGATAGCCATGGCACCACCAGCGCGCCGCATATCGCCTACTTTAAAGTGAGTGCGCTGATTAAATCGAACACCGAGCTCGATAATACACTGGCGCTTGCGTCATTAGCTTCAGTTGCAACGCTCACGGGTAACCCAAGTACGGTTACTGGAGTTCGTTTGCGTTTACACAACATCTTTAGTGCCCCACAAACGGTGTACGAGAACCTGGTAAAGCTCGGCCCTGGATATTACGGTACGAATTGGACAAGGACACACGGCAACCTGTATCAGGCAATCCAGATGTCGAAGAATCTTGTCGGGCTTTTAATGAGTTTGATTGTCGCTATCGCGGCTTTCAATATAATCTCGACACTTATTATGGTTGTGGTAGATAAGCAGGGTGACATAGCGATACTGCGTACGCTGGGCGCGACTACCAAAACCATTATGATGATATTTGTAGTGCAAGGTACGTCGATTGGTTTAGTAGGCACCTTTATTGGTGTTGTCTTTGGTTGCGGCCTGGCGTTCGTAGCGCAGGACATACTTCAGCTACTGGAAGCCATTTTTCATGTGCAGTTTTTAAAATCTGACGTGTATCCGCTAACCTACCTACCAACAGAAATCAGACTGAGCGATATCGCCAGAGTCGCGTTTACGGCATTGAGTTTGAGCTTTTTGGCAACAATATACCCGGCCTACAGAGCTAGCAAAGTGCAGCCGGCTGAATCGTTGCGCTATGAGTAAACAGCTTGCAAAAGAAACGGGCTATAGCGCCCCTACGCACAATTGCTATACGACAACAGATCGTATAGCAAACTTCTGCTTGTAAAGACATTCTAAGGCTGAATCCGCGTTACGCTGCTTGGTTTGTCCCATAAATCATAGTTGTCTCTTTTACTTCTCCAGACACGCCAGTAAAATTAATACTCTCGCCGAGGTTTCCATCCAACGGACTCTGTAGCCCTCGTTCATGAATGCCCACGACATGCGTATAAATTTGCGTGGTTGATAAATCTTTATGGCCCAGTAATTCCTGGATGTTTCTTATGTCCGCGCCGGAACGTAACAGGTTAGTTGCGAAACAATGGCGAAATGTGTGGCAGGAGGCTTTTTTGTGTATAGCTGCAGCCACAATCGCCTTTTTAACCTGCCGCTGGACCTGCTGTTCGCCAATGTGATGGCGGCGGACAACCTGAGAGCGTGGGTCCAGTGCGCGCATATTGGCTGGAAATAAGTACTGCCAGCCTGGCTCCTTAGGTGCGTTCGGGTATTTCTTTGCGAGCGCAAACGGTAAATACACTTCGCCGAACCCTTCTAATAGATCTTTGGCGTGCAGAGAAAGCACAAATGTGCGTTGAGCCTGTAAGCCAGGGATAAGCGATTTTGGTAACAAGGTTCGACGGGATTTCATTCCTTTCGCTTCTCGCACCATAATGCACTGTTGTTCGAAGTCCACATCCTGTAACCGTAGACGCACCGCCTCCATAACGCGTAACCCGCTGCCGTACATCAACGAGCCAATGATTCGGTAAATGCCTGATAATTCACTTAATACTTTAAGCGCTTCTCGATGGCTAAAAACGACCGGCAATATTCTCGGCCGTGTTGAAGGCGTGAACGCTAATTCTCCAACAGGAACACCAAGAAATTTTTCGTATAAAAAGACAAGTGCGTTTAGCGCTGTTTTTTGCGTGTTTATAGAATAGCAGCGCCGAACCGCCAGATGGCTGAGGTAGCTATCAATACTGCCTTGCTCCAGCTCGGAGGGATGTGTGCGGTTATGAAAGCGAATGAAATCCGCTATCCAGTTACAATAAGTTTTCTCTGTGCGATAAGCCATGTGCCGAGCACGCATAAACTCTCGCAACTTATCCATAAATTTGACGGTTTTTTCCGGTAACCGATGAGGAATATCGTCCATAACTCACTCCTAAACTGTTTGTACATACAGTATTTCGGCTGGGTGTTCTTGTCAACCTATTAGTTTTGAGAGTTCTGGTATCGGTGGGCGCTGATCGTAGCTGATGCGTTGCTCGTCTAAGTGGCATCAGAGTTATTTGGCAACAGTGGCGTTTTCGAATGAGGACGTTTATTGATAGTTAATATGAATTGGTGGGGTGGGGATGATTGTTATTATAGATGGCCGCAAGTTGTCTATTAAATCTGTCGTTCTGATTCCAAAATTTTCCCAAATATCACAGTGAAAAAGAGGCCATATGTGAATATTTCTTGTAGACGTCGCACGAGCTTATTCGTTTAAATGGTTGTTTTATTGCGATAAACTCGGACATGCGACTAAAAAACGACCAAATACATCTTTCGTCCGGTTGTGTTTGCGTATCGATAGCTTGCATATCGGCTTTTGGACGTAGAATAAAATGTTAGACCAAACTAGTAATATATTTTTATCAGGAGAGCGATGACATTGATGATAAGGCGTATCGCATGGACATATCCTGCAATAGTAGTGTTAGCGGCATTTTTTTGGGGGAGTCTATCGCTTAAGTTAGATAGCATTATTGGGGAGCGGTACTACCTTTACGCTGGTGTGTTAATTTTGTTCGCGATGTTTATACAGCTGATTATCTTCACTGTAAGTGAAAATAGTCAGCTGCTACTAAAGCACCTTGGTAATCTAATTGGGTTTGGGTCAGTCGTAGTGTTTGTTATCCATGTCTCGCTGGCTTTACTGCTACTTATGCGGACGTAGTTTATGAGAGTAATGTCTAACAAGGTGTTCCTGTTGAAATTTTTTCCGTTGCTCCTTTTGTGTTTGGTAACACAAAAGGAGCAACGGAAAAAATTCAACAGAAGACGGCGTTATACGTCGCTGAGCCTTTAAATGAAACTCTGGCTAGTAGGCTTAGAGAAAGCCGCGAAACCGGGGTACGCAATGTTTAGTGTTGAGTAACGCCACCTTCGGTCGCGTTGTTAGTGGTGTGGCTTCGTTAGAGTCTGTACGAATCAAGCGGTAAAATAAAGTTGCATTCAGTTTTAGCTTGATCGCTGGTTGATCCTGGCAACTTTATTTCACCTAGTTTTGTGCAAGGTATGCGGAGTGTGCCTTTGTTTGAGGTGCTTAATCGTCGGGAATGTCGGCGTATTTGTGGTATGTAGGTTTAAAATGGGCACAGTCATTTTTCAGGCTCTTAAGCAGTTTCGTTGGGGTTGGTCGTGGTCGGAAGAGCAATGCATAACAATCAGCACCAGGTTCAGCCGCTACGCGGCTTGGACCTCCATTTCGGCGCTTTGCGCCTACATTACGGCCCCTGTGCTGGGCGTTATGAGCTTCAGGCAATGAAGAACCTAATTTTATTATTGATTTTTATCCCAGCATTTTGTTTCGCAACCGGTACACTGAAAGAGGTCTTTCTTTCTCATGTGTTAGCCGATAAGCTGGGGTTTTCCGTAAACGTAAAGCCTGAAGGTAGCGCAGTTGTGATTAAGCTAAAGGGGCCAACAAACAGCCCTTCAGGATGCCCAGCTTCGAGAAGCGGTGTCTTTTTGCTAGGGAAAAATGGAGAGGAATTGCTCGTATATATTACGGAACTGGAAAAGGCAAATTCAACGCCGAAAGCGGTGGGCTATTACACTTCAAGCGAACACACTATGGGCGTTTTTATAGACTATATCTGTACCGGTACGAAAGCTTTTCAAAGCATTCGGTATTCAGTGCAATCAATTAATGCGTGGGGCTCATAACAAATTGCTGCACACGGACACATACTGCTACGCTCGTTTTTGTGTACGTCGCTGCGCTCAATATACACAAAAACGCTCTCCGCAATACGTGCCGGTGAGCAAAGCGTTATGGTTAAGCACAGATGAAAAGAATAATATTTTTTGTTGGCCTATTTTTATCGGTGGCAGCTTATGGGGATTGCCCAAAAGTCTCTACTGATATAGAAACTTTAATAGCTCAACATGCAAGTGGAATGCGAGGCGTTGAATACTGTAGTGCTCGGCAAGTTGTGAAGGATGAGAGAGTTGAAATTGTTTTGTACACCATTGAAGGGCCGTGCTATGAACGGGAAAAGTCTCCACCTGGTAGCTGTGGGAATCATTTTTTCCGTTCCATGGTTGGTGTAATTGACGGAAAAAAATACGAGAAGGTTGTTGTTGGTGGTAAAGGAGTGTTTCTAACCGAGACAATAAAAATTGAAGGTGAAACGGTCATACTGGAAGGTTTGTCCTATTCGAGCTCAGATTCAATGTGCTGCCCGAGTGTATCTAGTTCGCGTAAATACAAATTTGAAACTGGTTCTTTTGTCGAGGTAAAACCATAACAATCAGCATCAGGCACAGCCGCTATGCGGCTTGGACCTCCATTTCGGCGCTTCGCGCCTACATTGCGGCCCCTGTGCTGGGCGTTATGCGTCGCTGAGCCTTTAAATGAAACTCTGGCTAGTTTGCATTGAGAAAACTACGAAACCGGTGGTGCACAATATTTAGTGCTGAGTAACGCCACCTTCGGTCGCGTTGTTAGTGGGGTAGCTTCGTTAGAGTTTGTACCAATTAATCGGTCAAATAAAGTTGTATTGGTTCGTAGTTAACTTGCTAGGTGATTAGGGCAGCTTTATTTCACCTGGTGTTGTGGAAGGTATGCAGTGCGTGCCTTTGTTTGAGGCGCTTAATCGTCGGGAATGTCGGAGTCGTTTTAGTCTGCAGGTTTTAAATGGGCCTGTCATTTTGCAGGCTCTTAAGTGGTTTCGTTGGAGTTGGTCGTGGTCGGTAGCGCAATTCATAACAATCAGCACCAGGCTCAGCCGCTGCGCGGCTTGGACCTCCATTTCGGCGCTTCGCGCCTACATTGCGGCCCCTGTGCTGGGCGTTATAAAGCTCCGAAAACGTTAACTTTGAAGCGCTATTTTTTGGGCAAACGCTGTGGGGTAGTTTGGTATTTGGTGCCTCAAATTAGAGCTTTGCTTGGTTCAAGTTATAGGGTTCTTAATGTGGTTCTGGCTCTCGGAGCGCGAGTCAGCTTCTAGTTGGTACCGGTTGTTCTATTCGCATTCGTTTGGGTTTTGTACATAATTGGTAGTTTTGCGCGGTGTTCTCATCGCACATTTAAAGTGATTAGTTTTTTTAATATGTCGCAGAGTCTTTTGGTCGCAATAGTTTGGGTTTTTCGCGTAAGCTGTTATAACAATTACAGCCACCAGACCCACACTGCTATGCTTGTTTTTGTGCATTCGCTGCGCTCATTATTGCACAAAACCAAGCTCCACAGTGCGGGCAGGTGCTGTAGGCGTTATGCGTCAGATAGAGAAGGGTTCACATTTTGAAATCTAAAGATAGTTTGCTATCAAATTTTTATCATGAGGGATCATGGATAGATGAAGGATCAAATATATTTATTTGGAACCTTTCTGTAAAACAAGATTATGTTAACGTTGCTGAGCTAGTAGAAGAGATCATAGAACTAGAGTTTTTGCCAGACGAGAAGTTGGCATTATATATACATACGGCTGCAATTGGAGCAACAACCAAAATAGGAGCCGAAGACGCTGTTCAGTGGCTTGCAAACTTAAAAAGGTGGGCAACCACAAAATTGTAAATATGGTTCTAAAGATAGCTCGAAAATCGCATAACAAAGTTATCAACCATCGCCCGCTAGCGGGCTGGACCTACACTACGTTGCTTCGCTTGTGGTTTAACGCTACGCTACCACAAACAAACCAACTACGTTCCGGCCGGTTATAACGGCGTTAGGCGTAACGTGCAAAAGATGACATCAGTATTTATCGATCAGTGCATTATTAGTGATGGAGATATATTAACTGGTGAAAGACGAAATGGGGTAATTGGCTATGTTAGAAAGGAACCTCCGAAGGAAAACTGGAAAAGAGAGCAGTTTGAGTATTTGCCTACAGTTTCTGAGTTAGCTGAAACCGGAAAAATTGAATTGTTCAGATACCTGGAATTAGACTTTGAAGATTGGAAGAGAGTAGGTTCATTTCCGTCGAATAAGCTTGGAAAGCTCTTCGAGACTAAAAAAATGAAGCTCGTTAGCGCTGCAATCGAGAGATCCTATTTTTTTCAATCTTCATTAGAAACGCATCTAGAAAAAAGTAGAGTTATCGAATTTTGTCGCTGGCTCAACACTCCAAATCTAGAAGATAAAATACTTGGATCAAAGGCCGCTGATAAACTACCAGAGCAAATGAAGAGCAATGTCACTCAGCTAGAAAGGTATCGGGTTCTTTGTAAAAATCTATCTGAGTCTCAGCGAATAGATGCATTTCACTTTTGGAGCGCTGAAATTGCGGGTATTGATTACTTTCTAACAACCGATAAGAAATTTGTAAATGCTATGCGTATTACCAATAAAGTGAAATCGTCTTGTAGTCTTGTTTTTCCTTCGGAGCTCAGTAATATTTTAGATTGTGGAGAGAAATCAAAATTTAAATACGAGCTTGGTGTATTTTATGGTATAGCGGGTAATCGTTTATATGTATGAGCCTAACAAGTTTGTCAACAGGACATTTTTTGCTACGCTCCGTTTTGCGGTGGCTTCGCCACTTTACCGCAAAACTACACTACACAAAAAATGCCTGTTACAAAGGCGTTATAAAGCGTCGAAAGCTCAATTCTGAAGCGCTTGGTTTTTAGTAGACGCAGGCGAGTAGCAGGGGATATATCGGCTTAAATAAGAGTTTCACTTGCTGTAAGTTGTAGGGTACTTAATGTGGTTCTGGCCTCGGGGAGCTAGCCAGCTTCTAATTGGTACTGGTTGCTCTTTTCGCGGTCGTTTGGGCTTTGAAAATAATTGGCAATTTTGCGCGGTGTTCTCATCGCACATTTAAAGTGAGTAGTTGTTTTTAAAATGTCACAGGGTCGTTTGGTCCCAATGATTTGGGCTTGTCGCGTAAGCTGTTATAACAATTACAGCCACCAGACCCACACTGCTACGCTTGGTTTTGTGCATTCGCTGCGCTCATTATTATTGCACAAAACCAAGCTCCACTGTGCGGGCAGGTGCTGTAGGCGTTAAGCATCACGAGTTATGGAGATCGAATATTGCTGGAGAGTTGGTAAAGAATTGCCAATGCTAAATGAAGAAGAATGGGCTCAATTGAGCCCATTGCTCTCCGACACTGTAAGAAAAATTAAAGCTTACCGAGCAGAGCATGGGTGTGATATTCCTACAGCGAGGGCTAATTGTGATCCTAGGGCGGTGGCTAAGTTTGAAGAGCTTACCGGGCATAAGAATATTGGCTACGATGTTATGTTTTATTTAAGGCGAAGTAGCTATGGGCCAAAATGTAGTAGTTGCGGAAAATTGTTTCGTACGCCAAAGGCAAAATTATGTGCATCTTGCGGTCAAAAATTGGAGTCAAATGCTTAACAAGTTTGTCAACAGGACATTTTTTGCTACGCTCCGTTTTGCGGTGGCTTCGCCACTTTACCGCAAAACTCCACTACACAAAAAATGCCCTTTACAAAGGCGTTATAAAGCGTCGAAAACGTTAATTTTGAATCGCCATGTTTTGGTTAATCGCTATCGGGTAGCTAGGATTTGGTGGTTCAAATTAGAGCTTTACTTGCTGCAAGTTGTCGGGTTCTGAATGTGGTTCTGGTCTCGGAGTACGCGGTAGCCGCAAATTGGTACCGGTTGTTCTTATCACGGTTGTTTGGCTTTAACAAAGAATTGGCAATTTTGCGCGGTGTTCGCGCCGCGCATTTAAAGTGTGTGGTTGTTTTTTAATATGTCGCAGTGTCTTTTTGTCGCAATAGTTTGTGTTTTTCGCGTAAGTTGTTATAACAATTACAGCCACCAGACCCACACTGCTACGCTTGATTTTGTGCATTCGCTGCGCTCATTATTGCACAAAATCAAGCTCCACAGCGCGGGCAGGTGCTGTAGGCGTTAGTTGCGTATGAAAAGGTATATCGTTCTATTTATTATATTCGTAGTATCTGCTTGCTCTGAAGGTATTCAAATTAAGGATGAGGATATAGTTCCTTGGTTTGAGTCAAACAAGGAAAAGTTAGAGCAGTTGGTTTCGGTATTTCAAGAAAATCGATGCATAGAGCGTGTCGAGCTATCATCAATGGAATTTATAAAGCAGGCTTGTGATTCAGAAAGCGAGAAGAGTGATATCGAGAAAATAAAATCCATATTGCGTAGCCTGAATGTTGTACTTGCCACTTCATATAGAAGTGCAGATGGTGACTTTAATGTTTCTATACTGTTGTATAGAGATCGCCCTGATTCAGAAAATAAGAGTAGCTCTGTTTCAGTAGAGTATTGGAGTAGTCTGCCTGCTAGGTGGAAAGAAAACATTGGGTGTGAGTTGTTCGTATCGCTACCCTATAAATCATGGTATGTGTCTTACTATCCGGGGATAGTGGGCTGCAACTAACAAGGCGTTCAACCTGACGCAAATTTCGGTGCGCCTTTTGGGTGGCTGCGCCACTTTATCCCAAAAGTCACCCCAAAATTTCCGCAGGTTAACGCGGCGTTATAAAGTGTCGAAAACTTCAATTCTGAGGCGCTTTGTTTTTGGTAAGCACAGGCGAGTAGCAGGGGATTTAGCGGCTTAAATTAGGGTTTTGCTTGCTACAAGTTGTAAGGTTCTTGATGTGGTTCTGGCTCTCGGAGAGCGAGTCAGCTTCTAATTGGTACCGGTTGTTCTATTCGCATTAGTTTGGGTTTTGTAAATAATTGGTAGTTTTGCGCAGTGATCTCATCGCACATTTAACGTGAGTGGTTATTTTATAATATGTCGCAGAGTCATTTGGTCCCAATAATTTTCGCTTGTCACGTAAGCTTTTATAACAAAGTCAGTCAGCAGGACCAGCGTTTCGGAGCTTGTTTTTCGTGGCTAAACGCTACGCTACCACAAAAAACAAGCTCCTCCACTGCGGCCGCTGCTGCACGGCGTTATGCGTCGCCGAGCCTTTAAATGAAACTCTGGCTAGTAGGCTTTGAGAAAGCTGCAAAACCGGTGGAACGTAATATTTAGTGTTGGGTAACACCACCTTCGGTCGCGTTGTTAGTGGGGCAGCTTCGGTAGAGTTTGTACCAATCAATCGGTCAAATAAAGTTGTATTAGTTCGTAGTCAAATTTCTAGGTGGTTAGGGCAACTTTATTTCACCTAGTTGTGTGCTGGGTATGCAGTATTTGCCTTTGTTTGAGGTGCTTAACCGTCGGGAATGTCGGCCTCGTATTAGTATTTTGTTTTAAAATGGGCACTGTCATTTTGCAGGCTCTTAAGCAGTTTCGTTGGGGTTTGTTGTGTTCGGCAGGGCAATGCATAACAATCAGCATCAGGTTCAGCCGCTGCGCGGCTTGGACCTCCATTTCGGCGCTTCGCGCCTACATTGCGGCCCCTGTGCTGGGCGTTATGTTTCAGGAGCACCATGCTAAGCGATCATGAACTAACAAAAGAGGTATCTCCAACTACTCGTTTAGTTCTTGGCGTCGTGTGCCTCCTGCTTGGCGTAGGGGCTTTATTACTGTCATACTTGGGTAGCAACGATATCTTTCTTGTTTTGAGCCTTGTGGTTGGAATTCCGATTTTTTTAGTTGGTTTGTCGTTAGTATTCGGAAAAGCAAGTAAGGGCAAAGGTATTTTATCTCCATTCACTCTTTACCTTTTTGGTAGTTGCTCTGCTTTAGCAAGCATCTGGGCTATTTATGCAGGGTATAATAATGCTGGAATCGGGTTTCTTATTGCATTCGGTTGTTTTGCTCTTGCCAAAAAGCGAACAAGGGAACGTAACTCTTGGTAAAAAACATAACAAAAAGCTGCACGCGGAAACATTTTACTACGCTCGTTTTTATGCATTCCGCTGCGCTTCATTTTTTCATAAAAACGCTCTCCGCAAAATGTTCCGGTGAGCTTGGCGTTAGAACACAATATGAAAAAACTACTTACTATTATTTTCTTCTTTTCAGTTTCGACTATGGCAGATTCATTTACATACGATATTCAGGAAGCAGGCTATAGATTTGATCAATATGATCTTAAAGGGAAGGCAACAATGGAAATATTCAAAAATGCATTTAGAGGATTTCCATGGAAAGAACAAGTTGGAAATAACAAGGGTGGTAGTGAGCCCACTATCTCCGTTAAAAACTCAAAGACAAAGGTAGATCTATGGGTGTCAGTAATCGGAAGTCCAGAAGAATTTGCTTATCTAGTGGGTATTGTCCAGCCTAAAAAAGTAAAAACAATGTTTGGCTTCGGGAAGGAAAAGGAGGTGCGTTGGGTGTCTGCCTATGTTCTAGAGCAAGCTAAATGGGTAGAAGAGGCTTTTCAGCTCTATTTTGAAGGGAAAACTGAAACTCTAAATTCACAATTTTCGGGTTTGCCTGTATATCTAGAGAAAGAGGCGTCAAACTAAAGTTCTAACAAGTTGCTGCACCTGACACATATTGCTACGCTCGTTTTTGTGCCTGTCGCTGCGCTCCATTTTTACACAAAAACGCTCTCCGCAGTATGTGCAGGTGAGCAAAGCGTTATAAAGCTCCGAAAACGTTAACTTTGAAGCGCTATTTTTTGGGCAAACGCTGTGGGGTAGTTTGGCATTTGGTGCCTCAAATTAGAGCTTTGCTTAGTGCAAGTTATAGGGTTCTTAATGTGGTTCTGGCTCTCGGAGCGCGAGTCAGCTTCTAGTTGGTACCGGTTGTTCTATTCGCTTTCGTTTCGGTTTTGTACATAATTGGTAGTTTTGCGCGGTGTTCTCATCGCACATTTAAAGTGATTAGTTTTTTTAATATGTCGCAGAGTCTTTTGGTCGCAATAGTTTGGGTTTTTCGCGTAAGCTGTTATAACAATTACAGCCACCAGACCCACACTGCTACGCTTGGTTTTGTGCATTCGCTGCGCTCATTATTGCACAATACCAAGCTCCACTGTGCGGGCAGGTGCTGTAGGCGTTATGTGTAAGCGAATAGAAAAGACACGATGAAGAAGGAAGATTTGGAAGGAATTGCGAAGAATTGGATCGAGTTCTCTCACCTTTCCTACGCGGATAAAGGGGATGCAGGGGAGATTCGAATTTCGCATGAAAATAAAGAGGTTGTGATAACAGTCGCATATGATTGTGAAGAATTTTATGTCGACTTTAATCTCGATGGTGAGCCACTTTATGCTGACTGGTATGAAAGCATGGATGATCCATTAGAAGCGATGATGGAATACACGAGAAGCATTGTTGAAAGGTATATAAATTATCCTATACGTGTAAAAACTACAGGTTGGTTTATGTTTAAGCGTCCAATTATTGAATTTAATGATAATGAAACATGGAAAAACGTTTTCATGTAAAACACATAACAAAGCGTTCAAACCCGTTTCGGGCCTGCGGCCCTACACTGGACAGCCAAAGCTGCTCTGCTTTTGTGCATTTGCTTCGCAAATTATCGCACAAAAGCATCACAACTTTGCCTGCCGTTTAACGCGGCGTTATAAAGCGTCAAAAACTTTAATTCTGAAGCGCTTTGTTATTGGTAAACGCAGGCGGGTATCAGGGGATTTTGCGGCTTAAACTAGTGCTGTACTTACTGCAAGTTGAGGGTTCTTAATTTGGTTCTGGCTCTCGGAGAGCGAGTCAGCTTCTAATTGGTACCGGTCGTTCTATTCGCATTCGTTTGGGTTTTGTAGATAATTGGTAGTTTTGCGCGGGGTTCTCATCGTACATTTAACGTGAGTAGTAGTTTTAAATATGTCGCAGGATCGTTTGGTCCCAATAATAGGGGCTTATAGCGTAAGCTGTTATAACAATTACAGCCACCAGACCCACACTGCTGCGCTTGATTTTGTGCATTCGCTGCGCTCATTATTGCACAAAACCAAGCTCCACTGTGCGGGCAGGTGCTGTAGGCGTTATGTGCCCCACGCATCGGAGAATGAGTGAAAGAAGTAGAGAGGATAATTAGAGTAGACCATGCCGGTGAGTATGGAGCGATTCATATCTATCGCACGCAATTATTTTTAGCCAAATACTTATACAAGGATGTTGCTCCAAAAATAGAGGAAATGCTGTCGCACGAACTGGTGCACTACAGTACCTTTAATAGCCTTCTCAAAAAAAGGAATATTCGGAGTTGCTATGGAATTCATTTGTGGGCATTTGGGGGAGTATTGTTGGGTTTGGCCTCTGGCCTATTGGGCAGAAATGCGATTTGGGTTTGCACTGCATCAATAGAATCAACAGTGCTTCATCATTTAGAGTGGCAAATGGATTACCTTTCCAAGAATGATACAGAGGCTTTTGAGGCGGTAGCTAGTATAAAAGCAGACGAAGAAGAGCACCAGAACTACGGTGCCACCAACGCATCAAGTTCATACTTGTACAAGCCGTTGTTTAGTATAGTTCGCGGCACTACGGAGTTTGCAATATGGCTTTCAACCAAGCTCTAGCACATAACCAAGCTAGCAACCTGACACTGCATGCTACGCTCCTTTTTGGTGTGGCTGCGCCACAATACACCAAAAATCCGCTACGCACGCTGTGCAGGTTCTAGCGGCGTTAGCATCCATCATGAAGAAAATATGGAATTGGTTTATTTATCTATTTATATTGGCTGGCTTTCCGCTGTTGGCTTGGGCAGGCTATTATCTTGTCGCTGATACATATAATTTTTGGAAAAACGGCATTGAAAAACAAGCTTTAGTCATAGAACTTGACCGCACTAGCTCAAGTGGAAAGGGTGGAACGACATATTATTACAAATTAGAAATTGACTCGCTTCAGTTGGTGGAGGGTTTTCGGGTAAGACTTCCTATCGGTAAATACGTATCAGTTTTAACCTTGCCAAATGATCCTGGCAAAGTTACGCCAGGTACTGAAAGTAGCGGATTGTATGAAATCTACAAATACGAAATGGGCAGTGATCTCATGGTAGTTCTTAGCCTTGGAATGTTTGTGTTTATGGCTATATATGGGCCTTCTACGTTTGTAACCCTTCTCAAAAGCAGAGATAAGATTATAAACCAGTAAAATGCTAACAAACGGCTCCACACAGACGCCCAAACCTACGTTGCTTTTGTGGGTTTCGCTGCGCTACACCTTACCGCAAAAGCCTCTCCGGTTTGGGCGCTGGTGACCCGGGCGTTATGCATATCCAGTGGTTGAGCTATTCGAGATATTAAATGAATTTATATGAAGTAGAAAAAGCCATCTCGAAGATGGACAAAAAACACCATATTTCGAAATGGGTGGCCTTAATTTTGGGTGTTTGGCTATTTTCATTGCCGCTACTTCCAGATAGCTTTCCTTATCTGAATTGGCTAAGAGCAAGAGACCCAAATACGCTGTATACGATGCTTGGCGTTTTTTCGCTTGTCTGGGCGGTCGATAATTGGCGTACTACTAAAGAGCTAAAGCTTCTTAAAAACACGTTACGAATAGCGCAAGCAAATGCATAACAAGTCGTGCCAGTCGGACAGTTTGTTCCGTGGCTCCTTTTGTGCTGGCCGCTACGCTAGCACAAAACGCCACTCCACAAACTGCCGCTGCACTCAGCGTTATGCGGCAAATTAGCTATAGGGTTAAAAATAGGGTATGAAGGAAAAGCAATTTATAAAATGGGAAAATACCCTTAAAAAGGGCAAAAGGAATTTTATTCTGGTTAACGGCATAGTTTCATGGGGTATACCTATGTTCGTTATAATGACCTTTTTCGTGAATAAACCAGAAGAAGGTAATATGTCAGTAGTATTAATCTGTATAAATGCACTCATATGGACTCTCGGAGGGCTTGCTTTCGGTTTTTTCACTTGGAGTGCTAGCGAAAGAATGTACAAAAAAGAGCTTGCTCGGCGTGAAAGCGCATAACAAGTTGCTGCACGCTGACACATACTGCTACGCTCGTTTTTGTGCGTGTCGCTAGCGCTCCATTTTCACACAAAAACGCTCTCCGCAGCATGTGCAGGTGAGCAAGGCGTTATACGTCGCTGAGCCTTTAAATGAAACTCTGGCTAGTTGGCTTTGAGTAAGCTGCAAAACCGGTGGTACGCAATATTTAGTGTTGAGTAACGCCACCTTCGGTCGCGCTATGAGTAGGGTGGCCTTGTTAATGTATGTACTAATTAAGCGGTAAAATAAAGTTGCATCCGCTTTTAGCTTGATTGCTGGTTAATCATGCCAACTTTATTTAACCTGGGTGTGTGCTGGGTACGCAGTATGTGCCTTTGTTTGAGGTGCTTAATCGTCGGGAATGTCGGCGTCGTTTTAGCATGTAGGTTTAAAATGGGCGCAGTCATTTTACAGGCTCTCAAGCAGTTTCGTTGGGGTTGGTTGTGTTCGGCAGGGCAATGCATAACAATCAGCATCAGGCACAGCCGCTACGCGGCTTGGACCTCCATTTCGGCGCTTCGCGCCTACATTACGGCCCCTGTGCTGGGCGTTATGGGGCAAGCATAATATGAAGAATGTAAAGCATAAAGTTTTGTTGGTTCTTTGTTTTTGTATTGTCAATTCAGCGCAAGCTGAATCTAGCAGCATTGTTTGTGAAGCAATGTTGTTAAAATATGAAAAAAACTACGTGTGGAGTGAATCCGTTGGTGAACGGTACGACGATTATTCTGCCCCTTTGGTACGGTTTAAGGTTAATGCCTCAAATAATTGTTCAGAGAAAGAAATAGCAATAGTTTTTCTATCGTCTAAGCATGAGGGTGTTCTCAAACTTATCGAAGAGGGGGCAATCAAAAAGTACCTACTAACATTACCGGATGAATTTGTTGTCGGTGATTACGGCACCATTGATTCATCTGCCGTAATAAAGTTTGAGCCTCAAGCCCCATAACAAAGTTATTAACCACCGCCAGCAAGCTGGCTGGACCTCCACTGCGTTGCTTCGTTTGCGGTTTAACGCTACGCTACCGCAAACAAATCAACTCCGTTTCGGCCGGTTATAACGGCGTTAGGCAATAGAACAAAAATGAAACGAATAATCAAATTTGTAGTGATTTGGACTGTGCTATTTCTAGTTGTATTCAGTGCTCTGAATATTTACTCGGATAGCTTATATTCTGATTTTATGGAAAAGGAGTCCGAATGTAATGACCAGAAGGGTCGAACTGTAAGCTCGTTTTCGGAAGAATGTATGATCGAAAATATACTATCTATAAGTGAAAACGTTCGTACGGCAATACAGAGGGAGGTTGTGTCAGCCCATAAAGCGGCAGATGGTTTCAATATAGTATTATTGGTTGGTGGAGCAATCTGGTTTGTATTGTCTGGCATAGCTTCCTGGTTTGTTGCCTACAGCAGAAAACGAGAAAATGCCTAACAAGGTTATTAACCATCGCCAGCAAGCTGGCTGGACCTCCGCTGCGCCGCTTGTTTTGCGGTTTTACGCTACGCTACCGCAAAACAATCAACCCAGCTCCGGCCGGTTATAACGGCGTTAGGAGTAAATGTGGACTGGAAAATCGCAGTAGCAATCGCGGGCTGGCTTTTAGCTATCCTGCAGTTTGCGTTTACATTTAGAGAGGCAAGGGATAAAAACGAAGCCGAACTGTTAGAGAAAACGCTCCACTATTTCAACCAAGGAACACAGGCGAGAACGATTGGAATTAGCCTGGTTGAAGGTGTGTGGTGGAAACGGAAAAGGAATCTGGACATCATCCTTCCGGTTCTCATTTCACAGGTTCTTTTTCTCGTCACTGAAGCTGAGGATACTCCCCAAGATAATCGTAATTTGATCAGGCTGCTGGGGTTGATAGAGAAGCTTCTGCCATATGCCAGCCCTGGAAGCTATGAACTAGCTGAAATATCAGAGGCATTAATGTGGGGTGCGCAAACTGAAGAGAAAGGGGTTTCAAAAGCAAGCCTTAGATCTTGGTTTAAGAGATTTAATGGAGATACTGCAATGTGGGATGCAGAAATTGTGACTCCTAACAAATCAATTAACTTCGCGCGGAACCTAACCCGATAATGCACACACCTCCATATAACTTTGTTGGAGGTGACAAATGGCCAGAAGAAAACATTACAACTCATATGATGACGATTTCAAGGCGACAGCGGTAGCGCTAACGGAAATTCCTGGGGTGCAAGCAAACCATGTTGCTGAAGCGCTCGATATTCATGAAGTGATGCTATATCGTTGGCGAATGGAAATGCGACGAGGGCAGATTAGGGTGAAAAAGAAAAATATACAGATAGATCCAGATATTAAATCGGAGTTGAAAAGGCTGCGTAAGCTGGAGCGGGAGCACAATCTCTTGCAAGAAGAGCACGCCCTTTTAAAAAAAGCCATCCAGCACTCTTTGCAAAAAAAAGAGAAATCTTTGAATTCATCGACCTAAATAAGTCGCAGCACAGCATTGCGCTAATGTGCAGGTTGTATGGTGTAAGCAGACACGGTTACAACAGTTGGCGACGAAGGGGCGAGAGTAGGCGTAAGCGGGAAGATAGCGAGATCTACTCACTGATTAACCGTATTTTTCAAAAGCACCAAGGATGCTACGGAAGCCCGAAGATAACGCAGGAGCTACGCAAACAGGGGGTCAATGTAGGTCAGAAAAGGGTGGCCAGGCTCATGCAGGAGCACGGACTAAAGGCTGTAAAGGCCAGAATGTACAGGACAAAGGCTTATCAGCATGTATTTCAGAAAGCGAGCCCTAACCGAATAAAGGATTTTACCCCAACGGGAATTAATCAGCTTTGGGTAGCAGACGTGACCTATATCCGCATGCCAGATGAAAGCTGGCAATACCTATCGGTCATCATGGATCGCTACAGTCGTCGAATAATAAGTTGGTCTCTTGGAGAAAATCGTACAGCGGAATTGACGAGCAACACCCTTGCGAGGGCAATGCGGAATCGCAAAGGCGCGAAAAACGTTATTCTGCATTCAGACAAAGGGATAGAATATATCGCAACATCATTTAGAAGAAAGCTACACCACTACGGCATACAGCAAAGCATGAATGGTGTTAAGCAAATGAATGACAATGCGCATATCGAGTCTTTCTTTCAGGATTTTAAAACAGAAAGAATTAAGAGGAAGGCTTTTAATACGGTAGATGAGTTGAGGGGAATAATCAGCGAATACATGCGCTACTACAACCATGAGCGTTCGCATTCGGTGATTGGGTATATATCACCCGCTAAATTTGAGAGTAGAATAGCGGTTTAACAAACAGGTGTGTGCAAAAGCGGGTTAGGTTCCCGCCTACGGCGCCGGACACAGCAAAGCTGCGTCGGTTGTTGAGGCGTTATGCTTGCAACGGATAAAGTTTTATGGAATGTTTAGAATTTAAGAAAAAACATAAAAAATATTCTCAATTTCCACTAACAAGAGAACTAAGTGAGTCGGAAGAGTATGAATTGTTTTTGAATCATTTGGATTCTTGCGGAGAGTGTTATGAGTGGGATTTAAATATAAGTATAGAAAAACGAGGGTTTAGTAGTAAGAATTTTCCCTGTGTACATATTGCGTATCATGTCACTGCAGGTTTAGCAGATAATATCGATCCTTGGGATGATCCTGACATTGTTTTAGTAAAAACATCGCATGGGTATGGAATCCCAATTCGGGATGGTGGTAGTTCTATGATAAAAGTTGAAAATTGTCCTTGGTGCGGTATAAAAATCAAATGAACTACCAAATTGAAACAAGGCATAACAAGGCCAACCACAACCGCCGTAAAACGGCTCGGGCCGAATTGTGCTTCGCACAATTCGGCCCGTGTTGACGACGTTATAAAGCGTCGAATAAGTTAACTTTGAGGCGCTATGTTTTGGTTAATCGCTGTCGGTTAGCTAGGGATTTGGTGGCTCAAATTGGAGCTTTACTTGCTGCAAGTTGTAGGGTTCCTAATGTAGTTCTGGCCTCGGAGAGCGAGTCATCTGCTAATTGGTGCCGGTTGTTCTCTTCGCTGTCGTTCGGGCTTTGAAAATAATTGGCAATTTTGCGCGGTGTTCTCATCGCACATTTAAAGTGAGTAGTAGTTTTTAATCTGTCGCAGGGTCGTTTGGTCTCAATAATTTGGGCTTGTCGCGTAAGCTGTTATAACAATTACAGCCACCAGACCCACACTGCTACGCTTGTTTTTGTGCATTCGCTGCGCTCATTATTACACAAAACCAAGCTCCACTGTGCGGGCAGGTGCTGTAGGCGTTATGCATCGAAAAAATACGGAGTAAACGTAAATGAAAGGGTATTTGGTATTAGACTTATCCATCAAAGTGCTAGAAGGTTTCTTGGAGTATGCCGAGAAAATTCCAACGTTTATAGATAAGCATGGTGGTAGGTATATCGTCCAAGGAGTTGTTCCTGAAAAAATGGAAGGCAATTGGAGTCCAGAACGGTTAGTGATTTTGGAATTTCCTTCAACAGAAAAAGCTAAAAATTCTTAGCTGATCCAGAAGCGCAAGAGCTATTTTCATTGCGCCACAAAACAACAAATAGTCAATTAATATTGGTAGAGGGGGGTATCCAGTAAATGCATAACAAACCGCTGCACGCCGACACATACTGCTACGCTCGTTTTTGTGTGTCGCTGCGCGCCACTTTACACAAAAACGCTCTCCGCTGTATGCGCGGGTGAGCGGGGCGTTATGTGTAGCCGTTTAGGCAAGGAATAAAAATGGAAAATTTGATTGTTCTGATTGCTTCCATTCTCTTTGCAAATTGGATGATTTGTGCTTTTTATACCAAAGAGTATATTGATTTGGCACCTAAGATTCATAGCTTATTTGTTCTAGATGTGGCGTATATGTGGTGTCTACCAATAATTGGCCCAATTCATGTGCGTAATAGAATCAAAGAGCTAAGTAATGCTCAATGTGGTAGAGACGGTAGTAACCATTTAGAGTCCGCTTCGCGGTATGATGATTGGGAAGGTGAGTAAATTAGCTGGCAATATGGTTTTCTTTTGCGGTCAAACACATAACCAACTCAGCCAGTCGGACCTCCGTTCCGGCCGCTGCTGCAGGGCGTTAGGCCTACGGAATCAAGGGCGTGAACTATGATCAATAATATTAAAAATATAATCTTTGTAATATTTATATCTATTTCTCTAATATCCAAAGCCTACGGAAGTGAAATTTTGGTTGTTGACCATAAGAAAGAGCGTGAACTTCAAACTTGCAACAATGAAAAAACGTTGTTTTGGGCTTTGAGTGTTGCTGCAGGATTAACACCCTATAAAAAAGTTTCAAAATTACGCGGCGGAGAGAAACTAAAGTATAAGACCTCTGATGGAGTCGAGCTTAGCGGAATTAAGCTCTCATCAGAAACAAAAACAAATACATATATTCTACTGATCCAGGGTAATGGATTTCCTGCGGGAAGGCTAATTCAAGAATTTGAGAGGTTTCGGGATAAAGGTATTGACGTTTATGCTTTTGACTTCAGAGGGTATAAAAAATCACAGGGCAAGAGACGAATTTGGGCGATGCTTCAGGATTATTCTGAGATTCTTGATTGGCTGAACTCGAATTACTCTAAGCGTATTATTTATGCAACTTCATACGGAGGTGTAATTGCCTCAAATGTTATAAGTGATTATTCGTTATACGATTTGGTTTTTTTTGACTCCGTAATTTCAAGAGCAAGCTATGTAGTAGAGTGCTCAAAGAATTATGATCCAGTTGAAAAACTACCAAACGTGTGCGGGAGTTTAATTGTTCAAGCGAATGATAAAGATCGCTTTTACACCGGCGGTCTCTTGGGTGAACTAATGGAAGCTGCAACTGATTGCGGTGGAAAACATGTGGTCCAGCCAGGTTTGGCTCATCCTTTTGAGGAAAAAGCAGACCAAATATCAACTAGAATGAAAAAACTTGAAGAATTAATAGTGCCATTACTATGAAAAACGAAGAAATTGGTCGATTGGGTGTAGCTTGCATTCTAGCAGTGTTAGGCGCACTAGTAGAGGCTCAATCGGATTACTGCAAAGACGTTAGCTTATTTAGAAACCCAATATTGTGGTGGTTAATAATGATTGTTGGGGCTGGAATAACCTTGGATGCTACAAAAGGATCTAGTAAGAAAGTATTGCTAGCCTCGTCAACTATAACGACAATAAGTTTTTTTTCAGTTGCCACATTCATGTTTTTGCTAGATCAAACCAATAATTTCTGCTTTTCTGGAATCACCACAAATCATCCAGCATTTGAAATACTTTCTGGATTCGTGTTTGTGGCGACTATAGGTAGCATATTTTTACTGTCACATAGCAGCCCTATTTTAAAAAGCATAGTAACTGTTGCATCAAATGCTAATACTCCAGAGAGAATTGAAAATATAGAAAAAACAATTAGAGCATTAGTTGGTTTGGCTGCTGCTATCGTACTAGTACTGCAAATAAGGTAGCTAAGAATTGAAAAGCTTAACAAACGCTTCCAGTCTGACGTCAAAACCTCCGTATTTTTGTGTTACTCGCTGCGCTCAAACATTAACACAAAAACACTCCGGTTTCGGCGCAGCTGAAGCGGGCGTTAACTGCCTATGAAATTGAGTACCGATTTTGACAAGATAGGGTTTCATGACGCATCAATTGAAAAGATTGAACGTCAATCTGACTCTGTGATTTTAGATATAAAAGGCGCTTTTATATCTAAAGAGCATCCAGATTCTGAAGGTCAAGACTGGAGAGTTGAAAAAGCAATACTAGAAATTCTCGGAGTAACCGAAGAACGAGCTACGTATTGGGACGATGATAAGGCAGCAAAGGATCACCCAGAGCCAGAGTTCCCATTGGATGAAATCATGCATGCACATTTTGAGGATGGTGTGTTTTCATTCGATGGCTTTAAACAAACTGTGCCGTGGTACGAGTGGTTCATAACCGCAAATGCTTTCATCTTGGAGGTTAAAAGTGCAACCAAGTTAAGCAGTTAACAAAGCTATCAAATTGACGGCTTTTCCGTCGGTTGTTTTGTGGCTTTACGCTACGCTACCACAAAGCAACCAACTTCAAAGCCGCAATTTATAGCGGCGTTAGCACTCAAATGAACAAGGAGACTACGAATTGAGAAAACCAAGACTGTTTATAGCTTCCTCTTCTGAAAGTCTGGCGATTGCAGAAGCTGTGAACGTAAATCTAGATCATGAGTTTGAAATCACAGTCTGGAAAAACGGAACATTTAAACTTTCGTCTTCAACAATTGATGATCTGGTTGAAAAGTCTTCATTTGTTGATTTCGCTTTGTTCATATTTGCTCCTGATGACATATCGGAAATAAGAAGCAGAAAAGAGCATGTCGTAAGAGATAATGTAATTTTTGAAATGGGCCTATTTGTTGGTGCCATTGGAAAGTCCCGTTCATTTATATTAAAGCCCCGTGGAATTGAAATGCATTTGCCAACTGATTTGCTAGGAGTTACACCAGCAGATTACGATGCGGGTAGGTCTGATGGTGATTTAGTTTCGGCAACTAATAGAGCTTGCTCTCTCATTAAATCCGAAGTTGAAAGATTAGGGATAATCAATCACGCTGCGCTTTCTGAATCTAAAAAGATTATGGTTAATCCCACGACTTATGAACTTAAAGAGCAAGACTATCGTTTTCTTGCTGCTTGCTTGCAAAGCCATACTGCCGATCCTGTTGGGTTGCCATTTCACCGTATTTCAAACTCATTTCGTGGCGCAAATGAAGCAGCATTGCAAATTTCACTTATTAAGCTAGAGCGAATGGGCTACCTAAGTAAAACTGTAGAAACAGATCACCAGGATGGATACGATTTCTATGCATATTCTATTACAGAAATGGGGATTGATGAGTTGCTTAAAAATGAAGACGCGCTGCAACCAAAAGCACCCGCGCCGCCGGAAAGCTTTGATGATGACATCCCGTTCTAGTGCTAACAAAGCAATCAACCGGACGCGGAACCTAACCCGATAATGCACACACCTCCATATAACTTTGTTGGAGGTGACAAATGGCCAGAAGAAAACATTACAACTCATATGATGACGATTTCAAGGCGACAGCGGTAGCGCTAACGGAAATTCCTGGGGTGCAAGCAAACCATGTTGCTGAAGCGCTCGATATTCATGAAGTGATGCTATATCGTTGGCGAATGGAAATGCGACGAGGGCAGATTAGGGTGAAAAAGAAAAATATACAGATAGATCCAGATATTAAATCGGAGTTGAAAAGGCTGCGTAAGCTGGAGCGGGAGCACAATCTCTTGCAAGAAGAGCACGCCCTTTTAAAAAAAGCCATCCAGCACTCTTTGCAAAAAAAAGAGAAATCTTTGAATTCATCGACCTAAATAAGTCGCAGCACAGCATTGCGCTAATGTGCAGGTTGTATGGTGTAAGCAGACACGGTTACAACAGTTGGCGACGAAGGGGCGAGAGTAGGCGTAAGCGGGAAGATAGCGAGATCTACTCACTGATTAACCGTATTTTTCAAAAGCACCAAGGATGCTACGGAAGCCCGAAGATAACGCAGGAGCTACGCAAACAGGGGGTCAATGTAGGTCAGAAAAGGGTGGCCAGGCTCATGCAGGAGCACGGACTAAAGGCTGTAAAGGCCAGAATGTACAGGACAAAGGCTTATCAGCATGTATTTCAGAAAGCGAGCCCTAACCGAATAAAGGATTTTACCCCAACGGGAATTAATCAGCTTTGGGTAGCAGACGTGACCTATATCCGCATGCCAGATGAAAGCTGGCAATACCTATCGGTCATCATGGATCGCTACAGTCGTCGAATAATAAGTTGGTCTCTTGGAGAAAATCGTACAGCGGAATTGACGAGCAACACCCTTGCGAGGGCAATGCGGAATCGCAAAGGCGCGAAAAACGTTATTCTGCATTCAGACAAAGGGATAGAATATATCGCAACATCATTTAGAAGAAAGCTACACCACTACGGCATACAGCAAAGCATGAATGGTGTTAAGCAAATGAATGACAATGCGCATATCGAGTCTTTCTTTCAGGATTTTAAAACAGAAAGAATTAAGAGGAAGGCTTTTAATACGGTAGATGAGTTGAGGGGAATAATCAGCGAATACATGCGCTACTACAACCATGAGCGTTCGCATTCGGTGATTGGGTATATATCACCCGCTAAATTTGAGAGTAGAATAGCGGTTTAACAAACAGGTGTGTGCAAAAGCGGGTTAGGTTCCCTCCGCATTGCGTGGTTCGCTCCGCTCACTTTACCACGCAATGCTCCGCTCGGTTATTGCGGCGTTATGTTTAAGGAAATATGAAAACACTTCTATCACTTACATTAGTTGCATTTCTAGCATCAGCTGGTTCTTATTGGTATGGAGTAACTGTGGGGATGCAGCAAAAGCAACTAAATTATCTTGGGGTGAAAGCTCATGATCTTGCATTACACCGCTACGATAGATTTGGTGGTGAGGAAAAAGATAAGTCTGAATTAGAAGTAGATGAATTACTTATCCATTTTGGGTGGTATCTAGAAGAGCGAATGCCTTTTATTCCAGGTTACTATAGTCTCGAAAAGTCTAGTATTCGCATGTTTAAGGATATAGCTCAGTACAGATTGAATTCACCCAGAGTTAAAGACGGAGTGGAATACTATCCGTATAAGCGCAACTGGGAGCAGGGTCTGAAAGACACAGAAGTCAACGGCAAGCCGATTGATCCTGCGGTTGTAAAGCATAAGACCCAGGAATTCAAAAATAATGAGAGAAGGTTCAAGCTTGCACTTAAGTACTTCGAGAGGTAAAAAACATAACCAACTCAGCAAGCGGGACCTCCGTTCCGCTGTTTGTTTTAGCAGTGGTCGCTACGCTACTGCAAAAGCAAACAGCTCCACTGCGGCCCCTTCTGCAGGGCGTTATGTTTAATCGAGTATGAGCGAGAATTCACTAGTTACAGCGGGGACGTTTTCCTTTCCGCACGAAGCCGAAATAGCTCGGGCTACTCTTGAGTCGGAAGGCATACCTGCGTATGTTGCGGATGCACATACAATAAACATGCAGTGGTTGTATTCAAATGCAATGGGTGGTGTCCGCGTCCAGGTTCATCTCAAAAACTTAGGTGCGGCGAAAGAGGTATTGAGTACAGACTATTCTTCTCTAGTAGAATCTGAGGTTGGTAATGAAGAGAATAGAGCGTGTTCTATTTGTGGTGGGGTGTTGGAGCCCTATACAAAGGGAAAAAGGCCTGCATTTTTGGTTTTTTTGTTGCTTGGCTTCCCTTTGTTTTTCTATAAGCATGGTTCTAGGTGTGCTAGCTGCGGGAACTTCACAAAAACATAACAAGTTGGTGAACCGTCGCGGTGCCTTTGGCACCGCTGGACAGCCAAAGCGTCGTTGCTTTTGTGCATTCGCTTCGCTCATTCTCGCACAAAAGCACCGCCACTTCGTCTGCCGGTTACCAAGGCGTTATACGTCGCTGAGCCTTTAAATGAAACTCTGGCTAGTAGGTATTTTAGAAAGCTGCAAAACCGGTGGTACGTAATATTTAGTGTTGAGTAACGCCACCTTCTGTCGCGTTGTTAGTAGGGTGGCTTTGTTAGTGTATGCGCCAATCAAACGGTCAAATAAAGTTGTATTAGTTTGTAGTTAAATTGATGGGTGGTTAGGGCAACTTTATTTCACCTAGTTTTGTGCAAGGTATGCAGTGTGTGCCTTTGTTTGAGGTGCTTAATAGTCGGAATGTCGGCGTCGTTTTAGTCTGTAGGTTTTAAATGGGCTTGTCATTTTGTAGGCTCTTAAGTAGTTTCGTTGGAGTTGGTCGTGGTCGGCAGAGCAATGCATAACAATCAGCACCAGGCTCAGCCGCTGCGCGGCTTGGACCTCCATTTCGGCGCTTCGCGCCTACATTGCGGCCCCTGTGCTGGGCGTTATACGTCGCTGAGCCTTTAAATGAAACTCTGGCTAGTTGGCTTTGAGAAAGCTGCGAAACCGGTGGAGCGCAATATTTAGTGTTGAGTACCGCCACCTTCGGTCGCGTTGTTAGTTGGGCAGCTTCGTTAAGGGCTGTACCAATCAAGCGGTCAAATAAAGTTGTATTAGTTTGTGGTTAAATTGCTAGGTGGTTAGGGCAACTTTATTTCACCTGGTTTTGTGCAAGGTGTGTAGTTTGTGCCTTTGTTTGAGTTGCCTAATCGACGGGAATGTCGGTGTCGTTTTAGTGTGTAGGTTTAAAATGGGCATTGTCATTTTTCAGGCTCTTAAGCAGTTTCGTTGGGGTTGGTTGTGTTCGGCAGGGCAATGCATAACAATCAGCATCAGGCACAGCCGCTACGCGGCTTGGACCTCCATTTCGGCGCTTCGCGCCTACATTACGGCCCCTGTGCTGGGCGTTATGCGTAAGTCATGATTTGTAGTAAATGTAAAAAGCATTTCGAGTGTGAGTTGCCTCGCGCTGAAAATAAGAGAATGATAGGTACTTGCCCGGAATGTGGGAAAGCCCTGAAATGGGATGGTTTGTTGGAAGGGTATGCTGCCGCATGCGGGTTTACAAGTGTCATGACTCCCGTAGTTTTTGTGCTCTTGTTTAATGTTAAGGCGTTGGCGTTTTCCGTGATAGGCCTTTGCTTGGTATTTTTCCTATTAAGGCGCACCGTTCTCAAATGGGGTTATGTGTATCCTGCTGTGCCGGGGGAGTCGATTCCAGCCAATTGGGCACACAGGTTTATGGGGGCTGCAATTGCAGTTCCAGCATTAATAATTGTTCTGGGTATAGCTTTCGAGCTCTTCGTGTAAACGCATAACAAGGCTATTAACCTGACACCGCATGCTACGCTTCTTTTTGGTGTGGCTGCGCCACAATACACCAAAAAGCCGCTCCACACGCAGTGCAGGTTATAGCGGCGTTATGCGTCGCTGAGCCTTTAAATGAAACTCTGGCTAGTTGGCATTGAGAGGGCTACGAAACCGGTGGTACGGAATATTTAGTTTTGGGTAACGCCACCTTCGGTCGCATTGGTAGTGGGGTGGCTCTGTAAATGTATGCACCAATTAAGCGGTCAAATAAAGTTGCATCCGTTTTTAGCTTGATCGTTGGTTAATCCTGGCAACTTTATTTAACCTGGTTGTGTGCAAGGTAAGCGGTGTGTGCCTTTGTTTGAGGTGCTTTATCGTCGGGAATGTCGGCGTCGTTTTAGTATTTGGTTTTAAAATGGGTGCTGTCATTTTGCAGGCTCTTAAGCAGTTTCGTTGGGGTTGGTTGCATTCGGCAGGGCAATGCATAACAATCAGCATCAGGTTCAGCCGCTGCGCGGCTTGGACCTCCATTTCGGCGCTTCGCGCCTACATTACGGCCCCTGTGCTGGGCGTTAGGCATAGCATGGCACTGTACGAAAAAATAGAACCAAAACCGCTCCCGAGATGGGTAACAATACCATTGGGGTTAATATTTACACCGTTCACGTTTATATGTGTTATTGGGTCTGCCAAATTGTTAATTGCTCCAAATGTACCTCCTACAGTTATCACTGTATCGCTGAGCAGCTTATTTTTAGCGGGTAGCCTTTGGGTATTTTATCTGTCTCTTCGCTTGCTATTTGTGAGTCCAAAAAGTAGATCAAAGTTTATTTCGCCAATAGGTTTGAAAGTGGTCGCCATGGTTTTTGCGGTAATACCTATAGTTTCAATCATCATCGGTACGTTTTGGGAAAAGCCTCTAGTTCATAGCATCATGACTATTGCTTATATTGGTATTGTCTTTCGCTTGTGGGGTATGTCTAATCATCGAGGTCAAAATGCCTAACAAGGATATTAACCATCGCCAGCAAGCTGGCTGGACCTCCGCTGCGTTGCTCGTTTTGCGGTTTAACGCTACGCTACCGCAAAACAACCAACACAGCTCCGGCCGGTTATAACGGCGTTAAATTTGTAAGGAGTATTTCTTGAGTATCATCTACTTGGTAAAAAAGAATGACGATTTAATTAGTCATTGTACTTGTGGAGAATCACTCGTAGGTGATCCCGGTCAGTTGGACTGCCCTTGGTGTGGATGTGGATGGTTGTTTTCTTGTACCAAATGTAGGAAAGCTTTTACTTTTGCTACTGGCGTCGAACTTGAAAAGAGCTGGGAGGATATCGCTCGGGAAGACCTCTATGGGTATAGTAAAAAAGAACCGAGTGAGAAGGAGCTGAAGGAATGGGTCGATTTTATGAAAGGAATGATGGGGCATGTAGAGGTAGGGCGCGATTACATTTACCTCGACGGCTACTTCATTCCGGCAGATGAAGGTCCTTTTGAAGTAGAGGGTTGGCACTCAGAACACGACTTCAATGAGCCTCCTCAAATTACCGCGCAGCATAGCCCGGAAATCATAGAAAGAGTGCTTTCAAACCCCGAATATTGGAATGAGCGAAAAATTTAACAAGGCCAGTCAGCAACACCCACTTCGTGGGTTGGACAGCTTACACTCCGCACGTTTTGTGTATCGCTGCGCTCATTTTACACAAAACGTGCTCCATGCAAGCTGCCGCTGCTGGCGGCGTTATAAAGCGTCGGAAACGTTAACTTTAAAGCGCTATGTTTTGGTTAATCGTTGTCGGGTAAGTAGGGGTTTTGTGGCTTAAGTTAGAGCTGTACTTGCTGCAAATTGAAGGGTTCTCAATGTGGTTCTGGCCTCGGAGAGCTAGCCAGCTTCCAATTGGTACCGGTTGTTCTTTTAGCGGTCGTTTGGGCTTTGAAAATAATTGGCAGTTTTGCACAGTGTTCTCATCGCACATTTAAAGTGAGTAGCTGTATTTAATATGTTGCAGGGTCGTTTGGTCCCAATAATTTGAGCTTGCCGCGTAAGCTTTCATAACCAAGTCAGCCAGCAGGACCTGCGTTTCGGAGCTTGTTTTTCGTGGCCAAACGCTACGCTGCCACAAAAAAACAAGCTCCTCCACTGCGGCCGCTGCTGCACGGCGTTATAGGTCTTTCATGTATCGCACTTTGATCACAGTGTTTTTAATTTCGCTAAGCTGCAATGCTATGAGCAATGGGTTCTGCATATTCACTCAACAGGAGAACGAGTACTTCAAGTTCACTGAGCGCTTTCCTTTTAGCGACAAGGATTACTCACCAGAAAGTGTGTCGGAGTCAAAGAAAAGATTGGATGCACACAAGTCAGGTGAAGAGGTTAAGTATTACGTCAATGAAAATACAACAAATATAATAAATGGCGGTTTACTGCAAAAGGAAATGCTTCTAGCTAAAAAAGAGCTTGAAGCCTATGTCGTCACTGATGCAACAAAGTGGGACCGTAAGAGCTACGATTTAAAGCATAAGTATTTAACAGCTAGAAAACATTATTGTGACTTTAGGCGAACTCATTATGCAATTGATTGGTAAACCTATAACAAGGCAAGGCAAAATCGCCCTGCGGGCTGGACGCGCTAACGCGCGCCTTTGCTTGCGGCGTTATACGCAATCGATATGAGCAAGACCTTACTATACTCGGCAATCATTACATCAATCTCTCTAGTTATTATGAGGGTGATCCCTTATTTTGAGGGGTATAATTTTGATAAGTATTGGTCATTGCCAATGGGCGTATTACCCGTAGGTTTGATATCCCTTATTGTTTTTTTACTTTCCTCTGTTGTGGTCATTATAAAGATTTTTCGGAAGACTAAATCCTCATACAACTTAGCTGTAATTGGCGGAATGATTCTGACTCTATTTTCTGTCTACAACCTACCTATCCCAAGCTATGTCGATGGAATGCATAAGCGTGTGAAGGCTGAACTCTCTAGAGCGGAATTACTGGATTTTGTTAGTGATGCCAGTGCAGAGGAATTGGATTGGCTGGATCGAGATGCGCATTCGAAACTTATTGATTTGCTTCGTGCTAAGCATTTAAAAGCTCTTTCTTTAAGCGGTATCGCTCCTAGAATAGAGAAAGGAGAGGGGTATATTTCAGTATTCTATGGCAGTGCACTAGTGAAGCATTGGGGATATGTGGTTGGGGATATTGATGAGTTTCCAATCGAACATATACCTCTAGAAATGCAGCGGAAAGTTTACGAAGGTGTTTGGGTTTATCACGATATTTGGTAGGCGTATAACAAAGCCAGCAACGGCGAGCTACTTTTCCGTCGCTTGAATTATGGCGAAAAAGACTGCCATAATTCAATCAACTACAAAGCAGCCGCGTTCTGGCGGCGTTATGCCCGTAGGGGAGTTCTTATGAAAAAGTCTGTTTTTATATTTATTAGCATCTTAATTTTATTTCTAGATGGGTGTGCGTACAAAGTGGGAACTAAGAACAACGAGTACGCGTGGGGTTGCAAAAATGCAAAAACAAAGAAATTATTTTTGGAAGAAAATACAGAAATACCGGAAGTTTGTGAGAATAAGGCACTTATTAAGACATGCCTAAAGTTATTAAAAGTTGAGTCTATACCATTAATTGCAATGAGCTCAGTTGTAATCGTGGGTAACGTAATTCATTTTGTAGACACCTCAACGTGTGGCAAATAAAATGCATAACCAGTTTGTCAACAGGACATTTTTTGCTACGCTCCGTTTTGCGATGGCTACGCCATTTTTTCGCAAAACTTCACTACGCAAAAATTTCCTGTTACAAAGGCGTTATGCAAACAAGTAGATGAAAAAGTTCGTATTGCTTGAAGTAATATTTTTAGTGTCGTGCTTTAAATTACCGAATCAAAATGAATTTGATCTAAGCTCTCTAGTTGAAATATGTCGAAAAATGGAAATTTATGAGTTTGGAGGAGTAGATATAGCACAATGGCCAGAGATGCTTATAGCGATAGACCCACTCGTTGTGCGTAGGGATATAAACGGATTGTACATTGTGATGGACTCTTATTCTATTGATGAAAGCGGTTTTTTCTGTTCCTACGACGAGAAGCTTTATAACCAAAGTGCAAGTCATAGCTATACATTAATAGGCAATAATGTGTATTCATTTATTTCAAAGAATTAGCACATTAGATAATTAAAACGCAGAAGATCAAATAAAGTGCATAACCAAGCCAGCCAGCGGACCTCCGTTCCGGCCTTTGAATTTTGTGCTTGTCGCTACGCTTGCACAAAATTAAAGGCCTGCACTGCGGCCTCTGCTGCGCGGCGTTAAGCAAGAATGAGCAATGAGAACTTTAATTAAATTTGGACTAATTTTAACCGTATTGTCGATGGTAATGTTTATCATTGGAATCCGATTCGGTGCAATGTCTCATCAATACGCGGACGCGCCCTTCAAATTAGGCATGTTGGTGTATGAATTAGAAGAGCTGAATGAAGGGTTTCCTGACTCAAAATTCAAAAACATCAAAGAAATAGAGCTTAACCAACTAATCTGGTATTCGGATATATATCTAAATACGTATCATCGTTACTTCTGGCCTAATTGTGATATCGAGCGAGTCACTAATAATCTTAAACGTGCGGCGGCTTATCGTAGACAAAACCCGTACAATATGGAATGTGGGGCTCCTGAATTATGTCAGCATGTAAGAGAAATCAATCAAGCTGTATCGAAATACAAGAATCTTTTTTAGTGCGTCTTATCCCTAACAAGTTGCTCCATTTGACGTTTTGGCCTACGCTCCGTTTTGGGGTTGCTTCGCAACTTTATCCCAAAACTCCACTACAGCCAAAACGCAAATGAGCAAGGCGTTAAATGCCCAGCCGGCCTTCGAGGAAATTATGAAAGGCTTAACCATTTTCGCAATGATATTTTTGACCGGTTGTATACCTCCATATACATGGAATGTAATTCGTGAAACAAAGATAGAAAAATATGATAGTAATTGCATTCGTAGCGCTGTTCATAAAGTAAGCGGCGTAATTGGTGTTGTATCAACTTTGCCTTCTCAATCGTATACCCTTACGGGTAAACCATTACCGAGATATAGGCAGTTTTTAGTAGAAACAGAGTATGGTATTGCATATCTAAATATCAGCGATGCATCTGGCAAAATAGATGTTAGTGCATCTTTCTCGGGCTATGAAGAAAAGCCCGAAGGTATAGAAACTCAAGGTGCAGATGCACTAAGCGGCATCGTCAATTCAATAAGTAGGAATTGTGGAAATGGCATTTAACAAAGCAATCTACCGGACATCCACTGCGTCGTTTAAAGTGCGCTTAATAGCACACTTTAATCAACTTCGTTCCTGCCGGTAATTGCGGCGTTATGAGTACGCAATGAATAAAGTTCTTATATTTTTATTGCTATGCATGCCGGTATGCTGTTTTTCGGCGTCGTGTATAAATTTACCTTTTTATGGGTATACGGATTATGAAGGTGAAGAGTACGTTTTCTATGCATCTCAGAAAGAGCTAGTTGGAGTGCCAACCTGGGATCCGAGAAATGAAGAGCCACCGCTTTCCGTAGGGAAGGCAACGAAAATTGCAAATTTATGGGCGTCTAAATATAAAATACAGCTATCACTCTTTTCCGTGATGTTTATGCAAAGGGAGTGTGCAAGTCTTAAAGGGCATTGGGTGTATTTGTTCATGTATCAGTCTAAAGAACCCAGCCACAATAAAGAGGATGGCTTTGTAATGGTAGGTGTTCTTCAAAATGGGGTGTTGTTACTCCCAGAGAAACAGCATGGTCCAAAAAACTCATAACAAGTTGCTCCACGCTGACACATACTGCTACGCTCGTTTTTGTGCATGTCGCTGCGCTCCAATTCTACACAAAAACGCTCTCCGCCGTATGTGCGGGTGAGCAAGGCGTTATGCTCAAGAATAGTATGAGAAAAATATTGCTACCAACTTGCGTAATTATATCTGCTCTTATCGGATGGTATTTTACATTTAGTATTTTTTACGAATCTTGGGTGCCGTATTACTACGAAGACTACTTATCGCACATTTATATTGGTATAAGCCTGGTTTTAGTCGTTTCACCTTTGTTTCTAGCCCACTATAAATTCAAAGGGGATTCAAAAATTGGCTATTATCGGGCATATACATGGTTTGGCCTTTTTGTTGTATTGCTATTCATAGGTATTACAGTTTATATGTTTAGCACGGGTTTTTTGTTTAATAATGGTTCTGGCGTATACAAAGTTGGCAATGCTTAAGGTCAAGCATAACAAGGTTATTAACCATCGCCAGCAAGCTGGCTGGACCTCCGCTGCGTCGCTTGTTTTGCGGTTTTACGCTACGCTACCGCAAAACAATCAACACAGCTCCGGCCGGTTATAACGGCGTTATGAGTTTTTAGTGTGAAGTCAGTTTTATTAACAGTAGGTTTTCTTATTTCTATATTGCTTAGTATGTATCTAGGTTATAGAGAGGGAATTAAAGATGGTTATACGTACACGAAAGTACGAAGCGACTTTGAAGATGCTACGGGCTTACTTCGCAGCGCAAAAGAGAGCGCTTCGACTAGCTATGCGTGGTATACAAAGCTGAATGAATCAGAGTCCATGGATGATGTTCATATTCTAGCTGAAAGCGAACGACAATTTAGTTTGTATAATATAGAGAAATTTAGAATTCAGGCTAAGCGCCTTAGAGATGCGAATATCAATTATCCATTAGTAGAAATATATGAGCCAATCATATCAGAAATGGAGCAAGAATTATTAAGGTAACTCATAACAAAGCCATCTTGCATCGCACTTGCTGCGCAAGCGCTGGACAAATTTTCCATGGTCCTTTTTTGTGGTTTAACGCTACGCTACCACAAAACGGTCCATTCCAAATTTGCCGCAAATGGCGGCGTTATACGTCGCTGAGCCTTTAAATGAAACTCTGGCTAGTTGGCTTTGAAATGGCTGCGGAACTGGTGGAATGCAATATTTAGTGTTGGGTAACGCCACCTTCGGTCGCGTTGTTAGTGGGGTAGCCTCGTTAGAGTTTGTACCAATCAATCGGTCAAATAAAGTTGTAATAGTTCATAGTTAACTTGCTAGGTGATTAGGACAACTTTATTTCACCTGGTTGTGTGCTAGGAATGTAGTTTGTGCCTTTGTTTGAGGTGCTTTATCGTCGGGAATGTCGGCGTCTTTTTGGTATGTAGGTTTAAAATGGGCCTGTCATTTTGCAGGCTCTTAAGTAGTTTCGTTGGGGTTGGTCGTGATCGGCAGGGCAATGCATAACAATGAGCACCAGGCTCAGCCGCTGCGCGGCTTGGACCTCCATTTCGGCGCTTCGCGCCTACATTGCGGCCCCTGTGCTGGGCGTTAGCACACCATACATCGACAAAAGTAAATAGATAATGAAGAAACTTGTTCCTTTAACCTTGCTGGTTCCGTTTAACGTAATTGCAAACCCCTTTGTAGAGATAACTCCAGATAATCAATGTTCTGATGTGAAAGTGATTGAGAATCGAATTCAGGAATCTGAAAATGGGAAATTAGAACTTGAAGATAATCTTATATTTTATTCAGTTGAAGGTCGATATAAAGGTTACCAAGTTCATCTTCGCTATACATGTAGAGCGCAAGGATTGCTAAATTATTCATACAAGCAATTTGCTGATTATAACGAAGCCAAGGAAATAACTTATTCTTGGGTTCCAATAGTAGAAGCTCAAATTGGTAAACCAAGTATTGACACCAGGATTATTGAAAAGGAGCAGCTCATAGATCCCGAGACTATTATGATTGCATGGAAGTATAGAAATAAACTATGCACCTCTGCTGTAGACACAATTGGTATGGGTGCAGTATGGTCGTGGTAAAGTGCTAACAAAGCAATTAAGCCGGGACATTTTGGCTTCCTTTCCGTTTTGGGGTGGCTACGCCACTTTACCCAAAACTCCAATCCAGCCAAAATGCCGCTTATGTGCGGCGTTAAGCGGGATATGGATAAACTATGATTTTTAAACATTCTTTTATGAAATTATTTGCAGCTCTTTATGTATTTTATATTGTGATTGGCTTGGGAAGATTTTCATACATTTTATTTATAACTAATAATTCAAAATTTAGTATAATTTCAGAAAATTTGGATGTTTGGCTATCTTTAGCTTGGAAGCCTTTCGGTATAGGTGTTGTATTATCAGCTCTAGCGGCCGGGATTGTACAGTGGGTATACAAATGTAAATTTTATGACGGAAAAGTGGTTTGTCGTAATACTTGGGGCGTTGCAAAAACAATTAACTTAGAAGATATTTTATCCATATCACGATTTCGAATTCCAGTCATTGGTTTTATAAAATTAAAAGTAAACGGTTCTAATTCGTCTTGCTGGCTTGCAGATTCCGCGTTTGAGCATTTAAATACAACTATGGCTGGTTTAACAAGGCCATCAATTTGACAGTTTTTCCGTTACGCCTTTTGTGCTTAAAAATAGCACAAAAGTCTCCACTCCAAAACTGCAAATTATGGCAGCGTTATGAGTGTGAGTAAGAAACATGGATACAGAAGCGAATTGGAAACAGTTAAATCAATATATTGATCTTTACAAATTTCATTGGGATCTTGCACTAAAACTTTGCATATTCTTCCTTGGAATATCAGGCGCAGTGTCAGCTTATGTGATTAAAAACCAAGATGTAGAGTACATGGGTATATCCCTTGTCATTCCAATAGGTCTTTGTCTTTTTGGTTCATGGCTCGCTCATAGCAGCCTCCCTGGGTTACATTTGATAAGAAATGAGGCGCAACGGTTAGGCGAGGACCTCAATTTAGAGTCTTATCCCGAATTTCGCTCGTTAATTACGTTTGTTAATGCTCTGCGTTTTTTGCTTTTTACTTGTGCGGTTGGCATGCTAGTTTTGTGGTTTTTAATTAATTGTGCTTAACAAATTGCTCCATTTGACGCAGCGGTCTACGCTCCTTCTTGTGCATTCGCTACGCTCATTGTTGCACAAAAATCCACTACAACCGCTACGCAAATGAGCAAGGCGTTATATGCAAAAAAGGACGTGCACATGAGAATAGATCTAGAGTATATCGCTAAAATACTTGACGTTTTTCTCGAGTCTGAAAAAGCTCACGTTGAGCTTCCAGAGCTCGAAGAGAACGGTATAGCACTAAAAGGTGAGCCCGGATTCTTTGACGAGAAGCTTGTTTTTCATATGCAGATCGCTATCGACAATGAACTTATCGGAACCAAAAGTGGACTCGCAAGAAATATTAAAGAAATCGGCATGCACCAATCCATAGATGGGATGGGATCGATTATCTCAATCCCGATTCGCCTTACGCAAAAGGGTCATGATTTTGCCTGTGCACTAAATAATAAAGAGGTTCTGCAGAAGCTAAAAACCGAGTTTAAAGATGCCCCCTTCAAGGTAATATTTGAAGGCGGTCAAAAATTGATTGAACACTTTATGAAGAAAAAGCTGGATGAGATATTGGAGTAAGGTATATAACAAAGTGGTCAAGTACACTCCGGCCCTACGGGCCTGCGCGGGGCAAATTAAGCTTCGCTCAATTTGCCCCTTACCACAGCGTTAGAAAGCGTCGGAAACGTTAACTTTGAAGCGCTATGTTTTGGTTAATCGCTATCGGGTAGCTAGGGATTTGCAGGCTTAAATTGGGGCTTCACTCGCTGGAAGTTGTAGGGTTCTTAATGTGGTTCGGGCTCTCGGAGAGCGAGTTAGATCCTAATTGGTACCGGTCGTTCTATTCGCATTCGTTTGGGTTTTGTACATAATTGGTAGTTTTGCGCGGTGTTCTCATCGCACATTTAAAGTGAGTAGTTGTATTTAATATGGAGCAGGGTCGTTTGGTCCCAATAATTTGGGTTTGTCGCGTAAGCTTTTATAACCAAGTCAGCCAGCAGGACCTGCGTTTCGGAGCTTGTTTTTCGTGGCAAAACGCTACGCTACCACAAAAAACAAGCTCCTCCACTGCGGCCGCTGCCGCACGGCGTTATACCTAAATCATGGATATAGTCATTGTCGAAGTAGAAGATGCTGGCTCACAGCTAAAAGTCACAGAGCTGCCAGATGGTAATATCGAAGTGAATCTTGATGTTACGTACAATTTCGCGATCTCATATCAAAAGACTTGCTACAGGTTAAATTTCTCGAGAGAAAAATTCGAATATTTTCAGCACTGCTTAAAAAATGGAATCAAGTCTTGGCACGGCGACTCGTCAATTTGGCAAGCAAATAAGATATTTATCCAAAAACAAAATCACCCCAATAATTACCGTAATGTTCGCGTGTATAGGCGCTTCTTTATTGTTGGTTTTAATATTGTTCCAGTGGCTTTGTCGCAGGTTGTTGTGCGGGCAATTTTGGGGGTAAAGGTATAACAAACCGTTCAAGGCGCCAGCGGGGCTGGCTGGGACCTCCACTGCGTCGCTTATTTTGTGCTTTAATAGCACAAAATAAACAACTACGTTACGGCCCCTTAACGGGGCGTTGAAGCTGTCGAAAAACTCAAAAAATCATCAAAAACCTGCAGAACAGAAGCTTCTAAAGGGTTAAAATAGACTCTACCGCCGCTTAACGGAGTCTGGCATGGCGCATTACAAACAAGGTAATGATAAACAGGGGGTATTTTTCGCTGTTATTCCCGAGGAACAAATAACAGAGGGCAGCTTTGAGGCGACAGTCTGCTTGATTGTCGATCATGTGCTAGATCTCTCGTCGTTTGAAAGCGATTTTAACAACGATGCGGGTGGCGCTTCTGCATACAGCCCGGGAACTCTCCTCAAGATCATACTTTCTGCGTATCATCGCGGAATAACCAGCAGCCGTAAAATCGAACATTTGTGCCGATACAATACAGTGTTCATGGCACTCTCTGGTTTTCTCACCCCGGATCATTCCACTATCGCCGCGTTTGTTTCAAAGAACCCTCAACGACTTGAAGGCATATTTATAGAAATCGTGTTGCAGTGTGACTACCTGGGCCTGATTGGTGGTGACACACTGGCATTGGATGGCTGTAAAATTCCCTCAAACGCCTCGAAGGAATGGTCGGGAACTAAGGCCGACTTCACGAAGAAACATCAAAAAATTCAACGTGCGGTAAGGCGGGTGATGGCACGGCATCGTCAAGAAGATGCTGAGGGCGTGGTGAACACCCCGGTGCGTGAAAAAGAAGAAAAGCAGATAGAAAAACTCAAACGCATCAATAAAAAGCTAAAAACCGCCCTCAGTGATATGGTGGATAAACGGGGGCATAACGGAAAAGTTCGTAAGACCAACCTCACCGACCCTGATAGCGCCAATATGATGTCCGGTAACGGTGGTGCCTTACAAGGGTACGTCGGTTTGGCCGCAACCGATAAACTGAACCAGGTCATTGTCAATGCTGATGTAACTGGTGATAGCGAACAATCCAAGCTCCAACCCATGATTGATAAACTCCATGCATCCGACAGGCTAGATGGTTGCCAACTGCTGGCAGATGCTGGGTTTCATAGCGGGGTGAATTTAGACTATTGCGCAGAGAAAGGCGTCGATGCCTATATTGCGGATACCCTCTATCGTAAACGCGATGCGAGGTTTGTGGATCACCAAGATAAAAAGCCGAAGGCAAGGAAACAGAAATACTTTCAATCGAGTGACTTCGAGTATGACCCGCAGGCACAACGCTGTTGGTGCCCAGCGGGAAAAGAACTCTGGCTTTGCTCCTCTGGATATCAAAACAAAGGCGTCGAGTACATTCGCTTTGAAGGTTACCTCAACGACTGTAAAAACTGCGCGATGCAAGCCCAGTGTTTACGTAATGGGGTCAAAGACCGCGGCAGACAGGTGAGTATCCGCAAAGACACCCCTAAAAACAACAGTCGCGCCATTGATCGAATGAAACGCAAAATGGACAGTCCCGAAGGTAGAGCCATCTATTCGGATCGCATTGGTATTGTCGAACCCGTATTTGCGCATATGAAACACATAATGGGGTTGCGTTGGTTTAGCTTGAGGAGCCTTAAAAAGGTGTCCGGACAATGATATTTATTCTGTGCGGTACATAACTTGGTAAAGATACAAAAATATGGGAGCTATGCCCGATGAAGGGTAACTATTTTTTAAAAAATGAACGCAAATAACGTCGCAACCGATATTTTTTAGCAGCCGCTTAAAAATATCGGTTGCCTAAAATTATCCGCGGGGTATACGTATGTCGGTGTTATTCGACAGCCTCGTTAGATATGGAAAGAGCAAAATGATTATTCGAGTTGCTTCGTTAAAAGACATGGAAGAGATATGCGATCTTTCCAATGAAATTAATAATATGCACTGTGAACGTATGCCTATTGATTTCAAGCCACCAGATTCGAGAATGAGGGATGCTCCGCATTGGAAAACGTATATTGATGATTCAGATGGAATAATATACGTAGCTGAATATGAAGGGAAAGTCGTAGGCGCTATTTGCGCTAAATGTATTCTCAATACCATTGTGCCTTTTATCTATCATCGAAAAAAATGCCATATAGGTACCATTGTGGTTTCGAATAAGCACATTCGAACAGGCATAGGAAAATTATTGATGAAAAAAATTGAAAACTTTGCAAAAGAGCAAGGCTGCGAAGAGATATGCCTTGAGGTCATGAAGTTTAATATTGAAGCACAACAATTTTATTTTTCATTGGGGTATGATGAACTCTCAATAAAAATGAGAAAAAATATCTAACAAGGCGCTGCAGCCGAGCTGCATTGCGCCGCTTTGGGTTGTGGGTTCGCTGCGCTCATTCTCCCACAACCCAATGCTCTGCAACGCAGCCGTCTGAGCGCGGCGTTATGAGCTTTCCTAAATCGAAGATTGAGCCATGAAAATATTTGTTGTATTAATGCTTTTTACCCATTTTTTGCTCGGTTTCTTCTTTTGTACATGGATTGCGAAAAGGGGGGAGGCTAGTGTCCGTTGGTTTGTTAGAGTTCTCGTAAGTCTAGGTACTTCTATTTTGTCTATTCCTCTTGCTGTTGGAGCTTTTGCGTACACTCCAGGGTTAAGAGATTTGCCTGGTAGCTTTATGGAAGGCGCATTGTTTGTTACTTTTCCCTTATTTTTCGCCGTTTTTAGTCTTTTATACTATTTAGTTGCTAAAGGTATATACACGCTTCTTGGCAAGCTCGGCTATGTGGAGTGCCCGAAACTTGGTTCATGCTCATAACAAGGCCAATCAGCACTGCCCACTTCGTGGGCTGGACAGCTTACACTCCGTACCTTTTGTGTTCGCTGCGCTCAGTGTTTCACAAAAGGTACTCCATGTAATCTGCCGCTGTTGGCGGCGTTATAAAGCGTCGAATACGTTAAATTCGAGGCGCTATGTTTTGGTTAAGCGTTGTCGGGTAGTTAGGGATTTGGTGGCTCAAATTAGAGATTTACTTGCTGTAACTTGAAGGGTTTTTAACGTGGTTCTAGTCTCGGAGAGAGCGGTAGCTGCTAATTGGTACCGGTTTTTCTTCTCACAGTTGTTTTGGCGTTAACAAATAATTGATGGTTTTGCGTGGTGTTCTCATCGCGCATTTAAAGTGAGTGGTTATTTTAAATATGTCGCAGAGTCATTTGGTCGCAATCGTTAGGGCTTGTCGCGTAAGCTGTTATAACAATTACAGCCACCAGACCCAGGAACCTAACCCGATAATGCACACACCTCCATATAACTTTGTTGGAGGTGACAAATGGCCAGAAGAAAACATTACAACTCATATGATGACGATTTCAAGGCGACAGCGGTAGCGCTAACGGAAATTCCTGGGGTGCAAGCAAACCATGTTGCTGAAGCGCTCGATATTCATGAAGTGATGCTATATCGTTGGCGAATGGAAATGCGACGAGGGCAGATTAGGGTGAAAAAGAAAAATATACAGATAGATCCAGATATTAAATCGGAGTTGAAAAGGCTGCGTAAGCTGGAGCGGGAGCACAATCTCTTGCAAGAAGAGCACGCCCTTTTAAAAAAAGCCATCCAGCACTCTTTGCAAAAAAAAGAGAAATCTTTGAATTCATCGACCTAAATAAGTCGCAGCACAGCATTGCGCTAATGTGCAGGTTGTATGGTGTAAGCAGACACGGTTACAACAGTTGGCGACGAAGGGGCGAGAGTAGGCGTAAGCGGGAAGATAGCGAGATCTACTCACTGATTAACCGTATTTTTCAAAAGCACCAAGGATGCTACGGAAGCCCGAAGATAACGCAGGAGCTACGCAAACAGGGGGTCAATGTAGGTCAGAAAAGGGTGGCCAGGCTCATGCAGGAGCACGGACTAAAGGCTGTAAAGGCCAGAATGTACAGGACAAAGGCTTATCAGCATGTATTTCAGAAAGCGAGCCCTAACCGAATAAAGGATTTTACCCCAACGGGAATTAATCAGCTTTGGGTAGCAGACGTGACCTATATCCGCATGCCAGATGAAAGCTGGCAATACCTATCGGTCATCATGGATCGCTACAGTCGTCGAATAATAAGTTGGTCTCTTGGAGAAAATCGTACAGCGGAATTGACGAGCAACACCCTTGCGAGGGCAATGCGGAATCGCAAAGGCGCGAAAAACGTTATTCTGCATTCAGACAAAGGGATAGAATATATCGCAACATCATTTAGAAGAAAGCTACACCACTACGGCATACAGCAAAGCATGAATGGTGTTAAGCAAATGAATGACAATGCGCATATCGAGTCTTTCTTTCAGGATTTTAAAACAGAAAGAATTAAGAGGAAGGCTTTTAATACGGTAGATGAGTTGAGGGGAATAATCAGCGAATACATGCGCTACTACAACCATGAGCGTTCGCATTCGGTGATTGGGTATATATCACCCGCTAAATTTGAGAGTAGAATAGCGGTTTAACAAACAGGTGTGTGCAAAAGCGGGTTAGGTTCCCCCACACTGCTACGCTTGTTTTTGTGCATTCGCTGCGCTCAATATTGCACAAAACCAAGCTCCACTGTGTGGGCGGGTGCTGTAGGCGTTAGGCAAAGCTATGAATCAAGAAGAATTTACAATAGGAGTTCCTAGGTTTCTTTCGGTAATAGAATTAGCTTACTTGTCCGAGTCTATAACAATGGCTGAGAAAATTTTCAATAAAAAAATTGCTTCCACCGATGGAGACGTAGATAAAATTGGAAATATTAATGCCGCAAGGCAGAGCCTATATGGGTCAACCTTCGTAAGTGCTATTGCCTGCTTCGAACAAGCCCTTGATGAATATTGCATAATGCTAGCAAAGAAAGAAGGCTCTCCTTGGAGGCCGAGCGATCTGAAAGATCGGGGAATAAAACGTTCAATTAAGTTTTTAAAGAAGGCATTTGGTCGGGCTCTTTCGGAGAGTCAGGAGCCGTGGATTACTATCTTTGCATTAATTGGGCTTCGGAATCACATCGTGCATTTTGGGTCAACACTCACTGATTCATCAGAACATTTAAAATTGTACAAGTCGTTAAGTAACGAAGATTATGTAACGTTTAAAGATGTTATTTGCTTTAATGTTACTCAGCTCGAAAAAGTATTTCGTATTATTATGAATGGCTTTCATAATTTTACGGGTACGAGAGGTTCCTAAAAATGCCTAACAAGTTGCTGCACCTGACACATACTGCTACGTTCGTTTTGTGTCTGTCGCTGCGCTCCATTTTCACACAAAACGCTCTCCGCAGCATGTGCCGGTGAGCAAGGCGTTGAAGCTGTCGAAAAACTCAAAAAATCATCAAAAACCTGCAGAACAGAAGTTTCTAAAGGGTTAAAATAGACCCCAACGCCGCTTAACGGAGTCTGGCATGGCGCATTACAAACAAGGTAATGATAAACAGGGGGAATTTGTCGCTGTTATTCCCGAGGAACAAATAACAGAGGGCAGCTTTGAGGCGACAGTCTGCTTGATTGTCGATCATGTGTTAGATCTCTCCTCGTTTGAAAGCGATTTTAACAACGATGCGGGTGGCGCATCGGCATACAGACCGGGCACTCTCCTCAAGATCATACTTTCTGCGTATCATCGCGGCATTACCAGCAGCCGTAAAATCGAACATTTGTGCCGATACAACACGGTGTTCATGGTACTCTCTGGTTTTCTAACCCCGGATCATTCCACTATTGCAGCGTTTGTTTCAAAGAATCCACAGCGCCTTGAAGGCATATTTATAGAAATCGTGTTGCAGTGTGATTACCTGGGGCTGATTGGTGGCGACACTCTGGCATTGGATGGCTGCAAAATTCCCTCAAACGCCTCGAAGGAATGGTCGGGAACTAAGACCGACTTCACGAAGAAACATCAAAAAATTCAACGTGCAGTAAGGCGAGTGATGGCACGGCATCGTCAAGAAGACGCTCAGGGCGTGGTGAACACACCGGTGCGTGAAAAAGAAGAAAAACAGATAGCAAAACTCAAGCGCATCAATAAAAAGCTAAAAAATGCCCTCAGTGATATGGTGGATAAACGGGGGCATAACGGAAAAGTTCGTAAGACCAACCTCACCGATCCTGATAGCGCCAATATGATGTCCGGTAACGGTGGTGCGTTACAAGGGTACGTCGGTTTGGCCGCGACCGATAAACTGAACCAGGTCATCGTTAATGCCGATGTAACCGGTGATAGCGAACAATCCACACTCAAGCCCATGATTGATAAACTCCTTGCATCCGACAGGCTAGATGGCTGTCAACTGCTGGGTTTCATAGCGGGGCGAATTTAGACTATTGCGCAGAGAAAGGCGTCAATGCCTATATTGCGGATAACCTCTATCGTAAACGCGATGCGAGGTTTGTGGATCACCAAGATAAAAAGCCGAAGGTAAGAAAACAGAAATACTTTCAATCGAGTGACTTCGACTATGACTCGCAAGCACAACGCTGTTGGTGTCCAGAGGGAAAAGAACTATGGCTTTGCTCCTCGGGATATCAAAGCAAAGGCGTCGAATACATTCGCTTTGAAGGTTACCTCAACGACTGTAAAAACTGCTCGATGCAAGCACAGTGTTTACGTAATGGGGTCGAAGACCGCGGCAGACAGGTGAGTATCCGCAAAGACACCCCTAAAAACAATAGCCGCGCTATTGATCGAATGAAACGCAAAATGGACAGCCCCGAAGGTAGAGCCATCTACTCGGATCGCATTGGTATTGTCGAACCCGTATTTGCGCATATGAAACACATAATGGGGTTGCGTTGGTTTAGCTTGAGGAGCCTTAAAAAGGTGTCCGGACAATGGTATTTATTCTGTGCGGTACATAACTTGGTAAAGATACAAAAATATGGGAGCTATGCCCGATGAAGGGTAACTATTTTTTAAAAATAGATGTAAATAACGTCGTGGCTGATATTTTTTAGCGGCGGCATAAAAATAACGGTTGTCTGAAATTACCCGATAGGTATACGTATGTCGGTGTTATTCGACAGCCTCGTTATGCATAAAGCATGAAAAGTATATATACAATTGTTGCTTTCCTCCTAGTCTGTTCTTGCACTGGTGGAAAAGTCGACTATGAGCTGATTAATATGGGTAACTCTTACCGCCTCAACGGAAAGATTGTCGATAATTTAAGGTTAGAGTTAGAAGGGTTAAATTGTACATCTGAAACAAAGTTTCATCTGGTTAACTACCCGTTAGCCCCTTATGAAACTGTTATTAATGCAATCGATTTAATCGCAAGTTCCGGCTGTGGGGAGAACATCATTTTAAGTACAAGTAACGGCTATTAATAATTACAATGACTAGGAAATCCTAGTTCATTGCATAACCAGCCAGCCAGCCAGCCAGCCAGCCAGCCAGCAGGACCTACGTTCCGGAGATTGTTTTCACAGTAAACGCTACGCTACAGTAAAAATAAGCTCCTTCACTCCGGCCGCTGCTGCGGGGCGTTAGATTGATAAATGAAATTGGATAGAGTTTTGAAAATGAAAAAATATATTTCTTTTATATTGGCTCTTTGTATTTCTGCAAAAGTAGTTGCGGGTACAGAAGCAGGATTAAAAATACTCAAAATCGGGGCATGGGCCCAAGGGAGCTCGACATTCTATATCAAAGTTGACAGAACAGTTGGGCCGCAAGAGTGTCGAAGCGATCTTATAAAAGTCGATTTGGGCAGTGATTCTGATTCCGAGACAAATCTAATGTCTAAGAATATGGCGCGTTCAATGGCACTTGTTGGCTTGGCTTCAGGACTAGATGTCGAGTTGGTGCTCCCTGATCATTGTCTATATGGAAACCCAACCATCACACAGATCTGGTTAGCCAAGTAACTAACAGCCAGCAGGACCTTGCTATGGCATGATGGGTGGTAGTTTTAAATGTACTTCAGTAACTGCTGCGGTTGAAAATACATAAAGTCAGCCAACAGGATCTGAATTTCGGATCTTGGTTTTCGTGGCTAAACGCTCACTACCACAAAGCCGACCGTCTGCGCTCGGGTCGCTGCTGCATGGCGTTTTACCTCACTAGAGATGAGAATCAAAAAATGACAATAGATATCGATCATTTGACGGAAGAGGAATTGGTTGAACTAAATCATCGTATTGTTGAGCGTCTGAAATTCTTAGAGTCAATGAATACACATCATGAGATGATGCAGTTCAAACCAGGAGAGCAAGTGAGCTTTGAGCCGCCGGGTCGCGGTAGACAAATAGGCACCTTGGTAAAGTACAACAAAAAAACTGTGACAATAATCACTGAGTCAGGCCAAAAATGGAACGTATCGCCTCAATTGCTCAGCAAAGTAAAAAACAAAAAATCAAAGGGCAAAGTTGGTGATAAAGTCATCGACTTTCCGATAAAAAAGTAAACAAATCACAACCCAAGCACATTCCGCTCTTCGTGGGCGTCCGTACCTATGTCCCGGCCTCCCGGTGATGTGGCGCTCTACCACGACTGCTGAAAATGATAGATGAAAAATCCTTTATTTGTGAAATGTTAATAACAAGTCAGATAACGACGTTACAGGAAGGGCGCACGGAGCGTATAAAAACACGCGCAGAGCTAAGAGGCGCCTTCAATGTTATACACGAGGTCGCAAAAATGAAAGTTCTTTGGTTTTTAGATGGGCATCCCCGTAGTTTTATTGAGAAATGTCCTTTTCTATTAATTGGATCTCAGGACGCGCCCGGTAATCGTGACTCATCTCCAAAAGGTGAACTCCCCCGGCTTTGTTAATATTTAGAGGTTCCCTGGCTTCCAAGCCACAACAGTTAATCGAGAAGCGCTCTAAAATCGTCGATTACTTGAAACTTTTCTTGTTCAGCAATTTGCATCATTGATTCTTGCACCATTGAGAAGGGTTTGAAATAAATGAAATCGATGCTATTTGCTGTTGCGGCTTCATAGTCGGCTATGGCGTCACCGATAAGTACAGATTTTTGATAGGGGGTACCTCGAAGGACTGATGCAACAATCTCTGCCTTGGCGGTCGGCGAGCCGTAAACCCCCTTGAAATATTGATCTAAATCGCGCGCGCTTATTATTTCGCGCAATTCTGTTTGAACGGAACCACTGGTGACGAACTTGTCCCCAGAAAACGTGTTGAGCAAATCTAGAATGCCGGGTGACAGCTTCGCCTGTTCGAATATACCGTGGCAAGCGGCAGAATATTTTTCGAAAACCTCCATTTTTCTCTGGTTCTCGTGTTGTGGCATTTCGTCGATAAACCGGTCGAAAAAATTGTCGATTTGTATTTGGCGTGGTGTGCCAAAATTGTTTTGGAAAAAATCAATACAATTTGATACCTGGGTTGGGCTGTAACCGCATTCCTCCAGGACGGATCGCATGGCTGCAATTTTAGGCCTGTTCGAATCGAAAATCACCCCGTCACAGTCGAAAATAATGCAGTCGTATTGTGCTGTCAGCTTCATATTTTTGCCGTTTTTTTCGAAGTTAGTTTTTCGCCTTCAGTTAAGCTGTTTTGTAGCTCACTGTCGTTTTTGGTTGTAAGCCAGTGTTGATACAAGAGTGTGATTAACGCGCCAGCCACCGCGAACCCCTGTAGCATCACAAAGTAGGCCTGATGAGCGGCCTCAATTGGTTCTGCGTCCAGTATGCGTCCGGCAATGGGGGCAAAGAATATGTCGGGGGTAAAGCCAAGAACTGAAACCAGCCCCGCTGCAGTACCGGTAGCATACTTGGCCAATCCGCTTTGATGAATCAATGCAAAGTAAATTCCACGCACTGCGAATACCGCGAGTGCACTTGCGGCAAGATTAATAACCGCGAGTTGTAGGAATGATGCGGTGTCCGGTAGTGATAATGTGGCGTAGCATACAGCGATTAAGCAAAAGCAAATAAAAATGACTTTCGCTGGTTTTGCCTTGTCGGCAAGTAAACCGGCCAACACAGCGCCTATTGGACGCAGATAAGCCGCGCTCGCTGTGAATTGTGCTGCGTCACTCTCGCTCATGTCGAGTACGTGGTAGGCATAGAGTCCATAGTTGTCTATGCCTTTGTAGCAGCAGTAGGCGCATACAACAATCAGGCCTTGCAACCAGATAAGCGGATTGCGAATTTGGGATGATATGGTGCGGTATGCCGAAAATGGTTGATGAGGTTGCTCGTATTCTTTGCTATCTACCGGAAGTACGAACCAGGTAAGCACTGCCGCAGCGAATGTTAGTGTGGTGTAGTAAGTAATAATGGCCTGGATAGATTCAACGCGTTCAGCGTGTGTCAATGTGTGTTCATCTGCTCCTGGAAGGCTTGTCGCAGGGAGCAAAAACACGAACAGGCTAACCGCCAGACTTGCTACGCCAGCTGCGACTAATCCCCGCCCGCCATCCAACAAACCAAACGCAATTCCCTGAGCGTTGTCGCCGCCCCAAAGCCGAGTGGCTTTAATCATTGCTGCCCAAAACAATAAAATTGTGGTAATTCCCCAATAAGCAAATAAAAGCGCAAGTGTATTCTTGCTGGGCATTTGCACCAAAACCAAACCTCCGAGAGCCGTGGTTAATAATGCGATAGTGATCAGTGTTCGAGCCGAAAACCGATCAGCCAATGGTCCGCCAGGAAAATAGGCCAGCATTGCTGTTACACCATAAAGCGCAAAAATATCACCGAGTTCAGCGTTGTTGAGTGAGAAGGCATCTAGAAACGTCGGGCGAAAAAAACGTGCGATATGAAACGGCAGGGCGAAGATAATTTCACCGGCAATGATCAGTGCGACTAGGGTAATCCAATGTCTGGTGCGATTAAGGTACATCTGTGGGTTTGGGTTCATCGGTTTTATATTGGCGTTGACGAGTGGCGTGCTGGCGTACAAGCCATGAGGGTATCATACGTGCGGGCGTAGCCAAGCAGAAAACCTAATTAAGCGGTTTTTCTGCGTAGATTTCCGAATTCACCAGTGTGTATATAGTTGTGATATAGCTGGTTGGTCGTGGTAACCCTGTAAATGGGGCCACTGGAGGATAGTGTTTGTTTTCGAGCCCACTGTTGTCAGCCTACTTTCGCGAACTCTGTGTTAAACAGACGATGCCCCTATACGGTGTATTTATTGCGGCCAGACTGCCCATGTACTGCAGCGGCTAAGGTTTGTAGTGGTAGCCCCATTTTCCGGTAAAACAGCGAATAAGTTAGCGCTGGTAACAGCACAGGTGGTAACGGTATAGGTGGTAATAGTACAGGTGGTAACAAGTTGAACCGTTACTCTGGTTTCACAGCTGAGGATGTTTTCTCTCCATTGAGTAATCGCGAGATGCGAAGTGGGTTGCTGTTCTTAAGTGGCTCGGGGAGAAGATTGTCTGGCACATTCTGATAACACACCGGTCTTAAAAAGCGCTGAATCGATGCAGTGCCGACAGCGGTAAATCGGGAATCGGAAGACGCGGGGAAGGGGCCGCCGTGCACCATCGCCTCGCAGACTTCCACCCCCGTGGGAAATCCGTTTATCACGATACGGCCAGCTTTTGCGGCGAGTTGCTGTATCAGTTCTGAGTGATGTTCCAATTCAGCGTCAGAGCCGTGTAACGTGGCTGTGAGCTGACCGCCAAGCTGTGCCAGCGCAGTTTCGAACTGTGCGGTGTTCTCGGTGGCGACAATTACTGCCGCCGGGCCGAACATCTCATGGTGGAGATCATCCTCGTTTACAAATGTGGTCAGGTCGGTACTCAGGACTGTTGCGGCAGCATAGAACCCGTGTGTGGATTCTGTTACGTTAGTGTTTGAGTCGAGCCTGCTGACGCCAGCAAGCGCTTGTGCTTTCGTGGTAGCGGTGCTGAACTGTGTAGCAGTGGCCTTATTGAGCATTGGTTGGGCTGTAATTTTGTTAACACGCTCAGTACAACGCGCTTTGAAGCGCTCCAGGCTTTCCCCTTTGTTGGCAACCACGATTCCTGGGCACACACACATCTGCCCGTTGCCCAAAGTAAGTGAGTCTATGAACGCATCTGCAAGATCCTCGGCGCTGCCGTTCATTTTCTCCGGCAAGATAAAAACCGGGTTAACACTCCCCATTTCAGCGAAAACAGGTATGGGTTCCGGGCGCTGCGCAGCGATTTTTGAAATTGCCATCCCGCCTTTTTGTGAGCCTGTAAAGCCGATGGCTTTCACTTGCGGGGCTTCGATAAGCGCTTTGCCCGCAATGTTATCTTCGCCCTGAAGAAAGCTGAAAATTGCGGCGGGTAGCCCGCAACGTTCAACGGCCGCACCTATTGCCTGCGCGACCAGTTCGCCCGTGCCAGGATGCGAGCGATGGCCTTTGACGATGACAGGACATCCCGCCGCGAGTGCCGAGCAGGTATCACCACCCGCCGTGGAGTAGGCCAGTGGGAAATTGCTGACGGCAAACACCGCGACCACGCCAAGCGGTTGATTAACATAGCGAATATCCGGGCGAGGCGCTGGCGTGCGGTGCGGCTGGGCAGTGCAGATGCGAGCATCCAGATAGTCACCGCTGTTCAGTGTTTCGGCATAAAGCCGCAGCTGATATGTGGTTCGTGCTCGCTCGCTCTCGCATCGTTCGCGCGAATAACCGGTTTCTGCAGCCATGGTTGTCAGGAGTTCCTCACCAAGGTGCTCGATTTCTATCGCGCAAGTGCGCAGCAGTTCAGCCCGTGCCCGTGGCGATGTGCGTGCGTACATGTTGAACGCCTCACCCGCGGCGAGTGCGGTTTGCTGAACCTGGTCGGCGGAGGCGAAACTGTAACCTTGGGCTAGGGGCGCTCCGGTTGTCGGGTTGTACGCCTGGAAGTATCCGTTTTCACCTGTCACCCAGCTCCCGTTGATGAGAAGTTTCCCGGTTGTGGCCATAATTCGCCCCCTGTCATCGTGCAAATGGTTTGTACGTTGAGTTATCTTGGGGGCGATTGGTTGATTGCAAGTGGGCCTAGCCGCAGGACACTTTGTTGCGGCCCGCGCGTTTGGCAGCGTACATGGCGCAATCTGCGCGGTTAAAAAGGCTGGTAGGGTCGTCATCTGCGCACAGGTGCGCGACCCCAATACTGACACTTGCGAATACTTCCTGATCGTTGATCAGTGCCGGGCTCATAGCAACCTGGAGGCGAATGCGCTCTGCGGTAAGGGCCGCATCTTTCGCGTTGGTGTTGTTCAAAATCACAACGAACTCTTCGCCACCATAGCGGAAGACCTGGTCTGTTTCACGCAAACTGTCCTGCAATGTTTTGGCAAGATGCTTGAGCAGCTTGTCGCCTTGCTGGTGACCATAGTTATCGTTGACCTGTTTGAAGTGATCGATATCGATAACAAGGAGAGACAGCTCAGTACCGTGGCGTGTGGCAAGTTTGACTTCTCGTTGGTAGGCAGCGTCCCAAGCAGCTCGATTACCAATGCCGGTGACCGGGTCGCGCAGCGAACTGTGTAACGCGGCTTGATACAGCAACGCGTTGCGCAGCGGGTAATAGAGAACCCCCAGTAACATCTCCAGTGCGGCGAGTTCGGATTCATTAAATTTTTGTGCGCGGCTAAAAATGATTTGCCCAAGAGGGTTCTCATTAGTGGACAAGTTGTAATTTACCGTGTGGGCGCGTTGGTCGCCCAGGCTGTATTCCACACCTGCTGTCGGTGTGGAATAGCGCAAACCGTCCAGCGTTACAGCTTCTCTCACATTATTGAAAAACAGTTCGAGGGTGGTGTACAAATCCAGTGAACACTGTAAGTTGTGCGCCAGTTTAAATTGCATATCCCGCAATTTGTTCTCGACGGGAAATCCATTCACCCGCTGACTGTGAGCTGCACGCTTGTCTTTTGCGTCTTCGCGCTGGCGCGCTTTGCTTTCGGCCATAGTTACCATAACAAATTCCTGGGCTATACAATTTCGTAAAACGTGAACAGTCTTGTTCAGCCTTTGTGCAGGATTTGCTACTTTCGTGCCAAGGGAAATTAAAAATAAAAATGCATAAAAATCAGTGTGTTGCGGTATCTAATTTAGTGCGGGGCAGAAATTTGACAAATTATCGACGCGCGCGTGTGCGAGTTAGGCAATGCGGCGGCAAAATTCTGCCGCCAGCTGTTAGCGTTTGGTGGCAACAAAAATCGCGCGTTTGGGTGCCGGATGTCCTTCAGCGGTAAGAGAAGAATCGGTGGGATCGAGAAAGTCCTTAAGCGATTGGAAAGTCATCCACTCTGTAGACCGCTGTTCTTCGGTTGTCGTTGTACACACATCGACGCAGCGGGGGTTTTCGAAACCGCATTTGCGCAACCAGCTGAGCAGGGTCGGTACCGAGGGTAAAAACCACACATTGTTCATCTTCGCGTAGCGGCCTTCGGGTACCAGAACGTCACCGTTTTCGCCTTCAATTACAAGGGTTTCCAACACGAGTTCGCCACCAGGTTGCAATGTGGCTTTCAGTTCAAGCAGATGATCCATGGGTGAGCGTCTGTGGTAGAGCACGCCCATGGAGAAGGTTGTATCGAAAGCGTTCAGATTTGCGGGCAGGGCTTCAATGCCGAGGGGGAGAACGTCGACAGGTGGATTATTCAGAAAGTGCTTGATCATATAGAACTGCACGACGAATCGTGGTGACGGGTCTATCCCGATAACTTGTGCTGCCCCCGCCTCAAACATGCGCCAGCAGTGGTAGCCATTGCCACAGCCCACATCCAGCACCCGTTTGCCTTTTAGGTTTGCAATAAAAGGCGCGAGCCGTTGCCATTTCCAATCGGAGCGCCATTCGGTATTTATGTGGGTACCGAATAAATTATACGGCCCCTTGCGCCAGGGAATCAGCGCGCGAAAAGCCTGCTCGATCTGTTGATGGGTACTCGGGTCGACTTCTTTGGCGCTTCCAATTGCTACGGTGTCGGCGAGAGAAACTGTCTGCGCGCGTAGATCCGGCAAAGATCGCAACGCGTCGTACCAGCTCGGCAGATCACCGAAGCGCTGGGTGCTCAAGCCTTGGGCCAATTGCGCTGGCAGACTGTCCAGCCAGGGCGCGAGCGGCGTGTCTGTTAGGGAATTGAGCAGGGGTTGAAAATCGATGGGGCTATTCACTGGGTTTAAATGCCAATAGAGATGAAAAATTAAAGCACTGGAACCAGAGTTCAGTGCCAGTAAAACCTGCGTTTGCCAGGCGCGCCTTGTGAGATTCCAATGATTCAGGAATGAGCACGTTTTCGATCGCATTGCGCTTGCGGGCGATTTCCATCTCGCTGTAGCCGTTGGTCTTCTTGAAATAGTGGTGCAGCTCGGTCATCAGGTTGTCGTGATGGGCGTTATCGAAGGTCAACTTCTCCGACAAAATCAACACACCGCCAGGCACCATGCCTTGGTAAATCCGTCTGATCAGCGCCTCGCGGCGCGCAACTGGAATAAACTGCAGGGTAAAGTTCATTACCACAACGGATGCGTTTTCGATGTCGCTTTGCTCAAGGTCTTCGCAGCGCAATGCGACGGGAACTTCAGCGGAGTCGGCGTCCAGTACTATTTTGCAGCGGTTGATCATGTCGCTTGAATTATCGATGGCCACCAGCTCTACGTCCGCGGCCTGAATCCGATGACGCATGGCGAGCGTCGACGCTCCCAGCGAACAGCCCAGATCGTAGCAGCGGGTGCCGCTCTGCGCATAGCGCTCGGCGAGCTGGCCCACCATATGAATAATGGTCATATAGCCGGGCACCGAACGTTTGATCATATCTGGAAAAACGTCAACTACCTGTTGGTCGAATACGAAATCGCCCAAAGGCGGGTCAGTTGCGTACAAGGTGTCTTTATTCTCAGCCATGCCTGTTACTCATAGGGTTTGCTGCCGTTGCTGCAGTGGGTCTGTTGTCGGCGAGCATTCTAACGACCTGTGGCTGCAAGTGATAGGCGGAACGTTTTTACTGCCATCAACTACACTTGTAGTTTGAATTCTAGTTCGAATAGTCGTTCGGTTTGTATTTCGAATAGTGGCCCGGAATTTTAGCCTGGAGACGCCCTTTTGAGTCGAGGTGTGGACTACGCAAAACTTTCTGTGCTGGTGGCAGACGACTTCAGCAGCTTTCGGCATACGGTGAGCGGTATGCTGAGTAGTCTTGGCGTTAAAAAAATTGAGTTGGCCAGCAATGCCCGGGAAGCCATTCAGTGTTGTGAGCACAAATTTTTCGATCTGATTTTGTGCGATTACAACCTGGGCGATGGTCGTACCGGTCAGCATGTCCTTGAAGAGCTTCGCCACCGTGGGTTAATCAACCGGCAAACCTTGTTTTTGATTGTGTCCGCTGAATCCAGCCGCACCATTGTTCTTTGCGCCTACGATTGCGAACCCGACGATTTTCTGATGAAACCAATTAACGCGCGTATGCTGCAACAGCGCATCGAGCGGCTCGTGAGGCAGAGGGACGCGCTTGCTCCAGCCATGCGCGCGCTGGATGCAAAAGAACATGCGGTGGCGGCGCAGGTGTTGGAACAGGTGGCTGGTCGCCAGACCCGTCATGCGGTGGCTGCGCATAAAATGCTGGGCACCGTGTTGTTGTCGCAAGGCGATCTGGATCGGGCAGAAGCGCTCTACACGCGGGCACTGGAGGTCAGGCAGTTGGACTGGGCCAGGCTGGGGTTGGCGCAGGTGCGGCAGGCCCGAGGCGACCTGGACCTTGCCGGTGAATGGCTGCAGAAAATTGTGGAGGAAAACCCCATGTTTTTACCCGCATACGACAGTCTCGCAGAAAACTGGAACAAACGTGGAGACAAATTACAAGAGCAAACAGCTGTACAAAAAGCGGTGGAGATCTCGCCGCTTTCGATATTGCGTCAAAAATATCTCGCCATTGTGGCTCAGGAAAATGCCGATCTGGTGACCGCTGTGGTGGCGCAGCGGCGAGTGGTCAAGCTGGGTCGGTTGTCCTGTTACGGTGCCGCGGAGGATCATTTTCATTTTGCGCGCCTGGTGGCTGACGCAATTGAGCAGGAACTGGACCTGGGTTCCGACATAGGCACTGAAGCGATAAATGTGTTAAAGAGCGCGAAAGAGGCTTATCCGTTGGAAGACGGCGCCGCTTGCAGTATGCATTTACTCGAAGGGCGTTTGCACGCGCTTGCTGGCCGTAAACCCGCAGCGCAGGAAAGCCTGACCGAAGCTGAGGCGCTAATGTACGAAGGCTCGGAAGATATCGTACTGGAGGTCGACCGCGTGCACGCACTTTTTGCCCTGGGCGATAACCCGCGAGCAGAAGCCTTGCTGAATGACTTGCGGGTGATATTCGCTGATGATCAGCGTGCACTTGAACGCTTGGATGTATTTTTAAGCGAGCCAGCCAGCGCCAGCAACAGTGCGCTTGTAGCTGATATCAACCGCGAGGGAATCAATTTGTACAATCATCGCCAGTTTGATGAAGCGCTTGCCTGCTTTGATCGTGCCCGCACACTGTTTCCCCGACATGTGGGGATTCATTTAAATATCGTGCAATCACTGGTGGGCAAATTAAAAGAGATGGAACGCGATCAGGAAACCTTAGATGAATGCGCGCGTGCATTGCGCCGTGCGGGTAGGCTCATCAACACCGAGCACCCGCAATACACCCGTTTTTCCCGTTTAAAAGCCATGGCACACAGTGCTATGGGCCATTAGATTTATTGGAGTTTTTTGACAATGACAGACGCTCAACCGCTTGATTTTTCCACCGTACTCGCCGCCAGTGTGCATGACATGAAAAATTCGGTGGGTATGCTGTTGGCGTCGCTGGAATCCGTTATCGAGGACACGCCGCCAGAGAACGACGAGCAATCGCGCCGATTTTCCACACTCCATTACGAGGCGTCGCGAATAAACAGCGAATTAATTCAGCTGCTAACCCTCTATCGTATGCAAAATAAAGTGTTACCCGTGCGAATTGATGAGCATTTTGTAATTGATATTCTGGAGGATCAAATCGCGCGCAACCACACCTTGTTGGAGACGCGAGGGGTAGCGATTGAGTTAGTGTGTGATCACGATCTGAACTGGTATTTTGATGACGATTTATTGGGTAGCGTAGTGCAAAACATTCTTGTGAATTGCGTACGTTACACCCATTCGGCAATTCGCATTAGTGCTGAAGTGGAGAACGATCAGTTGTGCATCGCCATTGCCGACGATGGTCCGGGATACCCGGCATCTATGCTCGTAAGGCCCTGCTGCCAGTTGGAGGAATCCGAGGTGACCGATGGGGCGACCCACCTGGGGTTGTACTTCGCGGAAAAAATTGCCCAATCGCATCGCCAGAATGACGTTTGTGGGAGTATATCGCTGGCAAACGGCGAACCTCTGGGGGGCGGCGTGTTTACAGTTCGTATCCCTTGACGAGAAACAGGGTTGCCGCGAGAGAGAGCCCAAAGCAGTGGTATAACAGCCGCCGGATACACAAGTCAGGCGGCTGTTATCGTTTTGTAGCCCTTAAATTGATGTTATCAATCAGAGCAGCTTGCTCAAGCGGATGTTTAAAACTCGTCGCTTAAAGCTCGATAATTTCCAAACCAAGCGCCGCGACCGTTTCTCTTGAGGAGAAATCGGTAATTACTGCGGTGTTGGCCTGGTCTGGCTGCAAGTAAGTTTGTGCTACCCGTTTGAGATCATCGACGGTTGTTGCCAGAACCCTTTCACGCAGTTGCTGGCGGAAAGCATGATTACGGCCATGCAACTCCGAGTGGAACAAGCGTTTCGCTCTACCCGCAGGGGATTCAGATTTGTCGATAGAGCTGATGGTGCCCAATATCGCTTCTTCGAGCGGCTGATATCCGTGGTCAGTACTCAGTAACCATTCCACTGCGTTGTCGAAATCACTCAAGGTTTCCGCCAGCCGTGGGTCCCGGTAGGAGTAGAACCTGAAGGCGCCGCTGTTGCTGTCTTGCGATGCGCCGCCACCGTAGGCGCCGCCTTGCTCGCGAATTGCTTTGTGCAGGAAACCATTACGCAGAAATCCGCCCAGTACGATCAGTGGTGCCGCATCGGCATGCTCCGGTGCCACAGTGGGGAAGGCCTTCGCGCAAAAGTGGACTTGCGAGTTTGTTAGCCAGGCCTGTTGTATTGCCTGGTTGTGCGCGGGCAGTGCGAAGGCGTCGTTCGTGTTCTGGCTTGAGCTGAAGGCGCCGACGAGGGTGCTTTCAAAATCTTCCAGGAATTCATCTTCACCAATCAGCAGCAATTCACTCGCGGTACTGGTGCAGCGCTGATGCAGTGCGGCTAGCTTTTCGGCCAGCTGTGCCAGTGCGGCGTCTTCATTAATGGCTTTATCCAGACGCTTGATCGCGCGAATGCCCTCAAGGCCGGACACCCGGTGGCTCATGTTGGCTGATGCACAAATGCCGCTGGCGGCGGCGAGCATTGCCAGACCGTGGCCATTACCCGTTACACTCTGTTCCTTGTGGGCGCGAATTTGCGCCACCAGTTCTTTGATGCGCACGTGTTCGTCGAAGCGCGCTTCGGCCATAGTGGTGGCCATCAGTTCGGTCAGTGGTTTTTGGTTGCGATTGAGCGCTTTACCTGAATAGGTAACGTAGGCGGAGACTTCGTGCACGTTATCCACTCTGCCGCGCACCGAACTGAAAACGTTTATTCCGCCGGCCACGCTCGCCTGCCATTTTTGCATTTGCAGGTAATCGCGATTTCCCGCGCCCAATTCCGTTAGGCAGGAGGTATAAAGCGGCAGAATCTGCTGGTTGTCCTCATCCAGGGCTGGCAACGCGTGTATCACCTGCTGATAGACCAGGCCATTGGTGCCGGTTGGGAAGTGGGTAATTTTGATCGAACCGCGCTCACGAGTTTCCGAACTGACATCAACTTCACCCTTGGGAACATCGGCGAGGGTTACTTTGGGCAAGATGCCGGCATCGTCTTCCTGGTTTTGGCGATGCTTAAGCGCTTTGGCCTGTGCCACAATCGCGTTTTTCTCGTCTTCGCTCAGGCCGGCTTTGATGTCTGCCAGCCTCGCCGCTTCGGCCGCATCGCGACGGGTTTTTATGGCATCGTTAGGCTGCAGGGCCAGGGTGATGCGGTGAGGATTATCTAGCAGCAGTTCGCGCGTCAGATTCTTCACGAAATCAGGGTCTTTAATATCTTCTCGCAATTGTGCCAGAGAAGCTTCCAGGTCCAGCAGGCGTACCGGGTCGCCGCGGTGGGTTGCTGCGGTGAGGGCGGTGAGAATCAGTTGCAGCCCATACGGGTAGCTGTCACCGCCGATTTCGCGCTGGTGCAATTCAAGTTGGTGCAGGGCGGATTCGATATCCTCTTGTGGAATTCCTTCGAGCACAACTTTGTCGAGGGTTTTCAGAATGAGTGTTTCGACATCTTCCGACGCATTGCGATCACAACCTTCCAGCCCGCAGAGGAAAGACAGTTCCCGTTGTGAATCGTCCAGGCCGCACATTGGGGAGGGCCCGTTGCCGTATTCCGAGGATTCGAGCACATGCATTAATGGCGTAGCGCTGTTGTCCAGCAAAATACTGGACAGCAATTGCGCGCGCAGGGTATCGCGCAGATTAGTGCTCTTGCCGAGTAACCAGGCCATTACCACATGGGTTTTGCGTTCCGCATCGGGATCGTTATAGGGGTAGGCCTCTTGCACGCGAATCGGTGCATAGTAACGTTTTTCATCCTCAACGCTCACTTTGTAGTCGAGTTTGTTGAAGTGCTGCAGCACCTGCTCCTGAAAGCGAGTCTGGTGATCTTCCGCTGAAATATCGCCAAATGTCATGAAAACCGCATTGCTGGGGTGGTAGTGCGTGCGGTAGAAGGCCACGAGCTGTTCGTAGGTGAGGTCTGGAATGGACTCAGGATCGCCACCACTGTTGTAGTGATACGTGGAGGTCGGGAATAGATGCTTGGTCAGCGTTTGCCAGAGTTGGGATGACACTGAACTCATCGCGCCTTTCATCTCGTTAAACACAACACCTTTGTACATCAGGGGTGACTCGGGGTTTTCCGGTTCTGCGAACTCCAGGCGGTGGCCTTCCTGGGCAAAATCGAGCGGATCCAGACGAGAGAAGAACACCGCATCCAGGTAAACATCTAGCAAATTACTGAAATCTTTCCGGTTTAGGCTGGCAAACGGGTAAGCCGTCCAATCGGAGCTGGTAAATGCGTTCATGAAGGTATTGAGCGAACGCCGCGTCATCATGAAAAAAGGATCGCGGACAGGGTATTTCTGGCTTCCACAGAGTGCGGTGTGTTCGAGAATGTGGGCGACACCGGTTGAATCTTTCGGGACGGTGCGCAACGCCACGAGAAAAACGTTTTCTTCCGATGCGGCGGCGAGGTGAATGTGTTGGGCGCCGGTGGCGCTGTGTTCGAATTCCTGTACATCAATGTTGAGCGAACTGATATGTTGCTGACGGATAAATTTGAACGCTGGATGATGTAGTGTTACTTTTTGCGTCATGAACACCTCTGGAACGACAGTAATTTGGGGGGTGGTTGACTAAACTTCATGAAAGGCTGTTAGAATCCACCTGCGTTTGTGAAAAAGTTCACACTCGATATGTGAAATAGTGTGAATCAGCATGAAGTTATGTACAAGTCATGCGTAAAAGTGCCTCCAGATCTACCGGAGCAACTCATAACAACGGGTTTAACTCGCATTTTCTCGAATGAACAAAGATCTGATCCTTAACGAGTTTAGCCGCGTCTCCCAAGCCATGGGTTGGGACTCGCTGCATTCGCCAAAGAATCTTGCAAGCGCCGTGTCTATTGAAGCCGCGAAGTTGCTGGAGAACTTCCAATGGCTGTCCGATATCGAGTCCGAACTTGTTTGCGAAGACGGTGATATTAACAAAATCGCCGGGGATATTGCCGACTTATTTATCTACCTCAATGTTTTGTGCCATAAGCTGGGGCTAGAACCCTGGGACATCGTCAAGGACAAAATGCTCCTGAACCGCACAAAATACATTGAGCAAATTGTTGCTAAAGATATGGTTCAGCGCGCGGCAGAGGTGTACAACCCAAGCCCTCAACCAGCATCGCCGGGCATGGTGCGCGTCGAGATTCCTCGGTCGCAGGCTGGCAATGAAGCCGTCGATTGGGAGGCCGTAGCTCGAAAAATTGCCAACAGTCGGCAAGAATTGGAAGCTCAATCCAACCGCCTCAAAGAACGCCACGGTAAAGACGACTCCCACCGGTAAGCGGACACAGTGCAAGACCGCAATTTCGATGACCTCGCTCCGCGTTTTAAGCGCAACGTTTACGGCACCCTGAAAGGGCGTGTACGACTTGCGGTGCTTGAGCGGGATTTTCGTGAGTATGCGCCGGAGCTCTACGCGGACAGTCCACTGGATCTGCTCGACCTCGGCGCTGGCCAGGCGCCGTTTTCGCTGCAGTTTGCGCAGTTAGGGCATCGTTTGGTGCTGGCAGATATTTCTAGTGAAATGCTGGCTGGCGCGCAACTAGCGATGGCAGACTGGGCAGCAGAACACCGGGAGCGGGTGCACGCCATTTGTCATCCACTGCAACAGCTTGCGCAGCCGCTGCGCGATATGGCGCTGCCAAGTGCTTTTGATGTGGTGATATGCCATGCTGTGCTGGAGTGGCTGGCGGAACCGGATCGACTCTATTCCCATCTCGCGAACTACCTCAAACCCGGCGGCATGCTTTCACTGACCTTTTACAATATCAATGGGTTAGCGTTTAAAAATCTGCTGCGGACAAATTTTCACAAATTCGATATCGATAATTTTCGCTCTTTCCGCGGTAGCCTCACGCCAACCCATCCCCAGGAGCCACATCACGTGTTGCGACAGCTCAGCAAACAGGGCTTTGAGATTGTATGTCGCAGTGGTATTCGTGTTTTTCACGATTACATTCTGGACCCGGTCGAGCGCAATCGCGAACCGGAAGCGATTGTTGGAAAAGAGCTGGAGTACTCAAGGCGTGAGTCATTCTGGCCGATTGCCCGATACATTCATGTTCTGGGGCGAAAGGTGTGATGACTCTCGCAGGGTTTGAGTTGAACGATGGCGACATCCGCTTCAGCGCAATGCGGGCGCAGGGCGCCGGTGGCCAGAACGTTAACAAGGTATCATCCGCCGTCCTGTTGCGGTTTGATGTACATGCGTCGGTACTGCCACCGGCAGTAAAGCAGCGCCTGTTTCAAAAAGAGTCTGGCCGGATCAACAGTGAAGGCGTTTTACTGATAAAAGCGCAACAGTATCGCACCCAGGAGCGAAACAAAGCTGATGCGCTGGAACGCCTCGCGGAAATCCTTGCGGGCTGCGCCACGGCACCAAAATACAGGGTTGCTACACGGCCTACCAAGGCTTCGAAAAAACGCAGACTCGCAGCGAAAAGCCACCGAGGTGATCTAAAACGCGGGCGAGGGCCGGTGGACTATTAGCGCCCTTATGCCTGCCTAGTTTGGATAATCCCGCAACTCTGACACGAGGTTCTAGCCTCGGCTGATCTCCCCTGCTTAAATTTTCGACACGCCTGCCGTGTTCTATACTCGTTCTAAACGTGCCGGATTCGCGCGCGCTCATCCCATGTAAAAACTAAAACTACGCATTATGAATGCTCGGGTCTACATTGCCGTACGTATTTGCGCTATCGCCGCAACTTTGGCGTTACTGGTGGCCGAACATTACGCGCCCGCCAAGCAGCGGGTTATATTCCCTTCTACGGATGTAACGCTCACCCTGTTTACCGATCAGTCGTCAGGCGGACACAGCCGCGCGGAGTGGATCTCCCGCTCGCTGGCGCACTGGCGTTGTGAAATAGTCCAATCAGACGTTTACCCCATTTGCGGACTTTCCGTTGAGTTTTCTGCGCCGCCATATCGCTCTCTCGATCTATCCAGTTTTCAGACGCTCGAGCTGCAATTGGATTACGCTGGGAAAGCGAAAGTAATTCGCCTTTACATGCGCAATCACGACCCGGCGTATAGCAGTCCGCTGCACATTGCGAGCACGAAATTTGAATCCGTAGTCTTGCGCACATCCGATTTGCACGGCAAAACCGCGGTGGGTTTGAGCGAATTCTCCGTCGCCGATTGGTGGAAGGGTTATTACGAAATTCCCCGTGAGCATTCGCAACCAGATTTCAAGTCGGTCGTTGCCATCGGTATCGATCAGGCTGGCCAGCCCGTTTACGGTGAACACACTTATCAGCTTAAGAGCCTGGTTTTAAAGGGCGATTGGATTAAACCGGAGGATCTGTACCTGCTGCTTATCGCCGGTTGGATGTTTGTTATCGGCTGGGAAGCGGTGAGCCGAATCCTTTATTTGCTGCACAAGACACGATTGGATTCTATCGCTCTGCATCAATTGAGAGAGGAGTCTGCACAATATAAAAAACTATCGACTACGGATGCGCTTACTGGCGTTATAAACAGAGCTGGTCTGGATGCAATTATTCACGCGCTTACCTTGGAGCCCGGTCAATTGTGTGGCATGGCCGTACTGGTACTTGATATTGACCATTTTAAGCGTATCAATGACTCACGTGGGCACGACGTCGGCGACCGGATATTGTTTGAATTTGCGAGAAAAATTAAGGCCTGCATTCGTGCGGATGATATTTTCGCTCGCTGGGGAGGGGAAGAATTCATCGTATTGGCTCGCCTCGGTGATCACGCTTCCGTGCAGACGCTCGCCGAAAAAATTCGGACTGCGGTCTACCAATCTACGTTTGAACCCAGCCATCCAGTGAAACTGACTGTCAGCATCGGCGCAGCACGTATTACGGCTGACGAGGCTTTCGAACAAGCCTTCCGCCGGGCTGACCAGCTACTTTATCAGGCGAAAAACCTGGGGCGAAATTGCGTGGTTGTGGAAGCTCCTGAACCCAATTAGTGATCTACGGTTTTTATCGCAGTACCCACTTCCAACTTGTGAAACCAGTCCAAAAAGCGTTTTACGTTGTCACCAGTAAAAATCCGCCCGTGCTGTGGGCACATTTTATCGATGTTGAGTTTGCTCACGCGCTCGACCCAATCGTTTTTGGCCGTGTTTGAAGGCATCCAGCGTTGATGGAACAGCGTCATTAATTTTACGTGCTCCTCAAAATTTTCAACTTCCAGGGGCATGCCTGGGGGTTCCAGCGCGGCACCGACATCACCACTCATTAATATTTTTGCACGTGGATCGTACACATGAAAATTACCTGAAGCGTGCAGATAGTGTGCGGGAATAAATTGAATAGAAACACCGTCGAGGTTCAGGGTATAACCCTCGTCCGGGATGCCGTGAAATTTTATAGTATTCATGCCGAAGTGACGAAGAAAACCTTCCCACAGCCAAGGTGCGTGCAGGGTAGCGTTGTCCAGTGCGCGGTCCCATAAGCCGAGCGAAGAAATAATATCCGGGTCTTGATGGGAGGCAAAAAGGTGGGTTATTTGTTCTACTGGTACTTGCTTTACTACATTTGCCAGCATCGCAGAAAACAGCTCAATACCGCCTGGGTCCATCAGCAATGCATGGGCTTTTGTTTTTATCATGAACTGATTGGTGTCGATAATTCGTTCCGGTTTCTCCGGATCACGTCCGAACATAAACCACTGATGGCTGGCAGAATTATAGATTTCTTTGGTGAGCATCCCTGATCTCCAGCAATTTAATGAATCGTTGCATGACGAACGTTGGTGAATAAACGCTGTGATGTTTTGACGTGTGCCTGAATTTTCTCAGCGGCTTGCGCGACGTTATTAGCGATGACATTGAGCGAATCCTCAAAGTCTTTGCCGGAAGCGGAAGCCTCTACCCGCGACATGGCTGCCAGCACAGTCGCGGTGCGCAACTCGCGGGCAAGTTCATCCAGATCGGCGATCAGCTTGAAAATCTGGCGATCATAATCGTTTTGGACGTCCCGGTAGGCGTTGTCTGTTTTGCGTATGACGGGTGCGAGGGTTTGCTGGTAAGCCGCTTCGTGCGCGCGAACCTGCGCTTTATTCATGCGAGCAACCGCATCTTTTAGGCGTGCAGTCTCAGAAGCCAGGCGGCTAACGCTCATCGCCCGTTGGTTTATTTCACCCGAGGCATTAACAGTTTTGTTGGCCAACTCGTCAATAAAATCGGTTAGCGCACGAAAACCCGCTGCACCGTGCCCGGCACGCAAGGCCAGGGCGCGAGCGTTACTTGCCGTTAACGAAATGTCTTTCGCTACCATAGTCGCTTTGTGGAGTTCGGCAGCCACTTCGGCGGCGACAACAAAATAGCTGGTTTTGCCGTTGGAGGAATTAGCCATAACACGTGTTCATACAGACCATGGGTTTCGCCTGCGCCCTGGGGCGCGGCTTTCGGTCTCTAAGGTATAGCACACCGCAAGGGCGTTAGAGATTGCCCGTTAGCCTACTGCGAGCATCGGCCCTGTTCTACAACCTTGTTGAGGTAATCTGGCATTACCAGTGCAGTGCACGCATTTGCGAGCGCTTTTTGTGTTGGTGGGCCGCCATTCGGGAGAGGATGTCGCTGAGTGTTTGCACCGCCGCGTGGATAAACCGACCCTTGTTAAGCATCACACACTCGGCGCGCTCGGCCATTGCCGCGTCTGTCAGTTCGGGGCGGGATGCCAAGCCTTTTTTGGCGAGGCTTTCCAGGACTTGCGTTGCCCAGATGACAGGCACGTGAGCGGCTTCGCATAGCCACAGGAGTTCCTCCTGGATCTCAGCCATACGCTCTCCGCCAAGTTCGACGGCGAGGTCGCCGCGGGCAATCATGACACCGATGGGTTGGCGCCCCATCGCGCCAAAGAGTATTTCGGGGAAGCGTTTGACTGCGCGCCGGGTTTCAATTTTTGCGATCACTGGCAGGTCGCTGGCGTTGCGAGCGTTTAACTCGTCGTTGAGCCGATTCATGTCTTCCAGCGACTGCACAAATGAGTAACCCACCAGGTCGGCGTGATCGGCGATAAAGTCCAGGTCATCCAGATCTTTTTCGGTTAGAGGCGAGAGATTGAGTTGGGTGTCTGGAAAGTTGACGCCCTTGTCGCTTCGAATTTTCGAGCCGTTGGGGCCTGTTTGGGTAATCTGCAAAATGGCATTTTCCGCAGACACCCACTCAACAGAACCCCCGGTCTTACCGTCGTCGATCCATACAGCGTCGCCCACCGCGAGAAAAGCAAATATTTCGGGGCAAGTGCATTGAATGGCGCCAGCCAGATTGCTTGTGGTTTGTGACTCTAAAGATTCGAGTGCCCTGTCTGGCTGTTGTGCGCTCAAAAGCAGTCTATCGCTGGTGCTAACTTTTAATAGGTCGGTGGTTTTTCCCGTTTTTTTCGCCAGCGCGCCGGTACGAATTTTGGGGCCGGCTAAATCCATATATATTTTGCATTGCTTGCCTGTGGCGTCCTGTGCTTCGCGCACATTGGCGATCATTTTTTGCCAGCGGACTTTGTCGTCGTGCGCGCAATTAATACGGGCGCAATCCATGCCGTCCAGCAGAAGTTGCTTGATAAAACCGAAGTCATCCGCAGCCTCCGTGGGTAATGTCACCATAATACGCACGTCGCGCAGTTCAGGCGCGGGTCCGAACACGGCGTCGGTGTGTTTTTGCAGCAGTGCACCGCCACGGTAGTAGTCAATCACGGGAATCTGTTCGGGTGTATCCGGTGCAGGTCTGGCCAGGGTGAGAGAAAGCAGGCTGATAACCTTGTTCAGGGTATCCAGAATATGGCCTTCCGAGTGGCCAATGGACGACAGGCCGCAACTGGCCAACTGTGACTGCAATTCACGTAAATCGTGGCGGCGTAACGTCAGATACAGCGCGAGATTCCACGCGCTGGGTGTGAACTCGTCGCCCGGGAAATACGCGGTGTAATTTGCGAGTCGGTTCTTCGCACCTTCAACCATATCGGCGCGCAAGGTGATCAACTGGTTGAGGAGAGCTTCTAGATCGTGCGGTTGTGTCGTCATTGTGGTACCACCGTGGAATAGGCTCGGCTTGGAGATCCTTTGCTGACGCATGCACCCGGTTTGCTGGCGGAGCCTAGAGCCTGGTTATCGGCGGCGCATGAGGGTCGTGTCATACATTGGGCAGGAGCTGGATCTTTGACGCATGGTGTGTGGCTAGCGTTTAGGCCCCATGTATAGGCCCCATATAGAACCCAATAGCGGGGGCATCTAATCGCGACTCATCGCAACAGCAAGTGCAATAGAGCGGTAGTGCCCGCGTAAAGCAGGCCGAGCAATGCGGTAGATCCTAACAGGCGGTTCAACTCGCGCCCTTGCAAACGTCGCGCGTCGCGGCAGCAGAAGTAACCGCTAGGCAAGCAGACGAGCAGGGGCAGGAACATTTCGCTTAAATGAGGATCTTCAGCTGCGAAACTAAAGCCGACGATATGTGCGAATGCGGCTGCAATAACCAGTGTGGTGTAAAGCAGTCGGCTGCAGGAATCGCCCAACAACACCGCTAAAGTGTATTTCCTGGCGATACGATCAGTTTTGATGTCGCGTAAATTATTTACCAGCATGATCGCCGCAAGCACCAGACCAAGCGCATTGCTTAGCCAAAACACTTGCGGGCTCAGGCTTTGGGTGTGGACATAGTAACTTCCCAACACGGCGACCCAGCCGAAAAATATCAACACCGTAATTTCGCCAAGTGCATGAGAGGCGAGGGGGTAGGGACCGCCACTGTAGGCGAGCGTGGCCAAAATACAGACGAGCCCGACGACCAACAGCGGCCACCCGGTGTGAATCACCAAGGCTAATCCACAGAGGGTTGCGAGGCAAAGAAACAGCGCGACACCCAGCGCGACGATCTGCGCGGGGGCAAGGTTAGACTGGGTTACGCGAATTGGCCCCAGGCGTGCGGTGGTATCAATCCCGGACTTGGCATCGAAGTAGTCGTTGGCCAAATTGACTGCTATCTGCAGAAACAGCGCTACACCGAGCGCACACAAGGCTATCGCCCAATTGAACTGGCTGGCGGGCACCAACGCGGTGCCGAGCACCACGGGGCTGAGTGAAGCGGGCAGGGTACGCGGGCGGATTGCGAGTAAAAAAACAGTCAACTTTGAAGGAGATTGGGTGATGCTTGCCGATGTGTTCATGAGTGTCTTCGTTCCGACTTTCCCTGAAGAATACGTGAAATGTCCCTGCACTTGCATTAATGTGCGTCAAGTGGAGTCAGCGGGAGAGCATCGATTGTAATCTATTAGTGAAAGCACGCGAAGACCGGGGCGTTTTGCGTTTAGCCCGATATCCATAGTATTTGTATTGGTTTTATGGTGTAGGAGGTGGGCGCTTGTTTCTGGCTAAATCCATTAATTAGCCTAAAGCCGTAAAATGTAAACACAGGGTAAAGTTGAAAGCGTTGTAAATGGAGAAACAGGTGTTTACGGAAAACTGGCCTTCAAATTTTAGCGAGGCGAAAGTTGTACAAGCGAGCATGCAAGGTCAGGTATGTGTTACGGGTCGATTTGATGGTTTGCCGGAGTATGTTGCCGGGGTAGATGTCGCGTTCCGTGATGGTGGCGCAATCACTGTTGCTGCAATTTGTGTTTTGGTGTACCCGGCTGGTCATTGTGTGGAACAGGTCTGCTACAGCGAGCCAACCCGATTTCCGTACGTACCCGGTTATCTTTCGTTTCGCGAACTGCCAGCCGTGCTTGTTGCCTGGAAACAGCTCCGCGCGAAACCTCAATTAGTCATGTGTGATGGCCAGGGAATAGCGCATCCGCGCCGATTTGGGATCGCGAGCCATTTAGGTGTGCTATTGAATTTGCCGACTATTGGTGTAGCTAAAAGTCGGCTGATTGGTGACGCCACCGAGCCTGGTAAAAATAGGGGTGAATGCAACCCGTTGACGGTAAACGAAGAACAAATTGGCTGGCTGCTACGGACCCGAACTAATGTAAAACCCTTGTATGTATCACCTGGTCACATGGTGGACATACCTTCTTCTCGCGATCTGGTTTTGGCGGCTGGCAATGGTTATCGTCTACCGGAACCGACCCGTTTAGCGGACAAGCTGAGTAAAACACGAACTTAATCGCTGTTTTACAACACGGTGGCGGCTAAAATCATGTGCTTAGTAAGCAGATGAGAAAGGCTGATGCCGCAATCCTACCTAAAAAAAATTCGCCCACTTCTTCTCGGATTCGTGTTGTACGCTTCGTCACAGGCGCAGTTGTCTGCGGCTGAAACAGCAGGCGAGCGGGTGACACTCCAGGTGATCGATGTGTACGCGGATGTACATGCGGGGCCTGGCCGAGGTTACCCTGTGTTTTATGCGGTTGAGCAGGGAGAAGCTATTGAAATAATTGCGAAGCGGCCTGGTTGGTACGAAATCCGACTTCAAAACGGGCGCACCGGATGGGTAACGGCGAAACAAATTTCGCGCACAGTCCAGGCGACTGGCGAACCCGCCGATTTGCCCGAAGTAAGTTTTGGTAATTATTTAAAAAATTCATTTTTGCTCGGTTTATCCAGTGGCGTTTTTACCAGCGGAGAATTGAAAAATTCGGATCACTGGACGTTCTCATTGGGCTATCGCCCCATAAGCTGGGCGGCACTGGACGCCGAGTATGGCAAGCTTTACGGCGAAGATGTGCGCGGTGATTACTACGGTATTAACCTGATTGTAGAGCCATTCTCCCAGTGGCGATTATCGCCATATCTGCTTGTAGGTGCTGGTGAAATGGACGTGGACTCCCAGCCCAAGCTTGTGCCTTTGGAGATTCAAAAATCCGATTTTAATAATATGGCGTTTGGCCTAAATTACTATTTAGGCCGAAATTTTTTAATGCGCGCGGAATATCGTACGCTGACAGTTTCTACTGATAACAAAGATGCGGATCTCGCGACATGGAAAATAGGCTTCAACACTTTCTTTTAACAATAGCACTCGCAGGAGCCTGCGCGACACCTTGCGCGAAAGCGCTGGCGGACGCAGATTACGACAACGAATTTGTCGAATTTGGCCTCTCTGCAGGTGTACTTAATATTGAAGACTTTGGCAGTGAGCTTAGCCTGGGCGCAAGTCTGACGGTAAAGGCATCGGAGGATTTTTTCCTGCAGGTGAATTATTTGCAGGCCGAGGCTGCGTTGTCGTCCTTTGAAAAAAGTCAGGGGCAGCTTTTCAGTGGTTCAGATAGAGACTTTCAACATTATGATTTGTTGCTTGGCGTAAATCTGTTTCAGGCCGAATTTGGCCGTGAAGGCGAACCGAATCTTGCATCGTTTTATCTTGTTGGCGGCGTGGGTGATACGACTTTCGGTGGAGAGCAGAGCTTTACCTACACGGTCGGCGCAGGCTATCAGTGGGCCATTTGGAGTAACTACCTGATTAAGCTCGATTACCGTGATTATTTTTATCAAACAAGCCTAATGGCCGAAGAAAAAACTGTACACAACGGACATGTTTCTATCGGCATGAGTTACGTCTTTTAACGCTAGCCTGGAAAACTGCCTTCCAGTGTCTTTACAGGGGCATTCCAGGCTAAGTGGTTGTGCCCTTGCTTTACCTTCATTGTTACCTATGAACCCGGCGACTAAATAGATGATCCTGTCTGTTTGATCGGGCGTCCTTGGGGTACTGGAGTAAATGTGTAGATTTTCTACTACTTCAAGGGTTTGCATTGCTCTTCGCTGTCTATTAACTTGGCGATTTTCATTGCCAAGTTAATAAGTTGTTTGTGGGTATAGGAACCCCTGATTAACCTAGTAATTTCTCTGCGTGACCTGCGGCGATTAGTTGTTAGGCGCCTTTCGCAGTTAATGGCCTTAGTCCTTAATAAGAAAGGCAACGCCACAAATGATCGCCGCAGGCCGCGCCCTTCGGGGCTTACAGGAATTTAACCTGAGGGTGTTGCGCTCGTTCGCCATGCAAAGCTTCCGCTCCTGCTCACGTTAAATTCCTGTAAGCCAGAGGAATCACTAGGTTAATCAGGGGTTCCTATAGGCTTTGCTTAGAACAGGCCGTTTATGCCCAGGGAAAATTCAGTGTTATGGGTTAGCTTGCTGTCACCGATAAAATCGCGATTAACGATATGATCTTTAATGTCGACATTAATTGTTAGCCAGTCGGTTGCTACGACACGATAGCTCGCACCTAGCCCAACCCCGATATTTGAACTGCCGGCGAATTCTACAGTTTCGATTCCGCCCAATAGATAAATTGCGCTCTCCATCTTTCGCTTACTACCAAAATATGAGCGTCCGTCGAGTACTTTATAACCTGCGTTCAGACTTAGGTAGCGAAAATCGTAGTCTTCGTCAGCGAGAAAATTCTGCCCACTGTTTTCCTCGAATCCCGCCTTGGATGCGGTTGCCAACCCGTAGTTGAGCTGAGTAATGTAGGAGCCGAAAAAGTGATACGTGAAGCTAAACCCGGTTATTAGATTGCTGTTGAAGTCTTCTATGTTAAGTGTGCCCGCATAAGCGCCCAACTCAAACACTTCCGTATCGATACTTGCCGTTTTAACTGGTTGCGCTTGCTTCTCAGGCTCAATAATAGGTTGTTTTTCTTCGCTTCCCATATCGCCGATGGTCGCGGCCAAGCTGCCGTTGGCGGCGCAGGCGAGCGCTAGAAATGTGAACTGTTTAAGTATGGATGGGGACGTAGCGCGCATAATATTGCTCTTTTGGCAGCGGGTGAGCTGCGATCAGGTTGTAAAACGAAGACCAAAAATAATAAATAAACTCGTCTCATCGATGTTGTTATCTGGTTCTCAAATTAACTATTCGAGACTCTCCTTAGATAGGAATGAAATATGAATTCTAGTATGTTTTAAATACATACTTTTGAGTGTGAATACGCGGTAATTTCGCGCTTAAAGTGACAATAAAATGACGTTTCGCGACGCCTCTAGATATAGTGTTGGATTGTGTGAGAGAAAACATGTGGAAAGCCTTAATTAAAGCCATTGCCGTATGTGTGGTAATGAGTGAAGTGCTGATCGCCTATGCTGATGGTGACGAAAATATTGTTTCACAATCTAACGATACCTCATGGGCAGCAAATATTGATGTTCGACAAGTTGCGGCGGAGTCGGATGATAGCGCGCTTGGTGAATTGAAGGATTTAAAGGCGATTGCCAACAGCATTCAAAATTTGAAAGCAGAGGTAATTACGTTAAACAAGGATTTACGGCAAATGGAAGAAAAGATGCTGTTTCCTTCTAACACCCGCTACACCGTTTTTGTTTCTATTACAACAGGCCAGTTTTTTAAGCTCGACAGCATTAAGTTGAAAATTGACGGCAAGCTGGTAGCAACTCACGTTTACTCAGATAAGCAGCGAACGGCAATGGAACGCGGTGGTATTCATCGCCTTTATGTGACGAACATGAACGAAGGCAAGCACGAAATTACAGCATTTTTCAATGGCATTGGGCAGGACGGCCGCCCTTATAAACGCGCTGCAAATTTGGATTTCGAAAAGAACATCGGTGGCGAGTTTTTGGAGCTGGCTATTGTTGATGACGGTTCCATTCAGGAGCCCACATTTACTTTAAAACGCTGGTGATTGTGTGGTGTCAGCTCTGCTTGGTTTATCTCTAGTGTTGGAGTTCACAAAGAAATTGAGGTGGGCGAACAGCGCTTTTGCAGCAATGTGTTGTACGTTTAAAAAACGCTGTGTGACAGCGGCAAATTTGAGTCGACAGTCTCTGCGTTGTACAGTTTTCATAAGCGCGATGGGCTGCCTGCTATCAATGCCGCCAGTTCAGGCTCAAGAGTCTCATATCACGAGTCGAGAAGATCTGAGTTACGGCCCTGTTATTTTCGATTTTTATCAGCAAAACTATTTCCTCGGGCTTGTTGAACAAAGTGTAGCGCAAACAAATAAAAACAGTGTGGCTCTACAGGATTCTGCGCAGGTTCTAAAAGGTGTTATGCAGCTTAGTTACGGCATGCCGAATGCAACCGAACCTTTGTTTCAATCGCTGTTGGCAAACACGAATAACCGGGCGGTGGCAAATGCCGCCTGGTACCACTTGGCGCGGCTTTACTACAACAAGTCAGAGATTGCAGCTGCTAAGCGAGCTCTGGCGGAAGTACGTGGCGAGTTACCGCAGGAAATTCGCCTTGACTATCTTTACCTGTCATCACTTCTAAATGGGGCTGCGAGCGAAGATAGCAAAGCCTTATTAAAACAGGCGCGCCTAGCCGACAGTTCACCACAATATGGCTACCTGCTGTTTAATATGGCGGTGACTCAGTTGCGCAGCGGCGCCAACGAGGAGGGTGTAAAAGCCCTTGAACAGCTGGCCAACTATACCGGCGATAATCGAGAGTTGCAGGCTCTGTCCGACCGTGCCAAGCATGGCTTAGCACAGTTGGCGACGCAAACCGGTGAACTGGTTCGTGCGTGGAATTACCTGCGAGGGGTGCGAACAACTGGACTCTACTCTAATCGTGCTTTGTTGTCCTACGCTTGGGCGGCGATAAAATTAAAACAGTTTGCATCGGCGATTCCCGCACTGCAGTTGCTCGATCAGCGCAGTATTGCCATTGCCGAAGTGCAGGAAGCCAAGGTGTTGCTGGCTCATCTATATGAGCAAGAGGGTTCGCCGCGCAAAGCCTTGAAGAGTAATTTGCTTGCCGAAAAAGCGTTTAAAGAGGGGATCGCGACTTTGCGTGAAGCCCGCGCGATTATTGCTAAGCAGGATGTGCCTCGGGAGTTTATTGAGAACCTCGAGGTCATTATGGACGAAACTGATTGGTATCGTGCTAATGCCTCCGTCGATTACCGTAAGCTTACCCCGTTTTTAATTGATTTGATGGCGAGTAATCCGTTTAACGAAACCCTGAAGGATCTTGCCGCCCTTTACACACTTGAAGACAACCTCACCTATTGGCTTTCGCAGAGTGAGCAGCACCAGTTAATTCTAAAAAACATGGCGGGTGTATCCGATGGCGGAGAGCTAGAGCAAATTCTAGCGCGAAGTCGCGGCTTAAATACCCGCCTGAAAGATCAGAAAGCGGAAATTCGGCTTAATACCTTAACATTGTCTGAAGCCGCTACAGAACGTTTTCAGGTGTTGCTCGAAAGCGTCGAGCGAGACCTTACACTCTTGGATGACAAGATTCAGCAAGTGTCGCGGATTAAAGAACCGTACGTTCGCCCAGCTGAACACAGTGCTCTGGTCGCGGTGAATCACCAGCGCATCGAGTCGGCACTCGCGCAAACGCGCGAGCTTATATCCATGCTGGAGCCGGTGATGCGCAAGCTTGTTAATCTAGAATTGGCCAAACACGAAGAACGGATGAACTATTACTGGGCGCAATCACGCCTGGCGAAAGCCCGTTTGTTCGATTCAACTTTACTGGAGCTTGAACACACGCGTTCAAGCTCGTCTACGACTGAATAACGGCAGACCTTAGGCATGAATAAACATTGGGTATCTCTCTCGCTGCTTGCGTTCCTCGTTGCTGGTTGCGCGTCAAATAATGGTTCTAAAACCCTGGGTCAGCTGAAATACTCGCCGGAGCGAGAGCCTGAAGCGCCGGTAGAAAAAATGAACCACGAACAAGTGCGGGCGGAGTACGAAGAGTTAATTGACCTGTTTGAAGATAAGCAGCTTAAGGAACAAATCGAGCGCAGGATTGCAGATGTTTACATGATGGAGGGGGTGCAGGATTCGCAAAACAGCTCGGATTATTCGAAAAGTTATTATCTCGATGCCATCAAATCCTACAAAGAAATTTTAGAGAAATACCCGAACTCACCGGACAATGCGGAAGTGTTGTACCAGTTGGCGAAAGCCTATGATATGGAAGGCAAGCAGGCAGAAGCACTGCGAATGCTGGAACAATTAACGTCACGGCATCCTTACTACCCAAACATAGGCGAGGCCTATTTTCGCAAAGGCGATATTTATTTCAGCGCCCAGCGCTACAAACAGGCCGAGCAAGCTTACTTTGCTGTCACCCAGTCTGGCGCTGAAAAATTTCAGGTGAACGCGCATTATATGTTGGGGTGGTCACGCTACAAACAGCACAATTATCGCGGCAGTTTAACGTCGTATGTGTATGTGATGAAAAATCTGTTTGGTGACGCTTCTGATGTGGCGACCCTGGCCAAGCCGCAGCAATCGATGGTAAAAGACAGTCTACATTCCATGAGCTTGGCTCTGGACAAGTTAGGCGGTGCCGCGGCAATTAAAACGGTAGATGGCCTTGATAACGCGCCTTATGTTTGGTTGCTATACGAAACGCTGGGTGATTTCTATCTTGAAAAGGAGTTATATCAAGAATCGGCAGACGCTTTCAAATCATACGTACTCGAATATCCTCGCTCGGAAAAGGCGCCGAATCTTCACAAAAAACTTGTCGAAACATACGAACAAGGTGGATTCCCAACTGCCGCACTGGAAGAAAAAGCGACCTATGTGGCGGCCTATGGAATCCGCTCTAGTTTTCCTGGCGCGAAGCAATCGTTGCGCGATGATGTAGAGCCGGTAATCAAGGACTATTTACAAGTGCTTGCTCAACATCACCACGCGACCGGTCAGGACCTTTTGGCCAGTACCTCTGCCGATGCAGAGTCGCCGCTGGAGGGTGCAAAAAAATCTGCTCGCAAGCAAGAGGCTGTTTCATCCCTAACGCTGGCTGCTGGCTATTACCAAGAATTTATAGAGACTTTTCCGCAAGATCCGGCTGTGGACAGCATGCGTTTTTTAAAAGCGGAGGTGCTGTTTCAGGCGGAGTTATATGAACAAGCGGTGGTTGATTACGAACTAGTGGCTTATCAGCCAGTTGGCGCTAGTGCCAAAGACAAAGCTGCAGACGCAGGTTATGCGGCCATTATATGTTATGAACGGATTGTTAGTGCTTTGAAAGAGGGATCGCGGGCAGCGCGTAAATGGCAGTCCAACGCTGTGGAAAGCATGCTGCAATTCGCCGAAACCTTCGATAGTGACAAGCGAAGCCCTGCGGTGCTTACCAGTGCAGCGGAAGCAATGTTCGATATTGATCAATATCAGCGCGCTATCGATATTACGCAAGCGTTAATTGCGAATAATACCAATCTTGACAAAAGTCTTAAGAAAACAGCGTATGGGATTATGGCGCATTCCTATATCAAGCTGGAGGACTATGCGGCAGCGGAGGCGAGCTACGCAAGCCAGCGAGATTTGATCGCGTCGGGTAGTGACGAATATACGCAGGTGAGTGAGCGGCTGGCTACGGCCATATATAAACGTGCCGAACAGTTGGCAACGGGTGAGGCGAACCTTGAAGCGGCAGATCACTTTTTAAAAATCAAGTCGCTTACGCCGGACGCAGAAATTCGCGCAACGGCGCAATACGACGCGGTTACTATTCTGTTAACACTTGAAGAATGGGAGCGCGCCATCCCGGAGCTACAAGAGCTGATGGCGAACTATCCGAAGCACACCTTGGCGGTGAACTTTCCTCGCCAGCTCGCATTTGCGTATGAACAAAGTGAGCAGTGGGCGTTGGCTGCAACGGCCTATGAGCATCTGATGAACAAAGATCCAGAGGCCGAGGTGCGACGTGAAGCGCATTTCCTGGCTGCGACTATGCATGAAAAAAACAAGAACCATGCCGCAGCCGCCGATTTGTTTAAAAGTTATGCTTATCAATATGAGACGCCATTCGAACCCCGGATGGAAGCCCGTTATCACCTTGCCACTAACTACGAAGCTATGGGCGAGGAGGGCAAAAAACTGTATTGGCTCAGACGCATTATCGATGGCGACCGCAAAGGTGGGAATTTGCGCACGGACCGCAGCCGTTGGCTGGGTGCTTGGGCAAATATGGAGTACGGTAATTATTTTGCAGCCGAATTTAACAAAACCCGATTGCGACTGCCTTTGATCAAAAGTCTATCGCGTAAAAACGAAAAACTGCAAAGCGCATTGCAGCGGTATCAGCAAGCGGCGGAATACGGCATTTTGGAGTTTGTTACAGAGTCAAGTTACAAGATCGGCAGCCTGTACCAAGTGTTTGCGACAGAGTTACGCAGCTCGCCGGTACCGTCTGGTTTATCAAAAAGTGATAAAGCGACGTATCGCGAAATTATCGAGCAGCAGGCGGTACCATTTGACGATCTGGCTCGCGACGTTCACACCGCTAATGTAAGTCGGGCCTGGGAAGGCGAATTTAATCCCTGGATCGAAAAAAGTTTTGCAGAGATGCAAGTGTTGAACCCCATACGATTTGCCAAACAGGAAATCATTGTGAGTTATGGCGATGAAATTCGTTAAATCTTTTTGTTCAGAATTAGCTACGAGTCGTACTGCTGGAGCTTGTTGTATTCTGGCTGTGTCACTCGCATTAGCCGGTTGCGGTAGCACAAGTGTAAAGGACCCTCTGGTTTCTGCAGAGGTGGCCCCCGTAGTAATGCCTACAGAAAGTTACCTGCCAGTAGATAGTTTTGATAAAGATGGTGTGTTGCTTCCTTATGAGATGGCTGTCAACCCTTATGCTGTGCAAACTGGCCGCATTAATAAAGAAGCCGTTGCACAATTTATTGCTGCCAGGCGAGCCTTTCGAGCAGAGTCCTACGGCGAGGCAAAGCAAATTCTGGAAAAGCTTATTGTTGAGGCAGGAGAACTTTCAGGCCCCAAAGTGATGCTGGGCGATATCGCGTTTCAGGAGCAGCGACTAGACGACGCAGCCGCCCTGTATGAGCAGGCGATTACAACTAACCCTGAAAATATTAATGCCTACCTGCGCCTTGCTAAAGTGCGTCGCATACAGGGGCAGTATGTTGTTGCACAAAATTACTATGTGCAGGCGCTGGCGTTGTGGAAGGATTTTCCAGAAGCGCACCTCAACCTTGCCATTTTGTACGACGTTTATATGAATAAACCACTGCTCGCCCAACAACACATGGAAGCTTATCAATTTTTGTCTGGCAACAGCGAAGGCGAAGTCGCCACCTGGCTTGCAGAAATCCGCGAGCGTACAGGTGTGAATTACAGTATTCGCGCTGGCGTGGCAGGGCAAAGTTTGTCTGTAGCAGGAGACGGCGTATGACCTTGTGCGGAAAAATTGCGTCAGCGCTGTTAGCGCTGAGTGTGAGTGCTGGTGTGTGGTCTGCTGAAAAAGACAAAACCCAGGAATTGGAAGTAGAAAGTCGCGCTGATGCGACTTACTACAAATTGGAATCGACGTTTGTTGGCGATAAGGAGCAGCCTGCGGTGAGCTATTTTATCCCGTGGCAGGGCACATCTACGCCGGACAAATTGCAATGGAATCTGGATGTTAAACACGATGGAACGCTGAATCTAGTGGATCGCGATGTAATGGTGCGCTCCATGAATGTTTATGACGAGATGAATCTCGAAACCCCCGTCGCCGCTGAATAAACGAGAGAGTGAGAGTTATGGCTGATGCGTACAGTATTATCGTAAAGTTTTTTCAGGAGGGTGGCTTTTTTCTTATCCCAATTGCCATCGTCTTTTTTATTGGTATCGCAATCACGGTAGAACGCTGGTTGTTTTTGGCGTATGAAAAGCGGCGCAATATTAAAGCGTTCGAGGATTTTATTCCGCTGTTGCGTACAACCGACATGGATAAAATGCAGATGTATACGCGTGAGTCCACTGCGCCAGTGGTGCGCATTATTGGTTGTGGTCTGGATATGATGAAAGTTTCCAAACAGCGCGCGGATGTTGAGAATGCGATGAATGAGGGAATGTTGGAAACCCTGCCACGTCTCGAAGCCCGTACCGGTTATCTCGCTGTGCTGGCAAATGTGGCGACCCTGTTGGGTCTGCTCGGTACGATTATTGGCCTTATCGGTGCGTTTACCGCAGTGGCAAATGCTGATCCCGCAGAAAAATCTACGCTGCTTTCCTCATCCATTTCCGTGGCGATGAACACGACGGCATTTGGTTTGATTGCGGCGATACCGCTGCTGGTATTGAATGCGGTTATTCAAAACAAGACCAAAAAGATAGTGACCAGTATCGAAATGTCGGCGGTGAAATTTTTAAACATTATGACACTTCACCGTTTTATCGAAGCCGGTATGCCGCGCCCTGAAGTTACCGCATCACCCTTCGGACAGGCACCGCAAATGGTTCAGCCCGTGGTGCCAGCACCGCAATCCGCGCCGAACCACGCGGCAGGGCAGATCAACCCAGCACAAATTATCACAGAGGGTAATTCTGTGGTCACTCCCAGTATGAGCGGCGCCTGAGAGCTGGTGAGGGCCTAACATGATTGGTCGATTTAGTTATAAAGGCACAGACGATTCTGAATTGGACGTCACCTCGTTCATGAATCTGATGATTGTACTGGTTCCGGTGCTTTTGCTGAGCATGACGTTCACCCAAATCACAGTGCTTGATGTGAAGCTGCCAGATCTGACTGGTGGCGCATACAACAGCAACGAGTCACAGTCACAGTTGGAGGTTATTGTTACCGATACCGGCTTTCAGGTGGTGTACCCAACGGATGTTGTGCTTAAAGATATACCGCTCAAAACTGACGTGCTGGAATCTGGTGATGAAGTAACAGGGTACGATTACTTGATGTTGTCGCAGGTTTTACAGGAGGTAAAACGCCAGCTTCCGGAAAAACGAAACGCAGTTGTGCGCTCTGCGAAAAATTTGCCATATCAGACGTTGATCAGCACCATGCAAACCGTTAAGTCTTTTAAAACAACAGTAGCGGCCAGTGTTGTGGAAATCGAGTTGTTTCCAGAACTCTCATTGGGGGATGCGCCGTGATCGGTCAGAGTGTATTTGTCCCACGAGAAAACAAGCCACCGCAGGCGAAATTAAGCCTTATTGCGCTGATGGATATTTTTACCATTCTGGTGTTCTTTTTGCTCTTAAACTCAGGCGACAGCCAAACCATTGAACAGGCAAAATTTGTCAAATTGCCGGACTCCAGCTCAGGTAAAGCCCCTCATGCAGACCTGCTGATTAAAATTGGCGAGTACCAATTATGGCTTGGCGATGAGCAGGTGATTGATCTTGACGCAATTCTCGCGGCGCCGGACGAATTTATCGAGCCGCTGCAAGCACGCCTGACGGCTCACAAAGAGAAGCTGGGTGACCTTAATGCGTATCAACAGGAAAACGGCCTCAGCCTGACGATCATGGGCCACAAAGACACATCCTACGATTTAATTAAGAGCGTGATGCAAACCTGTCGCCAACAGGGGTTCCGCAATATTTCACTCGCAGTGAACCGAGTGGCAGCTGATGTGCAGGCTGCCCCGGTTTTTGATACAGCTTCGATCACGGCGGGAGGTTAGCGAATGACTATTGCTGTTCAGCCGCTTGCTCTCGATATTCGCCTGCCTTGGGCGGAGGACGAAGCGCAGGAAAAAGCGTTTCAGCGCTGGCTAAAACGGATATTAATTCCTGTGCTGGTGATGATGCTGGTTATTCCGTGGCTCCCAGTGTTTGAGTTATCTTACGAGGCGCAGCGCGAGCCTCCTGTTGTAACCCAGGTTATGCTGGAGCCATTGGAAGAACCACTGCCGCCGCCAACGCCCGAGCCCGTAGAGCTGGCGCAACCGGTAGCAGCAAAACCAGTAATCGAGGAAGAGCCGCAACAAGCGCGAGCGCAACCAAAGGTGGCCAAGAAAAAGGGCCCGGCAGTAAAGCAGGATAGCGAAAATGCGATGGCGGATTCGCAGGGGCTCAATGCGTTGTCGAGTCAACTCACGGCGTTGCGTGGATCGTTAAATCTCGCCAGTTTGCAAAGCAGAAACGTCAGCAGCAATACGCAAGGAGAAGCGAAGCAGAGTAATCGTGAATTCCTCGGCAAGGACGGAGCTGTGAAGCGAAGCGACGGCATAACCGTGGATGATTCAATGCTTTCCGGCGATTCGGCTGGCTTGGAAGAATATAATTCCACACAAATTGCTGGTGTTGGCTCGGCGGATTTACCAATAAGCACCTTGGCGACTCACCGCTCAAATAAAAAAGGGCAGCGGGATATGGAATCAATTCGGCGCACGCTGGAACGCACAAAAAGCAGTGTCGACGCAATATTCCAAAAAGCGCTGGTGGACAATCCTGAGTTGGGCGGCAAATTTACGTTTAAATTGGTGATCGAGCCAGATGGTTCAATTTCGAATTTGCAATTGTTGGGCAGCGAGCTCGGGGTTGCCACTCTGGAAAGTGAAATCCTGCGTAAAATTCGCGCACTAAATTTTGGCGCCCGTGAAGTGTCGCCTGCGATAGTCGAATACGACTTTCTGTTCTTCCCTAGTTAACAATTGTCGGCGGCGCAGGGATGGCCGCTACCGCACTTTTTAATACTAATGCGCCAATGTCAATGCGCCTAAAACATGATCAATACTTGCTGTTGGCGAGAACCTTTCGCGTCTAAACAGATTCTGTCAGTTTATTAGCTCTTCTTTGCTACTGCTCTGCCACACGCCTGCTTATCACAAAATTCTCACGCGGATATAGCCTAAAACTGGTTCACAAATTCATTGTTGGCTTTGCCACAGTTTGGGTAAAAATGCAGCAGTGAGTCGGTTGGCATCTGACGATTGGGATGCGATACCGAAAATTCTTCGACCCTTCTGCCACTATGTCATGAGAATCTACTTATTTGATGGCGCTTGCGCGGCTTGAGTATGAGTGGATTAAATAATTGGTTAATTAAAAAGTACTAAAATGGGTGGCAGCGAGTTTTGGGGTAATCGCATGAGGTTAATGCATTCGCCTCGAACCCAGCTCGTGGAGTGAATCTTATGTTTCAGCAATTTAAATTGTCATTAGTGCGATTCAGTCTGGTTTCCAGCGCTGTATTACTGGCGGCATGTTCGGGCAGCGACGGAGAGTCGCAGGAAAATATGCTCCAGCAGGACGATAATGCGATTATTGCGGATACACAGTTTGTTTTTATCTCACGCAATAGCGAAAAGACTGTAGACGCAACGGCAGATAAGTTACAGAAAAGCCTTAGCAGCGACACTACGACCCCGCTAGACGTGGTCGCGCCTTATGAATTCGAACCTGGCGCAAAGTTGATGCTGCGCTCCAGTTTGGATATAGAAGGGCAAAGCGTCGACATTCTGGCCGCGTATTTTGGCTCGCCGGATTACGACGTAAAAAACCTGAATACCTCCTATGACGGAAAAACGTTGCTGTTTGCGGCCCACGGTCCTCTCGATCACCCAACCGACAATACTTGGAACATTTACGAATACCGTTTTGAAACCGGCGAAGTAAGGCGTTTGATTGCGGACAACGTTATCGCCAACGCGGGTCAGGACACCAACCCCGCCTATACAAAAACGCAAACCATTGTTTTTTCCACTGACCGCGCGGCCGGTAACCCGGATCATCCCTCTGATGTCACCCTGCCCGAGGACACAGAAGAAAACTGTTATAAGATCAGCCCGAGCGAAAAACCGTCGCTACTCCACGCGATGACTTTGCAGGGCGAAAATATTGTACAGCTGACCTACGGCAACCACCATGATACCCAGCCTGCGAGCCTGAAGGACGGTCGCGTTGCGTTCATGCGTTGGAGTCGCAGTTACGAGTTGGTGCCCCAATGTGATCTGGTGCTGGCTAATACGCGCAGCCAAACCGCTGCGGTTAACCTGTTTGCTTCCGATTACCCCGCGGGTATTGAAGCGCCCGCCACCTGGTCCAACTCGGAGCTGTGCGCCTACACCCAGGACACGCCATTCGGCCCGGCCCTGGCCTCCAACCACTACAGCATTTTGCGCATCGCCGCCGATGGCAGTGAACTGCAGCGTTTATACAATACTGTAGATACTGGCGCTTCCGATGAGGCCATGCTGAATTTACAAGAATTAGTGCAGGCGGAGAATGGCCAGCTGATCACCTTGCTGAAGCATCGCTACAATGGTTTTCTCGGCGGCAATGTTATGGAACTGCAAAGCCCGAACGACGTTGCGAGCGGAGTGGTATTTGCCAACATGGCACTCGAGCCGGTGATTGCCGATAGTGTTGGTTTATTCCCTAATCAGGCATCACTACCTGGCTGGTACTCTGCGGTTGCGCCTTATCGCGATGGATCTTCGCGCCTTTTGGTGAGCTGGGCGCAATGTACAGAAGTCGACGCTGGTGTCAGCGCTTTCTGTCGTGCGGATTCAGATGCGAACAGCATCGAGAGTGCTTACGGTATCTGGGTATATAACCCGCAGACGGACAGCCGTTTACCCGTGGTTAAAGCCAAAGCTGGAACAGAATACACAGAGTTGGCGCTCGCTCAGCCTCATGTTGGTCTCGATTATCCTTTCGCCCCATATTCAGACGACTACGTTGAAGATGTCGATGGCTCCCGCATTGTCTGCGATGACCCTGGGGTTCAGCCGACGCCGGAGCCCAGTGTTGTGCCGAGCTACCCGCCGAGCCCGACGCCAACCCCGGTACCCAGCGTACAACCAAGCGTGATGCCGTCAGTGGTGCCCTCCATTGTGCCTACAATTGCTCCGAGTGTCGTACCATCGGTGACACCCTCAGTAGCGCCGTCAATAACACCAACGATGACGCCTTCGGTGGTCCCGAGCGTGACACCTTCTGTTACTCCGAGCATAGTGCCATCCGTGACACCATCGGTTGCCCCAACAGTTGCGCCCACGCCGACCCCCTCAGTAACGCCGTCAATCGCTCCGCCTACGCCGGTGCCATCAAGTGTGCCGTCTGTGGTACCCACGCCGACAGCTGAGCCGACCCCGGTACCAACGGCGGAGCCCTCTGTTACGCCGAGTGCAGAACCGTCTATCGAACCTTCAGTGGAGCCTAGCGCTGAACCCAGTGTTGAGCCTTCTGTGGAGCCCAGTACTGAACCAAGTGCAGAGCCAAGCGCAGAACCGACACCAACGCCAACACCTTCGCCATCGCCGGTCAATCACGCACCCACTGCGGACGCCGGTTTGGACCAGGCGCTGGAAACCGGTGATGTTGCACAGTTGAACGGCTCTGGTAGTACAGATCTGGATGGCGATCCTCTAACCTACAGCTGGTACTTTGTTGAACTGCCCGTGACTAGCGGCGTGACTTTGGCTGATGAGACCAGTGTTACACCGCAGTTTATGCCGGACGTCGCCGGCGCCTACGTCGTTGCCTTGGTTGTGAGCGACGGTACCAGTGAAAGCGATGTGGACACAGTGAGTATCAATGTGTCATTAGCGAACACCGCACCGGTCGCTGACGCGGGTGATGACCTGTCAACCTCCGTGGGTAGCTCAGTGAGTCTTGATGGTAGTGGCAGCTTTGATGCGGATGGCGATGCACTGACATATAGCTGGTCACTCGTCTCCGCACCGGCAGAAGCCCAGGTACAACTAAGTGACGCGTCTGTAATGCAGCCGCACGTATTGGTGGACACCTCTGGTGATTACATGTTTGCCTTAGTGGTGAGCGATGGCCTGGTAGAAAGTTCGGCAGATATGGTTGTGCTGAGCACCAGCAACGCGAAACCGGTTGCTGACGCGGGCGAAGATCGCACTGTAGACCAAGAGGGAATGCTCACTGTCGATGGCAGTGGTAGCTACGATCCGGAAATGCAGCCGTTGGCGTTCTCTTGGAGTTTAATTTCAACGCCTGATGGCAGCGCTGCTAAGTTGATCGCGCCGGAATCTGTAGCGACTGGAATTGCGGTCGACTTGCCTGGCGATTATGTGGTGCAGCTGGTTGTAAATGATGGCGAATGGAATAGTGAGCCGGACACGGTAATGATCACTGTAAATGAGCCGCCCACCTGTGACATGTCTGGCGTGGACTCGCGCAGCTTCCCGGTGGTGATCCGTGACTTTAAATCTTCTCACCCGGACTTTGAGTACAACATTGCGAGCGATCGCGGGATTGTCACCGAATGGCTGGGCGAGGATGGTAAGCCAGTCTACGCGCACGGCCGCCGCGGCACCGAAACGACCAACGGCCCTAACGCGTTTGCCAGTTGGTATAACGATGTTGAAGACGTGAACCTGCGCCTGCCAATGTCGCTGGAAATCCAGCGAACGCCTGGAACGGATATCTGGACCTACGAGAATTCAGCGTTTTTCCCAATCGATGATTTGGGTTGGGGTTTGACGCCGGGGTTTGAGCATAACTACCACTTCACGCTGGAGTCACACCTGTATTTCGATTACCTGGGTGGCGAAAAATTCGTGTTCCGTGGTGATGATGATCTGTGGCTCTACATTAACGGCCGCCGGGCAATTGATATTGGTGGTGTTCACGGTGTACAGGAAAAATCTATTGCACTGGATGATGTCGCTGATCAATTGGGCATCGAAATAGGCGGTCGTTATAGTTTCGATCTGTTCTTCGCCGAGCGCCACACGGTTGAGTCTAACTTTATGTTCCAGACCAGCATCGTGCTGAGCTGTGAAGAGCCAGAAGCTCACCCCTGACAGCAACGGAATTTTCCATGATTTGCGGCGCCTTATGGCGCCGTTTTTTTTGGTGTCTCATCCCTGAACGGTGCCTTGAGTATGGAAAGCCTTGATAAGAAAAACGTATAAAGAGTTGTGGCGCGGGGAAACTATACTTATGGGAAAATTTCCTTTCCGCCTGTATGCAATCTATGAGTGCTAATCGTAAAACTCAGCAGATTCCTTTGGCCCAGCTGGTGCCGGGAATGTTTGTCGTGGAGTTAGATATTCCGTGGATGCAAAGTCCATTTTTTAAGCACAGCCGCATGATCGCCAGTGGCCACGATATCAACAAGCTGCGTTCCGCTGGCGTTAAGTTGGTGACGATCGACCTTGAGCGCGGCAGCGCCCCCCAGCAGGTGGCAAGCGAACCTGTCAGTGCGGTTACAGAAACCCAGCCACTTAACGCCAGCGAGCTGCAAGCACCGACGCAGACACACGATCTGTCACCTGGCTTCAAAAAAGAGCTTGCCATCGCGCTACGGCTGCGCTCAGAAGTAAAAGATACGGTGCGCAGCATCAACGAAAAACTCGAGCGCAACCTGCCGGTGGACGGTGAGGCAATGGCGCCATTGGTGGATAAAACCCTGGAGAGTTTGCAACGCAATGAGCAGGCGCTGCAAACGCTTGCACACCTCACCGGCAAAGCGCAAAAGCTGGTTGACCACGCGTTTGGTTCGTTTTGTTTATGCCTGAATCTCGCTGCCGTCACCGGGCTGGCGAAAGAGGAAATGCACGCCCTGGGTGTTGCTGCGCTGCTGCATGACAGTGGCTGGATGCAGCTTCCATTGCACTTGATGGGCAAGCGTTCAGATTACACCGCGGCGGAGCGCAGCCTGGCACAGTCGCACGTGGAGTTGGGCTTGCGGATGTTGGACAGCGCCAACATAGATGCTTTAAGTCGGCGAATCATCGCTGAGCACCATGAGATGAACGACGGCTCTGGTTATCCGAAACAATTGAAAGGCGACCAGATACATCCGGCCAGCCATATACTTACCGTGGTAAACACTTACGATGAGTGGGTGCATCACTTAAACGACAAGCCGGGTATGCTGCCTACCAAAGCACTGAGAGTCCTCTATATGCACGCAGAGAAAGGTCGCTTTGCGCTACCTTGCGTGGCATCGCTAATCAGTATGTTGGGGGTATACCCCGTAACGACTGCAGTGCGCCTGAATACGGGTGAGAAAGCTGTGGTGGAGGAAATCAATCCGAACTCCCACCTTACCCCCATTATTCGAATTGAATACGACAGTAACAGTCGGCCATTGCGCAGCGCTCTGCGCGTGGATCTGAGTATGGAATCGGCCAATGAGCGTTCAATTACTGGCGTACTCGACCCGTCGAGTCCGGACGATGATCCAGCCCGCCGCTTGGTAGCAACGGTACCGGGATAGCGCAATGGTTAAACCTGTCACTAATATCCCCAGTGATCCAAACGCCTGGCTCACCTATTGGCCTGATGGCTCCATTGTATTGGACGAGCACGGACGCATTCTGGCCATCTCTGAACAAGCGCAGACCATACTTGGCTGGCGCGCCGAACAGTTGATCGGCCAAATGGCACACGACCGAATTTGTATTTCGACGCGGCGGCTTCACCACGCGCCTGAGGATTGTCCAATTTGCCGCGATGCCGACTCAACGACTGTAAAAAGCAGTTTTTGGCTGTCGGCAGAAGGGGACTATGTCAGTGTTGACTACCGCACGGCGCGTTTGCCTGTGACGGCAGATGGTCACTTCGTAGTCCGTTTTCACCGCAACGAACAGCAGGATTACAGTTTTGCGGAGCTGCAGAAGTTTGCCGATTTTGTCGATAAAAATCCGGCGGCGATTGTGGAGTTCGACGAGTTTGGACAAATGCTTTTCTGCAACCCGGCCATGCAGCACCTGATGATGACGCACGGTTTCGATGACCAGGGACACGCGCGGATAATGCCACGGGATATCAACGAGATCTGTGCCCAAATTGTGGATTCGCAAAATTTACGCGCGCCAGTGGAAGTGGCGATAGACGATTTCTGGTTTAACTGGCATTTCAGCCCGTTGGTTTCACCTGTCGGGCAAAGTGTGATCGGCTATGTCTTCGATGTGTCTGAGGTGAAACGGGCGCAAGCGCAGGCCAGCGTGGCGAGAGCTCAGGCCCGGCGCGACTTTTACGCAAAGATGATTCACGAATTGCGTACTCCGTTGAACGCGATTGTCGGCTACTCCGATCTGCTCTTGTGTCGCAACGCGGAGAACCTTAAAGACCGGGATCTCAAAGCATTGCGGGGGATCAAGGTAGGCGGTATGCAGCTCAATGAGTTGATCTCAGACACGCTGGATATTTCTAAAATCGAAGCGGGTAAAATGACCACAGAAATTACCCTGTTTCGGCCGCAGGATGTGCTCGATGAAATACATGAACAAATGCACTATCTGGCGGAAATGAAAAAGCTGCATTACGAGGTTCAGTGCCCGCCTGAATTTACAGTGGCCAGCGATATTCACAAAGTACGGCAGATTTTAATTAACCTGATTTCCAATGCCGTGAAATACACGCGAAAAGGGCAGGTGAGTGTTGTTGTGCAGCCACTGGATGTGGAGCCGCCTATGGAAGATTGTGCCGAAGAATTTCTGATTGAGGTGGCGGATACCGGAATGGGAATCCCCGCAGATCAGCTGGATTCGCTGTTTGATTCTTATCAGCGGGTGAAAGAGAGCAACACCCAGGGTATACAAGGGACGGGGCTGGGTTTGGCGCTAGTGAGCGATGTGGTGGAGATTCTTGGCGGCGAGATCTCGGTCGCCAGCGAGTACGGCGCAGGCAGCCGTTTTTCTGTGCGGTTGCCTACGCAATCATCGGTGTTGGATTAACGATCGTACTGGCAAAGGTAGGCTGTTTCTACCGCAACTTTCAAGTCAAAGCTTTGGTTGGCTTCAACTTCAAACGTCTGCCCGGCAATGTAGGTGTGCCAATCCGCTTGTTCGGGCAGTTTCACCGTTAGCTCGCCGCTCACTACGGTCATGATTTCTCGGCAATCGGTACCAAAGGTGTATTCGCCAATCGCCATCACGCCGATGGTGGCTGGCAGGCCAGCAGGGCTGAAACCAATCGACTTAACCTTACCTTCGAAATATTCGTTCACTGTCAACATAGAGTGCTCCAGACTGAGGCTATGAAATGGGGCGGCGATTATAGCGGGATTTCGCGGTCAGGTGCGCTAGCACGCTGATCCAATTGATAAGCGAAAGCGATTATATGGGCGACTGCGATGTAAAGCTCCTTCGGAATGCTATCGCCAAGCTCTAACTGGCTCAGTAACTCTACCAGAGGCCCGTTGTCGCACAGCGGAACCTCTGCTTCCCGGGCAATCCGCAAAATTTCTTCCGCTTGCTCACCACTGCCTTTGGCAGTGATTGTAGGTGCAGACTCCCCGTCGTAGAAAAGGGCTACGGCTTTGGTGGGTTGTTCTGGTTTCATGTTCTCACATCAATTAGCTGTTGTACCGTTTGGCGCGGTTGCGCTGGCGGAGGTCCAGCCTCTACCGTCATGCCGTCAATCTGAATGCCGCTGGCTTCCAGCCGTGCCTGAAGTTGATCAAGTTGTTCCGTTGCGCGTTGTTGCAGGTGGCTCGAATCGCTCCACATACGGGTTCTCAATCGTTCATCCTGAAAGGTTATTTCGGTTGCCAGTTGGCTGTTATCGCGCAAAGTCAGCTCCATAAACACTCGCCAATAGGTATGCTGGGATTTGCGTTTGCGCGACTCTTTCTGGTCGGTATCGTCTTGCGGTGGGGCGCGTCTTTCTTCTATGTGGAGGTTTACCGGCATCAATTGCTCGGCACCCGCGCGCACAAAAAACTCTACCTGGGATTGCATCAATGCGCCCGGCTCCTGGCTGTGCCGGCTTAGCTGTTGTAATTGGTTACTGCTGATTCGAGCCAGGCCCAGAGCGGCCGCGGCTTGAATCAAGGCGGCAAGCTGGCGAGGCAAGTCTGGGCTGACCTTTGCGATAACACTGGCGAACATGGCGGTGTTCAGACCAGTCTGACCTGTCAGCTGTTGTAAATACTGCAGTAACTGCCCCGATTGCTTTATGCGTGCGCCAGCACTGGCGAGCGCCTCACTCAGGCTTTGCGGTGGGGTGGACGCCGTTTGCTGAAGTCGTGTTGCTTCCTGAGTCGCACTGCTAAACACGCTTAACAGCGCCTGTTTCAGGTCGGGAATCCTGCCCGCACTGGTTAGTGGTGTGTGGGACGCTGTTTCAGTTTTTGCCGCCGGCTGGCGATAGGCCAGCTGCGCTAAATTATTTTCCAGGTAGAGTCCGCTGCTGCGGAATAGGCGTTCTAACTGCGTTGCATTGATGGTACCTGCCGTCGGAGGTTGTTGTAGTAAGGCTACGACGGCGCCTTCCAGCCGTGGCGAGAGCAGAGCAGTACGGTGCTCCGTCGGAATTTTCAACAAATGCTGTTGAATGTCACTCAGCAAGCGGACTGGCTGTGCGAGGGGCTCGCTGTAGGACCGATACTGACGCAACCCCGCGAGCAAAGCGGCGGGAGCATTGGATGTTTCAGTCACGCCCATCGGCAAGAGGTGGAGCATCCCCTCGACACCAATACGAACACTCAGCGGGGCGCCGGCGCGTAATGGTGTCGCAGATATGGCGAGCAGGGTTGCAATAGGTTGCTGAACGACGGGGTTTAGGCGCTCCATAAGGTTCTGTGGGCTCTGCGTTTGCAGCTTCGCCGCGAGAAGGTTGGGCGCGGTTTGTATCTGTTGCGCCAAAGCTGGTGATATTTTGGACTGCGCAACCCACTGTGCAATCTGAGCCAGTAACTGTTGCCGCAGCTGAGGTTGCAGTGGCGTTACCTCCTCGGCAACCACAGATAATTGGCTTCCTGCATATTCGGCCAATGACACCAGCTCGAGTTTAGCCGGGCTCGTGATTGGTGTGCGTGCGTTAATAATGCGCGTTATGAGAGGCGGTAGATCCATAAACTAATGAAAATAAAGCGGATTCCTACTTATAATAGCGGCCCTTACATGTGTTTACCGGGTTCAGTAACATTGGCGGCAGCAGAAAATAACCAACAACAAGGCCTATCGCTAGTTAATCTTACCTGTGAACGCGACGAGCGAGTATTGTTCGCGTCGTTGAACGCAGATTTCTTTGCCGGCGATATCGTGCAGGTTACAGGGGCGAATGGCCGCGGTAAAACGACGCTTCTGAAAATTATCATAGGTACACTGCCTGCAACCCGGGGTGAGGTGTCGTGGCGCCTGAATTCGGCCAGTTTACGGGAAAATTTGCTGTATCTGGGGCACCACCCGGCGGTCAATCTGTCGTTAACAGCACTGGAAAATTTAAGCTGGTATTTTGGTTTAAATGGACGCAAAAGCCTGATCCACGATAATTTACCTGATCGCGATATTTTAACTTCTGCTCTTGCCAGCGTTGGGCTAGGTGGTTACGAAGATGTACTCTGCAGTCAGATGTCTGCCGGTCAGCACCGGCGGGTTGCCCTGGCGCGTTTGTATATCAGTGAGGCGCCTTTATGGCTGCTGGACGAACCGTTTACCGCAATCGATCGCGCAGGCGTTGCCGAACTGGAAGGTGTAGTGGCCCAGCACGCGGCGCGTGGTGGTATTGTGTTGCTAACAACGCATCAGCCATTACAGGCGATTAGCCACTTTCGGGTGTTGGATCTCGCCGATTTTCCGCCCGCACCTGTGGAGGTTGCATGATCCAGTTACCGGGTCTGGGCACGCTGCTGATGGCGAGCGTAAAACGCGACTTATTGTTGGCGTTTCGCAATCGGGGTGATATCGCGAACCCTGCGATTTTTTTTCTGTCTGTACTGGTGTTTGTGCCCCTGGGCATTAGCCCCGAGGCTGCAGTACTCGCGCCCATCGCACCAGGGATGATTTGGATTCTTGCTCTGCTAGCGACCTTGCTTTCATTAGACCGTCTGTTTAAAGGTGACTTCGAGGACGGTTCGCTTGAGCAAATGGCGATCAGTGGGCAGCCTTTGTACTGGTTAGTGATGGTGAAAGCACTTGTCCACTGGCTGATTACCGGCTTGCCATTGACACTGTTGGCGCCTCTGCTCGGCGTAATGATGGCGTTGCCTGACGCGGGCTTCGGGCCCCTGATTGCCAGCTTGCTGCTCGGCTCCGGTTCGCTCAGTCTGGTGGGCTCTATTGGCGCGGCTTTGACCGTTGCGCTGCGGCGCGGTGGGTTATTGTTATCGCTTATTATTATGCCGCTTTACGTACCCGTGCTCATTTTTGGTACAGGCGCGGTGCGAAACGCTATTGAAGGCTTTGCTTTTAGTGGGCAGTTAGCGGTACTCGGGGCGTATTTTACGGGTGCGCTATTGCTGGCGCCGCTGGCGGCGGCCGGTGCGCTCCGAATCGGATTAAACCAATAATGACGACCAAGAGGACTTACCTTTGAATTGGCAATGGTTCCACCGTTGGAGCTCCCCGCGTTGGTTTTATGAGAAAACCGGGCCATGGCTGCCCTGGCTTGCTACGGCGGCAGTGCTGATGCTGCTTATCGGTTCGGCCTGGGGCCTGTGCTTCGCTCCTATTCATTCGCAGCAGGGCAATAGCTACCGCATTATCTATATTCATGTGCCCGCGTCGTTTCTGGCGCTGGCTGGCTACTATGTGATGGCGATCAGCGGCGCCATTGGTTTGATATGGCGGATCAAACTATCCTTTATGGTGATGAAAGCTGCGGCTCCGCTGGGGGCGGTGCTCACATTTATATCGTTGGTGACCGGTGCAATCTGGGGTAAGCCTACCTGGGGTGCCTGGTGGGTTTGGGATGCGCGCATAACCTCTATGCTGGTGTTATTTTTCCTGTATCTGGGCATGATCGCCTTGCAGGAAGCCTATGAAAACCAGGAGAGTGCCGATAAAACCAGTGCGATTCTCGCTTTAGTGGGCATGATCAATGTGCCGATTATTTATAAATCGGTGGACTGGTGGTTCACGCTTCATCAGCCGGCAACTCTGAAACTGACTGGTAATTCCAGCATCCACCCGAGTATGGCTTACCCGCTAATTTGGATGATTGTCAGCTTTTATTTGACTTACGCCTGGCTTCTGCTGGAACGTGTGCGCCTGGAAATTTTACAGCGGGAAAAACGTACCCGCTGGGTTCAGGAACTGGTCAATCTAGCAACATAATGCGTCTGACGCGTTCAACCAGATGGAATCGCAAATGTTACTGAAGTTTCAATTTTCATCGCTCGCTGACATGTTTGCCATGAGTGGGCACGGTGCTTTTGTGTGGGCGAGCTACGTTATCACACTGGCCGGAATTGCTTACCTGGCGCTGGGCCCCTATCTAGCGAAGCGCCGCTTCCTTGCACAGCAACGCGCCTTGCAAAAACGTATACACTCTTGAGGACGTCATGCATCCAAAACGAAAACAACGGCTGATTCTGGTGTTATTTGTGGTGTTAGTGAGCAGTGTGGGTGTCAGTCTCACGCTCTATGCACTTAACGAGAACATCAACCTGTTTTATCCGCCAACGAAAATAGTCAATGGCGAAGCGCCGTCGGGTAGAACCATTCGTGCAGGTGGCTGTGTGGTGCCAGGGACGGTGACACGAGCAAAAGATAACCTGGAAATTGATTTTGACGTAACCGACGGCGTCTCTGAGTTGTCGGTTACCTATGACGGTATCTTGCCCGATCTGTTTGCCGAAGGCGAAGCAGTTGTACTCACGGGTATGCTGGATCACGATGGCGTATTTGTAGCGACCAAAGTTCTCGCCAAACACGACGAAAATTACATGCCGCCTGAAGTCGCTGACACGGTAACTACCGATGGCGTCGAGCATATGAAAACCTGCAAAGGCATTAGTTATGATTCCTGAGTTTGGCCAACTGTCACTTATTATTGCTCTGCTTCTCGCCACTTGTCTTTCGGTTGTACCTATGGCGGGGAGTTTTAACGGGCGATTGGTGTGGATGCTGTCTGCGCGGTCGCTTAGTGTCGGCATGTTCGTGTTTGTTGCGCTCGCGTTTGCCATTCTCGCGTACGCGTTTTACACAGACGACTTCTCAGTCGCTTACGTCGCCCGGCAATCGAACTTGGTGTTACCCGTTCAATACAAGTTGAGTGCAGTTTGGGGCGGGCACGAAGGTTCGCTATTGCTGTGGGTGTTTATTCTCGCGAGCTGGACGCTTGCGGTGAGCGTATTTTCCCGCCGTCTGCCCATTGATGTGCTCGCGCGAGTGCTTTCGGTAATGGGGATGATTGCGGTCGGCTTTCTCCTGTTCACTATCGCCACATCGAACCCGTTTGAGCGCATTTTGCCGAATATTCCCAGCGACGGCTCCGATTTGAATCCACTCTTGCAAGACCCAGGTCTGATTATTCACCCGCCGATGTTGTATATGGGGTATGTGGGATTTTCCGTCGTATTTGCGTTTGCGATAGCGGCGCTTTTATCCGGGCGGATGGACGCAGCCTGGGCGCGTTGGTCGCGGCCCTGGACTAACGCGGCCTGGTGTTTTCTGAGTTTGGGGATTGCGTTGGGCAGCTGGTGGGCGTACTACGAATTGGGCTGGGGTGGCTGGTGGTTTTGGGACCCGGTAGAGAACGCATCCTTACTGCCATGGTTAGTCGGGACCGCACTTATTCATTCTTTAGCGATGACAGAAAAGCGTGGCGTCTATAAAAACTGGACCCTTTTACTCGCGATTTTCAGTTTTTCACTTAGCCTGCTGGGGACATTCCTGGTGCGCTCAGGTGTAATCACATCTGTCCATGCGTTTGCATCGGACCCAACCCGTGGGGTGTTTATTCTGGCGTTCCTGGGAATAGTGGTGGGCGGCTCGTTAACTCTTTTCGCTGTTCGCGCGCAAGTGGTTAAAAGCATTTCCGGCTTCGACTTTCTGTCCCGCGAAGCGTTTCTGCTGGCCAACACTATCTTGTTCTTCATCGCGGCGTTATTTGTGCTTCTGGGCACGGTGTATCCAATCATTTCCGATGCGTTGAACCTAGGTAAGATTTCCGTTGGCGAACCCTGGTTTAATTTTTTCTTTGTGAAACTGATGGCGGTAGTTGCTGCGCTCTTGGGCATCGGCATTATGCTCAACTGGAAAAAAACCGACTACGGTAAAATTCGGCCCTGGCAAACCGTGCCGATCATTGGTGCTTTGTGGTTGGGCAGCTTTATCCCGGGGGTGATCGAAGGAGATTATTCAATTGCTGCAGCCATAAGCATCACCTTGGGTAGCTGGGTCATTTTTGCGTCTTTGGCGGATTTAAAACGTAAAATTCGTCATGCCCCGAGATTTACCGCGGGCCTGAGCAAGCTGTCACCCAGTTATTACGGTATGTTGATTGCTCATATTGGATTCGCATTTAGCTTAATGGGCGCAAGCCTGAATACGATCTATAGTGATCAGCGGGATGTTCGAATTGCGATTGGTGATTCGGTGTTCGCTGCCGGCTATGAATATGAGCTACTGGATGTCACTCGGGTGAAAGGCGCAAACTATTTTGCTGATGTCGGTGAGATTATTGTTCGCAAACATGGCAAAGAAGTGTCGCGATTACGCCCAGAAAAACGCCGCTATTTTTCCGGCGGTAATGTGATGACCGAGGCGGATATAGACGCAGGCTTTACGCGGGATATCTATGTGGCTCTGGGCGAGCAACTGGATAACACCGACTGGGCGATTCGCATCCACTTTAAACCGGTTGTGCGCTGGATTTGGTTAGGCGCTATTCTGATGGCGCTTGGAGGTGGTATTGCCATGGCGGATAAACGCTATCGCGCTCGTCAATCAGTTCGCGAACAAGTAACGGATGCGGATGACAGTCTAGAAGACGCGCAGGGCGAGGGTCAGCCTGCCACTGCCATGACAGACGGAGTCGCCTCCCAGTGAAACGATTAAAGCTCTTTATCCCGCTGGTTATTTTTGCGGTGCTCGCGCTGTTTTTGTTGCGCGGGCTCTCGCTGGATCCAAGTCATCTCCCCTCCGCTTTGGTCGGCAAACCGGTGCCAGAGTTTTCGCTACCTGTGGTCGGTGAACAAGAGCCGTCAGTGAGCAACGCGAGCCTGCAGGGCGAACCCTACCTACTCAACGTGTGGGCGACCTGGTGCCCATCTTGCCGGGTCGAGCACCCCTATCTCAACAAGCTGGCGGAGCAGGGCGTGCGTATAGTGGGCCTGGATTACAAAGATGAAGACGATGCTGCCTTGGAGTGGTTATCGCACTTTGGCAACCCCTATGAATCGGTGATTGCTGATCGCGATGGTTCGCTCGGGCTGGATCTCGGCGTCTACGGCGCGCCAGAAACATTTCTAGTCGATAAAAACGGCATCATTCAATATCGCCATGTGGGTGTCGTGGATGAGCGCGTGTGGCGTTCCAAGCTGGCTCCCATTTTTAACCAACCCTAGTTCGCGATCTTTTCATGACTTCATCTTTTCATCTGGCCCCAGAATATGGGCCAGTTTCTGCTGTGCTTATGGCGCTTCCGTATGCGGGGAGTGATTGGGATTATGTGCTCGATGACGTACTCGATTGCTACGGTAGAATCGTTGAAACCTTGCTCGAGCAGGATAAAAATATTCAGTTGCTGATGTTGGTGAAGCCCGACTCCCGCTCCAAGGTGTGGGCTGCATCGCTGGCGCTCGATGAAAAATCCCGGGCGCGTCTGACCTTGATCGACTCGGTGGGTTATGACGATACCTGGACGCGCGACTACGGGCCACTAAGCAGTTCTAGCGGTGGTCGCAGGTCTTATCTCACTTGCATTTTTAACGGGTGGGGTGGCAAGTACAATTGCATCCAGGACAATCTCGCCGCCGGCAAGTTAGCGCCCTGGCTAGGCTCAACGGTTGCCAGTTACGACCTCGTGGTGGAAGGCGGTGCGCTTGAGGTGAACGGGCAGGGCGTATTGTTAGCGAACGCTGATTGTATTGTTGATGCCCATCGCAACGGAGCTAAAACGCGCGCAGAGCTGGAAACTGAACTGAAAAAACTTTTTGGGCTCGAACGTATAGAGTGGGTAAATAACATCAACCTTACCGGTGACGATACCGACGGGCATATCGATACTATTGCACGCTTTGTTGCCGACGATCTGATAGTTGCCTGTGGCCGCAACCCGCAGCACCCGGATGCGGAGCAGCTTGAATCCCTCTATTCGCAGCTCAGTTTGATCTGCGAAAGAAATTACTGGCAGCTGGTCGAATTACCGGTACCTCAGGTGCGAAGCCGTGTCGATCAGCGCCTGTTGCCCGCGACCTACGCCAATTTTTTAATTTGTAATCGCACCTTGTTACTACCAGTGTACGGGGCAGAAGAAGACGAACGCGCAACAGACATGCTGCGCGAATTATTACCTCAATTGCAGGTGGTGCCGGTGGATTGCTCTGCGCTCGTTGAGCAACACGGTAGCCTCCATTGCGCCACTATGCAAATTGCGTAAATACCAGCTTGAGTCGTTGTTATGAGTGAAGTTATTACCGCCGCGGTTATTCAACAAGCGATACCGGGCAACAGCAAAACCGAAAACCTGGCGATCACCTGTGATTACATCCGCGATGCTGCTGAGCAAGGTGCGGAGCTGGTGGTGCTCCAGGAGTTGCACGCAACCCAGTATTTTTGCCAGGTGGAAGATACTGGTAATTTTGATTTGGCGGAAGACATCGATGGTCCGACTGCAGAGATCGTCGCTGATATAGCCGCAGAACTCGACATAGTGATTGTCATGTCCGGGTTCGAGCGCCGTGCGGCCGGCTTGTACCACAACACCGCACAGGTATTCGACGGCGAACGAGGTCGAGCGGGGATTTTTCGCAAAATGCACATCCCTGATGACCCAGGATTTTACGAGAAATTTTATTTTACGCCCGGTGATGGCAATACCGATTCACTCAATGGTTTTCGACCAGTGCAAACCCGGTTGGGTAAGCTGGGTGTGCTGGTGTGTTGGGACCAGTGGTATCCGGAGGCCGCGCGGCTAATGGCCTTGGCTGGCGCAGATATGCTGATTTATCCTACGGCCATAGGTTGGGACCCGAATGATGACGAAGACGAACAAGCGCGGCAGCGGGATTCCTGGATTACGATCCAGCGAAGCCATGCGATAGCCAACGGTCTGCCTGTTCTGGTCGCCAACCGAACCGGATTCGAGGCATCCCCATCGACTTCTGATGATGGCATTGAGTTCTGGGGCAGCAGCTTTATCGCCGGCCCACAGGGAGAGTTTCTTTTGGCGCCAAATATCGAAGCGCAAGGGGCATTTTGCGCTGAAGTGAGTTTACAAAGGTCCGAGAGTGTCCGCCGAATTTGGCCATTTATGCGCGATCGGCGCGTGGATGCTTATGGAAACCTGACGCGGCGCTGGCTAGATAACAACGAATAGCGCCGTTTTTCACATTTCATGATGCAGTGCAGCATGGGTGTGATATGCTTAAACCATCGCCCGATTGCGGAGGGTTGTTTATGTTATATCACGCCTACGAAGTCAATCACGCTGCGCTAGCTCCCTGGCGCGAGATCGTCGGTGCCAGTAAGCGCTATCTCGAAAGCCCACTCAACCCTGCATCCTACACCTGGGCAGGACGAACAATGGCAGCCGCATGCGATCTCTTCGAAGTGGCGACCCGGCGTTATGAAAAGCCCGAGTGGGGGCTTTATAAAACTGACGTCAATGGTGAAACCGTTGATGTATCCACCCGCGTAATATGGGAACAGCCGTTTTGTCGTTTACTGCATTTTCAGCGAGATTCCTCGCAAATGTGCGCAGCCTACGACAACAAAAAGTGGGCTGACCCCCGCGTTCTTCTGGTCGCTCCATTGTCTGGCCATTATGCGACTCTGTTGCGGCGTACCGTCGACGCTTTTTTGCCAGATCACGAAGTCTATGTCACCGATTGGGCTGATGCGCGCGAAGTGCCATTAAGTAAAGGGCGCTTTGATTTTAACGACTATATCGACTACATCATGGCGATGTTCGAGCTTCTGGGCCCGGATACACATGTGATTGGAATCTGCCAGCCTGGGCCGCCAGTGTTAGCGGCTGTTGCGGTGATGTCGGCCGAAAACAACGAATTTCTGCCAGCATCCATGACCTTTATGGGCTCGCCAATCGACACTCGCCAGTCTCCGACACTACCCAACAAAGTAGCACTCGAACGCAGCTACGGTTGGTTTCGGGACAATATGATCTACAGTGTGCCCTGGCCTAATAAAGGTTTCATGCGGCGGGTATACCCGGGTTTTTTACAGCTCAGTGGTTTTATAACCATGAACCAGGAGCGCCATGTGATGGCGCATCGCAACTACTTCGAACACCTGGTGGAAGGCGATTGCGACAGCGTGCATAAACACCGGGAGTTTTACGACGAATACTTGGCAGTGCTGGACTTAACCGAGGAATTTTACCTGCAAACTATCCGGGTAGTCTTTCAGGATCACTGTCTGGCCAAGGGCACTCTGCGCCACAGGGGACATTTGGTTGATCCTGCGACTATCACAAAGGTAGCGTTGATGACTGTGGAAGGTGAAAAAGACGATATCTCCGGCATTGGGCAAACCCAGGCCGCGCACACGCTTTGCCCGAATATTCCGCAATCCATGCAGACCGACTATGTACAGCCTGGTGTGGGTCACTATGGTGTATTTAGTGGGAGTCGATTCCGCAACGAGATCCAGCCGCGTATAGCGGAATTTATTCGCGCGCACTTCAATCGCAGCGAAGAGCTCGCTTTTAAAAAGGAAAATCCACTCTTGTTTTTTGCCCCACACGAAAGTGGCGAGCACGTTTAGAGAGGCGAACTTGTGGTTTGCCTCTCTACAGTTGAGGGGAGCGATAAAAAATAGTTGGCTTGGCCAACCGCGGCTCATTCAAATCGAATTGTTTTACCGATTTGTTTGAAAGGTGTATGAGCTTGTATTCCCCTTTCGCTAAAAAATCCAGCTCCTTCGCGAAATGGGTTTTCAAAAGTGTTTGGTATTCCCCTGATGCTTTTACCTGCTCTAATCCGTGGGTGAGCCTGGTGACCAGTTCCGGGTGTTGTTTGCTTACCTGAAACATAACGGGAAACGGGTAGAACAGCACAAGGTTTGGAACTATCGCAAACTTCTCTTCTGCTTCGACTAAGCCTTTCATCAGGTGGGGTGCCTCACCAATACTTAAAGGTAAATAGTCGAACCTCTTGCGCTCAAGCATATTGAACAGATTTTCCAGAGAGCTTGCTTCAACCAGTGGCAAGTGGTTTTCCTGATATATGGCGTTGTCTGCCCAGTCAGTGACCTGTCCGGGACGGAGTTTTGCGAAGGACGCAAAGTCGCTGATCTCTGTGAACGCCTGCAGGTCTTCCTTGCGTACAATCAATCTGCGATAGCCCAACAACCCCTCCATTAGCGGCTCGGCGATGAGTTGTAGGTTGATGTCCGTCTCTAAGTGGCTAAATTGGAGCGGGTTTGCAAAAAAATTAACGCCGTCCGACAGGGCTACCGCGCGGCGTCCACGATCAAAGCTTACCGTCAAATACTTTACTTCGAGCTTGTAAGGGCCGTACTGGCTTTTGGTGGCTTCAAGAATGGCTTGAACCAATGCAGTTTCATAACTGGCGCGCGCAGGGCTGATCGGGGTAGCCCAAAATTGCGCGAGAGTTGTGGCCGAATGACTTGGCAGGCTGAGAGCCAGCACAAGCATCGCGCCAGCCGTTCGAGTGATGGATGCGTGAACTAAACCCTTGATAGACATGTGATAATTCCGTTCTTGCTCTCCCGCGTATCGCAGGGAACGCCGGGCTTTTAACCATCTTGGCACGTAAGTTTCTAAGGGTCAATCAACGAAGGAAAATGTGAGTGTGGACATTGTTTGATGACGGCTATAAAGGAATGTAGCAGCCAGCTCTTGCGGTGTAGCGTTAAATCGCGGGAATAGCGATGCGCGGTCGAGCACGCGAGAGCGTTATCCGCCCGCTTCATTCGTGCGATCTAGACCGGATATTGGGTGTGGACGGAAGGGAGCTGATTCGCGCCTGCGGCGCTCACCCTTTCTGTTACGGGAAGGCGCGACTAAAGGTCGTAAAATTGCGCGTTGGCAATTTAGTGAACCCTGCGTATTGAGTCAGCCCTACAAAAATAGCACATACAAAAAAGCCCCACTCTTGCGAGCGGGGCTTTTTTGTATGTGGCGACCCGGAAGGGACTTGAACCCTCGACCTCCGGCGTGACAGGCCGGCATTCTAACCAACTGAACTACCGGGCCGCAGTATTCTCCAGCAGAGCTTGAGAATTTGGTGGGTGGTACAGGGGTCGAACCTGTGACCTACGGCTTGTAAGGCCGTCGCTCTCCCAACTGAGCTAACCACCCGAAAGAGGTCGCCATTGTAATGATTCTTTAATGGCGGTCAATAGTTTTTTTGACATTTTTATGTTGGTTCGATGGCGCGATGCTTAGCAGCCTGCTGACCGGCTGGCGGGGGAATGCTGAGTCTTGCCGATGAGTTTGCTTAAACTTGTAGCTGCATTGGTATAATCGCGCCGCATAAATTGACTATAAAGGTATAGAAACCTTAATAAGGGGCACCCCGTGAAAAATCTGTTTTCTCTGTGCGTTGTTGTTTGTCTGGCGTTAAGCGCTAAAGTGCTGGCGTCCATCGGCGCTGTTGAATTTGACAGTGAGCAGGAGCTGGCCCGCTATCAAGGGTTGGTGCACGAGCTACGGTGTCCGAAATGCCAGAATCAAAATCTCTCTGATTCAAACTCGGAAATTGCTGTAGACCTGCGCAACCAAGTTGCACGGATGGTCGGCGAGGGTCAATCTAATGAACAGATAAAGGAATATATGGTCAATCGCTACGGCGATTTTGTGCTGTATCGCCCGCCAATGCAGAAAAACACGCTCGTGTTATGGTGGGGGCCTTTAGCCATGGTAATCGTCGGTTTGGGTGTTTTTCTGTTCACAGTGTTTCAGCGACGAAAGCTGGCTGCGGCAGTTGAGAACCCTGAGCCGTATGCTGTTGAAGACTATTCTGAAGAAGATGCGACGCAACGCGGGCATGATCCGCAATAATGACAGCTGTCGGAATAATAAGTGAGTTGGGGAAATAGGGGAATTTCGTGGAAATAGCATTTTGGCAGGGTTTTTTGGCGCTGAGCGCTTTGGCTGCCGTATTTATCTTGTGGCCGACCGTTTTTGTACGTCGTGAGAAGAAAAAAGAGCTGTTGCAGGATGCGCGTGCTGATGTGAATCAAGATGTTTTTTTGGAGCATGTGAAAGATCTGGAGGAAACTCATTCCCGGGGAGAAATAGGCGAATCTGAGCTGGAAGAGCTTAAAGTCGATCTCGAGCGCACCCTGGTTGCAGATAATGAATCAATTGCTATTGATTCCGATAAGCCAATTATTGCGAGTTTTCGCAGCCGTTTGCCGGTGTTGGCTTTAGTTCTGGCGGTACCCTTATTGGCGTTGGGTATCTACAGTATGGTTGGTGCGAAAACTGACTGGGAGATCTACCGTCTTGCGATGGCGCGTGTAAACAGTGGTTCGATCGAAGAGGCCAACGCTATAGGTGAGGAGCTTATTGGTGAGCTTCAGGATCGCCTGGAGTCGCGTCCAGATAATAGTCAGAATTGGTATTTGCTTGGTGCTGTTGCTGGCGAGTTGGGCGATTACGACGAAGCTGTGCGAGCCTACCGACGCGTGTTAGAGCTGGAGCCAAATGCGCCGCAGGTTATTGCAGAGCTTGCCCAGGCACTGTTTATGCGCGCCGGCAATACCATCACGCCGGAGGTTAGCAAAAATACTCAACTGGCACTGCAACTCAACCCTAACATGCCCACGGCTCTGGGGCTCGCCGGGGTGGAAGCTTTCCAATCCGGGGCTTACCAGGAGGCAATCGACCACTGGTCGTTGGCGGTGAAGCAGCTGGACCCTGCATCCGCGGCTTCAAAAGCACTAACCTCCGGTATCGCCCGGGCTCAGGTGGCGCTGGAAAAGTCTGGGGGTAAAGCGCGCAAATCGGGCAAGGCAGCTGTTGTCGACCCCAAAATTACCGTGTCAGTCAGCTTCGACGACAATGTTGTTAGTCCCTCACCTGAGGATCAGGTCTTTATCTATGCGCGAGCCTGGCAAGGTCCGAAAATGCCCCTAGCGATCAAAAAGCTAACTGTGGCAGACCTGCCTATCCAAATTGTGTTGGATAAATCTGCAGCGATGGCACCGGGAATGGATCTCAGCAGTTTTCCGCAAGTGGAAATAGTGGCGCGTATCACCGGTTCTGGTAGTGCGATTCCGCAGTCCGGCGATTGGCAAGCCAGCGAAGGGCCTATAATTGTTGCAGAGCAAAAAAATGCCGTGGTGCTGAAAATTAGCGAGCAGATTCCCTGATTTTACTGTCACTTTGCCTTCTAAGTGCCCGAAATTAAAAGAGAAAGTCGGGCACTGTTGGCGTTAAAAATTCCTATCTTGCTAATGCTTCCACACTGTTAACTGTGTAGAATCGTCCGTTTTCCTCGCTGAATGACGAGCGTCTTTCGAGTTTTTGCAGGTTTCCTAACGTTATGCGTCTGAAATGTATCAAACTGGCCGGGTTTAAATCCTTTGTCGACCCCACCACGGTGACCTTCCCGAGCAACCTGTGTGCGGTGGTGGGCCCGAACGGCTGTGGTAAGTCGAATATTATCGACGCTGTGCGCTGGGTTATGGGGGAGTCATCGGCGAAAAACCTGCGTGGTGAGGCGATGACAGACGTTATTTTTAACGGTTCTGGCAGCCGTAAACCCGTGGGGCAGGCGTCTATCGAGCTGGTTTTTGACAACAGCGATGGCACCATTCGCGGTGAATTTGCCGGCTATAACGAAATATCGGTTAAGCGTAAAGTTACCCGCGAGAGCCAGAATTTCTACTATTTGAACGGCAATAAATGTCGTCGTCGTGATATCACCGATATTTTCCTTGGCACAGGCCTGGGTCCCCGCAGTTACGCGATCATCGAGCAGGGCATGATTTCGCGTCTTATCGAGGCAAAACCAGAAGAATTACGGATTTACGTAGAAGAAGCGGCCGGTATATCCAAGTATAAAGAGCGTCGCCGCGACACCGAAAATCGCATGCGGCGTACTCACGAAAATCTCGAGCGATTAACCGATATACGCGAAGAGTTAGATAGGCAATTATCCCGCTTGCAGCGTCAGGCGCAAGCCGCAGAAAAATATACCGAATACAAAGAAGAAGAAAGGCAGGTAAAAGCCCGGCTGCAAGCGCGCAAATACCAGAATCTCCATGACAAGGCCGACACCAAAAGCGGGCAGATACGCGAGCTGGAGTTGAAGGTTGAAGCCCAGGTGACGGAACAGGTTCGTGTCGATTCGTCAATTGAAAAGTTTCGCGAAGCGTTTACTGAGAAGAGTGATGCCTTTAGCGAAATTCAGGGCCGATTTTACGCTATCGGCTCCGATATAACCCGTGTCGAACAAACCATCAAGCACGCCGAAGAGCGCGACAGGCAATTACAGGTCGATATCGAGCAAAACAACCGCGATTGCCAGGAAGCGGAAGAGCACCTGGCAGCCGATGCAGCAAAAGCGGAAGGTTGGGAAGCCGAGTTGTTGGAGATTCAGCCGGAACTCGAAGATATTCAGCTCAACGAAGAGGAGTCGGCCAATATTCTGGCTGAGGCGGAAGAGGCCATGCAGGAGTGGCAGCTGGAGTGGGATCAGTTTAACCAGCATGCTGCTGCGCCGCGTCAGCAGGCCGAAGTCCAGCAATCGCGCATTAAATACCTGGAGCAGGTGCAAACGCGACTGTTAGAAAGAATAGAGCGGCTCGAAAAAGAGCGCGACAACCTCGATATTGGCGATTCCCGCGAAGAAATCGAGATGATGGATGAAGAACTGGCGACGCTGGAGCTGACCATTGAAGACAGCAAGCTCGAGTTGGAAACCGTCTCCGAAACCGTTACGACTGCGCGCGACGCCCAGCACAGTTTTACCGAGCAAAGGGATCAGCTGCGCTCAGAATTGCAGGCGGCGCGTGGACGCCACGCCTCCCTGGAGACCCTACAGCAAGCTGCACTGACAGATAGCGACGGTGAAACCACGGCCTGGCTGGAAAGCCATCAACTTAACGGCTTACAGCGTTTGGGTGAAAGTCTGGAAGTCGAGCCCGGCTGGGAAACGGCTGTCGAAACCGTGCTCGGAGCATCTCTGCAGGCGGTTTGTGCGCAACGTTCTCTGGACAGCCTCTCCGACTCCCTGGCGCAATTTAGCAAAGGCGAGCTGGTGCTGCTCGATAGCTCAGTATCAGTGCCTGTCGGCACTGGTGATCTGGCTGGCAAGGTCAGCTCAGCAGTAAGTCTGAACGGCTTGCTGGCCGGTATTTATGCCGCTGACGACCTGGCTGCAGCACTGGCAAAACGCTCCCAGCTTACTGCCGGTGAGTCGGTTGTAACGCGCGATGGGATCTGGTTGGGCAGCAACTGGGTAAAAGTCGCGAAGGATACCGATGGCGCCGCCGGTGTGATTGCCAGACAGCAGGAACTGGAGTCGCTGGCAGAGCATATTGGAATTCTCGAGTCTCAGCTTGAGGAGGTGACCGATGGCCTGGAACAAAGTCGGGAGCAGCTGCGCAATGCGGAAGAAAAACGGGAGACATTGCGTAAGGATGTCGATCAGCAAAACCGCAAGTTCACTGAATTAAAAACGGCACTTGGCGGTAAAAAAGCCAAGGTCGAGCAGGTGCTCGAAGGGCGTCAGCGTGCGCAACGGGATATTCAGGATGCGCGCACCCAGATGGATGCCGAAGGTGCGAACCTGGTAGATGCACGCACGCTGTTGCAAGAAGCGATTCTCGCCATGGAGGAAGATACGGAAAAACGCGAAACCCTGTTGCGTCGGCGCGACGATATCCGGGGGCGTCTGGATAGTGCACGTCAGAAAGCGCGTCACGATAAAGACCGCTCGCACGAGCTGGCGATGCGCCATCAGTCATTGAAAACACAGGTAGAGGCGACCCGACAGGGTATTCAGCGGTTGCAAGACCAGATGGCCCGGATGCTGGAACGCCGCGAAACGCTGCGAATGGCTTTGGAAGAAACTCGTGAGCCAGTTGAAGAGCAGAAGCTGGAGTTGGAAGCGTATCTCGAAAAGCGTATCGCTGTTGAGGCTGAAATGGGCGAATCCCGCCGTGCGGTAGAGCAGGTGGAAGGCGAGCTGCGAGAAGCCGAGAAAGCCCGGCACGCATTTGAGGGGCACATCGGTGAATTGCGCACAAGTCTGGAATCAGCGCGACTCGAAGCGCAAACACTGCAAGTTCAGCAACAGGGCTTGGTGCAGCAGCTCACTGAAATGGAATTTGATCTGGAGGCGTTGCTCGAGAACCTTCAGGAAGGGGACACCATTCCTGATCTGGAGGAGGAGCTGGGTAAAATAGGCAACCGTATCAGTCGTCTTGGCCCCATCAACTTGGCCGCTATCGACGAATATAAAACGGAATCTGAACGCAAAACCTACCTGGACGCTCAGAACGAGGATTTGCGGGAAGCCTTGGAAACGCTCGAAAATGCGATCAAGAAAATCGATCGCGAAACCCGAACCCGCTTCAAGGAGACATTCGATCAGATTAACAGCGGGTTGCAGGAGCTGTTTCCCAAAGTATTTGGTGGCGGACACGCCTACCTGGAACTCACCGGTGAGGATATGCTCGATACGGGTATCGCAATCATGGCGCGGCCGCCAGGCAAGAAAAACAGTACCATCCACTTGTTGTCCGGTGGTGAGAAAGCGCTCACAGCCATCGCTCTTGTGTTCTCCATATTCCGCTTAAATCCAGCGCCTTTCTGTATGCTGGATGAAGTGGATGCGCCGCTCGATGACGCTAACGTGGGGCGCTATGCCCGCATGGTGGAAGAAATGTCGAGTCAGGTGCAGTTTATCTATATCACCCACAATAAAATTGCGATGGAAATGGCGCATCAGCTAATGGGGGTGACGATGCACGAGCCGGGTGTATCACGCATGGTGACAGTGGATGTTGAGGAAGCGGCTGAACTGGCGGCGGTGTAACACTGTCGTAACCAGATCGCCGGGGTATAATTTAACGAATGACTTGTTAAGAGGAAGATGATCCGAATGCGGGATTGGTTGACCGTCATTATTATTCTTTTAATTGCGGGTATCACACTCGATGCTTTTCGCCGTATGCGACAGGCGCGCCGTGAGAGCATAAGGCTTTCCAAAAACGCGGCACTGGCAGACAAAGAAGACGTGCGGGAGAGCTCCAGTGAGTTCCCAGGCGGCGGGCCCAGGGTGGTTGGGTATCGCGATGAAGGCGATGCGCAATCGATTACTGAAACACTGAAGCGCAAGCACCGGGAGAAGAAAACCACTGTGGGGGCACCCAACAGGATTCCTGAGCAAGTCACGCTTAATCTGGACGAGCATGTTCCGATGTTGATGGACCCGGTGGATTCCCCAGAGGACGACGAGAACGAGCCGCTGGAACCGCAACTCGGTGATCTTGCCAACCTGGATGACTCGGTAGAAGCCGAGGAGCGACCGCATATATCAGAGCCTGAGCCAACTGCAAAGAAAAAGACAAAACGCGCCGAGAAGGCAATGCCAGACGATGATCAGGAGGCGGCGCGAGCGCCGGACGAGGTGCTGATTATTAACGTTATGGCCAAAACGGGGACCAGGTTCGACGGGCAGTCGTTGCTGGCGGCGTTGATGTCCGCAGATATGAAGCTGGGCGCGATGGATATTTTTCACCGCCATTTGCGCGAGCATGGTGATGGCCCGATTCTATTCAGCCTGGCGAATATGGTGGTACCGGGTACGTTTAATTTATCGGCCATGGCGGATTTCCAGACGCCCGGTGTCAGCCTGTTTCTGAGTCTCCCCATACCCGACGACACCTTGGATGACGATGAGCTGGACGGCTTAAGTATCCGTGCTTTCGACACCATGGCTGGCACCGCCAAAGCGCTCGCGGCGGCTCTGGATGGTGAGCTCAAAGACGAGAATCGCAGCGTAATGACGCAGCAGACTATCGAACACGCGCGTCAGCGGGTAGTCGAATACGAACGCAAGCGCAAACTCGCGCGAGCCTAGGTTGGCCCGCGCGGCTTACTCCTTATTTTATGGCTGTGCGCCGCTGGCAGTTAATCCTGTATCAGCCGCCAGCCGATACTTTAGTAAGATGGTTTTATCACAAAACCTGGATACCGGTTTAAACACCCATGGCAGATAGTCAGGTCCCCTCCGAAGCCGTAATGCGGCGTTGCAATGAGTTGCACCAGCTCCTTAATCACCACAACCGACAGTACTATTTGCTCGATGAGCCGGAAATTCCGGACGCCGAGTACGATCGTCTGTTCCACGAACTGAAAACGCTGGAAGCGGAGTTTCCGCAGCTGGAAACCGCAGATTCGCCGACCCAACGCGTCGGTGCAGAGCCGCTCAAAGGTTTTTCATCCGTGCAGCACGAAGTGCCCATGCTATCGCTGGACAACGCTTTCAGTGATGAGGATATGCGGGCGTTTGAAAAGCGTATCCAAGACCGTTTAGCCTCGGATGCGGAGCTTGAATATGCCTGTGAACCCAAGTTCGACGGCATTGCCGTAAGCCTGTTGTATCGCGATGGGCGTTTGCAACGTGGCGCTACACGAGGTGATGGCGCGACCGGTGAAGATATTACTCAGAACGTAAGGACCATCGGCTCGGTGCCGCTTAAATTGAGCGGAGACAATGTTCCGGCGGTGTTTGAAGTACGGGGCGAAGTTGTTATGCCGCGCGCTGGGTTTGCCAAGCTCAACGCAGCCGCGCAGGAACGCGGTGACAGGTTGTTTGTTAATCCGCGCAATGCCGCTGCTGGCGCGCTGCGACAATTAGATCCTTCGATCACCGCCAAGCGGCCGCTGGTATTCTTTGCGTATAGTGTCGGCTACGTAGAGGGCGAGCTTCCGCCGACGCACTTCGGCACTTTGGATCTGCTGGAAAAGCTGGGTTTTGTGGTTGCTGGCGAGCGTGCCCTGGCGCACGGGGCTGGCGGATGTTTAGCTTATTATCGCGATTTGGGCGAGAAACGAGCGGACCTTGGCTACGACATTGACGGCATCGTCTTCAAAGTGAACGACTATGGCCTACAAAACCGGCTCGGTTTTGTATCCCGAGCGCCACGATGGGCGATCGCGCACAAATTTCCCGCGCAAGAAGAAATGACCGTGCTTAACGACGTCGAGTTCCAGGTGGGCAGGACTGGCGCGGTAACCCCGGTGGCGAGGCTTGAGCCTGTTTTTGTCGGTGGCGTAACCGTATCCAATGCGACCCTGCACAATCGGGATGAGATTGAGCGCCTGGGGGTAAAAATTGGCGACCAGGTGGTCGTGCGCCGGGCTGGGGACGTTATTCCACAAATCGTCTCAGTAGTCTTGTCTGCACGTCCGCAACACGCAAAGGAGATTGTCTTTCCTGCAAACTGCCCAGTGTGTGGCTCGCAAGTGGAAGTGCTGGAAGGTGAGGCAGTTGCGCGCTGTACCGGCGGGTTAGTGTGTGCCGCGCAGCGTAAAGAAGCGATCAAGCACTTTGTCAGTCGCACCGCGATGGATATTGAAGGGCTCGGCGATAAACTGGTAGAGCAGCTCGTGGGGCTTGGTCATATCGAGCATATCGCAGACATCTATCGCTTGGAACACGAGGTACTGGCTAACATGGAGCGAATGGGTGACAAGTCTGCACAAAATGTCATCGATGCCATCGAAAAAAGTAAATCGACCACCTTGCCCCGGTTTCTGTTTGCGCTGGGTATTCGAGAAGTGGGCCAGGCGACGGCTCGAAACATCGCACAGCATTTTGGTATGCTGAAAAACCTGATGGACGCGGACCAAGAGGCGCTGGTAGCTGTGGATGATGTGGGGCCAATCGTCGCCCATCACATCTTTGATTTTTTCCAGCAGCAGGGTAACCGCGCGCAAATTGCGCTTTTGCAAGAGGCTGGCGTGCACTGGCCAGAGAGTGCTCCTGTCGCCGCGGAAAGTTTGCCGTTAGATGGCAAAACCTACGTGCTGACGGGTACGCTGGAAACACTGTCGCGCGATGAAGCGAAAGAAAAATTACTGGCACTGGGGGCCAAGGTGACTGGGAGTGTATCTAAAAAAACGGATTGTGTCGTCGCCGGGCCTGGTGCCGGTTCCAAGTTGGCGAAAGCGGAAAGTCTGGGTATTGAGGTGCTCGACGAAGCCGCTTTTGTTGCGCTGCTCGATTCTTTCTAAAATGGGGCGCGCGGTGAAACTCTCCCTGTTTATCTTCTGTGCGCTCGTATTGGCTGGTTGCGCCAGCGCACCGCCTCGGCACGTGGATAATATCTGCCATATCTTCGATGAAAAAAATGGCTGGTACAAAGATGCAAAAAAAGCCACTAAAAAATGGCGAGTGCCAATAGCCACGAACATGGCAATTATGTACCAGGAGAGCGGGTTCAAAAACACCGCCAAGCCGCCGCGTAAAAAGATTCTGGGGTTTATCCCCGGGCCGCGAAAAAGCAGTGCCTACGGCTATGCCCAGGCAAAGGATGAAACCTGGGATTGGTATAAGTCGAAAGCGCCGCACTGGGGCGCTGATCGCAATGATTTTGATGATGCTATCGATTTCATCGCCTGGTACAACAATTTGAGCGTGAAAACCCTTAAGATCAAGCCGAGCGACACCTACCGCCTCTACCTGGCCTATCACGAAGGCCACGGGGGGTTCGCGCGCGGCACGTTTAACAGCAAAGCCTGGCTCAAAGCGACCGCTAAGAAAGTAAGTTCTCGCGCTGCGCGCTACCAGGCGCAATTGAATAAGTGCGAAGATCGGCTGAATTCCTGGTGGCCGTTTTGAGCCACTGAGCAGTTTAATACGAGAGATTTATGGAGCAGGAATCCATTGTTTACGGTTGTATAAAAGACCTTTCATCGAACCCAGGTGATGTATCGCGGCGCCAAAATAATCGCAATGCAATGCTAGCGTTACCCAAGTCCGAAGAGTGGCCTTATCTGTGTCAGGAGATGTTTTCGATTCCCGAATTAGAGGTGAACGCCGAGGCATATCTCTCCGACGTAATGCACTTCGGTGCCTCCTACAAAGCTATTGAGTACGAGTGGAATAACTGGATTGAAAAATTTGAAGCACTGCTCAATCAGATGTATTGGGTGTCAGCCGTAGTCCACTTGGAAACAGAACTATACGGCACGCATACTTTTACCTGGGAGAGTCGCAATAATGGTCACACACCAGGTGCTGGTATTCACAAAGTTCACTGCGAGTGGACTCAAGAAAACGCATTCGTACGATAGGCTACATGAAAGTTAAATTCCGCTTTAATAAGCGTTCCAACGTCATGGTAACGCTAATCGCCAGTGGCGCTGCGCTGGCAATGATGGTTGTGAGATTCGGCTACCCGGCAGACAAGCTCTTCGAGGCACTCTGGGTCGCAGTATTACTGCTTGCAGCGCTTGTTGGCGCCGCTGCGGTGTTGGGTTTGTGCCTGCGCTGGCTGATGGGGCGGGGCGATAGCGTCATGGATGAATCCTTGCACAGGCTTAACAATAAGCTCGAGGAAGACAGCGAAAAATGAAAGACTCGAGGATTCCTGCGCACTATGTGACAAGGTTGTTGGAGCAGGCGCATCTCGCAGGTTGTGATACGCGAACAATCCTCCAGCAGGCCGAAATAGACGAACAGGCCCTGAGCTTGCAGTCCGACATTAGCGCGCGGCGCTATGCGTCTTTATATCAGCTGGTTATGCGCACAACCGAAGACGAATGGTTTGGTATGTTCGTGGGTGGCAAAGTTCAGCTTGGCTCTTTTCGGATGATGTGTCTGACCCTGCTCAGTTGCAGCAACTTGCGGCAGGCGATTATTCGTGCCGGCGAGTTTTCCGAAATCTGTCGCGGCATGTTGGTCAAGTTTACGCTTGACGAAGATCCTCCTAACGAGCATGTATTCCTACGCATGGTACCGGTTCGCAGTTGTGGCACTGAGGAATTTGACCAACTGCTTAGCGACGCTGACCCCGGCCACATACTTAACGCCATAATAGCTTGGCACAAATTTGCGGAGTGGTTGACAGGTAAAGATATTGCTTTGCACAAGGTTGCACTGCGACACCCGAAAAGTCGCGGCTGCGAGCCTCTTGCCTGCGTGCGTCAGGAAAGCGTTATTCACGATTGCAGCGATGTCGGCTTCGCGTTTTCCAAAGCTGTGTTGGAGTATCCCCTGGTGCAGGATCACGAGTCATTGATGGCTTTTCTATCTACTGCACCTTACCACCTCGTCACCCAGGACCCGCTCAAACTGAGTTTTACCGAACGGGTGCGGAACATTTTGAAGCGCGAGGTCAACCGGAGTATCCCATCGGCGGAGCAGCTATCCGAAATGCTGAACATGTCGGTGACGACCATGCGTCGGCAGCTGAGTAAGGAAGGTACGTCTTACCAGAAATTGAAGGACGAATGCCGAATGGAAGTCGCCATTCATTATCTGGCGTGCGCAGAACTTTCCAACGCGGATATTGCCGAAAAGTTAGGTTTTGACGAACCTAGCGCATTTTTTCGTTCGTTTAAAAAATGGACAGGGCAGACACCGGGCGAATATCGCCAGCAGCAATTGCCCAAGAATCCGTAGGAGAAGCCTGTGAAAAAGGCAGCATTAGCTCGTGCGTATGCAGTCGGGCTTGTTGTATTGACACTAACGGCGTGCAGTACCGGTGGTCGGGAAGGCAGCGGGACTGTGACCGGCACACCTTATACCTATGCGCCGGAGACGGCGACCATTACAGTAGGTAAGCTCAAGGGCGCGGTAGCGGCCGGTTCCACGGTCAGTTGGTTTAATGCGCCGCTTGCAGAGGCGCGAGAGCTGGGCCCGGTTGAAACTATTGAAAGTAACGGTGATTTTCGCCCCGATGCTTACTTGAAGCAGCAGGTTCAGCGGGCATTTGAAGCAAAGGGTGTCAAGTTCGCGAGCGAGGCGGGGTCTACCCGCTACCAGTTGATTGTGGCGGCAGGCACGGGCGAACATTTAACGGACGAATTACATGAGGTATTTCGTATTTACCCTGGGATGGGGGCGGTGGGCTTGAAAAATGGTGCCGTTATGGTCGCTGTGTTGGATTCAGTGCGGAATATTGCTATCTGGAGAGGCGCGGTGGAAGGTGCGCTGCTGCAGGGCATTAGTTCTGCAGAACACAGTCAGCGGGTCGACAACGCCATTGATAGCCTGATGGCTAGAATTCAGCTATAAAAAAACAAAGGGGTTACTATGAAACACTTACTTGTTATGGCCATTGCGGCTCTTACTCTTCTTCTAAACGCTTGCGCAAACCGGGGTATTTCTACCGACTACCAAACGGACGTGGCGTTCAATGAATACCGGTCGTACGCGCTATTGCCGGTAGACCCCTCCGTTTATGCAAACCCCAAGGTCTCTGAAATCACGATAAAACGTATTGGGACAGTGCTGAAAAAGCAGCTATCAAACCGCTACTCCGAGGTGGACCCAAACAGCGCAGACTTTTTGGTGCGCTATTTTCTGGTGCTTGATGAGCGCATGAAAGTTGAAAGCTACAACGCTAATTTTGGTATTTACCGAAGTGGTTTTGCCTACGGCCACGCCTACGATACGCCTGATCTGCACAACACCTACTATCAGCAGGGCAGCATCATCGTTGATATTCTTGATGCCAAAAGTCAGGAAGTGGTGTGGCGCGGTTCGACAGAAGGCAAGGTGAAAGAAGGCCTGTCTCCTGAACAGCGCGAAGCGCGCGTAGCTGCCCAGTTGTCTGACCTGTTCGAGCATTTTCCGCCAAAAGCCAACTAGGTCAGCTAGCTTTTGCCAGTGGATGTGGCGGAAATGGCAATTGCGTGAAAAACGGGGGTCGGCAATATTTTAGACCGTGCCATTGTTAGTGTCGTATAAGACGCATATAAGGCATCCAGTTAATCCACGCAAAGGGAGCGAATATGGCTGACTACAAAGCACCCCTGAAAGATCTCGAATTCGTGCTCTACGATATGCTTGACTACGAGCAGCACTACGCCTCGCTGCCTGGTTGTGAGGAAGCTAACCGGGAGCTTATAACTGCAATCGTGGAAGAGGCAGCAAAGTTCTGTGAAAACGTTCTAGCGCCGCTGAATGCTGTGGGCGATGAGCACGGATGTGATTGGCAAGACGGCGTTGTGACGACGCCTCCAGGGTTTAAGGAAGCCTATCAACAGTTCGTTGAAGGTGGTTGGCCATCCATAAACCACAGCGTTGACTATGGTGGCCAAGGGTTGCCAGAGTCGGTTGGCACGATTATTAGCGAAATGACCGGCGCGGCGAATTGGGCTTGGTCTATGTACCCGGGGCTCAGTCACGGTGCGATGAACACCCTCGCCCAACACGGCACGGTCGAACAAAAATCGGTTTACCTCACTAAATTGGTCGAGGGTTCGTGGACAGGCACAATGTGCCTCACAGAAGCCCACTGTGGCACCGACCTAGGCATGCTGAAAACCCGTGCAGAGCCGCAGGACGACGGCAGTTACCGCATTCAAGGGTCAAAAATTTTTATTTCAGCCGGTGACCATGATCTGGCTGAAAACATCGTTCATATTGTGCTGGCCCGCCTGCCGGATGCGCCGGAAGGAACCAAAGGCATCTCTCTCTTTATCGTTCCTAAATATTTGCCCGCAGAAGACGGTTCTGTGGGCGAACGCAATGCGGTGACGTGCGGTTCTATTGAGCACAAAATGGGGATTCACGGTAACGCCACCTGTGTGCTTAATTTTGATGACGCAACCGGGTATCTGATCGGGCCGCCGAATCGCGGTTTGCACTGTATGTTCACCTTTATGAACACCGCGCGCTTGGGTACGGCCTTGCAGGGCTTGGCGCACGCGGAAGTCGGTTATCAAAAATCACTAAGCTATGCCAAAGAGCGTTTGCAGATGCGTGCCTTGAGCGGGCCTAAGAATCCATCTGGGCCAGCCGACCCGATTATCGTTCATCCCGATGTGCGGCGCATGCTGTTAACGCAAAAGGCGTTTGCCGAGGGTGGGCGCATGCTCATCCATTACTGCTCACAGCTAGTGGACATCGAGCAACTCTCGGACGATGCCGGGCGCAAAACCGAAGCTGCCGATCTTCTCGCTTTTCTTACGCCTATTGCCAAAGCCTTTCTGACGGAGACCGGTTTTGAAGCCGCGAATCACGCATTGCAATGTTTCGGTGGGCACGGTTATATCCGCGAGTGGGGTGTAGAGCAGAATGTGCGCGATGCTCGCATTGCGATGTTGTACGAGGGCACCACAGGTATTCAGGCGCTGGATCTGCTGGGCCGCAAAGTGCTCATGAGCCAGGGCGAGCTACTTAAGAGGTTCACTAAAGTCGTTCACAAGTTCTGTAAAGCAAACGAGGACAATGAACAGCTGGCAGAGTTCGTACAGCCGTTGGCGAAACTCAACAATCAGTGGGGTGAAATCACCATGCACATTGGTTTGAGCGCCATGGAAAATCAGGAGGAAGTCGGCGCAGCTGCGGTGGATTATTTAATGTACTCCGGGTATGCCGTTTACGCTTATCTCTGGGCGCGCGCCGCCAAGACCGCGATGGAGCACGAGGCAGCAGAAGGTGCGTTTTATCGTGCGAAAGTTAAAACCGCGCGCTTCTATTTTAAGCGGTTGTTGCCAAGAACGGAGTCGCTGGTGGTAGCGATGAAATCGGGTGCTGGTAATTTACTGGATTTTGAAGATAGCGAATTCTAATCAATAATCCGGTTCAGAGCCCGTCAACGACGGGCTTTTTTGTATCTAGAGGTGATAATCGACGAACGTTCAATTTGCTTCAGTGCCGGCTTGCTGAGAGTAGGGGGCAGTGTGCAAAAACACGGTTGCACCCGCATGCGAATTGGCAAATACTCTTATATAAACGCCATCGGCGTATGCCTTTCGGTGCTTGTAAGTCGCTAAAATCATTAAAAAGGTGGTTGCTTTGATTCCTCGTTATAAAAACGTATTAGAAATACTGGATCACGCGTTCACCAGTTACGGTCCCAGCCCGGCCTATAGCTGTCTCGGGCAAACGATGACCTATGCTCAACTGGACGAATTAAGCCTGCGCGCCGCGCGTTATTTTCGCAATGTTCTGGGGTTGCAGGAAGGCGACCGCATTGCGATCCAATTACCTAATTTACTGCAATACCCTGTGGTGCTCTACGGTGCGTTTCGCGCGGGCCTGGTAGTGGTTAATATTAATCCGCTTTATACACCTCGCGAAATTAAGCACCAGTTGGTCGACAGTGGGTCGCGAGCGTTGGTTGTGCTATCCAATATCGCGCACAACGCCGCAGAAATTATTCGCGAAACGGCAGTCGAAGCTGTGATTGTGACCGACATTGGAGATTGTCATGGGTTCGTGAAGCGCACTCTGATGAATTTTGTGGTGAAGCACGTAAAGAAAATGGTACCTCCTTTTCACTTTCCCAGCGCTATTTCGTTTGACGATATTGTGGCTAGTCATGGCGAGGCTTTTCCAAAAGTTGTTCCAGATCCTGAAACCCTGTTAATACTGCAATACACAGGCGGGACCACCGGGCTTGCCAAGGGAGCCATGCTGAGCCATCGCAACATGGCGGAAAACGTATGGCAAATGGTGTCGTTTATCCCGGAAGCGTTCGACGAGAGTAAAGAAATTTACGTGTGTTGCCTGCCGCTCTACCATATATACGCACTCAACCTGCACGGTCTTTGCGCGTTCTCGACGGGCGGGCACAATGTACTAATCCCTAATCCACGGGATCTGGCGTCTATGGTAAAAGCATTGAAGCCGTACAAATTTACTGTTTTTGTGGGTATCAATACGCTGTATACCGCTCTGTGCAGATATGAACCTTTTAAATCTTTAGACTTTTCTGCGCTGGATGTATCTTCAGCCGGCGGTATGGCGTTGAATGAGGCCGCGGCTTCCTGTTGGGAAAAAATGACTGGTTGCGAAGTTTGCGAAGGATACGGTCTCACAGAAACATCACCTGTGGTTGCAGGGAACCGGCCTGGTCATATCCGTCAGGGATACGTGGGCTCGGCTTTACCTGAAACAGAGGTTAAATTGATAGACGAAAACGGCAACATCGTGGTCGATCAAGCGGGTGAATTATGCGTGCGCGGGCCTCAGGTCATGCAAGGTTATTGGCATCGGGAGGATGAAACATTAAATGTGCTGGACAAGGACGGCTGGCTAAAAACCGGTGACATAGCGGAGATTTCCGAAGACGGTTTTATCAAAATCGTCGATCGTAAAAAAGATATGATTCTGGTGTCCGGGTTTAATGTCTACCCGAATGAAATTGAAGACATGGTGACACAGTTGCCGGAAGTTCTCGAGGCGGCTGCCATTGGCGTGCCGAACGAAAAGTGCGGAGAGGTGGTAAAACTGTTTGTGGTTGCTGCCGACGAGACTCTCTCAAAGCAGCAGATTGTGGATTTTTGTCGGAAAAATCTCACTGCGTATAAGGTGCCGAAGGAAATAGAATTTCGCGAATCCTTGCCGAAGTCTAATGTTGGCAAGATTCTGCGCAAAGATTTACGCAGTACAGAACACAACAATTAAAAAAGGGGAAGTTTCGTGTTTGATCAAAATATTGCAGCGCTTATTTTTATTGCGCTTGTTGCCGTTATTATCTATCGGGCCTGGCATTCGGTGCCCCAGGGACAGCAGTGGACTGTTGAGCGCTGGGGCCGCTTTACGCGGGTGTTAAAACCTGGATTCAATTTGATTGTGCCCTTCGTCGATAAAATTGGTCGTCGCCAGATTGTCATGGAGCAGGTACTGGATGTGGAGCCACAGGAAGTTATTAGTGCAGACAACGCGATGGTAACAACCGATGCGGTGTGTTTCTTTCAGGTAATTGATCCAATCAAAGCGTCATACGAGGTTAACGATCTGCCAAGGGCGATGCAAAACCTGGTGATGACCAATATCCGTGCGGTACTTGGCTCAATGGAATTGGATGCAATGTTGTCCAATCGCGATGTTATCAACACCGCTTTGCTGACAAAAGTGGACGAGGCAACCAACCCCTGGGGTGTTAAAGTCACGCGTATTGAGATTCGCGATATTACACCGCCGCGAGATTTGGTTGATGCCATGGCGAACCAGATGAAAGCCGAGCGTGAGAAGCGCGCGCAAATACTGCGAGCCGAAGGTGAAAGAGAATCTGCGATTAAAGTCGCAGAGGGTCAGAAGAGAGCGCAGATTCTGGATGCCGAAGGTATGCGAGAGGCCGCATTTTTGGAGGCTGAAGCCCGCGAACGGGAAGCCGAAGCAGAGGCGAAAGCCACGGCTTTGGTGAGTGAGGCGATTGCAAACGGTAACCCACAGGCAATTAATTATTTTGTTGCCCAAAAGTACGTCGATGCTCTTGGTCAGCTAGCAGCTTCTCAAAACAGCAAAGTTGTATTGATGCCATTGGAGGCAAGCGACGTAATTGGCTCCATTGCCGGGATTAAAGAACTGGTCGAGTCCGCCAAATCTCCTGCAGTATAACCGGGTTTAATAGCGAATGAATTTGAGCATACTTTCTGGGCCCTGGTTCTGGGTCGCATTGGGGCTGGCGCTGCTGGCTCTGGAACTGCTGGGTGCTGGCGGCTTTTTGTTGGCTATTGGCGTGGCGTCGCTGATTGTTGCGATGATCACTTTTTTTGTGCCCATGGGCTGGGTCGTGGAATTTGCTGTATTTGGTGTACTTTCGGTGATCTGCACCTTCGTTTACTGGCGGTATTTAAAGCCCAACAGTACGGAATCGGAAGATCCACTGCTGAATAACCGTGTTGCCAGGCTCGTGGGCAGCCGTGCCGTTTTAATCGCGCCGGTAGTGGCTGGACAGGGGCGAGTACAAATTCACGACGCCTTATGGACAGTTGAATGTGATGAACCTTTACCACAGGGAGCGCTTGTGGAAATTACCGGGTATCACGGCTCAACACTGACAGCCCAGCCGGTTTCCTAACAATGAAATCTCCCGCTTTAGCCATGGAACTCCAACAAATCGGAATATTGTCCTCGCAGCCTGCCAGAGGCACGGTATGTCCACAAATGCATTGATCCTTTCCGGCGGTGGCGCGCGGGCGGCCTATCAGGTGGGGGTGCTGCAGGCGGTAGGCGAAATCATGCCTGCCATGCGCAACCCATTCCCCATTATCTGCGGTACCTCTGCCGGTGCCATCAACGCTGCGGCAATTGCCGCGCATCGCGGTGGGTTCCACCAGGCGGCAGAAGATCTTGCGCAAAGCTGGCTTTCGCTGGAAATAAACAATGTGTTTCGATCTGGATGGTGGCCACTGACTGCAGGCGGGTTAAAAATTGTTGCTTCGCTGTTCAACGAAGGCATAAGTCGCGGGCGCCCCTTGGCGCTACTAGACAATCGGCCGCTGCGTGCCTTTTTGGAGTCGACAATCCCTTTTGACAACATTGGAAAGCGCGTTTCGGAAGGCGAGCTCAGAGCACTGTCGATTACCGCACTGGGTTACCAATCGGGCGAATCAGTCAGCTTTTTTCAGGGACAGCCCGAGCTGCGGGGATGGCGACGATTTCGCCGGGTGGGCACGCCGCAAACGATTACCGTTGATCATTTAATGGCGTCATCCGCTATTCCCACGGTTTTTCCGACCGTACCGCTGAGCCAGGAACATTTTGGCGATGGCGCTATGCGCCAGATGGCCCCGATCAGCTCGGCCTTGCATTTAGGTGCGAACAGGGTATTTATTGTAGGGGTGAGCAGTAACCGCAACCCGGCGCATTGGGGGCAGCGTAAAAAAGTGCGCTCGAAGCACTCGCCGTCGTTGGCCCAAATCGTGGGCCAAATGTTTAACAGCGCGTTTATTGATGCGCTCGAAGGTGATATCGAGCACTTGGTCAGAGTCAATCATCTGCTGGATTTGCTTGGGGACAAACGCTGTGAAAAAACAGACTACTTACGACCAGTTGAAACGCTGATTATTTCCCCCAGTAAAGAGCTTGATAAAATCGCAGGGCGAAAAATTCGCCGGTTGCCAAACAGCCTTCGGTTTTTTATGCGTGCAATAGGCGCAACCGCTCATGCGGGTGGTTCTGCGGCAGCAAGCTATCTGTTATTCTGCCATGAATATGTCCGTGAGCTCATGGAGCTTGGCTATCAAGATGCCATGTGGGAGCGTGCGGCTATTGAAGATTTTTTCAAAGCGGATCTTTAGCAACAGCTGAGATCTTATTTCCTTCCTTTGTGGTTTCTTATCTGTGCTTCACTCCTCCTCGCAAAAATTGCCGGTCGCTGTGTTACTGGCGGCGTCGATTATTTGGGGCCTTAGTTGGCTACCGCTAAAGTTTATTCACCAGCAGGGTATTGATGGGGTGCCGTTGGTGCTTGTCAGCCACAGTCTGATGGCGTTACTTGTGTTGATTGCCAAGCCCTCCTGGTCACAGCTGTACGCTTATCGTGGATGGCTTTTGGGTATCGGCATTGCAGGCGGGGTGGCAATAACCAGTTTTACCTACGCGTTGATGCACGGTGATGTTATTCGCGTGATGGTGCTGTTCTATCTCGTGCCTGTCTGGGGTGTGCTGGGCGGCTGGATCTTTCTGCGGGAGCACACGGGTGCTCTCCGTTGGTTGGGCGTACTCTTGGCCCTGGGGGGAGCTTATTTAATTCTCGGCGGCAGCGCTATTTTTACTCAGTCTCCATCGTGGATCGATATGATTGCATTGCTCGCCGGCATAGCGTTTGCTGCCAATAACCTGTTGTTCCGCGGTGTCGACAAAGTTGGGCTGGCGACTAAGTTGAGTGCCATGTTTGTTGGCTGTGCGCTGCTGGCACTAGTGCTATTAGTGCTGGGTGTTCAACAGTTTCCAACCGATGTAGGCTACCTGCCATGGGGCTGGGTCATCTTGTATAGCGTGACGTTTTTATTGGCAGCTAATATTGGTTCCCAATGGAGCGTCAGCCTTTTGGAAGCAGGTAAATCCTCGGTAATCATGATCATGGAATTGGTCGCGGCAGTGGTATCAGCGATGTTCGTGGCTGGAGAATCCCTGGCGCCTCTAGAGTGGGTGGGATGTGTACTTATTGTGAGTGCTGCGCTACTGGAAGCCTATCGACCGCCCGCCGCTTTGGCACCTATGTGATTATTTCACAGTGAGCCGGTGTTTTCCCCGCTGAGGTTCGTCACGAGGGTTATTACTATTTCCCCATCGTAAAGTGCTTTTGGGGAAGCGAAATGAATCTGGAAGGGCGTGTAGTTTTATTGAACCGGGAAATGGGCTTGGCGGTTGTTGATCTGGGAATGGATCGTGCGCTGGTCGTGCAGTTCGATGAAGACGCAATATTGTACCAAGGTGATCTACTTGGGCGTCTTGGCTATGGGTACCGAGCCATGCAATGTTTGAATCGCACCAAGCAACAGCCACTTAGCCTTCTGGTTTTAAGCGGCGCTATGCCGATGAATGTAGCTGTGATGGTTGCCTCGAGGAGCCACCAGTTTGCACCGAAGGTCGCCTGACACATTTTTGAAGTTACTATTTAAAATTAATAAAAAGCGCGCTGTTGAGCGCGCTTTTTTATTTCAGGAATGCTTAGCCTCATTTTCTGCTGCTTTAAGCACGATGTAGGTGTAGAGTTCCATAACCTTGCTGATCAATGGCTGGTACTCGGGGTGTCTGTCATAAATGGGTTTTACACCATTGGTGTCCTCTATGACGGCAGCCAGGAATTCCATATCAAAATCATTCAGTACTTCTCCGGCGTCGACTTTCTTCTGTAATTGCAAAGCGTGGGGAAGACGTTGTTTGTTGAGACGTTCCAAGAGGACTTCGATAAGTCCTGTATCTGATATTGCTGGATTGTTCATTGTTTTTCTCACCGCTACTGATACTGCATAAGTTCCGGTAAAGCCGCGACTCCTACAAGGCGCGTTGCCGGCAGGGTGCCCTGCAGATAATTTTCCCTAGTGGGTTAACGACGGAATGAAGGCTTCCTGTTGCGGGTTCGCCTATCGTTAAATCCAATTTACCTGAATATCGGATTACATATTTCCGATTTGCATATCCATATCTACTGCAAAAAACCCTTTGGAATTTCTAATGTAGACTTTCGCGAACATTTTAGCTTGATTTACGTCAGTAGACCGGGAAATGTAGTCCATAAAAAAAGCCCCGGGCTCTGCCGGGGCTTTGCATTTTAGCGAGGTTGCTGCGCTTACACACGAACCTCTTCGATTTCCATTGCCGCTATTCGCTTGCCGTCTTCTGCACCTTTAACAAATTCTGCCACCTGATCGAAATTCATGTAGCGGTAAATATCCGCAGACATGGAATCGATTTTACTGGCGTACTCCAGGTACTCCGCCACGGTTGGCAAGCGACCGAGAATACCGCCAACGGCAGCGAGCTCCGCCGATGTGAGGTACACATTGGCACCCGCGCCGAGGCGGTTCGGGAAGTTGCGGGTCGACGTTGACAACACGGTCGCTCCGTCAGCGACTCGCGCCTGGTTACCCATACACAGAGAACACCCGGGCATTTCAGTACGTGCACCTTTGGAGCCGAAGATATTGTAATAACCTTCTTCCATCAGAGTGTGTTCGTCCATTTTGGTGGGCGGCGATATCCAGAAGCGGGTTTTCAGTGCGCCTTTGGTTTGTTCGAACAGTTTTCCTGCCGCGCGGAAGTGGCCGATGTTGGTCATGCACGAGCCGATAAAGACTTCGTCTACCTGATCGCCAGCAACCGTAGACAGAAGTCGTGCATCGTCTGGATCATTCGGAGCACACACAACCGGCTCTTTTACCTCAGCGAGGTCGATTTCGATAACGGCGGCGTATTCGGCATCGGCGTCAGCTTCCATCAAAGAAGGCTTGGCCAGCCACTCTTCCATCTTCGCTGCACGGCGCTCCAGGGTGCGCTTATCGCCGTAGCCTTCGCTTACCATCCAACGCAGCAAAACGATGTTGGAGCGCAGGTACTCAGCGATGGAGTCTTCTGGGAGCTTGATGGTACAGCCAGCGGCGGAACGCTCGGCGGAGGCATCAGAAAGTTCAAATGCCTGCTCGACAGTCAGGTTGTTCAGGCCTTCAATTTCGAGAATACGGCCAGAGAAGATGTTCTTCTTGCCTTTCTTCTCAACCGTTAACAGACCCTGCTGAATAGCGTAATAAGGTATGGCGTGAACCAGATCGCGCAAGGTAATGCCCGGCTGCAGTTCGCCTTTAAAGCGCACCAGTACGGATTCCGGCATATCGAGCGGCATAACCCCGGTAGCCGCAGCAAACGCTACCAGGCCCGAACCAGCAGGGAATGAGATGCCCATTGGGAAGCGGGTGTGGGAATCGCCACCGGTGCCCACGGTATCTGGCAGCAACATACGGTTCAGCCAGCTGTGGATGATGCCGTCACCAGGGCGCAGAGATACACCGCCGCGGTTCATGATGAAGTCTGGCAGAGTGTGCTGCGTGTCGATGTCCACAGGCTTGGGGTAAGCTGCCGTGTGACAGAACGACTGCATGGTCAAGTCAGCAGAAAAGCCCAGGCACGCCAGGTCTTTCAGCTCGTCGCGGGTCATTGGCCCGGTGGTGTCCTGGGAGCCTACGGTGGTCATGCGTGGTTCGCAGTAGGTGCCAGGGCGCACGCCTTGACCTTCCGCCAAACCGCATGCACGGCCGACCATTTTTTGCGCGAGGGTAAAGCCTTTGCCGCTGTCTTGCGGAGCCACTGGCTGGCGGAACAAATCGGAAACCGGCAAACCGAGTGACTCGCGTGCTTTGGTTGTGAGACCGCGACCAATAATCAGGTTAATACGGCCACCGGCCTGCACTTCGTCGAGCAGGACGTCTGACTTGAGCGCGAACTCGGAGATTACATCGCCGCTTTCGTTCAGGATTTGACCGTCGTAAGGGCGAATTTCGATGATGTCGCCCATATTCAATTCGTCGACAGGCGCTTCGAACACCAGTGCGCCAGCGTCTTCCATCGTGTTGTAGAAAATGGGGGCGACTTTGCCGCCGATACAGATTCCGCCAGCACGTTTGTTTGGTACACCAGTGACATCGTCACCGAAGTACCAGAGTACAGAGTTGGTTGCGGACTTGCGGGAAGAACCTGTGCCGACGACGTCACCGACAAATGCCACGGGTACGCCTTTGGCTTTCACTTCTTCAATTTGTGCCAGTGGGCCTTTTACACCAGGTTCTTCGGGAGTTAAACCTTCACGCTCCATTTTGTACATGGCCAGTGCGTGCAGGGGAATGTCCGGGCGGGACCAGGCGTCTTGCGCAGGGGAAAGGTCGTCGGTATTAGTTTCGCCGGTCACTTTAAAGACGGCGACTTTAATGGATTCGGGCACCGCTTTGCGGTTGGTGAACCACTCGCCCTCAGCCCAGCTCTGGATAACGGCTTTCGCGTAGTCGTTACCGGCTTTGGCTTTTTCTTCTACGTCGTGGAAGGCGTCGAACATGAGGAGGGTGTGCTTTAACTTTTCAGCGGCAAGGGCGGCGAGTTCGCTGTCGTCCAGCAGGCCTACCAGTGTCTCGATGTTGTAGCCGCCGTGCATGTCACCCAGCAGATTCACCGCATCACTTTTCGATACCAGGCCGCAGGCGTCTTCACCTTTGGCGATTGCGGAGAGGAAGCCGGCTTTGACGTAGGCTGCTTCGTCTACACCGGGTGGGACGCGTGAGCTAAGCAGTTCCAGCAGGAAATCCTCTTCGCCGGCAGGTGGGCTTTTGAGCAGTTGAACCAGCTCGGAAACCTGCTCTGCAGTGAGAGGCTTGGGGGGAATTCCAAGCGCATCACGTTCAGCAACGTGTAAACGGTAAGCTTCAAGCACAATAATCATCCTCTTATAGAAATGGGTTACTCGGCCGTGCAGAATATCTGCGCTGCGAGGCATTCGACGTTCTATCGAAGCATACGCTGACATATCCGGGTTGCGGATTCTAACGCAATTCGGGTGCCATTAGGTAGGTAGTGACATTATAGGAATATTCACTATCAAGAGCGCTAATAGCCGTTATCAGAGGTGTCATGCTGCGTGATATGGGCGCTGAAATCGTCCCCTACTAGTAAAGCTACGTACATCTGGTCTATATTGCCGCGGCCATGTCCGCACGCTTTAGGAGATAAGAGAATAATGAAAACCCTCGCTTACATGGGGTTATGTGGAGGCTTGTTGCTTTCCAGTACCCAAATTCAAGCCGCTGAGCCGCATACCCGTAGTCACTATAAAGTTCCTTATGCCAAATCCGCGCCGGTTATTGATGGTGTGGCAGATGAGGCTATCTGGGATAAAGCACCCTGGCGACAAATTGATCAGGTCTTGATCGGTGATGGTTTAAAATCCGACGATTTTAGCGGTCGCTTCAAGCTTGTGTGGACCAAGTCACACCTTTATTTACTTGCTGAGATCGTTGATGACGTGATGGCAGACCACTATGCCGACCCGCTGGAACACTACTGGGACGATGAAGCGCTCGAGTTGTTTGTGGACGAAGACAACTCCGGCGGTGACCATCAATACAATCACTCCGCTTTTGCGTATCACATCGCGCTGGATGGCAACGTGGTCGATAGTGGCCCGGACCGCAAAGCGCACCTTTATAACGACCATGTTCAGTCGCGCTGGCAGCGCACCCCGGAATACACCGTGTGGGAAGCGGCTATTGCAATCTATGACGAATCATTCGTGGATGAAGATCGGTCGGCAAAGCCGGTTAAATTGAAACTCGGTAAAAAAATGGGTTTTATGGTCGCCTATTGCGATAACGATGGCGGCCTCAACCGCGAGCACTTTATTGGTAGTGAAGAGATCGTACCTGTGAATGGCGACAAGAACCGGGGTTGGATCGACGCTAGCGTATTCGGCGAAATTGAGCTGGTGAAATAGCGGTTATTCGAGTGGTTAGGCCAAAGATAAAGACGCCGTGTATTGGCGTGTGTTCGACCGGCATTGGCGATAGCGTCTGCCGCGGTTGTAAGCGTTTCAGCCATGAGATTATCGACTGGAACGGTTACACCAATCTTCAAAAGCAGGCCGTTACCGACCGACTGGAGTTTTTGTTGGTTCAGGTCGTGGATGATAAATTCAGTGTTCTGGATGAAACCCAACTGCGAGGTCAGTTGGTCGCCAAGCAGGTGAGATTCAACCCCGCGCAAAACCCTCTTTGCTGGGTGTTCGATTTGCTCAAAGCCGGCGCCAGTCAAATCGACGATTTCCGGCTCTTTGGTGTTGGTGTAAAATCCCGCTGGCGCGAACATTCGGCAAGCGATCTACGGGATTTAATCGATGCTGACTATTACGCGCTTTCGTGCGCACATCACCAGCGTTATTTTTTGTTGTAATTCTCGTCTTTTACTATGCCATTAACCGCTATCAACAACTTTCTGCTCTGCGAAACTCCCGATGCGTGGATACAATCCGCGTTGCAACACCCCGATATGTTGTTGCTCGATCACGCAAATTGCGAGAAAAAAGCGGCCAGCACAGCGCTCAATTTGATGTACCGCTATGTAGACGACTTCGAATTATTAAATAAAATGTCTCGCTTGGCTCGGGAAGAGTTGCGGCATTTTGAGCAGGTGATTGCGTTGATGGAAGCGAGGGGCATCGCCTACACCCAGGAAACTGCTTCGCGTTATGCGGCCGAACTGCGCAAACCGGTACGCACGCATGAACCGGGGCGCCTGATTGATACCTTGATTGTCGGTGCGATTATCGAAGCCCGCTCCTGCGAGCGCTTTGCTAAACTCGCGCCCTCGCTAGACATGGAACTGCAAAAATTTTACCTCTCGTTACTCAAATCTGAAGCCCGCCATTTTGAAGATTATCTCGCGCTTGCTCGTAAAGCCGCAGGAACTCAGTCCATCGACGATCGTATCGCGCTCTTTCTTGAGCGGGAAAAAGGCCTCGTTGAAAGCCAGGACGAAGAATTTCGTTTCCACTCAGGTGTTTTGACGCCTTAACAACTCTTTTGGGTCGCTAACTGGCCGCCCCACTAATTCACAACTAGACTTCGTAGTGCGTAATTCTGACGCGTTTTCGTGCACTTGCTACAGCGAAAAGTAGGTAGCTGGCAATTGCAGTACCGGGGCTAACGTATGACAACGGCAAAACAACCTCATTGCAATACGTGTGCAGAAGCGCTGACGCGTCGCAGCTTTGTAAAATCCACCATAGGTGCTGCTGTCGCCGGCTCAGCCATTACCGCGCCCTATGTTCACACCCGCAAAGACGTAACCATCCGAGTCCTCGGTACCCACGTCACCTTGCAAGAGGATATTCGGCAGCGTGCAATGGGCGATCTGGGTTTCAATATCGAGTTCGAGCCAAAGGGCAGTGCCGCGGTACTTCAGAAAGCATCCTTATCTCCTGAAAGTTTCGACTTGTACGAGCAATGGTCTAACAGCATCCATGTGCTCTGGCAGTCGGGATCGATTCAGCCAATAGAGAAGAGCCGCATCGTGCGCTGGGCGGAGATCAATTCCCTAACAAAAACTGGAAAACTCACGCCCGAGGCGCAATTTGGTGCGGGAGACGCGCCTTACAAAATATTGAATGTGCAGAGTGATGGTACTTTGTCAGCGGCGCCGTCGCAGCACATCAGCTTTCTTCCCTACGTACATAATGTCGATTCATTTGGCTACAACACGCGCTCTATCGCTGCCGGCAAACCCTATGAGACAGAGAGCTGGAGTTGGCTGCTTAACCCGGATTATCAAGGCAAGGTAGGGGTGGTAAATGCTCCGACGATTGGCCTGTTCGATCTGGCCCTCGCCGCACAGTCATTGGGGTTGGCAACTTTCAAAGATATTGGATCAATGACCCGCGCCGAGATCGATCTCTTGTTTGAAGCCTTGTCGGAATACAAAAAGCGCGGTCACTTTAATGGTTTTTGGACGTCTGTCCCAGAATCTGTTGAGTTTATGAAGCAAGGGCGGGTCGTTATTCAGAGCATGTTTTCGCCCGGTGTTACCGCCCTGAATGGGATGAATATTCCGGTGATATTCGCGGCTCCGAAGGAAGGCTACCGGGGTTGGCACGGGGTAATGTGTTTGTCCTCTGCGACCCAGGGCTACGCGAAAGATGCGGCTTATGAGTATATGAACTGGTGGCTGTCTGGCTGGCCCGGTGCGTTTATCGCCCGCCAGGGCTATTACATATCCAACCCGGAACACTCTCGCGAGCTGCTGTCTGATGATGAATGGCGGTATTGGTATCTGGGTGAGGAAACCCGAATTCCTCTGCGCGGAACCGACGGAAATATTTCAGTGAAAGCCGGAGAGCGGCGTACCGGCGGCTCGTACGAAAAGCGACTAAGCAATATCGCCGTGTGGAATACAGTAATGCCAACCTACGACTACAGCCTGCAGAAATGGTATGAATTTATCAGCCTGTAATCGCCAGTGGGGACGCATGTGAAATTACGTTACTACTCGATAAAATTACAAATTGTTGTCGCCTTCTCGCTTTTGGCCCTGCCCATTATCGCGCTCACGTATTTTTTCTCTCTGTCTTATAGTATTTTTGATGAGTCGTTGCAGAAACTCATGGAAATTGAAGACGTCACTCACACCGTGGGTGAAATCGAGAGAAATGTTATTGATTTACAGCGCAATGCACTAATTTTTAAAGAGACCGCCAGTGCGAGCTCAGAGGAAAAAGTTAACTTTTACTATAGCGAGATTGAAAAGAAAATCAGTAGTGTTAACACTCAGCATTCGTTGTCTGAGTTCGAGGATGAACTGGCTCTCATGGAATCTCATCTGGAGGATTACCACGAAAATTTTACAACGGTCGTTTCGTTACGGCGCGAACGGTCGGTTCTGATCAATGAGCACCTCAGTTTTGCCACCCGACTCAACGAGATATTCTCAGAGAATACTGCCGGTGCTGATGTTTATAATGCGCTCTTAATTGCGCATGCGGCTTCTGTTTCCTATCTCTCCGCTTACGATTTAAAGTATTTTGATAGGTTTAAACAGCAGTTAAATATTGCTCGCTCGCGGCTTAAGTCGGCCTCGCTAGACTCGGAAACCCGAACGGTGTGGCAGCGCGAAATTGCTGAATACAGGAAGCGGTTTGTGAAAATTGTTGCGGTTACGCGGCATTATGTTTATCTCATTAATGTTGTTATTACCGGCTCCGCGAACGAAATCATCTACTACGCAAACTACTTACACGTCCGTTTGGTGGAAAAGGCGAACCTATCTCGTCATCAGGTAAATCTCCGTCTCGACCGGCAGAAAATGTGGATTGCTGTTGTGTCATTGTTTGCCGTTGTATTGGCAGCAGTATCAGCTCTCTTGTTTTACAAGCGTATTACGCAGCCGATTGATCGAATTACTCAGGTGTTTGAGAAACTGGCTGCAGACGAGCCGGTTAAGGATATTCCGGAAAGCCATCGCAAGGACGAGATTGGTATGTTGGCGTCGGCAGCGGATGTGTTCCGGGCAAAGAACGCGCAAACAAATCAGCTCTTGCTGGAATCAAAAAAAATGATCAGCGATCAAAAAGCGTTAAACGCTGAACTTGCGATCGCGAAAAGACACGCAGAAAAAGCACTCTCCATTAAGTCGGAGTTTCTGGCAAATATGTCGCATGAGCTTCGTACTCCCCTTAATTCTGTTATTGGTTATACCGTGCGTTTGTTAAAGCATGTAAATTCCGACCGAGCTATTCAGCTTAAAGCGTTAGAAGCTATCGAGCGTAATGGCCGCCATTTACTTGCAATGATCAACGATATTTTGGATCTGAGCAAAATTGAGGCGCAAAAGCTTGATCTTAGCATTCGTCCAGTTGACCTGAATGAATTGTGTGAGCAAGCCGTTACACAGGTGGGGCCTGCAGCAGAGGAGAAAAATCTCGAATTGGTATTTATACGCAGCCAAACAGCCACGGTGCACACGGATTTTACACGGCTGAGTCAAATATTGTTGAATCTGCTGTCCAATGCAATTAAGTATACTAATGAGGGCGGTATTAAGATCGAGTTGGAGCGGGATATCAGTGAAAAATACGTCAGCTTGCGGGTAATCGACACCGGCATTGGCATCGAGCCAGAAAACCAAAAAAGGCTGTTTTTGCGGTTCGAGCAGTTTGACGATAGTAGCCGGTTTCAAGTCGGTAAGGGCTCTGGACTGGGGCTAGCCATTGTTGCCAGTTTGAGTAAATTATTGGGGGTGCGCGTCTCTGTGGCTAGCGATGTGGGTAAGGGCAGTACATTTTCCTTGCGGGTGCCTGTTGTTTTTTCTGGAGAGTCGGGTACGAGCAAAAATTGATTTACGAAAAGCGCATGGCTTCAGGTGAGCTAGAGTAATAAGGGCCGCACTAGCCTTGAAAAACATAAAAGGCGCATCCGCGAAAACGAATGCACTTTTTATATATGGCTGCCGTGTCACTCACAAAATGCGCATCGAAATGGTGTCAACGGGACTTAGTCCACAACCCTGTCTTAAAAATCAAACTCTACGAGTTGCAATTCGCTTGCATTGGCGCGAATAAACCACCCCGTTGTATTCCAGTCGCCCAGGACAAAACGTTTTCCGTGGTGGCTATTGAGTTCAATCTCATGCACTGCTGGACGGTGAGTATGTCCGTGAAGTATTGTCGACACATCGAACTTGCGCATGGCTTGTGCAACCGCTTCCGGGTTCACGTCCATAATGTCCTCAGCTTTCATGGCATTCATCGAGCTGCTTTGCGAGCGCAACTGTGCTGCCATCGCACGACGTTGTTCCAGCGGCAGCGCAAGAACCTGTTGTTGCCAGGCGGCACTGCGGACTTGGTTTCTGAACGCCATGTACTCGGTGTCATCGATACACAGACTATCTCCATGCATTAATAGCACAGGTTTGCCAGCAACCAGAGTTTTGTGTTGTTCTGGCAAGAGCGTCACGCCGGCTGATTTTGCGAATTGCTCACCGATCAAAAAATCGCGATTGCCGTGCTGGAAGTATATCGCTACGCCTTGAGTGCTAAGGAGGTTTAACCTGGCTGCGATGTCCAGATAGAAGGAGGCGTCTTCATCGTCGCCAATCCAGGCGTCAAAAAAATCGCCGAGAATGTATAGCTCATCGGCGTCTTGCAAATAGGTGTCTATGAAACGATAAAAAGCGGCAACCAGATCAGGGCGATCCGGTTGCAAGTGGAGATCCGAAATAAAGTACTGAATGGCCATTAGGCCACGGTGACCGATTCAATCACAACCGGGTCAACAGGAACGTCCGAGTGACCGCCGCGATTACCGGTTTTCACGCCTTTAATTTTGTTCACCACATCCATGCCTGACGTGACTTTACCGAACACGCAGTAACCCCAGCCCTGCATATCCTTGCTGCGATAGTTCAGAAAGTCGTTGTCTTTCACATTGATAAAAAATTGCGCAGATGCACTGTGTGGGTCCATGGTGCGAGCCATCGCGATGGTGCCAGTGTCGTTTTTAAGCCCATTGTCTGCTTCGTTATCAATGGGATCACGGGTGGCCTTCTGGCTCATATCGTCGCTAAAGCCGCCGCCCTGAACCATGAAACCGTCGATCACACGGTGAAATATTGTTCCGTTGTAATGGCCATCTTCGGCATATTGCTTGAAGTTGGCTGCGGTTTTTGGCGCTTTTTCGAAATCCAGTTCCAGGGTGATGTCACCAAAAGTTGTGTGTAATGTAATCATTTCGTGTTCCTTCGGAGCCAAGTGAGCTCGTTTTAACAAAAATAGTGCCTGCGTCTGGCGCGGGAAGGCGGCTATAATACGCGTTTTGGCGGCCCAGAAAAACCGGGGTTCACCGCTTTACAGCATAAAATACCAGGGTTGAGATTTGTATTATGGCTGAAGAGAAGCCTCTAAATTTTCTTGAACAATTGATTAAAAAAGACTTGGAGACTGGTGTGCATACGGCAATTCGCACCCGGTTTCCGCCGGAACCCAATGGCTATTTGCATATTGGTCATGCAAAATCCATTTGTTTGAATTTTGGCCTCGCGCAAACTTTTGGCGGCGAGTGCAATCTTCGCTTTGACGATACCAATCCGGCGAAAGAAGACGTCGAATATGTTGAATCGATCATGGCTGATGTGCGCTGGCTCGGGTTCGACTGGAGCGGTGAGGTGCGCTATGCGTCCAGCTATTTTGACACGCTCTACGAGTGGGCTCAGTACCTGGTAAAAGAAGGCAAGGCTTACGTATGCGACCTCAATGCCGAAGAGGCTCGGGCTTATCGGGGCACCTTGACCGAACCGGGTAAAAACTCACCGTACCGCGAGCGCAGTGTTGAAGAGAGTCTCGACTTGCTGGAGCGAATGAAGCAGGGCGAGTTTGATGAAGGCACCAAAGTGCTGCGAGCAAAAATCGATATGGCGCACGGCAATATCAATATGCGCGACCCGATTCTGTACCGAATCCGCAAACAGGCTCATCATCAAACCGGTGATAAGTGGTGCATCTACCCCACCTACGATTTCGCGCATGGGCAGGAAGATGCCATTGAGGGTATCACCCATTCCATATGCACCCTGGAGTTCGCAGACCACCGGCCGCTTTACGAGTGGTTTATCGAGAACCTGCCGGTACCTGCCAAACCGAGGCAATTTGAATTTGGCCGCTTAAATTTGAGCTATACGGTGATGTCCAAGCGCAAGCTCAAGCAACTCGTGGATGAAAATCACGTGTCTGGCTGGGATGATCCGCGGATGCCAACTATTGCAGGCTATCGACGTCGCGGCTATACGCCTGCCTCTCTGCGTAAATTTTGCGACATGATCGGAGTGACCAAGTCCGATGGCGTTGTCGATGTTGCCATGCTGGAGCATGCAATTCGGGATGATCTCGATAAAAATGCACCACGCGCCATGTGTGTGTTGCGACCGTTGAAAGTCGTACTGACCAACTATCCGGCCGATAAAACCGAGTCCTTGACGGCACCGGGCCATCCTAACCGAGATGATTTGCCCGTCCGCACCTTGCCGTTTGGTCGCGAAATCTACATTGATCAGGAGGATTTCCGCGAGGAGGCGAATAAAAAGTACAAGCGTCTGGTACTTGGCAAGCGTGTGCGATTGCGTAATGCATACGTGATAGAGGCCGAAGAGGCTATTAAAGATGAGCAGGGCGGCGTTATTGAAATACGCGCACGTTTGCTCGAAGAGACTTTAGGTGAAGATCCTGCTGACGGCGTGAAGCCGAAAGGCGTTATTCAATGGGTTGCGGCCCACGATTGTGCAACGTTTACTGTCAATCTCTACGACCGTTTGTTCAATGAAGCAGCACCGGATGCCGGCGGCGAATTCCTCCAATGTCTGAATCCGGACAGTCTGGTTGTGCTCGAGAATTGTGTGGGTGAGAAAGGTCTGGCCGAGGCTGCGGTTGGCGCGGGTTATCAGTTTGAGCGCGAAGGGTACTTTTGTCGCGATACGAGTGGCGAAAAATTGATATTTAATCGCACGATAGGTTTGCGAGACAGTGGTTTTAAGTAAATCCACGCATCATTGAAGCGCGTGCAGTGCAATACCTGGCAGTAAAGCAACGTCAGTAATGAGAGCAACGAGAGTTAAGTAAGAGGGCATATGAGTTTACGGATCTATAACACCGCCACCCGCCAAAAGGAGGACTTCGTTCCTGTTGACCCAGCCGCTATCAAAATGTACGTGTGTGGGCCCACAGTTTATAACCTGGTGCACATTGGTAATGCGCGGCCGGTGGTGGTCTTCGATACGTTATTTCGGGTGCTGCAATACCTCTACGATAACGTGATTTACGCGCGCAATATTACTGATATTGACGACAAAATCATGAAAGCTGCCGCAGAGAATGGTGAGCCAATAAGCGCATTGGCTGCGCGATATGCGGCGGAATACGAACGCGACATGGCGCAACTCAATGCTCTGCAGCCAACCATTGTGCCCTATGCAACTGAGCATCTTGAGCAAATGATCGCAATGACGCAGGCGCTGGTGAATAAAGGCCACGCTTACGCGGCAGATGGCCATGTATTGTTCGATGTACAGTCGATGGGGGACTACGGTGAGTTGTCGAATCGCAGCCTGGAAGACATGCTGGATGGCGCTCGTGTAGAGGTCGCCCCCTATAAAAAATATGCTGGCGATTTTGTGTTGTGGAAGCCGAGTGCGGATGCAGAACCGGGATGGGAAAGCCCTTGGGGGCGAGGTCGACCTGGCTGGCACCTGGAGTGTTCCGCGATGATCGAGAAGCACCTGGGCAACACGATCGATATCCACGGTGGTGGACGCGACCTCATCTTTCCCCACCACGAGAACGAACGTGCGCAAAGCCAGTGCGCGCATGATGGCGAGCAGTATGTTAAGTACTGGATGCACAATGGTTACATTAATATCGACGGCGAAAAAATGTCCAAGTCGCTGGGCAATTTCCGTACAGTGCGTGAATTGCTGGAATCGTTTCCTGGCGAGGTAATCCGGTTTGCGCTGCTTTCCGCGCAATACCGTTCTGAACTGGATTTTTCGGCCGAGTTGCTGGAGCAATCCAAAGCCAGCCTCGATTCGCTATACGGGGCCTTACGCAAAACTGAGGAGGAAATCCTTCCAGCCGGGCCAGCGCTTGCAGCAAGCCCCGGTTTTGCCGCCTTGATGGATGACCTGAATACCCCGCTGGCAATAAGCGAATTGCACCAACTGGCGCGCACCGTCCATAAAGCTGAACCCGAGAGCGAAGAGGCCCAAAGCGCTAAGGGTATGATGCTCGCCCTTGCTAATTTGATGGGGTTGCTGCAGGAAGACCCTGAAACCTGGTTCCAAGGCGGCGCGGAACAAGATGTCAGTTGGATTGAAGCACTTATTGCTGAGCGCCAACAGGCGAAGTTGGATAAACAGTATGCGCGCGCGGATGAGATTCGTGAAGAGCTCAAAGCCAAAGGCATATTGTTAGAAGATTCGCGCGAGGGGACAACGTGGAAAAAAGCGTAATTGCTTTAGTCGTTACTGCGAGTCTCTGGCTGAGTAGTGGTTGCGCCGACGACGAGCCGGCAGCGCGTTGTCCCGAGAGCCGACAGAAGCAGTCTCAGGAATGGTGCGACCAGATGCTGGAAAAACCCAATGCAGAGTGGGTGGAGGAGGACTACCAGTCCTTCTCCTGTGATTGTATATAAAGCGCTCCACGGCGGTGGACTCGCTCTATCGCCAGTAATTTAGTGATGTAAAAAGAGTGTTTAAAAAGTATGCAAGCTAATTCGTTGAATTCGCGTTTTCAGCAAATTAAGTCCAATAAAATTTTCGAAATTTTTGTCATTAGCATCATTGTTTTTTCTGCACTGGTGGTCGGGGCTAAAACCTACGACATTCCACCCGCTGTCGAACAAGCGGTCGTCGTTCTGGATTGGCTGATCACAGTTATCTTTGTTATTGAGATAACCATTCGGTTTTTGGCTGAAGACCGAAAATCACGTTTTTTCCGCAGTCCGTGGAACCTCTTCGACACGTTAATTGTACTTATCAGCATTATCCCAATCGAAAATGGCGAGTTGGCGGTCATTGGCAGGTTGGTAAGAATATTCCGTGTTTTGCGGATGGTTTCAATTGTGCCAGAGCTGCGTGTTTTGATCGTGAGCCTGATGAAAGCATTACCACAGTTAGGCTATGTGATGTTGCTCATGTTCATCATCTACTACATATACGCCGCTATTGGCAGCACATTTTTTGAGGAGATTAATCCTCAGCTTTGGGGCGATGTAGCGGTAAGTATGCTAACGTTATTTCGTGTCATGACGTTTGAAGACTGGACGGACGTCATGTACGAAACCATGACCGTTTATAGTCTGAGCTGGATCTACTTCCTGTCTTTTATTTTTTTCACAGCTTTTGCCTTCCTGAATATGGTGATCGGTATTGTTGTGAGTGTGATGGAGAAGGAGCATCAGGCCCTCGCGGCTGCAAATGGTGAGGACGGCAGCTCGGAACTGGCCGCTATTCGACAGGAATTAAGCGAATTGAAAGCCTTAATAAAATCCCAGCGGGGAGATTTCTCATAGCCCACGAACTCGATAAAGCCTGCCTACTCAGCCTGAGTCAATGCATTGAGCGTCAAGTTAGAGCTTTGTGGTGGGAAGGTGTGACTCAAGTATCCGAGTTCGAGTTGTTGCAATGGCTGCGAAGGGAACATGATATCCGGTGGGACACGGACGCGACTGTTGCGTTGTTCCAGCAGCATTTTGTGATTCGTCACGGGCTCTATACCGTGCAAGCCGCGCTGCAGGAGACCGATATCCAGATGGAGATTTCTGCGGTAGGTATTCGGCTAAGCTCACGAGAATCTACAGGGCAATCGATTTCGATGGATGGATCTGCGCACGCTTTGGCGGAATTTTACCTGGATGAGCGACAGCTTTTCTGCACCGATAAAGCGCAGGTGACCGCATGGCTTGATCAATTTTGGCGGAGGTTTTCCTCACAAGATGAACTTGATGGGGCGCGCAGTATCCTAGACGTAAGCGATACAGCAAGTTGGACTGAAATTCAGAACCGCTACCGATCACTCGCTAGGCGTCATCACCCGGATTTTGGCGGCGATCAAACGCAGTTTGTCGCTGTCCGGGAAGCATACGAGCAACTTAAAAAGCACTACAGCTAGGCAGGGTCTATCCTTTAGTCGTTTAGGGCCAAATAACACAACATCTTCAGAATGAATGCGCAGCAGCCATCACCCGAGACATCTGCCAGTCCTAACGCTGAAAGCTATGGATTCCGCTTAACCACTCGCCTAACCATCGGCCTCATCATTTTGATTGCTGCCATCGTATGGGCGTCGATCAGTTTTATCTGGATTAAAGCGCGTCCGCAAATTGCTGAAATCGGCGATCAATCGCAAATGCTGTTGGGTCAGAGTGTGGCTTTGGCTCTCGATCATCAGTTTTCGCAGGTGGCAGGTATCGCCCGCTCGCTCGCCGCAATTGGCGAGAGTGCGGCAGGCGACGAGCAAGCCATATTTAACTATGTACCCACGATCCTCGATCAGATGGGGCGCGATGGGCTGGTTGCGGGTGGTGGCATCTGGCCCGAGCCATACGCGTTCAGTAAAGACAAAGTCCGCAACAGCTTTTTTTGGGGTAGAGATGCGCAGGGAAAGCTGCGCTTTTTTGACGATTACAACAATCCCGACGGTCATGGCTACCACAACGAAGAGTGGTATGTCCCGGCCAGGTTGCTGCAACCCGGGCAGGTTTATTGGTCGCGCTCCTACACAGACCCTTACTCGCTGCAACCCATGGTGACATGCACTGCACCCATTTATAGCAACGGTGAATTCATCGGTGTGGCTACAGTTGACCTCCGTTTGGACCGCGTTTCCTTGGTTCTGGACCGGCTCGTCAATACGCTGAATGCATACGCTTTTGTCGTGGATCGCAATAATAAGTTTATCGCGTATCCCTACCCGGAGCGGGTAATGACTCAGCGACTTGTGGGTGGAAAAAGCACGCCCGATTATATTTATGCTGAGGAGCTGGCTTTACTGCAGCCGTCTTTTCAGCCCTTGGCTGATACGCTGGCGGCAATTGAAAGGCGCATATTTGGGCGTTTCTCCCAGCGCACCACCGATTACATGCTGAATGTTGATCTTTTGGCCAACGCAAGTTATCAGATTGATGCCGCCGAGGCTCGACGAATAGCTGCATACATCTGGAATTTGCAACAGAACCAGGGGTTTTATCCCGAAGAGTTGGGTCGCCAGGAACTGCCGAAAGACGGGTTGTTATTCGATGACGCGGCGGCGATTGTTTACCAGCTGGCGGATACCAACTGGAAAGTTGTCACTGTATTTCGTCATACCAACCAGCTTGGCCTGACCGATGGAGTTTTTCTGCGTATGGTCTGGGGCATAGTGGCAAGCACACTGCTGCTGGGGTTGCTCGGATATGCTTATCTCCACCGGCAGCTGTTTAGGCCGCTGCGTCGTTTGCTCAACGACTTGTCTGAAGTTGTAAGCCAACCAACGCGAGGCAGGCTGGAGCTCAGTCATCGGCGTAAGGATGAACTTGGCCTGATTGCATTCTGGTTCAACCAGCGGTCGAGTCAACTTGAGGTCGCACTCACTGAGGCGGAGACGGCAAATCGAGCAAAAACGGCATTTCTCGCCAAAATGTCCCACGAGTTTCGCACCCCGCTGAACTCAATAATCGGGTTTAGCCGACGACTACAGGACAAGCTCAAGCACCAGGTTGATGAGTTTCACTACGAGGCTATTCGCAGAATTCATACTAATGGGCACCATTTATTGGCACTAGTGAACGACATCATCGATATGACCGCGATCGAATCGGGCGGTGTGAAGTTGCGTGCGCACGAGGAAAGCGTGAACGAACTACTGCAGGAAGCGGTAGCGGAGTGCCAGATCTATGCGGAGCGCAGCGATGTGCGGCTGGTAAAAAAAGAGCTAGCCGTGGATGTGCTTATTGTTTGCGATCGCAATAAAGTTGTTCAGATTTTGGTAAATTTGCTGTCTAACGCACTCAAGGCAACACGACGCGGTTCGGTGCAGTTGAGCGTGAAACAATTGCTCGAAGACAGAGAGCATATCTATTTTGAGGTTGTTGATACAGGTATTGGTATATCCGAGCAGGACCAGCAGAAGTTATTTAAAAAATTCAGCCAGTTGGAGAGTCGGATTGGCTCTGAGCGGGGAACCGGGCTCGGGCTTTTTCTGGTCAGAGAGTTTGTAAAAATGCATGGTGGAAGTGTGGACCTTACCAGCGAGCTTGGCGTTGGCACCACGTTTACTGTGAAACTTCCTGTGAAACAAACTCAGCTTCGCGAGTTGGGCGGTGGTGATTCCAGCGCGTAATGCGAGTCTGTGCAGTTTGGGTAATTTGCTGCTGTTAGCGGTGTGCTGCGGCCAGCTGGTCTATTTTTTCGATAGTATTCAAGCAAGCCCCCAGGTAGCCATGTCCAAATAGGTTCAGGTGATTGAGCAAGTGGTAGAGGTTATACAGGTGCTCGCGCTGTTCGAAACCCGCATCCAGTGGCCAAGTGGCGTTGTATTGGTGGTAAAAGCCTGAACTAAAACCGCCGAATAGCCGGCTTAGGGCGATATCTACCTCGCGGTCCCCGAAGTAAAATGCAGGGTCGAAAATAGCGGGGCTTCCGTCTTCACAAATTCCTTTATTTCCGCTCCACAGGTCACCGTGAACCGCACTGGCCATTGGTTGGTGCCCGTGTAGCAGGATTTCTGTGTTTTCTTCGAGGCGCTTAAGACCGCGCGCAATCACGTTGTATCCATTGTCAATCGCCTGGCGCAATTGTGGCTCCATACGGTGCTCAAGCCAGAAGCTATGCCAATGCTTAGCTGGCGTGTTGCTTTGGGGGCTAAGCCCGATGTAATTATTGATTTGCAGGCCGAAGGGCGTTGCTGCCGGCGGGCGAGAGGAGCAAGCGTCAGTAACAGCGTGCGAGTTAGCTGATTCGCGGTGGAGGCTAGCCAGTTGTTTGCCGAGTAGATCGTCATTTCTGCTTCCAGTCAGGTGTAAAAATGTCATCACAAAATAACGTGTACCTCCGTATTCCCCGCAGACGAGCGGCTGTGGGCATCGCAACTGATTGAAACTGGAAAGGCACGCTAAACCTGCGGCTTCTGCGTGAAACATATCGGGCTCGCCGGCAGAACTGTGTTTAACGAAGAAACTCCCACGGTCCGTTTCGAGCCGAAAGCTCTCATTAATGTCGCCGCCTCCGACAGCGTTGTACCCCACAAGCGTGAGGTCCTGTTCTAACCTGTTGCAGAGTGACGTTTTGATATCTTGCCAGAGTTTTGCTGTCATAGGTTGGTAGCGTGTCGTTGCGGGTTATCTTGTCATTGTATAATTGTGGGTTTAGCCATCAAGGTTTAGGGAATGTTAGGAAAAATAATTGCAGGGTTAATAGGGTTTCTTACCTTAGGTCCATTTGGGGCGATTTTGGGCGTGCTGATAGGCCATTTTTTCGACCACGGAAGGCAGCAGTTTGCTCGACGGTTTGATCCTGAGCAGCGGGCTAAAGTTGAAACGGCGTTTTTTAATGCAGTTTTTCCGCTTTTAGGACATCTGGCTAAGGCCGACGGACGGGTCTCAGAAGAAGAGGTCAGTGGCACCGAGCAGCTTATGGCAAAAATGGGACTTGGTGTTGAGGCGCGCAAAAAAGCGATTGCGTTGTTCCAGCAAGGCGCTCAGTCTGATTTTAATCCGCACGCTCTGCTCGACGATTTTAATCTTGTTTGCGGCAAGTACCCGGACCTCAAACAAATGATTCTGGTCTACTTGATTTCACTCGCTTACGCGGATAATCATCTTCATGAGCAGGAGGAAAAAGTGCTGGCTGACATTGCCAGTACACTCGGCTACTCATCATTTGCGTTTAACCATTTGCTCGGCATGGTGAAAGCGCAGGCGCATTTCTATCGCAATCAACAGGGGCGACAGTCGCCACCGCAGCCGCGCGAAGACGAGTTGATACTCGCGTACCGTGCACTCGGTGTAGATGCTTCGATAAGTGATGCGCAGCTGAAAAGTGCTTACCGAAAACTCATGAGCGAATATCACCCAGACAAGCTTGCCGGGCGGGGTGTGCCAGAAGATATGCTAAAAGTCGCCACTGAGCGAGCGCAAGAAATTCAAGCAGCATACGATTTGATCAAGAAGCATCGCCGAGGTTAAGCAGTTAGGCATTCTGCGGTTGGTGATAAACAGACAAGCACTTGGCGCTATGGGAAGCGGTTTGCGGGCTGACTTTCTCGAGGAGTGGTTTTCACCTGTTTGGCGATTTTTCTTAACTCTAAGCGCGCAGCCGCCAGTAAATCTGGCGGCTGCTATGCTCTAAAAATAATACCGCCAGGGTGATGCACACGGCCAGGAAGGCTCGTGGACAGGAATATGTAAATGCGTGCTTCAATACATGCGTCGATGGATCTGGTCCAGAAAACTCGTCTAGCGATTCAACTCAAAACTAGCTGGCTGACCAAGTGCGCTGGGTTACTTGGTATTGGGGCGAAGCGCCCCAAGCTATGGCCGCTTTGGGGATGCTGGCTGGTGATATTAGCGTTGTCGTTGTCTTGTAAAGTGTACTCATGGTCTTACAGTGGCCACGCGGTAATCCTGGGGAGTGCTTTGTCCCAGTTAGACCCCACTGCACGCAAGGAAGCTTTTACCCAAATTGAATATCTATATAACAGAGCTAGTGGCAATAGCCGTTTCCTGCCTAAATCCTGTCTTTCGCAAAAGTCCTTGTGCTTTTTTGCTTCTTGGCCGGACCGTGAACGTGATAAAACCCTTGGTGAATTGTATCGAATGGTGGGCGCAGAGGTGCCGGCCGTATTGAAGGGGTTAACTTCAAGTGAAATCGCTAGTTGGCATTTTACGAATCAGGTATTCAATCTCAACGATAGAAAGTTCTCCGCAGCCTGTGAGCTTAGGGATCGCGGTCAATTATACGATGTACTGCCTCAACTCGAATCGGCGCTGATTAGGGAGTTATCAATTGCCCAGCGTGCTGTCACCTTAGCACTTTGGACGCATCTTCTGGCGGATGCCCACCAGCCACTCCATAACTTAACTGGTTCACTGGAAGGTTGTGCTCACGATTTTGGCGGTAACGGTCTATGTGTTGTCAAGCGGCGAAACAAATGTGAGCGCTCGTTGCACCAGCTCTGGGACTCCGGAGCAGGCCTGTTCGATAAACCTGATATGATTTCACCCTTAGGCGTAGCAGATGCTCGCTCGCCAACGGCGGTCGATTATCGTGTGATACAAAATGAATCCTTAGCTTTGGCGAGTGAAGTTTATGCGCCCAATCTGGAGCTTAGCTCGAATGCTTACATTACAACCGTACGGCGGTTATCGCGCATAAGGGCGCAGCAGGCAGCTCAGCGAATAGCGCTATTGCTCAAAGAGCTGACCGGGAATAAAACGTAAGTGTTGCGCATGTTAACTATCTTCTGCGCGGCAGTTTGTTGTTTGGTTTATCGAATAGGATAGCTCTAAGCCATGCGGTAATCTTGGGCAAGCCCTGAAAAATGCCAGTGGCGATGTTGCAAAAATGCGATCCGCGATTTAACGAGCTCGATTAAGTAAAATTAACACGTGAAAAACGAGCCAAGATATATTGGTTTTCGCTGGGAGGTTATCTAAGAACTTGAAAGTTAAGAACTTGAAAGAATAAGAAAATATTGCCGAGCTGCTTTGAAAGTAAGTCTAGAAATACCAACAACCCTGAAGTGGACCTTATCCAATTGAGGAAAGGAAACAGGAAAGCAAAACAGCCTGCCCGTAAGGAGCAATCGAACACCCTGATTGGTTCAGGCTGGTGTGCGGATATTGGGTCGTCCTTCTACAATAGCGCAGAAGGAGCAAACGGAAGTTATGCTGGCTCTACGTTCTCAGCCTGTGGGCCTTTTTGGCCTGTACCTTCAGTGAAGGTGACTGCCTGGCCTTCTTTCAGAGTTTTGAATCCGCTACCAATAATGTTGCTGAAATGAACGAACAAATCAGCTCCTCCTTCTCGGCTGATAAATCCATAGCCTTTGCTTTCATTGAACCATTTAACTGTTCCGTTGAGTTTGTCTGACATTGTCTTGCTTTAACCTTTCTTAAATGCTGCTTAAATACGCCGAGCTCTCCCTCACTGAAGCCAAATTTGGGGAATTTGGCAACCGGTGTGCCCGTCATGCTGATGGGTAATTGAAAACAACGTGTCAGTGGTTATGTCGTAACAGGCCAGTCGAAACATAGGTAGTACGCCGCGATGGCTGAAAGAACAATCCCTTGAGGTTTGGCTGGGCAGCAAAACCCTACGTGGCTCTCGAACTCCCGATTTCGATTCTAGGCCGCTTCTATGACGAAAACAATACAATTTTGAATTGTATTCTCGAGAACTTTGCGCCTTAGTCTACCGAATAGGGCGTTTTAGGAAGAAATTCTGCCAAATCGTTGAGTGCGGACTCATACACTTTGTTGACATTGGGTTTGAGCCCAACTTCCATTCTTCGCGATAACATGGTGATTGGAAAAAGACAGTGGCTTGTTTCTTTAATGCATACGGCCTGGGTGGGGCCAAGCTCGTCCTCGTACACAACCCACTGAAACTTGTCGTTCTCGTGTACGAAAACGTCACCCAGGACTGCGCCCAAAGCCTGCAGGTCCTGAGTTTCGTTATTCTTAATAATGTCTTCGTTGATAATTCGCTGCAGCAATGCCAAATCTCGCTTGTTCCCTTGAATTTTTTGGCCAAAATGCGTGCCAACGATGTCGTTTACCGAATTTCTCTGCCGTTCAAGGAATTTTTCGTTGAGCCAGTTCAGTGGTCGTATTTCTGGTCCATCCTGGTGTTGAGCCAGGACTTTGCTGGCGATATCTTCGTCGTTAAGCGCAAACACAGGGGAGGCGGCGCCCACAAAAAGAGAGATAAAGAGTAGGGTCTTTTTCATTTTCTTTAACCTTAAAATTGCAACCGTCACGATGCGGATTAATCTATGTATACATATTTGCACTGTGCGGATATACCAAAATCATAGTCGATGATGGCAGAATTTTACTTGAATGGCTGGCAATATATGTTGTTTGCGCGTTTATTGGCTCCGGCAAGCATTCGTTTGGCTTATATTGACTATGGCTGTAACAGATGTATCCAGTGCTGGCATTAATTTTTTCTGTGTTACAACTGGCGGCCGGGTTCAGATCGCTTGAACCTCACACTTTAGGGCACACTGCTTATCTTAAAGCGTATTTTACTTAGTATTTTACTTAACAAGTCCTGTGTCCTGCTCGCATCAAGTGGTTTAAGACGTATACAGTGCACCTCAGCCTGTTAGAGGAAATAGATCCGTTACATGATTTATTCAATTGTTGATGAGCAACCAGGTTTTCTGCTCATTCATAAATACCCGGGGGCGGTGGTGCACGGCACTGCGGATTCTGGGGAAATCACCCTGACACAATCCCTGCGACACGATTTTAGTTGCAAGTCTCTGTTCCCCTGCCACAGGTTGGATCGCACCACGTCCGGTTTGCTGGTGGTTGCTAAGGGTGAGGCCGCAAATAAATATTTTTCTACGCTGTTTGAAAAACGTGCGATCGACAAGTGTTATCTGGCGTTGAGCGCAAAAAAGCCAGCCAAAAAGCAGGGTGCGGTTAGGGGCGATATGGTGAAAGCCCGCAACGGCAGTTGGATGCTCACCCGTTCGCTTAACGCACCCGCGCACACGCAGTTTTTTAGTAAAGGCGGCGTCGAGGGCAAACGCTTGTTTGTTTTGCGTCCGATCACAGGAAAAACGCATCAATTGCGGGTTGCGATGAAATCTCTGGGCGCACCGATACTGGGAGACGAGCGCTATGGCGGTGGCGACGCGGACCGCTGCTATTTACACGCGTTTGCTCTGCAATTTTCAGTAGATGGCAACGAATACAGTTACGTGTGCCCACCTGAGCACGGCGACCTTTTTTGCTCACAAAACTTCAAGAGTGCGCTCGACGACTTGCAAAGCCCTTTCGAGTTGCCCTGGCCAGCCGCCAAGAATGGCCAGTAATCAAACGTGACGAGTTACCCTACAAATGCCGTGGCGTGGCTGCTAGTTATTATTGTTGTTTCGCTGATCGCTGCCTGTGACGGGCATTCCCGCTCTGGAGATGTGGCCGAGGAGGCTAGCCCTGCTCTGCGTGAGCGCCAGTGCGAGCTGTCATCTAGTGCGCTCCCCGCTGGTGTAACGCTGAAGTGTTTTTGGTGGCGAACCGCGGTTAACGGTGAGTTTCGTCTTCCTGTTGCTGTACTCTCGACAGGGGCTGCGCCCAGAACAGCGTTATTGCATATTGCGGGAGGGCCTGGCGATGGAGCGCAAACAGATGCGGATAATCTGCGCGTATGGGCCGATTGGCTTGCAACGGCAAAACCTGCCGCTGATTTGATACTTTACAGCCCGCGGGGTACGCGCGGCTCATCGGGCGAATGGCTGTGCGATGCTTACGAACGCTTTTCGCTAGAAACCTTGAGCCGATCAGTAACGGCGGCCGAGGAGGCTGCGGCATCACTACCTATTTTGCAGCGTTGTTTTGATGCATATGCCGAACGCAAAGCGAAATCAAATGGCCTTCTGCCCAGCCAGTTTTACGCTGCCTTCTCATCGCGCGCCCAGGCAGCCGACGCGCTTGGTCTGCTGGAGGATCTCGGGTATTTACGCTGGCACTTATGGGGTGTTTCTTACGGTACCCGTGTTGCTTTGTTGGCTGCAGAGCAAGCACAAAACGCCAAGCGCGCGGAATTGCAATCGTTGATTCTTGATTCGGTTTATCCACCAGGGCAGGGCGCTTTGGCGCAATGGCCGATGTTGCTGGAACGCGCCTGGCGGTATCACGAGCAAAACTCACCGGGGTTTGGCAATGTATGGCAGCGGCTTTACCAGCGGTTAACACGTGTGGAGATGCAACTAGATCTACGGCTGGATAACTGGAATTATAATCTGGACCCTTGCCCAAGTCCCCTGCAGCACTGTATGCAGCATCAAAAACACATCTCGATGCGCTTAACCGCCGATCGCTTACTGGCACTCAGTTATTTTGTTCTCTATGACCGCTCTCTTTTGCCCAGCTTTTACGAAGGACTGAAACTACTGGATGATAATTTAGGTGAAGCGGCAGTGCTGGATAATCCCCCTCTCATCCTCGTTCTCGAAGCTTTTGTGGCTTCCACTTTTGCAGAAAGTTTTTCCAGCCTAGTGTTCTACGCTACAGAATGTATCGACAATGGCCACGACTCGGCGGCTGATATCGTTGCTGCGCAACAGCAATTCCCTCAATGGGCACAAGAGCTTGAACTAGCCTACAGCAGCGATGTTTGCGCGCTTTCGGTTTTTGCAAATCCGGATGTACTTAACGCGCAGAATATAAGGCTAAATCTCCCCTTGTTGGTTTTTGCTGGCGAACGAGACCCTGTGACGCCGGTAATCTGGGCTCGTGATCTTGCGCAATCGCAACCGCAGGTTACCCTGGTTGAGGCTTCAGGAGTCGGCCACAGTGTTTTGTCGTCCGGTTATTGTGGTGTAAATGCCATTGCTCGGTGGATCTTCGGGGAAAAAGAGGTTTGTCGGCATGGCAATTAAGCACACAGAAATAAAAAATGGCGTGCGCTACGAAGTTCGAACTGCGGGCGCGAGCGTGCGCCTTTACACAAACGGTGTGTTTCACAGCCAGTGGAACCCGAATAATCCACTGATCGGCAGCCTGTGGGATCTTTTTTTATTGCCCGTCTTTTTGCTTTCGCCTGGAACTGATTGTTCAGAGTTAAAATCCCGGCTGGCGCGGGCGTTGGTTCTGGGTGTCGGCGGGGGAGCTGCACTTAACCAGCTGCTTGCGCTGCATCCCGAATGTATTATCGATGGTGTCGACCTGGATAGAGTACATTTGCGTCTGGCTAAGCGCTATTTCGGGTTGGGCCGCGCGGGGGTAAACCTCGTCTGCCAGGATGCGGAACTTTGGCTGAAATCCGCTGCGTCCGAACCTTATGATTATGTGCTGGAAGATCTGTTTCGCGAGAGCGACAGCCAGCCTGGAGAGGCCGTGCGTTGTTTTGAATGCGATGCAATGTGGCTGGAGCAATTATTTTCCAGGTTGCGCGATCATGGTTTACTCGTCATTAATTTCGAAAGTGTGGCGCAACTTAATGCCGCGTGCCGAATCTTAAGGAAAGCGTGCCTGGCTGAATCTGCATATGCGTTTACCAAAAACGGCTACCACAATGCGATTGGTGTATTTTGCAAAATGCCAATAGATCACAAAGTAAACGAGCGCGAGATACTTAAGTGGGCAGCCGCCTGCGGTATGATAAGCGCACGCTATTCGCAAAGAATTAGGGATTTTTCCGTACGCCGTATACGGTTATAGTTTTGTGTGTAAAAATTCAGCACTGGGCCATCGCCTTTTTTTCACTGGCTACGTTGGTTGTAAAGTCGCCAGCTCCGGCAATTTGACATCGATAATTCGTTGTAATCGGGCAAGATTTTTTAATCTTATGGGGATGATATGAAAAGACGAGTTTTTATTGCATTAATATTTATGGCAACACTCTTCGGAACTCAAGTTATGGCAGAACAAAACGCAAAAACCCAGTATTGGATTGACGTTCGCTCCGCAGATGAATACGCCGGTGGTCATTACAGCGCTGCGGTAAATATTCCACATACTGAGATCGCCGCGCGTATTGGTGAGGTTACGGATGATAAGAACGCAGATATTCACGTGTATTGCCGCAGTGGTCGCCGCTCTGGCATAGCCAAAGAAACGCTGGAAAAAATGGGTTACACCCAGGTGACCAACGAAGGTGGTTACTCCGATGTTTTGAAAAAAATGAAGTAAGAGCGCTAGCTAAACCGGATTACTTTAAATTTTTTGTTATTGGCCAGGGTTTCCTGATGCGAAAAATATTGTGCACCTGCTCGCTCCAGGCCAATGAACACGTTCACGACAAAGAGGGCGGTACCGCCTGGTTTGAGTAACCGGGCGGCGTTGGCGACAAATCGGTTCGTAAGCGATGACTCTACCCCAAAACCCTGATGGAACGGTGGATTACACACTACTAAATCTGCCTTGCGCTCAATGCTGCTGCCGCAATCGGCAGCGACAACGCTGAAATTCTGCGCACCGTTTTCGGTGAGTGTTGCGTTGCAGGCCAGCACTGCTGCGGCGTTGTTGTCGGTCGCTATAATCTGTTGCCAGCCTGCTTTCAGTAGGCCGACACCTAAATAGCCGTAGCCGCACCCCAAATCCAGTGCGGTGCCATTTATGGCTACAGGCTCGTCCATAATCGAACGCTGCAGCAACTCGCTGCCTTCGTCTATTTTATTCCACCCGTATACGCCGGGCTTGCTCAAATAGGCAGCGGCGACGTCGCTGTTGATAAGGCGTAGGTGTGTGTACTGTTTGTCATCCAGTGGCGCAGGTTCGCGGCTATTGCGTGTGAGCGTCGCTATATAAAGGTTGCCTTGCTTTTCTATTGCTCCGTCGAACCCCAGTTGTTTAACCGCTTTTTCAACATAGCCTTTTATGCCGTCGTTTTTTTCGCCGCACAACAACAGCATTCCACCTGAATCCAAACGCGATGCGCTCTGGTTTAAAACCCGGTTGGTAACGGCTCGCTCTTTGGACACGCGATAGCAGATCGCCGCGGGCATGTATTCGGCGATCTCCTTAAAATTAAAGTCTGAGAACACCGTTGCTGCGCGGCCTAAGTGCGGAGAAGAATTTGCCACGTCGAAGCGATTGGTCATCACCAGATCGGTGCTGGTGAGCGACAAGCTGCCAGCGTCTTCTGTGCGAAAATTTTCATCCAGAATCCAGAGGCGGTGAGAGTAGTGTATAGCCTGCTTGGCCAGAAGAGTGTATGGCGTCATCTATGCGTTAGTCAGTAGGCGGATTTCGTCAGAGGTCAGTGCTCGCATGTCGCCCGGCAGGAGATCGGTCTCTAGCGCTAGTGCGCCAATTTGAAAACGATGCAGGCGCAGTACTTTGTTGCCCGTGGACGCAAACATTCGTTTAACCTGGTGATAAATACCCTGCTCGATGTACAGGTTAGCCGTGTTGGCAGAGAGCAACTCAAGCTCAGCGGGCAGCGTAGGGCGCTTTTCGCCGTGCAGCAGAACGCCCTCTGCGAACGCGCTTTTGGTTTCAGCAGCAATGGGGGCTGCGCACTCCACATAGTACGCTTTGCGACACTTCTGGCGAGGCGAGGTAATCCGATGATTCCATTGGCCATCGCTGGTGATCAGGACCAGGCCGGTTGTATCTAAGTCCAGCCTGCCTGCGATCTGTAAGCGGGCAATATCCGCATTTGAATATCGAGCGCTAAATCCAGGAAGGTCGAACACCGTGGGGTGCTCCGCGTCTGTATTAGCGCACACGTAGCCCGCAGGTTTGTGAAGCATCAAATACACGTCACTGCGGGCCTGAAGCGGCGCATCGTCCAGGGTAACTTCGTCGTCAGATTTTAACGCGGCCGAGGGTGCGAGCGCAGTTTGTCCATTCACACGAATGCGCTTGGCTTTAAGCAAGCCGCGCACCTGTGAGCGGCTGTAACTCGTATTATCTGCGACAAACTTGTCCAGCCGCATAACAACTTAGGCCAGCTTTTTCTCGCCGGAATCGACACTTTGGTAGATGAGTGTGTTGATCGTCATAGGGCCAACGCCGCCCGGAACCGGCGTCAGGGCCGAGGCTTTGTCGGCAAGTGGCCCAAGCTCTATATCGCCAACGCCACCCGGGTGGTAGCCCGCATCCACCACAACGGCGCCGGGTTTAATCCAGTCCGCTTTTATGAATTCGGGAATGCCAACCGCGCCAACAACAATATCCGCAGTCGCGATATGGGATTGAAGGTCTTTTGTGCGGGAGTGGCAAATAGTTACCGTCGCGTTCGCATTTAACAACATCAATGCCATGGGTTTACCCAGAATAGGACTGCGGCCAACAACCACGGCGTGTTTGCCTTCCAGTGGAATTTCGTAAGCCTCCAGCAGGCGCATAATGCCTTTCGGTGTGGCGCAGCCATACGCTTCTTCGCCCATAGCCATGCGGCCAAAACCTAGGCAGGTAACACCGTCCACGTCTTTGCTTAAATCGATAGCATCAAAGCATGCGCGTTCGTCGATCTGACTCGGTACCGGGTGTTGCAGGAGAATGCCGTGAACGTCCGGGTTGTTATTCAATTCGGCAATTTTGGCCAACAGCTCATCCGTGGTGGTGGTTTCTGGCAGCTCCACCTTCATAGAATCCATACCAATACGTGTGCAGGCATTTCCTTTCATACGCACATAGGTTGCAGAGGCCGGATCACCGCCCACGAGAATTGTGGCCAGAATGGGGGTGCGACCGGTTTTGCTTTTCAACGCCGCAACCCGCTCGGAAAGCTCGGCCTCGGTTTTTTGCGCCAGCGCTTTACCATCTAATATTAGTGCAGACATGGGATGTTCCTGTATTGAGCGAATTCGAGGTCGCGCATTTTCCCACAGGTTCGGGTTTAGACCAAATAGCAAGCAATGAAAAAAGTTAGAAAAATTATCAACTTGGCGTTGACGACCGTAGGGCGCCTCTGTATTATGCACGCCTCTCGAGACATGGCTCCACAGCCTGAGTCGTCGGAGTGTAGCGCAGCCTGGTAGCGCGTCTGCTTTGGGAGCAGAATGTCGGGGGTTCGAATCCCTCCACTCCGACCAATCGAGCCTGCTTATACGCCGTAAAGTTTACGCATGTTATGTCAAAAATTGCTTACACTTTAGGGTGTAGCATATTGAACAGTGTCGACAATCCGGTTTGTATTGCGCCCGTAGCTCAGTTGGATAGAGCATCCGCCTTCTAAGCGGACGGTCGCAGGTTCGAATCCTGCCGGGCGCGCCATCGTTTCAAGCCTTCTATGGTGACTGTAGCTCAGTTGGTAGAGCCCTGGATTGTGATTCCAGTCGTCGTGGGTTCAAGTCCCATCAGTCACCCCATTTATACAAGCACTTACAATACCTTCCTGTTTGCCTAGTCAGCTTTCCTGAACATCTAGCCAGCCGTTGCGCACTGTAGTTGATATTCTCTGCGGTAAGTGTCGATGAACAAAAATTTAAACTTCCGAAATGCTCAAAAAAGCCTGGGGTTAGAAAGCTTGGGAAGGTTGAAACTAGAACGTGCCGTCAGTTAGTGTAATTAGGTATGACGCCCGAGAATAAAAGTAAACACAATTGAGTTTTGCAAACCCTTCGGGGGAATTATTTAATGCCCCTGATGAATTTATCTCACGTTTTAAATTTTACCAGTTGTTGCGACACGGTTGAAATTTGCGTCAGGAGTTCAGTGAGGGTTTGTTTTACCAGGACACCTTGCTGGTGGGTATCGTCACTATGTTGTTTGATATTGTGCATGCTGGCGCTGACGTCGTGAATGGCATGGTCTTGTTCTGATGAGGCTTTTGCAACCTCCATGTTAAGTTGATTCATCAAATTTATTTGTTGTGATATTGATTTCATCATCTGCAACGCCAGCAGGTTTTTCTCGGCAACTTCGTCACTTTCGGAATTGACTTGATTCATTAATGTTACGGTGCGGCTTAACCCGCTGCTTAACATATTGATATTCTGTTCTATGTCTACGGTGGAGGACTGTGTGCGTGAGGCCAGGTTTCGAACTTCATCTGCAACGACCGCAAAGCCTCGGCCTGACTCTCCGGCGCGGGCAGCTTCGATAGCCGCATTGAGCGCAAGTAAGTTCGTTTGGTCAGCGATGCTGCGAATCACCTCTAACATTTGTACGATGCCCTGGCTATCTGCTTGAACCTGTTGGATCTGGCTGCTGGCCTGTTCGACGACTTTATGGACTTGCTGGATGGATTCATGGGCTTTTTGTACCGCAGCCACGCCGGAATGAATGGCCTGATCTGAGTCTTTCGCGTTTAAGCTGGCCGATTCAGCATGGCGAGCCAGTTCGTTCAAAACCCTGGTCATTTGCTCGATGGTGACCGCGACCTGGGTCGTCTCTTTGAGTTGCAAATTACCCCCATCAACCACAGTTTTTATTGCCGCGTGAATAGTTTCGCTGTTGTCCCCGAGCAGTTGGTTGCTATGCTGAATCTTTTGAATGAGTTGCTGGATATTGGCGACAAAGGTATTAAAAGACTGAGATATTTCGTCAAATTCATTGTTGTGATTACTACCGAGCCGTACCGTTAGGTCGGCATCCCCCCTGGTGAGTTCAGCCAGGTTTCTATTCACCTCATCGAGGGGTTTCAAAATTGCCCTGCGGGCAAACCAGCTGACTGTAATACAAATCAGGATGCCGAAAGCCAGGCCGGCGCTGTTCAGAAAAAGCGACCACCGCTCTAGTCGCTCTTTGACAGCAAATTGCTTCTCGAAGGTACTATCGCCTTCCTCCTCCAGTTCACTCAAAAAAGTCTGTAATAGTTGGCTTTCTCTGACAAAAGCATCAATTTTTAGTGTGTCGGTGGGGTCAGCTAATAACTCGACTTTTGCTTGGTCGAAACGCTGTTTGATTTTCCGCAGCTTCGCAGTCGATTGTTGGCTGATCAAGCTTGCTGCTGACATTCGATCTATTGATTCGTCAGCAATTTCGGCGGCGGTTTCCAGCATAGCCAGATGCGAGCTGCGTTCCTCCGGATGTAGATTCAGCATCTGGAGGGCGATGATTTGCTGCTGCAAGCCAATGGTTCCCTCCATCGCACCATCGGCGGTGGACCAGGCAGGTCCGGTGATAAAGTCTAGCAAGTCCGTGAACTCGCTGGTCAGGCGAACGGAGGATGTAACAAGAACGACTACCAGGCTTAGAACAGCGCCGGAAATCAACGAAACACTGTGTTTTATTCGCATTGCGCCGCCCTGTATGTAGGGGAATCAGATAAACATTAGTCGATGTCGGAGCTAAAACAAGCCCCTCGGGCTCAGCAACCCATTTGACACTCATCTCGCGCGTTCCTATACCTAAAGCACATTCTTTGCTGGGCATCTCACTGATGAAAACATCACTGGTGCTGGCCACACTCGCAGGGGTGACCAGCAGCTTTGCGTTTGCTGACGATTTTGATTATAGCTTCAATCTCGTCACTGACAGCTCGGTTGCATCCCATTCAAGGCAGGATGACAACAGCGCGCACAGGATGCTGGTCACTGCAGAATGGCAATGGCAAGCAAGCGACCGCTGGTTGTTGGCGGGTGATCTAAAAGCGTTTCGGGGCGAAAACGGTGAAGGATTGACGCAAAATCTTCAGGGTATATCCAACATCGATGCTGAGAAATTCAGCAAAATATATGAAGCCTATGCGCAGTACCAGTTTAACCCCGAGACCCGGATAAAATGTGGCCAGGTTGACGCGAATCTTGAGTTCGCCTATGTGCCGGTTGCCGAAACTTTTATCTCTCCGCCGCTTGGCATTACGCCCACAGTTATTGCCTTGCCCACCTATTATGATCCAGCAATGTCATGCAGTATTTTTTACGAACCGGCGCAGGGGCTTCAATGGGCTGGCGGCATTTTTGCCGGGCGCGATAATCTGGATTTTGCTGAGCAGTTTTATGTGTTTGAGGGCCGTTATATTTCGATCAGCAGCCGCTTGTCATACGGTTTTTGGCACCATAATGGAGACTGGGAGTTGGTCGATAAAAGTCAATTCGAAGCTATCTCTGGCTGGTACGTAAACTACCAGCGCCAGATTAATCAGGACTGGGCAATGTTCGCGGTCTGGTCAGCTCTGGAAGATGAAGTTGATGACATTCGACAGCATCATATGCTGGGCTTTGTTCGGGAGTTCGGCCGACATCAATTCGGCATGATGTTCAGTGAAGTGACCCAAAAACATTTGCACAATGACAACTTGATCGAACTCTATTGGCAACATGCCTTACCCGCTGAAATTTCATTGCAGCCAGTGCTGCAATGGGTGGACCACGCAGAGGAAGGGGTGGACAACCAATTTGTATTGAGCTTACGCGTGAATTGGAACTTTTGAGCAAAGTTGCGATTTGCGCTCACATTGAGAATAAAGTGTGCCTGGACCTTGAAGACAGGACCGCCTCCGAGTAAACGGCCTGGGGCCCCGAAAACCGACAGCAGTAATTCCAATCAAAAACTAATGTTCCCTATAAGACGACCTGCCACCCCTATCATCGCTGATCGATCCTTTAAACCTCGCCCGCTTAATCTCGAGGCCTGGAATACGCAAAATACTCAGCGTTGGAATGTTTGGCTTTTTCATTAAGGTGGTTTTCAAAAAATGAGTATAAATTTCAGTACCCTTATTTCGGGTAAAGAGCTAAAGAATAGCGGGCGAAAAAGGCGACTATTCTCGGCGCTCGGCTGACTTTTAGAGGATTACCGTTTGCTGTTTTTTTGTGTCTTTGCATCAGCCAGTTTTGATTGTTGCTGTTTTGCCATCAATGGTTGCCACCAGGGTTTGGTGTGGGTTAGTGATTCGAGCGTATGTGCTTCGCCAAAAACTGGTGTACAAAGGGGGACTGGTTGTGAGCCCGGTTGGCGCTTGGCGAGTTGAAATATTCGTTCCATCGGTTCGTACCACGGGTGGAACGCGAGATCGAAGGTGCCGTTGTGGATGGGCATCATACGCAAGCCTCTCACATCCCGGTATGCTTGCAGGCTTTGCTCTGGTGTCATGTGAACATCGGGCCAGTCGCTATCGTAGGCCCCGGTTTCTATGAAGGCTAAATCGAATGGGCCGTACTTTTCACCCACGTTGGCAAACCCTGCAAAATAGCCGGAATCGCCACTGAAATATAAGCGCTCTCGCCCTGTTTCGATAACCCATGCTCCCCAAAGTGTTTTGTCTGCATCTGAGAGCCCGCGGCCTGAAAAATGGCGAGTCGGCGTAAAGGCGATAAATCCATCCTGTATTTTTTCTTCTTGCCACCAATTGAAGCAGGATATTTTCCCTGGTTCGCCCCCCCATTTAATTAGCGTTTGGTCAACGCCAACAGGTACATAAAAGCGGCCGACCCTGTTTGCTAACGCCCGGATTGTGGTCTTGTCCAGGTGGTCATAATGGTTGTGTGATATCAGTACCCGATCAATAAATGGCAGTGTCTTAAGGTCGATTGGTGTGGGGTGGAAGCGCTTCGGCCCCATAAAGGCGAACGGGGATGCGCGTTCTCCGAATACGGGGTCTATTAGCCATATCTCCCCGTACACCTTGAGCAGTAACGAAGAGTGACCAAGCTTTATTATAAACAGCTGGTCTTCGGGTAGTTGTTCGAGCTGGTTGGCTGTAAGGGGAACAACGGGTATTTGGCTGCTCGGTTCTGTATTGATTCGTTTTTCTGTCAGGAAGCGGAGAAATATCTGCAGGGTTTTCTTGATCGTGCGGCCAGATACAGGCTCGCTGTTTAGGAATTTGCCTTTGCTTTGCCTTTGCTTGATTTTTTGGATTGCTGGATCTTCCACGCAGTTTTACTCCGGTACATCGTTGCTGATGGAATGTGTATAGGAACATTTGATTAACCTAGTGCCTTCTGTAAGCCCCGTAGCACCCACGGGCACAAATTATCGCCGCTCGTCACGCAGAGAAATTACTAAGTTGATCAGAGCTTCCGATGCATGGTATGCGTTAGGCTGTGAGGTAAAAGTCAACCAGCTCGCCTTACGGCGATCTGGAGACTTTGAAGGGCTGTCTTGGGACTTGCGGGTATCGTTAAGGTAAGCGAGCCAAGTCTTATGTCTTTCTGCGCTGGTCTCGCTGTGATCCGCTAGATAATGCGTGAATACTTTGGCTTGGCTTTAGCATTTAACTGGTCGCGTGCACTGGCCGATAGATATTTGTCGAATGCCATACATATCCTGCGTATGAGTAATCGGCCGGACTCGTTCACGTCAATAGAGTTATCACCTATGCTCAGTAATCCGTCGGCTTCCAGTGATCTTAAGGATGCCAGTTCAGCTGCAAAGTACTTGCTAAACGCAATGGGGTATTGGGATTCTATTTTGCTAAAGGGTAGTTCGAAGTGGCATATCAATTCCCGAATAACAGTTTGACGAATTTTATCGTCTTCGCTTAGCGCGATACCTCTCCACAGTGGAAGTTCGTCTTCCCCTAAACTCGCATAGTACGCGTCTATAGTCTTGTGGTTTTGGAAAAAGGTATCACCAAACGCCGATATTGATGAAACACCAAAAGAAAACATTTCGCAATTCCCATGGGTGGCGTACCCCTGAAAATTTCTGTGCAGGTTTTTTGCCTGTTGAGCTTTTGCGAGCTCATCCTCTGGCAGGGCGAAATGGTCCATTCCTACATACACATAGCCTGCCTGAAGAAGCGTATCGATACTTTGGCGAAGAATGGTTAGCTTTTCCTGTGGCTCGGGCAGTTGAGATGAGTCTATTTGCTTCTGAGTTTTGAACAGATCTGGCAAATGCGCATAGTTAAATACGGATAGACGGTCGGGTTTTAGCGCTAGGACCCGTTCCAAGGTTTTTGCGAAGCTGGCTGATGTTTGTAGCGGGAGTCCATAAATAAGGTCTAAGCTGATGGATTTAAAGTCCAGCGCGCGCGCTGCTTGTACGAGCGCTAAAACTTCCTCTTCGCTGTTGAAACGATTAACCGCCACTTGCACATTTTCGTCGAAATCTTGAACGCCCATGCTTAAACGGTTGAAGCCAAGCGCTCGCAGTTTGGTCAAGCGCTCAGGGCTAACCCCTTTGGGGTGGATTTCGATTGAGTATTCACCACTGTCGTTGCCAAGCAGGTTAAACGCAGATCGAGTATGGGCCATCAAATCGTGCATCTGTTCGTCTGTGAGGTAGGTCGGTGTTCCGCCACCCCAATGAAGTTGATCTACTGGCCGACTTCTGTCGATGTATATGGCCTGCATGTCGATTTCTTTCTTTAGCGCTTCTACATAGGGGATCGCAAGCTTCTTGTTCGCAGTGATGATTTTGTTGCAAGCGCAGTAATAACAGACGGTATCGCAAAATGGGATATGAAAATACAATGACAGTGGGGCGCTCGCGCTGTTGCTTTTTTCTGCGGCTCTAAGCCACTCATTGCGACCGAACGACTCATCGAATTGGGGTGCTGTAGGGTAGGAGGTGTATCTTGGTCCCGCGAGGTCGTGTTTACGAATGAGCTCATCGTTCCAGAGGTTACTGTATTTCTGATCGTTCATTGGTCTCTTTTCTAGCTGCCTTAATGGGGATCTATGCTGAAGGGCATAGATCACGGTCTCGGGGTTACGTCGCGGACACCGGCCATAATGCCGTCCATTTCTTCATGGTCATCAGATATAATGCCGGTTACGTTGCGTGGATTTTACACGTGTTCCCTCACTGATGGGGCGCGCAATCCCGCCCTTATGACACAAAACAATGAGCCCCCAAAGCACATGACACAGTCTACCGAAGCTGCTGTAACTATGTTTGAAGGTATGCGTCGACTCGTTTCCGGCGTGTGCGTTGTCACCGCGGTTGATGAGCAGGGTGAACGCTATGCGATGACTGCCACCTCCGTCACTTCTGTTTCCGGCGAGCCGCCGTCGCTGCTGGTATGTGTAAATCAGCAAGCTCGGCTGCATTCGGCCGTAAGTCACACCGATTTCTTCTGCATCAATGTGTTGGCCCCACAGCATGAACAGGTATCCATCAATTGTGCATCCCCGGAAATGGCGAGTAGTCGGTTTACCGAAGGTGCCTGGATGAATCATTCTGACAGCGGAGTACCTTACCTGTCAGACGCGCAATCGGTCTTCTTTTGCCGCAAGTCCCAGTCTATGGTTTATGGTACTCACACGATATTCGTGGGGGAAGTGGAGCAAACCTTGGTTGCCCCGGGTGAACCACGTGCTCTGGCCTACATAAACGGGGCCTACCGCCACCTGTAGCATTGCGCTTGATGCTGGCGAGGAACGGTTAACGCTGAGCTTGTTCAAGTGAACACGCTAGGTTAATCTCGGCAGCCTTGCTTCTGCGGAAATTAAAGTCGAAAAGGTCGCATTGGGCGTTTTACGAGCAAGTTCTGGCCAAATGTAGAATAAATGTTTGACATGGAACTCAACATAGCTACAATGCGCTCCTCGTTGCGGCCCGGTAGTTCAGTTGGTTAGAATGCCGGCCTGTCACGCCGGAGGTCGAGGGTTCAAGTCCCTTCCGGGTCGCCACATACAAAAAAGCCCCGCTCGTAAGAGCGGGGCTTTTTTGTATGTGCTATTTTTGTAGGGCTGCTCAATGCGCAGGGTGCACTAAATTGCCTAGGCAATTTTACGACCTTTAGTCGCGCCTTCCCGTAACAGAAAAGATGAGCGCCACAAGCGCGAGTCAACTCCCTTCCGTCCATACGCAATATCCGGTCTAGATCACTCGCAAGAGAGCGGGGCTTTTTGTATGTGCTATTTGCAGGGCTGACTAAATACGTAGGGTTCACTAAACTACCAACGCAGCTTTGTGACTCTCAGTCCGCGTTGACTGATAGACGAAAATCACCCTTGAGAAGTTCGAGCAGCGATTCTCTGTTTACTGTGCGATATGAGCTGGGTTTGCACTATCGGTTTATTGGTTGGATGTGATTAAGACAACAGCTTCGGGAGCGGGATACTGCGGTTTTGCTGCAACTTGTAAGATCCCTGTCCACAAAGCATCATGGATTGGTATGTTGCGCGGCATTTGACTGGAGGCGCGGGTATGCGCCTCGCCAGTAAATTTTGTCTAGTCTCTTGTGCGCAGGAGCAAACCTCGGCACTCTCCGTGCTGCGAGGCCGCATCGAGTGCGGCAAGGTCGTTGGCGCTCAAGCAGTCTATGGCAGTGACAACTACATCGCTGCGGCCGTTATTCAGTGCTTCCCAGAACATCCACTTGGCATCTTCTTCATCCTTCGCATAAACCAACCTGACGTTGTTCAATTTGAAGCCCTGCTGAACAAGAAACTGCTTGCTAATGGGCGTCAGGGTAATCCAGGTAAACCAGCGATTATTGGCCGACCTGCTCAGATGCGCGAGCATCGGGAGCGCCAGCGCGAACGGTGGCTCGCTCTGAGACATAATGATTTCAGTCACGCCATGGTCCAGGGCTTTGCGGGCACGAGGTCCTGCCGCTTGCGCTGGGCTTGCTGAATGTAATGGGGTAGCGGCCATTGGTAAGTCCTCTATGAACGGCGTATTACGCCGACACTCAATCCTTCGATAGCGAAGTTGGCGTCGCGCAAATCCACTTCAATGACATTGAAATCCGGGTTCTCCGGCCATAATTCTACCTGCGCACGATTGCGCTCCCGTTTGAAACGTTTTACGGTGACCTCATTATCGATTCTGGCCACTACAATATCGCCGTTTCGTACCTGGTCGGTTTTGTGGACGGCGAGTAAATCTCCGTCAAGAATGCCGATGTCTTTCATGCTCATGCCATGAACGGTGAGCAGGAAGTCCGCTTTTGGGCTAAAAAAGTTATGGGGTATGTCGCAGTAGTCTTCTATGTGTTCTTGCGCGAGGATCGGGCTACCAGCGGCAACGCGGCCAACCAGGGGTATGCCAGACTGAACTTCAGGAAGGCGGATGCCGCGTGAGGCACCGGCGATCATCTCGATAGCCCCTTTGCGAGCGAGCGCCTTAAGATGCTCTTCTGCAGCATTCGCGGATTTAAACCCCAGAATTTCGGCGATTTCCGCCCGGGTAGGTGGGTAGCCGGTTTCAGCGATGTGATCTCGAATAAGATCGAGGATTTGTTGCTGCCGAGCTGTGAGTTTGATCATACGGTTCTCGCTCTTAAAGGGTGCAGTATTGGCGGCTAGGTGATACCAAATTTATATCTGTTTGTTTATACAGTATTTGGTATTATATACAGTATTCTTTGCGGTGCAACCACATCCGTCACTTGGTTACCCAGGCGGTGGAAAGAAAGTGCGAGCACCCCTTGCTACAGGTTAATAATGGAAACTGAAGAAAAACAGCTAAGCTCCCAGAAGGGAGGCTTCGTCGGTCGGCATATCCGAAGAGTCAAGGGGCGAATCCAATCAAGAATTCGGGAAAAGGCAATAGATAGAGCAAGGACCCGGATTTATTTACATGGTAAGCGTCCGGAAGATTATGACGATGAGATTCTAGAGGTCATCGTTAAAGAAGAGGAAGATAAACTCAAATCAGAACTCAAAGACAAAACTATAGTCGCATTGCTCGCGGCCTTGGGTATTTCGTTCTGGTCTTAGTGAATTTGCGGCTCAGCGGTAAAAACCAATGTTCAAGTTTCTAACAAAGTCTTTGATAGTTACGGCGCTTTGGAAGCACTATAAGCGACTAATTATATCCTCCGCAGTGCTGTTCGCGAGCTATTTCGTGATAGCCGCGGCCCACAGGGATTTTCTTGAGTACGCTCAAAAAATAGATAGCCGCGACTATGTCGGCATTTCCTACGTTGTGAAATGGCTTGTTTACGTTTGCATAACGGGCGCTTTTTATTGGCTGAACACACTGGGTGAGCCTTCTTCAAAACCTGCTGAAAACGAAGAAAAAATTTATACCATGCAGTCGAATAATCGGCGGTCGGAAAAACAGGCGACTGTTGAGACTACAGATGTTTTCGACTCGATAAGAAAAAAGGGAAGGTTGCGTAGTCGGGCTGATGTGCAAATGGCTGAGCAAAAGCGGAACAAGTGAACAGTTCGTCTCAGGGCTAACTGTGTAGTATCTATTGTGTTCCGGGGGATACTTCGTGGCTAACGCAAGACTGCTTGGAAAATTGAGTAGCATGTGATGTTACGTACTAACTGTGGCGTCGTGGCGCGCTAGAACGACTGTTTGACTTACCAATTTCCACGTCGTTATTCAATCCACTATTGGTTTCAATGAATGCCCCTTCTTTTGTAGCAACGGTTTGCCTTTGTGTCGAACGCAAGATTTTTTGAACCTGATTTGATGATTTACATACGATAAGTGTGTATTGTTGATGACCGTTGAAAATTGTGGGTTAACTGGTTGAAAAATAGGTGTATTCATAGATATCTAACATTGTCGTTGTATATAATATAAGCGGTTATATTGTGGGGTTAGACCAATAAAAATAATCTAACTCCAGCATATAAACCGGCGCCGCAAGTTATTGGATGAGGCGCATAAAAATCCCAAGAGGAGCAGGGTATGGCACAGGCTGAAACAGTAGAAAAAATCCTCAACGCAGCGTTAGTGCTGTTTGCTGAGCGGGGGTTCGCGGAAACGTCGCTGCGAACGATTACCGGTATGGCTGATGTTAATTTGGCCGCAGTGAACTATCACTTTGGTTCAAAAAAAGAGTTGATTCAGGCGGTTTTTTCTAAATTTTTGCAACCTTTTTGCGAGATTCTGGAGAAGGAGCTTGACAGTTTGGAGGCTGCACAACCGGAAGGTGGAGCGCCGAGCGCGGAGCAGGTAATTTCCTGTGTTTTAGACACAATGTTAAAAACCACTACTGTGTGTGGTGTTAGCGTGCAACGCTTAACGCGTTTGTTAAATTTGGCCTACACGCAGTCGCAGGAACACCTACGGCATCACTTGGTCGCTAATTTTGGTAAAACGTACCATCGGATGACCACATTAATGCATAAAACCATGCCGGGCGTCTCACCTGTTGAGTTTTATTGGCGCTTGTATTTTATGCTTGGCGCGGCAGTGTTTACTCTTTCGAGTTTTGATTCTTTGCGCTCTATTTTGAATACAGACTACAGCACCGATACTGAGCTTGAAGAAGTTTTGCATTTGATGGTTCCTGCTTTGGCAGGTATGTTGAGATCACCCCATGACCCAACCTGAGTTAGGCCCGGTTGTACTGGACGTTGACGGTACAACCCTTTCTGAAAGTGACGTAAATCTCCTACAAAACCCTTGGGTAGGCGGGGTAATTCTTTTCTCCCGTAATTACACCAATGTTATGCAGCTTTGTGGATTAACCGCTGAAATTCGCAAGGCCTCACCGAACATAGTCATTGCTGTTGACCACGAAGGTGGTCGGGTGCAGCGCTTTGGTGGCGAGTTCACGCCTATTCCGGCGATGCAGCAACTGGGAAATCTCTATGTTAAGTCGCCAGTAGAGGCGTTGGCACTTACCCATGAAACGGGCTGGTTGCTTGCGGCGGAGCTCATTGCGTGTGGGTTGGACATGAGCTTTACGCCGGTGCTGGATGTGGACGATTGCCGTAGCCAGATTATTGGGAGTCGCAGTTTTGGACCAGATCCTGCGGCTGTCATTGCCCTTTCTGAAGCGCTAACAGATGGTTTAATTGAAGCTGGCATGTCGGCCACAGGCAAGCATTTCCCTGGCCATGGTGGCGTCGTAGAAGATAGCCACTTGGAGTTACCGGTGGATAATCGTAGTTTCGACGAGGTGGCCAGGCACGATCTCCAGCCGTTCAAAGCATTACTCCCTAAGCTCGAAGCCATCATGCCTGCGCATATTCATTTCCCCCAAATAGCCTCGGAACCTGTGGGCTTTTCCTCATTCTGGTTGCAGCAGGTTCTGCGTGAGGACCTTGGGTTTAACGGTATTATATTCAGCGATGATCTCACAATGGAGGGCGCGGTCACTGCGGGTGATTATGGCGAGCGTACACTCAAAGCATTGGCGGCAGGCTGCGATAGTGTCTTGATCTGCAATAATCCAGCCGGGGCGCAAGAGGCGTTGGCTCGCCTTGATGCGACCTTCTCGACTGTATTTCCATCTCGGCTCGAATGCATGCGTGCCAAACGGTGCTTCGAGTGGGATTCTCTACGCGGGTCTGCCCGAGCGAAGGGAGTACGAGCTCAACTCGAGAGCTTAGTTGCACGTAGCTAGCGGTGTTTGTCGGTGAGGATCGCCGCCTTTGCTGAGGCGAAATATGCGTGTCATGGGGGCGAGTTATAAAGCTTTGATGGCGAGGTTCATTACAGCTCCACCCACGACGCGTCAAACTACAGGTTCTGTGGGAGTTTCGTAGTTTCTCGATTTTTTATTAGCGCGCTCGTATGTGTGTTCGGGCTATGGGTTTTGATTCGCTGAAAAAGCTCTGATCCTTTCCGGTTGGATTTTACTAAACTTGGGTTTAGTAAAATTCGGGGCGAGTTAAAGTTGGGTGTCTTGATATTTAGGTTTGTAAAAGGCTCCCTAAGAATTCAAAGGCTACACTTTACATTGTGAACAAATAAAACTTACGGTGTCGAGATCTGTAAAAATTATGCAAGCCGGCACCGTGATAACGTTTGGACACACCTTTCGATATCAACCTCGATGCACTTTCTCACAGCTAAGCTTCATTCATGGTTTTTCTCTCAGCACATCTGTGAATCCGCGTTGGCTTTATTTTTCAGTCTTTCTCTTTTTTATGGGCGCTTCAGGTTTCTTTTTCAGGGAGGTCTTGTTGCTTTTGTGTGTGTAATTATTTTTTGATGGCCCAGTCGACAATAATTGATTTAAAAAACTGTCATCAATACTCCTTTTTTTTGTGGAAGGCTTTGGTTTGATAAGCATTTAAGCAAGAGGTTAATACCCGTGGATATTTTACAGGCGATACGTACCGCATTCGCGGCTGGGATAGGTGAGTCCAACCTTTGGATTGCCGATAGTTTTGTTATTGTTTTTTTGACTTTATTGGCAGCGGCCATTGCCGGTTGGTTTATGGCTAAGTTGGAATCCAGGGCTGCGCGAACCCACAATCTTTGGGACGATGCGTTGGTTATTAGTGTTAGGCGCCCATTAAAGTGGCTGATTTGGGGGATAGGGTTAACCCTGGCGGCTGAAATAGCAGGCCAGCACGCGGATTCAATTGTGTTGGCATCAGTCGATTGGGTGCGCCGGTTGGGCGCTATAGTGATAAGCGTGTGGTTTCTCAACGGCTTTATCACTCGTGCCGAAGCCAATTTGATGGACGCCGAATTCACCCATAAGCCGATGGATAAAACCACGGCAATGGCTTTAGGTAGATTGTTGCGTATCTCGGTAATTATCACGGCCGTTTTGGTGGGCCTGCAGTCGCTGGGGTATAGCGTTTCTGGTGTGCTGGCTTTCGGGGGTATTGGGGGTATTGCAGTGGGTTTTGCAGCGAAGGATTTGCTGGCTAACTTTTTTGGAGGTTTGATGATTTACCTGGATCGGCCTTTTGCTGTCGGTGACTGGGTGCGTTCTCCGGACAAAAATATTGAGGGCACTGTGGAGGACATAGGCTGGCGGTTGACGCGCATCAGGACTTTCGACAAGCGCCCACTGTACGTTCCAAATTCCACGTTCACGCAAATTTCCGTTGAAAATCCCTCACGCATGACCCACAGGCGCATTTATGAAACGGTCGGTATCCGCTACGATGATGGGGTGAAAATGGGGGAGATAATTGTAGACGTAAAAGCGATGCTTAGGTCGCACCCAGAAATTGATTCAGATAACACGTTAATAGTTAATTTTAATCAGTTTGCCACGAGCTCTCTAGACTTCTTCGTGTACTGCTTTACTCACACCACTGAGTGGGTGAAATACCACGAGGTAAAACAGGATGTGTTGTTAAAGATTCTGGATATTATTCAAAAACATGGTGCGCAATGTGCCTTTCCCACCTCCACCTTGCATGTACCGGATACGCTTCGGTTTGAGTCAAATTTATCTGAGTAGAATCCTGGGGCAATTCAAAGAAGTGCCCCCTAGCGCATTGGTGAGCAAGGGGTTGGAGCGAGGCAGGTTAGAGTTGAGGTTATATCGTCCGCGACGCTTGCGGGGGTTGGTCAATGTATTATGCGCCAGTTTTTCATTCTCGCTTCGCCAACGTCTGATAAGTCTCACCCGTTTAACTGGCTTTGGGTAGCGCGGAGTTGACCAATGCGGGCTGTTCGTTTTCGTGCTTCAGGTCTCATTATTTTTGAGCAGGAGAGCGCGAAGAGCGTCTTTCCTATGTTGGGGTTATGTGTGCTTTCGTAATATTTTTTGGCGTGTATGTTCATATTTGATTGGCTAGCTTGGTTTGCGCTTGCGAAGCCATTCAGTTTTTATATGGGGTGTGCACTCACTTGCATCGTTGAATGGGTCTATTCGAAGTTAATACTTTTTGTAGTCGCATTCAGCGAATTAATTTTGCTCTTGGGTTGGTGCTCGCTTACCGATGGTGCGAAGGACTTGCCGCGAGAGTATGGACTGTGAGTAAGGTCCGCCCGGTTGCTCAATCATGGGGCGTTGGCGGAAGCGTGTGTGTAGATCGTCTGCCAAGTAACCATGTTTGATGTGTGTGGTGTCTTTGGGTAGATAAAAATGCCAGATTTTGATGAGAGTTTAGTCATCCAGTAATTTGGTTAAGCGGTTACCACACATATGAACTGATCCGTCTAGTTGGAGAAAATTGCTGAATTAAACAATCTAAAAGATGTTTTAGCGGATACGCTCACAAAAGCACGCGCCGCTTTTTGCCTTCCGCTTTTTAAACTATAGACATTAAGTTTATTTTCCCTTATGGTCACAAAGTCCGTGTTAGCTGTAAGTCCTATTTGCGAAGTTTAATTTTTTACTGGTCATACAATTGTACGAAGTTAAATAATCGCAGCAGTATTTGATTTATGCGCCAACGACCTTCGAGACAAGGCGAAGGGGACAAAAAAACCCAGGAACTAACATAATAAAAAGTTAAATGAGGTGTGACATGGCTGCTCGAGAACTCGGCACTGTCAAATGGTTCAACAATGCGAGTGCGAGAGGGTATGGATTTATCACTCGTGGCGAAGAATCCGAAGATATCTTTGTTCACTATAGAAACATCCGTGGCGAAGGTTACCGCTCTTTGACTGAAGGGCAAAAAGTAGAGTTTGAACTTCAGAAAGGGGAAAAGGGACTTCAAGCGGAAGACGTATCAGCAGTTTAGATACGTTTTAACAATAAGGACGATCCCGTCGGATGCTTTCAGTTTGCAGTCGAAGGTTATTCGAGTTTATTAAAGCCAGCTCCCGAAACTAGTATTTCTGGAACGGTATTTTCAAGAAAGCCCGGCTGATGCCGGGTTTTTTGTGTCTGTAAGATGGGGTTGTATTGAGTCTTGTTTGAGAGTGGCGTCCCGATCAAGACTGACTTGTCTGTTCTGTTTCCTGGTGAGAAGGGATATACGGCATGATTTTGATAATAATTCCCAATTCCGGGTGGTCAATATAATGCAACTCATTGCTGCGCATGCGCCGCTTCTGATCAAGTTTTACTATGTGCTTCACCAAAAAGGGCTGATCTGCCATTGAAAGTAGCGTCGAGTCGAGGCCGGTAACAGCGGCGCTAGTGGGGTTGAATTCTGTAGCACCTCCAACTTGGAGGTTTATTCCATTGACGCTTCCAGAGCGATTTGTATTGAGATTGAAGCCTGTATCTAGCGGAAGGTTGCCCAAGCCGAGGTCACTCGTGCTTGTCAGCTCCAGGGTTTCTGGCTCTGGAGGAAGGGGAATCGTTGGCCAATGGTAGTCAGCCTGTCCGTAGTTGGTTTCGTATTCTGCAAGCCAAAGATCTGTATGTAAATGCAAATAACGGCTTACGCTCAGCGTAATTGTGCCCTCGAGTTCGTGATGATTCCCGTAACTTTCGCCACCTTGTATAACAATCGCTGGTGCATCTTTAAGTGCCTTCATAGGTTGCGCCCAGGTGGCATGGAACAGTGGCGAGAGTGATCGATCACGGTTGATGGCGTATTCTGCACCGCGAATGAACATCGCGTCTTTGGGTAAAAGTACGAAGGGTTCTTCTTGCTGTTCTGGATCTGGCTCCCGCTCTGTTAGTGCGGTGTCAGGCGTATTGACAGGCTCTGATGAAGTACTCTGGTCAGAGCTAAATTCGCTATCTGTAACCTCTGGTGGTTGTGCTGCGTCACTATTGGGGTCGCGTAAATATTGGACATTGGGGGGGTAGGCGAGCGCGATATTCTTTGGCCATACCTCTTGCGTAGCGTTTGACTGGTTTCGCTTGAAAACCAGTATCTCCACTTGATACCAACTTTCCTGTTGGTCTTCGGTTTGGGCGTACAGGGGGAGAGGCAAACACATCAATGCCGAAAGCACGGCATTTTGCAAAGACAAAGAAAATCGCATTAACTGGCCTGTTGTAGTTGAGTAAGTACATGGGTTACCTGGTGCAATCGCTCCTCAGGGGTTTCCATGTCAAAGCTGAATTTTAAATGGTTTGCGCCGTCGAGTCGGAAATGTTGTGGCATTTTTTGAACCAGCTTAACAATTGTAAGCGGATCGACCTGAGTCTGGCTGGCAAACTCAAGGCGGCCGCCCTGCCTGCTGGCTTCGACCTTGGTGATACCCATTTGTTCTGCCTGGAAGCGTATCTGTGTTTGACGGAACAAGTTTTTCAAGGGCTCCGGAAGCAGCCCAAAACGATCTATCATCTCAACCTGGAGTTCATTGAGGTCGGCTTCATCTTTTACTGAGGCGATACGCTTGTATAGTATCAGGCGAGTGTGGACATCGGGTAGGTAGTCGTCTGGGATCAGTGCCGGGATGCGCAGATTAATTTCGACGCCTTGCTGTTCCGGTTGATCCAGGTCGATGGTTTTACCTTCTTGAATCGCTTTCACCGCCCGCTCGAGCATATCCATGTAAAGCGAAAAGCCGATGGCCTGCATCTGCCCGCTCTGCTCGTCGCCGAGCAACTCGCCTGCACCGCGAATTTCCAGGTCGTGGGAGGCGAGAGTAAACCCCGCGCCCAGGTCTTGCGCTTCTGCGATGGCTTCCAGGCGCTTGAGGGCGTCATTGGTCATGGCTTTTTTGTTGGGGGTCATCAAATAAGCGTAAGCCTGGTGGTGGGAGCGCCCAACACGTCCCCGCAATTGGTGGAGTTGGGCCAGACCGAACTTGTCAGCCCGCTCAATGACGATGGTGTTCGCTGTAGGGACATCAATCCCAGTCTCGATAATCGTAGTGCTGACCAAAATATTAAAGCGCTTGTGATAGAAGTCTGACATCACACTTTCCAGCTCTCGCTCGCGCATTTGACCATGGCCGATACCGATACGTGCTTCGGGCACCAGCGCCTGTATCTCCTGTGCACGCCGGTCGATGCTTTTTACCTCGTTGTGCAGAAAGTAAACCTGGCCACCGCGTAAAATTTCTCGCAGTATCGCTTCTTTTATAAGGTTGTCGTCGCTCTCTCGCACGAAGGTTTTTACCGATAGCCGTTTGGCGGGCGGTGTGGCGATTATCGAAAGGTCACGAATGCCATTCATCGACATGTTAAGTGTGCGTGGAATTGGTGTTGCTGTTAGGGTGAGAATATCGACCTCTGTCCGCAACGCCTTCAGTGCTTCCTTCTGTCGCACGCCAAAGCGATGCTCCTCATCGATAATTACCAGTCCCAGATTGGGGTACTTGAAGTCCCCTAGTATCAATTTGTGCGTGCCAATGAGAATGTCCACGCTGCCTTGTTCGAGTCTCTGCTGTACGTTGGTGAGCTCCTTTTGACTGCGAAAGCGGGAGACGACTTCGATATTTACCGGCCAGTCTGCGAATCTGTCCTTAAAGTTGTCGAAATGTTGTTGTGCCAGCAGTGTTGTAGGTACCAGAACCGCAACCTGTTTGCTGTTTTGTACAGCGATAAAGGCAGCGCGCATCGCAACTTCCGTTTTTCCGAAACCGACGTCGCCACAGACCAGGCGATCCATGGGTTGCGCTGAGAGCATGTCGTCGCGGACTGCACGAATAGCTGATTGCTGGTCTGGCGTTTCTTCAAACGGGAACCCTGCGGCGAACTGATCGTAGGCCTCCTTGGGATTGTCGTAACTGAACCCTTGCCGGGCCTTCCGCTTTGCATAAATCTCGAGCAATTCTGCTGCGACGTCGCGTATTTGTTCTGCGGCTTTTCGCTTCGCTTTTTGCCAGGTTTCGCTGCCAAGCCGGTGAAGTGGTGCCAGCGCCGGGTCGGCGCCGCTGTAACGACTGATCATATGCAGGTTGGCAACCGGGACATAGAGCTTGGTGTCGTCTGCGTATGCCAAAACCAGGAACTCATCTGCCTGGCCATCGTGTTCTATCGTCTGTAGGCCTTTATAGCGGCCGACGCCGTGGTCCAGGTGCACTACGGGTGCATCGAGCTTAAGCTCAGTGAGATTCTTAATGATGTTGTCGGGGTCTTCCGCGTTCTTACTGCGCCGACGTCGTTGCTGTACGCGGTTGCCGAACAGCTGTTGTTCGGCAATCAGAATGAAACCGGGTTGCTGACAGTTAACGGTGTTGTCGAGTTGCGCTACGGTAATCGCGATTTTTTGCTGGCTTTCAAGGAAGCTGAAGACCGAAGTCGATTCTTCCGGACGTACACCAATTTTTTTTAGCTGTTCTTTTAGCGTTTCCTTTCGGCCGGAGCTCTCTGCGCAGAAAAGTACCCGCTTATCGGTCCGATTCAGGAAGGACTCAAGGAGGTGTAGCGGATTGTTCGCTTTACTGTCCACACTCAGCGCCGGGGACGTAGAAAGCATTAAGTTGTCGCTTCCTTTACCTTCTACTATCGATTGATTATATAAGGTGACTCTTGGATAGGGTTTCATCGCGCTGTATAGCGCGTTGACTGGATGAAATGCCCGGTGAGTAGGGAGAATAGGTCTTTCGCGGTCACCATTGCGGCTTAAGTAGCGGCTTTCTATATCTTTCCAATGATTTTCGATGGCTTGCGGAACCTTCTCATGCACAAAGAGCAAGGTTTTTTCCGGGGCGTCCGCTAGGTAGTCGAATAACGTCGCCGTTTCATCAAAAAACAATGGTAAGTAATACTCGACCCCGGCGGGGGATAATCCTGAGCTGATGTCCTGAAACACAGGGCACGCGCTGTGGTCTACGTCGAAGGTTTCATACCAACGGCTTTTGAAAGCGTTGATTCCGGCCTTGTCGAAGGGAAATTCCTTTCCGGGCAACAGCTCGATGCTTTCAACTTGGGTGATTGTCCGTTGGGTCTCCGGATCGAACTCCCGCAGGGAGTCTACGCTGTCATCAAAAAGTTCGATGCGATAAGCTGCGCGGCTTCCCATAGGGTATACATCAATTAATGCACCGCGCACCGCAAATTCGCCGTGCTGGTATACGGTGTCTACGCTGGTGTATCCTGAATTGGTTAAATGATGGCGAAATTCTTCTCGGTCGAGCTGATCGTTAACTTTCAACACCAGGCTGTGGCTTAGAATATAGTCGGTCGGGGGTAAACGCTGCAAGAGTGTCGAAGATGCAACAATTATGATGCAATTGTCGCTCGCATGCAGGTGATACAGACACCGCATTCGCTCTGAAATGATGTCCTGATGAGGAGAAAAACTGTCGTAGGGGAGTGTTTCCCAATCGTTAAACAGGTAAACTTTGCGCCCGTTGTTGCGACCCTTTTGCAATACCTCGATGTCGCTTTTAAATATTTCCGCGGTAGCCATATCCGGCGCCACTACGACGCAGTTGCCTGAAAAGTTCTGTGCCGATTCCACAATTGAAAGTGCGGCTCCAGATGAGCCAATCAGTTGGCCCCAACTGCGTTTATCATTGGGTTTTGTGGGGATTTCTGGTAGAAATGTGGCGTCTTTCATTACATCAAGCTTTGGTTAAGGGGCGGCTATTCTATCCGCTTTAGGTAGTTTTGTGGGTGATCTAGCCAGAGCATAGAAGGTTGCTGCTTGCAAAGTGGTTAGCGCTATAACTTTTTGACCGATGTAGGTCTTCCTTTAAAAAGTGTTCGTAAAAACAACAGGTTAATGCTTTTTTTTGCGGATGTGACTGGCGTTGACTCCATCTGATCCTTATAATTGGCGCGATTTTTTCAGGGCGCCCTTATGCTGGATATCCATATCGCAGCTGACGCCCGCCACCGAGAGACCGTGTTTCTGCGAGAAATGAACTATTCTTTTGGTGGGCTTCTCGGGACGGTGGAAATCCACGCCGCAGATGTCGAATGTACAGATTTCACAAGGCTCGCGCGATGCGGGGGCTCACTGTTAGGTAGAACTGGACGTTAAGAATATTGACGCAACGGCGCAGATCGCCGGTGTGTTTCTTTTTTCAAAAACAACTCATCTCAATCTCTAAACTAGGCAAGACGTATGATCAAGATCCGTCGCGGATTGGATTTACCGATCACCGGGGAACCCCGGCAATCCATTGAAGATGGCCCTTCGATTCGCTCTGTCGCCGTTATAGGTTTCGATTACCACGGTATGAAACCAACAATGGCTGTTCAGGAAGGCGATAAAGTTAAGAAAGGGCAACTCCTGTTCACCGATAAAAAAACCGAAGGGGTGCGCTACACTGCACCAGCATCAGGGACTGTGTCTGCTGTTAATCGCGGTTACCAGCGCGTATTGCAGTCTGTAGTTATTGATGTTGAAGGTGGCGAAGCCGAAACTTTCGCGAAGTACAGTGAAAGTGATCTTGCAAATCTCGCACGTCAGCAGGTGGTAGACAACCTGAATGACGCGGGTTTGTGGGCGGCTATCCGTACACGTCCTTTCAGCAAGGCGCCTGCTCTGGATGCAGTGCCTGCCGCAATCTTTGTTAGCGCAATGGATACCAATCCTCTGGCTGCTGACCCAACGCTGATTATTAACGAACGCCCGCAGAGTTTTATCAACGGGCTGGTGGTGTTGAGCAAACTCACTGAGGGCAAACTGTTCGTTTGTCATGCAGAGGGTGCATCCGTACCGCAAAGCAGTGTTGCAACTTATGAAACCTTCGGTGGCGTTCACCCCGCAGGCAACGTGGGAACACACATGCATTTCCTGGCGCCGGTGAGTCTCGAACGTCAGTCATGGAGTGTTGGTTACCAGGACGTTATGGCGATAGGCGATCTGTTCACCTCGGGTGAATTGGCGTCAGAGCGCGTAGTTGCTCTCGGTGGCCCACAAATGGAGAACCCGCGGCTGGTTCGTACCCTCGTGGGCGCAAGCCTCGAAGAGCTGACCGCAGGGCAGCTTAAAGCTGGCGAAAACCGAATGATTTCAGGGTCGGTTTTTGGTGGTCGCAACGCATACGGCCCGACAGCATTCCTGGGGCGTTATCACAACCAGGTTTCGGTGCTTGCAGAAGGACGTGAACGTCCTTTTATGCATTTCGTCGTGCCAGGCTCGAAGCGCTTTTCAGCGCTGCCAATCTACATCTCTACCCTTATGAAGGGTAAAAAATACGACTTCACCACGTCCTGTAACGGCAGTGAACGGGCAATGGTGCCCACCGGCAGTTACGAGCAGGTTATGCCGCTCGATATTCTGGCGACTCAGCTGCTGCGTTCGTTGATTGTTGGTGATACCGAAATGGCTCAGAAACTGGGCTGCCTGGAACTGGATGAAGAGGACCTGGCATTGTGTAGTTTTGTTTGTTCCGGCAAATATGAGTACGGCCCCATTCTTCGCGATAACCTGACTCGTATCGAGAAGGAGGGTTAAACCATGAAAGCTTTACGTAACTTCTTCGACTCTATTGAGCCGCATTTCCACAAAGGCGGCAAATTGGAAAAATGGTATCCGCTGTTCGAAGCCGCAGACACCATTTTTTATCAGCCCAATGACGTGACAAAAACCACGGCTCACGTGCGCGACGGTATCGACCTCAAACGCGTCATGATTATGGTGTGGTTGTGTGTTTTCCCAGCAATGTTCTACGGCATGTATAACCTGGGTTGGCAAGCTAACACGGTTCTTGCCGATATGGGGGCCACAGGCATTGATGGCTGGCGCGGAGCGATTATCGCGGCACTTTCTGGCTTTAACCCCGATAGCGTGTGGGATAACTTCGTTTACGGTGCAACTTTCTTCCTTCCTATATACGCCACGGTATTTATTGTTGGTGGTTTTTGGGAAGTTCTGTTCGCCATGAAACGTGGTCACGAAGTCAATGAAGGCTTTTTCGTAACATCGATTCTGTTTGCACTAACCTGCCCACCGAGTATTCCATTGTGGCAGGCTGCACTGGGCATTAGCTTCGGTGTGGTACTGGGTAAAGAGGTTTTCGGTGGTACGGGTAAGAACTTCCTCAACCCTGCATTAACCGGCCGTGCGTTTCTTTTCTTTGCGTACCCTGCGTCCATGTCAGGTAACGCCGTTTGGGTTGCTGTAGATGGGTATTCTGGCGCGACTGCGCTGTCCGTCGCTGCACAGGACGGCATGACCGCTCTCTACTCGCAAATGAGTTGGCTGGATGCCTTTTTCGGCAAAATGGCAGGTTCTATTGGTGAAACATCCACACTTGCTCTGTTAATTGGTGGTGTTGTGTTGCTGGTCACGCGCATTGCGGCGTACCGCATCGTGTTTGGTGTAATTTTGGGCACGATTGCGACCACGCTTATCTACAACGCGACCGGTGATGCAGAGTCGAATCCTATGTTCGCGATGCCGTTCTGGTGGCATATGGTGCTGGGTGGCTATGCGTTTGGTCTGTTTTTCATGGCAACCGATCCGGTATCCGCGTCAATGACCAATGCTGGTAAGTGGTGGTTTGGTGCGTTGATTGGCTTCATGGTCGTCACTATACGGGTTGTGAACCCGGCGTTCCCTGAAGGCATGATGTTGGCGATTTTGTTCGGCAATTTGTTTGCGCCGTTAATCGACCACTTTGTTGTTCAATCCAATATCAAGCGGAGGTTAGCACGTGGCTAATAACGATACGATTAAAAAGACCATCACGGTCGCGCTATTGTTGTGTATCGTGTGCTCGGTAGTGGTCTCCACCGCTTCGGTGGTACTTAAGCCCGCCCAGGAAGCGAACAAGCGGCTGGACTTTAACCGCAACATCTTGATGGCTGCTGGCATGTACGACAGCAGTAAGAGCGTTGAATCGCAGTTTTCCTCTATCGAAGTAAAAATGGTCGACCTTAATACAGGTAAGTTCACCAGTGAGATAGACGCGGCAACATTCGATCAGCGCAAAGCGGCAAAGGATCCTAAGCTTTCCAGCGAGCTTTCGCCGGAAGAAGACGTTGCTAACCTATCCCGACGTGAAAACTTCGCCAAAGTTTATTTGGTAAAAGGTGGCGACAAGGGTTTCAGTACCGTGATATTACCGATCTCCGGTTACGGTTTGTGGGGCACTTTGTACGGTTTTCTGGCTGTTGAAAGCGATGGCAATACAATCGTGGGCTTAGGTTATTACGACCATAAAGAAACTCCGGGGCTGGGTGCGGAAGTGGATAACCCACGCTGGAAGGCATTGTGGGAAGGCAAGAAAATCTACGATGAAGACGGTGACGTCGCTATTTCTGTGATTAAAGGTAGTGTTGGTCCCAACACCGATGATGCTGAGCACAAAGTTGATGGCTTATCTGGCGCAACTCTGACCAGTGTGGGTGTTGACCACATGATGAAATTCTGGCTGGGGAGCGATGGTTACGGTCCCTTCCTGAAAAACCTGAAAGCAGGGGAGGCCTAATCCATGAAAGTAAAAGAACTTTTATTCAAGCCGATTCTGGACAACAACCCAATCGGTTTACAAATCCTCGGAATCTGTTCTGCGCTGGCGGTAACCAGCAGCATGAAGGTGACCTTGGTTATGTGTATTGCTTTAACCGCGGTGACAACTTGTTCCAACTTTTTTGTGTCGCTGATTCGCAAGCAGATCCCTAACAATATTCGGATTATTGCGCAAATGACGGTTATCGCGTCGTTGGTCATTCTGGTTGATCAAATCCTGAAAGCTGTGGCTTACGACATAAGTAAGCAGCTCTCAGTGTTCGTGGGGTTGATCATCACTAACTGTATCGTAATGGGGCGTGCAGAAGCGTTCGCCATGAAAAACCCGCCACTTGCCAGTGCGTTGGATGGGTTTGGTAACGGCCTGGGCTACAGTGCGATGTTGATTGCCCTGGCGATTGTTCGCGAGCTGTTTGGTTCCGGCTCGCTGCTGGGAATCGACATTCTGCAAACCGTTAACAACGGTGGCTGGTATGTTCCTAACGGCTTGCTGTTATTGCCGCCGAGCGCATTCTTCCTTATCGGCTTGTACATCTGGGCGATCCGCTCGTACAAGAAGGAACAGGTTGAAAAGCCCGATTTCAAAATCGCACCTAATACCAAAGCGCGGGAGGCTGTGTAATGGCTGATTTGATCGCATTATTTGTCCGCTCCGTATTTATTGAAAATATGGCGCTGGCGTTCTTCCTCGGTATGTGTACCTTCCTCGCAGTGTCGAAGAAGGTGGACGCCGCGATTGGTTTGGGCGTGGCGGTTGTCGTGGTTCAAACGGTTACCGTTCCCGTCAATAACCTGCTGTACACCTACTTTCTTGCTGATGGAGCGCTAGCCTGGGCTGGGTTGCCTAATGTTGACCTGAGCTTCCTGGGCTTGATCACCTATATCGGTGTGATTGCTGCGCTGGTGCAGATCATGGAAATGTTCTTGGATCGTTATGTGCCTGCGCTCTATAACGCTCTTGGAGTTTTTCTGCCACTGATCACCGTGAACTGCGCGATCATGGGCGGCTCCTTGTTCATGGTCGAACGTGACTACAACTTTGCAGAGAGCGTTGTGTTTGGTACTGGCTCCGGTTTCGGTTGGGCGCTTGCGATCACCGCGCTGGCGGGTATCCGTGAGAAGATGAAATACAGTGACGTACCTGAAGGTCTGCAGGGCCTGGGTATAACTTTTATCGTTGTTGGCTTGATGTCGTTGGGCTTCATGTCATTCGGCGGCATTTCACTGTAAGCGGCGAGGACGAATCAGAACATGAATATTGAAATTATCCTTGGTGTGGTCATGTTCACTGTTGTGGTGCTTGCGCTGGTGGGGATCATCCTCAGCGCTCGCGCCAAACTGGTGGCTAGTGGCGACGTCAACATTCTCATTAATGGCGAAAAAACCATTACAACACCCGCTGGTGGAAAACTGCTGCAAACACTTGCGGCAAATAATATTTTCCTTGCGTCGGCTTGTGGTGGTGGTGGTACCTGTGCCCAATGTAAATGTAAAGTTTTCGAGGGTGGCGGTTCCATGCTACCTACCGAAGAATCGCACTTTACTCGTCGCGATGAACGCGATGGCTGGCGTTTGAGCTGTCAGGTTGCGGTTAAGCAAGACATGAAAATTGAAGTGGACGAAGAGGTATTTGGTGTTAAACAGTGGGAATGCACTGTGGAATCCAATCCGAACGTTGCAACATTCATTAAAGAACTAACCTTGCGTCTGCCTGAGGGCGAAAATGTAGATTTCCGTGCTGGCGGTTACGTTCAGTTGGAGTGCCCGCCTCACCACGTTAAGTTCTCCGATTTTGAAATCGATGAAGAGTACCGTGGCGACTGGGAACACTTCGGTTTCTTCAAGCTGGAGTCCAAGGTGAATGAGCCGGTAATTCGCGCGTATTCGATGGCGAACTACCCAGAGGAAAAGGGCGTCGTTAAGTTCAATATCCGTATTGCGACACCTCCTCCCCGTACTCAGGGTTTGCCACCGGGTAAAATGTCGTCCTACGTTTTTGGTCTGAAACCGGGTGATAAGATCACTGTTTATGGGCCCTTCGGTGAGTTCTTTGCGAAAGACACCAATAACGAAATGGTATTTATCGGTGGTGGTGCCGGTATGGCGCCAATGCGTTCGCATATTTTCGATCAGCTTCGTCGTTTAAAAACAGACCGAAAAATGTCGTTCTGGTACGGCGCGCGTTCTCTGCGAGAGATGTTTTACGCAGAAGAGTACGATCAGCTTGCGTCGGAAAACGAAAACTTTGTATGGCACGTAGCTTTGTCTGATCCGCAACCGGAAGATAACTGGGAAGGGTATACAGGCTTTATTCACAACGTGTTGTATGAGAACTATCTGAAAGATCACCCTGCTCCGGAAGATTGTGAGTTCTACATGTGTGGACCTCCCATGATGAACGCAGCGGTTATTAAGATGTTGAAAGATCTCGGTGTGGAAGACGAAAATATTCTGTTAGATGACTTCGGAGGCTAACTACCGCCGTATGAATTTGGTATTACGTTTTATATCCAAATCGAGCGAAGCGAGGCCAGTATTACTGGCCTCGCTTTGTTTTTTTGTGCTTGTTGCATGCAGCAAAACGCCGGATCAGCGGGTACTGCGCCTCGAAGGGCGCACAATGGGTACGACCTACCATATCACTGCTGTGGCTGACCCATCTGTCACGATCGCAGAACCTGCGTTGCAAATGGAAATAGACAAGGATCTCGAAAACTTCAATCAGGTGATGTCCACCTATATTTCCGATTCAGAACTCTCGATGCTCAACCAGGAGCCAGTCGGCACCGCGATGGTAGTCTCGCAAAAGCTGTTCGACATACTGACCCTCAGTCGCAAGATTAGCGTCTTTACAGAGGGTGCGTTTGATATTACCGTCGGGCCCCTTGTGAATTTATGGGGCTTTGGGCCGGACGAAATGGAAGAAAAGGCACCTGACGCAGCTAAAATTGCATCGGCCTTGGCAACCGTGGGCTATGAGCACGTACAGTTGGACGCTGCCCACCGACAGGTAACACGGCTGGCTGACGTCTATGTAGACCTCTCCGCTATAGCTAAAGGTTACGGAGCTGACGAGGTTGCTGAACTATTGCACAGTCATGGTATCGAAAATTATATGGTGGAGGTTGGCGGCGAGCTGGTGTTGGCTGGCAATAACCCTGCTGGAAAACCCTGGCGAATCGGTATAGAGCAGCCTACGCTAGCTAAGACAGGCGTGAGTCAGGCCATTGCAATCGGCAAGGGCGGCATTGCAACCTCTGGTGACTATCGCAATTATTTTGAAGTAAATGGGCAGCGGTTTTCACACACTATCGATCCGGCGACTGGCCGGCCGATCACTCACGCGCTTGCCTCTATTACTATTGTTGCACCTACGTCTGGTGAAGCGGACGCTCTGGCAACAGCGATAAACGTCATGGGGCCGGAAAAGGGCTATGCGTTCGCTGTTAAGCATGGCTTGCCAGCCTATTTTATTATTCGTCATGGCGATGGCTTTGTGAGCAAGTCAACGCCAGAATTCGAGCAGTACAAGGTGAAGTTATGATTGTTTATTTTCTTGCGTTTGCAGTACTGGTGCTGGTAGTAACCGGCATGTCTGTTGGTGTAATTTTTAGTAATAAGCCCATCAAAGGTTCATGTGGTGGCTTGGGCGCAGTCGGCATAGATGGCGAGTGCGAAATTTGTGGTGGCGATATTCAAAAGTGTGAGGAAGAACAGGAGCGGCAGGCGAAAGAGTCGGCTCCCGCACCCGCAGCGATGTTTTACGATGCGGACAAAAAATAAACTATGTCAGATTTTGAATACGATCTTTTAGTCATTGGCGCTGGTCCTGCCGGGGAGTCGGCAGCGATGGCAGGCGTAAAAAATGGTTTGCGTGTGGGTGTAGTCGAGGCGCACAACATGCTTGGTGGAAACTGCGCTCACCGAGGCACTATTCCGTCCAAAGCGTTGCGAAATGCCGTGAAGCAGGCGATAGCCTACCACTCGCACCCGTTGTTTCGGCACATTCACGACAGCCAGCCTTTGACCTACCCACGGATACTTGAGGCTGCATCGCAAGTCATTCCAAAGCAAGTGGAGCTGCATACCGAATATTTCACTCGCAACCGAATTCGTGTGCACGAGGGCGTTGCCAGCTTTCTCGCAAAAGACAAAGTGGAAGTGATCGATTCTCAGGGTGCGAGAGACGTAGTCGCCGCGAAGGATATTTTAATTGCTACGGGGTCACGTCCTTATCGACCTACGGATATCGACTTTGATCATCCACGGGTTTATGACAGCGACACCATTTTGGAGATGAAGCACACCCCGCGTACGCTGATTGTATTTGGAGCCGGCGTTATTGGGTGCGAATACGCTTCAATATTTAGTGGCCTGGGCTTAAAGGTAGACCTTATTAATGGCCGCGAGCGATTGCTGAGTTTTCTCGATGACGAAATTTCCGATGCGTTGAGCTACCACTTGCGCAATAACGGCGTTATGGTCAGACACAGCGAGTCGCATGATCGTTTGGAATGCGACGATCATGGCGTGACACTGTATCTGAAGTCCGGTAAGCGTATACGTGCGGATGCGTTGCTCTGGTGCAACGGTCGCACCGGTAACACCGATTCACTGAATTTGGAAAAAATTGGATTGGCGGCGAATCACCGTGGCCAGATTAAAGTGGATAAGGCCTACCGCACTGAAATTGAGAATATTTATGCGGCAGGCGATGTCATAGGTTGGCCCAGTCTGGCGAGCGCGTCCTTCGACCAAGGGCGATCTGTGGTTGCGGCAATTCAAAACAGGGAAGTGCGATTCGTCGAAAACGCTCCGACTGGAATTTATACCATTCCAGAAATCAGTTCAGTGGGGCGCACAGAGTCGGAGCTGACCGCGGCACAAATACCTTATGAAGTGGGACGGGCATTTTTTAAAGATACAGCGCGAGCACAGATCAGTGGGGAAGATGTGGGGATGCTGAAAATCCTGTTTCATGTGGATACGCACGAAATTCTGGGTATCCATTGTTTTGGCGCGGAAGCTTCTGAAATTGTTCACATTGGTCAAGCAATCATGCAGCAGCCGGGCGAGGCGAACAATATCAGCTATTTCGCCACCAGTACGTTTAACTACCCGACTATGGCAGAAGCCTACAGAGTTGCTGCGCTCAACGGCTTGAATCGCGTTAACCGTCGTTAACGGTTACAAGACCAGCACAGTTATTTTGTGGTGAAGTCTCTGTGAACATCGAGCGGGAATCGGTCCCCGGCTAAATACCGCTCGATGTCGCGCATCACCATTGGGCTTCTCAGGAGCTCTTCTTTAGTGAGCAAATCCTCCTTGCTGAGCCAAAGAGCACACTCAATATCGGAATCAAGGGGCGATTGCTCGCGAAATGCGAACGGCTCAGCTATATAACTCACGCGAAAGTAAGTTATTCCATTTTGCGGCGCTTTGTACAGGCTTGTACCCAGCAGGTGTGTCACTTTCACTTCCCACTGAGTTTCCTCCAGCGTTTCTCGCTCAGCTGCGGCGATTAGCGTCTCATTTTCCTCCAGGTGCCCAGCGGGCTGGTTGATTACCGTTTTGCCCGCGGAGCTTTCCTGCACCATAAGGAATTTGCCGCCCTTCTCAACGACGGTTGCGACGGTGACGTGTGCGTGCCATACCATGCGGTTTTTTCCTCTCAGATTGAGGTAAATGAACTTCGTCCCAGCGGTGTTCGCCCGGTTGCAGTCCGGCTAATTGCCAAGAGCCAATGGCATAGCGGATCAGCCTCAGGGTGGGATGTCCAACTGCCGCGGTCATGCGGCGAACTTGCCGGTTACGTCCTTCGCTGATTTTAAGTTCGAGCCAGGATGTGGGGATTTGAGCGCGATGGCGCACCGGGGGAGTTCGCTCCCAAAGGGTCGGCGTTTCAAGCAGTTTTACTTGTGCGGGGTGAGTTCTGCCATCTTTTAGGTCTACACCACCACGCAATTGCGCCAGTGCTTCGCTGTCCGGCTCGCCTTCAACCTGTACCCAATAGGTTTTAGCAAGCTTCATTTTCGGCTCGCTTATCCGGTGTTGCAGGCTCCCTTCATCGGTGAGCAATAGCAGGCCTTCGGAGTCGTAATCGAGCCGGCCGGCGGGATAGAACCCCTCAACAGCAGCGGCGTCGGTGAACAGCTGCCGCAGTGTGGCCCGGTTCTCACTATCGGTGAACTGGCTCAACATGTTGTAGGGCTTATTTACGAGAATAATTCTCGCCATTGTATGGAGGCCTTCGGTGGTTGCTTACTAAGCGGTGTAAACCTTGCTATAATCGGCGCCCATTTTACGGCGTATTCCCGTCAAATTCCTACTCTAAACCGAATGTTCGGCTTCATTGTCGGCGTTCTGTCGCTATACAAATTACAAGGGTCTTGAGCATGTCGAGTGATAAACCTGCGATTATTTACACTGAAACGGACGAAGCACCAGCGCTGGCAACCTATTCGTTGTTGCCCATTGTGCAAGCTTTCGCAAAAGCGGCTGGCATCTCTGTCGAGACTAAAGACATCTCGCTCTCCGGCCGCGTTATCGCGAACTTCTCAGATTACCTGACCGCAGATCAGCAGCAAGAAGATGCGCTCGCGCTGCTCGGTGAGCTGGCGACCAAGCCAGAGGCCAATATCATCAAATTGCCGAACATCAGTGCCTCTGTGCCGCAGCTGCAGGCTACGATCAAAGAGTTGCAGGCGAAAGGCTACAAGCTGCCGGATTATCCTGCTGATCCCTCTACCGAGGAAGAAAAGTCCGTAAAAGCGCGGTACGACAAAATCAAAGGCAGTGCAGTTAACCCTGTTTTGCGTGAAGGTAACTCCGACCGTCGCGCGCCAGCTTCTGTAAAGCAATATGCGCGTAAGAACCCCCACTCTATGGGCGCCTGGGAAAGCAGCTCCAAATCACACGTATCGGCAATGACTGATGGTGATTTTTACGGTAGCGAACAGTCGGTGACCGTCGATAGCGCGACTACCGTCAGTATCCAATTAGTAACCGACGCGGGTGAAACCCTGGTGCTCAAAGACTCGTTGCCCTTGCAGGCGAGTGAGATTATCGATTCTTCAGTACTGAGCAAAACGGCACTTACTGCATTCCTGGCTGAGCAAATCGAAGACGCAAAAGCGCAAGACGTGCTTTTCTCTCTGCACATGAAAGCAACGATGATGAAAGTTTCAGACCCAATCATCTTTGGTCACGCGGTGAAAGTGTTCTACAACAGCGTGTTTGATAAACATGCTGCAACTTTTGCTGAACTGGGCGTTGATGCAAACAACGGTGTTGGTGACGTATACGCCAAAATTGCGGCCCTGCCAGACGATAAGCGAGCGGAAATCGAAGCCGATTTCGCCGCGCTCTATGCCGAGCGTCCTCCTTTGGCAATGGTCAACTCCGACAAGGGTATTACCAACCTGCACGTACCAAGCGATATTATTATCGATGCCTCAATGCCTGCGATGATTCGCGCATCCGGTCAAATGTGGGGGCCGGATGGTAAGCAGAAGGATACCAAGGCGGTGATTCCTGATCGCTGCTACGCGGGTGTTTACCAAACGACTATCGAATTTTGTAAACAGCACGGTGCTTTCGACCCTACGACAATGGGCACGGTACCTAATGTTGGTTTGATGGCGCAAAAAGCAGAAGAGTACGGCTCGCACGACAAGACTTTCGAAATTTCTGCCGCGGGCAAGGTTCAGGTCGTCGACGCTGACGGGACGGTGTTGATGGAACACAGCGTAGAGCCCGGAGATATCTTCCGTGCCTGTCAGGTGAAGGATGCGCCGGTGCAGGATTGGGTGAAGCTCGCGGTTACCCGTGCACGTCTGTCCGCAACTCCTGCGGTATTCTGGCTGGACGAAGCCCGAGCTCACGATGCCCAGTTGATCGAGAAGGTGAAAACTTATCTTCAAGACCACGACACCGACGGCTTGGACATCCGCATTCTTGCTCCAGTAGAGGCGACTCAGTTTTCATTGGAGCGTATGAAGAACGGCGAAGACACCATTTCGGTTACTGGCAATGTGTTGCGTGACTACCTGACTGACCTGTTCCCGATTTTGGAGCTGGGCACCAGTGCGAAAATGCTGTCTGTTGTTCCTCTCATGAATGGCGGGGGATTGTTCGAAACTGGTGCGGGCGGCTCCGCGCCGAAGCACGTCGAGCAGTTTGTGCAGGAAAATCACCTGCGCTGGGATTCGCTCGGCGAGTTTCTCGCACTTGCAGCATCGTTTGAGCATTACGGTGTTGTTCATAGTAGCGAGCAAGCAAAAGTCCTCGCCGATACACTTGATAAGGCAACCGCTAAATTTCTCGACAATAACAAATCGCCTTCGCGTAAAGTCGGTGAATTAGACAATCGCGGCAGCCATTTCTACCTGGCGCTCTACTGGGCACAGGAGCTGGCGGCGCAGAATGCGGATACAGCGTTACAAAGCCAGTTCACAACGGTTGCCGAAGCAATGTCAGCTGCGGAACAGGCTATTGTCGACGAATTGAACAGCGCACAGGGACAAGCAGTAGAAATTAATGGCTATTACAAGCCAGAACCCGCTTTGGTGTCTGCAGCCATGCGTGCGAGCAAGACTTTAAATGCGATTGTTGATGCAATTTAAGCTATACAGGTTGTAAAAAAGGCCGCCTCCTTGAGAAAGGAGAGCGGCCTTTTTTATTCTAGCTACTTTACAAGAGCGCCTTAATCTAGGATTCTGTGATGAGATGATCCTCTAGGTTGGGTGCTTTCTCGTTATCCTGTGACTCAGAATCGTCTGCCGAAGCAGGCGTTTTGAGCACGCGAATATGTTTGGCATGTAAGCCTTTATCGCCCTGTTCTATGTCGAAACTTACAGGCTGGCCGGCTTTTAGCGTGCGGTATCCATCCATTTCAACGGAAGAGTAGTGTGCGAAGAGATCTTCGCCGCCGCCTTCGGGCAAAATAAACCCAAAGCCTTTGGCGTTGTTAAACCATTTTACGGTTCCGGTAGGCATATCTCGGTCCCTTTATCTTGTTGCTTTTAACCCCATATACATCCAACGGGTACTTATTGTTATACAGCGCCCGTCTCCCTGACGGGTTGAACACTTTGTAACCAACATGACGCCAGTTGTCAAGTATTTGCGCAAACTGAACTGTTTGCCTCCTTTTGGTTCAGTTAGAATCAGGTTCTATAACGTTTTGTGTGGTTGGTGTAATACATGAGAAATTCGAAAAATCTTCATCTAACATTAAGTAAAGATGACGATGTGGACTCAGGCGCAGACAGTGGGCTGGCTCTTCAGGAAGCAAAGCCTCGTTTGAAAAAGCCGCCAATGTACAAGGTGGTACTTTTGAATGACGATTACACGCCTATGGAGTTTGTCGTCCACGTTCTGGAGTCATTCTTTAATATGGATCGCGAGAAGGCCACACATGTCATGTTGACAGTTCACACGAAGGGGAAGGCAGTGTGTGGTGTTTATTCCCGGGATGTTGCAGAAACAAAGGCGATGCAAGTGAACCAATTTGCTCGTCAAAACGAACATCCTTTACTGTGTGAGATCGAAGCTTGTGATGATGGCGATTCTGATTGATTTCAGGTCAAACGCAAAAACTGGCACTGTTTTCGAATAACTCTTAACAGTGTTAGTGAAACTAACAGGTGTATAAACGATGCTGAGCAAAGAGCTAGAAGCAACATTGAACAACGCATTCAAAGGTGCCCGTTCAAAACGTCATGAGTTTATGACAGTAGAGCATCTTCTACTCGCCCTGTTGGACAACGAATCGGCAGCGAGCGTGCTACGCGCGTGCGGTGCCGATTTGGGCATTTTGAGGCGGGACCTTTCAGAGTTTGTCGATACGACAACGCCATTGATACCGGAGACCGACAAAGAGCGGGAAACCCAGCCGACACTGGGCTTCCAGCGGGTTCTACAAAGAGCCGTGTTCCATGTCCAATCCTCCGGTAAAAACGAAGTCACTGGTGCAAATGTGCTGGTGGCAATTTTCAGCGAGCAGGAAAGTCAGGCGGTTTACTACCTGAAGCAACAGAGTATTGCTCGTATTGATGTCGTAAATTTTATCACTCACGGTATTTCCAAAGTCTCCGGTTCGAACCCGCATGCAGACCATGGCAGCGAGCAAATGGACGAGGAAGTAACTGGCACGGGTGAGGGAGGCCAGACAAATCCTCTCGAGTCGTTTGCGACAAATTTGAATGAACAAGCACAAAAAGGTCGTATAGATCCGCTTGTGGGTCGAGATTACGAAGTGGAGCGTGTAATTCAAATACTCGCTCGCAGGCGCAAAAACAACCCATTACTGGTTGGTGAAAGTGGTGTCGGTAAAACGGCAATCGCTGAGGGCCTGGCTAAAAAAATCATCGATAAAGAAGTACCCGAGGTACTCGAAAACAGCGTGGTTTACTCGCTCGATTTGGGTTCTTTACTTGCTGGAACAAAGTACCGAGGCGATTTTGAAAAACGCTTTAAAGGCCTGTTGGCGGAACTTAAAAAGCGTGAAGGTGCTGTATTGTTTATTGATGAGATACACACAATCATTGGTGCCGGTGCAGCGTCTGGGGGCGTGATGGATGCGTCCAACCTGCTAAAACCGCTTCTTACAAGTGGTGATTTACGCTGTATCGGTTCGACAACCTTCCAGGAGTACCGCGGTATTTTTGACAAAGACCGTGCGCTGTCTCGTCGTTTCCAAAAAATCGACGTGAACGAGCCTTCTGTCGATGATACTTACAAAATTTTGAAGGGGCTGAAAAGTCGCTTTGAGAAGCACCACAATCTCAAGTATACGGATACCGCCCTTAAAAGTGCGTCCGAACTTGCAGCCAAATACATCAGTGATCGTTTTATGCCTGATAAAGCGATCGACGTTATCGATGAGGCGGGCGCATATCAGCAGTTGCAACCGGAATCCAAACGCAAAAAAATTATTGGTGTAAAAGACATCGAAAATATTATTGCGAAGATAGCACGGGTGCCGGCGAAAACCGTCACTTCAAGCGATAAGGAATTGCTTTCAAAACTTGAAGATACCTTGCGTATGACGGTTTTCGGCCAAGAAGAAGCGATTTCCGCGATTTCTTCCGCAATTAAGCTTAATCGGGCCGGGCTGACCAATCACGATAAGCCCATTGGTTCTTTCCTCTTTGCAGGTCCTACAGGCGTGGGTAAAACGGAGCTGTGTAAGCAGCTGGCGAGCGCGATGGGTGTTGAGTTGGTGCGTTTCGATATGTCGGAATACATGGAAAGGCATACTGTTTCCCGCTTGATTGGTGCGCCTCCTGGCTATGTCGGTTTTGATCAGGGCGGGTTGCTCACAGATGCTGTTACCAAGCAGCCTCATTGTGTAGTGCTGCTCGACGAAATCGAAAAAGCTCATCCGGATGTATTTAACCTGCTGCTTCAGGTAATGGATCACGGGACACTTACCGACAACAATGGGCGTGCAGCCGATTTTAGAAATATTGTTCTTATCATGACGACAAATGCCGGTGCAGAGACGATGAGCAGAACTTCAATCGGGTTCACTCAGCAGGATCACACAACCGACGGCATGGAGGCAATTAAGCGCGCGTTTACGCCTGAGTTCCGCAATCGGCTTGACAGTATTATCCAGTTTGGCAGCTTGTCGCTCGAGGTGGTTAAAACCGTTGTCGATAAGTTCCTTATGGAGCTGCAACATCAGCTAGATGACAAGAAAATTACGCTTGAAGTCACTGATGAAGCGCGAGAATGGTTGGCTGTTAACGGCTACGACGAAAAAATGGGTGCGCGGCCAATGGCTCGGATAATCCAGGATATGGTCAAAAAACCGCTTGCAGAGATGTTGCTGTTTGGTGAGCTATCTGACGGTGGCGGGGTTGTCTCGGTGGTGGTGGAAGACGGTAAGCTCAAAGTCGTTCCTCACCCTGAAGTATCCGCTGAACAGCGCACACCGGAAGTCTGCACTTAAAAAGTAAACCGCTCTCTCAGGGTTTGGTGCGTTCTGGTTCGTAGCGCGAAACTAAAAAGGCCTGCACTAATCGCAGGCCTTTTTCATGTAGATATGTGATGTTAACGGGCGCGATAGGTGATCCGGCCTTTGCTCAGATCATACGGGGTCATTTCTACTTTGACCTTGTCGCCGGTGAGAATACGGATATAGTTTTTACGCATTTTGCCAGAAATATGTGCGGTCACAACATGACCGTTTTCTAGCTTTACTCGGAAGGTAGTATTGGGGAGAGTATCAATAACTTCGCCTTCCAGCTCAAAATTGTCTTCTTTTGCCATTCGGCAGAAACCTCAATTCTGTTGTCGGAATTTTCAAGAGGCGGCATTTTGCCTGAATTACCGTTGGAATCCAAGTTAAACCGCTGCTTTATTGCGCAAATGATCGGTTATTTCCCAATTGAAGTGGTTTTTTTGGGGTTGGCAGTTTTGAGATAGTGGGCTTTTCGGTGTTATTTCGTTATCGCTTAATTACACTGCTTACATCGATATTGACCCAGTTTTGGTTGATCAGCATCTGGTAAGGCTGATAGTCCGTTTTGTAATTCATTTTGGTGCAAGCTCTTATCCAGTAGCCCAAATAGAGGTAGGGGAGCTGCTGTTGTTTGGCTTGTTCTAATTGATAAAGGATGGCGAAGCGGCCGAGGCTCCGCTTTTCCGCGTCCGGATCGAAAAATGTGTAAACCGCTGAAAGCCCATTTTCAAGGCGGTCGACCACCGCAACAGCCAGTAAAGATTGCTGTGCGTCGCGGAATAACAAAAACCGGGTGATGCCCCATTCGGAGGTGAGAAAGTCTCGGTATTGTGTTTTGTCCGCTGGGTACATATCGCCGTCGCTGTGGCGTTCGTTGATGTAGCGCTCATACAAACTAAAACATTCTTCGTTGTCGATACTATCGTGCTCGGATACAACCAGATCTGCATTGAGTTTTAAGCAACGCTTCTGGCTGCGGTTGGGCGTAAAACTGTCTGCGCACACTCTGATTGGTATGCATGCCTGACATTGTTCGCAGTGTGGCCGGTACACATGGCTACCGCTGCGTCGAAATCCATATGCGGAAAGCTCGCTATAAAGGGATGCATCAATGGTGGCATTGGGGTCGATGAATACTGTCGTGGCTTCCTGATCATCGAGGTAGCTACAGGGGTGGGGACGGGTAGCGTACAGCTTAAGTTGAGCAAGCTTTGTCACGCAAGGTCCTCTCCGGCTGTCCAGGCCATCTGCCAGTTGATAAGCGGAGGGCATGGTCTGCTTGTCGTAGGTATTGGGCTTTGATAACAGGCGGCTGACGGAACGCGGGGTATGTTCCAAACATGTTGTGCGAGTAGCTTCTCGAACGTAGCTCGCGGAATCTCTTGCGCGCCGAAAGAGGCCAAATATCCGCTATGTATTTGGCAATCCACTAGCTCGAACCCCCAGTTCTCCAGTTGTTGGCATAGTATCGAGAAGCCTACTTTGGATGCGCCAGATACTCGGCTGAACATGGACTCGCCGAAGAAAACCGTGCCCAGGGCAATTCCGTAAAGGCCACCTACGAGTTCGTTCTGCAACCAAACCTCAAGCGAGTGCGCAACACCTAAGCGGTTGAGCTCGGAATAAGCGGCGAGCATCTCCTGGGTTATCCAGGTTCCGTCCTGTCCCTCTCTTTCGATCGTGCCGCAGGCTTGAGCCACAGCATCGAATGCGCTGTCAACGGTGACAGTGAATGGGTGTTGGCGGAGCAGCTTACGCAAAGTACGACCGCGATGAACATGTGCAGGCCGCAAAACCATCCGTGGATCTGGCGTCCACCACAGAAGCGGTTGGCCGTCGCTATACCAGGGAAAAATGCCGTGGGAGTAGGACTCAATCAGGCGTGCAGGTGATAGATCACCACCGACTGCGAGCAGACCGTCAGGGTCGCGCAAGGCGCTGTGGGTAGGAGGAAAGCGCAGGTTGTCCGCGTCCAGCCATTGCAGTTGACTCATAAGGTCTCGTTACCTGAATGAAGTCGAGTCATGCTACAACAGAAAAGAGGGAAAGCAACCCCCGTATCAACTCGGCGAGAGTGAACGGGGGAGAAAGGTTTATACCAGGTTATCCAGGTATTTCTCAGCATCCAGTGCGGCCATACAGCCAGCGCCAGCAGAGGTTACTGCCTGTCGATATATGTGATCTGCCACGTCACCTGCGGCGAATACTCCGGGGACGTTGGTCGACGTCGCTGCGCCTTCAAGGCCACTTTTGATTTTGATGTAGCCGTTGTGCATATCCAGCTGACCCTCAAAAATATCGGTGTTGGGCTTGTGGCCAATAGCGATAAATACGCCGGCGACATCTATTTCCTGCGTAGAGCCGTCCTGTGTGGACTTTAAGCGCAGGCCGTTTACACCGCTGTCATCACCCAGAACTTCATCGAGAGTCTGGTTCCACATCAGTTTTACGTTACCGTTCTCCGCTTTCTCGAGAAGGCGATCCTGCAAGATTTTTTCTGAACGCAATGAATCGCGGCGGTGAATCAGCGTAACTTCGCTGGCAATATTGGCCAGATAAAGCGCTTCTTCAACGGCGGTGTTGCCGCCGCCGACAACAGCAACTTTTTGATCGCGGTAGAAGAAGCCATCACAGGTTGCACAAGCGCTCACGCCCTTACCTTGGAAAGCAGCTTCGGACGGCAATCCTAGGTATTGTGCAGAGGCACCGGTGGCAATGATCAGTGCGTCGCAGGTATAAGTTTCATTGCCCACCAGCTTTTTCGGCGTACTGTTAAGATCGCATTCGTGAATGTGGTCGAAGATGATCTCCGTGTTAAATCGCTCTGCGTGCTGTTGCATTTGCACCATCAGGTCTGGCCCCTGTAAATCATGGGAGCCGCCTGGCCAGTTTTCGACCTCGGTGGTAGTCGTGAGCTGTCCGCCCTGCTGCATACCTGTAATAACCACTGGTTTGAGGTTGGCACGAGCCGCATAAATGGCTGCCGTGTAACCTGCAGGCCCAGACCCGAGGATAATCAGAGGAAAGTGCTTGGCGTCACTCATAATAAAAATATCCTTTGTTAACAATCAGTTCAGGCGCGGATGTTAATCTATCGCTCGACTTTCAGCCATTGCGCTGGTGCCTATGTTTGTCATAGCCAAAACTAATCTGATAGGTGAAAAAAACAGCATTGTCCCGGATTATCACAGGGAAAAACTGACGCGTAACAAATTCGGGTACAATAGCCCGAAAAATTTGTCATATTTTATCCTAAAAGCTAAGAAACGCAGCACGAGAATTATCTTGAGTAAAATAGTAGCCGGTACTGAAGATCCCGCCGAAAAATCCCCCATTGCAGTACGCATATTACGCGAAGGAGTGTTGATTGGTCTTGTGCTCACGTGCGCCTATATTGCGCTGGCTCTGTTTACGTACAGCACTTCCGACCCTGGATGGTCATCGTCGGGCAATGGATCTGTCGACAACGCCGGCGGCCCGGCTGGTGCCTGGCTTTCTGATGTGTTTTTCTCGCTGTTCGGTGCACTCGCGTATCTATTCCCGCTAATGCTGGCCTATCAGGTGGTTTTGCAGCTGCGCGAACGGCGGGCATTTCAGCCAGATTTGCTGATTTTTGCCGTCCGTTTTGTGGGTTTTATTCTGGTGATGGTCGCCGCTACGGGCTTGGCGGTTATGCAGTATGGAACTGAAAGTACCTACTTGCCGTTTTCCGCAGGCGGGTACCTGGGGTTAACAACTGCAACCGCGATTCATGGCGCCTTCGGCTATATGGGGGGGAGTTTACTGCTTCTGGCGATGCTCCTGTTCGGTCTCACCATTTTTGCAGAAATTTCCTGGTTCGCAGTCATGGATGCGCTGGGCGCCGCCGTGTTGCGATTTATTGCGCACGTGAAGCAAAAGCGTGAGGCCAGAAAGCGAGCTAAACAGGAGCAGCGCGAAGCACAGGCTGCGGTGGCGCAACGTCGGGAAGCGGCCAAAGTCCATGTGGCGAAAGTTAAAGAAAAAATTCCGCCAAAAATTGAACCACCCAAGAAAAAGCCAGAACCCAGCGAACGTGTTAATCGGGAAAAACAGCAGAAACTGGAGTTTGACGATACGCCGCCGGTCGGCGATTTGCCGCCGCTTGAGTTGCTCGAACCTGCAGACAAAAAAAGCGACAAAGGCTTCTCGGAAGAGTCTCTGGAGGCGATGTCGCGTCTTTTGGAGCTGAAACTGAAGGATTTTGGCGTTATTGCGGATGTGGTGGCGGTGTTGCCTGGGCCCGTGGTAACCCGGTTTGAGATTCAACCGGCGCCGGGTGTGAAGGTCAGCAAAATTTCTAATTTGGCCAAGGACCTTGCGCGCTCGTTGGCGGTGATCAGTGTACGCGTTGTGGAAGTGATTCCAGGCAAATCGGTGGTCGGTGTGGAAATTCCCAACGAGCACCGCGAAATGGTGCGCTTAAGCGAAGTTATCGGTGCAGAGGCGTACGATAAGTCCAAATCACCACTGACATTAGCGCTTGGGCATGATATTTCCGGTGAGGCTGTGGTTGCCGATCTTGCGCGTATGCCTCACCTGCTGGTGGCGGGTACGACGGGCTCGGGTAAATCGGTTGGGGTGAACTCCATGCTGGTGAGCATGTTGTACAAATCAACGCCGGAAGAAGTGCGCTTGATTCTCGTCGATCCCAAAATGCTCGAGCTGTCGGTGTACGACGGTATTCCTCACCTGCTAACGCCGGTGATCACCGACATGAAAGATGCCGCCACCGGTTTGCGCTGGTGCGTAGGCGAGATGGAGCGGCGCTACAAATTGATGGCGTCTCTCGGGGTGCGGAACATCAGCGGTTACAACAAAAAAGTACGCGACGCAGAGAAAGCCGGGGCGCCGATCCCCGATCCGCTATGGACACCCGAAGACGATGGTGTGGTCGAACGCGAAAACGCAACCGCACCGGATCTGACCACCATGCCGTTTATTGTAGTGGTGATCGACGAATTCGCCGACATGATGATGATCGTCGGCAAAAAGGTGGAGCAGTTGATCGCGCGAATTGCCCAAAAAGCACGGGCTGCGGGTATTCACATGATACTGGCAACCCAGCGTCCGTCGGTGGATGTCATTACCGGTTTAATCAAGGCGAACGTACCGACCCGAATGGCATTCCAGGTGTCATCGAAAATCGATTCCCGAACGATTCTGGACCAAGGCGGTGCGGAACAACTTCTCGGGCACGGTGACATGCTCTTCTTGCCGCCAGGGACCGCTCATACAGTACGTGTTCACGGCGCGTTTATCGATGACCACGAGGTGCACAAAGTTGTTGCGGATTGGAAAAAGCGCGGGGAACCTGATTACCTGGACGATATTCTAAGCGAAGACGTTTCCAGCATCCCGGTGCCAGGGTTCAGTTCCGAGGGAGATGAGGACGGCAAGTCAGAGTCCGACCCACTGTACGATGAAGCCGTGGCATTTGTGACAGAAACACGTAAGGCCAGTATTTCCTCCGTGCAGCGAAAATTGCGCATAGGCTACAACCGCGCTGCGCGGCTAATTGAAGATATGGAAATGGCGGGTGTTGTAACTCCAATGAGTTCGAACGGCAGCCGTGAAGTCCTTGCTCCACCACCACCCAAGTAGGTAATTATGGCGTTAAAAAATACATTTTTTACTGCGGCTGTTCTGTTAAGTGGGTTGTTTTGCTCCGTATCCTGGGCGGATGATGTGGATGACTTAAGTGCTAAATTGCGAGCACTGAACACGTTTTCCGCGCACTTTGAGCAACGATTGCTGGACGATTCGGGGGCTGAGCTGCAAAAAACGGAAGGGCAGGTGAAAGTAAGTAACCCTGGCCGTTTTTTCTGGCAGGTCGAACCGCCATTTGAGCAAACCGTAGTGACCGATGGCGAGCAGCTGTGGGTGTACGACCCGGATATGGAGCAGGTGACCGTTTATTCCAAGCAGCAATTGGCATCGACACCTGCACAATTATTGAGCGGTGATTTTGCCGAATTGGCAAAAACTTACGCTATCACAGCATCGATGAACAAAGGCGCGCTCACCTATCGCATGGCGCCAAAAGATGAACAAACCAGTAATTTTGCCGGGCTGGAGTTTATCTTCGACAAAAAAGACCGGCTTGAAGGCATGATCCTGGAAGACAAGTTGGGGCAGCGTACGGTTGTGACCTTTTCCAAACGTCAGCTCAATAAGCCCATCGATGCGAGTATTTTCAGTTTTAAGCCGCCGGCGGGCACTGATGTCATTCATAGCGGAAGCTAGTGCGTGGCGGACGATCTATTTGACGAGCCAAGCAATGCCGGCCATTTTGAGCCTTTGGCTGCGCGCCTAAGGCCCCGCAACCTGGACGAGTATCTCGGCCAGGAGCACTTGCTCGGTGCCGGGAAGCCGCTGCGGCAGGCGATAGCACACGGCCAGATTCATTCGATGATACTTTGGGGGCCGCCGGGGATAGGCAAAACCTCCCTTGCTCGTTTACTTGCTAATGAGGCCAACGCGTTTTTTCTGTCGATTTCGGCGGTGCTTGCCGGGGTCAAGGACATTCGCGATGCCGTCCAACAGGCACGCCAACAGCAGCAGGCCTATGGGCGCAAGACCATTTTATTTGTTGATGAAGTACATCGGTTCAACAAATCTCAACAGGACGCCTTTCTCCCCTATGTGGAAGATGGCACCATTCTCTTTGTTGGTGCCACTACCGAGAACCCGTCGTTTGAGGTCAACAATGCGTTGCTCTCCCGTTGCCGTGTGTACGTGCTCCAGCGCTTCAGTGATGAGCAGCAGGTACAGCTCATCGACAAGGCGTTATCGAGCGAGCGGGGGCTGGTGAGCAAACAGTTAAAAATTGCCGACGCCGAGCGCAAGCTGCTTGTTCAGGCGGCGGATGGCGATGCGCGGCGCTTGTTGAATCTGCTCGAGATCGCCAGCGACCTGCTCGACACCGGGGGCACCCTGGGGGCAGATGTGCTTGCACAGGTTTTGACCGGAGACGTGCGGCGCTTTGATAAAGGCGGAGACCTGTTCTACGAACAGATTTCAGCGTTGCACAAATCGGTGCGAGGTTCTGATCCGGACGCGGCACTTTACTGGTTTGTGCGCATGCTCGATGGTGGCTGTGACCCTCTGTACATCGCGCGTCGCGTGGTTCGGATGGCGTCAGAAGATATTGGCAATGCTGATCCACGGGGTATTACGCTCGCGCTCAATGCCTGGGATGTGCAAGAACGGCTCGGTAGCCCGGAAGGGGAGCTCGCATTAGCACAGGCGGTGACTTACCTCGCGGCAGCGCCAAAAAGCAACGCTGTGTATAATGCCTTCAACCAAGCACGAGAAGATGTGCGCCAAATGCCCAGCTACGATGTGCCTGTTCATCTGCGAAATGCACCTACTCGCCTGATGAAAGACTTGTCTTATGGTGCCGAATACCGGTACGCACACAGCGAGCCAGATGCCTTTGCCGCAGGGGTTAATTATTTCCCAACTGAAATGCTCCCGGTGCAGTACTACCAGCCTGTAGAGCGGGGGCTCGAGATTAAAATCGGTGAAAAGCTGCGTCACTTGCGCAGTTTGAATGAACAGTACAGAAATCAACAGGACGATAAAGAGTGAATCCTATGATGCTTTGGTTTGCCGTCGCTTTGGGGGGCGCTGTGGGGGCGATGTCGCGCTATGGTGTGTCGGTCGCACTTGCGCCACAGCAGCTAAAATTTCCGGTAGCAACGCTCACCGTTAATGTGTTGGGCTCACTTTTGATGGGGATTTTCTATATCATCATCGTCGAGAAGATGCTCATCCCCCAAGAGTGGCGGCACGTTATCATGATTGGCTTTATGGGCGCCTTCACCACTTTTTCTACTTTCTCCCTTGAATGTCTTGGCATGCTGCAAAACGGCTTGTGGCAAATGGCGTTGCTCTATATGGGGCTGAGCCTGGCGTTGTGCCTGTTGGCGATTTTCCTGGGAGCCACAATAACAGACAACATCATCTAATCAGGACCACCATGTTAGATCCGAAACTTTTTCGTACCCAGTTACCCGAGATTGCCGCCAAGCTGGCGAAGCGTGGTTTTACGCTCGATGTGGAGCGAATTCAACAGCTAGAAGACACTCGCAAAGTTGTGCAGGTTGAGTGTGAAAACCTCCAGCAGGAACGCAACACCCGCTCAAAAAGCATAGGCAAAGCGAAAGCTGCAGGGGAAGACATTGCTCCTCTACTCAAAGAGGTTGATAACCTTAAGTCTGCATTGAGTGAGGCAGAACAAAAATTGGGTGCAGTACAAGCTGAACTCGACGAAATTATTGCTGGCGTTCCCAACGTTCTTGCCGATGAGGTTCCGGAAGGCAAGAACGAAGACGATAACGTTGAGGTTAGCCAATGGGGTACACCGCGAGAGTTTGATTTTGAAGTAAAAGATCACGTTGACGTTGGCGCGGGACTCAAAGGACTGGATTTCGAAACCGCAGGTAAAATTACCGGCTCCCGGTTTGCAGTGATGACCGGTGCTGTAGCTCGTCTGCATCGCGCACTTATTCAGTTTATGCTCAACACCCACACCGGTGAGCACGGCTACGATGAAATTTATGTGCCTTACATTGTGAATAAAGATTCACTCTACGGCACAGGCCAATTGCCAAAATTTGAAGAAGACCTGTTTAAGTTGCGTGATGACCGTGATTTTTACCTGATTCCTACAGCCGAAGTCCCGGTGACCAACATGATGCGGGATGAAATAATCGACGAGAAGCAATTACCGGTGCGTTTCGCCTGTCATACGCCTTGCTTCCGGTCGGAAGCGGGCAGCTATGGTCGCGATACCCGCGGTATGATCCGTCAGCACCAATTCGAAAAAGTGGAGCTGGTACAGTTCGTCAAACCAGGCGAATCCATGGCGGCTTTAGAGTCATTGGTTGGCCATGCAGAAACGATTCTACAAAAACTGAGTTTACCTTATCGCAAAGTGATTCTGTGCGGTGGTGACACCGGTTTCTCTTCGACAAAAACCTACGATTTAGAAGTGTGGTTGCCCTCGCAGAATACGTACCGCGAAATATCTTCGTGCAGTAATTTCGGTGATTTCCAGGCGCGGCGCATGAAGGCGCGTTATCGTAATGCGGAGACCGGTAAGCCAGAGTTGCTGCACACACTCAACGGCTCCGGTTTGGCGATTGGACGTACCCTGGTGGCGATCTTGGAAAACTATCAGCAGGCCGATGGTTCTCTGGCTATACCCGAAGTATTGCAGCCGTTCATGAACGGCCAAACAAGCATATCTGCACCTTAATCTAAGCAGCGTCAGGCGCCGGGCGTCTGACGCTCGGTATCGCCGATGGACTACCTCCCACTTTTTTTTGATCTCAAAACCAAACCGTGCCTGGTCGTTGGTGGCGGCACCATAGCGACTCGCAAAGCTCGCCTTCTCGCCAAAGCGGGTGCGTGTATTTCTGTGGTTGCGCCTGATGCCCAGGACGAGTTGGCACAATTGGTCAAATCATCCGGTGGGCAACTCCACACACAAGACTATAGCTCAGCGTTAATTGGCCAATCGGTACTGGTCATTTCGGCGACGGATATCGAATCCGTCAATCGCCAGGTATCTGAAGATTGTCATGCCAGACAAATTCCCGTGAATGTGGTTGATAGCCCCGCGTTGTGCAGCGTCATCACCCCAGCGATTGTCGATCGCAGCCCGCTGATTATCGCCGCGAGCAGTGGCGGTGAATCCCCAGTGTTGGCCCGACGGGTGCGAACCCAACTGGAGTCGACCTTTCCCGCGTCATACGGCAGGCTGGCAAAATTTGCCAGTCGTTTTCGAGATGCGGTTAAAAGCCGTTTCAGCGATGGCGAGCAGCGGCGACGCTTCTGGGAAAGCGTACTCGGCGGCACTATTGCTGAGCAGGTGTTGGCGGGCAGCGAATCTGAAGCGGAAATCGCGTTGCAAAAACGCATTACCGCAGGCGATGTAGCGGATCGTGGAGAGGTGTATTTGGTAGGGGCAGGGCCCGGCGATCCCGATCTTTTGACCTTCAAAGCGCTACGCTTAATGCAGCAGGCAGAAGTTGTACTGTACGATAGACTGGTGTCGGAGCCGATTCTTGAAATGGTCCGGCGCGACGCCGACCGTATTTATGTGGGTAAGCGCCGCAGCGAACATACCATGCCGCAGGAGCAGATTAACCAGTTGCTCCTGCGGCTCGCCCAGGAAGGCAAGCGGGTGCTCCGGCTTAAAGGTGGTGATCCCTTTATTTTTGGCCGCGGAGGTGAAGAAATTGATCTGCTGGCAGCGCATCAGATTCCGTTTCAAGTGGTGCCTGGCATCACGGCGGCAAGTGGGTGCTCAGCTTACGCGGGAATTCCGTTAACGCACCGCGATTACTCCAGTTCTGTGCGGTTTATTACTGGGCATCTTAAAAACGGTGAGGTCAACTTCGATTGGCAAGAGTTTGTGGCGGACCACCAGACGCTCGTGTTTTACATGGGGCTGGTCGGACTGGAACAAATTTGCACTAAAATGATCGAATTCGGTAAGCCCGCAGATACGCCGGTGGCGTTGGTGGAGCGGGGAACCTTACCTACGCAGGTTGTGCATACAGGCACCTTGGCATCAATGCCAATGAAGGTAAAAAATACGGAGATTCATGCACCGACACTGCTGATAATCGGTGGTGTAGTGGCTTTGCACAAGTCTCTGGGGTGGTTCAAGCGTTAAAGCAATTCTGAATCAGGCCGATAGTCTTTGAGCATCCTTTTGTTCTAAGACTGCGGAATTGACCATGGTTGACTCCATAAAACCCTCCAGCCCGACGTTACCCATTCGTCGGGATCAGACAACCCAAGGCACAGAAAGCCACGGGGATGATAAGTACGGTCCCTTCACTCCTGCTGGGCCGCCGCTTCGCGAGCGTCGGCTAACCCCAGATCGCCGAAAGAACCAAAAATTGGTTCCGCGGTCAATTTACGAATTGCGTTCAGGTAAGGACCGCCGCCGAAGCGACGGTCGCCATCCCTCCATTGAAATAGAGGTATAGCGAACCCTGGCGCAGGTAGCTTTTGCTGCAGTTGAGAACTCTAAGAAGGGAAACCTCATGTCTGAAGATGTTATGGATTTTGATTTGTTTGTGATTGGCGCCGGCTCTGGCGGTGTTCGCGCGAGCCGCATTGCCGCTCAGTTAGGCGCAAAGGTGGCCGTTGCTGAAGATTTATACCTGGGCGGCACCTGTGTGAATGTTGGTTGTGTGCCCAAAAAATTATTTGTTTACGGTTCACATTTTAAAGAAGACTTTGAAGCGGCCCGAGGCTTTGGCTGGAGCTACGATAACCTCGAGTTCGACTGGCAAACCCTGCGGGACAACAAAACCCAGGAGATAGAGCGCCTGAATGGCGTGTACGGGCGGATTCTGGAGGGCTCGGGCGTGGAGATTATTCGCGGCCGGGCCACTATAGCCGGCCCGAATCTCGTTGCGGTGGATGGGGAGACCTACACCGCAAAAAACATCCTGGTGGCTACCGGCAGCTGGCCGCGAGAGCCGCGCTACCCTGGCGCAGAGTATGTGACCAATTCAAACGATTTTTTCTTTTTACATCATCTACCCAAGCGGGTGATTGTTGAGGGCGGCGGTTATATCGCTGTTGAATTCGCGGGCATTTTGAATGCGTTGGGTTGTGATACGGAGTTAGTGTATCGGGGCGAGATGTTCTTGCGCCATTTTGATGGCGACGTGCGTCGTTTTGCTGCGGAACAGATAGCAGAAAAGGGCGTAAAGCTGTCGTTTAGTACAGACATTAAAGCGGTCGAAAAGCTGAGTAACGGCACTCTCCAAGTTACCCTCAACGCCAAAGCCGAAGGCGCTGCCGAGCAGGTGCAAACGCGGGTGGTAGATTGCGTTATTTCCGCGATTGGCCGCACACCAAAAACTCGAAATATCGGGCTGGAGGCGCTTGGTGTTAACCTCAAGCCCAATGGTGCAATTGAAGTCGATGACAATTTCGCAACCAACGTGCCTGGGGTTTACGCCGTCGGTGACGTCATCGATCGTTTTCAGCTCACACCAGTCGCTTTGGCCGAGGGCATGGCGTTGGCGCGCAATTTGTTCGCGGACCAGCCGATCGCGATGAACTATAAGCACATTCCGACAGCGGTATTTTGTCAGCCGAACATTGGTACGGTCGGGTACAGCGAAGAAGACGCGCGGGAGAGCGGTCACGAGGTCGAGGTTTACCAAAGTACCTTCAAGCCGATGAAGCATACTTTAAGCGGTCTGCAGGAAAAAACCTTGATGAAGCTGGTGGTCGACAAGCAAACCCGCAAGGTACTGGGAGCGCATATGGTGGGCCCCGATGCCGGAGAGATAATCCAGGGGATCGCGATTGCCATTAAAGTCGGCGCCACCAAAGAAGACTTCGATGCGACTGTGGGTATCCACCCAACAGCGGCGGAAGAGTTTGTGACTATGCGATCTCCGCGCGCTTAGTTTTAGCCTGTGCGCTGAATTTCGCCCATTGGCTAAATCGCTATCGAGCAGCGTATGGGGGTCGCGTCGGCAAGGTGCCAGCAGTGTGAGCTAGTGCGCGCCGCTTATATATCGCGCAGTTTTTTCCTGCGACCCGAAGCGTGACGTTCGCGAAGATCACTATCTATATATTTGTCGGTGGTCGCCATGCTGGCATGGCCTGCGTCGTCACGAACGTGCTCACGGGGGCGGGTTTTGACATCTTCTGAGATGCCCGTATGGCGCAACCAGTGAGCTGTCGCCGAGCGCAGGTCCTGGGCATCGTCGGCGAAGCCTTCCTGCGCCATTTTTTCGTAGGCAAGATCAAACATCTCTTGCAGCAGTGCGCGGATTTGGCGCGTGCTGGTAATTGCGCCACGCCCCAGTGTCTTCGCTACCAGGGGCGTGCGTTCGCCAGCAACTGGCAGGGGGGGCAGAGATAGATATTTACGGTAGCGCTTAAGCGCATCCATCATCTCGTCGGATACAGTCACAATCCGGTTTTTATTACCCTTGCCGGTCACATGAAACCACCAATTCCCGTCCATATCACGGCGAAAGTCACCCATTGTTGGGGTGGCACGTTCATCTGCGACAACCTCAGAAATACGCAAATACATACCGAGTAGACAATTCAGTATAAAGAGGCTGCGCTCGTATTTTTCGGGATGTTTGTCTGCCAGGTCTGCGGCCAGTTCCTGGAGGAACTGCCACTGCAAGTTTGAGATCCGACGGATGGGCTTATGGGTTTGTTCGCGTTGTAGAAATTTACTTTTTTGGCGAATTAACGCCACTGGATTGGCTTCGCACACGCCCTCCTGAATCATGTAGCCATAAAACGATGACAACACAGAGAAGGTCGCTTTTAGTGCGGACTGGGAAAGCTGGTAGTTTTCAATTTGAGGGCTGATACCGGCGCGGGCCAGCTCTTTGGTTTGGCTCACTACATAGGGACGCCAGTCATCGTTGGCGATCCGCAAGCCGTCTCGGCTTTTGAAACGCGCAACGTTTTTAATGCCTATCCAGCTGTCTGGTGGATGGCGCGCAAATTCTATAAACGCTTCAATGTCTTCACGTCGAAGGTTGATGACAGTTTTTTTCTGGATAAACCACGCCCATTGCAACAATCTTTCAAGCTCTCTGCGGTATGAGTTAAAGGTTGCACTGCTTCCGGTGTAGCTGAATAAAAATTTGAGTGCAAACTCATAATCGAGCTCAGATTGGTATACCGTCGCGTCAGTAGGGAAGAAAGCAGAGGTAGCGAAGTGCTTTCTGTGAAAAGGATTTTCCTGGAACTCGGGTCCATCGAAGATCGGGACAGGCGTGTTCAATGTAGAATCACCTCGTTATAACGAACGACAATTTTAGCGAAAAATCTCCTTAAAACAACCAGATAGAAAGGGTTTACCGCGTGTTTCCTGGTTCCGGGGCATAAAATAATTTCGCTTATCACCAGCGCACACAGTATAATCCCTGCTTATTATTCTTCTGTTGGGTTGATCGAGCTAGGTTCTCTCGCTTATTGCTTTTTACCAACCCCTCCTGTCTAGTTATTTTGTATAGATCTAATGCCGTTTTGCTAACGTATAAAGTGGCAGAATGGTCAGGTAGTCGTATTTGGGGATAAAACTTGTGAATATTGTTGAGTTGTTGAAAGAAAAGGGCCAACAATTGCAGCTCAGCAACGGTGAGTTTATCCGTCGACTCGAGCCTCAGGTGAGAGAGCTTAAAGAAACTTTCAACCAATCCGTATCCAATTCGTTTGCCAGCGCGTTCTTTTCGCGATTTATCGCAGTTGCTAACGAAGAACTTCACCCTGCCGTCGTCCCGTTACCCGCCGTTGTTGAGCTTGCTTCCAGTCTTCGCCGGAAGTTAGGGCAGGAAGTACACTTGGGCGAGTGGCACTTGGTCGATCAATCGATGATCGACAGCTTCGCTCAAGCAACAGGCGATACGCAATGGATTCATACTGATCCTGTGCGTGCTGAGCGTGAATCCCCTTTCAAATCAACCATTGCCCACGGCTTCTTAATTGTGTCGTTGCTGCCGAAAATGCGTGGCCTTGAGGAGTATGCCAAGGTGCATTACCCGAATAGCCGCATGGTGGTGAATTGTGGTATGAACGACCTTCGCTTCATAACTCCCGTAAAATCGGGCAGCCGTCTTCGTTCTCGAACATATTTGCGAAAATATGAATTGAACAAACGCAGTATCGATTTGACGGAAGAAGTGATTGTCGAAATTGAACTGGGTCGTAAAGAAGCCTGTCGCGTCGAACTTCTTACCCGCGTTTATCTGTAGGTTCTAATTCCAGTCTGATGTCGGATTGCGCCGGCAGGTTTTTCATTCGAGAATTTATGTGCCTCGTGTTGTCCTTTACTAGCGTGATTTCACATAGTCGCCAATCAATGGTAGGGTAGTCGCCTACTGTTGGTAGTCCGCACTCTACTTCCAGCCTTGCCGGATGGCGTTTGCTGTCCGAACCCCCAAAAAGTGCTTTTTAGGCGAACACCTTCTGCCAATGTTAACTTGTAACACTTGGCACAAGTGCGCTCTCGCCGTTTCGCTGCCGCTATGTAACCCATAGCGGTGTCATTGCCGACTACGCCGAGTTGCGTGTCTAACCAACCATCTACGATTGTCGCGCCCATGATATTTTCCTTTCTACTTTTTCTCGCTTTTTTTACCGCCGTTGGTATTTCATCCTGGTTGAAAAGTCAGGGCACTAAAAAAGATTATTATTTAGCCAGTTCATCGATTGCTCCTTGGCTGGTGGGACTGTCCGCTGTCGCCACGAATAATAGTGGTTACATGTTTATCGGTCTTATCGGTTATACCTATATCGCCGGTCTCTCATCTATCTGGCTGATGCTGGGGTGGATATGCGGTGACTTTGTTGCTTCTTTGTTTGTTCACAAGCGGTTGCACAAAGCGACTGAAAACAACAGTGAGGTGAGCTACGCGGGTGTACTCGCGAACTGGTACGGCGAAAGCCGCGACGGCCTGCAGCGTTTGATAGGCGTGATTTCTCTGCTGTTTTTGCTGACGTACGCTGCGGCCCAGTTAGTAGCAGGAAGTAAAGCGCTACACGTACTGCTTTCATGGCCAATATGGTCGGGCGCCGTTGTGGGGGCGGTGGTCGTGGCGCTCTATTGTCTCGCGGGTGGCATTCGGGCATCAATCTGGACCGATGCAGCTCAATCGATTGTTATGATCGGCGCCATGGCTCTGTTGTTGGCTGTCGCGATTGCCAGCCTTGGGGGTATCGGCGGCACCCTTGATGCACTGGGGCAGATCGACGGTTTTCTAAATGTGCTTCCGGGCGATTTACCCGTACCGGGAATTACCGGTTGGATATTGTTCACCTTTGGCTGGTTCGTGGCGGGAGCCTCTGTTATTGGACAGCCCCATGTGATGGTGCGGTTTATGGCGCTGGAGCACAGTCAGAAGATGGTTCAGGCGCGGGTATGGTATTACACCTGGTTTGTCGTATTTTGGGCGATGGCCAATGGTGTTGGCATGCTATCCAGGGTATACCTGCCTGAGGTTGGGTCATTCGATGCGGAACTCGCACTGCCCACGCTTGCACAGGAGCTGCTTTCACCGTTTTTTGTGGGAATGATTCTCGCGGGTATTTTTGCGGCAACTATGTCCACCGCCGATTCGCTGTTGTTAAGCTGTTCAGCGGCTATCACACACGACATTATTCCGCACTCACTCGAACAACCATGGATTTTGAAACTAGCGACCGTGTTGATTACCGGTATCGCGCTTTTGATTGCGCTGGCGAACAATCAGAGTGTTTTCAGTATGGTGATAATGGCGTGGTCTGGCCTTGGCAGTGCGTTTGCGCCGCTGCTTATAGCGCAGAGCCTTGGGCGACGGCCCTCCCAAATACTTGCAATAATCGCTATCACTGTTGGTTTTACCACGGCGTTATTGTGGCGCCACTTTGGGTTCCACAATATTATTTTTGAAGGTGTGGCTGGCATCGCCGCTGGGCTCATCACTCTTTATGCTGTGCCGGAGCGTGCGCTCAGGTTGAGTGTGAGCCAATCAGAATCCTGATTGATAGGCTGCTTGATTGATTGATTGATTGATTGTGCGTAGCGACGTCTGTTCTACAGTTTCAATCAACAACTGGCTGCCATTTAATATCCAGCTTAACTTTGGTTTTCGCGTCGGCGTTATTGTCTGGCGGAAGTAGGTTAAAGCTAAAACCGCTGGCGGGCACCGCCGCACTGCCAAAGGGCAAGTGCGGGTTTAAATAACCTGCTGCACTGGTGTCATCGAAGTGGTTTACGGGGGCGAAGTTGTCTTCGGCCACGGGCACCATGTGTGAGTTTTCCGCGTGGAAATAGCGGATACCACCCGCGAAGGGGGTGATCGCGAAAGGCGCGTCCGCAGAGTGCGCGTTGCGTAACATGCGGTCGTACAAGCGATATTGAATTTCGCCGTTTTTGATTTTGTAGTGAAACAATCCCCCCATCCCCTCGTAGGCTTCTCGTTCCTTGCCGGGCAAAACTTCGTTAATCAGGGTGTAGCTGTACAACAACTGACGGCCATCATAGGTTAGTGCTTCAGCAGGCGGTACGGGGGCATCACAGCGCGACTTGTCTTTTTTCGTTAAATCGACCGGGTAGTAAGCAGGGCGTCTGGTGTTGCACATTACTTCGATAAAACTTTGTTTAAGAATGCCTTGTGCGCCCTTGTCGAACTGGTAGTAGTGCCAGGACCCATCCGTTTTATAGTAGTCGTCGGGTACAGACGGCAGACGAAATTCCTGTGGGTTGGCGTCTACCAGCAGAAGAAATCCATTCCCAGGGCCAAATTGTGACGGCTCGTTTTGGCTCCATAAATACGAGCCATTGTAGTACCACACCAGCACGCCCGATCGATAGCGAAAATCCAGCGCCCGCAAATCATTTTGGTGGTCACCAGGAAAGAAAGTGAAGCCTGGTTCATTAATGTTTTGATCGTAGTTAACACCATTCGCGAAGCGCTCTTCCGGGTCTCGATACTCCAGCAAATAGTAATGTGGGACGCGGATATCGTGACTACCGCCACTCAAGGAGAAGCCTGTGGATTTCCAGCCATCAAGTAGATGATCTTCAAAATCTTCTGTGAAACCGATTGCGGGAATTGCGATATTGTCGATAAGCGCTCCGTCCTCCACGGCAGCCATATCGGAATAGTAGTGAAATCGCAATTGAATTGTTTTGCCCTTAAATGGGCTGAGGTCGAATTGTGCAGTCACCCATTGCGCGTGATCACAGGGTTCTATCGCATCAGCTTTTATCTGCTCTTCTGCGGGTTTTCGGCGGGCTGATGGATCGCAGTTTTGCGCAGTTTCAACTTTTCCATCGCCGTCGTAGTCACCGCTTAACCCTGTAAAACCGGGAATAGTACCGATGCCATCGTGCCCCCGTTTGGACGACATTACACTGTGGCGATCAAGCGCACTGGATTTGTCTGTCGGCATTAAGCGTAAAAAGTTTTCTCCATCATCGGAAATCTCAACGTACAGGTAATCCCAATCCGCTTCGATTTTAAACCAGGTATCAAAACTGAGGGCAATGTCCGGAGAGGTTGCCAGGCTGAGGTCAAACTCCCGTTCCAGAAAATGATTCAGGCTGTTACCTTGCCCGGTATAGGCAGCCCAGCTACCTTGTGCATCTTGCAATGGCCCCATACGCAAGCGACGAATTTTGGGAGGCAACACAACCATCGCTGCGTCGCAGGCTTTGCTGCCTCCGCTTTGCCAGTCGTTCATGGTTTTAAGGTACAGGGATTGTGTCTGAGCACCGCCTGCCTCGGGCGGCATCACAATACAGGGTTTGGACCAACCTAACACCATCCGCGACCACGTGCTCATTTCCTGTGGAACAGGGCCCACCGTTGAACTCATTAAATCCCAGCTTGCCGTTGAGTTACTGGTTTCTCTGGCGTAAATATCGGGCAAGCCCAGAGAGTGGCCGAACTCGTGGATGAAAGTCGAAACGGAGGTGTACTCGGATTGCATGTTGTAGTCGTACACCCATAAATGTTCATTTAAGGGGATACCGCCGCGACGGTTATCGAGGCCTCCAACCTTGGGCCCTTTGCCATTATTTTTAGTCAGGGAGAAGCGGTGTGGCCAAATGCGCTGGGCGCATTCCTGTTCATTTGGAGCGAGTGCGTTATAGCGATCACTCGGTGCATTGGTTGTCAGTTTTTCGTCGAGTGAATACAGCCCCTGGCAGGATGACTGGCCTTTACCTGCAAACACCAAAACAAAATGATCGATATAGCCATCGGGTTCGTCAAAAATCTGATCGCCGTCGTAGTCTTCTGGGTCCCAGATGTCGAAATCACTCCACGGGAAATTCGGATTGCTCACAACGGCTTGCGCGAGCGCATCTTCGACCAGTGATTCCGCGCGCACGTCGTTGCGCCACTGGCCGTCAGAGTTTTGAATGGGCTTGCCGTAGTAGTCTGAAGGGTGATCGACCACCACCGGGTTCAGTACTTCACCAGTTAAATAGTACTGGCCTTGCGATTGGTGATAAAAATAATGAGTCATGGTTTTTTCGCGAGGCTGACGCAAGTCATCTGCGAACAGCAACTGCTGGAAGTAGTCGCGATTTTTTTGTGCTGCGTTCGGCTCTCCGGCAAACCGGTCAAACCCCAAATTGCTATAGGCGACAGGAATAATCAGAAGTTTGTGAGGTTTGTCTACGGAACTGTAAACAGGGTGAACCGAGTCTGTTTTGATCTGAGGATTACCTAGTTCATCCAGTTTAAACGCGGCGAGATTTTGCATCATCGTCAGGCTGGGATCGGTCTGCTCGCTTGGTTGAGTACCACACCCAACTAGAATTAAACAGACCAACATACAACTCCAACGCCACTGCATAGACCAACCTCGCGGATAAAAATGAATATCTAAAGTGTACGCGAATTGGTATATGTACCGCTAACACTTCTTTGGACAAGGTTATTGCGACACCTAAAGTTGAATGTCGGCGCGATCAAAGCTGTGTGGTTAAAATTGTTTGGGTGGTGACACTCCGTGCTGTTAATTTGCTTCTGGAAACCAGTGGCGTGTGCGATTTGCCAACGCAACCAGCGACAACATAACAGGTACTTCTACGAGCACGCCAACGACTGTCGCTAGCGCAGCGCCTGACTGCAAACCGAAGAGAGAAATAGCAACGGCAACCGCGAGTTCGAAAAAATTGGACGTGCCGATCATGCAGGCGGGCGCCGCGATTGTATGGGGCAGTTTTAACGCTCGTGCTGCACCGTAGGCCAAAGCAAATATTCCGTAGGTCTGAATTAACAGTGGGATTGCGATCATGAGAATCGACAATGGTTGTGCAATGATCGTTCTTGCCTGGAATCCAAACAGCAATACCACTGTTGCCAGCAAGCCAGTAATCGACACGGGTTTGAGCTTTTCTAGAAAATGGGCGAGTCCGTCTGCATTGTGATTTTTGCTCAGCCAGAAGCGAGTGAAAATACCTGCAACCAGTGGCAAAACTACATACAGCAGCACCGAGACCAACAGTGTGGTCCAAGGTACCGATACATCACTTACGCCAAGTAAAAACGCTGCAATAGGTGCGAACGCAAAGATCATGATAATGTCGTTCGCCGACACTTGCACTAAAGTGTAGTTGGCGTCGCCGCGGGTGAGATGACTCCAGACAAATACCATGGCCGTACAGGGCGCGACGCCGAGCAGAATCATCCCGGCAATATATTCTGTCGCCGTTTCGGGCGCGACCCAATCAGCAAAAAGTACGCGAAAGAAAAGCCAGCCTAAAGCCGCCATAGTAAAGGGTTTTATCGCCCAGTTTATTACCAGTGTGAGTATCAGGCCGCGCGGCTTTTTCCCTATATCCTTGATCGCAGAAAAGTCGACTTGAACCATCATTGGATAAATCATCACCCAAATGAAAACGGCAACCGGGATATTAACGCTGGCAATTTCCAACTCTGCGACGGCGGAAAACAGTGTGGGAAACAGGTTGCCGAGTAATATTCCTGCGCAAATACACAGGCCCACCCATAGGCTGAGGTAGCGTTCAAACGATCCCATTAGTGAACATCCTCGCCAATTTTTAGTAATTCAGTGGACCAGCTTGCGCGCGGGCGATCAGCGAGATTCAGTGCAAGCAATGCGTTAATTCGGTTTTCTATGGTTTGCATCACGGCGAGGAATGCTGCGCGGACGGTCGCTTCATCCGCTTCGATTTTACTGGGGTCGGGCAGCCCCCAATGAACGGTAACACAGTCGCCAAACCAAACCGGGCATGGTTCACTTGCTGCGCTATCGCACACCGTTACCACAATGTCGAGACGTTGGGCGGCAAAATCATTCCACGACTGGCTGTGAAGCCCCTCCGTGCTAATACCCTTTTCCGCTAAATATCGCAGTGAGAGCGGATGCACTTCACCCACGGGCTGACTTCCAGCACTATAAGCTGTTAATTTGCCCCCTGCTAAGTGGTTGGCTATGGCCTCACTGAGAATACTGCGGCAGCGGTTGTGAGTGCATATAAATAAGATGTTCATTAATTTCTCCTGATCGTCTGCCCGTGGCCCAGGTCAGCTGTTTATCGGCAGTCCACTTGTTTTTGTGGCTAAGCGATAAATAAATTAACAGCCTGCCAGGGATTTTTTAAGCTGTTCAAGATCTTTGTCGAGGGCAACTACGGCGTTGTTAAGTACGCCCCGTGCCCATTCCGGAAGTTCTGGATTAATTTGGTAATACACCCACTGACTGCGGCGCTCATCGACGAGGATTCGGCAGTTGCGAAGCTGTGCCAGATGGCGCGAAATTTTTGGCTGGGCCTCATTGAGGGCGGCTATCAGGTCGCACACACACAGTTCCTGTTCTTCGTAGATCAGGCAACAAAGCTTTAGACGGGTGTTGTCAGCGAGGCATTTAAAAAAAACACTGGGGTCCATCGTTAGGTGGTGTCTGCATATATGGATATGCGAATATAGCAATGTTCATTGACTGAAGCAACGACGGCTGAAGTGATTTTAAGGCAAAGGGCGCTACGGTGTTGTAGCACCCGGTTAGCAGGTTATATCGCAGAGCGAGAGGGCGGTAATTGTTGTTTTTTAATCAGATAGAACAGGGCGGGGATCACAATCAATGTCAGCAGCAGTGCGCTGACCATGCCACCGACCATAGGCGCAGCGAGGCGTTGCATCACTTCTGATCCCGTACCGCCACTGTGCATGATGGGCAGTAAGCCTGCGATAGTCGCTCCCGTGGTCATGATGACTGGCCTTACACGCCGTGCAGCACCATCGATAATACGCTCCCGCAGGCTTACGTCGGTTTTCTCCTCTTCGCCTTGTTGCTGCATCGCCTGGTTAAGGTACACGAGCATGATTACGCCAATCTCCACTGCGACCCCGGCAAGTGCGATCATTCCCACTGCAGTGGCAACAGAGAAGTTGAAATCGAGCAGGTACAGCAACCAGATACTGCCCGTCAGCGCCAGCGGTAAGCTCCCCATTATCATGAGAACGTCGCCAATTTTTCGAAAGCTGAAAAACAGGAACGTAAAGATCAGCCCCAGGGTAAGCGGCAAAACATATTGCAGTTTTTGTTTGGCGCGTTGCATATATTCGTACTGCCCAGACCAGCGTAGCGCGTACCCGGGCGGTAAATCGAGTTCGCTTGTTAACAATGCTTCTGCGGTTCGCACGTAGGCGGCTATGTCTTTGCTGCTGGTGTCTATGAAAGTCCAGCCTGTGAGGCGGGCGTTTTCACTCTTTATCACACCTGGGCCGTCTGTAATATGAATTGTTGCAACGTCAGCCAAGGTGATTTGCTGGCGAGACGTCGTTACCAGTGGCAGCGCCTGCAATTTTTCCGGTGTGTCTCGATAGTCCTGTGGGTAACGTAAATTAACCAGATATCGTTCCTGACCCTCCACAGTTTGGGTCACCGACTGACCGCCGACGGCAAACCCGAGGTTTTGCTGGACCTCCTGGATGCTCATCCCAAACCGCGCAGCTTCTGCCCTATTGATATCGATATCGATGTAGCGTGCGCCGGACGTTCTTTCGCTATAAACGGAGGTGGTATCGGGGAGCTGTTGTAGCAGCTGCTCTATACGTTCACCTATGGACTGAATCACGGTTAGGTCTGGCCCGGTTATTTTAATTCCGAGCGGCGTTTTGATACCGGTCGCTAACATATCGATGCGGGTTTTAATTGGCATCACCCAGGCGTTGGTAATTCCGGGAAGTTTTACTCGGCGATCCAATTCCTGTTTCAGCTTTTCCGTGGTCATGCCCTGTCGCCATTCGCTTCTTGGTTTGAGCTGAATGAAGGTTTCGATCATTGTCAATGGGGCGGGATCGGTCGCAGTTTCTGCGCGACCGATTTTTCCGAATACCGTTGCGACTTCGGGCATTCCAGAAATCAGCTTGTCCGTTTGTTGCAGTATTTGTCGAGCCTCACCGATTGATATGGCGGGATAGGTCGTCGGCATATACATTAAATCCCCCTCATCCAGAGGCGGAATAAACTCACTGCCAATTCGGTTGAGTGGCCAGATGGCGCTGAGCGTAAGTAAAAGCCCAAGCGCGATAACGAGTATCGGCCCGCGTAGTGCAATGCTTAATATCGCGCGGTAACTGTTGACCATCCAGCGGTTTAAAGGGTTGCGTGATTCAGCCAAAATTCGGCCACGGACGAAATAACCCATCAGCACTGGAACCAAGGTGATGGCGAGGATGGCCGCTGCAGCCATGGCGTATGTTTTGGTAAACGCAAGTGGGCTGAACATACGTCCTTCCTGGGCTTCCAGAGAAAACACCGGCACAAAGCTGACGGTAATAATTAGCAGGCTAAAAAAGAGGGGCGCCCCCACCTCCGAGGCGGCCTTAGTCACGATCTGCCATCGGTTGCTGGCGTCGATCGTTGTGCGCTCCATGTGCTTGTGCATGTTTTCAATCATCACAATTGCGCCGTCAATCATCGCTCCAATGGCGATAGCGATGCCGCCGAGCGACATGATGTTCGCGTTGATTCCTTGAAAATACATGACGATAAATGCGCAGAGCACGCCGAGGGGCAGAGTAACAATAGCCACCAGCGCAGACCGGATATGTAGTAAAAAGACAATGCATACAATGGCCACCACCAGGAATTCTTCTCCCAGCTTTTGCCAGAGATTGCGGATCGCGTTTTCGATAAGTTGTGAGCGGTCGTAGACGGTTACGACTTCCACACCTTCAGGCAGGCTTTTTTCAAGTGAACGCAAACGGGATTTAACCGCGGCGATAGTGGCCTTGGCGTTTTCACCGGATCGCATAACAATGATACCGCCGACGGATTCGCCTTCCCCATTTAACTCAGCGAGCCCCCGTCGCATTTCCGGGCCAATTCCAATGGTGGCGACATCACGCAACAGTAGCGGTACGCCACGTTCGTTTACGCCTAACGGGATCAAGCCAATATCCTCTATGTTTTTGAGATAGCCAGTTGCCCTTACCATATATTCCGCTTCCGACAGCTCCAGTACCGAGGCGCCAACCTCCTGATTCGCCTGCCGGAGCGCGTTGGCAATGTGTGCAATCGGAATTCGGTGAGCTCGTAGCTTTTGTGGGTCGACAGTTACTTGGTATTGCTTGACCATACCACCAACGGTTGCCACTTCACTGACGCCTGGCGTGGTTTGTAACTCATATTTCAAAAACCAGTCTTGCAGGCTGCGCAGTTCGCCCAGGGTATGGTTGCCATGGGGATCACGCAGTGCGTAGATATAGACCCACCCGACGCCGGTTGCGTCCGGTCCGAGGGCCGGTGTTGCGCCCGCAGGGAGCTGTGGCGCCGCCTGGCTTAAATACTCTTGAACTCGACTACGAGCCCAGTACAAGTCTGTTTTATCCTCGAATATCACGTAAATATAGGAGTCGCCGAAAAACGAGAAACCACGAACGGTTTTGGCTCCGGGCACAGAGAGGAGTGCGGTGCTGAGAGGGTAGGTGACTTGGTCTTGAACCACTTGGGGTGATTGTCCCGGGTACCGGGTTTTTACAATCACCTGTACGTCAGACAAATCAGGAATCGCATCGACGGGGGTATGGCGCACAGCATAGAGGCCTAGCCCCGTTAAAAATAGGGCGAGTAACAACACCAGCCCTCGATTTAATACAGACCAATGAATTATTTGATTAATCATGGCGTCACCCCGTGCAGGTGGTCAACCAAACTGATCGCGGTTATTTCCCAATCTGTATCCCCGGTTTGACGAATTTGAATTTGGATGCGCTGCCCTTGCTCCAGTGTGGATAAATCCGTGTCTGCGGTGACGGGAAACATCATCGTCATCACTGGCCAATCCCAGTCGGGAATGGGGTCATGAGTCACTTTGAGCATTCCCATATCGGCCATAACACTTTCGACTGTCGCCGCTACACTCACTGCTCTGGGTGGCTCGTTGTCCTGGTGCATGCGTTTAAAATCGGAGTTTTTACTAGACTCGGAATCCAGGAGGAATTGCGCCGCTGTAACAACTTTGTCGCCGTCATCTAACCCATGGGTAATTTCCGTAAACTCGTCAGTGATTCGCCCGAGTGACACAGTGATGGATTTGTAGCGCCCGTCACCGAGCGCTAACACCACGCGATTTTGGTGGCCAGTGCGAATCACCGCATTGTTTGGAACCGTGAGTGTTGCCGTGTCGGTCGTACCCCGAATGTGTAAGTTCGCATACATGCCGGGTTTGAGTAGGCGCCGCGTATTGGGTAGTTCGATACGCGCGCGAAGCGTGCGGTTCTGAGGGTCGATTTCGGGGTAAACGTAGCTGATTTCCCCGGTCCAGGACAGGTTTGGAAATGCGGCTATGGTAATGTCCACCGCTTGCCCTGTTTCGACAAGCGCGGCCTGCTGCGCGAAAATCTCTGCTTCCAGCCAAATATCATTAAGCTGGCCGATGCTCATCATGGTGGTGCCGGGCTGTACATAAAACCCCTCACGAATTGCCAGCTTATTGACGACACCATCAACAGGCGCATAGAAAGTAACGGTCTGGCGTACCTCCTTTGATTTTCTCAACTGCTGAATAAAACGCTCGTCCACTTTCAGCGCGCGCAGTCTTTCTTCAGAAGCCCGCGTGAGATTGCTATCTTTGCGGCGAAGGGCCAGCACATACTCTTCCTGGGCGTTGACTAGCTGGGGAGAATATAGCGAGTAAAGCGGTTTGTTTGCGGCGACGGCTTCCCCGGCGGCACGGATATAGAGTTTGTCCACCCAGCCGGCAACCCGGGGGTGAATATGTATTAAGCGCTCTTCGTTGTAGCGCAGCTCACCATAGGTATAAATATCTGCGGGCAATTCACGGCGTTCGGCGACTGCGGTGGTCACGCCCAGCGAATTGACGACTTCTGGGGATATGCTCACCAGGCCGGGCTCGTCTTGTTCCGCGTAGACGGGAACAAGGTCCATCCCCATCGGAGATTTTCCCGGCGAATCGCGCCGATAATTTGGATCCATCGGGGCGACCCAATACAGGGGTGTATCACTTCCTGCTGGCAGGTCGGTTGCGTTGTCTTGATTAGTGATCTTAGGTGCTATGGCGATACCACCTAACAGGCCAGCGAGCGCGCCGGCTAAAATTAGTGCAAGTGCTTTTGTCATGACTTGATGATCCTGAAAATGGATACCCGAAAGCTGCATCAATAAGTTATTGATTGCTGCAGTGTGTGCGTTCTACAGACGCAATTAGGGTGTTTCAGGCGAAAATCGGAGGGCGAAATGGATTTTCTGAGCGAGTTACTATGGGTTTTGTCCCGCTAACAAGCGCGCACTCGGTTAGTTGGTCGTCCAGGTAGGTGGCGGGTGCGGTAGAGAGTAGAGGCATCACATGACAGCTGGGCATTGGGCAGTGGTTGTGCCCTTTGCAGCAGTCGCTATCGTCGTCAGTATGATGTTCGTTCAGGTTCGGCTCAGTCGTGCCCATCTGGCTGTGGCAGCTTGGAGCAGACGACACAATGGCGGCTTCGGCGGTTGCTTTCATCGGACACGCGCCCGCTCCAACCCAAAGGGTTTGGAGTACGTAAAAAGCTACCAAAGCGAGAGTGGCGAATTTCATCGGTCAGTTGGAATTTGTAATACATGCCAAAGATGAGTCGGTTTAGCGTGAAGGATACCGCGCGTAGCGAAAACTGCAAGCCTTAAACACCATCTATAAATGGCAGCTTGATCGACATTAATGAAACTTTGGGGGACTATAAATATTGCTGAATGTATACAACTTGCGAAACTTTTCATTTTTTTGCAATCTAAATGTGACGCAAGTGGCTTCTTTGCAGTGATGTTCGCTAGGCGCAATTGGCAAGCTTAATTACTCGGTTGGCGTATTTTACTTCTTTTTTGGCGGTAATAAGCGTTATTCGATAATCAAAGCACGACATCGCCCTCTGAGCCATCTTCGTCTAGCAGTTGAGGCGTCTCCATTGATCAACCGCAATACAAAACGCTTTGTAAGAGCCTGTTGGTATCCGAAGGCCGAGTTGTTTACTAAAGTCTTTTAAATGTCACCGATCAGAATGGGCTAAATTATGGAAACTCGATCAACAGCAAAAATGGCTCCTGTAGAAAAAGGTGCCATTCCCGAACGTACGCAACTAGGTGAAAGTCATGAGGCTTACTATGAACATCTGCGTTCTGCCGTTAATAAAGTACGGCGCTACACCGGATGTTTAAAGGTTGTTTGGGCTGATTTTAGCGTCAGTCATTCCACTCGTGAAAAGCCTGTCGTCTATGTGAGATATGAAGCAGCAGGCGAACAACAAGCCAAGACACGTACTAAGTACTTCCCCATCGATGAGTTAGATTTGCACTAGTTCCGACTCATCGTTCTGCGGCAGGTTGCACCTCCATAATCTAAAGGGGGCAACCTGCCTGTTTTCGACGGCCTAGTCGCAAACTTCTACTTCCTCTAGTACCGCCACGCGCTCTTGCTCGACTGCGAAAGTGGGCTTTTCACTCCAGCTGATTACTGAATTTCTCTCGCTCTGTGCGCTAACAGGTGGAAGTCGTTTGTAGTACTCGTAAGTATTTCTACCGCTATGCGCACTCGCGTTTGCTATTCCTGCCCAGTCTCGCAACATTAAAGCCATGTGCTCTTGCAGTGTATTTGGTGAATAGGTACCGCCTTTTTGCGAGATGAAAAGTGGACAGTCGGATGTGATATTTTCCCCCTTGTCCAGGCGCAATTTAATGTAGTCTTGCAGCGCGCGAACCAGCTGCTCGTTGTCGAGCTTAATGTGACGTTCGTTTTCGGAATTTTCTGCTTTTGCAGGGTAAAAATCTTCCGGCTTTATTTTCTCGCCGAGTCGCACTCTGTTCTCGATTTGCTTGACGATTTCGTGAAAATCATCTGGCGCAAAACTGAGGTTTTGCCTTTTGAGTTTGGATTTTTTGCTTTTCTTGTGAGCTTCTATTCTGGCGTTATCCAGCAGCAGATTTTCATTAAGCGAAAATTCACGGCTCCCGTTACCTAATGTAACTGCATCTTTTACTTTAAGTAGCGCGATTTCTGTTGGGCGCAATCCAATTTTAAAACTTAGCAGCATAATCGCCAGGTTTTTCTCTGGGTGACGGTGTTTGGCAATTGTTTCGAACAAGTGTTCTTGTTCGGAGGGGGATAAAACTTTAGCGCGTCCAGGGTTGTGCATAGGGTCCTCTGTTATCTTTCTTTTAATCCGTCGTGTTAATTTATACGGATTAAATACGGAAAAAATTCGGCTCTATCGTGGAGCGACCTTGATGTGCGCATAGATACCTCTGACGCTGATTCAAGCGAGTGGCGCGTAAAACATTTTTTGGCTCGCTTGATTTTAAAGGTGCGCAAACTATAGGTGATTCGTGTTGCATTAATTTTTCATTTTTATCGGTTTTGTTGGGGCAGGCAGTTTAATTGTGAATGAGAGTGTTGTTAAGTTTTTCTTGTGGGTGAGGGTGTATAAATTTGTGAAGCTGTCGATGTTTTCGAGTTGCGTTCTAAAAAAAAGTTTTTTTATTTTTTGGAAATTTATCTTCGGCTGGTGTAAGGTGCGCACCTAATGCTACATGCGGTTTTTTGTTCAGTAATAACGGCACCATTTTATATTTCAATTGTTAAGTTTATTGGTGCTGGGGTGGCTGGGATACCGTTGATAGTAAGTCTGTTTGTGGGCATAAGCTGCCCAGCGGATTCTTCATTGAACGGTAATAATATCCCGTTAGCATGCGCCTCGCTTTCAGGGGGTGCGCGTATCTCTGATGTTCAGATGGATGTGAAGTAAGGAAAGCTAAGGATAAGAACGACTCTAAAAAACCAATATAAATTATGGCTGCCGGTAATTTTGTCGCGAGGATTCTAGTCCCGCGTACCGGAATTCCCATATTGGTTATTTGCCAGCTCGTGAGGCTGTCTGCCATTTCTCTAGCTGGTTGGCGGTAAATGCCGCGACTCGAATTTCAAGAAGGTAATCGGTGAAGGTTTGGCTGCAGTTCATGGCTGCGGTGAGGCTTTCTATTGCCTGTAAAAAGTTGTTTTTAATATAAAAACTGAAATTTGCCTAGATTAAGTCGGTCGTAAAAAACAGTGTGTAAATCACCAGGGGCTATGATGGATATCGCAATTATCGGTGTGGCGTGCAAGCTTCCCCAAGCCGAAACGTTGGAACAATTTTGGGAAAATCTGATCGCCAAAAAGGCATCTATAAGCGAGATACCCGCGTTTCGTTGGGATTGGAAAGCCTACTGGGGTGACCCCAAAAAAGAGCGCAACAAGAGCCTGAGTAAGTGGGCTGGGTTCGTGGATGGCGTCGATAAATTCGATGCGCAATTTTTTGGCTTGTTGCCGAAAGTGGTCGCCACCATGGACCCACAACAGCGCGTGGCGCTTGAGTTGGCGTGGGCCTGCCTAGAAGACGCAGGAATCGCCGCGACAAGCCTTCGTGGCTCAAGCACGGGCGTTTTTTGTGGCGTCTTTAATCATGATTATAAAGAGCTACAGGAAAGTCAGGATTTAAGCGTAGAGGCCCATCATTCCACTGGCACCGCTTCCACAATATTGGCCAACCGTATTTCCCATTTTTTCGATTTCAAGGGCCCGAGCTTTCCGATCGATACCGCTTGCTCGGGGTCTCTCAACGCGATTCACAGCGCAATTCAGGCAATCGAATTTGGCGATTGCGAAATGGCGATTGCTGGCGGTGTTAATTTTATTCTCACGCCCACTCGCCATATATCCTTTTCTAAAATGGGAATGCTTTCTCCTACAGGCCGATGTAATACGTTTGATGCGTCTGCCGATGGCTATGTGCGTGGCGAAGGAGCGGCTTTTTTATTGCTTAAGCCAGTGGAGAAGGCTATTGCAGATGGTGACCGTATCCACGGCGTTATCAAAGGCAGCGCGGTCAACCACTGCGGTGAAACCTACACTTTGACTTACCCGAGCCCGGACGCACAAGCCGAGGTAATTTGCGCTGCTCACAGGCGTGCGCAGGTACCGTTGGACACAGTTAACTATATCGAAACCCATGGCACCGGCACACCGAAAGGCGACCCAATTGAGATCGAGGGCTTGCGCAAAGCATACCAGACACTAGCCGCTGAGCAGGGTCTGGCGCTTGAAAATCTCACATGTTTTCTTGGCGCAGTAAAAACAAATATTGGTCATCTTGAGGCGGCTGCAGGTATTGCTGGCATTCTCAAAGTGCTTGCTTCTTTCAAGCATGAGACTTTAGCGCCGCTGCACAATTATACTTCGTTAAATCCGCGAATTGATTTATCGGGCTCGCCATTCAAAATTCTGCAGGATCAGCAACCCTGGTCACACAGCGATAGAAAAAATGCGAAATCGCCGTTGCGCGCGGGCGTATCCTCGTTTGGTTTTGGTGGCACCAATGCGCATATAGTGCTCGAGCAGCCGCCGAAATTGAAGCCGATGCGTAAGTTGGCCAGCAGCCCCCAGCTTATAGTGCTTTCCGCTAAAAGCCAGTCGAGTCTCGAAGGAATTAAGCGCCAACTTAAGCAATGGCTGGCGAGTTGCGAAAACGAATACCGGTTACTAGATATCGCGGCGACTTTGTCTGTTGGTCGTGATCACCACACTATTCGCAGTGCCTATATTGTTGACGATCTGGATGCGCTACTCGCTGCATTGACTGATGATTTGGGCGGTGGCGACAACTGTACTTCGATAATTAATCTAGATGATGCACAAGCAATAGCAAAGGCGACCGAAGAGTCGATTGAGCTTATTGCAAACATTGCATCCTCCAGCAAAAAATCTGTTCCTGCGGAAAGCTTAAGCGCGTTGCGAGATGTGTATTTGCGCGGTGCAAATATTGCGTTTTCAAAACTACACGAGCGTGCCAAATGGGTCCGCACCGCGTTGCCAACCTATGCTTTTGATCAGCAATCCTATTGGTTGGGGGAGGGCGAAAGCCAGGTGTCGCGAGCAGGTGCAATGCTGCATCCGCTTGTGCACGAAAACACTTCTAACCTTGATGAGCAGCGTTATACAAGTTTGTTCACGGGGCGTGAATTTTTCCTCCGGGATCACCAGGTACAAGGAAAGAAAATACTTCCCGCCGCTGCCTATCTGGAAATGGCATGCGACACACTCGTACGCGCGTCCGAGCTGGACTTAGATACCCAGCAACTGAGCATTGAGTTGCGCGATGTCGTATTTCTGCGCCCGTTTATCAGCAACGACCTAGCGGCTAGTGTGCAGTTTAAATTGTTTCCTACACCGCCAGGGTTTCGTGTTCCAGAACCTCTAACAAGTGTCAGCTTTGAAGTCGTCAGCGGATTCGAGTCTGGGGTGGTCGACACCAACTGCGAAGGCGAAGCTGCAATTATCGAGCAAGTCAATGAGCAGCTTGAGGTTGATGAAAACTTCGCTTCTGTTTCCCCCATTGAGTCAGATGCGGTTTACCAGTTTTTGACCGACTGTGGATTTGGCTACGGTATTACCCATCAATCTATCGCCAGCTATCGCGTAAATGACGGCGCAGCACTTGTTGAATTGGTTCTGCCTCCGGCAGCAGAAAAAACAGCGCAACAATTTCGTTTGCACCCATCCTTATTGGACGGGGCACTTCAGGCTGCAGTTTCTCTTCTCTCTGGTTTGGGAGGCGACAAGGCCGCTGAGAGTACTGTACTCCCGTTTGCCATTGACGAATTGGTGCTCAATGGCAGGCTTGAGAGTCGGTGCTTTGCTTTAGTGGAAGCCCACGCTGCAGGTGAAGCTACAAATACAATTAAAGTCGACATAGCGCTTTTCAACGAAGAACCTGGGGCTGGAAGTGTATTACCAGTAGTGCGGATTAGCGGTCTGAATTGTCGCGAGCTCGTTAGATCGACAGCACCGAGTGCGGCTGACGGTGATGCCCCGGCGCTGGAGTCGGTTGCACACAGTCTGGCCGAACCGAATCTGGTTTCTGACAATGACAGCTACTATGCGCCTTACTGGGATCTGGTCGACACGCCTTCAGTGAACGCTGATAAGTCGGTTGTGTTATTGGTTGCTGAACACGCCGAGTGTGAAACCGCGCTTGCACAGCTGCGTGAGTCCTCACTGTTTGATGGTGTTCGCTGGGCATCTCTCGGTCTGGGCGCTGATTTTGCCACCTTACCCAATAATCATTTCACTGCGCAGGGTACTCAGCTAGATCAATTGGAGCAGGTGTTTGCGAGCTTAAAAGCGCAATCCTTATTGCCAGAAAGAGTACTGTTCCTGCATCACGTTACCGCCGTGTCGGATTTCTCCGCCGCGAGTTTGAATGACGCCACGTTATTAGCGGAAACTCTCTTTTGCGTGGTTAAGGCGGCATTTAAGCCGGTTCGTAAGTTGCGCTTTGTCAGTGTCGCTGCAGGGAACTACCGAGACGGCAGCCCGTTGGTCCAAGGGTTGAGCGGCTTCTATAAGACCATACGCCTTGAGAAGCCCACCTACAGCGGTCGGACTGTGTTGCTGGAATCATTGGATTTCACAGACAAAAGTATCCAGCAGCAAATCGTTAATGAGCTGTATGTGGACGATCAACGCGTTGATCTCGCGTACGCGCAAAACCAGCGGTTTGCGCGAGAATTTTATCGCTTTAACGAATACGCATCACTCGACAAGCTTAGTGCGGAGCCATCTCACATCGGCTTTAAGAAGGGGGGGGCGTATATCATAACCGGTGGGCTGGGGGCTTTGGGGCTGCTGGTTGCGGGTTATTTGTTGGAAACTTATAGCGCAAAGGTTTATCTCACCGGGCGCTCGCCACTAAAAGACGGCCGTTTGGATGGGCTGCGGGAAAAATGCACAGATGGCGCTGAGGTGAGTTATCTGCAGGGGGATGCGGCAGATTTTGACGCAGTTTGTCGTTGGGTCGAATCAATCAACGCCGATGGCCATGGCGTTAACGGAATTATTCATTCCGCCGGCGTCATTGAAGATAATTTCATCATTAAAAAATCGTTGGATGCGTTTCAACGAGTGCTTGGGCCAAAGGTGCGGGGTACATTAGCGCTGGATCTGGCCACCAAAGATCAGCCGCTGGACGTCTTTGTTCTGTTTTCATCGGTTACCGGAATCTTTGGGAATCTCGGGCAGTGCGATTACGGGTACGGCAACGCATTTGAGGATTGCTTCAGTCGCTATCGCAACCGCATGTCCGTCAATGGCGAGCGGTCCGGCATTGCTGTTTCACTTAACTGGCCTTACTGGAAAGATGGTGGAATGCAGCTCGGTGAAAAGGAAGAAGAAATCCTTTTCAAAAATTTTGGTATCACACCGCTTTCCAACCCGTCAGGACTCGCTGCGCTCGATTTTGCAGTTACCAATGCAATACCGCAAATGGCCGTGCTCGAAGGTGATCAATCCCGAGTATGTGAAGTGCTTGGGGTTAAAAACGCACATCAGAGCGCAATTGCCACGACCCAAGCCAAAACCGTGTCCGGCGCTCAGGGTACAGCAAGTAAAGAAGATGTTTTTGGTTTCTTGCGTAAAGTTTTCGCAGCGGAGCTAAAACTGCCCGAAGATCGTTTTGATCTCAATAGTAGTTTCCAAGCGTTTGGTTTCGACTCGGTTGTGATGATCGATATGGTTAACGCATTGGAAAAAACCTTTGCAGGACTGCCGCGCACCTTATTTTTCGAATACCAAAATCTAAATGATTTGTCTGATTTTATTCTTGCGGAATACGGGGCGCAGTTTGGCGGCGAGACTTCAGCCCCAACGACAGCGCCAACGCAGCAGGTTGCAGCTCTAGCGAAAGTACCGCCAGTAAAATCACGATTTGCATCACAACACTTATCCAGTGGCGCGGCACCTTCCACACCGCAAGATCGCGATGTGGCTATCGTCGGTATGTCTGGGCGGTTTCCTCAGGCCGAAAACCCTGCCAAATTTTGGGAGAACCTCAAGGCGGGTGTCGATTGTGTCACTGAAATTCCAGCGGAACGTGGCTGGAATATGGAGCGCTTCTTTTTAGAAGGTACGCCGCAAAACGGTTTCACGTATAGCAAGTGGGGCGGCTTTATCAACAAAGTCGATGAATTCGATCCACTATTTTTCAGCATTTCACCAAAAGAAGCCGCAGAAATGGATCCGCATGAGCGGCTGTTTTTGGAAACTGTCGCCCAGGCGATTGCGGATTCGGGTTACCGACCTGAATTGCTGGCACCCGCACGCGGTATATACGACAGCCCGGTAGGTGTTTACGCTGGCATTATGTGGGGCGACTACAACCTGTATGGGATTGAAGACAACGCACCGAGCGAGCGCGCCACGCCGCATTCCTATTACTGGGCGGTCGCCAACCGTATTTCTTATCAGTTTAATTTTTCCGGGCCCAGCATCACGATAGATACCGCCTGTTCCTCTTCGTTAACTGCAATTCATTTGGCGATTGATGCGCTGCACAAGGGTGAGATCGACGCAGGTGTTGCTGGTGGTGTGAACCTCTCACTCCACCCTGCAAAATATACGCTGCTGTCCAACCGACGTTTTATGTCGAGCGATGGTCGCTGTCGCAGTTTCGGTGTAGGCGGTGATGGTTATGTGCCTGCGGAGGCGGTCGGTGCGGTTATTCTCAAGCGCAAGGTCGACGCTCTCCGCGATGGAGATAACATCTATGCAATTATAAAAAGCACAGCGATTAACCACGGTGGCCGCACCAGTGGCTTTACGGTGCCAAACCCGAATCGTCAGGCGGCCTTGATTAAAGATGCAATTCAATCCGCTGGCATTAATCCTCGTCAAATCAGTTATGTCGAGGCCCATGGTACCGGCACCAGTCTTGGTGATCCGATTGAGGTGGCAGGTTTAACCAAGGCGTTTGAACAGACTGACACACAGTATTGCGCTTTGGGGTCGGCAAAATCGAATCTTGGCCACGCAGAAGCGGCGGCTGGGGTCACCGGTCTTATCAAAATACTGTTGCAGCTACAGCACAAAAAAATCGCGCCTTCATTGCACTCGGCGGAATTAAATCCATACGCAAAAATCGAGACCAGCCCGTTCGTTGTACAACAAACACTCGGCGACTGGGAGAGCCCCAATGGTGAGCCTCGTCTCGCAGCGCTTAGCTCCTTTGGCGCCGGTGGTGCGAATGGCCATTTGATATTGCAGGAATACGTCGAGCAGCGCAGCTTTACGGTAGACAATAAACCCCAGCTGATAATGGTTTCTGCCCGCAACGAAAAAACACTGCGAATGCTCACCGCTGAACTTGCAGAAAGAGTTGCGAACGAGCCGGGCTTTACACTCGAACAAATTGCCCACACGCTTCACATGGGGCGACTCGATCTTGATTATGGATTAGCATTTATTGCAACCACTATTGCTGATCTTTCGGAGAAGCTGAACGCGTTTTCGGCAAACCGAGAAGCGCCTGGCTCGTGGTGGGGAAAACGAGATCGAAAATTTGCCTGGCAAGGAGAGCTGGATTCACTTTCGGCCAGCGATGCAATTAACAACCGCAATTTAATCTCCCTTACACGCCAATGGCTAACCGGCAATGAAATTAATTGGTCCGGATTATACCCGAATCTGGTTAAGCGAATTTCGTTGCCCGGGTACACGTTTGAAAAATCCAGCTATTGGATAGAACATGCTCCCTTCGATGGCACTACGTCGTCGGTCGCCTGTTTGTCGCCATTGATCGATAGAAATATATCGACTTTTGATGAACAGCTATTTGAAAAGTGGTTGCAGCCATCAGCCAGCTATTTGCGCGATCACAAGGTGGGCGATAGCAGTGTATTGCCGGGCGTGGCCTATCTCGAAATGGTATTAGAAGCGGCGCAACAGGCAACTGATAGTGAAATCCTAGGATTCAGTAACGTCCAGTGGCTTAAGCCAATTATCGTCGATACTGATGAGACGGTTATTGTTAAAACCGGCCTCTACATCGATAACCACGGAGTCGAGTTTGAAATATTCACTGGCGACGACGAACGGGAAATAGTGTGTACCGGCCGCCTGTTAATTGCTGGTTTGTGCGATGCATCCGAAGCACGCAAGTTTGATGCGGCAATAGATAAGCCTGACTACAGCGCGCTCGAAGCACGCGGCACTAAAATAGAGTATGCGGATATTAATACCGCATTTGCTCAGTTGGGCTTTAATTTTGGAGCCAGTTTTCAGGTCATAGAAACGCTGCATTATTCTGCAACCGAAGTGCTCGGTACCGTTGTTCCCAAAGCGGAAGCCGTCGGCGTTTACACGCTAACACCCGCATTAATGGACGGTGCAATTCGAGTCGCTATCGCGGTTGGGGGGTTCGCTATTGGCAAGGGTATGCCGCTGCCTGTCGCGGTAGAGCAAATTATTCTACGAAAACCTGTAACCGGATTGTGCCGTGTTCACGCCCGTTTGCAGCAGGGCAGTTTGCAAGATCATCGCCGAAGCTACGATGTAGATATACGGGATGCCCGCGGTGAGTTACTAGTTTGTTTGAAAGGTTTTACGGTGCAAAACGTTGCCCGGCTTGCGGGTACTAAAACCAAGCCTTCATCTGCGCGAAAAAATGCCAGCACCATGGCTGCGCTCAAAAAGCCTGAGCCTGCGCCGGTTGTACATCAAGCTCCCATTGTCGCTACACCACAAGTTAGTGATAAGCCTGATCTGGTCGCGTTTCTCACCACCTTGGTCGCCGGCGCGACTCAAATGTCGGAATCGCAGATCGACCCTGATGACATGCTGGAAAAATATGGCATAGACTCGGTAATGATCATGTCGATGAATGAGCGCTTGCGTGAAAAATTCGGCGATGATATTCCTCAAACGTTGTTTTTTGAATATCAGCGTATCAGCGAACTCAAAGAGTTTTTCGAAGAAAACTACAGCGAGCATTTTTCCGGTTCGGCTCCGACAATCGCTACGCCCGTACCCTCAGCGGTGCAGGCGTCTGTCAGTGTCCAGTCCGCAGAGGTTGCCAATGGAGAAGTTTCTCCTAATGCTGGAGATGCCCTGTCCATCGTGACGGATTTCCTCCGCAAGGCGTTGGCGGAAACTACGAAAATGCCAGAGCCGGATATTGATATAGACACCCCGCTGGAAAAGTATGGTGTCGACTCTGTTCTCATCATGTCGATGAATGAAAAAATGGAAGCGGTGTTTGGCGAAGACGTGCCCAAGACACTGTTCTACGAATTCCAGGATTTGGCGGGAATCGCTGAGTATTTTACGGAAAACCACGCTGCGGATATTAGCGCCAAGCTCTCACCCGGAACCGGAACTCAGATCCCCCAGGCCGTGGTTGTAGCGTCGCCAGTGGTCGCGACCGAGGCGGTTTCTACACCGGTTGCGGAAGAGGTTGACGGGGGCGCTGGCAATCAATTCGAGCAAGCGATATTACGTGCTGAGTCGTTGCTAAAACTCTTCGCGGGAGAGCTTGGCTGCACAGTAACAGACACTGTGCTTGACACACCGCTTCGCGACCTTGGTCTGGATGCGGTTGCAGCCATGCGTATTGATGCAGGTCTTGAAGCGCTCTTCCCCGATGCTCCCCAGCATAAAATATTTAAATTTTCTACGCTCAGAAACTGTATTACCGCAGTAGGCGGTGTATTGCCGGACTCTGAATCTGACGATCCCATGTCGCCAGGCCAGGATAATCTCCAGCCGGCCGCCAAGTTGCCTCAACAACCAAGAACGCCGCAGCGACGTGGTCGTGGCGGACATCGGTTTGGCGGTGTTGCGGTTCAGGAAAATATTGCCATCATCGGCTTATCTGGCCGTTATCCCCAAGCCGACAACTTGGACGACTATTGGCGCAATCTGGCAGAAGGTCGCGATTGTATCGTCGAAGTGCCGAGAGATCGTTGGGATTTTAATGCGCACTTCAGTGAAGACCGCACAGAAAAAGGCAAGGTATACAGCAAATGGGGTGGCTTCCTCGGTGCGGTAGATCAGTTCGATCCAGACTTTTTCAGAATTACTCAGCGTGAAGCTGAGAAAATGGATCCGCAGGAACGTTTATTTCTGGAGACCTCCTGGCAGTGTCTTGAGGATGCAGGCATTCCACGGGCAAATCTATCGCAATATACCGTTGGTGTTTTCGTTGGCGTGATGTGGGGGCTATACGAACACACGGACGTTTCTGAACAGCAGTTGCAATATGGCAAGCCGGCGTCATCGTTCTCGTCAATTGCGAACCGCGTTTCTTATACCTTTGATTTACACGGCCCGAGCATGGCGCTGGACACTATGTGCTCTTCGTCGCTCACGGCACTACAAGTGGCATGTCAACACATTCACAACAACGCCTGTGATATAGCCATCGCCGGTGGCGTTAACCTGGCAACGCACAAGTTAAAATACGAGTTGCTTGCCCAGGAGCAATTCCTGTCGAGTGATGGTCGCTGCCGCTCTTTTGGTGAAGGGGGCACAGGCTATGTTCCAGGTGAAGGTGTTGGCGCTGTTCTGCTTAAACCATTAAGCAAAGCGATTGAAGCAGGCGATCAGGTCTATGGTGTGATCCATGCGACAGCACTCAATCACGGTGGAAAAACAAATGGCTATACCGTTCCCAGCCAGAAAGCCCAGACGGCCGTTATTAAATCCGCCCTAGCTCAAGCTAATTGGGATATTTCCTCAATTTCTTATATCGAAGCGCACGGTACAGGTACGTCACTGGGCGATCCCATTGAGGTGGCGGGGTTAACGCGTGCACTGAAGGATCATGCGGGTGGGAATATTCCGGACAGTTACCGATGTATACTTGGCTCCGTTAAAAGTAATATCGGGCACCTCGAATCAGCTGCCGGCATTGCTGCACTCACAAAAATACTGTTGCAGTTCAAACACAACAAGATTGCGCCTTCACTGCATTCATCTGAGCTGAATAAAAATATTAATTTTTCTGGAACTCCGCTGGAGGTGCCACAAGAATTGCTGCCGTGGGAGAGCGATGGCGTTGTTCCGCGTCGCGCTGGGATCAGTTCATTTGGCGCGGGCGGCTCAAATGCGCACGTGTTGGTTGAAGAATTTATTCATGAACCTGTTAGCCTGCAAAATGCTGATAGGCCTGTCCTATTCCTGTTGTCTGCGGACGATTATCCGCGTCTGCAAGCTTATGCCAATACAGTTGTGAGCTGGCTGGCGAAGCAAAATGATCGAACTCCGGAATTTTTGCATCGTTTAGCGTACAGCTCTCAAATCGGTCGCGACCAACTGGCCGTACGTCTGGTGGTGGTTACTCATTCCTGGAGCGAGTTGCTGGATGCGTTAAATTGTTTCCTGAACGAGCAAGAGCACAAGGCGCTAAAAACACAAAACGCCCTGCACGGACAGGACTTGAATAAAATAATTGATGCTGACGAGCGCCGCGAACTGCTGGACAGCATTATTGCCAAGTCGCAGGTTGACCGATTAGCGATGGCCTGGGTGTCTTCGTTAGATGTGGATTGGCAATCGCTAACTGTTCATCTTTTCCCTGAAGTCTCTACACTGGGTACGCGCTACCTGCGCAAGGTTTCGTTCCCTGCGAAGCCATTTCTCGATCAGAGGGTATGGGTCGAAGTCGCTAATAGTGAGGTCAGCAATGACGCAGGCTTACATCCTTTGGTCGACAAAAACTGTTCAACGCTGTTTACACAGCGTTTTAAGAAAACGTTTTTGGGGACCGAGTTTTATCTCTCCGATCACATTGTAAATACCGGTGAACCGCGGGTGATACTGCCAGGGGTTGCCTACCTGGAAATTGCGCGTGCCTGCGCGGAGCAGAGCATGGGAGGCGAGTACCGGGTCGCGACTATTCAAAATTTATTATGGGCACAGCCCATCGAAATCCGTGGAAAAGCGGAAGACGTAGACATTGTGATGACAGCAGGCGATGACTCGTTGAATTTCACGATCGCGAATGCCGCTGATAACACACACGTGTATTGCGATGGCGAAGTGAGCTTTGTCGAAGCGAACGTGGTTTTGGAAGATGAATGGCTGGACCTCACCGCGTTAAAAAATGCTGCTCATTTAGAAGAGCACCACGATGCTATTTATAGCGAATTTGCCGAGATGGGTTTCGCTTATGGTGACAGTTATCGCGTTACCCAAAAACGGTACCGCATCGGCGACAGGCAAGCACTTGCAGAATTAGTTTTACCTGACGCCTTTAAAGGATCGTTGGTCGATTTTGTGTTGCATCCCTGTTTGATGGATGCGGCAGTAAGAACCGGGCTTGCCGCAGATTTTCCTGCAGGACAGATGCCTTCCCATCCAATAGTACCTTTTGGTGTTGAGCAGGTGGACGTGCGCCACCCTTTGCCACAAAAATGTTTTGCGTACGCAACACTCGCGGACGACTCTCAGCCCGGCGCTGAGATGAAAAAGTATCAAATAGTCGTTACCGACGAAGCGGGCAAAGTGCTGGTGAAGCTACATAATTTCACCGCTCGCTCATTCGTGAAAGGTTCTTCCAGCTCAACCAGTATTTTTGAATATCGCTGGCAACCTGCGCCTTTGGATGCACAGCTCAATTCAACCGTTGAGTCCCTTCTTTCCGTTGGTTTTGAGGCGGGTCAGGCTGGTGAATTGACGTCGGCATATTCCGGTACTTTTACGCATTTGGCGTTTTCCGGGATCACCGAAATGGATAACGATCAGGATAACTGGTTTGCGGCATGTGACGAAGAGTCAATTACCGATGTGCTGAACCAGTTGGAAAATTATCGTGGATTACCGACGGCGATTTTGTTTAATGCAGATGGGCTTGAGTCGGATGATTCAGTCCAAGCCCCGCTGTTGCGCCTTGCGCTTTTGATACAAGTCCTAGAAAAGGTGCATCCGCTGCGCAGCTGCAAAATTGTCGTTTGCTACAGTATCCGAAACGATGTCGCCACCTGCATAGGCGAAGCAGCCGCAGGCTTTGCTAAATCACTCTTGTCGGTAAATCACCGCTTCCGGTTGGTTACGGTGGGTGCTGAGACTGATGCTTCTGGCCTGCAACCTTCACTCTTTTATATCCAGGAGGCGGGCTATACAGCGAATAATGCCGATGAAGTCCAGTATCTTCAGGGGGAGCGACGCGTGCGCCGATTGTACTCAGCGTCGCCTAGCTCTCAACGAAACCTGCCACTCGAACAAGGCGGCTGCTATTTAATAACCGGAGGGTTGGGTAAACTCGGATTGCTATTCGCGCGTTATTTAGCAAAACATTATGGTGCGAACATTGTACTCACGGGTCGTTCCGCCATGAATGACAATGCGCTGAAATCGCTGGTTGAATTGCAGCAGCTCGGTGCCAGCGCAACCTATTTCCCTGCTGATATAAGTGATCCGCATGCGACGAAAAGGCTGGTTGATCATTGCGTTAAAACCTACGGCAAGCTCGACGGTGTAATTCACAGTGCTGGGGTCGCAGATTCAAAAAATCTACTTCAGCAGTCAATGTCTGACTTTGCTCGAATTATGGAGCCTAAGATTGCAGGCACCATTGCGTTGGACCAGGCTACAGCTGGCGAAAGCTTGAAATTCTTCGTCGTGTTTTCTTCCATTTCCGCGCTTGTTGGGGATCTTGGCTCAGGTAGCTATGCCTGTGCGAACAGATTCCTTGACGCCTATATCGCGTTACGTGCGCAACGAGCGAGCGATCGCGGGTTGTCAATCAATTGGCCGTTGTGGAATGAGGGTGGAATGGAAATTCCTGAGGAGCAACGTGCGTTTTTCGACTTTAGCGGCATACAACCTCTGGATGAGCAACAGGGGCTGGAAGCCTTCGAATCAATGCTCAGCCTGCCACACGCGAACCTCTTAGTCGCTTCCGGAGAAATCCAGAAATTACAACAGTATCTAAGGGTGGCGGATGCGCTGCCAGAGGTGCATAGCAAAGCGGTAACTGAAACTCTAATTTCGACTGATAGAGAACCTGCCGCGGCAATGACTTTGCTGACCGCGCCCGCCGACAATCCCAAACCACAGATTGCCACACCTGATGGAGCGTCTATGTCTGGAAGTCCTGGAAGCGCGTTGTTTGATTTTCTGCGTGATCACGTGGTTACCGTAACTCGAATCGCCGTTGAAAAAGTTGACAACCATACCCGTTTTGAAGGCTTTGGTATGGACTCAGTCATGCTCATGGAATTGCAAAATAATTTGCAAAAGCAATTTAATAAGTTGCCGAAAACCGTATTGTTCGAGCACGACACCCTGGCGAAACTAGCGGAATTCCTCGAAAAAAATTATAGCACTGAGCTCACCAACCTATTGGGCTTGCCAGAGAGTAGCGAGTCGACAGCGCACGCTGCTCCTGTGCCCGCGAGCACTGCCGCGAAGCCGTCATCGACCATGCGAGCAATTTTGCCCCCTGCGGCTAAGTTCTCCGTGAAGATGCCAGTGAAGAGCGGTTTGCTCGGCAATGGCGGACGGGCTGGTGTGAGTGGTGATATTGCGATCATCGGCATCGGAGCCCGCTTTCCTGGTGCTGAAACATTAGCCGAGTTTTGGCAAGTGCTCGCGTCCGGTAAGAGCACCATTAGCGCGATACCAGAATCCCGCTGGCCTGCATCAGCCTATTACGCGTCGCGAGTCGACAAGGTGGTTAATAAAGCGGTTAGTAAATGGGGCAGTTTCATTGATGGTCTCGATGAATTTGATCACGAATTTTTCAAGATCCCTTTGGATGATGCTTGCAAACTTGACCCGCAAATTAAGTTAATGTTGGAGTCGACATGGGCGGCACTCGAAGACGCCGCTTACACACCAGATACACTCAACATCGACCGCGTCGGCGTGTTTGTTGGTTCGATGAGCGACGATTTTTCCCGCGTTGTTGCGGATGGTTGGAATAGCAAACAGCGCTACTTTGGCCCAGGTGCAGTGGGAAGTGAATTGTCGAATCGACTATCGTATTTTTTCGATTTTCATGGTCCGAGCATGTCGATTCAAACTGCGTGCTCTTCGTCGGCTACGGCCATTCATTTAGCGCGCAACGCTTTGCTCGTGCAGGAATGTCGGTACGCAATTGCTGGTGGTGTTAACGTGAGCTTGCACCCCAGTAAATACCTTATGTTGCAAGATATGAAAGTGCTCTCACCCACCGGTAGAGAGGCGGCTTTTGACGAACATGCCAATGGCCTGGTGCCGAGTGAAGGTGCCGGTGTAGTGCTACTCAAGAGACTGGAGGATGCTGCCGCTGACGGGGACTATATATACGGTGTACTGAAGAGCAGCCAAGTAAGCCATGCCGGGGTAGGCGCCGGGCAGTTTTTACCGAATCTGCGTGATATGGCAAACACTGCCGCAGAAGCGATTCGTATTGCCGGCTTGAGTGGTGACAACATTTCTTACATCGAATGTCATGGCACGGGCACTGAGCTGGGCGACCCGATTGAGCTAAAAGCGATGGAAATGGCGCTGCAACAGACGTCGCAAAAACGCAACTTCTGCGCACTGGGTACTAAAGCTAACCTGGGCCATATGGAAGCTGCATCTGCTGTATGTTCACTAATAAAAGTGTTGCTCAGTATGCAACACCAATCCATTCCCCCATGCGCCAATCTCAAGCAGACGAATACTGTTTATGAGGAAGAAAACTCTCCCTTCGTGTTACCGCGTGAATTGAAGTCCTGGGCGAAGGATAGCGTCTACTACGCTGGCATAAATTCCTTCGGAATGGGCGGTTCAAATGCATTTCTGGTTGTTGGCTCTGCACCCGAGGTTGTCGGCGAAACGACACAAAATGGCTCCAGCTATCCTGTGCTTGTGTCTGCTGCAACGCAGGAGCAGCTTCGCGATTACGTGGAGAAACTGCGTGTTTTCGCTGAGGAGAACATCGACATCAATATCGCCAGCTTCGCCTACAGCACACAAGTAGGCCGCGTTGCGATGCGGCATCGACTGGTGTTTGTAGTGGATTCGCTGGTTATGTTTCATCAAAAAGCTGCTGCTTGGCTGGAAAACCCCTCATTGGAGCAGTCAGGTGTTGTTGCAGGCGAGCCAGGTAATAAAAAAGCAGCATCTATTGCCGCTCTTGTCGCAAATCAGTCTGGCAATACCTATCTGGATAGTCTTCTGAACGAAAAAAATTATCCAACTTTGGCGGCGTTATGGACGATGGGCGCGAGCATAGATTGGCGCAAGCTCTACCAGGGACAAAAACCCGTACGTGTCTCAATTCCAGGTTATCCGTGGCACCGGGAAAATACCTCCATATCGCTATTGACGGGTACTTTGCCATTTGCGGAGTTGGATGTGTCTGAAGAATCCGGCTTGCCAGAGGATGAAAATGTTATTACCGGTACCTGGTTTAACGTTGATAAATCTACTATTGATATTGCGTCTCTGCTCGTCGGCAAAGAAGAAGAGTGGGGCGATCAAATTTTTGCGAATGACAATTGGAAGTCGGATTACTGGGCGGATGCAATTAGTTCTTTCCAGTTTATTGAATTCGATAAAAACAACGTCGAGCCGGTAACGGAAAGCTTTTCATTGACGTTGTCTGATGAGCAGTTGTCGCTGTTACAGGCGTTCTCACATAAGTACGAAATAGAACTGGAAACACTTGTTCTCGCTGGCTGGAGTTTATTTCTCTCTAGAGCGGGAAAACAAAAGGTGTGTCAGTTTGCACAAAGCAGTCAGTCCAATGGCGTTAATTTTCTATTGCCCTTCCGAGTCGGTTGCGTAGTGCGACAACGTGCCCATGAGTGGCTTAGATCGATCCAAACAGAACGTATGATCAAGCATGTGGCGAGCGATGCATTAACGTTGAGTCTGGGTGAGCATAAATACCATAGCTTGTGTACATCGATGGTTTCCTTTGGAAAGCGTGAGATGGTTAAGGCACTTTTAACCGAACTTAAATTGGCCGCTGCAATAGATGTAACAGTTTCTGACAATAATGTGGAATTGCAAATACACACCCAGCAGGCAGGCTATCTGGAAAGCTCCGCTGAAAATATTGCTCACTATGTTACGGGTTTTATGGCCGGGTTGGCTTCTGCACCTGATCGCAATCCAGCGGCGCTACCCATGCAATTGCCCACAGAAAATAAGTCGAAGAATTTACTTCGTGTATTGGATTCTGAAGGAGATCGGTAGGAATGAAGGTTTTTGTCACCGGTGGTAATGGGTTCGTCGGGCTTAATATTGTCAGTGCTCTGGTGCAGGCAGGGCACGAAGTGTTTTGTTTGGTCCGGAAAAATTCCAATACGGGATATCTGGAGCAGTTTGACGTAACGAAAGTTATCGGTAGCTTGGAAGATAACCATTTTTTAAATGAAATCACCAGCCAGGTTGATGCCGTTATTCATACCGCGGGTGTTACGGGTTGTAAGCGTTCGGAATTGGAAAAACTCATTGCGGTCAATGCCGATTGCACACGTCGCCTCAGTGACGCGGCATTGGCCAACGGTGTAACTCGATTTGTATACACAAGTACAACGTCGACAGTTGGGTGTAGCAATGGCCAGCGCCGTGCGGATGAGAGTGTGCCTCTAACTGGGTTTAGGGCGCGTAACCCTTACGGAATCTCTAAGCAAATGGCAGAGAACATATTGTTGGAGGCTGCCGATAAAGGCTTGGATACCATTATTCTAAACCCAGCCGAAGTGGTTGGCCCTTTCGACTACAACCTGCAATGGGGCCGCATTGTGCTAGCGGTAGCGTTTAATCAGCTTCCATTTGTCCCGCCAGGTGGGGGCAGTTTTTGCCATGCGGGCGAGGTAGGCAGAGCGCACGTCAATGCACTTACCATGGGACGCGCTGGCGAGAAATATATCCTTGCTGGTGAGGATGTCTCGTTCAAGCAGTATATAGAAACCATCGAAAGCCTGCTCGGCAAAGTGTCTGATCGGCCCGGTGGTAATTATTGGCTCAAATATTTTAAAGCATGGGCGAGTGAAAACTTCCCCTACCTTATCAATACCAAACCCGCTGTGGAAGCCTATCGAATGCGCGTGTTTGGGGGGCATTATTATTTTGACTCTAGCAAGGCCGTTAACGAATTGGATTACCGGGAAGCATCTCTGGAAGACATGTTAAGCGCCTGCATTCAGTGGTATCAATCAACAGGAATGGTGCCTGCAAAGGCCGCATAAATCTGAATTTTCCAAGGGGGAAACAATGGATTCTCGAGGTTTAATCGAACTTGAGCGCATGCCGTTCAAAGAACGTTTGAAACAGCAATACGAGTTTTACCTGAAAGAGCTGGATAACGGTTATATGATGGGCCGACAAGGTTCTGGCCCTGTCGATAAAACCATGCAGTACAAAGATCTGCATTCAGACGAATTTCGTGAAGTACTGGTTTTCGGCTCGAACAGCTATCTCGGATTCTCTAATAATCCATATATCAAACAGAAAGTTAAAGAAGCCGTGGACCAGTACGGTATCGGTTCTGGCGGGTCGCCTGCTTTTTCCGGTTACACGCGTCAGCACAAAGATCTTGAGCTGCGCTTGGCAAAACTTGCCGGCCACGATGACGCAGTACTGCTTCCTGGCGGATATATGGCGAACCTATGCTGGGTCACCGGTCTGATGAATCGCAATGACGTTATTGTTTACGATAAGAACAGTCACGCGAGTGTTATCAATGCAATAAAAATGGCGGGCGTGCCTTTTTATTCATTTGACCCGGAAAATCTCGAGGATTTCGAAAGAATTATCCAACGTATTCGAGCCCGGGATGGGGAAGGCAAGCAAATATTTTCCACCGTTGAAGGTGTGCGTTCCGTAGACGGATCTATTATCGAGCTTGAGCGCTATATTCAAATCTGTCGCAACAACGATGTCATTACTATTCTGGACGATGCGCATGGTGTGGGTACCGTCGGAGAGACTGGCAAAGGTACGCTTGAACATCTTAATTTGATCGGCCAGGTCGATTTAAGAATGTCGACTTGTAGTAAAGCGTTGGGTGCACAGGGCGCTTTCGTCTCGGGCAGTAAAGAATTAATTTTCTTGCTGCGTAATTTTTCCTACCCTTATTTGTTTACCTCTGGACTTGCCCAGCCGACGATTGCGGCCATTGATGCGGCACTAGACCTCCTTGACAACGAACCACACCACGTACAGAACCTGCGTGCGAATGTTCGCTATATGCAAGATGCATTGGAAAACGCAGGTTTTCGAATTTTGCGCGGTGACTCCGGCATCATTCCAGTCTTCTTTGACAAAGATGGGCATGTCCATCGGTTGAATAAAGAACTGTACCGTCAGGGATTATTCGCCAACATTATGGAATACCCGATGGTACCTCCTGGCGCTGAGCGTTTGCGGTTGTCGATTATGTCCACTCACACCCATGAAGAAATGGATCGTGTTGTTCAGATGATCGATGCTACTAATCGTTCGCTTTAATGCTTTGAAAATTTGGAGATAGAGCAATGACTCAAACTAACTTAATGGACACGTTTTTTTCGGTGGTCAACAACATTAAAAAGACTGCATTTTCCGCGGATATCATCGCACCTGATTTTCATCTTGGCGGCGATCTCGGTATTGATTCACGCGAAATGCTGGAAATTTGGTACGACCTGGAAAAAGCTGTCGGAGTAACTGTGCCAGACCCGGAAAAGCGCGATATTTATACTGTACAGGATGTAATCAATGTTCTGGAAGCCAAGCTCGCTTTGGAAACCGCTTAATTGATTGCGTGCGCCTTTGTCGCCACATTGACAGGAGAAACCCAATGAAAAACGCCTATGTATTTCCAGGCCAAGGGTCCCAGTTTGTAGGTATGGGAGCTGATTATTTTGATCGATTTCCCGAGTTGGTACATATCGCGGACACTATTTTAGGCTACTCCATTGCGGAATTATGCCTTGAAGATCCGCACAAAAAGCTCAACAACACCAGCTATACGCAGCCTGCACTCTACACTGTCAATGCTTTAGCCTATGCGGCGAAGCTGGAAGACGGCGCACAGCGGCCTGACGTTGTAGCCGGCCACAGTCTTGGTGAATATAACGCGCTCTTGGCAGCGGGCGCGTTCGATTTTGCCACTGGCTTAAAGCTGGTTAAAAAACGTGGCGAATTGATGTCACAGGCTGATCAAGGAGGAATGTTAGCCGTACTTGGTATCGATATTCACTTGGTGAATAAAATTCTGGATGGACTGGATTCCAGTAAAATACAAGTTGCCAATCTTAACTCTGCGCGCCAGACAATTTTATCTGGGGATACAGCTGCGCTAAACAGTGCCTTCAGCGTGTTTGAGCAGGCCGGTGCGAAGGTTGTCCCGCTTAAAGTGAGCGCAGCGTTTCACTCGTCTTATATGGCCGAAGCACGTACGCAATTTGAATTTTATTTGCGGGGCTTCCAGTTTAGAGAGCTGGAAATTCCGGTAATAGCAAACCTGACCGCAGATTTTTATCCTACTTCACGCTTTGAAAACTATCTTGCCGACCAAATCACGGGGGCTGTCCGCTGGCACGATACAATTTTAAGCCTGCTTTCAGCAGGGTTCGATAATATCGAGGAAGTCGGACCGGGTGTTGTCCTTACCAAGATGATAAATATCATTCGGGACGATTTGGCAAAAGAAACACCCATCGTTGAGCCCGCGCCTAAAAGCGACAACCTTTTATTTATGTACGGTGGTCAGGGGTTTCATTATGTTCGTATGGGACATGAGCTTTACGAGCAAAATCCTGTGTTTAGAGAACAAATGAAAATTTGTGATCAGATTGCGCAGGAAAAACTAAATATTTCAATCGCACACGAATTTTATGAGAAAGATCCGGATGAAGTTGATCTGGAAGACATTTTGTTAACGCATCCTGCAATCTATAGCTTCGGGTATTGCCTCACCAAAACCCTGGAAGCGCAGGGGATAACACCGGCTGCCGTTATGGGCTACAGTTTGGGTGAATATGTTGCGGCGACTATTGCTGGATCGCTCGATCTAACAGACGCGTTAACACTGGTTTGCGAGCAGGCGCGCCTGTTAAAAACACATGCTACCAATGGCAGCATGTTGGCAGTACTCACTGATATCTCCGACTTCGAGGCCTGTGCATCGGATTACGAAGGCGGTACGGTCAGCTGTATCAACTACAACGATAACTTCATTATAAGTGGAGATCGTGCGGCTATAATCAAAATTAAAAAGCGACTTGCTGAACGCGATATTCTGTCGCTATTGCTGCCTGTGGCTCACTCCTTCCATTCCCATCAAATCGACACTATTAAATCACCCTTTAATGAATTTGCTGAGGGTATTTCAGTTGCGGAACCCAAATTAAAAATATATTCGCCAGCTAAAGCCGGTCGCGTAACGACTATTGATAAAAATCACCTCTGGGACTCCATTCGAGAGACGGTAGATTTCCATAGTACCGCGGAGAATCTAAAAAAGGACAATGACTACCGGTTTGTCGATCTTTCCCCAACCGCCTCCCTAGCGTCATTTCTGGAGCGGAGTTTTGGCAAGAGCGATAAACACCATTACGCGGTAAACCAATTTGGTAACAATGCCGAAACAATGAAAAAGTTAATTTCAGGTTTATCTGACTAGATTTGCCGGGCGCATTGCTGCGCCCTAAACCCACGCGTTGAGATGCAGTGATGAAAAACATCTTTGAACAGTTTTTTGCGGCCTTGCCTGGCGCCATATGGAAGTTTCGTTGGCTGGTGTTGTTGTGCTACGGCCTGTTGGTGGCAGTATGTTTTGTTGGTGCCGGTAAAGTTGAGAAGGACGATAGTCTCAAAGCTTGGTTTGGCAAGGATTCCGATATATTTAAAAATCAGCGCAAGTTCGATACCACATTTGGTAGCAATGAAGATGTTTATATCGTTGTCGAAGCAAAGGACGGTGATATATTTACTGCCGAATCCCTCTCGGCGCTTCTTGCACTGCACAACGAACTGGCCGCATACGGCGTCGATATTCAAAACAACCCGGATACACCTCTGCGCCACACACGCGAAGTGATCTCGTTGGTGAATGTCCAGGTCACAGAAGTTGAAGGGAATAACCTGTTTGTTCGTGAGTTCATTGGCCCGACTATCCCTGTGTCAGCCGAGAAGCGCGCTGCATTAAAGGCTTCGGCGCTTGAAAATCCAGAGTTGCGTTTGGCGTTCATATCCGACAACGCCAAATACGCGGCTATCTCTATAAAAACCGATTTTGGCGAAACTCTTAAAGCTAAAAGCGCGGGAGAGCATAACCTTGCGGGTTCTGATGAGCTGATGCTGGATATGGCTTGGGAAGTCGACGAAAGTTCGCCGTCGGCAGAAGAGACATTCGAGGAGGCGGAAAAGGATTACGACGAATATTACAAATACATGGAGTCTATTCGTGCCAAGGTTAAATCTGCAGGTGTAGACGATGCCTTTAACGTGTATTACGCCGGTCTTCCCGAAATTATCTATTTTCAGATGGATGTGCTGGATGCAGAAATGCCGGTCATCTTCTCGGGCTTGTTTTTACTGATTTTCATTTTGCTGTTGATTGTGTTTCGTCATATGGCCGGCGTGGTCTGGCCTATCGTGATCGTTGTTCTGTCGGTGTTGTTTACGGTTGGATTTATAGGTTGGTCTGGCGTTCCCAGTTCTAGCTTAAGCGATCCAATGATATTGCTCATTGTGCTTATCAGCGTGGCCGATGCCGTACACCTTATATCCACGTTTAATTTTCAGCGTAAGGAGGGTGAACAGAAGCCAGTGGCGCTTTCGAATGCGTTCCGAAAAGCGGGGCTTTCTTGTTTTTTTACAACCATAACGACAGTGGTCGGGTTTGGCTCGCTTTGGATAGCGAAACCGTCTGTGCCGATCGCAAACTTCGGGTTCTTCTGCGCAGTAGGTATTTTGTGTGCATTTTTCGTAACCATTACGCTCCTGCCATTGATGCTTCGCTGCTGGGCACCTGGTGCGCCTAAATTGGATTCTGTCAATGGCGCACAGCGAGACTTTTCTGCGCCGGTCTTCCGGCTGGTCGATAGTCACCCCGGAAAAATTATCGCGGGTTTCGCCATAGGCTGCGTATTATTTGGTGTTGGATTTGTTCATCTAAAAGTGGATACCAATGTCATTGAAGGGTACAAGCCAGATTCCTATATTCGCAAAGCGTTTGATGTTGCTGATCAGAACATGGGTGGTACTCAGAATATTGATTTTATGATCGATCTGAACGAAGAAAACGCGCTTTACGATGCAGATGTTTTACTTAGGATCGATGAATTTCAACGAAAGATCGAGTCAGAGTTCCCCGATCTTGTCGTCACTGGAATTTCTATCGCCGATGTGATGAAGCGGGTTAATCAGCAATTACATAGCGATGATCCGGCTCACTATGCAATGCCAGAAACCTCGGGAGAAGTCAGCCAGCTGTTGTTTCTGTTTAATAATGTGTCGCCAGAGGAACGCCGTAAGTTGGTGTCCGACGAGTTCGATGCAACGCGAATTGCTTTCATGGTACGCAACGCCGGGTCTACAGCTTACGTCGATTTAATTGCTGAAAGTAACCGCTGGTTCGCCGAAACCTTTAGCCCGTTAGCCCAAACCTATCCAGAAATGGAGCTGGTGAACGCGGGCGGTGTGGTTACCTTTATGCATCTATTTGATCGCATTGCGCATTCGCAGCTCACCAGCTTTCTGACTACGCTGGGTATGGTTGCAATTATGCTCCTGTTCGTCTTTCGTTCGTTCTATCTCAGTGTATTGGCGCTGGTCTCGAGTGTGGTTCCTATTGGTCTCACCTTTGGTGCAATGGGCTGGCTGGGGATCGATCTGAATCAGTTCACTATGATCGTGGCGCCGATTATTCTCGGTATCGCTGTGGACGACTCTATTCACCTAATAAATAAATTGCGGATGTGTTTGTCAAAAACGTCAGACATGCACATCGCTGTACGGGAAGCGTTACGCGAAGTTATTCAGCCGCTAGCGTTTACCTCTATCGTACTTTCCGGCGGTTTGCTGACAATGATGTACAGCTCAGACGCTTCATTTCAGGCTTTTGGTTATTTGAGTGCGCTAGCTATCTTAAGCGCTTTCGTCGCGGATGTTCTACTAATACCTTCGATATGCCTTTATGTTGTGCGCTATAAAAAGCCGGTTGCCCAGACTCAGGCAGCTTCCGCGCAAGCGGTGAGCCATTAATTTTTGGAGAGCAAGTATGCGTAAAATTTATTCTGTTTTGATATTGGCAGTAGCTTGGATTGTAGCAGTGCAGACCTTCGCCGAAGCAGCTGCCACGTCTGCGCCAGATGTAGAGGTTGACGCAAAAGTAAAGGCGTCGGTTGCAGAGCAAATTGACCCGGCGAAAGAGCTCGTGTCACAAGTTCTGGATCGGTATATGGGGAAAACGGAGATTAGTACGCTTTCTCTGATGACATGTCCTTATCAAATAAAAAATAAAAAATTGTCCTGTGCGTCAGACATTCGTAAAAAGAAAGTTAAGTCCCTCACTAAGAATTACGGTGAAAATCTCCGCGACAGTAAAGGCTTACTGTTGATCGTGGAGCCGATTGCGGAGTTCGGAATTGGAATATTGCAATACGACTACACTAATTCCGGGCAGGATACGGATCAGTGGTTGTATTTGCCTGAGCTCGATCAGGTTAAGCGAATGTCGTCCTCTGCAGACGCGCCGAAAAAAGGATCGTTGTTCGGCAGTGAATTCGCGCTGGAAGATGTTGAGCGAGAGAAAGTTGCCGACTACGAGTATCGCATTCTTAAAACTGCCAAAATTGGTGGTCGTGACGTAACAGTCGTTGAACAACACCCGGATGATGAACGGGCAAAGAAAACCAACTACCTTAAGCGCGTTAAGTGGATAGACAGCGAGCGCCTCATTGTGCTGAAAGAAAACTTCTACAGCCTCAGTGGCGAGCTGATGAAGGTCAGCTATGTGTCTAATGTAGAGGAGATAGACGGCATCTGGACAGCGCGTCAGCGCACTATGCGGAATCTAAAGAGTCAGCGTATATCGATGCTCCACTATGACGACGTTAATTACAATATTGAAATCGATGATGAGTATTTGACGCGTCGAGTTTTGAGTGATGCTGTCTATAGAAACCGCTTTCTCAATGATATTGACGAAAGTGTACAAAAAAATTCCGAGGCAAAATTGGGCATGAATCCATAATGCCATGAATTGTAGAAACATGTGCTCTTTCTAACTGTTAGCAAAAAAGCAAATAACCAACACAACTAGAATTATCGCCACTTCAGGACAACGTAGGAATAATAAGGTATGTCGGAAATTACCTCACCAGCGGAAACTATCGAATCATTGCTGAGCACAATAGCGAGTGATAATGCTGTGTGCCCACTGCAGGATGCGCTAGCCAGTGGCGATGCGAATTCAACCAAACGTATGGTAAATGTTGTCGGAATAAGCGGGTTGAGCACTTCCGTATGTCTAACGGCCTGGCATATGGTGCTAAATTGGTTGCAGTACGACAAACACCCTGTCGTATCGCTGGTGGTGGGTGGTGATAGTGCTGATGTGCTGCCGTTGTTGTCGCAGTTCGATGACGAGGGCTGTTTCAGTGAATACCACACGTTTATTGCACATCAGTTGGAAACGCCCAGCTTGTTCCAGCCGTTGGAATCTCTACCAGAGGAAATGCGTTGCCTTTACGAAAAGCATTGTGTTGTGTTGGCTGGATGTAATGTTCAGGTAGAGTGTGACTTTTTACTTCGACAAACTACCGATGGCTGGACCATCGAAGCAAATGGGTCTCGCTTCACTGTCGATTACGTCAAAGCTATTGCGACCTTCTGGCAGGAGATTATCCATCTTGCGCATAAAAATTCAGAGTTGAGTATTAGCCAAATCGACTTTCCAGCAGAAACAACCTTGCCGGTTGGTCTGGTGCGCGGTGAGACTACAACGCTTGCGGGAGATCTTGTTACTCGGTTTTACCAATGCTGTGCGGAATACGGTAACAGTTTGGCTGTTATCGATGTTGACGGTGCTTACACCTATCTCGATTTAGATCAGCGCTCCAGCCAGATAGCGCTTCTGCTTCAAGAAATGGGGGTTGGAGCTGGAGATAATGTGGCTTTGGCGTTTCCGCGATCAAAGCAAATGGTTGCTGCGCAGTATGCCGTGTTAAAACTCGGGGCTGTATTTATCCCACTCGACTACACTTTGCCACGAGATCGCATTTCGTCAATGAACCGCGATGCTGGTTTTAAATGCGTTTTATCTTGCGACACTATTCTGCCTGAAGTTGCTGAAAAGGTGGTTGATGTTCCGGTTTACTCTCTAAGCGCGCTGAAAAACTATCGGCCAGATGAATTCAAGTATGCTGGTCGTGTTCAGTCTATGGACCCTGCGTATATCATTTTTACGTCGGGCTCTACTGGCTTGCCAAAAGGTGTGCGTTGTACTCATGCAAATTTGCTTAATTTTATTTTGCATTTTGAGCGCGAAAACTATCTACCTGGAAATGGGGTTTCTCCACAATTTGCTCCGTTTTCGTTTGATGCTTCCGTGGCGGAAATTCACACCTCTATTTTAAATGGCAATACACTTTTGGTATTGTCAAAGGAATTGATTAACTCGCCGGAAGATTTACAGGCATATTTGACCGAAAACGGTTGTACCTTCGCTGTATTTCCGCCCCAGTACCTGCAACACCTGGATCCCGCTAAATTACCGACCCTCGAGAGGCTTGCCACTGCGGGGTCTGCACCGAACCACGATATTCTCAGTAAGTGGATGCCGCATGTGCATTATATGAATGCATATGGCCCAACTGAGACCACGGTACTCTCAACGGTGTGGGAGGCCGACGAGATTCCCGCTGCGAATGCGCCTATTACTATGGGTAAACCGATTTCCAATACTCTGGTTAAGGTTGTTAACCAGTATGGTCGCGCCGTACCGGTTGGTGTTACGGGCGAACTGGTCATAGGTGGCGCAGGTGTTGCCGAAGGTTATGTAAACCGCGAGGAATTGACGGCGGAGAAGTTCTATACGGACGAGCATGGGCGCTGGTACAAGAGCGGCGACTTGGCTGCGTTTGACGTTGATAAGCATCTGATATTCAAAGGCAGAATCGACGACCAGATAAAGTTGCGTGGGCATCGTTTGGAGCCTGGCGAGATCGAAGCCGCTGTACATGCGATAGATTATGTCAACGGCGCTGCGGTCGTGGTGTACAAAACAGGACAAGGCTTACAGCTGGTATTATTTTTAACTGGGGAAGAGCAAGCGGAAGACAAAGTACGAAAAGATATTATTCGTTATATTCCCGAGTGGGCGATGCCGAATAGAATTATCTGGAAGGCATCTTTCCCACTTACGGTCAACGGTAAGATAAATTACAAACTGTTGCGTGCTGAAGTCTCGAGTATCTCGGGTGTGGATACAGTTTCCGTTGAATACGCTAACGACCTGGAAAATAGTGTTGCTGGTATTTGGCGCAACGTACTTCAACGTCCTTGTATCGCCCGAGATGACAATTTTCTCCACCTTGGCGGTGACTCATTGACCGCATTGGTCGTCGTGTCCAGTTTGAGAAACCTGGGTTTCAACATCAGTTCCTCACTACTCATTCAATTTCCAGTCTTCAGTGAATTCGTTGCGGCTGTTGCTGCACGTGGTAAAAATATTAACCGAACTTACGAGCAGGAGACGGGGAGTGCACCCCTTACGCCGATCCAAAGCTGGTTCTTTGCACAAAATCTCGAGAATACCCGGGGATTTTGCCAGTCTCTTGTATTTGATAGTACGGAAGTTATCGATGCTGAACGTATGCACGGCGCACTGGTTAAGTTGGTTGACTACCATGATGCACTGCGCACTGCTTTTCACAAAGGGGAAGACGATAAAGCGTGGTCTCAGACTTCGCTTGGCGATGTCTCTCACCTTATAAGTATCAAAGAGCTTGCCGTAGATGAGTCGGAAATCGAATTACGTACCAATGAACAGCAAATTACACTGACGGAAGACTTGGATATTCAGAAAGGGCCGTTATTTCGGATGGCCGTGTTGCAATCCGGTTTACGTTCGCGAGTATTGTTCGTGCTTCATCACCTGGTAATGGATACTATAAGCCATGCTGTGCTACTTAACGATTTGTATGAACTCTACACGGCGCCTGAACGAGACGTTAAAAATGTACTTCCAGGTAAAAGCCTGAGTTATTTCTCATGGGCGCGAAAATCGTATAGGAATCTGCAATCTTCCGGTCACGAATTGCTCGGCTTTTGGGAGCCGATGATTAACACAGCAAAAAATGCAGAGAAACTGCCCTTGGCCGCGCGTGCCAGCTACTCGCTGGACGTGGTCGATTGTGTATTTGATAAATCTCTTACTGCACAGCTTCTTGAAGTAGCGCCTACCTGCTACCGCCAGTCACCAGAAGAGCTGCTAATGGCAGCGGTGTATTTGGCGACGGCAGAGGCGTTTAACATGCGTACAGTGGGCCTCGCCCTGGAGTGGCATGGTCGCGATGAAGAGTTCGCCGGCGAGCAAGGTTTAGATCGCACCGTTGGTTGGTTTACCAGTGTTCATCCTCTTTATTTGAATGTTCCCGACAGCACGTCACTGGACACTAAAGCGCTCGGTGATTTTCTGTGTTTGCTTAAAGATACCCGAGCGGAAGTGCCAAACCGTGGCCGCGATTTTTACGCACTGCAATACCAGTTGAATACGCCTGATTCCCTGGCGTTGTTCGAGGGTTACACTGGCCCGGAAATTATGTTCAACTTTTCCGGTGTTGCTCAAGGGACTAATGCGCCCTGGCAGCCAGTGCCTATTACTGCAATTGAGATGGGCGAGGGCAACCAAAATCCTTATCGACTTTCGGTAGAAAGCCAGATCCGTAATAGTGAGCTGGTAATGGCGCTATACGTCGATAAAAATATATGGAAAGCGCAACAGATAGAGCAGTTTAAAAACGCATTGAGCCGCAATCTTGCCAAAATCATTGCGCATTGTTGTTCCGATTCTCAGCGCCGTTGGACTCGGTCGGATTTCCCCGGGTTGCCGTTAACGAATGAGCAGGTTGCGGCCTTGCCCTCGACTCTCCTTCACGCGCTACCCTTAACGGCTATGCAGGAAACCTTGTACCGTCATAAGGATATCTACCAGGTGTGGATGCATTACCGGTTTCCCCACCGCTTCGACAAGGCTGTATTTGAAGCTGCGGTCGCCCGTTGGGTTGCTCATAGCGAATGCCTGCGAACTGTTATCAAACAGTGGGACACGGATTGTGTAGGGCAGTTGGTATTGTCTGATGTGAGCCCACAGGTTCAAGTGATACGAGTCAATGAGGGTGAACGAGTTGCCGCGGTAGATGCATTTATTGCACAGGACCGACAGCAGCAGGTTGAGTTCACGGATCTCCCGCCGTATAACGTTACGGTGTTCGACGATGCTAGCGACAGCTTTTCGTTGGTGCTCTCGATCCATCATATTATTCACGATGGCTGGACGATAGAGCTACTCATGGAATCGCTCAATACTTTTTACCAGGCGGCATCGGGTGTTGATGTCGCGTTGCCAGCAACACCTGTTGCCGGGATGCGGGAAATCATCGACGAGCAGGCTCGAATCACTCGTTCAGAAAAATGGAACGACTATTGGGACTCCGTAAGCTGGTCTGAAAACTACTGTAAATTGCCTGTTGCCAGTTCGGCAGCACAGACAGCTACCGGCGAGGTCGGCCTGCTATTGCGCGACTTATCTGACCAAGCATCGTCAAAGGCGCGAGCGGCGGCTCAGCAGTTAGGTGTTACACCGAACAGCTTTTTCCTGACCGCGTTTACCGGTTTACTGCGTTATATCGGTGGTGGTCATCAGGTGCGTTGTGGTGTGATTCAAAGTGGACGTCCGGATACGGTAATCGGCGTGGATCAGATAACCGGCTGTTGTGTAAATACGCTACCGCTGGTATTCGATTTTAGCAAAGACGAGAGTATCGCTAGCATCAGCGCACGGGTACAACAACAGTTGCTAACGCTTAAGGAATCTGCCGCCTACCCACTGAGTAAAATCTATCAGTCTGCTAAAAATGCTGTTAATGGCGAGCTTTTTGAGTGCTTGTTTAATATCGAAAGCAGCGACTATGGCAGTAGCTCTGCCTCAATCAAGCCAACCCTTGTGGGCGGCTATGAGTCCACGAATTACAGTTTTATTTTTGGTTTGATTGAGAAAACGTCAAAAGATGGCGATAAAACCTTTGGTTTGCGCCTGGGTTACGATACCGCGAAGTATTCGCAATCTCAAATCGAGCAGTGGGTTGAAATTTACCAAACTCTGTTGCTCGAACTGGCCGATAACGTAGAACGCCACTGGGCCGATGTAAATCCGCTTCCACAGGCAGATCGCGATGCGCTGGTGAGCTGGAATAATACAGCGGTGGACTATCCTGCTGAAGTGTTGCTCGGTGAACATTTTGAGCAGGCTGTGAATGCCAACCCCGAGAAGGTTGCATTGGCCTTTAAAGATCAGCGGGTGAGCTACGCTCAGCTCGAAGAACAAACCGCAAGATTAGCGCGTGTTTTACAATCCAAAGGCGCAGGCCCGGAAACTGTTGTTGGCTTGGTGGCGGAGCGTTCTCTGGAAATGGTCTATGGCATTCTCGCGGTTATTCGCGCAGGTGCCGCGTATGTGCCTATTGATCCGAAGTATCCAGAGGACCGAGTTACCCATATGCTCGACGAGTTGGGTTGTAAGTTGGTTCTACTGCAAAAACCCGAGTATGCCGATGTTGTTCCGAGTGCAATAGCGGCTGAATGTTTGCCGATATGGGGTGCGATGGAGCTGGCAACCGATGCCTTGCCTGAGTTGGATCGCTCGAATCACCAAACTCGCCAGCTTGCTTATGTCATGTACACCTCTGGTTCAACCGGTAAGCCCAAAGGGGTAATGATTGAGCAGCGTTCTATTGTGCGGTTAGTTAAAAACGCGCAGGACGTAAAGTTTGCGCCTTCTGATTGTATTCTCATTACCAGTGCGCCGGGGTTCGATGTAACAACCTACGAGCTTTGGAGCGCTTTGCTTAATGGTTTAACGCTCGCGGTGATCGACGAAGATACATTGCTTGATCCGGAAGCGTTGGCCCACGAGATTCGTGAAAAATCGGTTAGCTTCCTGTGGGTGGTTGCCCCACTATTCAATCAATTGGTACAGGAAAAACCCGATCTCTTTGCCCCGGTAAAACGTATTATGATCGGCGGCGATGCGCTATCTCCATACCATATAAATCTGGCACGCCTGCATTCGCCAGGTCTTGAATTTATTAACGGGTATGGGCCGACAGAGAATACCTCGTTTTCCACTTATCATTTCCTTTCGGAAGCGGACAGCGAAATTATTCCGATTGGGCGTCCTATCACCAATTCCACCTGCTACGTATTAAATCCCGATGGCCAGCCTTTACCGGTTGGTGTCAAGGGTGAGCTATGTGTTGGAGGGCACGGTGTTGCACGCGGTTACTACAATCGACCCGATCTTACTCAGGAGCGCTTTTTCATCAACCCCTTTATCGCTGATGACGATGTGCTCTATCGCACGGGCGACCTGGTAAGCTGGCGTTCCAATGGTTTAATCGACTTTCATGGGCGGATAGATTTTCAAATAAAAATTCGTGGTTTTCGTGTCGAACTTGGCGAAATAGAAGCCGTCATTCTGCAAGTTGCTGCGGTTAAGCAAGCCATAGTCCTGGCAAAAGATTATGGCAACCAGAAACGGCTTGTTGCATATATTGTGCAAGATACCGAGGCAGATAAACGCACCGAAGAAGCTTTTGTTACAGATCTCAAGCATAAATTGGCTGCGGAATTGACGGATTATATGGTTCCAGAACACATTGTCGTGCTGACAGGTATGCCGCTGAATGCGAATGGAAAAATTGATCGCGCCCGACTGCCAGAACCCGATTACACCCAAAGTGCTGCAGCCGTAGAAGCACCCACAAATGATACAGAAGCCGCGCTTTGGAAAATTTGGAAGGATGTACTCAAGACTGAGTCTTTCGGGGTTACCGATAATTTTTATACTATTGGCGGAGATTCCATTGTCGCCATCCAGGTCGTATCCCGCGCAGTCAAACAAAATCTGCGCATATCCACCCGCAGTTTGTTTGAGCATAAAACTATCCGCGAGTTGGCTGCTCACCTTGAGGGAGAATCCGGGCATCCGACAAGCGACGTCTCTTCTCGTGATCAAGAACCTGTGAAAGGTGAGCAGCGCTTGCTGCCGATCCATCTTCAGTTCCTGTCTGGCGATACTACGGACTTACATCATTACAACCAGGCCGCAAAAATAGTGTTGCCGGCTGACGTATCGACCGAACAATTACAATCGATTTTGCAAGCCCTGGTAATCAGGCACGACGCTTTCCGTTTGCGTTTTCGTCAGACACCTGCCGGTTGGGTTGGACGCTACAATACAGAACTGCTGGACGACAGCTCGCGAGCAAACAGCTGGATACGCGAACTCGATTTACGTTTTTCCGCAGAACCGGAAAAATCCCAAGTATTGGATGAAGCTCTGAAAGACGCGCAAGCATCGCTCGATCTGAAAGCGGGTGATCTGTGCCGCTGGCTCTGGATAAGGGAAGACGAAACCAGCACGCTCTACTGGGTTATGCACCACTTGATTGTCGACGGTGTTTCCTGGCGTGTACTGCAGGCAGACTTTGAACTAGCGCTTGAGCAATTGCGCAGTGGCAGCGTCGCGTTGTTGCCAGCAAAAGCGACCAGCTATCAGGCGTGGGCTGGGCAGCTTTACGAGGTTGCTGACGCACAGTGGGTGCAAAACCAAAAAGATTATTGGCTGCAACAATTAAGCGCCCCAACGGCGAATCTCCCCTACGACCGCGCCAGCAGTGGCGATATCGAACAAGCGACCAATATTTTCGAAGTTTCCTGGTCTACCCACGAAACATCGCAGCTGTTGAACCAGGCAAATAAGTGTTACCAGACGCAAATAAACGATTTATTGTTAGCCGCGTTTATGCGCGCATTGCACGCCTGGGCGAATATTGATGCATTGCGAATCGACATGGAAGGACACGGTCGAGAACACTTATTCGAAGACAGCGACCTGAGCCAAACCGTCGGCTGGTTCACAACCTTGTTTCCCTTGGCTATTAACCTGCCGCGCGCAGATATCGGCCAGCAGATACTCGCGATCAAAGCGCAGTTGGATAGCCTGCCGAACAAAGGGATAGGGTTCGGTTTGCTTTCACAACTCTGCCAGGACGAAGACATCATTGATTTGCTTGACGTGCAGCCTCTGGCACCGGTGGTATTTAATTATTTGGGGCAGATGGATGCGGTCGCGAGCGATACGGTGAGCGGCCTGGCGTTTGAGATGAGTACAGCGGGCGGAACGACCAGTCCAAAGCGCCGCCGGCTGCACGCGTTGGGTTTTAATGGTTATGTTAAAAACGGTCAGCTGAATTTTAACGTTGATTACAGCTCCGGCCAGTTTGATCGTGAAACTATCGAACGACTTACCACTGAATTTCAGGCGTCGCTTAAGGACATCATTGAACATTGCGTTGGCGGCGACGATGACCCAAAACCTCGTTTCGATCTGGCGACAGTTTCGAAAGATCAGCTTCAGCAGTTGGAAGCACGTTACCCGTCTCTCAGTGATATTTACCCGATCACCGCTATGCAGCAGGGGCTGGTGCTCTATACGCAGCGCGATCAGTCGGGTGCGTATATCACCCAAATGCGCATGGTATTAGAGAGCCCGGATAAAGCACGGTTACGAAAAACCTGGGAAATTCTGGTTTCGCGATACGATATTCTCCGCACCTGTTTTGTCGATCTCGGACAGCAGCAACTAAGTCAGGTAGTGAGCTCACAAGTGGCATTGCCATGGCGCGATTGTGTTTTTAACGGAACTGACGCGGAGCTTGAGCAGCTGTTACATGAGGAGCGGGTCGCCGCGTTGGACGTGACGCAGGCACCGCTTATGCGTTTGTTACTGGTTGAGCAGGAGGGGCAAAGCGTGCTGGCCTGGACGCATCATCATGCGTTGATGGACGGCTGGAGTATGTCGGTACTTATTCAAGACATGCTTGCGACCTATGCTGCGCTGGCAGAAGGTGATGTTCCACCAAAAACTGTGCCTGCTTATAAAGATTACGTACGCTGGTTGAACACTCAGGACTCGTTTGCTGCCGAGGCGTTCTGGAAAAAGCAAATGGCGGGCATTGAGGCTGCCGACAACTTACCGCAAACAAAGCGAGATTTGTCTGCGGAAGGTGAGCAGCGCGTATGCGTACAGGAGATGGACGCCGTATTAACCGCGCAGTTACAGACGTTATCGCGTCAAGCTGGCGTTACCCTGTCAGCGTTCATTCAAAACGCCTGGGCTCTGCTGCTCAGTAAGTACACCGGCGAACAGGATGTGGTATTCGGCTATGCAATCAGCGGGCGACCACCGGAGTTGGACGGCGTCGAGAGCATGGTTGGGTTGTTTATTAATTCTTTGCCAATGCGTCTATCAATTGGTTTAGAGGATTCTCTTGCGCAAGCGCTGCGGAATATTCAACAAATACAAATGGCGCAGGATGAATACCACTTTGTTTCCCTTGGTGATATTCAGCAGTGGGCGGGTTTGCGTGGCGATTTGCGTTTGTTCGAATCTCTGGTGGTACTCGAAAACTATCCCCTTGATCCTGCCGCATTAAACTCGTCGAACCCTCATGCTCTGCGGATTCACGACATTCAGGGCATCGAGCAAAATGACTTTGCTTTGAACCTGGTCGTTTATCCCGGTGAAAAACTCACTGTTAAGCTGGTTTATCAATCTGGCATTTATACAGATACGGTTGCTGCGGCGATGCTGCAGCATTTTTGCACCTTACTTTCCGGTTCAATTGTGGACTCGGTGGCTGCGTTGGATACCACCGGTGTGAAAGATTTACCGTTGCTCAATGCTGAGCAGGAAAAATGGGCTGTATTCGACTGTAACCACACCGAGTATCCACTGCCAGAAGGGCAGTCAATCTATCAACTCGTACAAGACTGTCTATTGGATCGAGCCGACGAAATCGTGTTGGTGATGGATAGCGAACGTCTAACGGGTGATGAGTTGGATGCGCGAGTGGATGTTTTTTCTCGATGGCTGCAAAACGAAGGTGTCGTGAGTGGCGATCGGGTTGCGATCAGTTTGCCAAAAAGTCCGGATATGCTCGCCTGCATTCTGGCAATTATTAAATTGGGCGCAGCTTATGTACCTGTTGCGCTCGATTGCCCGCGTGACCGTCTCGTCTTCATATGTGGCGACGCCGCTATTCGTACGCTAGTGGGACGCAGCAGCGAGCGAGAGCGCTTTTCTGATCTGCCGTTTAGTCCAGTATTCACCGATGAAATTGATGTGCACCCTCTCACGCAAGAAGACAGGCTACCTGCAGCAGGGGTCGAGGACCTTGCAGCGCAACAGGCTTACGTGATCTATACCTCAGGCACCACGGGTCAACCGAAAGGTGTCGCCATTAGCCATCAAAACCTGATTAATTTTGCCTTCTGGTGCAAGCGTGATGGCATTATTTGTGAGGGGGATGTTGTTTCTCAATTTGCACCCTTCACCTTCGATGCCTCCGTGGGTGAGTGTTTCGGTGCGCTGGTTTGTCGGGCAGAGCTTCACCTGTTAAGCGATGAGTTAATCCAAAGTCCGCAGGCGGTAGCCGAGTATATGGCAAGGCATCATGTGGGATTCGGCGCTTTTCCACCTCCTTATGTTCAGCAAATGGACATCAATCTGCTACCCAAAACTCTCAAGCTACTTACGGCAGGCTCTGCACCTGCGATTGAAAAGGTGCGTGAGTGGGGCGAGCACTGCCGTTATATCAATGCTTATGGTCCAACAGAAACAACAGTGTTGTCCTCGGCCTGGTGGTACGACGCGACGACAGCTGAAAAGGGCAAGTTGCCAATCGGCCGCCCAATAGCCAATACCCAAATGTACGTGCTTGATCAATACGGTCAGCTCTGTCCGCCGGGAATAACTGGCGAAATTGTGATTGGTGGTGCAGGGGTTGCGGTGGGCTATTTGAATCGGGACGATTTAACGCGAGCGAGCTTTACCGCAGACCCATGGCGCACAGGCAACCGTGTTTACCATACTGGAGATCTCGGTCACTGGTTGGCCGACGGTACGATTGAATTCGCCGGCCGCCGTGATCACCAGGTTAAAATCAGAGGCTTCAGAATAGAACTCGGCGGTGTTGAGTATCAGCTTCGACAACAAGCCGAAGTGGATAAAGTTGCCGTATTAGCTAAAACGATTGGCGCGGATAATCAGCTGCTCGCATGGGTGGTACCCACAGACGCAGCCCGCCAACAAGACCCGATTGAACTGGTTGCCAAATTGCGCGGCGCATTGCGCGAGAAGTTAGCGCATTACATGGTGCCGCAAGGTTTTATGATTGTGGACGATTTGCCGATTACCGCGAACGGCAAAATCGACAGCAAAACGTTGCTTGCGCAGGAAATCGATCCGATTTACGAGGGCGGTTATATCGCGCCCGCAAGTGAATTGGAACTTGCACTCACAAAAATCTGGGCTGAGCTTCTCCATATTGATCCAGTAAAATTGAGTGTGACAGCAAATTTCTTCGATATTGGCGGACACTCTCTACTGGCTACGCGGGTCGTCACCGAAATCGCGTCTCGCCTCGGTGTCAAAGTGGCCATACGCGATATATTTGACAAGGGCAATATTGCCGGTTTAGCCGGTTTGATTGAAACCGGTGGCATTGAAGCGATAGAAACAATTCCATTGGCAAATCGAGAGTCGCATTTGCCACCGTCGTTTTCACAACAGCGGCTATGGTTTATCGATAAACTGGAAAATGGTAGCGCGCAATACAATCAGCCACTTTTTTTGCAGGTTGATGGTACCTTGGATCCGGTCGTGCTGCAGAAGGCGTTGGACGCGATAGTAGAACGACACGAAGTGTTGCGTACGGTGTTTGTGGCCGAGCAGGGCGAGCCGCAATTAAAGGTGCTGCCAGCGAGTTCTTTGAATATTAATATTATCGATTTAACCCATCTTCGCAGTGACGAGGCTGAGGCGGAGTTACACCACACGCTCGAGGCTGAAGTGGGTTCCTGTTTCGATTTAGAAAACGAGCTTATGTTGCGTGCAACCTGTATTCACGTGCAGCCTGAACGCTCAGTACTTGCGTTAACCCTCCATCACATTGCTTCAGACGGCTGGTCCTTCTCGGTTATTACCAACGAATTTGTTGCCTTGTATCACGCGCTAATCAATGACGAACCGGCGGTGTTACCCAGCCTGCCTATTCAATATACAGACTATGCCAGCTGGCAGCGAGAATCTCTATCGGGTGATAATTTAAACGCGTTGGTGAGTTATTGGGAGAACCAGCTCGAAGATTTGCCCCAGGTCCATAAGCTGCCTTTGGATTTTCCGCGCCCAGCAGAGCAGAGCTATCGGGGTGGGATGCACTTGCAGGTGATTGGGCCTGAATTAACTCTGGCGATGCGCCGATTTACCCAAGAGCAAAAATGTACGCTGTTTATGTTTTTGCAGGCGTGCTTCAGCGCTGTGCTTGCACGCTACAGTCATGATGACGATATTGTTATTGGCACACCTATCGCGAACCGAGAGCAACCCGGGCTGGAATCTCTCATCGGGTTTTTCGTTAATACTTTGGTGTTGCGCAACAAGGTGAACCCCGAACTCAGTTTCGAGCAATTGTTGGAGCAGTGTAAAGAGACCGCGTTGCAAGCCTATGCACACCAGCAAATGCCATTTGATCTGCTTGTCGAGGAGTTGCAGCCGGAGCGCAGCCTGAGCTATAACCCCTTGTTCCAGGTAATGTTAGCGCTGGAAAATATTGATAATCGCCGCGAAATTGCGATTCCTGGCGCACGTCTTAGTGCAATGGAAAATCCATTCCAGGCCATGGCGCAGTTCGATCTGTCGGTTGATATCGAGGAAGGCGTTGATACCCTTACCGCCGTGTGGAGTTTTGCTGCGGACCTGTTCCATGAATCGACTATCGCGCGCATGGCGAAGCATTTCGAACGGTTTATTGTGAATGCGATAGCTGCACCTCAAGCGCCATTGCACAGCATAACGGTTATGGATGAGCTGCAAATAACCGACTTGTTGCGCAATTTTAACCACCCCATGGTTCCTGAATTAATCAGCGAATCCTGGCCCGCACTGTTTGCTGCACAAGTCGAAAAAAATCCACAAAAAATCGTTGCCGAGTGCCACGGCGAAACCCTAACGCTCGCCGAGTTGGAAGCCAATTCTGCTCGCATTGCCCGCGTCTTAATGTGCAACAACCTCGGTCGCGACAATATTGTGGCATTGTTGGACCACCGAGGTTTAGATTTGTTGACGATGATTGTCGGCGTTCTGCGCGCTGGTGCGGCCTATTTACCGCTAGACCCGACACAGCCAGAAAAACGTTGGTTGGAGATCCTCGAGGATTCACGCCCGGATGTATTGCTGGTAGGAGACAGTCTGACTGAGTCTGCGAATCAGCTGCGCGCGAGCTGGGAAGCAGACCAGATAGCACAGTTGCACGAAGTCTACGGTATGGACGCGGATGATCGGGATCTGCCAGAGGTTTCCCTGGACGATCTTTCGTACGTGTTGTTCACGTCCGGTTCTACTGGCAAGCCCAAAGGGGTCATGGTGGAACATCGCGGCATGATCAATAACATGTTATCTAAAGTTGAGCCTTTAGGTTTGACTGAAAATGACGTGATCGCGCAGACCGCCTCTCAATGCTTTGACATTTCTGTATGGCAGTTTCTTACCGCGCCCATCATCGGGGCGAAAGTGGTTATTTTTACCAACGAAACCACGCGTGATCCGCAGGCGTTGGTCAACTTTTTAGAGCGGTGTCAGGTCACCATTTGGGAGCCGGTACCTTCGGTGATTCAGGCAATTTTGCCGCTCGACAAACCGCTTCCCTCGATGCGCTGGGTACTTCCTACGGGAGAAGCGCTCAAATCGGCACTGGTCGATCGTTGGTTTGAAAAATACCCGGAAATTCCGCTCCTGAATCTTTATGGCCCTGCAGAATGTTCAGATGATGTTTCTCTGCAACCCATGTACGGTCCGGTGGAGCGAGTTTTAATCGGCACCCCGGTAGCTAACGCGCGCCTGCATATTGTCGATAACTTTCTTAACCTTTTGCCGGTCGGCGTTGTCGGTGAGCTGGCCGTATCTGGTCCGGTTGTTGGGCGTGGTTATCTGCATCGCCAAGACCTTACCGATAAGGCCTTCCGCGTGAATCCTTATCCTCAGGACGACATGGATGCGCGTTTATACTTAACCGGTGATTTGGCAAAACGCCATGCCGACGGCAGCCTGGAGTTTATTGGCCGTAAGGACAACCAGGTAAAAGTGCGTGGTTTTCGCATCGAGTTGGGTGAGATTGAGTCGCGCCTGGTACAGCTGCCTGATGTTAAGGAAGCTGTGGTGCGGGTTGTCGAAGTGGCAGAGCAAGACAAACGGCTGGTGGGCTATGTTGTTAAGCAGCCGTCCAGTGAGGCCAATATAGATCAGATTCGCGAAGCAATTCGCGCCCAGTTGCCTGAATATATGGTGCCAAGCTGGTTGATTGAACTGCAGGCTATTCCACTCACGCCTAATGGCAAAGTTGACAACAAAGCCTTGCCGCAGCCGGACGCCAATAGTTTAAGCACTGCAGAATACGTGGCACCCGTTGGAAATGTCGAGACCATCTTGGCGGAAGCCTGGCAATCACTGCTGAATGTTGAGCGGGTAGGGCGCAAGGATAATTTCTTTAACCTTGGTGGCCATTCGCTGCTGGTAATGAAACTTATTGAAGCTCTGCGTGCGCACAACTTGAATATGGATGTGCGCAGGGTGTTTGATGCGGAAGATCTCGCCGATCTTGCGCGTCATATTCAATCCGACGAAGTACAGGAAACTTATGTTCCACCGGAGAACTTGATCCCTGTCGGTTGTAACGAGGTTGTGCCCGCAATGTTGCCGCTGGTGTCTCTGTCGCAAACGCAGATTAACCAGATCGCCGCGCAGGTGCCAGGTGGACATAGTAACATTCAAGACATTTATCCGCTCACTCCTCTCCAGGAAGGGATTTTATTCGACCACCTGGTGAGCGATGTCGGCGATACCTATCTCGCTTCAGTGTTAGTGGGCTTTGAAACCCGTGCGGTCCTGGATCGCTATCTGGATGCGATGCAGCAGTTGGTTAACCGCCATGATTCGCTGCGATCAGCGATTATTTGGGAAAACCTGCCCCGTTCGGTACAGGTGGTTTATCGCGATGCACCACTAAAAATAAACGAAATAACTCTGGATTCCGACCGGGATGCTATAGCTCAGTTTGAAGAAATGATGTCGCTGGAAGGCCGCCATATTGATCTCACGCGTGCGCCAGTAGTCGGCTTAACAATAGCGCAGGATGAGAAAACCGGCCTCTGGATTGTGTTGCAACAACAGCACCATTTAATGTGTGATCAGGTCTCCATGGAAATTGAGTTCCAGGACATTATGGCCTTGATGGAAGGACGTGGCGCAGAACTTAAACCGCCGGTGCCTTATCGCGAGTTTGTTGCTCACAGCATGTATCGCGCCGAAAAATATGATGCGACAGCCTATTTCACACAGTTATTAGCCGGTATCGACGAGCCAACAGCGCCTTTTGGCTTAATGGATGTTTATCGCGGAGATAAACAAACCGAAGAACTTATTCGAACCCTGGATAGTAAAACCACGCAGCTTATTCGCGATGTATCCAACCGCTTGGCGGCCTCGCCGGCGGCGATATTCCATTTGGCGTGGGGACTAGTGCTCGCACGTTGTTGCAACCGCGATGACGTCGTCTTTGGCACTGTAACATCGGGACGTTTGCAGGGCACCAGTGGTTCGGACCGCACTTTCGGTTTATTTATTAACATGTTGCCTATGCGGCTCAAATTGGCGGGGCTGAGTGTTGCGCAAGCTATGCAGCTAACACGAGACTCTCTGGTGGAGTTGCTCAACTACGAACAAGCGCCGTTGGTAGATGCTCAGCGTTGCGCAGACCTTCCCGGCTCCACGCCGCTGTTCAGTGCGGTGTTGAATTACCGGCACGAGGGCGGTGAGAAACTGGATCTGCAACAGGCTTTGGACGGTGTGAGAATTCTTTCCAGCCCTGGTGATATTAGTAACTATTTGTTCGACATGTCCATTAGTGATCAGGGCCATACGTTTGAGCTAACCGCGAGTATTGATCGGGATATCGGCGCTGAGCGAATCATGGCTTATATGAGCCGCGCTCTGGAACAAGTCAGTCTGGCGCTTATCAATGAACCGGAAAGTCATCTGCTGACGCTGCCTGTGTTGACTGACGACGAACAGACGCAGTTGTTGTCCGAGTTCAACGCGCCCCTGCAGCGACAATTGTTCAGTAAAACTTGGTTGCAACTCTTTCACGAACAAGCCGCACAGTCCGCAGACAAAGTCGTTGCCATTTGTGATGACCGCTCATTGACCTTTGCCGAACTCGAAGCGCATACCGGCGTACTGGCTCGTGCTCTGCAGGCGAAAGGGCTGGGCAGGGGAAGTATTGTCGGCTTGCTCGATCACCGCGGTATCGATTTGCTGATCATGATTATCGGTGTGCTTCGCGCGGGTGCAGCCTACTTGCCGCTCGACCCAACCCAGCCGACCAAGCGCTGGCTTGAAATTTTGCAGGATTCAAAACCGAACTTGTTAATCACCGGTAACGGCTTCGCAATGGAGTCCCGTTGGCTGAAACGCAAATGGGCAAAGGACACTATTGTTACGCTGGACGAGGCGTGTGTTGGCGGTGAAAACGCAGATGTTACGCTGTCGGATGTTGCGCTGGATGACCTCGCATACGTTATTTTCACCTCCGGTTCAACAGGTAAGCCGAAAGGCGTCATGATTGAACACCTGGGAATGGTGAACAACATGATGTCCAAGGTTGAGCCGCTCGGTTTATCTGCCGGTGACGTAATTGCACAAACAGCTTCTCAGTGTTTCGATATTTCGGTTTGGCAATTTCTGACCGCTCCGATTCTCGGTGCCACGGTAGTCATCGTCACTAACGAAACCACTAAAGACCCCCAGGCATTGGTGTCTTGTCTTGCCGATAACCACGTCACCGTGTGGGAGCCGGTTCCCTCAGTAATGCAGGCACTACTGCCCTTGGCGCATCCGCTGCCGGATTTACGTTGGGTATTGCCGACGGGCGAAGCGTTGGTGTCCGGTTTGGTGGAGCGCTGGTTCAAACAATACCCTGCAGTACCTTTGATGAACGCCTATGGTCCGGCGGAGTGCTCGGACGACGTGTCGTTCCAGCCAATTCATGGCCCGGTCGAAAGAGTGTTTATCGGTAAACCTGTGGCCAATGCCCGATTGCATGTGGTAGACAACCAACTCGCGTTGCTCCCGGTTGGTGTCGTTGGTGAGTTGGCCATTTCAGGCCCGGTGGTTGGGCGTGGTTATCTGCATCGCCCCGAGCTGACTAACGAAGTATTCAAGGCCAATCCCTATGCCCAGGATGACCTGGACACACGTTTGTACCTCACTGGCGATTTAGTTAAACGCCATGAAAATGGCAGCCTTGAATATATGGGGCGAAAAGATTTTCAGGTAAAAGTGCGGGGTTTCCGCATAGAACTCGGTGAAATCGAAAGTCGCCTGTCGCAGCACCCGCAAGTGCGAGAGGCTGTGGTTATGGCGCGGCCAAATGCGCAAGGTGAAAAGTACCTGGTGGCATACCTGACTTATCACAGCAAACCCGTCACCAAAGACGCGCTCAGCCAGCACCTTGCGGCGGAACTGCCGGAGTACATGGTGCCTGCCGTATTTATGGGGCTGGACGCTATGCCGTTGAATAACAACGGCAAGGTGGATCGCAAGTTGTTGCCTGAACCGGAGCTTTCGTCCATGCAATCTGAGTACGCAGCGCCGGAGACGGATGTGGAAATTGCAATGGCCGAAACCTGGCAACAGATTCTGCAAATTGACAAAATCGGCCGCAACGATAACTTTTTTGATCTGGGTGGCAACTCCATCCAAATTATTCGCATGTTAAGCGAATTGAAAGCTGTCGGAATTGAGCTTCGGGCCAACGATATCTATCAGCATCGCGTGCTTAAAGATTGTTCAGCGTGTGTGACTGTGGCCGAAACAACCCTGGTCGCCTGGATTGAACAACAAACCGCTCCGGTGCTATGGGCCCACGTGAATTGGCACAATTCACCCATCAAAGTCCTCGTGGTCGCCGACGAGCTGCGCGAACAGCAGGAGGAGCTTAACCGCATTTTGTCGGGTGAAGAACCCGCCAGTCTCCCCGATTATATCTGCTTTGACGGCTCGCCAAGTGCTGCGGTAGCACGCCTGGAAACTCGCGGTTTACATGCGCTGACGCACTGGCAAGCTGCGAATCCAGGTGCAGTGAAAAAATCGCTGGCGGCACAGCTGGACGAATTCGAGCGCAGTGTTATTACAGCCAAACCAGAAGCGGATATTCCTTTCACCCCGCTGCAACAGGAATTGACACAATGGCGTACACGGGATCATTTCGAATGGGTCTCTGTACACGGCTATTTTTCTGACGCGCAGTTACAGGATGCCTTCTATCACCTTATGGTGGAGCAGGATATGTTGCGTTCACTGTTAAACGAATCCAATCAGCAGTGGACGCTTGTCGACCGCGAAGCGCTGAAAGCGAATTTCCCGGTTGTCGACCTATCCGGAATGAAAGAACCTGAGGCCAATAAGCTGCTCAAGCAATTGTTTACCCTGTTGCGCAAGAAGCAGGCGAAGTCCGCTCTGCCCTACATGGGAACCTGGATAAAGCGGTCCGACACACTGCATCAGTTAATGATGATGAATGATCACTTTATGTCTGATGGTGTTTCATCCGCATTCCTGCAGCAGCGTTTGGAAGATCTGTTGAAAGGTCGTGCTCAATGTATCGGACATAATTATCGCGATTATGTATCCCAGGTCTGGGGTAGTGCGAGCGATGCAGCCTACGCAAAGATATCCAATATATTGGCGCTCGAAAACACATCCAAAGTCGTTGTTTCAACGGTGGATGCGCTGCGAGCACGCAGTAGCAAAAAGCTTCGTAGTGTCGTTATAAAGTTGCCACTGGATACAAACCGAAATCCTGTAGACCAGGCGTTCGATTATTTTAAAAAATGGGTCACAAGTCTTCTCAATCTCAATGATTTTGTCATGGTAATGAATCACTATGGCCGCCAGTTGGGAGAGGAGAGCTATTTTGACCAAATTGGTCTATTTCTCGACAAGATTCCATTTGCAGTGACGCCTGAAAGCTCAATGGCGGTGTTTAATCAACAGACGCAGTTGTTGGTAGAGTCAGGCTTGAGTTACATGGCGTTGGAGAAAAAGGGTTACGACCTGTGTAGACAGTCCTTCCCTGGGCTCATACACGAAATCTTGTTTAACTATGAAGGGGAAATGAGCGACTACGACACCATGCACGAATTGCTGGCTGATACCCAGGCAGAAGACAAACTCAAACAGTTTTGTGGAATCCTGTTTGAAGCGTCGAGCTTGAACGACCAGCTAATTGTGCATTGTGCGTTCCGTGGCGACGGAAAAGATGAAAAACAGATGTTTAACGTTTTGCCTTGCGAAAAGGCTGCGCTGGATGATCTTAAAAACGCGACACAACAACGCGCTGAAAATACAGCCAGTGCAGCCACGAGTACCAAGCTATCCAATAATGGAGTGCGAGAAATGCGTTATTCAATAGAAGTTAATGATGTCAAGAAACACTATGGAAGTTTCGAGGCGGTCAAGGGAGTCAGTTTCAACGTTGAAAAGGGGATATGCTTTGGTATTCTCGGGCCAAACGGCGCTGGCAAAACCTCGTTACTTGGTATGATAGAAGGCATATCCTCCATTACGTCCGGCAGTATCAGTGTGCTGGGTATGGACGTTAAAAGCCAGATCAAAAAAATCCAGCCGCATATTGGTGTTCAGCTTCAACAAAACAACTATTTTGAATTCCTGACTGTTGATCAGTTGCTGAAATTCTATAAAGAGTTGCGGTCTGCTAATAAGCGCAAGGTCAACGGCGCATCGGTCGACGAGCTCCTGGAACGCCTCAACTTAACCGATAAAAAGAAATTCAAAGTCGATGAGTTGTCCGGTGGACAAAAACAGCGGCTTTCCATCGCAATTGCGCTTTTGGAAGATCCGGATATTTTATTCCTTGATGAGCCGACCTCGGCACTCGATCCGCACAGTCGTCACGAAGTGTGGGATTTCATCGAGTATCTGAAGCAGGATAAAACCAAGACGATTATTCTGACCACGCACTATATGGAAGAAGCAGAAACTTTGTGCGATGAGCTGATGATTATGAGTGAGGGGCAGATAGTGTCACAGGGGTCACCTGTTGAACTTATTAACAAGCTTAGCCCACATCACGATATTCATCTTCAATTTGGCCGTGGTCAGTTTAATACTGACTATCTGGTAGAACTCTCCGGCATTATCGATTACCAGTGGGAAAGCCAGGCTAATCAATTAACCATTAAAACAGCGAAGTTCACAGAAACGCTGAAAGATATTTTGAGTATTAGCGAAGCGCGCAGTCTCGAGATTCTCAATTTCAATATTAACCGCCCGAATCTGGAAGATGTATTTCTCTCTAGCACTAAAAAGGATCTCGTAGAATGATGAAGACGTGGATATTTTTCAAACTCCGAATGTTGCAGCTGAAGTACGATAAGACAGCGCTTTTCTTTTGCTACGTGTTTCCGGTGATTTTACTGCTGGGTATCGGCTATCCTCTGCAGCTACAAAGCGACCCTAAAATAGAGGTGTACTATCAGGATTTTGCGGCGAACGAAGAAAGCAAAGCGACAATTGCCCTGCTAGATGCGCAGAAGCTGCTCGAGCTGAAGCCCTATGAGGAATCGATTCCCGCCTATGAGGCCGTAGCAGATAACGACGTTAAACGCGTGTTGACAATTCTGGCTCAGGACAAACAGCCGGACCTTACCGCTTACGGGGTAGATTTGGAGCCTGCGCAGGTCGCGAACGAAAAGCTGAGTACGATTTCATTGCATCTGATTAAAAACGATATTGATGAAAACCGTATAGAAAATGCCGCCTTGGCGAGCGCTATTGATCAGCTCGTCTCAGGTGATACTGAAATTGAGTTGGATCAGTACACCTTAAAAAGCGATCGCCTTACATCCTACCTGGTAACACTATTGCCGGGCCTCATTGGCTTGACTCTAATGATTATTGGCTTTAATGGGTTTGGTTCTGTGCTGATCGAGGAAGAACATCACGGTTTGTTTAAGAATATCAAAACCATTGATGTTTCCCCCGTGCCTTTTCTGGCCGGTTTGTTCTTGTCGCGCCTTTTAGTATCGCACTCGGTCGCTATTGGCTTGTGTCTGGTAGCTATGCTCGTATTCGGTATCAAGTTCGATTTTAACATTCCCATGTTTTTCCTGGTGGTGACCTTGGGAAGTATCGCTTTTTTGGGAATAGGGTTGTTTATCGCAACCGTCAGCCCATCGACAACCGCATTTAACGGAATCGTAAATTTCGTGCAGATGCCATTTATTGTTCTCGGTGGGGTGTTCTTTTCCGTGAGCTTATTTCCGGACTGGCTTCAGTACATTGCACTGGCAATTCCGTTGACTCAATTGAACGTGGCAATGCAAAAGGTGTTGTTCGAGCCGAACGACATGAGTGTAATCAGCAGTATGAGTTTGGAACTGGTAGTGCTTTTTTCTTGGTGTATCGTATCTGTGGTTATCTCAAAAATGAAATTTAAGTGGTAACCTGAGTCAGCTAATGAAAACAATAAGACCTAACCGGCGGGCTCTGCTCGCCGGGTGCGCGTTTGCGGGCGTTGCTCTTGCACCACTGGCGGTCGCACAAGACGATGCCGAGCTTAATGACCTGGAATTGGGTGACGATGCCGAACTATATCTTGGCGAATCTCTGTCGCTGGGCGAGGAGTTTACGCTGGATCCCGATGGAGATCAGGTAAGCTCTGCCGCGCCGCAATCCAAGCAGCTTTTGGGCGGTAATCGAAAATTTATCTATCAGCACGATCTGGCTTATATTTTTACTGACCCCGAAGAGGTGGGTAGTAATCGCTCTTCGCTTCGTTTTCAGTGGAACCGGTTTATCGGCAATCATTTGTATCTGAACGTAGATGTTAAGCCCATCGTATATTTGCCGGGCGACGACGCGCTTGAAGTGGACCAGGATGTTGACGGGGAACTGAAAACCAAAGAGTTATATGCCTCGTTCACCCAGGGCACTACATCAGTTACTTTCGGTAGAAAAATAGTGGTCTGGGGTGAGGCTGAGGCGAGTCCGGTAACGGATATTATCAGCCCGCAAAATATACAAGATCTGGTATTCACCAGTTTGGACGAGTCGCGATTGTCGCAAACAATGCTGGTTGTAGACCAATACGTGGGCAAACATCAGTGGTCGCTGATAGCAAACCCCGATATCAAATTTGACGAACAACCCGCAGTTGCGACGAACGATCTGCCTGCCGAGGAGGACGATAAAGACGTCGAACTCGGTTTGCGTTGGAAGGCTGCGATCGGCAGGGCTGATTTATCTCTGATGTATGCGGACGTGTTGGATAATGGAGCGGTCACCCGCTATAACGCCCGTACTGGCGAAGAAGAGACAAACTACTACGCAGCCTACAGCATGTTTGGTGCAGCTGCGAACATTAATCTTGGTAATATTTCACTCAAAATTGAAGCAGCCTTTAACAACAAACGCGCGCAAGGCATTGACGGTACTGCTGCATCGCTCGCCGAATATGATTTGGGGTATGCAGAAAGTGATGAGGTGCTATTCGCAGTAAATAGTACTTATCAGGAAAATGGATTGCGAGAATGGAATTATGGCGTTTTACACACGGAGTATCTTGATTACACCGAACACTTTGAATTAAAAGAGCGTCGCCTGGACGAATTTTATTTTGGCGTATCCAATCGGTTTTATCATGAGCTTGTAGAAGTCTATCTGGAATATCAATACGAGATTGCGTTGGAATCAAGTATTGCACACGTTATGGCATCCTACCGCGCTACCGATAACCTTACTTTACAGGTAGATGTTTTTAATTTGGATAACATAAGTGGCCAATTCGATCAGGGTAGTACGATTGCCCGGATCATCTACAACTTTTAGGTGCCGGTAAGGCAGCAACATCTGGTATGGAGTATTGCATGGAAAAGAACTTGAGTGTGTTCGAAGATAATGAATCGCAAGTGAGGTCTTACTGCCGCGCCTTTCCTTCTGTTTTCTCGAAGGCGAAGGGTAGCCTTTTATACGATGAATTCGGCAATAGCTATATCGACTTCCTGTGTGGTGCGGGTGCAGTCAACTATGGCCATAACAATCCGATTATCAAAGATGCGATTATGGCATACCTCGATAATGACGGAATTGCGATGGGGTTGGATTTTCACACCCAGGCAAAGCGGGAGTTTATCCAAACCTTTAATGAACAAATTCTTATGCCCCGCAATCTTCGGTATCGCATGCAGTTTACCAGTCCGACCGGTACAAGTGTGGTCGAGTCGGCTATTAAGCTCGCACGGAAATTTACCGGTCGTGAAAATATTATCGCGTTTACCAATGGTTACCACGGCATGACCGGCGTGTCGCTCAGCGTTACCGGTAATCGATATAACCGTCAGGCAATTTCCTATAGCAGCGTGAGCCGCTTGCCATTTTTCGGCTACATGGGTGAAGGTTTCGATGAGATCGCTCACTACCGCAAACTTTTGTTGGACAATAGCTCAGGTGTCGATCTTCCCGCTGCGTTTATCCTTGAAACTGTGCAAGGCGAGGGTGGAATCAACGTCGCCAGCGAGAAATGGTTGCAAGGTTTGATGGAGCTGGCCAAGGAGTTCGGAGCGCTGGTTATCGTCGACGATGTTCAAGCGGGTTGTGGCCGAACCGGAAAATTTTTCAGTTTCGAGCGTGCAGGCATCGAGCCTGATCTGGTGTGCTTGTCCAAGTCGATTGGAGGCTTCGGCATTCCAATGGCATTGCTGCTGTTCAAAGATGCGTTGGATGTATGGGGTGCCGGCGAAGACAACGGCACCTTCCGCGGCAACAATATGGCATTTGTCGCCGCCGCTGCGATGGTTAACGGCTACTGGCATGGTTTTGAATTTGAACAAGAGATCGCACAGCGCGCTGCGATTGTGAGCGATTTTTGCCACCGTATGCACCGGGAACACTCAGGCCTGATTAAGATAGCGCGCGGTTTGGGGTTAATGCAGGGGATGGAGTTTTTTGATGAAAATCTCACTGCCCAAATATCCAAGTTGTGTTTCAAAAACGGCCTGGTAATTGAGAGAGCGGGTGATCGGGATCAAGTCCTTAAAATTATGCCTGCGCTCAACGTTGATTTGGATGTTTTGCGGAAGGGGCTTGATATTGTTGAATACTCTATTGCGGAATCGATTGGTTTGAGTGTGGAGCACTTTAAACCTTTTGGGGCTAATCACTCAGTGTCAGAGAACGTATAAACCGGGCGTCATTAAAAGGAGGGGGCAATATGGCAAATGTCCAAAATATTGAGTATCGCGAAACCCTAACGGAACGCGAATTCATCGAAGAGTACGTAAAACCAAATCGACCAGTCGTTGTAAAAGATACCACCTTTAAGGCTGAATGTTGGTCGCCAGAAGCACTGGCGGAACTGGCTGGCGACCTGGAGGTGCAAGTCTACGATACCTTGTTCGCTTTGCAGGAAGTATCGACACTAAAAAAATACCTCGACGAGAACTTTGGCCACACTGAATTTCGCGATCAGGTGCGCTACGTTCGCTGGTACAACCAGCTTAAAGCGATTGATCATGCCTGGGGCGATGAAGCATTTGATCGGGTTAAACATTTATGGAGCAAACCGGAATTCTTGCCCGCAACTGATTTGCTGGTGCCAGCGAGTCAGTCTGGCTATGTCGACCCTGTAACCGATGGATTTCCGTATCGCGGAATTCTAATTGCTGCGAAGGGAGCCCGCACACGATTGCACACCGACCCATTCTGCAGTGATGCAGTGGTCGCGCAATTTTATGGGGTAAAAGATTTCGTAATGTATAGCCCTGACCGCGCGGAAGAGCTGCGCGATACAGTTCCCGACTCTACATCGTTTGGCGGCTTCATTGACGTGCGCCCAAACGCGCTGGAAAAATGTAAGCCCGAACCCGATTTTCATGGTGTTGTAGGTCCTGGCAATGTGGCATATGTACCACATGGTTGGTTACATGACGTTTTGGTGCTGGAAGATTCAGTCTCCATTACTTGGAATTTTATTCATGAAATGGGTTCGTTGGAGTTCATCGATTATCTGATGGAAGATCCACATGCTGACCCAGAATTGGAAGTATTAAAATATTTTTACAGTCGTGCAGGTGAAAACTATAGTTCTCCTAGCGAGATTGTAAAAAAATACAGTGAGCGCTTTGCACAGATTGAGGACGCTCTCACAGCTTGATAATTTCTTTTGGCTTACACAGTATTATTCGCTGTGTAAGCACCTTCCCACCACTATAATCCCCCCGCTTCATTCTTGCTCACTGCATTAGTGCTAACCGGCCCTAACAGTGTTGTCTATCTGCATTCTGCTCAAACAAGGACTTCTTCAGCATGAAATCGCTTTACATTGCCGCACTCGGTGCTATGGCAGCTTGTCAGCCGGGAATTCTAGTCGCTCAAACGCTTACCGATAATGACGCGAACTCTAATAATATAGAGGAGACCATCGTCCTCGGTTTTCGCCAAGCTGGCTATACAGAAATTACTCAAAGCGCAGAAAAGCTTACGAATATGCCGGGCAGTTTTGGTGATCCCGTAGGCGCGATTACTGCACTGCCAGGCGTTATTACTCCACGAGATGGCGGTGAACCCGCTGTGCGCGGTTCTGCGCCGGAAGATAATCGATATTATATTGATGGGATGCCTGCGGGTTACATTTTTCATGAATTTAATACATCGATATTCGATGAAAATGTAGTGCAGGATTTCCAATTGTTCGCAGCGGGATTTGGTGCGCAATATTCTGAAGCGACCGGTGCGGTTTTCGATATTCGATTGCGAGATCCAGTCAATGATGCCTTTATGACCAAGGTTACCGCTTCCATGCTGCGTGCTGGTGTGTTTGTGGAAAGTGGGTTGTCGGATAGTGCAGCTTTTTACCTCTCAGCCCGCCATGGCCTTATTCATTTGTTTGTAAGTGAAGATGATGAACCGGATGATGATGGTGTACGTGTTATTAGCGCGCCAAAGGATACGGACTATCAATTCAAAACCAAATGGGACATGGCTGACAGTCATAGCTTAAGTTTGAGTCTGGCTGGCGCTTCCGATTTTGCTGAAGCTGAATTCGGCGAATATAACAACGAAGCTCAAAAAAATCCCGATTTTGCGGGTCAGGCGACGATTGATCGGAATTTTCATAGTCAGGGTATTAACTACACCTTTGTTTCCGATGACAACGTAGAGTCGAATTTAACCCTTGCCCGCTACGCTGATTCGCGATTGGTTGAATGGGGTGACGACTATTATCTTGAGTTGGAATTAGAAAACATCTTGGCGCGAGGCCACCTTAGTCAGCAGTTTGGCAATCATACCGTGTCGTTAGGTGGTGAATATAGCAATAAGACCCACGATTATAATGCGCGCTTAATCCGCTTCATTTGTACAGATTTCGATGTCGATTGCGAAGATCGTCGTGGTCTTGTTGAAGAAGTAGTGAGTTTGGATATTGCTGAGACGAATATCTATTTAACCGATTTTTGGCAGCCAGCCGATAGGGTGTCGGTAGAGCTCGGTGTTCAGCGAAGTGGAAATGATTATACCGAAGACTATTATATAAACCCTAAGTTGGCGCTTTCATGGATGTTCGTCGAGGGTTTAACGGTATCTACCTCCGGTGGCCGCTATAACCGCACACCGGATATTGAAACGATTGTACCAGCAGTAGGAAACCCTGCGCTGGAATCACTTCGCGCAGAGCACTATACGCTTGGCTTGGCCGGCGAAGTGGGAGAATCCTGGACCTGGTCCGTGGAAGGTTATTTTAAAATGCTGACTAATCTTCCGCTTGCGCTCGATGAGAGCCAGCCCGATGCCGATGCCTACTACAGTAACGATGTAGAAGGGGAGGTGCGCGGTGTTGATATTATGCTCAATAAAAACCTAACTGAAAAATGGTTTGGCTGGGCTGCCGTGTCGCTCGCTAAAAGTGAACGTACCAATCTACGCACCGATGAAACGCGTGAATATACGTTAGACACGCCGGTGGTGTTTAACTTAGTGGCGAATTATCAGCTCACTGAAAAGTGGATGCTCGGCGGCAGATTCACGTACAAGAGTGGGCAGGCGACAACGGAAATTGTCGGTATCAAACCGAACGAAGATTTTGAAGGGCGCTACTTACCTGTGTACGGTGAGGCTTACGCGAAACGCTTGCCTTATTACTCCCGATTGGATTTTCGTGCCGAACGGAGTTTTTCCGTCGCGGGTAATGAGGCCAGTTTTTTTGTAGATATTCTTAACCTGCTGAATCGTGAAAACGTATCGGAAGAAAATCTCGATTACAAAAAGGTTAACGAAACTGGTGAGCTATATCTTAAAGAATCAGTCGATATGGGTATATTTCCGTCGGTTGGTGTTTCTATTACTTTCTAAAGTTGATTTAACTTTGGTTAGGTAAGATGGTCGCGGGATAGGGCAAAGAATTGGTGCTGCAGTTTACTTGCTCAGTATTTTTTTGAGTTTTTCTGCCAGAGCGTCTGGGTCGAGGGGTTTCGTTGCGTGATCGTTCATGCCAGACGCTAAGCTTTTTTCTCTATCCTCTTCCAGGGCATGCGCTGTCATTGCCACAATAGGCGTGTGCTTGTTTTTGACGCTGTGCTGTCGGATATGCCGCGTGGTGGTCAGCCCATCCATTTCCGGCATTTGAATATCCATCAATACTAGGTCAAAACGTTTTTCGTCGAGCCTCTCTATAGCGGCCATGCCGCTGTTACAGGTTTCCACTTCAAACTGTAAGTCGGACAATAGCCAATCTGCTACTTCAAGGTTGATGCTGTTGTCGTCAACGATCAGCAGGCGCTTCCCTGAAAATAAAATCTTTTCTGCTTCAGGCTCCGACTCGTCCTCGCTGATATTGGTAATCAGTTCAACCACTTTGCGCGGCTTTAGTGGCGCTGTGATCACATGATCGGCATAGGGATGGTTGTCACACTTGGCTTCAATATTTTCCAGCGCAATCAATAACGGCTCAGGGCATTTTTTTCTTAAAATGGGCATGACGTCTGCGTTGAAGTCGTCTCTGACGTCAAAGAATACGATGGTGTTTTCATCGAAGTTATTTTTAAAATCGACTTCTTTAACGGACGAGTAACAGTGACCTTTTATGTGGCTGGAACGCGAAAATAACCAGAGAAACGATTCCTGAAATTCAACACTCGGAGATATTAAAATAGCTGAGTTGATTTTTGTTTTTGCGAGATCTTCCAAATAGTTTCGATGACTAACGATAGGGGCGGACAGTGAGAAGCTGAATCGCGTACCAACAGACTCCTGACTTACAACCTGTATATTCGAGCCTAAGCGCTTGACTATTTTTGATGAGATTGCCAGTCCCAAACCAGAACCTCCATATTTTCGTGTTACAGAGGTGTCACCCTGGTTAAAGGCTTGAAATATTAATTCCAACTGGTCCTGGGAGATACCCTTGCCGGAGTCCGTCACGGAGATGGCGATTGCGCCGTCATTTTGCATGTGTGCGCTCAAAATAATGTAACCTGATTCGGTAAACTTTACCGCGTTATTCAAAAAGTTACCGACCACTTGCTTTATGCGGACCGCATCGGTGCTAATGAGCTTGGGTATGTCCAGTGAAAAATCCAGAATAAATTCAAGACCTTTCTTTTGAATCGGAAAAGCGTAGGTGTCAGCGACTGATTCTAGAGTGTCGGTAATATTGGTCGGGCTCAATTCTATATCGACACCGACGGCTTCGAACTTGGAGTATTCGATAATGTCGTTGAGAATATCCACCAGAATCTTGCTGGAATGGATGGCGGTATCGACTAGTTTTTCGCGCTTGTCCGTATGCTGGTTTTTCTTCAGTGCGCGCAGCATTCCCACGATACCGTTCATGGGGGTACGGATCTCATGGCTCATGTTTGCCAAAAATTCACTCTTCGCCCGTACGCTTGCCAGCGCCTCGTCTCTGGCTCGTTCAAGCTCCTCGGTTCGCTCAGCAACGATCTTTTCCAGATGTCGGGTTGCTCTTTCCAGGCATTCGTTGGCGTGGAACAATTGCCGACTTTTGGACTCGAGAAGTTGTTCTGCTTCTTGTCGCGCTTTTCGCTCTCGTTCGCAACGGCGTTGCAGTTTTTCGATTTCGTTATCCATCACTGAGTCTTGTTAAAAAGAAATACTCGCTTTCGCTAGACGCATCCATTTGGCTTTTTCGTTCAATTTGGATTACCTCTTTGTAATAGCCTGAGGCGGCCTCTATCAAACCAACAACCATGTCGCCGAGCTTTCTCGGTGAGCTGTAAATTAGCGTCAATTTATCCGGTTCGCTTTGTTCGTACGCGAATCGAGGAAGTTCTGCAGTTGGATTGAGTTTTCGTACTTCCACATGTATGTGATTATCGATGTTACGCAATAATGCGAAGGTGTCATGCACTTCCTGAAAGAAAACAGTGTACTGCGTGACAAAGGCGCCCGCCAGGTGATGGCCGTAGAGTCGATGCGCTTCACTTAGTTCTATATTTTGCGCTTGGCATAAACCGTCGAACAAAGTTTGCAGTTCTGCAAAGGGGTAATTGCCAACTGATGTGTACGCAGCGCCTGATGGTAAGTCGCACGTATCAAGAAGATAATCCAGTTGGTCCGCCCCGTAGCTGGATGCTACGAAATCACTAAATACCGTAAATATTATGCCTTTCATTAGCCACCTAAATAAAACTGTATAACATTTCGTTAGATAAGTGCATTCACGTACTCATCTAACTATAGTAATTGTAGGTTTAGCATGCTTTGCTATTGTACAGATTTCCCTGGGTTTAGCCGGATATGTGCAAACGGTATTTAGATTGATCTTGTTATAACTGGTAAAAGGAAACTGTAATGAATGATGAGCTCTGCCCGCCGTCGTTATTTAAAGAAGCACAACATCTACTGACTGATGCTGGTTTTGATGTGGGAGCGGGGGTTGACCGTTTACGCGGTAACGAAAGTAAATTGCTTCGTCTAGTGAAGATGTTTTGCGAAAGCTATATGCAGGCGGGCGAAGAAATAGAGCGGCTGTATAAACAAGGCGACCTCACCAACTTGCAGCGGTTGACTCACCAAATAAAGGGCACGGCCGCAAATGTTGGTGCTATGGCTATTTCACGGCTTGCGGCGTCCATAGAAACACCAATCAAACTTGGTGGTACAGAGGTAGACGAGGAGGCGTTGGCGGCGCTACTTGATAAGCTCACTGATTTGCAGGCATTGCATACCGCCTTATCCGATTTGGAATGCCAGCTCACAGGGGTATGTGAGAATGGCACTCTTACGAAGGATGATTTTTTGCGTGAGCTCAGTGTGATTAAAATAGAGCTTGAAGCGGACGTGGCCAGCGCAATGGATATGGTGGAGCGCCTCAAGGTCTCAGCGAAGGGAACGGAGTACGAAACGGAATCTGCAAAGGTCGATACAATGTTGATGTCATTTCAGCTCGACGAGCTAAACGAATATATTGACAATCTGCTTGAAGCCAAGTAAGTCAATAACTTTTTCGCATATAGCCTTTTTATTCCTTCAAAGTGCTCTCAGAGTTAATTAGTGTTAACAGGCCCTGAATTCCTTGCCACTCTAAGGCGTGTATTAGCTAACCGGTTTGAATATATACTCTCTTAAGATAAGGTCATAGAAGAAAATCATCGTCATCGGCGGAGTTTTCCTCCCCGGAATAGGGCTCGCTGACTTGCATGTGAACAGTAGCGTCTTCCAATCTTTCGACAATGTTTTTCAGTTCTTCATCGATTTTCAGGCCCGCTTCAAAATTGTCCAAGGTATCGTCCACCGCATCGCGAATTTTTGAAAGCACTAAGTCTTCCTGCTCCTCAGACATGCCAAATGTGAGAAATGATTGCTGAACCTCATCCATTAGGCGATCCATGATTTTCATGTTGGTTTCTTTTTGATTGGTTTGCAGCTTTTGAATCTGCAGCAAGGTTTCATTAGATTCTTCGATCAACCTTGCTATTTCGTCATTCACCAGGATGTTCTTGGCGCAGTTACTTGCGCCTTCAATAATGAGTGCCAGGTGATCCCGCAGGCGGCCACACTTATCGGGATCATCGTTAGGCATATTTTTGACAAGCTGGGATACCAGTGGGAAGTTGAGAATGAGGCGTTTGCCTTTTTCCAATATCCTCCCGCTGTCGGCAAGGCGGTACATAAGCTCCGATTCCAGTGGCGCTATAGGCAAAGCACTGGATACGGTGATGGTCTCCCAGGGGCCTCTGATCTGAACTGTGTTTGCCAGGCCAAACTTGCTAGTGTACTCCACGGTGAGTTTGGCTAGATCTTTGAACGACGTAACATTAAAGCTTTGGCGCAAAAAGCCGACCACAAACGCCTGTTCACTGGCGTCCATGATCGCGGTCATCGCCGCCTCCATTGCGGCTTTCTTTTCTGAGACTACGGAAAAACGCGCTTCGGTATTTTGTACGGCTAACCGCACTTTGCGCCTGAGCTCCTCGGGGTTTACAGGTTTTACTATGTAGTCGCTACCCCCGACTTCATAACCTTTCAGGATTTCTTCGATAGAATCATTTGCGCTAACAAACAACACTTCAATATCTTTTGTGGCGTCTATCGACTTTAACTTCTCACAGGTTTCGTAGCCATTCAACTCCGGCATGGTGACGTCTAGCAAAATGGCCACAGGCGGATAAGCCTCAGCCAATTCGAGAGCTTTTCTTCCTGTGCCAGCAACTTTTATAGCGAATTCGTCTTTCAAGTTCTCGATCACAAACTGAATATCTGTTGGGGCATCGTCGACTATCAATACCTGCTTTTTCTGCTCTGTCATACGATACGTCCGGCTGGCTGCTTCATCGGGTGGTGGTAGGGTCTGTTCGTAAAAAGGATTAAAACTACTCTATAAAATTAGCTCAAAGTACCGCAGGTGCAAGCTTGGGTTAGAGGACTTGTAAGGTTCAGGCTCAGGGGGGGCGGTGCATTGCTGCGGAATGTACTTTTAGAGCTTTTGAGGGGGTAATTGAGGCTGTTCATCAGCCAAGGTTCATTGGCTTAGTTCGCACGCTATTCCAGTAATTTACCTGTAAATGGCGAATTCATTTTTGTTGGATGATGCGGAAATATTTACGAAGCTACGGGTCGTTTCGAGTTGTTGTCTTTGTTGATCCGACAAGGAAGTGGTTTGGGAGAGAAAGTATTCTACTTTTTATTTTTCCTTGACGTTAACCGGATATGGCGTATCTCACTGAGTTGATTTTTAACGGATTAAAATGCATGCCATTGTGAGAATTAAAAAAATAAGCCGTGCTTGTAATGTTCAGATTTTTAAATTTCTATGTAGTTTTTGAGAATACTGTATGCGGTTCTAAAAAAAATGACTGCAAATGTGAACCTACTTATCGTTGTAACAAAAAATCTTTGCGGTGCGGTTGAGAATGTTGTGACGGGGTCGTTACGATACGCCCGAAATTTACAGGGTTATACGTGGCTAACGGCCTGCGGTTTTGGTGTGGGAATTTGGCTGCCTGATTTTCGGAGTCTACGCACCGCAAAGTGCATAAATGTTTCTGTGTAAAAGATAACCAATTGGCGAGAATTTATCTGAGGTTCATTGAAGTTCTTAAGCGCCAGTATGGAAGCTAAGTCATTAATAATTTGGTAACGAAAATTGTCTGTTCAATAGGCAGTGCACCGATACGCCTCCGTTGCCGGGTGAGCAATGGAAGCTCTCGATGTTAAATAGGTAAGATCAACTATTTATCTGCTGATTCGATATTGACCTGTAGACGCCTGGTTTAAAGCAAACGATGGTTAATTAATGGAGCCATAATGAGTACAGCAATCGAACTGAGTGATGTTTTCTCTCCGCAACCTTGGGGAACTATTGAAACCCGTTACGATTTGAATGCGACGCTTTTTAACGAGTACTACTTGCGCAGGGGTATTCCCGTTATTGTTAAGAATTTTCTACGTAATTTTGACGGGGTCGAAAATTGGGGGTTTGAGTACTTACAGAAAAAGCTATCTGGAATGGACCTTCCCTTGAAGCGATTTATGGCTGATGGTCGTATCGAGGTCGAGCATCAAGCTGCAGACGAATATATCGCGTCTCTTTTGCTGTATGAGGAAAATCGTCACTTAGCTGGCAATACGTTGGAGAAACCTGCCTACTGCCATGATATCCCGCTGTTTTGTATGGCGGAGCACTTGATCGACGACGTGCGCAATATTCCAGCAGGCTTTTTCCCCTCTTGGTACCAAAGCGCCTGGTGGCGATATGCGCAGTTTTTTATGAGCTGTACCGGGAGTTGTACACCTCTGCATTTTGATACGCTGCTCACCCATAACCTTTTCTTTCAGGTAAAAGGGCAAAAGGAGTTTGTACTTCTTCCTTTCTCCGAATCAAAACGATGTTATCGCCGAGACTGGCGGTGGTTTGATGTTGATCCATTAGATGTCGATTACAATGCGTATCCGGAATATCAGGAGTCGTCAGCTACCCGGGTAATCGTGGAGGCCGGTGATTTATTGTTTATGCCTGCGGGCACTCTTCACCACGTCGTTACGCGGGAGGCTTCAATTTCATTCAACGTCGATTTTCATACAAAGAGTAGTGTGTTAAAGAGCTTTGCTGCGATGCCCATGGGAATGCCTGCAAAAAATGTGTTTTATAATTTTCTGGTATTTCTTGGTGTTTTCGGCCAAATCCCTGAGAAACAGCTTTTTCGCTACTATAGAAGTTACCTGAATTATATTTCCTAGCCCCAATTTGGGTTGCTGCTAAAACTCCGGTGCTTTGAAACTTGGCTGAGCGGTGGTACTGAAAGAAAGGACGTTTGCAATATTGAGCAGGGCATGCAGCTTCGGTGGATGTGTCTTCGCGGACCGACATATGTCAGTTTTTTAGGGCAGGCCAAGTTTTAGCCTTTTATGCTATTGATTGGATTAACCTGCCCCGGTTTGCTTCGGCTTGAGGGACCCCTGAGGGCTGTGCTGTGTTCTAGGCCGCTGATGAATACAAAGGCGGTGGGACGAAGCAAAACCCTGCGTCTTCCAAGTAGGCTGCAACACGCAGGCAAATGTCCTCTCGCCAGGGCGCAGCTATGATTTGAATACCAATAGGCATTCCGGTTTCGTCATCTTGTGTGGGTACAACAATACTAGGTAAGCCAATTGCTGAAAATGGCTGTGTAAAGTAACCAAGATTTGGCCGCAGCAGTTGCTCTTCTCCAGCGATTTTCAGCGTTTTTTGACCTTGCTTTGGCGCTACACAGGGCGTTGCCGGCGCGATAAGTACTTCTACATTTTTGAACAACGCTAGCATTTTCTCCTGGTACCAGCGGCGAACCTGTTGTGCTCGAATGTACCAGGCCGCGGGTAGCATTGCACCGGCGAGAAATCGGTCACGGGTGTCTGGGTCGAATTCTTCCGCATTTTGCTGCAAGCGGGACAGGTGTAGGCTGCTGCCCTCGATATTGGTAATCAGGTAGGCTGCTGAGCGACCCTCTGTGACACCTTCTGGTACTATCTCCTCCTGGACGTCCAGGGCTTTACATACTTTATCCATAGCGCTACGTGCCTGTGGAAAGTGCTCACAGTTAAAGTAGCCCTCCAGGCGTGCAAAGCGCAAATGTTGTATGCCCAGGTTTAACTGGCTTACGGTGTGGGAACTATGACGGTCTACGCATGCGTGATCACCTCCATCGTACCCTTGCAATACATCGTATACGCGAGCGAGATCTTGAGTGCTGCGCGCCAGTGGGCCTAAGTGGTCGAGGCTATCGCTAAATGGGAATGTCCCGGTTCGAGGCAGTCGCCCGTAAGTCGGTTTGAGGCCAAATATTCCACAGAAGGATGCGGGTACTCGAATAGATCCGTTAGTGTCGGACCCTAATGAAAAGTCCACCAGGCCAGCGGCGACCGCTGCAGCGGAGCCTGAAGAAGACCCTCCTGCCATATGATCGAGCTTGTACGGGTTGCCACAATTGCCGTGATGACAATTCTCACCGGTAAAGTCGTACGCGTATTCGCCCATGTTAAGTGCACCCGTAAGAATTGCTCCCGCATTCTCCAGTCTTTCTATAAGTGTGGCATCCTGGCTCGCGGGACTATGGCGTTCGTTCAATTTGCTTCCCGCCAGGGTGACTTCCCCGGCAATGTCAAACAGGTTTTTCACCGCAAAGGTCGCCCCAGCGAGAGGCATTTCGGCGAGGTTTTGCTTTTCTGTGAGGCGTTCTGCGGCTTCGATCGCACGGCGTCGGGAGATCGACGTGAATGCATTCAAGCTCGGATTTATCTGGACTATAGTGTCGAGCTGTTGCTCTATGTTTTGTACAATATTGAGTGGATTTTCGGCGTAGAACGCCTGAATTTCATTTAAATGTCCCGTCACTTTTTACTGCCCTCTGATACGACAAGCCCATCGGGCCGAAAAACATTGGCCAAAGCCAGGTCGTTGTTAGCTATGGGCGCTTGATAAAGAATATCCGCCATACGTTTGGCGTTTTGTAAGTGGGTGAGGACACCAGCGGTCCATTCTTCCTTTATCTCTAATCCCATTTCAGTACTTAAAGCAAGCAGGTGTTGAAGCTGCGTTTCTTCGGTTTTCATCGGTCGTTATATCTCTTGGGTACATCTTTCGCGGAGAATAAGCAGGTTAGTTCCGCTCCAGTTTAGGGTCCGAATTCTCTGCGATCGGCGATTGCAAATGTCCTATTTCACAGCTGACTTGGTTTTCGCGCTACTAAAGCGGTTGATAATGTTGGCGATATTTAAGTTAAAAAATATACAAATCTGTCTTTTATCTTGATCCGACAGCCCGGTAATGCAAGCGTATATCAAGCGGCATTTCTGCACTGTATACACTTGCATGGCAAAACTTATACCGCGAAAAATAAAAAGGGTGTTTCTTTGTTTGCATAAATAGCAGTAGCTTTTGGGGTTGGCGCGTGTGTGATGTTAATGGCCTGAATAAAACGCGCTTTATCAACGGGCTTAGCCCCTTTATGGGGCAGTGTGTTTTTTCGTGACCGCATTTGGTTCGCTTCTTGTTGCGCCAGGGGTGTTTGTGAAACGAAAATTTTTTACCGCCTGGTCGTTCGAGTAGTTTGGCGCCGTTTTTATCCTCGAGCGAATGAAAAAATTTTGCTCGTATTCGAAAAGGGGCGTTGTTTAGCGTATGTTTTTTGTGCTGAGTTGTTGAGTAATAGCGAATATGACCGTTGGTAACAAGCGGGCACCGAAATTGCTCTGTCTACAGAGCCGTCTAACCATGGCGCTTGCGCTTTATTTACATTTAGACACTTTTATTAAATCGACTCCCTAACTTGGGTGTATAGGTATTTCATGTCCGATTCTCGGTTGAATGTTCCCATGCTCGTGGGCCTCAACGATCGACCATCTGCAGGTAAAACGCTGCTTGCCTCGCTGCAGCATGTACTCGCTGTATTTGGCGGCATAGTCACGGCCCCCCTGATCATTGCGCTGGGGATGAAGCTCTCTCCGGTAGACACCGCCTATCTGGTAAGTTCTTCTCTGGTCATTTCAGGTGTCGCGACTTTAATTCAAGTGAGTAGGGTGGGCCCGATTGGTTCCGGGCTGCTGAGTATTCAGGGCACGAGTTTTACGTTCATTGGCCCGCTGATCTTCTCATACTACACGCTATTAAACGGCGCTAGCTCGGCAGAGGCGCTGGGTGCAGTGCTGGGAACCAGCGGTGTGTGCGCCTTGTGTATGCTTGTGTTAGTTCAGTTTGTCGAGCATTTGCGGCGCTGGATTACGAGCAATGTATCTGGAACTGCGGTGGCCCTCATAGGTATTTCACTGGTATGGACCACGCTTAAGAATTTATATGGCGATTACACTCGAGTCGAGTTGTATCCAGGCTGGTGGGTGTTAGGTTTAGCGTTGCTCGTGTTTGTGATTACGTTAATTCTGGTGCGAACTGGAAATGCGCTGTTGCGAATGACCAGCATCACGATAGGTCTGTTTGTTGGGTTTGGCGTTGCTTGGACATTGGGAATGGTTGACACAGCACCACTCAATGCCATGCCGAATGTGTTCGTGCCGAGCGTAACGCAATTCCCGCTAAGTTTTGATTTGACCACCTTTCTGGTACTGATGCCGGTGTATTTAATTTCTGCTACGGAATCCTTGGGCGACCTTACCGCAACCTCGAAGCTCTCCGGCCTGGCCATTAACAATCGCGCGTTCTGGCGCCGTGTGCGTGGCGGTTTAAGTGGCGACGCACTAAACTCCTTTATTGCTGCGATCTTCTGTACCTTTCCAAATACAACGTTTAGCCAAAATAACGGTGTTATTCGGCTGACCGGTGTCTGTAGTCCTTACGTGGGCCGTTTTGTTGCTGTCATGTTGGTCGTGCTCGGCCTATTTCCAATTGTCGGTGGGTTTTTCGTCATCATGCCTGCGGCCGTGCTGTCTGGTGCGACGCTGCTGATGTTTATTATGGTTTTTATGTCCGGCTTGATGATTGTTAGCGGTGGTGATGGGAGAGTCCGCAACTGGCCTCTGGTGACAGCAGCTGTTATTTTCGGTCTTGTTTGCTCAGTTGTAGTGCCACTCATCTCATTTTTACCGCAATGGCTCAAAAGCTTTTTGCAGTTTCCCATATCAACCGGTGCGATATGCGCGTTCGTTTTAGAGCTGTTCCGAACCAAACCGACACTCAGTGATACGGAGTCGTCTGGTAATCAGCACGCGGGCGAAGCACAAGATGTGTTGTCTGAGGGTGCGCAATAAAAATTATTTATCTTTCGGGTTACGAGGCAATTATTTCCCGGCGCCTTAACTAAACCCCGGTAGCTGACCAAACCCTCGGCCTGCAAGCCCGAACGAGAATTGCAGTAATAATTAACGGCGCGGAGTAAGAGGGCGGGTCATTCCAAATCGGGAATAGTGTGTACAATCTAAACAGGCATACTATTCACCCAGGCACACCATCGCAGACGATCATATTGCAATAGTGAGCGTTGTCTCTGCGCATCTGGTGAATCGGGGCGAGCTCCGCCGCTTCCAGCCAGGCGACCGCGGTAGCCCGATCGGGATATTCCATAACGACCATACGCGAGCTTTGCCAGCTCCCATCCAGTGTTTCTGGATTGCCGCCCCGTACCAAATAACGCCCGCCGTACTGAGTCACAGATGGTGTAATTGCAGCGATATACTTTTTATATTCGGTTTCATTTTTAATAGCGATATCGACAATAATGTACGCGCTCATTAAGGGGTAATCTCTGGGTAGAAATGGGTATGCCAGTGCTGTGCGATATCAATACGGCGGCAAATCCATACATCGTCGTGCTGCAGTATATGTTCAATAAAACGTTGCAGCGATTTCATTCGCGCTGGGCGGCCGACAATTCTGCAGTGCAAACCCACGTTCAGCATCTTCGGAGCACTGGCACCTTCCTCATAGAGTACGTCGAACGCATCCCTTAAATAGGTAAAAAACTGATCGCCTGAATTAAATCCCTGCGGTGCGGCAAAGCGCATATCGTTAGTATCCAGCGTATAGGGAATTACCAGGTGAGGCTGGCTTTCGGTATTCACCCAGTAGGGTAGGTCGTCGGCATAGCTGTCGGAATCGTATAGAAATCCTCCTGCCTCCAGTACCAGAGCGCGCGTGTTCGGGCTGTCGCGACCGGTGTACCAGCCTTGCGGACGCTTTCCCGTGACTTCGGTGTGCAGTCTAATCGCTTCGGCTATTTGCTCGCGCTCCTCATCAATTGGCATGAATTGATGATCTATCCAGCGCAAACCATGACTGGCAATTTCCCACTCGGCGTCTTTCATCGCCGCTACGGCGTCGGGGTTGCGTGCAAGCGCCATCGCTACACCGTATACCGTAACGGGCAGTTGATACTCGGTAAACAAGCGGTGCAGCCGCCAAAATCCGGCGCGGCTGCCGTATTCGTAAAGGGATTCCATACTCATGTGACGCGCGGGGTAGGCCCGGGCTCCAATAATTTCTGACAAAAATGTTTCTGAATTTTCGTCGCCGTGGAGCACACAATTTTCCGCCCCTTCCTCATAATTTATGACAAACTGCACCGCAATCTTGGCATTGTTGGGCCAGGGATTGGTGGGGGTTTGCGCACCGTAGCCAATAAGGTCGCGTGGATAGGGTGTCTGTTCTTTTACTATCTGCTCTGTCACTAAAGGTGCCTCTGCGATTAGAAAAATATTTTCGGCTGTCTGTATCATTTTTTCCTGAATCCTCAGCTGACAGTTTGCTATGGCAGTTTTAAAAATGAATCCAGTAGATCAGACGAGAACAAGAATTATGCCAAAGTTGGCATTATGATTGCGTCCGGCTAACTTTTTATACACTATTCACTCACGCAGTATTTTCACTTACGTATTACACTCACATATTAAGAGTTGCGAACATATATTTTCGAGAACGCATTATGTACAAATTTTTTATTATTGCTCTGTTATTGGTAGGCAGCAGTGTTCGTGCCGAGGGAGACTGGTTCGAAAGCTTTAAAAAGACGGCGACCGACAAAGATCTGTACCATTTCCTGTATGCCATGCCTAAAGGCGGCGATTTGCACAACCACCTCAGCGGTGCCGGGTTTCCCGAGTGGTGGCTGGAACTGGCACTCGCACAGGAGAAGCGAGGCTATATTTATTACACCAAGATCAAAATCAATAATTGCGCAGGTTACGGCGGCAATGAATTTGGTGGTAACCCCTACTTGTTGTATTTCAAAAACATTCAGGAATCCACGTACAAGAAACTCTCGGCCTGCGAGCAGTCAGAGTACGTTCGCCTGCAGGATATGAGCGCAGAGCAAAAGGCTGGATGGCTTAATAGCCTTAAGTTGGATTCTGCGCATGAAGGGCGCGACGAATTTTTCCAAACTCACTGGCAGCGCTTGAACGAGCTATACATGAACCACTATGTACTGGCGGAGATTCTCGTGCGCAATATGCAGGCTTTTGGCCGTGAAGGATTAATGTACCTGGAAATCGACTGCTCACCGGTGGGTATGCGTCCGGACGGCAGTTTGATTGACGCTGAAGAAGTGTACCGCTATTACAAAGAACGTCTTCAGCAGAAAGATGCTGTGGAATCTGGTGTAACAGTGAAGTTCCAATACGCATTGTTGCGGTTCGCCCCCAACGCTGAAGAGCGGCTTGCGCAGATGTACGCGTTCGTCGATGCGCACCGGGATATGTATGTAGCCATTGATATGGTTGGCCGGGAAGACAACGATAAGGGGCACCCGCTGCGGTTTTTGCCAACATTGCGAAAATTGCGGGCGCAATACCCGGGCATTGATCTGTCCATTCACGCGGGAGAGGTGGACGAGCCCAACAAGCATATTCGTAACACACTGTTACTCGGTGCAAACCGGATAGGCCACGGCGTCAATTTACTTACTGATCCGGACACCTATCTATTGATGCGGCATAGCAATTATATGGTCGAAGTGAATCTCATCAGTAATTTATTGTTGGAATATGTGGACGATTACAGCAAGCATCCCTTCCCAGAGTTATTGCGCACAGATGTGCCGGTTGCCCTATCAACAGACGATCGTGGGATGTGGGACTCGAACCTGACAGATGAATTTTTTGTGGCTGTCAAGGAGTTCAATTTGTCCTGGAGTGAATTGCAAACGCTAGGGCTAAACTCGCTCAAATACGGATTTATGAATGACGAGCTAAAGACGAAATTGGTGCACGACTATCAGAAAAAAATGGATAAATTCGCCCAGCAGTTCCAAAAAGGTAGTCAGCGGGTATTGTCAAGTAAGCCGCCAATGCGAGGATTTATCTGTAATCACTACGAATTGTGCTCTACGCCGTAGCGGGGCTTTAATTAATTTGGTGCACACATAAACGCTTGTTTTTAAAAAGCACTAACTTTGGGCCTGCGGGCCCTTTTTTATGGTCGCTAAAAACGGATTTTGACCATTAGGTCAACCAAGATAATTTTTAACTTATTGAAAATAAAGGAACTATTCTCGTTTTTTGAAAACCTGACCATTTGGACAGCTTGTTGGCACACCGATTGCTCAAGCCCTTCCGGCTATGTACAGAGCCCGTTTTTTGGGCCGATTTATTTGACTTGGGGATAGTTGGATATGCACCAATTTAAGAAGAATTTTTTGTCGTGCGCGGTTAGCGCATCTTTGGGCGTTTTTGCGGTTCAGGCGACCTGGGCGCAAGAAGATGAAGCGGTCGAACTGGAAACCTATACCGCTGAGGGTGAAGTCGAGGACGATCTGGGCCTACTGCCTACTGAGCCTGTAGACTCAGTATTCGGGTTCGGCAAAACACTGTTGGAAACGCCTCGCGCGGTAAGTTCTATCAGCTCGGAAATGATTGACGGTCTCAATATTTCTGATATCGATGATCTGGTAGTGGCGTCACCTGGTGCCTTTACCCAATCGTTCTTTGGCGTCGCCGGTGCACTGGATGTACGTGGCACCGCTGGTGAAGTTTATTTCCGCGGTATGCGTCGCCTGGACAACCCAGGTAACTACCCTACACCTTTGGGTGCGACAGACCGCATCGATATCGTCCGCGGTCCATCAACTCCGATTATGGGGCCATCTAAAATTGGTGGTTATATCAACTTTGTGCCTAAGTCTGCACGTGCGGAAACTGGGCAATACCTCGAGTCGCCAACAGGCGAAATTAAAGTAGAGCGCGGCAGTTGGGATCAAAACGTTCTTACTACCGAAGTCGGTGGTCCAGGTAAGATCGCGGGTAAAGGTTTTGGATATTATGCACTTTTCCAGACCGAGAATTCCGGCAGCTATTACGATAATACGCAGACCGACCAGAATATTTTTCAGGCGTCTTTCAACCTCGACATTAACAGCGCGCACCGCCTTGAGTTCGGTGGTATGTACCACGAGTACGATGGTAACCAGGTAGCCGGCTGGAACCGCCTGAGTCAGGATCTGATCGACAATGGCACTTATGTGACGGGTAGTCCACAACCACTGGACACCAACGGCGATGGTCGTATCTCTCCCGCAGAATACGATGCGGCAGCAGGTTGTTGTGGTTATGGTATAGACACCGTTTTCCCAAGTGAAGTTACCACAGCAGATATTCCGGAAGGCATGGCGCTGGTGAACCCGGGTACCGCCAAACTCAAGCACAACCAGGTGTTGGTGTCTGAAGAGGATCAGCTGACTAACATAGCGTCGACCTTTTATCTGGATTATATCTTCGACAAAGGCAATGGCTTCTCGGTTACCAATAAAATTTTCTACGACGCGTACGACAACCTCAATGAAAACGCCTACGGGTTTTCTCAGTTTCATGACTCGTTTGTTATCGAAGAAAAATTGATCGTCGATTACAAATTTAATACCAGCAATATGGAAGCGGGCATTCAGATTTCGCCCTCGGTTCGCCATACTGACTTCAAACACGGTGACGACTTCTTCTACGAGTATTTTGACCGCCGCGACATCACCCAACCTTCAACGCCTGTTGATAAGCTCGCGCTTGCCACTAACAGCCCAGACGGCGTATGGGCAACTTATGTTATGGGTAATTACACCGACTCTGGTTTGGGTGTAATGGGCGATTTTAACTTTGATTTTGGTCTGAGTTTGACTGGTGGTGTTCGCTACGACTCCATTGATATGTACGTCCATACTCCATCCGGCGACCGTGCAGAATCGACCGAGTCCGGTACTTCCTGGACCGGCAGTATCTCTTACAAAATTCCGATGTTGAACATTACGCCTTACTACACCCAGTCATCACAAATGACAATGATCGTGGGGCAGGGCGCGGAACTGGATTTGGGTAATGTTGAGGAAGGTAGTGCAATTGACGATTCCACACTGCAGGAATTGGGGATCAAAGGCAGTTTCTTTGACAACCGTTTGTACGCAGCTATCGCGTATTTTGAGCAGGATCGTACGGATTACAGTGCGCAGTCTGCGACGACTAACGAGTCAGTCGAAACATCCGGCACTGAGTTTGAAATGCGCTGGTTAGTATCCGATAGTTTCTCCCTGACTGCGAATTACACTCAGATTGAAGTTGTGAATATTAACACCGAAGCGAGCGGTGGTCGTTGGACATTCCTTGGTGCAGAAGACTTACCTAATGTCGATCCAGGTGCGTTCTACGGCGGTACTGTGAGTGGGTTCGTGCTTGGTCCAGCTGAAAAAGCGGGTATCCCGGAGAACAGCTACAGCCTGGTCGCGCAATACAGCTTCTACGACAACTGGTCTGCGGTGGTGAGTTATTTCCATGCGGATGAAACTGCGTCTGGCTTTACCGGTTCGGTCACCCTGCCTTCGTACGACTTATTTAACGCGGGTATTTCTTACTCGAACGATACCTGGGAAGTCGGAGCTAACTTCAAAAATATCACAGATGAAAAGTACTACCGCTCCAACTTCCCGAACCTGTTCGGAAGCTCGGTCGTATTGCCCGAAAAACCCTTCAGCTGGGAACTTTCTGCCACGTATAAATTTTAATACGTGAAACACATGCGGCGGTCTTTCGACCGCCGTGCTTCCCCAAAACCGTTTCTAATTTCCCGACTCTGTGTTGGGGTAGTCGATTTATTTTTGATTCGGAGAGATCATGCCTAACCCGAAATTTTCCTGGAAGGCTTTGTGTCTGGCACTCGCGGTGCCGATGGTGGCTCATGCGCAGCAAACTACCATCGACAAGCAGGTTGCTTCAGATAAAGCTGCCGCCGCAAGCCAAGAGCGTATCAACAATTTGGATGATAAAAAGCAGGAAGCTTTTCAACGTTACCGTGCTGCGCTAGCGCGAGCAGAAAGCCTGGAAATATACAACCGTCAGTTAGCTCGTCTGGTGGAGTCCCAGGAGGGCGAAATCTCTTCGATTAAGCGGCAAACAGAAGAAATTGAAACGATAGAAACCGGTGCGCTCCCGTTAATGATTGAAATGACGGACGTGCTTACCAAGCTGGTGGAAGCCGATGTACCGTTTTTAATTCAAGAACGCCTGGATAGAGTTGAGAATCTTAAGTCCATGATTGATCGTGCCGACGTGACTGTGGGTGAAAAATACCGTCGTATTATGGAGGCTTACATGGTTGAAGCGGAATACGGACGCACCATTGAAGCTTACAGTGGCGAACTGGCGGAAGATGGCTCCAGTCGCACAGTCAGCTTCTTGCGCTTCGGCCGCGTGGGACTGTTTTATCAAACATTAGATGGCAGTGAAACCGGCCGGTGGAACTCCGCTGAAAATCACTGGGAAAAGCTTTCCGGGTCTGGTTACCGTAAAACTGTGAGGGATGGACTGCGGGTTGCCCGTAAACAGGCTCCGCCCTCGCTTCTTACCTTGCCTTTTAACACGCCGGAGGCCAACTGATGTTTAGAGCAATATGTATCGCCTTGCTGGCCATTCTGCCTGTGGTAACCCATGCGCAAGGCACCCAGTCATTGAAAGACTTGATGGATGAAGTCACCGCCAACGCCAGCGCTGAAGCCAAGCGCAACAAAGAACGCGAAGCCAAGTTTCGTGCTGCAGCTGGTGAACAGGAATCCCTGATGGCTTCTGCCGAAGCAGAGGTCAAAAAGCAGGAAGCGCTGCGCGATTCTCTGCGTAAAACCTTTGATGAAAATGAGACTGCACTTGCAGAACTGCAAGATTTGCTGGACCGCCGCTCGGGCGATCTCGGTGAGCTATTTGGTGTGTTTCGCCAAACAGCAGATGATGCTGAGTCTATTATTTTCGCGTCGTTAATCAGCGCGGAAAAGCCAGAACGCAAAGCGATTGTGTCCGAATTGGCAGAAAGCTCAGAGATTCCATCGATTGATCAGATCCGTAGCTTGTGGCAGTTGCTGATTCAGGAAACGGCACTTTCTGGTGACCTGAGTCGTTTCAAACACGAAGTGATTGACCCGGATGGTACAACCTACGATGCAGACATCGTGCGCGTTGGTGCGTTTAACGTGGTTACGGGTGATAAGTACCTTAATTACCTCTCCGAAGACGGTACCCTGGTCGAGCTGGCTCGCCAACCGGCTGGCTACGCACGCAGCAGCGCTGACAAACTCACCTCTGCGGCTCCAGGCGCGGTGGTGGATTTTACGATTGACCCGTCACGCGGCGCGCTACTCGGTTTGTTAGTGCAATCGCCAAGTCTTATGGAGCGAATTGAGCAGGGCGGTACGGTGGGCTATGCAATTATTATTGTGGGCATTATCGGAATGTTAATTGTATTGGAGCGTATGCTGAGTTTGATGCGCACCCGCAGCAAAATGCAACGCCAGCTAAAAAACCTTGATCAGGTAGAGGAAGACAACCCTATAGGTCGGGTAATGCAGGCTTATTTCGAACACCGCCACCTGGATCTGGAAACTATTTCCAGAAAAATGCAGGAAGTCATTATCCACGATATGGCGGGCATTCGCCGTGGGCTTTCGATTGTTAAGGTGCTCGCAGCCGTCGCACCGCTAATGGGGCTGTTGGGTACGGTGGTCGGTATGATCGGCACATTCCAAGCCATCACCCTGTTTGGTACCGGTGATCCTAAACTGATGGCTGGCGGTATTTCGCAGGCGCTTATCACTACGGTGCTGGGTTTGTGCGCAGCGATTCCTTTGTTGCTGAGCCACAGTATGCTGGCTGCACGAGCAACCCAAATCGGAAAAATGATTAGTGAACAAGCCGCTGGTTTGATGGCGAAAAAAGCGGAAGCCGACGCGAAAGGAGCCTGATCATGGGACTTCTGCCAATGTTTCAGGATTTTATGGATAAGGGTGGCAACGTATTGTGGGCCATCCTGTTCATGGCGATTTGGCTGTGGTGGATGATTCTAGAGCGCTACTGGTATTTTTTTGCAGAGCATAAGCTTGGCAAAAAAGCGTGTATCAGTACCTGGGAAGCCAGAGACGAGTACACGTCCTGGTACGCCGACCGCGAACGTGCTCAGCTTATTTCCGAAGTTGATTGCTCAATGCTGAAAAACCTTAAGATGATACCGACGCTGATCGCGCTTCTGCCCATGTTTGGCCTATTGGGTACCGTAACCGGGATGATTCAGGTATTCGATGTTATGGCATTTATGGGTTCTGGTAACCCGCGAGCAATGGCGAATGGGGTGAGTGCTGCCACCATTCCTACCATGGCGGGCATGGTGGTTGCGCTTATTGCAATCCCGTTCGCCACGGGGTTGGATCGCCGCTACAAACGAGAACTACGTCTGTTAAAAACAGCGCTTAAACAACATTAGGACTTTGTATGTCTGATTCAGAATTTTTAATCGACGAAGAAGAAGAGAGCCAGATCGATTTGACGCCTATGCTCGATGTGGTTTTCATCATGCTCATCTTTTTTATTGTGACCTCCACATTCGTCAAAGAAGCCGGTGTTGATGTAAGCAGACCCAATGCAGAAACCGCGGTGGTTGCCAAGTCGAATGCCATCCAGATAGGTATAACGGCGAATAACCAGATATTTATGGACAAGCGTCTGGTAGACAAGCGTGCAGTGCGAGCGAACGTCGAACGAGGTTTGGCGGAAAACCCGGGTGCCGCGGTGATTATTGTCGCGGATTCGGACTCCAAAACCGAAACTCTGATTGAAGTGATGGATCAGGCGCGAATGGCGGGCGCGGAAAGTGTGTCTGTCGCAGCCGAGGGAGGCCAGTAATTGATGGCCACCACTGCTGCAAATCCCGCCCTTAAAGGGCTAAGTATTTCGGTTTTGGCAGTCGCCATTGGTCTGCTTATTTTCCTGTTGATGCACGTATTAATCCGCCCGGGAAGCGAATTGGAAAAACTGGATGGCCAGCAAACGTATTTGAATTTCGTGCGTGTTGACAATAGCGATGATGACTTGCAAACCAAAAAGCGCAAACCACCGAAGGAGCCACCACCACCGGAAACGCCACCAGAAACACCGGAAATGAACCAGCAGATGACGGATATTAATCCGAATCTCAATATGAATATGCCCAGTATCGGAGTACCTATTAATTCTGGGGACGGGCCATTCTTAGGTGCCTTGAGTCAGGGTGATGGTCTCGCCGGGTTTGATACTGATGTGATTCCAGTCGTGCGAGTGCCGCCGACGTATCCGCGTGCGGCCAAGCAGGCGAAGATACAAGGCTACGTTACCATGGCGGTTACGATTAACCCGGACGGAACCGTTTCTGATGCCGAAGTTCTGGAAGCTGAGCCTCCACGGTTGTTCGATCAGGCGGCCATAGCTGCAATCAAACGCTGGAAATTTCGACCCAAAATTGTCGATGGTATGCCGAAGGCTCAACGGGCAAAGCAAACGATCGAATTTAAACTGAGCCGCTAACGAGGAGGAGAGCGATGCGTGTATTTCGAATTCTAGTCTCGCTGGTGATGCTGCTGTGTTGCAGCTACAGTTGGAGTGCGGGCTCGGTAAGCGGAAAAGTATTTAAAGAGCTGACCGATATTCAAACGGTGATGGGAGAGGGCAAGACTGAAGAAGCTTACACCCGATTACAAACTTTGTTGGCAGAGGTGGACGACAATTCCTTAGATAAAGCGCTAACTTTGCAAACCCTGGGGTATGTGGAAATGGCGCGAGAAAATTTTCAGCAAGCCATCGGTTACCTTAAGCAAAGTCTTGCGTTAAACCAGTTGCCCGAAAAAGTGGTTATTAACGTGGGGTACATGGTTGCGCAACTTCACGCGGCGCTTGGCGAGTATGATCAGGCGCTGGAATTTGCAGAGGACTGGTACACACAGCTTGAAACACCGAAGCCGACGGAATCGATTTTCCTTGCCAATATATATGCGCAGATGAAGCGCTATGAAGAAGCGATTCCCTATGCGGAAAAGGCCATTGGCGATTCCGATAAACCCAAGGAAACCTGGTATCAGTTACTTACAGCAAGCTTTTTTGAGTTGAAGCGGTATCCCAAAGCTGCGAAGAGCTTACAGCAGATGGTCGAACACTGGCCGGACAAGGCGACCTATTGGGAGCAGCTCGCCAGCGTATATGTGATGTTGGAAGATGAGCAGTCGGCGTTGGCGGTCTTGAAGCTCGCGTTTCAGCAAAAGCTACTCGATAAAGAATCCACGATTAAATCGCTGCTGCAATTAGCTGTGACCCGTGGAATTCCCGAGCACGCAGCGCGTATGTTGGAGCAGGCGTTTGCCGACGAGATGCTGGAGGAAAATGCGACCTTTTTGGAAATGCTGGCTGCCGCTTACGCAGCAGCAAGAGAGCGGGAAAAGGCAATTCTGGCGTATGAGCGACTCGCTCCGATGAGTGAAACCGGCGATCCGTGGATTTCCATCTCAAATATTTACGTTGAAATGGGAGAGTGGAAACAGGCAGAAACCGCGCTAAAAAAAGCACTGGATGCAAAACTGGAATCGCCAGGCAAGGCGTGGTTGTTGTTAGGCATTGCGCAAATGGAACTGAAAAAATTCGATTCAGCCAAGAACTCGTTGCGTAAATCCGTTGCTTTCAAAGAAACCACTAAATCGGCGAATCGCTGGATGAAATATGTGGACGATATGAAACGGCAGGCTGACTGGATGGCGGAAGTTAAAGCCAATAGCTAGCGTTTCCTGTTTGGAAGTTCTCTTTCAGCGCTCTGAACTAATGCTTTGGCTTTGCCCTGCTAACTGGTTCATTAAAAACTTTTGACTAGAGTCGTTAAATTAAATTAGAGCTTTGAAATTAAAGTAGGGCCGTTAACCTAAAAGGTTCGATAAACTAAAAGATTCGATGCGGCCCAGGCAAAAAATAATGAGCAGAGCCCTGAGCGGTTGCACGCAGGTTCTTCTCTTTCAATGACGATTAAGGTTAGACCATGTTCAATAAAAGATTGATTGGCATATTTGCATTTTGTAGCTGGCTTTGCAGTTGCGCGTCTAGCCCGATGGACTCGGGTGTAACCATCACGCAGACGCCAATACCAGTTAAGGTGGTCGTTGTCTCGATGTTCGAAATCGGTGACGACGAGGGCGATACTGCCGGCGAGTTTCAACTTTGGAAAGAGAGAATGGATCTGGATACCCGGTTCGCCTTTCCAAATTCACACCACGATATTTACATGAATATGGACAAAGGTGTGATGGGGATTGTTACTGGTATGGGAACCGCCAAATCCACGTCAGCGATTATGGCGCTAGGGCTCGATCCACGGTTTGATTTCTCTAAAGCTTACTGGCTGGTAGCGGGGATTGCCGGTATCGACCCGGAAGATGCATCGATTGGTTCTGCGGCTTGGGCGGAGCACTTGATTGATGGCGATCTCGCCCACGAAATTGATTCGCGTGAGATGCCCAAAGACTGGAAACACGGGTATTTCCCGCTATTTAGCAAGAGCGCTACACCGATGACGGCTTACCAGGAGCCGTTCAATGGCGAAATGTATACGCTGAATCTCTCGTTGGTCGACTGGGCCTACGAGTTGACCAAAGACACCGTTTTACCCGATATGCCCTCGCTTGAGGAAACGCGCAAACTTTATGTGAACCACCCTAAGGCTCAGCAAAAGGCGGTGGTAATGAAAGGGGATCAATTGGCCGCGATGACATTTTGGCACGGCGCGATGATGAATGACTGGGCCAACGATTGGGTGAGTTATTGGACGAAAGGTCAGGGCGAGTTTGTGACATCGGCGATGGAAGATACAGGTACCTATTTGTCGCTCAGCTATCTGGATAACATTGGTCGTGTGGATCTCGACCGTTACCTCGTATTGCGTACCGGGAGTAATTTCACCATGCCCCCTCCTGGTATCACCGCTGCGCAAAATCTGATGGCGGAGAATGAAGGTTATGCCGGGTTACAGGCTGCTCTTGAGTCCGCTTATTTGGTGGGAAGCAAAGTGGTGAATGCGCTTCTGGCTGACTGGGGCACCTACGAAACTACATTGCCTGGTTCTGGCAATTAATTTGTGCATGTTGTTCGTTCAGGTTCTTATTCCGCGTGACTGATTACGCCTTTACTGCACCGCATGCAGTCGCTGCTGATGTCGGTTATAACATGCTTGCAAATGGGGCTAACGCAGTCGATGCCATGATTGCAGCAGCAGCGGCTATCACGGTTGCCTACCCACATATGAATTCAATCGGCGGCGATAGCTTCTGGTTGATCAGCCCTCCAGGAGCCAGCCCCATCGCCATCGATGGGGCTGGCGTGTGTTTGCAAAGTCTATCTTCAGAAACCTTCTCGGGTAAATTGCCCAGCCGCGGAGCGGGTGCATGTATCACTTTGCCGGGCACTGTTGCGGCCTGGCGATGCGCCCGTGAAGCTGTTGCACGCGTTTCCAGCAGAGCGCCCAGAGAGCTTCACGCGTTGTTAAAGCCTGCAGTATCGCTAGCCAGTGAAGGCGTTACAGTGACCGAATCTCTCAAAGCTGCGTGTGCAAAACTCGCAGGTGAATTGTTACCAAGTGAACGAACTTCAGATACCTATGGCGAGCTGGACCGCTTGTTTTTGCATCCGGTTCTGACACAGCGTGTTCAAACTATCTGTAACCCTGCTTTGGCGGCGACATTTTCCCAGCTGGCTGATGCCGGGCTCGATGACTTTTATCGGGGAGATTTGGCAAAGACGATTTGCAGGGATGCCCAAGCGCTGGGTATTTCGGTCGTTGCAGACGATTTTTCCGGGTTTGCGGCCAACGAATGCCAAGTTCTCAATACAGCGTTACGTTCGGCACAGCTCTACAATTTGCCAGCGCCGACCCAGGGCGTAGCATCCCTGATGATCTTGGCCCTTTACGATCGCCTGTGCACTCCGGATTTAAGTGAGGAGGAATCGGTTCACCTGTTGGTGGAGGCCACAAAGCTGGCGTTTCGCTACCGAGATGCCGTGGTCGCTGACCCGAAAGTCGCAGCCGGTGCGGAGGCCAAGCTGCTGGCCCCCGAGTTTCTTGATGATCTTGCCCGCGGGATAAAAGAGACTGCGGCGCCTTGGCCTCACCCTGGCAATCCAGGTGATACCGTTTGGATGGGCTGTGTAGACGCTGATGGTGTGATGGTGAGCTTTATTCAAAGCATCTATTGGGAGTTCGGTTCTGGTGTGGTGTTACCGGGTTCCGGGATCGTCTGGAATAACCGCGGCTGCAGTTTTTCTCTGGATGCGACACACCCAAATGTTCTCGCACCGGGTAAAAAGCCTTTCCACACCCTTAACCCCGCTTACGCCGAATTTTCTGATGGTCGCCGTATGGTATACGGCACTATGGGGGGAGAGGGGCAGCCGCAAACACAAGCCGCGCTGTTTTCCCGCTACGCCTATGGCGGCGAGCCGCTGGTGAAGGCTATTGCAGACGACCGCTGGCTGCTGGGGCGCACCTGGGGTGAGAGCTCAACCGATCTGAAAATTGAGCCCGAACTGGGCGCCCGCATTGCCAGTTCGCTCACAAGTCGTGGCCACAAGGTAAACGTCTTATCCGCGAAATCGGAATCGATGGGGCATGCGGGTGCCATAGTATTGCAGTCCGACGAGCAAGGCAGCGCATTGGCAGCGACGGACCCCCGTAGTGATGGTGCTGCGTATTCAAGCTCAACCACCGTAGACTGAATTATCGCTAAACAAAGCAGGAAATTGTGTGACTGAATGGCTTCCTATTATTGCCGCGTTGATTGCAACCGGTGCGTTGGCGGGTTTGCTCGCTGGGCTTTTGGGTGTAGGCGGGGGCATTGTTATCGTGCCAGTGCTTTACTTTATTTTTCAGTTAATTGGTATTTCCGCCGCTACCGCAATGACCGTCGCCACTGGCACCTCGCTGCTCATTATTATTCCCACGAGTGTTTCCTCCATTCGCGCCCACCACAAGCGCGGTAACATTGACAGCCAACTGGTAAGATTGTGGTGGCCGTTTATTGTTCTTGGGGTTGTCTTGGGTGTCGTTTTCGCGACTGAAGCGGGAGGCCAGGTTGCCGCAATTATTTTCGGTATCGTCGCGATTCTTGTCGCTGCCAATATGATGTTCCGCGCAAATGCGCAGCCCCTGTTTTCCAGTCTGCCTGGCAAACTCTGGCAATCGGTGATCGCTGCAGTCATTGGCCTTGTGTCTGTGGTTATGGGGATAGGGGGCGGTACACTGGGTGTGCCCACCCTGTCTGCGTGTAATTTTCCAGCACATCGCGCTGTTGGCACCGCAGCAGTATTCGGTTTTATTATTGCCTTGCCCGGTGCTGCACTTTTATTAGTGTATGGCAGCACCCCACCAGACGCGCCGCTGGGAACAATCGGTGTCGTTAACCTGTTAGGCTTTGCGGTGATAGTGCCCTTGACGGTACTCATGGCACCGGTAGGCGTGAAGCTGGGTGCGATGCTCAACGACGTTTTGTTAAAGCGGACTTTTGCTGTGTTTCTTTGTCTCAGCGGAGCGCGCATGGTTTATCAGGCCGTACTCGCCAGTTAATTTTAGGGTTTGCTATGTCGGATTATTTGCACGAAAGTTTTCTGCCTCCACCACGTTTGCTTATGGGCCCAGGCCCGATTAATTGTGATCCCCGCGTTTTGCGTGCAATGTCGTATCAACTGGTCGGTCAGTTTGATCCGGCAATGACTCGCTGCATGACAGAAACCATGGCGCTTTATCGGGGAGTATTTAAAACCAAAAACCCCTGGACTTTTATTGTCGACAGTACGGCACGCGGTGGGATTGAGGCCGCGATGGTGTCCCTTTTGAATCCCGGCGATAAAGTGGTGGTTCCGGTCTTTGGGCGTTTCGGGCTGTTGCTTAAAGAGATCGCAGAGCGATGCGGAGCTTTAGTTCATACGTTGGATCTTGAGTGGGGACAAGTGGCGCAGCCAGAACAAATCGAAGCGGCAATTCATAGGTTCAACCCCAAATTAGTTGCCCTGGTACAAGGCGACACTTCCACCACCATGTGCCAGCCCCTGGCCGATATTGGGCCGATGTGTTTTGACATGGGCGTACTGACGTATTGTGACGCTACTGCTTCGCTTGGTGGCAACGACTTTCGTACCGATGAATGGAAAATATCAGCGGTTACAGCAGGGTTGCAGAAGTGTTTGTCAGGGCCTTCCGGTAGCGCCCCCATAACCTTGAGTTCACAGGCAGTGGACGAAATTAATAAGCGCCGCCATGTGGAAGCGGGTATAAAAGCGGCACATCACACCGAGGCCACAGGTTCGCGGATAAGCTCGAACTATTTTGATCTGGCGATGATCATGGATTATTGGGGGGAAGAACGGCTTAACCACCATACGGAGGCCACCAGCATGCTCTATGGAGCCCGCGAGTGCGCGCGTATTTTGCTGGAGGAGGGGGTCGACAATACTGTCGCGCGTCACAAGCAAAATGGCGATGCCCTTGCTGCAGGATTGCGCGCGATGGGGTTAACCCTTTACGGTGAGCAATCCCAGCGGATGAATAATGTTGTTGGAGTCTATATTCCTGAACAGGTTAATGGTGACCGGGTACGCCAACAAATGCTGGAGGATTTCGGTATCGAAATTGGCACTTCTTTTGGTCCGCTACATGGTGTGATTTGGCGGATCGGCACAATGGGATACAACGCTCGGAGAAGCGCAGTGTTGCAAACACTGGCTTCCCTGGAGCAATGCCTGCTGCTCAACGGCCTTAAATTACCCGCCGGTGCTGCGGTGCGTCAGGCGCTATCGGTTTACCAATAATGCAGCAGAGCTTCGTATCTGTGGCTGGGGTAGTCAACAACAATGAGTGAGCAAGAAGTGTTTCGCCGTCCAAGCGAGAGTGCGTTCCAGCAGGCGGCACTGCGCGTTTATGATCGCTGCGAATCGCTTGCGTCTGTCTCCTGTTTGCCTAATGGGGTCGGCCGTTATTACCTTACGCCTGAGCATGCCGCTTGTAATCAACGGGTTTTGGCTTGGATGTCTGAAGCCGGAATGGAGACCTGGATTGACGCTGCTGGCAATTGCTGGGGGCGCTGGGCCTGTGATAACCCAGATGCGCAAACCGTTATTTTAGGTTCGCACCTGGATACGGTGGCAATGGCCGGAAAATACGATGGCATTCTCGGGGTTTTAAGTGCGATAGAGGTTGTCGAGCTTCTGAAGGCGGAGGGTGTTACGTTGCCTTATCACATAGACGTGGTGGGTTTTGGTGATGAGGAGGGCGTACGCTTTGGGACGACACTATTAGGTAGTGCTGCTGTGGCCGGGCGATGGCAGAACGATTGGTTTAATCTGACCGATGAGAACGGTGTCACTTTGGCTGAAGCCTTTCGTCAATTTGGACTAACCCCGGAAGAGATAGGCTCGGCAAATCGCGCCAGAGACGACATCAAGGCATACCTCGAGCTACATATTGAGCAGGGCCCGGTGCTGGAGCAGTTGGGGTTGCCGCTGGGTATAGTTACTGCTATCGCAGGAGCAAGGCGGTTTCGTTTCACTCTGAAAGGGCTGGCGGGTCACGCGGGTACAGTTCCCATGTCGATGCGCCGTGACCCGCTCACTGCTGCGGCCAAAATTCTGACCGAAATAGAAAATCTGGCGATAGCTAACAGCGTGGTCGCAACGGTCGGCAAGCTGGAGGTGCGTCCCGCAGCCGTTAATGTGATTCCTGGCGAGTGTGTTTTTACCCTCGATATTCGCAGCAGTGAAGACGCGGTACGTGATAAAACCGTATCCGCCATTTTCGCTGTAGCGGAGGCGTTTTGCGAGTCCAGCGGAATTCACTTGGACACGGAAGAATTTCATCACGCCGATGCCGTTGAGTGCGCGGCTTGGCTGCAAACTAAAATCGAACAGAGCCTGCGTGAGGTTGATTTGCCGGTTCACTCCCTGATGAGTGGAGCAGGTCACGATGCCATGATATTTGGCGGAGTGTTTGATATTGCCATGCTGTTTGTCCGCTGTGAAAAGGGCATAAGCCATAATCCCGCAGAGGCGGTCGATGTTGCCGACGTTAAAGCGGGTCTTCAGGGGTTTGCTCGCCTGTTGGGAAATATTTAATGAACCTGTACTGCAAAGAGTATTAATCCGAGCCGCTGCTCATTAATATTCATCCCGGACGAGACATGTCCCCGCTGTAGGTTTGATCGGGTAAATCGACGGGTATTTGCGACGATTTTTCAACGCGCAAAATGACCCAATCAAAAGCATGGGCTAGTTAAGTAAATCTCTCTAGATGATTACACTATGGCTGGATCGTGCTCGAACGGTGCATTGCGCGTGCATCTTTTGACTTTACAAAGGCGGCAAGGTACCTGGCTTGTCGCACCAATATACAAAGTGTCGCCATAATTTTTCTGTTTCTATCTGCTAGCAACTTTTTATTGTCGGAGGGTTTGCCAGCCTCCGCTTATTTTTACAGCGCTTAGCCCAAATCGTGGTGCTTTTTATCCGCTCTTCTATCCCTGTTCAACACTAACGTTGTTCCTCTTCTATATCAGCAATGACGTTTGTGCTATTTTCGACATCTCCTCGTGATATACACGGTTTCGAGACCCAGCTAATTATAAACCTAGTGGTGTAAAGTGCTTCTATGAGCAGAAATAAAGTCGCAATAATTACTGGTGGTAGTCGCGGGATAGGAGCTGAAACTGCAAAACTGCTAGCGCTGAATGGATATGCGGTCTGTGTGAATTATCTACAAGATGACGCTGCTGCACAGTCCCTAAAACGAGAGATTTCGGACATGGACGTAAAGTGCATCGCGGTTAAAGCCGATGTTTCCCGTTTCAGCGATGTGTCCAGGCTGTTTGAAACAGTGGACAAGGAGTTGGGGAGTCTTTCTGTGCTGGTGAATAACGCTGGCATTCTCAGACAGCAATGCCGGTTGGACGAGATTTCGGAAGATCGGTTTAGTGAAGTGTTAAGGGTTAATGTAATGGGCTGCTTTCTTTGTTGTAAAGAAGCCGTTAAGCGCATGTCGACAAAGTATGGTGGAGTAGGAGGTGCTATCGTCAATGTTTCCTCTCGTGCATCCGTCACAGGGTCTCCCAATGAATACGTCGACTATGCTGCGTCCAAAGGTGCGATAGATACGCTCACTCGTGGTCTGGCTCTGGAGGTTGCCGCAGAAGGTATACGTGTGAATGGTGTGAGGCCGGGCTTAATTTACACAGAGATGCACGCGAGTGGCGGTGAGTCAAACAGAGTAAAGCGCTTGGAAAATAAAATACCCATGCAGCGTGGGGGAGAACCGAGTGAGGTTGCAGAAGCGATATACTGGCTGGTATCGAATAAATCGGCCTTCGTTACCGGAAGTTTTATAGAGCCTTCTGGTGGCCTTTGAGCGTTACGCATTTTTTTAGGGTGCGTTCGCTGTATGTGTTAATGCCAAAAAGGCGGCTCCAGGGATGTGTGAACATAGGTGGGATTAGCGAAATGATTCTGCCATTTTTTTAGCGGATAAACAGGGAATCTCAAATGAAACTATCGACATATTTACTGTTTGACGGAAGTTGCAAACCTGCAATGGAGTATTACGCTTCCGTTTTGGGCGGGGAGCTGAATATTTATTTGGTTGGCGAATCTCCGATGAAAGACATGTTTCCCGAATCAATGCACCATTTGGTTGTAAATTCGACCATCGTGTCTGATAGCTTCAAACTCTCAGCATCCGATTTTCTGCGAACTTCCGAGGAGTTCGTGCAAGGCAATAATTTGTCGCTGTATATTGACAGCGGAAGCGCTGAAGATATTAAAAAAATCTACTCCCGCTTGACGGAAGACGCTCAGATAACTGATCCGCTCGCTGAGCACCCGTTTGGCTTATTCGGAGCGCTGCAGGATAAATTTGGTGTTTGTTGGAAGTTTCATGCTGTACTATGAGTAGTAGAGGGAACGAGCTGAGACAAGCATTATTTGAAAGCATATTTTAGGGGGTTCTCTGGCGCAGCTGTTGTTTTCTGATTAATGCGATATTTTGTATGAAGTTTAAATGTCTTTAACGAATCTTTTTTTGGGGAGAGGTGATGATTACGGGTGGTGATTTCTGGTTTAGATTAATAGTAATTATTTCTGTGTGGTTGCTGCCAGCTATAAGTAGCGCAGATGAGTGGGATGGTGTGCAACGAGAAAAAATTGCCAGATTTGAAGTTGCAGGTGGGGAAAATTTCGGATTTAGGGTTTTTTTGTCGGGTGTTACAGATATGTGCTCCAGTTCAGGTGGAGCAAACTGGGCCTATATAAATGCTAGCGATAGTAATTATGATGTATTTGTTGCGGTTCTCCTAGCTTCGCGTGCGATGGATTCTGCTGTTACCCTTTATACCAAACGTGATTCTTCAGGTTTTTGCCATATTGGCTATTTGGGTGGGTAAGCTTATGTAATCGCAATACGCTCTCCATTTGGTGTTGTATTGCGAGGGGGTATGAGCACGGTTTTAATTTGTAGACGGTGTCTTATCGAGGAATCTTTGTGTCGAGAAGTCTAAATTTTGGCATTAGGTGTGGCGGTTCTGGTTAACTGAGGATGTAAGGAATATCTATGCGTGTTATTTTATTCATATTGGTGAACATGTTTTCGTTAATTGCCAATGCAGCATCTACGAATACTCAGTTGATTAAACGAGTTCAATACAATGCGGCTAGCGGTCAACTTTTTTTTGTGGGTGAAGGGGATTGGCTTATTCCAGGCTGTGAGAATGCTATTTATGCATTGTTTAAGCCTGAGCTCGAAGGTGTGCAGGAAGCATTATCTATTGGTTTGGCAGCATATCTTGCGGGGAAAAAAGTTACTTTTTGGGGTGATTGCAATCCTTCTGGTCCTGAGTATTTCTTTGCGTCCTACATAATTATTCGGGATTAATAGTTTTTTCCGTTAGTCGATTTGCTTTTGGTTAACGGTTGTTTGTTTGCAGTTTGTTCGGCTATCTTGTTGTGTGGGGCGGCCTTGCTGATAATTTTTCGTTTAAATATTTGTTTGTGTTGCGAAAATACTGAAGCTCGGCGGGTCATTTAGTCTCTAAAATTTTGAATGGGATTAATGGCGCTTATATAGTAAAAAAGCTTGACTGAATTATATGATTTTTTGCAGTTTGCTTGCGCGGCGATTTTACTCGTGCGTGTTTAGTGTAATTAATTGTAAACTGTCATCCTTTTTTTCATCTATTCGACACAAAAATTATATAATTTATTTGCTGAGTTGCCGTATCTTTTGTGGCACGTTTTGCAGTAGTTGATTAATTGTTTGATATATAAGGAGTTATATTTGAAAATTATCAATGGATTTGCGTTGCTGGCTTCTGGTCTATTTTCCATGCATACTTTCGCGGCAGATGTGCGCGGGGTGTATGCCGGAGGCGGTTTCTTCGGCGCTAATAGTTCGGACTGTGAATATTCGGGGTGCAGCTATTCCGGGCAGCATGTCGAAGTCGGATATGACATAAACAAAATCGCCGGTTTCGAGGTGAAATATGGAAGTGGAGAGAGCTCGTACAACTATGGTGATGCCGACCTCACTATTTCCTATATGGGAGTGAATCTGGGCTCCAATGTGGGTACCACTTGGCTCAACATCTATGGAAAAGTGGGTTTAGGTAAAATCAGCGAAGAAGCATCACTGTTCTACGACGAATACACCGAGACAACCCCTACCGTGGGTGTTGGTGCGCGATTTTTCCTTACGGATGAGCTCAAAGGGCTATATGTAAAAATCGAATCACTCGGTGTTAGCTTCCAAAACGACAACACGGGTGCTGCCCATTTGGTGGGTGTGGGTTGTAAATTTTAAGTTGTGATCTCACATTTAATTGCGCAATTTTTTCATTGCCAAGTTAATAGGTTGCCAAGGAAAAAGCGTGCAAGGCGAGTGGAAATGTCGTCAGTATTATTCCAATCGTTGATATCAATATGCCCGACTGGCTATGCGCAACACTTGTTCCGTGCGGTATGGGCGATGCGCGTAACGTGATGATGGCCCTGGCGGGGGACACGTGCCTGGTGATCGGCAGTCACGCGGGCACCAAAAGCGAAGTATGTTTGGTATGGCTGCATAAGCTCCGCTACTGCCTTTAGTTGGGTGCGGAGGCTGGTCTGACGGCTTAGGAAGTAATCCGCCTGATGATCGAACAAGCTCTCGTATACCGCCTTGGGGTGCCTGCGGAGCGTTAAAATCAAAATTTTCCGAATTACGCTTTTTATAGCCTCTAACGTCAAAGACTGCGCGTTACAGTGTCAGTTTTTTTGATGCTATACCCGTTTAACATCTATGTCTCAATGTTAAATGTCGGTGCTGCGAATTATTATCTTTGCGTTCTACATTGATTAATGTGAAAGATGTTTCGCGATGCTTTTTAGCGACGGTTGAAAGCTTTTTAGTGAATATTCAAAGGCGAATTTACTTTGGCTGGTACCTTAATATGATAACTGAAATAAGAACGTGTTTGTGGTTTGATAGTGGGCTGGGCCAAGAGGCTGCAAAGTTTTACTGTTCACTATTACCTAATAGTCGGGTAGATGCGGTGTATTTAGGTGAGCCGGGGCATGGCCATATTATCAATTTTACCCTCGCAGGCGCGCCTTATCAGATTTTGGATGCTGGGCCACATTTTACTCTGACTGAGGCTGTATCGATTTCGGTTGAAACGGAAGATCAGGCGGAAACGGACAGGTTGTGGTCGGCACTCACCGCGGATGGTGGCGAGGAGAGTCATTGCGGATGGTTAAAAGACCGTTACGGGTTGTCCTGGCAAGTATACCCTAAACGACTGACAGAGCTTACCTTTGGTGCGGATAGAGAAGTCGCAGCGAAAGCGATTGAAGTTATGATGAAACAGCGCAAAATTGATATTGCTGCCATTGAGGCGGCGGTTTTATCAAATTAATGTACAGAAGATATTTTTTATGAGAATCACCCCTTTAGTTGCAACTCTTTTTTCCCTTCTGCTTTCAATTAATCACTGCGTGATCGCGGCCCCCGGTCAATCCTCTGAAATTGACATGCTCAGGGGTTGGTCTATAACGGATGCGGCTGGAGCGGGATTGTCCAGTACCCGACTTCACCAAATGGAGGCTGCAGTGCAGTCAGGAGAGTTCACAAAAATTACAAGTATCTTGATTGCACGTGATGGTAAATTGGTTTACGAACATTACTTTGACGGTGATTTCGGAACATTGCACAATACGCGTTCGGCGACAAAAACTGTTGCGGGTATATTGGTGGGCCTGGCGATAGATCGGAAGTTCATCGGTGATGCGCAATCAACGGTGATGTCTTTTTTGCCCCATATTACTACGGTCAACCATGCCGACCCAAGAAAAGAAAAAATTACGATTGAAGATTTTCTGACGATGAGCTCTCTGCTTGAGTGTGATGATTGGAACCAGTTTTCGAGCGGCAATGAAGAGCGTATGTACCTTGTTGAAGACTATGTTCAATTTACCTTGGGTTTGCCGATTAAAGGTTTTCCAGCATGGGCAACCAAACCGGAAGATTCACCTTATAAACGTAGTTTTAGCTATTGCACGGCGGGTGTAGTAACCCTGGGTGCTGTTCTGGAGCAGGCCACTAAAACGAAGGTGGCAGAGTTTGCGCAGCGAAATTTATTTGACCCGCTCGAAATAAAATCCGTCGAATGGCAATACACGCCCACAGGTCTCGCAATGACCGGCGGCGGATTAAACATGCGAAGCGCGGATCTGCTCAAGTTGGCACAATTGTATCTGAATGCAGGGCAGTGGCAGGGTAAGCAGATTATTTCCTCGGAGTGGGTCAAAACATCCACTAATGCACACGTTCAGATCGACGATGAAATGACCTACGGCTATTTGTGGTGGTTAAAATCTTTCTCTGATAATAAAAAAGACTACAACGCGTTCTACATGAGTGGCAATGGCGGCAATAAGGTCGTCGCGCTACCTGATCTGAACATGGCTATTGTTATCACAAGTACAAACTATAATACTCGAGGGATGCACGAGCAAACAGACAGATTGATTACGGAATATATTTTGCCGTCGCGAGTAAACTAGTTACGCACCTCGGTAATCGCTTTAATAAGCCAAAAAGCTGATATGACATACACTGAGCGCAATTATGATAGAGTCACATTTAGGTGAAACCGTGTTTAGCGAAGTGGACATCGCGTGTGGGGTGTCCAGGGAACCTCTGATTAACCTAGTGATTCCTCTGGCTTACAGGAATTTAACGTGAGTAGGCGCGTGAGCGAGGCGTGCTGGTTGCCTACATGGACGTAGGTAAGTAGCGTGAGCAGGAGCGGAAGCTTTGCACGGCGAACGAGCGCAACACCCTCAGGTTAAATTCCTGAAAGCCCCGTAGGGCGTGGCCTGCGGCGATCATTTGTGGCGTTGCCTTTCTTGTTAAGGACTAAGGCCATTAACTGCGAAAGGCGCCTAACAACTAATCGCCGCAGGTCACGCAGAGAAATTACTAGGTTAATCAGATGTTCCCTAGCATCGCCAACAGGTTGAATCGACGCTATCGCAGTGCTGTGATATTGACCGTTGTTCCGGGAGGTATTCTCTTTACTGCTGATTTGGTTCGGCAGCTTGATTTTGAAATTGAGATGGATGGCATTTCATGCCCTCACACCCCGGGGGATAGGCACAACAACTCTAACATCAGTTACCAACAAAATATAACCGTGTCGAACAAGGATGTCATTATTGTGGATGACGCCATCGAATCTGGTGGCACAATGTCTCGTTTGGTTGCACACATTGCAGAATATTTTCCAGCGTCCATTGCTGTAGCAACATTGTTTGTGAAGCCGCACCGCATCGCTATTCCGACGGAGCAGTATTACGCATACGAGACGGCAACTGATGAATTGTTAGTTGGGTATGGTTTGCCCTGGCAAAATAAATTCAGAAATCTTCCGTGTGTCAAACGGCTTATCAAATAGTGTGTTGAAAGCAAATAGACATCAGCCTTTGCTAGGGCATGCAAGCGTTCTGCGTTGAGGGTTCTGTCAATTTTTTTGCCCGAATTTGGGCCTGACTGTAATACAGAGCCGTAAAAATCAGACTACCGAGTTTCGGTACTTTTTATTGTCTGCGCGACCTTAATATGGAGCTTGAGTTATGACTGTAAAATATACTTTCAGTAAAAAGCCATTGGTTGACGAGATAAAGGTGATGCCCATACACAAAGGGCAATGCCACTGTGGTGGCGTGAAGTTTACCGTTAATTTGCCTAACGGGTTGATAGAGCCGCGCCGCTGCAACTGTTCAATGTGTCGGCGCAGGGGGGCGGTGGTTGCTTCGGTTGCGTTAAATGATCTAACGATTGTTGAGGGCGAATCCCTATTGAGTTTATATCAGTTTAACACCAATACGGCGAAGCATTACTTCTGTGCCCGCTGCGGTATATATACGCATCACCAGCGCCGCTCTAATCCTGAGCTCTACGCTTTTAATATTGCCTGCTTAGATGGAATTGATCCGTTTGTCCTAAAAAATGTTCCTGTGCTCGATGGTGAAGATCACCCAGCTGATAGGCCCTAGCTCCCTGGTACTTGCGAATGAATATAGGAATCTTTGATCAACCTATTGACTCCTATAAGCCCGTTAGCCCGGATATTTCATAAAAACCGCCCACCCGGGCACTCCTACTGATTCAAAATAAAATGGGACAAAAATAGCGAGCATCGCGATCAAATACTAACTTATTGAGCAATACCCCATTTCTGAGCACAGCAAACCCAAACCCCCATTATTTTTCAATATGCTGGGGCAGTATTCGAAAAAGGTTAGCTTGAATTAAGTGTTTTCGCGACGACGGCAAAAATTTCTTGGTGTGGATACGCGTTCGTCAGCTTGATTTTTATCCGACGCCTTTTGCGAATAACAACTCCGCCAATTTTTAGCAGATTTACTCGCAGGGTATCCACTTGACTATTGGCGGATTTTGTGTCAACCAATGCCACTCGTCGGAGCACATCCAGCAATACATAAGAGAATCCAGAAAATAACAGTCGCAATTGGTTGGGCCAACAGCGGTGGCTGGAGGTTCTGTCTGAAAACAGTAGCTTCTGCTCTTTTATCCGGTTTTCCATATCTCCACGAGTGCAGTATTTTTTTTCGTAAAGGTGTTTAGCGCTTTGCCTAAAGCTGGTGACAACATACCAAGTGTTTTCACCCGTTCGTTATATTCGGCTTTTACGATAACGCGTTGTTCTTTGGTCCATTTTCGGACTTTATAAAAAATTCACTATAGTGCTTTTGCCGTTTATTTTCTAACCTGCACAATGCCTCAGAAACGGATCGTATAACCTCGGATTTCTCCATCAGCACGTTGTTTTTGCCGAGACCAATGATAAACTCGACTTATCCCTATCACATCAATACAACAACAGGGGCTTACAAAGCCGGCATCCCCGCGAAAAACGATCGTCACTTTTAGCCATTCCTGACGAAGCCGCTTGACGATCAGCTTTAGAACCGCTCCTGCCTTGTGCGCCGCTCCACGGCTCGATGGGCGCAAATAGCTGACCAGCAACTGTTTGCCACAAAAGACCTAAATTGGAAGGAAGCAGTAGTCATCATAAAACACATTAAGGACTCTTTTTAGGTATCGCAATTCAAGGTGTGTACGATGGCCGTTACACACTTGTAACCCGAGGACTACACTTCGTAAATGGCGTAGCTGACAGCCATTAAAACCACCAATCCACCAAAAAATATCATACCCATATTGTGGTTTTGTCGCTACGTTTCTGTCTGTACTATATGGATATCGATTAAATCCAGTGCATTTTTTCCGTGACATCGTGGGCAGTCAGCGACGTCCCTTGAGTAAGTGGTGAGGGTTCCACAACGTTCGCATTTTTTATTACCTAATTGATTTATTAATCGTTCTTCCTACCAATTTAATTGGGGCATAAGGGCAAACCGCTTTTTATCAGAATGATGATGTGAATGCACGTTTACCTGCACTATCTACAGAATCGCGTTTATGGCTTCTGATATTAATCCAGTAAGCTAAATTTTGGGATCAGTAAATCGATACCAGGTGTTATCGTTATCATCAGTAAATTTCGAGATGTCTGTCAGGTATTCGGCTGCATGCTGACCGATGATGAGACGAACGCCTGTATTGCCGGGGGTAACGGTATCCTTGTTAATGCTGAATCTCAATGGATCGCTATTCCTCTTTCCGCGGTGGTGTCATATAGCGGCAGCGGGCGGTTGATGATTTCGGCAAGCGGCGTTTTAATGTCGCTTTTTTTACCGCGACAGATGGGTTGTTTGTTTTTTAATGCCAGCGCGTGTGTTCAATATTCGGATTTTGATGTGATTTTTTTGGTTGGGGTTGCCTATATGGGTGACCATCTCACGGGTGGATGACCTACAACGACCGGTTGGGATTTAATTGACCGTTCGGCTTGTTGCGGCTCAAGAAATTGAGTGAATGAATTGTGCGCCGATACCGATTTTCTGAAGAGAATAGCTATAAATGCAATAAAGATATTTATATGTATTTCAATGAGGCGAGCAATCATTGTTGAGCAACGCCGCTCGTACGGTATCCGTCTGGCTTTTTCGCCAGCCCTGTTGGTTAAAGCGCAAATGCCTGTTCAGGTTTCTGGCTTCCACCGAAGGAACCCCTCGAAACCCTGATCTGATCGCACCAACATTTTTCATTGTTTTACCCGCTCTTATTTAACATAGAAAGTTTCAATTTCAAGGTTCATGAAAGGGAGTAGTCAGTCATGCCTAGTAAGTTTTACTTGAAACTCACGTCGATTCTCATATCTGTTGTTACCCTGTTTTGTTCCTTTGCATTAGCGGACGATAAAATAGAGGTTAACCTTGTCAAATTCACTGAGCAGGTCGCTATTTCTGTCGGAGAAACGCCACCTGTTTTTCTTCGGCCCGATCAGATCGGTAAAAAAGTTGACATTTCATCATTATTTTCACTTGGCTCGAATCCGCTAAGGGTACGTGCATTCACCAGTATTTCAGGATTGCAGGAATTTGAGCTGGAATTCTGGAAAAATGGGGTACTGCTGGGCAAGGTGAGCTGTGATACCCAGCGTTCGCCTTGTGCCGGCAAAGCCGTGGTTGTGCCAGAGCAGAGAGCGCCAGTGGCTGATGCTCAGGATAATTTGATCCGTAGAGATATGTACTTTGATCAGACCTATGGGATTACGCTGAATGATCGCCCGCCAAGGCAGACCCTAAGCATTGCCGATGTCGGTCTGGCGGAGGGCGAAACCGGGTATATCTACATTAACAATGCATACACGGGTTACACCTTGGCGGATGCCCATACATTTTCCCTGCCGCAGGGAGGATACACGATTGGGCTTGGCGTTTTCAGGGAAACCCATGAGCTGGTAGAGGGCTTTCGATGGTTGGCGGCACCCGAGGCGATTACGATAAAAAAGCCAAAGTACGAAGGGCGTTACTATGAAGACCACGTTGTACTTTCGAATACGGCGATCGAGGTTAATTTCTCCGGTCAGGTACCGCTGCCGGAACAGCACAATACTCGAATTCTGATCCTGCCCGTTAAATACACCGACGGCCATGATTTGAATAATCAGTTTGTAGACCAATTTACCTTGGATGAAAGCTACACACAGCGGTTGTATAACATTATGGAGGCCGTGAACGAGGCGTATATCAAGCCAATTTCCTACGGGTTAAACAGTTGGTCGATCGATGTACATGACACCTTCGAGTCCGCTCCGGTTCGCACGAAGGGGCTGGATATAGAGCAACCCACGGAGTTCTTTAATCATCCTGAGCTTGCAGCCCTAAAAGCCGACTACGATGTGGTTGTGTTGCTGTACCACGTGGAGATGTTGAACTATTTACAAATGAGCGCACTAGATGGTTTTGTCATGGTTCAGCAGTCGTTTCTAACGACCGCTCTCACCGAGTCAGATCCCGGCGGCGTGCCCATTATTACGGCAGGTTCCAGTTTTCCCCGGCCCGAGCGTGAAATGCCCAATACCTCGGCGTTCCATGAGATGCTGCATCTGCTGGAAGAGTGGAAGCGTGAGCGCTACTTTTCCTGGAATGGGGTGCAGCAATTGCACGGCTTTTTTGCCCATGGTTACGATAGCGAAGTTGATGAGGAACAAAACATCTATACTGATTTTATGACCTATTATGTGCGCTATATGCAGGGCCGCGTTGCGGAGACGCCGGAGATGCATGAGCAACGCACACCCAACGCACCGCCGGAGTGTGTCGACAATTGTGATTATGTCGGTGTTTTTAAAACGGTGCGGGAGGGGTTGGGAAATCTACAACTGCCGATTTCGGTGGGTGAGTATCACGTGGAAAGTAGCTATAGTACTGAATCGTGGCTGGATGGTGATGGCCGAATATATCGGGGAGCCGAAGGCGGTCAGAACGCATCCGTCTGGGTTGTCGAAAAATACCCAGGTAAAACAGCCGTCTATTACACGCTGCGACTGAAGGGAACGCCTTTGTATCTGCAGGTGAACCCCGAAGATATCAGCCTGGTGAATCTGGCGGCTGACGTCGGTGTGGCACCTGGCGCGCAGTGGGTGATCGAGCAGGGATCTATGCGGTCGAACACATTTCGTATCAAAAATAGGCAGACTGGGGGCTTTCTTAATCTGAGTGATGGAGCCAACGCCCCCCGGTTGACTTCTGGCCTCGATCTGAGCGTCCAAGGCTCCTTTGATTCTAGCCTTTGGTGGATAAGGCCGGCCGAGCTGTGAACAGAATTTCGCAGATTTTGCCTGACTATCCCCAACGCTTTGCCGGGCATGCGTACATCTAATTCGGTATCCCTTTAACCTGGATATTTCACAAATAATGGACGGCAAGGCCGTAAACCTCTTAAAATTAAGTCGCCAAACACAATATTAAGAGAGACCTTGCCGTGATAACGGCCTATGATAAAACAAGCCGTTTTACCCCACTAAAATGACGTAAATTCGATGTTAATTTTGAGGGCGGTGCTGTTACCGCCGATGGTGAAGTCCTACTCCTGTGAGAAACGGCAAAAGCACTAAAGTGAATTTTTTTATAAACCCCGGAAATGGACCAAAGAACAACGCGTAATCGTAAAAGCCGAATATAACGAACGGGTGAAAACACTCGGTATGTTGTCACCAGCCTTAGGCAAAGCGCTAAACACCTTTACGAAAAAGAATACTGCATTTGTGGAGATATAGAAAACCGGATAAAAGAGCAGAAGCTACTGTTTTCAGGCAGAACCTCCTGCCACCGCCGGTGGCCCAACCAATTGCGACTGTTACTTTCTGGATTCTCTTATGTATTGCTGGATGCGCTCTGACGAGTGGCTTTGGTTGATACAAAATTAGCCAATAGTTGAGTGGATACCCTGCGAGTAAAGCTGCTAAAAATTGGCGGAGTTGTTATTCGCAATAGGCGTCGGATAAAAATCAAGCTGACGAACGCGTATCCACACCAAGAAATTTTTGCCGTCGTCGCGAAAACACTTAATTCAAGCTAACCTTTTTCGAATACTGCCCCAGCATATTGAAGAATAATGGGGCTTTGGGTTTGCTGTGCTCAGAAATGGGGTATTGCTCAATAAGTTAGCATTTGATCGCGATGTTCGCTATTTTTGTCCCATTTTTATTTTGAATCAGTAGGAGTGCCAGGGTGGGTGGTTTTTATGAAATATCCGGGTTCGGGCGCGGCCTGCGGCGATTATTTGTGGCGCTGCGACCGTACTGCTGGGGCTGAGCGCCGGCGAAGCAACTAAACAATTATTCGTAAACATCGCATTTGTATTGACCGCTTTGGTTACTATTTTAAATTCTCTTGAATCGTTCCTGAGTAACCGTTCCTTGTGGGTCGCTCATGAAAATGCGGTAGCGTCGTTCAGTAATTTGTATGACTCTTTGCGTTTTTATCTTGAAGGAAAACAGCCTGACAGTATCGAGCTTGCCCGTCTGGAGCACTATTTTAGTGACTACGAGAATATTTGGAATGCGCTCAACGAAACCTGGCAGAAAGAGCGGCGAAGCTCTCGAGTGCGGTCCCTCGAACAGAAAAGAAGCGTCGAGAGTTAATCGGCGTCTTATGTGTTAATCGCTGGCCTTGGCGATCCCCTCTTAGAGGGAGTAAAGATTATTTTTTGCTTTACAAAATTTTTACGGTGTTGTGTTGTTATCTGAACATCTGGAGCAGACACAGGGTGTTTTTTAGTGTAAAAAAGAGTAATGTGTAGAGCTACTGCTATACATGCTTAAGATATTTTCAGGACGCTGCTATATGGATGTTATTGGGGTAGGCTTCCCCCGCACCGGCACTATGTCAACATGTTCTGCATTGGACCTGCTCGGCTACAATTGCCACCACATGCTCAAGTTGTGTGAGAGTACATTTCATACCAAATTGCTAGTCTCTCACTTCAACGAGGGGCGAGATATTAACTGGAAAGTTTTTTATCGAGGTTATAGGGCAACTGTCGATGCGCCAGGCGCCTTCTTCTACCCAGAGATAATCGCCAGTTTTCCGCAGGCGCTGGTTCTACTGAATGTTCGCGACGCTGATTCCTGGTACCGAAGTTTTGAGACTTTGCTGGGTTTAGTTCGTGAGGCAAAAGCGTTTCAGGGGATTTCCGCGAGATTGGATAACTGGTTGTTTGTGGTTGAGTCTTGCTTGTTAAAAACCTTCGGTAGCAATTTTGCGCGTAAACACTGTGAAAAAGTCTATTTTGACCATATCGCTGAGGTGAAGGCTTCAGTCGATCGGGAGCGGTTGGTGATTTTTGATCCTCGCGCTGGGTGGCCTCCGCTGTGCGAGAGGCTGGCACAGCCCATTCCATCGGAACCCTTTCCTCAAGTCAACCAAGGCCAACAGATGTTACGTCAATACCTGGTAGGGCTGTGGCTGAAAGATAGCAGGGCCAAAAAATGCTCTCGGAAACTTTCACAGCGCGAAACCAGTAGTCCTTGGGTTGGTGTCCAAGGTGCGCTTACCTAACGCTTAACTAAGAATTTCTCACGCTTAACCCGATTCCTGCTTTAATTCCCGTCGATAATCTCACTCGCCATCAACTTGGCGGCATATATTTCTGGTTGACACACTTAGAAGTGCCGATTCATAATGATACGGTATATCATAGCGGTATCGCTTGAAGCATTGGCTCAAAGTCGTCAGCAGAGGTGGCAACACTTGCTGCTAACGTTCGCTATGGTGGTTGTATTGCTCAGGCCAGGCGCTTGGGTATTCTGCGGAGCAAGCTTTGGTTGCCGCGCTTTTTGATGCACTTCACTTGTAAGCTCAAGCCTGCACGCGCTTTCTGAATCTATGTGGATCTCCGCTGGTTTCACAATATTGAGTAATGCGTCGATGAGCCCTTAACTGGTGCGTTCATTGACGCTCTGTTAAACGATTTTGGAGTACCGAATGAAAAAATGCCTTCTGGCTAGTGCTATTGCAGCAATATCAACAAACGCGTTCGCGCTTTCTGGAACCGTAGTTGACCTGGATGGCAATCCTGTGCCCAACGCCCGTATTGAGGTTGTCGGCAGTAAAACTGTGGCCTCCTCCGATGCTAACGGGGCGTTTAACGTAGATGAGGGCACGTCGCACGAAATTCACGTTACCGCTGCGGGCTTTAGTCATGAGGTACTCCACTTGGACGAGGGGGTACCTGCAAATTTAACGGTTAGGCTCCGGCGCTCAGCAATTGAGCAGGTAGATGTTATTGGGCTGCCAATCCATGCGTCGGCGATTGAGTCTGCGCAGCCCATTACCGTGCTTAGCGGCGAGGAATTGCGCAATAGCCAGGCGGCTACACTTGGCGATACCTTGGAAAACGAAGTGGGCGTCCATACCAGCTTTCACGGCAATGTTGCTTCAACACCGATTATTCGGGGTTTGAGTGGCCCGCGTGTGCTAGTTACCCAAAACAGCCTGGATGTGAGCGACGTTTCTCGGGTTGGGCCGGACCATGCAGTTTCTTCTGAGGTGTCCACCGCCGAGCAAGTAGAAGTGCTGCGCGGCCCAGCAACGCTGTTCTACGGCAGTGGTGCGATCGGTGGGGTTGTTAACGTGGTTGATAAACGCGTGCCGACCGATTCCGATACTTACGGTGAATATTTTGTTTCCCATGAGACGGTTAACGACCAGGATCTGGCTTCGGTCAATTTGAACACCGGTGTCGATAAGTTCGCGGTGCACCTGGATGGCTTTTGGCGCGAATCCGACAACTACAAAACGCCCGTTGCACCAGACAATGAGCCGGGTGAAGATCACAGCCACGATGCCTTGGAAGTCGCAAATAGTGACGATGAATCAAACGGCTACACCTTGGGTTCCAGCTTCCTGCTGGATAACGGTTATGTCGGTATTTCGGTTGGAAAATTAAACCGGCAGTACGGTATTCCTGGCCATGCGCACGACCATGGTGAAGAGGAAGGTGCAGCAGCAGAACCGGAATCGCCTGAGCGGGTATTCGCAGACCTGGAGCAGGACCGGTATCAGCTTATTAGTGAAATACAGCTCGACAATAAGTGGCTTAGCGCAATTAATACGCGCATTGGTTACACCGATTACACCCACTCAGAAATTGAGAATGGTGAACCATCCACAACCTTTAACAATAAAACCACAGAGTTTAAGCTGGATGTAATGCACCAACCGGTGGCCCATTGGAAAGGCGGTGTGGTATTACAATACAAATCCAGCGATGCACAAGCCAGTGGTGAAGAAGCCTTTACGCCACCCTCCGATTCGGACTCATTAGGGCTCGCAATTGTAGAGGAGCGCCATTTTAACAATCTGTTGGTACAGCTCGGCGCGCGTGTTGAGCAGGTTAATGTGAGTGCTGACGAAGTGCGTTTGCCTGCGCTTGAGTTCCACGTACACGAAGAGGGCGAACACGAGGAGGAAGAGCATGAACATGACGGTACTGATGTTTTATTCGCAGAGGATTTAACGTTCAACCCGGTGAGTTTATCTGCCGGTCTGGTATGGGAGTTTACACCGGGCTATAACGCGGCAATTGCCATTTCACATGCCGAGCGGGCGCCTTCTGCTGCAGAATTGTTCTCTTTCGGCGCGCATATGGGGACCCGTAGTTACGAAGTTGGTGCGTTGTTTGAGTTGCACGATGAAGGCGAAGAGGGGCATTTTGATGTATCGGGTGCCGATCCCGAGCTGGAAACGTCGAATAACATCGATCTTACCTTCCGCAAGCATGAAGGGGACTTCGGGGTTATTTTAAATGCGTTTTATAACCAGGTTGATAACTACTACTACCAAACCGCGACGGGCTTTTTCGCCGAGGGTGAGCACGAGCATGAGCACGACGCTGGTGACGGCGACGACGAGGCTGAAGAAGAGCACGAACACGGCGGTGATCTTCCCGTTTATGCCTTCACCATGAAGGATGCCGAGTTGTATGGCTTCGAGGCGCAGGGTATTTGGCAGGTAACACCTGCATTCAAAGCGACTGTGTTTTCCGATTATGTTCATGCGCAATTGGCGGATAGCCACACTTATATTCCGCGTACTCCGCCAATGCGCTTTGGCACCCGGTTTGAGTATCAGGTTGGCAACGTGCAGAGTCAGATCGGTTGGTCTCATTACAGTAATCAGGATGATGTGGCTCCGATGGAAACGTCTACTGAAGGTTATGACTGGGTAGATGCCTCTATTAATTGGACGCTGCCACTGGCCAGCACTGATTTAACGGTGTTTTTGAAAGTTGATAACCTGACAGACACAGAAGCGCGGGTACACACTTCGTTTCTTAAAGATTTGGCGCCGAAGCCAGGACGTAATTTCCGTCTAGGTTTGCGCGGCACCTTCTAGTCAGGTGCGTAGTCAGGTTCAGAGCGGAGAGCGGTAACTCGCCGCGCTTTGTTTGATAAAAACGCGCGATCAATTGGTGATTGCGCGTTTTTTACTTTCCGCATACCGTTTTACCTTGCGCGTTGGAACTCGCTTGGGTCGGTATTCCAGAGTGCAGTTGGCGGTTTTGCTCACGCAGGTTAGCGTAGTATCAGGCCCGCTATTATTTCCGCTGTCAGCTCACAAATTTAACCCCCGGAATGCGTAAAATTATCAATGAATACTCCTACCGTTGCTAACTTGCCGCCAGTCGCACCGACTCAGCCTATACACTCAGTACCTACCAACATCATCACAGGTTTTCTTGGTGCAGGAAAAACCACGGTTATACTTAATTTGTTAAAGAATAAGCCTGCTGCCGAACGTTGGGCGGTTTTGGTGAACGAGTTCGGTGAGATAGGTGTGGATGGCGCTCTGATTGAGGGGCAGCAGGCGAATGACGCAGATGTATTTGTGCGTGAAGTCCCCGGGGGCTGTATGTGTTGTGCCGCCGGTTTGCCCATGCAAATTGCGCTTACCCAACTGCTGCGCAAAGCAAAGCCGGACCGTCTTTTGATTGAGCCCACCGGGCTTGGGCACCCGAAGGAAGTGTTACAGGTACTAATGGCAAACCACAACAAAGACCTGCTCGCCGTGCAAAAATGTATTACGCTGGTGGACGCTAGAAAAATTGCCGATAGGCGCTACACCGAGCACGATATATTTAATCAACAAATCGATATTGCTGACGTTGTCGTTGCTAGTAAGCAGGATCAATACGCTGGTGGCGAGCTGGAAGGGCTAAAAGATTACGTTGTGAGCCGCAATCGCGCGAGCGTGCCCGTTCTCGGTGTTGCGCATGGGAATCTTAACCTGGCGTTATTGTCGGGTGAATCCCTCTCAGCTCGATTTATCGCGGCAGCCGCAGGCGAGGGTCACCATCACGGGGGCGAGAATTTTGAACCTATGCCGCTGCCAGAGTCTGGTGTACTCAGGGCTGACAATTCTGGCGTTGGGCATAGAAGTGTTGGTTGGCGTTTTGCGGCTGAAAAAGTCTTCGATTACGCCAGGCTATACAGCTGGTTGTGCGGGTTGGAGGTCGAGCGCTTAAAGGGTGTGTTTATCACATCTAAAGGTGTATTTGGTTACAATTTTAGTGGTGATGCATTAACCGAAATGGTGTTGGACGATTGCCTTGAAAGTCGTGTTGAAGTCATTCTCGCGAATCGTGATGCTGCCAATAGTGAGGCGAACGATATTGTCCCGCAATGGGAAGCTGATCTGCTCGCATGTTTGCGTAGCTCAGGTTAAACGTACGGCGGTTTTCAACACGCACGTAAGAGGAGGGCACTTGACTTAAACCTGACTTGAATTGCTACTCTGTTCTTGCCGTCTCGGTCTGGCACATCGAATGTTCTTTTGTTGTGTATCTGTTCGTGTAGCCAGTCTCTACTTTCCAGCCTGCCAACCTGAGGAATAATCGCCGTGAAGATACTTGCGCTCTGTAAGTCAGCGCAGCATTCTTTCTCCAAAGAATGCTGCGACTCTCTAACTTTCCTTGCTGGATTGGGTGTGGAGGGTGACGCCCACTGCGGTACTACGGTAAAGCACCGCTCGCGGGTGCGTGTGGACCCTACTCAGCCAAACCTGCGCCAGGTACATTTGATTCACAGTGAACTCTTAGACGAACTGTGCTCCGTCGGATTTGCGGTTGCTCCGGGAACACTTGGCGAGAATGTGTTAACCCGCGGCATTGAACTTTTAGATTTGCCTGCAGACACAGTGCTCGCCCTAGGCGATACGGTGCGTGTTCGCATAACTGGGCTGCGCAATCCATGCGCGCAATTGGATAACTACCAACAAGGGCTCACCGCAGCAGTGCTGGATCGTGCTGAAGACGGCACGCTGATTCGTAAAGCGGGTGTGATGGCGGTTGTCGAAAACGGTGGTTGTGTCAGAGTTGGAGATTCAATCGCAGTCAAACTGCCGGATTTGCCTCATCGAAAACTTGAGCGGGTTTAGTCCCGGTTAATGCTTTTTGCCCCACGCCGGTCGCGCTGGTACATCACCTTTAACTTCGTCCTCGCGTTTTTTGTTGCTGCTTGGTTGCTAACTTGAGTAGCCGTTGAAACGTATTGCATTCGCTGTGACTTGGTGCCTTACAGGCCGCGGCATGCCTTAATCCATCGCGAATAGCGCAGAGCTCTTTAATGGAAGCGTCGATTTCCGCAGCTTTCTGTAGAAGGCGTTCCCGATCTATGCCGCCTTCTGAGTTGGTTTGCATTTCTGCGATTTCATCGAGCGAAAATCCTGCGCGCCGCCCAAGGGTGATTAGCGCCAATTTGTCTAACACCGACCGTTGGTAAACGCGGCGCAGACCATTGCGGCCACAGGGTTGGATCAAACCTCTTTCCTCGTAATAGCGCAGTGTGGAGGGCGGCAAGCCGGTAGCTTTTGCGACTTCACCAATGTCCATAAATTGTCACACCTTTACTTGACTTAAAGCTCGCTTTAATTTGTAAGCTATCTGAAGATTTTTTGCAATAACCTGTGACTAACCTTGGGTGGGAAGAATATGAAAGCGAGTTTTTGGCATGAGAAATGGAAAAAACGTGAAATCGGTTTTCACGAATCAGTGGTTAATCCGGCGCTCACCGATCATTGGCATGCACTCTCGGCCGCGGGTGGTAGCGTATTTGTACCTCTTTGCGGCAAATCGTTGGATTTGGGGTGGCTGCTATCACAGGGTGTGAGTGTGATTGGTGTCGAGCTGAGTGAGATCGCAGTACAGGAGCTTTTTGTTTCGCTCGATATTGAACCGTCAGTGAGCGATGTGGAAAATTTTAAGCTTTACAGTGCGGAAAATATTGCGATTTGGGTGGGCGATATTTTTAACTTAAATAAAGCGTGGCTGGGAGTAATTACCGCAATTTATGATCGTGCAGCGCTAGTGGCACTGCCAGAGTCTATGCGCCTCGAGTATGCAGGCAAGCTGATCGAACTAAGTAATTGTGCCACGCAGTTACTTGTCACCTTTGAATATGATCAAAGCCTTCATCAAGGGCCACCGTTTTCCGTTCCTGAATCAGCGGTACAGAAATGTTATGGCACTCGCTATCAATTGCAATGTTTGGAGCGCAAAGCTGTTGCAGGTGGTTTAAAAGGGCGTATTGCGGCAACGGAATCAGTCTGGAAGCTCAGCCGGAACATCAATTCGTGAGCGGGGAGTGGCTGCTCAGCTACGCCCTGTTAGGCGCTTCGGTAGGTTATCTGGCGGGGTTGCTGGGTGTTGCGGGTGGCGGTCTGATTGTGCCGGTATTAAGTAGCCTGTTTAACGCACAAGGTATCGCTCCGGGTGCAGAGGTGCACCTGGCGCTCGCAACTGCTTTTCCGTGTATGTTGGTAACGTCTGCAGTGAGCACCTTTAATCACCACCGCCAGGGCGCTGTGCGTTGGAGAGTTGTAAAATGGCTACTGATTGGCTTATTTCCTGCGACTTACCTTGTTGCTCACTCGGTAGTGAATTGGAACCCGGTCTACATCAGTATTTTCTTTGCGCTATTTATGCTGTTGGCTGCATTACAGACATTTGTAGGTTGGCAGCCTACATCAGCACAGCCAGAGATTGGTAAAAAAACGTTAGTGGTTGCCGGGGCCGCTATTGGAGGGGTTTCTGCTGTGGCGGCGGTGGGGGGCGGGTTTCTCGCAATTTTATTTTTAACCTACCGCAAAATCCCTCTAAAAATGGCGATAGGATCTTCTGCAGCGATGGGTTTGTGTATTGCCATTTCTGGTACCTGGGGCTACGCCACCGCGAGCGAGCAACGCTTTACTGACGTTAGCGGGGTTCTGGGTTATGTATACTTGCCTGCATTCGTTATGGTCTCGGTTTTTAGTATCCTCCTGACGACCGTGGGCGTGCGACATGCTCATAAATTGCCAAATAAAATCCTTAAAAAAATATTTTCCGTTGTATGCGTTTGTCTGAGTATTAAAATGCTCGCGACTGCACTAAGCGGCGGTGTGTGATATACCAATTGGTATAAGTGAATTGCATAGTGAGTCATGTTCCAGCGTGACCGCGTTCGACGCAAAGTGCTTTATAAGTTAAGCGTTATCCGGAGTGGATGCCCATTAAAAACTTGGTTTTCGGCACTAATACTCCGGTTAAACATTTGGCGCATTGTATGTTTCCATATCGTCAGTTATGGTAGTAATAAATTTGTTACTGGCGAAAAATATGAAAGCCTTTTTGTTGAAAGCTCTTGTTGTATACATCCTGATTAACATTGTTCTTGGCGCAATTTTTTTGTCGGGTGGCGGCATGCAAATGCTGGAAAGCCCAAAAGTGCCTCCTCTGCCCAGCTCACCTTCGCTCACATCGGATCTCGACTATTTTCAAAAAGTTGTTTTAGATAACGAAAAGGACGCGACTACCGCTCAGATAAGCGGCTTCAAAAATGTGATAAGAGAATTTCCGGCACCGCAAACAATTGATGACCTTTCTGTTATCGCATTAGCTGCATTGGCGCAGTTTGACAATGCCCACACCACAGTGTTGAAGCCGAAGTTGTACCGACTTCCTGTGCGATTTCATTGGCTCGGGGAGGATTTGATTATTGTTAAGGCGACCACGGAATACGCGTCGCTTCTGGGCCAGAAAGTTGTCGAACTGGGAGGTGTAAGCCCAGATAAGCTGGTGCCTCGTGCCCGCAAATTTGTCGGCGGGGGTACGGAATCATGGCTTAAATACCGTAGTGAAACCCTATTTACTTCACCGAGCATATTGGCAGTTTTGGGCGCGACGGTAGATGTAGAAGCAGAGGAACCACTGGATTCTGGAGAAGAGCGGTCGCAATCAGTGGCGCTCGTAACTGCAACTTTGGCTGGGCAGGAGATGAGATCAAGCGTTACAGCGAGTGCGAGTTCAATGCCCAGTGATCCGTTCTGGGATTTTCGGGATGCGTTTCCCGATAACACCAGTTTTGATACCGAAGGTTGGCTCACCTTGCTGCACAAAGGTACAGATCTACCGCTTTATCTCCAAAAAAGTGACCAATATCATTTGTTGCATTCACTGCCGTCGCAGAACGCCGTTTATTTAAGAATGAACGCAAGTTTTGCAGATAGAACCGAAACCCTGGATGAGCTGCAACAGCGTTTGGAACGCATGCTCGCTGAGGAGGCGCCGAATAATCTTATTGTCGACTTCCGCTACAATCGTGGGGGCGACTACACCAAGGTATTGCCAATTGTAAAAGCTGTAGTTGCAGGAGTTCCCGAAAATGGCCGTTTGTTTTTAATTGTTGGGCCTAACACGTTTTCAGCGGGGTTAATCTCGGCAACACAGTTTAAGCGCTATTTGCCATCTCAATTAACCGTTGTGGGCAGTGAGGTAGGGGACAAGCTTCGATTCCGTGCAGAAGGGTACTACCCGACTTTGCCGTACAGCGGAATTCAGCTATATCTCACCAAAGCGTGGACAGACCTGGAAAAAGGCTGCGGCTGGCTAGATGACTGTTGGCCCCCAAACAAGGTGCTTCTTCGGAAAGTAGGCTCATTTCCAATCGATATAAAAGTTGAAAACACTTGGGCGTCCTATATGGCCGGCGAGGATAAAATAATGGATTGGATAAGCGCTAACATTCAGCACGCAAATGCCGATCGCTAGCTAAATTCATGATAATAATGTTGTATGGGTCAATATGTGGCAAGCAGACTAAACTGTTAGCACGATGTTCATTATTTCTCTTTTTGTATATGTTTTAATCAATTGCAATTTATGGTTCAATCGAAGAAATACCAACCTTATATGGCTTAAGTGTTTTAGCATGTTCCTTGTTTGGTCTAGGCTATTGCTGCATGTGGTTATTCTTGTATTTATGGCGCTCAATATCGACAATTAAAGAGACTAACACAAAGTAAGTTTTTGGATCAGACTAAATCTGGTTGACAATTTAATATCTGTGCTTACCAGTCGGGCCAGCTCGCGAAAAGACGTTGCGGGTTCAAACGCTCAATATATCTCTATGTTGTTTCGGATGCCGTGATTAAACACCAGACCTGGGTCTTATACTAATCCCACCTCGTTTAGCGGACTCACTTATGCTTAATTTTGGCTTACAACCTAAAGTACCATTGTCTAAGAACCCCTTATTTATTTTAGCGGGAACGGTGACCGTGATTATTCCGCTTCTGCTTTTAGTTCTAGTGCTTAAAAGTACTGAAGTTCGCTATTCTTTCGAGGCAACCGAGATAAATTATTTATTATTTACTGTTTTAAAGGCGCCTCTGGCAGTGCTAGCTGCCTTGCTGTCAGCTTTAGCTATTATTGCCACGCTTCATAGGAGCGCACAAACTGCCCATCAAATCTCGCTCACAGAAAAGCAAAATACTTTCGCGAATTATTTTGAGCATAAAAAATGGATTATGGGTGAAATAGAGCGTCGTGTTAATCTTCCGAGGAAATCATTCGAGACTGTTTACCGATTTCTATATCCAAATAATAATATTAATTATGTTGAATATGAAGGCTCATTGTCCTGGCTTGCCGATATTGATGACAGACTTATAGAGGTTGCAGTTCATCTAAACTGGATAAAAGAGAATTCAAACAGTCCTCATGTGCTAACTGTATATATTCGCGCTTTAACTGCGGAGGTGGTTTTTGTAATGCATTTCGTGGGTGGTTATTACTTTCACGTAAATACCAATAAGTGGGAGTTTATCCATAACTATTTTGTAGAGTTGGAGGAAAGGTATCGCGCCGAAGCTATGATTAACCATGAAAGCTTGTTCTCGAGCATGGCTAGCCGTATAAAGCGATACAATGAAATAATAGATAGGCTTATCTCTATTAGTGGTTCTGGGAGTGCGGAAATGCCTAAATGTGCAAGCTCTATAGCGGGAAAGGGAGTTATAAACTCTACATCCAAAAAAAGCAGTTCTGAATGCGAGCTAGATGCGTTGCTTTCTGCTTGGGTCAGAAAACAAACTGTTGCGCAAGAATTCGACTTATATGATGAATTAGAATCGCTGGTAGAAAAGAATATTGTTAGTGCAGGCAATCCTTTCCACACTCTTTTGCCCAAGGGTAATTTGCTCGACGCTAAGGAGCTAGTAAAAAGCAATTTGTAAATGAGCAAAGAAAAAACTACGACTACACAGTCGCGCAACGAATGAGTAACCGTGACCAGCGAATTAAATATGCTGGCCTCTCTAATCTAAAAGTCGTTATGCATAAATATGGCGCCAATGGGGCGCCCCACCGATTTATTGGCCATGAATCGCGTAAAAGCACGCTGATTAGAAATAAAAAATAAATTTATTATATGGTATAGCCACGCATGACTACATGGACATCGGTTTTAACCCAAAGCACGTTGAAAAGCTCGGCGTCAGCATTCATTCTCGTGGGCTATTACCTCTAGCACCGGGCGAAATTGCCTATGACAATATTGTTGTCGGCTTGGGGAATGTGCAGAATTTACCTGAGGACAGTGGCCTGGTTGATTTTATGCTCGATTCGGCCCGCTGGAGTAGTGTTATTGGAAATGTTATTTCTGCTTCTTGGAACGGTGTTTCGAGCAATGTGCGTACGAGTTATAGCAACGCCAATACTGGCGGTAGGAGCGAGGCGATTGAGCACCAGTTTGAATGGTTTCCCAATCTCGTGGGCGGGCGTGTGAGTTTTTGCTACTCGCTGCCAGCAGATTTTGAGGGTATGGCAGTCGCCGTGAAAGTGCAGTTGGTTGACAACCGTGACCGGGTGGTTGATCTTCGCAGTATAGACACGGCAAATTTGGCTTTCGACCGCCCCATGGAGTTTAGTTACCGGTTCCGACGGCATGGTGTAGGTTCAAATAGCGATCCGGCTTTCAATATTGAACATGTTAAAGCTTTACGTATAGTCGTAGAGCTGCCTGACGAGCCATACACGGTATCCAGTGAATTTTCTCTGTCAGAGGTTCGCGTGCAGGCGCGTACCCGATTTGTTAAAAACCTAGAGAATCCTCGCGCAGAATGACATTTTGAGTATTAGTTTTATTCACTCGAGAGTCGATTTTGTCTTTCACTCAAGTTGCGATGATACCTACTGAGTTTGAGCCAGCCACTCTAACAGTGTCTCTCGCTCCTTTTGGGTCATGCCAGTCATATTTCCTAGAGGCATATAGCCGGACTGGACTGCAGGTATAATTTTCTGTTTGCTCGTCAACAGTTGATCCGTCGTTTCCAGAAGTATTCCCGCAGGTGCTGCAGCGAACGCAGGGTTGGACGGATGTATGGCGTGGCAGCCACTGCAGTGTTGGTTTGTAAGTTCTGTTATTTGCTCGTTGGTAACAGGTTCTCGCGCTTTGGTCGATTCGGCCTGTTCGCGTTTTGCTTGAATTTGATCTGTCTCGACTTGATCAGCGACGCTTGGTAAAACGATTGTCTCTGAAGGCTGGCCATTTTCTCCGCCGGACTGTTTTAGTTTCTGGTTTTTTCCAATTTGCATTGCCGCAGCGACGGCCAAGGTGGCGACTATAGCGAGAATTAAAATGCTTGGCTTGATGATACCCCGATGGCGTAAATTGAAGAAATGCCGCGCATAAGCAGTAATCGTAAGAAGTGCGATCAGGATCAACCAGTTGTAGGGGTGCCCATAGAGAAACGCGTAGTGATTGCTGATCATGCAAAAAATGACCGGCAGAGTGAAATAATTGTTGTGAATCGAGCGGGTTTTAGCTGCGAGCATGGGCGCTTTATCGGGTGTTTTACCTGCGTCCACCGCGCGCATAAATCCACGCTGTGCGGGCATGATGCCCAAGAACACGTTGGCCGCCATGATCGTTGCCAGCAGAGCTCCGACATGAATAAATGCAGCTCTATCCGAAAATAATTGTGGTGCAAGCCAACAACTGAATACCACATAGCTGTAGAGCAGCGCGATGAAGAGCCGGGTATTTTTCGGGGCAATCCAACGTACCAGTAATTCGTAAACAGCTAACCCTGATACAAGGTAAAGCACACTAGCTGAGATCGCCAGGGCAGGGCTGGCGACTAGATTGTTTGGCCCAACCAGATAGTACTCTGCTCTGAAATAGTAAACCGCAATCAGCAGTAGGGTTCCCGTCAGCCAAGTGGAATATGCTTCCCATTTAAACCAGTGCAATGTTGTTGGCATCGTCGGCGGCGCCAGAGAATACTTTGCGACTTCGTAAATTCCTCCACCATGGAATGCCCAGAGATCTCCGGAAACGCCTTTTTCTTTCTTCCATTCCGGCGGCGTTTCCAGGCTGTTGTCCAGCCAGACAAAATAAAAAGATGCACCGATCCAGGCGATGGCCGTTATCACATGCAGCCAGCGCAACAGCAAGCTGAGCCAGTCTAGTAAAAGTGCGTCCACAGAAACTCCGAATATTTATTGCTGGGTGTAAATGGGCTGGCCTGCAATATACGTACGCTCGATAAGACGATCGTCGCCACAGGTCATATAGACAAAAAGTTCTTCTTCTATGCTTTTACAACTGGCGATACGTTGATGAATATAGGGGTGGCCTTCACTATTAATCAAAATAAAATCCGCCTCAAAACCCGCATCAACACTACCAATTTTGTCGCCAAGATGGAGTGTTCTCGCTGCCCCCAAGCTGGCAAGGTAAAATGCTTCGAGTGCGGTGAGTGGGTAATTCTGCAGCTGGCATACTTTGTAAGCATCGCCCATGGTGACGAAAGGGGAAAGGCTTGTACCTGCACCAATATCTGAGCACAGGGCAACCGGAATCTGGTGCGCTTTGATGCTCGAATAATTCATTAAACCGCTACCCAGAAACAGGTTTGATGATGGGCAAAAAGCGATGCCGGCACCGGAGGCTGCGATTCGATCCGTTTCACTGGGTGTCAGGTGAATGCAATGCGCGAAAAGTGTTTTTTCCGTTACCAGATTAAATTGCTCGTAGGTGTGTAAATAATCTTTTGCTTCTGGGAATAATGTTTTGGTCCATTCGACTTCCGCCTGGTTTTCACTCAGGTGGGTTTGAATCCACACGTCAGGATAGGCTGCTACTAATTCCTTTGCAGAGCGCAATTGTTGTGGTGTCGATGTACCTGCAAAGCGCGGTGTGAGTACATAACCCAACCTTTGGAAACCGTGCCATTTATCGATGAGGTTACGGCTATCGTTAAACGCCGATTCCGCAGTATCCAGTAGCGCTGTTGGAGCGTTGCGGTCCATCCACACTTTACCCGCTAATAACCGCATATTGCACTCGGCTGCCTGCTGGAACAAATGCTCTGTGGAATGCGCAAAGCTGGTAGTGTAGACCATTGCTGTGGTAGTGCCGTGGGCATGCAGTTGGGCGAGAAAACGCGCAGTTTGCTGTGCGGAATAGTCTGGCTCTGCGAATTTGAGTTCCGCCGGAAATGTGTACTTGTCGAGCCAGTCGAGTAGCTGCTCGCCGTAGGCTCCCATCACATCCAATTGCGGCGCGTGAACATGCGCATCAATAAATCCTGCCATGAGCAAGCGGTTTGGCAGGTGCTCACACCGGCTTAAATCGTAACCTTGCTCTGCGAGAATTTGGGCACTTTCAACTTGCGTAATCTTGCCGTTTGCAACCTCAACCACCGCATCATCAAGATAGTCGAAGCAAGTGTTGGGATTTGCACCAGCGTCAGATTTAAAGCGCGCAACCCGGGTACGTAATATTAGCGAGGCCATCAAGAACCTCGGTAGGTGCTATAGCCAAATGCGTTCAGCAGCAATGGGACGTGATAGTGGGGCTGGGATGCGTCGACATTAAATGCCAATGTCACCTCACTAAAGAAACTCGATTTGTTTTCGCGATCGAACCAGGCTTTGGTATTGAATTTGAGTTGCCAGATCCCGTCACTCAGTGCAAATGCGTCCGGCCACAGCATGATTCTGCCATCCTTGTCGGTTTCGCCCTGTGTCGTCGTTTCTCCTGCGGGATTGATAAGCATAACGCCGACACCCTCTGCAGGTGTACCTGTGTCCAGGTTGAGAATGTGTGTAGTAATCGGCGCTCTTTGAGGCGAGGTCATACGATATCCAAAAGTTTTTTTAAGCGAATTTGAGTGATTTTTGCCTGCTCTGCGGCACCTTTACGAAGTTCGGTCTCTCGCGCATTCGGCAGGCGCGCCTTTAGCAGAGCAAGCATTTCATCTGCGGGCTTGCCGGTTGCACAGACAATAAATATAAACCCGAACTTTGCCTTATATTCACGATTTTTTAATTGTAGCTGGCGTAGTGTTTCGTCACTGGCAACGCTTACCTGGCCCTGTTCAGCAGCTGCGAATTTGTTGCGCAGCGCGTGAAGATCACCAATTTCCGCATGACCCGCAAACGCTTCCAGCACGTCAGACTCCTCTGCCTGACGCCACAGGCTTTCCGCGGTGTCCAGCACATCCCGCTGCGACGAAAATGGCCGCGCTGCCGCCATATGGTGCGCCCAAAAACGTGCGTGGCATTGCAGAAGAAAAAGGTCGCGTGCAGCATTTTCCGGCAATGCGTTTAGTTCATCCAGCGTCATGACTTACTCCGCAAGTTCGTCGACCAATTGTTGCCAGCTTACGCGGTTGTTCTTTTTCGTTGCCGGCTCCGGCAAACAGTACAGCTGCTGAATAATTTGGCCAGCAATAGACACCGCAACTTCCATCGGCTGCTTACCCGGCACAGAATCAAGCCCTACCGGGCAGTTGAGCGCATTTATGGCATCTGTGCTAAATGCATCACTTTGGAGTCGCTTTTTAAAGCGAAGGGATTTAGTGCGCGAACCAATTAAGCCGATATAGCGGCAGTCTCCTCTGTCCAGGAGTGCTGTGCAAAGCTGATAATCCAGGCTGTGATCATGGGTGAGTACCAGGGCCATGGCCTGGGGTTGCATTATCTCGATATGTTGCACTGGGTTCGGATACACATGACTTTGCGTATTTATTGGTAACACAGAAGGAAACTGTTCTGGTCGATTGTCGATCCAATGAACTCGAAGGTCCAGTTCGCCCACTATTTTTAGAAGCGCATGTGCTACATGACCGGCTCCAAAAATATGGAGCGTATTTTTTGCCGGGATAAAGGTTTCCAGCAAAAGCGTAACCGCGCCACCGCAGCATTGTTGCGTGTTTTGGCCGAGGACGAGTTGTTCTGTGTGTTGCTCAGGTTTACCGGTGCCGAACAGTTCGCGAGCTTTGTTAATGATGAGCCATTCGAGTTTGCCGCCGCCGACCGTATCATAGGTTTCTGTGGCGGTAATAACCATTTTAGTACCCGCGTCACGCGGGGTGGACCCGCGTACTCCCAGCACCGTGGCGATTGCCCAGGGTTGGTTCGCGCGTTCACACAGGGGAATTGCCTGGTGCCATTGCAAGTGCGTCGTCATTAGCAGCTTTCCTCGGTATTCGCCGATTGCTCAGCGTTATAGGCCTGCGCTGCTTGAATTGCGTTTAGTACCTGTTCTGGTGTCGCCGGTGCGTTCAGATCTGGTGTAAACGCGTACTCGCTCACGCTTGCACAGGCGTCGAGTAGCGCGCACCAAACCGAGATCGCCAGCATAAGAGGGGGTTCGCCAACAGCTTTCGAGTGGTATGCCGTCTCTTCGGTATTGGGACGGTCGAAGAGGGCAACATTGAAAATTTCCGGTACATCGTGCGCAGTCGGGATTTTGTAATTCGCCGGACTGTTGGAAATAATACGGCCATGCTCGTCCCACAGCAGTTCCTCGGTAGTCAGCCAGCCCATTCCCTGAATAAAGCCACCCTCGATCTGGCCGATATCAATCGCCGGGTTTAACGAGTGACCAACGTCGTGCAGTATGTCGACGCGAATAACTTTGTATTCGCCAGTAAGCATATCAACAACAACTTCTGATACGGCGGCCCCGTTGGAGAAATAATAGAACGGGCGGCCTTTACCTGTGCTGCGGTCGTAACCAATTTTGGGGGTCTTATAAAATCCGCTCGACCACAGGGGGATGCGGTTCATATAGGCTATTTTGACCAGTTCCTCAAAGGGGATTGTGCGGTCTTTTAACCAAAGGCAATCGTCTTTTAGCGATATGTCGGCAACGGGGACGCGGTAATGCTCACCGGCAAATTCAAACAGCGCGCTTTTAATTTTGTTCACCGCGTCCAGGGCCGCCATGCCGTTCATATCGGTACCTGCCGATGCTGCCGTCGGCGCGGTGTTGGGAACTTTGTCCGTGCGCGTCGCACTGGGGCGAATTCGGCTGACAGAGATGCCCAGGCCTCGTGCGACAATTTGGGCCACTTTGGTAAATAGTCCTTGGCCCATTTCAGTGCCGCCATGGTTCACCATTACGCTGCCGTCCAGAAAAATATGAACCAGCGCACCAGCCTGATTTAGATGCTTCGACGTAAACGAAATACCGAATTTAACCGGGGTTAGGGCCAGGCCCTTCTTTTGCCAGCGACAGGCATTATTGAATTGCTTAACAGCTTGCCGGCGAGCGCGGTAATCCGATTGGGATTCCAACTGCTCGATCAGTTCTGGTAACACATGTTGCTCGACTTTTTGCCCGTAGGGGGTTTCGTCCTGTTCCGCGCAGTAGAGGTTGCGTTTGCGTACATCCAGGGCGTCCAAACCCAGGCGATGGGCGATGGTTTCTATAGTCGCTTCAGTGGTGACCATGGATTTTGGGCCGCCGAACCCGCGAAACGCCGTGTTGGAGACGGTGTTGGTGCGACAACGATATCCGGTAATTTCCGCAGCGTTGAGGCTGTAGGCGTTGTCCGCATGAAACATGGCGCGATCAACAATGCCATCGGACAAGTCGGCGGTGCATCCGCACTTGCCTGCGAGAATCATGCGAGCGCCGAGAATACGACCATCTTCGCTGAAGCCCACATCATACTGGTTCCAAAAATCGTGGCGCTTTCCCGTTTGTACCATGTCGTCTTTGCGGGGCATACGGTATTTCACCGGGCGCTGGTTGCGTGCGGCAAACACCGCTGCCATGCATGCTAAGGCAGCAGATTGTGATTCTTTACCGCCGAAGCCGCCCCCCATGCGCCTGACCTCGGCGGTAACCAAATTCAGTGGTACACCCAATACGTGTGCGACCAGCTTTTGCACTTCGGACGGATGTTGCGACGACGAAAAAACGTGCATACCGCCGTCTTCCTGCGGCACCGCCAGAGATATTTGTCCCTCCAGATAAAAATGTTCCTGACCGCGAATCGACATGGATTTTTGCAGGCGGTTCGGAGCATTTGCCAGCGCGGCCTCGACGTCTCCCATCGCAATACTATGCGTGGCCAACACAAAATCTTCGTGGGCCAGTGCATCCTCGGCAGTAAGCCTCGGTTGGAGTGGTTCGAGCTCAATCTCCGCCAGCGCTACGGCCTGTTGCGCTGCGCGAAAGCTGGTTGCCGCAACAGCAAATATTGGCTGGCCTATATAATTAACCTGTTCACCAGCTAACAGCAGATCTCCGGTGAACACCGGAGAAATATCGGGGTCGCCGGGGATATCCTGTTGCACAATTACATCCACAACCCCTGGCGCGCTGCGCACGGCACTTAGGTCTATGCGGCGAATATTGCCATGGGCAATGGTCGACTGCCCGGTTGCCACATGCAGCTGGTTCGGCCATTCAGGTATGTCATCGACGTAAACCGCTTCCCCGGTCACTTGCTTTTGAGCGGATTCGTGGGCGATGGCAGCTTTACTTGTTGTGGCCTGGTCGGCTGGCCAGCTTTTAGGAAGTTTACGCATAGCCAACTTCCCCTGAATACGCGGTGGTGTGGAGGTCTGGGAGGTGTTCACCGTTGGCCTCGAGCCAGGCTTTGCGCAATAAATTCATCGCGATGGTAAGCCGGTAGCCCGCTGATGCACGCACGTCAGAAAGGGGTTCCAATGTGTCGGCGAGGTTCTGGAGCGCGTTCGCCAGCGCGTTTTCGTTATCCATTGTCTGATCAATCAACGCAGCTTCTGCGGATTTTACCCGCAGAGGCGTAGCCGCCACGCCGCCGTACGCAATACGCGCTTCTTTGAATACACCATTTTCGATGTGAAATCGAAACGCTCCCATCACCGCAGAAATATCGTCTTCATAGCGTTTACTGACTTTATAAAAGCGATGAAAGTGGGTGAGTGCGGCGACCGGTATTCTGACACTTACCAGTAGTTCATTCTTAGCTAGCTGTGTTTGTTTATAGCCAAGATAGAATTCGTCCAGCGGCAAGGTCCTGCGTTGATAGGCGGCATTATTGAGTTCAATAGTCGCATCCATCGCAAGTAATATGGGCGGTGTGTCAGCGATTGGGGAGGCGTTGGCAATATTGCCGCCCAGGGTTCCGCGATTGCGAATTTGCGGAGAAGCCAGCCGTGGCATAAATGCCGTGAGTGCCGGGAATACAGACGAACAACGTTCGGCCAACTGGGTATAGCTCAACCCTGCGCCAAGTACGAGTTTTTTATCGGTGAGGTCAAAAACCCGCAGTTCGCGTATCTGGGTAACGTCGATAAGTTGTGGAATATCGCGGTAGTGCTGTGTCACTTCAAGCATAAGATCCGTTCCGCCAGCGATGGCTCGCGCTGCAGGAAAGGCGCTTTTTAACTCGCTCCACTCAGCAAGCGTCTGTGGCGCGTAGTAGGGTGTATCGTCCAGGGCATCGAGGTTTTCTAGCCAGTGTCGGACTTCGCTGTTGTGCAGTTGAGGCGCCGGTGATTGGCAAGCGGCCATGCCGGCATCCAAAATAGGGCGGTAGCCAGTGCAGCGGCAGAGATTACCTGCAACTGCGCTACTGACGTCCTCTCGTGTCGGCTGCTGGTGAGTGATGTCGGCATTGGTGAACAACGCATTGTGAAACGCGGTAAGCGACATGACAAAACCGGGCGTACAAAAGCCGCACTGTGAACCATGGTATTTAACCATCGCGGCCTGTACTGGATGAATCTGCTCTTGCGCTAGATGCTCGACTGTGACCAGATGTTTGCCAGCGATTGCGCCCAGCGGGGTAATACAACTGTTGATGGTGTGGTAGTTCACCGTGTCTTTTTCCAATTCGCCAACAAGGCAGGTGCAGGCACCACAGTCACCCGATGCGCAGCCTTCTTTGGTGCCGACACTGCGCTTTTGTGTGCGCAGGTAGCTTAAAACAGTGGTCGAAGCATCTTCTAATTCGACAGTAACCAACTCTTGGTTCAACACAAACTTCACAGAGGTTCCTCAATCATTCCCGCCACACCTGAACATGAGTCGGGCTAGTGTGTTGGCCATTTTGCAAAAAGCTGGCCATTCGGTCAGGTTCTTGCAAAGGAGTGCTATGGCGCTACTTTTGGGGGCGTCTCTAAGCGGCGACAGTGTGTTTGATTTACTGTTATTTGTGCTTAAAACAGAACATGCTTGAAGAAAATCGGCGATTTGCGTACAGAATCCGCGGCTGACATTTATTTGTCCTAGTGGTCAAATCTGGTGAAAAGGTGAGTTGGATGCGCACACATTTGGAGTTAAAGGGTCGAGAATGAAAGAAAATGGTTCAGAGCTGTTACAGGGTGCGATCGTCGACGCGAGTGTCGATGCTTCCGCGAACACTACCGTGGATGCCCGCAAATATAAGCGCGGCAGTATTCGCGACAATAATCTGGAGAAGATATTGGACGCAGCGCATGACGAATTTGTGCTTCAGGGCTATTCGGGAGCGAGTATTCAAGCTATAGCGGATCGTGCAGGTTTGCCCAAGGCGAATATTCACTATTACTTCAAGCGTAAAACCAATTTATATGTAGCGGTACTGGATAATATTCTAAGTTTGTGGAATGACTATTTGGACGAGATTGACGTAGATGACGATCCCGCAGAAGTGTTGGATAACCTTATACGCAGTAAGGTCGCATTTTCCTACAGCAACCCTAAAGCGTCGAAACTCTTCGCCATGGAGATTATTCAGGGGGCGCCGCACCTAAAGGATTATCTGCGCAACGAGTTACGGCCCTGGGTGCGCAGTAAAATGAAAGTGTTGGACACTTGGATTGCACAGGGAAAAATGGCAGCCATTGACCCGGTGTATCTGATTTTTTTAATCTGGTCTTCCACCCAGCACTACGCCGATTTCGACACCCAGGTGCTTACGGTCATGAACCGCGCCGAATACGAACAGGAAATGATAGACGATATTGCCAGCTTTCTCAGTGGTGTGATTTTGCGCGGAATCGGTCTCGAGCCGCCTGCGCGCAAAGAGCGAAAAATTAATTAACAGGCTTAGCAAGTAGTTATGACGATCTGGATAAAAGACCCGATCGCTGTTTGGACGGGCAACGATAAAGACGCAAGGGGAGGCGTTGTTGTTTCTGGAGACACGATTGTAGAACTGATACCCGCTGGTAAGCAGCCCCAGCAAGCGTACGATGAAATTTTCGATGCGCGAACCCTGGTTCTGGTTCCCGGGCTGGTCAATTGCCATCATCACTTTTACCAAACCCTTACGAGGGCCTTTCCGGCTGCACTGAACAAAGAGTTGTTTAGCTGGCTGCGCGCGCTCTATCCGGTGTGGGCTGGGCTCGACGAGGCTGCGGTGACCGTTTCGACGAGGCTGGCCTTGGCCGAGCTGATGCTCTCGGGTTGTACACTGGTGTCCGACCACCATTATTTGTTTAACCAGCATATTCAAACCGCGATAGACATCCAGATAGCGGAATGTGAACGCGCAGGTATGCGCGCCGTGCTTACTCGTGGCTCTATGAGTTTGGGAAAATCTGCCGGGGGGCTTCCACCGGATACGGTAGTGCAAACCGACACCGATATTCTTAACGAAAGTGAACGGCTGTTGTGCAAGGTTCGTGATCGGGGGAATACTATGATTCAGGTCGCGCTGGCCCCATGTTCGCCTTTTTCAGTTACTCCGGAGTTGATGGAGTCCAGTGCGGCACTGGCTCGTTCCTATGGGGCCTTGCTGCACACACATTTGGCGGAAACCGAGGACGAAAACGATTTTTGTATCAAACGATTTGGTCTGCGCCCGGTCGATTATCTCGAAAAAGTTGGCTGGTTGGCTGGTGATGTGTGGCTTGCGCACGGAATATTTTTTAACGAAAACGAAATTCAGCGGCTTGGGCGTGCGGGCATTGGGGTTAGCCACTGCCCCAGCTCCAATATGGTCCTGGCGTCAGGTATCTGTGAGGTTAACGCGCTGGAAGCGGCGGGTGTTGCGGTAGGCTTGGGTGTTGACGGCTCGGCTTCCAATGACGGCTCCAACATGATTCAGGAGGTGCGACAAGGTTTTCTGTTGCAGCGATTAAAATATGGAGCGGCGGCAGTGACACACGAGGATGCATTGCGTTGGGCGACAATTGGCGGTGCCCGTGTGGTGGGGCAGGATCAGAGCACTGGGAGTATCGAGGTGGGCAAAAAAGCAGACTTGGCTCTGTTTGCTTTGGATGACCTTCGTTTTTCCGGTGCGGGAGATGCGTTGGCTGCGTTGGTTTTGTGTGGCGCGCACCAGGTTTCGCACTTAATGGTAAATGGTGATTGGCGAGTACGTAACGGCGAAATTCCCGGCCTCGATATCCACCGCTTGCGTGCAGAGCATCAACAAGCGGCGGATCGCCTCGCCGCGCGAGCTTGAACGTTGAATCGACGGCGACGTTCTACGGTTTGGGCGTCGCCACCTTGTATTTATCCCAATCGGTGACCAGCGCGTTCACGACCTGACTGCCGACGCGATAGGCGGTTTCCAATGCGGGCTTGCCATCGTCTGGATAGTCGGCGGTAATGCTCCAGCTGGTCGCCTTATCTGCTGGTGGCATGGAGTAGTTGCTGACGGTGCGCAGGACCATAACGCGATCTGTGTCGACTAAGCCTGTCCGTGCGAGGCGATGTAGCGCAGTCATCGTGCCGCTGTCTTCCATATTGGTCGTCATAAAATTCGCTTTGCCGTTGGTGTACAGTTTCATCCAGTCATTAGCCCACTTATTGAGGTGGCGGCCGTGCCAGTAGGTGCTGGAACTCAGTGTATCGCCAACAGTAACGAAGGGTTCGCGTTTCGCGTTTGGATAGGTGCTGTATTGCTCGCGAAATTCTTTTACCGCTTTAGTGGACTGCAGCGGTGTATTTTTTGTGAGTTGATACGCCCACTGAGTCAGCTCCGGGTTAAGTGTGAAAGCGATGGTGTTGAGGGTCCAGCCGGTGTAAATATCCTTGGGTGTTTCTGCCGGTTTCTTCGCGCCGAGTGGAATTAGGCCGTAAGGCCAGTCCTCGGGCATTTCCCGCGCATCCAGCTCATAGACCAGGTCGCCATCCACAACATAGTTGGCCCAGGCCGCCGAGCCGAGCGAAATGTCTTCCGGGTCGCCTCCAGCAATACCGGCGACTAGCCAGTAGGCTTGACTTAAGTCGAATCGTGGGTCCAAGCCTAACGCCATGATCGATGCGGTCGCGTTGGGAATACCTCCGCCCACACAAATGCCCAGTACACCATCCGCGTTCATCCGCAGAGCGTGCTCGCCCAGAGGAAAAGGCAACTCTTTATCCAGCTTGCTGCGTTCGACCCAAAACTGAAATTCGCCGGGATTGTCTCCGGTGACTTCACCGTTTTCAAACATGGTCACAACTACGACTTTTACCGCAATTTTTTCCACCGCTGGCACCTCTGCATTGACGGCGATACTCAAGAATGCTGCGACACATAGCAGCACGCGTTTATACATCATTCTAGTTTCTCGTTTATCAGGAGTCGGACGAGGAGGGCGTGCGCGACAGAGTGTCCGCAATTTCGCTGCCTTTACCCTGGAGAATTTCCTCCTCGGTTAAGCCACAGAGTTCATGCGGAAAGACCAGCCACTGGTCGGTAGCACGCACGTAGAAATCGGGAGTGATGTTGGTGACATTCCTGGAGGGTTTGTACCAAGGGCACGCAATTTTTATCGTGTGTGGCGTATTGCGGCGGCATTTGGCTTTGATGGTGTCGAGTATGGCTGCAATAGAACGGCCCGAATCGAATACATCGTCGACAATTAAGAGCTCCTGCTCAGCTTCAACGTTCTTTATTACGTAGTCCATTCCGTGTACCCGGATATGTTTATCCTGTTGATCTATTCCCGTGTACGAGGACGTACGAATCGCAATGTGGTCGGTGGAAACGCCTTTGTACTCGAGGTACTCCTGTACCGCGATACCGACTGGAGAGCCGCCTCGCCAGACGCCGATGATAAAGTGCGGTCGAAAGCCGCGGACGAAAATTTGCTCGGCAAGTTTAAATGAGTCCAACAGTAGTTCGTTGGCGGTGATGAATCGTTTTTCCATCGAGTTCCTCGTATAGGCAATTCGCCCCAGAGGTACAGCTGGGGCGAGAGTGGTTCGTATGCAAGCATTATACTCAAGCTGACCATTTGGTCAGAAAAACATGTGTTCAGTGGTGTCTGGCGCTCGGCTGCACGCTCCCCGAGCGCTTGCGTTGGTAGATTTCAAGCGAAATTTCAGCAAACAGCGTTGATTATATTCCAGCGTCTGTGCACACATTTGACGCTTTATTTGTTATTCGCACCGTTTTAATAGTGTATCAGAGGCTCTAGTCTTGCCAAGTCCGGTCTGTTTTTAAACAAATGTAAGCCGCGGCAGACGGTTTGCGCGAGGCGCGGCGGTTTTGTCTGCATCAAACAAAAAGCTGACCATTTGGTTTAGTATTTGCTAAGCACAATTTATTAATAAACGAGAGACGACGAATTAATGAAGAGCCTTGCCCAATATTTTGAATTCAGCAAAGCGGGAACCAATTTTAAAACGGAAACCCTTGCTGGGGTGACCACCTTCTTGGCAATGGCCTATATCACTATAGTCAACCCGGTAATTTTATCTGATGCCGGAATGGATTTTGGCGCGGTGTTTGTCGCGACCTGCCTGGCCGCAGCTTTTGGCTCCATCGCTATGGGATTGCTGGGTAATTACCCCATCGCCCAGGCACCGGGTATGGGGCAAAATGCTTTTTTTACCTACGGTGTCGTGTTAGGTATGGGGCACCCGTGGCCAGTCGCGTTGGGCGCGGTGTTTTTCTCCGGTGTTATCTTCCTGATTCTTAGCGCCTTGCCTGTGCGCGAGTGGTTGATCAACTCTATTCCGAGAAATCTGAAGTTAGGTATATCCGGCGGTATTGGTTTGTTTCTCGGTATTATCGCCCTGGAAAACGCGAAAATCGTGGTAGATAGTCCTGCTACGTTGGTGAAACTCGGTGATCTAAGCCAGTGGGAACCGCTGTTGTGTTTGGCTGGGTTCGCAATTATTACGGCACTGGCCTATCGCAAGCTCATGGGCGCGGTCGTTATTGGTATGTTGAGCGTCACTGTTATTGGCTGGATTACGGGTATCGCAGAGTTTAAAGGCGTAATGAGTTTACCTCCTTCGCCTGCGCCGGTGTTGTTCAAGCTTGATTTCGCGGGCGCATTGGAAGTTGGCATGGTAACGGTGATCATAACCATGTTAATTGTTGATGTGTTCGATACCGCAGGAACGATGGTCGGTGTTGCAAATCGCGCAGGTTTAATTCAGAAAGACGGTTCCTTGCCTCGCCTCGGTAAGGCGCTCTTGTCGGACTCTGGAGCGACAACCTTTGGTGCGCTAATGGGTACATCGTCGACCACCAGTTACATCGAGAGCGCTGCTGGCGTGGAGGCGGGGGGCCGTACGGGATTCACTGCGGTAGTAACCGGCATAATTTTTCTGCTTTGCTTGTTCTTCTCGCCGATCGCGCAAAGTGTGCCTGCATATGCCACCGCAGCGGCGCTATTGTTTGTTGCCTGTTTGATGACTCGAAGCCTGGCTGATCTCAATTGGGACGACCACACCGAAAGCGCGCCTGCGATTATTGCCGCTATCGCTATGCCGTTGGGCTACTCCATTGCCGATGGTATTGGTTTGGGATTTATCTCGTACGCAGTCATTAAGGTGTTAAGTGGACGAATTACCCAATGTCCGCCAGTAGTTTTTGTTGTTGCCGGTATTTTCGCACTGAAATTTTTTTTCCTTTAGTTCACTCTTAGATCTCCTCCTAAGTATTTTCGCCCGTCCACAGTTGTAGATGGGCGTTTTTTTGATTCCTCGCAGAGCCGTGCGGCGCGCCAACTATTTGACCAACTATTTTGCAGGGCGATTTCCCGAGTTGTTTCGACGTGCGACCTAAACGAGCGGTCTGAATTACTTGTGAAACAAGGTATGTTTACATGCGACAACTCTCTATTCTCATTTTTTCGTTGTTTTGTTTTAACAGTGTTAGCGCAAACGCTGGCGAAGCCGCTATTGTGAAACTCGACCAGAATCTCTTTGTCGTGGAGGGAGGCGGAGGGAAGGGTTCGAACGTTGGTGTACTAATCACCGATTCGGGCATGGTATTAGTCGACTCAATGGTTGCAGAGTCCAAAGAGTATTTGCTTACTCAGTTAAAGTCGATTTCCTCTAAGCCCGTGCGATATCTGCTGGCGACACACGATCATTTTGACCATATTGGCAACGCACCACATTTTTTAGGGGAGGGGGCTAGCCTGGTTGGTGGTTCACGTTTCGAGCCGGATTCTCAGCTTGAATTTCTTAGTGTGAAAGGTGTGTTTGGGTTAGAGTTTGCTGACGCTGAAGTTAAAGGCTATACGATCAATTCACATTCCCCCAGTGATGTTCTCTATTATCTTCCAAAGCAGAACGTTATCTTCTTGGGGGATGTTTATACCGATGGCTGGTATCCCTCTTTCTTCTCTGGCGGTATTGGCGGGCAGGTGCAGGCAATTGAGTTGGCCCTGGCGGTGGGAGATGCAAAAACACGGTTTGTTCCGGGCCACGGGCAAGTGGCGGGCGCACAACAGTTGCGCCAATATCTGGAACATACCATGCACTGGGCCAAGCGCATTATGCAGCTGCACGCGAGGGGAGAGTCGCCGCAGCAAATGCTGGGCGATGCTGAGTTGGTTTCCATAAAGGCATCGTTCGCAAACGACAGAACCAATATGACTTTTTTTGATGAGCGCTTTGTGTATTTGGTCAAGCACACTATCGAAGCGGAAGAGGCGCTTCGCAACGCGGCTGAGGCGAGTGATTAACGGCTAGTTCAATGGTGAATCAGTCTGCCCAGTGCGCGATTACTGTCCGCTGTATCCTTGCGAATGGCTGCGTAGTCTGTGGTATTTTCAATCTGGGCCTCGCAGGGAAGCAAGTAGGTTGCCCAAGGGGTTTTTTTTATCCCGTACAGATTGTAGCCGTGTGGGACGATGAGCTTCCTGATTTCGTCGAATGCGGCGGTCTCACGCTTATGGTTTTCGAACACCAATACTTTGCAGTGGCCCTGGCTAAAGCAGGGAGCCAAAGCACGAATAACCTGTGGTTCATAGCCTTCCACATCGAGTTTTATCAGGCTGGGCCATCCGTATTTCGATTGTGAGGCGATGTTTTTAGCGGTTTTAATTTTTATTTTTTCTGTTACATCGGTAGGGCGTTTGTTGCGCAGGTTCAAACTGGCTCTACCTTTGTTGTTCTCTGGAATGGTGAGTTCCAGCTCGGTTTCTGATTCACCAATACCTGCTTGCACGTATTCATAGCCCGTTGAGCAAAGGGTTTGTAAATTATGTAGATTAGTTGGGGCAAGCGAAGCCTGTGGTTCGATAGCGACCACGCGCACGTTATTACGTTTTGCCGCGAGCCCGCAAAAACACGATCCTTTATTCGCCCCGATATCCCAGAACACTTCTCCGTTGCTACCTTCGCAGGCGGCATTCAAAATCTCAACCACTTCGGGGTCGAAGGATTTTAAAATTGCAAAATGCCAGCCTACCAGATCTGATGGGTCGACGATAATATGCTTTCCATTCAGCGCTATTTCGACCAGCATTCCGTCCTGAGTAAACGCCCTGGGTGCGATGTAATCGAGGAGTCTGTGTCGACCGTGTTTAATCGGTAGTGCGCGCAGGAATATTGAAAGTAACTGTTCTGCGAGGGTGAGGGGGCGCACCGTATCCTGTGCGTGAACTGCCACGTTGTCCATACTGGTATCCTTGCAATCATTGCGTTTACGCGGTTAAGGCTCGTTTGCAAGTTTCTTCGATCAACTAGTGCGATCTGTTTTTCACTACTGTCGCAGTTATTTATTATTTGCCGCACACACTATCATCTAGTAAAAAAATGTAAACAGCAAAAACACATTGAGCGACAAAATTGGCGTTTCAATTGAAGGTTTTTTTCGATGGGGTTTGGTTTGGGTGTCGGTAAGATTGTATTGCTCTATACAGTATTGTATTTATTTCTTTATTTGTTTTTATCGCGACGGCCCTAAATGCTAGGAGCCTAAAAGCCGCCGCGGCAAATACACGGATGAATCTATGCGTTACAAGTCGAAACGATCAGCATTCATTACTTTCACCCAGGCGGCAGAAAAATCTTTAACGAATTTCTCTTTCGCATCGTCCTGCGCGTAAACTTCCGCATAGCTGCGAAGAATCGAATTGGAGCCGAAAACCAGGTCAACTCGCGTCGCTGTCCAGTGAACATCGCCAGTAGCTCGATCAACGATCTCATATAAGTTGCTGCCGATTGGCTTCCAGTTGTAGCGCATGTCAGTAAGGTTTGTGAAGAAGTCTGTGCTGAGGGTGCCGACATTCTTGGTAAATACACCGTGCTGGCTGTTGCCGTGGTTGGTACCGAGCACACGCATGCCACCGATTAATGCGGTCATTTCCTTGGCGCTAAGTCCCATTAACTGAGCTCGGTCCAGCATCATCTCTTCGGGTTTAACGGCGTAATCCTTTTTCTGCCAATTGCGGAACGCATCGTGTACCGGTTCGAGCACGTCAAATGTGTCTATATCGGTTTGTTCCTGAGTGGCGTCGCCTCGCCCCGGTGCGAATGGGATGACTATTTCGACCCCGGCATTTTTTGCGGCCTGTTCAACGGCCGCAGTCCCCGCCAGCACGATGAGATCGGCCAGGCTGACAGGCTTTTCCAATTTGCTCTGGAAATCTGACAGCGCTTTAAGCACCCGCTGCAGCTTCTGCGGTTCGTTACCTTGCCAATTTTTGTGCGGTTCCAACCGGATGCGGGCGCCATTTGCGCCACCACGGTTGTCGGAACCCCGAAAAGTTCGCGCACTATCCCAGGCAGTAGTGATGAAGTCGCTTGCGGCAACATCAAGTGAGAGTAAATCGTGCTTAAGTGATGTGATTTCCTGGTCAGAGAGCGTGTAATCGACATTTGGTACCGGGTCCTGCCAAAGCAGATCTTCCTGTGGTGCTTCTGGTCCCAGGTAACGGGCTTTTGGCCCGAGGTCACGATGGGTTAATTTGAACCAGGCGCGGGCGAAAACGTCGGAAAAATACGCGTGGTCCGCGTAAAACTTCTCCGCAATTTTGCGGTATTCCGGGTCCATTTTTATGGCCATGTCCGCATCGGTCATAATGGGGTTGTGGCGAATATTGGGATTTTCAGCGTCGACAGGTTTGTCCTCTTCGGCGATATCGATGGGTTCCCATTGATGTGCACCAGCTGGGCTTTTACGATTCTCCCACTCGTGATTGAGCAGTAAATGAAAATAGCCGTTATCCCACTGGGTGGGGTTAGTGGTCCAGGCGCCTTCGATTCCGCTGGTCACCGTGTCTTTACCGATGCCGCGGCCGGTTTTATTGAGCCAGCCGAAGCCTTGCGCCTCGACATCCTCCGCTTCCGGTTCGGGCCCGAGGTCTTCCGCGCGCCCATTGCCGTGGCATTTACCCACGGTGTGGCCGCCCGCGGTGAGCGCGACGGTTTCTTCATCGTTCATTGCCATGCGAGCAAAGGTTTCGCGCACATCTGCCGCGGTTTTTAACGGGTCGGGTTTGCCGTCTACGCCTTCCGGGTTAACGTAAATTAGCCCCATCATTACCGCAGCCAACGGGTTTTCCAGATCCCGTTCGCCACTGTAGCGGCTGTGTTCGTTTCCACTCGGCGCCAGCCATTCCTGCTCCGAACCCCAGTAGGTGTCTTTCTCGGGGTGCCAGATATCCTCGCGACCACCGGCAAATCCAAACGTTTTTAAACCCATAGACTCATAGGCGACATTGCCGGCCAAAATCATTAAATCCGCCCAGGAGATGGCATTGCCGTACTTTTTCTTGATGGGCCAGAGCAGGCGGCGGGCTTTGTCGAGGTTAGCGTTGTCCGGCCAACTGTTGAGTGGTGCGAAGCGTTGATTACCCGTATTGGCTCCGCCGCGCCCGTCGGCAATGCGGTAGCTGCCTGCGGAGTGCCAGGCCATCCGAATCATCAGGCCGCCGTAGTGCCCCCAGTCTGCAGGCCACCAGTCCTGGTTGTCGGTCATGAGCGCTTTGAGGTCCGCTTTTAATGCGTTGTAGTCCATCCCATTAAACGCATCGGCATAGGTGAAGTCCGGGTCCAGCGGATTGGTCTTGGTATCGTGTTGATGGAGAATGTCCAGGTTGAGCGAATTGGGCCACCAATCCATGTTGTCGTTGCCAGTCGCGGTATTACCGCCGTGCATAACCGGGCATTTACCGGCCGCTTTGGGTGTGTCTGTCATAATGTCTCCTCGTTACAAGCTGGAGAGTGTTGCCCCAGCATTAAGATTTAGTGGCCCGCGAAACTTAAATTACATTTCTACAGTTTTCTGGGCGTTCTACTTAAACGGCTCCGGGCGATGAGTATTTATGCCTGAAGCGGGTAAATGGGGTAAATCAATGTCCGGGCGCTCTCCCGTAAGCGTACTGAGGAAGGCCACAATCTGGTTTATCTCTGTTTCCTTAAACGTACGGCCTAGTTGCAACCTACCCATTAGATCAACGGCTTCACCAAGAGTTTCTGCTTCGCCGTCGTGGAAGTAGGGGTAAGTCAGCTCTACATTGCGCAACGTTGGCACTTTAAACTGGTATCGGTCTGCTTCAATTCCTGTGACATCGAACCTGCCTTGCGATGGAGAGCTCGACTTGTAAGCGCCGAATAATCCCATTTTTTGGTACATGGTGCCGCCAACTGCGGGGCCGTTATGACAGGCGATACATCCGCTGGATTTAAACAGTTCATAGCCTTTGCGTTCGGCGACAGATATCGCATCGTTATCGCCCAAAAGCCATTGGTCGAATCGGGAATTTGGCGTAATCAGGGTTTCCTCAAATTCAGCGATTGCATCCGTCAAATTATTGAGCGAAACATTTTTATCGCCATAGATGGCCTCGAATTGTTTGCGATAACCGGGAATCGACTGGATAACTTCGATTGCAAGATTGTGCGGCATTGCCATTTCCACATTGGCTTGAATCGGGCCTTGGGCCTGTTCCTGTAAATCAGCGGCGCGTCCATCCCAAAACTGAGCAAGTCCATAGCTCGCATTGAATACTGTAGGCGAATTAACGGGCCCTGCTTGCCACTTGTGGCCAACGGACGTTTTCAGGTTGTCGGTACCGCCGAAGGCGAGGTTGTGACAGGTGTTGCAGGAAATTACGCCGGACATGGATAACCGCGGATCAAAAAATAGTTGTTTACCAAGCTCTACTTTAGCAGGCTCAGTGATGCGGACGGGAGCTATAGGGGTGATAGGTTCTTGCCTAGGGGTTGCAATTACAGTTGTGGCGGTGAGTGTGCTTAACGCGGTGATGAAAGCGGTGCTTAGAGTCACAGGCTTCATGGTCTACTCCGTTAGTTTAGATAATGCTAATGTAATGGCTAATATAAAGATCGTGTTTGTTGTGCGCTTGATTCTCATCAAATTTGAAGGGTAATTGGGTGACTTCTTACCGCTCTTAGCAGTTGTCGCTTTAAATCACTTTTTGAGTTCGGGCGCAATACAATGAGATCTATACGTTGGATGAAAAAAATAGCGAGATTGGATGCGTTGTGCTGCAGCTAATTTTGCTGTGCGAGGAAGATTCGCACGGGCAAAAAAACAGCCACAAAAATAGTACTTCCTGGGTTGGCGATAATTATCACAAATAGTTAACTTTTTAAATTTTTGTGGCGGCCGGTTAGAAATGGATAAAAACGCACGACAATAGGAGCTATTTTGTGTCTTGAGGGTTTGTTTTACACTTTGCTCGCACAACGTGCGTGGCGTGGAAAAACTTAAAACAATGTTGGAAGCAGGTGGCTTTTTAATAAAGCCACTTCACAAAAATTCACTGCGGAAAAAGAAAATTTAAAGCGGTGTTAGTGTGGTTGTTATTTCTGTTGTGGATGATTGCCTGGTGTAAATAGGAGCAAGCACGTAGTGTTTTATTGGTTAGTCCAGGTCTGCAGCATTGTGGCGTTCTTTCAACTGGTTTTCTTCTGGCCCCCAAAACCGATTTACTCGTGCACCGCGTTGATACGCTGGACGAGCGAATACTGCTTTGCGCCAGCGCTCCACGTTTGCGTATTCATCAACACTTAAAAATTCGCCTGCGTTGTACAACTCGCCTGCTTGCAGAGCACCATACCAGGGAGCGATTGCCATATCGGCAATGCTATAGTTATTTCCAGCGATAAATTCGGTTTTCGCCAACTGCTTGTCTAAAACATCCAGCTGTCGCTTGGTTTCCATTGCAAAGCGGTCTATTGGATATTCCTGCTTGCTCGGTGCGTAGGCGTAAAAATGCCCGAACCCCCCGCCTAAATAGGGTGCAGAACCCACTTGCCAGGCTAGCCAGTTGAGTGTGTGTGCTCTAGCCGGTTGCCCGGTCGGTAAAAATTCACCAAATTTTTCGGCGAGATAGATCAAAATGGAGCCGGACTCGAACAGTGCGAGAGGAGTATCTGTACTGTGGTCGACCAGTGCGGGAATTTTCGAGTTGGGATTAATTTCCACAAATCCGCTCGAGAACTGATCCCCCGCAGTGATATCGATTAGCCAGGCGTCGTACTCTGCTTCCTTATGACCTTTAGCTAGCAGCTCTTCGAGCATGACCGTTACTTTTACGCCGTTAGGTGTGGCCATGGAATAAAGCTGTAGCGGGTGTTCGCCGCGCGGAAGTTCCTGCTCAAAACGAGCGCCTGCGACAGGCTGGTTGCCAGTGCGAGCAGAAGCCTGTGGTGTGTTGTGGTCTTGCCAAATCCACACTGGAGGTGGGGTATAGCTGTCGGACATGAGATATTTCCCGTAAATTAATTTGGTCTGATGTTGCTTTGTAGAACGCAATGTTAACGGCAGGCTATGCATGCTCAGGTCAAAAACCGCCGCTGTGATGTTTATCGCCATCTTAGATGCTGGCTATGGATCTTTTTAAAACGCATTTCGCCGTCAGGGTGATGATATGGTGTATCATCAGGGCTCGCTGGTCGTTAGGGCGAAGTTGACTGAGTATCAGCGCTGTTGGCAACATTCTTCCTGACAAATGTGATAAAGAGGATGTAGTATGCGTTCTCTGTATGTATCGATGCCAAAAGTGTCTGTACGTTCGAAGTGTCCTTTACTGTGAGCGGCACTGGTTAAAATTCCATCCACCCATTGGAGGTAAAATGCGTTTTTCCTTATTAGCCGCGATGATCAGCACGATTGTCCTCACCACCGGCTGCGAATCTGAACAACCCCAACCCGACGAATCCAAGACTGCGATGCAGCAATCCGCTGACAATATTTTCTTTCACGAGAGCCCTCTGTCTTATCACGCCCCTGAATTCGACAAACTCAAAGTCAGCGATTACGAGCCTGCGTTCGCCAAAGGTTTGAAGGAGCATTCAGCGGAAATTCTGCAGATCGCCAACAACCCTGAGAAACCAACGTTCGATAATACGATAGTGGCGATGGAAAAATCTGGTGCGTTGCTCAGTCGTGTATACACGGTATTTGGCAGCCTTTCAGGGCTGGTATCCAACGACGAATATCGCCGTATTGAATCCGATTTTTCTCCCAAGCTTGCGGAGCACTCGGACAGCATTTTTCTCAACCCTCAATTATTTAAACGTGTAGTGGCTGTGTACGAAAGTCGCGACTCGCTGAATGCGGAAGACCAGCGCTTGGCTGAGTACTACTACAAGCGGTTCGTGCGCGAGGGCGCCAAGCTTAGCCCTTCTGCAAAAGCGCGCGTGATGGAAATTAATACCGAAATCTCGACGCTGCAGACTGATTTTTCCCAGAACATTTTGAAGTCACTGGAAAAAGATGTCGTCCTGGTAAAAGATAAAGCCGAGTTAGCCGGTTTGTCAGAGAGTCAGATAGAATCGCTCGCTGCGGCAGCAAAAAAATCGGGCAACGAGGGTTACCAGATCACGCTGGTAAACACCACACGTCACCCGCTGCTTGGCAGCTTGGAAAATCGCGAACTGCGTAAAAAACTCTGGGAAACCTCCGCTTACCGCGCGATGGATACCAATGGTCCTATCGTGTTGAAGCTCACCAAACTTCGCGCAGAAAAAGCCAAGTTATTGGGTTTTGATACCTGGGCTGCCTATGTCGTTGATAACCAAATGGCGAAAACTCCTGCGGCAGTATTTGGCATTCTCGATGGATTAGCGCCTAAAGCCGTTGCCCGAGCAAAAGAAGAAGCGGCAGACATTCAAGCAGAAATCAAACAGTCTGGTGGGGATTTTACCCTGCAACCATGGGACTGGTTGTTTTATGCCGAAAAAGTACGCCAAGCCAAGTACGACCTGGATGAAAGCCTGTTGAAACCTTATTTTGAGTTCAACACCGTGCTCAACGATGGCTTGTTCTTTGCGATGAATAAGCTTTACGGCATTACGCTCAAGCCGCGCAAAGATCTTCCTGTTTGGGATGAAAATGTTCTGGCGTACGAGGTGTACAACGAAGACGGCAGCACCATTGGCCTGTTCTATATCGATCCTTATGCCCGTGATGGCAAGCGTGGTGGCGCCTGGATGAGTAACTGGGTTGAGCAGAGCGGTCTGCTTGGTGACAAGCCGGTTATCTATAATGCGTTGAACATACCCAAGCCAGCAGAAGGTCAGCCGACTTTAATGACCTTTGATGAAGTGGAAACCATGTTCCATGAATTTGGCCACGCGATCCACGGGCTTTTCTCTGATGTGAAATACCCGAGCCTGGCAGGTACCTCCACCGCGCGCGACTTTGTCGAATTCCCATCGCAAGCCAATGAAGACTGGGATATTGATCCGGCCGTTTTGAAAAACTACGCGAAACATTACGAAACCAGTGAGCCTATTCCTCAGGAATTACTCGACAAAATGCTAAAAGCCCATAAATTCAACTCTGGCTTCAACACGGTTGAATATCTCGCGGCTGCACTGCTGGATATGGAGTGGCACACAATTTCTGCCGACAGCGATATTACCGACGTTGCCGCGTTCGAGAAGAAAGCGTTAGCCAAGCACAAAATCGATTTTGCGCCGGTACCGCCACGCTATAAATCGGCATACTTCAGCCATATTTTTGCCGGTGGATATTCTGCAGGGTATTACGCCTACCTTTGGACCGAGGTCTTGGCCGCAGATGCCTTTGCATACACGCAAACCCTGGGTGGTTTAACCCGCGAGAACGGTGATAAATACCGCGATGCAGTATTGTCGCGCGGTAATAGCCGAGACTTAATGGAAAGCTACGTGGATTTCCGTGGTCAGGAACCAAGTATCGATGCATTGCTGGAGCGTCGAGGCTTGGTAAAATAACGGCGTTTAAACACCTTAGCGAGTTGTAATAAAAACCCGACCTGTGGCGACACATGTCGGGTTTTTTTGATTATTACGTACACCAATCTATCTCAAACCGGTAACTCGCGGTTACTTCCAATTATTGGTCAGATCAACATTTACTGGCCCAAAATCTGTTGTTTAAGCCGTGTATTGGTTCAGCTTTAATAATTGTGAAGACACTGACTGACCAGGCGTAACTGTTGCTCGCTGTCGGGTGTTTCACAAAACAAAATATTATAAACAATCGGCGCAAACAGGTTGTCGATCAGCATCTCGACTGCCGGTATTCGCTCGCCGCGTTGTTGCGCTCTTTCAACGATTATTTCCAGCCGTTCGCGGGCCAATTGTACGCAACGTGTGGTGCAGTCGCTCGTGTGAGTCGCGGCAATATCGCGCAGCAATTGCTTGCCCAATTCAGAGCCTAGTTCGTCAGCGTAGAATTCAGCAAATTTAAGTAAATCGCCGGGAAGACTGCCGGTATCGTCCGGAGGTGTATCGGGCCGCATATGCGCTACTGCAACATCGGCGAGCAGAGATGTCAGGTCGCCCCAACGGCGGTAGATGGTGGAGGGCGTGACGCCTGCAGCACTCGCGATCATACATACGGTAAGTTCTTCGCGGCTGTGCGTGGCCTGAAGTTCACGCACAGCTTGATGGATAGATTGCTGTATGCGGGCACTTCGTCCGCCGGTACGGATTTTTTTTGTGGTTGTCATGGTCGAAGCTTAACACAAAAAAATTGCGTTAAGCGACCAAGTAGGGCAGACTCTTAATGCAAAATATTTGCGTTAATGAGGTGTTAAATGCAAAGTCCCACTTCCCAAAGTGCGCCAAGTCGAAAAAATAACACGCTGTTTCTGTGTTTCACTCTTCTGATTTTTCTCGCGGCTGCGTCTACCCCAACGCCCATGTATCACCTCTATCAGGAACAATGGCACTTTTCTTCGGCGATGCTCACACTGGTATTCGGTGTCTATGCGCTGATGATGTTGGCATCGCTTCTTATCGCGGGCGGGTTGTCTGATCATATTGGGCGCAAGCCCGTTATAGCCGCAGCGATTGTGCTTGAAATTGTTGCTGTGGGCCTGTTTATTCTCGCGCAAAATGTGCACTGGCTGCTTTTTGCTAGGGTCATGCAAGGCACGGCAACTGGTATCGCAAGCAGCGTGATTGCCGCCAGCATGCTGGATGCTGATCATCAACGCGGTCCGCTTTTTAACAGCTTGTCTTCCATTTCGGGATTGGGTTTGGGCGCCCTGGTATCGAGTCTGCTTATCTTCTTTGCGCCTATGCCGTTGGCGCTGTCCTATTGGGTTTTGCTGCTGCTCCTGTTGGTTGCACTGTTGTGGCTAATCAGCATTGAGGAAACCGCCAGTTTGCGCCCGGGAGCACTCGCCTCGTTAATACCTCGGATTGCCATTCCCGCAGAAATTCGTGGTGCACTTATGACGGTGGCCCCCGTTAATGTCAGTGGTTGGGCGTTGGGTGGCTTTTATTTGTCTTTGGCACCATCTGTCATTGTCGACATTACCCATACTGATTCCGTTTTGATTGCTGGCGGTGCTGTATTTTTGTTGACGCTGAGTGGCGCTATATCGGTATTCGTGCAGCGTAATCGGGCGCCCGAGGCGATGCTTGCTTACGGAGCTACTGCACTTGCCTTAGGTTTGGGGTTGTTTCTTGTGTCGATACAAATTGGGCAAATTGGCGTACTTTTGTTAGGTTCGGTAATTGCGGGTAGCGGCTTTGGTTCCAGTTTTGTGGGCTCCATGCGCAGTGTGTTGCCCTTGGCTCCTGCCTCGCAGCGGGCCGGGCTTACAGCGGTATTTTTTATTATCAGCTATTTAGCGCTCAGTATCCCCTCGATGGCAGCAGGTCTGCTGATAAAACAGTTGGGATTGCACACCACTGCACTGGGTTTTGGGACTCTATTGCTGGTGATGATTCTGTTGGCGATAGTATTGCAGCGATTGCGCAAGCATTCCAAAGTATCGACATTACCCGGCTGATGACTTTGTCACTTAAGAGCCTATGGGAATGTATAGCTCCAGGTCGAACTCGTGTTGTGAATCGGTGAACTGGTTTTTGTTGTATGCCACCCAGATTGGGGTGGTGCGTACCCGCAAACCACTGTGCGGTACCCACTCTTGCAGAATACGGCTCAAATATGGAATAAACTCGCCGTAAACACCGGCGAGGTGAAACCGCGCATGGATACCGCCTGGTAATCGCAACACATTAATAACGCTGCGCTGCAAAGGGGTTTTGTGTATTTCGACACAGGCGACGTAGCGGCAATCCTTGAGCGGCACCAGGCAGGGGTTCGAATGAAGCAGGGCAAACTGGCCTTGGGTGTGCAAGCCATTTTCGAATCGCCAAAGGTCGAGCTTTTGCCACGTGTGAGCAATACTCCGGTCGTATCCGTGGTGGCGGATATACGCCATTAACCGTGAAGGTACTTCACATATGACCGGTTGGGGTAATGCTCTGTTGGCGATGTTTTGGTAACCCCGTGCAATTTCCGGTACCTGCAAAAACTCTGTTTGCAGCTGGGCATCAGTGTGACTTCGGCTGCGCCATTCTCCGGGCGAGCTTCCCATTTGCAGTTTAAACGCGCGCGAAAAAGACGACAGCGATTTGAAACCGCATGCGAGCGCGACTTCCGATACTGTAGCTGACTGGTCGAACATGAGCTGGTTTGCTGCCTGCTCCAGTCGAATACGCGCGATATAGCGGTGGACAGTTTCTCCCATATATTCAGCAAACACACGATGGAAATGATGCTCTGAAAAAGCGGCGATAGCTGCGAGGCGCGCAGCGGGCAAATCTGCGCTTATATCCTTGTGGATTTCGTGCAACACGTCGTTTAAGCGTGAGGTCACATGTTGTTGAGGCAGACTCTTCCTCATTGGATTTGGCAGCTCTACTGGAGTTGTTGTTTCGTGCACACCGATACCGCACATTTAGACACAATATTGCGCATAAATGGACAAATTAGCTCGCAGTTTAGAACAAACTTAAACTGAGCGACAAGGATAAGCTGGCGGTCTCTCATTAGATGGGCCGGAGGCCTCATGAAAACTGCCCGCTTGGTAGAAAGTTTACCCACATCCTACATAAGAGAAATTCTGCAAGCCGCTACAGCTGCTGATTGCCTGTCGCTCGCCGGCGGATTACCCGACCCCAAGTACTTTCCGCTTGATGCCACGGCGGAAGCTTTGCAACTAGTAGCCGATTCTCCCTCGGTACATGGCCACCTGTTTCAGTACGCGTCGACGCGTGGCTATCAACCGCTGATCGATCACTTGCAAACGCAATTATCCGTTGGTGCCGGGCATGAGCTACTGATGACCAACGGTTCGCAGCAGGGTATTGATCTGGCAGTGCGAACGTATCTAAATCAGGGAGATGAGGTTGCGCTGGAAGTGCCAGCCTACCTGGGCGCTTTGCAGGTGTTCGCACTGGCAGGTGTCAGAGTGCGACCGATTCCCCAATTGCCGAATGGCCCAGACCTAGAAGCGTTACGAAAGGTGTTCGAGACCGGACGTTGTAAAATGTTTTATACCGTGCCGGACTTTCATAACCCCACCGGTTGTTGTTGGTCGCTGGAGGTTCGCACCGAGGTCGCTCGGTTGTGCAGAAAACATGGTGTATTGCTTTTGGAAGATGCACCCTATCGGGATATTCGTTTTCATGGTGAAAACTTGCCTTTAGTCAGTGATTTCTGCTCCGATGTGGCGATTGTTCTCAGCTCTTTTTCGAAGACAGCGATGCCAGGCTTGCGTCTGGGTGCGGTAGTTGCGGGCAAAAAGTTGCTAGCTCCCATGCTGCGAGTAAAGCAGGCAGTCGACTTACACACCAACACACTTGGCCAATTCCTGTTGGCAGAGTTTTTGGTGAAAGGGAATTATGTCGCGCATATTGCAAACCTTTGCCGCAATTACCACGCTAAATACGAAGCACTGCATGCAGCGCTCGAGCTCCACACCGCAGAGTTTGGCTTTCATCGCCCTGTGCAAGGGGGTATGTTTATCTGGTTTGTTTTGCACGAGTTGGACGCGACATTGGTCGCGCAGCGCTGCCTGGAGCGGGGCTTAGCGGTTGTGCCGGGCGGGGTGTTTTTCCCTGCTGGAGAAAAGCACTCGATAAATGCATTGCGGTTGAATTTCAGTTATCTCGCAATTTCGCAGCTGGAAGAGGCGGCTGCCCGTTTGGCAGCCGTATTACGCGAATTGTCGGCATGTATTGCCGTCGGCGGGCGTTACTCCGGGGTGCGGTGAAGCCAGTGGAACAGCACCGGTAATACCACCAGGGTGAGCAGTGTCGAGGTGAAAATGCCACCGATCACAACAGTTGCCAATGGCCGCTGCACCTCGGCACCGATCCCTGTGTTTAACGCCATTGGGAGGAAACCAAGGCTTGCCACCAGCGCCGTCATCAGTACGGGGCGCAGGCGCGACTTGGCTCCGTCGACAACTGCTTGAAACACCGGTGTGCCACTGCGCCAGTCGTCTTGAATAACGCTCAGCATAACCAGGCCATTGAGCACCGCGATGCCGGATAGTGCAATAAACCCAACACCAGCGGTGATCGAAAATGGCATGTCGCGAAGCAGTAACGCGAACACGCCGCCGGTGATTGCCAGCGGTACCGCAGTAAAAATAATCAGTGCATTCTTGAATGACGATAAGGATAAGGTCAGTAAACCGAGAATCATCAGCAGGGTCAGCGGAACAATGACAGCAAGGCGTGCAAGTGCAGAATTCAKTTGCTCAAAACTACCGCCGTATTCAACCCAGTAACCGGGAGGAATCTCGCCGTTTTTCGCAATTTCCTGCTGTAGCTCCGTCACGAAACTGCCGAGGTCCCGATTGCGGATATTGGCGGTGACAATGATGCGTCGCTTGCCATTTTCTCTGCTAATTTGCGCGGGGGCGGATTCCTGCTGCAAGGTTGCGAGTTCTTCCAGTGGGACATAGCCGGTGCTGCCTGGTACGGCAACGGGCATGGATTTTAATCGGTCTGTGTTCTTGCGCAGTGGTTCCGCAAAGCGCACTACCAGGTCGAACCGCCTGTCGCCCTGCTGGACCAGCCCCACACTTTCTCCGCCGATCGTTGTCGCCACCCATTGCTGTAAATCCGCCAGGTTTAGTCCGTAGCTGCCCAGCGCGGCAGGTTTGGGGATTATCGACAGGCTCGGCAGGCCGGTGACCTGCTCCACGCGCGCATCGGACGCACCGGGTATGCGATTGATGATGCGCAATACCTGCTGTGCGGTTTTTAGGAGGAGGTCCAGATCGTCGCCGTAAATCTTAACGCCCAGGTCGGCGCGCACCCCCGAGAGCAATTCATTAAAGCGCATCTGAATGGGTTGTGTGAACTCGTAATTGTTGCCCAGCAATTGGTTGACGGATTGGGCGATTTCCTCCACCAGCGCATTTTTGGTTTTTTCCGGGTTGGGCCATTCGTCGTGGGGCTTCAGCATGATAAACACATCAGCCACATTGGGCGGCATTGGGTCAGTGGCGACTTCAGCAGTGCCGATACGAGAGAACACCGTTGTCACTTCGGGAAAGCCTGTGATGGTTTGCTCCAGCGCAGCTTGCATATCGACGGATTGCTGCAAACCGGTGCCGGGAATTCGGATTGCGTGCAGGGCAATATCGCCTTCGTTCAGCTGGGGTAAAAACTCCGAACCCAAGCGCGGTATCAGCACAGTGGCCAGCACTATCAGCCCGACACTGGGCACTAACACCAACCAGCGCCAGCGCAGCGCGCCCTTTAGTAGCGCGGCATAGACAGTGGTGACTTTGGTAAACAGGCGGCCTTCGTGGTCGGCCCGCGGCTGCCGTAAACACACGGCGATGGCGGCAGGTACGGCAGTGAATGACAGCAGCATCGCCGCAAGCAGGGCGAATACGACGGTTAGCGCCATGGGGTGGAACATTTTTCCTTCCACGCCGGTCAGTGAAAAAATGGGCAGGTAAACCAGGGTAATGATGGTGATACCAAAAAGGCTTGGTTTGGCGACCTCCCGCGTGGCGTCGTAGACAATTTTCAGACGGAGGCTCACGGGGAGCTGACTGCTGTGTTGGCCGCGCGCTTCACCCAAGCGGCGGATGGCGTTTTCCATAATAATGACGCTACCGTCCACTATCAGTCCGAAATCCAGTGCGCCGAGACTCATCAGATTGGCGGAAACACCGGTGTTTACCATCCCGGTTATGGTTAACAGAAAGGCGAGGGGAATAACGGCCGCCGTGATTAATGCGGCGCGAATATTTTTTAGTAGCAAAAATAGAATGGCAACAACGAGCAGTGCACCTTCCAGCAGATTGCGCGCGACTGTAATGACAGCCTTATCGACGAGGTCGGTGCGGTTATAAACTGGCGACACCATAATCCCGTCGGGCATCGACGTTTGGATGTCTGCAAGCTTTGCCGATGCGCGCGCTGCAACATCCCGCGAATTTTCGCCGATCAGCATCATCACTGTGCCCAACACGGTTTCCCTGCCGTTGCTGGTCGCCGCGCCCGTGCGCAATTCATGGCCCAGGGCGACGGTTGCCACGTCTCGAATTCGCAGCGGTGCCTTGTCTGGCCTGGCAATAATCACGTTTTCTATGTCGGCGATGGACCCTAGCTGACCTTGCGATCGCACTAATAATTGTTGCCCATTGTTTTCGATGTAGCCCGCGCCGCGGTTGCCGTTATTTGCACCTAATGCGTGGCTAATGTCGGCAAGCGACACGCCGTAGTTCAACAATTTGATCGGGTCGGGCATGACGTGGAATTGTTTGTTGTAGCCACCAATGCTGTTCACTTCGGCGACGCCAGCGGTACGCAACATTTGTGGTTTTATCACCCAGTCTTGAATTTCCCGCAAATCCATCGTGGTGTAGGGGGTGCCGTCTGCTCTTTTGGCATCCTCCTGGGCGCTCACGGTGTACATTAAAATTTCGCCCAATCCGGTTGAAACCGGACTCATAGAGGGTTCCAAGCCAGGTGGTATATCGCTTTTAATCTCGTTAAGTTTGGTGTTGATTAAATTGCGGGCGAAATAGAGGTCGGTTTTCGGGGTGAAAACGGCAGTAACCTGAGAAAGCCCGTAGCGGGAAATGGAGCGGGTGTACTCCAGCTTGGGCAGGCCGGTGAGGGCATTTTCTATGAAGTAGGTTATCTGCTGTTCGATCTCTAACGGCGAGTACCCGGGTGCCGCCGTATTAATCTGAACTTGAACATTGGTGATATCCGGCACTGCATCCACATTCAGGTGGCTTGCGTTCCAGCCGCCAATAGCGATGACCAAAAGCAGGCTCCAAAGTACCAGTACGCGCTTCTCGATGGAAAAGCGCAGCATAGAATCCAGCATTGTGCTTCTCCTCAGTGGCTGTGTTCAGCGCTGGATTTCTCCTGCTCTGCTTTCAACAAGTAACTGTTGTCCGTTGCGTACTCGGCGCCGATCTCCAGCCCGGTAACCACCTCGTACAGCGCAGTGTTTTCGCGATCCAGAGTAAGCGGGGTGAAGTGATAGGTGTTGCCTTCACGCACATACACACCGGTTCGCCCGTCGATGGTGTGCACCGCCCGTTTTTCTACTGCGAGAGGAAGAGTGAGGCTACCGGTGTCAATCTGCGCTTCTATCCACTGGCCGGTGGTGAGTCTATTGCCGTCTGGCAGTTTTATTCGTGCGATGCGGTAGGGGGCATCAGGCTGGGGGATGATGTGTTCGATCCGGCTGCTGATCATACCTTCGCTGGTGGGTATGAATACCCGCTGCTTTTCTTCGATTTGCTGCGCTTGCGCGGGGTAAATACGCAACTCCAGCCATTGCGGCAGGGTGGTCGCTACCACAAATACGGTCTCGCTGTTGACCAGATCCCCGCTATTTGCGCGTTGCTCTATGACTTTGCCTTCAGCGGGCGCCCGCAGTGGATATGAGCGCAGGCTGTCGTTGGACTCCAGCATAGCCAATAGATCGCCTTTGTTTACGTGGTCGCCCACAGCAACTTGAACCTGGGTGATAACACCGTCGAATCTCGGCGCGACATGGAAGAGTTGTTCTGCGCCGAAGCGCACTGTGCCAAATGTGGAAATCTGCGTTTTGAGTTCTGCCGCTCCGGCAATGGCTGTTGTTATTTGCGGCATGGCCGCTTGATTATCTGGCAGTTTGATAGGCCGGTTGTGCGCAGTATCTTCTGAGTGCTCATGCTTGTGTTCATGTGCAGCGTGTTGCTCCTCGCTTGCGCTGACATTGGCCAATGTGGTGATGGTGCCGAATGCAGTGATGTAGATGAATATCGCGCCACAGATGATTTGCTTTAGTGCTGGTGATCGTTGGTACATGTTAAAAATTCCGAATAGTCCATTCCAAAAAACGTTCACCCTGCGGGCTGTGCAAATTTGTGCACGCACGCCATCACGCCCCGGCTGGGCGCCTATGGGGCAGGTGAACCGAGTAGAGAAAGGCTCATTCAACGCCGCAGCAACGGTATGCCTGGCGCCGCCAAGCGGCGCAGAGAAGTAAGGCCGCTTAGGTTACAAAGCGGTGGATACGGTTATTTATGGCGGAGTAACGAGCCCGTGCTTGGAGGGCTATACAATGGGAGGGCGATACAGTGGTTCTAGGGTGCGCAGGGGTAAATGTTGGAAATAGCCTATGGCAGGCATTCTGATGTCATAACTGAATGGGGCTGTTGGGTTGGTAAGTATGGCTTGTACCAAATGCCCGTGGCAGTGACAGCAGTGGTGACAGTCGGGTTTGGACTTTGTAGCTGAAAGCCCTTCTTTAACTCCCGTTTCTTCGGAGCCGGGTTGTAACTTGTGCTGATGGTCGTCGAACGTTAGATGCTGGTTACCGGCCTGATGCGCCGCATGCATATCGGCCGTCGCAAAGCCTGCCTGATATGAAAACAGGAGGATAAGCATGTATGTCAGCAAACGGGCGGGCATGATCGCGAGTTTCGAGTGTCCGAGTAGAAGGTGTCGTCATAGTAACAGATAGGAATAAGTGCGTTAGAGTGTGTGTCTCAGAAAGGTTCCATTGCCCGTGAAAATAGTTAAATGATCATATTTGAATCTAAAAGTCTAATTATTTAATTTAGGCATCATATATGACCTTTAAAGATATTTTGTTTATTGCGTATATATGACTGTTTATCTAAACTTTACACAGTTATAAATCATAAATGACGGGTAATTGTGTGGTTGAAAGCGATGAAAATATCAGGCGTAAACTGGGTGCCCGATTACAGGCGCAGCGGCTCCTGCATAACTGGGATCAGGAAAGTCTGGCTTACGAGGCGGGTATCTCGCAGAGCACGCTGTATCGTCTGGAAAAAGGTGGCAGTGTCAGCCTCGATGCTTTAATTCGAGTGCTGCGGGTATTGGGTCTGTTGGAACGGCTGGACGCCCTGGTGCCACAAGCGGAGATGAGTCCGGTAGCACAGGTACGTGAGTCGAGGCAAAAGTTGCGGAAACGCGCGACAGGTACCCGCAAGACTACACAGAAAAACAGCGGCTGGCAGGGGTTTGGTCAGAGTGTTTCGTTTGATGATTCCGAAGGAGATTAATTGTGGTGCAACGCGTAAATAGCGCCGCTGTGGTTTTATGGGGGGTTGAAATTGGTGCCATAAGCTGGGACGACGAGCGCGAGTTGGGCATATTTCAATATGCGCCAGAGTTTCTCGACAGCGGTGTGCAGGTATCACCATTAATGATGCCGCTGGCGCCACAGCCCTACAGCTTTCCCGCACTTAACGGCGAAACCTTTAAGCGGTTACCCGGGCTGTTGGCCGACGTGCTACCAGATAAATTCGGGACGGCGATGATCGAGCAATGGCTCCTGCAGCAGGGGATCGCCAGCCACAGTTTTTCGCCCGTGGAGCGCTTGTGTTACATCGGCAACCGGGGAATGGGGGCGCTGGAGTTTAAACCGGTGGTCGACAGAAATTTGCCAGCGACAAGCCGTGCGTTGGATGTGGCGGACATGGTCGCCTTGGCCAGTCGTATCCTTAATTCGCGGCAAGCGTTAACGGCAGAGCTTAAAAATGGGGACGACGAGCTCAATGAGCGCAGCTTGGCAGATATTCTTCACGTGGGCTCTTCGGCGGGAGGTGCGCGCGCCAAGGCCGTTGTAGCGTGGAACCGTGAAACCAACGAGGTGAGGTCCGGCCAGGTTGCCTTGCCTCCAGCGTTTGAGCACTGGCTGATAAAATTCGATGGCGTTGCAAACAATCGCGATAAAGAACTTGCCGATGGCCGAGGCTACGGCAAAATGGAGTATGCCTACTACAAAATGGCGCTGTCTGCCGGAATCGATATAAGTGAATGCCGGCTGCTGGAAGAAAATGGCCGCCATCATTTTATGACGCGACGATTCGACAGAACGCGTGGCGGCGGCAAACTCCATATGCAATCGCTGTGCGCTCTGCAGCACTACGATTTTAATCTTCCTGGTGCTTACTCGTACGAACAGGCGATGGCCACTGCCGTCGAGCTAGGTCTGGGTAAGCGGGCGGTAGAGCAGCTGTATGTGCGTGCACTGTTTAATATTATGGCGCGCAACCAGGATGATCATGTAAAGAATATCGCCTTTCTCATGGATACTTCCGGAGAGTGGCGCCTGGCTCCCGCGTTTGATCTAACGTTCTCTTACAACCCGCAAGGTGCCTTCACCGGCAGACACCAAATGACATTCAACGGTAAGAGAGACGGGTTTACGCACACTGACTTCACCGACGTTGCGCAGCGCTTCACCATTCCAAAAAATAGAGCAATTGATTTTGCTGAGCGTGTGTTAGCGGCCGTAAATACATGGGAGGCAGAGGCAAGCGCCGTTGGTGTGGGTGAGGAATCTATTGTTGCCCGTAAAACACTAATGCGCACAGATTGGGCCGTATAACTCGCCTTTTTGTGTTTATTAAGGTGTTTGGCGAGGTGGCCCGGCCTTGCCGCAGCGGTGGCTTCTTCCACATCGCTGAGAGCAGTATTTTACCTCTCCCCAGCATCGCTCCCATTTTTTTCGCCAGTAAAATGGTCGCTCACAGTGAGCGCATATTTTCGACGGCAGATTAGATTTTTTCACCGCTTTCCAATCTCTGTAAAAAGTTGCCAGCGTCTTGCTCTATGGCTGCAATTTTATCGTCAGTCATTCGGGCCAGGTTGCGGTAGGGCATGCCCAGGCGAGGGTTGTTCGACAGTGAGCTTTTGTTGCGGAGCAGAAAGTCCCAATACAAATAATTGAAGGGACATGCATCAGCGCCATTTTTTTTACTGACTTTATACGCACACTGCTTACAGTAATTGGACATTTTATTGATGTACGCACCGCTGGCCGCATAGGGTTTTGATGCGAGGTAACCGCCGTCGGCAAACAGGATCATACCGGAAACATTAGGCAGCTCCACCCATTCATAGGCGTCGGCATAAACAATCAGATACCATTCGTTAACCTCATCGGGCGCTAAGCCCGCGAGCAACGCAAAGTTGCCCATCACCATAAGGCGCTGTATGTGATGCGCGTAGGCGTGTTGGCGGGTTTCGCTTACGCACTGCGACAGGCAATTCATGTTTGTAGGTGCCCCCCAATACAGGGGAGGGAGTTTTCGTTTGGCGTTAAGAAAGTTCTCTTTCCCGTAGCCCGGCATTTTTAACCAATAGATACCGCGCACAAACTCCCGCCAGCCCAGAATTTGGCGAATAAAACCTTCTACCGCATTGAGGGGGGCCGCTCCTTGTCGGTAGGCGTTTTCGGCCTGTTCGGCGCACTCCAATGGCAGCAGCAGCCCGCAATTTAAATAGAAGCTGAGGTGGGAGTGGTACATCCAGGGTTCGCTTTCAAGCATGGCATCCTGATAGTCACCAAAACTCGCCAGTCGTTCGGCAATGAATTTGTCCAGGGCATAGAGCGCTTGTTGGCGAGTAACGGCGAAGTGAAAATGTTGCAGCTCGCCGAAGTGGTCTTTGAAGCGGTGTTCGACCAGTTCGATAACCTCTTGCGTGATCTCGTCGGTCCGTGCCTGATAGGTCGCTGGCACGCTCAATCCGTCTTTTGGTGGTTTACGGTTTTCACTGTCGTAATTCCAAGCACCACCTACAGGCCGCTCACCGTCCATAAGAATCTGCGTTTTTTTACGCATTTCACGGTAAAAATATTCCATCCGCAGCTGCTTTTTATCCCCAGCCCAGGCTTTAAACGCATCGATACTGCATATAAACCGGGTATCAGTGCGGATTTCCAGATTGAGGTCGAGCGAATTGAGTTCTTGTAATACGCGGTATTCGCCCGGCTCGGTCACTACTACCTTGGCCGCATTGTGAGTTTTCGAAAATCGCGCGATCTCGCCAGCAAGCGATCCTGTGTTATCGGGTGTGTCCAGCTTTACATAGTCTACGTTGACTCCGTTTTCTGCTAATTCTGCGGCGAAGTGACGCATCGCAGAAAATAGAAATGCGATTTTCATTTTGTGGTGTTTAACGTAGCTGGCTTCATCGAGCACCTCACACATAAGTACCCGGTCATGCTGTGGGTCGAAGTCCTTAAGACTTGAAATGCTGGTTGAGAGCTGGTCTCCAAGGATAAAGCGAAGAATCAAAACGAATGCCTCTTTCTGCTCGAAATGTTGACTTATACGTCAGTCGGAGCAATTTAGATTTTGAATGTTGTGAAGATGAAGTTGTGTGCTCTGTAAATAAACGCAGGCGTCAACTTTGACCACTTTGCTTGGAGCGTTTCGTAAGTATAGGCACGACGTAAAAAATACTGAGTGTTAAAAAAACCGACTGCACGGATAGGGCGCGGGTTTGTTCTAAATTGTCTGGCGAAGCAGGGATTTTTACTTTTGCTGAGTGTTAATTGTTCTATTTGAGCGCTTATAAGCGAAATTCTGAGCAAGTATTCGTCTGGGAAGTGACGTTATTTGAAAAATTTTTATGGGAGCACAGTTTTAATTCAAAAATTACTGCTGTGATCTTCTCCGGTGCGGTGAAGTTAAGTTGCTTCAGGATAAGGAATTAAATTTAATACTTTATTATTTGTTTTTGGTTTTTTTGCGCGATCTAGGTCGCATTTGTTTAATCGATGCGCGCGTTATTGGCGCCAAAAAAGTGCGTGAATAATGGCGTTAAGCTTGCTTTAAATAGCGCTGATGTACGGAGAAAATAATTAACGCATTATTTTATTTGGCGCGTATTGTTGGTGTGTGTCTATTTATGTATTATCGATCCGCTTCAAATGTTCGTTTGAATATATCCACAGGGAGCTTTTCCATGCCTCTACGTTTTTGTTCGTCTATTGTGTTATCGCTTTGCTTGCTGCCAGCGGCATATGCAGCCAAAGCCCCTCAGCACGATAGCGGTCCGTTTGACCTTGCTATCGCTAACGAGGAAAAATTAATTTCCATGCTCAAAAAATCAGGGAAGATTTCGCCTACTGCTTCACGTCACGAAGCCGAGCAGGCGTTATATTCCATTTTGCGACAGCGCCAACAGGCGGCGCAGGCAGCTTCGTTGACGGTGTCTGAATCCCCGACGCAATTCGCTGTAAAACACCAAAAAAGTAAAAAATTCACCAAAGCGTCTTTAATGCCTGGCAGTGTTTCCAATGGGGGTGCTGTGCGCAATGTAGTGGTGGAGCCTTACGATGGTGAAAAGAAAACCGCAAAGCTTCTCACTATTTTGATGGAGTTTCCGGATTACCCGCACAACGCAGTATCAGCGGGTGATACGGATTTTTATTACGAAGATTACAACAAAGAGCACTATGCAGAATTGTTGTTCAGTGAAGAAAATTTCGCTGGCCCGAACGGTGAATCGCTGATCACTATGCAGGGCTATTACGATGCGCAATCCGGTGGCAGTTACGGTGTGAGTGGTACCGTTGCTGGCTGGTATATGGCGAGCCATCCTGCAGCCTATTATGGTGGCAACGATCCTTCAACTGAAAATGATTTGGCGCCACGAGAATTGGTGACTGAAGCGTTGTTAGCCGCGCAGGCTGACCCAACGGTAAACCTAGCTGACTTCGACGTGGAAGATCGTTACGACCTCGATGGCGATGGCGATTATTGGGAACCCGATGGTCTTGTCGACCATGTCCAGGTTATCCACTCTTCGGTTGGTGAAGAAGCGGGCGGCGGTGCTCTGGGCGATGATGCTATCTGGTCTCACCGCTGGAATCTGGGTGACATTTTATTTTTGGAAGACACCCCAACAGACGCACCTTATTGGGATGGCGTCATGGCAGCTTACGATTATACGATTCAACCAATCGATGCGGCTGCGGGTGTAATCTGTCATGAATACGGTCACGATCTTGGCCTTCCTGACGAATACGATACTCAGTACAGCGGTCGCGGCGAGCCGGTTTCTTTCTGGTCACTAATGTCCAGTGGTTCCTGGACAGGTAAAATCGCGGGCACGCAACCATCCGGTTTTAGCCCTTGGGCTAAAGAGTACTTGCAAAGTACTCTTGCTGGTAACTGGCAGACTGGCGTTGCAGTGAGCGTGGAAGATCTGGACGCGCACGGTGCATTTTATCTGTTGGATGAAGCGGTCACCAAAGGGACAAACAACGATGCAATTCGTGTCGATTTGCCACCGAAGAAAACCGTAATCCTTGAGCCTTACAGCGGCGACATGGTGTACTTTAGCGGCTCAGGTAATGATCTCTTTAATGTACAGGCAATCACTGTCGACCTCACCGGTTCAACTACCGCTGGTTTGTCTTTTATGGCGAATTACGACATTGAGACAGACTGGGATTATGCCTATGTGACTGTTGATGGTGTGCCGATTCCAGGCAACGTTACCACCACCAGTGACCCCAACGGACAAAATCTTGGTTACGGCATCACCGGTTCAACTCCTGGCTGGGTTGAAGCACAATTCGATCTCAGCCCTTATGTTGGCGCAGTGGTCGAACTCGGCTTCTACTATGTTACCGACTCCTATGTAGCTAACCCAGGCTTCTACATGGATGACATCAAAGTCGAACTCGACAGCGTTTCCACGTTGCTTGGTGATGCGGATGGCGAAGATGCCTTTATCTACGATGGTTTCACCAAAGACGGCGGTTATGTAAATACCGAGCATTACTATCTGCTGGAATGGCGTACCCATCACGGCATTGATGAGGGCTTGAAATATATCGGTGTTGCAGACAGCTACATGTCGACTAACGAAGGTCTTGTGGTTTGGTACTACGACAGCCTGTTTGGTACTGACAACTGGGTAGGATATCATCCTGGTGAGGGCTTCCTCGGCGTGGTGGATGCTGATCAGTCTACGTTGTTGTGGAGTGACGGTTATCCGGCTTCAACCCGCTATCAGATACACGATGCTGCCTTCGGTGTTAAACCCGCGCGCCCGGTAAATGTGACCATTCCCGACGGGTCTGGAAGCTTCCTGCGCCTGGTTGACCGCGATGTTCAACCGGAAGCCTTCTTTAAGGATCACTGGGATTACATCTCCCCACTGATTCCTGATGCAGGTAAACTGTTGCCAGAATACGGCTTGATGATTCGTGTTGTCGATGATTCGCCAAATGGCTCTGTAGGTAAGGTTCGTATTGCCAATCGCAGTAAATAACCCCGTCAATCTGTGACGTTAATAAAGCCGATAACTTCGTTATCGGCTTTTTTTATTCCTGAGTTTTAGTAGTTCGCGCTGGGTTGTTATTGAAAATTCCGTCGATTTGGTTTTTTCTCCAACCTTGACTCCGGAGGGTAAGAGTTTAAATTGATCGCCATCCTCCAATACGCGTGCATATTCGTAGTTGCCACTTTGTTTGTTAAACACCACTACTTCTCCGCGATGGGTAACGAACCATTGCAATCCATCAGCCTTCATTCGCTGCAGATGTATCTGGTCGCCATTTGACTGGTTGAAGATCTGCGCAGGTCTAGCGGGAGGTGTAGCGCTTGCCGCACCGGTAATTGCGAAAGTGATAATAAAAACCATAAAACGTGTTTGCATACATCCCCCGTAATCAAAATAGGTGTTTGTTTGTGCTCGGAATTGGTCTGCATTGTAGCTTCTGAACATGGATTCTGGCCGCTGAGCAATAGCTTGGTTAAGTGACATACCTTAAGCGACAAATACCGGGCGAGCGCCTGAATAGTTGCTGAAAAGCACTGCACAGTTCTCGAGTGTCTGCTTGCAATGTTGAAGTGATATAGTGTTTCTTATTTTGAGTGAATGAAAGAGGCTAGGTTCCTGATGCATGCTATTTCCACAATTCTATTCGATTTGGGTGGTGTTTTATTGGAATTAGATGGGCTGCCCATTAAAGACAGCTGGGTTGATGATCCGATACCAGCGGAACAAAACTGGTTGGCTTGGCTGCGATCACCCACCGTCAAAGAGTTTGAAACTGGGCAGATTAGTGAAGAGGAGTTTGTCGCGGGTGTCGTGAGGGAATTTAATCTCAAAATAGATGAGCAAATGTTTCGCGAGGCATTTATTCGCTGGCCTAAGTCCCTGTTCACAGGTGCAGCAGGCCTGCTCGAGCAATTAAAACCCCAGTATAATCTGGCATTTTTTTCAAACACCAATCGCCTGCATCTTCCTAGATTACTTCACGACTTAAATTTGGCGAGTTATTTCAATCACACCTATGCCTCTTGTGAGATCGGTTTATTTAAGCCGGATGTAGAGAGCTTTATCTATGTGGCCAACGATATGCAAGTTGCCCCTGAACATGTCCTATTTATCGACGACAATCAGATAAATGTCGAAGGGGCGGTCGCCGCAGGAATGCAAGGGAAAAGAGCCGTAGGGCTGGACGAAGTGAAGGCAGTGTTAGCTGAATTCGGTTTGTTGTAGACCTAGTGAGATAAGTGTTATTTATCAATATCACAACCGTTATTCAGCTTCAGTTGTATTTCTCAGCGACGAATAAATATAGCAACCAAGCGGTTTTAGGTAACAGCAAAATCAGGTAGTATTTCTGCTGAAAATTTAATAGGAAAAAACTATGCCCATTACTCTTAGGACTTTCGTTTTGCCTCTCGCGGCGTGTGCACTTATGGCGTGTAATCAGCCAGAAAAAGGCAGTGACGCTGCAAAAGCCAACGCCGAACAATACAATGAGGAAAGCGCTAAAGCCTTTTTAAAGGAGGCGGAAGCGGAGCTAGGAGACGCATCGCTATTTTTAAATCATGCGTCCTGGCTGGCTGCGACCTATATCAACTTTGATAGCCAGGAAGTCGAAGCGCGCGCAGGCAAAGAGTTCACCCTGAAAACGGTGCAGTTTGCCAAGCAAGTCAAAAAGTGGGATGGCGCTGATCTTACCCCGGATACTCGTCGCCAACTCGACGGTTTGCGGCTGGCCTTGAGTTTTCCTGCGCCAGACGACGAAAAGTTGGCGAGTGAGCTAGCGCAAATTGGTTCCAAAATGCAAGGTATGTACGGCGCTGGTCAATATTGTATGGCCGATGGTAATTGCATGTCACTTGGTGATATGAGCAAAATCCTAGCGGAAAGCGATGATCCTGAATTGATGAAATCCGTGTGGGCCGGGTGGCGCGATGTCTCTCCGCCTATGCGTGGCCTGTACGAAAGACAGGTTGAGATTGCCAATCAGGGGGCGCAGGATCTTGGTTACGCGAACCTGGCGGATCTCTGGCGTTCCAACTACGATATGCAGCCCGAAGCGTTTGCCGCTGACGTCGATGCACAATGGGACAAAGTGAAGCCCTTCTATGAAGCTTTACACTGCCACGTACGGGCTAAATTGAATGAATTCTATGGCGATGACGTTGTGCCGTCCCAAGGTAAAATCCCAGCTCATTTACTTGGTAATATGTGGGCACAAACCTGGTCAAATGTATACGATAAAGTGAAACCGGAAGTCAGCTCCAGCTACAACCTTACCTCATTGATTGAGAAAAAGGGTATGACTGAACTGGATATGGTAAAAACCGGCGAGGCATTTTTCTCATCTATTGGATTTGAGCCACTTCCAGAGACTTTTTGGGAACGCTCAATGTTCACCAAGCCACGTGATCGTGATGTTGTCTGTCACGCGAGTGCCTGGGACCTGGATGATAAAGACGATCTGCGGATTAAAATGTGTATTCAGAAAAACGCAGAAGATTTTCAAACCATTCATCACGAACTGGGCCACAATTATTATCAGCGTGCGTATAAAGAGCAGCCCTTTATCTACCGTGGCAGCGCTAACGACGGCTTCCATGAAGCGCTCGGCGATACGGTAGCTCTGTCTATTACGCCCAGCTATCTGGTGCAGATTGGCCTGCTGGATAAAGAGCCGCCTGTAGACGAGGATCTTGGCCAGCTGCTCGAGTTGGCTCTCGATAAAATTGCATTTCTTCCGTTTGGGTTGCTCGTAGACAAGTGGCGCTGGCAGGTGTTCAGCGGCGAACTTGCACCAGCGGATTACAATAAAGGCTGGTGGGAATTGCGTGAGAAGTATCAAGGCATCGCCGCTCCGGTAGCGCGTTCGGAAGAAGATTTCGACCCGGGTGCGAAGTACCATATCCCCGGCAATACACCTTACACGCGGTATTTCCTTGCATTTATTCAGCAATTTCAGTTTCACAAAGCGTTGTGTGAAACCGCAGGTTATGAAGGGCCGCTACACCGGTGTTCTATCTATGGTAATGAGGCTGCGGGCGCTAAGTTGAAAGCCATGATGGAAATGGGAAGCAGTAAACCCTGGCAAGAAGCTATGGCCGCAGTGACTGGGCAAGAGACGCTAGATGCATCTGCGATTATCGACTATTTTGCACCGGTAAAAGCCTGGCTCGATGAGCAAAATAAAGGGCGAAGCTGCGGTTGGTAATCTGCCAGAAAATTACTTTGAAGCGCCTTTTTTGGCGCTTTTTTTTGGCGCTTTTTTGGATTAGTGGTCGCGGCTTTTTCTCGGTAATTTGAAAGTGAAAACGCTATGCGTATTTATTTATTAAAATCGTTGGGGTAAGCGCGATTGAATAGATGGGATCATCTATTTATATCCCAGGTTAATAGTATCTGTGTTGACTGAGGTTTGATTCAGGAAGGTGTTGTTTTAGCGCACGGCTCAATAGATTATTTTCATTGAACGGCTGCGAACAGGTAGACCTCGCGGTCAAACTGTTCGCAGCGGGTTACGGCATTCAGCTTTAATGTTCGACTTACGGTTAGTGGATACCGCGCATTCCTCTTTTGAGGAAGGGTGATATCACAAACATAAATACTGCTACACCAATACCCAGCCACATCAAAAACGAGTAGAGCTGGGTATAAGTCGCAAGCATAGCGACCGGGTCGGCTGCATCAGCATTGGCATTGATGGAAGCCATTTTGCCGATACGTGTGGCTATTGTCTCCGAAAGAGCGGTTGCCAAAAACCAAGTCCCCATACTGACGCTCATCACCTTTGAGATTGAGAGCTTACTCACAGCAGACAAGCCAACAGGTGATATACAAAGCTCGCCAGTGGTATGGAGCAAGTAGGCCAGCACCAGCCAAATCATTCCCACTTTCCCTGCTTCGTTGGGAAATTGTGCACCAATAACCAGTGCGCCGAACCCCAGACCTGCCTGTAAAATTCCCAGGCTAAATTTAACCGGTGTCGAAGGTTCCAGATTGCGTTTACCGAGCCAGGTCCACAGCCATGCGAGGGGGATAGCCAAAAGCATGATAAAGCCCGCATTAAGCGACCCAAACATGGAAGCACGAATTTCGCCACCACCAAAAGAGCGGTCCAGAACTCGATCAGCGTAGAGCGTCATACTGCCAGCTGACTGCTCGAACAGCGCCCAGAACACGACTGACGAAAGAATCAGAATCATCAGTACAACCGTTCTGCTGTACTCAGGCGATTTATTATTTTTGAATCCATAGATAATAAATATAACCAGACCCAGCAGCATTAATCCCAAGCCAATATCGTTATCAGTGAACGCCCAAAATAAGCCGCTCGCGATAGAGAAAACAGCAAGGACGAGCGCCGGTTTATCGCTGATCATTGAGCCGTGCTCGTAGCTGAAGGCATAAAGAATCAAACAGACGATGGCAATGATCAAAAGACTGTTCTGTGTTAGGTGAACGATGGGCTCGTGTTGTACCAGAATCCAGACGAAGCCAAGGCTCAAAATCGCTGCAACATAAATCGTGTTTTCAACACTAAGCAGGCCTAATACTTTGGTTTTTAATTTTTCGGGTTCGCTTGGCTCTGCATGACCGTAAAGATATTTTTGGCCCCAGCTAAAACTGACAAGTCCGAGTAGCATACCAACGCCAGCCGCACCAAAACCGTAGCTCCAGCCGAATGTTTCTCCCAGCCAGCCACATAGCAGCGTGGCGAAAAACGAACCAATATTGATCCCCATATAATAAATGGTGTAACCCGCATCCCGCCGTGTGTCGTTTTCACCATAGAGGCGACCGACAATGGAAGAAATGTTAGGTTTTAAAAACCCAACTCCGACGGTGATGAGCGCTAAAGCAAAAAAGAAGACATTTAACGCGACGCGATCCTGCACTATAACGTCTTGTGCGAGCGTTGTTCCCGCAAGATAGCTAACCCCAGTGGAGGAGACTATGGAGTCTTTGAGTACAGTACCTGCTGCATACACGCTTGCAGCGCTACCTTCGTAGGCCATAGTGGCGTGTCCCAGCGCCAGTAGTATGCCGCCGAACATCACCGACTTACGCATGCCAAGATAACGGTCCGCAATCAGTCCGCCAATCAATGGCAAGGCATAAACCAAGCCTGCGTACGCCCCAAGCACATCGTAGCCTGCACCGTCGGAGAAAAGGTGATATTTAGTAAGGTAAAGTAACAGCAAATATTTCATGCCGTAAAAAGAAAAGCGCTCCCACAACTCAGTTGTAAAGCAAACGAAAAGTCCGGCAGGGTGGCCGAAGAGTTCTTTTTGTTGCAACGATGATTGCACGTTTTACTCCCAAAGTAATAAATAAGGCAGGCAGGATCTGATTGCCTATCTTCAAGTTCTGCAGCCCGGGGTTAACTAGCTGCAGCGTTCTACTTCCCAACAAAGCTTGGGGCGTCGGTGGTTTACATTTTGTAAATGTTCGTGTTGATTCGTCGTCATAGAGAGCCACCCGTTCAATGTCGGGGTAGTGTGGCCTGGTTTAAGCAAACTGCGGAATTGCAGCTAATAGTTGCCTGGTGTAGTCCTGCTGTGGATTGTTGAACAAGCTCTCGGTTTCGCCTTGCTCTACAATCTTGCCGCGATTCATTACAATAACTCGGTCGCACAAGTACCTTACTACGGCGAGATCGTGAGAAATAAATAGCATGGTCAGGCCGCGTTTTTCTGCCAGATTTAGTATCAGCTCGAGTATTTGCGCCTGAATAGTTACATCAAGCGCTGAAACAGGCTCGTCGGCAACGATAAATTGCGGGTCTGGCGCGAGTGCACGGGCTATTGCGATTCGCTGGCGTTGGCCGCCAGAAAATTCGTGCGGGTATTTACGGATGTGTTTGCGTTCCAGGCCAACATCGTCGAGCAGCTCATTGATTTTTTGCACAATATTTTTGGGCGTTGCGATTTTATGCTTGAGAAGCGGCTCTGCGAGTGTGTCATACACGGTGTAGCGCGGATTTAAAGACGCAAATGGGTCCTGGAAAATCATTTGGAAGTTTTTGCGGGCATCCCGCAGCTGGCGGGGACTAAGGCGATCTACTTGCTGATTGCCAATAAATATGCCGTCAGATTCGCTCTCGATTAGCCGAATAATACTTCTACCTAAAGTGGACTTTCCGGAACCGGACTCACCCACTAAACCCAGAATTTCACCGCGTTTTATCTCAAGGCTGATGTTATCAACAGCTTTGAAGGATTCGTGCTTCTGGCTAAACATACCGCCTGAGTGGGTAACATATGTTTTGTTAACACTCTCAACTCGTACAAGGGGTTTTTCATTGAGTACAGTTTGCGCTGGTACTGGCTTAGCTGAATCAGGTACTGCGGCGATCAATTTTTGCGTGTAGGGGTGCTTCTGCTGCGTGAATACTTCCTGGGCGGTGCCTTTTTCGACGACTTCACCACTTTTCATAACCATGATGTCGTCTGCTAGCTTGGAAATAACTGCGAGATCATGGGTAATAAAAATAACACCCAGGTTATGACTGGCCTGTAGTTTTTTAATAAGCTCGAGGATTTGCGCTTGGATGGTTACATCCAGCGCTGTTGTGGGCTCGTCCGCGACCAGTAACTTGGGCTCTGTGATGAGTGCCATAGCAATCATCACGCGCTGGCGCATGCCACCAGAAAATTCGTGGGGGTAGGCATCCAGGCGATTTTCAGCGTTTACAATACCAACTTCCTGTAGTGCTTTGAGCGCTTTTTGGCGAGCGGTCTTTTTATCGGCTTTGAAGTGGAGGCGGTAGGCTTCCATCAACTGCTTTCCGATGGTCATAAAAGGGTTGAGCGAGGTCATAGGGTCTTGGAAGATCATACTAATCTTGCGACCGCGTACTTCGCGTAACTCTTTTTCACTCATCTTGAGAAGGTCTTTGCCTTCAAAAACCGCTGTACCACTCTCCACTTTGCCTGGCGGCGAAGGAATTAAACCGAGGATACTGTAACAGGATACAGATTTCCCCGAGCCGGATTCGCCAACAATCCCAAGAATTTTGCCGGCTTCGAGTTCGAAACTGACATTTTTGACGGCATTCGTAACGCCTTCCCGGGTGTAAAAATTGGTCGTTAAATTAGAGACGGAAAGTAAACTCATACCATTTAATCTTTTGATGTACGTGGGTCGAAAGCATCGCGCAGGCCATCGCCCAGAAAATTCAATGCAAATAGGGTGATTGAGAGAAACAAGCTCGGATAAATCAGCAGCCAGGGGTACTCTTCAATGGTTTCAACTCCGTAAGAAATCAGTGAACCCCAAGAGCTCTGAGGTGGCTGAATTCCCAGGCCGAGGAAGCTGAGAAACGACTCCAACAGAATGACGCCAGGAATGGTTAATGTGGTGTACACGATGACGGGACCGAGAATGTTCGGTATTAAGTGACGGGTCATAATTTGCCAGCGGCTTAAACCCATCGAAACGGCAGCTTCCACAAATTCCTGATGCTTTAACGCCATGACCTGGCCGCGAACGATACGCGCCATTGTCAGCCACTCCACCGCGCCTATTGCCAGAAATAGCAGGAAAATACTGCGGCCAAAGATGACAGTTAACAGGATAATAAAAATAGTGAAGGGTAGGGCGTAGAGTACATCGACGATTCGCATCATCCAGGAGTCGACCTTTCCGCCGGAATAACCGGCGATAGTGCCCCAGAGTACGCCAATCAGCAGTGCAACAGCAGTGGCAATAAAGCCGACCATCAGCGAGATTCGGCTGCCGTATAAAATGCGGGTTAGCTGGTCCCGACCGAAAATATCGGTCCCCATCCAGTGTTCAGCGGAAGGTGGTGTTGCTCCCAGATCTAGATTTTGCGCCTCGTAGGAGTAAGGTGCTATCCATGGCGTGAGTATGGCGAGCGAAATAATAATAATCAAAAAGATCATTCCGGCCATAGCTAACTTATTTCGCTTTAAGCGTACGAATGCATCCTGCGAAAGAGAGCGGCCAGCTTCGTACGATTCAAGGTCGTTCGTTTCAGAAGAAGATTTAAATATCATGATGTTATTTGCCTAGAGATTGACGGAGCTTAGGATTCATCCAGGCTTGGAGAATATCTGCGACGAAATTGAAAAAGATAATCAGGGACGCAAAGAAAATGGTTGTTCCCAATATCATGGTGTAATCACGGTTAAATGCAGCTTGTAGGTAGAAGCGGCCAAGACCGGGGATTTGGAATATGGTTTCAACCACGAACGAGCCAGACAATAACCCTGCCGCAGCGGGGCCGGCAAACGCCACAACAGGCATCAGTGCGCCGCGCAGTGCATGGTGAACCACCACGTTAAAGCGAGACACGCCTTTGGCGCGCGCGGTTCGAATATAGTCCTGCGACATAATTTCGAGCATGCCGCCGCGGGTTAAGCGTGCAACATAGGCAGCATAGGCCGCTCCCAAAGTGATGGAGGGAAGAATTTTATCGCCGGGCGATACGTCCCAGCCGGAGACGGGAAGCCATTCGAATTGAATGCCGAAGAGCAAAATCATCAGCGGCCCCAACACAAACGATGGCAGGCAAATACCTATCATCGCCACCGACATAAAGCTGTAGTCTTGCCAGCTGTTTGGCTTAAGGGCGGCAAAGACACCGGAAATAATACCGAGAAAAGCTGCGAAACACAGCGCATAGAAGCCAAGCTCGATTGTCGTAGGCAAGCCCGTAGCGATCAGTTCGGTCACGGTGCGGCTGGGGTATTTATAAGAAGGGCCGAAATCGCCTTGAAGTAGATTCCAAACATAATTACCGAATTGCACCGGCATAGGGTCGTCGAGATGGTAGCGCTTATTCAGGTTTTCGAGAACCTGGGCGGGTACCGCCCGCTCAGCATCAAACGGCCCGCCTGGTGCGAGCCGCACCAGGACAAAGGTCATAAGAACCACAAAAAACAACACAGGGATGGCGGTGAGTAACCGCAATAGAATGTATTTCAGCACGGTTACTTGGCCTCATTTTCCAGGTAAACCGTTTTGTACGGATGACGTTGTAAGACATTACCGTACCAGTTTTTTACGTTCGGGCGCATCAGGTTGATGTCTGACATAAAGTAGAGCGGTGCGATAGGCATTTCGTCAGACAAAATTTTGTTTGCTTGCTCGTACAGTGCCCAACGCTTAGTGGAATCCAGCTCGTGCTGAGCTTCTTCAACCAGGGCGTCGTACTCCGCACTTTTCCAGCCAGTGTCGTTGTTGCCACCGTAAGAAAGCAGTAAGTCGTAAAAATTGCTGGGATCTAAATAATCTGCGATCCATGCTTTACGCGATACATCATAGTCTTTGTTTTGCTGCGTATTCAGGTAGACCTTCCATTCCTGGTTGGTCAGGTTAGCCTGGATGTTCAGGTTGGTGCGCCACATTTGTTGAATCGCCAGCGCAATTTTGCGGTGGTTATCGTGGGTGTTATACAAAATATCAAAGGCAGGGAAACCTTCACCATTGGGGAAGCCGGCTTCGGCTAAAAGTGCTTTTGCTTTTTCGATATCGTAAGTGAAATAGCTTTTGGGTTGGTGGCCTTCGGGGTCGGGCGGAACAAAATGATAGGCCGGAACTTCGCCGCCTTTGGTTACTCGCTTAACCAGCGACTCGCGATCAATAGCGTAGGACAGGGCTTTGCGTACGCGAACGTCATCGAACGGCTTGCGGGTGGTATTAAAAATATAAAAATAGTTGGAATAACCCGGATCTTTGTGGATCAGCTCGGGCTCGTTCTGGTCATAGGTTGCAATTTTTTCGATTGCCATTTGCGGGGTAAATGTTAAATGTACCTGCCCGCTTCGAAATGCGCGTTCTTCCACCTGCTGCTGACTAATTGGGTTGAAATGAATGCCCTTTAACTTGACAACGTCCGCGTCCCAATAGTATTCATTTGGTACAACTTCGATATCTTTGTTCAGCTCCCAATGCTTCAGCTTGAACGCGTTGTTGCTTACCAGGTTCCCCGGCAATGTCCATTTAGACACCCGTGCAGTCATGCCGCCAAACTTTTCGATAGTCGCCGGGTGTACCGGGTAATAGGTGTGGTGATCTAGAATTTGCAGGAAGTAGGGTGTTGGTGCAGTGAGTTTTACCTGCAGGGTTTTGTCATCCAGTGCTTTTACACCAACGGTAGAAAAGTCGGTTGTCTCACCTTGACCAAAAGCTTCAGCGCCTTCGATGAAATACATCATATATGCGTATTGGTTGGCGAGTTCAGGTGACATGGCTCGCTGCCAGGAATAGACAAAATCCTGAGCCGTAACCGGGTCGCCGTTGGACCAACGGCCTTCAGGCTGCATGTGGAAGGTGTAAGTCATTAAGTCGTCGGAAAGTTCCCAGCTCGCGGCTGCGCCTGGCTCGAGTTCCAGTGTTTGGGGGTTGAGTGCGGTTAGCCCTTCAAACATCGAACTAATAACGTGGAAATCTGGCGCACCTGTGGTGATGTGGGGGTCCAGAGCTTGCGGCTCATCGCCGTTAGCGATGTAAAGAATTTGATTCTGATTGCCGTATTCCACGTTGGTAAGCGATTTTTCGCTACATCCGGATAACGCGAGTACACCTGCTGCGAGGAGCAGGGCGAGTTGTTTGAACATAGAGTTATTGCCTTTGTTTAGAAGGTTCGATGTAAATGGATTTGAAATCTGGGCGCTCAACACGGCTGAATGTCATACCGTGGACTTCGGGCGAAATCAAGTAACTGTAGGCGTAGTAATAGATCGGTATGACCGGCATTTGCTCGAGCAGTAGTTCTTCAGCTTGTGCCAGGAGCGCAAGCCGCGTTTCATTATTCGTTTCTACTCGCGCCTGGGCAATTAACGCATCGTAATCGCTGTTGCTCCAGTTTGGCGTATTCATATCGTGGCCGGTGGCAAATACTGTCAACATATCTGCTGGATCCGGGTAAGTGCTGGCAGCGGCATCGCGGCATACTTCATAATCATGCGAGTATCGCGTTGCCAAAAAGACTTTCCACTCCTGGTTTACCAATTCAACATCAATATTCAATGTGTCTTTCCACATCTGCTGGATCGCGATAGCCACCTTGCGATGATTTTCGTTAGTGTTATACGAAATTGTAATTGGAGGGAAGTTTTCGCCGTTCGGATATCCCGCTTTAGCAAGATACTCCCGTGCTTTATCCGGGTTGAACGACAATGCACTGCTAGGGTGATAGCTATCATCTATTGGCGACACAGTATACGCGGGCTTTTGGCCTGCTTTAGTAATACGTTGAACGATCATGTCTCGGTCGACAGCAAAAGCCAGCGCACGGCGCACGTTCAGATTGTCAAACGGTGGCTTTCGGGTATTGATCGAATAATAGTAAGTTGCGTAGCCGGGTTGGATTACCAGCTTCTCTGGCGCATCTTGTTTATACGTCGCAATCTTTTCAGCAGGAATTGTGCCACCGTAATCGAAGTCCAGTTGGTTGGAGCGGAACATTCGCTCAGTTGTCGCTTGACTATCGGCGGGGATAAAAATGATTTTGTCGAGCTTAACGTTTTCAGCATCCCAGTAGTGTGGGTTTTTTACTGCCACTATGGATTTGTTGAGCTCCCACTGGGTGAGAATAAAAGGGCCGTTGCTTACCAGGTGTGGGGGCTGGGTCCATTCACTCACCGGGTCGTCAAATGCGGTGTAATAGGTTACCGCGGCTTCTTGGACAGGTACTGTGCTGTCCTGCGCCATACGCTTGAGAAAAAGTGGGTCTGGCTCTTTCAGGGTAAACTCAACCACGTCCGGGGCTGTCGCTTTCACACCAACCGTGCTGAAGTCACGGACCTTGCCTTTATGGTAGGCCTCTGCGCCGCTAATCGCGTAGTACTCTTGCGCATAGGGCGCAGCGATTCCCGGCGCCAGGATGCGTCGCCATGTGAACACAAAATCTTTGGCGGTTACAGGCGTACCATCAGACCACTTGGCGTTTTTTCGCAGCTCGAATCGATAGTGCAGGCCGTTGTCAGAGACCGCCCATTTGGTCGCGACACCAGGCTCTGGCTGCTCGGTAACAGTGTTTAATACCAGCAGAGGCTCGAAAAGCGCAGCTGTAATTTTCATGGCTGGCACACCTGTGATCAGGTGAGGATCGAGCGATTGCGGCGAGGCGCCTATAGCGACACGAAGAGTTTGTGTGGGGTTTGCATCCTGCGTTTCTGAGTTTTTACTACAACCGATGAGGCCGAGCAGTAGTGCCATCAATGGCACCACAAATCGAGTTGGTTTGCGGAAAGCAGGCATAGGGTAACGCTATAAAAGGAGGTTGTTATTAGTATCTATTGAATATGATCAAACGGTGCATTGTAAACCACATTTACGCATACATCACCTGTGCCACTTTGATGTGCATCTTTATATGGCATTTTTTAGTGGTGTTTGTCCTGCAAATAAACATATTTGTATGGATGGCGATGCATTGGGTTTGGTGTCCAATTTTGTACGCTCTCGTGCACCAAGTTGTTGTCCGTTGAATGAAAAAGCGGAATGACCGGCATCTCTTTACGCAAAATTTTTGCTGCCTGACGGAAAATTTCTTGTGCATCAGCGCTAGATACAGCGACGATTCCGCTCTCAATTAGTGCGTCATATTCTTTGATGCCCCAATACGAGTCGTTGTAAGCGCTTTCGGTAGTCAGTGTCGCCAGAAAGCTAGTAGGGTGCTGATAGTCGGCAATCCAGCCCGCACGCGAAATACTAAACATTTTGTTGTTCTGTGCGTCAATAAACGTTTTCCATTCCTGGTTAACCAGTTTGGTCCTAATATTCAGTTGCATCTTCCACATTTGCTGAATCGCGATCGCCACTTTTCGGTGCAGCTCACCATTGTTATACAGAAGTTCGATTTGAGGGAAGTCTGCTCCGTCAGGATAACCTGCTTCCGCAAGCAGTTTACGCGCTTGTTGAGGGTCGAATAGGGTGTCACTGGGAACAGGAAAATAGGTTTTGTCAGGAGGAAGTAAATCCCGCGCCGGAATCTCTCCGCCCTTCGTGACCTTGCTGACCAAGAGCTCGCGATCAATGGCCAGTGCAAGAGCGCGTCTCACGTTGACTTGGTCAAACGGAGGGGTTCGTGTATTGAATATGTAGTAGTAAGACGCGTAGTTCTGGCTCTGGTACAACACATCGGGTCGTTTCTTTCGGTATTCCGCGATTTTTTCAATCGCCATTTGAGATGTGTACGTCAGGTGGACTTGCCCCGTACGAAAGGCGCGCTCCTCTGCAAGCTGATTTTCTATTGGAATAAATTCGATCCCTTCGAGCAGAACGTGGTCTCTATCCCAATAGTGGGCGTTTTTTTCCAGAGCAACGCGTTGGTTGAGTTCCCATGCGTTTAGTTTGAAAGGGCCGTTGCCCACCATCGTTCCGGGGCGCGTCCATGGCTGGCACTGTTGGGCAGCGGCGTTTTCACACAGATCTACGAGATGGCGGGGCACGGGCGCAAAAACCGGGTGAGCTAAGGTTTCCAGGAAATAGGGCGTGCGTTGGCGAAGTGTGATAGTTATTTCGCGGCCTTCACTGGTAACGCCGAGTTGGGATGCGCCTTCGTCTCCACTACTGTAACTTGCGTATTTTTCTGCGCCGACAATAGGGTAGAACAATGCCACATTAGGTGACGGCGAGCTTGGGTTCAGCGCCCTGTGCCAAGCGTAAATAAAATCCTCTGCTTTGATGGGGGTACCGTCTGACCAGGCCAGGTTGTCGCGTAAAACAAACCGGTATTGGAGTCCATCTTCGGAAACCTCCCAACGTTCCGCGCATCCGGGAATAGGCTCCAGGGTGGTGCCATCCAGCTCCACCAGGCTTTCAAATAAGGCGCGGACGATATTGAGATCATTGCTGCCAATCGCGAACTTCGGGTCCAGGGTTTGTGGTTCATCGCCATTGGCGATAAGCAATACCTGGTGCTCTATCCCCCATTGCACCGGCGTTTGGTGGCCTTTTCCACAACTGACTAACACCGCGGAGGCCAGCCCCAGCAGGTAAAATATCCACCATTTGGCTTTTAAATCCACGTTGTGTTCAACTCAAAGTTTCTAAGCGACTAGACTCATAACGAATGAAAGTCATATGCGAGCAGGTACACGATGACAAAAGGGTTAAGGGCTTGGACCAATAAATTACGCAAGCAAGAGATGCCTGTCCCAAGCGACGTCATTGTTGAGCTTAACACGATTACCGGGGATGACGACGCTGATGTCAACCAGCTTGCCGAAGTGATCTTGCGAGACCCAAATCTAACATCTCAGGTTTTGCGAATCGCCAATAGCGTTTTGTATAACTATTCGAACACCCCGATTAATACGGTAAGCCGTGCCATAGTACTCATCGGCCTGAAAGGGGTTCGCGCGATCTGTATTTCGCTGCTCGTGCTTGAGTCGTTGATTGGCGAAAGACCGCGTGCACGAGTGCTGGAATTGATCGCCCGCGCGTTTCATGCGGCGACTCAAGCGCGCGCACTTGCCAGAGCGGTAGAGGACCGGGGCGCCGAGGAAGCATTCATCGCCGGTTTACTGTTTAACCTGGGAGAGATGGCGTTCTGGGCGTGTGAGGATGTGCCATTGGATCACCCGGGTTTACTCAGTAGTAACCAGCGGGAGCGGCGCGATGCGATGGAAGAAGTTCTGGGCACATCCTTTAAAGCCATTACACGCGAGCTAGCTGTGCACTGGAAACTAGGAAATACCCTGGAAGCCGCGCTCTACCCAACTGGGGAGATGTCGACCCGGGTGCAAGCGGTGATCATCGGTGAGCGTATTAGCCGCGCTGCAGACTTCGGTTGGCGCAGCCCGCAAATGAAAAAAGTATTGCGCGAGGTTATGTCGTTCACTTCGAAAGACGCGACGCAAGCGCTGATGATGGTGAAGCAGGCGGCGGACTACGCAGCGGAAGTGGCGCTCAACTATGGCGTTGCGGAAGCTTGCTCTCTTATTCCTTCTTCAACGGGCAAGCCCAAGCCCCGGGTGACGGTTAAGAGCGATGTTTTGCGTGGCGATCCAGCGGTGCAGCTCAATATCTTGCGGGAGCTCTCAGCGGCGGCATCGGAGCGAATTGACGTAAATACCTTGTTTCAGATGGTATTGGAAGGGATGCATCGCGGCATCGGCCTGGAACGTGTCGTTTTCGCTTTCATTGATCAGCACAAACTCAAAGGCCGGTATGTACTGGGCAAAGGCACAGATCAGTGGCGTAACAACTTTTTAATGGATATTGGGCCGCTGTGCGATAATTTGTTCGCCCGCGCAGTGAGTACAGGGGGTTGTCATTGGTGTACCAAGTCTGAGATCGCTGCAAACAGCCAACTCTACGATATAGAAATGAGTCGTGTGATTGGCAAGTTTCCATCGTTTATTGCGGTGATCCAGCTAGATACGCGTAAAATAGGTGTTTTCTATGCGGATCGCTGGAATTTCGGCGGAGAACTATCTGAAGATCAGTTTGAAAGTTTCAAGCACTTCGCGACCCAAACTCAGGTGTGTCTAGGCCTGTTTCGACAGGGCGGAGCGGGTCGGTAGCTGTCAGATCTGGCTGGCACTGCAAGCCCAGCTGGGTCTTAACTGGGAGGACTAGCGCGCTTTGGTTACATCCACAAACAATGTTAGCGATTGTCCTGGTTGCAAATATTTTCCAGGGTTCAGTTGGTTCCAGCGCAAGATATCATTCACATTAAGGCTGAATTTGCTCGCGATGCGGCTGAGCGAGTCGCCTTTTCTAACCCGATAAGACACTTTTCGTATTACGCTCTTACTAGCCTGGAGGTTGGACGCGATCTCTTGAACCTCATCTAACGTTGTCCAAATGGCTAACTTCTGGCCTGGATAGATGGGATCGGTCGGCGCCATGTTGTTCCAGCGCGCAATTTGACGCGGTGTAACATTGTACGTTTTGGCAATCTCCCAAAGACTATCGCCAGACGTTACCTGATGATCAACGCGAGTGCCGTCCGCGGTTTTGGCACTGGCACTGCGGCGGTTGTGCAGGCGTTGGGTCAGGCTTTGGCTGTAGTGTCGCGCGTCTGCGGAAGCGACCGGCACCATTAGCGTTTTACCCGCACGTATATTGTTGTTGGACAGGTCATTGATAGCGCGCAATGTCCGTACGCTGACATTGTATTTGGTCGCAATGGTGGACAAAGTATCTCCATTGCGGATCGTGTAGCGCTGCCATGTGACTCGATGGTCCGCGGGAATCTGGGCCAGACCCGCTTGAAACGCTTCTGCACTGCTGAAGGGTACCAATAGGTGGTGGGGGCCATCTGGATCGGTGGCCCATCGGTTGAACGCCGGGTTAAGGTTGTACAGATCATCCATCTGCAGCCCAGCCAGATCGGCCGCTTGGGCGAGGTCGATCTGAGAGTCTGTATTAACGGCAACGAAGTAAGGTTGGTCGGGTATCGAGTGGAGATTTAAGCCGTACAGCTCCGGATTTTTTATCAGGATTGCCAAGGCGAGAAGCTTAGGCACATAGGCTTCGGTTTCGCGCGGCAAGTCGAGGTTCCAAAAATCGGTGGGTTTACCGCGCTTGCGGTTCTTACGGATCGCGCGCGAAACGTTGCCTGAGCCACTGTTGTATGACGCCAGGGCCTGCAGCCAGTCACCATCAAATCGCTTGTTAAGATTCTCTAGATACACGAGAGCTGCGTCGGTAGATGCGACTACATCGCGACGCCCGTCGTACCACCAGTTTTGCTTCAGCCCCAGCATTTTTCCGGTGCCTGGAACAAATTGCCATATCCCCGAGGCTCGCCCGTGCGAGTATGCAAATGGGTCGAATGCGCTTTCAACTATGGGGAGCAGTGCAAGCTCAGTCGGCAAGCCTTTGGCTTCAACTTGGTTCACAATGTGATACATGTAACGTTCGCCGCGCTGGGCTACGCGTTCCATATATTCGGGATGGCGCGCGTACCAGCGAAGCTGGGCGTCGATCCTGTCGTTATATTCAATCTGTAGCTGAAAGCCCGCGCGGATCCGATCCCACAGGTCGCCAGGCGTCGGTTCTGGCAGCGCAGAGTACTCTTGCTCCGTTAAGTCGTCGTCTGGCTCCGCCGCAAAAAACTCGAACTCGGGCTCCTCTGCGACATCTTGTCCAACACCTGCGGTTTGCGTGGGTTTTACCGAAATGCCGGAGCATGCGCAAAGTAGGCTGAAAACGAAAATGGCCACCACAAAGCGGCCTGTATGGGGAAGGTATCTAGCTGCCATCTAAAAAAGGTCTATTCCGTGGACTTCTGAAACTGATTGTGAGACTCGCAAACGTCCACACAGTTCAAACTGTGCTTAGCGGGCGCCGAGTCTAATGCTTTGTGTTCTAAAAGACCAATAGGATCGATCAAAAAATATCCTTCCATTGGCGCAATGCGGTAAAAGTTTGTAACCCGCTGGTCACTGTCTTTCCTGTGTGAGCTTCTATTTGCGTGATTACTTCAGGTTGGTCGCATCGCAGAAACGGGTTGATCTCCAGTTCTTTACCAACAGTTGTGGGCAGCGTTGTCGCCCCATTGAGGCGTTGCTCTTGCACTACGCCGGCATACTCTCGGATAAGCGTATTGCTGGGCTCGACAGCCTGAGCAAACCGCAAATTGGCCTGTGTGTACTCGTGAGTACAGTACAAAATAGTGTCTGCGGCCAGACGTTTGTATCTCTCCAGACTGTTGCAAAGTTGCTCTGCTGTACCCCCTAGCAACCTCCCGCAGCCAGCGCTGAATAAGGTATCGCCACAAAAAATTGCGGTACTGTTGTTGTGTTCGTCCGCGAGCAGGTAGGCAATGTGTTCCTCTGTGTGGCCGGGAGTGTGCCAAATTTGAAATTTCGCCATACCGTCCCAAAATTCGAGATGGTCACCCTCGGTGAGCGTTTGGGTAACCTGCGGCATCGCGCTTGATTCAGGGCCATAAATGGGACAGGGGAAATGTTCCTGCAGTTCGGGAATGCCGTCGACGTGGTCCCAGTGGCGGTGGGTCAGGAGTATCGCTGTTGCGCTCAACCCTCGCTCTTTGAGTACAGCAATCACTGGTGCTGCCTCACCGGGGTCTATCACCAGAGCGTTATTTCGATGTTCTATTATCCAGACGTAATTGTCGTGGAGCGTTGCCACGGGGAAGGTATTTACGCGCATTTAATCCTCAACTGCTACGAAAATGGTAAGTGAAGGGGTAGACTCTTGCTGCTTCATGATCACCATGTAATGTCAGAGGCTGTATGTTACTGAGTCGTGCTAAACAAATTGTTGGATCCCGGCATAAAGTGCCGCCGCTTCGCCAGAGTTTGGCAGCATTAGCTGCGTGGTATGAAAGCCCATTAGGTCAAGCTGCATTGCAAGAACAGCAGCATATATTGCGCGACGAGCTCAGTTGCCTCTTTGGTTATCATCTCATGGAGTTGAGTATTGTGCCTTACGAGCGGCTGTCAGAACATAGTCGTATCAATCATCGTTTTTCCCTTTCGCCCGTGCATGTGCCCCCTCCACCCTGCGATGACGCCAGTTTGCGAGATGTTCAGGGGTTGTCTGAGCTGGACGCATTACCGCTCGCGGATGAGAGCATCGATGTAACTATTTTGCACCATGTACTCGAATTCTCGCCGAACCCGCATCAGGTACTGAAAGAGGCAGCGCGAGTTACCGTGCCGCGCGGGCACGTGATTATTTTTGCTTTCAACCCATTTTCGCTTGCTGGCTTGATGCAGATGGGCGCGCAGTTTTACAGCAAGCGTCCCATCTGGCAGCGGCGGGCGTTACGCGCTGGCAGAATTCGGGACTGGTTGGAGTTTCTTGATTTTTCGTGTTTGAGTTTGCGCTATTTGGGGCGCAACCTTCCGATCAATCATTCTCGCTATTTGAACAGCAGCCGATTTGTGGATCGTATTTTTAGTCGCTCGATCCCGCTTGGCTCGATGTATTATATTGTTGCGCGCAAAGATAAGGCTGGCCTTCAGCCCATCAAACCGGCCTGGGACAACAGTCGTTTTCTCGGTGTCGCGCCTATACCCAAGCGGTCAATGACCGCCAGAAGCAGTCAGTCTGCGGCGATATTACCATTCAGAAACAGAATTAAATAAACAAGCTAATACATTGAAAAAAATAGAGATATTTACTGATGGGGCCTGTCGAGGCAACCCTGGGCCTGGCGGTTGGGGAGTATTGCTTCGCTACGGTGACAAAGAAAAAACACTTCATGGCGGGGAGCGTGACACCACCAACAATCGAATGGAGTTGCGCGCAGCCATTGAAGGCTTGAGCGCGCTCAAGGAGCCCTGTGAAGTACGCTTGGTGACCGACTCACAATACGTACGCAAAGGCATCACCGAGTGGATAGCTAACTGGAAAAAACGTGGGTGGCGCACTGCAGCAAAAAAACCGGTGATGAACGTGGACCTCTGGCAGGCGCTGGACACGGCATGCGACCAGCACCAGATCACTTGGGAATGGGTCAAAGGTCACAGTGGTCATCGCGAAAACGAGATAGCGGACGAGCTTGCCAACCTGGGTATCGATGAATTGAACGTGAGGCGTTAAGTGAGACAGATCGTATTAGATACAGAAACTACGGGCCTGGAGCCGGAGCAGGGGCACCGTATTATTGAAATCGGTTGTGTTGAGCTGTTCAACCGCAAGCTCACAGGCAAACACTTTCACCAGTACATTCGGCCCGACCGGGAAATTGACGAAGGGGCTATTGAAGTTCACGGAATTACCAATGAATTTCTGGCGGACAAGCCAGTATTTGCGCAAATTGCGGATGATTTTCTGACCTTTATTGGCGATGCGGAACTGGTGATTCACAACGCACCGTTTGACGTCGGCTTTCTGGATCACGAGTTACGCCTCCTGAATCGCGGTTTGGCGCCAATCCGTGAACGCTGCGGTGTGCTAGACACGCTGGTTTACGCACGCAGGAAGCACCCAGGACAGAAGAATAACCTAGACGCTTTGTGCAAACGCTACATGGTCGACAATTCACAGCGTGATTTACATGGCGCTTTGTTGGACGCTGAAATTTTAGCCGATGTGTACCTCGCAATGACGGGCGGTCAAACGGCACTGGCGCTTGGTGGGCAGCAGGGCGATGGCTCTGGTGGCGACGGGGAGGAGCAGATTATCCGGCTATCGGCGGATCGTCCACGGCTAAAGGTCTTGCGTGCAAACGATGAGGAGATTGAAGCGCATAAAGCGAAGTTGGCGACTCTGGATAAGGCTTCGGGTGGCAACTGCTTGTGGCTCCAGCAGGAGCAGTAAGCAGGCTTAGAACGGTTTTTGGGTGTGCAGGAAGCGGTTGCTCCCTGCGCACCCGAGTAGAAATTATTAATGCGTTGTTGGGTGATTAGCCCGCGGCTAGCTGGTATACCGCAATATAGCCGATCACGCTCAGTACAATAGTGTAGGGGAGTGCCATCAACACCATCCGCCCGTAAGACAGCCGGATAAGTGGTGCGAGGGCGGAAGTCAGCAGGAACAAGAATGCGGCCTGGCCATTAGGCGTAGCCACGCTGGGCAGGTTGGTGCCGGTGTTAATTGCCACCGCGAGCAAATCAAAATGCTCGCGGCTGATATCCCCGGCAACAAGCGCGTTTTTCACCTCGGTAATGTATACCGTTGCGACGAATACGTTATCGCTGATCATTGACAAAAGGCCATTGGCAATAAAGAACATTGGCCCCTGCACGCTCTCATCCATGTGCAGCAGCATATGAGTGATTGGCTCAAAAAGATGCTGATCGTGAATAACGGCAACGACCGCAAAGAAAACTACCAGTAGTGCAGTAAAAGGAAGAGCCTCTTCGAACGCGTGACCAATGCGGTGTTCTTCGGTGATACCGTTGAAACTGGTCAGTAAAATAATTACCAGCAGGCCGATAAGGCCGACTTCGGCCAGATGTAACGCCAGCGAAACCATTAGCACAACACCGGCGAGCGCCTGAACAACCAATGCAGCAATGTCTCGATTGGTCCGTTTGCTGGTTTCCTGCTTGTCGAAATCCATCAGAATTGTGCGCACTTTATCCGGCAGCTGGGCGCCGTAACCGAAAATGCCGAGTTTTTCGACAGCGATACAGGTAACCAGCCCGCCGATTAAGGTCGGCATGGATACAGGTGCGACTTGCAAGAAAAACTCGACAAAGTTCCAGTCTGCCTGCTGAGCAATAAGCAGGTTTTGTGGCTCACCAACCAGGGTGCAAACTCCGCCTAAAGCAGTCCCCACCGCGCCGTGCATGATCAAGCTACGCAAAAAACTGCGAAACCCCTCCAGGTCTTCACGATTTGACGAGTCGACTTTGGAGTCATCGGTGTGGTCGTATTGATTGCTGCTCAAACCTCCACCAGATGCGAATTGGTGATAGACCGCGTAAAACCCTACGGCAACGGCTATAAGCACGGCAGTGACTGTAAGGGCATCCAAAAACGCTGAAAGTACCGCGGCGACTAGAGAAAAGAGTAAGGAAAGTACGATTTTTGAACGAATACCGAGCAGTATTTTAGTAAATACATAGAGCAGTAAATCCTTCATAAAGTAGATGCCGGCAACCATGAAGATCAGCAGCAGGATAACTTCGAAGTTGGCTTCGGTTTCGTGAAAAACGCTCTCTGGGGAGGTCATACCCAGGATAACAGCTTCAATCGCGAGCAGGCCGCCAGGCTGCAACGGATAGCATTTGAGTGCCATCGCGAGAGTGAAAATGAACTCGAGAATCAGTACCCAGCCTGCAATAAATGGGTCTATTGCGTAGACCACAGGATTGATGACCAAAAAGGCTAGAATCGTTGTTTTGTACCACGTACTTGACTGCCCCAAAAAGTTGTTAGCAAAGGCGGCAGGAAGGTTGGAACTCATGGTGTTTTCCTTACTCGTTAGTTTTGTTGGCGCTTAAAGCGCCTCCACTTATTCAATGAAGGATAGCTCAAGAATCCTAATGAATATTCTGCGCTGCAGTAACAGGAAGCCCTGCACCCTATAGCAACGCTGTTACGAATGAGTGTCATTATGCGGGAACTAAAAATGACCCAGTTGGGACTAAAAATCAAGCTTTTTCAGAGACTTAGCGATACTTGTTGAGCGATTTGTAACCATCTGGCTGCAGTCACAGTGCCGCGTTCTACGCTAAATGGCATGTAAAATTGATTTTTTCTGTGAAGGATTCAAGACTTTTACTTAAGGATCAGTGGTAACTACAAGAAAAGTAAAGATTTTTTGTCAATCCGTATTATACTTGTTGGACTGTTTTTGCTAAAAACGCCGATCTTTAAACCTTTCAAGGCCAGGCTCAGGACACCGAACACGTGAATTCATTGGATGCTGTAAACTTTCAGTCGCTCAACATGGTACGCGACGAACTCGTCGCCACCATTGAGGACTCTGCGCGAAATCTTGAGATATTCGTAAACGACGGTGAAGACTCGGACAGTTTGCAAAATTGCATCAACGGAATCCGTCAGATAGTCGGCATTCTCAGGCTGATACAATTTCGTGGTGCATGCACGCTCGCAGAGGAACTTCTGCTCACGGCCACCGACATCTCGCCTGGTAACAGCGGGCCTGCATTCGAAAAAACCATTGAGGTTATCTCTAACACGTTTTTTGTGCTGACACGCTACCTGGAATACATTCAGCAAGTGGAACGCAAGGTGCCAGTATTGCTGATCCCGCAGATAAACGAACTGCGTAAACTGCGATCCGAACCTGCAGTATCCGAATGCTTTTTCTTTCAGTTGGACTTGTCTGCGACGCCGGATTTACCCGCGATTGAGCCCCTGGCCACCAATGGTGAGCCTTTCACAACCGTCATCAGACGACTGAGGCATATGTACCAGATAGGGCTGCTGGGGCTTGTGCGCGAAAAGCAGGTGAAGAATTCTCTCGCGCTTATGCGCCGTGCAATGATCCGCATTCAGCGGGTGAGTGCACCGCGGCCTCTTACCCAGTTATGGTGGTACTCCAACTTGTTGCTGGACGCGATGATGACCGAGAACATGGCATTGCTCGAGTCCCGCAAGCTGCTGTTTGGACGTATTGATCGGGTTTTACGGCAAGTGGTGTCTTCCGGGGAGTCTGCACTGGAAGCGACTCCGCCGCGTGCGTTGGTAAAAGAGCTGATTTATCTGATTGCACTGTCGGGCAAAAAAACAGATGAGATGTCGCGTGTGCTCAGTGCTTACGGTATTAATGATTTTGCCTACAACGACAAAGATCTTGGCAGCGAGCGAGATGCATTGAATGGCCCCAGTGCGCATACGGTAATGTCATTGGCGAAAGTGCTGCAAACCGAGCTTACCCAGACTAAGAAAGTACTTGAGGCCGCTGCACAGAGCGAAAGTCAGCGCATCGATGACCTCGATGAGTTCATTGGCAACCTTCATAAAATCGCAGAGATCCTAAGCATTGTTGGTCTCGTGTCGCCAAGCAACATATTAAAAGACGAAATAAAGCGTATCCAGCTTTGGAAGCTGCAAGAGGACGGCCCGAGCTCAGCAGATCTTACCGATGTTGCTAACACACTGCTGTATCTCGACAGCGCAGTGTCTGCATTAGAGCACGCGAAACTTTCGGATGAAAAGCTCGCAGAGGCAAACCGCGTTGCACAGCAGGAAATCATTGCCTCCAGTGAATTGAGCGAAGCAGGTAAAATTGTTATTGAGGAGTGCGAGGCCGGGCTCTCGCTGACCAAGCGCGCACTTAGCTCGTTTGCCGATTCCAACTACGACACCGGTCATATCCGAAATATTGCCAAAACGCTGAACACCGTTCGCGGCGGTATGATCATGTTGAAAAAGGAAAAGGCTGCAGCGCTCCTTGCCCGCTGCGTGGACTTTGTCGATACCGTACTAATGGATCAAGACCCTCCCGTCGCGCTGAAAGAGATGCTCGAAACTTTTGCCGATGCGATAGTCTCCATCGAGTATTATCTTGATTCCGCCAGTAACAGCTTAAAAATGGACGAGTCTGTACTCAAGCTGGCCGAAGAAAGTCTCGACGCATTGGGCCTTGCGATTGAAGGAGAGGCCTGATAGCAGTTGTAATGAGTCCTTGCCGATTCAGGGCTCGCAGGCGAAGTGGGAGTGGCTGTGCACACTATCGTAATCGATGCAAATTATCAGGTCTTGGTAAAGTCTGGGAATAAACCTACCGTATTCCATGATAGCTCGCTTACTCAGGCAGTCGATGCACAGCTGTTGCATCGCTTGCATTTGGGGGCACCCGGTGGCGACCTTACTGTTGTGCAGCTGGATGCAGACCTGTCATCTGCATTGCCGGGGTTCGAACTAGCGAGCTTGCGGTCTCTGCTGGTACCGCTTGAAGAGAGTGCTTTTCAATGGCTCGGGCGCGGTATACAGCTCTGTCGCTGGCAAACAGAACACCGATTTTGTGGTAAGTGCGGGAGTCCTACAGAGCCCAGCGCTACGGACGAGGCGCTCGTGTGTCCTAGTTGCGAACTAAGTTTCTATCCCAAAATCTCCCCGTGCGTTATTGGCCTGATCGAGAATGGCGACCACTGCTTGCTTGCGCGCGGTGCGCGCCATCCGGAGGCAATGTTCAGCACAATAGCCGGTTTTATTGAAGCGGGTGAAAATGCAGAACAGGCTTTTGCACGCGAGGTACAAGAAGAGGTCGGTGTCGTTGTAGAGGACATAACTTACTTGTATTCACAGCCATGGCCTTTTCCCGGCCAGCTGATGCTGGGATTTACCGCCAACTTCGCCGGCGGTGACATTAGCGTTGATGGAGAGGAAATTCTGGAAGCACATTGGTACCGCTACGACCAATTGCCTTTAATTCCGCCAGATAGTACGATCTCAGGCCGAATAATAAGAGACTTCGTGCGCCGCAAACAGTTTGCGACGCCATAGCTGGAAACAATTGACCTATGCTTTATAGCGCCTTCGCCGGCATAACCGTGTTTTTTGCCTTCATCACATTTTATATGGGGGTACGCCTTACCGGCCGGGCAGGGTGGCTTATTAGTTGGTTGCGCGGTACCGCAGCGCTGATGATGATGGCTCTTTGCGTACTTTTTGTACTCGCCGCTATCGATCTGTTCAGCTACAAGCAAGTTCTGAATAATCGAGTGCTGGGCAGTGTCAGTTTCAAAAAGCTGGAAGATCAGCATTATATGGCGACACTCGTTTTTCTCAGAGACGGTCGCGAGCAGCAATTTGACTTGCGGGGTGATCAATGGCAGGTGGACGCACGACTGATTACCTGGTCGGATTTTCTTACCATGCTTGGGGCGAAGCCTGGCTATCGTTTAGACAGGCTTAGTGGCCGCTACTATTCGCTTGAAGATGAACATCGCAGACCTCGCACGGTGCATCAGTTGTCTAGCAGCGAGTACGGCATGGACATATGGCATCTTGCACAGCAAACCGGTAATCACCTACCGATGATGGACGCCGTTTATGGGAGCGCAACTTATCTACCAATGGCGGACGGTGCGCTTTACGAAATCTCTCTCTCCAGCAGCGGCCTGGTCGCTAAACCGTTAAACGACGTGGCCAATCGGGCTGTCAGTCGCTGGAACTAATCTCATTCTATTTCCCCGGAGCTTATATAGTGGAATTTCTCTACGAGTACGGCCTTTTTTTCGCCAAGGCGCTAACAGTGGTTGTCGCATTTGGCGCTGTTGTTGCGATCATCGCCGCCGCAGGCATGCGTCAGCAGCACGATGGTAAAGGCCATATCGAAGTCAAAAAGCTGAATGAAAAGTACGAAGATATTCTAGAAGGCATCAAGTCTGTTGTGGTGGACGAAAACCTTCTCAAGAAGGAACACAAGGCCGCCAAAAAATCTGAAAAAGCGGAACGCAAAAAAGCCAAGGCCGAGGCGAAGAAAAACACAGCTGATGCTGAGCTTGTGCACAAAAAACGCGTGTTTGTGACCAATTTCGATGGAGATATTCGCGCGTCTGAAACAGAAAATTTACGTGAAGTTATTACCAGTATTTTGTCTCTGGCAACGCCTCAAGATGAAGTCGTTGTCCGCCTGGAAAGCCAGGGCGGTATGGTTCATAGCTACGGTTTTGCTGCAAGCCAGCTTTCTCGTATCCGCGAAAAAAATATTCCCCTCACCGTGTGCGTCGACATGGTTGCGGCAAGCGGTGGTTATATGATGGCCTGCGTCGCTGATAAAATTGTTTCTGCGCCCTTTGCCATTTTGGGGTCGATTGGGGTGGTAGCACAGTTGCCGAATTTCCACCGGTTACTGAAAAAGCACGATGTGGACTACGAAATGCTAACTGCTGGGGAGTACAAGCGAACCTTAACGATGTTCGGTGAAAATACAGACAAGGGACGACAAAAATTTGTTGAGGACCTGGAGGACACGCACACGTTATTTAAGGATTTTATCCGTTCCAATCGTGCTATCGTGGATGTCGATGCGGTAGCAACAGGTGAAGTGTGGTTCGGACAGCGCGCTTTAGAAGCCAAGCTCGTCGATTGTATTCAAACGTCGGATCAGTATCTTGTTGACTTATACAGCGAGGCAGACGTATTTGAAATTGAATTCGTCGAGAAGAAAAAACTGGCCGAGAAATTGGGTATCAGTGTCGCGGCCGCAGCGGACACCGTCATTAATCGCTGGCTAGGTCAGTTAAATACCAAATTTTTTAGTTAAACGCATGAGGGCGCTGTGAAACTCTGCAGCGCCACACTCTTATGTCCGGGCTTTGCTACTTAATCGAGCCTTATCCCTCTTTCAACAGATCAATCGCGGCGAAGCTTATCCGATACCGCAATAGGATTCGGGAAATTAAATATCACGATATAGCTTGAGATAACGAAGCTAAGGATTGCGGCAGCTTGTATTAACAGCGACGCTTTGTCGCCGATTAGCCCTGACCCGGCAGCGACAAATACGATTAACAGCGAAAACTCGCTGATTTGTCCCAGCCGAAATCCAATGTCCCAGGCAAGTGCGGGTTTTTCTCCCTGCTGTTTTAGCAGGCCAAAAAATACCGCGGGTTTTAAGGTCAAAACTGCTACAGCGTATACAAGCGCGGGTACAAGAATACTGGGTAACAAGTCTATATTCAGTCGGGCGCCGAGGCTGAAGAAGAACAACACCAGAAAGAAGTCTCGCAATGGTTTTAGATTCAGTGCGATATATTGTGATATTGGACTGGTGGCGAGGGATATTCCGGCAATAAACGCACCGATTTCTGCCGAAAGGTACACATGCTCGGCCAGCTCCGCCAGCCCCAGACACCAGCCAATTGCGAGTAAAAAAATATACTCGTGAAAGCGATCAAAGCGTGCGACCAGTTTCAATAGAACAAATCTAACGGCAAGCCAGGCCAAGCCAATTAGTAATGGCAACGCGACTATAGCGATTGCGAGGTTTTGCAGTTGCAGGCTACCCCCATCCCCACTGATCAGCACAAGCAGACAAAAGATCGCAATAAAATCCTGTAGCAGAAGGAGGGCAACCATAAGCTCGCCCGTGTGTTTGTGATGTAGAACGGTTGTTGGTAGAAGCTTGATACCAATAATCGTACTTGAAAACATGGTGGCCATTGCGATGATGGCCGCCTCAGTCACATTGAATCCGAATGCCAGCCCAAGACAAAAGCCCAAAATCGCAAATAGCGCACTACTTACCAACGCGATGCTGGTGGCACTGCGAAGTACCGCGAGCAAAGATTTGGGTTGCATATCCAGGCCGAGTAGAAACAGCAAGAAAACAATGCCGATTTCCGCCATTTCTGTCACTGCAGAAACGTCATCAATAATGCTAAAGCCGAATGGCCCAAGCGCGATGCCGATGGCGATGTATGCCACTAACAACGGCTGGCGTGTATAGAGCGCTACAGATGCGAGTACTGCGGCACCAGTAAAAATTAGAAAGAAAACGGTGAAAAGTTGGCCTTCCATCGCGCGAGCTCAAACGTTGTTGAACGAATTACTAGTGTAGTGGCTTAGCACCAGGAATGAAAAGAGGGGGAGAAGGGATAGCCGTCGGGTGAGAGCGCCCTTTATGAGCTGATGCTCAAAGGTTCCTGCCTTTTTACAGGCAGGAACCGGATCTTCACTACCGCATCGATTTAGCTGCGGCGGCGAAACAGAGGTTGAGGTTCGTCTATTGCCGCTTGGTATTTGACACTGAAACTGGACAGTGCGTCCTTAACTGTTTGCATGTCGGCCTCTTCAGCAATTGCGAAACTCGTGAAACCACAGCGTTTCAGATAGAAAAGCTGATCGAGCATGTAATTACCGCTCGCTCTCAAGTCGCCGGTAAAATCGTAGTGTTCACGCAATGTGCGGCCAAGGGTAAAACCGCGGCCATCGGTAAATACTGGAAAGTCGATTGCCACTACAGGTGCAGTAGTAGGAATTTTCGCCAGTTCACCAATGTCGGTATCGCCAGGAACGAGAACGCCCAGGTTTTCCATATTGGTATGAGCTGCGTCTTGCAGGTTCAGATAGTTTTCGAGGGGGAGCAGCCAATTGCCGCTCTCAAGAGCAGCATCATTGTCGGCTTCGGTATACATTTGCCAGGTATTTTCTACTAGCTCACCGTTTTTAATCAGCTTTGGCATACACACGCTCCTTAAATGGCTCGATACCTATACGCTGGAAAGTGTCAATGAATAACTCACTCTCGTTGCGTTTTTCTACGTAAACGTCGATTAACTTGCGAATTACGTCAGGCATGTCGGCGCGGGAAAATGATGGACCTAGGACTGCGCCGAGTGAGGCGTTATTGCTGGAGTTGCCGCCTAACTGCACTTGATAAAATTCCTGACCCTTTTTATCGACGCCGAGCACGCCAATGTGACCAATATGGTGATGGCCACAAGCGTTCATACAGCCTGAAATATTCAGGTCGAGATCGCCCAGATCGTAGAGGTAGTCAAGGTCGTCGAATTCACGCTGAATCGCTTCGGCAACGGGGATAGATTTCGCGTTGGCCAGTGAGCAAAAATCGCCACCAGGGCAACAAATCATATCGGTGAGCGTGCCAATATTGGGGGTCGCAAAGCCGGCGCTTTTGGCTTCCGCCCACAGCGCGTGGAGATCGCTCGCTTTGACGTCTGCTAGCACGATATTTTGTTCGTGGGTTGCTCTCACTTCGCCGAATGAATAGCGGTCTGCGAGATCGGCGATAATTTCCAGCTGTTTGTCAGTGATATCTCCAGGTGCTATACCTGTTGGTTTCAAAGACAGGGTTACGGCGCGGTAGCCCGCAATCCGGTGAGCAGTGACGTTGCGGCTTAGCCAGTTCGCGAAGCCGCGATCGCTGTCCGCGGTCTCAGCTAAGGAGGCTGATATCTCGTTGTCGTCGAGTGTTTCGTACGCTGGCTCAGTGAAAAAACTGCGGGCCCGGTTTAGCTCTTTGTCGGTCAGCAGCGTTTGACTATCCCGAATTTGCTCCCACTCGCTCTCGACTTTTTCGGCAAACGCATCGACGCCAAGTGATTTAACCAGAATTTTTATCCGCGCTTTGTACTTATTGTCACGACGTCCCAGGAGGTTATACACCCGCAGTATCGCTTCCAGATAAGTGAGCAGGTCTTTCTCGGGCAAAAACTCCCGTACGACACTACCGATAACTGGGGTACGCCCCAAGCCGCCGCCAACGCGCACGGTAAAACCGATTTGGTTGTTGTCGTTTTTCACAATTTGCAGGCCAATATCGTGAAATTGAATCGCTGCGCGATCCGTTTCACTTCCGGAGACTGCTATTTTAAATTTGCGTGGAAGGAATGCGAATTCCGGGTGGAACGTAGACCACTGGCGAATAATTTCGCAATAGGGACGCGGATCGATCAGCTCATCCGTAGCGACGCCTGCGAACTGGTCAGTGGTGGTGTTGCGAATACAGTTGCCACTGGTTTGAACCGCATGCATTTCCACATCAGCGAGCTCTTCCAGAATATTGGGCACTTCTTCCAGTTGTGGCCAGTTAAGCTGGATATTCTGGCGGGTCGTAACGTGGCAGTAACCCTTGTCATAATGTCGGCAAATGTGTGCAAGCTTACGCAGCTGGCGGGAGTTCAACATACCGTATGGCACTGCAATGCGAAGCATCGGTGCGAGTCGTTGAACGTATAAACCGTTTTGTAAGCGCAGGGGGAGGAATTCCTCCTCCTTCAACTCACCCGCGAGATAACGCTTGGTCTGCCCTCGGAATTGGGCGACGCGTTCACGGATGATCGTATGATCATGTTCGTCGTAAACGTACATTAACGTGATTACCTGATTTGTGTTTGACTGGTTACTAAGAGAGGGCGAACCTTCTTTTGAGCGGATTTGAAGAAACAAAAAGTGCCGCAAGAATACAGGATTTGGCGATTTTCTGCGAGTCATGGAAATAGCTAAAACGATCAACAAGCACCAATTCTTAGTCTTTTTTCGACTAACAATATAGCTTAAACCCGCCAAACATCCGCTTCCCGGCAATATTCAACGCGCGTTACTGGTGTTACCTCTGTGGTTCAGGTCCAAAATACTGTGTGCAATCGACACACTTCACGCATAAAAAATCGCGAATCTTCAATTTTGCAGTTTGCGTGCTTGCACTTGAAAAGTGTTTGCGGTTGAATCAATAACGACCTGAGGCCAAAGCCTCAATCGGAACCTAAAACATTCAAATAAAGGGGGTAACGATGGACGACGAAATACAAATGATGGATCAAAGCGATAGTATCGCTGACGCAGTGGCGGCAGTGGCGTTGATTTTAATCTTTGTGACTAGCTGCGTCTTCTGGATTAGCGGTCAGTAAAGTTTTTTTAGCATCTAGGGCCCGCCTCTTTGGCGGGCTTTTTTATTTTGAACGCTTATATCACAGCACGGGTTATCAACACTAATGTGATAACGAGCAGTGCAGTCCCGATTACGCCAATCAACACGAATGGCAAAGGGCTTTTTTGAGCAAAGTCCGCTTCCAGATTCTTGCGGCTCTGGACCCCGAACGCTGCGGCGGCGGCAGACCCGAGGAGGCCCAGCCAGCGACCCATATTAGTTTGCGGTTCGGGTGTATTCGCAGTGTGTTTTGCTATTGCCAATGTACAGCCTCCGTTTTGTCAACGTGGCGGCGGCATAGTTGATTAAGCTGTTGGCTAATTAGCCGCCGTCACCATGGGAATGCCTTTCAACGAATTACTTTCATCGTAGCTCGCAATATACTTTTTAGCTGAGCTGTATAGCGTGTTTTGTTTTTTAAGCGCGTTGAAACACGCCATCCTTTCCTCACCCTGTGCGGCAATGCAGCTTGACCTGAGGATTTTGTACTCTTCGACAATAGCTGCCGCTTCCGTGGTGCTGGCGATGAATATCGGCGAAGCTTCGGCTGCCTGCAGTTGTCCTGCAGAAAGCAGGCTTGCTGAGATGATTGACCCGTATACCCAATTTTTGATTACCATTGTCATGAGTTCCGCCTCCGGCTAAAAACCAATAATAAAGTTTATGTTCCTATTCTAGGTTGCCATGCCTTTATTGGTACTTTAGTGCTTGCTCGCTGTGACGCTTGCACGAAAATTGGTGTCTAAATCAACATATCGAAGTTTTTTAGGTAGAAAACCTGAAATGGCTGGTGAGAGCCGGGTATTTCGCGATTAAGTAGCTCTTTATCAGGTAGGCACTGATTCGCAGTGAGGAAATGTGTCGAGATGTGCCGGGGGTATTTGTAACGGGAATCCGCTGCAAGCGAGCTGACGCCTGCAGTAAGGACTCCCGCCGGAAAGCTGGCGATTAACCGTCGGCGCTAGATGTCATAGGCCAGAACGGATTGCAGCCATTTTTCCATATCGCTGACACTTAATCCTTTTCGCTCCGCCAGGCTTTCCACTTGGTCGCGGCTGATTTTTCCCACGTTGAAGTATTGGCTTTCCGGGTGCGAAAAATACCAACCTGATACCGACGCAGCAGGAAACATGGCGTAGTGTTCTGTAAGGCTAACGCCAATCCGGTCCGCCTGCAGCAATTTGAACAGCGTTGCTTTTTCTGTATGGTCGGGACATGCAGGGTAGCCTGGCGCCGGGCGGATTCCTCGATACTTCTCGCGAATAAGTTCGTCTTTATCCAGAGCCTCTGCACTGTCGTAGCCCCAAAACTCTTTCCGCACTCGCTCGTGCAGGTGCTCCGCAAACGCTTCTGCAAGTCGATCCGCCAGCGCTTTTACCATAATGGCATTGTAATCATCGCCTTTGGCTTGATAGCTGGCCGCGAGCTCATCTGCGCCTATCCCGGCGGTTACGCTGAAGCCTCCAACAAAGTCTGTAACACCCGATTCCTGTGGCGCTATGAAGTCTGCGAGTGAGAGCAGGTGCTTGTCGTTATCGTTCTTAATCACTTGCTGTCGAATATGGTGCAGCGTGGCAATGGGTTCTGCATTATGAGTTAGCACTATATCGTCATGGTCAACGGTATTGGCCTCCCAAAAACCGAGTATGGCCTTTGCTTGGAGCAATTTACCGTCGACTATGTCTTGCAGCAGCGCACGAGCGTCCTGGTACAGGCTGGTCGCTGCCTCACCGACTACTTTATCTGTAAGAATGGCTGGGAATTTTCCGACCAGATCCCAGGTGATGAAGAACGGGGTCCAATCGATGTATTCAACTAATTCTGTGAGGGGGTAGTCCTCCCAAACCTGTGTGCCCGTGAATTGTGGTTTGGGCGGCGTATAATTTTCCCAATTCAGTGGTTTTCTTAATTTCACCGCCTCAGCGTAGGGCGTTGCAGGGCGCTTGGAGGTGCGATTTGCTCGGCGTTCGCGGATCGTTTCATACTCGGTTTTGAGTGCTGCGATAAAATCCGGACGCAAGTCTTTGGATAACAACCGGGTGGCTACACCCACGGCACGTGAGGCATCTGGTACGTAAACCGCTTGGTTTAAATGAAACTGAGGGTCAATTTTTACGGCAGTATGTGCTTTTGAGGTGGTTGCACCGCCGATCATGAGTGGAAGATCGATACCCTGGGTCTCCATCTCGCGAGCCACGGCGACCATTTCATCGAGGGACGGGGTGATAAGCCCTGACAGCCCAATGATGTCGCAACCTTCGCGTTTCGCCGTTTCAAGTATCTTTTCGCCGGGCACCATCACACCAAGATCGACGACTTCGAAGTTGTTGCATTGCAAAACGACGCCAACGATGTTTTTGCCGATATCGTGAACATCACCTTTTACGGTTGCCATCAGAATTTTGCCGTTGGATCTGGTTCCTTCGGATTTCTCCGCTTCGATGTATGGTTGCAGCCAGGCGACAGCTTGTTTCATCACCCGCGCGGATTTCACTACTTGGGGCAGAAACATTTTCCCCGAGCCAAATAATTCGCCAACCACGTTCATGCCGTCCATCAGTGGGCCTTCAATCACATCTAATGGTCGACTGGATTGCAGCCGGGCTTCCTCGGTATCGGCTTCGATATAGCTGGTAATACCTTTAACAAGTGCGTGTTCCAGGCGCTTGTTAACATCGGCGGTGCGCCACTCCAGGTCTTCTTTGCTTTGTTGTTGGCTGCCGTCGCCGCGATATTTTTCTGCAATCGATAGCAGTGCTTCTGTCGCATCCGCGGAGGTGTTACTGATAACGGCCTCGACACGTGTACGCAGTTCTTCCGGCAAATCATCGTAGATGGCGAGCTGGCCGGCATTGACGATGCCCATGTTCATACCCGCACGAATCGCGTGGTAAAGGAACACTGAATGGATAGCTTCCCTGACAGGATTGTTGCCGCGGAAGGAAAATGAGACGTTGCTTACACCACCGGAAACACCCGCATGCGGAAGGTTTTGTCGTATCCAACGAGTTGCTTCGATAAAGTCGACCGCGTAATTGTTGTGTTCATCGATGCCGGTGGCAACCGCAAATATGTTTGGGTCAAAGATAATGTCTTCTGGCGGGAATCCCAACTCTTCGGTCAGAATGCGGTAGGAACGTGAACAAATTTCGATTTTTCGTGCCTGGGTGTCAGCCTGGCCCTGCTCATCGAACGCCATCACGATTACTGCGGCACCGTAACGGCGACACAAACGCGCCTTCTCCACAAACTCCGCTTCGCCTTCTTTTAGGCTGATGGAGTTCACGATTGGCTTGCCTTGAATACATTTCAGGCCTGCTTCGATAACCTCCCACTTGGAAGAGTCCACCATAATGGGCACCCGAGCTATTTCCGGCTCGCCAGCAATTAGGTTGAGGAAGCGGACAATCGCTGCTTCCGCGTCGAGCATGCCTTCATCCATATTTATATCGATGATCTGGGCGCCGTCGGTGACCTGTTGCTGGGCAACATCCAACGCTGTTGCGTAGTCTTCCTCCAGAATCAATCGCTTGAATCGCGCCGAACCAGTGACGTTGCAGCGCTCGCCGACGTTAACAAATAGCGAGTCTGCAGTAATGTTGAACGGTTCCAAGCCGGCCAGGCGACAGCTGACAGGTGGCGGATTAATCTCGCGGGGAGGAAGAGATGCTACCGCGTCCGCGATCGCAGCAATATGTGCAGGGGTGGTGCCGCAGCAGCCGCCGACCACGTTGAGATACCCGTTTTCGGCAAATTTGATCACGATTTCCGCCATTTCTGCCGCAGACTGGTCATATTCCCCAAACTCATTGGGCAAGCCGGCATTGGGGTGGGCAGAGACACGACAATTTGCCACGCGCGCAAGCTCTTTGACGTAGGGTTCCAGCTCGCTTGCACCCAATGCGCAATTGAGGCCAATTGACAGGGGTTCTGCGTGGGCTAACGAGTTGTAAAAGGCTTCTGTGGTCTGCCCGGACAAAGTGCGGCCGGAAGCGTCTGTAATTGTGCCGGATATCATAATGGGCAGCTTATAGCCCAGTGCGTCGAATACTGAAGAGACTGCAAATACGGCGGCTTTGGCGTTCAATGTGTCGAAAATGGTTTCGATCATCAAAATATCTGCGCCACCCTCAATAAGACCGTGGGTCGCTTCGGTATAGTTTTCCACCAGCTGATCAAAGGTAACGTTGCGAGCGCCGGGGTCGTTTACGTCAGGCGAAATGGAGGCTGTGCGGCTGGTCGGCCCCAAAATACCGGCAACAAATCGAGGCTTCTCCGGTGTGGCATAGGCGTCGGCGGCTTCACGCGCAAGGGTTGCAGATGCCTTATTTAGCTCGAACGCGATTGATTGTGTATCGTAGTCAGACTGCGAAAGGCGAGTGGCGTTGAAGGTATTGGTTTCAATAATATCTGCGCCAGCTTCGAGATATTCCCGATGGATACCGGCAATGATGTCTGGGCGGGTCAGGCTTAAAATATCGTTATTGCCAATAAGGTCCTGATGATGGCTAGCAAATCGCTCTCCGCGATAATCGTTCTCTTGGAGTTTGTGGCGCTGGATCATGGTGCCCATTGCACCATCGAGTATCAATATCCGCTGGTTCAATGCCTCTTGCAAAATTGTTAAGCGATCTTCAACAAGCTTAGTCATGCCTTCCACCTTGAATCTTAGTTAGCAAACCTATATCAAAATACTTTGATATAGGTCGGGCGAGCATGGTACCAGAAGCCCTAACAGTGCACCAGTCGATGGGTACAGCGAAGCGACCTTGCCCGATATAATTGTAATTGATGGGGTTCTGACGTCTATCCAGGATAATTATTGCCCTTACTCACCTGGATTCGTTACTATACCCAACTAAATTAGTAGGGTATTGCTTGGCGACCCACGACTTTTAACTGCTGCTCTAAGGTATTGCATGCTCAACGTAACGATTACCGATTCTGCCCAAACCTACCTTCGCGAACTTCTGGAAAAGCAAGCGTGTGAGGGTATCGGCATAAGGATGTTTGTTTCAAATCCTGGCACGCCTCAGGCCGAAACCTGCATTGCGTATTGTCGGCCGGGCGAGGCTGAAGAGGCTGACCATGTAATGGAATTAAGCGGTTTTAACGCGTACTTCGAGGATCGCAGTGTGCCGTTTCTCGATGAAGCCAAGGTCGATTATGCGCCAGATAAAATGGGAGGGCAGCTGACGATCCGGGCTCCCAACTCGAAAATGCCAAAAATTTCCGACGACAGCCCTATCGAAGACAAAATAAATTACGTGCTCTATAACGAGGTGAACCCAGGCTTGGCTTCGCATGGTGGCAACGTGAGTCTCGAGCGCCTTACCGATGACGGCATGGCCATTTTACGTTTTGGTGGAGGTTGTCAGGGGTGTAGCGCCGTCGATATGACCTTAAAGCAGGGCGTGGAGAAAACGCTAATGGAACGTATTCCCGAGTTGGCGGGTGTACGAGATGTCACGGATCACAGCGATAAGAGCAACGCCTACTACTAACCAGAAAAATCGTAAAACCATCTTTGCTTAAGCTTTCTTCCATAAAAAAACCGGCGCACAGCCGGTTTTTTTATGGAAGCTGAGGTCTTGGCTGGTATGGCTAGATTACGACGAGGTTCTCGCTATGCTCGAACAGGGTTTCCATAAATTCGAACTGGGAGCACCCGTTAACCGTGGTTCGGCGGCAATCGACAATCATGTCGTTAAGCCACTCCACGTCGTACCTGTCTAGTAGTAAGTTGCCTTGTGCATCATATTCAAAACCGACAAGTATCGTTCTTTGCGGTTCCGAGCCGAGCATCGCTTGGGCATTAATTAAAAATTCCTGCAGCGATATTAACTCGTTAATTTGATTGCACATGGCCATTGGCGCGAACACATAGTCAAAGCCTGCCATTGCGACGGAACGAATTTCAAACCAAGGAGAGAGAGCGTCGTAGCTCGAGTCACTCTGAGTTGAAGCGCTTGTAAACGCGTTTTCTTTTGTAGCCAGATTGTGCATACACGTGCTGCCCTGGTGCGAATGAGAATAATACGCAATCCATGCAGTGGCACTATCCATCTTAGCGCGAAGCGCGCTGGCCAAACTCATCGGCGCATTCTATTGAGTGTGTGATCTGCGCCAAACGATAGTTTAAAAGTACCAGTGCTAAGTTGAAAATTCCACCTTCCCGCTACGAAAAAATGTCGAACAATTCAAAAAAATGATCATTGTTTAGACTGGATCAAATGCGTACTTTGGTGTCAAAAAAAACTAATCTGCGGTTCTGGCGAGGGGTTGTCTTTGGCGGGTGTCAACGAATTGGCGGGAGATGAATAATGGTCTCGAAACACGCAGTTCCGAGACCGGAGAGAAGGTTGGTTAGTTAGTTGTTGCGGCCAGGCAAAATGCTGCGCAGTTTTTCAGCGGTGCCAAGCAGCATTTTCTCTGTAGTATCCCAGTCTACGCAGGCATCAGTCACTGAAACACCATAGGTGAGCTGACTAAGATCGTCAGGAATTTTTTGATTGCCCGGACCCAGATTGCTTTCAATCATTGCGCCGACAATTGATTTATTACCTTCAATGATCTGATTTGCAACGTTATCGAGTACCAACGGTTGCAACTCGTGATTCTTGTTTGAGTTGGCGTGAGAGCAGTCGATCATAATGTTGTTGGGTACTTTGGCGTCTACGAGCTCTTGCTCGCACATGGCAACGCTCACTGAATCGTAGTTTGGTTTGCCAGCACCGCCGCGCAGCACAACATGGCCATAGCTGTTGCCTCGGGTAGTGATGACTGAAACACGACCGTCTTTGTTAATGCCCAAAAAGCGGTGCGGACTCGATACCGATTGCAAGGCATTTATTGCTACAGTCAAGCTGCCATCTGTGCCGTTTTTAAAGCCGACAGCGGATGAAAGGCCGCTTGCCATTTCGCGGTGTGTTTGCGATTCAGTAGTGCGGGCACCAATTGCACTCCAGGAGATAAGTTCCTGCAAATATTGTGGCGAAATAGGGTCTAGCGCTTCGGTCGCAGCGGGCAACCCGAGCTCTGCTATGTCCAGCAACAATTTGCGGCCAACATGCAGCCCGTCGGTAATCTTAAATGAGTCATTCATGTAAGGGTCATTAATTAACCCTTTCCACCCGGTTGTGGTGCGCGGCTTCTCAAAATACACACGCATCACGATATAAAGCGTGTCCTGCACTTTTTCTGCAAGTACTTTGAGGCGGCGCGCATAGTCCATCGCCGCGTCTGTGTCATGAATGGAGCAGGGGCCTACCACCACAATAAGGCGGTGGTCTTCCCGGTCGAGAATCTTGCGTACCGTCTCGCGGCCAATTCTGACAGTTTCCGCGGCGGTATCACTCATAGGCAGCTCGTCTTGGAGCTGCGCCGGTGTAATCAACACTTCTTGTGAAACCACATTTAAATCTTCAAAGTTGGACATGGTGAAATCCGAGTTTTTACTGGGTAGCTAAATCGGGTCGGCCATTGTACTGGATTAGCGTCATAAATGGGCGCCCTCTACCCATTTAAAATGGTGCATTCTCGTTAAAACCCAAATTTTTATTAGATATTGTCTTAATCTCAACAAAATCTATGGCACCAACTGTTGCTGAACGGCGTGATATATCGAGAGTTGTGTGGCACTTGATATATTTCAATTCTGTTACTATGGGGGGTAGGCGGTGAGGATCGACTAACGTGTTATTCACATTGAAGGCCGGTGCACTGAAATGGGCGTGGAAATCCACACTCGGCCACAAAAATTGTCTACCTGCCTTAAAAAAATAGCGCAAGATATTGATTATTAAGGATAAAATAAAATAGATCAAATAATGATCAATCTGAGGGGTGTGACGCAGTCCGCGGTGTTGGGGGCGTTTTCACCCGAACTTTCCACTAACTTATCCACAGGAATTGTGGACAAAATAATTGTGTATTTTGGCGCATTATCTATCTGATCTGTCATATTACTGAGATGAATAGATAGACTTTTTGATTTGGCTTGCACCAAAATATCGCGAAAAATATTGTAAGAAAGCTGACCACCATGACTCCCGAAAGATTTCAACGTATTACTTCCGTTCTCAACAAGCGACAACCGGATCTTACGGTTATCACTGACGAAGTCCACAAGGGGCGCAACCTTTCAGCGATCACCAGAACCTGTGACGCGGTGGGTATCGATACCATCCACTGCGTTATGCCAGAAGACGGGTACCAGACATACAATGGCACTTCAGCTAGCGCCGAAAAGTGGGTGGCAGTGCAACATCACTCGAGTATCAGCGCACCGGTTAACGACCTGAAGCGGGAAGGCTTTCAGTTGGTTGCTGCTAATTTGGGCGACAATACCCTTGACTACCGCAATGTGGATTACACCAAGCCTACGGCTCTTGTTTTGGGGGCGGAAGTAAAAGGCGTGAGCCCCGAAGCTGCAGCAGCGGTAGATTATAACGTGACGGTGCCCATGGTCGGTATGGTTGAGTCGTTCAACGTGTCGGTAGCGGCAGCCATCATTTTGATGGAGGCCCAGCACCAGCGACAGCAGGCTGGTTTGTATGACCAGCCTCGCCTGACGGCCGATGTGTACCGCGCGCGGTTTTTCCACTGGGCGCATCCCGTCTTGGCTAAATGGTGCGATGACAATGGCGTTGAGTATCCGCCGGTGCGAGAAGACGGTGAAGTGAAGAATTTGTCCGCATGGTACAGCGCAGAGCAAGCGCGCCTCGAATAAAAAAAGCCCGGTGTTTCTGGGGGGAGAACACCGGGCCAGGACCATTAGGAGTGAAACATTAAGGACTATATCCTCAACGAGCTTGAGAAAGCTCTACTGGTGGCAACAGACTTGGGGGGGATGATTGCCACCAGTAATTTAAGTATTGGCGAATTTTCGCGTTATGCCAGCGTACTTTTCTCCGCTTTTAAAACATTTTTAAATAGAATTGACGTTGTTTAGCGCCACGAGTATTGCTGGCGTCGGCGGTAGTGTGGTTGATTTGCCTGGTTGCTAGACAAACTCGAAAAGCGCGTTAACAGGTGGAATACTGCGTTGAAGCTGCGTGGCCGTCGCATTGCGGGGGAACCAGGTATCTATATTATTGCGAATGGTGCGCAGATTTGTCTCGCTGCTATGAAAAGCAGCCGTAATCGGTTCGTAGGTCATTTCGTGGTCGGCATAACTGAGTTTTGCCAGCTCGTTCAATTCGCCATAAATTACAGTGACGAGATCGAAAACGCAGTCTTTGCGATGTATTTCGCTGGTTTCCCAATAGGCGTTTGTCAACGCCTCCAGTAGATCCTCAAGGTGGGTGATTGCGTCGGCGATTAAAACTCGGCTCATGATCTGACTATTCCTCAAATTTGCTTAACATCAGTATAGTCGCGCCGACACTGGTATACAGGAATTAAGCTGTTGGCTGATGATTGGGTCTTATTAACCCCTCCTGGCATGTTGATAAAATCAACCGGCCGTCGCGGGTAAAGATGCTACCGTGGGCGAACCCGCGGGCGTTGCCAGCCCAAGGGCTGTAGGTTGTGCACAGTAGCCAATCGTCCGCCCGGAATTCCCGTGAATGGAACCACATCGCATGATCGATGCTTGCGGCAATGATTTCACCGGTGAACAACGACGTATTGTGGGGAAGCAGGGTTGTTGCCAGCAGCCCCAAGTCAGACGCAAACGCAAGTGTGCAGTAATGTTCAATGCTCTCGTCAGAGAGCCGCTCTTTTGCTCTCATCCAAAACATAGCTCGCGGAGCCCTAACTTCTGTTGTGTCGCAGGAAACGCCGTCCAGTGGAAGAATCTCAAGTGGGTTAAAGGCGCCCGCACGGTTGTCGCTCGGCGGAATGTGCTGATCATGTACGATTGGATTGGCAGTCTTTAGCAGTTCTTCCGGGCTAGCAATGCCCTCTGGCATTGATTCCTGGTGGTGATAGCCATCTTCTAATTGGTGAAATGAGGCCGACATGTTAAAAATCGGTTTCCCATATTGGCGGGCTACAGCGCGCCTGCTGCGAATGGATTGCCCGTCTCGCACCGTCTCTACGTCGTATATTACCGGGTCAGCACTCCTGCCCGCGCGCAGAAAATAGGCGTGTAAGGAGTGCGGGAGCAGGTTGGGGTCGTCGATGGTTTTGGTGCACGCCATGAGTGCTTGCGCCAGCACCTGTCCGCCAAACAGAGTGCCCATAAAGTTTTCGCGGTGATGAATGTTGCGGAACAAGTTCGTATCGAGCTTTTCCAGTTGCAGAAACTGACCGATGGATGTAGCCATAATTACTCTCTAAATACTCTGGCCAATTGGCCGATACCTACCCTGTTATTACAGGAATTAACATGCGATGCCTGAGTCCATAAAACTGACCTACTTACCGCGCTTGGCGTTCAGGGTAGCCTGCCTGATAATTGCTGCTCTGGTGCTAAGCGGTTGTACTGCAGCGTATACAGGGCATTTGGTGGGCGCTGGGCTCCAGCATATGCATTTGAAAGATCAACAGGCGGTGCTGAGAAGCAACGTCTGGCGCTTGCCTCTCAACACCCGATTATTTCTTGCTCGGCCGCAGTTTCCCCATGTTTTAGATGACAAGCACACAAGCATGCCGCGTGCGCGAACAGCATTACACCAGGCACTGGAGCTGGCGTTGCGACATGATTTTCCCAATTTGAGCATTGCCAAAGCGGATTTAAACCAGCAAGAAGCCTTGTTGGCGGCTCGCCTGAACGGTGCACAAATCGCCTTGATTCCGCAGTTATTTCAGTACACCAACGCCAAAAACACCTGGCGCGAATATAGCGAGTCAGCCGCGCTGCCTGAGCAAGCGCGTTTTGGTCGCGATACTGCAGTATTTCAGATCGTTGTGTTGGATGTTGTCACTGGCGCTCATATCGATACGGTTACCGCCACGACTAACCAGCGCCTGTTTGCCAATGCAAGCCAGGCGGCCGAGATCTACCAGAATGCCTCTGCGCGCTATGCGCAAATGCTCAGTGGGCGTGAACCCTAGCGTTGTTACGGGCATTTTACATGTTGGGGTAATTGGGTCCGCCACCGCCTTCAGGCGTCACCCAGGTTATATTTTGCGCAGGATCTTTAATATCGCATGTTTTGCAATGTACGCAGTTTTGCGCGTTGATTTGCAAGGCTTTCCCGTTTGCGCTTTCAACGATTTCATAAACACCTGCAGGACAATAGCGCTGCGCCGGTTCGTCGTACCGGGGAAGGTTGCGCGCGACTGGAATAGATGGATCATTTAAACGCAAATGACAAGGTTGATCTTCTTCGTGATTGGTGTTTGAAAGGTACACGGACGATAACTTGTCGAAACTCAATACGCCATCAGGTTTGGGGTAGGCTATTGGACGGCTCTCCTGGGTGGTGCGCAAGCGATCATAGTCTGGGTGTGGGTCAGACAGCGTCCACGGAAGCTTGCCAGCGAAAAGGTTGATGTCCAGGAACGCGTAGGCCGCACCCCACACGTTTCCCCAGCGGTGTTGCGCGGGGCCAAAATTGCGCTGCATCTGTAACTCGGCGAACCCCCAGCTCGCGCGAAAGCGCGTGTCGAAGTCTTTCAGGGTTGTTTGTGGCTCACTGGCGGCAAGGCTTGCCGCTATAGCTTCCGCCGCGACCATGCCGCTTTTCATGGCGGTATGACTGCCTTTAATCTTTGCAAAATTCAGGGTGCCACCATTGTCACCCAGGAGCATCCCACCCGGGAAGCTTAGCTGCGGCAGCGACTGTATCCCGCCTTTGGTGATAGCTCTGGCGCCATAAGCAATGCGCTCTCCGCCGGTCAAATACTGACTGATAACCGGGTGATGCTTGTAGCGCTGGAATTCGTCAAACGGACTTACATAGGGGTTGCTATAGCTGAGATCGGTGATCAGGCCGACAACCACCTGGTTATCTTCCAGATGGTAGAGGAAGCCACCGCCTGCGCTTTTTGACTCAGCCAGCGGCCAGCCCGCCGTGTGCACTACCAGGCCAGGTTTGTGCTTCTCTGGATCGACTTTCCAGAGTTCCTTTATACCAAGGCCATAGTGTTGGGGTTCTGCGTGTTCGTCCAGACCGTACTGGGCGATTGCCTGCTTACCAAGATGGCCGCGACAGCCTTCTGCGAGAAGCGTGTAGCGGGCGAGCAGGGCGATTCCCTCAACATAGCTGTCCTTTTTTTCGCCATCGCTGGATACACCCATATCACTGGTGACCACACCTTTAACCGCGCCGTCATCACCAATTGCCAAGCTTGCTGCTGCGAACCCTGGGAACACCTCTACACCCAGTTCCTCAGCCTGCTCCGCCAGCCAGCGGCACAAATTCCCAAGGCTGATGATGTAATTACCGGTGTTGTGCATTGTTTTGGGTGCGAACATAGCGGGCACTTTCCATGCATCCTGTGCACTTTTGAGCAGGTAAATCGCATCGGCAGCAACGGGAGTCAGGAGGGGGGCGCCGCGTTTTTCCCAATCGGGAAAAAGCTCGCTGAGTGCGCGTGGTTCAAATACGGCACCCGACAATATATGCGCTCCAACTTCTGAGCCTTTCTCTACTACGCAAACGCTTAGCTCCGGATCAAGCTGTTTGAGGCGACATGCAGCACTTAACCCCGCTGGGCCAGCACCCACAACAACAACGTCGTACTCCATGCTTTCGCGATCCAAATAACTCACACTCAATCTCCTCTTCGTTTTCCCGCGTTGCACGCGATAAATCATAGATCAGTATAAATAGGAATTTTTATGCCATCCAATGTTCAAACACGTCTATGATGCTGGCAAAAGTAGGCAAAGTGAAAACCGTCGATTTTACACGGACTATTTACGTTTGCAGTAGCTTTGACACGCTATACTACGCCGGAAATGAAGTCTAAACTTAATGAATCTTTGGTTTATATGAACCACATGTTCGCTGGGAGTGGAATGCAGTCATGAAAATTATGGTGCCTATTAAACGCGTTGTGGATTACAACGTAAAAGTGAGACCCAACAGTGACGGCAGCGACGTCGACCTCGCCAATGTAAAAATGGCAATTAATCCTTTTTGTGAAATCGCTGTTGAAGAGGCTATTCGCCTTAAGGAGCGCGGCAAAGCTGATGAAGTTGTGGTGGTGTGCATCGGACCGAGCAAAGCTCAAGAACAATTGCGCGCAGCCATGGCGTTAGGTGCTGATCGCGCGATACTTGTTGAAACCGATCTAAGCTTAGAGCCTTTGGCTATAGCGAAAATACTGCAGAAAATTTACGATCAGGAGTCGCCGGGGTTGGTCATCTTGGGCAAACAATCTATCGATGGCGATAACAACCAAACCGGTCAAATGCTGGCCGCTTTGTGCGGTTTGCCACAAGGCACGTTTGCGTCTGAAGTAACCTTTAATGAGAGCAGTATTTATGTAACACGTGAAGTAGATGGCGGACTGGAAACGCTCGAATTACAGTTGCCTGCCGTGGTTACCACTGACTTGCGTTTGAATGAGCCACGCTATGCTGCGTTGCCCAATATCATGAAAGCGAAAAAGAAACCGTTGGAGACGCTTGCTGCAGACTCCATAGGTGTGGATTTAACGCCGAGAACAAAATTATTATCGGTAAGTACCCCGCCGGAACGGGCAGCCGGAATTAAAGTTGCGAGTGTGGACGAGCTAATCGAAAAACTGAAAAACGAAGCCAAGGTGATCTCATGAGCGTACTGGTCGTAGCAGAACACGATAACAACGAAATTAAGGCTCCGACTCTCAACGCGGTTAGCGCCGCTGTTAGTTTGTCGGACGATGTGCACATACTCGTTGCTGGCGTGGCATGCGAAAACGTAGCGGAACAGGCAGCACAGATTGCCGGTGTTACCAAGGTGCTACGCGCAGATGACGCCAGTCTGGCTCACTTTCTCGCTGAACCAATGGCTCCGCTGATTGCTAAACTTGCTCCGGGTTACTCTCATGTCATCGCGCCGGCAACCACCACAGGAAAAAATATTTTGCCGCGAGCTGCAGCGCTGAGCGACGCTCAACCTTTGTCTGATGTGGTTGCCATTGAGAGCGCACAGGTTTTCGTGCGGCCTGTGTATGCTGGCAATGTATTAGCTAAAGTGGAGAGTATCGATAAGGTCATCTTTCTTACCGTGAGAACCACGGCGTTCGATGCCGCTTTGGCGGAAGGTGGCAGCGCTAAGGTGGAGTTAGTCGAAGTTGAGGTTTCAAACGAACTCAGTCGTTTCGACAAGCAACAGTTGGCGACGTCTGACAGACCCGAGCTTACCAGTGCTAAAGTCGTTGTCTCCGGTGGTCGCGGTGTGCAGAGCAGTGATAATTTTTCTTTGATCTATAATCTGGCCGACAAGCTTGAGGCTGCGGTTGGTGCTTCTCGAGCCGCAGTAGATGCGGGTTTCGTAGCCAACGATATGCAAGTAGGGCAGACGGGTAAAGTGGTAGCGCCGGATCTTTACATCGCAGTTGGCATCTCAGGAGCAATTCAGCATTTGGCGGGAATGAAAGATTCGAAGGTGATAGTAGCTATAAACAAGGATGAAGACGCGCCCATCTTTCAGGTAGCCGATTACGGGCTGGTTGCGGATTTGTTTGAAGCGGTTCCCGAGCTAACCGAAAAGCTCTAATCGCGGCGCGAAAGTCCACACTGTTACTCCGTTGGATGCAGGAGTAGAATACGCGGTTTTCACGGCTTGCGCATTGCAGGCCTAACTGTATGACGGTTAACCAATTATCAGGCCGTAGATTAATACTATTTCTGTAGCACTGCTTACAGGATTGGATTGACGGGCGAGGCGATTAGCCACGCATTGAAAATACCATTTCCAGCAGTGCATGTTCACAATGTATTAATAGGCCAGGGTAGGGGTTGCCAGCAGCAACAGCCAGCAGGCGCAACAGGGTAGAGCCGCGTAATTCATGTTCAGTTTTTTTATACCCAGCAGTAAAGTTCAGAAAGACCGCCGCATCATGCACGAAACCGATGCGCGTATGGCGAAATACAGCCGCCGCGGTCTCGTCTTCAACTTTATTGCCTACCTGATTTGTTTGATGGGTGGTCAGTTTTACGCGGAAAATCGCGAACTGACCATTGTCCTTACTGCGGGCCTTGCGTTCATTACCTTGCTGCGCGGGATACTTCTGTTCCGTTTTTATCAAATTTATCCACGTGCCCCGCAGCGTTGGCGCAATAGTTATTTCGTCGCGACCTTACTGGGGGCCATGTGGTGGGGGTTTATTCTGGTAAGCATTACGATGCGCCTGGATATGAGCCACGAAGCGCCGCTCCTCTGGTTATACACTGTCGTATTTTTCTCCACCACTGCCCATGCTTTTGCGCCTTATCAACGCTTTCTCGCGTATTACCAGTTTTTTGGTCTGGTGCCCGCTGCACTAGCGGCACTGGTCGTCGGTGGCGTTACTGCGACGCTGTATGGCGTGCTAATGATTATGTTTTACGTCATCCTCATTCACCAGTGCAGGTTGATGTCTGAAAATTATTGGGAGAGATTGGAAGCGTCCTACGCACTGGCGCGCAAAACGCAGTCGATAGAGGAAGAAAAGCGAGATACGCGAGCAAGTGCCGCGTTGTATCGAGAGTTTCTTGGGTGTTTGCGGTCGGACCTGCAGACAATCGTGGGAGAAACCCAATTGGCGCTTAATAGTGCCGGGGAGAGTTCCGCTGAGCAATCTGCCCAGGCGCTGCAGTGGCAGCGCGACTTCTTTCGTGTATTTAACAACGTTAACGACTTCTACAGTGTCTTGAATAAAGAGCTCCAGCTAGAGAGTAAAATCTTCAATATTCGCCACGAACTGCAGAATATTGTCGCGGAATATCTCGACAGCGCCGAGCTGGACGGTGTTGCGATTGAAACGTCATTGTCGCCAACATTGCCTATGCGGTTAAAGGGCGATGCGAGTCGCCTGGCTCAGGTCATCAAAACTCTGTTGTCCCACTGTATCGCCAACATGGATCGAGGCGTAGTGCTCTTTGAAGTAGAGTTCCTGCGCGAGTATGAGAGTGCTGGCGAGCTTTATATTAATATCTCCAGCTTCTCCAACCAGCAGCAAAAACGTCGATTTTTTGGTGAGGATGCGGGTAGCTTACCGCAAGCGAACCTGTCTTTTACCGTTGCTCGGGGTATTGCTGAATTGATGAGCGGTAGCATCGAAATCAACGAAATCCCCAGTGAGGGCGTCACTTACCGGCTGGATGCAAAATTCGACGTGGCGGACCAGGCAGGGCAGTTGGATTTTCATGCAAATTCGTTTCAAAACCATACCATTATGCTCGTTCATCGCAGTATCCGAATTCAGGATATCAAGCGAAGAGAGCTAAATGCGCTCGGCTTTACCGTCGTCTCGGAGCCGAATTACAAGAAAGCGCAAAGTCAGTTGGCGGCCAGCTACAAAGAAGGGAAGCCCATCGAAGCTGTACTGTATTTCGTGGAGGAGGGCGATGATGAGGCCCGTGAATTTAATAATGCTCTCGCAGAGCACCCGGAGCTTCGTTACACCCATCAGCTGATTGCGGCAAGTCCACGTCAGCAGCGGAATCTCATGTCAGAAGGATTTGTGCAAACAGAATTTGTTCATATGGTGAGCAAACCCGTAGGTTTATTTGAGCTCGAAAATGCGTTCAATACGGTTTACGACGTGAAGGATGACGATCACCAGGTGATTCCCGGCGTAGAGGTTGAAGAAGCAGCGCAGGCTAAAACAACTGAGCTGGCAATCCTGGTATTGAGCGACCGGGAGAAACTGATCGCTCGGATCGATACGGCTTTGTCCGATGGCATGGTTGTACATCGCTGCGCGAACAGTGAAAAGCTCGCCACGCAAATTAAAAAGCTAAAGCTTGATGTGGTGTTGATTGACTGCGATGGCGAGACTCAACTGGTGCATGCAGTTGATACTATTCGAGCGGAGGAAGCGGCAAACGAGGAAGAATCTCTACTGCCGATTCTGGGGGTAAGCGATGCGTCTGTGGAGCATCCGTCTGGTGTTTACGAACTTGGCATAGACGATTACATTATTCTGAACTGCGACGACCGCAAGCTGAAGCGAACGGTTGAACACTGGGCTCATTTAAAACAATTTCTGGAATAAATGGAGACTGCGCATTGCACAAAAAAGCGAGCCTTGGGAGCTCGCTTTTTTACAGTACTCACCAAATACCTGGCACTACTTGATTAAGATTGTACGTGTACTTTTATATCGAGAACTCCGCCCAAATAGGGCAGTGATCAGACGGTTTTTCCATGCCGCGAATCTCCAAATCGATACCCGCATTGGAACATTTTTCGACAAGTTGTTGAGTCGCTAAAATTAAATCGATGCGCAGACCACGACGTGGTTCGCGTTCGTAGCCGCGGCTGCGGTAGTCAAACCAGCTATAAAGGTCGTCAGCTTCGGGTTGCAATTTGCGCAGGGTATCGTGAAGCCCCCAGCATAACAGCCTGTCCAACCACTCTCGCTCTTCTGGCAAAAAGCTACATTTTCCAGATCGCAGCCAGCGTTTACGGTTATCCTCGCCGATACCTATATCGATATCCTGCGGTGAAATGTTCATATCGCCCATCACAATAAGATTGTCTTCAGGCGAATATTGGCCGGTTAGAAGCGACTGTAGATCGCTATAGAAATTGCGTTTGTTTGGGAATTTAACCGGATGGGTGTTGCTCTCACCTTGAGGGAAATAGCCGTTCATGACGGTAAGTGGTTTGTCTGCACCAATCTCGAATTGCCCAACAATAAATCGCTTCTGAGCATCCTCGCCGTCTGTTGCAAAGCCTTTTTGTACGGATAAAAAGGGATGCTTCGACATAAGTGCAACCCCGTAGTGGGTTTTTTGGCCAAGAAACTCAACGTGATAGCCAAGCCGCTCAATATCTTCGCGAGGGAAATTTTCGTCGGCAACTTTAGTTTCCTGGAGGCCAATAAAGTCCGGATTATATTTCTCTACCACCGCTTCTAATTGATGTAATCGTGTGCGGATACTGTTTACGTTAAACGATACACAGGTAATGGCCAATGAATTCTCCTTTTTACTTCCGGGGTAGGTTCTAGCGAAACGCACTTGCAACGTACCTATAAATTTCGCTATAGCAGTTCAGTCGTAAGTTATCGTAACTGCGGTTATTCAAACGAAAAAGCCCGGCATAGGAGCCGGGCTTGGAAACACCAAAATAGTCGAGTCGCGAAAGGGCGTTAGAAATTAGACGCCTGTTTTACTGCATCGGTAGACAGTATGCGAATCATGTCGACCATGATATTGCCGGTTTCGATCAACAGGGTATCACCGTCCACATCGATTTCATACTGATTCTGGGCCACTTGCTCATCGTCCTGCTCCTCTACCTCAGAGGAGCGGTATTCCTCCAGGGTTTTGTAGGGCTGAAGGTGCTTTCCAATACGTCGCTTGTTGTCTATATCCATGGCTTCACGTTCCAGCGTTTCTTTTTCAGCGATGCGCGATTTCTCGTTAAGCGAAACGCTCTTCTTGTCCTTGTTTTTTGCCATCATGGCTATCTGGTCAAGAATGAAATTGAAATCCGGGTCGGTTTTTACACGCTTGTCATGGTCGGCAATCAGCTCAGGCAAAAACGCCTGGAAATTGTAATAACGCGCATGGGGAACCTCGTGAATCTGATCCCATGGCAGCGCGTTTTCGTACGCGGATTCTCCGACTTCGTCGGTGTCGATCATCACCGGTAGCGATATGTCGGGGATTACCCCCCGGTGCTGCGTGCTGTCGCCAGACACACGATAAAATTTGGATTCAGTGATTTTTAGCTTACCCTCGAGCAAATCGGTCACAGATTGCACTGTGCCTTTGCCGAACGATTGTGAGCCCACGATTAAACCGCGTTGATAGTCTTGGATTGCACCAGCGAAAATTTCCGACGCTGAAGCGCTCAATCGGTTAACCAATACAATCAGCGGGCCGCGGTATCTCGCTTTGGAATTGGAGCTGTGGTGGCGGTTGATGCGGTTGTCGGGAGTGCGTATCTGTACGACCGGCCCCTGATCAATGAACAGGTCGGTAAGCATGGTCGCCTCGTACAGTGAACCACCGCCGTTGTTGCGCAAATCCAGAATAACTCCGTCGACGTTTTCCTTGCTCAGCTCGTCGAGCAGGCGAGCCACATCGCGTTTACTGCTTTTGTAGTTGGGGTCTCGGTTGTTTTGTGCCTGGAAATCGATATAGAACGCTGGCAGGTGAATTACGCCGATTTTGTATGTGGTATCGCCGTCACCCAGCTCCATAACGGCTTTTTTAGCGGCCTGATCTTCCAGCTTCACTTTACCGCGTCGGATGCTGATTATCTGGGTTTCGCCGTTGGCAGGCGCATCGCTTGGCAGCACTTCGAGTCGTACCGTGGTGTTTTTAGGGCTGCGAATCATGTTTACCACTTCGTCAAGGCGCCAGCCTACAATATCCACCAGTTCACCGTCAGAACCCTGGCCAACGCCGACGACACGATCGGCTGCTTTTAACTGGCCCTGCTTGTCGGCGGGCCCACCAGGTACCAGGCGGACTACTTTGGTGAATTCGTCCTCTGATTGAAGAACAGCCCCGATGCCTTCAAGCGAAAGCGACATGTTGATATCGAAGTTCTTCGATGTGCGCTCGCTCCAATAATTGGTATGTGGGTCGTACAGCATGGTTAGGGCATTTACCATGGTTTCGAAAACGTCGGTGCCATCCTGCTGTTTTATGCGGGTAAGCTGGTTTTTGTAGCGTCGCGCAACAGTTTCTCGCGCCTCCGCCACAGTTTTACCCGCGAGTTTGAGGTTGAGCAGGCTCAGTTTTATGCGTTTAAACCAAAGATCATCGGCTTCTGCGCGTGTATTCGGCCAGGGCATTTCCTCCCTGTCGATCACAATGCTGTCATTCTGATCGAAGCGGAAAGTCACCGAGTCGTCCTCCAGCAGGTCTATGATCTGCTCAAGGCGGGATACCAGCCTCTGGCGGTAGGTGTGGTAGATATCGAATCCTGGGCCGAGGTCGCCTTTGCGAAAGTAATCGTCGAATTTGGTGGCGTTTTTTTCAAAACCTTCAACGTCCTTGGCGTAGAAGAACATTCGTGCCGGATCGAGCGTTTCCAGGTATTTCGCGAGGAATTTTTGTGATAGCGCGTCGTCAACCGGTTGGTCACGGTAGTGGTGTGAATGCAAGCGGCTGATAACTTCTTTAAGTGTTTCCGATTGTTTCTCAGTGTACTGTAGCGGCGGAATTATCGTGGCCCAGGCTACAGAAGAAAAAAGTAGCGAAATGAGCAAAAATCGGCTTAGTGTTTTTATAGAAGGCATAGTCCGGTTTTACCTGGCAAATAAACGTTTGACAGCGCGCTGACTCAAGAGCGCAAAACTGCGGCGTATCAGCAAATATAGCATAGCGCTTTCACTCAAAAGAGTGATTATGCCCGAATTGGTTCCGCAAATTTTTCCTAACAACAGGTAAATTTCACCTTATAAGCCAAATATTTAGTGGGCAAACTTCATCCCGCGCGCGAAATTTGTGCTTATATCTGGCGGACCTCGGTATCAGGCGTCGTCAAACGGGTCGAACCAATGTTCTTGCTTTAATCCCAAAAGGCGGAATATTGCAGTCGTCATGTCCGTTTTTATTGCGTCGAAGTTGTTTTCAATGCGCGCAAAACTCACCATTCCGTGGAAGTACTGTGCGAACAGGCGGGCAGTAGATTCGGCACATATATCCTTTTCCAGCAAGTCTGCCTGCTTTAACGCTTGAATCAACGCACGATTATAGGTGATAGACCGTTGCAAAATATCCCGCTGAGTTTGCGCAATCGTGGCAAAATCACAACCGAGTTCGCTGGCTGAAAATGTGTAAGAACAATCCCTTACCGTTCCTGCGTCTATATCGAATTTCCGCGAGAATACGAACCGAAGGTAACGTTTGAGCTGCTCAAGGGGAGGGTTCATGGGCGACATGATCTCATCCACCACTTGCTTAGTGGATTGCCACGAGTACTCACTCGCTTGGCAAAATAGCGCCGCCTTAGACTCGAAATGGTGGTAGAAGCTTCCTTTGGTCACACCGGCTTGCTTACAGATTTCGTTCACCCCCACGGCGTTATAATTGCGTCTCCACAACAAATTTAACGCTGTTTCGAGCAGGCGTTCGCGTGTTTCTATGTTATTGGACATGGCACATATATTACCCGTTACTTCCTCGTGAGCCTGATTGGCTTGTGGTCACTGTGACCGCTAGCGGCGATTTTAGTTCTATACCAACCGGTATGTCGGTTTTGTGACACTTCGATTTTAGACGTACCTTAGCACGGAAACATGACTATTTCAGCTGATTTATTTTACTTGAAGTAAGCGTTACAACCTCTTGTTATCAAAAGATAAATAGCAGATTGTGTTACCAACTCACCCAAGACGGGTAACATTTCTGCTTGACGCACATACCGACCGGTATGTACAGTTTGTTCATCTTGTCGACTGGCCTATGCCAGCCCCGCCTGTTCAATCGCCGAGGAATTGTTATGTCACCTAGATACTCGCTCATGGGGCGAGCAGCTATTGCTCACCCTGTATTTCTTACCGTGTTTTCTCTGCTTACCAGTTTTGCCCCCAAACTTTATGCCCAACAAAGCGCTCCGAAAGTTGAAGTGCTCGAGATGAAGGCCAACGAATTGCGCCAATGGAGTGATTTCTCCGGTCGTATCACCGCTGTCGAACGTGTTGACGTGCGCCCCCTCGTGAGTGGACGTATTGAGCAGGTGATGTTCAGTGACGGCGAACTGGTCGAGAAAGGCCAGCTCCTGTTTGTCATCGATCCACGCCCCTTCGAAGCTGCAGTGAAACAGGCTGAAGCCAGTCTGGCAACCGCTAAGGCGAGGGCGCGCCTTACCGGGCAAGACTTGCAGCGTTCCCAGGAGTTGTTGGGCAACAAACTTATCTCGCAAAGCCGTTACGATGAGTCACTCACTGCCGACGATGTCGCGAAAGCCGCCATCTTACAGGCTGAGAGCCAGTTATTAAACGCTAAGCTGGATCTGGAATACGCCCACGTGGTAGCGCCCATCGCGGGTCGTGTTGGCCGTGCGGAGCTAACTGCCGGCAATATTGTTGGAGCAGGTGCCAATGCACCTCTATTAACCACTATTGTTGATCACAAACGGGTTTATGCGGATTTTCGCGTAGACGAGCAAACTTACCTTCATCTGGCTGCAAGCGGCTCAGAATCAAACACGATGCCAGTCACGCTGAGTTTCGGCGAGGGTGCGGAGGCAGGTAGTGGCGACGGTACGCTTAAGGGCAAGCTCTACGCCTTCGACAATCAGCTGGATTCCAACAGCGGGACTATTCGTGCCCGGGCGATCTTTCCGAATGAGAGTGGTCGCTTAGTGCCAGGCATGTTTGCGAACGTGCGAATTGGCTCTGCCAGCAAGCGGGCCGAATACGTGATTCCTGAGCGCGCCATTGGTACTAACCAGGATCGCAAATTCGTTTACGTTGTTGATGCGAACAACACCGTGCAATACCGTGAAGTGAAGCTGGGTGACCAGATTCGCGGCCAGCGTGTCGTGAGAGAAGGGCTCAACTCTGGCGACCGTGTGGTTGTGGGTGGCCTGTCTCGTGTGCGCCCGCAGAGCACAGTAGACCCGGTACCCGTCGATAACGCTGCTGAACTTGCGGCGAACCTTCAATAATTTAAAGGTCTGATGCGTGAATATATCCCGATTTTTCGTGGATCGCCCCATCTTTGCGGGAGTGATTTCACTACTTATTTTCATCTCGGGTTTACTGGCAGTGTTTCAACTGCCAATCTCCGAGTACCCGGAAGTTGCGCCGCCCTCTGTGGTGGTAAACGCATCGTTTCCTGGTGCCAACCCGAAAGTTATCGCTGAAACTGTTGCGCGCCCGCTTGAGGAGCAAATGAGCGGCGTGGAGAACATGATTTATATGTTCTCGCAGGCAACCACTGATGGCCAGATGATGCTGACCGTCACATTCAAAATTGGTACTGACCCGGACCTTGCCCAGCAAATGGTACAGAACCGGGTTTCCCAGGCGTTACCTCGGTTGCCGGAAGTCACCCGCCAGGTTGGCGTTACTGTAACCAAGAGTTCACCTAATCTAACGATGGTGGTTCACCTCACGTCGCCAGATCAACGATATGACGACCTGTTTCTGCGCAACTACGCGGTACTGAGCGTAAAAGATGAGCTGGCGAAGCTCACTGGCGTGGGCATGGTGCGACTCTTTGGCTCCGGTGACTACGCGATGCGTATCTGGCTTAACCCGGATAAGATTGCCGAGTACAACCTGACGTCAACGGATGTGGTTAATGCCATTCGAGAGCAAAATGTGCAGGTGGCGGCCGGAATTATTGGTGGCGCGCCAGTGTCATCCGCGATCGAAGTGCAAATGCCCATCAACGCGAAAGGTCGACTGGAGACTCCAGAGGAATTTGGCAGCATTATTATCAAAGCCGGTCAGCATGGAGAAATCACTCGCTTGCGCGACGTTGCGCGAATAGAGTTGGGGGCTTCCGATTTCGGGCTGAATGCGCTTCTCGACAACAAACCTGCCGTTGCTATTCCCATCTTTCAGGCGCCCGGCGCGAATGCCATCCAGATCTCCGATCAGGTGCGTGCGACCATGAAACGGCTGTCGGAAGACTTTCCTGCAGGTATGAGTTACGAGCTGGTTTACGATCCGACTGTGTTTGTTCGAGGCTCTATCGAGGCGGTTGTTCACACCTTGTTTGAAGCGCTGCTGCTGGTTGTTATTGTGGTCGTCGTGTTTCTGCAGACCTGGAGAGCATCGATTATTCCACTGTTAGCAGTACCGGTTTCTATCGTAGGTACATTTGCGCTGATGCACGTGTTTGGGTTTTCCATTAATACCTTGTCCCTGTTCGGGTTGGTGCTGTCTATCGGTATTGTTGTGGACGATGCGATCGTAGTGGTAGAAAACGTCGAGCGCAATATAGAAGAAGGGCTACACCCGATACAGGCAACCTACAAAGCCATGCAGGAAGTGAGTGGGCCGATTATTGCCATTTCTCTCACCTTGGTGGCGGTGTTCGTGCCTATCGCGTTTGTCAGTGGCCTTACTGGCCAGTTCTACAAACAGTTTGCTCTCACTATTGCGATTTCCACGGTGATATCGGCGGTAAACTCGCTGACACTAAGCCCGGCATTGTCTGCCCTGTTGCTGAAAGATCGCGATGCGCCGAAAGATTTGCTCACTCGCGGCATGGAAAAAGTTTTCGGTCCATTCTTCCGTGGCTTTAACCGGGTATTTGGCGCGAGCTCGAATGGCTATGGCCGCAGCGTACAGCATTTGCTCGGTCGCAAGACCATTATGATGGCAATCTACGCAGGCTTTTTGGCGATTACCTGTTGGGAATTTATCAGCATTCCAAAAGGTTTTGTGCCTCCACAAGATAAGCAATATCTGATCGCCTTTGCTATTTTGCCCGACGGCGCTACGCTCGAGCGTACCCGCCAGGTTATTGAAGATATGGGTGCGATTGGCTTGGAAGAGGAGGGCGTGGCTAACGCTGTTCAGTTCCCGGGCCTTAGCATTAATGGTTTTGTTAACAGTTCCAGTGCTGGCATCGTGTTTTTCCCGCTCACGGATTTCGATGAGCGAACGGACAGCAGCCAGTCTGCGGCCGCCATTGCGCAGCGCTTACAGCAAAAATTCGGCGCTATTGACGAAGCATTTATCGCAATCTTCCCGCCTCCACCTGTGCGTGGACTGGGCACGACTGGCGGCTTCAAGTTGCAAATTGAAGACCGTGCAGGATTGGGCTACGAAGCCCTGGCCGATGTAGTTGCGCAAGCAAGTCAAAAAGCAATGCAGCGCCCAGAGCTAAGTCGTGTGTACTCAAACTACAAGATCAACGTTCCTCAATTATATGCGGATCTCGATCGAACCAAGGCTAAACAGCTTGGCTTGGACTTGCGTGAAATTTTCGAAACCATGCAAATCTATTTAGGTTCGTTGTATATCAACGATTTCAACCAGTTCGGCCGCACCTATCGGGTTATTGCGCAAGCTGACGCGCAGTATCGTGAATCCATCGATGATGCGTTGAATTTAAAAGTGCGTAACAGAGATGGGGATATGGTGCCGCTCGGTTCAGTGGTGCACATATCAGACAGTTATGGCCCGGAGAGTGCGACCCACTATAACGGTTACCTGGCAGCTGATTTAAATGGCGATGCTGCCCCCGGTTACTCGAGTGGTCAGGCGCAGGATGCAATCAGTGAAATTCTGGACGAAGTTTTGCCGCCTGGTATCAGCTATGAATGGACAGATCTCACCTACCAACAAGTGTTGTCGGGTAATACGGCGATCTTTATTTTCCCGCTGTGCCTGATTTTGGTTTTCCTGGTACTCGCTGCCCAGTATGAAAGTGTCGTGTTACCATTGGCCGTAATTCTGGTGGTACCACTTTCGATTCTGGCGGCCCTTGCCGGTGTGTTTATTAGTGGTGGCGACAACAACGTGTTTACTCAGGTCAGCTTGTTTGTGCTGGCTGGCTTAGCCTGTAAAAACGCTATTCTGATTGTGGAGTTCGCACGGGAGTTGGAAATGGAGGGGATGCCGACGCTGAAAGCGGCCATCACAGCCAGCCGTTTACGTCTGCGCCCAATTTTGATGACGTCCTTCGCGTTCATCATGGGTGTGGTGCCTATGGTGTTCTCAACCGGTGCCGGTGCAGAAATGCGCGTTGTGATGGGCATAGCGGTGTTTTCCGGTATGCTGGGAGTCACTGCGTTTGGATTATTCTTTACGCCCATCTTTTACGTGTTGTTGCGCACGCTGGAGAAAAAGTTTCAGAAGTCGCCAGCAGAAAAGCCAACGACGACACAGGCGGAAGCTATCTGATGTTTAAGTGCTAGCCGACCTTAGCGGTTAGCAAGGTTTTTAACCAGTTAATACTTTAACTGTGTTGTTCAACCGGCCACCTTTCACGCGGGTGTGCCGGTTTTTTTATCTCGCAAAAATACGCGTTGCTTGCTGTCCTGCGTTGCATATCTGGTGTCTTTTCATTAGTGGCCGCGAAACCTATTAGTAGTCGCTAAACTGGCGTCAACTGTCCCTCGAATAATTCCAACGGTCGTTTTTCTTGTAAATATTTCCGTGAATTAAGTCAAAGAAATAAAAAATACCTCATACCGTAACATTAGTTCGCTATTGTCCGGGCCAATTGTGTATTCACTATTAGTCGGGCAAATAATGCGTTGGTTTTTTCTAGGGTTATTGGGGTTTATAGATATTTGCAGTGCAACAGCTTTTGCAGCTCAACTGCGCAACGAAGAAGCTGTAATCCCTCCCCAGTGCTACACCAAAACAGAAGGTCAGCACAACCCTTGTTATATCTGCCATCAGAGCCACCCAAAGGGCACGCGCTTAAATACACTGGATGACGGTGTGCTCCAGGCGGCCTATGCCTTTTCCGAGTATGGTGAAACCAACCACTGGAAAAACTTTTTTAAAGACTTTAGCAAGCACACTGCAACCGTTACAGATTCCGCTGTACTTGATTATGTGCGTCAGGATAACTACGCGGCACTCTATTCAGAGCTTACGCCAGCCTCGGGGCAAGGCGCGATTGCATTAAAAGATCTGGGTTCGCCTGACAAGGCATTCGATGACTTGGGCTTTGCTAACGATGGGTCCGGTTGGGTGGCATTTAATTACAAGCCTTTACCGAGTAGCTTCTGGCCGACAAATGGCAGCGCAGATGATGTGATGATCCGCTTGCCGATGTTGTTTCGCCAAACCGAAGACGGCAAATCAAGCCGCACGCTCTATTTGCTTAATTTATCCTTGGTCGAGTTGAGTATTAAAGAGCTCCCCCGAATATCCATTCCGCCTACCGAAGAAGCTGAAATTGGTGTCGACCTGGACGGCGATGGAGCTTTAGGTCGCGCAAATTCCATTGTTTACCGCCAATATTATTTAGGCGCGGCCGCGGGTATCCCGCTACAACGGCAAATGTATCCGAGTGGTACAGAGTTTTTACATACACTTCGCTACCTGGATGTTCGCGATAAAGAGCAGGTGGTAGCGGCCAAACGTGTAAAAGAAATTCGCTATACGAAAAAATACAAGGATCTGTCGGAGCCTGCGATGCGTTATATGTACAACGTAGAGCAGCGTGAAAAAGAGCAGGGACGATTACCCAATTACGCCTGGGCAAAACCGGTTGAAAAAGCCGGGCTAAATAATGGTATGGGCTGGTATGTGCAGAGCTGGCTGGAAGATAAAGAAGGCCGCTTACGCCTGGCAAACTACGAAGAAAATTTTTTCTGCATGGGCTGTCATACCACCGTAGGTACCACCATCGATCAAAGTTTTTCTTTCCCCCGCAAAATCGACGGCGCTAAAGGCTGGGGGTATATCGATCTTGCCGGTATGCCCGATGTGCCCAACCGGAACGAACTCGAAGGGGAGTACCTCACCTATTTTACCCGTACCGGCGGCGGCGATGAATTTCGTCAGAACGAAGAAATGCTAACCCGCTGGTTCGATGACGCCACGCAGGTGGATACCGATCTTGTTAAATCGGCCGATGTAAAGACACTGATAACGCCTTCGCCTGAGCGCGCATTGGCACTAAATAAAGTGTATTGGCAGATCGTTAAAACGCAATCTTTTTCCCAGGGGCGCGATGCGGTGCTGGGTAATAAGCGCAATGTGTTCGACCACATAGACCCAGCCACGGCGCCCGTACTACCGGTAGAAAAAACCTACCACTACGACTTGCGCCTGGACTGGTCCTCTTTCCTTCAATAGCTTTTTCTAATCATAAACCGGGGGTTTCCGTGAAGGTGAATCATTTCAAAGTCGCCGCGCTCTCTGCTGCAATCATGTTATCGGGTTGTGGCTGGAACGACGATGACGACAACTCTTCTGGCAATTCGAGCAGCAGTTCCAGCTCGTCTTCCAGCAGCGCGTCAACCAGTTCGTCCAGTACGAGTTCAACTAGCTCTAGTTCGTCCAGTTCGAGCTCCTCGGGCTCCAGCTCGTCCAGCAGTTCTTCAAGTTCCGGTGGTACGGAAGCACCACGCTATATCAAGTTGTTCGAAGACAATTTCGAATCTGGTAGCCTGAGCAAGTGGACGACTATTAGTCAGGCCAGCGACAAAGACTGGATAACCGAAACTTATGCGGGTGACAAATTTGCTGTGGCAAACTGCTACCAGGGCGACGCAGCGTGTGATGATTGGATGATCTCGCCAGAAATTGACCTCACCAATTTCACCTCGGCAAAAATCACCTTTAATAGCGCATGGAATTACGGTAATAATTCGGCTGACCAGATGAAATTAATGGTCAGTGATGATTATGCGGGCGATCCCGCCACCGCGACCTGGACAGATATCACCGAGTCTGCGAGCTGGTCTGGCGGCGCATTTGAATTTGTCGATTCTGGTGATGTCTCTCTAACGGATTTTGTTGGTAAGCCTGTGGTCGTGGCATTTCATTACGTCGCCCCGGTTCCAGATGCGGCGAAATGGGAAATTGACGATATTCTTATCGACGGCATGGGTACAGGGGATTTCCCGTTAGACGGTGAAATCACGCTACCCGACGAAACCTTTTACGCGAACCGCAGCATCAGTTTTAATGCATCCGCATTTAACGGTGCCGGCGAGCCGTTCACCTACGAGTGGGATTTTGGCGATAACACCGACGCCGCAACTGGCAGCGCAGTTGCACACACCTTTGCTAACCCCGGTGAGTATCAGGTTACCTTAACTATCACCGATAATGCGCAAACTGAAATCGATATTTCCAAGTTTGTTACGGTGGAAACTCAGTCCGCTTACAGCATGCCCGCGAAACAAGGCGATTTCCGTGTAGCGACTTTCAACGCGGGTTTTGATCCTTTTAAGGTCGCGGGTGGTTTGAAAGCGGCTTTCGACAACGGTGACTACGTTAAAGCACAAAAAGTGGCTGAAATTATTCAGCGCACGAACGCCGATGTGCTGCTGTTGAATGAAATTGATGGCAACGACAATATGGCCACAATCAACTCGTTCAGCGAAAACTACTTGAAAGTATCGCAAAACGGTGCGGGTGCCATTACCTATGATTACATTTATACCAACGACTGTAACACCGGTGTGCCCAGCGGTTTCGATCTGAACAACGATGGCTCGGACAATACCGCAGACGACGCTTATGGTTTTGGCGAATACCCAGGAAAATACTGTATGGCGGTATTCTCCAAGTACCCGCTGGACGAAACCAATTCACGGACTTTCCAGCTCTTTAAATGGAAAGACATGCCCGGTGCACTGGAGCCAGAGCTCGACGGTGAAAAATTCTATAGTGCGGCAGAATGGGAAGCCTTCCGTTTATCCTCTAAAACCCATATGGATGTACCGGTCACTATCGGCGGTAAAACTATCCATATATTGGGCTCTCATCCAACGCCGCCCACATTTGACGCCGAAGAAGATCGCAACGGAAAACGCAACGCAGACGAAATTCGACTGTGGGCTGATTACATCGACCCGGCCAAAGGTGGCTATCTTTACGACGACAACAATAGCGCTGGCGTAACCCTGAACGATGGCGATATGTTTATTATTGTTGGCGACGAAAATGCGTCCAGTGTTGAAGGCGATGCATATATTTTCGACGACGACTCCCGCGCAATCGATCAGCTTTTGGATTCACCCTACGTGAACCCGAATTTGCGTGAAGACAGCGCTAACTTCCAAGTGCCTACCAGTGTGGGTGGTGCAGAAAATTCACCTGCAAATCTCTACGGAACCAGCCATACCGCAGGATGGGCGATGCGCGCAGATTATGTGTTGCCATCCGCACAGGGAATGCGTATTAAGCAAAACGGCGTATTCTGGCCGCGTCACTCAGACAATTTGCATTATCTGGTAGAAGCGGTTGATGCTACTGATGTCGAAAGCTCTGACCACCGCTTGGTCTGGATGGACCTTGAGTTTTTCGATGGCAAAGTTGTTGATCCAGAAACCCAACAGCCCGCCGCTGACAAAACAGTAATTTTTGAAGACAGCTTCACTGGAACCGATCTCGCAGGTTGGACCGTCATCGACAATGGCGAGGCCAGCCTGAATTGGCAACAGAGCAGTTATTCCGGTGTGAATTACGCTGCGGCTAACTGTTATAAAGGTGCCGAAGCCTGTGACGACTGGATGCTGCGCGAGCTGGATTTGAGTTCGGCCAGTAACGCAGTTCTGTCATTCCGCAATGCCTACAAGTACGGAAAGAACAGTGTCGAGCAAATATCTGTTCTGGTTGCGACTGACTACAATGGCGATGTTGCATCGGCTAGCTGGGTTGAATTGAGTGATAAGGCCACTTGGTCTTCCGGTGAATTTGCTTGGGCAGACTCTGGTGAAATCGATTTGTCCGCCTACGATGGCCAAACTATTACACTGGCGTTTCACTACAGTACCGAAGTAGCTGACGCGGCGTCTTGGGAAATTACCGATATTAAAGTGGAGTCTGATCTTGCGCCTTATGCGGAAGATGATTTTAGTCAGGGCATCGTCAATTGGACGGCCGTGTCCACTACGGTAGACGGTCAGGACTGGGTCGACGGTTCAGCGAATGGCAGTACATTTGCGAAAGTGTCCTGCTATCAGGGAACAGCAGCCTGTGATGATTGGTTAGTGCGGACAGTTGATCTGTCGAAAGCGGTTAACCCCGTGCTGAATTTCGACAACGCATCCAACTACGGCGACGATCCTCGCACTCAGATTGCACTGATGGTTTCTGCTAACTATTCCGGCGATGTAACCACCACACAGTGGACTAATCTGTCGGCAAAGGTTAACTGGACCGAAGGCAAATCCTGGACGTTTGTTAATTCCGGTGATATTGATTTGTCTGAATTTGTCGGTGCCAACCTCACGATCGCATTCCATTACACCTCGGTGACTGGCAAGCCTTCATCCACCTGGGAAATTGCGAATTTCTCGGTGGTAGAAGCCCAGGTTCAAAGTGGCGATACGAAAGGCGGCACCGTGCTGGCGGATGTCGGCCCAGGTGACGTGATCAATACCATCAATGAGCGCCAAACAGGTGAGTTAGCGTTCAGCGGTATCGCGCCTCCTGCGGATCCAACTGAGGAAAATCAGATACTTGCAAGCAGTGCAGCAACCTTAGACGGCAATGCAATAGCTGGCTTCGGTTACACCACCTTGGCGAAATCTGGTCAACTGGTTGATGGCAATGTTTACGCGCAGGTAAATGATAAGTTCGGCACGCCGCTGTTTGTGTCCAACTACAACGAGTTTACGTCCTTTATTACCCGTGGTGATCGTCTGTTTGCGATTTCTCAGTACGAAAATATTCCTGGTGGGATGTCTTTGTCCGAATTGCAGCAAGATGCGACTACTGGTCAGTTGAACATGATTTCCACGCGTGCGATTGACTTTGCTGACGTGCACGGTGGCTACAACCACTGTGCGGCTATGGTAACGCCTTGGGATACTCACCTGGGTTCTGAAGAGTATGAGCCGGATTACCGTTTGCGTTCCGCTGCCACTGGCGAAATCGACAGTTACTACAACCAGATTGGCGATTACCATTCAGATCTGGCGCTGACCGAAATCAACCCCTATTGGTACGGCTATGCGGTTGAAGTGGATATCGAAATCGATGGCGACAACGTTACCGACACCGTGACCAAGCACTACGCGATGGGCCGTTTGGCGATCGAACTTGCTTACGCCATGCCGGATGAAAAAACCGTGTACCTCACAGACGATGGCACTAACGGTGGTTTGTTCCTGTTTATCGCAGATGTACCTACCGACCTGAGTTCCGGTAGCTTGTATGCGATGAAGTGGAACCAGACCGCGGCCGACAGTGCTGACAATGCGGGTATGGGGGCTGCTGATATCGAATGGCTGCCAATGGGCCATGCGACGGATGCAGATATCAAAGCCATGATCGAGGGCGACACTGCTTTGACCTTCGACGATATCTTTTCCGCTGTTGCGCCAACCGGTAACCAGTGTATGTTGGGTTACACCTCCATCAACCATAAGGGTACGCAGGAGTGTTTGAAGCTTAACGCTGGTATGGAACTGGCAGCCTCGCGATTGGAAACACGTCGTTATGCCGCCTACCTGGGCGCTACAGTGGAAATGCGCAAGGAAGAAGGCATTACTTACAATCCGCACAATCACAAAATGTACTTGGCGATTTCCGATATCGACAACGGTATGCTGGCTGGCAACAGCGCAGACGTTGGCGGCCCCGATCACATGAAGATTGGTACCAAAAACGACTGTGGTGGTTTGTACGAAATGTCTCTGGGTAGTAATGCCGCGATTGGTTCTGACTATGTTGTTGGTGCGATGACCGGTCTTATCGCTGGTGTACCAGAGGGTTCGCAATGTGACATCGACAACCTGGCTGGTCCAGATAACGTTGCTTATATCGGTTACAACACCCTGATCATCACCGAAGATACGGACGATCACGACAATAACTTTGTGTGGGCGTACGACCTTAACGCAAAATCACTCACGCGCATTTTCTCTGCGCCAAGTGGTGCTGAGAATACCGGGCCTTATATGTTTAACGACATTAACGGGTTCTCCTATATCTCCACCGTTGTTCAGCATCCGGCCGGCGAGTCGGTTGATCCGCAACCAGGCAACGAGGCGGAAATTGGCTACTTTGGACCAATTCCAGCGCCAGTGCTGCCCTAAGCTGGAAATTCGCCTGTGGTCGACGACGTTGACTGCATGGTGAAACACCTTTAGGCGCATAAAAGAACCGGCCATTTGGCCGGTTTTTTTTTGTGATAAACAGGCCGTGGGTTTAATCTGAACTGACTATCCGCTGGATTGTCGGAATAAAACATCGCTCGCGCGTAATTCGACACGGGTGGAGCAATTGATGTCGGTGAGTCCTGGTAATGCTGTATCGATAAATGCGTGTTAACAGGCTCCGGCACTTTAAATATCCGCTCGAGACCCAAATATTGCTGGATCAACAACTTTGATTATTCAGCGTCTAAAATTTGCGCGGTTAACAACCAGAGATATGAGGTTTTTATGCAAGAAATTCCAGCGTTAGGTATGGGTACATACCGTTTAAAAGATGATGTCGCTTACGCTTCAGTGACTACCGCGTTGAATCTGGGGTATCGACATATTGATACCGCGCAGCTTTACGAAAACGAAGAAGCCGTAGGTCGCGCCATTGCCGATAGCGATGTATCGCGCGACGAACTATTTATTACCACCAAAGTTTGGATGGATAAGTTTTCGGAAGAAAAATTTTTGCCCAGTGTGGAAGAAAGCCTGACCAAACTGCAATTAGATCGAGTGGATTTATTGTTGGTGCATTGGCCGGACGAATCCGGCGCTGTTGCCATGGAAGATTACTTGGCGCAGTTGAAGGCCGCGCAAGATAAGGGTTACACCAAGCATATCGGGGTTTCCAATTTCACCAACGCCCAGTTAGACCAAGCGATTTCCATTCTGGGAGAAGGCGTGATCTACACCAATCAGGTCGAAGTACAGCCTTTCCTGCAAAACCAGAAGGTGATTGCGCATTGTAAAGAGCGCAACGTTCGCGTTACCGGATATATGCCGTTGGCGGTTGGCAAGGTCATGGATAATGCGGTATTGCAAGATATCGCCAGCGAGTTGGACGTGTCTCCGGCACAGGTTGCTCTGGCGTGGCAATTTGCGCAAGGCCTCATCACCATTCCATCGTCTACCAAAGAAAGCCATCTGCAGTCCAATCTGGACGCGCAAAAGATTTCACTCACCGATGAGCACATGAAAGCCATTGCGACTCTGGAATGTAATGACCGCATTGCCAATCCGGACTTCGCGCCCAAGTGGGATTAATCGCTTTTTGACTCAGTGGCGCAGCATTTACGCCAAGCGAGCGGTTCGGTATCCAACACTGGTTTTGAGGTTAAGTTTCGCGTGAGGCATGCTTGCGTGCCCAGCGGGAACTTCAATGAATTACGAGAGCGCAAGCTGTCTATTTTCACTCTGAGAGTTTTAACGGCATTGCCAAACCTTGTGAGCAAAAACGCGCTTGCGCAACACTACCGCTTGTGGCGTTTATTTGGCCTGGCATCATCAGGTGAACCCGTGTTACACCGTTAAGCAATTTTAGTTTTGTGGAAAATGTGGATTTGGCGGCTGCGCCAGTCATCGCCTTTTCAGTTTTCTCCGTAAACGTTTTACCTTATCTCCTGTTGAGGTACGCAACTCCTATACGTGCAAACGATCTAGCGGCACCACAGCTTTAATTGGTTATTGGTGAAAAGATTCCTAAGCACGTTTTACCCACAATTTGTTAATTATTTGTGAGGACATAAATGACAGACCTATTTTCCCCAATCAAATTCGGCGCGGTAGAAGCCAGCAACCGCGTACTTATGGCGCCACTGACCCGCTGTCGTGCGGACGCGGACCATGTTCCTACAGAGATGATGGCTACCTATTATGCGCAGCGCGCGTCTTCCGGCTTGTTAATTGCCGAAGCTACCATGGCAATGGAAGGTTGCTCGGCGTTCTGGCGTGAACCTGGCATCCATTCCGATGCACAGGTCGAGGGCTGGAAGAAAGTCACCGATGCGGTGCACGCAAAAGGCGGCAAAATATTCCTCCAGATCTGGCATGGAGGCCGCGCCTGCCATCCGGCACTGAACGACGGCAAGCAACCCGTAGCGCCGAGTGAAATCGCCATTACTAATGACACCGTTCACACCCCGGAGGGCAAGCAAAACTATACCGTGCCGCGCGCTCTGAGCGACGACGAAATTCCAGCCATTATTGCCGGTTTTAAAAAAGCCGCAGAAAACGCTAAAGCCGCGAACTTTGACGGCGTAGAAGTGCATGGCGCCAATGGCTACCTGTTGGACGAGTTCCTACGTGACGGTGCCAATCTCCGTGAAGGCCCATACGGTGGCAGTATGGAAAATCGCGCGCGCTTGCTGCTCGAGGTTATTGAGGTGGTGAGCGATGTGTGGGGTAGCGATCATGTTGGTGTGCGCTTATCGCCATTAAACAGTTTTAACAGCATGAAAGACAGCGACCCTGTTGGCCTTATCACCTGGCTGGCGGCTAAGCTCAACGACTACGACCTGGCATATCTGCATCTTATGCGCAGCGACTTCCTCGGCGAGCAGTCTGCTGATGTCGTTACTCCCGCCCGCGAGCATTATAAAGGCACGCTTATTGTCAATATGGGTTACGGCGCTGAGGAGGCTGCAGACGCAGTTGCCAGTGGAAAAGCCGACGCGGTAGCTTTTGGTGTACCTTTTATCGCCAACCCGGATTTACCCGAACGATTAAAAGCGGGCGCAGAATTGAACGAAGCCAACCCAGACACCTTTTACACCCAAGGCGAGGAGGGTTACATCGATTACCCCGCCATGAGTTAGGTCCATCGAGGAACAACACCTTAGACGCCCACATGGTTTGCCTGTGTGGGCGTTTTCGTTTTTGAAATAGCCTTCTACACTCAGAGTGAGCATTTTATGATCACTCAAAAAGGAGGTTCTTGCATGAGCGATTACATCATAGGTGGCTGGACCCAAAACCCGACTAATACTGCCCCCAACAGCTTCGCCGTTACCCAGTACGGTATGATCACCAACCTGCCAGACCTTACATCAGGTACCAGTACGTCACCTGGCTGGAGCCCACGACGGGTAAAAGCGCCACAAAACCCGGGTACGGTGATGTGGACCTACGGTGGAGGCGGTGCACTGCCGGATAAAATGCCTAAAACCCCGCAGGAGCTGGATGCGATTGTGGATGCCACGCTGGACAATCAATGGGGCGGAGTGGATTTCGACGATGAGTCCAATATGAACGTGGAAAATATTATCGACGTCATGACCAAACTGAAATCCGCCAACAAACAAACCAGCTACACATTTTTAGCCGGCTGGGATTACAACAATCCGCAGTCGTCCAATGCCGGCAAGGCGACCAATCTGAAGGTAGAGGCGATTGCCAAAGCGGGTGTCGCCGACCGCTTCTGCCTTATGTGCTATGCAGCCAGTATGTGGAATATGAACACTATTATCGCCAACGTTGGGCCAGCATTAGACCGCACGCTGGCCTTAGGCGCGCCGGCAAAATCCATCATCCTTGCGCTGACGCGGCGAGGACTCAACCAGGAAAATCTCAACTATTTTATCGAGCAGGTGACATCGAGATCACTAGGTGGCCTGTTTATCTGGGACTACACGGCTCTCTCCCCGAACTACCTGAAAACGATTGAGTCAGAACTTTTGCAAACACAGCAGTAATTTCCGCTGCAGGGGGTTGCGTGTGGCGTAAAATACATCGCGCTCACCTGACCTGTCGTATGCTTTTGTCGGTGCAATTTTCGCCGTGGCCAGCCATGGCGCGAAACTTAAGCATACCTTTTCGTTAGACCTGTTGCCTCATCGGCGCCAGCCCCCAATGGAGCGAAACGCCTGTATTCTTTCGAGCCCGCTTGAGATTCGAAAGTATCGTTTGGGCTGCCCTCGAATAACAGCAACACGAACTCTCTGGAGAAATTAATGAAAGCCATTGGCTACACCGCCTGTTTACCCATCACTGACGAAGCTGCCTTACAAGACATTGAGCTGCCTAAACCGGATGTGAGCGGGCGCGACCTTCTAATTAAGATTGATGCTATTAGCGTTAACCCGGTGGACTACAAAATTCGCCAAAACGTAGCTGCAGAAGAAGGCAGTTACAAAGTACTTGGCTGGGACGCCGTTGGCACAGTCGTAGAAAAAGGCCCAGACGCCGAGCTGTTCAATGTTGGTGATCGTGTGTTTTATGCCGGTGACCTTACCCGCCCGGGTACCAATGCAGAATACCAATTGGTAGACGAGCGTATAGTGGGAAACCAGCCTAAGAATGTATCTAACAGTGAAGCGGCAGCACTGCCCTTAACGGCCATTACCGCCTGGGAAATGCTGTTCGAGCATCTCGCTATTAAGCAAGCGTCGGAACAAGGTAAAGCCTCTGCGAACGACGTTCTGCTCATTGTGGGCGCGGCCGGAGGTGTCGGTTCGATTCTTATACAGCTGGCGAAGCGCTTAACCGGTGCAACCGTGATAGCAACGGCATCGCGCGACGCTACCCAAACTTGGGTAAAAGAATTGGGCGCAGACTATGTAGTAGACCACAGCAAACCGCTGGTCGATCAAATAAATGCTCTAGATATCGCGCCGGTCACCCACGTAGCAAGCCTTACCAACACGGGCGACTATATTGACAGTTACATCGAGCTACTAAAACCTATGGGTAAGATTGCCGTGATCGACGATCCCGCCACCCTCGACGTCACCAAATTAAAACGCAAGAGTCTTTCCCTGCACTGGGAATTTATGTTCACCCGTTCCATGTTTGCCACCGATGACATGATTGAACAGCATAAATTGCTCAATCAGGTGTCTGCGCTGGTAGACGAAGGCACCATAAAAACCACTCAGGCTAACCATATGGGCACTATTAACGCCGCAAATCTGCGCAAGGCGCATGAACTGCTCGAGAGTGGTCGTTCAGTTGGCAAGATTACATTGGAAGGTTTTTAAGGCTTTGCATTAAGCCTGTTAATACCCGCCAGTTGCATTTGTGTGATTGGCAGAAATATTTGGACAATAACGCAAGGAAGCGTTTTCATAACGTTTAAATGGCTTTCCGTAAATAGCTTCCCGATATAGCTAAGCGCTCATTTTTACCCGCGTAGCGCTTGGCGTTTTTGCATGACGTCATCGGTTGATGCATTTTTATGATCAAACTTTCTCGCCGAAATCTCTCGCCAAACTTTATTGTCAAGCACTTAGCTGACTTTAAGTAGCGTGTCGGAATTTAAAAAGAAAATAAATACTACCTGTGTACTTCATTTTGGGAGGCGTCGGGACACGCATATCGTCGATATCCTATTTGAAATAGGTTTTTCATTGGTCACCGCTTAAAGTTCTATGAGTGCGCGTAAATGTATCTATGCCATTTGCCGCTAGTACGACAGCGTTTTATATACCATTTGTTCTCGTTGAAAGGCACTATATAACAATCAGGTTATATCAATTCGCCTCCTACCTGGCTTTTTGCTAACTATACTCAGATGTAGCTTCGATATTCCATAGTTAGGTGTCCTTATGCCACATAGCGCTCTGTTTAAAGAGATTCACAACATTCCGGCTATTCCTAAAGTTATTCAAGAGCTAATCGACGATTTCGGTGACGACAAGTCTAACGCTGATGATATTAGTAAAAAAATTCAAATGGATGCTTCCATATCTTTGAAAGTGATGAGGCTTGCCAATTCCGCCCGCTATGGCGCTGGTAGAAAAGTCAATTCTATTGATTCCGCTATCGTGTTATTAGGGCAGGAAGCATTAAAAACGCTGGTGATAGCCTCAGGCGTAACATCGGCCTGTAAGGACGTGCCCGGGGTGGATAAAAGGAAGTTTTGGCGAAAATCTTTTACCGTCGCAAATATCTGTAAACTGGTTGGGCGTCTCTCGAAGGTCAACCCTGAAGTCGCGTTTACTTGTGGTATGTTACACAATATCGGCGACGTATTACTTTATATAGCCCATACAGACACCATGGCGCGTATCGATAAAATGGTTGAAAGCGGTGCTGACAAGGCGGATTTGCAGGATAATCAGTTTGGCTACAACTATATGATTGTCGGTGCGGAATTAGCACGTAAGTGGAATTTTCCAGACGAAATAGTTTCGGCGATTAGATTCCAAAAGTCGCCGGAAGAAGCGCCCGAAGAAAACTTGTTCGCGTACGTCACCAATATATCGGCAATGCTCTACCAACAATTCGAGCAAGGGAAAGAAAAGGAAGACATACTGAGCCAGTTTCCCACGGAAAAAGCGGGAAAATTGAACATCGACTTGCTTGATCTTTTTGAAAAACTCGTTGAGATGTATGAGTCGGAAGACGATATAGAGGCTTTTATAGAGTAAACCTTTCTATTGGTCGTGTCATTAACCGGGCGTTTAGCTCGGGTTGCAGTAGAGTGCTGCTGTAATCCATTCGCTCGCAAGTGGCGTCTTGCTTGATATTCAAATCTTGGTTTGCTCTTGCACCCAGCGGGATTCAGTCTTTTGCGACACTTCCGCTAGAAACCGCGTTGAGTTTTTTGTTGGGGTTCTAATCACTTCCGCTTGCATTTTGGACTTTTAAACAAACCTGCGGCCACCTGTGTAGTGATACTCTTTGCAGTATCTGATTAATTATCTATACAGTAGGGTTTAGGGTATGAAAACGCGTGTTCTTGTCACGGGCGGCAATGGCTTCGTCGCTACAGAGTGCATTGCGCAACTACTGCGCCAGGGATTTTCTGTTCGCGCAACGGTACGAAGTGAGCATAAGGCACAGGTGCTACGTGAGACCTTGACATCAGTAATGTCAGACAAAAATTTGGACATCGAGTTTGTTCAGGCCGACCTTACTTCAGATCAAAATTGGGATCTTGCAGCGCAAGAATGCCAATATGTGTTGCATGTGGCTTCGCCAATTTCCCTCCAGTTACCTAAAAATGCGGATGAAATGATCAAACCTGCGGTCGATGGCACCTTGCGCGTGTTGAAGGCCGCACAAGCCGCTGGGGTAGCCAGGGTGGTACTGACGTCTAATTTCGGTGCTGTTGGGTACAGTCAAAAAGATAGGTCGAAATTGATAACCGAGGCGTGCTGGACAGACCCCAACGAGAAAGGTCTGTCCGCCTACAATAAGTCCAAGGTCCTTGCCGAACGTGCGGCTTGGGACTACGTGCAATCAAATGAAGTAGATCTGGAACTAAATGTGGTTAACCCTATGGGCATCTTCGGGCCCGCCATCGGCAATGAGTTGTCTAGCGGGTTTGGTTTGTTGCAGCAGCTGATGATGGGGCAAATGAAGCGTCTACCCGACATCCGGTTGGGCATTGTAGACGTTCGAGATGTTGCCAGGTTGCATATACTCGCGATGCTAGAACCCGCGGTAAGCGGCGAGCGCTTTTTGGCTCTGTCAGGCGGCACTCTCTCTATTACCGAAATAGCGGTTCTTCTTAAAAAGGAATTTCCATTCCACACTAAGAAAATGTCGACTAAACCCCTGCCAACATTATTGCTAAAATTTTTGGCGCTATTCAATAAAAGAGCTAAAAGTATTCGGCCGTTGGTGGGGATCTATCGCGAAGCCAGTAATGCGAAAGCGCGTACTATGCTCGGCTGGCAGCCCAGGTCCAACGAAGAGGCCATACTCTCGAGCGCTCAGTCCATGATAGAGCATGGGGTTCTTGCAGGTACGAAATGAAGTACACAAATATTGTATCTTGTCACATTGGGCCGGATATCTCGCCAGAAAACTTTATTTCGGAGCACATATTCGTCTTTCTTTTAAAAGGTAAAATTGAGGGCTTTGACGGTCATCGAAAACACATATTGAATGTGGGCGAGTGCTGCTTGATCACTAGAAACAGTCTTGCGCGTTACAGTAAATATAAATACGGGAGTGACTTCGAAAAAGTTGTGGCCATCTTGGACGCGGGCTATCTTAGGGATTACATGTCGCGTTACAAGTTGGCGGCGCCCGATCGATCACTTGCGCCGACCTTCATTGAGATCCCCCCGAGCGCTAAACTTGTCGGCTTTATAGAAAGTCTTGAGCCTGGTAACACCGCCTTGGCGGATTCTTACCATATTCGAGACGCGCTCTTGAGTATTCTTCTAAACGACCAACCAGGCCTTTATAATGTTTTATTCGATTTTCATGCCCCCGGTAAAGCAGATCTTCAGGCTTTTATTCATCAGAATTACAAGTTCAAGGCCAGTCTCGCACAGCTAGCGCATTTAAGCGGGCGCAGCTTGTCCGCCTTCAAGCGGGATTTTTATGCCACTTTCGGTGAAACCCCGGGACGCTGGCTAACGAAACGTCGGCTTGATGAGGCACGCTTTTTACTGGAGCAGCAATCAATAGCGCCATCACACCTGTATTTGGAATTGGGGTTCGAGAACCTCTCTCATTTCTCTCATGCCTACAAGAAACGATTTGGTTACCCACCTAGCCATACTCCGAATGGATCTAAATAAATAGCCGTAGAGAATTTATTTTACGTTTCAAGCTGCCAGGCACACTGAAATTCGTATGATTTTCGCACTTTCTGTGCTTCAATTTATATTTGAGGGCGAGCGTGCGGAATCGCGTGTTGTGGGTAAAGTATATTTAATATGCCATCTGTGTGAGCACTGCAACTAACTGGGTTCAGGCGAGCTATTATCCGTGGGCCTGATGTTTCGGCTCCTACATGTGTGGCTGCCAAAACGATTGTTTTGGCAGCCACAGCATTCCCTAGTTCGCGCATACCTGAACATCTCACTAAATTAAAATAAAGCATGCGAATATTCCAATATCATCACCGATGAATCTAAGGAAAACGTATGAAGACGCCACATGAAATCTCAAAAAAACAGAGTCGTCAGGCAGTCACAAATACTGAAACGCACAGTGGAGAGTATTGTGGCGCGATGTTTCTCGATAATCGGCCCGGTACAGCGATCCAAAAAAAGATTGTAGCGGGTGGTGGTGATGCTACGCAAACGGCCGCCGTTGATACAAATACATCGAGTGATGTAAAGCCTGCTGCACATCGTTCAGTTGCTTCTGCTCCAATGCAACGGTTGATTATTAGTGTCGGTGGGCGAACACTGAGTGAGGATACAACTCGCGATGTTGGCTGGATTACCGCATCCACGTTACAGGTGGCGCTGGATCACGGCGGGCAGGGACAGGATATTATTGAATACGCTGAGCTGAACGGTTACTCAAAAATTAAAGCTGATGAGAATATCTATTTTGTCGGGCATGGAAGTAAGGGATATATTGGTACGCGCGATCCCGCTGAGCTTGCTAGGGCAACAGGCCTGATTCTCCCTGAAGATTATCAGGGTTCGATAATTTCTCTGAACTGTTCCTCGGGCGCTACAAAAGATGAAGCCAGCGAAGACTCCGGAGTGGACGCATTCGCTGACACTATAAAATTAGATGGGGTGGTGGTGGCAGGGCCGCAGGGCGTCAGCCTTCACCACCCCGCGATTCCCGGAAAAGTTCGTGCTATTAAAGATGGGCATTATCGTCCGGCGGTGTTGTCGAAAATACTTGCTATGCAAAGCCCGATAGATGAGGCTTGGAGAACCGCGCGAGATCAAGTTGTACAATCCAATGCTTATATAAGCGCTGCGCCAGCTGAACAAATCAAGATGCTCGCGGGCGCTTCCATCGAGCTTTCCGCGAAATTTTATGTCGACTTAGTGGACTGGGCGGATAAAGAAGGGCACCTGTATCCCGCCGATGAGCCTCACTTGGCTGTAAAGTATACAAGTGAATAAATGTACACAAGTGAATAAAGTACACTATGTGATTTTCTACTGGTCGAGCACATATTTTCTAGAAAAAGTAACCGCGTTTGCATGGTAAAGCTACCAAGTTTTCTGCTTTGCCTACAATAAGGTTGGCTTGCTCGCGCTCTCGCGAGTAATTGTCCCCGTCTGAACTCCGCCCCATCCAGTCAATGTACGCTGCGTGCGCTGTGGCTCTCCATTTCCGCTTTGATCCAGCTGGAGTCTGTGGAAGTACTATGGATTCCGTTTCGCTGCTGATTCGGTTACTCTCATTATTTCGCGCCGTTGTTCGCGCTAAGTTCAGGCGTGCGATATACCCTGCGTTGGGGGTCCGAATTTCAGCAGAAAATACCCTCGGCGCTGACTCTTCTTTCAAAAAATAGAATAAGTTCACATAAATACAAAAAGGATACATATGTTTGCCAAAAAAATGTTTTTGCTACTGTTGTACTTATGGTGCGTATGCAAAGCAGATTACGCATTTTCTGCGGGCGACGACGATTTCCGTCAGCTGCGGGAACAGATAAGCACTGCAGCATTGGCAGAGCTAGAGGGCACTGGTACTCCTTCCATTCAAGTCGCTGTTCGCTACGGTGAGAGCTTGTCGTTCAACGGTGCATTTGGCTTGGCTGATGTAGAAAACAACGTTCAGGCGACAGCCAGCAGCAGGTACCGCACCGCATCAGTCGCCAAATGGTTTACTGCCACAGCCGCTATGAAGCTTGTCGACGGTGGGTTATTGGATCTGGATGCACCGATACAAAAGTATTGCGCGGCCTACCCTGTAAAATTTTATCGAATTACAACAAGGCATTTGTTAACACATACGGCCGGGGTGCGCGGGTATCTTGATTATGATGAACTTGTTGCCCAAATATCTGACTCAAAAGAGCTGGCCAAATTGAATTTGCGCCGGCTCGAAGAAGAGGCAAGCTTTTACCGGCGCTATACCGATATCACGGCCCCACTGGAAACGTTTAAGAATGACTCGTTGATATTTGAGCCCGGTAGCAACTGGATGTATACATCTTTCGGATACCGCCTGCTGGCCTGTGTATTGGAAGGGGCTTCACATATTGAATATCGGCAATTGATGAATGATTTTATCTTCAAACCTGCTGGAATGGAAAGTACCGTACCCGACGATGCCTGGGCCATCATCCCAGGGCGCGTGTCGGGTTACTATTTAGGTCGCGATAAAAGCATTCGGCGGGCAAATATGCGGGACGTAAGTGAAAATCTCCCCGCTGGAGGTTATTTATCGACCGCAAGTGATTTGGTTGCCTTCGCCTCGGCGTTCAACCACTATTTACTCCCCGAGTCCGTAAAAACTACGATGCTCGTACCCGCCAGGGTCGTAAAATTGGATATAGATACGCCGTACTCCTGGCGAGACGCTATGCCTAATGCCGATAAATACGGCGCTGGCATCATGCTCTTTTCAAAATACGAACAAGGTATGATCGGACATACAGGAAGACAGGATGGCGGGTCGTCGATTGTGGTTTTAATTCCTTCCAAGGATTTGGCGATCGCTGTCATGACCAATGCGAAAGGTTGGAACGGGTATATGGACTTTACAATGAAGATAAAAAGCCTTGTAGAAAAGTATTATCGTTAAGAGACAATAATTTCGGTTTTTTCGATAATTACTATTCAAACAGAGCATGTATCTTATCGCCGGTGTAGGCTCACGCGACTGATTAATGCTCGATATGGTGAAAAGTAGCCAAACGGCTGAAATGCTGGTTTAGTTGAGGTACTATTTTAGCCCGCTTGAGGATTGATTATAAAACGAAGGAGAGATGTTCAGTGAAAGCTATGATACTTGTTTGTGCTTGTGTATTTTTAGCGTCATGTGTTAATTATAAAGAAATGAGCGCCGCCGAAGTAGGGTGTCTACCTAAAGATATCGTTATCGAAGATGCAAAAATGGGGGCGACTAATCATACGTGGGTCGCCATTTGCTAAGGGGAGCAATACATTTGTTCCTCCTACCCCACTGGAGACCACGGTGGTGTGGCTGCAAAATGCACCACTAAGAAGTGATAGAAATTCCATGCTCTCCTCGAGGAGCTTTTTCAGTGCGATTCAAATAATGGTTAAAACTATTTAAACCAAGCTTGCGTGAGCTTAAGCCCCCACGGGAATTAGAAAACGCCCAGCTTTAATGCTGGGCGTTTTGTTGATTTGCGCTTACCTGTGGCGTTGCTTCGGTTTATCCTCCTTTGTTTGGATGCAAGGTGCGAAGCGGAATGTATTTTTCATGTAACGTTTTTTTACGTTAAGGCTGGTAACAGTTGTTAAACTTTACCGACGAAGCTTCGTCATTAAAGTAGTAGGGACCATTGTTCAACGTGTTAACGTTTTGAGTGATAACGCGATTGGACCCCTGCCAGTTATCGTGTTGGTAGATTGTGATTTCCGCCCCATTAAACAGTTGGATGGACGTGGTTCGGTCGTTGAAATTATTGATTTTGCTGAGGGAGTTGATATCAAGGCAGTCACTTACCGTCACTGCTCTCCCAGTGAAATCGTTGTTTTCCCACAGAATTGCGAGCGGTGTGCCAGATGCCATTGCTGTGGCGAGCGTAGCCTTTTGCGGGCTGGTTAATTCTGCATGCGCAGCAGCAGTAAAAAATAGCGCTGCAGCGAGTCCAGTGTTAGAAAGAAATTTTGATAACATACCAATCTCCTATTAGGTCAGTTATATAGCTATATCACAAGCTGTTAGCACCAGTTTGGTGGCGGCCAAGGATATTCTTGCGTTCACGTTTGAGCTTAGCGGCGCTTTTGCGCGCGTAGTACAAGAACATAGGCGCCATTGCAGTTGATGCTGACTTTTCTATCAAGGCTCTACCGCATGTATGCGTACGAGCGCAGTAAATTCTCACCAAATTGAGTCAGGTTCGAGTGAAAATGCTAAGTAGTGGTTAGCCGTATTTTTATCTTTGAGCTTCTGAGACTTTTTCGACTTATTAACCCGTTAAGGATGGCAGCCACGCTTTTTCTGTAAACTTAATCTTTTTTGGCCAGGTAGTAGTGATTGTTGCGGGTATCGCATTTTTCACTTTAGTTCTGTTAGAAAACGGTCCGTACGCTATTTAGGCTCGTTTGTCAGTTGTTGCTTGCTAGGTGCTGTTTAAGCAAGCTGATGATCAATGGCGTTATTTGATCTGGACATGTGGTTAGAGATGATATTCGTAAAAGTTTGTTAAAGGCGCCACCGATAGTTTCACTTCTTCGCTAGAATTCCGCCTTTGGCCTTGTTGCAGTCAAGAAATTTGCACTGCGTTCAGCCAGATCGTTAATTTAACGGGATTGAAGTATTTTTTGATGGAGTGCAAAGAAATGAATAGTTGGTGCCCACCCTCTGTTTCCCGCGGGGTAATTGGTTTTGCTATTGTTGTATTGACTGCATGTGGAGGTGGTGGAAGTGATAGCTCGGGCGGTGGGCCTACCGCCCCCACGTCTGTTCCGACCGTGGTCCCGAGCGCAACGCCTTCTCAGCCTCCTGTAGTGGAAGACAAAACGCCTGCTGAGTTCAGTTTTACCGCCATCAACGGGGTTGAGCCTGCTGCCGTAGTTGAATCCGAGTCTGTGGAGATCAGCGGTATCAACGTCGCGGTCGACGTCACTATCCAAGGTGGTGAGTTCAGCATTGAAGGTGCAGCCTTCACAAGCTCTCCAGCCACAATCACCACGGGCAAACATTTAAAATTGCGTGCGACTGCGGGCGCTTTCGGCGAAACAGTGGAAGTGCAAATAACCGTTGGCGATACTCAAAAAACTTTTCATATTGTTACTCGAGCACCCGATCTCGAGCCCGAGTCGTTTACTTTTGGTGAACTGACCGATGCAGATCCGAATACTTATCAGGTATCAAATGCGGTGAGTATTCAGGGGATAGAAGCTGCAGCAGTTATCAGTATCACCGGTGGCGCTTACTCGATTAACGATAGTGACTTCGTAAGCTCTGCTGGCACCATCAAGAATGGCGATAAGCTGGTTTTACGCGTTACTACATCCACGCAGTTTGAATCTAACACAACCGCAAGCGTTTCTGTTGGCGGCTATTCAGCGCCGTTTAGTGTTAAAACTCGCGCGCCCAGAATCCAGCCGGACGCCTTCAGCTTTATTGAATCGATTTTTGTCTCAATGGGTGCGTGGAAAACGTCGCCTCCAGCTGTGATGCATGGGCTAGAAGTCAGTACGGGGATTACTGTAACGAACGGCCGTTATAGAGTGGGCAGTGCAGATTTCACCGATCAGCCTGGTACGATTGGGCCGGGGGATACTGTGTATGTTCAGGTGCTGGCGGCTGATCTGCCAGATACCGCCGCCACAGTTACTGTGAATATTGGTGGCGTAGAAGCGCAGTTTACTGCAACGACAGCGCCGGACTGGGACGCACCTACCGGAGAGATTCTTTTTCCTCCGCGTGTCAGTCTCACAAACTCATTGCTTAACCCAGTGCGTGTGCGAGTTGCTGACGATTTTGGCATCAGTCAGGTGAAACTTTTTGTGGTGGACCAGTTAGGGCGTTCAGACACGCAATTTTTGTGGCCGAACGAAGAGAAGACTGAGTGGACCGGTAATCTGCGGTTGGCTGAGACAACATCAACCGTTGTTTTACAAGTTAAAGATGCGAGCGGCAACTGGGAGTATGCGGCAGATGAAATCGTAATCACGCGTGCTTCCGACCAGGAAACCGGCTTTCCCTCGACCGAAACGGTTTCTCTGCCAGATAACTGTTGTTTGTTCGCGATGGATACCAAGCGGAATCGTTTTATACTCGGTGACAGCAAGTCTATGGTGGCGGTAGATATTACCGATGGCAGTCGAACCCAGTTACCAGCGCCACCTGAGGCAACCTCCAGCTACCAAGGTGATACCTTTATCGACGACGGGGACACTTTAATTTTGCTGGACAGAGACGGTAAAAAAATCTATCGCTATAGCCTAAAAAATCCGCAGGATGCAGAGATTAGTGTAATCGCCAGCTCTGATGACGGAAAGGACGTTGATGTTGGCTGGCCAAATGCGGTCACCGCCAATGCGGATGGAAGTCTGCTTTATGTCGCAGATAGTCTGTCTCGTTCAATTTACTCGGTGCACCCTGTTACAGGCGACAGAAAACTAATTTCGGACAACACGATTGTGTCTGATGTGGATTTCGCAGCAAATATCTACGATATTATTGCGGTGGATAGCGATCGTCTACTGGTACTACAGGCGAGCGATAATGAAAGCCTGATATGGGTAGACATTCAAACTGGTAAACGTACCCTGAATTCTCAGTCTGCAACACGCGGAATTAAAAGCGCGTTGATAAAAGACATGAATTTTGACCCGGCTAATCAAACAATTCATATGCTCGGCACAGTCGCTCCAGACAGTTTCTATCCGATTACAATTAGTGTGGACGAAACTTCTTATGAGCGGATATCCCCGGCAAATGACAGTTCGTCACCCGCAAATGGCTATGCGGAATACGATTTTGACAATGGATTTGTTTATTTCACCGGCGGATCGGATAACATCACGAATATTCGGGTGCTGGATCCCGTATCTCTGCAAACCATGTTTTTGTCTAACGACGTTAAATAAACCATTTAGCAATACCCTGCTACGGGGCATGTTATCAAGACGTGCCCTGTGAAACTTGTCCGGTTCCTGACTCTCCGCTACTCTCTGGCTGTGGCTGTCCGCAGCCACTCAACATGGCGCTTTGCCCCGCATTTCCCTGCTTGTCACTGAAGCGGCGTATACTAGGGCCTGTTAACACTAATTCAATTCGCTCTGCTGGAGCCTGTATTTTCAGGATGAAAGGCATTTTTGGCGTTGTTTAGCGGGCTAAACGAGCGAAAAATAACGCATCAGCCTGGAAATACAGGCCCAGCCCTGCGGGTTGCGGCTAAAATCCCGCTCTCAGCGTTGTTTATCGCTCATTTGGAACAACCAAACTATGCTCCAAACGTCGGGGTGCCGCATCACTCGATAGCGAAATTTTAGCCGCAACAGAATGAATCGAATTAGTGTTAACAGGCCCTAGCATTCACATGTAGGCGATACGGCACTTGCTCTCAAGAACAGGTCATGTTGTTAATTAGCTCGCGTTGCAGGCTGAGCGCGGCCGAATGTACGCATGGCTCCAGACTTAAGGAAAATCTATGGTCTCAAATACTGAAAAAGTCGTTTTGAGAGGGTTTATCGATATTCCGTCTTCCGACCTGGCGCTGGTTTTGCGAGAGCTGGCAGTACATATTGCGCTCACTAGGCAGGAGGAGGGCTGTTTAATATTCGAAGTGTCCGAAGTCGAGGGTGAACCCTGCCGGTACAGGGTGTATGAGGAATTTAGCAACAAATCGGCGTTTGAGTTTCATCAGCGGCGTGTAGCGGAGTCAACCTGGGGTAAAGTTACCAGGAACGTGGTGCGCAATTACGAAATTTCCGGCGTTTAGGGGGGCTCCGCTATCTGCTGATGGTAGTTCGGCGAAATCGGTGCGTAACAGCGCAGGGTGCCACCAAAGCGCAGGTGACGGAAGCAGTCCAGAAAGAGGGATATCTTGCGGGGCAGATATGAAAGAATTGTACGATGGAATAGGGAGAGGCTATAGCACCAAGCGCTGTACGGACCCTAAGATCTATGCCCAGATCGCCGCTAAGCTTCAGGGCGCAGGTAGCATTTTAAATATTGGTGCAGGTTCTGGATCTTATGAACCGGAAAATATCCCGCTCATTGCGCTGGAACCATCGCAGGTGATGATAAACCAGCGACCTGAAGCGTCCCACCCTGCTGTTTGTGGCAGGGCCGATAGTCTACCGTTTCCCGATAACGCGTTTACGCATGCGATGACCGTGTTGTCCATGCATCACTGGCAAAACAGAGATCGAGCCTTCGAGGAAATTCAAAGGGTGACACAACAGCGTTTTACTGCGGTTACCTGGATGCCAGATCTCGCGCCTTTCTGGTTAACTGATGATTATTTTCCGGAGATATTGGATTACGATCGGCAGCACTTTCCATTAATTGATGAGATTAAGCAGTACTTTACCCAGTTAACAGTTAACCCACTGCTCATTCCGCATGATTGCCGCGATGGATTCCTTGGTTGTTTCTGGCAGCGGCCGGAAGCTTACTTACAGCCAGCCGTTAGGGCCTGCATCTCTACATTCACTAAAATTAAATACCTTGATAGCGGCTTGAAAAGATTGCGGGCCGAGTTACTATCTGGAGCGTGGTCGGCGAAATATTCTGCGTTGTTAAGCAAAACTGAAGTTGATTTGGGGTATCGTATCCTTGTAGCTGATTTTTAAGGATATTCATTTCGAACGAGGATGATGGCGCTCATGTTATACCGATAACCCTGAATCTCGCGATTTAAGTGGGAGATCTATGGGTTAGATGAGGTTTTAGGGTGGGGTAGAGGAGTTGGATTCCTGAGATTTCGGCAGGTCAACCTTAGAATGAGAGCTATCATTTCAGGGGCTGTAAGCGGGCCCTTTATAAATTCTGACAAGCAAAGGAGAGAAAGATCGTGAAAAGCATGAAATGTTCGGATCTTGGTGGAGCGTGCGACCTGGAATTTAAAGGAGATACGTTTGAAGAGATAGAGGCGCAGAGCAAGCAGCATGGAATGGAAATGATGCAACAAAAGGATGCCGCACATCTGAAGGCGATGGAAGCAATGCGGGAATTAATGAAGTCGCCTGAAGATATGGAGGCTTGGTACCAGGGTAAAAAGGCAGAGTTCGAGGCATTGTAAGTGCTTTAAAAGCTATTGTGGCTCGTTCTTGCCTGCGTACAATGGCATGGGGTCTGCGACTGAAGCGGCAAGGGCCGTGTTGGCTGCGGAAATGGCGAGGTGTAATTTGAATCGTGTGTGGGCGGTCACCAGCCAAACCAATTCACGCTCAATTCGGTTGTTGCAAAAAACTGGATTTTTATCGAAGCGGACTACGGAAGCGCTCGGTTCAATTGATTACTTTTTTGAGTTCCGTTTGTGAATAGGTAGTAACTTTTGTAAACACACTATGAAAATTGCAGTTGCTCAAATTCGCTCCCCAAACGGCGAGATCAAGGGGGGCATAGAAAATCACATACGTTTCATTTCATCTGCGGCTGAACAGTCGGTCGATTACTTATTGTTCCCTGAGCTTTCGCTCACCGGCTACGAACTTAAAATCGCGAGTTCCCTTGCTCTGCAAAAAAATGACAATCAATTGAACGTGTTTTCACTATTAGCGAAACAACACGAGATGTGTATCTCCGTTGGTATGCCTCTAAATTTGAATGGGTTTGTTCACATCGCGGCTGTCATCTTCGTTCCGGATGGTCGCGATGAGATATACGCAAAAATGAACTTGCATGGCGATGAGAATACCTATTTTACGCGAGGGGAGAATACATGCGTCGTGACTTGTGCAGGTCAGCGAATTTTTAATGCTATTTGCGCAGACACATGCGAACATACGCATTATGCGCTCTGCGGCGAGGCAGGCGCTAGTGTCTACGCGGCTGGCGTATTGGTTTCTAAAGCCGGATATGAAACTGACGCAAGAATTTGGGATGAACAGTCAAAAAATCAAAGTATGTTGCTCGCCATTGCCAATTACACCGGTCGAACAGGCGGGTACGACGCAGCGGGTAGAAGCGCCATATGGTATAACGGGCAGCTATTGGCTGAAGCCGATGAGTCTGCTGAAGCACTTGTTATGGCGAGCGAAACAAATGGCAAATGGAGTGGCTATGTGCAGAACCTGTAGCGCAAAAAAGATTAATGGTGAAACGGTAGTGCGCCCTTTGTTGTCTCCAGAAGTATGCAAAGTATTATTTGATTTTTTTCGGCGCACGTAAAAAGCGGTGCAGTCAACAATCGAATATCTTTATCAAACAAAAATTTTACGAAGTCAGGTTCTATGAAAAGCGAATTAGAAAAAATGGTGGCGGGTGAGCCATACGATGCCCACTGTGAGGAAATGTTGGAAATTAGAACACGCGTAAAGCGCATTCTCCATAAACTAAACGTGACCGAATATTACACCGAAAATTTTAAAGCGGTTACACATGAGCTTTGCCCTAATTCGGCAAAAGATCTGCACTTGGAGCCGCCGTTTTACTGCGATTACGGTGAAAATATTCATGCTGCGGAAGGGGTATTTATCAATTTTGGAGCGGTGATTTTAGATGGATCAACAGTCACCATCGGGAAAAAAACGCTCATTGCTCCTGGGGTACATATCTATACCAACAGGCACCCTGTTGAAGTGAAGGAGCGCCGCGAATGGGAGGATTGCGCACCTGTGACCATAGGTGAAGAATGCTGGATTGGTGGCCACTCAACGATCTGCCCAGGCGTGACCATTGGCGATAGGGCAGTTATCGGCGCTGGCTCAGTAGTCGTCAAAGACATACCGGCAGACTCGCTAGCCGTTGGAAACCCGGCCAAGGTGGTAAAAAAGCTGAATCAGTAGCTTGTTTCAGTTGGGTATTGACTTTTGGGTAGAGCTGGCCCTTGGCGGGTGACATGTAACATTGGCTTTTGGGCGCACGTCACAGGTCAATGCGTCAAGCCTTCTCTACCACAGGCTGGCAAATATCATAAGGTGATGTGTTTATTCACCGTACAGTGCGAAGCGCAATTGCGCGGACGGACTAGCACCACAAATGCTTCTTCCGTATGTTAATTTTCTCGGCACGTGGTTTGGCGCATAGTTCTGCCAAACGGGCTAAGGATTGAGCGCCAGCCTCTGTAAAACGCCGCAAAATCATACTAAATTGCGTTTAATACTCGATTTTTTGTGGAAATTTTAGATTGTATTGGTCGGATATTTGCTTCTGCTGGAAATATTGGATCAGTGGGGTATTTTTCCGATAGTAGCTTTGGAAAGAGGCGTATGCACAGTTTTGTCTGGATAGTTTAGGGTGTTACCCTGCTGTGAGTCGTTTAGGGGTAAGCGCTGCGCGCAAACAGCGAGATTGGCGGGCTTAAGATATATTGGCCTCACGACGAGTTTTTGGAATCGACGTTTGGAAAGCTGTGCTTGGGACGTAGAATAAAATGTTAGCTCTGCAAATGAAAAAGTATCTCTACACATTGATAACACTTTCCGTCGCAGGGTCTATTTGGTTTTTGGTTGATTCGGATAAGCGTACATTGAGAGCTGTATTAGCTGTCAATAGCTTGCCTAGCAATACGCGGATCATAGATCATGCTACTTTCGCTTGGACGGATTATCGAGAAGAGTTTTTCATTACGTTCTCTGGGAGCTATGAAGGCTTATTGGTAGGTAGAGAGTTTTTAGAATGTGAACCTTCTGAAAGTAGTAAAACGGCCACGGCGGGGCTTAAAGCCCACGAGGCAGTAAGGCTTAAACACTGCTATCGTGCAGGCGACTGGCAATCAGAACGCGGTTCCGTAACCGTGTCATTAAACGAAGAAAGATCAAAAGCAGTTGTGGTATTTGATCAGGACTAGGAGCTAACAAGGTTGTCAAATTGACAGTTTTTCCGTCGCTCCTTTTTGTGCTTAATAGCACAAACGGGCTCCTCCAAAACTGCAATTTACAACGGCGTTACATTTATAGCTAAACGGAGAGAAAATTGATCAAAATATCTAAAATAATGTCATTTCTTGTGTGCATATATTCGGTAACGGCATTCGCTGGGACCGCAGAGGGTAAAGTCTCCTGGATACAAGTCAACGTAAATACAGGTTCTCCGAACATTGCATTAGTCAAGTTTTCAAACATGCCTGAAGCAAGCCCTGCATGCGCGACTGATGTAAATGGAAGAATGGCTGTATCCCTTGAATCGGAAGGCGGCAAAGCATTTTATGCAATGGCTCTAGCTGCACAAGCTTCTGGTAAAACGTTGTGGGCTGCCGGTGCAGGCCGGTGTATAGGAGGGGCTGTAGAGGAGGTCGATTATGGCCGACTCAAGAATTAAATGTAACAAATCAATGCAGCCGACCGCTAATGCGTCGGCTGATTGAAGCGTTAGGCAATCATGAGAAAAAGACGTCCGACGATTCGAATTGATAAATGGTTGGTGGCACTTAATCTCGAAGATACTAAAAGAGTTCAGAGAGATGTTGAAGCTCCAGCGTATATGTGTGAATGTGAACTTTGTGCACTGTGGAAATCGAATTACAAAACCGTTTTGCCGCGAGATTACTTAAACCAGCTTGTAAGAGCATGTATTGATCTTGATTACCCTACAGAGCTTTACGAAAGTTCGAATGATATAAACCATTTGTATGTCCGTATTCAGTTTCATATCGTTGGGGAGTTGCTTGAGGGGCCTATTAGCTATAGCAGGAACGAAGTGGGTAGGAATATGTATTATAGCGAGGTTCAAAAATCACCTTGGGTTTCTGTCGCCCTTACAAAACATTCAGGAGCATATGACTATCACCCAGAATACAAAGATTCAATTTCAGGGAAAATAATTCTGGTCGATATGCGGCTGGAATTACCTAATATGGCAAAAAATGCCTAACAAAGCTATCTACCGGACTCCATTTCCGTCGTTTGGCTTCTATGCTGGGAAGCATAAAAGCCAAACAACTACAATTCGCCGGTAATAGCGGCGTTATGCATCGCGAGTATCGAATGAATAAAAAGGAAAGGGTGATTCGAGTGTTGGTTAGCTCTGCATAGTCTTAGCTGGCTTATTCTTGTTGAATCATGCGGTGTTTTCTTTTTGGGTTTCAAGTGGCCCGCCAAATGAATATCCAGATTATTGGTATCAGCAGGGAATTATTTGGTGGTGGAGAGCTACAGCACTCTTAATGTGCGGTATATTATGTCAGTTTAGGTTTGCAACGCTCAAAGCGAGCAAGGTTGTAAAGGCAGTAATTGTCATAAGTGTCATGGGGTTATTGTACCCATATATAAGGGAATTCATTCTTGTAGATATATGCCTGGATAATGGTGGTTCATGGTCTAAAGAATACTTTAGGTGCACAAATGCATAACAAAGCTATCAAGCAGACCTACATTCCGGTGCTTGATTTTGCGCTGGCCGCTACGCTAGCGCAAAACAATCACCTCCATTACGGCTGCTTATAGCGGCGTTATGCAAAAACTAAAAACGAAAATAGATAATGTAAATATCAATGCAGCTTAGAAGAAATCGAAAGATTAAAAATGGGTCTTCTTCTGTCTCTAGAGTGCCAATAGTAGCGCTGTGGAAAATGGTTGGTATGAGCCTTGTCGCTTATTTCATAGCTGCTTCAACTGCAATGCAAATATTAACGAATGGGTTTGTATCAATTAAGGGTGCTAAAGTACCTGCGGAATTGGGATATATAATTGCTGTATTCTGTTTCGTAGTAGCACTGTTATTTACTTGGCTTTCGTTCAAAGATATTCGTGCGCACCTTAGAGGCGGGAGTTAATGCATAACCAAGCCAGCAACCTGACACTGCATGCTACGCTCCATTTTGGTGTGGCTTCGCCAAAATACACCAAAAATCCGCTCCGCACGCAGTGCAGGTTCTAGCGGCGTTATAAAGCGTCGGAAACGTTAACTTTGAAGCGCTATGTTTTCGTTAATCGCTATCGGGTAGCTAGGGATTTGGAGGCTTAAATTGGGGCTTCACTCGCTGCAAGTTGTTGGGTTCTAAATATGGATCCGGCTCTCGGAGAGCGAGTCATCTGCTAATTGGTACCGGTTGTTCATATCACGGTTGTTTTGGCTTTAACAAAGAATTGGCAATTTTGCGCGGTGTTCTCGCTGCTCATTTAAAGTGTGTGGTTGTTTTTTAATATGTCGCAGTGTCTTTTGGTCGCAATAGTTTGTGTTTGTCGCGTAAGCTGTTATAACAATTACAGCCACCAGACCCACACTGCTACGCTTGTTTTTGTGCATTCGCTGCGCTCATTATTGCACAAAATCAAGCTCCACAGCGCGGGCAGGTGCTGTAGGCGTTAGTGCTCAATATAGATAAAGAGGTATCATGAAAATTAAAATCAAGCTATTTATATTCCTGTGTTTTTTTTTCTTCGCAGGTCTTCTCCGCAAATGATGGTGTAATTACATCTATTGCGTTTGCGGGCGAAAACATGTCGAGTCACCCCGATGTTGTTCAAATTCAAATCGAAGGAGGTTATGAATCTGGTGATTGCAGTAAGGTCCATGCAGCCTTCCGTAAAGGCGACGAGCACTTAATTTCTGCGGCCTTATCTGCGTATGCAATGGGTAAGCCTATAAAAGTTTGGCTAAATGAGAGTGACTCATATTTCCCGTCACAAAAAAGATGTGTAATAACTATGATTACGCTTTCGTAAGCTGGTACTAACAAAAAGTTCAACCTGACCTCCGCTGCGTCGTTTGTTTTTGTGGCTTTACGCTCACGCTACCACAAAAACAAACAACTCCGCTGCGGCAGGTTAACTTGGCGTTAGCATCTATGAATAAGTTTTGGTTCGTAATTCTGTTTTTGATCTCTGGTTCCGCTTTTTCGGAAAGTGCTAGGGATCTTGATAATAGTAAGCTTGAAGTTACATGGGAACTTACTGATGAGTCATGGGTTAAATTTGAGTGTGTAACAATCAACCTGTCGTCGGTGGCGCAGTATCGTAATCTTGAATTCTCTGGTATTAATATGTTGCTCAAGTCTAGTGGCGAGGGGGTAAGTTATGTTCCTCTTAGTTCTAAAAGAGATTCCATAATGTATCGCGCACGACCTTGCTTAACTTTACACGCTCTAAAGGAATCGGTATTTCACTTTATGTATAAAATAGGTGGCAAAGAAGGTGGCGTCGCACATGGCATTCTAGTCGGGCAGGATTTATACCCAAAAGCTAAGGAGCTAGTGTCGTTCTACTCTAAGGGAGATCGTTAAATGCTAACAAGTTTGTCAACAGGACATTTTTTGCTACGCTCCGTTTGCGGTGGCTTCGCCACATTACCGCAAAACTCCACTGCACAAAAAAATGCCTGTTACAAAGGCGTTAGAACACACTATGAAAAAGCTACTTGCCCTTATTTTAATATTGCTTTCACCCCTTGCTTATACGCAAGACTTAGTTGTCGTTTTGGATCTGAAATTTATAAAGGAAACCGAGGACGCGGCAGCATGGATGTGCTACGGAGAAAGTGATGAAGATTGCCACCCTTGGGCGTATTTCTACGTTTTCGAAGCCAAAGTTAAGAAGGTAATATCCGGTGAATTGAGCAAGAATAAAATTAGGGTGCTATTTGGACGGCACGCTTTGAAGAAAGGGAGCCATAAAAGTGTAATTGCTACACTATCGAAACTAGAGAAAAGCAAAGAAGCGGATTATCAAATCCTAGAATGGGGCACCATAAAGGAAATGTATTGTTTTAGCCATGACGAAAACAAAATATATAATGTTCGCCTAGAATCTAGCGATATTGATTTGAAATGTTATGAGCAAGAATAGTTCTAACAATTATGTCCATTCGACGTTTTGGTCTACGCTCCGTTTTGGGGTGGCTGCGCCACTTTACCCCAAAACTACACTACAACCAAAACGCAAATGACAAAGGCGTTATGCATAAATAGCTATGAGATATCTAAAATATATTTATCTGTTACTTTTTGCTGGTTGTGCAGTAGCTCCTGAGTCATATCAAGGCTCGTTGAGTTATAGCGCAGTGCCCTCTGAATGTGAGTTTTTGGGAGAGGAGGTGGCTGTTGAACCTGGTGTTGAATTGAAGGAAGTGCAAGAGCTGGCTGAAAAGAAATTTAAGAGTTCTGCAATTAAGGTAGGGGCAAATTATATATTTATCAACGAGCATTCAGTAATACATATTAGCGCGAAAAATCCGAAAAATTCGGGTATGTATTATCGGGTTGAAGCAAAAATGTTCAAGTGTGGCAGCGCATAACAAAGTGCTCCAACTCGCGCGCTTCGTGCGCTGGACAGTTTGTAAGTCGCGGCTTTGTGGTTTTGCTGCGCAAAAGTAACCCACAAAACCACAACTTACAAACTGCCGTTGAGCACGGCGTTATAAAGCGTCGGAAACGTCAACTTTAAAGCGCTCTGTTTTGGTTAAGCGTTGTTGGGTAGTTAGGGATTTGGTGGCTTAAACTAGAGCTTTACTTGCTGCAAGTTGTAGGGCTCTTAATGTGGTTCTGGCTCTCGGAGAGCGAGTCAGCTTCTAATTGGTGCTGGTCGTTCTCTTCGCGGTCGTTTGGGCTTTGAAAATAGTGGTAATTTTGCGCGGTGTTCTCATCGCACATTTAAAGTGAGTAGTTGTTTTTAATATGGAGCAGGGTCGGTTGGTCCCAATAATTTGGGCTTGTCACGTAAGCTTTTATAACAAAGTCAGTCAGCAGGACCTGCGTTTCGGAGCTTGTATTTTGTGGCTTGTCGCTACGCTGCCACAAAAAACAAGCTCCTCCACTGCGGCCGCTGCTGCACGGCGTTAGAAATACAAACAATAATCGGAGTTTAAGGCTATGACGAAAAGAATAATTAATGTATTGGCTTTATGTGTGCTGTCAGGCTGCGCTTCCACTTATAAAAATGAGGTTCTAGTCAAAAGTGACAACAGTTTGTATTCGAATTTGAGCGTATTTATTGCTACTCCTGCAAACGGGTCTTATGGCGGAAAAACTTATGCGAACTCGGGAGAATCAACTGCTAATGCTGTACGTTCGGCGTTTATGCGGTATGTAGATCAAGTTGAAGTATCGAGGAAATGCCAGGACATGGAGTGTCTTAAATCGGAATCAAACGGAAATTATGGATATTTAGTTGTTCCTTACATACTACATTGGGAAGATAGAGCAACAGAATGGTCTGGGCTCAAGGATAAATTGGAAATAAAAATAGTAGTCTATTCAATAGATGGAACAGAGGTGAGCAGCACAATAATTTACGGTAAGAGTAAATGGGCTACATTTGGAGGAGATCACCCCCAGGATTTATTGCCAGAGCCTATAAAACAATATGTTCAAGGTCTGTACAAATAAAATTCTAACAATGTCAGTCAGCAAGACCTGGGAACCTAACCCGATAATGCACACACCTCCATATAACTTAGTTGGAGGTGACAAATGGCCAGAAGAAAACATTACAACTCATATGATGACGATTTCAAGGCGACAGCGGTAGCGCTAACGGAAATTCCTGGGGTGCAAGCAAACCATGTTGCTGAAGCGCTCGATATTCATGAAGTGATGCTATATCGTTGGCGAATGGAAATGCGACGAGGGCAGATTAGGGTGAAAAAGAAAAATATACAGATAGATCCAGATATTAAATCGGAGTTGAAAAGGCTGCGTAAGCTGGAGCGGGAGCACAATCTCTTGCAAGAAGAGCACGCCCTTTTAAAAAAAGCCATCCAGCACTCTTTGCAAAAAAAAGAGAAATCTTCGAATTCATCGACCTAAATAAGTCGCAGCACAGCATTGCGCTAATGTGCAGGTTGTATGGTGTAAGCAGACACGGTTACAACAGTTGGCGACGAAGGGGCGAGAGTAGGCGTAAGCGGGAAGATAGCGAGATCTACTCACTGATTAACCGTATTTTTCAAAAGCACGAAGGATGCTACGGAAGCCCGAAGATAACGCAGGAGCTACGCAAACAGGGGGTCAATGTTGGTCAGAAAAGGGTGGCCAGGCTCATGCAGGAGCACGGACTAAAGGCTGCAAAGGCCAGAATGTACAGGACAAAGGCTTATCAGCATGTATTTCAGAAAGCGAGCCCTAACCGAATAAAGGATTTTACCCCAACGGGAATTAATCAGCTTTGGGTAGCAGACGTGACCTATATCCGCATGCCAGATGAAAGCTGGCAATACCTATCGGTCATCATGGATCGCTACAGTCGTCGAATAATAAGTTGGTCTCTTGGAGAAAATCGTACAGCGGAATTGACGAGCAACACCCTTGCGAGGGCAATGCGGAATCGCAAAGGCGCGAAAAACGTTATTCTGCATTCAGACAAAGGGATAGAATATATCGCAACATCATTTAGAAGAAAGCTACACCACTACGGCATACAGCAAAGCATGAATGGTGTTAAGCAAATGAATGACAATGCGCATATCGAGTCTTTCTTTCAGGATTTTAAAACAGAAAGCATTAAGAGAAAGGCTTTTAATACGGTAGATGAGCTGAGGGGAATAATCAGCGAATACATGCGCTACTACAACCATGAGCGTTCGCATTCGGTGATTGGGTATATATCACCCGCTAAATTTGAGAGTAGAATAGCGGTTTAACAAACAGGTGTGTGCAAAAGCGGGTTAGGTTCCCCTGCGTTTCGGAGCTTGTTTTTCGTGGCTAAACGCTACGCTACCACAAAAAACAAGCTCCTCCACTTCGGCCGCTGCTGCACGGCGTTATGCAAAAACTAAAAACGAAAATAGATAATGTAAATATCAATGCAGCATAGAAGAAATCGAAAGATTAAAAATGGGTCTTCTTCTGTCTCTAGAGTGCCAATAGTAGAGCTGTGGAAAATGGTTGGTATGAGCGTTGTGGCATATTTCATAGCTGCTTCAACTGCAATGCAAATATTAACGAATGGGTTTGTATCAATTAAGGGTGCTAAAGTACCTGCGGAATTGGGCTATATAATTGCTGTATTCTGTTTCGTAGTAGCACTGTTATTTACTTGGCTTTCGTTCAAAGATATTCGTGCGCACCTTAGAGGCGGGAGTTAATGCATAACCAAGCCAGCAACCTGACACTGCATGCTACGCTCCTTTTTGGTGTGGCTTCGCCAAAATACACCAAAAATCCGCTCCGCACGCAGTGCAGGTTCTAGCGGCGTTACATCTTTTCCACGCTAAGGAGTAGAAATTGAAAGTTGAGTATTTGGTGCTTATTGACTCAGGAAGTACCTTTTGCAGAGACTCTAAGTCTTTCAAGAGCTTTCTTCAATCAGACTCGGAAATACACATAGGTGGGACTAAGCTCAACTTTAGAGATATCTCGGTCAAATACGAACTTCAAGAAGGTGAGAATACTGAAAAGAATCATAAATTCTTTCACATAAGATTGATTTTCGACGGTGACAATGTATCTGAATTTTCAGATCTTTGCAGATCAATTCGGAAACTGTTAAATATGAATGCTAACAACGGAGTTCAAGCGCTATGGGACGACATTAGTTTTTATTATTCATCCCATAGTTATCCGTTGATATATGAAATTGAAAATCTCGTTCGAAAGTTAATCACAAAATTCATGCTTACCAATGTTGGGCTTGGTTGGATTAAAGAAACCGTGCCAGAGGACTTAAAGAAATCGGCTCGGGCGGAGAATGTCGATTTAAATACGAATTATCTCTACGAAACAGATTTTATTCAACTCTCTAATTTTCTGTTTGACGAGTATAGGACCCTAGATATTTCAGGATTAGTAAAGAAGATATCTGAAGTAAATGCCGAAACAGTAAGCATCAAAGAGATTAGCGAGTTTATACCCAAATCAAATTGGGAGCGATACTTCCAATCTTATGTTGATTGTGAAGCATCGTATCTAAAATCCAGGTGGGGAAAGCTCTACAAGCTAAGGTGTAAAATTGCCCACAATAATACATTTACTAAACCAGACCATGAGCAGACAACAAAATTGGTCGAAGAAGTAAAACTTAAAATCTTGGCGGCTATAGAGTCATTAGACAAAATAACCATCAACGAAAATGACAGAGAGGATTTGGCAGAACTAGTAGTTAGCAATTCAAGCGTAGTTTTCGGGACTTTTATCCAAAAGTGGAAAATGCTAGAGTCTCTCATGGTCGAGCTGCTAATTGCCGAGAATATATTGCCGCCCGATCTTTCAAAGAGGGATCGCGCAATGCTATTCAAAAATCAGGAGGCATTGATAAAGAATAATCTTATTAGCTCGGCGATGTATAAGGAAATAAAGCAACTAAATAAAGTCAGAAATGTCATGATCCATGAAACTGAGCAATACTTTACGGATTCTGAAATTGTGGTATTTTCAAGGCAAATAGATAAGATTATAGAATTCTTTGTTGAAAAAATGGGGATGTAACAAATGGCTCATGAGCGCACTCCGTTCCGCTGGTTCTTTTTGTGGTTAAAATACCACAAAAAGAACCAGCTACACTACGTCGCCATAGCCAGGCGTTATGTGAAACCGAGATCATGGCTCACGAACTAAAAACTGAGAGGCTAATTCTTTCGCAGCTAACGCGAAAGGATTGCGCTGATTTTCAGCGTCTCATTACAAATGATGATGTGACAAGGTATTGTTTTGATCCTTTGTCAGCAGCGGAAGTCGAGAATTCCTTCGAGTCACGCATAAAGGATTGGGATACTAAGCAGTCCCACTGGTTAGCGTTGGCTGTTTACCTAAAAGAAACGAATGAATTTTTAGGTGTAACTGGTTTCAGAAATACATCTAACCAAAAACAAGTTGAGGTTGGGTTTATGTTCCTGCCAAAATTCCATGGTCGAGGCTTTGCTACTGAGTCGCTTAAAGCAGTGTTAGACTATGCATTATTTCTGGGCTACGAAACAGTGGTGGCAAACGTCACTGAACCCAACGTGGCATCAACAAAAGTTTTAGAAAAATGTGCTTTTAGGCAATCTGGAAGTGATGCTGAAGGGGTAATCATCGGTACTGTCGCATATTCAAAGGTATCGTATCTATTTAGAAAGTGCACAATCACATAACAAACCGCTCAAGGCTCAGCAGCTGTCGCTGCTTGGACCTCCGCTGCGTTGCTCGTTTTGTGCTTTACCGCTACGCTCGCACAAAACCATCAACACAGCTCCGGCCCCTTAGCGGAGCGTTGAAGCTGTCGAAAAACTCAAAAAATCATCAAAAACCTGCAGAACAGAAGTTTCTAAAGGGTTAAAATAGACCCCAACGCCGCTTAACGGAGTCTGGCATGGCGCATTACAAACAAGGTAATGATAAACAGGGGGAATTTGTCGCTGTTATTCCCGAGGAACAAATAACAGAGGGCAGCTTTGAGGCGACAGTCTGCTTGATTGTCGATCATGTGCTAGATCTCTCGTCGTTTGAAAGCGATTTTAACAACGATGCGGGTGGCGCTTCTGCATACAGCCTGGGAACTCTCCTCAAGATCATACTTTCTGCGTATCATCGCGGAATTACCAGCAGCCGTAAAATCGAACATTTGTGCCGATACAATACAGTGTTCATGGCACTCTCTGGTTTTCTCACCCCGGATCATTCCACTATCGCCGCGTTTGTTTCGAAGAACCCTCAACGACTTGAAGGCATATTTATAGAAATCGTGTTGCAGTGTGACTTACTGGGCCTGATTGGTGGTGACACACTGGCATTGGATGGCTGTAAAATTCCCTCAAACGCCTCGAAGGAATGGTCGGGAACTAAGGCCGACTTCACGAAGAAACATCAAAAAATTCAACGTGCGGTAAGGCGGGTGATGGCACGGCATCGTCAAGAAGATGCTGAGGGCGTGGTGAATACCCCGGTGCGTGAAAAAGAAGAAAAGCAGATAGAAAAACTCAAACGCATCAATAAAAAGCTAAAAACCGCCCTCAGTGATATGGTGGATAAACGGGGGCATAACGGAAAAGTTCGTAAGACCAACCTCACCGACCCTGATAGCGCCAATATGATGTCCGGTAACGGTGGTGCCTTACAAGGGTACGTCGGTTTGGCCGCAACCGATAAACTGAACCAGGTCATTGTCAATGCTGATGTAACTGGTGATAGCGAACAATCCACGCTCCAGCCCATGATTGATAAACTCCTTGCATCCGACAGGCTAGATGGTTGCCAACTGCTGGCAGATGCTGGGTTTCATAGCGGGGTGAATTTAGACTATTGCGCAGAGAAAGGCGTCGATGCCTATATTGCGGATACCCTCTATCGTAAACGCGATGCGAGGTTTGTGGATCACCAAGATAAAAAGCCGAAGGCAAGGAAACAGAAATACTTTCAATCGAGTGACTTCGAGTATGACCCGCAGGCACAACGCTGTTGGTGCCCAGCGGGAAAAGAACTCTGGCTTTGCTCCTCTGGATATCAAAACAAAGGCGTCGAGTACATTCGCTTTGAAGGTTACCTCAACGACTGTAAAAACTGCGCGATGCAAGCCCAGTGTTTACGTAATGGGGTCAAAGACCGCGGCAGACAGGTGAGTATCCGCAAAGACACCGCTAAAAACAACAGTCGCGCCATTGATCGAATGAAACGCAAAATGGACAGTCCCGAAGGTAGAGCCATCTATTCGGATCGCATTGGTATTGTCGAACCCGTATTTGCGCATATGAAACACATAATGGGTCTGCGCTGGTTTAGCTTGAGGAGCCTTAAAAAGGTGTCCGGACAATGGTATTTATTCTGTGCGGTACATAACTTGGTAAAGATACAAAAATATGGGAGCTATGCCCGATGAAGGGTAACTATTTTTTAAAAATAGATGTAAATAACGTCGTGGCTGATATTGTTAAACAGCCTTATAAAAACGGGTGCCTGAAATTATCCGCTGCGTATAGGTATGTCGGTGTTATTCGACAGCCTCGTTAGGTATACATTTAGATGAAAAAAATACGGATATTTCTAGTTGTCTGGGGCTTTGTTTGCCTTGTTACGCCTGTGCTAAGTGCATTGGAATATCCGTTGATGAAAATTGCTACTGAGAGTGCTATGCACTCAATTGAAAATAGATTTATCAATATTGATGCGATGGCTGCCGAAGATAAGAAAAGCTATGAATTTTCAAAATCCCGGATTCTTGGTAACGACAAAATGTTAAAAAAATCAGCCAAAGTACGTCAACAAGTTGTAATGTTTTTGGGTGTATCAACATCCTTATTATGCTTTTTGGGTGCTATCTACCTTCCGTACTTAACAAGGCGGTCAAGCTGACGGCTATTCCGTTGCTTGTTTATGTGGCGGTCGCTACGCTGCCACAACACAATCAACTACATAGCCGCAGCTTACCGCGGCGTTATATTTTACAGGGAAAATTATGGTTACGTGTTATCTGAAATATGTAGTTGATCCATTTAAACTCAAGGAGTTTGAGCACTATGCAAAACTCTGGATTCCTTTAGTAGAGAAATTCGGAGGCAAGCATCACGGTTATTTTTTACCGCATGAGGGTCCAAGTAATATTGCTTTAGCGTTATTTACCTTTCCCACACTTGCGGAGTACGAAAAATATCGCACTGATGCAGCAAATGATCCTGAATGCCAAGCAGCAATGGAATACTACCGAGAAACCAAGTGTTTTATTAGTTTCGAGCGTTCATTTATGAAACCGGTATTCGAGTGAAAAAACATAACAATCCAGTTAACGCCCGCCAGCAAGTTGGCTCGGACCTTCACTGCGTGGTTCGCTTATGTGCTTTAATAGCACAACGCAAACCACTCCGTTCCGGCCCGTTACTGGGGCGTTGAGCCTGTAGAAAAACTCCAAAAACAAGCGGTTTATCGCTAAAATGAGGCATTATCTGAGGGACGTAAGAATGCCTAACTTCAAAAAGCCCAATTACAACCAAGACACAATGGTTGTCATCAACTTCGAAGAGCAAATACGTCCGGGAACCTTTGAGTTTGTACTCCACAAGCTTATTGAAGAACGGTTGGATCTCACTCCGTTCTATGAGCGTTATCACAATGATCACGGCGGCCGGTCAGCCTATGATCCCGCGATTTTGTTAAAAATCACTTTGTTCGGCTATTACCATGGCATTCGCTCTAGTCGGGATATTGAATGGGCATGTAAAACCAATATCATGTTCAAAGCCCTATCTTGCGATACACAACCTCACTTCACAAGTATTGCCAGCTTCATCAGTTCCCAGCCCGATGCCATTGCCGACATATTTACTCAGATATTATTGGTATGTGATCAGGAGGGGCTTATTGGTCACGAACTAATCGCTATTGACGGCTGTAAAATCTCATCGAATGCCGCAAAGGAACACTCGGGCACTTTTGAAGAGCTGGCTCAGAAGCGCGACAAAATACAGCGACAAATCCGAGCCTGCGTGAGAGAGCATCAAAAGCTGGATCGTCGCAGAACAGGAGAGCGGGAACGCAAGGATCAACTCGAGCAAAGCATTGAAACCCTTAGTAACCATTTCAACAAGATTGATCAGTTCCTAAAGACGGAGACCCCACGGATGGGGCAAGGTAAACGGAAAAAAGAGGTTAAAAGCAATATCACCGACAATGAGTCGGCGAAAATGACCACCAGCAAGGGGACGATACAAGGCTACAACGGTGTTGCGGCGGCGGATAAAAAACACCAGATTATTGTCGACGCCCAAGCGTTCGGCGAAGGGCAGGAACACCATACGTTACAGCCTGTGATCGAGCAGATACAAGCCCGTTATAGCACCATAGGATTAGATGTTGGTCTTGTCGAAGACCAAATCATCATTACCGCCGATACCGGCTTTGCCAATGAAGCCAATTATGCCTACCTCAAGGACAACGCATTCAACGCGTACGTACCGGACAACAGCTTCCGTTTGCGCGATCCTAAATTTAAACACCAGAAAGTTAAGCACGGGAAGCGGCATCAAGATACCGTCAAAGGTATTAAAAAGGTCATTCCCGCTTCTGAGTTTACCCTGAACAAGCGCGATAAGACCTGTGTATGCCCAGAAGGCAACCCCATGTGGCTGAAACATGAAACGACAGATCAGTATGGAAAATGTAAACTAAGTTTCGAAGGAAGGCTCACTGATTGCCGTCATTGCCCACGCAAAAACGAATGTATGCGCAACCCAGGATCTGCAGACACCCGGGAGGGACATGGCCGTCAAGTGACATTCACCATCGACACCCGAAATTCGCCAACGGCCTGGATGCAAAAACGCGTGGATAGCCGTTACGGAAAACAAGTCTATCAACATCGCATGTCCGTCGTAGAGCCGGTATTCGCCAATATTGGTACCCAAAAGGGATTGGATCGGTTTGGTTTACGGGGAAAAAAGAAGGTTCAAGGTCAATGGCAATTATATTGTTTGGTGCATAATATTGAGAAATTAGCCAATTATAGTGCAATGGGGTGCTGATAATAGGCGAGTTTTCGGCAAAATTGGCTTCTGGAAAGCCATTAAAAATTAGTCGACTGAAGTAAAGCAAAATGCTTGCTGCAAATTTACAGCTTACAAGCTAAATAGGTATTTTTGCTTATTTTGTTTTTCTACGGTCTCGTTATGGGTCTTATGAACGATAGAACCACTAAAGAAAAATTGTTTTTCGTTATTAGAATTTTTCTGATAGCGTTCGGCTTTGTGACTAACCTTGTTAAACAGCCTTATAAAAACGGGTGCCTGAAATTATCCGCTGCGTATAGGTATGTCGGTGTTATTCGACAGCCTCGTTATGTTCGAGAAAGACCATCAAGCTACCCTAAGATCTGTTTGACGAACTAAGAGGATGCATTAATGGTGTGGCAAGCTTCTTCAACGAATGCAAATCCATTAAACCGGGGCAAAGTGATTGAGATAATTTGTCGGCTAGAACTAGTGGCTAGTCAATTGCTTAGTCAAGAATTCAAGAATAGAAATCCTGAATATAGAGAAAACCTTATTCATAAACAATTGTTCGGCGAAAATGGAATTGTTGGTACTTTGGGCAAGATGTCAGTTCTTTTGCACAATTTAGGCTACTTGAATGCTCAAGAGTTGAACGATTTGAGAAAGATATATCGAATAAGATGTATATATGCACATTCACCTAATAAAAGAATGTTGAGCTATGAGCCTGATGTATTTAAAAATATTGAAGGATGCTATTGGTACAAAAAGACTGAAAACAAAGAATCAATAGATACTGGTGATTACTATGAGGAGAGAGTGTTTATAGCAATATGCCAGTCATTTCAGGAACTGATACGGAGTCACCTAACTGAAGAAACGAGAGAATTGTTTCATTGATCAAGGATAAACCTGTTAAGATATTTTCGAATCCAGCCGTTGCGCGTTACTAACCGTAATGTTGCAGTCAATTGGTATTGAGGGTTCGTGGATTACACGAGCAATGATATTACTGAAGAGCCGGTGGTGCGGCATTCCGATGCGGTAATTCCGCACGTCAGAATCTGTGTGGGGACGTTCGGGAAGTTGGGCGTTCTAACATGACGCATTCAAAGAATACGTATGGATAAATATATAAAAGTTGTGTTTTTTCTGTTGCTCTCCAATGTCTGTATTTCAGCGGAAATGCCTACGAGTGCAAGATCGAAAAAGGCAATTGCCAATGTTAAGCCTGAATTGGTTGCTCAGCTTAAGCGAGCTGGTCTTGAATATGGTAACCCCATCTACATACGCATATTAAAAAAACATCGGAACTTGAGTTGTGGGTAAAGAGTGGCGAAGAGTACGAACTATTCAAAACATATGAAATTTGTACTTTTTCTGGGAGTTTGGGACCAAAGACGAGAAAGGGAGACAATCAGGCACCCGAGGGCTTTTATTTCGTTAAACCTGGAAGCTTAAACCCATGGAGCTCATATCATTTATCATTTAATCTAGGTTACCCAAATAGCTATGAGCGCCTGCATGGTTTTACGGGAAGCGCGTTGATGGTACACGGAAAATGCGTGTCGATTGGGAGCTACGCGATGACAGACCGATATATAAATGAAATATACGCTATGGCGCAGGGCGCTTTTGAGTCAGGGCAACCATTTTTTAGAGTACATGCATTTCCTTTCCGATTGGAAAGTGAGGTATTAGAAAAGTACAAAAATAATAGGTGGTACTCCTTCTGGAAGAATTTAAAGGAAGGGTACGATCATTTTGCCAAACATAAGGTTCCGCCAAATGTTGACTCAGAAAAAGGTAGGTATGTATTCAGTGCTGGAACCTGATGCTTACAAGTCAATGTTCAGCAGCTAACGCGTCTTGGACATCAACTCCGTTTCCAACCATTGCATGAGCGTTGTGTCTTTAAAAGGACTGAATTTGTACCAACGATTACCAGATAAGGAACCTACATCTTTTGAGACTGTGATATTCAAGTGGATATTCATTCCGGTTCTTGTGTATGGATTATATTCAACATTTTCCAGTGTTAGTGATGGGCGCGAAAAATGTGAGAACATATGTTATGAGAAGGGTTATCACGACGTTAGATATAAGCCTAGTGGACGCTACAACATTGAACCTGAGTCGTGCCATTGTCTGACGGAGGAGGAAAGCAATGTTAAAACTAGAATTCCAAAGGGCACACCGGTATTTTAGAGGCAAGTGTATAAAAATCAGCTCAACACGAAAGAACTTCGCGTGCTGGGGGCTTTTTTGCCGAGCGCTTTTGTGGTGTGTATCACAAAAGCACCCAACCCCACTCCGGCATCATAAAATGCATTAAACAGTGAACTTCTTTAAGAAAATGATCACATAGTGGCGATGCCATTTTTTACCGATCCGGCCGGGGTTGAAATACTAAGTTCTGATGCAAGTTTTTCGGCCCGATTTGTTGCATTGGCGACCGACAAGCGGTGCCTGTCGTCACCAAATTCTTGGTATTCGGAGGCAATCTCATACATTTTATCCGCGCCTAAATATTTACTCAGTGTCCGTAGGTGCGGTGCCAGGTGACCAGACACTTCTCTTAGTCCTCCTTTTTCAAAACCAAACTCTCCGCTGGACGTCACTATGATCAATGTTTTGCCTGAAAGCATAGGTTGCAACGGGAAGTCGCCTCGTGAAAGATCGAAATCAAACGTTTTGTTTACGCGTACAATTTGATCGAACCAGGCTTTTAGCTGAGCCGGCATGCCGTAGTTATACATTGGTGAGGAAATCAAGATAACATCGGCAGCTGACACCTCATCTATCAATTTATCTGATAGTGCAAGTCTTTCTTTCTGTGCCGGAGTCCTTTTGTTCTCAGGGGTAAATACCGCACCAATCCAATCCTGTGTGATGAAATCAGGTGGGTTCATTCCGACATCACGATAGATATAGTCATCTTCAGGCCGATTACGTTTCCATGTATCAACAAATCGGAGTGCGATATTTTTCGATATGGAATTTTGATCTGAGTTCGCGTTGTTCGCAGCTCTAACGCTCGAGTCGATGTGCAATAATGTGCTCATGTCCATTACCTTCGTTGGTGGATAACGGGCGCCATTTTGTTAGCCTGTATAGATCATTACAAACGAAAACGTTACACCTATAGATGACTTTAACTCATCTATACTGTGGATGAACTCGTTGTTAATTGGGAGGTTAAGCTTGCAGGTATCGTTACAGGCGCTGAAAGTCTTTGAGTCGGCTGCCCGTCAGGGGAGTTTTAAGCTGGCTGCCGAGGAGCTTTCGCTAACCCCAACTGCTGTTTCGCACCACATTAGCAACTTGGAAAGTCGGTTAAATGTAGGTTTGTTCCACCGGCAAGGAAGGCGGGTATTACTAACCGAAATGGGGATAATATTAGCTAAAGCGACCTCGGATGGGTTTCGTAAAATTGACGCTGCTTTGGAAGATGTGTTGAAGGCTGGCAGTACGGTCAGGGTGACGACGACATCGTCATTAGCCGCTTTGGTGTTGATTCCCTCCCAGCATGAATTTGAACTAGCCAACCCTGATATTTCTATGGAAATATCGACCGGTGAGTCACTCGATAGCCAATCATATGTTATTCCAATTCGGTATGGTCAGGTCTCAGTTGCTGAGGATTCTGATGTCATTAGGTCAGAGTCATTCAATGTGTTTGGTGCTGTTGGAATGATGCCTCCTTCTTGGTCAAATGAGTCCATTACTCTATTTACCACGGAGTGGAAAAATAAATCCTTACCGGCCCCTCCATTAGCTGCTTGGTTGGACAAAAATGGACTGGATGGGGCTAATATTAAACTTAAGAAATTTGATCAAGAGCTTTTCGGCATCCAGCAGGCTATGGCAGGAAATGGACTTGTGTTCTGTTCTACGACACTTACTAAAAAGCTGTTAAAATCTAACCTTCTACAACAATTTGAAACCCGGTCAATCCAGTCAGACCTCTGCTATTACGTACCAAATAAGCACAGCTTCGAAACTAAAGGTGCGGCCAAATTTCTAAATTGGCTCGAAGATATTTTGAACCAATAATTCGTGTGCTCATCTCTGGCTAATGGCGTTTACCCAAGTTGAAATATCGACTTTACTTCAGAAGTGAGCTGCAAAAAATCGTATCGCATATAGGTATGATCTGGAGTGTTTGTGTACCTCCGTCGGCGTAAAAATTTTGGGTGATCAGCCGCTTTTTCTTACAGTTCTTTATCCGGGCCCAGCAATTGAGATCGGCGAAGTTGATCATGGATAACTGTTGATATCTGCTCAACTCAATCGCGTTGTACATATTTACTACATTACTCAGGATAGCTCAATTATTTTGTTGGAGATACTAAGGCTCAAAGTGCTCGCTGCCTATTAAGTTATGAAAATTCCCATATTTCAACAGCTTACGCGAGCCTTAGTATTTTTACCTCATGAAAGCCAAGAAGAGCCTGTTGTATTCTCGCTCGGAAGTTTTAGGTTAAATTTCCCGTTGGTCAATGGGCTGCAGATGAAGTTGCGCACGCGCCCAAACTAAGCCATGACGGATCGCTGCCGGGTACCGACGACGTATACCAGTTAGCCTCGTATAAGCCACCCTGATAAACCATTTTATCGAGTGCATTAGCGTGGTTGTATGGGCCACCAGGCCAATCTTGTGCTGTCCAATTAGGGTACTCATTTATGCCGTCACAGATATTACCACTCGATATCTCTTCCGATAGTCGCTCAATAGCGGCCCGAATATTCGGCAGGGGGCCAATCAAGCCGCCTTCACCTTGTGCGATACCGGTTTCTATCAGTAGGGTACGCATTTCAAGCGGGCTTATATCTCGGCCTAAGAAGGTTTCAGCATAGTCTTGAACCAAAGCCACGGCACTGGCAACAATCGGCGCGGCGGAGCTGGTACCGTTAAAGGAGTGCGTATAAGCCTGATTGTCGTCATCGCCAAATTTAGCCAAGTCGCCAGTGCCAAGGGTCCAAACATTTTCTCCCCAGCCCTGAAGGTGTAAAGGGCTGCCGTATGTACTAAAATTTAGTTTGTAATGCTGGGCCGTGGAACTGCCGGCACCCACCAAAATGGAGCCGTTATCGCCCCGTGCGCGGTAATCGTCGTAAAGGCTGTGATCTAAGTCGACGTTCCCGTTGCCGGCTGTGGTAACAACGTGAATGCCAGCATCGGTGGCAATTTTAACAAGATCCCAAATGGACCGGTCATAATCCGGTGGTCCATACGATTTACCTGGGTTGTCAGAAATTGTCCATGAGCCGGGAGTTTGCGGGCCTGCAGTTTGCATTTCCAGAATAATAATATCTCCGGCGGATAATGCCGCAATGGTTCGGGCGAGAGCTAGATTTCGTCCGTGTTGTCCGTGCGAATGGGTAAATACAATGACCTCTGCATCGGGAACCGTGCCTGTCATACCATAGCCATTGTCCCCAGCGATTAGAATGCCAATAACTCCCGTACCGTGACTCGAAAAAACGGAGGGCACGCGCTCATTACCGAAACGAACATTTTGGTCGATTAGGTCCTCATGATCTAGGTTCCAGTCATGTTCTATATCGGCGATTGTGACATTAGAGCCCGTTAAGCCGAGGGACCTTGCATAGGTGACATCAATGCCTGGATCGGGCTGTATGTGGTCTTGATAGGCGCTGTAGTCGGTACTGAGGGGGGCGATGTCGGCAGGGGGCGGGGTGTATTTTGGAATAAACTCGCAATACTCCACTTGGTTGGTTGACTCTAATTCTTTGGCTATATTATGGAGCTCTTCGATGGTCGCATTGTTAGACGACATTGCGTAAAACTGTTTTAAACTGGAGAAGTCCGCCTTTCGCTTTTTGTTGCCGTTGGTGGCGCTGCTTGCCGCTGACGCCTCAGTAGAATCGAATATGGGGGTAACGACAAGATCTTTGCCTTGTATTCGCAGAGTCTTTGGGTTATCCCTAATTTCCGCTGAATTAGAATTCTTGGACGAGGGCGTCGTCGCGGCCTTTGCGAATTTGCAAATAAATTCGTACTGTCGTTCTTTTTGAGTTACTGGTATTTGATTTTTGATACCCCGGGCCAGAGCAATTTCCGTTAAAGACACGGGTACAGTCAAAGCTATAGCTGCAGCAAGTTTTTTAAATTGGTGCTTCATGTACTACTCCAATAATTAATTTTGATTCGGTTATGGTTAACCGCATACCTAAAACAAAATATTCCAGGTACGCGAAAAATCACAAAATCTACCTGTGATCGAAATAGTCATCTTTGGGTTCATTATTAGAATAAATCATTGCATTGGCATGCAATTAATATATAGATGCATGCAGGAAAAACGAATCTCTTGTGTTGGTTGCTTCCCCGCCTAGCTCTGATGTATTCAAAACTGAACTGCTGGAATTCTCAGCAGTGATGGTACAGAAAGTAACGGGTTGGGACGGGGTAGGTTAGTTCGGTATCGGCTAGAGCGTACTATCGATGGCAATATGCTTGCCACTATAGCTTGCCATACAAATAATATACATGATAATTAAACCAGTGATGAGGCTTGCTACATCACGTAATGTACCAATTGATGTGGCGGTCATGACGTGTCGTTGTTTTAATGGTTTATGGGGGCAAGCCGAGGTCTTAAGGATAAAAAATCCTAGTGTTAACCTTTTCGATTGACGCTGATATCTCCGGTAGCTTTGGAGAAAGTGTGCCTTCTAACAGATTGATTTCTGTCGAGATTGTGTTTTTCCTTACCTCCTCCGGGGGTCTCAAATATTATGCTTTAATCAGTAAGGCTCTTTCCGGCGGCCCGTTAATATTGCGGTTAGTGCTCACATGCTAAATTAGAAGTCCCTAGTTACGTAGATCTGAATTTCGGCCTGTTTTGGTGCGCGCCTCGATCCAAAAGTACTCATTAGGGTCAAGTCTTTTCGTATATTAGAGGTTGGTTGAGAGGTTTGGCGTGCGGGTTTATATTGTTTAGTTAACCAAGTTAAGCTCAGCAAGATCCTGCCCGGCGGGATAGGATCTCTGAGTGATGGGATATCGAATAGGTATTTTGTGTCGCAGTGTTTTGCCGTTATATCTGGATGGGTCAACGTTCATCGTTCTATGTCTGCCGATTAGGATGTTTTCACTGACTTCTTCGGTAGTTATGTCAAACAATTTAAGGCGTAGGTGATTAATATTCTAAGAAGGAAATTGATGTCGTCAGTCATGGTGAAAGCTTAGTCTTTAAAAAATGAGGGCTGTCGTTTTCTCTGCGTTTGTGGGGAATTATTAATACGCCTGCTCCAAGCAATTTGCTACTCATTTAGAGAAATGCCATGGCCTGCTTTCAGGAATATATGGCAAATAGATTAGTGTATTGCAAAGCCACTAATGTGCGAATTTAAAAAAAATAATCGTCGTAATACATTGTTGATTCAAAAAGCGAATTTTGTCGATGTGTTGTATGGGTGTGAGCTGTTTAAATTAATGATATTTTATAAATATAAAATATGTTACGCGTTAGTCGTATCTGGAGAGTTCGGAATGGTGGTGCTACGTGATTTTGTGGCTGGTGAAGAAGAGTCACTGTTTGAGGTTTTCTATTCGTCTATTCATATGATTTGTTCGCAGCACTACACTGCTGAACAGATATCTGCCTGGGCGCCCATCGATCTAGACCGCGCGCTATGGTGGCGTAAAATTTCGGCAATTCAGCCCTTCGTTGTGCTCAAGGAAAATAAAATTGTCGGATATTCAGATGTTCAGAAGAGCGGTCTAATAGACCATTTTTTTGTTCATGGTGAATATCAAGGGCAGGGTATAGGTAACTTATTGATGTTCGAGGCGTTAAGGCGCGGTGCCAGCGTTGGTGCGCTACATTCTGAAGTAAGTCATACAGCGCAGCCATTTTTTCAGAAGTATGGCTTTAAGCCTGTTAAAAAGCAGACCGTCATAATCAGGGGTGTCGCGTTAAATAATTGAACTTCACTTGAGAACTCAGGGAACGTTCTTAAATTGGAAATCATTTGGTCTGTCAACTAAGCGTCAATACCACCTGGATTGATAATGCCTCTCAATGTTCGCTCTTGTAAGGTCAGATAGGCGGTAACCAAGATGTTATTTGCTTCAACAAAATTGCATTTGGTAAGTGGTGTGAATTAATCAAATGGAAAGTTATGTGTACTTGAATTTTGGGGTGGGGTTTAGGTGAGGCTAGATCGCCCACTAGCTGACTTGATTGGTTGCTTGCATAAAGAGCCGATTGCTTGTGTGCCGATGAAAGGAATATCGAGAGCACGCCATACGTGTTTCTGTACGTATTCGCTCCGTATTAGACGGCGTATATTCACTTGGCGAAGGAAATTACGAAGCCAATAGGCGGTGCAGGGGATCACCGCCATTGCCATAAGGACAACCTAATCCCTTGAAATATCACAAATACACAAGCTACGTAAACGTAGGAACCCACAAAACTTCGCCAGTTTTTAAAGGGCGCGGAAATTAAATAGAGAAAATAAATTTAATCGCCGCGTGCATCGTCGGGCGAAAACATGCCCACTTTTGCCAAGCTTTAAGCTGTACTAGCCATCGCATCCTGTATGCGCGTGACTATTCCAGTAAGTACAGTGCCAGAGCCGAGTTCCTGCCACGATTCGACTTTTGGAAGTACGGCTTCCATAGATTGCAGCCAAAGCACTGGGCTGTAAACCTGCTTAACCAGCATCTCTGCTACATTGTCTTCCTTGCGGTAGGCCATGCCGGTCAGGTTCGCGATGACTTTAATTTTAGGTTGTGAAAGTCGGTATCGGTTCAGAAATTGTGCGAGTTTTTCTGCTGTTGGTTTCATAAAGTGGGTATGAAAACACGCGCTAACATTGAGCTGAACCACATTTGCTGCGCCAGCGGCAATTAATTCTTCCTGCAGTAACCTGGGGTTTTCGCAGTATCCTGCAATCACCGTTTGTGTGTACTCATTGTAATTAGCAATGGTGAGCTGGTCGAAATTAAGTTTGTCCAGTTGGCGCACAATGGCGTCTGCAGGCAGGCCGAGCACGGCGAACATAATTCCACCGGATACCTCGGACATTAGTCGCCCCCGCTCTGCGACTATTTCCAGACCACTGATAAAGTCAAAGCATCCTGCTGCGAAAAGCGCGACATATTCTCCCAAGCTATGACCTGCGAGATAATCCGGTACTACACCAGTTTCTTCTACATGTTTTAAATAACTCAGCGCGCCAACCACATAAAGCAGCGGTTGTGTGACTTGTGTTTTGGAGAGTTCGCTCGCTGAGCTATTCATGCATTTATCTTTAACATCGAACCCGAGGCAATCGGACGCGGAGTCGGTAAGGTGCGGATAGCGGGCGAATAACGCCTCTCCCATGCCCGGTGCTTGACTGCCTTGACCGGGAAAAAGACATAATTCTGTCATGCGATTGCCTCCTAAGTTTGTGCTAGAGAATTTTTTCCAGACCGTTTACAAAAATATTTTCAAGATTGCTGTAGTTGTAGAAAATACCGATTCGATCTGAGTTGGGCGACAAGAACAGGCTCATGATGCCATGGTAGGCGCCTTCGTAAACGCACTCTGTAATAACAAGATTCAGCTCTGCAACGTTGATTGTATCGGAAGCAGTAACCTTGCCAGAATATAGACAGCCTAGTTCATCATTGCCCCCGATATTGCCATTTTCATCGATGAGCCATGTGTATGCAGGGTCAGGCGCATGCGGATTTGCATACCAGCTGCCAGCATACTGCGCCTGAGTGGCGACCGCATCCGTACTGCGAATTAGGTCGAGGTTTTGTACTACTTCGTCTTCATCTTTTATTTCCAGTGACACGCTTGCATCCGTAAATTCACCGGTGACAAGGAGCTGCGTATCGTAGCTAACAGATGTGAAATCTGTTGATCCATAGTTGCTTAGCGGAAGGCTATAAATGATGTCGCCATCAAAAAATCCCGGTCCGGCTAGATAGAATCCAGACGTTGTGGATATTCGGGTTTCCCCCAGCTCGGTGATAAACATGGCAACCTCAGAATAGTTTCCAGTTGCATTGTCAAATGCCACGCCGTACCAAACGCCAGGCGCCTTATCGCTCACCTTACATCCAGTTAGCAATCCAATAGTCACAATTGGTAAAGCAATTTTTGTTAGATTCAATGTTAGCGCTCCTATGCTTTCAATTTCGGTTGCCAGCCAACACTGCTGGCGGTGTCGCTGTTTAAATTGTGCACCATTTGAATTCGAAATAACGAAAAAGCTCTTTTTTCGATCACGGTGCGAGAATAATAAATCAAGGCGCCCAAGGTCGCACAACACATTCAACGAAGATCGTGGGCGCGCAAATAGTAAACCATCCTTTTTTTATTTATCAATAGCGTGAAGGTCACACTTTTTATACGCAATAAAACTATAGTGGGTGTTTTCAATATCGCTGGAATGTTTTTTGGTTGTTGTGAGCCGGTTTGTTAGAGCGCTGAATTTATAAAAATATATTTAGATGGCTCGTTATAATTCCGCGTGGTTGGCGAGGTTGATTGTTGGTGTTAGTGCGGACATATAAATCTGTAAGTGTGGCGTGAATATCTATACGGCTTAAATGGGTGACAGGCATCTATGGGTTGTTTGTTTTAATTTGTGGAATTGTAAACGTATGAAACATTAATAATGTGTTTTTTGTTTGTGTGTTTTTGTATGCGTTATTTATCTGCATTCATTCTGTGAAAATTGGGAGCTTGCTGGTGTCTTCAGTGTATTAAAAGCCTGATTCTTAATTGGTCTTGATCTTTTGAGGATGCAGAATGTGAACTACTTCCTCAATCATGTAGCTCCAATATGGTTATTTTATAAAAAGGTGTGAGGTTGGTGTTATGCTCGCTCGCGCTTCTGTCGGTAAAAATTTCTGTTGATAGGTTGTCGGTCAAATTGCGCTATTAACATGAATTCGTTATTTTGTTTTGGCTGTTTTAAATCGATCCAAGCGGGTTGTTATCTAAAGGTTGTACACGCTATTGGTTTTTGCGCATGCATTATGACAGTCGTTTGCATGGAAAATATATTTTATGGTGAGGCTGTTTTGTGCTTTACGTTTGGCCTATCTGCTTTCGCTCGCCATTTTAAAGTAGTTAATCATTGTCAGCTTTGTTCTTGTTGTCGCGGTTTTTTCGCGCTATGAGACAGTCGAACTGAAATTCGCGTTTAGATTAAGTTGTTCTTACGGAATATCGCCTTATGGAATTAGTCAGCCACCGCATTGCTTTTCATCAGAATCTGATCGACAGTTTCTCCGAATTTAGTCGCGACCTTAACCCGATGCACCTAGATGAGGTGTACGCCAGGAAGACATCGTTTGCGACGCCTATTTGCTTTGGTTGTCTCGCTGTGATCTCCAGCCTAGCTTACATCCGTTCATTGCATCGTTACCGTATCCATAACATTAAGGCTGAGTTTCTCGGCGCAATAGCAATTGGTCAAGAGTATTCAATTAGCGGTAAACAGCATTCGGAAAATAAATACAGCATAAGAATTAGTGACGGTAGTTTGCCGCTGCTGGAATGTGTTTTCGTGGCTGAGTTCATAGATAATGATCAGTTGTTTTGGCAGCCCCGCCGTTCAGATTCTACCGAATACGATGAAAGCGCTACCTTAGTCGCCGTGGATTCTGTTAGCGAGAATGATTACGCCGAGAGCCGCTATCCGCCTAGATGGGATTGTTTTGAACTTCTGGCGGAAAATCTGGGTGTTGTGCCTACCAATTTATTGGCAAATTTGTCGGCTGTGCTTGGTCTGTTCAGCTATTGGATTGGAATGAAGCTGCCTGGGCAACAGGCATTATTCAGTGGATTTTCCGCTTCATTGGAGCCGGACTTTGCTGGCCAAATATTCGACAGTTTGGATGTCAATGCCCGTGTGACCCATGTAGAAAAAGCGTTTGGTATGGTGAGTCAGGAACTTGCTATAGCGAACCACTCGCAAGCTTTGGCGAGCGCTTCGCTACAAGCGCTGTTCAGGCCAGAGAGTCGAGGGCTGAATCCGCTTTCACTGAAACTTGAAGATAGGGTTGAGTCCCATTTTTCGGGTAAAAATATCTTTATCACTGGTGCAAGCCGCGGTCTTGGGGCATGTATTGCTGCCGCGAGTTTGCTTGCCGGTGCCAGGGTTTATGGAAATTTTTATCGCAGTAGGGATGAAGTTGATAAATGGCTGAAATTGCTTCCCGAGCATATACGAATAAACTTTGTTCCCGTTCAGGGAGATTGTCAGCAGGCTGAACCCTTCAGTACTTTGACCAATTCACTGGAAGAGTCTGGAGCTGTTCTGGATTACGTTTTCTTATCTGCGACACCCGCACTCGAGGCTATGGTGCTGTCCAAGGATTCGCATGAGCGATTCTCCGCCTATATCGAACAATCCTTCAAGATGGTCAGCGCACCATTGGCTGCGTTAGAAGATATCATAGCGGCTGATGCCCAAGTTGTACTTATATCTACAGTGGCTGTTGAAGCTCCAGTTGCAGCTTGGCCTCATTATGTGGCTGCTAAGAGCGGATTGGAAAAGTTATTTGAAACACTGGCACTTAAAAAGGAGCTACGCCGGTGGTGTGTGGTGCGTTTTCCGCAGTTGGCTACGGATCTGGTTTATTCGGTAGCAAATCGCGATGCGCTTTTATCGCCAGAGGATGCAGCCAGCCAGTTGTTGTCTGCGCTTGCGGAAGATAGTACGACTATTGCCGGAAATAGAAACCTTAAAGTTATTTCGGATTTTTCCGTTGCTACAAGCAATCCAAACGAAAGTGCTTCGTCGGCGACGATTTCTAAAGGGCACAATTCCACAGCGGCAAAAAATGCCGAAGCTAGCCTTGAACAAGCGAATAGTGGGGGTAAGCCACTCAAAACCATAGCATTCGCATCCAGCTTTACTCTAGACCCAATCGAACACTCATTCACCCGATGGTCGCAGAATCAAAAGCTCTTTTCGGCGCTGGGCGGTCCAATAAAGCTTGCCTTGGCAAAATACGGACAGGTTGTGCAAACATTGCTTTCACCACAAAGCGTTTTTTACCAGGACGGTTGTGAGCTCAGTATAGTTTTACTACGCCTTGAAGATGCATTTCACTATCACGAAAATTACCGCGATCTCGTTGAAGGGCGCAACGACGAAGAGGTGCATCGTTTGGTATTGGGTGCTGTAAAGCAATGGTGTGATGCTATAGCTGCCTACCATGGAGCTGCTCCGCTCACTGTTGTTCTTTGTCCTGATTCTCACGCCTATTCGTGCACAGCGAGCTATCGAGAGTTGCGTGCATCCTGCGTTGTTCAACTACGTGATTGTTGCAGTAGTGCGGCTGCTGTTTACTTTCGCGAAGCCTCGGAGTTTCACCTCGAGCTCAGCCCATCGTTGCAAAATAATACGAAAGATCGCCTAACTGATCCGAATCTGGCGTCGCGTATCGAAGATGTATTACGCAATGAAATAGCTCATATACCTTACGTGGATAACTACTACGACGCGTTGGTCCGAGGTAGTATTCGCCAGCTATGTGCATTGCGCTTCACTCCTAAGAAGGTGTTGGTCTGTGATTGCGACAACACGCTGTGGGGCGGCATTGTCGGTGAAGATGGGGTAGAAGGCATTTCTATTGATGCTGGTCACTCTAAGTTACAGCATTTATTAGTAAATGCGGTAAATTCCGGCTTTCTCGTTTGTCTCGCCAGCAAAAATAATCTTGAGGACGTAAAGGCGGTATTTGAGCAGCGCAAGGATATGGTGTTGCAGGCCGAGCATGTGACGGGCTGGAAGGTAAGCTGGTCGCCGAAGTCTGACAATATTCGAAATCTGGCTGACGAACTGAGCCTGGGGTTAGAAAGCTTTGTATTTCTTGACGACAATCCAGTAGAAATACTGGAAGTGCATCAGCAATTAGAGGCTGTACTGTGTATTCATATTCCTGCGGGTGAACACCTCGCTAGTTTTTGTAACGATTTCTGGTTTACAGACCGGCTAACGATTACGAGTGAGGACCGTAAGCGCACTGCGATGTATAAGGGTCAGGTGCTGCGCGAGCAGGAAAAATCTCGGCAAAGCAGCTTACTTGATTATATTGAGGCATTGGATATTCGCACACAAATCATCCCATTGGATGATGCCAGCGTAGCACGAGTCTCTCAGCTTTGCCTTAAGACCAACCAATTCAATTTTACGACCTTGCGCTTGGATGAAAACGCAGTAAAGCTGTATATCAGCGAACCCGAAAAATACGCCTATGCTCTGCACGTTCAAGACAAATTTGGCGATTACGGTCTGGTTGGCGCTATCTTTTTACATACTCATAACAACACATTACATATGGATAATATGTTATTGAGTTGTCGTGTATTAGGCCGCGGAATTGAGTACCAGGTATTAAATTTTGTAGGTGACCTTGAGCTTGAAGGCTTTGATGACTGTAGTATCGATTTCAAGGTCTCGGCAAAGAATACGCCAGCTATCGATTTCCTGGCTAAAGTTTTCCCTGATTCGAACATCGAAAATACCGATGCAGGTTGCCTTACCACTACACGCTCAAAGCTAGCTGAGCTTCGCTTAACCGAAGAGGGCGAGTCAGCACAACCTGGTTCTGGTGTTACAGCTCGCAGCGAGAAACTCGCTTCGGGGGCGGTTGTAGCACAAAATATATTTTATCAGTCCGTATTGACTCAATTCTCCACAGAACCCCAAAGTGCGCTCGCACGCCCAGGCAAAAATTCGTCGCAGAAAAACGACGGCGCTAAAGCAGTCGCCGAAGTTTGGCCAATTCTAAAAGCTGTTATTGAAGATACTCTAATTCAGCTCGATGAACCTGTTACCAAGAAAACAAGCTTCGACAGTTTATCGTTAACGTCATTAATGATGGTCAACCTTACGGTCGCTTTGGCACGCGCGTTCAAGACCAAACTTTCAAGCACCTACCTATATGGTCTCAACACGCTGGCGGATTTGGATAAAAAACTGCAAACAGATATCTATGGTCAGGTCGATGAGTCGTCACCGGTGGTTTCTGTGTCGTTAGCGGCTAAAGAAAGCAGCGGAGACTCGCTTGGGCCTATCAGCAGTGATTCTTCCAAGGTGCATCCACTTGAACCTCTGTTAGCTGATTCAAACGAAAAAATTGCGATAATTGGCGTTGCTGGTCGCTACCCAGGCGCGTCATCCATCGATGAATTATGGGGCTTGGTTTCAAAAGGCGAATGCGTTGTAGGAGAGGTTCCTCAAGAGCGTTGGCCGCACAGTTGCATTTTTTCTCAAGAAAACACAGGCGCAGGACAAACCTATAGTAACTATGCTGCGTTTATTTCTGATGTAGATAAATTCGATAGCCGACTCTTCAATATTTCTCCTAAAGATGCGGCGATAATGGACCCGCAGCAGCGTTGGTTCCTCACTATCGCGTACGAGTGTCTTCTTTCCGCAGGTTATTCCCGAGCTAATTTAACTAGCAATACCGGGGTGTTTGTTGGTGCTATGGCGCGTGACTACCAAGCGTTGTGCGCGCCCTTGGTAGCGCAAGGCAAAGTGCCATTCCCGTACGCCGACCTCTACCAAATTGCAAACCGTGTGTCGTATTTTCTGGACTTAAATGGTCCAAGTATCACAGTAGATACCGCGTGTTCCAGTTCAGGGGTTGCGCTGCATATGGCGGTGGATTCCATACGTAAAGGCGAGTGTAGTCAGGCATTTGTTGGAGGTGTAAATCTGATTTTGCATCCGCAGCGTCATGTGCAGTATGCGCAGATGCAGATGCTCTCCAAGGATGGCCGCTGTCGAAGTTTTGCTGATGATGCGAACGGGATGGTAATGGGGGAGGGCGTGGGTTGTTTGTTGCTCAAACCACTGGCAGTGGCGCAACAAGCCGGGGACAACATTTTGGGGACCGTGTTGTCTACTCACACCAATGCCGGTGGCCGGACGACCGGATTCACTGTACCCAATCCGGTTGCGCAATCAGATTTGATCCGTCAGGCAATAGATAAAGCCAGAATTTCTGCTGACAGCATCAGCTATATCGAAGCACACGGTACGGGAACCCCATTGGGTGATCCAATTGAAGTGGAAGGCATCGGCAGCGCACTGCAAAGGCGTGCAGAGCAAGAACCCTGCAAACTCGGCAGTATTAAATCGAATATCGGGCACTTGGAGCCCGCCGCTGCGATCGCAGGCATTACCAAAGTATTACTGCAATTTCAGCATAAAACACTCGCGCCGTCGCTTCATGTTAAGGCACTAAACCATCGCATTGATTTTGCTGCGGAGGGTGTAGAAGTACAGCAACACATTGCTGACTGGCTACCGATTTCGTCGTCGGAGCCTAAACGTGCGGGTGTCAGTTCGTTTGGCGCAGGTGGTGTAAATGCACACGTTATTCTGGAATCATATTCCACTGGTGATGTAAATAAAGTTCCAGCGCTGCAACCGACATACCCTAGCTTGAGCACGATCGTTCCACTTTCGGCGCAAAGTGATGAGGCGTTGGACGCGCTAATTAAGCAGATGCACGCTTATATTTCCATGCACGTAGACGTAAATTTGTCCTCTATTGGCTATACGTTGCAAACCGGTCGCGATGAATTTCGCTATCGCGCTGCAATTGTGGCGAACTCGCGAGAGTCCTTACTTGAACAATTAGAAGGCTGGCACGATCGAAAACGTCATGGTGCAGCCACAGAGAGCGGAGATATAAAAGAATACCGTGATCTTGGCGATATATTTTCCGATTGCGATGTACTCGTTGATCAATGGCTGCAACAAGGGCACGCCGACAAAATCGCTGCCCTTTGGACGAAGGGAGCGGCGATTAAGTGGGAGCGACTATGGTCTATTGATACCTCTCAGCCTGGTTCGGTACGCGTACGTCTGCCTGGTTACCCTTTTATGGGCGACCGCCATTGGGTGGATGGCGCCAAATGGCAACCGGTGGAGGGAACTCCTCACGCCGCGTCACCCGCACCTGTGGCTTCAGGCGAGAACATTGCTATAGCTCATGGCGAAGAGAATAAAGTAGCGCTATCCATTTCACAATATTTTGTCGCTGACCACGTAGTTGATAGCCGCGCAATTTTGCCCGGTGTCAGCTATTTAGCTGCGTTTGAATCGGTACTGAATGACACTGATGGTGTATTCGCCATCGATCAAATGATGTGGGTGCGACCTTTGTCATTCGAACACCAAAATGAGTGCATACTGAGTGCTCAGCAAGGTGGTTCCCATACCGCGTTGGTGGATGACCAGGGCACGGTGTACGCGAAGTGCCAAAGCGTTGGTGCCAGTGATGCGGCGGCGCCAATTAACTTACCCCGATTGTTGTCCGATTTGCGCGAAACAATTTCCCGTGAAGAATGCTATCGAAGGCTTGTAGATCAGGGGTTCAATTACGGCCCTGGTTTACGCTGCGTGGATAAGGTTCAGTTTAAAGACAATTTGATCCTGGGCCGCATAATACAGCAAAAAACCACCGCGGGTGATCCCTGGAGTCTGTCCAGTGGACTTTTAGACGCGGGCCTGCAAACCACAATCATAGCGAATAATGCACCGCAAACTTTATTGCCCTACGCTTGCGATAAAATTATCGTATGCAGTAAACGCTGGCCTTCGCGGGTATTTTCTGTCGCAAACCTACAACACCGCAGCGCACAACGGATTACCTGCGAGTTAGGATTTTACGATTCACAAGGAAATCCTCTGCTGGTAATGCAAGGACTTACCTTGCTGGCAAGTAAATCGGATACGGCCTCGCAAACAGAAGCCGTTGCCACTGGGAGACTGAAGCCCAGCGATAACCATTCTCGAAATGTCGCTGCTAGCGATTTTTACCGCAGTCAATGGACACCTGTCGATCGATCACAGACTGCAGCGACCGATTTCAATAATGTGGATGTGGTGGTTATTACCCATCCGCTATCCTCATCAAAAAATGTCGTGGAACGCCTTGCCATCGCCTGTAACGGCGCACCAATTTTAGAGGTGCCGGTGTCTGGAAAACAAATACCGCAGCTACCTCAGTTGGGCAAGTCGAAACGACTGTTCGTGGACTGTGCGTCTCCTTTTTTAGCGGACGTAGATTTCCTTCCGGTGCTGGATGTTTATCGCCAATACCCCTCCGGTACCGAATATATAGTCGTTGCTAGCGATAGTGATACTGCTGACGTGCAAGCTTTGGCGCAATCCTATGCGAGCTTTGGCCGAGCAATGCTGCACGAAACGGATCAGTTCATTCTAAAAACGTTTATTACAGGGCTCGCGTGGGAAACACTTTTTAAAGATGTACTCACAGCCGAGAGCAGCTTGGCGTTCAAAGAGGTACAGGGTGAACTATACAGCCTAAATTACACGTCTTTGGACGCAAACGCAGAGCAAGGTTCAGGGCAATCCATCGGCTTCTCCGTGGGCGGCATTTATTGGCTTACCGGCCTTGGTGGTGTAACGGAGGCGCTTGCGATGCAGATACAAGCGCGATATCAGGCAAAGATTGTCATCACAGGGCGTCGGGCGCCGGAGACAGTTTCTCCGTTGCTTGATAGGCTGCCAGGCGTGAATTACATACAGGCGGATATAACGAACGCTGCGCAATGTGAGGACGTATTCGATTGGATTAAGCGTAATCTGGGCGAACTGAGCGGCGTTATCCATTTGGCCGGCACGGTTCACGATGATCGACTGGTTAATCAAACGCAGGAAAGTATAAGCCGTGTTTTAAAGCCCAAGATTACCGGTGCTAAAAACTTACTTAGCAAACTAAACGATTGCCCAAATGCATGGTTGATATTGGGTTCGTCCATTGCGTCTGTTGTTGGCAATATAGGCCAAAGTAACTATGCCATGGCCAACGGCTTTCTTGATGCGCTGGCGCGGGAATCGCTCGCTCGCGGGCAAGATACACTGAAGGAAACTGCCTCACTGTCTGCTGGAGCGGATAGAAGAAAAACGCCGGTGCTCAGTGTCAGTTGGCCGCTATGGCGAAATACCGGAATGGCTGCTGATAAGGAGGATTTAGTCGAGCATAACCAACGGTTTGGCTTCGGTTACATTTTGCCAGAGAATGGCTTGGCGGTATTAGAGCAGGCCATGGCGGATGCCTCTCACTCACCTCACGTTATATATCTACCGGGGGACGGTGAGAAAATAGCGCGAGCATTTAATATCAGTCTGCCTCATTCTGCGGTGACAGCGGTCATGGCGAACACCGAGCATGCGCCATCAGCAGGCGATCCAAGCGAAGCCGCAACAGGCGACGTTTTCGTACCGGACCCGGTAGACGTAAGAGCGCAATTGTTAGAGAACCTGTTTGATCACACCAACGAATTATTATCCCTACCGGAAGGTGTGTTAGAGGCTGACGAAGATTTATCCAGCTATGGCTTTGACTCCATTTCCCTCTCCGACTTTGCTGATCGCTTAAACGCAGATTATGGCTTGGGGATAAGCCCCGTACTATTTTTCGATTACCCAACGTTGAGCGGGCTGGCGGATGCGTTACTCGAACGCTTCGGCGAAAAAATTGCCAAAAAAATGCAGCTAGCTGCGCCTACTACCGCCGTTTCGCAAGCAGGTATACCCCCTTTACCCCGCCAGCAGTTGTCAGGCGAGAGTACCGTTAATCAACAGCCAACGCACGCTTCCGTGGCTTGTGAGAAAACTGTTGACGAAGTGATTACAACGGTTGTGCCTGAACCGGAAAAAACCTCAGTTGCGGTAAGCAATGGCAATGCAGTACCTGCATTGTCAGTGGCATTAGCTGCGCCCGGGAAAACCCCGGCCAGTGAACAGGAATTTGACGAGCGTACAGTTGCTATTGTCGGCATGGCTGGCCGCTTTCCAGGTGCAGACTCACTCGAAACTTTTTGGCAGAATCTGGTGTCGGGCGTGGATATGGTAACGCCGGTTCCGCAAGAACGATTTGGTAATGAGGCGCGGCAATATTTTGCAGGTCTGGTTGATGGGTTGGAGCAGTTTGATCCGGAGTTTTTTAAGATTACCGGCCGCGAAGCGGTATTAATGGACCCGCAACATCGCTTGCTCATGGAGCTTGCGTGGCAGGCCGTAGAGCACGCAGGTTACCATCCTAAATCACTTTCGGGCAGTGCAACCGGCGTTTTTGTGGGCATAACCCTGCACGACCACCTTCAGCGATTACACGATATTGGGCAGCAACCTGTCTCTCATTTGGCAACCGGTAATGTTCATTGTCTGGCGTCCAATCGTATTTCGTATTTGCTTAACCTCAACGGTCCCAGCGAATCGGTCGACACCGCCTGTTCCAGTTCGTTGGTCGCTATGAACCGCGCCGTAAAAGCGTTGCGCACGGGCGAGTGTACTGCTGCGCTGGTCGGGGGCGTGAATGCGTTGCTGTCGGATGTGATGTTTAACGCGTTCACCGAAGCTGGCATGCTATCGCCGACTGGCCGTTGCCATACATTTTCCGCCAATGCGGATGGCTATGTACGAGGTGAGGGCGGTGGCATGGTGTTTATTAAAACACTCCACCGAGCGCTCGCCGATAAAGATGCTGTTTTAGCGCTGATTCGTGGTACCGCTGTAAATCATGGCGGCCATGGTCAATCGCTGACAGCGCCCAGTGCAAATGCGCAAGCCAGGGTGATTCAGCAGGCTCTTAAAGATGCGCAATTAAGTCCCGATACGATTAGCTACGTCGAAGCCCATGGCACAGGCACTCAATTGGGCGACCCCATTGAACTGGAAGGTTTGACTCAGGTATTTGGGTCTGCACATGTGGAACATCCGCGGTACACCGGGACGGTTAAAACAAACATTGGGCACCTTGAGAGCGCGGCGGGGATGGCGGGGCTTATAAAATTGGTGCTGGCGCTTCAGCACCAGATTTTACCGAAATCGCTTCACGGTGAGCCGATAAACAACTTAGTCAATACAGACACTTTACCATTTGAATTTTTACATGAAACGCGATCATGGGGCGGAGATAACGGTTTGCCTCTGCGAGCGGGCCTTAGCTCATTTGGCTTTGGTGGAGTTAACGGACATATTGTTCTGGAGCAAGCGCCATCGATTGATTCATTTGAAACAGCGCAAACACATCCGGGTTCAATGGAGCTGATTATTGTATCAGCGGTATCGGAGTCTCTGCTCGTTGAGCAACTTCAGAACTTGCAGGCCATAGCTGCGAGTTTGGCCGAGAATCAACTCGCCACGCTTGCATATACATCGCGAGTAGCGCGCGGTAGCTATAAACATCGAGCAGCGTTTTTGGTGTCCAGTCTATCGCAATTGCAATACCAGATTTCCCAGTTTATTTCCGGCGCTGTTGTGGCCAATTTGAATGAAAGAGAAATAACCGAAAGGCCACTCAAAGCGCTTATTGATGAAGGAGCGTGGGCCGAGTTAGGCGCGCGCTGGTTGCAAGGTTTGAATATTGACTGGCAAGCGACGGGTACAACTGAGTTGCCCGTTCACCGAACACCTTTCCCATTAACCCGATTTAATCGCCGGGATTGCAGTATTGAGCTGTTAGGCGCAAAACCGACTATTGCCAGCCCGGATTCAGTAGGCGAGCACCGCTCGGATGAGAAACCGGTCACTAAGGCGGTCTTTTACCGCCCGGCCTGGGAACCGTGTCCGCTCGAATCCAACGCGGCTTCGATCGTGCCTTATACCCGGACCATTTTGTTGTTAGTACGCGACGATGAAAGTGTGCTGTGGCACGAACGCATCGCGCAAAGCCCACGGCACAACTGGCACATTGTGCGATTTTCAGGGCTTTACCCAAGGCTGAGTAAGACTGAGCTGGAAATTGATCTTAATGCCGAAAATCCAATAACGCAGTTCATCCAATTATTGGAGCATCGGCACATTAGACCGGATTGGGTGATAGACGCATTTGATTTTGCGGCTACTCAGGAAGCTACCGCGTCCAGTGGATTTTGGTTGCAGCGCGTTCAATTATTGCAAAGCTGCATGCGCGCCTGGCAGGGAAGGGGGCAAAATGCGGGCGTACACTTCTGGCATTTGTCCGGGAGTAACGGGTCCGCGCAAAGTGCCTGGTTCGAAACGCTATACGCAGGTTTAGGTGTTGAATACAAAAATATTCAAACGCACCAGTTACAGCTCGAATCTTGCCCTGTTATTCGAGAGTTTGAGGCAGTGTTGGAGCAGGAAGCGATGCAACCCGCAACCCAGCAATCAGTATCGCGACGATCAGGTTCGCGTAATGTCAGACAGTTTGAGCCGATCACACTATCCACAAATTCCAGTTCGGTATTTTTACGAGCAGACGCGGTTTATGTAGTAACCGGCGGTACCGGCGGTCTGGGTGTTGTTGCGGCGAAGCTGCTTATCTCTTGTGGCGCACGCCAGTTGATCTTACTGGGCAGAAAGCCTTTGGGTGAGAAAGGAGAAACTGTTGTTCGCACACTCAGCGAAAAAGGTGCAACAGTAAATTACAGTAGCAGCGTCAACGACCTTAAAACGCGTTTGCAAAGCGAGCGGCTCTTTGTCGCTGGTGTTATCCACTGTGCGGGCGTCGATACTCAGGGTGACTTGGCGTTTATCAATAAGTCCAGCAGCAGTTTCGAGAAATGCCTGTTGCCGAAAACCGAGTTGGCTCAGCGGCTGTGTGAAGAGCTCAAGCCCCACCTGGACCCAGCCAAACTACAATTTTTTATCGCTTATTCGTCTGTCTCCTCAGTTGTGCCGGTATTGACTGCAGGTCGCAGCGACTACGGCCCAGCGAATGGCGCCCTCAATTCATGGGTAGCCGCACAAGCAGAGCATTATTCTAACTCCGGGTTTGTTAGCATTTTGTGGCCCAGTCACGAAAGTGGCGGAATGCCGGTAATAACCTCTGAACGCTATCAAAACACGGGGCTGGCGTGTCTTACAGAAGATCAAGCCGATCAGTTTTTGCGGGTTATTATGCAAGCGGCCATTCAGGGACGTTTGCACGATGTTTTGATACTTCCGCATCTGGATATCTCGTTACCTCTCAATTTGTTCCCGCAAAAGTCATCATCAGCGATGCTCGCAGGGGTTTCTGAAGCGAGTAACCTGAGAGGTGAAAACATCGTTTCGCCAGCGACAACCGACCAAGCCAGCGATGGCTCGAGCGATCTACTCGCCAGCCTGACAACATTGTTCGCCGAAAAATTATTGATTGCTCAGGAGAACCTCGCAGCGGAAGCGGGCTTTAGCGATTTAGGTATCGATTCGATTTTGATTGCTGATTTAGTGCGCGCTATAGAAACTAAATTCGAATGCGTTATGCCGCCGTCGGCAATTTTGGAACACCCCACGCTGGCTCAGTTGGCCGATTTTCTGAATGAGGAGTTGGGTGTAAATAGCTTACCAAAAGCTAACCAAAGCTTATCCAGCGTTGCCACAGTAGCAACACCATCGCGCGAACAAGTATCTACTTCTGTTGAACATGCGGACAAAATAGCGGTAATTGGCATGGCGTGCCGTTTTCCCGGCGCTGGATCACTGACGGAGTTTTGGCAAAACTTGATGCAGTCTGTATGTAGTGTGACTGAAGTGCCAGACGATCGCTTCGATGTGGAGTCGTTATTTTCGAAGGAACAGGAACAGGGTAAATCTATCAGTAAGTGGGGCGGTTTTGTCGACGGGGTAGATCTGTTTGATCCCGAGTTTTTCAGTATCCCAACGGAGCAGGCTGCATACATCGACCCTCTCACTCGGTTGAGCTTGTTGACCAGCGCCGAAGCGATTGCTCACGCTGGCTATAGTAAAAACGATGTTTGGGGTACACGTTGTGGTGTCTATGTTGGCGGTAATCGCAGCCACTACGGCCTGGATCATGTCAGCAATGCTGCGACCGCCACAGGCTTAAATCAAAATTTTATGGCGGCTCACCTGGCTCATGTTTATAACTTCACCGGGCCTTGTTATGTAATGGACGCAGCCTGTACATCCTCTTTGTTAAGTATCCATAACGCCGCGCGTGATCTCGCGCTGGGTGATATTGATATGGCGATAGCAGGAGGTGTTGAAGTTCTTCTGGATCAGACGCCGTATTTAAAATTGAGCGCAGCAGGCGCGTTGTCGCCAGATGGTCTTTGTCAAACCTTCTCTAAAAATGCCAATGGATTTGTGCCGGGCGAAGGCGCCGGTATGGTCGTTCTGAAGCGGCTGCAGGATGCGTTGCGAGACAACGACACAATATGTGCCGTAGTCGAAGCGTCCGCGGTGAATAACGATGGCCATACAATGGGTTTAACAACGCCAAATCTCGAAGCACAAAAAGCGTTGCTGGCAGGTATTTATTCCGCTGTTCCTGAGGCCGTTGCACATCTGCAATATATCGAAGCGCATGGGACAGGCACCATGATTGGTGACCCTATTGAACTTAAAGCCATGGCGTCTATTTTGGATGGTTTACAAGTGCCGCAAGGTCAGGTGGCCGTGGGCAGTGTTAAATCCAATGTAGGTCATTTAATGGGTGCTGCGGGTGTTGCGGCGTTTATTAAAACAGTGCTTGTCGTTCAAAACGGTTTTGTTCCTGAGACACTTCACTGTGGTGAGCCGAACCCTCGCTTTAACTTTGAACGCTCGCCACTGGTGCCCGCAAATAAACCCAAAACGCTCGCAAATCAGGATTCCATTTATGCGGGAATCAGCGCTTTTGGTTTTGGTGGGACCAATTGTCATATTTGTGTAAGCAATCGAGCGACAGGCCGCAGTGGTACTCGCGTAAGTTTGCCTGCTCCCAAATTTAATCTCAGACGCTTCTGGCTCGAATCTACGGGCCAAACGGTGACACACAAACGTGCTTCGGCATCTGCGGCTTCAGTCGCTTCATCCGAAGGCATTCTCGCACTGGAATGGCTCTAGCAACGAGCTGCCATTGACCCCCTTCGCGCGATAAGGACTACAAATGTTTGAAGAGCATTTTCATCGGGAAGTTAGAGCGAAAATTAAATCCGACGATTATCCCGTGGCCCACCATCTGGTGCACGGAGCAAGGCTACTGCCGGGCGTATTTCTGATCGATTTAATTTATCGTGCGATTACTGCCTCGGGCATCAGTGCGGAATCGGTGCTACTGAAAAAAATTATTTTTCGCGAACCCGTATCGTTTGGCTTAGATTCCGCGCCCGCAAAAAATTCACGCACTATCACCGTATCTTTCGAGGGTAGCCTAAACCAAGTTAAAGTACGTGTTGTCAGTTTTGCCGAAGGCGAATCGCCGTCTCAGGCGCGTGAACACCTGAAAGCGCATATTGTTCCCGCAACCGGGCAGCGTTTATTTGCACCTAATATACCTGCCGCTATGCCGGCGTCCATGGACGCGGATGAAGTTTATGCATTTGCACGCAACGTGGATATTGTTCACTACGAATTTATGAAGCCGTTGGGGCGATTGAGCCATCTGGATCATGGCACCCTGGCAAGTGTTGAATTGGGTGAGCTTGCGCGCGGCGCCATGAACAACTTTATGCTCCAGCCGGTATTTATGGATTTTGCCACCCTGGTGCCGTTCAGCCGCAATATGTCTGCATATGAGCAGGCATATATTCCAATCTATATCGAGCAAATTCAAGTTTTTCAGCCACTTAAAGACCAGTGTCGGGTCTACAATCCCTCGGAAAATCGCGGCCCTGAGTCTGATGATATTCTTTACAACAATATTTACCTGTATAACGAGCGCGGTGAGATAGCCTTGATATTTGAGCGCTTTGGCGCGAAGCGTATTCGCAGTAGCGATCTGATCCATTCATTGTTGGATAACACAGAAGTCGCGCCTGAGTCAGCGGCGGCTCCTACTGGCGAACAAGTAACGCCGCTAACTGCCACGGCGAAATTAGCCACTGGTGATGCGTCTGCCGCTCCCGCAGACATTGTCCGAAAGATTGTGCTCGATATTCTTGCGAGCAAACTTAAAAAAAATCCCCAGGAAATCGATACCAAAACGTCATTTTATGAGAGCGGCCTGAGTTCTGTCGACCTATTGGATTTCGTCAGCCAATTAGAGGCTGGGTTGGAATTGGAACTCTATCCAACCTTACTCTTCGAACATACCAGCGTAGACGCACTACACGAATTCCTGGTAGCCGAAGTTGAAGAGCAGGGGGTATCGCTTGTATCGACAGTATCAGACGCCGCTTCCCAACATAATCTCAGCGCTAACGCGCATGAAACTGCAACCGGCGCTCAGGTTGTTCCTGAAGTAGAAACCTCGAATGATTCTGAATCACTTAGTGGTTCCGCATCTCGCACTATTGGAATTATAGAGATTGCAAAGCCGGCGCAAATGCCTGTCGAACTACCTGGCGAAGTACCTGGTGAGAGTCCAGAAATAGCGATAGTAGGGCTGGCTGCCCGATTTTCCCATGCAGAGAACGTACGTGAATTCTGGCAAAACCTCTTGGATGAAAAAGATCTGGTGGAAGAAATTCCGTCGGACCGTTGGCCCATTGCTGGCTTTTACAGTGAACGTGGAGAGCCCGGAACCAGTAATAGTAAATGGGGCAGTTTTATTAACGGCGTGGACCAGTTCGACCCGTTATTTTTCGCTCTCTCACCGGTTGACGCGGAACGAATGGACCCGCAGGAACGCCATTTTATGCAGGAAGCCTGGCATGCGCTGGAAGACGCGGCTATGGCGCCAGGCAGTGCGCGGCATGAAAAAAATATGGGCGTTTTTTGCGGCGTTATGTGGAGTGATTATCAACTCTATGGTCACGAAGCCCTGTTGGACAATCAGCCAGCGTTAGCCTCTTCCTGGTTCTCGTCAATTCCCAATCGCGTGTCCTATTGTTTTGATCTGCACGGACCAAGTATGCCGGTGGATACGGCCTGTTCATCTGCGCTCTATGCGATTCACCTTGCGTGCGACAGTTTACGTCGAGGTGAATGCAGCGCCGCTTTAGCGGGTGCGGTAAATCTGTCAGTTCATCCAAGTAAATATATAAAGCTGAGCGCGTTGCAAATGCTATCTCCGACGGGGCGCTGTCGCGCATTTGGCGACGATGCCGATGGGTATGTTCCAGGTGAGGGCGTCGGTGCCGTTGTGCTGGTTCCTCTGGAGCGCGCAGTTGAACAGGGCCAGCACGTCTACGGGATTGTGCGTGGTAGTGCCATTGCACATGGTGGAAAAACTGCGGGGTTTTCTGTACCGAATCATGAATCTCAGGCGGATGCGTTTACCGCTGCATTGAAGGATGCTGGTCTTGCGCCTGCGGCTATCGACTATTTAGAAGCCCACGGTACGGGTACCAAAATAGGTGATCCAATTGAAGTTAATGGGGTGAAAGAAACGTTTAAACGTTTTGGACTGAACGCCCGTGAAGGGCAAATTTTAACGGGTTCGGTGAAGTCGAATCTGGGGCATCTGGAAGCTGCTGCTGGCATCGCCAGTCTCGCCAAAGTACTGATGGCGATGCATCATGGCGTGATCCCAAAGAGTTTGCACACGGACAATCTTAACCCGTTAATCGACTTCAGTCGTACGCCTCTCACACCTGTCCAGATGACCCTGCCATGGCCCTCGAAAGGCACCGAACCTCGGCGTGCAGCAATTGCCTCTTTTGGCGCTGGTGGAGCGAACGCCTACTTGATTATCGAACAATTTCAAAATTCGATAGGCTTATCCGGTCAGACGATGGCTGATCAGCAGAGCTGGGTCCCACTATCTGCTCACAGCGTCGGCCAGCTTTTGGCAAGTGTATATACACTAAAGCGCTATCTGAGCAAAGATCCTGAATTGTCCATCACCGGTATTTCTGCTGTGCTACAGCGAGGCAGAAAGCGTTTGGCCCATCGATTGGTGCTTGAAGCGAGGGATTGTTCCGAGCTACACGGTCTTTTATCGGCGATTCAATCTGAGCCCGACTTATTAGCCAATGCCGGTTATTACGATGGCAAAAAACCGTTGGCGCCCACTTTTGCAAATACCTTGAGTAGTGCGGCGCTAGCCTGGTTAACCGGAGATTCCGGTTCGCACGAGATTGTAGGTGCACCAGCTGGTTATGCCAAATTTGCTCCGTTGGTTCCGGGTTACCCATTTGCCAAGAAACAATTTTGGATCGAGGGCGCGCGGGGATTTACGTCTGTGCCGGCCAGCCGACCGGATACATTGGCAAATGACCACCTGGTCTTGCAGCACCCGGTGTTACCTGGGGTTTATTATCTGGAACGACTGCTACACATGCATGCAGCTAAAACTCCGCTTGCAATACAGCAGTTGAAGTGGCTGGCGCCTGCGGTGTTTAAGGCCGGTCAGGAAGAACAGCTTAAATTTATTCCGACGGAATCAGGATACCAGATTAATTATGGCGAATTGCAGGTTTGCAGTGCACTGATTGTTGAGAGCACTGTAAATAGTACGACCGAACAACATTTAAAATGGCAGTCTCCGGCAAGCAGCGTGCCGGTGCAAGACGTCGATCTGTTCTATACGCAACTATTAAAACTTGGTATTGAGTATGGACCTGGCCTGCGAGTATTGACACGCATACAACACAGTGAGCAGCAGGTATGGGTGAACTACGCGAAAGGGCCTTTGACGGCCTCTGCAATATTAGACGCAGCGTTACAAGCAACCTCGCTGATGCTTTCACCAGCTCGGCAAGATGAAATTCGCCTTCCATTCACGGTCGCAAATCTATGGATAGCGGCAGACGTGCACAACGCGAGTAAAGCGTTCATCCAAAACGTGGGCCACAATCGCTTTGAAATTGGGATTTACGACGATGAGGAAAATGCGGTAGCTGTTCTGCTGGGTGTACAACTTACCACTACAACCAAAACCGCATTGGCGGAATTGCTGAGTAAACAAAATGCACAGCCTTTACTGAAATTTGAACCTCAGTGGCTACAAGTTCCACCCGCACCAATTAACGACGAGCGTGCGGGAGTAACATTGGTCCTGTGCGAAACGCCTTTCGAACACGCAGACGAGCGTTCCTTTGCGGACGGTACCAAAGGCCCTGTTTTATGGGCTCGTGCCGGGAGTACTTTTACGGTTGAACCGGATAATGTGCATTGTGTATGGAATACAACTTCAGATAATGATTACGTAGCCCTGGCAAATTGGTTGCGCGAATTTAATCGCAGTTCCACTACATTTGTTGAGACAGTCATTTATGTACGGAATGGATTAGATAACGCTCGCCTTGGCTTTGAAAATCTCCTCGATTTGATGCGGGCCTGGTATCGCCTGAAGCAAAAGCAGCCCGTAAACACCGTGTTCTTGCACAGCGAATCTCATTATTCCGACGCTTGTGCGGTCGCGTCACTAGCCAAAACCGCCGCATTGGAATTTCCGGCTTTTCGGTTAAAGTCGCTCGAGATTGATACAAGCCTAAACGACATTTCCACGCTGCAAACCGCTTGGTCTGAATCGCATTTAGACAGTGGAGTGCATGTGCGCTATGCAGATGGTGCGCGATACGAAAAACGGATGCAGCCTTGCGTGCCTGCTGCGGCTTCTGTTAATCAACTCAAGAACTTTCGAAACGGTGGCGCTTACGTTATAACCGGCGGCCTGGGCGGGCTGGGAATTATTTTTGCGCGTTACCTTGCAACACACTACAAGGCAAATCTGGTGCTGGTTGGCCGACGTGAGCTGGATAGGGCTGCGACCACAATATGCGATGAAATTGCAGATTGTGGCGGCCGGGCCATCTATATGAGCGCAGATATTAGCGAAACTACCCATGTGTCCGCGGTACTGCACAAAACGCGAGAATCATTCGGCGAGTTGCATGGCTGGATTCATTCCGCTGGTGTTATTCGCGACGCGCTCTTGCCCTTTAAAACGCGAGATCAAATCAGTGAGGTACTCACACCAAAGGTGAGCGCGACTAAAGCGCTTCATCAGGCTTTGCGCAACCAAACGCTGGATTTTGTTTTGTTGTGTTCGTCGGTCAGTGCGATGCTTGGCAGCAAGGGTCAGGCCGATTACTCCGCGGCCAATGGTTTTATGGATGGGTTTGCAGAAGCGGTTTCACACCCGGCGCAGCCCTGGATCTCGGTCAATTGGCCGCTGTGGAAAGACGGCGGTATGCAAATCGCCGAAAAAGACCTTGATGTATTACAGGCCGCTGGACTTGATGTACTAACCACAGATGCCGGTATGCAAACTTTCGAGCGCGCAGTCATCGGCTCGACTGCCACCGTGCTGGAAATGCCAGGTGATCTAGCCAAGTTTATTACTCGCTTCGAGCAAGTTGAAAACCAACGATTTCCGGCTCTAGCTGCTACCGAAGAACCCGCTCGGGCTCAAGTCGCAGAGCGCCTGGAATTACAAAGCATTAATCCGGCAAGTGCTGCAACGCACCAAAAAACAGTGGTGTCCGAAGATTTTACGCCGCAGTTACGCGCCATATTATCAGAACTGCTAAAGCTAGATGATGACGATATTGTCGACGATGAGCCGCTGGACAGCTACGGTATCGATTCGGTGCAAACCGTATCGCTTTTGGAAAGTATCGAAAAAGCATTCGATATTGCAATTTCAGTTATCGAATTTTCAGAACTGAATACATTGCAAAAAATTGCAGACTATATTCTTGGCCAGCAGCCCCCGTCGACGATGGCGGAGGCTGCTGGGGCAGTAGGGGAAAATCAGACCATAGCGAGGTTGAATCGCACGACGTCGGATACCGTTTTATCTGCACCGGCTGTTGAACCACTTATTAAATCGAAAACACAAGCGACTCAGCGTATTGCCACGGACGTCGGCAATAGCTCCAATACCGACAGTTGTCCGCGAGAACAGGACATTGCAATTATCGGTCTTGCTACTCGATTTCCCGGCGCAGAAAATTTAGCTCAATTATGGTCTGCACTTCAGCAGTCACTACCTACAACGCCCATTGCTTACGGCGACCTCTGCGTACAGCGTGGTTATCCATTTATTTCCGAAATTGCTGCACTACCGGTTTTTAGTTTGGTGCAAACCGCCGACCGGCGCACATCGGCATTACCTTATGAGCTGTCTGTCCTGCAGGCGTTGATGAACGAACTACTGGTTTCGGCGTCGTTGGAACGCGAGGCGTATCGCGATAAATCCGTCGGGGTATTCCTTGGCGCAAGTTCGCCCGCATGGCAGGGGTCGACGCTGGACCAAATGCTTACCAGTTCGCTGGCAACCCAATTGAGTCGCGCGGTGGGTTTTACTGGGCCAGCCATGGTCGTGGACAGCGCGTGTAGCTCGTTTATGAGTGCGCTTTACCAAGGTTGTCAGGCGATTAGAACTGGCGATACGGATCTGTCCGTGGTGGGCGCGGTTAACCTGTTATCTAATCCGCATATTGTTGCAGCGATGGCAGAAAAAGGAATGCTCTCGGCAGACGGTATTACGCGGTTGTTCGATACTGACGCTAAAGGTTTTGGCTTATCAGAAGGGGCCGGGCTGTTCCTATTAAAGCCGCATCTCCAGGCGTTATCGGATGGTGATAATGTGTTGGCCGTAATCAGTGGTATCAGCGTTCAAAACGAAGGTATCAGTCCGAGTCAAAGCCTTCCGAACGCAAAAAATTTACAGCGTATGATGCAGCGAACTCTAATGCAAAGCGGGGTGAATGCGAACGCTGTCAGTTATGTGGATATCAGTGGTGTGGGTGATCAACTGATTGATGTGGTAGAGCTGGAAACGATTCACACGACTTACGTGGGCGACGCCGAATTTGATGATTGTGTCGTGTGTTCCGCTAAAGCGCACTACGGGACAGCCTTGCCTGCAAGTGGAATGCTCTCACTCGCTCGGTGTATTTTGGCGATGCATCAGGGTTGTTATCCCCCGCAGCCAAATTTAAACACGCTCGCACCGCGTATGCCATTTCGCGATGGTCACTTTTATCCAACAACGCAACCCAAGCTTTGGCCGCAAACCGCGATACCCCGAACTGCCGCAATAAACAATATGGGCATGGGGGGTACACACGGGCACGTGATTTTGCAGCAGGGTGCAGGGCGTTTGGAACTGAATCGTGATCGGCCAGTGGCCATGTCACCCAGTGCTGCTCAGTCAGTCAGTGACGGAAGCTCACAGGCGTCGCCAGCGACCAAACAGGACATAGCGGCAGCATGGTCTTCAGTGTTGTTGACATGGTTGCGAAAACGCTGCAACGACACGAGCCTGCACGAATCGCGCACCTTCGAAGAATTGGCGCTCGGCTCAGTTGAGATTGCTGAATTGATGGCTTTTATTGAATCAGATATCAATCAGCCGCTATCACCGTCTGTGTTTTTTGATAATCCGACGATTGCGCAGTTGGCCGAGCATATTGTTCGTAAGAGCGGTAGTGCACCCGGTTTTGCTGTGCAGGAAAGAGAATCGCCTGTCGCTGAGAATATAAACAGATTTGATAGTAACGCGGATGGCTTAAGTGGTGGCGCAAAACCATCAACTCCTGCCTTAGTACCGGCAACAGCGCCGGTAATTCCCAATATAGCGATTACGGGAATGGCTGTACGCCTACCTCAAGCCAATTCACTGGATGATTTTTGGCAGCTTATCAAAAACGGTCGCGTTGTGTTAAAGCCGGTAAAAAATGCGCGCCCGGAACTTGCCAGTTCGGATACCAATCGATATGCGGCACTGCTGGATAACGTCCGCGGTTTTGATGGTGAATTTTTTGGCCTTTCACCGCGCGAATGTAATTTGCTGGACCCGCAAGTAAGGCTAGCGTTGCAGACGGTATATCACGCAATTGAGGATGCAAATTTAGCATCGACGATTCGCGGTTCCAACACCGGTGTATTTGCGGGAATTTCCTTCCGTGATTACGAGCATCTTTTGCGGCACAACGGGCCGGATAAAATTGAGGCGCATGAAAGTACCGGTAATGCCGCAACCATGCTGGCTAATCGAATCTCCTACACATTTAATTTAAAAGGCCCATCGGTGGTGGTAGATACCGCGTGTTCTTCGTCATTGGTGGCATTTCATCAGGCGTGCAATGCACTGCGCATGGGGGAGTGCGAGCAAGCAATCGTACTCGGTGCAAGTCTTTTACTTTCCCCCTGGCATTTTGAACACATGGAATCCCTGGGGGCACTTTCGCCGAGCGGTAGATGTGCTGTTTTCGATGCGGCTGCAGACGGTTACATACCTGGTGAGGCGGTAGTTGCGGTGGTACTGCAAACCCAGTCCGCAGGCCATTCACATCCGCAAACGCATCTACAAAATAGCTACGCAGAAGTGATTGCAAGCGGGGTTAACCATGCCGGGAAGACAAATTCCATCACTGTTCCGGGCGTGAGTCAGCAAGCTGCGTTATTGAGCCGCTGCTGGAGCAAGGCAGGCATTCTGCCTGGATATATCGAAACCCATGGTACCGGAACCCCCATGGGCGACCCTATCGAAGTGGATGCGATCGCGCGCGCGTTCAGCGATTCGAACGATGCAGCGGAGTCGTGCTATTTGGGCAGTGTTAAAGCCAATCTTGGCCATACGGAGGCGGCCGCAGGACTTACCGGATTGATAAAGGCTGTACTGGTCACCAAACATGGCATTATCCCGCCGCAGGCGGCATTCACGGAACAAAACAAAAAAATAATCCTGCCGAGCCAGCTCAAAATAAGTTCAACGGAATCAGCTTGGAATCAATTGATCGACCAACGCATATCGGGTATCAGTTCCTTCGGTTTTGGTGGCGCTAACGCACATGTGTTGCTGCGTGGTGTAAAACATAATGTCTCGTTATCAACGCAATCACCGCAGTTGTGTGTCGTGAGTGCACGCACTCGCGACGCTTTAATCAATTCGATAAGACAACTCCGGCACTGGATCGCAACCCATCGCTCCGAGGAACTTGCCGGGATTGCGAGCGCTTTGGCTCAACGGGAAGTATTCGCCGAGCGCATGGCATTTGTTGCCAACAATATCGACGAGTTGCTGCGTCACTTTGATCGTGCGCTCGCTGACGGTTTTCAGCAATCTTGTGTCGGTTATATTGATGAGAATCTGGACCGCGCTGCAACAGATTTTGTGATACGAGGAAAGTCTCCAGTAATTTCTATAACCAGTGTGTTACCTGCGCATCTGCCTGGCTATGGATTTGTCGAGCAGGACTATTGGTTTTCTGAGTCAAAAAACACGTACGGCTCTGGCTCGGATAGCGCCACAACAACTGCTGTAGATGCGACACCGCAGCTGGCGTTCTATGAGCAGAATTGGACGCGACAACCATTAGAAACATCGGAATGCAATCCGGAGCACTCATTGTGGTTGTGCAGCCCAGATGTATTGAAGAGTATTGAGGCTGACGCTCTCTCGGCTGGGCTTTCCGTTCAATGTAAATTATTGGCACTCGAGTCCATAGCAGCGGAGTGCGCAGCTTTCGCTGGCCCAATTAAGATTGCTTTATCTGAGAACGCGAACGGATACCAGGAGCTAGAACGCGGCGGGCAATTCAAAGTGGTCAAGCTGTTGCAGGAGGTTCTCGCCAGCGGTAATGCGGATATCGATATTATTTACATAGATCGCAATGAACTGCCTGCTGCCGAATCACTTATGATGAGTGGTTTTGCGTTATCGGCCAGTGCAATAAAGCCCGGTGTCAGTTTGCGCACAATTTTCGGCGGTCTTTCAGACGCAGAGCTCCTCTCAGAGTTATGCTGTGATCTAGGGCCTGTTTCAGTTCAATACCGCAATGGAGAAAGAGGTTTTTATCGTCCGCAAAAAATTTCCCTGGCCGATGCTACGGCCAGGATTGCGCAGAATAAAACGTCTGGTTTTAAGGTGGGCGGAACCTACGTTATTACCGGAGGTATGGGCAAGCTGGGTCAGTTGCTTGCACGCCAGCTGGTCAATGAATATAAGGCAAATATTATTTTATTGGGGCGACGCCCAATAGATGGGGTTAGTCACGATTTTTGTCGCAGTTTGAGCCACAACGCGAACGCTGTTGTTTATTTACAAGCGGATGTGACCCAAGCCGAGTCTCTACTAGGCGCACTGACTTTTGCCGAGCAACGCTTTGGTAAATTGGATGCGGTATTACACGCGGCCGGATGTTTAATCGAAGGCCCATTGATGAGTAAGTCCGCGAGTGATTTTCGCACGACACTTGCCAGTAAAGTAAGCGGACTTGACAATCTATTGTCTGCCGCGAAAAAGCTCAAAGCCTTCCCGCGCATTCTCGCCTTTTCGTCTACATCTGCTGTTATACCCTCGGCACAACTGGCGGATTATTCCATGGCAAACGCTTATATGGACCATCGTTGCCGCGCGTGTTTTGCTCAAGGTTTACCCGTCGTCGCGGTTCAGCTGCCGTACTGGCAGAACGGGGGCATGCAAGCCGATTCAGCCACGCTTGACCTTATTCAAGCGCAAACAGGGTTTTTGCCTTTGCCGGACCAACTTGGTTTTAACGCGCTGGGCATGGCGGCTGCTCAAGAATCACCGGTCGTTTTAATCGCCTATGGTGATGCGGAAAAAATTCATGCAGTACTCGATGCAGCAATCATGCGTCGCAAGCGTTTACCAATTGCGTTACCTTCCACCGCGGCTTCTTCATACGCTGTTACCAGCGATACTGCGAATAATACAGATACAGAACAAGTGCTTTTGCAACTGGTACAGGACGTGCTCGCCCTGAAAAAACGCCCGGCATTAACTACGCCTCTGGCGGACCTGGGGTTCGAGTCAATTACGGTGATCGAATTCACTCGCCGAGTGAAAACATCGTTGGGCGTGGAGTTATCGGGTGCGGATATTTACAGTTATCGTACGCTGCAGGATTACTTCACTTTTATTCAAAGTCAGATCGTTGTTGATCCAAGCCCCTCTGAGCAAGTTGGAAATACAGCGCAACACCAATCGCCTTTCAACCGTGTAGGTTCTGAAAGTGTGACTACGCCGGAAAACCAAGCACAGGAAATCTTGCTGGTCGGAATGGCAGGCCGCTTCCCCGGCGCCCAAGATCTTATGCAATTTTGGCAAAATCAACTGGCCGGAAAGGACGTAATCCAAGAAACCTTTCCTGAGCGCATGGTTGGCGAACTGCAACCGACTATCACCGGTGCGGGTTTCTTAAGTCGTGTGGATGACTTCGATGCAGGCTTTTTTAATCAGACTCAGGTGCAGGCCGAACAAACAGATCCGCAGCAGCGTTTGTTGCTTCAGTCCACCTGGCACGCGCTGGAAGATGCTGGTGTGACCGCGGAATCGCTGAGCGGGTGTAAAGTCGGCGTCTTCATTGGTATTTCGAATATTGAATACCGCGAAGTGTTGGCAGCGTTTGCAAGCCACAATGGCCACAACGTTAGCGGTACATCATTGTCGATGTCAGCGAATAGTATTTCCTATTTTTTCAACTGGACAGGCCCCAGCGAGACGGTTGATACAGGCTGTTCGAGCTCTCTGGTCGCATTACACCGTGCGCGCAAAGCATTGGATGACGGCGACTGCGACTGGGCCGTTGTCGGTGGGGCCAATTTACTGTTGAGTAAAAACAGTTTTAAAGCGTGTGAAGATGCAGGCATGTTATCGAAAAATCAGCGTTGCTATACCTTTGATGCACGTGCTAACGGTTATGTGCGTGGGGAGGGCGTTGGTGTGGTCTTACTTAAAGGCAAATCGGTCACCACGCCCACGGCGCCCGCATACGCTGCACTCAAAAATACCGGCATTAATCACAATGGCAAAGGACAAAGCCTGACGGCGCCAAGCGCAATCGCTCAAAGCGAACTGTTGCAACAGGTGTATTCAAAGCGAAATTTGAATATTGACAATCTCGACTACATTGAGTGTCACGGTACGGCTACGGAACTGGGGGACCCAATCGAAATTAACGGGCTCAAGCTCGCGTTTGATGCCTTAGGCCAGTCGCCGACACAGTGTGCTTTAGGAACCGTGAAAACCCATATCGGCCATTTGGAATCCGCTGCTGCTATTGCCGGTTTAATACGCACGGCGCTCGCACTCCATACTCGACAGCGTCCTGCAAATTTGCATTTCCAAACGCTCAATCCACACATACGCCTTGCTAACTCACCATTTTATATTCAGGCGGAACGCGAGCCATGGTCCGGCGCTGGCCAGCGGCTGGCGGGCGTCAGCAGCTTCGGTTTTGGTGGTGTCAATGCTCACGCCGTGCTCGGCTCTGTAAACGATACCACCGCTTCAGCGCAGACCAATCAACGATTGTTATTTGTATGGTCCGCTAAAACGGAAGAAAGCCTGCGTCAGCAACTTATTAACTTTAAAAACTGGTTGGAACAACAACAAGCCCCGTGCTTGGCCAGCGTTGCGTTCACACTAGCCAATCACCGCTGCGCATTTACACAACGCGCAGCACTTGAGGCACAGAGTGTGGCTGAAATCCTCAGTGCGATTAACGACTTTGAACATCAGCGCGAGTCTGCATTAGCTTTTTGTAGACACCCCGCGAAAGCCAATGGCTGGCACCAGGCGGAGTTGGCTGTGCCGTGGTTAAACGGAGAATCGGGTGCGCGAGTGGCGTTTTCGGATAATCTCCCGGTGGCGCGCATACCGGGTTATGCATTTGAACAAACCCCATGCTGGCCACAGAATTATCGCGCAAGCGAGGAAACTGCCCCACCAATTTCTTCTGCGCCCCAGCATACCGCGGAACCACCTCCTTCCGTCGCACACGATTTAGCCGCAGTGCGTAAAAAGGTTCGCGATATTTTTATCGAGGTCACTCGCCAGCCTTTTAATGACGCAACACCAGACAAACAGTTTGACGAGTTGGCCATCGATTCCATCACGGGTTTGACATTGGTAAATAAACTTGCCGAGTACTTTGGGTCGGTGAGTAAAACCCTGCTGTTTGAACACAAGACGATAGCGGAGTTAACAGACTACTTTAGCCAGCGGAAGATAGCGGATTTTCGGCCTGAAGTTAGCGCAGCAGACTCGCCGCAATCCCTCTCTGCCAACAATAGCGACATTGCCATCGTGGGTATGGCTGGTCAGTTTGCCAGTGCTGATAATCCAGAGGCGTTGTGGCAGATGCTGAGTGAGCATGGCAGTGGTATTCGTGAAGTCCCCGCAGAAAGGTTTGACTGGCGAGCTATTTTTGGTAACCCGCAGGAAGATGACTCCAAAACAAATTGTAAATGGGGTGGATTTGTTAACAACGTGGATCTGTTCGACCCGGCGTTTTTCGGTATTTCACCGAAGGAGGCGGAAGCCATGGACCCACAGCAGCGGCTGTTCTTGACCGCGTGTTACCAAACCTTAGAAGAAGCGGGCTATAACCCATCTGCGTTAAAAGGTAAAAAAGGCGGTGTATTTGCCGGTGTGAGTGCATTGGATTATATCCATGTGGCAGAGCGCGCTGGGCGCGAACGCAGTATGCACACAGCGTCTGGCCTTGCTCATACAGTTGTGGCGAACCGTGTGTCGTATTTCTTTGGCTTTACCGGCCCCAGCGAAATAGTCGATACCGCCTGTTCAAGTTCGCTGGTGGCAATTCACCGTGCAATACGATCACTGCAACACCATGAGTGTGATTTCGCGTTAGCTGGCGGTGTAAACCTGACCCTAACGGAAGAATTGTTTGTTGCTTTTGGTCAGTCCGGGTTTTTATCGCCAACCGGCCGGTGCCATTCTTTTTCCGATCAGGCCGATGGTTATATTCGCGGCGAAGGGTGTGGCGTAGTGATGCTTAAACGCCGTGCTGATGCACTTAAGGATGGTGACGATATTCGCGGCATCATTCGTGGTTCTGGAGTGAATCACGGCGGTCGTGTGCGGTCGCTGAGTGTGCCTAATCCTGGTGCGCAAGCTGAATTAGTCGAGCAGGTATGGCGGGAGGCGAATGTATCCCCGGCAGATATTTCCTACATCGAAGCGCACGGAACCGGCACTTCACTTGGCGATCCCATCGAGATTGAAGGTTTGAAAAAAGCGTGCGAGAAGCTGGCCGTTTCAGCTAGTCAACCCTCCATAGCGGTAGGCGCGCTTAAAGCCAATATTGGCCATCTTGAGAGTGCGGCAGGCGTCGCCGGGTTAATTAAAATTTTGCTCTGCATGCGTCAGCAGGAGTTACCGGCTATTGCTGGGTTGGAGCGATTGAATCCCTACCTGGAGGTAGAAAATACCCCGCTTACGCTGCTGCAAAAAAATACCCCCTGGCCAGTTCCAGAACAGGGTGCCCGCATTGCAGCACTGAGTTCGTTTGGCTTTGGTGGTACTAACGCGCATATGGTCGTTGAGGCTCCAGATCATGTGGTACGAGATACCGCTAATTCAGTATCTGTTGATGCCCTAGCTGATGGCTGTTGGCTACCACTCAGTGCGCACAGCGAAACCGAATTGGATAGCTATATCGTTATTCTGACGGCGTTTTTTTCCGTGTTAGAAAAAACAGACTGGCCGACACTGGCCCAGTGTGCCTGGGTGTTACAAACAGTACACGACGCCCGCGACACGCGTGTGCTGATGTTCGCGAAATCTGTTGATGACTTTGTTAAGCAATTAACGCACTGGGGCGGCTTGCAGCAATTTGATCAGGTTGGTGTACCCGCTGATCTAACCCCCTGGCTGAAAGGTGAACAGGACAGCTGGCCGGAATCCCGCGTTAGCGATAAACCGAGTCATCATAAAGCGTTACCGGCGCGGCCGTTTGGTGGTGAGCGTTATTGGCACCCAGAAGATGATTCTTCTCGCGGAAAGACGACAGCGGTCGGGCCAGTGGCTAACGATATGGTCGCAAACGAAGACTGGCGTCTGGTGCTCACCCGACTCGCAGAGGGCGACATCGATCTGGATACCTCAAATGCGGCAATTCGGCTTTAAACGCAGTGGTTGCCTCAGGTTGTTTTGGTAAGGAAATGGAAATGAATGATAAAAATGCGGTGCTCGCAGCAGTTAAAGACGGAACACTGACGGTGGAACAAGCGCTGGTCGCTCTGCGCAAGCTGCAGGATAAAATGCCATTGGATCAATCGCAGCTCGCAGTCTATGAGCCGAGCTGGGTAGACGCTCCAGCGACTAACACCGCCCGGAGTGCGCTTGGGTTGGTCGTGGTAAACAGCAGGGCGTGTTTGTCAGATGCACTTGGCGATTGTGATGTGGTGTTGGTGGACGCGGGGCGCTATTTATTGTTTGCATCTGCGTCGGCCTGCACTCGCAACGAGACCCCGCTCAAAGAATTTTCCAGCCTGCATGAATTTACCACCTTCAGCCGTGAAAAGATTACGCAAAAATCTGGTTTGTGGTTGGTGCACGCATCCGCTGAGAATGACGTGGAGCCTGCGCTACTTGACGTATTTGCTTGGGTAAAATCACTCTCAACCTTAAATGCCGATCAATCTGTACAGCGCTGGTCATTCGGTGCTACGGGCGAGTATGCAGCGGTGGCGAATGAGGCGATAGCCGGCTTCCTGCGCGGCGCCCGGGTTGAAAATCCCAATTGCCATTTTTCGGTGCTGTTTGATTTTTCGGTAGAGACGGATCACTGGCGCGAGGAGCTGGCCGCTGCGGCAGAGCACGTGGAAGTTCGCTATCTATCGAGTCGTCGCCAGGTTTTGCGCTTGGTACAAACGCCGGAATTAAGCAGCCAAACACCAGCCTGGTTACATAATAAATGCCACCTAATTATTTCCGGGGGCGGTGGTGAACTTGCGCTGTCTTTAAGTCGGATTCTGCTTGAGCGGGAAGACCTGTGTATCACCTTGCTGGGGCGCTCTCCGGCGAAGCCCGCTGTCGAAAAATTAATTGCACAGCATTCATCCCGCGTGGCTTATCAGCAGGCGGATATCGCCGATAAAACGGCTGTGGATGGGGCAATTTGCGAGAGTGTGCGGCGTTTTGCGGGTGATCTTGTACTTGTACACTGCGCAGGTGTATTGGCAGATAGCTTTATCAATAAAGCGTCGGCGGATCAGTACGCAAAAGTATTAAGCCCAAAATATCAAGGCACGATAAACCTGTTGCGCGCCGTCCATAAATATAATGTAAACAGCGTTATTTTATTCTCATCGATCGCTGCTTATTTACCCCATTCGGGGCAAAGCTTTTACGCCAGCGCCAATCGCGCTATGACAGCGCTGGCAAAAAAATTTTTACCGTCGTCGGTAGCGTTGCAGGTCCTGCATTGGCCACTGTGGGACGGTGGCGGTATGGATATCAGCGCCGAAGACAAAGCGTTAATGCGCAGTGAAACAGGTATGGTGCCGCTGCCACAGGTGCTGGGTTGGCAAGTGTTGTTAAAATCCGGCGCGGGCAATAGGGTTATTGCCTTTGGCGATAAAGCTGAAATTGTGCGTTTTATTGGCGATAAAGACGCGATGAAAATTCGCAAACATACGCCGAGGGTACAAAGTCGCGAACAAGCACAAACGGCAATCATCGATGCCCTTTGCGATGCGACGCAGTTTCCGAGTACTAAGGTCAAGCCGAAGCTCAGCCTGCAGGCAATGGGCCTCGACTCGATGATTATTACCCGTCTGAACGTCACCCTTGAAAAACAATTCGGCACCTTGCCAAAAACCCTGCTGTTCGACTGTCATACCATAGCCGAGCTCACCGATGCGATTTTGTCCCGTGTGGAAATAGTTCCTCAGCCTGGAACCAGCGAACCAGCGAGCATCGCAAAGTCATCAGTGGCGGTGCAGGTAACAGCGGATCAGACACCGCAAATTAGTCAGCCGCACACTGACTCTGTCGATGCAAAAGCGGTGGCTATTATCGGCCTTGCGGGTCGGTACCCTGCTGCAGCAAATATCGATGAATTTTGGCAAAACCTGGTAGAAGGCAAGGATTCCATTACCGAAATTCCGGCGGACCGTTGGGATTGGCAGGCCTATTATCGACCGCAAAAAACCAGTGGCTTCAGTCACAGTAAATGGGGTGGATTTTTAAATGATGTCGATGCATTTGATCCACTCTTTTTTGCCATCTCACCGCGTGAAGCGGAGAGTATTGACCCGCAAGAACGGCTGTTTTTGCAAACCGTTTGGCATACTCTGGAAGATGCCGGTTACTCTCCGCAGCGGTTGCGTGAATACAGTCGTAAAGCCTCGTCACGCCAGCACGCAGTCGGTGTATATGTCGGTGTTACCTCTGGGCAATACCAACAACTCAGTGCACAAGATTGGGGACGTGGCGAACGTACTCTTGCATCGTCCGCCTATTGGTCCATTGCCAATCGGGTATCGTTTTTTCTCAATCTACAAGGGCCTAGCATCGCAATCGATACGGCGTGTTCTGCATCGCTCAGTGCGATCACCTTGGGTTATGAATCGCTGGTTGCAGGCAAAACCAAAATGGCACTGGTGGGTGGGGTTAATATCAACCTCGACCCAAGTCGCTATGTCGCCCTGTCGGATATGGGTTTTCTTTCCCTCGATGGTCGATGTCGAAGTTTTGGCAAAGGCGGGACGGGCTTTGTACCCAGTGAAGGAGTGGGTGCCGCATTGTTAAAACCGCTCTCAGCGGCCAAAAAAGACGGTGACAATGTTTATGCAGTGATACGCGGCGCGGCGGTCAATCACAGCGGCACCACGAACGGCTATTCGGTCCCCAGCCCACAATCTCAGGCGTTGCTGGTACACGATGCGCTGCAGGATGCTGGTGTAAACGCGCGTGACATAAGCCTGATTGAAACCCATGGCACCGGCACAGCGCTGGGCGATCCGATTGAGGTCGACGGTTTGACACAGGCCTTCCGAATGAACGGTGGTTCCGGCTTGCGTGCGAGTTGCGCGTTGAGCTCTGTAAAAAGCAATATCGGCCATCTGGAATCCGCTGCGGGTATTGCTGGCTTAACCAAGCTCGTATTGCAATTGTACCGTCGGCAAAGAGTCCCGTCCTTGCACGCAGATGTACTTAATCCAGCGCTGGATTTGGAGAATACGCCGTTCTTCGTGCAAACTGATTTTGCCCCCTGGGTATCTGAAAGCGCGCCCAGAATTGGCGGGCTTTCTTCGTTCGGCGCCGGCGGCAGTAACGCGCATTTAATCGTCGAACAAGCGCCTGGGAAATTAACAAAATACGATTCAAGCGATTATAAAAATAGCGATGTCACGGTACCGCTCGCTGTATTTTCGGCGAATAATCCGGCAGGGCTGGCGCGATTGTGTCGTGCTCATCTCGATTTTCTCCAAGCGGCAGACACCGAATTCAGTTTTGCTTGCTACTTGTTTAGCCTGCAAACCTCCCGCGCAGCATTAAATACCCGTATTGCTATTCACACCAGTTCAAAAGATGCATTGATTAGCGAGCTAATGAATTTGTTGGCGACGGACATTCATAAAAATACGAACGTACACAAACTCGTTGATGAAGATGTTGAGGACGAGTTCACCGCACCCGCTGATAACCTCACTTTGAATAGCCAAGAATTACAGGCGTTGCAGGAAGGCTGGCTGAGCGGGATAAACTGGCGCTGGGAAAATTTGTGGCAAGGTACGCCGGTGACTCGCATACCGCTCCCGTTATATCCGTTCGCGAAAATGCGCCTTTGGTACCGTGAGCGCAGTTTTGAGCCAGTGCCGAATCGTATTGATAACTCACAGGTGGAATGGAGCATTCCCCCGGCCGCGTCTGCTGTTGCGGACCATGTCATCCAAGAGCAACCGATTCTAAGTGGTATGGGGCATTTATCGCTGGTGCTGGCTTCGTTAAAAGAGTGCGGTCTTGTCGAAACCCAGCTCAGCGGCGGTTACGAATTTACGGATGTGCACTGGCTAAGACCGCTGGCATCGCAACGCAAGCAAATGCGAGTCACGGTAGAAGTACAACCGCAAAACGATACCGTTCAGTTTCGCGTAAAAAATGCTGAAGGAGAATTAGCATCTTTTGGCAAATTTAAGCGGTTTGGTGCAGAGCCAAGTAGAATACAAAAGTCCTTTGACGACGTGGAATTTAGCGCGTCGGATTCCTGGCGAGGCGAGCGCTTGTATCAAGCTATGGCGGCCGCTGGATTCACCTACGGCCCTGGATATCAATACGTCGATCAGCTTGAATACAGCGAAAGCCAGGTAAATTTTGAATTGCAGGTCGCGCCGGACACAAACGATGTTTTTCACCCGGGCTTCGTCGATTCCATGCTGCAAAGTATTTTTGTTTTGCATTCGCAACAGGAGTCGGCGCCAGCAGTGCCGTTTAAGGTGGCGTCTATTCGAGTTTACGAAGCGCCATGCAGGGCGGCCAAAGGTTCAATACGTGCACTCCAGTCTACTGCGGATGGTGAATATCCTTACCAGATCAGCGCTGCATCTAATACTGGTAAACCGGTAATCGAATTCGACCAGTTTGTTGCCCGCCGCATAGAATCCGCACCTGCTGAAGATCCCGGTGTTGTTACCCAACACGTCAATAGGGTAGAACTCAACCGAAACGCACCAACAATTTTTGACCATTGTTATGCTCCCAGGTGGGTGGCGCTGGAATCTCAGGATTTTTTAACCGTGGTGGAGCCGACCCGTCGCCACGTGGTTATCACCAGCTCTTCCAGCAGTGATATTCAAAATTCGCTGCTGCAAAAACTTAGCGAAGCCGAAGGCAGGGGGCGCCTTGCTTCTTTGGCGGTAATACCCATTCAACAGCTTGCCAGTGCGCGGGAAACCCTAAACAGTGCAGACACCCTGTGGTTTACCGCAGCAATTTATCCGCAGCGCTACTCACTTGCAGATACAGCGTTCGTGGATCGATTCCTGAAAGAAGCGTTGTTTAATTTGTTGCAACTAGCAAAACACTGTTTTGGTCAAAGTAATGCCCAAAGGCTGATTGTTCTTACCAATGATGCGTTTGCTCTACAACCCCAACAACATAATTTCCACCCGTTGGCCGCAGGTTTACTCGGGTTCACTAAAGCGTTTGCCCAGGAGGCACGGCAGGTAGAGTGCTACCAACTGGATCTGTCTCAAGCCTTGGTGGAGCAGGGCCTTTTACCACCGTTGTTTGCTGATCTTAATCGACTGGTGCCAGTGCAAGCACGTTTGCCGGGGTGTGCGGTGGCTAACCATCACGGTGAATATGTTGTCGAAAAGTTTTCCCGCTTTGCCGGGGCACCTCAAGCCACCCAGCCACAGATCGCGTTTAGGGACGCAGGGGTCTACCTGATTATTGGTGGCGCGGGCGGTCTTGGGCTCGCGTTTGCAAAACATTTGCGCGAGAAATACGAAGCTCGTGTAATTCTTGTTGGGCGCCGAAGTGCAGGCGCTGTTGCGGAGCTTGTGAGCGGTCAGTTTGATTATCGGCAGTGCGATATAAGCGATGCACAGCAAGTGCAATTGTTGCTAAAAACAGTCCAGCAAGAATATGGCGCCTTGCATGGTGTTGTCCATTCAGCGCTTACTTTGCAGGATACGTCAGTTGCGAAAATGCAAGACGAGGACTTGGCAGCGGCGCTAAACGCGAAGGTGTTTGGCACGATCCAACTGATGGAATCTCTTACAGCCCTCAATCTCGATTTTATTCTGTTTTTCTCATCGACAATTTCGCAAACCTGCAGTCCAGGTCAGTCCAACTATGCGGCGGCGTCACTGACTCAAGATGCTTTGGCCAATTATTACGCCCGGTTACACCGGGGTATCCGTGTGGTGAATTGGGGTTTCTGGCACGAAATAGGTGTCGTGGCAGACGAATTCTATCGTCAGCGTATGTATGCAAAAGGATTACTCGGGATTACATTCGACGATGGCCTTTCGGTGCTTGATGCGTTACTCGCGGGCACCGAGCGTCAGCTAGTTGCACTAAAACTTAATTCGCAGGGTATGTCGCAATGGCAGCCTTATCTTTGTGACCAGGCCAAGGGGGCTCAGGTGAATTCACAATTTTCAGGCGGTAATTCAAATTCGGCGTTGCACCAGCTGTGGCAGGGTTTACGGCCATCCTTTGAGCACGAAAATGCGCAGTTAATGAATCAATACTGCCAGCAGCGTGTTCTAGCAATTCTGCAAAAACGCGGCCTATTTGTTGATGTTGAGTCAGCCCTGGGTGTTCAGGAGGTGTTGAATGGTTTTGCCGCGAAACAGGATTCCATTCCCCTGGTAAACGCTATGCTGGCAATGCTAGCGAGAGGGCGCTATTTAATTCAGCGTGGTGCTTCGTGGAGCCTTGCTGCCAAATTGCCAAAGGCATTGGAGCGAGCGAGGGTATTGCAAAAAAACAGCCAGGCAGAAGGGCACCTGCGGTTGTTGGACCATTGTCTCGATAATCTCCCGTTACTTTTAGACGGCAAAAAATCCGATACGGAAATTTTGTTTCCCGGTGGATCTGCGCATCTAGTGCAGGCTACCTATCGTGATAACCCGGTTTCCGATGCCTGCAACGCCATGGTTGCTGCTGCGGTGGAGGATGAAATCTCGCGTTTAGTGGCGAATGGTGTGCAGGAAATTAATCTGGTGGAGATTGGTGCAGGTACTGGGTCGACCACCTCGCCGGTCGCTAAAAAAATCAGTGCCAACTTCAATAGCACAATTAAATTACATTATTGGTTTACGGATCTCTCATCGCACTTTGTGGCGCGGGCAAAACGTGAATTAGCGACTGAATACCCGTTTATTGAAGCTGCAGTTTTTGATGTGGCTGCAGCAGATCTGGCGCGCGAGCAAGCACAGGCGGGAATCCCAAACTGTGACATTTTGCTTGCGTCTAACGTGCTACATGCGACCGACAATATAGTTTACACATTAAAGAACTGTGATCAGCTGCTTAAACCAAGTGGGCGAATGATCATCAACGAGGTTACCGAAAACTGGGACTTTGTCACCATGACTTTTGGCTTAACCAAAGGCTGGTGGTTGTTTGAGGATGCGCATTTACGCATGCCTCATTCGCCATTGTTATCCTGTGCTCAATGGGGGCAAGCGTTGCGCGAATCAGGATTGGAGGGGCGTGATTATTTTGGTGGTGGCCCCGAATATTCCTCGCTGGAATCTGAAGCGCTTGGCCAGACGGTTATTTTAGCCACGGCCAGTGAGGGCGCTCGCGCAACCCAAGTAAGTCGTGCCGAGCAGACAGCGCAGGCTAATACCCCAAGCGCGCCAGAGGCCGACGGCACGCACGTGGCGTATCTCAAATCGGTTTTTGCGCGTGTGCTAAAAATACCCGTAGCGGAGTTGGACGAACACGACAATTTTCAGAGTTTTGGGCTCGACTCCATTATTTTGCCGGAAGTGCTCAATGCGCTGCAGGAACGCTTCCCCGCGTTAACTCTGGAGCAACTTAACCAGGCAGAGACGATCGCAGATGTCGCCAAGCTGACCCTTACCATGGGTGCCGCTTCCGTTGAGGTCAGCGCGAAGGCGCCAGTGCAAAATGCGTTACCGCTGAACGCTAATACAACTGGCTCAAGTGCCAGGATGGATGAAAAAAGCGCTTTGCAAACCGTTGCACCGCAGACAATTTCTACCCTGGAGCGCGGACAAAAACCGTATTCTGAGGCAGTTGTTTCTACTCCATCAGGTAGTGACTATAGGCCGCAGCACAGTGATACTTTAATTGCAACTCCAGTTCCAACCGCAACTCCAGCTCCAACCGCAATTCCAAATCAAGCAGGTCGTACTGACGCAAATACCGCTGAAGTTGCAATTATTGGCGTAGCTGGAATGTATCCAGGCGCCGCGAATATTGATGAATTTTGGCAGCAGCTGTGTATGGGTACGCCGGCTGCGACACCGGTGCCCCATAACCGGTGGCAGAGCGACAATTCAGAATTCGGCAGTTTTCTCAATGCGGTTGACGAATTCGACCCGTTGTTTTTCGGCATCTCGCCGCGCGAAGCACCGCAGTTAGACCCACAGCAGCGGGTGATGTTGGACGTGTGCTGGCACCTGTTGGAGGATGCGGGTTACGCACCGGAAACGCTTACCGGTGGGCGAAATAATTTTGCTTCCAGTGTGGGTGTTTACGTAGCTTCCATGTACCAGCACTATGGTCAGTTGGCGGCGGTTCAATGGGCGCAAGGCGTTTCGGTGGCAGCAGAATCGAGCTTGTGGGCTGTGGCGAATCGCATCAGCCACGCCCTTGGTTTAACGGGCCCGTCTATTGGGGTCGATAGCGCCTGCTCAGGCGCCCTGAATTGTGTAGCACTTGCCGTCGACGCGATCCGCAGCGGGCAATGCGATGCGGCCATTGCTGGCGGTGTAAACTTAATTCTCCACCCAGGCCATCACGCTGGGCTGGCGCAGGCAAAAATGTTAGCCCAGGGGCGCGACTGCCGACCATTTGCAGAGCAGGGCAGTGGCATGGTTACTGGTGAAGGGGCGGGTGCAGTTTTACTGAAAAGTTACGCGGCAGCAAAAGCGGACGGTGATCAGATTTACGGCGTTATCGCGGGTGTCGCCAGTAATTTTAAAGGTCAGACATCCGACGGTTTTGCCGCACCCGAGGCTGCTGCCGAGTTGGCGGTTATGCGCCGGGCGCTGGCGCAGGCAAATATTCCCGTTGATAACATTGACTACCTTGAGGTGTCAGCCACTGGGGTCGCGCGTGGCGACGCTGCCGAGTGCGATGCAGTGAGCCGATTTATCGATGAAACTGGCAAGCGCACGGCGACGCGAATAGGTTCAGTCAAAAGCCAGTTTGGCCACCTGGAAGCAGCTTCTGGAATGGCTCAATTAGCGCGGGTTTTATTGCAGATGAAACATCGCCAGTGGCTGCCCACGTACGGTAGTGATCTGCCCGCGTCGCTGCAAGAGCGCGCGTGTTTTATCGAACAATCGAAACGGGCATGGCCTGACGAGAATAGCATTCACTACGCGGGCATTAATGCATTTGCGGCCGGTGGCAGTTACGTTCACCTTATCGTCCGCAATGCGCCGGAAACCCAGAATGCCAATATGCAAAGCGCCGAGATAAACAACCCTCTGGCGACTCTTTTCCCCTTATCTGCACGCAACCCCGATCAGTTGAAGCAGGTCGGGTTCAACCTGTTACAGCAGGTGCGGGCTCAGTCGAACATGCGCTTGTCACAAATCGCATTTACCTTACAGCGCGGGCGCAAATCACTTAAATACCGCGCACTGCTGGTCGCAGACTCTGTTCAGGCGTTGCAAGCAGAGCTCGAACGATTGGCCGATGGGTTTACATATGAGCCGGATATAGCTGCGCTGCCCAGCCAGTTGCAACAAATCGCGCAACAGTGGCTGGCTGGTAATACCGTTGATTGGGTTGGCCAGTATAGCGGTGTGGTTCCAGGGGTCGTTTCCCTGCCTGGGTACCCGTTTGCGCGCAAATCTTTCTGGCTGGCAGCCAACAATTTGGTTGATAGCGCGAATATAGCGCCGAGCCAACCCCAGATCGAACAGTCAGAAAGCGCGACAGGAAGCTCAGTACAACCTTCACTACAAACACCTGCACACGCCAAGGCAGAAAATCCTTCTATTTCGCAAATGGCCGCATCACAACAGCAAGGAGCGACGCAAACCATGAGTGTAGAGTCCCACGCGCAACTAGTTCGCACGATAAGTTCTTTGATCGCCGACTTGCAAAATATTCCTTTGGAAGAAATTGACGCGGATGCCCGATTTGAAGAGTTTGGCTTTGATTCCATATCCTACGTGGAATTTGCCGAGCGACTACAAAATCAGTTTGAATTTAAAGTTGATGCAACGGTGTTTTACCAGTGTACGGATATTCCTCAGCTGGCAGACTTTGTAGCAGAAAACCGCCCCGCAGGAGAGTCGTCCGCACCCCAGCACACATCCGATGGTTTGCCTGCGCAAATAGCTAGCCAAAGCGTTGCAACTGTAGCTCAAGCGGCGCCGCCGCAGTCCGTTGCCCAGGTACGATCCGTCACCCAGGTACAGTCCGTCGACCAAGTACAATCCATCGCCCAAGCACAGCCTGTCCAGTCAAATAAAGAGAGCACTGAAAACCGTGGTGCGATGGCGATTATCGGCATGTCCGGCCAGTTTCCTGGCAGCCGGGATTTAAACCAGTTTTGGCAGAACCTGATTGCTGGCGAACAGGCAATTACCACTATTCCATCTGACCGGTTCGATGCCAGCGGCATTATTATTCCGGAAACCAATCTCACCTATAACACCGGCGGCTTTATTGATGATATCGATATGTTCGATGCGGAGTTCTTCCAGATATCACCACGCGAAGCGCGCCTCATGGACCCGCAACACAGGCTGATGCTGCAAACGCTGTTTCACACTATTGCGGATGCCGGTTATCACCACACGCAATTGGCTGGAACAGACACTGGGGTTTTTGTCGGCGTCGGAGCAAACAGTTATGGCCAGTTGTTAGTCGCCGCAGGTGAAGATGTGGATGGTCATATGGCGACGGGTAATGTGCACAGTGTACTCGTTAACCGAATTTCTTATTTGCTCGACCTTACTGGCCCCAGCGAACCCATAAATACCGCGTGTTCCAGTTCGCTTGTTGCGGTACACCGCGCGGTTCAAGCCATTCGCAATGGCGAATGTAGCAGTGCGCTTGTTGGCGGCGTTAACTTAATGCTGGATGAAACCGGTCATGCTGCGTTTGCCAAAAGCGGTATGTTGTCCGCTAGTGGCAGCTGTCATACGTTCGACGCCAGTGCAGACGGTTATGCCCGCGGGGAAGGCTGTGCAGGCATCTGGATAAAACCGCTGGCACAAGCACAGGCGGATGGGGATCACATCTATGCGTGCGTGGCCGGTACGGCGGTAGGGCACGGTGGCCGGGCGACGTCGTTAACTGCGCCTAACGTGGGTGCCCAGAAAAAAGTGGTGCAACGCGCATTGGCCGATGCAGGTTTAGACGCGGAAGCGTTAACCTACATCGAAACCCACGGTACCGGCACTGCATTGGGTGACCCAGTGGAAATTAATGCACTCAAAGCGGTTTTTGCACAAAGTAACGCGCCCTGTGCGCTGGGTGCCGTTAAAACCAATATTGGTCACCTTGAGACGGCAGCTGGCATCGCGGGCTTAATAAAAACCGTTTTGTGTCTTGAAAACAAAATGTTGCCGGCCATCGCTGGGCTGGATACGGTTAACCCGTTAATCGATCTGGACGATTCCTGTTTGTATCTCAACCGCCAGCTGACGCCCTGGGTAAATCATGAGCGCGCGCGTTATGCTGGCGTAAGTTCATTCGGTTTTGGCGGCGTGAACTCGCATGTAATTGTAGGTGAGGCACCGGCACAGGCACAGACAGCGTATCGCGAACTTCCAGCAGGCCCCTTTCTGGCTACCCTCAGTGCGCCAACTCAAGAACAGTTGGAAGCCTATGCCAGCAGTCTAAAACTATGGCTTTCCAGGCAGGCACAGGTGGAGATCGCGGACTTGTGTTATACCCTGCAAATGTCGCGCAGCCAGGATGTGAAGCGTCTGGCGTTCGTCGTTAGCAGCACGAAGGATTTGTATACGCAGCTCGATCAATTCTGTAGTGACCCAACAGCATCTAAAGCATTTGTCAGCCCGGCGGTCAATGTCGCCGGGCAGGCGTTATTCGATGCAGAGGACACAGCGGCAATTCTGGAATCTGTTATCGCACAGAAAAACTGGGGTAAATTAGCGAAGTTGTGGGTAAACCACGTACCCCTGACGCTGCCCTTGGTCGGGAACATGACCGGCGAGGGATCTGGCCCAATGCGTCGCTTGAGTTTGCCACCTGTTCCGTTTAAACAAATGCGCTACTGGCCAAAAGCCTCTGCGGCTGCCGTCGTTCCTGCCCCTGCAGCTGCAATTGAGCCGAAAACTCAAACAAACCCTGCGCCGGTCTCAACTTCAGCTCCAGTTCCATCTCAAAGCGCAAGCCCTGCAACAGCAGCGCCTGCAACGGTTAAACCGGCGGCAGCACCGGCTAAAAGCGCAGTTAAAGACAAAGCAACGAACACAACGACACGTCAGCCTGCGCCTACGGTACTTGCAGAAACCCCTAAACAAAAAAATCCTGCCGAGAAAGCTTCCGGCACGGCTCAATCCACCTTGTCCTTTAGTGAACAGATCCAAGCCGATGTGCGCGCTATTATTGTGGATGCACTGGATATAGAGGCGGGGAACCTCGTGGACGACAAGCCATTTCCGGAATACGGTATCGATTCCATTATTGGCTTGCGTGTAATGCAGAAAGTTCAGCAGCGCTACGGTGAAAACCTTGCGATGTCGGCGATTATTGAAGAACCGACGGTATTGCGATTAAGTCAATTTATAGAAAGCAACACCAGCGTTAAGCCGGAGCTAAATACATCATCAGCGGCAGCCAATTCAGAAGACACAACACCCGCCGTGCGGGTGCGTATCAGTCAGTTTGGCTCCGCGCAGATGCAAACAGCGTGGCTGTTTATTGCCGATGTCAGCGGCGAACTCAGTTGGGCATTAAACTGGATGGAAACTTCTCAGGATGTTCAGATTCTTGGCTTGGAATGGTCGTTGGCAGACTCTCCACCATCGGTTAATAGTATTTTTGACGCGGTGATAACTCAACTGGCCGCCGTGGAATGCAACGAACTGGTACTGGTGACCAAAGGGTATATGGCGGAATTTTCGGTAGGGCTCGCGCAAGTGATTCAGAAACAGCGCGGGATAACCACCCATTTAAAATTTATCAGTCCACAGCACGGCAAATTCCTCGATCAGGGCAACTTCCTGACCGATCTCGCGACCACTTGCTCGACCGTGTGGCGCGGCCGCTCCACTGTTGCCTATGAGTCCATGAGCGAGCCAGAAAAAATTCATGAAATTCAGGAGATGGCGCTCGAGTTAATGCCGCGTGCGGCCTTCGATGGATGGTTCGACGCGTTAATGCTAAATGCTCAACGATTAATTCCCCTGTTAACGGGTTACATGCCGCCGGTGTGGGTGAATACCTACGACAGTGAAATTATTCTTTCCTACGAGGGTGAAGAAGTTAATCTGGCAAAAATACTGGTACCGCCAGCGAGCGTGTTGCGCCTGAATACAACAGAGTGCCTCAGTCGTTTGGCGGTCACTCAATACGAAAAAACCTACAACGTACTGGCGCCCGGTCAGCAGCATGATTTTCCACTGGTTTTTGTTAACCGCGAAGGCGATAAGACGCCGACATTTTGGGTGCACACATTATTTGGCGATGTCTCGTTCACCCTAAATCTTGCGCACCACTTGGGTAAAGCCTGCCCTGTACTGGGCATTGAGCAGTTCACGGTGGATGGCGATTTACACTTGTTGCCGTCCATTAAGCAAATGGCGTCGCACTACATTGAGAGCATTCAAACCGAGAATCCGGACGGCCCTTATATTATTGGTGGCTACTCGTTCGGGGGCGTGGTTGCCTACGAAATGTGTCGCCAACTCGCTGAACTGGGTAAGCCTGTCGAAATGCTGGTTATGATCGATTCATTTATGCCAAACACCGAGACATTTGGTTCAATCGACATTACTAATGTTGAGGTCGAGAACTTCGATGTTATGGCATTGTTACTGGTCGCCAATAACTTTGCACGACGCTTTAAAATTACAGACGAATTGCGCCTGGATCATGTAGATGGCTTGCCTTTGAACCAGCAATTCGATGTGGTCAGTCAGTTTTTGCAAGGTGGTAAAACCAGCTTAACCTACGACGAAATCTATCAATTGGTTGAAAATAATTACAATACGATTTTAACCAACAATGATGCCCTTACCGGTTATCAGCCAGAATCTTTACCAGAGTCCATTAACGTACTCTTGTTTCATGCCACGCAAGGATTTATTGCGGCGGACAACATTTATGGCATGCCAGAAGTTCGTGTGACCGTGGAAGATCGCAGCAATGGTTTCGAACCCTATGTAAAAGGTCAGCTAAATATTATTGATGTGGAGGCAGACCATTACTCGATCTGCCATGATCGTAAACTGGTTGAGTTATCGAAAAGCATACTGGCGCAAGTCACTGTCGACGATAACACAGACCACGCCTAAGTTAAGGAGCGCACCATGGAATTCAGCGGATTTATTTTTTCAGCAGAAGACAGCTTTTCAGTGCAACAGCGCTACCAGTTTATTACCCGTGCAGCGCAATATTTCGACCAGCACGGCTATCAGGCATTGTGGACACCAGAGCGTCACTTTCAGGAGTTCGGTGGTTCCTTTCCCAATCCCTCCGTGCTTTCCGCAGCATTAAGTCAGGCAACTTCGCGTTTGCACTTGAGGGCGGGCTGTGTGGTGCTGCCACACCACCACCCGGTACGGGTGGCGGAAGAGTGGGCGATGATCGACCAATTATCCAACGGTCGCGCTGGACTGGGGATTGCCTCAGGCTGGCATAAGCGCGATTTTGTATTTTTCCCCGAAAACTATCAGGATCGTAAAGCCGTTACCTACAAAGGTATCGACGATTTACGCAAGCTCTGGGCGGGGGAATCGCTGGAGTTTAAAGGTGTGGATGGTGAGCTGACCCAGGTTTCGGTGCACCCCAAGCCAGTGCAAAAAGAACTGCCAATGTGGCTGGTGTCCAGCTCGAGCCCGGAAGTGTGGAAAGACGCGGGCCGCAGGGGGCTTAATATACTTTCTTTGTTAAATAACTGGGAGGCGCTCGAAAGCAATATTGTCGCTTACCGGCAGGCGCGCGAAGAAGCTGGCCTGGACCCTGCATTAGGTGTGGTGACCACCGCCGTGCATACCTTTGTTGGCGATAGCAACGCCGAGGTAAAAGCCTTGGTGGAAACCCCAATGAAACAGTATTTGTCCGAATTCGTGAAAGCGACCAACGACGATAAAAGCATCAGCGGGGCCAAGGAGCGGGTGGTTAGTAAGGATGAAAAAGCCATTCTGCTACAGGCTGTGTTCGACGATATGTTCGAAAAACGGGCCATGTTTGGCACCGTGGAAAAGTGCATCGCATTTGCAGAGAAACTTAAAAAGGTCGGCACCGATGAAGTCGCCTGTTTTGTGGATTTTGGCCTTGAATTTGAAACTGTGCTCGCAGCGTTACCGAAGCTGGATGAGGTGAAAGCGGCGTTTCAACAGGTGTCAAAAGCCGATACTGCACCCAAGGTGGAGCAGGTGGCCCGTCATTCCGCCAAACATCCGCTCTCCTGGTACTACGAGCGAAATACCTTAAACGCATGAGTGATAACGTGAAAAAACCAAGTCGATTTGTAACTGCGCAGGACGTGGCAGCGCCGAAAGTTCGCCTGCTGATGCTGCCGTTCGCCGGCGGGAATGCGACGAGTTTCTACCAAACCATGTCGCTATTACCCGACCACATAGGCGCGCTGGCGTATCAAATGCCCGGTCACGGTAACCGGTTTTCCGAGCCTTTATGTCATTCCATTGAAGAACTGGTAGCAGACCTTGAACCCGAGTTCGGCATGCTTACCGAGTTACCACTGGTCATCTTTGGCCACAGTCTCGGGGGGCGACTTGCCTTCGCTTTATGTAACGAATTCCGCAATCGCGCATTGCCTATGCCAAAACTGGTTGTAGCTTCCGCAAGCCGGCCGCCAGATGTGGTGATTAAAGACCCGTCATCGCACCTGGATGATGATGCTTTTATCGCAAAATTACAGGTACATGGCGGAATCCCCAAAGAACTGGTGGAAAACCAGGGAATGCGGGAATTGTTTTTGCCCATTATAAAAAACGATATGGGGATTTTTGAGCGCTTTAGTGGCTCCCCGGATCGACCATTCGCGTTACCAGTCGCCATCTGGGCGGGCGAGAACGATACTTTCGCCCCGGTGCAGGAAGTCATAGGGTGGAATCGTTATTTCTTGTTGCAACGTGAATTTCACTTGTGGGAAGGGGGGCACTTCTTCCCGTTGAACGCACATGCGGATATTGCTCAGCGGCTTACCATGCTAATTCAAAGCACAGTCGCCACCGGCGGTAACGCGCAGGACTCGCTGCGCAACAGCGGTGTGCCATCGTAATTTTTTCATTAGCTACCCGGAACGTCGATACATGCACCATGGTTTGTATAGCATCGAAGTTTACTCAGAGAGAAGGACCGTGAATTTATGAACTCCATCGGGCGTACTATCCAGCTTGGCAACCGCCAGTTTATGCAAACCTACAACGTGCGCAGTCCATATATTGCTGGAGCCATGTACAAAGGAATTGCATCCGTTGATTTGGTATGTGCCATGGCTGAACAATCGATGCTGAGCTTCCTGGGAACAGGTGGGTTGAAAATGCCACAAGTTGCACAAAGCATCGACGAAATAAAACGTCGAGTCGGCGAGAACAAACCTTTCGGCATGAACATGCTGAGTAATTTTGAAGAACCGGAAAAAGAGATGGCGTTAATTCGTCTCTATTTGGAAAAGGGTGTGTCGGTAATCGAGGCCGCTTCTTATATTAGTATTTCCGATGCACTCGTTTACTATCGTTTAACCGGCGCAAGCCTTGCGCCTGACGGACAAATACAGTGTGCCCACCGCATAATTGGCAAAGTGTCTCGTCCGGAGGTGGCAATGCGCTTTCTTTCGCCGCCGCCCGCAGAAAAAGTACAGGACTTATTACAGCAGGGCTTAATAACCCCCCAGCAAGCAGAGCTGGCTCCGTTAATACCGATGGCGGACGACATTTGTGTGGAAGCCGATTCCGGTGGCCACACCGACCAGGGTGTTATTACGGTGCTGTTCCCCGCGATACGCTCCATTGCAGACGAGCTTAACTTGCAATTTGGTTATAACCAGAAAGTGCGAGTTGGTGCAGCGGGCGGCTTGGGCACACCCCAGGCGATTGCTGCTGCTTTTATGCTCGGTGCCGATTTTGTGGTTACCGGCAGCATTAACCAATGCACGGTGGAAGCGGGTGTAAGCGAAGACGTGAAAGACATGCTTGAAAAAGCTCAACCTCAGGATATGGCGATAGTGCCAGCGGGCGATATGTTTGAACTGGGGGCAAAAGTACAAGTGCTTAAAAAAGGAAGCCTTTTCCACGTGCGCGCTAACAAGCTCTACGAACTTTACAAAAACTACGACAGTCTGGATGCTATTCCTCGCGATGTTATAACTAAGCTCGAGAAGCAGATATTTACCCGTTCAATCGACGAAATCTGGCAGGAAACCGAAGCGTTTTATCTTCGCGCTCGCCCGGAAGAAGTCAAAAAGGCCGTAGAGTCACCCAAGCATAAAATGGCGTTGGTGTTTAAATGGTACTTTATTCATGGCACGCGCATGGCGCTGCGTGGCGAAAGGCAACAGCGGGTTAATTACCAGGTTCAGTGCGGCCCGGCGTTGGGTTCGTTTAACCAGTGGGTTAAGGGCACAGAACTCGAGTCCTGGAGAAATCGACACGTCGCTGATATTGCCAGTCAACTAATGCAAGGTGCCCACGATTACGTTAACCGATTTATGCTGGCGGAGGTGGACGCCCTGTGAGCAAAGAAATCGTTACTCAAATTCAAATTGATGCACCGAGCCACCAGGTATGGCAAACCTTAACCGACTTTCACGCGTATCAAAACTGGAACCCGTTTATGGTTGATGTTAAGGGCGCAGCGCAGCTTCACGAGAACGTTACGATTTCAGTCGCATTTAAGGATTCCCAGCGAATGCAATTCAAAACCAAAATTTGCGAGTTTGAAAGCGCAAAGTCTTTGTGCTGGACAAGCAAATTTCTTATCGGTGGCTTATTCGATAGCGTACATCGATTTGATATCTCAAGCATCTCATCCAACCAGTGTTTGTTTGTGAACCAAGAGGCCTACAGCGGCATTCTAGTTGGGCTGAGTTGGAAAAAAATAGAACCCGGTGCTCGCGCAGGGTTCGAGGCCATGAATAGGGCGCTTAAATACCAAGTGGAGTCTCAGTTGTTTGCAAGAGCCTCTTAGGGCCTGTTAACACTAATTCGATTCATTCTGTTGCGGCTAAAATTTCGCTATCGAGTGATGCGGCACCCCGACGTTTGGAGTGCAGGTTGTTCGGCATATCCCTATGCCTCACCCCTACGGGGTTACACGCTAAAACGCTCCCGGCGTTTTAGTGGTTGTTCCAAATGAGCGATACACAACGCTGAGAGCGGGATTTTAGCCGCAACCCGCAGGGCTGGGCCTGTATTTCCAGGCTGATGCGTTATTTTTCGCTCGTTTAGCCCGCTAAACAACGCCAAAAATGCCTTTCATCCTGAAAATACAGACTCCAGCAGAGCGAATTGAATTAGTGTTAACAGGCCCTAGCTATAGACTCACCGTCGATGCTCTGCTGCAAACAGCTTTTCGGTGTAGCCGCTCCGCTGTAGTTTCCAAAATCAAGTCGTCCGTCGATGAAAAAACCGACCTGTAAAAGGCCGGTTTTTGTTTTTTATAGATGGCTATTGGGTGTATCGCCAGACTTCGATCCAATCGTAGAGCGCGACTCCGTTAACGGTATCACTCGTAACTGGCCCAGCCCAGGAGGCAGCATCCGACGCCCAGATTGTGAGCAGAATATTTTGCGGTAACCCAATCAGATCCATTCGCTCAGTCCAGCGATGGTAGAGTGTCCCGTCGATATAAAATGATGCTTGGTCTGGCGTCCACTCAATGGTGTAGGTATGAAAACCCGCCGATGAATCAAACCCGAGCGACTGGAGCGACGGGTGTTGGGTTGGCGTGACTGATGTAGTTACGGGTGGCGTTAATTCTGGGCCGGTGTATACCATTGAATTAAATTGTATTTCGGTGTTGTCTTGGCCGAGGCTTTCAATATCAAATTCGTTCCAGTCATCTGCTGGCCATGGTGTATAAATTGTCACAAGTGCTGATACTACTGCAGAGCCTTTGGCGAGCTTCGCTCTAGCGGTAACCCGGCCATATTCGATGGTGGTGTATGAGCGAACTTCGGCCCCTAGATAGGGTTTTGATGTGCCATTGAACACGGTGCCTGCAGGCGCCGCTCGCAAGCCGATGGCGAGCATGCCATCATCCACGGTCACTGCCTCCGGGGAAAACAGCGCAAGATTGCCGTCCCACGAGTGGTTCATCAGCTGCCAACGCGAGCTATCTAGTGAGTTGAAATCATCCCGAAAGACCAGTTCAAATCCACCGCTGCTGGACGAACCCGAAGAGCTGGAGCTTGTTGATGAACTGGAGCTGCTGGACGAACTTGATGAGCTTGAGCTACTGGAAGATGTGCAGTTTCCAGTAACCAAACCTCCATTACCAGACTGATTCTGACAAGTGTTGGTACCGATGCAGCTACTGCTTTGCTCCCAGCCCCAGCCTGAGTTCTGAGAAATGCAAAGAGGGTAAAGAGTGCCGTACCAGTTGCATTGCTCCGCCACGCATTGGCCTCCAGAGGAAGAACTTGAAGAGGATGAACTGGAGCTAGAGGAGCTAGAACTGGATGAACTGGTTGAATTACTTGAAGAGGATGTGCTGCTGGACGATGAACTACTACTGGACGAGGAACTGGGGTTTTGCGAACGGCTAATACTCAGATTAGTGATGAGCGGTAGGGAGCTACCGTTTGCACAAAAGCCAAAGCCTACGGCAGACATCCCGTTGATACGGGTGTTCCAGGCCAGCGGTTTTGCAACATTTGAACTGAGCGTTGCATTCCAAACGTTTGTAACGGTACTTCCTTGCGGATCAAGGGTTAGGCTCCAGCTTTCCACCGGATTCAAGGCTTGGTTCTCTAGTTTAACGTCGGCACAAAACCCGGTACCCCAGGAGTTTTGTTGTACTATCGTAGCTTCTACACCATCGGTGGTCAGCGCATGAGCAAAGTGAGTAAATAGAGTAAGTGGCAAAAGAGCCGCCAATTTTGAGCGTGGTTTGAAAGCAAAAGACATTGTCTAAGTCCCTGATTATTCGAATGTTTTACCTAGGTCTCCGCCAATGGAGGGAGACAGGTTTTGAGGGGTTTCGCCCAGTCTGTCCCGCTTGAGGCTGTCGGGTAAAGTAGCACTTTATGCAAAATACAAAGTGATACGAGGTTTTGCGGATAGTTGTACTGGTTGGGCGTGCTAGTGAGCGCTGGACGTAAAAGATGCTCGCTTCGCGTATTTGTAATATGAAACCGATGGCCTCGGGGGAGGAAAGATGGGAGTGCCGCTGCGCTCAAGGTACCTACGGGCTGCCGTGCTAATGATCAAGGCGGTATGCGGTTGGCGTCTTTCCTGTAAACTTCTTGAAGAATCGGTTAAACGCGGCTTTGCTGTTAAACCCGCTCAAACCGCTTATTTCAGAAATGAGTGTGTCCCTGTGCTCAGGATTATCAAGCAGCGCTTTGGCCGCCTGTATTCGATACCGATTGACAAACATGTGGAAATTTTGGTCTAGGTGCTGATTGATAATGCCCGATACATCGCGCTTGTGCATACCGAGGTCCGCGGCGAGCCCCTCAAGCGTTAACCTCTGGTTCAAGTAGGGTTTAGACGCTTCGAACTGCGCGACAAAAGCGCGCACGTACTGCGGCGAGTAGGACGCGTGTGGCTCGTTTTTTGTGGGTGATGCAATTCCGTCAAACCGGTCGGAAAAGGCTAGGCTGTAGAACACCAGAGCGGTGATAAGAGTCAGCATAAGATAGTTTCCAGCAATTGCTATATCCCTGCCTAGCGTGATATAGGACATATTGCCAGCCAGGTGCGAAACAAGAAAGCAGCACCACACCACGAGAAATCCGCCAACCAACAGTAGAAGCCAGGAAAAATCAATGTTTTCCAGGTCGGAATAGCTTGATTTTAAAGCTGTACGATATCGAAGTAGCGTATAGATGCAGCTGCAACCGTAAGCTACGAGAAGATACTTTTCGCTATGAACAAGCCAGTTGAAGTGCCATTCGTAATTGCCATAATTTTTAAAATCCAGAGCAATTAGCTTTTTATCTGCAACCGTTTTCGAAAAATACAAAAAATACAGCCCGAAGCCTGCCAATACGGACGGTATAATATGTAACATATAAAGCGGTCGAAATTTGAAATCGCTGTAGACCAATGATTGTGTGTAGAGAAGTAACAGTGGGCCAGGCAGAAAAGGTGTAAATCCGAGCAAAAACACAATGTTAGGGTTAATACTGAACACCTGGTATTTTACGGCATCTCCCCAAAGTACAAGTGTTTGCATTGCAACACAGGCATTTGCCAATAAAAAGCCCGCGAGTAAAAGATTGCTATTTCGCTTTGTTTCGCGAAGCGTAACTAGCAAAATGCCAAACATCGCGCACTCGAAGGCGCGTAACAAAAGTCCAATATCGTGAAAATTAAATATAACAGCATTCATTTATTTATCATGGAGCCATAACCCGCAATCAATCTGAATGAGATTCTAGGCGGGTTTTAAATAAAATATTTTTATGGACTGTTGTGGTTTTTATCTTGTACACACTCTGTCCATTTACGGAGAAATAAAGGGGGGAGAGTGTAGCCCTTTTTTTGGTTTAAAGTACAGTCGGATAAGAAATGGCTTCGGCGTGCTACCCTGCCTTGCGAAAGCCCCGGCTCAAAAGTTTGTATGCCAGTTTAGGCGCTTTGGGTGTGTTCAGTGTTCTAACATACTTGGACTGGTCTGCAGTGCACTGAATTATTCCAAAATACCTGGGGAAATAGCACCGCACCAGACCAAAAAATTAAACAGGCATAAACAGCTTGTAGAGAGCTAGTGAACTAAGAACCGAAGGCCTGGAATCCGATTCCCGGAGATGGCTGCAGCGGTAAATGTCAAAGCATAAGCAATAACTCTGTAGATAGAAAATGTCACTTGTCGGAAATTTACAGTGGGCATATTCAAGACGCGTTGATGTTAAAAATATATCGCTAAAACATCATAGTTCGCGATACTACTGCGGCGAGTCGTCGTCGGTGAGCAAGGCAACGCGTAAGGCACTAGAGGCTGGTTGCTAATGCGGTACTGCATCAACTTTGATTTGGTTGCTAACATAAAAAGATTATTACTTCACTAGCGCCTAAGTTATCAGCCAGGTTTTCCCCTTAATCCGAACTAGCCATCCTGGCGAGCATTACTATCTAGCAACGCTCTCCTGTAAAGGTTCTCGTCATGTGTTTTGGCGGCTAGATCAACTTAAATTATCAAAACTGGAAAAACAGCTTGTCAAAATCAAAAAATTGCTCGTAAATGGCGTTTGCGTCTACTCATTCCGGCTAATCGATAGTGAATACAATGGTCGGAAATTTGCTGGCGATGAAATATGGAATAGACTTTTGATGTGATCGTGTATGAATTAAGTAACCCCAAAAATACTTAAAAATACTAGCATCGTGAGAATTTTTTATTCGCACTATATTGTGCTTTAAAAGTTCAAAATAAATCAGCTATAAGTCTACTCCCAATAGACGTGTTCTAACTAAGGAATAAAATGAACGTTGTTTCGACATTATATGAATGCAAGCACTGCGCTGGCACTGGGACATGCCAGAATGGCCCAGATGGCTTTAGTTGTGCCGCTTGCATAAAGAAAAATGAGCTTGGTTTTTGGTCGCGTAGACAGCACAAAGGACTAATGTGTGGTGCGTGTGGTGGAATTGGCCGGGCGGAACCCTTAACTGAGCGAATGAACAAGCGGATCGCTCCCGTGCTCGCTATAGTGCTGACCTTTTCGTTGCTGATATTGGTTTCGTTGGCGGCACTTCTGAATAGTGCCCATTTCAATGAACTGCTGGCATTCTCCAGTGCGATCATCGGTACAGTAGTCGGTTTTTATTTTTCTAGTAAATCAATAAAGTTATAGCAAATTTCCCAATTTGACGCAGCGATCTGTGTTTTTTGAGCAATCGATGGACTTTTTTTACGCGAAAATTCACTACGGTCGCTGCTTGTATGAGCTGGATTTTAGGCTCGCTGGGAAAATGATTCGAGTGCGAGTCATTATTAAGCGAGCTACCTATTTTTCTATTGCCTTTGGTGCCCTAGTATTTTCCTTTATTGCTGGATATGACATTGGGTGCTTTGTAGTCTTTGATGTCCAGTTTCCCAATTTTTTAACTACTTTTTCGTAGTACGATTATTTGATTTATGATGAGCGTTCCATAAAGTATGAGCTCACTGTGGTAAATCGAAAAACTAATTGAACAAAAATTGCAGCATACAAGGATGCCATTGAATCGCATTCTGAAAAGGGGAGATCTACAGCGTGTACTAAGCAAGCTAAACCCAATAAAGCTGTAGGCGTCTATAGGGTGATTGTCTGTGGGCGCCCAATACTTCCACAAAGCCACTTGTAACTACCTATCCCAACTCAACTCTGCTCAACTCAACCCAAATCACCACTAATCCACTGCTCGTTCTTCCTAATTCAACCAATAACGCCCCGTTATTACAGCATATCCAATATTCATTTCCCGCTACCTCTCGTCAGTGACACTCTTATACGAACAAGCCTGAATCCAGACTAAATCGTCTCGCTTTGGTAGCTGTAGGCAAAGAAGCCAACTGAGGCTGAAGTGAGTGCTAATAACCAGTTTTGTACCAACAGGGTTAAGTCGGTGTAGCTCGGTTTTGGCCGTATTTTGTGTAGAGGCGCCCAAATGGTGGGCCTGATCTGAAGCATTAGGTCGCTTCAGGCAATCAGAGGTTTGCGTGATGATCAATCGTTCCAGGGCGCCGGCATAACTAGCCTTGCGCGTACATATCCTCGCATACAGAGGCATATTCGAATCAAAAAAATAGACAAGACGTTACCCTATGTTGGACAAAGCTCTTAATCTCATCGCGACGCGGTTAAACGCGTATATCCTCAATCGGGTTGATCTGGATGAGGACATTGTTCAGCTTGCTTCACCGGTGTCGCCGGATGGCGTGAGTCCAATTGAAGCGAACGATAAGATTTTGATTTTTCTGGCAAACATTGCAAAAGATACGCTTGCACACAGCACTCGATTTAAAACAATCGAGGCTGGCGGTCTGAGGGTGGAAGAGCCATTGCATTTGAATTTTTACCTTTTTGTAGCTGCTAATTTTCACGCCTCTCGTTACGGGGAGGCGCTTACCTTTTTGTCTTATGCCATCCAGCACCTTCACGAAAACCCCGTTGTAGACAGGCGTACCGTAGCCGATTTACCTCCGGGGCTGGATCGGTTAATTGTGGATATTCAGAATACGGACATCAATGAATCGACAAATTTGTGGGGTGTGCTGGGAGGGAAATATCTACCGTCGGTTTTCTATAAGGTCAGGCTGATTACCTTGCGATCCGAAAGTGTAGTTAGTCGTATTAATCCGGCCTCCGCGCCGGAACCCACGTTCGGGCAGTAGTATGTACAAGCCACTATTCAGACTAACGCTTCTTCATAAATACTGTGAGAACAGTGTTAATTTTAACTATTCAGTCGTGCCAGATGAAGAAACAGAACGGCTAATGGCAGCGCTGGACTGGATTACCATTTCTCAATCTGGCGGATTTCAGGTGGCATGGAATGATCGCAAGTGGACGGAGTTGGAGTTGCGTGAACAGTTTGCAAATGAATGGATGTTGTTTGAAATTCGCCCGACGGATAAAGCGCTATTCTTTCAGGTAACCGATTTGCCTAAGCCTAAAAAAGCGGAAGTGCAAGATCAGACAGAAAACAAAAAAAATGTGAATTCTGGTATTCGGGCTTTGGACTCCTACCGAATCGATTGGCAAATCCAAAGCGAAGACCTTGAGCTGAGTTTTCTCAATGTGGATGCTATACCTGGGTTAGAAGAGTTAAGCGAAATCAATAGTTTGCCTCCCGTATCTGAACTCATCATTGAGCCAGCTGATAAAAAGCCTGTCAACATTCGCTTGGCCCGTCTCTATAAGTCGCTTAAATCCGAGGCCGCAATAGTTCTTAGCTTTCCGGTGGCTGACGTGCTGGGTGAGTTGGTAGGACAGAACCGAAATACACGCGTTCAGCTAAACGCGTTCGCTTATCGGGTGAAATATTACCTGCTAAACCGTACTCCCAGCGAGCGGTTGTCTGTGGTTTATCCGGATCATACTTTTCACTCCACTATAGAAAATATCAGCGAAGGCAGGGCGGTCCAAACCTTTGTATCGCAACGCCCGTTGGAGCTGAAGTGTAAGCATAAAGCCTATCCATCGCTAGTAGATACCTACAGGGGGCGGCAAAATATTTTAATTGATTGTTTGCCGCTACCTGATTCCTGCAACCTCGCCGTGCATCTGGATGGCGAAAACATCCCGACGACATTCGCGGAATCATTCATTAACGAGTAACAGAAAGGAAATCATTATGCCAGCAATGAAAACGCCCGGCGTCTATATAGTTGAAAAAAACGCCTTCCCGAATTCTGTCGTGGAGGTTGCTACCGCTGTTCCCGCTTTTATTGGCTACACCCAGAAGGCGGAGAACGGTGATAAATCCCTGCTCAATAAGCCTTGGCGGATAACCTCCATGAAGGAGTTTGAGCGGTTTTTTGGTGGTGCGCCATGCCCCAAATTCACCATTGACGATGCGCCTACGTTGGATATCGCCGATGTCAAGGTGCGTACGCCCGGGGATTCACGCGGCACTGGCAAAGTGCTGAACCAGAAAAACGCGAAATTTATTTTGTATTCTTCCATGCGGCTGTTTTTCCAAAATGGTGGTGGTGCTTGCTATGTGGTCTCCGTAGGAGACTATGACGGCGATGCCAGTGGTGACGGTGAAGGCGAAATAAAAGCCGACGAGTTACGCAAGGGTATAGCTCCGCTAATCAAAGAGCCAGAGCCAACCATGGTTGTTATTCCCGAAGCGGTTTGCCTGGCAGACCTTAAAACCTGCACCTCAGTGCAACAGGCGGCGCTTTTGCACTGCGGCAACAAGATGCGCAACCGGGTTGCAATCCTCGATATTTTCGATGGCCATAAGGACCGGCAGGATCCCGACGGAGACTGTATCGCAGCATTCCGCGATTCGTTGGGCATCAATTATCTCGATTTTGCGACCGCTTACTACCCTTGGGTTAACACGACGATCACCGCAGATTCCGATATCACCTTTGATTTTCTGAGCCCGGAGGGTAAGTCCGCGTTGGTGGATTTGTTGAAAGTGGAACTCAAGGTGGCGGTTACGGATGATGTTCCCATGGAGGAACCTGAGCCAGATGCCGACGGGAATGTCGGTGAAGCCAAACCCACGAAAGAAGGGCAGGTACTGTTAGATAATCGGGCAAGCCTCGCCAAGGAACTAGATGGCGTAATTGAACTTAAGGATGCAATCAATAAAAAAATCTCTAAACGGGATGACGGTAGCGATCCATCCTTAAAAGGTAAGAGCGATGCCAGTATTGAACTCCAGGTAAAAGCTGAACGAGCACTGCTCAATAAAACACTGATGGCTGTCAGCCCGCTTTATGTGCAAATTTTGAAAGCGATCAGCGCCCGCTTGAATTTACTGCCACCTGCAGCAGCGATGGCAGGGGTTTATACCGCGGTCGATACCTTGCGCGGAGTTTGGAAGGCACCCGCGAACGTGAGCCTTTCTTCTGTATCGGCACCCGCAGTGAATATCACCCACGATGATCAGGAAGATCTTAATGTTACCACGCAAGGTAAATCGATAAACGCTATTCGCAGTTTTATCGGTGAAGGCACCTTGGTATGGGGCGCCAGGACGCTCGATGGCAATAGTCTGGATTGGCGTTATATCAATGTTCGCCGCACCATGATCATGATGGAAGAATCCATTCGCCTGGGTACCAAAGCTTATGTTTTCGAGGCTAATAACGCGCAAACCTGGATTACGATCAAAAGCATGATCCGCAATTTTCTTACCGGTATTTGGAAGCGCGGGGGATTGGCGGGCTCGACACCAGACGACGCGTTTAGCGTGTATGTTGGGCTAGGCGAAACCATGACATCGGAAGATATTCTCGAAGGTATTTTGCGTGTATCCGTGTTGGTAGCCGTTACCCGGCCCGCCGAATTTATAGAAATTACCTTTACTCAGCAAATGCAGAAATCGTAACACACATAACACCCAGTTAAGGAGATCATCATGGCGGACGACGGTTCAGCGCAATCTACGAGTGTATGGCCAATCCCCAAATTTCACTTTCAAGTAAAGTGGGATTCAGAAGTGCTTTCGTTTCAGGAAGTTTCCGGGTTGGATGTGGAAGCTCAAGTGATTGAATACCGAAGTGGCGACAGCCCAGTTTTTTCCACAGTAAAAATGCCCGGTATTCAAAAGAGTGGCAATGTCACGATGAAAAAGGGCGTATTCAAATCGGATAATAAGTTCTGGGATTGGTTTAGCAAAATCAAAATGAATACCATTGCGCGGGTTCCGGTAACCATCAGCTTGCTCGATGAGACCGGTGCACCAACCATGGTGTGGACTCTGGCGAACGCCTGGCCGACCAAGATAACCGGAACCGATTTAAAATCTGACGGTAACGAAGCTGCAATCGAGACTATCGAAATTGCTCATGAAGGTCTCACCATAGCAAATGCATAGTCACGATAAGTGATACTCGCGAGTTCTTAGAGAGAGCTCGCGCGCTCGAGCACGGTTTTTATGTTTTTAAAACGCAAAACTGAAGTAATCCGTGTTTTAACTGCGGTATCTGCCGTCGCTCGACCGCAAGTATTCAATGGCTTGCCAGTTTGCACGTATTTTAACGCTCTGGGTTTGTGAGGCGAGATTCGATATGCGAGAGTCGTAATGCAAGGTTCGTTGTTCGAGATTTTTATTGCGATTCTTACCCGTGCAGATTTCCTAATTAAAGTGAATTTGGTAAGCAGTAAAATCTGTCTTTGCTCCCCACAAAATGGAAACTTTGAATGACTACATCGACTTACCCCGTCCCATCATTTTATTTTGTCGTTAAATTTTTGGACGGACTTTTGTATTCGGACACATCGTTTCAAAGCGTGAGCGGCTTGGGTTCCTCGGTGAAATACGAAACCCTGTATCAGGGGGGGATGAACGAGAAGGCCTATATGCTTCCCCAAAAGGTGGAACATACGAACCTGGTGCTCAAGCGGGGTATTGGCAGCTACCAGTCCGGATTGTATCTTTGGCTCACAAGCATTATGCACACAGATTTTGCGCTGCCGGTGATACCAAAAGCATTAACCATTCAACTATTGGATGAAAAGGGTATGCCGTCACGCGTATGGGGGATTAGCGATGCCCTGCCTGTTAAGTGGAGTATCGATGAGTTTAACTCTACAAAAAACGAAGTGGCGATAGAGACAGTCGAGTTGGGCTATACAAAATCCATTAGATTAATGTGAGTCTGGACTATGGCAATTGAAATACGTCAGCTAACAATCAACACGGTTTCACCTGAGTCTGCCGATAAAACACTTACATCAGGGCAGTCGACAATGAACATGGTCGAGGAAATAGACGACGCTGCGGTTGCGCTTTTAGAGCAGCGTATGGCTTCCATTAAAGAGTCTATGGCTGTGGAAGTAAGACGGTTAATTGCCGAGTTTATGGAAGAACAACGAAACAGGTAAATACTATGGCAAGTTCTGGGGTGCATGAACAGCTCGAGATTACGGCGTGCAGCGTTAATGAAGACGGTAGTATCACGGTAAACGAAAGTGATTCATTTACCCTCATGCTGAATCCACAAAATTACAAACGCGATCAGAAAATTAAATTTAGCAATGATAAGGCGCTGGGCGAAGTCGGAAACCAAAAACGGTTTGTCGCTATGGACGACGACAAATTCGCTTTCGAAGCCATTCTCGACGGCACAGGCGTCATCACCGATTACGCGCTTGAGTCGGTCGAGGATATGATCTCGTCGCTGGAAGCTATTGTGGGCTACGACGGTGACACACACGAACCCAAGTACTCCCGTATTGTTTGGGGAACGGTGGTTTTTTACGGTCGTTTGGAATCACTCAGCTCACAATTTACCCTGTTTAAACCTAGCGGCGAGCCGCTGCGCGCAAAGATCAATATGAGTTTTGTCAGGTTTATGACCGACGAGGAAGAGAGTAAGGCCGCAAATCGGTCGTCGCCGGATCTTACCCATATTGTTGAAACCAAAGAGGGAGATACCCTGCCTCTACTGTGCTATCGGATATATCGTGATAGTCACTACTATACCGACATCGCACGCATTAATGGCATTGATAACTTTCGTCAGCTACCCGCTGGCACTCGTTTACTGTTTCCACCACTGAGTTAATTATGGCCGCCTCACCCAGTGATAATGCAAACGGCGTAGTTAAATATGTCATTAAGCTGAATGGTAACGACCAAAGTAATGCGCTGCGTGTTCATTCCATTCGTGTTGTGAAGCAGGTTAATCGTATCGCGAAAGCCTGGATTCACCTTATTGATGGTGAAATTGGCAGTGGTGAGTTTCCGGCGAGTGACATGGACGATCTAAGTCCCGGCGCTAAAATTGAGATAGAAGCCGGCTACGGTGACGACACCGCTGTCATTTTTTCAGGATTGCTTGTTAAGCATGGTCTGGATATTGGGTCCAGCGGGCATTCACGGGTATTGCTTGAATGTGTTGATCAGGCGATAAAAATGACGTTTCAACGACAGCATGCCAATTTTGTTGCGCTCACAGACGGCAGTATAGTTCGCGATAGCGACGCAATGCAGACCATTCTTAATAAGTACGCGGATATAACACCGAGTGTTACATCTACAACACCAGAGCTAAAGAGCCTTGTGCAGTATGGCGCTACAGATTGGGATTTTATTCTGACTCGCGCAGAAATAAATGGAATGGTCGTGATGAACGATGACGCAGCGCTGACAATAGCTAAGCCGGACTTTAGCAGTACGCCTGTATTATCCGTTACCTATGGCGCGGACTTAATGGAATTTAAAGCGGCTGTAGATGCTAGATTTCAGCCGAACACGGTCACTGCTGTCGGTTGGTCGACATCGGAATTGGATGTGGTAAGTCAGTCTGCGAATGCCGAGCCAGACTCCAGCACTCGAGGGCAAAAAAACGGTGATCTGGCAGGTGTGCTCGGCTACGAAAAGTTCACACTAAAAACGTCCACGGCGCAAGAGCAAGCGTTGCTTACCGCCTGGTCCGAGGCGCAGCTCGTCAAGTCCCAGTTAGCGAAGTTGCGCGGGCATATGAAATTTCAAGGTAGCGCCGATGCAAAAATTGGCGCACTCATCGAAGTTAAAGGTGTTGGCGAGCGTTTTAGCGGTAACGTTTACTGCAGCTCGGTAGAGCAACGGTTAGAAGAGGGCAATTGGCAAACTCAGGTGGAGTTCGGTTGCGATCACATGTGGTTTGCAGAATCTTCGGGTTTAACCGCTCCAGATGCCGCGGGCCTGGTTTCGGGTTTCAATGGGTTACAGATCGGAATCGTCCAAAAACTGGACGAAGACCCGGACGGAATATATCGGGTTCAAGTGAAAATTCCGTTGCAACAAGCTGAAACTGAGGGAATCTGGGCGAGACTGGGGCATCTGTATGCATCCTCAGGTTGTGGTAGCTTTTTTATTCCTGAAAAAGGTGACGAGGTAATAATTGGCTATTTGAATGCAGATCCAAGCTACCCGGTTGTTATTGGAAGTTTGTATAGCGCTAAAAACATGTCACCACTAGAGCACACGGATGAAAACTATACCAAGGCAATTGTTACCAAGAGTCAGCTGACGCTGAGCTTTGACGACGAAAACAAAATAATCAATTTAATTACGCCTGGCGGACACAAAGTCGCTCTGGACGATACTGACAAAAAAATACTCATCCAGACGTCGGGGGGGCAATCGGTCACCCTCTCAGATGACAGTAACGAGATAGCTTTGGCAGATTCTAATGGGAACAGTATCACTTTAAATAGTTCTGGTATTAGCTTGAACAGCAATTCGGATATATCGCTAAGCGCGAGTGCAAATGTCGATATTAGTGCTGGCGCTAAAGCGACCATAAGTGGGGACGCGGGGCTGGTTGCGTCTGGTACAGCGTCTGCGGAAATATCCAGCAGCGGTACCATGACAGTAAAGGGCTCTATGGTGATGATTAACTAGCCCTAGGGTGTTTCTAATCAACACGCAAGCATCAGTTGAGCAAAAGGAGAGCTTATGCCGCCGGCAGCGAGAATAACCGATATGCACACATGTCCAATGGTCACAGGTGTGGTGCCGCATGTTGGTGGGCCAATTATAGGGCCAGGCGGAGCCACGGTTCTGATTAATAATCTGCCTGCAGCGCTGCTGGGAGATTCGGTTACCTGTGTGGGGCCGACCGCAACCATAATCAAAGGTTCGGCTACGGTGATGATCACGAACAAGCCTGCTGCCAGGATGGGCGATCAGACGGCTCATGGTGGATCTATTATCCTGGGCTCCCCAAACGTAATAATCGGAGGTTGAAATGAGCGCATTTAACGAAAGCGCCTTTCTCGGAACCGGCTGGGCTTTTCCTCCTACTTTTAGCGGCGAAACACGAAGTGCTGAAATGGTTTCACATGATGAAGATATAAAGCAAAGTCTGAAGATTTTGTTTTCCACCTCTGTTGGCGAGCGGGTCATGCATCCCAACTTTGGTTGTAACCTCAAAGCGAACGTGTTCGATGAAATGACACAGGGCACGATCACCAAAATTAAGGACAATATTCGACGCGCGGTACTCTTCTACGAAACCCGCATTAGTCTTGAGCGAATTGAAATACATATCGATCGAAATCCTGCGAACCCACAAAGCGTATACAACGGCTATATCGCTATCGAGTTGCACTACACGGTTCGAACCACAAACACCCGCAGCAATATGGTTTATCCATTTTACTTTGCCGAAGCCGATAATCTATAGGAATGATTCCGCGTGAGTGATACCTATTTTACGAAGCTGAATCGTCAGCACGGATCACAGCAGCAAACGCGCCTGCCTTCCGTGCTTGCAGAGGAGTATTTGCAAATTGATGATCGCTCACTGGCTGATCTGATACGTGCACTTGCCTCCTATGCAAGTGAGATACGTTTTTTTAATCTTAAAAATGAGCCTGAGGGTACTTGGCAGTCACTTTTCAGTGAAAGTGAAGTGATGGTGATAGCGGATGCGGCGGAAATTGATATTCGCACCCTGAAGCAGGAGTTTGATACAAAGCTGAAACAAAGCCTGACAGATGGGCTCAACTATGGCTTGCAAGCGATAGCCGCAGTCGGTCGTTGGCTGGGTGCAAGTGAGCGATTTGCTTATATGGAATCTCGTCAGGCGGCATTGGCTGTGCGGGAGTACAGCCAGGAAATGCTGGGTGATATTGGCGGAGCCTACTTAAAAGTTGCTGTATCAGAAAAATTTGAAAATGCTCAAGAGTTGAAGGGGGCTTTAAGAAATATTTTATCCACCGACAAGTTAAAAATACAATATCGAACCCAAAGCTACCGAGATAAGGAAGACATTCTCCGCAATTGTTTCGATAAAGTACTGCGAGTGCGGGAGTATACTGCCGAACATTGTGCGAAATTGCTGCCGTCTCTTCTCTCTCAGGGCGATCACAATCCCAGCGTTAGCTTATTGTTGAGTTTTCTTCAAACTTATCAATACACTCAACAAAAAACCAACAATTTACCGCTCAGATTGCTTAGGTTTTATTATCTAACGCTCTTGCAGAATGCACCTCGAGGCGGTCACGCAGAGCGTGTTTTTTTGCACTGTAATGCAAGCCCCGGAATTAACCGGATAGTCCCTAAAGGCACACTTTTTGACGCAGGTAAAACACCAGACTTCAAAAGTGTTGTGTATCAAGCGGAAACCAGCATGCTGCTAACCGGCGCGAAATTGAGCGCGCTCGGTACCGTATTCCTGCAAAGGCACCCTAGAATATTTCCGGAGAATACGACTCGCGCTGTTACGGGGGTACTGCAGCATCAGTCATTCCCCAATCCGGATGGCGGCATAGAACCTGTGTCACTACTCGGAAACGCGTTGGAAAGTCGTGCTGGCCGCGAAGATTCTGATGCTGAATTTGGTCTCTACATCGCATCTAAAAATTTGGAATTGGCTCAGGGTACACGAAACATCTGTTTGCAATTTAGTTTGCAGGACCGTGCTTTTCATCGTTTTATTGCCGTGGTTGAGGGCGATACCAGCTTGCCGAAATCGGATACCTTTTCCTGTCTGCCGCCGCCGTTGCAAGCCAGGGCTGACGCCATACTTTTTGCGCTTTCCAGCAGCCTTAAGTGCGAAGCGTTCTTCGTCAAAGAGTTAATAAATCTGCTGGGTGAGAGTGAGAGTGAGAGTGAGAGTGAAAGTGAGCGCGGCGACGCTAAACAGTTACAAAAATATCTGCCGGAAAAATCTAAGTTAACTATCGCAGATATGAAGCCGCGCTTCGATGGGTTAGTCGCCGAAGCACCTCTGCATACGTTTTTTGATAGCTGTCTGGTGTGCTTGTATTTGCTGACTGAGTCGGTTCCTTTAATGGGATTTCTTCACAGAGAAATAACTAACAGACGGATTTTCTTTACCGGCTATCTAGGTCACTCAGATATCGCATTTATGAAGGCAAAGCTGATCTGGCTACTGGATCACCCAGCAAAGGATACCGCTGTAGCGACCGCGGAACAGTGGCAGCTTATGCTCCGAACCATGTATGCGGATGTAGCGCTGAGTGAACGTGGCTTATTGCATTACTACTTGAACAACGCTTTTGTTGTCCGTCTAAGTACCGCAGAAGGGTGGTTCACTGTTCAGAACTATCGCGTAAAGCGCGGAGAAGGGCGCGGTTCTTTGGTGGTAATGCTAAGCCTTGACAGCTCTGCGCCGGCAGTTCAGCGCTTTGGCAAAGACAGTAACCTTAGCAAAGATGCACTTTTAGCGAGTCTTCAACAGCCTATGCTGTATCTGGGTATCAACAACGCGGCAACTGTGTTCCCATATTCGTTTGTGCGCAGTGTTGCGGTGCAGGATTGCGTGCTGCGTGTCAGTGTAAAAGGGTACACGGATCTTGTGTTACGAAATGTCTACGGTAAAGTCGATAACTCCCAGGCGTTCCAGGCCTTTTCAGCGCAGCCAGCGACTAACGACTTTTTACGTATCGGCGGCTATGAATACGCTCGTAAACATCTCACACGCTTACAGTTACATATCGAGTGGAAAAACCTGCCTACATGTTACGGTGGGTTTGCCGAGTACTATCGCGCTTATGGCGACGGCTACGAGAATTCGAACTACTGGGTGGTTGTGCAAATGCAAATGGCTGGGGTGTTACTACCTCAAAATGAATCCAAGGTTCACCTTGCACCGCTTTTCGAGTTCAACCCTACCACTGGCAAGTTAAGCAAGTATACAGCGATTTCACTTCCGATCAATTTTAGCTACAGGCCGTTGCCTGCAGCTGTGAACAAGTCCGACTTTGGCAAGCAATACTCGCATAAAACTGCGTTACAGACAGGTTACGTCAATTTAAAGCTTAAATCGAAAGCAAAATTATTTGGCCACGCCGAGTACTCGACGGTGCTTAGCGATACTATTATTCACAACACGCGTAAGCGCAGGAAGCTGACGCTGCCGTCACCGCCTTACACGCCGGAAATTTCCCGTGTACTTGTGGATTACGAGTCTTGCGAGAAGGTCCAATTTATAGGTTCGTTTTCTGAGTTGACAGACGAGGCTTTCACGGGAAATTCGCTGGCATTCTACAAAACTCCGTTGGGGTATGAACGCAGCTATACACTCATGGATGAGGGCGCATACCCGCTATTTCCTGAATGGTCGAAGGATGGCAATCTGTATATCGGTTTTGATATCGACGAGCAAGCCGATGCGCTTAGCCTATATTTTAAGCTCGATGCGAGTACTACTAGCGGCAGTAAAAGCGAAGGTTCGATACTGGAATGGTTCGTATATACTTCCTACGGTTGGCTGGAGCTTTCTACGGCTAATATTCTAAGCGATTCCACCAATGGGTTAACCCGCTCGGGAATTGTTTATCTCCGATTACCCGCGCAGCGTTGCCGTCACCCAGGTTTTTTCAATGGAAACTGTTATTGGTTGAGAGTTTCTTCGTCCGGAAATTTACAGGATTTTGGCGAACTCCTGGCGTTGCAGTTCGATGTGATACCCCTTGTTTCGACAAACCCGGAGCTGACTTTGCATAGCTGTCCGCAACAGGGCTTGCCTGAGGGTTACAGTAGTACCTGGCAGGCCACACCCGCGCTGCCGTCGGTTAGCCGCTTAATGCAATGTGAGCCGGCAATTGCGCAAAAACAGCGTGAAACTCAGCATGCGGCCGATGCCCGAATTAATGAACTGTTGCGGCACCGAAATCGTGCGATTACGCCGTGGGATTATGAGCGGCTGGTATTAGAGCGGTTCGCGGAGGTGCAGCGCGTAAAATGTTTGCCTGCGTGTCGCGTAGGTGAGATACAGCCAGTGCCGGGTCACATCGCGATTATTGTGTGCCCTGCCTACAACAACCTCAACTCTGACGAGCGGCAGGCGTTTTACATAAACAAGGTTCTATTAGCTGAAATTCAACGCTATCTTCAATCGCTCAGTTCGCCGCACGTTGTGATAGACGTGTGTAATCCCGTTTATGAAAAAGTACGTGTGCGCTGTAAAGCGGCTTTTGTTGACCCGATTGGGGTTGGGCTGAATATTAAGCGCTTGAACAATGATCTTTTCGACTACCTGTCACCTGGCAGCTCTTCATCGCAAAAAATAGATCTTGGTTGGAAAATAGGTGCCCAGGACGTTGAGCGCTTTATTCGTGAACGCGATTATGTCAGAAGTGTTACTTCAATATCGTTACTTAAAATAGGTGAGATTTCTGATCGAAAAGGTGTTTATTATTTGAGTGAGACAGCACACTCGAATCCCAACAAGGCAGCCAGTCATCTACATGCCTCTTACCCCTGGAGCCTGCCTCTGCCATTTAGCGAACACGATATCGCTATATTAAAAACCCCGGGTGCACCGGAATTTGCAAAACCTGTAGGGGTCAGCGCGATGCAAATTGGCTCGACTTTTGTTATTGGTGAGAGAAGCCGCAATGTCTAAACAAAACCGAAGTACATTAAAGGCATTCTTCGGTGACGGTGCGCTGCCTAATTCTTCGAATTTTCGTGACCTCATTGATTCAACTATCAATATCAGCGAGGACGGCTTTGCTAAGGACAGCGAAAACGGACTGAAGCTTACCTGCCATTCTGAATATACGGTATTGACCAGCTTTTATGAGGCTGGCTCAAAAGACAAAGCTGTGTGGCGATCAAAATTCGATGGTGATCACAGTAATTTATTATGGTCATCACAGGCCAACACCGACGAGGGTTTTGAATTCAGCGCCGCAGATGACGCTAAGTTGAATGCCGCGTTGTGCCTGGCCCGTACGAATAATCGACTGGGGGTTGGTATTGGTACCAAAGATCCCAAAGCAACCCTTGATGTTAATGGTGCAGCATTCGTGCAGGAGAGGCGAGGTACCTATGGCCGCTCGTTTGAGTCAGTTGCCGCGAATGGTGAGTGGCAGACCATTGTCGATAACATTCAAGGTGGCTCGGGCTTTGAGATCGTCGCCAGAGCGCAGAATATTTCTCGCCGCCGTTACGCGATGGTACACGCGATAGCGCTTCATTGCCCTTGGCGCCGTAAAAGTAACGATCTTCTTGCTTGGCTCGGTCTGCGGAATCGCATTAATTACACTCAGGTATACCACGATTCGTTGCTGCACAAAATAAAACTGCGCTGGAATGAAGACGATATGAAGTCCGGCTACCAACTGCAGATTCGCAGTAATTGCGACTACGGTACCGAGCAACGCACAGAAGACGGCTATGCAGCGGATGAGCCTTGTGTAATTGATTTCCACATCACTCGATTGTGGGATGACGATGATCATTTCCAATCACTTCGCATGCAGGCGCAGCGAGGTCTTGGCGATGATTAGGCCCTTAAAAACCGCACTTAAACCGGAGAATTCTAACGCTAAGACCTCACCGGCATTAACGTTGGTTAAACGCAGAGGCGCGAGTGATTTTGAGCAACTGCGAAAAGCGATGGTGGAGGCAGTACAAAAGCTCGCTGCAAGTTGCTGGACGGATTACAACCTACACGATCCAGGGATTACCATTCTAGAGAGTTTGTGTTACGCATTAACCGATATAAACCATCGTACAGACTACGCTATAGAAAATCTGCTCGCAAATGCAAATCAAGAATTGAGCTTGAGGCAGCACGGGTTATCTGCCCCAGGCGACGCGTTTCAGATGCGGCCGCTCACCACCACCGAAATGGCGGATTATTTGTGTAGAAAGATACCTGAGCTGGCAGCGGTGTCGATTCAGGAAACCAAGGTGCGAACCAAAGCCTCAGCAGTCGTTAGTACCTTACCCTGGCTGCATAAAATATATATCACAGCTTGGGCCAGTTCCAACTCGTCCAAGCAAATGCAAGAGCTAAAAGCGAAGGTTATTACTCAATACCACAGGGTGCGAAACCTGGGTAACGCTTTAAACGATGTCGTGCTGACAAAACGTGTGAATGTGGCGCTTTCAGGTGATATCTATCTTAACGAGGAAGTAGGTGAGTCGGGTAAAGTAGAGCAGGCGATGGCGGCGATGTATTTTTGTGTGCAGCGATATCTTGTTACCGCGAAATTTCAAGTAACCGGTGAGCCGCTGGTCGCTCTTTTGAATGAGATTCACAAAGTTCCGGGGGTAACTACTACCAGCCACCTGGCACTTATCGGTGTTGCTGTGGATGGGAGACTGGAGAAGCCTGTCGGTTCGAATGTGTTCACAGATCCTCGATACGCGCTGCGATTACAGTTATCAACCATTGCCGGAGCCGACTCTGTGCGTGTGTTTGTGCGCAACCGTCAGGTAAATGTCGACGCCGCCGCGGTTCAGCAGTTGATACATAGTTTGGAGGAAGCGCACCAGTTACAACGCAACATGCTACGCGATGCCGCGCCCACGGCGAGTATCCCCAGCTCACACAAGGAATTGTTATCGTATATTTCGGTACAGAATCACTTTCCAGCAAACTACGGCATTAATGCGTTTGGACTCCCTGCTAGTGCGTCCGCACAGCGGAAGGGGCAAGCGAAGCAGCTAAAAGGCTATCTTACCCTGTTCGACCAATTGCTTGTCGATCATCTGGCTATGCTCGATAGCACAAAGGATTTTTTATCGACGGATACCGGGGTTAAGCGCGTTTATCCGACCGGTAAACTTGACGGTGTTGTATCGCAAATTTACCAATCAGTACCGGGCGTTGATTTTTTAGACTCACTCGAAGCCTACCAGAATTACAGTCCGCGTAAGGCGCGAGTATTTGATTTTCTGGCAGCAATGAACGGGCGCGACAAGGAGAGTTTTGCCTGGGATTTTAACAATCCCTATTTTTCTGAGCTGGCACGAGCCGAGCAGCTGTTAGCGTGTAAACAGCAATATATTGAGCATATAGGCATGTTAGCGAGGGATAGAGCAGCCGGTACAAACTTCGTAGAGAAAACCTGGGGAACAACAAATCAATCTACATTAGAAAAACATCTGCGGATAAAACTGGGATTAAGTGAGCGAAGGCTGTCTACCGTTTATCCGCTGGTTCGAGCCGGGCTAAATCACCAGGACAGTGATTTAGGATTCCATTTCAACGCCAATAACGCAAAACAAGAGACGCGATTCGCGACGAGTTTTTACGAAAATATCGGTCATAGTCTGGCCGCGGATGAAACAAGAAACTTAAAGCCGGTGCCTGACATTGCTGTTGACGAACCAACCAGTAAAAAGGTGTACCACCAGGTAAGGAACCACGTTTTTGGTCATTTAAAAAATCTTCGAACGCTGCTCTTTCGCGCCGGTGCAAATTTGGCAAGCTACCGTATCAAAGTATCTGATCAGCGCACAGCAACCCGGTTATACATCAACTTGGGGAGAAATTCGCGAGAAAACTGGCTCTACTTGCTCTCGACCAAATCAGAGCACGATGCCGCCATTACTGCCAATGGTTTGTGTCAATTTATCCAAACGCTGAACAGCGATATGGAAGGCTTTCATCTAATAGAGCACCAGCTCCTGCTGCCTGTTTCTAAACACTGGCAACCCGCAGTCGATAAAGTAGCGTCGCTTAATCCTTTTGCGAATACGCAAAGTCTGGTTGTGTCTGGCTGGTCCGCACGCTTCGTAGACGGGGAATTTCGCCGCTATGTCGAGGACCTGGTGCTACAGGAGTCTCCTGCGCATATGTATACCCAGGTATTCTGGCTTGATTTTTCGACGATGGAGCGGTTTGAGGTTTTATTTAAAAATTGGTGCGATGTGCGTATGCGGAGGGACGAGCACCGCAAATTTAATTTTCTCTCCGCAAAGCTCCTTCGGATGCTAATGAAGCTCGCAGAAGGAGGATTGCGGTGAATAGTATTCAGCGTGTGGATTTCACAATATGTGATCGGCTGATGGAAGATGTAACTGATGATCGGGTTGAATTGCTTGCCCGTGAAAAGCTGCTGAAGCATACGGACAAGATTCTGGCTGATGCGGAAATCTGGTTGGAGCGGTTGGAAGCTAATAGCCCGAAGGGTGGGTTAGATAGAGGCCCTTCACAAACAAAGCGTTTCGAGAATGTGCCCATTGATACCTTTCATATCAAAGAAATCACTCTTTCAATAGAAGCTTCCAGTTGGGAAGAATTCGAAGCCGCGTTTATAGACAAGTTCCGATCTGAAATAAAAGATGCTATCGGGTATATCGTTGCGCTCAAGCAAGGCCGATTCGATGAGGCCGCTTCTAGAGGCTCGCCTTGGGCGAACGGGGCGAACGGGGCGAACGGGGGGCACGCTGTATCGGTAGAGCGGCTTCTAAAGAATATCTTTAACACCTCTTCGCGCTCCGCTTGGGACGGAAAATTATTTCAGGAACTTGTCGCGCTGGATAACAGCTCGACTGTTTTCTCAGCTTTTAATTTCATCGATGTTTTAAAGCGGGTGTTACGAAAGCCGGAATCACGTCGACAAGTAGCGGAACTATTTTCTAAGAACCAGCAGGAATGGATTATTAAAAAACTTGAGCCTGTTCATGCGGACTACGTACTCACTTTTGTCCGCACAGCAGATCAGATGGCTAGTGTCGCCAATAGGCATGAAACGCTAATTCAGGAGGAAACCATTTCTCAGCTGGTTCAAGAGACGGAAAAATATGATCGAGATAATTTATCTGGCACTAAACTGACCAGAAATATTGTTGTCGAGTTTACGCTGATTTATCTGGTATGTGAGCGTGGGAGCCAGTTTAATCGAAAAATGTATATGCGCTCTGTGGTGCGACAACTTGCGCAGAGGAACAATTTAGGCACTGAAAAACTCAGTCGCTGGTTGTATTCCCTGGTGTCGCAAAGTGAAGCGGATAACACCATTAAATCCGACCTGCTTGAGATTCTTCGTGTTTCCTCGGGTCTAACCGAAAATCCTGACACAGGCTTGTACGGCACGGACACGTCGAAACAGCAGCATACGGGTTCAGCGCAGGCTTCTTTAACTACCTCTAAAGCTGATCCAGCAGTGTCTCGCCTTGATGTGCAGCGAGCACTCAAAAATTTACGGGCGTGGTTTGTTGGTTTGAGTGATGTACATCCCGATCTAAACCTGGCGCAAAGTGATGCTCTCATTACCCAATTCGGCTATTTGCTGGCGCAGGCGCCTGACAAGCTAGTGGCAATGATTCGTCAAGTAGTAGACGCACAAGGCAGGGAACGTTTGAAGGCGGTTTTTACGATATTGCCGCAATCAGTGTTAAGTGAACTCTGCGGCAACCTGAGCCGATCGGTTGCTGGCGAGATACGATATCTGTTACCCGCTATGGTAAAACTGCATGATCATTTGTTACCGGGAAAATCCTTTCGTTTCAATGAATTTTTCGTAGAGTGGTTTTTCTGTGATACTAAACTCGGGCGTCAAGATTCTGCATCTGCGCGCTCCCGGCTGGGAAAACTCTACTTCGATCATTTGACAAACACCCGCTCATTCGGTGGGTCCGAAAAATTCAATAGTCTTTCTGATGTATTAGTGAAGTTCGCGGAAGACGCCCGCCACAACCAGCCTGCATATTGGGATCTGGCGAGCTTGCTTAACCGCCACCTTACGGATCTAGTGTATTCTGGCACGCAGGGTGCCACGAGTGAAAATCAGGATTATCCATTGTCCGATACGGATAAACAGCTGTTTAGTCTGTTTGTTGATTCGATACAGCAGGGCGTGTGGCAATTAACCGACGACGACTGGGCGCGGTTAAAAGCAGAGCATACTCGGTATTTGTATTCGATGACTCGGGTTCTACTACAAAGTATGACCTATCGTAAGCAGTTTGTTCATCGTATCCCCGTAGTCGTACAGTTGAATCTGTTGTCGGTGTTAGAACCAGAGAACGATGAGTTTTTGCAGAAAATATGGTCATCTTCGGGTCAGGTATCCCAATTAACGCTTTTAGCAGGCTCGAAAAATCCTGGTCCGCTGCCAAAAAAACTTACGTCCTCAGTCTCCGGTCAGAGTGAAAAGGTCTTTTCACTGGTTAGAGAACTGACAATTAATTTTATTGTGGACCAGCGCGGCAGTGTTTTTAATCGTCGCAGCTTTGCAAGATATTTTTTGCGTTCTTTGTGCCATCATTTTAATTTGAACTATGTGGACGTGTTGCATTGCATAAGGCTCTTATGTGAGCAGGCCAATTTGCCGCAAGCCCTGGCCGATGAGTGGCGACTCATTGCAGGCGATGGTTTAGGGTTAGGGGATCAAAATCACTCGATCGAAACCACCAGCAGATCGGGTCTGCCGCCTATAGCAGAGCAGAAAATGTCAGGGCAGCATTTGCGCGAGCAATATTCAGCGGAAAATAAATCACCTGTGGGTGAAGAGGAGTATGGCCATCTCGCCGCTAAGGCTGTTGAAACACTGCAACAAATAACCGGTTCGGGAGCCCTGCCAACGGTAGCTGATTTACACAAAGCGCTGCGTTTTATTGCCGCAGGGCACTATATCTACTTTAAACGGTTTAGCGATTATTGTCGGGCTCATCTGCATATGTTGAGTATGATCTGCGATCGTATTGATGGCGACAGTTTAGTGCTATTGGCTCGCTGTTTTATCGGTGCTGGTGGGCTTGAAAGTGCGCGTACCGGTATGCTTATGGCTGCTTTACAAAGCTATGCGCAGCGCTGTCGTAGCCAACAGATTTTTTATGCGGTGCTGATCGAAGATATATTAGCGCAGGTAAATCTCAATCTCGAAAGTACCTTGCAAAGGGCTCAAGCTAAAGCTGCCAGTAGCCGATCAAGGATGGATTCGCGTGTTTTACCTGGGCCAAGAACGAAGGATTCGGAGGCGAAGGCCGCTAAACTGACTGCAGCCACCTTGCACAGTTTTAACAGTGGTGACGCCAATCTCAGTGACGGCGAAAAATCTGAAAACGCGTGGGAGATGGAACATACCCTTTGTGAGGAAAAAATTAAGTCTCTCGCCACGTCACTGTCCGAGGCAGGAAAGCTGGTTTGGGCGGGCGAAGCGGCGCTGCTCAATTGGGCTTACAGTTACTCGCTCGATAAAATGCGTGTTTTATATCCTGTGCTCCAGTTATTGCATTTGCTAATTAAAGGCTGTGAGAATGCTCCGAAGAACAACATTGGTTCGTTAAAATGCAACCAGCTGGTAAGCGAATCCCGCTGGCGCTGTATTGCCTATCATTACTTGGCCCGGCAACTCCTTCATCCAGGCAGCGTGAGTGTCGATTTGTTCATTCAGCAGGTGCTTTTCCAGGTATTTCGGATTTGGCAACCGAACCCGCGTCAGTTCGAACTAGAACGGTTCGGACAGTATTGTAGCCGTCTTATCCATAATCCGGGTTTTCGCATTAGCTCTGTGATACTTCGTGAGACGCAGCAGGTGATCAGCTCTCTAAGCGCGAGTGATCTAGGCTTGCCCAAGCTAAATGTGGAGGTAGAAGAGCGTGCGAAGGCGGAGGCTGACGTTAAGTCGGGGGCTAATGCACATACGCCATCTATTGTCTCGTACTGTGGGCTAGTATTACTCGCGCCATATATTCCCGTTTTGCTCAACCGTTTGGGCTACACAAAAGATGATTCAATCATTCAAACACACCAATCTAAGGCCTGTCAGGTGCTCTTTTATCTGGCGACGGGAGAGCAGGTACTATCTATACCGGGCAGCGAAGAATTGTCTTCGGTGCATACGGGTTTAATCTCCGCCTTATTGGGCATACCCCTGCAGGTAAAAGTGTCCTTCGCGCCATTGGCGAGTTCTGAAATTGCCATGTGCGATGAACTGCTGGGTGCGGTTATTCAACATTGGAGTGCAATTGGCTCTACCAGTATCGCTGGGCTGAGAGAGACATTTCTTGTACGCGATGGTGCCTTGTTGTGGCGCGAGGAAAAAGGATGGTTGCTGGAGGTTGAAGAGCGTGGCGTTGATGTATTGATTGACCGGTTGCCGTGGAATTTCAATATTATTAAATTCCCCTTTATGGCGGATGCGATTCACGTGCACTGGCGCAATGATTGATTGCTTTGTGGTATCCCTGCTGACAAAGCCAACTCGCTTGGATCAAAGCTTTGTACTCAACGGAAAAAACTATGTTTGCAGACAAAGATGGCTACATTCGCTTGAATAGCGTTGCTTATGCGGAGCAGCCTCTTGCTGATATCGCAATACGCACTCAGGCCGAGCGCAATGCATTGGTGTTGGAACGCGAGCTAGCCTGGTTTTCCCGTGTGTTGGAAACACGGTTAGCGCTGTATTTTTGCAATGAATGTGAATATACCTCCATTGCCGAAATCGAACCGCCGGATATTACCTACTGTAGCTCTAGCTACGGCGACGTTGTTCGTGAATTTGGTATGGGCAGTCGCGAGCGACTCCTGTTTATGCTGGCGCTGGCACCTCATTTACGGCCACAGGCGCTAAATTTATTGCTTATTCGTGATCCCCAGATAGATCGCCCGTACAGTGAATTTGGTGGATGGCGAGGCAAAGTGCACGGCGGATTCCTGCCAACAGGTGAAACAGCAGCATTCCTTATTGCAGGGGATAAACTCGGTGAGCGCCTGGATGTTATCGCGATGCTGGAAAAGGACCACTATTTTACTCGATGCGGATTATTGCGCGTGCATTCGGCCGAATTTGACGAAGCATATTTGTCAGCTGCGATTAGTGTTTCCAATGAATATTTTCACAAGGTAACCACGGGCGTTTGTGAAAAGCCGGACTTCAGCATCCATTTCCCGGCCACACATTTAACAACCAATCTTAGCTGGGACGACCTGGTACTTGCAGAACGAACGCTCGACGATATAGAACACATGCGCACCTGGCTGCTTCACCAGAAGCACATCATGCAAAACCTGGGTTTGGAGAAATCGATAAAGCCCGGTTACCGTGCGCTGTTCTACGGGCCGCCTGGTACGGGAAAAACGCTGACCGCGTGTCTGTTGGGAAAGGCTATGACGGCAGATGTTTATCGTGTGGACTTGGCTGCGGTGGTTTCTAAGTACATCGGTGAAACCGAAAAAAACCTGGAAGCCATTTTTACCCAGGCAGAAAACCGCAACTGGATACTATTTTTCGACGAAGCGGACGCGCTGTTCGGTAAGCGTACGGAAACGAGTAATTCTAACGATCGGCATTCTAATCAAGAGGTGGCCTACCTGTTGCAACGAATAGAATGCTTTCCTGGGGTTGTCGTGCTGGCTACAAATTTACGTGGCAATATTGATGATGCGTTTTTTCGCCGGTTTCAGTCGGCCATCTATTTTCCTATGCCCGATTTTAATCAGCGACTGGCGTTATGGGAAAATGCTTTTATTAATGCGGATTGCCTGGATGCGTCGGTGGATCTCAAACTGTTGGCAAAAGAGTACGAAATCGCGGGCGGTTCGATTGTCAATGTGGTGCGCTATGCGGCCATTCGCATGGTTAAACGGGGTAATGGGAGGTTAACAACCGAAGACTTGGAGGAGGGCGTTGCGAAGGAGATTAAAAAACAGGGGAGGGTGTTGGCTTGACCCGCTCACTACTTAATACGCGTCGTTTCGGATTGCTGTCGTTTGTTTTTCTTGGCTTGAGCACAGTATATTTTACAGCAAACGTGTCAGCAGCGGTGCCTGTTTCTGCTGTGAGCCTTAATGCTGGCACATCAGCTGGAAGTTCTGTTGCTACACCTGCGGAGCAAGGTACGCAGAAAGCTATGCAGAAAGAAATCAGCCCCATACAGCCAATAATGCTGTTGCCTCGTGATGTTACAATGTTAAAGCTTAATAAAGCGGTTCGCGAAATAGCCGTAAGCACCGCACAAAATCCGAGTGTCAATCAGTTTGTTACCCTTGATAGTGCACTGGCGTATTTGTCTGCCGAACTTGAAAAAATTGATGGTTTCAGCCCGGAGATACTCGACAGCGTTACGCTAAAAATACGAAGTTTTATCACGCAACAGCATTATCTCGCCGTATCGCCACAAACGATTTCTGAACTCGGCCAACAGAATCTGTCGCTCGCAGCGCAGGCGTTGCTGCCAGCTGTCGGGCAGCCAGTGCCGGCGCAGTATTTTTCACAACAATTGCGGCGGAATCTGGAGCAAGCCTCTGTCCAAAAAGAAGATACTGATCGTGCCCTTTCTATAGCTGTTCGAACACCTCAGGAATCGCTCCGGTACGCGGTAGTCAATGATGCTGCCGCATTTGATGCGGTGTTCCCGTCGGTAGACGCATCCGTGAGTGATTGCCTGAGTAACTTGGCGAGTACCGCGTATCCGTCGGTAAATGGTTTGCGCTTGGCGGTGGCGAACCTCTTGTACCAGATGCGTGAGGTTGGCTTAGCGGCGGTACAAAACAACAACACGGCCGCGAATGACGGCACCGATACGCCTGGTATTGAGATTGAATGCCCATTGTCGGACGACATAGTTAAACCTTTTCAAGAGGGCGATCTCGCGGTAGATAACTCGGATTCAGGCAGCGAGGACGGATCGGGTAATTATGCTTGCACGGTGCTTACTGAATCAGAAATTGGTCCGGATCTGCTGCTCGCAAACTCGCCGGAATCCTGCGCTATCTGTCGTACCAAAACCTGTCACAGTGGTACTGACTATGTGAGCCAGGTACAAAACGCCGTGTTGTCTATGGCGGTCAAGCCGTTCTTGCGCAGCGAATTGAGCAAAATTGAATTATCGACCTTGCCGGGATGTAGTGAATGCGCCTTACCACTTAAAGGTACAACTATCGGGTTTTATCCGTACTGGCTGGCGTCGGAAGCCTACCAACAAATAGGCTTCCCCTTGATTAATCCCGGCTACATAAATTTTGGAGTGTTCAGCCGGGTAGCCTATTTCGCATTACCATTGGGGGCAGACAACCGCGTCAGCGACCAACTCCATTGGGCCAGCTCACGATTATTTGTGAACTACCTGCGGGAGTTACAACGTTTTAATGTGCAGCGCGATATTGTTTTGGTGGCGCAAAACTGGAAATCCTGGCGAGGTACCGATGATATTCGGTCCTATGCGGAGAGCCATTACAAAACGTTGCAGGTTATACAGGAGCAAGCTGCTCACTGGGGCGGAATTAATGGTGTTATTGTCTATTTTAATGACTACGGTCGCGGTGACGACGCGAACGCAATACTCACTTATATGTCGCGGCTCTATGACGTAATACAGCAAGACGATTCACTTGTGAAGCTGGAGCTCAGGTTGCTGCTTGATATTCAGGGCTTGGAGAATCAGAAAACCCATGTTGGCGCCAGCGTTGAATTGTCACAGAGCTACTTTGCCAAATTGTCCGAATTGTTTATGGTGGCTTCGCGCGACGAGCTACTCAAGTCCACGGCGTCCGAGCTTGAGAAGGGACATGAACCTATTGCGAAAGACCTGATTGATCAGACGGTAGCCGGCTCGCAAACACCCAAAGTGAAAAATATACTGGTGTTTCTCAACGAACCGTCCAGTGAGCAAAAAAAACGCCTGCGGATGCAATTGGAAAATGAATTTAAAGGCGAGGCCAGGGTAGAAGCACAACAAAAAATTATTCCGGTGCTGGGGCGGCTAACCCTTGGTGAAGAAAGTGCAGAGCCGCATCGGCAATTTGTTGATGATCTGGCGTATTTAAAATATAACTTTGGCGGTATCGGTTTATGGAACCTGCCACTCACCCCGCAAACAGATAAAGGCAAGGCTGACATTGAAAACCCAGTGATGAGCATTTTCGATTTTACCCTAAAGCTAGGGTATGGAAATACTGAAGTGGGGTATGTTGATACGGAAAACATGGGCTGGTTGGCGGCCGCTATGCATTATCCTGCTGCAGCGGATGTATTCTCTATTTGCGCTTACGCCTGCCCAAATCGAATTACTGTGTTGTGGATGTTAGTTGTGTTGTTTGTTTCTAATTTGATTTTTTACGCGCTGTACAACACACACTGCCCAACACGAAAGATTATGAAAGCCCACCCCGTAACCTTTTTACTCTTGCGTTGGAGTCCGGTGTTATTGGCTCTACTGGTATTGGGTTGTAACCCGCTGTTTTACCCCTATGCTACCCCCTTGCTGGCCGTTGGTGCTCTATCCATGCTGGCGTTTTCCGGCTACCGCAGCTACCTGAAAATGGCGGACAAGCTGGAACGTGCTTAACCTAAAAAGGCGCAATTTTATGACTAAACAATATGTGAATAATCCAACTGAACACGCCGATCTATCCGGGCGCGCTGGTACGGCGCAATTTCGCGATAACCGCGCGCTACAAAAAGCTTCACCCGATGAAGAGGAGTTAACACAAGGTAAATTTATTAACGCGCCGATGCAGCGCGACGCGCTTGAGGAAGAGGAGTTAACTCAGGGTAAATTCCATACTGCGCTGCAAAGAAAGGAAAATAAAACAGGGCTGCCAGACAATCTTAAGACGGGGGTCGAAACCTTATCTGGCTTGAGTATGGATGGGGTACGAGTGCACCAAAATTCCAGCAAGCCAGCACAAGTTGGCGCCCACGCGTTTGCGCAAGGCACGGATATTCATGTCGCTCCCGGCCAGATGAAGCATTTGCCACACGAAGCCTGGCATGTAGTGCAGCAGGCCCAAGGTCGTGTGCCGGTTACAACCACAGTTGATGGCATGCCCGTGAACGATAATCCGTCACTGGAAAAAGAAGCCGATGTCATGGGAGAAAAGGCGAAGAATCAAGGTTAACCGCTTAGTGAGCCAAAAAAGGAGAGACCGATGTTTTCCAAAAGTGATAAAGAACCCGCAATCCACCACCGGCAATCGTACAACGCGGTGTCCAAAAAAACTGTAGCGCGTGATACAACACCGTTAAAGCAGTTTAAAGATGAGCGCGCACCGTCAGCCATGCAAGGTGTTCTGCAGGAAAAGGGCAGCCACAACAAAAAACAAATGATTAAAATAAAAAGCTACACATTACGGGACAACACAACTAACGTGCAAACGACCACCACAGAGAATGAAGATTTTGATTTGGGGTTTATTCGTGGCCATCCTTCAGGTTTTACCGATTGGGACGACTATGCGCGATCCAAAGTGACGCAAACGTATGGGCCATTCCCCAATGCCACGCTGGTTGCTGTGGACTACAGAACCTTTTCCAAGAAGTAACAATACCTTAATGTGCGTACCCAGCACGCAGGACACAAATATATAGCCAAACCGCACTGGTGTCCTGCGTTTCGCATAACGTCAACCTCTATTGCGTATAACAGCTTTCGTCACGTGTGCCGGCTGTCTCGTTCTGGTCATAACATCTGCATAATAAATAGCCAAAAATTCCTTGCTAATCCTTCGGACCGCAACCATAATAACTAACTGACCAGTCAGTAAGTTATTATTCTATGAAACGAGCTATCTCAGATGATGCGAAAGACCGTCGGCGCGAGGCCATTCTCGCTGCAGCCTTGGACGAGTTCTATCGCAACGGGCTAAAGGCCACCAACATGGAAAGCATTGCCCGGCATGCGGGTATATCCAAGGGGGCGGTCTACCTGTATTTCCCGTCGAAAGACGCCATCTTCGCTGCATTGGTGGCATCCATTGCGCGCCCAAACGTGGATATTGTCGAACAGGCGCTAAGGGCGACTCCCACAGTGCGCGCGGGGCTTACGCAGTTGCTGACCTTTGCGCCAAGGCTGATCAGTCACAGTCCGCTGCCGAAACTTCTCAAAGTGCTGCTCAGTGAAGCGTTTAGCTTTCCTGAAATTGTCCAGCACTACCGCGAGGAGATTATCTTGCGAGCACTTAATGCGCTGACAGAATTACTGGAACGCGGGAAGGCCAGTGGCGAAATCAACATTGGCGACCCGGCACTGACCGCCCGCCTGGTGGTTTCACCGTTCGTGAAATCGCTGATGTGGACCATATTTTTTGAATCCGATGATAGCGATTCCCGCTTGGATCTGGATGCATTTATGGCTGAGCATCGCCGTCTGTTGTTTCGGGCTATTGGCCTGCAAGAGGAGTAATCCGCATGAATTTTATTGTTCGCACCCTGTCTCTGTGCGTGTTTTTTTGGCTAACTTCCTGCAGCGAGGAGCCCGCCAACCGGCACGCAAACGGCTATGTTGAGGCTGTGCAGTTTTACATTTCTGCTCCGCAGGCTGGCTGGATAAATCAACTGAACGTTACTGAAGGGCAGCCAATTTCGGAAGGGGATATTGTTGTAACCTTGGATGACGAATCGCAGCGCTTAGCGGTGTCGCAGGCGCAGGCCCAGGTTGCGGTGGCGCAGCAGCAGGCGTTGGATCTGGGGCAGGGCGCACGTTCGGAAGAAATTGCATCCACCGAATATCTGCTGAAATCGCAGCAAGCGACCCTGGAGGAATCGCGCCTCGCACTTGAGCGGCAAAAAGAATTGCTGGCAAAAAATCTTACCGCTAAGAGTGATTTTGACGAGGCAGACGCGCGTTACAGCGTGGCAAAGGCGCAGGTTGAGCAAACCCGCCAACAACTGAAATTGCTCAAATTACCCGCGCGGGAACATCAGCTTGAGGCCGCGCGCAATACAGAAAAATCAGCCGAACAGGCCCTGGCGCAGCAGCAGTGGCAGTTGCAGCAACGCACGATTATCTCGCGCAACAGTGGCATTGTTGACACACTTTTTTATCGACAGGGCGAATACGTTAGCCCGGGTACCCCGATTCTATCGGTCATTCGACCGGAGAGTACCAAAGTGCGATTTTATGTTTCGCAGGCCCTTCTCTCTGAAATATCCCCAGGCCAGGCGGTAAAAATAATTAACGACAACAACGATCAACGGCAAGCTGCGATCACCTATATTGGCCGGCAGCCGGAGTTTGCTCCCCCGGTGTTATACAGCAATCAGAGTCGCGCGGAACTTGTTTATTTGGTAGAGGCGACACTAACACCGGCCAGCGGTTTGCGCCCAGGCCAACCTGTGGATGTCTATTTGTGAGCATATGTATGGGCGACATGGCAATTCAGGTTCGCGGGCTCGTGAAGGCCTTTGGTGGCAAAACCGTAGTTAATGGTGTTGATCTCGATGTGCCGCAAGGGCAGGTTTGGGGGTTTCTCGGGCCAAACGGGTCGGGCAAAACGACTACCATTCGGATGATGTGCGGCCTGTTAAAGCCCACCGGAGGGTCTGGCAAGTGCCTCGGTTACGATATCCTAAAATCGGCTGCAGAAATTAAGCGGCGTACCGGGTATATGACCCAGAAATTTTCCTTTTGGGAAGATTTAAGTATTCGCGAAAACCTGATGTTTGTTGCCCGAATGTACGACTTGCCGCGAAAAAATGCAGTGGTAGACGAGACGCTCACAAAACTCGGTTTAACCCAGCGGCAGCACCAATTGGCCGGCGCCTTATCCGGTGGTTGGAAACAACGCCTGGCACTGGCTGCGGTTACCATGCACGCGCCCAAATTGCTGTTATTGGATGAGCCTACGGCGGGTGTTGACCCGCAGGCGCGGCGTGAATTCTGGGATGAAATTCATGAACTCGCCAGCAGTGGGATGACCGTTCTCGTGTCCACTCACTATATGGATGAAGCGGAGCGTTGCGACAAAATTGCCTACCTCGCACATGGGAATTTAATTACTCAAGGGCGGGTGCAGGACGTTATTGATGAATCGCGTTTAGTTACTTTTGCTGCAAGCGGTGCGGATGTTCGCAAGCATGTGCAGGCCCTTACCGACATAGCAGGGGTCGACAATGCCTCCTACTTCGGGTCGGCATTGCATGTAAGCGGTACGCACAGAGACTTGCTCGAAAAAGCAGTGAATCAGCCCGAGTTCGCTGATTTGAACTGGCAGGAAATTAAGCCGGACTTGGAAGACGTGTTTATCGCGTTAATGCGACAAGCCGGTGTGGACGCACGCAAACATTAGTTGAGGTTGAGCACTGTGAGTAGTTTGTCGCGTATCTGGGCTATCATGGCCAAAGAGCTGATCCAAATGCGGCGTGACCGCATGACATTTGCGATGATGATCGGTTTTCCTATCATTCAGCTGGTATTGTTTGGGTTTGCCATTAACACCGATCCAAAGTATTTGCCTGCCGCAATCTATGCCGAAGAAAACACGCCGATTGTGCGCACGTTGCTCGCGGGGTTTGAGCAGTCCCATTACTATAATTTTGCAACGCAAATCACGAATCAGGAAGACGCTGAAAAACTGCTTGCACAAGGCAAGGTCGCGTTTGTAATTCATATCCCCATTGGTTTTACCCGCAAGTTGATACGCAACGAACGACCACAGTTATTGATCGAAGCCGATGCGTCAGACCCGGCCGCCGCTTCCAACGCCATCGGCCGTGCGAACGAGATTGTTAGTCGGGCTTTAGCCAAAGAACTCACCGGGAGTCTCGCTTATTTAAAATCGCAAGAGGCTCCGGTGGACGTCGTGGTTCACCGGAAATATAACCCGGAAGGAATTACCCAATACAATATTGTTCCAGGTCTTTTGGGCGTAATTTTGACGATGACTTCGGTTATGATCACCTCAATGGCGATGACCCGGGAGAGCGAAAAAGGCAATCTCGAAAATATACTGGCTATGCCGTCCCGCGCGCACGAAGTCATGCTTGGTAAAATATCCCCTTATGTGCTGGTCGGGATTGGACAAACGGCGATTATTTTACTCGCTGCAAAATACCTTTTTGGTGTGCCGTTTGTTGGGAGCTTGACCTTACTGTTGTTCGGCGTGTTGGTGTTTATTCTGGCGAATTTATGTTTGGGTTTTACCTTCTCTACGGTGGCGAAAACCCAAATGCAGGCCATGCAACTTACCTTTTTCTTTTTTCTACCGTCTATTTTGCTCTCTGGTTTTATGTTTCCATTTCGCGGGATGCCGGTTTGGGCCCAAGTAATTGGCGAAGGTCTTCCGCTAACGCATTTTTTGCGGATAGTTCGCGGCGTCATGTTAAAAGGCAGCGCGATGACGGATGTAGCGAACGAATTTGTCGCGGTGGGCGTGTTTATTGTCATAGTCGGATGCATGGCAGTGCTACGCTACCGGCGTACGCTGGACTAAAATGGAGCGAATTTCCTGGCACACAAAGCAGGTCGAATAGCGTATAGCTTATGGCGTTAAAGCAAGTGTAATAAGCAGGTTCATCGACCTGATATCACCTTTATTTGAGTAAGCGCGTTATCTGCAATTGTGCAGAGCTGTCAATATTCAGGGACGAAAAGGTGCAACCGCTAACAATCTGTTGCACCTCTGGTAATCACTTGAAGCCTGTTTTCACTGAACTTAGCCGTGTTACTGGCAGTTCACTCGTGCGCGCAGTCATGCCCGAGTAATTCGCTACTCGAAGAAATAGTCACGGGCAAATTTCGTTTGTGTCTTCTGCGAGTTTTAATTCCACGCGTCGGTTTTGCGCGCGGCCCGCTGCGGTGGAATTGTCTGCTACAGGTTCGGCTTCGCCGTATCCCCGGGCGCTCAACCGTTCGTTATCAACCCCCGCTGCAACAAAAAACTGTTGAACCGCCAGCGCGCGTGCTTCGGACAGCGCCAGGTTATCCTCGGCTTTGCCGACTGCATCTGTGTGGGCGCGAATGCTGATGGCCAGGCGGGGATAGCGCTGTAATGCATCCACGGCATTTTGCAGCGTATGTTGTGCGGCTTCGGTGAGCTGAGCGGAGGCCGTTGCGAAGGTAACGCCTTCCAAGGTGCCGCTAAACAGCGCGCAATCGTCTTTGGAAATGACCACGTACTCCTTTGCAGGCTCCGCTGGGATTGCAGGTTTCGCCTCGGGTATTTCGGCAACCACTTTTAACGGCGCTGTGGTTTCATTGCGTCGCACAGCTTTACCAAACCGGTAGCTTAACCCTGCGTTAATAAAATCCACATTGTGGTTATCGAAGCCGAAACGTTCCCAACCCAATGCTGCCGCCCAACGCGGTGTCACATCCATATTGAGCACGAGTCCAACAAAGCCGTCGGTGCCTTTTTGATAATTGGTGCCGACTACGGTGTTGTTGTTCGCTGGTTGCTGGGTCGTGTAATCCCCGTGCCAGCGGAATATGCCGGCTCGAGCGCCGAGCTGAACTTTCTCGCTGAGCGGCAGCAGGTACATCCCCGCCAAAAAGGCTCCTTCGCCCGATTCCGGATGGAGTTTTTCGATGGTGTTATAAAACTCGCTAGGATTTTGATAGCTGCCCTGTATGTCGATTTTAAATTCGCCCAAATCCAGATAGCCGAGTTCCGCCGACCAGCGAGGTGTAAACCGATAACCCAACGCCATGCTATACCCGGTATCGGAATCATCGAAATCGGTGACTTGCGCGTTCAGTCCAGCTTTTGCGAATCGCTTATTCAGGCTGCCATCGTTTGTGTCGCTGCGGCTATTGCCAATACGGCCCTGCAGGTACCAGCGATAAAACGCGTCGTTTGCCTTTTCTGCACGTGCGGGCGGGGTAAAGGTAAAACCTGTAACAACAACACAGAGGGCTAGTAGCAGCATCGGAGCGTGTTGTCGTGTCTGAGCTCGCGGACTCAATGGTTGTCGCAGCAGCAGTTGTCGCCATAGCAACAGCAACGCGAGCAGGCTCAGCAGCGCAGCAGAGTAGCTACCGCCGCCACCCTCGGTGCGCAAGTTAGTATCGATGGTTTGCACTGGCGGTTCTCCCGAATTGGAAAGTGCGGTAACCCTAACGGTAATAACACCAACGGCGGTGCCGCCATTGCCGTCGCTTACCGAATAAGTGATTACTGCATCGCCGACATAGCCCTCTGGCGGTTGATAACGCAAGCTGCCATCCGGGTTAATCGTGACGTCACCAATATTGACGCTGGCTGCGATGGTGGTGAGCGGGTCGCCGTCATCATCGTGAATCAGTGCGTCCAAAGGCAGATTAATGACGCTGTCTTGCGGCATTTCTGTATTGGAGTTTTCCGCCAAAGGCGCACTGTTGGCGGCACTAAGAATGGCTACGCCACCCGGGTCGAACACCCGGCCATTTGCCAAGCCGTCATCGTCATTCGGGCCGCCGTCGCGAATTGTCAGCTGCACGCACCAGTGCCCGGGCGTGAGCCCCGGCTGCCATCCGGCACCACCTGGTGGTGGGCAGAAGCCTTGTTCGCCTTCGGTGCTGGAGACCAGGTCCTCGTCAGTTTCCACAAAAAATCCCCAGCGGTTGTTGCTGAATTTGCGGAATACCGCGTTTTCAGGAATTGGCAGCCGTTGCGGAATCACGATTTGATACAGCAAGCCGGGTTGCGGCAGTCCGTAGGCGATATAGTCGAAAATGCCGCTTGGATATTGTGCTTCCGTGTCGACAGGCAGGTCGTTTAATTCAAATTGATAGTCGGCATCGTGTAGCTGAGCGCCCCCGGTTTGTCCGGCGACGGTGAATACCCCTTTGCGCAGGCACACGCCTGGGTCGCCCTCAATCTGATAGGCATCCTGCTCCGTCACCTGTTCGAGCAGCACATTGCACTCGGGTCGGGAATCCAAATAATCCGGTACGCCGTCGTTGTCGCTGTCGGCCAAACCTTCAATACTATCGGGAATCAAATCGCCATCGCTGTCCTGGTCGGCAGGCAATTGCGGCAGGTCTTCGACAATATCCAGGTAAGCCCGCGCGGTGTCACTCATGGGCGGGCTGCCGTTGTCCGTCACTTCCACCTCAATAATCACCAGCCCGGTCGCCAGGCTTGCTGGCTCTAGCGTAAACGTCGTTTCCTCGGAATCCTGGTCGGTTGCTTCGCCGCGAACTACGCGCCAGGTAAAACTGTGACTGTCGCCGCTGTTAGCATCGCTGTAATTGGCAGTGAGTACTGCGCTGCCGTCAGTGCGGCTGATGAGCAAGCGCTTGTCGCCATTCTGTTGCGCCGCAATTTCCACTACCGGGGCAATATTGCCTTCGCTGATGGTCAGTGTGTGGCTGAATTTGTTGCCTCGGTTAAGTGTTGGTGCCAGTGAAATTATCAGCGTTTCGCCGGAGTCCTCTATCGCGTCTGCAATGGTATTCAACATTATCGAAGCTTCCGTGCCGGATGTAATAACCAGGCTACCGCTTTGCAGATCGTGATCGGCATTACTCGCGGTGCCAGCAAGCGTGAAGGGAATTTCGAGCGGGTAATCTGGTGCCAGCCCGTTGAGGTAAACCCCAACACGCGCACTTTGGCCTTCCAGCACTATCTGGTCCTTGCGGATGGAGATTAGCGGGTTAACCCGCACCAGTTGCATTTCCACACGGCGATTTCCGTTCGCGTCCACGGTTTCCCAGAACGCGCGATTGACCCCCGGCTCGAAGAACGGTTGGCCGTCAACGAGCGACACAGGAAGTGGGTTGCCAAAGCGGTCTTCCGCACTGGCAACACCCAGATTAACTTTGGTGTAAAGCGCGTTGGCATCCACTGCGAGATCGTCAGGTACCGTCAGGCTCGGCGATTCCGCCGTACCGGGGACGGTGACAATAATAGAGGCTTCTGCAAAACCGCCTTTGCCATCGCTGACTTTATAGCGAATTTCTGCAGTGCCGCTAAACAGCGCATCTGGCGTAAACACCAGTCGGTTGTCGACAATTTCGACCAGGCCGTAGTCGCTCACGGCGGACAAAATTACTAGCGGGTCGCCGTCGGGATCAGCAGAGGCTGCGATCACATCGATTACCTGTGGCTCGTCATCCTGTACGGTGATATCCATATCCTGTGCAACCGGTGGTTTGTTGGGGCTGACCGGGGTTGGTGACGGTGAAGGTGTTGCTGAAGGAACTGGCGTCACAGTTGGCGTAGCGGACGGCACCGGCGTAGCTGTTGGTGACGGTGTTGTGGTAGGCGTAGGTGTCGCAGATGGCACGACTGACGGCACAGGTGTAACTGTTGGCGTCGGCGTGGCCGAGGGCACCGGAGTCGCGGTTGGGGACGGTGTTACTGTTGGTGCAGGCGTCACTGTTGGTACCGGCGTGGCAGTCGGCGCTGGCGTAGCGGTTGGTATTGGCGTTGTGGTCGGCGTTGCCGAAGGAGAGGGCGAAGGTACGGGAGTCGGTGTCGGTGTAGCTGCGGGTGCGATAGCGATATTCACAGCCGCATTTGTTGCCGCGTACGCAAGGCCGTCGGTTCCGTTCCATTGAAAGGTATCCATGCCACTGACGCCACTGCCAGGTGTATAAACCAGGTTCGCAATGTCGCTGCGCTCGATTTCGTCATTCACGTTAACCGGGCTGCTGCTCAGGGTAAGCGTGCCCTGGCCAGGCAAGCTTTCCACGCGGATTTTTTGTAGCAAATTACTGCTGTTAAGCGGTGTAAATGCGTTGTCGAAGTCGCCGACGTTAAAGCTTAGCGGTGTGTCCTGGTCTGTATTGAGATCAATGGCGGAGACTTGTGAGTTTCCGCTGAGCACACCGTAACCGTTGTGGTCCGTGTACTGTTCACCCGCAAGTAAAGTGACCGCGTTGTTGTTGTCGCCCACGAGCTGCACCCACGAAGGGTTTAGATCGCCAGTGTTTGCAACTACCTGAATTAACCAGTCACCAGCGGGAACGATAGTGCTGAATACACCATCGGCATTGGTAAATACGCGGTAGCAAAGGCTGTCGTAAGCGTTATTGCAATCGCCACCGGTTTGGTAAATATGTACTGTAACGGCGGCTTGCGGGGCATCTTCGCCTGCGACAAAACTTTCGCCAGTGGCTGTGGTGCGGTGGAACACGGTGCCGCTAATACGGGCTTCGTTGTCGGCCAATACAGTGACATCGTCACTGGTTGTCGACAGCGGGTCGAAGGCTTGTAGTCCTATTCCGACCGGCGCATTTATTTGCAGGTTATTTTGGTAAACGCCCGCACCGGTGCTCGGGGCGATATCGGCATCGAAGTCAATCTGCAGGCTACCATTGGCTGGCACGGTAAGGTTGTTCCAGACAGGTTCGATAGCGTCGCTGTCACCCACATCAAAGTCGGGTTCAATGGCAATTCCGCCCACCAGTGCACTGCCTGTTCTATAGCTGAAACCCCCAGGCAATTGATCGCGCAGACTGATGCCGGTGACTGGGCTGCTGAGGCTGTTGTGCAGTGTAATGGTGTAACTGGCAATTTCACCTGCCGATTTCAGCGGCGTGCTGGTAGCTTTGGCGGCAGATAAGCCACCAATCGAGATCATAGCATCGGCACTGGCGTTATTCGCATTGGCGGCGCTAATGACAGCTGTCGCTGTGAGTGCGCCGGTCGTACCATCTGGCATGGCGAGAACCTGCAAACTGCCGGTGTCACCCGGTTGAAGAGTGCCGAGATCCCAGCTGATACTGCCGTTTGCGCCTGTGCTTGGGGCACTGCTCGCGCCGGGGCTCGCTGCGTAATATAAAAGACCGGCGGGCAGTTGGTGTTGAAGCGTGGTACCAATGGATTCAGCGGTGCCTGTGTGTTGGTAGCCAATAGTAAACACAATGCCGCCGATGACCGAGTCGCCGTCACTCGCGCTAACCGGCTGGTTTAACAACAGCGTTTGGCTGGAAACTGCGAGAACACGGTAAATATTGCCGCCAATCAATACCGACTGCCCCAAACTGAAGTGTTGAGGATTATCGACCTCGATCTGCGTGCTGCTGGCATCAGCCGTCAACGTCGCAGTGGGGTAGGCGCTGGAACCAGCAACCCGGTGACTCAGCTGCAACTGCGGCGTTGCGGTGACGGTGCTGGTTACGCTGTCTGCTGTAGCTAGTGCATTGCTGGCGGTTACCGAGGCAGTATTGGTAATGTGTGTATCACCACTGGCGAGTTCCTGGTTGATGCGCGCATCAAAGGTAAACACCGCCGAGGCGCCTGCAGAGAGTGTACTCAGCGAGTAGATCACCTGATTGTTCACCGCATCGAAACTCACGGTGCCACTGGCTGCGCTGGTATTACCCGCAAATTGGGTGTAATCGGCGATGGGGTCAATGATCACCAGCTCGGTCGCAGCGACAGAACCCGAATTGGTTACGGTAAGTGTGTAGGTCAGCGTCTCGCCGGGCGCAAGGCCACTGGTGGCGCTCGCGACCTTGCTTAAGCTGAGCTGAGGGTTGCCGCTTAAATTTACCGATACGCTATTGCTGGTGATTGCAGCAACGCTGGTTGCGCTGGCTTCCAGGTCGTCATCAATTGTGGTCACACCCGCACTGAGGCCGTTGGTACCGGCGAGCAATGAGTAGCTATAGGTTTGAGAGGCACCTGCAGAAAGCGAGGGAATAGTCCAACTCAGGGTACCGCTGGTATTGATACAACCGCCGGTACAGTTTTGATAGGTAAAGTAGCTGGCAAGCGGAAGCACATTGCTGACGGTTACGTTATTTGCGGAGGCGGTGCCAATGTTGACGACGGTGAATGTGTAAGTAACTGTGTCACCCGGAACGACGCGTGTGGTGTCTGCGACCAGGTTAACCGCCAGTTTCGGCGCGCTCACCGTGCCTGCACCCACAACAGCAATATCGGCAGTGGCCGTTTGCTCTGTGGTTTGGTCGCTGGAAATTGCAGCGCTATTGCTCAGTGTCTCGCCATCGCTGGAACCTGCTGGCGCGGCGCCACGCACATGCACGGTGCCGCTCTGAGTCGCGCCAATATTGCCCAGGTTAAAGTTGTGGCTGTCGCCGTTGTTACAGCTGCTCCAATTTAGGTTGTCGGTCGAGAACTCACAGTTAGTGAAGCCCGAGGGCAGGGTATTGACCAGTTGTGTGTTAGTGGCATCAACCGACCCGGTGTTGGCGTAGTCGAGCGTGTAGGTGACGGTTTCGGTGCTGGTTTCTGCGACCTGACCGACGCTCGGCACAATGCTTAAAATCAGGTTAGCCGGTGGTGTAACACAAAAGCTGGCACCGGAAATGGCGGGCGTGGTGCCACTTGAAATACCGTTAGTGACGGTGCCGCCATACTGGAATTCCACATCCAGAGTTTGCGAATTGTGATTCGATTGCGCCTCGAATACCCACAATAAGCGGTGATCTTTGTTTAAGGTGCCGCTGGTGGGCACGCTCACCTCAAGCAACCCTTTGGTGCTGCCATTAAATGAATCCAGTTGCTGCCCGAGCTGGGTGAGCGCACCGCTGGTGGAGTCGTAGTCGTACACCGTTGAACGCAAATTCATTGCCGGGCCATTGGCGCGATCAATGTAAATTCGCGTTTCGATATTGCCACTAAACGGCACGTCGCTTTGCGTTGCCGGGTCCTGATAAAAGCGCACGGCTTCCACATAGCCGCCGGAATTATTGGGGGCGGTAATTAACACAGTGCTGCCGGTATCGGCTACCGTGGGTACGGGGCTTAACACGGATAGTTTTTCTGCGCCGTCGAAGCCTACGTCGCCGCTGGTATCGCTAAAGTAATAGTCATTACAGGCACTGCCAGATACGCCCAGGCTGGTGCTGGTTGTTACAGTGGTTCCACCGGTCCAGTCCAGCGCTGCGCTGTTAATTGCCGGGTTGGGTGCGGTAAATGGTGACGCGACCTCTGCGATAACGGTGACGCTGTTGCTCGTACCCGCAGTAACGGTGCCCAGGCTCCAGGTCACATTGCCAGCGCTTTCACTGCAACCATCGCTACAGCTTAAAAAACTGAGCCCGCTGGGCAGGGTGTCGGTAATCACCACATCCTCAGCGCTTTGCCCGCCGTAGTTGTTGTAGGCAATGGTGAATGTCACCGGGTCGCCCGGTACCGCTTGAATGACGGATGCGGTTTTTAGCAGGCTAAAGTCTGCGGGGCTGAGCGGCAGGGTGCCACCGGTGACAGAAATTGTGATTGCCGCTGATGATTGCACGGCGTTATTGGCGGAATCCGCAGCGTTAAGTTCGCCCTGTTGGGTGAGAAAAGCGCTCGGCCAGCTGCTATCCACCACCACTGAGAAGCTCACCGACCCAGTGCCACCGGCGGCGATATCGCCAAGCTGCCAGGTCACAACGCCAGCACTTTCGGCGCAGCTTAGGCCACCACTACAGCTTGTATAAGTGCTGTTGGTTTGGATTTGGGTAGTAACACTTGCATCGACCAGGCCCAGGTTCGAGTCGTTGCTGTAGATGAAAGTAAATGTCACCAAATCACTACTGTTCGCTGCAATAGTCCACACATCTGCCGTCGCTGACAGGCTCGCATGGGCGGCATCCACGGCGATACTTACCGGGCTGGCCTCTAACACGCCAAAGCTGGTGACTGCACTGGCCGAGTCGTTGTAATTGCCCACCGTTGCGCTGGCCTGTGCGTGGAAGCTAATGCTGGCGCTATCGCCCGGGGTAAGCTCGATGGGGCTAGAAAGATTCCATGTAAGCAGCTGGCCCGCGACAATTGGCTCACTGGTCGTGCTCCCGCTGGTGGACGCCGCCTGGTAACTGAAGCCTGCGGGCAGTCGATTGCTGAAGCTGGCGAGGGAGATCCCGGTAGCGTTAGCGGCGGGGTTGCTCACAGTAACGCTAAATTCTACGTCGTCACCGGCGCCAACTTCGTGGGTGTTGACACTTAACTGTATTGTTGGCGCAATACCGCAGGCATTAATTGCGGTGCCGACCAGGGCGAGTTGGTTGCCCGTTACGCTAGGGTTGCCGTACCAGTTTTCCACTGCGCTTGGAGACTGTGCTGGCGTGTGTATCGGGAACAGTGCCTGTTGTCCGCTGATCCAGTTGCCGTCGATGTAAATACGGTTATCACTGTCACCGGAGAGATAGGAGAAGGTACGGTTGTCCATGCCGGACGGCGTCATGTCGTCGTCTACCAGGCTGTTATCATCCACCGCCTGCGCCGCGACAAGGTACTGGCCCTTGGCCAGGCTGGTGGCATCCCAGCTGGCTTGCCAGGTATTAATGCTGCCACTCGCGAGGGTTGCAGTCGTACCGGTGTGGACCCAGGTGCTGCCGGAGTCCGCCGCTGTGGCTTCGCCATCGCCGTTGGCGTCGTACCAGTAGTAAAAATCCACGGCTTTTACCGACGGGGTAACCACACCATTCTGCAGCGCCAGCGTGTCTTTTACCTGCGCGCTAAGGTTGTATGAGCCAGGACAACTGGCCGGAGGTGTTACTTTAATTTCTGCAATAATCGGCTGTTCGTAGGCAGACGTTTTATTAAATGAAATATAGTCGCCAAACGGCGCGCGCACGCCTGAGTCTGCCAGCCATTCTTTGCCCACGGCGCAGTCTTTTTGCAGCGGATTGTTCAAGCTGTTTGCGGTACAAAACAACATGGCGATGGGGGTAGTGCGGCTCAGGCTTGGGCCCCCTTGTCCACTCGCATCCAGCATCGCGATAGGGATTTGGTAATCAACAAAATACTCGGTACACGAATTTTTGCTGACCAGCGTTGCGCGCGTTGTGCCGTAGTCCCATTCCGTTTCGCTACTGCCGTTCGGCCAGCTTTCAGTCGGAGTGAGGCTGCCCTGAAAATTCAACAGCTTGTTAGTCGCGCCGACGAATCCAGTGGGGTTGTGGGCGATTAGGTGGACATTGGGGTCGTTGAGATAGTCCAGCGATTGACTCGCGCTTTCGCCCCAAATGCCGGCCAATCTGTCTACCGACTCCGATGGGCTTCCGGAGGAGCCGTCCAGGTGTGCGGCCAGCATGCGGTAGCCGCTGCCTGCCACGTCAAAAAACACAGTCCACAGTGCGGAAGACCATGGGTTGCTGCTGGAAAAGTTGCCTGCGTTAGGCCCTGTGGCATACGTGTGTGCGCTGCTTTCCACGCGCCAGCGAAACATCAGCACATCGTCTGTTTCGGTAGCGCCTTGATGCAGGTAGTAATACACACTTGGCAGCGATTTATCCACGCAGGAGGAGGCTACGTTCACATAGCTTTGCGGTGAGGTACCACCGTTTGAAGGGTCCTGGTTGCGTGCATCCGCGATCTCGTTTTGAAATCGCGTATAGGGTTGCCACTGGCCGCAATTCTCGCCGCAATCCTGTGGGTTGGCGGGTTCTGTTGGCCAGTTCACCGGGGGGAAATGAATCGCACCGCCCGCACCATTTTCCCAGGTGGGTGGGTAGGTATCTGCATTGACTGTGGAAAAGGACGAAATAACAAGAAAGCTCGCAACACACGCACGAAACAAGCGGCCCATCAAGCAAAAACTCCAAATGAGTAGATTTATTCCGTGAGGATAGTCGAGCGTGAGAAACGCTATTGGGCTGCGTGTTAGATTATTTTTTCATGGCAACGACGGTTTACAGCTTTGATTCAAGCGCTTTTCGCGCCAACTGATAATAGATGTTGATGTGGTGTTTTATTATCGACGTTGTCTGGCGTGAATGGGGCCTGTTCGTAAAACGGTTTCGCCAGCCAACTACGGATAGGAAAGCAAAATTATTTGCCGATAACTTCCTGAAGATTGCTTCTGCTTTTTTAACTTCGCGCGGTACCGCTAAGCGTCCAGCGTCGGGACGTATTTCAACCGGTCGATCACCAGGCGGAAAGCGGAACTGAGATTGCGGCGGCCTGAGTAGCAAAGTACATAGCCGTCAAACGGTGGGCACCAGTCGGCTAACACTCGCCGCAGTGATCCATTTTCAATACCGTCGATAACTTCTGGTTCAGTAACAAACGCGATACCGTGGCCTGCTTTGGCAGCTTCTATGGCGATACCACTTTCGCTAAAAATAAAAGGGCCAGTGATTTTTTTAACCAGTACCTGCCCGGCCTTTTCAAACTCCCAATCGTACACTGGTGCCTGCGCATGAAATCTCAGCGCCAGGCAGTCGTGTTGTTCTAAATCGTCCGGGTGCTCGGGGGTACCATGCTGCTGGAAATAATGCGGTGCTGCCACCGCCGCCAACCGAATGGGAGGACCGATAGGGACTGCAATCATATCTGGGCTGACAAACTCTTTCAGCCGTACACCTGCATCGAAGCGGTTTTCCGCAAGGTCGGTCAAGCGGCTCTCTAAATTCAACTCAATTTGGATTTCAGGATAGTCGCGCACAACGGCGGAGAGCTTTGGCCAGAGTAGGGTGCGTAGCGCGGGTTTGCTGGTGGATATGCGCACCAGTCCGCGCGGCGCATCGCCGAGGAGCCGTAACTCTTCGATACGCGCATTGATCATACCCAGTCCGGGGCGCAGTGCAGCCAGGAGTTTTTCTCCTGCATCTGTCGTAGAAACACGGCGGGATGTTCGGTTCAACAGTTTTATACCGACACTGGCCTCCAGCCGGCGCACCCCATGGCTTACCGCCGATTGCGAGAGCTCCAGTTGGGTCGCTGCCCGAGTAAAACTTTGCAGCTCGGCAACCACCATAAATAGTGCCAGATCACTTAAATCTTCGCGCATGTTTTGTCTCTCTACCTGCATGTTTTATTTCTTTAGGAGTTAGCCCGGCGAACAGCAGGTTGATTGTACGCCTGATGCATCTAAAACCATGAATAAATCGAGGCGTTAAGTGCTGATTATGCAGTGTAGTGCACTTAGGGGCACTCTATCCATGCGTTACATTCATAGATGCAATGAGCGTTAGCCGGTTGTTCGCAATGCGTCAGGCGCATACTGTAAAGCCATAGCGGCGAACCTGCCGAACGCAAAGGGGTAGACCCCAACGGAGGATTGCTCAGTGAAGCAACACAGAAAAATACGTGGGCTAGGAAAATATGCATTCAGTCGCCGCCAATTTTTATGGTTAACAGGAGGATTTTTAGCAATGAACAACTTACCGGCCGGTGCCAAAACTCAAAATTTTGCGGGCCTGACAAATGCGTGGGATAAAACGTTTGCAAAGAGCGATAAAGTTGAACATCAAAAGGTGACCTTTACAAACCGATACGGCATTACCTTGGTGGGTGATCTGTACCTGCCCAAAACCGTTGAGAAAAAGATGGCGGCTATCGTTGTTAGTGGGCCTTTTGGGGCGGTGAAAGAGCAAGCCTCGGGGTTATATGCGCAAACGCTTGCCGAGCAGGGCTTTATAACACTGGCGTTTGATCCTTCCTACACCGGAGAAAGCGGTGGTGAGCCGCGACACGTGGCTTCTCCTGATATCAATACCGAGGACTTTAGTGCGGCGGTTGACTATCTTGGTCTGTTGGAAAACGCAGACCGCAAGCGTATCGGCATTCTGGGAATTTGTGGCTGGGGAGGGATGGCATTAAGTGCGGCAGCGGCGGACAAGCGTATAAAAGCGGTAGCGACGTCCACTATGTACGACATGACTCGTGTAATGGCAAAAGGCTACAACGACAGTATGACCCTCGATGATCGCACCAAAACTCTGGAGCAATTAAGTCTGCAACGATGGACTGACGCGGAGCGCGGGCAACCGGAGTTAGGTCCTGTTTCTCTCGAGCTAAAAGGTGGTGAGCCGCAATTTGTCGTGGAATATGCTGGCTACTATAAATCCAGGGAGCGTGGTTTCCATTCGAGATCAATTAACTCCAACGGCGCCTGGACGATCACAAACTCGTTATCGTTTATGAACATGCCTTTACTCACCTATATTGCTGAAATTTCACCGCGCCCGGTGTTATTCATTCATGGTGAACAAGCCCACTCCCGCTACTTTAGCGAAACAGCGTATCAACAAGCGGCCCAGCCGAAAGAGCTGCTTATTGTGGAGGGCGCAAATCACGTTGATCTCTACGACCAAGTGGAGAAAATTCCCTTTGCCAAGCTAAGTGAGTTTTTCCGGGCAAACCTTGCGTAATAGTATTGCGCGTCTGCCCAGTTTCCCTAAACGGCTGTAAAGCTTATTAACTTGGCAATGAATATTGCGAAGTTAATAGGCGCTGCATGGATGCACCGCCATTGCCCGAAGGCCAATGTAAGTCCTTGAAGTATTAGAAATATTCACCCATTTATGGCAGTACTTCAAGGGCGCGCGATTAAGTAGGTAGGACCATCTATTTAATCGCCGGGCTAATACTAAGGAGCATCATTTGATTATTTGTAAAAACGGTTCGCTGGCCTCGATTGTCGGTCCGTCCGAGACATTTACTGGTGCGGTTCGCATCGACCCAATCCAGCTGGAGCCACAGCATCCTTCGCGGGTAACTGCAGCCTTAGTCACATTTGAGCCAGGAGCAAGAACGCACTGGCATACCCACCCATTGGGACAGTTGCTTATCGTCACTGCTGGAAGAGGCTGGACGCAGTGCGAGAATAGTGAGCGTAAAGAAATTAACGCGGGCGATACTATTTGGTGCCCGCCTGGCCATAAACACTGGCATGGCGCAACTGGAGAAAGTGCATTAAGCCACATCGCTGTTACCGAAATGTTGGACGGGGTAAATGTGACTTGGATGGAGGCCGTGACGGATAGTGAGTACTTTGGTTGAAGCGAAATAACAGCAAAAGGCAATTACTAAAAGGTTGTGATAGTTGGTCGGATATTTGCTGTATTCGAGTTTGGTAGGTGTATGGGGAGGCGGCTATCGTGTGGTTCCGACCTTCTTTGGTGTTTGCTAAAGGTGAAACAGCCTCAAAGTCTTCATTGCTTTGCGCGTTTGTCGAATTGGAGGTTTTCCTTTTGTTCTCCTGTGAACGCTATAACGGCGTTTTTACACTGGATATTGTGAATATTACATGGCAAACGCCCAGATGTTGCGGTAATTTCAATTTTTCGGTAGCGGCTATAGCGATAGAGGTGATCAGAAAATAGGTTTAGTCGCAACCAAAACGTCTCGTTTGGGCACCCATATGCCGTTGCGGGCGACTAAATATTATGCACCCACCACGGAATGGTGCAGTAGCCTTCGAAGCGTGCGCTTGCGCTTACAATCAATGCGGAGCTTTGTTAGGCGGACCAACACGGTATTTCAAAAGTTAACATTAAAATTATGGAGAAGATTGTGCGCGACAATAGTATTGACATAATGCGATTTATTGGCCTGGCAGCCATTATATTAGCGCATGTGGGCCCGCCCGAATTACTGTACCAGTTGCGAAATTTTGATGTGCCGTTAATGGTTTTGGTCTCGGGTATGGCGTTCGGGTTAAGTTACAAACCTGGTACCCGCTATTCTCACTATCTTTGGAAAAGACTGTTTAGACTCGTCGTGCCGGTTTGGGTTTTTTTAACGGGTTATTTTTTTGCGCTGTTGATATTTAACCCGTCACATCCAGACCTGGATGTGAATACTACCGTTAACTCCTACCTTTTAAACGGCGGCATTGGCTACGTATGGATTATACGGGTATTTTTACTTGTTGCCTTGGTCTCACCGTTTATTTACATATGGCACAAGGCCCAGCCTTCCAACTTCGTGTATTTTATTACTCTTGCGTTCGTATTCATGATTTATGAAGTTGTTCGCTATTTTACGTTGCCCTACATTCAGCATGACGTGGGAAACAAAATTTCACTCGTAACTCACTTTATCGTTCCTTATGGAGTTATCTTTGCCATAGGCTTGAGAATGCCCCAGCTTAACGAAAAGCAAATTACTCATTTTGTGGTCTTATCCTTGGCTACATTTGTTTCTCTCGCGCTTGGGCTTTATGTGATGGAAGGGGTATTTGTGCCAACCCAGGAGATGAAGTACCCCCCGGCGTTGTACTATGTCTCATATGCCTTGTTTGTCTCTTGCCTGTTATGGATGCTTAGAGAGCAAATCGAGCTATTGATTGACAAGCTTAAATTGAAAACGTTTGTGCTGTTCTGTGCGCAAAACTCTATTTGGATATACCTTTGGCATATTCCACTTGTAAAGAATCTTCATGGCAATTTCGCAGTAAAATATTTAATTGCCTTTTCTGTTGCAACTATGGCGGCCTTTATCCAAATCTGGTTGTTAAACAAGTTGCTCGAAAAAATTCAGAGTGCGGCATTAAGGAAAAACTTTAGAGCAGTTTTTAGTGGATAAGCCAATATTGTATTCACATTACCATCGCGGAGTTGGGCATTGTTCGCTGCAGATACCACTTAGACCACTACAACTTGGATGCGATTACGACTGGTTTAAGAAATTCTTGTATCAGGGCCTGTTAACACTAATTCAATTGGCTCTGCTGGAGCCTGTATTTTCAGGATGAAAGGCATTTTTGGCGTTGTTTAGCGGGCTAAACGAGCGAAAAATAACGCATCAGCCTGGAAATACAGGCCCAGCCCTGCGGGTTGCGGCTAAAATTCCGCTCTCAGCGTTGTTTATCGCTCATTTGGAACAACCTGCACTCCAAACGTCGGGGTGCCGCATCACTCGATAGCGAAATTTTAGCCGCAACAGAATGAATCGAATTAGTGTTAACAGGCCCTAGCATTATATGGAAAAATCTGCATCGGCGAAGTCTGAGTTGTCATGGATTTGCTCCGGTATCCGGCTGTTCTATGTATGGCCGCCTATAGCGCTTAGTGGGGTGTCCTTTGTTCGTTCGATTGGCTGTTGTGGTGCAGTGGGCGGCCCATAGTTCGCCTAATAAAAGCTTGTTATCTCCTTATAAACATATTTCATTTCGCAGTTCACAGATAAAACTTCAAGATGTAGGCTCAAAATCAAGGCGTTGATGCGGCTTTAGTCAATCGCGCTAACCAAGGGTCGACACGATGAAGCTCTGGGCTACCTCCATTGGCGTTACTTGCCTTCTCGTTGTTACTTTAGTGCTGCAATGGCACGAAATGGATAAGTACGACATAAATAAAGCGCAACAGCTGACGAATATGACGGAGGTCACTCGCTATCTTGAGGATAATCACAGCGATTTGATGGCTGACCCGGCGGGGGAGAGAATAATTACGGGCTTGTTTATTCAGTCTCTCAAGTTCTTCGATTCCAGTGAGGTTAATATCACCGGTTATATCTGGCAACACTTTCCGCTGGCACGATATGCGGGAATACCCGACTCGGAGATAAGCGCAGATTTCATCCTGCCGGAGCAGGTGAACTCTGGCAGTGATATAAGCCCGACATTAACTTATAGAGAAAAGTCAAATTACGGCGAAGTATTGGGTTGGTACTTCGAGGCGACCTTAAAGCAGGGATTCGATTACTCTCACTACCCGTTCGATCATAAAACAGTCTGGATGCGACTTTGGCCTAAAGCCTTTTCCAAAAACGTTGTTCTGGTACCCGATTTTTCAGCGTATAAATCTACCTCCATGGATGCCATTTTCGGCATTGAGCAAGGTATTGTTCTAGGTGCCTGGACGCGCGCCAATACCTATTTTAATTACCAGACGAGCAGCTACGATACTAATTTCGGAATCCCCAACTATGTCGGTCAAACGGATTTCCCGGAATTGTATTACAACTTCGTGATCAAGAGGCGTTTCGACAACGCATTTACCGTACACTTGCTCCCCTTGTTTCTTGTTGCCGTGTTGCTTTTCGCAGCATTGTTAACGACTAGCGAAGAGCATGAAAAAAGTGGGCTTTTGGGATTTAATATTTCGGGATTTCTTGGCATGTGTTCGGCGTTGTTCTTTGTGGTGCTTATCGCACATATTCAATTACGTGAACAGTTCGCTGGCGCAGGGGTAGTCTATCTTGAATATTATTACATTGTTATGTACGTGGTTCTCGTTGCCAGTACGGTAAATACCTATTTGTTTGCCATCCGCCCTAGAGCAATAGAGAAATGGATAACATATAAAGATAATATTATTCCTAAAGTGTGTTACTGGCCTTCCATTATGATCGCGTTGAACCTCATAACGCTCTTCTTTTTGTAGTTCCGTACATTGGCAATTCTGGATAAAACAAGGCAAACAGCCTTTCAAAATCGTGTAACTCGAGCTGTTGGAGGCCGTTTTGGGTAGTGATGTGCGCGTCGCTGGTGACGAGACTGTTTATGGTTTTTCTGCGAGTCAAGATGGGTCGAGCAGGGTGTGTCAATTTTTATTGGATTGCCCGCTGTTTGCTGCAAGTACCCTTGAGGACAAAGCGCGCAGCGTTGGACTGGCGTACATCAAAGAGCTTAAATCGGGCGAAGTCCTGTTTCACAAAGGAGACCGTGCGAAAACCCTGTTTTATTTATTGGATGGTCGTCTGGCGTTAGAAGGCGAGCCGGATAAAGACACCTTGGGTGCGGGTTTTTACGGTGAAGAGTCGGTGATGGGTATGCCGACCTATATAGCAGGACTAGTGGCAAGTAGGGCTTGCACAGTACTCGTTATGCCACGCGCGTTTATTGCACTTCACAGTCGATATGCCCAGTTCTACCAAGGAATTGTAGACCATTTTCATCGCCAGCTATCTGGAGAGCTCGTCATAAGCGAACCTTCCGGCTCACTTGCCTTGGCCCGTGTTGATAACGGCATGCTAGTGGGTTGGGCGCTGTCGCTTTGTATTCCGTTGGCCGTCTTTCTGGGGTTGCACTCACTAAAATCAGAGGGGCTGCTGGATCTTTCCGACAATGGTATCACTTATAGCGCCATCTTAGGCACCTGCGCGGTTATGTGGATGTTTCGGCTATTGCCGGATTATATAACCGGTTTGTTTTCCATTCTCAGCGCTGTATTGATGGGCATTGCTGCGCCTGAAACCGCCTTTAGCGGTTTTTCGAGCGACAGTTTTTTTTTAGCGATGGGCATCCTGGGGCTGAGTGTGGTTATTAAAAGTTCCGGCCTGAGCTACAGGCTGTTCATCGCACTCCTGCGTATTGGGCCTGCGCGCAAGTTCTGGTACAACTTAAGCTTTTTCACCGTAGGCGGGTTGCTAACGCCATTTATTCCAACCACTAACGGTCGCGTAACACTAGTCGCGAATCTTCTGCCTGAAATACTCACGGGCGTGCCAGAGAAAATTCGCCGTGCTGAAGGGCCTAGACTAAAAATGAATTTACTACATGGAGCCTCGTTGCTCTCTCCATTTTTTGTTAGTAGTAAATCGGTCAACTTTATTGTTCTAGGTATGCTGCCACTGCAGGTTCAAGAGTCTTTTCAGTGGGTGAGTTGGTTTATTGCCGGGAGTGCGGTGTGTGGGGTTATGCTTGCACTGTATCTACTGCTTAATCTCGTGATGTTTCGCAATCGCGTGAGTTTTGTGGTACCTAAATCTATCGTTCGCTCGCAACAGCAGCTACTTGGGCGACTGACCGGGCAGGAGTGGTCGGGTCTGCTTGGCTTGGCAGTATTGTTGTTTGGCTTGATGTTTTCTTCTTTGCACAAGTTGGATATTGCTTGGGTTGCCATGGCTATATTGTTTTATCTGATGATGTTTGGCTTCCTGGGACAAAAGCAGTTTAGGGCGTCTATCGATTGGAGCTTTCTTGTTTTTCTCGGTTCTTTGATCGGTATGGTCAATGTAATCCGTGAGACAGGCATTCATCTTTGGTTAAGTGATCAGCTTAATTTTCTAGTTGTGCTTATGGATAGCTCACCAGGAATTTTTGTGGTGGTTTTGGCAATAAGTATTGCCCTAGTGCGAATAGTGCTGCCTATTAATGCAACTGTGATCGTTTTTGCGACACTGTTGATTCCCTTGGCGTCAAATGTAAGTTTGAACCCGTGGATAATCGGCTTTCTGATTTTACTTTTTTCAGAAAGCTTTATTTTACCTTATCAAGCGTCTTACTACTCCTTGTTCTTGGAGTTGACTTCTTCTGTCGAAGTCGGATCGCAGAAAAAAATATTCGTGTTCCACTGTGCAATTTGGCTAATTAAACTAAGCGCTGTTTATGCGAGTATTCCTTTTTGGGTTCACCTAGGGTTGCTGGCGTGAAAGTGTTTTTGCATAGGGGGTCCATGTTGGTTTTTTTACTGGTGACTGTATCACTAGTGCTTTTGAACAGCGCGAAACAAAAGCGAATTTTCATTCTACACAGCTACAATACAGATTATGCTTGGACACGCGGGTTGAATTTTGGTCTCGAGAAGGGGATGCGCGAGCTTTCACACGGTCGTGTTAATTACGATGTTCGATATTATTATATGAATGCGAAGAATATTCCATTTGAAACGGACGCGGACGTGCGGGGGCCGGTGAAGCAAGCGGTTCAGGCAATAGAAATGTATCAACCTGATGTGATTATCGCTTTTGATGATATTGCCCAAAAATTTGTTGTGGCGCCCAACTATATAAATCGACCAGGTGTCGATGTCGTGTTTTCAGGTGTAAACGGCGATGAGACTCGCTACTGTAGCTCAACTCGGGGTGATGAAAAAGTCTGTTATAACACGGCAGTAAATGTGGTGGGTACACTTGAGCGCATACCTGTTGCGAGCGTAGTTGATATTATTCATTTCTTGCGGTTAGAGAACCCGCAGACATTGGCGTCCGCTAAGCATGTCCACTTTCTGCTCGATGAATCGATTACAGCCACTCAGGATGCGCTCTATTTGGAGAACCAGGATTGGCAGGATATGGCATTTAGCGTCTCCCCCCCCATTGATACCTACGAAGACTGGCAAAACTACATTCTAGGAATCAACCAGGAAAATGTCGACTTCCTGCTGGTTGATGGGTATCGCAAGTTGCGTGTTGACGAGAGCGTCACAACGCATAATACCGCCGAGCAACGTATATACGCCGATCCGCTTAAGGTTGCCCGATGGACCGAAGCAAATTCCAATATCCCTATTATTGGCCTGAACGCATTTTCTAGCGAAGACGGGTTTATGCTTTCGGTTGGGGTTTCCGCATCTGCACTTGGTTACAAGGCTTTTGTCAAAGCGTCCAATTTGATTATGGATGATCATCCGATTAACTCGCTAGAACGTGTCGATATTTCTGATCAGTATGTGGTAGCCATAAATCAGACGGCGATGGAACAACGAGGTTTAAAAATTCCCAATATGTTGCAGGTGTTTGCTCGTGCCACTGAACATTTTTACGAGTAAATGGCTATGGCCATTGACCCTACGCCAGCTCTTTTGGTTTTCAGTATTGCTGATTGCTGTTGGTGAATCGCTTTTTTCGTCTTACTCTCCAGAAGTTTCTAACAGTTCTCTTTTACCGTTGAAGATTGCCCTGGTTGGCCCGATGCGGCTGGACCGAATGTCACTCTCTCAGCCAGATACCGTTGATAAGGGCAGGGTAATGCGTGAGAGTGTACTCCTATATGAGCAGCAGTTTAACGCGCAGGTTAAACCTAACGAGCGGCCGCTACAAATAACGGTTTACAACGACCGTGATAGCGATGATCCGGAAGTTTTAGCCAGACTGGCTGAAAAGATAAAAAAAGACGGCAATATTGCCGTTATTGGTCACCGCTCCTCCCGTGTTAGTAAGCCCGCTGCGCGCGAATACGCGAAACTTGGCATACCAATGGTGGGAGGCTCGGCTACGGCGTCCGGCATCACTGAAAACAATCCCTGGGCATTTCGCGTAGTGCCGGACAATCGCTTACAAGCTCATATGGCATTGCGTTATTTTCGGAGTTCAGGGTTGTTTGATACGGCCTTAAACGTGGCCGTACTGTTTAGTAACGACGAGTATGGCGTGTCCATGAATCAGGCATTTGTGGAGAGGGCTGGGCAACTGTCTCGAGAATTGAATATGACGCTAAGCAGCTACGCTGTCGAGCTGCCAGAAGATGGTGAATACTCAGTAAAACAAGCGCGAAAGATGGTCGACCGACTTCCGGCACATAGTGGAATTAACGCAATATTTCTAGCGGTACATGATGTTGAGGGCCGCTATCTGATAAAAGCGCTGCGCGATAATCCAAACACTGCGGGGCTGCCGGTTGTTGCCAGCGCGTCTATTGGCAAGCAAGGGTTTGCAAAGTATTTTAGTGAGATTTTGGGGGTCAATTCGCTTCCCGTTGATCATTATCTCGACGGAGTGTTTGCCCTTAGCCCAATGATATACGACATCGCCGGCCAAAGCGCACAAAATTTCTCTCTAGCGTATTACGCTGCTTACGGCCGCCGACCAGACTCGTCGGCTGCCAGTTACTTCGACGCTATTCACGCTGTGGTGAGCGCGGCTGCCGGTGTTCAGGATAACCTTCCTATCGCGCAGCAGCGAATAACTTTGCGCGATAGTTTGGCGGAGCTGGACGACCCCCAGCGGCCCATCCAAGGACTCTCTAGCGATTTTTTCTTTGATGAATTGGGCAATGTCGTGCGCCCTCTTATGGTGGGACAGTTCAGTGGTGAGCGGTTTATCTCAGCGCCGATACAATTGGGCTATGATCGTGGAGTGCTATATAAAACCCACGTAGTCTATACCGCAATTAAAGTAAAAGAGATAACAGATGTTTCGTTAGAAAAAAATACCTTTAGGGCGGTATTCGAAGTGTGGTTTAGGGGAGTAGGCGGCATTGATATTGATTCGGTTAGTTTTGTTAATAGTGTTGACGCTGAGGGGCTTGATGAGCGTGAACGTGTGTCTGAAAAATTTATGCAAGCTCCTCTGGGATATACGCTGAACAAGGCGCAAGTACCGATTACTTACAAGCGCTATACGGCCGAGCGCACCTTCCTCTTAACGGAGCAGCGCGGGCGTGGTGCCTTTGGTGAGTATATAGCGGCAATTGAGTTTCGACATAATAATCTGCCCCGTAAAAATATTATTTATGCTACTGACTTTCGCGGTGTCGATACCAATTGGGGCGAGGGGCTTGAAATGGACGGCTGGCAATTGGTGCAGGAATCAGCGTTTCAGTCGAGTTTTGTACGTGAAACTTTGGGTGATCCTGAGCTACTGAGCGCGTCGACTAAGTCGCGTACGTCCTCACTGTATAGCACCGTATATCTACTTAAATCCCGCTCGTTTTCATTGCGTGGCGTTATACCGCCCAGTTTGGAAAAAATGATATTTCAAGTCAGCTTACTTGGCTGGCTGCTTGTCGCGTTCGTCTTGAGTTGGCTCCCGCTAAAGCGGCTCCTTTGGTTGCGCAGTATTGTTTACGCATTCATTTTACTTACTCTGGAGCCTTTGATATTGGCTAAATCCGTCGAAATGTTGCCGATGTTTCATACCTCTGTGATCTCTCGATCTTTCGATATTGCCTGGTGGGTACTACTTGCGTATACCTTGGCTCAGGGAATCAACAACTATATTTGGGATATGCTCGATAGAAAGGCTCGTGTATTGAAATCCGAATCAGCTCTGGCGGCGACCGGGATTCCTACAATTTTACGTACGCTCACCAGTTGGTTTTGTTTTACACTTTGTGGCTTTGGTGTTATACGTTTTGTATTTGACATGGAAATTACACATTTGTTGGCGACGTCTGGCTTACTGACATTTATTGCTGGACTAGCATTGCAGGAAAATTTAACGGATTTGTTTTCTGGCTTAATTCTAAATATCGATAAACCTTTTTCAATCGGCGATAAAATAACTGTCAACTCCGAAATTTGCGGCACGGTAGTCAATATGAGTTGGAGGTTCACCTCACTGGTAACCGACGATAATGAAATGATCGCGCTACCCAACAGTATGCTGACCAGCGGCACAGTCGGCCGACCGCTGGAAGCGAGCCTGCCGAGTCTTTGAAATCGCTACGAAATGTGTACATCTCACGCGAGAGCGTTGCTTAAATTTGGGTTAGCAGCAGGGCTACGAGTATCCTGCTATGTTTGCTGAGAGATATTTTTCATACAATTAGTATGTTAATTCACGCAACATTTTCCGAAAGTAAGTCGCTACCGCTGTTAAATGAGAGCGCCAAATCCTGGTACCGTCTATCGTATTTCGTTTGTACGCCGTGGTGCAATTCAAAGTAAACGCTCAGTTGCATCGGAAAATCACAGATTGTTAGGTAGGGTAATCCATGGTTGATCGCGCTCGATTTGGGTATTAGGGCGATGCCCTGTTCTGATTTCACATAGTTTGGAATCCAATCGTCACAACAACTACTGCATGTGGCTTTAATAGTGAGACCTTCCGCTTGTATGCGTTCGCAAAGTAACAGCGACGAGTCGCAGTGATCTCTAAACAGAATTCGCTGATGTTCCAGGTCGTTCAAAAAAAGGTTTTCGCGATTTAAGTACTCATGTGCGAAGTCAAAAACGATCACAAACGGTTCTTGATGGATGGTGTCGATGAGATTGGAATTGCCTGAGTGAATTCGGCTAGCGAATATAAGATCCAGTTCGTGGTGGCGCATTTTCTCTTCCAGTTCGGGGGCGCTGCACTCTAAAAACGTAAAGTCGAGGTCACTGTTGAGGTGCCTATAGTTGTCCAATAAGCGACATATTAGGCTGAACGATAGATTGTGTTGGAATCCAATGCGTAGAAATTCCGCTTGTTGTTCCAGTATACGGCTAGCTTCTTCTTTGGTGCGGCGTGCATTAGTATATATATCGACAAAGTTCGGTAATAGCAGGCGTCCCAGATGAGAGAGTTCGACTGAGTTCTTGGTTCGGCATAGAAGCTCACCACCGATGATCGACTCCAATTTCTTAATCCCTTTAGTCAGCGCTGGTTGAGATACACAGCATTGTTCGGCTGCTCTCGTGAAATTCAGGGTTTCGCTAACAGCGATAAAATATTTAATTTGCGACATTTCCATCGAGTTGTCCTCGGCTAGATAAGGCTAAAACGGCGTTGATTTCTTCGATTCTGTTTTGCTAAGAATGATTTGCTATCTAGCGATATTTTTAGTGTTATTTTTGAAATGTGGGCACGCTGGTGTCAGCCCGTAGTCTTCTGTTGCTGGCTTGGGCCTTTGCGTTTTATCTATGGAATAACCCATGAGCCCTCGATGCATATCTTGGTGATAGTACAACCAATCGTCATATATACGCTCATCTAAAGTGCTAGTGAGTATCGCTGGATTTGTGTGCGTGTACTCGTTTGATTTTGCGTAGATTACAGGGGTACCTAGAAGCTTAGACGCACGTATGAGGGGCATCCACGAGAATTTATTCAAATAGTTCTTAACTCTCATCCATAAACGACTCCCACCTGATATTTATTTGCTCAATCGTATATGTGCGAGCAGATTCTCGAATGTCTCACTTGGTTATAAATATTTTTAGTCAATATTAAAACGGCTGTTTAATATCGATTAGAAGTAACCGTCCTTGTCGGGATAATGGATGCCATCATGCTTTGCAAGACGACCAAGGTGGTTTCGTGGATTTGAGCGTGCGGCACTGTATAAGTAGGCCTTGCGCGGTTCGTGTGGTGAGGTTTTAACAACCTTAGGCTTGTTGTTGCTTTGCTGTGGGGTTTAATGGACGATATTTACGCCAGACGAAGTTGAGTGTTTCGAACGTTTGTTCTCCGGATTTTTTATTCCAAGGGATTCTTTGTTAATGGACTGTTTTAGCGTGGGCACATTCTTTCGGCGAGTTTTTTGGTACATGATTGCGCTAGGCATTAACACGCTCGATTCATATGAATCTAGGTTTCTGGTCATGGCAAAATTAAGCTTACGTTAATTTAGATATTTATTATGTATGTGACTCTCAAGGCGTGTGTCGACAGATGCATGTTCTTCTGGTTATTAATAAGCGATATAAAGTTGAGTGGTTGCAGTGTCAGGCAATGTGATCGAATGAGTTTTGTTAGCCCTTTCTGATTCGGCCGTTTCTTGAGGCTATTGCGCAAGTAGGGTAGCTTCGTAAGGAGGGGGGTTACGCAAGGTGGGAAAATGTTAATTTAAATTGTCAAGTCGCTAGGCGTATGTTTGGTCGTTTTTGTTACTTCGTTGTGAATTATTCATTATTAATTTGTTTATTATATTTCCATGATAGGCAATAGCGCTGTTTAATTCTGCGTCTAGCGAAACGCCAATATGTGCGCTGGTCATGACAATTTAATTTGATGGACGCCAAAAACAACGAAGTTATTTAAAAACCTATGCATCTCATATAATTAGTGTTTATGATAATTCGCAATTGATTTCAGCTAATTATAAGTATTCGCGAATATGAATTCTGTAATTGTCGAAGATGATCCAACACTAATTCACCGGTTTTTATTCCACGCAGAAAATAAACCAGACGCGCTCGCCTACTGCTTTCTGGAGGATGGTGAGATAGATCGGCAACGTGTGTCATTCAGAGATTTACGCGAAATGTCGACGGTGGTGGCGCGAATATTTTCATCTGTTTGCCAGACACAGGAGCCGGTGCTTCTTGCACTGCCAAACGACTGCCGATTCATTGTGGGTTTTCTTGCGACGCAGCTGGAGTCGTTAATCGCTATACCTGTCTATCCCCCGGAAGGGAAACACAAGCGTGCTCGATTTACTTCGATTGTTCATAGTTCCGGCGCTCGTGTTCTACTTACATCATCTGAATATATTAAACGCTGCTCGAACTATTTTTCGACCTTGGCAGATGATGGCGTTACGGTTATCGATATCGACTCATTGCTAAACGGCTTGTTGTTGCCATTGCCGCAAGGTGTTTCTGATGTCAACGGCACCCTTGTTCCAGGCGAAGTTAGCACAAAAGCAACTGGTTTACAGGGGGCTGAAAGTAGCGTTGAAAGTTACAACGTTGAAAGTTACATTGAGCCGAGCGCCAAACCCGACGATATTTCATTTGTTCAGTACACATCGGGTTCTACCGGTGAACCGAAAGGCGTTGTGATTACTCATGCTAATCTCATCGAAAACCAGCGAATGATTCAGCGTAGTTTTTGTCATGACGAGAGCACTGTATTTGGCAGTTGGCTGCCGTTTTATCATGACATGGGCTTGGTCGGCAATATTTTGCAGCCATTGTACTTGGGCATTCCTTGTTATTTTATGGCCCCGATTGCCTTTATTCAAAAGCCATTTCGTTGGCTGGCCTTAATCTCAAAATATCGTGTTACCACATCTGGTGGGCCCGACTTTGGGTATGCGCTGTGCGCCAAGCGTGTAAAAGATGCGCAAATAGCATCTTTGGATTTAACCAGTTGGGAAGTGGCTTTCAATGGTTCTGAGCCAGTCAAACTCGCGACGATAACACGGTTTCACGCAAAATTTTCAAGCTGCGGATTTTCGGCCAAGAGTATGTACCCTGTATATGGTATGGCCGAAGCGACGTTATTTATTAGCGGCGGTTCACGACATAACGAACCGCAGGCACTGCAAATCGATTCGGCAGAACTACAGCGGGGGCGAATTATAGGCGCTGCTGAGAATGAAAACAGCAAGTCTTTGGTGTGTTGTGGCGACGATATTGACAGGCAGCAAGTGTGTATTGTGGACCCTGCGAGTAGGTTGCCCGTGGCCGACGGTAGTGTTGGTGAAATCTGGGTGACCGGTGCGCATGTAGCAAAGTCGTACTTCCGAAATCCTGAGCTGAGTCGCTCAACGTTAGCAGCCACCTTCGATTCGGCATCTGATAGCAATGCTGATCAGAGCCAGTGCAAGTACCTCCGCACCGGCGATTTAGGCGCTGTTGTTAGTGGCGATTTGTATATTACAGGAAGGTTAAAAGATCTAATCGTGATGCGCGGGCTCAACCATCATCCGCATGATATAGAAGCAACTTTACAGCAGCTCGACGCTAGTCTCGGCGAATACGCCTGTGCATGTTTCACCGACAATATTGGGGATGTGGATTTTCTGACTGTCGTGCAAGAGATTGCGCCAACGTACGCAAAATCAGGTTCTCTGGAAGATTTAGCGGATAAAATGTGTGAAGAATTAAATCAGGAACACGGGCTGACCTTAGATAGCATCTATTTTGTTCGACCATTTACTATCCCAAAAACCACTAGCGGAAAGTTACAACGCTCCGCTATGCGTAGCCGCCTTGCGGAAAATGCTGTCACGCCCATATGGCGGTATCTATCGCCAAGAATTGCCCCCTTAGTTACACAAAATGGCACATTAGAGGAGCGGGTAAGTTATGTCCGCTGATACGTCATCGCCAGCCAAACAAGAATTTTCCAGTTTCGCAAAAGAATTGCAATGGTCGCAAAAGCTTCATGCCGGCGCAATTTTGCTTGTGCCATTCGCTGGTGTTTGTGCGCTCATTGCGTGCGCTGTTGTTGTTCCTGTTGCCTTGGTGAATTGGGTCGTTTTTATTGTGATGTATTTTCTCACAATGGTCGTGGGCATCACTGTCGGGTATCACCGAATGCTCGCTCACCGCTCTTTCAAAGCGCCCCCGGCTATTCGATGTTTTATTGCGATTTGTGGCTGTATGGCCGCGCAAGGCACGCCCTCCTACTGGGTCAGCAACCATCGCCGCCATCATCAGTACAGCGATAAGGCCGGTGACCCGCATTCACCCGTTTGTGACAGTGATGTCAGTCTCGGGCGGTGGAAAGGATTTACTCACAGTCATTTTGGCTGGATGTTTACGCACGAGTTAACCCCTACAACCCGGTATGCGAAGGATCTTTTACAGGACCGCCTGCTAGGGAGAATATCCAGTCTGTATTGGTGGTGGGTTTATCTGGGAATTCTCGCTCCAGGTGTTTTTGTGTACCTGTGGACGGCAAGTCCTGTACAGGCGGCCATTGCGATTTTATTAGCGGGGTTAACACGATTGTGTGTTGCGCTGCATGTGACTAGCGCGATTAATTCATTGTGCCATATGTTCGGCGGTCGTCCTCATCTAACGCGTGATAGCAGCGGTAATCTTGCGTGGCTTGCGGTGCTGTCTGGCGGTGAGTCATGGCATAACAACCACCATGCATTTCCGCATTCCGCGAAATTTGGGCATAAATGGTGGCAGCTAGATCCGGGTTTTATTTTTATTTATCTACTCGAAAAAGCGGGGCTGGCGTGGGATGTAAAGCGCCCAGCCTGAAAAATTTGAAATACGGACTTTGATAACTCGTTAGAGTGGGGCACCCAATGACAACTGTAGAAACACTAGAACCAACAATCACTGCTGAGGATGTTCAGCAATGGCTCGCTGAATACATTGCAGACGTATTGGAAATTAGCGAAAGTGCGATTGATTTTGATACGCCGTTCCACCAGTTCGGGCTGGATTCGTCTGCTGTTGTGGGTTTAGTGGCAGATCTTAGTGAGTGGAGTGGAGTGGCGATAGGTATTAAATCCATCCGCAAAAATAATTCTATCCATGCGCTATCGCAATTTATTGCCGCGAAATAGGGGGGCATCTGATGAGTAATACATTTGACAACGCCCTCGCGCAGCCGCAAACCGGGATGGATCTCGAAGGAGTAAGCACAGTGGCACCGCGTAAAAAATCGCGGAAAAATGCGCGAGTTACGCTTAACGACCCTGGCGTGCAGGCGACGCAAAAAGTTATCGCCTACTTAACTATTATCGTTCCCTTGTTGGGTCTGGTTGCTGCACTCTATCTGGCATATCAAAACGGCATTTCTCAATTGGATATCGCCTTGCTTGTCGGCATGTATTTGCTGACAAATCTTGGTATTGAGATGGGCTACCACCGTTTGTTTGCGCATCGTACATTTAAAACATTTGGCTTTGTTCATTATTTGCTGATGGTATTCGGCCAAATGGCGGGTGAAGGGGGAGTAATATATTGGGTGGCCACTCACCGTCGTCATCACATCCATAGTGACACAGCGCTTGATCCGCATTCGCCGCATACTTGCCACACCGGGGCTGAGCCAGAAGAGCTAAATTTGCGCCGCGGCCTCTTGCATGCGCATCTCGGCTGGATGGTAAACGACAAGGTAACTAACAGTGCACTGTTCACCGAAGATCTCACCCGCGACCCGCTGACAAAAGCCATTAACGATCTCTACTTTCCCATTTTAATTCTCGGCCTGATCATACCGGCAGCTATCGGCGGAATCGTCACCAACAGCTGGTACGGCGCGCTTACCGGATTTTTGTGGGGTGGTTTGGTACGCATGTTTTTTGTTACGCATTCTACCTGGCTAAATGGCTCCTTTGCACATCGATATGGTTCAAAACCGTTTGAAACGGGCGATCATAGTGCAAATAATTTTTGGTGCGCGATCCCGACGTTTGGTGCTTCCTGGCAAAATAATCACCATGCATTTCCGCTTTCTGCGATGTTAGGTTTGAAGTGGTGGCAAATCGATATCGCCTGGTATTTTATTTGGGTATTTGAAAAACTTGGGCTTGCGTGGTCGGTGCGACGTCTAACGCCCGAGCATATTGAACGAAAGCGCAAAGTGGCGTAGCCGTATGTTGCAGGAACTCCATACTTTAACTAAGGGCCCGCTTGAACTAGATATTGATGGCGAGACATTTATTTTAAAAACCTATTTGTGTGAGATACCCGAAGGTTTGTTCGAACTGCGTAAAATGGTCTACGGAGAAGAGCAGGCATTTCTGAAGGAAGACCAGCTATTGCTGCCGGAAGATTATACCTGCCACCATGTATGTGTTTACCATTCTGGTATTTTGGTAGCTGCCATGGTTGGTATGCCTGTCGATCAATCTCCTTACCCGGAAATGACTGGCGCCACAGGGGAGGAGCTACAAAGTTGCTATTTTTCGTCAAAAGGCATTGTGCATCCGGAATATCGCAGTCGATTCAGATTGTGGCCGTTATTAACCTATCTCACGTTTTTGCATGGCACTAAATCAGGTTATAACGATAATCTGAGCTTGTTCGAAAACAAAAGTTTTGTTGAGCTGCTTATGGACGTCGAGTGGCTGTCGCACCTGCCGGATGTGTTTTATGAAGGTGATAATCACCGCTATCAACTCTTTCCTGCTCGGGTAAATCTTAAATACGGTGCCGAAGAGGCTTGGGAAGTACTCGATCCCAGCGTTCAGAACGCAATGCAAGAAAACAGGCTGACTTTAGCTTAATGGAAGTCGCCGACACTCGAGTGGCCGATTTTATTACCGAAGCGCGCAATGCGCTCGGGGCGGAATTCGTACTGGAAAAGGCGTTGGCTCAGGCCTTCGAGCAGTGTGTTAGTGGCCATTCGCGCAGAATTGCTGCCGTTGTACAAGCTCGTGATATACCGCAGATTCGCATAGTATTGCAGTTATGTAAAAAGTTTGAACTTGGCCTCTACCCCGTAAGCCAGGGAAAAAACTGGGGAATGGGCTCGCGATTGCCGGTGCAAAACGGGTGTGTTGTACTGGATCTTTCTGGTATGAGCAAGATTGCGCATATCGACCCCGTTTTCGGTACGATAACTTTAGAGCCTGGCGTAACCCAACAACAAGTATATGAGCACCTTCTGCAGGAGAACCTACCGTTTTACATGGATGTAACTGGCTCCAGCAGGGAGAGCAGCGTTATTGGGAATCTTCTCGAGCGTGGCGTTGCATACAATACACTTCGCGTCGACCAGTTGGTGCAGCTCGAAGTTATGCTGGCCGATGGCTCAATTGTTAAAACAGGTTTTGGCGAGGCACCCAACTCCTTGGTTTCTCACCTGTATCCCCATGGGCTAGGCCCTAACCTCACCGGGATTTTTTTGCAGTCCAATTTTGGCATTGTCATATCCGCCACACTCACGCTCCTGCCAAAGCAGGAATCGCACTTCGTCTTCATCGCGAATATCCGTGAGACTCGGATGGTGGCAAACGTGATAGACGATCTGCGTTTGCTGCTCCAGCAAAAAATTCTCGACTGCGTTGTGCATGTTGGTAACCATAAACGCCGGGAAATCACCCTTGCGCCCTTGGTATTCGAAGCCGCAAAGAAATACGGTGTGACCCTAACTCGGGGGGAGTGCGAGGGTTTGGTTAATCGCACATCACGCGGTGACTGGTCTGCGGTTGGTGTTATCGCCGGCAATCGGCACTGTGTAAAAGCACATAAAAAGATAGTGCAAAAGACGTTAGGGGCTTACGGAAAAGTCGGGTGGCTGACCGCTGAAAAATTACGAATAGCAAAAAATGCGATGCGTCTTATTGGTTTGAAGCGCCAGCTAATATTTTTGGAGGCGGTTACGCCGCTTTTGGGTTATGCATTGGGAAAACCCAGTAGTGAGGCGCTGCGAAGTGCGTACTGGCCATTTTGCAATGAGCAGGCTAACTGGCAAAATCCGGACTTTCCGAGTGATGGAGGTTTGATATTTTGTACCCCACTGCTGCCAATGTGCAGCAGCGCGATTGAAAAATTTCACCAGATTACGCAGGAGTTTGAGCGCACGTATCTGGTGAAGTTTGCGATTACGTTGAATACAATGAACAGGAGTTGTATCGAGGCGGTCATCAGCCTTGAATTCGATCGCCAGAATGCAGATACCGTACAGCGAACAAAAACTATCATGACCAACTTGTTGGAGCAGTGCGCTGCCGAGGGGTTTTTACCCTATCGGTTGGATATTGATAGTTACCGAAAATTTTGTAATAACCACACAGAGCTGTCGCGCACCAGCCAGAGAATTAAACAATTACTGGACCCTGACGGAATTATTGCTCCAGGCCGCTATGGCTTGAGTGCTGGACCTAGAGATGCTAGGGCCTGTTAACACTAATTCAATTCGCTCTGCTGGAGCCTGTATTTTCAGGATGAAAGGCATTTTTGGCGTTGTTTAGCGGGCTAAACGAGCGAAAAATAACGCATCAGCCTGGAAATACAGGCCCAGCCCTGCGGGTTGCGGCTAAAATCCCGCTCTCAGCGTTGTTTATCGCTCATTTGGAACAACCAAACTACGCTCCAAACGCCTTGACAGCGAAATTTTAGCCGCAACAGAATGAATCGAATTAGTGTTAACAGGCCCTAGCTAGGCAGTTTCAAACCTACTGCGCTGATGCGATTGTCTACCACTTCCCGCACCACCAGCTCCACTGACCCAATCTGAGTTTTATCGCCAACAACCGGTTTTTTACCGCACTTGCTAAGTATGTACGCCTCCAGGGATTTTGTTTTATCCTCTTCTTTCGCTGAGAATCCATATATTGCTCCAACCTCTGCCAAAGGAGCGGTGGGACTGAGAGTGAATTCGCCTAGGAAGTGACTGGACGAAAGCGAAAAATTATTGCCAGCGGGAGCAAAAACGCGATTCAATTTTGTCCTAGAACCCTGGCCGACTAAAAACACGACGCGGTCATCAGCTTGTAGCGTATGTTTACCAGAATTGTTGAGTAATTTCCCTTCTCTAATAACCCCCATTAACTGCGCGTACTCGGGAATAGGGAGTTGCGGTGTACTCAAGCCTGCCGCATTACTTTCACCGGTTACTGGATAAACGGTAACCGTACTACTGTGCGCATTTTGGATGGCGACTTGCACATACTCGGGTTCTCTATCTGCGGGTGGAACTTCGAGCTTTAACCAGCGCGCGACGGGAGCAATGGTCCAACCCTGAATGATAAGTGACACAAGCACAACGAAGAACACGAGTTCGAAGTAGGTCTGGGTATTCTCCAAGCCGGCGAGGGAGGGAAAAAGAGCGAGGATAATTGGTACTGCCCCACGCAGACCACACCAGCTTATAAAGACCTGTTCCCGCCAGGGGAATCTGAATGGCAGCAACGCAAAAGCGACAGCGATTGGCCGGGCGATAAAAATGAGTACAAACGCTATTGCCAATGCTGGCAGCACGAGTGGCAAGATATGGGATGGCGTTATGAGTAGCCCAAGCATGAGGAACATGCCGATTTGGCTTAGCCAGGCCAAGCCATTGTGAAATTTTTGGATGCCGCTACCCGATGTGAGTGGCGCATTTCCAATAAGCGCGCCTGCGATAAAAATGGCCAAAAAACCGCTGCCATCAAGCAGCGTAGTAAAGCCAAACAGGCAAACGGCTCCAGCCAAAGCTAACAATGGGTAGAGCGACGCGGGTAGTGGAAGACGCTTGAGCAGTTGTGCCAAAAGTGCACCACCAGCAAAACCCATTATTAATCCAAGGCCCATTTGGCGGAGCAGGGCAAGTAAAAACATCCCCGCGTGGCTCCCATCGCTCTCGATTTGCATGATTTGCACGAGAGTCATGGTAAGAAAGATTGCCATTGGATCATTTGACCCGGACTCAATTTCGAGCGTCGCCCCGGTTCGCTTTTTTATTTCAAGGCCTGCACCGCGTAGTAGGCCGAATACTGCGGCGGCGTCTGTTGATGCGACTATAGCGCCAATAAGTAGGCTTTCTTTCCAAGGTAGTTCAAGAATAAGCTGCACGGCGTAGCCGGTTATGCCTGCGGTGGCGACAACGCCAAGTGTAGCCAAAGATAATGCAGGTTTGAGGCTCACCCGGAAGGTTGACGTTTTCGTGCCTAAACCACCGTCGAAAATAATAATGGCCAGTGCGATATTGCCAAATAAAAATGCGAGGCCAAAATCGTTAAAATTGATTTTGCCAGGACCATCTTCCCCGGCGAGCATTCCCAGTATCAAGAAAACCAGCAATATAGGTGCGCCAATGCGCTGCGTAAAAACGCTAACGACAATACATAGCAAAGCGAGCAGCGACGCGCCGAAAATATGCTGATAGATAAGCTCGATGATCATAGAGTGCGGGAGGGCCTTGTAGTCAACTCAAATTATTCAACGCAGCGATTTGAACTCTTGCCGCGTATTGGGTTAGTACTGTCTTTGCTGAATGTGTCTGTTAAACGGGCTTGTGGATTACCTCCGCGCGGGGTGTATCTGAGGATCGGTAGCGCGGCTGCCGAAGTTAAATTTGCGCACAATTACTGGGAGTTGGTTCGCAGCGTTAGTTCTCGACCGAGACGAGCCTGGCCATTTTTTCCAAAAGTATATTTGCTGCGTTTTCATCGAACTGTTGGCCTTCTTCGATATATTCCCACACAGTGCTGTCGCTGCGCCAGCCACCTTGTTTTTTTATAAGTGCAAAATCTACCCGTTCCCTCGCGGCACTGGTGGAGAGGCCGCGGCGTAAGCTGTGGCTACTCATATCTGGTACAAAATCGAAGCCGCAGGCTTCACCTATGGCTTTAAGTCGTTCGTTGACTGTTCCTGCAGCTAAAGGTCTATCGCCCACGGCTCCCCATCGGTTAACACGCCTGAAAAGGTGGCCATCTGTCAGGTTTGCGATCTTAATCCATCCCTTTAATGCAACAACTGGGCAGCAGCTTGAGTTCTTGCTGGCAGGTAGCGCACGCATTAAACCACTACCTGATTGATCCGTTTTTGATCGCGGCAACCGTACCAACACGCCTTCCGGCTCCCACACCAAGTGTTCCAGCTGAATGGCTACCAGCTCGCTTCTTCTGAATGCGCCGAAAAAGCCGACAAGTAGCAGAGCCAAATCACGAGAGGTCTGTTTGCTTTTTGGTAAGGCGCGCAAATAGGTTGTCATATGGGCGATATGCTCCAGCCGGAGCGCTTTAGCCTTTTGTTTTGGCCTAGCGTGCGTCCTTGTGATGCCTTCCAGCGTTTTACGAACCACTGGGTCACGTACCGGGTCTGCGAAGCCTTGATAGTAGTGCCATTGGCTGATTGCGGTTAAGTGCAAGCTGAGTGTTCGCGGGTTTAATGCACTGGCTTTGTCTAACAGGTAGCGAACTACCGTCTCTCGCTCAGTTGGTAGGCGGCCACCCCACTTTTCAAATTGCCGAATGGCCGATTGATAGGTTTTTCGTGTGTTGTCTGCAGTAGCCGCACGAAGGTACTTTTGAAGCTCTTCGTGGTTTGTTTGCTGCGTGCTTGGTGCTTGTTCGTTACGTAATGTAAGACCCGCGTTGTTCTTGTCCACCCTTGGGTAAGCCTCAATGTTAAGTGGGGATGTACCAGTATAACGGCACAAATATCTTCATAAAGAAAGCATAACTCACGATAATATACATTATCGAAGGTTAGGTATAGCTCTTTTGGAGTGGCTATTTTTAGCGCTAATAATGTAATATTACATGTTACGTAATCTAGATAAGCTTTGGAGCTATTGATGGCACGCCTGGGCGTTACGTTCGAAGACATAAGCAACGCTGCTACCGCTGTTGTGGAAGCGGGGGAGGAGCCAACCGTTGATCGCGTTAGGGAACGTTTAGGGACCGGCAGTAAAAGCACCATTGCACCGCTACTTAAGCGCTGGCGGTCTGAAAGAGTGAAAGAGGTGAATACAGATGGCTTGCCGGAAGAATTATTGACCGCACTAAAAACATTGTATGGTCAGGTAAACACTGCAGCGGATAAGCGCATTGCAACTGCTCACGACCTTCAGCAAGCGGAATTAAATGCGTTGAGTGAGCGGTTTAACGCGTCGCAAGCCGAGGCAAGCACCCTGGCCAAACAGGTGGAACAGCTAGCGCAGACGTTGGCGGCCACGGAGCTGGCTCTCGAGAAGCGAACCGCTGATTTGACTGATACTAAGGGCTTGCTGGAACGCGAAAGCCTGAAGTTGCAGCAGGCAGACGCTTTATTGATGGAAGCGCGTGACGCCGTGAGCGAGCTCAAGCAGGAAAATCGTGACGCGCGCGCGCAGTTCGCCCACTATCAGGAACGCAGTGCGGAGGATCGCCAGAGCGAGCGTGAGCAGTTTCGCACCGCAAACCAGCAGCTCATGATACAGATTGACACGCTGAGAGCGCAGGTGGCCTCCCTTGAAGAGCGGGGGGTACAGGCGGCGGCAGAAAATCAAGCCTTGCGTAAACACAATCTCGCGCTTGAACAGGACCAGATACGCACTACCCATCAATGTGACACCTTGGCCGCCCAGGTTCGTCAGCTAACAGAAAACCTTGAGGTTGAGCACGCGCAGAGCAGCCAGTTAAAAGCGGACAATACCGCTGTAATCGAAAAGCTTGCCCTGGCGGCAAACGCCAACAAAGCCAGCGAAAAAGAGTTGTTGTTGGTTAATCAAAGCTTAGCGCGTACGGATAAAGAGTTGGAGCGTTGCCGACAGGCGCTGGCTGACCGGACGCTGGAGAGTCGTGAGCTGCTAAAGGAACTGGCAGTGTTACAGGGGCAACTTAAGCAAATTATTGGCGCGCGTGAATCGTAGGCGCGACTAATCAAACTTGTTTAAAAGTTAGCAAACGGATCTTTCCTGCATTGCACTTCCTTACTGCTGTCGTATGGCTAACACAAGCAGCACGACTTTAACGTCCTGTCACCCGCACCCTCGTGCGCCTAATGCTTGACACCGAGGGATTTTCGCAAACATAATGATATGGTATATCATAACGTTACCGGTTGTTGGGGTGCGGTATCGGTTCAGGTGCTGCCATTCCGCCTTTTACGCGAACGACAACCGGGTAAGCAACACTTAGCAGGATCTTAAATGAATCAAAAATTACCTGTCACCGTACTCTCAGGGTTCCTCGGCGCTGGCAAGACGACAGTGCTAAACCACATTCTTAATAATCGCGAGCAGCGTCGTGTAGCGGTTATTGTCAATGATATGAGCGAAGTGAATATAGATGCGACTACCGTGCAAAAGGAGGTCGCTCTTAATAGAAGCGAGGAAAAACTCGTAGAGATGAGTAACGGGTGTATTTGCTGCACCTTGCGCGAGGACTTGTTGATCGAGGTAAACAAGCTTGCAAAGGAGGGCCGGTTTGATTATCTCGTAATTGAATCCACGGGCATCTCAGAACCATTGCCCGTGGCGGAAACCTTTACCTTCGCAGACGAAACTGGGGTGAGCCTTTCCGATGTCGCCGAACTGGACACGATGGTAACAGTGGTAGACGCCGCAAACTTTCTGCGCGACTTCGATGAAGCCAAATACCTGCAGGAAACCGGTGAGAGCCTTGGCGAAGAGGATGAACGTACTGTTGCAGATTTACTGGTAGATCAAATCGAATTTGCAGATGTAATACTTATTAGTAAAGCGGACCTGGTAAGCGGTGCACACTTGGAGCGCACGCGCGCGGTACTTAAAACCCTGAACCCGGGTGCTTCCATTCAAACAATCATTAACGGGCAAGTTCCGTTAGGCGATGTGTTAGGTACGGGAAAATTTAGCTTCGAGCAGGCGCAGCAGGCGCCTGGTTGGCTGCAGGAAATGCGTGGGGAGCATGTACCCGAAACGGAAGAATACGGCATTTCGAGCTTTGTATATAAGGCGCGCAAGCCGTTCCATCCACAAAAATTTCACGACTTTTTGCACGCTAAGGACCGCGCAGGCAAGTTAATTCGCTCCAAGGGCTACTTTTGGCTGGCGACGCGGCCAGAATACGCAGGGCAGTGGAATCAGGCTGGTGGGATTGCACGCTATGGGTTTGCTGGCTTGTTTTGGAAGGCCGTCCCCAAAGAGCAATGGCCACAAGACGAAGACTATCTCGCGTCCATTCGACAAAATTGGATCGAACCCTTTGGGGATATGCGGCAAGAATTGGTGTTTATCGGTCAGGGGCTGGATCAGACAAATCTTACTGCCTCGCTTGATGACTGCTTGCTGACGGATGATGAGCTATTGGCGGGCAAAGAATATTGGCAGACGCTGTCTGATCCTTTCCCAGCCTGGGCGGAGCAACTAAGCGAGGAGCAGAGCATTGAGTAGTGCGTTGAGTATGAGTAGTGCATTGACTATGAGTAGTGCCGCAGAGCGGCTGTTTAAGGCCGATGACGACCCCAGTGCACTGACCGATATCTACCGTTCGGACTGTAATCTTGCCGTATGGCATCGTTCACTCACTGAGGATGTTGCTTCCTATGGACAGAACCTCAGCGCAGCATTTACCCATTACTCGACACGCTTTGTCGGAAATCTCGCCGCGGTGGAAAAACATCTCATTAAAGATTTGCCACCCGCACCCGGCAAGTCTCAGTTTATCCAGGATATTGTTCTGCTGTCGGACATGTTTTCGGAATTGCTCGCGCTGCGGGAAGTGGGGTTACGGCTGGCTGTTTTAACCCGGGCCATGTGTCCGCGCTTTCATGTGGATCGAGTTCCTGCGCGCTTGATTACAACCTATAACGGCGACGGGACTGAGTGGGTTGAGAACGCATTCGCTAGCAGAGACTGCAGTGGCTTTGTCGTGGTTCCAGATTCGGCGCCGATAAACCAATTAGGTAGCGGACAGGTGGCACTTATGAAGGGTGAAATCTGGGAGGGTAACGAAGGCAAAGGCCTGATACACCGTTCCGCCAATGCTAATGTTCATTCGCCGCGCTGTGTGCTCACGCTGGATTGCGTGTAGTCATTCCTTGCGTGTCTGAAATAAATTACTGGGTGCTGACCCTTACTGCCGTTGTGGAAAATAACGATGAGATTTTGTCAATTTATAGTAATTATGTGTGTTTCTTTTTGTGTCAATGTGTTCGCGGAACCGCTAAAGGCACATACGCACGGAGAAGGTAAATTAACGGTGGTATTCGAGCGCGGGCATTTGCTCGTGGCTCTGGAAACCCCAGCTGCGAATGTGATGGGGTTTGAGCATGCACCTCAAGATGAGTCTGAGCGGGAAATTTATGCCAACGCTTTAGCCACGTTAAAAGCGCCAGAAAAACTCTTCGAGCTTACGCGTTCATGCAGGCTGAGCCGCACGGATGTAAAAATACCTGAAGTTGGGCATGAGCATAGTGATGATGAAGGCGTTCATGAAGACGGAGAGGATCACGAGGGTCACGAGGGTCACGAGGGTCACGAGGGTCACGAGGGTCACGAGGGTCAGCATATGGATTTCGATGCGACTTACGACTGGCAATGTGCCGACCAACGTCAAATAAAAATGGCTGTGAAATTATTTGACGTATTCCCCGGATTCAAGAAAATCACTGCAGAATGGATCGCATTTAATCGTCAAAGCTCAGCCACTCTCGACGCATCGCATTCGACACTATTGCTCGCACCCTGAGGTGTGGTTGCCCCAGTTCCTGGGGCAATATAAACAGGTGCGCAGCGATCTAGAGATGTTAAACGCCGTGGTTACAAAAATTAAACTGAGAATACCCGACATCAGACCGTTGTTGTTTTGGAGCGTTTATTCCCGACTGACATTTGCGGCATGCATCGCACTCGTCGTTTGGTTTTGGATATTAAGGTTGATTTGACTATGCCGATTTTTCTTGAAAATGTCACGGTTACCTACGATCGCCACCCTGCGGTGCATCATTTGTCAGCCGTGATTGCGGAGGGTTCGCTGGTAGCGCTCGTGGGCCCAAATGGCGCAGGAAAATCGACATTACTTAACGCATTAATGGGGTTGGAAAAGGTTTCTGAAGGTAAAATACTGGGCATAGAACGTGAGGGTGTGGCCTATTTACCCCAACAGGCGCTGATCAACAAGGAGATACCAATTTCAGTTCAGGAGCTGGTTTTTTCTGGCCTGTGGAAAGCCGTTGGTATAAGTCGATCCATGACACCCGAACATAAGGAATATTGTGCCCAGGCGATCGACTCTGTCGGGTTATCGGGGTTTGAAAAACGTCAGATCAGCACGCTTTCGGGCGGTCAGCTGCAGCGCGCGCTATTTGCACGTGTTCTGGTTCAGGATTGTTCAACCATCTTGTTGGATGAACCCTTCAATGCTGTGGATACAGAGACTACCCGCGATCTTACCGAAGTCATTCTGACGTGGCACGCACAGAAAAGAACCGTTGTTATTGTTTCTCACGACCTGCCATACGTACGCGAGATATGCCCGACATCACTATTGCTCGCGCGCGAATGCATTGCTTATGGTGCAACCCATTGGGTACTTTCAAACGAGAATCTAAAAAAGGCCAGGCGCATGGTTGAAGCTGTTGATCAGCAAGCCCCGATTTGCAAACGTGTTAAAGCGGCATGACACTGGAATTCGTTGCGCCGTTTTCTGAATATAGGTTTATGTCACGCGCCCTGGTCGGCTGCTTAGCCATGTGCGTGGGTGCAATTCCCGTTGGTGTCTTCATGACGTTGCGGCGCATGAGTTTAACGGGTGATGCAATGGCGCACGCAATTCTGCCCGGCGTGGCGATCGCTTACCTGTTTTCCGGCTTATCGCTTTTTGGGTTAACGCTCGGGGGAATGTGCGCAGGCCTGCTAGTCGCGCTTGCCGCAGGCTGGGTTACCCGGAATACGCATATTAAAGAAGATACCAGCTTGGGTGCCTTTTATTTGATTTCTCTCGCCTTGGGTGTGTTAATCATTTCCGTTAAGAAGAGCAATGTGGATTTATTCCATGTGCTATTCGGTAATGTTCTCGCATTGGATCGAGATATGCTGCTACTTCTCGGAACCATTTGCTCCACGAGCTTGCTCTTGCTTGCGTTATTGTACCGCCCGTTAGTTATTGAGTGTGTAGACCCCCAGTTTTTAAAGATGCGCAGTGTGTTCGGGGCTTTTTCACATTTCGGATTTTTGTTTTTAATGGTGATTAACCTTGTCGCTGGATTTCACGCGCTTGGGACTCTCATGGCTGTTGGGTTAATGATTTTGCCATCGGCCGTTTCACGACTCTGGGTGGAAACGCTTGAAGCGCATCTCCTGTTATCGCTTCTCCTAGGGTTTATCGGCTGCTATTGCGGTCTTCTTTTTTCATTTTATTGGGATTTTCCAAGCGGCCCGTCAATAGTGCTCTGCCTTGGCGTCTTCTATGTAATTTCGTTGCTGGTCGGAAAAAAAGGCGGGTATATATCAAAAATAACTCAGAACAAACATTACACCGGGTAGTGCTATGACATATTTCGCCAAATTTGCCTGTTCGTTGATCCTCATTTTGTGCAGTCTGGCTCGCGCGAATGCGGATAATTACCAGCCATCACCTTTAAATGTCGTAACCAGCTTTTCGATCCTGGCTGATCTGGCGAAAGAACTCGGTGGCGATAATGTGAAAATTACCAATCTGGTTGGTGCTAATAGCGATGGCCACCTGTATCAACCCAGACCATCTGATGTGGTTGCGGTATCGGCCGCGGATTTACTCATTTTTAATGGGTTGAACTTCGAAGGTTGGATGTCGCGACTTATACAAAGTTCGGGGTTTGATGGAGCGGCGATCGAAGCTAGCGCAGGGGTACGTAAAATGTACCACGGCGATGAGGTGGATCCGCATGCGTGGCAAAGCCTGCAGAACATCAAGATTTATGCAAAAAATATCAACAAGGCTTTGATCGAGGCGTTGCCCAATAGAAAGGCCGATCTAGATAATCGATATCAGGCATTTATTGAACAGGTGGATGCGCTAATTGCACGCAGTCAGCGTTCATTTGCAGATATCCCCATTCAAAATCGCATAGTCATTACTAATCATGATGCTTTTGGCTACTTGGGCCGCGATTTAAAGGTGGCCTTTATTGCGCCGGTAGGAATAAGTACCGACGAAGAACCAAGTGCAGCCGATCTCGCGGCGCTCATTCAGCAGATCAAGACGAAAAACGTCAAAGCGTTATTCCTGGAAAACATCAGCAATAAACGGCTTCTCCAGCAGATTTCAGCGGAGGCGGGCGTTTCGGTTGGTGGAACCCTGTACTCCGATGCATTGAGTGAACGAGAAGGGCCCGCTTCGACGTATTTAAAGATGATGAACTACAACTTGAGAACCTTAAGCGGCGCACTTAAATAGGCAGTCAGCATTGCCCTGCCTTTTAAACACACATCTATTTCAGAGCGCTTCAGGTTCTGAGCACTTCAGCCGCTAAGCTTCAAGGGCATTTAAATAGAGGTACTTTTGCAGTGTTTTATCACCGTTAGTAGTACGTGCTTTTGCCACAACTGAAAGCTTGTGTATGCCGTCTTTAACAGGAACGACAGTGAAAATATAGAATCCGGCTGTTGAATCACTTTGTATGTGCTCAACGTTGACAATTGAAATCTCTGGAATATCTTCCAGCTGTACTTCCAGGTCGTTGACATCGTTAGCGTTGGTATAGGCTACTTTAATCTCAGATTTTTCGTTTCGATTTGCGGCAACCAGCGGGGGAAGTGTAAGTTCAACCCATTGAGTTCCCGCAGCAGTGGTAGCCGCACGTAGGCTGGTATTGGCCGCCGATCGCCACTTTTCAATACCACCGTAAGGATGGCTGCTATAGCCGTATTGCTGGTGGAACGGGCAAGCGAGAGCATAGGGGAATGCCGTGGTTGAACCTATTGCGATCGCTGCAGCCACTATTTTCAATGATGTTTTCATTGATTAACTCTCCGTATAGGGTGACAGGTTGTCCACGTTCATACTGTAAGACGCAGCTCCCATTCCGTCCGATTTGTGGCCCTCGATAATTAAAGAGCCTTCTGCGACATAGGGATCGTATAGGTTTTCCAGCTTCAAGCCTTTAGGGTAACGGATATAAATCATTTGGTTTGGCGGCGGCGGTGGGGCATGAATACAAGCGCCGAAAAATGGAACCAAAAAGAATTCAGTGATAACCATATTCTCATCAAAAGCCAGGGGCACAATAAACCCCGGTATGCTGATTTTGCGCTGGTTAAATTCGGGGCGAACTTTGGTTGACGTTAAAGCTTGCTGGTAGCGGTCATTGCTTTGCTTGGCAGCGGCTTCTGCTGCTTGGCTCCCAATCTGATCGGCTTCTGATCCATCAGCGATGTTATCCAAATACGCCGGAGGATTCAGCAAGGCCTCCAGGTCGTCGTCGGGCATCAGTTCGACCCACTCTATGAGCTGATACCCGTTCCTTTGTTTAGAGCCCGCATCCTCAGTGGTGGTAGCAGACAGAGGCTGGACGCAAAGCGCTAGTAGCAGCATAACAACGTAGTGCCAAGCGATAAATTTTGTGCGCGCCATAGGGTGTGTCTCAAACAAGAAGGTGATAGGATATATCATTATATTTGTATATTGTCTTACGATAAACCCTATTTTTATTATTGTTGTTATGTCAAAACCGGCTTCACCTTTCCATAAAATTGACGGTAAATGTGCCGTCGAGCTGCATGACTTGCAGTTTAGCTATGGCCAAGGTCGTCAAAGCGTATTAAATATCGATAAATGGCAACTGCCTCAGGGTGAAAGTGCGTTCATTTACGGCCCTTCCGGGTCTGGAAAATCAACATTACTCAACCTGCTCGGCGGGCTACTCATACCGACCAGCGGTGCGGTCAACGTTCTGGGAACCGAGATTAGCAAGCTCAGCGGGCCGCAGCGTGATAAATTCAGAGCCAGGCACATCGGCATAATATTTCAGCAATTCAATCTGATTCCCTGGCTTACAGTGGCGGACAATATCGCCGTTGCCCAGCATTTTTCGGGACGAAAAGCCGCGCCTAAAGGACAAATGGTTAGTCGAGCGGCGGAGCTGCTGGAAAAGCTGGGTTTGGCAAAAGACGTTATGCAACACAAGACTCGCGCCTTAAGTATCGGGCAGCAACAGCGCGTTGCAATAGCGCGGGCACTTATTAATGCCCCGGAATTAATTATCGCGGATGAGCCCACTTCGGCTCTCGACACTGAATCTCGCGACGATTTTATGGCACTGTTGATGGCGTGTGTTAAGGAGTCCTGCGCCTCAATTGTATTTGTCAGCCACGATAGATCGCTTGCGAGGTATTTTAATACAGAGTTAAATTTAACAAGCTTGAATGCTGTGCCTGATATCGCCCAAAGCGAGGGAGCCAGTCATGATAGCTAGTCTCGCAGCAAAAAGCCTTTGGGCCAGAAAAGTTACCGTTGGCCTTACTATCGCGTCTATCACCATTAGCATTTTTGTATTGTTGGCCATCCAACACATTAGAGTTGAAGCGAAAACCAATTTCACCAATACGGTTTCAGGCGTCGATCTGATTGTTGGCGCCCGCACGGGGCAAATCAACCTTTTACTTTATTCGGTTTTCAGAATAGGCAATGCCACCAACAATATCCGCTGGGACAGCTATCAAGCACTGGCTTCGTCAAAGGCTGTTGCCTGGACAATTCCTATTTCGCTGGGTGATTCTCACAGAGGCTTTCGGGTTCTGGGGACAACGGGTTCGTACTTCGAACATTTTCAGTATGCAAACAAACGCAGCCTTACCTTCGCACAAGGAAGACCTTTTACCGGTACCTTTGAAGCTGTTCTTGGGCACGAGGTAGCCGCACGCCTGGGTTATAAAATTGGCGATAAGATAACGCTCACACACGGTATTAGCGCCAACAGCTTCAGCGAACACAAGCATAATCCATTTACTATCGTTGGCATATTAGACGCAACAGGTACGCCAGTTGATCAGACTGTCCATGTCAGGCTCGATGGTATAGACGCGACCCATAAAGGGTGGCAGTCCGGTGTGGATTTATCGAAATATACGCACGTATCAAAAGATCAGAACCTAACGCCCAGCAGCATTACGGCGTTTATGGTTGGGCTGAACTCCAAACTGTCTACTTTCACCTATCAGCGCAAGGTAAACGAATTCAAAAAAGAAGCCTTGCTGGCGATTTTGCCAGGTATTGCATTGTCGGATTTGTGGCGGATGATGGGAACGGTAGAAAATATTCTTACGTTTATATCGTGGCTGGTGCTGGGGGCAGCGCTCATAGGCCTTACCACCATGATGCTAGCTGCAATGCGCGAGAGACGTCATGAGTTTATGGTGCTTAGAGCCGTAGGTTCCAGTCCGTTATTTATCTTTACTCTAATACAAATTGAATCCTTAATTGTTGTAAGTATGAGCATTTGTTTGGCGGCCCTGTTATTAAGTTCGGGGCTGTGGTTGGCACAAAGCTCTATGGTCAGTCAATTCGGTCTGACAATCAGCCCCGCGGTGCTCACTGGAGACGCCTTAGTCCCGATATTATTAATATTGGGCGTTACTGTAGTTGTGAGTTTTCTACCTGCGATCTCGGCCTACGGAGAAAGCCGGCGTTAGCGTTTTCAGCAATTGGTTTCCTTCATCAATACACTGTATAACTGCCAAACTTTATTAACCTGATGATTTCGCTTCTACTTGGGGTTAGTCGTACCACAGCAACGACACTCGATATCCACAGTACTCGTGTGGATTAGCCATGTCTAACGCTACCTTCAGTTAGTGTGCCCGGATGAATTGTGTAGATCGAACCAGAGTCAACTGGCGGTACCTCAGCAGGTGAATCTTTGCTTGACCGTGTGAGATATTAAACCTTTATCCTTATATTGTTATTCATCAAGGAAGAAGGGAGTCCACTGGTTTTTTTTATTCACGACTCCTTGAAAATATTGACCAACAATAATATTTACCCGCTTGTTTCTTATGTCCAGAGTGTGAAAACCATCCAGACCATCACTGGCATCGTACGACGGTATGGTGGTGGCTATTTTGCCACTCATTTCGCCGTAATACTTATAGATCCGTGAGTCGCTGCCAGGGATTTGCGGCTTGATGGTGTTCCCTCAAAGGGCCTGTTAACACTAATTCGATTCATTCTGTTGCGGCTAAAATTTCGCTATCGAGTGATGCGGCACCCCGACGTTTGGAGCGCAGGTTGTTCGGCATATCCCTATGCCTCACCCCTACGGGGTTACACGCTAAAACGCTCCCGGCGTTTTAGTGGTTGTTCCAAATGAGCGATAAACAACGCTGAGAGCGGGATTTTAGCCGCAACCCGCAGGTCTGGGCCTGTATTTCCAGGCTGATGCGTTATTTTTCGCTCGTTTAGCCCGCTAAACAACGCCAAAAATGCCTTTCATCCTGAAAATACAGGCTCCAGCAGAGCGAATTGAATTAGTGTTAACAGGCCCTAGTGTAACGCTTCGGTATAGAGCCAGATTATTGTTTCGTATACAGAGAGTGGTAGCTATTTAACTGGGCGCTGTTGAGTGAGGTCGCCGGCCTACATTTGGGCCAATCCAGGCTCTGTAAAATTTTAATTCAATCAGTTATCGGCCGCTGCATCTCTGGCATTTTGCTTAGTAGTCGCGTGCTACGCGAGACGTTGTGTTTCATACAATCCATGTGTCTTTATCACGTACCATACTCAATAGCGATCAAAAGAAAAGCCCTCTTCGAGGACCTCTTTCAGCATCTGGCGACTACAGAGACTGCTTGGACTTTGGTCAAACAGACCCTTCTTGCTGCAATGCAGGCGAACTGTATCCTCTACTATTAGTTTAGCCAGTCGCATTCGCTAATCAACAAACGCGTTAGTACCATCGCCTATTACTTGGAATGACTTTATCGCCACAAAGCATGAGATTTATTGCTTCATAAGCTCGTACATTAATTAAGTTTTTTCGTGAAGAAGAATCCTGCTTTTCGTAGATCGCTTTCTGCATGCGCAGAAGCTTTACTCTTTTCGCAAACGCATTGGCTAAACATGCTCATCCTAGACCATGGTTTTACCCTTTTACTTATTCTTAGTTTTTTTCCTTGAATTTTTGGAGGATATTGTTCGCTAGACCAAAGAATACGCCACTTCTGGCATTACATAGCCTTGCGTTCGGACTATCGCGAAGGCGTTTTTATAAAATTCACTGGGGCAATCTTTGTAGCAGTGTTTATGGCCTAATAAGGATTTTTTAACTCTGATTTGTATTGTCTCTCATCAAAGTGAGCGTCGCTATTATTCCTTTAGAAATGTAGGGTTTTAGGGTGTGCGGGATATTAAATAGAATGAAGAATAATGTATATATTAACTAATTTTTAATTGGGACCTAGCGTAATCAATATCAGTTGAAGAGTTTAGTTGTACATAGTGTAGGGGTTGTGTTTTACTATTTGGGTTGTAATTCAACTCGTTGAATAAAAATTTTAGATGTCACTAGTGTGTTTCAAGGAAAAAAGGAAGTGTATGAGCACTACGCTTATTGAAACAAAGGAGCTGCTTGATGAAGTTAGCCCTACAATGTGTGTAGCAAAATGGAAGCAAGTCACCTTACATTTACACAATGGACATACTCATAGTTGCCACCATCCCCAGGTTCACCCTATCCCACTCGAGTCTTTGTCAGATCGACATGACGCACTTCACAACACACCCCAAAAAATAAACGCCAGGTTGCAAATGCTTAACGGTGAGCGGCCATCTGAGTGCCAATATTGTTGGAATGTGGAGGATTTAAAGGGTTTTTCGGAAGGCAATCTTTTTTCAGATCGTGTAATAAAATCCTCAGATAGCTGGGCAAATCAATATATTCACAGTTTCTCTAAAGATAAGATTGTGGACAAAGTGGATCCAAGTTATGTGGAGGTGAGTTTTTCTAACCATTGCAATATGAAGTGTTCATATTGTTCTCCGGTATATTCTAGTCGCTGGGTTGAAGAAATAAAAACCCACGGCCCTTATCCAACGAGTGCAAACTTTGGGGATTTACAGTACTTTGAGGAAAGTGGTGAACTCCCTATTCACCATAGTAAATATAATCCATTTGTTGAGGCTTTCTGGCGTTGGTGGCCCACATTAATAGATGGCTTGAAAGTTTTAAGAGTCACGGGAGGAGAGCCTTTATTAAGTAAGGACTCTTTTGAAATTCTGAATCAACTCAAGGTAAATCCGCAACCTTTTCTTGAGTTGGGTATAAATACAAATGGTAGCATTCCATTTGAACTATTTGATAAGTTTGTGCAGAACGCAAAAAGCTTGCTGGAAGACAAAAAAATTAAGAGTTTGACTATTTACACAAGTGTTGATGGGTGGGAAGAAACCGCTGAATATAGTCGCTTTGGATTGGATTTCTCTCTCTGGCAAAAAAACATAGAGCATATTTTGCGGGAAATTCCATCAGCCACAGTGGTGGTTATGAGTACTACAAATGTATTTTCTGTTACTCGTTACAAACGCCTTTTGGAGTATATTTATACGCTTAAGAGTAGATATTTGAATGAAAATCGATGGATTCCCATCGCAATAGATATTGCTATTCTACGACACCCTCATCATTTGAATCTTTCCGTTCTTTCCCCTGAATACCACGACGCTTTTGATGCAAGTTTGGATTACATGCAGCAAAATTCAGTTGAGATGGGGTCGCAGGCAGGTTTTTACGATTTTGAAATAAACAAACTAAAGAGATTGATAGAGTTTATCAAGAGTTCGCCTCAAGGGAATGAAAATATTGATCTTGCCGATTCCCGTAAGGACTTTATCCGCTTTGTAGATGAGCATGATCGACGGCGCGGGACATCCTTTAGAAGGACTTTTCCAGAGCTAAATAGTTTTTATGATTTATGTTCTGAGATGATTGCAGGCGAATAGAGGTATTTTGTCGTCAGTAAGACGTATGTTGGACAGCTATAATAATAGTAATGAAAAATAATTTATTCACACAAAAAAATCCATGAGCGCTGAAAACTATAGCACTATAGATGTTAAATCTATTCGGTATATCAGCATGCCTAATAATATGGGCAGACGGGCATTGCTGAGATTATTGTTGATGCGGATACCGTTAAAACAAACTTGGATAAAGGGAGTTAGCTACCAAGCTAACTCTATCGAGCATCGGTGTACAACGGAAAGAGGTGTAAGGGAGTACGTTGAGGATTTAGGCGAAAGGGCAAGGGTGGGTATCGTTGGCTGTTGGATTGCCCATAATAATGCATTGAAAAGCATTAAAGATAAATCAGGGTTCACCCTTGTAATAGAGGATGATCTTATTTTTAGAAAAGATTTTATTGCGGCCATCCAAAATACTCTAAGAAATTATAGCGAGCACTTTGATATAGCGTTTGTTGATCCAAATGGTGATGGACCGCTTGCAAAAGATAAAATAAAAGAAGGTATTTACAACCCGAATTTTCAGTGTTACCCAGCTTACTGGGGTGCTCATTGTATGCTTGTCAGAAATAGCAGCGTAAATAATATTATTGAAATGATGAGCGATTGTAAGGTTGAGGATGTTGATGGGTTTTTTATATGTAATCCAAAAATTAAAACAATAGCCGTTTATACCCATAAGGCTCGAACGATATATTTTGGCTCAAATGTTCGAGGTGCAAAAGGTTTTGACCGAATCAAGGGGTATTTAAATTGGCTAAGTTTTTGGTTGGGTTTGCAAAGGATGAGGAATTAGAATGGCCGTCGTTGAAGTGGTGTTCACTAATGCACACAGTATTTCTGATCAAAACGGATTGGTAAACGATATCCCGCTATTTTTTAATATTTTTAACCTTTCTCCTGCTGAAAAGTGGTTGGATTTATTGAAAGAGACGTTGGATGCCAAGGTTGCGCTGGAAGAGCACCAGTTGAATAGTTCAAAAGTTTTGGGGCGATTTGTAGGTTTTCCTGGAGCTGAAAAATCAAAGAAGGAGCTGACAGATTTAATTAATAATTGTATTGACACTGTAAACACTTTTGCTAAGGATGCTATTCCAATAAACGCGAGCGAAAGTTGTACACAAGATGACCTAAATGAGCTTCATAAATATTTTGAACTTCACCGGGGGCCGAGATTAAACCCAGGCTGGATGTTTGTTAGTGGGCCCGAATCAGTGAAGAATGCGCTTGAGAATTTTAATCTGTACATTCACGAATATGAGGCGAGGCTGCGTTCCACTAGCGACGAAGGTGCTACGTCTTTCTCAAAACTCGATATTACATTTAAAGGACCGAAAAGGCGTTTACCGTTGCGCCCCGAAGACTTTAATTATTTTAGCCCCCATTCTGATTTTGGTGGTGTTTATTTGCATTATTGTGATGTTGGTAAGCAGGTGCTAGATGTATATTATGATCAAGATAGTGCTGTAGGTGTAGATAATATTCGGCCGTTGGAGTTCATTTCCGCCGATTTCGATATTTATTTTGGTATGTCGAATAAGCAGTGGTTTGGGATGGATTACAAAATTAAGCTGGAACATTGGTTAAAAGACCATGGTATGGATCCGCGCGATCCTAAATTAGGTATCGGATTTTTAAAAATTGGTCAAATGATTCCAGATGCAAGATTCAAACATCTAGATAGGTCTGAATTTTTGTCAATGTTTTCTGGTTATCTAAATGTCAAGTCGATACATGTTCACGGAACATTAGATTGGTATTGATTAAATTAGTAATGTTTAGGGTAGTATTTATCGATCTTTAATTTAGATTTTGGAAAGATGTTTTGGATAAACAGATAGAGCGAAAACAGAGTTGGGTTTTAAAATACAAGTGGGTAGTCCTAGGTGCTGTTCTTCTTATAGTGATTTTGTTCGGATATAGTTTTAGTGATATTGGAAATTTGCGTGTTGCTTCCGAGGATATCAGAACGGGGGTTGTGAAAAAGGGGGCTTTTACTGTACAGGTACTTGGTAACGGAACGGTCGTTCCGAACGATATAGATCTAGTAATACCGAGAACTGTGGGTGATGTGGTGGAGGTACATGTTAAATCAGGTGACTACGTTACTCCGGGGCAACTTTTATTTACCCTGACAAATGAGGAATTGAAGGTTGAACTTTCGGCGCAGTCCTTGGAGCTCGCTGAGAGTAATGCGACTTTAGCATCGAGAAGCTTTGAATTAGATGAGCAGCTTACTAAATTAGAATTCGAAGAAGTAAGGTTGGAGTCTGAGTTCCGTATAGTCGATGAAAAATATCAAGCTTTGAGAAAACTTATGAATTTGGATGTTCCGCCAATTTCTGCGCTGGATTATTCTCAAGCAAAAATACGAGCTGAACAATTTAGGAAACAATGGAAACTTGCTGTCCAACAAGTGGAAAATTTTAAACAAAAACGTGATGCCCAACTAGAACAGTATAGGGTAAACGTTACGGTCGCAGAAAAGCGATTAGAAAACATCCGGCAAAAAGTTGACTCCTTATCGCTCAAGGCAAAGAAAGAGGGTGTTATTCAAGAGGTTGAAATAAAGCCCGGTCAGCGTCTAAATCTTGGTCAGGTTTTGGGGAAGATTGTTAGTTCAAACGATATTTTTGTTCGCCTTAAAGTGCCTGCGATAAAAAGTGATAAATTAGAGGTCAATCAAAACGCAGTGATAGAATCCAATGGTCGAAAAATCCAGGGAAAGGTTATTCGCATAGATCCTAATGTTGTAGGGGCAAGTTTGAGTGTTGATATCGCATTAGAGCAAGAAGCGCCATTCTTAAAAACGAATATGTATGTAAGTGGCGAGATCAAGGTGTTTAACATCGAAGAAACGCTTTTTGTTGAGAAAATGTCTAGCCTAGTTGAAAACAGCTCAACAAAAATATATGTTTTTGGGGAATCAAAAAAGTTCGCATACTTGAAGGAAGTTCAGTTCGGCGAGATATCTAATCGGTATGTTCAAATAAAAGCGGGTTTGGAAGAAGGCCAAGAGATCATACTGACTGATCTAGATGATGCCCGCGGCGCTGAAAAAATAATTATAGAATAAAATGATTTAATATTGGGGTTGATGATGGCGACACCACTGATAGAGCTAGAAAACATACATAAAATATACCGAACAGAAGATGTCGAGACGCTGGCGGTGAATAATGTAAGTATGAAAGTTAATAGCGGTGAATATTTGCTTATAACGGGTCCTTCTGGTGGAGGAAAGTCAACCTTGCTGTCAATCATGGGGCTGCTAGAGGGGGCAAGTTCTGGTAGATATAGTTTAGCGGGTCAGGATATAACATCACATGGGCGTTCCAAGTTAGCTGAAATACGAAACCGAGAATTGGGGTTCGTATTTCAAGCCTTTAATCTAATAGATGACTATACAGTTTTCGATAACGTCGCATTACCCATTCGCTATCGAAAAGAATTTACCAAGAAAGAAATAAAAAAACGTGTAGAAAAGGCTCTGGAAGAAGTGGATATGCTGCATCGCATAAAGCATCATCCCTCGCAACTTTCAGGTGGACAACAGCAAAGAGTCGCGATCGCCCGGGCAATTATTGGGGCGCCTAAAATTATTTATGCTGATGAGCCTACTGGAAACTTAGACTCACGAAATGCTGCAACAATCATGACTTTATTGAAAGAGCAGCACAGCGCAGGAGTTACCGTTTGCGTTGTAAGCCATGACGACAGGCATCTGGTAGATGCTACCCAGCGATACGCCATGCTAGATGGTTCGCTGCAACACTCAAGCACGGTTGATAGTGTGGTGAGTCCTTTTAAAGAGAATCATGCAGTTATGGACTAGATATAGGTTGCTCTAAATACAGCCGTTGATGTTGCGAGTGTAGAATACGCGAAGACAGGAAAATAATAGATGATAAGTGCTTTTGATATTAAACACTCTTTAAATAGATTGGTGGCAGATAAAGAGTACTCACTCCTAATTATAATTACCTTAGCACTATGTTTGTCTGTTTCGTTATTTCTCTACGCACAAGTATATTCGATTGCTTATAAGCCCCTGCCATTTGTCAATTCAGAAAAATTTATACAAGTATCTCGGGTGGATGGTGCAAACGAACGTGTAAATGGTGGAATATCATATTTTGAATATCACTATATAAAGCGAAGACAGGCCGTACTAGAAAATTTTGGTGTATGGGAGGCTAGAAGCGTCACCCTGCATAATGAGAAATTTTCTACCATCATCAATGGCGTGGGTGTTGGTGAAGAGGTGTTTAGTTTAACTGGCATAGAGCCTCTACATGGCAGATTATTTACGCAAGACGACGTACAGTTTGGGGCTGAACCCGTTGCGGTAATTGGTTTTAATCTTTGGCAACGTTTTTTTGGTTCTGACGATAGGGTGCTCGGTACACTTGTAAATATCGACGGTGTAGCTACTCGTATCGTAGGTGTAATGCCAAAAGAGTACGAATTCCCGTTGAATCAGAACCTCTGGATTGCTTACGAGCCTCCAATAACCGAAGCCCCGCAAAATGCCGGTTGGCTGACGTTCGTAGGGAAGTTAAAGCCTGGAGTTTCGTTAGAGCAGGCAAGGGATGAATTTAACTCCCTTAGTCAGGAGCTTCAATCTGAATACCCATTGGTATACGGCGGTAAGTCACTAGCAACGCATCGTTATACCGAGGCCTACTCTAACGCTATGCGAGTTCCCACCGTAATTATGTCAATAGTTGCTTTTGCAATTTTAGCCATGGGATGTTTTAGCGTGAGTAACTTGCTGGTGGTAAGGGCTCTAGAAAGATCAAAAGACAGTATGATTAAATCCGCTTTTGGTGTACCGCTAAAAGCACTGGTAATGCCACCACTCTTGGAAACCTTTGTGTTGTGTGGAATTGCAGGGATGTTCGGCTTTATCATAAGCAAATACGCCATCACATACTTGGCTAGTGAAATAAACACAGGGCCATTCTGGTGGAAAACACAAGGCGAACCCGGAATGTTCTTGGCCGGTATAGTAGCGTTAATTTTAATTTGGTTTATTGCTGGCGTTTTTCCGGTTACTCACGCAGTGAAGTCACCATCTAATAGCGCAATTGCGGGTGGCTCAAAAGGGGGTAGTAGCAAAAGCTCAGGACCCTTGATGAAAATATTTACGTCATCGCAAATTCTATGTGCATTCGTATTAATGGTTTTTACCGGGCTTAGCTTCCAAGCGTTACACTATGTTTTAAACGCAGATTACGGAGTTGATACGGAAGGTTACATAGTCACTTCAGTAAAACTTCCTTCTGGTAGCTACAGCGAAGCTGAGCAACGTCTAGCTTACTACGAACAATTGTCTCAAAGGATAGAAGTAATCAGCGGAGTTGAACAAGTTGCTTACTCAGGAGGTTTGCCAGGTTATTTTGGTTACTCCAGTAGCTACCAGTCTGTAGATAAGAAGATTGTCGACAACGGTTCAAATCCAAAAGCTATAGAAATAATTGTAAGTGACAACTATTTATCTCAGCTCGGTGTAAAGTTACTTAATGGGCGTATGTTTAACGACAACGATACTAGTGCTTCATCGAATGTAGCCATAATCAATAAAAATATGGCTGATAAGCTTTGGCCCGGTGATAGTGATGTTGCAGGGAAGCAGTTTCAATTGAATCCTGAACAAAACGGCCCGCTCATTACTGTAGTAGGTGTAGCGCCAGAGCTTGTTTATGGTTCACCGATAGTATTTGATCCGTCTAAATTTTCCGTAATATATAGGCCTATGACCCAAGTATTGCATGGCTGGTGGGAAATGAAAGTGGTGATTAAATCCGATTTAAATGCAAAAAAAATCAGTCAACCACTAAGGCTGGCTGCTTCAAAGGTGGATAATAGTGTAGCTTTGTCTGAAATTAACAGCCTTGATAAACACCTTGCAAAAAATGGAAAAAATCTAAAGGACATGCTCTATAATTTTCTACCGGCGGCATTTCTTGCGCTAATAATGTCGGCGCTTGGCATTTACGGAGTCACCAAGCGAACCATTATGCAAAAATCACTTGAAATTGGCGTGATGAAGTCTGTTGGCGTTGGTGACGCTAGGGTAACGAGAAAATTTATTTTTGAAAATATAAAGCGTTTTGCATTTGGCGTGGTGCCAGGTGTTATTTTGATGACACTAATGCTGCCTGCGATTACTCAGAATCTGGTTGCTACGAATTCAAGTCTGTTTTGGCTGCTCGTAGGGTGGGTTTTAACCGCTATCAGTATTGTTGTTGTTGTGGCGAGCTACATTCCATTAATTAGGCTGCATCGTTTGAGCCCCCAAGATGTGTTGCAATTTAACGCACAAGTGAACAGTTTAAATACTTAGTATTATAAAAATCAAAAGTATGTAAAAGATATATTTGCAAACAGGGGACGTTGCTGGTGTGGACGTAAGTATAGAAGAAAAAATAGCTAGCTTTCCAGTAAGTGATTTGGCTTTCGATAGCCTGACGCATGATTTTAGTGGGTTTGGAAAGAAGGGCACTTATGATGAGTTTGATTTGGAAACTATCTCCTGTGAGCAAGGTGGACTAATCTTTCTTATCACTTTATACAATGAAACAGGAGACGCACTTGCAGCCACACTAGCCGCATTAACAGATAGTATCGCGTATCTCTATGCGAAAAATGGTGAGGAGTATTCAGAAAATATTACCATTTGCATTATTGTAGATGGTGTTGAGGAAATGTCCGGTAGCGCTCAAATATTTTTTGAATCGCAAGGAATAGAATTCCCACTGCCAATGCTAAATAAAGACGATATTTATTTCTATAACGCTCATAAGGAGTTGCATCGGCTAAATGCGGTTGACGAGATACCGGCAGCGAGTGCATGGTTGGATCTTTACAAATTTAGTGTTAAATGCAGTGGCGGGGTTTGTCAGGACAAATTGCAAACTCGATGTAGCGATATATCTGTTCAATTTTTAGTGTGTATTAAAAGTAAAAATGCAGGAAAACTTGATTCTCATAAATTATATTATCAAAAAATATGTGACTATATAGTTCCGAGTTATTGTTTTCAGATTGATGCTGGTACATGCCCTGTAAAAGAGGCTGTGTACAATGTTTGGTACGCGTTTCAGTGTCAGGAGAACATGGGAGCGGCTTCCACGAGCCTGTATACGCATCCGCCTAAAAACTATTTTAATTTATTATCGATCTGGCAGTTCAATGACTTTGCAAAAAAATCCCTTGCAGGGATTTGGGGGGAATCAGCTAGTGGTTATATCAGTGTTGTGCCGGGTCAATTTAGCGCAATTCGTTGGGCTGCACTTGCAAGCGACCCGAAATTACCACCTCAGATCGGTCCGCAACCCCTAGATGTATATTTAAAAGGCTTGGAGCCTTTAGATCCTTTCGAGTCTGCAATTTACCAAACGGAAGACCGAATACTCTGCAAAGAAATAGTAAGCCGGCCCAAATTCGGCTGGAAAATTCGGCATGTTGAATCTGCTATCGCTGTTACGGATTCCTGTAGTAGCTGGAGCGAACTGCTTAAACAGCGGAAACGTTGGAATAGTGGAGCACTATTTTCAAAAATAAGTTTCGCATCTGGTTTAAAACGTTACGTTAAAGGTGAGAATAGCATTTCCCAAAAGCTAGACAGAACTATGTCTTCTGCTTTGCATACATTTTGGGGGGTTTTTGAATGGTTGCTGTTAGGGATATTCTTGTATTCTATTGTTGCACTTACAGGTCTTGCTTTTAACAGCGGTGCTATAGGTCATTACTCAAATATTGCTACGCTATCCACCATCGCTTTAGTTGTTACCCCTTTGGTGGTTCAAATAGTGGTTTTTGCGAATGATATTAAAAGTGATTTATCCCAAAAAATTGTCTACTTTTCTGTAATTGTTCAGGTGTTGGTCACCTTCGTCATTGGGATGGCTGCTGTTTGGATGAATCCTGGTTTATTACGTCTTATTCTAATTGTTATGGCAATATTTGTTGGTACTATCGTTCTTAGTTGTATTAAGAATAGGCAGTCATCTAATGTCGTAATTCCATTTGCCAAATCCAGTATTCAATATTCGTTAATTAATCCGGCGGTTTCGTTGACTCTTTGGGCATATGCCGTAACAAATATACATGATAATAGTTGGGGAACGAAAGGGCTTGATTCTCCGGATTATAAGAGCAGTACGAAAAGTCAGTATAGAAAGTTTAGAAGGTATTATGTGCTTATTTGGTTAGGTACAAATATAGCTATTGCTGCAGCTTTATATGGAATATTTTTCAACAATCATTTGTTGGGTATTACTGTGTTATTGACGCTGTCGATTATAGAAAATGTCATCGCAATGTTGGCTATTAGCACTCGGCATATTAGAAATATTTACCAAAAGATATAGTTGATTAGTGTGTAGTAGTTTACTTTTTCAGCATTAGCCTAAAGATAAAGGTATAGAGAGTTTTGGATAGCGTATCAATTTCCGAAGTGTCAAAAAAGTACATCTACAAGGGTAAAGCGCATCTTGTGGTTGATGAGATCAGCTTTGATATTCGTCCTGGCGAGATTTTTGGTTTGCTCGGTGTTAATGGTGCTGGTAAAACAACAACAATAAAAATGATTTCCGGACTGACAATCCCTGATTCAGGTACGGTGCGAATATTTGGGTTAGACCCGAGTAATAGCAAAACACAGAAATTAATCGGTACAATTCTTGAGGGTAATAGAAATTTGTACTGGCAGCTTACAGCATTAGAAAATTTGGTGTACTTCGGTGTTTTGAAAGGGATGAGTATTGCGGCGGCTAGAAAAAAAGGTGCGGCACTTATGGAGGAATTTCAGTTTGATCAATATAAGGATTTATTGGTGCAGAATATGTCTCGCGGAATGCAACAAAAGTTAGCTATTAAGGTTGCGTTGATGCATGAACCAAAAGTTTTGATTTTAGACGAACCCACGCTAGGCCTAGATGTTCCTACGAAAGACTTTTTTTCTAGGTTTATCAGTGATATCGCGAAAAACATGGGCATTTCAATACTGTTGACATCACACGACTTGGAGTTTGTCGGACGTACCTCGAACTCATTTGGTGTGATCCAGAATGGAAAGCTCGTTAAGTACGGAAAAATGCAAGAATTAAATGCTTGGATAGATGATTCAGGATATAGGGTGATTCTTGCAGATGAGTTGGGAGGAGATGAGGCAAAGCAACTGGAAAAATTTGGTGGGAAGGTTATACAGGAAAATCATGCTAACTTTTTAGTATCTAAAGAACATTTGTACCAATTCTTAGATGCCGTTAAGCCAGCTAATATAATCAATATTAAATCGCTCGCTAATGATCTAGAAGAGCTCCTTCTTAACACGAGGTTGGAGAAGTAAAGTGGATCTCATATTTATTGAATTTTATAGATCATTTTTCATGGCTATAAGGTATCCGACCAATTTTGTTATCCAGGTTGTCATGTCGGTATCGTTGTTTTACTTGTTGTTAATGGGTGGTGGGATGTTTCACTCGGAAGTGATCGAAGTAAAGCGGGTAGAGTTAATGTTAGTTAATTATTTTTTTTGGACAATCGCACTTCCTACCATTTCTTCTATTCCCCAGTCGATAGAAGAGGACGCAAAAGCTGGTACATTTGAGCAGGTTTTGCAGTCGGTTTATTCAACAGCATTTTTATTTTATATCCGTGGGCTCGCTCATTGTTTGCTTCAAATAGTGATTTCATTGTGTATTCTTAGCGTGCTCATCATTGTTACTGGTGTTGTACCACAAATTACCTGGCAAGTGTGTATTTCGATATTTTCTGTGATACTAACGGCTCTTGGTATGAGCCTACTTATTGGCGGTTTAGGTGTGAGAGTAAAGCGCACTGGAATGGTCATTGCCGCATTACAACTGCCTCTTCTTTACTTACTTATATTTCCCTTCGAGCAGCAGTTTACTAATTCAGGCGTTGAATGGTGGTTATTTTTACCTTTTGTAGCAGATTCTATACAGGCTAGGCATTTGGTGATGTCTGGCGAGCTCAATATCAAATACTATTTTTACTCTTATTCTATGCTTCTAGTATGGACAATTGTTGGGGCTGGTGGGTTTGTCGGTATGTTGCGTTATACCAAAAAAAGGGCAAAAACCAATGGCTATTAAATCAAAATTAAGGCATTGGGTGGTGTATTGGTGTAGGAAGCGTTACCCCGTGGGCCGATACTTGTAGATATTTATTGAAAAAAAGTGCTACGCCAGATATTCCTGGTTCTATGGGAACTGTTGTGATTAGACGTTAGGAGAATTGACATGTCTGAACTAAGTGACTTGTACTATGTGGTAGTAAATCATGAAGAGCAATACTCAATATGGAATTCTAAAAAGGAAATTCCTGGTGGTTGGGTAAGTGTTGGTGAGCCAATGAGTAAAGACGCATGTTTAAGTTATATCGAAACTCATTGGACTGATATGAGGCCTCTTAGCTTAAGGAATAGTTAGGTTCGGTATTTAAAATGTATTTAAATGATTCGCATGAATTCATTCCAAGCGTCTTAGAAAGGCATGCCGTTAGATATGATGATGTGCCAATGTTACATTTCTTGGATGACTGGGGCGGCGTATGTAGTTCGCTCTCATACAGTCGAATGCATCATGAGGCGAGAAGGCTTGCCTTAGAATACGAAAAAAGAAATCTTAGGCAAAAAGCTGTGGTAATTATAGGCGAAACCACTGGCGACTTCGTTGTTGCATTTTTAGCATGCCTTTATAGTGGGGCTATTGCAGTGCCTGCGGCGCCGCCTCGAAGAATCAATAGTGAATCTTTTCGAAGGCTGCAATGTATTTTAGATAGCGTATCGGCAGAGTTGGTGATCGTTGGCGAGCAGCACAAAACGTTGGTTTCAGAAGTAAGAAATTACACTAAAGCTAATGAATTTGATATTCGTACTGTAAAGCAATTATTGAATGGTTCTACTGGTGGCTTTGCAAATCGAACGTGCTTAAAAGATGCAGCCTTTATTCAGTTTTCGTCAGGAACTACAGGTGACCCAAAAGGGGTCGTGATAAGTCATGGCGCACTTTTAAGTAACTTGGAGATCATCCAAAAAACTTTTCGTTTATCTTCAGATTCGAAATTGGTTGGCTGGTTGCCCATGTTTCACGATATGGGGCTTGTGGGTAATTTGTTGTCGATGCTTTATGTTGGCGGTGTCAGTTACATGATGTCGCCAAATATCTTTATGCAAAAGCCCTTGCTTTGGCTGCAGAGTATCACCCAATATAAGGCAAACACTAGCGGCGGGCCAAACTTTGCGTATGATTTATGTGTTGAAAAAATAACAGACAACGAGCAAGAGCAATTAGACCTTGAGAGCTGGAAGACCGCCTTTAATGGTGCCGAAGTCGTAAGGCCGTCGACGATTCAGTCTTTTAGCGATAAGTTTTTTAAGAATGGTTTTGATAAAAAGTCTTTTCTTCCCTGTTACGGTATGGCGGAAGCGACATTGCTGGTCAGCGGATCACATTTAGATAGCATTGATATATCAAGTGCAGTCCAGCAATGCCCAAACACTCAATTCAAAATACACTCTTCTGGGCCTGTATGTGATGGGTGGATCGTTAAGGTTGTGGATCCGGATCATGATATCCCGTTGAAAGACGGTGATATTGGCGAGATCTGGATTTCTGGAGAATCTTTGTTTTCCGATTACTGGGGAATTAGCGACAAGAGTCACTTAAGAGAATTGGCTTCTGAAAAAGGAAAACTATTTTACCGGACTGGAGATTATGGAAAAATAGAAAATAAACAATTGTTTATTACCGGCAGAAAGAAGGAGATGATTATCATACGCGGCAGAAATATTTTTCCGCATGATATTGAAGGTGCTGTGTGCGAGTTACATTCAGCGTTCGTAAAAAATGGAGCAGCAGCAGTTTCTGTTGGTAATCAATGCGAAAATCTAGTTATCGTTCAAGAGTTGGAGCGTTTCGAAATTAAACGGTTGGATTTTCGCGATCTGGAGAATCGAATTTACTCTTTCGTGTCAAGTTATTTTTCAATTGCGCCCGCATTCATTGGCCTAGTTGTTAAAGGGAAGTTGCCCCGCACTACAAGTGGGAAAATAAAACGGATTCAGTTGGCTAAATTATTAGAGGATGGTAGTTTTTCAGTATTAAATAAATATTCTCGTAGGGACTTAAAGCTAAAAGCGGAGCTTGGCAACGCGATTGTAGTACCGAGGGATAGAAAATCCCTTGCTAAATATATTATCGATAAGATGCATCAAGAGCTCAAGCTGCCAGGAGGTACTTTGTCTGTTGATACGCCGCTTTTTCAAGTGGGAATTGATTCTTCAGCCGCTGCGGGCCTAACAGCGTCTTTCGGTAAGGAGCTTGGCGTTTCTCTGGAGCCTACCTTGCTTCTGGAAGTTGAAACAATTGAGGATCTTGTTATCAGATTGATGGGTGACACGGATATTAAGATAGGTGTATAGGATGTCTAACGATTTTTTATTGCCGGCAAACATCAAATTTAAGACGTTTTCACTTGGATTTAGGAACGACCCCTTTAACACCTATAAAACTCTGCTATCTGACGCACCCATTTTTTATGTAAAAGGCTTGCATGGTAAAGAGTGGGTTGTGGCCAAGTATGAATATGTGTCTTCTGCCCTTAAAGATCGTTCTCTGGTAAAGCCTGATGTGGTAAATGAAATTGCTGGTCGGGAAAAAAACAATAAAAACGAAAAAAAATATTTATATCTTAAATCCATGATGAGTAATTGGCTCTTTTTTATGGAGGCTGATCGTCACGAAAAAATTAGAAAAATAATGGCTGCATGGTTTACGCCTTCAAAGGTGAGCGAAATAAACAAAATATTACTTAAATCTATAGAGGATAATCTTTCTACATTAAAAGCTGAGCACTCATTCGACGTATTGGGCGACTTATCCACCAAGGTGACCCTTACCACAATATCTCACCTGCTTGATTGTGCTCGGATGGACAATCGGGAAACAGAAAAGTATGCATTGGAGTTATTCAAGATAGTAAACCCTCCGGTACCGGTCAATGAGTATGATTCGTTAGAACAAGCCGCTCGATATTTTGCGATCAGCCTCCGTGAAGACTTGGATCGTGAACATAGCAAACAAGGATTCGTGCAATACCTTCTTAAAAAGAAAAGCTGTGCTGATATAACGGAAGACGAAATCATTGGCGCTCTATCGCTGGTGATGTGTGTTGGGCTAGATACAACCAAACATTTGATCGGTAATTCTCTGCAAGCTCTCTATTCAGATGGTAAGCAACTGCAAGCAATTAGGCGCGATACAAGTTTGTTAAATCAATCTATTTTGGAGTGTGGTCGATACAATGCTCCAGTTTCAATGTTGCCCAGAGTTGCTATAGAAGATACCTATATTGGCGATGCAAAGATTGCAGCGGGGGAGAGGGTATATTTTTTAGTAAGTGCCGCGTGCAGGGATGGCGAGCGCTTTAGTGAACCCGACTCCTTGAATATCCATCGAAGTAAGAGGTCCACACTTATTTTTGGCGCTGGACACCATTTCTGTTTAGGGGCGCATTTGTCTTTGGTCATTGCAGAGCAAGTCATAAAACGGCTTATCACTAGCCCTGACTTGGCTATACACTTCAAGGATTTCAGTTGGGTTAGCTCACCAGGTATACGTGGTTTAGAGCGCGTACAGGCTTCTTGGGTTTCGTAATGTCCGATATAGCTGTGGTTGGATTGTCCTGTAAACTTCCCGGAGTATCCTCCGTAGAAGATTTTCATCGCCTCCTGTTTGATCCTCGTAGCAGAGCTTTGAATAGCTGTTCTGATCAAGATTGGTATAAGGGTTTCGATAATAAGTTTTTCTTTATTACTGACGAAGAGTCCGCAGCGATGGACCCTCAACAAAAGCTCTTTCTCGCCATGGCTTATTGGGCGCTGGAAGATTCCCTTATTTGTAGCAGTGAGTTCCCTGAAAAAACTGGTGTTTATGTGGGAAGTTCTTCCTTTGAATTTGCGATGAATAAAAGGAAATCTGATTCTTGCAAATTTCGTTTGCCAGGCTTAGGCAACAATTTTATAGCTAATAGAGTCTCAAACTTTTTCAATTTTACTGGCCCTAGTATGGTTGTTGACGCGAGTTGTGCTTCATCAATGCTGGCTGTAAAGCATGCTTGCTCCGCATTGATCGCCAAAGAAATATCCCTTGCGATTACTGGTGGGGTCCATATTCATGCTTCTGATTACGTCGATGGTTTGTACCAAAATAGTGGTTTGATTAGCAAAAAAGGACAGTGTAGGCCGTTGTCTAATTCTGCGGATGGTTTTATTCGTGGCGAAGGTGGGGGTTCTCTTGTGTTGAAGAGACTCGATGAAGCGCTAGAGAGTGGCAATAAAATATATGCAGTGATAAAAGGATGTTATACAAATCATAATGGCACATCATTAAATATTACGAGTCCAAATCTAAAAGCTCAATTGTCTCTGTATGAGGACGCTTATGGCAAATCAGGCGTTTCCCCTAGCGACATTGATTTTATTGAAACCAGTGCGTCTGGTAACTCGCTCGGAGATAAAATCGAATACAGCGGGTTAAAACAATATTTCTGTGAAAATCGTAATACCCATTTATATTTGGGTGTTTTGAAGAACTTAATAGGTAATCTTGAATCTGCGTCCGGCACGATTGCTCTTATTAAGGCGGTCTTGCTGCTGCATGATAAAAAAATACCTTCTCAAAAGATCGACGACCCTCTGGACCCAGTATTTCCTCTTATAGAAAAGTCATACAGTACGTTGCAGCTGGCTTGCGAAAAAGGTCAATGCTTTGCTGCTGTCAATAATTTTGGTTTGGGTGGCTCTAACGTTCATACGATACTCAGCAGTCATACAACAAAACATAGCGATCCTAATGCCGTTGAATCAGACGAGCAGGTCTTTCTGCTATCAGCACATACTAAAGATGCCTTGAAGAACCGTGTAATAGACTATGTCAGAGCTTTAGAAGTCGGAGAGAACAATGCGATTCCGCTTGTTCAATTAGCCTCTAAAGCGCAGCGTTATCTGGCGGTTCGCATTTCTGTCGTTTATTCAGATAGAGTCAGCTTAATAGATCAGTTAAAAAAATATATCGATGGTTCCAGCTCGAATGAAATATATTCTGGGTGTTCACAGCATGAACCTGAGCTGTTCGTCAACGTCAGAAATGTTTTGTCATTTGTTAAGGGAAATGAGCCTGAGCTTCGAAGGTTCGTATCTCGTTCCATGAATGGTTTTGCTGAAGAGCGCGCCGACTTACAAGACGATATGAATGATCAATACAAAAAAAATATGTTTTTATCGTTTTTTAAATCGCTTATGAGTAACCGACATTTTAATCGACAGTTTCCTGATTTTGACGAAGTAATCAGAAATAGCAGTATGTCACCAGATGTTGATGATGAGACATATAGTTTTCAGCGTGCTGACAGTATTTTCGAGGTAGAATCTGCCGAAGGCCAGCGAGAGATAATTGGTGCTTTTCAATGTCAGTCGATTCATCACGTTAGAGCAAAGATGTTCGCGCTTGGCTTTAATGTTTGCACATCTACCCCGTATTGCGCTAAAGATGTTCGAGTCTGGCCGCCACTGTACCCCTTGTTTAACAAACCTTCTTGAGATAAAAAAATGGAAAAACGCGCATTTGTTAGTGAGTTGATACTGGAGCGGCTGCAGGGCTATCTTGAAAATCCTCAAATCACGGAAAATGATAAATTTTTTGAAATAGGTGCTGATTCAGTGATCATCGTAAGGCTTCGGCAAGAAATAGAGGATCGGTGCGAGGTGGACGTATTTATCGAAGATTTTGTAAATGGTAATTTAATCTCAATCGAAGATTTGGTTAGCAAAGTGGTAAGCGAAATGATCCTGGATAAGCCTTTACCTGAAGAGAGTTCGAGTGTTTTTGCCGATAACGATTCAATAAGTATATAAATATTCGTCTTGAAGGTGAGCGTTATTGCAAGTTTTAGCGTGGCATCTTAAAAACTATAAGTGACACTGTAGAGTGTGAGAGTTAAGAATGGAAAAAGATATTACAAAATTAATATCGAGTTTACGAAGAAAAGGTATTGAGTTCCATTTAAATGGAGGTTCAGTAGATGTTAGGGGGCCTCTTTCCATTTTAAGTAAACAAACTATTCGATTCTTGCAGCAGAACAAAAAGGCACTCGTTGATGTGGTTTCGCAGCGACTAAATATTTACCCAATTGCGACGACCGAACTGCAAAAAACATATTTTTATAAATGGAAGTCGGAGGTATTGAATCCCGCCTATAACTTGGTTTCCATAACTAAGTTGTTGGCGGATGTGGATTTGGGGAAATTGCAGAATGCGGTTAATATAGTGGTTGACCGTCATTACATGCTCAGGAGTACCTTTCAAGAGAAAAATGGCGAGCTAGTAAAAACCGTTTATCCAGAAATGCATAACTGCATCGAAATCCGCTATATAGATTGTGATGAGCAAAGTGCTTTGGTTGTAGAGTCATTTTGCGATGCACCATTTGATTTGGAAAAAGGCCCCCTGTTCAGATGTTTGGTTATACATAAAAATATTGGTGGCCAAGGGAAAACGGAAAGTGAATTTTGTCTCGTGGCACACCATATTATTATGGATTTTGTAGCCATGCAGGTCTTTACCTCTGATGTGGCAAGAGCTTATGATGATTTGTTGAAAACACCTTATAAATCTACGCTTGCTCCCGTTGAATATGATTTCGACGATACTATAGATGACAATTGTTTCACCGAAAGAACTAGAAGCCTCGATTATTGGAAGTCCCGCTTCCAAGGTAGAAAATTGGTATCTGGTATACCTTATGAAAAGCCTGCAGTACCTTCACAAGCTTATAATAAAGCATGGAAACTAAGTGATCAGTCCCTCGTGCAGCTGAACTCCTTCGCGCGAGAAAGTGGAACCACCCTATATACTTTAATTCTTTCAGTTTATTTTATCCTATCCCGATTATATACAACGGACAAATCCGCTGACATTGTTGTTGGTGTCCCATCACTTCGGCGAAATAAGCCTAAACAACTTAAAGTAGTTGGCTCACTGGTTAATACACTGCCGATTAATATTGAAGCCGATGCTTTTGCCTTACCGCTGGTTGAGTTCGTGAATAAAATACAGCGGTCAGTGTTTGCAGCACTGCAATATGATCAAATTGACTATCCGGATCTCGTTGCAAAGCTCCAGTTGACTAAAGCTCAAGCCGATTCGGGTCTAGTTAATACTATATTCAATTGGCATCAAATTTATGATGAAAACAAAATCTATGACCTCGAAAAATCCTACGATGAGCAAATTCTCACCGAGGAGATCATGTCTCTTTCCAGCGGATTAAAAGGCGCTGTAACAGACCTCGTGTTTACGGTTCAAATGTTGGGCGAGGGGTTACAATTCCGAATAAACTACCGCAGCGATTTATATAGCGAAAGACGTATATCTGCGCTTGTAGATGAAACTCAGTGGTTGATAAAACACCTCTTAACACGTAGCAACGAATCTCCTAATTCTATTATTGCAAAACGACTTAGGGAAAACTTGCCTTCACTAGACTCTATGGAGAAGGCTCCCCAAACCACCGTGGTGGATGCCTTCAGAGGGTGTGTGGAAAACGCCCCGGACAGCATTGCTCTGGTGGAAGGGGAGCAACACATCAGCTTTAGCCGTTTGGATGCCTGGTCCGATGAACTGGCGGCGGTGTTACAAGCGGCGGGGTTGCAAGTGCAAGACCGCATAGGCGTATATCAACAGGCCGACAGCGCAATGATCGCGAGTGTGCTGGCCATATTAAAAATTGGCGGTGTGTATGTGCCGCTAGAGCGCGATTATCCCGCCGCCCGTTTGCAAGTGATGGCCGAAGATGCCCAACTCGCCGCCATAATCTGCCGTGAAGAAGCTCCAGGAGAATTTTGCCCGACAATTCCACGGGTGTTCGTGGACAGTGTCAACCCCGACGAACTGCAGGGGTTGCCCTTAGAGGTTCCTGCGCTCACGGCCCAACATCCGGCTTATATCATTTACACCTCAGGTACTACGGGCGTTCCCAAAGGTGTGGTGGCGAAACACCAAGGGATTACCCGCTTAGTGTGCAACACCAATTACATCGACATACGTTCGGACGATGTATTTCTGCAGTCCACACCCATCTCATTTGACGGTGCCACCTTTGATATCTGGGGCCCGCTGTTAAATGGCGCGCGGTTGGTGTTGGCCCCCGAAATATTAAAGGACATGCACAATCTCGGGCATTATTACCAGCAGCATGGCGTTACAGTGGTGTGGCTGACCTCCGCCTTGTTCAGCACCATGGTGCGGGAACATCTTGATCGGATGTCCACGTTGCGTGTCTGTGTGGCGGGGGGCGATGTCGTTTCCTCTGAATATGTGCGACAGTATTTAACACGTTACCCATTTAGTCAGTTTATCAACGGTTACGGACCAACGGAAAACACGACCTTTTCAAGTTGTTATGTTATCGACGATAGCGCCGCCGTAAAGGATGCGTTGCCCATTGGCTCCCCCATCACAGGCAGTCACTGTTATGTGCTTGACGAAGGGCTGGAACCGGTGGCCGTCGGGGTACCAGGGGAACTTTATGTCGGTGGGCAAGGGTTGGCTTCGCACTATGAAGGGCGTGCCGGGCTAACGGCGGAAAGATTTATTCCGCATCCCTTCGCCAACAGCGGCGAGCGACTCTATCGCACCGGAGATATCGTGCGCTGGAATAGTGACGGCGCGTTAGACTTTTTAGGTCGCCGGGACGACCAAATTAAATTACGTGGTTTCCGCGTGGAGCTCGGGGAAGTTAACAGCGCGTTGGAAGCGCTGCCGGCGGTGGCGCAAAGCCACGCCGTTGTGGTGACGGACGAGCGAGACACCAAACGCCTAGTGGCCTACGTGGCTGTTGGGTCGAGAGCCCCAATCTCTGAAGTGGGGGACGGCGCTCTTGAGGATGGAACCGTAAATGAGGACATCCTGTTACAAGCCCTTAAGCAGACATTGCCCCCCTACATGGTGCCGGTGAAGCTTATATTGTTGGCGGAATTTCCACTAACGCCCAATGGCAAAGTTGACCGCCGGGCTTTACCGGAAGTGGACTTTAGTGGTCAGGTCCAAGGTTACGAAGCCCCGGCGAATCCCCTGGAAGAAACCCTGTGCCAATTGTGGTCCCGGGTATTGGGGTGTGATGAGGTCGGTCGCCACGACAACTTCTTTCAACTGGGTGGAGATTCCATCCTGGCCATCCAGATTCTCTCAGGGCTTCAAGCGCTGGGGGAGTCCTTGAGCATGCAAGCCCTTTATGAGCATCAGACCGTCGCTGCATTGGCAGACTATATCCAAGGGGGCGCGGACGAGGACTATGAAACCTTGGCCGAAGGGGAGCCGAGCTCAAGCTTACTTGTCGCGCGGGCCGTAAATAACGCCCGTCGAGAAGGCCAGTCGGGGGAAGGGGAGGCCGTCCAAACGTTGGTGGTTTGGGCGGGTGAACAAGGGGGCGACGAGGCCCATGTGGCCCCGCTAACGCCTTTGCAGCAAGGCATGTTGCACACCACTTTACACACAGAAGGCCAAGACCGTTACTGGATTCAAACCTGGTTTGAATTGCGTGGCAACCTGGACGAAGACCGTTGGCGGCAATGCTGGCAACAGGTGTGGGACAGTCACGCTATTTTGCGCAGCCGCTTTATCGATGTGTCCGCAGAGCATCCACTTCAGCTGCTTAATTGTCCTATAGCACTGCCCTGGGAAACCCTTGATTGGCAGGCCGAAGACGATATTGAGCACCACTTTAGCCAATGGCTCAATGAGCAAAAGAGCGCGATTCCCAAACCAGAGCAGGGGCCATTGGTGCGCTTTAGTGTTCTGCGGTTGTCACCACAGCACTGGCGTTTTGTCTGGCAGTATCATCACGCCCTGTTAGATGGGTGGTCCAAATCCCTCCTGCTCGAACAAGCGATGACGGACTACCGGGACGGGGTTGGCCAGTTTACCCGCGAGGAAAATCCTCATTACGGCGACTATTTGGACTGGCTGCACAGCCGTGACATGAGTGTGGCGAAAACCTGGTGGCGAGATTATCTCAGTGACTTTGATCAGCCGGCTCGGCTGCCCCAGTTGAGCAGTAGGCGCGGTGCCGCCCGGGAAGGGTTGCTGCGGGTACCATTATCCGCCGCCACACGAGAGTCCCTGACTCGCTATAGCCAGAGCCAGGGGATCACCCTAAGCACCGTGATGCAGGGAGCCTGGGGTCTATTACTTGGTCGCTTGTGTGCCACGGCTGACGTGGTGTTTGGTTTAACTGTGTCGGGTCGCACCGCCACGTGGCCGGGGGCCAATCATTGTGTTGGGCCGTTTATTAACACCGTGCCGGTGCGCATCCGCTGGGACAGTCACACCCCATTTACAGGGATGGTCAACCAGTTGCACCGGGATCGTTTGGCGTGTCAGCCGCACGAACTGCTCGGGTTACTCGAGATCCAAAAACAAAACGAACTGGGTGCGAATGTGGGCCTGTTTGACAGTTTGTTTGTGTTCGAAAACTACCCCTTTGACGATATTTTGCGGAGCCAGCAGATTAATGATCTCCAGCTGGGAGCGGTGGACGGTCGCAATGCGGTGGAGTATCCCATCGTGCTTATCGTTCAACCCTTTGACGATCATTACGAACTGCAATTGTGCTTTGATGAATCACGGCTCGCCCCCGCAGAAGCCGGCCAGCTACTGGCACACTATCAATCCCTGTTACAGGCGGCGATGGAAAACCCCGAGCAATCGGCGGCGCAGCTTAACTGGCAAACCGAGGCCGATGCCGCGGCCATTGATCTGTGGAACCAAACGGCCCAGCCACTTGCCCCGCAAACCACCGTGGTGGATGCCTTCAGAGGGTGTGTGGAAAACGCCCCGGACAGCATTGCTCTGGTAGAAGGGGAGCAGCACATCAGCTTTAGCGTTTTGGATGCCTGGTCCGATGAACTGGCGGCGGTGTTACAAGCGGCGGGGTTGCAAGTGCAAGACCGCATAGGCGTATATCAACAGGCCGACAGCGCAATGATCGCGAGTGTGCTGGCCATATTAAAAATTGGCGGTGTGTATGTGCCGCTAGAGCGCGATTATCCCGCTGCCCGTTTGCAAGTGATGGCCGAAGATGCCCAACTCGCCGCCATAATCTGCCGTGAAGAAGCTCCAGGAGAATTTTGCCCGACAATTCCACGGGTGTTCGTAGACAGTGTCAACCCCGACGAACTGCAGGGGTTGCCCTATGAGGTTCCTGCGCTGACGGCCCAACATCCGGCTTATATCATTTACACCTCCGGTACTACGGGCGTTCCCAAGGGTGTGGTGGCGAAACACCAAGGGATTACCCGCTTAGTGTGCAACACCAATTACATCGACATACGTTCGGACGATGTATTTCTGCAGTCCACACCCATCTCATTTGACGGTGCCACCTTTGATATCTGGGGCCCGCTGTTAAATGGCGCGCGGTTGGTGTTGGCCCCCGAAATATTAAAGGACATGCACAATCTCGGGCATTATTACCAGCAGCATGGCGTTACAGTGGTGTGGCTGACCTCCGCCTTGTTCAGCACCATGGTGCGGGAACATCTTGATCGGATGTCCACGTTGCGTGTCTGTGTGGCGGGGGGCGATGTCGTTTCCTCTGAATATGTGCGACAGTATTTAACACGTTACCCATCTAGCCAGTTTATCAACGGTTACGGACCAACGGAAAACACGACCTTTTCAAGTTGTTATGTTATCGACGATAGCGCCGCCGTGAAGGATGCGTTGCCCATTGGCTCCCCCATCACAGGCAGTCGCTGTTATGTGCTTGACGAAGGGCTGGAACCGGTGGCCGTCGGGGTACCAGGGGAACTTTATGTCGGTGGGCAAGGGTTGGCTTCGCACTATGAAGGGCGTTCCGGGCTAACGGCGGAAAGATTTATTCCGCATCCCTTCGCCAACAGCGGCGAGCGACTCTATCGCACCGGAGATATCGTGCGCTGGAATAGTGACGGCGCGTTAGACTTTTTAGGTCGCCGGGACGACCAAATTAAATTACGTGGTTTCCGCGTGGAGCTCGGGGAAGTTAACAGCGCATTGGAAGCGCTGCCGGCGGTGGCGCAAAGCCACGCCGTTGTGGTGACGGACGAGCGAGACACCAAACGCCTAGTGGCCTACGTGGCTGTTGGGTCGAGAGCCCCAATCTCTGAAGTGGGGGGCGGCGCTCTTGAGGATGGAACCGTAAATGAGGACATCCTGTTACAAGCCCTTAAGCAGACATTGCCCCCCTACATGGTGCCGGTGAAGCTTATATTGTTGGCGGAATTTCCACTAACGCCCAATGGCAAAGTTGACCGCCGGGCTTTACCGGAAGTGGACTTTAGTGGTCAGGTCCAAGGTTACGAAGCCCCGGCGAATCCCCTGGAAGAAACCCTGTGCCAATTGTGGTCCCGGGTATTGGGGTGTGATGAGGTCGGTCGCCACGACAACTTCTTTCAACTGGGTGGAGATTCCATCCTGGCCATCCAGATTCTCTCAGGGCTTCAAGCGCTGGGGGAGTCCTTGAGCATGCAAGCCCTTTATGAGCATCAGACCGTCGCTGCATTGGCAGACTATATCCAAGGGGGCGCGGACGAGGACTATGAAACCTTGGCCGAAGGGGAGCCGAGCTCAAGCTTACTTGTCGCGCGGGCCGTAAATAACGCCCGTCGAGAAGGCCAGTCGGGGGAAGGGGAGGCCGTCCAAACGTTGGTGGTTTGGGCGGGTGAACAAGGGGGCGACGAGGCCCATGTGGCCCCGCTAACGCCTTTGCAGCAAGGCATGTTGCACACCACTTTACACACAGAAGGCCAAGACCGTTACTGGATTCAAACCTGGTTTGAATTGCGTGGCAACCTGGACGAAGACCGTTGGCGGCAATGCTGGCAACAGGTGTGGGACAGTCACGCTATTTTGCGCAGCCGCTTTATCGATGTGTCCGCAGAGCATCCACTTCAGCTGCTTAATTGTCCTATAGCACTGCCCTGGGAAACCCTTGATTGGCAGGCCGAAGACGATATTGAGCACCACTTTAGCCAATGGCTCAATGAGCAAAAGAGCGCGATTCCCAAACCAGAGCAGGGGCCATTGGTGCGCTTTAGTGTTCTGCGGTTGTCACCACAGCACTGGCGTTTTGTCTGGCAGTATCATCACGCCCTGTTAGATGGGTGGTCCAAATCCCTCCTGCTCGAACAAGCGATGACGGACTACCGGGACGGGGTTGGCCAGTTTACCCGCGAGGAAAATCCTCATTACGGCGACTATTTGGACTGGCTGCACAGCCGTGACATGAGTGTGGCGAAAACCTGGTGGCGAGATTATCTCAGTGACTTTGATCAGCCGGCTCGGCTGCCCCAGTTGAGCAGTAGGCGCGGTGCCGCCCGGGAAGGGTTGCTGCGGGTACCATTATCCGCCGCCACACGAGAGTCCTTGACTCGCTATAGCCAGAGCCAGGGGATCACCCTAAGCACCGTGATGCAGGGAGCCTGGGGTCTATTACTTGGTCGCTTGTGTGCCACGGCTGACGTGGTGTTTGGTTTAACTGTGTCGGGTCGCACCGCCACGTGGCCGGGGGCCAATCATTGTGTTGGGCCGTTTATTAACACCGTGCCGGTGCGCATCCGCTGGGACAGTCACACCCCATTTACAGGGATGGTCAACCAGTTGCACCGGGATCGTTTGGCGTGTCAGCCGCACGAACTGCTCGGGTTACTCGAGATCCAAAAACAAAACGAACTGGGTGCGAATGTGGGCCTGTTTGACAGTTTGTTTGTGTTCGAAAACTACCCCTTTGACGATATTTTGCGGAGCCAGCAGATTAATGATCTCCAGCTGGGAGCGGTGGACGGTCGCAATGCGGTGGAGTATCCCATCGTGCTTATCGTTCAACCCTTTGACGATCATTACGAACTGCAATTGTGCTTTGATGAATCACGGCTCGCCCCCGCAGAAGCCGGCCAGCTACTGGCACACTATCAATCCCTGTTACAGGCGGCGATGGAAAACCCCGAGCAATCGGCGGCGCAGCTTAACTGGCAAACCGAGGCCGATGCCGCGGCCATTGATCTGTGGAACCAAACGGCCCAGCCACTTGCCCCGCAAACCACCGTGGTGGATGCCTTCAGAGGGTGTGTGGAAAACGCCCCGGACAGCATTGCTCTGGTAGAAGGGGAGCAGCACATCAGCTTTAGCCGTTTGGATGCCTGGTCCGATGAACTGGCGGCGGTGTTACAAGCGGCAGGGTTGCAAGTGCAAGACCGCATAGGCGTATATCAACAGGCCGACAGCGCAATGATCGCGAGTGTGCTGGCCATATTAAAAATTGGCGGTGTGTATGTGCCGCTAGAGCGCGATTATCCCGCTGCCCGTTTGCAAGTGATGGCCGAAGATGCCCAACTCGCGGCCATAATCTGCCGTGAAGAAGCTCCAGGAGAATTTTGCCCGACAATTCCACGGGTGTTCGTGGACAGTGTCAACCCCGACGAACTGCAGGGGTTGCCCTATGAGGTTCCTGCGCTGACGGCCCAGCATCCGGCTTATATCATTTACACCTCCGGTACTACGGGCGTTCCCAAGGGATCCATCACCACGCATGGGGGGTATCTCAACACGGCCCGTTATTACACCAAAACATGTGAAGTTAATAGGGGTTCTCGAGTGCTTCAGTTTGCTTCCATATGTTTTGATTCTTTCATGTTTGAATTCTTTCATATGTTAGTGGGGGGAGCCAGTTACATTTTACGGCCTAGCGTTGAGCGTATTATTGGTAGCAATCTCGCTCGTTTTATTACGGTAAACCATATCACCCATGTAACCTTAACATCGTCGGTAATATCCACGTTAATTAACGAGCCTTTGCCCTCTATTGAATGGATTTTAAGTGGCGGCGAAAGCTGTAACGCCAATTTAGTCAAAGCATTCGCTGACAGATTTCATTTTATTAATGCCTACGGCCCATCTGAAGCATCAATTTCAGTGTGTTCACTTGAATTTAGTCACCCACAAGAGTCGATTTCAATTGGCAGGCCCATTGATAATACGTCGTTATACATTCTTGATGAACTATATAATCATGTGCCGGTTGGAGGAGTGGGCCAAATTGGTATTGCGGGGGCTGGCCTGGCCCATGGCTACCAAAATAACCCACGACTAACTGCAGAAAAATTTATACCAAACCCATGGAGCACAGACGGTCAACGCTTGTATCTTTCGGGGGATTTGGGCTTTATTTGTTGTTCGGATAGCTTGCTGCACCACGTAGGACGAATGGATAGACAAGTTAAAATCAATGGGGTTCGGGTGGAATTAGCAGAGATAGAATCTGCTTTGCGCTGTATTGATGTCGTTAAAACTTGTTGCGTTGAAACAACGGAAGTAGGGCAAATTATCGCATTTGTTTGCTATGAAGAAACAAACATTCATCAGCGGGATAACATAAAGCAGCAACTGAGACAGCATTTGCCAGCACATATGGTGCCGGCCCATATTGTAGCGGTAGAAGAGATGCCGCTAACAGAAAATGGAAAAATAGATCTAGCAGCCTTAAATGTCCTCGCCGCTGAGTACCTTGAAAATCAGCGTCAAAATCGAGAATTCACGAGTAAAATTGCGGTTCGGATTGCCGAACTCATGGAGGGCGTTCTTAAAACAAAAAATATTACGGCAAACGATGATTTCTTTTCAATGGGAGGCCACTCGATCAGCGCCATGGAGATGGTGGCAAAACTTAATGATACTTTCTCAGTAAATATTTCGCTTGTCGATTTCTATGATATACCCAACCCAGAAGCACTCGCGGCGAAGATAAAGGGCGAAAGTATTAGCTCAAACAGCTGCCCTACTGTGAAAAAAATCGAGCCGCGTTTTAAGCACCGGTTTGAACCCTTTCCTTTAACTGAAATACAACGCGCCTATTGGTTGGGTCGTTATCTCGGTGAGCAGGAAAAAGCCGTGTCCACCCATGGGTATTTTGAAGTGGACGTGGTTGATGCAGAATTTGATGTCAATCGTCTTGGTGAGGCATTCAAGCACACTATTAATAAGCACGACATGATGAGAATGTGTTTGACTCGTAACGGCGAGCAGCAATGTCAACCTGAAGTTAACCATTTTTCAATAGACCTTGAAGATATATCTCAGTTCGATAGTGATGGCAAACGTGCAGTAATTGAAAAAATAAGAAATATGCTGTCACACCAAGTATTTGATGCGTTTAGCTTTCCTCTTTTTGAGGTGAGAGTGACTAAACTCGAATTGGATCGTTTTCGTTTACACTTTAGTATGGACGCCATGCTAATGGATTTTTCCAGTGTGGGGGTTTTCTTTTCAGATTTAGCCCTAGCTTATGAAACCAACGCTCCTCTGGAAAAACTGGGACTCACCTTTAGGGACTATCAAATAGCTTTTGAAGGCATGAAGCAAGAAGATGCCTACTCTCAAGCAAAAGGTTACTGGCAAGCGCGGCTAGATGGTTTGCCAGGAGCGCCGGAATTGCCGGTTATTGCCTCTAAATCCGCAGACAATCTCTTTGTGCGCAGGTCCGTCACAATACCTGCGGAACATTGGGAGACCATTCAGACCCTCGCTCGACAATTTCGCCTGACACCGACATCTTTATTACTAAGTGCCTATGTTGAAGTCATCGCACTTTGGTCTGCCTCTGATCATTTTTGTATAAATCTTTCCCTGTTTAATCGACATGAATTGGATCCAGATATCCACAAAATAGTCGGCGATTTTACATCGATGAATCTGACGGAATGTTGTGTGGATCGTACCAAGACGTATTTAGAGAGAATAAAAATACTTCAATATCAGCTATGGAGTGACATAGATCATCGGCTATATTCCGGTGTTGATGTGTTAAGGGATATTAACCGACAAAATGATTCTGCAAGTCGCATCAATATGCCAGTGGTATTTACCAGTGCTTTGGGCGTGGATTTTGGTATCGGCGTCGAAGAGGTACGTGGAGGCGAGTATCACATACCCACGTACAGCATCACGCAAACTTCACAGGTATGGATCGACTGCCAAGCATACGAAACAAATGGTAGCTGTATAGTTAATTGGGATGTTATGGAAAATATTTTTGAACCTGGCGTTCTCGATGCCATGTTCGAGTGTTTCGAAGCCCACCTGCTCCAGCTGAGTAATGACTCCATTTATAACAAACGCAAAGTTGTAGAAGCACCAGCGTCTCAGTTGGCTCAACGCGCATCTTTAGTCGAGGAGCGCTTATATCCAATAGAACACCTTCATAAGGCCACACTAGAATCGGCTCGAGACTATCCACAAAATATAGCGTTTGTTGCGGGCGAACAGACAATTACCTATGCAGATGTCGAAAGGTACGTTCGCTACCTGGGAATGCAATTACATAAAACTGGTTTAACAGCAAATGAGCCTGTTGCCGTTATTTTTAGGAAAGGCTGGCAACAACATGTAGCGGCGCTTGCGGTACTTTTTGCCGGTGGTTGTTATGTTCCGATAGATGCAGACCTGCCCAGTCAAAGAATTGCAAATTATTTGGAAGAAGCGAGCATTAAGGTTGCGGTCATTTCTCCGGGGGAGAATGTCGCACAGCTACCCTTGACATCACATAATATTATTATATTTGATGAGCGAGAAACACAGGGGCAGGAAGTACTACAACAACAAATAGAGTGTGAGGTGGCAGGGCCCGCTTATATCATTTTTACCTCTGGTTCCACGGGAACCCCGAAAGGGGTTGCTGTCAGTCATCAGGCAGCTATCAATACAATATTTGATATTAATCGAATGTTTGCAGTCACCAAAGATGATGTGGTTTTTTCCATATCTGCATTTAATTTCGACCTTTCGGTTTACGACTTATTCGGTTTGATGCGGGTCGGAGGACGTATAGTGGTGCCCACCAAGTGGGAGCAAAAAGACCCTGAATCCTGGTATGCTTATTTGAAAAAAGAACAGGTCACTATTTGGAATAGTGTGCCGGCGTTATTTAATTTGCTGATCGATTATTTAGAATCCATCGGTGCTCAACTTCCAGTATCCCTTCGGCTAGTAATGTTAAGCGGCGATTGGATTCCCAAAGACATATCTCAACGAGCTTATAAGCTGAATCCCAATGTTAAAATTATAAGTCTTGGGGGAGCCACTGAAGCCGCTATTTGGTCTATATATTATCCAATTTCCCAGAACGAGAAATTTCCGCGTAGTATTCCTTATGGTAAGCCCCTGGCCAATCAAAACATTTATGTTATGAAACCTGATTTTACCTCCTGCCCAACTGGGGTTCCAGGTGAATTAATGATCGCAGGAGAAGGCTTGGCACTTGGCTATTGGCGGGATGAAGAAAAAACTCAACATTCCTTTGTTCACCACCCTGAAAGTGGCGAACGCCTGTATCAAACAGGCGATTATGGTCGCTATTTGCTGGACGGGAATATAGAGTTTTTAGGTCGACAAGATAAACAAATTAAGGTATCCGGCCACCGAGTTGAGCTGGGAGAAATAGAGAGTGTGTTAGATAAGCATGCACTGGTAAAAAGATCTATTGCGATATTGTCAGCGGATAAACAGTTAATTGCCTATGTGCAAATGTATAAACCCGATGACAGCACCGCGAATTTCCACGACATTTTACGCAGGCACCTGGAGAGTTACTTGCCAGACTACATGATACCTTCTTATTTTGTGTGCCTTGAGGGACTTCCTCTTAACATCAATGGAAAAGTCGACTACGGAGCATTGCCAGAACCTGAACGGATAAAAGTCAGCGAATCTAGCGATAGTAAATATGAAGACTCCATTTTGGCAAGAATCTTTGCAGACCAGTTGAACCTAGAATCTGTATCACCTGAAGACAATTTTTTCCAACTCGGGGGCGATTCCCTAATTGCTATTCAATGTGTCACTAAAGCGAGATCGCAAGGTTTCAGTATAAGCATAAAAGACATTTTTGCTCAGCCAACCATTGGTGCACTAGAAGACTTCGCTCGCGGGAATGAAAACGATAACGTAAACCGCTCCGTGATTGAGCCAATGGTAGGGGCTGCGGATTCGAGTACACGGAATAACGCGCTTAAAGAAGCCGGCGGTACAGAAAATCCCTGTATTAAGGGAAGCAGCATCGAAAATTACCCTTTGTTTAGAGGCGGCCAGGAAGACCTTTATAGCTCTATAAACATCGCGCAAGAGCATTACGCCCTTAGTCCTATCGAAGACATTTATCCGATGACTGCCATTCAGCAGGAAATGCTACTTCAGTCTAAGGTTCAGCCTGGGCGCGGTAATTACATCGTACAAACGACCTTCGAAATTCAAGATAAATCATTTGAATTCAATATATTCTATGCGGCCTGGCAAGAGATAATTAACAGGCATGCCATTCTTAGAAGTCAGTTTATCGGCGCAGATACACGATTTCCGGTGCAAATTGTACGGCAAACTGTTGCTGCCCCAGTAGAGCTAAATGATTGGACAAATAAACAGCCAGATGAACAACTATTTGAATATGAGTCATATCGATATAGTGATTGGGTAAATGGATTTGATGAAGGTATATGCGGGTTAAGTCGTGTAAAAGTGTTTAAATTTAACAATGACACATACCGTATTCTATGGACGTCTCACCACTGTATAGGCGATGGCTGGGCGCAAGCAGTGATCACTAGAGAAATGGTTGAGATATATAGCAGTATTAGTGAAAAATCCACTTATAACCTGCCCACCCCTGTTCCATTTAAACGTTATGTATCATGGCAAGCAGAACAAGACGTGTCGTTAGCTAAAAGCTATTGGAAAAATCTCTTACAAACAGAAGTGGTTAGCAAACCACTGTTAAAAACTACTTTGAATAGCATAGGGTTGCCTGAGCAAGGAAAACAATTTGAAGTTAGGAGAAAGCTTTCAGTTTTAAAAACAGCCAATCTCCGTGAATTAGCTAAGTCTCAGCAATTTACTGTCAATTTGATTATACAGGCGACCTGGGCGCTAATTCTAAGTCGCTACGGTAACCAGTCTAGAGTGATATTTGGCGCTACTGCTTCTGGACGACCGGAAACGATAGAGCAAGTTGAGCAAATTGTAGGGCCATTTCTTAATAGCTATCCAGTAGTCGCTGATCTGGATATAAATAAATCATTTATTGATCTTGCTAACATGCTCAAACGTCAGCAAATGGAAAAAGTAAAATTTGAGTATATATCGTTACGGCAGATTGCTTCTTGGGTGAAAAGTGATCAGGCGCAAAAATTGTTCTCTTCTTTAGTTATATTTAATAACTACCCTAAAGTTGATGTCCAATTGGGGCTAAAAGTTTTGCACCACGTGAGTCAAAACAATTACCCAGTAACACTGGTAGTGTATCCATCAGAACAAATAGAGTTTGTGGTGAAATACAATGGTTTTGAGTACAAGGAAGAGCAAGCCGAGCTGTTGCTCAAACACTTTCTGGATATGCTAGACAAAGTGATGCAGTCGCCCACAGAGGCGTTGAGTTACTTCCAGCTGGCAAATACAAGAAATAAAAGGCAAAAAAAATTAAAACTGAAAGAGCTTTCGTTGTAGCTGGGTGAGTGAAATGAGCTTGTTAAATCAATTGGATGAACATATAGATATAGATACCATACCCTATAAGGGTGGTCTTATTTCTGTAGTGTCACCTAGAAAACGTATAAATACTCAAGGTTTTTTAACTGAGTCAAAAAGTATATTGGGTGCAGTGGTGCGTCAGCAGGGGGCGTTACTTCTTCGTCGTTTTAAGTTGAATGGTGCTAAAGATTTTCTAACGGCAGTGGAAACGCTTTCAGGAAATAAGCTTTGTAACTATGAAAATAAATCCACACCAAGATCTCAAGTTATAGATAGAATTTTTACTTCAACAGAATATCCGTCCGATGCATTCATTCCCTTGCATAATGAAAATTCATACACACATACTTTTCCGCGATATTTGTATTTTTTCTGTTTGAAAAAAAGCATATCTGGCGGGGAGACACCATTAGCGAATAGTGCCTTAATACATCAAGCTCTTGATGAGAAGGTCAAAGATGAATTTCTAGGTAAAGGCGTTCGTTATGTGAGAAATTATGGCGAGATAGATCTGCCCTGGCAGGAGGTGTTTGGTACAGATAAACCGCAGGAAGTAAGTGAATACTGTGAAAAGCACTCCATTGATTACAAATGGAATAAAAACCAGTTGCGTACGGAAGAGTGTTGTCCTGCGTCGATACTTCACCCCGACACCAAAGAGGATATTTGGTTTAATCAAGCTCATCTGTTTCATTATAGTAATCTAGGAGAGGGGGCGCAGGATCTCATAAATGTGTACGGCTTGAATAATATACCGCGAAACGCACTTTTTGCAGACGGGGAAGTAATACCGAAAGGGATGTTAGATCACATCAGAGATACACTCAATGCCAATGAAATACTTTTTGATTGGCAGCCTGGCGATTTATTGATTTTGGATAACTTAAAAATGGCCCACGGCAGAAGGCCGTTTGAAGGTCAAAGAAAAGTGTTGGTAGCAATGTCGGAAGAGTTGACTCATAGGGAATTAAATTAGAAATGGTTAGCTATAGTCCTCAACATTCTCAATTGCTGGAATATATTCAGTCTGGTCGAATTGGGCTGAACCTTTTAAAAACCACATTAACCGTAGTTGTGGACGAGGGGTTCGATTTTGAAAAATTTGCCCTGCTGGTAAAAGATGATTTTTCAAAACACTTTTTAAGTAAAGCCTATTTTTCCCAATTGATGAAGGCGTTAGGTGTTGAGATATCTGAAAGCTGGTTCGTGAAAAATGATGTGCAGAATGGAAAGCTGAGCCTTAATGTGTCCGCTGGAGAGTGCCTGGGCTTAAGTATAGAGAAAGCTGAAAACAAAAAAACACTATGCATTGAAACGCAAATTACAATAAGTGTGAGCAGTGTGTTTGCAGATTTAGCCTTGTTAGAACATTGTCTTATGCAATGGTTGAACTACGAGAGCCTTGGCTCATCTATCGCCCCTGAACAAATAAGTAATTATCTCAATGAGTCGCTTGAAGACCTTGAAGGTCAAGTGTATTGGAATGGCGAATCGGGAAATTTGGATGTTATAGGTATTTCATCACTAACATGTGCTGCTTTTGACCAAAAAATAAAGGCCGTCGATAAGAAGTCGTTAATATTGTCCCAAGAGAAAATAAAGAATATCCAATGTTTTTCTGTTTATCACGGCATTAATGTAGAGTCTCTATTATGCTTTGCTTGGAATGAAGCTCTGTCTAGGTTGTTTTACGGCCAAAATATATATCTAGGGTATATGGTTTCGGGACGAGAAGAGGAAGAACTAGAAGACATTATTTTTCCTTTGTCAAGGCCAGTCTACTTGAGTGTAAATTCAAAAAAAACTCAAGATCTACACTTTGATTTACAAAAACTGCAGGATGTGTTGATTAAAAATATAGATTTTGCGGATACATATAGCATCGAAAAATATTCAGAAAAACCAGGTTACTTTCCTTTTGGTTATTCTTATCGTCAAAATGAACAGTCTATACTAGAGGTGGTTGACGCGAATAGCTTCACCGCGCCTAGTATTATGAATTTGGCAGTTTATGAGGATTCCAGTGGCATACAATGTCAAATAGAGTATTCCTCTTCTCACCTCAAGGGTGAGGAGCTCGCATACGTTACTGCATTATTCGATTCGATTTTGTCGCTTTATTGTCAAGGTCCAGAACTGAGCTACAGTAGTATTGAAAATATAACTTATGGTGTCTCTCAAGAACACTTATTTCGCCGCGCAAGTTCTGTAACCCCTTTTGCTAGCAATACAATAGTTGATTTGTATTATTCTAATTATGCTGATGACAATAATACTATTGCCTATCGCAGTGAACAGTGCCAGTTGACAACATTGGAATTAGAGGAAAAGAGCAATAAGCTTGCCCATTTTCTATTAGACGTTGATTTGCCTCGTGAATCGGTAGTGGGAGTTCTTTTATCACCCTCTACAAGCCAGATCATTAGCCTGCTAGGCATTATGAAAGCGTCCTTGGCTTATCTCCCAATAGACCCGAGTACACCGGAGTCGAGAGTGGCGGATATGCTTTCTACCGGTGCTTGTGATTTTTTAATCACAAGTCAAGATAGTATGCTGGAAGTGGAAAACCTTCAATGTGAAAAACTGTTCATAGATCGAGATTGGTACGAAATTGAAGGGTACCAAGATACACGCCCCCAGGTATCCATCTTGGGTAAGCAATTAGCCTATGTCATATTTACTTCCGGATCTACTGGTAGACCTAAAGGAGTGGGTGTTCCCCACGAGGCTATTGCTAATTATCTCCAAAGCATCGAAAAACGGTTTACTTTGGAAGATGCACAAGAATTTCTGGCGTTTAGCTCGAGTGCTGCGGATTTGGGCTATACGGCGACCTTTGCGGCTTTATGCTACGGTAAAACAATACGTAGTTTCACTAAAGAGGAATCGTTAGACAGTTCATTGATTTCACGTAGCTTGGCAAGCAATCCTGTGAGCCTACTCAAAACCATTCCTTCATTTTTACACGCGTTAGTCCATTCAAAAAACACTCATATTTATCCTAAAAGCGTACTCATTTTTGGCGGGGAAAAATTGACCCCGGACATCATCGATAGTCTTAAACAAAAAGGACCGCTGCCCAAACTGTTTAATCATTATGGCCCCACTGAAACCGCCGTTGGTGTACTAGTGCACAGCTATGATATACATCGCGTCTACAATGAGATTCCTATTGGCAGCGTGCTGGATAATAATGATGTTTACATCCTAGATAACACTCTCCAACCATTACCGATTGGAATCGAGGGCGACATTTATATCGGGGGTAAAAATCTGGCTCGTGGATATATTAACGATCCAGGGGGCACCGCCAGGGCCTTTCTACCCAATCCTTTTAAATCAGGTGAAAGATTATATAAAACGGGTGATCGAGGTGTTGCCAATAGCGCTGGAGAAATTCTTTTTCGTGGCAGAGTTGATGAGCAGGTAAAAATCAGGGGTTATCGCGTCGAGCTTGATGAAATATCGTCATTGGTCACGCAGTCTAGACTTTTTCGTGAACATGCGGTGATATACAGCAAAAACACCGGAATATGTGTTGCTATTGTTGAAAACATTGCTGGCGGTGTTGTTGCAGCTAACCATAGCTGCATCGAAAAACTGGCTGCTATTCTTAAAGAAAGATTGCCTGATTATATGTTCCCTTCCGTTATTCAACGCGTGGAAAACATACCCCGATTAGCTAATAATAAGATTGATAAAAAATCCCTTCTTTTGGTTGTAGAGGGTAATAAGTCAATTCAAACGCTAGGCCCAACAACACCAGAACAGACGGTGTTGTACGATATATATTTGGATGTTTTTGGAAAAAATGAAATAAGTATCATAGATAATTTTTTTCATTTAGGTGGCGACTCAATTATTGCGATCCAAATTGTTAGTCGGGCGAAAGATGCAGGCCTTTCAATTGATTTAAGAAATATATTTGAAAAGCAAACAATCCTAGAAATAGCGAAAACAATTAAAATTGAACCGGCCGCAAAGTCGCGGGAGAGTTCATATGGCAGTTTTGATCTTAGCCCGGTAGCATTGAAGTTTTTTGCGGATAATCCTCGTGATAGGCATCATTATAATCATTCTTTTATTTTTAGGATAAATGGATCATATTCCGAAGCCTTTTTGTCTAAGGTTTTTAAAGCAATTGGCGATCATCATGATGTTCTACGAAGCCGCTTCATAAAAAGTGGGACGGTTTGGAAGCAATATATTACTCCAGAGTCATCTCTATTTTTTAGCTGTGTAGAGTTTGAGAAAGGCGCCCGTAGTGAGCGAGAAGCAGTGCTAGCCTTTGCCTCAGAAAGACAAAGCGAATTTGTTCTTGAGCAAGGGGGGTTGTTCAGAGTTTGGAATGTTAAATTTCCACAAACCAGTTATTTGTTGGTCGTAGCGCACCATTTATTAGTTGATGGTGTCTCCTGGCGCATTTTTCTCAAGGATATATCAACACTTTTTGGTCTGGCCTCTGAGGAGCCTGGCGAAATAGATCTATTGCAGGCATTAGGCGAAAAAACAATTGCGTATCGTCACTGGGCTATTGATAAATATAAACAGCTAAGTTCTTTAGAAAAAAGCGAGTTAGAATTCTGGAAAAAACACCTGAGTCACAGTAAAACATCAGAAAATCAGTCTTTGTCTACGACGTTTGGTGACATTTCTTCGATCAACTTTAGTCTGAGCCCTAGTTTTGATTTGTCGTTGTGCACTCGTGCAGCAAAAAAACTTAATCTAAGTGTAGAGGAAATCCTATTGGCTATAGTTCTGTTCTCCTACAGGGAGATAGCGCGTAGCCAGAATATTCGGGTGTTAATGGAAGGACACGGCAGGGAAGGGGATTTCGATTTATCTAAAACAATGGGTTGGTTCACTAAGCTATTTCCCTTGGTTTTTTCCCTTGAGCAACACGCTCTACTGCCCACGTTGCAAGATATCAAAGCACAGCTTACACCGATAAAAGATAAACTTGGATATGGCAGTCTTCGTTACATGCATCCTGATGGCGCTATCAGAGAGGAACTAGACTGCCCTGTAGATCTAGTATTCTGCTACCTCGGAATAACGGATTCAGGCATAGATGGACTCTCTAATCTAGAAATATGCGATTGGCAGGTGGAAAATACTCGCAGCCCAAACACGTTTATGCACGGACCTATCACCATTAATATTGGTGCAAGTGAACGGGGGTTTGAGGCAGTATGTCTATATAATAAGCACCTATATGATGAAAAGACTATTAACGGCTTCCTTGATTCAACCCATCAAGTCTGTGAAAAAATATGCGAATTAGTGATACAAGCAAATCACACCTTCCTAAATCTCTGTGATTTTCCCTTATTAAAATGCAATCAAAATCAGTTTCAACAGCTACTGTCACACGAAGACCTGGCTGTAGATCTAGACAATATACAAAATATATATCCCGTTGCACAAAATCAATTAGGCATGCTTTATCACAGTCTCGCGGAAACGTCGTCTGATGCCTATGTTATTCAGTCAGTAATGCATATCAACGAAGCGATCGACGTGAAAGCTTTTAAATATGCTTGGAACCAGATTACCCAGCGTTTCGATATATTTAGAACTCGATTTGTTGGCATGTTTACGGAATGTCCAGTCCAAGTTGTAAATAAGAGGGTAGTGACTCCATTCGAGTTTAGTGACAGTGCCGGGATAGATGAGCTTGATTCTCAAGCGTATATCGAAAAATTATGTAAGGACGAGCTTCGTACGAAATTCACTTCGAAAGATCCAAGCTGGATGCGCTTAAAATTGGTAAAAATTGATATAAATGAGTATATTTTTATCTGGACCTTACATCATGCCATAATAGATGGTTGGTCTAAATCAGTGGTGATGTCTGAATGGAAGAATTTATATCTAAATGCGTTAGCTGGCGAAAGTCCCAATCAGGTTTCTCGCAAGCAATACTCAGACTATATTCGTATTACTGAGCAGTCAAATATTGATGTCGCTAGCGCCTATTGGTCTAGCTACTTAGCTATCGACAATATACACGATGCAGGGAAAATCCCTCAAGATGAAACTATTGCTTATTGCGGTAAGCCAAAAAGCGCGGAGTGCTATCGGCTTTTAGACCCTATTCTAGTGGACAAGTTAACCCGCGCGAGCGGTAACTATAAGGTCACCCTTAACATTATATTCCAAGTAGCCTGGGGCCTTCTGCTTTGTCGTTACAATCAGTCGGAGCACGCCGTTTTCGGTAGCGTAACCTCTGGACGAAACCATCTTTCTAGTGATGATTTGGATATCGTTGGACCTCTTGTTAATACAGTTCCCGTAGTATTTCGTGCGAATAGAGCTGATACTTTTGCTGATCTGCTGGCTCAAACTATGAAGAACCAGCAACAAAGTTCGGCATATGATTACTTATCTTTAACAGAAATAAGTCGTTTGGCAAATATAGGCGTGGGAGAAACTCTTTTTGAGAGCCTATTAAATTTTGATAACTACCCATCTTTAGGGAACAGCGCATCAGATGTTATTCAGTTGAAAGATTATGTATCACTGAATCATTATCCACTAACGCTTGTATTTGTGCCGAATAGGCAAATTATCTTGAAATATGATAGCAAGCGTGTTTCATCACTATTTGCGGAGAATTTGCTGGATAACTTTCTATCCTTACTTAATAGATCTATTAGTGACTGTGATTTGAGGGTAGGAGAACTGCTCTCTTTTGGTAATAGAATACCTTTGAAGGACTCAAGTGCCGTTAATGAATTCAGCCCTGATTTTAAAAATTTAATTTCTCTTTACTATCATAATTTACCTGAGGACATGACAGAGCTTGCGGTGAGCAGTCGCGCAGGCGTTATTAATTACCGAGAATTTGAAAGCGCAACAAATAAAATCGCTAGGTTAATAATGGAGGTAACTACAGGTGAGCAAGCTAGTATCGGTGTGTATTTTAACGCCTGTGTTGAACAAATAATTGCTATTTTCTCTGTTTTAAAAGTCGGTGCAACGTTTATCGCCATTGACCCTCAAGCCCCTTTTAAACGGAATAACGCGGCTATCGAAGCTGCAAATTGCCAAGTGATATTGAGTGAATCTAGCCATTTGGAAGAACTCAGTGACTTTACAGCCGAGCTGATTTTGCTGGATCGTGATAAGCATGAATATCAAGAGTTAGATGATAGCCCACTTGAACACTTTGTTGGAGATTTGGTACCCGCCTATCTGGTCTTCACTTCCGGGTCGACAGGCGTGCCCAAAGGTGTGGTGGTCTCTCATAAGGCGATCAGTAACTATGTGGTAGCAATGGAAGATTTAACACGCATGCCACGAAATGCCATATATGGCTCTTTTGCGTCTGTAGCGACAGATCTAGGGTATACAACCCTATTTGGAGCACTGTGTTTTGGTCGGCAATTACGGGTGTTTAATCAAGAGATATTACTTTCTCCCTATGAACTACTAATAGAGCTAAAAACCTCACAAGTTGATTGCTTAAAGGTTGTACCATCCTACCTCTCTACAATTATCAATTTTGGTGTCGATGTTTTGCCAAAACGTCTGCTCATTCTGGGCGGGGAGATACTAACTGGTGCTCTCGTTCAAGAAATCAGATCACTAGGTTGGCAGGGTAGAGTTCTGAACCATTATGGCCCCACTGAAACAACAGTAGGGGTTCTCGCTCATGAAATTAAAATAGAGGGATATCCGCGAATTTACCCCGTAGGTGCGCCGCTAAAAAGTAATCGCGTCGCGATTCTTGATAGTCATGGCAATGAAGTACCGTTTGGTTGTGTAGGGGAGATCGCTATTGCAGGTAGTAATTTGGCAAATGGGTACTTAAGCCAACCTCAAGCTACTGCAAGTCAATTCATTCCCGATTTTGTTGGTAACTCTTCCCAAAGAATGTACTTAACAGGAGATAAGGGGTATATCAACTCTGATTGCCAGGTCGTGTGTTTAGGTAGAGGGGATGGTCAAATAAAAATAAATGGATATAGAGTTGAATTGGGTGAGATCGAAGCGCGTATCCGCGGTCTCACTGGTACCGATGCTGCCTGTGTATATGAAAAGAATAGGGGAATCCTTGCTTATGTAGCCTTCGAAAAGTCTATTGACCATCTCTCAAATTCTTTGGCAGATGTCTTGCCATCTATCATGCTGCCATGTCAATACATTAAGGTAAAAGAGATTCCCAGAAAATCTAATGGAAAAATAGACAAATCAAAACTCGATCATATAAGGATGATTGCGCCAAGCGAAAAAAAATATATCAGACCAGAAACGGAGATTGAAGTCTCACTGGTAAATATAATTTCCGAATTGGCTAGCGTTAACCCTCAAGATATAAGTTTAGCGGATTCTCTTCATAGTCTCGATATCCATTCTTTGTTAGCTATACGTCTCATTGGGAAAATAGAGCAGCTGTACTCCGTTAAAATTCCGGTAAAGATGCTTTACGGCGCTGCGAACCTCAAGACGTTAGCGCAGCAATTGGAACGCGCCCAGAACATTGATTCGAAAATGACAGTGGATGAAGTTAAGTCGAGTATGCAAAGTGGTGCGTTGCTACCAACTGTACTACAGCAGTGGTATTTAGATACCCTGGAAGAAAGGCGAAATGATGCCGTATCATGGGTTAATGTTTACGAATTGAGTTTATCTGCTCGAGTAGAGAAGGCACATATAAAGCTGGCAATTGAGACCTTAATTGCGTATCACGATGGACTAAGAAGCACGTTTTACCCTCTGCAACCCCCTGTTCGGGACGGCTTTCTATATAGGACCTGGGGAGCGAATGTTGATAATAAAATACCCAATAAAATGATCACGGATCTGTCAATAAGGGAAGCGCAATATGCTAGGGTTCTTGAAGAAATCTCGCATGCCTATATGGAAATCAGTGAAGTAAAAGGTAATCTAAATCACTGGATTTTAATCGAAGAAAAAGATGAATTTAAACTAATAATTCTGATTCATCATTTGGTTCACGATCGCCCATCTATATACATTCTCTTAAGACAATTATATCTAGTGCTAGACGATTTAGCCTCAGGGCGAGAGGTATTGCTGGAAGCCAAATCGGACAGTATATTTGATATATCTAAAAAATGGGGTGAGCTGTTTGCAGAAGGGGCTGGATTGCAAAAATCAATATCCTTTTGGAGGAATCATTCCTGGAAGGATATCAAACCCATACCGAAAAATCTAAGCAAAGAAACCTCCATCAATCCAGATGAAGAGATAATCGTTGAATGTGATATTTCCCTGCAAAAAACTGAGTGCCTGATGAATGAAGTGGCGACCTCGTTAAATACATCCCTCCTGAATATAGTTGTTTGGTCTATTGCCCGTGCCGTTGCCGGTCAATTTGATATTCAAACTATTTTTACATCCGTTGTTTCGGATGGAAGGGACCGTATAGAGTTTAAGAATTTTAATTTACAAAATACAATCGGGTGGTTTACTGAAGAACAGAAATATTTTCTGAATTTAGCTTCTGTTTCGGATATCGTTGAGGATGTAAAATGCTTATCGGACCAATTGGTTTCCGGGAAGCTCGAAAGTACTCGGTTTGATACTGTGAGAACATATCTGAAAGATCTGCCAAGCAGGGACGCCTTAAGTGTATTGAAAATAAATTTCAGAGGTTTTCAATCAGATTTCATCGAAAATAAATACTTCCATCTTTCACAAGACGGCTATTTGGCGAAAATAGCGAGCGCGCATAAAAAACAAGGCGCTTTAAATTCTTTGCTTACATTGAACGCTATTATTATAAAGGGTAAGCTCAGCGTGGGGCTTAGTTATTCCGATAAGGATTTTAACAAGGGCGTAGTAAAAGAGATCTTGAGTAGTTTCGAAAATAATATTAACAAGCTTTTATCTGGTGCGCCTGAGGTTAGGAGTCAATATTCAGGGTTTAGACAGTTGGAAAAGGCTTAGTCTCGTAATTTTTGGGAGAGAATAATGGAAGCAATAAACTTATCAAACCTGCATGAAAAAAACTCGCGATTTAGAATAATTGCGGGTGCTGAGGATCGCCTTATCGACTTCGTTTACGCTGTCGACTCGCTTGATGCTTTTGATTTGTCAGCTGATGAGAAAGAAGTGAGTGGGTATCGCACAAAAGCGATCACTACTGAATATGTAAAGGCGCTTTACGTTGAGTTTGAAGATAAAACTGCTTTGATTATTGCGGCACAAGACAATGATATCATGCAAAACTACGACGTATTTAACCAATCTATCGCTGTAGTGGTCAATAATCAAATTCGGGACGAGGGTAAGAAAAATGGTATCCGTTTATTGGCTGAGTGTGACCATGAAACGTTTTGTTCGATATGTGTTGCCCATACATGGGCAATAGCGCTTGTTAATTCTATTGAGCTAGATGATGCTTTTGCGATCCAAGCACAAAATTCCTTCAAGCATCTGCTGAGTAACCACAAAACTATTGTAGGTGGAAATCCATTTCCAGCCTCTAAGCATCTTGAATATTTTTCTTGGATATATTATGTAGAACTTCGTGCAATACGTGAAATATTTGAAATGACTAATAAAGTTAAACTGCACGATGTGGCGACAAATTCTGCTCATTTTCCTCTTTTGATAAATTGCCTTGACGAAGAACAGCTTTTTGATCTTCAGTTTACAGAAATAATATGCTCCGATATTCACCCAGAGTATGGTCAACAAAGTATTGATAACATACTTTCGTGCTTTCCGGAAAAGGGTAGACGGCTTGATTTAATTAAACTTGATCTAACTCAGGACAATAAGTTGCTAGAGCAAGCCGATGTTATCATCGCTAATGATATTCTCGAACATTTTCATGAAGAGGAGTCATTTGATGTGCTTTGTAAGCTTTGGGCAAGAACAAAAGATTTGCTGCTCATTCATGTTCCTTTCGAGGAAATTCCAACGAAGGCCTATGGACATTTGACATCTTTTAACAAAGAAAAATTAAACCAATGGGCTAGCAAACTACACGGCTGTGAAAATATTACTGATAAATATGCTCATGTAGCGAGCGAAAGCTATGACCCCTGCTTTATCGACAACTTCCTATTTTTAAAAAGATATCGTTAATGTGGTTTGTAAGCGTTAAGTTGGTATCGATGAGGAGTAAGCCGTGAAGCAAGACGATAATTGGAGCGCTTCCGAACATCCACTTTATGGTGAAAACAAAAGCGAACGCCATTTAATGGATGTCGGTCAAGAGATCAAAAAAAACGAAAGATATTGGAAACATTATCTATTGGATATTCCGGATATTCATAACCTTTCGTTAGATGGCGCGCGCACAGGTAAGATCAAATCGCAATACGCTTCAATACAATGTTCAATTAATAAACGGTTAACTAGACTTATTAACATTGCTTGCGATCATTACAATGTAAACGCTCTCATTTATTTAGAGACTGTGTTTTCTATTCTTATAGCTAGATTTTCAAGCTCGAAGGATATTGTTGTTGGAGCGAGGGATGTAAACAAATTCGATAAGATTAACAGCGAACAGAGTATGGGTTTCATTCCTTTGCGAAGCCAATTCTCGTCAGAGTTAACCTTTGAAGAATTGTTGCTGGACTCGCAGTCGTCATACTTGCGCTCGTTGTCTCATATCCGAATTCCACTCAATAGCTTGCTACAGGTAACAGAAACGTCCGACACTTTGCACGCTCATCCGGTTTTTCAGGTGGGCATATCATATGTCACTGTGAAAGAACATGATGTTTCTCTAAATAATAGTCGCGGAGTGCAACTCTCATATGACAATGATTGCCTGTCACTTGATATACTTCTCACAATTTATAACAAGCAAGATGTTCTACAATGTGAATGGCATTTTGATGCACAATTGTTTAATGAAAGTACTGTCAAGAGAAAAGCAGAGAGCTTTCTGTTATTGCTTGAGGATAGTCTTTTAGCACCGGAAAAGAATGTCAACAAGCTTAACATTATTCCGGACAATGATTTACGCTTGTTAAAAAAATGGAATAATACAAGTAAGCGTGCTAGCGAACATGAACGCTGTTATGTCTATGAGCTTTTTGAGGAGCAAGCTTCCCTTACCCCGGACAATATAGCGATACTTGACTCCTTTCGGTGTGTAAGCTACCGAGAATTAAATCAACGTAGCAATCAATTAGCACATCACCTTCTAGCGGAAGGTCTTGGTTCTGGTGAGCGAATCGGTATATTTATCGACCAGTCCTTTGAGTATATTGTAGCGATATTATCGGCGTTAAAAACACATTGTACGTATATCCCCATTGATCCCAAATTACCCGAAGAGCGTATTCGCTATCTGTTGAGTGACGCCGAAATTAAATATGTCCTGACGACTGGAAGTGAATCATTATTACCTCTTACGATTCAACAATGTTGTCGTTTTTCTGTAGATGACCGTTTATATCAGCAGTATCCCGAGACGAACGTAGATCTGGAACATAATACCGGATCGGAATTTCCCGCCTATGTAATTTATACCTCTGGATCTACTGGCCTACCAAAAGGTGTGATAGTAACCCATCGATCTTTGTTAAACCTGGCATTTTACAAGCGCGCAACATTTGGTTTAAATTCTAGCGATTGCGTTATACAGTTTGCATCAGTAGGGTTTGATGCGGCGGTATCAGAATGGTTGATGGCGCTTAGTATAGGAGCGAGATTAAGTGTTATCTCACCTGGGAGAAAAATTGACATCGATCAGTTCGCTGATCATATGGCAAACACCGGCGTGACCTGTGCAACCTTACCCCCAATATTTCTCCAAACCTACCCACTTGAACGTCTCAAAAAATTAAAGACACTTATTGTTGCCGGAGAACAATTTCCCCCACAATTGGCAAATAGTATAAGAGAAATGTTGCCCGAGGTCCGGTTGTTTAACGCCTATGGACCTACGGAAGGTACGGTATGCTCAACTTGTTATAAAGTTGAGTCAGAAATGAAAAAATCCGTTCCCATTGGTAAGCCCATAGAAAATGTACAGTGTTTTGTGTTAAATGAATGTAGTAAGATGCAACCTGTTGGCGCGTTTGGAGAGCTATGCATAGCAGGCGAAAATCTCGCTGCGGGATATTCTAATGACACACTTACTAATGATAAATTCACTATTGTTACCATCCAATCGACACAGATATTAATTTATCGTACGGGGGATTTAGTGCGTTGGTTGCCCGACGGTAACTTAGAATATGGAGGTAGGATTGACGATCAAATAAAAATTCATGGGGTGAGAATAGAGCCAAGAGAAATTGAGTATCAATTATCACGCCATGAATTAATAAAAGATTCGTGTGTCGTTAGCAGGTCTATGTCCAAGGCAGAACATGCTCGCGCCCTTGTAGCCTATGTGGTTTTGAATAATCAGAAAACGGTTTTCGATAACGTCTTACAAGATGATATTATTTCATTCTTAAAACAACGGTTGCCAGAATATATGGTTCCCGCTGTAATCACCAACATCCCTCGAATCCCGCAGACGAACAATGGCAAGCTAGATAAACAAAAATTGCCTGATATCTTTGGCGAAGCAATAACTCCGAATACTGATTTTCAAAGACTTCTCTATAACATTTGGAAAGATACTCTAGGGATCACTGGTTTTTCTATTACTGATAATTTTTTTGCCTTGGGTGGAGATTCTATTAAAGCACAAATCTTTCTCATCGCTCTCAATAAGCATGGCTATGAAATACCTCTTGATGAATTTTATCGTAAACCGACGATAGAGGGGTGTGCTGGTATATATAGAGCTGGCGGCGGCCTGCCAGACGTGTACCAAGAGTGCTTAAGATTTAAGGCAACAAATTTACAGAGCAAGATGCTTTTTCAATCTCTCACTAGCCAGCACAAAGCAATTAATATAGAGCAGTTCGCTCTTAAAATAGATTCATATAACAAGCACCAACTGCTCGCCACCTTAGAAAAACTTGCAAGCATTCACAGTTTATTGAGGGCCACGATTTCTATAGCTAAAACAGGTATTTACTTTAGTACAGAAAACACAGCAATAATAGATTGTGGCTTTCTACCGCTCTCAGAAAAATTTGATCTTGATGATGCCATGTCAACCGATGCTGAGTTAGGGTTTGATGTTTTAAAAGGCAGATTAGTAAGAGTAAAGGTTTATTGGTGCAAAACGCACGCATATGCAATTTTCTCATTTCATCACGCAATTATCGACGGGTGGTGTCAGAGCCTGTTTATTCAAGATTTTTGGCGGGTTTATAAAGGGGATGACAAAACCATTCCAAGGTTGATTTCATACGGTGACTATGTGGCGCGCATGAAATCCATTGCGCATAATAAAGAAGATGGTAGTAAAAGATTTTGGAAGGATCATTTGTCGGTTTTCGGGGCCTCTACAGTTTTCGCTGTAGATGATCGTTTTTCTCGCAAAAAATCGGTTGAACCCCGCTATATCACAAAGCTTTTTCGGCCTGATCTCGTTGTGCGATTAAATCAGTTAGCAAAAACACATCTGGTTTCTCTCCATTCTCTGTTTTTATATGCATGGGCGAAATCGCTAAGCGACTTTGAAGAGACTGATTGCGTTGATTTTTTACAAGCGGTTTCGATTAGGCCGACTACCATCAATGCAATTGATAGGTTGTTGGGTCTCTGTATAAATTTAGTGCCCAATCAAATAAAAGTTGGCAAAAAAAATAGCCTCGTTCCAGCAATCAAATCAATCGATCAATCCACCAACAAGCTTGTTCAATATGGGTATGAGGATATAGAAAAAATCCGTCAATATGCCGGGTTGCCCGCACAGTATGAAAGAAAATTATGGTCACTTTTTGTCTATCAAAACTTCCCTTCGTTGCCAGAAAATATATGCTACACACTGGTGAAGTCGCGTTGGTATTCTACACAACCTTTTACCATTATTGTATTTCCCGACGAATTACCACGTATCGAAGTGTCACATAACACAAATTTTATTGATGAAAATGCAGCAGACGGTCTGCTTGAGGATTATATAGAGACGCTCGAGTTTATGTCGAATTTACTTACACTAAACAAGTGAAACATTTTATGGATTTGGGAATATATACTGAGTCTGCAGATATCTATGATGACTTTGAGTTGAGGGGAAAGGGTACCTCTGACATAACAAATCAAAAAATTATAAATATACTAGAAAAAAATTCTGTTAAAACCGTGCTCGATATGAGTTGCGGTACAGGTGCTCAAGCTATCGCGTTGGCTCGTCATGGGTTTGATGTGACTGCTAGTGACTTGAGTCGCGAGATGATAGAAATAACCAAAACAAAATCTAAAGGCTTGGCTATCCAATTCAATGTTGGGGATATGCAGTATTTGGATCTGGGTAAGTTCGATGCTGTAATAAGTATGTTTAACTCTATCGGGCATCTCACGAAAGAGCAGCTGTTTAAAACACTTGTTAATGCTAAAAATAATCTTAGCAAAAACGGATTGCTTATTTTTGATATTTTTAACAGAGATGTTATGCCATTGCTCCCGAGGCATAAGTTTATTGATCAGGCGAGGGAAGAAGGTAATCAATTTTTAATTAGATTTACACAGTTTGATTTTAGCCGCCCTGAGGGGATACTTAACACCAAGCAAACTCTTTTAATTCAAAAAGGTATAGGGAAAACAAAAACTATTAATCGAGAATACGATTTGCTTACGTATAAAAGAAAGGAACTGAAGTTTATGCTTGGCGAGGCCGGATATCACAATGTCCATATTTCGGATCATGGTTTGGCAGATTTTGCGGATTTAGAGAATCCATTAGTAAACATGCTAATGCATTTAGTCGTAGCAGTTAAGCTGGATTAATTAAAGTCTACCCATAAAACAAAAAAATCAATTGCCTGCAGCTAGGTTTTAAAAAAGGGGAGTAGAAAATGAGCAAAACATATTGTACTGCGCCGTTTGTTCATATGAATATAGCAAATGATGGGAATGTGACTCCTTGCTGCACCAGTACTCGCAGTTTTGGTAATTCAAAAAGGCAGTCTCTGAGTGATATTTGGTCCGGCGATCAGATGGAACAGTTTAGAGAAGAAATATTAGGGGGTAAGCAGGTCGAAGGCTGCGAGATATGCTATCAACTTGAAGATTCCGGTGCTGACAGCTTTCGACTTCGCTGGAATCGTAGTTTTATTTTAAAATATATACAGGATCCCAAGCTGCGCTCAGATACACCGCTGTGTATTCATGTGCATTTTTCAAATATATGTAATTTAAAGTGTCGGATGTGCTGGCATGGGTCAAGTAGCTCTTGGTTTAATGATGCAAAAAAACTTAACCTGACTGTCTCTGATAAAGCTTTGATAACCAGTGACGGGGCTCAGCGGATGGTGGATCAGCTGGATCCTTTTATTGATAAGGCGGTGGAATTTTATTTTGCTGGCGGCGAACCGCTTATGATGCATCAACATTACGAACTTTTACAGCGCTTAATTGATCGCGGTCGAACGGATGCCATTATAGGCTATAATTCAAATATGACACTATTGCACTTAAAAGATTGGGATGTTATTGAGCTATGGAAACAGTTTAAATCAGTAAATGTTGCGATTAGTATAGACGAGGTTGATGAACGCACTCCGTATTTAAGGGAAGGGTCCGATTTCGAGACCATTAGAAATAATGCCATGAGGATTAAGAGAGAGGCTCCCAACGTTTATATACGCGTCTCTCCAACAATAACTCTGTTAAATATATTTAATATCACCAATCTTTTAAAGCGTATAGTATCTGAGGGTATTTGTCGCTATGAAGATATAACTTTAAATATTGTTCAAGAGCCTAAGTATTACAATATCAGGCTGTTACCCTTAGCTCATAAAAAAGAAATAGATCGCCGGGTAGCGGCATTTATTAAGGCCGAGAATTTGCCAGCGTTGATGATCAAGTGGTTAAAAGATGTGACGAGTTATATGAATGCAGAAGATTGGTCTCATAGATTAGGGGAGTTTTATGAATTTAACCAAAAAATAGATAGTATTCGAAGTGAATCCTTTGTCGACGTTTTTTCAAATGAAAGCTATATGCTCGAGCTATTTGAGCTAGCGAGTCAGCAAAGCGAGGCTGTGACTTAATAAAACTAATTTTAGATAGCCTGTTACCTGAATAGCGCGGGATAAAGAAATGAGAGTCGCTTTTATCAATATGCCTTTTGCCAATATACAGCGGCCTTCATTAGGCTTGTCTCAACTGGAGGCGGTTGTAAGTCAGTCGGTTGTGGAAAAGATTGACGTATATTATTTTAATCACGAGTTTTGTAAATTGATTGGCACAGATATGTTTGATTTTATCTCTAATCAGTTTACTTCTGGTTTAGGTGACTGGTTGTTCCGCCATATTGCATTTCCCGAACAACCGGACAATAAAACACAATACCTCAATCGTTTTTACCCGCAGAATGATCCGCAAACTCTCGCGTTTAAGAAGGGGTTGCTCCAATTTAGGGAACAAATTGATGCAAAGCTAGATGAACTTATCAATGATAACGGTCTAGACAACTATGACATTGTCGGTTTCTCTTCGATGTTTTCTCAAAATGGCGCTAGTTTTGCGTTGGCTAAAAAACTTAAACAAAGGAGGTCAAGTATATGTGTAGTTATCGGTGGTGCTAATTGCGAGTCTCCAATGGGAGAGGAAATCGCTAAAAATGTTCCGCAAATTGACTTTGTTTTTTCTGGCCCCTCGTTGGTTTCTTTTCCAGAATTCCTAAAGCATTATGCTGAGAGGAACTTGCAATCGTGCAATGCTATTCAAGGGGTTCTTAGCAAAAATAATGTTGATTTTTTAACGAAACAAAATCGGATAGGAAAGGAACGCCCCTTAGATGACTACTTGCCTCTTGATTACACTGATTTTATTAGGCAGTTTGACGAAGCTTTTCCGAAAATAAAAGATTCAAAATTGATACTCTTTGAAACATCACGCGGTTGTTGGTGGGGTGAAAGGGCGCATTGCACCTTCTGTGGTTTAAATAGTCAATCTATGGCTTATAAAACAATGGCGCCAGAAGTCGCCATAGGTCAGTTTGACGATATTTTTAAATATTCTGGTAAATGTAAAAATTTCTCGAGTGTCGATAATATTATCCCGCAAAAATATACCCACAATGTCTTTCCTCACATTAACCCTCCGGATAATGTCAATATATTTTACGAGGTAAAAGCATCTTTGAAAGAGTGGGAGATGGAGCTGCTCTCGAAAAGCAGGGTTAAATTACTTCAGCCAGGGATCGAGGCGCTAGATTCTTCAACGCTCAAATTGATGAAGAAAGGGACATCTTCTTTTACAAATATATCATTTTTAAAAAATTGTGTGTTGTACGATATTTTGCCTATTTGGAACTTGCTTATAGGGTTCCCCGGGGAACAAGAACATGTCTTTATCAAGTATGCGAACGACTTGCCTCTGCTCTCTCATCTGCCTCCACCAGGAGGATGTTATCCTGTTCGTTTTGATCGCTATAGCCCTTATTTTATGAATTCAAAAGAGTATGATTTGTGGTTAAAACCATTCGATTTTTACGAATACCTTTATCCATTTGATAAAAACACCTTGAATAATATGGCGTACTACTTTTACGATAGCAATTACGCTTCACCATATATAAATATGATGTCTCGTTGGATTTCAAAATTAAACGCTATCGTAGCTCGCTGGAATGATAGCTGGAAAAAAGCTAATCTGGATAAGTCTGTAACGAACGAGCTACATCAATATCAACCCGAGCTGTACTTTGTGGATCAAAACACTATTTATGATTCAAGAAATGGTGAAATAAAAAGTTATGAGATTAGTGCAGAGACTCGTGAATTGTTGAATTATCTTGATAAACCCAGGTCCCACGATTGTTTAATTGACAAGTTTTCTAAAGAGCTTAGTCTTGAAAGTGAGCTTGAATTTTTACGATCAAATGGTTTGGTATTTAAAGATGAAAATCGTTTAATCAATTTAGTGTTACCGAGAAAGGGATCTGATTTGGCAGTTCTTATGGCAAGCGCAAAAGAATCACAAGTTGCGTAATGGTTTTGCTTTCATGGTCAGGAAGCTTTTTTTGGTATCGTCTAAATCGTTGTGATATCAAGCTGCTAATAGGCGACGCTTAGTTGCGAGCTGGCACAGTATTTATGCTAATTGCCCTAATTGTTGTTTGTGAAATTGGATTTTGGGTAATGCTGGCGTTAGGCATGTTGGTTCGATACCTGCTACACATGCCTCGCCTAGGAACGCTCTTTTTGTTATGCGTTCCTTTACTAGATTTCATTCTATTTGTAGCGGCAAGCGTTGACTTGCACAAAGGAGCTGAAGCGGAGCTTGCGCATGCTTTATCTGGCATATATTTAGGGCTATCTCTCGTGTATGGCCACAGCGGTATTCGATGGATTGATAACTACGCCGCCTATAGATTCGCAGGTGGGACTAAACCTCTAACTCCTCCTAAACACGGTAGACTCCGGACAATCTATGAATGGAAGCAGTGGCTAAAAGGGTGTCTGGCAGCTTCAATAACGGCAATTTTCTTATATAGCGGGGTGTTGTTCGTTGGCCAAGCAGATAAAACACATGTATTGACGGACTCTATATCAGCTATCCCTTGGGTCATGGCAGGGTGGCTGATATTCTGGCCTGTTTGGTACACTATTCGAGAAGAAACAGGTCCATAAAACGCTTCAACAATGCGCGTACGTCACCTCTGAACGCTTTCCTAAAGCCATACTTCGCTTAGACTAGAAATTATCTATAAAAATCAGTTGCTTACCGTAGTTGCGGGAGTTGTACCTGTTAGCCCTTTTTATCTTTGATGACAAATATATTTGACATAATGTAAAGCAAGGTATACCATTTGTAAGCATAAAGTTACACAAAGATAAATGTAACTAACAGAGTATGTAGGTGTCCGGCTGCTGTAGCAGTCAAATTTTGCTAAGGAGCGAGCTTTCAATGTTGTTTGAATTAACGAATCGAGAAAAAAACCTTTGGGTGACACTGTTCATCGATATCAGCGCAATGGCAATGTATTTTTTTAAGGTGGGGAGTTTGGATAAAGGTTTGTATTCCAGCGCAGGTGATATGACCTCTGTCCTCATTTCTGTCATTAATTATTCAATCCTCGTTTCAATTGTTCTTTATGGGCTGATAGCGTTTCAATCCTCTCGACGAGATCAGCCCGCCGAGGAACCTGCGGATGAGCGTGATTATCAATTCGAAGCTAAAGCAAACAGGTCGGCGCTCTACACCCTCCATACTTGTATCATATGTTTAGTTGGCTACCTGTATTTGGGGTATGTGTCAGAGCATTTTGGATTTCAGGGGGCTTGGGTAGACAATATCACTAAACCCCTAGAGCCCATTATTATTTTACATATTTTATTGGTGGCGGCTTTTATTTCTGACTGTACAAAAGCGCTCGTCCAACTATTCCATTATCGTCGGGGGTACTAATGAGCCCCATCAAAATATCAAATAATATTCGTCGCTTTCGCTTTGAAGCTAGCGAAATGAGTCAAGCTAGTTTAGCTAAAGCTGCCGGAGTTACAAGGCAAACAATTTCTGCTATCGAAGCTAACAAATATTCCCCTTCATTAGAACTGGCTTTCAGAATTGCGCATGTGTTTGGTGTGGGTATAGAAGCAGTTTTTAGTTATGAAATTGATCCGAATTGATTTAGTTGCCATTTATAAGCCACTAGAGGATATTTTCTGCTGCTGTAGATTTAGGGTGAGTCCTCCCGAGATAGGGAGATTCGATAACCCCAGAGCGGGTTAGTCATTTTTACAGGCACAGTCAGTGTGCCTGTTTGAATGCTGTAAACCGAATCTGAGTCTACTACCGTTCCATTAACTGGTGACTCCTTGCTTGACCATGTAACATGTTCAACCTTTACCCGTATCCTGTCAGCAAATGAAGTAGGAATGCCGCTGATTTTTACATCCGCGATTCCCAGAAAATTGCCGCCAACGATAATACTTGCCCGTTGGTTTTTCATGTCCAGACTGGCAAAGCCGTCCAGGCCATCGCTAGCCTCATTCGGAGGCGTAGTCGTGACCATTTCGCCACTCATTTCGCCGTACCACTTATAGAGCCACCAGCCGCCGTTGCGGGCGCCTTCGGCTGTTATCAAACTACCCAAGCGCCCGGGTAGGGCAGGGAACCACCACGAAATATTTGCGGTATCAACGCCATGACGCTCAAATTTAGCGATAAAGGGAACCGCTACGCCGGGCGCACCCTCAAAGACGTGATTATCGTGGGAGTATTCGTTGATACTTATAAGCCGGGGAGTAATCTGAAGACGGTTTTCCAGGGCTCTATAGTTCGTGATGTTGTTAGCAATTGTCTGGGAGCCTTGTAACTGATGCCAGCTAACAATGTCTGGCATGCAATCGTTGGCTTTGCAAAAACGTAGAAATTCCTCCATTTGGGATTCCGCGTAGTAAGCAGATGAAGGACCTATGATTTTGGATAATGGGTCGAGCTTCCGCAGTAAGTCGTAAGTGGGCTTCCAAACAGTAGTCAAAAAATTACCGTTCTGTGCCTGCCAAGTACCTTTAGGTTCATTCCAGATTTCATACCCATAGTAATTCGTTCGCCCGGACCTTTGCTTTGCGGTAATAACTTCTCGAACCTTTTTTTCCCAATTGTTCCAGCCACTCCATTGGTAGGGCCAGCCAGGGTGTACGTCGGCTAACCGAATGGCAACTTTTGCCTTAGTCACTTTCCACAGCCTTTTGGATACTGCTATCGCACTGCCGTAAGGTTGTTGTGCTCCTTCGCCGGAAAGTGCTGGCTGGACGTAGGAGCTAGGGTTCAAAGGTGCAACGAGCCCATCAATGTTAGTCGGAATATTTTCAACTACGCCGTAGAGAGCGCCCGAGGCGACATGCGTCACCGGCTTAATCGCGTTCCCAAGATCTACATAGAGTGTTTTGCGTTCGAAATGATCGTCCGTAACGACGTCCTCTCCAGATAGCTGTTTCGAGTTATTGCAGCCGATGACAAATAAAAGGCCAATCGAAACCACTGCTTTTAGGATGGAACTTGATTTGGTGGGAATAAATAGCATAAAAATTTCCGAAAATAAGTGATCCAGATGTGAAAATAGTACTCTATGGAATAATCAGCGATTTGCAGGAGTTTCAGATTTGTTCAATGGTTTAGCGTTAATTTTAGAGGTGTGTTAGCTTGTGTTAGTTAATTTTTGAAAACACATTGTTATAAATTCGACTTAACATGCTATCGCAGGTCACGCCCTAATGTATATATGCGCGCCATGTGCAAGAATAGTTAACGGTATATGAAAAATCAATAATGTAGGCTTTTCTGATGTTGTCCTTACAGCGATGCTTGGGGTCGGTGATAGCCCCACTTGCGTTTCGTTGTGGCTTGGCGTAAGTCGCACTCTGCCGCCAAATGGTGAGCCTCGCGTCCCTGTCCTCTAGGGCCTGTTAACACTAATTCGATTTATTCTGTTGCGGCTAAAATTTCGCTATCAAGGCGTTTGGAGCGTAGTTTGGTTGTTCCAAATGAGCGACAAACAACGCTGAGAGCGGGATTTTAGCCGCAACCCGCAGGGCTGGGCCTGTATTTACAGGCTGATGCGTTATTTTTCACTCGTTTAGCCCGCTAAACAACGCCAAAAATGCCTTTCATCCTGAAAATACAGGCTCCAGCAGAGCGAATTGAATTAGTGTTAACAGGCCCTAGCCTATTTCTTGCTGATTTTTGCTGAACGTGTATCGGGTTTGCGTTATACACTTTTATATTTGCTGCTTTTTGTAGCTTACGTGCTATCGCGGATTCAGTCGCTACGGAATTCATGTGCAGCTTAGTTAGCATGATATTTCACTCCACGATTTTCACCTGTAAAAAATAATTGTGATTGGTTTTTTCTTCTCGTTTAGCCTTATAGGCTACTTTCATGATTAGGTGTTCTGAGTAAGTAGGTAGTTGTCTTTTGTGTCGTTTGATACCTGCTTATGTATTGTAATCGACTCTTTAGTTTGCCCCCCAAAAAACCCGTTAATAAAAGGCACGTTTTTCTGTCACTGATGTCGTCATGCATCTTTAATGTAAATTTGTTGTAACTTTAACTGTGAATCCTGTCCCGGAACAATAAAACCATTTTGGAGTATCGTGCTTCGCCGATTATGTGTGCTTCAAGGAATAATGGTGCTCTATGGCGCGCCATTGCAAAAGTGGCATTCACAAATGCCAATAGTAGTGAATGCTGGATTTGATAAAGATAGAAAAATAAAACTTATCAGCCAATCTAAATCCTTCAAACTGCGTCTGAGTTTAAAACGCCATATCCATTAGTGGAGGCGAGCATGAACATTAATTTAGTTAATCCAAAAACTGGTTCTGATCCTATTGCCAAAGCTGTTAATGAGGGGGTTAAGTTCTGGCAAAACAGGTATTGCGCCAAGTCGTTTTATAAACAGCCTACTTCTTTCTGCGATCGCGTACTAGATACAAGCTGTCTTACTTGGTCACCGGGCACCAGGCTAGATTCATCAATCTATGCGGCAAATGCTGTTTTTAACGATATTTACCTCACTGATCAAGCGCATATTCTGCTGACATCTATTGGGTCGGCACTGGAGTCTACTCTGGGTATCTTAAAAGCAGGGTCGCCAACCGTTGTGCTGAATTTGAGTATCCCCAGCGATCTTTGTAAAAACAGACTTGAAAATGATATTTTTGGAACAGGTCGTCTGTGTTTTCCAATTTTACTGCCTTCAGCGATTCGCGATGTCGGAGAGCGCCTGTTGCGGACAAAAGCTGAATATGTAGCGATATTGTCGCAGTTACATAATCTAACAGCAGCTGAAAACATTGTTGAAGATAATGAGAAAGCGAGTCGTTTAGTTACTAGTGGGTCGGGCATTCTTGTCCGTCTTTCAACGAACCGCTCAAAAATAGATCCAAGCGAAGTAGACGATAGCGATTATTGGCTTATCATTGATATATCGGGCTTGGACGATTGCCCCGTGCTTAAAATCGGAGGGTGGCACTCGGATATCGCCGCTCTCGCTGACAAAATTTATCTTAATTTGAGAGAGCAGGATGCGAAAATTCTAGCGCATTTCAACTCGGCTGGCCCAGTACTTCCTGCCAATTACCCTCTTGCAATACAACCTTTAGCTCATCTAAGGCAATTTCTGAAGCGGCACCCTGATTTGCACGATATCTATCCGGCGACAGACATGCAGCGTGGGATGATCTCCTTTTCCGGTATAGAACAGCGTGGCGGTAGCTATGCGGTTCAAGCGATTCTAACGATGGGGCCCCTCAATTCCAACGCGTTAAAACAGTCAATCGAAATACTGATAGCGCGACATGATGCTTTGCGAACTATATTTGAAAAGGGTGCGCGCGGAGAGCTATTGCAGTTGGTGCTGATCAGGCAACCTATCGATTGGCGAGAAGTTCATTTGCCCTCTACATCCGGGGGCGATGTAACTACTAGCGTTAGCGCTCTTGCTGAAGAGGAAAGGGTTAAACAATTTGATTTAGGTCGTTCACCCAACAGGTTTCTATTCATTGGTAGGGCAGATGGATGCAGTGTTCTGGTCTGGACCTACCACCACGCGTTACTCGACGGCTGGTCGTTAAATTTATTGCTTGACGAACTGCAAAAGATCTACCCTGGACTATTGCTTAATCAGCAGGCGGATGAGCTTACAACTCCTGTTCCATTTAAAGACTATATTGCCTGGTTGAGCGATCAGCAAGTTGAGCCCGCAGAATCATATTGGCGTAATTACTTAAAAGGTTTTAAGGCTTCAACTCACATCTCGTTTGCTAAACCCAATTCCGAGCAAGTTTACGTTCAGAAGTTGGTTTCAGAGACCTTATCCGCGGAAACTTCGGAGAGGCTTTATCATCTTTGCGTAGCCGAGCAATTAACTCCGAACGCTGTCGTTCAGTTGGCGTGGGCCATATTGCTCGGCAAGTTTAGCCGGGAAAATGACGTGCTTTTTGGCTATGCTGTGAGTGGTCGTGCCGGTGCAGCGGAATTAGATGGCATTGTTGATTTAGTTGGTATGTGTCTAAATGCACTGCCTATGCGGTTAAAGCTGTCCGGCGAAGCCAGTATTCGACAGTTACTAAACAGTGTACAGAATCAGCTTGAACTTGCGTCGGATTACGAATTCTTATCGCTTGATAAAATCAGCAAGCTAGGTGATCTACCATCATCTGAGAGGCTGTTCGATACATTTGTAACAACCGAAAATTTGCCGTTCGCGAAAGGCGATCAGATTAAGCGCCTAGATATTCACGAAATTAAAACGCTGGGCCACAATAACTTCGGACTCAATTTGATTGTTCACCCTGGTGAAGAGGTAGCTGTGGATCTGGTATACAACACGGCATCCTATAGCGATGTTGATGCTAGAACTATCCTAAGCAGTTACGCGCAAATACTATCTGAAATCGCTTTTGCTATTGATCGTCCGTTAGCCGATGTACAAGCGCTGAACCGATTTCAATTGCAAGAGCTGCATCGTCTAAACGAACGAACTCGGTACGCATATAAAGCGGAAACTATCTGGGATCGGTTTTTGGCGGTCTCTCAACGCAATAACCAGAGGGTGGCGGTTGTACACGAAGGTAAAGCGTGGACCTATTCGGCGCTACGTGACCGTGCATATTATCTCGCATCGAATTGGGTCAACGCGGATATCGAACCAGGCGAATATGTCGCGATTGTGCTGCCAAAATCGACGGATTTTATCGCCGCGATATTAAGTCTACACGCACTGGGTTGTGCATATGTTCCTTTGGGTACGCAACAGCCTGAGGCCCGTTGCGCTCACGTAATAGCCGATGCCGCTATTCGTTGGCTCATAACCGATTCGGAGCACTTAGTAAAATTTAGATCCCTGTCCTGTAATTCCCTCGATGTATCTGACGTTTCAGAAAATATTGAATACAGATTACAACCCAAACATCGGCAAGACGTCGAAAAACCTGCTTATGTCATCTATACATCTGGTACCACGGGAACGCCCAAAGGTGTTGTAATTACACACAAAAACATTGCAAATTTTTGCTGTTGGGTCTCCCGTGAGGGATTGATAGCAGAGCATTCTAAAGTTACGCAGTTTGCGCCTTTCACCTTTGATGCCTCAGCGGGCGAAATATTTGCGAGTTTATGGATCGGAGCTGAACTCCACATCTTGTCTGACGGTTTGACCAAAGACCCACTCGCTGTCGGTAAGTACCTTCAGCTTAATCAAATATCATTCTCTGCATTTCCGCCCGAGTACCTGAATGAAATGGAGCCAAACTATGTTAATAAGCATAGTGTAGTACTAACTGCGGGCGCTTCGCCCTCGCGTCATTTGGTAGATACCTGGAGCAAGGCTTGCCGCTATATCAATGGTTACGGTCCGACAGAAACGACTGTGCTGTCGAGTTTTTGCTATGGAGATAGGATTCAATCAAACACGTTCATCAGTATTGGTTCGCCAATTGATAACTCGTCGATTTACGTTGTCGATCAGTTTGGCCAGCTATGTGCCGACAATGTTATCGGCGAGATTTGGATCGGTGGGGATGGTGTCGCTCAGGGTTACCTTAATTTGGGCAGTCTGAATAGTGAAAAATATATCAAAAATTATTTTACTGGCGAAGGTCGAATATACAAAACAGGCGATATGGGAAGACGTCATCCAGACGGGAGTGTTGATGTAGTCGGGAGGATAGACGACCAAGTGAAAATTCGAGGCTATCGAATTGAGTTGGGTGAAATCGAATCCGTTTATGCCCGTCACTCGGAAGTTGAGCAGGTAAGGGTGTTGGCAAGAAAAGACGCCGCTCAAAGTACCGTATTGACGTTGTATCTGATATTAACCCGCTCCAGTAAACAGGCCGCGAATGAGGATCAGGGCCAATCGAACACGGCCAGCAATACTGAGCTAATACGCGCGTTCAAATATTTTGGCCGTATGCACCTGCCAGACTACATGGTGCCTGCACACATATTCTTCGTCGACGCCTTTCCCTTGAATGTGAACGGGAAGCTGGATCAAGAAAAACTCCCGTCGCCGAGTAGCGCGTCAGTATCGAATGAGGCTTACGTGCCCGCCTCGAACGAGATCGAGCGCATGCTCGTTGACTGCTGGTCCAACGTGTTAGGTATCAACACCGATCAGGTCGGGATACATGATAATTTCTTCGAAATTGGCGGTGATTCGTTCAAAGTGATGACTCTGGTAAAACAGCTATCCGGCACCCTCAATATTGAAATCGCACCAGCAAAAATATTTCGCTATCCATCCATCGACTTGTTTGCTCAATATCTAAGTTCATCAGTGAGGCAAACGACAACGCATAGCGCCGCTATTCACAACGGTAAAGCCCGAATGCGGCAGCTAAAACGCAAGAAATCGAGGGAAGACAAAGGAGTTAATGCATGACCTCAACAACAGGTTTTGAAGTCGCAATCATCGCAATGGCTGGTCGCTTTCCGAAGGCAGAAAATATTGCTGAGTTTTATGAGCTACTAAAAAATGGGCAGGAAGGTACACGAGTATTAACTGATCTGGAGTTAATAGAGGCTGGCAATTGTTACAATCTAATCAGTAACGAGAATTACGTTAAAAAAACGGCCAGTGTTAGCGGTAAGGGCTATTTCGATGCAGATCTTTTTAATTACAACCCCGCAGATGCGGCCAGTCTTGACCCGCAAATAGCTATGTTTCACGAATGTGTATGGGAAGCGTTAGAAAGCGCCGGGTATAACTCCGAGACGTATAGCGGGCTGATTGGGCTATTTGCCGGGGCTGCAGCACAAGTAAAGCTACCGGTAGACGCGGTTGGTGACACGAACTCGTTCGCGGAAAATTTTAACAACTATACGCTCTCTCAGCCAGATTTTTTGTGCACTCGCATTGCGCATAAGTTAAATCTCCGTGGGCCAGCGGTTCGCATTGAGTCAGCGTGTTCTACATCGTTGGTCGCGATGCATTTCGCATGTCAAAGCTTAATAGCCGGCGAATGTGATATAGCTCTGGCCGGTGGTGTTTCGATCCAAAGTTTGAAAGATACGGGCTATCTCTATCATCCGGATATGATTTTGTCCAAAGACGGCAGTTGTCGAGCATTCGATGCTGATGCTAGCGGTACTATGGTGGGCGAGGGTTGTGGCGTTGTAGTACTAAAGATGCTCGAAGACGCAATCGAGCATGGCGATACTATAATTGCGGTCGTAAAGGGATCCGCGATAAATAACGATGGCAAGATGAAAGTAGGGTATACAGCTGCGAGTGTTGAAGGTCAGGTAAGCGTTATCCGCGCAGCACTGGAGCGCGCAGAAATACCACCAACCAGTGTTGGCTACATAGAAGCTCATGGTACAGGCACAAAGCTTGGTGATCCGATAGAAATAGAAGCGCTAGCCGATGCCTATAATTTCTCTTCACTGGAACCGTGCGCAATAGGCGCAGTAAAAACCAATATCGGGCATTTAGGTGTAGCCTCTGGTATAGCTGGCGTTATAAAAACGGTTCTTTCTCTACAACACCAATGCTTTTTCCCGAGTTTGCATTTTAACTCCCCGAACCCAAATATTGATTTGACCGGCGCGGGGCTCGAGGTGAATACCGAATTTCGCCGATGGAGCTCGTCGAGTCTTCCCAGACGCGCTGGAATAAGTTCTTTTGGTATCGGTGGTACAAATGCACATTGTATTTTAGAAGAGTATAACCATGTCTTCAGATCCTCGCCTTCGCGCGCATCACAGGTTGTTTGCCTATCCGCTAATACTGAACAGTCACTTATCAATAATGTAAAAAATCTCGTTCAGGACATAAAGAACCGTTGGATGAGTGCCGACGAAAAAACGTTAGCGGACATTTGTTATACCCTGAGTGTTGGTCGTCGCGAGTTGGCTTACCGATTTTCATGCGTTGTGAACGATATAGCTGAATTGGTTGCTCAGCTAGAAGCCTTTTTACTGGCTCCCAAAATAAACTTCTGCGACCCCAAGCGGCGCGAAAAACTATGCTACTTGTTTCCCGGGCAAGGAGCGCAATTTGCTGGCATGGGTAAATTTTTGTACGAAACGGAGGAGGTTTTTCGAAGCTGCATTGATGCATGCCTGGAAATCTGCGCACCTGACGTAAAAGAGACACTCCTGAACTGCCTGGTTTCGGAAGAGTCTACAGAAGAAGTGATTGGCCAAACTCATATTGCCCAGCCGCTGCTGTTTATGTTTGAGAGTGCATTAGCGATGCAGCTTGCGCATTGGGGCATTCAATCCGAAGGAATGCTCGGCCATAGCTTGGGTGAGTATGTCGCGGCACATTTGGCAGGGGTATTCTGTCTAGAGGATGCGATGCGATTGGTTTTGAAGCGTGCAGAGCTAATGCAATCCTGTAAACCGGGAGGGATGTTGAGCGCGCTGCTTACACCTGAGGAGGGCAAGCAATATTTGCGTGGTTCCATCGAGATTGCCGTTGTTAATGGGCCCGATCGTATTGTGTTTGCGGGCGATACCAGTGAACTTGAGGATCTTCGATTGAAATTGGACGCTTCGAGTGTGCCCAATTCTTTGTTGCGTACCTCACATGCTTTCCATTCCTCTTTTATGGAGCCAATTTTAGACGAATTTGAATTGTTTGCGAGTGCTATCCCAACGTCATCGCCGACAAAACAATTTGTTTCTAACGTGACTGGAAAATGGGCGGAACCCGCTAGGGTGCAGCTAGCAGGCTACTGGCGATCTCATCTCCGATCGCCAGTTCAATTTGGTTCAGGGGTGGAGTTTCTCGAGCGCAATCATAACTGGGCTTTTGTTGAGGTGGGGCCTGGAGAGGCACTTGGCAAGCTTGTATCGCAAAACGCGAACTTTAAAAAAGATAAAAAAGTTATCGCGAGTATTGGCGGTGCTGGTGCTAGTAAATCTTGCCGCGGATCGCTGGCAGTCTTGTTGAGCGAGTTGTACTGCGCGGGCATATCTGTCGATTGGCATAGTTACTACGGCAATGAGAGTCGAAGACGGCTCGACCTGCCAACCTATAGTTTTGACCAAAAATATTGGTATCCAGATCATGCGAACGTACCTAATTTAGCTGATTCTGCCAATGATTCTCAAGTGTCGAGCGAAGATACATATGCGCGCGCGGAACGATCCGTAGTGGACGCTAAAGAGGCAATAACCCCCATTGAAGATCAGCAGGATACCAACCGTGAATTGTTGCCAAATGCTCATTGCACTACTTTACATGAAATATGGTGTAAACATCTCGGTCGCGAGAGTATTGGTGTAACGGAAGATCTATTCTCATATGGGGTTGATTCGCTACTCTCAATCAGAGTGATTACCGAAATTCGCAATCAATTGGGGGTAGAGATATCGCTGGAACGCATGTTCGAGATGTCATCGATTCAAGAGCAGGCGAATGAGATTAGTGTGCTGCAGAACTCGGATGCGAGCGAGACCCTGCCCGCTATTGCTCGTACCAACCACAACGGGCGGGCGGTACTGTCATCTTCGCAGAAGCGATTATGGATTGTGTCGCTTCTGGAGCAGGAAGTCTCCGCCTACAACTGTGTGCTTTTCTTTAAAGTGCATGATCTCAATATTAGTGCGCTTCAAAAAACGTTTGAATGGATTCTTCAGCGACACGCAATATTACGAACCGTGTACATGATGGATGAGGGTGTACCCTATCAACAGGTCCTTGAAGACTATAGCTTTACACTTCGTCAGTTGAACTATGCGCAGTTGTCGGAAGCGGAGAGAGTCGAAAAAATAAGAGAATTAATAAGTACGGATACACTGAGAAAATTCGATTTATCGGAAGAATTGATGATTCGTGTCACGTTGATTCAACTTCCTGACAATTCTCACAATGTGATGCTTACCCAGCACCATATAACATTCGACAATTGGACGACAAACCTGCTTATTGGCGAATTAAACACCGTATACGATGCACTAAATCGTGGTGAGCAGCCTTCATTACCCGCTTTGCCTGTTGACTATATCGATTACGCAATCTGGCAGGAATCGCTGTTAGAGTCTCAGGCCATGAAAAACATGTTGGCCTATTGGAAGAAAACCCTGGATGGCATACCTCAAGTACACAGCCTGCCGCTGGATAAAGTGCGACCGCCTCAACAAAACACCATTGGCGGGCAGGTAAATTTACTGGTTAGCAAAGAGACGGCCAACAACCTTGAGCAATTTTCAAAAGCTCACGGTGCAACACTGTTTATGACGTTGCAAGCTGCGTTCGCCGTGTTTCTATCACGTTACAGCGGTGAGAGCGATATTGTGGTGGGATTTTCGGTATCGAATCGCCCCCACATTGAACTGGAAAATGTTATGGGTATTTTCGTCAATACCCTTGTTTTACGTTCCGATCTTTCGGATGACCCTGTATTTTTGGATTTTCTTGCAAAGACTAAGAAAAATCTTACTTCTGCTTATGCCAATCAAGCCTTTCCGTTTGAACGACTGGTAGAGGCGCTCAATCCCGAGCGCAGCCTGAGCTATGAGCCTCTGGTACAAATACATTTAACCATTTTGAACCAGGACCTCGGCCATGAGTCGGATTGGTATAGTGCGGATAACGGCCGAACCTTTACGCCTCTCCCTGGAGACCTGCCATACAGTAAGTTCGATTTAACCCTATACGTTTCCATAACACCTGACGGTATTACAACAAGCTGGGAGTATCCGTGCAGTCTTTTCGAACGTGAAACTATAGAACGCATGGCGGTTAATTTCTCGGTACTGCTTGACAGTATTGTCAATAATCCGAGTTTGCCGGCAAGTAAGCTACCGCTATATTCCGAGCGCGAGAGGGAACAACTGCTATTTGATTTTAACTTACGGAGTTATCCGGGTGGGATTAAACCCGCTTTGCCCATGCCGGTGCAAGAGACTGAGTTGCCACATGATGGAAACTGTACCGAAAAACTAAAATTCAGCTTGTTTTACTTCGCTAATGATACCGGTGGGCGCACCGCGGACAAATACCAACTATTGTTGGAGGGCGCAAAATATGCTGATGCGAATTTTTTTGAGGCTGTTTGGACTCCGGAGCGACATTTTGATACTTTTGGTGGGCTCTATCCAAATCCCGCGATTACATCTGCTGCGATTGCTTCAGTGACAAACAGAATAAAAATCCGGGCAGGAAGTTGCGTACTACCTCTTCATAGTCCTATACGCTTGGCAGAGGACTGGTCAGTTATTGACAATATGTCGGGTGGCAGGGTAGGGATCGGTATCGCTGCGGGATTTCATCCTAAAGATTTTACTATTGCCCCTGCGTCTTACGAATCACGACAGACGTCGCTGTTTGATCAAGTTGAAATTATCCGACAATTATGGCGTGGAGACTCAATAGCATTGAAAAATGGATTGGGTGAAATTGAGAGCGTGAATATTAGGCCGCTGCCAATACAAGCAGAGTTGCCTATCTGGCTAACAACCACTGGTAATATTGAATCTTTTAAACGAGCTGGAACTATGGGTATTAATTTGCTTACCCACCTTATGGGCCAGACTGCAGCAGAGCTGCGTGACAAAATATCTGCATATCGCGCTGCCTGGCGAAACGCCGGGCATAGGGGGCGGGGTAGCGTGAGTGTTTTAATACACACTTTCGTATCGAGTGACCAAAACTATGTATACAGCATGGTGAAGGAACCCTTTAAAGCCTATCTAAAAGAATCGATAGGCTCTCCGCAATTTCTGCAAAAACATCTCGGTGTAGCAGCTTCCTCAGAATCACAGTCTGACGATATGGAAGTTCTTATCGAAAGAGCGTTTAGTCGTTACTATAAAACCAGCGCTCTACTCGGGACACCGCAAAGTTGCAAACCTATTGTTGACGAATTGCAATTGGCTGGCGTGGATGAAATTGCGTGTTTGATCGATTTCGGCATCGAAGATCAAATTGTTTATGAAAATTTAACTCATCTCAACACGCTTCGTGAGCTGGTGCAATTAAAAGAAACTAAGGCGACTTCAGATATTCCTATTGTTGCAAGCGCTAAAAACAGTACCAAAACATGGGTAGAAATATTCGAAGCGCAGGCTGCAGCCACACCTCATGCAATAGCTGTCAAATGTCTGGATCAGGTACTTGATTACGCGGAGCTAGAGCAGATAACGTCGAGTATCGCTAAAAAACTACGAAGTAGGAAAATCGAGCGCGACTCGATAGTTGCGTTGCTGGATCATCGGGATATCGACCTCGTCATTATGATGATTTCTGTTTTGCGGGCGGGAGCAGCATTTTTACCGATTGACCCGACACACCCCCCGCAAAGGTGGTGCGATATTCTTGAAGAAGCTCAGCCCGATCTGGCCATTATAGGGCATCGGTTGAGCAATGAGCGAAGTACCGTAGAAGGCTCGATCGAGATTAAACGCCTGCTTAGCTTTGGCGAACTACTCAGCGAGCCTGAGGCTAATGAAAGTTTAAATTTTCCTAAGTCTGATGATTTGGCTTACGTTATTTACACATCGGGTTCGACGGGCAAACCCAAAGGGGCGATGGTTGAGCACTTTGGAATGCTTAACAATATGCATACAAAGCTCGATCCATTGGAGACGACCTCAGCAGATGTCATTGCCCAAACTGCGTCGCAGTGTTTTGATGTTTCTGTTTTTCAGTTTCTCGGCGCTGTGACATTCGGTGGCTCAGTGGTAATCGTGCCTCACGCGTTGGTAATCGATCCTGAACGGTTTCTCCAGTATCTAGATCAACATCAGGTAAGTATATGGGTAGTAGTTCCGTCCGTTCTACATGCGCTGCTGCCCTTTAAGCAACCTCTGCCGAGTTTGCGCTGCTTGCACTCCACAGGTGAAGCATTTCCACCGTCGCTCACCGACCGTTGGTTCGCCCAGTACCCGGGCATTCCAATTTATAACGACTATGGCCCTGCTGAGTGTTCCGACACCGTAGCTTTCGACATTATTAGTGAGCCTTGCGAGAAAGTATTTATCGGCAACGCAGCACCCAACGTACGCCTGTATATTGTCGATGAAAATTTAAGCCTCGTACCGATGGGCGCCGTAGGTGAGCTGGCGGTATCCGGTGCAATATTAGGCAGAGGTTATTTAAACCGACCCGACCTCACAGAAGCCGCATTTGTGCAAAATCCCTACGCTGTTGATGAGAGCGATCGGCGACTCTACCTCACCGGTGACTTGGTTCGACGACATAACGACGGTCGTTTGGAATATCTTGGCAGAAAAGACTTTCAAGTGAAAATACGGGGTTTTCGCATTGAACTCGGTGAAATTGAGAAAAATATTCTTAAATATCCGGGGGTCGCGCAGGCTGTCGTCCATCCGGTAGACTCGGGTGAGCTTGGAAAGCAGCTGGTTGCCTACTTGGTGGCGGACGACGCTGTTTCCTGGGACGGGCTTAGAGTCTTTTTAAGGGAGCGTCTTCCCGATTACATGGTGCCTGCAATATGCATAAAACTCGATGCTTTTCCGCTATCAGAGAATGGTAAGGTGGCCCGTCGCAGATTGCCAATTCCCGATGAAAAGGTTTGGCGACGTAACGAGTATGTAGCACCCGAGGGGCGGATTGAAACGGTTTTGGCGAATATATGGCAGGATGTACTAGGCGTGGGAAGCGTCGGTCGGTACGACAATTTTTTTGATCTGGGCGGAAACTCCCTGCTTGCTATCAGTATGCTCAGTCGTCTCAAGGTGTGCGATATACAACTATCTATTAATGAGATATATCAAAATCCAGTTTTAGTTGATTGTTGCGAAGGTCTTGTTCGTGCGAGTCGCGAAATTGGGGATTGGCTTTCGAGCGCGGATATTGACTTCCGAGAATTGCAACTGGAGATTGAGGGTAAGTCAGTACATATCGTGTTGATCAATAAGATTTACCAAAGCAGATTTTTTGATTTGCGCAGGTCTAACGAATTTGGGTGTGAAAAATATCCTGCATTTATTAGATTTACTGATTCTTTAGACGACGCAGTGCAAGACTTGCAAAGAAACGGACTCGCCTCCTTGCCGCGCAACGAAAAATCGACGCAATACACGTCTTTCGTTCAACTGGATGCAGCGCTGAAAAAATACGAGGAGGATCTTTTAGCGCTTGAAATTGTATCCCAGTTTCCCCTCAGCCCGATGCAAAAGGAATGGCTGATGTGGGACGCGCGCGAGGGCGTGGAATGGATGGTGTTTAATGGCGCCTATTCGGCTGAGGAGCTTCAACGTGCGAGCCAGAAATTTTTCAATCGACACGATCTATTGCACGCATGGCTGGATAAAAACGCGATTTTATGGAATGAAATGCGTACGGAGTGCAGCGAAATCACTATTCCTCTACTAAATGTAGAACTCGCTTCGCAATCAGAGAAAGACGAAATTTTACAAGAGGTTATCGAAACTCTTCTAAAGACCTGTAAAAAATCGTATTTGAATTATGCTGCGGTCTGGGTAAGCGTCAGCGACACAGAGCATCACTTTATCATGGCCGCAGACCATTTGGTGACCGACGGTGCATCCGCCACTATTATCGAACAGGGCCTACAGCAATTGCTAGACCAAGAAAGTGGTCCTCTTCCCGTAAATTACAGAGACTATGTCGCGCAAGTCTGGTCCGGGGCCACAAACGATGCATTTGATATTGCCGATTCGCTGCTGAACTTTACTGAAATTGTTCGGCTGAGAACCCTGGTTAGTCAAAGGGGGGAGCTGCGAAAGGCATTTGATTTGATGCACCTACAACTGGAAGTCCCGTTCGTTGACAAATTTCGTATGGCGGAAGAGGCTTTCGAAATATTTAAACGTATAGTGAGCTACTTATTTGATCTCGACCAGTTTGTCATGACTCTAAACCAATACGGACGAAAGGTCGGCCAAAAGACGTATTACGATCAAGTGGGATTGTTTCTGGATAAAATTCCAATGGTAGTAAACACGAGTACAACGTTGGCAGAGGTCAGTAGCAAAGTGGAGCAGTTGGTTAATAACAACGTAAACTTCCTAGCTTTAAAGCAAAGCGGTTTTGATGCCTGCGAAGCTGCGGCTCCTAAACTAACAGAAGAGATTGTATTTAACTTCGTTATGCAAAGCTTAACCGCACAAACAGAGATAATTGTATCGAAAGTAAATATGAAGGAAGTATTGCGAGATTTTGAAGGCATATTGTTCGAAGCCTACCCCTCTGCCAACGGCTTGGTGATACAGCTCGCGTTTAAAGGGCAGCAGGACGAGGCTGCATATCTTAAAGACTTGCTAGGCGCAAATGATTTTAGCGTTACTCGTTTGCTTTCGGAAAGACACAGTAGCGAGCCAACTCCGGCGTAGTTGTGCTGGTTCGGATGGCGATAAGTCAATGACGAATCATGTGAATACGCCTGTCTAAGCATGGCAATTTTCGACTCGTTTAACGAGTAGCCAAGCCGCTGGCGTTTAGTCATTTTATGCGCAGACTATCCTCTTGGCTATTGCCGATTTTCGTTCCCATCTGAGCAATTCGACAGAGCGCATTCAGTAATACTTAGGACTGAGGTTGCGAGCCTGCAAACACCGGTGTTAGCGCGCGTTCCAGAGGGTTATCGCGTTGCATACCCGGCTGTATTGGTAATACAATCCGGACCAAGTTTATTATTGGAAAAATATGAAGATTTTAAACGGTGGCCATAATCTGACTCACCAAGTGACTTACAATCTTGGGTTAGATATCGTACGTGGCAAATACAAGTTCGGAGGAGAGTTTCCGACAGAAGCCCAATTGGCAGATCAGTACGATATCAGTCGTAGTGTTATGCGAGAAGCAGTGAAAATGCTCACAGCGAAAGGGCTTATCTCTTCGCGGCCCAGGCAGGGTATTAGGTTGCAAGCTACTTCTGAATGGAATATGTTCGATTCCGATGTTTTGATGTGGACACTGAACAGTCGCCCTTCGCTTGAACTCCTCAAAGAATTTACCCAGCTCCGCGTAGCCATAGAGCCCGAAGCTGCCGCGCTCGCCGCCCAAGGGGCATCCGAAGAGCAAAAGACTGACATTCTCGCTGCATTGGAGCGCATGCGTCAGGCGGAACTGGGTAACGACGATGCACTCGAATCCGACATCGAATTCCATACGACGATTTTGCTCGCAAGCGGAAATCGTTTCTTCATTCAGTTGCGTGACTTTATTGAGACTGCACTTCGGGTAAGTATTACCCACACTAATCGCATAAAAAATGTACATTTTGCCAGCTTCGCAGACCACAAGCGTGTTTGCGACCCCATCATCTCCGGCAACCCGGAATCGGCGCGCACCGCAATAAAAGCGCTTCTTAACGAGGCCATTGACTTGATCGACAGCTCACTATTAACCCGGCGATAAAATAGATGATCCTATCTTTTTTATCGCGCGCCCCTGACGTGCTGGCGTAAATGTGTGAATTTTCCAATACTTCAAAGGCTTACATTGCCCTTTGGGCAATCGCGGCGCATCCTTGCACTGCCTAGTAAGGTCGCAATTTTTTTTGTCGAGTTAATAGGTAAGGAAAAGCGCTAAATCTAAGTACACCTGACTTCTTTTGAATCGACTAGCTTTTGCCTAAACGTTGGACGTTGCTCGAAAGCGTTGAACCTTGTCGACTATTGTTATTCGCATGTAGTCACATTAATATGATAAATATGCATTGGTTTTGTTGTGGCCTTGCTTTGTGTTGTTTTTTAATTTCGATATAAAAAAGTAGAAACCAGGTGATAGCACAGCGAGGCGCTCAAGCGATATTGATGATTACTGCGCCAATATAGCGCTGGCAAAAGCAGAGCGAAAATGGGTTGCCGAATTTGATATCGAGCGTATGGTGGATAATACCTAGCGCTGGCAGTCTGCGAACCCGAAAAGGTACCTGGTGTAAATTGTCGAGAAGGGTTAATGACAATGAATTTTGATCCAAAGGATCACCCACATCGCCGTTTTAATGCGCTAACTGGAGAGTGGGTGTTGGTGTCACCACACAGGGCTAAACGCCCCTGGCAAGGGCAATCTGAGACTCTAGATGTTACCGAGCGCCCAAGCTATGACCCTGATTGTTACTTGTGTCCGGGCAACAAACGTATAACCGGAGATGAGAATCCAAATTACTTGAACACGTTCGTTTTTTCGAACGATTTCGCCGCTCTCCAGGCGAATACACCGAATATGTACAGCGATGACGAGCTATTTCGCCTTGAAGCGGAGCAGGGGGAAGCTCGAGTGATCTGCTTTTCACCTGATCACAGCAAAACACTTCCCGAGTTGGAGCTTACTCAAATAACAAAGATTGTCGAATGTTGGGTAGAGCAGACAAAGGAGCTCAGTGGTCGCTACGCTCATATCCAGGTTTTTGAGAATAAGGGTTCTATGATGGGGTGTTCTATGCCGCATCCGCATGGCCAGGTATGGGCGCAGAAGAACATGCCGACCCTTGTCGCGAAAGAGCATGAGCATCAAGGCACTTACTTCGAGAATAACAACCGCGCGTTATTGTTGGATTATGCGGAGAGAGAACTCAAAGACGGCCAACGACTTGTGGTGAGTAATGATGACTGGATAGTTGTGGTGCCCTGGTGGGCGGCGTGGCCATTTGAAACCTTGGTGTTACCGCGTTTTAGCGTCCAAAAAATGGTAGATCTTAACTCAAGTCAACGGTTGTCGCTGGCAGATGTAGTCCGGCAAATAGCCATCCGATACGATAATTTATTTAATATGTCTTTTCCCTATTCAATGGGTTGGCACGGTGCGCCAATCGATGGTGAGGAGCATTCTGCCTGGCAGCTGCACGGCCATTTTTTTCCGCCTCTTCTGCGCTCGGCTACCGTGAGAAAATTTATGGTGGGTTATGAAATGCTGGCCGAATCACAGCGCGATTTAACGCCCGAACAAGCCGCGGATAAGCTGCGATCTCTGCCCGCCAGCCATTACAAAGCAGCATTAGGTGGCGAGGTGAGCCATGACTGAAGTAACACCTGATGTGCGGGCAGCCCAGGCACATGAAAAACACTTTTCGAAAGCGGCTGAACGTATCTTTAAAGCACCGGGCCGCGTAAATATAATTGGCGAACACACAGATTATAACGATGGTTTCGTATTGCCTGCGGCATTGAATTATTTTACTGCAATCGCTGCATCGAAGCGCGAAGATCGAGTGATCGAGGCAATCGCGCTCGACGAAAAAGGATCGCGCGTAAAGTTTAGTTTGGACGAACCCGTTACGCGGGACGCTGATGCCTCCTGGAGTAATTACCTGCGCGGTGTGGTTATTGAATTGCTGGGTGCGGGTTATCAGCTATGCGGTGCAAATATCGTTATTGCCGGCAATGTACCCTTAGGTGCAGGATTGAGTTCCTCGGCTGCGCTTGAAATTGTTTCTGCCGCGGCGCTTACCGGTCTCAGTGATGAAGCCATTTCTGGGGTTCAGGCAGCTCTATTTGGACAGGCCGCCGAAAACAATTTTTGTGGTTGTAGCTGCGGAGTGATGGATCAACTGGCGTCTGCCTTGTGCGAACCCCAAAAAGCCATGCTGTTAGATTGTCGCTCCCTGCAAGCGCACATGGTCGATCTGCCTGCTGAGTTAAGCCTCGTCATCATTAACTCTAATGTGAAGCGTGGGCTGGTGGACAGTGAATACAATATACGCCGTCAGCAATGTGAAACCGTAGCCTCGTATTTTGGTGTCGATGCACTAAGGGATCTCTCGCTAGAACAGCTCGTTGCGAATAAAGCGCACATTGACATTTTGCCATACAAGCGTGCATACCATGTGATTACAGAAAATCGACGCACACTGGACGCTGCTGATGCGCTGTCGCGAGGAGATATAACTGCGCTAAGTAAACTAATGGTTGAATCGCACGAATCAATGCGTGACGATTTTGAAATTACTGTTCCAGAGATTGATATTTTAGTCGACATTATCAATCAGACACTGAAGGGAAGGGGGGCTGCGAGGATGACTGGTGGTGGTTTCGGAGGTTGTGTTGTCGCACTGGTGCCTCGCGAACTGGAAAACAGCGTTATTCAATCAGTGAACGAACAGTATTTTTCTAACACGGGCTTGCAGCCGGAAATTCACACTTGCCAGGCAGCTGGTGGTGCATTTGCCTCACTTGCGGAGGGTTGACTTAATCCTGATGGAGACAAAAAATTTATCTTCGCGACTATACGCCAGCGATTCACAAATAATTTTGCCTATCACCATGCAGTGTTTTGGCGGCAATGCGCCGCTGGTAAACCAGCAGCGCAATTCAATTTACCAAAATAATACATATAGCAGAACTGTAAGCAACACTACAGCAATGCCTGCGATTTTCACCGACGGTGAGTGTGTCATATCCATATCTGCATTGACTGGCAGTTCGACAGGGGCGGGTAGAGGGCGAACGATCGTCATGAGCGCGCAGTAGACTAAAACGAGAAAGCAACAGATTGCCATTCGGTCTAAAAAGGAAATCTCGTCCGAGAACCAAAGCCCAGCGTGGACAACAATGTCACCGAGCCACCATTTGATCAGGCCGTAAAGGCATGCATTGAGTACGATGCCACTCCAACCCAAAAACCGAGGTGCACGGGGTACCAACAGCCCAAACAGAAAAATTGCAATTACGCCTGGGCTTATGAAGCCTTGGAATTCCTGAATGAAAGTAAAAATTCCACCGAATTCAGGTGCAGAGAGTGAAGGGGCGATTAGCGCCCCAATAATTACAAAAATGACCACAAATGCGCGACCCCATGCGGGTAACTTTTCTTCGGGAATACCAGGCGCATATTTGCGAACCAGATCCATAGTCGCAATTGTCGAAGCAGAATTGAGCATGGAGGCCAGGGAGCTTACGATCGCACCGAAGATTGCTGCCAATACAAACCAGCTAATCCACGGGTAGGGTTTAATCAGGTTTCGCAAGAGTGTTGGAAAAGCGCCATCATAATCGTAGTTGCCGGTCGCTGAGGCTAACTGTTCGGAGTACAGGTTGAAAGCAAGAATGCCGGGAATTACCACGACAAAAGGTATCAGTAATTTTAGAAAGGCGGCGAACACAATCCCCTTTTGACCTTCCGCGAGGGATTTGGAGCCTAGGGTTCGCTGTACGATGTACTGATTAAAGCCCCAGTAAAAAAAGTTGGGAATCCATAGCCCAACAATTAACGCTGACCAAGGTATCTCTGGGTCATTAATAGGGCGAACCATGTGCAGTTTGCCACCCTCGGCTGCGGTTCCTGCATTGAGCATTTGGAATCGTTGCCACGCACCCGCCTGCTCGAGTTGGTTAATATCAATATTTTTGAGTGTGGCTGTTTTTGCGAGCATGGTTGGTTCTGCAGAGCCAAGTGCATCGAATGCGAGCCAGGCGACTATACCACCGCCAACAATCAAGGATGCCCCCCAAATGAGGTCTGTCCATGCACAAGCTTTAAGTCCTCCAACAAACACATAACCAGCCGCTAATAGTGCGATTAACCAGCAAGAAGCAGTTAAATTACCGAGTAGGGGCACATCAGGGTAATAGCCTGAAATAACTTTAGCGCCAGAAAAAATTACGGAGGCAGTGGGAACACCGACGAGAATAACCAGCGTTGCCAGCGCCATCACTTGGCGAGAGAAAGGGTCATACCGGTATTCAAGAAACTCTGGAACAGTATATATACCGGTTTTGAGGAATTTAGGAAGAAAAACGAAGGCGACAAAAACCAGAGTGATCGCAGCAAACCATTCATAAGAGGCAATCGCCATGCCTAGCCAATCGGCTGCTTTGCCAGACATTCCAACAAATTGTTCAGTTGAAATATTTGCGGCAATAAGCGAAAAGCCGACCAGATACCATGTGAGGTGGCGGCCAGCTAAAAAATAGCCGCTCGCAGCACCGGAACCATCGCTGGCAGTGCTTCGTCCCTGCCATATACCAAAACTGATGACACTGGCGACCGCGGTCACAAATAGAAGTATTTCAATGATGTTCATTTGTTCCCCCAATAGTTATTTTCGTTGTTATAGAGAGCGGCAGATATGCATACACGCATTTCCGCTTGGCATAATCTGCACAGAATATCTTATATATCATATATTATCGACAGGTAGCTTCGTTATTTGGATAACAAGTAAAACAAAATACTGGTCTCAAACTCAGACTGCTGCTGAAGGCCGGCGCTGCGCCCAATAATTCGGAAGGCGTCTTTGTTCAGTCAATTTTCCAGGCCGCTAAACCACATACCGTTCCCAGCAGAAATACCGGTTTTTCGAATGGCTTTTCGCATTGCCTATTTAATTAGTTCTGTTGCCCGCGCGTGTCGGATGTTAATTAAGGTCTGTGAAAACCAATTCAATTCGATCTAGCTGAACGAGTTTTTTATGCTTAAAGCGGGCTGCGGCCTGGGCAATTTAAGGTTTGTTTTGCCGGCTGCACGAGTGAGAAAAATAATGCATCACTTGATAGAGCGATTTAGTTAGCCACAAATTAATGAATCGAACAATACGTGCAATGCTAACCTAAGCTAACAGATTGAAATGTGGGGTCGCGATCTTTTATCGCCCCCGAGTGCAAATGTTAATATATATGATACATATGCCCGTCAGTGGCATGTCCTGTACCGTGTTGGCAGCAATTTAAACAGCTTTTGCCAGCGCAGACTATGACTCGCATAACGTACCCATGCATATCAAACATGGGTACTTATCAACTGGCGTTTGCTAGACCCGTTTTACAACTAATCTGCGAGATGTTGCCTGTTGTATCTCTCTTAACACTATAAAAATAGACAGAAAGAGGAATTTTCGTGATGCAAACATATAGACGTTTTCAACCCGGTACATTCAAGTGGTATTTGGCTGGATGCCTGCTCTTTTTGATTCCTCAAGCCATTGCGCAGCAGTGCAATTGGTGGGGCACACTTTACCCATTATGCCAAACCACGGAGGTAGGGTGGGGCTGGGAAAATAACCAGAGTTGTATTTCCACGAGCACCTGCACCACACAACCCGCTCCCTACGGTGTAGTAGGAGATTCTTCCAGCTCTTCCTCGAGCAGCAGCTCATCTTCTAGCAGTTCCTCAAGCAGTAGCTCGTCGGCTAGCAGCGCTTCCACGAGTAGCACGTCAAGCAGCAGTTCTTCCAGTTCGAGCACCAGTGGGGGAGGTCAGTGCGAGCAGATGTGCCAGTGGTACCAGGATGAACCTCGCCCAATCTGCACAAACCAAAATTCCGGCTGGGGCTGGGAGAACCAACAGAGCTGTGTCGGTATCGATACCTGCAACAGTCAAACTGGTGCTGGCGGAGTCGTGACAGTGTGTACGGGGTCGTCGTCCAGTAGCTCGAGTAGCAGCTCCAGCAGCTCGAGTTCCTCAAGCTCTTCGTCTGGTTCTGCCTGTCCTCCAGGCACCGTCACGCCCTATGTACAAGTTAATGGCGGTACTTGGCAGCAAACCGGCAGTGTGTCGGTTAACAGCGGAGCGACCCTAAAATTTGGACCTCAGCCAGTCACTGGTGGATCGTGGTACTGGACTGGCTGTGGTACTTCCGGCAGCAGCCGAGAGCAAACGGTAATCGCTGCACAAAGCTGTCAGGCTGCCACGCGTTACACCAACGCCTGTGGGGCAACGACTGATTACACATTTAATGTAAGCGTAAGTGGTTCCAGTTCAAGCTCCAGTAGCTCGTCCGGTAGCAGTGGCGGGGGGTACCAGGAGGGTGAGTTTATTCTGGGAATGGATATATCTTACTGGTCGGAGCAGCTGGATCGCGGCGCGACTTATGTGGACACCGATGGGCAGGCCAAAGATTTACTGACTCTTTTTAAAAACCACGGCATCAATTTTATTCGCCTGCGCGCATTCGTAGATCCGACAGCGCCCTACGGCTACGCCTCAACTGCTGGCGGCTGCTCAGGTAAAGCTCAGGCATATAACGGCACGGCTGATGTAGTCAGAATGGCCAAGCGGATAAAAGCGGCTGGAATGGGATTTTTATTGGATTTCCATTATTCCGATACCTGGGCAGATCCGGGCAAACAGGTTATTCCCTACGCCTGGCGCTATACCAGCTCAATTCAACAACTCGCTGCTGAGGTGCGTTCCTACACCGTCGATGTGATGCAAGCCCTGCAAGCGGAGAATGCTCTGCCGGATATGGTTCAGGTCGGTAATGAAATCACCCCGGGGATGATCGTACACCAGGCAACCAGCAGCACCGACTGCTGGGGAAATAACTCGGCGGCGCGAAGTGGTCCAAACGGCCGCGCCAGCAACAGCAACTGGAGTAATCTTGGCGCACTGCTCTCGGCAGGCATCCAAGGTGTTAACCAAATTGACCCGAATATTGAAACCGTACTTCATATCGAAAATTTCGATGACCCCGCGGGCGTGGAGTGGTGGGTCGACAGCGCACTCAATGCCGGTGTGCAATTTGACGTACTTGGGTTATCCGCATATGAGGAATTTCAAGGTCCTGCCAGCGCCTGGCGATCAACTATGCAGAGACTGGCCTCCCGGTATCCGCAGCTCTCATTTGCGATTGTGGAGTTTAACCCCCGCGGTCGATTGCTGGCTGATATTTTAAGAGAAATTCCCGACGGGCGAGGCTTAGGGACATTTTTCTGGGAGCCAACGGAGTCCGGCTATTGGGGAAATGCCATATTTTCCCAACAAGGAAATAGTTACTATGCTAACAGTTCGGATTTCGCGGTATACGATCAAATCGTTGAAGATTATGGGTTGCGCATACTTCAATAGATAACTGTTGGACTTAACAACGTCGAACCGTAGAGGAGGCTGGGCGAGATTACCGCTCAGCTTTCTTTCCTTTTGCGTTGAAGAATTCTAGGTCACACCATATTAAATTCCTGATTCTCTTTTCCCTTAAACCAACCAACCAACCAACCAACGAGCCACCCTCGATATTTCCTTGCCTTGGACCGCCCTAATGAAATGACGGCAATCCAGGAGGCTTCCTTAGGGGGCTGTAGTCTGAATGTGGCCCATCACTTATTTTGCGTGTAATGTCCGTTATGGAAATCAAACTTTTCACGGTTCGCCGTGCAGATCCAGGAAACTGGCGGCTGCCAACAAAAGTCAGCGTATTCCAGAATATCAGCATAGGCTTAGATTTGATCAGGAAAACGCACAACAAGAATCGCTCGGTTGCGTTCCTGAATCGGGTGAATGTGTGTTCGGATTTGTTTCGGCCGATATAGCTGAGGAATTCGCGGCGAGCGGGAACATAGGGTGTGCGACGATCTGAGGGGCGCCTAAAGACCACAAACACCAAGCTCAACCGCCAAACCCATATATTCCGATAATAACAATTATCGGAATATTAAAGTGTCCATAACACTGCCCTTGTGGCGTTGTTCTTCGAAACAGTCGGCAATATCGAGTCATTATCGCATCTGTCGCAAGTCATCTATAACTCAGGCAATCCCACCCCGAAAGCCATTTGCTGATGGTGAATCTGCCGGTAAGATATCGCGATAAACCCTTACTTTCTCACGAGTTAAATGAAATCGCGTAAGTTGTTCATTTGTTTGGCCGTGCTCACATTCTGTGCGGCCGCTGCATTTTTGTTGCTATCCCGGCTGCGAGTACAGTTGTTGCCGGCAATGGCGAGCGACCTGCCGTTTAGTCTGGTGTCCAGCTCCGATACGAGCGCTGGTGGGCAGTCGGAAATTTCCGTTATGAGTTTGCAGGATCATTTGGTTTTTAAATTTGAACTGGATGCGGCGTTTTCCTACCCATACGCCGCTGTTGGTCTTGTTTTTAAGGACAATACGCGCGGGAACAACTTGCAAGACCTGACTCGCTTTTCGAAGATAGCATTTAAAGTACAGTGTTCTTCTGCCACAACGTTGAATCTGGTGCTGTATACGTTGGATGCTGAGTCGAACAATGCCACCCGTTTTGAGAACTTGCGGCCGTCCCTGGTTTCTTTTCCCTGCGGAGCGCGAAGCACGCCGGTGGAGATCGGATTACGGTCTCTGGTCACTCAGGATTGGTGGCTCAGCGAACAGGGGCTACCGCCTACGGATACCTCTTACGACTTACACAGGGTATACAGTATTTCCCTGGTTAACTCCCGCCAAACTCCACGTTCCAAGCCGGTGCGCGTGGAGGTCGATCAGTTGACGCTGACAGGGTGGGATCTGCACTTATTGTTAATGGCTGTTGGCTGCGTATTTAGTGGATGCGCCCTACTTTTATATACGTTTTTATATGCGATTGTTCGCAGCAGGCTCTCGAGCATAGAAACGCAGCCAGTGTTCGAAGTTGGGTCTGCTCAAGTTGAGCCCGATGAAGTCGAGCATGCTGTAGTAGTGAAACATCTGCAAGTAACTACCAAGAAAGATCGCGAAAAATTCGCGGTGCTTCAGTACCTTGCCACCGAATACACCCGTGCTGACTTAAGTCTTAACCAGGCGATCTCGCAACTGGGCATCAACCGTACAAAGCTAAACAGCATATTGCGCGAAGAAACCGGGTTAACCTTCAGTAGCTACCTGAACAAGTTGAGGCTTGAGGAAGCGGCGCGGTTATTGTTGAAGGCGGACGGAGCCAGTATCGCGGAGGTTGCGCACTCGGTTGGCTACAATAATGCCTCCTATTTCAACCGGATTTTTAAAACTGAATACGGCTGTTCTCCCACTACTTATCGTAAACGTGTTAACGATAACCAAACAGCGCACCCGCTTACCGACTAATTGACAAAATTTCTTATACTAGTATTAAGTGTCATTATACAAAATGCACTTTTACTTTAAAAAAATGCAAATTTCTACAAAACCTGCTACAGCTCCTCATCGTTTTTTTCAAAAAAGATAAACTTGCCCCTAGGCCTGATGCTCATCCAGGCCGGATACATATAAAAAAATAACGCGGGCCAACCCGCCTCTATATCAAATAGTCACGAGGACTTTCCATGAATGCTCCCAAACGTCTGCTACTTGCAGCGGCTATTGCCGCAGTAGCTCAGCCAGTGTTTGCGCTGGATGTTTCTTATTCAATTAACGCAGACAGCGTAAAACACGAAATCAGCCCACTTATTTACGGCACCAACCACCGTATGTATATGACTGGGAATGAAAATATCAGTTTCTATCGGATTGGCGGAAACCGTCTTTCGGCGTACAACTGGGAAAACAATTTTTCAAACGCTGGATCGGATTGGCTGAATTCCAGCGATACCTACATGGTGCCCACCGGTGTGGATGGGAGTATTCCCGGCATCACCTATACCGATTTTATTGATAATGACGTGGCTCCAGGTGCTAAAACGTTGGTTACGGTACAGATGGCAGGTTACGTATCCGCCGATGGGGATGGCTCCGTCTCAGAAGCTGAGGCTGCACCCTCTTCGCGCTGGGTACCCGTGTATCCACGTAAAAGTAGCCCCTTCGTACTGTCACCCGACCTGAACGACAACGCGGTTTATATTGATGAAATGGTTAACTTTTTGGTGGATCGCTATGGGCGTGCGGACCAAGGCGGTGTTCATGCGTATTCACTCGATAATGAGCCTGCGTTGTGGTATCACACCCATTCGTTAATACACCCGGAAGCACTCGGTGCCGCTGAACTGGTAGAGCGCTCTACTGCTACGGCATCTGCGATCAAAGATGTCGACCCCAGTGCGCAAATTTATGGCCCTGCCCTGTTTGGTTTCGGAGCTTACACCGACCTTGTCGGCGCCCCCGACTGGGCGAGCTACTCCGGTGCCTACCCCTGGTACATTGACTACTACTTGGACCAGATGCGTATTGCTTCCGGCAATGAGGGCAAACGCCTGCTGGATGTGCTGGATCTGCATTGGTACTCCGAAGCAACCGGGGATTCTCGTGTAATTGATTCGAGCGCAACTTCGCGCAACGACCAGCTCGCACGCTTACAAAGTACGCGTACCCTATGGGACCCGGATTATGTTGAAAACAGTTGGATCGGCCAGTGGTTTTCCGCAGACCTGCCACTTATTCCTCACCTGCAAGCGTCAATTGATACCTACTACCCAGGTACTGGCTTAGCTTTTACTGAGTACAGTTTCGGTGGCGCAGCAGATATAACAGGCGCTATCGCACAAGCTGACGCGCTGGGCATATTCGGCAAATACAACGTTGAATCCGCGACTGCTTGGTTGCTGGAAACCGATTCCTCCTACATCGCAGCGGCCTATCGGTTGTTCCGTAACTACGACGGCAACAACGGAACCTTTGGTGACCAAAGTGTTGAAGCTGTTATGAGCGATAAAGAGAGCAGCTCGGTTTATGCGTCTTTGGACTCAGCAAGCGGTGATTTGCACGTAATTGTCACCAACAAAAGTTTGGACGAAACACTGACGGGGACTTTTGATATTAGCTCCAGCGTAAGCTACAACAGCGGGCAGGTGTACGGTATTGAGCAAACTGCGGCCGAGGTCCAGCAGCTGGGCTCGATCAATGTTATGGATAACGCATTCACGTATTCGCTGCCCGCTGCATCGGCTTACCATATTGTGCTGAGCGGTGAAAATTCTTCCAGCAGCAGCTCGTCCTCATCCAGCTCAAGCAGCTCTTCATCCAGTTCGAGCAGCTCGTCGTCCAGCAGCTCTAGCTCTTCCAGCTCTTCGTCCAGTTCCTCCAGCTCGTCTAGCTCCAGTTCTGGTGGTGGAGATTGCGCTGGTGTGAATGAATACCCCAATTGGACAGCAAAAGATTGGGCTGGAGGCGTTGCCAATCACGCGGAAGCCGGCGATCAGATGGTTTATCAGAGCACGCTCTATAAGGCTAACTGGTACACCAACAGTATTCCTGGCAGCGATGCATCCTGGACCACATTGGGAAGCTGTGGTGGCGGAAGTAGTTCTTCGTCGAGTTCTAGCTCTTCCTCCAGTTCCTCCTCTAGTTCTTCCAGTTCTTCGTCCTCAAGCTCTTCCTCCAGTTCCAGTAGTGGCTCTACTTCAAATGAACTGGCCGTAAACGTAGTAGTGACTAGCGACTGGGGCGCTGGTTATTGCGCGAACTTGAGTGTGTACAACCCAGGTAATAGCGCACAGCCGTATGCGGTTTCATTTGCGGTAGAAGGCACGGTTACCAGTATGTGGAGCGGCAGCTACACGCAAAATGGTTCGGTGCTAAGCGTAACCGCTGCGGCTTGGCACAACACGGTTGACCCTGGTGAAACAGATACAAACACCGGGTTTTGCGCTACACGCTAAATTGTAAACGCTTTATTTCCTGAGACCTTCATCCCGGTACGCCGGGATTTTTTTCATCTTTAACTATCAGGTACAGAGTGCGGCTGAACCCGCCCGCGAAGCGGAATAACCACCTGATATTGCACATCCAAAAGACAAATAAAAAAGGCAAACCGACGTGCTTCGAATATTAACACTGCTTTGTGTTCTATCGTTGTCTTGCGAAAGTCTGGGGCAAGATGACTATTTACGTAGTATTAAAATAAACCTAGCCAAAACCGATGGCGAAATAAACCGATTTTATAATCTCAGCGTCGGCGCGGGCCGTGCAAATGAGGGAATGCGAGCGGACTGGCGCCAACAGCTTGCAGAAGTACATCGCGATGCTGGCTTTAGATATATTCGGATGCACGGATTGCTCACTGACGATATGGCGGTTTATCGCATTGATGATAAAGGTCAGGATCAGTTTAATTTTCAGTATGTGGACGATCTTTACGACTACATTTTGAGCATTGGGATGAAGCCCTTCGTTGAATTGAGTTTTATGCCAAACGCATTGGCCAGTGGTGAGCAAACGGTTTTTTGGTGGCGAGGAAATGTAACTCCGCCACACAGTTACGAAAAATGGGGTGCGCTTGTTAAAACTTTAACTCAACACTTTACCAATCGTTACGGAGCCAAAGAAGTTGAATCCTGGTATTTCGAAGTATGGAATGAACCAAACCTGGAAGGCTTTTGGCAAGGCAGTCAAGCGGACTATTTTAAACTTTATGAATACGCAGCTAACGCGGTAAAAAGCGTAAACCCTAATTACAAGGTAGGCGGTCCAGCGACGGCAGGTGCGGCCTGGATAACCGACACTATAGGATTCTGTGTAGCAAATGACGTTCCCTTGGATTTTGTCAGCAGTCATTCATACGGTGTCAGCCAAGGCTTCCTGGATGAATACGGTACTACAGGGACAGTGCTCGCCAACGAAGAGCGCGCTATTACGAATGACATACTAAAAAACCGTGAGGAAATTACGCGCTCCAGCATGCCTGCGCTGCCGTTACATTATACCGAATGGAGTACATCCTATACCCCTGCAGACCCAATACACGATAGCTACCATTCCGCTGCTTATATCTTGCAGAAAATTAAACAAGTGGGTGACGCCGCCCAATCTATGTCCTATTGGACATTTACCGACATATTTGAAGAGGCTGGGCCCCGCTACGAAGTTTTTCACGGTGGGTTCGGTTTAATGAATATGCAGGGAATAAAAAAGCCCTCCTATTTCGCGTTTCAATTTTTGAATGATCTCGAAAAGGTCTCGCTACAAAATGAGGATAAACAATCATTTGCCAGCAAGAGCCAGAATGGTGATGTGCACGTGTTGCTTTGGGATTACACCTACACGCTACCTAAAAAGACCAATAATCAGCAGTTCTATAACAGGCTACAAAAACCACGAGAAAAAGGTAACGTCCAGTTGAATCTGGATGGGCTTATAAAGGGGCGCTACCAATTACAGATCGCACAGGTGGGATTTAGGAAAAATGACGCCTACTCTGAATATATTGATATGGGATCACCCAATCAACTCACTCGGAGGCAAGTTGAAAAGTTGAAAAAGACCGCAACAGGTGCGCCCCACACCACGCGGATTATTCGGATAGATAAAAGTGGTCGATTCGACCTGGAACTACCTTTGCGAGAGAACGATGTTTACTCTGTTAAGCTCACAAGGTTGTAGCTCGCTGTAGTAGCGCTCAAACTATTAATGAGACAATAATCCAGATGATATTTTTGTTGCTCGCTAACTTTGCACAATTAAAAAGTTGATTTTGTATTTCAAAAAAGTATGTAAAAGACGATAAAAAATGTGCATTTTAAATTATCATGCAGGCTAATTATTAGTTATATAGCCTGGTAGCCGAGCTGATAGCGCAGGGTTATTGTTCGGTAGCATATCTCTAATATGTTGTATTTCAAAAATAAAAATAAATCGCTTCGCTATTTTACTAATAAAACTGGTATCCGACTCTGTTCGCCTAAGTCTAACTATTGGCACCACAACTACTACAGGTATTTTATGAATAAAATAATACGCACTTTACTGGTGTTCGCAGTGACTACCGTTAGTCTTTTCCTAACACACAAAGCATTAGCGTTGAGCTGTTCCGCTTCGGCGGACACTTGGGGAAGTGGATACGTCATAAATGTGACGGTTGTGAATGACGGTAGTAGCGCAATTGATAGTTGGCAAGTTGAACTAGCGTTCGATCAAAATCCTGGGGTTACAGGTTCCTGGAGTGCAAATATTGAGGAATCAGGTAGCACAGTGATTGCCTCAAACGTTTCCTGGAACGGGTTTTTAGAGAGCGGTCAAAGTACAAGCTTTGGTTTTCAGGGTACCCATAATGGCAATTTTAGTTTGCCATCCTGTTCGGCGTCGAGTGTTGGTATACCTACTCCAACCCCATCTCCCAGCCCAAGCCCAGGTCCAACAGTTACGCCAACACCAACCAGCACACCTTCAATCACGCCGACCCCAACGGTTACGCCTACGCCAGTGAGTGGTGAGTTGGTTATCGAAGAAAATACACCGGGGTTCTGCGGTGTAGATGGCACAATTGATACAAACAATGGCGGGTTTACCGGGAGTGGCTTTGCAAATACCAGTAACATTGCTGGTGCAACGATAACCTGGCAAGTGCAAGCGGAGTTCGCGGGTAACTACCAGCTCGACTGGCGGTATGCGAGTGCGTCTACAAACGGTCGCAGTGCGGCGGTCAGTGTTAATGGCTCGAACTTAGGTACGGTTAATTTCCCGACGACTGGTGCTTGGGATAGCTGGACAATCGATTCAGCGCAGCTCTATCTGGCTCAGGGCAATAATACGATTACGCTAATAGCACAAACGAACGAAGGCCTCCCAAATGTGGATTCGCTGACACTGCTGGGCAACGGCGTCAATGCGGTAGATTGCCAGACCCCGACGCCTTCACCCTCTCCTAGCCCTACTCCTAGCCCTACGCCGACACCACCACCTGCGGACGTAACCGTGTTTATTCAGGAAAACGCTAACGGATTCTGTTCTGTAGACGGCAGTATTGATAATGAAAATTCAGGTTATACGGGAAGCGGCTATGCCAATACGGACAATATGACGGGGCAAGCAATAAATTGGAGTGTTGATACGAGTGCGGCAAACTATGTGCTCGAGTGGCGCTACGCAAACGGCTCCACAATCGACCGCGCGGGTACACTAAAGGTGAATGGAAATACGGTGCGTACGGTTTCATTTCCGACGACAGGTGATTGGGCCAGTTGGGCTGATACCCGTGTCTCTGTTGCCCTCGAGGAGGGTGTAAATAGCATCCGCCTTGAGTCCAGCACCACCGAAGGTCTGGCTAATATTGATTCGCTGGCACTGACCGGAATTAGCGTTGCTCCAGCATCATGCCCGCTGCCGCAGGACTGCAACAATATCACAAGCGGAACAATACTAACGGTGGCTGCCAATGGTTCTGCACAATACTCATCCGTGCAATCGGCAGTCAACAGTGTTTCATCATCCAATAATCAGCAGGTTGTCATAAGAATTCGCCCTGGCACCTACTATGAAAAATTACTAATTAACAGACCCAATATCACTTTCTGTGGCGAAACGGGTGCAGAAAGCTCGACTATTCTCACCTACAGCGATGGTGCTGATACAGCCGGCGGTACTTCCGCCAGTTACAGTGTGTCCATTACTGCCAACGATATCTCGATGGAAAACTTGACGATCCAAAATACCCGAGGTGTTGGCTCGCAAGGCGTTGCATTGCGAGTTTCTGCGGAGCGCGCCCAGTTTAAAAACATGCGCTTCCTGGGCTATCAAGATACCCTTTATACCCATGGTGGAACGCAGTACTTCCGGGATTGCTATGTTGAAGGTAGCGTTGACTATATTTTTGGCGCGGCCACCGCTGTTTTTGAAAATTGCCACGTGCACAGTTTGGTGAATGGAACGGCGGTCGTCGCACCGAATACGGCAATCGAAAGGAGTTACGGCCTGGTATTTCTCGGCGGCCAATTAACTAAAGCATCTGCGGTACGCGACGGTGCAGTGGCGCTAGGTCGCAATTGGGGAGCCTACGGAGCAGCGACGTTTATCGGAGTCTATCTCGATACGCATATCGCACCCGAAGGTTGGCGCCCCATGGGCTCGAATACCCTGGATACATCGCGTTTTAGTGAATATCAGAATACGGGGCCCGGGTCCGCCACTTCGCAAAGAGCACCGCAATCAAATCAGCTTAGCGCTTCACAGGCGTCGCAATATACGGTCGATAATATCCTCAGCCCCTGGATTCCGAGCTTTAGCCAGTAATGGTTAATAGGATCGTCCAGCTTCGGGTTTTTTGTGTGCATTAGGTTGCATAGGCATATTGTGCGGTTCTTCTTTAGTATAAAAGAGAGTATAAAGAGAGCATAAAAACAGTATAAAATGCTGTACAAACCATAGAGTTTAAGAGCTGGCTAATATGTAAACTATCAAAGATAGCAGATTCCAACACCTTAGAGACTAAGGTGATGAAACCTGCTTTTTTGTACTACCAATCAGCAACTTTAATTAAACTTTTCATGGCCGTTGGATTGCCTTCGAGCGCTTCAAATGCTTGCTGAATGTTTTCTAAAGAGCCTACGTCAGTAATAATGGTGCCTGTGTCAATGGCTCCATTAGTTACCAATTCGATAGCTTTTTCATAATCTTCGTGGGTGTAAACCCTCGCCCCGATCAACTCAATTTCACGCCAAAAGAATTGAAACAAATCGATGGGGCGCTTTTCTGAATGAATGGCCGTCATAACAATTCTTGCCCTGGACGCAGCGATTTTTGTCATGGTATCAACACCGGGCTGGGTGCCCGAAACTTCAAAAATAACATCGACGCCTCTAGCGTTAGTCTCAGTCATTACGCTCGCCACAATATCTTGCTGCGATGGGTTTAATACCTTAAACCCAAGTTTTTTTGCTATTGCAAGCCTTGCCTCGCTAACTTCAGAAATAATGATGTTGCCGCCAGCGTGTTTCGCCACCATCGCAATCAGCAACCCTATAGGTCCACCGCCGATCACCAAAACATTTTCACCAGCTTGCAGGCGGCTGCGGCTCACTCCATGACAAGCCACAGAAACTGGCTCTATTAACGCGGCACATTCCAGCGGTAGGGATTCAGGAATCTGGTGAACTGTATATTCGGGTACGGTCCACAGTTGTTGAAAAGCGCCATCTGTATCAAGGCCGAGAAATTTTAAATTATGGCAGATGTGTTGAAGCCCGGATTTACACGCGGGGCATTCTGAGCAGTGAGCCAACGGACGCACCACGACGTGTTGTCCAGGCTTTAGATGGCGTACGCCCTCCCCCACATTTTCGACGATTCCAGACATTTCATGACCAATAATTCGATTGCAACCAATTCGTGTATCCATGCGGCCATGAAAAGCATGCAAATCTGTTCCGCATATGCCGACATAGGCTGTTCTGATTTGAACCTCACCCGCCAATGGAGGCGGTGCCATAATTTTAGCGATCTCAAACTGCTTGCTGCCTTTGTAATACGCAGCGCTAATTTCTGTTGTACTCATAAATCACCTCTAACCGTATAATTGTTGCAGTCGCAGTTTTGCCAACAAATAACACATAGTTATCGCACAGCAGCTAGCGGAGCTTGAGATATATTCTCTGACGTGTTTTCGTTTTCGACATAGCCAAAATTTGCAATAATCCCACCGTCGACATAGAGCACTTGACCATTCACGAAATCCGCAGCCTTAGACGCGAGAAATAACGCTGCTTTACCAACATCCTCCGGCTCTCCCCAGCGATTGGCTGGTGTACGCGTCATCACTAGATTATTGAATGGGTGACCATTAACTCGAATCGGCGCCGTCTGTTGAGTCGCAATATAACCTGGACCAATGCCATTCACTTGTACATTGTATTTCGCCCATTCACAGCACATGTTTTGAGTTAATAATTTAAGCCCACCTTTTGCTGCAGCGTAAGCCGCCACGTTCTGACGGCCGTACACACTCATCATTGAACACATGTTGATAATCTTGCCTTCACGGCGCGCTATCATAGCGGGTGCAACCCGTTTGGAAACGATAAATGGAGCTACAAGGTCGATATCAATGACCTGTCTATACTCATCCGTGGGCATATCTAGTATGGGGATGCGTTTTATTATTCCCGCATTGTTTACTAAAATATCGATAGAACCGATTTCTTCTTCTATTTGACTGATGCCTCTATGAACATCGGTCTCGTTTGCGACATCAAACTTCAATATATATACATCTATTCCTTCATTGTTATAGTGGCGCTTGCAGGTTTCCAGTTTTTCCTCGTCAATATCGTTTACAACAATTTTGGCCCCTGCTTTGCCAAGCATAAGGCCACACGCCATGCCTATACCGTGTGTGCCACCTGTGATAAGTGCAATTTTTCCGGATAAGTTAAACAGATCGTTAATCATTGTAAAATTCCCGTATAGGTTAAGAATTAGAAGAGCTTGCGTACTTCAATAACTAGGGGCGCATAGCCTATTGCGATAGTAGATAGCTTTCTGGCTTGTTACGCGAAAAGCGCGCTAGTCACACAAAAAATGCTTTATTGAGGAAACAATTTTTGTTGCGCCGTTTCCATAGAGCATGGTTATGTGGTTTCCGGGAATATCTACATAGACGCCATTTTTTACCCCATTAACCACTGCCATAGCACTGTCTTTGGGAAGCATTGGTGGGGCTCCAGCACCACCGAACGGGCCTGTAGCGTTTAACATCAGCAAGGGCTGCTCAATACTTTTAAGAACGTGATTCCAATCGATTAGGAAAGCTTTATCCACCGTCTCTGCAATTGCGATAGCGCTGGAACGTGTGGTCACCGATCCATCGCTGAAGATTTCAGCATCGGCCCTGTAAAGACTCTCGATTCTGGGGTTCCACCACCCTTTTAAATGTGGCATTTGCTTGACACCGTTTATGAATTCTTCCCAGGAGGAATATTTCTTACCAATGCGAGATACACCAGCCTGTATTTGCTTTCGAATTTCAGGATGTAACCCGCATGGTGTATCTAGGCTGATAAGGCTCGTAATCGTTTTCGGATTTTTCGCTGCCAGGTAGTAGCAAAGAAGCGCACCATAAGAGTGACCGGCTAGAGCAACATCGTTTAAATCAAGCGCTTTTATCAGTTCCAGAAGATCATTTGAATGATCTTCTACACTGTAACCTGTTTCTGGTTTTTCGCTTAACCCGCGCCCACGCAAATCCGGCATAACCACATTGATATCGTTTGCCAGCCCTTCATCGATCAAGCCGTCGAATGAGGCAATATTTTGTGTCAGTCCGTGGACTAACAGGAGCGTTTTTCCTCCCCCGGGAAAATTTTTGTAATGCACTTTAATGCCGTTTACATTGAGATATTTATCCATAGTCATTCCTTTTTGCGTTGCAAGTTGAAATGCAGCTTTTCAGCGCCTAAGCCGCTATTTTAAGCGAGTGTTTTATGGCGCGCTTTGTATTGCCAGGATGTTCTAGTTCCTGCTCCGGATTCAGTATTGCTTAAATTTACGAGCACGTAGCCACATAATCAGTATCGAATGATAGAAAAGTCGAGTGATAGAAAATTACGGCCTGTGTGAGTTTTCTTAAATCGTACAGTTGTGCTGGTTTTGCTTGACGCTACAAGTTGTTGCAGTGTGTTTTTTGTGCTGGCATGGCTAAAAGAGCAATCAAAAAATATTTATCTCTCTTTCTTGGCATTGTGTTGCTGATCTTTGGTGTGCTCAGTTGCGGGAGAGTGCATAAAATTCTGCGCACCCAAACATGAGCAGCAAACGATCGTATCAATTTATTTTTCGTTCGTGTGCGCGCGAATTGATTTCGTGTCTCGTAAAAAAAGTATCTGATATGAGGAGTGAAGAAATGGTGATACAAAACATAACACATTAATAAATTTAGATAGGCGTATTTGCTTCGTGGTTATTTTGGCGCTATTTGTTATTTTTTTGATCTTTTTAGTTAAAATGGTTTTTGGCCGCCTCCAATACGCTATTTTATGGCGGCTATTTTTTCATTCTCCGTAAATGGCTGTGGAAATGTGTGTTGATGTTTATGGCGCGCCCCACTTTGTCGAGGCGGTCCAAGCTGGGGCGTTCTAAAAATTTAGCGCGTGGTATAACAGATGGGGGTAATTTCATTTTTGGTCAGGCTCATCGTGGGGTCTAATTTAAAGTCTGCTAAATTTGACTGCACTTCATTTTCTTGTTCTATTTTGGTTTTGCAAAAAAACTATACGATCTTTTTAAAAATGTCTGAGGCGTCAAGCTGTTGTTGTCTTGGTTTCTATACGTGGGCTGATATCTTGTGTTGTCGGAGGGCTTGCTATTTTGGCTGGTCTAATTTTTTGGGAGATATTGCTTTTTTTGAGGGCCTTAGGCTGTGTGCTTTATCAGTGGGCTTAGGTCCCCACCAATGATTCTTTGGCGGGGACCTAAGCCGCGTCAGCGAGCTGACATCGCTGGTGGATCTACCTCAGATACTCTGCGAGAGGCAGGTTTAGATCGCGAATTCCCTCTACAATTAAACCGCCGATTTCGGTTGCGCCGTCGGCATCAAAATGCGTGTGGTCATCGCAGAAAAATTCGCCTACCGCACCACCCGTTGTAGCAGAGATATCGCCACCTCCGGGTATGGGGCAGAAATTCAACGTATTATAGAGTTGCACACTTCTGGCGTGTAGATCGATAACATCAACATCGTTGGCACTCCCAGCGTTGTAAGTTTCTGATAAAAATCCACGTGTCGCTACCGCAGTTGAACCCGAACACGCTATGGCACTCACAGGTGTAATAAATATTGGCGTCGCACCGCGCGCTTTTGCTGCATTGGCCATCATGGCGTATTCCTGCATAAAAGCTGCGCTACTTACATGACGAGGGCAAATAGACGCACCGTCATTTATACCAAACTGGATAAAAAGGTAGTCGCCGCTCTGCATACCGTCCAACAGGGTTTGCCAGCGGCTTTGCAATATGGGTGTACCGTTGCTGGTATTTAACAAGCACTCCCCGTCGCCACCCATGGTTGACTGAACATCGTATAACCACGTTCGTACACTGCGCCCGCCAGCGGCATAGTTTCTCACTGTTACATTGCTGTTGAAGTAACTTTGAAAACTTTTACCCCACCCCGTAGGACAAGGTGTCACGCCGTTGGCGACTGTAGAATCGCCTGCTAGCCACACGGAAATATTCGGTAATTCCGGGCAGGTGCCAGCGCTCAAGTCACTTCCGGTTACTTCGAGGTAATCGATATTTGCCAACCCGCTTTCGCTTGTGGCTGTCAGCCTCAGGGTGTTAGTACCCTCGTTGAGAAAAACGGATAGCGTTTCTATAGCCCATATGTTCCACGATCCTGTGTCGGTAAGGTTGATATCGTAGGTCCCGCTTGAACTATCGTTCACGGCCAAAACTCCTGGCCGTGCACTGCCGCCACCATTCGCGTAGCGCAGTGCAAGCTGATAGGTCCCCGCCGTGCCAACCTGGACGCTCCAGCTCACTGCGCTACCGAGATTGTTACCCGTGTTTGCAAACCCATCACCGGTAAATCCATCGTTATTGTTATCGATAGTGCCGTTAACACCGCAAAATCCAGCGGCATTTTCCTGCACTACCAAGGAAACAATTGCGCCGCTCGAGCTCGAGGAGCTACTGCTTGTACTTGATGAACTTGACGTGCTAGAGCTGCCAGCTCCACTACAGGAAGCTGCCGCAGGAGATAGTCCAGTCACACTTAAAGCGTCTATATTGGCGAGCCCTGTGGTTTCTATTGCTTCCAGGCGAACAATATTTATACCGCTCTCCAGGTTGACGGGGACCAACATCGAATCATTCCAGATTGTCCATTCACTCGTGGCTGGAAAGTCCAGGTCTGCCTGATTGACACCGTTGATAAATATTTTGCCCGGTCGGTTGGCGATCGATCCGTTTGCATAGCGCCATTGTAAATCGTAATTGCCTCCGACGGCGGCGACAGCCCACTCTATTCCGCTCCCTACAGCATTATCTGTGTTGGCAAATCCAGCACCGCTGAAGCCGGGGTTATTATTGTCAATGCTACCTTCGACATGGCACAGTCCATCCGCTTCCTGCAGAACCAACGTGGTAAAGTTGCCACCACTTGAGGATGAACTCGAAGACGAGCCACTGGACGTGCTGTTGCTCGACGTGATTCCGGCAGCCGTGCAGCTCAAAATCGTCGCAGCTGCATCGGTGCCATCACCTTGGAAGCCGAAAGTTGCAGTGGCTCCGGGTGGGATGCTGTTATTCCAGCCAGCGCTGGTAGCGGTATAAGGGTTGGACCCGCTATACGTTGCATTCCATAAACTGGTTACAGTAGAACTTCCATTTTGCTGCCATTTAACTTGCCAATCGTTGATGGTGGCCGCGCTATTGTTGGCGATGGTAATACTCGCGGTAAAGCCTGAACCCCAATCATTACTAACCTCGTAGCTACACTCCTGACCAAGTGTATGCCAGGAAAACATAGCGCAATGCGTCGCCAGCAAAGTCCTGAAAACAGCATGTCGATATTGGGAGCATTTCAATAGCAATGTATTTAACATAGTAATAGTCCTTTAATTTTTCGGGCTATAATTAATTACGAAAATAGTCCAGCCCCAAAACCGCCTCACCTATTCCATCCGCGACAAAGCCGGACAGGATACGTGCGCCATTTTCCTGAAAATGCGTTCCATCAACAGACCCATCCGCCCGCAGAAAGAAGAAATTTTCCGGGATTGGAGCGGGGCAAATAGCCGTTAAAAAAGTTACGGTTTTTAAATTTAGATCGATCAGCGGTACTCCTTCCTCATCGGCAAGCTCTCGCATCGCTTGGGCCCACGCACCAGTGCCATTTCCGCCGGTGCAATATGCTGAGTTACGTGGCGTTGGTGTAACAAGGCCGACATGAATGCCGCGGTTGCGGGCACCGTCGATATACAGTTTTAAATAGTCTTTAAAATCCGTTTGGGGATCGAGATAATATGGAATGGTCACGCCATCGATAACATAGGTTGCAGTCCTATGGCTGTCGTTGGTTCCGAATTGCAGCAACAGATAGTCTCCGGTGCTAGCGTTGGACCAGATGGTGTCCAGTCGACCTTCTTCTATAAACCGACGAGCCGTACGACCACCAATGGCCAGATTGTTTACCGTGACGTTGGTATTGTATTGTTCGCGCAGCATTTGCCCCCATCCCGCTTGGTCCCGGGTGCTGGACGTATCTGTATAGGTTTGGACGATGGAGTCACCAGCCAGCCAAACCGTTGCGCTCGCCGCCGGGCACACTACGCCGCGAAGTCCGCTACTACCAGTAAGACTCAGATAATCGATATTCGCGAGCCCACTGTCACCGGTGGCGGTAAGCGTAATCACGTTTTTACCGGCATTTAAAAATATGGGCATAATTTCTGTTGCCCAGGTTGACCACGCACCGGTAGTCGCAAAGGTAATATCGTAACTCACGCTTGCACCACTGGTTACCGTTAGCACTCCCGAACGCGCAGCGCCACTGCCGTTGGCGAAGCGCAGAGTCATGTCATAGTACCCTGCGGTTGTTGCATCGACAGCCCAGTTGACGCTGGTGTTTACGGCATTCGTGGTATTGGCAAATCCGCCGCCGGTGAAACCCGCTTCGTTGTTATTTACTGAGCCATCGACTCCACAAAATCCAGCAGTATTTTCCTGCACAGTCAACGTAGAGAGCGGCCCACCTGAGCTAGAAGATGAGCTGCTTGAACTCGAGCTATTATTGCAAGCGGCGGAGTCAGGCGAGGCGCCGGTGACACTCAGCGAATCGATGTTTGCAAGCCCCTCGCTGCTGGACGCCTGTAAACGAATAGTGTTAATTCCGTCAGCTAGATTTATGCTGACAGCAGAAGAGTCAACCCAGGTTGTCCAGCCTCCCGTGCTACCAAACGCGCTGCTTGTTTGTAAAGCGCCGTTAACAAATACATCCCCAGGGCGGTCCGCGCTGGAGCCATTAGCATAACGCCACTGCATTTGGTAATTGCCCCCTTGGGCAGCCACAGACCACTCAACACCTTTGCCAGCCGCATTCTCCGTATTGGCAAACCCTGAACCGGTATATCCCGCGTTGTTGCTATCAATGGTTCCTTCCACACTACACAGCCCCTCCCCTTCTTGAATGACGGCAGTACTTGTATTACTGCTGCCGCTCGAACTTGATGAAGAACTCGCGGAAGAGCTAGTGCTCGAAGATGAGCTAGAACTGGAGGATGAGCTAGAACTGGATGACGATGAACTAGAGGAGGCTCCACCGGCTGTGCAACTCAAAATTATCGCGGTGGGGTCATCGCCCTCCCCCTGAAAACCAAAGGACACCGAGCTGCCAGGCGCTATGGTGGCATTCCAGCCTGCATCTGTAGCGGTGTACGGGTTGGTTCCAGAAAAGGTTGCGTTCCACAAGCCCGTTACAGCGGAGCCGCCGTTTTGCTGCCACTGTACTTGCCAATTATTTACCGCTGAGGTGCCATCGTTCGTTACCGTAATGCCAGCGGTAAAACCCGAGCCCCAATCGTTAGTGACGTCATAGCCGCACTCGAGCGCATGTGCCTGGCAGGCGAGCAACGTAAATACTGGTGCACAGAACAAATGCTTCGTCGTCATTTTGGGTGGGAACAAATATTGTCGTTTGATCATGAAAATTTCCCTTTTAGCGTTTTTATTTAGGCTTTTTCGTGTTGTTTGCGTGGTGTCGACTCTAACAGCCGGAGACTGCATGGATAGCTGACTCGCTATAAAACAATGTGGTTACGGTGTGAATATTGGAGCCGCTGTTGTGCTCTGTACTGTTCAGTCTGATGATTAACTTATTGTGTGGTGTTAGATAAATATTTCCCTATGTGTAACAGATGTAGCGTCTCTACCGAATCACTCCTTACCGCATAATGAGATTAGTTCAAATAATCCTCGTTAAAGCTCAGACGCCTGAGTTATCAACTGGAGTGCGACCTTTGCGGTAATTAAGCAGTTTGCCGTAAACCGACGGTTATTTTGGTGTCGCGGTGGCCCTTTTAAATGTGATGGATATGTCAAACGAAACACGACTAAATAAAAGCGCCTGGAAACTAAGGTTTCGTTGTGTAGGTTTTCTATAAACGTGGCAATGAAAACTGCGAAGCAATAGCGGGTACAGGGAGTAACGCCATTACTCAAATGGCGACGGAAGCCCTTGATTTATCAGAAAAGTCCAAGATTCTTGTCAATAGTTTAGAAGCACGCAATTAATCATAAAAGTCAACCATTCTTGCCAATAGTTCAATAGCGCGGAATTAAATGGATCGTATCGTCTGTTTAGTTGCCGGGGTAATAAAAAAAACGACAAGCTTTTATTGTCATCCCAAAAAATTGTCGGCGTAACAACTTCGCGTAACAGCTTGGCGTAACAGCTTGGCGTAACAGCTTGGTGTAACAGCTTGATAGGTACACGATTACCGACATTCAAATTGAATCTATAAGTAGGTCTATAGTCGAGCTCAGCCTGTTTCGTTGGGAACTGCTAATTTGAAACGACCCGCTATTAATTCGAGATGTCCTTGTTCGCTTACAAAGCGCAATAGGGAAAAATATCTACAGCTCGGCTGATTTGCCTGCCCGTAAAAATGTTCCACGGGGATGTTTCATGCGGGTGGTACCTCTTTGCAAACCAAACAATTGTTTGAGGTGCCCGTTTTACACAATTATGCGGCGGGCGGTGCGCACGATTTGATATACCGTATCTGGTCGGATGCGCCGCAGGCATACGCTAAGAGCGGGCGCGTGCGTCTGGTCCTGGTGCAGCAATACCGATCGTCTATTCCTCAGATACGCCCTCCTTTCTTCTCATAAATGGGGGTTATAGAGCTATTTCGAAACGAAATTACAAGGGAATGTGGCACACTTGTATGCATGACTGTTGACACACCAGAATTCTTTGTGTGAATATTTTGCACTCAGAGAATAACTGATAAAAATCTGGGTCCGCTCTGTGTCAATGTTCTTAGAGCGATCCTGTACATACTTACAATAAAATCAATTGCCGAAACGCCTGTCGTTTGTTTGCTGTCAGCAGTACCCGACGGCTTGCTTTAGGCCTTTTATGGAGGAGTCACCCTCGGTGGCTTTGGGAAATAATGAATAAAAACCCCCGTTATGCCCATCTCGTTCAGCATTCACTTCCTGGTTTTCGACGCTCACTGTTAGCTGCTGCGGTAATCGCGTGCACCTCACAAGCGTTGGCTCAAGATGTTGAAACGACTGAAGACGATATTAATCTTGAGGAAGTCATGGTTACAGGGCAGCGTCAAGCTCTGGAAACTGCGATTGACCTCAAACGTGAGTCCGACACAATCGGAGACTCTCTGGTACTCGATGAAGCCGGCAAAGTCCCGAGCACATCATTGCTGGAAATTCTGGAACGCGCGCCTGGCGTGACTATGAACCGCATCCGTGCCGGCTCCGACGGCTCGCCCGATGGTTTCGCGTTCGAAGGTTCGAACGTTCAGGTTCGCGGCCTTAACAAAACCAAAACCCTCGTAAATGGCCGCGAAGTTTTCTCCGCAAACGGTGGTTCCGGCTTGAGCTGGGCAGACGTTGGCCCAGAACTGTTGCGCTCAGTTTCGGTATTGAAATCCAGCCGTGCCGACCTGATTGAAGGTGGTGTATCCGGTACTGTTAACCTGGAAACCTATATGCCATTCGACTTTGACGGCTTTAAGGTTAACGCCGCGGCTTCCTTGGATTACGGCGATTTCGCCGAGGAAGTGACCCCTGCGCTGTCTGGCCTCGTTTCAAACCGTTACGACACCAGTATTGGTGAGATCGGCGTGTTACTGAACCTGGCATACTCCAAAATCTCTTCCAATGACAGCAACATCATTATTCCTCCCTATTTCGCCACCGAATACGAAGGTGAGCGTGTATACGCACCCGGCGGTATTCGACACACTCAGGACCAGTTCGAACGTGAGCGCAAAGGCTATTATGCGGCACTCCAATGGCGACCAAACGATCGCCTGGAACTGTTCCACACCACGTTTATTTCTGAGCGTGATAGCGATCGCTATAGCCAGATTATTACCGTAGAACCTGCGGCACCTGTTGGTGTTTTACCTGGTGCGGAATTCGATGATGACGGTATTTTTGTTAAGGGCACAATTTCGAGTACAGATCTGGCATCGGGTTTAGATGCCAGCGCGAACTCAAGCTTTTCACCTTCAAGCAGTAAAACCGCTGATTACAGTACTGGCTTTGAGTATCGCGGTGATGGCTGGGATTTGAGCGGTAGCTACCAATACGTAAAAGCTGATTCCAGTTTGGGTAAATATAGTTTGGGTAGCACTATCGGCGCTAAAGTACCAAACATTCAGATGGATATGAGTCGAGACCGACCATTGGCGATTGCTGGTGATGCCATATCCACACAGCAAGAAGCTGCGTTAATGTCACGAATCAACTGGCTGAATGATGAAAACGAAGGTGAGGCCCACGCGATACAGTTGGATGCAGACTTCGAAATCGGCGATGGCTTCTTCAAAAAAATTGCTACCGGTGTGCGGGCTGCTGATCGTGAAGAATCCGATAACTTCGTAGGTACTTGGTGGTCAGCGACTGGTCGCGGTTGGAACGGCGTACCACGCGCTTCCGTGGATACAGCGCCCGAAGGCGACTTTTACCTGGAAGAATTTTCTGATTTCTTTAAAGGTGACGAACCCGCTTTAGGTGGTGCCTGGGTGGGCAGTACGCAAGTCAACTCTCAAGCCCAATTTGATCATGTTTACGACACCTATTTGGCTTGTGGACCCGATCTTCACTACCAGTGTGCCAACGATCCAAACGCGACAACCTATCTCTACACTCAGAATGGTGTAACACGAGATCCAAACTTTGATCAGTTGCCGCAGATCTACACCACCAATCACAAAACGCAATCTGCCTACGTCATGGCCGGTTTCGCAAACGATAGCGAAAATTTCTTCGCCAATATCAGCGGTAATATCGGCGTGCGTTGGGTGAATTACGATATTGAGTCTGAGGGTAACTTTAACTTCAACTCTGGTGGTCGTTACTATGCGTCACTGGCGGATGCGCAAGCATCTATCGAGGCCATGGGTGGAATTGACAACGTTAAACAGTGGAAAGAAGACAACAACGGCGTAGACGAGCCACTGTCCTACAATACTGTCAGCTATGAGAAAGTGCGTACTGGTAGTCTTCAGAAGGATTATTTGCTGCCTTCATTCAATATCAAGTTCGAGTCTGATAAAAACCTGATATTGCGTTACGCCTTTACTGAAACTCTGACCGCCCCACGTTATCCCGATATTCGAGCGCAAGGTGTGGTTGCATCCCAGACAACGGCTAACCCAATCAATACAGAACTTGATGCTGCGTACCCGGATGACGATATTTCGATTCCCGATATTTTCGCTGGTTACACTAACACCACAGGTAATCCTTTCCTGGAGCCTGAACTGTCTTATAACCACGATATTTCGTTGGAGTGGTATCCACGTAAAGCGTCGTCAATGTATCTGGCTTTGTTCCACAAAACGATCGAGAACTACATTACGTTTAACAACTTCTCTGCACCTGCGAGCACCTTCTTTAATGAAGAAGATTACCCTCAGTCAGAACCGGCCGGCGGTGGCCAGAGCGTGTTAATCGATGGCCCTGTCACCAGCCGTTCGAACTTGAACGCAGATGGCGACACCATCGTAAAAGGTTTCGAATTTGGTGGCCGCACCTATTTCGATACTCTGCCCGGTATCTGGAGCAGTTTTGGTGTTGAAGCGAACGTGACCTTTATCGACAACGAAGCACCGGATTCCTTCGCGCAAGACATTAACGGCGATCAACTCAGCGTGCCTGTTATCGGTCTTTCCGAGTGGGCTTACTCTACGACGCTCTTGTACGACCGCGACAAGCTGAGTGCGCGCCTGTCTTGGAACTGGCGTGACCGTTACTTGACCACCACCAACGACTCTGGTACTACCAACGTGTACACTGACCCGTTCTCTGGAGATGAAATCCAATACGGTTTACCCGTTTATGCGGCGTCCTCAGGTCGTTTGGATGCGAGCGTTTCCTATAAGTTTACCGACACTATGAACGTAAAACTGAACCTGCAGAACCTGACCGATACAGATCAGCGTACCGAAATGGAAATTCTGGACGGCAAGTTTGTTGATCGTGCGGTGTTCGTAGCGGATCGTCGTATCAGCCTGCACTTTGGCTTTAATTTTTAAGGTGTAAGCAAAAAGTAAGGTGTAAGCATAAAGACGCTCTTGAGCGCACTTATATCGATGTAGTAACCGTGTAATTTTTAGAGGTCTTGATATGAGCAAGAGCGTCTTGATTGTTGGAGGCGGCACCGCAGGTTGGATTACTGCAGCTTACATGGCGCGCATGTTGGCTGCAGATACCCCAGGGGGCGTTTCCATTACGTTAGTAGAATCTGACGAAATAGGTATTCTCGGCGTTGGCGAGGGTACCTTCCCCATCATTCGTAAAACCATGAGCCGTATTGGCCTGGATGAAAGTGAGTTGATTCGCGATGCGGATGCCACTTTTAAGCAAGGTATTCGGTTTAACCATTGGAAAAAAAATCCGGCAGAATGCCCGGACGATACGTATTTTCATCCTTTCCAAGTTGCTTCTCAGCACACGGATATGGATCTATTGCCCTATTGGTTGCTGGGTGTTGCTGGCGAGGTGCCCTGGGCGGAAGCTTGCACCGTACAGGAACGCGTGGTTGAATCCAGCCTGGCTCCAAAATTAATCACCCATTCCAATTACAATGCTCCACTGAATTACGCTTATCACTTCGATGCATCCAAGCTTGCCGAGGTCGTGCGTAAACGCGCTACGTCTATGGGCGTGCGCCGTTTAATCGATACGGTCGAAGATGTAAAACTCGATGAGCAAGGCGCTATTGCTTCGGTGATAGGTCGCACACACGGCGAATTGACCGCAGATCTCTATATTGATTGCACCGGGTTTCGAGCGCGCCTGATTGGCGAAACACTCGGCTCCGAGTTTACGTCCTATCGCGATCAATTGTTCTGTAACCGCGCCGTAGCCCTGCAAGTGCCTTACGAACAACCGGGTTGCCCTATTCCATCGTGTACCTATGCCACCGCTCAAGAAGCGGGCTGGACGTGGGATATCGGTCTTCATAACCGTCGCGGTATTGGCTATGTGTACTCATCAGACCACTGTAGCGACGACGAAGCCGCAGCCACACTTAAACGTTACATCGGGCCTGCGGCAGACAATCTCACACCGAGGCAGCTCGCGTTTGAAGCAGGATTCCGCAAAATACAGTGGCATAAAAACTGTGTCGGCATTGGTTTGTCCGTTGGCTTTATCGAACCCCTGGAGGCCACCGGTATCAGCTTCGCGGAGGTGGCAGCGTTGATGTTGTGCAACTTGTTTCCATGGTCGGGTGACACGGAACTTTCCGCCAAGCAATTTAACGCAGCGATGACCAAGCGTTTTGAGCACGTCATCGATTTTATTAAATTGCACTACTATTTGAGCGAACGTACAGACACCGCTTTCTGGCGGGAAAACCGGGCGCCGGAAACCGCGTCAGACAATTTGAAAAACAAACTGGAACAGTGGCGACATCGCCCGCCGTCGTTCCTCGATATTGATGCAAGCCACGATATTTTTGACGAGAACAGTTGGCAGTACATACTGTATGGTATGGACTTCAAGACTGATATCTCGGCGCGCGCTGATGCGTTGCGCTTTTACGATGACGCGCGTCAGGAATTTGAGAATATTCGCAAGCAGAGCGAAAATGCGATGAATGCGGTTCCCACCCATCGCGACCTTGTCAGCGAGGTCGTGACCAACGGTTTTCGCCCCAAAGCCAAGGCTCGTGCATGAACCCCTCGCAAGTGAAGCGGGTAATAATCGTTGGCGGCGGGACCTCGGGTTGGATGTGCGCCGCAGCTATCGCTCGGGCGTCGCCACCAAACACAAGCATTACCCTGATCGAATCCAGTGACATTGGTGTAATCGGTGTTGGCGAAGCAACAATTCCCACGCTTATCGAATTCAATCGCTTTCTCGGCATCAACGAAAACGACCTTATTCGCGAGTGCCACGGTACCTTCAAGCTGGGTATCGAATTCAGCGACTGGCAGGCTCTTGGCAAAAGTTATTTTCACCCATTCGGGTTTTATGGGCGCGATACCCCGGACTTTCCATTTCACCAACTTTGGCTGCGTTTAAAGCACATGGAAACGCAAGGTTTAGCCCCGGCGGAAGCCGCTGGCGAAATCAGCGATTTCAATCTGTGTACAGCGGCGGCCTATCAGGGCCGGTTTGCGCCTGCGCAAGGTGGAGCCGATACCATTTTGGCGACAATGCGCCACGCCTATCATCTTGACTCCCGCCTATACGGGAAAATGTTACGACGCTATGCCGAGGCCAAAGGCGTTACCAGAATAGAAGCGAATATCGTCAAAGCAAGCTGTAGTCCAGAAGGTGGGTTTATTGAATCTGTTCTGCTGGAATCGGGGGAATCGGTTTGCGGCGACCTCTTCATCGACTGCAGTGGATTTAAGTCGCTCCTAATCGAGGACGCGATGCAAAGCGAATTTGTTGATTGGAGTCACTACCTACTCTGCGATAGAGCCATAGCATTACCCACCGAATTGTCTGGCTCACCCCTGCCCTACACCCGCGCGACTGCGGGCGACGCCGGTTGGCGTTGGCGAATTCCGCTGCAAACGCGGATGGGCAATGGCCACGTATATTCCAGTCAGTTTACCGATGATGATACGGCACTGAGAGACCTACAGAATGCGATAGATGGAACCTCGCTGGCAGAACCATTACCGCTGCGCTTTAAACCGGGCCATCGCCACGAATTCTGGGTAAAAAACTGTGTTGCTATTGGCCTCGCCGGTGGATTTATCGAACCCCTGGAGTCAACGAGTATTCATTTGACTCAAGTGGGTATCCAGAGGCTTATTCAATTTTGGCCCGCTCACGGCGTTAATTATGCCGAAACGGCACACTACAACAGTGAAATGACAGAGGACTATGAGCGCATTCGCGATTTTATTGTGCTTCACTATAAGGCAACCGATCGGGAAGACACGGCGTTCTGGCGTGCGGTAAAAAATATGGCAGTGCCTGACTCCTTGTCGAACCGCATGGAGCTCTTTCGCAGCAGCGGGCGCGTAGTGGATATTCCACAGGATTTATTCCGCCCCCATAGCTGGCTCGCTGTAATGCTGGGCCAGAAGGTTCAGCCGCGAAATTACGATGCGTTTGTTGATCGCATACCTGTCGAATCACTATTGGCAAACATGCAGCACCTCAAGGATGCGGTAAATAAAACCGCTGCATCCCTTCCCGGTCATCAGGACTATATTAATCGTTGCTGTGCCGCTGCCGAATCTTCAAGAGTCTAAGCAGCAAAATCGCGCAGCAACACATTCCTAATCCGTTGCCGTATTGCGCAAACTACCAATAAGAGTTGAGTATGAAGTTTATTTCAACGTCCGCCAAATTGGCTATTACATTTATTTCCGCACTATTCGTTTTAATGCTCAGTGGTTGTATGTCAACGTCTGAACCGCATTCAGACAATCGCGCCTGGGTAACAACCTGGGCAACCGCCACCGAGGATATACGGGAAGGGTTTTGGATGTCCAAAGGCCATTTTCCTCCCAAACCTCTAAAAAATGACACCCTGCGAATGTTTATGCGTACATCGATCGGCGGAGATACGCTGCGCATTAAATTCTCGAACGAATTTGGCATGAGCCCGATAACCATTCAGGTTGCGCATATCGCGGAAGCGGCTACGCCAGACGCCAGCGCGACCGATGGTGCGATTAACACGGCCACCGACACGGCCCTGACCTTTGGTGGAGCGACTGGAACGGTAATAGCGGCTGGCGAAACTGTCTACTCCGACCCGGTAGAATTTAAACTTGCTCCCCTGGACGTTGTTGCGTTGAGCGTTAAATATGGTGATATCGCAGAGAAACCGATTACCGGCCATAGAGGTGCACGTACGACCTCTTTCTTCGCAACTGGTGATAAAGTGTCTGCACCGAACTTGGCCGATGCGGTTAAAAAAGATGTTTGGTACACCACAACGGCCATTGAGGTGTTACAACCTGACTCATTTAAAACTATCGTTGCGATGGGTGACTCCATCACCGATGGCTATGGTACCAAATACAATCACCACACCCGCTGGACCGACTATCTCGCCGAGCGCCTGACCAACAATCCGGCGACTGCAACGGTTGGTATGGCCAACGTTGGTATCGGCGGCGCAGGTTCCGAAATGTCCGTTGAACGTTATGGTCGGGACGTTAGCAATATTAAGGGCGCGAACTGGCTGATTATTTTTATTGGGGTTAACGATATTGTGTATGGCAACAATCGCCCGGCTTCATATGTTATCGACAACTACAAAGCGATGGCAGACAAAGCTCACGCGGAAGGCTTAATGGTCTATGGTGTTACGATTACCCCTATGGGCAAACACAGCGAAGACGCTGACAAAGAGAATGTCAGGCAAGAGGTAAACCACTGGATACGCGTAACCGCGCAGAAAGAAGGCTATTACGACGGGTTTATTGACTTCGATGAAATCGTGCGCGATCCGCAAAAGCCGACGCATATGCTACCGGAGTATGCTGTCGATGATCTGCATTTGAATATAACAGGCTATAAAACGCTGGCTGATGCCGTAGATCTGACCCTGTTTGAAGATAAATAACCGACGCTTTACTCTGCGTCTGCGGTTAAAAAATAAAACGCGACGCAGCTTCATGTGAGCAACTATTATTCTGGGGTCAATGACTCTCTCTGGCCCTAGAATTAGCATGAAGACAATCCAACAAATAACGAGCTACGTAAGTGGTCCGTTTAATCGTACTACTAGTTCCACACATATCACTTGTACATATCACTTGTACATATCACTTATACATATCACACAAAAATACTGCAACCACTACACATTGTGGTAAATGTAACTGCGTTATTAATTCTATACACAAGCTGACTTCAGTGATTTCGTAGTAATTTTCGCTTCCACAGATATCGGCAAAGCTTTTTGCAACACTCATAAAACCAATTAACTGAGGTAATGCAAACGCGTGCTACTACCTCGCGGTCGAGGGCGCACTTTACCAATATTTCCCCTCCCAGCCCCCCCAAAAAAAAGTATCGATGCCTGACCACAGCGAAATTGGCCCGGTCAGCGTTTAAACGGAACCTCTGCGCTAGCACGCCTCAAGTGTTGTGCTAGGGCTTCCAAACACAGATAGACTTTGCTGACCTAGTTTGTTGGCCATTGCTTAACCAGAACACTTTTTTACCAAGATCGAAACTTTTTAAGTTATCAAGCTGTACGCGTCATTTGTGTAAAGGCTTCGACTGTGTCTAGCTGTTAGAAATGTTTTGTAACGACAAAAATCACACCTAATTAAAATTGCGGAGAGTTTTGCCATCTATGTATTTTTTATACGCCATTGCTTCGCAAGGAGAAATGAGAACAGGTGGCTGGCGCACAGTGCGCTTGACACTTAGTATGTGTGATTTATCGGGTCGTGATTACATTAGGTCTAACATCATTTTTAAAAAGAAACTTCGGTAAATAATATGAAAAATATCAAGCGTAGAACTCTTTTTAAAGGCATAGGCGCAAGTGCCCTTCCTCTCCCTGCTTTTGGAGGTACGGCAACTTCTGCTTTCTCATCACCACAAAATCCCTGTGAATCCAACCCTCCAATACAATGGGGTGTCGGCGTTGAGGGGCAGCGAAAGGCAGATCTTGGCAATGGGCGCTATATCAACCCGATTGTACCGGGAGATCACCCTGACCCGACTGTGTTGAAAGATGGTGACGATTATTACATGACATTTTCATCTTTCAATTCTTATCCCGGTATAACCATTTGGCATTCAAAAGATCTGGTGAACTGGGTTCCTATCGGCTCCGTCCTGCAACAATACATCGGCACGGTGTGGGCGCTAGACATGTGTAAGGTGGGGAATCGCTACTATGTGTATATTCCGGCGGCACCAGAGGGCAAGCCGTGGTCAATATATGTTATCTGGACAGATGATATCCGTGGCAAATGGAGCGATCCGATCGATCTAAAAATTGAAGGCTGTATAGATCCTGGTCACGTTGTGGGGGAAGATGGCAAACGCTACTTATTCGTAAATGGGATTCGAAAAATTCGTCTGACAGATGACGGTTTGGCCACTGACGGTACATTAGTTCACGCCTATGACCCGTGGCGCTACCCAGAAAACTGGGTGGTAGAAAACTTTGCTCCAGAAGGCCCCAAATTACTACGCAAAGACGATTGGTTTTATTTAGTAACGGCTGTTGGTGGTACCGCGGGCCCGGTAACTGGGCACATGGTCATTGCCGCACGCTCAAAATCCATACATGGGCCATGGGAGCACTGTCCGAATAACCCACTGGTGCGCACAGTGTCAGATCAAGAACTCTGGTGGTCCAAAGGTCACGCGACCCTGGTGGAGGGGCCTCATGGTAAATGGTATATGGTGTACCACGCCTACGAGAATGGCTTTCGGACACTTGGTCGGCAAACACTGCTCGAGCCTATTGAATGGACGGAAGACGGTTGGTTCCGCGCGGTAGGTGGAGATTTGTCTCTCCCCTTATCTAAGCCGGCAGATCTGGAAAATCAACCCAATGGTAGTGCTTTGTCCGATGAGTTCTCCACTAATAAATTCGGCGTGCAATGGGTTTTTCACGAGCCAAAACGTAGCGAGAACCAACGAGTAACATATAAGAACGGCGCTCTCGTGCTAAAGGCCGCGGGTACGTCACCCGCAGACAGCTCCCCTCTCGTGTTCAATGTCCCTGATCGTTCCTACCAGGTGGAGGTGGATATTGAAATTGAGCCAAATGCTGAAGGTGGCCTGATGGTTTTTTACAATCACAAAGCGTTTGTAGGTGTTGGCTTCACGGAAACATTTGTTAAAAACTACCAATATGCGGAAGAGCACCCTTGGGCTCGTGTACCCGTAAATACAAAAAGAGTTCGTGCAAGGATGGTGAATAATAAGAACGTACTAACGTTTTATTACTCCCACGACAAAGGTAAAACCTGGCGACTGCACCCCACCAGAATGGAAGTTTCTGGGCTGCATCACAATGTGTTTGGAGGTTTTTTGGCGCTACGAGTGGGACTGTTCAGCGTTGGTGGCGGCAAGGTAGAATTCGGTAAGCTTACCTATTCGGCACTCTAGTATTATTCGCAAAAACTCGTTTGAAAATTTAAAGACGAAAAGGCGATTAAAAGCTTCGCTAAACTTATTGCCGACATACTAGACGTTCAGTGAAAGCCTAGGAGAAAGCCGTCACGAAGATGAAATTGAAGCTAGAGTTCAGCTAGCTATGCTTGATGTAACTATGCTTGATGTGTTGAATACAAAAGGCTCATATACTCTTTCAAGCCAATTCAAGTCAAGCATTTTTTCTATATGAAAACTGCACCTCCGGTGTGCTAGATAACCGAAAATAGTGGGGTAAATCCCCCACTAAACATAATTTTCAGCAGAGTATTAGAGTACGATTATTTTTTTTCCGAATAATCGTTCAGCTGGAATATTGCGCTTTTCGCATTCGTCTAAAGCTTTTTGTGACTCCTGTATTTGCTCTGCATCGTCGGTGTAATCCAGACCGATAAAGTACTTGTACCATGGCTCCATCCCAAGCGCATAAATAAATACGCTTTTCGGTGCCAACAGGTCAATTATTTCAAGTGCCTGGGTAGAATCCGACCCGTTCAAACGTCGCGAGTCACGAATATTCTGTGCGACTTTTTTTGTGTTAAGCGCGCCGTATAACCAGGTGTAGGGTGCCCCGACACATTCCATGCCCACAGCAAAAATGTCGGCATCGTGTAATAGAGGTTGCAAATGACGGTACAAATTTATATCCGGGTTGGCGGAATCTGCACCGAAAAAGCATTTCTTACCTTGTAGCTCAACCAGCCACGCAGATTTACTGCGTATGTCCAGGTCGCCGTGCTCGCCGAGGAATGGGATGGCGGTTATTCTACCTTCGGGCAAATTAACTTGATCCAAGTCTTCAACTTCCTCCACTTTAAAGCCTAGTTGCCTCAAAATTAGCTTCATTGAGGGGTCCGCTAAACTGCCACCGTTATTTTTGGGGACCAGAATAGTGCCTATTTTGTATCTAAGCTGTAATAGCGTCTCGATGTTGATGTGATCTTGATGATTATGGGTTACACATACGTAATCAATAAAAGGTGGAAGTTCACTGAAGCTAATAATTTCATCAGCGTATTGCTCACCTCTGCTCGCGATTACTGGGTCGATCAGCACACACACTTCGCATGTTTCTACCATAAAACCGGCGTGCCCGGTATAGGTTAATCGGACTTCGGACGCGGCTGGCCGAACGTATTGTTTTGCGGGTGCGCTTTCGGTAAATATCTCACCGACTGAGAGCCCGCCATTCAGCGTTTTATCGGCGAATAAGGCGTCCAGTTCGCTCGCTGATATTGGTGTTTCTCGGCTTTTGCATAAAATATCCCAGAACTCGTCATTAAATTGCGCATTAATTTGCAGATGGTTTTCATCCGGCAGTCTGGGTGTGCTAAAAACGAATGGACGATCCCCTACTTTAGAAATCATACCTATTGAAAGCGACTGTAGCTCCGGCTTGTAATACGGACTGCGGTACATGAGCGGTTCGATAAATCGATAGGATGGATGGTGATCCAAGTGCATAAAGAGTTCAACATATCCCTTTAACCCGTCGGGTACCTGTTGATAAAGGTAATCGATACTTTCGCCGCTGGTGTGATTAGCCACGTGTTCGTTCAGTTTTTTAATATCTGTCGATAGAGAAACCAGATCACCGCATTTTTGTTCAATTTCTCCAATCAAACGCTTTATATCGCCCAATTGTTCCAGTGAACAATCAACGAAATCGCCACCAGTCATTGAGTTATAGTCCTTCGCCAATATATGCAGTTCGTGATTTTTTACATACGACTTCATTATGCGGCGGTGAGTATTGGTGATATGACGAGCTGCGGTTGCGGGGGCAATAAGATATGGCCACGCGTACCATTGGTTAAACAGTGGTTCAATATAGACGTCTTCTTTTAAGTAAAATTGTTGGCTCATATGATTGACTCAATTCCTTTATTCATAAAGCTTGGATTCTTGGAGAGCGGCAGATTGTTCAGCGGTAAGCGGCATTTTTTACAATGCCCGCCCTGATAACGCTCCAATCGTTCGCTCTGAGTACAAAGCTATCAGGCCGAAACCCATTTTCGATTTCGCTGCATCTCTTTTTTAATAAGCCCGCCAATCTCAGCTGCCGCTTCCCCACGCATCATGAGGTGATGTTCCGCTGAGATTTCGCAGTGCTGGTTTTCACTTGCATGTACGGTGTTAAGCCAGTCTTCGAATATGTCGCGCTTGAGTTGCGATGGGTTTTTGGAGGCGGTAATTAGCATGGACTTTCCGCCTATGCTGAACTCCGGAACAGACCTGTCGACTTTGTTAAAGTCGATTCCAAATTGCAATCCCACAGAGATCTGCTCGGCTGACATAGGATTATCCGCACCGGTCAGGTTCGCGAGGTAATCCGCAACGAGCGTGATTTGTTCTGTCATGGGCTTACCATTGATTGCTGACTGGATATCACTTGGAAGAACAAAAGACGTTTCTGGACTTTCTTCGTCCTGGAGCTCTATTTGAAGCACATCCATCAAGTGTTGCTCGTCAGTTTGTTCCGCTTTATTGGTACGTTGTAAAAGTGCGTCGATGATAAACAATCGCTGTACCTCGTCCTTGTGACGAACCAGCCTGTTTGCGACCATTGCTGCGATATTACCCCCTGCTGACCAACCGGCGATGTTGTACGGGCCTGATGGTTGATAAGCGCGCATTTCATGAATATAAAATTCAGCCAACTCGCTAAACTGTTCAAACCTTACTACCTGACTATCGTTAAAGGGGGCTTGCACACCATAAACAGGGCATACTTTTTCGAGTGCTTTGGCGAGACCCAGATAGCCATCACAGCGACCGCCGTAGGGATGAAATATAAATAGCGGACTGCCCTGTGTGCACTGATTTAAGCGGATAATACATCGACCATGATTTTGCGTACCTGGCTGTTTTAGTGTTCGCGCAAAATCGCGAATAGATGGTTTTTCATAAAGCTGTTTGAGCGATGCGTCAATTCCCTGCTGCTTCATTTTCGCCAACACCTTAAGCATGAGTAATGAATGCGCGCCTAGTGAGAATATATTTTGGGTAACGCTGATACTGTTCTCGTCCAGTTCTAACAGTTCGCTCCAGATCGACAGAAGTTGGCTTTCCAATTTGTTCGTCGGTCTGACTACGTCACCATCGCCCATTGTCTCTGCTGGTATGGGCAAACGCGATCTATCAATTTTGCCGTTTTCGTTTAGCGGCAGCTTGTCGAGCGGGACTATAAACGCGGGAACCATAAAGTCTGGCAGTAGGGACAACAACGCCTGTCTAATTTGGGCAACCTGAGTGGCATCGTCTTCTGGCCCGCTGGCAAGGGTTACATAAGTAACGATTTGCGTGCCCGTATTTTTACCGTGCTGCGCACAGCTGAATGAAGTGACAACAGAGGGGTGATCGGACACATGCTGGTTGATTTCGTCGAGCTCCACTCTAAAACCACGAATTTTCAACTGATTATCTGTACGACCAATAAACTCCAGGGTCCCTTTCTCTGTTAAGCGTGCTTTGTCGCCAGTTTTGTAAAGCCGCCGATCGTGACCTGCAATAGAGACTGTGACAAACGACTCTTCAGTGTTCATCGCTCGGTTTAAATATCCGCGCGCGAGGCCAGTTCCCTCAATATACATCTCCCCTGCACAACCGACGGGTACACTACGTCTACTGCTGTCCAGCAAGTGCACGACCATATTATCTATTGGCAAACCAATCGTGCTTGTCTGGCTTTCATTTATGACGGCATAGGTCGTATCGACCGTTGCCTCTGTTGGACCGTAAACGTTGATAAAATTGCGATCAATCTGACTGCCAATTTTCACCAGTTGCTGCCAAAGACGCTGAGTTATCGCTTCACCGCCAATCAGAATGTGTGGCAAACGGCGCGCCCTGGTTTCTGCGCAGGTTAAAACGATTTCGGTAAGTGACGGCGTCATGTCAACTACATCAATCGCGTTGTCCGTCAGATAAGTTATGAGCGCGTCTGGATCTAAGCGAATGTCCGCATTTATCAGGTATAAAGTGCGACCAAAGCCAAGCTGAGTGATAACTTTAAGAGACGAATCAAACGCAACGGGCGCGTTAAGTGCCCAGTTTTGCGCATGGTGACCAAATTGCTCATTCGCCAGCGCATTCATCCAGCAGGCAAGATTGACTATCGAGCGATGCTCTACCATCACACCCTTAGGCTTTCCGGTAGATCCGGAGGTGTAGATGACATAGGCGAGCGCGCGGGGGTTGATGTCGCTGAGGTTGAGGTTGTCGTTATCCAGGGTAAGGAGTTCGGCCTGGATGTGGTCGCTGTCGAGGGCGAGGGTTTGGCACTGGTGCTCGGTGCTGGCGAGTTCGCTGACCCCGGCGGTGACCACCCAGTTGACGCCGCTGTCTTCCAACAGGTGCGTCTGCCGCGCAGGCGGGTAGTTCGGGTCGATAGGCACATAGGCAGCGCCGGCTTTGAGGATGCCGATCAGGCCGACCAGCATGGCGCAAGACCGCGTGGCGCACAGGCCAACCAGGGTCTGGGTGCTAACCCCCCTCGCCCGCAACGCCCGCGCCACCTGGTTTGCTTGCGCGTTTAGCTGGGCATAGCTGAGTTCGCCGTCGTCGGCGACAACCGCTATTGCATCCGGTGTCCGTGTGACCTGGGCTTCGAACTGGGTGTGCAGGCAGGTATCGGGGTACGCCACCCTCGGCCCTTGCAGCGCGGTGAGCGCCTGCTGGGTCTCCGCCGCACTGAGCAGACTCAGCTCGCCGACGTGCGTGGCGCTGTCCAGTTGTTGCAGCACCCGCAACAGCTGCTGCCCCAGGCGTTCCACCTGGGCCTGGGACAACTGGGCCGGCTGATAGGTCAGTTTCACATGCAGGCAGTCCGACAGGCTGGCGGTGATCGATAAGGGGTAGTTGGTGGCTTCCACGCTGGCGCTACCGACCACCCGCAACGCCGCCGGATCGACCTCATCACGTTGCTCGCGCAAGCGATCCACCGGGTAGTTTTCAAACACCAGCAGGCTGTCAAACAGCGGGCTGATGCCCCGCTCCCGCTGAAGATCCGCCAGCGGGATGTAGCTGTAGGTGTTGCGCGCATGTTGTTGCTGATGGAGTGTCTGCAGCCAGGTCTCGATGGGGCTGTCGTTGGGGACGGTCACCACCACGGGCAAGGTATTGATAAACAGGCCAACCATACTTTCCACACCGGGCAGGTCGGCGGGCCGTCCGGAGACCGTGGTGCCGAACACGACGGTATCGTCACCGCTGTAGCGTGCCAGGAGGTAAGACCAGGCCGCCTGTAACAGGGTGTTGACGGTGGTTTGTGTGGATCGCGCCAGGGCGCTGAGGCGGTCGCTGGCGGCGGCGCTGAGCTGCAGGTGATGCTGGACGGCCGGTGCGGCGAGGTCGTCGACGCTCACCCGTCCACCGGGTAAGGGGGTCGGGCCGTCGATATCGGCCAGCACCTGCTGCCAGTAGGTGCGCGCGGCGGCCATGTCCTGGCGCTGCCACCAAGCAATGTACTCGCGGTACGGGGTGACCGGGGGCAGCGCGGGGGCCTGCCCGTGTAATGCGGCGCGGTAAGCGCTTTGCAGTTCGCTGAAGATCAGCCCCAGGCACCAGCCATCACTGAGGGCGTGATGGTGACTCCACAGCAGCTGCGTTTGCGGTTCGCCCGCCGCGCTCAGGGTCTGGAACAGCGCAACGGCCATCAGTGGTGCCGCATGCAGATTAAACCCCGCCTCGTATTCGGCGTCGCGATACGCTTCGATATGGGCATTTTGCGCCTCGGCCGATAAGTGGCGCAGGTTATCGCTATGCCAGGGAACCGGCGCATTGGCGAGTACCGCCTGGTGCAACTGGCCGTGATCTTCGCCCACAAAGGCGGTGCGGAAGATGGCGTGGCGTTGCTGCAAGGTGTGCCAGGCCTGGCGGAAGGCCTGGGTGTCGAGATCCCCCTCGAAGGTCAGCCGCAATTGGGTGACGTAGGCGCTGCGTACCAACAGGCTGTGGAACAGTAAGCCGGATTGCATCGGGGTGGCGGGATAGAGGTCTTCCACATCCCTTGGCCGGCAGTTGAGCTGGTGTGGCCAGTCCCGCACCACGGCATCGTCCATAGCCACCAACGGGAAGTCCGCGGCACTGACGGCACCGCTTTCCGGGTCCAGGCAGTGTTGGATCAACGCCGTCACACTGTGTTGCACCGCGTCCGCCAGCGCCGCCATGGTCTCGGCACTGTATTGCTGGGGGTCATAACTCAAGTCAAACGACAGGCAGCCGTCGGCGACCAGGCCGTTGAAGTTCAACGCATGGCTCATGGCGCGCTCAGGACTGACGTCATCGCCACGGGATTCCGGTGCCCCCGCGAACGGGCCATCGTCGTTGACGACCTGGTCGAACTGGCCGAGGTAATTGAACACCACCGGGGCCTGGGGCCCATCGGCCAGCACCGGGTCATCGGCCAGATAGCGCAGCAGGCCATAGCCGATACCGTGATCGGGCACCGCGCGGTACTGCTGTTTTACCTGCTGGATTAACCGGCCCAGGTCGTCGTTGTCGCCGTCCGGCAGACTCAACGCCAGGGGGTAAACGCTGGTAAACCAGCCCACGGTTTGCGTGAGGTCGATGCGTTCGTCGCGGCTCTCACGGCCGTGCCCTTCCAGGTCGATAAGGACCTGAGTACAACCGGACCAGCGGCTAAGCCCCAGCAGCAGCCCGGACAGCAGCAGCTCATTGACCTGGGTGCGGTAGGCGCGCCCGGCCTGGGACAGCAGCGCGCGGGTGTGTTCGGCGCTCCAGTCGAGGGTGATGTGCCCGGCGTCGCCGTGCTGGCAGCGCGGTTGTTCGGCGTGCAGTCGCTGTGCGTCGGCACTGGCCAGGCGTGATATCTGCTGATGCCAGTAGGCCTTTTGCGACTGGAAGGCGTCACTGTGAACGTAATCCTGCAACCACTCGCCCCACTGCTGGTAGGCACTGGTCTTGGCGGCAGGCCGTAGCGGTTGGCCCCGGCTGGCCTGACCCAGCCACTGTTGTGCGTCGTCCAGCAAGATACGCCAGGACACCCCGTCGACAATCAGGTGGTGTGCTACCAGCAACAGCCGGTAACCGTCTGGGGCACCGTCGTCTGGCCGGTAGTGGATCGCTTTAAACAGCGGGCCGGTGTGGATGTTCATGGCGCGCTGCTGGGTCTGGGCGTTGCGACTTACACTGTCGGCATCGCGGTAGTCTACCTGTTCCCAGCTGGCGGCCAGCATAGCGTCGTCCAACGGCTGGTGCTCGGCGCTCCAGTGGTGGTTGGCATCCTGCACAAAGCGCAGGCGCAAGGCATCGTGGCGTTGATACCAGTGGTGCACCACCGCTTGCAGTGCGGCGCTGTCCAGGTCGGCAGGAACACGTAACAGGACGGCCTGATTAAAATGCTGGCGGTCGCCCGCTTCTTGTAAAAACCGGCGCTGGATCGGCAGCAGTGGCATGGCGCCGGTGACCGGCCCCTGCGGGATAGCGATACCCTGCCCTTGCGTCACGCACGGCGCGAGGCGGCGGATGGTCTGGTGGGCAAAAAGCTGTTTCACACTCAGCTGCAAGCCCTGTTGCAATGCCCGCGAGACCAGTTGGATCGACAGTATCGAGTCGCCGCCCAGTTCGAAGAAGTTGGCGTTGACACTCAAGGTGGCGGGATCGCGACCCAGCAGCTCCGCCCAGAGGTTGACCAGTTGCTGTTCGATGGCGTTGGCCGGGGGCTGGTAGTCGGCCCCGGCGGACTCGCTCAGGGTGGGTACCGGTAAGGCGTTGCGGTCGATCTTGCCGTTGGCGGTGAGCGGCAAGGCGGCCAGGGGTTCAATGGCGGCGGGCACCATGTAGTCCGGCAGGTCCTGTTGTAAGGCGTCGCGCAGGCGGGTGCGCAGGGCATCGGCGGTCGCGGCATCCAGACTGGGATGCTCATCACTGACGACATAGGCACAGAGGGCTTTTTGCCCGGGGCTGTCTTCGCGCAGGATCACAATGGCTGAGCGGATACCGGGCTGTGCCAGCAAGGCCTGCTCGATCTCGCCCAGTTCAATGCGGAAGCCGCGCAGCTTAATCTGGTGGTCGACACGGCCGACAAACACCAGTGCGCCGTCAGCGCGCATGCGCACCAGGTCACCGGTGCGGTACAGCCGCGCGCCCGGGTCGGAGTTGAACGGATCGCGTACAAAGCGCTCGGCGTTGAGTTCCGGTCGCTGCCAATAGCCGTCGGCAACCCCATCGCCACCCACGTAGAGTTCCCCTTCACTGCCCTGCGGGACCGGCTGTTGCCACGGGTCCAGGACATGGACACTGGACTGTGCCAGCGGAAAGCCGATGGGATAACTCGCGGTCTCGGCCTCTGTGACCTCGTAAGCGGTGCTGAAGGTGGTGTTCTCGGTGGGACCGTACACGTGAAGCAGGTGCGCAGGCCGACCATGGTGGAGGATGGTGCGCACCCACTGGTTATCGACCGCTTCACCGCCGAAGCGAAGCACCCGCACATGGGCAAAGCTGTCGGGGGCGGCCTGGGCGATCTGGTTAAACAGTGCGGTGGTGACAAACAGGACGCTGACGTGCTGATCGCGCAGTTGCTGGCGCAGGGTTACCGGGTCAAGCAGGTCGTCTTTGCTAATCCCCACCAGCTGGGCGCCCTGGGTTAAGGCGCCCCAGACTTCAAAGGTGGCGGCATCGAAGGCGTGGTTGGAGGCCTGGGCGACGATATCGGTCTCAACCACCGGGTAGTCGTTGCGCGCCGCGCTGCCCGGGTGTACCAGGCGCACGACGTTGCGATGGGTTACCGCGACGCCTTTGGGTTGGCCGGTGGAGCCGGAGGTGTAAATCACGTAGGCGCGATCGGTGGGCGCAATGGTCACGGCGGGCGGGTGGTCTGTACTGCGCTGCCACTGGTCCAGCGCCACCGGATTAACTGACGCCAGTGGCGGCAGGTGTGATTGGGTCAACACGCAGTGCACACCGGCGTCTTGCACCATGTACGCGAGACGGTCGGCGGGGTATGTGGTATCCAGCGGCACATAGGCACCACCGGCTTTAAGGATACCCAGCATGCCGACCAGCATGTCCAGCGAACGCTCCACATACAGCCCCACGTGATCACCGGGGCGCACGCCATGATCCACCAGGTGATGGGCGACACCATTGGCGCGCTGATCAAGGGCGGCGTAGGTCAGACTGGCGTCGCCGTAGCGGGCGGCGATGCGCTGCGGGTGCTGGGCGGCGCGGGCGGCAACCAGTGCGGTCAGATCGGTATCGCGGGGATAGTCGCTGTGGGTGGCGTTGTGCTGTTGCAGCCACTGGTGTTCGCTGTCGGTCAGTAGCGGCAGGTCGCTGAGCCGGCTGTTGGGGTTGGCGGCCAAGCCTTGCAACAAGGTGCCATAGCGGGCGGCCATCGCCTCAACCGTGGCGGCGTGCCAGAGATCGCAGTTGTACTCGAGGGTGACGGTGAGCGCCTCATCGTCATGTTCTTCTACCGCAATGATCAGGTCGAACTTGGCGGTAATGGCATCGCTGGCCAGGGGGCTCAGGGTTAAGCCTGGCAGGCTGCGGCCGCTTGCGGTGTTGGTGTTCATGCTGAACATGATCTGGAACAGCGGTGCGTACTGCGGGGTGCGCTCGGGCTTGAGGTCGTCGACCAGCAGTTCGAACGGAATATCCTGATGGGCCTGGGCGTCGAGGTTGACGTTGCGGACCTGGGCCAGGTAGTCGCTAAAGCGGCTGTCGCTGTCAGGCACCTGGGTGCGCAGCACCAGCGAGTTAACAAAGAAGCCCACCAGCGGTTGCAGCTGGGCGTCGAGGCGGTTGGCGACCGGGGTGCCCAGCACGATGTCACGGCTGTGACTGTGGCGGCTCAACCACAAGGTGGCGGCGGCGTGCAGGACCATAAACACGGTGGCGTTGTGCGCTTGCGCCAGCTGTTTAAGGGCGGCGGTGGTGGCCGGTGCAACGGTGACATTGGCGTGGCCACCGGTGTGTCCCGGTTCAGCCGGGCGCGGGCGGTCCAGCGGCAGGCTGTGCACCGGCGGCAGGTCGGCGAGGGTCGTGCGCCAGAAGTCCAGCTGCTGGTCACGCAGTTCACCTTGCAGGTACTGGCGCTGCCAGTGGGCGAAGTCGGCGTATTGAATGGTCAAGGGTGGCAGTGGATCAGGCTCGCCAGCCTGAACCGCCTGATACTGGGTGATGAACTCATCGACCAGTACGCCCATGGACCAGCCATCGGACACAATGTGGTGCATGGTAAACAGCAGTACGCCATCGTCCACGCCCAAATCGAGAAAATGCGCGCGCAATAACACGTCGCGCTCCAGGTCAAACGCGGTCAATGCATCGGCATCCACCGCGGCCTGTACCGCTGCGGTTTGTTCGGCTGCAGGCCGTTCGCGCAAATCGGTGCGACGAAGCGTGAACTCAACCTGTTCCCGGATCACCTGCTCGGCGCCCTCCCCGCTCTCGCGAAACACCGTGCGCAGCGGCTCGTGACGCGCAACGATCCGCTGCAGCGCCTGCTCCGCCGACACCACATCAAACGCACCCGATAACCGCAGTGCCGACGGAATATTGTAGTGCGCACTACCTCCCGACAACCGGTCTACAAACCATAAACGCTGCTGCGCGTAGGAGAGCGGGAAACATACCTCAGCTTGGCGCTGATCTTCATTGCACGTAAAGCTGCGGGGTTGTGCAACTAAAGGCAGCTTGTGGATGCTGTTGTTTTCACTCCGAGCAATACAGTCAGCCAATTGTGACAAAGTGCTGTTCTCAAACACATCGCGAATTGAAATGTCCGCGCTCATACGTTTGGCGATGAGCGTAATCAAGCGAATGGTTAACAGTGAATGCCCGCCCAGTGAGAAAAAATTTCCATTGCGACTAATGGAATCTACGGGAAGCTGAAATAATTCCGCCCAGATTCCCGCCACCTGTTTTTCCAAAATAGAGCTCGGCGCAACAAATTCAGCACTTGCCACTGCGCGTTCGGGTACCGGCAATGCCTTTTTATTAATCTTTCCATTCGCCGTAAGTGGCATTGTTTCTAGAATCACAAATACCGACGGCACCATATAATCGGGCAGTACTTGCTTGATATGTTTTTGTAGCTTGTCTTCGGGGTAAGGGATAGTTTCAGTCAACGTGACGTAGGCTGCAATATAGGGCCCCGAAGATGTATCTGTACACACAATAACGGCCGCCGACTTTACTGCGTAGAATTGGAGAAGTTGCTGCTTAATTTCCTCCAACTCAATACGAAATCCGCGGATTTTGACCTGATCGTCTGCGCGCCCTAAATATTCCAGCTCATTGGTATCCAGCCAACGCACCAAATCACCGGTTTTGTATAGGCGTGAATCGCCAGTAAATGGTGTAGTAATAAAACGCTCATCCGTAAGGTCAGTACGATTGCGGTAACCTCGAGCGACACCTTCTCCAGCAAGATAGAGCTCGCCAACAACACCTTTAGGTACTGGCTCCAAGTACGCATCCAGAATATACGCTTGAGAAAAATATATAGGCCGCCCAATAGTGACTTTGCTGGTAGGTTCTCTGTATTCGGCAATGGTTGAATAGGTCGTATCTTCCGATGGCCCGTAAAGATTCAACACCCGCTCACATTGAGAACCCGTGAGTAATGCGTTGACTGTTGCTTCCGGCAGTGGCTCACCGGCCAGATTTATTGTAATTGCCGAGCTTGGGATACAATCCGCGTCGATTAAAGCCGCGATACCGGACGGCACCGTATTTATCAGTGTAGGGAAATACGGCTGATCGATCAGCGCGAGGATATTTTCAACGAGTAAAACAGTCGCGCCGGACACCAGAGGCAGAAAAATCTCAAACACTGACAAATCGAAATTAATAGAGGTGCTTGCGAGGGTTAACGATAACTCCTCGACCGAAAAGACCGTTTGCGCCCAGCGCAACATAGCACAGGTATTGCGATGCTCAATTTCAACACCTTTGGGTAAACCGGTTGAGCCGGAGGTATATATAATATACGCCAGATTACTTGCTGTAACTGGAAGGTTCGGGTTTGTCACCGCATAACATTGCAGCGGCTCCCAGATGTTATCGACCTGAATAATTTGGAGCGAGGAATCGCTCGTATCGAGCGGTACGTTTGAAGTGCTGAGTATGATTTGTAAACCACTGCTCGTAATAATGTTTTTCAGTCGTTGTGTTGGATATGCCGGGTCCATTGGCACATAAGCGCCACCAGCTTTTAATACTGCCAACAATGCGACGACCAAATCCATACTGCGAGGCATCGACACCCCGACCGGTGTTTCCCGTTGCACGCCCTGCTCCAGCAGATAGTGAGCTAGGCGGTTTGCGCGCTGGTTCAGTTCTCTATACGTGAGAGACTCATCGCCGCAATGGATAGCAACACCTTCTGAGGACATCTCAGCTTGACGTTCAAACAGCTGATGAATACAGGTGTTACTAAATTCACTGGTTCCGCTTAGGTCTTCCAGTGAGACCTGGTCCTCTGCAATTTCGCTAAGTTCATCTAACTCGATGCCAGTCATCAATGGCAGTTGCATTATCGTTTGGGTTGAGTTTTCCATTACCCCTTGCAACAGCGTTTGGTAGTGGGCAGCCAAACGATGAATGGAAGCCGGCGTAAATAAATCCGTACTGTAAATGAAATGGAAGTCCAACTCTTCGCCGTGTGTTTGAACGTCTAGCGTTATCTCAAAATTGGCTGAAGTAACGTCGGTTGCCAAGGACTTCAGATTCCAGCGCTCGTTACTTTGGCCGGTTTCCGCCACAGTATTCATGCTAAACAGGATCTGAAAAACCGGATCGTGACTGGTGCTTCTCGGCGGGTTAAGAACATCAACCAAATAATCAAAAGGCACATCCTGGTTGGCTTGGGCAGCAACATGGACCGCTTTAATATGTTGCAGAAAATTCTCAGCCTGGAGATTGTCGTCACACAGGGTTCGCAACACCAGGGTGTTGGCAAAAAAGCCGACAAGATGTTCACTGGCTTCGTCTACCCGATTCGCGATTGGCGTACCCATAACCACATCGCCATCTTGACTGTGGCGCGCAATCAGCAGTGCAAAAACACCCTGCAACAGCATAAATGGCGTAATACCCTGTTCAGCAGCAAAGGCTTTTAATTCACTCAGACCAAATGCACAACGACTGATGTACTGCGCCCCTTGCTTGCTCTGGACGGGTAAGCGAGGAAAATCTAACGGTAAACTGTGGACCTGCGGAAGGTCGGCAAGTTGAATTTTCCAGTAAGCCAGCTGATTACTGAACAGGTCGCTCTGGAGAAACTTTTTTTGCCAGTGAGCATAATCTGCATACTGAATATTCAGCTCCGGTAAAATGTAGTTGGCCACCGAATGCTGACTTGAATCTTTGTTGTCCTGGCTGCAAGCGTCCCAAGAGGTCTTTCTGTCGGCAATTGCCTCATAAAGCTGCGAGAATTCGCTCATTAGCAAATTTAATGACCAACCATCGGCCGCGATGTGGTGGAGAGTAAACTGTAAAACCCCGTGACTTTCGCTTTGACGAAAGAAGCAGGCGCGCAGCATGAGGTCATTTGCCAGATCGAACGGCCTGTTGGCGAAGCTTGTAATCTCTGTGTTAACTGTTAATGTGAATTCCCTATCGGATAGATCATCGAGGAGAACACGTTCCAGATTAAAACTGGGGTAGTCCTGAACCTGCTGCCAGATTGTTTCACCGTCGTGCTCATAGACTGAGCGCAAGACCTCATGGCGATTGATCAGGTTTTGTAAACTTGCCTCTGCAATAGCCTCATCAAAATCACCTGTTACCGAAAACGCTCCAGACAAGTGATAACCTTGACTACCCCCATCCATCGCATCGATAAACCATAAGCGCTGCTGAGAAAAAGACGCCGGTAGACGTTGACCATCTCTGGGTACCGGGCTGATCCGATATAGTTCAGATGTATCGGATTTCTCAGATGCCAGCGTTAAATAGTCGATAATCGCTGGCTTGTGCGCCAGGATCTCCTGCTTTATTGATTCAGGAAATTCATCCACCGATAATTTGAAACGCAGCCCGCGATCTTCGACGAAAAGAAATACGCCCGCTTCTGCAGCGCGTTTTATTAAGGCTTCAACCATTACAGAGATCCTTCACTTTTTATTTCTACTGCGGCTTCCCGCTGCTTTAAATAGTGTTGTAACTGAATGCTGTCTATTTGTTTGGCGGTATGTTCCAGAACGGCTGATTCAAACAGTGCACTAATTTCAATTTCAATCGCGAACTCGCGACGTATTTCGGAGGCCAGTTGCACCACCAGCAATGAGTGACCGCCGAGACGAAGAAAATGAGAGTTTGCCCCAATGGCTTCCGTAGGGATGCTCAATACCTTTGCCCAAATACCGGCAAGCTTGCGTTGCGTATCAGTAGTTAAGGGTGTTAACTCCTGGAGATGGCTAAGAGTGTCAATCGCCGGCAGTGCTTTCTTATCAACCTTTCCATTGGGTGAGAGCGGTATCGCATCGAGCAGCATTAGTCGACTGGGGACCATGTATTCCGGCAATCGCGTTCCCAGCTCGCCTAACAACTGGGTGATAAGCGTTTCTTTTTGCTCTGCGTTCTGATTCAGATTTTCCGGTACCACATATGCCACAAGTGAACCATTTTGGGCCAGAACCACAGCGCGTTTTACTGCCGTAAGCATTCCGAGATGACGCTCAATTTCGGACAGCGAAATTCTGTAGCCGCGAATTTTTACTTGGTCGTCGTCACGACCAATAAAATAAATACCGCCTGATTCATTCCAATAGGCTCTATCACCTGTTTTATAAATTTTTTCTTCCGCATCTGAACGGAGAGAATGAGGGTGAGGAATAAATTTTTCTTTGGTCAGGGACGTATTGCCAAAATAACCGGCTCCGACGCACTCACCACCGATATACAAATCACCAGCAACACCTTGCGGGCATGGCTTGAGTGATTCGTCCAATACGAATAGATGTATATTGGCAAGCGCATTCCCAACTGGCGGATTCCAGGCGTTTTCACTTAACAATGCATCGTCACGATCAAACTCATATGCCGCCACCACATCTGTGCACTCGGTGGGACCATAAGAATTCCAAAGCCGACAATCGCTCGTTAAAAACCAGTCGCGCACTCTGGCCCAGGCAATAGGTTCACCGCCGAGATAAACCGCTTTCAGGCCCGCAATTTCGGTTTCCGCATTGCATTGCTCGAGTAATGGATAAAAGGCGCTCGGGGCACAATTGATATAGTCGATACGGTGTTTGGCAATTGTGTTGTTAATGACTTTCGGATCGAAGAATGACGCTTCGTGAAGCACCAGAGTGCCGCCTTTAAACAGCGGCGTCCAAAGGTTTTTTTGGGTTAAGTCGAAAGACAAAGAACTGAATACAAGCACATGCCCGCGCGAGATTTCGCCAAGGCTCGTTGCATACCATGCACAGAGATTGCTGAAACTGTACTGGTACACCTGCGCACCCTTAGGCTTTCCGGTAGATCCGGATGTGTAGATGACATAGGCGAGCGCGCGGGGGTTGATGTCGCTGAGGTTGAGGTTGTCGTTATCCAGGGTAAGGAGTTCGGCCTGGATGTGGTCGCTGTCGAGGGCGAGGGTTTGGCACTGGTGCTCGGTGCTGGCGAGTTCGCTGACCCCGGCGGTGACCACCCAGTTGACGCCGCTGTCTTCCAACAGGTGCGTCTGCCGCGCAGGCGGGTAGTTCGGGTCGATAGGCACATAGGCAGCGCCGGCTTTGAGGATGCCGATCAGGCCGACCAGCATGGCGCAAGACCGCGTGGCGCACAGGCCAACCAGGGTCTGGGTGCTAACCCCCCTCGCCCGCAACGCCCGCGCCACCTGGTTTGCTTGCGCGTTTAGCTGGGCATAGCTGAGTTCGCCGTCGTCGGCGACAACCGCTATTGCATCCGGTGTCCGTGTGACCTGGGCTTCGAACTGGGTGTGCAGGCAGGTATCGGGGTACGCCACCCTCGGCCCTTGCAGCGCGGTGAGCGCCTGCTGGGTCTCCGCCGCACTGAGCAGACTCAGCTCGCCGACGTGCGTGGCGCTGTCCAGTTGTTGCAGCACCCGCAACAGCTGCTGCCCCAGGCGTTCCACCTGGGCCTGGGACAACTGGGCCGGCTGATAGGTCAGTTTCACATGCAGGCAGTCCGACAGGCTGGCGGTGATCGATAAGGGGTAGTTGGTGGCTTCCACGCTGGCGCTACCGACCACCCGCAACGCCGCCGGATCGACCTCATCACGTTGCTCGCGCAAGCGATCCACCGGGTAGTTTTCAAACACCAGCAGGCTGTCAAACAGCGGGCTGATGCCCCGCTCCCGCTGAAGATCCGCCAGCGGGATGTAGCTGTAGGTGTTGCGCGCATGTTGTTGCTGATGGAGTGTCTGCAGCCAGGTCTCGATGGGGCTGTCGTTGGGGACGGTCACCACCACGGGCAAGGTATTGATAAACAGGCCAACCATACTTTCCACACCGGGCAGGTCGGCGGGCCGTCCGGAGACCGTGGTGCCGAACACGACGGTATCGTCACCGCTGTAGCGTGCCAGGAGGTAAGACCAGGCCGCCTGTAACAGGGTGTTGACGGTGGTTTGTGTGGATCGCGCCAGGGCGCTGAGGCGGTCGCTGGCGGCGGCGCTGAGCTGCAGGTGATGCTGGACGGCCGGTGCGGCGAGGTCGTCGACGCTCACCCGTCCACCGGGTAAGGGGGTCGGGCCGTCGATATCGGCCAGCACCTGCTGCCAGTAGGTGCGCGCGGCGGCCATGTCCTGGCGCTGCCACCAAGCAATGTACTCGCGGTACGGGGTGACCGGGGGCAGCGCGGGGGCCTGCCCGTGTAATGCGGCGCGGTAAGCGCTTTGCAGTTCGCTGAAGATCAGCCCCAGGCACCAGCCATCACTGAGGGCGTGATGGTGACTCCACAGCAGCTGCGTTTGCGGTTCGCCCGCCGCGCTCAGGGTCTGGAACAGCGCAACGGCCATCAGTGGTGCCGCATGCAGATTAAACCCCGCCTCGTATTCGGCGTCGCGATACGCTTCGATATGGGCATTTTGCGCCTCGGCCGATAAGTGGCGCAGGTTATCGCTATGCCAGGGAACCGGCGCATTGGCGAGTACCGCCTGGTGCAACTGGCCGTGATCTTCGCCCACAAAGGCGGTGCGGAAGATGGCGTGGCGTTGCTGCAAGGTGTGCCAGGCCTGGCGGAAGGCCTGGGTGTCGAGATCCCCCTCGAAGGTCAGCCGCAATTGGGTGACGTAGGCGCTGCGTACCAACAGGCTGTGGAACAGTAAGCCGGATTGCATCGGGGTGGCGGGATAGAGGTCTTCCACATCCCTTGGCCGGCAGTTGAGCTGGTGTGGCCAGTCCCGCACCACGGCATCGTCCATAGCCACCAACGGGAAGTCCGCGGCACTGACGGCACCGCTTTCCGGGTCCAGGCAGTGTTGGATCAACGCCGTCACACTGTGTTGCACCGCGTCCGCCAGCGCCGCCATGGTCTCGGCACTGTATTGCTGGGGGTCATAACTCAAGTCAAACGACAGGCAGCCGTCGGCGACCAGGCCGTTGAAGTTCAACGCATGGCTCATGGCGCGCTCAGGACTGACGTCATCGCCACGGGATTCCGGTGCCCCCGCGAACGGGCCATCGTCGTTGACGACCTGGTCGAACTGGCCGAGGTAATTGAACACCACCGGGGCCTGGGGCCCATCGGCCAGCACCGGGTCATCGGCCAGATAGCGCAGCAGGCCATAGCCGATACCGTGATCGGGCACCGCGCGGTACTGCTGTTTTACCTGCTGGATTAACCGGCCCAGGTCGTCGTTGTCGCCGTCCGGCAGACTCAACGCCAGGGGGTAAACGCTGGTAAACCAGCCCACGGTTTGCGTGAGGTCGATGCGTTCGTCGCGGCTCTCACGGCCGTGCCCTTCCAGGTCGATAAGGACCTGAGTACAACCGGACCAGCGGCTAAGCCCCAGCAGCAGCCCGGACAGCAGCAGCTCATTGACCTGGGTGCGGTAGGCGCGCCCGGCCTGGGACAGCAGCGCGCGGGTGTGTTCGGCGCTCCAGTCGAGGGTGATGTGCCCGGCGTCGCCGTGCTGGCAGCGCGGTTGTTCGGCGTGCAGTCGCTGTGCGTCGGCACTGGCCAGGCGTGATATCTGCTGATGCCAGTAGGCCTTTTGCGACTGGAAGGCGTCACTGTGAACGTAATCCTGCAACCACTCGCCCCACTGCTGGTAGGCACTGGTCTTGGCGGCAGGCCGTAGCGGTTGGCCCCGGCTGGCCTGACCCAGCCACTGTTGTGCGTCGTCCAGCAAGATACGCCAGGACACCCCGTCGACAATCAGGTGGTGTGCTACCAGCAACAGCCGGTAACCGTCTGGGGCACCGTCGTCTGGCCGGTAGTGGATCGCTTTAAACAGCGGGCCGGTGTGGATGTTCATGGCGCGCTGCTGGGTCTGGGCGTTGCGACTTACACTGTCGGCATCGCGGTAGTCTACCTGTTCCCAGCTGGCGGCCAGCATAGCGTCGTCCAACGGCTGGTGCTCGGCGCTCCAGTGGTGGTTGGCATCCTGCACAAAGCGCAGGCGCAAGGCATCGTGGCGTTGATACCAGTGGTGCACCACCGCTTGCAGTGCGGCGCTGTCCAGGTCGGCAGGAACACGTAACAGGACGGCCTGATTAAAATGCTGGCGGTCGCCCGCTTCTTGTAAAAACCGGCGCTGGATCGGCAGCAGTGGCATGGCGCCGGTGACCGGCCCCTGCGGGATAGCGATACCCTGCCCTTGCGTCACGCACGGCGCGAGGCGGCGGATGGTCTGGTGGGCAAAAAGCTGTTTCACACTCAGCTGCAAGCCCTGTTGCAATGCCCGCGAGACCAGTTGGATCGACAGTATCGAGTCGCCGCCCAGTTCGAAGAAGTTGGCGTTGACACTCAAGGTGGCGGGATCGCGACCCAGCAGCTCCGCCCAGAGGTTGACCAGTTGCTGTTCGATGGCGTTGGCCGGGGGCTGGTAGTCGGCCCCGGCGGACTCGCTCAGGGTGGGTACCGGTAAGGCGTTGCGGTCGATCTTGCCGTTGGCGGTGAGCGGCAAGGCGGCCAGGGGTTCAATGGCGGCGGGCACCATGTAGTCCGGCAGGTCCTGTTGTAAGGCGTCGCGCAGGCGGGTGCGCAGGGCATCGGCGGTCGCGGCATCCAGACTGGGATGCTCATCACTGACGACATAGGCACAGAGGGCTTTTTGCCCGGGGCTGTCTTCGCGCAGGATCACAATGGCTGAGCGGATACCGGGCTGTGCCAGCAAGGCCTGCTCGATCTCGCCCAGTTCAATGCGGAAGCCGCGCAGCTTAATCTGGTGGTCGACACGGCCGACAAACACCAGTGCGCCGTCAGCGCGCATGCGCACCAGGTCACCGGTGCGGTACAGCCGCGCGCCCGGGTCGGAGTTGAACGGATCGCGTACAAAGCGCTCGGCGTTGAGTTCCGGTCGCTGCCAATAGCCGTCGGCAACCCCATCGCCACCCACGTAGAGTTCCCCTTCACTGCCCTGCGGGACCGGCTGTTGCCACGGGTCCAGGACATGGACACTGGACTGTGCCAGCGGAAAGCCGATGGGATAACTCGCGGTCTCGGCCTCTGTGACCTCGTAAGCGGTGCTGAAGGTGGTGTTCTCGGTGGGACCGTACACGTGAAGCAGGTGCGCAGGCCGACCATGGTGGAGGATGGTGCGCACCCACTGGTTATCGACCGCTTCACCGCCGAAGCGAAGCACCCGCACATGGGCAAAGCTGTCGGGGGCGGCCTGGGCGATCTGGTTAAACAGTGCGGTGGTGACAAACAGGACGCTGACGTGCTGATCGCGCAGTTGCTGGCGCAGGGTTACCGGGTCAAGCAGGTCGTCTTTGCTAATCCCCACCAGCTGGGCGCCCTGGGTTAAGGCGCCCCAGACTTCAAAGGTGGCGGCATCGAAGGCGTGGTTGGAGGCCTGGGCGACGATATCGGTCTCAACCACCGGGTAGTCGTTGCGCGCCGCGCTGCCCGGGTGTACCAGGCGCACGACGTTGCGATGGGTTACCGCGACGCCTTTGGGTTGGCCGGTGGAGCCGGAGGTGTAAATCACGTAGGCGCGATCGGTGGGCGCAATGGTCACGGCGGGCGGGTGGTCTGTACTGCGCTGCCACTGGTCCAGCGCCACCGGATTAACTGACGCCAGTGGCGGCAGGTGTGATTGGGTCAACACGCAGTGCACACCGGCGTCTTGCACCATGTACGCGAGACGGTCGGCGGGGTATGTGGTATCCAGCGGCACATAGGCACCACCGGCTTTAAGGATACCCAGCATGCCGACCAGCATGTCCAGCGAACGCTCCACATACAGCCCCACGTGATCACCGGGGCGCACGCCATGATCCACCAGGTGATGGGCGACACCATTGGCGCGCTGATCAAGGGCGGCGTAGGTCAGACTGGCGTCGCCGTAGCGGGCGGCGATGCGCTGCGGGTGCTGGGCGGCGCGGGCGGCAACCAGTGCGGTCAGATCGGTATCGCGGGGATAGTCGCTGTGGGTGGCGTTGTGCTGTTGCAGCCACTGGTGTTCGCTGTCGGTCAGTAGCGGCAGGTCGCTGAGCCGGCTGTTGGGGTTGGCGGCCAAGCCTTGCAACAAGGTGCCATAGCGGGCGGCCATCGCCTCAACCGTGGCGGCGTGCCAGAGATCGCAGTTGTACTCGAGGGTGACGGTGAGCGCCTCATCGTCATGTTCTTCTACCGCAATGATCAGGTCGAACTTGGCGGTAATGGCATCGCTGGCCAGGGGGCTCAGGGTTAAGCCTGGCAGGCTGCGGCCGCTTGCGGTGTTGGTGTTCATGCTGAACATGATCTGGAACAGCGGTGCGTACTGCGGGGTGCGCTCGGGCTTGAGGTCGTCGACCAGCAGTTCGAACGGAATATCCTGATGGGCCTGGGCGTCGAGGTTGACGTTGCGGACCTGGGCCAGGTAGTCGCTAAAGCGGCTGTCGCTGTCAGGCACCTGGGTGCGCAGCACCAGCGAGTTAACAAAGAAGCCCACCAGCGGTTGCAGCTGGGCGTCGAGGCGGTTGGCGACCGGGGTGCCCAGCACGATGTCACGGCTGTGACTGTGGCGGCTCAACCACAAGGTGGCGGCGGCGTGCAGGACCATAAACACGGTGGCGTTGTGCGCTTGCGCCAGCTGTTTAAGGGCGGCGGTGGTGGCCGGTGCAACGGTGACATTGGCGTGGCCACCGGTGTGTCCCGGTTCAGCCGGGCGCGGGCGGTCCAGCGGCAGGCTGTGCACCGGCGGCAGGTCGGCGAGGGTCGTGCGCCAGAAGTCCAGCTGCTGGTCACGCAGTTCACCTTGCAGGTACTGGCGCTGCCAGTGGGCGAAGTCGGCGTATTGAATGGTCAAGGGTGGCAGTGGATCAGGCTCGCCAGCCTGAACCGCCTGATACTGGGTGATGAACTCATCGACCAGTACGCCCATGGACCAGCCATCGGACACAATGTGGTGCATGGTAAACAGCAGTACGCCATCGTCCACGCCCAAATCGAGAAAATGCGCGCGCAATAACACGTCGCGCTCCAGGTCAAACGCGGTCAATGCATCGGCATCCACCGCGGCCTGTACCGCTGCGGTTTGTTCGGCTGCAGGCCGTTCGCGCAAATCGGTGCGACGAAGCGTGAACTCAACCTGTTCCCGGATCACCTGCTCGGCGCCCTCCCCGCTCTCGCGAAACACCGTGCGCAGCGGCTCGTGACGCGCAACGATCCGCTGCAGCGCCTGCTCCGCCGACACCACATCAAACGCACCCGATAACCGCAGTGCCGACGGAATATTGTAGTGCGCACTACCTCCCGACAACCGGTCTACAAACCATAAACGCTGCTGCGCGTAGGAGAGCGGGATTGTTGTTCCGTCTCTTGGTACAGCCTCCAACGGAAGTCGCTGAGCCGTACTCGCTGCATGCGATGCGGCTTTAAGATGATCCAAAAGATCGGCTTTGTGCTGCTTTATCAATGCCACGATCGGTGGCGTTAAGTTGCCTTTTTGGCTACGTGCTTTCAGCTTGTCGCCATCGAGGGCCAGCTCGACGCCTTGCGTATTAAGCTGCTTTATTACATTCAAAACGTGATTCTGCGCGCTCATTTTAAAATTCCATTTCCTCAATACTGTCTTCGTCCATCGCAGCTAGCGACGCGGAAAGATTACGTTGAGCAGCCAGACCGTCGATGTAATTTGATAATTCTCGGATAGAGGCTGATTCAAAAAGTACCTTAATATCCAGATCGAGCCCGAGCTCTTTTTTGATCAAGACCAATTGTTTAATCGCGAGTAACGAGTGCCCACCCAGTTCAAAAAAGTTGCCCTGAACGCTAATGTCCTCGGCATTAAATTGTAATAATTCACTCCAGATAGCAACCAGGGCTCGTTCAGTATCTGTTTCTGGGGCAACATATTCGCCCATCGAAGTTATACCGTCCGGAACCGGAAGCTTGGCAACATCGGTTTTACCATTCACCGTGAGGGGAACTCGCTCAAGCGGAACATAAAACGAGGGAACCATGTAGTCGGGCATTGCCTGTGACAGTCGATTGCGAATATCTTTTATCAGGTCCGCTTCAAAAGTTTCGTCCTCTTCGTCCTCCTCATCAAAAATGTCGTAATTAATTACGATGTAAGCGACCAGCCGCTTTTGTCCGGGGACGTCTTCGCGGGCGGTGACAAAAACATCTTTAATCTCCGACATCTTCGCAAGATGTTGCTCTATTTCACCAAGCTCAATACGGAACCCGCGTATTTTCACCTGTTCGTCAACCCGTCCCACATATTCGATTTGGTCAGATCCGTTCAGGCGCACCAGATCCCCCGTACGGTACAGACGTGTATTTTCCAAGGTGTCAAAGGGATTTGGTACGAAGCGCTGCTCAGTAAGATCGGGTCGGTGTAAATAACCACGAGCCAAACCATCGCCGGCAAGGCAAAGCTCACCGACTGCGCCTTTGGGTAACAAACTTTGAAACTCGTCCAGAATAAAACACTGCGTTTGATTTACTGGTTTACCGATGGGGTAGTTTCCGGCGGCCTGGGTAATCTCGTACCAGGTACTAAACGTCGTGTTTTCGGTGGGGCCATAAACGTGGAGAAATCGCTCGGGCTTACCGACGGCGAGAATGCGGTCAACGCTGGATTTATCGACAGCTTCGCCGCCGAATAAGCAATGTTTCAAACGGGAGAATGTGTCTGGTGCGGCCTGAGCCACTTGATTTAGCAACGCCGTAGTCACAAAAAGCACAGATATTTCGCGCTCGAATAAACATCGCTTGAGCGTTGGCGGATGTAACAATTCATTTTTAGTCACGAAGACCAGCCGCGCACCGTTGGTGAGGGCGCCCCATATTTCGAACGTTGCAGCATCAAATGAATTGTTGGACGCCTGGGCAACATGGTCTTGCGGTGTGATTTGGACAAAGTCCGCCTGTTGCACCAGCCGCACAATACTGCGGTGTTCAACCATGACTCCTTTCGGCTGGCCCGTAGAACCGGATGTGTAAATCACATACGCCAGATCCCTGGCAGAGACATCCAATTCAAGATTAATACTTGGGTATTCTTCAATTTTCGCCTGGATTGTGGTGTCATCCAGCGCAACTGATTGGATTGCACCAAAGTTGGCGAGCCCCTCCTCACACAATAAACAGGTTATGCCACTGTCTTCTGCCATAAACGATAAACGCTCCGGCGGATAACTGGGGTCTAGCGGTACATATGCGCCGCCAATTTTAAGCACAGCGAGCATGCCAACCACCATATGAGGTGAACGGCTTACGCTCAGACCAACCAGACTGCCGGGCGTGATTCCCATTTCGACCAGATAATGAGCCAAACGATTCGCACGCTGGTTTAGCGCGTCGTAAGTCAGCGTCTCATCATCGTTTTCAATGGCCACCGCGTCGGGCGCACTTACCGCATGGGTCTCAAACAGGGTTTGGACATTTGTGTGCTGGGGATATGTCTGCTGAGTTCCTCCGAGCACCCGTACTAGGTGATCCGCTTCCTGGGGGGCGAGTATATTTAAAGACTTAAGTGGTGCGTTAGCCTGCTCAGAAATCTCCAGTAACAGGGTATAAAAATGTTGCGCCATACGTTCAATCGAGGCTGTTTTAAACAGTGCAGTGGCATATTCAAAATCGAGCCATAAACCGTTTTCGGTTTCGCTGACATCCAATGCCAAATCAAATTGCGCAGTGGATTCGTAATTTTCCAGAGGGCTGAAAGACAGCCCGTCGATGTCTTTACGCTCCATCTGCTGCGTATTCATATTGAATACAATTTGTACCAGCGGCGAATAGGCGTTGTTACGTTGCGGATTGATTTTTTCAACGAGATAGTCAAACGGTAATTCCTGATTTGACTGAGCGTCAACGTTAACCTGGGAGACGTGCTTCAAGTAATCAGAAAAATTCAATTCTCCGTCATATTTAGTGCGTAACACTAGTGTATTGACGAAAAACCCAACGAGATCCTCCAGGGATTTTTGCGTGCGATTAGATACGAATGTACCAACCACAATATCAGTTTGGTTGGAATAGCGCGCTAGCAACATAGAAAACGCCGCGTGCAATACCATAAACAAGGTCGCGCCATTTTCGTGTGCGATTTTTTTCAAGCGGAGAACGACTTCACTATCAAGAGTAAAATTGTGGTGTTTTCCCGCAAAGTCCTGTTCCTGAGGACGCTTAAAATCGGTTGGGAGATCGTGAACCAAAGGAAGTTTATCAAGCTGACCCTGCCAGTAGGACAATTGCTTATCGCGCGCATGCTTAAGGCTTTCGGTCTCGCCAAAAAGGAAGTCTGTTTGCCATGCCGCAAAATCCTTATACTGGATAGCCAGAGGCGGTAACGGCAGTCCACGATTGGATATTACAGCGTCGTAGAGCCGTATAAATTCGTCCATTAGAATATTCATCGACCAACCATCAGCCGCGATATGGTGAAGGTTGAAAATGAGTACGCCTTTGTCTGATTCCTGACGAATATAAATGACACGAATCAGTAGTCCTGCCGCTAAATCAAACGGCTTTTCTACTTGTTCGATCGCACAGCTTTTTATGGCTGATTCCTGTTCGGCTTGGTCGAATGTACTTACATCCAGACACTTTAATTTAAACTCTATATCGTTGTGAATAATCTGGAATACACGGCTATCGCGATCTATAAAACTGGTACGCAACGCCTCGTGCCGCTGAACAAGCATTTTGAGCGCTTGCTCTGCGGCTGCAACGTTGAAATCTCCATTGACGCGAAGACCTCCAGGCATGTTGTAATGCGCGCTATTGGCGGACATCTGGTCGATGATCCAGAGTCGCTGTTGCGCGAAGGATGCAACATAATCGGTTACCGATTCGGGCAAAGGCAATATAGCGTTTGCTGTATATTCAGTAGACATGCCTTCAATGTAGGCAACGAAATCCTCCAGGATCGGGTGTTGAAAAACATCCTTGACCGTGATATTGGTTTTTAGCGCATCTCTCAACGCGGCAACCAGGCGTACCGACAGGAGCGAATGCCCGCCTGACGAGAAGAAATTCTGCGTTAACGAAATCTGGTTCTCGGGTAACTGAAGCAACTCCGCCCACAAAGACGCGACCTGTTTTTGTAAATCGGTTTCAGGCGGAAAAAATCGGTCGTTTCCAGGCACAGCCTCCGGCTCTGGCAGGGCTTTTTTATCCACTTTACCGTTGGGCGTAAGTGGCATAGCATCCAGAAATACAAACCGATGCGGAATCATATAGTCTGGTAGTACCTTGCTTAGTGCAAGGCGGATATTTTTCTCTTCCAGTGATTCCCGGGCAACCACATAACCGATCAACTGCTTATCACCATCAGCGCCAGCTCGTGCGGTAACCACTGCTGCATCAATATCCGCTATTTTATTCAGTTGCTGCTCGATTTCACCTAACTCAATACGGAAACCATGAACTTTCACTTGATCGTCGGTGCGGCCTATATATTCAATCACGCCATTATCGTGAATTCGAACAAGGTCACCTGTTTTGTACAGGCGAGGGTTTAAAGTATCTATGGTGTATGGATTTGGAATGAACCGTTCATTTGTGAGCTCAGCGCGGTTTAAATATCCCCGAGCGAGTGAATCTCCCCCGATATAAAGCTCACCGATAGCTCCGTTCGGCACCAGCTTCAATTGTGGGCTCAACGCCAAGTGTTGGTAGTTTGCAAGGCTCTGGCCCAGTGAAAAACGTTTCGCTCTGTTCTCGCCGCTAATAATTTCATTAACCAACGACCATATGGTTACTTCTGTGGGGCCGTAGCAATTCCAAAAGCTCTTTACCTTGCCTGTTAGAGCACGCTCAACTTTGTCCGAGAGTGGTTCGCCGCCCGTGAGTGCAATGAGCTGGTCATATGGCTGCCAACCGGCATCAATTAGCTGGGACCAGCGCGAAGGAGTGGTTTGTATCAGGCCCGGTTGTGACTGCTCCACTAATTGTTTTAATAGAAACGGGTCTTTTTGTTCTTCAGCTGATGCGATTAAGCACTCGGCGCCACTGGTTAGCGCACCAAACCATTCAAAAAGCGCAATATCAAATGAAAAGCTGGTAACCAGTAGCCAACGGCTGTTTTCAACACAGGGCAGCGCACTGCGCAAACCGTCAATGAAATTTATCACCGCGCCATGCTCGACCATTACACCTTTAGGCATCCCCGTGGAGCCAGACGTGTAGATTACATAGGCCAAGTCTCCTGCCGCCACGTTTGGATAGCTTGAAATCGATGTTTCAGGTACGCCATTGGCAAATGTATCAAGATTGATCGTATGATAGTTTTTTCTGCTTTGCGGGCAGATCTTGGATTGCGATATCAGTATAGAAATACCACTATCGTTTAAAACATGTTCTATGCGATTTGCCGGGTAATTTGGATCGATAGGCACATAGGCGGCCCCAGCTTTCCATACGGCTAATAGCGAGGATATTAAATTAAAGCAGGGATCTAAACACACCCCTACCCTGTCCCCTTTATTCACTCCCTGTTCAATCAAATAGGCGGCCAGTTGATTAACTTCGTAGTGGAGTTCCGCATAGGTTAAGGTGTCGTCATTGAATCGCAGCGCGACAGCGTTCGGGGTTTGGGCGGCATTAGTTGCAAACCAGTCGGGTAAACTGGAAGCTAACGGCGGTACTGTACTCCGGTGATTAAATCGCTGTAGGCAGGCATTTTGCTCTTCATCAGACAGCACGCTGATATCGTATATATTGCTACCGGAATTCAATAACACATTGTCCAGGAGCTGTTCGAAATGTAACAAGAATCTTTCTATACGTTCAGCTGAAAAAAGGTCACGGTTGTACTCTATTTCGAAACCTAGTGCCTGCTGGGAGTCAACAACGTTTAAGCTAAGATCGTATTGTGCGACCATAGATTTATCGGAGAGCTGATTTAATGTAATAGGTTCGAACTGGAGCGCTTCCGCCTGATCGCCCCCTTCAGAAACATATTGCATGTTAAATAAAATCTGGAACAGTGGCGAATGGCTGGTACTACGAACCGGATTTAAACGCTCGACCAACTGCTCAAAAGGAACATCCTGGTTTGCTTGCGCGTCAACATAGACCTGTCTTGCTATTGCCAGGTACTCATCGAATGTGCCGCTAAATTCAGCATTCAAACGCAATACAAGCGTATTGACGAAGCAACCTACCAAAGATTCAAGCTCGGGACTTAGGCGGTTCGCGACCGGCGTACCAATAACGATATCAGACTCGTCGGAATAGATATTCAGTAGCCAGGAAAATACGCCGTAAAGAACCACAAAGGGCGTAATTTCACGCTCACCAGCGAAAGCTTCTAAGGCCTTCTTTTTGTCTGCATTCCACTCAAACCCCTTGATTTCGCCATCAAAAGTTTGATTTGGTGGGCGCGGGAAGTCTGTTGGCAGGCTGTGTAACTGTGGGAGGTTCTGCAGCTGTCGTCCCCAGTATTCTATTTGCGTTCTGTAACCAGCTGATTTGGCCAAGGTTTCCTGTTGCCACAGCGCGTAATCGGCATATTGAAAAGGTAGTGGTTCAAGTTCAATTGTCGATGAACTGTTAACTGCTTTATATATAGATGCAAATTCATTAAAAATAATTCCCATCGACCAACCATCTGCCGCGATGTGGTGCATATTAAAAAACAATACACTCTCATGGTCACTCAGGAAAATACAAACCGCGCGCAACATAAGATCATTGGCCAGATCGAACGGTGTGCTTAGGTCTGCTTCTATGATGGCTAAAAGTTGTTGCTGACGCTCGTTCTCAGATAAAGCGCGCAGGTCGTGGCTAGCCAAGACAAACGTATAGTCGGTTTTAACATGCTGCAGCGGTAACGGGTTTCCAGCCGAAAACACAGTGCGTAAAGGCTCGTGACGCTCGACCAATCGCTGTAACGAAATTTCCGCTGTTTTAACGGAAAATTCACCTCTGATGCGCATGGCCCCGGGAATGTGGTAGTGGGTACTGCCAGATTCCATCTGATCGATAAACCAAAAACGCTGCTGTGAAAACGACGCGGGGATAGGTTGATCGCGGGGAACAGTTGCGATTTCCGTGCGGTCAATTTTAGATCCGCTATCGAGAAGAGCGATTAGCTCGCTCTTTAAGTTCTTAATCTCACTCAGTAATTCCGGTGTAAGATTATCTTTTTTTCCCCGTACGCGAATATTCTTATCCGCATCCAGATGTAGCTTAATGCCCTTTTCGTGGAGCTCTACTAATAAAGACTCTGTATTCATATTACTGACTCCACCTCATCTTCCTGTAGTTCGTCATTATTTTGTAAGGTAATTCGTTGTGATAACAAGCGAGTTTCGATTTTCTTCGCCAGGTCCATCAGTTTGGGTGTTTCGAGCATTTCTCGCAGGGCCAATTCAATACCGAAGGCATCATTTATCGTGGCAACTGTTTTCAAAAGCAGTAACGAATGCCCGCCAAGCTCGAAAAAGCTTGCGTTAGCACTAATTAATGCGCAATCAATACCCAATAATTCTGCCCAGATATTGGCCACGTCACGTTCGGTTTCCGTTGTTAATGGAAGCAGCTCGGTACGGGACATAAACGATTCAGGTGAAGGCAGAGCACGTAAATCGATCTTGCCGTGTGCAGTGAGTGGCAGTTCCGGAATCACCAAATAGCGGGCTGGCTGCATATGTTCAGGCAAACGACGGCGTATTTCCGTTTTTATCTCTTCGATAAAACCTACATGACGATCAACGTCGGTAGTTGCACCCATGCTCGGTACGATATACGCAAGAAGCACTGATTGATTGTGTACCACTGCAACCGCTGAACTTACTGTACGCAACGCCATTAATTGATGTTCTATTTCGCCAAGCTCAATGCGATACCCACGAACTTTTACTTGATTATCGCAACGCCCTACATAGTCCACTTCACCGTCAGCCCGAATGCGCCCGATATCTCCAGTGCGATAGAGCGTTTGGTCGGCTTCGAATGGCGACTTAACAAATCGTTCAGCAGTGAGATCATCGCGATGCAGATAGCCACGCGTTACCCCTCTTCCACTAACAAAAATTTCTCCGCAACAACCTTCAGGTACTGGTTGCAGATAGTTGTTTAGGACATACACGCGCATATCCGACATAGGGAATCCAATGGGGCTTCCCAAGCCCTGCTCGATATCTGCGCGCAATATTCGACGAAAAGTCACGTGTACAGTAGTTTCGGTTATACCGTACATATTTATGATTGCGGGAGAATCGTCGCCGTGGTTGTTAACCCAAGCCCGTAAAGATTCAAGCTTCAGTGCTTCGCCACCAAACACAACGTAGCGCAGAGAGAGAGCTTGCCGTTGGCTCTGATCAATTCGACTCAATTGTTCAAACGCGCCTGGCGTTTGGTTGAGAACCGTGACTCGCTCATCAACTATAAGCTGGTAAAAATCATCAGTGGACTGCGCTACACGTTTCGGAACAACCAACAATCGTCCGCCATTGGCAAGTGCTCCCCAAATTTCCCACACCGAAAAGTCAAATGCGAAAGAGTGGAACAACGTCCAGACATCCTGTGCGGTAAACTGGAAGTCATGATCAGCGCTCTGCATGAGCGCAATAATATTGCGGTGTTCAACCATAACCCCTTTGGGTTTGCCGGTCGAACCAGAGGTATAAATTATGTAGGCGAGATTATTCTCTCCACTCCCCGGCAACAGTTCGGGTGTCGTTACAGGCATCGATTCCAGACGGTTAATCGTACACTCATCGTTTAACGATACTGTGGTCTCGCACTTGGGAAGCCTTCCCCGCTCGATTATGTCACTTGTGGTAATTAATAATTTAAGCTTACTGTCAGCAACAATATGGTCGAGCCGTTCCTGCGGGTAGTCGGGGTCAAGAGGCACATAAGCGGCACCCGATTTAAGCACCGCGATGATGGATATGACCATTTGCGGTGAACGTTCCAGAGAAATACCTACCAACACGTCAGGTTGTATGGAATAGCCACGAAGGAAATGAGCAAGTCTGTTCGCTTGCTCATCGAGTTCTCGGTAGGTTAACTCTCTCAAGCTGCCGGTCTCATCATCTTGGAATCGCAGTGCAACCGCTCCAGGTGATGTTCGTGCCCGAGCTTCGAACATCTGCTGAATTTGCATAACGTGTTTTAATGGATCAACATAATCCAGGTTTCTGCCTGGAATCTGTGGCGTTGACTCGATTAGCGTTTGCGCTTCTCCGTTGGTGAGGATTTGAATATCACTGATTTTCCGTGATGACGGATGCGTTAAACTGGTGAGGATCTGTGTAAAGTGCCGCAACAAACGCTCTAAAGTAGACTCGCTGTACTGACCGGAAGAATAGCGTAAATTCAACGATATTCGCTCGCCGGTGTAGACAACTAGCGTTAGGTCGAAATTTGTTTGTTCATCGGCAAGTACGTTCTCAATATTGAGTCCTTCAACGCTTGTCAATTGATCCGAAACCGGGAAATTTTCTACCACCAGTAGTGTATTAAATAAATCCTGGCCTGCTGCAACGCCGGTCGAGGCTTGTATTTCGGAGAGGGAAAGGTAACCGTGATCTGACCGACACGAGGCATCGCGATGCAGGTGCGAAAGCCAGGTTTGAATATCCATGTCGGTCTCAAAAGAAACACTTACCGGGAGGCTGTTAATGAACAAACCAACGATATCTTCTACGCCGGAAAGTTCTCCCGGCCGACCAGAGATTGTCTCACCAAATACAACACGTTTTTCACCGCTGTATGCGTGCAACAGATAAGCCCATGCCGCCTGCAAGAGAACATTGACTGTTGTTTTCGATGCTTTCGCACACGCATTAAGCTGCTCGATAAGCGTGTTGTCGAGTTCAGCTCGATACTCCTGTTGATCACCAGGTTTAGCGTTTTCAGGCATGACCTCTCGAGCCAAAAGGTCGAGTGATGTGGGCGCATCTATACCCGCGAGATAGTCGTTCCAAAATGTTTTAGCCTCAGAAAAGCTGCGCGATGCGAGCCATTCGATATAGCGCCCGTATTGCGGTGTAGCATTGCTATCAAGCAAGAACTGGACGCCTTTGTCAGGATGGTTTTGTTGATCTATGCTGCTCGTCTGGGTTATTACTTGATAGTTTCGGATAACCTCGCTAAAAACGATCGGCAATGACCAGCCATCCATTAGAGTATGATGGTTCGTCCAAAGCACTCTGTATCTGGTTTCCTCAAAGCGAATTATCGTCACGCGCATTAGTGGCGGCTGAGTAAAGTCAAACCCTTCACTTTTGTCTGCCTGCTGAAACTCACTAAAAGCCTGCGCGCGGGCTGCATCGTCCATGTCTCGGTAATCCAGTTCGTTCCATGGAAGGGAAACTTCCTCAACAACCAACTGGAGGTATTCAGAACCGACGAACGCTGTGCGAAAGATATCGTGCCGCGCTACCACACGTTGCCAGGCCGCACGAAATGCGGGTAAATCAAGATTCCCAACCAGATCCAAAACCAACTGGGAGCAATAGGCGGAACTATCCAGCGCACTGTGGAACAACATACCCTGCTGCATTGGTGTCGATGGATAGAGGTTTCGAAAATTTTTGTAATTGCTCGACCAATTATCCAGTTGGCCCTGGGTTGCCTGGGCTAATGAATAATCACTGGGTGTATGCCGTCTGCTATCGCGGGACTGACAATGATCAACCAAGCGAGATAGCGCGGCTATGGTACGTTCGCCAAGTTGCGCTATTGTCGATTCATTGAATTCTGACGCACTGTAACGCAGCGTAATTTCCCAAACGCCTTGTTTTTGCTGCAGCGTGAATGACAATGGAAATTCGCGCGTTCGGCTCGCGCTCACCTCGTTGCCGTAACTTTCCGACGCTAGGCTAAAGTTTTCTGAGGCTCCACCGTCTGTAATACGACCCAAATTGTTATAGGCAATTGGGGCCGGTTTAGCCGGCGACGCCGCCAGAAATCCGTAGCCAATACCCAGGTTGGGTACCGCGTTAACCTGCTCCTTGACTGCTACCAACAATGTCTCGTCATTGTTAAGTTCTGGTAACTCAATCACCAGCGGGTATGTGGAAGTAAACCAACCGAGGGTTTCGCTCACGTCCAGGTAATCTAACAAGGGTGTGCGTCCGTGACTTTCGAACTCAATGCGAAACCGCTTATTTCCGCTCCACTCGTTAAGTGCCTCGCTGATTGCAGACAGAAATAGGTGATCGTCTGAGGTTTGGTAGGCGTGATGGCAGGAGCTCGCCAACGCTTGACTTACGGACTCCGATATACGGAACGTTTGTGACTCAACGGATACATTTTTGGGGGCAGCAACACTGTGATCGAACGGCAGAGCTGGAACTTCAATGCTATCCTGGTTCGCCCAGTACGCTTGTTCCCGCGCAGCCAAACTGTCGAGAGCAAACTGCTTTAAATCTTGTGACCAGCGCTGGAAGGAGGATGTCTTGTTGCCAAGATTGATTTCTAACCCCTCTGCCATCTGCAAGTAAGCACGTTCCAAATCGGCTTTCAGTATCCGCCACGAAACCCCATCGACGACAAGGTGGTGTATCACCAGCAACAATCGACGGTTTTCCGGACTTGCGTCGTCGATTAAGAGCGCTTTTAGTAAGTGTCCGTCGGTCAAAGAAAGTGAAGTCTGGGCCTGCTCACATAGGCCAACTAACTGTTCCTGTTTCCGCTCCTCGGCGATTTCGCTTAGCGATACAACAGAGACTGCCGCATCGACCATTGATGTTTGGTAGGGACTGTATTCACCATTTGGGTTGTGCTGCTCACTAAAATTTAATGAAAGCCGCAAAACGTCATGTTTTCTGTATAGCGCAATCACAAACTCGCGCAACATGCTCGAATTAAACGTCTCAGGAATGGTGAGCAACACGGACTGATTGTAATGATGCCGGTCCACTTGATCGGATGCGAGCCAGCGCGCCTGCAGCGGTAGCCAGGTCTGTTGGCCCGTTATCGGGTATTGCGGCGCATCCACAACTGCTTTATCACTGGCGACGGAGGCCAGTTCGGCCAAGGAGGCTGATTCGAGAATTTGTTTCGGACGTAAATGAATGCCCGCCTTTCTCGCTCTGGAAACCAGTTGTATTGTCAGTATTGAGTCGCCGCCACAAGCAAAGAAATTGTCTTCGCGACCGACTTGTGGCACACCAAGTAGATCCTCCCAAAGAGAAGCCAGTTTACGCTCCAAGTCATTTTGGGGTGCTGTGTATGTATCGTGACTTTCATGTTGCGGTTTCGGCAACGCTTTACGGTCTATTTTATCTGCCGGTGTGAGCGGCATTTTTTCCATCAGCGTAAACGTGGAAGGAATCATGTAATCGGGTAAGCTAGCCGCCAACTGCCGGCGTAGGTCTTGCGCGCTAAAATCCTGACTACCTCGCCAGACCACATAGGCAGCAAGTGCATTTTTACCTTGCCTGTCTTGGTACACGAGCACGGCGACCTCACCAACACCTGGCAATTTAGCCAGGCTCGCCTCTACCTCGCCCAATTCGATACGAAAACCCCGCACCTTTGTCTGGTTATCCAGTCGACCCATAAACTCCAGATTGCCATCAGGTAGCCAGCGTGCGAGGTCGCCGGTGCGATACATCCGCTCCCCATGGACGCCGTTTAAGCCAAAAAACGGGTTTTTTACAAAAGCGCTTGCGGTTTTCTCTGGATTGTTCCAATAGCCAGGCCCCACACCAACCCCAGAAATACAAAGTTCGCCCGGCACGCCCATTGGTTGCAGGCGCAGTGATTTGTCCACCACAAGGGCAGAGAGATTAGGCAACGGCTTACCAATTAAAATATTGCGCTCTGAGTCCGGTAGAGGTTTATCGACGATGTAATAGGTTACGTCGTCCGACGCCTCGGACGGGCCATAGCCATTCATAATGGGTACATGGGGGTAAAGAGATAGCCACCGGTTGACTAGTTTTACCGACGAAGCTTCCGCAATACACATCATCCATTTTAATTCAGGCAAGGCCCGTTGCTCTGGAGGACGTTCGGCGAGATATTCCACGAGTAGCTGTAAAACAACGGGGGCGCACTGGATAAGATGCACCTCTTCCGTTTGCAACCGGTTGGTTAAATTGTCCAGATCGGTCATATCATCCAACACAACCGTTTTACCACCGCAAACAACCGGGGCGAGAAACTGCCAAACAGAAACATCGGAACTGGATGCCGCACTCTGCAAGAAATTGCGCGGTAAAAGATGACCGCTGTTATCCATAAAGCCCAGTACATCAAATTCAGCGTCAATATGATTGAGTGCGCCCGCATGATGCACCAGTGCACCTTTTGGTAATCCGGTCGAACCCGACGTATAGATCATGTATGCGAGATCGTCACTGGAGGTTTCAAGATCGGGCCGGCCTTGACGGCCATACGCTTGGATGGCTTCAGCGTCTTTATCCAGTTGCAACATCGTGACGCTCTCACCCAGCGAAAGATTGGCTGCCAGCGCATACTCGGTAATGACCACCGCAGCACAGGAGTTTTCTATCATGTAGGTAATGCGTTCTGGCGGGTTGATTGGATCAAGGGGAACGTATGCGCCGCCAGCTTTCATAATGCCCAAGATTGCCGCTAAAAAGTCGGCAGATCGATAAGCATAGATTGCGACCAGAGTCCCGCGACCTACCCCGTGTTCATGCAGGTAGCCAGCAATTTTATCTGAGTAGCTATCCAGCGCTGCGTAGGTTAGGGATGTGCCATTATGGGTAACCGCAATAGCCTCTGGTGTACGTGCAACCTGATCGATAAATCTTTGATGAATGGTTGGCGAGGGGCAGTATTCGACCGAGGGGCTGCTCCATTCTGCCAAAAGTTGATGGCTTTCCTGGTCAGTTAAGAGCTCTACATCAGCTAGCTCTTGGAATCTGTCTTCGGCGAAGCTATGCAGTAGATGCGACAAATGGCTTAGCATTTGATTAATTATTAAACTTGAATACAGGCGAGTATTAAATTCAAGCCGGAACTCAATGTTGTCCCCGGGCTCAACACACAGGGTAAGGTCATAGTGCGTATATTCGTCACTTTCATAACTTTGCAGATGAAGTTCGTCGTGAGCCGGGCTCAGGTTACTACCGGAATTACCTGTATGGCTCTCGAACACAATCAATGACGAAAACATTTCTCGATTGTCGTATAGACTGGCCAGTTGCTGGATTTCGCCAAGGGGTAGAAATCCGTGTTCGGCGCGGTCCATCGCCGCGCGATGCAATTGCTTCAACCAGGCATCGACTGTCAACGCGTTATCGATTTTTACGAGTACAGGCAGGCTGTTGATAAAAAGCCCCACCATAGTTTCCACACCTTCGAGGTCCGAAGGCCGACCTGATACCGTCTCACCGAACAACACCGTTTCATCGCCACTGTAGCGACTTAATAAATAACCCCATGCAGCTTGCACAACAGTTGCCAAGGTTGTTTTTGACGATTTAGCGAGTTTGTTGAGCGCTGCGCTGCTCGACTCATTGAGGCGTAATACTTCTCGCTTATGCCCGTCCGACTGCACTTCGGTTTCCACTCCTGCAACACCAATTTGAGTAGGTGAGTGAACCTCACTCAGCATCTCAGACCAAAATGCTACCGCTGCTGATTTATCCTGTTTTTGCAACCACGCAATATAGTCGGAATAGTGATGCACCTCTTGCAGGGACTCAGCCTGCCCAGCGCATAAGGACAAATAAGCTTGGGTCACCTCGCCAAAGACCTGTTGAGAACTCCAACCATCGCTCAATGCGTGATGCCGGCTCCACAACACCCGATGTCGGTCTTTGGCCAGGGTAAAGACCGTAACTCGCATCAGGGGGGCCTGTTCAGGATCGAACCCCTGCTCTTTATCCACGCGTGTTTTGGTGTTGAGCGTGGTAATTTGCGCGGCTTCGCTCAGCGCTGTTAAGTCTTCGTGATAAAACGGAAGCGACACTCGCGATTTAACAACTTGAAACGCCGCATCGCCATCTAGACCAATAAAAAACGTGCGAAATATTGCGTGCCTCGCAACGACTTGTTCCCATGCTGCTTTAAAATGCTGTAGTTCGAGTGGGCCTGAGAAATCCATCGCCAGCTGAGACACATAGCTGCCCTGATTAATTGCGCTGTGAAAGAGTAGCCCGCGCTGCATGGCTGTGGCCGGGTAAATATCCTCGATAACCTTAGTCGAAGCATCATTTGCACCCTCCACAGCAAATAGATAGCCTGCTGCGCGCAGAGTTTGCAGCTGATGTGACTGAAGGCGATGCTCGGTTTGGCGGTAGGCAAGGGGGAAATCCGACGGTGAACAATGAATATTGGCGGCCCTGCTACATTGCTCAACCAAGTTGAACAATGATGCTTTCAGCTGCACATTTAACTTGCCCATGAGCTCAGAAGACAATCTCAAGCTATCGTACAACAGTGAGAATCGGAGGCGGTTGTTGGAAATAATTGCGCTAGCATTTAACTCGTACGCCAATGGACGATTCGGACTAATCTCTACCCCGCTCTGCTCCTCTGCTAAATTAAAATAGCCATTTTCATCGCTGACCTGATCGAACTGGCCCAGATAATTAAAAATTACTGGGGATGTGTTGAAGCGAATACGTGATTCATCATGTGAAAGGTATTTATAAACCCCGAAAGCAACGCCACCATGTTCGATTGCGCGTACAGCGTCCTTGACTCCTGCAAGCGCTTCAAAAATAGAGGTGTTTTGCTGGCTTATCAGAACAGGATAGACGGACGTGAACCAACCAATAGTATTACTGACATCCATCGGCGTGCCGCTAATCAATGCAGGCTCCCGGCCGTGGCCTTCCAGATCGATTTGCAGTTCCGCTGTATGAAAAATATTTGATAATGTGTGGGTCAACGCTGTAAGGAGCAGCTCTTGCACGCTGGCGCGATATAAATTTGGCGCTGTTTTTAGTAGCGCTTGCGTTAGAGGCTCATCCAGTTCGAATTGAATTTCAACCGCATCTTTATGGTAGGCTCGCTCTGCAACACTGGGATTGAGCGTTTCTGGTGCCTTAGTCTCGGCGAGGTGCTGCCAATTCGCTGCTGACGCGGTGATCTTTTTGGTTGTAGCAAAATCGGATAATTTTTTGCCCCACGCCTGATAAGTTTCTGTGCGGAGACTTCGCCATTGAGCCACTGCGGCATCATTACCTTGAATTTGCTGCAGGTGGGCTAAATCACTCAACAGAATACGCCAGGATACGCCGTCAATAGCGAGGTGGTTACATGCAATTAAAATTCGCGAGTGAGCCTCACTCTCCGCCGAGAACAGAACGAAACGGATCAGAGGGCCATCACTAATAGAAAGACTACGTTGAACGGTATCCAAGTGTTCGGAAAACGCCGCATCTCCAAACCCGTTGACGTGAATATTTTCTACGCACTCACTCAGTATCACGTTAGTAAACGGTACATATTCCGCACTTACTGCTTCGTAAGTAACATTAAATCTCAAACGGAAAACATCGTGTTTTTGTAGTAGTTCACTCACAATGGCCGTCAACTGGTCTAAGGAGAATTCCTTGGCCGCACTCAATAGCACCGATTGATTATAGTGACTCATATCCGTACGGTGCTCGAAGAATCGATGCTGAACCGGTAACAATATCTGGCTCCCTTTTGCAGGCTCACTTGTAGCCGACAAACGGTTAACGTTTTTTTCAACAACGTGGGGCGCCAGGGACTGGATGGTCTGGTGGGCCATCATTGATTTCGGGGTTATAGAAAGGCCGGTTTTAGCTGCCTGTGAAATCATTAAAATGGAAAGAATAGAATCGCCACCAGACTCAAAGAAATTCGCAGTGGTACTTAAGGTGGAAGCCTCTACTTTGAGAATTTTCGCCCAGATCTCTACCAAAAGTTTTTCAATGTGGTTGACTGGTGCTACATAGCTGTTTGTGTCGGTTGACGCTTCGGGGTCTGGTAAGGCTGTGCGATCAATTTTACCGTTTGCGGTGAGCGGCATTGTGTCAACTACGGCTAACGTAGCAGGCACCATATATTCTGGTAAAAGCAGGGCAAGCTCTTGCAGAAGAAATTCCGTAGTTTTGCTCTCTGTGTTTTCCGCAAATACGACGTAAGCAGAAATCCGCTCACTGCCGGTCGCTTGATCTTCGGTAATCTTAACTGCTGCAGCGGAGATACCTTCCAGAGAAGCCAGGCAGCTCTCAACCTCTTGCAATTCTATGCGATAGCCCCTTAATTTGACCTGATTATCAACTCGGCCAAGAAATACAATATTTCCGTCTTTGGCTCGCCGCACCCGGTCGCCGGTTTTATACAGTCGGCCCTCACCGAATGGGTTTGTCAAAAAACGTTCGCAAGTCAGTTCACTGCGATTATGATATCCGTTAACAACACCTTGCCCGCCTATGTGAAGCTCACCTTCAGTTCCGTCTGGCACCAGTTCCATATATCGATTTAAAATGTAAGTCTGTACATGGGGTAATGGTCGACCTACGGGCATTGTTTGTCCGGTATACGTCGCACCCAGCTGCCAGGTTGTCGACCCGATAGTACCTTCAGTGGGGCCGTAGTGATTAACCACACTAGTCCCGTGCTTCACTAACTGCGATAATTTTTGTACCGTTTCTGTCGACGCCGATTCGCCGCCAATCACTAACCATTTCAAAAAAGACAGCTGAGCAAGACATTCAGTTGGAAACAATGCATTGAAATGATTCGGTGTAAGCTTAAAAAATTCTAGTTTTTTGCTCTGAACGTACGCCATAAAGGCTTCTGCGTTGCGTGCGCAATCTTCATCAATCAAGTGCAGCTCACCGCCCGTTGCCAGCCCGGTAAATAACGCTGTATGCCCCAAATCAGTGGCAATAGTCGCAAGCACGCCATAGCGTAAACCCTCCTCAATCTTATAGGTGCTGAGCAGACCGGAAAGATATGCCGCTAGATTACAGTGACTTACCGGTACCCCTTTTGGCGTACCTGTAGTACCCGAGGTATACACCATATATGCGGGCAAAGCTGGATCGACGTTCGATATTGCCGGTGCATCTGCCGCGACTGCAATGAGGTTTGCGCACTGATCAACCTCGCACATGGGTATAGTGATAATTTCTGCGATATTACGCTTCAAATTTTTACTGGTTAAAACGCATTTGCAGTCACTGTCTGCAAGCATGTATTCAAGCCGCTTTACCGGGTAGCTTGGGTCGAGGGCAACAAATGCTGCTGACGCTTTGAATACACCGACTACGGACGAGACCATGTCGTTAGTCCGCTCTAGGTAAATGCCTACTCGATCCCCCGGAGCAATGCCACGTTCTATCAGATAATTTGCGATTTGATTCGAGCGCTTATCTAACTCCTGGTAACTAAGCGTGTTCGGTCCACACACGACTGCGCAGGCATCAGGACGCATCGCCACCTGTTGCGCAAATGTACTCAAGAAATGCGTGACTTCTCGACTATCCTCTTTGGATGTTTGAGTAATATCGTTCAGCGACAAAATATTTGATTTTTCTTCATCAGATAAAATACTGATTTTTTGAATATTTTCCTGTGGATTTTCGGCTATGTTCCCCAGCAGACGTACCCAGTGGCCCGCCAGCCGCTCGATAGTTTCATGCACAAACAGTGCTTTGTTATAGACCCAATTGAACGACAGCCCGCTTTCGTCCATTATTGCGTACAAAATTAAATCGTACCTGGTTTCGAGTTCGGTCTGCTTTCGCTGTGACAGCACGCAGCCCGAAAATGATAGTGAGAAGCTCTCGTTGGTATTCATGCTCAGCATGATCTGGAATAGCGGAGCATGCTGAGTGGAACGGACAGGATTTATCCGCTCCACCACTTGGTCGAACTGTATATCCTGATGGCTTTGCGCTTCTAAATTGACTTTCTTGGCGCGACCAAGCAGCTCCACAAATGACTCACTCTCACCACAGTCCAGGCGTAGCACCAAGTTATTAACAAAACAACCAATGATATCTTCGAGGGCTTTTTGCGTGCGGTTCGCTACTGGAGTCCCTATAACGACGTCGGCGGAATTGCTGTGGCGATAGACCAACAAGCTGAATGCGGCGTGTAACACCATAAACAGCGAACTTTTGGTATCGTTAGCCAGGCTCGAAAGTTTTTGATGCATCACTTCTGACACGCTATGAACATAGCTGACGCCAGCATAGCTCTGCTGTTCTGGCCGTGGGTAGTCCAGCGGCAATTTATGCTCTTTGGGTAGATCAGCTAGCTGTCGCTGCCAATAATCGAACTGCTGTTGTAGGCGCTCCCCAGAAAGCCACGACCTTTGCCACGCGGCATAATCGGCATATTGAATTGGAAGCTGAGAGAGTGTTGGTTGTACATTACCTGAAATTGCACGATAACACTCGGCAAATTCGTTGACCAGAATACCAAGCGACCATGCATCTGTAGCGATATGGTGAATACTGAATAGCAGTACGCCGCGCTTTTGTGCAAAGCGCAAGTACGAAACCCTTAGCATTAAGTCGCGGGACAAATCGAACGGGGTTTGTGCTTCTCGGGTGGCACACTCGCCGATGATTTTGTCGCTCTCCGCTCTATTGTGTGCAGAGAAATCTAATAGCTGGATATTGAAAGAATCGCACTCGACGACTTTTTGCAAAGCACCGTGCTCGCTATCATCTATGAAGACGGTGCGGAGCGCCTCGTGACGCTGCACGATTGTTGTAAACGCCCTTTCGGCAAACTCCAGATTGTAATCACCTTCGACATTAAATGCGCTGGAAACATTGTAATGGGTGCTGCCACCCTCCATTTTGTCTACCAGCCAAAGACGTTGCTGTGCGTATGAAAGAACAGCATTTTGATTTCTGTCACGAGCAGTAATTATCGTATTACTTTTGTTCGTCGACTCGAAATACTCAACAAGTTCATACTTATATTTCTTTAACGCTTCCAGCGTAGCCTGATCTACGGCGCCTTTTGGCGCGTCAATTTTTAGCTGACCATTACTTGCTGTAACGCGAATATTTTTTTCGTGCAGACTCGCCAATAAATCAAACATGCTCATAGCTCAAAAATTTCCCTTTCCATATCTTCTTCGCAGCTTTCCAGATCTTCTGGGCTGTGCTGAGATTTCAAAATTTCAATATTCGCTGCCATTGTTCTAAAACGACTAGCCTCAAATACGGTGACGATTGGAATTTCTACATCGAATGTTTCTCGAATCTCCGATTGCAATTTAATCGAAAGTAGTGAGTGCCCACCGAGATCGAAAAAATCGTTCTCTGTATGTATGCTGGCTAGCGGAACTTTTAATAAACGACTCCACAATTCTGCAAGAGCAAGTTCTGTTGTTGTTGTCGGCGCTTCGCCCTTGGTTGCTGCATTCGCAGCGGAAATGGAAGGCAACGCAGATCTGTCCACTTTCCCGTTGATATTGACGGGAATTTTATCCACAGAAATAAAGTAAGTAGGCACCATGTGTTCGGGCAGTTTTTTTCGCAAATAGGTGCGTACTTGATCGCTTGAATCTTTTTCGCCTACAGGATCAGAATTGACAAAGTAAGCTGCTAATTCTTTTTCTGCGCTATCTTTGCCATGAATAAGTACTACTGCAGATTTAACCAGATCGGACTCTTCAAGGGCTCTCTGAATTTCACCAGGCTCGATCCGATAACCACGTATTTTTACCTGGTTGTCAACGCGCCCGATAAATTCAATTTCACCCTTCGCGTTGTACCGAACCAGGTCACCGGTACGGTATAAGCGGAAATTCGATACATTAGGGTCTTCGATAAAACTCAGGCTTGTGAGATCAGGTTTATTGAGATACCCCAGCGCGACCCCTGCACCAGCGGTGTAGAGTTCACCAATAGCGCCAATCGGTACTTGCTGGCGATAGTTGTCTAAGACAAATACTTCAGTGCCATTAATCGGAAATCCCAGTGGTACCGCCCGGTTGTCCGGGTGGTTTCGCGGCACACTATAGCAGCAGGTAAACGTTGTATTTTCGGTTGGTCCATAGCCATTAATAATGATGAGCTCCGGCATCAACGAATAAGCGCGCGCAACCGACCGGGGGTTGAGCACGTCGCCACCCGCAAGCAGCCATCTAAGATTATCGACAGATGCACTTGAAGAAGCGAAACTCCACACATCGAATAATGCTGACGTTAACCACAGAGAATTGATGCGTTCGGTTTTGAGCAAGGCGTTTAAATTATCTATATCCAGTTTTGGATCTGGGTATGCGACTAGACAGCCGCCGTTTAATAATGGCCCCCATATCTCGAGCGTAGCCGCGTCAAACGATACCGAAGAAATTTGTAAAAATCGCGTTGCCGCATTCAACGGCATAAAATCACAGTCAACGACCAGCCGATAAATGCCGCGATGGGGGGTCATTACGCCTTTCGGGTTGCCTGTGGAACCCGAGGTATAGTTAATGTAAGCGAGATCCTCTGGTTCGACTGTGATACTTGGATTGACTTCTGGCTGCGAATCCAGCTCATTTAAGATTATGTTGTAATCCACTTGCGTTAGCCCCGCCAGAGACATCCCTTCTGGATTGAACACGCCGCCGTTGTGAAGCAGTAAAAATATACCGCTATCTTCGATCATGTATGCTAATCGGTCAGCAGGATAATTTTTATCCAGTGGCACATAGGCAGCCCCGGCTTTTAGCACAGCTAACATTGCGATATAGAGTTCACAAGATCGATACATTGATATGCCGACCTTTACACCTGGCCCAACACCTTTGGCCAACAGGTAGTGTGCCAAGCAGTTTGCACGTGTGTTTAATTCGTAATAACTAAGCTGATTTTCGCCACAGCTTAAAGCAACGTTATCCGGGTGTCGTGAAACCATTAGTTCGAATCGCGAAACTATATTTCCTACTGAAACCATACTGCTTAATGTAGACGGCGCACTCGTGTCACCAGCCTTAATCTGGGATGTAATCTTTTCTTGTTCGACGTTGCTGAACGCTACCAAAGGCAAAGTAAAGTTTGGCTGCTCAATATGATTTTCTACACTTTCAAGGACTATAGAAAGACTAGCCAAAATGTTTTGAATTGTGTGTTGGTCCCAAAGTGCGCGACTGTATTCAAAATTAAACAGCAGTCCTTTTTCGGTTACCTCAGCGTTCAATAAGAGTTCAAATTTCGCGTCTAAATCCAGTGAGCTTGGGCCAGTGGAGTTATTAGAAACATATCGAAAGCCGTCGTGCAGTGTTACATCCAGGTTCGGCAGCTGTATATCGAAGGGTTGATTAGTATTCATGCTCAGCATGATTTGAACAACGGGGCTATAAAAAGCACTTCGTGTTGGATTTAACTCTTCAACCAGCCATTCGAAAGGAATGTCTTGATTTTCCTGCGCCGCAATGTGTACTTCTTTCACCGACTTTAAGTAGTCGATAAAGTCCTGCTCTGGCACATATTGTGTTCGCAATACCAAAGTATTGACGAACATACCGATAAGCGAATCCAGACCTGGGTGTACACGACCGGCAACAGGCATGCCGATGACAATATCTTTTTCGTTGGAATAACGAGCCAGCACCAGGGAAAATGCGGCATGCAACAGCATGTATAAGGAAATTTCCTGCTGCTTAGCAACAGTTTCAAGGGTTTCGAGTACAGAATTTTTGACCAGTAAGGATTCAGTACCAAGCTTATGTTGCTGGTTCGGCTCACGAGCGAAATCCGTGGGTACACCGTGGACATCTGGAATGCCGGCAAGAGCCGTTTTCCAGTAATCCAATTGGCTTAATGTTGACGGGTTATTGTTATTCAAAAACTCCCGTTGCCACGCCGCAAAATCAAAATAAGAGATCGGTAAATCGGGTAGTTTAGGTTTGGATCCATCTAAATAGGCTGAGTATAACGCTTGAAATTCTTCAGCTACGACGGTAATCGACCAGCCATCAAAAGCGATGTGGTGCATATTCAGTAACATCAGGCCGCTCGTTGCCGAAAAGGTTATCCAGGCGGCCCGCAAAAGAATATCGCTGGACAGATCGAACGGCGTATTTACAAAAGTATCTATTATTTTTGTTATTTCGGAGCTTTCTGGTGATAGATCGACGTCAGCTTCTATTTTAGCGAAAGGTACTGGGTTTTCTTGCCGAAGTTCTAGATACACATTTTCAGCTTCGCCAATATAGCGAGCTTGAAGTATAGAATGCCGCTGGACTATTTCATTTAGCGCCCACTGAGCGGCATCCAGGTTAAACTGACCACGCACATCAATGGCAGCCAACAAATGATACTGATTGGAACTGTTTCCCAATTGGTTTAGAAACCAGATCCGCTGCTGAGCAAATGACGAAGGGATTCGGGTATGCGCGTTCCAGTCTTTAGCCGATGGAACGGTTAGTGTTTGTGACTCCGCGCCTGCCGTGCGTTCGCCAATCCAATCCGCAAGCTGCTGTAATTTTGGCTGGGCGTAGATATCCCGAATAGAGATATCTGCAAAAAACTGCGTGCGCAGCTCAGTTAACAGACGAATCGCGAGTAAGGAATGGCCACCTAATTTGAAAAAATCATCGTCAGCGCTAATCAACTCGGCGTTTATTTTCAGCAATGCTGACCAAACATTTGCGATGTCAGCAGCAAGTGAAGTGCTGGGTTTGATGTAATGCTTTGCGTCTCTCTGAAAGCTGACTTTAGGCAACGCCTTACGATCCAGCTTGCCGTTAGGTGTAAGTGGCAACGCCTCTATGGCAACAATCTGCTCCGGAACCATATATTCCGGCAATGTATTTAGCAGAGAGGTTCTTATACTCGCTGAATCAAAGTCGGATACACCGGTCACGACGTAAGCAACTATACGAGGCTGATTTTGCGGGTCGTGTGTAACGATAACCGCGCTGGTTAGCACATCGTCAAGGTGTTGTAGCTTGGCTTCAATTTCGGACAGCTCTATACGTAACCCACGTATTTTAATTTGATCATCAGTTCGACCGAGATAATTAATAACCCCATCCGCACCAACAGTCGCCAGGTCGCCGGTTCGGTACAATCGTTGATACCCTTTATCGGGCAGTTCAATAGTTACGAACCGCTCAGTGGTTAAGTCATCCCGATTTACATACCCTCGAGCGAGACCTATACCGCCTATGTAGAGTTCGCCAATCGCGCCCACTGGCAAAATTTGACACTGCCTGCCCAAGACGTAGAGTTGAATATTTTGAATTGGTTTGCCGATCGGGACGTTGGCCGCTCGCTTTCCGCCCTCAGCGTGCGCAGTGTTACACTCATAAAAGCTTACATCGATAGCGGCTTCCGTTGGCCCGTACAAATTATGTAGTAAGGCGTGATGTTGCTCAAAATGAGCGTCTACCAGATCCGTGGTTAACGCTTCGCCACTACAAAACACCTGACGTACGCTTCGAAAGCTTCCCCAGGAGCCGCTCTCCAGCATGACTCGGAGCATAGAGGGTACAAAGTGCAATGTGGTGACCTGGTGCTCCTGACACAGAGCCGCCATATACGCAGGATCTTTATGTCCGTCGGGCCGTGCTACCACAAGTACAGCGCCCGTCAACATTGGCCACACAAACTCCCAGACAGACACATCAAAGCTAAAGGGAGTCTTTTGCAAAACTCTATCATTTTGGTCTAGCGGATATTGTTTTTGCATCCAGTCGATGCGATTTACCAGTGCCCGATGTTCAATCATGACACCCTTAGGTTTACCCGTTGATCCAGAAGTAAAGAGAATGTAGGCAAGATTTTCAGGGGCTGTACGGCAGAGCTTATATTGCGCGTCGAAATTGCGTAGAGAGTCTTTAAATGAAATCTCGTTTAAACATACAGTCTCAACTCCGTGTAGTTGTACTGCGGCCTGACTATGCGTCAATACAAGGCTCAAGCCACTGACTTCTACAACATCTTGCAAACGCTCTTTGGGAAAATCCGGCTCCAGTGGAACGTACGCGCCGCCAGCTTTCATTATTGCCCACAGACCGACAACCAGCTCGACACTTCTGTAGCAAGCAAGCCCTACGGGTGTGTCCTTCCCTACGCCTTTCTCGACTAACCAAATCGCGAGTCTGTTTGATTGCTCGTCCAATTCGCCATAAGTTAAGGATTGCTGCCCAACAATAATCGCGATGTGGTTGTAGCTTTTGGTTACCTGGGCTTCGAACAGGCTAACAACTGTCACTGAATCAGGAAAGGACGATATAGTCGAGTTAAAATCATGTACCAGTTTATGTCTGTCATGTTCTGTTACGAGAGACAAATCGCTGACCTTAGCGGCGGCGCCAGTCGCACACTGGATTAACAGATTAAGCAGCGCTTCCTGAGCTTGTAGGAGAATTTCATGATCAAATCCTGCTTGAAGATACCGCATATCTATAGACAGCTGGTCTCCGAGTGTTACTACCAGTGTTAACGGGAAACTCGTATCTTCATCGTTTGACGCAGCACTTACATTGAGCCCGCTCTCTTTAAACATATCGTCTAAAGCTGCGATCGAGGGATAGTTCTCAAACACGAGCAAGCTGTTAAATAAATCAGACTGAGATCCATCTGGCGCGAGCGATCGGATTTCCATATACGGTAAATCGCTGTGTTGTTGGCGCTCAAGTTGCTGCTGCTGTAACTGCACGAGCCATTGCTCCAACGAACAGTTCGCTTCAACTTCAATTCGCACTGGTACGGTGTTGATAAACAAACCAACAGTCTGCTCCACAGCCAGTAACTCTGCTGGGCGCCCGGATGTGGTTAATCCAAAAGTCACACTGGATTCGTTGCTGTACCCCGCGAGCACATAAGCCCACGCAGCCTGCAACACTGTATTCATCGTTATCTGTTTTTCACGAGTGAACGCCACCAACCTCGCAGTTTGTTCAACGGATAAGCTGACGCGACGTTGGGTTAGATCTGTAGCATCGTGATGTTGATCGAAACTTGTTGCGCGCTGACCAGGAAGCTGGGTAGGCCCGCTGTGATCCACGAGGGAATTACGCCAGTATTGCTGTGCAGCGGTAAAGTCATTCGCCCGTTGCCAGCTAATGAAATCAGCATATGCGGGAGCAGGCGCTAACGCTGTTGGACTGCCAGAGACGAAGCCCCCGTATATCGTCATCAATTCGGAAAGAATAACCGGCAGGCTCCACCCGTCTGAGACGATATGGTGTTGGGACCACAGTACTTCATGTGTGGCATCAGCGGTCTTCCATACAGCAACGCGGAGCAACGGCCCGTGCTCCAGATCGAAGCCTAACCGTTTATCTTCTTTTTTAAATCGCTCGATTTCTTCTCGTTGCTTCTGCGCAGATAAGCTGGATAAGTCCTCATAATGCCAGGGAATTTGTGTCCCTTCCAAAACAACCTGATACCACTCACCTCCCCTGCTTGAGTTCAACACTGTACGCAATGCGTCGTGCCTCTCAAAAACTGTTTGCCATGCAGCTTTGAAGTGCTTTGTGCTAAGCGCACCTTCGAGTGTTACCAATAGTTGTGTGTGGTAGTTTGCAGCATCGAACAGATGATGAAACAGCATGCCCGCTTGCATCTTGGTAGCCGGGTATATGTTACGAATATACTGTTCGTCGAAACTGTATGCTGATTGCCATTGATTTAGTTCGGCAATACTCAAATCACACAATGGCAGATCCGATGGGGTGAGTTTTACATTTCGTTTCTGCGCACAGAAATCAAGAATTGACTCCAAGCACTTGACATAAGTGTTATAGAAGTTCTCTACGAACAGTTCATTAAAAATAAGAGCGTCATAATCTAAAACAACGTGCAACTGGGATTTTTTTATCCAGCAGTTGAAAGTAAAACTATTGTCCGGCGACCGCATAGGACCAACCACTTCACCGTAGTTTTCATCTAAAGATAAAACAATAGGCGAGGACAAGGACTGATCCAGCTGTCCTAAAAAGTTGAAAGCAATACGGCTTACTACATCAATGGATGCATCATTGTGAATATAACGGCGAACGCCGTAACCCGCACCCTTATCAGGCACACTTCGCAGGCTTTCTTTAACGAAACAGATCCAACTTTCCAGGTCTAATTCATCGAGTGTCTCAGGAACAGAAAAAACGTGAGGGTAAACAGAGGTGAACCAGCCAACAGTCTGGCTGAAATCAAAGTTATGATCGAAAAGATCACGACCATGGTGCTCAATATCGATAGCGATATCAGGGGCACCGGTCATCTTATACAGACATAAGTGCAGTGCTGCTAACAATATTTCCGTAGAGGAAATAGAGTACGAAGCGCCTGCGTCTTTAAGCAATTGCTCTGTACTTGATTCAGAAAGTTCAAATAGTTTTTGGCGAATAACCGATTTTTTTGATTGAGTTTCATTGGAAGAAAGCCAATCCTTATCGACATAGCTCAGCAAATCTGTAAATTCGTTTGTCGCATATGAATCCCAGAATTCCAAATTGGCGAGCGACGTGCTATTGAGATAATCTCCCCAATCTTTAAAGGAATGAGTTTTAGGCTGCAATAATATATCGTGTCCGGACGCGCACGCAGCAATTGAGCTGGCTATTTCCTCAATTAAGATACGCCATGATACGCCGTCAACAATTAAGTGATGGGCCGCGATAAACAGATAGCCGCTTAGCTCCTTGTCCAGGCCGTCTCTCGGCTGCTGGATTGCTGCGAATCGAATAAGTGGCCCCGTTTCTAAGTCGAGCGATCGGTGTAAATTATTACAAACATCCAAAAGCTCGGCTTGTTCGCAGGATGTCAATGTTGTTGCCGTAACACATGCTGTAATTTCTTCTTCTGACACGAAGCTGTATCGGCCCTGCCAATCGCCATCCGTGGTTTTATTGAATCTCAAACGAAAGCTATCGTGTTTCACATAGAGCGAGCGCACAACCTGCAGTAAGTTTTCGTGGCTTACAGGGCCTGCTAAACGAAGTAATGCAGACTGGTTGTAATGATGAAGATCCGTTTTATTGTCGAAAAACTGCGTTTGTATTGGTGTAAGTTGCAAACTGCCGTCAACCACATCCTGGCTGATTTCTGTACGCTCACCTAATTCAATGTGCTTGGCCAGCTCGGACAATGTCTGGTGTTCGAATATCTTTTTAATCGTTAATTTGTAACCACTTGCAGCCGCACGAGAGATGAGCTGAATGCATAAAATGGAGTCGCCGCCCATTTCAAAAAAATTCGCATTAGCACTAACTTTGTCCTCTGCAACGCCAAACAAATTAGCCCAGAGGTTTGCTAGCTGCTTTTCTTCAGGTGTCGTCGGTGCCACATAGTTTTGGGAAATGGTCTCGACCTGAGGTTCAGGCAGGGCCTTTCTGTCGACCTTACCGTTAGCAGACAACGGCCAGTGCTCGACCTCCAAAAATAGCGTTGGAACCATATACTTTGGAAGAATATTAGCTAATTCCAATTTTACCGAATCGATTGAATACTCTGTATCTGATAGCTCCGGATTCCACTCAATGTAAGCAACGAGTTGAATCTTTTTCTCATTCGTCTTATATCCCACCGCAACAGCGTGCTTAATTCCATGGATTTCACACAGGGCGCGTTCAATTTCAGCAAGCTCGATACGATATCCATTCACCTTTACTTGGTAGTCAGAACGACCAATGTATTCAATACAGCCATCTGGCAGATACCGCACCATATCGCCACTTCGATATAACCGGCTACCATCATTTAAAAATCGATTTGGAATAAATTTTTCATCGGTTTGGGCAGGCAGATTGATATAGCCATCACTAACCCCAGCTCCCCCAATGTGGAGTTCTCCGACCTCACCTTGTGGTATCGTTTGACCAAATTCGTCAAGGATATAAACACAGGTATTCGAAAACGGCCTACCAATGGGGGCCATTCCGCTAGTAACCGCGCTGTTTCTATCCACATGAAACCACGTGCTATCTACCGTCGTCTCGGTAATTCCGTATGAGTTGATGAGTGATGTTGACGGGGCTGCAACTTTGAAGAAATTAAAAGAATCTGTTTGGTACCAACTATCCGAACCCACGATAACTGTTCGCAGAGCAGGTAGAACGGTATTTTTCGCCACACACTCGTCGATGAGCGTACGTAAAACCGCTGGAACAAATTCAGCAAATGTAACCTGCATCGCCACAAGTTCATCAAGCAAAAGTTCGGGCTCAAACAAGCGCTCTCGATCACAGAGAACCAGGGTGTTACCAGAACACAGCGCCCTCACCCAATCTCCGGTAAACACGTCAAAATTAATGTTTGCCATTTGCAGCATACGATCTTTGAATGTGTCCAAAGCATAAGCAGCGTGCCACGCTCTATACATACTTTCGATAGCAGAATGTGAAACTTTTACGCCTTTAGGCTCTCCAGTGGAGCCTGAAGTAAACGTTACGTATGCAGGCTGTTGTCCGGTAACAACCGGCAGCTGAGTGGTGATCACACTCTGAAAACCCAACAGAACATCAGATTCTATGGATTGGCAAGAGTAATCTGGAGGAGACATATGCCTCTTTTCAAGGTTATCGACTATAACCGCGCGGCATTTACCAGCATTCAGTATTTGGTTGACCCTATCTAACGGGGTTTCGGGAGCAAGAGGTAAAAAAGCGCAACCTGCTCTCAAAACGCCTAAAATAATGGGCAAAACACGCGCATTCCGCTCCATAAAAACAGCCACCAGATCGCCGCCTTGGTGGCTATTTTGGAGCAGGAAATTAGCAACATTGGCTGATGCCTCCACAAGCTCACCATAGGTGAAGGTTTGCAGGGCACCGTTGATTGGGCGATAAATAACGGCAAGTTTGGTACTGTCTGTTGCAGCATGAGCAACCACTCGTTCGTGTACTAGCGGAGAGTTTGATGTATCAAGGTGGCTTTGTTCGGTAAAAAACAGCTTGTTTAATTCATGGGTTTGATATCGTTCCTCTTCGTCATCTATCAACGGGAGTGTGGATATCGCTGCGTCCAAGTTATTATGCAGGTCGAGTATTATATTTCTTAACCTTGAACAAATTCGTAGCGTTTCTGCCGGAGTAATATGTGCGTTGTTACAGTTCAATTCCAGGCCGACATCGTCACTCTCGTAGATATCTTTAAAAGCGAGAGCCGCAGGTGTTGATTCGTAGCGAAGTGGTATAGTCGCACCTTTAAACACACCGAAGTTGTATTCCTCCGACACATGCTTTCTCTCATAAGAGACACTCACGTCGAACAACTGAGGCCGCCCCAGGCTGGTTAACTGACATAAACGGTTGATATCTACAATTGGATAGCGTTGATGTCTAAAACAAGCACGCATCTCTTTAGCAATTTGGGTCATTAGCGTAAGAAAACTGCTGCTTGCATCCAAGCTAATACGCAACGGCATCATTGAAGCAAACATTCCCATCGTACGACGATAGCGCGCTTTGGTTCGATTATGTATTGGGATACCTATTACAATGTCTTTTTGCCTTTTTACGCGAGCAAAATATACAGCCGTGACCGCAACGGCAAAATGCGCCATTGACAGGCCGATCGATTCCACCGCATCTTCTATACTTTTATAGATATCGCGCGGGATGAAAACTCGCTCAAAGGTACTTTCGTGCGTGTTTTTTACGCCAGATACTAGTGTTGGCAGTAAACAGTCTGGCACAGTACGGAACTTGTTCTGCCAAAACGTTTTGTCGTTTTCATAACGCGGTGACTGCGTATATTGCTTGTCTTCATCTACGTAAGCCCAGTAGTCCCTATCGCTCTGAATACTGGAATCTTTGAATTTTCTCCCCCTTCTTATATCGGGAAATAACTCCATAAATGCTTCATAGATATATATAATTGACAGCCCGTCAAAGAACAAATGGTGACCTGAAAAGGCAATTTTCCAATCGTTTTCTCCGATCTTGATGAGGGTAACTCGCCAGGTAAACAAAAAAAGGTTAAAGCAGTCGTGATGATTGTCTGAGATGAGGGATTCGATATCGCCATCGCTTATCGATCCTTCGGACCTGTCAATTATGCGAATGTCCACTGTCGCATGATCGTTAACTAATTGGCGAACGCCGGCTCCATCCGGAACCAGGCACGTCCTTAACATGTCATGCTGACGAGATATCTCGTGTATCGTTTGTCGTATCTGAGCTTCATCAAAAGGTGATTGGCAGTGAATCAATGTTCCCACGTTATAGCTTGCTATGTTCGGGTGAATCATTTGATCCAGATAAACCGCCTGCTGCGAGTGCGTAAGACGTTCCGTTGTTGTGTTAGCTTTATTTTCCATCACGTTTTCCTGCTAATCTGGTCTTTTCGTTACTTAACTACAGAACCACTTCTACTTTTGGGTTGGCAACCGACTTGCCGTCATTTTCGGTAACTTCTACCAAGAGACCACTTTCGAATTTCAAGACCCTGTCTGCCGTGTGGAAGTAGGCGTCGTCGTGGGTGATGGCAATAACAGTTTTGCCTTTCGATTTCAGCTCCGGCAATAGGGTCATATAGAAGTATTTTCTGAAGTACGGGTCTTGGTCCGCAGCCCATTCATCAAAAATGTATATGCTGGTATCTTCAATATATGAAAGCAGTAAAGCTAAACGCTTTTTTTGCCCGTGAGATAGCGATACGCTAGTGAGCTCGCCGTCCTGCGCATCCACCTTTTTGTCTAGCTGTAACTTTGTAAGATATTGGTGGATTAGCTCGTCTGAAGCTAACTGACCGTCCTTTCCGATCGCGTGTTGAAACAAGTAAAAATCTGAGAAAATTGCGGAAAAATGCTGACCATACCACTCTCTGTCTGAATCGAAATCGATACATTTTCCATCGAAATAGATCTGTCCAGAGTTCGGCGTATACAAACCAATCAACGCTTTTATAAATGTAGATTTACCACTTCCGTTACCACCTGTTACGAATACAAGCTCGCCTCTGTTTATGTCCAGATTTATTGGGCCTACACCAAATTGATACATCTCATTTTCACTACTCGGATATTGGTAAGTCAGATCTCGCACCCTAAGAGACTGCCAATCGTCATTAAGCTCACTCGACTTGCTGTCGACGTGATCCGCAAGTCGGCCCGTTTGCGTTCCAAGCTCCAATGAATTGATCTTTTTGCTCGCAACCACGCCCCCTGCGACAACGGAGTACATATCCATTAGCGAAGAGATAGGGCCAACTAGATAAATCATTATCAGTAAAAAGCCCACGACGACCTCTACCGGAACAGTGGTAAATACCGCTTGCGCCAGGAATACAATCGACCCCATAACACCAAACAAAACCACGTTGGTCCAGTTATGAATAAAAATGAAATTGAGTTCCGTATGGACCGACTTTCTTTTTATCTCCTCGACATGCGGCACCACTAGGTCTTTATAAAAATGCTGCTTTCGATTAGTGTTTATATTGAGTTCTTTGCCGCCTTCCACTAGCGCTTTAAAACTATTGAATAGATTGTCATCAGTCTCACGTAGACCTTTTAGAAGTTTCATCCCTCTATTCATCAGCACTTGGGCGAAGCCGATTGCTAACGTTAAAAATATAAAAACGAAAACAAATAGCTGCCAGGAGCTATACGCAAGGTAAGCCAAACACAATATTACAGCTGCAGAGTTATAGGCCACGTGAGGAAGCAACGAAAAGGCAGAAGCTAAGCTACGTATATCGGAGGTTAGACTTGCGTATATCCTATGCCCCCCCACGCGCTCTATACCTTCATAGTTTGTGTTAAGCACATTTCCCACCATAAATCGACGTAACTGAGCGGTAAACCCGGCGCTAAGTCGGGAAAGGATATATTGCGATAACACGCCAAACACACCCAGCCCCATCAACGCAAAAGCAAAAACAAGAACATCGATATTGTAATTTTCACTTCCCAGTCCAACTTTGGATATCTGTTGATTGAGAAAAACCATAACGCCGATGCTGAAAGCAGCACTTAAAATACTCAACATAGTCGCGAACACCAACGGCCAGCGGAATTTGCGAATTAACTGATATACCATTTGTTAACCTATATTAAAAAATAAATTTCGATCGAATACCGCTGAATAAGGTGTTCATATTCCACAATCACTCCCAGGCGAACCACTGCCAGTACAGCCCGTAAAAGCCCTGCTACGTCATTGTGACGTAAACTTTTCGCGGGCCTTCGAAGGCTTGCCGACCATGAGCTGCAAGCAAGTTATCGACGACCATGATGTCACCACTTTCCCACGAAAATACGACAGACAGCTCGTCATAAACAGCGCGTATCTCCTCTAGAATCTCATCTTCTATATCGCTGCCATCACCGTAAAAAGCATTCCGCGGCAGGCCCTGCGAACCGAATAGATCTAACATAGCGCCACGTACGTTCGCATCAAGCGCCGAAACGTGGAAAAGGTGTGCCTGATTGAACCACACAGACTCACCTGTGGATTGGTGAATCGCGTGCGCCTGACATACTTGCGAAGTACGCAATTGGTCGCCATCAAGCCATTCGCAAGTGATATGCCGCTTTGTACAGAACAGTTCCACATCCGAACGATTAGATGTATTAAAAACGTCCTGCCAGTCGAGATCGTATCCACTGCCGTAGTTACGAACATACATAACGCCACGATCAACAAACCGTTTACGTATAGATTTTGGGATTTTTTTAAAGACTTCTCGACTATCAGCGAGCGTTGTTTCACCGCCACTTGAGGCTGCCTGTTGACAAAAAAACCATAAATAGTCAGCCCAGTTGTTGGTGTAGGACTGCTCATTGTGGAGGGGGATCGTCTGGTGCGAGGGATATTCAGTAGCGGTATAGATCCCCTCACCAACTTGAGACCTCGGCGTCGACCCGTATTCGTAACTCAGAGACTGGCCAGTTGTTGCTGCGGCGATATTTTTGAAAGCATCCAAATCCACTCCTTGTGCGCCCCTCAGAAGTACAGCTCCATGACGGCATATATGATCATCAATAATATGTTTAAACGCATTGTGTACTTCAGACAGGGGCGCACTCGACTCCACGGCATACGGAAGCTGAAACTCAACGCTAGGGGCAGATCGAAACTGCAGCGTAGCTGCTTTGAATGCGCTAATTTTATTATCCATAACTTATATTCCTTGGTCGCGAAATTTATTTTCGTTTAGGAGATGTAATTCAAGTAGGACTTATACAAAGAGAACAAGTACCTTTTATTAAACCCCAAGAACAGCCCAGCCAAGGCAACAGTGTTGTAATAAAGCGAGGGAGCGGGAATGGACTCAGATACAAACCTGAAACTTCGACACACGCTGAGTTTGGTGTGAAAATCCACGTTAAAGGAGATCGATGCCTGCTTAGTAATCACGTGATGTAACATCCCTGGTGGCATATACAATAAATCTCCCGGCCTGAGGGTAACCTTTAAACAACGATCTGGCCGATATTTTGGGTGTTTTTCTTCAGAAGGATTTAATGGGTCAACATCAAACCAACGCCAGCCACGACGATAACAATTTGAGCGCTCTGAAAACGGTAATAAATAAAACTCTTTTACACCTGCGACCTGAAAAAAAAGATTATGCGTCATCAGAGTATCGAAGTGTAAAGGCGTAATGCTACCGGAGGGACTCATAAAAAATTGAGCAAACTGCCACCATGAATCGCGATACCACAATGGAAATATAGAAGATGGCATGGATCGTACACCATCTATTAGATCGGGCAGAAGGTGAAAAATAGGTATGTCGTGGCAATAGGCCGGTCGGTTTGATTTCTGATCTAGCTCATATCGTTCAATTGACCGAACATAATCTGACAGTGACGTAGTGCTAACACGAATATCCCCATTTGAATCGAATGTCTTAACGGGTACTAACAGAGATTCGCCCAAGTCTCTGAAATAATCAAAGCCCCAGAGCTTCGCAACCCCATTAGCCTCTAGAAAGCCCGATACTTTCAAAGGGTTCTCGCCACCCAGGATGTGACGCCTAAAAAAATTTTGCGGAAGTCCCCTGCTAAACTCTATAAGTTCCATTTAACGTTCTCATTATAAAAACAAATTGTTTGCACATCACAAATAAATACATCCGACTCAATGCACAAACTTATCACACCCACATTCTTGGGTATGTAAAAATGCGTACGCACTATACATATATAATTATCTGAGCAGTAATGCCATTTATGATTTTCGAGAAATAATTCTCAGGCAATGAAAAGAAATCCACGTTTTGTGCACATTTAACACTTGCCTATTCGTCGTAGTCGTTTTTTGTGCGCAGGTATCAGCAAATATCTTTAAAATGAAAAACATAACGCAACTGTAGGGTGCACGCGAAGGTGCCCGCAACAGATTTTTCGTGGAGGGTCGGGTTAGAAATTCTTAATGATTAAAGATGCTTCCCTGTTAGGCAATCTGGACTCCATTGATTGCCACCGAGATTATTAGATAGAAATAGCTAGACCACTATTCGCGATCAGCTTTCACATAACGATTATTTATTATATGTATGCCACCATTTCCCAAAATATTCCGCAGAAAACGCACCAAATTAAAGTCGAATCTGTGGACAATATAAATATTTATTCAAACAAACCAAACTAATTACAAGCAAACTGTATTTGAAGCCATTCAGCCCCAAATTGTTCTGCAATCGCTCTCGATTTTATACATTGCAATATAGAACCAAGCGCATGACTAATTCGTGGGCTAATATTTTTTCCGAAAAATTTACGCTGGCTGAACAGGTGCACACAGCTAGAATTAATGGTTCACCTATAAACTCACTGCAAATGCATTAGCTCTTCATAAAATACCCTTCGCTAGTATTTTTTATTTGTCAGCGAAATCTTATCGCGCCCCCTCAGAGCATCGCTCCTGCCGTTCAGATAACACACGACACTCAACAAAAACAATTACAGGAGAACTGGAGATCGCACTAGCAATCCCGACAGCCTGTTTTCACGTTAATCTTCCTGAAAAACGGCGCGAATCATAAAATCGGTACTTGCGAGTGTCAATATTTTCCACAAAAAATTAATTTTTAAAATACCAATCGATTAAATTGCATTCATATGTATTTATTCGCGCCTACGTGTGCGCCAATAACAGGTAAATAAACACATACGTATTAATAATTGCGATTCCGGCCAGGGTGCGGTCTTGTTTTTAAAGTACGGGGACGGATTTCGTAAATAAGCGGCTGATTGAGTAGACGAATATCTACTATAAACATTTCCGAGTGGTCACTCTGTTCATATAAATGAAGTACATTTCTCGTGTTTACGGAAAGTGTATTAACTAACGAAAACAATTCGCTTTGAGTTTATTTGTGCCCTTTAAGAAATAAAGACGACGCAACGCATTTGTTATCGCTTGCGTAAGGTATACACAAATCGCATTAAACATAGTGTTGTCAGGTGTAACAAATTTGCAAAAATTCGGTATTCTTAATCTGCAGATAATCCGTACATATCAAGACATATTTTTACAAACCTGCTTTAAAACGAACCGGATGAGCGTTACTACGCAGAACAGAACAGAACAGAAAAGTTACAGGGGTGACCGACCTTACAAAGCTAATCTTGCGAACTCCCCTATTCTTTTTCATCTCAGCTTCTACGTCCTGAGTTTAGATCACGCTTCAATTACCACAGCTTTAATGGGGAAATAATTTAAACAGCACACCTAGAACTCCGCCTGGCACCGAGCAGTAAAATTTATACCGGTGTGATAGTAAACCTAACAGAAGGGCTTGCTTTTGGTAGGAATCCCGTACTGGCTTAGGCAAAATGAGCGAAGGACTTGCAAGCGGCGGTGCCGCTGAGCAACGTTTAGACCGCACGGAAGGTACTCGTCTGGAGCCTAAAAGAACAGGTTCCAGACGAGCGAATTGAATTAGTTCTTACTGGTGCTACGCTTTAACAAAACTTATTTTTACAAGACTTACTATTTACCGCCATAATTTTTTGACGCCATATTGAAACCACTGTGTCAGTGCTGGTTCTGCTAACAGTATTCTGCGTCTTCAAGCCTCATCTGCTCAGTCATGGTTACATAAATTTTCCTGTCGCCTTCGAAAGGCTCTCTGCCGTGGGCTATAAGAATGTTATCCATGAAAATAATATCGTTTTTCTCGTACGGAATGCTTACCGCATTGTCGTAATAAATTTTACTCAAACTAGCCACCGTCTCTTTCTCTATTTTAGCCCCTGTCCCGTAGTAGGTGTTGTACGGTAGTTCGTCTTCCTCAAAGGCACTTAGAAAAATTTCTTTCAACGCAGGTTCCATGGCGTGAACATTAAAAAACACACCGTGGTTAAACCAGCATGGGTCCCCCGTTATCGGGTGTTTTAGCGCTGCATTACGGGTATAGGTAATTTTCGGCGTGCCGTCGTCCTTCCATTCAATCTTATCGATATAGTTAGCTTGGCAATAAGCTTCCATTTCTTCTTTACTTTCCACATTGAATGCCTTCTGCCATGGAATGCCCATATAGTTGCTGAATTGACGCACGTACATCAGTTTATCGCGCTTAAAACGTGACTTTATTACATCAGGTACGGCCATATAAACCCTGCGACAATCAACCAAAGGTGTGCTCCCCTGTGCACTGGGTGGATTCTCGCAATAGAAAAAGACGTAGCGTGGCCAGTCAGCGGAGTAGGATTTTTCGTTATGAGGGAATATTTTGTATTTGCTATCGTAGTCGGTTGATGTTGAAGTTTTACTCTGGACTTGTGAGCGGGGTGACGTCGCTTCGATATAGTCCACCCAGTTTTCTGATGTACACGCGGTTGCAACCGCTTCGAAGGCCGATACAGTTTCAACATCGAAGCCACGAAAAATCAGCGCGCCGTAATCCAATATTGATGAGTCTACAAAGCCTCTGTTACGCTCAATCCAAGAGACCAGGTCGACAGCCTCGTCGTTATTGATTTGTTTGATAATCAGCGGGAACCCAGCCTCATCACCAACAAAAGTTTCTACACCATCCACAATTCTCATAGATTTGCATACCTGTGATTTAGATTTGAGTATATCCGCACTGTACTGGTAGGGAAGGCACTAACGCGTTTATCTCGCCTTTTTATCTCTCTTTTTTACCCCCCCTACTTCGTATCCCTATTTAACATCCCAAGAGTTTTAATGCATGGGGGCCTCGCTACGAGAAAACTCCACTATATTTTCTTCGTAAATCGACTTTATGGCCGCGTAGTCCGTATCGCCCGCGTGAAAAACAAGACGCGTATAAAGAGCATTTTCTACTGTATATGCCTCAAGTAGAATGCCATGAAAATCTTGTAGATTGCTGATGTTTTTACTCTCCACTCCCGCGGCAATTTTTTCAAATCGATCTTCGCCAAGAAAATTGAAAAGTATATCTGCGCCGAATTCCGGAATTACATGCTTTTCACCAAGCAATTTACGTTCTTCAATGCCAGTAAAGCTAATGCCGGTATCAGCAACGAAATCCAACACCGCGTTCATATCGCCTGCGCTGGAGCCAGCGTTAACACAATAGGGAACGCGATCGAGATATAGCCCAACTTGATCGTAGTCTTTATTGCCCTGCTGTTGACGGCTGTGGTAGTTCAGCGTCATACAGAATTCATTTGTTTTCAACAACTCAAAAGCGATCCGCCGAAAAACTGAAAAGGCGTGCTCAATGGGCGTGTTTTCAATGGTGGTAAATCGCATATCGAGCACGTGCATCTCTGTATTCTTATTTTTCTCTATAGCATCACGAGTCTTTGCCACAACTGACATTAGGGTATCGAGGCTAAATAGCCCGTCGATTTCGGCTTCGATGGCCTGGGCGCTGGTGTTATTCAATTTTTCCTGAATCGATTCAGCATAGTCACGGTAAGCGCGTGAGATTGCTTGCCATTTACCAGTCAGGTACATTTCTACCCGATTGCCTAATACGTCAATTGCGGTTTTATCTGCGATAAGATGATCGTTTATAAAGTACAAAACCTGTCGACTATCTGAGAGTCGCACCCAGTAAGCGATGTAGGGCAATGTTTCTTCGTTAATATGTTGAATAAGCGATTTCGCTAATGTCTCTTGAAACTTGGTAGCCACGGATATTGGTAGAAATCGAAGATCAACAACAGTGGCTAGTGGCCTGCCCGGAGGAGAGTACACATCCCAGCAGGATTGATCGCCATTGTATCGAGCCGTAAGCAGTTCTTGTTCGCGCTGCACCTGCAAAAACGCCTGCTCAAGCTCGATATCAGAAAAGTAGCCGTTCACCAGAATGGCGTGTTGAAACTGCCGCTGTTTCCAGTTCAGCATCGTTTTCTGCATGGGTGTTGCCGGAAAGTGGTCCACTGGCTCACCCACAAACAGCTGGGAGATATAGCTATTCCCCAAGGATTGCGCCATGGATTCTATAGTCAGCTCGCTGCTAACAGAATCAGAGGCTATAGCACTCAGCCCGTGTTGCTCTAACGCTTTCAGCATTTCGTCCGGCTGCTGTGAGAATACAAAATATTGTGGCATATCTGGCCCACGGCCGCTGTTAATAATTGCTTTAAGATCCGCCATACAGGTTTTTGCCTGCTCACTCATGACTAAAACGCGCTTCTCCGGGGTTTTTTCCAGCTGTTCTAGATTACCTCTGCCGTCGTCTATAAGTGTTTCTTCATCTTTATAGACGTACTCGCGAAAATCAATTTTATGATCTTCCAGCCACATCGGTAGGTCGAACTTTACGATATCTAGCTCCTGGCAATGCTCCGCGAACGCCTTTAATGTTGGCTTGTCGAATAATACACGTAAGGGCACGTTCCATTTCAGCTTCTGTCGAATCAACCCAATGAGTTCTGCAGCCATCAGCGAGTGGCCGCCTACCTGAAAAAATTCATCGCTAATGGCAACGTCGTCCCGTTTTAGTACTTTTTGCCAAAATGGCATTAGCTTCCGTTCAGTTGCAGTAAGTGGTGTCGCATCGGCCAGGACCTCGGGCTTCACAATTGGTACATTGAATAGTGATTTTCTATCCAATTTTCCATTACTCGTCAGCGGTAAGAAATCCATAATCGCAATAGCGGACGGAACCATATAGTCCGGTAGTTTTTTAGCAACGAAATCTGAGATCTGAACACTTAGCGAATCGCGTTCTCCTGCATTGATTCGTTTATTTTGCGGGACGACAAAAGCCAGCAATACGGGCGAGTTGCCATCCCGTTTGTCGACCAACACCGCACATTTTTCTAGACCTGGATAATTCAGGATACAATTTTCTATTTCGCCGCACTCAATACGGAAGCCTCGAATCTTAACCTGATGGTCAATCCGGCCAATATACTCAATATTGCCATCGCTCAAGTATCTGCCGAGATCGCCTGTGCGGTACATACGCTTCTCAACGGCATCCGGGTTTACGAAGGGGTTCACAATAAAAGCCGCGCGCGTTTGGCTTTCCCTATTCAGGTAGCCCGTTGCTAACCCCTCACCTCCGATATGTAGTTCGCCGATAACCCCGAATGGCACCGGATGCTGGTTGCTGTCCAAAATAGTTAACTGACGGTTGGACATCGGCCGACCGATCGGCAATAACTCGCTACGCTTGAGGTCTTCATCCGTCAACGTCGGGACAAAGTAGTGACAACAGCCAACAGTCGCCTCTGTCGGGCCATAATGGTTAACCAACTGTGCTTGCGGGAGCTTCTGTTGCCAGAAATATGCTAGAGCAACGGGAAAGCCCTCACCTCCAGACACAATACAGTGAGGCTGTCCCTTAATAGCTGAGTCGGAAACAAGTGATTTAAGACTCGTTAAATGCGATGGTGTTACTTTAAACAGCAGCGGTCGGTCGGATTGAGTAAGATGGTGTGCCAGCGCTTCTAGCTCCCCCTCACCTTCAGGTAGTAGCTCGAGCATAACCCCTTTCAGAATTTGCCATAGCGTTGTACCTATGCCGTCAAAAGACAGTGGGTTACTGACCACGGCACCAGCGATAGTCTTACCACACTTATCGTGCATATGAGTTATATAGTTCACCACTGCACGGTGGTCTACACAAACACCTTTCGGCTGACCGGTTGAGCCCGATGTATAAATCACATAAGCCGATGTACGAGGTTGTATGGGATTGGTCGACTCCAGATTGCTCGCATCGTAGCTGGCGAGTGTTTGGCGTGCTTCAGCTCCATCAAGTACAAGAATTTTAGCACCGGTAGCGGCAAGATTTGCCGCCAGACTCTCTTGTGTTATCACCACTGCTGTACCTGCATCTTCGATTAGATAAGCCAATCGCTGAGTAGGAGCGCGAGTATCCATAGGGACAAACGCCGCACCGGCTTTAAGCGCGCCGAATAAGCCAATTAATGATGCAATACCGCGCTGACAAAGCATCCCCACCCTATCACCTTCGCCAATCCCCAACGCGATTAAATGCCTGGCAAGCTGGTTTGCAGATCGATTTAGTTGCGCATAATTTATCGATTCATCCAGGTATCGCGCGGCGATATTATCAGGCGTGATACTCGCTTGATACGCTATTAACTCGTGTATGCACGTATCTGTTGGGAATGGCTTAGCGGTCTGATTCCAGCCCTCAAGCAACTGCAGGCGTTCATCATCGGACAATATATTGACGTCACTTAAGGGCAAATTAGGCTCAGCGAGTACACTGGTTAAAAACGCATGAAAATGGCCGTGCATGGCACGGACCCGGTCTGCGCTAAACAACGCAGTCGCATAGTTCCAAAGCAAGCCATAATTTTCGCCTTCTTCAGAAATTGTTAGCGTTAAATCGAACTTCGACGTCGTACGCGCACTGTTATCCATCCTCTGCAATTCCACACCGGCCATCGAAAAACTATTGAGTTCATCGCTGCTGATCATAGAAATCATAATCTGAAATAAAGGGTGGTAACTTTGTTCGCGCTCTGGATGTAATTCGTCAACCAGGCGTTCAAACGGCAAACTCTGATGAAAATATGCATTGGTGACTATCGCTTTCGCTCTATCAAGTATTACTTTAAACGACGGATTGTCTGCGAGATTTGCACGAAGCACCAAGGTGTTAGCAAAAAAGCCAATCAAGCCCGCCAATTCCGGCTGTTCCCTATTTGCCGTTGGTGTACCAACGACAATATCGGTCTCATTGCTGTAGCGACTTAACAAGCCGGAAAAACACGCGTAAAGCACCATAAATACTGAGACCTGATGCTCACGAGCGGCACTGCGTAACTGCGCGCTCAACGCCGGGGACAATTCAGCAAAATAGTGCGAGCCCGTGTGATCCTGTTGCGCCGGTCGAACAAAATCCAAGGGAACAGAATGCAACGCGGGCAACTGCTCCAGCTGCGTCTTCCAAAAATCCAGATGCGTCGATTGTTTGGCTTGCTGCTCAGCTTGTTGCTGCCAGTGAGCGTAGTCTGCGTATTGAATCGGTAATGGTGTCAGCGTCGGTGACGAGCCTGCAAGGTTGGCAGCGTATGCTTCCGACATTTCGCGGAGCAACACTCCCATCGACCAGCCATCAGCCACAATGTGGTGAACTGTATTGATCAGCACAAACCGATTCTTCGCAAGAATAAGTAGTTGTCCGCGTATTAGAGAATCCTCGATGAGATTAAAAGGTGTTGTTTGCTCTTGCTGCAGATGTTTTTGGATTTCGGCGTCTTGATTATCGACATTTGTCAAGTCAATAACCGACAGCGGATAAAGCGCGGTTGCTTTTACGATTTGAACTGGTTGTCCATTGGCTAGCCGAATATTGGAGCGCAAAACTTCGTGTCGTTCCACGACGTAATTTAACGATTGGCGCAAGGCGTCGATATTCAAATCGCCGTGAATTCCTATACTTCCCGCCATATTGTAGGCTTCTGTTGCGCCACCCAATTCAGTCAGAAACCACAATCGTCTTTGGGCATCACTCAATGGCAAATGGCTAAGCGTGCGTGCTACTTGTGGGATGGACACTTTGCATGCTGATTGATTCGTAACCGCACTGGTACTTGTATCCTGCGCGCCTGCAGAACAGGAATCAGAATCGACTGTATTTTGTATAAAATCAGCCAGCGCGCTCAGTGAGCCATACTCAAACACAGCTGCGATGGGTATTTCGATTTGATATTTTTCTATGAGGGCACTACACAAGCGTGTCGCTAATAGCGAATGCCCGCCAAGCTCAAAAAAATTATCGTATATACCAATATTTGCTCCATCAAGTTTAAGCGTGTCCGCCCAAAGATCGACGAGTCTCGTTTCCCACCGCGTTTTCGGTGGCTCATAGTTAAGTTTTCTCGCCAAGATTGCATCGGGCTTGGGCAGTGCTTTGATATCAACCTTGCCATTGGCTGTTAACGGCAAGCTGGCGATTATCTGAATAGCTTGCGGAATCATATACGGCGGTAAATTTTCCTGTAGGTGTCGTTTGACCGTTGTTAGCAGCACATTGCGCTCGTCAGATGCATTGGCCTGTTCTGGCACGACCCAAGCAAATAGCTGCTTCTCGCTACCTTCGTCGCCGAATACTGCGACCGCGGCACCGCCGATACCGGAGATATTCAACAATTGCGATTCAATTTCACTCAACTCGATACGATAGCCACGAATTTTTATCTGGCTATCTCTTCGCCCCACAAACGCAATATCGCCATTGGGCAGCCATCGCCCGAGGTCTCCGGTACGGTACATCTTCTTAGTCGAGTCGGCGACATCCTCAACAAAACTAAAAGTATTGAGATCGTCTCGATTTAAATATCCAAGACATACTCCTGCGCCCGCGATACATATTTCACCAACAATACCCACTGGGCACAGTTGGTCGTAATGATCCAGAATATACACCTGCGTGTTAGTTATTGGTTTGCCTATGGGTAAGCTACCCTCATCTACCTGTTGTTGATTGTATTCCCAGGCTGTCGATAAAACAGTGGTTTCGGTAGGGCCATACCCATTGATATAGCGCACCTGAGAGGCAAGCTTTTTCACCAACGGCAGCGATGGAGCGGACCCTGCAGTAAGCACCGTCATCCCTGCCGGCAGGGATTCAATAGGCATCTGCTCCAAATAAGGTGGTGGAAATGCACTGAAGCCTATGTTGTGCTGATGCAGATACGCGATCAGCTTGCGATAGTCGTGTACTAAACCATCATCGAGTAGATGAAGTTCCGCACCGTTTAACAGCGCAGAAAATATTTCTGCAGCTGAGGCGTCAAACGTAAAAGGTGCGAACTGTGTAATAGCTAAGCCCTCGGTAACCAAGTTCGCTTCACGGCACCAAACACAAAAATTGATAATATTCTGGTGTGAGACTTTTACCCCTTTTGGCTCACCGGTGGTTCCAGAGGTATATATAACATAGAGGGAAGAGTCTGATGAAATTCGGGTGTCAGCTGCATTGCTGTCGAACTCATTCCTTTCCGTCGTCTCGAATATTTGCTCGATAGAAATATAACGGTGATCTGTATCTTTATGAGCTTCATTGACAAACTGCTCCAGCAGGTGAGCTTGCGTTAGAGTAACGCGGATGTTTGCGTCTGCGCATATAAAATCACGGCGTGCTTGAGGACAATCCGTCGCGATAGGCACGTATGCCGCACCAATTTTAGCCAAGCTTAATACCACGATAATAAACGCAGGATCCTTTTCAAATGTCACCGCGACACAATCACCTGTTTTCACGCCTAACCGTTGCAATTGGGTCGCGACCTTACACACGCGCTCGTTAAGCTCTCTCCGGGAAAGGCGTTGCTCACCACAAATTACGGCCGGTGTAAGCTCATTGGTATGGTGCAACGTGCTTGCAAAGCGCTCGTACACCGTAGCGGTGTCGGGTACATCGAGCCTGGTTTCGTTCCAATCTGCTAATATTTTTTGCTTCGTCGATTCATCCATTAATGAAAAATCGCGCACCCTGGAGCGAGGGTGCTCAGCGAATTGAGTAAGCAGGTTTAACAGGTAACCTAAGGTATCACCTGCCTCTTCGGCAGAAAATAACGAGTTTTGGTAAGCCAGATCAATTTTGAGCTGTGCGCCTGGGTACACCACGATGTTGAGTGGGATGTTGTTGGTGCCTGTCCCATGAACATCAGTGATTGTAGGCGTAAACTCGTCGCTCGACTCGAAAGCCGTGCTGTTTAGTGGAAAGTTCTCCACCACTAACAGACTCTCAAATAAAGTATCGTCAGCCTGACCACCTACCGACTTCTGTATAGTCGGGAGTGGCAAAAAGCCGTATTCCTCGTCAAGAAGTTGCTCATCCATAACTCGCTGAAGCAAGTCAACAATGGGTTGCTCCGCTGCCAGCGAAACAACACATGGCAGCGAATTGATGAACAAACCTGCAGTGGACTCTACACCATCCAATAACGGGGGGCGGCCACTAACGGCACAGCCAAACATTACCCGGGTTTCGCCGGTATAGCGTGAGAGCAGCATAGCCCACGCCGTTCGCAAAAGTGCACTTAACGTTATTTCCGATTGGATGGCAAAGTTACGCAGTGCCGTTGTTTGTTCCGCGCTTAAATATCGGGTTAATAACGCCTGACCGTTAGTGAGGCCGGTATTATCCCTGCGAGATAAGCGCGAAGCTCCTTCAACATCTGATAAACGTTGCCGCCAGTGATCGAGAGCTACAATCTCATCTTGCTCTGCCAGCCAACCTATATACCGATTGAATTGCTGAGTTGAAGCTTCCTGTTCCACACAATTGTCGAAGCCCCTCTCAGCTTTTGCCAAGGAGCGATAAATATCCAATAAGTCTTTCAGCAATAGCGAAATAGACCAGCCATCCAGCAGTGCATGATGGTGAGTCCAGATAAGGTCAGCCTTGCCTTCGTCACGGTGAACGTATACCAGTCGCCACAAAGGTGCTTTTTGTGCATCAAAAGATGCTTGTTTTTCTTGTTCTAAAATAGCTAAGGCGGTCGCATCACTTTCAGTAATTTCTTGCCATGGTAAGCTCACACTCGTTGCGACAACCTGCATCAAACTCGACTGATTTAGATCGTAAAATGCAGTGCGTAATATATCGTGCCGTTGAGCCAGAATTTCCCAGCTTCTGCGCATTAAATCCGCGCTGGCGTTTGCCATCGATACAGTCACCTGTGTCAGGTACGCACCAGGTTCGGTACTGCGTTGCGAGTAGAGAATCAGAGATTCCTGCATCGCCGTCGCAGGGTAAACATCTGCAATTTCGCCCAACTGGGCGTGAGCATCGGCCAGTTCGGACGCATTCAGTGTGACCAACGCGAAGTTCCTCTCGATAGAGGCGAATTCCTCCGGTCGCACATGCTTAACTGTATCGCGGATGGTGCGCTGCTGCATAACAATGCGTGTGGTGAGCTGTAAGCCAGCCTTTGCCGCACGGGCAACGATTTGTATCGCTAGAATTGAGTCGCCACCAACACTATAAAAGCTATTGGTAACACCGAAATTACTGTGGCCTAAAACATCTTGCCACACGCTATACAACAGTTTTTCTCCCTCCGTCACTGGTAGATCATAAACCGTTGATTGCGGCACATCTGCCAATGCTAGGAGCGCTGCTCTATCAATTTTGCCGTTTGCGTTAAGCGGCATTTCTTCAACCACAGTTATCAACTCTGGTACCATGTAGTCAGGGAGTCTGGCCTGCAAAGCTTGTCGCAATTGACTGCTGCTATTACTTCCCTGTCTCGTTAAAACAGCAAAGGCAACCAGGCGCTTGAGAGTCGAATCGTTTTGCGTATATTCCTGTAATAACACTAAAGCCTGCGCTACACCCGGCTCAGCCAAGAGCACCGTTTCTATTTCACCCAGTTCGACACGAAAACCACGAATTTTAATTTGGAAATCGATACGCCCGTAAAAATCGATTAACCCGTCATCACGCCAACTTGCCAAATCACCTGTTCTGTATAATCTACCTGGATGGCTATCAAAGGTGTTCGCAACAAATTGTGATGCCGTTAGCTCCTGTTTTTTAAAGTAGCCGCGTGCAACGCCGTCACCTCCCACCAGCAGCTCACCCCGCACACCCGGAGGAAGCAGCTGACCATCACCATTAGCAATATAAGCGGTTGATTGATTGATCGGGCGTCCAATTGGTATGAAATCGCCCTCCTCACCCGTTAGAAAATGGTAGGTAGAAAAGGCTGTATTTTCAGTTGGCCCGTAGCCGTTTATTATCTGTAGGTCCGGCGTGGTTTCTAGCGCGATTTTAATGTGGTACGGAGACAGCGCATCGCCGCCAATCATCAATCGTTTCACACCGCTAAACAAGTCTGGCTTTTCCTGGATCAATTGATTGTAAAGCGGAGCAACGAGCCAGAGGAAACTCACATTGTGCTGATGTAGCTGTACGGCGAGTTTCTCGGGGTTGAGCAAGGTATCTTTATCGACGACAACCAGCGTCAGCCCATTGAGCAAAGCACTCCAAATCTCAAACGTAGTAACATCGAAGCCAGGAGCACTGGTTATCATCAGTATGTCGTCACCGGAAAATACAAGATCAGTGGCGTTTTTAACTAAGCGAACTATCGCACGTTGTTCCACCATAACGCCTTTGGGTTGCCCGGTAGAACCCGAGGTGTAGAGCACGTAGGCCAACTGACCTGTATGGTGGTTAAGTACATTTATTGAGGGTAACGAACTTGCGTCCAGGTTCTGCCACTGATCGAGCACAATCGTTTCCAAATTGTGATCAATGGGGAGTACCTTCGCCATTTGGGCCTGCTGCAGTAAGACGACGTTCGCTTCTGTTTCCGCTAGAATATGAGCCACTCTCCCAGCAGGATATTCTGGGTCGATTGGCACATAGGCTCCACCGGCTTTCAGGATCGCGAGAATACCAAGCACCATCTCCATGGAGCGCTCTGCAACCAGGCCGACTATTATTTCAGGCCCCACGCCGTTGTGTACCAATAAGCGAGCCAGGGTATCTGTCGCTTGGTCCAGCGCCGCGTAACTTAAGACCTTATCGTTCATACACAGCGCAGCTTTATTCGGATCCCGGTGTGCTGCGGCCTTAAAATGTTCACCAATGCAAACGTCCCGCGGATAGTCCGAAAACCTATGGTTCCATCCAGCGACTTTAGCTTTCTCAATTTGCGGTAATGGTTGAATTTGCTCCCAGCGCAAGTTTAAATCGCCAGCCAACTGCATCAGTATGTTGGTATAGATTTCCACCCATTGGCGGACCATCACCAAGTTATACTTTGCCGTGTTGTAGCCAATACGCAAGCCGTAGTCAAAACCACCCGCACGTTCACTATTTGCTGTTTCAATAACGCCGAAAATAAATGGGTAGTTGGTGGACTCATAGCCACCCACTAGGCGGTACCCGCATGAATCCTTGTCGCTACCGTATGCATCACTTTCGATGTTAAACAAGCTCGAAAAAATATCGCCATCCACCTGTTTACGAGCATATTCCACTACCTTGGATAGTGGGAAAGCAGCATTACTACGCAAAACAGACAGATTTTCGCTCACCTGCTCTAGAATATTCTGCAGAGAATCTACTCTGCTAAAGTCCATCACCAGCGGCAAGGTATTAACACAACATCCTGTTAAGCGCGCGACATCAGCGATAGTTTCACTGCGCCCGCTCTGAATAACACCACAACGAACCTGACTAGCGCCCCCAAGGTAGCGAAGCAACAAAACGTACGCTGTGAGTAGCAATGTATTTAAGGTTACACCCCGGTGTTGTGCGGCGTCGCGTAGCTTACCGATCACCTCAGGAGGAAGGCAGTCCAGGTAAAGTGCAACATCTTCCTGTGCGGTTGGAATGTTTGTTTGAATCTCTGGTTTTAGTTCTGGCAAGCGGCAGAACTGCTCTCGCCACACTATCGATGACCAGTAACCGTTACTGGTACTATCGCTCGATAACGCGATCTGTTCCCGTACGAGCTCCTCCAAATTAGCAGATACCGTTTCTTCTAGTGCAAAGGACTCACCCAGTTGACGACAATAACAGCGGTAGAGCGAACCCAAGAGCAACTCAACGGACCAGCCGTCGTGGATCATGTGATGTATGGAAAGTATCACCGAGAAACCAGGTTCTGCGTCATGCAATACAGTGACGCTATAAGGTGGTTGCTTTTCCACCTCAACTGCTGTTTTGCGCCCAAGCTGGATCACCGATTCTGCGCGCTGCTGACGCTCTTGCACTGCACAGTATTCGACGTCCAGCACCGGCGAGTGCTGCCGCAAAATAATCTGCGCGGCTTGTCCGCCTTGCCAGGTTTTAATCGCAGTACGTAAACAGGGGTGCAGACTTACCCATTGATCGATCGCTTCAGAAAAGGCCGTCTCGCTAAAGAGCTTATCAAATGCATAGTGCATCCAAACCTGGTAGGTTTGTTCGTGTCGCAGCATGGTGCGCTGCATATCGGTGAGGGGAAATGCGGCCTCCGCATCAAGCGGAATTGCGTCGATATCCTCTTGCGATAGCGCATTCTCACCTGTGCACAAGAGAGGAAAGTCACTGGGTGTCCAGCGTCTGTTTTCAGGTGCGCAACAATGTTCAATTACGGCAACCAGGCTTTCACTTAACACGTGTTTAAACTGGAGAAGCAGCTCTTCGGGCCAGATTGCTTCGCTGACAAAAAGCCCGACCTTCAATTCACCGCCCTGAATGGCACTCTCGATAGACAGGTTGTAAGGGTTTTTATCCCGCGTGCCCATTTCGATAGCGGTTACCGGTGCCATGGACCACGCATTTTGTTGTCTATCGGTAACACCGGAAAAGTTAAATAGAACTTCAGGCTGGCGGTACTGGCGAAAAGCGTCGACAACATTAGGCGCCGAGCACAAGTACCGCAAACCGTAGAAGTCTCTTCCCCGACTCGGAACCTGAGCTCGAGCCTCTTTAATCAAAATTAAGAAATCTTCCAACGTAAACCCGGATTCCAACGAAAGAAACAACGGGTGTACACTGGTAAACCATCCCACACTGTGAGTTAGCGAGAAGTCTCCGGCAAATTTTTCATCGCGGCCATACCACTCAATATCAATACCTAACTGGTTCAAGTTGAACGTTTTTGCCAACGCTAAATAGGCGGCAGCAAGAACGAGATCTTCAGGCGTGTGGCGGTAGCAATTCGGCGCAACACGGAGTAGTTTTTGGGTCGTGCTGTGATCGAAGCAAACATAGTGCTCATTGAGGCCAATATTTTTGTTAGCGCTTTTCAACCCCACGAGTTCTTGTGCATGCGTTGATGCCTCTATCGCCGGTAGCCATGAATTTAAGAGTTGCTCGGCATTGGTATCGATATGATGTTGCAACCGCTCAGCCCACTCAGCGTAAGCCCCGCTTTTTCCCGTCAGCACCTGCTCTGGCGGTGCATCTGCTTCATAGAGTAGATTCAGATCTTCCAATAAAATTGAGTGGCTGATCGTATCAGTTAAAAGATGGTGTAAGACCCAAACGACACGGGTCATCTCAGGTGTGCGAAGAATGCTTAAACGAAACAATGGCGCAGTAGCAATATCCAGTTCTGCTGCAAGCGACTGTCTGGTTAATTCACTTGTTTCTGCAAGTCTATCTGCCACAACATCTTTTTCTTCCACCGACACGACAAAAGTGTGTGGCGCATCGATGACCTGGCGTAACTGGGTAAGCTCTTTTATCGATCCCCACCCAGGAAAATATGCCCGTAGCATGTCGTGGTGATGCGTTAAACGCTCCAGCGCTCTAGTTAAACGCGCGGCGTCTATGGTGCCGTCACAATCGAACACAAGCGATTGGCAGAACAGATTGGGTTGCGACAAGTTGAGATTAAAAAACCATGCTTGCATGGGATGAATTACGGCAGCGCCCTCCCACGGCTCGAAATTAGCGTTACGTATGCGGGGTTGAGTTGATAGCCAACGACAAAAATCACTTAGCACCGGGCGGCTAAGCACGTGGGCAGAGTTGATATTGAAGCCGAGTTGACGCAATGAAGAAGCAACTACCATAGCTGTGAGTGAATCACCACCCAGATGGATAAAATTCGCATCAACGTCCAGATTTTGAGATTTAAGCACTTTTTGCCAAACGGCAGCTACAGATGCATCCAGTGAATCAGCCGAATTAGCGCAATCGATACCTTGGGGAAGCTGCGATTCCTCAAATTGCCGAAGTTGCCGCTTGAGTAATTTGTAATCGGTTTTCCCGTTGGTGGTTGTGGGGAGTGAATCGAGCCAATGAATTCGGTTTGGCATGGCCCACGCCGGGATCACAGTACGCAGAGATTCTCGCATAGCGGTTTCTTCCTGCTGCCTTCCCTGACAAAAGATTGTAAGCCGATAGTCACCTTCGACTTTATGGGCAACCGCCGCAACTCCATCAACAAATGGGAGAGTCAAGATCGCTGTTTCTATCTCCCCGAGCTCAAGACGATGACCTCGCAATTTAATTTGATCGTCTATACGACCGACAAAAATAAGCCCATCTTTCGCGTTGAGGCAAGATAAATCGCCGCTTTTATACCAGCGCTTATTGTCGAACTCGAGAAAGTTACGTGCAGAAAGTTGCGCCTGTTTTAAGTATCCGTGCGCAACGCCTGCCCCTCCAATCACCAATTCACCGACTATACCCTCTGGAAGTACCTGACCAAACCGGTTTACCACCCTTACCGAAGTGTTAAGAATCGGCAAACCCATAGCAATAGGTTCGTTTACTCCCGGTACCCTATCCGCTTCCCAGGCGGTTGAGAGAATCGTGGTTTCCGTCGGGCCATAGGCATTTAAATAACGCACATGCGGCTGCCACCGAGCAATTAGCTCACGATCTGGTGCAGAGCCGGCGGTGAGCAAAACTTTCAAACAGGGTAAATTTTCTGGTGAGAGATGCTTCGCATATTGCGGTGGAAACGCAGCAAAACTAACCCTTTCCTCGCACATGTATGCCTGGAGAGCTAGAGGATCATCGATCAGCGATTTCGGCAGTAACACCAAGGTTCCGCCATGTAATAAGGTTACGTGGATTTCCGCAACGGACGCATCGAAAGTGAATGGCGCAAACTGGGTTGCAACATCAATGGACTGGATATGCGCGTCTATATGTTCGATAAAATTCAGCAAGTTTCCATGACTGACACGTACGCCCTTAGGCCTACCAGTGGAACCCGAAGTAAAAATAACGTAGGCAATATCATTCTGATCGAGCAAATCCGAGAAATCCTTATTGTGTCCGCTCGATTCAGTACCGATGTAATCTATCGAATTAATTTCGATCAGCTTGATATCCGAAAGAGATTGATTTAGCAGCGAAACACAATCTTTCTCTGTTAGCACTAAACGAATTGAAGCGTCTTCTGTGATCGCCTGTAACCGTTCCGATGGTTGCTCAGCATCCATTGGGACAAAAACGCCACCGGCCTTTAACACAGCAATCTGAGCAACAATCATTTTCACGTTGCGATTAAAGCTCACTCCTACGCAGTCACCTTTTTCTATACCTGCGTCAAGCAGTATCGCTGAATAATAATTGCTGAGCTTATCCACGCACTCGTATGTCAGCGTTTGAGAACCATCTTTTACTGCAATTTTATTCGGAAATGAACGCGCAACGCCGCAGAACCGACTAACCAGATTGCCACTGACAGGCTGTGTCGGTCCCTCCATTTCAGCTCTAAACTCAATATCTTGATCTAACATTGAAATTGATGAGATCAGCATTTCAGGTTCTTCACCAACCTGACGAGCAATCCGTAACCAAAGTGCCGCGATATTCGCAATATATTCAGGACTGTATAGTGCCGATGCGTAATCCAGATACCAGCCATCCGGCTCGCGAATAAGTGCGATTTCGACACTACTTAAATCTGCCCTGGCATCGCTGCTGTCATCATCGATAAGATAGATGACATGACCCGCAGCATCGTCAGCTTCGAAACTTTCCTTATTCTCCCGAGGCGATACAGAATTAACCCCAAGTAATAAGCACCGATACTGCTTTTCGATGTCTTGTAAAAGACTATTAAAAGTCGAATCTCCGGTTAGCTCACTGCTTAAATTTAAGCAGGATTTTGTGGCTTCTCCGGGCGTGCCAGTTTCGTTCTTATTCTCTGCAATATCATTCGAACCAAATAATTCTGTACGCGTGGATATCACCACAGCTTTTGCAGTAACTGAATGCAGTAAGGCGTGCCAGCTAGCCAGGCAGAATGCTAGTTCATATTCAAGCAAAGCTGAGGAACAACGTATTCGATGTCGCTCTGCGGTGTCACCAATAGAAGATGCTACATCTCGAAGAGGGTTACTTAACGTCATATCATTCATAGTTGTCGCCCGTATATTTCCCTGACGTTTCGATGCACTATTGAAGAGAGCAGAAACAGGTCTGTTGTTTGATATATCAGTTATTTGGGGAGAATATGGTTCACATAAGTATGTAGCTGTGGTATCCAAGCCCACCGAACTACACGATGTAAGGTATCAGTTATTAGCTATCATCCTTTTACGCCGTCAAAAGCAAGTTAACCAAGTGTGGTTATCTAACTCTATTACCTGGATAAATTTTATTATTTTGAAACTGGGACAAAACTTTAAATATTTACACTTTATTTTCAGTAATTACCATGCCAGTAGCAGTCGTTCTCAAAGCAGGTATTATTTGGCAGCAGACGCATAATCCGCTGTACGTTTTTGGTGCTACTTACCTGCCAGTTCCACAGGTGTTTCATACGACTGCACTTCGTATTGCTGCACGGTTTGCTTATTTTTGTAAAAAAGCTTTAACAACGCAGGGGTAACAAAGAATTCAGCAGCCAAAGCTGTTGAGAAAGCAATAGCACTTAGGTAAGCAAATGCTTGAAATTCTGAATTTGAGCTGTAAAGAAGCGTTAAAAGTCCGGCCGATAAAATAACTGTTGTATAGGTAATTGCCTTTCCCACTGTGATAAAGGTTTGTTTAAGTGCCGTATCCACGCTATCGGCCTTGTCAAGCAAGTTTCTAAAACGATTTATAAAATGGATAGTATCGTCTACTGCAATTCCGAGGATTATCGGCGCAATTATCATGGTCACATTGTTCAGTGTTATACCCATCCACCCCATAACTCCAAAAGTCACTGCCACCGGCAACACATTTGGAATCATAGCAAGAAGCCCAATTTTTACTGACCGAAACAGGAACAGCAACGTAAGGGTAACAACGAACAATGTAATTAAAAATGATACTAGTTGAGATGTAGCTATGCGTTCGAATAACGTCATGAACATGACCACGCCGCCGGCAGTGATCACTTCCAAATCAGGATACTCCTGCTTTAGTTCATCGAACATCTCGGCGCCCCATAGATTGGCCGTGTTGACCAGATCGATGTAGTCGGTGGATCCGCCGTTTTTGAGGCCGAACATGATTTTCGCAGAATCAAAATCTTCGCTCACCAATTTCCTGCGTTCTTCAGGTGAAGCTGTATTGAACAAAAACAGTAGTTGACCGAGCTCAGCGTTACTTTCCGGCAGAATATAAAATTCAGGATCGTCTCCATGAAACTGCTGATTAATTCTTTTGAGTACATTAACAATTGAGGTATCCGTTAGCACTAGATCCGAAAAATGCTCGCGCATGCGAAGTTGCAGACGATCAATAGTATGCAGTACTCGGGCGTCGTAAAGCGCGTCAACGCTGCCCGTGTTTACCATAAAATCAATATTTTGTGTGCCGCCCATATGGCGATCAGCCACTTCTGCCGCTTGCCGGATATAGGTGGATTCATCAAACGATTCGAGCGGGTTCGAATCAACTTTCAGGAAATAGATACCCGCTGAAACTGGAACTACTACACTAAAAAACACACATAAGGTGAATATAGGTCTTTTGCAGACCCAAACAGGTACCGCTGAGTAAAAACCCTTACCACGCTGGTCGTCGCCAACATCTTTAAGCAGCACCTTTTTAAAGGAGGGACGCCAAATATCCAGCAGGAGCGGCAACAAGACGACAGAAAGCACGAAAGCTATACCCAATCCCAAGGTAGTAAATAAACCGAATATTGCCGTATGGATATTCGGTTTAACCAAATACAGTGACAAAAACGCAACCATTGTTGTTAGCGAAGTTAACAGACATGAAAGCCCCGCTTTGGACATGGCTTCAGCAATAGCCTTAGGATGCGGCTGACCAACAAGACGGTAGTGCCGGTACTCGGCCATTATGTGCACTGCATCAGCCACGCCAATAATAATTAACAAAAGTGACATTGCCGCGGCCAAATCTGACGAAGGTTGCCCGCTCCAACCCTGAATACCGAATGTCAAAATAACAGTTAAAACCGGGATGCACATACACCAGAGCACGATGGATGGATGTCGGAAAAGGGCCAATAGCACACCCATCATAAGAAGAAATAGTCCGGAAAAAATAACCTTGTTTTCCGCCCCAATTGCCACATGAAACGCAATCAACTCAGGAAGCCCAGCATAGTGAATACGGAACTGCTCCTCTACACCTGCTTCGGCGACCAGTGACTTAACGGCGTTTGAGAACAAGGAATATTCCTTGTAGCTAATGTTTTGCTTTTTAACTGTTGCCGTGGGCTCATCAAGGGCGGCATCCGCTTCCGGCGCGTCCAAACTTGATAGGTCCAATTCCAAAAGCTGAGTATCGAGCGCATTTGAATCAGCCGTCTGCTCTGCCTGACGGACTCCTTCAAGGCGGCCAAAATCCGTCTTGAGGTGGAACGCAGCTATTCGGCCATCTGTGGATACGAAGCGTTTCAAAAGATCCACATCGGCGAGCGCACGACGTTTCAGCTTCTTTCGCAAGTCGATATTTTTTGAATATGCTGAACTCGCAGAAGCCCCAATAGATGTACCAATAAACGGATGCGTATAAAGGTTGTCTCCTGAAACATCTGTTACAGGGACATTCACAAGAGAAATAATTTCCTGAATATGATTTAGTGGGGTCTCACCATCGTCCTGCACTCTCAACCTATAGTCTTCGAGCGTTGCCTGTAAACGCAATAGCGCAGCAAGTGACTCTTCCGAGAATACGTCGCCATCCTTCGCTTCAACGAGTATCGCCATATCTTCGTTGTTGCCGAACACACTCTCCAGTTCCCGCTGCTGCTTGATAACCGGCGAATCCTCACCAAGCCAGGACTCAATACTATCATCGCGAGTAAGCTTTCCCATCCCCTGAAAACAAACAGCTAAAACAATCAAAAGAACAGCATAAAATTTTATGCGGTTGCCACTTATTGTGCCCGGCAGCGTGTAAAAAAAGCTTTTCATTTTTTGCCCCAAACAGTTGAAAACTGAGAACGAGTTTCTACCTCTTCACACCACCCCAAGCGAAAAAATAGCGGAAACAACCTTGCGCCCGAACGCAAATGCAGAAAGCACTCTCACTGTGCACCAAAAGATCAGGACGTTTCCCGCAGTACTGCCGACTCAATATTGACGCGAAATCAGGGTGCGATCACCGTACAGAACCGGCTCAAATGGAAACTTATTATTAATATATTAATTAACAATTACGGTTTTTTGATCGATCAAACCAGACCAAGCCACGATGATTAAATTGATCGACACAAGAGCGAACATTCATATTGCACCAGCAATGCGATTAAATGGCAGGCACGCTTCGCCGCATAACGAATTTCACATAAAGCACCAACTAATATTTGGCGCTACCACATGCGGCAGCAATTCTACGTCAACAATTTTTTATTCTAAAGCCCTCAAGACGTTTTAGGCGAAAAATAAATATCCGTACGAAAAAAGTTATACCGTTAAGCATTTCCACAAAATAGATAATACAGATCTGTACAAATAAAAAACTCAAGATAAAACACAAAAAGTATGGCGCCTCAATTATTGAATTTGAGAATAAAACTCCTAATTTGACACGACATGCATTCACCAAATATATAATGCTTATGCTCGGACTCTTTATGTTCGTCGCCAGTTTCAACAAGCAACACAACCAGAGAAAATATTTTAAATATTAAATTTGCGTGACATAGCAATAGAGAATAAAGATGGGCGCCATTTTTTACCAAACATATTGCAAGCAAAACGGTCTTTTTTCACACGCCAGGATCGTTTGGGTTGGATCAGCAAAACAGAGGATCCACAACTGCGACTACCGAACAAAATTCAAGACGCGAAATACAGCCACCATTAGATCCAGATCAAATGGTGGCGTATTAAACATATTATTAGATATTAAATCTCTTACCGCGAGACTCGATAATCTTTTCGCCCTCACTTATGTTGCAGATGTTCTAAACCGGTAACCACAATCGCTACACAGGACAAATTTGAATGCCAACAACACACTTTTCAGTCAAGCCAATTTTGACGAGATAGGTGCCTAGCTAGAAGCTCAAACCGTACTAAAACACTATCCTCAGCTATTGAAGACACTTCATAAGAACATTCATAAGAACATTGGTAAGTACCTGGCGAAGGTTTCTATTAATCTCTCATGAAAGCGTTTCGGAGGGAAAAATTATTTACTAGAGCGTAATTTGTACGATGGTTAAATCGAACTAAGGGCAACAATTTGCTAAGCCCGCAGCCCCAAGAATATGTTTCCCTAAAAAGAATGCCCAGAATTCGAATCCAGATCGTTTAAGTTTGAGGCGACTGTTCATCCCACGAAAGCGGGTTGATGTATCAAAAGCTCACCATCGGCCTTAATCAACAGATATACCTTAAGGCCGTATCGCTGCATGCACGAGCGCAGTGTCTAGGGGCGTTTTTACAACAGCAAGTAAATTTTTCATAAGAAATAGACTATTGATGTGGCGATCGACCATAAAAAGCGCTAAGGACCCCTATTTCATTTGGTTGGCATACTTTGCGCATTGGATTTCGATATTCAGCTCAACAAACAGATTGGCAGGTGTTATGCGCAAGATTTCGTGTTGCATTCTGATTTCACGCCAAAAAGGTGAAATTCTGTATGAACGGGATGGGTTGTTTTAGATGGAGCTCTACCCAATAACAACAAAAATTCGAGCCTACTGGGAAACCATAAGTACCAGTTACTGGTTTATCCCGGCGTGCTTAATGGCGGTTTCAGTCGTACTGTGTTCACTTTGCCTGGCATTAGTGCAACGTGCCAGCATCCCCGGATGGCTCCTCGCATTTTTCCCGATTGTTACGCAAAGTGGTGCGCAGCAGCTACTCTCTACTTTGGCAACATCTATTATTACTGCAACCAGTATCGCGTTTTCTATGACACTTGTTGCCTTGGTTATGGCATCTTCGCAGTTTGGCCCCAGATTACTTCGCACCTTTATGCTGGATAAAGGTACACAAGTTGTGCTTGGTGTGTTGGTGGCCACATTTTTGTACTGCTTGATTTCACTGCATCACCTGAGTTCGATAACACAGAATGAAGACGCGCTATCTATTATTTCGGCGTCATCGGCTATACTTACAATTCTTGATGTGGTTTGCATAATTTATTTTATTCACCACTTGGCAAAGTTTATTCAGGCTGATGAAATTATTTACCGCTGCTTCTCGGACTTCCTTGGAGATATTGACTCCCTACTACCCAGACCAGAAGATCAGCCCGACGAACGCCCCCTTACTGAAGAGCTTGCTGTCAGAACCTCATTTTCTATTACTTTATTTTCAGAATGCAACAACTACGTGCAAACGATTAATTACCGTGAACTAATTAATAGAAATCCCGACATCATTGCTGGTCTTGAAGTATTTGTGCGTAGTGGGGACTACGTCGCGGTGGGCGATCCGTTGATTACCTTCTATGGGCGCGGCGAAATTTCAAAAGAAATGGTCAATAAATATAGAAAATGCCTTGTCTTCGGAAGACAACGTACACCGGTTCAGGACCCGGAATTTGCAGTGAGCCAACTAGTTGAGATCGCTTTACGTGCGCTCTCTCCCGGTATAAATGACCCCTACACTGCCATAACCTGTTTGGACCGACTTACCTCCGCTTGCGTTATTATGCACGACAGAGAATTCCCCGCTAATTGCGTTGTAAACACGTCAACCAATATTTGGTTGTTACGACGCACGTTCGCATTGGCCAGCGTAATAAATACAGCCTTCGACCAGGTTCGTCAGGCAGGCGAAAGCCATATGGCAATCAATCTTCATCTTATGCACTGTTACAAAACACTTAAAAATCATCTGGACACGAAATACCATCCATTGCTCAAAAGCCATGCAAAGGCGACAATGTACCTTGCCAGCAAACAAACATTTAGCGATAAAGAACAGGACGAGCTGGATCAAGCGAATAAACGATTTCTACAAACCGCTTAAGCGCCTGGTTTCTATACCTTGCTGGCAATAAAGCCCCGAAAATTCAGGGCTCATGGCCATACTTTCAACAACGATCGATTTTTCTGGCCATGCGCTCGCTTTAAAAAGCGCATGGCCTTCGCCGACTTACAGTGATGCCGTATAGATTTAGAGCGAGAAATTGAATTTGATATCTGCGCTTACTAACGCTCGATCTTCATCCTGAATTGATGCGATTCCTGAGAGATGGCTATTTGAATCTGCTACATAATCGATATTCACGTTATCAGCTTCTCCATTCACATCATTGCGCTCAGCCAGATTGAACTCTGCACGCAATTCCTCGTTCAGAGTGGGCTCACTAATTGAAAATAGTACTAATGCATCGCCAGCAATACCGTTTTCAACACTTTCAGCTGCGTATAGGTCGGTGTTCTCGTATACCCGACGTTCCGTGGAACCATCAAGATACGTGTACTCGATGTCGTAGGCTGTGTTTTTAAAACAGGCGATCTGCCAGTTATTTAACATTTTCTTTTTGTCGACAGGACCATATTCGCTACTTAGATCACCGAGCGTGACCACCGGCGCGGTAAGATCACGGAGTTTAGTCGCTTCTGCATAGTTTGATATCACATCAATAGAGGTGCCCCACACAGATGCCCTGGAAACAACGCTACCGGAAAGCTGAGTGTTGTTAACAATTTGGAGGGAAAAATCGACAACTTGATCCCCAACTAGCGTCAATTCATTCGCACTTGTGGATAAGGTATATTCGTACCCATAACCGAGAAAGCCGCAGTCAGATACGGTAATGGTACCGTCCTGATTATCGAGTATCTGAACCGTTTGACGCTGCCTCCGACTTTCATTCCACGTCATGCCGAAATAACTGGTCTCCAGGTTGTAATCGGATACGATCATCCAGACTCCGGACAGATCACTGCTGGAAGCGCCGCACGCACCGTAAGTTCCGACATCGAATGGGTCGCCATCATTATCGACTGTATCACAGACCGTTGCACTTTCTGCCGTTACGGCGAGCAAGCCAAATGCAACACCGATCAAATATGTTTTTGGTAACATCGTATATTCCTCAAATAGTATTTGTTGGATTGATTCAATACTTATCACCTCAGCTCAGACCTCTCTGAAGCGGGGCGAGTCTAGCTCAAATCAAACACACCAAATTGAGGTCAAATTCTCACAATAAAAAAACGTCACGCATCTCCCAATAAATGTCGCACCCAAACTGGTTTAACAATTTATTCAAATTTATCTCACAAAAACGTTCGTTAGATAGCACCTTCGTCAATACGCAACCCGCGACACCAGTCTTACGTTAAAAAATATTAAATTCAGGAAAACACCTATTTCGACGCGCCCATCAGAGAACGCCCAAAGAACAGCCCTGACCGAATTTAAAATCGTGTTTAATATACCTAAAAATACACTGAAAAATTGGTGCGACTTTAAATGGGTCAGTGGGCCGTTAACACTAACCAAAGAATTGATGGTTTGGCGTATGCGGCAACAGAAACACATAAAATGTTGAGCTGGAACGCATAAAAATATTCGCGTGATGCGAGGTCAGAAAATTAAAGGCGTGCGTGCGAATTTTATCAACGATTTAGACAGTAGGAGCACCGAACAAGCGTGCATTGGATGCGGGCAAACGCGCGACTTCAAAAATGATCTACACAAAAAGACGCCGTCCACCTCATGTGTCGGCTAACAGCGTATTCAAAGACGGTTAACGGCAGTAAATCTGCACGTTTAACTTTCAGCCCATGAGTGGTCTTGCGCGTAACCTAGTGTGATCAACAACTCACCGGCAATGTTGATGAAATCCTCACGCTCCGTTGCAGTTAAATCCGTTTTCCAACGAGCGACGCTCTTTGCGGAAATGTTATCTGAGGCATTGTGGTTGTTCATATTCTGTCCACTTCGACAGCTTTTTTCTCCAGACCCACTAAGCATTACGGGCTCAAAATCAATACCGATAAAGCGACATATTCTTTGCAGGCTTTCCTCTGGTGTTTCGGTTAAAGCCTCATAGCGAACCTCTAGACAACGGGGATGCGATTTAAACGCAAGGCCTCTCATTGTATCGTTTAGCCAACGGGTGGCACATTTACTAATTGAATTGGTTGTTTTAATCGGTACGATCTTACCATCTTTAACTCGCTCTTTCGGATGGTGCCGCAGAGAGCACACTACATCCCTGCCGTCGCGTATTAGATGAATAAATTTACCTTTCGGATACCAAGTCAGGATTTTCTCGATCGCACGAACGTTATTAGGTGTTTTCTCCACCCAAATTTGTTTACCCTCTGAACGTAAAAACTCCATAGCAAAGGCATCTGCGAACTCGATTAAATTGCGCGATTTCTGTTGCATAGCTTTGAGGTGATCGTAATCGATATCCCAAGGCACGGAGATATTCTGTAGATTGTGCGGAAGCCCGTACAGGGAGGTTTCGGGACCACACGCACATAGCGAGTGCCTGTTTAGCAGCTCTTTGAACAGCGTTGTGCCGGATCGTCCGCAACCTCCAATAAAGACTGGCGCCAACTGCGAACGCGCAGCCAAGTCATACCATCCAGCATCCTGTAAACGCTGGTCTTTTTTGCGCTCGTTCCGCCACTTTAAGCGCGCGGACACGCTATGCAGCATCATAGATGGATGCGTCATGAATCAGTTCCTTTGATTGAGATTTTGTACCGGTAGTCGATATAAATCAGCCAGTTCGACGACGTCCTTGTCAAAAACAATATTGTCCGCCATCCGAACCTGCCGACAACAAGTGAGAGACTCGGCGATTTACGAAGCACACGGATTGGCCATCAACGTCGCCCACCTGCCTTCATTAAGAATAGTTCAGGGTCAGCAAAAAGCGAGGAGTCGGTATTGATCGAAAATGGAGATTGTTAGCTAGCAGAGGCGCGTACACATAAAAAGGTACATCTCATCTGCCTATTGGAGAAATGCAGTTGCTTTCAACTGCTAGATAAGGCTCAATCACTGCACATGTGATCATTAATAGATCGCAAAAATCATGAGGATACGAACTGTTTTTGTTAAACCGTTACCATGCTTAGTAGTAAATGGGGCAGTTTCAGTTAACTACGGCCAGATTCCATAACCTAGCCTTTGGCTGACCGGTCCATCGCGCCAATCATTTATTATTTTTTCGAGCGCACCATGCTACTTCCCTGGAACAAAAGGCATAGTCGTTGTTAATAACCAGATTATTTGAAGTGTGCTTCCGGTGCCCAAATATCACCGTGGGCATGATCAATTTGCTCAACGGAACCATAGCTATTTATAGTTTTATATCGCTTCGAAATTAGAAGTAATTCCATTAATAGCATTTTCTAAAGAGACGCACTACCGCGACTGTGCAGTGTGCGATACATAAACATCCTCCCAAAGGTGATGTGCTCATCCTGTATTCGATAACACGTCAATCGGTATAATCCATATTCCGGGCTTTTTAAGTAATTGTAGAAAACCCCTCCACAACGGGCGTAGCCTGATGAAATCTGAGCTGCCAGCGCCCCCCTTCAAATTTCCAGATGGACGACCGTATTGCAAAGCGATGCATCTCGCCAAGCTCTTGAACGGAGGCTGACTTGTAGGTCAATAAACACAAACTTTCGGTAACAGGCCCTAAACTGAAATCTCGAGTAAAAAATTTGTCTTCAATTCCAGAGCAGGAAACCAGGCTCACGATCACGTCTTCTCGAGTGTATTCAGTCCCCGAATAACCGATTTCGACAAACTCTGGATGGAGCAAGCTTTCATGCAGTGGCCTCGAACGCCTAATCGCAGGCTCGAGAAGCCGTTTTTCCAACTCAATCACCTCTTGCATTCGTATTTCCTGGCTAGTCTTGCGCCTCGGGCTGGAGCGTTTGGATTTGTAACCCAACTAATACAGCGACTTAGCGCACGGCTGAAGCCGATTGCTCCACCCCTGACTTCGCACCCACTGGTTCACAACGAGCCAGTTTAAACCCCGTGAATGCGCAGGCAAGCGTCATTAGAGGGCTCAAGTAGCAAAACACGGCAAATGGCAAATAGCTGAGTGTCGCAACGCCTAAAACACTTGCGTGAAACGCGCCGCAGGTATTCCAGGGAATCAACACTGAGGTAACGGTGGCTGAATCCTCCAGGGTTCGGCTGAGGTTTTGCGGCTGCAATCCCTGACGCTGATAAGCTTGACGGTACATTTGCCCCGGCACAATTATCGCCAGATATTGGTCGGATGCAGTGATGTTGGTAAACAGTGATGTGCCGGTAGTTGCTGCAATCAGCTGCGCTGCGCTATGCACTTTTTTCGTAATGGCTGCAGTAATCGCTCGAAGGAACCCTGCAGCTTCAAGCACGCCGCCAAGTATCATTGCACATAAAATCAACCAGACGGTGTTTAGCATCCCCGCCATACCGCCTGAACTCAGCAGCTCATCAGCGACTTCGTTTCCTGTTGTTATAGTGGTATCGCCAAAAAAAGCGGTGAGCACCACAGCATAGCCCGGTAACCGCGCTAGTTGCCCCTGCTCCGCCAGCGTTGCCAGCAACTCGCGTTGAAACACCACGGCCAATGCCGCCCCTAAAATTGCCCCAGCAACCAGTGCAGGTAACGCGGGAACGCGCTTTAAGATCATGGCGATCACTACCACCGGCGCCAACAGCAGCACTGGCGATAGATTGAATGTGTCTGCCAGCGCTTGTCGTATCGCGCCCGCATTACTGCTTTCCCCATGGGCACCAAGTCCGAGCACGATAAATACAATAAGCGCGATTAGTATCGAGGGGCCGGTGGTTATCGTCATATAACGAATGTGGGTGAACAGGTCCGTTCCAGCAATTGCCGATGCCAGGTTGGTGGTATCGGACAGGGGCGACATTTTATCGCCGAAATAAGCGCCGGACAGAATTGCCCCCGCCACCATTGCGGGGTTAAAGCCCAGCGCGCTTCCGATTCCCATCAATGCAATACCGACCGTGGCGGATGTCGTCCACGAGCTCCCCGTCGATAGCGACACAACTACACTGATAATGCAGCAGGCAAACAAAAATATACTTGGGTCGAGCACGTAAAGACCGTAATAAATCATCGCTGGCACTACGCCGCTCAATAACCAGGTGCCGGACAACGCACCTACCATCAGCAAAATCAAAATGGCTGGTGCTGCGACTGTGATCGAGTTAACAATACCTCCTTCCAGGTCCTTCCAGTTGTAACCAAGCCGCCACGCGATAAGCGCGGTGATGACAGCAACAGTGAGCAAAATCAACTGGTTCGCCCCGCCCAATGCATTGTCACCAAAAATATAAACATTCAGTGCCAGCAGGCCAATAAGGGATATCAGCGGTAAAAAGCAAAGCGCAGTGGAAGGCGTTTTTCTCATTAGTAGTCCTATATCTGTGTATCGATTGAATCGTAAGGCGCACTGAACTTAAACAGCACACAAAAATAGCGCGTTTTAGTGCATACCCTCCCTATTTGGTGCAAAAAGCCAGGAGTGCAGGCTTAGGCCACCGAATAAAATTCGGTTTTTTCAACATAAATAATATTTTCTGCGCCACTGCAACCCTGGTCGCAAAAATTCAGTTTAATTATCACGCTGGCGCGGCCTTTGCTCAGAGGCATGCAATAAAACAAAGGTTTTAATGCACAACGATTGCCAACGCCATCAACCTAACGAGGACTGTATATGGTCAATTCCTGTTTTGTTAAAAAGAGACTTGCGCTCGCAATATCCATCACAACACTGCCAGCGCTGAGTCAGTTTGCATCAGCTCAACAGGAAACCCAGCAACTTGCTAGTGGCAAGCTGGAAGAAATGGTCGTGACATCCGCACGCCGCGAACAAACCGTACAAGAGATCCCATTGAATATTTCGGCGGTGGGCGCCGAGAAAATCGAAGAATTACGCTTAAACAACATTGCCGACATTTCTCGCTACGTACCGGGTCTAACTGTTATCGACCGCGGCCCGCGCAACGAATCTGCCGATATCTTTGTACGCGGGTTAAACACCACCAGTCTCGGGCCTGGCTTCGAGGCCAGTACCGTGGCAACCTACCTCGGCAACATTCCTGTCGATGTAAACCTCAAACCCAATGATCTCGAGCGTGTAGAAGTCCTTATCGGCCCTCAGGGCACGCTTTACGGCCAGGGTACGATGGGTGGTGCGATTCGCTATATTCCCAAAGCTGCCAATTTGAGTGAGCTGAGCGGTGAAATTCGTGGGGACATCAGCAGCAATGCAGAAAGCAGTGGCATTGGACGTGATTTTGGGTTCACACTGAACATTCCTCTGCTGCAAGATACGCTCGCGTTTCGCGCTAGCGCCGACAAGCTCGAGGACCCAGGCTTTATCGACTACAACTATGTTGTGCGGGAACCGGGCGTATCAGACCCGGAGCCCGATTTCACAGACCCGGACGCGGTGGCAGCGAACCTTAAACAAGTAGAAGATGCTAACGGCGAGAGCACCCTTTCCGGCCGTGCAAATTTGCGCTGGGTACCCAGCGACATGTGGGACGTCAACCTCTGGTATTACTATCAAGACACCAAAGCCGAAGGTCGTCAGGTCGCCAATCAGCTAACGTTTGGAACAGGGCCATTCGAATCCGCAGCGCGATATGAGGAGCCCAACCATTACACCAACGACCTTCTCAGTCTCGACATTGAAGCCGATCTCGGCTTTGCTTCGGCCACCCTTACCTGGGGAAGATCCACTTACGAAGAGTTAGGCCAGCGGGACCAGACAGACCTGCTGATCGGCTTTGAGTACGGGTACGAAGCTTTCCCAAGCTTCTCCGCATACACCCGTGAAGAAGTGGAATCGGAATCGGACACCATTGAGGCGCGCCTGGTTTCGCAGAGTGATGGCCCATTTCAGTGGGTGGTTGGCTACTTCGATTACAGCACCGAATCTGACGCTATCAGTGAAGAGTTTACGCCGGGGTTTGATCAGTTCGCTATCGACAACTTTGGCGGCGTAGCACTTCGCCCAGACAGCCTGGAATACATCCAGCTCACCTATATTGATGAAACCGAAAAAGCGCTCTACGGAGAAGTGTCTTACGACATTCTTCCCAGCCTGACCGCAACCCTCGGTTACCGGAGCTACGAATACAGCGTGAATAATGAGGGTGGCTTCGGCCTCCCGCTGTATGACACAGTGTTTGACGGAGCAGACCCCTACGCCGTGAATGTTGAGACAGCGCCTAACTCGGGTGACGACTCTGGCGACCTCTACAAGCTTAACCTGGCGTACGATATTGACGACGATAACATGATCTACGCAACCTATTCCGAAGGATATCGAAAAGGTGGCGTGAACATCGTTCCGGAATGTACCGAGGATGAGCTGAGGGATGACAACGACGATCAAAAACTCTGCGCTCAGCCCGATGAAGTGTTAATTGATCCAGACACCATCGCGAACTATGAACTTGGCTATAAAGGTATTCTGCTGGACGGCGCCCTCTCCATTAACTCTGCACTCTACTATATCGATTGGCAGGACCTTCAAGTTGCAACCACCACAGAATTCGGCAGTTTGCCAATCATAGGTAATGGCAGTGCTGCAGAGAGTAAAGGGCTAGAGCTTTCCGGTGAGTACCTGTTCGCCGAACACTGGACTATGGCATTCAGCTACGCCTATACCAAAGCCAAACTTACAGATTACGCTGTCGGCCTGGTTGGGGATGACGACGCGCTTGGCGACTCTCGACTGCCAGGTCACGCCGAACACCAGGGCGCAATCAACCTCACTTATAGCACCGAAATTGCGGAAGGCGCGCTCGATATTAATTACGGCGTGGTCTATACCGGCGAAATTTACAACGTTGTTGGCGGCCCGGACGACCCATTACTCGAGCCCGTACTGGATGAGGATGAGCAAATCATCGGCTACGTCGATGGGGACTACGGCGGTGAAGCAATTGACGCCTGGGACGTTCACCACTTGTCGGCCACTTACTCTCGCAACAGTTGGAAAGTGCAGGCCTATATCGACAACCTCTGGGATAAATACTACAGCCTCGGCACACGTACTACTCGTCGTGCCGAGATGTTACAAGATGAGCAAAATGGCCCTGGTACCATCTATGGTGAGTTTACCCGCAGAAGTTACGGCAATTATGTAGGCAAACCCCGAACAATAGGGCTTAAACTTTCCTTCAATTTTTAGATTTCCTCCTCTCCTCCTGACTCTCGCTAACGATGGCGAATTTAACAGCTAATGTTGTTAGTTCTTTAATGGTGGAACACCAGGGCAGTTAAGCCCTGGTTTTTTTATAACATGCGTGTTAGCAGCCCACTATTCGCTCGTCAGCTTACCCAGATCCAGACCTTCGAAATATTTATTTTGGTTCATAACCACATGCGTATTTATGGTGATGGATCGATTGGCAGAGCTTACTAACGCATCGTTTACTTTTAAGTATTGATTCATATCCGGGCAAATGATTTTGAGGAAAAAATCAAATTCACCACTTACGGTATAACATTCCACCACTTCAGGCGTACTTTTCACCAACTGCTCAAATTCACGAAAATCCTGCTGGCTGTGATTCTTAAGACTAACGGTTGCAATACAAACGATATGTCGGCAAATTAACGGGAGGTTAATGCGTGAGTGGTAAGACATAAGCACGCCAGCCTGCTCGAGCCTGCGCACCCGTTGCAAGCATGAACTGGCCGACAAATTGACGCGCTCAGAAAGATCCTGATTGGTAATGCGGGCTTCCGCCTGAAGCACCTGAAGTATTTTTAAATCGGTTTTATCTAAACTGACCATGGGTAAAATCGGAATTGAGTTGGAATAAAGGGCTAGTGTATATCGAGTATATTCGATGGCCTTACAACATGTAACCGGTGATGAATACAAACCTAGAACAATTACATAAATCGGCTATCGCAGCACTTAACAGGGGCGATCTCCGCGCCGTTCACAATTATTGTGAAAGCATACTCGGGGCTAATCCAGCCCACGCGGATGCTTGGTTTTTATTGGCGATGGTGGCTGCGAATACTGGGAAACTGCAACAGGCGCTTGAGCTTATCGACAAGGCGTTGTCAATCACACCCCAGGTAGCGGACTATCTCGCGCAAAAAGCCAAGCTGTTGACCATGTTGCGGCATGACAAAGCCGCACGCACCTGCGCTGACAAAGCCGTGGCTTTGAACCCGCAAGGCGCTCTCTTACTGGATACCCTGGGCGTTGTGTACATCAACCTGGGGGACTATGCACGAGCGAGAGAGCTGCTGAACAAAGCTGTTGCACTAAAGCCCGAGCATCTGCAATTCCGGTTTAATCTGGCCACGGCAGAACAGTTTCTCGGCAATCTCATTGTGGCAAAAGCGCACTATCTAAAAGCAATAGAAATAAAGCCCAACTACGCTCGGGCCTATTGGGCGCTGTCAGAACTCAACAAAGAAAATCTTGATGGCAGCCGGGTAGATGCGATGGAGCGTCTCCTGGAGCAAAAGAGCTTGAGCACAGAAGATGGGCTTTACTTGTCCCATGCCCTATCTCGCGAATACGAACAGCGCGGACACTACACAAAATCCTTCAAATGCTTACAGCAAGCAAAAACACGCCGGCGCCAAGAACTTGGCTACAGTCTCGATCAAGACATCGCAATATTTCAACAACTACAGCAAGCTTTTGCCAAGCTCGATCTGCTCGCCTCAGGCGATAATAATCTAGGCGAATCCTGTATTTTTATTGTCGGCATGCCGCGCTCTGGCACCACGCTTACAGAACGCATTATTTCTGCACACAGCGCTGTAGAGTCTCTCGGTGAGCTACAAAATTTTGGCCTGGCAGTACGGCGTTCGGTCGACACAAATTCGCGACTGATGCTGAACAGCGAAATAGTCAAGCTGGCGCTCGCGGTCGACGCACATAAAATCGGTGATAGCTATTTGGCGTCCGTTCAGCAGCGTCGCAGCCAAGCCCCGTTTTTTATCGATAAAATGCCGTTAAATTTTTTGTATATTGGTTTTATCGCCCGCTGCCTGCCGAAGGCAAAAATCATTTGCGTAGAGCGCAACCCTATGGATGTTTGCCTCAGCAATTTCCGCCAGCTCTTCGCACTCAACTTTTCTTACTACAACTACCATTACGATATAGAAGACACCGCTCGCTACTTTATCGCCTTTCATCAGCTGATGTCTTTCTGGCAGACACAATTACCCGGCTGTATTCATACGGTTAATTATGAGACGTTAACGGAAGAGCCAGCGCAGCATATACAAGAACTATTGAGTTTTTGTGGGCTCGAATGGGAAAACGCATGCCTTAATTTTCACGAAAACACCGCTGCTGTGGCAACGCCCAGTGCATCCCAGGTGCGCGAAAAGCTCTACCAGCGTGCCGTCGGACGCTGGAAACATTACGAAGAACAGTTAGCTGGCGTTAAAGATTTGTTTGATCGGGCGGGCATTAAATATTAGGCGCACTTCATCAGCAATCATTCACGGCTGTTGAAGTGCGTAAGATTCGCTGGTGGCTTGGACAATACGCTATTTAAACGCGGCCAGGGCCTTGAGTATAGCAGTAATCACTATATCGATTTCTTCCCGGGTAATAGTGAAAGGCGGCGACATCGCCAGGGTGGCAACACTGGGTAACGGGCGAACAATGACACCCTCCGCACGAATGGCCGCAGCCAGCATCTGCGGCCATTTCTGCGCAGGTGCGGGTAATTCTCGAGTCTGCTTATTGGTCACCAGTTGAATGCCCGCCAGCAACCCTCGCCCGCGAATTTCGCCAACAAGCGGATGCGGCAATACCTCACTCCGGAGCTTCTCATGGAGGTATTCACCATTTTCCCGTGTTTTTGCCAGCAGGTTTTCCTGATGCATTAATGCCAGATTGGCGCGCGCCACCGCAGCACCGACGGGATGGCCGCTATAGGTGTAGCCGTGATAAAACGCACCGTGTTTTGCGGAACCTTCGAGCAGAACCTGGTATACATCATCGCTTATCATTGCAGCAGAAAGCGGGAAATAACCACTGGTAAGCCCTTTCGCCAGTGCAATCATATCCGGTTGCATACCAAACTCAGGGGACGCGAACCAGTGCCCCAGGCGCCCCATGCCGCACACCACCTCGTCTGCGATCAAAAGAATATTGTTGGTTTTAAGCAAGGGGTGTAATTTTTCGAAATACCCTTTTGGAGGAACAATAATTCCGCCTGCAGCCTGGATAGGCTCTGCAATAAACGCTGCAATATTATCCGCGCCCTCCTGCTCGATTAAGCGTGCAACTTCACTGACTAACCGGTCACAAAATTCCGTTTCGGTTTCTCCGTCTTGCGCAAAGCGGTAATAGTGAGGGCAGCCCGTGTGAAGTACGAAGTCCAACGGTAGAGGATAATCTTTATGAAAACTCGGTAGCCCGGTCAAGCTGGCGGTACTGATAGATGTACCGTGATACGCTTGATCTCGCGCGATAATTTTAACCTTTTTCGAATTGCCGCGAATTGCGTGATAGTGCCATGCAATCTTTAGCAAGGTGTCGTTCGCGTCGCTTCCACCTGAACCAAAAAATACTTTCGATAGATTCTGTGGAGCCACTCTCAGCAGCTCCTGCCCTAACAGGATTTGATCCGCATTACTGGCATTACTAAAACTGTGATAGTAGCCTAAATTTTGTGCGCTACTTGACATCGCATCAGCAAGTTCCTGTCGCCCGTATCCCACGTTAACGCACCATAAGCCGGCAACTGCGTCCAGGTATCGCACATTATTAGTATCAAAAATAAAATTACCCTGCCCTTTTTTTATAATGCTCGGCCCATTATCGCGCAGATCGGTGACCGAAGACGCCGGGTGTAAAAGACTCATTTTATCGATGGTTTCCAGATCGTGTTCTGGTGTTGTCACAGCGTTCACCCTTTTAGTTCAATGAATAACTGCAGTATATAGTTCCACTACCATCAACGATTCGGTTCGCCCGAGCAAAAACCAAATTATGTGAGTAATTTTCGCTGATTACGAAATCATATTCGGCACATTAACCCTGATAATTGACCCGCAAAAAATACACACTGGGAGTGCCACTTGCTCGAGCCTAAGCAACAACTAAAAGCGTTTCTTGCGGACAAAACCGAACCCATGTTGGAACTGATTATCGCCGCGGCCAATATCAATTCCGGCAGTGACAATGCCTCGGGTATCGCGGAAGTAACCACACTTTTCCAAAGGGAATTTTCTTCGCTTACCGCTGTTTCACGTTCGCTGCCACTGCGATCTGAATCGCCAGCAAATGATTGTGCCGAGATCTTTGAGATAAACCCTAACGCCACACGACGGGTGTTAATGCTTGGTCATCTGGATACCGTATTCCCATCTGACCACCACTTTAATACTTGCTGGCGACAGGGCAACCGACTGCGAGGACCCGGTGTCGCGGACATGAAAGGTGGCATTGTGGTTATGCTGATGGCGCTAAAAGCGCTGCTCAAATGCGAACTCCTGCCGGATTTGGGGTTAACCGTAGTACTCACTCCGGATGAAGAAATCGGCTCCCCGCGCAGCCGCGATTTGCTCCGCTCGATGGCCCAACAACATGATTGCGGACTGGTATTCGAACCCGCACTGGAAGATGGCACACTGGCAGGCGCCCGCAAAGGCAGCGGTAATTTTCAAATTTCTGTGAAGGGACGTTCCGCCCATGCCGGGCGCGAATTTTTTAACGGCATAAACGCGGTAACCGGCGCAGCCTCTCTGGCTGGTGCCCTCGCCTCTCTCAGTGATGTTCAGTCGAATACCAGCGTTAATATCGCGAAAATTACCGGCGGTTCTGCTATTAACGTTGTACCCGATACCGCGACTATGCATTTCAACGTACGTGTTGAAGACCACCAGAGAATGGCAGATATGGAGCGCGCAATCCTTGCGCTTCTCGAACAATTTAATAGCCAAGGTCCCTGTAGTTTTACGCTAGAAGGCGATTTTCACCGTCCGCCGAAGGTGATTGATGGTGCGCACCAAAAACTCTTCAGTTTATTGGAAGCCTGTGGCGATGCACTCAATCAAACCGTGAAGTTTCGCGCTACTGGCGGCTGCTGTGACGGCAACAATCTTGCCGCTGCAGGGCTGCCCAATATCGACACCTTAGGCGTGTTGGGCGGCGGCATCCACAGCGAAAACGAATTTCTGCTTATCGACAGCCTGGTCGAACGCGCCCTGCTCACCGCATTTTTTATAACACAACTACCACGTGTGATGGAGAAACCCTAATGCTGTTGGTTAGACCCGCTCGCATCGCAGATATCGATGATCTACTCGAACTCTCCCACATCGCCGGTAGCGGCATGACATCACTACCACCAGAACGGGAAATTTTACTCAAAAAAATCCAGCGTTCCCTAGCCAGCTTTACCCATAACGCGTTCCAACGGGAAGATTATTTTTTGCTGGTCTTGGAAGACACACAGAATAAAAAAGTCATCGGAACTGCCGGTATTTATGCGTGTACCGGCAGTGATCAGGCTTTTTATGCGTACCGCGTAACCCCTGCAAACCACTACTCCCACTCACTAAAACGCGATGTGCGCGCGGAGTTGCTGCATCTCACAAACGACTATACCGACTGTTCAGAAATAGGCACGCTGTTTATTAATGGCGACTACAAGGGCAACGGCAGCTGGCTTGCGCGCAGCCGGTATTTGTTGATGGCGCAATTTCGAGATCGGTTTTGCGAAAATGTTATCGCCCAAATACGCGGCTGGCTGGATGCCGACAATCGAAGTCCGTTTTGGGATGCAATAGGACAACATTTTTTTGAAATGGACTACAACGAGGCGGACCGTTTGTGCGGTACCGGTTCCAATCAGTTTATTACCGAGCTTATGCCGCGACACCCCATCTACACGCACCTGCTGCCCGAAACTGCCAGAGAGGCCATCGGCACGGCACACCCGGCTGCAGCGCGGGCCCGCGCTCTGCTCGAACAGGAAGGATTTCAATACGAAAATCTTATCGATATTTTTGATGGTGGCCCCATGTTGCGCGCACCGATTGAGGCTATTGCATCCATTCAGCGCGCGCATATCTCTGAAGTGAGCGAGGCGACTAACCTTATTCATACAGAAAACCTGCTGATAACCAACACCCAGCTCGGCGGCTACCGAGCGGTAAAAGCGATGGGACAGATCAGTGAGCACGGCGCCGTGTTACTGGAGCCCGAAACCATAAGCGCGCTAAATGTAACACCCGGTGATGCGGTGCAATACATGCGCCTGGAGGAAAAATAATGCACAGTGTGTTTATCGACGGTTTGTGGCGTGAAGGCTGCGGCGAGCCGATACGTTCAATTGAACCAGCGACCGGTAAAACGCTTTGGGAAGGACATTCCGCGAGCACCGCGGACGTTTTTCAAGCCGTAGAATCAGCGCAGGTTGCGTTTAAACCTTGGCGAAATATGCCACTAACTGAGCGAACGTCCGTTGTAAAACACTTTGCTGAATGTCTTCTCAGCAGACAGCAGGAGCTGGCAGAAATTATTAGCCGGGAAACCGGTAAGCCACACTGGGAATCACTGCAGGAAGTGACTGCGATGATAAACAAGGTGGACATCAGTATTAGCGCACAACAACAACGCGCCGGCACCACGCGGGACGCACAGCTCGCACTCACCCACCGCCCCCACGGCGTAATGGCCGTATTTGGGCCTTACAATTTCCCAGGCCATTTACCCAACGGGCACATAGTCCCCGCTCTGCTGGCAGGTAACACTGTGGTGTTCAAACCGAGCGAAAAAACCCCCTATACCGCACAAAGAACCCTGGAAATTTGGGCCCAGGCCGGTTTGCCGGCGGGGGTTATCAACCTTATTCAAGGCGGTGCTTCAGTGGGTAAAACCCTGATAGACAGCGATATTAACGGTGTTCTGTTTACAGGGTCGCACGCGACTGGGGTAAAAATTCATCGCGCGCTCGCGGGCCACCCGGAAATTTTGCTGGCACTGGAGCTGGGCGGCAACAATCCGCTGATTGTTGACGAGGTGGATAATATTGATGTCGCAGCCTGGCATGTCATCCGCAGCGCGTTTATCAGCACCGGGCAACGATGCACTTGTGCGCGCCGCTTAGTTCTCATTGGTAACACCGGTGAGCGAGTGCTTGAGCGCGTAATCCAGTGGGTGCCCAAGCTGGCCATCGGCCACTGGCAGGACAATCCATTTTTCGGCCCGCTGATCGATACCATGGCGGTGCAACAGGTACTGAAAATTCAGGATAAATTGATTGCCGCAGGCGGCGAAGCGATTTTATTTGCGCAACCTGGTGAGCATGCATTTATTTCGCCGGGTATTGTTCGCATTAACGGCAATAAAACCGTGTTTGATGACGAAGTATTTGGCCCATTGCTGCAGGTGTATCGGGCTGAGAACTTCACACAAGCCGTTGCTCTCGCTAACGATACCCGCTTTGGCTTGGCGGCCGGCCTGCTCAGTGATAACAAAGCGCACCAGCACATTTTTCTTAACGAGAGTAACGCTGGCGTAATCAGCATCAACCAGCCGACGGCCGGCGCTTCGTCAAAGCTGCCATTTGGTGGCACAGGACACAGTGGTAACCATCGTCCAAGTGCACTTTACGCTGCCGACTATTCCGCCTGGCCACAATCGCAAATGCTCGGCGGCGACACTGCAGCACAAGAACCCAATCCACCGCAAGGCTTTAGCGCAAATATTTAAAGGTTACATATCTTCATGCATAGCGATCACGATACTTGCGAAGTTAACTTCGATGGCTTGATTGGGCCCACGCACAACTACAGCGGCTTATCAAAAGGTAACCTGGCATCACAAAACAATGCGCTACAGGTGGCGAACCCGCGGGATGCCGCCTTGCAAGGGCTGGATAAAATGACAGCCCTGCTGGATCGCGGTTTTGTACAGGGTTTTTTTCCTCCACAGCAGCGGCCGCGTTTAGACCTGTTACGCAAACTGGGCTTTAGCGGCAGCGACAAAAAAATACTCAACGGAGTGGCACGGACGCAACCGTCTTTGTTGTCGCTGGTGTATTCAGCGTCGAGTATGTGGGCCGCGAATGCGGCAACGGTAACCGCCAGCAAAGATACGAAAGACGGCCGCGTACATTTTACGCCCGCCAACCTGCTCACAACGCCGCACCGTGCGATAGAACACGAAGAAACAACCCACTGCCTGCGCACCCTGTTTGCAGACGAAGCCCATTTCTGTGTGCATCCGACGTTGCCGTCTATCGCAGTTTTCGGTGATGAAGGTGCAGCCAACCACAATCGCCTTTGCCAAACGCACGGTGGCGAAGGGTTGTATGTTTATGTTTATGGTCGCGAATCGGGGGCACCCGCAAATCTACAATTTCCCGCTCGACAAACGCGACTGGCAAGTGAGGCTGTAGCTCGTCAACACGGTCTGGCCAAGAACGCAGTATTTTTGCCGCAATCCGCAACTGCAATCAATGCGGGGGCCTTTCATAATGATGTGGTCGCAGTGGCGAACGAATCAGTGCTCTTCTACCACCAGGATGCATTTGCGTGTGGTCTGGAACAGCTCCATGAAGCCGCAGCCCGGCAAGACATAACACTGTGCGACATTCAGGTTGCCAACGCCGATGTAAGCCTAAACGACGCCGTACAATCCTACTTGTTTAACTGCCAGCTACTCACCAGGCCAAATAGCACAGAGATGCTGTTAATTGCCCCTCAAGAGTGCGAACTAAACCCACGTGTTAATAGCTACCTGAAGACGCTTGTGCAGGACACCAGCAACCCCATTGCAGATGTAAGCTTTTTTAATTTAAAACAGAGTATGCGCAATGGCGGCGGCCCCGCATGCCTGCGACTACGCGTGGTGATGAACTCCGCCGAACGAGCAGCTTGCCACCCGGCCTTTTTATTGGATCCGGCCAAAATCGAACAGCTACGACAATGGGTAACCACCTACTACCGCGACCGTCTATGCCCAGACGACCTCGCAGACCCACAACTGCTGGACGAATCCTACACCGCATTGGAAGCACTTACCGCTATGCTGGGGTTGGGGAGTTACTATCACTTCCAGCGTTAACCGGCTGTTTTGGTTGTTGCATCTGTTGTTAACAAAGCCATAACCTGGGAAGTAACCGCAGTTAAAATTCAGTTCACGGATTGAACTCCTGGTTCGGACTAAATCGCATCAACGCCTGAACACAATGCATAAAGGCCGAGTAAGCTCAGAGACCACCTCTATCCTTCATAAGATTTAGCAAACGGGTACGGTCTGCATTAATGGTTGAGATCACCACCAGGTAAATTACGCCAGCCAGAATCCAGAGCATAATTGCAGAGTTTGCCATTTGCGTGTAACTGCCCGTAAGTGTATACAACGCGCCGCCTACAGCCGGGTCGATGCCCTTTCCGAGGGTTGGGCTGGGCTCATGCGCAAACTTTGGCGGCTTCATTACCAAAAAAAGAGACGCGTCCAAAGGAGCAGTCTGGATGAGTCCGGCTGGATTACCACGAAATAGAATTTTAGGGCCGTGCTGGGGATTGCTATCAAAGTTTAGGATGGCAGGTCTAGGATTTACCTTAAATAAGCTGGCTATAATTTTGATTTAAATGAGTTTTTTATTTTTGGCTTTTATAGGATGCCAGCATCGATACCAGCATTTAGTTCCTTTCAGTCAACATCGCATGACTATCCTCCTCACCCAGCACTTCTCAATATTCACAAAGTTCGCAACTTCCGGTGGCGCTAGCAAACTTCCTCTTGAAAAAAAAACTGAACCAGTGTAAACAGATAATAATATGTTTATTCTCTGTTTTGGAGGCATCGCAGTGTTTAATAGCTCAGATATACACACCGTCACCGATTTTAGCCGGAAACCCGCAGAACACATCAAGCGACTCATGGAGAGTAAGCGCCCCGAAATCCTCACCGTTAATGGCAAAGCTGCTGTTGTGGTACAGGATGCGGAGACCTATGAGCGTATGGCTGCCCTAGCTGAATACGCGGAAAGCATCCAGAACATCAGGCAAGCATTGACTGAAGAAGGGAGACCGCTCGATCAATTCACCAAAGAATTTGAGGCAAAAAACGGGATTAACCGTTGAAAAAATACCGCATAGACATCAAGCCAACGGCTGAAAAAGACCTTGCCAGACGCTACGCGCAGATCGAGCAGGAGTCGCCACAAAATGCTGTTAGCTGGTATTTGAGAATCATTGAGGCAATCGAAAAGCTGGATGAATTGGCTGAGCGCTGCCCAACAGCTCCTGAAGATCTCGATATTCAGAAAGGTATTCGCCACTTAGTCATTGGGGATTATCGTGTTTTATACGTGATTGAGGGTGAAACAGTAAGCGTATTGCATGTTAGACATGGTCGGCATGATAGAAAGATCTAATTTCAGATCTAACTGAATGAGCATTCAACGTCGGATTTAGCCTCAGGGCGTTTGGGGATGCGGGTGAAATGAGTGCGGTTTTCTTTAAGCTGACTGGAGAGCAGCGGTGACTGGCAACCAGGGTAGATGTAATTCACTCGTTCCCGCGAGGGAATATAAAGTTCCAGCAGATTGCTGACGGTTTCTGGGTTTGTGAACACAGGGGACTCGTTCAGCACCGTTAGGGTTACGACCTAGGCTTGCTGCGGGGAGTTTGTTGTGTAGAGGCTTCTGCGCATTGTTTTTACTTCCTTTGTAGTGTTGTTGGGTTGGGTATGCATTCCCACGCTAGAACGTGGGAACGAGGAGAGCTAGACGCCCCGCGCATACGGTATAGACTCTAGTTTGATCTGCGTAGGGCCAATCCATTCTATTTCTTAATTAAAGACATGCTAGAGGAATATCCAGCCGGACTGGCGTTGTTTGAAAGAAATCTGAAAGAGTTCTTGATACCTATCGCTATCGCCAAATAATCATTTGCTTGCCATCAAGTTTAGCTCTCAATGCCACGCACAGCACTCTAAGCCCACTCATTCAAACGCTGCAACAAGGTATTGAGCAAAAAACGAAAAAACTTGGTTTGGATTGTCGCTGGCAACGCGCTCTGGAATACCGAGGATGCGCATCACTTCCTGAATAAAAAAATTTACAAATTTATTGGCTGTATCTCGTAGCTTTATCCCTTGAGCCAAGGCCGAAGCCAGCATATCAACAAAGGTGCGTACGCCCATGACAGTGAAAAAATTTCGTAAATTCGAACCGCCAACCGACAAATTAATCAGCCGTTGAAGTGCCCGCATACATGCGGCTAAGGCGGAGACAATAGAGTGTTGTGTAGCCAATGCCCATCAAAATTGGCAGGACCATGGTTTTAATAATTTCTGGCGTACCGATTATGAGGTGAACCAGTGTTGTAAGAGCCGTTACAACAAGCATGGTTACTACTACAGCAAATGGTATTCGGACCAGTTTGTTGGAAGGTAGAAAGAAGAGGAACTCCAGCATGAATGCCATGCTCATACTCATTACAAATGAAACGCCGCCCTGCCCCATTCCTGCAAGGATTGCCGCGTGCGTTCCGTGTTGCCAGTTTACAAATGTGGCCCAGCACAAAAACAGTGTGCCGATCACCGTCGCCGAAAGTAGTGCGCGTGCAGCAGTTTTTTTGCCGGAGCGCTGCTGCTGAATCGTAGAAGTTGACATATTATTTACTTTCGCAACGGGACTTAAGTGCCTGATTCATTTGTACAAACCCCTGATGAGTATCAGTGCTTAATTTTGACCAGAACATAGGCAGCAACACACCCGAAAATGTTTCTCTTTGCACAAAACGCGTTTTATTTTCGCTAAGAGGCACCAATTCAAAACTGTGCGCGCCGTCGAAAATACCCGGAAATAACACATGACCCAGCCAGGCTAATTTTCGATTTTCTTCATACTCGCGCACCACCGGTTTAAAACGCATTCCCTTGTTATTCGGCGGGCACACCAATATTGACAATTTGTTGCCTTTGCCAGGTGTTCCTTCAATAGATTTTACGAAGGGATTCCAGGAAGGATACGCAGAAAAATTGATTAACTCCTGCCAAACGCTTTCTGCCGATGCCTCTATATCGATCTCACTAGCGACTTCTTTCGCCATGCTTGTACTTCCCCATTGTTGTTAAGGAATCTGTGATTAACCCAGTGATTCCTTAAGTTACTTTATTCGCATTGCGAAAATAATACGGTAAATGTTTATCCGGGCTCTGAGAACGCTATTACGCGTGTTCAACGCTGTTTTCCAACGCGCCCGCCAGGTTTACACCCACCAATTCAAGTAATTCCTTCTGATGGCTCTTCAAAAAGAAATGACCGGCCTCTAACTCCTGATGAACAAAAGGACCGGTTGTTTGATCACCCCAGCCCACCAGTTCTTGTGACGTGACATTTTTGTCGTCCCTTCCCGTAAACAAAGTAATAGGGCACGCAAGTGGCGTGCGTTCTCGATAGCGGTAGGTTTCACACACAAGTAAATCTGAGCGTAGAATAGGCAGAAACAGATCCAGCAATTCCCGGTTTTTAAGTATGGCTTCGGGCATACCCTCGAAGCCCGACAGAACATCCAATACAACGTCCTCAGAGGTGGATTTCACCGACGGATACCCATAGGGTTGAGTAGGACTACGATGGGCGCCAACAAACAGGTGACTTGGCGGTTTGTCATAGTCGTTTAACAAACGGTGAGACAGCTCAAATGCCAACCCTGCGCCCATACTGTGACCGTAAATCATATAGGGTATGTCGAGATGTTCGCCCATTACCGGTGCGAGTATTTCAATGACCTGATCAAACTCACTGATGCACGGCTCGTCTACCCGCTCCTCGCGCCCAGGCAGTTGTACCGGGCACACTTCCACCAGATCCGGGACGACGTGTCTCCAAGGGTAATATACGGAGGCACCACCACCAGCGTAGGAAAGACAAAACAGACGTAACTCAGCGTCTGGGTTCGACCCCACACGGGGCAACCAGCGCTGGCTGTTACTGGGCTTAACTTCAGCACTCATCCGTCACACTCCTACCGCGCGTTTCATGCCACCCAGCGCGAGCAAGACATTCAGCATTGTTTGCGCGACTTTGTTTGTACCCGCCTCTTTGAGCACGGTAAACGGGACATATTTTTGCAAATCACTCATGTGATTCGGGGAACCATGTACATCCTGATACTCGCGCAAGCTCAGTGAGGCAAGATTGTTAACAAGCATTGCCTTTTCGCCCGGTGGAATAATTTCGTCTTTCACACTGCGCACGTAATAAACCGGAATTTTTAATGCCGCGAGTTCTTCGCCCTCTATCGCGAAACGCGAGATATACGCAAATACTTCACTTTCATCCACCTTGCAAAGGTGTGCCAGGGTACGCTTTGTGGTGAGCGGAACCTGTTGCCACCATTGTGCATCGGTAAAAAACTGATGCACCGGTGCGCCTACGGTGGTGATGGCACGAATGCGGCTATCGTCCATGGCTTGTCGCAATGCCAGATTACCGCTGAAACTCATGGCAACAATATGCGTATGTGAAACGTCGGCTTCGTCCTGCACGGCATCGATCAGCTCGGAAATAAAATCGTAGGCGCTGCGGTCGTAGACCAGTTTGTTTTCACCAACGCCAGGCATCTCCGCAACCAAAACCGATACGCCTAGTTTTTTTGCCGCCCATAAAAACGCCTGCCATTGTTCTTTGATAGATACAATGCCGCCCATAACTAAGAGAAGCGGCTTATTTTTTCCGGCTGAGCTGAAGTAAAACGGTATGTCGACGCTGTCGATACGTATGCTTAAACGCTTTAGCTCTAGGCCCTTCTTTGTTGCCCAGGACATAAACGTGGTTACACACTTTTCGTGTGAGGCGTACATATCTTCGTTAACCGGGTATGGGAAACGGGCTAAATTATAATACTGGAACGCGCTTTCGAATTTTCCCGCCGCAACGTCACTATCGCCTTCGCACTGCCACTCGCTCCCCCAACCGCCTGCACCCAGCTGATCAACGCTGTTAATCCTTGCCAGAATTTTGCGGCAGCGCCCCATATCCATATTTTGCGCTCGAGCGTGTAGCGCCACCAGTTCCTGCAGTTCTTGTAAATAATTCACAAATACGCCTCACTTAAAACACGCTAGATCGCTTCAATACCGCCATAGTAGATTTTTTTCATTATCCGCTGTTTGGCAAATGAGAGAGAATTGAGGATTCGGTAAAAAGTGCGGCGCCCAAGCGCTTTCGCACGACCACTCAGCAAAAACATGCGCTCCTGGCGTTTTTGGAAACGCAGCGTTTCGGTAACCGATTTTTTGCGTTCGGTCTGATACTCCAGGAAGTGATGGTGATCGATTACCGTGTCGGGGTTATTCTTCAGACACTCAATAACCACACCACTGAGTTTGCGCGCATCAAAAAGGGCGTGTTTTATGCCCTGCCCCATAATCGGTGTAATGGTATGGGCGGAGTCACCCATCAGCACAAAACCGTCAAGTGACCACTGGGGAACTTCAGCGGTGAAAATATCCAGCAGTGCCAATTCGCTCCAGTCTTTAACTGATTCGCGCACCACACTGCCCAGCGCGGGTTCGAGTTCTTCAACAAAATTATAGAGATTCTCAATTCCCTGGTTGCGGAATTCCTTGTACTTGCCTTTTGGAATATTAATGCCTGCACGAATCTTGTCCGGATAGGTAGGCAGCAGAATCATGTGACGATCCCCTTTGAGCTTCACCTTTATTTCCGGGTCCCAGTTCGCCGGACGGGGAATCATAAACCAGGATACATCGCGGGATACCGGCTCGATGTTTGCGCTAAGCCCCGACATTTTACGTAATCGGGAATAGCGCCCGTCTGCGGCAACAACTAGCTTTGTGCGAATGGTATAGCTCTGTTCGGTGTTACCCACTTCGACACCAACAATTTTGCCATCTTCTTTTATTAACTCTTTGGCGGAAACTCCCATTCGAATGTCATAGTTGGGGAATTTCTTTGCCTCGTTAATGAGTGCGCTCAATAACACCGGCTGGGGAAACTCAATAATTGCGTGATTATCCTTGTCCACCTCGCCAAGATCCATGCGCATCAGGCGTTCGTTGTTCTCATAGAGCCCCAGGTAGCGAGATTCCAAATAGCCGTGCTCTTCCATGTAATCCTTAAGCCCGATCTCTTCCAATAATTTACGCGCATCGGGCGACAGGGACTCGCCGCGAAATTCCCGCTCAAAATCTTTGGACTTTTCCAACACAACAACATCAATACCCGCACGGGCGAGCAGCAACCCCAATAGCGCTCCGCCAGGGCCTGCACCGGCGATACAAACAGATTTCTCCATTACTTCATTCATTCTCGTCTTCCTCAAAAGCACATTTATATTCGAGGCCGGTCGCTTATCGCGCGGTTGCTAAAGCCTTCCGACGTATTGTTAATCGCCCACCAACTGCGACAGACTACTCTCCGTAGTGCTCGATACCCGCGCTAACATCACTAAGAATAGCCGCAGCCATCGCACCATCTATTACACGATGATCGAACACCATATTTAAACGCAGCATCGGACGAATAACGACTTCCCCGTTTACAACCACTGCGGAATCATTGATTGCACCCACGCCGAACGCCAGCGTGGTAGAACTAATGGGAAAGAACCCATTAACGCGACTGTGCCCCAGCGAGGTTACAGTAAACGAGCCCTGTATTTGCTGGCGCTTGGCCAGTTTATTTAACACAAATCCATATAAACGGCGCCCTAACCAAAAGGGAAAACCGTTGAGCTTGCGTACAGTTGCGAACGCTTCAGATTCTTCATAATCTGCGCTTTTGTAGTGATCAATATCCTGTTGAATCTCGGCGATAGATTTTTTGTCGCTATCATTGACCAAAGCCGAAAGTACCATAGCCTGGTTACCGTAACTTTTGTCCAACGTAAATTTGGCCACCACTCGATCGTACTGCATGATTGTGGGAATAAAGGAAGGTTTTACCGAGGCATTTGCCTGTGGATATTTAACCAACACCGCAGAAATCACTTTAATTATGTAGCTGATATAACTGGTATTTAGTCCATCCCTTTTGGCGTGTTCCCGCTGCTCGCGAATTGCAGACATATCAACGTCGGTATCAAGTAATACCGGGGCATTTTCACGCGCTTTTTCTAAAAAATAATAGGTATGTCGTCGATGACGAGGGAAAGCAGCAACACGACTCATATAATTACGCCGCTCTTGCGATCAGTGTTTGAACATCCGCCAGAGTTTCGGCTTTAAGGTATTCCTTGATTGGTAGCTTGATAGCAAATTCCGTCTCTATGTGCGCAATCAGGCGCATGGCATTGACAGAATCCCAACCCGGTAGATCCTTAAAATGAGAATCAGCCGTCAACTCCTCCATATCGATATCCAACAAAGACTCAATCAGAGCCGCCAACTGGTCATGCATAGACATTTTCTGTCTCCGTAGTGTGTGATTTTATGGCGATCCAACTTACCGCTTCCGGCAGGTCCCGCAATGGATGGACATAGGTGGTCGTATCATTAGTATTTTTGTCGACGGCCTCAAACCCATGTGTCTCAAAAAAATGTTCGAACTTGCCGTTTTTTGCTGAGGGAATGTATTCCCCGTAGACTTTGCTGGCGCCCTCTTCCCTTGCCAGCAGCAAAACTTCACGCAGGGCACTTGTTTCTATACCGCGGGAAAATACGCGACAACTCAACAGCACATTTTTCACGATAAAGGCCAGGCTGCCGTCTGCCTGTTGACTGCGTTGAATAAACATCGCGCCAACAATACCGTTGTCGCCGAAGCGATCTGCCGCGCGAATCCCTAACACCAGCCAATTGTGATCGGCCATCATGACTTGCACCTCGGATTCGGAGAGCCGCCAAGTGGTCAGATTAAATTGATTGGTGCGCTGAGTAAGCTGAGCAATACGGGGCAGCGCGATCTCATCCGGCACAAACAACTCAACGGAAATTTCCAGCTCCCGCAAGTAATCCTCGTAGGAATCATAGGCCGCGCGAAAATCCTCGCGCGCGACTTGTGATTTGTATTGGCTGGCCCGCTGAAAATCCTCGCTGGTGAGTTCCAGGGTGTTGAACCAGCCTCCGGCCAGCAGGGCTTCGACAAATTCTGACGCTTCGCCAGCCAGATTGATCACGTGTACTTCGGGCAGCATACCCTTCACCAGATTGCACTCGAATTCACTGTCATCGACAAATACCAGGTGATCGGTACCGATGTTGATTTGTGCAGCGATGGTTTTGAGGTTTTCGTGCTTTGGGTCCCAGTTAACACTTTGCGTAACAAAATCGTCCTGCCGTAAAACAGAATCTGGATGGCTGTCAAAGACTTTGTCAGTATTGACCTTGTCGTTTTTACTGTTAATTGCCAGAATTACGCCCTGTTTCGCCAGGCGCTTAATCGTCCGGTGAAAAGCAACAAACGCTTCACCTTCGGGCGAGTCGCCCAATACAATACCTTCCAGGCCATCATCGCCAATCACCCCGCCCCACAGCGTGTTATCGCAGTCGAGCACGAGGCATTTTTTGGTCTTTCCAACAATAGATTGAACCACCTTGCGAATTTCAGCGGCGATTTCTGCCAGCAAGGTCTCATCCATATACATTTTTGCGTAAGATGCCATACGTACATCGCGCAATTTTACGCTGCTGTTTTGTTGAAAAAGCTCGGTATCGAGAACGACAATATTTTTATGTGCCGCAGCCAGATCCAGTAATTGGTTGTTAAATTCACGCCAGGCGCGGCTGAGCCGCGCTTTGGAGCGATAGTCGATAATGCCCTGGTAAGTCAGCGCGGCTAAAGGAATCGTGTTTAATACCAATACGCTAGAACTGCGGGACGCATAGCGCGAAAACAACTCGCACAGAGATGTGCTAACCTCGGTGAGCTTTGCCTCCATTTCGTCGATAAACCATTCGTCACTCAGCCGGTCAGTTACAACATGCTCATCCAACAGGCATACAGTGAGCGCTGGATTAAACTGCTGCAACTCACTGTTTTCGTTCATCAGCTCAAATATATATTGATCGAAATCACCCAGATAAAACTCCGGGCAGATACACTCTCGCGTAAGATTAAAACGCAGATAATTTTCAATTTCGCCGCACATAAAATTGCTGACGATGCCAATACGCACAGGCTTTACAAAATTTCGTCCATTGGCATTCCACTGATCCAGGCTAACCGATTGCAAGGAAAACCCCGCTTTGGCCATGCTTGCCACTTCATCGATTTCGCGCAGGTGTTTAACAATCGCCTCGGCATTTGCGGGGTCAGTCAGATTTTTTTTAAGGCTGCGTATTTCACGCAAGCGTTGCAGGTTTTCCATCAACTATTTCTCATTGGCAAAAGATACTCAAGCGAGTTAATAACCCAGGATCAAGCCTGGAGGGCAATACCGCCCTTGATCCACTTGGAAGACTCAATGGCCACGCCAATCGCCTTTTCGCCGTCGGTGATTCTATCCATCAGCATTTCCAGTTGTAGGAAAGGTAAGGCGTTGCCGTTATTCCCTGTATCCGCCACACAATTCACTGCTTTCGCTGGATCCACTTCCATCAGCTGAATAATTTTGTCAGTCATATGCCCTGCTAACTGCGGCGTCATAAAATGGTTTACATGTTCCATATTCCAACCGGCGTTGGTGATAATTTCCATCATGACTTCTTTGGCCATTACCGGCACTTGTTCTTCAATCGCTTTATAGTCTTCTTTCAATGGCTGTACATTTTCGACATCACGCAGACGCGATCCCAGCCAGTTAAGCTCCTGGCCCGGCTGACGATAGAGCCCTTCGCAGCGATTCAATGTCGCCACAATATTGGCGCCGCTCACTTGCTCGTCACTGCTCAGTACGGCAGCCCCAGCCCCATCGCCAAACAGTGCGTAGTTGATCAACTCAGATGAACTCAGCTGACTGAAATCCCGCTCTATATCGATATACTTCGCGCACACATCACCACCAATTACCAACCCGGTGTTGTACTCACCCAGACGCAAAAATTTGGTCGCCATATCAATGGCTTGCATGGCGCCAGCGCAACCCGATTGCACCTGATAGGTAGCGACGTTATTAATACCCAGTTTTTCAGCGACCATGTTAACGGTGGCCGGCATGAGGCTGTCCGGCGTTGCGGTACCCATAACGATAAAATCGATATCGTCCACATCCACCCCGGCCTTATTAATGGCATTGAAGGCTGCCATATTGCAGATATCCGCCAGGGTGTAATTGATCTCCCCTGTATCCAGATCCATAACCAAGTGTCGGCTGCGATTGCCAATGGCCAATTCGATCCATTCGGCATTTACCGAAAAGCGCTCCTGAATTTTGTCGTTGCCGATAGGCTGTCCAGGTAAAAAAGTTCCTACGCTCACCAATTTCACGTTTTTCATATAACAATCCGCTAAAAATAATCCTTTTCTAAAAATGGCCTTTCAACAAAGGCCCTCGAAAACCCCAGGCGATTATGTCGCCACTCGGGCTTGGGCAAATTCGATTAGCTTGTCTACTGTGGTGACCATCATGATTTCCTTTATAGGAATTTTTTCCTCGCTGTTCAGCGCGACTTCCAGCTTGGATTTCAGCTCCATAATCATCATCGAGTCGTAACCCAAATCCATTTGAAAATGGTGCTCTGGTTTAATTTGTTGTGGAGGAATACCACGTACTGCAGAAACAATAGAAACCACGACATCCGATAATGGCTGGGCCGTTGGCCGCTCTGTCGTTGTGCTGGCTTTGATTGCTGACGAATTCGTATTTACTGACTCACCTTGCGCAGTTGTTTCTAGCACAGCAGGTGTTGAATGGAGCACGGCGTTTTCAAGCCAGTGGTGATGTCGTTGGAAGGGATAAAAAGGCAAGACTGTTTTGTGATAGCGACGCCCCTGATGCAAGGCCGCCCAATCGACCGGTAGACCAAGCTCCCACGCTCGGCTGGCAGTCTCAATGTATTGGGGCTTATCGGGCTGTTTACTGTGCAACGATGAAAGCCAATTAAGCGATGCCTCTGTGAGGCAGGACTTGCCGATGGAGAGCAGCCCAGTTCCAGGCCCCACTTCCAGAAACACGTTAACATTGTTGGCCTGCAACGCACGCAATCCCTTTTCGAACTTCACGGCACTGCGCGTGTGACGCACCCAGTAGAGGGCGTTGCCCAGTTCCTCTCCGGCGGGTTGTCCGGTAACGTTGGAGATAATACGCAGCCGCGGTTTTTTGTAAGTCACGCTCTCGGCAACGGCCTGAAACGCGTCCAGCATTGGCTCCAGCATTTTGGAGTGAAAGGCATGCGAAACATCCAGTGAACGACAGGCAATATCACGCTCCTCGGCCACCGCCAGGATGGTTCCCATGGCGTCGGGTTCCCCGGAAAGCGCCGTGTTCTCCGGCGAATTAAACGCCGCAATAGCCAATTGTTGCTCAAGCCCCAATTCTTTCACTAAGGCTTTCACCTGTGCAGCATCGCAGAACCACACCGACATGACTCCAGGCGCGCATAGCTCGGCCATCAAACGGCCGCGCGCAGCAATTAACCGCAGACCGTCTGCCAGCGAAAAGAGCCCGGCATAACACGCCGCCACATATTCGCCCACACTATGACCCATAACGAGCGTTGGTTTGATACCCCAGGCACTCCACATTTCCGCAAGGGCATATTCCAGCGCAAACAGTGCCGGCTGGGTGTATTGCGTCTGGTTTAATTTGTCGCTGTGTTCACCCCATAAAACCGCTGTGAGCGAGACTTCGAGCTGCTCGCGCAACAGTTCTTCACAACGGTCGATGGCCGAACGGAACACGGGCTGACTCTCGTATAGCGTTCGGCCCATGCCGGGGTACTGCGAACCCTGACCACTGAACAGATACGCCAGTCGACTGTTGCTCGCGGTACTGTCGTGCGCAACAAAGGGCAAATCTCCGACGCTTATTGCCTGTAACTTAGCCAGCAACTCGGCGGGATTTTCCCCGTAAACGCTCAAGCGTGAGGCCAGTGAAGCCCGGCTAATGTTGCTGGTGTAACAGGCGTTTGCGATGTCCACCGCGTCGCTGGCGAGGTAGTCGGCATAAGAATCAACCATCGCTTTTAGCGCTTCCGGGCTCTTGGCAGACAGCGTTAATGCAGACACGCAAGGCTGGGTTGCGTCGGGATCGATACTGGCCGGAGCTTCCACCACCATGTGAGCGTTTGTGCCGCCAATACCAAATGCACTGACACCGGCGATGCGCGGTGTATCTTCCGACCAGCGTGTCGGCTCGGTCACCACCTTAATCGGCAGTGAATCCCAGGCGACTTTCGTGCTGGGCGACGAAAAATTAAGGTGGGGGGGAATCTCGCCGTGTTTTAACGCCAAAATCACTTTGAGCAACCCGGCGATTCCGGCGGCACCCTCAGTGTGCCCATAGTTGGTCTTGATCGAGCCCAACCACAACGGTTGCCCGGCGGTACGGTCGGCGCCAAAAACCTGATTCAATGCCTCAATTTCAAGTGGGTCACCGAGGGCCGTTCCAGTGCCATGGGCTTCGATGTAACCAATATCTGCGGGATTTACCCCGGCATCTTTCAGCGCCGCGCGAATCACCTTTTCCTGCGCCTTGCCATTGGGTACCGGCAACGCACTGCTGGGGCCGTCCTGATTAACCGCACCGCCGCGCAATACGGCGAGAATCGAGTCGTTATCGCGCTGCGCATCGGAAAGCCGCTTGAGGGCGATCACGCCCACCCCTTCGCCCCGGGCATAGCCATCGGCGGATTCGTCGAACGTTTTGCACAGGCCATCTGTTGACAGCATGCTCGCGGCGCAGGTGGCGACGAACATACTTGGAGTGACCAGCAGGTTGATGCCGCCCGCAAGCGCCAGGTCGCACTCCTGATTCTGGAGGCTACGCATCGCAAGATGAACACTGACCAGCGAAGACGAACAGAGCGTATCCACAGCGATAGCCGGACCTTGAAAGCCGAAGTTGTGCGCCAGGCGCCCAGCGGCGATGCCGTTGCCGTTGGTAATGGCGGTGTACATACTAATCGCATTCAGATCCTGCACGCTGTAATGGGCGTAGTCGCTGTTCATTGCGCCCAGGAACATACCAGTGTTACTGCCGCGCAACGCGGTCGGCGACAGCCCGGCGTATTCCAGCGCCTCCCAACAGGTTTCCAACAGCAAGCGGTGCTGCGGGTCCATGGCATTGGCTTCAGCGGGGCCGACGTTGAAAAAATCGCGGTCAAACCCTGCGATTTCATCAATAAAGTAACCACGACGGGTGTACATCTTGCCGGGTTTACCGGGTATGGGATCGTAAAAAGCATCCAGATCCCAACGGTCTGACGGCACCTCCTGTACAGCGTTGTTACCGCCGCGCAGGTACTCCCACAGCCGCTCAGGGGTGGTCACACCACCTGGAAATCGGCAGCTCATGCCGATTATCGCGATGGGTTCACGGGTTTGAGCCGCCTCCAACTCTTTAACCCGCGCCTGCAATCGTTTCAGCTCTGTTAGCGCTTTTGCCAGCACTGCACGGTTATCTGTTTTCTCTGTTGCCTTTTGCATCGTCTGCTTTAATTCCTTTACGCCAACACTTATGTCGCCAGTTGTTGTTCCAACAGCGCGGCCAGATCGTCTTCCGACAGATCGTCTGCCAGCGCCAACTCGTCGTGCTCTTCTTCAACGGCTTCGTCATCCGACTCGTCGAAAGACAGCTCGAGCACCTCAGAGCAGAGGTAACCGATAAGCTCGCCCACGGTTGGGTAATTGAAAGCCACTGTGGGCGCCAGGGTGATATCAAACTCGCGTTCCAGGCGCTGCCTGAATTCCAACGACATAAGCGAATCCATGCCGGAGTCGAAGAAACCCTGGTCCAGACTCACTTTTTCAGTGGATGGCAAACGCAGAATGTCCACGAGAATCGACACCACCTGACTGATCAACAATTCTCTGCGCTCGCCCACTGGTACTGTCTGCAATTGCGCCAGCATGCCGCCGCGTGTGTGCTTATCTCCCAGGTGTTCTTGCCGGTAGGCATGAAATAGTGGCGCGGTCGCCGCACCGGGAAATTTCTGCAAAAACACGGGCCAATCGACTTTAACCGCGCCAACGCTCATGCCGTTACTCACCGGTGGCTGTTGCATTAGCGCGCACATAGCCTCCATACCCTCGGCGACATCAAAGGTGCGAAGCCCCGCTGCGGCCATCTTGTTACCAGTATCGGCGGCCAGGCGTGCTGCCATCCCCACTTCGCCCCAGGGGCCCCAGTTGATGGAGAGACCGGCTAAACCCGAGGCCTGCCGGTGTTGCATCAAACCATCCAGGAAGCTGTTACCAACGGCGTAATTGACCTGCCCCGGCGTGCCAAACAGCGACGCAATAGATGAGTAGCTAACGAAAAAGTCGAGCGGCTGCTCACGCGTGGCCAGGTGTAAGTTCCAGCCACCAGCGACTTTGGGCGAGAGTACTTTTGCAAAAGCACCGATGGTGGTCTGATCGATAGCTTGATCCTCCACGACTCCGGCCAGGTGCATCACGCCGCCCAGCGCGGGCATGCTGCTTTCGACCTCGGCAACGGCGGCGAAAACCTGCGCTTGATCGGCGATATCTGCTCGCAGCAACCGAATATCGGCACCACTTGTTTGCGACAGCGTATGCAGTTGGTGCAATACTTCTTCGTCGGGTTCGCGGCGAACAAGTAACGCCAGATGGCGCGCTCCCTGGGCCACTAACCATTCCGTGACCTGACGCCCAAGGCCGCCCATGGCGCCGGTGATAAGGTAACTTTTATCAGCGGTGACCAAGTTCTCAACGGGCGCCTCCTGGCGCTCGGCCCGACCCAGACGCTGGACATAACGCTGCGCGCCACGCAACAGCCGCTGGTTATCGCGGGCGGTGATATCGAGTTCCCCAACCAGCCGCGCGGCGTTTTCACTTGTCATCGCAATAGCGTTTCCGGTATCGGGCAGGTCGACAAATACACTGGCGATATGCGGCAGTTCTAAAGCCATCACCCGGCCCAATGCCCACACCGCATGTTGCGCAACATTGATGTCTTCCTGCGCTAACGCCTGAGCCCCCCGGGTGGGGACTACAAGGCGAGGAAACGCTTCGCTAAAGTGACGTGACAGCGCTTTCAGCAGTGCCAGTTCCCCGGCACAGGTGTGCAGAACTTGCTCTTGCAGGGAGCGGCTGTCAGCGACAGGATCAAACGCCATGGCGTAGACGCGCAGATCGAGAATGCCAGCTATGGTCTGCCCTTCGAACGCTTGCAGCAGCTGCAGATAATCGTCGACGCTGTCGCTGCGCAGCGTGTATCGCCCTTCCGCCAGCTTCGCGTATGCCTGAGCGCTAGTTACCGTAACAAATGGCTTACCAGCCGCCGCTAATGCCTCGTAGAGAGCGGTCTCCTCCTGATTGGGAGCCGTGAACACCAGCCACTGGCCATCAGTTTTGGCTTGCGTCGCCTCATCTTGGGCCAGTTCCCAGTGCGCCTGGTAGAAGTGTCCTCCGGCGCGGCTGTCGTCCTGAACATCCAGCAGTCCTTTTTTCAGTAATGCCTGACTCGATTTGCGTAATTCGAGGCCTTCAATCTCGAAAACCAGTCGACCCTGATCATCAAACAGGGTCAGATCGCCCAGGTAGCGTTGCGACGTACCGGGGCCCTGCTCGCTCCTCGGCCGCGAGTAGCACCACAAGCCGCCAGCGGCTGGCTGCTGGTAAAAACGCATGCGGCCAACGCTGAAGGGAATATAGATATCGTCCTCTTCCACCTGTAAACCAGCCGAACTACCAAAAGCCTGAAAGCAGGAGTCGAGTAAGCCCGGATGAATCTGGTAGTCCAGGGCGCCATCCGGCAACTCTGGTAACACCATGCGGTGCAGGGTTTCGCCTGCCTGCGCCCAGCGATCACCAACCCATTGGAACGCACTGCCCAACGTGTAACCCCCCTCCCAGATACGCTGGTAAAAGTCCTCGCCGGTCTCCTGCAGCGGCCAGCTTGAGGTGGCGGTATCGCGATCCACAGGCAGTTCGCTGTGCTGCTCGCCACCGAGCACAAAGTTACCTGTGGCATGCACAGTCCAGCCGCTCTCGCGGTAGGGGTCGTCGTCGCGGTTGAGGGAAATAATCTTGAATTCGTATTGTCCGTCTTCCTGCGGAGTCAGCAGCAGTTGTACGGGTTTCTCGGCACCATCAGCGATGGCGATTGGCTGGTAAAAGACGACATCGCTCAGCACGCAATCCTGCATATCAAAACGGTCTCGCACTGCGGTGAGCACCATAGATACGTGGGACGCCCCAGGCACAATAACAATGCCGAACAGGCGATGATGTTCCAGGTAGGCGGGAGACTGGGCACTGAGCACCGACTGATAGCAGGTCTCTTTCATTAAAGGCAATGCCAGGCGCTGCCCTAAAAGGGCATTAACCTTGGCTTGCGGTACAGCAGTGGGCTGATAGGGCAAGGCCGGTTTCGTATCCGCGCCCGTTACCCAATAGCGCTGCCTCTGATAGGGATACAAGGGCGCAGAAAGCTTGTGCCATGGGGCACTGGCATGCACAGCCCGCCAATCAATAACAGCGCCGCATTCATAAAGCTCCACCAGCGCGCGATTGAGGGCAGTTGTATCCTTGATCCGCTCATGCAGGCTGACCAGCCATTTTCCAGCATAATCATCCACGCACTGCCGGGCGAGGCCGATTAACGTCGTTTTTGGGCCTATCTCCAGCACCACGTCTACGTGCTGACAAATCTCTTGCACACCGTCGGCAAACCGCACTGGCGCTGCGATATGTTCAGCCCAATAATTGGCAGAGGCAATTCCCTCATCGGCTTCGGCACCAGTAAGGTTTGAGATAACCGTCAACTCTGGCTGTTTGAATGCCACTTCGCTGGCAACCTGGCGGAAAGACTCGACAATGGGGTGCATTAAAGGCGAGTGAAACGCGTGTGAAACCGCCAGTGCAATGCTGCGCACGCCATTCTCATTCAGCACCTGCTTAAGCGTTTCAAGTGCACCCAGCGCACCGGAAACCACAGTCTGCTGCGGCGCATTTATTGCCGCAATACTGAGCCTGTCCTCCTGGCCTTTGATGAAGCTGGCAACCGATTCAGAATCGGTCAACACCACCAACATACCGCCACCCGCTGGCAGGCTTTGGATCAGTTGGCCCCGCTGGGCAATCAACCACAGCCCCTCTTCCAGCGAGAAAATACCCGCCACGCAGGCGGCCACATACTCACCGACGCTGTGCCCCATGACCACCGTTGGCTGCACACCCCATGCGCTCCACAGTTGAGCTAGAGAATATTCAACGCTAAACAGCGCTGGCTGGGTGTAACTGGTCTCATTGATAAGGTTGGAATTGTCGCCCCATAACACCGACAACAAAGGGTATTCCAGCCACTGACTGAGTATCTCTGCGCACTCATCCAATACCGCTTTGAACACCGGCTCATTTTGATAAAGGTCGTGTGCCATTCCGGCAAATTGCGCCCCCTGACCGGTAAACATGAAACCAATCCTGGGAGGGTTACTGAGGGTTTCCTTGGTGAGACTAATGGCCGCTGTCTCCCCTTTCGCCACAGCCTGCAACTTGGCTAACAGTTCATCGCCACTTTTGGCAATAAATGCCTTTCGAAAGCCGTAGTGATCGCGCCCAGCGTTAACACTGGCGCAAAAATCCCGCAGGCGTGGCGAGTGCTCTTGCACAAAGTCGGCGTAACTCTGCGCCAGAGAACTCAGCGCCTTTTCGGACTTGGCCGAGAGAGTGCAAACAGCCTCGCACGCGTCATCGATCGGCTCAACCGCATCGCAAGGCGCCTGTTCGAGAATAATGTGCGCATTGGTGCCGCTAAACCCAAAAGAACTCACCCCGGCCTTGAGCAAAGCGCCAGCATCCGCACTTGCCAGCAAGGTTGGCTCACGCGCTATGGTCACACCGGCTGTATCCAGCTCAATGTGTGGGTTGAGTGTATTGAAGTGAAGGTTCGTTGGTACCCTGCCGTGCCGCAACGACAACACCGCTTTGATCATACTTGCCACACCCGAGGCTGCCTCCAGGTGGCCGATATTGGATTTAAGCGCTCCCAGCACCAGTGGGGCATTGCGCTGCTGGCCATAAACGGCGGTTAGCGCGCCCACCTCAATCGGATCACCCAGTGGCGTGCCGGTGCCGTGCGTTTCAATGTAGTTAACCTCAACCGGCTTAACCTCAGCATCATCCAATGCCTTTTTAATAACCATTTGCTGTGCCGGGCCGTTCGGTGCCGTCAGGCTGCTGCTGCGGCCATCCTGGTTAACCGCTGATCCGCGAATCACCGCGTGAATGCGATCACCATCGGCGCTGGCTTTAGTGAGCGTTTTGAGCAGCAACACTCCACCACCTTCACCGCGTACATATCCGTTGGCATCTTTATCGAAGGTTTTGCACTGGCCGTCGGTGGACAACATACCCGCCTTAGAAAGAGACACAAACACCTGAGGATCAACCAGCAGATTCACGCCACCCGCCAGTGCAGCCTCGCACTCACCACGGCGCAACGCCTGAACCGCGTGGTGGATGGCTACCAGTGATGAAGAGCAGGCGGTATCGATCGCCACAGTGGGGCCATGAATGCCTAGCAAGTAAGCTACGCGGCCACTGATCACATTTTGGGTGTTACCGGTAACGAAGAAACCCGCATCCTGGTTACCGGATTCCAGACATAGCCGGAAGTATTCTGCCGCGCCTACGCCCAGGTAAACGCCAGTATTACTCTCCATCATCTGCGCAGCGCTGTAGCCGGCATCCTGAATGGCAGACCAGCTCAGCTCAAGCGCGAGGCGCTGTTGCGGGTCCATGGTTTCGACCTCACGAGGCGCCAGGCCAAAATACCCCGCATCTATCTTGTCGTAATCCTCAATTAACCCGGCACTCAGGGTTACCGTTTTCCCCGGGGCAGCGGGATCAGTATCCACCAGTTCATGCACGGGCCAGCGATCAACCGGATTGTGGTTAATACCATCGCCGCCACGCTCGAGAAACTGCCAAAAATCTGCGGGAGTCTCCACCTGGCCAGGCAGCCGGCAAGCCATACCAACGATGGCGACTGGCTCGTGTTTTTTGGCTTCGGCTTTGGCTAACTTTTTTTGTAAATCGCCTATGGCAACCAGGGCTTGTTTCAGCGGTGACAATGCTGGCTTACTTTTCTCTACCATCAGTTTGATTCCAGTTCACTAATCGGTTTACTCACAGGGCTTGTAACTTGGCTAACAGCATTGCTTCTGCCTCTTCTTCGGAAAGCTCTGCTATTTCGTCCTCTTCCACTATGTCCACTGCATCCTCCTGCTCACCCGGCGCTTCAATCTCGGCTTCCGCCACAGGTAGCGACGCCGTCAACTCTTCCGCCAGGTGTTTTGCCATGGCATCGATAGTGGGGTAATCAAACGCAATGGTGGCTTGCAGCTTGATGCCCAGATCGCGCTGCAGGCGTTCCTTTAATTCCACTGCCATCAGTGAGTCCATGCCCAATTCGGTAAAACCCTGGCTCGAAGAGATAACCTGCTCACTATCCAAACGACAGATATCAGTGACGTAACTGCGCAACAGCCCCATCAATTCGGCTTTCCATTTGTGCGCAGGCAGGGCAACGATTTTTTCACGCGCTTCATTTTTAGCCGGAGTTGCGCCTGCGGAAGAGCTGGGATGTTCATCGGTATTGGCGAGCATGTGGGTGAACAAATGGTTGTGACGCTTGCTTGCGTAAAGTGCCGCGAATTTATGCCACTCCACATCAGCGATAACCAGCTGAGTGGCGGCGCCTAACGCCAGTACCGCGCGCAGTGCGTGTAATGCTTGCGCGTTGGTTAAACCGTGGATACCAACACGCGCCATCTGATTGTCTTTATCCAGAGTTAGCCCCATTCCCACCTCGGCCCATGGCCCCCAGTTGATGGACTGCACGGGAAGACCCTGGCGCGTGCGCTGGCCAGCAAAGCTGTCGAGAAACTGATTGGCTGCCGTGTAAGCTGCCTGCCCCGCCGAGCCCCAGACTGACGAGATAGAGGAGAAACAAACAAAGTAATCCAGGGTGCTCTCAGCACTTAACGCCGCTAGGTTTAGTGTTCCAGCAACCTTGGGATTGAGGACCTCAGTCAGCGCCACTTCGGCCAGTTCAGCACTTGCAGTTGGATCGCCACTGATTCCGGCAAGGTGGAAAATACCCTTGAGCTCTGGCACCCCACCACTCACCTCCTGGTAACCGCTCAGCAGCGCATTGCGATCCGCCACATCCGCGTTCACCAATGCCACTTCAACCTGTTGAGACTGCCAGCGCTCGAGCGCAGCTTTTGCCGCGTCGCTCCTTGGGCCACCGCGACTGACCAGCACCAAGTGACGAACCCCTTGCGTGACAAGCCAGTCTGTCACCACCAATCCGAGGCCGCCGAATGCGCCGCTTACGAGGTAAGTGGCATTGGTTTTAACAGAGGCATTGGCTTTCAGATTGGCGGCAGGCGATGATTCGCTGGCGCACCAGGGATGCAAGTGCGGGGCGTAACAAACTTCACCACGAACCGCTAATTGATCCGCATCGACCAGATTGGCAACCAGGCTCGCGAGGCGGGTTGCCTCGGCCACGGAGATACACGGTTCTGTATCCTGCTCAAGCAGAGACAGGTCTAAAACCGCCTTAAACTGCTCTGGCAATTCCGCGGCCAGCGTATTGCACACACCCCAAACGCAGGACTGGGCACTGGCGACACGGCGATCCGCTTTGCTACAGAGCACAGCGCCTCGAGTGACCACCCACATGTCGGGGCGCACCGCTGTATCGACACCAATAGCGAGGCTGGTTAACAACGCATGACAAAGGGCCGCAGGGTCGGAATCGTTGACGGCATCGGTACGACAAAACACAACGCGAGAGAAAGTTTCCGATCTTGCAGTTTCTGCAAAGGCGTTGCCCTGGCTGGAAGTCACTACAACGACCTCGCAACCGAGGGCGCTAAGCGCATCCTTCAGGTTGCTTACCTGCTGCTCGTTATCGGCCAACAGCAGTGTCTTACCGGCCAAGGTTGAAGCGGTTGTAACAGGCTCCACCGCATCCCAGTGCAACTGCGCACCCAAGCGGGCTAATGGGTCTTCCGAGCCATGCTGGCTCAGCGGCTGCAGCTGCCTGAGCATCTGCGCCAACACCTGCTGAGATGCTTCAGGTAGGGTTTGCTGCGGCAGTTGGGTGAGTAGAGGCGTTAGGTCGCCCTGGCGCAAAGCGTCGAGCCATGCAGATTCTACCGGCGACAATCTGCCGGGCTGGTTGCTGTTGGAGCCCTTGTACCAGTAGGATTTACGCTGAAACGGATAGCATGGCAAAGTGATTCGACGGCGGTTAAACGGAGCATCAAAGGCCTGCCAATCCACGGTGCAACCTCGGCTGTACAGTTGCGCCAGGCTTTGCAGCATCACCGCTTCGTCGTCGTGCCCGGGGCGGAGCGAGTTGAGCCAGGCATAGCCTTGCAAGGTGTCGTCCCGCGATTCCAGCGCCCGCCTTCCGAGCCCCAACAGCGTCGCACCTGGGCCAATTTCCAGCAGGGTTTGCATGCCCTGCTCCACCAACACGTCAAAACCCTGGCCGAATTTAACCGGCGCGCTCACGTGCTCTATCCAGTAGTCTGCCGTCGCCAGAACATCGGTTTCTGCCCGACCAGTGAGGTTGGAGATTATACTCAGCCGCGGGCGCTGATAGTCTATGCTGCGGGCCACTTCGGCAAAGGCGTCCAGCATGGGCGCCATCATTGGCGAGTGGAAGGCGTGAGAGACGCTCAACGTCTGATAACTGATGCCCTTGCTTTCCAGTTCGGCCATAAAGTCGTTCAGCGCGCTTTGCTCGCCGGACACCACCGTGCTTTGTGGGCCATTGATGGCCGCAACTGCCAGCCGACCGCCGTAGTTCACCAACAGGGTTTCCACGGTATCCACCGGGGCGAACACTGCACTCATGGCGCCGCGCTCACAGCACTCAGCCATTAACCGGCCACGCGCGGCAATCAATTTCAGACCGTCGGCGAGACTGAACACGCCGCTAAAACAGGCGGCCGCGTATTCGCCAACGCTGTGGCCAATGACCGCCCCCGGCACTATCCCCCAGCTTTCCCACAGGCGGGCCAGGGCCATTTCCAGAGCAAACAGCGCCGGTTGGGTATACTGGGTTTCATTAATAAGCGTTTCGTCGTCACCCCAGAGTACATCGATAAGTGAAGACTCGAGGGTGCCTTTAAACAGGGCGTCACATTCATCTATTACCCCGCGAAACACCGGCTGGCTCTGGTACAGCCCCTTACCCATGCCCCGGTACTGCGAACCTTGGCCGCTAAAGAGAAAACCTGGCTCAGCCATCTGCTCGATCGAATCTTCAAAGCGGTTCGCATCGGCGGCGGCGATTTTGGTCAGTGCCTGCACCATGCTCTGGCGATCGCCTGCAACAGCGCAATCCCGAAATAAAAAGTCGGAACGTGATGTGTTAGCTGTGTAAGCGAAATTAGCGAGGTTTTCGAGAGCGTCCGCATCACCGGCTTCGATGAGAGTATCGAGCGCGTGAGCGTAGCTGAGCGCCTGATCGGCGAGCGCTCGTGGCGACTTGGCAGCCAGTTTGATCGGGTGCCAAGCCCGTGCCACCGGCTCGACACCCGCTTTTTCAGTGACAGAGAACTTACCAGCGGCTGGCTTGGAAGGCGCAGATGCGAGAATGACATGACCGTTGGTACCGCCAAAGCCGAACGCGCTCAGACCCGCGTGCTTTTGACCGTCTGCCGCAACACTGCGCCAGATTCGGTGGCTGTCGGCGACAGCGACATTTAGCTCTGACCAGGGGATAAGCGCGCTTGGGTTGGAACAGTGTAAATGACGGGGTATCTCGCCGTGTTCCAGTGACAGCACCAGTTTCATCAACCCCGCAAGACCCGCCGCTGCTTCTACGTGACCAATATTGGTTTTTACCGACCCCACCAACAATGGATTGTCGCTCGAGCGGGCGCGTCCATAGACCGCCCCCAGTGCGCCAATCTCAATGGGATCACCCAGCGACGTACCCGTACCATGAGCTTCAACATAATCCACCGCACCCGCTTCCAGGCTAGCGTTTTTCAGCGCTTGCTTGATAACACTTTGCTGCGCTACCCCGTTGGGTACGGTAAGGCCGCCGCTGGCGCCATCCTGATTGATGGCCGAGCCGAGCACGACCGCACGTACAGAATCTCCATCGCGCAGGGCGTCGCTCAGTCGTTTCACATAAACAGCCGCAACACCTTCGCCGCGCACATAGCCATCGGCGGCGGCATCGAAGGTTTTACAACGACCATCCGGCGCCAGCATGTGAGCCTTGGAAAAGGTAATGCTGATATCCGGTGTGAGCATGAGGTTTGAGGCGGCAACGATGGCTCCGTCACAGTCCCCGGTTCGCAGGCTCATACACGCAGTATGCAAAGCAACCAGAGAAGAGGAGCAGGCGGTATCAACTGAAAAACTGGGCCCCTGGCACCCCAGCGTGTAGGACAATCTGCCACACGCGGTGGCATGGGCATTCCCGGTTCCAAAGTAGGCCGATATACCTTCCTCTCCGACATATTTGGCTTCGGCCATCATGTAGTCCGAACCACTCATGGCCACGAATACCCCGGTGTTGCTACCGTACAGGCTTGCAGGTAGCACATTACCGTTTTCCAACGCCTCCCAAGTCACCTCCAGCATCATTCTCTGCTGAGGGTCTAGAGACTCAGCTTCGCGCGGCGACACCTCGAAAAACCCGGCGTCGAACTGCTGGATTTCGTCGAGAAAACCACCGAAACGGCTGCTAATTTTGCCTCGTGCGTCAGCATCGGCGTCGTAATATTCGTCGATGTTCCAACGCTGCGATGGTACTTCGCTGATGGCATCGGTACCATCAACCAGCAACGCCCAAAACTGTTCCGGGGTGTAAACACCGCCGGGAAAACGGCAGCCCATACCGATGATCGCAATGGGTTCATGTTTGGCATCCAGCTCTTTCTTTAACCGCCCTTCGAGCTGATCGATCACCTGTATTGCCTGCTTGAGGCGTTGCATCATTTGCTCGTTAGCAGGGGCGTTGGTCTTTTCTGTACTCATTATCTACTCATCCAGTAACGAACTGAGGCGGTCCAGCTTGTTGCCCAACAAGGCGTTCAGCTCATCGCTGTCCATGTCATTCAAATTTTGTGACTCGGAACTTTGCAGCATCTCCTCCATGGAAGCCCCGGTCTCATCGCCCTCATCGGTTGCCGCAGCACCAAGAATGTGTGCCTGTAGATAGCTGTTCAGCGCTTCGAAATTGGGGTAGTCAAAGATCAAAGTGGCGCTCAGCTTGGTATTGAGGTCTTTCTCCAGGCGGGACTTCATCTCAAGGGCCAGCAGTGAATCCAGCCCCAGGTCAAAGAAGCGGTCGCGTGCACCGATCTTTTTGGGATTATCAAAACCCAAGACCTTAGCCAGAGTCTGATGTACGTGGTTTGCCAGCGCCTGAGGCTGTTCCACTGCCGGCAGCGCCATTAATTCGGTGTGAAAGCGGGGTTGCGCAACAGTGTTGTGCGCAGTACTCCCCATTTGGGCAAAAATGCCTGGCACCGTGCCGTTAAACTGCGTGAGGAATTCCGGCCACCGGATATTGGCCACCATGACCTGCGAAGCGCCGTCCGACTGCATCCATTGCCCCAGTGCACCCATGCCCTGCGCCTGACTCAAGGGGGATAGGCCAATATCTTTCAACCGCTGCTGATAGCGCTCATCCAGTTGTGCCGCCATTCCGCCTTCTGCCCAAGGGCCCCAGTTGATGCTGAGCCCGGCTAGCCCTTCAGCACGGCGCATGGCCATAAGGCCATCCAGAAACGCGTTCGCAGCGGCATAGTTCGTCTGCCCTTGTGACCCCAGAACTGAGGTGATCGAGGAAAAACCGACAAAGTGGTCGAGTGGCAAATGGGAACTCAGCAGGTGCAGATTCCAGGCACCGAGTATCTTGGGTGCTGTCACTTTGGCAAAGCGTGCTTCGTTCATCTGATCGATAAAACTGTCATCCAGCACACCAGCCGCATGAAAAATTCCGCCCAGCGGCAGACAGTCGCAAGCTATACGCTCGAAAACGCCTTGCAGCTGATCGCAAGAGGCTACATCCGCCTGCAAGCAGAGAATCTCGGCGCGTGCTGCCAGCTGGTCTAGCTGAACCTGCGCTTCGGCTTTGGGTGCGGAGCGGCCCAGTAACACGAGTTGAACTGCGCCCTGCTCCACCAGCCAATGGGCAAGCTGGAGACCGAGACCGCCCAGCCCGCCAGTAATGAGGTAGCATTTAGCTGGGTCAATCACCTCACCAGTGGCAGCTACAGATAGAGAAGCAGGCTGTAAACGAGGCGCCAATAACTCGCCGTCAGCGACTCGCAACTGATTTTCTGTTGGCTCGGTCAGGGCGTGAAGTACAGCTGGCAGGACATTCTGCGTAGAATTTGCGAGGTCGATAAGCGCGAGTGGCAGCGTAGACAACTCAACCTGGGCACTTCGCACCATCCCCCAAAGCAACTGCTGCAACGGTTGCACTCTGTGCTTGTCTTCAGCCTTGTTTTTGGCTGAAGACAAGCCTGTGTCTGAAACCGCAAAGGCTCCCTGGGTAACGACGTGCAGCCCCTTAATCGGAAGACCGGAGGCCCGTTGCAGGAGCTGAAGAAGATTTCGCCATACTGGCTTCTCCAGCTGCTGCACAGTGGCGGAAGACATGTCTGGTTCAATCGTTGCGTCCATACCCCAGAGATAGAGAATATGCCATGGCTGTGACTGCCGCCGCTCTAGCGCCACAAACAGTTGCTCCATTTGCTCAGCGGCACCAGGGTTTAGCTCCAGGCTGTTGTGCTGTTCTTTAAATTCCTCACCTACACGAATAATGCAGTGCTCTACCCCGGCAGCCTGTAACTCTGACAAGATGTTTTTGCAGGTTGGCTGGTCATCGGCAAACACCGCCACCGGCCCAACAATGGCTAGCTCAGCAGTCTGCGGTTGAGTGATTTTCTGCCAATTGAGGCCGTAGCTTAACTCGGCTGTGTTTGCGCTCGGGCGCAGGGCGCTCAGGGCATTCTCCAGTGCCAACTTGGTTGAACGGCGACCTTCGAAGCCGTTTATGCTGGCTATTAACTCATCAGCTTCGTTTACCAGCCAGAGGTCGCCGACAATTTTACCGCCCTCGCCTTCATGATTATCGTTGCTCAGTTGCGCGTAGCAGTAGAATGTCTCTCCTGCTCGCGGCGTTCGGTAGAGAGTAAGTCCCTGAATCAACGCAGGAATGTAAAGGCTGTTTTGTTCTTCCTCAAAATCACCGCGGGTTCGGCTACAGTCGATCACCTGGAAACAGGCATCGAGCAAACCGGGATAGAAGAGATAGCTTTCCGCAAGCTCTTCGCGATTGTTAGTGTCGAGACGCCGCAGTGCCTGACGCTCACACCGCCAGCCTTCACCCAACCAACGGAATTTATCGCCAACGGTATAGCCTTTATCCCAAAAGCGCTGGTAGAAATCGCTGGGAGTTTCATCGGTGGACCAACTGGCCATGGCCGACTTGAGCATCAGCGGCGCAACCGGCGTTTTTTCGCCCGCCTGCAAGGCCGCAATCGTGGCAACTACGTGCACCTTCCAGGCTGAAGGGTCTGCGGGATCGCCGCCGTCAATCAGGCTCATGAGTTGCGCGTCGACCGAGGTGTCGCAATCGCGGTGTGGCGTTAACATCACTTGTACGCTTACCGCTTTGTCTTCAGGCAACACCAGCGGTTGCCGAAACTCGATTTGGCTAAGGCTCAGTGCGGAATTTTTAAAATACTGTTGCGCCGCCTCCAGAAACGTGGCGATGTGGGAAGCACCCGCCACCACAGGCAAACCGAACAGACGATGCTGCTCCATATAATCAGGGTGGGCAACATCGAGCGCGTTTTGAAAGTAGATTTCGCGAGAGAAAGCTGCCGCCAGCCGCTCACCCAGTAGTGGGTGGCTGGCCGCGGTCACTGGGGATTTGGCAACTAAACCGCCAACCCCTTTAAGGCCGCCTAACTGGGGCTGCGGTAACCAATAACGCTCACGCTGAAAAGGATAACCGGGCAAAGTGATGCGATTGCGGTTAAACGGTGCATCAAAGGCCTGCCAATCCACGGTGCAACCCCGGCTGTACAACTGCGCTAGGCTTTGCAGCATCACCGCTTCGTCGTCGTGACCGGGGCGGAGCGAGTTTAGCCAGGCATAGCCTTGCAAGGTGTCATCCCGCGATTCCAGCGCCCGCCTTCCGAGCCCCAAAAGCGTCGCACCTGGGCCAATTTCCAGCAGGGTTTGCATGCCCTGCTCCACCAACACGTCAAAACCCTGGCCGAATTTAACCGGCGCGCTCACGTGCTCTATCCAGTAGTCTGCCGTCGCCAGAACATCAGTTTCTGCCCGACCAGTGAGGTTGGAAATAATGCTCAGCCGCGGGCGCTGATAGTCTATGCTGCGGGCCACTTCGGCAAAGGCGTCCAGCATGGGCGCCATCATCGGCGAGTGGAAGGCGTGAGAGACACTCAACGCTTGATAACTGATGCTCTTGCTTTCCAGTTCGGCCAGAAAGTCGTTCAGCGCGCTTTGCTCGCCGGACACCACCGTGCTTTGCGGGCCATTGATGGCCGCTACTGCCAGTTGACCGCCGTAGTTCACCAACAGGGTTTCCACGGTATCCACCGGGGCAAACACTGCACTCATGGCGCCGCGCTCACAGCACTCAGCCATTAACCGGCCACGCGCAGCAATCAATTTCAGACCATCGGCGAGACTGAACACGCCGCTAAAACAGGCGGCCGCGTATTCGCCAACGCTGTGGCCAATGACCGCCCCCGGCACTATCCCCCAGCTTTCCCACAGGCGGGCCAGGGCCATTTCCAGCGCGAACAGCGCCGGTTGGGTGTACTGGGTTTCATTAATAAGCGTTTCGTCGTCACCCCAGAGTACATAGATAAGTGAAGACTCAAGTGTGCCTTTAAACAGGGCGTCACACTCGTCTATTACCCCGCGAAACACCGGCTGGCTCTGGTACAGCCCCTTACCCATGCCCCGGTACTGCGAACCTTGGCCGCTAAAGAGAAAACCAGGCTCCATACCATGCGTAGCCAGCAAAGGGGCTGGTGCTGTGCAGGCCTCATCCAACTGTGCCTGCAGTTCCTGCAGGTCGCGGCAAACAAAGGCCTGACGATAAAGAAAATGGTTGCGTCCGGTGTTGGCGGAATAACAAAGTGAGGCCAAGTCATTATCACGCAGCGAACCGGCGCTGGCGGCAAATTGCGTTAGCTGTGCCTTGAATGCCTGCTCTGTCTTGGCGGAAATCGTTAATAAATGATTTGCACGTTCAGGTTTAGCGGCAACCACAGTTTCCTGCGGTGCTTCTTCGAGAATGACATGGGCGTTGGAGCCGCCAAAACCAAACGAGCTGACACCGGCGTAACGCGGCTTGCCGTTGCGCTGCCAGGAGGCCGACTCGCGCGGGACCTCAACTGACATAGTGTCCCACGGCACCATTGGGCTTGGGTCGTTAAAATTCAGGTGCGGAGGTATGGTCTCGTGTTGAAGTGATGCGACCACTTTGAGCACCCCTGCAATACCTGCTGCAGCCTCGGTATGGCCAATATTGGTCTTAACCGAGCCAACGTACAGCGGCTTTTGGCGTTCATCCTTGCCAAATACCGTGGCAATAGCACCCATTTCTATAGGGTCACCGAGGGAAGTACCGGTACCGTGGGCTTCAATGTAGTCGATGTCGGCCGGCGCCAGTTGCGCCGCTTTGAGCGCGCTTTTTAATACCTCGACTTGCGCTTTCTCGTTAGGGGCAGTCAAGCCCTGGCTGTGGCCATCCTGGTTTAGCGCCGAACCGCGCACCACGGCGAGAATGCGGTCGCCATCGCTCTGGGCATCGCGCAATCGTTTGAGAACCAGCACCCCGCAGCCCTCACCACGCACATAGCCATCGGCAGCGGCATCGAAGGTTTTACAACGGCCATCCGGGGCGAGCATATTGGCTTTGGAGAAAATAATGGATGTGACCGGGTCGAGTATCAGGTTCACCCCGCCCACCAACGCGAGGCCACACTCTTGATTGCGCAAGCACTGCGCGGCCTGGTGGATGGCAATCAACGATGACGAACAGGCGGTATCTATCGAGAAACATGGGCCTTGCAAGCCCAACGCGTAAGCAATACGGCCAGCGGCCACGCTAAAAGTGGTGCCGGTACCGTCGTAGGCCGTGATGGTGTCGTAGCCCTCGGTATTCGCCAGCGCAGTGCGCAGGTTAGTGTAGTCCGGGTTGCAGATGCCGAGAAAAACGCCGGTATTAGAGCCGACAAGATCCCTCGGTGCCTGCCCGGCATTCTCCAGCGCGTGCCAGCTGGTTTCCAGCAACAGTCGTTGCTGCGGATCGAGTCGCTCTGCCTCGCGGGGCGCTATACCAAAGAACTCCGCATCGAAACTCTCCACGTCGTCCAGCAGGCCCAGCCGCTTGGTATACATTTTCCCCGCTGCGGTGGGGTCAGCATCGTAAAAACGGGCCATATCCCAACGCTCGTCAACCATTTCACGAACGCTTTCCCGTCCTTCGACAAGCAACTGCCAGTAGCTGTCCAGGTCATTAACCCCTCCTGGCATTCGGCAGGACGCGCCGATAATTGCGATGGGCTCAGTCCGCATGTCGTTAAGTGCAGTCAACTGTTTTTGCTGCTGAACTGCCAGCAACATGACCTGTTTCGCCGAGAGCGTTTTAATTTTTTCGAGAAAATCTTTCATGGCTAGGAAACATTGTCCAGGAGAGCATCAATTTCACTGTCGGAAAGCTCTCCGAGCCTATCCAGGTTCAACAATGCTTCGGCTTGTGGGTCTTTATCCTCGGGCTGTGCCTCCGCAGTTTCCTGGTCATTCTGGAAATAATCCTGAAGTAGAAACTCCGCCAGCGCCTTGGCTGTGGGGTATTTAAATAGCGTTGCGGTAGGCAGCGTGGTAGCGAGTAACCGACCCAGGCCATTTCGAATTTCAACCGCCATTAACGAGTCCATACCCACTTCCTGCAGTGGGCGCTCCACGTCGAAACCGGCGCTGGTATTGAAGGACATCACCCGCGCAATCTCCTTCAATACCGCATCTAGCACTGCCTTCGGGCGTGCAGCTTCGGGCAACGCCGCTATCTCTTGTACGAAGGCGCGCTCATCGGCCGCACCACTATTCGTCGCTGCGAGCTTTTGGTTCGGGCTCACCAGGCGAGATAAAAAGGTGGGAATCTGATTGTTGCAGTAACTGCGCACGTAGTCCTGCCAGTGGGCTGGAATGACGCTCACTTGAGGCGGCCTCGATGCAATAACTTCGGTCAATATCTCCAGGCCATCGGCGGTAGCGATAGGCGATAGGCCGGACCGCTTGAGTCGCTGTACCAGGCCATCATCACTGCCCATACCCTCGCCCGACCAAAGGCTCCAGGCGATGCTGCTAAACGGCATTCCCTCAGCGCGACCAACGCTAGCAAGACGATCGAGAAAGGCGTTGGCACTGGCGTAATTCAGTTGCCCGGCCGAACCCAAAGTGGCTGATGCCGAAGAAAATAACAGGACAAACTCCAGCGCCTTGCGGTCGGGCAGATTGCGGAGCACATTCAACAGTTGCCAACCGCCTATGGCCTTGGCTTCGAGCACGTGTTGAAAACTCGACCATTCCATTTGGTTCATGGCCTGATCGTGTACCCGCCCCGCGAGGTGAAACACCCCAGCCAGTGGGAGCCGCAATTGACGAAGCACTGCGGAGATAGCATCCGCACCGTGACTGCTGGCAATATCAGCCGGGATTATCGTTATCTCTGCGCCGAGTTCTGCCAGCCAGTTGGATTCTTCGGGCTTGAGTGCGCGATGCATTGGGATGATCAGTTGCTCGGCTCCCGCAGCCACCAACCAGGGCAGCAGTGCCCGCCCTAAACCACCCATTGCACCAGTAACCAGATAAGCGCAACTGCCATGAATTGCAGGTGCCTTGGCAGGGGCCGCGTCCAGCTTACAGCTTTGCAGTCGGGCGACGCTTCGCAGCTCACCAGCCAGTTGTACACGCTGTTCGTTATCGTCAGCAGCCAGTTCCCGCCACAGGGCGTCAAGCAGATCTGCTGCGGGTTCAACCTCCTCGACGGCCAGATCAATATTGACGCACTCGAGATCCGAGCGCTCCAACCGCAATGCATTGCCAAAGCCCCACATGGCCCCGCCGACCAGCGACTCTACTGGCGTGCTCGCGCTTTCGGACTGCGCATTGCGAGAAACAAGCGTGACTTTGGTCGGTTTACGGTCACTATTAAGTCCGCTTTCATCCTGAACCTGAAGCCAGTGTATTAACCCGCCGCAGGCACCATAAAGCAATGGTTGTAGAGGTTGTTCCTGGGCGTCTGTGCCTAGAGGCCACAAGTAGATAACCCGATCAACTGCGTCTACACCCGGCTCGTCTTTGATCGCCTGAGCAAGGGCCAAGAAATCGGATTTACTCAGGGAATTAACCCAATAGCGATCTCCCTGGGCCAGGAAGTTCTCGCTGTGATTTACCGTGATACAGCGAACACCTGCATCTCTTGCGCGGCGGCTGACATCCTCGGCTACTGCATCCCCGTCGGAAAATATCAGCCAGACCTCTTCGCTGGTGACGGTTGCCGACACCGATGGCGCTCTCGATTTGGGCTCCCAATCGATACAGTAATAATCACGGGGGGCTGCAACCCCCATCGAGGCACGCATGGCCTCATTGTGGATCATCTTAAATTCGAAATTCGAAATACGGGCGATGACGCGGGATTCACCCTGCCACAACACTAAATCGCCGCGCAGGCTGGCCGCGTCTTCCTCAGCACCCTCGTCATGCAGCTTGACGTAGCACCAGAGCGGCTCATCCTGGGCAAGTGCATGATTAAAGTTGAGTTCAGCAACGCTGAAAGGCACATAAGTCTGATCCGCCGTGTTAATACGGCGATTCATCAGACCTCCCAGTAATTGGAAACAGGCATCCAGCATGCCGGGGTAGATTTCGTACTCAGCGACAGCTGCGTCCAGGGCCTGGAGTTCCCGCGCCGGTTTAATCTCACACAACGCTTCGTTTTCGCCCTGCCAGGCAGCTTTCATACACTTAAAGCGATCACCAAAACTAAAGCCGGTGCCAACGGTGCGATAGAATTCTTCGCCAAGGGTCGGTTTGGGAAAACGCTGCTGCAATGACTGCTTAAGTACGCTGGTCTCTGCAGACGATTCAGCTGTTCCCGCAGCGCGAAACTTAGCCACCACGTTACGCGCAATATTGTCGCCATCCAGGTCTTCTGTTTGAAAACTCACCAGCTCTGCGGACGCGCTCTGACCGTCAATTGGATTCACAATCAACTGCATGCGCAGAGGCGCATGCTCCCGCAGCACCATGGGTTTCATAAACACCACGTCGGTTAAACAACTAGTGCTGCCGTTGCCGTGGTCTTTTGCAGCGGACAATAACGCAGACAAGTGGGATGCAGCCGCCACCAAAACACCATCAAACAATTTGTGATCGGCCATGTAGGGAGGCTGATTTACACGAAGTGTTTGTTGGTATCGCTGACTGTTTTGGAAAGGCAATACGAGTTTCGTACCGATGAGCGGGTGCCCGTTTGTCGGCACGCTTTCCGCCAGGGGTTGAGTATCGCGGCTTGGCTCCTGGTAGCGAGATACGGTTGGCCCGCTGAGCCAGTATGCCGTGCGCTCAAAGGGATAGCCTGGCAGCGGAACGCGACTGCGAGAAAAGTCGTTGTCCAGAGCGGCAAAGTTAAAGTCGAGGCCATGAACAAATGCGTCACCAACACTGCGCAACAACGTCTGCCACTCGCTGTGGCGATACCGCAAGCTAGGAAGCAATACCGCGTCGCCCGAGAGAGAGTCCTGCGCCATGCCCAACAACACCGGCTTCGGCCCAATCTCTATATAGTACTGACAGCCCATCTGCTGAGCCTGCTCGATACCGCGATAAAACAAGACACTGGCGCAAACGTGGGAAACCCAATAGTCGGCGCTCGCCATAGCGGCACCGGCCGAGGTACCACTCACATTAGAAAGCACCGCAATAGCTGGAGCCTTGTAGCTGACCTGCTCTGCGACTTCGCGAAAGCCGGCGAGCATAGGCTGCATTAAATCCGAATGGAACGCGTGGGAAACATCCAACGCCGTCACCGTTCGCCCCTCTTCCACTAGTCGCCCGGTCAGTTCGTCTATGGCCGGACCTTCACCGGAAATAACAACCTGGCGCGGTGAATTAACCGCTGCGATTGAAATACGACCTGAGTAAGTTGATAAGTAAGGCTGAATATCATCGCCACTTATTTCAACCGCGGCCATCTTGCCACCGCCAGCTAGCGAGGACATTAGCCGAGCGCGCGCACAAATAAGCTTTATGCCATCAGCGAGAGAGTAGACTCCCGCAATACAGGCCGCCGCAAACTCACCAACACTGTGGCCGATCAATAATGTGGGGCTCACATCCCAGGAGAGCCACAACCGAGCCAGTGATACCTCGAGCGCAAACAATGCGGGCTGGGTGTAAAGCGTTTGGTTCAGCATGGCTGAGGATCTATCTTCCTCTGCTTCCGTAGGCCACATAATGGCTTTTAGGTCACACCCCAGTTGCGCATCGATAAGCGCAGCGCAGCGGTCGAAATGATCACGAAATACCGCTGAGCTCGCGTAGAGTTCACGCCCCATACCGACGTATTGAGCGCCCTGCCCTGAAAACAGAAAAGCGACTTTTTTACGGCCCCCATTTTGCCGTGCAGGTTCCGAATTGGAGTCGAGCATAGCTGCATTCTGCATCCGCGCATCGGTACAGTCTTTTGCAATTAGCGCCGCACGATAGGGATATTTGGCACGGCCAGTATTGGCGCTGTAGCAAAGGTCGGCAAAATCGGCGTTCGTCTTGTCAAACCATTGCTGATAGCGGCGGGTGAGGTCTCGCAAAGACTGAGGAGACTTGGCCGATAGCAACAACATGTGATGCTGTCGGTCGCGGTGTGGTTTTTCACCTCGAATGGCATCCTGGGTATTCGCGTCGACCGGGGGTGCACTTTCAATAACAACATGCACATTGGTGCCGCTCATCCCGAAAGCGCTAATAGCTGCGCGTCGTACATCCGAGTCAGCCGGCCACTCCCGCGCTTGGGTAGGCACTTTTATCGGTAAGCGCTGCCAGGGGATATGTGGATTTGGTGTATCAAAATTCACATGTGGAGGAATCGTAGCATTGCGTATCGCCAATGCCGTTTTAATTAAGGCGGCCACACCCGCTCCGGCCTCAAGGTGACCGACGCTAGCCTTTACCGAACCAATATAGAGCGGATTGTCCTGGCTGTGCGCAGCACCGTAGACACGCCCGAGCGACAACACCTCTATGGGGTCTCCCAGGGGAGTACCAGTACCGTGAGCCTCGACATATTGCACCTGGCTGGCATCAACACCAGCATTTTCCAAGGCCGCATTTATTACTTTTTCCTGTGCGGCACCGTTCGGCGCGGTCATACCGTTACTCTTGCCGTCGTGGTTAGCTGCTGACCCGCGAATCACCGCAATAATGTTGTCACCATCGACTTGCGCATCGCTCAAGCGTTTCAGTACAACAACACCACATCCCTCCCCACGTACATATCCATCCGCTTTTTCATCAAACGTGCGGCAGGAACCGGTTGGCGACAAGGCTCGCAACTTTGAAAAACTGATACTCAACTCTGGAGTTAACATCAGATTAACACCGCCAGCCAACACCAAATCCGCTTCACCATTGCGAAGGGACTGACAAGCCAGATGCACAGCGAGTAATGATGAGGAACAAGAAGTATCTAACTGAAATGCTGGCCCCTGCAAACCCAGAACGTAAGCGATTCGACCAACACCAATACTGCGAGCCGACCCCAGAGAGGTGTACGCATCAATGGTCTCCTCATCCATGGAGCTTGTTGAAAAACGGGAATAGTCGTCGGAGCCCATTCCCATGATGACAGCAGTCTTGGATTCAGCGAGGCTATGTACATCAATACCCGCGTCTTCAAGGCCCTGGTAACACACCTCCAACATCAGCCGATGCTGCGGGTCCATAGCCTGGGCTTCACGGGGAGTTAAGCCAAAAAAAGCGGGATCAAATTTATCGTAATCCTGAATGAACGCACCTGCTGCCGTGTACATGCGGCCAGGTGCTTCGGGATCGCTATCAAGATAATGGTCGAGGTTCCACCGCGACTTCGGCAGCGGTTCAATAGCGCAAGATCCATTGCGCAATAAATCCCAAAAGGCCGCACTATCATCAGCATCGCCAGGAAAGCGACAACCAATTCCCACCAATGCAATTGGTTCATTACGCTGCTTTTTGGTTTCTTCCAGCTCCTGTTTTAGCCCACGAATTTTTACCAGCGCATTCTCTAATAATACGCGCATGTCCTGCTTCGATGCTTCCATACTCACGGCCTGATTCAACCTCGACTTTACTGTCAGAGAGCTTGTGGTTATTAATTACTATCGGTTAGTTTTTGTGGAACCTTCTGCTACCGAACATCAGTATTATTCAAGCTCACAGGCCAAAGCGGCGGCCACTTGATCATCGGACAAGGTGCTCAAATTTTCGGGTTGATTGCTGTGAATTTCTGCTTCTTGTTGTTCAGCTTCTTTAGTGCGCTTTTCGTTTAGCAAAAATTGGGTGAGAACACTAATACTCGGGTACTGCCACACCACTGTGGAATCCACTTCAAAACCGAGCCAGCGTTCTAATTCAAACGAGAATTCAACAGAACTGACAGAATCCAGACCGACATCAACAAACGTGCTTTGTGCGCTTAGTTCGCTGCTACTCACCCGAATTCGCTTGCTTAACCAGTTAATCATCCAGGCTTCCAATTCCTCTTCCTCACTGGTCGCGATATTGGCAATAACGACAGTTTCAGCTTCGGGAGCAGCACATGGCTCCTGAGGTGTCGCGGGTAAATCTGGAGGCGTTACCGCCGCAGGCGCTTTAACAGGTTCCCCCTCGCGCAGTAACAAGGTATCCGTGGCGCGCTCCATACCTGCTGCGTGCTGTTGTATATCACCGATATCGTGCAGAAGATCGTCTGCGGCTTGCTCTAGTTGCGCAGCGCTCATCCACACTTGTGATCCACCAGTGCTTGCAACGACTTCGGCATGTTTAATTTCCAGGCATTTATTCAACCAGGCTATCGCTTGTTGAAGGGATTTATCGGGGCATCGCTGATTTTGGAATTCAACAAACGCCTTAACGATGTGCAACGTTGTCAAATCTCCTACAAAGGTATGCGCGCGTTGATTCACCTGAAAAGAATTCAAACCAATTCGCTCACCGCTAGCCGTTGCCAAATGCAACATTTCTGAGGCCATGCTCGCAACATCGGTCGCTACATCAGAAGACTGGAGGGTGTTTTTTATAAAGGACAGAATCTGCTCGCCACCATTAATAACACGAGCACCAATAAAAACATTCAACGCTTCGGTCGGGCCCTCAAAAATTCGGAACAGACGCAGGTCGCGCATCAATTGCGGTACAGCGTTATTTTCGGTATAACCGCGACCGCCGAGCATCTGCATCAGCTGATCAACACCTTTCCATAAAAATTCAGGGGCTGAAGTTTTACACGCTGCGTAAATTTCTGAAGGAATCTCTACACCCTGATCAATCAGTTCACCAAGCGAGCGCACCATTGCCTGGATCGCTGCAATAGTCGCGTGCATCTCAGACAACCGCTGGATGCTAACTGAACTTTCGAATAATTTTCCCGATGCGACATCACGACGTTGAGCGTAGCGAGTCATTAATTGCGCAGCGCGCTTTAAGCCCCCCAAACTCATCGCAGCAATTACCAAACGACCATGCATCATCGCGTCCTGGGCAATCTCCATACCCTGTCCCACGCGACCCAACATGTCACTCTCAGTAACGTGGACATCCTTAAAGTGAATGCGGTTCTGCACCATTCCGCGCATACCCATAGTTGGCGCTTCTTCGCCCATCCACATGCCGCTGCGACCCTGTTCGATGGCAAAAGCGGTCAGGCCTTTTGGGTTGCCCTGCTCGTCCTTAACTTGAACAAACGTGTTTATGACCCCCGACCAACTGCCGTTTCCAATCCAACATTTTTCGCCGGTTATCAGCCAACCGCCTTGAGGTGCAGGTCGCGCTGTGGCTGAAATCGCATGGGGATTAGAACCCGCGCCCGGCTCAGTAATCGCTAAGGCTCCCAGGATTCGGCCTTCGGCAATTTTCGGTAGGAAAACGTCTTTCGTTAACTGAGAACCGTAATTCAAAATTGGTCGGGTACCCAGTACGTGATGTACCGACACCATCGCTGCAAGGTTGGCGTCGATAGCAGCCAGCTGCTCGATCACCCGCAATGAGTCACTTACCGTCATGGCCTGCCCTGCGTATTGTTCGGGCACACACATCCCCAGTAGCCCCTGGCTGGCGAAATCCATCACAATATATGGTGGTACACACCGTCGCTCATCGATTAACGCCGAATTAATACGTGTTTCGGCATACTGGCGTAACCAGTGTATCTTTGCTTCCGTTTTCACCGAGCTTTCCGCTGCGCTACCCAACAAGTCAGTCGGCTTGGCGGTCTCAACTACGGCTTCACCCTTAACTTCTCGGCGCAAACTTTCGGAGCCAAACCAGCAGGCTATTTCTGCCAGATCATTTTCGTAAAACTGCTTGCGCGTACCTCGACGCTGAATCTTTCCACTGGAGGTTAACGGTAGTGTCATAGGTTTGATCAGGACTATCGCCGCAACTTGTATTTGAAATTCCTGAACGACAGTTTGCTGAATATTGCGGAACACCTGTTCGTGGTCGATCTTCTTAATCTGGGTGCGTTCTACTTCCTGAACGACCACAACCTGTTCACTGCCATCCTGGTCAATACCAAAGACGGCACCATAGCCGTGGCGAAGAACGCTCTGATTATCCTGCACGGCGAGCTCAATATCCTGAGGATAAAAGTTTGCCCCATTAACAATCACAACGTCTTTTAATCGCCCGGTTATGAACAGGCGCCCATCAGAGACAAAACCCAAATCACCTGTTCTTAAATAGGGTCCGTCGCCATCCTCAGCGATGCGCGCATTAAACGTTTCTTCGGTTTGCTCTGCTTTTTTCCAGTACCCCTTGGCGACACTGCCGCCTTTTATCCACACCTCGCCTACTTCATCGGCTGAGCAGCGTTGGAAATTGTCGGGGTTGACAATTACAACATCCTGAACGGTATTGGTTAAACCAGAACTGACAAGCCGCTGCGAACCCTTAGAGTCATCCGAATACACGATTTTATGATTCTGTAACTGCTGACTATCAACCTGAGAAATAAAGGGTTCCTCATCGCGCCCGGTACCCGATACGAACAGCGTTGCCTCTGCCAGACCGTAAGCCGGGTAATGGCTTTCCCATTTAAAACCGCAGGGCCCAAAAAATTCAGCAAAACGTTCGAGAGTATCTGCACGAACGGGTTCAGCACCATTGAGCGCCAATGTCCAGCAACTTAAATCCAGTTGATCGCGCTGTTCTTCAGTAATCCTGCGCAGGCAAAGTTCATACGCAAAATTCGGCGCAAAACTGGTACTTGCCCGATAGTCCGAAATAGCCTGCAACCAACGCAAAGGTTGCTGTAAAAAAGCGACGGGAGTCATTAAATAACACCGCCCCCCCAAATACAGCGTGTGTAGAACATTGCCGATCAGGCCCATATCATGGAACAGTGGCAACCACGAAACGTAAACCGTATCTTCCGTGTGCCGGTAGGCCTTACGCATCATTTCTTCGTTGTGAAGCAAATTGCCGTGCGTAACCATCACACCCTTTGGTGTACCCGTCGAGCCAGACGTGTATTGCAAAAATGCCAAATCATCCTGAGCCAAGCCAGGATCAACCCATTGCTCCGATAGCGCCTCATCGACCACATCAGCTTCAACACAAGGAACGTCTTTTAGGAAGCTGTCCTGGTTCATAGATTCACGCACATAATCCGCTTGCGCGGCAACCGTTAATACCGCCGCAACATCAGCGTCCTGCGCGATTACACCTGTTTTAATCCAGTCCTTATCTTTTCTACCTGGCATTGGGGTAGGAACTGCCGCAACACCCGCGTACAAACAGCCCATAAAAGCAACAACAAAATCGAGACCCGCTGGAAAAAGCAACAGGGCGTTACGACCCGATATTTTCATTGCCTGTAAATTAGCCGCCAATGCGCGAGCCCGTATATCCAGCTGCTCATATGTCAGTTGATCATCGACCCCAGAGCCATACTTAAGAATGGAGTATGCAATTTTGTCTTTTTGTTGTGAGGCGCGAATACGGCCTAAACCTACCAAGCTATCAAATTCTTGAAAACGGTCTGAAAAAGTTACTTCGTACCCCATTGCTCGTTACCTTCCACTTTGCAACTTAGAAAATGACAGCGTCCCGACAAAAAGAGTTGCCACCTCAACACCCAATTCAGAAAAGTGAACCAGACATCTGGCACACAAATATAGTTTCGCCTCATTACAAGCACATTACGCGCCCATTATTGACCAAGTTAACAAAAAAAGATTTTAAAAAATAAAATGCGTAAACCCAAAAAGCCTGCTGAACGGATTCAAAAAAAAAGATTGGCGCTAATAACAACAATGTACTGCGCGCCTACCATCAAAAAATACAGAATATTTTTATTTAAAAAAAGCAAACACACCAATCACTGCAACCAAATGAAGCTAAAAATCGTTATCAGCGAAGTATATTTACATTACATGTTAACTACCAACAGGGTCGAAAATACTTATTCATCACACCATAAATAAATTGCATAAGTCAAACCGAAGCAGTTACCTCACACAAGCAAAAATACATGCAGCCCCATTTAATAAAAGCGTCGCCTTTTTTGTGGCTACCTTTTTCGCCAATAAAAATGAACTTTACAGCACTATTGTGGGGAACCGCGCAAGCCTACTGCACCAGATTGAGCATCTGTTGATTGACTCTAAAACAGCCAAACAATAAACTCCACTTTAATCACGAAAACAAAAACGAGCCGCCTGACTTTTCCATCTCGAAAGAATAAATCATTTCCATAAAACCACTCTCCATGATCTCGAAGAAATTAAATAGTTTTAATCGAATGATCTAACCCTCTCGATAAGCGTAAAATTGTTCGACAATTTACTTCCACCAAAACACCCGGCAATGGGATGAATTAATCTAATGTACGCATGGCGACACCAACCGCAGACAATAACGGAGAGAGTTGTTGCCATTCGCTTTTCGATATAAAACCAGCAGAGCAAGAGTTTATCGATATCCGTTTTTAAAAAGTTACGCTTTTTCTACGGCGCTATTTATTTTTCTGAAACAACGAGCTAGCGATAAATAGTTAGACCTTGTTTCCTGAAAAGGATCAAATTTGTATTATGAGATCATGTCAATACCAAGCTTCCCGGCGCCTGTGCACTTATCATGCCGTAAGCATGCCCTCTCCCATTTTTAAATTTAATATTGAAAATACGAGGCTTACTTTCTCAATCCTCCACCAGCCTGCCTGGATTCGGCGGCCAGCTCGGCGCCTGTCTATCCGCTTACCGACACATTAACGAGAGTAATTTTGAATTAACAACATATTCATCGAACTCCTGTCCGACCATTAAAAATAGGGTATTCATTACATTGAATTGGTTTGGAAAAGCCTGCCGAACTGAATCTGACTTAAGGCGCGATCATTATCAAAACTTCGATCAGCTTACGCGGAAGGAAATATGACTAACATCGCACCCCTACTCCCAGCTGCAGATGAATCAAAAGCAACCAAATTCTGTACAGCCAAAATGAATCAATTTAAACATACGAGGTGTGTTTTTTCGGTCTTTAGTTCGAAAATAATTTCGACAGTTGGAAGGTGTTTGCTGCAACTACAACCGTAATATTCATGCTTTACTCCGATCAAAAATCTGTACCGCTGTGAAAGAAAAAATGCAACACGATCAACATTTAATCGTAAGCACTACAAGCCTCATCTGATCCTTTTGTTAAGCCTTATATGCGTCAATTATCCTTCGATAGCGATCTGCCAAGTTCAACACGCTTACGTACACACGTAGCTTTTACACTAAAGCGGTGAGGCTTGAATTTTCTCAAACAGATTCTCTCCGCCGGGAGAGCGACCTTCTCACAAGCTTTCGCGCGTGGTGCCTGGGGCTGGGCTCAAGAGTAAGCTTGAGCGGCTGCAGCACCAAAAAAGCGAAGCGTATATAAAGAACAAACTGGATTAGTCCGGCTTGGTTGCTACGGAGTGAAATCTTGTCGCTATGTTGGAGGGTGCTAACAGAAGTTGGGGATGGTGGTGCCCGGGGCTGGGCTCAAGCGCAAGCTTGAGCGGCTGCAGCACTAAAAAAGCGAAGCGTATAAAAAGAACAAACTGGATTAGTCCGGCCTGGTTGCTACGCAGCAAAATTTTGGAGTTATGCTGAAGGTTGCTAACAGAAGTTAAGGATGGTGGTGCCCGGGGCTGGGCTCAAGAGCAAGCTTGAGCGGCTGCAGCACTAAAAAGCGAAGCGTACAAAAAGAGCAGACCGGATTAGTCCGGCTTTGTTGCTACGGAGTGAAATCTTGTCGCTATGTTGGAAGGTGCTAACAGATGTTGGGGATGGTGGCGCCCGGGGCTGGGCTCAAGCGCAAGCTTGAGCGGCTGCAGCACTAAAAAAGCGAAGTGTACAAAAAGAGCAGACCGGATTAGTCCGGCTTGGTCGCTACGAGGTAAGATTTTGGAACTATGTTGAAGGTTGCTAACAAAAGTTGGGGATGGTGGCGCCGGGGCTGGGCTCAAGCGCCAGCTTGAGCGGCTGCAGCATTAAAAAAGCGGAGCGTAAAAAAAGAGCAGACCGGATTAGTCCGGCTTGGTTACGACGGAGTACAGACCTATTGGTTTAGCAAGGTGTTAGCTAATGGAAATTCATTATGATGGTGCCGGGGCCGGACTTGAATTAGTGGGTTAAGGCTTTGATTTAGCTGGGTTTGGTGGGTTTCGTTTTTCGCTAGATACCAACACTGATACCAGCATTTCAGACGGGTTGGAGCACGAATCTGCCGTTTTGCGACATTGGTCACCATTATACGCCGATAGAAAATAAATGCGTATTGGCTTTGTAAGACTACCCCATAATCTGATAGTACGCCTTATAAATCATTTCCACATCATCTGCCGCTCTATGGTGTCGGTATTTTCCAGATTCAGCGACTCGTGAAAAATGCTTGTCGAATTGGTCAGCTTTGTCATTACCAATGAGGTCATAAATGGAGACTAAGTAAAACAGCTTATCTACTTTTACCGTGTAATAAAGCGTATCCACCCAATCACCATCCCATCGGTGAGCATCACTGTAGAGAACAACATCAGATTCTGTTAAAAAAGTATTTAGTTGCTTTACAACCTCTATAGCAGGCAAACCGTCCCGCAACAATTCTGCACGAGTAATACCGTGTATGCTCTCAGCAGTATTGCCAACTTGGCTCTGGCTTAACCAACCAAGACTTACACTCACCTCTTAACCTAACCGCGATTTCGATTGGCTAAGAGTCGAAATACAAGCCGCTGGCTTCTATATCGATGACGCCGATCTCTTTGTAGTACAAACGACTACGCATGAATACCCGGAAAGAAAATTGCGGGTGTTTGTTTGTCTTTCACTAGCGCAGCCATAACTTTTGCAAACTCTTTTGGATTGCGCTCTAACAGCGATAAACGATCAACATACTCACTCAGCATATTTTCAACCAGAAAATACACCATATTTGCGCCATTAAGCTTGAACCGAAGAATATTCCATAGTCTCGGGCTGGAGTTCTTTAAGCGCCGACTTGCTTGCGCGGCCTTATCCAAGTGGCCCTGTGTTCCCAGTAATGTTAGCAACGTGCCGCCCAAACCGCCTTTTAAGGGTTTTACCGCTTTGCGAATCTTCACTAAATCTCTTTTTATGCCTGGTACTTCTGCACTTTGTGCGATTAGCTTTTTGGTGACCATCGAGGCAATGGCATAACTCATAGCAACTGCCAGCTTTTTACCCAACTGTTTTCCTAAAAAACGTTGAGTCGGGTCATTAAGCAGCTTTACCGCCTGAGCAAGATCTTCCTGGGAAGTATTCTCTATAATTCCTATTGAGAGCGCTTTAATAAGCCAAAGCGTATCTATTTTTTCTGGAAACTTTAAAGCCCCTTGCTTTAAGCTATCTTCCAGCAGCCACTCAGGGAGCACACTTACATATTCGGACACAACCGCCATCGCAATCTGAGATATTGGGTTATCCAATATGTTAATTTCAAAGGTTATTAATTTCTCTAAAGCTGTTTTGGCAAAGGAATAAGCTGCATAATTTTCATCACCGACTTTGGCGAAATTGTCTGCGCCTGTTGCATGTAGGCCTTCTGCTGTACGCTGAACACCGCCAGCCAATCGATCAACTTGGCCGAAAGTTTGGTGCTGCACACCGTCTACTAGTCCTGCCAGTGCGGGAGAAATATTATCCAGTGGCAGCAACAGCTCGCTTTTAGTGGAGGGCCGCCTCAAGCTACGATAACTTGGCCCGTGGCAGCCAAAGTTGCACTCCTGCCAAGCCTTTTCCAGCGCAGCACCTCTAAGAAAAAAATTGATATTGGAAACCCCTAGAGATTTAACCCCTTTCAAATAGCGCTTTACACCCAGCTCGCTAATTAAAGCGCCATCGTAGCCTGAATCTTGATTGTTCATTGGTTTACTCCCTGTGAATTAAATGACATTCCCTGCATAAATGGGACAAGGTTATTTTTTTGCGTTTCTATATCCTCATCGAATAGATGAAACTGCACCAATACCGGGTAAGGCTTTGCCTGTAGGCGTAGAATGGTGGCTTCGTTCTTTGTTTCACTCAGCCCGGTACTTATCCAGCTAAGTCTTAGGCCCTTATAGTCTCCCAGCTCTATTGTTTCTCTTTTAAAGCTTTTCACATCTTTACCATTTGGCAATCGAAGCTGTTTCTCCAGCTCATTCGCCAAATCAGAATACGTGCGGCGTTCACTTTTATAGAAGAACACTGTAATGCGAGAGGCCTCTGGCGTTTCAAATGCAACCGTACGGTCTGCGATAATACCCGGTTCATCGTGTAGTAAAGCCCAATCAGCCGGGTGCGCTACTTCTAAGCCTTTGTTTGTATAAGTATCAACACTAACCGAATAAATCTCAGGGCCGCCGTCAACTTTGGGTGATGTCTGCTTTCCACATGACATAAGGCATGTAAAAAAAAGCAAACAAACCGCAAAAAACAGCCGGTAATTCATAGTTCCCCTCGCCTTATCACCATCATTCATGATCGTATTTAAACCTCCGTATTATCTTCATACGCTGTTCATCTGATAGCAAACAAGCAAATGGACTGCTTTTGCGATAAAAATCCATTTCTTCTCCTTGTTTGCAAATTAAATCTGCAATCTCTGCTGCACTTAAATCCTTGATTAATTCTTGCCACTTTTCAGCCCAGCCTTCGGCCTGGGTTCCAGACATGGTTCTCCAGTGACTTAAAACATCGTTCACCTCAACAAGCCGGTCGGGTGAAGCACGCAGAATCTCTGCCGCTTTTTGGTGGAAGGCGTAGGTACGCTTGTCTGGAATGTGGTTTACGCTCATAGGGTAGAAACGCCTGTCTTTAAGGCAGAACGGGTAACCCCAGTTCCTTTAAAAACTTGTTGTGCTTTTTGGTGGCCAACTTAATCTCACCCTCAAGATCAACGAGACTATTATGCACCTTTGCTAAATCAATTTTCTCCTCAGGTTTAGCTGTGCTTACATAACGAGAAATATTCAGGTTGTAATCGTTCTTTTTAATCTCATCCATCGGCACTCGACGGGCATATCGTTCTTCTTCTTTGCGGAACTGATAGCAATCGATGATTTTAGCGATGTGTTCATCTTCCAGATAGTTCTGGCGTTTGCCTTTCTCGAAATGTTCTGCGGCGTTAATAAACAGTACGTCATCAGACTTCTTGCAACGTTTGAGCACCAGAATACAAACGGGTATGCCTGTCGAAAAGAACAGATTAGCAGGTAGGCCAATGACGGTATCGATATGACCATCCTTTAACAGCTTGGTACGAATACGTTCTTCTGCACCGCCACGGAACAACACACCGTGCGGTAGAATAATCGCCATAACCCCATCATCACTTAGGAAATGGAATCCGTGCAGTAAGAAGGCAAAATCAGCCGCTGATTTGGGAGCAAGACCGTAGTTCTTGAAGCGGAAATCCTCACCTAACGCCTCTGTTGGCGACCAGCGCAAACTGAAAGGCGGATTGGCGACGACGGCGTCGAACTGCATCTTTTTAGCAGGGTTCATCTCGTTGAGAATGTCCCAATCATTCTCTAAGGTATCACCGTGGTGAATTTCAAATTCAGTATCCTTTACCCCATGCAACAGCATGTTCATGCGGGCAAGGTTATAGGTGGTGATATTTTTTTCTTGCCCGTAGATCTTGCCAATTCCATGAGGGCCAAGCTGCTTGCGCACATTCAACAGCAATGAACCTGAGCCACAGGCAAAATCCAGTACCTGTTTGATCTTTTTCTTCTTACCCGTTGCAGGTTCCTGGCTATCGAGTGTGACAATCTCAGACAGAATCTGGGAGATCGGCTGAGGCGTGTAGAACTCTCCCGCCTTTTTGCCCGAGCCTGCGGCGAACTGGCCGATCAAGTATTCGTAAGCATCACCCAAAATGTCGGTGTCGGTGCTGAATTGAGAAATACCTTCTGCGATCTTTTGAATAATGGCGCAAAGCTTGGCATTGCGATCAGCAGGCTTTTTGCCGAGCTTTTCAGAGTGCAGATTAATTTCCGAGAACAAACCCTGAAACGTGCTGTTAAAGGACTTCTCTTCAATATACTTAAAGCCCTTCCATAAGGTGTCCAGCAGATCAGTATGTTGAGTACGTGCCATTTCGGCCACACTACTCCACAGAAACGCTGGCTCAATTACATAATGAGTTTTAAGCCGCATCTGCTTTTCAAAGTCGGCAATATCAGCTGGGTTGTTCTGATACCAGATTGCTAGAGGTGCGCGACGGTCATCTTTCTCTGGTTTCGGGTAGTCCCGCCCCAATTCCTTTTTGGCTGCCTGCTCGTAGTTATCAGAAAGATAACGCAGGAATAGAAAAGACAGCATGTAATCGCGAAAGTCATCGGCGTTCATCGCGCCGCGTAATTGGTCAGCGATATCCCAAAGGGTTTTACCAAGCTGATTGAGTTGTTCTTTGGTCATGTTAATTATCTACTTTAGGCATGGATACTGGGCAAATCGAAGGTGTATCGCTCCAGAAACCCATTCAGAATGCTGTTGAAAAGTTGTTTGTTGTCTTCGGTAAGCTCTTTAGGTTCAAACAATGAATAATCCCCATGGCTTAACAGGTTTAAGGCGCGGGAGAAAAGCACCTCATCCTCAATACCGTGAATACAGCCTGAAAAATCCTTAAAACCGAAGAATGCGGAAGTTTTTTCTAACACCCCGCGTAACACATTAAAGTGGTTTGCATACAGCCTACCGGCATCAGCGGCTTTCTTTAGTTCGCTGAGCATGGCCACATGATGAAAAAACGGCGTGTCTGTCGTGGATTGAAGGCTATAGCCATCACCATTACGGCTGTAGATAAAATAGGATTTATGCGACTGCTTCTTTAACTCATTACACATGACGTTAAAAAACAAGCTGTGGTGCGACGATATAACCGTTTTCACCTTGCCAATTGAACGCCTTAATAGCTTCGCTAGGTCAGAGCCTACGGCAATGGCATTGTTGTCATCCAATGATGAAATAGGGTCGTCTATATAAAAATACTTCACCCAACTGTAGGCTTCTGACCCATCTATAACCAGTTCACAAATCGCCAGAAACACACACCAGATAAATATATTTTCCTCACCGCGCGAAATCTTTATGTTGTCTTGCACGATCGTCTCTGGCTCTTCGGAATCTGGACGAAAGCGCGGGTTCTTTACCAACTTGCTGAAAGTGACATTCCAGTTGTTATAATCAATCTTAAAATCGAAATTACTATAGCGCTTCAGGTAGTCAAAAATCTTTTCTTCAAGGGATAGCTCTTTGAAGCCTTCAAAAAACTTGGAGTCTGAATTGATCTGCAACACCCTGTTCGCATCGCCCACAAGGTCGTTATCCCAATGAAACAAATCTTCGGTAAACGCATTGAAATAAAGAGTATCTCTGTCTTGCCCTCGCTTACGTTTTCCTGCTTCCTTAAACTCCATCGATAAGCGAGTCTTTCCTGTGCCGTTATAGGCATACAGCTGCACGAAATCGACGCCACCATTATCATTTTGACGCAAATCGTCTCTTATTCGCGTAGCGACATTTCGAAGAGTTTTGTAATTGTATACTTTTGGCTTATCACTCATTAAACAACATCATCCATGACAGGGAAGAGCTTTTGCACTAGGCCATTTTTATGGGCAATGAGACTAGAAATCTTCTCGCTTTGCTCAGAAATCATTTCTTCGACAGAGAAAATACAGTCTACGATTTTGCGTTGCTCACCGATTTCAGGAAAGGAAATAGGAAACTTAGATACATCAGAACCCGTTATATTAGGGTCTTTCCGACTACTGCTAGCTATTTTTCGCCATAATCCAACTTTAGCGTTTAACCACACGAGCACATATTCTGGAGCAACCTGCTTGCGATCAACATTCAATACAGAGAGTGCTTGATTAGTAGCTGCAGGGACCTTCAGCATTCCAGTGCGGCCGATTTGTTTGAAGCCCCCATACATTGCGACCAATACTGAGCCAATGGCGTTGATTTTAACCTTTGCCTTAGACGTTACGCACTCTTCGGTAACAGTAATGAATGAGTTATTTAAATCTGTTGTCTTTACCCAAGGTATGTCACCACCTTCATAAAATTCTGGATTGGATCTCGAAGGGGTAGACCCTGATCTTATAGTAGCGACGTCGCTTAACGCACATTTTTCCCACTCCCCAGCCTTTCGAAACTCAGGAAATCGCATCTTAGGTACTTTTTTACCTTCGATGGGAAAGAGTTGTTGCATCAGGCCTTTTTTATGGGCTTTGAGGGCATCGAGTTTTTGGGTGTGCAGCGTGATCAGCTCATCAATGGAGGTAAGGCAATCGGCGATTTTTTGTTGCTCTTCAATCGTTGGAACCAGTATATCTACATCTTTAAAGAATTCTTTAACACTTACATTTAGCAATCCATGGGCTCTGCCACCCTCTTGAGCAATACTCTCAATTTGTTGGTTTAGCATCCCTGCTTCAAAATATTGCTCATAAAACTCATTACAGAAGCCTCTGTTGGCCCGAAAGCATATGTAAAGAGTTGATACGACGCCTTTCTCATATAGTTTTAAAGGTTTTATTGCTCCCATTGGATAACCTTGGGAGTAACTTTTGTTATAAGCGAAATCGCCTTTGTGCATAAGGTAGTAGCCAGCTAAATCTTTAGCTGCCACTTTCTTATTGAAGTAATCCAACTGACTGACCAAACCCTGTTGCGCTGATATGGTCAGCGCGTTTTGATTGTTTTCTGTGTTTTTATTGGTAACTCTTTTAAAACCATCTCCAATTGGCTTGCGTTCCCAACCACCTTCATTTTCAAATTCAGGAAACCGAAACTCTGGAACCAAACTTTTATTTTGCTTACTCATACGCATCCAATCCCGAAATCTCTCGCCCCTCGGCCTGTTTTTGCAGGTAAGGCACCAAATCTTCCATTAAAGCTAGCTCTGCCACGCGACGCGCTTTCCAACCGAGCTCCAAGGGTGCGAGCAGATCTGTCAGCTGCTCGCCATCAAAGATCATGCGATCCAAAATGCCGCCTACAAAAGCTTGCAGCGCTTGAGTTTTGAGCCCGTGCTTTTCTGCTATTTGCGTTAATACCTGCGCGGCTTTCTGCGCTTTAAAGGATTGGTAGCCTTCGCGGATTTGCTTTTCATTTAGCGCTTCACCTGCCTTCAGGCTATTGATGTAGGCAATAATGTCTTCGCGTTCTTCCATCAGGTTGGCATTAGCGCTGATCAAGTCGATCAGTTGCTGGCGCGTCATTTTCTGCTTGCCAGTTCTTTGAGTGGACTTGGCAATCAGCCCCATAATGTAGTCGTAATCGATAATGCTGGAGGCAAACAACACCAAATCAAATTCCAGTTGCTCCACCGCCTCTTCGTTATCGTCACTTTTACCTTGCTTGCGCTTTAGCTCCATAGCCGTGTCGAGGTAAATTGCTTTAAAGCCACGCAGGGTATCTGTTGGCAGCTTTTGCTCGATAGTGGCTTTGCTTGCTTCATCCAGATCGGTGTATTGCTCTAGCTGGGTTTTGAGCTTCTGCACTTCTTTGAAATGGTTGATAAACTCTGCCTTGGCCGTATCGCCCTTTAGGTTGTGCACCTCGGATGGCTCGCAGGTTAAGCCTTTGGACTCCATAAAGGTTTGTAATTCATCAACCTTTTTCTGGAAAGCTTCAACGACTTTAGGGGCCGGATCGACCAACCAGATTTCACGAGCTTTATCTTTCGCACCGCCAGAAAACAACTCAATTGCTGCGTTGACTTCGTTTTCCTGATAGCGGAAATCCAGTACGTTGCCCCAAGGCTTGGTGTCGTTCAGAACACGATTGGTGCGCGAGAAGGCCTGAATAAGGCCGTGATGTTTTAGGTTTTTATCCACATACAGGGTATTGAGGTATTTGGAATCAAAACCTGTTAACAGCATGTCCACCACGATGGTAACGTCGATTTTGTTTTTACGCGGGTAATCGGCATTGCTGTACTTTTGGTCTTTAATACGCTGCTGCACATCCTGATAGTAAAGATCGAATTCGTTAATGGTGTGATTGGTGCCGTATTGCGCATTGTAGTCGGCAATAATCGCCATCAAGGCTGCCTTTTTCTTTTCGGGCTCAACCTGGTTGTCGGCACTTTCTTGGGGCAGGTCTTCCTGAAGCTGCTTGATATCCGCTGCATTCTTGTTGCCGTTTACACTGCCAGTGCCGTTACCATCGTTCTCTTTAGCAATTTGGGCTGGAGGCGAGAATACACAGGCGATATTTAATGGCTCGAAACTATTACCAGCTTTCTCATCTTCCGCCTGCTTTTGTACCTGTAGCGTTTTAAATAGCTCAAAGTACTCGATGGCGTGATTGATTGATGCTGTCGCTAACACAGCATTAAAGCGGTGCTGATTCGTGGCGCTGTCGTGTTTATCGAGGATGGCTTTTACCACTGCTTCAGGTGGTGGCAGCTCTTTTTTCTTGGGCTTGGTTTGACCACCTTTGCCATCGTCCTTCCCATAATAGTCAATGTGAAAGCTCAGTACGTTTTTGTCTTCAATGGCGTGGGTGATGGTATAGGCGTGCAGCTCTTTCTCGAAAATGTCTTCCGTGGTTTTGAATGAGGCCAGGTTGCCATCGACTTGCTGATAGCTAGAGTTTTCATCAAAAATGGGCGTACCAGTAAAACCAAATAGCTGTGCTTTCGGGAAGAATTCTTTAATAGCCTTATGGTTTTCACCAAATTGTGAGCGGTGGCATTCGTCAAAGATGAATACCACGCGTTTATCGCGCAGTGGCTCCAAGCGCTCTTTGTAAGTTTGCTTGCCGTTTTTCTGCTGCGCTTTGTTGCGCTTGCTGTTTTCATCCAGCGCCAAACCGAGCTTTTGAATGGTGGTGACAATCACCTTGTCGGCATAGTCTTCCGATAGCATGCGGCGCACCAGCGCTTCGGTATTGGTGTTTTGCTCAACACAACCTTCCTGAAACTTATTGAATTCTTCGCGTGTCTGGCGGTCGAGGTCTTTACGATCGACCACGAACAGGCACTTTTCAATCTCAGGGTTATCTTTCAGTAGCGTGGAAGCTTTGAACGACGTGAGTGTTTTACCCGAGCCAGTGGTATGCCAGATATAGCCATTACCACGGTTCTGGTGAATGGCATCTACAATGGCCTTTACGGCATAGATTTGGTAGGGGCGCATAATGAGCATTTTCTGCTCGCTTTGTACCAACACCATATAGCGGCTGATCAGCTGACCCAAGGTGCATTTGGCTAGGAAGTCATCAGCAAAGTCGTGCAAATGAGCGATTTTCTTATTGCTCTTGTCAGCGTGCTGATAAATAGGCAGAAAGCGCTCATCGGCATTAAAGCTGAAGTGCTCTTTGCGGTTATTGGCGAAATAGCGCGTATCGTTACCATTACTGACGATAAACAACTGCATGAAGCACAGCAGTGTATTGGTATAGCCGTTACCAGTATCGTTTTTATACTCAACGATTTGTTCCATAGCCCTGCGTGGGCTGATTTGGAGAGTCTTAAGCTCAATCTGCACCAGTGGCAGACCGTTGATCAGCAGGATGACGTCGTACCGATGGTGGCTGTTATCCGTGTTGATACGCAGCTGGTTAATCACTTCAAAGTCGTTCTTGCACCACTCACGGATGTTAACGAGGGTATATTCCAGCGGCGTACCGTCTTCACGGGTGAATTTACCCTTTTCACGTAGTGCCTGAGAGGCTTGGAAGACATCCGCTGTGATGATCTCATCATGGAGGCGATTGAATTCAGCATCGGACAAGTTGACACGATTTAATGCTTCAAACTTTTTGCGGAAGTTCTGCTTAAGGCTATCTTTGTCCCGGATTTCTGGACGAACGCTGTATTTAAGTTCTTCCAGTTTCGAAATTAGTTTCTCTTCTATCTGATGCTCTTTTGTCATTTTTATTCGCTTTAGTCTTCGCTGAAGAAGTCTGTATCCAGCGCTTTGATTTCGTAAGTTTCTTTTACCGACACACCTAGGTTATGTTTAATCATCAGTGTCGCGAGTTTTGCGCCGTCAATTAAAATAATTTTTTTCTGAATCATGCTCACGTATTCCAGCGCACCTTTACTGAATTTAGACGTGGTAATGAAGACACCTTTGTGAGCGCGTTGCATATCCAGCGCGCCAGAAAAAGCCTGGATAGCTTCGCGTCCGATGGTGCTATCTTCATAGCGTTTTGCTTGGAGGTAGATGGTGTCGAGCCCTAGAGGATCTTCATTGATTAAGCCATCGATGCCGCCGTCTGCGGTGTATTGGGTTGCTTGTCCGGATTCTTTACTCCAGCCACCGTATCCCATTGCTTGCATTAGTTCGACCACCAGCTTTTCTAGAAACTGTGGGGATTGCTGTTTAACGGCTCGAAGAACTTCGTCAATAAGCTCTTGCCGAATTTCGCTGTAGGCTTCTTCAAGGCGCTCGGTTGGGTCAGTATCTTCAGTGTCGTTGTCATCGACGACGACAGTTTTATTCGCTTTTGGCTTGGCAGTGTGGAACTCAACGAATTCTGGAAACTGCTTTAAAAAACGAACATCTATGCGCTCGGGTTCTTGTTGAAGCGCAGCTTGGCCTCTATCCGTTATTTGTAATTGGCTTCGCCCTGGCGCCGTCAATAACCCCGCTTTATTTAGGTAAGTTCGTGCCCAGGCGATACGGTTACGAATAATCGTTTGTTTACCGGAAGGGAGCTTTTCCGCTTGCTCATCTTCGGTGAGCTGGAAGTGCATACACACCTGTTCGAAAGATTCGTTAAATCGATGTATTTGCCCATCGCTTACGGAGGCCAACAAAGGGCGCATGCAGCTTTGAAAGTCTGGAATCATTTTGCTTCCTTCCGTTTTGCTTGTTCTATCCATTTTTCTACATCAGCACGCTTAAACCGCCAACTCCCCCCAACCTTGAAGCCAGGCAATTTGCCCTCTGACGCCAGGCGGTAGGCAGTTTTCTTGGCCAGCTTGAGGTAGGCGGCCACCTCGTCGATGGTTAATATTTCATCAATCATGGTTTGGGTACTCTGTGAATAGTGAGACAATAGGGAAATATTGGGCAGGCCTCAAGGATTTATGTGGTACTTTTGGCGGGGTTTGGGCGGCTCAGAGTTGATTGGGTGAAGTTTGGGCACGAAATGCGATTTTTTTGCGCCAAAGCGATCAATAATTAGTCTACTCCATTTGCGTTGTTTACGTAGGTGGCGGCAGCTTAAAACCTTAAAATACACTGGTATTTATGGCGTACTGAAACAAATGATTAAAATTCACTCAACCAAAAAGCTGCTCGCAAAGTTGCCCCTTGATGAGAGCGGCATACTGACCAATAAACTGGTAAATGCCGATGCTCGTGCAACTGGTGATTCGCCTTTGGGTAGCTGGCATGCAAACTTGCTTACCAGATTTCGGCATACGCCCCATCCTGGGGGTAACAGATCTGTACAGGGCACCATGCGCCGGGTTTGATCCCTTCAAACTCCGGCATACACTCCTTCCCTTGAGATAACCACATGGCAGGGGATATTGAACATATGCTCTGGTACGACAATGCCTCCCTCAAGGATATTAGTGCTTACCGAACCGGGGCCTGGCTGGCAGACCGAACTTGCACGGTGAAGGGTGTGAAAGATTGCATCTGGCCGCCTAAGGCGATGTTTGCTTTGTTGGACGAGCTTGCTAAGAATTCCAAGGTTGATAGTAATGATGCCGATACTGATGTTAAGGCACCTTGTAATGGTGCCGGGAATGTCGTTTCGATTGAAAAATTTCGCAAATAAATTTTTGTTTTAATCCGCGTTTTAAAAGAGAGGCGTTTTTGGTTGCTGGGTTTTTGTTCTTTTGAAACAAGGTGTTAGTGGCAAAATTCTGCGCTTTGTTTGTATCAAAACGTGTAAAAATAGAATAAGGCCAATAGTAAGGGGATTTTTTGAGTTCTTAGTATTGGCCTTATGTGAGGTCTAGCTACTTGCATTTGTGGATTTGGTGGTAGGCGAGCATTATGATCTCGGAGACTGTATCTCCAAATTTCGTTCTGGAGTGTGTTAACCAAACAAGAATATATGCAACCCAATCTGACGGAGGTCATCATGCTATTTCTAAAAAGTACTACTGGAACAATTGCCTTTACTGACGAAGTAAAATCCGAGTTGTCTGAATACTTTTCACCAGCGGGAGTTCGCCTTGATTCAATCAAAACGCACGACGACTATTTATAGACAAGAAAAAGGCGTCGCCTTATTTTTGGAGTTGCTTTCGCGGGAGACCGAACAATGGCCTGAAGATAATGAGCGGTACTCTCTTTTAAAGCAGGCCTTGTTTGAACATAGCATCAGGATTAAGCAGCAAAATATTCTTTAATTTTCTCAAGTTGATGCCGGTAGCCAGCTAAACGTTTTTCTTTGGATTGTGTGAGGTTTTCGCGGCTCCTGTTTTTGGCCACATAGCCCTGAAGCATGCAAAGCGGTTTATTTTTTCTTTATTTTGGGTGCCCTGAGTACCGAAATGTAGATTATTTTAAACCGCCGCTAACATTTAAACTAAGTTTAAGGCTAGTTAGCAGGCTTATCATTCGTTCCAACATATCGATATCTTATAGACTTACCGTCAAAAGCCATCTTGCGCGAAACCCGCGCCTTAACTGCAATTACTCGACCAGTAGGAACTTGAGTTGATTCACCGGCATTGTAAGCTTCTGTTTCTATGGTGGGGACCACTGTCACTTTTAGCTTTTCGGTGAGGGCTTCTTTAGCCAATTCTGGTATGGGCTTTACTGGAATGATCTTGCCTGTGAGCTTGGACCGCTTCTCTTTTGCGTACAAACCTCGCCCGAACTTAATTAGCTCGCCCGCTAGAACCAATTGGCGCAAAGCGCGGCCAACCTGATCTCTGCCCGAAAGATCCAGAAAATCTTTCGGCGTAAATACCGAGCACTTCGACCGGTTGTTCCAGTATTTAACCTTACCTTTCAGTGACTTAGCTGCCATGCTTTTTTTAAGGAGAATGAGTGAATGGATTGCAGATATACGGCAGTCGCTCGAAGATAATATTTTAGTATCTCCTTTTATTTCAATGTGTTAGAGCGATTAGATTAATTGACTGAGATGACCTGCCGCGCCTGATAATATCAGCTTATCAATTCTACCAACTACAACCACAGCTGCTAATGGTCGCTTGCCAACTGCCTTCGGATTAGCTAAAGTTCGGTAAGACATATTCTTACGCTCTATAGAGGTAACCTATGGCTGACACCATTACATTCAGACCAACCGACGAACAAGGCGGTTTCATTGAAGGGCTTATTAAATCTGGTGACTTTGCCAGCCAGAGCGAGGTGATACGTGCTGGTATTCGGTTATTGCAAGAGCAACAAGCCTCTTCAAAGCTTGCAGAGCTAAGAAAGCTGCTTCAAGAAGGAGAAGACAGCCCAGTTGTTGAAAATTGGAGCGCCGATGAATTCATTGAAAGGATGAAGAAAAAGCACGATGCCTGATACACCTTCATTTTTCGTCCACGAAAAGGCCGATTCTGATCTGGAGGTGATATTTGATTATAGTGTGGAGCGCTTTGGCTTCAGTCGTGCAGTTAACTATGTTCGGGCTATAGAGGCGATGTTCAACGAGTTGGCTTCCAATCCCGGCAGTGGAAAATCATTCGACCCACATCGACCTCACTACCTACTCAAGCGGGTTGAATCCCATTTCATCTATTACGGTGTTTGCGAAAACGGTATCGAGGTATTCCGGATCTTACATGAGCGAATGCTTCCAAGTCGCCATCTTACCGGGGATTTGTCATAGCCTGCTTTTACGACCCATTATTTTCCCACTTATCGGCAGCAACTTTCCCTGCACCTTAGAACCATCCAAAAAATCCGCCCGCCACTGCATCATCTCGCGGCGCTGACCCAAGTCATTCTGACGACTGTCACCGCAGCTATCATTGAACACATGCCAGCTGCCTTCGGGCTAGCGGACAGACACGGGCCTATTTTCCGTAGCTCGCCCGCTTACACCACGCTTATCCGACAAGCAAAATACCCTTAAAAATCAACACGTTAAGTTATATCAATCAAATCAGAAAAGAATGTCATGTATTGGGCAATATGCTAAGATTATACGAAATGCTGGGTTCAATATAGCGAGTCAGACATGAGAACAGTATCCCTCGAGGCCAAAAAGGCTTATGCGAGAAAAAGCCGATCCAGTAACTACCGTGCAAGCCTCAAGCTTGAAGGTTTTACAGTCTCTAGCTCTCCCTCTAAAACGACATCTTCTAAAGCTAAAGTCCTCGCAAAATACGCAAAAACAGCGAAAGCTTAAACTTAATGGTTGATAAGTATGGTACTGGCGATGACCCTGCTTGTTACCCGGGGACATCCGCACTCAGAAATTTATTAAATATTGAAGATGAGGACCTACTCGAAGAGGCTGAAAAAGAAATCAGCTCGATCACTGCCTCTGAAATTGAATTCTCTCCCCCTCCATACGATCTGGCTTATCTACAAGAAATACACCGCACCCTATTTGCAGATATTTACAGCTGGGCAGGCGCAATAAGAAGTGTTGATATCAGTAAGGGTGAAACACGTTTTTGTTCAGTAATCAGAGTTGTGCCTGAAGCTGAAAAGCTTTTTTCTCATCTAAACGCCCTCAATAATTTTACCGAACTGAACCGCGAAGACCTGATAAGTAATGTCGCCGAGTTATATGGCGATATAAATATGATCCACCCTTTTCGTGACGGCAATGGGCGAGCTCAACGTATTCTTTTTGAGCATATTGTCATTAATACTGGCTTTGAAATCTCCTGGAACCATGTCGACAGAGAGGAATGGGTTAATGCGAATATCGCCTCTGTTCACTGCGATTACGCGCCCCTTCAAGCGATATTTGATCGTTGTATAGGCGGCGAAATTTAACAGCCTGATTGACAAATAATTTGTTGATTTCACTTCACGAGGCTTCTTCTCTTCGCCACTTGATCGGCACCAGCTTTCCTTGCGCCTTTGAAGCATCAAAAAAAGATCTGCCCACCACTGCATCAGCTCTCGGCGCTCACCCATGTAACGGCCTGATCAGAACGCCCTCTCCACGCAATTTTTTCATCATTTCTCAGCTGCCAAGGCTCTATCTGGTCCGCTTGAACAGCGCCTTAATGCGGTGATAGGGCTGCAAAATTGAGAATTCTAGCTTCGACCCTGGCCGCTTTTCCCAATCGTAATAGGCTTCCACGGCAGCCTGGCCACTGCATAAAACCCACGGACTTCAGAAATATTTTAACGGACTACATTGTGAAATTTGTTCCAGGGGTAGCCTTGTGCCGACGCAAACCTTGGATTACCTTGAGAATCAAAACCATACCATCTCATTTGCCCTAGATCTTTCGTAGTTATATCAACCGATTCCTTAGCGGGCCAGCAATGGGGCTACAGGTAAAAACTTGCGGATTTATGCAATTCAAACGGAAATCTTGAGCGGTGGCATCCAAATGGTGAGCAGCCGGTGTGCAATATGCAATTTAGGGAGATTTTTTAAGATTTTGTGAGGAGATGCTTACTTGTGACGCTAGGAGCGGTGGTGCCCGGGGCTGGGCTCAAGCGCAAGCTTGAGCGGCTGCAGCACTAAAAAGCGAAGCGTATAAAAAAAGCAGACTGGATTAGTCCGGCTTGGTTGCTACGGAGTAAAATTTTGGAGTTATGCTGAAGGTTGCTAACAGAAGTTGGGGATGGTGGTGCCCGGGGCTGGGCTCAAGCGGCTGCAGCACTAAAAAAAGCGAAGCGTGCAAAAAGAGCAGACGGGATTAGTCCGGCTTGGTTGCTACGAAGTAACATTTAACCGCCGAGTTGAAGGGACCTAACAAAAGTTGAGGAGGTGGTGCCCGGGGCCGGACTTGAACCGGCACGACCTAAACGGTCGGGAGATTTTAAGTCTCCTGTGTCTACCAATTTCACCACCCGGGCTAGATAAAGCCATTAAAGATTCTGGCTTACGGGTTTGTAAGTTCAGCCCGTTGGGCTTTCTTTGTTAGCTTGCTTGATTAGCAAGCTAGATCTATCGGAAGTGCTAAAACGACCTTCCGTCGGCAAGAGGCCTACAATGCACGCTGCTTTTGTAATGGAGGCGCGGGTACGGAATCGTACGGGCCGGCCATCCGGCGGCGTGCGGTCTGCAATGCACGCTGCTTTTATAATGGAGGCGCGGGTCGGAATCGAACCGGCGTACACGGAGTTGCAGTCCGCTGCATGACCACTCTGCCACCGCGCCTCATAAACTTTTACTCTCGATTCGTGTAACGGGGTCTCGGTGTACACCGGTTCGAGCAACCGTCTTATTCCTTCTTTCGACGGGTTTTATCTACTCCTCGTCGTAAGGGACGCGAATTGTATAGGATTCCATTCTGAAATCCTAGCGCAAAACTAAAATTTCTTTTAATTCAGTAGGTTGGCTACTTTTTAAACGGGACTTTCCAGGTTGGCAGCCCTACTCGTGCCCTCTCAGGCTGGGCCAGGCTGCGCGTAAGTATACGAACATCGACCACAGCGTCAGCATCGCGGCAGCATAAAGGGTGATATATCCCACAACATTGATCCAGTAATGGCCTTTTGGGTCGACCATCAGCAACACCACAATGGCGATAATCTGCAGTGTGGTTTTAACTTTGCCAACAATAGAGACTGCGACTTTCGCCCGTTTGCCCAACTCGGCCATCCATTCTCTCAATGCGGAAATCACAATCTCCCGGCAGATGATGACGGTGGCAGGCAGGGTGAACCACACGGATGAGTGGCTTTGAATAAGCACCGCTAGTGCAACCGCGACCATGAGCTTGTCTGCTACGGGGTCCAGGAAAGCACCAAACGGTGTGGTGAGGTTGTATTTGCGTGCAATATATCCGTCCAGCCAGTCGGTAATACCTGCCAGACCGAACAGCGCTGCGGAGGTAAGAAATCGCCATTCAAACGGGGAGTAGTACACCACCACTAGTAGGGGTATAAATGCGATTCTAACTAGGGTGAGTTGATTGGCGATATTGAACATGAAGGTACTGCTTTAGCCTGTTAAACGTCGGGGGTTTGCCACACACAGCGATACTACACGCCGCAAAGTGGGCTATTAGTGTGCACGTTACTCACTGTGCAATGCGCTGTAAACCTCTTCAGCCATTTTTTTGCTGATTCCCGGGACTTTTGCCAGATCGTCGATACTGGCGCGCATTACTTCTTGAAGCCCGCCAAAATAGTGCAGCATTTCCCGTCTGCGCTTGGGTCCAATGCCCGGAATATTTTCCAGCGTAGACGTTCTACGCGCCTGGTCGCGGCGCTGTTTGTGCCCCGTTATGGCGAAGCGATGGGCTTCATCACGCACTTGCTGTATTAAATGCAGCGCTGGGCTGTCCGCAGCCATTACTTGCTCTGTGCCGTCAGGTTTCACCAGGGTTTCAAATCCAGCCTTGCGGGTGGTGCCCTTGGCGACACCTAACAAGGTAACTTCCTGGATCCCTAGTTCCGCCAACACTTCTATAGCTTTGCCAAGCTGCCCCTTGCCACCGTCAATCAGCAACAGGTCTGGCAACTTTTTCCCCTCTTTTTGCAAGCGCGAGTAGCGGCGATTAAGTGCCTGCTCCATAGCTGCGTAATCATCACCCGCTGTAATGCCTTCGATGTTGAAGCGACGATAATCTGATTTTCGTGGTCCGTTTTGATCGAATACCACGCAGGATGCGACTGTTTTTTCGCCGCTCGAGTGGCTTATATCAAAACATTCGATACGTTCAGGCGCTTCATCAAACCCCATAATTTTTTGCAGCTGCTCGAATCGCTGTAACAGGGATTGCGCACTATTAAGCTTTGATCGCAGATTAAGCCTTGCGGCCTGCAGCGCCATGGCAACCCACTTAGCACGGTAAGTTCGCACATTGGATGTAATCTGCACCTGCTTGTTGCTGTTCAGCGCTACGGCGTCACCAATGGCTTTTTCGTCGTCCAGTGCGTGACTAACGATAACTGAGGGCGGTATATCCATAGATGTTCCGCCAAGATAATGATGACTGATAAACGCGCTGAGCACTGTCGCTTCATCGTTTTCCAGACGATCTTTGGGGTAATAATTTTTGCTCCCCACCACCCTTCCCTGCCGCACATACAAAATATGCACGCAGGCCGCGCCCGCCTCCGCTGCACAAGCAACGACATCCATATTCATCTGGCCGGATTCAATCACCTGCTGCGCCTGAACCTGGCGCAACGCAGTAATTCTGTCCCGATAAAGCGCAGCCTGTTCAAACGCGAGATTTGCAGACGCCTGCTCCATCGCACCGGCCAGATTCTTTTGCAGGCTATCGTTCTTGCCTTCCAGAAATAGCACGGTTTGCTCTACATCTGCCGCATATTCTCTTTCGCTCACGGCTTCGACACAGGGGCCGGAACAACGTTCAATTTGATAGAGCAGGCACGGACGCGTGCGATTGCGATACACGCTGTCTTCGCACTGTCGCACACCGAAAGTTTTTTGCAGGAAGTTGAGACTTTCACGCACTGCACTGACGTTAGGGAACGGGCCAAAATAGCGGCCGACTTTCTTTTTTGCTCCGCGGTGCAGCGCCAGGCGCGGGTGTGGCTCACCACTGGAAAGGAATATGTAGGGGAAGGACTTATCGTCGCGCAGCAAAATGTTAAAGGGCGGCTTTTGCGATTTAATCAGGTTGTGCTCGAGCACCAAAGCTTCCGCTTCGCTGGGCGTTACGGTGATCTCGATGTTGCGAATCCGCGACACCAGCGCCTGAGTTTTAATCGTCAGCCCACTATTGCGGAAGTAGCTAGACACCCGGTTTTTCAGGTTCTTTGCTTTGCCAACGTACAGAATGCCGCCTTCGGCATCGTACATTTGGTAAACCCCGGGCTTGGTGGTCAGATTTTTTAGGAAAGACGCGGAATCGAAGCTATCCGCGTGGGTGCCGCTGGCGTTTCCGCCGGATTCATTGGACATTAAGACAAGCTATCGACATCAAGTAATTTGTGCTTTACCGCGAGCAGAGCCAGCTCTACGTCGCTATTGATGCTGAGTTTATCAAAAATACGGTATCGATAGGTATTGACTGTTTTCGGGCTGACGCAAAACGACTCTGCAATTTCGTGAACCCGAGATCCGTTGGCAATCATAATCGCCGTTTGCAGCTCGCGCTCCGACAACGCCTCGAACGGGGAAGCATCACCTTTGGCTCCAGAAAACGTACGAAGCGCCAACTGCTGGGCAATAGTGGAACTCATATATAAGTTGCCATTCATTACGGAGTGAACAGCATCGATAATTTCGTCGAATCCGGCGCCTTTGGTGACATAACCAGACGCACCGGCTTTCATCAACCGCTCCGGGAACAGATCGTCGGACACTGCGGTAACCGCAACCACACGGGTATGGGAGCAGGATGCCAGGATTTTACGGGTTGCTTCCAAGCCACCGATGCCTGGCATTTTTACATCCATAAGCACAACTTGCGGCTGCAACTCTCGAGAGAGGGCTATCGCTTGCTCGCCGGTTTTTGCTTCGCCTACAACTTCGAAACCTTCGACGTCCTGAAGCATGCGTACAATACCCATGCGAACCAGGTCGTGATCGTCGGCGACCAAAATTCTTGTCACTCGTATTCCCCGTATTCGTCTTTTTTAGTCATGACTTGTATACATGACCGCTTCTTTTTGAAGGATAGAACTGAATTTTTGTCCATACATTCAGCGCCAGCCCAATTTACCATTGGTGCTCTTTTCTGCCTAGGGCTGATTCCCGCCGCCGCTGAGAATCGTGTTTTTTTTGCGCTATGCCAACTAGGCCCGGTTTTGCCCTGCACGCAACTTGCGGGAAACACTGCGGCGTCCTAACAGCAATTTCAGCATTGAATGTTACGAAAGGTGAGGTTTATTCGCGGCCCCACCGATGAAGTGGTTTTTTGAATTGCGTGAACCCAGTTTGCCTGCGTATTTCCCCGCATTATCAGTAAATCGCCATCGCGCAATTGAATGTGCCGTGACGATTTTTGCTGCTGATCGAATTTATGTTTTAACGAAAAACGCCGGGTAGCCCCCAAGCTAATTGATGCAATCACGGGCTTTGCACCTAATTCTGGCTCATCGTCAGCATGCCAACCGACACTATCAGAACCGTCGCGATAACAATTGACTAACACACTGTTAAAACGTCGCTTGCAAACGGTTGCAAGCTGCAAATTCAACTCAGCGAGAGCTTTTAGCCAAGGGTGCGGAGGAAAAGATTTGCCTGAATATCGTAGCACCGCGCCTTTATCGCCGTACCAGCATTGCAACCGCGGAATGGGAAGTTCTCGCCCAGCAATACGAATCGCCGGCTGTTCCCATTCGCACTCTTGCAACAATAAATTAAACAGTACGCGAGTTTGGGCCGTTGCAATCCATTGCGGAAAAATATCCAGCCAGGCGTTATCGCCAAGATCAACAATTTCACTGCGGCTTGTATCTGCAAAAATATCCTGCTGCACGTTGCGCGGTTATCACCTTAAGACAATTAAAAAGTTTGCAGCCAATCCGAAAACTGCTGTTCGTCAAATGGCCAACCGAGCTGCCGCTTTTCATCATCGCCGAACTGCACAACTGGAATGACCAGTCCGTATTGTTCCAGCAGTTGATCCTTTTCGGCAATGTCGATTTCAGACAATTTAAATGATTTATCCGCCAATACGTGTTCGATCACGGCTTTCGCCTGCTCGCAGAGATGGCAACCAAGAGTGGAATATAAATAAATGTGCACGGCTTTAATCAAGAAGAGAATTTGACGGTTGAAAAAAGAATCGGGCTTCAATCACCCGAGCGCCCGTGCGCGGCGAGGAGAAGACGTCGCTTTCTGCCGCACACATTGCGAGATATTTCCTGGCTACGCCAGAAAAATCCGAGACTGAATCATAGCAGTTACGCCTGCGCCAGGTCCTCCATGAGGCCGCTCACAAAGGGAATAAATCGATCGAATTGTGGATGATTCCCGAAGCGGGCCTCGCTACCGAAACGCACCAACTCTTTGAGTGCGTCGCTCTGAATGCCAAGATTACCGCTGCGTTCGCGCAGCTCATTAAGCTGCTGAATAAACGCACTCAGTTTTTCAAACTTATTGTCTACCAGAGGCTGGTGCGCGTCGCTATTGCTCTGTGGACCACGCACGCTGCCCTGAGCTACGCTGCCGTAGGCCTCATCCAGCCGACGGTATTGCACATGGGTCAGGTTTACCGAGAAACGGGCGATTTCGTCTGAATCGAACCCAATTTCCAAAGCCTTGTTAAACGCCTGCTCAACATCACCAGAAAAGAAAACATCTGCAATATCATTAACTTGGGACAATAAATCAGAAATAGCATTAAGTTCGTCCGCATCCAGCTCGCCTTTGACACGGAAGCTTAGATTCTCCATTCCAGCCACATCCAGTCGCACTGAGTTGCCATCGCCTTGGGCACGCACACCCCGATCGGCGTAGGTTTCAATTGTCACCTGATCACCGTCCCGGGTGCGCAAGTTAAAGCTAAAAGACCGGCTCTCGGACGCCTCGGCATCCAGAAAACTATAAAAATCCGACGTAGGCGCCATTAGGGTGGCCAGCGAGGTCGCTTCTATTTTTTCGTAGATTTTGGCCAAGAAGCCGGCGAAAGCGTCTGCCGGGCTACTGCTGATCACTTGGGGAGCGTCCTGGACCGGCTGGGTGAGTTTACTGCTATCGCTGCTTTGTTCCGCCACATTTGGCATTTCAAGACCATATTGGTCTGCCAGCTCTTTAAAGCCGGACATCATTTGTTCATAGGTTTCGTCCACCGCTGTTTTTACACTGCCCTCATAGAAGCCCATCGCTTTGAGTTGCTCGAGCGCTTCGTTGTACCCCTGAAGAAACCCATCCATGCCGGCTTGCAAACGACTCTGCAATTGTTCTGGCGAAGCCCCCTCTTCCAGATCAGTCGCGAGCCGCTGCTCGATAAACGCCAGGATAGTAGTCGCCGCACTGTTGCGCTCTTTCGGCTGGGTTACGGGCGGAACATCGGCTGTGTTCGCTGTTTCTGCTTGGTTTGTACTATTTGCGCCATTGCCGGCCGCTCGCTGCCAGCGGTCTGGTGGCTCATAGGTGACTGGAGGGCGATTGGAGCCAGGGATGTAGCGAGTCTCGGAGCTGTATGACGTCGACAGTTGCGCTGACACCGTTACCTGCGAACCGTCGCTTTGCGTCTGGCTGCTCTGGTAAGACGACTGCCAGCGGACAGTCGTGGTTTGGGTCTGAGCGTAACTTTGTGAATGTCGTTGTGAAGGGCTAAGTGAATGCATCATCAGTTGCTCCGGTGCGTCGTCCCATACGTGTGTTAACAGGGGTTTCGGCAGCCAAGGCACTAACTTAAATACAGTTTGGTTCTAACCAAAGGCTCCAAAATACTTCGCTACAAGCAGGCCTACGACGGCACACAAGCCTAAAGACGCCAGAATTATCATCCAGCGGCCCGCATTACCTGTCGAACGATGGGTAGCGGTTAGGCTGCGCGCAGTTGCGGCGGCAATTTCCTGATGCCCCATCTGTCCTGGGCGGGAAATATCGCGTGGTGCAGCACGTGCCGGCCGTTGAGATCCGCTTGCGGGCTGGCTTTTCGCTTGTTGAATGCTAATAACTGGGCGCACTGTGGTGACATCCAGATCGACTTGTGGGCCGTTGATTTGAAATTGAATAGCATCGAAACTTAGTTGATCACCAGGCTTAAGCACCGCAGTTTTTATCCGTTGACCGTTCACAAATGTCCCGTTGGCTGAGTCCAGGTCGTCGACTCTCAAGCCACGCTCGGTAACCGTCAGACGAGCGTGTCGGCGCGATAGATGAGCCACGCCCAGGCTGATATCGCACTCGCGCGCACGCCCGATGACAGCGGTTTCGTTGACAACATACTGGCGTTCGCCCAGCGCCCGGCTCATTGGTTTAAGTACCCAATGTCCTTCTGCCTTCGCAGCGCGCTCTGCAGCCTCGGTTTCCATGGTGTGGCGCTTCGGGTCAATTACCGCCAGTTCAGTCATGCCGAGGATAAGGCGGTCCCCATGCGCTATGGGGTGCGAATCGGAAACGGGAATCCCATTGACGCGAATTTGGTTGTCGCCATGGAGATTGCGAATCTGCCCAACGTCGCCATCCAACAGCAGGTCAGCATGGTGAGGCTTTAAGCGCACATCGGCGATCGTCAGGGTGCACTGAGCGGACGAACCTATGGTATAGCTCTGTTCCACCAGCCACAGGGTTTTGCGACTGGCATCTTTGAATTGTAATTGGAGCATCGGGTGTCGTAGTTAGATAATTCGTTGAATAAGTAGGCGGGCCACAAGCTGCGCGCTTCGTCCAAATAGGGAATGGGAGCAAAAACACACAAAGAGCGACCCAGGTAAATCTCAGCTTCCCTGCGCGGCTTCCGCACAAAAAACAGTCACTTGGAACACTAACAGGCCCTAGTGCTGTATAAGCACGCCAAGTAAACCATAATTGGTTAAGCAAACCCAGTGACCGGGTCAAAATGTCATTATTCCCGCCGCTCAGGTGAAACAGCGCACTTAAAGACTGCGGGATTCGCTCAATACTTAATCACTCAAAACGAGAATGCTGGGTTGGGAATGTTAACGTCCGCACGTTCTTCGCAGGCAGTTGAGACTTTCTTTACCGCCATTCGAGACACTCTTCACCGACCGTTGAGACTCTCTTCACCGGCCGTTGAGACTCTCTTCACCGACCGTTGAGACTCTCTTCGCTTAACTGGGGAATTTTCAACCGATCAAGCCGGTCTAAAGCTCAATAACTCGATGAATACTCGCGCGAATATTCTGCATGTTTTGCCATTTGGGTAAACCACTCTAGGCGGCCACACTGCTCTATACTCGCAATTGATTGTTTCATGTCATTCGCGCTTCGGCGGGTGATTGTGACTGATGGCGTAAAACAAAACATTATCGTCGGGTTTGTGAAGACACTATTACGGTTTTGGTTTAGTCTCCGACAAAATCCTTGAGCTTTTTTGGATGGTTCATGTTCCTGACTGAATACTGCGCAGTAACTGACGTAGGATTGCAAAGAAACAACAACGAAGATTGTCATATTTCACTGCCCCTGCAGGGCCTGTGGGTGGTGGCCGATGGGATGGGAGGCCACGCGGCCGGGGAAGTTGCCAGCTCAATTGCCTGCAATACGCTGCGCGAAGCTTTCCTTGGTGGGGCTTCGCTTGCGGATGCGGTGCAAACCAGCCACAAAGCCATATTGGATGCAGCTGATGCTGGCGTTGGTGGCGCTGGAATGGGCTCAACGGTTGTTGCCCTTGCCTCCAGCCAGGATCGGTTTCAACTCGCGTGGGTAGGCGACAGCCGCGCCTATCTTTTCACCACCTCCTCGGAAACGCCTTTCCGCCAACTCACTAAAGACCACTCTTACGTGCAAATGTTGCTGGATTCCGGCGCTATAACTCCGGAGGAATTTACCACCCATCCCGAAAAAAATATTATCACCCAATGCTTGGGGGCGCTCGATCTCCCGGAAGTGAATGTCGGCCTATTTGACGCGCAATGGCAGCCCGGCGATTGGCTGCTGCTGTGCAGTGATGGTTTGACTGACGCGGTATCAGATGACGATATCGCCGCCTCGCTCAAACAGGCGAACTCGGTTGCAGCGGCAACCGCCGCACTTCTGGAAGCTGCGCTGAAAAACGGCGGGCGCGATAACATCACTATTCAGCTCATTCAGGCCCCTAATAAACTTCAACAACGGTTCCAGCAATTGGCCGGCTCAATAAGCCGCAACCTGCGCTAGCGTTATCGGTGCGGCGACCAAACAAACCCGATCCCGTTGCGGCTGTGGCGGCTTAGTTAGTGTTTGACGGCCCATCTATGGTATAAAGCGCCCGCTAATCCGACGGCTCACCCTCTTTACTTTGTACATGCCCAAATATCTGACGAACACCCTGAAAATACTCCTTGCCTCGGCCATGCTATTTGCCGTGGTGTATTGGGTGCAGGTTAATTATGGCTGGCTCGACACCCTCGCTGCATGGAGAGCGCTATCGCTGTACGCTGTCGCACTCTTGGCCTGCGCTGTTTTAGTTAGCCATGTACTGCGCGTTGTACGCGTCTATTTTGCGTACCGTTTGCAGCAGCCCGTCGCCTTTGGGCGCGTAGCCGCGGTCAGCTTTGTTCACAACACCGTAAGCTTTTTGTTGCCAATGCGCCTTGGTGAGCTGGTATTGCCTGCGTTGAGCAAGCATCAGTTAGCGATAGACTACCGTTACTCCACCGCTGTATTGGTGATTATGCGCCTGTTCGACGCCCACGTTTTGCTTTGTCTGCTAGTGTTTTTTGCCGGCGACCTGTGGCTCGACGACTACGCGCTGATAGCGCCAGTCGCCCTTATCGCGGGGCTGCCAGTCGGAATGAAAATCCTGAATATCGCTTGCAGTCGATTACCAAAACTCGCATTCGCATCCCGCCTGGTCGCCACCCCGCGCGACTGGATAACGCTTTACCTTTTTACTGTTGCAATTTGGACCGTGAAACTATTCGCGCTAGCCTATCTCGCTGCATTACTTGGCCAGATTCCACTGGCGCACAGCTGGATCGCCACCATACTTGCAGATGGCAGCGCGCTCTCGCCAGTTACGGGGTTTGCCAATGCAGGCACGTTTGAGCTGGCGTTTGCCATGCCCCTGGTGCCGCTGGGCTACGCGCTGGAATCTCTGGTGCGGGTTGCTGTCAATGTGCATATTTTTATTTTTGTTACGAACATCATGATCGGCATTGTGGGCTTCACCCTGCTCCGCACCCGATCTTCTTCTCGCTTAATTGATTAATACAGGTAAGCTCGAGCTATGCTGTTACCCAGTCTCACCGTCGTTATTCCCGTTTACAACGAAGAAGACAATGTAAAACCCCTTTTCGAAGCCCTGCAGTCAGCACTGGAAAATTATGCTGGCGACTGGTTCGTGATTATTGTGAACGACGGCAGTCGCGATGGCACCTCCGCGAGATTGAACGCCTGCGTGGACGAATACGGCGAGCGCTTTCAACACATCGAGCTGCAACGCAATTTTGGCCAGACTGCGGCCATGCAAGCAGGTATAGACGCGGCACAAACTGAACTAATCGCCACCATGGATGGTGATTTACAAAACGATCCCGCAGATATTCCGCGCCTGGTACGCGAGCTTTTAGAGCGCGATCTGGACCTGCTGCAGGGCTGGCGCAAACACCGCCAGGACGCCATGGTTTCGCGCAAGCTGCCGTCCCGTATTGCCAATAAATTGATCCAGCGCGTGAGCGGCGTAAAGTTGGACGACTACGGCTGCAGCCTTAAGGTATATCGCGCTGATGTGGTCAAGCAGATTCGCCTTTATGGCGAGATGCACCGTTTCATTCCTGTATGGATGGCAACCGTGTGCCCGCCGCACCGGATTGGCCAAACTGATGTGAACCATCGCGCCCGAATGGCCGGCGAATCCAAGTACGGCATCAGCCGCACCTTCCGCGTGGTAATCGACCTGGTAACGGTTTTTTTCTTCCTCAAATTCCGCGCACGCCCGGGCCATTTTTTCGGTTCAATTGGCCTGTGGGTTGGGATGATCGGCGGCGCTTTAATGAGCTACCTGGTATTCATCAAGCTCTTTTTAGGTGCCGACATTGGCGACAGACCTCTGCTCTTATTCGCGAGCATCATGATTATTGCGTCTCTGCAATTTTTAACCACCGGTGTATTGTCCGAAATCCTCAGCCGAATATTTTTCCAAACCACCAATGTGCGCAGCTACAAAGTGCGCAAACCGCTGGTGTGCGACCTCTCTGATGCACCCAAGGAAACGGAAAAAGCGCAGGACAGCGCACCACAGACCAACGCAACCGACAACGCCTGATTCTTATTGTGAATAACGTAAGCATTGCGCTAAAGCGCCTTCTTTTTTCGCAAAAGGCGCTCTATCTGTCTTTTGCGATCAGCCTGTTTCTTGGATTGGGATCGGTCGCACTGTTCGACCTCGACGAAGGCGCCTTTACCGAGGCCACCCGGGAAATGCTGGACACGGGAGTCTACTCGGCCACCTATCTGGACGGCGAACCCCGCTACGACAAACCCATCTTCTTTTATTGGTTGCAAGCGGCGAGCATCTCCACTTTTGGGTTTAACGAGTGGGCTTTCAGGCTGCCATCTGCATTGATGGCCTGCCTGTGGGCTCTGGCACTTATGAGCTTCGCACGCCAATACATCGGCCGCCAGCGCGGGCTTATTGCAGCACTGTTTATGGTGAACTCGGTGTGGGTCGCCTTAATTGCACGCTCGGCCATCGCTGACGCCACACTCAACCTTTTTCTCAGCCTGGCGCTGTTCGATATCTGGCGGTTCTTCGAAAGCCAGCGCAAACAACATGCTCTACGTGTGTATTTGTGGATGAGTCTGGCAATGTTGACCAAAGGGCCGATTGGCGTGGTGGTACCATTGTTAGTCTCGCTGATTTATTTAGTGACCAACCGGGGCGAACGCAATCAGTATCAGGCGTATTGGTACTTCCCTGGTTGGATACTGTTTCTCGCTGTGCTGGCTCCCTGGCTGGTGGCGGTTTATCACGAGCAAGGAGCGGGGTTTTTTCAAGGCTTTATTGTCGAACACAATTTGAAGCGCTTTTCCGCGACCCGTGAAAGCCACGGCGGTTCACTATTGTACTATTTCGGCGCACTGCCGCTCATCCTATTGCCACTGAGCGGCCTGTTGTTCGTGGCTATCGCCAATGCCAAACGTCTTTGGCGCGATAAGCTAAACCGCTTTCTGCTGATCTGGTTTGCGGTGGTCTTTGTGATATTTTCGTTCTCCAAAACCCAGTTGCCCCACTACATTCTGAATGGCTGTGTTCCGTTATTTTTATTGCTCGCACGCCAAACCAGCCTGTTTCGGCGCAATCGCTGGGTATTGGTGTTTCCGATAGTACTCGCGCTGCTTATGGTGTTCCTGCCGCAGGTGCTGGCAATCGCCGCAGAAACCACTCGCGGTTACGACGGAGCCAATCTCGCCCGGCACGGAACGTTCTTCCCGCCGCTCTACGGCGCAATCAGTATTGCTCTGCTGGTTGCTGTTCTAGCACTTACTTTTGCGCCCCGCATGCGTACCTGGCAGCGATTGGTGCTGTCGGGGCTTGCGATCAATGCGTTTGTATTTACTCAATTCGTGCAAGTCGCATCAGAATTTCAGCAGCGGCCAGTGCACGAAGCTATAGCGACTTTAGAGGCCCGCGCGCAACAAACCGGCGAGACACCACAGGTGGTTGCCTGGCGTATGCATATGCCAAGCTTTAGTGTTTATCGCCAGCAAATCACGCCACTGCGTGCGCCACGGCCCGGCGAAATAGCACTGGTGCGTGTAGATCGGGTTAAAGCACTGCAGGAGCTCCTCGCGCAGACCCTCCCGGAATACCGCAATCATATTATCTGGCACTTCGGCGGGTTGATGCTGGTGCAAGTCGATCCTATACCGACGCAACAAAACTAAATTATGCAAACACTGTTTACTTATCTGCAAAAACGGCGGCAGGATCACGCTGCATTGGTCGCCGAAGCCCGCGCAAATGCGACTGAACTGAACACCAAAACGTTGGCACAGCTGATGTTTTTCGCGCTTGCCCTGCTTGTGATCGCATTCATTGGTTATCAACTGCAGGGTTACCATTTCGCCTTCCCGGAAATTAATTCACTGGCATCGCATATCCCCGAGTGGGTGCTGCACAACATGACGGTATTCGGCGATGGCACTTTGATTTTATCGCTGGTGCTTGCGCTCGCGAACCGCAACGTGCAACTGCACTGGGTAGTGTTCTGGGCAGCGGTTATTGGCGCAATCGTATCCAACACCCTCAAAGGTTATTTTGATGCACCACGCCCTCCCGCAGTTTTAGTCGCGGGAGAATTTCTGCAATTTGGCAAAATATATAAACAGTACAGTTTCCCTTCCGGCCACACACTCACCGCATTTTTAATCGCCACGGTCGGTTATTACTTTGCCTCGCGCGCCTGGCAAAAAGTGGGTTTTATCGCTTTGGGTGTTATGGTCGGTTTAAGCCGCATATGGCTCGGTGTCCACTGGCCGATGGATACCTTGGTCGGTGGCGCACTCGGTATATTTTGTGGCAGTGCAGCGGTGGTTATCGGTTGGAGGTGGCGCTCCGGGATCAACCCTGTAATGCACGGTTTTATCGTGTTTTTGCTGGTGGTTGCCGCGCTCTTGTGCCTGCTGGACAAAAATGACTACCAGTATGCGCTGCCAATGTTGTACGTCGTTGCACTGCTGGGCTTGTGGCGGACGATACGCAACTATCTGCTGCCTGTTATCAAAGACGAACACCCACCGTTAACACCAACCAGCGCCCGCTTTCCCTTTTCAAATACCTGGGCCAAGCCTGCACCTTTATTCTGGGGCTTTTTGTTCGTCGTCACGGTGTATCGTTTGTTGGTACTGCTGCAGCCGCAGTTTAGTCTGTTTTACGACGAAGCCTATTATTACCACTGGTCACTCAACCCCGATCTCGGGTATTACTCCAAACCGCCAATGGTCGCCTGGCTTATTATGCTGGCCACGTCGCTACTGGGTGACACGGTATTTGCGATCAAAATGATGGCGTGCCTGGCGTATAGTGCGACTGCGGCCGTGTTGTTCGCCAGCGCAACACGCTATAGCAACACCACTAACGGCCTGATTGCCGGGGTTGTGTTTGTCTGCATTCCGATGATCGGGTTCAACAGCGAATTTATTACCACCGACGCGCCGCTACTGTTGTTCTGGTCACTTGCGCTCTACTTTACTTTGCGCGCGCTCGAGACAGCGAATCTGAGCCACTGGATATTGCTCGGGGTATTTACCGGCCTTGGCATGCTTAGCAAGTACACCATGGGGGCGTTTCCCCTTGCAGTATTCCTGTTTTTACTGGTGGAAAAAGAGCACCGGGTAAAACTGTTGACCCTTGGCCCCTGGCTTGCTGCGATAGTGGCGGGCGCAATTTTCGGGTTAAATATCTACTGGAATTTCGCCCACCAATGGATTGCCGCGCAACACACGCAGGAAATTTCTCACGCAAGTGGCCCTGCAATTAACATAGGCCCCTTTGCTGAGTTTATCGCCGTCCAGTTCCTGATTTTCGGACCGGTCTTTTCGTGGCTGTTAATTCATGTGATTCGTAAAAGTTTTGGCAAGCGCGCAGCGGTAACTCAATCCCAGTTTCCGCAGCCTTTTAGCGGTTTCTATCGGCTGCTTCTCTGGGTGAGCGGCGTTATTCTGGCAGCAATAGGCGTTCAGGCACTTGCATCCCATGCGTTCCCCAACTGGGCTGGTCCCTGGATGGTGGCGGCTTCCCTGCTGCTGGCTTTAGGCTGGCAAAACGCGTATACCGCACGCACGTTTTACCGCAGACTGGGTTATGGCATCGCGTTCAATCTGGTGTTGTTATCAATGGTGTATCACTGGCCGCAGATGCTTCGCTGGCTGGATATCGAGCCCACTGCCAAAAATGATCCCTACCACCGCCTGATTGGCTGGCCAGAACTGGGGAAAGAAATTCGCCCCTTGATTGCGGCGTTTCCAGATGCAAAGCTCACCAGCGATTCACGGGATATTCTCGCCTATATCGGGTTCTACGCACGTCCCGGCAGCTTCGATTTCGCCCGCTGGAATCCGCAAGCAGACAACATTCGCGACTACTACGATTTAAAAGTCAATCTGCGGGACTTTGCGGGAAATAGCAATCAGACCTACGTGTTTGTGAGCAAGGAACCGCTGGAAGAATCCGTGCTGGGCCGTTTCGAAGCCAGCACACCCTTAGGCAAAGTTTCCACCTCGCCTTACGAGGGCGATACCATGTCGCTTTACGTCAGCTTGTTGCGAGGATTTAAAGGCTATGAGTAAATTGCTGCGCTGGGATCTGGCCGCTTGTGTCGCCTGCGCGGTGGTGTTTCTGCTGTGGCCGAATATAGACCTGAAAGTCGCAGGTATGTTCTATTTCGCCAACGACTTCACCTATGCGAACAATGGCTTTGTACGTGTTGTGTACCTGGTGTTCGCGAAAATTCAGGTGGTCTATTTACTGGCGATCATTGCCGCAATTGTCATTACCAGCCGCAAACAATGGTGGGTTTCACGCCGCAAAGCCTTATTTTTGTTACTCACTTTGCTTATTGGCCCCGGCATACTGGTTAATCTGCTATTAAAAGATAATACGGTCGGCCGCCCTCGCCCCCAGCACGTCGTGCAATTCGGTGGAGAAATGACCTTCGCCCCCACTTTTCACTACTCCGGTGAGTGCGCAAAAAACTGTTCGTTCGTGAGCGGCCACGCCGCCATTGCGTTTTATTTAATGGCCTTGGCCTGGGTCAGACAAAAGCGAGTCTGGTTGGTGTACGGCGCAGCACTGGGCGCACTCGTCGGCTTTGTGCGTATACTGCAGGGCGGGCATTTTTTAAGTGACGTGATATTTGCAGGCTGGGTAACCTATTTTACCTGCGTAGTGTGTGCCTACGCGTTTAAGCTCCCACTCGCCCCGCCACAAACCGAATCCAACACAGGCAACCCGGAAAGCTAGCGCTGCCCTGGAATGCCGGAGCCTTGTTGCAACGCATAGAACCAGGCATCGCCCTGCTCTTTTAGCAAATGCACCCTCGCCTGAAACAACTGCTCGATTAACTCAGCGGTAAGCACACTGTGAGGTGCGCCCTGAGCGACAATTTCACCACACTGCATGGCGATAATGTCATCGGAAAAATTCGCCGCTAAGTTTATGTCGTGCATTACCATTAAAACGGTGACCCCCTGGGCTGCAAACGACTGAACCAGATGCATCAGTTGTTGCTGGTGGCCCAGATCCAAAAATGCGGTAGGTTCGTCCAACAGTAGCACGCGGGGCAACGCAGTATCTTCCTGCCGCCAAATTTGCGCCAGCACTCGAGCGATCTGTACCCGCTGCTTTTCACCGCCAGACAACGCGGTATAGAGACGATGCTTGAGGTAAGTGATGTCCAGTGCGCTGATTGCTTCGTTAACTATTGTGGAATCCAGTACCCGACCAGTTTCATGCGGCGTACGGCTCAATCCCACCACCTCAGCAACTGTAAACGGAAAGTTGAGCTGACTGTTTTGCGGCAATACTGCCAGCGAACGAGCAATCTGTAGCGGCGCAACCTGATCGAGCAGCTTCTCACCTAAATAAACATTGCCGCAAGTACGCGGAACTTCTCGCACAATACTTTTCAACAAGGTGGATTTGCCAGCCCCGTTGGCACCGACAATGGAATAAACACAACCCGCACGCAAGCTGAGATTGATGTCCCGCAACAGCGGCACATTCGCCAGCGAGACTTGCAACTGTTCGATACGCAAACTGCTCATAGCCAACCTCTCATAACCAACCGCTCATAACAGAGCCAGCCGTCTGCGCTGATACAGCATAGAGATAAACACCGGTGCGCCGATAAACGCCGTTACCAGGCCAACAGGCAGTTCGGTGGGAGCAATTAACCAGCGCGCCAGCGCATCAGCCAGTACCAATAGCATGGCGCCGACACAAGCCGTGAGCGGAATCATATAGCGGTGGTTTGGGCCAACCATAATGCGCACGAGATGCGGTACCACCAAACCTATAAACGCTATGGTACCTGCGAGGGCAACCGACAGCCCAACACCCGCAGCCACGCACACCACCACCAGCTTTTTAAGGCGGGTTGCGTCAATACCTAAATGCCGGGCCTCGGATTCGCCCAGCAAAAACACATTGAGCGCATTTTGTTGCCGGTACAGCACCGTAAAGATAATCAGGAATATCACAAGCACGGTGCAGGCACTCAAATAGTTTGCGCCCTCGAGCCCGCCCATACGCCACAAACTAATGCGGCGCAGCATGTCGTTGTCGGCAAAGAATTCCAGCAGGCTGGTGATACTTCCAGCCAGAAAGGTCAACGCAATCCCCACCAACAGCATGGTAGACACACTGGTCCCGGCCGCCGAGGTCGACATTCGGTATACAAACCCCACCACCAGCAGGCTGCCGCAGAATGCACCGGCGGTTACCACCGAAATTCCCATCAAATTAAACGCCGACTGGCTGAACAACACAATTGCAATACTGGCTCCGGCGGCGGCACCGGAACTGATACCGATTAGCGATGGGTCGGCCAGGGGGTTGCGAAACAAGCCCTGCGTAACGGTGCCGGAAATCGCCAGCAACGCGCCGACGCCCAGTGCCAGTAAAATGCGCGGCAGCCGCAACTGCTCAAGAATAAGCTGATGTTGAAAGGCCAAATTGCCCTGAGGCCAGTGCACTAACGCAGACAGCGGTATATCCACCGCGCCGATGGTCAGCGCCAGAATCGCAACAAGCACCACCAGTAATAGTGAAACAGCCAGCAGGCGCCACCAATACCGCTGTAGAAATTGCGCCGAGAACAGCACTAAAAATCGACACCTTTACGGGCTTTAATGCCTGCTTTGAAGGCGTGCTTAATATCTTTGACTTCAGATACCGTATCCATCACATCGCGCAGAGCGCTGCCGCCACCGCGCCCGGTAACCACGACGCTTTGCGCAACGGGTCGCGCAGTGATAGCACTTAATACGGTAGACTCATCAAGATAGTCGTAGGCAAGCATATACGTGAGTTCATCCAGCACGACCAGGTCCAGGCGTTCATCCGCCAACATACGCGCGGCTTCGGCCCAGGTTTTTTCGGCCGCCGCTATATCCCCGCTTCGATCTTGCGTGTTCCAGGTAAACCCGGTGCCCATCTGATAGAAATCCACCTGCGGACACTTTTCGCGCAAATAGATTTCTTCACCAGAAAGCTGTTTGCCTTTAATAAACTGCACCACGCCCACGCTCTGACCATAGCCCAACGCACGCATCACCATCCCGAAGGCGGAACTGGATTTGCCCTTGCCATTACCGGTCAGCAGCACCGCAACACCGCGCTCTTCATCCGCACGCGCGATATTCGCATCGACTTTAGCTTTTTGTTTTGCCATCGCCTCTGCGTGACGTTCGTCTTTTGTACTCATATTAACTGGGTGCTCACAAATCTGGGGCCGGAGAAAAATCCGATGGGAACAGCACAGGCACACAGCCTGGTTAGCGGGAGGAGAAAAGGAAATTTGCAGGATGGCCCTAAAACATTCCTGAAAGGCAGCCCTCCGCGCCTTTACTGAACTCATGTGGGAGTATCGAAGCGGTTTCAGGCTGGTATCGGGCTTAGTGTGACGACGGGCGTAACACTTTACCGTTGCGGGGGCAGCGCTGGCTTTCCAGCTTCCCATTTATCACCGGAGTGACCTGAAATCCTGGGGGACTGTAGGCACCAGTAACGCAAAAGTCAACGGTTGCGACTAGCGGATGCGTTCATACCCGTCGTAGAGGTTATTAAAACGCTGCATGCCCTCGGCTTCGAACAACGCCATATCCCAAGGCGTTTCGAGGGCATACTGGCGACCGTAGGCATTGGCCAAATAGACCATGCCTTGCACCACGCTGCCATCGGTGAGAACAACATCCACGCTGATGCGGTCGTAAAAGTCGCCTTCAAAGGCGTCAAGTCGCGCCAGGTCATCCGGGGTGATATTGCGATAGAGCACGCCCTCAACCACCGACGAGGTGCCCGCTGGCACCAGCATAGGATAGGGTTCGTCGCGCACACCAACACGCTCATAGCCGTAAATTGTTGCTGCGTTATGTTCGTAGTGATATTGAACAATTCGCTGCCACACTGGGGGATACATTAATGAGCCATAGGTGAAAACGTTCATGCGCCCTCCTTGAGTTCGTGGATTTTGTCGCGTATCGCTGCTGCTTTTTCGAATTCCAGATTTTTCGCGGCTTCAAGCATGTCTTTTTCAAGATCGGCGATGTGATGCCACACATCTTTCCCTGCCGGTACGTCAGTTGCGTAGCTGGCGGCCTTCTCGGCAACTTTCCGCTTGCTGCCAGGGCGCGCGCCCGGTGCCCGTGCACCTTCCATGATATCGGCAATGCTTTTAACGATACCTTTCGGGGTGATGCCATTCGCTTCGTTAAAGGCGATTTGTTTCTCGCGCCGACGGTTGGTTTCGTCCATGGCACGCTGCATGGAACCCGTGATGTTATCTGCGTAGAGAATAGCACGGCCTTTCACATTTCGCGCGGCGCGGCCAATGGTCTGGATCAGAGAGCGGTCTGACCGCAGGAAGCCTTCCTTGTCTGCGTCGAAAATCGCGACCAAGGAGACCTCCGGCATATCCAGGCCTTCCCGCAGAAGGTTAATACCGACCAGTACGTCAAACTCACCCAGTCGCAGATCGCGGATAATTTCCACCCGTTCAACGGTATCGATATCCGAGTGCAGATAGCGCACCCGCACACCGTGCTCCATCAAAAATTCAGTGAGGTCTTCTGCCATGCGCTTGGTCAGCACGGTAATCAGCACGCGATCTTTGGCTTTAACACGCTTGCGGATTTCTGACAGACAATCATCCACCTGAGTGCCCGCCGGACGAACTTCGATTTCCGGGTCCACCAATCCGGTTGGGCGCACGACCTGCTCCACGATTTGCCCCTGGTGCTCGGCTTCATAGTTGCCGGGTGTCGCCGATACAAAAACCATTTGCGGCGCTAGCTGTTCCCATTCATCGAACCGCATAGGGCGATTATCCAATGCCGACGGCAAACGGAAACCGTACTCCACCAATGTTTCTTTCCGCGACCGGTCGCCTTTGTACATACCTCCAATCTGCGGCACAGTTACGTGCGATTCATCAATCACCAGCAGCGAGTTTTTGGGTAAATAGTCAAACAGCGTGGGAGGCGGCATTCCGGCAGCGCGGCCAGAGAGATAGCGCGAGTAGTTTTCGATACCGTTGCAATAACCCAGCTCGCGCATCATCTCCATATCGTATTTGGTGCGTTGCTCAAGGCGTTGCGCTTCCACCAGTTTATCCATACCGCGAAACTGCTCGAGCCGTTCCTGCATTTCCTCTTCGATAAAATCCACTGCATTCAAAATAGTCTGTCGCGGCGTGACATAGTGAGATTTTGGATAGATAGTGCAGCGCGGCAGGCGGGCAAGAATTTCCCCTGTTAACGGGTCGAACGACGAGATCTGTTCCACTTCATCGTCAAACAATTCAATACGCACGGCTTCTATTTCTGAGTCTGCAGGAAACACGTCAATAATTTCACCGCGCACCCGATAGGTTCCGCGGCCAAAATCAATGTCGTTGCGGGTGTACTGCAACTCCGCCAAGCGCCGCAATATTGCGCGCTGATCTATCTGATCGCCACGCGATAAGTGCAGCATCATTTTCAAATAGGCATCAGGATCACCCAAACCATATATGGCAGACACCGTCGCGACGATAAGCGCATCGTCACGCTCCATCAGCGCTTTGGTCGCCGACAGGCGCATTTGTTCAATGTGTTCGTTGACCGATGCGTCCTTATCAATAAAGGTATCGGAAGATGGCACATAGGCTTCCGGCTGATAGTAATCGTAATAGGATACGAAATACTCGACAGCGTTATCCGGGAAGAACTCTTTAAACTCGCCATAAAGCTGCGCTGCCAACGTTTTGTTGTGGGCCATAATCATGGTTGGCCGCTGCAGTTTTTCTACCAGATTCGCAATCGTAAAGGTTTTACCCGAGCCGGTTACCCCAAGTAGCGTCTGGTGGGCCAAGCCGGCTTCCACACCTTGATACAGTTTTTCAATCGCCGCGGGTTGATCGCCTGCTGGCTTGAACTTTGAATTGACTTTAAAGGGTTTTGCCAACTTGGTTAAACTCATGCTTGGCGTATCTCCCAGCATTGATGAATTTTGGGGTTGTGTTGAAAATCCGGGTCTAGGGTTTGCGCGCTAATGTTGGTCACCCGGTAGCGGCTCAACGCATTTTCATCCAATTTGAAACTGCGTAAATTATTCGAAAAATACAAACAACCACCCGGGTTGAGCAAGTCCATACAGCGCTCAATCAGCGCCGCGTGATCCCTCTGTACATCCAATACGCCTTCCATTTTTTTAGAATTGGAAAAGCTGGGTGGGTCCAGCATGATCAGGTCGAAGCCCTGCCTGCAGTTTTTCAGCCAATCCATGCAGTTGGCCCGCACCAGCATATGCTGCGACTGATGAATATTGTTGAGGGCGAAATTATCTTTCGCCCAATCCAAATAGGTGTTGGACATATCCACACTCACCGAGGATTTCGCACCAGCAAGCGCAGCATGTACTGTTGCCGTTGCGGTGTAGCAAAACAAATTTAAAAATTGCTTGCCCTTAGCTTGTTCAGCAATGCGTAAACGCAACGGACGATGATCGAGAAACAACCCGGAATCGAGATAATCGGTAAGATTAACCTGTAAATCGGCATTCCCCTCCCGCACCACGCCCTGCTCAGAGCGATTTCCACCCAGTTTTTCGTATTGCTGCTTGCCGCGATTCCGCACCCGCTGCTTGGTAATCAAGTGCTCGTCGTCCAGCTCATAGGCGTGCGCACAGGCAAGCAAAATTTCTTCAAAGCGGGCCTGGGCTTTTTCGGCGTCCACGGTTTTTGGGGCTGCATATTCCTGAACGTGCAACTTTAACCTGCCGTCCGTAAACTGATAGACATCAATGGCGGCTGAATATTCCGGCATGTCCGCATCATAGACGCGATAACACTGAATATTTTCTCGCATGACCCATTTGTCCAGTTTTTTGCGGTTTTTCAGCAGCCGGTTAAATACCATTTCCGCGCCCGCACTCAGCGGGCATTCACGCAAGTTCAACACAGTTTTATTTGTCGCAGGGGTGGCCGCATCAACTTTTACCTGCTCACCCTCACTGCGCAATTCGTACAGTAAAAGCTCGCTGGCGATTGCGCCGTTAAACAACTGATACTTTTTCGCTGCCCACAACCCCACGGCTTTACCCAGCTCCCTGTTGCCGGTGAACACGGCGAGAGTCCATCCCGGCAGCTCCTGTTTTGCTACGGCGCCAAGTGTTTGGTAGGTGTATTTCAGTGCTTCTATTTCACCCAAACGCTCGCCATAGGGCGGATTACACAGCATCAGGCCATTGCTCAACTCCGCATGGGTCGGCTTTTTGAAATCAGCAACGGATTTTTCGCTGACGCGGATAAAATCATCCAAACCGGCTGCGCAAATATTTTTGCGCGCATTGCCCAGTACCCGAGGGTCCTGATCATAACCGCGAATTTCGCCGGTTCCCGCGGCCAGTCCGCTGGCGAGTTGCTGCTCGGCATCGTCAACCAATGGCTGCCAAAGGCTTTGGTCGTGCTGCGCCCAGCGCAAAAAACCAAACCCCAGCCCACCTCGTCTGGCTCGCAAAAGGCCCGGCGCCATACCTGTCGCGATCATCGCCCCTTCAATCAGAAATGTGCCTGAGCCACACATAGGGTCGAGTAGCGCCAGTCTCTCACTTGCCATTTGCAACCAGCCCGCACGCATTAAAATGGCGGCGGCCAGATTTTCTTTAAGGGGCGCACCGCCCTGACCCAAGCGATAGCCACGCCGGTGCAGGCTTTCTCCGGACAAGTCGAGACTAATGTGGATTTCGTTTTTCGCCAGTCTCGCATTTATCCGCAAATCGGGATTTTGCTTTGCAACGTTCGGTCGCTCACCGCGCACTTCTTTGATCCGATCGACAATCGCATCTTTGACCGTCTGCGCACCAAACTGTGTGTGGCGAATGGCTTTGTTGGAACCCAAAAAGTCCACAATTAAAGTGGCGGCTTCAGGAAAATGTGACTCCCACAGAATAGCTTTTGCCGCCCGATAGAGGTCCTCTGCGCTGTTCACCGACGCTTTTCCCAAAGGCAAAAGGACCTTGTTGGCGAGCCGGGACCACAAACAAACTTTGTAAGCAAGTTCCAGTCCGCCAGAGAAGTAGACGCCGGCCACAGTGGCCCGAACCTGATCGGCACCGAGATCGGTAATCTCTTGATTTAAAAGGTTTTCCAGCCCTTTTGGGCAGGTAGCAAAATATTGAGAGGTCATAATTTTTGTGTGGGGTTTTATGCAAAAGAGCGATATAGAATTAACTGGCTATAAATTTAAATTCGTTCACATTTAAATTAGCCTTTGGGACACTGGTTGTCCGCCTCGCGATTTTTACAGCTTAGCGCAACGCTAACTGACGTGTGGCGGCGACAGGAAACGATCCATTTTATTGGAACGGACTCTTTAGTTCACGCAATTCATGAAGAATATGCTCATAACCAAAAAAGAGGTACTTCCCGAATGAAACGCCAGAAAAAAAATTCCTCCCAACGTGCATTTTCCCGAGGCTACCAGGCAGGTGTTACAGGTCGCTCGCGCAGTCTCTGCCCGCATGTTACCGGTGATACCAGGCATGACTGGCTTACCGGCTGGCGCGAAGGACGAGAAGACCATTGGAATGGTTTCAATACTCTGGCGCAAGCCCAGAAGATTCAAACATTTTTTTAGCCCGGCACAGGTGGCCGGGATAAAGCCTAAAACCCTTTCCGTACCACCAACAATCAAGGACACTGCGCAACAACCGAACCGCAGCCTTTGAAGGACCAGCAAAACCTACCGGTAACCTGTGTGCCGGCCAATAACGACCTGTATCTCAGGTCTACCCCGAAAGAGGCCGCTAGCTAAGCGCAGCAACTGCGCTTGCGGCCTCTGACACCAGCGCAGGGCCGCGGTAAATAAAGCCAGAGTACAATTGTACGAGAGACGCGCCAGCTCGGATTTTTTCTTCTGCGTCTGCACCCGTCATAATACCCCCTACCCCGATTATCGGCATCGCACCTTGCATGTGTTCAGCGAGTACACGAATAACGTGGGTGGATTTTTCAGCAACTGGGCGGCCACTCAGCCCTCCCATTTCCTCTTTGTGGGGCGAGTGCGGGACTTCGTCACGGGACACAGTTGTATTGGTTGCAATCACTGCTTCATACTGATTTGAAACAAGCGCGTCTGCCACGCCTTTAATTTCGTCATCCGTCATATCCGGTGCGATCTTAACCGCAATGGGAACCCGCTTGCCGGTCGCTTCGTGAAGTAGCGCCTGACGACGTTTTATGCCTTGCAATAAATGGCTAAGATTTTCACCAAACTGCAAATTCCGTAGCCCGGGCGTATTGGGGGAAGAAATATTGATGGCAATGTAGTCTGCGCTCTCATAAACGGCGTCCATGCATTTTTCGTAATCGCTAAGCGCCTGCTCTTCTGGTGTGGCCTTATTTTTCCCGATGTTTATCCCCAGCACGCCACGATAGCGACGCCTGGCAACGGCAGCCACCAAATGCGCTACACCCTTATTATTAAACCCCATGCGATTGATGATGCCCTCTTCTTCGATCAGGCGAAACAAGCGCGGCTGCGGGTTTCCAGGTTGCGGCAAGGGGGTAACGGTGCCCACTTCAACAGAACCAAAACCCAATTGGCCCAGCGCATTAAAGTAATCCGCGTTTTTATCCAGCCCGGCAGCAAGCCCCACGGCGTTGGGAAACCGCAACCCCATAACTTCTACAGGGTCTGAAACCGGCGTCGCGACAAACGGCTTGAGCAACTGCAACCGCTCCGCGGCGCCCAGACAATCCAGTGACAACTCGTGCGCGGTTTCCGGGTCGAGCGAGAAAAGCAGTTTGCGTGCAAATGCGTACATGGTGGCAGGCTCCTTAAATTTTCGCGAAGCATACAGAAAACGCCGTCAGCGATAAAGCCGACTGGCGTTTGAGGTTGATTTAGGGCTTGTTTTTAGCGCAATTTACGTTCGATGCTGCGGAATCGGTTTGCCTCATCAAACGTTATTATGAAGGCGCCACTGACGCCTTCGCGGGTTACAAATCGCTGCAGAATACGGGCGGGAAACCGGATACGTCGCCCGTCTACTGCACGAGCAACAACATCATTCGCCCTCCCCTGGTACATTTTCAGATATTCGTCAGCATTAATGGTGAGCTGTATTTCTACCTGATTTGCCAATATCACACCCAATGTTCGGTCACGTCTACCAAATCACCCAATTCGCGCAGCGCGACCGCAAACATGGCGTAATCCGTACCCGGCGACGCCTGCACTTCGGTAATCATTTGCTTCCAGCGCACGATCAACGACGCATTATCGCCAAGCCATTGCTCAAATAAGCCTGCGGCTCCCGACTTATCCTGGGCGTTAACCATAGCAACCGTTAAACGGCGCAACGCAGTTTCGAGATCATCGAGATAGGTTTCCCGCGCAATAGCCTGCCAGTAGGTATCCACCTTAATTTCGGAAAGCTGCGATGCGAACCAGTTTAAATCGAGCTTGTCGAGCAAGTCGAAAAACATATCGGTAACCGGGCGAATATCTTTACCCGCCATCCGCGCCGATTCCACCACACCGAGGCCGGAGAACAGGTTATCTGGCATTGCCAGGCGCAGCGCCCAAACACCTGGTAGCGCCAACTCTTCGAATCGCTTACTGCGGGCAAGCCATTCCTCGCGAGCGCTTCCCTCAATCGCTTCTGCGGAGGCCGCGTAGACCGCATCCAGGCTCTCTTTAAAAAAGGCCACATCCGCTTCGGGGCTGAGGTCCTGCCGGCGGTTGCGCAAAAACCAGCGCGTTCCACGCCTTACCCGGCGAATCATGTTGGATGTAAGCTCCGCCTGAAATTCCGCCGAAACTTTGTTATCCAGGGACTTGATATAATCCTGAAACTCTTCAAATTCGAACACATCCCGTGAGACCACATAGGCCCGTGCGATCTGATCACTGCGCGCGCCAGTAGTTTCCAGCAAACGATGACCAACGGTAATACCCAGGTTATTGATCAAGTCGTTCGCCAGTTGAGTGCCTACAATTTCCTTTTTCAGGCGGTGACGATACAGCTCTTCCGGGAATTTATGGACAATAGTCTGCGGAAACGCAGATTCTATGGCGCGGGCGATATAAGGGTCTTCGGCAAGATCAGAATCGGTCAACTCCTCTTTCAGCATCACTTTGGCATAGGAAATCAACACCGACAATTCCGGACGGGTAAGTACCTTGCCGTGCGCCTGGCGTTCGGCGATTTGGTCATCAGTGGGAATAAACTCGAGCGAGCGATCCAGCCGGCCGCGATTCTCCAGGAAGGTAATAAACCGGCGGTATTCATTGTCGCGGGTAGCCGCATGAAACTGCGCAATACTCAGCGCCTGCGTTTGACGGTAGTTATTTTGCAACACCAGCTCAGCCACATCGTCTGTCATTTCCACCAATAACGCATTGCGTTGCTTGGCTGTGAGGTCTCCCGCCGCCACCATTTCATCCAGCAGAATCTTGATATTGACCTCGTGGTCCGAGCAATCCACACCGGCCGCATTGTCGATAAAATCGGTATTACAGGCTCCGCCAGAAAGTGCGTATTCGACCCGCCCCAATTGCGTCATGCCCAGATTGCCACCTTCGCCAAACACCTGGCAGCGCAACTCCAATCCGTTAACGCGCACGGCATCATTGGCTTTATCGCCCACATCGGTGTGAGTTTCGATGCTCGCCTTTACATAGGTTCCAATACCACCGTTCCAAATCAGATCAACCGGCGCTTTAAGTAACGCGTTAATCAATTGGGTGGGCGTCAGCTTGTCTGCGGTAATCGCAAATACTTCTCGCATTTGCGGCGAAATAGCAATGTATTTGTCTGCGCGGGAGAATACCCCGCCGCCCGCTGAGATAAGTGATTTATCGAAATCTTCCCAGGTGATACCCGGCGTTTGAAAAAGTCGCTGGCGTTCAGTAAAGGTCGCTGCGGCATTTGGCGTTGGATCGATAAAAATATGCATATGATTAAATGCCGCGGTAAGGCAGATATGCTCCGATAGCAGCATGCCGTTACCAAACACATCGCCAGCCATATCGCCAATGCCGATTACGCTGAAATCCTCCTTCTGTATATCGATACCTTTTTCGCGAAAATGACGCTGCACCGATACCCAGGCACCCCGCGCGGTAATCCCCATGCCTTTATGGTCATAACCCTGGCTACCGCCGGACGCAAAAGCATCCCCCAGCCAATGGCTATATTCTATGGAAATCGCGTTGGCAATATCGGAAAAGGTCGCAGTGCCTTTATCGGCGGCAACCACCAGGTAGGGGTCGTCTTCATCGTGGCGTATGACTTCCGGTGGCGGAATAACTTCCCCCGCAACAAAGTTATCGGTTAAGTCCAGCAAACCGCGAATAAAAGTTTTGTAACAGGCAATACCCTCATCCAGAACGGCCTTTCGCCCGCCGGTTTTGGGTGGATTTTTACTCACAAAACCGCCTTTGGCTCCGGTGGGGACAATCACCGCATTTTTTACCTGCTGGGCTTTCACCAGGCCCAACACTTCGGTGCGATAATCCTGTAAGCGGTCCGACCAGCGCAGGCCACCGCGTGCCACTTTGCCACCACGTAAATGCACACCTTCAACACGTGGGGAATACACATAAATTTCGAACAGTGGGCGCGGCTCGGGAATATCCGGAATTGTGCGCGGGCTAAACTTGAACGAAATATAATCGCGGTTCGCGCGGAAATAGTTGGTGCGCAAGGTGCCATCTATCAACTGCAAGTAGTGGCGCAGCACCAGGTCCTCATTCAGATTAGGCACAGCATCCAGCGCGTCCAGCACTTTTTTCTTCAACCGCTCACCCCGCTCCTTGGATTTATTATCGCGGTTCAGGCGCGGATCAAAGCGCGATTTAAAAATAGCGACGAGATCGCGGGTGATATCGAGATAACGCAGCAGGGTGTCGGCGACAAATGCCTGATCAGACGAAAAACCGACCTGTTTCATATAGCCTGCGTAAGCCCGCAACACACAGACTTCGCGCCAGTTCAAACGCGCCGCTAGCACTAACTTATTGAAGGGATCGCTCTCGGCCTGGCCTCTCCAAATAGCTTCGAACGCGTCTTCGAACAGGAGTTTGGCGCTGCTGATATCCGGGTTCACAGGCAAACCGAGCACCAGTTGGAAATCGTGCAGCCACACGCCTTTACCGTTTTTTTGGAAGATCTGATAAGGATGCTCACCGATTACCCGCAGCCCCAGATTTTCCAGTAATGGAATCACATCCGATAGTACCAGCGGTTCATTTAAATGCAGAATACGAAAGCGAATGGCAGTTTCATCGGCGCCGAACGGCCGATAAAAATTCATCGCTATATCCTGTTCGTTCTTTAGCTCTTCAATGAGTTTGATGTCCTGCACGGCAAAGCGAGCATCAAAATATTCCTGGTAACTGGGCGTAAACCCGTTTTTAAATGCATTGAAATACGCTGTTCCTTTCGCCTCGCCGTACTCTTCGTAAAGCGAACTACGCAGGTGATCCGTCCAATTACGGGTGACCTCAGCGATGCTGTCTTCCAGTTCAGCCAGGTTCAATTCGCGCTTTACACTGGGGTCGATACGAAATACGAATTGCGCACGCACCAGGTTGGATTCCGAAAAAAACGTATTGAAATCGAAATCGTTAGAACCCAGTGCTTCACCGAGAATATCCTGAATGCGCTGACGCGATGCCGAGGTGTACACATCGCGCGGCACGAACACGTTGCAAGTGACAAAATTGCCAAACGGATCTGCGCGAGCAATCAGCTTCACCAGGTGGCGTTCATTCAAATTGGCAATCGCCAGAATATTGTTTTCCAGCGTGGCAGTATCGGTGAGCATCAGCTCAGTGCGTGGATAGTTTTCGATGGTGCGGAACAGGTTTTTGCCATCGTGACTGTTCGGGTCCAATCCGGAATTTTCTACTATGCTGTTCACTTTCAAGCGCAAAATGGGTATATCGAACGGCGATTGGGAGAATACTTCATAGGTGAACAATCCCAAAAAGCGCACTTCACCCAGGGCATTACCTTGCGCATCCAGTTTTTTCACCACCACGTAATCCGGGTAGACCGCGCGATGCACGGAACTGTGGGTGGCCGCTTTGGAAAAACAGACGATATCCGAACCCTCGTAAAAATTGCGAATTCCGTCGCTGAATTGCGCCTCCGGCACACGGGTGTTTTCGGCCTTGATGCCACGGAAAACCCCCATCCGCGCATCCGCATTTTCCTCAAGAACACGCCCGTCGGCTTGGTCGATCAGGTTGTAATCACGAAAACCGAGAAACACAAAGTGGCGATGCCGTAACCAGCTCAAAAAGGCCACAATTTCCGCCGTGCTTTCGCCCATTTGGCTAATACTGCCTTGCGCTTCATCCAGACGCGCGAGTATCGAATCGTGGTCATCCACCACTGCGCTCACATCAGCCAGTACTTTTTGCAGCTCGCGCTTGATCCGCACCAACTCATCGCTGGCCGGATGAAGGCTGATCTCCAGATAAATAAGTGCCTCGCGGCTGATATTTTTTTCCTTGCTTGGCTTAGCACCGCCCTGCTCGACACTGAACTCCCCCCCGCGTTTAACATTGAGAACACGGCTTTTGATGATGTAGATAGGAATTTCTTTTTTGTTGAACAGCACGCGGATGGAATCGACTAAAAACGGCATATCCCGCTGCAGTATCACGACGATGGTGCGCCCCGACTGCCACCCGTGTTCCGAAAGAGAGGGGTTGTACACCTCGACCACGGGCTTGCGGGCGCTGTTTTTTAAGGTCATAAACAGGCCGTAACACAGCCCAAACAGGTCGCCAATCTGGCGCCCCACCCAATCCTCAAGCGGGAAACGCGCGAGGTAAACCTGGGCAAATTTTAGAAACCCCGGGTCAGTCTCTTTTTGCTTGTTCTGCTCGACCCATTTGTCAAAAACGGTTAAAAAATGCTCACGATCATTCACATGTGGCTGAGAAATTTCCACGACAACAATCCTCTATTTTTCTGACATTACGCTGCGACATCTAACACGAATATTGCGTTCGGCTCGTTGAAGTCTCCGGCGGCGCCCCTACATAAACTGCCTGTTGCTGGCTGCAGCAAAATGAATGGAACCAGCGTGATCGTTGCGGGGAACCTGGGGCGCTCGACACGGTCAATAGGCGGGCTTACGCGACTCCCACACAATAATAGTGCGAGCAGGCCACAAGCGTTGTTTCAATTCAAAGCTCAATTAACGTATAGTTTAAAAACTCTTATAAAACAATGAGTTTTGTCGCTTATTTAAGAATATGGTGTAGTTAATTATGTCTACAAAAACCGCTCTGCAGGGGTTACGAAACTGGCTGGATTCTCAGATTGTGGGGCAGCCGCATCTCACCGATCGTTTATTAACCGCACTCATCGCCGATGGCCATTTACTTGTAGAAGGGGCGCCGGGCCTGGCCAAAACGAAAGCGATTAAAACATTGTCTGAGGGCATTGAAGGTGATTTCCATCGCATTCAGTTTACCCCAGACCTGCTGCCTTCCGACGTGACCGGCACCGACATCTACCGCCCGGAAAACGGCACCTTTGAATTTCAGGCCGGCCCCATTTTCCACAATCTGGTTTTGGCGGACGAAATCAACCGAGCGCCAGCCAAAGTGCAGTCCGCGCTGCTGGAAGCGATGGCAGAGCGCCAGATCAGTGTCGGCCGCTCCACCTACAAGTTACCGCCACTGTTTTTAGTGATGGCGACCCAGAACCCCATTGAGCAGGAAGGCACCTACCCGCTGCCTGAAGCCCAGCTGGACCGGTTTTTGATGCATGTAAGAGTGGATTTCCCCGATGCAACTGCCGAGAAAGAAATTCTGCGCTTGAGCCGCCTGGAGGCGAGCGCCGTCGCGCAAAAACCAGCGATTTCCGACGTGGTCACCCAGGAGGCAATATTCGCTGCGCGCGCAGAGGCCCTCGCGACCCACATGGCCGATCCGGTTGAGGAATATATCGTTCAGCTGACTGATGCAACGCGCAACCCGGCAAAATATGGCGACGATCTGGCCAAATGGCTGGAGTTTGGCGTAAGTCCGCGAGCAACCATCAGCCTGGATCGTTGCTCACGTGCACACGCGTTCATGCAGGGGAAAGACTATGTCAGCCCGGACGACGTGCAAGCGGTTGTCCACGACGTTTTTCGCCACCGCCTGATTTTAACGTTTGAAGCGGAGGCCAGTGGGCAAACACCGGACGGTATCATCGATGAGCTGGTACAACGGGTAGCCGTGGTTTAACCACCCCGAGGCAACCAGCATGGCAAATCAACATACCAACGGCCAGGGCGCCGGTGCTTACGTCTCTGTAGACGATCTGTTACAGCTGCGCTACTTAAGTCGCGACTTAACGCTTGAGAACCGCAAAAAAAGTTCGGCGGCGGGTGATGGCGATTCGCGCACCCATTTTCGCGGGCGCGGTATGGAGTTCGCTGAAGTTCGCCCCTACCAGCCCGGCGACGACATCCGCAACATCGACTGGCGAGTGACTGCACGCACGACGGAGACCTTCACCAAGCTGTTTCAAGAGGAGCGCGAACGGCCGGTTTTTATCGTGGTCGACCAGCGCTCGCCCATGTTCTTCGGCTCGGTGAATGTCTTTAAATCTGTATACGCCGCGCAGATTGCGGGCGTAATCGCATGGGTGGCAATGCAGAATAATGATCGAATTGGCGCTCTTTTATTTGCCGACGACCAGCAAAAAGATCTGCGCGCTCGTCGCGGCAAGCACGCCGTGTTGGCGTTGCTCAATCAGCTTCAGGAATTTAATCATCGCCTCAGCAGCCCACAACCTCGCGCGGGCACAACTCAATCGTACGAAATTTTCACCGACATACGCCGCGTCGCCAAACCAGGTAGCGCGGTGTTTGTGATCTCCGATTGTCATGATTTTGATGAATCCTGCGAGAAGCCGCTCGCGCAATTGGCCAGACATACAGACGTCACCTTGTTTCAGGTGTTTGATCCGCTGGAAACCGCCCTGCCCACCGCCAGCCAGTTGACAGTGTCCAATGGCGAAGACCGCTTGGGAATCACGCCCTCGAGCCAGTTCCGGCAAGCGTTTGCGAGTCAATTTCACGCACACCAAGAATTAGTACAAACCAGCTGCCGCAATAGCGGCACCCGGTTTATTCGCGCGAATATAGGTACACAGGTAGACATATTGATGCGCGACATTTTCGTTGGTCGGCGCAGCCGGTCTACGCCGGGAGGTCATGCGTGAATCCAACAAACTTACCCGCGGCAGCGCAACAACCCGCTGCAGCGAACCCCGCCGAGCAACTGTTAGCCCAGCTCCAAGGGCCCGCACTACCGGACCCAATTGGCATTTGGCCTCTGGCACCTGGCTGGTGGATATTGTTAGTGCTGGTTATTGCGCTGATCAGTGGCATCATTGTGTTTTCCGTGCGTCACCGTCGCGCAACGGCCTATCGCCGCACAGCCTTGCGCGAACTTGCCCGCATTGAACAATCGCTGTCCGGGCGAGAGCAATTATTCGCTGTGATGGCGCTGCTCAAGCGCACCTGTTTCACCGCTTACCCCCAGCAGCGCAACGAGATTGCGAGCCTGCACGGTTTAGCCTGGCTTCAGCGATTAGAGCAAAACTGTGCGCTGACCAAACTGAGTTCGAGCGAGCGAGAAGCGTTCGCCTACTGCTTTAGCGGCGAAATATACCGGGACGAGCCGCCGCACGCTGACGTAGTCTCCGGCGCAACGCACGTAGCGCGATTCTGGATTGCCCACCATCGGCGCAAGCCCGCACAACAGACCACCGGGGAGGCAAGCGCGCATGTTTCAGTTTGAATGGCTCTGGGCATGGGCATTTCTGCCGCTTCCGCTGCTGGTCTATTTCCTGTTGCCGCAAGTCGAGCGCCAAGAAGCCGCCCTGAAAGTGCCGTTTTTCAGCCAGGTTCGCAATCTACAACACCAGGCGACGGGTACTCCAGCACAACAGCACAAAATCAGCGCCGGGTGGCTCGCCTTAATCTGGGTACTTTTAGTTGCCGCATCGGCGCGCCCTCAATGGGTCGGTGAACCTGTCACCCTGCCCGCAACCGGTCGCGACCTGTTGCTCGCTGTGGATATTTCCGGAAGTATGAAAACGCCAGACATGGTGGTGCAGGACAAACAAATCGCGCGCATCTTAGTTGTGAAATACGTGGTCAACGAGTTTATTGAACGCCGTGAGAGCGACCGTCTGGGCTTGATTTTGTTCGGCAGCCAGGCGTACCTGCAAGCACCATTAACTTTTGACCGCAAAACCGTAAGCACCCTGTTAGACGAAGCACAACTGGGCTTCGCGGGTGAGCAAACCGCGATCGGCGATGCCGTAGGCCTGGCAATAAAACGCCTGCGCGAGCGGCCTGCATCGCAACGGGTATTGATTCTGCTAACCGATGGCGCCAATACCGCGGGCGAAGTTGCTCCGCGCCAGGCCGCTGACCTTGCCAAGCAGGCAGGGATAAAAATATACACAGTTGGGGTTGGTGCCGACCAGATGGAACAACGCATGGGGCTGTTCGGCGGGTTCAGCCGCACAGTCAACCCGTCCAGCGACCTGGACGAAGATACCCTGCGCTACATGGCAGAAACCACTGGCGGACTGTATTTCCGCGCGCGCAATCCACAGGAGTTGCAGGCGATCTATGAGGAGTTGGACAAACTGGAGCCCATTGAACAAGACGGTGAAATTTTGCGACCGATCTCAGCCCTGTTTATGTGGCCGCTGTTAGCCGCGATTTTACTAAGCGCAGTTTATGCGGTTTGGCGGCTTTACGCGCTAGGCACCCGCTTCACCTCTGGCACCTCAGGATCACTCGAGGGCACCCGATGACTGACCTTCTGACCCAATTTCATTTTTTACGGCCGCTGTGGCTGTTAATGCTGATTCCACTCGTTATGCTGGCGTTGGTCGCACTGCAGCGACAGGCGAGCGCCAGTCACTGGCAGTCGCATATTGCGCCGCACCTGCTGCCGTTTCTCGTCGATGGCAAATCGGTAAAATTGAGCCGCCTACCGGTGTATGGCTTACTCATAGCCTGGCTGCTGGCCACTTTCGCCGCCGCCGGGCCTGCTTGGCAAAAGCTACCACAACCGGTTGTTAAAGAGTCTTCTGCGCTAGTGATAGCATGGGATTTATCACCGTCTATGGCAGCGCAAGATGTTAAGCCGTCGCGTCTGGTGCGGGCGCGCCTTAAACTGATTGATTTGCTGAAACAGCGTAAAGAAGGGCTTACCGCGTTAATCGCCTACAGTGGTGAAGCCCACGTAGTGACTCCCCTCACCGACGACACCGACACAATCATCAGCCTTCTTTATGGGCTTGACCCAGCAATCATGCCGGCCAAGGGCAGCAATGCTGAAATGGCGCTAACCCTTGCCAATCAACTCCTTAAAGAAGGCGCGAACGGCCGCGGCGATATTGTGTTTCTCACCGATGGCATCGCCCCCACAGCACAAGACGCATTTGCTGAAATTCACGATACCGCGCCCCACCCCATCAGCTTTTGGGGGATAGGTACGGCGCAGGGCGCACCCATTCCCCTCGCTGGCGGCGGCTTCGCCTACGATCGCGACCGCAATATGGTAATCGCCAGCCTTGACGAACAGGCGATGAGTGACCTGGCAGCCAAAGTCGGTGGCTTATACGTGCCCTTCTCCGCAACCGACGCAGACCTCAAAACCCTGTCAGCGTTCGCGTTTGGCGATCACCGCAAGGATGAGACACAGCAAACGGAGCGACTCTTCGACCAATGGTACGAACACGGTCCCTACCTGCTGTTGCTCCTGTTGCCTTTAGCTGCCCTCGCCTTTCGACGCGGCCTGCTGCTGTGCCTTCCCCTGTGTTTTGTCTTCAGCCCGAATGCCGACGCCTTGGAATGGCAGGACTTGTGGCAAACCAAAGATCAGCAAGCCCAGGCCATGGTGAACCAGGACCCGGCTGCCGCAGCGCAGACATTCAATGACGAGAAGTGGCGTGGCATCGCCAACTATAAAGCCGGTGATTACGAAGCCGCATTAAAAGATTTCTCCGGCGATTCCGCCAGCGACTACTACAACCGGGGTAATGCCTTAGCACAACTCAGAAAATACGAGGAAGCCATTAAAAGCTTTGAGCAGGCGCAAAAGCTGCAGCCAGAAAATGATGCCATCACACAGAATCTCGCAATCGCCAAACAGCTGAAGGACCTGCAGGAACAACAACAGCAGCAGCAAAATAACGAAGGCGAAAGCGACGATTCACAGCAGGATAAGAGCGACAGCGAAGATCAACAAAGCCAGGATGGTGGCAAGGACCAGCAGAGTCAACAGGAACAAAATCAAGATAAATCGAGCCAACAGAACGCCCAGAACGGCGGCGATACTCAGCAGCAGTCGTCTGAGGAGCAAGGCAGCTCAAGCGCTCAACAGAGTGAACTCTCGCAAGAGCAGCAACAAGCGCTGCGAGATACCTATGGTAAAGACGCTTCTGACGAGCAGCAAAAGCAAGAGCAGCAGCAGGCACAAAACCAAGATGCTGAAAAACTGGATGCGGAACAACAACTGGCAGGGCAACCGCAAGAGCAAAATCAGCCGCAGGATGATGAAGACAGTCCGGCGAACTCTGTAGTGATGCGGCAGACCGAACAACAAACCGAAGAACAGCAGGCGCTTGAGCAATGGCTGCGCAAAGTTCCGGATGACCCAAGCGGTTTAATGCGTAACAAATTTAATTATGAATATCGCGCCCGTAAACGCGAAATGCGGGAAAACGGTTGGCGGCAGCCAGACGGCTCCCACGCAGACGAACGCTGGTAAGACTCCACTTATGAAATTATATCGATCCATGCTTATTCAAAAAACCGTCGCTATTGTATTGGCTCTTGCAGCCTTATCCTGCGGCGCAATATCTGCGCACGCGCAAACACTTACAGCATCTGTAGACCGCACAACAATTGGTGAAGATGAAACCCTGAACCTATCGGTGCGCTACAACGGTTCCAGCAACACACGCGGCCAACCGGACTTCGCCAATTTAAGTAGCCAGTTTGAAATTTTAAATCAGAGCCAAAGTAACCGAATGAACAGCTACAACGGCCGGGTAGAATCCTACACAGAGTGGCAAATGATTCTAGCTCCGCGCACAACCGGCAGTCTGCTCATTCCAGCTTTTGAATTTCAGGGTGCACGCAGTACTCCAATCAAAGTAACGGTATCCGACGCGCAACCGGTCGCACCTGGAAATGTTAAAGAAGTATTTATCGAAACCAGTATCGATAAAGAGGCAGCTTACGTTCAGGAGCAGGTTATTCTGCGGTACAAGTTCTACTATTCCGTCAATATTGATGAACTGGCGAAAGAAGACCTCACATTTGACAATGTGCTTATTGAACCGCTCGAAGAAACCCGCTACGGCAAAACGATCAACGGCAAGCCCTTTCAGGTCGTGGAATTTGGTTACGCCCTTTTCCCCCAGGCCAGCGGCGTGCTGGAAATTCCCGAACAAACCTGGAATGCGCGAATATCACGTTCGCCAAGGCGCAGCGTGTTTGACTTTAATGGTGGTCGCTACGAGTTAAAACGACTTAAAACCGCAGCTAAAACGATCAACATTAAAGAAAAGCCAGCCAGCTTTCCAGCAGGTGCTACCTGGCTACCCTCAAGCGCACTCACTCTGGCAGAAAGCTGGGCCAGCGATCCATCACAGTTTAAAGTGGGCGAGCCCATTACCCGTACCCTGAATTTACAGGCGAACGGGCTCATATCTTCCCAGCTACCTGAAATTAATACCGAGGCGCGAGATCCTCGCTTAAAAATTTACCCGGATCAGCCCAAGCTCAACGATAAGCTCGATACAGACGGCGCGATTGCCCAGCGGATAGAAACCTCGGCGGTTGTGGTTAATGAAGGTGGTGAGATCGGCGTGCCTGGAGTGCGCATTCCATGGTGGAACACGGTTACTGATGAACTCGAGTACGCTGAAATTCCAGACCGAAAATTCTGGGTCGCAGCGGGAGAAAAAAGCAAGCAACGGCCTATTGTTCCAGCACCACCGGCTGCGGCTGAACAAAACAACACCCAACAGCTGTCAACGCCGAGTAAAACGCCTAGCGGCGTTTCCGGGGCGCCTTCGTGGCTATACCTGCTCGTCGCGGTGTTAATACTGACGAACGGAGTCTCTTTATTGTTGTGGCTGCGAGCTTCCAGGCAGCAAACTAATACCGTAACCAGCAAAGACAACCAGCGTGCTGGTACAGATAGTGAAAAATCGCTTCTAAACGCATTTAAAAACGCCTGCGAGCAAGGTGATGAAGCTAAAATAAGGCGTTCGGCTTTGGCTTGGGCGCAAGCGTTTTGGGGTAAGCACACAATCACAAGCCTGAGCGATATAGCCCGCAAAGGGACAGACAGTGATTTAAAGACACAGTGTCTGGCGCTGGATGCGAGCCTGTTCCGCAAGGATGACGCCAGCGGATTCGACCCCACGGCGTTTTATCGCGCAGTGCAACAGGTGCGGGATAGTTACCGTGTAAACAAGTCGCAAAACACCGACGAGCTCGCTCCACTTTACCACGGATAGCCATTCCCAACGGGCACAAAAAAAGCCGCTGTTTGCACCAAGGGGTCAACAGCGGCTTTTTTAATGATGCGCTCAGTATGGAGTTTTATACGCAAAGATTCACATCATAATTATGTATTCGCGCGAGTTATTCACCTTCAACCTTACTCACCTTCAACCAGAGTCGCAGCAGGTACTTCCTGCGCTATACGGTTGTAAATTTCCTCTCGGTGCACGCTAACATGTTTCGGCGCGTTGATGCCGAGGCGAACCTGATTACCACGAACAGCGAGAACTGTTACAGTCACTTCGTCGCCAATTTTAATTGTTTCATCTTTTTTACGCGTTAAAATCAACATAGCTGACTCCTTTTCTTGATATTAACTCTTTAAAAAAAGGGAAAACCTGGTTTATCTCGAATTGCTTATGCAGAACACGGTTTTCACGCCTGCCAATCTTGATTAGTACCACAAATGGTTTTTCTTTTTTGCCAGTCCATAAAATAGCAAGCTTTAAACAAAAAATGGCCCTAAACAGGGCCATAAATTGTAAAATTTCGTGAGCGGACTATTTTCGAATACCTTCAACCGAAATCATCAATTCTACTTGCGCAGAATCTGGGCCCAATTTGGAAGCCATGTCCAGGCCGAAGTCCTTAGGTGTAATGACTGCTCGCCCCTCAAAGCCCTGGCGGTAGCCGCCCCAAGGGTCTTTACCACCACCAATGTGCTCTACATCAATGGTAATAGGCTTGGTTACACCCAAAAAGGTTAAATTGCCTGTGAGCTTAGCAGTGTCTTCACCGGTTTTTTCGTACTTGGTACTAGTAAACGTGGCGGTTTTATATTTGTCGAAGTTTAAATATTTTTCTGCAGATAAATGGTTGTCGCGTTCTGAGTGATTCGTATCCAGGCTGGTCATATCAACTTTCATTGAAATACTGCTGGCTTCCGGCTTTTTCGGGTCGTAGCTGAATTCACCAGAAAAATCGTTGAAACGCCCATAAAGCCAGCTGTAGCCCAAATGCTTGACACGGAATTGTACAAACGCATGCGCACCTTTGGTATCGACTACATAATCGTCTGCCTGGACCATTGGAGCCGCAGACAGGCCGAAGGCCAACACAGCGGGAGCAAGCTTAACAGCGAGAGATTTAAACATGGAAAACTCCTGTTCCTTTGAGGTTAGTCGTACACATTCTAAGGGCTGCACGCAGCCCGCGTGGAGCAATTTCTTGTCGAGACAGATCGAATTATTTGATCAGTTTGTTCAAGCTATCGGCCAATCATTCGCCTAAGTGTACGATCCTTGTCGATAACATGGTGTTTGATCGCCGCCAGCGCGTGCAGTACTGCAACGCCAATAATTGAGTAAGCCGTCAACTCATGTACTTCTTCAGCGATATCTTCGAGACCATCCACACCGGTAATCATTGCGGGAATTGAAATCCCGCCCAATAAGTCAAGGCTCTGCCCTTTCGCGGTGGTAATAAGATATCCACTGAAAAACATCGAAAGAATTGCTGCATAAAGAAACCAGTGTACGAGGTGCGCAATGCCAATCTCCCACGGCTTGTGCGTTGGCAAAGCTCGGGGCACTCCCGTCGCGAAGCGCCAGCCAAGGCGAACCAGGGTCAGTACGATAAGCGCGACACCGATAGTTTTATGCCACAGAGGCGCAGTGCGATACAGCGGGTCATAATACGACAGGCCTGTCATCCAAACCCCAAGCACAAACAACCCAATTACCGTGAGAGCGCTCAACCAGTGAAATACCCTCTGCGCTGCGTTATAACTTGTTTCCGTCATCGTTTTTTACCCCACTCCTACCTTTAGCAGAACGCCAAAAAACTACGCTTGAGCACTATGCTCTTGTGCAGATAAAACAATCTCCAAGCCCCTAGGACCTGCGTAACACGATCAGGCTAAGCCCGAGAGAATAGCCTACAAACTCTTACTAACGATTTCGTAGACGTCCTTAGAAAGTTTTTCCACACGGCTGATTTTTTCAAGTGCGTTGCGCATCACGCCCTGACGTTGTTCATCGTGCTTTTTCCACTGCGTGAGCGGCGCTACCAGACGAGCGGCAATTTGTGGATTACGTGCATCTACCGCGATGACCTGGTCCGCGAAAAATTCGTAACCCGCACCGCTGCGTGCGTGAAAGCCGATGGGATTGCCATTGGCGAATGTTCCCAAAACCGCGCGCAGCTTATTGGGGTTGTTTTTATCAAATGCAGGGTGTTTCAAAAGTGAGCTAACAGAAGCTAGCGCATCCGCTGCTGGGCGGCTTGCCTGCACAGCCAGCCATTTATTCATTACTAAACTATCCGCTTTCCACTTCTGGTAAAACGCTTCCAGGTAAGGAGCCACATCGCCAATAAACGGGTTTGTGTTATGCACGAGAATACGTAATGCAGACAGTTCGTCCGTCATATTATTTGCATGATGCAATTGGGCTTTACACAGTTCGACACCGGCTTCATCGGCGGCAAACACCAGTGCGTCCAGGCACAGATTTTTCAGGTAACGACGCGCAATAGCTGCGGCATCCACAGAAAACTCCGTCGTCGCGTCGGCCAATTTCACATAGAGCGTACGATATTTTTCTTTTAGCGCGGCGGCCAGCTTCCGCTTAACCCGGTTACGGGCAAAATGAATACCTTCTACATCAATCGGTGTTTTGAGCTCTGCCAGATAACCTTCGCTAGGCAAACTTAACATGTAAGCCAATAGGTGAAGATCTGCTTCCGTGTTACCCGTCACGGCTGAAATGGCTTCGTCAAGCAATGCACTGTGCGCATCAATAATACGCGAGTCGACAGTCGGTGCAGGGCTCTCCGCCATTTCTGCAAGCACCCGGTGAATAACGCTAATTGCCATTTGCTGGCTCGCATCCCAGCGGCAGAAGCCGTCTTCATCCAGCGTAATAATGCGCTGCAAATCGTCGAGGCTGTAGTTGTACTGATATTTAACCGGCGCAGAAAAATTGCGGAACAGCGACGGCACTGGCTCTTCAGCTACCTGTGTAAATAAAAACTGCTGCTCTGCTTCCGTTACCTCCAACACGCGGTGGGTAGGCTTTTCGGCATCGAGATCGTCACCGAGGTACAACGGCAATGCGCCATTCGCGCCCAGCAGCCCCATTGCCAAGGGGATCAGGTATGGCTTTTTATCCTTGCACTCGGGTGTTGGACGGCAGTGCTGTTTAACCGTGAGCTTATAGGTTTGTGCTGACGGGTCGTATTCCCCTTTAAGCGCCACCTCTGGTGTGCCAGCCTGCTGATACCAGTTCATAAACTGGCTAAAATCCCGACCGGAGACCTCGGCCATCGCAGAGACGAATTCCTTGATGGTTACAGCCTGACCATCGTGCCGCGAAAAGTAGAGATCACTCCCCTTACGAAACGCCTCTGCACCAAGCAGCTGGTGGATCATGCGCACAACCTCGGCGCCTTTTTCATAGACAGTGAGGGTGTAGAAGTTGGAGATTTCTATGTAAGACGGCGGCTGAACCGGATGCGCCATCGGGCCGGAATCTTCCGCGAATTGATTGGTACGCATCACCTTCACGTCTTCAATACGCTTGACCGTACGCGAATTCATGTCGGCAGAAAATTCTGCATCGCGAAATACTGTAAAACCTTCTTTCAAACTCAATTGAAACCAGTCGCGACAGGTAACCCGGTTACCACTCCAGTTGTGAAAGTATTCGTGAGCGACAATTGCCTCTACCGAGAGGAAGTTGTCATCCGTGGTCGATACCTGATTGGCGAGCACACAGCTGCTGTTAAAAATGTTCAGGCCTTTATTTTCCATCGCGCCCATATTGAAATCGTCAACAGCAACAATCATGAATATATCTAGATCATATTCACGACCATACACCTCTTCATCCCACTTCATGGATTTTTTCAGTGCGGCCATAGCGTAGTCGCACTTGTGGATATCTTTTTGTTCCACAAAGATTCGCAGTACTACACTTCTGCCTGAAACGGTGGTAAATGTGTCATCCAGACTCACCAAATCGCCGGCCACCAAGGCGAACAGGTAACAGGGCTTTTTGTGAGGATCGTGCCACTTAACCTGGTGTCGATTATCTGGCAGTTCGTTCTGTTCGATCAGGTTTCCGTTGGAAAGTAGCACGGGATACTTGCCTTTGTCCGCGACGATTTCAGTGAAAAATTCACTCATCACGTCCGGTCGATCGAGGTAATACGTGATGCGGCGAAAGCCCTCCGCTTCACACTGGGTGCAAAACATTTTTTGCGATCGGTAGAGCCCTTCGAGGGCGGTATTTTCCTGAGGCTTGATCCGCGTGGTACAGCTGAGCACAAACGTATCTGGCAACTCGGCGATCGACAGAGATTCAGCATCGACTGTGTATTGCGCAGACGTCAGCGGCACGTCGTTTACCGCAACCGAGACTAATTCAAGATCCTGGCCATCCAACACGAGCGGCCCGGCGGCACCAGCGTCGCGCTGCATATGTAACTGGGAGTGCACCAGAGCGTGATCTTCAAACAGTTCAAAACTGAGTTCTGTGCGTGAAATTATAAAGCTTGGGGCTTTATAGTCTTGCAGAAAAATGGCGCTCGGTTGTGCGTCTTTCATGGTTACTTTTGCTCCGATTTGGATTGCCAGGATAAGGGTTGCTCATCGTCGGTTTTACAAGGTGTCGCTTTTGGCGGCACATAGCCTGTGCGCTGCTCTGGTGGCAGAGTGTGGTGCTCGTACACAATTACGGCTTCCATGCATGTGTTTCGCTGTTCGGCCGTAAGCTTATCTCCATTTGGCCAACGCCCGGTTTCAATTGCAGATCGAAAACGCGCAACGATTTCAGGAGTTAAATTTTTCAAAATATCTTCAGGATTCATGGCTCACCTGTGCGAGACCGTCGCACGATAAAAAAGTATTGCGCAGCCGCAAATAGAATTCCCGCAACTAGGCCACCAAGGTGAGCGCCGTTGGCTACGGAGACCGAAAAAAGCAAATCGATTATGCCCAGGTAACCCAAAGCGAGCCACACCAGCATAAACACGAAAATTCCAGGAGGAGTTTTTATTAGCGGATGATCGGATACCCGATTCCACACCAGTAAGTAGCCCAGGTAGGCATATACCACGCCAGAAAGCCCACCAAATTGGACGCTCCCACCACCACTAAAATACTGTACGAGATTGGCGCCGATGGCACTAAACAAAAATAATACGAGGGTACTTTTACGGCCGGTGAACACTTCGATACGCCGCCCTAACTCCCATATCCACAGGCAGTTAAAAAGTGCGTGCATAACACCAAAGTGCAAAAAAGCTGGCGTTAAGAGACGCCACCACTGGTGTGTCTGGCGTAGCTCATCCAATGGCTGCATAAAAAAGTAGTCGGGCAATCCCGCAGGCCAGATATATGTAATATACCCATAGCCACACAGCCCTAACACAATAGTCGCGAGAGTAAATGGAAAAATGCGTAAAGAATCCGCGAAGCCTATTTGATCCCTGGTTTGATTATTGGCGGCGAATCGCTGTTGCTCGATCTTTTCGTTATCAGTCGCTGACTCAGCGTTTGCGTCACCGTTAAAATAGCGCTCCACCCACACAGCATCGGCCGCATGCGCCAGCCACAACACCTGACACCCTCGCTCTTCAGTAAACCGATGCGCGACCTTATGGGTGGCCAAATAATTATTTAAACCCTGCAATGATTCAGCTGCGGGGAATTCTGCGGCTTTAATCCAATTCATTTAATCAAACCGACCGGGGACAGGGTCTTGGGTAACCTGCTCCCACGCGAACTTATCGGCGCTGAGAACAGTTTCGCCATCATACCTATAGCAGGTTAATCGGCCGTATTTTACGGCGCTATAATCGAGACACGCGAGGTTGTCTTTGAGAGGCCTGGGTTCACCATCAAGCCAGTAGTGCCCAATAAAAACGGGTATCTGCTCTGAGCTGTATGACACCAACGCGAGTTTTTGCTCACGCGTAAGTGTTTGTACACCGATGTCTTCCGGTAGAGGGTCCGGTTGAAAAACTACATCTTCAAGTGTTTCCGGTGAATCGGCCCAAAATTTGGTACGAAAAAAGCCTCTCTCCAAACCATCGCGACCGAGGATTTTACGTCCGTCCGGTAGGGATAGATCTGTACCTCGGGTCACCCGATCCATAAAGCGCGCGGCAAAAGTACCGGTAATAGCAGAGTCGCGCACGAAGCTGGCATCGACCGTGTTGCCGTCATACGTTGTAACAAATTCGTCGATAAGCTGCTGATCCCAACATGCGTGCACAGCGCGAAAGCCTGAGAGTTCCAGAAATACGGGCAGCGTTTGGAACCAGTCCAGAAACATACGCCACTCTTCGGGGTAAGACGCAAACTGATTGAGCGTTTCCGCGATTAACCGGTTATTGCGCGGCGTGTGTTCACGCACCCAGGTTTTGCCAGATATTTTGGGTGCTTTCGTGGTGTAGCCCAGGGCATCGTATTCGTGATTGCCCATTACACAGTGTGCGCAACCGGCATCGACCATATTTTTTACCACGTGCAGCGATTCCCGGATGCGCGGCCCTCGATCCACGATATCACCTAGAAATACGACTTTGCGCCCCTGCGGGTGGCTAAAGAGCGGCCAGCCTTCGGCTGACATGCGCTCCTCGTACCCCAGGCGCTCCAACAGCAGACACAAGGTGTTCGCACACCCGTGAATATCGCCGATGATGTCGTAGCCACTATTCATGCCTAATTGCCCGTATGGCTCGCCCACCCTAGCTTAGAGCGGCAGGTTTCGTAAAAGTTGTGCCCTTCAGGGTGAATCAGTTTCAACCGTTTTTCAGATTTCGTGATAAAAACAGTATCGCCCGGCTGGGTCATGGTCTGACTCTGCCCGTCGCAGGTTACCAGCGGGTTCAAATTATTATTTTCACAGACGATCAATCGGATCTCACTGTTGCCGCCAACCACTATCGGGCGGCTGCTTAACGTATGTGGGTACAGCGGGACTAGTACCACAGCATCGAGATTGGGGTGCATAATCGGCCCCCCACCACTTAAAGCGTAGGCGGTTGAACCGGTGGGCGATGAAATAATCAAACCGTCGGAACGCTGGCGATAGACAAACTCGTCGTCGATATATAACTCAAACTCTATCATGCGAATCAGCTTGCCTGGGTGAATCACCACATCATTGAGTGCAAGCCCGGTAGACATCACTTCGTCATCGCGCAACAGCGTGGATTCCAACAAAAACCGCTGTTCCAGGAGATATCGACCAGAGAGAACTTCGCCTACCTTGTTTTCAATGTCTTCGGGGCTGATGTCCGTGAGGAACCCCAATCTGCCGCGATTAATACCAAGAATTTGCACATCGTGCCCGGCAAACGCTCGCGCTGCCGACAACAAACTGCCATCACCGCCAACCACAATGATTAAATCGCAGGCCTGCGCGAGTTCCGGACGCGTTGCTACCGGCAGATCGCAATCGGGCAATATCGTGGAAGTTTCTTTATCCAGTAATACTTCGAGCTTCTGATCGGTTAAAAACGCGATTAGCCGTTTAAGCGAATATTGAGTGCTGGCACTGGCAAGACGCCCGATAAGCCCGATAGTATTGAAACTTTGCATGAACATCCCCTTGCAGGGTTTAATCAAAAGTGGCGCCCATTCTATATGAGCAACAACCCTATCTCCAATCGGTACACCGAGCTTCCTTGCGCTTGGGCATTGCAGTCGCCGAACCTGATGCAAAGCACCCTGGGCGACTATCACGATTTTTGCTCAAAATATCCGCAGGAAATCCACGCCTTGGGTGAACAGGAGAATGTACCAACTGCAACACCCCCACCCATCCGACTTCCGCTCGGCATTTATTTTGAGCAGGAACTTGCCAAAGCGTTCAACCTGGCGCCCGAGCACTGGCGTATTCGTTTAAAAAATTACCCCATATACGCAGGCAAGCACACACTGGGCGAGCTGGATTTCTTGCTTGAAGCTGCCGATAAAACGTTACTCCATGTGGAAGCGGCGATTAAATTTTATTTGTTAACACCCACCGCAGCCACCCCAGTAGCGTGGTCCAACTGGGTTGGCCCCAATGCAGCTGACCGCCTGGATATAAAACTTGAGCGCATGATTGGTCACCAATTGCCGATGGCCGCGTCTGTAACGGCGGAGTTAACCGAGGCAGCAGAGAGAGAAGCCGGTGCGGTTATTCAATCTCTCTACCTGATGAAAGGCGTTTTCTTCAGCCACTGGCAAACCACGCCCAAGCTTCCCGCCAAAGCCAATGCTGGAGCCACAACCGGCGAGTGGATGTACGAATCGGAGTTTTGGCGGGAGCTGGCGAAAGGCGAACGCTTATGGCGCCCATTGAGCAAGTTGGAGTGGCTCGCTGCAACTAAACCCGGATGGCTAGTTGAACCTGACGCTATGCTTGATCACACCAGGGTTTCGTCATTGATGGCGCAGACTGAGCGAGGCTTTCCGCGCTTGTTTCTAAGCGTGCCATACGGGACTCGCACCGACAGCACGCAACTCACCATGGTTGTAAACGATCATTGGCCGGAGACCAAATGACCATCGCGCAGTACATAGTTTTCGCCAGCAACTAATTGGTCGCCTAAATTGGCGCCGTCTATTCCGCCGGCGAGCGACATAACGTTATAGCCTTCTTTGCCCAGCAGATAGGCTGCCGCGCGGCTGCGACGCCCGCTGTTGCAGTAAAAAACATAGCGGTTGCCCGGCGACAGCAAACGTTTTTTCATACTCAGTAAACTGAGTGGAATATTGCCCGAACACGCCAAATGACCAGTCGCGTACTCTTCGTCTGTACGCACATCAATCAATGTGGGAAACTCCGGTAGCCCTCCCAACTCATTGGCTGCCACCTCATCAACGCTTGCTTCGTGCAGCAGGAGATCAAAATCCGCTTGCTCCAATCGCATTAACACGCCGTCGGTAGTCATCGTAATGCTGGCGTTCCTCGGCTTCTCATACACCAGAGCGTCTTCCCCGAAACAGCGGCCGGGCCCAATTTTAGCGACATTTTCTACGGTTCCGGTGACTTCGTTGTACACGCCTACAACCGCCTCACCTTCTTTGATGAAATAGCAGCAATCACCTATCTCTCCCTGGCGCAGAATCCGCTCTCCCGCGTGCACGACCATCGGCGTGAGACGGGCGAAAATCTGCTCAACGTTTACAGGCGGAACTTTCAAAAACAAGTTGGAATTGACCACCGTTTGCATCCATTCGATGTCTTCATCCAGGTCCCGCTGCAGCGCAAGTTCGGACATCAAGTATTGTGAGATCTGGCTCCAGCTGAGGGATCGATCCAGCAGATCGCTGTCAATTCGTACCACGGTCGTGTCTGATGTTGCAACAGCGGAACAAGGCCGGGGCTGCTGGTGGGCCAAGGGTGCGCTCGTCGCTTCCGCACGCACCCGCTCAGGAAGACCAACACCATTGAACAATTCCACCTCGCCGAACAAAAGGTAGATATGCTGATGATCAACACTGCCTTCAGCAAACAACAGGTCGCCTGCAGACAGCGCCTGTACAGCAATATGAGGGGCGAGGTCGGTCAAGAAGCGTGGTTGTAATGCGTTAAGCGGCACCAACGTGCGCGCAGTGGCAACCGCATGCTCATGCAATGTATCGATGCTGGTTTCACAGGCATAGTAAGGTTCGTGTACAGAGGCGCCGCTGGTAAATATCATTATTGTTAACTCTTACAACTGGAAACCCCGACGGCCTTGCAATCCCCCGGAGTGGACAACAGTAATCTTAGTTCCGCCTGGCCAGACTCCCTGGGCTGCAAGCGTATCCAGAGCGAACAATAGCTTAGCGGTATAGATGGGATCGAGCTTTATGCGGCTTTCCGTCTCAAAATTTTGAACAAAGTCAGCTAAATAGCCAGGAAAACGACCAAACCCACCACAGTGGAAATCCCCTTCGATATGCCAATCGATCAGGGGTTTATCGTTGCCAAGCAACGATTCCACAGCCTTAGTCAACCCGATCTCTGCATTCTTTAATGCGCTCACGCCGATTACGCTAACATCTTCGCGGGCACCGCCGGACATCCCTTTGAGAACACCGGCAAGCGTTGTCGCGGTGCCACATGCGAGCATTACCACCGACTTAGTGTCTGGCGCACATTTCGGCTCGCTAGCCAGGAAACGCCCCAACCCAACCGCACCTTCAGTGCCTCGCTCGCCACCGCCGCCCTCTTCCACCCAATAGTAGTCACCCTGTGAGCGACGCCACTCGACGTCCTCTTTAGCGCGATACTGTGCGCGACTGACAAACTTTAGCACAACATTCAACGCCTCGAGATCTGTCAGTGTTGGCGATAAATCATCACACCGCTCCCCGCGAACATAAGCCACCAGAGGTACGCCGAGGAAGTGGCACGCGTAGGCGAGTGCGTGCAGGTGATTGGAGTACGCGCCACCAAAACTTGCGACAGGCCGTTTTTCGCCACTCGCAAGATAGTGTCGCAGGTACCCCCAGAGCTTAAAGATTTTGTTGCCGCCGAGAGTGGGACACAGCGCGTCCAGCCGTACCATGGATACGTCCAGCATTGCAGCCGAACTGGCCGGGGTGGAAATACGCTCAATAGGTGTGGTGCGCAATAAAGGTAATAACGAATCGCCCAATAAAACGGACTTTAGGTTAGCTGCCAGCGTACTTGAGGGTTTGATTGCCATTGATATCTTTGTGGGCGGTGCAGCGGTCCTGATCCCCACAATGGAAATCGGCAGGATTGGCGATGCGCGGAATATTGTCACCGCACATACTACCATTTTCGTCAATCGCGCTACACACGGGAGCCTGGTAGTGCTCAAGCCAAGCAAGGTAGCGCTCTTCGGAAACCCCACACTGTTCCGCTGCATAAGCAGAAGCGTTTTCCATATAACGGGTTATATCCGCAACAGGAATAGTGATATGACCGGCACCAGGCTGATAACTGACGAAGCTGATACCTGCACCGACCATATGCCCTAGGATATCGTCGCCGCCATGGCTTACCAGCAGCTGATTTTGGGTGCGTAAACGGGCTATTTCGTCGCGCAGAAGACTTTCTTCCTCAACGCGATTCACCAGCTCGACTTCACGCATTCGCAGCAGATCGCTTAATTCCCTCGTAGCGGCAGAAATTTTTGCGTCTATCTCCGCTTGATGATTCTCGCGCAGCGTATTAACCAGCGAGGTACCCTCGCCTTCTACTTTTTCCAGCTTGTGTTCAAAGTACTCGCGCAGCCCTTCTATTTTTTTGGCCTGCCCGTCGATGGTGTCTTTTAACTCAAGATTACGTGCCTGCTCTTCAGAAAGCGCCCGATTTTTTTCCTCGATAATAGCGCGGTACTCTTCGACCTGCTCGCTATGAGCCCGCTTCAAGGTAGCAATGGAATCCTCACTTTCACGCGCCAATGTTGAGTTTCGAAGGCGCTGATCTTTAAGCATAAGCGCCATCTGATTGCGCAGCTCTTTCGCATATTCCGAGCGAATCTCGTCACTCAGCTGGCGGTGAAGCTGTTCCGCATTCGCTGGTGCGCCTGCACCAGCAGCAGAGTCTAAATCGGGATCATCACGAAACTGAATACCAAGACGGTTCCGCGTTGCGGCTTTTTTCAAGGCGTTCAATTGATTAGCTGCTGCAGTTAGCGTTGGGTCCCACAACGCCGCCTGAAAATATTTAATCGGACACTGACTGGCGCACACCAGTCGAATCGGACCAGCGCCAAGATCAGGGCCGCGTAATGCATTGTCTGTGAGTTGGCGCAGGGGCACATTCCAGCTCGCATCGACCTCCCCTTTTGCATTGAAATCAATGCGAAAAAAAATTGCCGTTTTAATGCGATAGCGTGCGTCGATCTCGACAAATACGGCACGCGCCTGACGGTTCTGCCAATCATGCGACAAAACGTAACCGTCGAGCAGTGCTTCGAATTCGGTATAGAGCATTTCTTTGGCGATAAATCCGTTTTCTCCAAAGAACATTACGGCTTGTGCTAACTCATCATGATCGCAAATCAAAGGCCGACACCCAAAGTGGTAGAGTTCTTCCACAATTATCGACTAGGGATTGTAATTGCGATGTGACAAGCCCTTCATTATCGCAATTAAAAATATATAGAGATGTGCTGGGTTGAGGGAAGCGTCAGGAAGGATTTAGAGAGGACTGAATAGAAAAATAAGTGTAGGGTTGACTGGCAAGAGTGCGTTTAAAAACAAGCGCACTCGTCCAGTTCATCTTCTTCGTGGATATCAGCTTCCATGGCATCGCTGTAATAATCATCCAGCTCCATGGATTCGCTCTCACCGAGCAGGTCTTCGACATAATCGTGCATATATAGCTCCTTTTTTTGTCATTGCTTCTTTTGCACTAAGGTAACTATAGCAACACTCCTGTGACACTATCGTTACGCACCCAAGCAAAATAATTAGACAAAGAGAAAAGAGCGACGTTCAGTGCAAAGTTGACGAATGTTCCATGTCGGTTTCGTCTGAGAAATCTGGTTGCTCATGCTGTTCCTGAATATCGCTGGCGGCGTCCAGCCCAGCTTCGATCATCGCTTTGGCAATTTCAAAACGAGCGTCGTTCAGGAAATACAGAGACTCTTCAGAAAAGCGAATGCAAACCAGTGGCTCCCCCCCCTCATCAACACGCTGGAGAGCGATTTCACCATTTTCCAATTCGACAATTTCGTAAAGTGAGGACATGCGTTACCGTAAATTCTATAGCGTTTGGTTCGGTTTCCAGTGTACCACCTCACGCCGACGAATAACACGCAGTCGCGCTATTTGGGGATTTATGACGTGAGAGCACGCATGTAATGTTAGTACTCTTGGGCAAGATCCCGCTGGTTGGCGATGCATCTGACCAGGCAGGATCGGATATTCTCAATCGACTCGAGGCTGGCTTCGGACCAAAAATCACCAGTGGCACCACTTACCGCAATAAAATTAGCGGAAGCCTCATGTTCTGGCGAGGGGCGTGGCGCCTGCCCCTTTCTGATTTGATTGGTAAAACGGCCCAATTGAGCAAGCCACGATGACTCATTCCGTTGAAGTTCGCGCAGCTCTGACAGCCGAGAATCCTCTCCCGGCTCGGGGATATCTGCGGCTAAAGCACCCAAAACATCAGAAGATGGCTTAGCGCCCGAAATTTCTCCGCAGTAGCACACCAAAGCCAGATCGAGCTGGAGAATCACCGCCTGGAGATAGGCACGCTGCGTTTGCGGGTGCGTGCCGTCGAGACAAGCAGAACGGGCTCCATCAGCCAGCAATAACTGCGCGAACAACAAGTGTTCGTCAACGCGCACTGCCATATTATCGGCCAATGGCACCACCTACGACTTTTTCTTACGGGTGGCTTTAGCTTTTGGCGCTGCTTTGGTGGGCTTAGCGCTGCCGCTTACCTGCCATTTACCACCGTCATAAAACGCTTTCCAACCGGTTGCCTTGCCGTCGACTTCGGTCTGGACGTACTGCTCTTTGGTTTTGCGACTGTAGCGGACCAAGGCGTCATTTCCGTTGTCGTCCTGCGTAGGCGCCTTAAACAAAAAGGCGTACTTGGGGTCGATTTCGTCTTTGTGGGGCAACAACTCTTTTATGTACGGTGCCCGCGTTTCACGGTTCTTCGGAAACTGGCTGGCAGCCAGAAACAAGCCACTGGCACCGTCGCGCAGCACATAGTGGTCTTCCACTTTTTCACAGGCAAGCTCTGGCATATCCACCGGATCCATTTTGGGCGGAGCAGCTTCACCGTTGCGTAAGAGTTTGCGTGTATTTTTGCATTCGTCGTTGGTACAACCGAAGTACTTGCCAAATCGGCCTGATTTCAATTGCATATCGCTGCCGCACTTGTCGCACTCAATCAAAGGCCCGTCGTAGCCTTTAATCTTAAATACGCCCTGCTCCACCTCGTAGCCATCACAATCCGGATTGCGACCACAGATGTGAAGCTTGCGCTGCTCGTCCAGCAGGTAGCTGTCCATCGCCGTGTTACAGATTTTGCAGCGGCGTTTCTGGCGCAGCTGGCGAGATTCCGCATCCTCGTCTTCATCAATATTGACAGCTTCGTCACCGGACACGAGATTCATGGTGTTCTTGCAACGCTCTTTCGGCGGCAGCGCATAACCTGAACACCCGAGGAACACACCCGTACTACCTGTGCGGATCTGCATTTTGCGGCCGCAATTCCCGCAATCGATATCCGTCTCAACCGGCTCGTTACGACGCATGCCAGCAGCGCTATTTTGCGCCATTTCCAGCTTCACTGTGAAATCGGCGTAAAATTCGTTGAGCAGGTCGAGCCAGTCTTTATCGCCTTCGGCTACGGTATCCAGTGCGGCTTCCATATTGGCCGTAAACCCGTAATCCATCAGATCGCTGAAACTTTCAATCAATCGTTCGGTAACGATGTCACCCATCTTATTCGCATAAAATCGCTTGTTCTCAACATGAACATAACCACGATCTTGAATGGTCGAAATAATGCTTGCATAGGTGGAAGGACGACCGATACCGCGCTTCTCCAGCTCTTTCACCAGTGCAGCTTCCGTGTAGCGCGCGGGTGGCTTAGTGAAGTGCTGTGACGCCAGAATTTCATGCAGATCGAGCATGTCCCCCACTTTCACATCCGGCAGGAGGGTATCTTCCTCTTTGCGCGACACTGGCGGCATGACCTTCATAAAACCGTCGAAGCGAATCACGCGGCCGCGCGCGCGCAGCTCATAATCGCCTGCGGATACTTTCAGTGAGCTGGAAGTAAACTCTGCGGATGTCATCTGACACGCCACAAACTGCTGCCAGATCAGGTTGTAAAGGCGCTCTGCGTCCCGCTCCATACCGCTTAACTGATTTGGTCGGGTGGTAACATCGGAAGGTCGTATGGCTTCGTGGGCTTCGTGGGCTTCCTGAGCGCCTTCTTTGCTCGAATACACATTCGGCGCTTTCGGCAGATAACGATCGCCATATTCTTGCTGAATAAATGTGCGACAGTTTTCGACAGCCTCTTTACTGAGATTAGTGGAGTCGGTACGCATGTAGGTGATGTAGCCCGCCTCGTAGAGACGCTGCGCCATCATCATGGTTTTTTTCACCCCGTAACCCAGACGGGTCGAGGCTGCCTGCTGCAATGTTGACGTAATAAACGGCGCAGACGGGTTGGATTTAGTTGGCTTGTCTTCGCGCTCTGTAACCTTGTACGCAGCCCCTTCAAGGGCAGATTTCGCCGCCATCGCCTGCGCTTCGTTCACAGGTTTAAACGCTTCGTCTTTAAAGCGCTTCACTTCGTACTTAGCGCGCTCGCCTTTTGAGGTATCCAGCTGCGCTTTAACTTCCCAGTACTCTTCCGGGATAAACGCACGAATTTCGCTTTCACGTTCGCTTACCAGGCGCACTGCGACCGACTGGACCCGCCCGGCAGATAACCCGCGGGCAATTTTTTCCCACAACAATGGCGAGACCATATAGCCGACAACACGATCGAGGAAACGGCGAGCCTGTTGCGCATTTACCCGGTTAATATCCAGCATGCCCGGTGACTTAAAGGCTTCCTGGATCGCATTCTTGGTAATTTCGTTAAACACCACCCGACGATAGCGGGTTGGGTCGCCGCCAATTGACTCCTGCAGGTGCCAGGCAATAGCTTCCCCTTCGCGGTCGAGATCCGTTGCGAGAAAGATATGGTCCGCCTGGTCTGCGAGTTTGCGCAACTCAGCGACCACTTTTTCTTTGCCGGGAAGAATCTCGTAGTGCGCCTGCCAATCGTTATCGGGGTCTATCCCCATGCGGTTGATCAATTGTTCGCGGGCTTTGTTCTGCTTGTAAACTTCCTTTTCTTCCGCTGACATTTTGCGGGTGAGTGCAGCCTGCTTAGCCCGGGCTTTTGGATCGGTGGTAGTTTTAGCCGAACCACTGGTGGGGAGGTCGCGAATGTGGCCAACGCTCGACTTTACGATGTACTGGTTGCCCAGATACTTGTTAATGGTTTTCGCCTTCGCGGGCGATTCCACAATAACCAGTGATTTCCCCATAAGAGCCTTCTACACAGAATTCTTCATTGTTTAAAATATGTACATCCCACGTTGTGTGAAACACCGAAGGTGCGCATATATAAGACCTCAAGGTTATAAGGTCAAGCACTCGCTAAAGTGACGGAGCAAAAAAAAGAACCAGTATGCACCCTTAAAGCGATTTATCATCCAACATTAAATAACAATCCCATCTATTTGTTTTAAAAAACATTTATGGCACATCACCTATCGGCGGATACTTATAAAGCGTAGTAACTGAATAATTCAAATGCCAAAAAGCAGCTAAAATAAATTTTGTTTACTTTTTGGTTATTTGTTTCAGAGTTATTGCGAATGTGGCCGGTCTTTTTCCTTAGTCTATTCCTTGTCCTCGCGCTGGCGTCACTGATAGTTGTGAGCGCCATCAACCAATTTCAAGAGCGCAAACGCATGGTTGCTCGCAAGGTACAGCAGCTGCGATTACGCGTTACCGAGCTCGATGAGTTGGCAACAACCGTGGATTCACTGGTGGAGTCGCCTCAAATTGCCGGGCACATTAACGATGAGGCGATAGACATGGTGGAAGCCATGCTCAAACTGGACAGCGAAAACCAGGGGCTGATCGTGATTCAGCAGACACTCTTGAGCAAGCGTAGCAGCTTCGCCAGCATAGATAGAGAACGGGAGATCTATCGCCTGCGAGAGAGCGACGCAGCCATTGCCCGCACGCTCTACATGCTCAATGAAGCAGGCCGCATCTTGCGCCGCCGCCAAGCGGCCGAAAAGCTGAATCTAGCGGAAATGGAGTTTTATCTAAAAGATTTAGCCTGGGCACACATGTTGGTTGGCGTGGTAAGTACTGTAGCACAGGGGCAAAAAGTGCAGTCAAACGGAGACTACTTGCGCGCGCATGCATACTATAAACGGGCGCAGCAGGTCGCAGTGCAAACCTCATCGAACGACGAACGCAAAAATGACCTGGTTAGAGAAATTACCAACCTGATGCACAACAAAGGAAAATACCTTTCACCCCGATTTATGCCAGAATCGCAACCGTCAGAGCGCGAGAAAAACGATCACGCCGCCAGTGAGGCACCACTGTAATGGCCTAACACTACGCCATGACCCAACACTAAGCCCTAGGGCCTGTTAAAACTAATTCAATTCGCTCTGCTGGAGCCTGTATTTTCAGGATGAAAGGCATTTTTGGCGTTGTTTAGCGGGCTAAACGAGCGAAAAATAACGCATCAGCCTGGAAATACAGGCCCAGCCCTGCGGGTTGCGGCTAAAATCCCGCTCTCAGCGTTGTTTATCGCTCATTTGGAACAACCAAACTACGCTCCAAACGCCTTGATAGCGAAATTTTAGCCGCAACAGAATGAATCGAATTAGTGTTAACAGGCCCTAGCAGCCAACCAGTCCAATTGCTTCGCAATAGTGCCCAAACAGCCCTCGATGGAGTCCTGCCACTGCGCTTGTCGCTCCCAACAACTTTCGGTCCAGTAAACACTGACTGCAGACTCCCGCATTTCCACCGCTCGAATGGCCGCAGGCAACTCTAACAACCAGGGCTTCAGTGCAGCCTGCAAGGCAGCATCAGGGCGGTTCGCCGCGACCCAGTCCCAATCCGCACTAAAATTGATTTCGTGCTCCAGTGACTGCCGCGCAACGCACCACTGCGGCCGCTCAACCGACTTCGGTGGTGGCGGCAACAACCGAGAATAAACAGCAATCTGATGCGGCTCGCCGTTGGCTGGATTCTGACCGATGTTCACCCGCAGCCCGCGCTTAGCAGCAAGCGAGCGCAATCGCGCCAGCCGCCGCTCTTGTTTGTTAGGCTGCATCATCATTACCGGGCCAACCACCATCGCAACTACGAATACCAACACCAATATAATTTGCCACATAGCTCGCTCCACGGGACGATACACATAACTGATGGGCTCAAGCCCGACTGGTCGCCCGAAAGCGAGATATAATATTACCAATAAGGGAATTTAAATGCCTTGTTACGCGTCTGAATAGTAAAGCGCCACTTCAACGGAGGATTTATGCCCACCTATAACAACATTCTCGTCGGCCTTGATCTGGCTGAAGACTGCACGCAGATTCTGCGCAAAGCGGCAGATATTGCCGGCTCATTTCACGCAAAACTTCATGTTGTTCATGTGGTAGAGCCACTGGCTTTCGCCTACGGGGGAGACGTGCCGCTCGACCTAACTGAAGCCCAGGGAGTGATGGAAAATCAGGCTGCTGAACGATTAGAGCGCATCATTAAGGAAGTTGGTGTATCCGTAGAAGGCCACCGGGTATGCATCGGCCAAGCGGCGGGAGAGCTGCACCGCCTGGCAGAAGAAGAGAACATGGATATGATCATCGTTGGCAGCCACAGCCGGCATGGCCTTGCCCTGCTTTTCGGCAGCATCACCAAGGGCGTGGTTCAGAACGCTTGCTGTGACGTCATGGCACTAAAAGTCTAGGCTTCGTATACCCAGGCAGGCTGCACCCGCATGGATGCGGCCTACCCGGTGGCCATGTTCTCCAACTCTTCCCAGCGCGCATAGCGCTCGGCAAGCTGCTCCTCAAGCGCAGACAATTTCTGCAGCGCATCATTGACGGTGGCAGAATCCTGCTGGTAGAACTCCGGAACTGCAGTGGCGGCCTGCGCCTCTTCGAGCTTCGCTTCCAAGGACTCGAGCTCAGCCGGAAGCGCATCCAGCTCCCGCTGTAGTTTGTAACTCAACTTTTTTGCAGGCTTACCGGACGGCTTAACTTGCGCAGCTTGGGCCGGTGCCGCTGATTCAGTTTGAGGGGAAACTGTCGCCGTCACAGGAGTTGCCGGACTGACAACACTGCCGGATGTCTCAGGCCAGATACCGCCCTGACGCACCCAATCGTCATAGCCCCCGACATAATCCAGCACGCGTCCATCGCCTTCAAAAGCGATGGTGCTGCTAACCACGTTGTTGAGGAACTGCCGATCGTGGCTTACGAGCAGTAAGGTTCCGGTGTAATCGACCAAAATGGTCTCGAGAAGCTCCAGTGTTTCAGCATCAAGGTCGTTCGTCGGTTCGTCCAGCACCAGAAGATTAGCGGGTTTACTAAATAACTTAGCCAGCAATATCCGGTTTCGCTCACCACCGGATAACGTCTTAATGGGCGTTCGTGCGCGCTCGCCGGTGAACAGGAAGTCCTGCAAATACGACATGATATGTCGCGGTTTACCGTTGATTTCGATGGTATCGCGGCCCTCGCTGATGTTGTCCATCGCGCTTTTTTCCAAATCCAATTGATCCCGCATTTGGTCAAAATAAGCTACGGAAACCTTTGTGCCCAATTTGATCTGACCACTTTGTGGCGTGATATCGCCGAGAATGATTTTCAGCAGAGTGCTTTTACCAATGCCGTTTGGGCCAATTAAGCCGATTTTATCGCCACGGATAATTGTCGTGCTGAAGTTCGTGAGAATCGGCTTGTCACCCCAGGCAAAGCTGACATCCAGCAACTCAGCGACTAATTTACCAGACGCTATGTCGCCCCCCTGCTCCAGACGCGCGGTTTGTAATCTATCGCGACGCTGAGCACGCTCTTCGCGCATGGCTTTTAAGGCGCGAACGCGGCCTTCGTTACGGGTGCGTCGCGCTTTGATACCCTGACGGATCCACACCTCTTCCTGGGCAAGTCGCTTGTCGAAGAGCGCATTGTGCTTTTCTTCTTCGGCAAGTTGTTGTTCGCGAAAGTTGAGAAAACTGGCGTAATCACCCTCCCAGATATGCAGGTTACCCCGATCCAGCTCCCCAATTTTGTTTGCCACCGCACGCAAAAAGGTGCGGTCGTGGGTGATAAACACCAGGGCGCCGGAAAACTGCAGCAGGTGCTGCTCCAACCACTGAATAGCAGCGATGTCCAAATGGTTAGTCGGTTCATCCAGCAGTAGAATATCCGGTTCACAGACCAGGGCCTGAGCGAGAGCAACCCGCCTGCGCCAGCCGCCAGACAGCGCATTCAGGCGGTCATCCGCATTTAGATCCAGGCGCGTAAGAACTTGGCTGATACGCGCTTGCAAGTTCCAGCCATCCGCCGACTCGATGCGTTGCTGTATCGCTTCAAGTCCGTTCAAATCCCCGCCTTCGGCAATTAATTGCTCGTAGGCCTGCAGATCTTTCGCAACCGGCAGTCCGCCTGCCACAAAATCATAGACGCGGGTATCATCGGCTACTGGCAATTCCTGCGACAGACTCGCGATTACGACACCGTCCCCGCGCCAGCATGAGCCACCATCCATGTCCACCTGTCCCTGAATGGTTTTCAGCAAGGTGGACTTACCCACCCCGTTGCGGCCGACAATACAGATACGATCACCCTTATCGAGCTGTAACGCCAAATTATCAAACAGTACTTGCTCGCCGTAGTGCAGCTGAGCGTTATCGATTTTCAACAGGGGCATGGGTTAAAAACAACCTCGAATTTCAGAGTTGGGATAAGAAAATGCAATTTATTCCATTTTCGCAGTAGCGCAGGCGGCTATTATCTACAACAATGGGTTTATTACTATGTCTTAGATAAATTTCTTGTTTTAATCGCCGTTTGACATGTCATTCAACTCAGTACTCACACTCAGGCAAAAACTACGTCAGTTTAAAGCCGCTATATATAGCAGCCTTCTATTGCTGAGCGCTGCTGCGCAAACGCTCGCGGTTCCTCTCGCGCCCGAAGAGTCAACGAAACAACTGCCACTCGCAGAGCAACGCTACCACTACGATCTGGCGAAACAAGCCATGCAGCGAGGCGACTGGGCAACACTCGACACACATCTCGGAGTGCTAGGCGACTATCCGCTGGTAGCCTATCTCGAGTATGGCAGGCTCAAACACGATATCGACAAGCTCGAGCTAACCCCAATTGTCGCATTTTTGGATACCCATCGCGGCTCATTTTTAGAAACCCGTTTACGGGAGCAGTTGCTTTATACCTTGGCAATAAATAAGCGGTGGGAAGACTTCCTCACCTTTTATGATGAAGCCAAGAGTACACGTGAACTCGACTGTTACTGGCTTTATGCACGCCTGTTTGAGCACGATAGCAGCGCGATGAGCGATATTGCAGAACTATGGCAGCAGGGTCGTTCCCACCCAAAAGCCTGCGACCCGTTATTTAACCGATGGCGCCGAGCAGGCGGGCTAACTCAAGACGTCGCGTGGAACCGGTTCGACAATGCCATGCGGGCCGGTAAACGCCGCCTCGCCCGTTACGTAATGCGCTACATGGATGCCGAAAACCGAAAATATGCGGAGCTGTACTATCAGGTGCATGGCTACCCATACACCATGCGCAATACTGAGCGTTTTTCAGAACACTCACTCAAGATGCAGCAGATAATTGCCTATGGCATCCAGCGCTACGCTCGTCACAATTCGCGGGATGCACTCAAGCAATGGGAGAAGTATGAAGCTCAGCAATTGTTTCCTGAGCTTTTAGCGACACAAACCAAGCACCGCATCGCTCGCCGCCTAATAAGCAACGGCTATTCTGCGGCCGCAGAGGCGCTTATAAGCAATTCGCCTTCGCTCCAGCAAGACCCGGTTGTCGAAGCTTTTATTCGCGATGCGCTACGCGCTCGCAACTGGGAAAAAGTCTATCACTGGATCGCTCAATTAAGTAAAGACGCTCAAGAATCTGATCGTTGGCGCTACTGGCGGGCTCGTGCTATGGAACAACTGAGTCTGGAAAACGACAGTTTTGGCGCCCCCAAACAGATATACCATGCCTTGGCGCAAGCACGCAGTTTTCATGGTTTTCTGGCCGCTGACAGGGTGAATACCCGTTACTCGCTTGAACAGGTCCCGGTTGAGCTAAGCCCATCGACACTTTTACGGGTAGAGCAGTTACCAGGATTGCGGCGCGCGAAAGAGCTTTGGCTGCGCGACAACGCTGGAGAAGCACAAGCGGAGTGGGTTTTCACCATCCGCGACCTCAGTAGCGAAGACCTGGTAGCCGCCGGCGAGTTGGCCCGCCGCTGGGGTTGGTATAACAAAGGCATTCACGCCATGATAGCCGGCAACCTTTGGGATCACCTGAGCATTCGTTTCCCGCTCGCGTACGAAGAAGAAGTCCAGGAAGTTTCGGCACAAACCAAAGTTGACCCGGAATTCATTTTCGCTGTTGCCCGCCAGGAGAGCGCTTTTGCGGAACAGGCCCGTTCATCGGCAGGCGCCATGGGGTTGATGCAGTTGATGCCGGGCACAGCTCAGGCCACCGCCGCCAAAAACGGGATCAAGCACCAAACTCAGGATCTTTACGACCCCCAACACAATATCAATCTCGGTGGCCACTACCTCAATCAGCTATTGAGCATGTACAACGGCAACCGCTTCCTCGCTGCGGCCGCTTATAACGCCGGTCCGCACCGAGTGGCACGCTGGCTGCGCAGTGCAGAACCCGATTTGGATTACGACATCTGGATTGAGACCATACCGTTCAAAGAGACTCGGGGCTATGTACAGAATGTGCTCTCGTTTTCCGTTATCTACGGATACCGGTTAGGTCAGCCACGCCACCTGGTGAATGAATCAGAAGCAAAAAGCTTCTTATAGTTCGAAAATTCTCAACTATATTTACTGGGAATGCCCACACCACCAGGACGTAATTATGACGCAGCCTGAAGCGGACGGCGGCCAGGCGCTTGATGAAGCAAGCTGGTCCCATGTTAAAGAGACGATCAACATGCTCTATTTGGCAGTGTGCCAGATAGAGGCAACCATGACAGATTCCAACAAGTCAGTTGATACCTTGACTGACTCGTTCACCAAGCTAGCGACCCACACTAACTCAGTGGTCGCGCAGGTGCAGGATTTGTCCAAGGTGGAAGAGCTCGCGTCATTCAAAAGCGATTTAACGACTACCGCGAGCGCACTCAACGTCAATATCAATTCTTCTATTCAGGCATTTCAGTTCTACGACCGCGTATGTCAGCGACTCGACCACGTGGCTCGCAGCCTGGAAAAAGTGTCACAGCTCATGAGTGAAAGCGAGAGCATTAAAGACCCGGTCGCCTGGCGGGATTTACAAAATAAAATTCGCGATAGCTACACCATGGAAGCCGAGCGCATCATGTTCGAATATATTATGCGCGGCGGGTCTGTTGTGGATGCCCTGGAAATTTACCGTCACCACTTCAATGCGGAAGAAGGCTCTCCCGATCAGGATAACGACGAGATAGAGCTGTTCTGACCCTTACTCTGACCTTAAAAAAACCAAAAAATAAACTTTATGCCAGACGTTGTACCGTTATTTGCCCGACAACCCATATTCGATCGATCTTACGAAGTTGTAGCTTACGAATTATTATTCAGACATTCCAGCACCAACGCCGCGGAAATTACCGACGGAGATATGGCCACAGCTCAGGTGCTGCTGAAAGTGTTTGGTGAAAACCAGATTCAGGAGGTCATTGGCAACCACAAAGCGTTCGTCAACTACACACGAAAATTGGTCTGTACGCCACCGCCCTTGCCATCCAAACAGTTGGTCGTTGAGCTGCTTGAAGATATTCCTTTCGATAACGAAGTCGCCGCCGGGCTAAAAAAGCTGCGCCACGCTGGCTATGAAATCGCGCTGGACGATTTCGAGCTCACCGCCAAAACACAGCCCCTTCTCGCCTATGCCGATATTGTCAAGGTCGATGTGCTGGCACATAGCCGAGAGGGCCTGGCCGCAATTGTGGAACACTTGCGGCCATACAATAAAATACTGCTCGCCGAGAAGGTAGAAGATCATCAGACGATGCAGTTCTGCCTTGAACTGGGATTCAAGCTGTTTCAGGGGTATTTTTTGTGCAAGCCACAAATTGTGCAGGGCATTTCTGTCAGCGAAGGCAAACAAGCCATTATTAAACTGATCTCTGTGCTGAACGACCCTGAGGTCGAGTTCGACACCATAGTTAAAACTATTGCCACCGACCCTAGCCTCAGCTACAAAATACTTAGGCTGGTTAACTCATCTGCAATTGGTTTGCCTCGTCATGTGGAATCGTTAAACCAGGCGGTAACATTACTTGGCTTGAGCGCAATTAAAAATTGGGCAAGCTACCTGCTCATGGCAAACAGTTCAGACAAACCGCGCGAGCTGTGTGTTATCAGCATGTCTCGCGCGAAATTCTGTGAGCAATTGGCAACAAAGATTAATGGCCGGGCATTGGCAGATGCAGGTTTTACGGTGGGTTTGCTCTACAACCTTGATGCCTTCCTTGACATGCCCATGGCAGAGCTTATGGAGCGGTTGCGCCTGGCGGAGAACCTGAGCGATGCCATTATTCATCAGCGCGGGTTACTCGGCGATATCCTCCAAAATGTGCTGTACTTCGAGCGCGCGCAATGGCATCAGGTGAATTGGAAATTGTTCGCCCAACACAGTATCGACGAAGAACAACTCACCGCGATCTATAGCAACAGCATCCAGTGGGCGACAGAAACGGTATCGTCGCAGGTGTGAATCTAACCGAGGTTACGAATCGGTAAGCACCCAAAAAACGGCGTTATGAGCCGCAACTTTTGCGGTTCACGCACGCTGCTCTTAAACCTCCATTACGCCCCGAGCCATTGCGGTTCTACCTCCAGCTCGATACCGTAGCGCTGGCGAATACTGGATTGAATGGCTCCAGCCAGCTTGATCACATTCTTTGCCGATTTGTGCAACGGGTTGGTTAGTACCAGGGCTTGCTTGTCGTGAACACGCGCATCGAACGCCTGCTTGCCTTTCCACCCAGATTTTTCTATTAGCCAGCCGGCGGCAATTTTGCTGTACCCCTCTCCCGCCGGAAAATACACAATGTCCGGGTATAACCCTTTCAGCTCATTTACCACGCCATTTGCTACTACCGGATTTTTAAAAAAGCTGCCGCAATTCGGAAGCACGGATGGATCCGGCAACTTTTCACGACGAATGGTAGCAACGGTATGTGCAATTACCTCTGCGGTTAATCGCGACCGACTAATACCCGCTAGCGCAGCCTTTAACGCTGGGTAATCCACACGAAATTCCGGTGAGCGGCGCAAGCGAAAATCCACAGAGACAATAACGTACTGATCGCGAAGTCGATTTTTGAACACACTTTCGCGATAGCCAAATTCACATGCGGCTGCATTGAACTCAACAATCTCCAAGGTTTTGCGGTTGACCGCGCGCAGTGCTAGAAATACATCTTTTAACTCGACGCCATAAGCGCCGATGTTTTGAATAGGCGCCGCGCCAACCGACCCGGGGATAAGAGCCAGGTTTTCTATGCCGCACAACGACTGGCTCAGCGTCCACAGCACAAACCGGTGCCAGTTCTCACCGGCCGCCGCTCGCACAATCGTGTACCTGTCGCCCTCTTCAATAACTTTGATGCCGCGAAGTGCAGGCTGAACCACCAACCCCAAAATCTTCTCCGGTAATAAACAATTACTCCCGCCCCCGAGAATAGCAACCGCACGCTCGTGCTTTTGCGCCCAACGCAGAGCCTGGCGCAATTCCTGTTCACTGGTGGCCCGTGCAAAAAAACGTGCGCTTGCTGGTACGGCAAGCGTATTTAATGGCTGCAGATTAACGTGTTCTTCAATCTTCATAAGGAGTCGCGTTCGATCTCCTTAAGCAAACCATCACAACTGTCTTCTAATAGATCGAGTACCGTTTCAAAGCCCTGATCACCGCCATAATAAGGGTCCGGTACTTCGCTGTAGTGGGATTGTGAGGAAAACGCCAATAATAGGCGCAAACATCCGGAAAACTCAGGCGGCGCTATGGCTTTACTATTGGCCAGATTTTCGCGATCCATGACCAAAATGTAATCGTAAATCCGGAAATCGTCGGCTACCAATTGCCGGCCGCGCAATGGCGCCAAGTCGTAACCCCGCGCCTTAGCTGCGGCGACTGCACGTTGGTCTGGCGGCTCACCGATATGCCATCCGGAAGTACCGGCGGAATCTATCTCGATGGTCTCCTCTAAACCCGCGTCCGATACCTTTTTGCGGAACACGCCCTCGGCCGTGGGTGAACGACATATGTTGCCCAGGCAAACAAACAACACTTTAACTTTTTTCAATCAAATGTCTCCAAAGCGTACTCTGACTCGCGATAAATCTTCTGGGGTGTCGACACCTCCGGGCACCTCAGCACAAGCGTCCTGGACGTGAATTTTGAGACCATTAGCAATTATGCGTAATTGCTCCAGTTTCTCGATATTTTCCAAAACACCACTCGGCCAGAGTACGAACTGATGCAAGAGCGCCACGCGGTAGGCGTAGATACCAATGTGGCGCCGGGTTGCCGAATGAGCTGTTGATATTTGATTGGCAGAATGCGTGCCAAATTTAGCGTAGACATCTCTATCCCAGGGAATGGGGGCACGTGAAAAGTAATGGGCGAAGTTTTGATCATCGCAAACCACTTTCACAACATTGGGGTTTATCACGTCTTCGAAAGCTGTAATCGGTTCGCACAGGGTCGCAGCACTGGCCGCTGAATTGGACTGTAAATTGCGCGCGACCTGATTTATCACTTCCGCCGGAATTAATGGCTCGTCCCCTTGCACATTCACTATGATTTCGTCATCGCCAAGCTTTAGCTGGCTTACGACTTCCTGTAGCCGGTCTGTGCCCGACGGGTGTTCCGCAGAGGTCATCAGTACATCGCCACCAAACCCAGTCACCGCATCAAAGACGCGTTGATCGTCGGTAGCAACAACCACACGAGATGCTGCACTGCGCTGCGCACAGTTGTAAACATGCTCAATCATCGGCTTGCCACTGATCAATTGCAGCGGCTTACCTGGAAGTCGCTGGGATGCGTAACGCGCAGGAATAACTACAGAGAAAGACATTGCGAGTCCTTAAAGTTTCTAATCGGAAATGGGCTGGCTCAGAGCACGGCCAAGAAGCGTGTAAAAGCACGTATCCAACACAGCATCGACGGCGAGATACCACCAGTTATCGCGCGCAAATTCAACGCATTTGACCGCGTCTTTTTCGGTCATCACCAACGCAGTATCCCGGTCTAAATCACGGAAATCCGCCTCGGTGAACTGGTGATGATCGGCAAATTGTTTGCGCGCAAAGGCGGGGGACTCAGGGGGAAGCAGGTCTGTTAACGTCGCAAAAAACTTTTCCGGGTTACCAATCCCGGCAACCGCTGTAAATTTTTCAAAGCTGGTGATCAAATTAACCGGGCGGACCTCGCCAGACTTAACATTAACCAGCTTGTCCGGCTTTACGATATACCTAAAAACAGTTGCCGCTGCGGGCACATATGGAACCGGGCTGTTAGCGCCACTTATAAGTACAGCATCTACTTCAGCCAACCTGTGCGGCGGTTCTCGCAAGGGCCCAACCGGTAAACAATGACCATTGCCCAAACCTTTGCTGCCGTCGATCACAGCAATCTCGAACTGACGGGCCAAGCGATAATGCTGGAGCCCGTCGTCGGAAATCACCACATCACAAGCTGCCTGTGCGAGCAAAAACTCCACGGCCGCCACCCTATCCTCGCCTACCACTGTTGGAACATCGCAACTGCGCTGGATTTCGAGCGGCTCATCCCCAACCTGGCATGCGGTGCTGGCCCTTTCGACCATCAGGACGCCTGTAGTTGCACGCCCGTAACCGCGAGAGACAACGCCAGGGTGGCGGCCCAACGCTCGCAAGTGGGCTACAAGTGCTTTAACCACCGGCGTTTTGCCGGTACCGCCCACGGAGATATTGCCAACCACAACCACTGGAACGCCGAATTCGACACCTGCTGCTTGTTGGCGCCGGCGCCTGGAGGCTGCGATAAACAAGCCCTCAAGCGGCGTGAGCAAACCCAGCAGTCCTGGCCGATGGTACCAACGCTGCTCAACAAACGCCTGTAGTGCAGACTTATTGCGCGCCACCGGTATCGCCGCCCTCTTGCGGTTGCTGAGTGGTAAGGCTCAAGTTGGCAAACCCCATCTGACCCGCGAGATCCATCACGGAAATAATCGCCTGATAGGGAGTTGCTGCGTCACCAGTGATAATCATTGGCATACTGGAGTCGCCCTGCGACACCTCTTCAATCGCTGCCCGCAGAGTGTTGGTTCGCGAGTTAACCAGGCTGCGGCCGTTAATGGCTAGACCGCCTTGAGCATTGATTACCACTTCGATCTGGTCCGCCTTGACTGTTTGCAGCTCGCCAACGGCTTCGGGCAGATCGATTTTGAGGTGGGTCTCCTTGGTAAAGGTTGTCGACACCATAAAGAAGATCAGCAGTAGAAATACGACGTCGATTAATGGCGTCAGGTTAATACTGTCTTCGGTTTTAACTTGTCGCTTAAACTGCATAATTACGCAACCTTCACGTCGACGCGCCGATCATTGTGCAGTGCATCTACCAGTTTTACCGCTTCCTGCTCCATGGTGACAACCAGCGTGTCAACGCGGCGAACAAAAAAGCGGTGCGCAATCATCGCCGGAATGGCAACGCACAAACCTGCCGCAGTCGTAATTAACGCTTCAGAAATGCCTCCGGCAAGCGCGCCAGCGTTGCCAGTCCCCTCCAGATTTAGCGCGGTAAAAACGTTAATCATGCCGATCACTGTGCCGAGCAGTCCCAGTAGCGGTGCGATTGCCGCAATGGTACCGAGTGCGCCGAGGTAGCGCTCCATATCGTGAATAACCTGGTTGGCGGCTTCCTGAATGCTGTCTTTCATCACATCGCGACCGTGGCGAGAATTACTCAATCCCGCGGCTAAAATTCGCCCGAGCTTGGAGGACTGGCGAAGCTGTTTAAGTTTCTCTGCATCCAGCTGGTTTTTTTGCAACCAGTTCCAAACCTCGCCTAACTGGTGACGTGGTGCTATTTTTTGCGAATTTAAGGTCCAGAACCGTTCAATACTAATCGCAACTACCGCAATCGAACACAGCAGAATCGGATACATCAGTATTCCGCCAGCGCTATAAATTTCTAACACAGGTGACTCCTTTTTTGGAAACGACGGCATTGCGCCGAAGGGCGGCTATGATAACCGATCCATAAGATGAATTCTGCGCTGTTTTGCAGCTCCTGTTCACGCTAAAAACTATCGCTCAATCGAACCAGGGCCGCGGTAGACGATGCCGCTCCCCTTCAATGTGATAAACGCCATCTGCTTGTAAACTAAAGGAAATTCCACCGTCGAGATCGGTGCGGAATATTCGCGCGCCCTGCTGTGAATACCTGCGACTAATGTCTTTGTGGGGGTGGCCGTAGCGGTTGTTAAAGCCTGCGCTGATTACGGCAAATTCTGGGTCCAGTTGTGATACAAATTGGACTGAAGAGGAAGTTTTACTACCGTGGTGCGGCACGCTAAGAAGACTGATTTTACTTGGGAGTATTCCCGCCGTTAGCAAGTCAGCTTCGACCGACTGCTCAATGTCGCCTGCAATAAGTATTACCGTGCTCCCATACCGCACTACCAAGACACATGAGTGATTATTAGGCTTCGCGTCGGTAAAGTGCGAGGGGGGCCAGACCACCTCAAACTCTACGCGGTTCGCCTGCCAGTGCTGGCCCTGTTCGCAAGGAAACGGTGTATGTTTTGTGCGCGGTAATTGATCGGGCTCACCGGCGAGCACACTAGCAACCGAAACAGCGCCGCTTAGCCCGGCAAAGCCGCCAGCGTGGTCGTTATCGCGATGACTGATCACCACGCGATCAACCTGTCGGCGACCGACATAGGCTAGGTAAGGTGCGACTACGCGGTCGCCCATATCAAACTCCGGCGAGTAACGGGCACCGGTATCGTATACAAGCGTGTAGTCTCCCGCTTCGATGATCACCGCCAGCCCTTGCTGCACATCGAGATGAGTTACACGCAACAGCGGTAACGGCGGCGGCCGGTGAAACAAAAACAGCAACAACAACGCCCCACCTGGCAAGCGGAGGTGAGAACCGCGCGGAGCAAGAATAAATATCAACGCGACAACACCAATACCAACACGCATCCCTCCCCCCTGAAAAGGCGTCACAGGTAATTCATTTACCCGTGACCCCGTAGCGTGCAGCCAGGAAAGTATTGACCACAGTATCTGCATGACCTGTAGCGCCAGATTTAGCAGTGTATCGCCGCCGGAAAAACCAGTAATGCTCATCAGCCCTGCTAACATCAGTGCCGGTACAACAACGAAAGAAACCACTGGTACCGCGACAAGGTTAGCCACCGCTCCGAGTACAGGCACGGGTAAACCGATTAGAGTGAGGGGTATAGACATACCGACCAGCAAAAGCGCCTGCACCTTAACCAGTGAGAACACGGCACCATCCCGGGGCGCGCGGCCAAGCAAACCCAGCCCCAGCACAGCGACAGCTGCGAAGCTCAGCCAAAAACCGCCGCTAACTGGCGCAAACGGATCGATTGCCAGTACGCCAATCAGTGCGAAGCTGTAAATCAGCCAAAAGTTGACTTGCCGACCACGCCACGCGACCAAACTGAAACAAAACACCATGATGCATGCGCGCTGGGTGGGGATCTCAAACCCCGCAAGCGCTGCATAGAAAAATGCGAATGCGTTTGCAAACACTGGGGCTAGCCAGGTCACACCGGCCGGTCGATAGACGGCAAGAACCCGCGCGAATCCAGCACCTATCGCAAAGCCGATTGTAGCCATCAAGCCGATATGAAGCCCTGAGATCGCCATTAGGTGTACTGTGCCGGTCGCCCGCAAAACATCCCACTGATCTTGAGTGATTGCGGACTGATCTCCGATGAGTAACGCGCGCAGCAGGCCTATTTGCGGTGACGCCCAGTTGTCGAATAATACGCGTGCAAGTGTCTGGCGAGCCCGTTGCACACCCCATTTTCCCGGCCATTCGTGCCTCTGCTCCAACTGCACAACGCCAGCTTGGGAGTACACATAACCCGTCGCACTGATTTTACGGCTGAGCAGCCAGGCCTGGTAATCAAATCCGCCTGGATTAACGCTGCCGCGGGGCCGTCTCAATCGAACCTTTGCCTGCCAGTTTTCGCCAGGTGACAGATTCACGGGTTGACCGGTGGCATACCAACTTAACCGCAAGCGTTTGCCAAGCAGGCGGCCGTTCTGTTCACCCGAGCCAAGCTGGGTTACGCGGCCGTAAAACTGGGTTACAAAGCGATTGTCGCCGCGGGCTTTAACCACCGGCAACGATTCCACCACAAAACGAATCGCCAGGGTTTGCCCTTCAAGGCCCGTTGGAATTTGCTCATCAATCCGTGTAATCAGCAGCGCCCCCTGAACGCTCAGGGCTGCTAGATAAATGCCGATCAGCAACAGTAATTTGCGCCACTGAGAGCGAAGAATCCACCAGCAACAAAACATCAACAAGGTAGCGATGGAACCCGCTTGGACAACACGTTCGAGGGTATAAAGGTGTACCTGTAACAATGCGGGTGTCAGTAAGCCAGCGGCAATACTGAACAGCAACATTGTAGGTGACTGGAGAATCGCCATCCTGGCGCTCGGTAAGATCATGAAAAATCCTTTTCAATCACGCTGTCGATTATTGTTAAACACCGCCGCTTTTCGGATAACAGTAGCCAAGCGAGCATGCTGTCGGCATAATACCAGCCCCTTTAGAGACCATCCCGCGTGATCATCACACGTGTATTTCGCAGAGATATAGCCCGCTTAATTTAGCCTCGTTCATGCAGCCCATTGATCGCCGTAGGACCAAACCTGCTTATGCCGCGCAAGCTCTTTAAACGCTGGAGTCCCGACCCCGCAAAAATCCGAAATATTAAAGCGCTCAATTTTCTTGGCGCACTGCTCCACGACCCTAACTTGTTTCACTTGAACAGGCACTCTGTATCAGTCGCATTTTTTGTGGGTCTTTTTTGCGCATTTTTGCCCGTACTTGGACAGATTCCACTCGCTGCGCTGGGTGCGTTATTTTTCCGTTGCAATCTGCCAATATCGGTTGCGCTGGTGTGGATCAGCAATCCGTTCACCTTCCCTGTCATCTATTTCGCCACCTACAAACTCGGCGTGAAGTTAATGCAGCTTGAACCCAAGCCGTTTCACTTCGAAATGAGCTGGCAGTGGTTCGCGACTGAGTTTGCCGCCATCTGGGAGCCTTTGTTACTGGGCAGCTTAATCGCCAGCCTGTTTTTCGGCTGCCTCGGATTTCTGATTATTCAGTGGACGTGGCGCTGGCATGTTATCCAGCGCTGGCAGGAAAGGCGTGCACAACGACTGGCGCAGAAAAATAAAGACTAATCTCGCCAGCGGAAAGTGGACCGACGCTTAGCGCCGGGTGCGAGATGTATTGGCTTTGCGCAATTTTCGCTGGTGACGCTCGCGACTGCGGCGCAGCTCAGGGGAGTATTTTGGTTTGGGCGGCGGCGCCAGGCCGGCTGTATCGCACAATTCACCCACATCTTTCTCGGTAAGCTCGACCCACTGACCAGCACGCACGTGCGATGGAATGAATATATTACCGTAGCGCACACGTTTTAAGCGGCTGACCCGCACCTCCTGTGATTCCCACAAACGTCGGACTTCTCGATTGCGACCTTCCATCACAACGCAATAAAACCAGCGATTCTTACTTTCTTTCTGGCCTTCGACGATATCCGTGAAACGCGCAATTCCGTCCTCGAGTAGCACACCGTCCCGCAGGCGCTGAAGCATATCGTTGTCTACTTCACCCTGAATGCGTACCAGGTATTCCCGGTCGATCCCGGTGGATGGGTGCATCAGCTTATTGGCCAATTCTCCATCGTTGGTAAACAACAACAACCCACTTGTGTTGAAATCTAACCGACCCACGGATATCCAGCGGCTTTGGGCAATCTTAGGCAGATTGTCGTAAACCGTTGGGCGCCCTTCCGGGTCGTTTCTCGAGCAAATCTGTCCTTCGGGTTTATTGTACAAAATCACCCGGGTACGCTGCTTGACCACAGGTGCGGCCTGTATTCGCTTGCCGTCGTATTCGATTTTATCCTCTGCACCAACTCGATCGCCAAGACGCGCGGTCGCGCCGTTCACGCTTACTTTTCCAAGACTGATCAGACGTTCCATTTCACGACGCGATCCGAGACCAGCGCGCGCGAGGACTTTCTGTAATTTTTCACCTTGGGGTTCGTTCACTTGTTCTGTCATATATCCTGTTTTACTCGTCAGGCCGATTGTTACGGCTCTGGTTTGCTGCCTCGTCGGCAGTATTAGTCATTTCCGATTCAGTATTTTCGTCTTCTGGCGCCTCATTCACGCTATCAAACAAGGAGTCATACTGGGTGCTGGACAGCGTGAGATTACTGGTATTTCGCCCGTCAGCGTCCGCTTTTGCGTCATCAGAATCATCAGATTCAGCGATATCATCAACAGTAAGGTCGTCGACGTCACTAGCGTTACCTTCATCGTCAAATGCATCTTCGACTTTATCGCGGTCCTCATAGTCCTGCGAGCCGCCGTCCTCTGGGAACAACCCTCCAAGATCGTACTCCTGCTCAGCATCGTCTTCCGATGCGAACGGGACATTGGCGATCTCAGCGTGCTCATCGAAATCACCCACTAGAGACGAATCGTCTTCACCTTCGTCGCCTATGCTGCGGGCAGCATCGTTATCTAGTTCATTCGGGGCGCTGTCCTCATGCGCAGTTGGCTCGATATGCTGAGCATCATCTTCGTCCGCAGAGGGCATATTTTCGGTATCAGTTGTTGGTTCGCCTAGGTCAATATCCGAAACCCGCTCCTCTCCAGATGCGTCCTTACCAGCGCCGTCAGTATCGTTATCACCTTCTGTGCTTTCTGTATCGTCGGCAGTTTCTGTGCCATCGGCCGACTCACCCTCCGGCACGGTACCCTCTGCATGTTCAGCCGCATTAGCCGCCGCCATTACACTTTCCTGCACTTCAGGTGGAAGACTATCGAATTCCAGTGTTTCGTTGAGACTGTCTATATCACGCAACTCGCCAAGCGTGGGTAGTTCGTCGAGGCTCTTCAAATTAAAGTAGTCGAGAAATTGCCGGGTTGTAGCGTAAAGCGCAGGTCGGCCAGGGACATCCCGATGGCCTACCACTTTTACCCAATCTCTTTCTGCCAGCGTTTTAATAATATGGCTACTCACCGCCACCCCACGCACTTCTTCAATATCACCACGAGTAATGGGTTGGCGATAGGCAATCAGTGCGAGAGTTTCCAGCAGTGCACGCGAGTACTTTTGCGGCTTTTCTTCCCACAAGCGATTTATCCATACAGCCAAGTCTTCTTTCACTTGAAATCGGTAGCCGCTCGCAACTTCGATAAGTTGAAAACCTCGGCCTTCGCAGTCGGTTTGGATAGCAGCGATTGCCTCGCGCAGCGCGTCTTTTGTGGGGGTTTCGTTTTCATCGAACAGGGTGAGCAAGCGATCGAGTGTTACTGGCTCACCCGCCGCCAAAACGGCGCCTTCAACGATAAATTTTAATTGGTCTATTTCGTGACTCATTGCTTTTATTCAGATCGTGCCTTAACGTGAATTGGGCCGAAAGATTCAGTCTGTACGATTTCCACTAGCGATTCCTTGATCAATTCCATAACAGCGAGGAATGTCACAACCACGCCCAGGCGCCCTTCAGAGACACTGAACAAGCTCACAAAAGGCACGAATTGTTGCCCGGAAAGCTTGTCGAGCACCTGGGTCATCCGCTCGCGCGTCGACAGTTTTTCTTTTTCCACGTGGTGGCTTTCGAACATATCTGCGCGGCGCAAGACTTCGGCGAGCGCTACCAGGATTTCTTTCAGGTCCACATCCGGGTCCGGACGGGTAAGGTTTCTATCGGGCCCCTGAGCCTTGGCAATATGCGTGTCGCGATGCAGGCGAGGCAGAGAATCGATGTCCTCCGCCGCCTGTTTAAAGCGTTCGTACTCTTGCAAGCGCCGAATCAGATTTGCGCGCGGATCGTCTTCCTCTTCCTCGTCGCCCTCCGATGAGCGCGGCAACAACATGCGTGATTTGATTTCCGCAAGCATCGCTGCCATCACCAGATATTCCGCTGCCAATTCGAATTGCATCGCCTCCATCATTTCGACGTAAGTCACATATTGCTGCGTTATCTCTGAAACGTCGATTTCCAGAATATCAAGATTCTGCCTTCGGATGAGATACAACAGTAAGTCGAGGGGACCTTCGAACGCCTCGAGAAAAACTTCGAGTGCATCAGGTGGGATGTAGAGGTCTTTGGGAATCTGGGTAAACGCTTTGCCCTGCACTATCGCAAAAGGCATTTCTTCCTGTTCCGGGTGTGGCTCTCCCTGCGGCGGGTGTTGCTCGTGCTCAGCAACGGGTACGGGCTCCGCGCTGGCAATTTCGTGTGTTTCAACTCCCGACAAGAGTAATCCTCAAGTGTAACTAAAAAAATGACCGCGCATTATAGCGGCACTCATGCCGCTATAGCTACGCCAGAGAAAATGATAGACCTAGCAGCTGCTCAGTAGATCGCGCGCCATGCCCAATTTTGGCTGGCAGGCTAGCGCTGACCGTTGAAGAATCAGCGGAAGTCGCTGATATCGCCGCACCCTTCGCGCATAACCTGCGGCTCATCGCCGGTGAGATCAATCACACTGGTGGGCTCAAGACCGCAAAAGCCACCGTCGATAACCAGCTCGCATTGATGCTCAAGGGTATCGCGGATATCGTACGGGTCGGTGAGCGGCAATGTGTCACCGGGCAAAATCAACGAGCTGCTCATTAGTGGTTCACCCAACTCTTCCAGCAGAGCCAGTGCAATAGCGTTGTCTGGCACCCTCATACCGAGCGTTTTACGTTTTGGGTGTTGCAGCCGCCGGGGGACCTCGGAGGTGGCATTGAGAATAAATGTAAACGGCCCGGGCGTATGGCTTTTAATAATCCGATAGGCCGTGTTGTCTACGCGAGCGTAGTTCGCCAGCTCGGACAGATCCCTACACATCAAGGTGAAGTTATGATGTTTATCCAGCTGACGGAGCGCGCGAATCCGGTCCAGCGCGAGCTTGTCGCCAATATGGCAGCCCAGCGCGTATGCTGAATCCGTCGGATACACAATCAAACCACCTCGCCGCAGGATGTCGACAGCCTGGCTGATAAGTCTCGCTTGTGGGTTTTCCGGATGGATTGAAAAAAACTGCGCCATTCGTTTTCCTTGTTGCTCAAAGTATTCGGGCTTGCGCCTTACCAAAGTTCCCATACAGGCCTCACCTGCGCAGGCAAGCTGCCGCTGCAGCCGAGCTCCTGCCAGGGTTGGTCTGGAAGATGGAAATCGCTTCCAATTGAAGCGGCCAAGCCATATTGGATTGCGATTTTAGCAAGATTATCTGCCATTCCGACAGCCTGCCTGCCATTTACGACTTCCAAAGCCAATCCACCGCTGGCGGTAAAGCAATCGACGAGGCGGCAAAGCTTGGTTCGCGTCATTTTGTATTTTGCAGGGTGCGCGAGTACCGGGATCCCCCCGGCTGACACCACCCAGTGGACGACCTCCTCAACAGACGGCCATACGTTCTTCACATCGCACGGCTTCCCTGCCCCCAGATACCGCTTGAACGCCTGGTTCACATTGCTCACGTGACCTTCCCGTACCAGATAACGTGCGAAATGTGGGCGCCCCAGCGTCTCGCCACACGCTAGATCGGTTGCCCCTGCAAGTGCGCCAGCTATCCCCGCTTTAGCGAGTTTTTCAGCGATGGCTTCAGCCCTCTGCTGACGGCGATGCTGAACATCTGCAACCGCGGCATGAATGTCTGGCAAACCCAGGTCCAGTGACAAGCCTACAATATGAACACCGCAACCATTCCACTGGCTCGAGAACTCAATACCGGGGATAAGGTCGATACCTTCAATTGTGGCTTGTTTTGCTGCCGCTTCAAGGCCACTCACCGTATCGTGATCGGTAAGCGCCAATACATCCACTTGTTTGGATTTTGCCCGCACCACCAGCTCAACTGGGCTGAGAACACCATCCGAGTGGCTGCTGTGGCTGTGAAGATCATAAACCTGCAAAAGATGATGCCTGTCTTAAACTTATTGAAAGTTCGAGTGTACCGGAAACTGTCGGCCAGGTGCTGGCGGATTTCGAGTTAACAGTGCATGCCATTCCTGTTAGCATTCGCGCCTACCAAGTAGGAGTTGTTGAACCATGGCGAAGACCGATAAAAAAGAAAACCCTTTTGTTAACCTGCTGATCAACGTCATTATCCCTACTGTGATACTGGTAAAGTTCAGCGGTGCAGACTACCTCGGCCCCAAACTCGGGCTCATAGTTGCACTGGCGTTTCCGATTGTTTACGGAATTTATGATTTCGTCCGCACCCGCAAGGTCAACTTTTTCTCCGCTTTTGGTGTGCTCAGTGTGATTCTGACTGGCGGCATGAGCCTGCTCCAACTGGACCCAAAATATATTGCGATCAAAGAAGCCGCGATTCCGCTGCTGTTTGGCGCCGCCACCCTGATATCGCTCAAAACCCCCTACCCTTTAGTAAAAACTTTTTTGTTTAACGACGCCATTTTGCAAACCGATAAAGTGCATCACGCGTTGGAAGAGCGCGGTAACCGGGCGGCATTTGAACGTACATTGGTGTACGCCTCCTACATGATTGCAGGCTCTTTTTTGCTGAGTTCGGTGTTGAACTACGTATTGGCTAAAATTGTATTGGTCAGCACACCAGGCACAGAAGAGTTTAACGCGGAGCTCGGCACCATGACGGCGTTAAGCCTTCCGGTAATTACCATTCCATCGATGCTTGTTTTGTTCGGCGCACTCTTCTATCTGTTTCGCCAAATCAAGGCGCTGGCAGGCTTGAGTCTGGAGGACGTTTTTGTCGATCCCAGCGAAAAAACAGATAACAACGCCGAACCATCGGCGTAATAGACTGCCAATAAGCCATCGCAACTAATAAAAACAGGGGATACCACCATGCTATACGCCATAATAAGTGAAGATATTGAAGACAGCCTCGCGAAGCGCCTATCCGTCCGCCCCAAACATCTTGAACGCATTCAGGCACTGCGCGACGAGGGGCGCCTGGTTCTGGCTGGCCCTCACCCGGCAATAGACGCCGAGAACCCCGGCGAAGCCGGATTTTCCGGTAGCTTAATTGTCGCGGAGTTTGAATCGCTCGCAGCCGCGCAAACCTGGGCAGACACCGACCCCTACATAGACGCAGGTGTCTATGCCAAAGTGGTGGTTAAGCCATTCAAAAAAGTACTGCCATAAACGAGCGCGACGGGAATCGATCATGAGTCTGAAACAACGTTTAAGGAATTGCGTATATTTAGCCACCCTTGTTTCAGGTAGTGTGCTGCTTTCTATCTCTACCCATGCACAAGACGAACAACAATACGTCACCGATATTCTGCACGTGCCGCTGCGCAGCGGCGAAGGCAACGAGTATCGCATCATAAACAAGGGTATACGCAGTGGTACACCCCTGACTATTCTGGAGGCCGGCAGTTCCGAAGAATGGGTAAAGGTACGCACGCCACAAGGCGTCGAAGGATGGATTCGCAGCCAGTATTTACAAGAGAATGAGACGGCAAGCCGCGTCGCCGCGAAAATGGAATCGCAACTGAAGCGCGCCAACGAAGAAAATGCGCGCCTGCAACAGGAAGTCAGCAATTTAAAAAAGCAAGCTCAAACGCTGCAACAAACCAGCGATAGCGCACAAAGCGCGGAGCGGGAAATGGCAGAAGAGCTGCAGAACATAAAAACCCTCTCTGCCGGCGCTATTGATCTGGAAAAACGCTACACCGAGCTGCTCGAACGCCAGCAATTACTGCAAACGCAAAATGATGTGCTTATCGCCGAAAATGAAAATATCAAGGGTGATACCAGCGTTAAGTTCATGCTGTATGGCGCAGGTTTGATCATCATAGGTATATTGACCGCGTTGATTGTGCCTGCGCTCACAGTCAAAAAACGCCACTCCGAATGGCGCTAATTTTAACGACCTACCATTAGAGACTTTATATCCATGCTAAAACATGTGCGTTTTATTGGGCTGGTATTCGCTGCGTTCTGCGTTATCGGGAGTGCAGCTGCCGCAAAAAAAGAAGCAAAAGATAACCCGCAAGTTGTGTTCGAAACAGACCTGGGCAAGATAACTATCGAACTGTTTGCCGACGAAGCACCAAAAACGGTGGCGAACTTTTTGAGCTATGTTGATAGTGAGTTTTATGTGGGAACCATTTTTCACCGTGTCATTCCCGGGTTTGTGGTGCAGGGCGGCGGCCTGACCTACGACTTTAAACACAAGGAAACAAAAGATCCTGTGGTAAATGAGTCTGCCAACGGTTTAAAAAATCTCGAAGGCACACTTTCCATGGCGCGGGTGTCTGACCCGGACAGCGCGACATCGCAGTTTTTTATCAATGTGGCCAATAACCCACACCTAGACCCCGATGGCGATAAAGCGGGATACACAGTGTTTGGCAAAGTGGTCGAAGGCTTCGAAAATGTGAAAAAAATTGAAAAGGAACCCCGCGGCATATACCGCGCCTACCCAGAAGCGCCAAATTACCCGGTCCGAGTACTTCGCGCGTACCGCCTCAAGGCCAGCGAAAAGGTTAACCCCTAGACCATGAGCCAGATTTCTCTCAGCGTTAACCTCAACAAAATCGCACTGCTGCGCAATTCACGCGACGGCGATTTTCCTTCGGTCGTCGAATTCGGCAAACGCAGCATCGCTGCCGGGGTACAGGGCTTGACGGTGCACCCTCGGCCGGATCAACGGCATATTCGCCCGCACGATGTGCGGGAATTGGCGGATCTGGTACGGCAACACGCAGCGCAACATCTGGAATTTAACATCGAAGGCAACCCTTTTGCCCCAGCCCGCGATGATTATCCTGGTCTTGTCGAGCTGGCAATTGAGACACAACCGCATCAGTGCACGCTTGTCCCCGACAGCGACGCGCAAAAAACCTCTGACCACGGCTTCGACCTCAACGAGAGTGGCGACAAACTTCAACCGCTAATAACCCGCCTTAAAAACGCCGGTATTCGCGTGAGCCTTTTTATGGACCCGGACCTGGCTCAAATAGAGCTTGCAGCAAAACTGGGCGCAGATCGCATAGAGCTATACACCGGGCCATTTGCACATGCCTTTACTGAAAGTGGCGATGCAGGCCAGGCGGTGTTTGAAGCCCACAGTAAAGCGGCAATACGAGCAACGGAACTCGGTATGGGCGTGAACGCTGGCCACGATCTCAATCTGGACAACATGCAGTTGTACAACCAGCTACCAGGCCTACTCGAAGTGTCTATCGGTCACGCGCTGACGGTAGACGCTTTATTAATGGGTTTTGATAACACGATCGCTGCATACCTAGCGGTGTGTCGCACGTGACCTGACTCCTCTGGCTGCGTTGGCGGAAGATCATATTTTGCTCTTAACTCATTGCCAGCCAGCCCCAAAACTTTGCAGGAAACACCTCTAACTCAGCCACTCAGATGCAAGACTCCCCCGAATACCTCGCCCGAAAAAAGTTTTTCAATCGTCTGCTGACCATCTACGGCCGCAAGCCCTGCCTGGAAGCACTTCAGGACAAGCACGTCCAGGTTTACCGACTCCATTTATCAGAATCCAACAAACCGGCACCGATTCTCGACGAAATTATTGCGCTGGCAAAAGCGCGCGGAGCTGAAGTGCTCTACCACGATAAACGCCAGCTGTCGCACATTTCGAAGAACAGCAAGCAAGACCAGGGTATAGCAATGGACCTTGTACTTGCGGGTTTCACCGAACACGAGGATTATCTCGCGGACTTCACTCCCGGGGAGCATACCTTTATCGCGTTGGACAGCGTTACCAACCCACAAAACCTCGGCATGATTATTCGTTCTGTATGTGCCTCACCGGCAACTGCGCTTATTCTGCCTCGCAAAGGCTGCGCAAAGCTTGACGCTCTGGTCATTAAAGCCAGCGCCGGCACTTTATTTAAAGCGCCGGTAATTCGTTGCGACACCCTCATGAGCTGCCTGCAAGCCTTCAAAACGAAAGGTGCCTGCGTTGTGGGGTTAGCGCTAGATGCGAAAACCAGCCTCGAAAACGAATCGTCTGCGGGTACAAGAATTTATGTGCTGGGCAATGAAACAGACGGCATCAGCCCCGACGTGTCGCGCCTGTGCGACGAACAACTGAAAATTCCAATGCGCAATGGCGTGGAATCTCTGAACGTCGCAGTCACCGCAAGCTTAATTGCGTTTCGCTCCCTGCTGAGACAATAACCCATCACCAGAAAATGTTGGGCCAGAAAATTTTGGGCCAGGTAAAACAGGTCTGCCCCTTGTATCAATGGGGCTAACCGGGTTTGGATGTTTCGCTCGGCGCCGGTTGTTCCAGTTTCCACAAGGCACCACCGAGCATTAACAATATACTGACTGCCACACTGGCGGCACTCATAATAATAAACAGCTTCGCCAGTGGCACCACAGTGATTGCATAGCCGGTAACCAGCGCGCCGAGAGGGGCCATACCGAAAAGCGCTACCTGGTATAGCGACATAAAACGCCCTTTCTGCTCAGGCTTGGCCATAGACTGCAAAGTTACCCTGCAATGCGTCGACGAATAACCCGCAATCCAGCCCCAGAAAATAATTAACACGTACAAGCCCGCGTAAGTAGGTTCGCGCGACAGACCATAGCCCGCGATGGCAGTGTAGAGAAGACTAAATAGCGCCCCGCGGCCGGGATACTGCAATACAGGTTGCCGCAGTAGCGTGAAATAGGCCACCAGCATCCCAACTACAAAACTCAGCTGTAAAAACCCATACTGCACAGCGTTAAACCCGTAACTGTCGCGCGCCATTACGGGTATCGCCACTAGAAACAAGCCCATGTGCATGAAGCCATTAAACGCGACCAACAGTAACAATTGCCGTACGCCTTTATCTTTGAAGGCCGCCTGCAAACCAAGACGAAAGTCGGCCATTGGGTTATGGCTATCGATACCGCCAAAGGCAATGCCCGCAAATGCCGGGGAGCGATGCAATTGCAGCAAACTGACCAGCGCGAGCGCAGTAAAACCCAATTGAGCGACGCAAACCATTAGCAGGCTCACCTGCTCAGACAATGACGCGAACAACACACCCAGGCTTTGTAATGTGAACTGAACGATGCTGGCGCGAGTGATTTTTACCTGGAGGCTGTGGCGGGACAGCTCGCCAATTATTTTTTCTCGTACCGGCTGCAGAAACGCGTTGGCACACCCCACGCCGACGGCATAGACCACAAGCCCAGCGAAACTGAGCGAATCCAGCCAAACCAGGGCTGCCAGCCAACCGTAAGCAAGCAGCAAACCGGTTTGCGCTGCGGCCATAATTAAGGCTGGGCGACCCCTGTCTGCCCAGACCCCGGCAACCAGCATGAGTGCGATATTTGGCAACAGTCCTGCAGCTTGTACCCAGCCTACTTCGCTGGACGTTAAACCAACTACGCCGATGGACAACCACGCAAGTAAAACCTGGTGCACGCCCAAAGCAAAGGCCGTCGCGCCATGCGCAGTGAGAAACAAGCGCAGCGCGGTAAAAAGTTCGCGGGATATAGACAACGAAATAAAACCTCCAAAAAAAAGAGCCACTTGTATCAAGTGGCTCTTACTTTATACCTTACTGTACCCATCCTACCTGCACACCGGCTCAAGCCAGGGACTGTTCAAGCAGGTTGAGCATCTTTGGGAAACACTCTGCGCGTTCGCTTGCCTTGCTCTGCCCAAGGAGGATAAATCGGATACGATGCCTGAGTTATCAGTACTTGTAGCCAGTCTCTTCGTGAAGTACCAAATCCAGCCCCTGAGTCTCAGCATCTTTATCGACCCGGATACCACCGGTAATAAAGCCAGTAAGTTTCAGCAGCACGAATGTCACCACCGCAGTGTAAGCACCCGTTGCCAGTACACCTATAGCCTGCACGCCCAACTGAGCGCCGATTGTCGCATTTTCGCCGCCAAAACCGAAACCAGAAAAAACACCCAGCGCTGGCGAACAGAATATACCTGCGGCCAAAGTCCCAAGAATACCGCCCACGCCATGCACAGGGAAAACATCCAGTGAATCGTCTATCACTAGTTTACGCTTAATAAATTGAGTTGCGTAAAAGCAGATAACACCAGCGCTCAAGCCAATAACCAACGCTCCTCCAGGGCCAACATAGCCGGACGCAGGGGTGATTGTACCCAAACCAGCAACCATACCGGTGACAATACCCAATACACTCGGCTTGCCGAATTTAGACCACTCCATGGTCATCCAGGCCAAAGACCCTGCGGCAGCAGAAATATGCGTAACCATCATCGCCATGGCAGCGTCACCATTAGCCGCAAGTGCACTTCCCGCATTAAACCCGAACCAGCCGACCCAAAGCATTCCGGCGCCGGTAACGGTCATGGTCATGTTGTGAGGCGGCATGGCAGTTTCAGGGAAGCCACGGCGATTGCCTATTACCAGGGCGCACACCAGCGCAGCGACCCCAGCGGTGACGTGAACCACAGTGCCGCCAGCGAAATCCAGCAATCCCATTTGCGCGAGCCAGCCGCCACCCCATACCCAGTGACAAACAGGCGCGTACACCGCCAAAATCCAAAACGCGCTGAATATAAGGACCGAAGAGAATTTCATTCGCTCGGCAAAAGCGCCCACAATGAGCGCGGGCGTGATGATGACAAACGTCATCTGAAACATCGCGAACAGTGACTCCGGAATGTCTCCCGCCAGGTTATCTTTACCCATGGCGCTGAATAGTAGGTTGCTCAGGTCACCAATCAGCAGATTACCTTCTCCGAACGACAGGGTATAACCCAGAATAAACCAAAGCAAAGAGGCGAGGCACGCAATAGCGAAACACTGCATCAAAACCGACAGTACATTTTTGGTGCGCACCAAGCCACCGTAAAACAGCGACAGACCCGGCAAGGTCATAAATAAAACCAGAGCGGTCGAGGTGAGTATCCAAGCGGTGTTGCCGCCGTTTAATTCGTCCGCGAAGGCGACGCTGGGCGTTGCCATAAGCGCGAGCGCGCGCAGTGAAGTCTTCATTTATCGCTCCAGAATTTTAATTATGTGTGCAGAGGAACGGCACCAGTTTTATTGAGCGAGATTGCACCGGGCGGGAAATCCCGAGTTTTTGTTGTTATCAATCTCTTACTGCCCCACAGTGCATGCACCACGGAGGGGCGCAAAGATACCACAGGTCTCTTTTTATTTTAATATTGCACCAAACTAAATCGCGAGATTACCAGGAACCAAACCGAGGGGTTTGATACACAACAATCGCTACAGGGCTTTAACCGCGCGGCGCAGCTCGTCGAGCCTGACCGTCTGACCTCTGTAAGCGATAGCGCAATAGATGGTTGCCACTTTTTGCCAGGGTTCGCTGAGTGACGGCAATTGCATCGCGACCCGGTGTGAATACTGCGTTAAAGTTTCGCCGGTGAGTCGCTCGCACCCGCTGCGCGCCATCTTCTCCAAGGCGCGAACGATGAGTTGATCATGCGGCGCCCGCCTCACACGTTTGAACACCCATATGCTCAACAAATAGTACAAAGCCAGCAAACCTCCGATGGTGCCGCTAAAAAACAACCCCACCCGCCATGGGTCAGTACCGCCGAGTAAACGCGATAAAAATCCAGCTTGATTGGCAGAATCGTAGCCCATTACCCGCATCTGCCACAGGTAATCCCACTCTTCCATCTTGGCCTGCAGCAATGCCACCATCGCCATCCCCCGCAACCGCAGCAATGCCCCGCCAACCAGCGATGACTCATCAGAGCTGAGTGCGTCGAGTAAAGAACTTTCAATGCGTTCGGGGGCGACCGCCGCCGTCGGGTCTACCCGCCGCCATCCCTTCCCGGCCAGCCAAACCTCCGCCCACGCGTGAGCATCCGACTGACGCACCACTAGATAGTCTCCTTCGGCGCGGTACTCACCTCCCTGGTAACCCACAACAACCCGCGCTGGTATACCCGCTGCACGCATCAGAAAAACAAAGCTCGACGCAAAGTGCTCGCAAAAGCCCCGCTGTGAATCGAACAGGAAGCGGTCGACGGTGTTATCGTCGAGAACGGGCGGACGCAACGTATAGGTAAGATTCGCCCGATAGAACGCCAGCGCCTGCTCAATCATCGCCTCGGGGCCTAACCCGGCATCTCGCCACTGCTGGGCCAGTTCACGCGCTCGCGGATTCACCTTAACCGGCAGCAGCAGGTTCATTCGCTGCTCAAACGGTGTCAATCCACTTGCATTCACCGTATAAACTGGCAGTGATCTTACTTGATATTTCACACGAGAAAATATTGGTAAATTGCTGATAATATTATAGTTTTCTGAAAACAAAACTTCAGTGTTACTCGCGTCAGCCCAAACAGGTACCATTAAGCCAAACAGCCATGAGTACTGGTGAGGCTCCAACAGTATTGAGTAATTGTAGGTATCGACCTCCGCCAAACGGCTGCCATTGAACTCGCTGCCGTCAGCGAGCCTGATCTCACTTTCCGGGTGGGGCCTGCTGGCTTTAGTCGCGCCTTGGGTAACGCGTTGCCAGGGTGCTCCACGACGAGACCAGGTGGAGCCATCGAACTTATCAAGCACCAGGCCCCGCCAATACCTGTCGACCGGCGCCGGCATTCGGCCGGATTCGAACGAAGCGCGAAATACAATATCGTGACTGCTAACCAGGCCGCTGAGCTCTCCCGGCGACATACTTTCACTAAATCCGGTAGTACCGGTGCCGCTCAATGTGGGGACCGCCCACAGCTGGCCCAGCCTGGGCATAACCAAAAACAGCACCAGCATCACAGGAAGACTCTGCAATAACAGGTTGAAGGCAGCGCGAAGTTGTTCGAGGAAGCTCACCTCCCGCTGCCGGTGCAGCGATTGCAGTGCGGCAATCAATAGCACACAGCAAAGTAAGGTATAGACACTTTGAAAAAAACCCTGCGCCAATAACAGTTGGGTTGCTGCCGTGACGAAACCGATATAAAGCACAAGTAGCACGCTCGAACGAGTTCGAACTTCCACCAGTTTTAACACAAACGCCAGTACCAGAAGCCCGATCATTGGCTCCACCCCGATACTGGAAAAGCTCAAAACGAGGCCGATCATCCCACCAACACCGAACACAGCCTTTGACGATGAGCCAGGAAATGGCCATACCCCGCGGTGTACCTGCAAGCGAATCACCACCGCGCACAACCAGTACACAACGAGCCATTTGGGAAGATACAGAAACAGCGGTAATATCGCCGCGCCCTGGGCGACGAACATCCACCACAACGTTTGTCGCGAAACATGTTCACGGGCGAAACTACCCGCCCGGATACCGGTTTCGCCCGCACCTGCCTGGGCACTTGATGGGGCAGCGTTCATGCGGACCTCATAAGAATTCGGTCCTCACAGGCCATACACCGCAAGATGGTTGAGTACTCTGCGGGTATGCTCAACGCCCTTGTCCGGCGCCAGCACCTGATTACCCAGTCGCAGCCCGTAATAGTCGTCATCTGCAGCGAATCTGAGCGCCCAATAGCACAACCCGGCCAATTGGGATTCCAGATCACTGACCGGCATCGCTGCAATATCCAGCCACCGTTCCTGGGTCACGCTTTGACTGAAATCTTTGACAAACAGCCCCTTCTCCTGAGCCAGATGCTTCCAGGAAACACGCCTGAGACCATCGCCAGGCACGTAAGGACGTAGACCGTGATAATCCTGCCCACCACGCAGCGGATGCTGGCCGTCGCCCTCATTGTCCCCTATCACCGCCGAGCGATAACTCATTTCAATTGGCGCGGGGTACACCAGCACCTGTACGTCCCAGTTCAACCAGGTCCAGCAGCGGAGAATCCCCAACGGATAGAAGGTTTGGACTCTCATACGCGCTGGACTGTGCCAACCCCGAACATAGGTGCTCGACGGCACCGTCACCGTCACGGATTCTTCAGGCGCGACATCGACTCCCACTACCGCCTCATCTTCGTCCTGCCAACAAATTTCGATGTTTTCCACATAGCGCGATCGCGTTGAGCGCAAAGTAAACGTGAATTCAGCGAGTTCACCCGCATGTACCGGCGCGACACCGGCAAATTCCAATTCGAGGGCGTTAAGATTCGCGTGGGTTTGCAGGATAGTGACGATCATGATGCTGGACAGTAGAAACGCCAGCGCCAAAATGAGGTTGTTCTGGTAGTTTGTACCGATCAACCAGAGCAGCAAAATGAGCCCGATGAACGCGAGACCGCGCTTAGAGGGGAATATATACAGTTTGTCCCGGGTCAGGCGGTGTAACTTCTGCGACTGCACGCGCTTGTCGATGAAACGAAAAAAGCGCGCCTCATAGTGTTGCTGCAAATCTGCGATCCAGCCACGAAACATTTAACGGATGGCCTCAGGCAAGCACATCGACACTGTTCAACAAATGCTCGACCAGCGCGTCTCCACTGCGAACCGAACGTTCGGCGGAGCCGGAAGGCAACCCGCGAACCCGGTGCCCCACCACGGGTGTCATCACCGCTTGAATATCGTCAGGCAGCAGAAAATCCCGTTGGTCGATTAGCGCCCAGGCCTTTGCCGCACGCAACCAGGCCATTGCGCCGCGGGGTGAGATGCCGTAAGTAAAACTAGCATCGTGGCGCGTGAAATCCACCAGGCGCTGCAAATAATCCAACAGCTGGTCAGTAGCCTTAATGCTTTCAACCTGCGCTTGTAACCCCTGCAACTCTTCCATATCCATTACCGGTTCGATTTCCTGCAAGCGACCTCGTGGATCAGCACCTTTCAGCAGTTGCTGCTCGGCGGCGCGTGACGGGTAGCCCAGCGAAACACGCATAAGAAACCGATCAAGTTGCGACTCAGGAAGCGGATAAGTACCCGCTTGAGTTTGCGGATTTTGTGTCGCGATAACGAAAAACGGGGTTGGCAGTGGCCGGGTTTCCCCCTCTACGGTGACCTGTTGTTCTTCCATTGCTTCGAGCAGCGCACTCTGGGTCTTCGGCGTAGAGCGGTTCACTTCATCTGCCAGAAGCACCTGGGTAAACACCGGCCCGGGCAAAAAACGAAAATTGCTGTTTTGGCGATCGAATATAGCCGCGCCAAGAATATCTGCAGGCAATAAATCGGAGGTAAATTGTACGCGCTGGTAGTCCAACCCCAATACCCGAGCCAGGCATTGCGCCAGGGTCGTTTTCCCCATGCCTGGGAGATCCTCAATCAAAAGGTGGCCGCGGGCCAGAAGGCAGGCGACAGCAAGTTTGACTTGGTGGTGTTTACCGAGCAGTACACTGTCGACAGTGTGTAACAAGTTATCTAAATTTTTTTTCATATAAACAAAGTCTAGCAGGCTGACTGGAGGTTATGAGCCTATGTTGTGGCCGGGGAGCTAGCGAAGTTGAATATTATCGAAATAGAGCGTGCGCTCTTCGTTTAGACGATACGTATAAATAATCACCGCCTTCATCCTGGTCAAATCCATTTCGCGGGTGCGCGGCGCACTGCGGACTTTGTCCAACGAAATTTCTACGTGCTGAGCGCCCGGTTTGAACTTGTACATTCGATTAAATCGGTCAGGGTACATGTGATTGTGGGCAATATCGCTGATGCGCACAGTGACTCGCGCGACAGTTTGCGACGGGTTGAACACATCAAAACTGAAAACCGTGTAGTTCGACCAGTCGGGCTCCACTTCGAACAAGTGCAAACCGGGCCAGTCACCGGGGAATTGATCCAGCCGGGCAACATTGGAGTCATGCCCTCGCCATGCTACCGGTGGGGGCACTGCCTGCCAGCGCGCGGTGTCTGCTGCGCGTACGAATCCGTTGAGCCAACGGTTATCAAAATCAGCCAGCACTGGAAACTGCTTCTGACGCTGGTTTTCCGCCCAGTGCACCCGTAACGGCGTCGATAAATCGATCCACATCAACGCAAACGCCAGCAGCAGGCAAATCCACCGTAAGGGCCCGTTCGAAAGGCTGCTCAGATAGAGCGAAAGCCCCGCAGAGGTACCGAGCACATCGAGCCAGAAGTCGCCCCAACTGGGGCTTCGCCCGACCAGGGCCTGAACCAATTCAGCGCCGCCGCCGAAAGCCAGGCAGAGACCGAACACCCAGGGTACGACTCGTGTGGGAGGAATTGAAAACAAGAGGTGGAGACAAACGCACAGTGCCAGTGAGAGCGTTAGAAAGATGAGCCCGTGACCGGCATCCTGAAGCGTGTACCAGAACAAGGTGTGGCCAGGGAGATGATAAACAAAGAGTAACCACGAATTAAAAACCGCCAGCAGAGCGAGAACGAAATAGCCCAGCCGGCGTTTTTCCCGAGGCTGACCCAGATGGGGCAGGAGTAGTCGGTACCGCACCATGAAACGCGTTCAGCGCTACAGCAAGGAGAGACCGCGGTCGAGATCTTTTTTCAAGTCGTTAATACTTTCCAGACCGACGGCAACCCGAATTAGGCCCTCGGAAATGCCCGCTGCAGACCTCTCCTCATCGCTCAAGCGGCCATGAGTTGTGGTTGCTGGGTGAACGATGGTGGTTTTAGCATCGCCTAGATTGGCAGTCAAAGACATGATGCGCGCCGCATCCACAACCGTCCAGGCGGCTTCCCGAGTATTAGGCAGCACTTCGAATGACAGCACTCCGCCAAATGCGGACTGCTGCTGTACAGCCAACGAGTGCCCCGGATGCTCTGGTAAGCCCGCATAGTTAACTTTGCCTACTTTGGGGTGTTCGTCCAACCACTGTGCTAACGCCAACGCGCTCGCCGAATGAGCTTCCATACGCAGGCGCAGCGTTTCGAGCCCTTTCACGAACACCCATGCATTGAATGGGCTCATCGTCGGGCCACATGTGCGCAGAAATGCGGTAACTTCAGCCATCTGGTCTGCCCGTCCGACGACCGCGCCTCCCATGCAACGCCCTTGTCCATCAAGGAACTTGGTTGCCGAGTGCACGACTATGTCGGCACCTAGCGCCAGGGGTTTCTGCAGTGCAGGCGTACAAAAGCAGTTATCGACTACCAGCAGGCAACCGTTACTGTGGGCAAGATCGGCCAGTTTGCGCACATCGGCAACATCGCAAATGGGGTTGGACGGTGTTTCCAGGAATAACAGACGCGTGTTGGGTTTGAGGGATTGCTCCCAGGCCGCCAAATCCGTCAACCCAACGAGATCCACCTGCACGCCGAATTTCTGCAGATATTTGGTAAACAGTACCGTTGTGGTGCCAAACACGCTCCGCGAACAAACCACGTGGTCCCCCGCAGACAACAATGCCATGCAGGTGCTCAAGATGGCCGCCATGCCAGACGCAGTTGCAACACCTGCCTCGCCGCCTTCCAGCGCCGCAATGCGGTCTTCAAAAGTACGTACTGTAGGGTTGGTATAACGGGAATACACATTGCCTGGGTCGTCTCCACGAAATCGCGCGGCGGCCTGGCCGGCGGAGGCGAATACAAAACTGGAGGTCGTGTAGATAGGTTCGCTGTGCTCACCTTCCGGCCCCCTCACCTGCCCAGCGCGCACGGCCAGGGTGTCCAGTTCTGCGCCGGCAAGAAAATCGAAACTATCGCTGTGGTGATCGGTCATTGTTGACTCCGAAGATCTGGGAATCCATTGGGATGCGGGTTGATTTACGCGAGCGTGAACGCGCCCGCGCAGTGTAGAGGTGTCGACGTCAGGGCGACGTCTAACTAGTCGTTGTGAATACCTACCATTGCGCTGTCGCTGGTTTGTAACTGACGGTCGCGCGCGGCCTTAACTTTATCGTTGCGTGCAGCGTCAAGACGGCCGAAATAGGTCTCGTCCACATCGCCGGTAACGTATTCTCCGGTAAAGACGGAACAATCAAACTGATTGATTTCCGGGTTGCCCTCTGCGGAAGCAGCAACAAGGTCGTCGAGATCCTGATAAATAAGCCAGTCTGCGCCGATGGCTTCGCGCACTTCCTGTTCCGTACGACCGTGGGCGATCAACTCTTTTGCACTCGGCATGTCGATACCGTAGACATTGGGGTATTTAACTGGGGGAGCCGCAGACGCGAAGTACACTTTTGCTGCACCGGCGTCCCGGGCCATCTGAATAATTTGTTCGCATGTGGTGCCTCGCACTATGGAGTCATCCACAAGTAACACGTTCTTGTCGCGAAACTCCAGATCGATCACGTTGAGTTTCTGCCGCACCGATTTTTTTCGCAACTGCTGCCCCGGCATAATGAAGGTACGACCGATGTATCGGTTTTTAACCAGACCTTCGCGGAATTTGACACCCAGCGTCTGAGCGACGGCTTGCCCAGCGACTCGACTACTATCGGGGATCGGAATAACCACATCGATATCGTGGTCGGGGCGTTCGCGCAGAATCTTCTCTGCCAGGCGTTCGCCTTGACGCAAGCGCGCCTTGTACACGGAAACGCCATCCATAATCGAGTCTGGGCGCGCAAAGTACACATGCTCGAAAATGCAGGGGGCGCAACGCGGATTCAAAGCGCACTGGTGGGTGGTGAGAACACCATTCACATCAATATAAACGCACTCGCCGGGGGCGACATCGCGTACCAGTTTAAAGCCGAGCACGTCCAGAGCGACGCTCTCGCTGGCGATCATGTAGGCACGACCCTGGTCGGTATCTCGGTAGCCGTAGACCAGCGGGCGAATGCCGTTGGGGTCGCGAAACGCAAACACACCGTAATTGGCGATCATGCCCACCACGGCGTAACCGCCGCGCGCGCGGTAGTGTACACCGCTCACCGCTTTAAACACGTCCTCTGCTTCCGGGCGCATCTTGCCCTGCAACTGAAGCTCATGGGCGAACACGTTCAGCAACACTTCCGAATCCGAATCGGTATTCACATGACGTAAATCCCCCTTAAACAGATCTTCGGAAAGTTGTTCTGTATTGGTCAGATTCCCGTTGTGAGCCAGTGCAATCCCGTAGGGGGAGTTCACATAGAATGGCTGCGCCAACGCCGGGCCGGTACTGCCCGCGGTGGGGTAGCGCACGTGCCCTATCCCCATGTTGCCGATTAACCGTTGCATATGACGCGTACGAAACACGTCCTTCACCAGACCTACCGCTTTTTGTTGCGCAAACTTTCCCGCGTGGCAAGTCATGATACCTGCGGCGTCCTGGCCGCGGTGTTGGAGCATGGTCAATGCATCGTAAAGAGCCAGATTTACATCGGATTTACCGACAATTCCAACAATACCGCACATAGTTAAACCTTAAAGTACGCCTCAGTTAAGTAAGCTCGATGCCGCCGCAGAAATTTCTTTCGCGGCAGCCCGACACCAGTCTTCAAATTGCATCAGTGAAGGAATCAATTTCGATTCCTTCCACCATGGATCCTGATCTATCGGCAAAATGCCGGGCACAATCAGAATAATAGCCATCACTACAACAAAGCCCCGCACCAGCCCGAACATCATGCCAAACAGTCTGTCCGTACCCGACAACCCGGTCATACGCACCAACTCGCCAATCAGGTAATTAACCATCGCCCCTACAATTAACGTTGCTGCGAAAAGCGCTGCAAACGCAGCCATATCTCGCACTGAAGGGGTTTGTATATGGTCGATTAATAGAGAGGATAGCTGATCGCGGAATGTCATGGCGACGAAGAACGCCAAGACCCAATTTGCCATCGATAAGGCTTCTTTTACAAAGCCGCGTTTGAGACTTATGAGACTGGACACTACCAGTATTGCGAGAATAACCCAGTCTGCCCAGTTCATTCGGTATGCTTGCTCGAGGTGCTAAAAACAAGGCGCAATTCTAGCAGAGCGCGCCCAGTTTCCCCAAGTGCGAGTGATATAAGATTACAGGTTTTTATAGCCCACGCTCCTTCCCGCTATGGTAATGTTCTACAATAAACAATGTGCACCGAGGCTGTAGCTCGCAGTTCGGGTCAACCCCTAATCGTCAAAAATCCAGGACACTGCCAGCCAGGCATGAAGCAGATCGAAATCATCAAAACCTACAGCCAAAAACGCTGCCTGGTCGTAGATGATGTGCCAGACATCCGCACATCACTCAAACGCATCCTCATCGACTTCGGTGCGAATGACGTTGACACAGCGGGCAACGCTGAAGAAGCCATCGACATATGTCACCGCCACCAATATGACCTCGTTCTCGCCGATTACAACCTTGGCGCAGGTAAAAACGGCCAGCAATTACTCGAAGAGTTACGGTTTCACAAGCTTCTGAAAAACACAGCGCTCTATGTCATGGTCACCGCAGAAAGCGGCAGCCAATACGTACTGCACGCTTTGGAATACCAGCCCGACGATTATCTCGCTAAGCCGGTCAGCCGCGATGGTTTGCGCCCTCGCCTTGATGCAGCGCTGTTAAAAAACGAAGCCCTGCTAAATGCCAAACGCGCGCTGGACAAGCAGAATCCACTCCTGGCAATTAAGGCATGTACGCAGGTTATTACCAGTAAGAGCCGCTACAGCAACGACGCTCGCAAAATGCTCGGTGAGTTACTGATTTCTCAGCGACGCTTTCAGCAGGCTCTCGAGGTTTACCAATACTTCCCAGCAGGGCGCCAACCCATCTGGTGCCGACTCGGCATCGCGCGCGCTCATACCGGGCTACTCGATTACGCCACGGCTGAACAGCATTTGCAGGCGCTGATCGACGAGAATGCCCGCTGTGTAGAGGCGCACGATTTGTTGGCCGAACTCTACGAACAACAAAACCGGTACCAACAGGCACAGCAGGTGTTAACGGATGCTGTGGCTATATCGCCCCGCTCCACCGAGCGACAGCGCGAAATGGGTCGTATCAGTCTGCGTGTCGGGGACGACCTCGCCGCAGTTCACGCCTACCGCTACGCAGTAAAACACAGCCGTAACAGCTGTCGCGAGCTCCCGGAAGACTATTTGTACCTTGCGCAAAGCCTTACCAATGTGACGCGCGCGCAACCGGAAACACAAGACAAATTTTCGAGCGAAGCACTTGAAACCCTAAAGGCAGTAGAGAAAAAATATGGCACCCAACCGGTTGTTGCCATGCGCGGCAGGCTGGTCGAATCGGAAATTTATCGCAGCCAAAACCAACCGGAGCGTGCCGACTCAACCACCAGCGAAGCTCTAGACATCCTCCACAAAATGAAGTTCAGCGCCATACAAAATACGCCAGTGGAACTGTGTATCGATTGTGCGCGCGCGTTTATGGCACAAGGGCAATACGATGCAGGCGAGATGCTGCTACAGGAACTGGCCCGTATAAACAAAGACCCTGCAATCGCGGTTCGCATTGACAAACTACTACGGGAGCCGGTGACCCAAGAAGGTATCCAGTACGCCACCAAGTTAAACAAGCAGGGAATCTTGCATTATCAGGCGCAGGACTACGTCGGAGCGGTAATTGCCTTCCGTGATGTGCTGCGGGAACTCCCAAACCACATTGGTCTAAACCTCAACCTTATTCAGGCTATCGTCAGTAAATCCCGCGGCGGAGACTTGAGTGACGAAGATGCGACAGTGATTACCAGCAGCTTTCAGCGCATTGGCAATATCGACGTTAATTCCAGTTATTACGACCGTTACGACTATCTGAAGCGTCACTACCAGAAGTTGTCGCAAGCCGACGGCGAAAGCTAGCCGAACACCGCGCCCTGCCCATAGAGATACCCTGTGCGACTCACCTCAAAACTGTCTCAAGCTGCGCTCTTCGCGTTGAGCCTTGCCCTAGTACTAACCTGTTACTTCCTGTTCTTCGGGAGGTTTGTTGCGTCTGCATGGCAATCGCCGCAGTGGTTAATCGCGCCGATTATGGCGTTGGGCTCTTTTGTTGCCGGAGCCACATTTCTCGGTGGCGGCGCCGTTGCTTTTCCGGCCCTCACAAAAATACTCCACGCGGACCCCTCGGTGGCCAAATCTTTTTCACTCGCAATTCAAAGCGTCGGCATGACGTCCGCCTCGCTATACATTTTGCTGCGAGTACGAAATCTCCCGTGGAATTTTATCGGTATTTTCCTCCCGCCAGCATTCGCAGGAATCGCCTTATCGCTCGCTATCATCGAGCCATACATTGCCGCAACAGATTTGCGTGTGATGTTTACCCTTTTTGTGCTGGGGTTTTTGGCAATTTATTTGTGGGTGTACCGGGATAGAAAAACACATTATGTGGATATACCGCCGCTCTCTCGGCTGGATATACAGCTGACCCTAAAAGCTGGATTTCTCGGCGGTGTACTGGCAGGTCTGTTGGGTTCCGGCGCAGACTTAATCGCTTTCTGCTTGCTCGCGCTCTACTTCCGCCTGGATTTAAAGCTCGCGACTCAATGCTCTGTTATTGTTATGGCCAGCGTGTCACTGGTCGGCGTTCTCCTGCAAGGCACTGTGTTTCAAACACTGCCCGCGGAACTCACGCCCCTGTGGCTGATTGCCGCCCCTGTTGTGCTTCTGGGAGCACCTATTGGAGCGGAGTTTTGCCGCCGCATAAAACCGCGAAATCTGCTTCTATTTGTGTGTTCCATCGTATTCGCAGAAGTGATTTCGACATTGGCTCTGGTTCCTCTGGAGCCAACAAAATGGTGGCGCTACTTTGCGTTCGCGCTTGTTATTGGATTACTGCTAACCACACTTCACCGGATAAGTAACCGTAAGGATCACCGTAGTCAGCACCCGGCAAAACCAGAATAGCTGCAATTGAGAAGAAAATTTAAAGGTGAGTACCGATCATAAAATCAGTCTAGAAATATAAGAAAAGCGCAACAATTCAAGGCTTAAACTTCAACAGGATGGTCGACAACCCATATTTTTTTTCGACCTCGGCCTTGATCTCATTTAGTTTTGCTTTGTCCAGGTTAGGACCGATATAGAGACGCTGCAGCGTACCCCGATCGGTTTTCACTTTGCGCACGTAAGCACTATAGCCGTCGTCGATAAGTTTTTGCTGCATCTGCTCCGCATGGCCGTCGATCCGATAACTGGCGACCTGAATTACCCAACTGTTCGGCACGTTGCGCGCGTCGAGCACAGGTTCTGGCTCAGCACTCGCGATATCTTTTTTATCGTCGGGAATATACATTGCCGCGGGCTCGGGGGCTTCCTCGTCCGGTTCGATCACCGGTGGCGCAGGCTCAGCAATCACCACCGGCTCGATGCTCGGCATCACCGGAATTTGGGTTTGCTTATTTACTGGCTCAATACGTTCACGGTCGAATATCAGCGGCACAAGCACAACGGCTATCGCCACCAATACAAATGCACCGATAATCCGTTGTTTTAACCCGTCGTCCACAGCTTGCCTCTATTGGATTTCGTTTAACACGTTCGCTACGGTGTAAAAGGAGCCAAATACCAGTAATCGCTTGGCCGTCGAAGCTTGCGCACTCGTTTTCACGCCACTATCGTCGCTGGTCGAAAAAAAATCGCTGGTATGCTCTAGAGCATAGATGTTTTCCGGGGCAACGCCCAACTCCAGCAGCTGCGCGCGAAATTGCTCGGGGGTTGCGGCTCGGGGTATATCCGCAAGTGCGAGCAGGTACCAGTGATCAACCCATTGCAGCATCGGCTGCAACGCCGCCGCAATATCCTTGTCGGCCATCATTGCCACCAGTGCGTCGAATTTTTGCGCCTCATAATTCGCGGCCAGATTCTTGGCCAGCAATTGAGTAGCCGCCGGATTGTGAGCAACGTCGAGCACAACCTCGGTACCGTCCGCGAGAAACTTTCGCTGGAAACGACCCGCCAGTGCTAAGCCTGAGATCGTTTGGTCCAACGCAGCACCGGGGACCGCATAACCTTCGAGACTAAGAACTTGTAACGCAGCAGCCACGCTAGATAATGGCAGTGCGCATTCCACCTGGGACGTGCTATTCGTCGTTTCTGCATCTGTCCAGAAAAAGCGGACACGCCCTGCTTCCTGCAAAACATGGAATGCAACGTCAATATAGAAAGTTTCTTGCGGTAAAATCTGGGTTAGATTTTTCGGAGGGTTCGGTTCCGCGCAAACGACGGGAATACCAGGGCGGATTATACCGGCCTTCTCCACTGCTATAGCTTCACGGGTATCGCCCAGCCAGTTCTGATGGTCCAGATCAATGGAAGTGATTACCGCAACATCTGGGAAAAAGCAATTGACCGCATCGAGCCTACCACCAAGGCCAACTTCCAGCAGCCAGTAATCCACACCAGCATCACGAAAAATCAGCGCCGCCGCCAAAGTACTGAATTCGAAATAGGTTAAGGTGAGATCGCCCCGCGCCAAGTCAATTCGTTCGAACGCGTGAATAATTGTGGCATCACTTACCGGAGCACCATTGATACGGATTCGCTCATTGTAGGCAAGAATGTGAGGTGACGTGTAAGCCCCGGTGGTTTTACCAGCGTGGGCAAATAAGGCTTCGCAACTGGTCACAAAGCTGCCCTTACCATTGGTACCAGCAACGGTAATCAATTTACAAGCGACCGGAGCCGAATCATCCCGCGACTGCATTACAGGCGCAAAACCCAGGGTACGAGCAACGGTGGAAATTCGGGAAAGCCCGAGTTCGATCTCTGTGGGATGAAGTGTTTCAAGCCACGCGAGCCATTCATTCAAAGTATTGTGTTGCGGCAAAGGGGAAAAACTCGCGTGTTTCTCTTGTAGATGAGTAAACGCCCGCAGTTAAACTGCGGGCTGATTGGTTAACTTGGCAAGTATGGAGGCCAAACGGTCACGCATTTGTGCCCGAGGTATAATCATATCGATAGCGCCGTGTTCCAGCAAAAACTCGCTGCGCTGGAAACCTTTCGGTAATTTCTGGCGAATGGTTTGCTCAATGATTGCCGGACCGGCAAAGCCTGCGCGAACTCCAGGCTCTGCAGCATTGATATCGCCAAGCAACGCCAAGCTCGCCGATACACCACCGTAAACTGGGTCCGTCATTACCGACACAAAAGGTGTACCCTGCATTTTCATGCGCTCGATGACCGCACTGGTTTTTGCCATTTGCATGAGCGAGATCAGCGCCTCTTGCATACGTGCTCCGCCCGTCGCGGAAAAACACACGTACGGGATATTATTCTCTAGCGCAACCTGGGCCGCTCGGGTAAAACGCTCACCCACCGCATAGCCCATTGAACCGCCGTGAAATGCGAATTCGAATGCACTGGCAACAACAGGCAAGCCTTTCAAAGTACCTTGCATGGCAACCAGCGCATCTTTTTCGCCGGTTGTTTTCTGAGCAGTAGTTAGGCGGTCTTTGTATTTTTTAACGTCTTTGAATTTCAGACGATCGATAGGTAACACATCTGCGGCTATTTCTTCACGCCCTTCAGGGTCCAGGAAAATATCCAGTCGGCGGCGCGCACCAATTCGCATGTGGTGTTCGCACTTGGGGCAAACATCCAGATTTTTCTCCAGCTCAGGGCGGTAAAGTACAGCAGTACATTTACTGCACTTTTTCCACAAACCTTCAGGGACCTTGCTCGCACCTCGGGCCGCCTGACCACTGGAACGAATACTACTGGGAACAATTTTTTCTAACCAACTCATATTATCTCTCTTCGGTTGTTCGCCACGCGCGCCGCACAATTCTATTGGGCAAGCTCGTCCAAACCTGCGCGGATGGGCTCAATTAATTGTTTTAACGTCTCGCAAATTTCATCAATGCCGGCTTGTGCCTTATCACCCATGGCATTTACAAGAACACTACCAACCACTACACCATCAGAGACCGCGCCCACCGCTTGCGCAGAGGCCTTGTCCTTAATGCCAAAGCCAACCAGCACTGGCAGCGCAGTGTGTTTACGAATATCGGCCAGCTTGGACTCCACCGAGCCAATATCTAAATGGCCTGCGCCCGTTACGCCCTTCAGGGACACATAGTAAACAAACCCTGCTGCCAGCTGAGTGACATCAGCAATGCGTTGATCTACCGTTGTCGGTGCGATCAGAAAGATACTGTGCAAGCCATGTGCCTTCAGTTCAGCATCCAGATCTTTTGCTTCTTCTGGCGGCAAATCAACGGTAAGTAAGCCGTCTACGCCACTCTCGGCTGCTACCGCGGCAAGCGTCTTATAACCCATTCGCTCAACAGGATTCGCATATCCCATGAGCACCACCGGCGTTTCGGAATCGGTCTTCCTAAATTCGGCGACCAGCGCCATAGCGCTGCTCAAGCTCGCGCCATTACCCAAGGCGCGCTCGTGGCCGCGTTGAATCACTGGCCCTTCGGCCATCGGGTCGGAAAACGGCACACCCAGTTCGATAACATCGGTACCTGCCTCCACCAAGGCATGCAACGCGGGGAGCGTTACATCCGTGCGTGGATCGCCATGAACGATGTAGGTTACTAGGGCTTTTTTGCCGCTGGCTTTTATATCGGCCAGACGTTTTGAAATTCTATTCACGTTTACTGGCCTCTCACTAAACTTCAATGCCGTCGATTTGCGCAACGGTCAAAATATCTTTGTCACCGCGCCCGGATAGATTGACCACGATCACCTGGTCCTGCGCCATCTGGGGTGCAAGTTTCATCGCATATGCTACTGCGTGGCTCGATTCCAGTGCGGGCATAATGCCTTCCACACGTGTCAATTTGCGGAACGCATCCATGGCCTCATCGTCGTTGATGGCAACATAGTTAACCCTGCCCACGTCTTTTAACCACGAATGTTCTGGGCCTACGCCCGGGTAATCCAAACCAGCGGACACCGAGTGGGTCTCAATAATTTGACCATTCTCATCTTCCATAAGATACGTGCGATTGCCGTGTAAAACACCTGGAATGCCGTCATTCAATGGTGCCGCATGCTTGCCCGTTTCGACACCGTAACCACCAGCCTCGACGCCGTACATGGCAACGCTCTCGTCTTCCAGCATCGGATGAAACAAGCCAATAGCATTAGAGCCCCCACCGACACACGCCACCAGCGCGTCGGGCAGCTTGCCGGTCATCTCCAGACTCTGACGCCGAGCTTCACGCCCGATCACACACTGAAAATCGCGAACCAGTTGCGGGTACGGATGTGGGCCTGCGACGGTACCAATGATGTAGAAAGTATCATCGACATTGGTAACCCAATCCCGCATTGCCTCATTCATTGCATCTTTGAGTGTCTTCGATCCGGATGTGACTGGAACGACAGTCGCACCGAGAAGCTTCATACGGTATACGTTAAGCGCCTGACGCTTAACATCCTCAGCGCCCATAAACACAACGCACTCAAGCCCAAGGCGTGCAGCAACGGTCGCTGTAGCAACACCGTGTTGACCAGCTCCGGTTTCGGCAATTACACGCTTTTTACCGGTAAATTTTGCTAGGAGCGCTTGCCCAATGGTGTTATTGACCTTGTGCGCACCGGTGTGATTAAGATCCTCGCGCTTGAGATAGATTTGCGCACCGCCCATCTGCTGCGACAGGCGCTCGGCGTGATACAACGGTGAGGGACGGCCGACATAGTGCGCGAGATCGCGATCAAATTCGGCCTGGAAATCCGGGTCGTCTTTTACACGATCGTAAATTTCTTGCAACTCATCCAACGCATGCATCAGGGTTTCCGAGACAAACCGACCACCGTAGATTCCGAAATGGCCGCGCTCGTCGGGAAACGCGGAGAAATCAATTTTCTTCTCAGTCACTTATCAACTCCGATTTCGCGCTGGTTATAAATGCGCGAACTTTATGTTTATCTTTTATGCCTGGCGCAGCCTCAACACCGCCACTAACATCGACCGCACTTGGCTGGGCAATTTTTACCGCTTGAGCGACATTGGATGGCGAGAGCCCGCCTGCCAATACGAGCGGCTTCGCCGAGTTATGAGGAACCCGCTCCCAGTTAAAACTCTCGCCGGTACCGCCTGGAACACCCTTCTTATATGTATCCAACAAAATTCCGCTAGCGCCAGCGTAACGGTTTATTTCAGTCGCTAAATCAATATTTTGCTGCATTCGCACCACTTTCATATAAGGGCGTTCAAAACTCTCACAGAATTCAGGGGTTTCTTCACCATGAAACTGCAAGAGGTGCAGCGGAACGGATTTAAGAATTTGCTCCAGGTACTGCTTTTCCGGGTTAACAAACAATCCAACCACCGAGACAAAAGGACCCACACTTAACGCGATGTTTCGCGCCAATTTAAGGCTGCAGAGATGTCGCGGGCTCGGTTCGTAGAACACCAGGCCAATGGCATCTGCGCCAGCGTCTGCAGCGACTCTCGCATCGTCCTCTTGGGTAATGCCACAAATTTTTACGCGCACTCGAATTCTCGAATCAGGAAAAACGCCGAATGTTAACAGAAACGACGATTAATTTGGCGGCCGCTCGTGGTAATTGTCTGCGGTTTAACACCATTAACCGCAGAACTGACTGAACATCGCACGGTCCATCGCAGCTGGAATTTTAAATGCTGCGGGGTATTCCACCGCCACCAGCGACAACCCCCAAGGCGCAGCGGTGGGGGCTGCAAGCGTTCTATCTCGCGCCGCTAACAATTGTTCAATCCAGCTGGGTGACTGCAGTCCCCTGCCGACTAACATCAAACTACCAATAAGGTTTCGAACCATGTGGTGTAAAAATGCGTTTGCGCGCACTCTAAACAGAATCAGATTACCGTAGCGTTCAAAAGAGACTGCCTGAATCTCACGAACCGGACTGTGCGCCTGACACTGCGCAGCGCGAAACGATGAGAAGTCGTGCTCACCCAAGAGACTTTCAGCGGCCAGCTGCATTCGCTCAACATCCAACGAGTGCCCGGTCCAGGTCAGCTGCTGACTAAAAAGCGCCGATCGCACAGGTTCCGTTTGTATCCAATAGTGGTAGGTACGGGAGAGTGCGCTGAAGCGCGCATGAAAGTGAAAACTGACAGGCATTGCCCAGGTCACCCGAACAGCGTCTGGCAGGTGCGTATTTACACCTTGGAGCCACGCTTTGAGGGGTCGACTCGACAAGGTATCAAAGTGTATTACCTGCCCCGATGCGCTCACGCCAGCGTCCGTGCGTCCGGCACACACAAGGGTCACCTCTTCTGCCGCAACCGCGCTTATCGCGCGCTCCAACCTTGCTTGCACCGTGTCCGGGGTAGACGCTTGTTTTTGAAACCCTCGAAAAGAGGCGCCCAGATACTCAACGCCCAGAGCAACGCGCTGCATTCCCTCAGGCACCAGCATACCGGGAAGCACTTCTCCGTTAGGTTTATATAGCTTTTGATTCACACACTCATACCACAAACAAAAAAGCCCTGTAGTAGAACAGGGCTTTAGTTAACCAAGTCCGTCAGAAGCTAGACTTTAGACAAAAGCGCCTCAGCTTCTTGCTTCTGTTGGTCGGTACCTTCTTTCATAATTTCGTCGAGAATATCTTTCGCCCCTTCAGCGTCACCCATATCGATATATGCGCGGGCCAAGTCCAGCTTAGTCGCAGTTTCATCACTATCACTCAGGAAACCGAGATCGTCATCACCTTCAGGGTCAATTTCAGGAATCTCGAAATCCATATTGGATGAGCTGGGAACATCGGCAAGCGCAGCATCGAACAAACTTTCATCGGTTTCATCTGCGGGCTCAACAGATTCCACAAACTCTGGCTCTACCTCGGAAGTGTCCTCGACATCAAATTCCAGTTCGGCTTCCAGCTCAGGCGGCAACTCTGCGGGCTGGAGAGCGTCGTCTTCATCGAGCCCCAATTCCAGCTCTGCCTCTAACTCGTCCGCTGCATCACCCAGATTCATCCCGATATCTGCATCAAGATCATCAAAATCGGTGATTGGCTCTTCCATTTCCGCTGCGACTGCAGAGTCGTCAGACTCGTCAAAGTCGTCACCGCCCAACGATTCGAGATCGTCTATATCTGCACTCTCGACGCTCAGGTCCGATGTGAGCGCATCAAGCTCCTCATCTAACGCGGACAGATCAAGGTCGAGATCATCGTTGTCACTATCGCGAGCTTCTGTCTGTTTAGGCTCATCGTCAAGGGCAAGTACGGACTCGAAATCATCATCTGTCTCCGGTTCGGAGGCTGACGCGTCTTCGTTTGCGGCAACGTCATCAAGCTCATCCTCCACTGACAAGGCATCCAGCTCACTCAGATCAAATTGACCGGTGTCCCCTTCCGCGACGTCATCAACATCCAGGACGCTGTCCAATTCCTCTAGATCCAGGTCGAAATCATCACCGGCTTCGCCTTCGGCCTCCATAGAAAACTCGTCAGGCACATTTAGCGCAAGAACATCTTCGTCCTCTTCTTCGACGGGCTCCTCTGCCAATTCAACATTGAAATCATCATCGTCAGTAGCAAGCTCATCGCCAAGATCGAGTTCCAGCTCGAACTCATCTTCAAGCGATTCCAATGAAGCAGGTTCTTCATCATCATCCAGTGAGATTTCACCAAAGTCTAAGGTTTCGTGCTCTGCCTCCTCCGAGGCATCGTCTTCGTCCCCCAGAGAGAGATCAAACGCGTCCTCATCCAACGCAAGCAGATCGTTCTCCGCAACATCACTTTCAGCGCTCAAGCCTTCAGCTTCAAGGTCTTCACCGTCGCTTAAATCCAGTGACAGTTCAAACTCGTCTTCATCCAGATCTTCATCGCTGTTGAGTTCCGGTGCGATGTTCAGGGTAAATTCTTCGGAATCGATGTCGTCTTCTATGCTCTCTTCCGGGAGATCCAGTGATAATGGTTCTTCGTCAGTATCCAAATCCAGGGAAAGATCCGAGAAGTCATTCTCATAGGAAGATAACTCGTTAGCTGGCTCCTGGGCTATGGCTATGGAGTCCGCGGAGTACAGGCTGGCATCAAAAGGCGATGCACCACGAATTGTTTCACGTAACTGAGCAGCCCGCTCGATAGCATCCGCATCACCCAAGGCGATTAGCGCGGTGTATTGGGGGTCAAATCGATCCGCATCTTGCTCAGCCGCATAAACTTCCAGCAGTTTTGCTCGAATAAGAGGATTTGACGGTTCGCGCGCAATCGCCTTGCTCAGCATCTCCTCCGCTTGGTCATATTTTCCGTAGGCGATATAGATATCCGCTTCACCTACAACATCTTCAGTCTCGGGTTCGGAAAGCTCTTCTTCCGGCTCTCGTAATTCGTCTTCTCGCTCTAACTCATCCTCACTCTCTGAGAGATCGTCCATTGCAAGAGATTCGAATTCGTCTTCAGTGGACTCAGGCTCTTCAGGCGCTTCAGCAAAAAGGGGCTGTTCGATAAAATCGTCGTCGAAGGAATCGTTTTCCTCTTCCTTGTTGCGGAACTTCAGGAACGCAACTACGCCACCAATAACGACCAGAAGACCCAGCGCGATGTAGAGGATGTTGTCCATCACGTGATCCAACAACGTTTTCTGCGGCGCTGCTGGAATAACCACTTTAGTCGGCGACACTGTCGGCGTAGGCACTGGGGTTGGAGTGGGTTCGGGTTCTACAACCTCATTCTCAGCGCTGACCGGCACTTCTGCCACATCAGCAGCATCAACAGTATCTTCTTCAACCGCCGACTCGCCCGAGTCCGCCAAAACCTCTTCGCCCTCGCCAACGAGTTGGTCGTCATTTGCTGCAGTTTCTGCGGCGTTCTGCTCATCGCGAGTTTTCGCTGCTGAAAGCTGCAGTGCACGCAACTCGTCGTTGGTTAGCTCAACCATGCGCTCCATGGTTGTTATCTGATCCTCGAGGGAGGCAATGCGTGAACGTAAATCTGAGTTTTCACGCTCTGTTTTATCCAGCTGTTCCAGGGTTATGGCAAGCTCGTTTTCCAGCGCTTCCTGGCTGCTCTCTCCAGCACCAGAGCCACGCCCTTCGTTCGCCGCACTGAATTCTTCTGGCGAGGACAACTTCACTCGACCGCCTGTACTGGCAGTACCTTGTGACTGAGATTGATAGTTACGACTCGCGTCCAGCTGCTCCGAACCGGTACCCGCCAGGGCATCGGAGGGTGCGCCTGACCAGCGCGCATTCTGTGCGGCCACTTCGCGCACGGCTTGGGACTGTTTGTAGTCAACAATTTGCTCGCGGGAGGGAATGCGCAGAATCTGCCCCTTCTTGAGCAGATTAATGTTGTTGTTGTAAAGGCCTGGGGATTCGCTTGCTGCATTGCCAGCATGGTTTGCTGAATACTGACGCTGCGATCCGGTCTCACCTGCTTGGCTATTTCCCATAAAGTGGTTAGCTTGCACTTTGTAGGAGTCACCTTCCTGATAAGTCGCCGCTACCTGTTGCGCGTCGCCCGCACCAGTCTGGCTGCGGCCAGGCGCCTGATCGTAGCTGGAGCGAGGATTGTAGTTCGAAGAGCCACTGGTTTGTTGGGCAGGGACTGGTTTCGCTGGGGACGTTTTCGCCGGTGCGACAGGGCGTGCTGGAGTATCGCTAAACAACGGCAGATCCATCAGCACCGTATACTCGCGCAACAATCGACCGCTCGGCCACTGCGCCTGCAGAACAAAGTTCAAGTAAGGTTCGCGAACCAGCTTACGCGAGGTTACATGAATGACAGGGCCACTTGCGCTTTTCAGGTCCACCTTAAATTTCAGGTCGGTAAGAAAATAGGGTCGGTCGACGCCAACCCGCTCGAAGTCTGCTGCTGAAGCCAGCCCAATGAGAATCTCGCTTTCGGTGAGATCCCGAACTTCCAGCAATTGAATTTCAGCATTCAGCGGTTGATTGAGCGCGGACTTGAGCGTGATTTCGCCCAACCCAAGCGCGTAGCCCAACTGCGAAATCGAGCCCGCAAACGCGCCTAACAAAACCAACAGAATTCGACGACCCATAAGGTTAATCCTTTTTTGCTTATTTAGAATGGCGCGAATTGACTAATTAAAACCTGCGGGAATCACTACGCCAGACCAAACCTTGCTCAACGCCGAGGTAGAAAACCTCGAATAATCTTTCAGTATTGGTCGTAAGTATTCATTATAAATAGGTTTTTTTCAACTTATAGGCTCTGTAAATCGGCCGTTATGAGGAGAGTTGAAAGAAATATCACAGAATTTCAGAGCATATTTTAATCAATACTCTTGGATTAGTGAGAACCGGATGGCAAAAGGAGTGAGAAATGCTCTCTGAGGTAGAACGGCAACCAAAAAGGGCGGCATGTGTGCCGCCCTTTATCGCTTAACTTTCGCGCAAAATACGTAGCATTCGACGCAACGGCTCTGCAGCCCCCCAAAGCAGCTGATCGCCAACAGTAAACGCGGAAAGATACTCGGGCCCCATGGCCATTTTGCGCAATCGGCCGACCGGAACAGAGAGGGTGCCGGTTACTTTGGTAGGCGTCAGTTCCTCAAGCGTCGCATCCCGATCATTAGGGATCACTTTTACCCAGGAGTTCGCATTGGCGATCAACGACTCCACGTCAGCGAGAGGAACATCTTTTTTCAGCTTGATAGTCAACGCCTGACTGTGACAGCGCATTGCTCCAATACGCACACAAATCCCGTCGATGGGAATCGGACTGTCGGAGGTGCCAAGAATTTTGTTCGTTTCAACTCCGCCCTTCCACTCTTCTTTGCTCTGGAAGTTCTCCAACTGCTTGTCGATGTAGGGCAGCAGAGAGCCTGCCAGCGGCGCGCCGAAACGGTCAACGGTTAAATCGCTGCGCATCGCCTCAACAACTTTGCGGTCAATATCCAGGATCGCGGACGCAGGATCGGCCAGCTCGGTGGCCACACTATCGCGTATCTGCCCCATCTGAGTGATAAGCTCACGCATGTTTTGTGCGCCGGCACCGCTTGCTGCCTGATAGGTCATGGCGGAAGTCCACTCCACCAGATTTTCGCGGAACAGGCCGCCCAGCCCCATCAACATCAGACTGACCGTACAATTGCCGCCAATATAATTCTTGATGCCTTTTGCCAGACCGTCGCGGATAACGTTGTCGTTGACAGGATCGAGAACGATCAGCGCATCTTTATCCATCCGTAAAGACGAGGCTGCGTCGATCCAATAGCCCTGCCAACCTGCCGCGCGCAGCTTGCCAAATACTTCGCCGGTGTAGTCACCGCCTTGACAAGAGATAATGGCATCCAGCTGTTTAAGTTCGTCAATGCTGTAAGCGTCCTTCAACGCAGGGGCTTCGACGCCCACATCAGGCGCGGTGCCACCGACATTAGAGGTGGTGAAAAATACAGGCTCGATACCAGCAAAATCGTTTTCTTCCAGCATCCGCCCCATAAGCACGGAACCCACCATTCCGCGCCAGCCAACAAAACCTACTTTCATCGTGAATTCTCTCGGTTAATACGTTTACTAAATTGCTGCGACGACCGCATCGCCCATTTCTTTGGTAGACACCTTGGTGCAACCCTCAGAAAAGATATCTGCGCTTCGATAGCCGTCATCCAGTACTTTGCCCACCGCCGCTTCGATGGCGTCGGCAGCTTCTCCCTGATCCAATGAATAACGCAACATCATTGCCGCAGACAATATGGTCGCCAACGGATTGGCAATGCCCTGCCCTGCAATGTCGGGCGCGGAGCCATGCACTGGCTCATAAAGCCCGCGCTTGTCTTTATTGAGTGAGGCTGAGGGCAACATGCCAATAGAGCCGGTCAACATTGCTGCTGTATCCGACAAGATATCGCCGAACATATTGCCGGTTACAATCACATCAAACTGCTTCGGCTGACGCACCAACTGCATGGCTGCGTTATCGACATACATGTGCGAAAGCTCAACCTCGGGGTACTCGCGTGACAGGCTTTGGACCACCTCGCGCCACAGTACAGTTGCCTCCAATACATTGGCCTTATCAACCGAACAGACTTTTTTGTTGCGCTTCATCGCCATCTCGAACGCCATCCGCCCGATACGCTCGATTTCGTGCTCAGCGTAAACATAGGTGTTGTACCCTTGCCGTTCGCCGTTATCCAGCAGGCGAATGCCTCGCGGCTCGCCAAAATAAATGCCGCCGGTCAGCTCGCGAACAATGAGGATATCGAGGCCCGCAACCAGTTCGGGCTTTAACGACGAAGCATCCGCGAGCTGAGGGTATAGAATCGCCGGGCGTAAATTGCCAAACAATCCCATCTCATAGCGTATTTTCAGCAGACCTTTTTCAGGCCGAATACTGGAGTCCAGAGTGTCCCACTTGGGCCCACCCACCGAGCCCATCAACACGGCATCAGCCGCCTGACACTTCTCCAAGGTAGAGCTGGCCAGTGGCACGCCATGAACATCAATCGCACTGCCACCGATGAGTTCTTCCTCAAACTTCAACCCCAGCTTGTGCTTTTTATCGACGACTTCCAGCACCTTAACGGCCTCGGCAACAATCTCCGGACCAATGCCGTCACCCGGCAACAAAACTATTTTCTTACTCAAAGATCTTCCCTCGTTGTTAGAGAACTGCAATTTTAACGTGTGCGCCAAGCGGACTATTGATGCACAGCATTAAACAACCACGGCTGACTTTGACGCCGTTGCGCTTCGTAAGTTTGGATTTTTTCTGCATCCAAAAGCGTGAGACTGATGTCATCAAAGCCGTTCAGCAAACAATGTTTGCGGAATTCATCCACGTCGAACGTATAAGTCTGGCCCGCCGATGTTACGGTTTGCGCTTGCAAGTCTATCTCGATCTGAAAGCCTTCTTCGCTGTACATTGCCGCAAACAGACTGTCGACAACGGCTTCGTCGAGAACAATAGGCAGCAACCCGTTCTTAAAACAGTTGTTGTAAAAAATATCTGCAAAGCTGGGTGCTATTATCGCGCGAAAACCGAACTCTTCGAGCGCCCATGGTGCGTGCTCCCGACTGGAACCACAACCGAAGTTCTTACGCGCCAATAAAACGCTCGCGCCCTGGTAGCGGGCATGATTCAAAGGGAATTCCGGGTTGAGCGGACGCGAGCTGTTGTCCTGCCCCGGCTCACCCTTGTCGAGATAACGCAATTCATCGAACGCATTGGGGCCAAAGCCTGTGCGTTTAATCGATTTTAGAAACTGTTTCGGAATAATTAAATCCGTATCCACATTGGCCCGGTCCATTGGCGCAACAAGGCCGGTGTGTGTTGTAAAAGCTCGCATAGTTCTACCCTCAAGATTGCCAATCGCGAATATCAACGAAGTGACCGCTAATAGCCGCGGCGGCAGCCATGGCCGGGCTCACCAGGTGGGTACGACCGCCGTACCCCTGCCGACCTTCAAAGTTTCGATTGGAGGTAGACGCGCAGTGCTCCCCTTCACCCAACCGATCAGCGTTCATCGCCAGACACATGGAACAACCGGGCTCACGCCACTCGATGTTTGCAGCAGTGAATATTTTATCCAGCCCTTCGGCTTCTGCCTCGGCTTTTACTGCGCCAGAGCCCGGAACCACAATCGCCTCCTTCACTGAGGCGGCTTTGGTTTTGCCTGCCACAACTTTCGCCGCGGCGCGGATGTCTTCGATACGGGAGTTGGTGCAGGAACCGATAAACACGCGATCCACCGCTATATCCGTAATCTTCTGGCCTGGGGTTAACCCCATGTATTCCAGTGCACGCGCGACACCCGCGGCTTTTACGCCGTCACTTTCTTGTGCGGGATCGGGAATAACTCCGTCGACAGGCAGTACCATTTCCGGTGATGTACCCCAGCTGACCTGCGGCTTTATCTGAGCGCCATCCAGCTCTACGACCTCATCAAATACCGCATCGGCATCGCTGTGCAGCTCGCGCCAACGGGCTTCGGCCATCGCCCAATGATCGCCTTTCGGGGCGAATGCGCGCCCTTTAACATAGTCGAGGGTGATCTCATCCACGGCGACCATGCCCGCTCTGGCACCAGCTTCAATGGCCATATTACACACCGTTAAGCGCCCTTCCATCGACATGGCGCGAAACACATCACCACCAAATTCAATCGCAAAGCCAGTGCCACCTGCGGTACCAATTTTTGCGATGATCGCGAGAACCACGTCTTTCGCCGTTACGCCCTGGCCGAGCTGGCCATCGACTTTGATCAACATGTTCTTCATCTTCTTCGCAACCAGACATTGAGTTGCAAGCACATGCTCGACCTCGCTGGTACCGATGCCAAATGACAGTGCGCCCAAGGCACCGTTGGTCGAGGTGTGAGAATCGCCACACACAATGGTCATACCCGGCAAGCAGCCGCCGGTTTCAGGACCAACCACATGGACGATACCCTGGCGATTGTCGTTAATTTTAAATTCGACAATACCCAGCTCGTCGCAGTTGTCATCCAGAGTTTTGACCTGGATTTTGGAAATCGGGTCAGCGATACCATCGACACCCGACGCGCGCTCGTTAAATGTAGTTGGCACGTTGTGGTCTGGCGTTGCGATAACGCTGTCCGTTCTCCAAGGTTTACGGCCAGCGATGCGCAAACCTTCGAAGGCCTGCGGCGACGTTACTTCGTGAACGATGTGCCTATCAATATAAATCAGCGATGATCCATCATCGCGCTGGCTGACCACATGGTCATCCCACAATTTGTCATAGAGTGTGCGTCCCGCCATGAGCGCTGCCCCTTTCGTCATTAGCAGTTAAACAGGCTGCAAATTTTAAATAAGCTGTTGCGATAACTCAAATTCATTATTTTCATCGTTTGGATTCCAAACTAGAATAGATGAATCTTTCTTGGCAGAGATGCTTCTCATGGATACGGATTCACTAAAATCGTTTATCGCGGTCGCCCAGTGCCAGTCCTTCTCGCTAGCCGCCTCCCGTCTCCACCTCACCCAGCCAGCGGTGAGCAAACGCATCGCTGCACTCGAAGCTCACCTGAACCACACGCTATTCGATCGCATCGGGCGCGAGGTTCGCCTGACCGAAGCCGGAAAATTATTATTGCCGCAGGCCGAAACAATTTTGCAGGCTGTGGCTGACACTGAACGCAATATTCGCGAGCTGACCGGTGAGATTTCCGGTGTCCTGCGGGTAGCAACCAGCCATCATATCGGCCTGCATCATCTACCGCCCCTACTGCGGCAATTTGTTTTATCCCACCCAGAAGTCAACCTTCAGTTCGAGTTTTTGGATTCGGAGAGAGCCCACGAAAAGGTATTGCGCGGTGAGTGCGAAATTGCCGTTGTCACTCTGGCACCGGAACCGGTCGCACAGTTGGAAAGCCGCATTATTTGGCCCGATCCGCTGGATTTCGTTATCGCAAAAACCCATGAGCTGGCCGCACACGAAACGGTAAATTTGCAGCAGCTGAGCCGCGTGGACGCAATTTTGCCCGACTTGACGACATATACCGGCCGGATAGTGAAGGAGTATTTCGCTCAGCAGGAACTCGAACTCACACTCAGCATGACCACCAACTACCTGGAGACAGTGAAAGTTATGGTATCTGTCGGCCTGGGCTGGAGTCTGCTTCCTCGCTCCATGATCGACGGAAATCTGCACGCTTTGCCGGTTCGCGAAGTATCTCTGCATCGAAACCTAGGGGTTATCAACCATAAAAAACGCTCCCTTAGCAACGCTGCACGCGCCTTCTATCGCCTACTCTGCGATACAACGCAAAAGACTGGTGCTATTTAACATAAACACTAAAAGAATTTGCTATAAAGCATGCACTGGCGGGACGCAGAGCGAGCCCATCGCGCCCGTGCTTCATTCATTTACCAAAGGCTTCTTATGTCGACGAAAACACCGTTAAAAACCGTAAAAACACAGGTTGCCATCGCTGTACTTTTGGCAGCACCCATCACCGCACATGCTGACACCCTACTGGGGATTTACGCAGGTGCAGGCGTCTGGCAAGCAGACATCGATGGTGCAATCGGCACCGACAGCGACCCTATCACCACCGAAGAGCTGGGCCTGGACAGCGAAAACAATAATTATTTTTATTTGGCATTGGAGCATCCGGTACCTGTGCTACCGAACATCCGACTTTCTCAAACGGCCTTAAAGCACGAGGGCGCCGCAACTGTCAGCCGCGAGTTCACCTGGGACAACCAAACTTTCTCCGGCGAGGCCGCCACTGCGACAACGCTCGATTTCACCATGACAGATGTCACTCTTTACTACGAAATTCTGGATAACTGGGTGAGCCTGGATATCGGAGTAACAGGCAAGGTGCTCGACGGCGAAGCGATTGTACGTCAGCCAGCTTACAACCGTTCCGAAACGATCGAGCTCTCCGGCGGCCTGCCACTGCTATACGCGATGGCAAGGTTCGACCTGCCTCTGACCGGGCTGTATGTGGCAGCAAAAGCTAATTACATTGGCTATGACGACAGTACCGTTAGCGATGCCGACTTCCACATTGGCTACCGCTTGGAGTCTGTTCTGGATGTCGGCGCAGAATTGGGATACCGCCAATTCAAGCTCGACTTACAAGACTTTGAAGATGCAACAGCCAACCTGACTTACGATGGCCCTTACCTTAACCTGGCCATTCACTTCTAATCTGTATTTGTATATCACGCACAAAAAAGCCCCTTAACGTAAAAGGGGCTTTTTGAATGTGTGTTTCACGCAATGGTTGCAGTGCTTTTTAGTTCTTGATGAGCTTAGTACTTGATCGACCTGCTACTTAATTCGCCTGCTGGTTTGAAATGGTTGGATCTTCTTCCTGATCGGCCAGTAAGGTTTGCATCTCAGCCTGACCGCTCAAGGCTTGCGCCTGCGCGAGAGCTTCAACAACGCCATCCTCGTTGTTGTCCAGGGCCCAATAATAGGTCGCCCTGTTCATGCGCGAACTTGCCTGCAGCCGGTAAAAGCCCACATGGGATTTCTTTGCCCCGGACGACTCTTTGCGAGCCATAACCAATTTAGAGCCCGCAGCAGCCTCAGTCCATAGTTTTGCCGATCTTTTGTATTTACCCGTGCGACCAAAGCCATCCGCTGCCATTTCGTAACTTTTGCCTGACAAACGCATCACCCGAAAGGCAATCACCCGATATGCGGCTTTTGCCTGTGGGCTGCTTTCAGCCAAATACATTTCCCAAAGTTGATCGCCATACTCGCGCCAACCTTCAGCAAAGCCCTCCGAGGACTTGGCAAAATCTGCCCAGTGAGACTCCGCAGAACTGGCTTGACCTGTCGCAATCCATTGCGCACTCACTTGGCGCTCCAAACCGTAGACTGTATCTAAATCAGCATCGATCTTTTTGAGCAAGGCAATAGCATCGGCAAACCAAAGGCTCGACACCTTATTGCGTAATGTAGAAATATCACTGTCCATTCCTCTGAACGTGTTTTTTACACGACTTACGCTTGCATCCATTTCACTCGCCGGAAGCTTTGCTGGCGACTCCGTCGACAAAGCAAGAGGTAGCGGCGTTGCGGCGGGCCCATGAAGCGAGCAGTAGTCTGTGGGGACATTATTATTTGCAGTACAGCTTTGTTTGAGCTTCAACTCATAGGTGTAGCAGTAATCCTGCCATGCTTCCCTCGGCAAACTAGTACAATCGCAATCGACCGCTGGGCAGCTATTTGCCTCTACAGCGATTGCTTTGGAAATAAAGAGCAGCATCCCGAGTACAGATACATAAATCGTGATGTTTTTCATAGTCATGTTTGCATAATGCGGCACACAAGATGCCCGCATGGTCCTAAATCTAAAGCCAACACCTCGCTGGCCCCCCAATAAATTATCGCAACCCGTTTTTTCGTGCGAGCCATTCCGATTGGCACCTAATTCCCGATCCAGTTGGCACGTATTATTGTAGAGATTTCGCACTTTTCAACAAGCGAAACCGGTAACATCTTCATACTTTGTGAGACGCATCAATATTTTTTGATAACACTTTAGCACTAAGCTTTTGAAGCCCCCCAACCACCATCAAGTTTGCCACGGTAACCTATGTAGACTGCAATCGCCAGCCCCAATAAAGTTGAAACGAACGACAGCAAGAACGCCTGTTGCGGGGAGGACTGCCAAAAGATTCCACTAAAATAAGCGCCTAACGCGTTGCCTCCACCAAAGCAGATGGCACTGTACAGCGCCTGCCCCTGCCCTTGCGCAACCTTACCAAAATGCTGGCGCACAAATTCTATTGCTAATGCATGCGCCGCGCCAAAAGAGAATGCATGAATGAGCTGGGCCAATAACAAAACAACGAGATTGTCGGCCAACCAACCAATCAATAACCAGCGCAACCCGGTTATGGCGAGGGTAAATAAAAGCAACTGCTGAAATGAAAATACCCTCATCAAAAATGGCATTTTGATAAATAAAACTATCTCTGCCACCACCCCAATTGCCCACATGACCCCGATAAAACTTCGGGAGTATTCAAGTGACGAGAGATATATGCTGTAGAAGGTATAATAGACCCCGTGACTGATATGTAATAGTGTAACAACAGCAAAAAACCACCATATTACGGGGGCTCGCAGCACGTTGAAGAAGTCCTTTTGTGAGTACTCGGAAAGACGCTCTGGCTCCGCCGGCAACGCTAGGCTGGACAAATAAATACCAATTAAGCAGACAAAAATCACGCTCGGTAAGTGGGCGATAGACACATAATCGAACATTACTCCCAAGCCAACCACGGCCACCATAAACCCGATAGAGCCCCATACTCGGATTCGACTGTACTGCTCGGTATGGCCGCGCAAATGCCCAAGGGTTATCACCTCGAACTGCGCCAGTATCGCGTTCCAAAAAAAACTGAAAACGGTCAAGTAGAGCGCAAGCCAGAAAAGATCACGGGTAAAAAACACGCCCACAAAAAAAACGCAGGCTCCAATGGCGCCCAACTGTGCAACTAATAAACGCCGACCACTGTAATCAGCGAGAAACCCCCAAATATTGGGGGCCGCTATCTTGGTAACCATGGGTATCGCACTTAGCAGTCCAATATCCGCAGGTGAGAACTCAAGACTCTCCAGATAGAGCCCCCAAAACGGCGAAATGGCGCCAACGACGGCGAAATAAAAGAAATAAACCGAAGATAGTCGCCAATAAGGCATGAAGCTTTGTCCGTTGACAGCAGAGTTGTTTGTAGCCGCGTAGCTTATCTACAATGGATGAAGAGTGCGGGTTGTACTGCTCCACACAAATAAGGCAGCAACAGTTAGCTCCGTCCCGATCTGGCTTTTTGACAAGCCAAGAAGGGCCTCAGCCCACCTCAGCCTGGAATCGTAAATTCTGTTTCGACATGGCCATTCTGACCACGATGTCTCAACGCGTGGTCCAGCACCACCAGCGCCATCATTGCTTCGGCGATCGGGGTGGCGCGAATACCTACACATGGGTCATGCCGCCCTTTAGTCACCACTTCTATCGGGTTGCCGTGAATATCGACACTTCGCCCCGGCAGGTGCAGGCTGGAGGTTGGTTTTAGGGCGATATGGGCAATAAGATCCTGCCCGGTAGAAATCCCCCCGAGGACGCCGCCGGCATGATTAGACAAAAAGCCCTCCGTGGTGATTTCGTCCCGATGCTCCGTACCCTTTTGAGCAACAGCGTCGAATCCAGCACCGATTTCTACGCCCTTCACCGCATTTATGCCCATCAGGGCGTGCGCCAAATCGGCGTCCAATCGATCGAATATTGGCTCGCCAAGGCCCGGTATCATCCTGCTGGCAATTACAGTAATTTTTGCCCCAACAGAATTCCCCTCTTTATTGAGCGCCTGCATATAGGCTTCCATCTCGGGAACCTTATCCGCATCAGGGCAAAAAAACGGATTTTGGTGAATCTGCTCCCAGTCGACTTTCTCAATCGCAATCGGACCCAGCTGGGACAAATACCCCTTAATTTCGATTCCCCAGAGGGTTTTCAGCACCTGTTTCGCAACCGCTCCAGCCGCGACACGCATAGCCGTTTCCCGCGCTGAAGACCTGCCTCCCCCTCGATAGTCCCGAATTCCATACTTTTTAAAGTAAGTGTAATCCGCGTGTGCCGGCCGAAACTGATCTTTGATATTGCCGTAATCCTTTGAGCGCTGATCTGTGTTTTCGATGAGCATGCCAATTGGCGTACCTGTAGACTTACCTTCAAACACACCCGAAAGCACTTTAACTTTATCTGCTTCGCGCCGCTGGGTTGTGTAGCGAGATTGGCCTGGCTTGCGGCGGTCGAGGTCCTCCTGGATCAGCGCTTCATCCAACGCGATCCCCGGTGGGCAACCGTCTACAATGCAACCTAATGCCAAACCGTGGCTCTCACCAAACGTGGTAACGGTAAACAGCTTACCGAAGGTATTCCCAGACATATTTCAACCAAGGCTCATATTTAGTTATTGTTGAAAAAACTCAGCAAACTCGTGAAGTTGTTCGGCGCTAAGCATAAACACACCGTGGCCTCCGTGCTCAAACTCCAACCAGACGAATGGCACTTCTGGATAGGCCTCTTCTAATGCCGCCCAGCTGTTGCCCACCTCAACCACCAGCAAGCCATTGCGCGTAAGGTGTTTACTGGCATCGCGTAAAATGCGTCGCGCGAGAGAGAGGCCGTCGTTACCTGCGGCCAAACCCAAAACGGGCTCAGCATGATATTCCGCTGGCATGGAGGACAGATCATGGGCGTCCACATAAGGTGGATTCGACAGGATCAAGTCGTATTTACGACCGATAAAATGTGGGGCATTAAAAAGATCGGACTCAATGGCGGTAACCCGATCGACGAGTTCGTGGTTGCGGATATTACGCGCCGCCACTGCCAGCGCAGATGCCGATATATCCGAAATATCGACTTCACTTCCCTGAAAAACAGAGGCCGCCAAAATCCCGATGCAGCCACTGCCAGTGCACAAATCAAGCACGCTGGCCGGGTCTTCCTGAAACCAGGGGTGCATGCCGTTTAGCAGCAATTCGGCTATCGGCGAGCGCGGCACAAGGACGTTCTCGTTGACCTCGAAACGCAGTCCGCCAAAAATCGCTTCACCCGTGATATAGGCCGCAGGCACTTTTTCTTTGATTCGACGGCCAATTGCATGGAAGACACGCTTCTTCTCATCTACCGTCAGACGAGTGTCGTATATAAGTTCCAACCGCTCCCAAGGTTGGGCCAGCGCCCAAAGTACGAGAACAGCACACTCGTCCCAGGCGTTGTCAGTGCCGTGACCAAAATACAGTTTGGCACGTACAAACCGACTCGATCCCCAACGGATCCAGTCTTTTACGGTAATGAGCTCTGAATTAAGTTCTTCCAACATGTAATGGCGCGCAGATACAAAAGCCGAGTATTTTAGCCTGAATGCGCCGTTAGATCACAGCGATTTTTAGGCCCGAAGAAACGCTCGGCTCGTAAACTTATCGTTCAACCTGTTGCGGTATTAACGGTAACCTTGCTGTAATATACCGCTTTTTTTTCGGCCACAGGGCCGAGTGTAGTTTGAGGAAATAGCATGAAACCGACACCGGCTGAGCTGTACGCCAACTTAATAAGCTCTACAGGAGAAGACCTTCAAAGACCCGGCCTCCAGGGAACACCTGCACGCGCAGCCACGGCATTCGAGTACCTCACTAGCGGCTATAAGCAGTCAGTACAGGAAGTTGTAAACGATGCCCTGTTCCCTTCCGATTCAAACGATATGGTGGTTGTGCGCGATATCGAGCTCTTCTCCCTGTGCGAGCATCATATGTTGCCGTTTATAGGCAAGGCGCATGTGGGGTATATCCCGACTGGCAAAGTGCTGGGGTTATCTAAAGTCGCAAGAATTATTGATATGTACGCACGTCGTTTACAAATCCAGGAGCAACTAACGCACCAAGTGGCCAGCACCATTGCCGAGGTAACTGGCGCCGCAGGTGTGGGAGTTATTATCGAGGCCAAACACCTTTGTATGATGATGCGCGGTGTTGAAAAGCAGAACTCAGTAATGAAAACGTCTGCCATGCTTGGTAGTTTTCGAGCGAATCTAAGTACGCGCAGTGAGTTTCTAGCACTGCTGAACAATTAAAGCGCGCAAATTGCGGGAGTCAGCCGGTGGCGTTTCGCTCACCGGCTTCAGCAAAAGATTGCAATATGTTGTTATAAGTGTGCATGTCGCCAGCTGAGATGAAGATCATCGCAAGTTCAAGCTCAGCACCGCGATCACCCGACAACAAACGGCAGTAAACCACTTGCGTTTTAGCCCGTAGGCGGCATTTGCCACCCCTGTAAGGCGCGTTCACTTCAATATTCGCCAGTGAACCAACGGGAAGTGCCTGATTATAAGCAACAATAAACCCCTGCTTGGCGATGCCCGTAACACGGGCATCAGTTATGCGGCGGTCTGGCGTCATTACCCGAGCACTGTAACGGACCGAAAAGTGGGGCGGAGCAAGGCGATTGTTCATGCGGAATCCTCTTACGATGGATGCGAGCTCACTGTATCTCTCACACCCTACCGTATGAGTGTAGCCAAAACTGTACAATTTACAGACAGCTAGCGCAAAACAACCTCGACTCGATCATGCGCCACTCTGCCCCCGCCCTCACGGGGGGCCAGTGGCCCGACGCCTTCGGCTATAAGCTGGGTCGCACGCACGCCCTGTGCCTCGAGCTTCTCCTTCAATTGTCTTGCAAGCTGTTGCGACCGCGACACCAATACCAGCAAAGGTTCCCGCCCGTAGGCATGCCCAACCAGGTAAACGGTTAGTGTGGGGCGGGAAATTAGTGCATCGGCAAGCGCAGATATATCCTCCGGCACGTCTGCCAACGCGTAATATCCGGCGGCGTTAAGGGTGTTAAGTATGGAGGCCCTACTCGCATGCAGGTGCAGCCTGTCAACCCCAGCGATTGTAAGCAGCTCGACCTGCGCATAGAGGCGACCGTTGCCCCGCTGAGCCAAATAAGCTACCAGGAAGGCAGCCCCCCGCTCCACTTTCAGCTCCCATGCGCGATAGGCCTGCGTCTGGTCGAGGCCATACAATTGCTTTACTTCAAATACTTCATTTGCCCAGACATTACTGCTTCCGCAATCCAGGCCATCGCACAGAAATAGCAGCCGAGCATTTAACGACCGAACGTAATCATCCAGAGCAGCGACGGCATCCCGCAGACGTATACTCTGCGCAAGTTCATAGGTCCTCGACGCAACCGCTGCGCTAACCTGCTCTTCTCGATCAAATTGCCACCGTCCGTCAATTTTCTTTGGTGCAGAGAGAATGAACCTGTAGCGCGGTTCATTTGAGGTTCCCGCGTACATCTGCCGACTACCGCTAAACAGACCCTCAAATTGGAACACGGGCTCTGCGCGGGCAAATATGGAAAAACACCCTATAAAAATAAGTAGTAATAATTTCATTGCCTGCCGGCTTTTTGTTTTAAAAGATCTTTAGGGTCAGTTTTAAAGTAGGTATTGCAGTAGGTCGCGACAGCCCTATAGTTCGTTGACATGTGAAGGTGGTGATCCCCTTCCAGCTCTATTCGCCTAAGGTTGGGGTACTTCTCGAGCCACTCATCGAGTTGATGAAAACTATTTATAATTCCCTGCTTACCAGCAAATATAAGTACCTCAAGTGACAGACAGGAAATAAAGGCTTCCACTTGTTCGCGAGTAAACTTGACCTCGGAAGGCGCCATGACCTTGTAGTCGTTAGCCCAGCTATAACCATTTCCGCGCTTTACCACACCTCGCCGGGCAAGTGCTCGCGCATCCTCGAGTGTCAGCTCAGTCATGCCGTGAGTACGCGCTACGACTGCCGACTCATAGTTCGGGTGTTCCCGTAGCGGCTTGCGCGCAAGGGTGCGGGTTATATTAATTGAGGAGGCCAATTGGGCCGGGGCTTCTTCAGGAGGAATGGGTTGTGGGACTATAGCTTCAATAAGCGCAAGATGCGTCACCTTTTCTGGAAACGAACCGGCGAGAATCGTCGAAATCATCGCCCCTCGGGAGTGCCCAAGTAAGCCAAAGGTTGTCCAGCCTAACTGCTCAGCGACAGCCAGTACTTCAGCGACGTCGAGCCAGACGTTGTACGCAGCAACCAAAGGCCTGTGATCACTCTTGCCATGCCCCGCCAAGTCGAGGGCGACCAGGTTAATTGATTTGAGCTCCGGCGCCAGAAAATCGAATGACCCGGCGTTGTCGAGCCACCCGTGCAGCGCAATGACTGGCAGACCATCCGGGTCCCCCCAACGCTCACCACGCAAGGTGATACCAGGCAACTTGAAGACCACTTCCTCGCCGCGAAAATGATTCATCAGTTCACATGCCTGATCCACCGCAATTCCGCGCAACCAGCGGCGAGAATATCACCAGAGAGTGCCGCGAGAGAGGCGGTATCGAATTGTGCGAAGCCACGTGGTTTACCGCAAAGCGCTTCAGTGAGTTCAGCCACCAACGGCAAATGTGAAATCAACAGAATAGAGGACTCTTCAGAGAGATTACTCAGCTCAGTAAGTGCGCGATCCAAACGCGCCTCTGGCACTAGCCAGTCGCAGGTTTGCGCCGGTCGCTTGCCGAGTTGTTCTAACACAATCTCGGCAGTCTGCTGAGCGCGCAATAGCGGACTGACAAACATACACTTTACGCCAGCCAGCTCGGCCGATCGCTCCTGAACCGCCTGCGCAACCTGAGCCCGACCTCGAGAATTCAGTGCACGTTCAAAGTCTGTCCTGGCAGACAATTCAGCGGCTCCATGGCGCAGGATGAAGGCGTCCATTTAGGCGCGTTCCTCGGCAGCGCCGTCGCCCTCCGAAGTTACCGGTGCTGTAGCTGCTTCCGGTGCATGCTCTGCAACTGTTTGTTCCGCAGAAGCTGAAGGCGTTTCGGGCCAATCAGCAAAGGGAAACGGCTTCTCTTCGCTGTTGTATGTCAGAAAGTTGATCGTCCCATGAATATAAATGGCTAACGATGCTGCGAAATAACGAAGCTTGGGATTATCGCTCCCTGTCACCAGGGCAAACAAAAACTGCACACAAACCAGAACCCACAGAACTGCCAGTGCGACCTGGAAAAACACCGCGAACAGCACCATAAACACCAGCCGCAGCCAGTGCTTGCTGGATGTTAAATTTGACTTGATATCCTCGTTCATTGCACGCCCCCTTGCATATCCACATCACTCGCCATGGCTCCGGTCATCAGGCCGGTAACCACCTCCAATATGTCCTTGCCCTCGAACAACACTTCATGCAAGCCGGTAACCAACGGCATGTATATGCCCATTTCATCCGCCTTGTCCTTAACAATTTTAACGGTGTTAACCCCTTCCGCCACCTGCCCGATATTGTCTAACACCTGCGCCAGCGATTCACCTTTGCCAATAGCATAACCTACTCGGTAGTTGCGGCTTAAATCCGACGTACAGGTCAGGATTAAATCGCCAACACCAGCGAGACCTAGGAATGTCATGCCGTTGGCTCCCAGCGCAGTTGCCAACCGGGTCATCTCTGCCAAACTGCGGGTCAACAGCATTGCTTGGGTGTTGCTGCCACAACCAAGGGCCGCAGCCATTCCGGTCACTATTGCATAAATATTTTTGAGTGCACCACCCAGCTCAACGCCATAACGATCGGTATTAGCATAAATTCGAAACGTCTTAGACGCGAAAACCTGCTGTATACATTGGATAACAGAATCGTGCTCACTGGCGATCACGCTCCCTGTGAACTGGTTCTGGATGATTTCTTTAGCGAAATTGGGACCGCTCAGAACGCCAATGCGTACATTCCCCAGCTCCTGCTCGAGAATCTGGCTCATCAACAGGAAGCTTTCACCCTCTATTCCTTTGGTTGTACTCAGTACTATGGCATTTTCTGGAATATGCGGCGCGACTCGACGAGCGACTTCGCGGAAAGACTGGCTAGGCACAGAGAGCGTCACGACATCGGCATCAGCGACAGATGCGACTAAATCGGACGTTATCTCCAAATTGTCGTTAAGCTTGTAGCCCGGCAAGTACTCCGGATTTTCGCGCTCGAATTGGCACTTTTCTGCTCGATCCTCATCCCTCATCCATAAGTAGGTGTGGTGCCCATTTGCGGCGATGATATTGGCAATTGCGGTACCGAAACTGCCTCCGCCCAAAACGGCTACCCTCAGAGAGTTGGTCATTGTAATTCCTGTGATTTACAACGGCATGTCGGGTTTACTGAAGTCTGGCACTGGTCCATAGCACTCTCGCTAAGCTAAGAGAAGCACCCCGGCAAGCTCTACATGCACTAAATTTGGCTATTATTCAGGCGCGATAGAGGCACACCTGAATAATAGCGGACTGCTGTGACTATGCGATGTCCATCAGCAGCTTGTTCATGCGTCGAACATACTCCGCAGGGTCATTCAAACTTCCACCCTCGGCCAGGCTGGCTTGATCGAACAGAACATGGGCAAAATCGGCAAAGCGATCTTCATCGGCTTCCTTATCCATTTTCTGTACCAGTGGATGCTCGGGATTAATTTCGATAACCGGCTTCGACGATGGCACCTGCTGACCTGCGGCCTCGAGCATGCGGCGCATTTGAGCGCCCATATCATGTTCACCAACTACCAGACACGCCGGCGATTCAGTAAGGCGATGGGTAACACGTACTTCCTCAACCTCATCGGTTAATACGGTCTTCAAGCGCTCAACAAAATCTTTGAACTGCTCTTCCACCTGCTCCTGTTCTTTTTTCTCTTCTTCGCTATCAAGGTTGCCAAGGTCAAGTGCGCCTTTGCCGACATCCTGGAGCTGCTTACCGTCATACTCCATTAAATGGCCCATCAGCCAATCGTCTACGCGATCAGACAACAACAGCACTTCGATACCTTTCTTGCGGAAAACTTCCAGGTGAGGACTGTGTTTAGCCGTATTAAAATTCTCTGCAACGACATAATAAATTTTGTCCTGACCTTCTTTCATCCTAGCGATGTAGTCGTCAAGAGACTGATCCTGTACATCCGTATCATTGTGCGTAGTAGCAAACAGGAGCAGGCTTGCAATTTTGTCTTTATTTGCGTAATCCTCGGCTGGCCCCTCTTTCATTACCTGGCCGAAATTTTTCCAAAATTCCGCGTACTTATCGGCGTCATTTTTACGTATTTTGTCCAACATATCGAGAACACGTTTAGTCAATGCAGAGCGCATGCTGTCGATGTTTGGGTCTTTCTGCAGGATCTCACGAGAGACGTTCAGAGACAGGTCATTGGAGTCAACGACGCCTTTAATAAAGCGCATATACAGCGGCAGAAATTGTTCTGCCTCGTCCATAATAAAAGTGCGCTGAACGTAAAGTTTGAGGCCGCGCGGAGTATCGCGATTGTACAGATCGTAAGGCGCATTGGACGGAATATACAGCAGGCTAGTGTAATCCAGCTTACCCTCAACTCGATTGTGACTCCACTTTAGAGGCTCGGCGAAGTCATGAGAAATGTGCTTGTAGAATTCTTTGTATTCGTCGTCGGTAATTTCACTTCTTGGACGAGTCCATAGCGCTGTTGCGGTATTAATTGTCTCATCTTCTGGCGCTTGGTCGTCTGCGTCTTCACCGTGCTGTTCCTTTTGCATAACAATCGGCAGAGAGATGTGGTCAGAGTATTTTTTGATAATCGAGCGCAATCGCCAACCGTCCGCGAACTCCTCCTGACCCTTTTTCAAATGCAGAATTATCGTCGTACCACGGTCAGTTTTTTCAATGGTAGAAACGTTGTACTCTGCTTCCCCTTCGCTTTCCCACTGCACGGCGTCAGCTGCAGACGCACCCGCTTTGCGAGTCTGAACTACGACTTTATCGGCAACAATGAATGCGGAGTAGAAGCCAACCCCAAACTGGCCTATCAAATGGGAGTCTTTCTTTTGGTCCCCAGTAAGGTTGGATAAAAATTGCGCGGTACCGGATTTAGCAATGGTACCCAAGTTCTCAATCACTTCATCACGCGTCATACCGATACCGTTGTCACTTATGGTTACGGTATTGGCCTCTTTGTCGAAACTAATGCGAATCCGTAACTCGCTATCGTTTTCGTACAAAGCACCATTGTTCAAGGCTTCGAAACGCAGTTTATCGGCTGCATCCGAGGCGTTGGAGACGAGCTCCCGCAGAAATATTTCCTTGTTTGAGTACAACGAGTGAATCATCAAGTGCAGAAGCTGCTTGGCTTCTGTCTCAAATCCACGAGTTTCTGTGCTTGCTTCAACGGTCATTGTAGTGTCTATCCTCTACCGGTTTATACGATGGAATCCTATATGGAGTTGCCGATAGCGAATTCAAGGCTGCCGAATGGGGAAACAGTTCGCTTAGGGACACCGATATATAAAAAACTCCTGCGCCCCAGTAGCGGAATCGGATTTTGCCATAACCGCATTCCCGCCCATTTTGGCGGCCTCATTTCTTGCCAGGGTTTCAAGCTCACGAGCTACTTTGTCTTCACCGCGCTTCACAAAACCCACTTTATCTTTAACACTTACGCTCGTGCTTCCCAGGCGCTGACACGACTCTGGGGCAGACACAGTTTGAAGTACCTGTACATGTTCAGCCTGCTCAATGGGTTTAACCCAAGTACAGCCGCCAGCAATTGCAACTACCACAATCGACAACATCAACGTTCTTTGCATAATTCCTCCCAAGATAATCTCGCTTTTCAACCAACCTAATATCCGTAAATTTCCAGTCATTAACAACCAAACGAACAATCTGCGTCCACAGAGCTGGCGTATGAATCAAAAAAAAGGCCGACTGAAAGTCGACCTTTTCTATGACCTGACGCGTGAGTAAAAGTTACCAGCCGGTAACCTCTTTCAACGCATCACCGATGTTCGCCAGGCTGCGAACAGTCTTCACACCAGCGTCTTCCAGCGCCGCAAATTTCTCGTCTGCAGTACCTTTACCACCGGAAATAATCGCACCAGCGTGCCCCATGCGCTTTCCAGGAGGCGCAGTTACACCCGCGATGTACGAAACCACAGGCTTGGTAACATTCGCTTTAATGTAGGCGGCAGCTTCTTCTTCCGCGGTTCCGCCAATCTCACCGATCATTACAATCGCTTCGGTTTGCGGGTCGTTTTGGAACATTTCCAGGATATCGATGAAGTTAGAACCAGGAATCGGGTCTCCGCCAATACCGACACAAGTGGACTGACCAAAACCGTAATCGGTTGTTTGCTTAACCGCTTCGTAAGTCAGGGTGCCAGAACGAGACACAATACCCACCTTGCCGGGCAAATGAATGTGACCTGGCATAATTCCGATTTTACACTCACCGGGCGTGATCACGCCTGGGCAGTTAGGACCAATCAGGCGAACGCCTAACTCATCACACTTCACTTTACAGTCCAGCATATCCATTGTGGGAATGCCTTCAGTAATACACACAACCAGTTTCACGCCGCTGTGCGCTGCTTCCAGGATAGAATCCTTACAGAAAGGTGCTGGCACATAGATGACAGAGGCATCGGCACCTGTCTCTGCTACAGCTTCCGCCATGGTATTGAACACAGGCAAGCCCAAGTGCGTTTGGCCACCCTTACCAGGAGTAACGCCACCAACCATTTTCGTGCCGTATGCAATCGCCTGCTCTGAATGGAAGGTGCCTTGCGAACCAGTGAAACCCTGACACAATACTTTAGTTTCTTTGTTAATCAGTACGCTCATTACGCATCCCCCTTCGCCGCTTTAACCACCTGCTCTGCTGCGTCAGTAAGGCTGGTCGCAGCAATAATATTCAGGCCGCTGTCAGCAAGAACTTTAGCGCCAAGTTCCGCATTGTTACCTTCAAGGCGGCAAACGACAGGAATCTTCACTCCAACTTCTTCGACAGCGCCGATGACACCCTCAGCAATTAGATCACAACGCACGATACCGCCGAAGATATTGATCAGAACAGCGGATACGCTTTCGTCTGACAGAATAATTTTAAATGCTTCGACTACGCGCTCTTTGGTCGCACCACCACCAACGTCAAGGAAGTTTGCGGGCTGACCGCCGTGTAACTTAACGATATCCATGGTACCCATCGCAAGACCGGCACCATTGACCATACAGCCGATATTGCCATCAAGGGCGACATAGTTGAGCTCCCACTTGGCCGCATGCGCTTCGCGCTCGTCTTCTTGCGAAGGATCGTGCATCTCTTTCAGCGCAGGTTGGCGATAAAGTGCATTGCCGTCGATGTTAATTTTGGCATCCAGACAGTGCAGATCACCTTCTTTGGTAATAACCAGAGGATTGATCTCCAGCAGAGCCAAATCTTTCTCTTTAAACATCTTGGCCAGGCCGAGGAATATCTGGGTAAATTGCTTGATCTGTTTGCCTTCCAAGCCGAGTTTGAATGCGAGATCACGAGCTTGGTAGGGCTGTGCACCTGCCAGCGGATCAATAATCGCTTTCAGAATTTTTTCAGGGGTCTCTTCAGCAACTTTCTCGATTTCTACGCCGCCTTCTGTGGAAGCCATGAAAACGATACGACGAGTCGAACGGTCAACCACGGCGCCCAGGTACAACTCCTGATCGATATCAGTACAGGTTTCTACCAGGATACGACTAACAGGCTGGCCATTTTCGTCGGTTTGATAGGTGACGAGGTTCTTGCCTAGCCATTGCTTGGCAAACTCTTCGATTTCAGCCTTGGATTTTACCAGCTTCACACCGCCAGCTTTACCGCGACCACCCGCATGTACCTGAGCTTTTACCACCCAGGTGTCTCCACCGAGAATACCTGCTGCACTTGCAGCTTCGGCAGGAGTTTCCGCAGCGACGCCCTTGGATACGGGCAAACCGTATTCGGCAAACAACTGCTTACCCTGATACTCATGTAAGTTCATTGTCTTATCCTGTTACATCCGCGCTACATTGGCGTTGACCAACGGAGCTTGGAAAGGTTTATAACGTTATTTTGCAGTGGAAATCTCCACCGTTCCCAATGAGAGCGTAGCGAACAATCTGGCGTTCGCCAGACTGTTCATCACCCTTCTTTCTCTTTGTAATGTTGCTAACTGCCTATTTCTTTTTACGATTCGGCATGTGAATGGCGTGACCGTTCACCGCCAGAGCCGCTTCTTTCACAGCTTCGGAGAATGTTGGATGACCAAATATCGTCATGCCAATGTCCTCTGCGCTGGAACCGAATTCCATAGCGATAGCAACTTGTTGCACCAAATCTGGAGCGCTTGGGCCAACAATATGGCAACCCAATACGCGGTCGGTTTTTGCGTCGGCGATCATTTTCACGATACCGTCAGACTCGTCTGCGGCTACCGCACGTCCAATCGCCAGGAATGGAAATACACCAACGTTGTACTCTTCACCATCGGCTTTAATCTGCTCTTCAGTACGACCAACAGAGGCTATTTCCGGGTGTGTGTAAATGACGTTAGGAATAATGTCGTAATTCATAACCGTTTTTTGACCGGCAATGCGCTCAGCGACCATCACACCTTCTTCAGAACCTTTATGCGCCAACATTGGACCGCGAACAACGTCGCCAATTGCCCATACGCCGGGCGCGCTGGTCGAACACAGGTCGTTTACATAGATTGAACCACGCTCGTCCAACTTCACACCGCTGTCGTCTGAGAGCAAGCCATCGGTGAAAGGACGACGACCAACACACACAATCAACTTATCGAAAGTTTCAGTGGCTTCATTGCCGTCTTTGTCCGAATAGGTGACAATCACTTCTTTCTTGCCATCTTTTTCAACAACTTCAGAACCAGTAACGCGGCATCCGAGACGGATATCCAAGCCCTGCTTCTTGTAAATTTTTTGCGCTTCTTTAGCAACTTGCTGATCCATCATTGCGAGGAATGATTCCATCGCCTCAAGCAAAATCACATTGGAACCCAAACGCTTCCAAACACTGCCCAATTCCAAACCGATAACACCGGCCCCGATAACGCCGAGGCGCTCTGGCACTTCAGTAAACTCCAGTGCACCGGTAGAATCGACAATGACATCACCATCAACGGGTGCAACCGGAATATTTACTGGCAGAGAACCAGAAGCAAGAATCACGTTCTCTGCTTCCAAAATTTCTTCATTACCGTCTTTGCTCACAAACTGAACTTTTCTGTTCGCCAGCAGTTTGCCTGTACCAAACAGAGGGGTCACTTTGTTGGCTTTAAACAAACCGGTGATGCCGGTAGACATCTGCTTAACAATTTTTTCTTTGCGCGCAATCATCGACGGCACGTCAATAGAGACGTCATTTACGCCTATACCATGTGCTGCGTAGGCAGATTTCGCCTCGTGATATTTGTGCGAGCTATCCAGCAGTGCCTTTGAAGGAATACAACCTACATTCAAACAGGTTCCACCATTAACGCCGTTACCCTGCTTGTCTTTCCATTTTTCAATACAAGCTGTTTTTAAACCGAGCTGAGCGGCGCGGATCGCTGCCACATAACCAGCAGGACCTGAACCAATAACGATAACGTCATATTTGTTGGACATAGGATTAACCCCAAAAATAATGTCGATGATTAAATAATTGTAATCTGCAAGCTAAGGGGCTGATTGCATGCAATAGCCCCCAAAAGAACGGAAACTTACCCGTTAGATTTCCAGCAGGATGCGCGCTGGATCTTCGATCATTTCCTTAATGGCGACCAGGAAGGATACGGCTTCTTTACCGTCGATAAGGCGGTGATCATAAGAGAGCGCGAGGTACATCATCGGCAAAATTTTAACTTCGCCATTTACTGCCATCGGGCGCTCCTGGATTTTGTGCATACCCAAAATTGCAGCCTGTGGAGGATTGAGGATAGGCGTAGACAGCAACGAACCAAATACACCGCCGTTGGTGATGGTGAAGGTTCCACCCTGCATTTCCTCGATACCGATTTTGCCATCGCGCGCACGCAGGCCAAAGTCACGAATACCGTTTTCGATAGCTGCCAGGCTCATGTTTTCGGTGTTTCGCAACACGGGAACAACTAAACCTTTAGGCGTAGAAACCGCAACACCTATATCTTGATAACCGTGATATACGATGTCGTTACCGTCGATCGATGCGTTAACAGCTGGGATTCTGCGCAAGGCTTCAACCGCGGCTTTAACAAAAAAGCCCATAAAGCCCAGACGGGTTCCATTGTGAACCTTTTCGAACATATCCTTATATTGCGAACGCAATTTCATGATCGGTTCCATGTTCACTTCGTTAAACGTGGTCAGCATGGCCGTAGTTTGCGTCGCGTCCAGTAGACGCTCTGCAATTCGTGCACGCAAGCGCGTCATAGGTACACGTTTTTCGATCCTTTCCCCACTACCTTCTACTGCAACTGCCGGCGCTGACGATTTTGCCGCAGCAGGTGCTGGTTTAGCCGCTGGCGCAGGCGCCGCTGCAGGTTCGTCTTTATGTGCTGCGACATCTTCTTTTGTGATGCGACCTCCCTTGCCAGTACCTTTAACTTTGGCAAGGTCGATTCCTTTCTCCTGAGCGAGCTTTTTCGCGGCGGGGGCAGCTAAAATGTCGGAGTTGTCGCCACTATCGCTGCCACCAGCACTTGCAGGTTCAGCGCTGGGCGACGCGGGTTCACTGGAATCCGCCGCAGCTTCGCCTTCGTTAAACAGAGCAATAACTTCGTTACTGGTGACGGTGTCGCCTTCCCCCTTCAATATTTCCTTCATCACACCCGCGGCAGGAGCAGGAACTTCCTGAACAACCTTGTCAGTTTCGATGTCGACAATAATTTCATCGCGAGCAAATGCTTCGCCTGGTTGTTTGTGCCATGTGGCAATAGTGCCTTCCTGAACAGATTCAGGAAACGTAGGGACTTTTATTTCGTTACTCATTACGGGTGTGTCCTTATCGCTTTTTCGCTAAGAAACTGTTAACTAAACTCAAACACTGGTGTCCAGTGCTGCATTAATAAATTTGTTCAATTCATCCAGGTGCGTAGACATGTAGCCTGCAGCAGGGGCCGACGATGATGCTCGCCCAACATACCGCAAGTACGCGTCTTCATTTACACGTTCCACCACACGACGCATGCGGTGATGGCTGGAGAACCAAGCTCCCTGATTCATCGGCTCTTCCTGACACCAAATAACATCGGTCACGTGCGCGTATGGCTTCAAGGTCATACGCAAATCTTCCTCAGGGAATGGATAGAGCTGTTCAATGCGGATCAGTGCAACATCTTTTTGTTCGCGTTCTTCACGCGCTTCATAAAGGTGGTAGTACACTTTACCACTGCACAGGATGACGCGTTTAACCTCGCTGGCTTCCGCTTCACAATCACCGATAACGGTTTCGAAGCGGCCGTCCGCCAATTCTTCCAGCGTCGAGGTCGCGAGTTTGTGTCGCAAAATCCATTTGGGGCTCATCACCACCAGAGGGCGACGCATATAGCGAATCGCCTGGCGGCGCAGCATGTGATACACCTGAGCAGGGGTGGTGGGAATGCACACCTGAATATTGTGCTCTGCACACAGCTGCATAAAACGTTCGAGGCGCGCCGACGAATGTTCTGGCCCCTGCCCCTCGTAACCGTGTGGCAACAGCATGGTCAGCCCGCACAGGCGCTGCCATTTGTGCTCACCACTGGTGATGAACTGATCGATAACCACCTGCGCACCGTTGGCGAAATCGCCGAACTGTGCCTCCCAGATCGTCAACCCGCCGGGTGTGGTAGTTGCGTAACCATACTCGAACGCTAAAACAGCTTCCTCAGACAAGTATGAGTCGTAAATATCCAGCGGCCCCTGGTTCTCGTCTACGTGCTCCAATGGCAAATAACAACTGCCGTCCTTTTGATTGTGCACCACCGCATGACGATGCGAGAAGGTACCACGACCAACGTCCTGACCAGTAATCCGAACACGATACCCTTGCTTGAGCAGGGTTGCGTAGGCGAGAGTTTCTGCCATACCCCAATTGATAGGCAAGGCGCCACCCGCCATCTTGCGGCGGTCGTCATAAATTTTTGCGACTTGACGCTGTACCTGAACGCCATCCGGAATACTGCTTATCTGCTCTGCTAGCGCTTGCAGGTCTTTTATCGGATAACCACTCTCGTAAGGCGTTTGCCAGTCATGTCCGATATAAGGCGACCAATTAACAAATAGAGACGAATCCGGCTCACTAACCAAGCCCTCAGCTACGTCTTCCCCGCGATCCAGTTTTGCGCGGTAGTCATTCAGATAGCCTTCGGCTTCATCCTGAGTAATCACCCCATCGTTAACCAACTGCTCGGCGTAGAGAGTGCGCGTAGTTTTATGAGAACGAATTGCTTTGTACATCAATGGCTGCGTGGCTGACGGCTCGTCGGTCTCATTGTGACCACGACGGCGGTAGCACACCAGATCGATAACCACGTCTTTGCGGAACTCGTTGCGGTAATCAGCAGCCAAGTTAGTAACGAAAACAACGGCTTCCGGGTCATCCGCATTTACATGGAAAATCGGCGCCTCGATCATTTTTGCCACGTCTGTCGCGTAGGTTGTAGAGCGAGAGTCGTCCTGGCGACTGGTAGTGAAACCAACCTGGTTATTGATGACCAGATGAACTGTACCGCCTGTGCGATACGCTCGGGTCTGCGACATCTGGAAGGTTTCCATTACGACACCCTGACCAGCAAAAGCCGCATCGCCATGAATAACCACTGGAACGACCATATTACCGCGCTGATCATCGCGACGATCCTGCCGCGCACGAACAGAACCCTGTACGACGGGAGATACGATTTCCAGATGAGACGGGTTGAACGCAAGGGCCAAGTGCATTTCGCCGCCAGGTGTCATGACATTTGAGGAGAAGCCTTGGTGGTATTTTACGTCACCCGACGTATCAACCAGCTTCTTACCTTCAAATTCATCAAACAAATCAGATGGATTTTTGCCCAACACGTTAACAAGTGTGTTCAAGCGGCCACGATGGGCCATACCGATGACCATCTCTTTTGCGCCATAAGTGCCGCACCGCTTGATTAATGTATCAAGCGTTGGGATCAGACTTTCGCCACCTTCCAGGCCAAAACGCTTGGTGCCAGGGTACTTACTATCCAGATGACGTTCCAGCCCTTCTGCGGCTGTGAGTCTTTTCAGCAAGTATTGCTTCGCTTTGGGACCTAAGTCTGGGCGCGCACGAGAGCTCTCGAGACGCTGTAACAACCAGCGACGCTCTTCATAGTTGGTGATGTGCATCACCTCGGAACCAATTTTGCCGCAATAGGTTTGCTCAAGGTCACCGATAATCTGGTTAAGGGTGCCCTCTTTGTAACCGAACGACAAATCGCCAGTCTGGAATACAGAGTCAAGATCCGCCACGTTCAGGTTGTGAAAACTCAGATCGAGGTCTTGGGGGCTTTTGCGTTCGCGCAAACGCAGTGGATCGAGATCCGCTTTTTGGTGGCCGCTCAAACGATATGCATTCACCAACTGAACAACTTCAACCTGCTTTCTTTCATGAGCAATATCAGCCGCACCGGAGCCTGGTGCCACCATAGGGCGAGCGCGATTGCGACCTAACAGCTCAAAATATTCGACAATTTCTGAGTGGCGAACGTCAACGCCGGTGCCACCATTGACCTTAGGCAGTTGATCAAAGTAATCCCGCCATTGCTCGGGTACTGAACCCGGATCCTGGAGATACTCTTCATACACTTCTTCGACATAGGCAGCGTTGCCCCCAGAAATGTGCGAAGTTTTCCAAAGCAACTCCATTAAACTATCTTGCATTGTTTGCTCACCACGTCTCGGGGCCTGGTCGGCACCCTCTTTTGACTTTCAAATTTATCCTGAGTATAGAAAAGCCTGCGCTTTATGCGCGAAACCGGAGTCGTTTTAACACGTGCTCCGGTATGCGATCGCCTCTCGTGAAGGCGGACTTTCCACAGAGTTTTACGACTTTATGTCGCTCGGTGCAACAGCATACTACGAATATGGCCAATAGCACGTGTAGGGTTCAGACCTTTCGGACAAACATCTACACAATTTTGAATGCCATGACAGCGAAATACGCTGAATGGATCATCAAGATTGGCCAGCCGTTCATTAGTGGCCGTATCACGACTGTCAGCTAAAAAGCGGTATGCCTGCAGCAACCCTGCGGGGCCGATAAATTTATCCGGGTTCCACCAGAATGATGGACAACTGGTCGAACAGCATGCGCACAAAATACACTCGTAAAGGCCATCCAGTTTTTCACGGTCTTCCTGGCTCTGCAAACGCTCGATCGCCGGTGCTGGCTGATCGTTTTGCAGAAAAGGATCTACTTTGCGGAACTGGGCGTAAAACTGGCTCATATCGATTACCAGGTCACGAATAACCGGCAGCCCGGGCAATGGCCGCAATATCAGCTTGTTGTTTTTTGTACACTCAGACAATGGCGTTACGCAGGCCAAACCGTTTTTACCGGAGATGTTCATCCCGTCTGAACCACACACACCCTCGCGGCATGACCGACGATAAGACAGGCTAGCATCCTGAGCCTTGAGCAACTCCAACACATCCAGCACCATCAAATCCTTACCTTCGGTATCGACCTCGTAGGTCTGCATGTAAGGTTCTTTGTCAGTTTCCGGATTGTAACGATAAACTTCTACTTTCAGCATCTTCTCATCCACCCAGTATTAGTAGGTTCGAACTTTGGGTTCGAAGGCTTCCATGGTTTTTGGCGCAAAATTAACATCGCGCTTACCAACACGCTTCTCACCAGGGAAGTACATGGAATGACACAACCAGTTCGCATCGTCACGCTCTTGGAAGTCTTCACGGGCGTGAGCACCGCGCGACTCTTTGCGAACTTCTGCAGCGATCGCAGTAGCCTCAGCCACTTCAAACAGGTTTTGAACTTCAAGTGCTTCAATACGCGCAGTATTAAATGCTTTGCTCTTGTCCGTCAGCGTAATATTTTCTACTCGCCCGCGCAGGTCGGCCAATTTTTTAATGCCCTCCTGCATAAACTCACCCTTGCGGAATACACCGAAATGATTCTGCATAATTCCCTGCAATTCAGTACGCAATGCAGATGCAGACTCACCACTGCTGGAATCGTTCACTTTATTTAAACGCGCCATAGCAGCATCGAGGTCACTCTCGGATGGATCGCGCAGCTCAATACCCTCACGCAACGACTTCTCAATAAACAAACCAGATGCCCGACCGAACACCACCAGATCCAGTAATGAGTTACCACCGAGTCGGTTGGCGCCGTGTACAGACACACATGCCGCTTCACCACAGGCAAAGAAGCCATCGACAATTTCGTCCTGCCCCTGCGCGTTCTGAGTCAGCGCCTGGCCATGAATATTGGTTGGAATACCACCCATCATATAGTGACAGGTAGGTACAACAGGAATTGGATCTTTGATTGGGTCGACATGCGCGAAAGTGCGCGAAAGCTCGAGAATACCCGGCAAGCGCTGGTTAAGTGTATCTGCACCAAGGTGATCCAGCTTCAAAAACACATGATCACCATTCGGCCCGCAGCCACGTCCCTCGAGGATTTCTAGCACCATTGAACGGGCAACAACGTCCCGGCCAGCCAGATCTTTAGCGTTGGGCGCGTAACGCTCCATAAAACGTTCGCCATCTTTGTTAATCAGGTAACCGCCTTCTCCGCGACAACCCTCAGTAACCAGCACACCCGCACCGTGAATACCCGTTGGGTGGAACTGCCACATTTCCATATCCTGCACGGGGAAACCCGCGCGCAATGCCATACCAATGCCGTCACCGGTATTAATGTGCGCATTGGTTGTGGAGGCGAAAATACGACCGGCACCACCAGTCGCAAGCACGGTTGCTTTCGACTTGATGTAAACAACTTCACCGTCTTCCATGTTTATCGCGATAACGCCGCAGACAGCGCCGTCCTGATTTTTAACAAGATCGACCGCAAACCATTCGTTAAGAAATACAGTGTTGTTCTTTATATTGCCCTGGTAAAGCGCATGCAACAACGCGTGACCGGTCCGGTCAGCGGCTGCACAGGTTCGCGCAGCCTGCCCACCGCGACCGAAGTCTTTAGATTGACCACCAAATGGACGCTGATAAATACGTCCATTTTCGGTACGCGAGAATGGAAGGCCCATGTGTTCCAATTCAAACACCGCTTCTGGCCCCACAGAACACATGTACTCAATAGCATCCTGATCACCAATATAATCAGAACCTTTCACAGTGTCGTACATGTGCCAGCGCCAGTCATCATTCGGATCCGAGCTCGCAATCGCACAGGTAATTCCACCCTGCGCAGACACGGTGTGAGAACGCGTAGGAAAAACTTTAGTAACCACTGCGGTTTTAAAGCCGGATTGCGCCATTTGCAGCGCAGCGCGCATACCGGCGCCACCACCACCTACAACAATACCGTCAAAAGTGATTGTGCGAATATTAGCCATTATTTAAACCCCCACAAGATTTCCACGCCCCACACCAAAAACGTGACACTAATGAGCGCATATATAAGAAGCGCAATCATGCGCAACATCAAGGCAGACGAACCGATCATGCGAGAGGTTACATAGTCAGTCAGCACGCCCCACAGACCAATCCATCCATGAGCTACTGTGCTGACCAGCACCAGCAAGCTAAAAACACGCATCCACAACTGGGAGTAAAACCCTGACCACTCCGCATACGTCAATTGAGGGTGCAAAATAAGAAAACCCAAAACCACCAGGGTATAAGTTGCTAGCACCAACGCGCTAAAACGCTGAATCAACCAATCGGAAAGACCACTGCGGCCCCAACTTGTAATGGCAGTTACCATACCCAAACTCCTGCTGCGATAATCAATACAATAGCGAGCACCAGGGCGACCTTCGCGCCGCGCTTGCCACCCTCAAGGCTTTCGCCCACACCAGCGTCCATAATCAAATGGCGCACACCGGCAACAAAGTGATAAGCGAGCGCCGACAACACGCCCCACAACACTATTTTTGCCAGGGGCGACGCGAGCAGTTCTTTCAGCTCATCAAAACTTTCTTCAGACGTAAGGCTCATGTCGAGCATGTAGAGCAACACAAGCACACCAGCAAGCAAAACCACACCAGATACCCGATGCAGAATTGACACATAAGCCGTTACCGGCAGCTTGATAGTGGAAATATCCAGATTAACGGGGCGATTGGTTTTCACGGTAGTCTCACACCTTACTATCCAATTTCATGGGTAACACCAGCAGAGCCAGTGATGCGATTTTCAGAGCGCGGGGATTATTCCTGTTATCGAGCGCAAAATGCCTTTTAGCGATAAAAAACCCACGCACAATTCAGCTAAAACCTTTCAATGCGAAAATTTAAACCTGCAAGAACGCGTTAACTCAACACCAAGCTGAGCGCACTTGACAGAAATCATCACTGAATATGTTAGGGAAGGCAAAATAACGTATCAGGCGCCGGTTTATTTAGCGCGAGCGCGCTTAGAAACCGCGCCGAATTATAGTTATGAGACAGTAAAATTACAAATGCTTATAAGCACTTAGCACCAATATCTCACGCCCACCCTCGACAGCAATGCACTCAATCTGAACAGATGTACGCGCAACACACCAAAATGGACCATAATGGTTAAAACCTGACCCAAATTGCTTAAAAAAGCATCCATGCAACGGTAATTAAAGCAGGTTTTTTTGATTATGCTCAGAGCATAACAGCGCCTTTCTGTTCAAAATTCACTATAATCGAGCCACGAGTGACGCGCTGGCTCAATTATTTTTATTACCAATAGCGCTGATCATTTCTGTTTATACCCCTTAACAGAATTAGCGTAGTTACCTTTTTGTCCGATTCGTGCAGAATCGGCCCCATTGACAATTGCGGACGGTGCTTCTTATAGTGCCCTCCCCTTTTTGCAGCTTTGTGCCCCAACTGGGATTCGCACAACAAGTTCACGATTGCTTCTCGGATTCCCCTAGGGGCAGTCTGCACGATACATAGGAGTCCACCAATGACTGATCAGAAGGCAAAGCTTACGGTTGATGGCCTAGAGGGTTCAATTGAACTGCCGGTCTACGCCGGCACCCTCGGCCCAGATGTAATTGACGTTCGCGCTCTCACCGGCAAAGGCTACTTCACTTACGATCCAGGCTTCGTTTCCACCGCGTCATGCGAATCAAAAATAACTTACATCGATGGCGAAAAAGGTGTGTTACTCCACCGCGGTTATCCTATCGAAGTGCTCGCAGACAAATCCGACTACCTGGAAACCTGCTACCTCCTGTTGCACGGAGAATTACCATCGCAGAGTGAGTACGAGGAGTTCGTCGGAATCATTACCAATCACACTATGGTGCATGAGTCGATTTCCCGCTTCTTCCGGGGATTCCACTACGATTCACACCCAATGGCAATGATGTGCGGTATTGTGGGAGCGCTGTCAGCTTTCTATCACGACTCGCTTGATATCAGTAACGCCCGCCATCGCATTATTTCGGCGCATCGCCTGATCGCCAAAGTACCTACGCTGGCCGCCATGTGCTACAAGCATTCACAAGGTCAGCCGTTCATGTACCCGAATAACAGCCTGAGTTATTCGGAAAACTTCCTGCACATGATGTTCGGTACCCCTTGCAATGATCCAGATGTAAGCCCGGTACTGGCCAATGCAATGGACAAAATATTCCTGCTTCACGCGGATCACGAGCAAAATGCTTCTACCTCCACAGTGCGTCTCGCAGGTTCTTCCGGTGCTAACCCGTTCGCCTGTATCGCTGCAGGTATTGCTACCCTTTGGGGGCCTGCTCACGGCGGTGCCAACGAAGCGGTGCTGAACATGCTAGAAGAAATAGGCGATGAGAAAAACATCGATAAGTTTGTCGCTCGCGCGAAAGACAAAGACGATCCTTTCCGCTTGATGGGCTTCGGTCACCGGGTCTATAAAAACTTCGACCCTCGCTCGAAAGTTATGAAAAAAGTATGCGACGAAGTATTGAGCGAACTGGGCCTGGAAGATGATCCACTGCTGAGAATCGCCAAGCGACTCGAACAAATTGCGCTCGAAGATGAATACTTTATTCAGAAGAAACTCTATCCCAATGTGGATTTCTACTCCGGCATTATCATGAAGGCGATTGGAATTCCGAAGGATATGTTCACCGTAATCTTTGCTACCGGCCGCACCGTCGGTTGGATCGCCCATTGGCATGAGATGATAACCGATGGCTACAAAATCGGTCGTCCGCGTCAGCTTTACACTGGCGCGCCCATTCGCGAGTTTCCAGAGCGAGATTCACGTAAAGATGCCAACCCTTCCATTTTTTAATTAGCACCTATCGCCCAAAAGCCGCTCTTTAAGAGCGGCTTTTTTTTGCCTTCAATATGGGTACAGAGCAATAAAAATAGCCCTCATTTCAGCGACCACATATCGCGCACCATATTGCATCATTTCACTGGAACTATCCCTTCAAATACCACTCTTACAGTCGTCTCCCCGCCCCTAGGGAGCAGACAAAACCTACAATAACACTGTACACCAGATGGGAGTCAGCAATGATTCACGTTAAAAATCTGAGTCGACGGTATGGAGACTTCGCGGCCGTCGACAAGGTAACCTTTGCAATAAATAGTGGCGAGATTGTCGGTTTACTGGGCCACAATGGCGCCGGCAAAACCACCATCATGAAAATGATCACAGGATTTCTCGAGCCAAGCGAAGGCTCCATTGAAATTAACAACTTGTCGATTAACCAACACGCCAAAGAAATTCAGCAATACATAGGCTATTTGCCGGAAAACCTACCTGTTTACCCCGAACTCAATGTTCTCGATTACTTGTTTTACTGCGCGCAGGTGCGAAATATACCCGCCGACAAGCAGCAAGACGCTGTCGCAGGAGCCGTACGAAAAACTGAGCTGGCAGAAAAGGCTATGCATCCGATTAGCACGCTTTCACGTGGTTTCAAACAGCGAGTCGGTGTGGCCCAGGCCCTGATTCACAATCCTAAAATTCTAATTCTCGACGAACCCACCAACGGATTGGACCCCCATCAAACACAACAAATGCGCAACCTGGTTCGCAGCCTGGCTACGCACGCCACAGTCATAATCTCCACGCATATCATGCAGGAAGTCGACGCCCTGTGTGATCGCGTGCTGATACTCGACAACGGCCAACTAGCAATCGATCAGACACTCGCCAGCTTGCGACGAAGCGATACCCTGGCGTTAAGCAGCTCAATCAGTGGCGACAAACTCAACGCAATACTCGGTGAGAAATACGGAGCGCTTACTGCGCAGCAGATAACGGCTGACGAATATCGCATTCCTTTACCAGAAACGCTGGACGATAGACTGTTCGCAAGCTGGCTCGCAGAACAACTCATTCAGTCCGGCGAAAAAATTTACGCGATAAATCCGCTACTCCGCGACCTGGAAACAGTATTCCGGGGCATTCATCAACAAAAACGCCATCAGGGGGATAAAACCCATGCGGCCTGATAAAGCATCCTCATACAAAACCACACTGAATATTGCCAACAAAGAGCTAAAGCTCTTTTTTGCATCGCCTATTGGTTATTTATTTATCGCGGTATTTATTGCCGCAACCTTATTTGTTTTCTTTTGGGTGGAATCCTTTTTCGCGCGCAACATATCAGACGTGCGCCCCATGTTCGAATGGATGCCAATACTGTTAATTTTTCTCAGCGCTGCTCTTACCATGCGGATGTGGAGCGAAGAGCGCCGTAGTGGAACCCTTGAACATGTGGTCACTCTGCCGGTATCGACCTGGCAATTTGTGTTGGGAAAATTCACCGCCTGCAAAACGCTACTTGCAATCGCACTGTTGCTCACGCTACCCATTCCAATCACCGTGAGTTTTATCGGTAATTTGGACTGGGGTCCGGTGATCAGCGGTTATGTCGCGACCATGCTACTGGGCTGCGCTTATATCGCCATCGGGCTCTTTGTATCCGCCCGCAGCGACAATCAAATCGTCAGTCTTATTATCAGCGTGCTCCTCTGCGGTATTTTTTATTTACTTGGCTCCGGTGTATTTACCAATCTCCTGGGCAGTACGGGTGCGTCTCTACTTCACATGCTAGGTACCGGATCTCGCTTTGAGTCCATCACACGTGGTGTGCTGGATATTCGGGATTTTTATTACTACATCAGCATCACACTATTTTTCCTGCTGCTCAACCGCTACAGCCTGGAGAAAAATCGCTGGGCAGATGATGCAGAGCGCAGCGCGCATAATCGCTGGCGACTTGCTACAGGCCTTGCTCTCGCCAATATTATCGCCTTCAATTTCGTACTGGCGCCGTTGACCATGCTGCGAATTGATACCACACAAGGCCAGATTTATTCGATCAGCGACGCCACCCGTGGATACCTGCAACAACTACAGGAACCCCTGGTTATTCGCGGGTATTTCAGCGAAAAAACCCACCCGCTGCTGGCCCCCCTTGTACCCGAAGTGAAAAACCTGCTACAGGAATACGCTGCTGAAAGCCACGGCAATGTGCGTGTCGAAATTGTCGACCCTGCCAGCGACCCCAAAATTGAAGAGGAAGCGGGCAGCAAATACGGCATTAAGCCAGTGCCATTCCGAGTGGCAGACCGCTATGAGTCCGCTGTGGTTAACTCCTACTTTAATATTCTCATTGAGTATGGTGACGAATATAAAGTGCTGAGCTTCAACGACATGATCGAAGTAAAAGCACGTTCCGAATCGGATATCGATGTTCGCCTGCGCAACCCTGAGTACGATATTACCAACGCCATTAAAAAAGTGCTTTATGCCTACCAGGCTGGCGGGAACCTGTTCGACAGCATCAATACACCAGTGAAGCTGAGTGCCTACATTTCACCGGACTCACAGCTCCCACACGCTCTCGCAGATTTTAATACCGTTATCCGTGAAGAACTCGCCAAACGCGTAGCTGAATCCCGCGGCAAGTTTACGTTTGAATTTATTGACCCCACCGCGAATGGTGGCCAGGTCGCGCAGGATATCGAGCAAAATTACGGTTTCCTGCCGATGGCGTCCAGCCTGTTCGATGACAATACCTTCTACTACTATCTTGTCCTCAAGGGCGAAGATGATCTCGCCATTCAATTATCCCTCCCAGAGGATTTCACCGCCGACGCCTTCGACCGGGCACTGGATGCGGGCCTGAAACGTTTCGCCAGCGGGTTCACCAAGACAATCGGCTTTGTCGCACCGCAGGCCAACCCCTACGCCGCGCAAATGGGGCAACCCGCTCCGGCCACATTTACTTCGTTGCAACAATTCCTCAACGAAAATGCCACCACGAAAACGACTGACCTCAGCACTGGTAAGGTACCGGAGGATATCGATTTGCTGATGGTGATGGCACCAGAAAACCTCGACGAAAAAAGTGTATTTGCGCTGGACCAATACCTGATGAAGGGCGGTACGGTGGTAATGGCGACCTCCCCCTTCAAAGCCAACTTCAACCAAAGCAGTATCAATGCTGCCGACTATAATTCCGGCCTGGCTGACTGGCTGTCCTTTCAAGGGGTCGATATTCAGAAGAGCTTGGTGCTGGACCCGCAAAGCTCCGCCTTCCCGGTACCCGTACCTCGCCAGGTAGGCATGTTTACCGTGCAGGAAATGATGCTGGTGGACTATCCCTTTTTTGCCGAAGTGCGTGAACAGGGGCTCAATCAGGACAGCCCGGTGACCAGCGGCCTGGTGCAGCTAACGGTACCCTGGGCGTCCCCCATCGCGTTGAGCGACAGTAAAAATACCAAGCGCGAAGTACTCAAACTTGTGGAAACGTCACCGGGAAGCTGGTTGAGCAGCAGTATGGACATCAGCCCCAAAGCCAACCCGGATGGAACCCAGGGCTTTGCCTCCGGCACTGCTGCTGGTGCGCAACTGGTGGCCGCTGCGATCACCGGTCGCTTCGACTCCTACTACGCAGACAAGGAATCACCTCTGCTCAAAGAGCCAGTTTCGCCGGAGGGCGACGAATCTGTACCCAGTAAAGATCAAAAGCAGACGGAAGTGATCGGCAGTGTCATCGAACATTCGCCAGAGTCGGCACGTCTGGTGGTCATTAGCTCTAATAGTTTTGCCGAAGAAACGGTGTTGCGCATGCTCGGCTCTATGACCGGTACCAGCTACGTCAACCCGCTACAGATGATGGTGAACATCGCGGACTGGAGTCTCGACGATGAGGGTTTGCTGAGCATTCGCTCCCGCGGTCATTTCAATCGAACATTGCCGCCAATGGAAGACGGCGCTCGAGAAACCTGGGAAATGGTCAATTACGTGCTCGCCATATTCGGCCTTATCCTGGTTTATCTCGCCGTGCTCTGGCGCAAACAACTGCGCAGCGCCCGCTACCAAAAATTGCTGGCGACTATCCCCTCGTTATCAACACAAGAACAGTGAGGAGCAGCCCTATGAACAAAGCGATTAAAGTCCTCGCCGGATTGCTGGTCGCCCAGCTGCTGGTGATTCTGGCGTTGCAGACCAACAAACCAGGCACAACTCAAGTGGCTGCGCAGCCGCTTATCAGTGTGAATCTGAACACCGTGGATACCTTGCGCATCGACGACAGTGACGGTGGGCAAGTTACCTTGAGAAAGGAAGGTGACCGTTGGCAAATAACCAACTATGGCAATCAGCCAGCCGACCAGAACAAGGTCGCCGAGCTGTTGCAGAAGTTGAGCGACATTGAAGTCCGCTGGCCTGTCGCTTCCTCTGCCGCAGCGGCCGAACGGTTCGAGGTGGCAGAAGGAAGCGCGCAAAAAACGCTGACCTTCCAAACCGGAGATAGAGTTATAGACTCCCTTTTTATGGGCACCAGCCCTAGCTACCGCCGCATCCACGTGCGCGCCAACGGCAGCGATGACATATATCAGGTAGAACTCGCACAGCATGATATACCTGCCAACCCCGAAAGCTGGATGGACAAAACTGTCCTGGAGTTCGAAGGCGACATCCTTTCCGTAAACGCAGGCGATATCGCGGTTTCTCGAGATACCAATGGCGATGAGACATCGTGGAAACTTGCCGGTAGTGCGACAGATTCGACAGATCCCACGCTCATCAACACTTGGGTAAAACGTTTCAATTCGCTGGTGGTCAGTGCCCTTGTGCCCGCGCAAGAAGTGGAGCCGATAATCGTGCAAAACCCAGCGCTCACCGCACATCTGAGCAGCGACAAAGGCGATGCCGACTACGCCTTCTACACGGCAAATGAAAAGTACTACGTAAAACGTTTCGGCAGCAGCGCGCTCTACGAGATTGCGAGCTACCAGGCCAAACCTATCGTGGAGATCGAGGCGAAAAAATTTATGCTAAATACGTCTGACGCGGAGCCGCCGCAATAGCCAATTGAGCGCGTGCGCGGCGCCTGCTAGAAGCCCCCGCTCCGAGGGGCTTCGTCGTTATAACCCAAACCGCGGATATGTATGCGCTGGGAAAATATTGTGCATTTTTTACTCTTTTCCCTATCTCTGCTTATAAAGGTCTGTTATTATCCGCGCCCTTTTCCACCCACCATCCCCGGTGGGCGGCCCAGCTGTAAATCCAGTGATGCCGCATTTAAGCTGCTAAGCTAGTTGAGTGCCACCATCACACTCTCAAGGTAAATCATGACACAAGACACTCAGGCGGAAAGCCTTGGCTTCGCCGACCTAAATCTCCCCAGCAGCCTGTTAGATACAGTGCGAAAACTCGGTTACGAGCGACCTTCGCCTATTCAAGCAGCGACCATCCCGGCACTTATTGAAGGGCGAGATGTTATCGGCATGGCACAAACCGGAACCGGTAAAACCGCCGCGTTTGCGCTGCCGATTCTGGCAAAAATTAAGAGCGGAAGTAAAAATCCGCAAGCATTGGTACTCTGCCCAACCCGCGAACTGGCCATTCAGGTTTCCGAAGCTTTCCAGTCCTATGCGGCCAATATTCCTAATTTTCACGTCCTGCCGATATACGGTGGCCAGGACATGCGCACCCAATTGCGCGGCTTGCAACGCGGTGTCCAGGTAATTGTCGGCACACCAGGTCGATTGTTAGATCACCTGGATCGTCGCAGTCTCGATCTCAGCGAACTCCACACTGTTGTACTGGACGAAGCAGACGAAATGCTGCGTATGGGTTTTAACGAAGACGTAGAGGCAATTCTCAAGAAAACGCCGGGCAATCATCAGATCGCACTGTTTTCTGCCACTATGCCGCCACCCATTCGCCGGGTTGCCGATACCTACCTTAAAAACCCCGTCGAAGTAAAAATTGAAACATCGGTTACCACCAACGAAAATATTGAGCAGTTTTACTGGCTGGTGAGCGGCACCAACAAACTCGAAGCACTCACGCGCATTCTCGAAGTAGAAGACTTCGAGGGCATGATTATTTTTGTGCGCACCAAAAATTCAACGGTAGATTTGGCCGAGCGTCTGAACGCCCGTGGATTTTCTGCCGCGCCCCTCAACGGCGATATGAATCAGGCGCTGCGTGAGCGCACTATTGAGCAGCTCAAGGGCGGCAAGCTGGACATGATCATCGCTACCGACGTCGCCGCTCGCGGCCTCGATGTGGAGCGTATCAGCCACGTTCTCAATTTCGATATCCCCTACGACGACGAGGCCTACGTACACCGCATAGGCCGCACGGGTCGCGGCGGTCGTACCGGCAAGGCAATATTATTTGTTGCGCCGCGCGAACGACGCATGTTGCGCTCCATCGAAAAAACAACGCGACAAAAAATCACCGAGATGCAGTTGCCATCGCGGCAGGACCTGATTCACCGTCGTACCCAGGAATTTAAAGCGGCAGTAACTGATTCCATCAATATGGAAAACAAGAGCTTTTTCCAGCGAATCATTGCCGAGATGTGTCACGAGCAGGAAATCAGCCCCGAGGACGTGGCCGCAGCACTCGCGTATCTCTTGCAGAAAGATCGCCCATTACTGCCGCCCAAAGGCAAAGAGCCTTCAGAACGTCCGGAACGAGAAAAGCGCGAACGTGAATTTACGCCAGAGCGTTCCAAAAAAGGCGAACTGCCGAACCTGGGTAACGCTCAGTCGCTGCGCGACTACCCCGAAATCGTCATGGAACGTTTTCGTTTGGATGTGGGCCGCAACCACAATGTTTCGCCACGGGAAATTGTCGGCGCGATCGCCAACGAAGCTGACATTGATAGCTGCTACATCGGGCAGATTAAGATTTTCGACGATTTCAGCACCGTTGACCTGCCTGCAGGTATGCCGGATGAATTATTTCAAATGCTGAAAAAAACCCGCGTTATGCAGCGTCCGATCAACCTTAAGCGACTGGATGAGAACGGCGCAAAGCTGGCCGAAGCCAATCAGCAAAAGCAACCGCCGCGCAATAACAAACCACGCACCAATAAACCGCGTAAGCCCGCTGGAAAAAAACGCGATTTTAAAGGCAAAGACAGAAGCTGATACGCACAGACGAGTGTATCTAGGTAAAGACACAAAACGGGGCGCAAGCCCCGTTTTTGCTACAACCATTCAACACCCAAAGCATTAAATATCCATAGCATTTAAAAGCGACCACTGCGTTTCAACCGCAAATACTCGGTAACCAGATCCATATGTAGCGTGTGCGGCAGCGAATCCGTGACAATCACGCCCATACCCTGCAGCCTGACCAAGACTTCTCGACGCCGCTGGCTAAATTCAGTCAAGCCGCAATAGGTGAGCGCATCGTCGAATGTCGCTACTGGATAGCGCTGGTACTTATCCAAAAAACTATCGCGTAAATTAGCCACCATCACCAAGTGTTTGCGAGCCATCAAACGACACGCACGGGTGAGGTCCTCCAGGTCTTCTTCGCGTACATTGGAGATTAAAACCACCAGCGAACGTTTCTGATTTTTGCTCATAAACTGCTCAGCCGCACGCAGATAATCACTGGTATGTGTGCTGCTGTGTAAATCGAATAACTGGTTGAGAATCAAGTTTATTCGCGCCGGGCCTTTCAGCGGGCTCAACCAACGATCTGCGCCCGCAAAGCTCATCAGGCCAACCGCGTCACCCTGGCGCAAGGCCACATAGCTGGTCAGTAAGAGCGCATTCAGCGCATGATCAAAATGACTAAGACGATCATCTTTATTGCGCAAACGGCGCCCACAATCCAGCAAAAATACAATGTCCTGATCACGCTCGTCTTGATATTCGCGCGATACAGGCTTGCGATATCGAGCAGTCGCCTTCCAGTCGATTTGCCGCATAGCATCGCCTTCGCGAAACTCCCGCAACTGCCGGAAATCACTGCCCTCGCCCCGCCTTTGCTGCATATGGATGCCCAAATGTGCGATCTGTTGCTCCAGCCCAATGGCTGCTGCGCTGGCAATAGGTGCAAAGTTGGGGTACACCTTTACTGTGTCTGGCCGGCCATGGAATTGGATGCGCTGCCACAGCTTCCAGCGGGTAAGCACGCGGATTGCGGAACGGCCAAAACGCGCTTCACCCCGCTGCTCCGGAATCAACGGGTATTGCAAAGTGCGCTCCGCACCTGGTTTAAGCACCAGTCTAACCGGTAAATCCTCTGCACTTAGCAGGGGCGGAACATAATCCATTAACTCGATATGGAGAGGAAAAACGTAGTGATTGTGCACGCGCCATTGCACAAAGGCCGGAACTCCAAGAGCCAGGCTATGAGGCAATACGCGCTCCACTTCCACGTGTTTGAATCGGCGATGGCGAAATAAATCGAAAACCGCAGCACCAATTAAATAAGCGGCAGCAATAAACCATAGCTGAACGGTTGTGCCCAACAGAGTGAAGCCTCCTGCACGCAGGCTGTCTTGCGCAATCGCTTCGGGCTGAATCAGGCGCAAGCCGAACAACACCAAACCGGCAAACAACATTGCCAGTACATACAGCAATAGATAGCGGCTAGGCCTCATAAGCGTGGAGCTTCTACCGCATCAATAATCTTTTGGAGTACCTGGTCAACGCTGAACCCATCAATTTCCATTTCCGCCGACAGCGCCACACGATGACGTAATACCGGATAGGCCAGAGTTTTCACATCATCGGGCAACACGAAGCTCGCACCGCGCAGCAGTGCATTAGCGCGAGCGCAGCGGATTAACGCTAAACAGGCCCGGGTACCTGCACCGCGCAACAAAGATGTGTTCGAACGGGTTGCGCGCACCAGTCGCACCGCGTATTCCGTTACCTGATCGTCAACCACAATAGTCGAGACCAGTTTCTGCAACGCAAAAATCTCATCGCTGTTTATCAACGCAGGCTGTTCGCCAAACGCATCCTCATCCGCAACGCTGCCGGTAGTCATTTCGTGGGTAAGTCGAATCTCGTCCTCGAGCGAGGGGTAATCCATAAGCACCTTGATGAGAAAGCGATCCAACTCCGCTTCCGGCAAGGGATAGGTGCCCTCCTGCTCCACCGGGTTTTGTGTCGCGAGCACCATAAACGGCCGGGGCAACGGCTTGGCCGTACCTTCCAAAGTGACCTGACGCTCTTGCATTACTTCCAACAACGCCGCCTGGGTTTTTGCCGGCGCGCGGTTAATTTCGTCGGCGAGCAATAGGTTGGTAAACACCGGCCCTTTGCGCACCCGGAACCGACTTTCATTCATATCGAAGAGCACGTGGCCGGTAACGTCGGCAGGCATCAGATCTGGCGTAAATTGAATACGCTTAAACTCGCCGTCAAAACACTCGGCCAGGATTCTCACCAACAGCGTTTTGCCCAGACCCGGCACACCCTCGAGAAGCACATGGCCGTTAGATAGCAAGGCAATCAACACCTGATCCACAACGAGCTGCTGGCCAATAAGTTGGCTGTTTATCCGGTCACGTAATTGTTCAAGTTTTGCTGCCCCCGCAGCGACGTCTACGGTTTCTATAGGTTGATCACTCATATGGAATCCTTAATTCGCTGGAGCACTTTCACTGTTTGCAGAAATTTTTCTTCACTGAGCCCGTTGCCAGCCTGCAATGCAGCGGCCAAAGACTCTGGCGAAATCGATGCGGCCGCAGCCAGGATGCGCAGCTTTTCGTTTGGTTCGGCCCTGCTGTATGTCGGGATTTGACGTTCAGCGCGTTTTTGAATTTCCAACTGCAGCGGTTCCAGTAACTCAGTCTGCCAACCACCGCGCCAGCGGTATTGCGCGGCAGCGGTAATATGCTCGAGAATGGAACGACGGGTCTGGTAGTGCAGCCTATGGGTCGCTCCAAACCGGGGAAGCTGTCGCCAAAGCCACAGCATTAACAAAACAAGAAACGACACTACGGTCTCGGGCATAAACGTCCACATAAGCTGCCCTAGCGACGGCATTTTCGAGCCGTGTAATATCCCTAACCGCTCCCCGTTAAAAGCCAGGGTTTCCCATAGAAAGGCGTTATCAAAATAGCCAATGTAGTTGGAGCCAAAGATGCTGGGGTTGGCGAGAACCGTTACAAGCCCAGCGCCGATATCGACCTGGATAAAACGAGTCCCAAACTGGTCCCCTCCCGCATAAATCACTTCATATTCGGCGACTTCCGAAAACGATGGGTCGCTAATAGCGGGATGGTCCACGACCACCTGGGATGGAAAATACACGCGAAGCTCGCCATCAACCCCCGTAAACTCCAATGATGTCATCCGGTTTTGCGGGACATTACGCTCGAATTCTAGAATTCGTTCGCGTACGGACAGGCTTTTCGTGCGCGACTCACGATCGCCGGATCGAATCTGTTGATTGTGTTTTTCAAGGCGTTCACTGAACGGGCGCTCGTCCGCTTCAACCTGGCTGTCCGGGCCGGAGTCATCGCCGCTCGCTGCACTTTCTGAACCGATCTTTTCGGATTCGAAACTCGTGCCGTCATCCGACTCGCCATAAGACGCAGAAATTCCAAAGTAATTCAGCACCCAGTCTACGTTAGACGCCGACGGGTTTTGCGCCCCTACGATAAGATGCCCACCGGCATCCACCCAATCGACCAACTCATCCGCACGCCGCGACGAAATCAAATGGCCGCTGTCGGGAATAAACAGCGTGCCGAAGCTCTCCATTTCTTTAGGTGTTAAGTAGCTATCAAAGGTGTCTACGACCATTCCCGCCTTCTCCGCCAACCGCACGGCTGCCAGATAGGGGTTTTGCAAAGCCAGCTGGCTCCAGCCGTAGTTTTTCTCCTCCTCGTAGCGCTCAATGGATAGCGCGAACAATGTAATGGCGACGGCCGCAGCAACAACAATTATCGCGTAATAGATGCGATTACTCATCGGCAAATACCTCGGCCCACTGATCACACAAGGCGCGTACCTGCTGCGGCTCAGGTTGTAAATGACCATATGCCAGCGCCTGCCAAACCGAGGTGAGCTGAACGGTGTAACGCGATAACTTTGAATTCGCACGCTCTCGCACGAGAAACACACACTCGCCTTCGGTGGCACTTTCGCTGAACTCAAATCCGTGACGATGAATCAGCTCCGCGAGTAAAGCGCGGTACAGCAAACTGACAGACGCCCGATAGGATTTACATTCCCAGAGATGCCACGCATGCGCGGGCACGTCATCCGGCAAACTTTCCCGCGTTACATCCAAACCAAACATGACTTTCGGCGTATCTTGAATCGGGCTCTCGGCGGCACCCGCAAATGCCCACTGTTTTAGCGGCGCGCGATAGCGATAAATAACATAGATCGCGAGGATGACAAGTGCTGCGATTACAAGATATTTGAGCAACACGAATGGCGAGGCGATCACCTTACCCAAAGTCTTAAAAAACCCCGCGTGATGTTCCAGGAATTTAAAAAAACTCACGAACCATTCAGGAATTTGCTGGGTTTCCTTATCATCATCCAACTCCTTGAAGCGCCAACCTTTAACGGTTTCTGTGCGGTTAAAATCATCCCCCTCCAGTATCTCCAATACCCGTCGTTTCGGCGCAGACTCCGGCTCCATCGCGGCACCGTCACTTGACGTATCGTCGAACTCTGCGACGCCCGTGCCTGTGTCTACAGGGGCAGAAATTTCTTCAGAAGCCCGCGCTTCGCTCGGTAACATAAAAGATAGAAAGCTGCCACAACACAAGGTTAACGCCGTAACAATCACTAGGGGCTTAATAGTTTGAGCCGCACGCATAACCAAATGGCGAAAGCGAATTTCGATATCCCAGGCTTCAAGTTCAATCCGGCGGTTAATGTACAGAGCAAAACCCGCTGTCGCGTAGAGCGGCGCCATGACGGCCATCACGATGTAGATGATCAAAGCCTCAAGGTAGGATACGAATACGCTGGGTTCCCACACCGCTGACCAAGAGTCCACTGCCGCTTCTGTCGGGATAAACATGCTCACCAACACGCCGACCGCGAGTATCAGCAGACACTGAACACAAAATGCCACAAAGGTTAACGAGCTCGCAGCACTTGCGTAAACCCGGTGTAAAGCCGCTTGTCTCATTGAGCGCTGTTGGCCTGTAAGCTGTTCGAGTACGGTTAGCGGCAAATCGAAGGATCGCGTCGGGCTAAAACGCCGCACCACTACACTGAAAAAAGCATCTGTTTTGTATACTGCTTTAAGTTGCCGCAAAAAATCTGCAACGCCGACAGGTTCGCCGAAAATGCGCCGACTGGCGATAAACAATGGGCCGCGATCAAATAGTGGTTGCAGCAGCCAAACAGGCAGGACTGCGGCCCAAATGGTTTCGCCCCACAACAACCAACAGGGAATAAAAATAAACAAGCTGGGTATAAGCCAGCTTAAAAACAACGGCCCCCACCAGACCCGGGCCATTGCCAAGCCCAGGTCTATCGCTTCCCAGGGGGAGCGCAGTCGCGCTTGTACACAAAGTTTACTCAGATCCATGCTCAGCGTGCCCGCCCAGCGAATAAAAAATAGATTGCCACCAACGCCCAGAGACACCCGCCCACACTATATTTTACGGCAACCGGTAAAGCGGCAGACGATGACCAAAAAGCCTCGAGGAATGCGGCAATAATGAGCATTAAAGTTGAACCGTACACAATAATCACGGCCTCTCTACCCGCCACTCGCAGGGCATCCAGGCGCGATAACCGCCCTGGGGCGATCAGGGCATAGCCGAGTTTCATGCCCGCAGCACCGCTAAACACTATGGCGGTTAGCTCAAAAGCGCCGTGCCCGACGACAAAAGGATAAAACGTGGAGGTGTAACCCATTTGCGTCAAATGGCCTGCAACCGAGCCAATAGATAAACCGTTAAAAACCAGGAAAAATATCGAGCCCACACCAAATAAAATGCCGCCTGCAAAGGTCCGGAAGCTCACTCCGATATTGTTTTTGATATAAAACCCAAACATCGCCAAATCGGTTTCGCTGTCGCGCTCACGCCCGATTTTTTCTGCATCTGGATCGTACATTGACTCAAAGCTTTGCACCTGCTCGGCTGGCGCCACACTGTAAATCAGCTCGCTATTGCTGTAGCAACCCACACCCATCACCAGCAATGGCAGAGTAAACAACGCCAGCGCCAGCAGCACAAAACGGGCATTCCGACGAATGGCGAGAGGAAACTCGAATACAATAAAATCTAACCACTGGTAGCGAAAACGCCGATTCTTTTGATAAAAGCGGTGATGCGCATCAATAACCAAAGCGTTCAAGCGGTCGACCAGCTGCGGGCTGTATCGGCGATGTTTAGCCAGCGCCAGGTGGTGACAAACTGTACGAAAATTCTGCGGAAACTGTGTATCACGCGGTTTTTTTTCGGCCAGCTCCGATTCAAGTTTTTCCCACAAAGGGGCATGTTGCACTTCGAAGAGTTCCTGTTTCACTGTCTTCGCCCCAATAGCCAGGCGCCCACACCCTGAACATAGCGCACCGCCGCGCCACCGGATTTTTGCGTTAAAGGTTGCAGGATTGTCGCCAGCTCTTCCTTGCGGCTTTCGCTCAATTGTTTATGCCGCTGGGCAAAGCCGGTAAACGCTACCTGGTCTTCTAAATCGAGTATTAGAGGTGGGGTTTGCGAGGGGACGTCGGGCAGGTCAGCTGCGCGCTTATCTGCGGCTTGTCGATAGATGACCAATGAGCCTGCTGCGAGATCACCCAAACGTTGGAACCGGCTGTTTGAGATCATGCAAACTAGTCCAAACGCGTAGCCCACCGGCAGAAAATCGGCGGCGCGCAAGAGGTTTCTTACCAGCGATGTGCTCCAGGTTACTGGAGTTAAATCATCGTTGACCACCGCCAAGCCCAGCGCCTTCTTGCCAGGTGTTTGGCCGTTGCGGAGTACTTCAAAAACGACCGGATATAACCACTCGATAAAAAAAGAAATGAGCAGAATAACCGCTAAACCGGTGTTACCTAAAAACGCGAAGGCTAAGCCAATCACCAACAGTACGATTGTACGAATAGCAAAATCCATCGCGTAAGCCAACACGCGGGGCACAGGCCCGGCCAGCCGGGCGCTAAGCTCAATGGCTTCAGGCGTTTCAACAAGATAACCCGTATCGAGTTTTTCCTGAATCATGCGGTTATCTCAATAACGTCTCAACTCATACCCAGTTGCTGGGGCCTTGGCTAAACGCCCAATGTTGTTTGGAAAAGGTATCTCCCAACGACGCAACCGCAGTTACACCCAATATTTGCATCGCAACAATTGATCAGGCATTTACTCCGCATCAATGTACTGATTGATTTTGTATTGAAGGTAGATAACGCTGAAGAAAAAGGTAAGAATCGGGCCAATACGGCTTGGGTCGCTTGCAGAAATATTGGCAACCTGATGAATGCGACTTCGCAAGCGAAAGGCCCAAATAACAAACATTATCGACCCAGCAAGACTCAGGAGGCTGAGCACCATAGTAACGGTTGGATTGCCGAGCGGAATGTTAGAGGCGAAGCCAATAAAGTATAACCCCAGTGTCGCCCCCATAAATAGCGGGCTTATGGGATTTTCAATAACCGGGTTAATCTGGCGAGTTCGAGAAAACAGCCAATAAAAGCTGTAAATTCCCAGTGTAATTACGCCAAGACCAAAAACCGCCCAAGCGGTAAAGCGCGGAAATATCGCACTCAGCTTTCCTGCTGAGGGTGCGTTAACTTCCGATTGAGGCGCACTGTAAGGGTTTGCTGTTTCCGTCATGATTGAGCTCCGTGTTGTCATCGTAACGTAAGCGCAATCCTACCCTGTTATTAAAACGGCTGGCAACTTAAAGGTCGAGTTTTCAGATGAATGAAAACCGCGCGAACATTAACGCGGTATTATTCACCATCAGAAAAATTGATACCTATTAATTTCGCAGGGCTCTTGGGGCCTAATTTAATACCTCCACACCTATCACGCCGAGCAACACGATATTTGCCAACAACCCAATCAGAAAGAAGTAACTGCGCGGGCTGGGGTTACGCTCTGTAGCGATGCCGTAATAAAGCGCCATGTGCAAAATTCTCGCTACCGCATAAACCGCGAGGAGCACGCCCGTCCACATGCCATCTATCTGTAACACCAGCGCCAGAAGACCAGTCGCAAGCATAAGCGGTGTATTTTCCAAGGAATTCATGAAAGTCCGCTGAGCGCGAAACACGAAGGAGTCGTGACTGAGGTTCTCCGGCATTTTCCCGGGAACCGCGCCCGGCTGACGCGCCTTCACTGTGGCTGCCACCACCGATTGAACAACGACCGTAACAATAATGAACCACAGGCTCACGGCGGCTAGACTGGCGTAAAGGGATGTTGACATATGGCTCTCCGGGCTTATTTGCGCGTTTTTATTCCAGCGTTGTTATTCCAGCGTGAAAGTTTGACCTTCTTCTGTAGAGAAAATCTTAGTGTACACGCTATATTCGTTTATTTACGTTAGCACGGTCACTTTGGATGACCCCAACCATGAACCACATAGATGGGAATTCGCCAAATAAACCGGCTCAAGCTGTTAGACTACGCGTTTTGCCTAAAACGGAGGCGTTATGACCGACAAACCCACCCTCACCAGCAACGAAGAAATCGCCAGCTACGGCATCGGCCGTCAGGTTGGCGATCAAATTGCGAGCAACGCGTTCAGTGGTATTGTTCCCGAAGCCGTGGCACAAGGGCTGGTAGATTCGCTGAAAGGTGCTGCACTGGCAATACCTGGCGAAGAGATCAACAAGGCGTTCCAAGCCTTGCAAAACAGAATCCAAGCAGAAGAAGCCGAGAAAGCGAAAAAGTTCGCGGCTGAAGGCGAAGCTTTCCTGGCGGAAAACGCTAAAAAAGAAGGCATTGTAGTGACCGAATCCGGCCTGCAGTACGAAATTCTCTCAGTCGGCGACGGTGACAAGCCAACCCTCACTTCCAAAGTGAAAACGCACTACCACGGCACCCTTGTTGACGGCACTGTGTTCGATAGTTCAGTAAACCGTGGCCAGCCCGCCGAATTTCCGGTAAATGGTGTGATAGCCGGTTGGACCGAAGCGCTGCAAATGATGCCCGTCGGCTCTAAGTGGCGATTGTATGTACCCTATCAATTGGCGTATGGCGAGCGTGGTGCCGGTGGCGCAATCGGGCCTTACGCAGCACTGGTATTTGAAGTGGAACTGCTGGAGATCACTGGCTAATGTGGTTTAAAAACCTGCGCGTGTATCGCTTAACACGCGCTTTTGAATCCTCCCCGGAAGCGCTTGCCGAAACCCTGGAGAACTTTGCGTTCCAACCCTGCGGCAAGCTCGATCCGGTACGCTACGGCTGGGTACCCCCGCTAGGTCGCCATGGCACATCACTGGTACACGCCACCAATGGCAATATTATGGTGTGCGCCAAGCGGCAAGAAAAAATTCTTCCCGCTGCCGTGGTCAAAGAAGAGCTGGACGAACGCGTGGCCGCTATCTCAGCAGAGGAAGGTCGCCATGTGGGCCGCAAGGAGCGCGACAGCCTGAAGGACGAAGTGATCTTTGATCTGCTACCTCGGGCATTGGCAAAGTCCTCTATGGATTTTGCCTACATCGCCCCGAGCGAGCGCCTGGTGTACGTTAACGTCACCAGCAGCAAGCGCGCTGAGGAGCTGCTCAGTGCGTTGCGCGAAGCCCTGGGCACTATGTCTGCGATCCCCCTGAACAGCGTAAACCCACCCGTTGCCAGCATGACCGAATGGCTGCGCAGCTCAGAGCTGCCTGCGCCGTTTCAGTTGGGCGAAGAATGCGAGCTGCAAGCACCTAAAGACGATCGCATTATCCGTTGTAAAAATCAGGACCTTACCGCAGATGAAATTCTGAACCACATCCATTCCGGTATGGTCGTCAACAAACTTGCACTTACATGGAACGACGCAATCCATTTTATTGTGGACGATCAGCTTGCCATTAAACGGCTGAAATTCGATGATAAATTGCTCGAACTGGCAGGAGAACGAAACCCGGAATCGGCTGCAGAAGAATTCGATACAGATTTCGCCGTGATGTCCACAGAACTAAAACAATTCGTAGCAGACCTGTTAAATGCGTTTGGCGGCATCAACGAGAGCGCGCCAGCAATAGAAGCAGACCAATAAGCCTCTAAAAAATCACAGATAAAATCTGCAAGGACGCAGATTGCTACAACTCGGTGGCATACTCATTTATTGCCACCTATTTTATGTACTTCCCAGTAATGCAGCTCAACCTTGCTGACTTTGGAGTACGTTCACAACCAGCTCAACGACCCTATCCCCCATGGTAACTGTAAGCTGACTATCGGTAATACTCACAGACATTTCACATGTCCGTTCCAGTTGCTCGGCAAGTGTTGAGATCGCCGCAAAATCAAATTGACGAACCTCTGCGCTCAAAGGCTCATACGCGTTCGCGGACTGTTGCCACCACACGTCGGACTTTGTATTGAAACTGTAAACCCAAACTTCCGTTGCCTGCCGACAGGCTTTTTTTATTTTTTCCGCCGCGGGCTCCCCTACATCGACCCACAGGTCCACAGTGTCGTGCAAAGATTTGAGCCAAATATCCGGAGTTTCGGGGGTCGACAAACCTTTGGTAAATTCCAGTCGTTCGTGATAATGCAGGCAATAAGCCATCAAGCGCACCAGCATTCGCTCGGGCTTTTCGCTGGGGTGCAAGGCCAGAGTAAGTTGAAGCGAATCAAAAATAGAACGATCAAAATCATTTAAATGCACGGTGCACTTATAGATGGTTGCATTTAAGGCCATAAAAATCACTCGCGAATGGGGGACAGAAAAGTAGGCATCATAAACCAAAAAAGCACAACCACCAGCGGCAGTTGTGCTTTTCAAGGATGAGAGACTAGCCTTTACTCGCCGAGGAACGCCTCGATCAAACCGTCAACCACAGGCTTGGCTTCGTATGGCCCGTCGGATGGACCACCAAACAGCAGAGGCCAGTCATCCGCGCCCTGGCGCTCACTGAAGTCTAACAACCAGCTGTCGCCGTCCCAGATACCCCAAACGGTGAAGCCGCCGCGCTGCGCCGGTGGTACAACATCCAGATAGGTTTTCAAAATTGCCTTATAGCGCGCTTTTTGTAATGCGGCCGCCGTAGCTGTGTAGCTGGTGTACTGAGGGAATGGCGTGCTCGCATAAGGGTTGTTCACGGGCACATCCAGTTCGGTTACTTTCACTTTTAAGCCGCGATCGACAATCGCCTGGAACGCCTGTGCAATTGCACTGGTGCTGGGCCAGTCGATCTGCACGTGCATCTGGAAACCGACACCATCGATAGGTGCGTTTTGCGCAAGTAGATCGTCTACCAGATTTTCAAGACACTGCAACTTATTGGCGTTACCGCCTTCTGTGTCGTAATCGTTGTAGTAAAGATCCGCATCCGGGTCACCGGCACGCGCTGCACGGAAAGCATTACCGACGAAATCTGCACCCAGCTGTTGGTAGAAGAGCGAGTTTCTCCAACAATTGTTGTTTTCATCGATAACCTCGTTAACCACATCCCAACTCTGCACGCGGCCAGCAAAATGCTCAGCGACTGTTGTAACGTGAGTATCGAGCATCGCTTCGAAATCGCCACTGTAGCTCTTCATCCAATTGGGAACCTGGTAATCAGAATGCCAAACAAATGTGTGGCCATGCACACCGACGCCATTTGTTGTTGCCCAATCCACTAGTTGATCCGCTTGTGCGAAACTGTAAGTATCTTCCGCAGGATGCATATAGCTCATTTTCATAATGTTTTCAGCGGTGATTTGGCTGAACTCATTAACCACAGTATTTTGCATTTCCGGCGTATTCAGGAAACGGCCGTTAACGGCTACACCGAATGGGAAGTCAGCGTAAGTATAGAGGCCACCGCCACCGGAAGTAGACGTACTGGAGCTTGAAGACGAACTCGATGAACTGCTTGAGCTTGATGATGAACTGCTTGAAGACGAGCTTGAGGTAGAGCCGCCGCTTGAAGATGACGACGAGGAAGAGCTGCTCGAACTGCTGGATGAGCTAGACGAGCTGGAACTGGAGGAGCTGCCGCCACAGGTCGACACTATGCCACCGTTACCCGATTGGCTTTCACAGGTGTTACGGCCAATGCAACTTTGATTGTTTTCCCAGCCCCAGCCATTATCCTGATTCGCACACAGTGGACGCAATGGGTCTTGATACCACTGACACATCTCCATGCACTGACCACCGCTGGACGAGCTGGAGCTGCTGGAACTGGAGGACGAGCTAGAGCTACTAGAGGAGTTGGAGCTCGAGCTGGACGAGCTAGAAGAACTTGAACTTGAACTTGAACTTGACGAACTTGAACTGGATGAGCTCGAGCTGCTGGAGCCACCGGTACATACATCGCCAGTTACGTTGACAATTTCGGCTGAACTACCGGTACCTTGAAACCCGAACGAGACACTCGCCCCAGGGGCAATAGCACCGTTCCATGCAAAATTACTCGCGCTATAGGGGTTATTACCGGAAAGCGTGGCGTTCCACAAGCTTGTTACACGATTGTCACCAGAGTATTGCCAAGCGACACTCCAGCCATTTACAGCTGCGCCGGTATCATTACTGATAACGATGTTCGCGGTAAAGCCTGAATTCCAAGAATTGGTTACCACATAATCACAAGCGGCATTAGCGCCCGCAGCAAAGGTAGCCATAGCCAAAGTTAAACCTGCTGCGCCCAGTGAGCGTTTTACTGCGCTCGCAATCACAGAGGCCGAATTAGCCGGTTGAATCATAAGTGCACTCCTGAGGTAGTTTTATATAGTTCCACAGCCTCTTATTGTTTTATTTACCGTACAGAAACATTTGTCACTCACCACAAAAGCCAAGAATAAACATAGGTTATTTTCGGCTAATTTCTGCAAAGGGTCTCGACTGTGTTACAGCTAAATTGCCGACACATATCGGCAATATTCAATGCGCAATGAGTATTGCGGATTAAATTCGTATTATTCGTTCACTTGATCGACAACAAAAATATTATTAATTTTTAGGCACATGTCACAAAAGACGCCAGAGATAAACAAGGCTAGCAAGCAGGCAGAAAGAGGTATGCATTTGAGGACAAAATTTCGCATAAATAAGTAGTACATCCACGCGAAAAAAACGCACCAAAGAGTGGGATTTTTAGCTAAACCTCAGCCTTTTCAGCAATCGCTGGCTTATGGTCTTTTGTACCACCATCAGCACAACAAAGCTACAGGACGCGCGAGGAACGCGAACCGGTGCACCTTTTAAATACGCTTAACATGGCAACCGACAGCTGCGCTAGAGATGCTGACCGAAATTTAATTCCCCTTAAAAATTAGATCAACCTGTACGCTGTATACATGTAGACCAATATGTCGCGGCGATTAAAATTAGAACAGCCAAAGACACGTGCTCATTATTTCACTTCAGCTGTAAACTTAGGCCTCTGAAAAAAACCGCTACCCGCCGTCAGCAAGCGTAAAAAAGACGTCCAGATTACCTTGCTCATCTGAGTTTAATGACAGTTCGTGAGCGCGGCCAATTTGTACACCCAAGGCTTCAATTACACGATCCTGCGCGTCGGCATTGGATAAGGCTAAACTTACACGGCAACTGCGTGATTGACATTGAATTGAGTCGTACTGAACACCCTCAATTGGAGTGCTGTAAAACAGAAAATCAATATTTTCTTGAATTGCACTAAGATCGCTATCAGGCGATGTAGATACCGCAGCGTAGAATTGCCCCTCAGCATTTTGCTGTACGGCACTGTGTACCCTCCCCTCGGGTTCCGCCGATGGCTCAGAGCGTATTTCGTTCTGAGATAGCTCTAAGTGGGCCAGTCGCTGTTGGAGTTTCGCGATCACCAAGTTCATTCGATTAATATCGTCTAACGCGCCGGCGCCGGCTCCCGCAGCCTCACTCCAATCGTTTAATGGCGCTTTAGCACCCACATCGGATTCGAGACCAGCCAAAGAATCGCGCAACTGCCTATTTTCGATAATTACCTGGTCAAGTATGCCCCGTATTTTTTTATCCTCGTTGAACATCCCCCCAAGAAGTACCAGCGAAAAAATCTGCACAGTTACAAAAATAATCGTTCCGGATATCCAAAACGTATTAGTCGTCAATTTCATCACTTTATACCTTTAACAAAACCGCGCCATCAGCGACAGCGCGGATTGGTGATACGCCATACGGCAAGCTATTAAAAAGCATCAGCACATCAGCAAGAGCCACAACTTAGGTTAACCTGCGAAACATGCAGGAATAACGCAGCACCAAAAGGAGTTTTAGCCGTGGCCCAAGCAATGCGGCAAATGCAATTATTCAATTGCCCGCTAACGAATTAGTTTTCAGTAATGGTGTAGTGCAAAAATTTCGACGGCAAGCTAGTTCCGTCACGCGCAGGAATATAGCAATCGATATAGGCGTCCTCCCAGAGGGTTCCACCAGGGGTGATCGCCGAAAGGTTCAACGTTTGATAGGCTGTAGATGCACCCGAAGAATATGCCACCCGACCCGATGCAGAACTGCCACCGGCATTCACGCCCCAAACATAACAGCGGGCATCAGCCGTGGAGCTGTTGTCTACCACATACACAGACGCAGACACCGTCGTATCTTCTGTGCGCACGATGGGGCACAGTACGCGCATATACTTGGTCGTATCGTCATTTTGAATAGTGCCGATGCCTTTATAGTAGCTCTGTGAATAGGAGGTCGACTCAGCGACCTCACAAATGCGCGAATGGTAATTTCTGTCTGTTGCCAGCGCCGAAGTTGAAATAAACGCAGCAGCGGAAAGCAAAAACAAGTGACGAATTTTCATTGAAAAATCTCCTATTATTCAAATGTTAATCACCTTATTTTGGGACCCCAGCGGAACCGAGCTAAAATAGCGGCAAACGTATTTACGCTGGCGGTTCGAGTATAGGCAGATGCGAAAGCCGTCTCCAGCAGCACTAATTCCTTGCTAATATCTGAAAATAGATGTAGACAAACCAAAACCCGGCGAGAAAACAACAAAACAACAGAAGCGAGTAACTTTTATTCCGATTAAATATCTAAAGCTCCAACCTGAGCTTTTAAACTGGGATTCAATTCAAGCTTAGATATAATCTTTTTAAAAAATGGGCTGGGAAGAAGATTTTAAATTTGTGACACACCCCAAAAAATCGGCACACAAAAGAACAACAAAAACAACACAGCTTCCTTATAAAAAACATGTCTAACGCAAAGCGTATTCACACACTTTCTTTTAAGTACCCAGATACTCCAAAAACCCATTGGCGATATAAGATAAAAAACGATTTGAGATTTGTTATATAAAACGGGAAGACTGAGTGGGCAGAAATTTTGCAGTCATCAAGAAATTGCGCGCACCAACAGAGTGTGCGATGGCGTGACAAAAAATTGCAAATATTAACGCTATTATCGAAACGACTATTGACACTAAAGCACGCGCAAACCGGGCAGAACTGGCTTCAACAAGCGGTCTCAACAACTAATTTCGACAACAAGCTTCAAATCCTGGTTTAAAATCTTGGCTTAAAATCATAGTTTCAGCCCTGTGTTTAAACACTAGGAGCGGCAAAGAATAGACGCCAATTTAGGTTAGCTAGAATTTCGCATAACGACGCAAAAGGTTGTGATAGACCGAGGTTAAACGCAACAACGTAGGATCATCCGCGGGCTTCTCGCTTATTAGACTCTGAATACTTTGGTCCAAATCGAATAACAAGGCACGTTCCGCTTCATCCGGCACCATACTTTGAATCCAGATAAATGACGCCACCCGCTGACCGCGTGTAACCGGCGTTACCCGATGCAGACTGCTCGACGGATACAGCACCAAATCACCAGCATTCAACTTTACCGCTTGGGCACCAAAAGCAGTTTCTATCTCCAGCTCACCACCGTCGTAGCTATCCGGGTCGCTTAGAAATAGCGTTGCGGAAATATCTGTGCGCAGGCTTTGTTTATTTGGCATAACCATAATCGCGCTATCGACATGGGTTCCGTAAGCTCCCCCATTACGATAACAATTAAATTTAGGCGGGTAGATTTTCTCCGGTAATGCTGCCGATAGAAATAGCGGATGTACTCCCAGTTTTTGCACGATAGTATTTCCCAAATTTATCGCAAGCTCGCTGGTATCCGGCAACTGTAAATTCGATTTTACCGCCGCTGACAAGGTACCACCCGTACCCCTGCCATCCAACCATTCTGCGTCTTCAAGCCTTGCGCGCCACTTAAGGACTTCGGCCTCGGCCAACAAGGCATCAATTACGATTAACATAGTCATCACCTTTCCAAACGGGCACACGTTTAATTTCGTCTATAGTGGCGCAGCCCGCCATTGCCATAGCGACCTCAAGCTCATCTCGCAATAACTGCAACATGTGCGCGACACCCAGCGCACCTGCAATAGCCAGGGCATGCACTTGTGGCCGGCCTATCATCACCGCATCGGCGCCGAGCGCCAGAGCTTTAAAGACATCGTAGCCGCTACGCACGCCGCTATCGACAAGCACACATGCATCCCCCACTCGCTCGCGAACAGCAGCAAGGCAATCGATCGCGGCTGGCGCGGCAGCAAATGCTCGGCCACCGTGATTCGACACTACAATTCCGGAAACTCCACAACCGAGCAAACGCTCAGCGTCGTTGGGATTTAAAACGCCCTTTACAATCACTGGTAGTTTTGAATAGTTAATGAGCCACTCCAGATCTGCGAAAGTAGGAGCTTTTCTCATCACGCCCTGAAATACACGGCTCTCATACCGCCCAATTTCCACAGGCTCCGGCTGCGCATAATTAATCAGGTTGGCAGCGGTAATATCCGCAGGCAAACCACAGCCTTTGCGCATTAGCCTGCGGCTAAAGGTTTGTACCGGCGCATCCAAGGTTACCATTAACGCGCTAAACCCCGACGCCTCCGCGCGTGCCACCAAGTCCTGGGTTATATCCCGGTCAGGCTGAAAATAAAGTTGAAACCAGTTCGTGCCCTTATTGTGTGTTATAACTTCTTCCATTGGCACAGACGCGAGCGTACTGCTCACCATTAGACTATCGGTGGCGTCCGCTGCTCTCGCTGTTTCAATTTCGGCAAGATCATGCACCAGTTTTTGATAGGCGACGGGCGCAAGCACGATGGGATGCCTCAGCACGGTGTCAATGAGCCTGACCTCCGTCGTTCCCTCGCCACAAGGGCGCAATAACGAAGGCAGGCACTGGTACTTGGCAAACGCGTTACAATTATTTTGCAATGCCCGCTCATCACCACTTCCGCCTTGAATATAAGCCCAGGCAGCGGGGTCTATAAACTGCTCGGCAAATTGCTCGTAATCCGCAAGACTCGCTAATTCCGGTGGAATATGTGTGAGATGTTGAGTCATAAAACCCCGTCTAAATCCAAGTACTGGTTCGCTACAGTGACAGCTCAAACTAAAATACGCACTGATTTTTGATTGGGTAAATCTTTCGCCTTAACGAAATACTGCCACAGCCTGTTACCAGACCGTGGCAGCATCACCACGACAGCTTTTAACGCTCGTTAGAACTCAAAGCCAAAGGTCAGCGTAGCATGGCGCGCATCGCCAATGTAAGTAAACGAGCCACTGCGGTATGCGGCAAGATAGTAGGCTTCGTCCGTAACATTGCCGATGTTCAGGCGTACATTGGTCTGCTCGTTGATATCGTAAGTCGCGAACAAATCGAAGTAGCTGTAGTCTGGAATACGAATCGAGTAATCGTTGGTTGCAGCATTCCATCCTGGCGCGGTGTCAGGCTGCCCGGAGTACATCTCGCTGCTATAGGTCCAAGAACCGCCTAGCGCAAGCGCCTCGGTCATTTGATAGCGCAACTGTAAAAACGCACTATTGTCGGCAAAGTTACTCAGTGTACGCCCGCGAATGTCATCCGTTGTTTGATAAGTTCCAGCGTTCGGTCCTCGTGTAACCAAGGTTTGGTTTACACCATTATTGAACGATTCGGTGATCTCGGCATCCATAAAAGCAACGCCAAACTGCGTACTGAGTTTTTCAGTCAGATTACCGACAAGAGAAAATTCAACCCCTTGCACACGGTTCTCGCCAGTGTTGAACGTCCCGGTGGATTCATAGTCCGCACCTTCCATTACGTCCGACTTGGTAATTTGAAACAGCGCCGCCGTGAACAGTAGTTTTTCATCCCGTAGATTCCACTTTGTGCCCAACTCGATATTTTCAACGCTTTCCGGCTTACTGTTCTCGACCTGATCGGCAGAGCCACAAAGTCCACCATACCCACAGTTGCCGCCAACGTCCGACTCACCACCATTGATATTGGTTGCGGTGCTATAGGTAACATAAACATTGCCTTGCTCAGCCACATCGTACACCAGCCCCAGGTGGCCGTTCCACAAAGTGTCAGAATAAGACCAGTCTGTAGCTTCGGTGGCGCCGCCGCTAAGGGTCGCATTGTTGTAGTCAAAGTTGTCCATACGAACGCCCGCGAATACCGAAAATTTGTCGGTAACATCGTAGGTGTCCATCACAGAAAACGAGGTGGTTTTCACAGTGTAATCACTATCGTAATTACCACGCACTATGTCGCGCACGAGCAGACTATTAATATTGTCAACGGCATTTCCATTAGGGTCGGTTAAACAGAAACCGGGGCCGGCTTCAGTCTGGCCTCCGCCAGGAGGCAGTATACAGTTTCCCTCGCCGGTGTCAGTTACCGAATAAACACCATTGGTTACATTGAGATCCGAATATTCAAAACCAAAAAGTAATTGATGGTCTGCTACATCCAGGTAAAAATTCGTCTGGTTAACAAGATATTCAACTTCCTGCCAGCCTTGATGAGTACTGGGTGTAATCGTGGCAGCACCCGGCGCAACCGGGTCTGTCTCGTCGCGATTACCCGTGCGCGTACCAGTCACCACATAACCGTTTTCGGTAGTACCGGAACGCAATACATTAGTCAAACGCATGCTTTCACTAAAGTTAAAGTTCGCCCGCAAGGTAGCGACATTAATTTCAGATTTAAGAAAGTCTTCATCCTGCAGATACACAGGAACATCTTCTACCGGCTCGCCGGTGGTGCGATCAATGTAGGTGCCCAGGTCGGGTTTGTCTTCCGCATTCAGGTAATAGTAATCAGCGACAAATTTGATTTTCTCGCTCGCTTCCCAGGCACCAGACAATGCAAGCCCTGAGCGCTCGCGCGATGCGGGCGCCCGATCTGGCACATCCTGGTCGGCAAATAATACGTTTGCCCGCACGGCTATCGCATCGTTGATTTTTTTATTGGCGTCGAGGGTTACCCGATAATAGGAGTCGGTTCCCACGCCCGCATTCACTTTCGTGAAATCATATTGGCTGCTTGCTTGTTTGGTGACACTGTTAACGGCACCGCCGGTCGAGCCGCGTCCAGCGAAGGTGGAGCTTGGCCCTTTAGTAATTTCGATTTGATCGACCGCGAAGCTTTCGCGCGTGGTCATCCCCGGGTCGCGCAAGCCGTCGACGAATACATCGCTGCGAGCTTCATGGCCGCGGATAATATAGCGATCACCAAAGGCGTTACCATTTTCGCCGGTACCCAGAGTAATACCGGGCTGACCTGCCAGAATTTCACGTAAGTCTTCACGCCCCGACTCCTCAATCTGAGTCTTGGTAAGCACGCTGATGGTAGTTGGCGTTTCCGCCAATGGCTTTACTCTACGCTCATCACCGGACACTTTCGCTTTATACGGAGCGCCCTTTTCTGCGTAAGGGTTCGTATCGATTGTGCGCTCTTCAATTTGCAATGTATCCAGAGCGATTTCTTCATCGTCTTGCGCTAACGCAGGCGAGGCGGCAAACACGGCAGTAACACCAGCCGCTAACAGCGGATGACGATCACCGAACATGTGTTGACGCAGAGATTTCGGACGCAGTTGTCCAGCGGGCTTCTTTTCCATAACAACTCCTAAGGGGGTTTACTTTGTAATAAGTGAGTAATCGACAGGAAGTGACAGCGTGAGCTTTGTACGCTTCATTTCTGCCGGTATTGGCGGGAGTGGATTTGCTTTATCGAGCACATCCAGTGCAGCCTGGTCCAACTCCGTATTCCCTGAACTTTTCTTGATTGCTTTGTGAAGAATTTCGCCGGTGGCGTTGATCGTAAAGCGCACCACCACCACACCCTGAACCTTGCGTTTTTTTAGGTGTGCGGGGTAATCCTTGTGCTGGTTTAACCATGAGGTTAAATGGCCAAAATAACTTCGACTATTTCCGACTCGCCCCCCGGAACCGGCATGATCCCCGCGTCCAGTTGCCTTTTGCATCGCCAGCGCCGCTGATTTTTTTGGCGTACTCGATTTTTCTGCCTGCGGGGCAGTATTTTCCGGGGTCTTTACTTTTTGTTGCTCTTGCTCCGGTGCCACGTCCAGCTTCGCATTCACAACCACCGTATCTTTTGCTTGTGGAATGCGCTCAACAACAGCAACAGCTAGGGCAGGAGTTGCTTTCTCGCGAATCACCGGCGCCGGTACTTCCTGTACAGGTACCTCTTTTACGTGATCAGCCATTGGGGTAGTGATTTTTTCGTTGACGACTTTCTCGGTTTCAATAACCTCGGAATCGACAGCCGTTTCCGCAGGCTCATCAGATTCGAGTGAGGCGTCCGTCTCACGCAGCAAATCCATATAGGAGCCCGCCATTCCCACGCCAACCGCGACACCGCCCTCACCTTCTCCCGCAGCATATCCGGCTATCTCTGTACGCTCTTGTGCGTGCAGAAAGTACGCTGCAACCAACAGGTGAAGAGCACCGGAAAAGCCAAGTGCAGCAATCCAACCGGCCGTGTTCATAAGTCGTCTGTTACCGTTGAATACAACACAAATTGGGCAATACCCGCTTGACGTAACTGCGCTAGAACAACATCCAACTCTTTTGCGGTTAGGTGTTTATCCATGGAAATATTAATAGGCGTATCTGTCGCCGCTGCGTTGATAAGGCGTGCTGCCAATTCTTCAGTTGAGACGCTGTCGCCATTAAAATACAGCTGACCTGCGGCATCCTGTGCGAGTGTCGGCTGAGAGGCGTCGACAGGCTGTTGGCTGTTCGACTTCGGCAACTCCAGATTCAGCTGGCTCAACCAGCTCATTTGGCCCGCAACCATAAAAAAGATAAGCAGCAAAAACACGATATTAATGAGCGGAATCATCCCCTCAGAGTCGGAGCGTCTGCGCGGACCAATAAATTCCTGTGCCGAAAACCCGTTCATTGCCGGTCCTCCGGCAACAAGCCACCGAGCGTCGTTTGCTCAAAATTCAACGCGTTTAAAAGACTCAGCAGCTCCGTAATCGCCGTAATCTGGACTGAGCTTTCTGTCAGCAATACCACCGGTGCGGTATTGTCGAGTTCAGTTAAATGCGAACCAGACAACTCTCGATAGTCAGCGAGAAAAAAATCACTGTTGTGCACGCGTACATGGCCGTCTCCATAGAGTAACAACAGCTGCGTTCGAGACGGTGTGGGCGTTGCTGCCGACGCTATCGGCTGTGATAAGTTGACCGCCCGCGACTGACTGAACGACGATGTCAGCATAAAAAACAGCAGCAGAATAAAAACCACATCAATCAGCGCAGTCAGGCTTATTTTTTTTCGCCGCGGTTTATCGATATATGCTTCTAACACTCTATCACGCCTGTTTTTTGGCTAAGTGTTGGGCATTGCGCTGGTGAAATGCCGTAAACAACCGCTGTACATCATCAGAAATATGGTGAGCCAGGTTTTCCACTCTGCGTTCCAGCCAGCTATGCGCAATCGACACAGGAATGGCAACCGCCAGCCCCACCGCTGTCGTCATAAGGGCTTTCCAGATTCCACCGGACAACACTGACGGGTTCACCTGAGCACCGGCGTCTTCCATCGCCTGAAACGCCGAAATCATCCCGAGTACGGTGCCAAATAGCCCCAGCAGCGGAGCAACCATGGCCACAACCTCAAGTACCCGTAAATAACGCTGTTGTTCTTCTATCTCATTGCGGGCAACGCGGCCCACCTCGGCTCGAACGTCGGCCTCCCCGAGCGAACCCTGGTCAAAGGCATTAAGGGCGGAAGCCATCACCAAGGCACGTGCATTGCGCTGATTCTTACTTAGCAACAAGGCTTGCTGCCATTCGCCTTTCTCGAAGTGCCCCAAAACCTGCTCGGGGTGCGCATTGGCCGCCGGGCGATACTGAAATGCCTGCCACAACTTAACCAGAATGATCGCCACAGACACCACCGAAAACACCAGCAGCACCTGCACCACCAACCCTCCAAGTACCAGAAACTCCACCAACGCCTGCATACCAAACCTCACCGACAACGCGCCAAATACAGATATTAATCGCAATGATAATACTTCTCATATAGATTACAATAGTTTATGGAACTTTTTATTTTCGGTACAAGTGCGGACAATCGCAGGACGCGACACCACAGGCAATTTGGTGAAGGTGTGAATCGATTTGGCGAGGGAGTGAGGTAGTTGCGGTAGTCCGGGAATAGGAACCTGATCAACCTAGTAATTTCTCGGTGTGACGTGCGGCGATTAGTTGTTAGGTCCTTTATGCCCGTGGGTGCTACGGGGCTTTCAGGAATTTAACCAGAGGGTGTTGCGCTCGTTCGCCGTGCGAAGCTCCTGCTCACGCTACTCACCTACGCCCATGTAGGCAAGCAGCACGCCTCGCTCCCGCCCCTACGCACGTTAATCCCCAGAAAGCTAGAGGAATCACTAGGTTAATCGGAGGCTCCTATAAGGATAAGAAGTTTAAAAGGCTAAAACCGACTGCGCAGCGACGCACAAGGCAGGCAAGTTAGGATATAAGCCATGGTTTAGTCGCGCCCCCACCCATTCATAGCATGTAAAACGAATGTGAGCGCACAACAGGGATATGAAACAGCTCAAACAGGTGTTTGACTCGGGGCGACATCCACGCACCAGGCCCCCTCGTCCATCGGCTGAAGTAAGATTGTGGCAGGCAGCATCTGTGTGATTACTGCAATATTTGTACGTAAATGCTCAGTTGGTGCCATTGTCGAGAATTTTCCTCCGCACCCAAGTACGAGAGGCAATAGCAGCTGGTCCGCCAGGTGGCTGCACACTGCGGCACCGCTGTGCAAGTAATTTTTCATCGCTTTTACAGCTCTTCCGGCTACCCGCTCCGCAGTAAGGTTACGTTCACCAACAGCCTCAAACACGGCCGATGTATTTTCCATGTGCAGTCGCACGGATACTATATTGCCCTGTCCTGGCGAGCTGACAATTTGTCGAACCAGTTCGTTGTCGTTCCAGTAGCATTTTTTCTTCACGTACTCCAGCTCACGCTCAATAACATGTGCAGGAATATTCGCGGAAGTTGCGATAGCACATTTGCGCTTTAACTCACCCGGCACTAATAATTCAAGAAACCGAATTTGCTGCGCAGGAGAAATACGCACGCACCAAGCGCCACCGCCGGACGGGTAAAAACCGTGGCGTTCGAGCGATACCTCCGCTTGCCAACCCACCGCGGCCAATACCGGCAGGAAACTGTGCGCGATAAAATCGACACTGGGAGCCATGGGGTTGTGGGTTCCGCCTTCCAAGTACAACTCGCTGCTGCCGCCAGCTAACGCCAATGGCAGGAACACTGTCCGAAACACCAATGGTGTACTACCCGCGGACCCAACTGCGAAACGGTAGTGCCCGGGAATGACTGCGCCGGGCCGAAATACCACCCGCCTCGAGCCTAAAGTATCTCCATCGACTTGTGCGTTGCATACGGCAGACGCCGCTTTCAAGCAAGCTAAATGCTGCCTGAGCAAGCCGGGCTTTTTCCGGCCGGCTCTGATATTTTCAATCGTCACTGCCTTACCGATGCACATCGCCAAGGTAAGCGCCGTACGAAAAATTTGCCCCCCGCCCTCGCCTTGCGAACCGTCAATTATCACCACACCTGTTCCCCCGTTATTGCCATCCCCTGGCATACTGAAATTCCGTTTAAATTATTCTGTTTTATCACCAGCGTTGCACCGCAATTTTGTCTAGCCTTTTACACAAACAATTTGCTTGAGGGTATAAACGACTTCAACCAAATCTTTCTGCGCTGTCATAACTTTTTCTATTGGCTTATAGGCTGATGGTGTTTCATCGATGACACCCTCGTCCTTGCGACACTCCACATCCGCAGTTGCCTTGCGGTGTTCTTCCAGTGATACCATTTTTTTCGCCTGGGTACGCGACATAACGCGGCCCGCGCCGTGGCTACAACTACAAAAACTTTCCTCGTTACCCAAACCCCGAACAATAAATGAACGCGCGCCCATACTTCCTGGGATAATGCCCATCTCACCCCTGCGTGCCCGTACCGCCCCTTTGCGGGTAACCAATACGCTTTGGCCGTAGTGGTGCTCACGCGATACATAATTGTGATGGCAATTAACAGCTTCCACACTTGCGGAAAAAGGAAGACTCAATACACCTTCTACTGCGCTAACAACGCGCTTCATCATCACTTCGCGATTTATTCGTGCAAAGCTCTGCGCCCACTCGACAGCCTCCACGTAATCATCAAAATGCTCGGAACCTTCTGGAAAGTAAGCTAAATCAGAGTCCGGCAGATGAATATGCCAGCGCTCCATATCTTTTTTGGCCTGCTCAATAAAGTAAGTGCCAATCCGGTTTCCCACACCGCGTGACCCGCTGTGCAACATCAGCCACACACTGTCGTGCTCATCCAGACACATCTCAATAAAGTGGTTACCTGTCCCCAGGGTACCCAAATGGTTAACATTGTTTGTATTTTTTAATATCCGGTGCTTTTCTTTCAGAATGGCAAATTGGCCATCGAGACCGAGCCAGGCATGGGCCACATCGTCGGGAACGTTCGCCCACGCGCCCTTATCCCGCACCTTACCACCCCGGCCAGAGGTACGCCCGTGAGGTACGGCACGTTCGATTGCGCTACGAACGGCAGCCAGGTTTTCTGGTAACTGAGCGGAGGTCAGGCTTGTCTTAACAGCCATCATTCCGCAACCAATATCCACCCCAACCGCAGCTGGAATTACCGCGCCCAGGGTCGGCACAACACTACCGATAGTCGCCCCCAACCCCACATGAACGTCAGGCATAACCGCCACCCACTTGTGGATGAACGGCATCCCGGCCAGCTTTCTAAGCTGCTCTTTTGCACCCTCTTCAAATGGTACGCCTAGCGTCCAGGATTTAATGGGCACACCCTCGCTCTGCATCACTTCGTACGCCTGCTGCTCCACCTGATTACCTCCGTTAACACTTTATTGTTCTGGTGTGAATCCGGCCTTATCACCGGTTCTGTTATCCAAACGCAACAGCCACATAGCGAAGACAGTGCCAACAAACCATTGAATAGTAAAAAGTACGCCTATGTGATTGATTTTTAATAGTTTTAAAATAGAAAACTGATCATCGACGACACTGGAGCGCAAAGGGCACTCAAAATATTTATATCTTTTTTGATAGCCATCTATTATTTTAGATAGCATGAAAACAACAGTTATCAGCATACTCGGCACCACCATGGACAGGCGCGGCAAGGGTGAGAACCGTTGGGATAAATGGCGCCCAACCATATCTATGTGTCAGCACGACGATCTACTGATAGATCGCCTTGAGCTGCTATTCGACCGCCGCTCAACCAGCCTTGCAAAACAGGTACGAGAAGATATTTCCCAGGTTTCACCTGAAACCGAAGTGGTGTTTCACAACGTAAATTTTAACGAACCCTGGGATTTCGAAAGCGTGTACAGCAGCCTGCTGGATTTTGCACGAGCCTACCGTTTTAGACCGAGCAAAGAGCAGTATTTGGTTCACATCACGACCGGCACCCACGTAGCGCAGATATGCCTATATTTGCTTACTGAGGCTGGCTATTTTCCCGGCAAACTACTGCAAACGAGCCCCGCCGAACGCGCAAGTAATGCGCCCGGTCAGTATCAGATTATCGACCTGGATCTTTCAAAATACGACCAGATTGCATCGCGCTTTAAAAAAGAACACCAGGAAGGAACGGCCTATTTAAAAGGTGGCATAGAAACAAATAATGCCGACTTCAACAGGATGATCGAGCAGCTGGAGAAAGTCTCGGTTCGCTCACAGGAGCCTATATTAATTACCGGGCCCACGGGAGCCGGCAAATCACAGCTTGCACAGCGCGTTTACGAACTACGCAAACAACGGGGAAAACTGAAAGGTAAACTGGTTACCGTCAACTGCGCAACTCTGCGCGGGGAAAATGCGATGTCTGCACTATTCGGCCATAAAAAAGGAGCCTTTACCGGTGCGACATCAGATCGTGCTGGCTTGCTTAAAGAAGCAAACAGCGGCCTGCTGTTTCTGGACGAGATTGGTGAACTGGGGCTGGACGAACAGGCCATGCTGCTGCGTGCGATCGAAGACAAACGCTTCACGCCCTTCGGGGCCGACAGTGAGGTCAGCAGTAACTTCCAACTCATAGCAGGCACCAACCGTGATTTAATCCAATGCGCTAAAGCAGGCCAGTTTCGCGAAGACCTGCTTGCCCGTATCGACTTATGGACTTATCGGTTGCCCTCGCTAAAAGAACGGCTGGAAGACCTGGAGCCCAATCTGGACTATGAGCTGGAACAATTTTCGAACAAAGCAGGTTACCGAGTAAGCCTGAACAAAGATGCTCGAACGCTTTACCTGGCGTTTGGAAAATCGCCTGCGGCAAGCTGGTCCGCCAACTTCAGAGACCTTAACGCTAGCATTACCCGCATGGGTACCCTGGCGGATGGCGGCCGCATAACTCGCAATGTCGTCGCAGAAGAGATTAAACGCCTGGAAGGCAAATGGCTAACAACACAGCAACCCCCTAACCCAACAACACCACAGCTATTGCTGGAACCTCTGCTCGGAAGCGCCGGGCTAAATGCGCTAGATTATTACGAGCAAATGAACCTGGCGGGCATAGTTTCGGTTTGCAAAGCATCAAGCTCAATGGCAGAAGCCGGGAGAAAGCTGTTCGATAAGAGCCGAAACCTGAAAAAATCCAATAACGATTCCCACAGGGTTAAACAGCTACTGGCTAAATATGGGTTGGAATTTTCGGATATTCAATAATGGGTAGCGGAGATAAACGCGATTTTAAATAGCCAACTCAACTTTCGAAAGGGTTGAGTCAAATGAATTCGAGGCCGAAACTCTGACGGGCTAAGCGCCCAACTGAGGGCTAAGGCGGGCACTGATACTCAGCACCCAAGCAGCCCCAACTAAACGCCATACATCAAATGCAATACAACAACCGCGCAAAAAATACCTAAATCCTAGCGGCGCGGCTGCTTAAAGTGCTGCAAGTTATTCCTGCGTCCCGTTGACCAAATCATAGGTGATATCGCCATTCAACCCGACTGGGCACGCCACAACCCCATAGATAGGTATAAATATGGATGCAGGCCTAAATTTAGATCTTAATTTTCCTTCCTGAATTGTTTTACCGTCTTTTTCCAGCCGGTAAGACACACCACCACCAGGCGGAATACCAATTTGGCTCCATTTAAAGCCATGCGTACGAACCTGGCCATTTGCATTGATATCTACAGGGGTATCCCTTCCGGCCAGGTAGAGCTGGCTACCCTCGGGGATGACAAAAGTACCACTCGTGGTACAGCCTACAACCCCAACAACACTTACCACGATCAACAATTTCAAAATGCTTTTTAACATAGTTATATTTCCATGTGATTGATAACGCAAAACCTGCTGGCGGATTATATCTTTGCTCGTGCAATTAGGCCATATTGCAGGATTTAGCCGTAGGCGACCCGGCTAAAATGATTGGAAATAGCGAATTAATACCTGGGCTGCCTCAGAATGAAATCGGCGGGTTCGACAGGCTGCCTAAGAGAAAGTAACGGTTTCTCGGGGGCGGAATACCGCTATAGAGGGCCGCGGCGGCCGGTTTTTTCCTTGTGGAGTTTTCCACCTTTAACCATTTTGCCAAAACTGCGATCTTTAGCGCGCTTTTCCGCCAAGGTTGATGTAGCAAATTCATTTTCACGCACCAGTTTTTGGTAACTGGCCAATCTACGACCACTCAAACGCCCTTCTTCAATCGCTGCCAATACAGCACAACCAGGCTCATTCATATGTTTACAATCGATAAACCTGCATTTCTCAGACAACTCCTCGATATCTTCAAAAACATGGCCCAATGCATCATCTACATCAGCAACCCGCAGTTCCCGCATCCCCGGCACATCAATAATTAGCCCACCGGAAGCGAGAAAATACAACTCTCTGTGGGTGGTGGTATGCCGACCTTTTTTGTCATCTTCCCTAATGCTGCCAGTGGCGGCTAAGGTCTCCTCCGCCAGCGCATTCAGCAGCGTGGACTTACCCACACCGGAGGAGCCAACAAGCGCAATCGTTGAATTACCCTCTATCCACCCTTTTACACCATCGAGCGTGGATGGATCGAGCGCATTGACCACCTCCACGGCAACACCGGACTGAACGCTGCGCGCACGCTCGATATAGCCACCGGCATCGTCTAAGAGATCGACCTTTGTGAGGATAATTACCGGGATAGCGCCAGCCTCATCGCACAATGCGAGGTAACGCTCAAGACGGGACTCTTTAAATTCATCGTTGCAGGAACTGACGATAAATACCACATCGATATTTGCGGCAATCGGCTGAAACTGTGTCGTATTACCAGACCCGATTCGCTTGAAAAGGCTCTTTCTTTCAAGCACCTGCTCAATTCGGGTGTGTGTTTCATCCAGAATAACCCAGTCACCAACCGTTGGGCGATCAACTGGTTCGGCCTGTTGCAGGTTTAACGTCAGCTCTACATTTCGCCTCTGATCGCCGCAAGCAACCATGGCAACAGACCTCTGTACAGAAATAACCCGCCCCAGACGGCTCTCCAGAACAACAGGGTCAGCTAGTTGTTGAGCAAAAAAAGGGACAAAACCGAGTTTGATCAATACGTCATTCATAGCGTTTACCACGCAGGGAAATAGCGCCGATACGAGTGAGTTACAAAGTGTAATGGTTCTTGCAATAAGCGCCAGCCAACGCTTGTATAACCAGCGTTTAAACACGTCAGGCACCCATTTTCCAATTTTTCTGCTTGGACTTTTTGATAAGCATCAGTTTTTCTGTGTTCTATAAAGCCAACCAGAATTTCCAGAAAAACCGACCGGAGAAATGGAGTTATTGTTCGCGCCCTGAGACTAGAACGATCTGATAAACCGCATCTCTTCGAGTAAAAATACTTTATCCCAAAACAGTGATCACCAGAACTGCGGCAATGGTCGGCTAAACAAAAAGCCAATTTATAAATATGACGAATTTATGTCATGCTCACTACTTATGTTTCGGGCTACTGTCGCGATTGGTGCAGCCAGCCTACCCCAATAACACCACGCCTTCCTGTTGACCTATTCGAAAAATAGATTTGCCTATATTACTCACAGTTTGCCGCCTAAGTCTTTTCTTTTATCACCCGCCACATAAATGCAGGTTTCAGTGTCTATTGAGCGCGATGTGTCAAATGAGAGCCCACCGCAACGAGTTTCTACTTCACACCCTATAGGGCTACGTGATTCTCGCCGCCCCAACTATCTGACTATTAGCTTACAAGGCGCCAGAGCCGACACAACTGGAATTAGACAACCGTCTTAAATAAAAAGATGCGATAGCCACGACTCCACATTTACTCACCACCCAAAACTCAATACACCCCATAAAATAAATATATTAGCAAGCATGATTCAAGCATTTTAACATGCACAACAACAGCCTAACGTTTGTTTTAAAACAGCCAGACTCGCATGCAGAACTGCAACACCCCGGCGCTAGACAGTGACATAAACCTTAACCAACGAACACGGATATTTATGCGCTCAAAAATGCATACAAAACCTAGAACACTATTCAAAAACGCAATGAGACCACCTCCAAACACAACAAAATCGAACTTCCTTTTTATGAAAATTACGATAACACAACCAGCAAATACCGGCGGGCATGAGTCCAAACGCGAGTAGATAGCCACACCACCACCATTAACATCCAACCCAACACCTATTTTTTGAAACAAATATGACAAATTATTTTTTTAAAAACTAAAAGATAAAACATAATAAACAGCCGCCTTAATATTTTGTTTTGTTAAATTAATTATCTCGCAAGTTGCGCGGATTCTCATTTAACCATGAACATGTGTCTCGCATTAAAAATACCCTGTGTATAAATATCGCTCTGCGGTAGACTGGAGGTTATCAAAAACGCACAGCTGGGGGCTGGCATGAAAAATTGCTTTCTAACACTTACCATTGCTGTATTGTTATTTCAGGGTGCACTGGCTGGACCCAGCGGCATCGATGAAAATATTCCTGTTGCGCCGTTTTTAAACGGTACCCTACCAACCACAAAACCACTCGACCCGAGCAATTCCGACTGGACTGCGGAGCCAATTTTCACCAACCTGGACCTCGATTTAACCTTAGCCATTACTGCCAACCCGGCGAACAATCAGCTGTTCGCGGCTTCGCGCTCCGGTTTAATTCAGGCGTTCGAAAATACACCTAACGTCACCTCTTCTAACATTGTGCTCGACATGCGCGACAGAGTTGCCAATGTTTTTGATGGCGGCTTTTTGAATATGGTGGTGCATCCAGAGTTCGGTCAGCAAGGTTCGCCCTATGCTAATTATTTTTATGTGTATTACACGTCGCGCTGCGGTGTGGTGGGACCACACCCGACTATTCCTGGCGAATTCGAGTTAGAGGGCGAGTTTAAAACCAATGGTGTTGCAAATCACCCCTGCAATAATTCGGTGCCTGAAAGCTTCCAAGATGAACAAGACCAGGTTTTTTACGATGCCTATTTGCGCCTTTCTCGCTTCACCTTTAATCACCAAACCAACACGGCCGATCCAGACAGCGAACGCACTTTACTTAACATTCAACTCTACAACGCTTCCCACCGCGGCGGCGGTTTAACCTTCGATAACGACGGCTATTTGTGGCTGGCGATAGGTGAACAGGTTCGTTACAACACGTCGCAACGCATTACGGACAACTTCGAAGGCGGGATTATTCGTATTGCCACGGATGTAACACCTAACGGCGATGGTACCTGGGCCTGCCCTGAAGGCACTCATGTGCCAGTGCGACGAATGAATGAGGCCAGCCCGGAAAACGATTTCGCCAACGGCATTTATGAAGAAATTACCGGGAATTTTTACTGTATTCCCGATGATAACCCCTGGGTAGGTGAAAGTGGTGTGTATGAAGAGTTTGCCACTGTGGGTAATCGCAATGCACACCGCATGACCTTAGACGCCGAAACGGGCCGCATCTGGTCAAGCGAGGTAGGTAATCTCGCCCGCGATGAAATCAATATTATCGAGCTTGGCAAAAACTACGGCTGGCCCTTTCGTGAAGGTAGCGTAGCGGGCGATTATGATCCGCCTGCAAATATTAGAGGCGAACTAACAGATCCACTTCTCGACTTTACTCGCGACGAATCACAATCGATTATTGGTGGGTATGTATATCGGGGTTCTAAATTTCCTGAGCTCTATGGCAAGTACATCGCTGGCGATTACATGACTGATTATGTGTGGGCGATCACGCTAGACGAAGATGGTCTGGGCGCGACTTTCGACCGCTTGCTTACCTTTTCACCGGGCAGTCTGGCAACATGGGGGCAGGATAATAATGGCGAGTTATTTCTCGGCGACGTTGCCAGCGAAAACGCTTCAATTTTCGCTCTCGCGCGCAACAGCGGTCCATTGGTTGATGCCCCGGGGCAAATTTCTCTGCTGGGGATTTTTGATGATCTGGTAGATTTTAAGGTTGCCGACTACTTCATCCCTTATGACCTGGTGCAACCCTTCTGGAGCGACGGCGCCTTTAAACAGCGTTGGATTGCGATTCCAAACGATGGCAACCGCGATAGCACCAGCGAAAAAATTGTGTTTTCTGAATCAGGTAATTGGCAATACCCCATTGGTACGGTATTGATGAAGCACTTTGAATTACCCTTGGATGAGAATGACCCGAGCATTCGAGCACGCCTGGAAACGCGACTGCTTGTGCTTGGCGAGAATGAAAAATGGTATGGCCTTGCCTATCGCTGGCGTCCAGACCTGAGCGATGCTGACTTGCTTACCACCAGCGAAACCGCCGATTACACGGTTCTACTGGCCGATGGTAGCAGCCGTACGCAAACCTGGTTGTTCCCCTCTCGCTCGCAGTGTACAACCTGCCATACGGATGGCGCGGGAGGCGCGCTCGGCCCACGCACGCATCAGATCAACCGTAACTTAGATTACCCAAGCGGAATTTTAGCCAACCAATTAGAAACCTGGAGCCATCTGAATATTTTCGATACCTCACTGAGCGAAAGCCAGGTAGCGGATTTAATTCGAGGCGCAAATATTGACGATGCCAGTGCTTCACTAGAAACACGCGCGCGCAGCTGGCTAGACGCCAACTGTAGTTATTGCCACCAGCCGGCAACTGGTCGCGCACAATTCGATGCGCGCTTTACAAGCCAGCTTACGCAACAGAATCTTATTTACGGCAACAGCAGTCGCGATTTCGGCCTTATCGATCCCTTCATTATTACACCGCAGTTTCCAGAGCGCTCAACCGCCTTACACTTAATTAACGGGATCGGTACAGATGCCATGCCGCCGTTGGCAAAAGCGTTGGTAGATGAAGCGGGCGCAAATATTGTTGAAGCATGGATCAAACGTATCGATCCCAATTTCAGCAGCAGTAGTGGATTAAATTACGCCTACTACGAAACCACGGGGTTCGGTACACCCAATCTGGACAACGAAATCGTGGTGAGTTCGGGCACAACCCGGTCTTTCGATCTTGGCTTGCGGCAACGCGACGATAATTTTGCTTTGCGCTTCACTGCATTAATTTACATTCCTCAAACCGGTCAATACACCTTCGTTTCCGACGCCGACGATGGCAGTCAATTAAGTATTAACAACGCTATGGTGGTAAACAACACGGGTTTCTGGGTCAAGCCAACAACCGGCACAGTGACCCTGAACGAGGGCTATCATAATTTTCAGCTTGATGTGTTCGATGCCTGGGGCCCGCAATCTCTTACCGTGGAATGGGCCGGCCCAGGATTTGGACAGCGCAGCCTGGACAGCACCAGTTTGTACTTGAGTATTCCACAGCAGACAACCAATACAGCCCCAGTGCTCAGCGACCCACAACCACGGATTTTCCAGGAAGGCGAGACAGTGAATTTTGCATTGAGCGCGAGCGACGCCGACGGCAATACGCTGTTTTATTCCGCCAACAACCTACCCGCAGGTTTGAGTCTCGATAGTGAAACCGGTGTCGTTTCGGGCAGCCTCGACTCCGAACACGCAGGCCAGTACACAACCGTAATCGGAGTAAGCGATGGACCGGCAGTCGACAGCCGGGCAGTGACATGGGGCGTTATTTTAAGTTTCCCCGGGGACCAGGATAACGACTTGATACCGGATAGTGTTGAGGTAAATTATTTACTCGACCCATTTAATTTTGCCGATGGTGCCGATGACCTGGATGGTGATGGCTACAGTAATGCGGTGGAGTATCAGGCCGGTACGGCCATGGACGATGCGGCGGATTTCCCCGGCGGAATGAGTTCTTCCAGCAGTTCCTCGAGTAGCTCGTCCAGTGCCAGCAGCTCCAACTCATCCAGCAGTTCTTCAAGTTCGTCCAGCTCGGCTTCTTCAAGTGCAAGCTCAACGTCTTCAAGCTCAAGCTCAAGCTCCAGTTCATCAAGTAGCTCCAGCTCTTCAGGTGGCGCCAGCTGCCAGTGCAACTGGTACGGCGCGCTCTATGCTTTGTGCCAGAATCAAAACACTGGCTGGGGCTGGGAAAACAATGCCCAATGCATCGGTATTAACACTTGCTCAAATCAATGGGGTAATGGTGGCCCAGTCGGATGTAATGGCTCAACGAGTTCCAGCTCCAGTAGCAGCTCCTCTTCAAGTAGCTCTTCTTCAAGCAGCTCATCATCAGGCTCAACCACCAGTTCGTCTTCAAGTTCATCTTCTTCGGGTGGCGGCAGCAACTGTGCCGGAGTTAACGTTTACCCAAATTGGACAGCCAAAGATTGGGCCGGTGGAGAATTTAATCACGCCGACGCCGGCGACCAAATGGTCTACCAAAACACACTCTATGTTGCGAACTGGTACACCGCAACGGTGCCGGGGAGCGATCAATCCTGGACAAGTCTGGGCGCGTGCCAGTAAATCCAGCCAGCCAGTAAACAATGAAAAAAGTGCGACATAGCCATGTCGCACTTTTTCTTTTAATGGGGTAATTAATTATATAACTCCGCTTAAGTGCCTTTCTAAAGGCTTGTGTCGGATTTGCTGACACTTGAAAAAACGACTGTGACTCATCAGCGCATATCCGTATTTTTTTACTCTTTTTTCTCATCGGCGTTTTTCATCGGTGAATGTCATCGGTGAATGTCATCGGTGAATGTCATCGGTGAATGTCATCGGTGAATGTCCTCTTTATCTCCTCGCTCGCAGCATCAAACCATGGTTCAGCCCAGTCGATTTAAATTTTAGAATTTGAGCAAGGATCGTATTACAATGTGCCACAGCCTAGATCCTCCGGTAAATGCTTTGTGTTCTTGACCACTACTTTGTATCAATCGGGATGGGATCTGGCTCCCTTATTTCTAGCTAATCGCGCACAGTTGAAACACTGACGGAGGCGTATAAATTTTATTATATTTCAATAGCTTACACTACCCATTGCGCAATAGAGGTGTTTCCCTGCCCCGCCTTTTAACTTCGCAATTTTCATTGGCAAGTTAATAGTTAACAGGACAGTGGTGATTTCTACTTAGGGTTTTTAATAAATAGGTTTTGTCTAAAATTTATATTATGGAGATTTATTATGAAACATTTCATTGGGGTTTTCGGATTGGCTTTATCGATGCTGATTCAGTTTGCTCATTCTGGAACGTGTCAAAGCCATGGTTATAATTCTGACGGATTGCCCGAGGGGCCCAGCTACGTATTGTTTAACAATCCAACTGAGTTCGGTGTGAAATCTTCAATAGATCGATATGGAGAAGATGTTTGGTGGTTTTCATCGGAAGACGGGTTTCTAACAAATGATCACTATAATGTAGTGGAATTACCATTCGTATGGTCAAAACATGATGTCACCTTTAACAGTGCAAATAGCAGGGGAGATTCATGGGTTGTCATAACGGAAGCGCATTACGGCGGTGGGGGCACTCCATCTGAGGCAGTTTCGTTATGTAAAGACGTCGTCGTACAACTCGCGCCATTTATTTCAACTACGCAAGCAAGTAGAGATACTTGGAAGGCAACAGTTACCTATTCAGTGGATGGCTATTATTCGAAGAATGCGAGAGAAGGGAATCCTTATAAGTTAATCATCAATAGCGCTAATCTTAGTTATCATGCTGAATACAATCTCTATGAGGCTTCGGGGACTAAAGTGGTTTCAGTGCCTCTTGTCGGACCAAGTTTTAACGGAGTGCTTAATGCTACTATATCAGATGGTTTTTATACAGCAGAAGCATTAATTTCCTACCCTTCTACCGGAGGAAGTGGTTGCCGTAGACCTCCTTGTAGTATTGAGCCTTAGAATATCTTTTAGCAAATTAACAAGGGGGAGAAGATATCGTAGCGGCCAAATGACACCGGGTACATCGTTAAGAGAACATATTATCAAGTATAAAGGTGTCCGGTGTCAGTTGACCACTAAAGTGCGTGCATTATCAGCTTAGCTTCCACTTAATCTAGGGAACCTCTGAATTTTACGCAAATTCTAGCGATTTAATTCATTTTGCAGTATCTTTTCCAATAAGAAAAAAATCGCAGCATATCCTCGGTTATTTACCCTAAATTCAGGCCAAAACCTGAATTTAGGGCGCACTGACCCTCAGGGCAGCAAATACCGTTTGCACATAACAAGGTTTGCGAAACCCGCCAACAAATATAAACGCTCTGTATTTTTCACCAATCCGCGATAGCGGGTTTTACTGTAACCAAACTGCTGTTTAATAATGCGAAACGGATGTTCCACTTTCGCGCGTACACTCGCCTTGATTTTTTTAAGCTGAGCCGCTGCGCCGCTTAAGGTCTTTCGTTTTCCAGGGCGGCAGCCAACAAACCAGTCTATATCCAGGTCTTGTGCCTCGTCCCGTTTTTCAATCCCGAGGTAACCCGCATCACCCCACATACGATTTTCGTTACCATGCAGTAATTGTCTGCCAAAATTCATTTCGTGAACATTGGCAGGGGTGGTAGCCATACAATGGATTACACCAAACGCATCGTCTACGCCAATGCGCATTTTCATTCCAAAATGCCATTCATTCCCCTTTTTGGTTTGGTGCATCTCGGGATCGCGCTGGCAGGATTTGTTTTTTTGTCGAAGTCGGTGCGCTGATAATAGTGGCATCAACAATAGTGCCTTCCTTAAAGGAAAGGCCTTGTTTGGCAAGGTGTTTGTTTATTTTGGAAAACAGCTTCTTCCCGAGGTTATGTCTTTCGAGCAAGTGACGGAAATTTAAAATCGTTGTTTCGTCCGGAACAGTATCAATACTGATTCCGGCAAAGCGTCTCATGGATTCAACTTCGTACAGGGTGTCCTCCATCGCAGAGTCGCTGAGATTATAAAACAGTTGCATGCAGTGAATGCGAAGCATGCTTGAAAGCGGGAACGGTTTGCGACCCCGCAGTGATTTTGATTAGTAGCGGGCTATCGGCCTTTCGAGCTCATTCCAGGGGAGGAGTTTACCCATCTCAAGAAGGAATTTTTCCCTAGAGGTTTGTTTGCGTTTTGCCTGGCCTTCGGCATCTGAAAAGCTTAACTGGGACATAATGTTTGCTACGACTTGAGATGAGCCGTGTTATCGCAAATATTCAGTATTTTCAGCTCTTCCCTAGGACTGTTACGCCAAGTGCGCGCATGGTTGGTTTAATTTCGAAGTCAAACTCTGCCTTTGATCGAGCAAGCAGAGCAAACGAGTTTTCGTTGTAATGGCCTAACGTCATGTAAATCAACCCGAACCGATAATCGACGAGTAGCCGACACTCTACGTGCATCTGGTCGCCGAAGGTGTACTCTAGAAATTGACCTTTCGTACGTACACCTCTACGCAACTGATTGTTGGGTAGCTGGCCATATAATCGAGCGGCATGACTGATAGCAGGAGCACTGACAGAACATTCGTTGGAGTCGACATCGTCCTTTTAAGGTAAATAGCCGTTTTCGTTTTGATGAATGGACCTCGACATGAAACTGGCGCTACTCAGCGGAAAATTATGTGGGGAGGGCCGCAGATTTGCGGGGACGTTGGCATTAATCGAAATTCTCATCTCTCTTCGTAAATTCTTGAGGAGACTGTAAGTCTGGGGCTTACCTTCTAAGCAATCGTCATAGAAGATGGGAACAGTCCTTTCTTGATATCTAGAATCTCGGAATCGTAATAATCCGCAGTAATTCGTAAGGCCGCATTGATTAAAAAACCTTCTTCTTTCAGTCGTAAATTTGCCGCGTTGCGAACTTGAATTTGATTCAGGCACTCCATCAAATGGCATAGCTATCTCCTTTTTAAAGCGTGTAAATTATACTTACGGAAAGCGGATGCTCTACTTCCTGTCTAACATTATTCTTAAAAAGAAAATTCCCACTTTCCCTTTTTATATATATCTCGATTTTCTTCCCTATAGCACGCCAATATTGGCTTGCATATTTTAGGCAAGCGCTCCCAACTCTTATAGGGTGGAAGTTTTCCGCCTAACTGATTTAACGCGGAAAATTTCCAGCTTATAGGTTTACAAAAACCAGCAACAATTGGCACACACGAAAGCAAAGCCCGTTTGCGACGGATGCAGCGCTAACAGCGATGGATTTGATTGCTTTCGAGGTTTGTTGGTATAGTGGGGAAATTTGAGTAAGAGGTGGGGATTTAACTATTACCCAAGTGTTGCACTCGGGCTTTTGATGGTGAATCTGTTGCGCTAAAGAGGTACCGGCTAGCATACCTGCCAAAAGAGTTTGCCTGCCCCCTTGTTCGTATGTGACGTTCACCCGGTAGCATCCTTTACCTCACAATTTGTCCGAGTCTAAGAGCAGTTTGCGATATTTGTCAAACGTTAAAACTGCGCTTTTGGTTTTGGTCCGCTGAGAAGCGCTCAGCCAACTATTCGTCATTTACACGCTTTTAGCCCAAAAACTAGCTTTTATTTGGACTTAAGTTGCAGGCACATAAAGCCCGCTACATAAGCAGGCTTTTCGTTTTGGTGGAGCCTAGCGGGATCGACGCTGCCCGGAACGCCCTGCCGTGTCAACACCGCCAGTGTTGCGCTCTCCCTGCTGAGCGGCTCGCAAGCTCTCAGGTGATGACAATCGGGCGTACTGAGCTGTTTGTCGTTAAATTTCAGACACAAAAAAGCCCGCTACATAAGCGGGCTTTTCGTTTTGGTGGAGCCTAGCGGGATCGAACCGCTGACCTCAACACTGCCAGTGTTGCGCTCTCCCAGCTGAGCTAAGGCCCCGTAATACTTCGCTTTTTTCAGCAATCACACCCTGTGGGTTGTGTGCTTGGCGACAAGGCTGCGCATTCTATCAAGGTTTTATATTGTGTCAACAGGAATATTCACTTTTTAGCCCGCTACTTTGGCGTGGAGGGCTGGATGTGGTTTTAGCATACTTTCTCTCAATCGAGGTGGTCTGGCGCCTTGCACGGCGCACCACTATTTGAACGACTTTACACGCACACAGGGATGTTGGGAGATTTGTATGCTGATTGAACATATTGTATTTACAGAGCGCGCAGAAAACGCATTGGTTCGCTTGGCGATGGTTGTTGAATTACACGATCACAAGCGTTTTCGCGTATTTCAGGGGTTGCGCGAAAAGCTGCGGCTGATCAAGTTTGCGATGGCCAGCCGCCAGCCGAAGGTTCGTCAGCAACTTGAGCTGTTCCGCGAGCAACTGAACAAAGAGCAGAAGCGTGCGTTGTTGGAGATTAATCTGGATTTGTGGGCGATGCAGCCTATTCCAGGCGTCGGTGACATCAGCACGTTTGAAAAGGCGGTTCAGGAGCGTTTAGCCAGGCAGAAAAAGGTGTATCGCGGCGCGAAAGTCGCCTGAAAAGCACGGGATACAGCCGAGGGATGAGTCGGCTGGAATCCAGGCAGGCCAGGGATAGCCTCCTCGTTTTAAATAGGGCTTTGTACTTGTGTGCAAAGCCCTAAATTGGCGCCCGCCCCTACTCTACTTTAGGTTCGGCACTCAACTCCGCATATTCCTTCTCGTAGCGCTTCAGCACTTTTTTACCCGCACCCCCAAGCACCTCCACGGCCTCACGCAAACGCGCGCGGCTCATATCCGGCCCAAGAAGTACCATCGCATCCATGACCGAGAAGCTCGCTGTAGAGCCAGAAACGGCGATAAACACCGGCGCGAGGAAATCCTTCATTTTTATACTCAGGCCATCCGCGAGGGATTTAAGCGCGACGAAGATGGTGTCTCGCTCCCAGGCGCGCAGTGCTTCCATTCGCCACAACGCAAACTGAAGTACCTTTTTCTGAGTCTCCAGATCGAGCTTGTTGGGGCTGAAACTGTCCTCACTCAACGGCAACTGGCCACTCGCTAAAAAGCTCACCAGCGGTGCAAAATCGCTCAGGGTTTCCATACGTTGTTTAACGTGCGGAATAACCGCCAGCAGATTTTCTTCATTCAGCAGCCATTGAGTCAGGCGCTCTGCCAGTTGGGCGTCGTCGTGATCTTCGCGAATCCACAGGCCGTTGAGCCATTTGAGCTTAGCCACATCGAAAATTGGCCCGCCGAGGGAAACACGGGAGATATCGAATTGCTCCAGCATATCGTTCAGGCTGAACTTTTCGCGTTCATCAGGCATGGACCAGCCCATACGGCCCAGGTAATTCAACAGAGCTTCAGCTAAAAAGCCCATGCGCTTGTAATACAAAATACTGGTTGGGTTTTTACGCTTGCTCAGCTTGGTTTTATCCGGGTTGCGCAATAGCGGCAAGTGGCAAAGCACGGGCATATCCCAGCCAAAGTATTCATATAAAAGCTGATGCTTGGGGGCGGAGTTAATCCACTCTTCGCCGCGAATAACGTGGGTAATGCCCATCAGGTGATCGTCCACCACGTTGGCCAGGTGATAGGTGGGCATACCGTCGGACTTTAGCAATATCTGAGCGTCAACTAGGCTCCAGTCCAGGTCCATGGTGCCGCGCAGCATATCGTTCACGGCGCAGGTGCCCGCTTCTTCTGGAACAACCATACGCACAACATAGGGCATACCCTGTGCTTCGCGCGCGTGTTGCTCTTCTTCGCTCAGTCGCAAATCCGATGGTTTGAGTGCACTATGGATACCCGCTTCTTTGCGTTCTGCACGCAGCGTTTCCAGCTCTTCCGTGGTTCGGTAGCACTTAAACGCGAGCCCCTTTGCCAACAGCTCATCGACATACTGCCCGTAAATATCCTTGCGCTCACTCTGGCGGTAAGGGCCAAATTCGCCACCGACATCGGGGCCTTCATCCCAATCCAAACCAAGCCAGCGCAAAGAATCCAGAATTGCCTGCTCAGACTCCGGCGTGGAGCGCGTCTGGTCAGTATCTTCAATTCGCAACACAAACTTGCCGTTGTGCTTGCGCGCAAAACATAGGTTGAACAGTGCAATGTAGGCCGTACCTACGTGCGGGTCGCCGGTGGGTGACGGTGCAATTCGGGTTCTTACAGTCATACGACTCTCTAATGGCTGATAAAAAAGGGGAGCAATTATACTCCCCAGACGAAATCAGGGTAAATCGCTGAAAAAGTACGCGCGTTCATTAATCCGGGTAGCCGTAACACCTCTCATAAACAGCACTTTCAGCAGTGAGCCAGACAATCGTTTAACAAGCTGTCGACGAGTGCTCAATTTCGGTGCCCTTTTTGGTAGAATGCGATTTCGTCTTCCACGACCCATCTTCGCCTCACGGATGTATTCGGATCGAGCTATGAATAACGACTTTATTAATCTTCTGCTTACTCGCCGTTCGGTAACTGCCGCCGAAATGACTGAGCCCGGGCCCAGCGACGAGCAGCTGGAAACCCTATTGCGTTGCGCGCACCGCGTACCGGACCACAAGAAGCTTGGCCCCTGGCGTTTTATCGTGTTTCGCGGTGATGCCCGCGCGAGCTACGGTGAGCAACTGGCCAAGGTGTTTGCCAAACGCAACCCCGACGCCAGTTCAAAGCTGCTGGAGTTTGAGCGCAACCGCTTTACGCGAGCGCCATTGGTTATCGCGGTCGTGTGCTCGCCGGTCGTGAACGAGAAAGTACCTGAGCAGGAACAGGTGCTAACTGCCGGCGCTGTGTGTCAGAACATGCTTTTAGCCGCAACCGCCATGGGCTTTGCTTCCCAGTGGTTGACCGAGTGGTACGCCTACGATAAAAAATTCAACAAGAAGCTGGGGCTCACCAAAGCCGAGTCTATCGCGGGTTATATGTATATCGGCACCGCCAAGAACGCGCCAACGGAACGCCCCCGCCCAGACCTGGATTCCCGCATTCGCTACTTAAAAGAAGCCGAATAACGGGCAAAAAAAAGCGGTGACTCCAAGGAGCACCGCGATCGAAGAAGTAAAATTCGGGGAGTTAAGGAAGTAAAACACATTGCTTACGGTAACTTGGAGCCACTCCCCCAGATTAAGTTCCAGGAATATTAAAAATATTTATCCTGACTGGTGCGGTAAAGGTATCACCATTTCTGCTGTTTCCGGCGCTGCTTTGCCAGAAAACACGCCACTCGAAACAACACCATCAAAAATAAACTGCACCGCCAGCGCTGTTAACAGTACGCCGAACACACGGGTAATCACGTGCATACCGGTAACCCCGAGGATGCGCTGAATCTGCGCCGCAGCCAGCAACATCACGAGTGTAAGCAACAGTATCGCCGCTAGCGCCAACAGCACTGCACCCTGCTGCCACGGATGCCCCTCTGCATTTGCCATCAACAGTATGGACGCCCCCATCGAACCCGGCCCTGCAATAAGCGGTGTGGCCAGCGGGAATACGGAAATATCCTCCCGGGTAATCGCTTCTTCTTCTTCGTCGGCCGTGGTGGAGGTACCGCCGGATGTGCGGGCGAACACCATGTCGATACCAATCAGCAACAACAAAATACCACCACCAGCGCGCAGAGCAGCGAGCGAAATCCCCAGCTGCGACAGCAGCCATTCACCAGACAGCGCGAATAACAATAAGATGCTGATAGAAATAAGGATTCCCTTCACTGCCATTTTGCGCGCCTCGCGCGGCTTGTAGCGGGCAGTCAGGGCTGCAAAAACAGCAGCAACATCCAACGGCCCGATGGTGGCGAAGAAGGTCATAAATGCGACGATAAAATATTCCATTGAAACAAAATCTTTAAAGTTTGGAAGTGGATTGTTTAAGTAACAGCCCCAAGACTAGCAGGCCAAGCCCAACGATGGTGAGCCAACCAACAGGTTCGCCCAACACGGTATGAATAAAAAATAGTGATAAAAACGGGGATATAAAAATCAAGCCAGCAACCGAACTCGCCCGCTTGGCATGTTTAAGCGCCAAAAGCCAAAAAAGAAACGCAATACCCATTTCAAACACGCCGACATAAGCCGCCGACAGAAGCGCGCGGCTCTCTGCGACCCAGTGACCATCAAAAATCCACCAGGCGGCGCCGGTCAGCGGTAATGCCAGCAGGAAATTCTGCAGCAGCCCCTGTACTGGTTCGCGGGAGTCCCGCGCGTTCAACAGCCAATAGCCGGCCCACAGGAGCGTACTTAATAGCGCGAGGCCGACGCCGAAGAGCGGAACATCTAGCCCCGCCTGCCAGCCCGCGACCGAAATGACCACCACACCGGCGTAGCCCAGGAGTATTCCGAGCAGATCCCGCCACACCAGACGTTGGCGCAATACCACCAGCGCGCCGAGGCTGAGGGTTATCGCCCAGGTATAGTTGATCGGCTGCGCCACTTGGGCTGGCAGCAGTTCATAGGCCTGAAACAGGATTAAGTAGTAAATCGCGGGGTTAATGGCAGCGCTGGCGCACGCGGTTGGCCAGGAGCGCCACTGGGTAAGCGCGGGTATTAGCTTTTGTTGGGCAGCGAGAACTGCGGCCAGCACAAAAACCGAGACCAAATTAGCTGAGAGTAACAACTGGAAACGGCTCTGCTGATCGAGCGCCAGCTTGAAAGCTGTTGCAACAGTCGACCAACAGAGTACTGCCAAGAGTGCATAAACCAGCGATTTTTTGTCGCTGGGGATCATCGCGTTAACATCTTTCCCGAATCACCACGCCTATTGGCGGCGGGTTCTACAATTTCAAAGCCGCTATATTAGCAGGTTCTTTGAAGGATTAACGTGTAGCGCGCAGCATCCAGGCGGTTTTCTCGTGTATGCGCATGCGATCTGAAACCAGAGATGCGGTAGATTCGTCAGCCGATTCCTGGGCAACAGCCAGAGTTTCACGGCAAGTTTTAACAACCTGCTCATGGCCGCGCGTCAGAATATCGACCATATCGCCTGCTGTAGGCACGCCTTCCACTTCATCGATTGACGACAACTCCGCGAACGTTTTGTATGTGCCTGGTGCGGCAACGTCCAGGGTGCGAATGCGCTCAGCGATATCATCAACAGCTACCGCAAGCTCGGTGTAATGCTCTTCAAACATTAAATGTAACTCGCGGAACTGCGGGCCAGTCACATTCCAGTGGAAGTTGTGGGTCTGAAGGTAAAGCGTGTAAGAATCCGCGAGCAGCTTCTTCAAGCCTTCAGCAATTTGTTCGCGGTTTTCGGTGGAAATACCAATATCAATCTGACTCATAACCAAGACTCCTTCAACAATTAGGAAAACTCCGGGGGATAGGCAAATACTACCACTACAGGAATTTTTATATAATTAATCTATCATTGGTGCGCTAATAGCTTGTATCAATTGAACTTCAAATACATTGAACTGGGTCAATGGCGCCTGCAACTGCGTGACAATTCCGCTGCTAGGTTGCTGGACGTTCAACCATACGCACCAAATCAGGTCGCTACAGTGATATCGACACGCATTGCATCAATCCGTTCAGCCCGACGGTTAAATCTTTCTAGGCGGTCGATCTACGGAAGTAGTCACGCGCCTTACTACTCCTACTGACTTACTCCTACTGACTTGCTACCACTACCGACTATAGTAGAGAATGCGCGGCCCACTGTTTCCCGTTGTTTACAAAATTCTGTGACGATTGCACCCACACACAACTACCCGAGCTTTCGCTTTTCCATCGCCCCCATGATGGAGTGGTCAGACCGTCATTGCCGCTATTTCTGGCGTCTGCTAACAAAGAACGCACTGCTGTACACTGAAATGGTAACCACCGGCGCACTGCTGAATAACAGTGATGTCGAGCGTTTTCTAAAATTTAACAGCGAAGAACACCCGCTGGCCCTGCAATTAGGCGGCAGCAACCCGGATGAGCTGGCACGTTGCGCTGCTATGGCCCAGCAGTGGGGTTACGACGAAGTCAACCTGAACTGCGGCTGCCCAAGCGACCGCGTACAAGAGGGCAAGATCGGCGCAGTTTTAATGACGGAGCCGGAACTGGTGGCACAGTGCGTAAGTGCGATGCAGGCAGAGTGCGATATACCGGTAACCGTTAAACACCGAATTGGTGTTGACGATCAGGACGAATACAACGATTTGCAACGTTTTGTTAAAGTGGTTTCTGAAGCTGGCTGCAAACGATTTATTGTTCATGCCCGCAAAGCATGGCTAAAGGGCTTGAGCCCGAAAGAGAATCGCGACATCCCCCCGCTAAATTATGAACGGGTTGTGCAGCTGAAACAGGAACATACTGCGCTGGATATCGTCATAAACGGTGGCATCACCACACTAAGTCAATGTTCCGCTCTTCTGAGCCAGTTAGACGGGGTGATGATTGGTCGCGAGGCCTACCATAACCCCTATCTGCTTGCCGGTGTAGACGCTGAGCTCTATGGTTCAGACAACATACCACCGGTAACACGCGATGCAGCACTTGAACAGTTCGTGGTCTATTGTCGCGAACAGATTGCCGCAGGACAAAAATTGCATCATATGTCGCGGCACATTCTCGGACTATACGCCGGCGAGTACGGCGCGCGCACCTTCCGGCGTTATATAACCGAGCGCGCCAACCAGCCAGGGGCAAGTGCCGATGTACTGCTCGATGCGCGCGACGCCATGGAGCGAAACGACAGGTTCAACCAGGTTTAATCTGAATCGAGGTATGCAATCGGCCTGTCATGGCACCCAAACTATAATCTCGGGGAATGCTGAGCAATTAAACGCACACGCGCAGCATTCCGCACCAGCCACAGCGTGTGCTTTTTGAACTAGCAATCAAGCTAATAGTCAGAATGACTAAATATCGCAGATTTTCAGGTTGTTTCGCTACCGCGCAACACGGATAATGTGCGCCTCACAAATCTCATGTGTTATGGGGAGAATCATGACCAACAAACTTGAGCAATTGAAGCAATATTCAGACGTTGTAGCCGATACCGGTGACATTGAAGCCATCGCCCGCTACAAGCCTCTGGACGCCACCACCAACCCATCACTGCTCTACAAAGCAGCTCAGATGGAACAGTATGCGCCACTGGTACAAGACGCCCTGTCTAGCACAGATTCAATCGAAGCTGCTTGCGACAAAATCGCAGTCGCTATTGGTTGTGAGATTTTGAAAATCGTTCCCGGCCGCGTTTCTACCGAAGTTGATGCCCGTCTGTCTTTCAACACCAATGCGAGCATTGAAAAAGCCAAGCATTTGATTGGCTTGTACGAAGAAGCCGGTATCAGCAAAGAGCGCGTTTTAATCAAGTTGGCTTCCACCTGGGAAGGCATCCGCGCTGCAGAAGTACTTGAGAAAGAAGGCATCAACTGTAACCTGACACTGTTGTTCAGCTTCAGTCAGGCTGCAGCCTGTGCCGACGCTGGTGCATTCCTGATCTCTCCTTTCGTGGGCCGTATTCTGGATTGGTACAAAGCCAATACCGACCAAAAAGAATACGCACCAATGGAAGATCCAGGTGTGGTTTCAGTAACCCGCATTTACAACTACTACAAGCAACACGGCTACAACACCGTGGTTATGGGCGCGAGCTTCCGCAACACCGGTGAACTTGAAGCACTAGCCGGTTGTGACCGTTTGACCATCAGCCCGCAACTGCTGGGCGAACTGGAAGCAGACACTGGCGAGCTGAAGCGTGTTCTTACACCAGAAAACAGCGGCGAAGCGATTGCCAAGCTGATCGAAGATGAAGCGGCCTTCCGTTTCTCCAACAACGAAGACGCTATGGCAACAGAGAAACTGTCTCAGGGCATTCGCGGCTTTGTTGCTGACCAGGTCAACCTGGAAAACTTCCTGAAGTCGAAAGCGTAATCTAAGAAGTCTGTTTCGGGGAGCTTTAGAATGTTAAGTGCCATCAAGGACTTTTTCCGCAGTGAGCTGCAAAGCTCCCCACACGAAACCAACGAGCAGCGGCGCAATCTTGCGTGCGCTGCTCTTCTACTCGAAGTCGCCATTGTCGACCAAAAACTCGATAGATCAGAGTTAAACACTTTAAAACGTGTGCTCACCCAGAGTTTCAACCTGTCCAACGAGCAATGCGAAAAGCTTATTACGCTCGCCGAGTCACAGCAGGCCGACGCTACGTCCACCTACCAGTTTACCCAACTGGTTAATGAATTCTGTACTGACGAAGAAAAGTACCTGCTTATTCGCGGGATGTGGTCTATCGCCTACGCCGATGGCTCGCTCGACAAATACGAGGAATACATCATTCGCAAGGTCGCTGAGCTTATTTACGTGAGCCATAGCCAGTTTATTAGAGCCAAACTCGAGGTTCGCCCCGACTAAATCCGCGCCAATGTGCTATACCTTAGAGAGTAAACACTTTCTGAGAAAGCCCTCTGGTGACCACTGAAATAAAGGACTTGACCCCCGTCGACCCACGCTACGCGTTCCAACTGGATGAACGCAGCGGACGCCTGTTTGGTATTGTAAACCCCCACTCTGTTCAAACCCCAGATGATGACGTAATCGGTTCGCCACAGCTGTTAACCCCTCCTACCCTGCACGGTCTAAAAACGCACTTGCGCGAATTGGGCTACGACACGTTTTTCTTTCCCACCAACAGCTTGCAGCAGTTTTTACGCAAGCTACAGCAAGCGGACCAGGGCAAATATGTGCTGGGCGAAAAACGTGATGCGAAGCTGAAGATCACCGTGGCCCACGACAAACTTACGGCGCGCGCACAAATGGAGCCCGCCTGGGGCGGATCGCCACTTACCCGCGAGATGATTGCCGCCGAACTCCGGCGAGCGCATGTGGCAGAGGAGACACTCAACGCCGAAAAAATCGATGCACTCTGTTCCGCCGCAGGTGCCGCAGATCTGATTATCGCTAACGCCATTCCGCCAATAAACGGCACCAACGCGAAGCTGGAGCCTTTAGTAAACACGCAAATCGCCGTAGAGCATGATGCGGACGCGGAAGAAGCCATTGATCAGCATGAAGTTTATGAGTTTCACTCAGTAAAAGCCGGGGTCGCCATTATGCGCAAAATCCCGGCAACACCCGGCACCCCGGGCATGGACGTCACCGGCAAAGTGGTTAAACCCAAAGCCGGAACAGATATTCGATTTGCAAAGCCCTTCAAAGGGGTAGAAGTAGCCCCTGCCGACGAAAACCTGTTACTGGCGGCGATCGACGGCCACCCGGTGTTTACTCGCCAGGGCGCACGAGTGGAACCGGTAATGAGCGTGAAGGCGGTGGACATCCACACCGGAAATATCGACTACGACGGCTCACTGGTTGTGCACAAGAACATTGAGGCCGGCTACCACGTGCGGGTTTCTGGCGATGTTCTGGTTAAAGGCGCGGTCTTTCGGGCGCGAGTGCAGTCAGGCGGCAATATAGATATTCGTGGCGGAGTGACCGGCGATGATCTCTCAGAGGACCATAATTGTGTACTTCAGGCGGAAGGCGATATCACTGCAAAATTCTTTCAACACGTGCGAATTGCCAGCCGCAGTGATGTGCACGTTCTTGAATACTTAATGCAGTGTGACGTAACTGCCGAAGGGTCGATCAATGCAGGCACCAGTCGTGGCCGGGGCTGCATAATCGGTGGACACTGCCTGGCGAACGTTGGTGTTAACGCCAAAGTACTCGGCAGCGAAGCCTACGTTCCGACATTGGTACAACTCGGATGCGACACCGACGCGAACCGCCTGCTCACAGCACTAACACAGCAACTGGAGAAACGCACCGGGGAGCAAACCCAGCTGCAGCAGATCCTCGACAAAATACGTTGCACAGGTAAGCCGACCAGCATCGGCCAGACCACACTGGATAAAGCCCGCAAGATCGAGCAGACGCTTTTGCTACTGGCCAATAAAATTGAAGAGTTGAGCGAGCAAATAGAGAAACTCAAGCCGCACGCTAAACTTACGGACAACCTGACTGTTCGCGTAACCGCGAAGCTCTATCCCAACGTTACTGTCAAAATTAACAATTTGACCTGGACCAGCGAAAAAACCCAGCAACGCGTACAAGTAGGTCAGGAAAACGGCAGCATTATCTGTGGTCCATTAAAGAATTAGGAACACCTATGAATGTCAGCGACATTATGAGCAAAACCGTGCACACGGTTTCGCCCGAAGAGACGCTCGCAGAACTTCGCAATATTTTTGCTGAGGTACATTACCACCACCTGCTCGTGGAGCAAGACGATTTGCTCGTCGGTATTGTTTCTGACCGGGATGTACTGGCACACCTGAGCCCGTTCGCAGGAACCGAGCAGGAAAGAGCATGCGATCGCAATCTGCTGGAACTGACGGTGCGGGATATTATGTCGGACAGCATCATCACCATCGACCCGGACACCTTGATCGACTGCGCTTCAATACTGTTATTGGAGAACCATATTTCCTGCCTTCCGGTGGTGGACGAGAGTAACAGAATTGTCGGCATACTCAGTTGGAAAGATATTCTGCAATACCACGTTTATGGCATCGACAACACACTGGATTGCTGACTCGGCAGCCTTCAGCAACAGCAGCCAACGCCGTTTAATGCGCGCCCGCATTCATTGAGTTGTTATGTCAGTATTTTCAAAAATTCGCGCAGTGTTCAATGACCGCAAAGGCGCGTTGCTCGAGGTAAATAGCCCGCAAAGTTTGCCCCCCGCAGACATCCAGCAGGCATTTTACGGCTACCTGTTTCCACGCAGCACCGAAATGCCCCTGAGTGTGCCGCAAAAGCTGGTGATCGAGCACTTAAAAAACAGCCTGCCCAAACGGGAATTTCGCGACAAAGTTGTTCCGCGCCTTCCCGCTGTTATTCCCAGGTTGCTGCGTAGCCTTCGCAACCCGAAAAGTTCAGCCAAAGAGTATGTAGAGATAATTAATAAAGACCCTGCGATGAGTGCTGCGGTGCTAAAACTCGCTAACAGCGTCTATTTCAATCCGATTGGCAAGCGTATTCACGATATCGACCGCGCCGTGGTAAAGCTCGGTATCAACGGTATTCGACTGGTACTCTCGGCAGCGGTAATGCAACCCATTATTCAGCGGGATGCCGCCTACTCTATGCAAACCGGGCAACGCTTGTGGTTCCATGCAATGGAGTGTGCTGTCACCTGCGCCAGCACCGCACAAGAACGTGGGCTGGAACCGTTTAAAGCGTATTTAGTCGGTCTGGTACACGATATTGGCAAAATCACACTGTTCAGCGAGCTCAGCAAACAATTTAAGCTGAACAGCGAGAACGTTATTCCCGAAAGCAATGCTTTCGTGCCCATTATGCAATTGCTCGCGCCCGCCACCAGCTACTGGATAGCGCGCGACTGGGAGCTGCCAGCGGAGTTGTGTAAAGCCATTGCCGAACAGGTATCGGTAAGCCCCGGAGACAAAATAAGCCCATACGGTGCGATACTGTTCGAAGCCAACCTGGCATGCGAAGCCTATGTTGCGATTCGCCCGAAAGATGCTGTACTTGCGCAGACGCTTCTCGCGGAGCTTCACATACCAACGAATATGTTTACCGAGTTGGACGAACTTTCCCGGGAAGTGTAAGAGGCAGGCGCAACCCACACCATTGGATGTAAACGCGAAACAATTCAACCGCAGAATAATGTAAAACAGGAAAACATAGGAACGACGCGGTAAAAAAATGGAGAGAAAAATGGGGAGAGCAATGGGAGTCATAAGCCCCGGCACTGGCGCACCGGGGTCAGGTGCCTTTACAGCGGGCAGCGAATGTGCTGCTCTACTTCGGCTTCGTAAAACGCGAAGAGTTTTTCGTGCAGATCTGCAGGCAATTCAGCCAAATCGCTGACTGAAACATTACTTTCCACTTGAGCCTTGGAACTTGCGCCAGGAATAATGGTGGTTACCGCATCGTGATCCAGAATCCAACGCATAGCAAACTGTGCGAAAGTCAGGCTCTCTGGCTTGAAGCCCTCGAGGGTATTAACCAGCTCAAGACCGCGACTAAATTCGATACCAGAGAAGGTCTCACCTACGCTAAACGCGTCGCCATCTTTGTTGTAGTTGCGGTGATCGGTCTCGTCAAATTGGGTATTTGCAGAGAATTTACCGCTCAACAAACCGCTGGCAAGCGGTAAGCGCACAATAATACCGACATCGCGCGCTTTCGCTGTATCGAATAATTTTTTCAACGGCTGCTGACGGAACAGGTTAAAAATAATTTGCAGAGACGCCAAATCATCCTGTTCGCAGCAAATCAATGCTTCCTCAATCGTTTCGACACTGGAACCAAAATGCGCAATGTGGCCTTCCTGCTGCACCTCGCGCAGAAAATCGAATATTTCTCCACGGCGCATGACTTCAGTCGGAATGCAGTGCAATTGCAGCAGATCCAGACAATCCCGGCCTAACCGGTCTTGCGCTCGCTTAACCGAATCGCGCAAATCCACCAGAGAATAACCATCCGGATAGGTACCTGGGCCACGACCATATTTAGTCGCAATTTTAATGTCACTTCCCGCGTTGGCGAGCGCCTTACCGAGATAGCTTTCGCTCTGACCCGCCCCATAAACGTCCGCTGTATCGAAAAAGGTAACACCCTCAGCGAGCGCGGTTTCGATAATTTCTTGCGCACGCGCTTCGGTCACTGGGCCAAAATCGCCGCCCAACTGCCAACATCCCAACCCTACTTCACTGACTTCGAGTTTCGAACTACCCAAAATGCGTTGTTTCATATCGATTACCTAACCTGTTGTTCGATGAAAAAATCGGCTTCGCACGCGGCTTGAGAAAGAATTGTTTGTTCTATACTCAAACTAAACAATTTGTTTAAACGCCACGCGAACAATTGAAGCCCGTGTTCAAGGTGCTGGGACTTTAACAAATCTACGGAAAATTCCCAGCAGCTAATATGCTTTTTTGTTATGAGGAGCCAGAGACCAAACAATGTCTATGCAAACCCATTTCCACGCTCTAACACAGCGCCTCGGGCTTTTACTCACTTGCGCCCTACTCACCCCGGCACTCAACGCAGAGCCCCTGCGTGTTAACCAAACCAACCACCCACTGGACGCCTACGCCGTAGGGGCCATTCGTGTTGCATTGCAACACATGCCGAAACGCTATCAACTGGAAGTCGGCACCAGTGACATTACTCAGGCTCGCGCGGTGGAATATCTGCAGACTGGCGAAATGGACCTGATGTGGCTCGCCACTGACAAAACGGCAGAGGAAACACTGCGCCCCATTCGCTTTCCGCTGCTGAAAGGCTTATTGGGCCACCGGGTGTTTATTATCAATCAAAATAATCAGTCCCGCTTTTCCGACATTCGCACCATCAACGATTTAAAAGAGCTACGATTTGGCCAGGGTGCAGGTTGGCCAGACGTGGAAATTTTGCGCTCGAATGGCTTTACAGTTATCACTACCAGTAAGTACGAAAATTTGTTTCACATGACCGAAGGCGGCCGTTTTGATGCCTTCCCTCGCGGCGTGCTCGAGCCCTGGGTAGAGCTGGCAAAACACAATTCTCTCGGTTTGAGCGTAGAGCGTAAAATAGTGCTGATCTACACCCTGCCGTTCTATTTGTTTGTCGATAAAAACAATACCGAGCTGGCCAACGACCTTCACGCAGCACTGGATGCAGCGCTTGCCGATGGCAGCTTCGATAACTACTTTTACAACTCCAAAATGGTTAACGACGCTCTCACTCGCTCCGGCCTGAAAGAACGCCTCGCGTTCCGCATTTCCAACCCGCTGCTAAGCAAAGAAACTCCGCTCGAGCGGAAAGACTATTGGCTCGACCTAAATGACCTCTAGCCTCAGGCGTCAGCCACACCAGTAACCAGAATTAGTCTGGCTTTAGGTGTGGCAGATCCCATATATCGCGGGCTCGCTTAGCCCACAAACACCCTTGCATTGCGGAATATACGCATCCAGCCACTTTCTGGCGTTTGCCAATCTTCCGGCTTCCAGGAATTGCAAACGGCCCGTGCAACACGCTCCGGATGCGGCATCATCAGGGTGGCACGGCCATCGAGTGAGCTCACACCGGTAATACCTGCGGGGGAGCCATTGGGGTTGGCCGGATAGGTTTTCGCAATTTTCAGGTTGTTATCCAGAAAACGCATCGCCACACCACTTTCGGCTTCGCAAGTGGCTTGTGCCGCGTCATCGGCAAACTCGGCTCGACCTTCTCCATGCGCAATCGCGACCGGCAAATAGGAACCAGCCATGCCTTTCAGCAATACCGAAGGCGATTCCTCAACGCGTACCATAGAAAAGCGCGCTTCGAATTGCTCGGAAATATTGCGCACAAAATGTGGCCAGTGCTCCGCACCCGGTACCAGCGACTTGAGGTTGGACAGCATCTGGCAGCCGTTACAAACACCCAGGCTGAAGGTGTCGTCACGGTGGAAGAAGGCGGTGAATTGATCGCGGGCCAACGCATTAAATAACACGGTCTTGGCCCAACCTTCGCCCGCACCCAACACATCCCCATAGGAGAAACCACCGCAGGCAACGAGGCCTTTGAAGTCTTCCAGATTCGCCCGGCCGGCAAGAATATCGGACATGTGCACATCAACGCTGGTGAAACCAGCCTGGTCAAATGCCGCCGCCATTTCCACATGACCATTAACACCCTGCTCACGCAAAATCGCCACCTTGGGTTTTACCCCAGACGCAATATAGGGTGCCGCGATGTCTTCGGCCGGATTGTAAGAGAGTTGGACTTGCAACCCCGGATCGTCCTGAGAGATACGCGCAAACTCTTCGTCCGCACACTTTGGGTTATCCCGTAAACGTTGAATTTCGTAACTGGTTTTACTCCACAATTCCTGCAGTTTTACACGAGTTTCGGCGTACACCGTCTCGCCAGAGCGGTAAGTCAACGCCTGATCTGCCTGCGCACTGCCAATTTCCAGCAGGATATCGGCAAGGCCCGCATCCGCAAAAATCGCTTTCACTTTGGCCAGGTGCTCTGCCCTAACCTGCAGGACTGCGCCAAGCTCCTCGCTAAACAGCGCCTGATGCGCATCTGCCCCTGCGGCTGACAAGTCAACGTCGAAACCACAGCGACCGGCAAACGCCATTTCTGCCAGCGTTGCGAATACACCACCGTCAGATCGGTCGTGATAGGCAAGAATTAAATTGTCCTCCAGACACAATTGCATCGCATCGAAGAAATCTTTCAATTGTGCAGCGCTGTCAGCATCCGCTGGAGCATCACCGATTTCATTGTAAACCTGCGCAAAAATCGAGGCGCCGAGACGGTTTTTACCGTTGCCAAGATCAACCAGCAGCAGCCGGTTGCCTTCTTCTACACGCAACTGTGGGGTCACCGTTTTGCGTACATCCAACACCGGGGTAAATGCAGAAATAATCAACGATAAAGGCGCGGTTACCGCTTTCGGCACATCACCATCCTGCCAGGCCGTGCGCATGGACATGGAGTCTTTACCTACGGGAATGGTAATTCCCAACGCGGGGCAAAAATCCATGCCGACAGTTTCAACCGTGCGGAATAATTTTTCGTCTTCACCAGGGTGACCCGCTGCACACATCCAGTTGGCCGACAGGCGAATATCGCTGATTTTTCCAATACGCGTTGCCGCAATGTTAGTAATAGATTCGGCGATCGCCATACGGCCGGATGCTGGTCCATCGAGCAGAGCGGTAGGCGTGCGCTCGCCCATGCTCATGGCCTCGCCCGCGTAACTATCGTAAGAAACCGTAGTCACCGCACAATCGGCAACCGGTACCTGCCAGGGGCCGACCATTTGGTCGCGCACCACTTGGCCCGTTACCGAGCGATCGCCAATGGTAATCAGGAATTGTTTGCTCGCTACGCTCGGATGCTGGATAACGCGCTCGGCCGCCTCTTTAAGGTCGATGCCGCTGTAATCAAACGCTGGGTTGTTCACCTCTTTCTTATCGCCAGTGCGATGCATTTTAGGCGGCTTACCGAACAACACGGTCATCGGTAAATCCACCGGGCGCGCATCAAAGTGGGTATCGTTAACGATAAGTGTTTTTTCACTCAAGGCTTCGCCGACAACCGCATAGGGGCACCGTTCACGCTCACAGATTGCTTCAAAGCGCGCGAGATCTTCCGGCGCAACGGCAAGTACATACCGCTCCTGAGATTCGTTACACCAGATTTCCAGCGGCGACATACCCGGCTCATCATTTGGTACCTGGCGCAACTCAAAATGCGCTCCGCAACCGCCGTCTTTGGCGAGCTCTGGGAATGCATTGGACAAACCGCCCGCGCCGACATCGTGGATAAACGCAATCGGGTTGGCTTTACCCAGCTGCCAGCACTGATCGATAACCTCCTGACAGCGGCGTTCCATTTCCGGGTTCTGACGTTGCACCGACGCAAAGTCCAGGTCTTCGGACGAGGTCCCCGAGGTCATTGAAGACGCAGCGCCGCCGCCAAGGCCTATGAGCATTGCTGGCCCACCAATAACAATCAGTTTACTGCCGGGGTTATAGGTTTCCTGCTCAATATGCTCTTCTTTAATGTTGCCGTAACCACCGGCGAGCATGATTGGTTTGTGATAACCGCGGCGCTCGCCATCAAAGTCATCTTCAAACGTACGGAAATAGCCGCAGATATTGGGTCGGCCGAATTCGTTGTTAAATGCGGCCCCACCCAAAGGTGCGTCGAGCATAATATCGAGGGCAGTAACAATGCGGGCAGGCTTGCCGTAATCTTGTTCCCACGGCTGGTTGTAACCGGGAATCTGCAAGTTGGATACGGTGAAACCCGTTAAACCCACTTTTGGTTTTGACCCTTTACCGACCGCACCTTCGTCACGGATTTCACCACCGGAGCCGGTACCCGCACCCGGGAAAGGCGCAATTGCCGTTGGGTGATTGTGGGTCTCCACTTTCATTAACAAGTGAATCGCTTCTTGGTTATAGCGATATTCGCGAGTTTCCGGGTCGGGATAAAAACGCCCAGCCACCGGGCCGACAACCACTGACGCGTTATCCGCGTAGGCAGACAGCACACCTTCGCCACCTTTTTCATAGGTGTTTTTAATCATTTTAAACAGCGATAGCGATTGCTCCTCGCCATCAATTGTCCAACTTGCGTTAAAGATTTTGTGGCGGCAATGCTCGGAGTTCGCCTGCGCGAACATCATCAGTTCGACATCGGTAGGGTTGCGTTTGAGTTCGGTGAACGCTTCGGTCAGGTAATCGATCTCATCTTCCGCCAGCGCCAAGCCCAGGGTGACGTTGGCGCGCTCAAGTGCTGCACGCCCTTCGCCAAGCACATCCACTTGCACCATGGGGCGCGGCGAATCCTTGCGAAATAACATTTCAACATCAGCGAGGTCCAACAAGACCTGCTCAACCATCCGGTCGTAAACAAAAGGAATGACAGCGTCTGCCGTTATGTTGCGACTAAATTCGTACAACACGCCCCGCTCAATGCGTTTTACCTTCGCGAGCCCCGCATTCTTGGCGATATCGGTTGCTTTTGAAGACCAGGGTGATATGGTGCCGGCCCGCGGCACAACCAGTAACTGATGCTTGTCGTCGACTGCGACGACGGTCTCCGCAGATCCAGCCAGCAAATCGCCTCGCATTTCGCTTCCTGGACCGTACTGGAGCAGCTTTTGCAGCACGCGGAGCTCTTCGTCATCGAGCGATTCATGCAGATCGATAAAGTGGACGTAACAGGTTTCCAGACTGGTGATAGACAAATCTGGAATTTGAATCTGGTTTACAAGCTTATTCAGGCGGAAATCAGAAAGGGCAGGAGCGCCACGGAGGGTTAACATCGTCGGCTTGGGCCTCATTTTGTTGCTGCGTGGAAAATCACGGAGGGAGTTGAAAAATGGCGGCATTGTACTTGAATACTCCGCCTTTAGGGAGCCAATTACAGGTTATCTCCTCCCCTCTAAATACTAGACAGTTTCATTGAGTACGCACGGTTTGCACAATTTTTGACCGCACAGGAGCGCGCTATTAACGCAAGCCCGGTTATTGAATTTGCCCCCAGGAGCCCACAGCGGACCACCCCTGGCCTAAAATGATCCGTAAGCCCTACCGCAACGTATGTGGGAAAGCAAGCTAGCAGCTCACAGGGGAAACGTGTAGGATGGCGAACTTTTGAACGATCCGGGCTTATTTCACGGACACTTGTCTAAAAATGGGATATTAAACACATTCAGTTATGAACGCCCAGGCAAGCGGCCCGGCTAACACCACCCAAGGAGCTACTGTTTTCCGATGCTATATCTAAATACTCATTCACCGTGGTCACTGATGCTAAGTGCCATTGGCAGCCTCACCAAACTCGCCACCATAGGCGCGGTTTGTGCGGGCCTGGTGAGTAGCCGCATTCCAACAACATTGGAATCCGTACAGGCGTCCGGAAAACTGGTGGTAATATCCCGCAACGGGCCCACGACCTATTATGAAGGGCCTGAAGGGCTGACGGGGTTTGAGTATCAGATCGCTGATCAGTTCGCCAAGTACCTCGGCGTGGAGCTGGAAATTCGCGAAACAGAGAACCTGGGCGTTATGCTCGATTCTGTCGGCACAGACAAAGGCCAATTCGCTGCTGCCGGGCTTGCAATTACCGACACCCGTAAGCAGAAAGTCCGTTTTTCCGACCCTTATATGCAGATCACCCAACAGGTGGTGTATCGCCAAAGCGAAACTCGACCCACCTCTGTTGCCGATTTACAAAATAAAAACATATTGGTTATCGGCAATAGTTCTCACGCCGAGAAGCTCCGTGAATTACAGAAGACCTACCCCGACCTCACATGGCACGAGAGCCACGAAGTTGAGATGCTCGATCTTATTGAGATGGTGCACGATGGAAGCATCGATTACACCATCGTCGACTCTAACGCTTTCACGATTAACTCGAATCTGTTCCCGGAAGCGCAGGTGGCATTCGATATCAGCGAACCCCAGGATGTGGCCTGGGCGTTCCCGCAGTCAAGTGACGACAGCCTCTATCGCGAGGCACAGAAGTTTTTCAAAGGTATTAAGCAAAACGGCGTAATCGCTGATGCGCTCGAAAATTATTACGGACATTTAGGTGAAATCGACTACAGCGGTGCCATTTTGTTCGCCAGCCGTATCCAGACCCGCCTGCCTAAATGGGACGCAATGCTGAAAGAAGCGGCTTTGGAGAACGGGCTGGATTGGGAACTGCTAGCCGCGCAGAGTTACCAGGAATCGCACTGGAATCCGAAAGCAAAATCACCTACCGGGGTGCGAGGTTTTATGATGCTCACGCTGGATACAGCAAAGTATGTGGGCATTAAAAACAGGCTCGACGCGAAACAAAGTATTTTTGGTGGAGCCAAATATTTTAAATCCATTTACGATCGAATTCCCGATCGAATCGCCGACCCGGACCGAACCTGGCTTGCAATGGCCGCCTACAATATAGGAATGGGGCATCTCGAAGATGCACGCGTTTTAACCGCCCGCCAGGGTGGCAACCCGGACAAATGGGCCGACGTGCGCGAACGCCTGCCGTTACTCGCCAAACGAAAATACTACAAGAATACCAAGCACGGTTACGCCCGCGGCTGGGAAGCGGTGAAGTATGTCCGCAATATTCGCAATTTCCACACAATCATCGCGTGGAACGGCAAAGGCAAGATCGCACAAGAGCAAATTGCCAGCCTCGAGACAGAAACGCCACAATTCAAGCATTTCAGCCCGGTTGTAACCGAAGCCGTTAGATCACTCGCCGGTGAAGCGACCCCCTCCAGCCTTTAAACCAGTTAGGTATTTGTTGCTTAGCAAGACAACCAATCAATTTTTTGCCAGCACCCTAAACTGTTAACCTGGCGATTAAATATATGATCCTATCTATTTAATCGCGCTATTTAATCGCGCCCCCTTGAAATACTGGCAAAAATGTATGAACTGTCAATATTTCAACGGTTTACATTGCCCGCAGGGCAATGGCGGTGCCTCCCTGCCCCGCCGATTAACTTCGCAATTTTTATTGCCAAGTTAATAGTGAGCGCCGCATCTATTCATCATCACGCATCGACAGCCTTGCGACCGGCATTTACCAAACGACCAACATTACAGCCGCGCAACAAAAATACAAAACCTTCTTAGTGTTTGGGAACCTTTATTAAAAAGGTTTAAGCGCAACACGCACACAAGTGAACCGACCCGTTTCATCAACAACCAATTTTGTTAACTGGGCAATTAAATTTTCCCAGTTAACTTCACTCAAGACCATCCGCCTGATTTCGCAATCGCTTTTTCGATTCTCGACGAAATTTGAAAAACTGCTGAATTAATTCGCTGCACTCCTGCGCACAAACACCGCCAGACCATGCAAATTCATGATTAAAATATTTAGCGGACAAAAGCTCAGGATTACTTTCCAGCACACCAGCTTTTGGTTCAGGCGCGCCAAATACAACTCGAGCGATTCTGGCATGCACAATAGCGCCCAAGCACATAGTGCAAGGTTCAATGGTCACATATAAAGTTGCATTCGGCAGACGATAATTTTTTTGCCGCTGACCCGCATCTCTCAGCGCACAGATCTCTGCATGACCCGATGCATCGCAACTGCCAATAGGGTTGTTAGAACCTCGGCCAATAATAGCGCCGTCTTGAACCAGTACCGCACCCACAGGCACTTCGCCCTGTGCGGCAGCCTCCCGGGCTAGAACCAGTGCCTCTGTCATCCAGTGCTCGTCGTTTAAGCTCATTGCTGACACATTTCCTCGGGCTCAAGTACTTGAATATAAAAATCCGCCTCAACACTGAGCTCCTCATACCCAACCAGAGCTACCCTCGCCTCGGGGTCGCCATTCCAGGCAAGCGGCGTCATTGCCAACAAACTTTCAATTGCTGCCGCGTTAGGTAACTTGATTAAAAACTGTAAACGCTGCTCAGTGCGTATCGAAAAACCGTTCAGTGCCGCCGGCTTTTCGTGTTGGCGCACCTCTGCGTAGAGTTTTTCCTTTAGCTGAAACAAATGCCGCTCTGCAGGACTGACTCTCACCAACAAGCCGCCGCGGCGCAACACCCGCAATACTTCTTGTCCATCGAAAGGCGCAAAAACATTGAGCGCAATATCAATGCAATTGTCTTCCAGAGGAATGGCATACGTACTGGCGACCGCGTAAAACAGCGCTAGCCCTTCACATTTTGCTTGCAACTGTCTGCCCGCTACTGCTGCTCTGCGCACAGCAGGCTTGGAAATATCGACGCCGTAAGCAGTGGCGGAACCACCGAGTGAGGCGACAATTTTTTCGAGATAATAGCCTTCACCGCAGCCTAAATCCAAAAGCTGACAACCTGCGCTTTTATTTACATTTGCGCACACTGCTTGCTGCAATGCTTCAACTAATGGCGCATAAAAACCAGCACGCAAAAAGGCTTTGCGCGCATCAATCATGGTGTCACTATCACCAGGGTTACGGCTGTTTTTCTGGTTCGCAAGCAGAAGATTTAAATAGCCTTGCCGCGCTTGATCGTACTGATGATTTTGGGCGCACCGAAAGATTTTATCCTGCTGAATTAACGGTTCCATGCACTTCGGACAACACCAACTCACACCAGCCCTCCGCTATCGGCCAAACGGTCGTCCACGGGTTCAACTAACGCAAACCGCGGTACAGATTTAAGCTGACCCTCAATCTCCACCTCAACCAGACTGGCAAACAGCGATAACGGTCGAACCCACAAACTGTGGTCACCGTATAGACAACGGTAAACCACCATAACCTCCTCGGTTTCCGAGTGGCGTGCGGTATCGAGCACTTGATATTCATTGCCACGAAAATGGCGGTAGCGGCCGGGAATAATTTCTGTTGTCACGTTTTGGTCTCTCTGCAAACTGTGAATAACCTCTGGTAGTATACGCAGCCCCATGTAGAAGGTCATCCGCACACAGCACTGTTGCGATAGCGGCCTGTTTAGCACTGTGAGATTTTCCGAGTATCATCAATGAACAATCCCGAACGAGCACCCATTGGCCTGTTTTATGGCAGCTCCACCTGCTACACCGAAATGGCGGGCGAAAAAATTCGCGCAGAACTTGGTGAGGACCTGGTGGATGTTTTTAATGTTGCCGACGAGCCCATCGCCAACGGGCTTTACTACGACTACCTGATTTTTGGCATCCCCACCTGGGATTACGGTGAGCTGCAAGAAGACTGGGAGGAAATCTGGGATGAAATGGACGATCTCGATTTTTCCGGCAAAACAATCGCGCTCTACGGCCTGGGCGATCAAGTGGGCTATCCTGAATGGTTCCTCGATGCTCTGGGATACCTCTACCATAAGCTAAATGGTCAAGGCGCAAAGATAGTTGGATTCTGGCCTGCTGACGGCTACGAATTTGAGCAGAGCAAAGCCCTGCTCGAAGATTCACAGCTGTTTGTTGGATTAGCGCTGGACGAAGAAACTGAATTCGACAAGTCCGCCGAACGTATTGCAACCTGGTGCCGCCAGATCCGCAGCGAATTCGGGCTCGACTAGTTTTGGAAAAGCCGCTCGAAAACGCCTCTATTCGATGGGATGAGAATAACCAACCCGTCTCAGTACAATTTGGTGACGTGTATTTTTCGAAACATAACGGCCTCGAAGAAACCCGGTTCGTTTTCCTGGCGCAGAACAACCTCGCCGAACGTTTCGCTGCACTTGTAAACGGCGAGAGGTTTTGCATCGCAGAAACCGGGTTTGGATCAGGGCTGAATTTTCTCGCGTGCTGGCAGCTCTGGGAACAATCGCGCTCTACCAACTGCCCCGCTACGCACCTGCATTTTGTTTCGGTGGAGAAGTACCCCCTGACACGCGAGGACCTCGCCCGCGCACTCTCGCTGTGGCCTGAGCTGAAGCCTTATGCCGATCAGCTTATTGACCAATACCCACCTCAACCGGCGCGGGGTGTCCACAGAATCAGATTTCCTCTCGGCGGTGTCAGCCTAACGTTGATATTTGAAGATGCTGCAGACGGGTTGCACCAATTGAAACCCTGCGCGACCGACGGTTCGCCTGCGCCACAGAACTACCAATTTGGGCCGGGCAAGCTCAAAGTCGACGCCTGGTTTCTGGACGGATTCGCCCCGGCGAAAAACCCGGGCATGTGGAGCCCTGAACTCTTCCAAAGTGTCGGTGCACTAAGCGCTGAGAACACCAGCTTCGCGACCTTCACCGCTGCCGGCCTGGTTAAGCGTGGGCTGCAGGAAGCGGGTTTCGCGATCGAAAAAGTACCGGGATTTGGCCGCAAGCGGGAGATGCTGCGCGGTCTATTTAGTTGGGAAAATCCCGTCGCCAACGAGGAAACCTCTCCGGCTGGCGGCGAAAGCGTGACTGCGCGGGGAGGTGCTCGAGGAAGCACTCGAGGCAATTCAGCAAGGCTGTTTTGGCACCTACTGAGCCCGACTGACCAGCCTGCTTCCAATGCCACCAATGTCGCAATCATTGGCGGCGGGCTTGCGGGGTGCATGGCTGCCGCAGCCCTCGCCCGCCGGGGACTGAGAGTGACAATTGTTGAGCAGCAAGCAAACCTTGCGCAGGCAGCATCGGGCAATCGGCAGGGAGTTGTGTACTGTCGACTATCCCCTCACGACGACCCGCTAAGCCGGTTCAATTTGTTGGCGCAGGTATTCGCCAACAATTTCTACGCGGCCCCAGATTACAATCTGTTCGGCTCTTGTGGGAACCGCTGTGGCGTGCTGCACCTTGCCATGAATGACAAACAGCGCACACACTACCAGGCCATCGCAGAACGGTATCATTGTGAGCAACCACAAAATGGCTCTATTTCTTACGGCTCAGCATCAAGGGCCAAATTAAATCACTTTCAGTGGCTGGGCGAGGACGCCGCGTCAGAGTGCGCGGGCATCTTGGTAAAATACCCTGGCTTATTTGTGCAAGGCGCCGGCTGGCTGTCTCCCCAGGGTGTCTGCAACACACTGTGCTCGCACCCGAATATTGAGCTGCGGCTGAGTACCGAGATCTCCGATCTGCGCCGAACCACAAACACCTGGCACCTCTTCGACACACAGAACGCGCAAGTTACGACCGCATCACACGTCGTTATCGCCAATGCGGCAGCGGCAAAAAAATTAGCACAAACCGCCGAGCTGCCGCTCAATCAGATTCGGGGTCAGGTCACCCATATCGCCACTAACCACGCCATGGGTGAACCGCTTGTCGGTTTGCAAACCGTTATTTGCGGCGACGGGTACGTATCCCCTCCCCACGAAAATATGGTCTGTGCAGGCGCCACGTTTACGCTTCGCAATCACGAGCAAAGCTTAAGCGGGCAGTGCCAACAAACCAACCTCGACAACCTGGCGGCAATGGTTAAGATGGAAAGCGGAATAACGCCGCCTCCGCTGGACGGCAGGGTAGGATTTCGTACCACTACGCCGGATTATTTTCCTCTGGTGGGCCCAGTCCCAAAAACCGGCGAAATGCGAACGCGCTTCAGCTCCCTCCAACACAAGGCGAACGCCGAGTTGACAACTGCGGGTGAATACCATGAAAACCTGTTTTGCCTATTGGGTCTCGGCTCACGCGGGCTCGCCTACAGTCCACTTGCGGCAGAAACGCTCGCCGCCGTTATTTGCAGTGAACCTCTGCCTCTCAGCCAAGAGCTCTACCGACACATCAACCCCGCTCGTTTTCTGATTCGTGAACTCATTCGCGGCTCGCGGAAACGCAGAGACTGAAGACAGCTAAACTTAAGGGCAGCCCGTTTATCGCTCAACGCCTGTTACCGGTCATTGTTAGCGCACGGATTGCCAGCTAAAGACTGAATGGCTGCTGCGGCACGTGATCGAACCGACAGTTACATCTGTACGCGACGCCGGCAGCCCGAGAATCGCGTCCGCTTTGCTGCGAAGAATAAGAGAGGAAATAATCATGCTACTGCGCTCCAGAAATAATCCGGATACACTCGTCTCCACACAAGACAGTGTGCACAACTATTACGAATCCCTGGTAATAGCACAGCTGTTACGTGCCAGTGACCGCGCCAATGAGGATGCAGAGTTTATGGCTGACGTTACCTGCGTCGCTCTGAACCGATTGCCACCACGCTATGTTCGCCACGATGTCGATATGACATTTTTTCTCTCCCCAGCAGAAATGGAGGAGATGGAGACCAAAGTCGCTCACGCAGTTAACCATGCAATGGCTTACGTTGAGACCCGCGAACGGGAAAAACTCGCCGCAACATCTCGTGCTTCAGACGAAGAGCGCGAATAATCTAACCTGAATCGTATATCATGTGGCTTCGTTTATAACTGGAATCCGTTATGTCAGTCACATCCATGCGAGGGTTTCACGCACTTGCGTTAGCGCTGCTCGCTTTTGTAGCGGCGCCCCTATGGGCTGATGAGCCACTCAACTACCTCTTACTTGAAGAACTGGCGCACGACGACCAGCAATTTACACAAGGTCTCGAGCTCGTCGGCGATGTGATGTATGAAAGTAGCGGGCTTACAGACAAGTCTTTCGTTCGCAGCTACCGGGTTGACACTGGCGAGGTTATTCAGGAAACCCATTTCCCTGGGCGGGTTTTTGCGGAAGGTATTACCCTGTTCAACAACAAGCTCTATCTCTTGACCTGGCGCAACGGGATATTGTTCACGCTCAACCCCAGCACATTACAAATAACCGGGAGCAAGAAATACCGGGGTGAAGGCTGGGGAATCGCACATACCGACACCGAACTGGTGATGAGTGATGGCTCTCCCACATTAACTTTCCGCGACCCAGTTAGCTTTAAGCCCAAACGCACACTACAAGTAAAAGGCAAGGACGGCGCAATCCGCGACCTCAATGAACTTGAGTACGCTAAAGGGTCGCTCTGGGCAAACCGCTGGCAAACCGCGCTTATTTACCGTATCGACGCCACAACCGGCGCAGTCACTGGCGTACTCGATTTAGCTGCTCTGATTCCCCCGCACCTTAAAAACTCCTACGATCACGTACTCAACGGTATCGCCTACGATGCTGACAAAGATGCTTTCTGGGTCACCGGTAAGAAGTGGCCTGTTCGCTACCTGATCAAAATTCTGCCTGGATCAAAACCCGCTGAATAATTTTTGTGCAAAAGGCTTGTTTCCAGCGGCCGACTAATTACAATGCGCGCACTTTAACTTATGGGAATCAGACAATGAGCACCGAGTTACTCTCACCGGCTGGCACACTTAAAAGCATGCGCTTCGCGTTCGCTTACGGCGCAAGCGCCGTATACGCAGGGCAGCCACGCTACAGCCTGCGAGTTCGTAACAACGAGTTCAACAAGATAGAAAATATCGCTGCCGCCGTTGAAGAAGCTCACGCACAAGGCAAACAATTTTATCTCGCCAGTAATATCTCGCCGCACAACGATAAAGTGCGTTCCTATCTGCGTGATCTGGAACCGGTTATCGCGATGAAGCCCGACGCGCTGATTATGTCCGATCCTGGATTAATTATGTTGGTACGGGAAACCTGGCCGGATCAGCCCGTGCATTTAAGTGTTCAGGCCAACGCCGTAAATTATGCGACAGTCAAATTCTGGGCCACGCAAGGGATTGAACGTGTAATTCTGTCTCGCGAATTGTCGCTAGATGAAGTTGAAGAAATCCGCCAGCAGTGCCCCGAAGTCGAGTTGGAAGTGTTTGTTCACGGAGCCTTGTGCATCGCTTACTCCGGGCGCTGCTTGCTTTCCGGCTACATGACTCATCGGGACTCGAACCAAGGGGCCTGCACCAACTCATGCCGCTGGGAATACAACGCGCACCAAGCCAAAGAGACTGAAACTGGCGACATTATTGCCGTGGATTCAGGCGCGAGCCAGTGGCAGCCGGATTCAGCGCCAGTGCTCCTGCAGGAGAAAAGCCGTCCGGGAGAGTACATGCCTGCCTACGAGGACGAGCACGGCACTTATATTATGAACTCCAAAGATCTTCGCGCTGTACAGCACGTTGATCGGCTGGTGAAAATGGGCGTGCACTCACTCAAAATCGAAGGGCGCACCAAATCCCATTACTATGTGGCGCGCACAGCGCAAGTATACCGCCAGGCAATCGATGCCGCAGAAGCCGGGACCCCGTTTGATATGGCGCTGATGACACAGCTGGAGCATCTCGCTAACCGCGGTTATACCGAGGGCTTCTATCGCCGCCACCTTCCCAGCGAATACCAAAACTACGAGAAAGGCGTTTCCGACAATGGCTCGCAGCAGTTTGTTGGCGAAGCTATAGAGTACAACGCCGACAGTGGCTGGCTGACCCTGGACGTAAAAAACCGATTCGAAAAAGGTGATGCTGTGGAGCTGATAACCCCACAAGGCAACCTGCAATTCAATATTGAGCACCTTGAAAACACCAAGGGGGCAAGCATTGATTCAGCGCCGGGCTCTGGCCATACGGTGCGCCTGCCTATTCCTAACCTGCCACTGACCGAAGACGGTGGCTACGCTATGCTTATGCGTCATATTCGTTAACTGAGTCCCTTTATGCCCGACGAACCTCATATAGTCAGGCGCGGCGAGCTGGATGTTATCCAAATAGATAACGCCGCTTGCAGCGCCGAAATAAGTTTATTCGGTGGCCATGTATTGCAGTGGCAACCTTCTGGAAGAAAACCTGTTTTGTGGATGAGCGATACCGCGCGCTACGACGGATCTACCGCACTGCGCGGCGGTATTCCGATCTGTTGGCCCTGGTTCGGTGCGGTGGCAGACAAAGGCCGCCACGGCCTGGTGAGAAATCGCAACTGGCAAGTGACCCATTTCGAAGACTCGGCCACCGCGACCTTCGTGGAACTGGAGATTGACCTGAGCGAAACCGACAACCCATGGCCGCACCCGAACAAGCTGGTCATGAAAGTGAATTTTGGTGAATCTCTACTGCAATCCTTGCTGGTTGAAAACACCGGCGACAAGCCTCAGTGCTTCAATTTCGCCTTTCACAATTACCTTAAGGTAAGTAACCCCGCAGCAGTGGAGATTCCATTGCTCGGTAGCTCCTTCTACGAGGACAAGCTGACAGGCCAGCAGCAGCAACTGGAAAATAGAGATACCGAACATTTAGGGTACCTAGGGCCATTGGATCGAATCTATTCCAGCAGCGAGCGAATAGAAGTGATCGACCCCCAGTACGCCCGCAAAATCTGTATCGATAAACAACTGTCCCAACATTGGGTTGTGTGGAACCCAGGCAGCGATGCTGCGAGCATGGATGATGTCCACGAAAGCGGCGAACAGGAGTTCCTGTGTGTGGAAACAGCCAACACCAGCGACATCGTGATCGAGCCTGGTGAGAGAATCAGTATGTCGCAAACCATCTCCCTGGAAAATCTTGGCTAGGGCCTGTTAACACTAATTCGATTCATTCTATTGCGGCTAAAATTTCGCTATCGAGTGATGCGGCACCCCGACGTTTGGAGTGCAGGTTGTTCGGCATATCCCTATGCCTCACCCCTACGGGGTTACACGCTAAAACGCTCCCGGCGTTTTAGTGGTTGTTCCAAATGAGCGATAAACAACGCTGAGAGCGGGATTTTAGCCGCAACCCGCAGGGCTGGGCCTGTATTTCCAGGCTGATGCGTTATTTTTCGCTCGTTTAGCCCGCTAAACAACGCCAAAAATGCCTTTCATCCTGAAAATACAGGCTCCAGCAGAGCGAATTGAATTAGTGTTAACAGGCCCTAGGACAATTCACGAACGTACTCCCCTCGCAAATCTTACTGGTGCCGCGCCTGCGGCACTCCGGAGAAGAGTTTGATTTCCCGCTTGTACCCACACTGCCGCTAAAGCTCTTCCCCTCCTCGCCATGCGAATTTTTGGTGACTGCATCAAATACCCTTGCATTTAGTGTCAATTTTTCCCAGACCCCACGCGACAGCCTTCAACGCCGTTGATTTCCATCAAGTCGGATAACGCGCGCTGACTTAGACTATTTTTATGCAAACGAATGAACCCAAATCCAATATTTCTGAACACCCGACGCTGCGCCGACATACCAAAATTTCGGCGTTTGAAGCAGCTCGCGTCCTGGAAAAATACCGCCTCCACCCAAGCCACTCGGTGAGCATTTGTATGGATGGGCACGCCTTCAGGTGGGCGCGTACAAATCCGCAAGCGGCAGGTGCCGGAGCGCTACTCACAAAAGAAATAAAACTGTGGGCTGACGCCGTCGGGCATAAATCAGTAGAGAATCTCTTACTGTGCTACCCCTTCCAGTCCTTTGAGCCTTACGAGTTAACCGGAATTATGCATGCGTTAGCATCTCACTTTGGACTCTCAGAGTCCGAGCAGCGCGTGCACCGAGTGGTAACCCATCAGGATGAAGTCAACAGTGACCACATCGCCCTGTTGAAGGGCTTGGGTTTCAACCATTATCAGATCGCTCTCAACCGGAGTGACCTCGAAGACTTGGATAAGTTAAAAGCCGTTGGGGACTTAATCCGGAAGTACGCGTTTACCGGAATGAGCATTCAGATCCACGACTCAAACTGTCTGGATGACCTTCGTGAACATGTTATCGAGGTCAAACGGATGATTGCGCCTGACTTTATTTATATCGGCAACCGCCCCAAGCTGATCGACAACGACCTGAGTGCAAACGGCGGGATTCTGTTCGATGGCGAATGCGAACTTGAAAACAACTGCATTTACATGGGGCTGGAGGGCAAAAGCCACTTACAACATATGGTTTTACAAAATTTTTGTACGCAAAATCGCTACCTGGAGGCACTGCAAGAAGGGAAATTACCGATAAATCACGGTCCAACACACGAATAAACCTTTTTGAGGCACTTTTTTACCGCAGAGGCTGGTCTTTACGGGCATTTAACATCGCTTTTAGCTATAATGGCCGGTGCCGTAAATCACAGCCTGGGAAGGTGCCATGCCGCAGTCTATTGCCAACCATCAGTGCCACCACAATCCTCAAGTTAACTGTGCCGATTGCCGTCTCGCATCTATTTGCCTGCCAATCAGCCTGCATATTGACGATATAAACAAACTTGACGACATTATTCAGCGAGGGCGACCGGTACAAAAGACCGACCATGTCTACCACGCCGGAGAATCCTTTCGTTCGGTCTACGCTTTGCGGTCCGGAGCGGTCAAAACCGTGAAGGTGACCCATGATGGCCAGGAACAAGTAACCGGCTTCTACCTACCGGGCGAAATCATTGGTATGGACGGCCTCGCGTCGAACCATCACACCAACTCAGCCATCGCACTGGAAACATCCGCAGTATGTGAAATTCCATTTACCCGACTCGAAGAGCTGAGCGCACAAGTTCCCAATCTTCAGCGCCGCTTTTTTCAGTTGATGAGTAAAGAAATAACACACGAGCAACAGCTAATTACGCTACTTAGTAAGAACAGCGCTGATGAGCGCATCTCCTCCCTGTTGCTCAGTATTTCTACACGCAACCACAACCGTGGCCTGTCTGCAAAAGAGTTTTACCTTCCCATGTCGCGATCCGACATAGGTAATTACCTCGGCTTAACAATCGAGACGGTCAGCCGGGTACTCAGTCGTTTACACAAGCAGGGCGTGATTACGCTGGATAAAAAACACGTAATCATTTCTGATCTGGACGCATTAAAAGGCGTCGCCTCAGTCTCTATCGACTAATGCAGACACAAGATCCAGCGCTGGGTGCGGCACTTCGCTCAATCGATGCCGCCAATGCAAAAGACCCGAACCTTGAGGTAAACGCAGAAACTGGCCAGCAGCAACCGAAAGAACTGCTCTACGGACAGCGTATGACCGAGCAACTTGCTGAATTTTGCCCTGAAGCGTCGGTTCACCTTCAAATTGCTGCTCGCGCGCAACACATCGAGCGCTGGACATCGCCGCGCTCCGCCTACCCTGAAGGTCGTGCTGGCTACAAAAAGTGGCGCTCGGAGCTTTCCCTCTTCCATGCAAACCGCGCAGCAGAGATCATGTCAGAATGCGGCTTTAACGAAAAAGATTGTGAGCGAGTAAAGTTCCTTATTCAAAAAAGGCAACTGCGGAGAGACCCGGAAACCCAAACCCTTGAAGATGTCATTTGTCTGGTGTTCCTTAAGCACTACCTCGAAGATTTTGCCAATAAACACGCAGAAGACAAACTCATCGACATTATCCAGAAAACCTGGAACAAAATGTCCGAATCTGGACACCAAGCCGCTCTCGCCCTGCCCTACAAACCACACCTCGGTACATTAATAAACAAAGCCCTCAGCTAATATGCCCTACATCCTCGTGGCGAAGCACCTACATGTGTGGTTTGCCCTGCTTACTTTTGTTGGTTTTTCCCTGCGATTTCTTTGGCTAATCGGACGATCAGATCTACTGCATAAGCGCTGGGTAAAAATATTGCCCCACATAAATGACACAGGGCTGCTCATAAGCGGGGTTACCCTGGCTATCTTCTTTGGCTATTCACCGTTCGCCGTGTTCTGGTTTGGCGTTAAGCTCGCTCTCATTGCGCTTTATATTGTGCTCGGCGTACTGCTCTTCCGCACCCACCAAAATCGGTTATACCAAATCACTCTGTTTTCAATGTCATTTATAACCTACTTCTTTATCATTATTGTTGTTCTGACAAAACCAAACTAACAACCCAATATTTTCATCAGATTCCGCGCCAAACTTTAATACTTTTGTAAAGTTGGCGCACATATCTCCAAAAAGTCAACTAATTCCCGAAATAGACAAGTAACTGGTTCACATGGGGTTGACTTTGCTTTTTGGGCGCCGTTTAATAGATTAAAACTTGTTCGACCCTAATAATAAAGTTTAATAGAAAGGGAAATTATTATGAGACATATCGCTGCTATTATAATTTGCTCTCTTATTCCGTTTGTGAGCTTTGCTGAAAGCTGCAACGAGCAATGCAAACGGGAAAAAGCTGAAGCCAAGCGTACAGAAAAATTTCCCAGCTATTTAAGCTGGAAATTCTGTGAAGACACGCGTTTTGATTTTATGACGACGGCAGTCGCAAGCCTCGACAAGTACCGAACACATCATTTCGATACCCGTTACAAAGGCGGAATGCGAAACATCAAGGGCTTTGTAGAACAGCGCAAAGAATGGCTGCAAGAGTGTGATGATTATCTCGCGAGCACACGGGATGAGCGTATATTTGAAGATGAGAAAACCACTAACGCCATTTTCAGCGCCATGGACGATATATCAACTGAAATGAATGAGTTACTCGCTGGAGCCCAAAACACGCAAGACTCCAGCCAGGTAATCAACTCTCGTTTCGAAACCCTGCTTAAACGCGTCGATGACCATAAAACTCTGATGCTGCTAAAGGGGCGCTTCGTTACCCGCTAGATTTTTATAGCTGAAACCGAATAGAGTTTATTCTTCAACAAAAAAAGGCGCTGAAATAAGCGCCTTTTTTGTGTACCCCAGGAACACCCTTCCAAACTTGGCCCCTTCAAGAAGCCGCCTCGTCAAACACTTCATCGGAAGCTTTTGATGTCCGGGTGCTGGTGGCGGCATTCTTAATTGCCTTCATACCGCACCTTATCAACCGGGCTTGTTCTACAGCGCTTAATCCGGCGGGAAAATGGCTCGGCGACACACCCAATGGGTGGGTCGGGCTGCCCTCAACAGAAATACGGAATCCAGTTGTGTGATAGGCAGACAAGGTGTCGAGATCGACATTCCATGCGTCAAAATCCATTTTAAGATCCTCGAACTCGCGGTTGTTTTCGCTCAACACCATCATGGAGCTGTTTCATCCAATAATATCTCGCATTAATTGGCTAGAGAATAGCGCTGCCAGACAAACGGCATTAGAACTGAATCGGTGGCTCAAAGTGAGCGATCGAGTGAAGCTTATCACACTTTATGGCGCCCTGTTATCCATATATGGTACTAAATCCACAGGTGTGGACTGTTAACAAGTCGGCGGACAAATGGTGAATATTACCTAACCCTGCGAAAAACGCAGAGCACCTTAGCCCAGAGAGTACTTGGTGGCGGCAAGACAATATGTACAAGGGAAAACGGTGAGGGAGTTAAGGCAACCCAGCTGCCTTAACTCGCCAATAGAGCTCCGACCCTGGCGGTGTTTATGTTTATACACCAGGCCGGAATAGAAGTCAGTAGCTGGGTATTATTCCCACTCAATCGTCGCAGGAGGCTTGCTCGATACGTCATAAGCCACACGCGACACACCGGAAATCTCGTTGATGATTCGATTGGAAACCTTCTCTAACAAGTCGTAGGGCAAGTGAGCCCAGCGCGCGGTCATAAAATCTACTGTTTCAACGGCACGTAGCGAGATAACCCATTCGTAACGTCGTGCATCGCCAACAACACCAACTGACTTCACGGGGAGGAATACCGCAAAAGCCTGGCTGGTTTTATGGTACCAATCAGCATTTCGCAACTCTTCGATAAAGATGGCATCAGCTTCTCGCAAAATATCCGCATATTCCTTTTTAACTTCACCAAGGATACGCACACCAAGGCCAGGGCCCGGGAACGGATGGCGGTAGACCATATCGTAAGGCAAGCCCAATTCCAGGCCAATTTTGCGCACCTCGTCTTTGAACAGTTCGCGCAAAGGCTCAACAAGCTCAAACTGCATGTCTTCTGGCAAGCCACCCACATTGTGATGGGACTTGATAACATGCGCTTTGCCTGTTTTGGATGCAGCGGACTCAATAACATCCGGATAAATGGTGCCCTGCGCAAGCCATTTCACGTTTTGCAATTTGGCCGCCTCTGTATCGAACACTTCGATAAAAGTGTTGCCGATTATTTTTCGCTTCTGCTCCGGATCGTTTATCCCATGCAGCTTGGAAAGGAACAGGTCTTCAGCATCCGCGCGGACAACTTTCACCCCCATGTTCTTGGCAAACATGTCCATCACCTGGTCACCTTCCTGCTTTCGCAGCAACCCGTTGTCGACGAACACGCACGTCAGCTGGTCACCAATCGCGCGATGCAAAAGTGCGGCTACCACTGAGGAATCCACGCCACCGGACAAACCAAGTAAAACCTTGTCTGATCCCACTTTCTCGCGCACGCGTTCGATAGCGTCTTCCACGATATTTGCAGGAGTCCAAAGAGGTTCACAGCCGGCAATCTCCAAGACAAAATGCTCGAAAATACGCTTGCCTTGCAACGTGTGAGTAACCTCCGGATGGAACTGAACGCCATAAAATCGCTTCTCTTCCCAGCTCATCCCAGCGATGGGACAGGAAGGTGTTGAGGCCAGCAGGCTGAACGTGTCCGGCATGGCAATGACTTTGTCGCCATGGCTCATCCAGACATCCAACAAAGCGCCGCCGTCACTGTCGACATGATCTTTAATATCGCGGAAAAGCGCACTTTCACCAGCAACCCGCACCTGCGCATAACCGAATTCCCGCACCTCCGAGGATTGCACCCTGCCCCCCAGCTGCTCTGCCATAGTCTGCATTCCGTAACAGATACCCAGTACTGGCACACCCAATTCAAATACGGCTTCCGGCGCGCGCGGTGAGGCGCCAGCCGTTACCGACTCCGGGCCGCCCGAGAGAATAATGGCTTTCGGGTTGTACTCCCGAATTTCCTCATCGGTCATATCAAATGCGCGAATTTCAGAAAAAACACCCACCTCGCGAATTCGACGAGCAATTAACTGGGTGTACTGCGATCCAAAGTCAAGAATAAGGACTCGCTGAGAATGAATATTCTGGGTCATAGAGTGGTTCCACGAACACAACTAAAAAAATAAAGCCCGGAAAATCCGGGCCTCTGAGAAAGGTAATTTTAGCGCCCCGAGACCGGGTAGTTGGGCGCTTCTTTGGTGATACTGACATCGTGTACATGGCTCTCGCCCATACCAGCCGAAGTCACCCTCACAAACTGGGGACGCGTTCTCATGGTTTCGATATCCACCGAACCGGTGTAGCCCATAGCGGCACGCACGCCACCCATCAGCTGGTGAACAATGGCGCTGAGTGGCCCCTTGTACGGGACTCGGCCCTCAATACCTTCCGGAACCAGCTTTTCCATACCCTGGCTTGAATCCTGGAAATATCGGTCGGAAGATCCCTGCGTTTTCGACATCGCGCCAAGCGAGCCCATACCACGATAAGATTTATAGGTTCGCCCCTGGTACAACTCGACTTCGCCTGGAGCCTCTTCGGTACCAGCAAACATAGACCCCATCATAATCGCGTGCGCACCGGCAACCAGCGCCTTGGCAATATCACCAGAAAAACGAATGCCGCCATCAGCGATCACCGGTACATTGGTGTCTTTCAGGGCTTCAACCACATTGGCAATCGCCGAAATCTGGGGAACACCCACGCCGGTAACAATCCGGGTTGTACAAATAGAACCAGGGCCAATGCCCACCTTCACGCCGTCAGCACCCGCTTCCACCAGGGCCAAAGCTGCTTCACCCGTCGCGATGTTACCGCCAATCACATCCACATGCGGATAATCGCGCTTAATTTTCGCAACCCGGTCCAACACATTTTTCGAATGACCATGAGCAGTATCGACCACCAATACATCGACCCCAGCTTCCACCAAAGCCGCGACCCGATCATCGGTATCAGGGCTCGTGCCCACCGAGGCACCCACGCGCAAACTTCCATCGGCGTCTTTGCAGGCATTCGGAAAGGTCTCTGCTTTGTTCATATCTTTAACCGTAATCAAACCACGCAGGTCGAAATTGTCATTAACAACCAGAACCTTTTCGATGCGGTTTTTATGCAGCAGCGCTTTTACTTCAGTAGGGTCTGCACCCTCTTTCACGGTCACCAGCTTTTCTTTCGGCGTCATGATGCTGGCAACAGTCGCGTCCAGGTTGGACTCGAAGCGCACATCGCGCCCGGTCACTATGCCTACGAGGTTGCCACTTTCCAGCACTGGCACCCCTGAAATTTTGTGCTTGCCAGTAAGCGCTATCAACTCATTAATTGTGGCAGAGGCCTCAATAGTGATAGGGTCTTTTACCACACCAGCTTCGAATTTTTTAACGGCACGCACCGCCTTGGCTTGCTGCTTTATGGACATGCTTTTATGGATGATCCCGATTCCACCCTCTTCCGCCAGAGCAATCGCCAACGATGCTTCTGTGACGGTGTCCATCGCAGCGGACACTAAAGGAATATTGAGCGAAATGTTTCGCGTAATCCGGGTTTTTAAGCTGACATCTTTCGCGGTAACAGCAGAGTACCCAGGTACCAATAAAACATCGTCAAACGTAAGTGCTTCTTGAGCGATTCTCAACATGAAACAACAACCTCAAGCGTAGTAGAAGAGCCATTTCTCATGGCTGAACCCGGATTCTTAAGCCCCACTGTGTCGCGGCTTTTATCTGGGCATCGAAATAAACCGGGCATTATAGAGTTTAGACAGACTTCGGTAAACAATTGAAATAACAACGACTTATTGTAAAGAGATGGTTTACAGCCAATACCGCAAGATTGAGAATGTCCGGCTGGCACGCAGCAGCGCGCTTAAACGTTTGACAGGAGATAGTGATGACAGATCCGCACAGCAATACACCCACGAGAGAAATCATTTCAGTTGCGGAGCTGAATCGTCGTGCGCGAAGCCTGCTTGAGCTGCACCTGCCACTTCTGTGGGTAGAAGGAGAAGTTTCAAACCTGAGCCGTCCGAGCTCTGGGCATTGGTATTTCACGCTCAAAGACGCCGCAGCCCAGGTGCGTTGCGCAATGTTTCGCAACCGCAACGCGCTGGTTCGATTCTCGCCAAAATCCGGTGACAAAGTTGTGGTGCGCGCCCGTACCAGCATCTATGAAGGCCGCGGCGACTACCAACTCATAATCGAACATATGGAGGATGCGGGCTTCGGTCTGCTGCAACGACAGTTCGAAGCTCTCAAGCAAAAGCTGGCAGGTGATGGCCTGTTCGCGCCGGAACACAAACGGCCTCTGCCGGTGCTCCCTCAGCATATCGCCGTGATTACATCTCCGAGTGGTGCCGCTATTCAGGATGTCCTGTCCGTATTAAAAAGGCGATTCCCGGCAACGATGGTTACGGTGCTGCCCGTCGCTGTGCAAGGAGAAGGGTCAGCCAAGCAAATCATTGATGCGCTTCGAACAGCAAATCAGAGCAATCACTTTGACGTAATCTTGCTGTGCCGTGGTGGCGGCTCCATCGAAGATTTATGGAGTTTTAACAGCGAAGCCCTGGCGCATGCAATATTCGACTCGAAACTGCCGGTCGTCAGTGCTGTCGGCCACGAGATCGACTTTACCATTGCTGATTTTGTGGCCGACGTGAGAGCGCCAACCCCGTCCGCAGCAGCAGAGTTGCTCAGCCCGGATCAAGCCGACTATCTGTCGTCGTTAGGTCACCTCGAACGCCGTTTTCAGCGCGCGATCAGCGCGCACATTGGTACGGCCAGACAGCAGTTACTTTCTCTCCAACGCCTGTTACGCCACCCGGGCCAGCAGCTACAAGCATGGAGCCAAAGGCTCGATCATTTAGAAATTCGGCTCCACAAAAGCTGGCAGAAGAAAATAGCGGCCGATAAAAAACAGCTGGAACACACACAACAACGGTTTCTCACCCAAACCCCTGCACTCAAACTCAGCCGCAGCAAACAGCAACTCACGAGTTCTGAGCAGCGACTGGAACAGGCGCTACGCCGCACCTTGAAAGATCAAAACGCGCGTATGCAGAAGGCCATGGCGCTGTTAAATATTGTTAGTCCACTGAACACTTTGGAACGAGGCTATTCGATAACCCGCAACGCGATCGGCGAAGTGGTCCGCAACAGCGATCACGTTAACGAAGGTGAAATGCTGAACATCACCCTGCACCAGGGAGCGCTGAACGCGCGAGTATTGAAAAGCTCAGGCACTGAGAGCCAGTAAGTAGTCGGATGCTTCGAGCACCGCGCCACGCAATGGCTGGCAGCGCCAGTCATCTTCGAGCAAATGGGGCGAGCTCATTAATTCGAGTAAAGTTATAGCGCGGCCAGGTGCAAGGTTTATCGCATTTATGCCCGCTGCGAAGTGGTCCATGGGGAAATTTTTTACCGCCGCAACGAATTGCGGTGCCCGGGTGACGAAAACGCGAATCAAGCCGTCACGAATATCAGAATTGTAGGCAATTTGACGCATTCCACCGACGCAAGAAAATCGATTAACAAACATTAATTGTGCGAAAACCAGAAAAACCCCGGGAATAATATGGCCGCGTTCCAGCAACTCAATAATCGTACGTGGCGTCAATTCAATTTCTATTTCACCAGCCAGCAGACGGTCCTTTTCAAGCTGCAAAATCGGCCGCATTTTTTGATTGTGCTGCAGCCAGAAAAAACAGGTCCCCGTCTCTCTTTGCCTGTCCCAACAGCCGCCCACCCCTTCCAGTACATCCAGCACTTCGCTGCGTACATCCGGATCGAACAGCACCGCGTGTATTAACGAATTCGAATCCCGCAGACTTTCCACCAACAACGGCAAGATAACATCGCTAATATTCAACTGAATCAGCGGATGGGCGGGAAATAATTGCGCCCACGCCAGATGATTGAGGACAGCACATTGCTCTCGGTAGTAGCCCTTTTCAAGGACCTTATCGGCCAAATAAAACTGCTCCACAAACTCGCATGTAAATTTGCCTAGCGGCGCCGGAATAGCACCTTTGCGTGTATCTTTGTGCAAATTTGACAACAATCCGGCTACAGCGGCCTTATCGAACCCTTCCATCTGGGAGACAAGTTTTTTCCGGCTGCTCTTGCCGAACAAGTTGTAGCTCGCCAGACCGTTGTCCGTCGGTAACAATAGCCCTCGCGGGAAAAACATATTGTCCATGGGAATCCAATCAGTCGCCAAAACCGGAATTCGCTGAGGCATGTCCGCACTTGCAACGGCAAGCAATAAAGTCTGCAGCGCAATGGGATGGAATAACGGTGCAGTGTGATGCACTGTTAAAAAGACGCGCTGAAATTCCAGTTGAGACGCAAGCTCAACTGAGTGCCCAAAATAGCGCTGCGCGACGGCTTCCAGGTGGTCAACTGCCGCCATCTGGCCTGCCGCGCTGGCCGGGTCCGGGTGATGTCGCCACAATGCCCCTGCGTAGCCACACAAAGATTCGTTCTCCCACTGGGTTAGATGGCGAGCTAACACAGGGTTGTTTGTATTCAGTCGCGCCAGGAATGACCGCCAATCCAACACCATAGACTCCCTTTAATGGCAAATTCTGGTTCGGTAAATGCCTTTACTTCCAACTCACTTGCAAACCATTAGGCATAACCTGCGTAAAGGCGGTGATCAGGCGCAAGCGTCAAATTTCACTGTACCCGAAAACCACGTGAGCGCCTGGCCGTAGATACGCACTTTCTCACCCAGCACAACGCAGGGAATTGGTCCGCCCCGCTCATTAACGGAATAACCCAATAACTCGTTTTTAGCGCACTTATCTCGCCACAGGGGTCCCAGGGCGCCATTCGCCGAGCCGCAAAAATAGTCCTCGTTTACGCCAATAGACGGCGCAAATACACGATAAACATAGTCGCTTGAACTACCTTTTGCCGTGACCAGGAGAGCACGGATTGAATTAACCAGAGGCACACTGAAATCCGGTTTGAGCGATCGCACGATATCCTCTGTCGAAAACTCCGCGATCACGTCATAAAAACTCCGATAGCACTGCAGTGGGCGCACGCCTAAAAATTTCACCACGCAGGGTACATCCACCACAGGCTTGCAAGGGAAGGCGGGAATCTCCAGCTCGAATCCCTTGTCGCGCACGCCAACCCGAACATTCATCGTGGCAAGCTGAAAATCGATATGGGGCTTGGTATGGCCGAGATATTCATAGACCACGTGAGACGCGGCAATCGTGCCATGACCGCATATTTCGACCGGATTAGTAGGGCCGTAGTGACGCAAGGTGTAAGTACCATCTAGTTCTGGCACAACAAAAGAGGTTATGGGCTGATTCATCTCGCGCGCAATCTGTTGCATATGCTGCGCGGAAGGCAACTCGGTTAACACACAAACTGCGGCTGGATTACCAGCAAAAGGCTGACTGGCAAATGCTTTAACAATAAAGAGGTTCTCAACACGACCCATTTTTAGACTCACAATCACCACAAGTGTGTCTCAACACAAACGCGCCTTGCGCCTAACGCCGTGTTAAACACCGCGCTCGCATCCTTTCTTCGTTCATTTTTACGGCAGCTATAACCTGCACATGAGTTGCCTGGACGCTTACACGCAAAATCAAGCGTCACACGGGAAGTCGTCGCTATAGCCACATGGCCCACCGAAGCATTCAACGAATGCAAAGCCAAAAATAGCGCCACTCCAATAAACATCCCGAAGGTTACTTAAATGTAGATGGCCGTTTCTTTTTTGCATTGTCTGCAACAATAATTTTTGAACCCGCGCTGCTTTTTTCTTCATAGCAAATCGACATGATTCGATGCTTGTCGCGCCACAACCCCTAGCCTTCGCAAAACTTGCAGGGAATTGCGCAGATGTTTAGACTAGCCGCTCGCTTTAAATGACTGTCGGGGTGCCAACATGACGTTGTCGGCTGAGAATATACCCGTACGACCTGATCAGGTTCGAACCTGCGTAGGCAACAATTATGACTGCTCCAACACACGACTTTTCTGTCTCCACTCGCCTGGAATCCGCGCCATTTAACATCGCAATCGCCGGCGGAGGTTTGCTTGGCAGACTTCTAAGCTGGAAGCTTTTGGAACTGGGCCACCAGGTAACGCTTTTTGAAGCCGGCAGTTTTGCGCTTCCGAAAGCTGCGGCTTATACCGCAGCGGGTATGATTTCTCCGTTCAACGAAGTGGCCGTATCGAACCGCCTGATATTTGATATCGGCATGCGCTCGGTCCGCCTCTGGGAAACCTGGCTCGGTGCCCTCCCACTCAGCTTAAGCACCATGTATCAGCGCCGAGGGTCTCTCGTAGTCTGCCACCCGCAGGACGCCAGCGAGCTGCATCAGCTGCATCAAGAACTCCAATTCCATCTCGGCGAGGACAACAGCGCGCGCTGGGTTAACAGTGACGACATCGGAAGTTTGGAGCCGGATTTAACGCAGTTCGAACAAGGTCTCTACCTTCCCTCAGAAGCGCATATCGACAACTGCGCGTTTATGGATGGCCTTCTCCACCACATTCAAAAAGCCGGTGCGATCCTGGTAGAAAATGCCCAGGTCGCGCTTAGCAGCAGCCCACAAATCAATGGCAAGCCGTTGACCGGATACGACCTGATATTTGATGTGCGCGGCTTTGGCGCGAAAGAAAGTAACCCGCAGGTACGCGGTGTGCGCGGCGAAGTACTTTGGGTGGAAACCCGCGAAGTGGCGTTCACCCGTCCGGTTCGGCTGCTCCACCCGCGCTACAAACTCTATGTCGTGCCCCGCGCGAACCACAGCTATATCCTCGGCGCGACCGAAATCGAGAGCGAGGATTTGACACCGGTGAGCATCCATTCTTGCCTTGAGCTAACCAGTGCACTCTATACCTTGAACCCGGCCTTTGCCGAGGCGCGTATCACCAAGTTAGATGTCAATCTCCGCCCAGGCCTTATGGACAACATGCCCCATATCGACACCACTATCTGTGGCGAAGTCCCTGTTATCGCTATAAATGGGCTCTACCGCCACGGCTATCTGCTCGCCCCCACGCTCGTTGAGCACGCTCTAGCCCAGTTAAATGAAGCTGCGCCAGCGCTGCCGTTCACAGCTCAACTGGTTAACTCGGTGAATCCTGATGTCTCACATGCACATGATTGAAATTAGTTTGAATGGTGAACTCATGCAGGTGCCCGCCGGCTCATTACACACGCTGATAGCCAACACCAATCCGCCGGGGCAACCGGTTGCGGCTGCAATTAATGGCGAATTTGTTCCCCGCAGCCAGCACCAGCAAACCCAACTGCAGGACGGAGACCTGGTTGATCTGGTCAGTCCGGTCGGCGGAGGCTAGGGCCTGCTGCGCACAACAATCCCCTACTCACCAGGCGCAAAACGAGACAAGCATGCAAGATTCTGCAATTTCCGAAGATGTGTTAACCCTGTACGGTAAAACTTTTTCCAGTCGCCTGCTGCTCGGCACCGCACTATATCCGTCGCCGCAGTCGATGCTGGACTCCGTCGCCGCATCACACTGCGAAATAGTCACGCTTGGTCTGCGCCGCCAAAACCCCAACATCAACGGCGGGCAAACCATCTGGCAGGCAATTCAACGCACAGGCTGCACTTTGCTGCCAAACACTGCCGGTTGTAAAAGCGCGAAAGAGGCAATCAACCTGGCGGAAATGAGCCGCGAAATGTTTGAGACCCCGTGGATTAAGCTCGAGGTTATCGGCGATGACTACACCCTTCAGCCAGACCCTTTCGAACTTGTGGAAGCGAGCCGCGAACTCGTTAAACGAGGTTTTAGTGTACTGCCCTATTGCACCGACGACCTGATACTCTGCCAGCGCCTCTTAGACGCAGGCTGTCAGGTTCTTATGCCCTGGGGCGCTCCGATTGGCACAGGGCAAGGTCTGCTCAACCGCTACAATCTGCGCTCGATTCGCGAGCGTTTGCCGGAAATACCAATGATCGTGGATGCAGGACTCGGCGCCCCATCGCACGCTGCGGAAGCTATGGAAATGGGATTTGATGGTATATTGTTGAACACCGCCGTTGCCAAAGCCCAGCAACCACCGCTGATGGCGAAAGCCTTTGCCAATGCAATCCGGGCTGGGCGCGACGCCTGGCACGCAGGATTAATGCAAAAACGCCAAACGGCAAGTGCCAGCACGCCGACCATTGGCCAACCATTCTGGCACCAGAAATAATGAACGAAACCGATCCAACCGATTTTTTTTACCTGCGCGAAGCCACTGTTTACAGGGGCGCAGAGCCCGCCCTCCACCAAATGAATCTGACCCTGCGTACTGGCCAACACACCGCCATACTCGGCCCCAATGGTGCGGGCAAATCGACGCTGTTGAAGGTGCTGACACGAGAATTACGGCCGCGCGTAACGCCAGAGATGCGCTGTGAAATATTCGGCAAAACGCTGTTCAATCTGTGGGATCTGCGGAAAAAAATTGGCGTCGTATCGCAAGATCTGCAAAACGATTACCGCAGCCTGGCGACCGGATTCGAAGTGGTGCTATCCGCCTATTTCGGTTCTGTTGGTCTGCATAGCCACCACACGGTAAGCGTTGAGCAAAAACAGCACGCAGAACGCATCATGGCGCAAATGGATATCGGCAATCTGGCGGCACTCCCCTATTTGCAGCTCTCTACCGGGCAGCAGCGTCGACTTCTTCTGGCAAGAGCACTTATTCACCAGCCAGAAGTCCTCGTGTTCGATGAACCGACTAGCGGGCTCGACATGAAAAGTGCGCTGCTGCTAGTTGCGCACATGCGCGCGTTGGCAAAAACCGGCGTTACCCTGGTCCTGGTGACGCATCATCTCAATGAAATTATTCCAGAAATTTCCCGAGTGGTGCTTCTAAACGAAGGGCGCGTGTACGCTGACGGCTCGACAGCCGAGGTGCTCACCAGCGACACCCTTAGCGACCTTTACCAAATGCCGCTGGATATCTTTCAGACAAACGGGTTTTATCAGGCAACGCCACGCAACGTCGTGTAAGCAGGTTATGCAAGGGCGAGGTAATAGGTAATTCCGGTGTATAACATTTTTACACTGATAAACATCAGAAACGCGGCCAATACTGTTGCCAGATGACGATCGGAGAGCTGCCTGCCGAACTTGGCACCAAACGGTGCTACCAGGTAGGTGCAAACAGAAATCAACGCCCACGCAGGCAAGCTGATCAACCCAATACTGTACGGAGGAGCACCTTCGGGTGATACCGAAAACAGTGCGATTAAAATAATCGATGGCAACGCGATAAATGCACCAAAACTCGCCGCCGTACCGACAGCCCGGTGAACAGAATAGCCCCCCATCACCAATAGTGGCGATCCCAACGCCCCTCCTCCTACGCCAGCCAGCGCGGAAATTACAGCCAGAAAAAAAACAGCTACGCGCAAAACCACAGGGGGTAATTTGGCAGAGCCCACGGCGTCCGTGGCACCTCTTCCCTTGCGCAACACTAACCAGGCGACGACGAGTAAGGTGCAACCAAACACCAGCGACAACCATTCCCCGGCAAAAAAACTGACCAACAAGGCACCCGCACACGCGCCCAGCACCAGGCTGGGAACCGCTAGCCGCACCACTTGCCAGTCGATATTGCCCAATCGGTTGTGTGCCCGCAAAGAGGAGATCGAAGTAGGCAAAATAGTTCCCAGCGAGGTCGCCACCGCCATCGCCAAAGCGTGACTCGCTTCCATACCGAGTGCCCCAAAAACAAAGTACAACGCAGGCACAATCACGATACCTCCACCAACACCGAACAACCCAGCGACAAAACCTGCGACTATCCCACTGCATGCGCAGACAAAGCTATACTCGAGCAATTCATTCACAATGTTGAAACTCCTGGATGGATCGAAAAAACGCAGCAAATAAGCGCACGGCACCGATGATGTTGCGCCGTTGGATACACGTTTTCATTTCTACTTCTCTAGGGCCTGTTAACACTAATTCAATTCGCTCTGCTGGAGCCTGTATTTTCAGGATGAAAGGCATTTTTGGCGTTGTTTAGCGGGCTAAACGAGCGAAAAATAACGCATCAGCCTGGAAATACAGGCCCAGCCCTGCGGGTTGCGGCTAAAATCCCGCTCTCAGCGTTGTTTATCGCTCATTTGGAACAACCACTAAAACGCCGGGAGCGTTTTAGCGTGTAACCCCGTAGGGGTGAGGCATAGGGATATGCCGAACAACCTGCACTCCAAACGTCGGGGTGCCGCATCACTTGACAGCGAAATTTTAGCCGCAACAGAATGAATCGAATTAGTGTTAACAGGCCCTAGCACGAATGAAAGCGGCGTTTGAAGCTTTTGAATTATTTATTACCAGAAACGCCTAATCAACAGCGACGCCTTATCACCCGCGGCTACTGCCTGAAGCCCGGTGCCTGGAATCTGGCAGCGCCTGGCTCGTTAACGCGCTAAGTTTTAATGAACTTCGCCGCGGCCACACCACCTAAGAAACATGTGTGTGATTACAAAAACCGCGCTTAACCTCGCAGGCAAAGACAAAAGTCGAAGCGCCAATGTGATGTAAGACGAGCTCTCAGGTGGATGTTTTTGTATTATTAATCGATTAAACAGCACGAGGAAATTTCGATGCCGACAATTCAAAAGAGTATTGCATTCGCGTTACTTATAAACCTGTTTACACCAATCGCGTGGTCACAAACAAGCTCCACTCCAGATACCTCAGAAGATGATGCGACTCAGCCGACCATGTACAAGTGTGAACTACAGGGGCTGACCCGCAAAGTGGAGATAGCCTACGAAGCCGCGCCATCCAAGGTCCCCTGCGCGGTCAATTACTACAAAAATGCAGACGCCCCAAATGAAGCCAGCGTGCTTTGGAGCGCACAAAACATGGAAGGGTACTGCGAAGAAAAAGCCGCCGAATTTGTCGAAAAATTACAGTCTTGGGGCTGGAGCTGCAGTTAACACGCGCGTCACGAGCTACCAGCTTTTAAGCTAGCGCTGATTTGTACGCGCTATTTCTTTTTCTTCACATGCTTCATAAGGCGGCGTTTTTTGGTTAACTGACGTTCAGTTAGCTTGTTTTTCCGCCCAGCGAAGGGATTATCCCCACTGCGATATTCAATTCGGACTGGTGTGCCGTGCAACTCCAACGCACGTCTGTACACCTTTTCCAGATAGCGCGTGTAATGGTTCGGCACCTCGCTGGTTTGGGTGCCGTGGATGACAATAATCGGAGGGTTATGCCCGCCAGCATGCGCGTAGCGCAATTTAATACGCCGGCCTCGTACCAGTGGCGGCTGATGCGCAGTGACAGCATCTTCCAGAATTCGGGTGAGAAAACTCGTGGAGTATTTCTCCGTCGCCGCCTGATAGGCCTTCTCAACCGACTTGTAAAGGTTACCCACGCCGGTGCCGTGCAACGCAGAAATAAAATGTAAATCGGCGTAATCCACAAAGCTCAAGCGGCGTTGTAGTTCAGTTTTAACATAGGATTTGTGATCGTCTTCCAGACCATCCCACTTATTGAGCGCAACCACCAGCGCCCTGCCACTTTCGATTGCGTGACCAAGAAGGTGTAGGTCCTGATCGACAATACCCTCGCTTGCATCCATTACTAGAATCACGACGTTCGCATCATTAATGGCCTGCAGCGTTTTGATGATGGAGAATTTCTCGACGGTTAATTTTACGTTTTTGCGCCGACGCACACCCGCTGTGTCGATCAGCGTATAGTGCTTTTCATCCCGCTCATAATCGATATAAATACTGTCTCGGGTCGTACCCGGCATATCGAACACCACCACACGCTCCTCCCCGAGCATACGATTCACAAGCGTCGACTTACCCACATTCGGGCGACCGATAATTGCCATTTTCAAGCGCCTCTCGGCGTCGGCTTCATCCGCTTCGCTTTCGACGGCAATATCAGCAAGCACCGTTGCCATCAATGTATTGACGCCGCGACCATGCGCTGCTGCCACCGAGTGGACTTCTCCCAGGCCCAACTCAAAGAAAGGCGCAATCGCGAGATCGTGATTTTGCCCATCCACTTTATTCGCCACCAGGAAAGTCGGCTTGTGCAAGGTGCGCAAGTGCTGTGCGATCTGGCTGTCTACGTGAGTTAATCCGTCCCGGCAATCCACCAAAAACAGAATGATGTCTGACTCGGCGATAGCTTGCAGCGACTGCTCGGCCATCACACTGTCGATACCCTCCTCATCACCGCTGATGCCGCCGGTATCAACAACAATAAAACGCTTGCCTTCAAATTCCGCATCGCCGTATTTTCGGTCGCGGGTCAAACCTGCGAAATTTGCGACAATGGCATCGCGCGTTTTTGTAAGTCGATTAAACAGCGTGGACTTTCCCACGTTAGGACGCCCGACCAAAGCAATGGTTGGAATCATGCGGAATCTCTTGGTATGAATGGAGGGAAATAAAACAGCGCCGCACCACAGGGCAGCGCTTTATAACAGTTTAGTTGGCCTTTTTAGGCGCGCGCTCCTTGAGCGCGTAAGCAGTCAAACGGCCATTATCGGCAAAGGTATATAGCATTTCGTTCGCATACAGCATCGGCGACCTGAAATCATCGCCTTTAGGTTTGAAGCGATAGGCAAACGCGCCATCAGACTTGTTCATCAAATGCAGGTAACCCTTTTTGTCGATCACAGCAATGTAGTCGCCAATCTCCTGCGGGCCACCAATATCGCGTCGCTTCAACTGGAAGTTTTCCCATTCGGGTTCTCCGGTAATGCTGTTGAACGCAATCACTTTAGAGTCTTCGGTAGATACAAAAACTTTACCGTCTGCCACCGCAATATTGTGTGCCGTCGAGGCCTCTTGCTGCCAGAGTGAACGACCTGCTGCGCGGCTCAGTGCCACAATATTGCCCTGGTAGCTCGCCGCATAGACATAACCGCTGTTCACGACTGGCGTGCCATCGATATCAACGATGCGTTCAAGCTCGGTTCGCCCCTGCGGTCGACTGACACGAACTTCCCACTGAGTTGACCCGTCAGACGTTGCCAGGCTCACTATTTGACCGCTGTCGAAACCGACGATCACCTGGGTGGGCGTCAGTACCGGCGCGGAAGTGCCACGCAAGGTCAAAATAGGTACTGTCTGGTCGTAGCGCCAACGCTGTTCGCCGGTTTTCGCATCCAACAAATAAACGCGACCATCAATGGTATTTACCGCGACAACTTCGCTGTTAGCGGCAGGTGCGGCAGCCACTTCACTGCTGAGCGCGACTTGCCACAACAACTCGCCATTTTCACTATCGACGGCATACACATAGCCATCGAACCCGCCAAAAAATACAGCTTCGTTGTTTACGGCAATACCACCGGCAATTTGCAAAGGCTGCGGTTTTTCTTGCCAGAACAGCAAACTGCTAAACAGCTTTGCGACCCAGGACTGCTGATCAACAAACGCATCTTCTGAGCCTTGCTGAGTCTTCAACGAGGTCTGCCACAACCGCTTGCCAGTCTGCGCATCCAGGGCTTCCACATCACCTTTTACGCCAACCGTGTAGATCTTGTTATTGCGGTCCAGTGCTGGCACCAGACGCGAATAGCGCTTATCGGTGCCGGAACCCGTGTCTCTACTCCACTGCTTTTTCAGCTTCGCCGTGGCTTCAAACTTCACCAAGTCGGCGGGCTTCATCGCAAGCTTTTTAGGGTCGTTGGAACTACAAGCGCCGAGCGCTACTACCGCAAGCACCAACAATAATCGTTTCAGCATTAAGCGTCTCCCTCGACACCGGCTGCAGGCACGCTATCTGATGTGCCCGGAACGGCCACTGCGTCCAGTTTCAGCTGGATCAAGCTGCGGCGATTAAATTCCGATGGCAACAAAGTATCCAGTGCCGCCTGGTACTCGGTGTTGGCCTCGGCGAGCTTACCTTGCGCGGAGTACACGTCGCCGCGGATTTCGGCAAACAACGCTTTGAACGATTGGCTGTCAGTTTGCGCAACCATACTGAGTGCAGCGGAATGATCACCTTTCGCGCTCATTACCCGGGCAAGGCGGGCTTTCGCAACCTGCTGGATCGCTTCGTCTGCGCCATTATCAACCACCGCCTGCAAACGTGCCGCAGCAGCGTCCAGTTGGCCGCCTTCTACCTGGATTTTTGCCAACAACAGGTTGGCCATATCGGCATACAAGGTACCACCATGTGCGTCGATGATAACGTTAGCAGACTCATCAATTGCGGCGCGCTGTTCTTCGCTGAGTGTTTCACCTGGCGCTACTTCAGCAGCCATCGCCAATTGCTGATAGAGGTCGGACGCCTGCTCGGCCTTACCCTGCTTGTGATCCTGCCAGCTATTCCAGCCAAGATATCCACCTAACGCAAGAATGATGGGCAGCACCACAGACACCCAGTTTTCATTCCACCAACGCTTGATTGCTTCAACCTGTTCTTCTTCAGATAGATGATCAGCCACCTTTCTACTCCTAAACGAATATTTGATTTATTTGTTGTTGTTGGATGGTTTGTTGCGGCTCATCTGAGCGCAGGTATTTCACAGTTACTTCTCCGGCGGACGCTTCGTCTTCCCCCAAAATGAGCACGACATCAGCCCCCGAACGTTCGGCTTTTTTCATCTGGCTCTTAAAACTTCCAGCGCCAGTATTCATTTGCACCCGCAGGTGCGGAGCTTGCTCACGTAATTGTTCAGTCAAGGCAAAGGCTTCTGGAATCACATTACCCAGAGCCAGCAGATAGACATCAGCTGCGCGAGAAATATCCTTTGGAAACGCATTCAGCTCCTGAACCAAGAGCACCAACCGCTCCAGCCCCATGGCAAACCCGACCGCAGGTGTGTTCTGACCGCCCAATTGTGCCACAAGACCGTCGTAACGCCCGCCCGCGCACACCGTACCCTGCGCCCCTAGGCGGTTAGTCACCCATTCAAAAACGGTGCGACTGTAATAGTCGAGGCCGCGTACCAGGCGAGTATTAACCGTAAACTTTACGCCAGCGGCCGTGAGATAGCGCTGTAGCAGCGCGAAGTGCTCGCGGGATTCGTCATCCAGAAAGTCTGCCAGGTCGGGGGCATCGGCAAGCAATGCCTGGGTATCGGCATCTTTACTGTCGAGAATACGCAAAGGATTGGTGGCGAGCCGACGCTGACTGTCTTCATCCAGTTTGGCTTCGTTAGCACTCAAAAAATCCACGAGCGCGGCGCGAAAATTGGCGCGTGCCTCATTGGTCCCCAGACTGTTAATCTGTAGCTCGACCGCATCATCAATGCCGAGGGTTTTCCACAGACGAGCAGTCATGATGAGCAATTCCGCGTCCGCATCTGCACTGGCGATACCGTAGGCTTCGACACCTATCTGGTGAAACTGGCGCAAGCGGCCTTTTTGTGGTTTCTCGTAGCGAAACATAGGCCCCATATACCAAAGCTTTTGCGCAATGGTGCCTCTGTTATACAGCAGCTGATGCTGTTCGCATGCGCGAACACAGCTAGCTGTGCCTTCCGGGCGCAGCGTCACACTCTCGTCGTTACGATCCAAAAATGTGTACATTTCCTTTTCAACGATATCAGTCACTTCACCGATTGATCGCTTAAAGAGTTCGGTGGCTTCCAGAATAGGGAAACGAATTTCCTGAAACCCGTATCCCTGAACCACATCAGTAATCGTTGCTTCCAGATACTGCCAATAGGGTGAATCTGCGGGGAGCAGATCATTCATGCCTTTTACGGCTTGCAGTTTTTTCAAGTTATAGCTCTCAACTCACACAGGCCAGCCGCGGAATAACCTGGCTGGCCCATTGTATTTTTCGTTTATTTCCGTTACGAACTGACAGTAAAACGCAGTGTTTTACGGTTGGACACGGGATTGATGTCTACAGGAGCACCGTTAAGCTCTATCGCCACAGCACGTGCGTTGCCCAACATCACACTAAACGGGCTCTCGCCAAAAAGCTGCAGATTATCCCCTTTCGTCTGAAGTTGCGCAAACACTACCTTGCCAGTGGCGTCGGTCACCTGTAACCAACAATCATCGTTAAACGTGAAGTTGAGACGATCCTGGCTGGGCGTGGCATCGGTGGAATCAGGGGTCACTTGTGACTCGGCCTCTAATGCAGGCTCCTGCGTCGCCACCACCGGAGCCAGATCAGCTTCTGGCAGATCCAGCAGCACAGGAATTTCCTGCACGCTGGTGTCGCCATCAAAATCGCCACGGTCTTCAGTATCTGCCGAATCTATCGGGGGCGCGCCCTTCTCGTCGTTCGGAAGTTCGCCAATATTCGATGCAGCCTCGACCGTCCCGGCTTCGTTATCGCCAGGCCCCACGTCTTCGATAAAGTAAACAGCAATTGCCCAGGCCGCGATCAGGAATACAACAACAGGAATAACCGGGAGCCGACGTTTCGTGCCGCTTTTTTTTGCGCGCGGTTTGGGCGCGGTGGCGTTGGCTGCGGTTTCCGTAAATGACTGTGCTGGTGCAACATTACTTCGCATTTGTTCCGGCAAAGCACCAACGAACTCGCTCGCATCAAGTTTCAACAAACTCGCATATTTGCGTACATAGCCATTGAGAAATGTTTTCGCACCTATCCGATCGTAGGTGTCGTCCTCAAGATCTTGGAGTTTCCACTCAGGAATCAACGTTTGCTCAGCGATTTTGCTAAGCGGCAAACCTGCTTCAAGCCGCACAATACGCAATGCAGCGCCAGGTTTACCCTCAGCCAGGCTTGCGCGATAGTCGGTAGTTCTCTCTTCCCCAGTCATGAATGCACTTCTTTCTCAAACTATTACTTTGTTTAATTGGACGCCGGCTATTGTCCCATGAGCCTTTTGTACTCCAAATATTCCTTTGAGTAAGGGTACAGATTTTTAAGGGCCAAAACGTAGCTGGCCTCTTTATCTTTGTTACCGAAAATGCGCTCTAATCGTATACCGAGCCACAAACTGCGCGGATTCTGCCGAGCAGAGCTGTCGAACTGCGCCAGAAACCGCGCTGCTTTGGTGTAGTCGCGGGAGGCAAACGCCATATCCGCAAGTTCCAACGCAGCTTCCGCCTGACGGGGATCAAGATTTAACGCATGTGCGAATGCGCCCTCGGCGCGCTCCTTGTTACCCAGCAGCAAAGCCATGCGGCCAACATTCACCAGGGCATCGGTACGCCGAGGATAATTGAAGTCCGACGACGCTGCCTCGAAATAGGTGTAGGCCTCTTCGTAGCGTTTTTGCTCTACTAAAAAGCGTGCGTAACTGAACTGAATGCTGGCAAGGGAAAAGTCCACACGGCTGCGCAGCGCCTTGTTAAACTTTTTATCCGCCTCTTCCGCTTCGCCATTCAGCTGGTGGATCATCGCCAACCCCAGATAACCCTCGGCAGATTTTGGGTCCATCTCCAGCGCTTTAGTAAACGAACGCTGCGCACCTTCGCGGTTGTTTTGCTGCAGGTAAGACATTCCTAGCTTTACGTTGGCTTCCACTGCCTGTTGCTTGTTCACTCTGCGCTCCGGGTTTTCCATCGTGGTAACACACCCGCCGAGGCACAGGATCAAAACGACATATGTCACCCTTTTAACCAGCGTCAGCACAGGTTGGCTGACACGGCTCACAAACAGGGAATTGCCAGGCATAGCCCAATATCTCCGCACTTTATTGTTGTTTATTGCACCATTTTCACAGGAATGATGTCGTTTCCTGTAGCGAGTAAAGCGGCCTGATCCAGCTTGTAACGCTGACTGCGCTTAGTCCTGTCGTTAACCTGACCTGCCAGCTGACCACAGGCTGCGTCAATGTCGTCGCCGCGCGTGGTGCGCACCGTTGCGGTATAACCCGCATCAATCAATATCTGCTGAAAACGGCGCAACGCGTTATTACTCACCTTTTTATAGTTAGATAACCCGAACGGGTTAAAAGGTATGAGGTTAATTTTAACCGGCACATCTTTCAACAGTTCGACCAATTCATGCGCGTGTTCTATGCGGTCGTTCACTTGATCGATTAATGTGTATTCGATGGTAATTTTACGGTGCGCATCCGGAAGCCCTTCAATATAGCGCTTGGCAGAAGCAAGCAATTGCGCAATCGGGTATTTTTTGTTGATCGGTACCAACTGGTTTCGCAGCTCATCGTTCGGCGCGTGCAGGGAAATTGCCAGGCATGCATCGGTGTATTTGCCCAGTCGATCCAGCTGCGGCACCACACCCGATGTACTCAACGTAACGCGACGCTTGGATATGCCGTAGCAGTTGTCATGCATCATCAGGTGCATTGCTTCAACGACGTTCTCGAAGTTGAGCAACGGCTCGCCCATGCCCATGAGTACCACGTTAGTGACTTTTCGGTCTCCTCGTGCCCCGCCCTCTTGGAGCTGGCCAAAGGATTTCGCCGCGATCCAGACTTGCCCGATGATTTCATCAGACGTGAGATCGCGGTTAAAACCTTGTTTGCCCGTTGCACAGAAGCTGCAATCCAGGGAGCAACCGACCTGAGACGACACACACAGGGTGCCGCGCTCACCATCCGGAATAAATACCGTTTCGATCGCGTTGCCGCCACCCACGCGTATAAGAAACTTGCGCGTGCCGTCGGTAGAGTCCCACTGCTCTATCACTTCAGGAATGCGCACTTCCGCGATGTCGGCTAAACGCTCACGGAGCGCCTTGCTGATATTGGTCATTTGCGCGAAATCGGTAACACCCAGCTGATGCACCCATTTCAACACCTGAGTTGCGCGAAACTTCTTCTCGCCCAGAGATTCAAAAAACGCTTCCAGACGCCCTTGAGACATACCGAGAAGGTTTACCTTGGCCGCATCGCCAACGATTTCAACAGCGTCAACTGCGCTCACATCTGAACTCACTAATCAATCAACCTCAAGTTAACGGGAGAAAATTTCCGCCGCATCAAAAAAGTACGCTATCTCCCTTGCTGCCGATTCAGTACTGTCGGAACCATGGACAGCATTTTCGCTCAGAGAATCCGCAAAATCTTTACGAATGGTACCTTCTGCAGCATTTTCCGGATTGGTGGCACCCATAATTTCACGGTTGAGTGCCACGGCATTTTCACCTTCCAGCACCTGAATAAGAACCGGCCCGCTGGTCATAAACTCCACCAGCTCTCCAAAAAACGGTCGCGCTTTGTGCTCCTCGTAGAAGCCACCGGCACGGTCATCGTCTAATTGAGTCATTTTAGCGGCCACAATCTTCAGGCCGGCTTTCTCAAAACGACTATAAATATCACCAATCACGTTTTTCTTTACAGCATTCGGCTTAACAATCGACAATGTTTTTTCAATAGCCATCAACAATATACTCCTTGCTCTGGTCCATATTCTTTGGGGGTTAGCGCTGCGGATCGGGCGGCACGCCTAAGCGGCCCCATACCGTTGCGCATGCAAATCGCAAAACAGGCGATTATACGTGGATTGCGATCAAAAAAGCAGCCAACGTGCCAAGTATCTTTCGCGATACATTTTTCTTCTTGAGTGAACCCAGGGTATATGGCTAGAGTCTCATCTTCTAAACCCAACACAGTGCCAGCCCATTTATGCCATACATCGCAGGACGCCTCCTCAAAATCACCTTAGCTATCATTGCCTTTGTCCTCCTTTGTGCATTAGCACTTGCCCTATTCCTGCTTAGCAGCAACGCAAATTTTTTAAAACCAAAGCTGGAGAAAGCTCTGGCGGAGCAAGGGGTTTTCACCGAAATTCTTGGCGACCTCAACTGGTCTGTGTACCCCGTAGCCGGGGTAAAATCCGGCGAAATCCAGCTCTTTCCTTCCGCAGCACGTGTAGATACCGAAAAACTCGCCAGCATCGACAGCTTTAATCTGCAGCTCGATCTCCTAGCGCTTATCAGAGAGCGAGAATTACGCATCAATGCCGTCTTTGTTCAACACCCTAAAGTGGACCTCCATATTGGCAAAAACGGCGAGAGTAACTGGCAACCAGTACTCGATGCTTTCGCTCGCGACTCAGACACAGACACAGACACAGAGGGTGGTGAACCTGCCAAGCGTGCGCCAGCGGAGCCAGAAAAGGCCAGCGACAACTCGAACGCAAGCGATACTCAAATCGCAATAGAACGGATTAAGATCAGCGACTTCGAGCTCAGCTATACCAACGCTGTCAACAACAGCAACATTAAGTTGCGACAAACCGATGTACAGCTTGATGCGGTCAACCTCAATGGCCAGCCAATGCAAATTGCACTTAACAGCGAGCTGACATTTGCGCCCTATCCACCGATTCGAATCGGGTTTGAATCGACAATCACACAAACTGGCGCGGGCGCGATTACGTTTGCGTCCACGCGCCTATCTGCTATGGCTACAGAAGAAGCGGATGCGCGTATAAACGGAAATATTTCGGTGGTTACATCACCAGCACTAAAGGCAGAAGCAACCATACAACTCGACGAGCTGAACCCAGCCGCCTGGTTGAAATGGATGGAAGTGGCGCTTCCTGAGATGAGCAACTCCAGCGCGCTCACCAAATTCGCAGCCAATGCCAACATCCAATACCGGGGCGACCAGTTAGAGGTTGCGGTTCTATCCGCAACTCTGGACAAAACCAAGCTGGATGCAAAAGGCACTGTATCCTTGCAACCCGAGCTTCCGCCTAAGCTGCAACTTACGCTGGCGGTCGATCAACTGAATCTCGACCATTATTTACCCCCAGTCCCGCAGCCAGATGAGATCGCCCCAACACCACCAGCGAATGCAGCACCGGAATCCGCAGATAACTCGCCGCTCAACCTGGACGCACTAAACAGCATCATTGGGGTTCTCAATCTACGCACGCAAAAAGTGACATTTCTTGAGCAGAATCTCACCAATTTAGACAGCGAGTTAACATTGAAACCTGGAGTTACGACTGTCACCGTGAAAAAAGGCTCTCTATATGAGGGAACCCTCTCCGGCACCGCCAAACTGAAACACGCGAACACGAACAACCAGTTGACGTCGGAGTTTTCGATGAGCGGTTTGGACGTAGGTTTGGCACTTTCATCGCTAGGCCTATACGACCAATTGAAAGGCACGATGAACATCCAGATAAATGGCGAAACGCAAGGTGGAAGCGCCGCGGCACTCACCGAGGGCTTTAGCGCACACCTGACCGCTCAGTCGGAACTGATGAAGTTTGAAGCGGTAAACCTGGAACAAGTGTACTGTGATGCGATAAGTAAGCTGGATAACAGCAGAACCGATAAAACCTGGGAGCCCTATACCAGCATTTCGGCTTTAACAGCAAATATCGATTACACGAGCGCAGGTATTACTATAAACAGTCTCGCCGCCAGGGTGCAGGGAATCCAAACGGACGCAATGGGCACATTCAACCCCACAACCAAGAACTTTGTTATTCCAGCCAATTTGGCATTTGCCGATTTTACCGCTGCACAAAAATCCTGCCCACTGCTGAATGCAAAATGGCGCAGCCAGCGTATTCCGGTTATCTGCGAGGGTTCGCTGGACACCATTGGCAAAGATGTTTGTAAACTTGATTTCAAACGTCTGAGCGACAAATGGGAAGACAAATTTAAAACAGAAACCAAAAAGGCGAGCGATAAGGTCGAGGAACGCTACAAGGAGTCGCGCGAAGACGCAAAAGACAAAGTCGACGAGCGTGCAAAAGACTTGCTGGAAAATCTGGTAGGAGAAGAGAAGTCGAAAGAATTGGGCGATAAGCTTGAAGACGGTTTTAAAAACTTATTAAAACGTAAAAAAAGTGAGAAATAAACGATACCTCAACGTAAACCCTTTAGCATTATGACCGAACAATTGAACAATGCCATTTACGTCAAGATACAGTTAGTTTTTACCGACATTGCGGCACAAAACCCATAGAGGAGCCCCCAAAATGAAACTCACCACCATTGCCGGACTGGCGTTTGTTGTCGCCAGCCTAAGCAACACCGCGTCAGCAGTAGAATCCTGCCCTGCTTTTCTCAATCAGGACATGAAGCGCCTGCACAGTAGCGAAACCGTGAACCTGTGCTCGCTATACAAAGAGAAACCCTTGTTGTTGGTGAATACCGCCAGCCATTGCGGCTATACCAAGCAATTCAAAGGGCTGGAAGCGCTTTACAAAAAATATAAAGACGATGGCTTTGAAATCGTCGGTTTCGCCTCCGATGACTTTAAGCAAGCCGCGAAAAGTGAGGAAGAAGCAGCGACGGTCTGTTACAAAAATTACGGCGTTACCTTCACCATGCTCGCGCCCACACATGTGCGCGGAAAAGATGCCAACCCAGTGTTTGCACACCTGAATTCAGAGACGGAAAAGCCTGGCTGGAACTTTAACAAGTATCTGGTTTCCGCCGATGGGAAAACCGTTAAACACTACGGTAGCAGTACCAAGCCAATGGATTCAGCGCTAGAAAAAGACCTGAAGAAAATGCTGAAGTGAGAATCGGACGGTGCCGCCTAAGGCGGCACTTGACGTGTAGTTTCAAAGGGGGCAGCCAATGATCTCCCCAAACAACACGGCTGAAATATTTTCGTGTAGTGCAAAGCGCGTTACGCAGCAAGCGCGCGAATTTTTTCTACCATCGCCCGCAGCCCATTGCCCCGTGTCGGGCTCAAATGCCGCATCAGACCCAATTGATCGAAATACTGTTCAATATCGAACGCCGCAATATCATCTGGGGTTTTGCCATTGTAGGCAGCCAAAATAACGCCAAGCAAACCCTTCACAATAAATGCGTCGCTATCAACTTCAAACCAGAAACGATTATCAACTTGAATGTGCTCAATCCAAACCTGGCTCTGACACCCTTTCACCAAATTTGCCTCTGACCGCTTGCTCTCATCCATTGCAGGCAACTCTTTGCCCAGGTCGATAATATATTTATAGCGATCTTCCCAGCCATCAAAAAAACTGAGCGTATCGATAATATCATCGCTAGAGATGGTGTTGCCAAACGGGTTCTCTGCCGCACTACTCATGAATACAAACTCATCCAAATCGCTTTATTAGAAAAACAGGCCCGTTTCCAGCTGCGCCTCTTCAGACATCATCTCGCGCTGCCATGGGGGATCAAACACCAGATTGACTTTTACTTGCTCGACATTCGGCACCATGGCAACCCGATATTCAACATCCCCTACCAACACCGGCCCCATTCCGCAGGCTGGTGCGGTGAGCGTCATGTCGATATCAACCCGCTTCGCATCCTGGTCTATATCCACGCGATAAATTAAACCGAGACTGCGCAGGTTAACCGGAATTTCCGGGTCGTACACTGTTTCCAGCGCCTGCCACACCTGGTCAGCCACAATAGCCTCGGATGGCGGTGCGGCAAAAGTCAGCTCGAATTTCTCCAGCCCAAGCGCGTCGGCATCGGTGCCATCTACTCGCAGCATATTGCCCTGGTATACCACCGTATAATTGCCGCCAAGCGCTTGAGTAATGGTTATAAACTGGTGGGCGGGGATCATGACTTTTTCGCCCACCGGCACCAATCTTGCGGGACACTCCCGCAATGTGGTTACCATGCGTTGTTCAGACATAGAAACGTATTTCCAAAATATCGCGCGCTAACAGCACAGGACTATTAAACGCTAAAACTTTCACCGCAACCGCAGGCATCTTTGACATTGGGGTTATTCAATACCAGGTTGCGATTGAGCCCTTCTTTAACATAATCAATCTGTGTACCCTGAATCCCGCTCAGGTGAGAGCCATCGATAAAAAGCGACACACCGTTCGACAATTGCACGCGCAAATCGCTGCCATCGCCTTCGTTAACTTCATCGATCACATACTTGAATCCGGTGCAGCCAGCCTCTTTCAGGCTTATGCGAATACCGGTTTTGCCACTCTTTTGCAGCCGCATATGAAAATGTTCTGCGGCGGCGGGTGTCACGGATACAGTGTCGGCAATACTGAATGTTTCGACTGTCATCGCTGCCTCCAATTAAAGAAACTGTTTTACTTTTTCCAAAGCTTCAAACAAGCGATCTATTTCTGCTCTGGTGTTGTAAATAGAAAAAGACGCACGTACGGTACCCGGCACCTGTAGACGCGCCATCAGAGGCTGCGCACAGTGGTGGCCGGTGCGAACTGCAACACCTTGCTGATCCAGCAACATACCCACGTCTGACGGGTGCGAACCATCAAGTAAAAAACTGAAAACGCCGACACGTTGTTGTGCCTCGCCAACAGCAACCAAGCCCTCACAATCCGCCGCACGCGCGATACAATAATTCAGCAAATCTTCTTCGTGCGCGGCTAACTCTGCACGATTGAACGTGGAGATATAGTCAATCGCTGCACCTAAGCCAATAGCGCCTGCAATATCCGGTGTGCCCGCCTCAAACTTGTACGGAAGCCGATTAAAGGTGGTGCCCGCAAAACTACAGGTTTCAATCATTTCACCACCGCCGTGAAACGGTGCCATAGTGTCGAGCAGCGCTTTGCGGCCCCAAAGTACGCCAATGCCCGTTGGCCCAAAAAGTTTATGCCCGGAAAATGCATAAAAATCTGCACCTAACTTAGACACATCAATTTCAAAGTGCGCAACTGCCTGGGCGCCGTCCACGTAGGTAAGTGCACCCACGGCTTTAGCGAGTTCTATCATCTCCGCAACGGGATTTACCGTACCCAGCGCATTAGACACATGGCCCAGCGCGACCAACTTGACCGCAGGGGAAAGCATTTGGCGGTAAGCCTCAAGATCAATTTCCCCAAGATCAGTAATAGGTAACGGCAATACTTTTGCGCCGGTTTCTTCTGCAACCAACTGCCAGGGAACAATGTTCGAGTGGTGCTCCAAATTGGAGACCAAAATAACATCGCCAGCCTGAATGTTGTAGCGCGCCCAACTGTGGGCAACCAGGTTTGCCGCTTCTGTGGTACCGCGAGTCCAGATAATTTCTTCGAGAGCCGCGCCACCTAAAAACGCCGCGACTTTTGCTCGCGCACCTTCAAACAGTGCTGTCGCCCTATCGCTTAAGCTATGCGCACCGCGATGCACGTTGGCGTTAGTGGTGCGATAATAATCGCTGATAGCGTTGATGACAGAATCCGGCTTTTGCGTGGTGGCCGCGTTGTCCAGGTAAACCAGAGGCTGGCCATTCACGGTTTGATGCAGGATTGGGAAATCGGCACGCACCTGATCCACATCGAATACGCGCGAATTCAACTCTCCATTTACTGCCGCTATAGTCATGCAATGTGCCTCATCAGGCGCTCATCCCGCGCGAACATTCTCGCCATGATCGGTCGTAAATAATCCGCCACAGGGGCCAGTCGAATATCGTTTATCAGTTCATTGATAAAACCAAAACTCAACATCACCCGCGCCTCCTCGGCCGACACGCCACGGGTTTGCATATAGTGCAAGGCGGTAGAATCGAGCTGCGCGACAGTCGCGCCGTGGGCGCACTGAACATCGTCAGCATAAATTTCCAGCTCAGGCTTGGTGTCCACTTCCGCTTTATTGCTGGTCAGCAAGTTTTTGTTGCTGAGCTGCGCGTAAGTTTTTTGTGCATCGGGGTGAATGTGAATACGACCGTTAAATACCGCTTTGGATTCGTCAGCCACTATACCGCGAAATATTTCGTTGCTGGTGCAATGTGGAACCGCATGTTCAATACACGTATGAAAATCCACCAGCTGCTTGTTGCGCGGCAGGTAAACGCCCTGCATGTCACAGTGAGCGCCCTCACCACGATGATTAACAACTAAATCCAGACGCTTGAGCACACTGCCCAGCGCAATATAGAAACTGTTAAACGTGGCGCATCGCCCTAAATTTGCGTGAACTCCACCAATATGCGGCACAGTCTCGGCTTCGAGATTTAGCCGGTAGTAGTCGAATTTTGCATTGTCCCCAACAAGGAACTCGTTGAGGCTATTAACAAAAACGTTCGCCACGCCGTCACCACCAGCAAACTGCTCTATTAAAGTGGCCTGGCTGCTCTCACCCATGTCTACTAGCACGCGGAGCACGGCTGACTGCTGTTGTTCGCTTTCGCTGTGCAAATGTAAAATCTGTATCGGTGTCAACAGCAGCGTATTCGCCCGAACTTTCAGGTATACGCCCTCGTTGACCTGCGCACTGTTCGCCACCGCAAAAAAATGTTTTTCGCCAACGACCGCAGAATTCAACGCGCACGAGATAGACGCTTGTTGTTCAGCTGTCGCCAGGGAAAAAGGCGTAAGCTCCACACCATCGGGTAACCCCTCTAGCTCGCTGGATAAATCCGCGCAATAAACGCCATTCACAAACACCAGCTTCAACGCATCCAAACCTTCAATTTGATGCGCGGAATCCCACACTGCGGCATCCGGGCTTGCCTGATTGGATTGCTCCAGGAAGCGACCGTCGTCCAGCACCCGCAAGCTCGTGTACTTCCAGGCTTCGGTCTTGCGTCCAGGTTGCGTAAAACCCAGCACATTATTGCGCCCCTGCTGGTTAACTGCCGCCAACCAATCCAGGCTGCCTACTTGCTGCGCCGTTGAGAGCTGTTGAATCAGGTTCGCCATTACACTGCCCCGCTTAATGACGGGTCGAGCCAGCCGTACCCTTTTTCCTCCAGCTCAAGCGCAAGGGATTTATCACCGGATTTAATAATCTTACCCTTGGCCAGAACATGAACAAAATCCGGCTCGATATAATTGAGTAGCCGCTGATAGTGGGTTACCACAATAAACGAGCGGTCTGCACTGCGCAGCGCGTTCACACCATCGGCGACCACTTGCAGCGCATCGATGTCGAGGCCTGAGTCAGTTTCATCCAAAATACATAACTTTGGCTGCAGCAACATCATTTGCATAATTTCGTTGCGTTTTTTCTCGCCACCGGAAAAGCCTTCGTTGACGCCCCGCTTTAAAAAGTTCTGGTCGAGGTTTACCGCTTTACAGTACTCGCGAGCCATTTTCATAAAACTCACGGAATCCAACGCCGGTTCACCACGATGCTCGCGCACCGCATCTACCGCGGCCTTCATAAACTCCATATTGCTCACACCGGGAATTTCCACCGGGTATTGAAAAGCGAGGAAAAGCCCCTCTCGCGCGCGCTCTTCGGTATCCAGCGCCAATAAATCCTTACCCAGAAAGCCCACGGAACCTTCCGTAACTTCGTAGCCATCGCGGCCAGAAAGCACATGCCCCGTGGTACTTTTACCGGAGCCATTTGGCCCCATGATCGCGTGAACTTCGCCGGGTTTAATTTCCAGGCTTAGCCCTTGCAGAATAGATTTATCTTCGACAGACGCGTGTAGATTTTTAATTGACAGCATATTTTCGCTCATTCTTCCAATATGGAATCAACCAACAGAGCCTTCAAGGCTCACCTCGAGAAGCTTTCCAGCTTCTACCGCAAACTCCATCGGTAATTCTTTAAATACTTCTTTACAAAAACCGTTAACAATCATGGAAACAGCTTTCTCTTCGTCGATGCCGCGCTGCTTACACAGGTAAAGCTGATCATCACTGACTTTCGATGTGGTTGCTTCGTGCTCCACCACCGCCGACGGGTTTTTGCTCTCGATATACGGAAATGTATGTGCAGCACATTTATCGCCAATCAACAGCGAATCACACTGCGTGTAATTGCGCGCACCTGAAGCGCCCGGATTCATTCGCACCAGCCCACGATAGGCGTTGGAACTTTTGCCAGCAGAAATCCCCTTCGAGATAATCGTTGAACGGGTATTTTTGCCGAGATGTATCATTTTGGTGCCGGTATCGGCCTGCTGATAATTGTTGGTAAGCGCCACGGAATAAAATTCGCCAACACTGTTATCGCCTTTCAACACGCAGCTGGGGTATTTCCAGGTGACCGACGAACCGGTTTCAACTTGCGTCCAGGAAATACGTGAATTGGTGTGCGCCACGCCGCGCTTGGTCACAAAGTTATAAATACCACCGCGACCCTGCTCGTCACCCGGGTACCAGTTCTGTACAGTCGAGTACTTGATGTACGCGTTGTCCAGCGCCACCAGCTCTACAACCGCAGCGTGCAATTGATTTTCATCGCGCATGGGTGCAGTACAGCCTTCCAGGTAACTCACCTGACTGCCTTCGTCTGCGATGATCAACGTGCGCTCGAACTGGCCGGTTTTCGATTCGTTGATACGAAAATAAGTCGACAGCTCCATCGGGCAGCGCACCCCTTTCGGGATATACACAAAAGAACCATCACTAAATACCGCACAGTTTAGCGCTGCGTAGAAATTGTCTTTTTGCGGCACCACACTGCCAAGATATTTCTGTACCAGCTCCGGATATTCGTGCACCGCTTCCGAAATAGAACAGAAAATTACGCCCGCTTCTTTCAGGTTTTCCCGAAAGGTCGTGCCCACAGACACTGAGTCAAACACAGCATCAACAGCAACACCCGCCAGCGCGGCCTGCTCGTGCAGAGGAATGCCCAGTTTGTTGTATGTTTCGAGTAATTGCGGGTCGACTTCATCCAGACTTTTCGGCTTGTCGGCCATGCTTTTCGGCGCGGAAAAATAGGAAACTTCGTTAAAGTCGATTTTTGGGTAATGCACATGCGCCCATTCCGGCTCCTGCATATCGAGCCAGGCATGGTACGCCTTCAAACGCCAGTCGAGCATCCACTGGGGCTCGTTTTTTTTGCTGGAAATGAAGCGGATAACGTCTTCATCGAGACCGGGAGGCAATGTATCCGATTCAATATCGGTCACAAAACCTGCGGCATATTCTTTTTTAATCAGGTGATCAATTTGTTCCTGAGACATAGTAAAACACCCTCACCGTTGATGCTGGTGAAAAATTCAGGCTTAAAAGGGATTAGAGGCAATGCTGGACTCGCCGCGCAATTTGCTTACTGTGTCGCACACAGTCTGCGCAGCAAAATCAACATCATCTTCCGTGGTGTAGCGTCCGAAACTGAAGCGGATCGAACTGTGCGCAAGTGCGTCACTGACACCAATCACTTTCAAGACATAAGAAGGTTCAACACTAAACGAGGTACAGGCAGAACCGGTGGATACCGCCAGATCGCGTAGCGACATCAGCAGCGCCTCACCGTCAACGCCGGAAAAACTGACGTTGGCATTTCCGGCAACCCGGTGATCCATTGATCCGTTCACCTGCCAGCCAGAAAGCCCGCACAAACCGTTGAGGAAGCGATTACGCAACCAGAGAATCCGGGCATTTTCTTCGCCCAGGGATTCCCCGACGATTTTCGCTGCTGCGCCCATTCCGACAATCTGATGGGTTGGCAAGGTACCTGAACGCATTCCACGCTCGTGGCCACCGCCGTGAATCTGTGCAGCGAGTTTTAGCTGCGACTTGCGGCGCACATAGAGTGCACCAATGCCTTTGGGGCCATAAAACTTGTGCGCAGAAAACGACATTAAATCAGCGCCGAGTTCGCCCACATCAATCTTTATTTTGCCAGCCGCCTGCGCTGCATCCACATGCAGTAAAACACCCTGCTCCCGGCAGATACGCGCAATGGCATCTATCTCGTTAACCACGCCGATCTCATTATTAACGAACATAACAGAAACCAGCCGCGTATTCGGTTGCAACGCGGATGCCACCATATCGGCGGTAACTCGGCCATCCCGCCCGGGCTGCAGGTAGGTAACCTTGTAACCCTGGCTTTCAAGATGTTTAAAGCAATCCAGCACAGCCTTATGCTCGATCAACGAGGTAACAAAGTGCACGTCTGAAGGGCGTTCCAGTTCAGCCACGCCTTTGATCGCCAGGTTGTTGGATTCCGTGGCGCCACTGGTCCAGACGATTTCACGCGGGTCAGCCGCAACTAAATCAGCCAGCTCGCCGCGAGCAACTTCAACTGCCTCTTCTGCTTTCCAGCCGTACATATGTGAACGCGATGCTGGATTTGCAAAATTACCCGCCATCGTCAGACAACCCATCATCGCTTCGGCGACGCGGTCATCCACGGGTGTGGTCGCGGCATAGTCGAGATAAACTGGTTTACGCATACTTTGTTAGTTTTAAGGCTCTGTCTAATTGGAAGCCGATATCATTCTGGGATCAGGCTCCACGCTTGTCATATTGCCTGCCTGGCGCTCTTCCTGCCGCAATGCAGCCTGTTGCACGTCGTGCCGATCAACAAGGCTCTGCAGGCTGATACCGCTTAGGAAGGTGTGAATCTGGTCGCTCAGATCGCACCATAAATAGTGCGTCAAGCACACATCGCCCTGGTTGCAGTTACCTGCGCCCCCACAACTGGTGGCATCGATGGACTCATTAACGGCATCGACGATCTGGGCAACGAACAGCTCAGACGCTTCGCGGCTGAGCTTGTAGCCGCCGCCGGGGCCACGAACGCTCGAAACCAGCGCGTTCTGGCGTAATTTGGCGAATAGCTGTTCCAAATACGAGAGTGATATACCCTGTCGCTTGGATATATCCGCGAGACTCACTGGACCACGCTGCGCGTGCAGTGCGAGATCTAACATGGCAGTGACCGCATAACGGCCTTTGGTAGTTAATCGCATAATGGCTCACCCTTGTGATTATGGCTTGATCATTATCGAATAACCGAGTAATGCGGTCAACTATTTACCCCGGACGTTTAATAGTCTAATTATCCACATTTTTGGAGAGGTTTTTCATCTTTTCGTCGGTATGATATATGTAATTCTGCACGGACGTGAGCATCCCGCGCAGAATATTCAACTCCATTTGATCCATACGAATACGATTAAACAGACGGCGCAACCGCGTTACCGTTTGACGAGGGTTATCCGGGTTTAAAAACTCCAGCTTAATCAGCGTGTCCTCTAGGTGGGCATAGTAGTGCTCCAATGCGCCATTGTCCGCTGGAGGCATATCCCAGTCGTCAAAATGGGGCGCCTTACCTTCCTGCGCGGTCAGTGCGGACATGCGGATCTCGTAGCAAATCACCTGCAACGCCGCTGAAATATTAAGCGCACTGTATTCCGGGTTGGACGGGATATGCACGTGGTAGTTGCACTTGTGCAGTTCCTCGTTCGTCAAACCGCGATCTTCACGACCGAACACCACTGCGACCGGGTGCTTGGCTGCCTCAAACCAACAGCGATCACCACACTCGCGCGGCGTGAGCAATGGCCAGGGAATTCGGCGTTCGCGCGCACTGGTACCGATAACCAGACCACAATCCGATATTGCCTCGTCAAGCGTGCTGACCACCCGTGCATTTTCAAGCACATCAGTCGCCCCCGCCGCGCGCCATACGGCTTTTTCTGCGGGAAACTCTTTCGGATCGACCAATACCAGCTCAGACAACCCCATGTTTTTCATGGCTCTGGCCGCTGCCCCAATGTTACCTGGATGCGTTGTGTTGACCATCACCATTCGAATATTTGGAAATTGGGGTTCTGCCATTACTAAAATCACCTGTACTCGCGAGGGCGCGAAGTGTACCAGAGCCGGGCCTTACAGAATAGCCGCGCCACCGGCTTGCTGGTATAATCTCGCCCCGACTCATCCCCTACAGCCCCTTTTGCGGGCATGTTCTTTATCAAGAGATTTACTATGGAACCCATGCTTACCGTTGCGTTGAAAGCAGCACGCAAAGCCGGCGAAATTATCGAGCAACAGTTCGAGCGGCTGGATTTAATCACCATTGAGGAAAAAGGCCGCAACGATTACGTGAGCGAAGTGGACAAGGCGTCCGAACGAGAAATTCTCTACCACCTGCAAAAAGCCTATCCGGACCACAGTTTTCTGGGCGAAGAAACTGGCAACTCCGGCGCCTTAAAGAGTGACTACGAGTGGATTATTGATCCGCTGGATGGCACCACCAACTTTTTGCACGGCATTCCTCAGTTTTCAGTTTCTATCGCCTGCAAATACAAGGGTCAGCTGGAACACGCGATCGTACTGGACCCAATCAAGCGCGAAGAATTTACCGCAAGCCGCGGCAAAGGCGCTGCGCTTAATGGTCGCCGAATTCGCGTTTCGCCACGTAAAGGTATGGATGGCGCACTTATCGGCACCGGTATTCCATTCAATGGTTTTGCGCTGGAATATATCGACGAATATTTGGGCGCGCTGCGTGAAATTGCGAGCCAGACTGCAGGGATTCGCCGCCCAGGTTCCGCCGCACTCGACTTGGCCTATGTCGCAGCCGGTCGCTTTGACGGCTTCTGGGAGATGAACTTAAAGCCATGGGATATGGCCGCAGGTATTTTGCTCGTGCGTGAAGCCGGCGGTATGTTGAGTGGGTTCAAAGGCGACAGCGATTACCTGAGCACAGGTCATGTGGTGGCAGCGACACCAAAAGTGTTTAAACCGCTGCTGCAAATTGTCGGCAAACACATGAGCAAAGTTTACTAGGGCCAAATAGGCAAACACCCGGGCGCAACCTAAGGGTTGCGCACTCGCCCATCCCTTTTACTCGCCCTCGCCATTGTTAGATCGCTCTTGCCTATACAGCTCTTAGTTATTTAGGCTTTGCATGTTTTCCTGCATCAGTAAATCATTAAAAACATTTACCAACTGGCTGAGATTCAACGGCTTCGTCAAATAGTAATCAAAGCCGGATTCCTTCCCTCGCTCGATATCTTTCACCAGCGCATTCGCGGTGAGAGCTATCACCGGAATGGCTTCAGTGATTGGGTCCTGCTTGAGCACGGCCAAGGTTTCAAAACCATCCATGCCGGGCAGGTTGATATCCATAACAATGAGGTCAGGCTGTAATTTACGCGCAAGATAAATGCCGCGTATGGGCTCTGCCGCAATTTCCAGGCGCAGATTGGGGTAGCGCACCAGGAATTGTTTCATCAAGCGCTGGTTGGGCGGGTTATCCTCCACGTACAGAATGGTCCGTTCGCCCTCCACTTCAAGCGCTGGAATTGCGCCTGCCGACATATCTTCACGCCGGCGATCATCGGCAAACTGTTCAATCGGCTGACCCAGGTACACCGGCATATCCACCCAGAATTCGCTGCCGACATTTTCTTTGCTGCTAAATCCAATCAAACCACCCATTTGCTCAACCAACTGTTTGGTGATGACCAAACCTACCCCACTGCCCTCAATGCTGCTGGCCTCGTTGCCGAGCCGGTTGAACGGCTGGTACATTTGCTTTTGCAGATGCTCAGCAATACCACGGCCGGAGTCCTTTACGGTCACCCGCAAAAATGCCTCTTCTAACCGCGCGCAACCGACGTGCACCGAACCGCCATCCACGTTGTATTTGATCGCATTACTCAACAAATTCAAGAAAACCTGCTTGAGGCGTACAGCATCAGCGACAACGTCCACATCGCTTTCATCGCAGGCGGGCTCCAGAGTTACCGAAATACCGCGCATTTCCGCTTGCGACTGGAGGGACGAAACGGCTTCCGCCAACAAACGTGCGGGGGTTACGGGTTCCAGCGAAAACCCCATGCGGCGAGATTCAATTTTCGCCAGATCCAGCACATCACCCACGAGCTGCAAAAGATGCTCACCTGCGCGGCGGATCTCGGCAATATTGGCTCGTTGTTCCGGCAACAGGGATTTATCCGCATCGCACAGCTGGGCAAAACCAAGAATAGAATTAAGCGGCGTGCGTAATTCATGGCTCATACTGGAAAGAAAGTCCGATTTCGCCCGATTGGCTTCCTCCGCCACCTCTTTCGCCTTGAGCACGCGCTCTTCCGCCAGTTTAATCTCGGTCACATCCATGTTGGTACCGGACATACGTGTAGGTTTACCCGCTTCGTCGTAGGTCATCTGGCCGCGCGCGCGTATCCACCGCCAGTGTTCGTCTTTGCCCCGAATCCGATACTCCACATCAAACGGCACCCGATTTTGGACATGCTCCTGCAAGGTGTGGTCAAACTCTTTGAGGTCATCCGGATGCATACGCTTGCGCCATGCGGACATTCGGTCCATGCCCTGGTTGACGATATCGTCGTGTTCGGTGAAGCCCAGATGTTCCCAGCAGCGATTGGAGAAATGGAAACCACCGTGGGCAGACGACCACTCCCAAATACCATCATTAGAGGATTGAATAATCCGTGCGTGCCGCGCCTCACTGATCAACAGCGCCTGTTCAGTCTGCTTTAGCTTGGTGACATCGAACACGATGCCCGACATATATACAACGCGCCCTTTCGCATTGCGTTCCGCATCCACGCGTGCTTCAGCCCAAATATGCCCGCCTTTCTTTTTTCGGATGCGAAATACAATCTCGCCCGGCCCAGAGCTGCGCAAGTGGGCAAAAATGTTCGACATCAACTTCTTTTGATCATCCGGATGCACGTATTCGATAAACTTATCTGGATTGGAAATGAATTCCATGTCTGCATCCGAGTAGCCGAGGTGACTCCAGAAACCACCATTCCAAGCCATTTTAGAGTTGGGCAAATCCCAATCCAGGAACGCGTAACCGCGGCTGCCGCGAAAAATACGCTCGTAGGTAGAGACAGATCGTTCCAGCGCCTGCAGTTTCGCCAAAGTATCGCCATGCATGCTCACATCAAGCCCAGGCGCCGCCGCAGCGGGTTTTCGCTTTTTAAACCACACAGTCAATTCCCGAGTTTGCTTTCCACGTTATACACCCGCTTGCCGCACCTGCGATCAGCCAGATTCAGCACCCAAGCGACTCCAACTCCGTGTACACCGTCCAGTGCAAGACGATATCGAATTACACACTAATAGACTATTTATATCTATGCGCGCCAGTGCAAATTCATAGCACCTATACTCAACGTGATAGTTGACAGGGCTGTTGCCCCTGGAGGTACCTATGACCACACCACTCACCAGTATCGCTGCAGCCACGAAAGATAACATCGCCTCCTGGTTTATTCTGCTCGGTGACGCCGCTACGTCTGAACGCAGCCACGGCATGCAATCTTACAAGCTCGACCTCTCGACGACAAAGTTGCCGCCAAAATCGGGCACTCGCCCTCGCACGAATTGCGAGCATAAAAAAAGCGGGGCGCGCTAACACTCGCCCCGCTTTTAATAGCCATGACCGTCTCGACTACGGCATCATCGATTCCTGATCCTCGCCTTCCTTCTCGATAACAATCAAATCGTCTTTCGATATGTTCATAGCCAACATGATATTCGCCGCGACATAGATGGAAGAATAGGTACCGATACCAATACCAATCAACAGCGCCAGCGCAAAGTTATGGATCAGCTCCCCCCCAAAAATAAACAACGCCACTAATACCAGCATAGTGGTACCGGACGTAATCAGCGTACGGTCAAGCGTTTGGGTTAGAGAAATATTCACCACTTCAATGGGTTCAGCCTTGCGTATTTTGCGAAAGTTTTCGCGAATACGGTCAGAGACAACGATGGTGTCGTTCAACGAGTAACCAATAACAGCAAGTACCGAGGCAAGCACCGTGAGATCGAAATCCAACTGAAACAAAGAAAACATGCCCAGCACAATCAAAACATCGTGAGCGAGGGCAACAACAGCACCTACCGAAAACTTAAACTGGAAGCGCAGTGCAACATAAGCCATAACTACGGCCAACGCGAACAACATACCCAGGGCGCCGTCGTTGGCAAACTCCTCACCAATTTGTGAGCCCACATATTCAATTCGCTTGAGCTGTGCAGGCTCTTCGCCCCCATACGCCTGAATCAGCTGGGTTGCAACTGAGTCGCCAATTTTTTCGCCATCACTTTGAATCCGAATAACAACGTCTTCATCGCTGCCAAAATTCGCTACCACTGCATTGGCATAACCCATTTCCCCCAGTTCATCGCGCACCTTACCCAGGTCGGCAGACTGCGGATAGTGCAACTCAATCAGTGTGCCACCGGTAAAATCTAAACCGAAAGCCAGGCCTTTAACCAGCAAGCTGCCAATAGAGATCAGCACCAGCGCAATCGAGAAAGCAGCCGCGAGCTTGCGCCGCCCCATAAAATTGATAACTTTATCTTCGTTCATTTTTTTGCTCCGATTCGACAGCGCTGTTAAATCCACAATTTATTGATTTTACGACCGCCGTAAATCAAGTTAATGATCGCCCGCGTCACCATAACGGCTGTGAACATGGAGGTCACAATACCGATGGCCAAAGTTACGGCGAAACCTTTCACCGAACCGGAGCCAATGGCATAAAGAATAATGGCCACAATAAACGTAGTGAGGTTGGCGTCGAGGATAGTCTCAAATGCACGCTCAAACCCCGCTTTAATGGCCGACTGCGCGGGCATGCCATCTCGAAGCTCCTCGCGAATCCGCGAGAAGATCAGCACGTTGGCGTCCACCGCCATACCCACCGTCAATACGATACCGGCAATACCCGGCAAGGTCAGGGTCGCACCGAAAATCGACATCACCGCCACTAACAGTACCAGGTTGGTTCCCAACGCAATATTCGCGGCAAGGCCAAAAACCCGGTAGTAGAACAACATAAATACCAATACCAGACCGAGACCAATCTGCACTGATTTAATGCCTAAGCCAATATTTTCCGCACCCAGCGATGGGCCGATGGTACGTTCTTCTACAAAGCCCATAGGTGCAGCCAGCGCACCGGCGCGTAATAACAGCGCCAATTCAGAGGCTTCCTGCGGATTATCCAAGCCGGTGATACGGAAGTTCCTGCCGAGCGCACTTTGCACGGTCGGGAAAGAGATAATGCCCGCTTCCGGCACTTGCTCGTAGCGGGTTTGCTCTTCGCCGTTCTCGTCTTTGTATTTGGTAGACTTGGTCTTGTACTCAATAAACAGTACCGCCATACGACGACCGACGTTATGACGTGTCGCGCGGTTAATTGCCGCTCCACCCTGCCCGTCCAGGGTAATGTTTACCTGCGGCTGGCTGGTATCCTGATCAAAACCCACCTGCGCATTGGTTACGCGCTCACCGGTAATAACTGCACGCTTTTCAACCGTGTTGTCGCCGAAACGGCGCTGACTCGCTTCATCACGCCAGGGGTAACTTTCCTTTTGACTGGAGAGTGTCGATTCATTGGCTTCCAGGCGGAATTCGAGGTTTGCAGTTTTACCAATAATCGATTTGGCGCGCGCCGTGTCTTGGATGCCCGGCAGCTCGACCACAATACGATTGCGGCCCTGACGTTGCACCAGTGGCTCAGCAACACCAATTTCGTTGACCCGGTTGCGCAAGGTGGTGAGGTTCTGGGTTACTGCGTAGTCTTCTTTTTCACGCACATAGGCATCGGAAAGACGAGCGCGAACAATGAACTTGCCGGACTCTTCGGCGCGTTCGTATTGCAGTTCGGGCACGTCTGAGCGCATAAACTCAGTCAGTTTCATGCGGTCAGCATCGCTGTCCGCAACGACGGTCAGCTGGTTGTCACGCAGGGTTACGCGTGCACCGTAAATACGCTCTGAGCGGATTTGCTTCTCCAGTTGCTCCTGAATGCTCTTATACTCTGCCGCCAGTACTTTGGGAGTATCTACTTCCAACAAGAAGTGCACACCGCCGGCCAAGTCCAAGCCCAGCTTCATTGGCCCCGCGCCCATTTCCAATAACCAGTCCGGGGTTGTCGGCGCAAGGTTCACCGCTACAACATAATCGCCGCCAAGCGCTTCTTGAATTTCCCGCTGAGCTTTCAATTGGTCGCTCTGTTGGCGCAAACGGATAAGACCGTTCAGATCGTCGTGTTCGACGCCAAAATAGGCAATATTGCCCTTGTCCAACACTGCAACAGCTTTATCCATCGCCTTTTGATCGATTTTCAAACTCGCAGACGACCCGGAAATCTGGACAGCGGGATCGGGTGCATAGATGTTGGGCAGCGCATAAATGAACCCGACACCAAGGATGACGAGTATCAAAAGGTATTTCCAAAGCGGATAGCGGTTCATGAGTCTTTCCAGGTGGTCCTGCGTAACAGGTGAAGGATTGTTATTCTCGATATTAAAAAAATGGCGCGATTATACCCGGGTTACCCCGAGCTATCAGCAAGATTGCGCCAGTGTGTGCATTATTCAAGTGATTGGCAGAATGCAGGCCGCGCTTTTGACTGTCGCGCGTAGAATTCGTTTACCCAATTTTTCAGATTGTGCGCTTCAATTGCGGCGCGGATTTCGCTCATAACAGTTTGGTAGTGACGAAGATTGTGAATAGTGTTGAGCTGAGCGCCCAATATTTCGCCGCATTTATCCAGATGATGCAAATAGGCGCGGCTAAAGTTACTGCAGGTGTAGCAATCACAGCTCGGGTCCAGCGGGCCAGTATCGTAGCGATGACACGCATTGCGAATTTTGATTACACCCTCGCGGGTAAATAAATGACCATTGCGTGCATTGCGGGTCGGCATCACACAATCAAACATATCGACACCGCGACAAACGCCTTCGACAATATCTTCTGGCTTGCCCACCCCCATCAAATAGCGCGGCTTGTCTACCGGCATCTGCGGGCCTAAATGGTTAAGCACGCGAATCATATCCTCTTTGGGCTCGCCGACACTCAAACCACCAATGGCATAGCCGTTAAAGCCGATCTCGGTCAAACCTTGAAGCGATTCTGTGCGCAAATTTTCGTACATTCCGCCCTGCACAATGCCAAACAGTGCAGACGGGTTGCCCTCGTGAGCCGCTTTACTGCGCGCCGCCCAGCGCAAGGACAACTCCATCGACGATTTGGCTTCTGTCTCCGTTGCCGGGTATGGAGTGCACTCATCAAAGATCATGACGATGTCGGAACCCAGATCGCGCTGCACCTGCATTGCCCGCTCTGGATCGAGAAACACTTCACTGCCATCTATAGGCGAACGGAATTTCACGCCCTCTTCCGTAATCTTGCGCAAATCACCCAAACTGAACACCTGAAAACCGCCAGAATCCGTCAAAATCGGACCGGACCACTGCATAAAGTCATGCAGATCGCCATGCTGTTTCACGACTTCGGTACCGGGGCGTAACATCAGATGAAAAGTGTTGCCCAGCAGAATCTGCGCGCCAGTATCGTGAATGTCCCGAGGTAACATACCTTTAACCGTGCCGTAGGTGCCCACGGGCATAAATGCCGGGGTTTCTACAACGCCGCGGGGAAATCTCAAACGACCGCGACGCGCTGCGCCATCGCTGGTGTCCAACTCAAACTGCATGTGGCACTCAGCCATGGGGGTTCTCCTCGGTTAAAGGGCGAATTTTTTCTTGCGACGCTGCCGGGTTTCGGGTAACAAACATCGCATCGCCATAGCTGAAAAAACGGTATTTCTCCTGCACAGCCTGCGCATAGGCATTCATCGTATTGGTGTAACCCGCGAACGCTGAAATCAGCATCAGCAACGTGGATTCTGGCAAATGGAAATTGGTGACCAGCGCATCGACCACGCGAAATTCGTAGCTGGGATAGATAAAAATGTTGGTATCGCCTTGATACGGCTGCAAATGCCCACTGGCAGCGGCGGATTCCAAACAGCGCACGCTGGTTGTGCCTACGGCAATTACCCGGCCACCACGGACCTTAGTGGCTGCCACCGAATCGCAGACGGCCTGGTCCACCCACATCACTTCAGAATGCATTTCGTGGTCGCGAATATTGTCTGCCCGCACCGGCTGAAAAGTGCCCGCCCCCACGTGCAAGGTCACAAATGCGACCTCAACACCCTTGGCTTTCAACGCCTCCAGCAATGCATCATCAAAATGTAAGCCGGCGGTTGGCGCGGCAACCGCACCTTTGTTTTTGCCGTAAACCGTTTGGTAGCGCTCTTTATCCTGCGCTTCGTCCGCACGATCTATATAGGGTGGCAGCGGCATATGGCCGATGCGCTCCATAACCTCCAGGGCCGATGCGTGCCTGGGAAATTCCAGGGTGAAAAGTGCGCCCTCACGGGCGGTCATGGTGACTTCCGTTCCATCCTCAAGCACCAGGATCGCACCGGCTTTGGGTGATTTGCTGGAGCGCACATGCGCATAGACGCGGTGTGAATCGAGCACGCGTTCCACGAGGATTTCAATTTGCCCGCCGGTGGATTTCTTGCCAAACAGGCGCGCAGGAATCACACGCGTATCGTTAAATACCAGTAAATCGCCCGAATTTACGCGCTCGAGAAGGCTGGCAAACTGGCTGTGTTCAACCTCGCCGGAAGCGCCATCCAGCACCAGCAAACGGCTGGCTGTGCGGTCTTGAGTGGGGTAACGGGCTATCAGCTCGTCTGGGAGAGAATAGAAAAAATCCTGCCTGCGCATAGTCAATCAATTGGAACGGATGTAACGGGGCCGCAAGAGTAGCGGAATCGGACGGTTAATGCCAATCTGGCACCCTATTGCGGCGGTGAATCTGGTTGAGGCACGCGACTCCCGTGCGAAGCCGCGCAGTATGACTACAGTTTAGAGACTGTAACTAGCGCTCAACGCCACAATCTGTTTTACCGAATCTTCCATTTTGACAGTGGACAAACTAAAAGCGGCTCCCCAGCGCGGGGAGAAATTGAAAGACACACCCACGCCAACAAGTAAATCCGTTGCACTGCGCTCGTAGGTGTGAGATTGCTCCCCCAAGGTTACATCGTATTCCTGCTGCCATGACCACAAGCCCGCACGGAAAAATACATCCGCCGTCTCATCCAGTACATACAGCGCCCGCACCCCCGCAAAAGGGCCCGCACCGTAGACCGGGTAACGTTCTGCAATCAATGTTGAAACCTGATCCGCATCGGTCGTGACAGCCGCAACAGCAAGGTCAGCCTTACCCAAGCTTATATAACCTGCCTCCAAGTCGAGCCAGGGCTGGAGCTGATACCCCACAAACCATTGCGAGGATACAGACAAGCTGCGGCTTACACTCAGATCCGATTCCTGTGTAACTTCGTCGAGCGCTTTTTGAAAACCTGCGCGATCCCAATCGCTGTGAGCGATGGCAAGGCCGGCTTCGAAGCGGAACTTACCAGCAACGAGGCTGTTCACGTGAGTTCGCCAACTCCCGTCCTCGCCGGCGTTTGCTGTTCCACTCCAACCGAGCAGCGCCGCTAACAAGGCCCAGTACCGCCTGCGTACTAACAGCAATCCAACCATCAGCCAAGACCACCCAAGAGCGCCACCACCGCCATGTTTTGTGACCTTCACATCGGTTTGGGTGAAAATACCGCTGAGACTTTGCTGCTGCTTGTTGTCGGTAATCGCGGTTTCATATGCGCTGGACTCCGCACGGGTGGTTACCGCGAACTGCTCGACCGAGCTGTCGCTACCCAGCACCACGGCCAGCGAAGCGTCAGCACCTGCGGCAATATCACCAAGATCACATCGCACCAAGGTTGTAAATGCCTCACAGTTGTCTGGCAGGCTAACCACCGTCATGCCGTCTGGCAGCTGTGTCCAGGTAACAACATCCTCTTGGGCCGCCATGCTCTGGTTGGTGACCGTAAAGCGGTAGTTAATCCAATAGTTCGCAGCACTTCCAGCAGCGGCACTGGCGGACAGACTCAGATCGCCGGTTGCACCCTGCACTTCGCCCTCACCCAACAAGAAGATGTCCACACGCTCCTGCGCCGGGCGATAGCTGAGAATATCGGCCATGGTGTCGCCATTGAAATCTTCCGCTATGACAGTCGCGTCTCGCTCATAAATCACCGTATGCGTGAGTGCGTACCCGCCAGGCGAGCCAGTTGCGTAGTAGCGCTGCAGCGCGCCATTCTCGTTGTACACCAAAATATCCAACTGTTGATCGCCATTAAAATCGGCCACCGCCAATTGGCTGACACTGGCGTTACCCAGCGTCGAACTCAGCGTCATGGTATTGGTGGCAGTCACATGAATTATCGAGACCCCGGCTTCACCGGTATCGAGGCTGTGGGCGCGACCGACAATAATTTCAGCATCGCCGTCACCGTCCAGATCAGCGATGTGCAACGCCGTTATTCCCTCGATTGGCAGGCTCGTTGTCGCCGCTTTCTCGACAACTGTGTGCAAAGCAGCACCGGGCTTGGCAAGGTTGCCGACAGCGAAATCGAAACCCACTACCATTAATTGCTCGCCAGTGGCGATAGCCAGTCGACCTGCCACATCGGCTTGACCACTCGCGGAGACTAAACCGAAATGACGTGTAACAACCGGCAGATTAATAATTCGCGGTGCGAGATCAAATCGGCCTGCGCGATTTAAATAAAGATAAATGTTTGCGCCATTTCCGCCGAGAAGCAGGTCCGGATAACCATCACCGTTGACATCGGCAAGTTCGCCCTCTTCCGCCAGAGGCATCGCCTGATCTGACATCGCCGGCAAATAGCGACCATCACTTTGACCGTAATAAACCGCACTACCATCGCCTGCTGCGTTAATAGCGACTACATCCGCAAGGCCATCCATGTCCACATCGGCAGCTAAAAGTTTTGCGGTTTCGCCAAGGTCATCGATCTCGCCAAGCTCGGAGACCGAATTGTCGATAACCTTGTAACGCACGAGCCTGAGCGGCATATCCCGCTGTGTTCCCACGACAAAATCGCGATTGCCACTAGCGCCATCACCGAGCCGTGCGATTGCTGTAGCACCGCTCAAACCGAATTTGATATTGCCGCGACTGACCGCCTGTTTTCCAACACTAACGTCCGTTGCGACAGCGGCCAGAACCTTATTGGCGTCCACTTCACGCAGCTGTAATTGAACGGCGATATCCCCTTCCGCATGGGGCGTCAGTTTGAATGCATACTGGCGCAAACTACCTTCGCTCATCGCAGTAGGACACTCAAAAACTGATTCGGATACCGCAGCACAATCGCTGTCAACCGAATCAATAGACCCGCCCGCGCCTGCGAACGCCACCTCCAGTATTGCGTTTACATCCGTTCCCAACTCGTGCTGAATCGTTATAGCCAACTCCAACGGTTCATCCAACAAAGCCGGTACGCCGGCCCAGCGCGGTTCCAGAGTCAGCTGCGCAGCATCCTGAGAAATCACATCCAGCGTAAATGCTTGCTCCACATCGAACTCACCATCGCTCGCACGCAGCACCAGATCGTAACTGCCTTCAGAATCGAAAGGCGGCGTGCCGGCCAAAATAGAATTTTCAACCTGCAACCAACTCGGACCGCCGACCAGGGTAAGAGCAACCGCGCTGTCTGGGTCGTTTACGCGCACCGGATATTGGTATTCGCTTGCCACCCGCGCAACCGTGGACTCTGGGGTAGAAACAAATATGGGAGGATCGTTTACCTCTGCAATGCTGATATAAACGGTAACCGGCGCAGAGTCCAACAGGCCATCACTTAACTGGTAAACAAATTGATCCGAACGGGCGGGCCCACCATTGTGCTGATAAGTAAAACTGCCATCGTCATTCAATTCAAACGCCGCCGCACTGGACGGTTCACTCACCAGCAATAAACTTAGTGCATCGCCATCCGGGTCCAGATCATTCACCAATACACCTTCGGCAGCGGAAATATGAATCGCCCCCCGCTCGAGCACGCTGTAGCTATCACTCTGCCCTTCTGGTTTATCGTTCACGTCAATCACGTCAATCGAAAATGGCGCAAGCGACTTTTGCTCGACTCCGTCACTGACGGAAATCACAATATTTGGATAACTGCCTACATCCTCGTTCGCAGGTGTGCCGGTAATTTCACCGCGCGCGGTATTAAAGAATGCCCAACCAGGTAAATTTGCCACACTGAAGACTAAGCTATCCTGGTCGGCGTCTGTCGCCGTTGGCGTGAACAGGTAATTTGCATCCTGTTCGACAGTCGACGGTGCCGTGCCCGATATTACCGGGGCATCATTAACCGCTGTGACTGTTACGGTAACGGTACCGTAATTGGAAGCCGCAGCTTCATTATCGGAAACCACATAGGTGAATGAATCGGTACCGTTAAAATCGGCGTCCGGGGTATAACCCAATGAGCCATCACCATTGTTTAACAGGTTTCCGTGCGCTGGTTGAGTAACCAATAGCAGCGAACTTAAGAGCACACTGCCATCCACATCGGTGTCGTTAGCCAAGGGTTGAATAATCACCGGCGTATCTTCTGCCGTGGTTACCTCATCGTTTTCAGCCACAGGCTCATCGTTCACGCTGTCAACGGTGATGGAGACAATCGCCGCTGCGGACCAGACGCCGCTGTTGTCCTTCAACCGGTAACTAAAACTGTCTAAACCAGCGTAATTCGAACTGGCGGTATAAAGCACTATACCGCCCGCTTGCACGACAGCCGTACCAAATGCCGGTGGATTAACAATTTGCAGCGAACTCAAATCCAGACTGCCATCAATATCAACATCGTTGCCAGCAACATTAATGTGAATGGGCGCATCCTCATCGGTGCGTACCAGATCGGGATTCGCGACAGGCGCATCGTTAATACCGTTGATCGTAAGAGCAACCGTGGCGATATTCGAAGCCGCCCCCAGATTGTCTTTCACAATATAGGCAAAACTGTCATTGCCAAAATAATTTGCGGACGGTGTATAGGTCACCGCACCGGTCCCAGCATCCACTTGCGTAGCTCCATGTGCTGGCGCGGTAACCACCTGAACCGTACTCAAATTCAATGCGCCGTCCACGTCGCTATCATTTGTTAGCACGTTAACCACAACCTGAGTGTCTTCATCCAGGGATGCTGCTTCATTCACGGCAACCGGCAGATCATTTACACCGGTAACGTTGATTACCACAATCGCGACATTCGACCTGAGCCCTGCGGCGTCGGTAACTGAATACGACAGTGAGTCAGAACCATTGAAGTTTGTCGCCGGAATATAACGGATACTACCAGCGACTACCGACGCCGTTCCGTGAGCTGGCAGCGCTGTAATAGTCAGGCTCGACAAATCGAAAGAATCATTCGCATCTACATCGGTATCATTCGCGAGCACATCAATATCAATGGTGACATCTTCCGGTGTCGATGCGGAATCCGCGACCGCAACAGGCGCGTCGTTTACAGGCAATACGACAACGGTAACTTCCGTTGCAGCGGAAACATCACCGGAAAGATCGTGAACCATATAGGTAAAAGTATCGGTGCCGGTGAAATCTGCGTTTGGAGTATAAGTGACGATACCGCTTGCCGTGTCCACACTGGCAGTACCATTTGCCGGCAAAGTCGCAACAACACTGGCGGGATTAATAGTGTCGTCAACATCCGTATCGTTGGCTAACACCAGAATTTGTACTGCAGTATCTTCCTGTGTGGTCACACTGTCGGCCACCGCATTTGGTGCATCGTTGACGGCGGCAATATCAATCGGCACCGTGGCCAGAGATGCGAGCGGGCTGCCGTCTGTATCGCGCGCGGCCACCGACAAACTTGCAGCCGCCGTGCCGAATACATTTTCGCTCCCTCTGAATTTAATCGCCGCCGCACTACTAAAATACGTATTAATAGCAGTGATTGTTCCGGTCAAGGTAATTGCGCCGGAGCTCAATTGGCTGATCGCCACTTCACTGGTACTCGCGGGAGCCGGAAGCTCGCCACCAGACAGCGCCAACAGCACCATCACCGATGTACTATCCACGTCAGCAACTGCGAGGTTTGTAGTATCCAGCGTAGACAGCGTGTCTTCCTGTGCATTAAACCGTGCTGGCGCGCTCGCGAGCGTAGGCAAATCGTTCACGTTAGTGACGGTAATGTTAAAGGCAGGCAAGCTGGTTTTTGCTCCCGTCGCATCCACCGCAGAAATAATAATCCCGCTCCAAATGCCTACATCGTCGTTTTCAGGTGTACCTTGGAGCTGTCCGTTACCACTATAAAAATTCGCCCAGTCCGGTTTATTGGCTATTTCAAAATGGATGCTATCGCCAACATCCACATCAGTCGCTACAGGCATAAAAAAGTACGCTGAGTCTTCATCGACAGCGGTCGGCGGCGTGCCTGAAATAACCGGCGGATCATTCGCATTGATCACCGCGATCGAAAATGCTGTCAAACTGTCACTGCTGTTTGCTGCGTCGGTTACGGTAATAACGATATTGGTGTAGCTACCAACATCCTGGTTGCCAGGGGCACCGCTCAGCGTTCCTGTAGCAGAATTAAACGTCGCCCATGCAGGCTTGTTGCTAATGGAAAAGGCATGGCTATCGCCAACATCAACGTCCAGCAGCGCTGGCGTAAAACTGTAAGTGAGATCCTGCACCACGGCGGTTGCTGGTGTACCGCTCAACACCGGAGCGTCATTGGTATTTATTACAGTTAAATCGAAACCTGGCAAACTAACGGACGCACCGGAACTATCGGTAACCGTAATCACAATATTTTGCGTAACACCAACATCTGCGTTAACGGGTGTGCCGGTCAGCGCCCCCGTTGTTGTGTTAAACGCGGCCCATGCAGGTTTGTTGGCGATACTGAAACTGATCGTCTGGTTAAGGTTGGCGTCGCTCGCCGTCGGCGTAAAACTGTAGGCACTGTCCTCCTGCACGGATGGCGAGGGACTACCACTGATCACGGGATCATAGTCGGGTGTGGTTTCAGTAATGGAAGGGACATCCACCACATGATTTAATTTGGTCGAGCGGTCCTGCCATACCAGAACAAAATTATTGTCCACTTGGTAGTCAAGATTAACCACCAGTGACCATTGATGATCAACTACCGTCGTTGTTGCCAAAGGTGTGGAAGAATCTGCCGCGCCATCGTTGTCCGCGTCGCGATAAACTGCCACTTCTGTCGCATTAATCGTATGCGTACCGGCAAGTGTATAGCTTGCCCCCTGTTGACTGGTCGCACTCGCGGGTGTTGTAACCACAAGGCTGACAGGCTCGGTTGCGTAGGTTATCGCTAATTGCCCCGCAACAACGTTTTTAAGCAAATTATTTTCTGCGTCGTCGACCGTATTTGCAGGCAGGTCGACCGTCACCACACCAGGTGAAGAAGGGATAATATCCGCCGTGTAGGTAGCGCCACTACCAGTGAAGTTAGCTACACTGCCGTTGCCTACCACAAGGTCGGTATCACTAAACCCGCTGACATCGCGCGGAAAATATATGGTAATCGGTATACTTGCGGCGTAAGTGAGGCTGGAAACCGAAGACACAATAACCGGTAATAACTGATCTACCATAAGCACTGCGTACGCACTGCCAAACTCGTAAGTGCTGCTGTCGATATCGGCTTGCAACTTCCCGCTATTAATGGAATAGCTGCCGGGATTAGCATTCGCGGGTAGATTTAAAGTCACGTCAAAACTACAAGAGGCCGATGGCGCTAGCTCCCCCCCGGCAAAAACCAAGGTTGTTGTTCCGACCACCGTTGAACTCGGGCCGCAGGGCGCAGTAGGCAAACTGGACGCGGTTAAGCCGCTCATCACAGAACTAAACGTGTCTGAAAATTGAATATTGGTAGCTGCACCGCCGGTAGCCGCATTCGCGATGGTGTAGCGCAGAGTCACACTGCCACCGGCGAGTGCAGAGCTGGATAAAAACGCCTTACTGAAGGCCAACCCCGATACGGTTGTTGTTTTCGAAGCCGCTGGAGACCGGACACTACTCGCACTAACCAACGCACTGACTTCCGAGCTGGTAAGCGTGAACCCGCCCGGAGTTGCCTCTGGCGGAATAACAACGGCTACCGTGAACTCACAACTCTCCCCTGCACTCAACAATCCACTGGCAAATGTCAGCACCGACGTGCCAGTAATACTGGAGCCAGTTCCGCAAATATCATTTAGCGGTAGCCCGCTTGCAGCCAAGCCGGTTAGCGCCTGATCCAGATCCAACGAAAACTGAATGCCACTCGCAGATGCAGTCGCGGCATTACCATGGCGCAACTTAAAATGTAAATCCGCGGTTTCGCCCGGCTCAAAAATATCTTTGTCTGTTGCGATGCTGAGCAGAGGCGCGGCATATACGGAAAGCACACTGGAGGAACGGCCGCTGTACCTTATCGCCCCGTTGATTGTGGCGGATATGTAGCTGCTGGTAAACGTATAGGCGCCGGGCAATGCGGAGTCCTGCAAAACAAACCCTACGTCGAAAGTACAGTCTGCTCCCGCGGCCAATGTTCCTCCCGACATTAACACCGAAGACTCATCCCGGGCGCTGTCGTAACTCAATGAAAAAGTCGAACCCGCGCCACAACTTCCTGTAGCGGGTAACTGGGAAAGCCCAAGCGATGGCAGAACGGTCGAGTACGGCAGAGTGAAATTAATACCCGCCGCGGTATTGGCCGTACTCGTATTAGTCAACGTAAAGCGTGCATTAACAACCTCCCCTGCGGCCGCGCTCGACTGCAAAAAGCTTAGGTCGAGCAAGGGCGCTGCCTGTACAACCAGGGTGCCAGACGCGGCGGGTTTAGTGGTCGGGTTGTCCAACGTCAGGTTCACCGCACTGGTCGTTGTACTGTAGCTACCAGAAGCTACGTTGGTGGGAACAGATACTTCCACATCGAAGGTACATTCGTCTTCAGGAGGAACCGACGCACCGGCCACCGTCAACATAGAAGAGCCGGAAGAGGTTGAACCGGGGCCGCAAAATCCATTAGCGGGCAACCCTGAAACAACGAGTCCGGAAATCGCGGAGTTCAGGTCGTGAGTGAATGAAATATCCGTCGCACTGCTCACCCGTTCAGCATTTTTGATGGTGTAGGTAATCGTTGCTGTTTCCCCGGCGGCCAATAATTCCGGCAACGTTGCCTTCAAAAACGGCTTAACCACACGTAAACGAGCAGACGTGGGGCCACTGGGGTTCGCACCATTTTGACTGAGTTGGCCGCTAAGATAGTCATAATTCCCTGGGTAGGCTGCAGTAACGTTCGCCGAAATCGTACAGGAGGCTCCCGCAGCGACTCCCCCCAAACTGTGGGTCAGGCTATTAGTGCCGGGAAGCGCTTGCACAGTTGGTGTAAATGTTTGCGTACAGGTGGAGGCAACTTCCGGATTTGCTGTGAACATTAGCCCTGCAGGTAATGAAGTGGTTAAACTGAGCAATAGCGCATTCGAACCGTTAAGCGTGTTGTCCACGGTAAAAATCAAGCGAGAAATACCGCCCTCCGCGATCTCGCTGGGCGTAAATACAGCCGAAAAGCCCGGGCGTGCGGCATCGACGGTCAACGTAGAATTCGTGGTTCCTGAACTGCCCTCGCTCGACGTAATACCGCCCGACTCAAAATTGAAACTACCTGCGGAACTGGTGGTTACATCCAAAGACATCGAACAGCTTGCACCGCCAGCAAGTCGAAAACCCGAAAAGGCAATTGTGTCACCATTTTCTGGCGCACTTGTAATAACACCAAGGCAATTTTCATTTAAGCGAATGGGCCCCTTAATTGTCATACCAGCGGGGAGAGTATCGTTTAGTACAATATTCGACGCTGACGCGACATTGCCGGAATTATCAAACGTATAAGTCAGGGTTGACGTTGCACCGGGCCCGATCGTACTGGGAGAGAATCCAATCGAGATACTGGGAGGTGCTGCGAGTACCGGTAGAACTGCAAAGCCAGCAATGAGACTACAAACATAACGAACCGAACTTTTAACGAAACTCATTAGCGGAGCCAACCTTTTTTGCTCTGAAATAGCCGTTCGCGCAATCAGCCGCACCGTCGCGCACGCTAGGCATTAATTAATAAGGGAATTTTTAATCAAGAATCACAACCAAGGCATTGCACATTCTTTTGGGCACAACCACCTTTTAAACTACCGTTGGACAAGCCCGCGCCGACTACACGCACGGATTCAGGACGACAACTACAGATTTCGCAGCGCCTGTGTATCTATACAACCAACCCGCTTTCAACAACCAACCCGTTCGATCTTAAAACAAGTAAACCTATGCGCTTTGGGATGGACTGCTTAATCTAAAAATTAAGACCTTTTGGCTCGAAACCTCTTTTGAAACCTCTGTTGAAACCTCTGTTGAAACCTCTAAAGCTTAGCAGTCGACCGCGATTTTTTGGAAAATTCACGAAAATTATTTACACGCCAACCGTGCGACTCGCGACGCAACCGAAAGAGCAAGAAATTCTGGACCAACGGCAGTCGCAAGCGACCGGCGAGCAACGCAAACTAAGAAGAAAATAAAATGCAGATGGCGCCAAATAGACTATATTGATTATGGCTTATTAAAAACGCTCGATCCTTTTCTCCGAATAAACTCTGCCTTCGCAAACCAAGGCAGTGATTAACCAATTTCGTTTAAAGGCCTTCGATGCCTGATTCCAGGCAGCGAAATTGAGTTTCAATCTACGTCTGCAAATGCGCCCTTAACCTATGACCATTGTGAGAATTTTTTTTATCACAGCCGCGTTACTGTTCGTTTCTTCGTGCAAGGAAAATACGGCCGATTCTCAACCAGAGGCTATACCGACTGCGCCGACAATCCCCCCTTCTTCGGAACCCACGGAGATTCCACAAGACACCGGTGACAATCAAACACCGCCAGCAGACATAGATCAGAACTGGCAAAGCGGTGCAGAACCCGATAACTCTAGCTCCGAACACTCTAGCGCCGACAGCACCGATACAGATGCCCCTGGCGTAGCGCAATATGCGGACAGCGATAGCCAGTGGGACCCCAGTGCAAACGAACAGCACAGCGGCACAGATTCAGGATCGTCGAACGGTGCCGGGTCCGCAGTGGATAGCGACTCAACAATCCCTAACTAATTAAGAGCTTCCACCTACATTTACAACTTGCAGTAATCCATCAGCGCAGGAACTGATTAAATGAACATAACCAAACAACTTGCCGGATGCGTCTTTGCCCTGCTCTCCGCATATTCCTATGCCGGGGACGCACCTTTTGCAACTGTAGGCGTTCGCGCTACAAGTATAGAAGTGCAGCCAAACGTGTCGATCGATGCAATGGCAATACGTATCAGTGGGCCCAATTTAAGCTTTCAAAAACCCCTAACCCCTGCCGGGGAAAGCCTCAGTATTGACCAGCTAGGCTTGGTCGATGCCGGAACCTACCGCTACGAGATTACTGGTGTCACCTTCACTGGCGAAACTGAGCGTGTGAATGGAAATGGTCGGGCGCCAGGCGCCGTCTTAAAGAAAAGCGTTGTCGAAAATGCATCCGGGGAATTTACATTCGACGGGCGCGTTTTAATATCACCAACAACTCGATAACCTGAGCGAACAGCATTAAAGGTAGAGCCTCATTATGAACACCCGCGTCTCAATCCTGGTTAGCACCGCGCTGCTCGTTGCCGCCCAAAACAGTATCGCAGACCAAGTATTTACCGACGATATCATCGTTTCGGGCAGCACTTGTATTGGCTTCGACTGTGTCAACGGAGAAAGCTTTTCCTATGACACTCTCAAACTCAAAGAAAACAACCTTCGCATACGCTTCACTGATACAAGTAACTCAGGTAGCTTCCCTAAGCGCGACTGGCAAATCACGATTAACGACAGCGCAAACGGTGGCGAGGAGTATTTTGCAGTTGAGGATATCGATGCGGGCACCAAACCTTTTTACGTAGGCGGCAATGCACCGGACTCAGCATTGCGGGTTAACCCCAACGGATTTGTCGGCCTGGGCACCAGCACGCCACTGGTAAACCTGGATATTAAAAGCAACAACACGCCGACGCTGCGCCTGGAGCAAGACTTTACCGGCGGCTTCTCAGCACAGTCCTGGGATATTGGCGGTAACGAAGCCAATTTCTTTATCCGCGATGTAACCAATAATGGCCTGGCTCCGTTTAAAATTATTCCTGGTGCACCGGACTCCAGCTTTTTTATCGCGTCCGATGGCGATTTAGGGCTGCTTACCGCAACGCCGGACGGCCCACTGGATGTCGCCCACCCCGCAGACGCAAACAATCACGCATTATTGGTAGCACCTTCTGGCGAGGTGGGCATAAACATCGATAATGGCTTCACGCCACAAGGGTTACTCGACGTGCAAACCTCGGGCGGTGAATCCCGGTTTCGCGTCGAAAGCGACGGCACAGTAAAGCTCAGTGATTCCTGGCAGGTTACCGGCGTAGACGGGGGCAGCTTAACACTTCAATCTACAAGCAATGCCGCAACCAAAATTGAACTGAAAGACGATGGCTCTATTATTATTGGTGGCGGTATCACCGTAGACTCGTCAGGGGACGTCACTGTAACCAACCTGACAGTAACCGGCACCTGCACCGGCTGCTGAGCAATTCGACAGAGGTTCCTCTAGCTTAAACGCGTGGCCGCGAGGGTCACGCCAAACTCACCCCACAATTGTCGCTAGCGGCATAACTTCAAGACACGATTTCTATTTCAGCCACAGGCTTTCCACCCTTAAACAAGGGGGATGGTCGGCTTTTACCCAGTAGAAGGCCCTTCCCCATAAATTTTAAAATTTTTGGCAAGAAGCTTTTTGGGAAGGTTGCATGCGCATCCGCAGGCATAGGACCACGCGCATGCTTACCAAAAGCGCGCAAGGTAACCGGGCCAATAGCGGCGCTTTTATCCGCAGCACTGTCAAACTGCATTAATTTAACCGAAAGGCCGACAAACGGCACGTGGGCGGATTTCATGGTATTTGCCAACGGCGTATTGCAGCAGGCGGTATACCAGCGAAAAAGCCCTTTGGGTTTCAATTGCAATGCGCGTATATGCTCTGCCCCTTCCGTAATTGTAAAATACGCAGGGTAGGTTTGAAAAAGCTCAGACCCGCCGCTACTGTCGAGCACAAAATCTTCGCGCCCAAGCTTCGCAGCGAACGCCTGACAATCGCAACACAAACAGGCCACATGAAAAAAATCGCCCGGCACAACGTTTAATTCACCCTTAACCGCACCACAACTACAAGCCAGCGGAACCACCTTGGACATAGAGCCCCTCCTGTTTATCAAAAGTTTCCTTGGAATATATAGGAACCAAAGTGAAAAAAATTAGATACCTGATCTGCGCCACAGCTCTATGAGCCTTGCCACCTAAGCTTACCAGCACTATCCAGCGCCGCCCACAAGGCTACCGCTCAACCGGCCCGAAACCCTGAACCCTATACTCTACAAAGCCAGCCAAAATTCGACGTGATATTTAAGCCAGGCTACAAACGATTCGGTATAGCCGAGATAACCCAAAACAACGAGAACCATTGGAAAAATTACCGATAAGAGCACAACACTATAAGAGGCTCGACTCAGTGGCGCCACTTCCAAAGAAGCTTCAACAGAACGCCCCTGGACAACTCTCGCAGTCGCCCTGTCTCCGGGGCGATATTTTTTGACGAGGGCACGCTAGTAGTCAAAACTCGGGAGCAATTCGAAACCACGCAACACCGGGGGAGCTGCTTTCGTGCTCATTTCCCTGATAGCTGTATTTAAAATTGATAATTGCCTGCGCTAACTCTTTATTGTCCAAATCGAGCTGATGCAGCAAACGGGAACCGACAATTTCAGCGGAAACTATCGGTAGAGAATTGAATGTTTTTCTCACCCGCAAATAATAAAAGGTTTGCGCAACCCCCAAACCAAATGAAATCAGCGCTGCAACAATTTGTGCGAACTCTAATGACATCCCCCGTTCTCTCACCAATATTTTATTTTTATTAGGCCGACCACCTGATTTCCCGCATATATTCCCTAGGGCCTGGGTGCCAGGTTGGTTTGGTTGCCAGGTCGACCTGACGACGGTGTTGACACGATAAAAATGTTAACTTCATTGGCGAAGTTACCGGCTAATCAGCCGCTGCCGCAGAGCATTTTGAGAAGCATACACGCCAGCCCCAACCATGTCACCACACCTGTTGCCGCTGAAATACGGATGATCAGCTCCCTTGCGCGTGCTGCGTGGGAAGTGGGTTCGTCGAGCCCACCTCGAGCCCCCAAAGTATAAATTGAATTGCTGTCTATAACCTCGCGCCCCGGCAGCAATTGAGAAGTCGCCAGCATCGCACGGGAGAGAATACGACTGGTGACCAATTGCCCCGTAAATACCCGTATCAGCATTGGCAGCAGAGGCCAGGTTGCATAATAGAGGATATTGAAGACCTGATAGATCAGTTCGTACCACCATGTTTTAGAGTGTACGCCAGGTAGCGGGCGGATAAATCCAGGCCGAAAGAGATAAACCCCGGTGAAAGGCAATTTTTTCAGCGTGTTTTCGGTACGCCCCTTTACACGGGCCCACATCACCTTGCCTCGTTCCGAGGAGTCCGTACCCGCGCCAGACACATAGACAAAGCGCGCCGAGGGGTATAGCGCGGAAAGGCGAGTAGCAATGGCTACCGGCATAACATAGTTAACCTGTGCATACGCCTCCTCGCTGACGCCCGCAGCAGAACTACCCGCGCAAAAGCAGCAAAGATCACAACCGGCTATGGAATCCATATAATCCGTTTGAGCGAGATCCGCAGTAATGATTTCTGACAGTTTTGCGTCAGTAAAACCAACAGCAGAACGGCCAACCAGCGTCACTTTCTCTATGCGTGAATCGGTAAGCGCCTCACGCAACAACGCTTGCCCGATCATTCCTGAGGCGCCAAAGATTAAAAGTTTCACGCAGTTTTACCCGAGGTGTGGCGCACATCAAGTTTCAAGCCTTTGGCCATGAGCTTATCGAAACGCCGCGCAGGTAAGATCCAATGGAACAGCATCATTAATTTTGGCAAGCCACTGGGTACGTAGGAAACCTTGGGCTTGGAGCTAAACGCAGCGTGCGCGATAAGTTTAACAATCACTTCCGGGCCGACTTGAAGTTTCTCGTTTCCGCCCCCCGTCGCAAACAATTCTTTGAGCGCTGCCGCGTGCGCGGCATACGGTCCATCGCTGGAATTTTTGACCAGGTTTTCGCCTGCGATCTGCGCCCACTCGGACCGGGTACCACCGGGCTTAATAATTGCCACATCAATACCAAACGGCTTCAATTCCTGACGCAAGGCACCAGAGTACCCCTCTAAGCCAAATTTTGTGGCGTGATACCAGCCACCAAAAGCGGTGGTAAAGCTGCCCCCGACTGATGACACATTGATGATACGGCCAGCGCCTCGCTCGCGCATTGGCGCAATTAATTTTTGGGTTAAGCTAGCCAAGCCAAACAGATTGACCTCGAATTGGCGGCGACCGTCGTCCACAGGTACCTGTTCAAGAGCACCATACTCACCGTAGCCGGCGTTATTCACGAGCACATCTACGCCGCCCGATTCCGCTTTAATGATTGCCACGCAGGCAGAAATGGACGCTTCGTCGGTCAGATCCAACTTGAGGATTTTTACGCCTGCAACGCACGCTTCGCGCATTTGCTCCTCACGGCGGGCAGCCGCATACACGGTGTGCCCCATCTCTGCAAAAGCATTCGCCACCGCCAAACCAATGCCGGAGGAGGCCCCGGTAACCAAAATCGTTTTAGTTTTCATAGATCACCCAAATATTGTGATTACTCACTCATTTATAAAGCTAAAAAAAAGCCGTCAACGTTTAGCGACGGCATCCCACAGCAAATCGAATCCGGTTTGCTGATACTCTTCCACTGCAACTTTTTGCTGCAGGACATAATTGATGGTCATCTCTGCCATCGCGGCAAACACGCCGAGCACATAATCTACGGGAAGACTTTTCAGCAACCCCGCCTCTATACAGCCCGCCACGTAATTCGCCACCTCCGCAAAAGGCACGTTGGCCTGCTCCTTAACCTCGGGAAGAAGAGCAGCAGAAACCATCAACTGGTCCATCGCTAACTTCTTCGAGTGGTTCTCAACACCCCAGCAGACATATTTACACCAGTAGTGTCGAAACTTTGCCTCCATGGACAGGCTGTTGTCAGCGGTTGTAATCATCACCGCCGCAAGCTCTTGCTTGATGCTTAAATAAAGCTGGTTAACCAACTCATCTTTCGTTTTAAAATAAACAAACAAGGTTCCTTCGGCGACACCGGCCGCTTTGGCGATTGCAGCCGTGCGGGTGGCAGGCAGCCCTGCCTCGACGATAATACCGGTTGCTGCCGCAAGAATAGCCAGCCTTTTTTCTTCGCTGCGTACGCGAGCCATGCGAACACCTTAGATGAGTATTTGCTCATTATATGGCGTCAATCTCCGAAATCTCAAGTGCTTATTTCGAAGCCACCTCTTCTTCACGCAGGGTGAGTACCTCATACCCTGCTGCCGTAACTGCAATGGTGTGCTCCCACTGGGCGGAGAGTTTCTTATCGGCAGTCACCACCGTCCAACCATCTTTACGGGTCTTAACCTTGGCGCTGCCCTGGTTGATCATCGGCTCGATGGTGAACGTCATTCCTTCGCGCAGCACAAGCCCCCTGCCCGGCTCGCCCACGTGTAAAACCTGCGGCTCTTCATGCATTTCACGGCCGATCCCGTGACCACAGTAGTCGCGCACCACCGAAAAGCCATGTCGTTCTGCGCTACGCTGAATTGCCGCGCCAATATCACCGAGTGTCGCGCCTGGGCGCACGGCTTTTATCCCCGCCCATAAACTTTGATAGGTTTTTTCCACGAGATAACGGGCATGAGGGGCCACCTCACCCACCAGATACATTTTGCTGGAGTCAGCAACAAAACCTTGGTGTTCAAGCGTAATATCCACGTTCACGATATCGCCAGATTGCAGGATTTGCGACGGTGATGGTATACCGTGGCACACCACGTTGTTTAACGAGGTATTCAACACATAGGGGTAGCCGTATTGCCCCTTGCTGGCGGGACGTGCTCCCAGTTCATCAACAATAAACGTTTCAACCAGATCGTTAATTGCCATAGTGGAAATGCCGTCGGATATATGGCCATCGAGGTATCGAAATACGGATGCAAGCAAACGGCCCGATTCGCGCATAAGCGCTAATTCCTCAGCGTTTTTGATATGCAGATTAGCCATCGGCAGCGACACCGATATCAACATTCGCCAAGCGCATTTGCTCGCGGATAATTTCCTGGTAGGTCAGGCCCGGGTTCGCCTCCGCCAGCATGCCCAGCTTAATCCAGTACTCCGCCTGCGCATTGATTGAACGAACCATAACGGTACTGGCTTTACGCACTTCCTCGTGCAAGTCGTCACTTATTTTTACGATGCCCATTGTTTGTCACCACTGATTGAGAGTGGGAAACAAAATATACGTTTCGTATACGATATGCAATAATATATATACATATCGCATCTTCAAGAATGATCGACACGACCTTGCAGACGTCGATAAATGTAGAGAATCCCCGACCCACATGCCCCCATGACCAGTCCTGTAGTCACCATATCCAAAAACGTGTGGTAAGCCTGGTAACGCATCAATAGCACATAGGCGATAAATGAACCGATCCAGAGCCAGCGCAGCCGAGCAACCCAAACCCAAAGGAACATCACCAAAGCAAGAGCAAGCGCGGTATGCGTGCTGTAGTCCAGGCGCCCAAGCGCAGGCCATATTGCCCAACGGGCATCCGCAAACATCCAAATGTATACCGTAGCAACCAGCGCAACCAGAAGGACAAAACGGGCACCAACCAAACCCGCCGCCGTCAGGCCACGCTGAAATGGCATCACCACTAAAATTAAACAGCAGACGACCAACAGGGGAATGTAACTGTCTGCAATGCGATCGAGTGTTTCATAACTCATCGGTTAACTTGTTCCTTGAATACTGGAGGCGACCTATTCAAACCAAATGCCAGACATAACACCATATTTTCCTATGCCCGGCTAGGTCACGGACTGCACTAAAAAACGTACGCCGCCGTTTACCGATTTTGTTGAACGGCTCGAGGTGACTGCCAAGAAGGCTTGCTTTCAATCAACCTACGGCCGCCGACTCAATGCACCCCAAAAAACCCGTGCCAGCACCATCAGCGATCACGACTAAGTTAACGTGAGTATCTTTCGCGACTCCAATTGATCTTGAGAGTCCCACGGATTGTTTGGGTATACAGCAATCCTGATTAGAAAATAGCTTTCTTATTAAGCTAAATAGCGACGTCATTATGTTCAACGCAATTTCATTTAAAACTCGTTTTACTAAAAAACGAACTTCAAATGTCATTGATTTTTAGCGCTGTTTATATGGTGTTAAATTCTTTAAACTGCCGACGGCTTTTGAAAACCTACGTCAATTAGAAAAGGAAAATATCTATGTTTAAGAAAACAGCTCTAGGGATTGCTGCGATCAGCGTACTGGCTTTGAACGTTGCTCGGGCGGACTATGTTGCCGAGTATGAATCGGTGGACGTTCCAAGTCCTTCTGTCATGCTTCATTTACCGTACCTCGATCTGGATACCGTTAAATCAGCAACATTCAAGGCCGTTTTTCCAACCGATTTTAATTCAAACCCTCTTTTAGCAAAGAGTATCAAGAACTTTAAACTCACCTTTGAGAACGCGGCCCCCTTAGTTGTTCCTGAACTTAAACTCGCGGACGGCAATAGTGGGAACCCTGGCCCCTACTGCAATGGCCAGCGTTACATTGCCGACGTTAATCATCAATGGGCGTTTCAAGCATTGAGCGTCGCTGTGTGTGTGAACGTTGATAGAGGGGACGGTGAAGCCCCATTTGAATACAGCATCGCTGTAAAAACCTCCAATAATTGGACAGGTACAAGCCCTTATTATCCGCCATTCGATCTTGTTCGTGGTCCTGGGTATGCGCAAAATGTTACTCCAAACCCATTGGCCGATACTCTGCGCTTGGACGTTGCAGGTAAATCGCTTCAAATCAATCTGTTGAAAGAGTGGCGAGATACAAATGAACCTCAAACAAGTATGCCAAATGCCGGCTACCAACTTAAATTAAGTTGGTTAGGTCATGGGGATCGCACGCTTTCCCTGCCAATAGCTGGGCCAGAATTCGACGCGGTTGCATTGACGCATGAACAATTCGATCCAACCATAGAACTCGGCATGCTAAGACTAAAATTAGTTGATATGGCAGGTAACGAATTTGAAGCACCAGAGGTATTCGACCTTCGCCAATTGCTCGAAGATGCTTACGGCCCAATTCAAGGCCTTTAAGCTGTTACGTTGCTAACCAGCGCTAAAACGAGGCATCGCCTCGTTTTTTAATGCTCGTCGATTGAATAGGCTGTAGTCATTCAGCAAACAAACAATAAGATCCTTTTCATTACATATTTTTTTATTGCACTTACCTGAATTAACACACTATCGCGTCGGCCGTGGCCCTGCCTAGATCGGGCATCACCGATTGGCCTGCCGGTACTTACCCTCCTCCGCCTATTGAACAGGTAATTTTCATTGCCAGGTTAATAGAAAACTAAAGCAACAAGCACGCTTATTGATCAACCGACAAGGTCCAACAGACGGACTCAAACCAAGCAGCCCCTAACACGAGCAAAAATGTGAACCAGGTTCACTTTTTACAACTTTGTTGTTGGGGAGCGCATTAATTAAAATCGTCAACGATGTAACTAAAACCTGGGAAAAGTTGTCGAGAAAGCGGTCTTTTTACAAGCTAATTAAACTCCAATTGAATGAAATTAGTACTTTATCGGCAATGTCAGAGGAGTCACATCATCCCAACAGCCGTTTCCTCACCAGACGCATTGCCTGCTACAATAGCCGCTTAGTAGTGCGACTAATACGACTAGTCATACAGCAAGGATCATGCTGAACCCGCGAGATGGACTTTCGCCTAAGTTATCCGGCCACCTAATCAGCTTAGTGCGGCGCCCTTCTGCGCCTCCATATTCCTTGCCTCACGCAAACTGTTATTTTGAACAACCTGACAAGCGGTTGAATATTTGCTCACTGGAGAAAGGAATCCCCACATGAAAGTAACCTTACAACCCAACGGATGCGCCCTCTACGCTGGCCGCGAATGGCAACTCATTAGCCAGCCAGGACAAGGCATGCGGGTATTTGTAGAGAAAAACCGCCACAGCGCATTTAATCAACTAAAAAATAAAGCGAGGAGCAACTACAACGCTCTGTATCTGTATTCACAACTGATGAGCCTCAACAACCGACACGGCATGCTCAGAAGCCTGGTAAGTCGTGCAAAGATGCAACAAATGCGCCTCCAGCTGGAGGGCGGGAGCATCAATTACAATGTGGTTGATGGATGTGTGTTTATTGGGGAGTTTGGGTTTTCTGGGGATGAAAAAAATGTATCAGGCTTATACAAAATTACACCTTCCTCACGAGGAGCCCAAGCTTCGCCAGCTCATTCAATCTCGACAAAGCATGTGGCCATCAACGGCGCCTTCTCTAACATCACGAAAGCATCGAGTTGTATGCCTATGTTCATAGAGCGAGGTTTTAAACCGGAAACCACTCAATCCTCTCTCGAAAAGTCTGGTTATTGTCTTTTCTATAATTCCACTGGCGCCGGTATATCATCAGATATGCGCCAATTTGTAGATACCAGCAGTGTGGGCGGCGGTACACAGACAGCCAAACAACTGGCGCAGTTAATCAAGCTTGAAGCGAAAAAAGATAAAGAAGTACACTGGACTCTACACGAGAAAGGCCATGCAGTATTTAAACAGGCCTTAAGTATCGCCTTGCAGGATTTAAGTAGTATGGATAAATCACGCTTATCCAAACATAAGGTGTTCTATGCGAACCCGACAATGAACTTGAACCTCATCGATAGCTACCGCAAAAAAGCCGGTATGCAATTAGCCCCGCAGCCACCTTTATTAAATAATACCAGTCTGGAGCAGACCTGGGTAACAGGTAATTTTCTCAGCGAATCGATAATTTCTTACCGACAATTGAAAGAACAAGGCGCAAATGGATTGCGTAACGTAACCGCTGGAAATATTGCAAGCAATGCCCTCACCCGACTGGGCATGTTGGGATTCGGTAGCTACGCTGTACCGGCCTTCGGCGTGGGAGTAGCGGGCTGGGCTGTGGCCTGGGGCTCCCTAGTTGCCTCAAATATCGGTAAACCTAACCAAAAAGTAATGGAAAATGGCGCGGATTTTTTCAATCACATATTTAATCGCCTATCCGAATCTTAAGAGAGTCGCAAGTGTTATACCCACTATTCGGCAGCCCCCGGCTGCCTAAAATTGAGAAATCCGAGCCCCGAAATCTACGCCTATCGGGAACAAGCATGCAATTCGCTGTACCGCCCTTTTGCATCGAATGGGGTAGACAACGGGATTGGCCCGATACTTTCGACATCTACGACAGCAGTGCATTTTGCAAAACCGAAGAGCGGACGGCCTTCTTGAAGTGCTTCGAATCTAGGTGGGACATAAAAGGACTGCCCGTATGGAAAACAGAGCTAGGTTGGATTGAATTTTCCATTACAGTTTTTAAACTAAGTGAAACTGGAAGTGCGTTCAACCTTAGGAAATTTGAAAGTGACCTACTGGATCAATATGCTAGGCTTTATGGCCCGATGGGCACATTTAACAAACACTCCTTTGAGACATTTTTGGATTGGAGCGCCCAGCTAATTAACGGTAACTTGTGGATCAGTTATCATGGGCGAAAGCATTCTGTCAGCGATACCTCATATCAACTTGTGTGGGAAACACCAATTACAGATGAACACTTTATTTCGGTAACGTTCTCCTATCAAAATTATAAAGAGAAAAAAACTGTTCACTACGCAGTTGAAAAATTCGCTCAGAAAATCATGACCGCAACTCATTTAGACCTCTCCCCTTCAGCACAAGAACAAAAATCCGCCGCAGAAAAGCAATGGCCGAACCAAAAGTACTCCGAACATATGGAGCCGCTGCGATGGATTCGACCAAAGAAAGATTTTATCTCGGTGGAGGAGTATTTTTCGGATGATGGTAAATAGAAGTCGAGTAAACTTTTTCCACCTACCATATATCAGTTTCTGAGTTCTAGCCACAAACCTAAAGTCCCTACATACCTGCGTAAACGGAACTTTCTTCGGCATGGCTGTCGCGTCTTCGACACTCAAAAGAATAGGCTGGAAATCGCTCCATGACGAAACTTCCGGACAGTTTGGACGTAATGCGTTAGCTTGGCTTGGCATGCTTGGAGTAGGTGGCTAAGCTGTACTGATCTGGGCCGGATGGGCAGTGGCTTGGGGCACTCTAGTTGCTTCAAATATCGGCAACCCAAACCATAAAGTAATGGAAAATGGTGCGGACTTTTTCAACCACGTATTCAATTGCCTATCCAAAAAATAATAAAGGAACGACCGTGACATATCCTGCATTCGGAAAAATTAGGTTACCAAAGACTGAGCAGGCCAAGCCATACACATTGAAGCTCTCTGGCACACATGTAAACTTCACTGCTCCCCCATTTTCTGCAAAATGGGGGGAACAGGAAGACCTACCACTTGTGCTCGATATATTTGAGCAAAATAATTATCTACCCAATCCCAGTGCCGCGTACCCATTTATTCGGTGTTTTGATACAAGTTGGTCGATTAGAGGAATGCCGTTAATCCAAAATGAATTAGGCTGGATAGGATTTTCCATAGCCGTAATCAGAGCAAAATCGGATCAAAACCTATTTAATCATTCCATATTTCAAAACATTCTAGAAAACCATCTAGAGAGCATGTACGGCGAAAACGGGGTAACCAACCGGTACACGACAGAAACGCTTCTAAATTCAAGCATAGAAAAAATAAATGACATTACATGGCTATCATTCTTTCAACGACGCGAAAAGGCAGGAGAACCTTCGTTTAGCTTATTCTGGAAAACCCCGATTTCGGAGCAACACATCTTAAGCTTCTGCTTTAACTACATAACTTACGAGGACACAAACAAAATACACGAAAGCTTAAATTACTATGCGAAAGAGTTGATGAATTCGGTTGCTATCACCCCTTCAACCGCACTAAAAGAACAAAAAGCCGCCGCTGAAAAGCAATGGCCGAACCAAAAGTACCCCGAACATATGGAGCCGCTGCGATGGATTCGGCCAAAGAAAGATTTTATCTCGGTGGAGGAGTATTTTGCAGATGATGAATAGAAGCAGAGCAAGCCTTTAGCCTGAAAAAAAACGTTTTCCATCTGCCAGGTATCAGTTTCTGAGTTCTAACCACAGACCTAAAGTCCATACATACCTGCGTAAACGGAACTTTCTTTGCCACGGAGGTCGCGTCTTCGACACTCAAAAGAATATGCTGAAAATCGCTCCGTGACGAAACTTCCGGACAGTTTGGACGTAATGCACTAACTCGGCTTGGCATGCTTGGAATAAGCAGCTACGCGGTACCCGCTATGGATGTGAGAATCGCTGGGTGGACAGTCGCCTGGGGTACTTTGATTGCTTCAAATCCGGTCAGGCCTAACCAAAATATAATGAAAAGTGCTGCCGATTTTTTTAATCATTTATTCAATCGAATATCAAAATAAGAAGGGTACTGAAAGTGTTATATCCAGTGTTTGGCAGCCCTCGTGCGCCCAAAATTGAAAAATCAGTCTGCCGAAATATATCGTTATCTGGGGTGCGACTCGTATTTTCCGCGCCTCCCTACCACACAAAATGGGGAGTGCAGGAATCTTTCCCCAGCAGCTTTAACATTTTTAACGAAAATGAGTACGTTCGAGGCTACAAGGACAATGCTCCGTTTATACAGTGTTTCAATTCTCAGTGGGATATCAAAGGGTTTCCTGTGGTAGGAAGGCGCATCGGCTGGATCAACTTTTCCGTTTGCGTCACCTATATAAAAAACGCATCTAATTTGTTTAAAAAGCTGGGGTTCGAAAAATCGCTAAAAAAATTACACGCCAGCACTTACGGAATAGATGGAAAAGAAAATAGACACACATATGAAACCTTTATCAACTGGGAGCCGCAGTCAATAAATGGGAACACTTGGGTTAACTACCTAACTCGCAATGAGAATGATGGAACCACTGCATTTACGCTAACGTGGGAAATCCCTATATCTGATCAACACGCACTATCAGTCATTTTCACCTATTACAATGTTTGCAACAATGCGAAAACCGATGCTACAGTCAAAGCGTTTTCTAGAGGCGTGATGCAGACGGCCCATCTTAAACTTTCCCCCTCAGCACAAGAACAAAAAGCCGCCGCTGAAAAGCAATGGCCGAACCAAAAGTACTCCGAACATATGGAGCCGTTGCGATGGATTCGGCCTAAGAAAGATTTTATCTCGGTGGAGGAGTATTTTGCGGATGATGATGAATAGAAGCAGAGCAAGCCTTTAGCCTGGAAGAAAGCGTTTTCCACCTGCTAGGTGTCAGTTTCTGAGTTCTAGCCAGAGACCTAAAGTGCATACATACCTACGTAAACGGAACTTTCTTTGCCACGGAGGTCGCGTCTTCGACACTCAAAAGAATATACTGAAAATCGCTCCATAACGAAACTTCCGGACAGTTTGGACGTAATGCCCTAACTCGGCTTGGCATGCTTGGAATAGGCAGCTACGCGGTACCCGCTATGGGTGTGGGAATCGCTGGGTGGACAGTCGCTTGGGGCACCTTAATCGCCTCAAACTTAGGTAGCCCAAACCAAAAGGTACTAGAGAATGGGGCTGATTTTTTAACCATGTTTTTAATCGCTTATCAAAATCTTAAGAGTAACTTTTGTGTTATACCCTATATTTGAAACAGTCAGGCTTCCAAGACTTGGTCGGTCCAAGATACACGAACTCAATCTATCAGGAACGGTTGTTAGTTTCTCGACACCTCCATTTTCAGCAACATGGGGGGAACAGAGAAAGTTTCCGGCCTGTATCAATTTATACGACCCCGCTGTCTATCTCTTGCCGAACGACATCGCCCCGTTAATCCTGTGCTACGAGAGCAAATGGAATGTAAAAGGGCTTATTTTTTTGCAGGAAAATATCGGTTGGATTAATTTTTCTACGACAATTTCTAAGTGGGAAAAAGGTAGCGACTTGTTTAGATGTAAAAACTTAGAAAAGACATTAATTGAGTATTATACGCAGATGTACGGGCCGGAGGGACACTATAACAAAGACACGTACGAAGCGTTTTTAGACTGGAGAATTGAGACCATTAACAACACTCAATGGATCTATCACCACAATGTAAAAAACCCTGACAGAGAAGCCTCCTACCGCCTTTACTGGCAAACCCCAATCAGCTCTGAACATTACCTGACTATTAATGTCAGCTATCAAGTTTATAAAGAAAGTATAGAGGCCCATAACGCAATATCAACTTTCGCGAAACGCCTAATGGGGGCAACAACAATAGACCTCTCCCCCTCAGCACAAGAACAAAAAGCCGCCGCTGAAAAGCAATGGCCGAACCAAAAGTACTCCGAACATATGGAGCCGCTGCGATGGATTCGGCCAAAGAAAGATTTTGTCTCGGTGGAGGAGTATTTTGCGAATGATGATGACGAGAAATAAATGATGTTCACACATATATTGCTTACATGCGAGAACATCATATAACACACTCATCACCCCTCATTGCCCCTCATTGCCGATTTAGCATTCCGCCTCAAATATTAAGCGTTTTAAGCTATAGCGCATAGAGCGACTGCAGACGAAATCGCCATAGCACGGGGTTGGCTAATCTGGCTGAGTAACCGCAGGTTTTTCGCCGACCGCGTGCCCGGATGCTATTATCTCCGCCTTTTCTGAAGATAACCTGTTCTTGGTTAAAGCGCGATTGGTGAGCAACTTTTCCACCACGACGCCACCCACACCGCCGCCGACTAAAAACGTTACCGCACCCAGCGTACAAAACGGGCACATACTACACCTCCGGATATTCGTCGCGCTTGTGCCACCATTGGTACGGGGGCGTTTGCGGAACCCAGGCCGGGCTCTCTTCCCAAGACTCCTGGCGCCCCATTGGGGTTAAATCCAGGTAGGTAAAGTTACTGCCTAAATATTCTGCACCACGCTGTGTAGTGCAGTAGCTGCGATAGATTTTTTCACCGTCGCGGATAAACACGTTGATACCAAACATTTCTCCAGATTCGCGCGTCGCATCAAAATCGCGATTGAAGTCTGTCCCATGTGAGGAATACCATGGATGCGTCCAGCCCATTCTTTTTTTATAGGCCGCCAATTTATCGTATGGCGCTAATGAAATCAGTACCCGCGAGGTGTCCCGCGCGTTGAGGTGCACGCTCTCCCCCATGTTATCCACCATCATCGAACAGCCAGTACATGGCGATTCGGCAAACATAAAATGGTAAATAATCAGCTGGCGCCGCCCATCAAATAAATCCAACAGGCTTACCTGCCCTTCCTCGCCCTCAAACTTATAGGGTTGAGTCACTTCCAGCAAAGGTAATCGGCGACGCTCCGCATTCAGCGCATCTCGCTGTTTCGTAAACGCTTTTTCTTTAACTAAGAAAGATTGCTGGGCATCAAGCCACTCTTGTTCATTCACGATCTGTTGCATAACGGCCTCCTTGGTTTAGGTGGTACCAGTATGCAAATTTATGTAACCACTTACCCAGTGGTCAAACGCCATCTTAGAGGTGGTATTGTGCCAAGTGAGGAGTTATGATTTTGCGTACTCAACCACGCAAGGAACTGCCAGTGAGCCGAAAAATTGTGATTCTTGTATTCGAGGATGCCATTCTCTCCTCCACAGCAGCGCCCATAGACATTTTTTCGCGTAGCAACGAAATTCTGCACGCAAACCAAATGCCTAATGGCTTCGACGTTGTATTGCTTGCCCCCACCCCGAACACGGTGGCGCTTGGCCCCCACAGCCTGTTTAATTGTACGCTAGGCCTTAACGATCTCCCGCCCGAACCTGCAGGCCATAAGCACACCCTAATATTAATTCCAGCGTATGCTGGTCACTGGGACGACGTCTTAGAGAAAAACCGTGCGATACTGCCATGGCTTAAAGCCCATTATCACTGTGGAACGGAGATCGCGAGCCTGTGCACTGGCAGCTACTTTCTGGCCGAAGCCGGCTTGCTGGACAATCAGGAATGTACGTCACACTGGGCGTCGGTTGATGACCTTCGAACAAGGTACCCGTCAATCAAAGTGCAACCCGACGCAGTTGTTACTGATAACGCAGGAATATACACCGGTGGTGGTGCCTTTTCGTCGTTGAACTTAATTTTATATTTAGTGGAAAAGTTCTGCGGCTACCAAATTGGCATTCAGGTGGCAAAAACATTTTCCATTCACAGAGACCATATCAACCAGGCCCACTTTGCAATTTTCAACGGTCTGAGCGGCCACGGCGATACTCTTATACTAAAAGCACAGGCGTTCATTGAAGATAATTTTGCCAGCAACCCCAGCGTAGAAGACGTTGCAGAAAAAGTAAACATGAGCAAACGCAACTTTATTCGCCGGTTTAAGCAAGCCGTAAACCAAACCCCTACCGAATATATGCAGCGCGTTAAAATTGAAGCTGCAAAAAAATCTCTGGAACTTTCGCAAAAAAATATTCAAACCGTGCTGAACGATGTGGGCTACACCGATACTAAAACGTTTCGCGACACTTTTAAGCGTATAACGGGAATTACGCCGCAGGAGTATCGGCGCAAATATGCGCGTTAGCTTTCCTTATGGCAGAAAGTACCTATCTCGTATTCCGCAACGTGAAATGCATCAATCAGAGCAAATGAACCGTTATCCGGGCCTTCCGCCCTGAATACATCGAGAGAGGCGCGGGATTTCCATTTTTCAAAAATATTGACCCGGTTTTGATCGATGGGGTCTGCTGAGACGGAAAAGTCCTCGCAGTCCGGGTGCTTTCTGGCTTGCGAAACGGCTTCTAGCGACGCGTTAATAAACTCGTCCCGCTTCCCCGCTTTAATACTTAAATACCCGGCAACAATAATATTCATTAGCGCTCCTCTACTTGCAATTGACTCAAATCCATTGCTGAAACGAGTTAAAAAATATCGGCCGCAGGGTGTACTCTGCGGCCAGCCTGTTTTTCGGCTATCAATCCCGCCAGAAATAAGGCGGAGCAATGGTAACTTCGGTTACATCGGATACACCATTCCAGCCCGCATCCACCAGGCCAAAAAAGGTGTTGGATGATTTAGAGGCGTAAGCTTCAAGATCACCCAGGTAGCGCGCACTACCGGAGGCAGTTACGTCGTTGCCGAACCAGCCCATAGGATAAAACGTCGACTGCACAACCGCGTTGTCAGTGACATTAAAGCGCGCAGCGCCGTGATGCGAATTCGACTCTACCCCAATAAGACTCATAGCACCCACAACAGCGTTACCCGAGATATTGCCACTAATAACGGTTGCCTGGTCTTCTATCCGTGCATTAGCCGAAACAGATCCCCCTAGCACCTTAGCGTAAGGGCCCACATAAACACTGTTGGGCGTAGTGCTGGTCGCACAGCCCCCACCGTTAGCATGGCGTTGCGTGCCCGCTGGGCAGGCTTCCCGCTCGCCGTTTTGAAACCCTTGGGGCCAGGCACCGGCCAGCTCAATCATGTACGGATAACGGTAAATACTGGGATAAGCCGTTCCATCCGCTGGGTTTTGCCAGGTAATTTTTTGGTAGCGTGTAGGCGCTGCCAATACCACCAAATAAACCTCTTCACCCGGAGAGATGCAAAACTCCAACTCACCGTCAGTGCCCGATTGCAACGCGCTGTAGCGCGGGCTGCTTAAGCTGCTATCGGTCGCAACCAACCCCCAACGCCACCCGGAATTCGCGCCGGTTTGCTCTACTCCACGAAAACTCACATGTACGCTGCTGGCATTATTTTCCGGGTAAAGTCGAATTACGTTATAACCCCAGCGCTGCGGCGCCCAGTAATACGGCGATACAAACCGACGATTGCTGCTCCAATTGGTGTCCAGACTTTGAAGTTGGGTGAGCCGTTGTCTGCGCTGAGTATAGCGGCCGGGGTCAGCATTAATTGCACCATAATTTTGACGATATAGGGCGCCTTGATCGCTGCCGTCGGGATCACGGTAATCCCAGGTAACATTGTGCATTGCCCATTCGCCGAACACATTATTGAGATCCTCAATATCCCAGTTTCGGCTCAACATCAGCTTCTGCCACGGGTCCCGTTGTCCGCTTGGAGCCTGATACGCCCACATATCGTGAACGGCCGAAGGGCAATGTTTATCTTTCAGGAATTCAAAAAATTGCCAGTTGCAATAGCGGGTGCGCGTGTTGCCGTAATGCAAATGGCTTGAATTCACCAACATTTCCGAACAATGAACATTTTCCCGGAATATTTGGTGCGGCATCCAATTCGCGTGACTTTCGTAAATCCAGCAGCCGACGCCGCCGCAATCCCCAAACCCCTGAGTCGTAGTTTGAACACCGTGCATAAATTCATGGGCGAGACCCCATGAGTCGCTGGCTGCGCCCGGCCCGATCCACATTCCCATATAGCTAATGCCATTGCGGCTCCAGCCACCGCCCCATAGTGGGAAGTCGTTATCGAAGTGCACCGCCGCCTTCCATTTAGTCGGACTGTTGCAGTAGGGTTCAGGGAAATTCAACGGTGCGCCAAAGTAATTGCTCCATATCATTTCCAGTGTATTCGCCGCCTGCTGTGCAGCCGCCATGGTTATATTGGTTCCGTCCGGCCAATAGATTGCGAAATGCTCGCTTTCCAACCGCAAGGGCGCATTTGTTTCACCACCATTTGCGGGTGCCTGCCAACTACCCACAACACATTGCTGCGTCGATATATCACAAGACTCAGCCCACTCTGTAGTGGTGCTTCCAATGCTGCAAGAACCAGGGTCTGGTGTTGGCGTTGTTGAAGGCTCTGGAGTCGGGGTGGGTGTCGGTTCAAACGCGCAGTCGCCGGGCTGGGGCGCGCTCCCGTCGTTTTCCAGGCTGGTAATCGCCAGACTATCAATATTGGGTAGCCCCTCCCCGGTCACGGCGTTTAAACGCAACTGGTTAGTACCAACATTTAAGTACACGGTGGTGGAGGCGCTGTCGCTGTAGGTCGTCCACGCGCCAGTTGAAGGTAAGCTCAAACTTGACTCATAACTGTCGTTAACGAAAATGTCGGTATCGCGGGAACTAGAAGAACCATTTGCGTAACGTATTTCCAAGGTGTAGCTCCCGTCTGCAGGGACCTGAACGCTCCAATTAATACCTTCATTAATCGCGTTTTCGGTATTGATATAACCCGTGCCGGTAAAGCCAAAATGGTCACTTTCAATAACGCCGCCTTCATCCACCGAACAAAATCCGGGCGCGTTTTCCTGAAGAGTGAGCGTTGCAGCCGGCTCCTCCGTTGGTAACACTGTAGGTGTAATACTCGGTGGTGGCGTTGGAGTAGGTGTTGGTGTAGGTGTAGATGTCGGTTCCGGTGTTGCAGTCGGTGCAATTGTCGGTGTAGGCACCGGCGTAGAACCCGGGCTGCTCTCTACCACAAACGAATCGGGTAGCTCTGCATCCCCTGGAGTGGCGATAAAGCCAAAAGCTACACTGCCGCCTACCGGTATATCACTATTCCAACCCGCACCGGTAATGCGATATTCACCATCCAGATATGAGACTATTTCCGCATTCCAGACTTGCGCGATATCAAAGTCTGCATCAAATACGATTACCCAAGAATCTAATGCTTGAGTCTCATTATTCGTAATTTCAACATTTCCTTGAAATCCGCCTCCCCAATTATTCGCTTTCTCGATTTCAACTTGTGCAGCAGCGCACAAAGAAGAGGATAAAACCCCCACAAAAAAAAGAAACAACACTCTAAACATGTTAACGCTCCCATCGTTAGCAATCTTATATTCACGCCAAAGCGCCGATGCTGTGGGCGGCTATCAGCGTGTAATGAGGTACAACGAGGGAAAGTATAGAGATCGATTTATTACCAAGCCGTACCGCCTTGGCAAACCGCAAATATGCCCCAATTATTAGTGTGATTTTTATCGCAAAAGCAGCACATGCCGACTATACGTTAACTATTTTCATTCAGCTTCGTACGACAGACACCCAATCGTATTTTTTAAATAGAAAGGTTGGAAGTACCTCTTTTTTTACAACGGAAGTTCTGGCTCTGTGAGTTGCTCTCGCTTATTTTTGGGGAGTGCTTTAAGAATCTTATCTTTGTCGGCTTTTGGCAGCGCATCGAAAACGTCTCTAGCCATATCAACCGGCAGTGCGTTAATTACTGAGTGTCGATACGGGTAGCTGCTGGCCACAGCAAAGGTTTGCCAGAACCCGGAATTCCAACACTTCTTTATATATCGTGCAATTCTGGCCGTTGGCACGTCGACAAAAAACTCCGCTTTTTTTGCGTGACTCAGTGTATTGATGTAACCGAAAAGCGTATCGTCACTACTGGTCTGAATAATGTCATCGCGCTCTTCTGCGGTACAGTTACCCAGCTTTTGGGCAATGGTTCTCCGATCGTCAAGCCCAACGACATCACTTCCGCGCGTACCGAAACCGCTGGGATTTGCAGATGCATCCGCGGCCACTCTCGCATAGGTGCTATTAGGGTCAAGCATGTCGTTTTCGAAATTCTGATTAAAACTAACCGCCCACTCAGTGATATAACCTTTAATCTGATTGCTAAACACCTGGTTGCCGTCTGCCTGCTTACTTTCCTCGATAGAGATATTCGAATCCTTTAGTGTGGTTCCGTATGCATTTTGCCCTTTCATAAACGACTTAAGCGTAAGAATTTTGTAGCCATCCCAGGCATCTGCGATAGTCGCTTCATCTTTGTTCGCGATGGCTTTGGTGTCAGCCACCTGTCGAGCATAGGTAAACACAAAACAGTGATCATAATTCTGTGGTGGATTAACCCCTGGCACAGTGCCTGCCATACAGCAACGATGTACCCACTGGCCGGTTGTATTTTGAATAAGGTGGGCAAATACCACCATAGAAAACTCACCACAATTACCTACAGAAATCTCCTCGACCGCTTTCGCCTGAAGAAACGAGTCGTTGTTATTGATGAGTGCTTCAGCATTTGTACGAATATAGCCAGCCTCAGCAACCATTTTATTTATAACGAAATTACGAAGCTCCTGAACCTTACTGCGATACCCAGTATTCAAATGTTCGTGGGGAGGATCATATTCTATTGCGAGCTTGGCGCGACTTCGCCCGCCAGTATCAGAAATGGAACCACGTCGGTTACCACGACGAATCTGTTCCCCTGCGCTACGGGTTGTATCCCTGGTGTTCGTCAGTGCGGCGCGTTCGCCCTTCAACTGCATGGGGCTTACCGTATGCAGTTGAACGGCTTTGTTGGGTAACGAAGCTTTAGGGCGGTTATCTCTAAATACCGCAGAATGCGATTTTTTAGATGATTTTCCTACCGCCTGGGTATACCCCTTATTACTTCTTAGAAAATCCATACGCCAACCTCGCACCGAACAGATAGTATTCTGACCAAGTAGCATCGCCTATTTGGGCAGGGTATCTGCAGTATAGAGAGGAGGGCCTATAGGAAGGCAATACTTTTGGTTATGGTTCGATAACTGACGGCAATGGATCACCAAGTTACGGTAAATCCATGTCGAAAAGCAATATTAAAACAATTAGGCTCCTACCTGATACTGGGGATAAGTTGAGACACATTTCATGTGGCTCACCGGTGCCCGCCAATATACAAATCACCGAATCAAGCATGGATCTACCAAAGACACAAATAATGTTGCGAAGCTTTTTTTTCAGTTTCGCCTCAAGGCAATATACGCAAGTTTCCAACGATAGATTTTTATGCTGTGATCCGCCCCGAACTTTCTGAAGGTAAACTCTTTTCGCATCCACCCTTTTAGCCGGTACCAGGTATCCACATTGGTGAGCAGGCAAGCTTTAGAATATTCGCCCAGCTTCACGTCCGTTAAATAGCGCATATCACCACCGTGAACATAGTTACCAAATTTTTCTCGCATCGTCAGTTTAAGCTTGCCACCTATTGCGGGCAAAAAGCCGATACACCAGGAGAAAAACGATACAACCACATCAGGCGGAGGCACCATGGTGACACCATCCGACGAATTGACAACACGATATATCGGGGTTTTCATGGTCATCAGCCATCGGTCATCGGACACTCTCGGCGCACCAAATGTATAACATGCGGCATTCCCGCCAGCGTGGCAAATTCGCTTAGCGGCTATTGCCGCGAGGGCACCACCGAGAGAATGCCCTGTTATAAAAAGAGGGATATCTGCATACTGCTGCAGCGCTTGATTAATATTTAACTCGAGAGCATTAAATGCTTTGTGAAACCCTGAATGAACCCTCCCCTCGGTCACACAATTAGTCAAGGCCGCGTTCGCATCGGATTTTATATCGCGCAACTCGAGCAGCTCCGTTCCACGAAACGACAACACCATAAACTCATTGGTTTTTATTAAGATCGCCTGACTTCCGACAGCATTAAAAGTAGCGACCAGCTCGGCATCAAAAATACGAAGCTGGGCTTCAAGCAGGCGCTTTTCTTCCTCATGATCGTAGGCAAACTTCTCCAGCGCCAGCTGAAGCGCACCTTTTATAAACCGATCATTTTTCCCACCCTTTAAAAGCATCGCCTCAATACTTTTACTTAGCCTATCCGTAATAAAGGGCGGATTAAATCTCATATACGCCAGCTCAGAAAAGCATGCCATCAGCCATGCGGTTCTATCACTATAAGCCTTTCGATACATAGGGATAGTTTTCGCGAGCAGCTCTTTTGCCTGATCCAAGTCCAAAGCGGTTTCTATAGTTAATTCTGACATTTTTACATCCATTAAAAACTGTAATATTTAAACGACATTTGATTATTTTTATACTTAGCGCTAACAAGCATACCGGGTCATGTTAAAGACACCACTTCAATTTAGTTAAGGCACAATTTAATGAGCTGTGACGACAGTCGTTGATCCATTTCAAGTGAAGTTAAAGTATATTCATCGCACGTTTAGCACACAAAATTAATTCATTTCGAGTATCTTGCAAGCTCCGCAATTCGCTCTTATCTATCTCGATACGAGCAGAAACTCTTGATGTGATGAACTCCAGCGCGGACAGCTCTATCTCCCTAACCTCCCCCAAAATAGTTCTCCACTCCCTGCGTAAATCCTCACTGCCGACCTCTCCTCTAGTCCTAGCTTGTATTTCCTAAACGTCTTCGGACAACTCTTGCTCCCACTCAGAATATGTCGCATATACATCTTCTGCCTGGGAATACTTCCACCTATAGGGATAGGTCAAATCATCAACATCTAAACCGCCTGATATTAAATTCTTAGCTCGATACTCCGCTACTAGTGGTGTACCCGGCTCGATTCGTAGTTTTTTTGTCATCCTTGCATCATGTTTATTTAATCCGGTCTGCTTGAGAAATGATATGTTCGCAGAAAGTTCATTAATGTCCATCTCCGGGTCAAACATGATAAACCCAATATCAAATGTAATGCCTAAATCGTTGAGCACGTCAAGCACCATTGAATTACGATGCGCTGTGGAGGCCTTTTTATAGCGTTTTACCTGCGCTTTAGCGCCTGATTCTAGGCCAATAAAAACCTCCCGCAGCCCCGCTTCTTTCAACTTCGCCAACACCTGCCTTCCCGTTGGGTATCCTTTATGCCCCTTAGATAAAATTGAATCAACACGCATATCAACGTATAGACTCATGTCCCGATCAATTTCCCCTGTCAATTTTTTCTTTTGTATTTCACTCGCCAACTCGATAGCACGTATTGGATTATCACCTAAAAAATCCTCGTCTGTGTAGAAAGGGCTTTTTATTCCCATTTGAGATAGTTCCTGTAACTCACTAACTGCTCGCTCAATTGGGATTGGCCTCCATCGGGCTTCGTTGCAGTATTTATGCTGTATCGCACAAAAACTACACCTACCCCAAGCACAGCCTCTGGAACCCTCGTTTCTAACAATACCGCCCAGCGAAGCCACATATTTGGAGAACTTCCTTAACGGGGGTGGACATAATTCCAACTTGATTAAGCGGCTTTCATTTTTTATATATTTACCGTCTACCATGTAGGCCAAATTTGGGATATATCTACTCGTTAAAAACCGATGTATTTCACAAACAGGCTCTCCATGCTCACTGATAGCGGCAAGAAGCTGCAAAAAACCTTCTTCACCTTCGCCTGTTACACATATAAATTCTGGGAATAATTTGAGAATTTCTTGCGTAGCAAAAGTTGCCAGCAAGTCACCCAACACTACAAGGGGACGACTGCATGCAGGGATCATACAAATATCGCTATAAACATCGAAAACTTGCCCCAAACTACCAATTTTTGTTGACAGCCCTACTACATGAAAGTGAGCAAGCTCCTCTCTTGTTGGCTTTTGCGAAAGAGGTAAAAACCTAAGATCTATTTCCACACCGAATTGTGCATACTTCTCTACATATGCCGCAACTGCACATATACCGACGGGTTCGTTTATTTCTTTTCGGCTTGAACCCAAATCAATTAGCAAGACCCTTAGAACTTTATCCATACGATCTGATCACTCCAGAAATCTAACCTGCAACTTATTGTAGAGCGAAGAAATCTAATACAACCAAAATCAAGATCGAATATCAAACCTAGCAATTCGAAATCTTTTCTGACCATCGACCACATAAAATTTCAAACCTAAAAAACCCTTTGTTTTATATATTTCTACGGTTTGACCGTCTTTAACTATATAACCGGGAACACCAAAACCTACAAGACACCCACCAAATTCATGATGGTGTTGAGGTGCAATTTTTCCGTAAACATATCCACTTAAACCACGACTGTCGCACAAGACATAAAAAGTCTTAGGCAGCTGATCTTTACTCGTATTCATAGCAACCTATACATTCGCGTTAGAGAAAAAACTAAAGAACCAACCCTAGCCAGGGCGCACAAAAATATAATTTATATTCACAGCCGAACTAATATACTAAGTGCGCCACAATTTACATCAAGAGAGATAAGACACGATAATCAAGGTTTTTTAATCCCACCAAGAAGTGAGCAACCAGAATGAGTTATACGCACCGCTATACAGACCAGGATACAAAACAGTAAAATTCATGACCTCTAAATAGCTATGCTTTACCCAGCAGTAAATCTAAATATTTTGTAGAAATAGCTATCACTTTCATCACCCCTATACAAGACTCCAAATGTTTTTTGGCTGTTATTATTTTTGTAATCGATGTTTTTCGCCTGTATCAATATCTGTCTCAAAATAGGCAGCCACGCGTTATCTCTTTCCTTACCGATCACCTCACATAATAACTGCTTACAAGTAATGCTACTAATTTCCAAGCTACTACTACCTGGTTGACTGTAAATTATATTCGTAAGCTCTTGTTTTTTTTCGTATGCCCAGATTTCATCATCATATGGATCTTGTTCTGCGTCACGAGGATTCAAAAACTGGCTTTCCAACTTGATTTTTTCAAGCATATGCTCACGCCCGGAGTAGTCTTTCGCAATATTATTGATTATTGCTTCCACCTCTCGGCCCCTAACGTCTGTCCACGCCGTAAATTCTGGATCATCAACATCCAATGCATCATTTTCCACAGGCGATTTGATCGATTGATCGCCTTCCTGCAATGTTGATAACTGATCCCTTTCGGGACGCTGAAAACCTTGCTGTTTATCTTCATTACTAGCGAAGTCTTCATTTTCCGCTGGTTTCGGTACACCACCAGCATTCTGAGTTTTATCGCGCTCTAAGACTGCCCCCCCGATTTCGCTCGTCGTATTACATTCTACCTCTGCATCACTGAGAGCCAAATTTGTTGAATTATCAATTCCTGCGGGGGCATGCTTACCCCCCAAGTACATAATAAAAACACCAAATAAAATACCTGCTAAAAATATTGCTATATTTTTCATTATTAAAATCTCCTTTTGTATAATTAGCACTAGTTTTTGGCTTAATCTCTAGTACAAAAATTGCATCCCAATGATATCTTGTTAGCTGTTTTCGACCAGGGAATCTCTGATTAAGTCGCTATTTTTTACTAAAAAATATAAATTTCCATTTATACTCCAGAATCGTCGAAATAAAGGCAGATCACCCCTGCATATCTACCAAAATTCTGGCACTCACCGGATTTTGGGCACACCTGCCCGAATGCGCCAACTGGTTTTTCCGAATAAGATTATAAAATCCCGAAAGCAAATAAAGACGATTGGTATTTTTTGTCAACCGGCGGTAGAGAACCTTGCTGTAACAAAATATTTTTTTAATCCATAAAAACGGATGCTCAACTTTCGCCCTGACGTGCGCTTTTTTGTCGCAAGTTGACGCCGGGGATTTTGTTTTTCTAGCGGCCTAAGCTTTCCTGGCCGACAACCCTCAAACCACTCAACGTCACGGTCTTTATGCTCGCCGCGCTTACCAATCCCCGCATAACCTGCGCCTCCCCACACCCGCAGCTCCTTTCTCTATCGTTTTAAAAATTAGCTTCACATCTCTGTCAAGCCAATACAGATGCGAATCACTTCTAAATAGATTCGACGCAACTATCTCGACAGTTCTAATATCACAAATTTGCCCTTTCTCAGATAGCGACTTCACTATTAACTCATAAACAACTGAATACTCAACACGGTTACCATCATCTTCTAGGATTTTCTTAATGGCGTGAAATATAGCCCTACCGAAAGCGACCACGCCAATTCTGGGCGCTTTCTGCCCCACGAAGCACGCGTCATAAACTTTTTTTACAAGATTGTCCCAGTACGCTTTTGCGCAGTCCTTATATAAATCACGCAGTTTTCGATCACCGCCTTCCAAGACCTGATCTTGGATATTAAAGTTTTTTCTCCGACACAATATTTTTAAGTTCTCAAGAAACTGCGGGTTTGTTATGAGTGATTTCCGTCCAAATGAAAAAGCATCAAAAGGTAAGCTCGAGTAGGGATTATCACCTAAAGAAAAATACTCTTCACATAATTTGTTGTTGATTTCAGTGGCAGCGCAACCTGGCCCTGAATCTTTATCTATTATCCGTATTTTTTCTACTATATTTCTGTATTTTTCATATAGCAGCCTTTCTATAAAACCTATAGACGTATTAATAAATGCGATCTTTTCATGCCTCTTAAGAATATTGGCAAAATCAATATTTGGGCTTAGAAAATCGGCGAACTCCATCAATGTGTAGCCACCAGCAGATTCTTTCAACGATGAAAACATTATTTCATTGGAAGCTGATTTGGTGACTTCGTTACCAAGAACAAGAATATCCTTCCTAAATCCCGAATAATGAAACTGATAAACACTATTTATTAATACTTCAACAAATTCAGTATCAGGTGAACGACATAAATGGCCATGCCCCAAAGCATATTTGGATCTGTCTGTCGACATATACGTATAGCATCGTGCGCCTAATGTTGCATTATCAGGCTTTACAATCTTATTATCATTTACGCTCCCACAAAATAAGTGAGGGACTCTAAATGAAGCAAGGTCACGCCAAATTCTTATTTTTTTGAAGCGTAAGACGCTAAAGCTTTTATTTCGATGCGGAGTGTGTAACGTGCATAAAAAAATACTTTGCTCATTATAATAAAGTGACGCATATGTTTTTGCCAGCAGACCACCTTGACTGTGCGCAATGAATATTACATTATCATAACCGTTAATTATGCCGTGTAGTTCCTGTGAAATTCTAATTAGATTATTATAGGGGGAATCTCCTTCTAACAGATATGAAATATCAAGTTTGCCGTACGAAAACAACCCAAAATCCATATTATCAAATGGATGGAACTTTGAAACAACATCCCAAAAATATCCCCTCCTCTCGGTCAAAGTGAAGGCACTTTTCGAGTGACTAAGTATTCCATGCATAAATACGACTATGGTTGTCGATTTATGATCCTGTATTACCTCGAAATCCGGGCTTCTAAAGTAATACCGAAAAATGTTGTCCAAATTTCCCTACGCCTTCCATTTAAGTAACATAACGAGACTGTAGAAAAGAAAAATAAGCAAAAATATCTATTTAGCTTGCAAGCTGTAAATTTACAGCAAGCATTTTGCTTTACTTCAGTCGACTAATTTTAAATGGCTTTTCAGCAGCCAATTTTGCCGGAAACTCGCTCATTATTAGCACCCAATTGCGCTATAATTGGCTAATTTCTCAATATTATGTACCAAACAATATAATTGCGACTGACCTTGAACCTTCTTTTTACCCCGTAAACCAAATCGATCCAATCCCTTTTGGCTACCAATATTGGCGAATACCGGCTATACGACGGACATGCGATGTTGATAGACTTGTTTTCCGTAACGGCTATCCACGCGTTTTTGCATCCAGGCCGTTGGCGAATTGCGGGTGTCGATGGTGAATGTCACTTGACGGCCATGTCCCTCCCGGGTGTCTGCAGATCCTGGGTTGCGCATACATTCGTTTTTGCGTGGGCAATGACGGCAATCAGTGAGCCTTCCTTCGAAACTTAGTTTACATTTTCCATACTGATCTGTCGTTTCATGTTTCAGCCACATGGGGTTGCTTTCTGGGCATACACAGGTCTTATCGCGCTTGTTCAGGGTAAACTCAGAAGCGGGAATGACCTTTTTAATACCTTTGATGGCATCTTGATGCCGCTTCCCGTGTTTGACTTTCTGGTGCTTAAATTTAGGATCGCGCAAACGGAAGCTGTTGTCCGGTACGTAGGCGTTGAATGCGTTGTCCTTGAGGTAGGCATAATTGTCTTCATTGGCAAAGCCGGTATCGGCGGTAATGATGATTTGGTCTTCGACAAGACCAGCATCTAATCCAACGGTGCTATAACGGGCTTGTATCTGCTCGATCACAGGCTGTAACGTATGGTGTTCCTGCCCTTCGCCGAACGCTTGGGCGTCGACAATAATCTGGTGTTTTTTATCCACCGCCGCAACAACGTTGTAGCCTTGTATCGTCCCCTTGCTGGTGGTCATTTTCGCCGACTCATTGTCGGTGATATTGCTTTTAACTTCTTTTTTCCGTTTACCTTGCCCCATCCGTGGGGTCTCCGTCTTTAGGAACTGACCAATTTTGTTGAAATGGTTATTAAGGGTTTCAATGCTTTGCTCAAGTTGATCCTTGCGTTCCCGCTCTCCTGTTCTGCGACGATCCAGCTTTTTATGCTCTTTAACGCAGGCTCGGATTTGTCGCTGTATTTTGTGGCGCTTCTGAGCCAGCTCTTCAAAAGTGCCAGAGTGTTCCTTTGCGGCATTCGATGAGATTTTATAGCCGTCAATAGCGATAAGTTCGTGACCAATAAGTCCCTCCTGATCACATACCAATAATATCTGAGTAAATATGTCGGCAATGGCATCGGGTTGGGAACTGATGAAACTGGCAATACTTGTGAAGTGAGGTTGTGTATCGCAAGATAGGGCTTTGAACATGATATTGGTTTAACATGCCCATTCAATATCCCGGCTAGTGCAAATGCCATGGTAATAGCCGAACAAAGTGATTTTTAACAAAATCGCGGGATCATAGGCTGACCGGCCGCTGTGATCATTGTGATAAAGCTCATAGAAGGGAGTTAGATCCAAGCGTTCTTCAATAAGCTTGTGAAGTACAAACTCAAAGGTTCCCGGCCGTATTTGCTCTTCGAAGTTGATGACAACCATTGTGTCTTGGTTGTAATTTGGCTTTTTGAAGTTAGGCATTCTTACGTCCCTCAGGTAATGCCTCATTTTAGCGATAAACCGCTTGTTTTTGGAGTTTTTCTACAGCTTAAACGCTTCAAGAAGGGGCGCCGGTTACGGCGTCTGCGTGAAGCCGTTTGTTAGGAATTTTTACAACAGATCGCGTAACCGTACAAATGGTTTACCAGTTTCGGCTGCTCGACGAACTTTCTTTGATAGTACGTTCTTAAATCCGACTTTTTGAATTAGCATCTCACTTAAATCCAAGCCATCCATACACACCACACTCTTTCCCCTCCCAAACGCTTGCAATCCTTCTTCTGTAAATCCACTATTACTTACAAACAAGCCTCTCGACCATGCCGCTTCATCCTGAACTTTGGCGTTGAATGAGCGTAAATCGGCCGCATTAACAGGCAGGTTTGTCCATTTTGCCTCTAAAAGATATGTCTCTCCATCCAGCTCGAAACTACCATCAATCTGCTCTCCTACTAATCGAAATGACGCTCTGCTGCTCATTCCGCTGATGTCAAATAGCTTTTTTAGAAAAGATTCAAATGCAAATCCTCTAGGATGAGGCTCCATTGCCGCCAGTTCCATTAGTGAATTTAAGAGTTCCCGCGCTGCATTTTCATCCAGGGTTTCATCATGCTGTTGTTGAGGGCCCTTCTCTTTCGGAACTAGAGGCTTTCCTCCAAGGCGCACCAATAGATCAGAAAACTCAGATACCAATTCCGGTCGTTCCTCTTCGAGACCAGCTCGTTTACGCTTAGTTTTTCTATAATCCCATAAGGAATTTAGAACCCTTAAAATGTCACCGGGCTCAGACTGTTTTAAAAAGCTTCTTAATCTTTTTCCCTTGCTAGTACCTATATCGCAATATCTTTCGTCATCTATGTTTATTTGAAGCTCATCGTTAAAGAATTCAGAATATGTTTGATTAGAAAAGTCTAAAACATATCCCCCGCCCATTTCGAGTATGTAATCCAACAAATCAAAATCTAATCGTTTAAGCTTATATGAACTCATAATATTCATTTATTCTTGTAGTGACGTACCCATTTGGGCGTCAACAGAATTAAATAGTTAGGCGCAACTTTCTATGGAATGCTACCTATTGCAATGTACATACATTCAACTGCTAAAGTCGTCCACTTGTCCTCAGCAACCGCAGGCACAAAAGAATCTGCTCTTAATTCTTCGATATTAACCGGTCGACCTCTATACTTCGAGCTCTTACTATGACTTGTGGAGGCAATTACAATCGGGTTGTTGTCGCCAAATGGGGCTGGAAATATTATCGGCCTTTGTTTTTCGCCTTCATTTTTAACGGTAGTAAATCTGCCCCATTGAAGCCGATATTTACCGGCTACGTCTATAACCCCTGCCTCTGCAGATGAAAGCGAGGGAGCATTCTCTAATTCTTCTATCTGCTGACTGAGTTTTGTAATTTGCGCCTTTAATTTTTCGCTTATTTCAGATTGAAAAGTCTTGTCTTTCTTTAGAGACTCTGTAACCCCGACTGTGATCGTCGCCATATCTTTAATTGATTCTAGCTGGCTCACTTTTTTGTCGAGTTCCTCAGCCTCTACAGTTAGATTCTTAATCGATTTTAACGCTTCGCGAGCACTATTCTGTTCCGCAAGTATTGCTTTAGTATATTCTTGTTGATCAGAGTACAATTTTAGCGTTACGCTCAAAAGCCGATCATGAGCATCATTTAGAATATAGTCGATTCTTTTTCTAGCATCTTCATCTGCCTCAACACTTTTAGCTAGGGCAACTGTGTCTGCATACTGTGTAAATATGAATCCTATTAAGAAACCCAGTGTTGCAAATGCTCCTGAGATTGGAACAAACAATTTTGCGAGATATGATCTTATCGCTTTCTCTGCTTTTAAAGTAAGCTGCTCGTTAGGCATGCCATCGCTCCTCGAATTTTGTTTTACCAAATTTGGTCATTGCGCTCGCATAACGAGACTGTCGAATAACGCCGAGATACCTATACCCAGCGGATAATTTCAGGCACCCGTTTTTATAAGGCTGTTTAAAAATATCAGCCACGACGTTATTTACATCTATTTTTAAAAAATAGTTACCCTTCATCGGGCATAGCTCCCATATTTTTGTATCTTTACCAAGTTATGTACCGCACAGAATAAATACCATTGTCCAGACACCTTTTTAAGGCTCCTCAAGCTAAACCAACGCAACCCCATTATGTGTTTCATATGCGCAAATACGGGTTCGACAATACCAATGCGATCCGAGTAGATGGCCCTGCCTTCGGGACTGTCCATTTTGCGTTTCATTCGATCAATGGCGCGACTGTTGTTTTTAGCGGTGTCTTTGCGGATGCTCACCTGTCTGCCGCGGTCTTTGACCCCATTACGTAAACAGTGTGCTTGTATCGAGCAGTTTTTACAGTCGTTGAGGTAACCTTCAAAGCGAATGTATTCGACGCCTTTGTTTTGATATCCAGAGGAGCAAAGCCAGAGTTCTTTTCCCTCTGGACACCAACAGCGTTGTGCTTGCGAGTCATAGTCGAAGTCACTCGATTGAAAGTATTTCTGTTTTCTTACCTTCGGCTTTTTATCTTGGTGATCCACAAACCTCGCATCGCGTTTACGATAGAGGGTATCCGCAATATAGGCATTGACGCCTTTCTCTGCGCAATAGTCTAAATTCGCCCCGCTATGAAACCCAGCATCTGCCAGCAGTTGACAGCCATCTAGCCTGTCGGATGCTAAGAGTTTATCAATCATGGGCTTGAGTGTGGATTGTTCGCTATCACCAGTTAAATCAGCATTGACAATGACCTGGTTCAGTTTATCGGTTGCGGCCAAACCGACGTACCCTTGTAACGCACCACCGTTACCGGACATCATATTGGCGCTATCAGGATCGGTGAGGTTGGTCTTACGAACTTTTCCGTTGTGCCCCCGTTTATCCACCATGTCACTGAGGGCGGTTTTTAGCTTTTTATTGATGCGCTTGAGTTTTGCTATCTGTTTTTCTTCTTTTTCACGCACCGGTGTGTTCACCACGCCCTGAGCGTCTTCTTGACGATGCCGTGCCATCACTCGCCTTACTGCACGTTGAATTTTTTGATGTTTCTTCGTGAAGTCGGTCTTAGTTCCCGACCATTCCTTCGAGGCGTTTGAGGGAATTTTGCAGCCATCCAATGCCAGAGTGTCGCCACCAATCAGCCCCAGGTAATCACACTGCAACACGATTTCTATAAATATGCCTTCAAGGCGCTGTGGATTCTTTGAAACAAACGCTGCAATAGTGGAATGATCCGGGGTTAGAAAACCAGAGAGTGCCATGAACACCGTGTTGTATCGGCACAAATGTTCGATTTTACGGCTGCTGGTAATGCCGCGATGATACGCAGAAAGTATGATCTTGAGGAGAGTGCCCGGGCTGTATGCCGATGCGCCACCCGCATCGTTGTTAAAATCGCTTTCAAACGAGGAGAGATCTAACACATGATCGACAATCAAGCAGACTGTCGCCTCAAAGCTGCCCTCTGTTATTTGTTCCTCGGGAATAACAGCGACAAATTCCCCCTGTTTATCATTACCTTGTTTGTAATGCGCCATGCCAGACTCCGTTAAGCGGCGGTAGAGTCTATTTTAACCCTTTAGAAGCTTCCGTTCTGCAGATTTATGAGGTTTTTTCGAGTTTTTCGACAGCTTCAACGCCTTGCTCACCGGCACATACTGCGGCGAGCGTTTTGTGTAAGAATGGAGCGCAGCGAATGACACAAAACGAGCGTAGCAGTATGTGTCAGGTGCAGCAACTTGTTAAGGCTTTTCTGGGTATCTGGCTCGGAGAAAATCAAAGGTTTTTCTGATAATTGGAGCGACGTGGACAATATCGTCATAATTATCTTCCGTCAGTTCTTCGTCTAGATAGTTATGAGATGTCGTATTTCTGCTATCAAGCATATCGTGCCACTCATCCTCATCATCTAGCCAGCCAATTTTAAATGCTTCTTTTACACTCTCTCGGGGAGTTTTCGGGTGCACACCCTCAAATTCTAAAGCTCTTTTAAGAGTTTTCCACATTAGCTCGATAACATATTCAAAACGCTGTATTGTTCCCTCAACAACCAGTTCACGATCTCTAGGAATAAGCAATGCTGCCTCTAGTTTGGATAACGCCTTTTCTAAGTTTCCGAGACTATCCTGCAGTTTGCGTTCGCTCATAAATTATTATTCCTTGTTGCAGTATTCTTTCTTGTAAAGCTGCTGGATTTGACTCGAAATGAACAAGTGAAACCCAATATAAAGTTCGAGAGTCCGCTGCATCTAGTCGTAATTTCGAAAACTTCCTCTTACACAAAGACTTTGAAAAAACGGCAATATCGAAGTCCGATCTTTCTTCATTATCTCCAACAGCTCTAGAACCAAACAGTACCAATTTATCTATCGGATAACGCTCAACAAGTTCTTTAAGAACATTCTCAACCGATATTGGTGTATTCATCTTGCGCCTTAACATGTTATTCTACGTACACAGCACAACTTACCCAGCCTCTAACTCAATAACAGATCGAAAAGCCAATATTCACAAATCTAAAAACTACCGCACTGTTCGTGAAATGTATTTAAACCAGTGACTTACCTAAAGCTGTTTGTGGAAGGTAATTCAACAAACCCAACCCGGCGCCGTTTTACCGTTGGTTTATCAATACATTACCCCAAGCAGCCAATACCCCCCCAGAGCAAATACCCGACCAATGTAAGCCAAATTTCTGATTATTTATGTAGATGTAGGCGCCAATATTCCGCACTTTTGGGGTTATTGCGGCTTGTTTGATCCAGATTTAGCGATTGCTGTAGAGCAGTGTGCCAAACCGGTGACGGTAGTTTTTACAGGGGTCGTTTGGCTGACGTTTTCAGAGGGCGGATTTGGTCTTGCAGCCGGCTTGTGGCGAGCGATATAGAAGCGAATATCGGAGATGTTATTTGCTCACAATAACTTCTTTTGCACGAATTTAAAATGTATTTGAACAGTTCGCGTAACTTGCACACTTAACCTACCGGCTCTACCAGTTCAAATCAGGTGCACACGAGGCATAGGTGGGTTCAAAGAAGTTTTAATATTCCCAACCACGCCAACCCCGCCTAAAAAGAAAATTCGAACTACCTTTTCTAGTCGGGAACTGAGTTTAAAGTGTTAAACGAATTTGTCGCAAAACCTGCCCATCTACTAAAGCTCAACTCTTGATGAAGAACGCTTAATGACCGACCCTTAGTGACAAACTCTGCCAGATTAGCCTTAAACAACAAGGCTGTTCTACTTTATTGATTCACAAACAAACAAAAATACCCCTGCGAACATTAAGTTGGCAGGGGCTAAGTGTGAATGCGTTTTTTACTTAGAAGCAATCAACCGTAAAGGTGGCTGAGCCTGGGTATTGGCCACCGAGGGAAAAGTAGTCGTTTTCGCCCGGAGACAGTACTTCGCTGCTTTCCAGCATTACGCGGTCGCCATTCACGGTTGCTGTTGCTCCGCTCGTCCACTGCACTGTAGGTTGATGCCCGTCGAAGTCAAGATATACAGTCCAGCCATTCATAGTACCGCCGGAAACATTGGTCACTTGAACGCTGTGGAAACCATAACCGCCACTTTGCGCGACATTGTATGACATATTGCAGTCCAGCATTTCCGCTTGCAGTACTTTCGCCGCCGCATCGATATTTGGCATTTCGCCGATGGATCGACTTAAGTCTGCAATCTGCGGTTGACCGGTAAGGCTGATTAGATCTCGCATTTCCACGGAGGTCAGCGGCGCGTGCCCCATTGCCTTGGCGATACTCTGAATGCTCGCAGCGGCGCCCGCCACAATCGGCGCAGCAGAAGAAGTTCCGCTAAAACCTGAGGTATACATTTCGTCCCAAGAAGTTGTATTTGGGTCGCCGTAGCCTAAGGTGGCAACATTGTGCCCCCACGCGCGCGCAGTCACACGACTACCGTAGTTGGAGAATGTGAGATTGCCGTTAGCTGAATCGGACTGTGTTGCTCCAACGATAATTGCACCGGAATCGCGTACATTCAAATTAAACGCATCGTTGTATATGGGATCATCCAAATTAACGTAACCGTTTGATGCAGAGGCTAACACAACAATACCATTGGCAACTGCCGCTTGTGTCGCGGTAAAACCCTTACTGGTCCACTCGACAGGAATATCGTTACAATCGGGAGAACCATTACACTCCGGGGGATTCAGATCCGGCCCGGCTGTGTAGCCAAGCGACATGGTAATAACGTCGCCAACACTCATAATATCCGCTGCAGCGGCTAGGGCGCGACCACCATCGTACCAACAGGCGATAAAACAATAACGCGCGGAATAAAAGCGCAGCAACGGAACTTCGTTGACAATGCCAGTTACACCGCGGCTGTCGTCTTCTGCGAAGAGTATACCGGCAACGGCCGTACCATGATTTGCGATAGTGGAATTCGAATTACCGGACCACCAAATAATACTGTAAGGCAGGTGAGTAAGTTCAACGTGGTCGACATTAATATTGGTGTCGACCGCCATAACTTCGACATGTGAGCCTTTGCCACCTTTCCACTTCCAGCCGTCGATACTATGAATACCATTTGAGGTGTTATCCAGGTAGGCCTGACTGCCCTGCGTGGTGAGCGATGGCACCGCATAACCACTCGCTCCCGGCATTGCCAGGTTAACTGAATTCACTTCAAGTGGTGGTTCGGCGTAGGCGATCTCTACTGATGGAAGACGGTTGATACGCTTGATTAAATCGCTAATGTTACCGAATTGGGTAGGCTCAATAAAAATTAACGAATAATAGTTGTTCATATCTGCCATATGGATTCCGAATTTTTGCAAACCACGACTGCGTGTTTGCTCATTCTTCTGCTCCAACTGGGGGTCTGCGGGGTCTCCAAAGCCAGGAATCAAACTTACCGGGTATTTGGCAATAAGCTGCTTTAGCCGAGCGGCGTCTTTCGATGCCGTCGCATAACCCGCTCTTAAGGGTGCGGTATCAGCGGGAAGAACGCACAGCTCTCGTTTACACAGACGAAATTTTTGTTCGTCTTTAAATTTTACAGTGATCATTTCAACTTGCGTATCCGCCGCCAGCTGGTAAGCACTGCTTTCTTTTTGGTAGGGCTTATAATCCCGCATGGCACTCACGTGTGTGGCTACACCCGCTAAAATCAGCGCACCCGCCAAACGAAATATATTTTTATGTATTAACATGAAGTTTCCTTTCTAAATTTCCGCATTAACACCCCCAAACTCCAGGGGCGAAGTTATCCTCGATTATTTTTATTTAAAAAAGTTAACGCGAGGCGGCGAGATGTTAACAAAAATAAATTTACGCCATACGATACTGCGGAAAATATTTTCGCCAAAAACAACATGGTCAAATATTTAAAATAACAGGGCGAATTTTTAAATAAAAAAATGCCACTATTTATTTATGGTTTTTAAGTGCGAAATATTTTCGTCAAATAAATTAGCTTTCAAAATAGGAAAAATTAAAAATTATAAGCAACTCTAGCGACTATTTCTCACTATTAAAAAATCACAATTTGTTATTCACTTAGAAACAAACGTTTAAATCCGAGTCCGCTACGAATAGATTGAAAATTTTAAAGCCGCAGCAAGCACTCAGTTATACATACCGTGACAAACGCACAGAAAAGCGCAGCAAGTTTGTGTTAACCAAAAATGATGAACCGAGCAGAGATGTTCACTACATACCAAAGCGAGCTATTGCTCCCTTATCAAAAGATTGGGAAAAATCAAATTGATTAACAGAGCTCACAAATCAATACAGCTCAATTAAAGATAACCTCTAGTGCGACACCACCGATAACGAGCCACTCACCAATCAGAAGCAGCTGGAAGTTATGCATACAGATATAGGCTTAGGAATACGTAAAGTATCTTGTTCAAGGGTTATCGATGAAACTATTAAGTTACGTGAGAGGTTGAGGCGGACGAAAAATTCCGCAGAGAACAAATCTACAGGGGGGCAATCCCACACCGGAGAAGAAGACAAGGGCCACAACATGAAGACAACAAGGTCAGCCGAGAACAATCAACTCAGCTCTTAACCAAGCAAAGAAAGAGATCAACAACAAAGACTTGAGGATCTGCGGGAAGTTAAACAGCCAGGTACTGACTGTGTGCTTTCCATGGAATTCAGAAAAGCATGGTACCAGAGGCCGGACTCGAACCGGCACGCTTTTAAGGGCGGGGGATTTTGAATCCCCTGTGTCTACCAATTTCACCACTCTGGCGTTGCTTGAGATCTTCAGCTTTTCTATTAGAACTGTGCGAAAACCTGACCTACACTGGTCGAGTTCGCGTTCCGGCAGATGCAGTTGATAGTACTGCTTAAAGCTTGCACAGCAGGGAAGTTATAAGCGCCGCCTGCTGAGAGCGCGAGATTATACCAGCGCTTTTTTCCGGGTCAACACCTGTTTATCGTCTGATACTAACCGGTGGCGAATTCGCCGGTGCTTATGTCAAAAAGTGTGGCATGGCGTGTATACACACTAGGCCCAGAAACGCTATATTTCTACGCATTGGCGGGGAATGGCGCTTTTTGCACAAAGTATGAGGGGCGGATTTTGGCGTGAGCGAAATAACAAGTAACAATAAAAAAGCATTGCTTCATTATACCCGGCAATAATAGTACAATATTTGATCATGTTTTAAACACAGAATTTCGTTCACGAGGAGTTTGCATCCAATGAATTACTTGCGCTTAGCGATCCGCAGTTCGCTGTGCCTGATTACACTGTTATTTGTCCAGATAAGTGTTGCCCAAACAGGGGCTCAAGCGGAGCTGGATAAGCTTCAAGCACGCGTGGCAAGCGTTAAGGACTCGCTGGAGACCATCGACAGCCGTCTTGAATATTACGAAGTTAAAAAGCCGGAAGCAGAATCTCAGCTGGCCGAAGCTCAGCTCGCGTATCAAGAAGCTGAAACGCTCCTCGCTGAAGCGAAGGCGAGTAAAGAAGCTGATGCCGCTCGGGCTATTGACCTTGCCAACCGCCGCATCGAGTTGGCCGAACGAGGCCTTAAAAGCCGCGAGGGTCGCCTGGAGCGCACTATCACTAAGATCGTGGAACTCGGCGAAGAGAAAAAGCAACTGGTTGCAGAGTTGGGCGCATTAGAGCGTCAGATCGCTGAGAAAAAAGAGCGCGTTGAGATTGTACAAGAGCAAAAAGCCCGTGCTGCAGTAGCTGCACAGGCCGCACCCGCACCAACACCTGTGCCAAAGCCCAAACCTACGCCGCGCCCCAAGCCTACCCCTACGCCAACGCCAGAGCCCGTAGCTATTGAGGTAGTCGAAGAAGTTGCTGAAGCCACGCCTGAAGCAAAAGCAGAACCGACACCAGCACCGGCGCCAGTTGCTGCAGTAGAAGCTGACGATGCGAGTTTGCAGAATTTAAGCCCGCAAGCACGTTACGCGCACGCGCAGATGAAAACATTGAACCGTTTACTCAAAGAAGATAGCAAGCGTCGCAACCAGCGTTACGACGAACTGACGGTTCAAGTGGACCGCGATGATGAAGTTGACCTGGAGCATTTGGGCAATGAGCAATACTATGCTGAGCTGTCTCTGGGCGCTGGCGAACACGCGCTGACCATTAAACTGCGCAAGTACAAGGTTCGTATTCCAGCGGAGCAGGACGGTGATATGTTCGTGCTTATCTACGATGCACGCGACCACCGCAAACCTCGTTTTGCGTTCTTCAACAAAGGCCTGTTGAAGTAGGTTTGAGAAACACCTGGTAATAAAGGGGCAGCCAACTCTGGCTGCCCTTTTTATTTTGTGACTCGCGCTGCTCGCTCTTTTGCGCTCATTGCGCGGGCTCCCTTCCACGACTTGAGCATCAGCCTGTATCCCCGCCTCTCAGCTGTTGCCATACATAACCTATTACCTTTAATAACCTATTACCATCAATAACCTGTTGCCATCCATGCTATGGATTGGAGCCGCAGGTAGTGCCGGAACTATCGAGTAATCCCGGCTTATAGGCGTATCAGGCGCTCTGCTAATTCACCACCGTGCAGGCGGGGGCGACGAAGTTGCCAGAATGCGTACCCTGTACACCGAAGCTTGCGCTTTGGTTTGGCCCAAGTTGATTGTTCCAGCTAACACCAGAAGCAACTATTCCGCTCGCTGTTTCTGTGATTGTTGCATTCCAACTGCCTGTAATAGCCGGGTCTGCGCCAAAATCCAGCACGACTGCCCAACCAGAAACCGAGGTGCTACCGGTATTGGTTACGGTCACATTAATCTGATAACCACTCCCCCAAACACTGCCGACAACAACGTCGCAAACCAGCCCACTACTGCTACCGCCTGTTGAACTGCTCGATGAGCTACTTGACGAGGAGCTGCTTGAACTGCTTGAAGAGGAGCTGCTTGAACTGCTTGAAGAGGAACTGCTGGACGAACTGCTGCCCGCGCCGGAAGACGACGAGCTAGAGCTGCTTGATGAAGAGCTCGAGCTGCTCGAAGACGAACTAGAGGCGTTGTCGCAAACGGTGATAATTCCCCCGTTGCCGCTCTGGCTTTCGCACGTTGCCCGACCAATACAGCTCTGTTGGTTTTCCCAGCCCCAGCCGCTGTTTTGGTTTACGCACAAGGGGCGCGGTGCATCCTGATACCACTGACACATATCGACACAAGCGCCGCCGGTGGAGGACGAAGAACTTGAGCTGGACGATGAACTGGTTGAGCTGCTGCTGGAGCTCGTAGATGAGGAACTGCTGGAGCTGGTGGACGAACCGGTGCCATCCAGCAAAGGCGTAAGCGCAGCAAACCAGCGGGCTGCCATTTTCATATCGCCGGTCGCGTTAGGATGCACACCATCGTAGGTGTCTGCCACTGCGTCAAACCCCGTCCACTGATCCACCACATAAATGGGAGATGAGGCGGTAGAAAGGCTCGCCGCCCAGCCGGGAATGGCGGCATTCAGCGCAATAACCCGTTGGTCACATTGGGCGCAGGAGCCAGCCGGGTCCATTGGAATAATCTGCGCAACGATAATTTTCATTGCACTGTTATTCGCCCTCATCGCCCCCACGAGGGTCGTGAATGCATCGAGAATGGTGCTGGTGGAACGCGCGCTCCACACATCATTGGTACCCAGGTGCATAAGCACGATTTCCGGGTTGGTCGCTGCCAACCAGGGGGTTAGCTGGCCCTGATTGGCCATATTGGTGGCGAGAATGCCGCCGTGACCTTCGTTGTCGCCATCGTGGCTGACGGCACACCCCTGTGGCCCCAGGGTGCCGACAAAATCCAGATCGGTGTAGCCTGCCGTTACCAGTTCATCCCACAAATACGCTCGCCAGCATCCCGGGGAGCCGGTGATTGAGTCACCAAGCGGCATCACCCGCACCTGAGCATAAGCCGCAGCGCCCAATAAATTACTTAACAAGAGAAGAATGAAGATAGACCAGGAGAAAGATTTGTTGAACATGATTTTAGCCCTGTGTTGATTCATTATTATCATCACCGGCCAAGTACCAAACTGCCCTACTGCAACCGGTTACATACGGTCTTTTTAGCAGTTTTTGAACGTTATTCCTACCGTTTTTACATGAACTTTATAGGGAGGCGTGTGGAGTTTAACTTAGAGAGCGCGATTGGTCGCAGTATGTGGGGCACAACGCGTTTGCCAACGTGACTTTTGATAATAAACCGGGTGCGTAGAGCTGCGTCACACGTCTAAGCAAGGTAATAGCCCTCCGGAGCCTAATGTTTGCTCCGGAGGGGTCAGGCTAGATTTTTATACGAATGCCCGCGGCGAGAATAATACCCATGGATTCGGTTTCTTCAATCGCGACTTCATCATCTACCGATTCTATTTTTTTGTAATCCAACGAGCGGCCAAGTGTATTTTTTTGGTTGAGCGCGTTAATTACATCAATGACATATTCAGCATCCAGACGCCAAAGCTTGCTGTACCATTTAAAGCGCAGGTCCAGCTGACTGTAGATTGGCAGGCGTTCAGAAAATGCTTCCCCGTACTCTGGTAAAACGCTGTCTTCAAACCAGGGGTTCTCGCGCAAACCGACAATCGGGGTGTACGCGGCGCCACTGCGCGCCGTCCAACGCCAACCTAGATTGAAGTTGCGGGTCGGAGAATAGTTGACCACCCAGTTAAACACCATCGGTGTATCCAGATAGTAATCCACTGTGTGATCATCGCGTTCGTTGGTGCGCTGGCTTTTTGCATAGCTTAATGCAACCCAGCTGTACCAGTTGCGGGTTAACTCTTTGTTTACCAGCAGGTCAAAACCGTAGGCCTTACCCGTTACGTCATTCACATATAGCAGGTCGCCATCCGGGTCGTCTTCACTGAGCGCGAGCGGCAAGTCGTCCATGGTTTTGTAGTAGGTTTCTACGCTCCAGCTCCAGCCATCGCCCATTTCATGCATCAGCCCCAGGGTGTAGTGGTCGGATGTTGGCGATTTAAGGTCGGGATTACCCACGTTAGGCAATATGGTTTCCAGATCCGGGAAGCGGTTGTAGCGCCCAGCACTGGAGCTCATCACCCAGTTGTCGGCAAGAATATACTCCAGTGCCAGACGAGGGTTTACGAAGGTTTCATCGGTGTAATCGTTGTTTTGCCATTGCAGACCCAAATCAACCGCAAATCGTGAAGTCAGCTGCCAGCGATCATTAAGGAAAGCCACCGATTCCAGCGGCTTAATGGATTGGCTGTCGGCGATGCGCTCGCGGCGGGTGAGGCTGCAATCCGAATCGAAATCCGTACACACAAACAGCACCTGGTCGTAGCGGTAGGTCAGCTCATTCTGCTGGCCTTTAGCGCCAAGCGTGAGCACGTGGCTGCTTCCCACCGGCACAACGTACTGCGCTTTTACCGTGTCGGTTACCGCTTCACCCGTATAGAAATATCCATCACCCCAAACCAACGAATTACTGTCGTACAAATGGCCAATACCGACTTTTAGGTGGCCGCCAGTACTGTAGTTATCCCAGATCAGGTTTTGCCCATCGTAACCGTTATCGATTTCAGCGTAGCCCTGGAAATCCGGGTTACTGCGCACAAAGTCCGCGTCGCGGGTAAACGTGGCAGCAGCTGTATCTGTGGCACCACTCGCGCTAAAGGTCAAAGTGTTGTTTTTACTGATGTCCCACAAAAACTTCGCCTGGTAGTCGGTGTCTTTGGGCATTTTTTCCACCCGCAGACCATCCTCCTCCTCAACATCATCTTCGTCGATAAAGTAATGGATTAAACTCTGCCGACCCGATACATAAAAAGCGGTGTTTTCGGTAATCTGCCCTTCCACGAATGCACCGGAGCGCAGCATGGAAATATCGAACACGCCGTAGAGCTGCTCTTTCTTTGGTTGACGCAGAGTAATATCGAACACCGCACCGGTTACATCGCTGTACTGGGGGCCAAAACCCGCTGAGTGCAGCTGAAAATCCTGCATGATGTATTCGTGGAAAACCGACGTATTAAAATCGTGGAAAATATAGCCGGCCGGCATAAAATCGATAAGAAACATGTTATCTGATGGCGACGAGCCCCGCACCGCAGGCTCGCCACTATCGCCGTTGGAGTAAACCACACCCGGCAGACTGAACACTGCAGCTAGTGGATCGCCCATCGCACCCGGCATATCGACGAGCTTCTGGGTTTCCTGGGTAATCTCGGTAAAGTTTCCTCGGCGCTCACCAAGTACCAGCGTTTCTTCCAGGGTACCCGCGCCGCCACCGCTTTCTTCTCCATTAGCTGTTTCACGTACAGCGTCAGACGTTTGTGCGCTAACCCCCGAAGATAAAAGTGCCGCAAGCAGGCAGCTTGCAGAGCACGATAAAAAAGTCCTTTTGCGGGGTAGATCCCCAACTAACATTGGCATAACCAACTCCTAACCTGAGTCATCATTTTTCGGGGGCCAGTGTACCCGTATGGCGTAACGAGACTGTTTCAATTCGTTACGAGCAAAAACAATTCTTTATTACGGCTGGTTCTAATGGCCAGGCCCGCTGCGATTGCCATAGAAGAATTTGTTGTCACGCCTGTCACGTGCTCCAGCTATACTTCAGCGAGAACCTATAACAGCGCGTTGAAGAGCCCCGGCCCTGGCCTGGGCCTGTTGTTAAGGCCACAGCAGCACCTTTGACTAAACTGCCGGCGACGCTGTGGTCTCCATAAACGTCTGCACAAACGTCGACATAAACGTTTACAACAACCAGTTAAATTACTGGGGCTAGCGTCAGACCAATCACGGGAGCGGCAATGGATAATATTCGACGCATTCCCGTTGCAAAATTGCAACTGGGAATGTACGTATCTGATGAAACACCCAACCTCGAAGACGGCAGTATTCGTCCGAAAGGCTTTATTCGCCGTCACGAAACTATCGATAAACTTATCGCAAAAGGTATAAACGAAGTTTTTATCGATATTTACAAAGGTTTGGATTCCCCTTACTCAATCCCGCTAAAGAGCAACACCCAATTTCTCTCGCCGAAAATTGCCCTACAGGAAGAACGCGATAAAGCTGCGAGTGTGTACAACGAAGCTCGCTCGCTGGTCTCTGGCATTCTACGCGATGTAAAACTGGGTAAGCTAATCGATATCGAGCAGGTGGAGTGCCTGGCCGATGAAATTAATGGTTCGGTGCTCAACAACCCAAACGCCCTCCTCTGCCTTAGCGCAATTCGTGAAAAAGACCAGTACCTGCTGGAGCATTCGATTAACGTCGGGGTCATTATGGGTATTTTCACCCGTTACCTCGGGTATGAAGATGAACTTGTTCACCAGTTGGTCACAGGCGCACTACTTCATGATATCGGTAAAGTTCGCGTCCCCCACCACATACTGAACAAGCCGGGCCGACTTTCTGGCGATGAGTGGACAGAGATGAAGCGGCACGTGGTGTATGGCCAGGAGATATTGCTGAAGTCGCCAGGCGTGACCGACGTGACCCTAGCCATTTGCGGTTTGCACCACGAACGGCTCAACGGCTCCGGTTACCCCATTGGTTTGGACGAAAGCAATATCAACAGCTACGGCAGGCTCGCAGCGATTGTCGATGTGTATGATGCACTCACTGCAGATCGGGTATACCACCAGGGGCGGCCCCCTGCCGACGCATTGCGCTTTATGCTGGATATTACCGGTGGCCACCTGGACCGCGGACTCGTTAACCAGTTTATCCGCTGCATGAGCGTTTACCCGGTGAGCACCCTGGTGGAACTGGACAACAACCGCGCTGCCGTAGTTATCAGCAGCAATTACACCAAACCTCACCAACCCACCGTTCGCACCATCTACAACTTACGCCAACGTCACTATGAAAAATCAAAAGATATTGATTTATCGAGCCCTCTCATTGAGCAGAAAATTATAGGTACCTTGGACCCGCGGGATTACGATATTCAGGTGCGCGACTTTTTGTAATTTCGCCCGCGAGTAACCTGCGGCCTGGTTTTGCCCGAATCAGCTATTGTACCGCTATAGTTTTTACACGCGTTAAGGGCAAACCTTTTTGATCTACCGCGCTACTGATTTGCGCGTTCATTCATACGTGCAAGCCAAAAGTCTTCGGCATAACGCGCTAGCACGAAAGTAACCACTGCCAACTCTTTTCACCTTCGCAACTCAGTAAAATAAAACAACCTGGACTGGATTGTGCAACCACTCGTAAAAAGGCAACAAAAGTGGACAGCATGAACGAAGGAAACTTTCAAAAATTCATTAAACTGCGTGGCACATGGTATACCGCTGGCGGGCTCGCCCTGCTTGTTCCTGCACTGCTAGTACCGTCCCACGTTGTAAAATTTGCATTTCTATGGTGTGCGCTGGTGTGTTTTTACATCGGCATGGGCTACTTTTTTTCATTCACCCGCCTGCTGTTTAAGAACGAGCGCGGCATTATTCCCTGGCCCATAAAAATTGTTCTACTACCATTTTTTGCCGGCACGTATTTTTGTAATTGGTTATCGCGGCAAACATCAGACGACCCCGCTTTCCAGGAAATTTCCCCTGGCTTGTTTATCGGCCGCAGAATACTGCCTGCAGACCTCGGTGATCTAGAAAAACATGGCATTAATGCGGTGCTCGATGTAACCGCAGAATTCGATGCGCTAAGCCTTACCGTGGAAGACACGCCGATCGAATATTTAAACGTACCTATATTCGACCACAGTGTGCCCAAGCTGCGCCACTTACACAAAGCTGTTGCGCAAATCGATAAATGGCGTAGCGACAATAAAACCGTTCTGGTGCATTGTGCCCTCGGCCGTGGGCGCTCGGCGATGGCTCTGCTGGCATATCTTATCTACCGCAAACCCGACACAACAACACGTGAATTGCTGGAAGCTGCGCAGGCAATTCGTGGCTCCATTGCACCGAATTTTCGCCAGCTGCGCATGCTCGAAAAATACCGCAACTCTAAATTCGTAACCGAACGCAAGCCACGCGCCTATGTCATTATTAATCCGACAGCGGGAAGCTACGGCGGAGACAATATGCGTGACGAAATCCAGCGGCAATTGGAACCATTTTTCGATGTCTCCATGCAGTTTACTACCCCAGAGCACGGCGCGGAGGCCATTGCTAAGGAAGCCATTGCGCGCAATATCGACCTGGTGGTGGCGTGCGGCGGTGACGGCACAGTCTCAGCGGTTGCAAGCACACTCGTACACACAGATACCACGCTGGGTATTCTGCCTTTGGGTACCGCGAACGCATTAGCGAGTTGCCTCTATGGCACGGGCAATACTTCGGACCTCGCAACTAACTGTGAACGAATCGCCAAACAAAGCACGCGAATTATCGACACTGCAGAATGCAATGGTCATGCGTTGATTTTGCTTTCTGGAATTGGTCTGGAGTCAGGCATGATTTCACGCGCTTCCCCCGATATTAAACAACGCTGGGGCGTGCTGGCCTATGTTGCCGGTGCAATTCAGGAATTTACCGAGTTAGACACGCTGGAGCTTACCCTCACTGTAGACGGCAATGCCAAACAGATATCCACTTATAGCCTTATTGTAGCCAACGCGGCTCCCGCGTTCAGCATTCTGGCGCAAGGTGGTGGCGAACCGGTATACGACGATGGCGAATTGGATATTACCTGGCTTGAGAGCAGAGGCGATCCCGGGGAGAGTGTGGTATCCATGGTTGAGCTGGTGCAAAGCGGGCTATTGGACAACCCTGAAACAAACTATGTGCATCACGAAAAAGGTCGTGTGATAGAATTCACCGCAAACAAAACCATACCGGTTGTGATCGACGGCGAACTATTTGAATTTGACCATATCGAGATACGCTGCATCCCCCAATCGCTGCGTGTTATTGCCTAATTCATGGTCTTGGCTCATGGCTCAAAACTGAAAAAAGCTGCGCTGGATCGCTCCGAAATTAAAGGAGAAATGCGTGTGAAACACTTGCGAATACGCGGCTTAGGGCTGTTAATCATCGCTTCCATTTTTGGCACTGTCGCCTGTGCACCGGAGGTCGGGAGCGAGGCTTGGTGCAAAAATATGAAAGAGAAGCCCAAGGGCGATTGGACCGCAAACGAAGCGAAAGCCTTCGCGAAAGACTGTATTTTCAAATAGGGCACGCCTGCACCGCATAGATTCGGCGCAGGTGCATTTATGGCATTCAGACCGAGTCAGTGAACCACTTCTCCGCCCGCCATAGGCGCTTGCAAAACCGGGCAAGGTACCGGCGATTGGCTCAAAGCGACGTCGTCGATAAACAGCTCGCGCCGCTTTGCCGTTTTTTGATATTGCTCGATGCCAATTCCCAGGTAAGTTAATTCTGAAGGCGCCAGCCATTTGTCCGCCTGCGAATGCGCGACACACCCCTGCCCTTTGCCATTTATGGTAATTTCTTCCAGCGGCTTTCCATCCAGCCAAAAAGCCAAATGGTCTCGCTCAACATCGACGGACCAGGCAAGGCAAAACCACTGGTTTTTTGGTAAACGGTAGGTGCTTGCGGGCGGCTTAGTATCGCTAAACGCCGGGTGTTGCCAACAATCGGTCGACCATTTTTTGCCAGCGGAATTATCCGTTACAGGGTATGTATCGTAATTGGAAAACAGGTGGTCATAACGGCCGTCAACACGTCCGCGCAATGCCACCTCAAACCCTTTTGGCGCTCCCGATTGAGTTGTTGCGGGCCCGGCCAGTTGCAAAAGGGTAAAGTCTGCATCCCGCGCGTTTTTGTCGCTCAGCCACACCATTGCACGCCCAAAATGACGCTTTGCAAACGGTGTTTCGCTTAGCAGCACCTTGAAAAACTGACGATTGTATCCCCCGCCCGCTCCCACCACGTGCAGTGCATGTTTACCGTCATAGGCGCGCACTGTGGAAATTTTCGCTTCGCTGGAACCGTCGAAGCTTCCAGTAATTGACAAGGTTTCGAAAGATTCACAAAACATGTTTTCCAGCCGGCAGGTCGATGCGGCGGCCGTTAAAGACGGTATAAAAATGGGCAGGAGCAGTGTAAAGCGAAACAGGTTACGCATAATCTTTAACCTCTAGGGTTTTATTTTTATTATTAAATTTCATTGCTGCTTTTATTTATACGCATTTAATCCGCATACAAAAAAAGGCGATCACTTTACTGATCGCCTTTCGGGTTGGGCAATTAAGCCCGGCTAATTAAGCGTAAATTACGCTTTGGTAGCCATGTATTGCATCAGGTCAACAACCTTGTTGGAGTAACCCCATTCGTTGTCGTACCAGGAAACCAGCTTAACGAATTTGTCGCTCAACTGAATACCTGCGTCCGCGTCGAAGATAGAGGTACGCGCATCGCCAATGAAATCGTTAGAAACAACGGCGTCTTCGGTGTAACCCAGAACGCCAGCCAAAGCGCCTTCAGAAGCCGCTTTGATTTCAGCTTTGATTTCTTCATAAGTGGCTGGTTTTTCCAGACGTACAGTCAAGTCGACAACAGAAACGTCAGGAGTTGGTACACGGAAAGCCATACCAGTCAATTTGCCGTTCAGTTCAGGAATGACTTTACCAACGGCTTTAGCAGCACCGGTAGAAGATGGGATGATGTTCTGGCCAGCACCGCGGCCACCGCGCCAGTCTTTCATAGAAGGACCATCGACGGTTTTTTGGGTAGCGGTTGTTGCGTGAACAGTGGTCATCAGACCTTCTTCAATGCCCCACTTGTCGTTGATCACTTTTGCCAGAGGCGCAAGACAGTTGGTTGTACAAGAAGCGTTGGAAACAATGTTGATATCGTTAGTGTATGACTCGTTGTTAACACCCATTACGAACATTGGAGTGTCGTCTTTGGATGGGCCAGTCATAACCACTTTTTTAGCGCCTGCTTGCAGGTGAGCTTCAGCAGTTTCTTTAGTCAGGAAGATACCGGTCGCTTCAGCAATATAGTCTGCGCCAATGTCACCCCATTTCAGGTCTGCAGGGTTACGCTCGGAGGTAACGCGAATTTCCTTACCATTAACAACCAGTTTGCCGTCGATTACTTCAACGTCACCTTTAAACTGACCATGAGTGGAATCGTATTTCAGCATGTAGGCGATGTAGTCAACGTCCAGCAGGTCGTTAATACCTACAACTTCTACGTCGTCGCGCTCAGCAGCAGCACGAAAAACGAGTCGGCCGATACGTCCAAAGCCATTGATTCCGACTTTAATGGTGCTCATAGTTTTCTCCTAGAGTAATAATTGAGGCAGCACACGCGCGCCGCTCAAGTTTAGCGTGGGTATAAAACTGTAGTGATTCGGTTTGGGCCCTGCATTCCACACAGCAGGTACGCCAACATTGAGAGGATTCCCAGTGGTCCGAACGCTCTCGCTGCAGGGAGCTTGTAATGCCACCAGGTGCAACCAAAATCGGCCGCCATTCTAGCGGTTTTCGTTGCAATCCTCCAGACACTCTCGCTATAGAGCGCGCATATTCTACAGCTTTACAGGTGAAATTTGGCGCATATTTGCGCGAAATCAGGGGATTGTCAGGTAGCGACCAGCGCCACTCTGACAATTGACTTGTAAGGCAGTACTAAGACTCCAGTTCACACCAAAGTTCAAAGCCTTCGTTCAGCCATTTACGCCCGTCGCGCTCCAGCAGTTCTTCCGCGAGAGCGGGCCCACGACTACCGGCAGGGTATTCCTGAACAGACATACTGGTTTCCTTCCAGCCGGCGAAAATCTGGTCAACCCAGCGCCATGCTGCCTCTACCTCAGCCGCACTTACGAAAAGGGTTTGATCATTGCGCAACACATCAAAGAACAACCGCGAATAGGCATCGTGTGTAACCTTGCCGTTTTCGTCAAACGAGAAGTTCAGGACGCCATCTTCAACGGGAATGCCTGCGTCCAGGCCAGGTATTTTATGCATCATGCGCAGGCTGACACCGGCATCGGGCTGCAGTTGAATAATCAGCTGGTTTGCGCGGTGCTCGGAATGATCTTTCTCGAAGATCTGATGGTTACTTTGCTTAAACTGGATCACAATTTCTGAGTGGCGCTTGTTCAAGCGCTTGCCAGTGCGCAGATAAATCGGCACACCAGACCACCGCCAGTTTTGAATTTCAGCTTTGATCGCCACATAAGTTTCGGTCTGGCTGTTAGGGTCCACTTCGTATTTGTCGGAAGTTTCACCGGTATAGCCAGGTACCTCCACGCCATCGACATAGCCACTGCTGTACTGGCCGCGCACAGTTAAATCCTGCACCTCACTGGCGGGAATCAAGCGCAAAGCATTTAACACTTTCAGTTTTTCGGCACGCACCGATTCTGCGTTCAAGCATGCAGGGGGTTCCATCGCCATCAAACACAGTACTTGTAACAGGTGGTTCTGCACCATATCTCGGGTGGCTCCGGTTTGGTCGTAAAACGCCCACCGGTTACCAACTCCCACGGTTTCGGTTACCGTAATCTGAATATGGTCGATGTAACGGGAATTCCAAAGCGGCTCGAAAATATCGTTGGCAAAACGCAATGCGATAAGATTCTGTACGGATTCTTTACCGAGATAATGGTCGATGCGGAAAATTTGTTCTTCGCTAAATGTACGCGCCAACTCATCGTTAATCGCCAAAAAGCTTTCGCGACTATCGCCCAAAGGTTTTTCTACTACCAGGCGTGTGGTTGGCTTGTTTAAGCCGCATTTGTCGACAGAACCACAGACTTTGCCAAAAATCATCGGCGGAATAGCGAGATAGATCACCAGGTGATTATCGTTATCGAAATACTCGCTCTTGGCGCTCGCCAAATCGTCTTCTTTGGTGGCGTCTCCCTGTGCAAACCAGATTTTACTGGCAAAACTTTGCCATTTTTCTTCTGAAAAAAGCGCATCACCAACACTTTTTTTCAGCCAGGTATAAATTTTGTTGTGGAATTCCTCACGGGTTTGTCCTGTGCGTGCCATACCGAAAATACGCGTATCGGCCGGCATGCAATTGTTCAACTCCAGGTAATACAACGATGGATAAAGCTTGCGCAGCGCGAGATCGCCATCACCACCAATAATCAACAGGTCCGTTTTCATATTTTGGAATACCTTGTTTATAGAACTCTTGTTATCGCGCCCAGTCATACTATTGAGGGCACAGGTTGCCGGGTCACCCCAATTCTCACAACAGTCTTGTGTGTTAAACACGTTCGCGTTGGTATGAGTGGGAAAGGTCACGAATTGCAGACAGGGAAAGCAAACGAGCCGATCACAGATAGTCGCCAGGTCGCTTCACCCAGGATTACCGCGGCATCGCTTACATGTTGCGCCGTCCAATAATATTCCCGCAGAATGTTTCGGCGGTTTATTATTCAGCGCACAAAAAAGCGCGGCCATTTTAGACTGTGTCCCCAGAGCGATCAACCAACGGTAGGGTTAAGCCGTTCAGAATATGTTCAGTAAGCGCATTTTAAACTGCTGCAAAGCCAAAAATTTAAGCGAGGATCCATGAAATCTGCTGCAATGCAAAACCTGTTTTTTCCAGTTCTGGTCACTTTCACGACCATATTGGTTAGTTTTTGCGCACACGCGGGTGAACCCCTGTTTACGGCTGAATATGAAGGCAAATATTCAGGGTTAACTATTACATCTACGCGTCAGCTGGAACAACTGGACAATGGCAAGTTTCAACTGAACTCCGTTATCAAAAACAGCTTTGCCTCAATTACCGAGGAAAGTCAGTTTACCTTCGACGAAGGGATAATGGTGCCTCAGAGCTACCACTACAAACGCAAAATCCTTGCCTTTAAAGCAGATGAGAACTTCCGCTTCGACTGGCCAAAAGCCACGGTGTATTACGAAAGAGAGGATAAACCCGAGAAAAACCGGGAGTTTCCGCTGGAACTCGGCGTGCTTGATCCTGCACTTTATCAGCTTCAGGTTCAGCGAGCCGTTGCTGCTGGACACACCAAGATTGACGTCACATTCGTCAAATCATCCAAGATTAAAACACTTCACTTCAAGAAAACAGGCGAAGAAACCTTGCAGCTTGGCGACAAGAGCTATCAAAGTATTCTGGTGGAACGTGACAACAGGGACGACGACAAGGAAACCCGCTTATGGATTGTGCCAGATCTAAACTACCAGATTGCGAGGGTTGAGCACGTAGAAGAAAATGGTGATAAGCACTCCATCCGCCTGACCAGCTACAAAAGCAGCGCCAATCTCAGCAAAGTTCTGTACACCGCAGCAAAAGCGCAATAGGCACTCCGCGCCTATATGAATTTTGCATATGGGCGCGATTATCCTTTTAAATCACATCTAACCAGCGACTTCCGACAACAGCCCCTCCTGCTACCCGTAAATACCTACTCACCGTGTCGAGCCTGATCGCTGCAGGCCCGCAATTCAGCCCCCGCAAAGCGTGATCTGGTTGTTTCTTACACTACGGGAACAATTACCAATTGTTCTAAATCAGGGTCTTTTTTATTGACAGATTTTTAATACTATAGGATTAACTTTTGATTTAGAGAGTGTCGTCATGGTCACGGTGATTGATCGATGGGTATCCCCCTTCAAACGGCTGCTCTTAGGGCTGTGGAGCCTGGCGCTGGTCTGTCCCTGTTTTGCAGAAAGCCGATTTGGCGTAAGGGGATTCGCGCATACAGGTGCCCACCACAGCGCTTTCAGTGCTTACAACCCGAGCACAGAAACGCCTGTAAGACTGCTGGACGACGACGCCCTTCTCGAGCATGCCGCATTGCGCCGCGAACATGGCAATTGTGGGGAACGACATCAATTGAACCGTCACTGGCTAGAGCAAAGCGCCGAAAATACGGCATCGGGCGCCGAAGCGCTCCGCAAACTGCTACAGCAAAGCGCGCTGCGCTATTGGCATAACCTGACCGGCACCGACGAAACAACCGATTCATCCCAGTTGACGGCCGCCGAGCCGGGTGTTTCCTGGTCAAACTACAGCATCGATTTATCCGAAGACGAGGCCCACCTCACCTTTACGTATCACTACCAATAACGACTGCAATAATAATTTCACCATCAGACGTGCCCCAAACCGTCTGTTACCTCTTGTCCCGCTCCGTGCGGGACGCTTTTTTATCCAGCATTACACTCAGCGTGTACAATGCTGCGCTTTCGACCACTTCGATTTCGCTATGACCACACCGACCACCAACCCCACCCCGACTTCAGAGATTTCCGTTACACAACAAGGCGCGAGCCTGTGGCGACGCCTTATTGCACTGGTTTACGACAGTTTCTTGCTGGGTGCACTCACCATGGCGTACGGCGCGGTAGTTACTATTGTGTTGCTGATTGTTCAGGGCGACACCACGGCGGGGGAGTACCGCCCAATGATTACCACACATTGGGGCAATGCACTCTTTCTCGTGGGCCTGATACTGACACTCGCTGGCTTTTATGTATTCTTCTGGTGCCGCGCCGGGCAAACCGCAGGTATGCGCGCGTGGCGACTGCAGCTCGTGAAGCGCGAGGCACTGCCGGAGACAGTGTCACCAAGCCTCAAGCAAGCCACCCTGCGTGCTTTTCTCGCCCCATTTTCACTACTATTTGTGGGCGCAGGTTATTGGTGGCAATTTTTTGATGAACAAAGCGACTGCTTGCACGATCGCTGGAGTGATACTCGGGTAATACTAACGCCGCCTCGCAAAAAGCTGCGGCATAGCTAAGCGCTGACTCAAGCGGGAACTGGATCTGGAAGCGCACACTACTGTGAGCGCTTGATCAGCAACCAGCCAAAAGCAAAGCAAAATGCAATCGGAATGAGTACGGCAAACATGGGGGAAAAGCCCATAATAATCGACATCGGGCCGAAGAGTTTTTGGCTGGTTTGAAATACTAGGCCAACGATCACACCAATAAATACCCGAAACCCCATGGTAGTTTGGCGCAGTGGACCGAAGATAAACGAGATAGCGATCATCACCAGACTTAAGGTTGCCAGCGGCTGCAAAGCTTTCTGCCAAAAGGCCAGGCGATACTCACTGGAATCGATATTTTGTTTTTCCTGGTAGTTTGCATACGCGTATAAACGCTGCATCGGCAACTCATCTGGATCTAGCACCAGCACATTCAATAAGCTAGGGGAGATTTCGGTGTACCAGTTTCGCGAAATAAATTCTTCGCGGTCGACCTTGTCCTCCGCATCGAACTGGGTAATCTCACCGCCCTGCTCGACCCAATGGTCTCCCTGATAAATCGCGGAGCGAATAAAACTTGCCTGCTCGAGCCTGCCTCCGTCGGCAAACTTGTAACGCGTAATTCCATACAACCGCCCATTGGGCAGCACCGCGTTAAAGTGCATGTATTCGCTGCCCTCGCGAAACCATAAACCCCGTTCACTCTGGAGCGCGCGTTCATGGCCCTGCAGTAAGTCGCGGCGGCTGTCCGCATATTGATCGGTATAAGGCGAGACGTACTCGCCAACCAAGGCGCCAACAATAATGAACAACAACACTGGGCGCATCACCGACCAGATCAACTGGCGTACCGACACGCCGGCCGCGCGCATCACAACAAGTTCACTGGAATTAGCGAGCAGCCCCAGGCCGATCAAACAACCTACCAGCGCCGCCAACGGCAGGTAATCGCACACGCTGGATGGAATGTAGAGCACCACATAGAACAGCGCCTCCAAAAACGTGTAATCACCTTTGAGCTGGCTGAGCTGATCTACCAGGTCAGCAATGGCGTCGAGCGAAACAATGACTAACAAAACGCCCATGACGGAGCCCCAGACCTGAGCGGCGATATAGCGTTGTAACTTCCTCATGCCGCAGCCCCCGCCCGACGACGAGCGCCGAATAAACGGCGTTTGTCGACTAACAAAAACAACGCGACCGTAAAAAACAGCAAATGTACGAGCCACAACATACCCGGAACCGGCTCATTGCCTTTTTCGATCAGGCCTCGCGCTGCATTTACGCAAACCAGGTACACCATGTACAAAATAATTGCCGGCAGCATTTTCGCGTATCGACCCTGACGCGGCTGCGTCTTGCTGAGCGGTACGGCGAGCAAACCCACAATCATCACCAGCACTGGCATAGAGAACCGCCACTGCAGGGCTGCACTGGCTTCTCGGGTTTTCGCCTGGAGTAACTTGAATGTGGTTAAGCCATCGGTAAACCGCTTGGGCTTAACGGCGTAATCCGGTTCCGGCAGCAATTGCGAGAAATTGCCAAATTCCACTACTTGATAATTCTGGGTGCCCGGCGTGCCTACGTATCGACGTCCGTTTTTGAGCAGCAAATATTTTTGCCCGGACTGCGGGTCTATCACGGTTTCGCCGGATTCGGCGGTAAGAACCGTGAGGTCGGCCTCTTGATGCGTAACCTTGTCGAGATCGTCTGCAGGGTCAATTGGCGATACCTTCGCCATAAAAACCCCGCGCAGTTGTTTTTTGTCCTCGCTGATGGATTCGGCGTAGCTGGTACCGGCGCCTTGATCCAGGGTGTGAAATCGCGAGGGCTTGAGAGTTTCAAAATCTGTGCGGTTGCGCTGTTCTGCCAACAGCGCTTCGGAAGCCTTCACCCCCTGTGGCCCCAGATACAGACTAAACAGGCCTACCAACATCGCAACCACCAGTGATGCGGCCAAGGTATAACCTACCAACCGCTTCTGACTCAAGCCACACGCGGACAATACCGTCATTTCGCTGTCGAGGTACAAACGACCATAAGCCATGAGAATGCCGATAAAAAGACCCAGGGGCAGTATCAACTCCAAATACGCGGGGAGTCTGTACGCCATGAGTGTGAGCAGAACACCGGCGTCGAGTTTACCCGCCGCAGCTTCGGCAAGATAATTTACGAAACGTGCGCTGATGATAATCATCAGTAGTACCAGGCTGACAGCAAACATACTGCTCAGTACTTCGCGGGCGAGATAGCGGAAAATAATCAATGCGGTGTTCCTTTTTTATCAAGCGGCGAATTCTATCAGCTCAACACACATTTATTAATTCCTTCAGCTGTCTTACACTGGGGGTTTTCGCACTACCCGGATTATTCAATGAAATTTCTTACGCAAAAAACCGACGCTTTATCTCGTGCCTCGGGATGTTCTGTTGTTTTCGCTCTCGATAACGCTCTGCTCACTACCGCACTCGCCCTGGATGATGCTTTGGGCGGCGTTCTGTCCCAGGTTATTAAAAGTGGTGATCTAAAAGCCAAGCCCGGGCAGTCGTGTTGGATACCTGTGCCAGCGGCTAGCGGCGTGAAAGCCGCCCGCGTACTTCTGGTTCACCTCGGAGAAACCAGCGAGAAGAAAAGTAAGATCGCCAGTGGCAGCGTAATTTCCGCGCTTCAATCAGCGGCGGCAGCGCTTTCTGCCTCACCCGCCAAAGATACGACAGTATTTATCGACGATTTGTTCGCAGACGGTGCGCCAACTATCGAACATTTCGGTGAGCCCGCAGATGCAAGCTGGGTTGCAGAGCAGATGGCGAAACTGTTTGTCACCGCCAGCTACCGATATACCGAAACGTTCAGCAAACCTGAACCGGCGCCTGCGCTGGGTAAAGTGACCTATGCAAGCGACGACGCGACCCGCACTCGCGCGGTTAAATCTGCACTGTTAAAAGGTGCCGCCATAGGCGAAGGGATGAACCTGACTCGCCAACTGGGCAACCTGCCCGGCAATATTTGCACCCCTGCCTACCTGGTTGAACAAGCGAAACAACTGGCCGCCGCATGCCCTAAGCTCACCACCAAAAGCCTTAACGAAAAACAAATCGAGAAGCTTGGCATGGGCGCTTTTCATTCTGTTGCCAAAGGCAGCGACCTGGATGCGCAGTTGATTATTATGGAGTACAAAGGCGCTGGTGGTGCGAAAAGCCAGCCCCATGTCTTGGTCGGCAAAGGGATCACCTTTGATACGGGTGGTATCAGTCTCAAGCCCGGTGCCAATATGGACGAAATGAAATTCGATATGGGTGGTGCCGCCAGTGTGTTCGGTGCAATGAAAGCGCTGATTGAGATGGATGCCAAAGTGCACGTTATCGGCGTCATCGCAGCAGCGGAGAACATGCCGAGCGGACGCGCCTCCAAACCTGGCGATATCGTTACTTCCATGTCCGGGCAAACAATCGAAATTCTCAACACCGACGCCGAAGGCCGCTTGGTACTGTGCGACACCCTCACCTACGTTGAGCGCTTCAAGCCAAAATCGGTTGTGGATATCGCCACGCTGACAGGCGCTTGCGTCATCGCGCTCGGCAATCACGCGACCGGGCTCTACAGTAACGAACAGGCGCTCGCCGACAAGTTACTGGCTGCCGGCGTAGGTGCGAATGACCGCGCGTGGCAGATGCCGTTGTGGGACGACTACCAGAAGCAACTCGACAGCAATTTTGCGGATATGGCAAATATTGGTGGCCCCGCCGGCGGCAGCGTTACCGCAGCCTGTTTTCTGTCTCGCTTCACCAAAAGCTACCCATGGGCGCATCTCGATATTGCAGGTACCGCGTGGCAATCAGGCGCGAAAAAAGGGTCCACTGGTCGCCCGGTGAGCCTGTTGGTCAATTACCTGCTGAACGCATAATTGCCCGATGACACGTGTCACCTTCTACGTGCTTGCCCAAGGTGCTGTTAGCGACAGGCATCAATTTGCCTGTCGCCTAACGGAGAAAGCGGTTAATCAAGGCAGTAAAGTTATGATCGCCACCAACGATGCAAGTGAAACGAAAGTGCTCGATGAACTGCTATGGCAGTTTCGCGCTGAGTCGTTTGTGCCCCATCACACTTACGGTGATACGCTGGAGTCCCCCGTGCTATTGAGCCACGACGGTGATGATATTCAGCAGCATGACTTGCTGATTAATCTGCGACGCAATATTCCCGGCGCATTTAGCCGCTTCGCCAGGCTCGTGGAGATCGTCATTCAAGACCCCGCCGACAAACAGCTTTCTCGCAAGCACTTTACCTACTTCAAAGAACGGGGTTATGAAATCGAAACCCACAACATAGGTTAGTGTGGCGTCATTTGGCGCCTGTTGCATTATTCGGGACAACAGCTTTACTTAAAGGTGGGTTTGAACACTTAAATAACAACTGATAATGCGCTCGTAAGTGAAAACTGCGCGCGCACATAAATCGAGAAATCGGAAATCAGGCAAGGACGAGCGATAAAAGAACGGTAAAAATCGAACTAAGCGTTCACGGTTAGCTTGGCAACGAACTCAGAAAAATAATATAAAGGGGTTTATGCTTCTCGGCGTCGAAGGTGCTTCTCATAAAGGGGGCAAGCGTATCAGCAAGTACGCGCATTACATTCTCTCTCTGCTGATTCTGTCGGTGGGCGTAGTAACGGTCACTGTCGCATCGGCTCAGCCGCGTATACCACCGCAGGTAAAATTCACCCCAACGCTGCAGGATCAGCTCGAAAAGCTTGGCTATATCAACAGTATTCACCAGGATGCCGACGGTTTCCTGTGGTTTGCTGCGGTCAAGGGGCTCGCCCGCTATGATGGGTACGCCTTACGCACCTACGAGCAACGGGTGGACGACCCCTTATCCATCAGCCATCTCTGGGTAAAACATTTGTTACGGGATAGCCGCGGCGATCTCTGGGCAGTCACACATACCGGGCTGTGCCGCTATCTGCGCACGAATGACGGTTTTCAATGCTTCCCTGGCCGCGGCCAAAGCGACGCGGTTCCGAACTTGTACTTTTATTATTTATTTGAAGATAGCCGCCAGCAAATGTGGGCGAGCACGTCACTGGGCATCCGCTTATTCAACCCGAGCAATGGCGCCCTCAGTTTGGCGCCGGAACCTCTTAACTCGACGCTCACCGCCGTGGGCAATGCGAATACCAATAGCGTAAATACCGTCGCAGAAGCGCCCAATGGCGACCTCTGGTTCGGCTTGGAAGGCAATGGGCTTATCCGTTACTCGCCGCCCACGCACAGCCTGATCCACTACCACCTCAATGACGGCCACAGCAACCTGCAATCCAACCAGATCCGCTCGATCCTTGCCGACTCCAAAGGCGTCATATGGATAGGGACCCTAGGCGCCGGTATCGCCCGTTTTAATGAACAGTCCGGCGAGTTCGAACGCTTTGTGCACAGCGCCAGTGAAAAAGCGGATACCGTGTGGGACATTATGGAAGATCAAAATGGCCTGTTCTGGATAGGCGATGGTACTGGCGTCCACCTTTATAACCCCGACACCGGTGACTTTGCTGACTACAGCTACATTGAAGGTCAAACCAGTGGCCCCAGTAATTTCGTTGCCCGGGACATTTTCATGGATAAATCCAAAGGAATATGGATTGGTTACTTCCCGAGCGGCGTGGACGCGGTTGACCTGCAGGCATCTGAGTTCCTCAATTTCAGGCACATACCAGAGCAACCTAACTCACTGGGCGATGGTGGCGTCCTAACCACGCTGGAAGCCCCGGATAAAACTGTGTGGATTGGTTGCGGTTTCGGTCTTAGCCATTTAGATCGCGCAACTGGCAACTTCACAAAATACATTTATGAGGAAGACGACCCCCACTCGCTGTCAGGAAGCACAGTGCTGGATATGGAGCTCGATAAAGATCACATCCTCTGGGTTGGCGCCTGGGATCGCGGCTTGAACCGTCAATTGCCCGGTGAGGATCGCTGGGAACGTTACCAATACGACCCGCAAGACCCAAAGTCGTTGTATGGACGAGAACCCTGGGGTATCACTGTCGACCACAACAACGACATCTGGATAGTCACCGAAAAAGGCATTAGCCGTTACAACCGGTCGACCAATGATTTTACCCGTGTGATGCCAAATGACAGTCTTGGCAACCCTATGACGACCCTGTATTCGCGCGGGATCACCACGATGAGCGATGGTCGGCTCTGGATCGCCAGTTACAACGGCGTGTACGTCCTTAACCCGAACACGCTCGAGTTCGAAGCGCACTATATGAATGATCCTGAGCAGGCGAACTCAATCAGCTGGAACCAGATTCTAACCAGTTTTCAGGATTCCAAAGGTAATATCTGGATAGGGACTTTTGGCGGAGGCCTGAACAGATTTAACCACGCAGACAACACATTTACCCGCTTCACCACAGAGCAAGGGCTGCCTAACTCCACAGTGTCTAGTATTGTCGAGGACACTGATGGCAACCTTTGGGTGTCGACCTTCGAAGGCCTGGCCCGTTTCGATCCTAAAACAGAAAAGTTTATGGTGTTTACCAAACGCGATGGCCTGGTGGGGAATCTATTCAATCGCGATTCCGGTTCCTTACTGAGTGACGGGTCACTGGTTTTTGGTAGCAGTCGCGGGCTCACATTATTCGACCCACACATGTTGCAGCCGAACGAGCATATCCCGCCGATTGTGCTTACCGACCTGCAGGTTTTCAATGAGTCACAGCGCCCCGGCCCGAACAGCCCTCTACAAAGAGCGATCGGGGTAACCCAGGAGATTTCGCTCGACCATACCCAATCGGTATTTTCAATCGCGTATTCCGCGCTGGATTTCCGATCCCCAGACGAAAATCAGTACGCCTATCGCCTCAAAGGGTTTGAGGAGCGGTGGAACATGGTGGGCAATCGCCGCCTCGCAACCTACACCAACCTGGACCCCGGCAACTATGTATTCGAAGTTAAAGGGTCCAACAATCACGGTATTTGGAATCCAACACCAGCTCGATTGCGCATTTACATCAATCCACCTTACTGGCGCACCCCGCTCGCATACGCGTTTTACGCACTAGCGCTCAGCGCGTTGATTTCGTGGACACTCTGGGTGCAGCGCAAAGAACTCGCCCGGGAGCGCGCACTGGTGCGGCGGATGACCGAAATCGACCGCATGAAAGACGAGATAAACCGCGACCTCGACCGCAAAGTGGCGGAAAGAACCGAAGCCTTGCGGACTGAGCATCAGCGGCTGATCGCAACTCAGGAGGAATTGCGCAGCCTGAATAAACGTCTGGAGGACGCCAGCCTAACTGATCAGCTCACTGGCTTGCACAACCGCCGGTTCCTGTACAACACAATCACTAATGATCTTATCGAAACCAACGAACAGTACGACCGTGCGCGCGCCGCTGGCCTGGAGTTCCGCGCCCTCAATGACTTGACGTTTATGGTGCTGGACATCGACGACTTTAAAACCATCAACGATCACCACGGCCATGCGTCCGGCGACCTGATGCTGGTCCAGTTTGGCAATATTCTACGCAGCGCTTTGGCAGCCGAGGATTATGTGATTCGATGGGGGGGAGAAGAATTTGTGCTGGTTATCCGCCACCAGGCGCGCAGTCGTGCAGAAGCGATCGCTGATCGCCTGCTGTTCACCACGCAAAACCATACATTTAAGCTGGCGGACGGCTGCGACGCTAAAAAAACCTGCTCTATAGGAATCGCCTCCTACCCCTTTGCCCCGCACCAGCCCGGCCTATTTGATTGGGAGCAGATTATAAGTCTTGCGGACCAGGCGCTTTACGCAGCAAAGGCATCCGGCAAAAACTGCTGGGTACGCCTGCAGGCCAATGATCGTGGAGGCCAGAGTGCGCTGGAGGACGTCAGCCCGACAAGGCTTTCGCAAGGCGTAACATCTGGCGCCATCAAGGTCACAAGCTCGCGGCCGATGGACGAACTGCAATGGCGCGATTAACAGCAGACATTTTTTCGATTTCTGTGTGATTAATATCCACTTCAGGCGTTGCAGGATAGCGATAAAGCGCTAATATAGGGCCTTCTCAGACAGCGCCATGGAAATGCAATTTTGAGTACCGAGGAACCAAATAAACCGTCTCGCAAAGACCTTCTCAGCGAGCTGGAGGATATTAAATCCTCGCTCGAACGGGAGGTCTTTGGCGATTTACTGGACGCACCAGACGATGCGCCGGACGTGAGTCCCCCGGCAGAGCCAGGTGGCGCGCCTCAAACCAGCGATCCTGAGGTGCCAGTATTGACCGAAAGTGTCCTCGACTTGTCCGCCGTCACCCTGGATGAGAGTGAACTGCCCGATGAGGAACTGTCCGCGCTGTCGAGTACTGATGACGAACTCAAAGGCGACATGGCGGCCCTGCTCGCTGAAGAAAGCAAAAAACACGATGATCCAGATAAAACCAAGCCCGGTCGCAGCAAACCCCAAAGTAAAAATGCAGAAACGGCCGGCCAACAATCGCTATTTGAAGAACCTGCCGCCAGTGCACCCCAGCCCGCAAAGCGCCCTACCAAACCCGTCAACCGCAAACCTCAACCAACACAAGCTGTAGTGAACGAACAAAAAACCGAAAACCCCTTCTTGCCCGCCCATATTCGCGAAAGGCTAAACCGCAACCACGAGCAATCCGTCATTCAGGACCTGGTACAGGTCGGCGATGCACTGGCGCGGCCAGATGCGCGCCCGCCCAAACCACTGATGGCGAATAACCTCTCAGACGACGAAAACCTGTTAATCGATGCAGTGGTTGCCAAATACCTGCCGGAGATAGAGCGGGAATTGCGGCGTCGACTTGCCGAGCAACTGGCTAAAGATCCCAAAGATCCCGTAACCCCCTGATCTACACTGCATTTTACGAGCCCCCACGGTATAATCGCCCGTTCGATTACGCACCCATTCACCTTAAATAAGCGGTTTATAAGCTCTAGCTATGGATAAAACGTATCAGCCTTCGGCAATTGAGAAACAGTGGTATGAAACCTGGGAATCCAAGGGGTATTTCGCTCCCAGCGGCGAAGGTGAGCCCTATTGCATTATGATTCCACCGCCGAACGTCACTGGCAGCCTACATATGGGCCATGGCTTTCAAGAAAGTATTATGGATGCGCTCATCCGCTACCACCGCATGAAGGGGTGTAACACCCTGTGGCAGGTGGGCACTGACCACGCAGGCATTGCCACTCAGATGGTGGTTGAGCGCCTGTTGGACGCGGAAAATATTACCCGTCACGATTTAGGTCGCGACAAGTTCATTGAAAAGGTGTGGGAGTGGAAAGAGCATTCTGGAGGTACCATCACCCGCCAGCTGCGCCGTCTGGGTGCTTCGCCGGATTGGAGCCGCGAACGTTTCACCATGGACGAAGGGTTTTACCAAGCTGTCCAGGAAGTATTTATTCGTCTGTACGACGATAAACTCATTTACCGGGGCAAACGCCTGGTGAACTGGGACCCGAAACTGCACACTGCCATCTCCGACCTCGAAGTGGTAAGCAAAGAACAAAAAGGCCATCTATGGCATTTTCGCTACCCCTTGAGCGATGGCAGCGGCCACCTGGTTGTTGCGACTACACGCCCGGAAACCATGCTCGGCGATACCGCCGTTGCGGTGCATCCAGAGGATGAGCGCTACAAAGACTTGGTGGGGAAAACCATCACCCTCCCGCTGACTGATCGCAAAATCCCCATTATTGCCGACGACTATGTGGACATGGAATTCGGTACCGGCTGCGTGAAAATCACGCCAGCGCACGATTTCAACGACTATGAGATGGGGCAACGGCACAATCTCGAAATGATTAACATCTTCAACGATGATGCGCAGATTAATGCCGCTGCACCCGAAAAATACCGCGGCCTCGACCGCTTTGTTGCGCGCAAACAAATCGTCGCCGACCTGGACGCACTTGGGCTGCTCGAGAAAATCGATGACCACAACTTAAAAGTCCCCTACGGCGACCGCTCTAACGTGGTGATCGAACCCTACCTAACTAACCAATGGTACGTGCGCACTCAGCCACTTGCAGAAAAAGCCATCGCCGCAGTCGAAGATGGCGATATCGCGTTTGTACCCAAACAATACGAAAACATGTACTTCAGCTGGATGCGCGATATCCAGGACTGGTGTATCTCACGGCAGTTGTGGTGGGGCCACCGTATCCCGGCTTGGTACGACGACGCTGGCCAGGTCTATGTCGGCCGCGACGAAGCCGATGTGCGCAAAAAATACAACCTGGGCGATTCCCTCGCACTCAAACAAGATGACGATGTGCTGGACACCTGGTTCAGCTCCGGTCTCTGGACCTTTGGCACCCTGGGTTGGCCGGAAGAAACAGACTTCCTTAAAACCTTCCACCCTTCCTCTGTGCTCGTGACCGGATTCGATATCATTTTCTTCTGGGTCGCCCGCATGATTATGCTAACCCTTTACTTCAAGAAGGAAATCCCATTCCACACGGTCTATGTACACGGCTTGGTGCGTGACAGCCAGGGCCAGAAAATGAGTAAATCGAAGGGCAATGTGCTGGACCCCATTGACCTCATCGACGGTATCGACCTGGAAAGTCTGGTGAAGAAACGCACCACCGGTTTGATGAATCCGAAAGACGCGGCGAAAATCGAGAAAAACACCCGCAAGGAATTTCCAGACGGGCTCGCCTCATACGGCACTGATGCGCTTCGCTACACCTATTATTCGTTGGCGAGCACCGGTCGCGACATTAATTTCGATGTTGGCCGTATCGAGGGTTTCCGCAACTTCTGTAACAAGATCTGGCAGGCCTCCAACTATGTGCTGATGAATACCGAAGGCCAGGACTGCGCGCAGGATGACAGCACAGAGTACGAATTAACCCTGGCGGACCGCTGGATTGTTTCGCGCCTGCAACAGGCGGAAAAAGCGGTGATTGAAGGTATGGACACCTACCGTCTGGATCTGGCGTCACAAGCGCTCTACGACTTTTTCTGGAAAGACTATTGCGACTGGTACCTGGAGCTTACCAAGCCCGTGCTTACCGGCGACTTCGCCAGCGAACAGGTACGCATAGGCACCCGCCGCACACTGATCCGTGTACTGGAAACAACCTTGCGGCTTGCGCACCCCTTCATGCCGTTTATCACCGAGGAAATCTGGCAAAAGATAAAACCACTCGCAGGCGTAGAAGGCGAAACCTTGATGTTACAACGCTACCCCGCCCCTGCGGAGGAGCGCATTGATGCTGCGGCGATCAGCGATATTGAGTGGGTGAAATCCGTTATCGAAGCCGTGCGCAATATTCGTGGTGAAATGAATATTCCCCGCGCGACCAAGCTTCCGGTATTTGTGCGAGACCTGACCTCGGAAGATGAGCGCTGCCTGAACGACAACGCGCAGTTTTTAACCCGTCTGGCCAACTTGGAATCCATCACCCGATTGGCAGCGCAGGACAAGGCTCCGCTCAGCGCGACGGCACTTGCCGGTAGTATGGAAATTCGTGTCCCCATGGCAGGTTTGATTGACAAAGACGCGGAGCTGGCACGGCTGCATAAAGAAAGCGATAAACTTGTTAAAGAAAAAAGCCGGCTTGCAGGGAAGCTGGAAAATCCCAAGTTTGTCGACAAAGCACCGGCCGATGTGGTTGCCAAAGAGCGTGAAAAGTTAAACGAAGTGGAAGCAGCTCTCGCGAAACTCAGCGAACAACAGGCCGAAATCGCGAAGCTTTAACACGGCTAGATTGCCGCATGACTAACAGTAAAACGCCGCAAATCGCGGCGTTTTTTGTTTTACACACCGGCGGCTCTTGTTATCTAACCCGTTAACTACATCAATATCACTGGGATTGCGTCAAACGTCGGGCTGCAAATCGCACAAACTGCGCTTTTTTTGACCCATTTAAGTACTCATTTGTAAAGCAATGACAAATTAGCGCGAACCAGCCCACAAAAGCGTAGACGAGCAGAAGCCAGACGCCTACAATATTGGATATAGTCTGTATGACTATTTGATAGAGTTGTTATTCGCATTGGACATCCGTTGCGCAACGCAAACCCATTTGTAGTATTGAGTTTCTTGTCTCACGACATTGTCTCAAGTAATCACTTATTTTTTGTTAGGTGAATAAAAGGTTCGATGAGTGCGAACCTGGGTTACCGGTACTCTGCACAGTCCGGAGTTTGCCAACTATGTGTCACAGTCAACGGGCGGTTGGGATTTCCAATCGCCCTTTTTTTATTTACACGCCCTTGCCAGGGAATGCGGTAGCATTACGCCTTTTTCGGGAGGCCACCCATGTCAAATACCGTCCTTATTACCGGCGCGTCATCCGGATTTGGCGAAGCTTGTGCAAGACTCTACGCTAGCAAGGGCCACCCTCTTGTGTTACTCGCGCGACGAGGCGACCGACTACAGCAGCTCTCCGATGAATTGAGCCCATTGGTAAACGTCCACATTCTAGTTGCGGATGTAACCAAAACTGAGGCGCTGTTAGAGGCGCTGCAATCCATTCCCGATGCGTTTTTGCCGGTAAATATTCTGATCAATAATGCAGGCTTGGCACTGGGGCTCGACAAAGCACAGGATGCCGAGTGGCAGGATTGGCAGATTATGGTCGACACAAATATCACGGGCCTGCTTGCGATCACACACCACCTGCTGCCCGCGATGGTGGCCAGTAACAGCGGCCATGTGATCAATATTGCCTCGACTGCTGCCAGCTGGCCCTACCCCGGTGGTAACACCTATGGGGCATCAAAAGCCTTCGTCCAACAATTTTCCCGCGGTCTCCGTGCCGATCTGCTGGGTACCCGCGTACGCGTTTCGACGCTGAGCCCCGGGATGGCGGAAACCGATTTTTCCAAAGTGCGATTTCACGGTGACGAAAGTAAAGCGGCAGCGGTGTACGCCAACGCCAAAGCGCTTTCTGCAGAGGATATCGCAGATATTGTGTACTGGATTACCAGTGTGCCGCCTCACGTCAACGTGAACGAGCTGGAAGTGATGCCGGTAGACCAGGCCTGGGGACCACTGGCCGTGCACCGGCACTCGAGTTAAGCATTAGCCGGTTCGCGCTCAAGGCTGCGGACGAATCGCCGCAGTCAGCCGCGAAATGCAGATTAGCTCGTCATTATCGTCAGTAATACGAATGTCCCATACCTGCATGCTCGAGCCAATCCGCAGTGGGCTTGCGACTCCCGTAACGGTTCCAGAGCGCACCGACCGCAGATGGTTCGCGTTTATCTCGGCACCAAAGCTCACCATGCCCTCCTCTGCCGCTAAATGCGCGGCAATGCTCCCCAGCGTTTCCGCGAGAACAACCGACGCGCCACCGTGCAGGTACCCTAAAGGCTGGCGCGTATGATCTGCGACCGGCATGGTCGCTGAAATCGTACTGTCGCCAATGGCAGTAACCTCTATGCCCAGATGGCTCACCAAAGTATTAGCGCCAAATTTATTAATCTGTTCCAGGGTGGCGGGTTTTTTCCAAATACTCATAAGTTTGTGTCCAAGGATCGTGCATGGATTTTTAGCGCATCGCGCTGGATTTTTAAGCCGCGCTGGGTCGGCAACCGCGCGAAACATCGCGGCACCAGATAACCGGGCAATACTTGCTTGAGCCTCGCTACCCAATCACGCTGAAGAGCCTGGGTGAGTTCCCCCTCGGCCAGATCGACAAACGCTAGTGGCACTTCCCCAAACTCCCGGTGGGGAACAGGCACCACAACGGCGATACTAACCGAAGGCAGGCTAACCAGATGGCGTTCAATTTCTTCCGGCTGAATATTCTTGCCGCCACTAATAAACTGGTTATCGAGACGCCCCAGAATGCGTATGCACCCTCCACGCCACACCCCCAGATCCCGCGTGTGGAACCAGCCTTCGGAGTCTCGCGCAGAATCAAGTTTACCGGCGCGCCAATATCCCGCAAAAAGGGTCTCGCCACGCACGCGAATTTCGCCATTCTCCGCCAACTGTACTTCTGTCGCCCCGACAATCTGCCCCACGCCCTGGTCATCCTGGGTTACGAGCTGGGATGCGGTTTCCGATAAACCGTAGGTGACCCGAACCGGTATTCCAACTTGCCTTGCGGCCTGTAGCGTCTCCTCTGCACAGGGGCCACCGCCTAGTAGCACATGTCGCAAGTGCGGCAACATTGGCGCACGTAAACCTGGCGGGATGCCTCGCGAATCGCCGGTGTCTGTGCCAGCCAGAACGTTCAAGAGGCGCTGTAACTGGGTAGCCACCATCGAGCAGTGGGTTATCTTGTGGTTATTCAAGGTTTCCGGGGCTTCAACTCGACCTTGCATAACCAAGGATGAGCCGGTATGCAGCGCGCGTAGCACCTGAGCGAAACCACCAATATGGTAAAGCGGTAAACTCAACAGAGTGCGCGAGTGCGGGGTCATCGCCGCCATGGCCGCGCTTGCGCGGACATTTGCCATTAAACTTTGAAATCGATGCGCTACCAGCTTGGGCTCGCCACTTGACCCTGAGGTCATGATGCCCAGAACAAGCCTGTCGCCCTGCGCCATACTACCTGCCACCGATGCTTTCGCCGCGCCATTCCCCATGTCTGGGCCCGGCAGCGGGTGCACGTCAAATGTCTCACAGATTTCGGTGAGCCGCGCTGATGGCAATGCAGCATCGATTGGAACACACATTTTGCCGCTGGCGAGCACGGTAAACATATCAACCAAGCCTTCGATGGTGCGCGTCGCGGTGACCGCTAATGCAACGGCATCGACACTTAGCACATCTGGCAGCCGTTCAGTGACGCGACAATAAAATTCGTCGTAACTGCACCGACCTTCGTCAGTTTGCAAAAACCTATGGTTCGGCGAGCGATGTGCTGTTCCCGCCAGTAACTCCAGCGGCGTCACAACAGCCGCCCGTCATAAACCAACGCATCCAGTACGGGCTGGGGTTCCTGTAGGTAGCTGAAGTACTTAAGCGTGTCTATGCCATGCGCTTCTGTGCCACCGTAGATATTCGCCAGAGCATATAAATGCCGTTGCCCGATTGGTGATTCAAAACAACTGCTGAAGATTGTTTTCACCCTGTGGCTCTGCGCCCAATCACAGAGGGACACCAGCCGCTGATGACCCAGCAATGTCGGCTTTAATATAAGGGCATGCAGCGCATCGGTGCGAACCGGTAATTGCGGATTTTGATGAAGTGTTTCGTCGAGCGCGTAAGGGATTGTGCTAAATTCCGCCCATTGCTGGTAGTGCTCCGGCACCACCAGCGGATCTTCCAGCCATTCGATCCGCTCAACGTCGACTTTGCAGCAAAGCCGGTGAATATCTTTGGCATTCCAGCGCTGATTGGCGTCGAGCCGCAACTTACCGGTGAAATCCGGCAACTCGCAAATCTGGCTGATTCGCGCGATATCTTCATCCAGAGTGAGACCGCCGACTTTAACCTTAATCACCGGGCTATTTACCAGCCGGGCCAAAGTAGCGCCAGTCAAGTCGCCAGCGGTTAACAGGGGACAAACCGCCGGCACGTTAAAATTCGCATGGCGACACTCGAACACCGCCGCTGCCAGGGTACTACTCACGGATGGCAGCAAATCCCCCTGGCACTGGGCCAGTTTATTTTCGAGTAACGCAGGGCTCAGGTACGCCACCCCATCAAAAACTGTATCCAACTCGCGTCTGGCACAAGACAGTGTTTCACTGCTATAACCGGGCAGCGGCGAGACTTCGGTCCAAAATGAGTGGGTACCTCTGCGCCATTCCAGCAGCAGCACTTCCCGATCCTGTAAACGACAGGAGGATAAAATCAGAGGCTTCGCGAACGGCAGGGAGTAGCGGTACACAGTCACCGCATCAAAAGCTTGCTCCACTAAGGCTGCCTTTTAAACCTGGAGAAGTCCGGTTGGCGCTTTTCGAGGTAAGCGTTGCGCCCCTCCTGCCCTTCCTCAGTCATGTAGAAAAGCATTGTTGCGTTGCCAGCCAGCTCCTGAATACCTGCTTGCCCATCGAGACCCGCGTTGAAAGCCGACTTAAGCACACGCAGCGCAATTGGCGATTGCACCAACATTTCCCTGGCCCACTGCACCGTTTCTTTTTCCAGCTCGGCTAAGGGCACAACAGTATTAACCAGGCCCATATTCAACGCTTGTACTGCATCGTATTGCCGACACATAAACCAGATCTCTTTGGCTTTTTTAGGGCCAATAAGGCTTGCCATGTAACTGGCACCAAAGCCGCCGTCGAACGAACCCACTTTCGGGCCCGTCTGGCCAAAACGGGCATTTTCCGCAGCGATGGTAATGTCACACACCAAGTGCAGCACATGGCCGCCACCGATGGCATAACCCGCAACCATTGCAATCACAGGCTTCGGGATTGAACGAATCTCTTTCTGCAAATCGAGCACATTCAAATGATGCGTACCGGTATCGTCCTGATAGCCAGAATCTCCCCGTACCCGCTGATCACCGCCGGAGCAGAACGCCAGGTCACCCTGCCCCGTTAGGATTACTACGCCAACCTGCTCATCGAAGCGCGCATCGCTCAGTGCTGCGCGAATTTCGCTGATGGTTTGCGGCCGAAAAGCGTTGCGAACCTCGGGTCGATTCAACGTGATCTTGGCAATACCCTCTGCTTTTTCATAGCGGATATCGCTGTACTCTTGCACGCACTGCCAGTCCAGCGCAGGAATAATTGTGCTCTTGGCTGCATCACTCATTGAATATTAATCCTCCGACAATCTTGCTAATAGATGTTGCGCAATCCACGCGGGGTTTTGAAAATGCACCGTATGGCTGATGCCGTCGGCGATCAGGTGTTCGACCCCGTCCAGCGCGGCGAGCTGCTGGCCGATTGCGGTGAACTTACGATCTTGCTCACCACTGAAAAAGGTAATTTGCAGGCCACTGTTGGCCAGCATTTCGCGGTAATCGGGCTGCCAGCCCAAACTGAATTGAATAATCTGGGTTGCCAGATTTTTCGCATTTAACCGCTTGCGTTGCGCAATCAGTTCTTCAATTTCTGAAGCCTGTAGCCCCTTGAATACAGATTGCTGATACCAACGCCCAAGCACGACCTCTAGCGGCTCAAAGCCGAACGCTTTTGCCCAGCCAGAGTCCCACAACAGCCGCCGATAACAATCGTCTGGATTCAACAAACCAGGATGAGCACTCTCGAGAAACACACCGAGAACAGCATCCGGCTCCTTTTCCAGAAGGTACTCGATAACCGGGAGCGCCAGGCGCCCGCCCATGGAATAGCCGTAAATATAAAACTGTCGAGGCAGAGTGGCACGTAAAGGTTTAAACCAGGTAAGTACGATTTCTTCGAATAGTTGGGCGGTATTAACCGCTTGCGGCAAGGTGAGCACTCGGCAATTAACCTTGCCATTGAGCTTTTCGATAACGCCAGTAAAATCGTCGGCGTGCCCCATAAAGCCGGGAAACATCACCAACTCTGGTTTTATATTTTCAGACATTGAAGCCTCGTCATGAGCAGTTTGATCCGTTCTACGCCTGCGTCGCCATCGATTTTACATTCCAGCAATGCGTGTTCCGGAGATGATAACACTGTACCCAGAACGGCCCTGAGGCTTCCGTGTTCGGTGGCGCAAAAATACGCAAGAGAGAACTGTCTCGCTACATTTAAGAAGTCTGATTGCCCCGGAGGCATGGCAAACAGCGATTCGTACGCAGTCTGATCGCCCGCGGGCAGCATACCGAAAATTCGCCCGCCATCATTGTTCAACACAACTATTTTGATCGGTTTGCGAGCCTTGCGGAGCAAGGCAAGGCTGTTCAAGTCGTGCAGCAAACTGGTATCCCCCAGTAACACCACAACTTGACGACATGTGCCATGCGACAACGCCACAGCGCTCGCTAGTAAACCATCTATCCCACTGGCACCGCGATTGCTAAATACGGCAGGTTTTATGTCCAATTGTGGCAGCCAGGAATCCAGCATTCGGATCGCCAGCGAATTTCCCACGAATATCGCATCCTGAGTGGTCAATTCAGATGCCACGGTGCATGCAATGCTCGCCTCGTGCCACTGAACCGACAGGTTTGTCCGTACGTGTTCTGCAATAGATTCGTGGTTTTGTAAAACAACCGACTTAGCTTCCCATCGGCTGAGAGCGGGCGAAACCTGCGTGCAAAAATCCGGCAGCGGCAACGTTAAGCGGCGGGCTCGCCGCGAAGGGTCCAAATTAATCTCCCGTTCGCTGACCAGCCAGTAAGGTGCCTCGGCGCTGGCCAAAAACTGGTTCACGCGTTTACTGACAAGGCGCCCGCCAAACTGAACAATACAATCAGGATTAAACGCGGCTATAAATTGCGGGTTTAACAGGCTCACGTCTAACAGATGCAGTTGGTTGTCAAAGCCACTGAAGCGAAACTGACTGTTAATATCCGCGAAAACCAAGCCATCAGCCCTTGCTAACCAAGGCGCCAGCATCGCCGCTTGCTGGGGAAGCAAACCGCCGAGCACAAACAGGGTTCTCCGACTCGATTCCAAGTGCTGATTTAACTCTCGTATCAGGTCGTCTTGTGACGTCGCTGCCGGGATATCTGCGCGGTCATCAACACCCGAGGTAGCGGTTGCACTCGGGTGATCATTTTCCGGGTAGAGGGGTTCGTCGAACTGACAATTAAAGTGGATTGGGCGAAAAGCGGATTTTACCGTAACCAGCGCTTTTTGTTGCTGGCGCAGCATTTCCTGAGAATGGGGCAAAGTAAAATTATGGCTGTGTATTACGTGGTTTTGAAACAGGTGCTTCTGATCGATCGCCTGATTTGCGCCACAGTGTATCAAGTAGTCTGGCCTGTCTGCTGTCAGTAACACCAGCGGGACACAACTCTCCCAGGCTTCAATGACGGCAGGGTAAAGGTTAGCAACCGCAGTTCCTGATGTCGTGATCACCACCACAGGTTTGCCGCGCGACCGGCTGAGGCTCATCGCGAAAAAGCCGAGGCCGCGTTCATCGAAATGCGTGTGTATTGCAACTTGGGGGTCGCGTTGGGCCAGCTCATTCAGCGCCATTGCTAGGGGCGCGCTACGGCTGCCTGGGGCTAGACAAAAATCCGTCACCCCGCTTGCACGCAAAGACTCCAGCAGAGCCTTGGCCCACACCACATTGTTGATAGAACTAGTGTGCATGGGGCAATAACGTATCCAACATGACCTGGAGTTTGCTTTCCAGCTCCCGCCACTCTCCAACCGGGTTCGAACCGCGAACGATACCAACGCCGGAATACAGCCACACTTTATCGCCCCGCGCCAAACCAGACCGGATTGCCACGCTGAATTCCGCGTGCTCGGCACCAATAACTCCCGCAACGCCACTGTACCAACCGCGCTGAAAATGCTCGTGGTCGCGAATAAACGCCTTGGCTTGCGCACTGGGGTACCCACATATGGCGGGTGTCGGGTGCAAACTGGAAAATAGCTGACCGATAGACACATCCGGCCGCAAAATTGCGGATACCTTCTGGTAGCTGTGTTGGATATGGCGAAGCTTGACTACACCTACATCGCTCACGGGTGATAGCTGCAAAGCCAGAGGACAAAGGGCCGAGTGGATGGCGTCCGCCACCAGCTGATGCTCATGAACCAGTTTACGGCTTTGAATCAATCGACTTTCGAGCGCCGCATCTTCATCGCCATCCAAACCTCGCCTAACCGTTCCAGCCAATGCTTCGGTAACCAGTTGATGACCTTTCTGTTTGAAAAGCCGCTCGGGCGAGCAGCCAAAAAAATGATCCTTGCCCGAGGTAAGGGCGAAGAGATAACCAGGGTTATGTTGCCGATCCAACTGCGCCAGCGCAGCGAATGGGTCCGCTGGCGCGGTTAGACACAATTCGACTTCGCGGGCGAGGACAACTTTCTTGAAGCCGCCACCGCGAATCGCCTCCAGCGCATTCATAACGAGTTCTCGCCATTCGCGCAGCGAAATTGTATCCCGTCGCGCGACGAGTGCTGGTAACCGAGACCCTGCAAGCGATGGAATCGCGCTTATCTCGCCTACCAACTGATCAATAGCCTCCAGTCGCGTTTGCCATTGCGCGTAGCTCTCCGCGTACATATTTATGGCGACTTCACAAAAGCCGTTCGTCTCACGTAACTCAACCAGGGGCAATACGAAACACGCGGCTGGAAACTCCTGCCAACGTCCCACCCCCGTATTGCCAGCGAAAGAGCAACCACCAAGCCAGCAGGCATCGGATCCGGCAACCAGTTGCTGGGCCTGATCCAGAATCGCAGCGGTTTGCTCCGCGTTGTTTGTTGACAATCGACGGCTGTGGCCAAAGCCCACCAGGGTAAATTTGTTATCACGTGTGGCAAAAATCTGGCGTTCGCTCTCCCGGCAAGCGGCCGCGATTTCAAGCGGCGTGTTATCCAACTCTACTGGCAACGACACCCGCAATAATCGCTGGGCGCAATACTTTTCACCGCGCAAACGCTCACGAAGCTCAGCTAGAACTTCGAGTAGCCCGCTAGGGGTTCCAGAGGTTGATACAGTCGACTGAACACTCATGAAATGGCAGCAAAGACAAAGAAACAATCAAGGCGCGGGGCAAGAAAAATTGATCAGATATCCAATAGCAGATACCTAATCGCAGCTATAAACCTACCCTCAAAACCGCTAAGGCCCATGATCCCCCAGGGGCCAATCACGACTGCAGCGCCCCTTAACAGGGGGCGCTTGCCCGTGTAATTGCTGTAGCTTATCACCCATTGTGTGTAAACGGGTGACATTCATCAAATCTATATTCGCAAACTGCGATACGTCAAAAGGAAGCAGAATACACCGCAGTCAACCCGCTTATTTCTCGCTCAGAAACTCACAGGCTTTGTCTACCATACGGCTGGAACCGATAATCAGGGGGCTGCGCTGGTGAAGCTCACTAGGAACTATATCGAGAACAGGTTGATTGACACCCGCAAGCGCTTTGCCGCCCGCCTGTTCGGCGAGAAAAGCCATAGGGTTGCACTCATACAATAAGCGCAATTTACCCGAGGGATAGGTGCTGGACGTGGGGTAGAGGTAAATCCCACCTTTAATGAGATTGCGGTGAAAATCCGATACCAATGATCCAATATACCGCGATGTGTAGGGCCGCCCACTCGGCTTGTCTTCCTCCTGGCAAAATTTGATGTATTTCTTTATGCCACTGGGAAAGTGCACATAATTTCCCTCGTTAACAGAGTAGATGTTACCCTCTGGCGGACACCGCATATTTTCATGGGACAAACAAAATACGCCTAGCGACGGGTCGTACGTAAACCCGTTAACACCGTCACCGGTGGAATACACCAACATGGTTGAGGACCCATAAACAATGTAACCCGCGGCCACTTGCGCGCGACCAGGTTGCAGGAAATCTTCAAGTGTAACTGGCCCGCCGGTTTTGGATATCCGCCGGTAAATAGAAAATATAGTGCCAACGGAAACATTCACATCGATGTTCGAAGAGCCATCCAGTGGGTCAATCAAAACCACGTACTTCCCTTGTAAACTGCGCTGCCCATCAAACGCGACGAAGGAGTCCTCCTCTTCAGACGCCAGGCCACAGACAACGCCCCTGGCTGAGAGTGCCGCTTTGAATTTTTCGTTCGCGTAAACATCCAGCTTTTGCTGCGCTTCGCCTTGGATATTATCGCCACCCGCTGCACCACGAATATCCGCTAAACCCGCTTTGTTAACTTCGCGATGAACAATTTTCCCAGCCAGCCGGATTGATGAAAAGAGGGCTGACAGCTCACCTGTCGCCGTTGGATATTGATTCTGATGGTCGACTATAAACTCGCCGAGCGTTTTGGTTATTTCCACAAGACGTCCCCTTGTTGATGACCGCCAATTCACAGCATGGCATTAGATATTATTCACTACTCTTTACAGATTGCTCCCTGCTACTTGCTACTTGCTACTTGCGCACAGCACACTGCAAGTTGCATGCTTTGGCAGTGGCCCTGCCACCCGATGCGTATTCCGAACATCATTCTAAGCTGTGATAGCGGCTCGCGGCATAGATAACATGAATAGCGAACAAGCGGCCCTAGAGAAAAGCATAAGCGCCAACGAAAAAAGCCGGCTGCTTTCGCGACCGGCTTTCGAGAGCATCATTTATCTATGCCGATTAAAAATGGTTCAGGATGCTCCCCAGATTAATCAACTGGGTTTCACCGCTGTTATCGTCGACACCGTCATTGTCATTGATGATATAAACATCACCATTGGCCATGACAGCAGATCCTTCGATTTTTTCGGGAATAAGACCACCCGTTGCGGTCAGGTCACCCGCCGCGACCAGATCTCGCACCAGCGTTTTAGTGATTGTGCTATCAGCCACAGGTGCCGACAGGTCAACTTTGTATAGACGCTTGATTGCGGCATCCGGCCCGCCTTGGTTGTCGCGCTCAACGAGCAGGAACTCGCCATTACCGAGACTGCTGATATCCGACAAGCCAACCCAACCTTTGTTTTGCGATTCGCGCGCATCCAACGGGTAGAACACGAAGCTCCATGAGTCTGCATCAATATCGTAAATACCGATTCGTGGATTGGCATCCGCACCCCAGGCACGCTGCATGGCGACGTAGAGTTTACCGTTGTACTCTGCAACGCCCTCAAAACCGAAACGCACCTGATTGGCATTAACCGACGCAGGGAGTGTCACTACTTTTTCGATCACACCAGCGGCCGTCGTCTTAAACAGGAAGTTCAAAGATTCAATAGGGCGATCGTCGGTTTCGGTTACGGTGCCAGCCCCCTCTGACGCCACCCAGAAACCACCATCCGCAGCAACGGTAATTCCCTCTGGGTCGATGTTAACAGTGCCATTACCGTTTATCATCGCCGCCAGATCTTGTGCGTCAAAGCTATCAGCGTCTGCATCATTACCCGAGGTGGTGAACGCCGCGAACACGCCGTTGCTATCCACAATGTGCGTTTCACCCATCAGGACTGCGGGTTTCTGGCTTACGTCCAAAGTAAAGATGCGGTTGCTCGCGTAAAAACTGTCTTCTATCGCATAAAGAAGCGACTCGTTGCTTGGGTCTGCCGCCAGTCCTGACATTGCACTCCAGGGAATGGGTGTGCCGTCAAAGCGGTCAGCCGATTGTACGGTTGGATAAGACGCAGGCAAGCTGTTGTACTGATAGATATTTACCACCGAGCGAATTTTATCGTCCCGTGAGTCTTCCTCGCTGGCGACAACTAACAGATTACGCGATGGGATTGCCAAGCCGCCTTCCGGCGCAACACCGGCGGGCAGTACCTGCTTGAACACGGGCGCTGTCGGATTAGCAACGTCGTAGACGAACACCATGCTGGAGCGCTCAGAGTTAACGAATAGATAGCGGTCGCTGCCAAAAATACCCAATTCAATATTTTCAGGCTCGTTACCTTTATTTTCAGAGCGCGCATCTGGATACTGACCAAAACGCACGGCCATATGGTCCAGCGTGGAACCTGAATTCCAAACAACGTCGCCCTGTAAATTGAATACAGTGAAACCTCGGCTGCCACCGTCCATATCGCCTTCATCCGCGGTCGCGAAATACTCAGCGTTAATCCAGGTCACGCCATCCGGCTCGCGTGGAACGTCAGCCAGCGAACCGCTCAGATCGATAACCGCAGGCTCCTCTTCAACAACATCAATCATTGAAAGATCGACGGTACCGGCCGAGAAATCATTAACGACGGTGGCCGTCGCCAGGTCGATCAATGCAATATGATTATTTTCCTGCAGGGTAACAACCGCCATATTGGCAGCGTTAATGTCTACATACTCAGGCTCTGGATCCGCCGGGAACAGTGTCGCCACGCCTTCCAGGTTTACCGCTGTCAGTGACCAGTTAGCTGGATCAGCGTCAGCAATGTTGACAGAGAAAAAACCACCGGCAGGTAACTGAGGTGGTTTGCCGTCGCCTAAGTCTTCATCTCGCTCGTTCTCAATGACCACACCCGCGAAGGCTTTGTCCGGGCTGACTGCGATGGAATCTGGTTGTCCACCAAGATCCATGGTACGAACCAAGGTTTGGGTTGCGATATTGATCACTTGTAAAGAGCCGCCAACATTGACGTAATCAGCAGACTCGTTTACCGCAACCAGCGCGTAGTCACCTTTCACCGCGACAGATGTTGGTTCGCCACTCAGTTTTAAGGTTCCTGCAGCCACAGGCATCGCCGGGTTCGTAATATCAACAAAACCAATCGACTCGTTGGGGCTATCGGTATAAACCAGAGTCATACCATCGCTACTGGCGGCAACGATTTCTGCCGCAGTGGCGGTATCGTCATCACAGGAAGGATCAATTTGAGAACAAACCGGAAAACTGGCGATTCGATTGAAATTTTTCGCAGAGTTAATCGCTGTTGGGGTGCAGTTGTAGCTTGTGTCAGTGATTTCAGATGCGGCCAACACACCGTCACCGTTAGCGTCCAGGCCACCGTCGATACGAACGCCGCCTTTGAAGCACATATCGTCGCCAGCGCTTAAGTTGGTGAATGCGACCAGGCTATTGAGGCCGTTCGTACCATTACTGCCGTTAGTGCCGTTGGTACCATTTGTTCCGTCAGTACCATTCGTGCCGTTAGTACCGTTCGTGCCGTTAGTACCATTGACACCATTAGTGCCATCTACACCGTCCTTGCCGTCATCGCCCGAGCACGCGCTCAGGCCGATAACCGCAGACAACGCCAGCATTTTAAAAAGGCTAGTTTTATCCATCGCTCTCTGTCTCTTTTATGGTTTGATTGAGAGCGCTATAAGTACGTTACAACAGTGACAGCAAAATTACCCTTCCATGACAGAAAAATGTTAATTAAATGACAGCACGCGCTCGTCAGCGCGTGCATCCGGCTAGAGCGCCTGCAGTACGCGGATTCGCTCTGCCAACGGTGGATGCGTAGCAAATGCCGCCATTAGTTTACTTGAGAAGCCAGAAGTAATACCAAATGCCGTTAATGTATCCGGCATTTGGTTGGGGACCTGCTGTTGAGTCTCGGCCTGCAGGCGTCGTAACGCATCGATCATCGCCGCAGGGCTCACCAGAGTCGCACCCGCGTAGTCGGCACGAAATTCCCTTTTTCGCGAAAACCAGGCGACAATCATGTTGGCTAAAAACGCCAAAATTATCTCTGCGACAAAGGTCGCAATGTAGTAGCCAAGACCATGGCCACGCTCGGTTTTGAACACCACCCGATCTACCGTGTGGCCAATAATCCGGGCAAAGAACATAACGAAAGTATTAACTACCCCTTGCACCAATGCCAGGGTCACCATATCACCATTGGCGACGTGACCGATTTCATGGCCCAGGACCGCGCGGATTTCCTGTTGCGAGAATCGATCAAGCATACCCTGGCTAACCGCCACCAGCGCAGCATTTTTGTTCCGACCGGTAGCAAATGCATTGGCTTGCTGGGCCGGGAACACACCGACTTCCGGCATATCGATCCCGGCTTTCTGAGCGAGCTCGGCGACAGTCTCCACCAACCAGTGTTCCTGCGGTGTCGACGGCCGTTCTATTACCTCAGTGCCTGTCGACCGTTTCGCCATCCACTTGGAAATAAACAGCGAAACCAGAGAGCCGCTAAAACCAAAAACGGCACAGAAAATCAGCAGAGAGGTCAAATTCAGGCCTGCGCCTGACTCATCCAAATAGGAGCCCACTCCCAGAATATTCAATGTGAGACTTGCGATAATAACGACAGCCAGGTTGGTTAATAAAAACAAACCGATTCGAAACACAAACGCCTCCAGCACACGGCAATCCGGAGCAAGATCCGGATCGTTAGTCAAAAAATAAGAAAAGTCCGCTACAGGGACACTGCAACCAGGCGCTAAGACGCAAGCCCTGAAACTCAGGCCCCGAAACCCAGGCCCTGCAACCTAGTTGGATATGGTCATCGAACTTGAAATTACAAGTGGTCGCCCTACCCAAAGTCGATGAATGCTATACGTCATGATTGTGCCGATCCTGGAAGGCTGGAAGAACAGTCACAATGGGTGAATTAGCCAGTCTTTTCTACGCGAGGCATTGTCAGATTTTATCCGGATCATCGTCGGACTCGTCGTCCATGTCATCCATACTGTCCATACCGCCATCGTCGTCATCACCGCTCGAGTCCAGATCGTCAATGAGTGTGGAGATGGCTTCATCCAGTTCGTCCTCGGCCAGATCCAGTCCCTGAGCTTTCAGCATTTCAGCGACCATGTCGTCGTCTTCAGCCTCCTCAGCAGCACCACCGTCAGGATCGCTCATTGCATCCAGATCGTCGAGATCATCGGCTTGCGGTTCTTCTGGCATCTCAAGGTCATCAGAAATATCTTGCTCTTCAACCTCCATGGGCGCCGGAATCGGCTCGGGCTCAGGAGCCGATAGAACTGGCTCCAGGTCTTCCATAGGAGGCTCTTCTTCCAGTTCCGGTTCCGGTTCCGCCTCGACTTCTGGCGCGGCGACTTTTTCGTCGGCGTACTCCTCCATGATCTTGTCGTTGCTACCCATTATTTTGCGGAACGCGAAAAATCCGAGCGCAAAAATGACCAGGTTACCCAGCCCCAGGATGGTATAAAGTAACCACGGCGGAATGGATTCTGCCGATTCGCCGGTATCTCCAGAGGCAGCATCGCCGCCCTCACCTTCCTCCTCGGGCGCTGGAGAAGGCTCTTGCGATGGCTCCGGGCTGGCTTCCGGTGGAAAAAATGGTGCCTTCTCTTCGCTGAACCCCGCGCCCGCCGCATAAATAAAATCCACTGGAGCTAGGGTGACCTCAAATGGTTTACCTGCGTTATTGAATCCCTTGGTTTTTACTGTCGCGGTATACTTGCCTTCTTTTTCCGGCAGCAAAATAGCTTGCCAGGTATCTGCCTCAGTCGGGTTGAGTGGACGAATTTTTTTGCGGCCATCGGGTGTTTCTATGGTAGCGGCAACTTGGGTGCGCGGAATATCGATATCCTGACTGTAGGAATTTACCACCAGGACATATTCGTTCTTGCCCTCGATAGTCATTTGTTTCACTTCGGCACCGAACGGCTGGCGCACGTGGAACTGGTGAGTAAACTGGCGGATAAACGTTTTGCCATCAACAATAACACTGAGCTGATAGATCCCGCTTTTCTCAAACGCAGGGAGCACTTGGGAATAAATTCCGTCCGCAGGGGGATTTTCCGCGCCGATAGGGCTTCGCCAGAATTCAGTGAGATCGAACTCATCATTACCAGCTTCCATTGCGCCTTCGATTTTCATCAGTGATAAAAACTCAGGCCGGTCTATGGTCTTTCCGTCTTCCTGCAGCATCAGCGACAGCGTTTCAACCTGACCGCCCATGACATTAATGGGAAGCGGCAGGACACGCAAATTCAAATTACTGACCACGGTAACGCGACTGTCTGGCGCCATATCGGCTTTTACGCCCCACTCGCCCTCCAAGGGCTGGTTTACCGTTATGAGATCGTAGTCCGGGCTCCGATGCCACTTAACATCAGGGTTTGATTTACTGGCTTCATACACAGTCGCATCAGGCCCAACCAGCTGCGTTTGCTCATCGGCATTTTGACGAAAAATGAGGGCGGTGAACTCCTCAACACTTGAGTCGATCACAAACTGGTTATCGGTAAGCGGCACTTGCTCGGCTGGCGCAGCGACATCGAACGCTTTCAGAAAAATACGCATCAAGTCGTCGGCAGAGTGTGCAACCTCAGCCATACCACCTGTCGCGAGCGAGATTTTGTTGAGCAGATTAGTATCGGCATTAGCAGATAGCGCGATGGTGTGCACTGTGACACCCGCCTCTTTAAGGCGGGGAATAACCTCGTCGGCGATACGCCGCCACTCGCGCTTGTTTTGTTCCGGGGACTTGTCGATGTCGACCATACCGTCGGTCAACAGAATTATGCTTTTGCGAAACTCTGCACCACCGTCTGCCCCCTCGAAGGTGGCTTTCTCGAGTGCTTCACCGATATTGGTGAAAAGGCCAACTGAATTGATTTCCGACGCTTTAGCCTGCGCCGTCGCCCGCCAGGGATCAGTGACATCCCGATGAGGAACGAGCATGTTGACCCACTTGCCGAAGGTCCACACCCCCGCTCGACTACCCTCTGGAAGAAGCTGAACCAGCAGGTCCACCGCCGGTTGACGCAGGTTGTTGGGATCGTTTCGCTTCATGCTGCCTGAGACATCAATTACCAGGCGCACGTCGGCCGGCGCTGGCGCCTGTGCTTGCGCGCCGCCTGCAAGTAAACTGAATACACATAGAAGCGAAAGAAACCCGCGAAAACGGGCAAGAATATTTGGCATGGTGTGCTGCTGCTCTGCAGAAAAATAACATCTATCCAAGCGCCACAACGATAGCCTTATATCGTTTAAACCCTTGATTATTAGTTATTTATAGCAGCTCTAAGCGCAGTTTGCCGGGATTTGCAAGCGGATTGCTATGCAGCAGGCGCCGGCTCTGGTCGATTTCTGAGCAACAACCAGCGCACACCAAGCACCACCAGCGATAGCCCCACCACCGCCGCAACGCCTGCGAGTAAAGGTGTGCCCGCACGCCAGAATGCATCACCACCTTCGAACAAGCCCTCGACGATCGCTATCAGGAACGCCGGAGACAAGTATTCCTGCTGCGTGTTGGTGTACCAGGGGATGAGTAATACCGCGATAACCACGAGTCTTAACAAGTGACGCAACTCCGCCCATGGGATCGGCCGGGTCGCGTACCACCAGCATCCGATCAGCAGAATTGCCCCGAGCAGGTAGTATAGCCAAGCCTGTAAATATTCTGCCGATGTCATCATGTGCGGTGGTGCTCTTGTCTTTTGACCTTTTTCTGCGTTATTTAACGTTGTTTCAACGCTGTTCCCGGACGTTAATAATGTGGGGGGCGTTCGTCAACCGGCGTCGCCGCAGAATTTGAACGCTGTTCCAGTTGGTATGCCATATCGCCAAGTTTTTTGTACATAACTTGCAGTTGCTGCTGAAGTGACGTGACATCCTGGGCCAATTGTGTGACCTGCTGGTTCAGCGCATCTATGGTGTCGTCCTGGAACGCGAGACGTATTTGCAGATCGCTTATAGTATCAGTCATCACAAATGTCCTCTGGTTCCACCCAAAACACTACATGGTCTTCAAGATCATCCGGCTGGACCTCACTCTCAGATACGACCCGGCCTCTCACCGATTGTCCCAGTTCATGCATTCGCTCGGCGGTACCGCTGATAAGTGGGTGCCATTCCGGGAGGGGGCGCCCTTCGCTGCGCAGTCGGTAGGCACAGGTAGAAGGTAACCAGCTGAGTAATTCGAGATTGTCCGCAGTAATCGCAAGGCAATCGGGCTGATTTTGCAGCCGGTTCTGGTAATCGCGACATCGGCAGGCATCGGTATTCAAATAGCGGCAGGCAACATCGGTGAAGTAGAGTTCGTCGGTTTCTTCATCCTGCAATTTGTGCAGGCAACACTTACCACAGCCATCACAGAGTTGCTCCCACTGTTGCGGTGATAATTCGGTAAGCGGCATTTCCCAGAAATCAGTCATAGTCGCACATCAAAGTTTACTGTTCGGGATTTGCTGCATGTAGTCATCTTCAGCGCTCGCGGCAGGTGGCATTTGCAGGTAGAAATTCTGCGCCTCGATCGCCGCCATTACCGCCTGCGCATCTGCTCGTGCGAGCTTTTTCTGGGCAGTTAACAACATGCCCATCGCGTGCTCCGCGCGTCCAAATTGGCTGAGAAGTGCTGCAGGTAATTGTTCCAAATCGTAGCCTTTGCGAACATAGAGATACATTCCCTCTTTGCGCGCAGACCGGTAAATATCGACAATGAGTTTTGACATTAGCAGGACTCCGCCAACCCGTAGCTTTGCAAAATGACTTTTGCCAAAGGCGCGGCTAGCAAATTGTACCGCCAGCCGGTCAAATACTCGGCCAGACGAGCCTCGATGATTTGCTGGTTAATGTCGTCGGGAGTCATAAAAGCACGGGTAAGCGCTTCATAATCGCGTTTCTTGAGCAAAATTTCCGGGGCCAGTTGCAGGCGCTCGGCTTCGCTGGACACTTTTTCCCGCACAGTTTTCGCCCACTTGTTTTCGCTACCGCTAAGGGGGCGCGGGAGAGGCGCGGGAAGCTCGTGTTCCGGCACGTCCATACCCGCCTGAATACACGCGATCAGGTCAGCACCATCTGTCCGGATCATGCGCTCGTTTATACCGTCGAGCTTGCGCAACTGGGCAACATGGTCCGGCGTGCGCTGTGCTAAATCGAGCAATGAATGCTCTTTAATCACGCGGTTGCGGGGAACATCGCGCCGCTGAGCGACCTCTTCCCGCCACTGCGCAAGTTTTTTTAATATCGCCAGCTGCCGCTGGGACAGGCGCCACGCCTGCTTTATTCTTGCGTCGCTGTTATCGACCGCTTGGTTGTCCGCAAACTGACGAAGCATCGCCTCGCAATCTTCAGCCACCCAGGTTAACCGGCCGAGATTCTTCAATTTCAGGACTAAAATCGACGCCAGCTTATAAAGGTATTCCACATCGATAGCGGCATAATCAATTTGCGCACTGCTTAAGGGGCGGTGCAACCAGTCTGAGCGGGTTTCCTCTTTCGGCAGCTCTTCGCCGAGTACCGCGTGAACCAGTTTGCCAAAGCCCACAGAAAACCCATAACCGCACAGCGCACTCGCGATCTGTGTGTCCAGCATATGCTTGGGCACTATCCCCAGAAACCGGTGGAACACCTCAAGATCTTCCGAACAGGAATGCAACACCTTGAGAACACCGGGGTTTTCCATCAACTCTGCCAGGGGGGTAAAGTCGTCAAACGCGAGCGGATCGATAAGATAGCTGGTGTTGCCATCGTTAACCTGGATAAGCCCGGTGATCGGGTAATAGGTTTGGCTGCGCATGAATTCGGTGTCTACCGCCAGCATTCGCTGGGTGATCCATTTATCGCAACACGCCTTTAATTCGGCTGCAGTGGTTATCCATTGAACCGGTTGTTTTCTTAGTTGTTCAGACATCAGATCTCGCGACGACTACTGATGGCATGCGCGAGCGTGCCACCATCAATGTATTCCAGCTCACCGCCCAAGGGTACCCCATGAGCAATGCGCGTAACTTTTATTGCGTTCTTTTTTGCCCGCTCGGCAATGTAATGTGCCGTAGCCTCCCCTTCAACCGTGGGGTTGGTGGCAATAATCACCTCACTGATCGGCTCAGCTTGAAAACGCTCCTCCAATTGGTCGATACCAATTTCGCGTGGCCCGACTCCGTCAATGGGAGACAATTTGCCGTGCAGGACAAAATACACCCCTGAAAAAGTCCCTGACTGCTCGATGGCAACAACATCTGCAGGCGACTCAACAACACACATAAGCTGGCGGTCGCGTTTACTACTCGCACAAATTGCGCAACACGGCTGCTCAGTCAGGGTTCGGCATTGCTCACAGCGTTTGACCTGCGCCGACGCCTCAGCCAGGGCCTGCGACAACGCCTGAGCCCCTTCGCGATTGCGCTCCAGAAGATGAAAGGCCATGCGAGTAGCCGACTTTGGGCCAACGCCCGGCAATACGCGCAATGAGGTGATGAGTTGGTCTATTAAGGGAGAGAACATGAAAGAATCGACTAAAACGGCATTTTGAAGCCAGGGGGCATTTGCATGCCGCCGGTCAAGTCCGACATTTTTTGCTTGTTGGCATCTTCGACGCGACGCACAGCATCGTTCACCGCCGCCGCCAGAAGGTCCTCAAGCATTTCTTTATCTTCGCTCAGCAAGCTCGGATCGATGGTGACTTTTTTTACGTCGTGCCTGCCAGTCATAATTACAGCAACCAAACCTGCGCCAGCTTCGCCCTGCACTTCCTGGTTGGCAAGGTCTTCCTGCATGCGCTGCATCTTTTCCTGCATTTCCTGCGCTTGCTTCATCAAATCGCCCAAGCCTTTCATAGATAACCTCTCACTCGTTGGGAAACGTCACTGACCCTTCGTTAAGGGTAGCCCCAAATACTGACTGTAAAGTTTGTACAACGGGATCTGCCGCCAAAGATTCAAGCGCGTTTTCGTAGCGCTCTCGTTTTTCTCGTTCGCCAATTTGCGCCGGAGTTTGTAATTCGGGCGGCAGCGATTGCAGTTGAATATCCACTTTCACCGGCATGCCAAAATAATCCGATAACAGATCCGCCAGCCGTTGCGCATGCGAGCTGTCATACAGACTCGCACGCGATTCATCCAGCGCAAATAGCAGGTGGTTTTCTTCGCGCCCGAGCAATACCACATTCGCGGCCGTGCTCTGCATGATGCCGCGGATGTTCGCGGTACGGAACACCTTTACCCAGTTATCGGGGGTCAATTGCTGAAGTTCAACCTTTGTCCCCAAATGCTGGCTATTTGCCTGCTTTTGTTGCGGTTGTGATATCGACTGAGCGGGAGAATCTGCAGGCGGCCGTTTCGGCGCCGAGAACCCCTCGGCTCCGGTAATTTCCTTAACTTGTTCACGCAATTGCGCAGCGATGCTCGCGGCCGCTGATTTACCCGGCCGCGTGGTTTCAGCCAATGGCGTTGCGTCGCTGGCAACAGAGAGATGCAAACTCTCGACGTCAACCGGTGTTCCAGGCGCTTCTTCCCAGGGAGGGTAATCCTCAGACCCTGGCCCAGGTGCAGCAATCGGTTCGCGCAAAGATTCCGGTGCAACATTATTCTTCTCTGGTGCCTGCTGTGGAGCTGGAGCATCAGCCTGCGCAGCAATTGGCTCGCCTGCCACTGATGCAGGCACGGGCAACTCAGGTTCAGACTTTTTTGCCGGTGCGTTCTCCTGTGCGGGCGCGTCCGTAGCACCGAGCGATGCTGGTGCTACGGACGCGGGCAGCACATTAGCCGGAACGTCTACCAAGCCCTGCGGACGGAACGCCAACATGCGTAACAACGACATTTCAAAGCCGCTTCGACTGTCGGAGGCCAGGGGCAAATCACGCCGACCTATCAACGCCGTCTGATAAAACAGTTGCACATCCTCTGGTGTGAGACGCGCAGCAAAATCGAGTACTTGTGCGCGATCACCGAAACTGTTGTCGAGCGCTTCGGGAAGTGCCTGGGCAATGGCGATGCGGTGCAGCATCGTGAGCAAATCGCTGAGCGCTGCATCGAAGTCCGGCGCGTGCTCTGCAAACTCGGCTACAGCGTTGAGTAATCTGGCGCCGTCGCTTTCAATCAGGGCTTCAATCAACCGCTGAATAAGCTGGTGATCAATAGTGCCCAGCATCGCAGCCACATCGCTGTCGGCAACTTTACCACTGCCAAAGGCGATGGCTTGATCGGTGAGGCTTAACGCATCGCGCATACTGCCATCCGCAGCGCGAGCCAGCGACCACAATGCCGCGTTGTCACTGGGAATCGCCTCTTTCTCCAGCACATTTTGCAGGTGCCCCACTATGCGTTCAGGGCTCATATTTTTGAGATTGAACTGCAAACAACGGGACAGGATAGTTACCGGTAGTTTCTGCGGATCGGTGGTGGCCAACAGAAACTTCACATGCTCAGGCGGCTCTTCCAGCGTTTTCAACAATGCGTTGAAACTGTGGTTGGAGAGCATGTGCACTTCGTCGATCAGGTATATTTTGTAGCGCCCGCGCGTGGGTGCGTACTGAACGTTGTCGAGTAGTTCCCGGGTGTCTTCAACTTTGGTACGCGATGCTGCGTCCACCTCGATGAGGTCGACAAACCGGCCCTCAGCAATTTCAACGCAGGATGTGCACTCGCCACACGGCGTAGATGTAACGCCACTATCGCAGTTAAGGCATTTCGCGAGAATCCGGGCAATAGTGGTTTTGCCGACGCCCCGCGTACCCGTAAACAAGTAAGCGTGGTGCAATCGGTTGTGATCAAGCGCATTGATCAGCGCACGCAGAACGTGCTCCTGGCCCACCATTTCGCGGAAATTAGCGGGTCGCCACTTGCGCGCAAGAACCTGATAGCTCATTGAAGTTGAAATATCTCGCGTTATTAAAAGCAGGGCATTATACCCGTGAAGCGTATTTTTTATCGAGGCGCGATTTAGAACCTCGATCTTGCTCTTTTCTTGTACACCCTGACGAGTGCAACTGAATTCCGCCAGGCATCCCCTGGGTACCCCAGCCGCGCACTGAAACTATCACAAAATCGTAACAAGACGGGCCGCGAACCTAACTAGACTTAGAACGGAAAACTATTTCTCCGACATATCTTAATAACCGAGTTGATGTATTTATGCTGGGATTGAGTTACTTTCGTGTAACACACAAACTGTTGATTCTCACACTACTGCCAATTGTTGTTCTGGGCGGAATTTCCTTCACCGCTATGCGTGACGCCGAACAGGACCTGACCCACTCTGAAGCCGTGGTTGCCGCGCATTTCATGCAACTGAACGCGATTACCGCGATCGACCGCAGCTTATCCGAAAATGTTCTCGATACAGCCCATAAAACGCGGGCTGGGATGATGCTTTGGAGCGAGACCCGCAGCGCGATCAACCAGGCCAAGGACGTTATTGCTCTGCACTGGCCGGAATTACCTAACGCCCCCGAGCTGGCGGTAGAACTCGCGCCGAACGACCAGCAGAAACAGGCTCTGCAACGTATTTTGGCCCGTTTAGATAACCTGGTAACACAAGAATCCGGTTACGAGATGGGAAACTTTATCGATTTGGAGCTGTATGCAGAGATTGATCCGGTGCTCGCCTGGCTGCGGTCGCTGAACGGCCACTTGTCCGCGGCAACCATGGCGGACTTTCAAGCAAAGCACGAGCAATCCCGCCGCCATCACCAGACCCTTAACCTGATTCTAGCCTCGGCGATTTTAGTTATTCTGCTGATATCCGCAGCCGTGCTGAACTCGATTCGCACTCCGGTGGCCATTGCTCGAGAGGCGATGAGGAGGGTGAGCGACGAAGCGGACTTATCAGTGCGCATGCAGGTGGCCAATCACGACGAGTTTGCCGATATTGCTGCGGACTTCAATACGATGATGGCGACAACCGCAACCCTTATCAATAAATCAAAGGGCGTTGCAAGCAACCTCACCACAACCGCAAACGAACTCAAGACTACCAGCGAGCAAGCCCTTGAAAAGTCGCACTACACCCGCAGCGAGCTTACTCAAGCTGCAAACACCGCGCAGGAAATGAGCGAATCGGTAAACTCGATAGAACATTTTTGCCGGAGCGCGGCCGAGTCCAGCCAGCAAGCCAACGCCCACGCAGCGAAAAACGTCGAGGTCATGAAGGCCTCTACGGCGCAAATTACAACTCTGTCCAACGATATTAATCACTCGGTGGAGTACATCGAGTCGTTACTTGAGCACAACAAGCAAATTGGTGGCATGGTGCTGGTGATCAAAGCGGTTGCGGAACAGACGAATCTGTTGGCGCTCAACGCTGCAATCGAGGCCGCTCGCGCAGGTGAGCAGGGTCGCGGGTTTGCCGTTGTTGCAGACGAAGTACGTGCCCTGGCCAAGCGAACCCAGGAATCCACAGTGAGCATTGAGGAGATCATTTCTCAAATTCAAGGCACCACCGACGACATCGCCAATCGCATTCACGCCAATGCGGCGTTCGCCACCCAATGCGCCGAAACAATCGCCGCTTCAGAGCGCGAACTTTCTGAGGTGATGACCTCCATCGCTGACGTGCTGCAGCAAAACGAAGGTATTGCACAGAACGTGACAGAGCAGGCCGCGCGAACGGAACGGGTCGCGCAGAGCCTTCGCCTGGTGGCAGAGTTTGCTGAACAAAGCACAACCAGCTTCGACAATACTGCGCAACTTACCAATTCAGTATTCGATATGGCCGCTGAGCTGCAAACGGAGATTTCGCATTTTCAGTAGGCTAGAACAACTCCGACCGAAAGTACGCTGGCGGGCGAACATCTGCCACTTCAAACGTGACCGTGGTGGTGTAAACGTTGCCGTAGGTGTCACGCGTGGTGATGTACGCAAGGTGGGCGCCGTCGGCGAGGTCTTTCGGTATTGATAGCGACCAAAGATGGGTAGATGACTGAGCCCACATCCAGCCAGGCTCAGGGCGTGGATCGGCGATACCTGCGCGCTCGCCGTTATACAACTCAAAGCTCTGCGACCGCTCGCTGCCGGACATGCTCTTTGCCGCGTAGCGAAAAACATACATCTGCTTTTTCAGTGCCGCGGGGTCCAGAGTGACTAACCGCCCTTCGCCCTCACCTGCTTGAGTTCGCTGCGCCTCAACCGGTTCCAGGTCATCGATCTGAACCCAGACTTGTGATTCCTTGGAGCCGTTCCACACATTGATGGTGAGAGCGGTGCCCTGCTCAAGATCGCGGTGAGTCAGGATCCGGGTATCGGGTAAATCGTTGATATTGACCGGAGGTACAACCGTACGACTTTCCGGTGAAGCCTCGGCCCAACTTTTGAGTGCGTTGTACCAGCTCATGAACGAAGGCGACAGGAAATCCACCGACATCTGTTCATCCGCAGGCTTATTAGCGGCCTTGAATTTCGATTTGAACTGGTTGCCGTGAAACTCAAATATTAAATACCCACGCGGTGCGCCCAGTCGCTGAATACTCATCGGCAGGTTGTACTCGTCGAAATCGCCAGACCACCAGGACCCAGAGGTAGCGCCAGTGACAATAAGGGGGAACGGTGGGGCAGCGACACCCACCGCATCCTTCCAGCCGGCGTAGCGCTCACCCGCGACAAAGTTTTCCAGGGTGTGCGTATGGCCGCTCAAACCCACCGCAGGCCGATTTCCAATTAAATCAAACAGCGCCTTCGCATTGTCGGTTTGGTGGACAGGAGACTCCATCACGTTAAACGACACGAGCGGAATGTGCATGTTCAGCACAATTAAGGTATCCGAGTCGACCCGTTCCAGATCATTCGCAAGCCACTGCATTTGTGCGGCATCAATAACGCCATTGTAGGTCGGCTTGGACTCTGGGTTAGCGCATTCAGGTCGACGGCCATCGGCATTGTCCTGCGGTGTGCATGGGTAGCGCACGTTATCGAGCACCACGAAATGGACATCACCATAATCAAATGAATAGTAGGTCGGCCCCCACTCACGCTTAAAGGTATCGAATGAGTGTGAATCGTCGGTCGCATCCAGATCCAGATCGTGGTTCCCCGCCACAAAATACTGGGGTATCCCGGCGGCGCTCATCAGCCGTTTAAAGCGGGGAAATAACCCGAGGTCATCACCCATTACGTCGCCTTCAATCAACACGAACTCCAGGTCATCTCGCTGGGCCAGTTCGTTAGCGAGCGCATCCCGCACATAGCCTACTTCGTTGTTAGAGTATGGCTGTGGGTCACCGGAAACGGCGATCTTAAAAGCAGACAGACGACGGGTTTTCTGGAGCGGAAAATTGATTTCCATCGGTTGCGAGCCGGTCGGTGCCAAGCCACCGAATCGCAGTGGTGGTGAACCCTGAGGTCGATGGTGATAAAAAAACTGCGGAACGTTATGTTCATTCACTGGCACACGATAGCCGGAAGGCTGGGTAATAAACACGGTAAAATCGCTGAGCCCACTTGCAGCGGCGGGCAGTTGATACCGCCCTTTTTTGTCGGTACTTACAACCTCATAGCCATTGGACACACTAACTCCGGTCAGACCGCGCTCACCCTTGTCCTTGCGACCATTTTCGTTTTTGTCCACGAAGACGTAACCCTCTATATACGGTCGCGTCGCGGGGCCATTTTCCGCCCCGCGTAAATCAACCGTGGCGCGATAGAGCTTTGCCGCTGGCCGCTGCATCCAGCTCCCGGAATTTTCTGCGTTACACAATGGGGTTAGCGTTAATCCGATGAGTACGAGATAGTTGCAAAATTTCATAAATTTCCCTGGGGCTATGTTTAATGGCCAACACCCGTGTGCGTGTGGCAGGCGCGGTGGCCGGGTCTATGCGAAAAGCTGCGTACATGACATTGCAGAAGCAAATATGCGGCCTTGTTGGGGAATGCCTGTGGAACCGGTATACGGACTGCGGAATGTTATTCCCCAGTAAAACCGATTTACTTAACGATTTTTTGACAACTTGGCACTGTAGAGCGGGTTTAGCGCAATAAGGTTATATTTTGTGCGCCCATGTAAAGAAACTGGCCTAACGGGCTGCTTGAGATTGCTTCCGGTTTAAACTAAAAATGATATACGCGCCATATGGCGCCAAATTCTTTTTTGGAAGTACAATGAGTAATGTTGTTGACTTGTCTCAGGTCCGAGAGAATCACTACGGACGGCGCGCAAAAATATCGACTTCGCTTAAGCGACTAAGCCGCGATAATCGCAAACGTCTGCTGGGTTCTTATCCGTACATGCGATTCTGGTTGCATCAATTGGATGCACACTACTACGCCCATTTTTTACGTTTGCACCTCGGTCTGCGCGAATCTTTAGAACAGCAGATAACGCTTGCCGGAGAGCAATTTGCGGTCATTAACCAATTTGATCACCACGCGAAGCTCTTCTCGGCAGCAAACTACTTGCCGTCGGACTACCAAAAATCACAATTAATTCTTGCGGATCTGGAAAAGCTTGACGCTAAGCTCGCTGATGACTACCACCTCCCCCTGCAGGCGGAGCGGCTGATCAGCTACATGGAGCGGGCCAGCGATGTTTATTCCATCGCCTTGCTGGGCGTGCTTTACATGCTGGAAGAACAGCTGAGCTTTGCGGCACCGGCGCTGTTGAGTGGCTTGCGAAACAATGGTGTCGACACCAGCAAGGCCTGCAGTTACCTTCATCACCACTGCGGAAACAGGCCCAGCCTATGGCGCTTTTTGCGATCACTGGATAGCATCACCGACTTCCAAACGCAGGCGAACGTCACCATCGCGGCCACGGTTACTTACGAAATACATCGAGAGATGCTCGCACCGCGCACATTCCGCCAGAGCGTTCAACGAAACGTTCGTCGCAATGAATGGTTGCCATTAGCCTAAAACGACACCTCCGCAACACCTTCACGCTGTCCCTCCTGCACACCACTAAATCCGGTCAGCGTGTAGCCAATCTGCCTCTAGAACGTTGCCCCCTTCAGAAGACCAATTGCTAAATGGTTGGTGTACTTTTCCGGCCCTAAAATTTGGTCTTCAAGCCTGCTTATTGCAGCTAACGCTGCCCCACAACCCCGGACTTGATCAACCATTCGCACCTGATTTTCGCAAAATCAATCGGTACGATTTACATAATCTGCAACTTCAGTTGGCGCATTGTGGCTCGTTTTGACTACACTTAACTTATTGCCGAATGGAAGTTTGGAGTACCTGAGACCTCAGCTTTAGGTATGAGAACTTTACTAGAAGGACTTCGCCCGCCGCACGCTGTATCGCCCCCTTGGGAGCGGCACCTATCAAAGGACCGATGCAGTTACGGGTTTCAACAACGAATGTTTATGACCCCAGACCCCAATTCAACTTTCACCACCAAGTTCAGCGACCCGACCGCCATTGCGCTGCAGCCGCTACCCGATCATCAAGAAACTCGACTTAAGGCTTTCCGCTCGCTCCAGGCTGGCGCAGTCGGATTTGCTGTGCTCTGGGTGATAGCAGGTCTCAGCGCTAGTTACTCCCTGCTAACAGGGAACCTGGGTGAAGAGCTGACACGAGCGCAAACCAAAGTTGATTTGGAAGCACAATTTATCTCGCAAATTGTCGCCAAGGAAATAAACACAGCAGAGCACCTTGCGTCTGCGCTCTCCCATGAAGAGCGCATTTTAAGCAGCACAGGGGAAATGGACAGCAACCTGCATCTCGATAAGGTGCCGGTCAGCGAGAGAAGCGCGCATCTAACTACCATTCCTGAAGTTAACGGTCTTAACAATATGCTGACGAGTATCGCCCAGGATCTCGACCTGATGGCGGTATTTGTACTTAACACTGAAGGTACGTGTATTGCCACCAGCTATTTGCCCAACGGTGTTAATACCCTGGGGTGCCTCGGCCAAAACTACACTTCCCGGCACTACTTCCAGCGAGCAAAAGAATACGGCCGTGGAATGCAATTTGCCGTTGGGCGCGCGGTCAAACAGCCTTCGCTGTTTTTCGCTGCCGCCTGCTATGCCGATAATCACGTTTCCGGCGTTGTGGTAACTCGGCTCGACGCACGCCACCTGACAGAAAACCTGCGCAACCTGGCAACCATCACCTGGGTTTCGGACAGCGCGGGAATGGTAATCAGCAGCAGCCGCCCCGTACAGCTATTTAATTTCATGCGCTGGGAAAACCAAAAACCACCGGAAACGTGGGTGCTCAATAACGTCTACGCCCAGGAAACTCTGACCGACCTGCCGCTAACCCGGAATAAACACCTGCCGGCCGAATGGAACATCTGGCAGCTCGAAAACCAAAATATTGTGCTGGCCAATGTACCCATCGAAAATCGACAAATTCGAGTTTGGCATGCATTGCCTGTCGACGAGCTGTTTCACAATCAGAAACGCTACTGGGCATTTGCTTTAACTGTAATTTTGTTAGGGCTGATGCTGATTCTTTTCGGCGAGCGCATGATTGATTTTCATCAGCGTCGTGTCGCGGGGTTAGCGGCTCTGTCGCGGTTGAACAAATCGTTAGAAGAAGCGTCGCGCAAACTTTTTACTATTGCCACCACCGACCACCTGACACAGCTCGCAACACGAGGTTATTTTTTTCAACGGTTGAATGAAGAGATTAACCGAGCCCTGAATGAACAGTCGTCTCTGGCACTGCTGGAGTTGGATATCGACAACTTCAAAAATATCAACGACTCGTTTGGTCACCCTGCTGGCGATGCGGTCATCCAGCATATGGCGGCGATTTGCCGGGAGTGCGTGCGCAGCAACGATATTATCGGGAGGATCGGCGGCGAGGAGTTCGCAATCGGACTACCCAATTGCACTAAATCCGCTGCCCTGGAAATTGCAAACACGCTGCGCAGACGTTGCGCGAATGAGGGGCTCACCTACGGCAGCAAAACCATCCGCTTTACCTGTTCGATTGGGGTAACGCTGTTAAATGGTCGCGACAACATCCAGGATCTTTTAGGCGTGGTGGACAAAGCGCTCTACGCAGCAAAGAAAGCGGGACGCAATCGGGTGCATTTTCACGAGTAGAGTGATTCGTAAGGAAAAAATTCTAGCCCTTAAGAGCAGAAGAAAAAGCAGATGTGGAGATGACTCAACCCAGCCACACCCCGGCACACAATGTTACTGCTACCGTTGCTTCCTTCCGGACCTGGCGGGGTTCACAGCGAATTGTTGCGGGGGAACCGAGCTGAGCCACCACAGTGACTCAAGATTGCAAAGTTACCCTGAGGGCTGCGCATTATCCGGTTTTCGACGAATAATGCAAGCCCCGGTGGACAACCTGCGAGTTGATCCGCTAGTCGCGCACGATCACACGAAGAGAAATGACATGCTCGACGCTTTTTAGCGCGGCTAAAACCGCATCACTTGGGCATGTATCAATATCGAGAATGTTGTATGCCACATCATTGCGGCTCTTATTCATCATATCGATCACGTTAACGTTATTTTCTGCAAACACAGACAACACATTACCCAACACACCAGACACATTCTGGTTGGTGAACGTGATACGGCAACCACTCACTAGGCCACCCATACTGGTTTCTGGAAAGTTCACCGAGTTTTTAATGTTGCCATTTTCGAGGTAGTCACGCAGCTGGTTCACCGCCATCACTGCACAATTTTCCTCTGCCTCAGCGGTACTTGCACCGATGTGTGGTACCGCGATAACTTTTTCGTGTCCGATCAAACATGGCTCGGGGAAATCGCACACGTAGTTGCGCAGCTTACCGGCGTCGAGTGCTTCCACAACTGCTTCCGAATCGACGATCGCATCGCGCGCAAAGTTCATAATTGCAGCACTTGGCTTCATAAAGCCAAGGGTATCGCGATTAATCATATTTTTGGTCGCATCTATCGCTGGCACGTGCAAGGTGAGGTAGTCGATCTCGCTCAATAGCGCCTGCAGGCTTTCCATACGATGCACATCACTGGGCAGGCGCCAGGCCGCTTCAACTGACAGCGCAGGGTCAAAGCCGTAGACATCCATACCAAGCGCCAAAGCGGCATTAGCAACCATAGAACCAATTGCGCCCAGCCCAACAATACCGAGTTTCTTACCGGCCAGCTCGCTCCCGGCGAAACGCTTCTTCTCCGCTTCCAGCAGCTTGGACATCTCGCCCTTGTCGGTCATATCCCCCAGAGTGGCAACATAGTCGCGACCCTGCAAAATACCACGTGAACTCAGCAGCATGCCGGCCAATACCAGCTCTTTCACCGCATTGGCATTGGCACCCGGAGTATTAAAAACCACTACGCCAGACTTGGTGTACTCATCGACAGGCACATTGTTGGTACCAGCACCCGCACGGGCTACTGCAATCACGCTCTCGGGAAGGGTTTCGCCATGTAGCTTGTGACTGCGCAGCAAAATAGCCTCTGGGGAGGAAACGTCCTCAGCCACCGAATAGCGACCTGCTGGAAACAAAGACAAACCTTTGTCAGAAATTTTGTTGTAGGTTCTCACTTGATACATGCTTTGCACCTTCTTCGATTAACAGAATTTCACGGCGCGTAGCGTTAATACTAGCGCCATTTTGTCGGCATTCTTGACATTGATAAGTAAGCAACATCATAAGCCTTTGATTCTTATTGTTATTTTTCTATGGCCTTGTTTTTGCTTTTTATTAGCTACCAAGCTCTAAAGGATTTCGCGATCCGTTATGGCGAGGTAAAACCTTGTTTCTTCGATTCGGCCCTGGTCTCCAGGGCCCTTTTATATGCGTTACTTCGCTTTATGTTCGTAAGGTTCAAGCAATCGCATCATGCTCGAACCCCTTCGCAGATAATTAGCCCTGAGTCACTTCCTGGTAGGCCCAACCAATCCATGGCATCAACGCCTCCAGATCGGCCGCCTCGACAGTGGCACCAGCCCAAAGCCGTAAACCCGCAGGCGCATCTCGATAAGCACCGATATCGTAGGCAATACCTTCTTTGTCCAACAATTTGACGATGGCTTTGACCTGGTCTGGTGTGGCTTTTAAGGTCAGGCAAACGCTGGTATTGGAGCGAAGCGCCGGGTCTTGAGCCAAAAACTCAATCCAGTCGTTTTGCTCCACATAGCGCTCAATAACAGCCAGATTACTTTGCGACTTTGCAATGGACGCTTCCACCCCACCCAGGCTTTTTACCCAGTTCAACGCGTCCAGATAGTCCGCAACACACAACATTGAGGGCGTGTTAATTGTTTCACCGCGAAAAATGCCATCAACCAGCTTGCCGCCCTTGGTCATACGAAACAATTTTGGCATGGGCCAGGGTGGAGTGTAAGTTTCCAGGCGTTCCACGGCTCGGGGACTTAGAATCAACATGCCGTGCGCGCCCTCTCCACCAAGGACTTTTTGCCAGCTGTAAGTTACGACATCCAGCTTCTCCCAGGGCATTTCCATCGCGAATACCGCCGACGTGGCGTCGCAGATGGTCAGGCCATTACGATCCGCAGGAATCCAATCGCCATTGGGCACTTTCACCCCAGACGTAGTGCCGTTATAGGTAAACACCACATCGTTGTCGAAGTTGACTTCGTCCAGGTTCGGCAGCTCGCCGTATTCCGCTTCGCGAATAATCACATCTTGCAGCTTGAGCTGCTTGGTAATGTCGGTTACCCAACCAGAACCAAACGATTCCCACGCAAGTACATCGACACCACGAGCACCCAGCAACGACCACATGGCCATTTCCACAGCACCGGTGTCCGACCCCGGAACCACGCCTACCCGGTATCCCTCTGGCAACCCCAGAACCTTCGCTGTTTCTTCACACACTTCCGCTAGAACCGTTTTACCTAGCGACGAGCGGTGCGAACGACCCAATGTTTCCAGCGCCAACTTGGATACATCATAACCAGGTCGCTTGCTGCAAGGGCCGGATGAAAAGTTCGGGTTTTGCGGTTTAACTTGCGGTTGCATTACTTATCCTCTGGATAATAAATGGGGCGCTGAGCGCCACTGGGACGAATAGCGGAGAGCAAGGCTCAACTCTGAGATTGCCCTATCGCCGGACAACATGTGGGTCGTGGAATGACCTGGGCCAAGCAGGTAATCGGGTACCCGGCTAAAAATGGGGCGCCATTATGCCACTGTTACCCTGCGGCTCCTAGTGGTCTGGGCATAAGAAGATTGAGATAGTTCAATAACACGATTGAAAGAGAGGTCTTTCATCCCTCGGCAACAAAGAGTCACAGCTGGGTCGCCCGCAGCTACTGCAGCGCGCGGACCAGATGAAATAGCTTCAAGACAATCTTTACATAAAGACAATCTTTGCATAACAGAGCTTCGCCAAGAGTGCTGGGGGCGTGTTATCCCAGCACGATCACTTTCGGCCAATTAGTACAGTAGAGTGTACATCTTGCGCTGGTACTCGACAGCCAGTGGATCACCTTTGCCCAGCACCGCAAGCACATCACCAAAAATCTTCTTAACTTCGCCATCTTTCGCGTTCAAATCCTGCCTCAGCAGGCCATATAGCAGTTCAAGAGCGTCTTTGTGGAAACCCTCCTGACTGTATTGCACTGCAAGCAAATACGCGGTATCCAGGTCGTCCGGGTTGGTTTGGTACTTAATTTCGAGCGCCTGTAGCTCCGGTGCCTTACCCGCCGTGCGCGCAAGCTCCAGCTTGGCCATCGCGTTGTGGTATTCAGCGTCCTGATCCACCATTTTGATGTTGGCGAGAAGCGATTCAGCGTCATCGAGTCGTTTGAGCTCTATCAGGCACTCGGCCATCGCAATTGCGATATTTGCTTGCCCGTTTGACTCAGCGTAGGCGTCTTTTAACAACGCATAAGCGCCCGCCCAATCGGCCTCGCCTATCAGCTCCGCTGCTTGTGCGAGTGTTTTTTCCCAGGGTTTCGGCAAGTATTTCGCCAGCAGCTCTCGAACTTGAACCTCGGGCTGCGCACCAGCAAAGCCATCAACAGGCTGGCCATCTTTCATCACCATCACGGTAGGAAGCGAGCGCACCCCGAATTGCGCCGCAATCATCTGCTGATCGTCCGCATTGACTTTCGCCAGCAACAGGTCTCCCTGGTACTCCATCGCGATTTTCTCCAGCATTGGCATGAGGGTTTTGCAGGGTTCACACCAATCTGCCCAAAAGTCAATTAACACGGGCCGTTTAAATGACTCCTCGATCAACACCGCTTGTGCGTTTTCCGTGGTTACCTCAACTACAAACTCGTTCACTACTCGCCCTCATATGCAAAAACAATAATGCCTAACAATATTGCAGCTAAACTTTTAATTTCAATCGTGCTTAAAAATTTCCTCGCACGATTCCCCCCAAACGGCAGTACACATCACTAACCTATGGTAACAGGAGTTAACCTATGGGCAGACTTGCTTTGGTAACAGGAGGTACTCGCGGTATCGGTGAAGCCATTTCCATTCGACTCAAAGAAGCAGGCTATGACGTTGCGGCCAACTACGGCAACAATGACGAAAAAGCAAAAGCATTCTACGAGCACTATGGGATTCCGATTTACAAATTTGATGTAGCTGATTTTGACGCCTGCGCGGCGGCTATCGCACAGATCCGAAAAGACTTTCGACGCGATATCGACGTGCTTGTGAATAACGCTGGCATCACAAAGGACAATACCATCCACAATATGTCTTCCGACTGCTGGCATTCGGTTATGGAGACTAACCTTGGCTCATGCTTCAATATGTGTCGCAACGTTATAGAGCGTATGCGGGAAAACCAGTTTGGACGTATTGTTAACGTTGGGTCAATCAATGGCCAAGCAGGGCAATACGGCCAAGTGAACTATGCGGCGGCAAAATCCGGCATTCATGGGTTTACTAAAGCATTGGCACAGGAAGGAGCGAGGTTTAATATCACCGTGAATGCTGTCGCGCCGGGCTACATCGCGACCGATATGGTTCGCGCGGTACCCGAAAAAGTGCTGGAAAAAATCATCGCCCGCATACCAGTGGGTCGACTCGGCGAAGCTCCAGAAATCGCACGAGCCGTGGAATTTCTGGTGTCGGACGATGCGGGGTTTATTACTGGGTCCACACTCTCGATTAATGGCGGCCAGCATATGTATTAACCCTCAAAGAAAGGGTTTAAGGCTGGCAATTATTTGCCAGCCATTTTCGATATACTAAGAATCCTAACCAATGACTTCATCGGGTTTGCCTGCAGATTTTTCAGGCTCGCCCGGCTTGGAAACCGGTTCGGTTTTAGGCTTGCTTAACTCAGCCTTAACCGGTTCTGCCTTTGCAGTAGCAGCGGCTTTTGGGGCCGGTTTTGTCGTAATTTTTTTCTTCGCAGCAGGCTTGCTTGCTTTCGCTGGGGCTACCGACTTGGCCGCTTTTTTAACTGGCTTGTCCTCAAACCAAGGAGAGCTGTCCTGAATCACTTCGGTTATTTTTTCCTGAGTTTCGGTAAACAGCGCCATCGACTCTTTCGCGTTACTCGACATCTTAGTTTGCACATTTTCCCAATAACTTTTTTGTGCAGAATAAAAGGTTTCCATATTCCCGCCGTGGTCACCCACCCCTTTAGCGTATTCAATACCATCCGCCACCACGTCACTCACAAAGGCAGTCTGTTTCTCGCGGAAGGCGTCCATGGTTTCAAGACTAATGCTGAGGATGTCACTTATGGGTTTAAAAAAAGAATCGGCTTGCTCATAGATTTTTTCGTACATGATGCTACTCCTGTTGCCCGGGTGTTGAACCTTTTAACGTGTACATCAGCACGTCGCATTGCTGCACCGCAATAATACTCAAAGTGTAAGAAAGCGCTATTTGAAGGTCAATTGCGGTGAGGCCGATTTTCGCTTTCTGTGCGCCAAAATATGGGGTTCTTTGCAAACGAACTAAAAACCCGGCCTACGCCGGGTTCAGATATGGGTGTGATCCCTGCCCGTGACCTCAAACAGTTGCGGCGCTTTTAATAACTTCTCCCGCCTTTTCCTGCGTGCTAGTAAACATTTCATAGAAGTCGGTAGACGCGCTTACGAGTTTGTCTTGTAGGCCTTCCATATAGGATTTTTGCGCCTGATAGACACCGGAGAAATCCTTCTGTGAACCAAGTTCTTTGGCAAACGCCATACCGTCATTCATCATTTCGGTAACCAGCGTTTTCTGTTTTTCTGCCATTTCCTCGAACACCTTGGTGTTCAGGTTCAGCAGTTCGTTCATGGGTTTGTAAGCGTTCTGGGCCTGCTCAAACATTTTTTCTAACATGGTGTTACCCTCCTGTTGGGATGCTGCACCGCAATATTCACAGTAATTTTAAGTTCGCAAATATAAGCGGTCAAGCCAAAATGACGCACCGCAGCATACCTTATTTAGATCTTTTTGGAGCTAAAATGGGCAACCTTAATAAGGGGGCTACTTTTCTTCGGAATCGGGCGATTCAGGTTTGCTTGACGGCGAATTTTCTGATTTCTGCGTGCTGCTGGCGAAAGGATTAACTGGCTGCCCAGACGTAAATTGCTGCCAAACCTGCATATTCTTTTCCACCATCTGGTTGAAAACGCTCATTGGGGAAGTCGACTCCATAAACTCCTTCATAACGCCATGGAACGCATCCTGACGCTCTAAAAATGTGGCGATGCTCTGTTCCAGATACTGACGCATGAATACCTGCATATCGCTACCATAGAAGCGAATCAACTGCTTCAAGACGGTTTGGGTCAGAATTGACTGGCTATCGTTTGCTTCCTGCTCACTGATAATCTGCAGCAGGATACTTTTGGTGAGGTCTTCATCCGACTTAGAGTCGACCACTTTAAATTCCTGATGTTGCATCACCAGTTGTTTGATGGTTTCAAGGTTGATGTACTGACTTTTCGACGTATCGTACAAACGACGGTTGGGGTACTTTTTAATGAGTATCACGGAAGTCGGCTCTCTAAACAGCTTGCATGGACAACCCTGAGTATACTCGCATTCCTTCTGCGCTGTTCAACACAGCGCGCTCAGTGGCCAGGTCGCAAAGTGATAGGACCCATGCGCCCGGCGGGACGATGCGATGGTATGTCAGGCGGGAATATCTTCCTTGAGAACGGTTGTCTTGAGAACGGTTGTCTCGAGACGTTTTTTAACATAGCTGCCCGGGGCCGGTTCAATCTCTGTGGCCATAGCGGGCGGCACACCTGGGGCGCCAGAGTACTGCACTAGCCAGGCTTGCCAGTCCCGCCACCAGGAGCCACTCACCTGCCTGGCCCCAGCCAGCCAGTCCTGCGGCGAATCCGGTAAGGTTTCATTCACCCAATGCGGATATTTGCCACCGTCTGCCGGGTTGACCACACCCGCAACGTGGCCAGACTCTGTTAGCACGAATCGCTTCTCGCCCCCCAGGCAATGGGCACTGCGATAAGCGGCATTCCACAATACAATGTGATCACTCATTGCCGCTAAAAAATAGCTCGGGGTGTCAATTGATGTTAAATCCAAAGGCAAGTCCATCACGGACAGAGCCCCTGGCTCGCGCATCCGGTTATCCATGTACATATTACGTAAATAGTACAGATACGCGTCACCGGGAATGTTCGTCGAGTCGGAATTCCAGTAAAGAATATCGAAGGGCGTTGGGTCCTTGCCGCGTAAATAATTATTAATAAAAAAAGACCAAAACAGATTATTTTCCCTTAACAAGCTAAACCCTAACCCAAGAATTCGACCATCGAAATAACCTTTGCTGCGCACCGATTGCTCTATGACGGAATATACCTGCTCCGAAATGTAATTGCCCACCTCGCCAGGCTCAGAAAAATCGAATAGCGTCGTCAGGAACGACAGCGAATTGATGCGTGCGTCTCCCCGCGCTTTCAACCAACTTTGCGCCATCCCGAGCAGGGTGCCGCCAACACAATAACCCGCAACGTTAACCCTATCCGCCCCTGTGATCGTCACTACGTTATCAAGGGCCGCCTTCACCCCCTCACGCACATATTCGTCGAACCCTACACTCTCATAGGTGTGGTCCGGATTAACCCAGGAAACCATAAATACAGTGAAACCCTGATCCACTAGCCAGCGCACGAGAGACTTCTTTTTGTCCAAGTCGAGAATGTAGTATTTATTGATGAAGGGCGGAATAATCAGAAGTGGAATTTGGTGCGTTTGTGCAGTTGTGGGCGCGTACTGAATCAACTGAATAAGTCGATTTTTATAGACGACAGACCCCGGTGTACTCGCGAGGTCTTGACCTAAGCGAAAGGCGTCAACTTTTACCTGTGTTATTTTAAATGCTTCATTTGGACTATTTTCCAAATCGCGCATAAAGTTGTCGATACCGCGTGCGAGATTTTCCCCTTCCGATTGCAGTATTTCGCGAAACACTTCCGGGTTGGTGAACAAATAATTGCTCGGCGACATGCTGTTAACAAATTGCCGTGTATAAAACCGGATGCGCTCTTCTACCCTCTTGTCGTCGAACTGCATTACATCCACAAGACTATTTAAGTATTCTGCATTGAGCAGATACGCTTGCTTGATATACGAAAAAACGGGGTTGCCGTCCCAGTCGCCATCGACAAAACGTTTGTCTCCCCTCGCCTCTTTGACCAAGGGTTGCTGCGGCTCACCCACCAGCGAGCGAACCGCGTTCTGCCAAAGCATCTGTTGCTGCGTTAAAAAATTAAATTGCTGTTTGAGAAACGACTGAGGATCCAATTTAATGTTAGGAATTTGGCTGCTCGACGCACTGTCAAAATTTGCTGCAGATGACTCCCCCTCGAATTGCTGGGCAATAACCCGCTGCATTACATCCTGAACCAAATCGTTAAACACGCCGTTGAATTTTTCAATCATTTGCAATAGTTCGGCTTGTACTTCTGACTCTGAAGATGTTGCGCTCGCATTTATCATTATTTGATCGTCCATCATTTGATCGTCCATCCGCCGTCGATAGTGAGAGTTTGTCCGGTCATGTTCCGCGCTTCGTCTGAGATCAGAAAAATGGTAGCAGCAACAAGTTCATCCATCCCGATGAACGCTTTCTTCGGCATCGGCTCGAGCATGATTTTGTCGATAACGTCCGCCTCTGACATACCATGCTCTCTCGCCTGCTGCATTATTTGGCTTTCGACAAGCGGCGTTTTCACGTATGAGGGACATATTGTATTTATCGTAATATTTTGATCCGCCGTTTCCAGCGCAAGGACTTTTGAGAAACCGAGCAATCCGTGCTTGGCCGCTACATAGGCACTTTTAAAGGGTGATGCGACCAGCGCATGGATAGAACCCACATTAATAATCCGGCCGTAACCGCGTTCACGCATGGCGGGCAATAGCGCCCGCGTTAGCATTGCAGGGCCTACAAGCAGGACGTCGATAAGCAGGCGCCATTTTTCGGGAGGAAAAGATTCAAGCTTGGCCACAAATTGCAGGCCGGCATTGTTAACAAGAATATCAATTTCGGGGTGGGTAGCAGCACAAGACTCGATACTTTGCTGGTCAGCAACATCGAGCCCCAGGGCGCGGGCGCGGCCTCCATGCGCATTGATCTTCGCACTGACTTTTTCCGCGCTGCTGAGGTTAAGGTCGGAAACAATAACATTGAAGGCTTTTTTTGCGAGATTCTCGGCGACAGCGGCGCCGATTCCGCTGCCAGCTCCGGTGATCAATACCGTTTTGGTGGGCAGATCCATGGTGGGACTCCTTGTCGTCCAAACGAAGTGACTCGACAGCAATCCCTTAAAGTGTAAACCATATAATTGGTGCGAGTAGATGAATCACCCGCCACCGCCAGTTTTACTCTCGTGTTCTCGTCTTCACCACAAGGTTATATCGCTTGCAAAGCCTCCCTGAGCACCTCTGACTCCACAAACTCCACCAGATCACGACTGCCAAGCGCCGCAGATACGCCTTCAGGCAGCTCAAAAATCCGCCAGTCAACAGCCCAGATTAAACGCATTCCGGGCATGATTGCACGAAATGGTCCTTGCTGTTCAATTTCAACATATGGATTGTTAACGTCAGCGTGGCCATAAATCTCGACTTCTCCCTCGCCCGGTGCAACCTCCTCCGGGGTAATCGTAGGAAAAGTTTTCACAAGCAGCTGGTTACCCTCCACGTATGCCAACCAGCCAGCTGAATTATTGGCGAACAGTTTGGGGATGCCCGTTAAGCCATCGACCTTATATTCATACCAATAGCAGCCTTCAGCAAACACTGCATCGCACGTCGAATGCGCCTCCGGTGGTGTAGCCGCCCGGTAAAAGCTCAAGCCTCCGCTGACCCGGCTGATTTCCCAAGGCGCCATACTGACGATGTCCCCCAAAACGTTCGCGATCACGTAGGCAACATTAAACCCGTTCGCGATAGGGCTAAAGACTTTCGTCACCTGAATACCCAGTTGCGATTCCACCGGGCTACGCAAACAAATGCGCTCAGGTGAGTGCTCCACCAGTTCATAGGGTGCCTCGTCCAGCTCTACAGGTGGCGGCCATTGCCAGAGAGATTGTGGAGAAGGCCAGAACGTAGAACCGGTTTGAATACCCGCATCTACCAGAATATTTTTTGCATTCGCAGAAAAGTGGGTTATACGGCCCCCATTCTCACTTACGGTTAATGTGCTTGCGCCAGTTTTCATTGAAAACGTTTGCACACTGCGCTGGTTAGAATCCACAGTTCCCCCTTTTTTTATGTGCCCTTAAATTCAGTTGTTGTCACATGCAGTATCGGATAAACAACTGCTAACTCTCACACCGTTGTATCAAACTCCGGGCGGTAATGAGGGGGGCGAGTGTCAATCAATCCTCTCGTTTTCCAACAAAATTATGCCAGGAGCCCTGGCGCGGTTTATACCACGGGCAGCAACCTTGCAACAAACTTTCACTAAACCAAAACCCATGAACTATATAGTCAATATAACTATAAGATTAAGATTTGAACGATTTATTCTAGCGTGGAAAACAATAATTTAGACGACAATTACAACACCTGGCAGCGCGCAGGCAGGCCCCCACCGATTTAGCCCTACTTTTCTATTAATTTGCTTTATAGTCGGCCGCAAACAGATGCCAATTAAACGAATTTCACATAGAATACACGCCAGTTTGCATTCGCCGATCACGCTCCCTCGTCTGATACAACCATCGCCTGATCCAAACTTGTGGAGCCATTTGGGTTGTAAAGCCTGCTCAGTTGATCTGAGCAAACGCTACTAACCCCCATACAGAAGCTATGGCCCAGGTGTGAGTGCAAAAACACGTAATTACGCTGAATGCCCAAGCGGCCAATTAGCCGCCCCGGCGAGGCTAAAAAAATAAATAACAATAACGAAAATCAGGAACATCCCGGCGGTACGCACTTGTTGCCCCAACCGGAAAGGGTTCCATTAAAAACCTAAACCGAAAACTAGCTAAGGTACACAAAATGAAATTTGGTCATTTTGACGATAAGGCAAAAGAATACGTAATCACAAATCCTAAAACGCCTTACCCATGGATAAACTACCTGGGTAATGAGGATTTTTTCAGCCTGATTTCAAACACCGCTGGGGGATACACTTTTTACAAAGACGCAAAGTTCCGTCGTCTTACCCGCTACCGCTACAATAACGTACCCGTAGATAACGGTGGAAAATACTTTTATATCAACGATGGTGGCGATGTTTGGTCACCAGGTTGGAAGCCTGTAAAAGCTGACCTTGATAACTACAGTTGCGCCCATGGTATGAGTTACACCCGAATTACCGGTGAACGCAATGGCGTAGAGGCAGAGGTAACTTATTTCATCCCACTGGGTACCTGGGCTGAAGTACAAAAAGTAAAACTTAAAAACACATCCGGCGCGACAAAAAAACTGAAATTTTTTTCCTTCATCGAATGGTGTTTGTGGAACGCTGAAGACGACATGCAAAACCTTCAGCGCAATCTCTCAACTGGGGAAGTTGAAGTTGAAGGTTCCGTTATTTACCACAAAACCGAATTCAAAGAACGTCGTAATCACTATGCGTTTTTCTCGGTGAATGCGCCCATCCAGGGTTTTGATACCGATCGCGACACATGGAAAGGCACCTACAACGATTTCGACCGCCCTGACGCGGTGTTTGAAGGGGAACCCCGCAACTCTGAAGCCCATGGCTGGTCGCCCTGTGCTTCGCACTACCTTGAAATTGAACTAGCGCCCGGTGAAGAAAAAGATCTCACGTTTGTTTTAGGCTATATCGAAGTCGACAAGGACAATAAGTGGGAAAGCAAGAATGTCATAAATAAAAATCCGGCAAAGGCAGTGATTGAGCGATTCGACACCGTTGAAAAAGTGGACGCCGAACTCAAAAAACTCAGCGATTACTGGAGCAAACTGCTTTCTACATACGAACTCACCAGCGGCGACGAAAAGCTCGATCGTATGGTCAATATCTGGAACCAATACCAGTGCATGGTGACATTTAACATGAGTCGCTCCGCATCCTTCTTCGAAACCGGTATCGGTCGGGGCATGGGCTTTCGGGACTCAAGCCAGGACCTCATTGGATTCGTGCACCAGGTTCCTGAGCGCGCCCGCGAGCGCATCATTGATATCGCATCTACGCAGTTTGAAGACGGCTCCGCATACCATCAATATCAACCGTTGACTAAGCGAGGCAACCACACCCTGGGTGGTGGATTTAACGATGACCCACTTTGGCTGATCTTGTCCACGACTGACTACATTAAAGAGTCAGGCGACATGGGCATCCTTGACGAAATGGTGCCCTACGATAACGATGAGTCAAAAGCGACGACGCATTTTGAACATCTCAAGCGCTCGTTCTACTTCACTGTAAACAATCTAGGGCCCCACGGGCTTCCCTTGATTGGTCGCGCAGACTGGAATGACTGTCTGAACCTTAACTGTTTCTCCGAAGACCCCAATGAATCCTTCCAAACCACAGGAAACAAAAAGGGGTTTACCGCCGAATCACTGATGATTGCGGGCTCTTTCGTTCTTTACGGCAAAGAGTTTATCAAGCTGTGCCAGGTACTCGGCAAAGACGACGATGCCGCTGAAGCACAAAAGCATGTTGACGCGATGATCGAGGCCGTTAAAAAAGACGGTTGGGATGGCGAATGGTACCTCCGCGCCTATGACTACTATGGCAAGAAAGTCGGCTCCAGCGAGAATGAAGAAGGCAAGATTTTCATTGAGTCACAGGGCTTCTGCGGCATGGCAGGTATTGGCGTGGAAGACGGGCTGGTACATAAATCCATGGACTCGGTCAAAGAACACCTGGATTGCGAATACGGGATCGTGCTGCAGCAACCCGCATTCACCAAATACTATATAGAGTATGGTGAAATCTCGACCTACCCAGCCGGATACAAAGAAAACGCTGGCATCTTCTGCCACAACAACCCATGGATCATGATTGCAGAAGCGCAAATCGGCAATGGCGATCGCGCATTCGAGTACTACCGCAAGGTTGCGCCAGCTTACCTCGAAGAGATCAGTGATTTGCACAAAGTGGAGCCTTACGTGTATTGCCAAATGATCGCCGGTAAAGATGCATTTAAGCCGGGGGAAGGCAAGAACTCCTGGCTGACCGGTACTGCTGCGTGGAACTACGTGGCCATAACCCAGTACATTCTCGGCGTGAAGCCCGACTACAATGGACTCAGCATTAACCCGTCCATTCCAAGCAAGTGGGATGGCTATAAGATAACGCGCCGCTTCCGAGGAGCAACCTACCACATCGAAGTGAGCAATCCGTCTCATGTGAGCAATGGCGTCAGCAGTATGGAAGTTGACGGTAAGACTATTGAGGGATGTATCGTACCAATCCAGCCTGAAGGTACCGAGGTTACAGTTAAGGTAACACTCGGGAAATAACGAGAAACGTTCTTATTAAAAAACCCCTCACTGAGGGGTTTTTTTTGTGAACCAGTTACTACAGGTAACACTTACCCGATCAAAATTTCAGCTTTATTACAATTCTGAGTATTTTTAACGAAAAACGCTCGTTTTTATTCTATATATAAATATAGAGCTTGGTTAACGCCGGTTTTATGTACAAATAATTCTAAAAACTGTGTAACTAGAGGTAACACTTTAGGAAAATTTGCGGTAACATATCCTCAACTTGAAGAAACAACGCAACGTTCCTGGAGGACGATCAAATGTTGAAGAAATCCGTAGCCGCTTCCGCGCTTTTCCTTAGTCTTGCAGCTCCTTTCGCTGGTGCATACTCACTGGTTGACAGTGAAGTCGTTAAAGGCACTATCGAAACTGTCGATGCCAGCACTAATACTCTGGTACTCGAAAAAGCCAACGGTCGTGAAACACGTGTTGGCCTTTCTGAGAAAGCCAACTTCTACATCAATGGTAACGCTATCGACATCAACGACCTGAAAGCCGGTCATGAAGTCCGTATCAACCGCAAAACCTTCACCAAAGTTGAAGACAAGCTGGTTGGCGAAATTGTTGCGGTTAACCGCAAGGACAAAACAGCAAAGCTACGTCTGTCGAACAAGGAGACTGTCAACGTGCAGTTCGGCGACCAAGTGGCAGTCTCCGGTGTAAAGAGCGTCAGTTCTTTTGATCAGCTTCGTCCTGGTCACCAAGTTGTAATCAGCTACGCCAAGTAAGCGGTTCAACTGATCCTCTTCCATATTTCTGGTGCTCCGGCACCAGAAATAAATTCCATGCTCCTGCCTCCTACTTTATCTTTGATCCAGCTTTAACCCTCCCCCTTCTGTCATACCTAATTATTTTACGAACCGTTATACTGGCGTAAGTCTTGACGTACGAGTATCGGCCATAGATAGATTGGCTAGACCGATTCTCCGCATCTCCCTCAAAAATAAAACGCCAAGCGAGCAACCTGCGCTATCCGCTGTTTTCCTTCCGTGTTAGACCAGGCTGCTCCAAAACCAAACACATAATCACAATAAGAAGAATAGCGACCATGCCTAACTACAACAAAGATACAACTCAAACCATTCCTTTCCATGAAAAATTTGGCTACGGCCTGGGTGACTTCGCGTCCAACCTGTTCTGGATGCCGTTCGTGTTATTTGGAACTTATTTTTACACGGATGTCTTTGGAATTTCCGCACTCTCTGTCGGCATTATGCTGCTGGTAACACGAATTTGGGATGTGGTGAATGACCCGGTCATGGGAATAATCGCAGATCGTACCCCTGCGAAAGAGGGCGTTGGCAAATATCGGCCTTACCTTTTCTGGTTTGCCATCCCCTTCGGATTAATCGGCGCAATAGCGTTCTTTACGCCGGATCTGAGCCCCTCGGGCAAACTTGCGTACGCCTGGGTGACCTATGTCGCTTTCGGTATGATCTACACCGTAATCAACATACCCTACTCCGCTCTTATGAGCGTGATGTCGCGAGAGCCTGCGGAACGAAACAGCACCAGTTTTTTCCGTATGATTGGCGCCCAAAGTGCAGGTTTACTTGTGTCCAGCAGCCTAATGACATTTGTCGGCGAGCTAGGTGATGGCGACATCCAGCGCGGCTTTTTCCTCACCATGGTGATATTTTCGGTTATCGCGGTCATCAGCTTTATCTTAACGGGCAAAATGACTCGCGAGCGCATTCATCCAGCGCCGAAACCCAAGGGCATGCTTGCAAAGGACATGCGTTATATCTTCACCAATATTCCATGGTGGATACTTTTCTTCGTAGCATTTTTTACTATCGCTGCCTTCACTATCCGCTTTGGTGTAGCCGCGTATTATTTTAAATACTATGCAGACCCGGTCGCGGTTGAGGCCTGGAACATTGGTTTTATCGAAGGGGGCGCCATCAGTGCGTTTTTCACTTTTGGCACCATTGCATCCTTGCTCGGCGTCGTCTGCTTCAGTTTTTTTGCAAAAACTATCGATAAGAAAAAAATGTATTTTTCGCTAATCATTATTTCAGGACTGGTATCGGCATACTTTTACTACATTCCAAACACTGAGATCACCACGATAATCATCACGCAGGCGGTGTTCTCCTTCCTCACCGGCCCAACAGCTGCAATTTTATTTGCGATGTATACCGACATTGCAGCCTACATTAAACTGCAAACCGGCAGCGATTCATCAGCGTTAGTCATGTCGGCCGGGTCGCTCTCGCAAAAATTTGGCTGGGCCGTCGGCGGGTCGGTAACGGGAATTTTGCTCGGCTTGGCAGGTTACCAACCCGACCAGGTTCAACCGGAAAATATCAGGGAAATCATGAGCATAATGATGAGCTGGGCCCCAATGGCTGCATGCCTACTGGGCGCTCTGGCGATGCTGGCCTACCCGCTGGACGACAAAAAAATGCGCGCTATAACCGATGAACTAGCCGCTCAAGAACAGTAGATCCTACAACTCAAAGAACATCCGCTCACTCCAGGTGCTCAAGTTTACGAGCCCCTGGATATCTCATTCACACGTTAACAGCTGCAATCAAGCGATAACCCCAGGCGTTAGCTCCTTGATACGGCACCCGTGCAGTCCCTTATAATCACGCAACAATAATAATACTCCAACGACCTATCAGCCCGAGAGAACAAAATATGAAATACGGTTATTTCGATGACGCTGCTCGCGAGTACGTCATCACCCGCCCTGACACTCCGCGATCCTGGACAAACTATCTGGGCTCAACGGAATATGGGGCAATCATTACCAATAATGCCGGCGGCTACAGTTTTTATAAATCTGCTGCGCAGGGCCGCTTTACACGATACCGTTCAAACGCGGTTCCCATGGACCAGCCGGGGCGCAATATCTATATTCGCGACCAGGAAAGTGGCGACTATTGGTCAAATGCCTGGCAACCGGTAGGGAAACCGCTGGAGGACTACAAATCTGAGTGTCGCCACGGTACCGCGTATACATCGATCACCTCCGACTACAGCGATATTAAGTCGAACACCAAGTATTTTGTTCCTCTAGGCGAAACCAATGAGCTCTGGTACACGACCATAACCAATACCAGCAGTCGCCGCCGCAAGCTCCGTCTTTTCACCTACGTGGAGTACACCAGCAGCTGGAAGCTCGCGAACGATTTGCTAAACCTGCAGTACTCCGCCTATATCGTTAACATGTGTGTAAACGATGGCATTATTGATCACGGTACTAACGTGAGCATGGCCCCAAACCCCGACGACTTCCAAGACGCCGATCAGGGCCGACATACGTTTCTCGCTATCAGCGGTGCAGATGTTACCGGCTATGACACAGATCGGGAGCGCTTCCTTGGCGCTTACCGCAGTTACCATAATCCGCTTGCCGTTGAGCGCGGCGAGTGCGGCCAGTCTCTGGCGGTCGCAGACAACGGTTGCGGCGCTTTGCAGATCGATATCGAACTTGAACCCGGCGCGAGCAGCTCGTTCTGCGTAATTATGGGAATCGGAACCGCCGCGGATGAAGGCGTCAAGGCTCGGCAAAAATTCAGCGAGATGAACGCAGTTGAAGCCGCGCTCGAAGAAGTAAAACAGCACTGGCACAGCCAACTCGGTAATTTCAGTGCGCAAACACCGGACCCTGAACTCAACAGCTTTTTCAATACCTGGAACCCGTATAACTGCCTGATTACCTTCGCTTGGTCGCGCGCCGCGAGCCTGGTATATAACGGCGAGCGTGACGGCCTGGGATATCGCGACTCAGTGCAGGACATGCTTGGCACCCTGCACTCGATCCCCGAACAGGCACAGGCACGCCTGGAGCTAATGCTGACCGGGCAGGTATCGACTGGCGGAGCTATGCCGGTGGTAAAACCCTTTGCGCACAAGCCCGGCCACGAACCGCGCCCGAGTGAACAAGAGTATCGCTCCGACGACAGCCTCTGGCTATTCAACACGGTTCCGGCACTGGTAAAGGAGACCGGCGACTTAAGCTTTTACGACAAGGTTTTGCCTTACGCGGATCAAGGAGAAGATACCGTGTTGGGCCACTTAAAACGTGCCATCGAATTCAGCTTGGCACGTCTGGGTAAACATGGCCTTCCCTGCGGACTGCTCGCAGACTGGAACGATTGCCTGGTGCTCGGTCACGACGGCGAAACTGTGTTCGTGGCGATGCAACTGCGTTACGCACTGGCCACCTATGTGGATATATGTGAGTTAAAGGGTGGATTGGAAACGGAAAGCCTGTGGGCGCGCGAACAACTCGACGACCTGGACAAGAACCTCGACTGCCACGCCTGGGATGGCGCCTGGTACCGGCGCGCATTCCGTGTCGATGGATTTGTGTTTGGCTCTAGTGAGAGTGAGGAAGCCTCGATCTTCCTGAACCCTCAAACCTGGTCTGTCATCAGCGGCCACGCGTCGCCAGAAAAAGCGATACTGGCGATGCAAAGTGTTAACGAACGCCTCGCAACCGACGCAGGCTTGATGGTGCTGGACCCACCCGTAACCAAACTCGACCCGGCAATTATGCGAGCGCGACTTTTTAACCCGGGCATGAAAGAAAATGGCGCAGTATTTTGTCATACCCAAGGCTGGGTATTGATGGCCGAGGCGCTTCTCGGAAACGGCAATCGCGCCTACGAATATATGCGCACATTTATGCCCGCTGCATTTAACGAACGCGCTGAAGTACGCGAAAGCGAACCTTATGTGTACTGCCAAAGTACTCACAGCAAATACAGCCCTCGGTACGGCGCTTCTCGACTACCCTGGCTGACCGGTGCTGCAACCTGGGCTTATCACGGCACCTCGCAATATTTGCTTGGCATACGTCCATGCTATGACGGCCTGCTTGTCGACCCTTGTATTCCTGCGCACTGGCCCGGTTACACCGCCACCCGGGTTTTCCGAGGCAAGGTATTTCACATTACCGTAGAAAACCCAAGCGGCGTCGAAAAAGGTGTGGCATCACAACAGCTCAACGGTCAAGCGTATATGGGTGTACTGAAAATTGACGATTGCGAAGAAGAAAATCAGGTTCAGGTGATCATGGGCTGATAAGCCCCATAACCTCAGCGATGGAGCCCACTAGTGCAGCTTCCGGTGGCAAACGGGTTTCATCGCCGTTACGGTATTTGCCGGTTTGTACAAGGCACCCGGCAATACCCGCCTCAATTGCACCCAGCACATCACTTTCAACATCGTCCCCGACCATCAGACAATTGGTTGCTTCCAGGCCGGTGGAGCGGACCACCTCTGCGAAAAAATCGACACTGGGCTTGCCCATTACTACCAGATCGCACCCAGAAGCCCATTCGAGCGCATGCGCAAACGCGCCCGCGTCCAACTGCAATCCCTCGGAGGTTTGAAAATATTTATTCATGCCTATCGAAATTAGCGGGGCCCCCGCTTTACACACCCGAAACGCATTATTGAGGTTGGCATAGCTGAGATCGTCGCGCGCATCGCCGAGCAAAACACAGTCAGCGTCAACGGCATTGTAAGCCTGGAAATCCGCGCTTATAGCCTGATGCACCAAAACCAGCGGGTGCAGCTGGTGTTGCTTGATATAACTTCTCGCTGCATCAGGCGCGGTGAAGAGTTCTTCAGGCCGAGCATCCACCCCCATTGCATGTAAATTAGCGAGTATTTCCGTAGCGTTTTTGGTCGCGGTGTTAGTCACAAAGCGCAAAGTCAGGTTGGCGTCGCGAGCGTGTTTGATCGCTTCAACAGCGCCATCAATTAATCCCCGATCATCATAAATAACGCCGCTTAAGTCGAAAAATATGCCGCGGTAGGCTGCCCGACTCATAATGTCTCCGGTGCTTTGCAGTATTTGCGGTAGAAGAAAGTCAGGATATAGGCAAAAATGAGGCCGGCGCAAGCCTCCGTCGGACCGAAAGCGCTACGCGCCAGAGAGGGGCTCTCAAAAATTAACTAACAAGACCCCCTCTGCGACAGGCGGGTGATTTCTGGTACAGACAATCCGAGAAAAACCAATACGAAGTTAAGTACCAAGAGCACGCTCAACAGATCTCCGCCACGTAAACTGGCGGACTGGAACGCCTGCAGAAAGTCTCCAGAACCGGTTAACAGATGTAACCCCAAGAATAGAATTACCGGTAAAACGACGGTCGCAACTGTCGCGATGCTAATTCCTTTTATGAGTGCTCTTCCCACTGATGCCGATTCTCGTCCCATGGCATGGTTCTCCGTGCACGACCATCTGATACTGAGGCCGAATATTCATTAATTGCGTAGCGGCAGTGCAATATACCTACCGCTACGCCGTTATTTTCCGGGAAAACTAAAGCTTGTTAATTTCATCGCTGAGTTTAAAACTAGGTGAAGTAACGTACGCCTCCAGGCGACGTAAACGCTCCTCCACCTTGCTAAAGCGATCATGGATACCGTTATACACCGCATTGCGTTCATGAGTGGAATGGAGCCGCGCATCCAGCTTGCCGCTTTTGTTCTTTAGTGAATTAGGATCCACATCGAGAACAAAGTACCCCACCCAGTAGGCAATAAAAGCCACTTGCAACGTAAAGATCAAACAGACAATTGCACATATCCGTACTAACTTGACGTCGACCTCGAAATAGTCTGCCAGCCCTGCACACACCCCACCTATAACGCCCTTTTGGCGGTTGCGATACAACTTGCGGTTTTTACGAAAAAACTCACTCATACCTCGTGCCTCCAGTTGGGGTCCTGTTTATCCAGAATCGACTCCAGTGTGTGCATTCTCGCTTCCATGCGATCCGCCATGGCGAGAAGCTCCTCTATTTTCTTCGTGTCTGCCACTATTGTTTCGGACTGAACCGACTTCCCCTTGTGTTTGTAGTGCATGTAGATCCACGTAGGGGCAACGAATATACAGAAGAGAATAAGTGGCGCCTCAAGCGAGCTGGCAATTTGGTGTAGCATCCCGGTATCCCTTAATTGTTTTCAGTTTTTGTTTTAACCTTTTCGCGAAGCGCAGCGAGTTGTGCCTCGATTTCCTCATCTTTCGCCAGCTGCTCTATTTCTTCGGCAAGCGATTTTTTGCCCAGGTCGTAAGACTCTACCTTGCCTTCGAGCTCATCGAGCTTGCGCTCGTAGCCTTCCAGCTTAGAGAGCTTCTCGTCCACCGAACCACCGCGAATCACCATACGGACTTTCAGCTTGGAGTCGGCAGTCTGGCGGCGCGAAACGAGCGATTTTTGGCGCGCTTTTGCTTCCGCTATTTTATTTTGCAGCTGCGTAATTTCATTTTCCAGTGAAAGAAGGTTTTCCTCGATAATCTCCAGCTCCGTATCCACCTGACTGGCATCGTTGATAAACCGCAGCTTTTCAGCCAGAGCACCTTTGGCGAGATCCTCTCGGCCTTTCTGAATGGCCAGTTCGGCCTTTTCCTCCCAGGTTTCGGACTGATCCATTAGCCATTGCTTACGGCGCAGCAGCTCTTTCTTGTCGGCAATCGCTTTCGCGGAAACCGTTCGCACCTCAACCAGCGTCTCTTCCATCTCTTGGATGATCAGGCGTACCATCTTCTCTGGATCTTCGGCCTTGTCGAGGAGTGCATTTATATTTGAATTTATGATGTCTGAGAATCGGGAAAAAATGCCCATAATCTCTTTCTCCTTGGCGTTAAGTAACAGTGTATACCCGTTCAAATGTGAGTATGGTGTAACCTATATCAGTATCCGTGCCAACTAATCACGTTCATTTAAGCTATTGATTATAAAAGATTTTTTACAAAGCAGACGAAACAACAGTTTTTCTATTCGCAGCGTACTGCTATTATTTGGCCTAATAGACCAACTGGTAGCAAATATGGCCAACCCCCGTACCAAAACACTCATCGGCGAATCCAATAGCTTTCTGGAGGTACTCGAGCAGGTATCGCACCTGACCTCACTCAATCGTCCTGTGTTGGTGGTTGGTGAGCGAGGCACGGGCAAGGAGCTGATTGCTGAACGACTGCATTTTTTGTCCGAGCGCTGGAGTCGGCCGCTGGTCAAAATGAATTGCGCTGCGCTCAACCAGGAACTTTTAGAATCAGAGCTCTTTGGTCACGAAGCTGGAGCCTTTACGGGAGCAAGTAAAAAGCACATTGGCCGCTTTGAACGCGCCGATGGTGGAACGCTGTTTTTGGACGAGTTGGCAACCATGTCACTACAAACCCAGGAAAAGCTCCTGCGGTTTATCGAATATGGCGAGTTCGAACGTCTCGGTGGATCAAGCACTATAGACGTGGATGTCCGCCTGGTCGCGGCGACCAATGAACACTTACCCACGCTCGCGGATAAAGGGCGGTTTCGCCACGACCTGCTCGACCGGCTCGCGTTCGACGTAGTTACGCTGCCACCATTGCGGGCGCGGCAAGAGGACATTGTGTTACTTGCTGAACACTATGCGCTGAACATGTGTAAGGAGCTTCATCGCCCGCTTTTCACCGGATTCACCCATGAAGCGCGTATGTTGCTTGAAGAGTATCAATGGCCGGGGAACGTTCGTGAACTCAAAAATGTGATAGAACGTAGCATTTACCGCCACGGTGACAACGAAGATCCTATCGAAGATATTTTGTTTGACCCATTTGATTCGCCTTACGCACCACTCGAACCTCATTCCAAAGGGGTACCCCAGCAGCACACTATCCCGCAGGTTGAATCGGCACCAATTGTGGGGCCTGGAGACCCCCAGCCCAGCGTTCATCATTTCCCGCTCGACATCCAGGAGCATTTGCAACAACAGGAAAAGGACTGTTTGCGTGCAGCGTTGCAAAAAGCGCAGTTTAATCAACGTGAAGCCGCGAAATTATTACGCCTGAGCTATCATCAGCTTCGCGGCAAACTAAAAAAATATCATCTGCTAAGTGATTAAAATACGCATGACTATTTATTCCGTCGTACACGACTAAATACTTGGTTGCGCCTATCTTCAATTTTTCACGCCACTTATCTGGCAATGCCCAGCCAAACGTCGTCAATTAGATCGCAGCTATTCGCTGCTCAATACAATTGTGAGGCCCTAGAAAAATAGTGAACTCGGCTATACGAGCATTGCGATATTAAGATATTAAATAAAAACGCGTTAAAACTGTAAGAAAGCGGTATTAACATGGCTTTTTTAACGAATGCTGCTCACACGCCTGAAAATTCAACGCTAATGTATTTAATGACGAATACCGATCAGGTTTTCGCATGCCAGTCGCAAGAATAGGAATTTTTCGTTGACTATTGGGCCAGCGTTGCTAAAGATAGGCTTATGCAAGCATGAAGCTCCAGCGACAGCTGCTGGAAAGGTTGGCCAGGATTGGCTGTAAATAGGTTGTATCAAAATTTTAAGCTTCCATAACTAGATTGGAGCCTAGTAACGTTCATTTTTTCGTAGGTAAATGTCGTATATCTAATTAGTCACAGTATTTCGAGCTTAAGTGCCGCGCGGTTTGATTTGAAAGTCCCCGTTAACAAGAGTTCCAGCACAAGCAGAGTTACAGCCTGAATGGCTAAAGGCAATCCTAGATCGCGGCTACTCCAGTTACCACGAAAAAATGAGCGTTAATAGTAGCCAACCGTTGTCAGGAGACGATGTTTAATGCGCGGTTTCAAAAGTAGTGATACCAATAAACCTTCCAGCGACAGACCTAAAGGTGATTTCATGACGGCCAGCCCTTTGTCCCCACCCTCCCCCAACATGCCAACTCCCTCCAGCGACCCTCATTCACATTCACGCCCTCCACTGGGTTCAAACGATGCGCCAAGAGCCGTAATTGGCTCTAAAATTCGTTTTAAAGGTGAATTGGTCGGCGAAGAGGACTTGCTCATCCAGGGGCAAGTGGACGGCACTATCGATTTAAAAAACCATTCACTGATTATTGGTGCTGAAGGAACGGTACGCGCTAATGTTTTAGCCAAAACCGTGACCATTGAAGGCACAGTAGAAGGCGATTTATTCGGACAAGAACGCATTTCCATTCTTAAATCCAGTGATGTTAGAGGCAATGTGGTAGCTGAGCGCGTAATTCTCGAAGATGGCGCAAAATTCCGCGGGTCCATTGATATGGACGTAGATCAGCATAAAGATAAATTACAGGGAATCACCAGTATTTCGCTGTCCAATTCCTCGAGTAGGCAAACGCCACCCGCCGACCCTGCACCAGCTCCAGCGGAGAAACCAAAGCCTTCGGATCCAGCCTGATTTTTCCCGATCAACACCAGCTCGATCATTGAGCTGGTGTTTCTTGTAAGAAGAAGCCATGCGACACCGGGCACCGGGACTCACTGCCGTTTACAACGAAATCAAATCCTCAAGTAAGAATCGAATTCTTGATCTGGGGCCGATGGTCGCGGCCAACTTTAATTTTTTTTCCAAACTTAGCTGCAAGGTTCATTTCGAAAATTTCAATGATTTTATTCAGGAACCTGACACCAACCGGGCTTCAGGATTTGCAGCCGAATTAGACAACTACTTACTCAACCATGCCCCCAACGAAAAATTTGAGGTCATTCTCACTTGGGATATACTCAATTACCTCTCTCTTGACGAGATTGGAGCACTTTTCCTCAAACTAAACAATTGGTGCCATCCCAACACCTTGATGCATGCAATTCGCTACCTGGGTAAAAACATTCCACCGCAACCGGCGAGATTTCAAATTATTGACCAATATCACGTGGAGTTAACCGTAACGAACCTTGCACCACGAAAAATACCGAACCATCAAACCGCGCAGCTGTTAAAAAAATTACCAGATTACTATCTGCACAATAACTTGATGAACGAAAACGGCATGCTTCGCGGAATAAGTGAACAAGTTATGCGTTTTCAACCAGACGTATCGCAACGCAAGCAATTTATTGCCAGCACGGAAATAACCACGTCAGCCGCACTTCAATCTGCACTTAAAAATTCAAAAGACAAAATCGTAGAAGACAACACGTTTTATTCGCCATCTCTGGAATGGTTGCTTAAGCAAGTTACGCCAGAGTCAAAAATACTCGATCTGGGAAGCAAGTCTTCACACAATATGGACTTTTGGCGGTCTCGATTTAACGAGGTGTACACGGAGGATTTAGCATCATCGCTCCGCTGGCGAAACTACACCCAGCGGGCAGATAAAGTGGCCCAACCCTCTGGCATTAGTGATCAGGCATTACGTTTTAAAAATAATCTTGTTTTCGATGCCGTTGTATTTTGGGATTCACTGAATTTTTGCGATATCCATCAACTCAGAGCCATAGGTGAGCGCTTGGAGGCCCATTGCCACAATGGCACCAAGCTGATAGTTCTATCTTATTTGGGCAATAAAATACCGGAGTATCCCCTTAAATTTACGATCACCGCGGCCAACCGATACCGCGTGCAGGAGGTACGTAAGGTCGATCGCGAAACGCCAGCGCTTACCACGTCAGCAATTATGAAATTAATTCCTGGTTGGCGTATCTGCGGCACGCACTTGTTTAGTACAGGCATGCGCCAAGGGCTGGTTGAATTGATATTTGAGCAAACACGGGAGCCCGATAATCATCGAATGTCTGATGGCACGTCGACATCGCGCAATATCCCAGGGTCATCCAGTTCGTAAAAATTCACTGCGGCAGAATGATTTTCCAGAATAGATTTCGCGCCTGTATCCCCAGTCAATCGTTCGAGTAAATTTCGATAGTTAACGCCAAAAAATACCGGGTGTCCACGCTGCCCGTGAAACTGTGGCGCCACTATCGCGGAGTTTTGCTCAGCAGAACCTCGTGCGCGGGCAACAATTTTTGCGTAGGTTGCGGCTTTGATCCAGGGCATATCAGCCAGGCAAACCAGCCACCCTTGCTTGGGTGATGTTTTGCTTACGCCGAAGGCAATCGAGTCGCCCAATCCTGGAGATACCTTCGGGAACACCAGACTCTCACAGCCAAAAACTTTGCCAAGATCTATAACACCCGGATTATCCGGTGAGCAAACCACCGCGACAGAGGCGTCTAAAATTGCAAGCTGAGTCAGGGTCTCACCCAAGACTGAGTTCGACGGGTTTAACGGGTGAAGCAGCTTCTGACTGCCAAAACGCGAGGATCGGCCTGCTGCCAGCACCAGTATTTGTACATCTGTCATTGATGTCTGCCAATCTCTGGCGACGCCAACCGATAGTGACTGACAAGATCTGCGGCAATACTGAGCGCAATTTCCTGCGGGGTTTTACTCCCGATATCAATACCAATCGGTGCGCGCAGCTTCTGAAGTTGCGACGCAGAGATATCAAGGCTCAGCAAGCGGTCACGTCGAGCAATTGACGACTGCATAGAACCCATAGCGCCAATATAAAAAGCATTGCCGGGTAGTGCTTCCAGCAAAGCCATATCGTCCAATCTGGGATCGTGGGAAACAGCGACTATCGCACAGTTCGCATCGCTGAACTCCCGCGCGATAAAGCCGTCAGGGTAGGTTTTCCGCAATCGATGTTCACCACTGCGGAACACAGGGTCAGTTATCTCGCCCGGATCGCACACTTCCACATAAAAATCCAACCCACGTGCCATATCCGCCAGGCATGCTGCAACCGCATTGGCGCCAATAATTAATAATTTGCGAGTTGGCCCTAACAAAATAGAGATAAGCGTTTCAGCAGATTCTGGCGCACCCTCGCTGGCGAGCTGCCACTGGCCAGTCACCAGGTCGACGGAGCGCCATACGGGCTTTCGCGCCAGAAGACGCTGCGCCAGAGCCTCCCAATAGGCCTCTTGATCACTAGTTATAGGCTCTATTAGCAGCTCAAGCTCACCACCGCAGGGCAACTGGATGGGCGCTCCGCCGGAGGGCTGCTCACCCCCATAGATGAAACGGCTGGGCTTGCTGCGCGAAAATTGGCCGTGATTAAATCTGGCAAACATGTCCTCTTCCACACATCCGCCAGATACGGAACCTACCGCGCCTGTCGATGGCGACCACAACATCATCGCACCTGGTGGTCGTGGAGAACTGCCCCATGTGCGCAACACCGTGGTCAGCCAAAGGGACTCTTCTCCTTGCGCTATAGCCTCACAGCAGCATCGGACAATTCGCTCGGCACTGGATTCAAAACTCATGTATCACCGCACATATTCAAGAAACAAACGTCTATTGTGCTATATCCAAGTAAAGTTGTGGTCAGCTTACGCAACTACTACCTAAACTATCGTCAGAATTTCAGCCCCGTATCCAACGTACTCCGTCGAATTAAATCAAACTTTTCCCCACCATGATTCCGCCCCAAATAACATTGCGGTCCCCTTTGCCCTCGCGAATTTCCGAGGTGTGCCCGCGCAAGCCATAGTTGATGTGGTAGCCACTGGCGAATTCGTGGGTATATCCAGCCCAGGCTTCAAGCACGAATGGCCTCAACTCATCGTAGGTGTACACCACATCGCTTTCGCGGAACTGGCCTTGTAAAAAGGCATTGTATGCACGCGCTTTCACACTGATTCCCGCCCAAAAATAATTTTCCGGGGTTTTACTTTTTTGGCTCGCCAGCGACTCCGCATAATTTTTCACCTCCGGCTTAAAGCTGTGCCAGGTGGTGCTGATGTTCCCTGTGCGGACACCCAAACTCCATGACACTTCTGTCAGGTAACCCACCGATGCCGCCAGCGTATGTTTCAGCTCCGTGTGGAGCAGCCCGGTTTCAACCAGCTGTTGCCGAGCCAGACTGTAGCGAAACGTAGGTTCACCGCCATCAGAAATCTGGTGCGACCAACCACCCGCTTCCGTCCCGTTTGTCGCGCGGTGAGTTAGATTTTGAACGTTACCGACCAGGTCAAGCCCGAGCATACCCAGGGTCAACTGCGACCGAAGCACCACTTGGTTCTCCCAGTCCATACTCTCGCTGCTTGTCGATACATACACGAGGCTCGCATAGGGCCGATCGTCTTGATCGGCTTCACTCGACTCCACATTGGCCGGCGTAAAGCCGTACAACCCGAACTCCAGCGTTTTTGCTCTGCGTGCGCCTTCCAAACCCAGGGAGTCATCTAATTGCGAGAGCAGCGCTGGGAGTGGATACCTGCCGATAGAATCAGACGTGTACGCGAAATTAATCCCATAGGTATAGTCCTGATCACGGTTTTTCGGTGCAAAGAGATCGTTGTCAAAAGAGAGATACCAACGCCCCCGCTCACTGAGTAATCGCCCATCGGCGGCATTTAAACGAGCGGACTGCTCCTCCGGCGGAGTTACCGCGTTGGTTGCTGCCGCATGGGACACCCATGTCGCTAGCATCAACAACACCCCGAAACTAGTCAGCGTGCGCTTGATTCCCAGCGCCTTATTCGAGATTGATACTGTCATAACCACTCCAAAATGACCGGTCGTCTTGTTTTATATGACCAGTCGTCTTATTCATCATTGTGACCTACCGGTCAAAAGATGATGATCGATAAATTTACGGATTCACGCAGGCAGAAGCGCCCGATAAATTGAAGTCGGCCTGATGCCGAATACACATCGCTCGTTCGGTGATTTAACTCTCACACTCGAGCTGTTGTGACGTTGAGGGGATTAAAACACAACGATAATCAAATTAAAGTGATACCGAAATACACACTTTTAAATCAATGCGCCAGAATAGAGGGTATTACCGCCATGAATGCATCCAAAGGCGCACGGCTTTGGGAGGATTTTGCCCGCATCAAAGCTCCCTCCCAGGAGTTAAATAGGAATTCCGCGCGCACCGCAGCATCAGATTCCACCATCCCACCCTCCATAAGGGCAGTTTTAATCATCTCGGTCTGACGATCTAACACACGCTTCAAACGCACGCGTATGAGATCACTGGAATCCGCCATCTCCTGACACATGTTGCCCAAAAAGCAACCCACCTTAAAATCGCACTCACACGCTTTGAGCACACCGTTTGCGAAAAACGCGGTGACCCGCTCGTCCGCCGGTTTTTGCGACCGTAATACGCTATCGCAAGACTCAAAATTCTTCTCGGCCGCGTAATCAATAGCATCCAGAGCAAAGCCTTCTTTGCTCTCAAAATAATTGTAAAAAGATCCCTTTGGCACCCCAGCCGCATCAACAATATCTTTCACGCTGGTGCCGTTGTAACCCTTGCGCTTCATAACATCGAGGCCGGATAACAGTATCTCTAGCTTTTTAGCTTCGCGTTTACTCATATCTATCACTATGTGACCGGTCGTCTTGTTTATCAAGTGAGCAGTGTAGGTAAATTGGCCACAAGATTCCAGTACCGGCATGCCAGCGGCAGTTACTATTTTTTCGACAGGCTATAATTTTTTGACAGGCTATATAGCTAAACCCAGGCTAAAACGGTGAAATACAAGCCCTGCTCAGTGAGTTCAAGCTGGAGCCCAACGGACTATATGAGCACAAAAGCAGAGGGGCTGGATCAGGATTCGATAATGCTTTTGCCGGAGGTTTGTCCGGTAAGCCAAGTACAAAACTCAGCCGCGAACTGGCTCGGCACACTCACTTTACAACGCACAGCCTCCGCATGAGACACGTCTTCAAGCGTGCCGCCAAGTGCCGCTAGCTTATTGCGCAATACGTTTTCATGGGCGTAATCGATAATCACAGTGAGCGACGTCATCGGCAACACAGTCTTAAGTTGCGCGGCATCCAAGGCTTGGCTCGTAACATTGCTATACGCTCGTACTAGGCCGCCGGCGCCAAGCTTAACGCCGCCAAAGTAGCGAACAACGACCGCTAAGATGTCGCCTACCTCCCGTTGCTGGAGCACATTCAATATCGGGCGCCCTGCCGTACCAGAAGGCTCTCCATCATCATTGGCTGCGACCCACATAGGCTGGTTCGCATCGCCGATCACATACGCCCAGCAATAGTGGTTGGCAGCTGGATACTGCTCGCGTGCGCAATCCAGCGCAGGTTGAATATCTGCTTTGTTCTGCACTGGCGACAGTAGGCAAATAAACCTGCTGCGCTTTTCCTCAATTTCCAACACACTCGGCGCCGATAAAACCGTGTAACCCAAAGTCGTAGTCATTCTCCGTCTGCGGACGGCGCGCCTTGCGTGGTGCGACTTTTAGCAATGTCTGCGCGATCCCCAATGTGTAACTCACCCTTCCTGCTCGCCAGCTCCATCTGCTTTTGACGCTCCAGAAACCGTGACCGCTGCTCCGGCGTCTGCTCGTCATAGCATCGAGGACAGGCGACACCTTTAATGTACTTGTCAGACTGTTTATCCGTTTCGTTTATGGGGAAACGGCATCCATGGCACAACTCGTAGCTGCCCTCCTCCAGGCCATGCTTGACCGAGACGCGATTGTCGAACACGAAGCATTCGCCGTCCCACAGGCTATTGCCTTCGGGCACTTCCTCCAGATATTTCAGAATGCCGCCCTGCAGGTGATACACCTCCTCAAACCCCATCTGTTTCATTAGCGCAGTCGACTTTTCGCAACGAATCCCGCCGGTGCAAAACATGGCAACTTTCTTGTGCTTATTTGGATCAAGGTTCTCAGCCACGTACTGCGGCAGCTGTCGAAAACTTTGGGTATTCGGGTTCACCGCACCGCGAAAGGTGCCAATTTCATACTCATAATCGTTGCGGGTGTCGATAACCGTAACGTCCGGGTCGGAGATCAAGGCGTTCCACTCAGCAGGAGCTACGTAAGTTCCCACCACCAGGTTGGGATCAATCCCTTCCACGCCCATCGTCACAATCTCTTTTTTGAGCTTGATTTTCAAACGATAGAAAGGCTGCTCGGTTGCGACACTCTCCTTGTGCTCAAGTGCATCAAGACCCGGTTGTCGACGCAATTCCTCCAGCAAAGCCTGGATAGCCTCTGGCGTGCCCGCAACCGTCCCGTTGATACCTTCTGCAGCCAACAACAAGGTGCCTTTTATCTCTCGAGACTGGCAGAAATCGATAAGCGGCTCGCGAAGGCTTTCGTAATTAGGGAGGGAAACGAATTTGTAAAGTGCCGCGACGAGATAATCGGACATAATCAGAACCACATTATGCAATTAAAAAAGGGGGCCAATTCTAACGATGCGCGGCACTGATCACAAATGTCGCGACCAGTAATACCGATTGCATCACTGGTCGCGGTAACACGGAGGAACGTCTACCGCTATTTGCGCCCGGCACAAGCCGGGGAGTCCGGCGCAAGACCCGCACGAGCAGCCCATTCCGCCTCAGTATAGAGATGGAGCGCCAGCGCATGCACACCAGAAGACAGCTCGTTAGCGAGAGTGCCGTACACCAACTGGTGGCGCTTAACCCGGCTGACGCCGTCGAAAGCTGGCGATACCAATGTCGCCTTGAAGTGCGTTTGCGAGCCTTTCGGCACACTGTGGCCATGGCTCTCATTGACCACGTCAACAAACACCGGGCTAAAAGATTCAATAAGTTTTGCGCGAATATTCTGTTCAAAATCCATAACAAAAAACCCTAAGTTGGGAGGAGCGCCGCTGATGTTTGATCTACACTTATAGCAAAACGCGCTAGCAGGTTAGCATCTAAATGCGCATGAATTCTTTCGCGAAGCCCAACACTATTTACACGTCAGATGACGGCAGCATTATTTGTGCTGGACTTGATCTCGATACAGCTCTCTCCTGGAAACTGAGTAAAGTGGAGCTAAGATGTAGTCTATTTAATTATCGAGACGTATTTCCGCTCCAGATGGGGCAATAGTAACATGTGACCAACGCAGGAAAACCGAGCATTCCAATGAGCGAGACTAAATTTATCTTCGTTAACCGTCGCAAAGGAGACGATAGAAGACAGGATGTTGACCCATGCAGCAACATGCCGCTGGATCTCTACCATCGCAAACGCCGTAAATCCACGGAGAGGCGTGATACCAGCCGTAGCTTAAGCGACGATTACTACGCCTATATGCAAAAGCTTATGTCAGACAACACGGGTTCAAACGCAGAGCAGGCATAGCGCTATTACCGCCGACTTGAGCCAGACGCCCTACTAAATTCCTCTGCCGAAGGGATTTTGATCCTATAATTACAGGCACTTTTGCCTTAACTCCACTTCTAGGGTGCATCCATGCTGACAGCTGCCGAATGCAGGGTGGTTCTCGCAACCGTGACCCAGCGCCGAGCCTGGTTGCTCAAACAACTGGACACATCGACGCTTGACGATAAAGCTCGCGAAGAGCATATGGAAACGATCAAACTGCTGGACAGTGTGATCAAAAAGCTCGCCTCCGCCATACAACGCGCCGCACCGCCTCCAAAACCCAAGCCTGCGCCCAAGCGCACCGCTATCACAATGGAAAACCTGAGGGTTTTGATAGCCGAAGATAATGCAGATTCGGCCGAACTGCTGATTGATGTTTTGGGCGATTTTGGGGTAAAAAATATTGTGCACGCCGAAGATGGAATGGCCGCATTCGACAAGATTAAAGCGTCGCCATTCGACTTAATACTCTGCGACTGGGATATGCCCCACATCAATGGGCTCGATGTTTATAAAAAAGCGAAAGCGTCAAATACACTACGCGGCGCGCATTTCATTATGGTCACCGCCGTATCAGAAGCCGCACGCATTAAAGAAGCTGTGCAACTGGGGGTAAACGACTACATCGTTAAACCGGTCGATATCGACACTCTAGAAGCGAAAATACGAGCGGCGTTCAATATGGCGGCCGCTGACAATGAGGCTCCTGCGAGCTAACGAGCACCGCCCGGCGCCAAACCATCCCTAAACAAAAAAAGGTGGCCTAGGCCACCTTTTCACACGAATCCAGCAAGCTCGATTAAGAAACCGGCTGACCGACCTTGACGATTTTCAGGGTGTTGGTACCACCGTGAACATTGGCATAGTCGCCCTTGGAGATAAGAATCATATCGCCATCTTCCAGGTTCTCTTGCTCACGCAGAATTTCAACAGCACGCACGTTAGTTTCGGCATGAGGAATAGTATCGCTGTCAAACAGAATCGGCTGAACACCGCGGAACAGCGCAGCACGACGCAGAGTCTTGGGGTTGCGGGAGAAGGCGAATATCGGCAGACGCGCGCCGTAGCGGGACATCAGCAACGGGGTGGAGCCAGATTCGGTCATAGAAGCGATACATTTCACCCGTTGCAGCTCGTGTGCCGCATACATGGCGGACATCGCCACCGCTTGGTCAATTGCGGTGTAGCCACCTTCAGGCTTGGCAGGTGAAGTCTCAGCTTGAGGATGTTTCTCGGCGCCACGGATAACGCGAACCATAGCCTCTACCGTTTGCACAGGGTATTTACCCGCAGCAGTTTCCGCAGACAGCATAACCGCATCAGTACCATCCAATACTGCGTTGGCTACGTCGAAAACCTCTGCACGGGTTGGCAGTGGGCTGGAAATCATCGTCTCCATCATCTGGGTTGCGGTAATAACACAGCGGTTCAACGTGCGCGCACGCTCGATGATGTGCTTCTGAACGCCAATCAATTGAGCGTCGCCAATTTCCACACCCAGATCGCCACGAGCAACCATTACCGCGTCAGATGCGAGAATAACATCGTCGAGAACCTGGTGATCGGCCACAGTCTCTGCACGCTCGATTTTCGCAACCATGTACATTGAGCCGCCAGCGTCACGAGCCAACTGACGCGCCAGATTCATGTCATCCGCTGTACGCGGGAATGAAACTGCCAGGTAGTCAACACCGATTTCAACCGCAGTTTTAATATCTTCACGGTCTTTGTCGGTCAGCGCTGGTGCAGACAAACCGCCCCCCTGACGGTTAATCCCTTTGTTGTTGGACAGCTTACCGCCAACAACAACCTCAGTACTGATTCGAGTGCCGTCCACAGAAAGCACCTTCAGCACAACACGGCCATCGTCCAACAGCAGCATGTCGCCTGGGTTCACATCACGTGGCAGGTCTTTGTAGTCGATACCCACTTCTTTCTGGTTGCCAGCATCGCGATCAAGCGCTGCATCGAGTACGAACTGGTCGCCGATCTCAAGCTGGATCGGGCCATTGGCAAAACGAGCTACACGGATTTTAGGGCCTTGCAAATCACCGAGAATCGCGACATAGGTGTTATGCCGAGCGGAGATTTCGCGAACCATCTCGGCGCGCTGTTTGTGATCCTCGGGGCTTCCGTGAGAAAAGTTCATACGAACAACGTTCACACCCGCGATTATCAGCTTTTCGAGAATACCGTCTTCATCCGTTGCCGGGCCAAGGGTGGCGACAATCTTCGTACGTCTATACATAGATTACTCCGTAGAGGGGGATTGGGGACATTAAAAACGCGCGCATTCTACTATATGGACGCCGCAAGTTGAAAAGGAATATCACGGAAAACCCAAGCAACCTAAGGTTTATATAGAAAAATAACGAAAATTGACGAAACCTATAACCTTGAGGAAGTAAATAAGTAGATACCGTGCAGCGAAACAAGAAGGGGGCTTGAAGGCGCAGAACCCCCCGTGAAAGGGATGGTTCTGCGAAGATACATTTACTGCATTGCGCTGACAATGGAGATCATGACACCCGCGGCAACCGCAGAGCCAATCACGCCCGCAACATTGGGCCCCATCGCGTGCATTAACAGGAAGTTGTGCGGATTGGCTTCCTGGCCGACCTTGTTCGATACCCGTGCGGCCATTGGAACTGCGGACACGCCAGCCGACCCAATAAGTGGATTGATCTTTTGCTTGCTGACGGTGTTCATCAGTTTGGCCATCAACACGCCCGCGGCGGTTCCGATAGCGAAGGCGAGGATCCCAAGCACCAGGATACCCAATGTTTTCGGATCGAGGAACTTATCAGCGGCCAATTTGCTGCCCACAGAAAGCCCAAGGAAAATGGTCGTAATGTTGATCAGCGCATTCTGTGCGGTGTCAGAGAGGCGATCTACCACACCGCATTCACGCATCAAATTACCAAAACAAAACATTCCCAGTAGTGGCGCAGCATCTGGCAGTACCAAAGCCACCAACACCAAAAGCAAGATGGGGAAGGTAATTTTTTCGCGGCGGCTAACCGTGCGCAACTGAGTCATAACTATTTTGCGCTCGTCCACACTGGTAAGGGCACGCATAATTGGTGGCTGAATCAATGGCACTAACGCCATGTAGGAGTAGGCTGCGACCGCAATAGCACCCAGTAGATCCGGCGCCAATTTACTGGAAACGTAGATAGCCGTCGGGCCGTCAGCACCACCGATAATCCCAATGGCTGCGGCATCTGCAATGGAAAAGTCCATCACCCCTGTCGATGACAAGGCAACAGCACCTAGGACCGTCGCAAAAATACCCACTTGCGCGGCAGCGCCAAGGAACAACGTTTTCGGATTCGCGAGCAAAGGCCCAAAATCGGTCATTGCGCCCACCCCCATAAAGATAATGAGCGGTGCAGCACCAGAAGCGATCGCAACAGAATAAAAGTTGTACAACATGCCGTTGGTATAACCTGCGGCTGCGGCCAACTCTGCAGCCGCATGATGTACGGCTGGCGTCGATGCTTCATAGGCCAAAACGAGCTCTTTGGCAGACTCCCACGTGCCCAGGCCAAGCGCCGCTGCGATATCCGCAAGCACCTTGGGGTCACCCGCAGCAATTGCGTTTTCTACCGCAGGCATCGCGAGCCCAGCACCGGGAATATTGGCAAGAATACCGCCAAAGCCAATCGGCACAAGTAACAGTGGTTCGAACCCCTTTCGAATAGCGAGAAAGAGCAACAATAAGCAAATCAGCATCATGACAAACTGACCGGCATCCATATGATAGATACCAGACGATTGCCAGAGCCCTAACAAATTCCCCATGGATGACCCCTATTATTATCAGGCGATAGTTAACAGCGTGTCGCCAACAGCAACCGTGTCACCTTCTTTAACGTTTATTGAGCCGATGATGCCCGCCTGTGGTGAACTTACCTGAGTTTCCATTTTCATGGCCTCCAGAACGAGCAGCGTATCGCCTTCTTCCACTTGCTGGCCCGGGCTGACCATCACCCGGAAAATGTTCCCGGCGAGAGGGGCTGGAACGGGGTCGCCAGTTACAGGTGCCGATGTGGCATCTCCGCTGGCAGATCCAGCGCCGCTAAGCGGTACGATTCCGGTCAACTCACCGCCATTACTTACAGTCACGGTGTAGTCGTTGCCCTCCACGTTCACGGTATAAATTTCATCGCCGTTTTCAGCTTTTACCAAGGCAGATTCTTTGCCGGTTGGCGCGGGTTCGAAGGCGTCGGGGTTACCCCGGTTGGCAAGAAACTTGAGGCCCACCTGCGGGAATAATGAATAAATCAGAACGTCATCAACTTCCTTATCACCCGTGTGCAATTTAATATTCTGCTCACTGGCTTTGGTTTTTAATTCTGCAGCAAGATTTTCCAGTTCGGGCTTCAACAGGTCGGCTGGTCGACAGGTAATGGGTGATTCACCCTCTTCAAGAACACGCGCCTGTAACTCTTTGTTGATTTCCGACGGAGCCGCGCCATATTCACCGCGCAAAATACCCCGTGTTTCTTTCGATATATTGCCGTAGCGCTCACCGCACAACACGTTTAACACGGCCTGGGTGCCAACAATTTGCGACGTGGGTGTGACCAATGGAATATAACCAAGATCTTTGCGCACACGCGGGATTTCTTCCAGCACTTCATCCAGTCGATCGCTTGCGCCCTGCTCTTTTAACTGGCTCTCCATGTTGGTCAGCATACCGCCCGGTACTTGAGCAGTGAGAATTCTTACGTCCACACCTTTTAAAGCACCTTCCCACTTCGCGTATTTTTTGCGAACCTCGCGGAAGTAAAGTGCAATTTTTTCCAACCGAGCCAAGTCCAATCCAGTTGCGCGTTCCGTTCCTTCCAGCGAGGCAACCAGCGTTTCGGTGGGACTGTGACCATAGGTGGTCGACATAGAAGAAATCGCGGTATCCACATTATCGACACCGGCTTCGGCCATTTTAATTAATGTTGCGTGAGCCAGACCGGTGGTTGCATGACAGTGGAAGTGAATGGGGATATCGCACGATGCTTTTAATTGCTTAATAAGTTCATAACCTTCGTACGGTTTCATCAGGCCGGCCATATCTTTTACGACGATGGAATCGGCTCCCATATCTTCAATAATTTTGCCTTGCTCTACCCATTTTTCGATCGTGTGGACTGGGCTCAAGGTGTACGAAATTGTGCCTTGCGCATGCTTGCCAACTTTTTTAACGGCTTTTAATGCGGTTTCGATATTGCGCATATCGTTCATCGCATCAAACACGCGAAACACATCCACACCATTAACCGCGCAACGCTCAACAAATTTTTCTACAACATCATCCGCGTAGTGGCGATAGCCCAAAATATTCTGACCGCGGAACAACATTTGATGCGGCGTTTTCGGCATGACTTTTTTCAACTCGCGAATACGATCCCACGGGTCTTCGCCCAGGAATCGAATACAGGAATCGAAAGTCGCCCCACCCCATGTTTCCACCGACCAGTAACCGACGTTATCCAGCTCTTCCGCAATTGGGAGCATATCGTCGATTCTCATTCGGGTGGCAAACAGGGATTGGTGCGCATCACGCAGAACAACCTCGGTAATGCCCAGTGGTTTTTTAGTGTCGCTCATTTACAACAGCCCCCATTCTTCGCTGAAGGTTTATTAATGTTTAGTGTTTTTGTTTGGCGCGATGCGCATGGATTGCTGCTTGAATAATGGCCAGAGTTTTGCCGCTAACCGGCGCTCCAGTGTTGCCCACTACAGCAGGTTCGGGAGTCAGTTCAGGTTCTTGATAGAAATAACGATTGATGATCGCGGACATAATTAGAGTGCCGATCACCAGCAAGGTAAGAAAAACAAACACAGTACCCATGCCGTAAAGCATGAGATCAAAACCTTCTTCCCACAGATTATTTTGCATAACGGTTATCTTACCCCTGTCTGTATTTAGTGAATTGTCCGGCGTCAAACTCGGCTTGCAATGGGTGAACGCGGGCGGAATGCGTGCTGCGTGATGGCAGATGCCCTGCCCGGCAAAACAGATTAGATCGGTTGAAGTTATCGGTATGACGAGACTAATCGGCGCCAGATAGTTTGACTAAGCTGTCAAAGTGCGTATTGAGCTAGATCACAGAGACCCGACTCTACGCGCCTTGCAGGCTCCCGTACATGGTTGTTCGACGGTATCCACATTCGCCTTATTGTTATTCATCTGGACGAACGGGCGGCATAAGATAAAAAAACCGAAGCAATTGATCAAGCGCTTAGGCAAAACAGTATTCCACAATCGACGCATAACAGGTTAGGTTTCAAGTGAGAAGCAGAGTCAGAGATCTCGGGTCTGCCGAGGGCCAAGTTCGATATGCTAAACTCCGCGGTTTTTAAAGGTACCGGCGTGCGATGCGCATTTTTTTAGCCCCAATGGAAGGTGTGGTGGACCACCATATGCGCCGCACACTGCATGCAGTCAAAGGCAACGCACAGCAATCCGGGATCGATCTCTGCGTCACTGAATTCGTGCGGGTAACAGAACATACCCTACCGCGCAAAGTTTTCCTGCGCGCATGCCCGGAACTCAACGAAGCGAATGCCTACCCGGTCCGGGTTCAACTGCTGGGCAGTAACCCCGCGACGCTTGCATCAAACGCCAACAAAGCTGCGCAACTGGGCGCACCAGCAGTTGATCTCAATTTCGGCTGCCCGGCAAAAACCGTCAATAAAAGTCGTGGCGGCGCTTGCCTGCTCAACGAAACAAGCCTGCTCGGCGAAATCGTGAGTGCGGTGAGGGAAGCGGTGCCAGCGGAGATTCCGGTAACCGCCAAAATCCGTCTGGGTTACGAAAACCGGGAGCCCTATTTGAAAAATGCGCTAGCGATAGCGGCTGCAGGCGCTGACGAGTTAGTCGTCCACGCGCGCTCCAAAGTCGACGGCTACAAGCCGCCCGCCTACTGGGAATACATTGCCGAGATTCGCCAGGCGCTGTCCATCCCCGTGGTTGCCAACGGAGAAATATGGACACTGGAGGATTTTATTCGCTGTCGAGAAGTCACCGGTTGCGAGGACTTTATGCTGGGGCGCGGACTGCTTGCGCGGCCGGATCTCGCGCTGCAAATAAAAGCCTACACCGCCGGGGAAGGCTACCTGCCGCTATCTTGGGCCGATTTCGCCCCCCTGGTACACGCCTTTTTTGAGCAAACCTGCGATGCCTACCCCAAGAAATACATGGGCAACCGGCTGAAGCAGTGGCTTCACTATTTACAGCGAAGCTATGCTGAAGCGGCAGCGCTGTTTGCAGATATAAAGCCGCTCAGGGACCGCGAACCGATCGACACTCGTTTGCGACGCGAATTACAGGCTCCCTAGAGTGAGCAAACAATCTACATGCGGGACTTCAGACGAGGCTCCGCGACCGGAATAAACCGCTTGCCATCCCACTCTATCGCCTGCGTCGCCCCAAATGGCGGCCAGTTACGCAGTGTGTGACCACGACTTTCCAGGTCTTTGCGCACGTCGGCGTCCATAAACGCGTCAACGAACACCGCATCGGGCGTCCATTGGTGGTGTACCCGTGCCTTGGCCATAGCGGCAGGCAATGGCATATCCAGCCCCAGTCGATACAGCAGGACCTGCGCCACCTGATTGATAATGGTTGGCCCACCAGCCGCACCCACCGCCAATACCGGCTCACCATTACGCAATACAATTGTTGGGCTCATACTCGACAGCGGCCGTTTCCTCGGCTGCACACTGTTCGCATCGGCTCCCACGACGTTGAACGCGTTGGCGACACCCGGCTGGGCAGCGAAATCATCCATCTGGTTGTTCATCAGCACACCCGTGCCCGGAATCACCACTTTGCTGCCGAAGCCGGTATTCAAGGTGGTCGTCACAGACACCCAGATGCCGGAACTGTCCGCAACAGTGAAATGCGTGGTGTGACGGTTAAAAAGCTCGGTTTTAGCATTTGGTGGCTCACCGTGACTCACCGCCTTGCTGACCCGCTTCGGGTCGATTTCCCGCTGCAACGTCTTGGCATAGGCGGGATCGAGCAAACCTTTGGGCACATCCACGAAATCCGCGTCACCCATCCAGTAGGCTCGATCGGCAAATACCCGTTTCATCGCTTCGATGGTGACGTGATAGCGGTCCGCCTCACTCATCTCTTTGAGCGGATAATACCCAAGGATATTCAACAACTGAGCGACATGAGTACCACCAGAGCTGGGCGGCGGAAAGCCGACAATATCGTAGCCACGAAAGCTGGAACGGACCGGTTCGCGCAGCTTCATCTGGTAATTGGCGAAATCTTTAGCCGTGATAAACCCGCCATTCGCGGCCATCCACTTGGCGGTCGCCTTTGCGAACTCACCTCGATAGAAGTAATCAGCGCCCTCTTTTGCCAACTTGCGATAAGTTGCGGCGAGGTCCTGCTGTTTTAGCACGGTGCCGGATTTAAACGGTGCGCCCTTATCATCAAGAAACACGTTTGCGCTAGATGGGAACAGTGCCAGCTTATCCGCTGAGCGCGCCAGTCGATTGGCGTAATAGTCTTCTACGACGAAACCGGTTTCGGCGATATTCGCTGCAGCAACCAGGGGTGCGCGCCATCCCAGCTTCGCGCCTTTGTTCACCAGATATTCCAATGCGGCCACCGAACCTGGAACGCCAATCGCCAGCGCACCAAGCTTACTGAGGCTTGGGTCATATTTTCCATCGACCAAAAACATGTCCCGATGCGCCTTTGCCGGCGCCATCTCGCGACCATCAAGTGCTTCAATGGAGCCGTCCGGCCAGCGTACAACCACAAAACAACCGCCACCAATGCCGGAATTAGGACTATCGACCACACCCAGCGTAAACGCCACCGCAGCGGCAGCATCAATGGCGTTGCCACCCTTGGCAAACGCATCAAGCCCCGCCTGCGTCGCAATACTGTTGACAGAAGCCACCGCACCTTTGCCGTCGGGCGTAGTGCGCGCCATCTGATCAAATCTGTTGGGTACCGGCGAATACGTCTGTGCAGATTGGGCAGGATTAGCAACGATAAAACACAGAAGAATGAGGCTGAGACGTAACAAAAGCATGTAATTTCCCTGGATTCGGGCGGTTAATCAGCAAGTATTCGCGCTTTTAGCGACACGCTAGAAGTACATCACGCTAGAAGTACAAAGCGCTAAAACCAAAAATCACCGGCTCTGTGGCCGTCAACACACAGGGCACCACAAAGCTTCGCGCGGGCTATGGTTCGATGCTGAAACAGTAAAAAGTGAATGAGCGTCAATGTACACCTCTTGGGTAAAAACTACGTGCCAGAAACCTGGCAACTCTTTACCAGCAGCTCTTTAAGAGAAGACGTCGACTAGGCTTTAAGTTGATGGTGCAGAACTGCACCGCCGGTAGACCAAACAACAATCTCACTACAGCGACAGCAAGCCATCGCTCAGTTCGCAAAAAACAAGATTTTAAGCGGCAGGTATTACGAAGTACTGATTTTAGTGATCGCAGCCGGCGCTAGCAAGTGGATGACTGCAGCGCCGCTGAATACTGAGCGGTGAATCAGCCAAGTCGCTTGGCAATATAGGCGTCGTAATCAGGAACCAAACGCTCGTATTCTTCATTTATGTATTGCGAGGAAATAATGAAGTCGGCAGATGCTGGATTACACGCAACAGGTATGTTCCACACCGCCGCGATACGCAACAATGCTTTAACATCCGGGTCATGGGGCATAGGCTCGAATGGGTCCCAGAAAAATATCAGAATGTCGATCTCGCCCTCGGAAATTTTTGCGCCTATTTGCTGATCGCCGCCCAACGGACCGCTCACGCATTTACGGATGCTGAGCCCAGTCGCCTCTTCCAGCTTATGGCCGGTTGTTCCAGTCGCGTACAACTGATGCGCAGAAAGCTTAAAACTGTGCTTTTTTGCCCATTTGCACAGTGGGTCTTTCATGTTGTCGTGCGCAACGAGAGCAATATTCTTCTTATCGTGCAGTTTTTGAACTTTCTTTTCCAAAATATATCCCCTGTAATACCGTCAATAGGTGAACACAGTTTAACTCAAAAATACGAGGTTCGGCGCAGGATTACACTCGCAAAATGGAGGGGCAATTGGACTCGCAATTCAATACGAAAATTCAGGCATAAAAAAAGCCCTCATACTGAGGGCTTTTTTAAGATGGCGCACTCGGGAGGATTCGAACCTCCGACCGCTCGGTTCGTAGCCGAGTACTCTATCCAGCTGAGCTACGAGTGCGTAATTTGTTTCCCGATCCGCGCTGTGTGCGTCGTCTCGAGGGCGCGTATATTATGAATTGGCACTCAGTCCGTCAAGAGAAAATTTAAACTTTTTTAAATTTTTTATGCCAGCCACGTGACGCGCTAAAACTATTTAAACACGTTTCCTTCCCCTTCGGAAAGATCTAACATAGGCCGCCGTTTAATAGGAGTACCGCAAACTGGCATGTTCTTCTCTTCCGAGCGCCAACATTTCTTCAAGCCTTTAAACAGTAAGTACCGCGAACAGGTGGTGCAATGCCTGTGCTTGCTTTACCAGCGCCTGTATAGTTCCAACGCGGACTATGGCAGCGCTCTAGGCCGCGAGCAGGTTCTCGAGATACTGGAAGAAGCCCTGGCGCGCGCGCCGGTGCTCGACGCCCAGGATAATGAAGACGAAACGCGCTTCAAGAATACGCGCGAACAAGCCAACTGGACCTTGAAGCAGTTACTCGACTGCGGCTGGCTGGAAAAACAAGTGGACACCGCGACCATGCAGTCCACCTTCCCGTTCAGTCGAATGGGGCGATTATTTACCCAACCTCTGGTGGAATCGGATACCACCCAGATCCGCACACGCCACCGCAACACCCGCAATACACTCAATTCGCTCGAGGCCTTCTTAACCCGGGGCGAAGTGTATGACCTGCTCGACGCATTCGAATACTCGGAGCGCATCGTCACCGATTTCACCGATATCATTTCAGAGTTGGAAGAACGCAAACGGCAACTCGTGCAGGAAGTGGAATCGCAGCAATTGGTTCAACAGGCAACCGACCAGTTTTTCGAATTTATGGAAAAGCGCTTTCAACCGGATGTTTCGGTGCGACTGTCCGCCGATAGCGTTGAAAAACACCGCGACCAAATTCACAAAGCGATCGGCAAAATTCGTCGCAAGTCGTCCGACAGCAAACGCCACATGGAATTACAGCTGCGGCGGCTGGTGCCGGAAATTGCGCGCAACAATCACTCCGCGCTCTGGTTTATTCTCGATACCATTGAACGCCGGATGAGTAATGCAGCGGAAATTATGCTGCCAGCATTGCGCCGCGCACTGCACAGTTTTACCAAACGTGCCGACATTATTATCCGCCAACTGAGCTACCTGAATAGTCAGCCGAATAATGATTTACTACAGGTCTGCCAGCAGTTACAGAAGCTGAGCCCCGCACAATGGGACGAGCGAATGTCCCGCGCCAGTGAACAACTGTCAGGGGTGAAATTGCAGCTTATCGACCCCGCGCAAATCAAACTGCTGGAAAGACGCAAAACACCGCCGCTCAACACCGCAGTTAACGAAGAAGAAACGCCGGACCAGGATGTACTGCGCGAATCCCACATACAACAAATGCTGGACCAGGCCTTTACCATTAATAATCAGCAGGTGCGGGAATATCTGGTCTCGGCACTGCGTGCCGGGCGCGCAATATCCACGGCTGCCCTGCCGGTTAGCTCCGCGCAGGACCTTCTGGCCGTCGCCCAGATCGTGGAAGTGGCCGCCATCAATAACCTGAGCAGCGACTATGCGTTTCGCGTTGAGCCCACTGGGCGTAGCACACATTCCGAGTTTTATGCTGAGCAGGACGAATTTATTATCGAACTGGACAATCAACAGTAGCCCCAAATGCTCGATACATTTATATCTGAACAATTACAAACCTGTGGTTTGCGCAAGGAAGAGTTTTCCGAACTGCTGATACGCCTGCTCGACTACGGTGTTATCTGCCGCGAAGAAAGCCAGATTGAGGCAACACTTTACGACCGCTATCTGCAGTGCACTGATTTGGTCGAAGCGTATTTGGCGCTTGTTGGAATTCGTATTCTGCACGACCGGCAATTTAATTTTGTGCGGCTGTTTCCGCCCGGCGCAGAAATTCCCGGCATGAGTGACGATGATAACTCGCCCTTTAACAGCGGCTTTAGGGTGCGGCCAAACCAGCAGGAAATCGCGGTCATTCTCGCCTTGCGGGCGGAATACGAAAAAGCCCTGCGCGAAGGCCAGGTCGATGAACGCGGCCAGGTATTGATTCCGCTGGAAAGCCTCGCCATCGCAATGAACAATTTGCTAAAGCGACATTTGCCCGAAACCCAGGTAGACCGCAAACGGCTTTTTACCCGCTTGCGCCAACTGCGCTTAATTCAATTCAACCAGGAAGATGACTTCGAAAGCAATGAGATATGGTTGAGCATTCAGCCATCTATCACCAGCTTTGTGACCGAAGCCGTATTAAACACCCTCGGCGAGCCCCTACCTGAAAGCGAAGAACCAGCAACAAGCGAAGCAGAACCGGAAAGTACCATGTTCAACGATGAGGCCCCGCAATAATGTTTTTGAAAAAAGGCATCCTTATCAATTGGGGCAATATTCCTCACCTGGAATTCAGCTACGGGCCAATCAATTTATTTTCCGGCGGTAATGGATCGGGAAAAACCACCGCTGCAGATGCGATTCAAACCTTAATGACCGCAGCGCACGAAAACCTGTTTAACTTCAATCCCGGTCAGGATGAAACCACCCAGCGCGGTCGCGGTGGCAAACAGGTTCGTACCCTTGCCTCTTACGTCTTGGGTTGTGACGATGGCAGCTATGCGCGGCCGCAAGCAGCGGATGGCTATATTGCAGGCGTTTTTCACCCCACTGCAGGCGAACAGGGCGATGTGTTCACCGCCGTGATGTGCATGCGCGCACACGTCGATGCCGCGGGCGCGCAGAAGCAGGCGCGCCTGGATGATCTGGTATTTCTAATCTTGCCCGGCGAGCAGCTGACACTCTCGCATTTTGTGCGCAGCTATCCAGACGGCAAACACATTGTACCCATTACCGAAATTGCCAATCTGTTGCGCCAGGAATTCGGTAGTAAATCGGTCGAAATATACGATAAAAAAGGTGCCTACCTGCGCCGCCTTTACGGTGCCTTGCGCGGCCGCAAAGAAGCGGTTTCCGATCGCGAAGCCAAGCATGCGGCGCGTACCTTCTCCAATTTTATGGCGTACAAACCCGTTAAAAGCATTAATGAGTTTGTCGCCCGCGAAGTACTCGAGCCTAAAGATTTAGGCGATGCCATCCGCAGCGTTTCCGAGTTGATGAAAACGATTCATCAAATGGAAAGTGACACCCGCGCACTGCTCAACTCCATCGACACCTTGGAGCAGGCCCAAACCTCAACCAGTCAGTACATCGAGACCTGGATCGAGCGCAGCGTCACGGACTACACCGAAGCTGCACGCAAGATGGCGATAAACCAGCAGGCCTACATCACAGCCAAAAACCAGCAGGCCGAAACCCGCGAGGCCATCGCCGAAAACGAAGAAGCCGCGAACCTGTGCGAGCAGCGCAAGCGCCAGACCCACGAAGAAGTCATTGCGCTGGAAGCCCATCGCCAGGGTATAGGCGCGTTAAAAGATAAAGATCAGCTCGAACAAAAAATTGTCGATGCCAACCGCACCCTGCTGGAAAAAACCCGCCCGCTATTGGAACAACACCAGCAATTGGAAAAAAACCTGCAGGCGGGCCAGGTGTTGGCCAGACGGTTAACGGAAATGTCACTCGGCGTCGAGATTCCCGCGCTGGAACGCAAAGCGTTCCGCAGCCTGCTTAAGTCCGTCGCCAGCAATACGGCATTTAGTGAGTTTGAACTGACGCGCTTGCTGGGTAACGACTGGATTGATATTTCACCGCTGGAACATTACCTGGAACAAGTGGTTTCAGCGGAGGCGGATCATCGCCGCCTTGCCGAGCAACTTCACCAGCCTGGCGACAGTATCCGCGACGCCGTCGCGGTGATTGCATCCAGCCACAAGCGCCGCTACGAAGACCTGCAGCAAAAAGCCCGCGCGAAGCACAAAGAAATCCAGCGCCTGGAAGCGAGCAAAGTCAGCTATCCCGCGTATGTGGAAACCGCGCTGGCCGCCATAAGCAAGCAGTTCCCTGCGGCCAACCCACGTGTACTCTGTGATTTTATCGAAGTGCTGGACGCACGTTGGCAAATGGCAATTGAAGGCTACCTGGGCGGCGCGCGCTTCTCGATAATTGTCGAGCAGGATTTCGAAGCCGATGCGATTCGTGTTGTGCGCGCACTGAGCGACAGCAAGCGCAATCGTGCGCGCGTTATCCAAGGGTACAAAGCCCACAAGGACGCGGAGCGATTGAGCCTCGCCAACGACTCCATCGTCAGTGTGATGTCGTTCAGCCATAAAACCGCCGAAGACTATTTGCGCGCGTCTTACGGCAACGTGCTCTGTGTGGAAGATACCGAAACCCTGCGCACTACCGCGCGCGGGTTAACGCCGGATGGTCTCGCCAGCGGCAACTACAGCATGTGGCGCTGCGACCTGGATGACAGCGAACTGGTCTTTGGCCAAGGCGCTCGCGAGCGGGCTCTGAAAGCCAAGTTGCGCGAAGCTGAGGCGCTCGCCAGCAACAGCACCGCGCTGGAAAAAGAGCAGCAACTGCTCGCCGACGTTTTTAACCACATCGACGCCATTCGTCCTGCCAGTTGCGGCAAGGTCGTGCGTGAAATTCTCGACCTTCACCGCCAGATCGAGTCCGCCCAAAGTCAGCTCGACAACCTCGACCTCAGCGACTTCAAACATCTGGAAGAACAGCTGCACACACTCAAAGCGGAGTACCGCGAACAGGAATCGCAACAGCGGGATTTAAACAAGCAAGCGGGACGCCTGCACGAACGGGAACAGCAAACCGCGCGCAAAGCGAAAGATCTGGCAGACGCGCTGGAGCTGTTCCAGGAAGCGCGCGAAGCCGCCGAGGTAGCGATTGAGCGTATCGCCGACTGGCACCCGGATTTTGACGCGGACACCGCACTGGCGCAGGCAGATCAGGCTGCCGCGCAGGCGAGTGGCGATTTCAGCTATACCGATATCCTGGCGACCTTAAACGCCCGCCTGGAAGAGACGGAGCGGAAAATCTACCAGACCGTCCTGAGTCACAATCAGCAGTGCAACCCGCACGACGCCATTGTGTACGATACCGGTTATGGCGAGCGCCACGACGACACGTTTTTTCAGCGCCTGGTGAAGTTGCGCAGCGAAATTGGGTTGATCCACAACCGCTTGAAAAACAATGTGCTTATCGACAAGCACGACAAAATCGCCAACCTCAAAGACACCTTCAACACGGCGTTTGTCACCAACCTGTGCCATTCGATTTATCAGGCCATCAGCGACGGTAAACGCCTGCTCGACGACCTCAACCAGGAGCTTGAACACCACCGCTTCGGCGCGGATCGCGAGCGCTTCTACTTTGGCTGGGAATGGGTGCCGGAATACCGGGAATACTGGCGCTTCTTTAAAGAAGTTATCGACTTGCCCAACCTGGGCGACGGCGCCAGCCTGTTCGATGCAGAGCTGTCGGAAAAAGCCTGCGCCGTGCGCGACAAAATGCTCACTATGCTGCTGGACCCGGACGAACAGGTCGCTCTGCGCGAACTCAACCGCATCAGCGACTACCGCAATTATCGCCAGTACGAAATTTACAAGGAACCCGAGGGCAAGGCCCCCATCGCGTTGAGCCAATACGGCACCGGCTCCGGCGGGCAGCTTGAAACCCCCGCTTATATTATTCGTGCCGCCGCGGTGACGTCGGCGTTTCGCTTTGGCGAGGGACACACCCATCTGCGGATGGTGCTGGTGGATGAGGCATTCTCGAAAATGGACGAAAACCGTTCGCGAGAAGTCATCAATTACCTCACGGAAAGTCTCGGCTTGCAGCTACTCTTTATTATGCCGACCAGTAAATCCGGCCCGTTTATGGATTTAATCAGCAACCAGTTTGTGTTCAGCAAATGTCCGTCTGCCACACCCATAGGTGAACTCAATACTCGCGTCCTGGTCGATAGGAAGACATGTAATCAAGAAAAAATAATGGAACTCTGGGCGAACCATCGACGTTTGGTACGCCATCAGGGTATGCTCGATTTTATGGAAGGGCTGTAGATCACGGGCCAGCCTCCGCTGGCTTCGCTGTTCGGCCCCAATGGGGTGACTATGAATGCAGAAGAAAAAGGGTTTCGCTCACGCCCGCGCTGGGTGGACGAAGAACCCATGGTCGCAGGTTTGTTGGATACATTTCTCCACAAGCTTGAGCACGGGCACCGCTTGACCATGCGCGTTAACTCCAAAACTATGCCGGAGCTGTTCGATTTCAACAACGAAGAAACCAAGTACCTCTGGTCGCTGGTGAAATCACTCAACAACGAATACCACATTCTGTCGATTCGCTATGGCCGCACCAAACCCTTCCAGGAGGCCTACGACAATGCGCAACTGCTGTTCAACGACGAAAAAGAAGAGTTGGTGCGGGACTGGTTAAACCGCCCGGCACTGGACCCCTACTCCCTGGTTTGGCACGAAGCCCTGCGCAAGATGGCCGACAAATTTGAAGATCACGGGCAAACATTCAGCGAACAGATTGTGCGCCTGCCCGATAGGGGCGCAGAACAGACCTTGCGAGCGTTCGCCCGCATTGGCGGCGAATTGCAAAAGCCGATAACCCTGCGCGCACTTTCTGCCCGCTGCTTTTGGGGCGATTCCAAGTTTTTGGATCACCGCGAAGAATTGGTCCGCACCCTGTACCCAAATTCCAGTCACAACCTGCAAACGCGCCCCGTGTTAATGACTGTGGATCTGGCCAGTCATTTCCGGCGGGTATTGTTTGTCGAAAATCAGGATACTTTTCTCGCGTTATCAAAGATGGCACTGCCCGAGGTGAGCCTGGTGTACAGCGGCGGCTTTCGCGGTGCTTCCGCCCGCATACGCACGTCCGGCAATGTGGCATTCAGCTACCTGGGCATCACTGACGAAGACACCCGCAACGCTTTTGAGCGCTGGTGGCTTGGCCTGGACGACGACAAAGTGGCAAAGGTCTATTTCTGGGGGGATCTGGATTTCACCGGCATGGCCATACTCAAGGCCCTGCGGGTGTGCTTCCCCAAAATAGCGGCCTGGAAAACCGGCTACTATCCACTGCTGAAAAGGCTTGAACAGGGGCTGGGCCACGACCAGGAAACCAGCGGCAAAGAACGGCAAAAAGACCCGGAACTCACCGGCTGCGAGATCGCCGATTTAGAGCTGCTCCCTGCCATGCGAACAGCCGGCGAGTTTGTTGATCAAGAAGCGGTGTTGATGCGGGAACTGGAAATTTAATTGCCCTGCTGGCCACCTCAGCCCGGCAGTTAAATAGACATTTCCATCTATTTAACTGCACGCTTTCACATCACCTATTGCAATCGCTAGATTCATTGCCAAGTTAATTAACGACAAAATCGAACCACCCTAAACCAGGCTGCAAACCTCCAGCCCAGCCACCTTTCACGGCCACATGCCACGGCGAGCCCCAACGCATCTGTGGCCATGCGTAAAATCGAGAACTAGCGCACATCCGACAGCTCTTACAACGTTTTACCCGCCATTTGGCGGGTATGGCGTATTAAGCCACTAACCTATTATTCCGCGACATAATTTGTGCGTTCCGACGCCACTCTTGCGGAAAATTAAAGGTAGGAAGGATGAAAGTGAGTTTATTTAGACGGTATGTGGGTTTGAGCTGTGTGATTTTCGCGTTAAGCGCCTGTGGCGGCGGGGGCTCCGGATCATCCGGCGGAACCGGTACTCCTGGCAACGGCAACACCTCCAATTCGAGCTCTAGCAGCAGTTCCAGCTCAAGCAGCAGCTCGAGCTCTTCGACTACGGGCTCCACCTCCAACTCATCGTCGTCTAGCAGCAGCTCCAATACCTCTTCAAGTACATCGTCAACTAGCTCTTCAAGTAGTTCGAGTTCGTCGTCCAGCAGTGGCGCGCCAGACAGTGCTTCCAGCTCATCATCCAGCTCCAGCAGTTCGTCCTCAAGCAGCAGTTCAAGCTCGTCTTCCAGCTCTAGCAGCTCGTCTTCAAGTAGCAGTTCAAGCTCATCGTCGTCCAGCGGCGGTGTTGCGTTGCCCGTGCTGGCAGACCTGCCGATTCAACAATTTATCCAGGATGAGCTCATATCCATTGCACTTACCAGCAGCGCAGGTAAAGCGCTGACAGACTGTGCCGCAGACTTGCCCGCCGGTTGGTCGATTGCGATCTCAGCCGCCGCTGATGGCTGCGAAATTTCCGGTGAGGCATCCGATCTGCTTTCGCTCACAGAGATCACCGTCACCGCCACCAACAGTGCTGGCAGTGACAGCGGCCGTGTGCCGGTTGAAGTCGTCGCCGCCAGTCCGTTCATCACCACCTGGCAAACCAATAACGAAGGTGCCAGTGAGGACAATCAGATTTTTCTGCCCGTATCCCCGGACTTCGATTATGACTTTAACGTAGATTGGGGCGATGGCAGCAGCGACATCAACGTAACCGACAGCATCACCCACACCTATGCCCAGCCCGGCACCTACCAGGTGTCAATCACTGGTCGCTACCCACAGCCGGCATGCAACATCAATGGCGATGAATTCAAACTCATCTCCGTCGACGCCTGGGGCAACCGGCCCTGGCTGTCCATGTCGTACTCATTCGCCTTCTGCTCCAGCCTTGTCAGCGTCGACAGCCAGGCCCCTAACCTCTCTCGAGTTACCGACTTGGAGGGTATGTTTCTATTCGCATCGCATTTCAACAGCCCCATTGATAACTGGGACACCTCAGCAATTACCAACATGCGCAGAATGTTTTACGGTGCAGAGTCCTTTGACCAGGACATCAGCACCTGGGATGTCAGTCAGGTGCAAACCATGGCAGAAATGTTCAAAGAGGCATTCGTGTTTAACCGGCCAATCGGCGGTTGGGATGTCAGCAAAGTGACTGAAATGAATAGCCTGTTTGAGAGTGCAGCGCTGTTCAACCAGGATATCACCAGCTGGGATGTGTCCGGCGTGACCACAATGGCCGAGATGTTCAATGGCGCGGAAGCATTTAATCAGAACATCGGCAACTGGGACGTCAGCAACGTAGAATCCATGGGAAGCATGTTCCGCGAGGCCAGCGCATTCAACCAAAATATTGCAGCGTGGCAGATAGGGAAAGTCACCGACTTATACAGCATGTTTCGCGACGCGGTGGCGTTCAATCAGGACATTAGCGATTGGGACACAAGCCAGGTAACCACCATGGACAGTATGTTCCGGCAGGCTCAAAACTTTGACCAGGACCTGTCTCAATGGAATATTAGCGCCGTCACCAATATGGCTAGCTTTGCAGAAAGCAGCGGTTTGTCATTCAACAATTACAACGCAATGCTGCAGGCCTGGGCACAGCTGCCACTACAAAGCGATGTTGCCTTCGGCGTCGGGAGCCTGCAATACGGGTTTGAAGCAGAGGCCGCCCGCACTACCATCATCGACACATTTGGCTGGTCGATCGAAGACGGCGGCCTTGCGACCCTGCCCGCACTCCAAGACACAGCCACAACTTTTTACACCGCCAATGGCGTTAAGTTTCTACTGACGAATCTCGGTGGTTCGCCAGAAAGCTGTGCCGCTGACGATTTGCCCGCGGGGCTGTCCATCGGACTATCCGAAAACGGCAGTAGCTGTGTAATTACCGGTGCAGCGCAGGCAATCCAAGCAGAAACCGTTGTTAGCGTCAGTGCGACCAATGTGGTCGGCACCAAGTCAGCCAACCTGACCCTTACAGTGCTCGAAGAAACGCCCTTCGTTACAATATGGAAAACAGATAATACCGGTGCGAGCGACGACAGCCAGATTACTATCCAAACCAACGCCAGCTTCGCGTACGACTACACTGTCGATTGGGGTGATGGCAGTGTCGATGCCAATCTGACTGGCGACAGCACCCACACCTACGCCAGTGCAGGCGAATACACCGTATCCATATCCGGCAATTTCCCGGCCATAACATTCACCCCGAGCAACAGTGCAAACGCCAGCGATTCGCTTAAGCTGTTAAGCGTTGAGCACTGGGGATTACGCACTTGGCTCTCAATGGAAAATGCGTTCTTCAATTGCGATAACCTGGTGATTAACGATACCACCAGCCCCGATTTAAGCCAGGCCACCGTTATGACAAACGTGTTCGCCCAGGCCTCCAACTTTAATAGCGATATAAGTGGCTGGGATGTTTCCAACATCACCAGGCTGGACGGCGCTTTTGTGAGCGCGAAAGCCTTTAATCAGGATATCGGTGCGTGGAATGTATCCAAGGTCACCACCATGCGCTCAATGTTTAACAGCGCGTCCGTGTTCAACCAGAACATTGGCAGTTGGGATGTATCGCAGGTAACCGATATGGCGTTTATGTTCAACGCTGCAAAATCCTTTAACCAGGATATTGGCAACTGGAATGTTGACAAGGTTCTCTCTATGACGTCGATGTTTGAACAAGCTCAAGTATTCGACCAGGATATCTCCGCCTGGAACACCGGCAAAGTTACCTCCATGGGCCGTATGTTCCGCGAAGCACGTGCGTTCAATCAGGAAATTGGCCTCTGGGACGTGAGCAGCGTTACCAATATGAGCGACCTGTTTTTTGCGAGCTCCGCATTTAACGCCGACCTTTCCACCTGGGATGTCTCCAGTGCGACAAATCTCTCGCGGATGTTCCGAGGTGCTAACAACTTTGACCAAAACCTCGCAGACTGGGATATTTCGTCGGCATCTAATATGTCTGACACCTTTTCAGTTACACCACTTTCAACCAGCAACTACGATGCAATACTGATTGCCTGGAGCCAAAATCCTAATATTAAAAACGGCGTGAAGCTGGGCGCAACGAGCACACACTACAGTTCGGCTGCGCAGAGCGCGCGGGATTTCCTCATCAACGAAAAAGGCTGGGAGATTAATGATGCGGGCCTTTTTATCGCACCTTAAAAGCCCGCGACAAAATCTCGCCACAGCATAAAACGCTGTGGCGGTTTTATTCAACATTTGTAGGGTTCCGGCAACGGCTATTCACATCCAACTCATGGGGGCAATGCTCGCAGTGCGGTAGTATCAGCATCGCACTGCCAGCCTCGGGCGCTGCTATCATAGCGTCGGGGTAAAGATTGTGTTATTCATTAAAAACGGCATACTGCAACCTCCAACCGTTTTGCCAAGAGTCCATTGCTCAAGTTTCTCGCCCACAACCGACTATGCCCAGCCCAATAAAACACCTGCTCTTGCTGCTCCTAAGTTTCTCGCCACTCGTGTTTAGTGAAACGGCGGGCGAGCAACCAATAGCGGGCGACTTCGGCAACCCGCTGCTGCTCACGCAGAACCACGATGCTTACGAACTGAATATCGCTCAACAAGCAAGCGGCTTATTCCCCTGCGAATCCGGCTTAACAAAGGATGTTATTCGCAATTTTTCGGTCTCTCTCCGTGCCCACCAAAAAACCACAACCCTCCCTAATTTCCGACGGAACCCGCACTACTGCTTTCTTATCAACGTGCAGAATCAAACAGCACAGCAATCTTGGGTGTTACATTTCAGTAACTTTTACATAGACCAGATAAAGTTGCATGTGCAGACAGGAGAGCATGCACAGGAATTTTTCTCAGATTTTTCTCAAGGCTTTGGCAACGCGCGACTCAATGTTCTCGGCCGCGGCTTCGAGCTCAGTTTAGAACCCAATACTACGTACAATATCGCCATTGAATTGACTGCTGACGGCATAGTAGCGCCGCCCTACATCCGACTGACAACCGCTGCCGCTTACACCAGCTGGTCCAACTACATGGGTTATATTTACAGCCTCGCAGTGGGTGTGATTATAGGGCTAATTTTAATTGCCCTGTGCTGCGCGGCTGTACTGAGGGACACCACGTTTTTATGGTTCAGTCTCTCCTCTATTTTTCTGCTTTCTTTTTTATGCTACCGCAGTGTTGTTGGCGTAAAACTGTTCGGTTACAGCCCGGAGACCTCGTGGTGGCTTTGGTTGTGGGTATCAGCCCTGCAAATCAGCACCCTCATGTTCGCTCGCGCATTTCTCACAGAGGAAGCCCAATACTCGCGTTTTCAACGGCTATTTGATGGCACGCTCATTTTTTTTGGCCTCTCGTTAGCATTAAGCTTTGTGCTGCCACTAAAGCTGAATATGGTGCTCTTCGTCTTTAATGGCGTATTGATGATGATGCTAATTCTATCGGCCGGTTTGGATAAACTCGTTCGCAGAGGCCGCTACTACCTTCTTTTTATGCTGGGCTGGCTGCCAGTGCTCTACGCACTTGTCGAACTTGGTTTTGTCGCCGCAAGAGTACCCGATGCACACTCTAGCACCTTGTCTTATAAAGTCGTACGAGAACCGTTTTTTCAAATCGCACATATGCTGATTCACTTCATCGCCATGCTTATTCGTATAAACGAACTCAAGAGGCAATCGTTTCTAGCAACCATGCGTAATGATGCGAAATCACGTTTCCTCGCATCCGCCAGCCACGACTTACGTCAGCCGCTTCACAGCATGGGCATGTTTTTGGCGCATCTAAGCGAACACATTCAAAACAAATCGAGCCGTGTGCTGCTAAGTAAAGTATTTCAGCTTCATGAGCAAATGAATCAGTCATTCGGTACGCTAATGGAACTCAGTCGCCTGGAAGCCGGCGCCGAAGAAGCACACATCGAACGGGTTAACCTAAATAGCCTGTTAGCCAGCCTGCGGGTGGAATACGAACCCCAGGCACAATCCAAAGGCTTAAGCCTTCGCTTCCACTGTTCTGTGAACCATCTGGCTTCAGACCAGGTGTTACTGGAGCGCATTCTGCGAAACCTGTTAAGTAACGCCATAAAGTACACCGACCGCGGTGGAGTACTGCTCGGCGTACGCCGCCGCGATCAATACCTGCTGATACAGGTGTGGGACACGGGCCAGGGCATCACCAGCGAAAGTCGTAACGTAATTTTCGATATTTACCAGCGCTCGCAACATGCGAACAGCGACCACGCAGGAATGGGTATTGGGCTCGCGATAGTCCGTCACTCTGCCGAATTACTGCATGGCGCCATTACACTGCGTTCACGCGCTGGCAGAGGTTCGGTGTTTGAGTTACGGCTTCCCGCTATAGAAGCGCCCTCACTTCCCGCCGGCAGCCGCGAGACTTCAACTGCAGACAGGTTGCGCATTGTCGTCGAGCTTAGCGAGACGACACTACGTAGTCAGGTTAACGCGTGCCTGCATTCGTGGGGCTACCTTGCTTCCGATCAAACTGCCAGCGACCAAAATGCAGCTATGACTCTGGTTATTGGGGAATCACCCGGCGAAGCTGACTATGAAGCTCTTGTCGCGCATGCCCAATCACTGGAAGCGCGTTTTGGCAATGTGGTGCAAGCACAGTTCGGCGGTACAGTTGAGCGCGCACTGGCTGCAAAACTTACCTCGCTCAATGTGCACACGCTGTCGTCGGAATTCAGGCCGGCGGAATTGCGTTCCCTCCTCCGTTATCTGGAAGCACAGTGGCTACAAGGATCACAATCATGAATACCCCGCATTGTAACGACAAAATATTAATCGCCGAAGATCACGACCTTTATAGAGATGGATTACATCTATTGCTGGCGGAGCTTTTACCGGGTGCTACGGTAAACACGGCCGACGATTTCCCCTCGGCCTTTGCAAAACTTAAAAGCACCCGTGATTACAACCTGATCACCCTGGATGTAAAAATGCCAGGTACGCGCGACCTAGACGGTTTAAAAGCGATTCGCAACGAATTCCCCACCCTCACCATCATCGTGATTTCAACGATTGACTTCGGCACCAGTACACGCCAAATGTTAGATGCGGGCGCAAATGGTTTTATTGCCAAATCGACCAGCAAGGAAGAAATGAAAAACGCGATACAGGAAATACTGAACGGCAATATCGTCGTGAAATCCGCCCAGGAAGATCCAGGCTACATCGATTTAACCACCCAGCAACGGGCCACTTTGCGCTACCTCGCGGAAGGCTTGTCAAATAAAGAAATAGCGATACAGTTGGGTGTGTCTCCATCCACTGCCAAAGAATACGTCTCCAAAGTTATCGAGCGTTTGGATGCAACCAACAGAACCCAGGCAGTACTGGCCGCCCAACGCGAAGGGCTATTGATTGATCATCTGGTCAGTGGCGATTGAAAATTTGCCCACTTGTAAATTTTATGCTGGCAGCGCTATAACCAAGCTTTATGTGTCTCTAAATTGCCGTCGTTCTATGCCGCCTACTCGGCGGATCACACTAATTTTTATTGGTGCCTGTCCCTCAATTTTTATTGTCCCTCTAATTTCTTTTGGTGCATGTCCCTCTAATATTGTCCCTCTAATTTACCCGCTATTCTAAATAAACTGAAGGTTAGGTTCGCTTACCAACCTAGCAGCTAAAGACTCATAGCCAACAAACGCGCAATGAGTTGTGCCTGGGAACGACAGCCGGCTTTTTGAATAGCGGCTTTTACCTGCTGCCGTACCGTTCCGAGACTTACCCCTCGCCGCGCGGCGATATCTGGCAATGTCAATCCCTCACATAACAACGCTGCAACGCCGGCTTCAGCCACGGTCATATCTGTCCAGCTCAGAATCAACCTCGGCGAAATTTGAGTTGTGGTTCGAAGCGGTTCGATTTTCACCAAGAGTGCGTTGTGGTGTTGTGGCCCCCAGGGCGTGACCGTAGCGTGCAACCATGGCGACATTGTTACCCGATAGGCTTTCGTTGCCGCAAGAGCAGCAAAGCTCTCGTGCCCATCGTAGGTCGCATTCGAATATTCACCAACCAGCGCCTCCGCCTGCGCTTGGTTTTTTGCTTCGTAGAAACGCAACCGCTGGAGCCCGTCCACCTGTACCAGTCGCACACTGCGCATCAACGTCTCGGCCTGCGTGTTGAACTCATAGACCCGCAGCTGATAATCGCACACGAAGGCTGCAGTTGCCTGCTCAGAAAAAAGACGCTCGAAGGTTTTCTCCTGAGTATGCAGCCCCTGTAATTGCCGACCAAACTTCAACGCCTGCTCAACATGCGTCAAATAAGCATCGGCTCGTCGTTTTTCTATTGGGGTAAAATTTACTCGCGCGTTGCCGCGCATAAACGCTAGCTCCGTCATCATCACCTGTCGCTCACCATCACCGGAGAGCAGCAAACAACCGAGAGAATGCCGAATATCCGCCGGCCGGGCAAAATCGGTATAAATCTCGGATCGGGTAAACGCCTTATCGTCATAGACCTCGTGACTGGCGTGGAAGCAATTTGGTTCATGTTGTGCGAGTGCTTTGGTCCAGACATCCACTGAGAAGAAATGTTGTTGGTACCGTTCAAAATGACCCGGCTCAAAACCAACTTCAACAAAAGCGAAAGGCTGCTCATCGACACTGCCCCGTGCCGCGATGAACGCGTGGGTAGCATCAAGATCTGCGGCTATAGCGGCCAGCACATCCGGCCAGGTGTCAGGAGCAGAAATTGTGTTGTAGATACGAAAAAGCAAATCATGTGAAAGGAGATCAGACATGCACTACGACCCTTTGCTGTCCCAATAAAAAACCGGGCACACGCAATGGATACCCGGTTCTACTCAACTTCTCAACGTGCAAACACTTTTTTACGGGGCGATTATAACGAACTATCTGGCACTTGGATCATCTTTTTTGCTGTCCGACAACTCCCAAATGGTAGATGTGCTTTTTTAAACCAGATCTCATAATTAGAGCGATTTATATCCCACTAAAGTTTATCTCACGCCAAGAGGTCAGGTATTCATGAAGTTATATGCACGTTTGTATACTACGGCGGGTCTGCTGATATTGCTCTCCGCCTGTGGTGGTGGAGGTGGCAGCACGTCACCAAGTTCATCGACTGGCAACTCCAGCAGTTCCTCCACAGCCAGCAGCAGTGCTTCTAGCAGCAGCTCCGCCAGCTCCAGTACATCCGGGTCAACATCCAGCTCGTCTGGCAGCTCCTCCAGCAGCACCGGCGGCTTCAATGTGGGAGGCAATGCAACGGGTATCAACGGCAGCGTAACGCTGACTAACCAAGCCAATAACGACACCAAAACACTCACCTCGGATGGGCCTTTTACCGTGTCCTCCGGTTTGCCTGACGGCAGCCCGTTTAACGTGGTTATTTCAACAAACGCTACCGATCTGAACTGCTCGATTGAAGGGGGAGAGGGTATTGTCAGCGGCGGCAATTACAACGGCCTGTCCGTTACCTGTCTCGGCGAAAACGGTTATAACCTCGTGCCTTTTGGCATTCAAACCCAGGCTCCCAGCATTGTGGTATCAGGCCTGAGGGTTGTGGATCGCGCTACCAATAAACCGGTGAGCGGCCTGACACTGAATGATTTTGTTGTCCGGGAAAACGATGAAGCTCTGGGCAGCGAAGCCTTTTTGGATTCCGAACCTGTTAGCAATGCCAACTTAATCATCAAAACTGTCCTACTGCTGGACATCAGTACCAGTTTGTCCGAAAGCGATATCATCACGCTAAAGCAGGCAGCACGAGCAGTCATCTATGAAGAAAACAACCACGGTGTGAAGGTCTCGCGTCTGATCCCTGGTCAGCGGGTAGCGATTTACACCTTCGACAGCCAGGTTGAACGCATTATCGGCTTTTCCAGCGACGTTGGCGCGCTAGCAGATGCTATTGACTCCATCCCCGAAAAAATTGTCGAGGGCGGTACCACCCTGCGCGGTAACTCCACGAACCTCATAGGTGCGGTACAAACCGGCGTTGCTCAGTGGACCAACCGCTTTGGGTTGGACGATGCAGAGACCGGCTACGCCATTCTGGTGACCGACGGCGAACATACCTCTGACGATGCAACACCGGCCAGCATTCAAGGGCAATTGGTCAATGCAGCAGGGGTACGCAAGGACGTCTACGCCATTGCCGTGCGCAACAATGCAGACATGGCCGCGCTGTCCGAAATTACCGGCACCACCAACAAAGTCTACCAAGCCCTGGACATCAGTGATCTCAACCTGCGCCTGCAGGAAGTTCAGGCCGAGGCCATTGAACAGACCAAGGGCCTGTACAGGATTTACTACGCAACGCCCAAACGGTCCGGAACACATGAGATCAGTATCGAGGTGGCGGACAACGAACTGTGTCCTGTCAACGATACCGGCTGCGTGACCACCCTGGTAGGCAATTTCAGCGCAAGCGGCTTCAGTGATATCACCGCTGTGTTGAGTGCACAGGTTGTGGGCGCTATCGAGTACAGCACCCGTGCCTATGCCGTACCTCCAGCAACAACAATTACTGTGACCGGTAAGCTCCGCTGGCTTAATCAGGCACCGGACCTGAGTTTTAGCTGGGAAGAGAACCTAGCCAGTACCACACCACCAGAACTCAGCACCGATGGCGCCACTAAAGTCACTTTCAACGTTGATAACAGTTTCGCCGTTAATAAGCTACAGATCGAAGATCAGGCCACAGGGCTAAATACAGTACTGAGCTTCGCCCTAGATACAGACGCAGACGGCATACCAAACATCAATGACAACGATGACGATGGCGACGGCGTCGCCGATACCGCCGACGCCTTCCCTCTGGACTCGGCAGAAACCACCGATAGCGATAATGACGGTGTTGGAGATAACAGCGATGCTTTCCCACTAGATCGGTTTGAAAGCGCGGATACGGATAACGATGGCATTGGCGATAACAGCGACAAGTTTCCAACTGATCCCACCGAAACCGGCGATAACGATAATGACGGACTAGGTGATAACCGCGATACCGACGACGATAATGATGGCGTACTGGATGTGGATGATGCGCTGCCGTTTGATCCCACAGAAAGTGCGGACAGCGACACAGATGGTATTGGCGATAATCGAGATATAGACGCAGACGGAGACGGTCTAATTGAAATCCACACCCTGGCGGATCTCTATGCAATGCGCAGCAACACCTTAGGTACCGGCAACGCCAGTGTTGGCTGCCCAATACCCGCTTGCAGCGGACATGAGCTGGTAACAGATCTTGATTTCGACACCGATGGCGATGGAGCTATCACCGAAGCCGATGAGTATTGGAATATGGGTAGAGGTTGGGTCCCCATTTTCAACTACCGAACCACCTTCGAAGGCAATGGCCACACTATCAGTCACCTGTTTATTAATACTCCGGCCGACAACAACATTGGTCTATTCGGAAGTACGGGTACAAACTTCGTTGCGCGCAACATTGTTCTACGTAAAGCCATGCTAACCGGCGCGAACAACGTCGGTCCACTGGTAGGCTATATGTCAGCGACCGGCCATATCAGTGATTGCTACGTTGACGGCGAAATTCATAGCCCCAGCGCGGGCAATTACATGATAGGGGGCCTCGTCGGTCGATCACTGTCGGCCACCCTGGGTGACGTCACCAGCATTCGCCGGTGCACAATCAAAACCACAATTAGCAAAACCTATAGCAACGGACTCATTGGTGGTGTGGTTGGGAATAGCCAAAACCTGGTTATGGAAGACCTTTTGGTCACCACGCAAATCACCGCCAATGCGGGCTTCTTTGGCGGCCTGGTAGGAACAATGAGTGGAACACTCATCGCGAGCACCAGTATCGACGCAGGTAACATTCTACAAACGTCGTCCACCGTCGCAGGCCTGTTCGGTAACTGGAGTGCAGCGCCATCTGTCACCGCAGTAGTGTGGGATGTTGACAGCCATGCAGGCATAACCAGCAAGGGCACCAACAATTACGGCACCAGCCTCACCACCGATGATATTCGCTGCCCCACCGAAGAGAGCGTTAACGGCTGTAGCGAGGACGCACTTGCAACCGTGGCCACCTTCGACCCGGAGATTTGGGACCTTGGCAGCAACAACCAATATCCTGCATTAAAGCTGAATGGCGTATCCACGCGTGACGATAACTCAAACGGGATTTGGGACAGCCTCGAATAACCCCCTAAACATGTTTTAGATCGACAACGAGCTCTGGTAACCCCGCATCACGCGGGGTTTTTTACATGCGCGCGCTGATAGTATTTGATTTAATCCCGTTTCAAAGGTCACTATCCAAGCATCAATTGAACGCCTATTTGACACTAATAATTCATCCAGCGAAGGCCCCACGCCATTAATCCTCTGTTCGGCGATGATAGACAATCCAAACCAACGATACGCCATGCGTATTGCGCACAAAGGGGTATATAGAAAAGTCGGGCGTTGCTTAGCTACAAAATAGCAAGCTTTCTGAAACATCGTTTTAAATGGCTTACCATCATAAATAGAGAGCACCGCCAACACTCTAGTGGATTAAACGTAAAATCCACTACCGTCTAAACCAATGCGCTCGATTTTTTACTCCGCAGCAGCTTAGAGATTTAGTAACCAACTCTTCGGTCACAATGTCGAATTCGCCAGCTGCGCATCCATCCTAGACGTCAAATTCCCTCCCTTATCGTTCTTGCGTCCTCAAAGTGATTTAAATAAATGCGCTTCAACCTAATAATTTTCCCGAAGGTAGCACGCAAGCGTTAAAGCGACGTAATTTCCTCGAACGGACTGAAACTGATTTTGCCAAAAAATATTCTGGGCACAAAAATGCATTTACAATAAGTAGCGATGTCTCATTTATTAAAAGTTAAAAATAAATTCTATTTTTGGGCAGTGTAAAAGCTATAGCGAACAAGACATCACATGCTTTTGCTGCGGTTTTAAGAGTCCATCAGCCAAGGGATCGAACAGTTTAAATTGTGGCCGGTTGATACTCATTAATCTGGCCCATCGGGCAATGGCGGTGCTTCCCTGCCCCGCCTATTAACCTCGCAAATTTCACAGCCAAGTTAATAGGCATAAATACATCGGCAGAGACCAAGGGCAAGTTACAGCTTCGATAATGTCTGTGCAGCTAAAGCGACTAGAGCAACGAGCACATCACCCTCACCCCAAAAAATTCACTGATCGGGCAACAGAACTTTTGAGACTCCAAGGTCACCATCATCGTTTTAACGATTTCAGTTCGCTTGCCATTAAGCTGGTGTTGCTGGGATGTGTTTACCCGCTGCGATTTCATTCCCAGTACACAAAGAATACTTGCTAGAGACAGACTCGTAGGAGCACGCAGATTTAGATTGGTTGCCAATAGCCGTGACTCACCGCCGCAAGCCTACTGATAGCGGCAAGGCACATGTTAAGCTGGAGGCGTAGTTTGCTGGGGGATATAAATATAGGTACCCCTGATCAACGTAGTAATTTCTCTGTGTGACCGGCGGCGGTGAGTTGTTAGGCGTCTTTCGCAATTAATGGCCTTGGTCCTTTATTGTGAAACGCAAGGCCACAAATGATCACCGCAGGCCGTGCCTCGAGCCTTGCAATACAGTTAGAACGCCCAACAGTTTCTGGTCGGAGCTCTTTAATAAGCGCTCGGCATACGTTCTCTTTGTAGGTGTTCTTTGCAAGTGCGAGTACTTTTACCAGGGCTTTTACAGGCACTCTATTAGCGGTGCTCTCCTTATCCATGCAAAGATTGAGGTTTTGTAGTACCAACTCAGCAAGCGCGGTAAAGAGGCAAATACAGCCTCCACAATGCAGCCTAACGGCAACCTGGCTGCGCAGCCTTGGGAAGATTGTTCGACCTTCTAAACGGGAGATTACATTTGGTCGCCCGGGAAGGGCAGGAAGGATAACCCCTGATAATTCAGGGATTTAATACCTATCGGCTTTTGAGCATGCCGATAGCTAAAGAATAATGGCGGAGAGGGAGGGATTCGAACCCTCGATACCGGTTAAGGGTATACTCCCTTAGCAGGGGAGCGCCTTCGGCCACTCGGCCACCTCTCCGCAACATTCCCACTTGGCCCGCTTGTGCACGCCGCTTTGTGTGGGGCGCGAATAATAGCAATTTGCCAAGAAAAATCAAAGGGTTGAAGAAAAAAATTTCAAAAAATAAAAGCCAAAGGGCAATATCACCACTTTGGCTTTTACGACATGAGGGTTTTACCTGAAATTCGCGTAACCTTAGCTGTTACCTATTTCGCCTTGTTCTTGTTTTTCACGCTGTATGCGCTGGTAAATTTCCTCTCGGTGCACCGCAATCTCTTTCGGAGCATTCACCCCGATACGCACCTGGTTGCCCTTGACGCCCAGCACGGTTACGGTCACATCGTCACCGACCATGAGGGTTTCGCCAATTCGGCGGGTCAAAATTAACATTTAAGTCTCCTTATATTCATCCTGCTCTGCCAGCAATAATCATTTTGTTCGATGCCAGCTTCCACTGGTGGTCATCATTGCCACCCCTGTTATTGTTCTAGTCCACTATCAACTATCAAAGTTGTAGCACGGGAGGTAGATATAAACCAGCTAACTTTATATTTTGGTCACAAAAATTAAAAGCCTGCCTAAAGGTTTAGACAAGCTTGGCATCAGTATCAACAATTGTAACACTTTTTTGACAACGTACTCTTTTTTACTTGTCTAATTCGAATGCACTGTGTAGTGCCCTAACAGCAAGTTCAAGGTACTTCTCTTCAATAATTACGGTGATCTTTATCTCGGAAGTTGTGATCATCTGAATATTGATATTCTCGTTAGCCAGGGTTTTGAACATTTTCGAAGCAACCCCGGCGTGAGAGCGCATCCCAACACCAACAATGGAGATTTTCGCGATTTTGTCGTCTCCGACAACCTCACGAGCACCTAAATCCTCGGCTACGCCTGCTAATACAGACTTCGCTTTTTCAAGATCGTTCTTGTGAACTGTGAAAGTAATCGCATTTGTGTTGTCTGCGGCGACATTTTGCACAATTACATCGATCTCGATATTCGCGTCACCAATGGGTGATAAAACCTTGGAAGCAACACCCGGCGCGTCGGGTACACCCAGAATGGAGATTTTTGCCTCGTCCCGATTAAAAGCTATGCCAGATACAACGGGTTGTTCCATTGTCTCGTTTTCCTCATCAAGTGTTATTAAGGTGCCTGGACCGTCGACAAACGACGACAGAACACGCAGTGGTACTTTGTACTTGCCAGCAAACTCGACCGAACGAATTTGCAAAACTTTCGACCCCTGGCTCGCCATTTCGAGCATTTCTTCGAAGGTGATCTTGTCCAATCGGCGGGCGGAATCCACGACACGCGGATCGGTTGTATAGACGCCATCGACATCAGTGTAGATCTGGCATTCATCCGCTTTGAGCGCTGCCGCTAACGCGACGCCAGTGGTGTCGGAACCACCGCGACCGAGCGTGGTGATATTGCCTGCCTCATCCACGCCCTGGAACCCGGCCACCACAACCACGCGACCTGCATCCAGATCGGCGCGCATGTTGTCTACATCGATGTTTTGAATGCGCGCTTTCATATGGGCGCTGTCGGTAAGAATTTTAACCTGCCCACCAGTATATGAACGTGCGTCATAGCCCTTGGCTTTTAACGCCATGCACAGCAAGGCGATGGTTACCTGCTCGCCGGTTGAAACCAGCACGTCCATTTCGCGTGGGTCCGGCTTTTCCTGGACATCGCTCGCCAAGCTGATTAAACGGTTGGTCTCGCCACTCATGGCCGACACAACCACCACCATGTCGTGACCTTGATCGCGGAAACCCGCGACTTTTTCGGCCACAGCTTTGATTTTTTCGGTAGTGCCAACAGACGTACCACCGAACTTTTGTACGATTAAGCTCATTTGCTTGTTAGGTCTCTCATCGTTGTTTAACTGCACAGTCTTTTACTGCGCCGCCTGCCCTTTTATCCACGCTAAAAACCCACGGATTTTGCGCTTCCAGGGGAGCTGCCTATGCTACGAAAGCTGGTCTTGCACCCAGGCAGGAACACTCGCCAGTGCGCCAGGAAGCGCAGCCACATCCGAACCCGCGCCCTGCGCCATGTCGGGTCGACCACCGCCCTTGCCACCGACCTGAGTGGCGACGTATTTGAGCAGGTCGCCCGCGCGCAAACGCTTGGTGGAATCGGCACTCACGCCCGCAGCCAGCGCGATCTTGCCCTCGTTCACAGACGCGAGAATTATCGCACAGCTACCTAGTTTGTTCTTGAGCTGATCCAGGGTACTCAGTAAAGATTTTGCATCCACCCCTTCCAGGGACTTGACGAGCAGCTTGAGCCCTTCAATTTCCTGCGCTTCGCCCAGCCATTCATCGGCAGAAGCCGCAGCGAGTTTGCTGTTTGCCGCCGCCAGCTCCTTCTCGAGCATTTTGTTGCGAGCAAGCAGTTGTTCGAGTTTTTCGGGCAGCGACTCGGCGCCGGACTTCAACGCTCCAGCGACAGTACTGAGCAGTTCTGCTTGGCTTTCCACTGCCACCAGGGCATGTTCACCGGTCACCGCTTCGATTCGGCGCACCCCGGAAGCAATGCCGCCTTCAGAGATAATGCGCATTAAGCCGATATCCCCGGTACGCGATACATGGGTACCGCCGCACAGTTCCACTGAGAAGCCCTCGCCCATGGAGAGAACGCGCACTTCATCGCCGTACTTCTCACCGAACAACATCATTGCACCGCGCTCTTTGGCGGTATCCATATCGCAGAGTTCGGTGGTAACCACTGTATTGCGCCGAATTTCCCCGTTCACAATACGCTCGATCTGCTTCAATTCCGCCGGCTTAACCGCTTCAAAATGCGAGAAGTCGAAGCGCAGGCGTTGTGAATCTACCAGCGAGCCCTTCTGGGTTACGTGATCACCCAAGACTTTGCGTAATGCCGCGTGGAGTAAATGGGTCGCCGAGTGGTTGAGCGCTGTTGCGGCGCGCACGCTTTGGTCTACACACGCGGTGACCTCGTTTTGCTCGGCAATACTGCCTGACAACATCACGCCAATATGCAGGTGATTGCTGCCACTTTTCTGGCAATCGCGCACCTCAAATTTACCGGCAACCGTGGAAATGTACCCGGTATCACCGGCCTGTCCGCCGGACTCGCCGTAAAAAGGCGTTCGCGAAAGCACGATCACACCTTCGTCGCCTTCATTGAGCTGACTGACTTTCTCGCCGTCTTTGAACAGCGCCTGCACCTTACCGGACTCCTCCAGGTGGGTGTAACCCAGAAACTCAGTGGTACCTTCAAGCGACAGGTTGGCGGTGTAATCCATCTTGAAAGAACCAGAAGCGCGCGCGCGGGCTTTCTGTGCTTCCATCAGGCTTTCGTACCCATCGAGATCCAGCGTTAAAGAACGTTCGCGCGCGATATCGTTGGTGAGATCCACCGGGAAACCATAGGTGTCGTAAAGGGTAAATACCGTTTCACCAGGAATAACCGAACCATCCAAACCGGCGAGACTGTCTTCGAGAATCGCCATGCCTTTATCCAGCGTCTTGGCAAACTGCTGTTCTTCGGTGAGTAAAACTTTTTCAATCTGCGCCTGGTGCTGGCGCAGCTCTGGATAGGCGTCGCCCATCTGCTCAACCAAAGCCGCGACAAGGGTATGAAAGAAGCTGTTTGTCTGGCCCAGTTTGTGTCCATGACGAATCGCGCGGCGCATGATTCGCCGCAGCACATAACCGCGCCCTTCATTCGATGGCAACACGCCATCGCACACAAGAAAAGAGCAGGAGCGAATATGGTCTGCAATTACCCGCAGGGATTTATTTTCCAGGTCTGATGTTCCGGTTGCCGTAGCTGCCGCACGAAGTAGCGCCTGGAAAAGATCGATTTCATAATTGCTGTGCACGCCTTGCATTACCGCAGCGATACGCTCCAGCCCCATGCCGGTATCCACCGATGGGCGCGGCAAAGGCACCAGCTCACCATTACTCTGGCGCTCGAACTGCATAAACACCAGGTTCCAGATTTCGATATAACGGTCGAGGTCGTCGTTTTCACTACCGGGTGGGCCGCCGGGAACATCAGCGCCGTGATCGTAAAAGATCTCGGAACTTGGGCCGCAAGGGCCGGTATCGCCCATTTGCCAAAAATTATCTTCATCCAGGCGCGAGAAGCGATCGGCACTCACGCCCACTTCTTTCAGCCAGATATCCGCCGCTTCGTCGTCACTGATGTGCACCGTCACCCACAGGCGCTCCGCCGGCAGGCCGAGTACCTTGGTTAAGAACTCCCAACCAAATCGAATCGCATCGCGCTTGAAATAGTCGCCAAAGCTGAAGTTACCCAGCATTTCAAAAAACGTGTGGTGGCGGGCGGTGTAACCCACGTTTTCCAGATCGTTGTGCTTGCCGCCCGCGCGAACACAGCGCTGCGAACTGGTGGCACGGCTATAGGGCCGCTTCTCCGCCCCGAGGAACACGTCTTTAAATTGCACCATGCCCGCGTTAGTGAATAACAGCGTGGGATCGTTGCCGGGAACAAGGGAGCTGCTGTTTACAACTTCGTGCCCTTGCTCTGCGAAATACTTCAGGAATGCATCGCGGATTTCTGCACTTTTCATCATCGTAGAAAACTTATGTATCGCCTATAAAAAAGAGATGGGTCTCGAACGGGTGAAGCAGTTACTTCATTCCCAACGAGCCTTCGGAGAAGGTCTTGTTGGCCAGGATGTGTAGGTGAAGATGGAAAACTGTCTGACCCGCAGCTTCGCCATTATTTACAACCACTCGAAATGCCTCGTCGACACCCAGTTTGCGGGCGATTTCACCGACCGACAGCATCAGGTGACCAAGCAGCGCTTTGTCTTCGTCAGTCGCGTCCGCAAGGCGAGGTATCGCTTTGCGCGGAATAACCAACACATGCGTAGGTGCCTGAGGGTTGATGTCCTTAATACAAATACACAGCTCGTCTTCGTAAACCCGCTCAGCGGGAATTTCACCACGGATTATCTTGCTGAATATGGTGTCGTCACTCATTGCTCTGGTCCCCCACCCTCATTGCCAATAGTTAACAGCCTGGGTTTGCCTCAGTGGCTGTACTGTTCTTTCTCTTCCAGTGTCAGTTCACGCGCTTCGGTTTCCAACATAACGGGAATACCATCGCGAATAGGGTATGCAAGGCCGCTGGCGGCACATACGAGTTCTTGCTTGTCTGCGACGAATTCCAATGGAGCTTTACTCACTGGGCACACTAAAATACTGAGCAGTTTTTGATCAATCATCGTAACCTTCTAAGATTGTCAGGCCTTGGGTCTGGCCAATGGGAATTTTCTGGATCGCGAATGTTACACCGGATGCTGGTTAAAGTCTCTAAATCGCAGATGTTCACGGCCACTCACGGCAGCCTAACGGTTGTTTAATGCGGGTTTTTCTGGCGCGACCTGTTGAGTATTGGCTTTATCGGAAGTCTCCTCCGCTCGCCTGCTCGCGAAGTCGGGCAGCAGCAGTGCCGGGTCGAGCCGTTCGTCAAACCAGTTGACCCGCCAGTCCAGGTGAGGCCCGGTGGCGCGGCCGGTCTTGCCAATCAACGCGATTTTTTGACCCTGCCGCACGCGCGCGCCCGGCTTGACCAGTATCTTGCTTAGATGAATGAATGTTGAGGTAATTCCATAGCCGTGATCGACTATGAGCGTGCCACCGGAATAATACATATCGGGTGCCACCAGGACGACTACGCCACCGGCAGGTGCGACCACTGTTGTGCCGACCGGGCCCGCAATATCCAGCCCGAAATGCGGGCGTTTCGGCACCCCATTAAAAACGCGCTGACTCCCATAGACGCCGGTGACTGGTCCCTCTGCGGGCCAAATAAACGGTTCTCGGTAGTAAGTTTCCCGGGACAAAACACGCCTCGCATTTGCAACCTGAGCAGAATCCTCCTGGATGCGGGCCAGTACGTTTTCAGGAGGCTCGACATATTTCTGCTCCACCCCGGTGATACGCTGAACCTTGTATTGTCTCGGCTGCACAGTGTATTGCGCGGAGAATTCCGTACCACCTTTGCTGACGGTCACTGTTTGCTCGCCCTTCACGTCTCGCCCTAACCCGAAAACGAAATTCCCCTTGGCATCTGCGGTCAGAGTTTTATTCATCACCGAAACAGTCGCCTCCGGCACGGTATGACCAAACAGCATCGCGCCCGGAAGCCAGTTACCTTTAATTTCCAGCGGCAGCTGAGCCGACTCAGCCCGCACCACCACGGCCGCAACTGCAAACAACAATACTGCTAAACGGGTTACCATCAACACTCACCATTTTTGAGACAATCAATTATTCGTTCCACGCCGACATAAAGAGAATGTATGCCAGCTAATGACTCACCCACGATCGACTTTAATCCTCGCGGCATTCTTCGCAACGCTCACGCACAGGTTATTTTAGCGACTTCCGGCTTGCGCAAAGCGTTTTTGAAACGCACGCACAAGAGCTACCTCAGCACTGCCCAATGGCTGGAGCTCGATGCCGGCAACGGAGTTACCTTGGCCGGAGAGCTTAACACAGCGCCTGCAACTGCATCCTCCTCCCACCCGGCGCACAAGAACACTCTGGTTATTGTGCTGCACGGCTGGGAAGGCTCCAGCCAGTCGGCCTATGCGACCTCCGCTGGCAGCACGCTTTTCGACAATGGGTTCGACACTTTTCGCCTTAATTTTCGCGATCACGGCGACACCTACCACTTAAACCGCGGCATATTTAACTCATCGCTGATTGACGAAGTAGTGGGCGCAGTCAAAGCCATCCAGCAGCAAACCGACTACGACAAGTATTGCCTGATGGGGTTCTCACTGGGTGGGAACTTTGCCTTGCGCGTCGCGGTGCGGGAACAGCATCTCGCTAAACCGCTAGCGGGCGTGCTCGCCGTATGCCCGGTACTCGACCCCGCACACACCATGATGGCCCTAAACCGAGGTGCGTTTTTCTACGGCCGCTATTTTGCGCATAAATGGAAGCGCTCGTTAACCGCAAAACTTGCAGCTTTCCCAGACTACAAATACGGCAAAGATTTAAAATCGATACACACGCTTGATGAGTTAAACAACTATTTCATTCCCCGCTACACCGGCTTCAACTCAGTCTCCGAATACTTCAAAAGTTACACGCTCACCGGGCAGAAGCTCGCGTTTCTCAACTGCCCCAGTTACATTCTGGCAGCTGGCGACGACCCAATAATTCCAGCATCCGACTTTCAGAAAATAGCCAAGCCTGCGAATCTGCACATAACAGTAACGCAACAAGGTTCTCATTGCGCATACCTGGAAAACCTGCATAAACCTAGTGCTGCCGACAAATATGCGGTGAAATTATTTGGAGCCTGTTGATATCGCAAGGCAGATAGTTAAAGCCAGAGAATTGGCTTCGAAGTGTAGATGTCTAATTATTCTTCTGCGGCTGGCGTCATTAATTGGCGGAGCAAACGCTGATCAAATTCCCTGGCGAAACTTTCCACATCGAATCCATGTCGCTTAGCCCACTGCTCAAGGGGCGCTCTCCAAGCGCGTTCTACATGTTTAAATAGTACGCGCTGAGCATCGGGAAATCGCTGCCCTTCTCCAATGCAAAGCGCGAGCAGGCGCACTGCCTCTGGCGTAAGCAGCAGCGCTTCCAGCTTGAGCCAAAGTGCGCTCGCCGTCAGCGTTGACCAGTCCACACTAGGCTGTACGTCCCGCCAATATTCGAGTGCTGCAACCAACAGCGCATTTTTATCCGGAAAATGTCGGTACACGGTCGGCTTCGAAACCCGGCAAGCAGCGACAACCATATCGATAGACGTCCCTTTAAACCCGTTTTCGAGAAACAGCGGCAGGCTTTGCATCGCTATCTCGTTACGCTTGGACGGACGGGCCATACGATTACTCACTTGCAAAAGATCGCCACCTTAGCCTAAGCCTGCGACGCTGTCACCTCTGAAAACCCCGTACTAACCCCGCACTATCCCCATAAACATCGGTGCTTGAATGGGTTTGCCTATCGCAGTATAGTTACTACACCGTTTAGTTACATAACCATGATTTGGAGTGCTAATGATCAGCAGTGAACAAGGGCTTTTTGGCGAATTCGGCGGCCGCTATGTGCCGGAAATATTGCGCCCCGCCCTTTGCCAGCTTGAAGACATGTATCAACAGCTACGCAGCGATGAAACCTTCTGGCAAGAATACCTTCAGCTGACGCAGGAGTTTTCTGGCCGCCCGACGCCGTTAACCGCTCTACCTCGCCTGAGTGAGCTGCTGGGTGGCGCCAAGATCTGGCTCAAACGCGAAGACCTTAACCACTCAGGCGCCCACAAAATCAACAATGTGCTTGGCCAAGCACTATTGGTGAAGCGCATGGGCAAACAGCGAATAATCGCCGAAACGGGCGCCGGTCAGCACGGTCTGGCCACAGCCATAATCGCGGCTCGGATGGGGTTGCAGGCGACCATTTATATGGGCAGCGAAGACGTTGAGCGTCAGTATTCCAATGTCTTCTGGATGCGGCAATTAGGGGCGGAAGTGGTTCCTGTTAACCACGGCTCCTGCACGCTCAAAGATGCGCTGGACGAAGCCCTGCGGGACTGGGCCGCGAGTGTTGACGACACCCATTATGTGTTGGGCACCGCGTGCGGACCGGCTCCCTTTCCGGAACTGGTCACCTATTTTCAACGGGTAATCTCGCAGGAAATTCGCGCCCAAGCGAAACATCAAATTGGCGCTCTGCCAAATGCCGTGGTGGCTTGCGTCGGTGGCGGCTCCAATGCGCTGGGCGCATTTTGTGATTTTCTGGACGAACCGTCAGTACGGCTTTTGGGGGTCGAAGCTGGAGGGCGCAGCCAACAACCAGGTCAGCACTCTATTCGTTTGCACGGCGATCTAGCGAGCCCGGGTATCGCACAGGGCTACAAAACACTATTTTTACAAAACCGTAATGGGCAACTGGGGGAAACCCATTCGATTGCTGCGGGTCTGGATTATGTGGGCGTATCCCCGGTTCTAGCTGATTTAGTTGCACGGGGACGCGTAGACGCAACAAGCGCGACCGACGCTGAGGTTACTCACGCATTCCAGCTGCTGATGCGCTACGAAGGCATCATTCCTGCGCTTGAGTCTTCCCACGCGTTGGCAGGTGGATTTGCCTTAGCAAAAGAAATGCAGCCACAGGAGCATGTGGTAATCAACCTCAGCGGACGCGGCGACAAAGACATTTTCAATATCGCGCAAGCCCTTCCGCAGCAGGAATGGCTGGATTTTCTGGAACGTGAAGTCGCCCGCACAGAGCAGCGCCTGAAAGAAAGCGCCCAGTGCCCTAACGGAGAAGAACAGTATGTTTCCAACGGCTAATGAGTCTCTAAAAGTTATGTCTCACTGCGTGGTTGGCTTCCCCAGCCTCGAAGAAAATGAACATGCGATCGATGGACTGGTTGCCGCGGGGATTCGCCTGATCGAACTGCAAGTTCCCTTCAGCGACCCGGTTGCAGATGGCCCAGTCCTGGTCAATGCCTGCGTGAAAGCCCTCGCGCAAGGCGGCTCATTCGAAGCAACGCTCGCACTCGCACGCAAAGTCAGCCGCCGCCACCCTGAGGTTACGTTTGTTTTGATGAGCTATTTGAATCCAATCTATCAATACGGTATTCCCGCCGCCATTGATGAGATTGCCAATGCAGGCATCGAAGGGATTATTGTGCCCGACTGGCCAGTGGAGGCTATGCGCCCTCACCTCCTCCACATGGAAAAGCGCGGGGTTGCGCCAATTCTCATGGTCACACCCAATACAGCGTCCGCGCGCATAGCCGAAATCGCATCAGCCAGCCGAGGTATGCTGTACGTTGTTTCCCGAATGGGTGTCACCGGGTCGAGCACACATTGGGGAGAGGAATTCCAAACCTACATCGCTCGAGTAAAAGAACACACTAACCTTCCCCTGGCAGTGGGTTTTGGCGTGCGCACTCGCGAGGACTTGCAAGCACTGCGCGGTCGAGTCGAGGTCGCCGCCTTCTGCTCCCAATATATCGAATGGCAAGCAGAGCATGGGAGTGAACGAGCCGCTGAACGAATGGCACAAGTTGTTCAATCCATCCAAGCAGCTTGAAAGCAAAACCAGAGGGTATTTAGAGTTGGACTGAAGAAGACAAGTGCTGGGACATTACCGAACGACGTCCATAAAAGCCAATCCAGTTCGCCACATCTACCTGTGAGCACAGGGTTTACCAAGGCGCTACTCAACTTTTCGATTGACCAGTCAAACGCGCAACAACGTTTGATGTTTAGATCCTGGAGCGACTATGACCTAGGGCCTGTTAACACTAATTCGATTCATTCTGTTGCGGCTAAAATTTCGCTATCAAGGCGTTTGGAGCATAGTTTGGTTGTTCCAAATGAGCGATAAACAACGCCGAGAGCGGGATTTTAGCCGCAACCCGTAGGGCTGGGCCTGTATTTCCAGGCTGATGCGTTATTTTTCGCTCGTTTAGCCCGCTAAACAACGCCAAAAATGCCTTTCATCCTGAAAATACAGGCTCCAGCAGAGCGAATTGAATTAGTGTTAACAGGCCCTAGGTATTTGCCTACCAAACCCGGCAGCTGTATGTTCACACTGAATATCACCAGCAACTACGGATATCGATTAATTGTCGACGGACCTTGAGATTTATCTGTTACCCAAAACACGATCAGCAGTTCAGAGGTCAACGTGTTCCTGTGCTACCAGGCTATCGAACAGGCACTCAATTTCCTCTGCTCTATAGCCACGGTAGCGAAGAAACTGTTGTTGTTTGCCTTTCTCTTTGAAGTCCGCAGGTAGGCGACCAAATTTTTTTCGCCACGTATTTAAGATTTCAGTGGAAATTGCATCGGTGTAGCGCTCAAGCACGTCGTCCGCCAAGCCCGGGCCAATGCCTTTTTCCTTAAGCTCCATACGCAAACGCTCTGTACCAAAGCCTTTGCGAATACGAGCCCGGGCGTAAACTTCGGCAAAACGCTCATCAGATAAGTAGCCGTCTTCCACCAGTTTTTCTTCGACTGAGTCCAGCGCTAACGACACGGCCGTTGGATCACTAGAATTTTTACTGGTTAACTTTGTTTTTAATTTTGCGCGCAACTCTTTTACCGAGTGCTCCCGCCTAGCCAAAAGGCCCAACGCAGAATTATAGGCATAAGCAACCAGCTCACTTGAAGCGGAAGTTTGCAGGTTCATAACTATCACTTTTCAGATTTGTTTCGCAACGCATATACAAACAAACGGGGCTGATGCTGTTTCGGGGTCAGGTGGTTAAATTTTGCCGACAGCGGATTACGCAGTGATATTTTTTCTCGAACTTTCTAGATCACCCATGTTTCGAGGCGTGTTGAAACAGCTCCCTCTCCAGTTACCACTCTAACCATCAAGCGCACTCTTATTCTTACTTGCACCCTTACACTTACTCTATACACTTCCTCTTGTCAGCGCCAAGCCCGAAACCAACCGGAAAAACGCGTATCTTTCACGTTTTCGTAGGTATCTGCTAGCCCTGGTAACTTCGCCAGGGCGTTGCAGGAAACAATCAAGCAAATCGATTGATGATGGGTGAATCCATAAGGCTGCGTCACCGCAACCTCTTGCGCAATCGTAGTTAGGAGCTGTAAAAGTTAGGGGCTGTAAAAACCCCCACATTTTGCAAGTCCGCTTTATTCGCTTTCGGCTTCCGCTTCAACGGCCTCGTCGAAAGATTGGCCTAAAAGCTCTGCTTTAAGTCGGTCTTCAAGTGTTTGGGCAACATCAGAGTGTTCACGCAAATATTGAATAGCGTTATTTTTACCCTGCCCGATTTTATCGCCGTTGTAGCTATACCAGGCGCCCGCTTTGTCGATAAGCCCCAGCTTAACGCCGTAATCAATTACTTCACCCAAACGGTTAATACCGGTACCGTATAGAATTTGGAATTCAGTCTGCTTAAATGGTGGAGCAACTTTGTTTTTAACGACCTTCACTCGCGTTTCGGAACCAATAACCTCATCGCCATCTTTCACAGAACCAATACGACGAATATCGAGGCGCACAGAAGAGTAGAACTTCAGCGCGTTACCGCCAGTCGTAGTTTCCGGGTTACCGAACATCACGCCAATTTTCATACGAATCTGGTTGATAAAAATCGCCAGACAATTCGCGTTTTTAATATTACCAGTGATTTTTCGCAGCGCTTGCGACATCAATCGCGCCTGCAGGCCAACGTGGTGATCTCCCATTTCGCCTTCAATTTCTGCTTTCGGCGTGAGTGCAGCCACCGAGTCGACCACCAACACATCAATTGCGCCTGAACGCACCAGCATGTCGGCGACTTCCAACGCTTGTTCGCCGGTATCTGGCTGCGACACGATAAGATCGTCCACGTTGACGCCCAGCTTGGCTGCGTAAATAGGGTCAAGTGCGTGCTCGGCGTCGACGAAGGCACAGGTTCCACCTTTGCGTTGTGCTTCAGCAATCACCTGTAGCGTAAGTGTGGTTTTACCGGAAGATTCCGGGCCGTAGATTTCAACAATCCGACCTTTCGGCAAACCGCCAATGCCCAGGGCAACATCCAGCCCTAGCGAACCGGTTGACACGGCTGGAATGGCTTCCAGCTCTTTGTCACCCATACGCATGACGGTGCCTTTACCAAACTGGCGGTCAATTTGTTGCAGTGCCGCCTGCAACGCTTTTTCTTTGTTAGCATCCATTGAGAATAACCCCGTTTCGATTTCTCATATTCGTTAATTCGTGGATTTGACCTTCACGCGCGCCGCACATCCTGCACAGCGACTGTCTCATCTTAACCAGTTGCATCATCTTAACCAGTTGCCTAAAGCACCCGGGCTGTATAGTTAAACCAGCGGTTTTAAAAACGGCCAAATCAGAGGAAATCGCTCCTCACCACAGTACCCGGCCAGCATAAAACAAAATACTGTACGTGTAAACAGTGGTATACAGCTATACAGTAGTTGAGCGGTATTTTTGCTGAAGATAGTCGAGCAACACACGAAGAGCGTAGTTCGTTGCCTGCACCCGCACTTCACCTCTGTCGCCGTTGAACAACTGCGTCGAGGAGCGAAGGTCTCCCGCCGCCCCCCAGGCGAAACAAACAGTGCCGACGGGTTTTTGATCAGTACCGCCGTCTGGGCCCGCAATGCCGCTGGTTGCGGCTGCCAAGGTTGCGCCAGAGGCTGCCAGTGCGCCTCTCGCCATCGCCACCACGACAGATTCGCTCACCGCACCGTGCCGCTCGAGTAGCCCTTTGGACACCCCAAGTAGAGATTGCTTCATTGCATTGCTGTAGGTCACCAACCCCAGATCGAACCAGCCGGAGCTGCCCGGAATCTCCGTCACCGCCTGAGCAAGGCTACCGCCCGTGCAGGATTCGGCGAAAGTAACACGCTCACCGGCGTTGGCGAGCAGGGTTCCCAGGGTTTTGCTGAGCTGGAGAGTTTGTGCAGTCAAATCAGTTTTCATGGAGCGCAAAATAGGTTAAGCCGCGGCAACTTGCAATGGTCGTTTTCCTCTTTTACGCTCTATCCACTAAAATAGTGCGCAATGGCATTTACAAGGAAAATATCACCATGGTTTGGAAGCTAGTTCTTAAAGTTATGGTTATGGTCGCAGTTATGGTTGGCGTTTCTAACTACGTACTTTACCTGATGACCGGAAAATCACCGTTTAGCAAAGACGATATACCGACAATTGCCACTCCAAACCTTCAAAATATAGTGCCAGCTTTACCCGCAGGCAAAGACACAGTGTACAAATGGACCGACGCAGACGGTGCAATCCACTATAGCTCTGAACCCCCACCCGAGTCGCAACAGGCATCCGCAGAAAAAATGGAAGTGGATCCCAACACCAACCTTATCCAGGGAATAAAAGTACCCGAACCCACACCCGAAACAGCTGTGAGCGCAGCACCGCCGCCGCAACTTCACTCACCACACTCGATACAAGGCGCACAAAAGCTGATTGAGGATGCCAAAAACGTCCAGAATCTGTTGGACGAGCGCTTTAAGAAGCAGCAGGCGGCGATGGGAGACTAGTCCCCGCCGCGCGCCCCTCCGTCCGCGGCTGGCTAATTGGGTTTGGTTACAACACACAGACATTGCTTGCCGGCCCGAGCTGTTTATTTCGTATATGACACCCAATGTGCCAGGCAACGATTCTCCGTGGATACAAATCCAGCGTAACCGCGCGGCACATCCGGCCTTCGCCAGCTTTCAGCCAGTTTACATCTCAAGCCCAAACCTGATTGGTTCCAACTTGGTTGAGGTTCTGGCTCAGCAAGTTGTCAGCCACGGCATCAGTGGCTTCGCGCTTGGTGGTAACTTTTTAGGCAACTCGCTGACAGGCCAAGTTCGCCAAGTGAGCAACAAACAGCGCAGGGGTTGGGGAAAATGAAATCACGGGGGGCGTGCGTTTTGGAGTGGATGCTAGAGAGCTGTAGTCGTTGGAGGAAAATAACGGCCTGTGTCCAATGATTTTATGCCCTAGTTGTATGAATGTGCGCCCTGTCTGTAACTTGCTCAACAAGCGGTTCGCACAGTTCTCGCCAGATTTCACAGAGCCGCCCCTCTCAGGTACGGCTCACTGCCAAGCGCAAGATTTTCGAGGTCTCACTTAAAATTAACACGCCAACACTTGCTCAACACCAAACCGAGATTAGCGGCTTCTCGGAATGATCTCCCGTAGAATTAAGTGGGAGACCCAGGAACGCACAGCTTGTTTATCTGATCCTTCTTTCTGACTGCGCTTACTGCTCCCACAAGGCTCTGAAAGTTTGAAGATGTAGCGGCGCTATCATTTTTGCTCGTGAGAACCTCAAGTGCTCCAACTTTTTCCAACCGATAGCCGCAACTATCAAGAAAAACGGCCTCTCGACCCGTTGCAGTCAGTCTTTGTCCCTGGCTGTCCCAGATATTTTTGAACCACCGAGGTGATGCAAGGTTAAAATCGCACAACCCATGCGCGCCGCCAAGCAGCCACGCGTCGTTATAGAAAAAGTGATATCCAGACCGGCGGTTGCCTTGGGCATTGATACCACGCCACGCGCCGCTTGGCGAAGCACCAATATTATTGTAGTAATGCATAACCATACCACCGGTGGTTACGGGAATTTGCCCGAACCCAGCTTGCGTCCTCGCTGCTACGGCTTCTGCGCCATGTGTTATAACACCCAGACCTACATGATCTTCTTCAGTAATGGCATTGCCAAAGTGGTGTGGCTGTCTACCGGCCTCATCAACACAGGTACGCCCCATCACTAGCACTTTTATAGATTGATTTTTTGCCTGATTATAAATATCCCAGCCTTTTCGAATATCAATAGGGGCAACCCAGTTTAATATGCGATTAAAAGTCTCGTAATAATTAGCAACGCTTCTGTAGCTTGCCCAAAAGTTTTGGTAAGTAGTGAACATAGCTTTATCCCTCTAAACAACGAATTTCGTTCGCTGACAGCAGCATCATAAAATAGGCCGGTAAATTAAGCGGGCTGCCGCTCATTCTCCTGCGCCATCACTCATAAACTGACGATGGCTCCTTCCAGAAAACGCCGTCAGCTTCGTCCTTACAGCAATACACTGCTAGTCCTAGCGTGAGACGCTTCTAACACATATTTGTCTCCCCGATAAAGACAAATAGACGAATCAGTCATCATGGTTCTTTACTGAGATGAACCTTTAGCTAACATGTTATCCAAGTGCACCCATTCGATGACATTCTTGCAGAAAAATTTATACCACAATAACTTGTGGCATCAAAATAAGCCACGTGCACTACTCACATTTAGTAAATATATAAAAGTCCCACATGGACTGAATCCAATTGGAAACCTAAAACCCGCCGGATTATGCTCACTATCTTTTTTGCAGACTGTAGTTCCGAGCTGGGGTACCAGGATTTCGAAGACAACAAACAGGTCAGATTCACCGCTCCATAGACTCGTTCCTTTCGCAGTGATCGCTCAAGGTTTATCTAGCTCGCCGCTGTTCATCTGCTTACCTGCATTTCATCGTTACTAAAGCAGACCGGACAACGACACTCTGTTAGATTGGAGTCGCAAGGCTCAACATCGGTCACTTGGCTGAGCGTTTATTTATTTGGGGCTCGGTTACATTTCGGTTAACATACGCGGCTCTCCCAGCAGTGTGTGTTTCAAAAAATAATCTCATATGAATCAAGAAGTTAAGCAATCAGAAGTCAACCTCGAGCAGCACACCCCAATGATGCAGCAGTACCTGCGCATCAAAGCCCAACACCCCAATGAACTGGTTTTTTACCGGATGGGGGACTTTTACGAACTGTTTTACGAAGACGCCCGCAAAGCTGCAAAGCTGCTGGATGTAACGCTCACCGCGCGCGGCAAATCCAATGGTGAGCCCATTCCCATGGCGGGCGTGCCCTACCACGCTGCTGAAAACTATCTGGCGAAGCTGGTAAAACTCGGAGTATCAGTCGCAATTTGCGAGCAGATAGGCGATCCAGCCACCACCAAAGGGCCTGTCGAGCGCAAAGTGATGCGCGTTGTTACGCCAGGTACGGTGAGCGATGAAGCATTATTGGACGAACACAGGGACAACTGGCTGGTAGCAATTAGCGCGCACGAAAGCCAATTCGGTATTGCCTGCCTTGATATGGGCAGTGGGCGCTTTAGTGTATTCGAAATAGAAGGCGAAGATGCGCTGATCAGTGAGATCGAACGCTTGCGACCTGCCGAAATTCTGGCGCCTGACCTGCTCACCTTGCCACCGGGTGTGCGCAATAAAGCCGGTTATCGCGGTCGCCCGGAGTGGGAGTTTGATATCGAATCCGGATTGAGATCGCTATGCGCGCACTTTGCGACCAAAGATCTCGACGGCTTCGGTTGCCGCGGCCTTACGGTCGCGCTCGGCGCGGCGGGCTGCCTTTATGCGTACGCGAAGGAAACCCAGCGCACCGAGCTTAGCCATATCGCGAGCCTGGTGGTTGAAAACCCCGATAACACCGTCAGCCTGGACGCAGCGACGCGGCGCAATCTGGAACTGGATATTAATCTCAACGGCAGCGAAGAAAACACGCTGTTCAGTGTGCTGAACACCACCGCGACAGCGATGGGCGGCCGCCTTTTGCGCCGCTGGATAAACACCCCGTTGCGCGACCTACACACACTGCATTCACGACAGTCAGCGATTGCTGCGCTACTGGAAAACTACCGGTTTGAACAAGTGCAGCAGGAGCTTAAGCATATTGGCGACCTGGAACGAATTCTAGGCCGCATCGCGCTGCGTTCTGCCCGCCCCCGTGACCTGACCCGCCTGCTGAATTCGCTCGCGATCTACCCTCAGCTACAACCACTACTGAAATCGGCGGAATGCGAAACTCTCGCAACCCTGGCCAGCGAGATAAATGAGTTCCCGGGTTTAGTACAAGAGTTGGACAAGGCCCTGGTGGAAAATCCACCCGTTGTCATCCGGGAAGGCGGTGTGATCGCCGAGGGCTACGACGAAGAGCTGGATGAACTGCGCGGAATCAGCACAAACGCGGGCGAATTCCTTGTCAAACTGGAAACTCAGGAGCGCGAGCGCACCGGCTTAAACACGTTGAAAGTCGGCTACAACCGGGTTCACGGTTACTTCATTGAAATCAGCAAGTCACAGGCCGAGAAAGCCCCCGCTGAGTATATTCGACGGCAGACACTGAAAAATGCCGAACGTTTTATTACACCCGAGCTGAAAACGTTTGAAGATAAAGCGCTGTCTGCAAAAAGCCGGGCGCTATCGCGGGAAAAAGCACTCTACGAGCAGCTGATCGAGAAACTGAACGAACACCTGCGGGAGTTGCAGATTTCTGCTGTCGCGGTGGCGGAGTTGGACGTGCTTAATACCTTTGCTGAGCGGGCCCACGCTTTGAAACTGGTCAAGCCGGAGTTCCGCGGCGAAGCAGGCATCGAAATCGAAAAAGGCCGGCACCCGGTAGTTGAACAGGTATTGACCGACCCATTCATTCCTAATGACCTCACCCTGAATGCGCAGCAGCGCATGCTGATAATCACTGGCCCCAACATGGGCGGTAAATCAACCTACATGCGCCAGACCGCGTTAATCGTACTGCTTGCTCAAGTAGGAAGCTATGTGCCTGCTGAAGCGTGCAGGCTGGGACTGGTTGATCGTATTTTTACCCGTATTGGCTCGTCGGACGATCTCGCTGGCGGTCGTTCGACCTTTATGGTCGAAATGACAGAAACGGCAAATATCCTTAATAATGCGACCAGCGACAGTCTTGTATTGATGGACGAAATTGGCCGGGGCACATCCACTTACGATGGTCTTTCCCTGGCGTGGGCCTGTGTGGAGCACCTGGCGGAAAAGCTCAAGTCCTTCACCCTGTTTGCTACACATTACTTTGAAATTACTGCGCTCCCTGCACAGCTACCTACCGTGAAGAATGTTCACCTTGACGCCACCGAATATCAGGACAATATCGTTTTTCTGCACAACATCCAGGCCGGGCCGGCAAGCAAGAGCTACGGCTTACAAGTGGCTAAGCTGGCCGGAATTCCCGGGGCAGTCCTACGCCAGGCGAAGGACGTATTACACAAACTTGAGACTGGCAAGCCAGAAAGCCCGGCTCCGGTGGCGAGTCGTTCAAGCAAACCCAGTATGCAGGCGGATATGTTTGCTGAACCTCAGCCCAGCAAGGTCGAGAAACGGTTGGCGACAGTAATACCGGATGACCTGAGCCCCAGACAGGCACTAGAGCTGGTTTACGAACTGAAAAAGCTGATTTAGCAGAGCCAGAAATAAACCACGACTAGCAAGTGCTGGCTGACGTGGCTATTTTTAAACCAAAGAAAAGAGCGACAAGCCCACTGGGGGTACAACCCTTTGCCTGCTCGACACGAGCTGTTAGAATGCCGCACTTTTCGATCACAGCCCCGAGGTTAATGCGATGACATTTGTAGTCGGTGAAAACTGTATCAAGTGTAAACACACTGACTGTGTTGAAGTGTGTCCAGTTGACTGCTTTTACGAAGGTCCAAACTTTCTGGTAATTCATCCTGATGAATGTATCGACTGCGCCCTGTGCGAGCCGGAATGCCCCGTAGACGCCATTTTCTCTGAGGATGAACTCCCTTCTGACCAGGAAGCGTTCCTCGAGCTGAATGCCGAGTTGGCCGAAGTGTGGCCAAATATTACTGAGAAAAAAGAAGCGCCTGCCGACGCCGAAGAGTGGGACGGCGTGGAAGGCAAGCTCCAGTATCTGGAACGCTGAGCAACTGACACCGCTTAAACTAAAAAACCCGCCTAAATGGCGGGTTTTTTAGTTTGTAGATCTAATGTTTACTGCCGGTATCCACTTTAGGTGGTCACACTTTCCGTTAGCTCAGCTCTCGAGCAACTCAAACCCACTCTATCTTCTACCTTCAACCAGCCAAAGTCGTGAGCTACATTGCGCCGAACAGCGCTGTTGCATCCAACCCTTGTTTTTCGAGGATGTCGCGCAAACGTCGCAAGGCTTCGACCTGAATCTGGCGAACGCGCTCGCGAGTCAACCCAATTTCACGGCCCACTTCTTCCAGAGTACTGGTTTCGTGGCCACGTAAACCGAAACGCCGGGCTACGACTTCACGCTGCTTCTCGCTAAGTTCGTCGAGCCAGGAATTTAAGCTGGTGCTCAAATCGCTGTCTTCCAGCAGCTCAACCGGATCGGATACCTGTTGGTCAGGAACGGTATCCACCACAGTTTTTTCAGAGGCCGGACCGATGGGCGCGTCCATTGATGTCACGCGTTCGTTCAGAGCCAGCATGCGCTCGACGTCTTCCACGGGCTTTTCCAGAAGCTCTGCGATTTCTTCCGCAGAGGGCTCATGATCAAGCTTCTGGGACAGCTCACGGGCCGCGCGCAAATACACATTTAATTCTTTCACCACGTGAATCGGCAAGCGAATCGTGCGTGTTTGATTCATGATCGCGCGTTCAATGGTCTGGCGTATCCACCATGTCGCGTAAGTGGAAAAGCGGAAACCACGCTCCGGATCGAATTTCTCCACCGCGCGGATCAAGCCAAGGTTGCCCTCCTCGATCAGATCAAGCAGCGCCAGGCCGCGGTTAACGTACCGCCGGGAAATTTTTACCACCAGGCGCAAGTTGCTTTCGATCATGCGCTTGCGGGCAGCCTCATCCCCTTTGAGCGCGCGTCGCGCGAAGTAAACCTCTTCATCTGCACTCAACAGCGGCGAGAAGCCAATCTCGTTCAAATAGAGCTGGGTGGCGTCCAGGTTACGCTGATAACTGTCTTCAGACTCGGCGCTGGACGAACGACCATTCCGGGACCGACTTTTACTGGACGAACTATCGCTGTCGTATTCGTCGTAATCGAAATCGACACCGTGTGGGATGAGCGTATCTTGTTCGAGAGACGCATAGGACAATACTGTATCCAATTCTTGAATTGCCATGACCTGACCCCTGTGACGTAGGTTATCCTCGCGAGGCTAATTCTCTCGCACCTTTTTGTAGTTGCTTTTATATCGTTATATCGTCGGCCCGTGGGTTTGAAACCTCGTTGATTACGCCGCCGAGTTAGTTGTAATGTCGGCAGGGAAATCAAATCTTTAAGTAAGATTGACCTTTTTTGCTACTTTTTAATTAGAGCTATCTACGAGGTAAGTACTTCATGGGATCTACAGGGGTGCCATCAAAGCGTATTTCAAAGTGCAATTTGACAGCATCGGTACCCGAGGAACCCATCTCGGCAATCTTCTGACCGCGTTTAACCTGCTCACCTTCCTTTGCCAGGAGACGACGGTTATGCGCGTAAGCACTTAAGAACTTATCACTGTGCTTGACGATCAAAAGTTTGCCGTAACCTCGCAGTCCGCTTCCGGAGTAAACCACAATCCCCGCAGCAGCCGCATGCACAGGCTCTCCTAATTTCCCCTGAATATCAATACCTTTGTTTAGACCACCGTTTGAGCTGAAAGTAGCAATTAACTTCCCGCTCGCGGGCCAATGCCATGAAGGATCGACTTTTGGCGCCTTTTTTATCGGTTTTTGGCTTTCGGAAGGTGTTTGAATTTTCGAACGTGGCGGTGTTTTTACGACTTTTGGAGGAGCTGAGACAACTGTTTTAGTCGTCCGCTTAATTGAGGGCTTCGGCGGCACCCGTGTAACATCAAGAGTCAGCCGCTGCCCCGGGTAGATGTGAAAGGTAGATCCGACACCGTTAGCGGCCGCTAGCGCGTGATAGTCGACATTATAACGCCAGGCTATGGAATAAAGCGTCTCTCCTTTGGCGACAATATGATACCCAATGCGCTCGCCCGGCGGCCGCCCTCGGTCAGTCACTGGCGCTTTATACGTGCCAGAGCTGCATGCAGTAAGGCATACACCAATGACACATAATATGATCAATATTTTGAACATAGTGCTATTGCTCGTAGTGTCACCAACCGCACGTTACAGAGGCGCCATATTCACAAAAACGACGAATTTATGAACATGTTTATAATTTATTTCTGATTTACAAGCCAGTTTTATTATAAATGAGTCTATATGTATTCAACCGTTTTCTAATATTTTCGCGAAAAATCCGAAGTCCGAGTGATTCTCTACGGTATTCACGATCACGCTTTGATCGGTTTAAACGTTATTTTAGACGACAATAACTCAACAGTAAGTACTAAGCATAAACCGACAGCAAAGCAAATCAATGCGAGAAATAGTTGCGAATCCTGATGTGTTAGTGCGGTGTAAGTGCCTGGCAGAACATTGCTCTGTACCAGCGGGATAACCTCTCCATGGCGGTCTATTGTCGTTTCGATTGTCTCTTTCCACGGCCAGGTCACGTTAAGTGAACCGATAAGAAAACCAATTAACGTAGCAAGTGTTAATTGGTGATAGCTATCCAGCAACCAGGATAGGAAGCGTGAAAACACCAATAAGCCAGCAACACAGCCCGCTCCCAGGCTGGCGAGCGCGACCAGATCCATATCACTGATCGCGCCCAGCACGACAGGATAGAGCCCTACCAGCAATAAGATAAAACTACCCGAGATACCGGGTAAGATCATTGCGCAAATGGCAACAAAGCCGCCTAAAAACAACATCCACCAATGCCCGGGAAGTTGCGTGGGCGACGCGATAGACACCCAATAGATAAATATGACGCCAATTGCACACGCCAGATAATGTGGCCAATACCAACGTGGTTGCTGTTTCGTTAACAGGATAATGGAAGCGATGATTAGCCCTGAAAAAAATGACCACACCAAAAGCGGGTAATACTCGAGGCAAAAACCAATAATCGCTGCAAACGTTTTAAGGCTGAGTAAAATGCCACCAAAAACGGCGAGTAAAAAATTCCCATTGATATGGCGCCATGCAGCGGGGATGCCCTCACGAAACATAACGCCGATTGCGGCAGGACCTATCTGTTTTAACGAGTGAAGTAATTCATCATAGATCCCTGTTATAAATGCCACTGTGCCACCCGATACGCCGGGCACAACGTCCGCTGCTCCCATGGCCATTCCCTTTACCACCAATAAAATGTAATCGCGCGCGCTCCGCACGCCGCCGACAGCGTCGTTCATAATTTCCCCAAAAGTCGATTATTAATTAGTCTGTAAAATTGTCTAGCGGGTTACCCCAGAAAGCAGAGGCACAAAACGCACCGGTTCCAGCTTTTGCGTCTTAAATTCATTGGTATCGCCCACCCGGATAACGAGTGTCAGAATTTGTTGGTCGTCGCCAACAGGAATCACCAGAACACCATTCGGCGCTAGTTGGCGATAGAGTCTCGCGGGAATTTCACGAGGGGCCGCGGCGGAAAGAATGCCATCGAATACGGCGCCTTCATCAGGCCAGCCCAGGCCACCGTCCGCGTGTCGGAAGTCGACGTTGTGAAGCTTGAGGCGGCGCAGTCTTTCGCGCGCCTGTATTTGCAGCGGTTTGATTCGTTCGACGCTGTAAACCCGCTCGACAAGCTGCGCGAGCACTGCGGTTTGGTAGCCACAGCCGGTGCCAATTTCCAGTACCCTGGAAAGGGTGCCGCCAGCACCGAGCAAGATCTCGGTCATGCGAGCAACAATGTAGGGTTGCGAAATTGTCTGACCGTGACCAATAGGGAGGGACGTGTCCTCATAAGCGCGATGGGATAGCGCTTCTTCCAGGAAAATATGTCTGGGGGTATTAGCTACCACATCCAGCACACTGCGATTGCTCACTCCCTGATCAACCAAACGCTGTACCAGTCGATCTCGAGTGCGTTTAGACGTCATGCCCACGCCTTCTAATTCAAGTCGATTTACCATTTACCTAACCTACGGCCAGAAAAAAAAGCGCGCAAACTATACCACACACTCTGAGCCCTATTGCTCCGCCTCCGGCATGGAGAGGTTGTTGAGAGTACACAGTTCACGTAACACTGCGGTGGCATAACCGCCAGGCGGCAACATAAAGCTGATTACTAGGCGTTCTGCATCCAATTGCCAGTGACACTCCTGCGGTTGCAACACCAGCGCTCGCCGCTCCTGGTTCAAGCCCACGTGCTCCAACGGGTCCAGCCATGCAGACCATGGCGCAATCACCGCCTGCTCATATTCCCGCTGAGGCTCTGTCGCCACTGGGCGTCCGCGCCCCCACAAAGGACCGCTTGGCTGAGATTCGTCGAAGGTCGCGTGCCGCCAGCTGTCGTCCCGAACCCGCGCCGCGAGCACTTGATTGAAAAGCCAGGATCGGGCAGCGGATTGCGCCATAATGCGCTTGCCGCGGTTACGTATCGCTTCACCGCCAGACAACCAACGGTCAGCCCAGATCAGGTTACTGCCATGATTGCCAAAACGCTGCTCCCCGAAATAGTTGGGCACCCCCTCGGCGGCAATGCGATTTAACCGCGCATCCACACCATCATCCGAACTTAAATTGCGTAAGGTTATGGTGAAGCGGTTCGCCAGGTGCCCGCCACGGCGGAGCTTTTTATTGTGTCGACGTACCTCACGCAGCACGACTTGTGCTTCCAGGCGTTCCGGCAAATTCGCTAATATCTGCGCCTGCTCGGGATCGGGCTTTGGCAGGTGAACGCTGAACCACTGTGTGGTACAGGCGTGCCGATCCTTCAACCCGTGATAGCCAATATCCACCGGGCGCACACCAAACGCTTTAGCCAGCTGTTCCGCGAGCCACCCGGTATTCTCTCCTCGCTTGGTCAGCTGTAAGCAAAGGTGCTCACCCTCCCCGCTGGGCGGCTCGAGCAAAATTTCATCCACGATAAAATCATCTGGGTGAGTGCGAAAATCCGCCTGTGTACACGGGCCGCCATACGCGAAGGGAAAGTTCAGATCAAAAGGGGTATCGCCCATAGGTTATTAATGCTCGTCATCAAGCAGCGCCGTCGCCAACGCCAGGACATCCGAGTCATTGCGCGCCGGCAACAACAAGGCGCCAGAAAGTTTTAGGTTTATGCGTGTAGCGTCGATGCCCAGCGCATCGGCTATAGATGCCTGCATATCGTCCCGATACGCATTAAATATTAAATCCCGACCACACAAGGAAATGTCCAGATTCACTGTCCGCAGACCCTTGCTGCGCAAACTGGTTGCCAGCATCTGCAAGAGTGAACGGGTAGACGCATGTTTAAAATCCGGAGAGGTTAGATCATAAAGTGAAACGAAATTACCGAGACCTGCAGCGCCGGCGAGTGCGTCGCCGACCGCCGCCAACAACAGGTCACCATCATTCATAATGGCAAGTCCAAATCCCGGTTCGAGATAAACGCCACCCAGCACCAATTTTCTCGCTTGCGTACGCTGCGCGCACACAATGCCATGGCCGATTCTCATGGAGGTATCCTTGGGCAGGCTCCCTGCTTTTGTGGCTGAAAGATAGATCAAACAGTGACAAGATGCCGTATGATCAGCCGTTCAGGAGTAAAGTAAGGGCAGTGGCAGCCAGCGCAGGTTACCAACAACTTAGGGCATAGGCGCTGTAAACATTTCCTGTGCCGCTGTCTTATTGATCGTCAATAATCATAAAGAAGGTCTCACCCTCTTTAATCATCCCCATATCACTGCGCGCCCGTTCTTCGATAGCGTCATCGCCAGTCTTCAGCGCATCCACTTCTGCAGCCAGCTGTTTATTGCGCTCGCGCAGGCGTTCGTTGTCCGCTTCCTGGCGGGCAATTTCCCGTTCCAGGCGAACCACGTCGGCGATGCTACCCTCACCCACCCAAAGGCGGTATTGGAACATTGCCACAAACACCACTAATACAGCGACCAACCATTTCATATAAAGCCCGGTTTACCACCCGTTCGATTCCGCGACAAATTAACACAATGCCACGGGAGTGTTAATACAAAGCATAGTCCGAGCCGAGGTTAAGATCCCAAATCGAAGAATTTACGTAAGTAAACCTGTGCTTGTGCCACCACTTGGGGCGCTATTGCGCTTTACTGGAAAGTGGCGGGCAGCGCTCCGCGCAAATCGATAATAGTCCCTTGGAGAATTAACGTTGAATCTCATGTGGTTTCGCGCGGACCTTCGCGTTGCAGACAACCCAGCCCTCTGCGCAAGTATGCAAGCCGGGCCAACCGCCGCCGTCTACACACTGTGTGAAGCAACCTGGAGCGAGCATCGGCTCTCTCCGGCAAAAATCAGCCTAATCTGTCGCCAGTTGGAAAAGCTGGAGTCCGCCCTCGCAGCACTGCATGTGCCGTTAATCATTATTCCCTGCAGTAATTTTAAGCGCGTGCCGGGCGAGCTCAAATCGTTCGCCGCAAAACACAACATTTCTGCCGTGTACTTCAACCATGAATTTGAAATAAACGAACGGCTGTTGAGCAAACGGGTGATTGCCGAGCTGCAACCTCATATAGACACCTGGTCCTTTAACGACCAATGCGCTATCGCGCCCGGCAAGCTCAAAACCGGCAGCGACGATTGGTACAAGGTATTCACTCCGTTTAAAAAACGGTACCTGGCAGAATTCAGCTCCATGGCGCGCGCCGTTTACCCGACACCAAAAGCGCAGAAAAAAATTCCAATCACTTCCAGCATTGCGCCATTACAACAGGTGCAGTTTGAATCGTGCTGGCAAAACCTCTGGCCCGCAGGGGAAGACGAAGCTCACCGGCGGCTGCACCGATTTGGCAAAGACGGGATGTCTCGCTATCACGAGGATCGTGATTTCCCCGCAGTCGACGGCACCAGCACCCTGTCTCCATACTTGGCGGTAGGCGCCATCAGCACCCGCCAGTGTATGGATGCAGCAATCCAACAGGGCGGCATGGAAAATGACCAATCCACCCAAGGTGCTCAGACCTGGCTCAGCGAATTAGTTTGGCGTGATTTCTACCGGCATCTGCTTTATGGCTATCCCGACCTTTGCAAATTTAAAGCGTTTCAACAAAACACTGAGCGGCTGCCCTGGCGCCATGATTCAAGGCTGCTAACAGCCTGGCAAGAAGGCCGTACCGGGTTCCCCATTGTCGACGCTGCGATGAAACAACTCGTACAAACCGGTTGGATGCATAATCGGCTGCGGATGATTACAGCCATGTTTTTGACCAAGCACCTGTTCGTCGATTGGCGGCTTGGTGAAGATTTTTTTATGCAGCACCTGGTAGACGGTGATCTCGCATCCAACAACGGTGGCTGGCAGTGGTCTGCGTCCACCGGCGTCGACGCAGCACCTTATTTCCGGATTTTTAATCCAACCCGGCAATCAGAACGCTTTGACCCAAACGGAGAGTTCATAAGGCATTACCTGCCAGAGCTGAAAAATCTCAGCAACAAAGCTATTCATTCGCCGAGTGTCATCGAAGCAGAATCCTGTGGTTACCCCAAACCTATTGTTGACCACAGCACCGCCGTGAAACAGACCAAAGCCTGGTTTAAAGAATTAGCGTAAAATCCAGGCGCCGTGCGAGCGCATTTGTGCGGCCACAAAAAACCTTTGTTGCGAGTCAGAGTCTTTAGTATTCCTTTATACTGCACCAACCATTCTATTCAGGCCCTCTTAATGATCTTCAAGCCCAGCCGTTTACTTATTGTTTCTGCCATTCTGCTACTGGGCGCCTGCGCCGTTTACACGACAAATAACCTGGTTGACCGCTACGGTAACGCGTCGGCAAAAGATAGAGAAGTTATTGCGATAGACGCAAACCAAGTTGACTACTGGCGCGATGTAAAACCCGTGCTGGATAACCGGTGCGTTGTTTGCCACGCGTGCTACGACGCACCCTGCCAGCTAAAGGCGACCGCACCCGAAGGCTTGGCCCGCGGAGCCAGTAAAGACAAGGTTTACCACCCACAGCGGCTTACCGCAGCACCGCCATCGCGTTTGTTTCAGGACGCGTTCGGCGTAGAAGCGTGGCGTGAACGTGGTTTTTTCCCGGTATTAAATGAATTTAAATCGTCCACAGAAGCGAATCGTGAAGCCAGCGTGATGTACCGCATGCTGCAGTTAAAGGCCGACCACCCAGTAATGCTCGACACTCCGCTTACCAAAGACGTACCAGTTGGCATCAACCGCGATGAATTTTGCCCTCAGGCAGAAAATTTTGACGCGTTCGCGAACGAGCACCCCCAGTGGGGTATGCCCTATGGCTTACCTGGCTTGTCGAAAAACGAATTCACAACCTTGACGCAGTGGGTACAGGAAGGCGGCCGCTATACGCCACTCAGCCCTCTCGACACAAAGCTCGAAGCTCAGCGCGCAGAATGGGAGGCGTTTTTAAACCGCACCGGCAACAAGGGCCGACTGGTGTCACGGTACTTGTATGAACACCTGTTCCTCGCTCATCTGTATTTTAGCGAGCTGGACCAAACAACCTTTTTTAAAATTGTGCGCTCACATACCCCGCCTGGGCAGCCGGTGAAATTACTGAGCACGCGCCGCCCGATAGACGACCCTGGCACGCAGGATTTTTACTATCGTTTGGTGCGCAAGCAGGAAACTATCGTTGCCAAAACCCACATGCCATACGCCCTGAACACGGAGCGCATGCAATTCTGGCAGGGACTCTTCTTCAACACCAACTACACCGTCGGTACCCTGCCCGGCTACGACAAAAAACATATCGAAAACCCGTTTTTAACGTTCGCCCAGCTGCCCGTAAAATCCCGCTATAAGTTTTTATTGAAAGAAGCACAGTTTTCAATCATGAACTTTATTAAAGGGCCTGTCTGTCGCGGTCAGGCAGCGCTGAATGTAATCAAGGACCATTTCTGGGTGTTCTTCGTCGACCCAGAGGTTATTTCGGAAGCCAAGGTTGCAGAATTCCTGCAGGAAAATGCCGACTATTACGATCTTCCTAATGCCGACAGCGATGTGTATTTGCCGCTCTCCACTTGGCTGCATTACTCTCACAAACAGAAGAAACTGCTGGATGCGCGCGAAGCCTTTTTGAAAGAACAATTAGTGGATGAAAACCGCTCAATCACACTGGATATGATCTGGGATGGTGAAGGCAACAACAAAAATGCAGCTTTAACCATTTTTCGCCATTTCGACAGCGCCACCGTCGAACAGGGGCTTGTCGGCGCACCACCGCAAACGGCCTGGGTTATCGGCTATTCGCTGCTAGAGCGCATCCATTACCTGCTGGTTGCCAGTTACGATGTCTATGGCAATGTTGGCCACCAGCTGATGTCGCGCCTGTATATGGACTTCCTGCGCATGGATGGCGAATCGACATTCCTGTTAATGCTACCCTCGGAAACCCGCGCACAAGAGCGCCAAAACTGGTATCGAAAGGCATCGCCGGAAGTGGTCGATTATTTAAAACACCCGGCCCTGGACAATCGCGTCGAGCCGGACATCGACTACCGTTCCAGCACCCCGAAACTTGAGCTTTTCAGCCTGTTAGAAGAGCGCCTTGGAGATGCGGTAAATCACCGCCGCGATCTCGACAATATCGACAATAAGGTGGTGCGCAAGGCGCTTAAGCGCCTGGCCAAGGTCAAAGGAAAAACCACCGAAGCCCTGCCCGAAAATACTTACCTGTATATCCATGATGGGGAGCAGCATTTTGCCGCGTCGCTCTTACGTAACAACGCGCATTTGAACATTACGTCCATGTTCAGGGAAGATAAATACCTTGTGCCCGAAGAAAATGACGTCACCGTAACCAACGGGTTTACTGGCGCATACCCCATTGCATTCTTTGATCTGGACGTAGAACAACTGGCCGACTTTGTCGATGCCGTAGGCGCGCTAAAGAGCAAAGACGATTATACGCAGCTCGTGAACCAATATGGTGTCCGCCGCACAAACGCTAATTTCTGGCCAGAACTGGATAAAATACACGCGGCGTTACGCGAGTTCGATCCAGTTGAATTTGGTGTGTTAGATTTGAACCGCCTGCAAAACCGCTAGTCAATACACAAGGTATTTTTGCACGCCACTACGGTTATCTTATTAGGCGGTTATCTTATTAACTGGGCGATGAAAATTGCTAAGTTGATAGGCGGCGCAGGGAAGCACCGCCATTGCCCGGTGGGCAATGTAGCTCATTGAAATATCAGAAAACTCACACCTTTTCGTCAGTATTTCAATGGTGCGCGATTAATATATATAAGGTCATCTATTTAATCGCCGGGTTAGCCCCGGGTTAATAGTAACCGTCTGGCAAGATCTGGCTCGCAGCGAGCAGGCGACTGCCGCAGCTGTTGGGCATGATTAATGCTGGTAACGGATCTGGAAACTCTGTCCCTATCCTTCTACATTGCAAGAGGAGCCGCCGCACTGTATGCAACTAGCGTAGAATACACGCCATCGTAAACCAGCCAGTCATTACACGACGTCTTCCGCTGCCGCCAGTGAGACCTGGGCTGCGCCAACATGTGGCGCACATCCCCACCCGGCCCCAAAACAATGACCCCGTTTTAGTGGAACCTCCGCAGTTATGAGAAACAGCGAACAAGAGCTCAAACAACTCTACAACGAAATCAATCAAGTTATCCTGTCACGGCAGAACCCGGTAACGGGCTTGCTCCCAGCCAGTACCTCCGTCAATGCACACGGCGACTACACCGATGCCTGGGTACGCGACAATGTATATTCCATCATCGCGCCCTGGGCCCTCAGCCTGGCCATGAAAAAAGCAGGCGAAACCCGAGAGGCGGATGAACTCGAACAAGCCACCATCAAGTTGATGCGAGGTCTGCTGCAGTCAATGATGCGCCAGGCCCACAAAGTGGAAGCGTTCAAACATACCCTCAAACCGATTGATGCTCTGCACGCTAAGTACGACACCGCAACGGGCCTCACAGTTGTCGCCGACGATGCCTGGGGCCATTTGCAAATCGACGCAACATCTATTTACCTGTTAATGATCGGGCAAATGACAGCCTCCGGTTTACGCATTATTCAAACCTATGACGAAGTCGATTTTGTCCAAAATCTTATTTACTACATCGCCAGTGCGTTCCGCACGCCCGACTACGGTATCTGGGAGCGTGGCAATAAAATTAATAATGGCAAGCCGGAAATTAATGCCAGCTCACTCGGCATGGCCAAAGCTGCGCTACAAGCATTGGATGGGTTGAATTTATTTCACAAAGGCGGGCCAACCCGCGCGGTTGTGCACTCTGTACCAGACGCACTATCGATGGCACGCACCAACCTCGCCGCGCTGCTGCCACGAGAATCGCTCTCTAAAGAAGTGGACGCTGCACTACTCAGTATTATTGGCTTCCCCGCATTTGCGGTTGGCGATTCCATTTTGGCAACCGAAACACGCGATGAAATTTTAAAAAAGCTGGGCGGTATTTATGGGTTAAAGCGATTTTTGTGGGACGGCCACCAGACCGTTATCGAAGATCCATCTCGCTTGTACTACGAACACTCAGAGTTAGCCAACTTTCAGCATATTGAATCCGAATGGCCCTTGTTTTTTTGCTATCTCTATCTGAACGCACTGTTCACTGGCAACACGCAGACCGCAAGCCACTATTATCAGAAAATTCAAAATCTGATGATCGAAAAAAATGGTATCGGCCTAATTCCCGAATTGTATTATGTACCCGAGCATGCCATAGAAGCCGAAAAGCGCAATCCCAAAAGCCAGGCCCGCGTCGCCAACGATAACTTACCGCTGGTTTGGGCGCAGAGCCTGTACTACACCGGCAGGTTGATGGACCTAGGATTGCTAAAACCGGACGACCTCGACCCGGTAAAATTGCGCAGTACCACAACCCAAATGACCAAAGCACAGGTTGCGCTTGTGGTACTGGCTGAAAATGAAGATGTGAAAAAAATCCTCGCGGATAACGGCGTAATTGCCGAAAGCATTCTGGATATCGCCCCGCTAAAAGTTATCTCTGCCCCACATCTGGTGGAGGCCTACGCACAAGTTGGCGCCAACCACAAATTGAACCTCACCGGACGGCCGCGACGACGACTTTTGAGCCTTGCAAGTTCGCAGACCTACTGTATTAACGACCACCAGTTTTTGTGTTTGTCGTGGATTCAAGGCGATTCCGATGATGACTATGTGCATCACGATATCGCGCGGGTAGCGACCATGGTGCGAGAAGAAATCTCGCATATTCGTAAGCACTGGCTCAACTCCGAAGTTGCCGTTTTTACTTTTATGGTCAACGAAGCCCTGTGTAACTCGCCCGACGCTCACTTACTCTACGAGTGCCTGCAAGGATTTCAGCTACGAACAGAAGACGAGAATATTGGTTATGCTTCCGCCAATCTTGCGTTCCGCGCGTCAAGAGAAAACTGGCTTCTCGCGCCCGATATCTGCCTAACCCCCATTACCAGCCGCGAGGTGGAAGCGCCACCGGCAATCGAATGGAATACCCAAAGCCTGGCGCTGCTTCAAGCGCTTGATGGCAGCCAGCTCGCACAGGCAGATAAGCTCGTCGAATACTTCGCCGACCGACCGCTGCACGAGTCTGCCAGTGATACCAATAAACGGATTACTGCCCGCGACCTGCTGAATACAATTTATAGCAATGCCTTACAAAACCATCAGTGGCTGATTGCCCGGCTCGCTTTCGCACTATCGGGCCGGGTAAAAGACGATCTGTCGGACTATCTTTCGGTTCTCAGCTCACGTCACTTCTCTGTGATCGTTGGCTCAGTAGATACCAGCGAGTTTGGCTTGGAACAGTCGCTTAACAACAGCCAGATTGTGGAGGCGTTGCGCGAAGCCAGTATTAACCCCATCGACCACTGTCTGCTCCAGGAATTGCTGGAGTCCATCGGTATATTGCAACGCACCAACCCACAGCTTTTCGAAGGGGTGCGCTCAATACAGTTGAGTAACCTTCTGAATCTGTGTGCCGATGGCGTAAAAAGCGATAACTACAAAGAATCCGTGCTGGAGCTCGGCCAGCTCAGCCCGAGTGCAGTGTTAGACCGGCTCTATAAAATCTTCAGCTCCCAGCGAAGCGTATTCGCCAAAGGCTTAAAACGCAGTCTTTCTGCGAAAAACATGAGCGATTCCGATGTGGAAGCAATGGATCTTGACTGGTTTGAATGGCGCTTTGAGCGCGGCCTTATTCTCAGTTTGAGCCGCGAGTTCCTGGAAAAGATCTGGCAAACCCTTGCAATTGCACCCAAAATTATTTTTGCCGAATCGCACAACCCCGCGTGCATTATTGAAAGCGAATTTGTTCGCAGCTCGATGACCCCCGGCGAGGAAATTTTTGCACAACTCATTAACGATGCACTTGCCCAATTACACCCGCCCTATTTCCGAAGCGCGATTGTCGAGGTGCTCCTGGCAATAACAGAATTTCACGAGGAGCATCCAAAAGAGCGTGTCGAGCACCCAATCAACCTGGAAGAAATACTGGAATGCGCGGCCGATATGAGCAGCTCCAGCAGCACACAAAAAGCCACAGCAAAAATCGACCTGCTACTGGAAGAATCCCCGCAGGTGCTAAACGGCTATATTCTCAGCAGTTTGCCTACGTATTTAAAGAATTTAGGTAAAGAGAGCGAATAACTCTTGCGCTGTTTTTTCTCGCCACATTCATAGAGTGACCTTAATTGGAAGCCAGCAAATACATCCGTTATTTGCTGGCTTTTGTCAATTCACTTTCGCAGTTTTAGAATAAGAGCAACTAATTCCTCTGAAACTCCGCGTAAACCTCAATGGTCACATCATCCCCTACTGCGGGGATATATTTATCCATACCGAACTCAGAGCGTTTAAACTGGGCTATCGCTGAAAATCCTATGGTGTATTTCGCTGTCAGCATGTTCGTTGCGCCACCGCGAAAATTAACTTCGATCATCACCGGTTTTTTCACCCCCAGAAATTCCAGAACTCCATTGAATTTGACGATATTTCCCTCGACGGAGGCCACACTCGTCGTGCTGAAATGTGCCTGCGGGTAGGTTTGCACAGCGAACCAATCGCTGCCGCGCAGTGTGTCGGCAAATTCAGTGCTATTGACATTGATGCTTGCCATGTCAATAACCGCATCCAGACGGCTGTCAGCCAACTGTTCGGGTACAAAGTCCAGCGATGCATCAAACTTTTCGAAACGACCGACAAAACTCGACAACCCCATGTGATCGACCTTAAACAGTAGCGCGGCGTGCTCCGGGTCCAGTCGGTACTCGCCAGTGCGAAGCTCCACCAGCGCTGTCTCCACGCGCGGCGTTATCAATTGCACACAGCCACTTAAAAAACAGATGGACATGATTAGAAAAGCGAAAAACGCGACGTGTTTTCCCATTAGTCGTTTCCCATTAATAATTACCTATTGGTTGAATTACAGACAGTTCTTCGAGTTCAAGCTTATCTACGCGCCAACACCCACGGGCATTTGGCTATACTTACTTTCAAATCGCCGATACCGGAGTGGCATATTTTGAAGTAATACAGCCATGGTTTCATAGAAACCTACCTCAGTGGTCGCAGGAGCACTGAGCAGACCCGAACTCTCATGGAATAATAACTCAAACTAACGCAGGTCTTACTATGCGCAGAAACCCCCTGAATCCCGTGCCAATTCTAGGTCTAACCCTGGCATCACTGCTTTTCACCGGTTGCTCACCGGATAACAACCCAGTACCCAAGCCCGTTAGCGAGCGCAGTACAGCCAATGAACAACCCGCCTACATGGACACGACTCTGGACATTGACACCCGCGTTGATGATCTGGTTTCGCGGATGGATCTGGCAGAAAAAATATCTCAGATGTACAACGAATCACCAGCTATCGAGCATTTGGGTATTGCAGAATACGATTGGTGGAACGAAGCCCTGCACGGTGTCGCACGGGCAGGCAAGGCCACAGTTTTTCCTCAGGCAATAGGCATGGCCGCCATGTGGGACAGGGAGACCATGTTCGATATCGCTGAGGCCGTCTCCGATGAGGCGCGAGCGAAACACCACTACTTTGTTGAAAACGGCGTACATTTTCGCTACACCGGGCTCACCTTCTGGTCACCCAATATCAACATCTTCCGCGATCCACGCTGGGGCCGCGGCCAGGAAACCTACGGCGAAGACCCCTACCTTACTGGCGAGCTGGCACTGCCTTACATCAGCGGCCTGCAGGGAGAAAATCCGAAGTACCTGAAAACCGCTGCCATGGCCAAGCACTTCGCAGTACACAGCGGCCCCGAAAAGTCACGCCACTCAGATAACTACATCGCCAGCCCGAAGGATTTAAACGAAACCTATCTACCCGCGTTCGAAAAAGCGGTGGTGGAAGGCGATGTGGAATCGGTGATGTGTGCCTACAACCGCGTCAATGACGAGCCCGCGTGTGGCAACGATATGCTGCTAAAAGAAACCCTGCGCGGGAAGTGGGGCTTTAAAGGCCACGTTGTTTCCGACTGTGGCGCGATCGCGGACTTCTATGCTCCAGAGGCTCACCACGTGGTCATGGCGCCTGCGGCCGCAGCTGCCTGGGCCGTGCGCAGTGGTACCGACCTGAACTGTGGCACCGACCGCCTGAGCACTTTCGCTAACCTGCACTTTGCATTGCAGCGGGAAATGATTACACAGGATGAAATTGATCAATCCGTAAAACGCCTGATGAAAACCCGCTTCAAACTTGGTATGTTCGATCCGGACGATCAGGTTCCCTATTCCAAAATTCCGATGGATGTAGTCGGCTCACAGGCCCATCTCGCGCTCACTCAAAAAGCCGCTGAGAAGTCGTTTGTACTGCTCAAGAACAGCGGCATTCTGCCCCTCAAAAAATCCAGTAAGGTCGCCATTATCGGGCCTAACGCCACCAACCCGACTGTGCTCGTGGGCAACTACTTTGGCGATCCAATCAAACCGGTGACGCCCCTGGACGGCATTCAGCAGTACCTCGGCGAAGAGAATGTGTTTTACGCCCCGGGATCTGCGCTTGCGGGTGACACCTTTTCTCACTACCAGGTTATATCTGCAGACCACTTTTTCCACAAAGATGACAATGGCGCACTAAAGCCTGGCTTGCAAGCTAACTATTACAATGCCTCAGCCAAAGAAGGCCGGGAGGAGGTGCCGGTATTTTCTCGGGTCGACGCCAACATCGACTTTTTCTGGCAGCGCTCACCCGTCGATAACACTGTGCGTGATGAATTCGCTGTCGAGTGGTCCGGCGTGCTGATACCCAAGGAGTCAGGGGTGTATCAATTCTCCACTCGCGAAACATTAAAAATCGATGGCGAGGAAGTAAAAGATGGAATCTACCTCAACGCTAATCAGGAGTACGCGTTCGAAGCCAGCCAAAAATTTGTCCACGCTTTTTGGGGGCAACCGCTTGAAGCCTACGCCAAAGTCAGTTGGCTGAACAGCTCGCGCAACCTGGTTGCCGATGCTGTGGCCGCGGCGCAAAAAGCCGATGTAATCATCTTTACCGGCGGGATATCGGCTGATCTTGAAGGTGAAGAAATGAGCGTCGAGATCGAAGGTTTCGACCATGGAGACAGAACAGATATCCGCCTGCCCGAGCCACAACGCAAGCTCTTGGCAACGCTTAAAAAACTTAACAAACCCATTGTTTTAGTGAATTTCAGTGGCAGCGCAATTGCACTTAACTGGGCGAATAATAACGTAGACGCGATTTTGCAAGGGTTTTACCCCGGCGAGGCAACCGGTACAGCGCTCGCACGAATTTTGTGGGGCGAGGTTTCCCCCTCGGGCCGCTTGCCGATTACGTTCTATCGCAGTCTGGACGATTTACCCGGTTTTAAAGATTATGCCATGACCAACCGGACCTATAAGTACTACCAGGGGGATGTACTCTACCCATTTGGTTACGGCCTGAGTTACACCCAATTTGCTTACAGCGAGTTAAGTGCGCCAGCCACAATGGCAAGTGGTGAACCGCTCGCTATAACCGCTCAGGTGAGCAACAGCGGCAAAGTCGCCAGCGATGAAGTTGTGCAGGTTTACGTGTCGATGAAGGTACCCGGATTAAGCCTGCCACAGCGGGAATTAAAGGAATTCAAGCGTATTTACCTGGAACCTGGCGCCTCACAGACCGTCGAATTTAGCATTGCTGGCAAAGATCTCAGTTATGTGGACGACCAGGGCGTTCGACACCCTTACCACGGGCCATTAACACTGAGCGTTGGCGGCGGTCAGCAGCCGTATGTCTCCGCCACTGGCGCCGTGAGCAAAACGATAACAATCGAACAATAAACAGGAAAAACAATGCATAAAATATTACGTACCTTTGCTTTTTTGCTGCTGTCGGTATTGGCATGCAGCCCGGCGTTTGGCCAAAAAATATTTGATGGCGAGGACGGTTATCGGCTCTGGTTGAAATACGATTTGTTGTCTGATCAACAGAGTATCAAAACATACCGGAAACAAATCAGCTCAATATACGTTGCCGGAGATTCAGCGACGACTACCGTCATCCGCGATGAGCTTTCACACGCGCTCTCAGGCCTTTTAGGCAAACAACCTAAATTTGTCGAAGCTGTTGGCAAACACGCTTTAGTGGTGGGCACCCCGTCATCCTCTGCAGACATCCGCAACGCGGACCTGTCGGAGCTGAAGGGTCTGGGCAAAGAAGGCTTTGTAATTAAATCGCTCGAGTTGAGCGGAAAGCCGGTAACCCTGATTGCAGCCAATACGGATGTGGGGGCGCTATACGGTACCTTTCACTTATTGCGTTTGATACAAACCGAGCAGCCTTTACGCGAACTCGAAATTGTCGAGAAGCCTAAAATCGATGTTCGAGTGCTCAACCACTGGGACGATATGGATCGCCATGTGGAACGCGGTTTCGCCGGGGAGTCAATTTGGGACTGGCATAAACTGCCTGATTATACCTACCCGCGCTACTACGACTACGCGCGCGCGAATGCGAGTATTGGTATCAACGGCACGGTGTTGAATAACGTTAACGCCAACGCAATTACGCTGACACCACACTATCTGGACAAAGTTGAAGCATTGGCCGACCTGTTTCGTCCCTACGGCATCAAGGTATACCTTTCAATAAAATTCAGCTCACCCCAATTAATCGGTGGACTGAAAACGTCCGACCCGCTGGACCCCACTGTAAAACAATGGTGGAAGGATAAAGTCGAGGAAATCTATGCGCGCATACCCGACTTTGGCGGCTTTTTGGTAAAAGCGAATTCCGAAGGCCAACCCGGCCCTGGTGATTTCGGTCGCACCCATGCCGAGGGCGCAAATTTGCTTGCTGATGCACTGGCGCCTCACGGCGGTGTTGTTATGTGGCGAGCGTTTGTGTATGCCAATGAAAAGAACGAGGAGCGTTCGAAGCAGGCCTATTCCGAATTCAAGCCGCTCGATGGCAAATTTCACGATAACGTACTAATTCAGGTGAAGAACGGCCCAATCGATTTTCAGCCACGCGAACCCTTCAGCCCGCTTTTTGGCGCAACGCCCAAAACACCCATGATGATGGAATTTCAAATCACCATGGAATACCTGGGCTTTAGCACCCATCTCGTGTATCTGGGAACAATGTACGAAGAGGCATTGCAATCTGACACCTATGCCAAAGGCAAGGGTTCAACCGTGGCCAAGGTTGTCGATGGTTCACTGTTTAACAATCACATATCTGGCATCGCCGGCGTATCGAATATCGGCACCGACCGCAACTGGACTGGCCACATTATTCTTCAGTCCAACTGGTATGTGTTCGGCCGCCTCGCGTGGGATCATGAACTGACCACAGCCGACATTGCAGACGAATGGGTTCGGATGACCTTGAGCAACGACGAAAAAGTGGTATCAACGGTTACCGATATGATGATGCGCTCGCGTGAAATAACCGTGAATTATATGACCCCTCTCGGTTTACACCACATTATGGGCGTAGGGCATCACTACGGGCCCGGCCCCTGGGTGAAAGATCTGGGCCGAGAGGACTGGACTTCTGTCTACTATCACAAAGCAGGCAAAGACGGCATTGGATTTGACCGGTCACCTACCGGCGTTAATTCTGTTGAGCAATATTTTTCACCACTAAAAGAAGAGTACGCAAAAGCAGAAACAACACCCGAAGAATTGCTACTTTGGTTCCATCACTTACCCTGGGACTACACCGTTAAGTCCACCGGGCGTGACCTGTGGGATGAACTTGTTCACCGTTACTATCAAGGCGCTGCGGATGTAACAGCGATGCACAATCAATGGCAGTCTCTGCAGGACGAACTCGATCCGCTGCAATATCACCAAGTAGATATGGCGTTAACTATTCAGGAAAAAGAAGCTCGCTGGTGGCGCGATGCTTGTGTGACCTACTTTCAAACATTTTCTCAACGGCCGCTGCCAAAAGGGTTTGAAAAGCCCGAAAAAACGCTTAAAGAATATATGGACATGCGCTTCCCTTACGCTCCAGGTCAAGGCTGAGCCGCGGGTAATCAACCCCAGCAGCCAAACTGCAGAACCAATTAGCCAACGACCAGTTGACTAACCAGAGGCACCACAGTGAAAACTGCGGTGCCTTTTTTATATCCGTTTCTATACTTGATTAAAAACAAACAGGTCCCGAATAGTCTTCCCCGCTTAGCCCACCGCAAACCTTTAAAGAAAACGCGGTGATAAGATGATTTGCATCCAGCAATACGACAAAAAATAACAACCTAAGAGGACATGAGTTATGCCTGTTGCTTACTACGTGGTGTTCATAGCCGCGATCGTCGCTCTGGCGTACGGCATCGTCGCAACCCGGTGGATTTTAGCTTCACCCACGGGTAACGAGAAAATGGTGGAAATCGCCAGTGCCGTGCAGGAGGGTGCACGAGCTTACCTGAACCGACAGTATGGGACTATTGCCATTGTGGGCGTAGTCGTTGGAATAATTCTCGCGCTTCTTTTAAATATCTGGGTTGCGCTTGGCTATGTTATTGGCGCAGTTCTTTCTGGCGCTGCCGGTTATATTGGAATGAATATTTCCGTAAGAGCAAACGTCCGCACTGCGGAAGCGGCGCGCTCGAAAGGCTTGAAAACCGCATTGGATATCGCCTTTCGCTCGGGGTCCATCACCGGCATGCTCGTTGTGGGCCTGGCGCTATTAGGTATTGCGGGCTATTACACACTGCTGCAACTGCAATTCGATCTCGCCACCGACGAGGGCGCCCGCAGTGTACTCGAAGCCCTGGTTGGCTTGGGCTTCGGCGCTTCACTTATTTCTATTTTTGCGCGTCTTGGCGGCGGTATCTTCACCAAAGGCGCCGACGTGGGCGCCGACCTCTCCGGCAAAATTGAAGCCGGTATTCCCGAAGACGACCCCCGCAACCCAGCCGTGATTGCCGACAATGTGGGCGATAACGTAGGCGATTGTGCCGGCATGGCGGCAGACCTCTTCGAAACCTATGTGGTGACAATTGTTGCTTCGATGCTGTTGGGCGCGCTGTATTTCACCGGAGACACCCGTGAAACACTGATGTTCTATCCGCTGTTGATCGGCGCTGTGTGTATCTTCGCCTCGGTCGTTGCTACCCTGTTTGTACGGTTAGGAAAAAGCCAGAACATCATGGCCGCCCTCTACAAAGGGTTTATTGCCAGCGCTGTGTTATCAGCCATTTTAGTGGTAGGTACCACCCATGTTCAAATTGGCTTGAGCACCCAGTTAGCGGGCACCGATTTAACCGGTTGGTCGCTGGTGCTTTGCGCAATGACAGGCCTGGTAGTTACCGCGCTCATTGTGTGGATTACCGAGTACTACACCAGTACGGAATATCGCCCAGTTAAAATGATCGCCGATGCTTCCACCACAGGCCATGCAACCAACATTATCCAGGGCCTGGCGATCTCGATGGAGTCCACCGCCCTGCCCGTTCTTGTCATCTGCGCAGGCATCGTAGTGTCCTACATTTGCGGCGGTCTCTACGGTATTTCCGTTGCCGCAACCACGATGCTGGCGCTCGCTGGGATTGTGGTCGCTCTGGATGCATTTGGTCCGGTAACGGATAACGCTGGTGGCATCGCCGAAATGGCAGAACTGCCAGAAGAAGTGCGCAGCACCACGGATGCCCTCGACGCAGTGGGCAACACCACCAAAGCGATTACCAAAGGCTACGCGATTGGTTCTGCTGGCCTGGCAGCGCTGGTACTGTTTACAGCCTATACCACCGACCTCGAGCACTACTTCCCCGGTTTGGATGTGAACTTCAACTTGTCCGACCCTTACGTGGTTATCGGTCTATTTATTGGCGGGCTGCTGCCTTACCTGTTTGGCAGCGTGGCGATGCAAGCGGTAGGTCGCGCTGGCGGTAAAGTGGTAAATGAAGTGCGCCGTCAGTTTCAGGAAATTCCCGGTGTGCTGGAAGGCACCACCAAACCTGAATACGGCACCTGTGTCGATATGCTCACCAAGAGCGCCATCCGTGAAATGTTAATGCCCTCTCTGCTACCCGTGCTCGCGCCTGTCGTCATCTATTTTGTGATAAACATGGTTGCAGGCCAGGCGGCGGCGTTTGCTTCGCTGGGTGCGATGTTGCTGGGAACGATTGTGACCGGTTTGTTTGTTGCAATCTCTATGACCTCTGGCGGCGGAGCCTGGGATAACACCAAAAAAGCGATTGAAGATGGCGCCCACGGCGGCAAGGGTTCAGAAGCGCACCAGGCGTCTGTCACCGGCGACACCGTCGGCGACCCCTACAAAGATACCGCAGGCCCAGCAGTTAATCCGATGATTAAAATTACCAATATTGTCGCGATTCTGTTGCTGGCGGTGCTAGCCTAACGTAAATCGCTAACCATACAAAAGCCCGCACAACTGCGGGCTTTTTTGTATCTCTAGAAAACGCCAACGCTCAATATATTAGAGCCTGACAACACCGGTTACACGCCTCAACTTTTAGCAAGAATTAGCGCTAATAATTGTGTAAAAATACGTGTTGAATAAAGGTAACAGCAACCGGAGACACAGATGAACCACGGATTACACAACAAACGCGTTTTAATTACTGGCGCCAACGGCGGAATTGGTACAGCGTTAGTATCGGCGTTTCTCGCCGCCGGGGCACAACAGGTTGTTATGGCCGTTAGAAACACCGAAAGCGCCGCGGGTTTCGCGCGTCAATTTGGATCGCGTATCCTGGTTTTACCGCTGGATTTAACCTCCGCAACAAGCGTAACGGATTTGGCATCGCAGGCAGGCCCCTTGGATATCGTCGTGAACAACGCAGGAGCTATGACCCTTACAACACCACTGGCAGAGGATGTAGAAGTACGGTTCCAACAGGAACTGGAAGTGAATACATTCGGCCTACTCCGCATGGCAAAAGCGTTCATCCCTGTACTGGAAAAATCCGCTGGCGTTTTTATTCAGGTTAATTCCATTGCCTCACTCATTAGCGATGGCAGCCTCAGTACCTACTCCGCATCGAAAGCCGCAAGCTTTTCGTTTACCCTGGCTTTAAAAGCGACGTTAAAAGCCCACGACATACGCGTGATCAGCGTCCACCCAGGCCCCATCGACACCCCGATGGCAGCGAGTGCTGGCTTTAGTGATATTGCAGAGCCTCCAGAAGTCGTCGCAGAGGCCGTTTTAAGCGCGTTAACGACAAACGACTTTCTGGTATTTCCGGACAAAATGGCAAAAGAATTTGGCGATGCGTTTCAGCCTTTTGCAAACGCTTACCTGAAGGATCTTTGAAGCAGAAAGCGCTAGCAGCAATCGCTTTATTGTCACCCGTTAAGATTGAAGAAGTCGTGCGGATGTCTGCCTGACAACAGGGCATTATTGAAAGGAATATATTTAAGAAGAGAGAAATACGGCAGCGCGATTTCACACGACTCTCGCGCTGCCGTAACGTGATAATGAAAACCCGCTAGTAGTAATTCAGTTTCGCCGCCTGCTCAGCCTGAATCGCTGTAAGCGCGATGGTGTAAACGATATCATCGACCAGCGCGCCGCGGCTCAGATCGTTCACCGGCTTTTTAAGCCCCTGCAATACTGGGCCAATACTTAACACGTTCGCGCTGCGCTGAACGGCTTTATAGGTGGTATTGCCGGTATTCAAATCAGGGAACACAAACACCGTAGCTTTACCCGCGACAGGGCTGCCCGGCGCTTTACTGGCGGCAACGCTGGCAATTGCGGCCGCATCGTACTGTAAGGGGCCGTCGATAATCATATCGGGGCGCTTGGCCTGGGCAATTTCAGTGGCCTGGCGTACCTTGTCAACATCGGAGCCTTTACCAGACGAACCCGTTGAATAGCTGATCATCGCGACTTTAGGGTCGATGCCAAACGCTTTCGCCGACTCTGCAGACTGAATCGCAATTTCTGCCAGCTGTTCCGCAGTCGGGTTGGGGTTCACAGCGCAATCGCCGTATACCAGCACTTGGTCCGGCATCAGCATAAAGAAAATTGACGAAACAATGCTGGATTCGGTACGCGCTTTAATTAACTGCAACGCGGGGCGAATGGTATTTCCCGTGGTATGCATGGCACCACTGACCAGACCATCGACCTCACCGACCGCCAGCATCATGGTACCGAGAACAACGGAATCTTCCAGTTGTACCTCAGCCTGCGGCTGACTCAAGCCTTTGTGCTCGCGCAGCGCAACCATGGGTTGCACGTAACTTTTGCGAATATTTTCCGGGTCGAGAATTTCCAGCCCATCTGGAATTTGCAAACCGTTCACTTCGGCAACCGAATGAATTGTTTCCGGTTTACCCAACAACACGCAACGCGCAATACCGCGGCTGTGGCAAATAATCGCAGCCTGTAACGTGCGCGGCTCATCGCCTTCAGGTAGCACAATACGCTTACTCAGGCTTTGCGCTTGACGCACCAGATAGTGACGGAACGCCGGTGGCGACATACGCACATCCTGTGGCAGAGAAGCGCGGTCCGCCAGCCATTGCGTATCGAGCGAGTGAGCCACTTCGTCCATAACTTCTAACATGCGCTGCACGTCTTCAGCCGGAACCTCTTCGCTCATATTATCGAGCAGTTGCACCGTGGCCAGTGAATCCAGCTCTGACGACAAAATTGGTAAGCCGGTGTTAATTGCGCTGCGGCACAGGGTCATAACACGTTCGTCAGGCACCATATCGCCGGTGAAGAGAACGCCCGCGAGAGGGACGCCATTAAGTGATGCCTGGCTCGCCGCCAGCATAATATCTGCGCGATCGCCAGGCGTTACGATCAAGGTACCGGGCTTAAGGGCATAAACAATATTCGCCACGGTGCGCGCGCACAAAACGACAGAAGATACCCGGCGCTGAACAATATTACCGGCATGCAGTACCCGTGCATTCAAATGCTTGGCAACATCCAAGGTTCGCGGTGCAATAAATGCGGGGTTCCAGTGGATAATGCCCAGGCAGCGGAAATCCTGGTGGTTGAAGATCGGCAATTTACGCTTAACAAATTCAATGTTTTGCTCCGCCACTTCCCAATCGTCGGCCGCGTCATCTGCGCGTACCCGATGACTGCCTTTAGGTGGCGCCCCAACCTTATTCAGGATACAGCCCAACAAGCGTGGGTTGTTCAGTCCACCAAAAATACTGGCGGTGATATTTATCCGCTCATTGAGTTGTGCAGAAGAATAATGTTTTTTAGCTGCAACAAGAATGACATCACTGCCTAATGTCGCGGCGATTCGAGTGTTCAACCGTACAATGTAATCTTCGTTTGGACGAGGCACCAGCCCCTCCACAACCATCACATCGGCATCGCCAGCCGAAGCCTGGAAATTTGATATTACCTCTTCCATCAAGTCATCGAGCCCGCCGGAGGCAACTTTGTGCTGCGCGTACGACAGACTGATAGACGGCGCAGGCTGCAAGCCCACGGTTTCCTGAATCAAGGTATTCGATCGTCCCGGACCCGTATCGGTGCCGTAAATCTGCGCGATCGGTTTGAAGAAGGCAACGCGCACCCCCAGCTGATCGAGTGCGCGTACCAACCCCAAACAAACTGAGGTTAAGCCAGTGCCCGACGATGTTGGAGCCAAATAAAAACTATGCATGGTCAGTCACCCCCAACACCAGTTTTTTCGCATCACGTGCGATCATTGCTTCTTCATTCGTTTGAACTACCATAGCGCGAGTGGGCGACGTATCAGTCGTAATGACTCCTGCGGACTCTTTGCCATGAATGGCATTCGCAGATCCATCCACCGTAAAACCAAAAATCGCGAGAGACTCAAGCACTTTTTTGCGCAAGCCACCGTTATTTTCACCTATCCCACCCGTAAACACGACGGCGTCGATACGTGACAGAGAAGCCGCCAATCCCGCTAACTGGCGAGCCAGGCGGAAACAAAATACATCAATCGCCAATTGGGCGGATTCATTACCATTTTCGGCCGCCTCGACGAGAGTGCGCATATCGTTGCTGATTTGCGAAATCCCGAGCAAACCAGATTCACGATTCAACACATCGGTAATCTTCTGTAGTGACCAACCCAGGCGATCCTGCAGGAACTGATGTAGACTGGGATCGACATCACCAGAGCGAGTGCCCATCACAAGGCCCTCCAGTGGTGTCAGCCCCATGGTGGTATCGACACTCTTACCGTTACTCACAGCCGTTGCACTACAACCATTACCTAAATGAGCAATCAACAATTGATTATCAGATTCAGGCAAGCCCAGGCGGCGAATAGCTTCACCGGCAACATAGCGATGGCTGGTGCCGTGAAAGCCATAGCGACGCACACCCTGTTGCTCGTAGAGGTGATATGGCACCGCGTAGAGATACGCTTTCTTCTCCAGCGTTTGGTGAAACGCCGTATCGAACACCGCGACCTGGGGAAGATTTGGATAAAGTTCACCAATTAACCGAATACCCAAGACGGCGGCTGGATTGTGAAGCGGCGCCAGATCGGAACAGGATTCCATCTTGCCTAGAGAATAGTCGTCAACCACAACTGACTCTGAAAACGCCTCACCGCCGTGCACCACTCGGTGCCCAACTACAACCACATCGGTAAAGTTAACGCCAAATTCCGGAAGCTTTGCTACCAGAATAGCAATAGCACCTTGATGATCTGCGTCGATATGGAATCGCTGCACCTCTCCTTCGGCCGGAACTATCTTCATATTGGCTTCAGGTGTGCTGAGTGCTTCAGCTACACCATTTAACAGGGGGGCATCGGAATCCGTGGGGAACAGTGAAAATTTAAACGAGGAACTTCCGCTATTAAAAACAAGCACAAACTGCATAAGATAAAAACTCTGTAAACCGGTTCGCCAATATTCTAACGGCTTTTAGTATTCAGTGTTTTGATCGAAGTGCTTTTGTGGAGGGATAAACCGCTGGAACGCGATTTAAAATGTAATAAATTTTAAGGTACTGCACAAAGGGCAAAGCACAAGAACATGAAGTTGAAAGCTGTTTAACGGCGCGATCGAAGCACTCAAGGTTCACGGAGAGGCGATGGGGGCTGGAAGGTGCGCAATACACCCGAAATTGGAGCCGGTGCCCAGCATCATTTTAAAGGACTTGGTGTTCTGTAACGAAGTGCGCCGCTAGTGCGCACTGCTTAACGTTGTCTCCAGAGCGCGGAGTTCCTGCTCCAACCGGTGGTAATTGACAAGAGACAGTAGGCACTTGGCCAGAAACGCCGCAACTACCGCGCAAGCAATGCTCAAAACGGTATCCGAAAAACTAAGACCCGCCCCACTTTCAAGTTGCAACAATACAAAGAGCAAAAGTACCAGAGAGAATACGGGTGGCACCACTCGACTGCCACCTTCATTGAACAGTCGGGCGATTTTTTGGCTGGCGCCCGTATCTGAGAGCGGGCGCCCGCGCTGGCTGCAATCCCGCTCGGGCGTCACTACCAGGCGACGTACCGCAGGGCGGGAAAAACGCTTGTTTAAACGACGGAGGTTATGCACATCATTTTGGTTTTCTATCACAATCAGTTTACCGTTGTTCATAGCGTGATCTCCGTCTCAGTTGATGGACGCAACGATACGCTCGGTGAGGGTGATGGTCTGTGATATTTTCACCGTAACCGCGTGGGGCATGCCCAAGTAGAACAACAAGCCAGGCGATAGCGCCAGGATTAGCGCCTAAATTGTCCGGCACAAAAAACCCGGCCTAAAGCCGGGTTTCGAGTGAGGCTGCACAACACAGCCTCTGGTGTGTACAGATCGCTTACGCCTTGAATTCAGCGCGGCCGCGATATGGTGCTTTTTCGCCCAGTTCAGCTTCAATGCGAAGCAGACGGTTGTACTTGGCGATACGGTCAGAACGCGACAGAGAACCGGTTTTGATCTGGCCTGCGGCAGTTGCAACTGCCAGGTCAGCAATAGTGGTATCTTCGGTTTCGCCGGAACGGTGAGAGATTACGGCGGTGTAGCCTGCGTCTTTCGCCATTTTGATCGCGTCCAGCGTTTCGCTCAAAGAACCAATCTGGTTGAATTTGATCAGGATGGAGTTACCAATACCCTTCTCAATGCCTTCTTTCAGGATTTTGGTGTTGGTTACGAACAGATCGTCGCCAACCAGCTGCACGCGGCTACCGATTTTCTTGGTCAGAACGTCCCAGCCATCCCAGTCGCTTTCGTCCATACCGTCTTCAATAGACAAGATGGGGTACTTGCTGGACAGCTCGTCCAGGTAGGCAGCAAATTCGTCTGCAGTGAATTTTTTGCCTTCGCCAGCCATATCGTAGACGCCGTCTTTGTAGAACTCAGATGACGCACAGTCCAGAGCCAGAGTGATGTCTTCACCCAGCTTGTAACCCGCAGCAGCTACGGCTTCAGCGATAGCTTCCAGCGCACCTTCGTTGGAAGGCAGGTTAGGAGCAAAGCCACCTTCGTCGCCTACCGCAGTGTTCAGGCCACGGCCAGACAGTACTTTTTTCAGCGCGTGGAAAACTTCAGCGCCCATACGCAGTGCTTCGGTGAAGTTAGGCGCAGAAACTGGCTGAACCATGAATTCCTGGATGTCGACATTGTTGTCGGCGTGTTCACCACCGTTAACAATGTTCATCATAGGAACAGGCATGCTGTACTGGCCAGGGGTGCCGTTGATTTCCGCGATGTGCGCGTAAAGAGGAACACCTTTGTCAGTTGCCGCAGCTTTGGCTGCAGCCAGAGATACTGCCAGAATAGCATTTGCGCCAAGAGTGGCTTTGTTATCAGTGCCGTCAGCGTCGATCATGATTTGATCGAGTTCGCGCTGTGCGGCGGCGTCTTTACCCACCAGCAGAGGCTTGATGGTTTCGTTGATATTGGCAACCGCTTTCAGCACACCTTTACCCAGGTAGCGGCTTTTGTCGCCATCGCGCAGTTCCAGGGCTTCACGGGAGCCGGTAGAGGCTCCAGAAGGCGCACATGCGCTACCGACAACACCCGACTCCAGGACCACTTCCGCCATTACGGTAGGGTTCCCGCGGGAGTCCATTACCTCAAAACCAACTACGTCTACAATCTTACTCATAGTGACTGTCTCTCTTTGTTTTACTGACAAGTGTAAGGGAAACTACTGAATATCCAGCGGTGGCAACACCTTAACCAGGTTGTCCACGGCTTTCATCTGCCCAAGGAAGGGTTCCAGTTTGTCCAGTGGCAAGGCACTGGGGCCATCGCACTTGGCTTCGTTCGGGTTCGGGTGGGCTTCAATAAAAAGCCCCGCCAACCCCACTGCCAGGCCAGCCCGCGCCAATTCAGCGGTTTGCTGACGGCGCCCCCCGGAGGCCGCACCCAGTGGATCGCGACACTGTAACGCGTGAGTTACGTCAAAAATGACGGGCAAGCCGTTACTCACTTCCTTCATGGTTCGGAAACCCAGCATATCGACAACCAGATTGTCGTAACCCATGCAGGCTCCGCGTTCACATAAGATGACATTTTCATTGCCACCTTCTGCAAATTTCTCAACGATATTTCTCATTTGCCCAGGGCTGAGAAACTGCGGTTTTTTCACGTTGATTACCGCATCCGTTTTGGCCATCGCTTCGACCAAATCTGTTTGGCGCGCCAAAAATGCAGGCAGCTGAATAACATCCACCACTTCTGCCACCGGTGCCGCCTGTTGAGGTTCGTGCACATCGGTGATCACAGGTATACCAAATTCTTTCTTCACTGCCTCAAAAATGCGCAGCCCTTTCTCCATTCCCGGCCCGCGATACGAGTGGATGGAGGAACGGTTGGCTTTGTCGAAGGAGGCCTTAAACACGTAGGGAATGCCCAATTTTTGGGTCACTTGCACATACTTTTCTGCGATTTTCAGCGCCAAATCCTGAGATTCGAGCACGTTCATACCACCGAACAAGGTGAAGGGCTTGTCGTTGGCAACATCAATGCTGCCAACTTTGATTACTTTATGTTGCAATTGGTGTACTCCGTGAGCGTGAATTCTACCGGCGTGCCGCCAGCGCGGCTTTGATGTAACTTAAAAACAGCGGATGCCCGTCCCGCGGGGTGGAAGTAAATTCCGGGTGGAATTGACTGGCGACAAACCAGGGGTGATCCGGCAGCTCAACGGTTTCTACCAGAGTGTCATCGGAAGACCAGCCGCCAATACGTAAACCTGCTTCGCGCATGGCTTCCAAATAGGTATTGTTGACTTCGTAACGGTGACGATGACGTTCCACGATCATATCCTTGCCGTAGATACCTGCAATTTTGGAGCCTTTCTCCAAATGACACTCCTGAGCCCCCAAACGCATTGTCCCGCCCAGATCAGACGATTCATCGCGGGTTTCCCGGTCACCCTCAGAGGTGATCCATTCGGTAATCAGGCCGATCACCGGATGCGTTGTTTTAGGGTTGAACTCAGTGCTGTTGGCGTCATCCAGCTTAAGTACATTACGCGCAAATTCGATAACCGCACATTGCATCCCCAGACAAATACCCAAATAGGGGATTTTGTTTTCGCGGGCATACTGCACAGAGGACAACTTGCCCTCGAGACCGCGCGCGCCAAAACCGCCAGGAACCAGAATTGCGTCTGCATCAGCCAATAACCCGGTGCCCTGCTCTTCGATATCTTCTGCGTTGATGTATTTGATTTTTACCTCAGCACCGGCGTGCATACCCGCATGGCTAATCGCCTCGTTAAGCGATTTATAGGCGTCGAGCAGATCCATGTACTTACCTACCATGGCAATAGTAACCTGCTCAGTCGCATTCTGCTCGAGTTCGAGCACTTTGTCCCACTCTGCCAAATCTGCCTCTGGTGCTTCCAGATTGAAGCGTTCCAGCACATATTGATCGAGTTTGAAGCCCTGCAGCAGCTTGGGAATGGCGTAGATTGAATCCGCATCCGCCAGAGGAACGACCGCGCGCTCTTCGACGTTGGTGAAGAGTGCAATTTTGCGGCGTTGCTCTTCTTCTACCTCTTTTTCCGAGCGGCATAACAGCACATCCGGCTGCAAGCCAATCGAACGCAGCTCTTTTACTGAGTGCTGTGTAGGTTTGGTCTTGGTCTCACCGGCCGTTGCGATGTAGGGCACTAATGTGAGGTGAATCAGCATGGCACGCTGGCCGCCCAATTCGACTTTGAGCTGGCGCACAGCTTCCAGAAATGGCTGTGATTCGATATCGCCAACCGTACCGCCGATTTCGACCAAAGCAATATCGTACCCATCGGCGCCGCTCAGAATGCGACGTTTGATCTCATCGGTAATGTGCGGGATCACTTGAACAGTGCCACCGAGATAGTCGCCCCGGCGCTCTTTGCGCAGTACCGTCTCGTAAACACGACCCGTGGTAAAGTTGTTGCGCTTGGTCATTTTGCTACGAATAAATCGCTCGTAATGACCAAGATCCAAGTCGGTTTCGGCGCCGTCTTCAGTAACAAACACCTCCCCGTGCTGAAACGGGCTCATAGTGCCCGGGTCAACGTTAATATAGGGGTCGAGTTTGAGAATCGTCACCTTGAGATTGCGCGCTTCCAGCACTGCTGCGAGCGAAGCGGACGCTATACCTTTACCCAAGGACGATACAACGCCTCCCGTAACAAAAATAAATCGAGTCATTGGAACCCTTAAATCAGACTGTAATTAATAAAGTGGGCACATAAATCTCACGACGTGCGAATACCGTACAAAAGCAGCACGTGGATACCATAGAGAGGATGCCTAAATTCTTGAGTCGGGAGTTTACAGGGCAGTTTCTTGCGGAAATTCAATCAGTTATAGACTTTCAGTTCTGCCCTAAGATGGGACGCCAGAATACCAGAAAGTACTAGCCTACTCAATGCGCCAAACAGGCTGAAATCCGCCGCTCGTCTCGAAGCCCTGACAAATCCACAAATCGCCCACTGCCACCAGCTCCTGGCCCGCATAAACCAGCGGTACCACGTCCCGCAACCACGGCTCCAGGCGATATTCCTGTAACAACTTCTTCAATGTCTGAGAGTTCTGCCTATCTGCAGGCTGACAGCGTTCGCCACCTTCCCTGAACAAAACCCGATAATTACCGGGCGCAAGGCCAACTTCGGCAGGCTTACCGACAATGGAAAAGTTACCCAGTTGAAGCTTAGTAACACCATCCCAGTTTTTGTAGCAGGCTTCACGTTCGACTGCGTAATTTAGTCGGGGCGCCAGGTATAAGCGGTTTTGATAGCGGTAGATGCTGCCACCGCGCACGCCCGCAGGGCCCCAGCTAACCTCAGGTTTCGCATCTTCCGCCGCCAATAATAGCTTGCGTACCTCTGCAAGGTGCTGCTGGGATGGCATTAAACAATCACTCCGCCCAATCCAATAGCGCAGAAGATGGTGCTGGCGAACTTCGGAGAAATTCAGAAAGACATTGAGTATGAGGCTCTCACCAACACGTTCTTTGCGCAACTTGCAGGCGTTGAGATCGTCGTCTAGATAGGCATCGAGCAGTTCCTGACTTTCCGCGAGAAGACTCGCCGAGGTCGCGATACGCTCAATAGCTCCCGGCCAACGGGCGGAGAGCGCAGGCATCACCTCGTGGCGAATATAGTTGCGGTCGAACGACGTATCGTCGTTGCTCTCGTCTTTGATCCAGCGCACCGCGTGATCGTCGGCCCACGCCTCCAACTGCGGGCGCGCCACATCCAAAAAAGGGCGCACCAGAGTTTTTCTTCTCCCCAGATTCCGGGATCGAGGAACACCGCACAGTCCTTTCAAACCTGCGCCCCGCATCAGCCGGTAAATGAGTGTTTCAGCCTGATCATTCGCGTGATGCGCTGTGAGTAAAATTTCGCCAGGCTTAAGCAGCTCGCTAAAAATCTGGTAACGAAGTTTACGCGCGGCATCTTCTACCCCACCGCCAAAGTCATCCACACTGACCGTTCTTACGGTCAGCGGCACACCCAATGAATTTGCGGTATCCTCGCAATGGCGCTGCCAAGCCTGCGCATTGGGTGACAATTGATGGTTTACGTGTACGGCTTGCAGATGCTCCAGGCCCAACTGCGCTGCTTGATGCAATAACACCGTGGAATCCAAACCACCGCTGAATGCAATCCAAACGCCCTTTGCATCTCGCAATTGCGTTTCGTAAGCTTGCAAACCTGGAAAAACGACCATAGCCACCCCTAGGTAAAAAACTGAACCGGCAGACTTATACAGGAAAATCCATGCACGAGCGAGACACCCCCAAGAAAAACCTGCCTTTCGGTCGCTGGCCATCGACTATTTACGCAGAGCTGGTCGCCAACGGCACGCCGCGTATCGCCGAACCCTGTATTGTCGGCTCAACTATATTCTGGCTACAGGGGCTGCCCCAGGAAAAGGGCCGCACCACCATTATGGCGCAACCACTAGACGGCAGCGCAGCACCGGGCAGCCTGCTCCCGTCCCCGCTAAACGCGCGCTCCAAAGTACATGAATACGGCGGGGGCAGTTATCTTATAACTGAAACCGACATCTACTTCGTGCAGGCCGATGACCAGCAAATTTATCGTATCCAGCGCGACCCCAGCCTAAAATCAATTCCCGTGGCAGTAACCGACACGCCCAGCGCCCGCTATGCGGATCTTATTCTGGACCCCACCACCAATGCGATTGTCGCCGTGTGTGAAAGCCACAACGCAGAATCTGCGCACCCGTCAAACAGTTTGGTAAGCATAGATCTGAACAACGGAAACGTCATTTCGATCATTGCCGAAGGCGCAGACTTTTATGCGAGCCCGACCATTTCTTCAGATGGTCAATATCTGGCTTGGTTGAGCTGGGATGCGCCTGACATGCCCTGGGACACGACCGAACTTGCAGTGACCAAGCGCAGCGTAAACGGCGCGTTTAGCCAGGCATGCGCAACAACCGTTGAAGGCCATAGCGGCCATAGCCTGTTTTTGCCTAGGTTCCACCGCAACGGCGACCTCTATTTTGTCTCCGATGTTAATCAATGGTGGAATATTTATGTGATTCCCCAAGCGCACTTGCGCGATAACAAGACTGACAGCCAACCTGTTACCCAAATGAACGCTGAATTCGCAACACCCCAATGGGTGTTTCGCATGTCTACTTACGACTTTCTGGACAACAACACTTTGCTCGCCTGTGCCAGCGCCAATGGCGAATGGCAATTAATTACGCTGGATCTTTCCAAAAAACAATGGCCAGCCCCGTGCCAGTCTGTGGCAAATGCACCATCGTCTATTAGCGATTTATTTGCTGACGGCAACGGCCACGCTGGATTTATCGGCGCTGCTCCGGCGCAGGCACCTACACTCTATTTACTGGATGACAATCACAATCCAGTAGCATCCACAACGTCAGCTTCACCCGTAAGGGAACCCGAAATATCACGTCCCCTAGCCGTAGAATTCCCCACCAGCCAAAATGCAAACGCGTATGGATTTTACTACGCCCCGAGAAACAGTCAGTACAAAAGTGATGACGATTTACCACCGCTAATCGTTATTTGCCATGGCGGCCCAACTGCAGCCACCGACACCGCATTCAATGCGAAAATACAGTACTGGACAAACCGAGGCTTTGCGGTACTGGATGTCAACTATCGCGGCAGTACTGGCTATGGTCGCGACTACCGCCACGCGCTTTCCGGCCAGTGGGGCGTGTTCGATGTAGATGATGTATGTGCTGCTGCCGAATATGCAGTGGCGCAGGGCTGGGTCGACAAAAACAAGCTAATCATAAAAGGCAGCAGCGCCGGTGGTTATACGGTGCTCGCCGCCCTCGCCTTTCGCGATACATTCAGTGCGGGCGTCAGCTTGTACGGTATTGGCGACCTGGAAACCCTGGCACAAGATACCCATAAATTTGAAGCCCAATACCTGGAAAAACTGGTAGGTAGCTACCAACAGCAGCCAGAACTTTACCAACAACGTTCCCCAATTCACGCAGTCGATAAAATTAGCTGCCCACTCCTCGTTTTTCAGGGGCTTGAAGACAAGGTGGTACCGCCCAATCAGGCGGAAGCGATGGTTGATGCCGTAAAAAATAAAGGCCTGTACGTCGAGTATGTCACCTTCGCCGATGAAGGCCACGGATTTCGCAACGCCACCAATATAAAAACGATGCTGGAAACTGAACTGGCGTTTTATCAGAAGGTATTTAATTTATAAATGCATAACCCGATAATTCGGGAGCTCAGAAATCGTCGATAAGTGCTCAAAGAAGGTATACAGCCCCATTGCCTGGGGATACAGCATGCAACTGATGATACCTATACCCTATTTGACGCTTAGCCCCACTTCCGCATGACGGCGGCTTATTCCGCCATTTGTTCGTCGATTGAGCGGGTTCTCTCTGTTATTAGGGTACCTGTGTGCAACGTGCTTTTTCTTTCAACAAGAAGCACGCAGCATTCTTTCTCAGCAATTGGGTTGTGCGCAACCCCCTTTGGAACGACATAAAAATCACCTTGTTCCAACTGCACATCGCCGCTTTCTGTTTGAATGAGCAGACGTCCTGAGAGAATAAAAAATGCTTCATCTTCCTCATCATGAGTGTGCCAGGCAAGCGAACCTTTAAGCTTTGCAACTTTGACATAGGCATCGTCAACGTCAGCGATAACTTTGGGAGACCAGTAATCTTGAAGAGAATTCGCCTTTTTCAACGCAGAAACGACAGAGCTCATTTAATCACCATATTAAGATAAAAAAATTCTTTTCGATAATCTTAAACTCGGCGATAACCTATCAGAGGGGTCATCACCAAAACCAATAAACTATTATAGTTGCCACAACGACCGCATTTTTGAAGGTTACCACTCTGCCTGCGGCTCCATCATCGAAATGAGAATACCATTTATTACCTCTAGTACACTCGACACATTGGACTCCAAAAAGAAATGGTCGCCGTCAAACATTTTAACAGAAGCCCCAGTTTCGAAATGTTGCCCCCATGCGACTAATTGTTCATCAGAAAGGCCAACATCCGAACGGCCTGCAAATACCGTTGTCCGCACAGGTAATTGTTCTTCATTTTTATAAACATAATGAGCACCCAAACAGAAATCGGCCCGAATTGTCGGGGCACACAGACGCATAAGGTGATCATTTTTCAAAATCTCTTCAGGCGTGCCGTTAAGATCTCTTAACGCTCCAATAAATTCATCCATCGGCAAATCGTGTAGCCCGCCGCCCTGGATCGGTATGTGCGGAGCTCTACTACCCGAGGCAATAAAATGTGATGGCAGACGCTTTCCTTCTAGCGACAGCTTACGAATCAATTCAATTCCCATCCGGCTGCCTAAACTGTGCCCGAATATTACGTAAGGCCGATCGAGCAGCGGAACAATTTCGGCGAACAGGCTTTCTATTAAAGCCTCCATTCTTACAAAAGGAGTTTCATTGATTCTGTTCGCACGCCCAGGGAGTTGAACAGCAACAAGCTCGACATATTCTGGCAAATACGCAAGCCAAGGAAAATATATAGCTGCACTACCGCCCGCATAAGGAAAACAAATCAACCTGATAGCCGGGGCGCGCTTTGGCTGGGAAATAATAAACCATTTAGATGTCACTTGATTGCCACCTCCTGTGCATCGAAAGCTGTGTGAGCGCTAGTTCGGTTTCTGCCCCGTAAAGAAGACCCTGCCACGTACAATGCGGGAACTAAAGCCAGAGTAACGAGTAGCGCAAATAACACTCCAAACGCTAACGATAAAACCGCAGGCTTTAAAAACTGAGCCTGCACCGAAGTTTCGGAAATCATCGGTATCAGCCCGACAAAGGTTGTTACCGAGGTTAACAACACAGGGCGAAATCGGCTGACAGCACCTTCGATCATCGCCGTACGGGCAGATTCTCCGGCAGTGCGTAGCTGCAGCACGGCGTGCATAAGGACCAAGTTATCATTAATCACCACACCCGCCGCGGCGCCTATGCCGAAATAAGAAAATAGCGCCATGGGAACCCCAAAGAGCAAGTGGCCAATTACCGCTCCCACGAAGCCAAAAGGAATAGCCACTAGTACTAGCAGAGGCAGAGTATAGGATTGAAATGCGATTGCGATAAGTGCGTACATTAGGAATAGAGCAATACCATACAGACTCAAAATTTCCACAAAAAAGCGTTTTTCGCCTTCTGCTTCGCCAACTTCCCCAAGAGTCACTCCTGGATAACTTTCCTGCCACGCAGCAATCGGCCCGGAATTTAAGGCTTGCGCAATAGCTCTGCGATCGGCAGAGTACAATTCAGCGGTCACCGTCGCTGTACGTTGCCGATTCTGTCTTTCAACACGTTTTATTGCAGATGTATAGCCGAAGTTCGCCACTGCACTAAGCGGTATTTCTCGGCCATCCGCTAACTGCAATCTAAAATTGCGCAATGACGAAAATGAGCTGCGTTCTGAACGGGGTAATCGAACCATTACACGAACGTCTTCTCCGTTGCGTACAAGTCTCTGAACCTCTTCACCATAAAAGGCATGGCGCACCTGCCGGGTTATCTCAGAGATCGAAAGATCCAGTTGATATGCCGCTGGCTTTAAGCTAAAACTCAGTTCTTGCTGATTTGAATCGAGTGTATCAGCGATATTATAAACATCACGATAGCCGGCCAACATCGTTTTAAAAGCCAGTGCTGCCGCAGATATAAGCTCAGGATCGGGGTGACTAATTGTATAGCTCAACGCGGGCTCTTGGTTTTTCCGATGAAAAACCTGCACCTTTTTTACACCTGGCGGATGGCCAATAATCGAACGCCATTGTTGCGATAGCTGCTCCGCACTAATTTTACGCGCCTCGATTAAAGGCAGCTTGAGCAGTGCCGTTAATGTGTTGTCCGCTAGCCCCAAGTACCAGCTCTCGATCTTTGCAGATCCCGAGGTCGGCTGGTCGACCCCCGGTGATTGAATTGGATCGCCATTTTTTTCATTCAAGAGCACATCTATAGAGTTCTCCACCACCTCCGCTATCTGATTTACTTGCAGATCCGATACATTGCTTTCCAGATTCAAAACCAAGGTAACCTGATCGCTTTCGATTTCCGGAGCAAGTGAAAACTGGAGGAGACCACTGGTCAGGAATCCCACACACAAAACGAAGAGCGCAATAAAGACACTTATCGACAAATATGGCCGCAGAGTAACAAACTCCAGACAGCGGCGATAGTGCCTGTGGCTAAGCATCACCAACCCGTCGCGCACCCGCTCCTGAAATCTATGTAGCACATTACCATTTGAGATCAATTTCAACTTTCGTAAATGAGCAGGCAGAATGAAAAATGCATCCAACAACGAAAAACAAAGAGCAAATATAATTACAAGCGCAATTTGGCGGGTAACCTGAGCGTCGGCACCGGTGATAAAAAGCCAAGGTAAAAAGGCCAACATTGTCGTCGCGACAGAAAATACTACAGGTTTGGCGACGAGTGTAACACCGCGAGTGACACAGTCTGCCCCTGCGGCAGCGTTCTTGTATGTCTGGGTATGAATGCTCTCTCCGACAACTATAGCATCGTCCACAATGATGCCTATAACCAATAGAAAGGCAAACGTCGATAACACATTAATTGAAACGTCCATGTACGGCAAAAGCGCAAAAGTTCCCATATAAGACGAAGCTATGCCGACGGTCACCCAAACAGCAACAGTGAAGCGCAGCGTTAACATCAACACAGCAAATACCAATATCAAGCCCGATAATGCCGAATTTTCTATGGTTGTCATTCGACTTTTATAGATATCCGCCGAGTCCCACCAGACCGCTATTTCTACTGGACCTTGGTCTAGAGTTGCGAGATTAACAGCGGATCCCGACTTGAATTTCGTCTGAGGCCGCTGTTTCCGTTCGGCGAGCCAATCGTTCACTCGACGACTGACATCGATAACATCGGTAGTTTCTGCAGACATTATCTTTATTTGAATTGCAGGTTTTCCTTGCATGATTGAAAGATGTAGCTCATCGACAAACCCATCGACCACCGTCGCCATATCGCCAACCCGGATCACACCGCCCAACTCCGTGTTACGAACAACGATATTCAGGAAATCCTCTTTTTTGTTGGCAAGGTTTTCTGTACGCAGCTGCAAACCTCCAGATGGAGTTTTAACCATACCTGCAGAAAGATTTATTGAACTTCGTGCGATTGCCAACGCAATTTCATTAAAACTGATCCCGTACTTGAGCATTTGCGCCGTAGAGAGCTCGATAACAAACTCATCTGGACGACTTCCGGAAAGTTCAACCAAATTAATACCGGGTAATTTCAACAGTTCGCTACGAATAGTTTCCGCGGTGCTTTTCAAATCTCGCTCAGTTAACTCGCCGAATACGACCAAGCGCATTACTTCGTTGCGAAAAATAGATTCGTATACCAGCGGCGGTTCAATCTCTACCGGAAAACTCCGTATTCCTGCAACTCGACTCTTTACTTGGTTGAGAAAACGTGTCATATCAACAGTGGGATCAGCTTCAATAACGATAAGCGCCTGTGACTCCTCTGCTGTAGCACTCACCCTGTCGATATTATCAATATCCATTATTGCTCGTTCGACCCGAGTAATGACTTGCTCCTCGAGATCTTCCGGAGCAGCGCCGGGCCATACCACAAGAATTTCGACTACATTCGTATGTATGGTCGGCATAAGTTCCCGGTCTAGCCTCAGAAACCCTATAAAACCAGCAGCCAGCACACCAAATAAGAGCAGGTTTGCTGCGATAGGATTTTTTACCCACCAGCCAATTAACGCGCTCATAGCGCCTGTTCCTGTATAACAAACACATTTTGTGTAGCTATCGGCTTGGCCACTACTGCCTCAGCTTTTGCTCCCTCTACGACAGCAGAGACCGGGGATGTGACAATCAGGTCTCCATCTTTTAGCCCATCAAGGACAACGAGTGACTCCGAACGCTGCTGAAAAACACTAAGCCTTTTGGAAAAAACCTGCCCGTTGTTCACAACATACACCCTATTACCATAGTGCAACGCTTCGGATGGTATAACGTAAGCCCGAATAGGTTCCGTCGCGCGAACCTGAGCAGAAATAAATGAACCAATTGCCAATGGCATCTTTTCCTGACCGCGAACCTGTTCGTAGGGAGCTTCAACTTTGACATAACCATAAATGAGTCGGGTTTGGCGTTCGTACGCTGCATCAACACGTGCGAGCCAGCCCCACCATTCATAATCTCTACCAGCAACATTCGCCGTTACTTTCACTTTAAGCGCATCCTGCTTTTCGGCTTTATAACCCATACTAATGCCCAGCTGGATAAGCTGGTCGTCGGTGAAAGCCAGACGAACTTCGGCATTCTCAGTCGAATAAGCCTCTCCCAGGGATACCCCAACAGGAACATATTGACCAACGCCAACAAGCTTACTGCGTATACGGCTGGTAAAAGGAAGTGTGATAGCGGTTCTTGCCAGATCCAATCGCGCTTTCTGCAAGCCCGCCTCAGCGGCTTTCAATTGCGCCCGAGCCTGAGCTATTTGTGGCTGTTTAAGCGCAAGAGGTGTGTGACTGCCTGAGGGAAGCTGCTTTCGGGCGACCTCAGCATCGGCAATATTTTCTTGCAGCGCCAGATCGGCGATGGCAACCTGGGCTTCAGCCTGAACAACGGCCAGGCGATAATCTTCATCTTTTATCTTGATCAGTACTTCGTTGGCATCAATAGTTCCACCAGCGTTAAACGCAGGGTGAATTGATTCAATTCTGCCACTAACCTCAGCAATTAAGGTAAGTTCGGATTCCGCTTTTACCTCACCAAAAAGATCGACAACAACCTGCACTAATTGAGAGTGAATTTCATTCACCTCATAGCGAGGAATTGCCTCAGGCGTGGCATTTTTTACCGGCGGTTCTTTAGCCACAGTCATTAAAAAAACCGCAATAAAACTAGCCGCTATAATGCCTGACGGCAACATTATTTTTATTAACTTACCCATCGGCTAACTTCCTGAGCCAAAATAAAAAGGCTGATTATATTTACGTTAACAGCATATCCGTACTCTCGGAAACAACTGGGGTGCGCTTCGCAGAAGCCCCATTGGAGAATTGCACATTTACAATAGATTCTAAAATCTCAAGGAAGCGCAGTGAAAAATTCTTCATCTGAAGTTCAGAAAAATGCTCTCTATCAAAATCAAGACTCGCAGCCAACTGATCTACGTTATCCACTGCACCAGAAATTGCGAGTTTTAGAGCATAATCGAAACGGTCAGACGCATAACCAATTCGTACCTGAGCGGCCCCCTCGCCGCCCGGGTTGTTAGCATTGTGAAAATTCACAAAGTTAAACGCGGCGTAACTCAGCCTTTCACTACTAACCAAATCAGCGATAATACCCGGTGCCACAAGCGGATAAGCATCCATTTTGAAGAGCTTTTCGCTAAGTTCGTGAAGCGTTGAATATTTGTCTTCCTGCAATTCTACAAACACCGGTAAAAGCTGCCAAAACAGCCCAATACCGGCTAGTGGATCGCTAAGGTTTTCCGTACGACCATTGGTCACCACGTCTACTGTGACAGCTTCTGTCTTCACCAGCTCCCCCAACGCGTACTGATAAGCGAGCAGAAGCACACACTTGATAGTTACTTGCGCCTTTCCAGCAAACGTCTGTAAATCCTTTGCCAACGCAGGATTAATTAAGAATTGCATCGATGTGTTCGTCGAGTGATCAGAGCCATTCAACAGTGGGCACACCGGCATCGGGCGAAAATCTTTCAAAAGACTCGACCAGACAGTAATATCCTCCTGCGATTGAGATGCCTGTAAACTAAAGGCCACATGCTCTTTGAAGACATTGTGTCGCGGCGCTATAGGCAGATTTTTATGGGCGAGATAGTGTGGGTAGTCCGCCACTATTTGGTTTCGTAATTCGACGAGTGACCAACCATCGATAATCGCGTGATGTAGCGACATGAATAACTGCCATGAACCATCCGCCTGTAACAACACCGCAAATCGAAAGCAGGCTTGCCCCAAAATAAATGGGGCGAAATCATGTTGAATAAATGTTGTCAACTGCGTGGCGCTTTCAACCCCTGAATTCACGTTGAGCACGCTCAGGTACCATTGATAATCTGCTAGGATTTCCTGCCAGAAAGTACCGTTTTCATCACGACCAAAGCGAGTGCGCAATACGGGATGCTCCTCCAAAAGCTTGTGGAACGTATTGTAAAGGGCATCAAAATCGAACGGGATCCCGTCAATCTGATAAAGCATTTTCGGTTGATAAACGCCCTTTTCAAGCCCTATAGAACCGTGAGCAAGCAACATCCGCCGCTGCATATCAGTAATCGGGTAGCGGTCGCCGACATCATCATTTAAGCACGAGTTCGGCTCCATGTTCAGTAAATGGTACGGGACATCTACTCGTGATTTTTGTGTCGGAGAAGAGTGTTCCAAATGCCGGCTGAGAGCTGCAACCGATTGATGCATAAAAACATCCTTCACCGTAAAGTAACAGCCACGCTGTTCCGCCTGCTTCACCAATTGAACAACACGAATAGAATCGCCACCGACAGAAAAGAAATTATCATTCACGCCGACGCGTTCTAAATTGAGGAGTGCCTGCCATATATCGCACAGTTTGCGTTGCACGGCAGTCACCGGCGCCGCATACTCCGCGGCGGCGACCTGCTCTACCGCTGTGTCCTTAAGGGCTTTGCGGTCCAGTTTTCCATTGGCGGTCAGTGGAATTTCAGGTTCCACAACAAAAGCGCCTGGAATCATATACAAAGGCAAAATGCTTTCTAAGCTATCACGCAATGTATTTACAAGCGTTTCGGGCTCAGCTTCTAAAATTGGCGAGACATAAGCCACCAACCGTTGATGATCGCCCCCCACTACGTCTACAACCGCCTGAGAAAGTAACCCAGTCGCAAGTAGCTCATGTTCAATCTCGCCCAGCTCGATTCTAAATCCTCGGATTTTAGCCTGTTGATCAATTCGTCCAAGATACTCAAGCTCTCCCGCGTGATTCCAACGCGCCAGATCTCCGGTGCGATAGAGGCGTTCGCCCGAACCAAAAGGGCTCTCAATAAATCGCTCACATGTTAATTGTTCGCGATTGAGATAACCCCTGGTTACACCTTCACCACCAATATAGAGCTCACCCGCCGCACCCGGCGGTAACAGGCGTTGCTCGCAGTCGCAAATATACGCGCTTAAATGATTTAGTGGCAACCCAATGACACTGCAGGATGATTCGCAATCGCTTGACATCATCCGACGAAAAGTCACGTGTACCGTCGTTTCAGTAATACCGTACATATTAATCAGATTGGGCCGGCTATCCCCGAAACAGGTCACCCAATTTTTCAATAGCAATGGATTAAGTGCTTCACCACCGAAAACAACATAACGCAATGCGAGATTTTTATAATGATTATGGTCGGAACTCGCTGCAGTAACGATTTCATCTGAAAGAAGATAAAACGCTGAGGGCGTTTGATTTAATACTGTCACCCCTTCCTCGCTAATGAGTTTATAAAAGTCGCCGTAGTTTCGGCTGATTTGGTAAGGCACAATAACCAAGCGGGCACCATAGAACAACGCCCCCCAAATCTCCCATACCGAAAAGTCAAAAGCAAAGGAGTGATAAAGTGTCCAGCAATCGTGTTCATTAAAATTGAAAACCTGCTCGGACGCTTTGAATAAGCTAATAACATTCTGGTGCTCAACAACCACCCCCTTAGGTTTGCCAGTAGATCCCGAGGTGTAGATCACATAGGCGGCACTGTTTACGGCCACTTTTCTGTGCGGATTAGTTTCGGGCAATTTTGCAAGTAGTTCACGCTGAGCAGGGTCATCCAGGCAAATGATTTTTCCTGAATATTGAATTGCAGAAGAAAGATGTGACTGGCAAACAACCCAGGAAGAACAGGCATCTTCCAGCATGTATTGTATCCTTCCAATTGGGTTCGCTGGATCTAATGGAAGATAAGCAGCCCCCACTTTCAATATCGCCAGTATCGACACAATCAGTTCCGGCGATCGCTCCAGGTAAACCCCAATAAGAGCTCCTTCACTGACCCCCTGCTCAATGAAGAAGTGGGCGAGCTTATTGGCTTGCCGATTGACGGCATGATAGCTCAATCGTTGGTCTTCGAAAATTAACGCAATAGATTCTGGATAAGTCTCGCACATCAACTCAAACTGCTGATGTAAACACCTTGTGTCCGTAGCAGATATTGCACGAAATTGCTTCTGCTGATAAAGCGCATTAGTCTCGGGGCTAACAAATGATAATTCTCTGATCGGAATTTCAGGTGCGGCAACAATATTCGATAGGACTTCAATGAAATCCACAGCCATTCTCTCGACTGTCCATGCATTGAACAAATCGGTATTGTAGGTCCACTCAACGCAGCAGCTTTCAGCGCTGATTTGCACATTCACAGACAAATCAAATTTGGCAACTGTCGACTGAGACTCCATCCCCCGTATATCCAGCCCTTGCAGTTTCAATTCTGGCAATGCATCCGATTGAACGGAGAAGAGCAACTGAAACAACGGAGAATAATTAATATGCCGTTCTACAACCAGCTCATCAACTAATAATTCAAAAGGCACATCCTGATGCTCGAACGCCTCCAAAATTGTTTTCTGGTTCTCCTGAAACAAGGCCCGAAAACTTTTTTCATCGTCGATGCGAGTGCGCAAAACCAAATTATTAACAAAAAACCCTATGAGCCCTGAAAGTGCGCTCTGACGCCGACCGGCAATGGGCGTGCCAACCGCAATATCATACTCGCCACTCCACCGGCATACGAAAATGGTAAACACCGTCTCTAACGCCATGAATAAAGTTGCGTTTTGTGATTTGGCAATCTCTGCCAAGGCATCGATTTGTGATTGACACAAGGGCAGGCTAAGCGAAGCACCGTTGAAAGTTTGTTGCGGGGGCCTCGTAAAATTTGGCCTAATATTATGTAGTAATGGAAGATCTGCCAGTGTATTTTTCCAGTATTCTAAATGCGGGCGAAGCGCGTTCGAAGCCAGAGCTTCCCGCTGCCAAAGCGCAAAATCGGCATACTGTAACGGCAGCGGCTGTAATGGACTGTTCTGCTCTTTTACGAACGCATTGTAGAGCGTTGAAAACTCTTGAACCAAAATCCCAAGCGACCAACCATCAGACGCAATATGATGCATATTCACAAGCAAGCTATATTTAGTACTAGCCTGCTTTACCAGAACCACTCTTAGCATTAGATCTTGTGACAGGTCAAATGGTGAAAGCGCCGCGCTGCTAGCGATTTCGTTCATTTGTATATTTTTTTGATCGTCCGATATCCCGCTTAAATCCAACGTTTCCAGCGGGAATGGTAAAGGCTCACGAACCACCTGAAACGCTGTACCTTCCGTTGTGGTGTGGTATTGGGTTCTTAATATTTCATGGCGTGCAATAACCTCATCAAGTGCACGCTGTAAACACACCAAATTAAGATCGCCCGAAATCGATAGAGCAATTGGCATGTTGTATTGCGGGCTCTTACCACCTTGCAAAGTATCGATAAACCAGAGGCGCTGCTGGGCAAAAGACAGTGGAATATTTTTGGGCTTGTCCGCCAACGGAGCCAGTTTAGGCCGTTCCTGCGATGGCAACAGCTGATCGATATACCAGGCTTGCGAAGATAGTCGCGCATATTCAAAAAGGTGCTTGATATTGACTTCAACATTAAAACTTTCCTGAATCGCCATTTCGAGGCGCACAGTTGTGAGTGAATTAGCTCCCAGTTCAAATAAATTATTCGTGCGTTGCACTGCACCTATGCCAAGCAATTCCTCCCATAGCGCGGCGAGTCTTATCTCTGTATCCGTCGAGGGTAATGTCGATTCAGTGGTGAACTCAACATCCGGCAACGCTGAAAAATCGATACGAAAATTTTCATCGATGGGCAGTGCATCAAGACTCACAAATGCGCGTGGAATCAGAACCTCGTCCAACCGCTGGGTACAACGTAACCATTCCTCGAGTTCCCCTTCGAATATATCTGCGCCATCATTGGCTACAACATAGGCAACCAGTCTTGGTCCGTCTGTTTCAGCTACAGTACTTACAACTGATTGCTTCACTTGGCTGTGGCGGTGCAATAAGCTAGTGATTTTCGCGACGTCGATATGAAACCCATCAATTTTCACCTGGTTGTCGACCCGCCCGAGATAGGCGAGGTTGCCATCGGCCAACCACTTCACCCGATCTCCGGTACGATACAAGGGCGATCTTAATCGCTCATCAAGGTAGTCGAGCACCGCCGGTTCAACAAAACGCTGCGCCGTCAATTCCGGCCGGTTGACGTACCCCATCGCCACCCCAACACCACCGACATACAGCTCGCCTTCAACCCCTTCCGGCACCGGGTGGCCTCGTTCATCCAGCACATACACCTGACAGTGGCCCAACGGTCTGCCAATATGGAGCTCCGCTTGACCTGCATGGTATTGACCAAGGGTACAAATGACGGTCGCTTCTGACGGGCCATACGCGTTATATAACGTCCTACCGTCACTCCAGGTATCGGCCAAGACTTGGGGACAGGTATCCCCACCGATCAACAGGCAAGTCACACTCGCCCACGCCTGCCGATCCAACAGCGGTAATAAGATGGGCGGTAGCAATGCATGAGTTATTTGTGCACTTGCCACCGCCTGATCCAATAACGCCGGGGTAGCGGCAGCTTCTGCGCTAATTAAATGCAGTTGCGCACCCGAGCACAGTGCCAGCGTCCATTCGAAGGTCGCAGCATCGAAAGAGATTGAGGCAAATTGTAAAACCCGACTTTGTGGGTCAACATTCAACTGTCCCCGCAGTTGCAGTGCCAGGTTCGTTAAGCCCCGGTGCGCGAGCAACGCCCCTTTTGGGGTTCCTGTGGAACCCGACGTGTAAATGATATAAGCAGGACTCTCTGCCGAGACTGGCACATTGGGATTGCTCTCCGGATAGGTTGAAGCGTAGGCAGGCTCGTCAACAAAAATAATATTGTAAGGTTTCAGCGCCGGATGATCGGCAAGTTGGCGCTGGCAGATCACCGCTGAAAGGTCTGAATCCTCACACATAAACTGCAACCGCTGAACGGGGTATTGCGGATCCAGCGGCACATAGGCACCACCGGCTTTTAACACCGCTAATAAACCGATGATCATGTCCGGACTGCGTTCCGCACACAATCCCACTCGCTGGCCCGGTACGAGACCTTGATGAATGAGCGCGTGCGCTACCTGATTGGCTCGCGCGTTCAATGTAGCGTAACTGACCTGGGTATCGCCCATGACGAGCGCCGGTAACGTCGGTTGCGTTTCTGCGTGCTGCTCAAAAAAAGCAAGAACAGACAAATTTGTCTTATCAAGAGGTATGTCAGTGTTAGTGGTAAACCGATCTAATTGGTTCTTGAACGTATCGCGACTTAACAGCGTCAGCTCGCCGATATTTATGCCCGCTGAATGAACGGCATTTGACAGAAGCGTTTCAAAGGCGTTCGCAAAGGTTCGAATTAATGACTCGGAGAATAGATCGCTCCGATATTCCCAATTTCCCGTAAGGCCTTCGGGTGTTTCAGCCCAGGTAACCGTCAAATCAAACTTAACAATGGAATCTTCGCGTTCGTAACCCGATATTTTTAGCCCAGGTAACGGCGGCATTTTCGTCAAAGAATTTTGCAGGGAAAAAAGAATCTGAAATACTGGCGAATGATTAACAATGCGTGCCGGCTGCAACTTCTCAACCAGCATTTCAAATGGCAGGTGCTGGAATTCAAACGCGGTAAGAATGGATGTTTGATTTTCCTTTAAAAAGTCTTTAAGAGAAACATGAGGGTTAATTGTCGAGCGTAAAACCAGCGTATTGACAAAAAAGCCGATCAAAGACGTTAATTCTGATTTTGGTCGATTAGCTACCGGCGTGCCTATAACAACATCTGTTTCATTACTTAGTCGCGCAATAAGAATCGAAAATAGCGATTGCAAGGTAACAAACAGTGTAACACCTTGCGCATTAGACAACGCGGTTAGGTCATCGAGGAGCGTTTTTGGTAGGCGTTGCACAAATGTTCGCCCACGATTCGACAGAACATCAAATGGCCTAGAAGTCTGGGGTAGATTGTGAAGCGGAGGAATGCCGGTAAGCTTTTCTCGCCAGTAGGCAAGTGCGCTATCCAGATATTCACTGGTCAGAGTAGCCTGTTCCCAGACAGCAAAATCCCCGTATTGCAAAAGTAGCGCAGGTAACACTGCTTCGGTGTCTGACGTGCCCGCACAATATGCGTTATAAAATGCTGCAAACTCCTCAGTGAGAACCCCAATGGACCAACCATCCGAGGCGATGTGGTGCATAGTAAGTGCCAGCAGGTGGTCACATTCGTCAAACCGAATAAGACAACCTCTCAACATGGAGTCCCGGGCCAGATCGAAGGATTTTACTGCATTTTCTTCGACAAACGCTTTCGCGCGCGCAGCCTTGTCACTATCGGCCAGCGTGCTGAGATCTTCGACTGGTATCGAGAAATATTTCGCAGGATTTATCGTTTGTACTGCCTGCCCACGATGATCGGTGGTATAAACCGTGCGCAGAACTTCATGGCGCGCAACAATACTATTTAGCGATTTTTCAAGTGCAGCACTATCAAGATTTCCCTCCAGGCGCAATACAATCGGCATATTGTATTGTGGGCTGCCGCCCTCCATCCGATCAATAAACCACAGTCTTTGCTGCGCATACGACAGTGGCAGAGGCTGACTTCTATCTGTCGGGGAAATTCTGCTGCTGCCTAACGTATCATTTGTGGGCACCGCATTTTGTTTTTGCGCGATGAGTCGCGCCTGCTTGGCAAGGGTTGAAGCCTCGAAAAGCGCTCGCACACTGCATTCGACTTTAAATTGTTCAAAAATAGCGAATTCAAGTCGTACAAGTGTTAGCGAGTTACCTCCTAGCGCAAAGAAATTAGATCTGGCATCTATGTCTTTCGCTTCCAGTAATTCTCCCCACAGTTTAGCTAACGAGAGTTCGTATTCAGTGGTCAGTGTTCCGTCGATACTCGTCGCCAACCATTCTGGTTCAGGCTTGGATAAGGATGCATCATCGAAACTTTCCAGCGTTTGGATGGAATCAACGAGGTGCATTGCAGTGGGCACTTCGTACTCGGGCAATGTATTTTCCAACCATGCGTGCAACGCTTGAAAAACACCCTTTTTGTCGGTCGGAAGGATTTCTTCATAAAACACAAAATAAAGCGCGAGATACCTCGATTCGGCACCGGTAGCCGAAGATTCTGCAGAAGCAAATACCCGCACGTCCAAACGACAATCACTTATCCCCGGATAGCGCAATATACGATGACGCAACCTCTCAAATGAAATACGATACCCATTAATCCATTGGTACTGTGAAAGTTCACCAAAATTTTCCACTCGATTATCTGGAGTTACACGCACGAACAAACCCGTCCGTACGATTGCCTGTGCAGGAAATGCCTGTACCTCCGTGATAGCACATTCTTCCGTCACTCCTGCTTTCGCCAATTCAGAAACTGACAACCTACCTTCAGGACGAAGTAAGACAAGTTCTCCCACTGCTCCCAAGGGCAACGGGTAACCGTTACGGTCAACAACCCAGATTTCATGTCGACTCAGCAGACTCTCAAAACGGCGCAAAGCTGGAGTTTCGTTAAGCAACCTATCGCGATTTAGCGAATCGCTCCAAGCCTGCAATTGTTTCACATCACGAGTATCGACCAGGGGTAGATCTGCAATTGGAGCCGAGGGTCTGGAAACAATGGCGTTAAGCAATCTATTAAATGCCATAGCCACCCTCTGAATTGTTGGTTCCAAGAATAAATCCAGTGCATATTCCCAAACCGTTTCGAGGCCATGCGCAGTCTCGGCAACAGCGAGGATAAGGTCAAATTTAGCCGCTGGGTTTTGGGGTTGAATCGGCTCAACTTGCAGGCCAGCAATTTGCTGCTTCACCTGATCTCGGTTCCGCACGCTAAACATAACCTGAAATATAGGACTGTGCGATTGCGTCCGCACCGTGTGCAGTGACTCAACCACCATTTCGAACGGAATTTCCTGATTTTCAAATGCGTTTATCGCTGACTGCTGCATTTGACCAAGGTACTGATCAAATGGGAGGGAATCATCAATTTGGCTGCGAGCGGCGATTGTATTAACAAAGAAACCTACGAGCGTTTCGAGTTGTGTGTGTCCACGGTTCGCAATTGGCTTGCCAAGTACCACATCATCGGAGCCGCTTATCCGACTCATGAGAACATTTAGTGCCGCCTCCACAATCGTCACGAGCGTAACCTGTTGCTTTTGTGCCAGTGTTATTAAACCGTGATAAACATCTGGACTAATAGCACAATTCACTGTTGCGGCTTCAGATGAAAACACTTTAGGCCGCGGCAAATCGGTCGGAAGAGCATGAAGACAGGGAATGCCGTTCAGATAGGACCGCCAGTAGTTGAGCTGAGTATGTAATTGCGTTTCCGTCATTGTTTGACGTTGCCAGGCAGCATAGTCGGCATATTGGATCGGCAGCTCGGGGAGCGATGGTTCTTTTACAGAAGTATAACGCTCGTATAATCTGACAAACTCGTCCACCAATACGCCCACAGACCAGCCATCCGATGCGATATGGTGCATATTTACAATAAGAACATGCGCTGTTTCTGAGAGGCGAACAACAACAACCCGAATCATGATATCCGTAGCCAGATCAAAGGGTTTTAATGCCTCCTGACTGAATAGAGATGCCAGTTGCAATTCTTTTTCTTCAGTAGCGCATTCGTCTAAATCGATCCATTGAACGGGTAATGAGCTCAGAGTATTTATAACCTGTACCGGGTTACCTTCATCCGAAACCTGATAAATCGTACGTAAAACCTCGTGTCGTTGAACAATCTGGTTGAAAGAAGATTCCAGCGCTTTCCTATTTAGCAAGCCAGTAAGATGCAGCGCCATCGGTACATTATATTGTGGGCTTGGTCCAGTCATTTGATCAATCAACCACAAACGCTGCTGTGCGTGTGAGAGCGGTATTGATTGACCTCTGTCCGCACAAGGTATCGTCATAGAATCGGCCCCGGTGCGGGCATCGATTAACGACGCAAGTGATTTGATTGTATGATGGGTAAAAATATCAGCGACAGTAACAGGTGAGCTAAAACTGTCTTTTATAAAAGCCACCAGACGAATCGCTAGTAAAGAATGCCCACCGAGACTAAAAAACGAAGTTGTCACTCCCAGATCGTCTAATCCGAGTAATTCTTTCCAGAAATCTACCAGCCGCTGTTCCGTGGGAGACGTTGGCTTTTCAATTTCTTGGACCTCAGAAAGCGTGAACGCAGCGAGCTTATGACGGTCGATTTTACCGTTTCTGTTTAACGGCAGCGCATCGAGAAGTTCGATATTCGCGGGCACCATATAGCTAGGAAGCTTTTCGGCAATGGAGCGTCGCAAAAACTCTGCACCTGATGCATCGGACGTGTTTTCAACAAGCACGATAAAAGCAACCAGTTGGGTATCCTTCTGCACACACTCTCGAGCAACAACGGCAACGTCACGAACGGAAGGAAACGTGCGAAACGTATTTTCGATTTCACCCAGCTCAACTCGATAGCCGCGTATCTTCACCTGATCGTCCGCCCTGCCCACGTAATCCAATACGCCGGCGGGTAACCAACGAACCAAGTCGCCGGTTCGATACAATTTCTGCTGTTGGCAGTGGTCTTCTTTTTGTCCAAATACAAACGGACTCGGGATAAATTTCGAAAGGTTTAATTCCGCCCGGTTCAAATACCCTTTTGCCACCCCTCTCCCGCCCACATAGAGCTCGCCAACAGCTCCAATAGGAAGTGGCTGGAAATGGTCATCAAGCACAAAAAGCGCAGTATTATCAGCCGGTTCACCAATGGGAATTGACCTGCCAAGCTGATGAATGTGCTGCGTAACATCGAAAGTTGTACACCCGACGACGATTTCCGTCGGCCCATAATGGTTAAATATTTGGCTATTAGGAAACCGGTTTTGCAGCTCGATAGCCAGCTCCGGAGCGAACCGGCTCCCACCGATCACAAAACAGTGTCTTACAGTAAAAGTGGGGATGCTCGACCCGGCGAGAACAAGCAACGCCTGGACGTGCTGGGGTGTCATCCGCAACAGATACCCTTTCGGGTACCCATCACTGTCTACGCTCTGCTCCAAGGCTTGCAATATTTGCAGGGTGTCCGCTAAGGGGTCATCGTTCCCCACTAGATTCACAACGCCACCCGTCAGCAAAGGAAGGTAAATTGCAGGCACAGTAATATCAAACCCGTGCGACGTTAATAATATTGAGCCAATTAGTCCTGATTTGTAATATCGGCGCAATGCAAACTGCAAATAATCCTGCAATCCGAGATGTGTGAGTTGAACACCTTTTGGCCGGCCAGTCGAACCAGATGTATAAATAATATATGCCGGATCCGCCAGGGACCTGCGAACATTTTGCACATGCTCAACCGGCGAAAGTAACGTGACATCGTCGGCAAAATCTATCGGTAGTCGCTTACAGGTTACAGGCAAATTTTTCTGCAAACGCGGGTCAACCAAAACAAGGTATACGCCCGCGTCTTCGAGTATATTTTCAATGCGTTCCGGTGTGTTCTGAGGCTCGATGGGCAAATAAACCGCCCCGACTTTCATTGCTGCCAGTACTGCTGGAATCAGCTCCAGGGAACGTTCAAAGTAAATTGCTATAACAGAATCTGGCGTGGTATTTTCGTTTAACAACGCACGTGCAATGTTTTCGGTAGCATTAAGAAGCTCTACGTAATTTAGTTGAAGTGAACCAAATTTAATGGCCAGCGCATCCGGATATTCTTTCGCCACTTGTTGGACGGACGACACTGTCATTGGTAGATCTTTCACTTCTTCGAAAGTATTATTCCACTCGACACATATTTTCTGCTCTTCACTTTCACACAAAAGTGGTAGCGAGAATATCGACTCGTCAGGGTGTGAAAGAATCGCAGACAGTAATGTCTTAAAACAGACTGACATACGCTCAATCGATTCCCGGCTAAACAGTTCCGAGCAGTAGGTCCATGTTAGATTCAGCCCACCATCGAGCAGATCCAACGATAGGTGGAGCTCCTGGCGGACGACAACTTCCTCGCTATCCATCGGCTCGAACTTAACACCCGCGGCGCTTACAGCCTGTAGCTCAGCCTGCTGCATCGAAAACATAAGCTGAAATATTGGGCTTACACTCAAACTCCGCTCGGGATTAACCGCTTCCACCACCATTTCGAACGGAATATCCTGATTATCCATCGCAGAAAGCACATTAGCTTTCGATTGTGCCAAACACGCTAGAAAGCTGAGGTTTTCGGTAAACTGAGAACGCAACACCAGCGTATTTACAAACAGCCCAATCAGGGGCTCCAGTTGAGGGTGGTTACGATTGGCGACGGGGGTACCTACGACAACATCTTTTTGGTTACTATAACGCGCTACAAATAGCGCAAACACCAATTGCAAAACCATAAACGGCGTTGAATCTGTTTCTCGACATAACAGCTCCAACTGGGTGGAAAATTCCTTACTCAGGAACTGTTGATATTTAGCGCCTTTTGTACTCTGTATTTGTCCCCGCGGATAATCCAATGGCAACTGATGGTGTAGGGGAATATCACTTAGCTGCTCACACCAAAATTCAGTCTGTTGTGAAAGCTCATTCGCTGTTATATGTCGCCTCTGCCAGTCGGCATAATCGGCATATTGAATATCGAGACGCCGTAGATGGGGTTGTTTTCCGTTGGCAAGAGCAGCATAAATTTCACCGAGCTCCTGCACAAACAATCCAATGGACCAGCCATCAAACGCAATATGGTGTACAGTGATCAGAATAATAGTGCTCGACTCAGCACACTTCAGTACCTTTGCGCGCAATGCCATGTCTGTGGCAAGATCGAATGGCATGGACGCTTCGTGCGACGCTATCTCCGCAACCTGGGTTTCCAAAGACTCTTTCGCTTCAGACAGCAGATCCACCACCTCTGTAAGCGTAGATACCCGCTCCTTAACCAGCTGCTCTACTTCAAGCGCATACGCTTTTTTAACATGATTCCTGGCCGGTAAATACACCGTTCGCAATACTTCGTGACGATCGACAATTAGATCAACGGCCTTAACGAAAATATCGACATCGAGGCATCCATCCACCTTAAAGGCGATGGGCATATTGTATTTGAAACTGCCAGGTTCCAACTGATGAATAAACCATAAACGTTGCTGCGCATAAGACAGCGGCTGAGGGTCACTCCTGTCAACCTGTGATATACTGTTGCTCTTTGATTGACTCTCGTCTAGCCCCTGATTTGCAAGCAACTCGGATTGCGAAGCCACCGTGGCGTGCTCAAATACCTCTCGCACACGAAGATTCGAGCCGAAGCGCTCATTTATTCGCGAAACCAATCGCATCGCCAGTAGCGAATGCCCGCCCAAATCGAAAAAATTAGTATGAATGCCTACGTTTGATTGACCAAGAATATCCCGCCACAAATCACAGAGTATCTCTTGTGATTTTGTGGTTGGAGGTGAATAAGAGAGTGATTCGCCACTATCAAGGAGATCTAACGGTAGAGCCTTTCTATCAATTTTTCCCGTTATCGTCAGCGGAAATTGAAGCAGCGCTTTTACAGTGGCGGGAACCATGTATCCAGGCAATCTATTTTTCAACCATGTTTTAACGGCTTCTTCCGTAATTTTATCCGCATGGGTTTTGTCAAAAACAATCCATGCAATAAGCTGTGAATTTCCGACGGAAACTTCCGTATAGGTAACCAGAGCATCCTGCACTCCGGGATGTCGCAGCAGATGCTGTTCAATTTCTTTTAATTCAATGCGAAAACCTCGCACCTTAACCTGTTCGTCGACTCTCCCTTCAAAACTAAGAACACCGTTGTCTTGCCATCGCACCAAATCACCTGTTCGATAAAGCCACTTTTTTTCGTGCCCGAGGGCAACAATCGAAAAACTCTTTTCAGTTAACTCTGAACGATTGAAGTAGCCACCCGTAACCTGTGGACCCGCCACGTAAAGTTCACCAAGAACCCCACGTGGTAAAAGGTTTTTTTCAGTACCTAATACATAGAGAGAGGTGTTTGTCATCGGCCTACCGATCGGCACGCTAGGCAGATCCGCCGTCAAACCAGCAATATCGTAGTAGCTAACCGCAACGGTTGTTTCAGTCGGACCATAACTATTAAGGACGCGAATTTCTCCGGGTACGCATCTACGCCAATCTTCGGCGCACTCAAGATTCATTGCTTCGCCACCCGTGACGATCAGCCGAAGATTCGAATTTTCCAGTAACCTGAGGTGCTGGAGTTCCGAACACAATTGGTGCCAAAAAGCAGTAGGCAGCGAGAGTACATTAATTTCATCGGTACAAACACGTTTTATAAAATGCTCTACGCTCGTTAAAACTTCGTCTTCGGGTATTACCAGGCAACCACCACTTAACACGGAAGCAGAAAATTCCTCGACAAATACATCAAATGAGAAGGATGAAAACTGCAGAACTCGCAGACCAGGAGTAATGGGGTAATCCACAGTCATCGCTTCAATAAAAGCAACAAAATTTCTATGGGACACACCCACCCCTTTGGGAACACCGGTGGAGCCAGAAGTGTAGATCACATAAGCAAGGCTCTGCGCATCGTTGTGCGCAGCAGGTTTTTGAAGCGGCTGATTCTCAATAACCGTTTTAGTCTTTTCTGCATCAAGACATACGGTGTGTTCGACCAAACCCTGTAACGCCGCGCTATAGCTGGAAACCGTAAGAATAGATGATACTTTCGCATCGTCCAGAATGTACTTAACCCGATCCTCGGGCATTTTAACATCGATTGGCAAATAGGCTGCGCCTGCCTTCATAACAGCTAAAACCGCGACAACGAGCGTTGTCGACGGCGGCAAACTCAATGCGACAATATCCCCTTTTTTCACCTGAGCAGTACTAGTTAAAAAATTAGCCAGCTTATTCGCTTTGCTTTCCAGCTCACTATAGCTTAGGTGTACATCTCCCCATTTTACTGCAGTATTGTCTGCGAACCCGGTTAGGATTTGATCGAAGCGCGCGATGATCGTATCGTGAGCCAAAGCCAGCTCAGCTGCCTTTCCTAAACGTAACATGCATGTCATTTCGTATTCCGGCAGCACAGAAAGCGCAGATATCCCTATTGGCGAATCGGCTGCCAATGCAGTCGCAATGCTAAATACAGCTTCAAATACATAGCCTAAGACCGCATGTGGATCAAATGAGTTTGCTATTTGTACGTCGCACTCAAATGCAACACCAGTGTCGGCTACCGACATGCTCACAGGGTAATTAGTACGCTCCTGAACATGAACGAGCGAAATACCGAAGTCGCTCGCACTTGGCTCATGTTTATCAATCGGAACATTCGCCACGTGCCGATAGTTTAATAGACTACTGAACAGCGGTGTATCTGTAGGTAGCGCTGCCATTTGCTGAGCTAGCGCGAGCGATGTATGCTCATAAGGTATTAGAGATTGCAAATGCCGATGCATGCCCTGTACAAATCCTAGAGCGGACTCTCCGTTCGTTTTTGCGCGAACAGGTAAGGTATTTATAAACATACCCAACATGGTGTCTGCACCGGGTATGTTACTCATCCTCCCGGACAGAACCGTTCCAAAAACAATATCATCACGCCCACAACATAAACTTATCACCATCGCCCACGCACAATGGAAAATCGTCGCCGGACTGACTTCAGCTCGCCGCGCCTGCATGCGAATAATCCGCGCTAACCCCGGCGAAATTGATGCTTTAGCCTCAATGATATTCAATGCTTGAGATTGAACGTCCTTCAAGCCAAATGGATAAGATGGTTCCTCAACATCACCAAGATAGGAAGCAAAAAATTCTTCTGTTGCCAAAGCGTCCTTCTTTCGGGCGGAAAGAGCGACGAAATTTCGATAAGGCACAGGCCTGGCCAATGCTTGAGCCTCACCTTTTAAAAGATGCGCTATTTCTTGCTGCAACACTTGAATGCTTGTAACGTCGTCAATCAGATGATGCAGCTGCAATAATGCATAGCGCGTCTGCCCCACTGCTTTTTCCGCCACTTTTACCCTAAGCAGTGGCGCTTGCGTCAAATCCATCCATTGGTGCTGCGGTAAACAGTGTTGCTCCATAATGCTCAGAATATCTCCATCCTCAGCTTCAGGAACCTTAATATATTCAAGTGGTGCCGCTACTCGCCTGCACACCACTTGTACGGGCTGCGACAGTCCCTCCCATATAATCGCAGTACGCAGTATATCGTGTCGATCTATCACCCTCTGTAGCGTACCGAGAAACGCATCCAATGCAGGGGTGTTGTCGAATTTAAATAATGCGGGGAGAATGTATGGGTCACTGCCGTCGCCGATTACGTGGTGATATAATAGACCTTCCTGCAACGCCGCCAGAGGGTATATGTCCTGAATATTTTTATAGCCGCCTGGAATGTTCTCCGCTATTAATTCAAGCTCTTGCGCGGACAGAGTAACAAGAGGCAACATGTCCGGCGTTATTTTTTCGCAGTCTGAATGTATTCTATTTTCCGGAACGTCATCTTGAGGGCGCAGTCCAGACTCGTCTATGCAACGAGCCAGCTCAGAAAGCACGGGATATTTAAATATATCGTGCGCGTCCAGTCTGACCCGCTCCTTCTGTAAGCGTGATATCAGACGTATCACCATTAGTGAATGACCGCCAAGTTGGAAAAAGTTATCCATTTTCCCAACTTGAGGATGGTTAAGTAACTCCTGCCATACTTTTGCTAGCGTTATCTCGGTTGGGGTTTCCGGCGCTTGAAATACCTCACTCGAATGGTTTTTCCCTAAATTAAGAAGCGCCTGATTATCTGTTTTGCCATTCGCAGTCAACGGAATTTCATCTATCAACACCAATGACCGTGGAATCATGTGCTCAGGCAGATACTGGTGCAATGTGAGCCTGATTTTTTCTTTAACCTGTTCCTCTGCCAGCGAATTGCCATTCGCAGGCACAACAAACGCTTTAAGTTGCTTGTCCGCATCCGCGCCAGCAACAGCAACTACCGCGTGCTGGACCAAACTACACTGGAGCAAGACCTCCTTAATTTCACCCAGCTCGATCCTAAAACCGCGAATTTTAACCTGATTGTCAATGCGACCTAGATATTCGAGATCACCATTTCGTCGAAAAACAACCAAGTCCCCGGTTTTATACAACAGATCAAGTTTTACGCCCGCTGATGTCAAACAGTCACCCGGTGTTACAAAGCGTTCCCGGTTTAAATCCGGGCGATTAAGGTAACCTCGGGTTATGCCGGGGCCGCCAACAAATAGCTCGCCAGCGACACCAAATGGTACCGGACGCATTGACGTATCCAATACGAACGCGGAAAGATCGGCTAGCGGCCGACCGATAACGCTCGCATTAGACACTGGCATCACATCCGAGCGTAAGATTTTCCTGTATGTAACATGCACGGTGGTCTCTGTTATACCGTACATGTTGATTATCTCTGGCGCACTATCGCCGTATTTTTCAACCCACGGTACGATGCTCGACAATACCAGAGCTTCGCCACCAAATATAATATAACGAAGATTCAGCGCGGGCAGAGCTGAATTGGCAGAATCTCCCTGGTACTGATCTGCGGCAATAAACTGATTAAATGCGCTTGGAGTTTGATTAAGAACGGTAATACCGGACTGCCGACAAAACTTGTAAAATTCTTGAGATGAACGTGCAACGTCTTTTGGTACTACAACTAATTGACCGCCATGAAACAGTGCGCCCCAGATCTCCCATACAGAAAAATCAAACGCGAACGAATGAAAAAGGCACCAGACGTCGTCACAATCAAAATGGAAGCCAAAAGCAGTGGCGTCAAACAAACGAGCGACCTGACGGTGTTCCACCAAAACCCCTTTCGGCTTCCCGGTCGAACCGGAAGTATAAATAACATACGCTAAATTATTGTCAGAAATCTCCTGGGAAAGACGTTCCAATAATTGCACATCACTAATATCGACGCTCTCAATTTTTCGAATGGTTTCGATATCATCAATGTAAACCCGCTGTTCGTTTTTGAGCTCCCGCGCAAGTTCCACATTGTGATTAGTAATAACAAGTTTTAAAGACGCATCTTCAACAATGTACAACAATCGTTTAAGTGGATAATCTGGATCAAGGGGCACATAAGCGCTACCGGCTTTCAGTACCGCCAAGATTGCGACGATCATATCAACTGATTTTGGCAAACAAATGCCGATCAATTGGTCTGGGTACATTTCATAGTGCGCTTGAAGAAATAGTGCTAGTTTGCTCGCCCGCTCATTCAACTCCCTGTAGGTAAGTCGCTGCTCACCAAATACCACTGCCGTTCCTTCTGGATTAGCAGCCACCTGCTTGGCAAAGATTTCGTGAATACACTGCCCCTTAAAACGATCGGCGCAAGAATATTCTGACGACGACCGTGCGATAATCGGCGCTATCTCGCTCTCACTCAACAGGACAATTTTATCCAAATCTGCATCAGGGTTTTCTAACACCGAACGAATCACATGCTCGAGGCTATTTGCCAACTGAGCAATAGTATCGGGACCAAACAAATCGGTATTGTATTCCCAGGCAACACTTAACCCTTGCGCCGTCTCTTTTATACTTAAGGTTAAATCGAATTTGGCGACCGTATGCGCCTGCTCTAAAGGCGTAATCGATAAGCCCGGTAAAGTTAAGTCTCCCGATTCCGCATTTTGTAAAACAAACATAATTTGGAATACCGGACTGTGACGGCTACTACGGGTAACGTCCAACGATTCCACCAGCATCTCAAAGGGCACATGTTGGTGTTCGTATGCTTCTAATGCGAGTGTTCTTACGTCTGCGAGAAAATCCCGGAAACTCTGCCCGAAATCAATGGTGTGGCGCAACACCAGGGTGTTGACAAAAAATCCAATGAGTTCACTGATATCACTGTGACTGCGATTGGCGATCGGCGTCCCAATGACAATATCGGACTCGCGACTGAAGCGTGAAAGCAATACCGCAAAGGCCGCATCCAGCACCATAAACAATGTACTATCACTGGCCAGACAAAGGGCGTTGAGTTGTTCTTTCAGCTGCCGTCCCAACTGCTGATGATGGACAGCACCATTAAAGGTAGCAACTTCCGGGCGCGGTTTATCCAAAGGTAGTCCATGTACGGGTGGCGCACCGTGCAAACGTGACTTCCAATAATCCAGCTGGGGCGCAAGATATTTTTCGTCAGCCAATAGCTCCCGTTGCCAATGGGCAAAATCTGAATACTGAATTTTTAGCGGCGCTAAGCTGGGGCTGCGACCTTCAACGGCATCCTGGTAGAGGGCGACAAACTCATCGAGTATGAGACCAACCGACCAACCGTCCGCCGCGATATGATGTACCGCCAAAGACAGGACATGATCATCCTCACCCACTTTGATAAGTGCACCGCGCAGCATAAGATCGCGACTGAGGTCAAATGGCCGCCGCGCGTCAGCATCGATATAGGCTTTGACAGCTGCCTCGCGTTCACCACTTTCACGGAGGCTAACGTCTTCAAGGCGCAGAGTAAAAGCGATACTATCGCGCAGGTGTAATATTGGATCACCTTGACTATTGCTGTGGTAAGAGGTGCGCAGCACTTCGTGGCGTTCGATGACTTGCTGCAAGGCAAATTGCAAGGCGGCAGAGTCGAGCTTGCCCGCAATCCGCAACGCCAGAGGCATGTTGTACTGCGCACTTTGCCCGTCCATTTTATCCAGAAACCACAGGCGCTGCTGAGCATAGGACAAGGGCGCTGGAACATTTTGCGGTAATCGGGCAATTTGCGGTAATGCGGCCAACTGTTCTTTTTCGTGAATCAGACGCGCCTGCTCGGAAAGCGTGGGGTGACTAAACAATTCACCAATACTTACAGCAACGCTAAAACCTTCGAGGATCGCGAACTCTAAACGAACCAGTGTCAGTGAATTGCCGCCTAACGCGAAAAAATTATCATTTAAACTGGCCCGGTTAAGCTGTAAGAGATCGCACCAGATTGCCGCCAAAGCCACTTCCTCGGGTCGTTCAGGGGGCAAATACGCGACAATTTCATACCAAAACGGCTCGGGGGCGCTCACCGCGCCTGAACGACACGCGCGAAACGCTTCTAGCGATTCAAGTACAGATAAACCCGAGGGCATCAGATAACTCGGCAACGACGCCCTTAAGCTAGAAAAAACAGCTTGCGCAAGTAGGTCCACTGATGTTGGCTCTTTAGGGAGCACATATAAAATCAACTTCTCTGCCGCAGACAACGTATTGGTCGGAGTACCTGTTCGGATAAACGCGTTTTCAACTAATGGGTGGGCAAGCACAAAAGGTGTAATGTCAGCAAAATTGACTGGGTAGCCATCAACGATAGCGTGCTCTGAGGTTAGCCCTTTATAACTTAGCGCTCCACCGGGCATCAACCGCGCCAAAATACCTGTGTCCACAAGACAGACTCGCTCGTCGTTAGGGTTGATTTCCTCAGCGCCAACTTTCAAATTGGTATGCTTCGCGACAATAGATTCAGGGAGCCATAACGAACCCGATGCCCCCTCTAAAACCGGTAGTCGAGATTCATCTAACAAGTACGCAACCTGTGTATAAAAATCAAGATCAGTACCGTATTGATCGTGTAAACAACTGACAATCTGACTGTCCGCTTTATCGAGGCACACCTTCGAGCTGTTTTTTGAGATGGTAGCCGCGCTAATGGGTAACGCCGGGGACTCTACCAAATGTGCAACGTAGTGAGTAAACGCGCTACTCAAACAGTAGATACTGTCTTCGTTGAATAGTGATTTGTTGAACTCCCATTGAACAGACAACGCATCATCCTTGATACTGACTGCTACAGAAAGCTCGAATTTAGCGGTATCTTGTGGAAGTTCGAGTGGTTGTACAGCAAGGTCATCGAGTCTTAGTGTAAAATCTATGCCTTCGTCAACGGTGAATAACACTTGAAATAGCGGGTTATGAGAGCTGTTTAACGCAGAGTGAAAACGATCAACCAAAAGGTCAAATGAATCAGTACTATGATCGAAAACCTGATTAATACCTGCGGCATTTTTTCGTAACAAGTCGAAAAACGACTCCCCCCAATCGATTCGGGTACGAATCAACACGGTATTGACAAAAAAACCAATAAGATCGCCAAGCTGAGGATGCTCCCGGTTCGCGACTACAGTTCCAACTACAATATCATTACTACGACTGAATTTTGCCAGCAAGAGCGCAAAAACAGTTTGCAAAAGTATGAATAGACTGACACCCTCCGAAACACAAAGATTTCTTAATTTTCTAAGAGTCTCAGGTGAAATCCTGCTTTGATGAACGGCACCAATCGCGCCTTGTATGGAGTTTCGATTGTAATCCAAAGGAAGATTGTGGAGTTGTGGCATGTCTGCCAGATATTTTTGCCAAAACTCCTTATCAATCGGAAATTCTTGCGACGCAATTTGCTGATGTTGCCAAGCAGAGAAATCGCCATACTGGATCGATAATTTAGGAAGACGAAACTCGGAGCCCGTAAGCTTTGCGTTATAGAGATGGCTAAACTCCTGTGTGAGAACACCTAAGGACCACCCATCGGAAGCAATATGGTGCATGGTAACCAATAGAATGTGCACGTCAGCACCCACAGAAACGAGCAGCGCTCTTAACATAAGATCAACAGCCAACTCAAAAGGACGTGCAGCCTCTTCTGCCAATATTCTCTCAAGCTCGGTTTTATTTAGCCCTTTTCCGACCGTGCGGAATTCAATGTTTTTACCTGATAGAACCGCCTGAACCGGCTCCCCTCTGCTATTTTTCCGATAGACAGTTCGAAGTATTTCATGGCGCTGTATGATTGTATTTAGCGCATACTCCACACATACAATATTTAGCTTACCAGTCAACTCTAATGCAACAGGAACGTTATAGCGTGAAGTGCGATTTTGGCCTTCATTATCTATCGCCATCTGCTCAGCAAACCAAAGCCTTCGCTGTGCCACGGACAAAGGTAATTCACCGTCGCGGTTTGCTTGCGGAATAACTACTTGATGTTTCTTGCGTACGGCGTCCCTTTCAGCGATAAATTCAATGAGCGCCTGTTTATGGCTCTTAATAAACTCCTTATCAGAATCACTCAGAGCGTCTAGATCACCTTTGATTTGCAACTTATCGCCATTAACAGCAAATTTGAACCCGCGTGAAACGAAGTCAGATAATATCGATTTTAAATCTCCCACGCTTCTTCTCCTTCGATGGTTGTTTCTTCTGTCTCCAACAACGCTTGATTCAATTTTTTCTCACCATCTACCCATTCAGCCAATTCGTATACTGTCTGTAAACGAAATATATCGCTAACATTGATAGATACCTGAAATTGGTCATTTACCCGTGCAATGAGCTTTATCGCCAATAACGAATTTCCACCCAGTGCGAAAAAATTATCATGAATTCCAATATTCTTAATAGATAACAACTCACAACAAAGCTCGCATAGCATAATTTCAATTTCAGTATGCGGCGCTTCGTAGGCGACTTCGGATGCAAATTCAACTTCCATTTGACGGAGAAATATACGGTCCACTTTACCGTTCGCTGTCAATGGCAGATGTTCCATCAGCACAACAATGTCAGGCACCATATAAGATGGCAAAAGTGCGCGCAGTCGCTTTAATATTTCTGTATTTTTTGTCGATTTGTCATCGGTACTTTTAGGTTCAACAAAGGCTACAAGTCTGCTCGGCTCATCCCTCGCCACAACAGCAGCATCGTCAACAATTTCCATCGCCCGCAATACAGTTTCCACTTCCCCCAGCTCAATGCGATAACCACGTATTTTAACTTGCTCATCGATGCGCCCTTGATACTGTAAATTACCATCTGCACCCCAGCGCACCAGATCTCCTGTGCGGTATGCCCTCTGCGGATTACCATCACTAAGACGTATATTGATAAATCTCTCGCTGGTGAGTTCAGCACGATTTACATATCCCGGCGAGACGCCTTTCCCCACGATATAAAGTTCACCAATGGCTCCGGCTGGCAATAATTTGAGTTCTGAATCCAGAACATAGAGGCGCGCACTATCTATGGGTTTACCGATTGGAACTGCCAGCGGTAAAAGAGCTAGATCAGCGTCGCCAGCCACAAAAAATGTACTGCAACCAACGGTAGCTTCTGTCGGGCCATACTCGTTAACAAACGTACTCGTAACTAAAATATGTTTTCGCCAGAAAATCAGTGTTTTCGAGTAAAGTTGCTCTCCACCAACCACCAGCAAGTGCGGTATTTCTGAGGAAAACCCATCCAGCAGTGCCTCGAGTGCATGAAGATGCGCAGGAGTCAGCTTAAGTAACAATGGAGTGTCAGCTCGTTGTATAAGCGCAGCAAGATTTTCAAGTTCGTGATTCCCCTGATCAGAGACGAGCTCTATTGTTCCCCCAGAGAATAATGGCACCAGTAGACTTGTTACTGTTGCATCGAAACTAATGGAAGTGCTAACCACACTGGTGTATTTTTTTGGGTTGTACGTTTCAATAGCATATTCAATATAGGAGGATAAATTATCATGAGTAATACCCACGCCCTTGGGCACACCTGTTGACCCAGATGTATAAATGATATAAGCGAGACCATCATTCGCCTGTTTCGTCAGCGCTGGCAATACACGCCCCTCATCCAAAGTATCATTTGGTTGGACACGAGCATCATTTATTAACAAAGTATTGTTAAATAGTGCCAAAGCTCTTTCGGCATTATTCTTATCGATAACAACCAGGTCGAGGTCAGCGTCTTTTGCAATAAATTCAAGACGCGCATCAGGGAGGTCAGGTAAAAGCGGAACGTACGTTGCGTTAGATTTCAGTATCGCAAGAATACCTGCGACCATATCCACAGAGCGATCGCAAAATACACCAATTCTTGATTTATGCTGCAACTCGCGCTGACGAATACGCGAGGCAGTAACGCTAGCCAAATCATCCAGTTCACGGTAGCTGGTTGTCCGGCCATTATCTATAATAGCTATTGCTGTAGGACACGATATTACAACGTCCGAAAAACGTGAATATACGGATGTAAACGCAGCATTATCTTCTTGGTGAGAAAAACGAATGCCATTGTTACTCCATTGCTCAAGCAGTTTAAACGCATGACTCTCAGACACCAGATTCAAACGGGATACAGACTCATCGGGGTTAGCAACAACATGCTGCAATAGCATATCGAAGCTATTTGCCAACTGAGCAATAGTATCGGGACCAAACAAATCGGTATTGTATTCCCAGGCAACACTTAACCCTTGCGCCGTCTCTTTTATACTTAAGGTTAAATCGAATTTGGCGACCGTATGCGCCTGCTCTAAAGGCGTAATCGATAAGCCCGGTAAAGTTAAGTCTCCCGATTCCGCATTTTGTAAAACAAACATAATTTGGAATACCGGACTGTGACGGCTACTACGGGTAACGTCCAACGATTCCACCAGCATCTCAAAGGGCACATGTTGGTGTTCGTATGCTTCTAATGCGAGTGTTCTTACGTCTGCGAGAAAATCCCGGAAACTCTGCCCTAAATCAATGGTGTGGCGCAACACCAGGGTGTTGACAAAAAATCCAATGAGTTCACTGATATCACTGTGACTGCGATTGGCGATCGGCGTCCCAATGACAATATCGGACTCGCGACTGAAGCGTGAAAGCAATACCGCAAAGGCCGCATCCAGCACCATAAACAATGTACTATCACTGGCCAGACAAAGGGCGTTGAGTTGTTCTTTCAGCTGCCGTCCCAACTGCTGATGATGGACAGCACCATTAAAGGTAGCAACTTCCGGGCGCGGTTTATCCAAAGGTAGTCCATGTACGGGTGGCGCACCGTGCAAACGTGACTTCCAATAATCCAGCTGGGGCGCAAGATATTTTTCGTCAGCCAATAGCTCCCGTTGCCAATGGGCAAAATCTGAATACTGAATTTTTAGCGGCGCTAAGCTGGGGCTGCGACCTTCAACGGCATCCTGGTAGAGGGCGACAAACTCATCGAGTATGAGACCAACCGACCAACCGTCCGCCGCGATATGATGTACCGCCAAAGACAGGACATGATCATCCTCACCCAGTTTGATAAGTGCACCGCGCAGCATAAGATCGCGACTGAGGTCAAATGGCCGCCGCGCGTCAGCATCGATATAGGCTTTGACAGCTGCCTCGCGTTCACCACTTTCGCGGAGGCTAACGTCTTCAAGGCGCAGAGTAAAAGCGATACTATCGCTCAGTTGTAATATTGGATCACCTTGACTATTGCTGTGGTAAGAGGCGCGCAGCACTTCGTGGCGTTCGATGACTTGCTGCAAGGCAAATTGCAAGGCGGCAGAGTCGAGCTTGCCCGTTATCCGCAACGCCAGAGGCATGTTGTACTGCGCACTTTGCCCTTCCATTTTATCCAGAAACCACAGGCGCTGCTGAGCATAGGACAAGGGCGCTGGAACATTTTGCGGTAATCGGGCAATTTGCGGTAATGCGGCCAACTGTTCTTTTTCGTGAATCAGACGCGCCTGCTCGGAAAGCGTGGGGTGACTAAACAATTCACCAATACTTACAGCAACGCTAAAACCTTCGAGGATCGCGAACTCTAAACGAACCAGTGTCAGTGAATTGCCGCCTAACGCGAAAAAATTATCATTTAAACTGGCCCGGTTAAGCTGTAAGAGATCGCACCAGATTGCCGCCAAAGCCACTTCCTCGGGTCGTTCAGGGGGCAAATACGCGACAATTTCATACCAAAACGGCTCGGGGGCGCTCACCGCGCCTGAACGACACGCGCGAAACGCTTCTAGCGATTCAAGTACAGATAAACCCGAGGGCATCAGATAACTCGGCAACGACGCCCTTAAGCTAGAAAAAACAGCTTGCGCAAGTAGGTCCACTGATGTTGGCTCTTTAGGGAGCACATATAAAATCAACTTCTCTGCCGCAGACAACGTATTGGTCGGAGTACCTGTTCGGATAAACGCGTTTTCAACTAATGGGTGGGCAAGCACAAAAGGTGTAATGTCAGCAAAATTGACTGGGTAGCCATCAACGATAGCGTGCTCTGAGGTTAGCCCTTTATAACTTAGCGCTCCACCGGGCATCAACCGCGCCAAAATACCTGTGTCCACAAGACAGACTCGCTCGTCGTTAGGGTTGATTTCCTCAGCGCCAACTTTCAAATTGGTATGCTTCGCGACAATAGATTCAGGGAGCCATAACGAACCCGATGCCCCCTCTAAAACCGGTAGTCGAGATTCATCTAACAAGTACGCAACCTGTGTATAAAAATCAAGATCAGTACCGTATTGATCGTGTAAACAACTGACAATCTGACTGTCCGCTTTATCGAGGCACACCTTCGAGCTGTTTTTTGAGATGGTAGCCGCGCTAATGGGTAACGCCGGGGACTCTACCAAATGTGCAACGTAGTGAGTAAACGCGCTACTCAAACAGTAGATACTGTCTTCGTTGAATAGTGATTTGTTGAACTCCCATTGAACAGACAACGCATCATCCTTGATACTGACTGCTACAGAAAGCTCGAATTTAGCGGTATCTTGTGGAAGTTCGAGTGGTTGTACAGCAAGGTCATCGAGTCTTAGTGTAAAATCTATGCCTTCGTCAACGGTGAATAACACTTGAAATAGCGGGTTATGAGAGCTGTTTAACGCAGAGTGAAAACGATCAACCAAAAGGTCAAATGAATCAGTACTATGATCGAAAACCTGATTAATACCTGCGGCATTTTTTCGTAACAAGTCGAAAAACGACTCCCCCCAATCGATTCGGGTACGAATCAACACGGTATTGACAAAAAAACCAATAAGATCGCCAAGCTGAGGATGCTCCCGGTTCGCGACTACAGTTCCAACTACAATATCATTACTACGACTGAATTTTGCCAGCAAGAGCGCAAAAACAGTTTGCAAAAGTATGAATAGACTGACACCCTCCGAAACACAAAGATTTCTTAATTTTCTAAGAGTCTCAGGTGAAATCCTGCTTTGATGAACGGCACCAATCGCGCCTTGTATGGAGTTTCGATTGTAATCCAAAGGAAGATTGTGGAGTTGTGGCATGTCTGCCAGATATTTTTGCCAAAACTCCTTATCAATCGGAAATTCTTGCGACGCAATTTGCTGATGTTGCCAAGCAGAGAAATCGCCATACTGGATCGATAATTTAGGAAGACGAAACTCGGAGCCCGTAAGCTTTGCGTTATAGAGATGGCTAAACTCCTGTGTGAGAACACCTAAGGACCACCCATCGGAAGCAATATGGTGCATGGTAACCAATAGAATGTGCACGTCAGCACCCACAGAAACGAGCAGCGCTCTTAACATAAGATCAACAGCCAACTCAAAAGGACGTGCAGCCTCTTCTGCCAATATTCTCTCAAGCTCGGTTTTATTTAGCCCTTTTCCGACCGTGCGGAATTCAATGTTTTTACCTGATAGAACCGCCTGAACCGGCTCCCCTCTGCTATTTTTCCGATAGACAGTTCGAAGTATTTCATGGCGCTGTATGATTGTATTTAGCGCATACTCCACACATACAATATTTAGCTTACCAGTCAACTCTAATGCAACAGGAACGTTATAGCGTGAAGTGCGATTTTGGCCTTCATTATCTATCGCCATCTGCTCAGCAAACCAAAGCCTTCGCTGTGCCACGGACAAAGGTAATTCACCGTCGCGGTTTGCTTGCGGAATAACTACTTGATGTTTCTTGCGTACGGCGTCCCTTTCAGCGATAAATTCAATGAGCGCCTGTTTATGGCTCTTAATAAACTCCTTATCAGAATCACTCAGAGCGTCTAGATCACCTTTGATTTGCAACTTATCGCCATTAACAGCAAATTTGAACCCGCGTGAAACGAAGTCAGATAATATCGATTTTAAATCTCCCACGCTTCTTCTCCTTCGATGGTTGTTTCTTCTGTCTCCAACAACGCTTGATTCAATTTTTTCTCACCATCTACCCATTCAGCCAATTCGTATACTGTCTGTAAACGAAATATATCGCTAACATTGATAGATACCTGAAATTGGTCATTTACCCGTGCAATGAGCTTTATCGCCAATAACGAATTTCCACCCAGTGCGAAAAAATTATCATGAATTCCAATATTCTTAATAGATAACAACTCACAACAAAGCTCGCATAGCATAATTTCAATTTCAGTATGCGGCGCTTCGTAGGCGACTTCGGATGCAAATTCAACTTCCATTTGACGGAGAAATATACGGTCCACTTTACCGTTCGCTGTCAATGGCAGATGTTCCATCAGCACAACAATGTCAGGCACCATATAAGATGGCAAAAGTGCGCGCAGTCGCTTTAATATTTCTGTATTTTTTGTCGATTTGTCATCGGTACTTTTAGGTTCAACAAAGGCTACAAGTCTGCTCGGCTCATCCCTCGCCACAACAGCAGCATCGTCAACAATTTCCATCGCCCGCAATACAGTTTCCACTTCCCCCAGCTCAATGCGATAACCACGTATTTTAACTTGCTCATCGATGCGCCCTTGATACTGTAAATTACCATCTGCACCCCAGCGCACCAGATCTCCTGTGCGGTATGCCCTCTGCGGATTACCATCACTAAGACGTATATTGATAAATCTCTCGCTGGTGAGTTCAGCACGATTTACATATCCCGGCGAGACGCCTTTCCCCACGATATAAAGTTCACCAATGGCTCCGGCTGGCAATAATTTGAGTTCTGAATCCAGAACATAGAGGCGCGCACTATCTATGGGTTTACCGATTGGAACTGCCAGCGGTAAAAGAGCTAGATCAGCGTCGCCAGCCACAAAAAATGTACTGCAACCAACGGTAGCTTCTGTCGGGCCATACTCGTTAACAAACGTACTCGTAACTAAAATATGTTTTCGCCAGAAAATCAGTGTTTTCGAGTAAAGTTGCTCTCCACCAACCACCAGCAAGTGCGGTATTTCTGAGGAAAACCCATCCAGCAGTGCCTCGAGTGCATGAAGATGCGCAGGAGTCAGCTTAAGTAACAATGGAGTGTCAGCTCGTTGTATAAGCGCAGCAAGATTTTCAAGTTCGTGATTCCCCTGATCAGAGACGAGCTCTATTGTTCCCCCAGAGAATAATGGCACCAGTAGACTTGTTACTGTTGCATCGAAACTAATGGAAGTGCTAACCACACTGGTGTATTTTTTTGGGTTGTACGTTTCAATAGCATATTCAATATAGGAGGATAAATTATCATGAGTAATACCCACGCCCTTGGGCACACCTGTTGACCCAGATGTATAAATGATATAAGCGAGACCATCATTCGCCTGTTTCGTCAGCGCTGGCAATACACGCCCCTCATCCAAAGTATCATTTGGTTGGACACGAGCATCATTTATTAACAAAGTATTGTTAAATAGTGCCAAAGCTCTTTCGGCATTATTCTTATCGATAACAACCAGGTCGAGGTCAGCGTCTTTTGCAATAAATTCAAGACGCGCATCAGGGAGGTCAGGTAAAAGCGGAACGTACGTTGCGTTAGATTTCAGTATCGCAAGAATACCTGCGACCATATCCACAGAGCGATCGCAAAATACACCAATTCTTGATTTATGCTGCAACTCGCGCTGACGAATACGCGAGGCAGTAACGCTAGCCAAATCATCCAGTTCACGGTAGCTGGTTGTCCGGCCATTATCTATAATAGCTATTGCTGTAGGACACGATATTACAACGTCCGAAAAACGTGAATATACGGATGTAAACGCAGCATTATCTTCTTGGTGAGAAAAACGAATGCCATTGTTACTCCATTGCTCAAGCAGTTTAAACGCATGACTCTCAGACACCAGATTCAAACGGGATACAGACTCATCGGGGTTAGCAACAACATGCTGCAATAGCATATCGAAGCTATTTGCCAACTGAGCAATAGTATCGGGACCAAACAAATCGGTATTGTATTCCCAGGCAACACTTAACCCTTGCGCCGTCTCTTTTATACTTAAGGTTAAATCGAATTTGGCGACCGTATGCGCCTGCTCTAAAGGCGTAATCGATAAGCCCGGTAAAGTTAAGTCTCCCGATTCCGCATTTTGTAAAACAAACATAATTTGGAATACCGGACTGTGACGGCTACTACGGGTAACGTCCAACGATTCCACCAGCATCTCAAAGGGCACATGTTGGTGTTCGTATGCTTCTAATGCGAGTGTTCTTACGTCTGCGAGAAAATCCCGGAAACTCTGCCCTAAATCAATGGTGTGGCGCAACACCAGGGTGTTGACAAAAAATCCAATGAGTTCACTGATATCACTGTGACTGCGATTGGCGATCGGCGTCCCAATGACAATATCGGACTCGCGACTGAAGCGTGAAAGCAATACCGCAAAGGCCGCATCCAGCACCATAAACAATGTACTATCACTGGCCAGACAAAGGGCGTTGAGTTGTTCTTTCAGCTGCCGTCCCAACTGCTGATGATGGACAGCACCATTAAAGGTAGCAACTTCCGGGCGCGGTTTATCCAAAGGTAGTCCATGTACGGGTGGCGCACCGTGCAAACGTGACTTCCAATAATCCAGCTGGGGCGCAAGATATTTTTCGTCAGCCAATAGCTCCCGTTGCCAATGGGCAAAATCTGAATACTGAATTTTTAGCGGCGCTAAGCTGGGGCTGCGACCTTCAACGGCATCCTGGTAGAGGGCGACAAACTCATCGAGTATGAGACCAACCGACCAACCGTCCGCCGCGATATGATGTACCGCCAAAGACAGGACATGATCATCCTCACCCACTTTGATAAGTGCACCGCGCAGCATAAGATCGCGACTGAGGTCAAATGGCCGCCGCGCGTCAGCATCGATATAGGCTTTGACAGCTGCCTCGCGTTCACCACTTTCACGGAGGCTAACGTCTTCAAGGCGCAGAGTAAAAGCGATACTATCGCGCAGGTGTAATATTGGATCACCTTGACTATTGCTGTGGTAAGAGGTGCGCAGCACTTCGTGGCGTTCGATGACTTGCTGCAAGGCAAATTGCAAGGCGGCAGAGTCGAGCTTGCCCGCAATCCGCAACGCCAGAGGCATGTTGTACTGCGCACTTTGCCCGTCCATTTTATCCAGAAACCACAGGCGCTGCTGAGCATAGGACAAGGGCGCTGGAACATTTTGCGGTAATCGGGCAATTTGCGGTAATGCGGCCAACTGTTCTTTTTCGTGAATCAGACGCGCCTGCTCGGAAAGCGTGGGGTGACTAAACAATTCACCAATACTTACAGCAACGCTAAAACCTTCGAGGATCGCGAACTCTAAACGAACCAGTGTCAGTGAATTGCCGCCCAATGCGAAAAAGTGACTGTTTCGGCCGGGGATCTGGCAACACAAAAGATCGCACCAGATCTCGGCTAACTGAATCTCTGTAGTATTCTGAGGAGGAAATGATTTCAGTTGCTCCAACCAAATAATGGAGCCATTCACAGGATCGTCCAGGTGCACTTCAGTGTGGATATCCGGCCACGCACCAACCACATAACCCTCGGGCAAACAATGTGGAGACAATTTACGGCTTACGGTTTGGTGTATTTCAAGCAATAGCTCCTGTAAAGCCAAATTTTTATCTTCGGAAAAGCCGTCAGAAGCTACCGAGTCAACCAGCTCGATGCAAACTATAGGAATAACACCATGGCCCTCTGACGGAGCCTGATGAGAATCGGGTTGCGGTCGTGATTCAGTAAAGATGTAGCGCGCGCTCACGGCAGGGGTGTCGTTCGTATAGCACTCCTCGAGTGTATCCAAACACGTTCGAACACCGCGCATCAAAACATAACTACTTTTATGGCACAGCAGTACCAACTTACCTTGCTCGGAAATACGCCCAATTAAACCTGTCGCGTAGCCTTGTTTTGTTTTATCGGAAGGTAGGGTGAAGACCGACAACTTATTCGTCGCGTTAGCCAATAAATGCGCATGACCGCAGGAATTGACTCTCCCATCAATGATGACCTCGCCATAAGCGCCCTCCGGCACGGGGTAGTGAGACTCATCAGCTAACCACAACAAATTACTGCATTGGCGAAGAAGTGACGCCAAGGCTTCGCCAGGATAAAACCCATCATCCAATTCATATCCTGTCGGCTCCGATGGTTGAAACAGAATACAGCTTTTTATAGGTGCATAAATATCTGCTGAAAGTGCGCCTATCAGATTAGAAAAATAACCGCCCAACCTTTCAACTAAATCTTTGGAAAAGATATCGGTCCTATATTCCCAGCTGGCAACCAGAATGTCGCTTTTGCGCTGCACATTGAGAATTAAATCGTATTTCGCGAGACTGTTCCTGTATTCATTAATACTGATGTCGATACCTGGCATCGACAAATGTTTGCCATAATCCTCTTGCAACGCAAATATTACTTGCACGAGCGGTGCGTGCGTATTGACCCTTTCCGGATTTAACACTTCAACAATTTTATCAAACGATACCTGTTGATGATCGAGCGCATTAACGACCATATCCCTGGAGTTGTGAAGTAGTTCGATGAAAGACAAATCGATATTTATTTTATTTCGTAGGACGACAGTATTGACGAAAAATCCAACCAATCTACTCAGTTCGGCACGTTCTCGATTCGCAACTGGGGCTCCAACTACAATATCATTTACACCAGCAAAACGAGCTAGAGTAAGCGCAAAAATCGTCTGTAAAATAGTGAAAAGTGTTATATTTTCCCGCTCGCTCAAGCGCTCTAGTAGCAACAACGATTCCTTAGGAATTGTCTGTTGATAGGTGGCTGCCGAAGTGCCAGTAGCGCCGAATACTTTGGTGACCGGTAAACTATGAATCGGAGGTACGCCTTGAATCGTGTGCAGCCAATAGTCCAAAGAATCTGCGTTCTCGTATTCTGATGCTTGCCAGTGCGCATAGTCAGCATATTGGATGTCGAGGCTTTCTAGCTCTATAACGCGGCCGCTTACGTAATTCGAATATAACTGGGTAAACTCTTGCGCAAGTATGTTGATGGACCAGCCATCGGCTGCGATATGGTGCACTGTAAAAACGAGAATCCCAAACCTCTCCTCTAACCAAATAAAATGTGTTCTTACCACCAAGTCGTCGGTTAGATCAAAAGGCTGTTCAAGCTGCTGCTTAATGCGAGTCTTCACACTAATCTCTTCAGCAGAAGTATTTTTTCCCCTTAAATCCGTTACCCCCATACGGTATTCAAAATCCTGCCTGATACATTGATAAGCCGGTTGCATATCGCGTTGACTGATAGAAATTTGTTGCGCTACTGCGTTCGATTGATAGACAGTTCGAAGCACCTCGTGCCGTTGAATAATCGTCCGGAAAGAATGCTCAAGCGCTGCTATATCTATTACGCCGGATAACTCCAGCGAAGCACCAATGTTGTACTGCGGGCTGCCGCCGCTGATTCGATCTACCAGCCAAAGCCGTTGCTGTGCAGGCGAAAGTTTCAGCGGCTGCGTTCTATCCACCAAGCTAATTGGCTGCGAAATCGAAGGTCGACTACCACAGACCTGCTCACCGAGTAATTTAATTGTTGGGTGCTCAAAAAACTGTTTAATGGAAATTACTACTCGCAAATTTTGGTTAATGAGACCAACAATTTGTGCCGCACTAAGAGAATTACCTCCAATCTCAAAAAAAGAGGTGTTCCTATCGATATCGCCGTCTATCTCCAGGAGCTGAGACCAAAGAGCCGCAATTTCTAACTCAATCTCAGTCTCCGGAGCTTCAAACACGTCGTTTGCCGGTAGCACATCTGCCTCTGGCAGTGCCTTTCTATCCAGTTTTCCGTTTGGCGAAATAGGTATGCAGTCAAGCACAGCATAATGGGTTGGGATCATGTATTCCGGGAAAGCATGTGCTAATTCCACTTTAACATTCTGGACAAAACTATGTTTAGCTTCAGACAGAACCCATTCGGACATAGCGATTCTGTTTGGAACAACATAACAAGCCAAGTGTTTATTGAGCCCTTCTCCCTCGACAGTGACGGCAGCATCATCGATAAAATCCGCGGCTATCAGATGATTTGCAACTTCGGAGGGCTCCACCCTAAAACCGCGAATTTTCACCTGGTTGTCGACCCGCCCGAGATAGGCGAGGTTGCCATCGGCCAACCACTTCACCCGATCTCCGGTACGATACAAGGGCGATCTTAATCGCTCATCAAGGTAGTCGAGCACCGCCGGTTCAACAAAACGCTGCGCCGTCAATTCCGGCCGGTTGACGTACCCCATCGCCACCCCAACACCACCGACATACAGCTCGCCTTCAACCCCTTCCGGCACCGGGTGGCCTCGTTCATCCAGTACATACACCTGACAGAGGCCCAACGGTCTGCCAATATGGAGCTCCGCTTGACCTGCACGGTATTGACCAAGGGTACAGATGACGGTCGCTTCTGACGGGCCATACGCGTTATATAACGTCCTACCGTCACTCCAGGTATCGGCCAAGACTTGGGGACAGGTATCCCCACCGATCAACAGGCAAGTCACACTCGCCCACGCCTGCCGATCCAACAGCGGTAATAAGATGGGCGGTAGCAACGCATGAGTTATTTGTGCGCTTGCCACCGCCTGATCCAATAACGCCGGGGTAGCGGCAGCTTCTGCGCTAACTAAATGCAGTTGCGCACCCGAGCACAGTGCCAGCGTCCATTCGAAGGTCGCAGCATCGAAAGAGATTGAGGCAAATTGTAAAACCCGACTTTGTGGGCCAACATTCAACTGTCCCCGCAGTTGCAGTGCCAGGTTCGTTAAGCCCCGGTGCGCGAGCAACGCCCCTTTTGGGGTTCCTGTGGAACCCGACGTGTAAATGATATAAGCAGGACCCTCTGCCTGGACTGGCACATTGGGATTACTCTCCGGATAGGTTGAGGCGTAAGCAGGCTCGTCAACAAAAATAATATTGTAAGGCTTCAGCGCCGGATGATCAGCAAGTTGGCGCTGGCAGATCACCGCTGAAAGGTCTGCATCCTCACACATAAACTGCAACCGCTGAACGGGGTATTGCGGATCCAGCGGCACATAGGCACCACCGGCTTTTAACACACCTAATAAACCGATGATCATGTCCGGACTGCGTTCCGCACACAATCCCACTCGCTGGCCCGGTACGATACCTTGATAAATGAGCGCGTGCGCTACCTGATTGGCTCGCGCGTTCAATGTAGCGTAACTGACCTGGGTATCGCCCATAACGAGGGCCGGTAACGTCGGTTGCGTTTCTGCGTGTTTTTCGAAAAGACGATAAATATGCGTATCTAATTTTTCAGCTGATATTAAATTAAGCGAATAACCCCTACCCCAAGTGTTAAGAATTTTCTGATACAGCTCGTCCTCGAGGTAGCGAATATCTCCAATAGATTGATCGACGGCATTTGGAAATACACGCAGCAGACTCACAAAATAGCGTAATAACTGTGACATCCGCAGCGCATCGTATCGCGATGAATTAAACTTTAGACAGATTTCTGGTGAATCACCCGGATAAATTTGAACTGTTAATCCGTAGTGTGTGCTTTCATAAGCCTTGAAATCTAAAATATTCAACTCATTGTTTTTCTCAAATAATAACTCGTCTAACGGATAATTCTCAAAAACAATAACTGTATCAAATAGTGCAGTGCCAGGTTTTGGGGAACAACTCATGATATCGATCAGGGGTAAATGCGAATGTTCCTGTCGAATCAGGCTATCTTCATGCACGCACCGAAGAAAACTCTCTAAACTTGAGGACAATTGAACATCGACAATAACCGGCACGGTATTTAATAAAAGCCCTACAACACTTTCAGCACCTTCGATGGATATATTTCGACCCGAATGAGTCTCACCGAAAGATACACACATGTCGCCCCCCAGGCGAGCAAGTAATATTGACCAAGCAGCTTTATAAACGCTACTCAAACTCACCTTTGCCGACTTGGCAAACTTAGCTAGAACCATACCCTGCTCGGCATTCAACCTGATCGATACCTCGTCTGATATAGCCGCCGTACTTGTGGTGCGTATTGGCTTTTCAAAGCTAAACGTTGAAGGGTGTTCAAACTGATTAAGTTGTTTTTTCCAATAGGCTACTGAATCAGCAGTCGACCGAGCATTGAGCCAAAGAATTATATTCTTATAAGAATACTTTTCAGTTAGCTTAGGGACTCTTTCATTTTTATAATCACGATAAAATAGGTAGAGATCCGACAATACAAGCGCAACCGACCAACCATCTAAAATAGCATGGTGAAACGTCCAGAAAAACTCCCAACAATCGCCCTTTTGAACCAAAGTAAATCTTACTAAGGGCGTAATTGAACCATCTTCAATCGATTTTTTATCTCGATGCAAAATCGTATCGGCAGCAATACTATTCGACCTGTCACAAACCTCCTCCCAACAAACGTCATCTTCTAGCAAAACAATCTGATTGAGGTAGTCAACGGAAAAACGGGTACGAAAAACCGCGTACTTTTTGACGATATCATTCCAGGCGTTTTTGAAAAGGGCTGGATGCAGATCCTTACTAAAACGAAGAACAATTTGCGTAATGTAGGCACCCGCGTCGACACTACTATGATAAAGCATTCCTTTCTGTGTCTTCGTAGCGGGATATATATCCGAAATATTACCGTATTCCTCAACCCAATAATCAAGCTGCGTCTGATTTACGCGGGCAGCCGGAAAATCACTTGGAGAATAACGCGGCAAATCTTTAGCAAGCCCTAAAGAACCAAACTCAAATAAGACATTACTGAACTCATCTGCAATACACTTCACGTCCTGCTCAGAAAATTCCTCAGATGAATAATCAATATCAAAGAAGAGTTCCCCGCCAGCTATCATGCCATTAAATCCCAACAAGCAATCTCTGTTGCGTTGTGGATCTACATAATATCCACTTAAGTCAGCATCAAGACTTATTTCGGTACTCCTCGCGAAAGCCTGATCCATCCGGCCGAGGTAATTAAACAAAAGATCGACAGGCGTTTCAGCATCGAGTATACGAAATTCCTCGTCTTTAATGATTTCCGTTAAAACGCCGTAGCCAATTCCACCATTGGGAATTTTTCGAAGTACTTCTTTAGTGTACAAAAGTACATCTTCATACTGGCAACAGTCTGGCAGTCTAAGAACATGCTTATGAAAACTGGTAAACCAACCAACTATAGTGCTGGGTTCGTATTCATTATCCAGTAGCGAATTGCGACCATGCGATTCAAGGCCAACGCAAAAGGCAGACTGCGATGACCAACGATGCAGCGATAACAGAATAGCGGCTAGCAACAAATGATGCGCTTCACAACGAAATCGCTCGAATACAACAGCGAACACACTACTGGCCTGTTCTAGGGGCATTCTCCAACGATGTTTGCGTGTAGATAAGTGCTTAGTAGACCGCCCTGGTTGTGCACAGTGCATCCGAACAATTGCGCTATCCAACTGGGATATCCAGTATGGCTTTTCGGCCAAAAATATTGCGCTGGATTTGTCTCCCCATAACAGCTCAGCCCAGCTTTGGTAGGTTGATATCTGGTAATTTTTAACAATATCATTGAGCTCATTATTTTGAAGAATTTGCTCAATATCAGAAGTTAGAATACGCCAAGAGACGCCGTCGACAATCAGGTGATGACAAATAATAGAAAGGTAACTATGGCGCGCGTCATCAATGAGTACAAATTTAAAAAGATTCTTTCGCAGCAAATCAACTGCGCGGTTTTGCTCTTTTATTACTTTTGCGATTCTTTGGCGCTTATCGCCACCGGCAAGTGGCGGGGTTATTTGATAAAAAGCTATATGACTATCTACATCTATCTCTTCTGTAGGAAGGTAACGCGAACTCCAACCTTTATCATCATTCACGAAATCCAGGCGAAAAACATCGTGCATTCCTATTAATAGGTTGACAATACGCTTAATTTTTGCCAGCGTTACCGGCACATCGATTTTCAAGGTCACGTAATGGTTGAAACTACGTATCGAGTGTACTTCATCCCGAAAAAGTAATGATTGAATAGGTAGCAATTGTTGCTCACCTTCGCTAGGCAAGCTTGCAGCCGATTCAAACGCCTGTTTTTTTGTAGCGAGAGCAGCCAATTTCCGTATAGTTTTGCGTCTAAAGATATCCTGCAAATTTATCTGGAGACCGGATTCTTTACACTTGGCAACAAACTGCAAAGCAATAATGGAGTCACCACCCGCTTCAAAAAAGTCTTTGTCGATATCCACTGTATCGAGCGGAATACCCAACACTTTACTCCAGCTGCTCGCGATAAGATTCTCCCGCGACGTGCGTGGCTTTTCACCAGTAGATCCCAAAGATGAACTTAGATCCACCGCAGGTAAGGCTTTACGATCTATCTTTCCGTTAGGTGTTAGGGGGAGAGAATTTAATCTAAAAAAAAAGGCGGGCATCATATAAGCGGGCAGGTACTGCTCTACCAGTTTTCTCAACTCCGCATCTATAGCATAGTCACTATCGACTTTCGATCTAGGTACAAAATACGTAACTAATTTACTTGCCTCATCAACTGCGACAGTAACGATATCGCTCACAAGATCACTTCTTTGTAGAACGCTATCAATATCTCCAAGCTCAATTCGATATCCACGTATTTTGACTTGGTGGTCCACTCTTCCCAGGAATTCTAGCTGACCATCAGAATTCCATCGCGCCAAATCGCCAGTTTTGTAGCATCGACGAGACTGCCCGAGCAGCGCTACATCTACGAATTTTTCGTAATTTAGGTCTGGCTTATTCAGGTACCCACGCGCTAATCCAGTACCGGACAAGAAAAGCTCGCCAGTTACACCAACCGGACACAACTGACCGCCGTTATCGATCACGAAAGCCTCACCATTCGCTATTGGCTTTCCAATCGTAGGCTCAACCTCTAACTTGTTTTCAAAGACAGCAAAGGTGCTGTATGTGGTGTCTTCTGACGGCCCATAAAGATTAAGTATCCGACTTGCCCTGGACCGTTCAAATAAGGTATTTACGAGCGACCTTTTAAGCGGTTCGCCTGCAATGTTCACCGTCGCAACGGTTTCCATTAACATCGTTTTCTCCACCACAGCCGCTATCGCGCTAGGCACAGTGTTAATGAGCGTAGGAGTTAGATTGGTGAATTCGAGAATATCGAACAGGTTGTCTACCAGCGTAAGCTGGTTTCCGGTGCCCAGGGCAGCCCAAAACTCAAAAACGAACAGATCAAAGTTTATGGACGTACTACATAAAACATCACGCAGCTCATTCTGAGAAAAGGCGCTTTTAACCCACTCTAGCAATGCGATCACGCTTTTGTGCTCAATGAGCACACCCTTTGGATAGCCTGTCGAACCCGAGGTATATAGAATATAGGCGAGATTATTTGCTTTATAGGAGCGCTCGAGATGATATGTGGCTGCAGGGTCCTTGTCACCACTTCGTGCTGGTTTAGAATCGAGATCATCCGGATTAAGAATTGTGTCTACACCGAGCTGATAAACAACAGAAATGGAAGGTCTTGATATTACAAATCTGATAGACGCGTCGTTCACAATATATTTCAGTCGATCAATAGGATAAGCCGGATCGAGAGCGACGTAAGCCGCTCCAGCTTTTAATACGGCCAAGATAGCCACAGGCAGAGTCAAGTCGCGTGAGAGACAGATGCCCACCGCTTCGTTGTCTTTTAGCCCGAGCTCATAGAGCTGCGATGCCAGCATGTCCGATTGAATACCCAGTTGCTCGTAAGTGAGATGCTCCCCTTTCGACTTTACGGCAATTTCTCGGGGCGTACTCTTCGCCCAATAATCAAAAGACTGTTGGATTTCCAGAAAGGTATTACACGGAATCTTGGGCGCAATCGAATATTTTTTAAGTATACTCAGAGACTCAGCATTAAGAAATTCGATCTCACTAAGCGGCAGCGCATCGTTTGCACTAACACTGATAGACGCCTGTTCTAGGCAGGCCCAGAGGTTTTCAATTTCCGCACTTGATAAATATTGATGATTGTAATCAAGGTGGACAAATACATCGCCCGCAGCGTACCGCCAGAGTGTGAACATCAAGGGATTCTTTTCGTGGTTGTGTGGGCAATATACCAACTCACAATCTGAACCACCTATATTCAACTCACTATCCAAGGCTAAATAATTAAATACCGATTTATACAAGCCTCCAATGTCATGCCCAACACCTGAATCGCGAGAGATGTGACCCATAGGATACCGCTGGTGCCGATAATCACGTTTTTGAAGGTCGCTTACGTATTTAACAAAACTATCGAAAGGTTGACTAAGCTCAACCACAACTTTCAACGGAGTAATATTTGCCATCACTCCAAGCATATTTTTTTGTGCAAACCCCCTTCTATTGTGTACTGGGATACCTATGATTACTTCGCGCAAACCATACATCCGCCCTAAATATATGGCAAATAAGGACAGATAAATAACATGAATTCCAACATTCAGTTTTTCCGCTAGATTTTGTACCTGTGCGACTTGTTGAATATCCAAGCGTTTTGTTATACGACCACTTCTAATAGATTTATTATCTACAACAACAGGTTTTATCGGAAAATAGTCTTCTTTACGATCGATTTTTTTAGCGGACCAATATTCTTTATCCTTTTTACAACGTGCACCTTCCATGTAGGATATATCGTCTAGCACCAACTCCTTAATCGATATCGGTTGGCGCAATTCATTTTGCTCATTATCGTATAGTAGTCCAAGTTCTTTAGCCCAATTTGCAAACCCAAAACCATCCATACACAGGTGGTGTGCGAGACCGACATACCAATACTCATCCTCCGCTATCTTTAATAGCCAAGCTCGAAACAACTCTGATTCCGTAAACGGCATAGGCGTTTCGAAAAAATCGTTCACGTAATTTTGCGCTGCCTCTATTGAATTCGATTCAGCGCTTAGGTCGAGGAACTGTAGCTTATGCGTACGCACCTCGCTGATATATTGGCTAACACCATCAATATCTGGGTAAATACGAACACCAAATGCGTCATGACTACGAACTAGAGATGCATGAGCCTCGGACAAACGGATTCGATCAACAGCAGGTAAACGAATGTAACCGCCTACGTTATACAAAGGGTTATCTGGATTGTGGAGTTGATTAAAATATATATCGATTTGTGAGAGTGTTAGTGGAAAGCGATCAGTTTTCACGAGGAAGCAACCTCCCAATTTGGTTCTTATAATATATTTGCGTCTGCAACACTCTCGTTAGGCCTTGACCTACCTGGCGCATCGATAGACATCACTGTTACTTTCGATATTTTTCCATCCTCCAGCTCGATTACTCTATCTGCTGACGAAAAATATCTTTCATCATGACTAATGACTACTACAATTTTTCCTTGTGAGCGAAGGTGAGGCAAGATCTCATGATAAAAGACTTGCTTAAATTCCGGGTCCTGGTCGGCAGCCCACTCGTCGAATAGATAGAGTTGCTTGTTCTCAAGCAAAGCGCATATAAGTGCAAGTCTTTTCCTTTGTCCGTCCGACAATTTCAACGTAGAGAAACGTCCTCTCTGGTAACTCACCGCATGACCTAATTTTAGCCGCACCAACAATTCACGAACAAACGCATCAAACGATTCGCTCGTGTCACCAAGTATATTTTCAAACAGGTGGTAATCCGTGTAAATTGCAGCGATATTGTTGCGATACCCAACAATGGTCTTATCGTCCACAGCCTGCAAACCAACATTTATTACACCCGCAGATGGCCTGTAATGCGCAGTTATCATTTTCGCGAGCGTTGACTTACCCGATCCATTGCCGCCCACTATAAAGATCACCTCACCCGCTTTAATGGAAAAGCTTAAGGGCCCTACCTCAAATGCACCGCCCCCTGACAGATCTTCATAACAGTAACGTACATCCTTAAAATGAATGCTTTTGAACTCAGAAAAGCTGAAATTATGCTGTAAAACAGTTTCTTTGGGCATATCGCCAAATATTTTTTCAACTTTATCCAGAGAAATGTTTGATGTGACTATTTGCGGCAATGCATTCATAATCACACTAATCGGACCAGTTATATACAGCAACACCATTATTGCGCCAAATAATTCGCCATCACTAACTAGGTTGAAGCTGGCAAAAAGGAACGCAATATATCCGACCACAAAAAAGCTCATCATATCGCCGTAATTAATAGCCGCGCGCATAACAGACAATGCAGATTTGCTGGATTTCTTTAGCTGCGACTCCGATTCCAAAAGGTTGCTTTTAAAAAAGTAATGTCGTTTATCAGACGAAAGCTTTAGCTCTTTCACTCCTTTAATAACGCCATTGATGGACTCATGAAGATCATCAACCTTCTCTCTCGACTTCTTTACTAGTTTTCCCGCGAGGATCATTGGAATCTGAAAACTGATCACTCCAAAAAATATCGCCCAGCAAATAAATCTAAAGATATCGATATTCAGATACGCTAAAAAACCCATCATACCAGTGATTGTTACCAGACTTATCAACAAGTCCGGCATCAGCTGCGCCCCCTGAATCACCGAACGAATATCGTTAGTAATTGATGCGATAAGTCTTGACTCACCAACCCTTTCCAAACACTCAAGTGGAGCGTAAAGAATTGATTCGTAATATTTGGTCCGGAGCGCCACCGTAGCATCAATTGCAACTCGCGTGAGTATCAACTGAGAAATGGTTCTGGAACAAATGATCAGCAGACACGAACTGAAAAATGCCAAAGCAAACTTGGCATTTTTGATTTCGAGTATACTCGAGCCACCTTCCGCTGGAGCGATTACCTCAAAAGCAGAATCCCCATTAAAACTGACTAGAATAAGTGGTATTAAAAACGCGTAGCCTATCCCTGAAAACACACCAAGCAGCAGAGAGACAAACACCTTTTCCGGCGCCTCGGCGGTCAGCGTTTTGAATATTTTCATAGATTATTATTTCCCGCCAAGATGCGAACACATCGTAGTTCACACGCACCAACGTATTTATTATGAAAAACGTAAAATTGACCTTTAGCCATCGATGAAAGCATATCGTCATAATGCTCGCTAAAAACGTTCCCAGATTGTCCCGTAGCGATCACGTACTCCTGCTCCCCGCCGTTGTTTCCAAAACTGACAATCTGCCTAAAAGTTGCACCGACTTTCTGCCTATAGCCTTGGTCCGTAAAAAATTTAAAACCAGACACGTTAACAGCATCGGGAGCCCCGCCACGTACAGCCTTTCGGGAAAACAATAAATCCAAACCCTTTACGCTACTGAATGGCATATGCTCAAATTCAACTGTATGAGCATTCCCCCATGCCCAATTTTCAACATCACCGCCTAGCAGCCCTTTTAACTCGACATAAGCATCCCTAAGAGCGCTTTCAACCGTTTCGGCGCACGCCTCGACAGTCACGGTGCTCTGGTCGTCACACCAATCCAGCGATTCGTCTTCCATCAGACGTACGAGCTCAGCGGTTTCCAGCTCCTGCAAAAATTCTCGTTGCTGTTGCCTTAGCTCTCTCTCGTTCCAATAGCTCTTAAAGTCATCGATTAATAGCCGACTTTTTAAATGCCGCACCCAGGTGTAATAAGCAGTTGCCCCGACACTTTCGATATCCGCGACTTGGTCCCAGGCAACGATGTAATCTGCCATTTTTTGCATATCATCATCAGCAAACGTGACGTGTTCTAAGAGCCCCTTCAATGCACGCGCTGATTCATCTCTGGTATCCAACTGCAGTTGCTTGATATCACTACGGTCGATCTTACCTTTAGTATCCAGGCTATTATTTATAAGTGTTTCTATTCTTTGAGCCCTGAACCGTGGCGCCCAGTCATTGGAGATATAATAGGGAAAATCATCATCTACAATTTTGTTGTTGGCAGAAACAATAATTGATGACTCTGGGTTATAAGCACTCGGCATTTCGTCAAAGGGTATATACCCATTCCATGCGTTGGTGGCTAACCAACCTTCTGTTGGAAACATCCCCACCTCTGCACGTCTGAGTGGCACGGCTCCAATAGCTCGATAGCCGATATTTTGATTGCTATCAATGTAAAGCATATTCATTGCAGGCGAGACATGTAATTTCATCGCGTTGGAAAATTGCTTCCAGTTCTCTGCATACTGTAATGCCAAAAAAGCCTCAAAGGAGGTATCCCCTTTTTGAAGCCCCGTCCAGCTAAGCGATACCGGCATAGAAAACGCATGAAACAAATCAGAAATTAGTGGGCCGCGCTCGGTTTCTCGCACCTTGAGCTTAACAGGCTTAAGGGGTGTTCTTAAAAAATGCGGGAAATCAGCTCGTACCGATATAATCTCTTCACGTTCATGGAATGGTTTCCATCCTTCACTCGAAAGGTATTTCTCGCCAGCATCATAGGATGTGCGTTCAAAGTATAGATCCATGGTATCCGCCATCATGTTCGTGGCGCCCCATGCGATATTTGTATTGCTGCCCAGCATAACAAAAGGAAGACCGACTAAACTCATCCCTTGCACGTTTAAGCGCCTCGTATGAATTTGTAAGGCGTACCATTGGGAAGGGATCTGAGTACTTAGGTGTGGATCATTGGCCAACACCGCATGCGCGTCAGCTGTTAGCTCTGGGCCAATCACCCAGGCGTTACTCCCTAGATTTTTTCCACTTAGTTGCCATTTTTCGGAAATGGAGTTAAGTTCCTGCATCCCTATCAGCAGTTCAGTCAAACCAAAATCCATAGATGAGTGTGTGACAAGCCTTTTTATTGGCGATTCGATATCAAGGAGGTTATTGGCCTTAGCGATATCCAGCGATTGAGTCACCGCAAAGCGCCTGATGTCTTTTTGAAAATTGCCAGCGAGGCCCAGGCCAAACATTTTCATCCAGCAAAGGGCATCTTTCGGCTGCCATGGCGTTGGCTTCATACCTAACAAGCGGAATTCTATCGGCAAATGCGTTACTTGCTCCTGCCACGCATTAATTCCTTCTGTGTACTTGATTAAAGCTTTTTTAGAATCTTCATTTAAAGACTGCCACGCACTATCCGCAGCTTGAGACAAGCCTAGCGTGCGTACGAAAAGGTCTAACCCAAGTGTACTCTTGCCCAGCACTTCGCTAAGCTCTCCCCGGCTCATACGCCGAATCAGCTCAAGCTGCCAAAGACGATCCTGGGCATGCACATACCCAACGCCAAAAAAAGCATCCTCATCCCATATAGCATCTATATAAGCAACACCGTGCCTATCTCTGGAAATAGAAACATCCGCTTTAACCTTGGGCGACAGAAAGGCATAGTCATCCCCCGGTAAGGTCTCCAGCGCTAGAGACCAAAATATAGTAAGTGTGCAAACTAAAGGAAGTACAATAAAAGCAATAAAAAGAATAAGGATAGGGTGTTTTTTGTAGACTACTTTTATCGCATTCATGACCCATCCAAAAATATTTGCTAACGAGATAATGGACCGTACAACAATCCATTATCCCGCTTTGTAAGAAAACTTCTAACCCAATGCGGTGACAACCCTTAGCTTGCGAATGCGTAACCCCGAAGGTTTTCGCGTACGACCCGGTTGTGCTTTGAAGGATCATTACCCGATACGACTACAACGCCAAAACGATCCAGTGATATCTCGCTGCCATATTCCTCGAAGCTGCTAACATCAGGATATACGCTGACACTAGCGGGAACGTACCGAGATGCATAGCCCAGGCGCGTTCTATTCTGTGTCGTATTTGGTAGCGAAGAGTGCATCAAAGTAGACCAAAATATAATGAACTGACCGGCCCGCATTTCTATAGAAACGGCCTTCGATTCGTCCGGTTTAAAACTTGGGTCCTTTTGCAGGTTCCGGTAGTCATACCCAAAAAATCCGCGCTTAACGCCGTCTTTATCGAGTTTGTTTACCTCTTCTGGCGCATATTTCATACCTTTACTTTCGTCATAAAACATTTCTTCATGCGTACCAGGTATAAATCGGAGACAACCGTTCTCTTCACTCGCCTCGGTCAGTGCCGTCCAAACGGTTATTGCTCCACCAAAATCTGTATTCGTCGGCCAGACAATCTGTTTTTTACCAGATGCATGCGCAAAGGTGTCCGCTTGATGCCAGTCTGTACCTTCATCTCCAGGATATTTAGGGAACATTTCGGAACGCCAACAGATAATATCCGGGCCAAGAATACCTTCTAATCGATCTACAATTTCTCGCCGACTAATATGCTCACTCAGCTCATTGATATCCAGATGGCGATCATACCCAGAAATTACGCTTTTATTATCCAAATCATACGCCGCATGAGAGCGATCAAACAGCTTCGGACGGATCGCCTTGTATTTTTCTATAATTTCAGCTTCCTCGTACAAATCAAAGGGACCTGCGTACCCATTCTTTCGGAATGATTCCAGCTCTTCTGCGGTTAAACTAAACTTTTTCATAATATCCTCAATTTTTGTTAAGCAGTAGCTGTTGCAGCTTCATCGTTACTTTCTGCTCCGGCTGGGGTCGACTCTATGTAGATTTTCACCCACCCATTCAATGTTGGGGTTGCCATTAGAAGCGCTGTATCAACTTCAATAGATAACACCTCCTCTACCTGAAGCTGCAGATCGACTACAGTCAAAGAAGATGCTCCTAGATCAAAAAAATCAGCTTCCGGAGAGACACCTTTTAAGATAGGTTTTGTATCCAAAACGGAAACGATCACCTTACGAATTTCATCGCTATTCATTCTCATTTTCCTCACGTTGAAAAAACTACAGCCATTGATTAATTTACGACACAGCATTCCTTTATTTTTCTGTAAACAGCTATTTTCATAGCTTGGCAGACATGCCATATACACTACGATCGCTCAAGCAGTTTCTGGCACACCCCGTTTATGTAATTCAATAACATTTTTTCGGTCTATTTTCCCATTCTTGTTAATAGGAAGATCCTCCCTTAAACATACAAGATCTGGAACCATATATTTCGGTAGACTTTCAGCTAGTATTTTCTTTATTGAATCAGAGGATAAATTGCTGACACTATTTTTAAGTAGGTATGCGACCAGCTGCTGATCGCCATTCTCTAGCTTGTCAACTAACACAATAGCGTCGTCAACATTCTCTATTTTAACTATCGCAAGTCGCACTTCTTCTAGCGAAATACGGTAGCCACGAACTTTTACCTGGAAATCGCGTCTTCCCTCAAAAAAAATATCACCATTTTCAGACCTGTAAACCAGATCACCCGTTCTATAGAGAAGCCCAGATGCCTTGTCCTCATCGACATAAAACGGGTTTTCACTATCATCCATATTAGCGGTGGCATTGCAGCTAATATAGCCCAACCCCACACCGGCCCCCGCAACGTGCAGCTCTCCAGTATCGCCGCTAAAAATATCGTTGCCCTCTGAATCCAGAATAAATACCTCAGTACCTGATATCGGTTTTCCAATTGGCACACTTTCCGCCGGCCTATTCTTGGTCGTCATAGCGTGACAACAAGTGAATGTCGTATTCTCGGTGGGACCGTAACCGTTGATAATGATTAAATCAGGGTAACTATCAAACACTGCATTAATTACATGTGGGTAAAGTACATCGCCACCAGCGAGCAACACTCGCAAACCCCCAAAAAGTTTTATATAGCGCGTAGCAACCATATGAAAGAGTGCGGCCGTCAACCAGAGTATCGTCACGCCATATTTATCAATTTCACGATGAAAAAGTTTGGGATTGAATACGTCAGCAGAATAGAGAACGAGCTCTGCTCCGTTCAGTAGTGCCCCCCATATCTCAAATGTCGAGGCATCAAAAGTAATTGGAGAGAAGAGCACCAACACATCGTCGGCACCAATATCAATATAATTTGAATTGCAAACCAATCGCGTTACGGCGCGGTGGGGTATAACGACACCCTTTGGCGCTCCTGTCGAGCCAGAGGTAAACATTACGTAGCATTTATTATCTGGTGTAGCACTGGTAAAGATAGCATTGGGGACTTCGTTTCCGAGCTCAACCAACTCGCGCACTGAAACCCATTGCTCTACTATCTGCACCTCGTCTGGCCCCCCACTATCGCCTATCCCGACAGAAACGCGCGCCGCATTCAAAATACTGCTTATGCGCGTAGGTGGGTCAGATTTATCCAACGGCAAATAAGCTGCTCCGGCTTTCAATATTCCTAACATGGCAATGATCAAGTCGATAGATCGCGATAGATACAAGGCGACGACGTCATCGGGTTGAACTCCCGATGATATTAGTGCACTGGCCACCGAATTGGATTTTTGGTGCAACTGAAGGTAACTTAAGATTTCATCCTGCTTACGAACGGCTATTTTTTCCGGGTGCCTTAAGACTGCCTCTTCGAATGCTTCGATGATCGTTTTGTAACGGCGGCTTACGCCTGAGTTAGCCGATACCGTCATAGTTAATCCTCGATAAATAATCGTAAAGGTAGGCGAGTATATGAGACCCCTCCCGCAAAGGCTCGTAGTGATCTGCATTTGCATCCAGGTAGAACTCTGCATTTTGCAGACATTCAACAATTCGTTTAGAGCTCGTTACGTTAGCCTGCTTATCCATGCCACTTGCTATCACTAGCACGGGGTGCTCTATCGACTTAGCTAATTCTTTAAAATTGGCCTCTCTATAGGACAAATAATTCATCGCGTATCGCTGAAAATACAGTGGCGAACTGAATGGCTTGTTCAAGCCAAGCCTGGCACGCTCCCCGTCGTCATCGCTCTGATTTATACGGTCCAAAACAAACGCAGACTTTTTTTGATCCATAGCAGCCAAGGGAAAAAGACTATCAACATCTTTGCCATGCTGAGTTACACAATCCGCCTCATCCAGAATCACATAGTCGCCATTTATTAGCACCAACTGGGATATCATATCTTTATGTGCGGCAGCATACGCCAGCGAGACGCCAGCACCCGAGCAATAGCCAACCAAAATGACACGCTCTACACCCTGATCATTAAGCAGTACATTAAGATCATTGACATGCTGTGATATGGAAAAGGAATCTTGACCTTGCTTAAGCTCTTCATCGCTTAGAATTAACCTGCACTGCCAGGTCAACACATTAAATTGACCTTGAAATGCCGTAAAAAATGCGGCTGCCGAAGAAACCTCAAGCCCGAACGGCAATACAAAAACCAACCACGGACGTTCGATGCCACACTTTTCTACCGAGAAATGGAGTTCAACCCCGCTGTCGGTGTTGACTTTATTTACGCGCATAGACGCCACCCCATTTAAATATATGGAAAAATTAAATTTGATTTAATTTTGGGAAATGAATTTTTTTATATTTATATACTTATAGATTTATATACCAACGTCTAATTCTTTGAGGACCAGCTATTTTTTAATTTTGAAACGTCGCCGCATTTGGTATGCCTTACAACCTATTAGATTATTTTTTAAAAAATATTGCGTTTTTGGATCTTCGACCGAGCTTCGAGAAAGGACGCCCGACCAATCAAGCGCCACCACACCTCAACCTCGCTCGAGCACTTAAATTTTCTATACGATTATTATTTGTCGCCATTCTATACATGTTAATTTGTATAAATCTATATCAAATAAAATTTTGGCACCCATTCATACAGATTATTCCTTTATTTATAAAGGAACTTTTATATCTTCTTTTTTAGGCTACTCCAATTTGCGAAGCACCACACACTTATAAAATATCCAAAGTGATAACAAACACCCAATTCCATTTTCATCATGACACATACATCATCTATTTTTCAGATGAATTATTTTTAAGCAAAGCAATCGACCGCACACGCTAGAACACTATTATTTTCTTACTGGATACAGAAATAAATTATCGTCCTGAAAAACCTTCCAAGCTGTACCCTTAGAATTCATCAATTAACAGATCAGCGCTTAAGTAGAACAATACTGTCGTCAGAAACCATTGAGATGGCAAGTATATCTACGTTAGTCTCATAAGCACTATATGTAATAGGTGCCACACTACATGTTAGCCATCAACCACGGCACCAAATCGGCAGAACCATTCAGACATAACGAATCTCACTGATATTGCTAAACGACAAGAGCTATAAGCTCATTCCCTAATATCAATTTTCGCTTGTGCGTTCTCAAACACATCTTAAATACCGATTTTCTTTTGACTTGCTTCTCTAAGGCTCCACTAAAATAACTTGCCGCCCACTCGCTCCAGGAGATCCTATCTCTTGGGTCTGGTTTCAGTATGCGCATTTCTATATACCAAGGGCGCCACAGTTAAATGTTACAAGGACATCCCAAAAAGCAGTAAAACGTAACTCAAACCTCATGACCTCAAGGAATCTGCACGATTTATCCATCACGTAAAAACTGAGAAAATATGTGTTATTCAGTTTTCAAAGTACGCACAGATCATCGAGCACGCCCTAAGGCAACGACGTTACAACACCATGATATTTAGCTCAAAGACGTAACGACCGGCTTTCAAGCGAAACGGGTCATGTCACCAAGCTTTATCAGATCACTTTAGCGAACAACGGGAACGGGATGAATAACAGTTAGAAGGGGCAATTAAAATCGGAGGATAAGTTTACGCTACTGACACAATATGCTTAGACTTAAACATCAAGCGAAATAAGGATTCGGATAAGAAGATTTTTCACAATGTTTACACGGGGAAAGTGAGCGCGCGGCATTGCCTGTGAGATGCTTAGCGTATCCTAGGGTCACGCTAAATGTTGGCAACACCCTTAAAGTTAGGCGCTGTTTTGCTTGTTAAATATATAGAAGTATTTGATACCTATAATCAATTATTAATATTGAACACTACCATGGCCCACATGAAGGCACATCAATACCCCCAATTTCAAAATCAAAATAGCTGCTAGCGAAATCCCACATTTCATCGATAAGAGATCTCCATTATTTCCCAACAAAATTCACCCACCTCGGTCTTGACAATAGCTTCGTCCCCCACTTTTTTACGAAGCAATGCCTTTGCCATTGGCGAGTCAATAGATATATAGTTTTTTTCACCAAAAATTTCATCGTACCCCACAATGCGAAGCTCTTTATTTTCGCCGGCCTCGTTTTCAATTTTTACCCAACTACCAAAATACACACTACCTTCTTGTTCTTTTGCATAACGCACTACTTTCAGCGAGTCTATTCGTTTACGAAGGTATCGAACTCTGCGATCTATCTCCCGCAATCTTTTTTTATTATACTGATAATCAGCATTCTCACTTCGATCGCCCAAGCTCGCTGCCCACGTAACTTTCTTTGTAACTTCGGGCCGCTCGGTTCGCCATAGATAGTCCAGCTCGGATTTAAGCTTAGTCAGACCTTCCTCGGTGATTAGTGGTGTACTCATATAAAATTGGGTAGCGTTGAAAATAAAAAAAGTAAAAATTGCCAACAATGCGAAATAAATTTAACACCTAAACTTTAGCGCCCAGAATATATCCGGATTATTTTTAGTTGTAGCGCGACACCAACAAGCAGCAACTTATCACTACAAAACAACATTTTCAGTAAAGTATCACGCTACACCAAAGGAAAATCAATTCCCCTGTATGTGGCTCCGCGCCAAAGCAAAGCAGTGTACCAGCTCCCCATGCACACCACAAAAAGCATGGTCACTCGGTTTTTAACATGCGAAAACCGGAGGAATATTTGATTTTTACAAAACGAATCTACTTAACGCTTCAGAATCAATCCTTTTTTCTGATAATCCCGCAATCGAATATCAAAGCTACCGTCCCGCCAAACTTGTTTTATTAAATACTTGCGTGGCAACTCGCCCTTTTCAATATTCACCAGATCTTTTACCAGCTCTTTTTGCAGTGGTTGCTTTTCGCTATCCAGCAAGAGAATGACGCGTGGCAGGTGGCGGAAACGGGTGTTGGACTCAATCACAATTCCGACTTCGCCGGAATAGAGCTCCACTAAGCTACCTGCCGGGTATAGGCCGATGGTTTCGATAAATTTAACCGCGAGTTCTTCGTCGAATTGCTTACCGCGCTCGTTGTAAATAATTTTTAAGGCTTCGGTAGAGGTTTTTGCTGGCGCGTAGCAGCGGTCGGCGGTCATTGCATCGTAGGCATCGACAAGAGAAATAATTCGCGAAAACCGCGATATACCTTTACCGGGTAATTTGCGCGGGTAGCCTTCACCATCTATTCGCTCATGGTGGCTGTAGGCCACGTCGATTGCCCCGGAGTAGATATTTTTACCTGATATCAACAGGTTGCGGCCATGTACCGTGTGGGCCATCATCATGCGCATTTCTTTAGTGGTTAGCCTAGCGGGCTTGTCTACCACTTCGCGCGGCACGCGCACCTTGCCAACATCGTGTAATAAACCGCAAAACCCCAAATTGTGCAGATCCGCTTCGTCCATCCCCAATTGACGACCAAAGGCTATTGCCAAAATACAGACGTTCAAACAATGTTCAGCGGTGTATTCGCGTTCTTCGCGGATTTTCGCCATCCACAGCAACGCATCTGGGTGGCGAATAACTGACTGAACACAGTCGTTCACCACATCCCGCGCGGTATCACCATTTAGTGCACCGCCGAGACGAATATCGTCGAGTAGAGTACGCGTGATACTACGCGCTTCGCGGAAGGTCTGGTAGGTTTTGCGATGCTCTTCCTCCACAGAGACACTAGGTTCGGCAAAATTACGCTGGCGAGCCTGAGTCGCTGACCCGATATTGGAGCTATGCATGCTACCTGAGTCACGATGGTCGACGTCGACCCAAACGTACTCGCAAAACTCAGAAACAATATCGATATCTTCCCGCTGTTCGAGCAGAAAGCCTTGCATAATAAATGGCGTATCGAGCCAGTCGCGATCCAGTTTTGAAACAAACATCCCGACCCGCAAGTCGCTGACATGCACTTTGACAGTTTTTGCCATGTCTCCCCACACACTCACTGCATACCAAGTTCAACTGCTCAGAACACACGGTCGCTCCCCGCGCGACCATTGATTCAGTATAGTTGTTTGGCGTGCCCTTGCAGGTTTTTAGAGTGTGCGACTCAGGGCGTCGGCAAATACCGGAATATTTGTCGGTGTTAAGCCCGCCAGGTTTATCCGGCTAGATTCCACCATATACACCGCGTGCTCATCGGCGAGTTTGGCCACTTGCTCGGGAGTTAGGCCCAGAAAAGAAAACATGCCCTGCTGTCGCTCGATATGCGAAAACCGCTGGGCAAGACTATGTTTCTGGAGCTCGCCAACTAAACTCACTCGCATATCTCGAATGCGACTACGCATCGCGGTCAGCTCATTTACCCAAGTATTCCGCAAATCTTCGTCTGCTAAAATTCGGGCAACGATCGCCGCTCCATGATCCGGCGGCATAGAGTAGATTCCGCGAACAATACTGGCGATGTGAGAACTCGCTACCGCAGGCGCCTGTGACAATACTGCAACTGCGCCCACACGTTCACGATACAGGCCAAAATTTTTGGAACAGGAAATGGCAACGATGGCTTCGGGTAATTGCTCGCAGACTAAACGTACACCATAAGCGTCGCTATCCAGGTCTTGTCCGAAGCCCTGGTATGCAATGTCGATAAACGGAACGAAGCCGCGCTTTTGTGCAAGATCTACCACTGCTTGCCACTGCTCCACCGAAAGATCTGTCCCGCTGGGGTTGTGGCAGCATGCATGCAGGAGTACGAGGTCGCCAGGCTTGACTTCTTCCAGTGCAGACATCATTTCATCAAATTTTAACGTATGCGTAGCGAAATCGTAGTAGGGATAAGAGCGCAAATTAATTCCCGCATCCCCCAGCAATGGAACGTGGTTACCCCAGGTAGGGTCACTGACCCAAATAGTCGCTGAGGGGTTCGATCGCTTAATGAACTCTGCGGCCACGCGCAAAGCACCGCAGCCTCCGGGCGTCTGCACCAGCGACAGTGAACTCGTTGATGGATGCGCATCTCCGAGCAGTAAGCCCGCGAGAAGCTGATTAAATTGGATATTTCCCAACGGCCCGACATAGGCTTTAGTTGTGGACTCCGCAAATAACATCTCTTCTGCGCGCTTCACCGCAGCAAGTATGGGCGTGTTACCTTGTTCATCGCGATAAACACCCACCCCCAAATCAATTTTGTTGTTACGAGGATCGTTATTAAATTGTGCAATAACGCCGAGTATCGGGTCCGCGGCAAGCGGCTGCAGGCTCTCAAACATAGATTGTGTGGACGCTAGTAAGTAGTTAAAGTGAAAGGCGTCGATTCTACCCTGCAAACCGGTGACAGACCATGGCCTCAAGCGAGCTGGACCACCACGATTACAAAATTCTGCGCTTGCTGCAGATGGACGGTAGCATCTCAATGAATGAACTGGGAGAAAAAGTGGGCCTATCCCACACCCCCTGCTGGCGAAGAGTTAAGCGCCTGGAGGAATTGGGATATATTCGCGGCAATGTTATGTTGTTAGACGCTGCCAAACTCGACCTGGGTGTTGCAGTCCATGCCTACATCACTATCAAAAGCCACGACGAATCCTCTCTTGTCGCATTCGAATCCTCCGTCCAACCGGTCGCTGAAATCGTGGAATGTCACTCCATCACAGGCGACAAGGACTACCTGCTGAAAATCGTGGTAGCAAGTGTTGACCACTACGAAAAGCTGTTGAAAAGTACGCTGGTTCACCTGCCCAATGTGGCCTCAGTCAACTCAGTATTTGCACTGAAACAGATTAAATTCACCACCAGTCTGCCCCTGTAGCCGCTACGACTGGAATGATAAACGGGCAAAAAAAAGCCCACCATAAGGTGGGCTGGGACTAGTAACACATAATACCAGATTGAAAACTGACAACTTAACGAACGATACCCGCAGGAGATCTGAGTCAAAATACGTTAACAACTTCTAATTTAGCACATAAGTACCAGTATTCAAGAAGGCATTCAGACTTTATAACTAAAAAGTGTTCTAGCGCAAATTTTTAAAATTATTGACTTGCAGGATTGGCAGGAGACTGTATGGAACTCAGTGTTCAGGGGGCGTAGCGCACTGTTCAACCAAAGGTAACGCGAGCGCCTTATGCGTATTCGAAATAGTATTCAGAAAACAGGAGAAAAGTGAAATAAGCAACAGCAGCTAACAGTCGTCATCCAAGCTGTTGGCCGCGGCTCTGAGCTGGTACGGCACTCGACTCGTAAGCCAACCGCTAGAAAAATAGAATTCCCGCCCACACAAACAACCAGAGTAGCAAGCTGAGTGATACGGCAGCTGAGCCCATATCCTTCGCTCTACCAGCCAATTCATGGTGCTCGTAGCCAACTCGATCCACAACTGATTCAATCCCACTGTTGAGTAGCTCCACTATCAGAACCACGAAAACCGTTGCAATCATCACGATTCTTTCCAGCTTGGTCACGTCCAACCAAAACGCGATTGGCAGCAACACCGTCGCGGCGGCCAGCTCCTGGCGGAAGGCAGCCTCATTGCGAATGGCTGCGACAACACCTTTGTAGGAATAGCGAGACGCCTTTACCAAACGGGTGAATCCGCGGTTTTTCTTAATCATGCAGGTAGTCCTGATAGTCAAAACGAAACGGACGTCAGCTTATTTCACTATTGTGACGAACAAATGACTGGTGAAAGATCATGGCGCAAGGCGTGAAATCTGCCACGATCCATTTTCATTGCAGTACAAAAAGCGGTCGTGCAGACGGCTGGCGCCCCCCTGCCAGAACTCTATCGCCTGCGGTTTCACCACGTACCCGCCCCAGAAATCCGGCAGCGGGATTTCGCCTTTCGTAAACTTTGCTTTCATCGCTTCAAACTGGCTGAGCAGTGCCTTGCGCGAATCTATTCGCTGACTTTGCTCTGACGCCCAGGCAGCAAGCTGACTTTCCCGCGGCCGCGTAAGGAAGTACTTCAGGGTTTCGGCGGTCGAAATTTTTACTGCCTCGCCTTGTACCTTGACCTGCCGTTCCATGAAATGCCACGGGAAATGCAGGCTAACGCAGGGGTTCCCCGCTATGTCCTCAGCCTTGTGACTTCGGTAGTTGGTAAAAAACACAAACCCGCGTTGATCCAAATGTTTCAGTAACACGATTCTCTGGCTGGGCTGACCGCTCTTCGATACGGTAGCTAGTGTCATTGCCGTAGGGTCTGGCACACCGCTGGCAATCGCTTGCTCGAGCCAGACGTTGAATTGATCAATGGGGTTTGGTAGCAGGTCTTCCCGATTTAAACCACCGAGCAGATACTCACGCCGAATGTCTTCAAGATTCATGTATTTGAACGTAGATACTGGTTGATGAGAGGGCACAAATGCTAATGTTATCGACTTTATTACGCAATCGTCAGAAGCATGGTTTACGCAAGTTCCCCAATTGGCTGCATTCTAGCCGGCGGTAAAGGCGAACGCATGGGCGGCGTTTGCAAGCCCCTGCTTACGATTGGCAGCAAAAGTCTGCTTGAGCTTCAGATAGCAGCATTGAAACCTCAAACCCGCTCTTTACTCGTAAGCACCGCACGGGTTGCCAACCTATTGGCCCATTCGAACATCGCAGTTGTGACAGATGCGCAATGCGGTGAGCAGTATATTCAACAGGGGCCGCTTGCCGGCGTGGTCAGTGCTCTCGATTGGCTCAATCGGGAACACACAGATTCGGATTGGCTACTAACAATTCCCGGCGACACCCTCTGCATCCCACGCAATTTCAGCGAATTGCTGATGAACTCCATTCGCCGCCACCAATCTGTGGATGCCAAATGTGCCTTTGCCGTGTGCGACAACAACCCTTATTACCTTGCAGCACTCTGGCATAGAGACTGTTTGGCAGACTTGCGGCATTACCTCGACTCAGGGGAGCGCAAAGTGAGTCAATTCCTGTGCGGACAGAATGCCGTAAAAGTCGAGTTTTCGCGCACGAACACAGCAAGTTTGCCGCCGTTTTTTAATATTAATACGCAAGATGACTATGACTACGCAAAAGCCGCGATGGCAAACAAAAATCTGTAGAAAATGGCAGCTCGCTGATTTACTGGCGTTCAGCATAGGTGCTAGCTGCACAGCAATTAGCATTGCAACTCTCGCAGACGCAAACTGCCACGCGCTGGCGCGCACCGATCTGGAAGCCGCCTACTGCGACGTGCGTGCAACGCCAGCAGGAAAAAAGCTGCCCAGCCTGGGGGATTTCCGTAAAAACACGCCCAGCATGCAGCGGCTGATACTCAAAAAACCCGCGAAAAAAGCCGGGGTCGAGATACCTGAGCAAAACGCTGATCGCGAACACAAACCGTCTGGCACGGCAGCGGACAAAAAACTCAGTATACAGGAGCCTAACAGCAACGAAGCAAAAACGAACAAGTCTCCCCCTACGCCTACGTCCCGCCCTAGCGCGCCCCCGGCGCGGCCAAGCTTCAGCGGTATCGACCGCTGCAGTTTGCTGAAAAACCAGATTCAATGCGGTTACGATTACTACCTGCTTCGAGTCAATCTACAGAACGATGCGTTAACGCCAGCGGTCTTCAGTGCTGAAAACCGATTGTCGTTCCCTGCTCGAAACACAGGTGAGGCGCAATTGGACTTTTTAAGCAGGATCTACCCGCAGTATATCGAGAAGATGCTGGCGATTGGTCTTGGGGATTCAACCATGTCGTTAACACGATTTGCAGCCACCTACGACGCAGTGGAAGACGCTGGCGGTGACTTCAATACACGTTTTGCAGAGATGTATGAGATGCTAAAAACAGAAAAATCCCACAATGCCATACGAACACGCTACAACCAGAACTACCCGCAAGATATTACCGCCTGCCAGTTTTTAACCAGCACCATTATCGTTTGCGATAACGTAACTCAAAACTGGGTCTACGAGCGCTAGACTATCAATCACCACTATTCTATCGCCGATAAAAAAAGCGCACTTTTTAAAGTGCGCTTTTCGGGGGATGCCTTGTCTAATTTTGAATTAGAGGCCGCGTCTAAAAGTCTTCGATAACCAATGTTTGACCGTCTGCGCCACTGAAACTTTGCATCAGCGCAATTCCGTCAACCTCATCCGAAGCCTCCAAGACAACAGTGCCGCTGTAGCCCTTATTTGCCAGCATTACACCTGTCTGACTGTAAAGAACCTGCCACCGGTATACATTCCCACTTGCGGTATTTCCTGCGCCACGTGGGGCGCTGAGTACTGGCGTAGTCGCAAGCTGATTTATGTAACTCAGCACCTGTGGCTGAAGAATTCTCTCATTTTCGCCCGCACTAGAAATATACACGAAACCATTGTCATCACTCTCCAGCTGCCAGCTCTGGGACGCATCATCAGAACAGGTTTGGCTGGTTAAGAAGCCAGAATTTGCACCAGCAGAAATACTCTCCGCGAGACAAAGATCGTTATCACTACCTAACCGGATACGCACCATCGGCGTTGTAAAAGTGGAGTCGATGCCCAAGCCCGCGTACTCAACATCCAAATCGTCTACCCGACGATTGTCGCCAACCCAAGCGTTAATCACATCAGTACTGTTTACAAACGTCATCTCGCCGCCGGCGAAGTCTGCGATATTCTGGTAGGTTTTTGAATCCTCGCCCCAGCTATCGCCAACCCATTCACGATCAACTTTGTTCAGGGTAACCACCGTATCCAGACCAGAGCCCGATTCGTTAACAAACCGGTTATAGGCAATTTCAATATCGTTACCCTGCGCAAGAACAAAACTCCCGCCCTCAGCGAGTGCAGTGGTGCCCTCTGCGAAAAACGCGTTATGAACTACGCGCGTGCCAGTAGTGCCCGCCTTTATATCTATCGCTTCACCGCGAATACCCTGGCCAAATACGTTACCAGCGATGATGTTGAAGTCGTCCTGCTTGTCTGAGTCGCCGTTAGGTGCACTCATCCACTCCTCAGAAGCGGTGCCGACCACCAGGCCCTCAATGTAGTCTTCGTAGCCCACTCGTGGCAGCGAGCCAGTATCGCGAATAATTGATCGTTGCAAGATGTTGTAGGAGCTACCGTTGCGAATGTGAACTCCGCGCTCCTCCGCGTTGCGCACTATTAAACCGGTCATCGTATTGTGGTTAGCGCCATCAAGTACCAGGGTATCGCGACCGCCATCAAACTCGACGTTACTCAGGCGCCAGTAGTCACCACCCAGCACGAACGTCGAGGAACCTTCACCTGTAATCAGAGGCTTGTAACCGGAAACAGCGTTACGCAGGTAAATAGGCTTGTCTTCTGTACCACTGGCGGTGCTGTAAAAACTCGCGGTTTCGCCACTCTCGCCAAAAGCGATGCTCCCGCCTTCGTAGATTACACCTGTCAGCACGATCTCATCGTTCGGTTGCGCGTTCTCCAGCGCAGCTTGCAACTCTGCGGCATTTTCTGCGTACACACGGTTGGTCTGCAGGCGATTAAAGTTAATAAGGTAAAGCCGGCCCGCGGATTCGTCTTCACTGACCACTTGAATGACCTTTGAATCAACACCCACTTCGAGGTCAATGCTCACCGCCTGCCCGGCCACCAGTTCCTCGTCTTCTGTCACTCCGACCAAGGCGCCCGTCGACGAGTTATATATCGGGTCACCAATGCGCATTGTTGCGCCCGGAGCGGCAGGCGACGCCGTCACTGTGACGCTTGCAGTACCGTTGTTAACCAGCGCCGCATAGTTGCGGGTCAGACAATTGAACGGTTGTGTGAGTTCGCCGCCGTCGACAGTGAGAGCAGCAAGATTGGCGTCCGCCGCAAGTTCCGCCTCTGTACCTGCCGCGCGGGTAATTTCTATGGTGTACGTCTGAATGCCCGCTCCGACTTCCGGGGTAGAAACAATCTCCAGCGTATTGGCACCAACATTCAGATCAACAGGACGGATACTCAGATTGGAAAGACGCGCTCCATTTACCGTCACCTGGGTGTTCCTGTCAGGAGTCCGCACCAAGGCCCCAACAGTGCACGAGGTGTAGCCAGCGCTCGCGCTATATTCTGTTACATCTGGATCGTACGCCGGGTCCAGAGTGAGGTAATACTGACTTGTGTTTGTGCCTGAATACGCCAGATCACGCACCAAAAGATCTGTCAGTTTAGCTTCGGTGCTGGGGCGGCGAACCATGATGGTATAAACAAAAGTGGATGACTTATCTGCCGAGAACACACGCACGGCAATCAGGTTATCCCCTTCATAGATACTCTTGGTGTCGGTTTCACCACTCGCCAGAATGGTCTCGTCGCCATAACTGGACATCTGGAAATTGCCGTTACTGTCTTTAACTGGCTCGCCATCCTCATACAAAATGCCTTTACGGGAGATGGTTATCACACTCTCCTCTTCCATAGCGACTGGCTGCAGCGTAATCGAGGTTACGGTTTCGTCGACATCTATACGGTAAGGGCCACCGCGCTCAGAGGTGAATGACGGCATCAGCTCCACAGTTTCGCCATTGATAGTCAATGTCAGCGAGCTGAGGTGAAGATCGTGATAATTCTCGTAATCGGATACCGGGGTCTTAGAGCGTCCACTATCGCTGCCACAGGCTTGCAGAAACGACAGTAAAAGTAGGGTTACAAATAGATAGGTTTTACGACACAGCATTCTAGAGGTTGTCCGTTATCCGATTTTAAGAAAATTATTCTCGACTTATTTACTTCTGGGGGCGCACGTCAGTCAAAACCGAACATTCTACGACCATTTCAGTCTCAATTGAGACTAAAGCACCACATTCCCAGTAAGGTGGCGCATTGTAACTGATTTGCTTGATTCTTTGACTGGTTTGTGAAAGCTTGTTTCTTTGACTGGTTTATGGAAGAGAGTTCCCGGCTAGCTCGAGGCCGGACCTCCCTCAATGAGCGGCTAACTGCCACAATTCGCCATAATTGATCACTCTCTGACACGAAATCACCCCTTCATACCCACTTTTGGCCACTAACCTCTGCTGCGGATGGATTTCCAGCTCACTTGGAAGTCCCGTACAACCAATACTCGCAGAGGTGCGACTATGACCACCCTCAACTTGCAAGCCGCGCTGGGATCGTGGCCAACTTTCCTAATTCTTTTACTCGGTGCCACACTGGCGCTCTATCTTGCCAGGCAGCCGGCACATCAGACAATCAACGCTGTGTTTTTTGCTCTCTACCGGATGCTGCGCACTTGTGCCTGCACTGTAAACAAAACCCGCCAACGACTAGCCAACCGAAATCGGGATGTGCTGCTTGAACAAGGTCGTCAGCATGCCGAGCGCGACTTGGAAAAAGCCTTCTTCGAGATAAACAAATTCGTCCAAAACGACCTTGGCGGCTACCCCCAACTGCAACGCGACATCCAGGAAACCGTGAACCGCATCCGGGATGACTACGACAATAGCCGGGAGGTGCCGACTTCGGCACCTGACTGGTTGGAAGCCGTCAACGCAATCGCGACCATTAAACAGACCGACCCGGCGGCGGCGACAAACGGTAGAATCCTCGAGCAAATTCATCACTCTGCCGACGTTCAGCACAAGGAAAATCTCGCGGCTTACCGAAAAAGCACTGCCAACCGTCATCGTATTCTAAAAGCGATGACGCCCTACTGGCGCAAGCTTGCATACAGCGTGGATGAGGTGGGCAATCGGCTAAAAGAAATAACAACGCGTGCACAAAGTATTGATCAGCAGATGCTGAAATTTAACGAGATAGTTGCAGGTACCCACCAGGCAGAGCGCGCACTGAAAGCTTCTTCGATCACTCAGTTTGTGATCGCCGCCTTGGTGATAGCCGTTGCTGCGGGGGGCGCCTTCTTTAACTTTCATTTAATTGCCCTGCCAATGTCCGAGATGGTGGGTTCCGCCCAACGGATTGGCGGAGTAAAAGTTGCGGACTTAGCGGCATTGGTCATTATTTGTCTGGAGACCACCGCAGGTATATTTCTGCTGGAAAGCCTGCGCATTACTCAACTATTCCCGCTTATTGGCAGCATGGACGATCGTGTGCGGCGAGCCATCATGATTTGTGCAAGTTGTTTGCTGTTAATACTCGCCAGCACCGAGTCCGCATTGGCATTTATGCGCGATCAAATTGCGTTAGATCTCGCGAACCTGCGGGCGTCTCTCGCCGGCGTAGACAGTGCTGAAGGGCACAGTGGAATTAACAGCTGGATACCGCTGGCTGCGAATATGGTGCTTGGGTTCATCCTGCCGTTGGCGCTGACCATGGTCGCAATTCCGCTTGAATACTTACTGCAAACCGCGCGCACTCTGCTGGGCAGCCTGGCCGAAATTCTCCTGGCGGCGTCGGTGAGCATTCTGCGTCTAACCGCTTCGGGAATTAAACATACCGGTGTTGTGGTCATCGGCCTTTATGATCTACTTATTGCCGCCCCGTTGTGGGTGGAAAACCTTATCCGGCAAAAACAGCGCAAAGCAGAAAATCAATACGCGGCGCAAACCGAAGAATTTTGAGGGACACTCCATGAGACAACTTACTAGTGCAATTATTAGTGTAAAACCGTGGGGCTTTCGAGCATGTTTGCTGACTATGTTTTTACTCGCAGGTTGCGGTGAATCTTCGCCAGACGCCCGCTACGCGAAAGGGATCTACTTACTCCTGGACACCTCCGGCACCTACACACAAGAACTGGCCAAAGCGCAACAGGTTATTAATTACTTGCTGGCCACTTTGGAAGCTGGCGACGCCTTCGCGGTGGCGCGGATCGACAGCGGCAGCTTCTCAGAAAAAGACATCATAGCCAAAGTGGTTCTCGACGGTCGGCCGTCGACAGCAAACAAACAGAAACGGGATTTTGCCCGACAAATTGATATTTTTGTCAAACAGGTAAAAAGCAGCGCTTATACCGATATTTCCGGGGGTATTTTGCAGGGCGTGGAGTACCTGAACGAAGCCAAGGTTGGACGTAAAACCATTATGATTTATTCAGACCTGAAAGAAGACCTTCCCACAGGTTACGTACGCGACTTCGATCTGACCTTAGATGGATTTACTGTAAAGGCACTAAATGTAACCAAACTGCGCGCCGATAATCAGAACCCGCAAGCGTACCTGAACAGACTGAGCCAATGGAGCGATAAAGTGGTCGGCGGCGGAGGCAACTGGCAGGTTATCAATGATTTAGACAAACCGGAGGCCCTTACGCTCTAGGGCAATCTATAAGTGACTGGCTTTAGCTGGGAGCAAAGCCAGTCACGACTGTACATATTTCAATCGATATATCGCAAAAAGGTTCGCCAATCTAGCCTGCTAACACTAATTTGGTTATCAACTATCTATGCAAAACCAATATTGGAGCCGCAAATCACATCAAATTTATCGAATCGGATGATCGTTAGGATATTGATTATCGTCTAGTGGAGCGTAATCCCTTCTTTCTTTGCAAACGCCCGCAAGCTTACCTCGCCATCAGCCGTACTAATCTGAATATTAAGATCGGTAAAGTTCTCCGTTACCTCGCTGGTAAAACACGGCTGTGCAGGGTTGATATTACAGGCGAACAACAGATGATTCTGCGTGAGTGGTAGCCGATATATGCCGAGGCTGGGATTAACAATCACACACGGCATGGGCCCCGCGCCGTCGGTACACAATGCAATCGACACGGGATCCGGCTCAGGTTCGGGCACAAGATTAATTCCCTCATTCTCTGCAAACACCCGCAAGTTCACCGCGCCATCCGGCGTGTTGATCTGAATATTAAGGTCTGTAAAGTTCTCCGTTACCTCGCTGGTAAAACACGGCTGCGCAGGGTTGATATTACAGGCGAACAACAGATGATTCTGCGTGAGTGGTAGCCGGTATATGCCGAGGCTGGGATTAACAATCACACACGGCATGGGCCCTGCGCCATCGGTGCACAGTGCAATCGGCACGGGATCCGGCTCAGGTTCGGGTGCAAGATTAATTCCCTCATTCTCTGCAAACACCCGCAAGTTCACCGCGCCATCCGGCGTGTTGATCTGAATATTAAGATCGGTAAAGTTCTCCGTTACCTCGCTGGTAAAACACGGCTGCACAGAACTGATGTTACAGGCGAACAATAGATGATCCTGCGTGAGCGGTAGCCGATATATGCCGAGGCTGGGGTTAACAATCACGCACGGCATGGGCCCGGCTCCTTCCGTACACAAGGGGATAGCGACTGAATCAGGCTCAGGTGTCGGCGTCAGGTCAATACCTTCGTCTTCGGCGAAATCGCCCAACGTGATCTGCCCCGCTGCCGTTGTAATCGTGATATTACCCGAATTAAAATTATCCGACGCCTCCGTAGAAAAACAGGGCGTTGCGGAATTAATTGAACAGGCGAACAACGCCGAATGCTCCGCGTCCAGCAACAAGCGAAAGGGGCCCAAATCGCCATTTATTAGTAGGCAGGGCAGTGGCCCCGTGGCGTCGTCGCACTCCGGAATGCCCACCGTTGCCGACAGGGAAAAGTATTGTGCTATGGAAAACACCTGGTCATTGGTCAAGATGCCTATCAGAGCACCGTCATCATCAAAAACCACGCACGGGGCTGTATCCCCATTGTCTTTACAAGCGGGAAGAGTACGCTCCGCAAGAGTGAAGCGCTCGTCGTTCGAAAGAAATACCGTTACGATGTTATCGATACCGAACACGCGATTTATACAGACCGGTTGTGGCGACTGACCACACTCAGCAGGCCAGTTTAAGAAATCACTCAGCAGTACATTAGTTTCGCGACCGTTACGTTTAAAATACCCCGGGTTCAAACTGTCATCCAACATCAGGCACACATTAAAATCTTCGCCATCCCGACACACTGGTATGCTATTGGAAACGTCTATCTCTACACGCTCTACCGAATTGTTCGTCAACAACAGACACGGAAATGTCGTACCAGCATTGTCGCATATAGCTAGTGGCGCCGGCCCTTTGATATTGAGGTTGAAAACCCCCTCCTCGCTTTTGAGAAACTCAGCACAGGTCGTGGCATCCGGCTGTTCAATACATGAGGGAACTTGCACCAACGGATTGAGCCACACCGAAGCAAACGTATTTGCATCCGGAAAAATGTTCACACACGGATAGTTGTCAACCCCATCACAGCGATCCGCAAAAAGACTGCGATCCACATAGGCCATTGAATGACCGTTAGCGAACTGAATTTTTTCCGGAGTTCCTAATGCGGTAAATTCGATACACAAACTCGAGATGTCGCTCGCGCAGTTCGCGATTGCGGTGTCGCCATCAATTTGAAGGCTTGCCGGTGTCAGCGGGTCATCACCATTAAAACAAGGAAATACCGGATTATCGCTAGAGCATGCGGCCAGTTTTGGCTTGCAACCTGGGCTCTGATTATCAAAATACGCTTGTTCGTAATTGGCGATAGTACCGGAATCACCCGATTTGTAACCATCATTTAAATCGACGTAGCGCGGAATATAGCAAATACTGTCCGAACCCGAGATAACGCCCGTTAATGGGTTGTAATTATTAATCTGTTCCGCGGTGCACTCGGGATAATACGCCTCAGGAAAATCCCCATAAGAAATGGACAGACGTAACATATAAAAGCTCGGTGCCGTATCGCTTACCGGGGCCCGCACAACACACGCCTGTCCACTCAAGATCACGGATGGTGTACAGGTTGGAAATGTAGATAAACTACAGGCAGTACCTTCGAGATAGCTTTCTTCCGTACAATCGGGCAAGCCTAACGGATCCGAGGAGCAAAGGCTGGTGCGCACTTTATGTTCATAAGGAACAGCACCATAGTAGGTGGTTTGTTGCAAGACCTCGGTCGGATAGGCCTGCGTATCGATAGGCGCATGAGTTGACTGCGACGCGCCGATGGCGGAGGTATCATAAATGAGAACATCCGAAGGTCCGAATGCCTTAGTCGCGAAATAGCGCGCAGTAAACAGTTCGTCGACCTGAGAGGCCAGCGTTCGCGCTCTTCCGCTATGGGTGTTATGTAACACGGTGGACTGCAACACGGGCGTAGTAAAATCAGTTTCAGAATCTACCAACTCAGCCATCGCGGCGGCTTCACAATCGAAAAACACATTTTTAAAGTGTGAGTGCGACATCAGAAACTCGCGTGTTTCCGCATCTGCAATATCGATGCACGCATCACTGGCCGATATAATCGAATTATAAATATTGACCCCTGAACCGTTTGCCAAGCGCAACCCCAGTTGAGGCCCAAAGCCGTGTAATATCTGACGATTACTGTACTGGAGCAGGGTACTTTCATAGACCAGTGTCACATTCGCTAACAGCGGGTTGGAACGGGGTGAGACGCTGCTGTCGGCGGAATGACTCTCACCAAACACGAGCGGCGAGGCTATATTATCTACCGTATTGTAAAGCGCGGAATTATCCAGAGGGTCGGTTACCGACTGGTTACGCGAAGCACTAACGACCGTTTTGGAAATAACGCCGGTGTAGCCGTTTTTCCAGTGAATACCACCAAAGGCATTATCGAGAATTCGACTGTCACGCACCGAGGGCGCTCCGCCGTCAATAATCAATCCACCAACCACGTTCATACCAAGCACCAAATGATCCAACGCCGATGCAGCACTCACACTATTTAGTGTTAAACCAACATCGGCTTCGTAGACGTGCATGTGCTGAATGCGGGTGTTAACACGAGTGTTGTCGTCGCCGCCGTGCGTAAACTCACCGTCAACAAGGCAAGGCGCTTCAGCCGGTGTCTCGCCATTGCACCGATTATTCGGCGCAGAACCATTAACCACAACACCCCGCCATTCGCTGTTAAATACTGGCTCGCGAATATCCCGATTATCGTCGTCAACTTCGCCGGTGCTTTTCAGTATGCCTTCTGCAAGAGCAAAATCGGTATCGAATGACGACAACACCACAGGCTCTGTGGCTGTCCCTTCGACCACGAACTGCCCATCCCGGTTAACAACAATACCGACCCCTTTAAAAAACAACAAGCGCGCTCCGGCATCCAGTGTAAATGACGAGGTATCTTCATCCGGGTTCCCATCACCGACAACAATATTTTCACTAACAACCCAGACGACCCGGCCGGATTCATCGGCCTCCGTATCTGGATTATCAGCAACGAAGGCATTCAGCCCGTCGAGCGCAAGACCTCGGGCAAGCACACAAATACGTGCAGACTCACCACTGACATTGCGACGTGCCGACGACAAACTGCCCAAGCCACCGCAATATGCGGACACAGGCACAGGTAAAACAATCTCAATACCGATGTCGTTACCCACATACCAACGCTCACTCGGATCGCCCTGATAGAGCGCGAACCCGATATTCATCAGAGTTTCACCCGTATCCGATTCAGACGTAAGAAACCCGAAGAATCGACCCGCATCGAGTGCCCCCTGATAGAAAGGGTCAGCCAAATCGATGTCGGGGAATTCACTGTCACCACCAACATCAAACGGAAAATAATCGCGTGACTGAACGTCCAGCGCGGGAATTGTAAACCCGTCGAACAGCGCCACACCCGGTTCTACGGACAAAAAATAAATGCCTTTCCCAGCGTCAGATTGTTGTCCAGTCTCACCTGCAGTAAGAACGTCGCAGGCCAATGCTACATTTCTAAGCTGGGCGCCCGCTGCTAGCGAATCGAAACAGGCATTAAAGCCCAGCACCACCGAATTAAACACCCGCAATACGGCGCTATCGCCTGTACTTACTGCAATACCCGATGCGGAGACTGAGTCCATGCTTCCTGCACCGAGAATGGATGAGTTCACTAACACCAATCGCGAGTGAGAATCAGCGGGCTTTGCCAAACCAGGCGAAGCAAGCAACGACGGCTCGACAGAAATTGCGTTATCTGCGGTTGTATGAAATAGTGAGCGTTTAAACCGGGGCAGTGCAGGCCCAATTACATCAAGCGCTGCAGCGCCGGCATTAACGATAGCCACCTCATCCAGATCAATCGCAGAGTTAATAATGTTTAACGCACTAGCTGGACTGTCAACGATCTGAATTGTCTTAAACGAATGGCTCAATGTATTTTCATCATTGACATTGGTAATGGTTAATGAGCCCCCCATCAGCACAAGCTTTTCGACTTTGAGCTGGCTATAGTTCGCGTCGCCACCACTCAGAGTTAAGCCGTTCCAGGTTCCTCCCGATTGATAAGGTTCGATACGCAGGCCAACATCAAAATCGCGACTGATCGCATGCCCGCCCGTCCTGGGAGGCACCCCCCTGAACCCCACATCGAAATCCGCGCCATCGCCAATAGTTAGCGATGCGCCTTCGCGCGCTTTGAGCACATAGCCATCTTCGACGACAAAGCCCGCACTCGAACCGGTCACAACCACATCACCGACAATAATCCACTGAATACGGTAACCACTGTTGATCGCAGGAAGATGTAATTTACGGTTTTCGAATACACCAGAGATTTCACAGAGCTGGGTCATATAATTATCAGTATTACCGGCGTCACTATCGACTGAAACGCTTTCGCTGACCTGTATATCAATCAGCGTCGCTCCAACTACACCCGCGCAAACAGACCCGGCTGGCACCACATGTTCGCCAATGGTTACAGTTTTTTCCTCCGGTTTTTTAAAGGTATCGGAACCTCCACAACCGGCTATCAGTGTTACCAAAGCCAGCGAAGCAATCAAATATCCTTTTGTAACTAAAGTTTCTAAGCTAAACATACTAACTCCACGGCGTATTAAATTTCGGCAGAAAGCTTAAGTTTGTAAGCGCGACCACGGTCGTAAACCCGATAATCATGCAAATCACCGATACTCTCGCTAAACTCACTCTCCAGCAAATTATCAATCGAAAACGAAACACCAATATCAGAAATCCCATACTGTATTTTCTTCTGAAAAAGGAGCTTCACGTTTTCAGTCGCATCTTCAGAAATCAGATCAAGATCGGGATCAAGTATGCGTGAATATTTTTCTCCGGTTCTGTTGTACGTCAGCGTGGCCGAAAAATCCCAAGGAAAATAGTCGTACCCAATTGTAAAATTAAAAATAGAATCGGGCTGATAACTCATTTGCCGAACGTTTTTTTCACTATCGCCTTCATCCTCGGCATTCACTTGGTGCACGTCAAACGCTTGGCCCAGCACCAGTTCAGAATCGACAAGTGTAAAATTCGAATTCGCAAATATTTCGCCGTCACCAACAGAAAACGTTTTTACTACCTCAACTTCGAAGCCTTCAACATGCCCTGAATCCGCATTGGCGTAGGTGTACTCCTCGACATTCGCATCGTGCAATGTTCGAAAATGAGCAAGCTCAATGGGGTTAACAAAATATTTTCTAAAATAGGCCAGTGATACGGATTCGGCAGTCGAAAAATAATGCTCTATGCGATAATCATAATTTTTGATTTCGGTGATTTTTATGTTCGGATTACCATAGATGCGCACCCCCAGATCAGTATCGTTAAAAGCGCCATCTGCCGCTTCGGTTAAACTTGGCCGAGCTACGGTCTCGGAATAAGCAAAACGATACTGGGTTTCATAAGGCAAATAAAACGTAAGGTTTAAAGCTCTTAGCGAATCGTCCGAATCAATAATGCTATTGTCGATCGTATCGGGTTCCTCAACAAACTGAGGCGCGAACACTTTATCCTGCGCGAAGGGCAATATACCCTGATGGAATATTTCTTCCCGACGTCCGACGGAGAGATCAAGTCGATCGATCCACGAAAAACTGAGCGTCGCGAAACGCGAGCGTATGCTGTAATCAGCGTCGTAAAGGCCAATATTTGTTGGGCCCTCGTTGGAAAGATCTTCGAAGAAATAATTAGCGCCGAACGTGGCAGGGCGTAAATAGTCATTAGGATTCAATGCGTAAGGATCGCAATTTTCCCCACACGCGATGATCGGCGATTGCCGTGGCGACAAGCCCGTCGGCAGTGCAATACCGTAGGTGTAGCGACGGAACCCCCTTTCAGACCCGAGATATCCGCCACCAATAGCCAAGCTGCCTTGAAATCGTTCAGTTTCAAACAAGTTTTGTTCGACCTGAATGCCAAGCTGCTCCAATTCATCATCGAGATTTTCGTAACTGCGAATATATTGCAACGTATCGAAGATGGGTTCCACCGGGTTGCCGGTGGAGTTGCGGGCAGTGCCATCAACCATAAATCGGTACGCAATTCGATCTGGCTGGTTGTACGTCGTGTTCGAGCGACTGGCCTGCCACGAAATTGAGGTTCCAATCGCAGATATGCTGTGATCACCAAGAAGCTGTTGCAGCACCGCCTCCCGTTCTGTCCACTGCAATACAACGTTACGACCAGTTTCATAGATCGATGGATTGAGCTTGTCTGGCCCACTAACCGCAGTATCGCCAGTGCTTGCAAAATATGTCGTTGCATAGTCAACGCTGGTAACTTTTTCCGCGTCACGAACCCAAACGGTATTCCAAGTAACTTGCTGACTTTCCCAAAGCTCTGCTGATAGGGTAAAAATACCTCCCCATTCAACATTATTACTCGAACGCTCACGCGCCGTTGTCCCTCGGGAAAAGGGACGGAATACCCGTATAGAAGGGTCATCGTCAGAATCAGCGGTATAATCTTCTACCTGTTTCAGGTTTTCATGCCTCAGATCCCAGTTGTTACTGTACTTAAGACCTGCAACAAAACCCCACCGGTGCATTCCGCCACCAAAGTTCCACCGACTACCGGTATTCACAGACGTGCTTAAATCCCACGGTATTTCCTGGTCTGTCACCTCATTACGCTGTAAAAACGATTCAGCTATTTCTTCATTTATGACCGCCAGATCACGACTACCGAGATTGGTGACGCCCGTGGTTTCAACAACAATATCAGGTCGATCACGGAGTCCGTCATCGCGCCCCAGCCAGTCTGATTCACTCCCGTAGTGCGATGGTGCAGATTTTCCGGTCACACTATCGATTTGCGTGGTTGAAAAAGCGTATTTTAAAAACCCACTATCGGGGATTTTAGGCGTATTAATATTGATATTTGCCGCAGTTGACTCGCCGGATTTATTCGCGCTGAATGATTTTTGGACTTCGATGTTGGTAAGTATGAACGAAGGAAACAGGTCCAGAGATATATCGCGTCGGTAAGGATCCGTACCGCCAAAGGCTGCATTGTTTATGGTGGTGGATACATATCTCCCCTTCAAGCCACGAACCACTGCAAACCGGTTGTCCTCAAGAGATACCGCACTCACTTTCGTCAAAGCGCCGGCAATACTTGATTCGTCCACCCGAGAGATATCTTCTATATCCAAAACATTTACAACTGCAGACGCATCACGCATTAAAGTCAAACTTGATGATGGCTGGTACTCTGCTCTAACTATAACCTCCTCTACCCGTCCTTCGCCGCTATCTGAATCCGGCAAAAGCACGTCCATGGTCAGATCCATACCCGCAACAACGTCGACTGACACCAGGACATCATCATAGCGATCCTGGCTAACCGTTATTTCGTATTGGCCTTCCTTCAAGCCAAACGTCAGTAAGCCTTTTGAATTTGTCTGTCCCAATGCGACACCATCGGCTAAAAAACATGCAGCGTTTTCCAGGGGCGTTCCACTGGAATTTTTTACCGACAAGCTCACTTCTCCGGTGGCGGCATCGTCCTTTTTCAACGGCGCTTTACGTGAACCTACCCGTATGTGCCCTGAACTATCCACAACGGCGGATAAATAAATGATCTGGTCCTCTTTCAGCTCAACAGTAAACTCGAGAATATTCTCACCTTCGCCTATTGAGACATCGTACCGACCAGGCTGCAAACCTGTCTCACGCAACTTGCCGTTTAGATCCGTTTTCAGAATCCGCCCATTAATTGTAACGGGCATAATTATCGCTTCGCTTTTTTTTATCGTCCGCACAACCAAATCAGATGCTGACGCGTTCGTACCGACCAATACAGCACCTGCAAATGTACAAACAAAAAACCACCTACGCATACCCCCCCCCTTGAGCCAAAAAGCCCATCCGTGACAACACCTTTATCACCCCTAAAATACTCACCACTAAGAAATGGGTTATATTTTTGTCGCACAAAAATACTGAAGGGGATAAAAAAGCTCTATTGAGCGCCACCAATTTAGGCCAGCGCAGTGAATTTTTTATGACATAAAATTATTTTTTACCTTTTTATCACAAAAAAAGGCCACCTAAAAAAGGCGACCTTTCATATAAAGCCTACACAAAATTACACAACAATATCCCGCAGCACAAATAGCTAAACGAATATCTTTCTACAAATCAACACTGTTGCCGCGGGCTACCATTATCACACTATCAGTGCGTCTCACATCCAGATCTAAAATCTCGCTTAAAATTTTCAGCGTCTCATCTACCGAATAAATATCATATGTACCAACAACAATATAATCTTTTATAGGTGGGTCAATAATTTTTATTGGGACGTCGGAATAACGTGTTAATTTGGATACCACCTCTGCGAAACTCATCGACTTAGCATCGATCACACCCTGACGCCAGTCTTTATACTCATCAACTTCAAACGTCCAGCGATTGATTTTATCCGCTCCCAAGTAGGAAAAGCCTTCACCAGCACTTACACGGTAATGTTGTTTTTCCAAGGCTGAAGAAATTTCGACAACGCCCTCGGTGACATCAACCGAAAAACCTCCTGGCCAGGAGTTCACATTAAACGCCGTACCAATCGCAATCACTTTGCTGTTATCGATATCGACAATAAAACGTCTGCCAGGATCTTTTGCCACTTCAAAATGAGCCTCACCTTCAATCAGCTCGATATTTCTTTCATTAGTACTATAGTGAGCACGAATTTTTGAGCCACGATCCAGCTTCAATTCGCTGCCATCAGAAAGGCTGAACTCTGCCAGAGTGTCAGGCGGTGCATGAAACAGGGCTTCTGCCTGCCGAGTTTGCGTAGTATAGGCAAAAAAAAACCGATTAATACAAAGCACGCGCATAATGCTAGCCCCAGCCAACGGTACTTAAGATGTAGTTCAGGGCTTTGTTCTTTAACATAAAACTCAGACGCGACCTGAAGCACGCAATCGCTAGTCATAATCGCGCGAGCTTCTTCTACCAACTTTTCACGACGAGCGCCTGCCATGCACCACCGCCTCATCAGCAGTCTCTCTTCCGGCGTTAGCGAACCCAGGCTTTCTTTCGCTACCCAAGTCATCGCTTGCTCAAACTCACTTCCGCCAATGAATGGCTCGCCTGCACTATTGACTAATTTTGACACGCGTTAAGGCTCCATTATCTGACTTTTGACATTCCAGCTTTCTTCGCGCTTTAACCAGATCGGCTATGGCACGGGACATATGCTTTTCCACAGCCTTCGTCGATAAACCCATGGCGACTGACACCTCCCTATAACTGTACTGTTTTACCCGCACAAGCGTGAAGACCTCACGCCGTTTTTTTGGCATCGACTGAATGACTCCACGATAGATAGACAACTCCTGTTCCGCTACCGCTATCTTTTCAGGGTTGTTGTCCGGCTCTTGAAGAGACTCCAATTCACCGATACACGACTCTGCAACAAGACTAGCCGCTGCCCGCAGGGACTTACGGTTTTGATCGATCATTAAATTCGCCGCGACCCTATAGGCGTAGGGTTCAATCGCCGCGGCGTCCAAATGATAATAGCGCACACGCGCTATAACTCTGGCGAGAGTTTCCTGCAAAACGTCATCCTGCTCCGAGTGGTCTGAGATTCTCCTAGCTATATAGGCCTGAAGACGCACGATCAGCTGTTTATCGAATTCCATTGGAGCCCGGCGCTCAACCAACGAAAGGTATTTGGTATTTGCCGCAGCCTGAGCCAGCATTTGTTGTCCCGACATCGCCAACCCGTAGAAAAGCAATCAACACTCTCTGTATAACGCACCGTGCCATAGCCACCCCCCAAATTATTTTCATCAAAAAAATACTAAGCCATTTTTATGGACGAAAAAATATCGGGAGAAAAAAACGAAAAATAATGATGATTTACAGGCCAACTTTACAACGAATTACGCCAAAACAGTACCAACAGTAGATGCGGCACTAATGAAAATGAGCCCGCCATCAACTAAGCGCTCACTTACCGGGCCAGCCAAAGGGTGTTTTATGGAACGCAATATTTCAACACAAGCACAGCTACTACATCCTCTTCTGGCGCCTTTCCTTTCATCACGCGAAAATTGAACGAATTATTAGTAACTTACCCGACAGTTTTTTTGATTAATCAAAAAAGTATATTGAACAGCGATGGACCGCTAAAACTTAAAAGAGCTTGTAGTAGAAATTGCTATCCACCCGACCTTCATTTATAGCGTTGGTAACTTTAATGCGGATCTGCATTCGCTGCTCAGCATTGAGTACCGCCATTTTGCGTTTAAGCTCACCCGACGCTGCGGGAGGGGACGTATTGCCATCCAAAACGCCATCGAGCATATAGTCGAGATCCTGGTACACCAGCGCTGAATCAGGCGACGCCTCAAGACTGTTTGCTTGATTGAGCAACGCTTCGCTAGCCTCCTGGCGAAAGCCAGTCACCGATGCTACGGTAGAGTTTAATGATGCTTCAAGTTTCGTGACGATCTGACGCAACCGACCAAGCTCATCGATCGTCGTTTTTTGCAATCCCTCGAGTGTCTCCACTCGCTCTACGAAAGCAATTTTTTCCTCCGTTTGAACGCGCGCATTACTCAGCATTCCCCGCTCACCAGCCGCCATTTCCGTCGAGAGAATCGTCGGACTCACTTTGTTAGCAACTTCTGTTCGACTCCAATCCATCACCAGGGCGACATAAGCCCCCACGGACGCACCAAGGAAAAAGGCCGCAAATACTGCCCATCCAACACTTTTCATTTTACGCCTCCCTGACTCTGGAGCAGTTGATACTCCAGAACCAAAATGTTACTGGCGTCAGCCTTAGTATTTTTTAGAAGACAAAAATACGCTTGGCGCCAAACTGCGATCCATTTTCAACAATAATTTTTTTACACAACGCGCCAAGCACCTCAAACCGGATAAACGAACTGTCTGTCAGCCCGGCAATTGCAGTGAGCTGGCCCTCGTCAGAGGTAATGCAGTTCACCTCTTCGTTGGTATCGGATAGCTTCGCTGCGCATCGGCCAATTGTGCCATCAACAACATCCGCTTCGATTTCACAACCAATAAAAGCGTTGGACAAATCATTGGCAACATTTGACGTAATTCCCTGTGCGTATCCAATACCTGCAACATACTCACCACTAACTTCCGTATCAAGCTCAATGGCAAGATCCAACCCCCAAACACTTTGCGACATCAACGCGATCGCAGCCACTCCGGCGATAGTCATTTTTTCGATCATCGTGAAAACCTCTTGGTTAAGTTTAAAAAACACTCCTTCGTTTAGCCGGATCAACGGAGATCCGACAAACAAAATATATTTTACGCCAGTGACATATTTATGATAAAAATAAGTCAAAAAACAACAATAACCACAAAACAGCAAGTATTTTTTTATTAGAAAACGACGATCAAAAAATATTTTTTTTGGTGGGCAAAAAGTTATTTTTAGTTCATAAAAATACGTTTACCCATACCGACCATGAACTAATTTATTTTTTTTACCAGACAACTCTACATTGATTTTATTCGATTTTAAGCAACCATTCACAACAACTTCCACAAAGACAATCTCGTAAATTTTTATTCGAAAATAGTTCACAATTTTTATTTATCTTTGCAATTGAGCAACAAGCTCAACGGGTTTTTGTTTACCGCGATGTAAAACGTTTAATACACACTTACCCTAAACAAAGGTGATAGCCATGAATACGATAAATAAACTTTCAGCGTTATTAGCGCTCGTGTCTCTAAGCGGTTACGTGTCAGCCCAAACCTCTCCACTCTGTGGAGACATTGGTGAAATTTCTCCTGAAATCATTGAGGTGAACGGCCAATACCCTATCGTGTGCGAACTGAACACTAATACACCGATTGCAGACGGCGACACTTTGCGCGCTGCCTATTATGGCATCGACGTTGTTTGGACCATCCGAGGCATCGTAAAAGTCGGCAATGGCGACCAAGCGTTATCTGCGGGTCAGACACCGACAACGGTCGCTTTATATGTTGAAAAAGGAGTCCAGTTCCGCTCTTTGGACGCATCAGCCTTAGTTGTTACACGTGGTTCAGAGATTCACATTGAAGGTACGGCCGCTGAGCCTGTTGTTATGGCTTCTAAAGACAATAACTTCACTGGTATCGGCGAGTGGGGAGGCCTGGTTCTGCAAGGCTACGGAATTGTCAACGACTGCGGTACCACAGGCAGTGTTTGTAACGTCGAAGCAGAAGGCGTCTCCACCGCTGGCAATATCAGCTATTTTGGCGGATTCGATAATAACGATTCTTCTGGTTCTATCACTTATCTGGAAATTTACGAGTCTGGTTTTGATGTTGCAGGCTCTCTGGACGCGGAACGTTCTGGCAACGAAATTAATGCGTTAACGCTTGTTGGTGTGGGCGCTAACACCATTTTGGAAAATATTACGATAAAAAATGGTCTGGATGACGGCATCGAGTTTTTCGGTGGTGCAGCCGAAGTTGATACTATCAGTATCTATTGCATCTCCGATGACTCGATCGACTACGATCTGGGTTGGAGCGGTTCAATCGATAACGCCTACGTTGAGCAATGCGATAACGTTGGCTTCGATGGATCCGGCACTGCAATTGTCCTTGCGGATCATGTAGTTGAAGCATCCGGTAATCCCAATGATTTTGATGCACTTCCGTTTTCAGAGCCCACGATAACAAACTTCAGCTTCGTCTCTACCGGGACAGATGAGGCGCTCAAGTTTAAAGAAGGTGCAGCAGGTCATATTTCAGTCACCAGCGCAACCATTAACGTTGATCAACTGGGCGGAAATAAAGGCTGCCTGGAGATCATCGATCTGGAAACTCAGGATCGTATCAGCAGTGGCCACCTCACTGTCAATGCACCAACAGCCCCCAACTGCGTTATCCCGTAAGTAAACGATTCCCTTTGCTTCATTTCTGATTAGGCCCTGCGATCCCCCGGGGTAAATTTACCGGGGGACGCCGACAACGGGGAGCCCGCCATGCGAATTGTCAAAAAATGCACTATGGCATTATTTCTCATTGTTTTTTTCTGCTTAAGCGCAGCTGCATCCAATGAGACAACAACACTCAGGGCATTCTCCGCAGGCGATCGGGGCACAATAGATACATACCACGACTTTGTCCCCTGCAGTATATCCAGCCCATCAAAATTCCGCGATGAAGATCGTTTCTCTTATAAGTCTCACGCTAACAGGAGCGGCATTGTCGCAGAGATTACACACAGCAAAAAGCCGAGGCCCCATGCCAATACACGCACGGAAATCCAACTGTATAAATCGGCTAATTTACTGTTCGCTTCGACAGGCGCCTTTCGTACGTATGCAAACCGGGAACAAATTGCTCAGCGCGCTATCGAGTTCAATAATCGTCGCGGAGAACTGGTCAAATCCCAGATGAAAATGCCTATATCACAACGAAAAGTCTTGCTGCAAGAATTTGAAGCATCTCTGGAGAGAACCAACCACGCAATTTTGGAAAATGTGGATACCTATTTAGACGCGACATTTCGCCCTATGTTCGCATTAGCCGGGTTAACGCTTGCGAATGAAGGGGAAATATCCGCTATGTTTTTTCGCGATTTTATCGAAACACCAGAATACTGGGTATTTTCGTATGTAAAGTCAGCGAATTCCGTAAAGATTTCCGGTCACTTCAATCGACCTGGCGAGCGGCGCTGTCAACATTTTGACATTGATGAAATCCGAAAATCCGGAAGCGACAACCCGTGCTTGGCTAGCACGGATCTGGTAGCTCAATATAATTACAACAACCTTGGCGTTATTGAGTTCTATACGATCGAGAAAAATAAACGATCCGCGGGTGACCACACCGTTGCGCAATGCTGGTCCTATAGTCGACAATCGCTTTCTTCAACACGAGAATTCAGCGCACTTTGATCAATTAATTTCAAACCATCGAAATGCCTGCCAACGTCTTCAAAGACTAAAATCACAACGCCTATAACCAAAAGCTCACGCTCTAAAAAACTGCGGTTTAGATATTTTCCCCAAAAAACCACGGTCGTGACGGGACTTTGTGCAGAACAATTTCATACTAAGCAAAAAATGTAACTCCAACACCCTATTGATGTCGCGCGCATCTGGATAGAAGTTGTATTGACCTACGCAGTTTCGCGTGGAAGTCGGCTTCTGGCTTTTCCCGCAACAGTAGAGATCCCGAGCGCGCTCGGCCAGAAGCAAAAACAACCTGCTAGCGTCGCCAACGTGCTGCTTTGATCAGCGGAACTTAATTGTATTAGCTGGACATACAGCTGCGCATTGGGGGGGTAGTCTTCGCGTGCTGGACACGCCTACCCGACGCGTTCTGACCCAGACCCATATTAGGTTATGGCCAAAGTGACAATTACCTAAACTCAATATCAAAAATCAATAGTTTGCGTCAAAAAGTAACAACCTCGACCCACACAAAATCAAGTGGCCCGCTTTTTAATACCTTTAACTAAGAATATTGAAATTATGGCTACACAAATTCAGCATTTAGCCTCATAACAATTCTTGGCCGGCTTAGTTAAACTCACTCATAGCGCAATAGAGGAACTTTTATTGAGCAACATATTTAACGCTCAATAAGAGTTGTTGCGCTCTCGCCCTTTCGGGCGTTGAATTAGAGTTAACAAGGCACTAGGCAACATAAAAATAAAAAACGTCGACATTTGATCTGTTTCAAAAAGTGAAAAAAAACAATAACTCGTTTTAAGAACTGATCAAGTTAAACAGGTGAAAACCCAAACTGACGGAACCTCTAGCTCACTCGCAGATTGGCTGTAACGTGGTTGCGCAATAGTGGCTGCGCGATAAAAGTATTGGCTGTTCGATTCCTTCGTTCTCGCTAATACGTCAACCACACCCAGCGCAATTGCGCGAGTAACTCCAGGCTCCCATCCTCCGTGGAGAAACTCATGTTGAAAAAACTGGCTTTAGCAGCCGGGATCGCAGCAGCAACACTGGCTGCATCCGGTTCCCATGGGCAGACGTTCGCGTACGGCGAAGCTCTGCAAAAATCCATCTATTTTTATGAGGCTCAACAGGCCGGCCCACTCCCGGAATGGAACCGCGTTGCCTGGCGTGGCGACTCAGTTCCTGATGACGGTGCCGACGTCGGACTGGATTTACGCGGTGGCTGGTTCGATGCGGGCGACCACGTTAAGTTTGGCTTTCCAATGGCCGCGTCAGCGACACTCGTCGCCTGGGGAGGCGTCGATTACAAAGACGCGTACGAACAGTCGGGGCAAATGGAACATCTGCGCAACAACCTGCGCTTCGTCAATGACTACTTTATCAGCGCGCACCCCGCTCCGAACGTGCTTTACGGGCAGGTTGGCGATGGCAGTGCAGACCATACCTTCTGGGGTCCCGCTGAGGTTCTGCACCACAAGATCCCCGGCTCGCGCATTTCTATGAAGATTGACGAAAGCTGCCCGGGTACCGATCTGGCCGCAGAGACCGCAGCAGCGATGGCCGCGTCTGCGATGGTTTTTCAGGGTGAGGACGATGCTTACGCAGCAACCCTGATCACTCACGCCAAACAGCTGTGGCAATTTGCTGATTCAACCAAAGGCACAACCGGTACAGATACAGCCTATTCCAATTGCATAACAGGTGCACAGGGCTTTTATACGTCGACGTATGGCGTTTACTACGATGAACTTGCCTGGGGTGCTCTCTGGTTATGGCGCGCAACTGGAGAAGACTTCTACCTGGAACAAGCCAAGCATTACTACGGTTTGATGGGCTTTGAAAACCAGACGACAACTCCGGTATATACCTGGTCGCTTGGCTGGAACGATAAAGCGTATGCCGTTTATGTACTTATGGCCGCACTTGTAGGTGACGAGGTTTACCACGCAGATGCACAGCGCTACCTGGATCACTGGAGCGTCGGCGAGGGTAACCGCACACCCAATGGGCTGATTCTGGTCGACTCCTGGGGGGTAAACCGCTATGCGGCCAACGCGGGTTATCTCGCACTCTTTTATGCAGATGCGATTGGCAGTGACCACCCCCTTTATGATCGTTACCACAATTTTGGTAAGAAGCAGATCGATCATATCCTGGGCGACAACCCTGACAACCAAAGCTACGTCGTCGGCTTTGGCGATAATTTCCCAATCAATGTTCACCACCGTGGCTCCCACGGTTCCTGGTCCGACAGCATTTCCAACCCGGTTAATCAACGCCATGTGCTATACGGCGCAGTTGCCGGTGGTCCGCAGGGCGATACAGGCTATGAAGAAGACCGCAATGACTATGTGCAGAATGAGGTCGCAACAGACTACAACTCAGGCTTCACCAGTGCCGTCGCTGCACTTTATGATCACTATGGTGGCGCGCCCCTGGCGAACTTCCCGCCTCCCGAGCCAGAGTCGGTGGAGTATCTGGTGGGGGCCAAGATCAATTCCTCTGGCAACCGCTTCGTGGAAATGAAAGCCGTTATTCAAAACCACAGCACAACACCCGCCCAAGGTAAAGACGACCTTTACATGCGCTATTTCTATGATCTGAGCGAAGTATTTGCCGCAGGCTACAGTTTGAATGATCTAACGGTGGCGTCCGGATACAACCAAGCCTCGGATGTGACTGGCCTGCAACATTGGGATGGCAACGTCTACTATGTGGAAGCCCAGTTCTATGACGATGTGGTATTTCCCGGTGGTCAGTCCGCGCACCGACGGGAAGTACAATTTCGCGTGTCCCTGCCAACCACATCCAATCTTGCCGAGTGGGACAACACGAACGACCCCTCGTTTGATCCAAGTTATTTAACGGTCGATAGTAGTCTGACTTACGGTATCGACGCGCCGAAAATTCCACTCTACGACGCCAACGGCCTGCTCTGGGGCGAGGAGCCACCCCGTGGCGGAACTTCCTCCAGCTCATCGTCGAGCAGTTCGTCCTCTAGCTCATCCAGCAGTTCATCGTCGAGCAGCTCCTCGAGCAGTTCGTCCTCGAGTAATTCGTCCTCTAGCTCGTCCAGCTCTTCGTCGAATTCTTCGTCGTCTAACAGCAGTTCCTCGTCCAGCTCAAGCTCATCGAGCAGTTCCAGTTCGTCGAGTTCGGGCGGCACCTGTGCGGACGTGAACGTATACCCCAACTGGACCGCACGTGACTGGGCCGGTGGAGTACCGAACCACGCGGAAGCCGGTGATTTGATGGTTTACCAAGGTACTGTCTACCAAGCTAATTGGTACACCAACAGTGTGCCTGGCAGTGATGCATCCTGGACCAACCAAGGGTTATGTGCCGGCGGCGGATCCAGCTCCAGCAGCTCATCATCCAGCTCAAGCAGCTCTTCGTCCAGCAGCAGCTCAAGCTCGTCCAGTGGTGCGTCCGGTTCATCCTCCAGCTCGAGCAGTTCGTCCTCGTCAAGTTCGAGCAGCAGCTCTTCGAGTTCGTCTTCTGGTGGCGGCGCCATGTGTAACTGGTATGGCTGGCAAGTACCTATTTGTGAAGACACCCCATCTGGCTGGGGCAACGAAAATGGCCAAACATGTGTCGGCCCCGATACTTGCCAAGAGGTCGTCAACTAGCAAACCACTAACTACAGGCGAAGATGATTCGCCTGCTACCCGCAACACAAGCAATTGCTGCGGGTAGCAAAGTCCAAACGGCCCATCTGAGCCGCCGCCAACTGAGCAATAAGTTGCGGCCCCGCCAATGGGCTTTTTTTATCACACCCAATGTAACCGGTATCATTCTTTCTATTTGCTTACTTCTCGTGAACCGGTTGAAGGATAAACCCATGAAACCATTCAAATTATTGTCCTCGGTTGCAGCAACAATCGCTGCCGTGTGCCTGAGCACTGCCGCAAACGCGGGTTTTCACGTAGAAAACGGTTTGCTGTTGGATGCCAACGACAAACCTTTTGTGATGCGAGGGGTAAACCACGCGCACACATGGTATGAAGCCCGTACCCAGCAAGCGCTTATTGATATAGAAAGCGTTGGCGCAAATGCGGTGCGCATTGTGCTGAGCAATGGCGCGCACGGCGAAGGTTGGGGCCGCGACAGTGAACAGGCAGTTGCCGGAATCATCGCCCAGATGAAAGCCCTTGAAATGATCAGTATCGTCGAAGTACACGATTCCACTGGCTATCCTGAAAAAGCTGGCGCGGCACCAATGTCAACAGCAGTCGATTACTGGCTCGACATAAAAGATGCTCTGATTGGCGAGGAAGATTACGTCATTATCAATATCGCCAACGAGCCGTTCGGCAATACTGCCAGTGCGGATGACTGGATAGATGCGCACAAAGAGGCCATCACCCGGCTTCGCGCCGCCGGCCTCACCCACACTTTGATGGTCGATGCCGCCAACTGGGGTCAGGACTGGCAATACGTCATGCGGGATCACGCGCAGGAAATTTTTGCTCACGACCCGCTCGCCAATATTGTTTTCAGTATTCACATGTATCAGATATTCAACAATCGACAAGCAGTCGACAGCTACCTGAAAACTTTTGTCGAGGATTACAAGCTACCACTGGTAGTGGGTGAGTTTGGCGCGGATCATGGTGGCGAGGACGTCGATGAAGCATCAATCCTCGAACTCTGCGAGCTGTACAACCTCGGCTATCTCGGCTGGTCCTGGTCTGGCAACAGTGGCGGCGTTGAGTCGCTCGATATCACCCTTAACTACGATGTAAACGATCTCAGTCCCTGGGGTGATTTTCTTATCAACAGTGCGTACGGTATTCGCAACACGGCGCAAACAGCCTCGGTGTTCACTAACGGACAGATCAGCTATGCCCCCAAAGCGATTGATTTTAATATCACCACTCTCGCTGATACAGCTGCGCAGATTGTTCTTTCTGGAACCGACCTGGATGGCGTAATCACTGACAGCACCATTACCAACGCACCTTTAAATGGCACGCTGCTCGGCTCAGGCGTTGAACTGACTTATTTACCCGCCGGAGGCTACTCGGGTCTCGACCCGTTTACCTACACCCTGACCGACAACGCAGGGCTCGAATCGAATTCAGCAACTGGCACCGTGATAGTTGCGGATGCTGGCGGAGCCAATGGCGCTCCGCTGTGCGACGTAGAGTTCGTCCGAGTGGAAGAGTGGGACAAAGGCTCGCATTTACAGCTAATACTTAACAATAATGGCGCCGCGAGCATTGCCGGCTACGACCTCAGCTGGGACGTCGCTCCCAGTGAAACCTTGAGTGGGGGTTATAACGCTACAAGTTACAGCCAAACCGGAAATACCATTACGGCGCATGTTGCAGCCGGTCATTTCAACGGCACCTTGGCGCCAGGCGCAGCTGCCACTCTGGACTATCAAATCAGCAAAGCCGGAGGCCTCGCTCTTCAACCTGCCTATTATCGCCTAAACAACTATATCTGCGCGGATGCTGGGTTCACGCCGACGAGCACCAGCTCTTCATCCAGCTCAAGCTCGAGTAACAGTTCCAGCTCATCCAGCAACTCATCTAGCAGTAGCTCGTCTAGCAGTAGCTCGTCTAACAGTAGCTCGTCTAACAGTAGCTCGTCTAACAGTAGCTCGTCTAACAGCTCCAGTTCGTCGAGCTCGTCATCAAGCAGCTCGGGTGGCAGTTGCGTCGAAATGTGCCAGTGGTATCAAGACCCGCTGCGACCTCTTTGCACTCAGCAGGATTCAGGCTGGGGATGGGAAAACAATCAGAGCTGTATCGGCCGAACCACCTGTGCAAGCCAGAGTGGTTCCGGCGGGATTGTTTCCAACTGTACTGGAAGTAGCAGCTCCAGCTCGTCCAGTTCGTCCAGTTCGTCCAGTTCGTCCAGTTCGTCCAGCTCTTCGAATTCATCGAGTTCTTCGAGTTCTAGCACGACCTCATCATCGACAAGTTCGAGCAGTAGTTCGTCCACGAGTAGTTCCAGTTCTGGCGGCGGACAGCAGTGCAATTGGTACGGTTGGATTGTGCCTGTTTGCGCATTTAGCGATCAAGGTTGGGGCAACGAAAATGGCCAGACCTGTGTTGGCGCTAGCACTTGCACAAACATAATTGAATAACCCCCTGTACAGCTATAGCAATATTCGCAATCAAAACCTGTAAAAACAGCGCGCACCACCAAAGGTGCGCCTGTTCAAGTTCGCAAAAATAACATTTTTTATGATTATTTTTTAATATTCAGCGTAGCCGCTGCTTATCTTTATACCGATCTGTGCAAATTTAAGTTTTATTTTCCGCAAAAATAGTTCAGTAAAACGCATTTCGAGAGAATTTACCTTCTTTTTGCAAAATTAATTAAACAATAAGCATGAAATTTTTACTTTTATTTCTCACACCTTGGAACAAGCGTATTTCATGCTTTCATCCAGCCTATTTCCGTCGAACGTCTGGAAAATCAGCACTTATTCACAGTAAGACGGAAACTCAACTCCTTTTACATGTTAAACAGTGACGCGCTACTCGGTTTAAGCGGTAGCAAATCCTATCTTCGAATCTCCATTTCCTCTCCCATCTCATAAAAAGGTTACATTTTTCGCTGAAAATTTCATGGTTAAGACTTAATCAAAACTATCCAAAACCCCTTATTTTTCAACACTTTCAATAAATAATTGCTTTCCCTAGAATGGCCATCGCTTTGCGAGTGCGAGGTATTTCACCCAGGGCAACACTCAACCTACTAAACCCCAAAGAAAAATAACGTTAATAAGTCATGGGAACATCTCTTATGATCAAATCTACACTGACAGGTATGATTACTGCTGTTGCCGCCGCAGTTTTCACCACCTCTGCAGCTTTCGCGGATGTACCTCCGTTGACAGTGAGCGGAAATCAGGTTTTAAGTGGCGGTGAAGCAAAAAGCTTCGCTGGTAACAGCTTCTTTTGGAGCAATACCGGATGGGGCCAGGAACGTTTTTACAACGCAGAAACTGTGCGTTGGTTGAAAGACGACTGGAACGCAACCATTGTCCGCGCCGCTATGGGCGTAGACTTTGATGGCAGCTATATCCCCGAGCATGAAGACGCCGACCCCGAGGGTAACGTCGCTCGCGTACGTGCATTGGTGGATGCAGCCATCGCAGAAGACATGTACGTGATTATCGATTTTCACACTCACCACGCAGAAGATTACCAAGCCGAATCTATCGAGTTCTTCGAAGAAATGGCCACACTGTACGGTGGGTACGACAATGTTATTTATGAAATCTATAACGAGCCCCTGCAAATCAGCTGGGACAATGTTATTAAACCTTATGCAGAATCGGTGATTGGCGCTATCCGCGCAATCGACCCGGACAACCTGATTATCGTCGGCACGCCCACTTGGTCACAGGACGTGGACGCCGCTGCGCGCAATCCAATCACCAGCTACAGCAATATTGCGTACACCCTGCACTTTTACGCAGGCACTCACGGTTCATGGTTGCGCGATAAAGCGCGTAACGCTATGAACAGTGGTATTGCGCTGTTTGTGACTGAGTGGGGCACCGTTAATGCAGATGGCGATGGTGCGCCTGCAGTTAACGAAACTCAGCAATGGATGGACTTCCTCAAGCAGAACAATATCTCTCACTTGAACTGGTCCGTGAGTGATAAATTGGAAGGTGCGTCTATCGTACAACCTGGCACGCCCATTAGCGGCTGGAACGCTTCTGACCTTACGGCCTCCGGCACACTGGTTAAGAACATCGTTTCCAACTGGGGCACCACAATCGGTAACGGCAGCTCCTCAAGTTCATCCAGCTCCTCTTCCAGCTCTTCAAGCAGTTCTTCTTCGAGCAGTTCCTCCTCCAGCAGCTCTTCCTCGTCAAGCAGCTCCGGATCAACTGGTGGCGGCAACTGTGCTGGAGTGAATGTGTACCCGAACTGGACCGCGCGTGACTGGTCTGGCGGCGCCTACAACCATGCGAACGCTGGCGACCAAATGGTCTATCAAAACAGCCTGTATCGTGCCAACTGGTACACCAACAGCGTGCCTGGCAGCGACGCCTCCTGGACTAGCCTTGGCGCCTGCGGAGGCAACGGAAGTACGACCTCATCCAGCTCAAGCAGCTCCTCGTCAAGCAGCAGCTCTTCTTCCAGCAGCTCCTCGTCTACTGGCGGTGGCTCCAGCTCCTCCAGCAGTTCATCTTCTTCATCGTCGTCTTCCAGCAGCTCTAGCAGCACTGGTGGCGGTCAATGTACCGAAGTGTGCAACTGGTACGGTCAGGGAACCTACCCACTGTGTAACAACACCAGTGGTTGGGGTTGGGAAAACAATCAGAGCTGTATCGGCCGTCAAACCTGTGAGTCACAGAACGGTGGCGCTGGCGGCGTGGTGAGCAACTGCACCGGTTCGAGTACATCCAGCAGCTCCTCTTCCAGCAGTAGTTCTTCCTCAAGTAGCAGCTCCAGTTCATCCAGCAGCTCTTCATCTGGCACTGGTAGCAGTACATCTTCCAGCAGCAGCTCTTCCAGCAGCTCCAGCTCAAGTACCGGTTCCTCCGGTATGCCTGGACCACGCGTGGACAACCCCTTCGCCGCTGCGCAGAAGTGGTACATAAACCCAATGTGGTCAGCGAGTGCTGCAAACGAACCCGGCGGCTCTGTCATTGCCAACGAACCCTCGTTTGTATGGATGGACCGTATCGGCGCAATCGAAGGGCCTGCTGACGGTATGGGCCTGCGCGACCACTTGAACGAAGCCCTTGCACAAGGCGCCGACCTGTTCATGTTTGTTGTGTACGACCTGCCAAACCGTGACTGTGCTGCACTCGCCTCCAACGGTGAACTGCGCATCTCCGAAGATGGCTTCAACATCTACAAGTCCGACTACATCGCACCTATCGTTGAAATCATCAGCGACCCTGCATACGCAGGTATCAAAATCGCTGCGGTTATCGAGGTGGACTCACTGCCTAACCTGGTTACCAATCTGAGCGAACCTGACTGTCAGGAAGCAAATGGTCCTGGCGGCTACCGCGACGGCATTCGTCACGCTATCACTGAACTGGGCAAAATCCCCAACGTATACTCCTACGTGGATATTGCACACTCAGGCTGGCTGGGCTGGAGCGACAACTTCGCGCAAGGCGTTAACCTGATTTATGAAGTGGTTGCCAACCTCGGTTCCGGCATTAACCCAATCGCCGGTTTCGTCAGTAACTCCGCTAACTACACGCCTGTGGAAGAACCCTTCTTGCCAGACGCCAACCTGCAGGTCGGTGGTCAGCCCGTTCGCTCTTCCGATTTCTATGAGTGGAACAGCTACCTGGCAGAGAAACCCTTCGTGACCGATTGGCGTTCTGCCATGATCTCGAAAGGTATGCCAAGCTCCATCGGTATGCTGATCGATACCGCACGTAACGGCTGGGGTGGCCCTGAGCGTCCAACTGCGCAGTCTACCTCCAACAACCTGAACACCTTCGTTAACGAATCACGTATCGACCGTCGTGAGCACCGCGGCAACTGGTGTAACCAGCCTGGTGGTGTCGGCTACCGTCCAACCGCTGCACCTTCTCCAGGTATTGATGCCTACGTTTGGGTGAAACCACAGGGTGAGTCTGACGGTGTTTCCGATCCTAACTTCGAGATCGATCCTAACGACCCGAACAAACAGCACGACCCAATGTGTGATCCGTTCGCCAGCAACTCGTCCAACAGTGCATACGGCACCGGCGCTATGCCAAATGCTCCGCACGCTGGTCGCTGGTTCCCTGAAGCCTTCCAGTTACTGCTTGAAAACGCTTACCCACCAATTAACTAGGCGTTTCACTAAACTCAACTAACTGGTTGTAGTCAATCCCAGAAGCCGCGCCTTTTCAGGTGCGGCTTTTTTTTTGCAATTTAATACGTGTACCGCTCGCATTTATTACTTAAGTCTGATGAATCTGTAGGCGTGGAAGAGTAAACTACCTGCGAGCAAACCCCGTTTTTTGAGCAACGATTAACCGAAGAATAAATAATAAAATAGATAATAATTACCACATGACTATGCCGCGCCAACAAACCAATTTCCCCAAGTATTCTTTGCAAAAATTATTGATCATTACTTTGTGCAGCGCGACACTCGCATGCGAGAAGGTCTCGCACGGGCCGAGTACACTTTATTTTTCTGCAAAAACTATTGGACCATCTGTCAACATTTACTCAGCAGACAGCAACGATCAAATCACAAAACGGACCGATGATGAACGCTGGAGAGATCTGGAGCTGGATGTTTCAGGAAATGGCGACCTGATATTTGTTTCCAATAGAACTGAAAACCCGAAAATTGACATGGCCAAACGTAGTGAAAATTACGATCTCTTTTTACAAATGAAAGGCCAGCCGTTTCCCACAAAAATTTATGAAAACCCCGGACTGGAAGTTCAGCCGAAATTTAGTCCGAACGGAAAAATTATTTCGTACGTTAGTCGTAACCGCGACAATCAACAGTTATCCTTTTTAGTACCAGGCAGAGAAGAACCACTGGTGGTACTCAGCAGCAAAGAGATAACGAGTTATGCATGGTCTCCAGATAGCTCTCAACTCGCAATTGCGTACAACGATGAGACTCACTCATATATTGATGTGGTTCAGACAGCTGATCAAAGCCGCAAAACACTGCAACGAATTCTTCTTGAAGGCCCGGCAGACAGCGCACCCGCCACCGATACTGACAATTTCCAGAAACAGTTCGCCTATGTCAGCTGGTCGCCCGCCGCCGACAAAATTGCTTTTATTCGTCACCCGCGCCATCGAGGTACTCGTCAGTTATGGGTGATGCCCCTCAATGGTGAACCACAGTTAATTAGCCCACCAGAAGCTCAAGTGCAAGATGGCATAAGCTGGAACTCGGCGGGAGATCATCTACTCTACTCCGCACTACTCGGTTACAAGTTCTATTGGGATGAAGCAAGTCAGCGCAAGATCTACGAAGGTGGGATGCATATTTTTGAATACCAGGTAGGTGGCAATAGTAAACAACTGACCAAGCACGATCATATGTTTAAAAACCCCACTTACTCGCCAGACGAACAACAAATTGCCTACCTCTACGCGGAAGAGCTTGGTGCCCGTGAATATCAGTTGTTTCGCATGGCACGAGACGGTTCCAACCCTGTCGAGGTGTTTAATGATGTATCGCCCATGTCCAGCCTGATCTGGCACTCGAATATTGGCGAAGAGTAAATTTGGCGAAGAGAGACATTTAATAAAACGGCAGTTACATAGACCAGCATTTACTTACATAACATGTTTATCGTTATTTGAATCGCGAAGCAACACAAGGCCATTAGGCGGGAAATTGAGAAAACTCTAATACGAATGAATGAGTCCTTTTCTTCAGCCAGAAAAAGAAACATGAGTCTACGCGTTTTCGGCGCCCTATAAAGCGAAAACGGCATTAAAATCATGTAATTTATGAGAAACGCTGGGTAGCGCAACGCTAAAAAATCGGCGACAATTTCGCCCATAAAAATAAAGCAGTATCCAAGTCATACTGCCAAAGCAGCGAATTCACCACCGCTGCACGTAACAAATCGCAACGTGCGTGATAGCTGCGCACCAGGCTGGCAGTCCATCTACACTTTTCCTGGTGAAGCAAACAGGTCTAGAGGAATAAACAGAATTGTCGCTCTGTAAGCGGTAGAAGGCGGATTTCGAGCCGGCAGTGGGCGACAGCGAGAGACGTTGCTGTGCAAGAATCTGCCAATTACATTGTGTTCGAAGCGTACTTGGCTAACTTAAGGTAAAGGTAATCGCAGCACCTTCTGTTTTTTTCTATCGCCTGAAAAAGCCAGCGAATACACAGACTGCGGTTCATAGTCCTAAGCAAGAATAATAGTTTCGACAAGCACAGTTCAGGGAATAAAAGTTCAGAGAATAATAAAGTTCCGAGAATAAAAAATCTCCGAAAATAATAGTTCTAAGGCAAGAAGATTAGATTTTACGCGAAGCGCAGCTTACGAAGGCTCACGCTGAGCACAGATTTCGAACATAGCTGATTTGGCGTTCCAGAGCCCTATCGTGCGAGTGGTACCCGTGACGACTTTACTTCTTGTGCAGTACTGGCTCATCCAGCTACTCAAAGAACAACGTTACAGGTTCACACGATATCCACCTCGACTCAGTTCGAGCTTACACGAGACCAAGTGCATGTTGGTCGCGTATCACACCCTTGAGTTGCCGACAACACAAGTGGTGAATTATCACAATAAAACACTCCTTGGAGATTCTGACATATGACAACCAACAAATTAAAAGCCCTGGCATTTGCCGTAACGGCGGGCCTGTTTGCCGCAGTTCCTGCGGTAAATGCGGCATCGTGCAGCGGGGTTAATGTTTACCCGAACTGGACCGCACGCGATTGGTCCGGCGGCGCTTACAACCACGCCAATGCCGGCGATCAGATGGTGTACCAAAATGCACTTTACCAGGCAAACTGGTATACCAACAGCACGCCCGGAAGCGATGGTTCATGGACTAGCCTGGGCGCATGTGACGGTACTGGTAGCTCAACCTCTTCCAGTTCCAGCAGCTCATCAAGCAGTTCTTCGAGCAACAGTTCGTCGTCCTCATCCTCCTCTTCATCCAGTTCCAGCAGCTCTGGCGGCTCATGCACTGAAGTGTGTAGCTGGTATGGCCAGGGCACATACCCACTGTGTAGCAACACCAGCGGCTGGGGTTGGGAAAATGGTCAAAGCTGTATTGGCCGTCAAACCTGTGAGTCACAAAACGGTGGCAACGGTGGCGTAGTCAACAGCTGTGGTAACGGCAGCACTAGCTCTTCTTCGTCTAGCAGCTCCTCTTCCTCTAGCAGCTCAAGCTCTTCAAGCAGCTCGTCGTCCAGCTCCTCTGGTATGGGAAGCAGCACGTCCAGCAGCTCATCAAGCAGCAGCTCTTCCAGCAGCTCCAGCTCCTCCAGCACCAGCTCTTCTGGTATGCCTGGACCACGCGTGGACAACCCCTTCGCCGCTGCGCAGAAGTGGTACGTAAACCCAATGTGGTCAGCGAGTGCTGCAAACGAACCCGGCGGCTCTGTCATTGCCAACGAACCATCATTTGTCTGGATGGACCGTATCGGCGCAATCGAAGGACCTGCTGACGGCATGGGCCTGCGCGACCACTTGAACGAAGCCCTTGCACAAGGCGCTGACCTGTTCATGTTTGTTGTGTACGACCTGCCAAACCGTGACTGTGCTGCACTCGCCTCCAATGGTGAACTGCGCATCTCCGAAGATGGCTTCAACATCTACAAGTCCGACTACATCGCACCTATCGTTGAAATCATCAGCGACCCTGCATACGCAGGTATCAAAATCGCTGCGGTTATCGAGGTGGACTCACTGCCTAACCTGGTTACCAATCTGAGCGAACCTGACTGTCAGGAAGCAAATGGTCCTGGCGGCTACCGCGACGGCATTCGTCACGCCATTACTGAACTGGGCAAAATCCCCAACGTATACTCCTACGTGGATATTGCACACTCAGGCTGGCTGGGCTGGAGCGACAACTTCGCGCAAGGCGTTAACCTGATTTATGAAGTGGTTGCCAACCTCGGTTCCGGCATTAACCCAATCGCCGGTTTCGTCAGTAACTCCGCTAACTACACGCCTGTGGAAGAACCCTTCTTGCCAGACGCCAACCTGCAGGTCGGTGGTCAGCCCGTTCGCTCTTCCGATTTCTATGAGTGGAACAGCTACCTGGCTGAGAAACCCTTCGTGACCGATTGGCGTTCTGCCATGATCTCGAAAGGTATGCCAAGCTCCATCGGTATGCTGATCGATACCGCACGTAACGGCTGGGGTGGCCCTGAGCGTCCAACTGCGCAGTCTACTTCCAACAACCTGAACACCTTCGTTAACGAATCACGTATCGACCGTCGTGAGCACCGCGGCAACTGGTGTAACCAGCCTGGTGGTGTCGGCTACCGTCCAACCGCTGCGCCTTCTCCAGGTATTGATGCCTACGTTTGGGTGAAACCACAGGGTGAGTCTGACGGTGTTTCCGATCCTAACTTCGAGATCGATCCTAACGACCCGAACAAACAGCACGACCCAATGTGTGATCCGTTCGCCAGCAACTCGTCCAACAGTGCATACGGCACCGGCGCTATGCCAAATGCTCCGCACGCTGGTCGCTGGTTCCCTGAAGCCTTCCAGCTTCTGGTGGAAAACGCTTACCCTCCCCTCTAAGCGATAGCGAACGTTTAGTCCGCTCAAAACCGCGCCCATAAGGCGCGGTTTTTTTATCCTCTCAGAAACAACAGCTGCTTTCGTCGTGATTCCAGTAGCGATCAACACGTATTTTGCGTTGTTCACCTTTACTACTTTAAAAGGGAAGGTGCGGCCGTGAGTAAAACTCCGGCAGCCAACGCGCGAACCACCCAGAGAAAACAACGGCACCTCAAGATACATCGCCTGCATGTAAAAACAAGCTAAGGCTAGGACCTGTTGACACTAATTCGACTCATTCTGTTGCGGCTAAAATTTCGCTATCAAGTGATGCGGCACCCCGACGTTTAGAGTGTAGATTGTTCGGCATTCCCCTGTGCCTCACCCCTTCGGTGTTACACGCTAAAACGCTCCTGGCGTTTTAGTGGTTATTCCAAATGAGCGACAAACAACGCTGAGAGCGGGGTTTAGCCGCAACCTGCGAGGGGCCAAGAGCGAATGGACACAGGCAGATAGCAATTTGAAACACGTTGAGAGGCCGCCCCACCGAAACATAATCAGTGTGCGGCATATGATTTAAAACCCAGAACGGGAGCGTAGCGTAACTTGAGCACACATACTCGACGTACACATAACGACATAGCCTCACAAAATCAACTTGATGAGAGGCCGCTTTGATAGCGTCAAAGAATTAAGGTTAAGCTTGCAATGCAGGAAGGTGACGTTTTTTGTACTCTCGTGGCGTCACGCCTTCCATTTTTTTGAAAAAATTATTAAATGTCGCTTTGCTGTTAAAACCGACTTCATACATGATGTCAAGCATAGTCGCGTTTTGATGATCATCCTGCAGCAATAGCTTTTTCGCATACTCAATGCGGCGAGTATTTATGAATTCAAAAAAATTACATTCGTAATGCCGGTTCAAAATAGTCGACAAGGTACGCGGCGATATTGACATTTCAGTCGCCAACACTTCGAGCGTCAGTGTCGATTGCAGGTACATCTTTTTTTCGTCCATCAGATAATCCAGGCGTTCAATGTACGCAGGATTAACTGTCGGAGCGGGCTTTTCGTCCTCTATTGAAGCTAAATGGGGCTGAGCTATGGCGATTCTAAGCGGAAGTCGAGGCCAGTCATTCCCCCGCAGCGACAGGCGTGCACATCCCGCGACCATCCCCAACAGTAAAAAACAAGTGCCGTAATTCGAAATAAGCCCCATTGCGTCCGCAGGCAGATGCGTATCGAAATGTCGGTTTAATACTAGAAATATCGCGATAATACTCGCCCATGCCCAAAGAGCCGCAAATCCAAACGCGACGAAATGCAAGCCAGACACCAGCGACTTGTTATTAACGAGTACTTTTTTATCCAGACTGTGTGTGTAATAGCGTAACTCCAAAATACAGAGAACACCAAAATACAGACGTAAAAGCTCCCGAGCGAGAGTAATAAAAAATATCGTGAAGGTTTCCGAACTCATGCTATAGCCACGTTGAATTTCGGCTTTCACATCCGTTGGCAACATGTGATATGCAAGTGTCTGGTGAAACAAGAAAACTAAAAATGGCACCAGGTAGAAAAAATCAACCCCGCGCAGACGATAATTTTCGTAGAGCCGATAACGTAAATACAACAGTAGAAATGGGCCCTGCAACCAATAGCCTATTTCGAAAACGTAAAACCAATCGGGTAGATTATCAATAGCCCATGCACGTACCGCTGCGCCAAAGCTAATCAGGGTATCCAGTGGCACAGCGGCCAGCGATAGCAGAAAGCCGATCAGTAAACTATTTCCCAGCACAGCAGATTTCGCGTTTTCAACTAACGCAAAACCCAAAATCGCACACAGAAATATCGTAAATAATAGAACGACGTCATGCGTATTGAATAGAACGAGATTCATCGAACAAGCCCCACACCAAGCAGTTCAACGTAGCGTTGATTGTTATTATTATTTAAGCTGGAGTTTTTCATCACGCGCCAAGCGTGAATATCATTTCCTGCTTTTCGCCCTATTGTAAAACAAAGTCACCACCAAAGGGCAAACTCAAACGATAAAAAATACAGGGAAGAATACGTACGCATCACACTTAAGCATCAAATATAATCGTTCGATTAAATCTTAAGAATGAGTAAAATTGACCATAAGTAATTGATGGATTTAACAAACCATCGGCTAGAAGTCTACACCAACACCAACTGAAACCCTCTGCTCAGGCCCATAGCTCCCGTATTGAAAGTTTACCAGTTCGTTGGCAGGGTAACGAATATCGTCATTGAGAAAATTAAACGCATGAAAGTTGAGATACCATTTTTCACCGCTTTTTTGATAGCGGATATTGGCGTTTAAGAGAAAATAGCCATCGACTTTGTCGCCCTTTCGATAAACCGATTGATCATCCGAATCGATTTGATAATCCGCGAGCATTTCGTCCACATAGATCATCGATCCACTGATTCGCCAATCAGAAAATCCATAACCTGACTGAAGTTTTAAGATAACGTGTGGTGAGTTTCCAATATCGACACTCTCGGCTAAAGCCTCGTCTTTCGTGCGTTGGACAACGGTACTAAAATCTGCAAAGAATGCCGATTTCGGCCGATACTTCACAATAAGCTCGGCGCCCTGGGTAGACCACTCTCCGTCATTGACAAGTGAAGGTACAAAACGCCCACTAACAACGGTCTGAAAAGTACGTAACAAATTCTCTGTCTCATTCCAGAAAAAAGCTGAATTAATACTCCATGCCCCTTGCAAATAGGTATAACTGGCTTCCAAAGAAGTAATCTTCTCAGGCTCGAATAATATCCAGGAACGGTTATCTTGCGTTCCAGTACTGTAACTCAGGCGTATGGAATGTGCGTCGTTTAGTTTAAATATAGTTGCCAGCTTCGCCGCCCGATCATCTCGACTGTCGACGTCAACCTCGTAACTCAATGCTGACGTACGATTTTCCCGTACACGCAACTGGTAATTACTGATTGAACTCAGTCGATAACCGGCAACAAGCGTGACTGACTGAGTGAGGGGAAAATTGACGTTTGCAAACCCGCTGACACTGTCAACGTCTGAAGACTGTCTAAGGTCCCGGTATCTTGCGCCGTCAGCCGAGATCTGGATATCGACATCGCTTTCGATACTCGACAACTGTCGGTAGTTGATTCCACCAACCCACCGCGCACCCAGCCAGCCGTGAGCACGAAGCAGCCCTTCAATTTCGTAGCGTTTAGAGCCCTGCTTCTGATAGCCCTCGTTATCCACAGTCGTGAAATCCGGCTCGGTGTGATAATTCAACTCGCTAAAAATACCTGTCAGGCTACCTTCAACCACTTCGCTTAAGGTGTAGTCGTATTGGGCATGTACATCCCAGTTCGTGAGTTTCAGTTTGGTCCCCAAACGATGTGCGGGCACAACGGGATAGAAACCGTAGCGCATGTCAGAATAGCGTGCGCCCACGGTGAAGTTGCTTCGGCGCGCGCTAATATCAAGATTGGCATTGTCCTGGTTCAGAGTACCATCCAAATCATGATTATATTGCGGATAGTTTGCTTCAAGCGCATCTTGCTGCTCTGGGCTGGTAAGATCATCTATGCTTCCACCAATGCCATAGGTGCGGTCTGCCCCCAGATTAAACACTACTTCACCCTCCTCCAGCTCCTTGCTTAATCGCAAAAATCCTTTGTTGTATCCGTTGCCTCCGTATGCGCCAACAACTTTCCCGTTCGCGCTACCGGCGTCATTAGTAATGACGTTTATACTGCCAAGAAACGCATTGTTTCCGTATATCACCGACGATGGGCCACGTACAAATTCAATACGATCAATACTGTCGATGGGTATATTAATGCGGCTGCGATCAGGTAAGGTCAATCCCTTGATACGAGATGGATGCTGTTGTACGCCATTGATTAAAAATGCGAAAGAGCCGCCGACAACGCCTCGCATCCCGATGAGAAAATCTTCATAACTATCAATGTGATACACACCGGGAAGGTTCATCAGAAGCTCTGCGAGCGAGTCGTAGCCCATAAGCGCAATATCGTCACGCTGGACAATCGTCACAGAATTGGGAATATCTGCAAGCGTATCTTCAGACTTGGACGCCGAGGTAATAGGCGTGTCCATCAGGTCTTTTAACGAAAGCTCAAATAGCTCTCGCGCTTGCGCGGGTACAGAAAACAAACACGCCGCGCAAATACCGATGGCGAATTGTGATGTCCGTTGCATGACCACAGCCCTGTATCCTTGGAGTGTCGAGCCCAGCCCGGCACTCCAAACGGACGCACCAGCAGCTAGTCGACCTCCGGTTTTTCAGCAGAATCGTACTCATAGGCGTAATACACAACGGGTATTACTAACAGCGTGAGCACTGTCGACACCAGCAAACCAAATATCAAAGACACTGCCAAACCACCAAATATCGGGTCGTCCAGGATAAAGAACCCACCCATCATCGCCGCAATCGCCGTCAGCGCAATCGGCACTGACCGAACCGCTGCAGCTTCGATGGTGGCCTGTTGCAGGTTTTTCCCTGCGGCCTGCTGCTGCTGAATAAAATCCACCAACAAAATCGAGTTTCTTACGATAATTCCTGCCAGAGCAATCATGCCGATCATTGATGGCGCAGTAAATTGCTGCCCAAGCAAAGCATGGCCTGGCATTATTCCGATTATAGTCAAGGGAATCGGAGCCATAATTATTAATGGCGTGGAGTACGACCTGAATTGTGCGACGACAAGCAAATAGATCATGATAAGGCCAACGGAATAGGCAATTCCCATATCCCGAAAGGTTTCGAACGTCACTTGCCACTCGCCATCCCACTTGAGACTCCAGGCGTAAGGATTTTCTGGCTGCGAGGTATAAAACTGCTCTACTGGGGCACCGTTGATTGGTTCGTTGGACAATGTAGATGCGATAGACGCCAGCCCATACAGCGGGCTGTCCGTCTCGCCCGCTGCGTCTCCCATTACATAAACGACCGGCAATAAATCTTTGTGGTAGATGGTTTGATCGCGCCGCTGTTGCCGCAAAAAAGTCACTTCGCTAAGTGCAACCATCTCGCCAGTGCGGGATTTAACCTGAAGTTGCTGCAATGTCTGTAAATCGCTCTGTGCTGCAGAGGGCAGCTCCAGACGTACAGGAACCGGGACTTTGGCGTGGCTATCGTGCAGGTAGGAAACATCCTCTCCCTGCAGCGCTGCATTGATATCCGCGACAATCGCCTGCTGACTGACGCCTAACTGGGATGCACGGGCTCTGTCGACAACAAGCACCCATTTCTCCTGCGCGTGCTCGCGCGTATCGTCGACGTCAACCACATCTGGCGTTGCTCGGAAAATCTCGCCGATCTTTGCCGCCACATCCAACTGGCGCCGATAATCCAAGCCGTAAATTTCAGCAACTAACGGTGCCATGACCGGCGGCCCTGGCGGCATCTCAACAACCTTTACATTCGCACCAAATTTTTTCGCGGTTGCTTGCACCAGTGCACGCGCCTCGAGCGCGATATCGTGACTTTTGCGGTGTCTTTTTTTCTTATGCACCAGATTGACTTGAATATCGCCTTCATGCGAGCCATGCCGCAAATAATACTGGCGCACCAAGCCATTAAAATTGATCGGTGCGGCGGTGCCGGCGTAGGTCTGGTAATTGTCCAGTTCGGGTAGCTGTTCAAGGTCGTCTGCCAATGCCTGCAATACCCGTTGTGTTTGCTCAAGCGGAGTCCCTTCCGGCATATCCACGACCAGCTGAAATTCGCTTTTGTTGTCAAAAGGCAGCATTTTCATGATGACCGATTGACTTGCCACCAAACTCAACGACAACGCGATCAACCCAATAATCGTCAGCAACAAAAATATGCGATTGCGTTTGCCCTCGGCGCGATTGAGGAAAGGCGTCATTATTTTTTCAAAGGTGTGGTGGAGACGGGTTTTCACCTGCGTTTCGCTATGGCCGTGCCCCCCAGAGGAACTCGTTTTAAACATCCGGAAAAACAGCCAGGGTGTTACCACAAAAGCGACCGCCAAAGAAATTAACATCCCCGTTGAGGCATTGATTGGAATCGGCCGCATGTAGGGCCCCATCAACCCGGTAACAAAAGCCATGGGCAACAGTGCTGCGATCACCGTGAAGGTCGCCAATATGGTTGGCCCGCCAACTTCATCCACAGCCACAGGAATGGCTTCGCGTAGCGTTTTACCGCCCAGCCCCATGTGGCGGTGAATATTTTCTACTACCACAATTGCATCGTCGACCAAAATGCCGATTGAAAAAATCAGTGCAAACAACGAGACCCGATTTAATGTAAAACCCCACGCCCAGGACGCAAACAGGGTAATCGCCAAAGTCACCACGACCGCAACACCGACGACGATGGCTTCGCGCCTGCCGAGTGCGAACATCACCAGCACAATGACCGACAGCGTGGCGAATATCAGCTTTTTAATCAGCGTTTGCGCTTTTTCCGCGGCGGTCGCACCGTAATTACGCGTCACGGTTGCTTCTACACCATCCGGGAAATACACACCTTTCATTTGTTCAAAACGGGCGATAACCGCATCCGCGACATCCACTGCATTTTCACCCGGCTTTTTTGCCACCGACAAAGTCACTGCCGGATAGCGACCGCCGGAATTTTCCGCATTCGCAGGCCCGAGGCCGTGGGTAACATAGCTTGAAGGTGTTTCCGCCCCGAGCGACAGCTGAGCGATATCGCGCAGAAAAACCGGAGCGCCATTGCTCACTCCAACAACCAAATCACCCACTTCATCGGCAGAGATCAGAAAGGTACCCGCTTGCACCTGCACCGTTCGGTTATCACTCACCAGCTCCCCGGCATTGGCCGAGGCATTAGCGGCGGCGAGACTGTTGCGAATATCCGCCAGCGACAAACCATAGGCCGCCAGCCTGGCCGGATCGAAGCTCACTTTTAATACCCGCTCAGGGCCCCCAATAGTTTCGATGTCCCGCGTTCCCGGCACACGCTGTAATTCTGCTTCCATGGCATGGGCAATCCGCAACAGGTCACTGGCGGTCAATGCCGGGTTTTTACTCCACAGGGTGCCAGTCACAACCGGCACATCATCAATCCCCTTGGGTTTGATTAACGGTTGGCCAACGCCGAGATTGTGTGGCAGCGCGTCCTGATTTGAGTAGAACGCGTTGTATAACCGCACAATCGCGTCGGTGCGGGGCTCACCGACGGTAAAGCGTACCGTCAGCACGGCCATACCAGGAGAGGACGCCGAGTAGATATGCTTAACACCGGAAATTTCAGAGACCACCTGCTCTGCAGGTGTTGTCACCAAAGATTCCACTTCCTCAGCCGTTGCGCCAGGAAACGGAATAAATACATTGGCGAAGGTCACATTAATTTGCGGCTCTTCTTCTCGCGGGGTAATCATTACGGCGAACAACCCGAGCAATAACCCGGTGAGCGCGAGCAGCGGCGTAATTTCGGAGGTGAGGAATGCGCGGGCAATTCGCCCGGAAATACCCAGCGACGGGCCTGCATGATCGGACATAATCAATGCTCCCCGGGGCTGAATGTTTGGCTTTTATATGCCGAGGCCGCAGCGACCGTATCGAGCAATACGTGCTCGCCTGGCTCCAGACCTGCAAGCACCACGTAATCGTCCGCGCCCACCGCTTTACCCAAACGCAGATAACGGAAGCTAACCCGGTTATCTGCGACTACATAAGCGGCTGTGACTTCGCCGCGATGCGCAACCGCCGCCGCGGGCACCAGCAGCGCTTCGGTTTGCTCCGTCACAAAAGCGACTTTCACCAATGTTCCAGGGAATACCGGTGTTTGAATAGCGCCCGAAGGCAAGGTCAACAACACAGAAAAACTTTGGCTGGCGGCATTAGCGCTGGGCGGTATCCGCATCTCATCCACCGCAACCGACTGACCGGAAGCCAGAATGACCCGCGCTTTTTTGTGCTGGCGCAACGGCCCAATATGCTGCTGAGGAATTGCAACGCGAACCCGTAAATGGTCCAGCGACAAGCCTTCAATTAAAGGTGTTCCAGGCGCGACTGTTGCGCCCACATCGGTCAGCCGCGCCACCACGATACCGCTGTAAGGCGCGATCACACGAGTATGCGACACCCTTTCCTGCGCATCTTTCACCGCTGCGGTTGCCGATTCGACGCGGGCCAGCGCTGCCTGATTGGCAGCTTCCGCTTGATCAAATGCCGCTTTTGCCACCAGCCCTTTTTTAAAGACGTCGCTGATGCGCGCATACTGTTGGCTGGCTTCTGCAGCCCGTGCCCGAGCTTCTTCCAAACCCGCTTTCGCAGCCGCCAGCGCCGCTTGCTGTTCCGTATCGGTAAACCGTGCAACCACATCGCCTTTCGCAACAAAATCGCCCACGTCGAAGGGTAACTCGACTATCCGTCCGCTGGTCTGCGCAGACACCACCGCCTGATTGACCGCCTCTACCACCCCATCAAAGTCCATTTCACGCGGTACACTGGCGCGGGTAACCTGCACCTTTGGAATACCCGCCAACGTGGTGGCAATCTGCTTCTGCGGCACTGGCGCATGCTCACTCGAACATCCCAAAAACATGAACAAAAGCGCTGTGACGCCCGCGATCGACAGACCTCGTCGACGTAATATGAATCTTGCGAACGGGTCAAGCGATGAAGTTTTCTCCATGGTAGCTTTCCTTATTATGATTAGTTGGCACTGCACTTGAACGCCGCACCTGGGTTCACGCCCAGTTTATTCAGAATAATCACCAGCGGGCAGAAGCCGGTGAACGAGGCCTGCAGCAAATTGGCGCCAACAAACGCGGTGAACCAAAGCCAGTAAGGACTGTGAAAATGCGCCAATGCCAAGCTTAGCAGTACGAATATTCCAGCAATACGAAATACCCAGGTATCTATGTTGGTGCCTTCATTCATGTGCGTCATGTTTGTGCTCTCCGGTTACAGAATTGTCGTGCTGCACGCCGCAATAGTGCTGCTGCAGAATTTGAATGATCTGTAATGCGGGGCCTTCAGCAATAGCGTAGTAGATATGCTGGCAATCCCGCCGCGTCCGCACCAGATGCTCTTTACGCATGATGGCAAGGTGCTGCGACAGGGCCGACTGAGACAATGGCACCCGTTGATTAAGTTGCGACACAGTAAACTCCCCACCAGCGCCCGCGAGAACACACAGCACCATAAGACGATGGGGATTGGCGAGGCTTTTAAGCAGTGTGGCAGCGGAGTCTGCATTGGCTGACACCTGTGCTATTTCGGTAACTTCGCTTAATACCTTGCTCAGATCAGCCATGCTCGTCTCCCACAGTATTTGTCGCACGGCGCTTCACTGCTGGGGATGCACCCAGGCCGCGAGTCGAACTCCACCCAGCACAGAATGCCCTTTTACCGTACCTTGCCTTACCGCACCTTGCCTTACCGCACAGCGCTTCCGGCATTACAAACCATAGATACACTCACAGGCTTTCCAGTAGCGCCAGCCAACCTAGAGATATCTAATTTAGATTTATCTAATATAGTGGATATGAGCTTCCCGTGCAACATTCGCGGGTAACAAATCTTGTGTTGAGATGGGCTCCGCTAGCTAAACAACACGGAGATAAAGTGACGCGTCAGGGGCGACTCCGACTCGCAATCATGCCTTGAAAAACGAAAAACAACATGAGACTCAAGAGCAGCATTGCCGCCGCTATCCAGCCAAATAACACTGGCGCTAGCATCATTGTCGACATCAGGGATTCCTGATAGTAGAAAAACCACTGGTGCCCCGGTGGAAACACCTGCACATGCATAAAATTAAAGACCGTTTCCGGGCCAATAATCAAAACAGCAAACACTGCGGGCAGCAGCCAGATTGCCAGCCCGGCACATTGGTCAAGCAAACGCGGCAGTGCACGTTTGCGCCAAAGCAACACAGAAGCAATCCCCCAGACGAGTATTGCGCCCAGTGCAACCACGCGTAAAAAGTCGATTAAATTTGCTACATCCTGGAGGTGTTCTATCTCGGGTGCCCGCAGCAACAATTGCACGCCGCCACTGCTGGGGGTTTGGTAGTGTATTTGCGCGAGACCCTCGCCACCGTGATGTACGCTGTAGTTAATCTGCTGAAACAGATCGATACGCTGTGCACGCGTGGTATCGGCAAAACCCGGTTTAAACCGGTTTAGCGGCCCGTACTTCTCAATGCCCTCTTCGATCCCTCCGATGTCATGCCAGAGACCATAGCCGAAATTGCTCAGCGCAAGAACAAACCAGCTGATAGAGAGCGCTGTAACAAACGACAGCAATGCATAGCCCCCGGCAAGGACACATCGTCTAAACAATGTGCTGACGTTCGAATTGCGCGCGGTATGCTTTGCCATAGTCCCCTCACAGACCGTACTTCAGAAATGAGAGCTGGCATGGTAGAGATATGCGCCCAGAAAGGCAAAATTCGGGCAGGAGAAATCAGTTAACCAAATTTCCGTCCATACTGAGGTTTTGATCAATTTGCAGGTAGTGCACACCGGAGTCTGCCAACCAGTTAGTATCGGTTTCACTTTTTAGCATCGCCACACTGGCGAAAGACCCGGCCAACAAACACTGATCGGCGATGACTGTTACCGAAATCCGCTGTGGCCGAATGGAAAAACCATTGCGCGGATTTAGCAGGTGGCAATAGCGCTCACCGTCAATCAGCATAAAACGCTCGTAGTCGCCGCTTGTGGCTATAGCGCCACGGGACATTGGAATACGTGCAATCGCCTGCTCCTGCTTGCGCGGATGTTGAATACCCACCTGCCAGGGCGCGTTATCCGGGTGCGGACCGACAACTGCGATATCGCCACCTAAATTAACCAGCCCGTGTTCCACGCCCTCGGCTTTGAGCAGCGCTACCAGTTGGTCCGCCGCATATTCTTTTACGAACCCGCCAAAATCAATTTCCATCCCGACGGTCGGCAAATAAAAATAGGGCGCCTCCCAGCGCACCTGCTGCCACCCTATTCTCGGTAGAAGCTGCTGCAGGCGTTCCGCCTCTGGAAGCTTGCCCGAACGGAAATTCCACACACGACGTAGAATTCCAGAAGTGATATCAAACAAGCCATCACTCTGCTCGAACAGCACTTGAGCGTAATTGAGCAACCCGGCAGTCTCGGAATCGACTTCAACCGGCTCGCCTCCACCTGCGGCACGATTTATTTGCGATGTTACACTTTTTGGCCGGTACCGCGTGTACTTGGCTTCCAGTGCTTCGAGACGTGCCACAGCATTGTGAATTATCCCAGAAGCGGCAGCTTCGCTCGCGTAGAACTGGATCTCGCAGCGGCTGCCCATCGCCTTAAAACTGTGTTTGTGCAAAGAGAGCATTAGAACGACGTCCCCACTCCCAGGGAAATCGCGCTGTAACTTAGCAATGCCGGGTGGTCACCGCTAGCGGAATAGTTTTCGTACTGTAAATTTACAGAGACCGTATTCCATTGGCGAATCACTTTAAAGCGCGCACTTACCGCAGAAAACTCGGACAGACGATAGTCACTGGAATAAAACCCATCTGCACGGCGGTTCTCATAAAACGGCTCATAGAAGGTTGCCGCCGACTGATGGTAATAACGCAGCGATGGCACTAGCTGCCATTTACTACCGAGATTTTGGTACCAGGCTAGGTCGAGGCTTTCCGACGTTACTTCCCAATCGTTTTGGTAGAGTTTGATATCTGTGTGCAGCGCAGCTTGCGCCTCTGGAAAAAACTGGCGCAGCATCAGCGACCCGCCAACTTGATTCTGCACATCCGGGCGGTTGTCGCGCACAATTTCGTTATCTACCCACGCCAGTTTGTAGGCATCAGACAAATAACCATCCAGCGAAGTAACGCCAATATTCATACCGAACAATCGGTTGCGGGTCATTACGATGGAATACCCCAAATATCCCCGCAGGCGGTTTTTAATTTCTTCTACAGGACGCCCCGCATAAATATCGGCATCTGTGGCATTGATAAAATCGCGACTGCCGCTAATTCCCCAACTCAAGGTGCCGCGTTGTTGCAGTGTCCGCCACTGGCCGCTATAGCCAAACGCCAGCGACTCATAATCGTTCTCTGCAGACACACTTAGCGATAAGGTCGTCTCCGAAGACGCGTTGTAACTGCGAAAGTCCATGCCCAGCTCGTTGCGCGCTTCGTCAATCGTGGCACCACTCATTACCTGTACCGCTTCTCCCTCAGCATTAGGTACCACATACCAGGGCGACGCGCCCGACATAGTTTCGTTGACAACACTGAGCGAAATTTCCGTATCTTCCGATACAGGAGTTTTCACACTCAGTTGATGTACTTGTATTTGGTATCGCTCGAGACTGCCTTCAGCGACATCTTTTGCATCCATTTCACCTTCGCTGTAATTGGTAAAGCGATAGGCAATTTGCGTTTTTTGATCGGGTGGATTGGCCAGCGCGGGTTGCGCAAGCCCCGAAAGCATCATGGCCGCCGAACTCAGTGCCGCCAGGGTCGATTTTTTTTCCTGCATGGTTAACTCTCTGTTACCGCCAAATTTGTTATCGACAATGCTGCTCTAACGTCAGCGTTATCAACAACCGGACTCAGTTACAACCGCAACCACCGCCCGCGCCGGCGGCTACGGATTGGGACGCTTCTTTACTGTGGTAAATATGGTCCTGAATCTTTTGCTCCAGCGGGTCTGGCGTAAATGCCATTTCATTGCGCGCTAAATTACCGCGCTCCCACACTTTAACTTGGGTGCATCCTGTTGCTGCGATAGCAACAAGCACCGCGACTATAAACCGAATTATCACGAAGGCTCCTTCAATAATTGGCTCACCAGTTGTTCAATTTTTTGGGGTTCATCTTTATGAAAACCCACGATTTCTGCACGAGCAACGCCTTTTTTATCAATAATCACGGCGCTGGGCATGCCTTTAATTTGAAAAATCTGGGCCGCAGCACCTTTTGGGTCTGTCGCTAACGGAAACGATACCGGAAACTTTTTGAGGAATCCGTTTGCATCCGCCGTATTTTCATCCAGGTTTACACCAACCACTTCAAACCCCTCAGCCTGATACTTGGTTCGCAATTCATTCAGTACAGGAAAAGACGCGCGGCAAGGCCCGCACCAGGATGCCCAGAAATCCAGATAGACCACTTTGCCGCGATAATCGGCCAGTGTAAAGCCTGCGTCGTCGTGATTTGACAGGGTTGTTAACACCAACCCAGGCGCAGGCTTGCCAATTTCCACTGCTGCCACACTTGCGCTCAAAAAACAGCCAGCAACAATTCCACTCAACGCGCGAAAAACGTTTTTACCACTTAACATACTCAGTTCTCTCGTAAACATCTTAAGAAAAAAATTCTGCAGGTCAGAACAATATGTTGCTCGCAGGCCCTGCGGGCGCGTAGCCACCAATATTGCCGTACACGCCCATGTACTCGGCAGCGGTATCCAGCAGCTGGTGATGGTTGCCCACCGAAATCACGCGGCCACGATTTACCGCGCTACCACCACCGGCCAGCATATATGGCGCATCCGACCCTGTGTGCGCATTGCCATCCGCCATATCAGTTACCTGCACGACCAGCGTGGAGTCGATCATTTTGCCACCAGCAGGATCGTCCTCTTCGGCAAGCCGGCGAATAAGGTGTGCAACCCGCTCGGAAAAGTAGGTGCGGTAGGAAGCGTAGTAATCCAGGTTTCCGCTGTGGATGGAGGTGTGATAATCACCAGAAAGCCCCGTCACGGCAAAATCCGATTGATGGGTACCGAGCTGCATAGTGACAACGCGCGTGAGATTACACTTCAATGCGAGAATGGCATTTTCTGACTGCAGTGCAAATAAATTGGTGAATTCCGTATCGACCTGCTGCGCAGAAAGCCCTTGCGGATTAAATAGTGGGTCGCTACAACCCGCTGGTGCAGAACCCTGTGAGGCGGCATCTATGTCTGACTGTAATTTGGCAATTGCATCCTGATGCTCTTCCAACCGGTGCAATTCATAATTGCCAAGTCGGGTTTTAATTTTTTCCAACGCCGCGCGATTAATTTCCAACATTTTTTTATCACGTTTAGCGCCGATCGGGCTCGCATCAATGGCGCCGCCAAATAATTTTTCGAATGCGGTTTGCGGATTGTCCTGATAATCCGTTACTGCAGCAAAACCCCGCGCAGAAATTGGGTCCAGGCCACGGGTTCGAATACCGAGGCGCAACGATGCCACAGGTGATGTGGAACCGACAGTTTCGCCCAGAGCGAGATCGATAGTACCTGTGACACCATCGGCAAAAGCACCGAGCACGCGCTGGGTGAGACCGTGACCACCGCCACCAACAATTTCCACATCACGCAGAAAAACGCAGTGGTTTTTTACATCTTCCAACGGCGCAGAACACGTTTTAAGCGTGAGGTCGTCACTTGGCGTGTAAGAGTAACTAGCAGCCAATGGCGTGCCATCTGGCACATACAGAAAAATTACCCGGCGCATATCCACGGCCGCAGCCATCGCCTGGCGGCCGAGCAACAACCCGGCGCCCAACCCCGAGGCTTGCAGCACCGGCAAGCTTAAGCCCGCCTTGCCGATAAACTTAAGGAATTCACGACGTTTTAACAGCGCAGTTTCTTTTGTATGACTCATTTTATTTCTACCTCGCATTTTCCCGTTTACCGCTGTACGTCTTTGCGATAACGCACGCTGTCCATTGAACCAATCGCTTTTAACAATTCCCGAGTGCTGTAGTCGTTTGACTGCATTTGTGCATCAAGCTTATCGACCTCACAACTGTAGTTATCAATTTCGTCTTGAGACAAAGCAATATCAATCGCGCGATCAAGATACGTCGAGCCAGTACCCATCGCCAGACGGAAGGTATTGTCGATAAAACAGCGTCGGGTTACATCCAGGCCTGCAATCGCGTGAGCAATATCTTTAGCACCATTAAATTCAATACTATTGCCGTCGTTGATACTGTTTACGCCAAACAAGGTGCCATCAAACTCTACAGTTAAACCGTTGTAGTCCTGTGTTTGAGGCAGACCCACTGCATTGAAATCTTCAAAACCACCGCCTAACGGATTGATCATTTTTTCATGACAGGTTTGGCACAGCCCCGCTGACGTCTGGAATTCGTACTTCTTACGCGCAGTCGCCAGGCCATTGTTCTGTGCAAGGTACTCTTCCCACTCTTTGCGTGCCTCTTCACGAGCTTCATCAAAGTCATCGCCGTTAAGCGCAACACCAGTCGGAGGCGCGGGCACGTCGTGACACAGGAATAAGCGGCGCAAGTAGGTCGCACGCAGGATAGGGCCGGTTTCCTGCTCGTGTGCGTTCACAGTTAAGAATGCACCCGAAGTAACCAAACCTGCGCGCGATGAAATACCCGTAACCTTCTGCATCGTCGGCCCTGAAATACCAGTGATGCCGTAGAAATCCGCCAGCGCCCCATTCGCAAAGGTAAAACCACCGTCAAACAAGGACGTGAACGGCTCGCCTTCATCCAGTACGACATGGTTGAACACCTCACGTACCTCTTGTGCCATTGCACGGCGCACGTCCGAGGTGAATGTTGGATAAATTGATTCGTTTTTCACCATATCCAACACTCGGTCTGTACGCAGCCACTGGGCGGCAAAGTTACCGAAGTGTTCACGTGCCCTGGGCGTATTCAACAAACGCTGAACCTGTGCATTAATTTGTGCCTTGGTTTGCAGTGCATCCTCATCCGCAGCAGTCAGTAAAGTGTCGTCCGGGGTAGTGCCCGTAAACGTAAAGCTGAGGAACGCCGCCAGCTGATAAGGTGTTAACACATAGGCATCCGCATCCAGTTCGACTTCCGGTGCAGAAGGCAATGCAGGCACACCGGCCGACACCTCCAGGCGAGAAATAACCAGATTTTGCCCTTGCATATATTCATTTGGTCGTCCGGCATCTTTATCCACTACTGCAAAATACTGAGTTCCACTTAATTCCTCGGTATAGAACTTGTAGGTTTTGTTGTATGTGTGGGTAATTTCAAATTCAGCGATCGTTAAGCCGTTGGACACAATCTGCATCATCGGCCACAAACCATTTGCCGCTGACTGTTCGCCTTTCACCGTTACCGTTATCAGGTCGGCCCCGGTGAAATTGGCATTTACGCCAAACTGGTTGTATAGCTCGAGGCGTTTTGGATCAGCTTCTGAGATGTACGTTTGTACATTGCCCGTTTGTTCATAATCTTGCTCGTCGGAAATTCCGGTTTCGATATCAATGATGGAAATGCCGGTCTCGTCGCGATACAAAAACTGCGGCGACGTCAGCATGGCGCGTAAGGCCAGAGCGATGCCCTCTTTATTTTCGCCACCTGTGTAATCATTTGTGAAAATACTCAAATAACTTGTTGTTTCTTCGTCGGTGAGTGGTCGGCGGAAAATACGCTTACCTTGAGTGGAAATTAAGCGGTCACCACAGTTCTGACTACTTAAGCCCGCACAATCTACAAACCCAGAGAAATTGTTTTGTGCCATTAAATCGACAACTTTTGCTACCACCAAACCGTACGACTGCAACGCGCCGCTGTCGATATTGGTCATGATATTGTTGGAAAACCCGTTGAGCTTATTGTCGGCAGGGATTGCATCATAAGTGCTCTGCCCCAGATCGTTAATTAAGTTAACGCCGGTAAGATCTTCAATCGCATTGCTGAACTCGTTGCGGGTAAGCACTCGTAACAACCGCGGTCCATAAGTAACACCACAAGCAACCGGCTCACCGCCGGAGCTGGACGAACTGCTGCTGGAGCTACTGCTCGAACTGGAAGAGCTGCTAGATGTATTGCCTCCGCTGGATGTGCTGCTTGAGCTGGATGAGCTGCTCGAGCTGCTGGAACTCGAAGACGCATTACCATTCCAACTGCGAATATAGGCCGCGATAGAATCTGAACACTCACCGATACATTTTTCTGGCTGATTAAACGGCATGGACGTAGCCAGGTAGGTTGCCAGACTGGAAAGCTTGTATTCGGACTTTGTAGGATCAATTGGAGTGAGTCCATCCCCTTTCGCACCGTGGCAACCTACGCAGCCTAAACTGTTTTGCTCGTAATAGGTTTTACCCAGCGCCACCAGATCGACACCACCAGAACTGCTCGAACTTGAGGACGAACTGGAACTCGATGAACTTGAAGAAGAACTTGAGCTGGACGAACTGCTGCCATTGCCTGAGCTGCCATCGCACGTCAGAGGCGCATCGGACATTTCAATATCGTCCATCCACACGTCCGCATCATTATTACTGAAGCTGTGCCAACCAAAAAATGCATAGTTAAACTTACCGTCCAACCAATGGGCGTTGCCGTTAACACCGCCATTATTCCAGTCATTGGCCGCATCAATGCTATGCAGGAGTTCGCCATCAACATAGGCATTCAATTGATGATAAGCGAGATCACCAGCCAGCATTTCCACTACCACACAGTGCCAGTCGTTGGCGGTAATTTCCGGGCCGCTATACCACTGACTTTGCGGCGGAGCAATGTCATCGCTGGGTACTTCGTTGGTGCCCACGTGCCCTTTAATCTGACCAAAGCGAATTTCGTTGTCGGCGCCCGAGGCATTTGCCCTTACACCCATAATATGCTCGTGATTATCATTGGCTTCGTTACCGAGCTTTTTACTCATGTACACCATGGCCTTTAGATAAACGCGATCCAAACCTTGTGGCAGCGCTTTTACTATCTGTGCAGGCGCGGCACCGCCCTTAAAATGCACCGACTTGCTGCCGGAATACGCTCGGGAATTATCGACAACTGCGTACACTGCCTGCCCTGAATTATTGTTGGGGTTATTGGACTGCCAGCCAACGAAATTATCCCAACCTGCAGGCTGCTGGCTTACGGAACTGCTTTCGAAATCGTCACTCACAAAAAAGCCACTTCCGCTAGAACTGCTGGAGCCACCCGCCATTCCGCTCGAACTGCTCGAAGATGAGCTTGAGGAGCTCGATGAGCTGGAACTGGACGAGGAACTACTGCTGGATGAACTGCTACTGGAAGAGCTGCCTGCCCATGTGCGAATGTAAGCAGCAATATCTGCGGCGCACTCCGCGCCGCAGCTCGCGGGATTAATCTGTGGCATATCCTCGGCAATAATGTTTTCCAGCGTTTTATTGTTTTGACCAAACACCGTCGCATGCGGGTCGATTTTGTATAAGCCCTCACCCATAGCACCGTGACAGGTCGTACAATTTAAGGTGGCGTTGGCGTAAAGCAACTGACCATTTGCTGCGTTACCCACATATCCAGAAGATGAGCTTGATGAACTCGAAGAACTCGATGAAGACGTGTTAGGGGTACCTGAGCCACTTGAGCTGGATGCGCTTGACGAGCTGCTACCACCAACAATCACACCGCCGCTGGAGCTGCTACTCGAACTGGAACTTGATGTGCTACTCGATGTGCTGGAAGACGAACTCGAACTGTTTGAACTGCTCGCACTGGAACTGCTGCTGCCTGAACCATTGTCGGTTGGTGGTAAGCCAGCAAAATTTTCCAACATATAGCCCGCAATCTGCGAACTGCACTGGGTATCGCATTGCTCAGGATTACCCAAGGGCATGGTCTGCTCGATTCGCAGCGCCAGCAAGCTGAAATCGCCACATACATCGCACCCCAGTAATTCGCCGCCTGCCAGGCCACCCTTTCCGTCTTTCCCGTGGCAACTTGCGCACTGGGCCTCGTAAAGGGCCTCGCCGGGATGTGGTGTATCCACTACCGGCTCCCCGCCACTCGAACTACTGCTGCTGGTGCTGCTTGCGCCCCCACCGGTATCTGTCGATGGTGGGTCCACCTCCGGCAAGGGTGTGTTATCAAACTGAGGAGCTCCCGCCCCACCACACGCACTTAACAGTAAAAACGAAGCCAACCAACTAACAGCAACCAAATAACGCCGCAAACTTCTCATGTACATCCCACCACATAGCAAAATGCTTTTCGCAATCCCACGAAAAACAAAACAAGTTAATCACTCCAAAATATGCTAACGAGGCGGGTAATTAAGGGTATTGATGAAGTTCTCATTCGGTATTTTTCAAAATACCCGGACAAAACTGCCAACAAGTTCACACATAAGTAAAAAACATTTTTTGTTAATTTTGCAGTTGTCGAGGATGTTTACATCAAAAAAATAAAAAGATGCAAAAAATTTTATAAGCGAACCTCTGCCAGGCAATTATTCGCAGTATTTTTGAAAAGAATAGAATTCTCTTTTTGAAGTCGATCACGCAATTAATCAATAAAAGCAAAAACTGACTTATTTTCACTCATGCGGAATCGATTAAAATTGAGTTAAAAAAACACTTAGTCTTGGCGGATGTAAATTATTGCAGCACAAAATGCGGAATGTATTAAGGTTTATCACAGATATTTAAAGGTTGCATTCACCTTCGATGTCAGCTTGTTTTACAAAATTCAGCCCCAGCGTGATTTGGCGCACATATTCTAATTGCTGAAAAAGGTGACAGACGTCTCATTCAACATAATAGTACGCTCAGGCTAGTTCCCCGACTCGCGCAGATAGTTTTTAAAATTGTGAACTGCGCCCACCCCAGTTTCACCGCGTAATCTACCCATAGGCCAGTATGGGTTCCACAGCATACAGCCTCCTTATGCTGGCACCTCCTCTAAAAACCGATGGCATCGTTGTTATTCTGCGGAAAATAATCCAGAGACAAACCTGGAACAAAGACAAAGCGGTTATTCCCCAATCTTCCCGAGGGTATACCTTCACGCCTCATCGTCGACCCTCAGAAACACCCTGAGAAAGTATCGCGCCCTCTTCTTTCAAACACACTCTCAGCTAAGCCGTGATATTGACCCCTTAGCCAAACCCAATCAGCGCTCTTTTATCGGTATAGTGAAATTATGGTCTTAATATAGTGCATTTATGGGTAGATAGGCACTCTATTGGAACCACAAATACGAATAGCGGCGCACAAAAACTCCCCAAAAAGCCACAAAATAAACGATTTTTGCATTTATATAGTGCTGGCATAACCATTGCGTAGGGATTTTGACTATTTTTGCCCTCTACCCCAATCAGGTCTTCTTATGAGCCATAAACTGAACCTTGTGGACTTTTCGCAAGCCAACATACGAACCCTGCACCTCACATGGTTCGCCTTCTTTTTAACGTTTGTTATGTGGTTTTCCCATGCGCCCATGAAGCCGCTGATTATGGCGGCATTCGACCTCAGCGTGCCGCAGTGGAAAGCGCTTCTTATATTGAATGTCGCACTCACTATTCCGGCCCGCATTGTCATTGGAATCCTGGTAGACAAGTTCGGACCACGCACTGTGTACAGCACCCTGTTGGTGATTTCCGGTGTTTTGTGTGTGGGCTTCGCTTTTGCGCAGAGTTACGAGCAGTTGGCGATTATGCGTTTTGCCATGGGCTTCGCCGGGGCGGGCTTTGTGATTGGTATCCGTATGGTGGGCGAATGGTTTCCCGCACGCCAGGTGGGTTTGGCCGAGGGCGTATATGGCGGCTGGGGTAATTTCGGCTCTGCTGCCGCGGCATTTACCTTGCCTTCTTTGGCCTTGATCTACGGCGGCGATGACGGCTGGCGTTATGCCATCGCAACCACCGGCCTAATCGCTATGGTTTACGGCGTTTTCTTCTACCTTCGCGCGCGCAACACCCCGAAAGGTTCAACGTATTTCAAACCGAAAAAATCGGGTGGACTGGAAGTTACCAGCCGCAAGGACTTCTATTTCTATCTGGCGATGAATATTCCGATGTACCTGATTCTCGCAGTGCTGGCGTGGAAACTGTCACCCGCAGGTGTCGGCCTGCTGAGTCAAACCACCACCTACCTGTTATACGGCGTACTTGTTGTCCTCGGCGCAATTCAGTTTTCGCAGATCCTGAAGGTCAACAAAGAGATGCTCGCCGATGGCGCCCCTGAGCATGACAAATACTCGTTCAAGCAAGTCGCCATTCTCGATTGGGCTTACTTCGTTACCTTCGGGTCTGAGCTCGCGGTTGTATCTATGCTGCCGGCTTTCTTCCTGGAAACATTTACCAGCTTGTCTCTGGTTCAGGCAGGTGCGCTGGGTGCAGCTTTCGCGTTTATGAATCTGGTTGCTCGCCCCGGCGGTGGTTTTATCAGCGATAAATTTGGGCGTCGTAAGTCGCTGTCAATTTTCATTGCCGGTCTCGCCGCCGGCTATTTCATGCTGTCCCAAATATCCGGCAGCTGGCCAATAGCGCTGGCGGTTGCGGCAGTTATGGTGTGCTCATTTTTCGTGCAAGCCGGTGAAGGCGCAGTATTTGCGATGGTGCCGCTGGTCAAACGCCGCATGACCGGCCAAATCGCCGGTATGGTTGGCGCATATGGCAATGTCGGTGGCGTGACATTTCTGACCATCTACAGCTTCGTGGACGCCAGTACATTCTTTATGGTGATCGCCGCTTGTGCTGCGCTGGTATTTTTAATTATTCAAATGCTGGAAGAACCAGAAGGCCACATGACAGAAACCCTGGCCGATGGTACGGTGCAGCGCATCGAGTTAACCTAAACTTTATTCGATACAGCCTCATACATAACAGCCCCCTCCGGGGCTGTTTTACATTGATGGCCCCATCTATTTGGCTACATGAGCCAATATAATTTGGTGCTCTGAAAGGCCCCCATGAATCATCTGTTATCCCGTTTGGACATTACCCTCGCGCAATTCAGCGACCGGGGCCGCAAGGCCGAAAACCAGGACACGCTGGGCGCCCGAATTCCTGCGCCAGAGCAAACCGCACTACTCGCCACTAAAGGCATTGCACTGGCAATCGCCGACGGCGTCAGTTCTAGCGCAGCAGCCCGGCAAGCCAGTCAGGCTGCCGTCAGTGGATTTCTCACCGACTATTATGCAACGCCGGATACCTGGCGTACCCAGCAGTCAGCCATGCAGGTGATTCGCTCACTCAATCAATACCTTTGGGGTCAAAGTCGTAACAGTATTCGGGACGAAGGCTACCTCACCACATTTAGCGCGCTGGTTCTTAAGGGCGATAAGGTGTTTAGCTTCCACGTTGGCGACAGCCGGATCTACCGGGTACGCGACGGTCTGCTGGAACAGCTTACGCGCGATCACACCCAAAAAATTGACCGCAACACCACCTATTTGAGTCGCGCTCTCGGCGCGGATACCGCCGTAGAAGTGGACATGTTCAGCGATGAACTGCAACCAGGCGACCTGTTTATTCTTTCCACCGATGGTATTCACGACGCCGTACCACCGGCGAAATTCAGCACCCTCGCCCGCAGCGCTGAGATATCCCCCCAGGCCTTGGTAGACGCGCTGGTCGCAGAAGCGCTCGCACACAACAGCCAGGACAATATCAGCGTACAGGTCGCGCGTATTGAACAGACAGGAACGCCGAGCCAGGATGATGCAGTAACCGTGCTTTCGCGACTCCCCTTTCCGCCGTTACTTTCGCCAGGACAGACGCTGGACGGCCTGCAAGTGGACAAGGTTTTGTATGAGTCCGAACGCAGCCAAGTGTATAAGGTGCGCACCAGTACCGGCCAGTCGCTGGTGATGAAAACACCTTCGGTTAACTATTCAGACGACCCGGCGTACATTGAACGCTTTGTATTGGAATCCTGGATTGGCTCCCGCATTCATAACGCCCACGTCGCCAGAGTCGTCACCCCGCCGGGTTCCCGCAACGCACTTTACTACCTGACCGAATTCATTCCCGGGCCGACCCTGGAGCAGCTAATTCAGCAGCGCGCGCCCTTCGCAATACCCGATGCCATTGAGTTAATTGAGCAGATAATCAAAGGGATTCGGGCATTTCATCGCAAAGACACACTGCATCAGGATATCAAGCCCGGCAATATTGTGATTGGTGCCAACGGCGCCGTCATTGTAGATTTTGGCTCCTGCTGGGTTGCCGGCATCCACGAAGTTCGCTCCGCATTTCAACGCGAAATTCCTCTGGGAACATTGAGTTACTCTGCCCCCGAATACCGTTTTGGTGGCACGATTGGCCACCGCAGCGACCAGTTTTCCCTCGCTGTTCTGGTATACGAAATGCTGACTGGCAAGCTGCCCTATGGCGAAAAGTACACGCAAGCCAACACGTTAAAGTCCTTTACCAAACTGCGTTATATCCCTGCCGCCAACCACAACCCTCTGGTACCCCACTGGTTGGACCAAGCGCTGGAAAAAGCCCTGAGCATTCAGCCCGAGCAACGCTACGATGCACTTTCAGAATGGCTACTGGATTTGCAGCGCCCCAATACAGCTTGGCTCACCCCCAGCCAAAAACCCTTGTTGCAGCGCAACCCTCTGCGGGTATGGCAACTGCTTGCTGCCGCAGGCTGGGCCCTGGCGCTGGCGATGTTATTCCATAGGCGCTGATCCAGGCTCGTGGCGTCAGAGGGCTTTGCTATACTCGAAAAAGACCCTCTCAGGCGACAGATCATGCTCAACTTTTTCAACGTACTCTTTTCCCGACCTTCGAGCCACAGCGATTCGGAGCTTGAAAAGTTGCGTCTGGAAAATACTAAATTGCAGAAAGATATTGAGCTGTACAAAAAAATTAAAGTCGTCGCGGATATGCGGCTCGTTAATCTGGAAAAAGCACACAAAGAACAGGAACGCTTGCGAAACATGTGGATTGGCAGCTCCATGGCGCTCGACCTGGTTCGCTACAGCATGTCAGAGACGACAAATTCCGCTCAAGACCAGAGGCGCAAACTGGCGGAATCATCGGTTAATTATCAGCAGATTAAATCGATTCTTAACGGCATTACCCACGCGCTGCAAACCATTGATGAAAAAACAGTAAGAGTTACCAAAGGCGTCAACGAACTCACCGCTGTCGGGGCGCAGATCAACAGCTTCGTTGAGCAGATTCGTGCCATTTCCGACCAAACCAACCTGCTCGCACTTAACGCTGCAATTGAAGCCGCTCGTGCAGGCGAACAAGGTCGCGGTTTCGCCGTGGTGGCTGACGAGGTACGTAACCTTGCAAAAAAATCTGCCCAAGCCTCGGAAGAAATATCAGAGCTGATCCACACCATTGCCAACAAAACGACATTTGTCGCCACCTGTATCAGCGAAACAAGCGAGACTGTAAGCAACACTAACGCCTCAACAGCGGACATTTCGAATATCGTTGATGAATTCACTCAACACGCGCAAAACATGGCGACCACTATCTCCATTTCTGCTGAACGCGCATTTATTCAAACCGTTAAACTGGATCACCTAGTGTGGAAAACTGAAGTGTATAAATGCATTTGGGGGAAGTCGGACGCACCGCTGGAGACCTTTGCAGATCACACCCAATGTCGTTTGGGTAAGTGGTATTACGAAGGCGATGGCGGAAAGTTTTATCGCAATTTTGGCTCGTTCAAAACCCTGGAAACCCCTCACAAACGTGTTCATCAAGCGGGTATCAGAGCACTTCGCCAAGCGGAAGCCAAAGAGCTTGAAAGTGCGTTTCTATCGCTGGAAGAGATGGAGAAGGCCAGTGACGAAGTGCTCGATCGACTGTCAAAAATTGAAGCCGATATCACCACTTACCATCACGAAGAAAAGAGTAATTTATTTACACCAAACGAAGCAGAACTTTTTTAGGGCCAGTTAACCCCAGGAACCTCACGCGGTTTCGGCGAGGGGAACAGGTGTAGGGTTAGTACTGAAACTCTCCAGGCCGTTTGCGTCTACCGCTTGCCACAAGCTCTCAACCAGGTCCGCTTTTGAACCCGGGTGCTCCCAGCCTTTATTGCCAATCCACTGCGCTATAGCCTTCGCCACATTCGGGTAAACCACATGGCGGCCGGAAAAATTATGCAACCATTGAGAAACGATGTTGCCATCAAGATAATCCATCGTCATAGCCAGGTTCAAGCGACTCATGGCTTCTGCGTTAGATAGCTGCTCCAACTGCCCCAGCAGCGGTTTCACCAGCAACTTTTTCCCCATATGCAGGGCTTCACTTGATAATTCAAACCCAGCATTGCAAATCACACCCGCAGATGTGGCGAGGTCGTATTTAAAGCCATCGCGCGAAAGTGGTTTTAATTTAATGTGTCCCAAGCTCTCATATTGATCGAAAGGCCCATAATAGACAAACGTGAAATCCTTGAACGGCTCAAGCAGCTGAATAACGTCGTGAGTTTCTTCAAACCCCAGATAAACGAGAATTTTCTTTTCATCAACCGGGTCGGAAATATGGTCGATATCGACAATGGGGGGCAGTATCGGCTGATTAAAGTGGTGCCAATGTAGCCCTAAACTTTCTTCCACCGGAGCAAAATACTCCATAATTTTCTTGCCGACGAAGTTATCGCCACGGCGGGGCACATCGTATTTAAACGCGTACTGATGGCCAATACCAAGGCAGGTTTTTCCTGCGCGCCGCGCAGCCCAGGCAGTCACCGGCTCGAAATCGGTTATAACCAGATCGTATTGCTCAACGTCCAGCGTGCGAATATCCCGCATCAGCTGGCGCAGGCTGGCTTCTTGAAAAGTACGGAATATTTTTACGTTGCCGGAATCGTGAACAAAGGTGAGCCCGCGATAACACCGCCAGTCACCAAACTCTTCCATGTCAAAATACTTGTCGCGCTCGCGGCCGGAAAAGATGTAATCAACGCTTATACCATCGGCCTTTAAGTATTTGTTCAGAGCGCGCGCACGGCTTATATGGCCGTTACCAGTTCCCTGGACACCAAAAAGAATTTTCATTTATGTTGTTGCTCTTTTATGTTCAGTTTTCTCAAATAAGATCTATCAGCACCAGGCAGATAGTGTGGCCTAAAAGTGCACCGGCCATAACATCGGTAGGGAAATGCACTCCCAACATCACGCGCGCGGCGCCAACACTGGCAGCCCAAGGGTAAACAAACCACGCCATCCAGGGAAACGCAAACGACATCGCGCAAGCCATGAGAAAAGCCGCAGAAGTGTGTCCGGAGGGAAAACTGAATTGATCCGATGGAACAATAGCGCTTTCAAACCCGGGAATCGCCGCAGCAGGACGGTTGCGGCGGAAGAGAGACTTGAATATGAAATACAAACTGCGCTCAATCAAAAATGCCATGGCAAGCAGTTTTGCCATATGCCAGTCTTGCTGAAGCATAAACAGAACGCCAATCACCACATACATTGGGCCATCGGCGGTAAAGGATATGTACCGGCTCAAACGCACAGCCAGATCGCGTCGCTTGCGGCGTAAGCACCAGTCAAACGTAACTAGATCGAATTGATGTATATTTTGCAGCAAACGCATACGGCACCCTCCATTTGCACCGAGGTTATCCCCCAACAATGACAGGTATATGAGACAAATATGACAAAACTATTACAACGTTAGATTATGTCTGAATATACGATTTAACACCAGGATAACTGTCCGGCGGGGTTCTCCAGTAGCTCGCGAATATTGGCTTCAATAATACGATAACCCACGTTACCCGAGAGCTTTTGCCGGCCTTCGTTGAATATCAGCGTTGGACTGGAGTTTATACCCTGCTCTATCGCCTGATGGTGATTGCGACTAATAAGAGCATGAGCACGGCCATCGTCGACTGCAGCCAGCAATGCCGCCACGGGTAAATTTTCGGCTTCTGCTACCGCAATTAACGTCTCGCGACGCGAAATATCCCGTATATCGACAAAAAACGCGCGGCGCAGCGCACACATATAACGCTGCATTGCTCCTGCGGTTAGCTGACCAGCCTCTTCCAACAATTGCGCAGCCGCGAGAAATAGATGCGCAGGCACTGAAGACTGCGGCGTATTTTCAAGCCACACGTTTTCATTCACGCGTATGTGCTCAAATTTTTCTGCCACCGACAACACATGTTTGCCATAAGCTGCCAAACCACCGCGGTGATCCCAGCTTTTCGCCATTTTGCCTGGCACATCACCAAACACAGGGAAAAAATGAAAGCGCACACTAACACGGTCACCAAAATCCGCTATCAACTCATCAACGCGTACCTGCGAAGCATATGCCCAAATGCACAGTACATCGGAATAATGATCTATTTGAATTCGGGACATCACACTTCCTCAATTTTTTGCCCGGCAAGCGCGAGCGCACCTGCCACGCCAGCCTGACTGCCCAACGCCGGCAATACAATATAACTTTCAATATTTTCTTCAATCGCCGGGTGCCGCACATAACCGTTTAAGTAGCCAGCCGTCGCCGTTTGCACCTTGCCCAACATCTGTGACTGAGCCATTACACCGCCCCCCAAAATAACGCGCTGAGGCGATAAGGTGCACACACAGTTCGCTATCGCGACTCCCATGTAAAACGCTTGTATATCCCAGGCATGGTGATCGGCAGGCAATGCTGCAGGATCACACCCCCAGCGGGCGGCGAGCGCAGGCCCACTGGCCAAGCCTTCAAAGCAGCGGTCACCGTGGTACGGACAACTGCCTGCAAAAGTATCATCGGGATGCTTTGGCAATAGACAGTGCCCCAATTCGGGATGTACCAGGCCATGCACCAAGCGACCGCCACTCACAATACCTCCGCCAATGCCAGTGCCAACCGTAATATACAAATAATCACTCAACCCTCTGGCAGCACCCCAGCGCCCCTCTGCGAGCGCCGCCGCGTTCACATCGGTATCCAGCGCCACAGGTACCTGGAGTTCACGGGCTATCACACCGGCAATATCCGTATTCTGCCATCCAGGCTTGGGCGTAGATGTAATAAAACCGTAGGTTGGCGACTCCTGGCGTAGATCTAACGGGCCAAATGCGCCTATTCCCAGCGCTGCCAACTCCGGCTTATAAGGCGAAAAAAATGCCAATACGCGTTGTAGCGTCTCCTCAGGGCTGGTTGTTGCGAACCGGGTCTCGTGTATATCGGACGGCCCAGTACCTACGGCGCAAACAAACTTAGTACCGCCCGCTTCCACCCCTCCGAGGAGTTTTGTCATGTGTTATTCCTATACTGATACTGGCGCTGACCCTGGCTCCGTATGCGAGAACACAGGCCTAATATGGCAACCATTATATTTCACCCGGCCAGGCAAAATTCCACCTTGCCATAAACTGCCCATCGGTATACTGTATATTAATACAGTTTTTGTTTTGAGCCATCCATGTCTACAGACCGCACAACCCCACCACCAGCGACATTGGAGCAACTGCTTCAGCGCGGGGACGTGTGGCGGGGACATTCGCAATACTTTATCTCACAGGATGCTGTCGATACTGGCTACCCGCCGCTAAATAGCGCGTTGCTCAACAACGGCTGGCCCCTGTCCAGCCTTATTGAAATATGCCAGCCCTCTGCCGGGCACGGCGACTGGCTGCTTACAGCCCCTTGTGCCCAACACCTATTACAGAAGCAACCGCACGGTTATATTGTGCTACTTAACCCACCTGCGCTGCCCTTTTCTCAGGGCATGCTCTTCAGCGGTATCCCCCTGGAGCAGTTAGTGGTGGTACAAATTACGGCAAAAAATGATTTTATCGCCAGTTTCGTAGAACTGGCACGCGCCTCTAGTTGTGCGCTGCTTATGGCCTGGCAACCCAAACAGGCGTTAACCTACACCGAATTGCGCAAATGTCAGCTGGCGACGGCCGATGGCTCAGGCGTTTACCTGCTTTTTCGTCACAACCGGCAACGCCTGGAAAGCTCGCCCGCTTCATTGCGCCTGACAACACAGCTGAACTCACAGCATCTACAAGTGCATATCCTCAAGCAGCGGGGCCAGCTAAGGCCTGGTTCTGCGGCCATCGATTTGCCGCTGCCAGACTACGCACAAACTTACAAACCACACCGCCAGTTGGAAGACACACCGACTTCTCCCAATGTGGCCAACGATCAGGTATTTGCGCCTTATCAACCCCGTCGCAATGTACTGGCATTGCGTATTAATCGCGGGCGACCGCTCAAAGTTAAGCGCAGCGCGGGCTAGGCCTGATACCTGAAACTGTTCGGTGACGCCCATGGCCCTATCGTCAAAAAGTCTATGGTTGGCGGTTCGCCTTCCCTGTCTGCCTCTGGAAGTGTTTGGTTTTAAACACCAGACTGACCACGCGCTGATAACGCAAAAACAGCGGGTTCTGTGTGCGTCAAAACCGGCAGTTGCCGATGGTATCCGTGCTGGCATGCCCGCAGCCACCGCACAACTGCTCGGTCAACATCAGCAGGTTGAGCGCGACTTCGCATTGGAAACAACCGCGCTTAACGCCCTTGCTGATCGCCTGTATATGTTTACTCCGCACCTGACGCCTCTGCAACCGGCAGCCCACTTACAAGCCGGTATTTTGGCGGAAATATCCCGCAGTCTGGCGTTATTTAAAGGCCTGACAACACTGGTCGAGCAATTGAAGGAGAATCTCGCAGACACAGGGTACGAATTAGCGCTCGGTTTGGGTCACACCGATTTATGTGCCTGGCTGCTGAGCTGGTCGCCAACACCACAACCCATTCAACACTACACCCAGTCGCAATTTATTGCGCAACTGGACGTTATGCCGGTGCGTCAGCTAGGTGAGTGCCACTGTGCGCAACTGCCTTACACACAACTGCAAAATCGAATCGATGACCTGGAAAAATCCGGATTTAATACGATAGCGGATTTAACCCGGCAAATTGGCAACCAAAACACATCCAGCCTCCGCCGCCGTTGGGGCGGCGAGTTCTGCGGCCTTCTTAGCCAGGTGCTGGGTATTGAGCACAGTTTGCAGCAAACACGCCTGTTCGCGACACCCTTGCCACAGTACCAGCCGGAGCAGTTTTTTTACGACAGCATTCAGTTCGACTATCCCTTGCAAACCGTTGAGCAATTGCTGCAACCCATGGAATATTTGCTGAATAACTTGCAGCGCTATCTCAACAACCAGCAGTTACAGTGTCAGAAAGTTGAGTGGCTACTGTTCGATATTTATCACAACAAACAAACATTCAAGGTACACAGCAGCCACGCCCAGAACGACGCAGCGCTACTGCTTGAGCTAAGCCGCATTCAGCTGGAAACTCAGTCACTGAGTTTTGAGGTAGACACTGTAGAACTGATCTGCCGTGACACCTTCAAACATACACCGAACACAGACCCGCTGGGGTTTACTCAACACGAGAGCAACGCCCGGGAAATGGCTCACGATTTTGCCATCGTGACCGCAAAATTAAAGGCCCGCCTGGGAGACCAGGCGCTGTTTAAAGTCGCATATAAAGACACCCATATTCCAGAGCTGAGCAGTGCGAAAGCGCCTTTGGAACAGGGAACATCTACCTCCTATTTACCGCACGCTCCACGCCCCAGTTGGCTGTTTGATAAACCTCAGACGATTCAGGAAAAACAGCAGCGCCTGCACTGGCGAGGAACCATCACATTACTGCAGGGGCCAGAACGTATTGAGGGCAATTGGTGGCAGCAACAAACAGCGCGGGATTATTTTATTGCCGCCAGAGAAGACGGCCTGCGATTGTGGATTTTTTACGATTTACACCACCGCCAGTGGTTGGTGCAGGGTATTTTTTCCTGATAAATAGACAGCAAACATCGCTTTGGTTATGAGTAGAAAACCGCTACTGAAAAAAAGATATACCCGTGACACATTGCTGTATCAACAAGGGCACGTAAACTTAGGGGGAACGACCAGACAAGATGTGCAACGAAACTTCGGGGCATTTAATTATGAAGAAATTACTGGCCGCATTACCCGCTGCAATATTGGCAATTACCTTATCGCAATCCATTCGGGCCGAAACACTGAATTGCGAAACCATTAACTGCGACTGCACAAAACTGCCGTCCACAGCGTGGCAAGACGTGTGCAGAATCAAACAACAGAATTTACAAGCCACCTGCCGGGACAAACAAGGCAAGGTTTTGGGATACTGCTCGGTACATGGCCCGGCCGCAAATCGCGTAGCGCTATCGCTGGATCTCAGCCGTACCAGTGTCGAACAAAGCAACTCTGTTAGCACGCTGAACAATAAGTTTGCAGCAATATACTGGTCAATGCACCAGGACATTGAAATAACCGAGCGTTACATCAAGCAACAAAAATATTCTCCCGCCCAACAGCGGATTAACCGCGTACAAGCTAACCTGGATACCCTGTTCGATTTGCAAAAAAATATGGTGTCGATTTTGGAGGACAGCGGTAACCGGGCAAAAACAGAGCAGTCCTGGCGCAACTTCGCAGAAGATACCGAAGCTGTCAGTGACAAGCTCGCCAGTATGGGCAACAAACTACTGGACAGCGCAGACAGCGAAAACGCAAACAGCACGGCCATTGCCCTGCTGCAAGCGGCAGGGAATATCTACGAACATGCTGGCTACGGCTACGCCAAGGGTATTCGCCACAAAATGTCGGCGCACGCCTGGAAAAAAGCCGCCGACAGCAGCGCCGACATTCTCAATAAAGCGCACAACCTGGCACAGGTAGAGCAACAAAACTACCGCTACCAGGCTGCGACACGGCTCCACCGCGCAAGTTATAACTGGTTGATCGCCATCGATAAAAAATCCGCTCAGGAAGCTCTGGTGGAATCACAGCAGTTTGTTGATGACTCAGATGCAAATATTGAAAAAATACTCAATAATCCAGAGTTAATCAGCTCGTACTAAGCAATAGGGTTTAGGGCCTGTTAAATCACCGCAGTCAAGTCAAGCCGCGCAAACTATACAGATCTGTTCAAATTTGTCAGTTTGCGCCGGTTTGGCCAGCAGGCCATGCATTACCCCAATCTTGTGGCCAAAAAGCAACACAGTAAACCGTCCCCAATTGGCCTTCAAACCCTCCCGTCGATGATGTGCACCTGCGATAGATAACTGTATATTTAAACAGCATACTTGACGCATGGCTTACGCACACCTTTTCACCTTCAGCAATTTCACGTTTCTGCGCGGCGCCTCGCACCCGGCCGAAATGGTTGAGCAGGCATATCGCCTGGGCTACGACGCCATCGCACTCACCGACGAATGCTCTCTCGCGGGCGCAGTTAAAGCCCATGTTATGGCTGAAGAGTGTGGTATTAAACTTATTGTTGGCAGTTATTTTAAGCTGTCCAACAACTGCGAGCTCATTGCTCTGGCGCCTGATCGGGCAGCATATGCGGAGCTTTCCGGTTTTATTACCCTCGCCCGCCGCCGTGCAGACAAGGGCGAGTACACCGCCCATATGGATGACCTGCGTTTTCGCCTGCAAACCTGTTTGATTATATGGCTGCCAACCGCCAATACCGCCACTGAAGACAATGCCCGTATTTTCTCTGCCGCCTTTAAACAGCGCCTCTGGCTGGGTGTTGGTCACCAGTTGGCCGGCGGAGAACAGCGCCTGTTTCAACAGTGGCAAAATCTGGCTGCAACCTACCAGCTTCCCATGGTCGCGAGCCATCTGGCGCTCATGCACAGCGCAGAGCGCAAGCCCCTGCAGGATGTTCTCACTGCCATCAATCACAACACCTCGGTAAGCCAGCTCGGCACCCGTTTGCAAAGTAACGGCGAAAATTACCTGAAGGCCATTGATGAAGTGTTTTATCTCTATCCTCCAGGGCTAATAAAGCAAACCCTGCTCATAGCCGAGCGCTGCAACTTCTCGCTGAATGAACTCAAATACCAGTACCCACAAGAACTGGTACCCAAAGGTCTCAGTCCAATCGCGCATTTACGCGCACTCGTCGATAGCGGCAAAGCCAGGCGCTGGCCAGGTGGGGTACCCGCTCAGGCAGAAGCCATTCTGGCCAAAGAGCTGGCGCTGATCGAAGAACTCCACTACGAATATTATTTTTTAACGGTCTACGACATTGTCGCTTTCGCCAGACAACAGAATATTTTGTGCCAGGGGCGTGGCTCTGCAGCTAACTCTGTAGTGTGCTATTGCCTGTTTATTACCGAAATCGCGCCAGGGCAGATCAATGTTTTATTCGAACGTTTTATTTCCAAAGAGCGCGATGAACCACCCGATATTGATGTGGACTTTGAGCACCAGCGGCGCGAAGACGTTATTCAATATATCTACACCAAGTATTCCCGTCAGCGCGCAGCCCTGGCTGCGACGGTTATCAGCTATCGCTCACGCAGTGCTATTCGCGATGTCGGTAAAGCCCTTGGATTAGACCCGGCATTGGTCGACCACCTGGCAAAATCTCTCGCCTGGTGGGACAGAACAGGCGATCTGGTAAAGCGTATTGAGGCCGCCGGGGTACAAACAGAACGTCAGCTGGTGCAGCAGTTTTTCGCTCTGGTACAGCAGATCATTGGCTTTCCCCGCCATTTATCGCAGCATGTGGGCGGCTTTGTGATAACTCAGGATAAAGTCAGTGACCTGGTGCCCGTGGAAAACGCCAGCATGCCAGGACGCACCGTTATTCAGTGGGATAAGGAAGACCTGGAAGCGATGGGCCTGTTAAAAGTGGACATCCTGGCGCTGGGCATGCTCACCGCCCTGCGCAAAACCCTGGCGATGGTGAACCGCTACGAACCGGCCATTGCCAGCCTGGCAGATATCCCCCCGGAAGACCCGCACACTTACGATATGCTCTGTGCCGCCGATACCGTAGGCGTATTTCAGATTGAGTCCCGCGCCCAAATGTCGATGCTGCCCCGCCTGCGGCCACGCACGTTTTACGATCTGGTGATCGAAATCGCCATTGTGCGCCCCGGCCCCATTCAAGGGGACATGGTGCACCCCTACCTGCGCCGCCGCGACGGCCTCGAACCTGTTAGCTACCAGAGCCCAGATATTGCAGATGTACTCAAGCCCACCCTGGGCGTTCCTATTTTTCAGGAGCAGGCGATCCGCCTGGCGATGGTTGCCGCCGGCTTCAGTGGCGGCGAGGCCGATCGCTTGCGGCGCGCCATGGCCAGCTGGGGTAAAAACGGCAACCTTCTGCAGTTTGAGGAAACCTTTATTCAAGGCATGCTGAATAACGGGTACGAACTGGATTTTGCCCATCGCCTGTTTGAGCAAATCAAAGGGTTTGGCGGCTACGGTTTTCCCGAATCCCACTCTGCCAGCTTTGCCATTCTCTGTTACGCCTCGTCTTGGCTGAAATGCCACCACCCGGCCGCGTTTTACTGTGCCCTGCTCAACAGCCAGCCAATGGGCTTCTATTCGCCGTCGCAATTAATACAGGATGCCCGTCGTCACGGTATTCCAGTACTCCCGGTGGATGTGAACCACAGCGAAGCAGAATCTGCCCTGGAACCCGCAAACAGCTACCGAACACCCTGGGCCATACGCCTGGGTTTCACGCGAATTAAAGGGCTGGATAGCGAAGCCGCGCAGCGCATTGCGGATAATCGCGCCCAGCAGCCCTACCGGGATATTCAGCAACTTGCCCGGCGCAGTGGACTCAGCCGCGCCGATTTGCAAAAACTCGCCGCCGCCGACGCGCTTCACTCTCTCGCAGGCAACCGCCATTTGGCCCATTGGCAGGCCGCCTCGGTGGAAGCCCAGGCAGGCTTGTTCGACGATGAACCGCCGCCGGGTGACGCCCTGCTAACCGCGCCACCGAGCCTGGAAAAAGACCTCACCAGCGATTACAACACCACGGGATTGTCGTTGCGGGTGCACCCCATGGGCATTTTGCGCCAGGAATACCCCTTTAGCCGCTGCAAACAACAGCGCCAACTCTCTGGTTTATCGCACGGGCGCTTTGTCCAGGTGGCTGGCCTGGTAACCGGGCGTCAACGGCCGGGTACTGCCAAAGGCACCTTGTTTCTCACCCTGGAAGATGAAACCGGCAATATCAATGTAGTGGTATGGAAAAGTACACAGGAACGCTACCGCAAAGCGTTGCTCACCAGCAAATTGCTCATCGTGAAGGGCCACCTCGAGCGCAGCACACCCACAGCTACCACTGACGCGACGCCCGTGATTCACGTCGTCGCGGGCCAGTTGCTGGATTATTCTGACCGCCTGGAATCGCTGGCCCTGAGATCTCGCGACTTCCACTAGTTTCGTTGCACCTGTGATACGAGCAGTGAAAGTGCGAGCCAAATCGCATTCCGCTAAACTCAAAGATCATGACCAAAGCAAATCACACAATGCTGTCCATTCTGATTCGCAGCTTCGCCGCCTGCCTGCTTTTTGCGATACCCACCGCCAATGGCAAAGACCTTGTCAAATTTTGGGCAGGGGGACCAGGGCGCGACACCTACGATGCACAATTGCTCGCCATGGCTCTCGACGAAACCGTCGAGGAGTATGGCGAATATCAACTGGAATTGGTGGCCGATGTACTGGGCGTAAACCGCGGCCGCCGGCTACTCGGCGAGGGCATAGTGGTGAATATTTATGTGAGTGCATCGCGGCCAGACAATCAGAATATGTACACCCATTTGCTGGAAGTAGACTTTCCGATCCTGCAGGGGCTGTTAGGGTATCGAAGACTGGCGATTCTAAAATCACGACAGAATGACTTTTCCTCGGTTAACAGTGTTGCCGGGTTATCACGTTTTGTCGCAGGTCAGGGGCGCGGCTGGCTGGATGTAGCCATCTTGCAGCACAACGGGATACAGGTAAACGCTTCTGGCGAATACAAAAGTCTATTCGAAATGCTGGACCGCGGTCGCTTCGATTACTTGTTGTTGGGAGCGCACGAAATTGTGCAAGCGGTAGAGGCACAAAAAGATCTGCACCCGAATATCGTTATCGACCAGGACTTACTGCTGTACTACCCGTTCCCGGTGGTTTATCAGGTGAGCCCCACATATCCCGAACTGGCAAAACGGGTAATGAAAGGGCTTAAAAAACTGGAGGCGAATGGGCGTTTTGATCAGTTTTTCAGGCAGCAATTTGCCACTGTCATCAGCGAGCTGCAGCAGCATAAAAAGCTTATCCTGCTGCGCAACCCCTATGTTGCCAAAACCAGTCCTCTGGCTCGGCCACATTTACTGCTCAACTCCAGCCCCGCCCGGCATGCCCCATTTGCAACCCATCATCGAACAGGAACATTAGCGGAATAACACGTTGAGCAGCACAGGTTGAGCACCAAAGAGTTCAGGAAAAACATCTTTGGACTATTCAATGCAAGCACTGGCTCAATACAAGCAGTGGCGCAATACAAGCACTGGATCGATGCAGGTACCAGCTCAGTGCAGGCACTGGCAAAATCGGTAAACTACAGCTGTGCGAGCCAGGTTGCAGCACCCAAAAATGCGGTTTGTGGATGGGCGATAATATCCACGGGAATATCATCCACGTAGTGAGACATTACCCCCTTATTGGAGAAGCGCGATTTAAAATCGCTGTCTTTCAGAAAATCCAGCATCCTCGGCAAAATGCCTCCCGCCAGATAAACGCCACCGCTAGCGCCATAGGTTAATGCCAGATTACCCGCCACCGTACCCAAAAAGCTACAGAACAGGTTAAGCGTATACACGCAGGTTTGGTCCGCAGCTGACATCGCATCGGCGGTGATATCTTTCGGTTGCAGCTCGCGAGGAGACACACCGTTAACCTCGCACAGGGCGCGATATAAATTCACCAGCCCTGGGCCCGAAATAAACGTTTCTGCAGACACGTGGCCATGGGTGGCGATAGCCGCTTTAATAACCTCGCATTCCAGCGCGGATGCAGGTGCAATATTCACATGCCCCCCCTCGCTGGGTATTGGCAGCCAGTTAGAACCGGTATACGCCAGCCCCGCCACACCGAGTCCAGTGCCTGGGCCCATAATAGCCTTGTTGCCTTCCGGGTTCCTTGAGCCGCCTTTAACAGAAACTAGATCGGTGGGGTTAAGTGCGCTGGTCGCCACCGCAAGCGCGCCGAAATCGTTAATCACGGCAAATTTTTCGAAGCCGAACGCTTTGCGGATGCCAGATTGGGTAAACGACCAGCTCAGGTTGGTCATTTGTACGCTATCCCCAGCAATGGGGCCCGCGATGGCAACACAGGCAGAAAAGGGCTTGAGTGAACCGAGCGAATCCATGTATGCCCGCAGTGCGTCAGCAAAGCCTTCGTATTCAGCACCATTGAGGATCTGAATATTTTCGATAACAAACTGGCCATTTTCTGTACCAGTTACCAACGCGAAACGAGCATTTGTGCCGCCGATGTCGGCAACAATGGAAGGGAACATAGGCTTATCCTTAAAATTCTATTGGGCGTTCAACAGACGGCATTTTCGGTGCTGGCAGAAAGCGCGTCAAGCGACCCACCTTCCGCCACAAATTACAAATGTTTACCCCGCAAAACCGGTTATTGTCGGTAAAATGGCCGTTTGCTCTGAATCCGGCCATACCAAAGGTAAACAACATAATGAAAATGAATGTGTTAACGCGCTACTGCCGAAAGGCCCTTTTTGTGGCTGCCACCCTGGCAGCAGGCAATTTTGCCAACGCCACAACGGTCCAATTTCAAACCTCGCTGGGTGACTTTGAAGTTATTCTGTTTGATGAAAACACACCCAAAACCGTAGAGAACTTCCTGCAATACGTCTCAGATGGCGCGTACACCGATTCGGTAATCCATCGTCTGGCGCCGAATTTCGTTGTCCAGGGCGGTGGCTTTATCTTCAATGATGAAGCTAAGCTGGAGTCCATAGAAAGCCGCCCAGCCGTAGTCAACGAGCCCGAATACTCCAACCTGCGGGGAACTATTGCGATGGCGAAGCTGGGGGGTAATCCGGATAGCGCCACCAACCAGTGGTACTTCAACCTCGGCAACAATAGCGCAAACCTGGACCTTCAAAACGGCGGCTTCACCGTGTTTGGCCAGGTAAAAGATGACGGGATGGATATTGTGGACGCGATGGCGGACCAAACCATCTTTAACATGGGAGGTTCATTCACCACAGTCCCTTTGGTGGACTACACCAGCGAAGACGCGAGTAACGGAGTCGAGGTGGAAGCCGACAACTTCATTACCATCTATGCAATCACGGTAACAGATGCGGCCACCAATACCCTCGGCGACCTATCTCCAGCAAAAAACACCCTCATTACCGCACAGCCTACCCCTGCGCCTTCATCCGGCGGTGGCGGTGGTGGCAGCATGCCTTTGGCCATACTGGCGATGTTAGCGGCAGCCGGCTGGCTGCGCCGCCGCTAAACAGATCCTAGGCAAAATGCGCCGCTGCTACACAGACCCCGGGCAAAAATAGACCCTAGGTAGAACGTAACGCGGAGCCTGCTGAATAAGCTCCGCGTTTAACCTAGGGCCTGTTGTGATTGGCCCCGCTTTTAGACTTCTACCCAACCGCCTGCAGAGCCACTCGCGAACACCGCATCGATCACTTTCATATTGGCTAGCGCGTCACTCAAGGGCGTCGGCACGGGAGTATCTTCACGAATGCTCTGCGCCAATGCATCCGCCTGCAGGGTGTAATGGTTACACACTGGCAAGGTAAACACTTCAGGAACCCGATCTTTAAACAGCGTGACCTGCGCCGGACAATCATCCGGCTGGTAGAACGGAAAATCGATCAACAGGCTGCCTTTCTCGCCGCTCACATAAACACGCTGCGAAGGCTCGCTCTGAGTGGAGCAATAGAAGCTGGCTCTCACGTCGCCAAAATCCAGCAGCCCCTGCGCGTGAATATCGACCCCGAACTGGTCGTCCATCACCAATTTACCGGTAACCGCTACTGGCTCTTTGGCCAATAAGTAGCGACTGGCAGAAATACAATAGCAACCAATATCCAGCAAACCACCACCACCGATGCCTGGCATGTTGCGGACATTTGCCGGATCGCGATTGAAATAGGTAAACATGGCCTCAATGCCGTGTACTTTACCAATGCGTCCCTCTTCGATAAGTTGCCTCGCGATCGCCCATTGTGGGTGGAAGCGGTACATAAAGGCCTCCATCACTTTTAGCTGGGGAAACTGCGCTGCCGCATCCAACAGTTTTTGCGTATCTGCGACATCCAGGCCAATCGGCTTTTCACACAACACATGCTTGCCAGCTTCGAGCGCGCGAATACTCCAGGGCACATGCAAATGGTTAGGCAGCGGGTTATAGATAATATCCACCTGATCAGCGTTGAGCAGCTGCTCATAGTCGCCGAACGCAAAGGGAATATTCAGTTGTGCCGCAGCCTGCTCGGCAACAGACTGGCTGCGCGAGCAGATTGCAACGACCTCGTTATGCGCTGAGGCCTGAATAGCAGGAATCACTTTCTCCCGCGCGATATTGGCGGTGCTGAGAATACCCCAGCGAAGCTTGTTATTTGTGGTTTGCATTTGTCCCCCAAAATAAAACATTAGGCTGGTTGATCGCCCACCCTTGGCGATCAAAGTGCCACGAATTTCAACACAGACGCTGGGGCTTTGTCACCACGGGAGTGACTCCCCGCCATCGCCGAAGCGAATAACCACACGCGCGTCCGTGTTATGTGCGGTATTGTAACGCTGTCCGACGACGACTAGAAAGACGAACACTGTTGAGAATAAGACCGGCTATAACACATAGATCTAACCGGCTACAAGCAATCCACTATCCTTTTGGTTATGAAAATCGCGCATTTATATCCATCGCGCGTACTGTTCTCACCTGCGCCTCGTCACAAGAGACCACTCACAGGGAATTCGCATGAAAAACTGGTTCATGAATTTGTCGTTGGCGAAAAAGCAAATTTATACCCTGTTGTTAGTGGGGCTGGGGCCAATGCTTATTGTCTCTCTTCTCGCCTCTATGGTGGCAGACAGCCAGCTCCACGATGAGGCCACTAACAAGCTCCACGCCATTCGCCAAATGAAAATTAACGAGATGGAGCGCTATTTCCAAAACAATCGCAATATTATTTTGAGCATTGCTGAAAGCCCGATGCTGATCAATGCTGCGGGGGCTTTCACCCGTTCATTTAAGCGTGTCATCAGTTCAGACGACCTATCTCCGGCAGAATTGGAAGAGAGAAAGACCGCCGTAAAAACCTTTTACAGCAATGATTTTAACTCCGTGTTCAGCTCGCAAAACAATGGAAAAATGGCAGACGTCGAAGCACTCCTTGAGCAGTTGTCTCCAGCAGCTATCGCTATGCAATACGAGTATATTGTGCGCAACCCCTACCCCATTGGAGAAAAAAACAAACTTGATGCCGTCGAAGGCCGTAGTGTTTACCATCGTACCCACACCAAGTACCACGCCGGCTTTCGCGCCTATCTTGAGAAATTCGGTTTTTACGATTTTTTTCTGGTAGACCCGGAATCGGGTAATGTAGTTTATTCCGTATTTAAAGAACTCGATTTCGCAACATCGCTGAAAAGTGGCCCCTACGCAAATTCTTCGCTAGCAAGAGCCTTCAATCGGGCGCTGAACTTGCAACCTGGGGAATCATCAATTACCGATTTCAGTAGTTACCTGCCGTCTTACAATGCTCCAGCCGGGTTTATCAGTACCCCCATTTACTACAACAACGAACTCATCAGCGTATTGATTTTTCAGCTGGCGCTAGACCCGATCAACGAAATAATGGCCGAGCGCGCCGGCATGGGAGAAACAGGTGAAGCCTATTTGGTGGGAGAAGACTTGTTGATGAGGTCTGATGCCGTCCATGATTTAGCAAATCATGGAGTAACCGTTTCGTTTCGCAACCCAGAATCCGGACGGGTAGATACCTTAGCCACACGCAGGGCTTTCGGCGGTGAATCTGGTGAGGCAGTGACACGCGACTTTAAAGGCGACTCGGTACTTTCGTCGTTTGGCGTATTTCAAATTGATGATTTTCGCTGGGCAGTCATCGCCGAAATGGGGAAAGCGGAGGCATTTTCCGGCGTGACGATAATGAAATGGTCGCTAATCGTAATCGCCTTGATATTTACTACGCTGATTTCTTTACTGGCTGTTTCAATTGCGCGACTTATCAGCCGCCCAATCGTCGAACTGAGTGAACACATTAAACAAGTTGAGCGCGATGGCAACTTTTACGAATCTGCGGCCACCACCTTCCGTGATGAAGTCGGTGACACCAGCCGCGCGTTTAATTCGCTGCTGCGCAACTTATCTGTTGCGTTAACCGGCACCGGCGACATTTTAAAAGGTCTCGCGTCTGGTGATTTCTCAGGCCAGGTTAAGGGTCAATTTCCCGGTCAGTTGGGTGCCATTGTTAAAGGTGTCAATCAAGCGGTGGTACAGGTGCGCGACGCCAACAACGCGCAACTGGAACAACAAGCCATTGCGCAGTCCAATGCCGAAAAGGCCGCTGCCGCTGCACAAGAAGCTAAAGAGCAAGCAACCCGCACATTGGTGATCAAGCAGGCACTCGATGTCTCAGCGACAGCAGTCATGATTGCCGACGAAGATTTCAAAATTATTTACATGAACCAATCGCTGGAACTCATGATGCGCGAAGCGAATGGAGAAATACGCGAGGTCATTCCAAGCTTTAACGCTGACAAATTAATGGGGGCCAATGCGGATCAGTTTCATAAATCCGCCAATCACCAGCGCACCATGATGCGTCAACTCAAGGGCAGCCATAAACTGAGCCTGCCCATTGGCAAGCTCACGTTTAATGTGTCCGCCACGCCTATTCATGGCGAGCAAGGCGAGTTCCTGGGTTCCGTTATCGAATGGGACAACATCACCGAACGCCTGGCCCGCGAGCAGGAAGATAAACGAATCGCCGATGAAAACGCGCGCATACGTCAGGCATTGGACAACTCCTCCACCAGCACCTTAATCGCCGATGGCGAATTCAAAGTGATCTACGCCAACCGCGCCCTGGGAGATGCCTTAAGGAGAGCAGAATCTGATTTTCGCGCCACAACACCAGGTTTCGCGGCGGGAAACATTCTGGGCAAGAGCATGGACAGTTTTCACCATGAATTACGTAATCACCAGTCCCTGTTGATGCAGTCGTCGGAGACTCGGCGCTTGGAAATCAGCGCCGGCAAGCGCACCTTTGCTCTCGCCTCAACACCTATTATCAATAGCGTAGGCGATCGCATTGGGGTCGTCATGGAATGGCTCGATCGCACCGCCGAAATCGCCGTTGAAAATGAAATTGATGAACTGATATCCGCTGCCGCGTCGGGCGATTTCAGCCGCTCACTCAGCGTCGCCAACAAGCAGGGCTTTTTCCTTAAAGTCAGCGATGGACTAAACCGCCTGCTCAAAACCACCAACATTGCTCTGGAAGACATCATTCGTATTTTTTCTGCGCTTGCGAAGGGAGACTTAAGCCAGAAAATCGACCGCAATTACATGGGTGAATTTGCCAAATTAAAAGAGGACGCCAACGCGACAGTGGACAAACTTCGCAAAGTCATGAGCGAGATCGGCGAGGCGTCGGCGAACATTGCGCGCGGCACGAACGAAATTTCCATGGGCAATGCCGACCTCAGCCAGCGCACCGAAGAGCAAGCCTCGTCGCTGGAGGAAACCGCGTCCAGCATGGAAGAAATGATCAACATCGTGCGAACAAGTGAAGCCAACGCACGCGAGGCAAATCAGCTTGCTGCCAGCTCGGTGGACATCGCCAGGGAAGGAAACGCATCGGTGCAGGCGACAACAGACGCGATGCGCGAGATCTCAGAATCCAGTTCTAAAATCGCCAATATTATTGGCGTAATCGATGAAATAGCCTTCCAAACCAACCTACTCGCACTTAATGCCGCAGTAGAAGCAGCACGTGCAGGTGAACAAGGGCGCGGTTTCGCTGTAGTTGCTGGAGAAGTCCGCAACCTTGCGCAACGTTCAGCATCGGCGGCCAAAGAAATTAAAGAACTGATTCAGGACTCCGTGCGAAAAGTCGAAGATGGCACTTCGCTGGTGGAGGCTTCTGGCACCACATTAAAATCCATCGTGCTAGAGATCGAAAAAGTAGGCAACATGATGGAGCAGATATTTAATTCTGCCCGCGAGCAAACAACCGGAATTGAGCAGGTCAACACAGCCGTCGCTCATATGGACCAAATGACGCAACAAAACGCAGCCCTTGTCGAACAAGCCTCCGCAACCAGTGAAAGCATGGCGGATATGGCGCATCAATTAGACCAAATGGTCGCTTTCTTCAAAAGCTAGCTTAACCAGAATCCCAAAGCCGGTTATGCTTGGCATCACCGGCTTTTTTTTGATTTAAGCCCTTGTTTAATTAGCTAAACCTAATGTACTCTCACCAGCATCACTGTAAAGGGGGAACTGTGACAAACCCACAGGAAGCACTAGCCGCGCACGCCAAAAACGCAGCGGCGTTGTTAAAAGAACTCGGAAATGAAAGCCGACTCATGGTTTGTTGCTGTTTAGGTGATAAAGAACTTTCCGTAGGTGAGCTAAACCAAATGGTGCCACTGAGCCAATCGGCGCTTTCACAACACCTGGCGCGCTTGCGGGAAGCGGATTTGGTCGCGACTCGAAAAGAAGGGCAAACAGTCTATTACCGCTTGCAGGGCACAAACGCACTCAAGCTTATCGCGACGCTCAAATCAATCTACTGCCCCGACGAACTTTAAGCTATGCACTGGGAGCTCGGGCATGACCGCACAACGTATCTCTGCGACAAATTTTCTGTCGCTTCACAACGCCAACCAACTGGGTGATTCCGTAGTACTTGATATTCGTAGCCCCGCTGAAGTCCAGCGTGAATCCATCGGGGGCTGTGTTTGCCTTCCTCTACAGCAGCTCGACGAAGCCTCTTTGCGGGCACAAGTCGCGGCCGAGAACAGCTGTAAAGTCTATCTTTTGTGCCAGAGTGGGATGCGCGCCGATATGGCCGTGAGACAGCTCGGCCAGTTATCTGGCATTGAGTGGGTGATTGTGGACGGAGGGCTTAATGGCATCAAAAACGCTGGCGGTGCCGTTACCCGAGGCGAGCGCAACACCCTGCCACTGGAGCGCCAGGTGCGCATCGCCGCGGGCCTGGTCATTGTTAGCGGTGTCGCGCTGGGGTATGCACTCAATCCAGCACTCTATGCTGTTTCCGGTGCAGTGGGTGCGGGCTTGATATTCGCCGGTATTACCGACCGCTGCGGGCTGGCATTTCTGCTGGCGCGCATGCCGTGGAATACCTAGCTCCAATCATTTCGATGGTTACCGCGCACTCACAGGTGAGCACAAACCGGGGGCTATTCGCCCCCGGTTTTACGTTTGGCAAATTCTCCTGCATCACGTCAATCTCAGGTAAACAATGGCACTTCGCTCTAAGTTATACTGCGCCACCGAACAGGTTGGTATAGATGAAGTGGACGCCTTTGGGAGCTCAGTGCCTGATTTTGTGACGCTTTCCGGTCGACCGAAAGCGCAAGACCGCAAACCACCACCTGCCGAACTTTTTTGACTGCCCCGTTAGGAACCCAAAATGATAGTGCTTCTCGTGGAAGACAATCGCGATCTCGCGGCCAGTGTACTGGATTACCTGGAGCTACAAGACTTCGACTGTGACTATGCCGAACGCGGTGATCACGCGCTGGAGTTGTGTAGAGATAACACCTACGATGCGATGATTCTGGACATTATGATGCCTGGAATCGATGGGCTCAGTTTATGTAAAACTCTGCGCGAGCACGGCAACAACGCACCGGTCATTATGTTGACTGCTCGAGACACACTCGATGACAAACTCGCCGGTTTCGATGCTGGAGCGGACGACTACCTGGTAAAACCTTTCGACCTACCTGAGCTCGCCGCTCGCCTGCGTGCGATCACCAAGCGTAAAGTTTCCAGTGGCTCGTCGCTTAAAGTCGCAGACCTGGAGGTCAATCTGGATAATCACCAAGTGACCCGCCAGGGCAAGTTGATTGACCTGTCCCCGGCCTGCTGGAAACTGCTGGTCGCACTAATTCAGGCGAGCCCACGTGTACTGTCGAGGTTTGAGCTGGAAAATGTGCTCTGGAAAGACAGCCCGCCCGACTCTGAAGCCTTGAAATCTCACCTGTACACCCTGCGCAAGCTGGTAGACAAGCCCTTTGAAAACCCTTTGATCCATACCCTGCGCGGTGTCGGAGTGGCGCTACGTGATAACACCTAAGTGCCAAACCTCTTTGCGCGCTCGAATTGGTAAGATCGTACTCATATTCTCGATTTTATTGGTTTCCTTCTACACCACCATGCTAGCCATGTTGTACGAATGGGGTCTCGCCGACGCGACCCACGGCATCGTGTGGCAGGAAGCTCATTTGTTTCAGCAGGCTTACGCGAAAGACCCGAATGCCCCCCTGCCCCATACCCGCTCTATTCGCGGATTCATTGGTGAAGAGAACCTGCCGGAAGAGGTCACCCGCTGGTTTCCACCCAGCAAATGGAAAAACTGGAGCCCTAAAGAAGAAGGACTACTGTATCGATTCCAGAAAAATGAAGGCGCGGAGTCCCACTACCATTTGCTGATTTCTCCGCTGCCAAATACTGATAAGCGGTTTTTCGTGTACTACAACATCACCGTGGCAGATGAGATAGCCGCCAAGGTATGGCACAAATTCAAAATACTCGCGTTCGTTGGCGGCATCCTCGTAGTGGCCATGCTGGTGGTATTTCGCGCAACAATTGCGCGTTCTCTTCGCCCGATCAGCAGTTTGTCACGCTGGATTGAAAACCTGGACCAGAAAAACCCCCCGCACGATTTACCCCGTGACATCCAGGCAGACGAAATTGGGCAAATGGCTGGCAGCCTCTACAGTGCCTTGCAGCGCATCCATCAGTACAACGAACGCGAACGTAAATTTTTGCGCAACGCCAGCCATGAATTGCGCACACCAATCGCGATTATTCGCAACGCGATGGATGTTCTCGAACACAAACGCAAGTTAGGCAACGACAATATTGATTGCCTGCTGCAGCGGATACGCCGCGCCGGTGACACAATGAAGTCGGTCACAGAGGCGATCTTGTGGCTGGCAGTAGAAGACTACGCGCCACCAACCAGCGAAAATACCAACCTGCGACGCCTCGTTGAAGAGATTGTCGCAGCCAACGAGAACCTCAATGCCGGCAAGCAGGTCACGGTCAGCACGGAGCTCAACCAGCTGGAGCCGCGCCATATACAGAGCTCGTTGGCGCATATTGTGTTGGATAATCTGATCCGCAATGCATTCCAGCACTGTACCGATGGCGAAATTCAAATACGCGCACTCAATGCCTCCACTCTGGAAGTCATTAACCCCCATCACGCTTACAGTGCAACTGATAAAAACCAGGATATTGCAGAAGCGATCGCCACCGGCAGCTTTGGCCTGGGCCTGGCGCTGGTGAAAACCATCACTGAACGACAGGGCTGGCTATTCGAATTCCATCTCGGTCAGGAGGAGGCTGTGGCACGGGTAAGCCTCTGATCAAGAACGCTTTACCGCGCCGAACTTTGTAATACGCGCCACAATTCATCATTTTGGCGCGCAATTTATTTTCCGAATCGGTATCTTTTTCACTAAACTAGTGGGAAGGCAACCGAATTGGAACTGACCGCGTACTTTGTTTAATTCTTTTTCTCTCCTAACTACGCACGTCCTCCGGCACTGGCGATGGCTGGCTGTCGCTCTATTCTGGTCCTGTACGGTATACGGCAGCCAACAAGAGCCGCTCCATATAAAACTCCCTATTGCTCCTTCCGATGCGGTCTATAGCGAACACGATGTCTACCACAAAGCGGTGATCCGGCTAATCCTGGAAAAAACCGGACGCCCGTTCACGATTACACCAATTTCTATACCCGCGCTACCGGCGAGCCGCGTCGCACGATACCTCGATTCCAATTTGTTCAATATTGTCGCCATCCACACAGATGCGCAAAAAGAGCGCGAGTTGCGGCCAATTCGCTACCCGGTGTATCGCGGTTTGAGTGGTTGGCGGTTGTTATTGATTCGCTCCGATGCGCAATCACGGTTTGCGAACATTAGAACACTGCCGCAGCTCGAGTCGCTGGTCGCAGGTATGGGCAATGACTGGCCAGACACCTTGACCCTGCAAGACGCCGGTTTTACTGTGCAAACCGCCCCCCATCGCGACAACCTCCTCAAAATGCTGGACCACGGGCGAATCGATTTTTTCCCTCGTGGAATCTATGAAATCTGGTCTGAGCTGCCATCGGCCGAGGCATCGGGGCTGGTAATGGAGCAAACGCTGGCACTGCGCTACCCTACGGCATTTTACTTTTACGTAAGCCGCACCAATGAAGAACTAGCGCAACTACTCGAGAGAGGCTTCGAAAAAGCCATTGCAGATGGGTCGTTTCAAGAGTTGTTCTTTCGTACCTATGGTGAGCCAATTCTAAAGGCCAATCTCGCTGACAGACGCATACTCAAGGTTCCCAACAAACATTTGCCCCCGCAAACACCGCTCAGCGACAAACGGCTCTGGTTTTCACCCGGGGAGCTGAGCGACGCAAAGGTACGCAATGGGCGTGCAGCACAGGTGCAAAAGTAAAAGCCCTGCAACTTACCCGTGAATCCAGCAAGCGTGTACAATTCCGCCAATTGACACAAAAACACGGAGTAATTCAGGGTGACGCGACACAAACTATGCACACATCTCCTGGTAATCAGCTTCTGCCTGCTTGCCTTCGCCGCAAACGCAACCACCTTTACGTTCACTGCAATTCCAGATGAAGACGAATCACGCCTGGTAGCGCGCTTCGGAGCGGTAGCAGATTATCTGTCTGAGGAGTTGGGGGTAGAGGTTAACTACATCCCTGTTAAGTCTTACGCAGCAGCGGTTACCGCATTTCGCAACGGGCAGGTACAACTGGCCTGGTTTGGCGGCCTTTCTGGCGTGCAAGCCCGGCTTCAGGTGCCAGGATCGGTGGCCTTAGCCCAGGGGTATGAAGATCAGTTTTTCAAAACATATCTCATCGCAAACACCCGTACCGGGCTCACCCGATCAAAAAAATTCCCGGCAGCGATAAAAGGTAAAACCTTTACCTTTGGCTCGAAAGGATCCACTTCTGGACGCTTGATGCCGGAATACTATATCCGTGAATTTTTCGAGCAGCCTCCACAAAGGGTATTCTCTCGCGTCGGCTTCTCCGGTGATCACAGCATGACCATTGCGCAGGTCCAGGCGGGCGCGTTCGACGTGGGCGCAGTCAATTATCTGGTGTGGGAATCGGAACTTGCCGCCGGAAAAGTTGACCTGCAAAAAGTCCGCGTAATCTGGGAAACCCCGGATTATCCCGACTATCAATGGACATTGCGTGGCGACGCCGACAAGCAGTTTGGTGCAGGCTTTGCCAATAAGGTAAAACGCGCGCTCGTGGAAATGAACGACCCGGAACTACTGGCGAGCTTTCCGCGTAAATCTTTTGTACCGGCCGATAACAGTGATTACACCGCGATAGAAGAGACTGCTCGCGCAATTCAATTGATTCGATGAGCGAAGCGTTAATCCAGCTCTCAGAATTTTCCTACCGCACAAACAACCAAACGCTGCTTCGGGAGATTGAACTGACCATCTCTCCCGAAGACAAAGTCGCGTTGGTCGGGCCGAGCGGTGCAGGAAAATCCACACTGTTGCACTGCCTTTACGAGCGCATACATGTTCACGCTGCCTTGTGCCCACAACAATTGGGTTTGGTCGAAAGCCTGTCCACGTACCACAATATTTACATGGGGCGGCTTGATCACCACAACGCCCTGTACAATCTCTGGAATCTCGTTCACCCGTGGCGCCACCACAAAACCGCTATCGCACAACTGTGCCGAGAGTTCTCTCTACCTGACCGCATATGGCAACCGGTTTCGCAGCTTTCCGGTGGTGAGCAGCAGCGCGTAGCTCTCGCCCGAGCCTGCTACGCCAGCAAGCCTGTCTTTATTGGCGATGAGCCACTCTCCAGTCTGGATCCAGAACTGCGGGAGCGGCTACTGGCGCAACTCCTTGCCCGCCATCCCACCGTGATTATGTCGCTCCACGCGCCGGAATTGGCAACCCGGTATTTTCAGCGAGTGATCGGTTTGCGCGCTGGATGTATTGTGTTTGATAAGGCTGCTACTGATATATCCCCTGCCGAACTCGACGACCTGTACAGTGCAGAGATTTCTTAATCAACTGAAAGCAGCACCGCTACGCGCAATAAGCGTGGGGTTCGTGCTCTTGGCCGCAGTGTTGATGCCTGCGGCAGATCTCCAGATTTATGCTTCAAACCCCTGGCAGGAATTTGGGCGAATGGGTGTCGGCCTAATAACGCCTCGCTGGGAATCGTTGACCGAGTTAGCCATGGCAATCGCACAGACGGTCGCTTTTGCGTTACTCGGTGTCGTCGGTTCCGTAATTGCTGGTCTCGCACTCACCCGTTTTTATCATCTGCGAATTGTGCGCGTGTTTTGCGCCAGTATACGCGCGGTGCACGAGCTGTTCTGGGCATTGATTTTTATGCAGGTATTTGGCTTGTCCGCGTTAACAGGGTTACTGGCCATTGCACTGCCATACAGCGGAATATTTGCTAAAGTTTTTAGCGAAATATTCAGTCAACAGCCAGTGCTCCCGGCAATTAGTGTTGCGGGGAAAAGCAATAAACTCCCGTTCAGCGCGTGGCTATATACCCAGTTTGCACAGGCACTTCCGCAAATACGCAGCTACACGCGCTACCGTTTCGAATGCGCGTTGCGCTCCAGCACTTTGCTCGGCTTTGTCGGCCTACCAACACTGGGATTTTATTTTGAAACCGCGTTTAAACAGGGACAGTATTCAGAAGCAGCCTGTCTACTGTGGTGCTTTTATTTAGTGATCGCGAGTTTGCGCTACTGGCTGCACTGGCGAATAATCCCGCTGTACATCATCGCCGCCTGGTTAATTCTCCCGGAAAGTCCCCCGTTAATTAACAGCTACGTCTGGCAGTTTTTCAGCCGTGATATTTGGCCAGTCGAACTCATCCAGGGGGATTATCTCGGCGCCCTGCACTGGTATGGGGTGGAACTGCGAGAGACGATTTTCCCGGCAGCGGCTTACACCTTAATTATTTCCATTATCGCGCTGGTAGCCACGGGTTTGCTCACGCTGCTACTTTACCCGGCAGCAAGCAACAAATTCGCCGGCAGATTTACTTTTTTAGGGCACGCAGTCTTACTTTTTTTTCGCTCGACGCCAGAATTCGTGCTTGCATTCGTTTTACTTCTGCTTTTTGGGCCATCAGCATTGCCCGCAATTATCGCGTTGGCCATCCATAACAGTGGCCTGATCAGCTATTTAATCGCTCGACACAGCAACGACCTTTCTCTGCGGCCGGATGCGCTGCGCGGTTTAAATTTGTATTGCTACGAAGTTACCCCCAGGCTGTACCCGGCGTTTATGGGGTTACTGCTGTATCGCTGGGAAGTCATCATGCGTGAAACCGCCATACTCGGTATTCTGGGTGTCACCACACTGGGCTTTTATGTTGATTCGGCGTTCGAGGAAATTCGCTACGACCGGGCACTTTTACTGGTCGCCACCGCGGCGTTCATGAATATAATCGTCGATAGCCTCTCACGCAGATTGGCGAGAGCATGCTGAAGCAAGCTTTCAAAAATGCGTGTCAGGGAGAGAACAGGGGCGCGCTTAAACGCGCCGCCCGTGACCGAAAGGAGCGCGATTAAATAAATAGGCCAGTTAATCGCCGGGCAAATAGCCGGAAGTCGAAAACTACCGGCTAATCGAGCTTGTATTTATCCCACTGAATATTAAATGCCGACACGGGAAGGCAGGCGGGCTACACATTCATCGTCAGAACGCGGAAGTTCCAGAAAGGTTTCCAACCCGTTTTCTGTAACCCAATCCCTAATCTCACCCTCAAAGTCGAACCGCAACGCAAACCGTGGTTCCCCGTCAACGGTAAGATACCCTGCTGGCTTGATAATCGCCTGATAGGTTGCCCCTAAAAAGGTGATCGTGGTCAGGATTGAATAGGATTCACCGCTTTCACTCGCTCCAAGCATGCTCCAAAACCCATTAATTAGTGTTCCGCGGGTATTTCCCTCACCGAGGGTTCCGCTGGAATTTGCACCATCGATATATTTGGCACAAGCGACCAATTCGCCTTCTACTTGATCTCCACTACCTTCGAAATAAAAGATGACTTCAATGTCTTTCAGATTATTTGGCGCAGAGCCAAGGTCGGTATCCGACAGGCGGACTTTTTTCCCAGCAATTGCGTTAAAAGGCATTGCACCTTGCGGTAGGGTCACCGCGTCCTCAAAATCACCGCTTTCATCGAAATCGTCGCCCGTAAAATCATTGGCGACCAACCCGGAGACGTAGGCTGAATCAGAGGAAAGCGCATCTCGCAAAGCATCGACCAATTCCGATGAAGCATTCATCAGAAAGTCGAATGCGTTGGTGATTGAGGTATCGCTACCGTTATCGTCCCGCAGCGCTTTAATAATGATACTTTCGAGCAAACGTGCACTGCCACGCGCTTGCTCGCCGGTAATACTATTTGGCTGAGGGGGAATAATACGGTCTACGGCAGAAGGTAGCATCGCCGCAACGTCAGAAATACGAGTCGAGTCCAGAGTGTCATCGGGGATCGGTTGCGTAAGTTCCCGGCGATCGTAAATAGCGCGGATGCCATCTTCCGCACCTTGCACAACCCGATTCAGGTTGTCACTGATTCCCAGGAAGTTTGACGCGGTAGAATCCGACACTAACAGCGATTGGCCCATGCTACGATACACTTCCTGGGAAGCATCGTTTGGCGTGCCCAACTCGTCACCAATACTCTGATACGTGTCGGTTAAACGATCTGCAAGAAGAGTCACAATTTTGTGAACTTTAAGCGCGATATTCATCAGTTCTGGATCAACATTTTCCTCATCCAGATAATCCACGTCCAAATCACTTTCTTCCAGCCCCAGCACTGTTAATAAACGCGCGCGATCTTCGGAATTATCCAGCAGAGTCACTAAGGTCGTGAGTGGCGAAATCAGCATCTCGGTACGACCTGTGGAATTTACTTCTACCTTCCTCGCCATTTGACCTACAAAAGGTTCGCCAGTGCTCAGGTCGTAACCACTATCTACCCGCACGACCACTGGCGTGGCGTCTGTACGCAACACCAAACAAAATTCTTCTTGCGAGGCCGTCGCCGTATCCGCACAATAATTGGTATCTGTTTTCGGGTTGTAGCTGAAGTAGCCCTGATTATCGGTAAACGCCTTTGGCTCCCACGCATCGCGAGTTCCATTGTTGTTGGTATCGACGAACACTGTGGTACGCACCACGTGCCCATCAACCACTCGACCGGATAATTCTGCTTCAATATTGTAAGACCGACCTTCGTCCTGACCTGTTCCGCCACAACCTGTCAGCGATGCCGCTACGGCAAACGCTGAAAAAATAAGTTTTTTACTGAACATATTTAATTCCTACCGCTCTTTTAAAATTTTTCCTGGACGGACAGAGAAATACCCGCTGCGCGGGGCACCGAGTCTCCATCGACATCAGTCGACTCCAAACCGTAGTTAAGATCCAGCGTCAAAACGCCGGCAAACGTAAAGCCCAGACTGGCAAGAGAAAGCTTGGAACCCGCGAGATTTTCGCGGTAACCCACGCGCACAGAAGGCACAAGATAACGGCCGCTTTCGTAAGCCAATGCCACCGAGTACCACTGATTTTCCCGCCCGATGACATCATCGTAGCTAGCAGTCTCTAGCTCACCACTCAGGAACAGGCTACTGCCCAGACGATACATACCGTCGAGCGTAAGCAATGCGTGGCGGGTGTAGGTTTCCTGGCTGACGATCTCGCCCGCTTCCTGCACGAAATAGGTCGCGGTGTCGCAATTACTGCGCGAAATAGACGATTCTTCGTAATCACTGCAGTTGACACCTACGGCACCATAATCGAACGATGGCTCGTTAATATCCGAGAGGGTCGCTCCCAGCCGAAAGCTTTCCGCAACCAGGCTCACGCCGAGATCAAGGCTCATATTGGTGGAGGATTTCAGATTTTCATCGTATGCATCCTCAACCACATCCTCGATACTCTCGCCATTCATTTGCTGAAGCGCAATCACCTGTTTGCTCAATTCCATTTGGATAATATTCAGCTTAGCGCCAGCATAAACATCCATACCGTCCAACAAGTTATAAAAGGCTCGGCTGCCGCCGAATGCGAGCTTTGTTTCGAGACCGCTTTTTACATAGGCAGAGGTATTGGTTGAAAATTTGTTATTTTGATCATCAAATCGCAGAGTATCGTCCAGTACACGCATACCAACAGAACCGTTGAAACTCAGTTCAGCGGAGAACACCATGTCGAGCGGTCGCGAGCGAAAATAAAATGGGAACAAAGGCGCAGACAGGCCCACTTTCGTGGTGAGATACCCCTCTTCACCCATGGTAACCAGCAACCCATTGAACCGATCGAGTACCTCATCGACAGAATCGTCTGTCGTCGAAGGGTCATCTAAGATATCGATCAGCTCATCAAGGTCATCGACAAAGTTGTCGACCGCGCCCACCTCGGTATACACCGACAGCGCGGGCAGAAAATTAAAACGCACATTTTCCTGCTCGCGAATCGCAAGCCCTATGTGAGCCGGATTTGTCGCTCCCACAAATATGGAATGGTTGTTGGCAACATTACCAGTGGTGGCGTTGGAACCGAGAAAAGATCCACCGTTGCCTGCAAACGCTGGAACGGCAATGAATGAAGAGAGAAGAAGAATGGCCGATTTTTGCACGATAACTCCTGGCATTTAATCCATCAGTGCCAAAAGTTTAGTCAACGATTTTTAATACCGCGCAATTTTTTAAGGTTTAAATTCGCTATTCGTCTATTGCTGAATAATGGGTAGACAATTTAGAAAAAACGGCGGCCTAAGCCGCCTAACTGGTGCAAAAAATTGTTGTTTTGTGACAATTCTTAATTTGTCGCTAACTGAATCTTGCCACCCTCTTCTCTCACCGCGTAAGTTTTAACTGACACTGTGTCGTCTTCTAAACACACGCCGGTAGCAAGATTAAAGTGCTGTTTATAAAGTGGCGAGGCCACCACTATCTGATCTTTCAACGACCCGACAATCCCGCGGGACAATACGGCGGCATTGCTGAACGGATCGATGGCGTTCAGTGCATACAGTTGATCTTGCACGCGAAAAATAGCCACTTGCTCATTCTCGAGCAGCGCCCGAACGCCCAGCATGGGCTGCAGTTCAACAGCGTCGCATACAGGCACCCAATTTTTATTTGAATCGCTCATTACGGTTCTCCTTAGGCCATAGCCGGTTCAGTAGCATCGACAAACTTCACCATATCTTCGTCAGTCGCTGGTCGAATCTGCGCGCGCTCTTCAACAAATTTTATTGTCGTGTCCTTCTCGTCGCTGTTAACGAAGGTACGAAAGCGCTTCAGTTTTTCCGGATCTTCGATGGTGGTTTTCCACTCACACTGATAGGTGCCAACCACGTGTTGCATCTCCTGCTCCAGCTCGCCGGCAATTTGCAGCTTGTCGTCGATGACCACTGACTTGAGGTAATCGAGCCCGCCTTCCAGGTTGTCCATCCATACCGAAGTACGCTGTAAGCGGTCGGCGGTGCGCACGTAGAACATCAACAACCGATCAATATACTTAATAAGCATTTCGTCGTTCAGACCGGTAGCGAATAAATCCGCGTGGCGCGGCTTCATACCGCCATTCCCGCACACATATAAACTCCAGCCATTCTCGGTCGCAATTACACCAATATCTTTACTCTGCGCTTCGGCACATTCACGCGTACAGCCGGAGACCGCAAATTTTAATTTGTGCGGTGAACGCAAACCTTTGTAGCGATCCTCGATACGAATGGCCATGCCCACGCTGTCGAGCATGCCGTAACGACACCAGGTACTGCCGACGCAGGATTTAACCGTGCGTACCGATTTACCGTAGGCATGGCCGGTTTCAAAACCCGCGTCAATTAACTCTTTCCAGATCAACGGTAACTCGTGTTGCTGTGCGCCGAACAGGTCGATGCGCTGACCGCCGGTAATTTTTGTATAAAGGTTGTAAGTTTTCGCCACCTGCCCGATAGCAATTAATTTATCCGGGGTTATTTCACCACCGGCCACGCGCGGCACAATGGAGTAAGTGCCGTTTTTCTGCATGTTGGCCATGAAGTAATCGTTGGTATCCTGCAGCGGCGCGTGTTCGTCTTTCAGCACATAATCGTTCCAGCAGCTCGCCAGAATCGACGCAGCCGTTGGCTTGCAAATATCACAACCCAAGCCTTTTCCGTGTTTGGCGAGCAGTTCGTCAAACGATTGAATTCGCTCCACGCGTACCAGGTGGTAGAGTTCCTGACGGGTATAGGCAAAGTGCTCGCAAAGGTCGGTGTTAACCTCAACCCCCAGCTTTTCCAGTTCGCTGTTCATCACCTGGGTGGCCAGAGCAACACAGCCGCCACAGCTGGTTCCGGCCTTGGTGGCCGATTTAATCGCGCCAATGGTGGTCGCGCCTTCCTGCACTGCGCAGCAAATCTGGCCTTTGCTCACATCGTTACAGGAGCAGATCACAGCCGCTTCCGGCAACGCATCCACACCCATGCCTGCGGAAGCGGCGCCATCGAACGCGGGCAGAATTAACGCCTCCGGGTTTTCCGGCAGGTCCATGCCATTGACACACATTTGTTGCAGTGTGCCGTAGGCATCTACATCACCGACCAGCACCGCGCCTAGCAGGCGAGTTTTGTCTTCTGAGACGACGATGCGCTTGTAAACCTGGGCCACGCCATCCTGGTAAACATAACTGAGACAACCCGGCGTACGCCCTTGCGCGTCACCGACACTGGCCACATCCACTCCCAGCAGTTTCAGCTTGGTGCTCATATCCGCACCGGTAAACGACTCGTCACCGCCAGTGATATGAGACACCGCGACTTTGGCCATGGTGTAGCCCGGCGCAACCAAACCGTAAATTCGATTGTTCCACAGCGCGCATTCACCGATTGCATAAATATTGTTGGTGGAGGTCTGGCAGAAATTATTAATAGTGATACCACCGCGTTCACCAATATCGAGATCGAACTGTCGGGCCAACTCGTCCTGCGGGCGGATACCCGCAGAGAACAAAATCATATCGGTTTCTAAATGCGTGCCGTCGGCAAAGTTCATGCTGTAACGCAGTGCTTCACCGGCGACAATTTCTTTGGTGTTTTTTTCTGTATGTACGTGTACACCGAGGCTTTCAATTTTCTGCCGCAACAGCTGACCGCCGCCCTCATCCAGCTGAACCGCCATCAAGCGCGGGGCAAATTCAACCACGTGCACTTCCAGGCCAAGGTTTTTCAGTGCATTTGCCGCTTCCAGTCCAAGCAGACCGCCACCGACTACGACGCCAACTTTACTTTCGCTCGCTGACGCGGTAATGGCTTCCAGATCTTCGATGGTTCGGTAAACCAGACAGTGTGGCTGGTCTTTACCGGGAATTGGCGGTACGAACGGAAACGAACCCGTCGCCAGCACCAGCTTGTCGTACGCTTCCTCACGGCCACTGGCCGTGATCACTTTATTTTCTGCCTTATCAATACCAACAACTTTTTCGTTTAAAACGTATTTCACGCCGTTTTCTTCGTAGTACTGACCGGAGGTCAGCATCAGATCGTCGGCGGTAGAACCTGAAAAATAGGCGCTGAGCTGCACCCGATCGTATGCCAGCCGGGGTTCCTCGGAAAAGGTAATAACCTCGTATTGATCAGCCTGATCGTGGTTGATCAGGTTATCGATAAATTTGTGGCCGACCATGCCATTGCCGACTACAACAACTTTTTGCTTGCTCATAATTTATCCCTCGGGAAATAGCCGCGGCTTGCCGCCGCTAAAAAACAAATTGGTTTAAATTGCAATGCGAACAAGTCATCAACCTGAGACGCCCAGCGCGTGGTTCACGGATTGAAGACACGGTTTGAAGATTGAGTGCTGATCGATTGCAATCAAGAACACGCGCCACCTGTCGCTAAGCGCAACTCTGGTTCAGCAGGTCCAGCGCTGGCCCTGCGCGCAGCTGACTCGCCATCTGCACCACATCACCCACCACGATAAGGGCCGGAGACTGGACCCGGTACGTCTGTACCAACGTCGGCAGCTCGTGCAGCGAACCAATAATGTCGCGCTGCTCTGGCCGACAGCCGTTTTCGATGAGAGCCACAGGGGTTTCGGGGGACAAACCATGGCTCAGTAGCTTTTCAGCGATCATGCCGCAGCGACTGACACCCATGTAGAACACCAGTGTGTGCCGTAAACCTGCCAGCGACGCCCAGTTGAGCGTGAGTTCTGTTTCCCCGTGAGCAGTCACAAAGGTACAGCCTTGCGACAATCCGCGATGAGTCAATGGAATGCCTGCCGCAGTCGTACAACCCGACGCAGACGTCACGCCGGGCACCACTTCAGCATCAATCCCCGCCTGGACGAGGCTCAATAATTCTTCGCCGCCACGGCCAAACACGAATGGATCACCACCTTTAATGCGCACGATATTGAGTCCTTGACGCGCCTTTTTAACCAGCAGCGCATTCAAGTCTTGCTGAGCGATACTGTGGTTGTCTTTGACCTTACCCACATAGAACGCGGGAACCGATTTTGGGAATAACGCTCGAATTGCTTCGCTGACCAGGTTGTCGAACAGAATAAGATCGGCCTGCTGCAATACGCGCAGCGCCTTCACGGTCAGCAAATCAGGGTCGCCAGGGCCTGCGCCCACTAACCAGACTTTGCCGGTATGTAATTTTGTTTTGTTGTTGTCGTTCACGTGCATAGCGCTCGTTACCGTTGTTAGTTTTTGCACCAGAGACTTCGTGGGAGGGAGGAGAGCCCCGCCGATAGCCTTGCCCTAGCTGAGCAAAATCAAAGCCACTCTCAAAACTATCGCGATAAAAAAATTTTATTATTTAAAATCAACACGTTATAAACATTCAACCACCGACAACTCATTCATGCGGTACAAGAATCACCCACATACGGCACTTTTATCGTGCATTTATGCACACAAATAAAACACACAAAATTCAAACACCAATAAAAAATATCGACACACGCATAAATAACAACCAAATAACGCACCATTTATGATCATATGTTTGGCTCGGACGAGCTGAGAAAAATGTTAAACTTGGCCTTATTCAGTCCTAAACGCCATTTGGAGAACAATATGGAAACAAACAAAACGGAGATAGAAGCTGCCGTATTCCGCCGCTTGCTTGCCCATCTGGACGAGAGAAAAGATGCCCAAAATATTGATCTGATGAACCTGGCGGGTTTTTGTCGCAATTGCCTGGCTAAATGGTATTCGGCAGAAGCACAGGAACGTGGCCAGCAGATCGACTACGAGAATGCGCGTGAAATTGTGTACGGCATGCCTTACAGCGAATGGAAAGCGCGCTACCAGACACCGGCCACGCCAGAACAATTGGCTGCGTTCGAGAAAAAGTAGTAAGCGCCTGGAGCCAAGTAAAGGACCGCCAAAAACGTTGGCGTTGCTCATTTTAAAAGGTTGAAAACAATGGAAGTGATCATTACCGCGCTATACGCCTATCCGATTAAATCCTGCGGCGGTGTAGAGGTTAAAAGTACTGAGCTGTTAAATACCGGCATGCCGGGCGATCGCGCATGGATGGTGATCGATGCCAAAGGCGTGTTTATCAGCCAGCGCAAATATCCGCGCATGGCATGCGTATATCCTTCATCGACGGCAGACGGCGTGTTCCTTGAGTTGCGTAAAGGGAGCCAGGTTGTCAGCCGCACAACCAAACCACTGCAGGCAAAAGCGCAACCCGTAACAACCAAGGTGTGGGCAGACACAGCAGAAGCCTTACCGGCAGATGATGAAACCAATCAGTGGATAACAGAAGCCATTGGCGCAGCGGAACCCCTGCGTCTCGTGCGCTTCCAGGAGGGAACCCGCTCGCCCGGCCAGCCGGATCGCTTTGGCACCCACAGCACAATGTTTGCGGACGCCGCACCCTACCTGGTTACCAATAGCGATTCGGTAGCAGCGCTGAACGCCAAACTCGCAGAGCAAGGCTGCTCACCGGTGAACATGCGTCATTTCCGACCTAACATTGTAGTGACAGGCGTCGACGCGTTTGCGGAGCACCATTATTCCAGCCTGCGCCACCCGGTTACCGGAGCGCGGTTAGCATTGGTGGATCGCTGTCAGCGCTGCTCGATTATTACGGTGGACCCGGTACGCGGCGAGCGGCTCGCCAATGCTGTTCCATTCAAAACACTGGCCGAACTGAACAGCATGCCTGGCAAGCCCAAGGCTCCGGCATTTGGCGTTAACGCTATTCTGGAGGAACACTCTGTAGCTGCTGTAACGCGCATCTCGGTGGGAGAGACCTGGCTGCTGGAGTGATCAGCTGCTTTTTTGAATGGCGACCCGGGCCGAGTTTTTAAGATACTCCAAGCCAGTAGACAAAATATCGCGCCAAGCAAATTCCGCGTTATCGTCAAATTGCGGGTCCACTTCGCGCAGAGTCTGGATCAGCGCATCCATCCACTCATCGAACATTTCTGGCGTAGCACCCTTGCTGGTATGAAGGGTTGCAAGCCGCTCGAGATTTTCGCTGGCAGTACCGTTGGCCGAGTAATCCACCAGAATCAAAATGGACTCTTCGAACATATCGTAGCGGCGCTGAACATCTGTACCTTGGAACATACGTCGCACTTCGGGCTGCCGCTGTTCGAAATTGCGATAAAAACGCTCAAAAAAAGTGCTATAGCGACCGTGCAGGCACTTTTCGAACGAGTCGTTGAATAAAGCTACCGTGTTCATATATATGGACGCCAGAAAAGTCATTAAAATAGCGCGTTTTTAGTGCGCGCCACTGAGTTGACGAGTCGAACCCTTAATCCTGCGCTGTGCCTCCAACTGTACCTATTACTATAGTTCAGACACAGGCCGACAAATCTCGTGGCGATTGCCAGCGCGTATAAGCTGTTGACCGTAACTGCGTGACCACGCCCACCTAATTCATCTAACTCTAGTTGGTAGCCAAGCGATATGATTCCCAAGTTAGCCCCATTTCACGACCTTGAACAACTCTACGTGACTTTCTTGCAAGAGCTTGCGCAGCGCGGGTTTAAGGGGGAAATCAAATCCGATTTCAGCAATCGTGTCGCCTTGTCTACCGACAACTCCATCTATCAGGTTTTACCGCAGGGCGTGGTATACCCCACCAGCAAAGATGACCTGGTAACCCTGGCAAAGCTCGCCGGTGAAGACACATTCAAAGACGTTGTAATCACACCTCGAGGTGGCGGCACAGGCACCAACGGCCAATCGTTAACCGATGGTGTGGTGGTGGATATATCCCGCCATATGAACAAGGTGTTGGAAATAAATGCCGAAGAGCGCTGGGTGCGCGTTCAGACCGGGGTTGTGAAGGACCAGCTCAACGCTGCGCTCAAACCATTCAACCTGTTTTTTGCACCAGACCTATCCACCAGTAACCGCGCAACTATCGGCGGTATGATTAATACGGATGCGTCCGGTCAGGGAAGTTGTGTCTACGGCAAAACCCGTGATCATGTGCTGGAACTCGAAACAGTGCTCACCGACGGCACCATACTCAGTACGCGTGCGCTGGAGCCCGAGGAGCGCAGCGCTGTGTTGGCCGGCGACAGCCGCAGCGATCAATTGCACGCGTTGGTTGACGACATCTTTGTGTCGAACCAAGCGCTGATTGACGAAGTTTTTCCGCCGCTTAACCGCTGTATGACGGGCTACGATCTGGCCCACATTCACGATCAAGAGGGTCGCCTCAATCTTAACAATGTGCTCTGTGGCAGCGAAGGTACCTTGGGCCTTATCGCGGAAGCCAAACTGAATGTGTTGCCCATCCCACGCCTTTCAGCGCTTGTACTGGTGAAATACGCCGACTTTAACAGCTCACTGCGGGATGCGACTGAGTTGATGCGGGCCAACCCCACATCGGTCGAAACCATCGACTCTAAAGTGCTCGGCCTCGCAATGCAGGATTTTATCTGGCACCAGGTGGAAGAGTTTTTTGTCGGAGAAAATACCGACGCTGTGCGCGGTATCAATTTAGTGGAGTTTACCGCTGAAGATGAAACCAGCCTCCAGCAAAAAATCGACGGTTTAACCGCGCTGCTCGAGACGGGTATTGCCCACCAGGGCAATACAACCGATTTTAACGCTGATACGTTTACCCCGAGCGGTCGCCTCGGATATTCCATTGCCCTTGGCCGCGACGCGGTTAATCGGATATGGGCGATGCGCAAACGCGCAGTGGGTTTGCTCGGCAACGCCCCAGGCGAAGCACGCCCGATTCCATTTGTGGAAGATACGGCGGTGCCACCGGAGAATCTGGCCGACTTTATTCTGGAATTTCGCGAGATCCTCGACAGCTACCAATTGCAGTACGGTATGTTTGGTCACGTCGACGCAGGTGTACTGCATGTGCGTCCGGCGTTGGATATGAAAGATCCAAAACAGGAAGATATCGCGTGGGAAATATCAGACCGCATCGCCGATTTGTGCCACCAATACGGTGGCTTGCTCTGGGGGGAACACGGCAAAGGCGTACGTTCAGAGTATGCCCCCAAGTTTTTCGGCGCTTTGTACCCGCAACTGCAAAAAATTAAAGCGGCTTTCGATCCGCACAATCAGCTCAACCCCGGAAAAATCGCCACGCCATCCGCCGAGATAGAACTGCTGAAAATCGATGGCGTGCCGACGCGTGGGCAACACGACCGGCAAGTGAGCCAGGCCGCCTGGAACAGCTTCTCAGACGCGGTTTACTGCAATGGCAACGGCGCTTGCTATAACTGGAATCCAGCGGACGCCATGTGCCCGTCATACAAGGGTACGCGCGACCGCATTCACTCGCCCAAAGGCCGCGCATCACTGGTTCGCAGCTGGCTAAAAATGCTCTCCGACCAAGAGGTCGACCCGGACCAGGCGCTAAAGAGCAGCAGTATTTTGCAGACGCCCGGCAAGTTTTTGCGGAGCCTGAATAAAAAGCGCAACGACGACTTTTCCCATCAAGTGTACGACGCCATGGCGGGATGTTTGTCGTGCAAGGCCTGCGCGAGCCAGTGCCCGATCAAAGTGGATGTCCCTGAGTTTCGCGCAAAGTTTATTGCGCTTTACCACACCCGCTACCTAAGGCCGCTGAAAGACTACCTCGTCGGCACCTTGGAGTTCGTATTGCCTTGGTGCGCCAAAGTGCCTGCGCTATACAACGGCGTGATGAGCGCGCGCCTGGTCAAAACAGTGCTGGAGAAGTGGGTGGGTTTTGTTGATGGCCCGCTGTTATCGAAAAATCGTCTGCACAATATTCCTATCGCCTCAGCGCGACGAATTAACAAGTTAAGTGCGGAGCAGCGACAAAAAACCGTGGTGATTGTGCAGGATGCATTCACCAGCTACTTCGAAGCGCCGCTGGTACAAGATTTGGCGGAACTGATACGCACCATGGGTTTCACCCCCCTGCTCGCACCCTATAAAGCGAACGGCAAACCTTTACATGTGCACGGTTTTCTCAAAGGTTTTCAGCGAGTTGCCCAGCGCAATACACGCATGTTGCACAGTATTGCCCAAGCGGGCCTGCCCCTGGTGGGAGTCGACCCTTCGATGACTCACACCTACCGCATGGAGTACAAAAAGTTTTTGCCTGAGGGCACTGAGGCACCTCAGGTACAACTTATTCAGGAGTGGCTTGCGGATAATATTGAGGCGCTTAAACACGTACAGTTCAGGGGCGGGCAACGGTTTACCCTGCTACCGCACTGTATCGAGCAATCCCATGCAACCAAAGCGCGAGACCTGTGGGCGGATATTTTTACTGCGGCCGGGCAACAGCTAGACACCCAATCGCTGGGGTGCTGTGGTATGTCCGGCACTTATGGGCACGAGGCACGCAATAGAGATACCTCTCGCAAAATTTATCAGTTAAGCTGGCATAATTCCGTTGAAGCGCACGAAGCAGACGAACTTCTGGCCACAGGTTACTCCTGCCGCAGCCAGGTTAAACGCGAAGCGCAGAAACATATTCGCCATCCGCTTCAAGCTCTGCTATCGCTTGCTGCGCACAACTTCGATTCTTCTCGTTAACTTTTCAGGGTCTCCAAGGATGCTTAATTTGCGTATTCGTTCGATTGCGTCAACGGCAGCGATTGCACTGGCTTTATGTGCCGGTCTTTCCGGCTGCGACAAGGAAACGGCCAGTGATGATAACCATACTGCAAGCAGCGACTCAGTGATACGCGAGCAACAGCGCTATCTCAGTGAAAACTACGCGGCTTTTCGCAAACGTCAAATAGACAACATTGTCTATCATTTTGCGATAGATCTCACCGAGCGAGAGCAGTTTCATGGTATTGCAACCATCGATTTTGACCTTATCAAACAAGGTGATGACGTCTCGCTCGATTTTTATGCGGGAGAAATCAATACCATTACGGTGAATGGAACTCCATTGGCGTCGACCTACGAGAAATGGTTTATCAACTTACCCGCGGCCAATTTTAAGCTGGGGCGCAATACGGTGGTGGTGGATTACCGCCGCCCCTATGTCACCGACGGCGCGGGGCTTAACCAATATCAGGACCCGGAGAGCGGCAACTACTACCTCTATACCCAATTCGAACCTTACGAAGCCAATAAGTTTGCACCGGTTTTTGATCAGCCCAACTTAAAAGCAGAAACATCATTCACGGTGACCGCGCCCAAGGACTGGAGCGTCATTACCACCACCCGAGAGACAAAAATCGAAAACCTGCCGGAAGCCCGGCGCTGGCACTTTCCCACTTCGGCTAAGTTGCCAACCTACGTATTTTCCCTGCATGCGGGTCCCTATGCTGTTTGGGAAGATGACTACCCTCTGGTGCCTCTGCGCTTGTTTGCACGGCGCGAAATCGCCAACCAGATCGACCCCACGTACTGGTTCCAGGTTACACGCGACAGTTTTGCTTTCTTCAACGCTTACTACGACTTCCCCTATCCGTTCCAGAAATACGACCAACTGATCGTACCCAATTTCAATTTTGGTGCGATGGAAAACGTGGGGGCGGTAACCTTCAGCGAGGAGCGCTTCGGCTCAGATGCAGACCCATCGCCGCAAGACAAATTTCGCCTCGCCAGTGTAATCGCTCATGAAATGGCACACATGTGGTTCGGCAACGTGGTTACCATGAATTGGTGGAACGGGCTCTGGCTGAACGAGAGTTTCGCCACCCTCATGGCCAACAAGGCGATGGAGGCCAACCCCCAATACGGCGACGCGGCACTCGCATTTCTCAGTTTCAAAAATCGGGGCTACTACGCCGACCAGCTCGTTACCACACACCCTATCGACATGGCAGTATCCCACCCAGGAGAGGTGTTCGGTCTGATCGATGAAATATCCTACGCCAAGGGTGCCGCTGTGTTGAAACAGCTGAGCCACCTTGCCGGTAATGAGAAGTTTCGCGAAGCCATTGCGTATTACATTGCAAAAAATCAATACAGCAATACTCAACTTACCGATTTTACCGGTGCAATCGCAGAGAAAACCGGGCTCGATATGTCGACCTGGACCGTCCAATGGCTGTACACACCCGGGGTAAACACCATTGAAGCGTCGTTCGAGTGTGAAGGAGGCAAACTCGTTTCGCTCAACCTACTGCAAACGGCGCCACCACAGTGGCCGCAACTGCGTACCCAAAAGGTGCAGCTGGGGCTGTTCAACACCCAGGCCAGTGGCACACTAAAACTGAGCCAAACATTGCCAGTTGTTTACGAGGGTGCAAGCACTCCGGTAGACCTGGCGGCCGAGCCCGCAGGCTGCCCGGATTTTGTATACCCTAACTACGAAGAATGGGGTTACGTAAAACTGGCCCTGGACGAAATCTCCATGGCGACCCTGATGCAAACAGGCATCGGGGGCTTCAGCGATGAACATATGCGCAGCGCCATCTGGCAGATTCTGGGTGACATGGTCAACAGCCTGCGCCTGCCGCTCACCGACTATGTCAATTTTATAGTCGCCAATCTTCCCGCCGAGACCAGCGTCGACAATCTGACCTTTTTAATGGAGCCCGCTACTCATGCGTTTAACGATCTGGAGGCGATGCCACCATCGGACGCCTCCCGGGCGGCGCTGGCAGCGCTGGAAACTGTCGCATGGAGCCAATTCAATACAGCACCTGAAGATTCACTCCGCCGACGTGCACTGTTTGAACTGGTTACTGTCACCACCCACACCAGCGAGCGACTGGACGCGCTAAAAAACCTGATTGCGGCCAGACCGCCGGCGCGTGGTGCGTTGACAGTCCAGTGGTTACGCTGGCAAGCGATCCAGCAACTCAGCCGCTATGACGTCAAGGGCTATCAAGCACTCATAGATACCGAGTTGGAAAGAGATACATCTGAAACAGGCCGCCAGGCTTCCCTTCTTGCTCGCGCGATTGCACCGACAAAAAGCGCCAAAAAGCCCTGGGTAGACGCCTTACTGGACCCTGACTCGGCGGTGACCTTAAGCGAAATGCGCGCGGTGTGGGAGAACCTCTACCCGGGCAAACAGCGGGCCATGTTGGCCGAAACGGGTCCGGATATTCTCGCCGCACTGCCCGCGATTTCTGAGCAGCGTGAAGCGATATTTTTGAGCAAGCTGGCCGAGAAGTTTATCCCTGTGGGCTGCCGGTCGAGTTCGGTTAACGCTCTGGAAAACGCTATCCAAAACAAATCCGAGTACGCGCCCGCGGTGGTGCGTGCGTTGCGCATCCGACATCAGGAAGATGCACGGTGTGTGGCTAAAACAGCACTTGTACCGGCGGCATAACAGCAAATTCACTCGGACAAAAAACGGCTGCCGCAGCAGCCGTTTTCATTCAAAATATCTAGTTTTAAAACCTATCGCCTTAACACCTATCGTCTTAACACCTATCGTCTTAACACCTAGCGTCTTAACACATAGCGCCTTAAAAGCTGTAGCCATAAAAGCTATAGCCTTAACAGGTTAAGTCTTAACACATTCAGTGAGCTTACAGCAGCGACAACTTTTATCGGGTAAACACCACTGTTTTACCGCCATTCAACAAAATACGGTTTTCAGCGTGCCATCGCACCGCCCGTTGCAACACCACGGCCTCTGTATCTCTGCCAAGCTCTACCAATTCTTCGGGTGAATTTGCATGGGTAACACGCTCAACTGCCTGCTCGATAATCGGCCCCTCATCCAGCTCCGCAGTGACGTAATGCGCGGTAGCGCCAATCAGCTTCACCCCACGGTCATAGGCCTGGTGATAGGGCTTGGCACCTTTAAAGCCTGGCAGGAACGAGTGATGAATATTAATGGCACGCCCAGCGAGCGCGCGGCACAAGTCATCGGAGAGAATTTGCATATAGCGCGCGAGCACGAGTAATTCGGCACCAGCATCGCCCATCACTTTGAGAATTTGCGCTTCCTGCTCCCGTTTGGTTTCTTTGGTAACGGGCAAATAATGATAAGGAACGCTGTACCATTCAGTGAGCGAGCGCATTTCTTCGTGGTTGGACACAACACCCACAATCTCGACAGGCAGGGTACCGCGCTTCCAACTGTTCAGCAGGTTATTGAGACAGTGCCCCCACTGCGAAACCGCAATCAGGACTTTGGCCTTTTTGCGCCCGTCGCACAAACACCAATCCATTCGGTAGCGATCAGCAATTGAGTGAAATGCGGATTCCACATCGTGCAAACTTTTAGGGCCTTCTACAGACTCCAGCAAGGTGCGCATAAAGAAGCGCTTGGTGGTCACGTCCTCAAACTGCGAGGACTCGCGAATATTGAACCCCTGCAACGAGAATAAACTCGCAACGGAAGCGACGATTCCCGGTTGATCATCACAACTGAATTTTAAAATCAGCTCTTCTACTTTTTGCGACATGATGTCCCCTGCGTGGCGACGCTTCTATGCACCGCCTATTTCTAACAACGATAATTGCCACGTGAATAGTAAAACAAAGCGCGGATCATAGCAGGGGGTTCAGGGGATGTCATTGCGCGCCAGCAGACATCTGCAGAATCAAATCGCCCAGGGTGGCGCTAAGCCCTGAGGCGCCAGAGAGAGACCAACCGCCATCAACAGGCACGACGGCACCCGAGATGTAGCTGGCCATGGTTGAACTAAGAAAGAGACAAAGATTGCCGACATCATCAGGCGTCCCTAACCGCTTCAAAGGAACCGAGTGAGTCGCCTGTGTAATCAGCTCTTGCGTCGGCGCCAAGCGCTTCATACCCTCAGTACCGGCAATTGGTCCGGGCACAACGCTGTTAACCCGAATTCCCTCCGGCCCCCATTCCATCGCCAGGGTTCGCGTCAGCATATCGACCCCGGCTTTGGCAGCACACACATGCGACTGAGCCACCATTGGCAGGAAAGCTTGCGGGGCGGAAATATTGATAACACTCGCGCCAGGTTTACGCAGGTGAGGATAGGCGGCTTTGGTCACATGAAAAGTACCCAACAAATCGATTTCCACCACCGATTTGAATCCGTTCGCGGACATGCCATTCGCGAGCGCGGGAAAGTTGCCTGCAGCGCCGCTCACCAGGACATCGAAGCTACCCCAGCTGTCCGCGACCTGACGAAAACCCTCGGCAACGGCAGCTTCGTCGCGGACATCCGCCGCAAATCCCATAGCCACACCGAGCGTGGTCAATTCAGCGACGGCATTATCGACCTTTTGCTGATCGCGACTGGCAACCGCGACACGCGCGCCAGCGGCGGCAAAACTGCGGGCTATCCCCAGGTTTATCCCACTGGTGCCCCCCACAACCACTACGGTTTTACCGCTAAAATCCATCATATTCGTCATTATAATTTCCTTAGATTGAACGATTAGCTGAACTCGGAGAAATCTGGTGGTCGCTTTTCAAAGAAAGCTTTAAGTGCTTCGCCAAACTCTGGCCCCTTGAGCGCTGCGCCAAATTCGGTGAGCTCCCGCTGCATGGGGCCGTCCAGCTCGCCATGAGACTGGCGCAGCAGACGTTTGGTTGCACGTAACGCCGCTGGTGGCTTCTGTGCCAGGCGTTCGCATTGCTGTCGCGCGGTGGCAAGCGCATCATTGCACACCCGGTTGACGAGCCCCGCCGACTGCGCCTCCGCACCACCAAATGCGTCACCGAGCATCATCCATTCCGCCGCCTTCGGGTAGCCCGCCAGACGCGGAATCAGCACAGAGGACGCATATTCCGGGCACAGCCCAAGATCGATAAACGGCATAGAAAGTCGCGCTGAGTTTGCTGCGTAAACAAGATCGCAGTGGAGTAACAGCGTCACCCCGATTCCCACCGCCACGCCTTCAACCGCCGCCACAACGGGCTTCGGAAAGCGATCCAGGGCGCGCATGAACCTGACAACCGGATTATTTGGGGAAAGGATACTCCCCGGGTCTGCGGCAAAACTGGCGAGATCGGCCAGATCATTACCCGCGGTGAAATTACCTTCAGCTCCGTAGAGTAGCAACACGCGAATATCGTTGTCGGCTTCCGCCTGTTTGAGTGCCTCCAGCAGTGCTTCGTACATCGCAAGATTGATGGCGTTCTTTTTCGCTGGCCGATTAATCACCACTTCGCAAACGTGATTTTTGAGGAATGAAGCCTCGATGTAGTCAGTCATGGTTTCTCCGTGCAGCCATTAATGTCTCCGTTCAGCCTGGATATAATGATCTCGCCATGAACTCCCCATAAGGTCTCCCCTGCATGGGGGGCTGGCGCAAAGAATATTACCTCAGTTTAGCGGGATATATTGACCCTTCAGGAGTTTTCCACGCTTTTCGGGCGCTCTAACTTGCATCTGATGTGACGCCCGTTACAATCGCGCTTCCGTGATAAGAACCCAGACCAAGCTTATGAATATTCGCAAGTTCCTTGCTGATCGCGTCCGTAGTGCCATGTCAGACGTCGGCATACCCAACGACTACAGCCCTCACCTGGCCATCAGCAAAAAGCCGGGCTTCGGCGACTATCAGGCAAATGGGGCCATGGCTGCCGCGAAAGCGATGAAAACCAATCCACGAGAACTGGCGCAATCGATTGTCGATAGCCTGGATCTTTCCGGTGTCGCCGAAAAGGTCGAAATCGCTGGCCCGGGATTTATCAATATCCATCTCGAAAACGCCTGGTTAGCGCGCCAACTGGCGGAGTCATCCAGTACCGCTAACCTCGCGGCGCAAACCGAGCAAGAAGCACAGACTGTCGTGGTCGACTACTCCTCACCCAACCTCGCCAAAGAGATGCATGTAGGCCATCTGCGTTCCACCATCATTGGTGATTGTCTGGCGCGTATCTTGGAGTTTAATGGCGATAAGGTTATTCGCCAGAATCACGTCGGCGATTGGGGAACCCAGTTCGGGATGCTGATTGCCGAGCTGGAAACGCAACTCAGCGATGGCGACAAACCAGATTTCGCACTTAAAGACCTGGAAAGCTTCTACCAAAAAGCCAAAGCACACTTCGATACCGACGCAGCCTTTGCCACCAAAGCGCGCGACTATGTGGTACGCCTGCAATCTGGCGATCAGCATATTTTGAATTTGTGGGAATCCTTTAAACGGGTTTCACTCAAGCACAGCGAAGAAATATACAGCCTGCTGAATGTCACTCTGGGCCCACAAGATGTGCGTGGTGAAAGTGCCTATAACGACGACCTTGCAGCGGTCGTCAGTGAATTGAAAGCCCAGGGCCTGGCAGTGGAAGATGACGGCGCACAAGTGGTGTTTTTGCAGGAACTGGCCGACAAAAACGGCGACCCTAGCCCGGTTATCGTGCAGAAAAAAGACGGCGGGTATTTGTATTCCACCACCGACCTCGCAGCGTTGCGCTACCGCACAGGCGAGCTGGCGGCCGACCGTATTCTGTATTTTATTGATGCGCGACAGTCCCTGCACATGCAGCAGGTGTTTACCGTGGCTCGCAAGGCGAATTTCGTCAACGAATGGGTCAGCCTGGAGCATCATCCGTTTGGCACCATGATGGGGGCAGATGGCAAACCATTTAAAACCCGCAGCGGCGGTACAGTTAAGCTGGCAGAATTGTTGGAAGAAGCGGTCGAACGCGCCAGCCAGGTGGTCGCCGCCAATAGCGAGCTGGACGCACAGGAAGCGGCGGATATTGCACGTAAGGTGGGCATTGGCGCGATAAAATATGCCGATTTATCTAAAACACGTACCAATGACTATGTATTCAATTGGGACGCGATGCTCAGCTTCGAAGGCAATACCGGGCCTTACCTGCAGTACGCCTATACCCGAATCAAGAGTATTTTCCGCAAGGCCGACCTGGATCTGGAGAGTTTTGCGGCGGACTTGAATATTTACGAAGCCCAGGAAAAAGCGCTGGCACTTAAAACACTGCAATTCGCAGAGGTCGTGGAGCAGGTTGCCAGCGAAGCGCTGCCACATGTTTTGTGTAACTACTTATACGATTTGTCCAGCCTGTTTATGACCTTCTACGAAGCCTGCCCGATACTCAAATCAGACGTGCCGGAAGATACCCGTAACAGTCGCTTGGTGTTAAGTGCCTCCGTTGCCAAAACACTTGCTCTCGGGCTGGACCTTCTTGGCATTGAGGTTATGGAACGGATGTAGCCAGAGCGATAATACTCAGCGCTCGATCAAGTGGCGCTGAGTACTTCATCCAATTTGTTCAAGCTACCCAACAACCCAGCGATGTCCCGCTGCTGACCGCGAAAGTATTCTTCAGCCATAGGCGCAACACCGCACTTGTCTGGCAGAGGTGCGCCGTTGTTCACTATGAAGAGCATCTTGGGAATGAACACAAATTGCGTCCACTCAACGAATGTCATGGTGTCAATGCAAAATGGCTGCGTACTCGCCAACTGCTCAGGTGTCGGTGGTTTAGACGACCATACGCCAAGAGTTCGCAGCTCGTATTCTATGTCCATTAATAGGGATGCAATCTGAGTATTTTTGTCTGTCATAAATATTTATCTGCAAAAGTGAATTACCTCAAGCCACCGCCGAAGGGCGGCAGTGAATTGAGCAGCGCCTTGCCGTATCGCTTGGTGAGCAGCCGGCGATCAAGAATACTCACCTTGCCGGTGTCGCTTTCGGTACGCAACAGTCGACCACACGCCTGAACCAGTTTTATAGCGGCATCGGGCACGGTGATTTGCATAAACGCATTGCCACCTTTTGCTTCCACCCATTCCGCCAGCGAAGCTTCAATAGGGTCATCAGGCACGGCAAAAGGAATTTTGGCGATAATTACATGGGTGCAATAGTTGCCCGGCAAGTCCACCCCCTCGGCAAAGCTGGCCAGCCCGAACAACACGCTGCCCTCCCCTTCATCAATACGCTTCTTGTGCTTTCGCACCAAAGCCTGCTTACTTTCGATGCCCTGCATGAGTACCAGTTTGCGTAATTCACGCGGAATTAAATCGTTGGTGTCGAGCATCTGCTTACGGGACGAGAATAAAACCAGCGTTCCTGCGTTTTTATCGACGATATCCACCAGCATTTCCGCTACGTTTTCGGTATGTGCGGGATCGTTCGCCTCCAGCGCTTTTTCCGGCACCACCAGTTGCGCGCGGTTGGCGTAATCAAACGGACTGGGAACCACCGCATAATTAGCGGAATCGTAGGTACCAGCGCGATATTTGAAGCGGTCAAAGGAGTTCAGCGCGGTAAGCGTCGCCGACGTGACTACCGCACCAAAGCAACGAGACCACAAGCTCTGCTCTAATGCACGCGAGGCGAGGATAGGGCTGGAAACAATCTCAAAATCCACAATTTCGTTGAATTCAAGCAGCGTAATCCAGCGCGCATAAGGAAATTTTTCGTTGGGCTCGGTATCCGCATAGCTCTCCCACAACTCATGGTTAGCTTCGGCACGGCTGAGCCAGGTTCCCAACAGGGGGTAGAGGTTTTCCAGATCAACCTTCGGCACCAACGGGTGGTCATCCTCGAGTAGCGCATCCATTTCTTTGTTCAGTTTCTGCAGAATCTGTACGAGCTCAGCGAAACCTTCAACCAGATCACATGCCACCGCTTCCAGCTCTCGCGGCACAACCCCTTGCGGAAAGCGCAACCGCGGACTGAATTGCTCGCGGTCAATATCCGCAGTTAGCGCCTGCAATAAATGGAGGTTCCCCTCCATAATGTGGCGCACCGAACGCAACGTGGATTCGAGAGGGTCGGCCAGATTACAAAAGTAAGTTGCTTCGGCCAACGGCGAAACCAGGCCTGGCCACTGGCCTTCGCTCTGCCCTAGCCAGCGAATGGTACTGCGGTAGCGGGTATGGGCCGCGAAATGATTGATGGCCTTGTCTGGCAGGTGATGACCTTCGTCGAAAATATAAATGGTATCCTCTGGCGGCGGCAGAATCGCACCGCCACCGAGCGCGAGATCCGCCAGTACCAGGTCGTGGTTAGCAACAATGCAGTCCGCGTCATCCAACTCGTCGCGGGCACGAAAAAAGCTGCAGTTGCGCACGAAACTGCATTTGCGCCCACTGCATTGACGGTGATCTGTCGTCACACGTTGCCAGGTGGACGGTTCAATTTCTTCCTGCCAGTTGTCGCGATCACCATCCCAGGTACCGGTCGATAGCTCCTGCATCATTTGCTGGTAGAGCTTACCTTCGCTGTCGCTCATTTGAGATTCCTCTTCATAGAGAGGAATAAACTGAATCTCGTCTTCGGCACTCAACAGCCGGTCCAGCTTGGCCAGGCACAAATAGCGACCCCGACCTTTGGCAAGCCGGTACTGGAATTCGAGCTGGCTGTGGCGGAGTATTTCGGGCAAATCTTTGTAGACAACCTGCTCCTGGAGCGCTACGGTTGCCGTTGCAACGACCAGCTTTTTGTCCAGCAGTTTTGCGATCGGCAACGCCGCTAAAAAGTAGGACACCGTTTTACCCGTACCCGTACCCGCTTCAATAACACATACGTGATTGTCGCTTTCTCGACCGCCCTCCCCGTCCAGCTCAATGTTGCCGAGGGTGCGTGCAATTTCGGCAATCATCAATTTCTGGCCATAGCGAGGCTTGAGCTGTTTGGACTCCAGGAAGCGGCTGTAAGCCTGTTGAATTTCGCGCTTTATCTCGTCTTGCAGCACTACTTCAGACCCAGGCGTTTATATACAGGATTGGCATAGGCCGTTAACAAGGTTGTTTTGTATTTTTCGCTGCAGGTTTCAAGGCGCGAGCGAAATTCGCTGCGCTCGGCGTTCCAGTCAATGCCATCGAACGCTTGCTGTTGCTCCCCCACACGTACTTTAGGCGTGCGCTTCTCGAGCATTTCAAACGCCAGACAGTTACTGGGATGGAGTACATAGTTGGCTTCGATTTGACGGTCGATCTCCTCTGCAACCTGGTCTGCGTCCTCATAGGACGCACTCAGTGGCGTGCCAAACGCGACATGGCAGTGCCCTTTAAACCCGGTGATACCGCGCGCAATAGACTCCACATCTTCATGCTGCTCCTTGGTGTAAGTGCCGTGCGTCGCCTTTTCGTAAAGCTCTCGTGCCTTAGCCTGGTCGCAGGGGTCGTATTCGTAGGAAACCGCCACAGGCACGATACGGGCTTCTTCAATAAATTCACCAAAACTCATCGCTTTGTCTTTGCTCATCGCCAGCATATTGATAAGTGCCGGATTGGTCTGATCGAGCCCATCTTTGGCGCGGCCTTCGCGCTGAGCGATCCAAACGTTTTCGCGGTCGTTGAGTACACTGTGGTGAATGTAGCTGGAGAGATTTTTTGCCGCCACCAGCTTATCGCGTCGGTTTGTCAGCGCGCGCCGAACGATAAAACTCTTGTTCAGGCGCATAAGGTCGGATGCAAATGGCTTGGTCAGCAAGTTGTCGCCGATAGCGATCCGCAACGTGCTGAAGCCACTGTGATAAATAACCCAGTTGACCAGCGCCGGGTCCATCGCGATATCCCGGTGGTTGGAAATAAACAAGTGCGGCGCCTTCGCATCGAGCTGGTCCAGCCCCGAACAGGTCAGGCTGCTGGTGGTGCGTTCAAGCATTTGGCCCAAATACACTTCGACACGCTGCTGAAACTCCAGCACACTACTCACACCGGAAACTTCGCGAGCAAGACGGCGTCGGACCATTGGCCGGGCGAGGCGCGCGAAACCACCGATTGCGCCGCGTAATTTCAGCCGGGCGACCGTGTCCAGAAATTCGCCATCCGCGAGTAATTTGTCAAGGATAGGACGCACTTCATCGTCGTTATAGGGGCGAATATCGTCAAACTGCGACATACCGGGCTCTCTCTTTCTAAACTACTAGACTTACTGTTTATCACAAAGCCAAACCCGGACGGGTTCGACGATCAAAAGGCGCGATTATACCGGTTTCCTGCCCCTCCGACATGGCACACTGTCGTCTTTGGAGCCAGGCTTTCCGCGCACCGTTGACGGCGGCGAAAACACTGGGCACCTGAGCCCGTGATAACCACACAGACATTTGCAAAAGGCCCATCCGCCGCCCCATGAAGATCTTGCTCGTTGAAGACAGCCCCACCCTGCGACACGCTACCAGCACCTATATTCGCAACGCCGGGCACGACCCCATTCTCGCGAAAAGCGGTGAAGAAGCATTGCAGATCGTCGACACCACACCCGTCGACATGATCATTATGGATGTGGAAATGCCAGGGCTGGATGGTTTTGAAACCACGCGGCTGATACGCGAATGGCTTGGCGAACACTGGGTGCCGATCATCTTCGTCACCGGACTCTCTGAAGACGCAAACCTGCGTGAAGGTATCGACGTGGGGGGAGACGATTACCTGGTCAAACCGGTAAACCAGGTTATTTTAAGCGCAAAAATCCGCGCGATGGAGCGCATCCTCAACATGCGCAACGAATTAAACCGGCTGAACGAAGAGCTGGTGCAATTGAGTCAGCGTGACAGCCTTACCGGTTTATTCAACCGCCGCACCTTTGAGGAAAAATCCACCGAAGTGTGGCGTCACGCCACCCGCAGTCAGCAGCCGGTGACCGTTATTCTGATGGACATCGACTACTTTAAACTTTACAACGATGAGTACGGGCACCAGGCTGGCGACCGCTGTATTCGTATGGTTGCGAATGCCCTGCACCGCTGCCTTAATCGGCCCAACGATATTGTCGCGCGCTACGGCGGGGAAGAGTTTATTGCCTTGCTGCCGAACACCCCTATTGAAGGCGCCCAGCATCTCACTGAACTTATCCGCGAAACCGTGGAAGAGATGCACATTAAACACCGCGGCTCAAAAATGTCGGACCGGGTCACCGTGAGTCTCGGCTCAACCACGACAAATTTCACCACTGCAATTGACTTGAATCGCCTCATCAGTCAGGCCGACCGGGCACTTTACGAAGCCAAAAACGATGGCCGCAACCGTGCTACTGTCACTCTGCATTCGCCGGAAGCTACGGTCCTGGTGGTGGACGACGACGAACAGAGCCTCCACACGATCCATCAAGCGCTGGAGGGACACTGTGCATTGATCACTACGCGCAACGCGACGGAATGCCTGCGTTTTGCTCGCGACAGGTACCCGGATATTATTTTGTTGGAAGTTTACCTGCCAGGGGTGAACGGCTTTGAGATTTGTCGCAAGCTTAAAGCGGACCCAGATACATCCCATATCCCGGTTGTACTCCTGTCGTCATCGTCTGAGACGTCGGAGCTGATAGAGTTTGCCCGCCAGGTTAAAGCCAGCGCGTGTTTTCAAAAGCCGCTGGACACGCACAAACTCATTGCCCATGTGCGCAAAGCACTGAAGAACTAAAAAAGCCCTCAGGCTGAGGGCTTTTAGCGATTTTTATTTGATATTCATACTCAGGGCTAGTGCGAGAGTGATCTAGTTAGGCGTGGCTCTCACGCAAAACCACAGCAGACAACTGACATCCTCTTTGACTTTTTTACTGAGCCAGCCGCTCCGATCTCCGGAACCGGGGGACGCAATTTCCTCGCTGGTAATACTGCCATCACCATTCTGGTCGAAGCGTTCGAAGCTCCCCAGGTAGGAGACATATTCTTCACCAGACAATACGCCGTCCTGATCGAGGTCGAGCTTGTTGAATCGCGCTTTCAGCAGCATCTCGCGTTTAGCCTGATCGAGTTGGCGATACTCGCCAAAAGACACATCGCCGGTACCATCACCGTCCATGCGCTCAAATATCTGTTTACGTTTTTCGGATATTTCATCCACCGTAATAATGTTATCGCCGTTTTCATCATACTTGGCCAATAACCATTGATCGTCTGCCACCGGTCCTGGCGCCGCAATTGTCTTCCCTGAAAGCATGAACCCACAGCATAGGACTGTCGCCAACAGCGGGCGGATTGGAAGGGCTATCATGACTTTCACCTCAAGTTCTTGATATTTAAGGGTCTTTCAGCGTTAACAACCTGCGCGAGACCGGCGTATTACATTTACGAACAGTTTAGTGAGCTTGGCGTGACAAGCAGGTGTCACACTTCACACTTTTTGCTTAAAACATAGTCCGATTATGTCTATTATTTAGCCGAAAAGAAAGGAGAACTTATAAAAAGGTGATTTTAAGGTGAAAGAGAGGGATAAGCGGTGAAAATTCACGACAACAAAAAATGATTAGGGCGAACACAGCAGCTCGCCCAACTCACAACCTAATACTTTAGAATCAACCCAATTCATTCAAATCGCGATTGTGATACCAATTCACGTCTCTGGCGTGCTTATCTACCTGATCGACCACATCGAGGATCATGGCAAACAGGGCCATACGCACCAGAATTCCGTTATCTGTCTGGCGGAAAATTGCCAGATTGGGATTCTGATTGAGATCGGTATCGAGCTCGTTAGCATCTGCCCGCGAATCTCGCGGCAAGGGGTGCATAATGACGGTATTGGGCTGACAGAACTGGGTGTAAATCGCCTGGTTCAGACGGAAACGGCCGCGGTAAAGATCGGCCTCAGCTTTGGATGCAAAGCGCTCTTCTTGAATACGGGTGGAGTACACAATGTCGACGCTGGAGATACTTTGACTCAACTCGGAAGACACGGTGACTTTATGGCCGGCGGCGCGCAGGGTTTCGACATATTTTTCCGGCATCGCTAATTCCTGCGGCGATACCAGAGCGACTTCCACTCGATCGTAGAGTGCCAACAACTTACTGAGTGAGTGTACGGTACGGCCGTATTTTAAGTCGCCTATCATTGCAATGCGCAGGCTGTCCATGCTCCCGCCTTTCGCCCGCACCTCTTTCTGAATGGTGTAAAGATCCAGCAGCGCCTGGCTCGGGTGCTCGTTCGCACCATCACCACCGTTAACCACCGGAACCCGGCTAGCGGAAGCAAACTCCGCCACTGAGCCTTCTTCCGGGTGGCGCATGCAGATAACATCACTGTAGCCTGAGAGCACTCGCGCGGTATCGTACAGCGACTCGCCCTTGGCAATGGCTGAGCTTTTGAAACCCGTGGTTTCACGAACTTCCCCACCCAACAAATTAAACGCACATCCAAAACTTACTCGGGTCCGCGTGCTTGGTTCAAAAAACATATTGCCTAAAATCGCGCCTTCCAATACGCGGGTAACGCGCCTGCGCAACGCGTAAGGTTCCATGCTATCCGCTACCGCAAAAATACGTTCGATGTCGGCACGGTCAAACTGCTCGACAGATAAAATGTGAGCTCCAGGAAATTGCACGTTGATTACCTCTGCTAGAGAATGGAAGGGGCGGTGACAAACGCGCGCTATTCTACTGCCCGCAGAGGTTTCACAAAAGCGTAATCATGAAATAGTCGACAGAATTTTACGCAGGCTCAAACAAGCAAAAAAACCATCTATGCTTAGGGTTTTACCCCTCTACCTCAGCGCACCCTTAAGCGCGTAAACCGAGGGCGTTTAGTTGTTCGGCGGCGTAGTCTTCAAGCGCGTCCAGCAGCGCCAGCTTGCCGGGGGAACCCTCGTGTTCGCAGCGCAGGTTTGCCACCGTACTCTGAAATTCCGCGTAGGAAAGGCACCCGTCGCCGCCGTCCATCAACCGCAGGCGAACATGCTCAGACCACTCCGCAGCCTCCTCGTCGCTCAGGGTTTCGGGAAAGTTGCGCGCTTTGTAGCGCAACACCATCGCACTCAGGCGCGCATCCTCGAATACAAAATTGTGTTGCTGTATCTGCGCTGCGGTCGCGGTCCGCAATTGCACTGAAGTTCGCTTGTCCGCATCGCCAATAAACCCGTTGTACAACTGTTGCTCCGGGTCCTGGCGCGGTGGAAAATCATTTTGCGAGAACACCGCCGTAAGTTTGGATTTTAGATCGGCACACTGGAGTTTTTGCCAGTGTTGCTCAGATAGAGATTTATCAATTTTCAACCGGGTTGCTGCTGTTTCATCGAGTAGTTTGGGCGTCGCCAATATAGGGCACTTATTCAGATGAACCAGTTTGAGCGGTATGCGTTCCACGCCCTCGGGTAAATCATCTGCCGCGACGTACAAACGCTGCAACACTTCCTCGGCAGAGGCATCAATCAAAGGCTGCGGGTCCACCGACAAATCAAATACGATCACTGCGTTTTTGTTCACGGGGTGCATCGCCAAAGGCGCTACCAGTGCACTGCATCCGTGCTCGGCAGAAAACCGGGATGATACATGCAAAAGGGGTTTGCGGCTTTGAACATCAATCAGCTCCGCCAGCTTGCGCTTACCACTGTAATCGCGAACATATTGGTATAGCTGCGGCTGCTTTTCCTTGATCAGCTTTGCAAGCGCAATAGTCGCTTCCACATCGGAAAATGCGTCGTGCGCCGCCTGGTGCGCAATGCCATTTGCTTGTGTCAGGTTCTCAAGCTTAAACGACGGGCGACCCTCAACCAGAGGCCACTCAATCCCCTCTGGCCGCAAAGCGTAGGTCAGGCGCACCATGTCGATAATATCCCAGCGGGAATTGCCGTTACGCCACTCGCGTTCGTAAGGATCAAAATAATTGCGGAATAATGCGTAGCGGGTAACTTCATCGTCGAAGCGGAGACTGTTGTAGCCCACCGTACAGGTTTGAGGCTCAGCCATCTCCCGGTGAATACGCGCAATAAATTCGTGCTCCGGCAACCCTTTGTCCCGCGCGATTTGGGGAGAAATACCGGTTACCATTACCGCCTGCGGTTGCGGCCAGATATCTTCTGGCGGCTGACAATAAATCACCAGCGGGTCACTAATGATGTTCAGATTTTCATCAGTGCGCACACCTGCAAACTGGCTTGGTCGATCAACCGCTGGGTTCGCGCCCCAGGTCTCGTAATCATGCCAATAAAAGGTTCTCATCAGATTGTTTTACTCATATTATGGGTGCGTCAGATTCGATTTATACTGGGGCTCACTATGGAACAACTCGATACGCTTTTCCAGAATAACCGCGCCTGGGCTGAGGCCATAAAAGCGGAAGATCCAGAATTTTTTGAAAAACTCGCCAAACAACAAAGCCCGGAATACCTGTGGATAGGTTGCGCAGATAGCCGGGTTCCAGCTAATGAAATTGTTGGACTGTTACCAGGTGAACTGTTTGTTCACCGCAATATTGCCAACTGCGTGGTGCACACCGATTTAAATTGTTTATCTGTTATCCACTACGCGATCGAAATTTTAAAAATAAAACATATTATCGTTTGTGGCCACTATGGCTGTGGCGGCGTGCAGGCTGCATTGCAAAATCAGCAATACGGTCTCGCCGACCACTGGGTAAGGAACATTCGCGACGTGTACTACAACAATCGCAAAAAACTGGATGGTATTACCGACGACAAAGAGCGCGTGGATCGCTTATGTGAAATCAACGTAAAACAGCAGGTTGCCAATGTTTGCCATATACCCGTGGTGCAGAACGCCTGGGCCAGCGGCCAGTCACTCGCCGTCCACGGGTGGATATACAGTATTCAGGATGGCTTGCTACGCAATATCACCTCGGTGGTCGATTCACTGGAAGATGTTCCTGACCATTATCGGGTAACCGAAGCCTAAATTTATTCCGTCCTCTATTTATTAGGCGCAGCCCAATCGTACACAGGCCAAGTCGATCGTTTATCTCGGCTTGGCCCCTGTCATTTAACGGCGAATAAATCGTCGAAAACTATCCTGTAATTATTAACCTGGCAATGAAAATTGCGAAGTTAATAGGCGGAGCATGGCACCACCACCATTGCCCGACGGGCAATGTAAACCCTTGAAATTTTGGAAAATTCACACATTTTGCCAGTGTTTCAAGGGTGTGCGATTAAATAAATAGGATTATCTTTTCAATCGTCAGGTTAATAGAAACAAACCTATCAGGTTTTTGGCAAAGTTACGCCGGTTTGGCCTTGGTATTTTCCACCGCGATCGCGATAGGATGTATCGCAGATTTCGTCACTTTCGAAAAACAGCATCTGCGCGATACCTTCATTCGCATAGATTTTCGCAGGCAACGGTGTTGTATTGGAAAACTCCAGTGTCACGTGACCTTCCCACTCGGGTTCCAGTGGAGTGACATTTACGATGATGCCGCAACGCGCATAGGTCGATTTACCCAAACAAACCGTCAGCACTGAACGGGGGATACGAAAATATTCAACGGTGCGAGCCAGCGCAAAAGAGTTGGGCGGGATGATGCACACATCACTGCTGATATCCACAAAACTGTGCTCGTCAAAGTTCTTGGGGTCGACCACCGCAGAGTGAACATTGGTAAAAATCTTGAACTCACGTGCACAACGCACATCGTAGCCATAGCTGGAGGTTCCATAAGACACCAGCTTTTGGTTGTTGCTATCGTAGCGGATCTGGCCAGGTTCGAAGGGTTCGATCATGCCTTCCTGCTCGGCCATTCTGCGAATCCACTTGTCAGATTTAATGCTCATTCTACGTCTCTCTAATATTATCTAATCGTCAGTAATCGAAATCATTGGGCCCGCGTTACTGGCATTTGCTGCCAGTTGCCAAAGTGACAACGCAACTTTACGAGCAATGGAAAAATACTCAGCCGCCACGGCAGACTCGGGCTCCGCGGCCACTGGCGGCTGACCACTGTCTGTTTGCGCGCGGATGCTCATTGCCAGTGGCAATCGTCCCAACAAACCAACACCATACTCCGCTGCCAGTTGATCGCCACCATGCTCACCAAAAATCGCTTCCGTGTGGCCGCAGTTAGAACAGGTATGGGTCGACATATTCTCAACAACACCCAATACCGGCACATCCACCTTGGTGAACATTTCTATGCCCTTTTTGGCATCCAGCAAAGCGATATCCTGTGGGGTTGTTACCACCACAGCACCCGCCAGTGGTACCGATTGCGAAAGCGTCAATTGAATATCCCCGGTACCTGGCGGCATATCCACCACCAGATAGTCGAGCTCCCCCCAATGGGTATTGTTTAGCAGTTGCTGCAATGCACCGCTGGCCATAGGGCCGCGCCACACCATCGGCGTTTTTTCGGTTACCAGGTTACCCATAGACAATAGCTTAATGCCATGCGCTTCAATGGGGGCCATCACGTTGGCCGCGTGCATCTGCGGCCGTTGATCGCCAACACCCAGCATGTGCGGCTGGCTCGGGCCGTAAATATCCGCATCGAGTAAACCAACTTTCGCACCATCTGCAGCTAGCGCCAGCGCCAGGTTCACCGAGGTAGTCGATTTCCCCACGCCGCCCTTACCCGATGCCACTGCAACAATGTTCTTAACGTTTGCAAGGCTGGCAGTCGCCGTTGCCCTTGATGAGCCGGGTACATCGACCACCCACGCTGTAGTGACTTCGGCCTCATGGCGGGCGCCGATATCAGCGAGACACTGTTCAAGGTTTGCACACAATGCCGGATTGTAAACACCCAACCGCAGCAGCGCTTGTAAGCCAGCGCTTGTCTCCTGAAGCTGAACAATATCCGCCAGAGTCACACCCGCCAAATCTGGCACGGACGTTTCGGCTAGTTCACTGTAGATCGATTGCAGCTTGTCGCTGGTCATAATAGTCCCCATTCTGGAATCCTGTATCAGTAGCCTCGCCGACGGCAGCCGCGCAAATTAGCACTCTGCCTTCGGGTGTGCAATTTTAAATGCCGCAGAGGGTCGTTAAACTCGCCCCACGCATGGGCAAAATAAAGAATCATCAGCCAATTAATGCTATAGTTGCGCGCCCCGCGCACCCGCCGGGGTATCTTTAACAGTGCCGACGGAAGTATTTGATCCCCATGACAGCTGACTCTGCTATTTCCCCAAGAAAAATTCTGGTTACCAGTGCGCTCCCCTACGCAAACGGCGCCATACACCTGGGCCACATGGTAGAAACCATTCAAACCGATATTTGGGTACGTTTTCAAAAGCTGCGTGGTAACCAATGTATTTATGTATGCGCAGACGATGCCCATGGCACAGCGATTATGTTGCGAGCTGAGCAACTTGGCGTAACACCGGAAGAACAAATCGCGGCAGTAAGCGCTGATCACCAAGCCGATTTCGCTGATTTTTTAATCGACTTTGATAATTATCATTCAACGCATTCGGAAGAAAATCGCGAGCTGTCCAGCCACATTTATACCCAACTGCAAAACAACGGCCATATTGCCACACGTTCGGTGACTCAGGCGTACGATCCGGAAAAACAGCTGTTTTTGGCCGACCGCTACGTTAAAGGCACTTGTCCGAAGTGTAAAACACCCGACCAGTATGGTGACAACTGCGAAAATTGTAGTGCGACCTACTCGCCGATGGAGTTGCTGAATCCTGTTTCCGTCATTTCCGGCGCTACCCCCATAGCGAAGGACTCCGACCACTACTTTTTCACTTTGCCGGAATTTAGCGACTTTTTAAAAGACTGGACGCGAGCCGGTCACCTGCAGGATGAAGTTGCTAACAAATTGGCTGAGTGGCTCGACAGTGGTCTGCAGGAGTGGGATATCTCTCGCGATGCGCCCTACTTCGGATTTGAAATTCCCGGCCACCCAGGCAAATACTTTTATGTTTGGTTGGATGCGCCAATTGGTTATATGGCCAGTTTCAAAAATCTCTGCGACAAAACAGAAGGTTTGGAATTCGACGACTATTGGAAAAAAGATTCCGACTGCGAGCTTTACCATTTCATCGGCAAAGACATTATTAATTTCCACGCTTTGTTCTGGCCAGCGATGCTGAGCGATGCCGGATTCCGCACGCCGACCAAAGTTTGCGTGCACGGGTTTTTAACCGTCGACGGAACCAAAATGTCCAAGTCACGCGGTACTTTTATCAACGCGCGAACCTACCTCAAGCACCTGGACCCCGAATATCTTCGCTACTACTACGCGAGCAAACTCACTAACAGCGTGGACGATCTGGACCTCAACCTGGAAGATTTTATCAGCCGGGTAAATTCGGATCTGGTAGGCAAGGTGGTTAACATCGCCAGCCGTACCGCTAAATTCGTTGCCAAATCGGGCGGCACTCTCTCTGCGGTAGTGGCAGAGCCGGCCCTGTGGGAGAAGTTTACCGCTGCCGAGCAGAGCATCGCCAGCCATTACGAAAATCGCGAGTACGGCAAAGCCATGCGTGAAATTATGGCTCTCGCGGATGCGGCGAACGAGTACATCGCCGAGCAAGCCCCCTGGCAGTTGGCCAAAGAAGCCGGAAAAGAACAGCAGGTACTTGAAGTCTGTAGCATGGGCGTTAATTGCTTTGCGGCCCTGATGACGTTCCTCAAGCCGGTACTGCCTGCAACAGCACTAAAAGCCGAGGAATTTTTGAACACCACGCTGGACTGGTCTGACTCTCTGACCTTTATGAGTGAGCACACCATCCAAACCTTTAAACCGTTAATGACCCGAGTCTTAGCGGAAAACGTCACCGCCATGATTGAAGCCAGTAAAGAAGAAGCGCCGCACAAGCCAGCGGAACCGGAAGGTTGGCTCGCCAAGGAGCCCATTGCTGACGAAATCGAATACGCGGACTTCGCCAAGGTTGACCTCCGCGTTGCGCTTATCGCCAACGCCGAACATGTAGAAGGTGCCGATAAATTGCTGCGCCTCACCCTCGACCTGGGTGGCGAAACCCGCAATGTATTTGCTGGAATTAAAAGCGCATACGACCCAGCCCAGTTAATCGGCAAGCGCACTGTGATGGTCGCCAACCTGAAGCCGCGAAAAATGAAATTCGGTATGTCTGAAGGTATGGTTCTGGCCGCAGGCCCCGGTGGTAAAGACATCTATGTTCTGACACCCGATGACGGCGCGGAATCTGGTATGCGCGTGATGTAACCCCTATCGGAGACACGACTACGATGACAGAATTCGCAGTGATCATGCTGAGTACCGTGCTGGTGAACAACTTTGTGCTGGTACAGTTTCTCGGCCTGTGTCCGTTCATGGGGGTTTCGAACAAGCTCGAAACAGCTATTGGCATGGGCACCGCAACCACGTTTGTACTCACCCTGGCGTCTGTGTGTAGCTATATGGTTCACAGTTGGGTCCTGGTGCCGCTCGAGCTCACTTACCTTAAGACCATCTCGTTCATTCTGGTGATTGCCGCCGTTGTGCAGTTCGCCAAAATGTTCATCGAGAAAACCAGCCCACTGCTTTACCGGGTCCTCGGCGTATTCCTGCCGCTGATCACCACCAACTGTGCGGTATTGGGTGTGGCATTGCAAAACACCAACAAGAATCACAATTTCCTGGAATCCACCTTTTATGGCTTTGGCGCAGCAGTTGGTTTCTCGCTGGTGTTGATCTTATTTGCAGCCATGCGCGAGCGCCTCGCGGTCGCCGACGTGCCCGTCGCATTTAAAGGCGCTGCCATCGGTATGATCACCGCAGGATTAATGTCGTTGGCGTTTATGGGCTTCGCAGGATTGGTATAACCGCGCATGATCGAGCTTCTGATTCAACATCCCATTATTGCGGCGCTGATCGCTCTCGGCCTTATGGCCGCAGTCTTCGGCGGCGTACTCGGCTTTGCTGCCGTTAAATTTAAAGTGGAAGGCGACCCGCTGGTCGACCAGATCGACGAACTGCTGCCACAAACTCAATGCGGTCAGTGTGGCTACCCGGGATGCCGGCCCTATGCCCAGGCAATTGTTGGAGGCGATGCGATCAATAAGTGCCCCCCAGGCGGGCATACCACGATTGCAGCCCTGGCAAACCTGCTGGATGTAGACGCGCCCGACCTTGATTCCGAGCACGGTGAAGCGTCGGATGTAAAAAAAGTTGCGTTTATCCGCGAAGATGAATGTATCGGCTGTACCAAGTGTATTCAGGCCTGCCCTGTCGATGCGATTTTGGGCGCGGCCAAACAAATGCACACCGTTATCGGCTCAGAATGTACTGGCTGCGATCTGTGTGTGGAGCCCTGCCCGGTAGATTGCATCGAAATGCGACCAGTACAGCAGGGGCTGGCAGAGTGGAAGTGGGAAATGCCGAAACCCGCTCAGCTTATCGCTACCGACCGAGAAAAGGAGCACGCGGCATGAGTGCATCCCAAATTTTCGCTATTCACGGTGGTGTACACCCCCCGGAGAATAAACATCAATCTACAGCAGAGCCTATTGGCACAATTCCCTTAGCGAATGAGATTGTGCTACCGCTCAGCCAGCATTTGGGTGCGCCGGCAACGCCAATTGTGGCAGTGGGCGACCGGGTGTTAAAGGGTCAGATTATTGCCAGCGCAGATGGTCTGATCAGTGCGCCAGTGCACGCCTCAACATCTGGCAAAGTGGTCGCCATTGAGAGCCACCCGATCCCTCACCCGTCCGGCGTGAACGGCCCCTGCATTGTGATCGAACCCGACCACGAGGACCGGTGGGCAGACCTTAGCCCCTGCGAAGATTATCGCCAGATCAGTCGCGAAGAGTGCCTCGCGCGAATTCGCAACGGCGGTGTAGCCGGGATGGGCGGCGCAGGCTTTCCAGCTGCTGTAAAGCTTAACCCGCGCGCGAACCAACCCATAGATACACTTATCCTCAACGGCACTGAGTGCGAGCCCTACATCACTGCAGATGACATGCTCATGCGTGAAAAGGCCGATGAAGTCGTTGCCGGAGCCCTTCTACTCGCGCACTTGTTGGGTGATCCCGCCAACATCTTAATCGGCATCGAAGACAATAAGCCGGAAGCCATTGATGCCATGCGCAAGGCCACCGAGGGTACCTCCGCAAACGTTGTGGTGTTCCCAACTAAATACCCCTCCGGTGGCGAGAAACAACTGATTGAGATTGTCACCGGTCGGCAGGTGCCCAGCGGGGCCTTACCGGCGAATATCGGAATCGTGGTGCAAAACGTTGGTACGGCGCGCGCCGCATGGCGGGCAGTGCGCTACGGAGAACCTCTGATCAGCCGCATTACGACAGTTGTCGGGCGCTCTTTGGCTCAGCAGCGCAATATTGAAGTCCCGCTTGGGACACCCATTGTTCATGTACTCAAACACCATGGTTGGAACCCGGAAGCCTGTGCGCGCCTGATCATCGGTGGCCCGATGATGGGCTTCACGATGGAAAACGCCTTGGCGCCGGTGGTAAAAACGACCAACTGTTTGCTGGCGCCGAGCCACGAAGAAATGCCTGCGCAGCCACCAGCACAAGCGTGCATTCGGTGCGGCATGTGCGCTCAGGCTTGTCCCGCGTCCCTGTTACCGCAGCAGATGTTCTGGTATGCGCAAAGCGAAGATTTCGACAAACTCAAAGAACACAATTTGTTCGACTGTATTGAGTGCGGCGCATGCTCCTATGTGTGCCCGAGCAGTATTCCATTAGTGCAATACTACCGCGCGTCCAAGGGCGAGATCCGCCGCCTCGATAAAGAGAAAGAAAAGTCAGATCGCTCCCGCCTACGTTTTGAAGCGCGCAAAGAGCGAATCGCACAAATGGAAGCGGAAAAAGAAGCCAAGCGTTTAGCCCGTAAAGCTGCAGCGGAAGCCGCCAAAAAAGCGACCGCCGAAAAAACGACGCCGCCACTGGTCGCTGACGCCGTTACTGAAAGTAAAACTACCGCAGTCGATCCCAATAAAGAGCTGGCGAAACTCGAACGCGCATTAAGCAGTGCTAAAAGCCGCGTGGAGCGCGCCCAAAATGCGCTCGACGCGGCAAAAGCGGAAGGGGCAGACCAGTCCCGAGAAGATTCGCTGAGCGCTCGGCTTAAGCAAGCCGAACAGAAAGTACAGGAAGCGCAACAAAAACTGGATGGCTTCAGCAGCAGTCAAACAACTGTTGATACTACCGCCACCGCCGTAACCCAAAAGCTGGCGCTATCGCCGACAGCACAGCTCGAAAAATCCATTAGCTCAATTGAAAAGCGCCTGCAAACAGCCCGAGAAAAACACCGGGACGCAGTGGCGACCGGTTCAGCCAGCGCAGCCGCGCTGAAACTCGGTGTTGAGAAACTGGAGCAAAAACTGGAAACCAGCCGTGCGGAATTGGCACAACTGCAACAAGCCCCAGCAGATGAACCCGCCCCCGCAAAGACCAATGAGCAAGACGCAGCTCAAGCCGCCATCGCCAAAGCGAAGGCCCGTGCTGCGGAGCAGGCCGTCATGAGTGACGAAGAAAAGCACGCTGCTCAGGTGAAATCGCTTCAAACGCGCCTGACCAAAGCACGCGCGCGGCTGGCAAAAGCCCAGCAAGAAAACGACGAAAACCTGGACGCGTTTGCCACCAGTGTTGCCAAGCTCGAACAAAAGCTCGAACAGGCAACAGCCGAGTTAAGCAGTAACGAGTAACTGAAACAGTTTATGGCATTTATCCGAGTAACTTCCCCGCACACTCACGCTGTCAGTCGCACCAGCGCGGTGATGCAAACCGTACTCCTGGCAACTTTGCCGGGTATTGCTGTCATGGTGGCCTATTTTGGTGTTGGCGTACTCACCAACCTTTTACTGGCCAGCGTATTCTGTGTCGCGTTTGAGGCGGCATTTTTGAAATTGCGTCAACGGCCGCTGGCTTTTTACCTCGGTGACTTTAGTGCCCTTGTGACCGCATTCCTGTTGGCGCTGGCACTCCCCCCCTACTCGCCCTGGTGGCTGTTGGCCACTGGTAGCTTTTTTGCCATAGTCGTTGCCAAACAGCTTTATGGCGGACTGGGTTACAACCCGTTTAACCCGGCGATGGTGGGCTACATTGTGTTGCTGATCTCCTTCCCGTTGGAGATGAGTCGTTGGCCCGCGGCAGTGTCTACGCTGGCCGATGGGCAGTCGCTTCCATCGATTGGTGCAACCCTACAGCAAGTATTCTTCGGTAACCTTATTGATGGTTACAGCGGGGCTACACCGCTGGATGTGGTAAAACAAAACAGCAGTCAACTGCTTGAAACCGTCTACCAGCAGGCTCCGACCTTTCAGCACGGCACAGTCGTTGGCGCAGGCTGGGAGTGGGTAAACCTCGCCTTTTTGGCGGGTGGTGTATTCCTGCTGTATAAAAAAGTGTTTACCTGGCATGCCCCCGTGGCCATGTTGGCGGCATTAGGTGTGTCTGCGGCGCTATTCTATGATGGCGGCAGCTCAGCCAGCGGCGGGTCTCCCTTGTTTCACTGGTTCTCCGGCGCCACCATGCTCGGCGCGTTTTTTATTGTTACCGATCCGGTTTCGAGCGCAGTCAGCAACCGCGGGCGATTGGTGTACGGCGCACTAATCGGCATATTAATTTTCGTGATCCGGCACTGGGGTAATTATCCGGACGCGGTGGCCTTCTCTGTGCTGCTATTGAATTTTGCCGCCCCCTTCATCGACTATTACACCAAACCAGTAACTTACGGGCACGGTAAGCGTGGGGGGAACAAGGAGTGATCGGGCAGTCCATCAGTAAAAACAGCCTGGTGCTGGCGTTGTTTGCACTTGCGACTGCCGGTGTACTGGCAACCACCTATACCGCGACAGAGGCAAGAATTGCTGAAGCGGAAAAACGTGCAGCCGAATCTGCCTTACTCGAAATCGTGCCGCGCGAGCGTCATGACAACGACATGCTCGCTGATAGCCTGCCGCTTCCCGCCAACCTGGCATTAGCCCTCGGCGTACCACCGGGCACACTCGCGAATGTCGCCTACCAGAAGGGTGCGCCCATCGCGGTGATTCTGCCATCGATAGCCCCCGACGGTTATAGCGGGGCGATAAAACTGATCGTAGGTATCAACGCAGATGGCTCCATTGCCGGCGTGCGCGCCCTCAGTCATAAAGAAACCCCAGGGTTGGGAGATAAAGTCGATTTGCGCAAAAGCGACTGGGTGTTGGAATTCAACGGTAAGTCACTGGGCAATCCATCGGTCGACGATTGGGCGGTGAAAAAAGACGGCGGTGAATTCGATCAGTTTACTGGCGCAACGATCACCCCGCGCGCCGTGGTGAAGCAAGTAAAACAAACGCTTCAGCTGTTTCAGAAGCACAAAGCCGAATTACTGCCCACCACACCACCCTCAGCGGAGGATAAATAATGGCAAGCTACCGCGAGCTAACCATCAACGGCCTATGGAAAAATAACCCCGCATTAGTTCAGTTATTGGGTCTCTGCCCGCTATTAGCGGTTACCGGGTCTGTGGTCAACGCACTGGGGCTTGGCCTCGCCACTATGCTTGTGCTCGTGGGTTCAAATATCGCCGTATCCTTAATCCGCAATGCGGTGAGTGACGCGGTCAAGCTGCCCGCATTTGTGATGATTATCGCTGCGTTCACCACCTGTACCGAACTACTGATGCAAGCTTACACCTACGAGCTGTACCAGATTCTCGGCATTTTTATTCCACTGATTGTCACCAACTGCTCGATACTCGGTCGCGCAGATGCATTTGCGTGCAAAAACCCAGTGCTGCCTTCAGCTGTGGACGGACTGATGATGGGCGCTGGTTTTTTGTGTGTGCTGGTAGTCATCGGCGCATTGCGAGAAGTGCTGGGCGCGGGCACGCTGTTTGCGAATATGCACTTGCTATTTGGCGAGGGAGCACGTAGTTGGACACTTCATGTTTTTGGCGATAGCTACCCGGGGTTTCTGGTCGCGGTATTGCCGCCGGGCGCATTTTTAATTGCCGGGTTGCTGATCGCGATTAAAAATATGATCGATAGCCACTTCGAAAAACGCGCCGCTGCTCGCAAGAGTGTCGTGAGCAAAGGCAGTAAACGGGTACGGACTACGGGTCAAATCGCCTAGGGGCGCAACGACCAGCGCGTTCGCAGCAAGGCTAGACCGCTAACGCCTCCGCGGTGTGTACAGGGTTCGCCGGGGGCGCAACGTCGAGCCAGTCGAAAATGGGTTGCCACTGAGCCAAATCAGCGGCTACTCGGGACTCCGGTAGGTCAAAGATTGTGAGCCCGCGATCCATCGCGCGGACATAATTCTGCGTGTCGCGCAGGTTCGCCACCAATGGCGATTCCAAGCGCTCCAGAAATTCGATGAGTATCTTGTAATAGCGCGTGTGCTCCCGCGAGCGGTTAGCCACCATCCCCATCCGAATGCCCGCCTCAAAAATACCCGAACGGTACAGTTCCATCAAAAATCGCAGACAGGCTTTTATGTCCGTTGGCGAGGACAACACGGGTACCAGTACTTTGTCGCCAGCGTGAATGATATCGGCCACATGGTCCAGTGACCAGGCTGCAGGCATATCATGCACAACAACCTCCGCCTCTCCGTCGGATACCGGAGTCTCGACAGTGGTGGCGCGCAATTGAATAGAGGAGCACCGGGCGGGTCGACTGGCCAGCCAGTCGGAACTCGATTTTTGTGCATCGTGATCGACCAACAGCACCCGGTACCCGAGGTTCGCATAATAGCCGGCGATTTGCGTGGAGATGGTGGTTTTGCCGCAACCACCTTTGGGGTTGGCGATAAATATCTGGTTCATAAGCGTGACGGTAAGTCCCTGCGTGGCCAGTTTTGTCGGCACCTCGTAGAAGGTATAGCAGAGAATCGCCCGTTGGCATGCCTTGAACGCAAGAAGTTCGCTTGCTCAGCGGCCCAGTATTCCCGCAACGCCCCGCAAAATAGCTTCAGCCTTTATGCGGGTTTCCTCAAGCTCGGCCCGAGGATCTGAGAGGTCGGTAATAGCGCCACCCACGCCGAGACTGCAGCGTCCTTGGAGGCACACCAGACTGCGGATCACGATGCTCCAGTCGGCCGAACCGTTCAGTGCAAAATAACCAATCGCACCGGAGTAGACACCACGTGCGCGTCCTTCCAATTGATCCAGAATCTCCAGCGTTCGCTTTTTGGGGGCGCCGGTCATAGAACCGCCGGGAAAGCAGGCCCTAACGCAATCAACAGCGGTGCGCTCTTCCTCCAGCTCGCTCACCACTGTCGACACCATCTGATGGACGGTTTCAAAGGTTTCAACAGTAAACAGGGCAGGAACAGAGACACTCCCCACTTTCGAGACCTGCCCAAGATCGTTGCGCAGCAAATCAACAATCATCAAGTTTTCTGCGCGCTCTTTTTCATTTTCCGTAAGTTCGACAATAACCTGCGCGTCGGCCGCTGCCGTACTCGCACGACGGCGGGTCCCTTTAATCGGCTTGGTTTCAACTCGACCACATTGATCAATGGTGAGAAAGCGCTCAGGTGAACAACTCACCACCTGAAGATCGTCAAAACACAAATAACTCGCATAAGGCGCTGGATTCTCGGCACGCAGCCGCAGGAAAAGCTCCAGGGGCTCAAACTCACAAGGAGCACTAAGCTGGTTGGTAAGACAAATTTCGTAACTCTCACCGCGTTGCAGCATTTCCTTCGCCCGTGCAATCAGTTCAAGGTACGCCTGATCCGTGTGTGCAGGCACGAAAAGCCCAGACTGAGCGTTTGCTGCAGCCACGTGTTTATCTACCGCGTGAGGTGCATCTGGAACCGGAATCTTGCTCAGCGCAGCCAAGTGTTGCTCCATCTGGTGAAGCCACTGTTTCGCGCGATCACCCTCTTCTTCGAGATCGACACAGACCAGATAAATCGCCTGGGCCTGATGATCAAACACACAGATTCTGTCAGCAAACAATAAACATGCGTCTGGGGTATCTGCCCTATGGACAACCGGGTAGCCACAGTCGCCCTTCATCTCATAACCCAAATACCCCACGTACCCGAGATTAAATGGAAATGGCAGTTCACTGTTGTGTAACTCACGTTCAGCTAGCTGTTCATTGAGATAACTAAACAGCGGCGTCGCGACAACACTCTCGCCCTCGTGAGTTCGCACCCTGAGCAGCTGCGACTGCTGGCTGTACTCCAGTATTTCCGCCTGCGGGCCTGCGGCATCACCCATGTAAGAAAACCGCCCTTGTGGCGAACGGAAGCATTCACTGTCCAGCCAGAAACTCGTATTGCTTGCAGCGAAACAGGTTTTAAAAAACAGACTCGGCTGGAGGCAGCTGGCCAGACGGCGAAAAAATACTTTTAGAGGGGCCCTGCCAGATCGGGCGACTGGTGCTGGCTTAGCCGGCTTACTGGCCGCCGCAGACGCATCAAAGCCCGGGCCGTACCAGGCTTTGGTTAAATTGTGAAAATTGACGAGCAACTGGCGACCATACTCGGTACATACGGACTCGGGGTGAAACTGCACCCCCCACATCGGACGATGCCGGTGTCGCACGGCCATATTTGCACCGTCGGCTGTTTGGGCGATGACTTGCAGAGAGGAAGGTACTTTGCTCACCACCAGCGAATGGTAGCGAACGACTGCAAAGGGTGAGGGAATATGCCCAAATAGCGGGTCTTGCTGATGAAATACTTGGCTAATACGGCCGTGCATAACCGGGCGTAAATATTCCACTTCCCCGCCCATGGTCTGACACAAACCTTGATGACCGAGGCACACACCTAGCACCGGTACCTGCGCCTCGCGAATCACCTGCGCGCAGATGCCAAAGTCCACCTCGCTGTCGGCACGTCCAGGTCCGGGGGAAATAACGATGTTATCGAATCCCGCCGTTTTTAACGCATCCCAATCGCCGGCGTTGTTGCGTACGACGGTTGGCGGCTGGCCGTTAACCTCTGCGATCAGCTGATACAGATTAAACGTAAATGAATCGAAATTATCGATGAGAAGGGTTTTCACAACACCCGGCACTCGGCTGCGCAAAAACTATTTGCTGGTCAATAACTCGATTTTATAGCCGTCGGGATCTTCCACGAACGCCAGCACCGTTGTGCCATGTTTCATCGGGCCAGGTTCACGTACAACTTTGCCGCCGGCAGCTTTGATCTTGTCACAGGCGTCATAAACATCGGGAACGCCAATCGCCAGATGACCGAAACCATTACCAAGATCGTAACTGGGTGTATCCCAGTTGTGCGTCAACTCCAGCACGGTGTTGTCAGCTTCATCGCCGTAACCGACGAAAGCCAGAGTAAAACGTCCATCGGGAAAGTCGTCCTTGCTCAGAAGCTCCATACCTAATACGTCAGTGTAAAAAGCAATGGATTTGTCCAGGTCGCCGACCCGAATCATGGTGTGTAAAAAACGCATATTGAGACCTCCTCGCTACTAAGGGCGACAAGGATACTCCGCAGTGATAGCTTTTTCCAATTAAGGTGTGCTCTCGGTAGTAGTCTGCGCCTCTGCGGCTTTAATCAAATAGCGTTTGCGAGCGTCAAATCGCTCGAACGGGGTATTACGCAACTCGACCCAGTAATACTGGTCGCTGATGACATGAAGCAGATCGTTGCGATTAGCACTCACCAATGCAGGCTGAATGCGCTCGAAAGTCGCGTTGGTGTAATCACCTGTGTAGTGTAAATCCACGACTAAATCCTTCACTGGCTGGTCCAGGGAATGCCAGTCTACTGACCCGTATTTCTCAACCACATCCAGGCGGCGTGCAATGCGCAAAACAGCTCCGATCAATTCGTTGAACAAGATATGAAATAAGCGGTATTGAGATTCCGGGGTGATTTCGATGCGGTGGTAGCCCATATCCTGCAAAAACTTACGTGCTTTGGCTCCAGTTAAATGCCGACAACTGGCCAGGCTGCGCGCATCCACTGCATCCACACACGCCTCTCGCAAATCATTGAATATTTCCTGCTCGGAGCGATCGCGCAAGCAGTAGCCACGACCAATAACAACGCCCGATGTGGCATCAGGTACATGGGGTTTGCGGCTGAAAAAGCGCCCACGTATTTCGCTGCCTGCCAGCTCGAAGGTCAAGCGCCCCTCGCTTGGCACCAGCCAATCAACGTCACCCAACGGCAAGTTGCAACAATCGGTCTGGTTTGCCGCAGAAACATCACCAAATCGTACAAGGGTGTCATCCAATTTTGCTGTCGGAATAATCAAGCGGTCGCCACCGCGCACACAGTCAGGATCAGCCCGGTATCGGGGGTTTGCCGACAGCAACTCATTAAGCGTTACACGAAAGCGCCGTGCAACCGCCAAGAGGTTCTCGCCAGTTTGTACAGAATATTCAAACTCGCCTTGTTTCATGGAGGCTCCTACGCAAGTCCACTTGATGATTTACTGGTTTGAATTGCTTTTGTTTGCGCAGTTGACAGAGACTACAACCGAACTCCGCAAACGCCAGCTGCGCCCAGACCTGGAAAACACTTTTCATACGTCAGCCGCTTACAAAAAAATCGACAGTTGCAGAGCGCGTGGTCAATATCCTGTGGTTTTTTTACAGAAGTATTACATGGCGGAAATAAGCGCAGAGGCTTAGCGCGCAAAACAACGGCGTGGTGTCTGGGACACAAGGTGAATAGTGACTTATTCGAAGAGAGGAAATTGATTTGAGTGTATTTTGCGGCCGTCAATTTTATGTAACAATGCACGCATCGGAGCGTAGCTCAGCCTGGTAGAGCACTGCCTTCGGGAGGCAGGGGCCGGAGGTTCGAATCCTCTCGCTCCGACCATTTAATAGGGCCTGTCTGCCCGCAGCCCTTCTTATTTACTGGACCGCTCGCAGTTTAACTGCCGTGCCATAAGCCAGTAACTCCGCAGCGCCGGCTGCCAGGGTGCTGGTTGTAAAACGCAAATTGATAACGGCGTCTGCACCCAGCTCACGAGCTTCCACTAGCATGCGCTCCAGCGCTTGTTCGCGACTTTCCGCAATGAGCTTTGTGTACTCTGTAATTTCACCGCCGATTAGAGACCGCAGGCCAGCTAAGATATCGTTACCCAGGTGCCGAGCGCGGATCGTATTACCTCTCACCAAACCCAAAGCACTCTCTATTTCCCGACCGGGAACCGTTTCTGTGGTGAGAACTGGAATCAGTAAAGCCTTGCTCATAAATTCACCTTGCGAAATTTATCCGTTTTTAAAATTTTAAGCTGCTGACGCAGCACACTGGCGAATAACAAGAGAATACCCAAAGTGAGCGAACCAACCAGACACCTGTGCCACCAGAGCATATCGCTTTGAATAACGGTGAAAATAACGGCGTAACCCATTAGCATCGCGACAATGAGCAGCAACAGCCAGCCACCCCAGGCGAGCAAGTTAGCCATCTGATCAGTGCGCAAAATTTCCCGCTGCCGTTCGTCCTGGCTGATGAGGGAGTAATCCCCAGTCAGTTTTTTTAGCGTGTTAAGTTGCTCGTACCTCTCACGGCAAGCACTGCATTTTGCCAGATGCTGATTTATCCGCTGCCCTTGCTGTTGGGTTAACTCGCCATCCACCAGTCCGGAAATTAAGGGGGATAGCACCTCGCAATCCGTATTCATAAACGCCCTCCTATGGTTAGGAAATGCTCTCGCAATTGGGTGCGCGCCCGATGCAACCGGGACATTACTGTACCCGGTGTTAAGCCGAGAATTTGACCTACCTGGCTGTAGTTGAAATCGAGCATATCTTTCAGCGCGATAATTTCTCGATGCTCCAGACTTAACTGGGCTATCGCCTGACGAAGTTGGTCCGCCTGCTGACGCTTTTCGAGGGTTTCCTGCGGACCACAATTCCGGCAGACTTCCCTGTCCATCGATATCGTGCTGTCGTACTTTAAGCGATGGCGCACCCGCAGCGTATCAATACAGAGATTGTGCACTATCGTAAAAAACCAGGCGCGGGAACTCTCCTCGCCATCCGGTATTTTGCGAGCCTTGCCGGCTTTCACCAACGCCTCTTGCACAATATCCTGAGCTTCAGATTTATCTGCGATTAGCTTTTCGGCTAGTATCAACGCACCAGCTCGAAACACCAGCCATTGCTCCATCGGGTTATTTGCCTCCAGTCTCCAAGGACTTTCTCTATAAACGGGTTGAAGAACAAAATATTCCCTTACACTGCAAAATTCTATCGAGACGCTAGAAAGTGCCGTTTTGAGCGGGCAAAAAAAAGCCGGGTTACCCCGGCTCTGAGAGTCGACAAAGAAGTACTCAGGCGCGCTTCTTGCGACGATAGCGTGCAGCAGCAAAAGCCAGCAAAGCCGAGCCAAACAGCACACTTGAACCGGGAAGAGGTACCGTACTTACATCGTGCGGATACTCGTAGTCGTGGATTTGGCGCTGTGTGCGCAGAGAACCCGCAGCCAGGGAACCGTCGAGAGTACCCATGAGAGTCACGTCCGCATCAATCGCCAGGATTGAACCAACAATAGGGTTTGAAATCGTCAGTTCTTCTGCTTCGAAGAAATTCCACAATATGTCGCTGGCACCCAAACCACTGTTACCACTAAGGTCCAGGCCAGGAAAGTTGTACCCGTAGCCAGTATTCACATGGGTACCAGACACGTTAATGATCAATGTGTCCGCCTGTACACCGGAGAAAGTGAAGTTAGTGTTCTGACGAAACAGCTCGTCATAAGACATATCAAAAAAGGCTACGCTAGAAGTACCGCTGTAGCTGAAGGCGCCATTGACGAAAGACGCACTGTTGCCTACACCGGACATACCACTGAAGGTTTGACTCGCAGACTTAAGATCTGCCACCACGCTGTCGATACTTAAACCAGCGTCATGGACAATACTCGCTCCCGCTCCGTGAAGTTCCACGTTGGAGGAAGAAGAGATTGCGCCACCGAGTACCAGGTTGCCCGATTTAACTTTTACATGGCCAGCGTTGATATCGCCAACCACCTGCAATGAATCCACCACCGGCGCCGCAGGCACCTGGACAGCAAATTCCGAAGCGCCGCCGTTAAGGTCGCCGCCAATAAACGTTTTACCCCAAACTGAACCGCCTTCGTGAACATAATCACCAGCAACCACCAGATTATATTCAGCGAGGGGGATACTCATAGCCGCGGCCCCTTGGCTCACCAGCAGCGCGGCGGATACATACAATGATCCGATTATTTTTTTCACCGATCTTACCCCGTAGTCATCTTGTAAACATTCTTGTTTTCAGCCCTTTGCCCAATCCTAACGCCAGACTGGTGCACGGCCCGGATATAGCAATATATAGGCCAATAATTTAAGTTAGTAATAACTCCGCTCGCAGCGCCTGTTTTTACTGCACAAAAATATTGTGGAGACTCTAGTTTTCGGGGAAAAATCGTCGTGAAAATTCACAAGGTAAAGAATATCGACAGGATAATTTTGGCTCTTGTTTTTAGTGCACAATTACGCCCAAAGAAAGCCTTTGTCGCGAGTATCAAAATACTGTCAGCAATAGAGCAGAGTGAGTTCGCAGGCAAACCCGCAATGGAGCTGTGGTCTATCTATCGGGACAGCAGACCGTCCGCGACCGCTGCCGCCTTCTCCGAGCCAAATAGACGCGTCACCAGCGCCAAAGAAAACTCCATCGCGGTGCCCGGCCCCTGGCTGGTAATAAGGTTTTCATCCTCCACCACGCGTTCCACACTCACCGCCCTGGCTTGGCTGGCAAGTTCCTCCTGAAATCCGGGATAGCAGGTAGCGACCCGATCGGCAAGTAACCCATGGCGCCCCAAGACCACAGCCGGCGCCGCACATATCGCAGCCAGCAAACGTTGTTGGGCAAGCTGCTGCCGCACAAGCTCCATGAGAGGCCCACTCTGAGCGAGATGATCCGCTCCCGGCAAGCCACCAGGCAGCGCGATCAGGTCCCAATCCCGGCCGCAGCTCCCTATCAAGCAGCTGCCATCGAGTTTTACACCGCGAGACGCGATAATCTGGGAGTGCTCCATGACCGAAGCGACAGTAACCTCAGCGCCTGCTCGCACTAACACATCAATAATCGTAACGGCTTCGATTTCTTCGCTACCGTCTGCAATTGGAACCAAAACATTGGCCATCACTCGATTCTCCATTACATTAAGATGTTAAGGAACGTCTGATTAACCTAATAAATATTTTATTGGCTACACCCGCCCCTGCCGGCCGAGCGCTAATTAGCCAAAAGCAGAAAAATTAGTGGCAGTGTGCGGGGTCCATCATCATTGCCGGAGCGTCAATTAGGCCCCAGGAAACAAGCAGTATCTTGGCCACAGGAATTAATGTGTATACGCCATAGACAATAAAACCTATCCCAAATATTCTGCGCACCCACACATGGGCGATCGCCTTTTTGATATAACCACTGGCCAAACCTCCAGCAAATACGGCTGGCAAGGTTCCCAACCCAAAAGCCAGCATCACGGTGCCGCCTGAAGCGAAATTCGCCTGAACTGCAGCGTACACGAGCGCAGAATAAACCAGGCCGCAGGGCAACCAACCCCAAAGAAAACCTAATAGCAGTGCGTTCGGCACCGTTTTTACGGGCATTAATTTTCCGGCTAAAGGTGAAACAAATCGCCAGAGCATACCACCCGCTTTTTCCAACCGGGAAAGCACTCGCCACCAGTCCGCCAGATAAAACCCCATGCCGATGAGCAATACACCAGACAGTGCGCGTAAAATCGGTAGTGGCGTCAGGCCGTCGAACATACCCGCGACCAATGCGGCGAGGCCGCCGATAAGCGCGTAGCTCCCAATTCTGCCGAGGTTATACGCCAGCAAAATGAAAATCGAATAAACCCGACCCTGCGCCTGGTTCGCGAAAGCCAGTGCAGCGGTGACCCCACCACACATACCCAGGCAGTGGCCTGCTCCCATCAAGCCTAAAGTAAATGCAGCAATTACAGGTTCAATCATCAGCGTCTGCTTTCTCTAGAGTGGTGTCGGAATTTTTGGGGCTAGAATCATTAGAGTTAGAACTATGTGGGCCAGCGGAATCAGCTCTTTTAGCGGCTTCGTCTTCATCAAACAAAATCCGGCGTGCTTCAGTATCTAAATCTTCGTATTGCCCAGAGCGCACCGCCCAGAAGAAAATACTCACAGCGATAATTACGAACACGATCGCAATCGGAATTAAAATAAATAAACTTTCCACGAGGTTATCCTGGGTGGGGAAGAATCAGGTGCGCATTGCGTTGAGCACAACAACGAGCGAACTGGCGGACATGCCTATCGCCGCCAGCCACGGAGGGAGAATCCCTGTTGCGGCGGCAGGTAGCGCAACAAGATTATACACCAGCGCCCAAGTGAGATTTTGACGTATGATTTTTTGAACTCGGGCAGACAATACAATAATGGCCGGAATCGCGGTGAGGTTACCGTTAAGCAAAATACCGTCAGCTTTCGATTGCGCGAGTCGCGTAGCGGACCCCATCGCCATCGATATATCTGCCGCAGAAAGCACGGGCACATCGTTTATTCCGTCACCGACCATCAGTACCCGCGCCCCCTGAGCCTGTTGCTGATTTAGCCAGTGCAACTTGTCTGCAGGCCGTGCCTCCCCGGCCCAATCTGCAATACCCGCAGCCTTTGCGACATCCGCGACAACGCTGTAGCGATCGCCGCTCAGCAAGGTGACATTCCTGTTCAGCTCTCCCAATTCGGTTACCGCATTTATTGCAGACTCTCGTAAACAATCGCCGAGCATAATCCAGCGCAGAGGAATAGCTTGGCCATCGGCCTCAGTCTCCGCGGCCAGCAACTGCCACAAAACCTGGGCGTCCTCATCTGGATAAGCCACCCCGGGCGCAGCGAATTCCGGCCTGCCAAACCGATAGTGTGTTCCGTTTACGCATCCACAAACACCCTCGCCTTCACTCACGCTCACGTCAGTCGCCACCAACCCGCGATCAAACGCTCTAAAAACATCGGCAATCGGGTGTTGCGCGTACTGCTCCAGTGCAGCAATGATGGAAAGAGATTCAGCTTCACCAGTCTGCGCCCCAGCGCCTGGGGAGACCGTGCCCAGCAAGCGCAAATGCCCTTCGGTTAGGGTACCAGTTTTGTCGAATACCACGTGGGTCAGCCGCGCCAGGCTCTCCATCACTTGCGGCCCGCTAACTAACACCCCCAGCTGCCGAGCACGGTTTAATCCAGCGGTTAAAGCTGCTGGCGTAGCGAGAGAGAGCGCACAAGGACAAGTGACCACCAGCACCGAGAGCACTACCCACAACGCCCGTTCTGGCTCAATGTGCCACCACACGAAAGCAACGATCACCGACAAAACTAACACTGCAGCAACAAACCTACCGGCGATTAAATCGGCGAAAGCGATTTGCCGAGGTTTCTGCAAAGCTGCCTGCTCAACCAATTGCTCGATGGCTGCCAATTGCGTATTCGCGCCAGTTTGAACAACATGCATCTGCAACGCTGATTCACGATTCAGCGTTCCTGCACAGAGAGAATCGCCACGTTTTTTTATTTGTGGTAGAGATTCACCCGTCAAAATCGATTCGTCGACAGACGCTTGCGCGTTGGTCAATACACCATCGGCCGGAATCATATCCCCTGCATTCACCCAAACCTGATCGCCAGGCCGCAATGCATTCAAAGGGACAGACACTTTACTTCCTGCCTCATCCATCCGGGTTACGGTCAGAGGCAATAATTGGCGTAGATTTTCACTGGCAAAGGCACTGCTGTGGCGCGCACGCATCTCCAGAAAACGCCCCAGCAAAAGAAAGAATGTAAACATGGAAACCGAATCGAAATAGACATCCCCCGTTTCCGTTAAAGTCGCAAACGCACTGGCCGTGTAAGCTAAACCAATTGCCAGCGAGACCGGCACATCCATATTTAAATGCTTTGCTCTAAGCGCGCGCGCGGCACTCAGAAAAAAGGGCGCTGCAGAGAAAAACACGACCGGTGTTGCAATAACTAAACTCACCCAGCGCAAGAAACTTTGCCAATTCTGCTCAATGCCGTAGTGATCGCCAGAGTAGAGAGCCACGGCCACCATACCCACCTGCATCATTCCAATACCGGCGACGCCGAGCCGCATAAAAGCCTGGTGGCGCTCAGCTTTACGCTGCTGCTGATTGCTCTCCAAGCGGTCCGGGAGCGGCTGATAACCAATGCGCTGAATCTCGTTCAATAACGTACTTAACGGCGCCGTCTCTGGATTCCAACGCAAAGTGCACCGACGCGTCGTCGCGTTAACTCTAACCTGGGACACCCCGCGCTGTTCGCCCAGGTGTTTCTCAATGAGCCAGGCACAGGCCGCACAACTGATACCCTGAATACTCAGGCGCGCGACCGCTAAATTGTCGGCATCGCGATGAACGAAGTCCAATTGGACCTCGGGCAAATCGTAACCGAGAAAATCATTGTTTAATGCACGAGGTTTTTCTGCAAGTTCGTCGCGAAAGCGATAATAACTGGAGAGGCCCCCTTCACTGATCGTCAATGCGACCAAGCGACAAGCCTCGCAACAGAACAATTGTGGGTGATCGTCTATTTTGGCGGTGATATTGCCATCGGCAGGCAAACCGCAATGAAAGCACTGGGTCATCGCAACACTAGCGCAACTCTACGGAAGCTTGCTGGGAAAAATCTGCCTCGCCGCTCACTCGCCAAACCAGCTCCGACGCGTCACCGCGTCGCGACTCAATCCGCAAATACCAACGCCCCTTGGGTAATACGTCAGCCTCTGCTTCATAACCGGTAAATGATTTTCTGTGAAGAAGGTACTCATGATCCTGGTTAGCCTTCAGCGGATGGGAAAGCATCAGGATGAGCTCTTCGTCACTATCCACCGGCTCGTTAAGGGTCACATTTATTATCGAGTCAGACAAATTCAGTGTCAAAGTCGCGGCCAGACCTTGATCGTGTGCTTCGCGTTCTGCTTCGAAGAGCTTATTTACGGCCTTGCCTTCCTTGTAGTAGTCATCGCGCACCACGTCATCGCGATATTTAACAGAAATAAACACCAGCCCCAGCCCGATAAAAATAACAAAGAACAAAGGGCCTACAACCAGCCAGGCCCAAGGCTCTCGGTACCAGGGTTTAATCACTTTTGTTTCCAAGCTGCACATCTCAGTTTATTTGCGAGGAACTGGCCCCAGGAAGTTCGTGGTTTCGGTCGCGACAAGGCTTTCATCATCCAAAGAGGTGACGGTCATCACCAATCGCGCTTTTTCGCTATCCAGCGATTTGCGCTCTACGGCAACACGTACGGGTACGGTAAACACCTCGCCTGGCATAATCTCCACTTTGCGATAGTTCACTACTCTGAACGGGTAATCGCCGGACACCGTAAGCGTATAGCTGTGCGCGCTGTTGTCCATATTATTTATTTTTACCGTATATACATTTTGCACATCATCACCATTAATCCGGTAAAGACGTGCACCCCGATCGCGAATAACATCGACACTCAGAGGGGTTCGGCTGGAGATGGTATAGATAAATGCCGTTGCCATGACCACAACCGCCAGCACATAACCAATAACGCGTGGCCGAAAAAACCTGAATTTACCGGTTTGTAATTCCACTTCCGATGTGAATCGAATCAGACCACGGTCATAGTTCATTTTATCCATGACTGCATTGCAGGCATCGACGCACAAACCACAATTGATACATTCGTATTGCAAGCCGTCTCGAATATCGATATCCACGGGGCAAACCTGAACACACCATGAGCAATCGGTGCAATCACCCAAACCTTTTTCTTTGGGATCATCTTTCGGTTTTCTAGCGCCGCGCGGTTCACCACGTGCCACATCGTAATATACAGCCAGAGTATTGTTATCGTACATCACTGATTGGAAGCGCGCGTAAGGACACATGTACTTACACACCTGCTCACGCATATAGCCAGCATTCAGATAAGTCGCAGCAGTGAAGAAAAACGTCCAGAACGCGGCTGCTGGAGGGATGTCAAACGTAAGAATTCCCGACTCCCCCCAATAGGGAAGCATTCCGGAAAGCAACTCCCGCACCGGTAGGAAGTAACCGATAAACGTAGCACCAGTGGCAAAGGCGATTGCGAGCCACACAGCATGCTTAGCTGTTTTGCGCCAAATCTTATTAAAATTCCATGGGGAATTATCAAGCTTGACCTGCTTGTTGCGGTCGCCCTCAAAAAAGTGTTCGACTGAAAAGAAAATAAGCGTCCAGACTGTTTGCGGGCAAGTAAAACCGCACCAAACCCGCCCCAAAGACGTGGTTACAGCAAACAAAGAAAACGCAGAGATAATAAGTAGCCAGGCCAGCAACATAAAATCTTGTGGCCAGAATGTCAGCCAGAGCACATGAAATTGCCGCGCAGGAAGATCAAACAAAACAGCGGGCCGACCGTCAATTGTCAGCCAGGGCAAAAGCGCGAAGACAACAATTAAAGGTATACCTGTATACCGACGAATGCTCTGATAAAAACCAGAAATTTTGCGAATGTATATTTTATCCGGTTTCTCGTAGAGATTCCGATAGCGGATAGGTTGCTCTTCTTCCGGCGACAGCTTGTCTGACACTTTCTTTGGCTCCCACTTTTTTTAGATTTATCTAATATACTATAAACTTGCACCAATAAAAAAGCGGAAGGCGTGTCACCGTTCAGGCTCCCTGCACTTCCGCTTAAAAAGCTTGTATCTGCTCTACAGTTTACTTGTCGTAGTCGTACGAGAGTGAGTATACGTAAGCTGTTAACAAGTGAATTTTTTCCTCTCGCAGTTTATTTTCCTGCGCGGGCATTTGGTTTTTACGCCCCGAGCGAATCGCCTGCTGGATCGCTTCACGCGAGCCCTCATACAACCAGATACTATCAGTCAGGTTAGGCGCGCCGACCAGCTTCTGGCCTTTTCCATCCGGGCCATGACACGCAGCACAGGTACTCTGGAACTGGCCAGCGCCCTGTTCAGCCAGATCAGCATCGTGGTCCATGCCGGAAAGGCTCATTACGTATTCAGCAACGGCGACAACTTTCTCTTCGCCAAGTATTTCACCCCAGGCAGGCATAGCTCCCGAACGACCGTGGGTTATGCTGGCCTGGATTTCTTCCGGGGAACCACCGTAGAGCCAGTCTTTGTCAGTAAGGTTGGGGAAACCAAAGTTACCGCCACCATCAGCGCCGTGACAAACAGAGCAGTTGTTCGCGAATAAACGCACACCCATTTTCATCGCACGACCATCGTGAATCAGCTCTTCCACTGGCATGCTTGAATAAACACCGTAGGTTTTGGTGTGATCTTCACGGGCGGCTTCCTGTTCGGCTTCCAGTTGTTTTACGGAAGTCCAACCAATAACCCCTTTGTAGGCGCCAAAGCCTGGGTATATCACCAGGTAGATAGCAGCAAAAATGAGCGTGCCCACAAATAGCATGAACCACCATCGTGGTAGCGGGTTGTCGTACTCTTCAATGCCATCGTACACATGACCCGTCGTTTTGTTCTCGTCCTGACCATCGTCTTTTACCGCCACTTTGCGGTTGGCGAACAGTACCCAACACACCAATGCTAAACACATTGATGTGAGGATCATGATCCAAAGACTCCAAAATGTACTCATATTCAGCCCTGCCCTTATTTTTGCTCAGCTGACTGATGACTTTCGCCCTCAGTTTTTTGTTGTTTGTTTTTACTCTCGGGTTCGTCGGCAAACGGCAGATTTGCCGCTTCTTCAAAGCGCTTTTTGCGTTTAGGTGAAAACGCCCACCAGCAAACCCCGGCAAACGCGATCATCACAAAGATCGTGGAAAGCCCCTGGAGTGTTATAAGATCCATACCCGTTACCGCTTCTGTGTGAGCAAAGTGCCCAACTGCTGAAGGTAGGCAACCACCGCGTCGATTTCCTTCTTGCCTTTAACAGCATCAGCGGCGCCTGCAATGTCGTCATCGGTATAAGGCACACCCACGCTGCGCAACGCTTTCATTTTCTTGGCTGTATCTTTACCGTCCAACACCGCATCAAATAGCCAGGGGAACTCAGGCATATTGGATTCAGGGACCACGTTGCGCGGGTTGTAAAGGTGAGCCCGGTGCCAGTTGTCACTGTAACGACCACCCACGCGAGCCAGATCTGGCCCGGTACGCTTAGAGCCCCAAAGAAACGGGTGCTCATAAACAGACTCGCCAGCGACTGAGTAATGACCGTAACGCTCTACCTCAGCGCGCAGCGGGCGCACCATCTGGGTGTGGCAAACGGTGCAACCCTCGCGGATATAAATATCGCGTCCTTCCAGCTGCAGCGCTGTAAGCGGCTTTAGTCCATCAATAGGTTTGGTTGTTTCTTCCAGAAAGAACTGCGGCACAATTTGCACTAAACCGCCAAAGCTGATGGCCACTACCGTCAGCAATACGAGAAGGCCAACATTTTTTTCTACTATGTCATGATTCTTCACGTTTGATCCCCTTACGCAACCTGCGGCTCTGAAGCGGAAGTCGCTTCTTCAGGCTGCTTATCATTCACAGTTCTGTATACGTTGTAGGCCATAACGAGCATGCCTGATGCGAAGGTCAAACCACCCAGGAAACGAACAATATAGCCGTAGTGGCTGGATTCCACCGCCTCAGCGAAACTGTAGGTCAAGGTAGAGTCCGCGTTAAATGCGCGCCACATGAGGCCCTGCATAATACCGTTTACCCACATGGAGGCGATGTAAAGCACGGTACCGATAGTTGCCATCCAGAAGTGGATGTTAATCAGATTCACCGAGTACATTTTGGCACGGCCAAACAGCGGTGGAACCAGGTGGTAGACCGCACCGATAGAAATCATCGCAACCCAACCCAATGCGCCGGAATGCACGTGACCGATGGTCCAATCAGTGTAATGCGACAGGGAGTTCACAGTTTTGATAGCCATCATCGGGCCTTCGAAAGTGGACATTCCGTAGAACGACAAGGACACGACCAAAAAACGCAATGTTGGGTCGGTGCGAAGCTTATCCCAGGCACCTGACAGGGTCATCATTCCGTTGATCATGCCACCCCAGGATGGCGCCAGCAGGATCAAAGACATGACCATACCCAGCGATTGCGCCCAATCTGGTAGCGCGGTGTACATCAGGTGGTGAGGACCCGCCCAAATGTAAACCGCGATCAACGCCCAAAAATGCACAATAGACAGTTGGTAGGAGTAGACCGGGCGGCCCGCTTGTTTGGGCACGAAGTAATACATCATGCCCAGGAAGCCCGCCGTCAGGAAAAAGCCAACCGCGTTGTGGCCGTACCACCACTGAACCATCGCATCCATAGTGCCAGCATAGGCAGAATAAGACTTAAACAGCGTAACGGGCACGGCCATATTGTTAACCACATGCAGCAGCGCGACAGTCACAATGAACGCGCCAAAAAACCAGTTGGCGACGTAGATGTGGGAGGTTGTGCGCTTAACCACTGTACCGAAGAAAACGATGGCGTATGACACCCAAACCAGGGTGATCGCAATATCAATTGGCCATTCCAGCTCGGCGTATTCTTTAGACGAGGTATAGCCCAGTGGCAGGGTAATCGCCGCCGCAACGATGATTGCCTGCCAGCCCCAGAAGGTGAACGGAATTAAAAAACCACCCCAAAGGCGGGTTTGGCAGGTCCGCTGAACCACATAGTAGGAGGTCGCGAACAGCGCACAGCCACCGAATGCGAAAATAACGGCGTTGGTGTGCAGCGGGCGCAAACGACCAAAGTGAGTATAGGGTTGCAGCAGGTTGTTCAGGTCCGGCCACACCAATTGCGCGGCGATCAATACGCCGATGAACATACCGACAATACCCCACACAACTGTCATGATCGTGAACTGACGCACGACCTTGTAGTTGTATGCCGGCTGTTCTGTTGCCAAGCCATTACTCATAGTGAAGTCCTGTGTTTTTGGTTTTTACGAGTTTAGAAACGACAGCGCCAGGAGCGCACCACCCATGCCCCTGGTCTACGAATACATTGTTTGGCGCTAGCTTGAGCACCGGGAATCACGCGGATTTTATATGGATATGGCACCGATATAAATCGCGCGCATGAAGTTACCTGAGATTATAGGTACTCAAACAAGCATAGGTTTGATTACCATCAAATGGCACACTAAACAACATGATACCTGAGAACCCGTTTGAAATTGCCAGTTTTAGCACTGGCAACTTCCATACAACCGCGATGAAGATCAGTTTTCCAGCTTACGACCCTTTTGCGCGGCGATGCGCATGCGCAGCGCATTAAGCTTGATAAAACCAGCCGCATCTTTTTGATCATACGCGCCTGCGTCGTCTTCAAACGTGGCGATAGACTCGTCAAACAGGCTATCTGCGGAACGACGGCCCACCACCGTAACGGCACCCTTGTACAGTTTGAGGCGCACATCACCGTTGACACACGCCTGACTTTCGTCAATTGCCGCCTGCATCATTTTTCTCTCAGGACTCCACCAGTAGCCGTTATAAACGAGATCTGCGTATTTGGGCATCAACGCGTCTTTGAAGTGAGCGACTTCGCGATCCAGGGTAATCGATTCAATAGCCCTGTGCGCAGGAAGCAAAATGGTGCCCCCTGGCGTTTCGTAGCAACCGCGGGATTTCATACCCACGTAGCGGTTTTCTACGATATCCAAACGACCAATTCCGTGCGCACCGCCTTTTTTGTTAAGTGTTTCCAGAATTGTAGCAGGCGACATTGCCTCGCCGTTTATCGCCACAGGGTCGCCTTTCTCGAATGAGATCTCGATATATTCCGGTGTGTCTGGTGCCTGCTCAGGGGAAACCGTCCAACGCCACATATCCGCCTCAGCTTCAACCCAGGGGTTTTCCAGAATGTCGCCTTCATATGAAATATGGAGCAGGTTAGCATCCATGGAATAAGGAGACTTTTTCGTCGCCTTGGCAAAATCCACCGGGATTTCATGTTCTTTACAGTAGGCCATCAAAGTTTCGCGAGATGTGAGGTTCCATTCGCGCCAGGGAGCAATAACTTTTACACCTGGCTTCAGTGCATAGGCGCCCAACTCGAAGCGAACCTGATCATTCCCCTTGCCGGTAGCGCCGTGAGAAATCGCGTCGGCCCCGGTTTCATTCGCAATTTCGATCATTCGCTTAGCAATCAGCGGACGTGCTATTGAGGTACCCAGCAAGTATTCGCCTTCATAGATTGCATTGGCGCGGAACATTGGAAAAACGTAATCCCGAACGAACTCTTCGCGTAAATCTTCAATATAAATTTCTTTAACACCCATGGCCTGAGCTTTGGCGCGAGCGGGCTCTACTTCCTCGCCCTGGCCGATATTGGCCGTGAATGTAACAACTTCACACTGGTAGGTTTCCTGCAACCACTTTACGATCACAGACGTATCGAGGCCGCCAGAGTAGGCAAGAACGACTTTTTTTATTGAAGAATTTTCGGCTGACATGTTGACTCCGTAACGGAATTGCCCGCGAACAGCGGATAAAACAATGAGGGGGCCGAATTTTAAAGGCTCGCCTCTCTAAACTCCAGTGCTTTTACGGTTACCCTGACCGATTAACGTCTGCATTAATCATTACTCAGGTTGCAGAGGCTTGAACATGACCCATCTTTCCGTATCCGCAACACTGCTTTCGATGGCCCCTCTGCTATTAGCCCTGCTGATTTTTCAATGGCAACTCGGCCATACGCGCGAGCTCGCCATTGCGGCGGTGCGCATGGTACTCCAGTTGGTTGGTATCGGTTACCTGCTTAATGTGCTATTTACCAGCCCCGCGCCAGTTCTGGGTTTGTGCGTGCTCAGCGTCATGCTCATGGCAGCCTCCTGGATAGCACTGCGACCGCTACAAAACAAGTCTGCCTGGCGATATGTCGCAGCGCTGTCTAGCCTGACTATTGCCAGTGTGCTCCACCTGGTATGGATTATTTTCGTGGTGTTACAGCCAGCCCCCTGGTATCAACCACAGCAAATCATCCCGCTCGCGGGTATGGTGGTCGCGAATGGCATGAACAGCTTGAGTCTCGGCGCTGAAAGACTTGAAGCACAAATTGATAGCCATGAACTGCCGGAAGCCTGTGTAAGTGCGTTTAGAGCCGCAATGATTCCCCAAGTGAATTCATTGCTGGCGGTGGGATTAGTTTCATTGCCGGGAATGATGACAGGTCAAATTCTCGCCGGGATGGCACCACTGGAGGCAGTTCGCTATCAGATTCTGGTGATGAGTATGATTGCAGGCAACGCAAGCCTCACCCTGGCACTCTACTTCTGGCAGGTAAAGCGCAACTACAGGAAACACTAGGCCAGATAAAATGTAGCTAAAATTAGACCTCAACTCTCGTCAGCAGCCTGCGCAGCCATAGTCGTGGTACCCTCAGGCGGCGCTTCGGGTTGCGCCAGTTTTTCCATGCGTACGGTAACGCGACGATTTTTTGCCCGCCCCGATGACGAGTCGTTAGATGCCACCGGGTAGCGCTCGCCATGCCAGCGGACAACCAGCTGAGATTCCGGAATACCATGGCCGACCAGATAGTCCCGCACCAGATCTGCCCGAGTTTTAGACAGCTCCAAATTATCAATCCGCGTCCCCTCTGCACTGGCGTGCGCATCGATAATAAACTGGTTAATCGCTTTGTCATGCTTTACCAGGAGTATGATCTGATCGAGCTTCTGCGTTGCGGCTCGACTGAGTTTATCGGTGTAGCCAACCACGAAATACAGGGACGTGCGCTTTAGTTGATCGAAGTTTGCGGGCAGGAGCCCTGCCAGACAATCCAGATATTTGCGATATTCTGACCGAAACCCAATATTCGAAATAGCCAGGTCGACATTTTCTGCCTCGTCGTACCAGCTTTCCCTCAGCAATGCTATTTCTTTACCGGAGTTCAGGCCCGCCAGCATCAGCTCAGTTTTCTCCCGCCCCAACCACAGAGGGCGAGTACCGCGCTTCACCTGCACACTACCCAATACTTCCTGAACCTGGGGATGAGCCCAAACCGGCGACCTGGCTACCAACGCGGCTTCACCAGCTTCGAACTGCGCCACTTTGGAACGAAGATAAAATGAGGACGATTCTCCTGCTCGGGTACGAAACACCACCTGCCCAAACAACGGTACAGTCTGCGCCAGCCGGCACTCGAATACCGAGCCAGACGTGGTCCAGTTGCTATCATTAATTCCATTCGTAAAGCGCACAGCGCCGCACTCGTACGCAAAAACGCACAGTAGGAACAAAAGATAACGGCAAAGCTTTCGCATGGTGAACAAATGAATTCCGGGTTATTCGTCGATTATCGGCAGGCGCAGCCATTTCTTGAGTCATGGGCAACTGACGCCATTTCCGGTAGCATGCGCCCCTGCGTATTATCTTAAGCATAGTGGGTATGCGCCCATTTGGCCGCCCCGACAACCATAAGGCTTCAATCCATGACAGATTCACTGACCCTGTTGCGCCCAGACGACTGGCATATTCACCTGCGCGACGGGACAGCCCTGGAAACCACCGTACCTCACGCTGCAGCCAGCTTTGCCCGAGCGATTATCATGCCCAATCTGGTGCCACCGGTAACAAATGCCGAGGAGGCTCTGGCCTATCGGGCCCGCATTGAGGCTCAGATTCCAGCGGAGACACCGTTCGAACCTTTAATGGTTCTGTATCTAACAAACAACACCACACCTGAAACGATAGCCGCAGCAAAAGCGGCCGGTGTTGTGGCCTGCAAGCTCTACCCGGCCGGCGCCACAACCAACTCTGCGTCCGGGGTTACGGATATCCAACACATTTACCCAGCGCTGGAAGAGATGGAACGACAAGGTGTACTTTTGCTCTTACACGGTGAAGTCACCGACAGTGCAATCGATATTTTCGACCGCGAAGCCGTATTCATAGAACGAACGCTGCGCAAGGTTGTAGCCGATTTTCCAAAATTGAAAATTGTGCTGGAACATATCACTACCCAGCAAGCAGCGGAGTTCGTCGCTCAAGCCCCTGACAACGTCGCCGCCACCATTACTGCCCACCACCTGCTCTACAACCGCAACCATATGTTGGCCGGAGGTATTCGCCCCCACTATTACTGCCTGCCAATTCTGAAGCGCCAAACTCACCAGCAAGCGCTAGTGGCTGCGGCCACTAGCGGCAGCCCAAAGTTCTTCCTCGGTACCGATTCCGCGCCTCACGCCAAGAGTCGCAAAGAAGCGGCGTGTGGGTGCGCAGGCAGCTACACGGCGTTTGCTGCCATTGAGCTCTATGCCGAAGCCTTCGAGGATGCTGGCGCACTGGACCGCCTGGAGGGCTTTGCCAGCCACTTCGGCCCCGATTTCTATGGTTTGCCGCGCAATTCAGACACCATCACCTTGCGCCGCGAACCATGGTCTGTACCCGATACCCTGACCTTCGGCGACGAGTCACTCGTACCGGTAAAAGCGGGCGAAACCCTGAATTGGCGAGTTCAAAAATAACCTACAAGGCGTGAGTAAGTGAGTTCTACCGAGATAGTCAAAACACCGTTCGCACAACGTTTTCGCGGCTTTCTACCTGTAATTATCGATGTGGAAACCGGCGGTTTTAATGCAGCCACCGATGCGCTACTGGAAATCGCAGCGGTTACCTTACATATGGATGACAATGGATTCCTGCAGCGGGACGAAACGTTTTCTTTCCATGTCGAGCCGTTTGAGGGAGCCAACATTGAAAAGGCGGCACTGGAGTTTACGGGCATTGACCTGGAAAGCGAAGATCGAGAAGCCGTACCCGAAGCAATTGCATTAGGCGATATTTTCGCTGGCGTACGTAAAGCCGTAAAGGGTTACGGTTGTAACCGCGCGGTGCTGGTGGGCCACAACGCGCACTTTGATTTAAACTTTCTTAACGCCGCGGCGGCACGCAGCGATATCAAGCGGAATCCCTTTCATCCGTTTTCCTGTTTTGATACTGCGACCCTGTGCGGCCTAATCTTCGGCCACACGGTGCTGGCGACCTCCTGCAAACTTGCCGGCCTCGAGTTTTCCAACCGCGAAGCTCATTCAGCCGCTTACGATGCAGAAAAAACGGCCGACCTCTTCTGCCTGATGGTGAACAAATGGAAAGCCCTCGGCGGCTGGCCTCTCGAGTAAATACGGCATAGGCCCCGGCAATCGCGCCGTGGGCTTTACCCTAGCGCGCGAACTTCTCTTGCAAGGATCTGCAATGCGTCACTAATCACCTCTGGCGCCTGACAAAAATTTAGGCGAATACACTGGTGCGCGTGATCCCAATTCTCGTCCATGCCAAAGAAAAAATGCTCTCCGGCCATAATCAGCACGTTGGCCTCTTTCATGCGTTGGTACAACTGCTCGCTACTGACAGGTAAATCCGGAAACCAGATCCAAACAAAAAACGCCCCTTCCGACTCGTGCACCCGATAGTTCAGCCCCGCTAGATGCCGATCTATTTGCTCCAACATGTAGGCCTGCTTCGCACGATAGTAGGGCTGAATAACCGTTTCACAGATCGAATCCAGCTCATTGGCAGCCATCAGCGAATTCATCAGCATCGGCCCTAGATTGCCACAGGCTAGGGAAATAATGGTGTTTGCGCTCACAAACTTTTTGATAACAGCTTCGGGCGCGACAACGATACCGGTGCGCACGCCGGGCAAGCCGAGCTTGGACAGGCTCAACATAAGAATGGTGTTGTCATCCCAAAACGACTCCGCTTCCTGATAAACCACACCAGGAAACGGAAAACCGTAGGCGCAGTCAACAATTAGCGGAATATTGTGCGCGCGAGCGATGGCTTGCAGCTGGCGCATCTCATCGTCAGAAACAACATTTCCTGATGGATTGGTTGGCCGTGAGACGCAAAGTGCGGCAGTATCGGACGTGATTTCGAGTGCAGCGAAGTCGATATGGTATTTGAAACGGTGCTCACCGATCAGCTCTATGCGCGGGCGATAGCCTTTAAATATGTTATCTCCAAGCCCCTGGTCGCGGTAGCCCAGGTATTCCGGCATCATCGGTAAGCATATCTGGCCTTGTGCTGCGAGCAAATTCAGCAAAATAAAGAACGCAGACTGGCTGCCATTTGCAACCGCGATATTCGCCGTAGTCACCGGCCATTGGTAGCGTTGCTGCAAATAACTGGCAAGCGCGTCTATAAACGCTTCATTGCCCTGGGGCGACTGATAAATCCCAATCAACTTGTGCAACTCAGCTGGCTGATCACATATCGCTTTTAAATGCTCGCCAATACGCGCTTCAAACTCTGGAATATGCGCCGGGTTGCCACCACCGAGAAACAACAGATCCGGATTTACATTAAGTGCGTCGCCAAGGTCTTCCATGAGGTCAACAATAGCAGCGTCGCCAGTGAACTTTTGAGCAAAAGATGAGGGATTCATATCAGCGTATTCATAAAAATTTTGCCGATTCTATCAGGATTGCGGGCTACAGCGGGCACCGAGTTAGCAGAGGCGAATGCCTTCGGAGTCGTGCGGAGAGAGGTCGGCAAGTCCGAATGATTGAAGATCTCGCGGTGAACCGACGATGCAGCAGTGCAAGACCGTATACGCCGGCTACAAGCTTAAAAACTTTGGGGGAAGGTTACGCCAGTTGACGACGTCAACCAGAAATCAACCCGTAGGTGGTGAGCACGGTTTCCAATTTGGTTTTGTCGACAGGCTTTTTAATAAAGTCGATTGCCCCCAGCGCTCTAACCCGTTCATGCGCTTCTGGTTGGATATCACCGGAAATCACAATAATCATGCAATTAAGGTCTTCACGGCGCACGGTTTCAAGCACTCCGTAACCATCCATAACGGGCATAGTCAAATCGAGGAACACCATATCCGCTTTGCCAGCCCTGATAACGTCAAGCGCTTCTGCGCCATTTGTGGCATAGGTTATTTCCACGTCCCAACCGGCAGGGAGGCTACGAGTCACCTGCTTGCGGGCCATGTTTGAATCGTCACAAATGAGTATGGGTAACGCCATGTGTCTGTATCGTAATCTGGTTAGGGTGTACTTATCCGATGTAGTTGAGTATAGACAGCAATATCGCCTGCGTTTTGGAATATGCCATCAGGTTTGATCCGTCAACGGTTTTTCTTCTTCGTGTTCTGCGGCAAACAAACTTTCAAGCGAGACTGAAAAGGCACTTTCTGCGTGACTGCGCAACTCACTCTGGCGTTCGAGAAAATCAGCGAACCAGGGCGCACGACCCGCAATATTCTCGCGTAGCGACGACAGCTCCTCCGAGACAGGCATACGCACCATGCTTGCCACTTCCCAGATGTTTGCGCGGCGCAAATCGCGGCTCAGCACATAATCCCCAGACTCGGTTACAGCAATCCAGCGGTGTTCAACCATCAAACTCCGCATCCGCTGCCAATGGACAAGACCAATACCGAGGCGCACACAATCTCTGTCCGAGACACTTTCGCCGAGAGCTGCTTTCTCACGAAACAACGCCAAGCAAATAAGAACCACTATCATATCCGATAGCCGTGAGATCCGCGATGCATAACTGTGCTCCGCGAGCGTGCGCACAAACACGGCACCTCCGAGGATAATAGTCCAAAGTAGGTTAACCCACAGGAGGAATAGCGGCACCACGGCGAATGCGCCATAGATCAGTTTGAAGCTGGAGTTGGCGACGATATAACCGAATACCGCCTTCACAACCTCAAACGCAAACGCTGTGATAACACCACCAATCGCCCCAAACTTGAACGGCACCCGACAGTTAGGAACAGCCACAAACAGCAGCGTAAATGCCGCGCTGGTAAGCGCCCAAGGCACCACTCGATACACCAGCTGCATCACCCCGAGACCATCGAGATCCTCCAGCATAATTTGCACAGACAGCAAATAGGTGCTCAAAAGAAAAGCCGCGGCAACCAGAATCGGCCCCACACTGAGAATCGCCCAATACAGCAGATAACCCGACAGACCGGAACGAGCCTGCTTAACACCCCATATGCTGTTAAACGTGGTCTCTATATTGCGCAGCATGAGATAAGCAGTGACAAGTAGCATCACCACACCAACCCCGCTCAAGCGCCGCGCCTGGGAGGAAAAGTCGGAAAGGTACTGGGACACCTCTTCACCGGTTTCGGGCAAGAAATGATGAAAAATCAACCCGTTTAGCTGGTCCCCGACTCCATCGAAGGCAGGAATTGCCGAAAACATGGTATAGGTAACCGTCATCAACGGTACCAGCGCAAATAACGTCATATAGGTGAGCGCCGCGGCACTGCGCTGGCAGCCGCGCTCGTTAAACTCGAAAAACAATTCTTTACTGAATTGAAGCAAGACTCCCCGTATGCGCTTACTGCGCTTGAGCCAGGTTTTTACCAGTTTTTGCATTACAAAATATCCATTTGACTGGGCAAAAAATTGTAGCAGTAATCAATACAACATCAACGCGAGCAGCCATGGAGTAGGAGTCTGCTCCAGCGACAGGTTAGAATGCCCGCTTTTAACTGAGAGCGACACATGACAGACAATATTCGGATCTTTCACAACCCTCGCTGTTCAAAATCTCGCCAGACACTCGCCTTAATTGAAGAGTCCGGCGTAGAACCCACGGTAATCAAGTACCTAGAAACACCGCCGACCCCAGAAGAACTTCGCGATCTTCTAACTAAGTTGGACATGCCCGCACGCGATCTGTTGCGCAAAGGTGAAGATGCCTACAAAGAAAACAATTTAAGCGACCCCCAACTGTCTGACGATGCCTTGATAGAGGCAATGGTTAAATTTCCCAAACTGATTGAACGCCCCATCGTAGCCAAAGGCGACAAAGCGATTATTGGGCGCCCACCTGAGCGAGTGAACACTTTGCTATGAGTTACATCCTGGTCCTTTACTACAGCCGTACTGGAGCAACTCGAGAGCTGGCCCGCCAGATAGGCGAAGGCGTCGAGCGGGCAGGTATGGAGGCCCGCCTGCGCACTGTACCGCCGGTATCAGCCACCTGCGATGCGGTCGACCCAGATATTCCCGCGGAAGGCGACATCTACTGCTCAGAAGAGGATTTGCGCAATTGCGCCGGACTCCTGCTCGGCAGCCCTACCCGTTTCGGCAATATGGCGGCGCCACTCAAACACTTCATTGACAACACATCGGGACTCTGGCTAAACGGCGAACTTATTGGCCGCCCCGCCGGCGTGTTTACCTCCACCGGCTCACTGCACGGTGGCCAGGAAACCACCTTGATTTCGATGATGCTGCCATTACTGCATCACGGCATGGTTATCGCGGGAATTCCCTACAGCGAAGCAGAGTTGCATCACACGCAAACCGGCGGCACCCCCTACGGTGCGAGCCACGTGGCAGGCCATGCATCCAATACGACCCCGAGCCAGGACGAGCGCAACCTGTGCATCGCGTTTGGTGCAAGAATTGCCGAACTCGCACAAAAACTGGAGAAATGATGCGTTCTAGCCCACCCAAACCGATTCCACACCTGAACACCAAACTTCGCTTTAGCTTGATAGCCACCTATGTTGGTCTGGCGGCGCTGATCCTGCTTTTTTTCGCATGGAATTTTTTACGCCATTCGGGGCCCAACTGGGTAGTTTTTATCGCTCAGAGTCTCCCTCTTGCTGCGCTGTTGCCCGGTATGCTGACGGGCTACTACCGTAGTTTTAGCTGGCTGTGCTTTGTCATATTGATCTATTTTGTCAAAGCCGTGGACGGTGCGCTTGTTTCTACCGCCGGATACCTCGATATTCTGTTTCTTATACTGACCGTATACATCTTTATCGCCGCCATGCTTGCGTCGCGATGGTCGCAACGAAAAGCCAAGGAAACACCTTATGTTTAAATTTATTGCCAGCATTTTTAGTGCTATTTGGGCCGTTATCAGCTGGCTGCGCGCTGCGTTTTTTAACCTGATATTTTTGATAATTCTCGCCGCAATCATTACCGCGATAGTCAATGCACCAAAACCGCATGTGCCCAACCATATCGCCTTGAACATTGCCCCGGAGGGGTTCCTGGTCGATCAGTTGACATACGAAGCCAGCCCCGCCGACCTGGTACTGGGCTCTGACGGCCGCCGGCTGGAAACATCATTAATTGATCTGGTCGACACCATAAATCACGCGGCAACCGACGACCGGATTACCAGCATGGTACTCAACCTCACCAAGTTTGCGGGTGGTGGGATCAGTAAAATGGAAGAACTGGGCCAAGCGCTAGAGCATTTTAAAGCCGCAGGCAAACCCATTTACGCCTACGGCGACAACCTGTCTCAGCAGCAATACTTTCTAGCGAGCTTCGCCGACACGATTTATCTCAATGAGATGGGCAGCGTCCTCATTACTGGTTTCGGGATGTACCAGAACTATTTCAAGGATGCCGCAGACAAATTGTCAGTCGACTTCCATGTGTTTCGAGTCGGCCAATACAAAGATGCGGTAGAACCTTTTATGCGCAATGATATGTCGCCCGCCTCTCGCGAACACAACAGTCGCTGGCTTAATGAGCTCTGGAATACCTATGTGAACCGGGTAACGGGAAATCGTCAGTTAGCCCCGGGAGCTATCGACAGTTATTTAGCTTCACTAACAGACGCAAACGAAACCAACGAGGATTCGCAAGCAGAAAAAGCGTTACAGGCGGGCTTGGTGGACAAACTTGTATCGCGTGTCGACGTGCGCCAGTTATTGGCGGAGAAAGTCGGTGCCAGCGACGACGGCGAGACCTACGACGCGATCGGATACGAGGAATACCGTCAGGCCACGCAGCTCGAATTGCCATCTGGCGGGAAAACCCTCGGCCTTATTGTTGCCCAGGGCAATATTGTTGGGGGCGATCAACCGAACGGCGTAATCGGCAGTGCCAGCCTGACAGAGTTGATTCGCAGGGCCCGCGACGACGATAGTATTGCGGCTATCGTATTGCGCATTGACAGTGGCGGAGGCAGTGCATTTGCTTCTGAAGTGATTCGCCAAGAAATACTCAACACCCGAAAATCTGGTAAGCCGGTGTATATTTCGATGGGCAGCATGGCAGCGTCCGGCGGCTATTGGGTTGCATCTGCTGGCGACGAAATTTGGGCCACTCCGTCTACCCTGACGGGTTCTATAGGTGTTTGGGGGCTGATTCCAAACTTGGCCAATGCACTTAACAAGCTTGGCGTACACTCTGATGGTGTCGGTACAACTGAGTTGGCTGATATCTATCATCCAGACCGTCCACTCTCCGCGCCAGCCAAGCAATTGATTCAAAGCGGTATCAACGATGTTTATGATCATTTTCTGAATATCGTTGCTGAAGCGCGCGACAGCGACCCCGCCAGCGTGCATGAAATAGCTCAGGGCCGTGTTTGGTCTGGTGAAGCCGCAGCTTCACTCGGTTTAGTCGACAAGCTCGGCACCCTCCACGACACACTCGACGCTGTTGCCGAACATATCGGTGCAGGCAGCTATAGAGTTAAGCAGATTAAGCGGGAACTAACGCCCACCGAAGAAATTATGCACGCACTTATGCAAGAGGTTAGTGTGAGCGGTCTGGTGGATCAGCACAGTCAGCTTGGTAGCCTGGCAGCACTTTTCGACACAAGCCCTGTCGGCAATCTCGCCAAGCTAATGCAAAAAGTACAGTGGTCGTACAACGACGGTGAGCAACCGGAGATCATGGCATTTTGCATGGTGTGCAATCCTACCTGATTAGGCTCCTTTCTGACTGCAATCTGGAATCAGATCAGTAAGCCGCTGCCGAAGCTGGCAGCGGCTTAACTGTTTAATGAAGGAAAAACAGGAGAAAAAGAACTGAGCTTAAAGCTCTAAAACACTTTTAACAAAAGGAATGGTGAGTTTACGTTGCGCCTGCAACGACGCGTCATCCAGCTTATCCAGCAGTTCGAATAATTCTGCCGTATCCCGCGAAGCACGATTAAGAATAAAACTGGCGACTTCTTCCGGCATATCAAAACCACGCTCGTGGGCTCTCTGCTGCAACGCCGCTTTTTTAGCATCGTCCGTTAAACTTTCCAGATGATAAATAATACAGCTCATCAAGCGTGACTTAAGGTCCGGCAATACAATGGGCAACGCTGCGGGGCTCACATGCGATGAAAAAACCAGTGTTTTACCTGCATCCCGCATGCGGTTAAACAGGTGAAACAAACTTTGTTCCCACTCCCGCGAACCACAAATATGCTCGATACCGTCGAGACACACCAAATCCAAATCTTCCAGGCCCTCACACAATGCTGCAGGCGCATAGCCGCGAACATCAGCCATCGGAAAATACTGAAGGCTTCGGCCACAGTCCGACGCCTGGTGACAAACGGCTTGCAAGAGGTGACTCAAGCCAGTGCCATGGGCGCCCCACACAAATGTATTTTCCAGGCTCGCACCTGACGCGACCTTTTCCAACGCATCCACGGCTTGGCGGTTACCAGAGCCCACTGCGAGGTAATTGGCGAAAGTCGCCTCCTCGTGCAGAGCAATTCCCAGGCTTAGTTGCTGCGGTTGGGCGGCCATATCACTCCTAACTAAAACTCATCTCTCAACGCCAACGGTAAATTAGCGGGTTTTGTGCAGTTCCTTTCGGAATTTGCATCCAGACAGGAACCTCTTCGCTGGCGGCGAGTGCGCTTACCGGCACCAACTTCGAGTCCAACGCCAAGGTGCTGATAAATTTATCTACCCCGGCATCAGAACTCAAGTGGAGTAATAAGGTATCGTTACGCACTGCGGCGAGCACTACTTTGGTGGTTAACGCGAGATTTTCAAGGTAGCCGACTGCTCCACGGTAAGATTTAAAGTCGCTTACCCCCTCCAACTGCATCACCAGAGCCTTGGTTTCACCCGGCGCGTTAGTGATGGCATAACGCGCGCCTAAATAATCCGCAAGCGGATCAAGCGCCTGGTCGCCCAGCTCCGCAACGTCCTCGGCACGACTGTCATACACTTGAGTTTCGTCACGGTGAAAAAACTGCCATGTGGCAAGGATACGTCCTGAAGAGGTGGACGAATAACGACCGACCAGAATGACATCAGCGCCATAACGCGCGGAAGCTGAGAGTATCGCACTCTCGTCCAATTCCCATACCTGTTCCGCAGAAAGTGCCAGTTGATCCTCCAGATCCATCAGCGGAAAACTCAACGGCAAGCCACGTCGCCGCGCGGCCATGTTCAGACTGGTAAACACCGCGGGGATATCATCCGGCCCTAACAGCTGGCGGCCGTAGTTGGCACTATCTTCCACCAACCAAACCAGCGTACTTGGCCGGTTTGTCGGCCAAAATGGCATGCCCGCCTCCTGCCGCAGCAAACGCTCCACCGCAGCAGGCGAAAATTCGAGACTGAGAACTTCGTTGTACCCCTCGAAACGCTGAGCCTGATTGGTGTTGGGGGCGTACTGAAACTGCTCAACATAACTAATAGCGTTCGGCAGAGTTTTACTGATGACTGGGTCTTCGAGTACCTGCATCGTGCCGGACATGCGCACCAGCACTTCAGCGAGTGCCGTCTCTGCTGCTTGCTTGCGAGCCTGTGTGCTTTGTGATTGCACTGCGACCTCGGCCTGATAGTAGTTTTGCTCTGCTGCTTGCGCTGCGAAGCTAAGAAAACATGCGCCCGTCAGTAAAATAAAAATTTTGTTCCATACTGCGTTATAACGGGTGTGTAGGGCCATAAATTCTCCAAGCCAAGTTGATCCGCGCGGCATTGTACCAACTCCGCCGTAGGTCGACAGCGTTTCGAGACACAGTTTTCCCGAGATTCATCGCAATGAAACTGTTAAAATGCACGCCCTCTAAGACAGGCGACCACTCAAGGTGCACGCTTTAGCTAATCATTAAAAGATCAGACGTTTCCCTATGACAGACCAATCCTCCAGCAATTCCCCCTCACTGAGCTACAAAGACGCCGGCGTTGATATCGATGCAGGCAATGACCTTGTAGAGCGCATTAAATCTGTGGCCAAGCGCACGCGACGACCGGAAGTGATGGCGGGCCTTGGCGGCTTCGGCGCGCTGTTCGAGCTGCCAAGTGGCTACAACCAGCCGGTTCTGGTTTCCGGCACGGATGGTGTGGGCACCAAACTCAAATTGGCAATGCAGCTGAACAAGCACGACACCATTGGCATTGACCTGGTTGCGATGTGTGTGAACGATTTGATTGTGGGTGGTGCTGAGCCCCTTTTCTTCCTCGACTACTACGCGACGGGCAAGCTTTCCGTCGATATTGCCGCGCAAGTTGTGGAGGGAATTGGCAACGGCTGTGAGCTCGCGGGTTGCTCTTTGGTCGGTGGTGAAACCGCAGAAATGCCGGGCATGTACGAAGGTGACGACTACGACCTCGCAGGCTTTTGCGTTGGCATTGTAGAGAAGGCAAAGATTATCGACGGCAGCAAGGTAGCGACAGGCGATACCCTGATCGGACTTCCCTCAAGCGGCCCGCACTCGAATGGTTACTCGCTCATCCGCAAAATCCTCGAAGTCAGTAACGCCGACCTTAACGAAGATGTCGGCGGTAAACCACTGCGTGAAGCGCTCATGGAGCCAACCCGGATTTACGTTAAAACCCTGCTAGCACTGTTTGCTGAGTTAGACGTGAAAGCACTGAGTCATATCACAGGTGGCGGTTTAACCGAAAATATTCCACGCGTACTGCCAGACAACGCCAAAGCAGTTATTGACTGCGCAAGCTGGGAATTCCCCCCGGTATTCTCCTGGTTGCAGCAAAGAGGAAACGTGGCAGACACAGAAATGTATCGCACATTTAACTGTGGTGTAGGCATGGTGATCTGCGTCAGCGCAAACGATGCTGAGCGCGCGATCAGTTTCCTCAGCGATGCAGGTGAAGCGCCTTTTGTGATTGGCCAGATCGAGCCTCTCGCCGCCGGAGAAGAACAGGTTGAGTTGCGTCGCAACTAAGGTCGTCCCGTGAAAAGCAAAACCACATCTCAGTGCCGACTCGTTGTTCTGATTTCCGGCAGCGGAAGTAACTTACAAGCCATAATCGACGCACAGTCCGCAGGCCAATTGCCAATAGAGATCTGTGCGGTCATCAGCAATCGCGAAGGCGTTCTTGGATTGGAGCGCGCCGCACAGGCCGGTATCGCCACCCGTGTGCTCAACCACAAATCCTATGAGAGTCGAGAAGCATTCGACGGGGCTCTCAGCGCGCAGATTGACGCATTCGAACCGGACTTAGTTGTGCTCGCCGGCTTCATGCGGATTCTCACTGCAGAGTTTACCAATCACTACCTTGGCAAAATGATCAATATACACCCATCGTTATTGCCAAAATATCAGGGGCTTCACACGCATCAGCGAGCACTAGAGGCTGGTGATGCAGAGCACGGCGTGTCTGTTCATTTCGTGACGGCTGAGCTGGACGGCGGGCCTGTAATCAGTCAGGCAAGGGTTCCTGTACTGTCCAGCGACACGGCGGATACGCTCGCAGCCAGAGTGTTAGAACAGGAACACCTGCTCTACCCTCGCGTTATCGGTTGGTTTGCCCAAGGTCGATTGAGCATGAAAGACGGGAAAGCATTCTTAGATGGAGAAGTGGTTGACTTAGGGGAGCAATAGCTGCCCGCACCAAGCCAGAGAAAAACGACAACACTAAATCAGGAAAGGCGCTTACTAAAGCGCCTTTACTTTCGACTTGCCGCAGCGCTCACACTTGTAGACCGTTACCAGCTTACCTTGCTGGGAATCAAACTGTTTTTCCTGCTTGATAATCCACTTGTGGAAGCCATGTCGGCAGAGCGATTTTCCCTTGTGAACCTCTGCCGGCGCTTTCTTTTTAAACTCGAGTATTTCCGCCATATCGTTGTACCTGATGTAGTCAGGGCGAATCGCCCAGCGCAAACCGCCGCTGCGCTATTTACGGTGCATAGTAAGACAAGTCCAGCGTCGTACAGTTTCCTGACTGCCGCTAAATGTGCGCCGAGAATACGCTAGAGCACAATTTATACGCCAATCCTACCGCCAAGTATAATGGTGAATATGCCAGGTGCAGAGAGTTCGAAAGGAAGTTTTGGAATAAAAACGCGTAATGTTGGGAATAATTAAAGCGAATGGCTATATAGGACAGAGTTGGCCTGCGGTGCTAGGCCATTTAAATCAAGCGAATCGTTGCTGGTACACGGCATCTGTCTTTGCTGCCATAACCGCATCGTTGCGATGTACCGAGCCAATACTGTGACTCCACCAGCTGACGGTGACGCGCCCCCAGGTGAGCGTCAACAAGGGGTGATGCGACTCCTGCTCCGCAACAACCCCCAGTTCGTTAACGAAATTCAGTGCGTCCGAGAAATTCGCAAACTGAAAATCTTTGATAAAAGCCGCAGGAGTATCGGGCAAAGATTCCAGCCGCCACCCATCGAGCACTTTTAACATCGCAGCTTGCTCGGGCGCAGTCAAAGACTGCGCGCCCTTGCCGCATATTTCGCAGTGCGCGGTCGCCAACTCAGCCGCCGGAATCTCAATAGGCACAACGCGGCCTCTACTTGACCGTCACCACACCCTCTTCGATTTTCGCTTTCCATTCCTGCGGCCCGGTTTGGTGAACCGATACGCCTTCGCTATCTACCGCTACAGTTACCGGCATATCTTTCACATCAAACTCGTAGATGGCTTCCATACCCAGATCCTCAAATGCAAGAACCTTCGCGTTAACAATGGCCTTCGAAACCAGGTAGGCAGCCCCCCCAACGGCCATCAGGTAGACCGCTTTATTGTCTCTGATTGCCTCGATCGCAACAGGCCCCCGCTCAGCCTTGCCCACCATGCCGATAAGACCGGTTTTTTCCAGCACTGTGCGGGTAAATTTGTCCATCCGCGTGGCTGTCGTGGGTCCTGCCGGACCAACAACCTCATCACCAACGGGGTCGACCGGGCCAACGTAGTAAATAAATTTGTTGGTGAAGTCCACAGGCATGGGCTCACCTTTTTCGATCATATCCACAAGGCGCTTGTGGGCTGCATCGCGCCCCGTAAGCAGTTTACCGTTCAACAGCAAGGTTTGACCGGGTTTCCAACGGGTGATGTCGTCCGCCGTTATCGTATTTAAGTCGACACGCTCGACAGAATCACCGACTTCCCAGCTGACTTCCGGCCAGTCTTCCAGACTGGGTGGCGTCTGCAGTGCCGGTCCGGAACCGTCCAGAGTAAAGTGTGCGTGACGGGTGGCGGCACAGTTTGGAATCACCGCAATGGCTTTGTTCGCCGCGTGAGTCGGGTAGTCTTTGACTTTTACGTCCAAAACCGTTGTCAAGCCACCTAACCCCTGCGCGCCAATGCCCAAACCATTAACCTTATCCATCAGCTCAAGACGCAATGCCTCCGAGCGATTCTCAGCACCGCGTTCGCGCAACTCCTGAATATCGACAGGATCAAGAAGCGCTTCTTTCGCCAGTAACATGGCCTTTTCAGCGGTGCCACCAATACCAATTCCGAGCATGCCGGGAGGACACCAGCCCGCTCCCATTTGTGGGACAACATTTAATACCCAGTCAACGACCGAGTCCGACGGGTTCAGCATGGCGAATTTGGTTTTTGCCTCCGAGCCTCCGCCTTTGGCTGCAACATGAATGTCAACGGTATTGCCGGGAACCATTTTGTAGTGAATCACCGCAGGCGTGTTGTCGCCGGTATTTTTACGTGCGCCGTCCGGGTCGGAAAGAATAGACGCGCGCAGAACGTTATCCGGGTGCTTATAAGCGCGGCGTACGCCTTCATTGATGATGTCATCAAAACTCATATCAGCATCAATTTTGGTATCCATGCCTACATTAACAAACACAGTGACGATGCCCGTGTCCTGGCATATGGGACGGTGACCCTGCGCGCACATACGCGAGTTAATCAGAATTTGGGCCATGGCGTCCTTGGCGGCAGGGTTTGCTTCTTTCTTATACGCCTCATGCACGGCGTCGATAAAATCTTTCGGGTGGTAGTACGAAATGAACTGAAGCGCATCGGCAACGCTATCAATAATATCTTGCTGACGAATGATGGTAGTCATAACAATTCCAACGTTGATTGGTGGTATGCGTAGAAATGGAGTGCTGGGCATTTTAGCCCAGCGAGCGTCACGCGCCGCAGGTTTGGATCAAGTTAAAGACCCAATAGCGGCTTAGGGTGCCGTCGACCCAGCGCGCAACTGCAACAGTTGTTGGTTCACGGTTCGACGGAAAGCATCAATGGCTTCGATGGCTTCCTCGTTGGTTTTAATCCGAGATTGTAGCGCTGCCTCGCTTTTTTCCAGTTTGCGCATCGTATCGGTCAATGCCTGGACCTGAGCCACCCCCTGCGATGCGCGCGTTTCCACTGAGGAAATCGCAGATTGCTGGCCTTCGATAAGATCGTTAATTAGCTTGATATCAGCCTTTGGCCCTTTCAGGGCTGTTGCAATTTTGCTGTCCACTGAACCGGCGGATTTTGTAAGTGCTGCAATCTTGTCGGTGTTGGCTGCAATCGCTTTCCGGTTGGTATCGTAAGACACGCCCCAAAGTTTGCGGATCTCCGAGTCGGCCCATTTTAGCTTAGCCTGAACTGCCGCCATGGATGCGGTTGACTCGTCGCCAGTCATCTCCAACTGCTTTTCCAAATCGACAATCCGGCTATCTGCCGAGCCCAGTTGTGCCATCAACAGCTGGTTCTGTTGATACATATAAGCAACCCCGCCCAAAGCGACAAACGCAATTAACAGGGCAATGACGCCGACGATAGATACCCCACCACCGCTGGGCTTCGACGATGAGGGCTGCGCAGGTACCGCAGCTCGCGTATCGCTTTTTACTGCGCGGTTCGCGCCGGATGACGGGCGTTGACGGCGGGCAATTTCATCGGGGTCAGGGCGAATGGCACTAATCGTGGGTTCTTTTCTTTCAGTCATAAAAGTCAGCAAATTGAATTTAAAAACCAGGTGCGCCAATCGTAAACTGACGCATTAACAATTATCACGCTATTCTAGCAGTTTCAACGAGTTAGCAGTGAAACCACACAAAGCAATGAAGTTCACTGTTACGCAAACAGCGATTTACTTCGCATCTGCATCGAGCAGTGGCCGCTCGATAATTCGCTGCTCTTCACTCGGTGCCAGGGGAATACGCTACTGCGTAGTGTTGTTGACAGCCAAACAAGCAGGTTTGTTCGAACAACGGCACATTCAGCGTACACAAAAGCTGGTTCTGCGGATTTTTGCGGTTCCAAAACCAACAAAGCACGCTTACGCGTGCTTTGTTGGTGTACTTCGCTAGCTGAAATTATGCGAAATTTGCGTTCACAAAATCCCAGTTCACCAGGTTCCAGAATGCGTCCATATACGAGGGGCGCGCATTGCGGTAGTCGATGTAGTACGCATGCTCCCACAAATCCACAGTCAACAGAGGCGTCAGAGTATCGTCAGTCAGTGGCGTCGCGGCATTTGAGGTGTTAACAATTTCTACGCTGCCATCCGCTTTCTTGACCAACCAAGTCCAGCTTGAACCAAAGTTGTTGATCGCAGAAGTGGTGAACTTCTCTTTAAAGTCTGCAAATGAGCCAAACGCGGAATTAATTGCGTCGGCAATGGCTCCAGTCGGCTCACCGCCACCGTTGGGGCTCAAGCAGTTCCAGTAGAACGAGTGGTTCCAGATCTGCGCAGCATTGTTGAACACACCACCGCTTGACGTTTTTACAACTTCTTCGAGTGTCTTACCTTCGAATTCTGTGCCAGGAACCAGACCGTTTAATTTATCAACGTAGGTTTTGTGATGCTTACCGTAGTGAAAATCGAGGGTTTCTTCGGAAATATGCGGAGCAAGCGCACCGCGCTCGTAGGGAAGTTCTGGTAATTCAAATGCCATAATTGCTTTCCTCTTGGATTGGGTCCTGATACAGCGCAATATCTACGCCATGATTGAGTACGCACGAACAATGAAGGTGGATGAACACCCCGCCACACGTTAAATATCTTAGACGGCCCGATTTTACTTAAATTCAACGCTCCACGGGTAGGAGCGTAATTGATCGACAGTGTAGCCAGATTTTATCGATCATAAAGAAACGGCCCCAAGGGGGCCGTTCTTTTGTAGCTTGGATGAATTCTGATGAAGCCGTAGCTTACATCATGCCACCCATGCCACCCATGCCGCCCATATCTGGGACTGCTGGACCGGCTTTGTCTTCTGGCTTGTCCGCAACCATTGCTTCGGTGGTGATCATCAAACCAGCGATGGAGCCCGCCGCCTGCAGCGCAGTACGAGTCACTTTCGCAGGGTCGAGAATACCCATTTCCAGCATGTCGCCGTATACGCCTGAACCAGCGTTGTAACCGAAGTTACCTTCGCCGCCGCGAACTTTTTCGGCAACTACAGAAGCTTCTTCGCCAGCGTTAGTCACGATCTGACGCAGTGGTGCTTCCATCGCACGACGCGCGATAGCTACACCAGCGGTTTGATCTTCGTTTTCGCCCTGCAGATCTGCAATAGCAGCAACAGCGCGCATCAGAGAAACACCACCGCCAGGCACAACACCTTCTTCAACTGCCGCACGAGTTGCATGCAGAGCATCTTCGACACGGGCTTTCTTCTCTTTCATTTCAACTTCAGTAGCGGCACCGACTTTAATGACTGCTACACCGCCGGCCAGTTTCGCCACACGTTCTTGCAGTTTTTCAGCATCGTACTCAGAGCTGGTTTCTTCGATTTGCTTGCGAATCTGGTTAACGCGCGCTTTGATGTCGTCTGCAGAACCGGCACCGTCAACGATGACACTGTTCTCTTTAGACATGGTGAAACGCTTGGCTTGGCCAAGATGCTCCAAGGTTGCGCTTTCCAGGTCCAGACCAACTTCTTCGGAAATAACAGTACCGCCGGTCAGAATCGCAATGTCTTGCAGCATGGCTTTACGACGATCGCCGAAACCTGGCGCTTTACATGCTGCAACTTTAACAATGCCACGCATGTTGTTAACAACCAGAGTCGCCAGCGCTTCACCTTCAACGTCTTCTGCAACGATAACCAGAGGCTTGCCCGCTTTCGCAACCGCTTCCAAAACTGGCAGAAGCTCGCGAATGTTGGAGATTTTTTTATCAACCAACAGGATGAATGGGCTCTCGTGCTCAACGCTCATATTATCCTGATTGGTAATGAAGTATGGAGACAGGTAACCGCGATCGAACTGCATACCTTCAACAACGTCCAGTTCGTTTTCCAGACCGCTGCCTTCTTCAACTGTGATAACACCCTCTTTGCCAACTTTTTCCATCGCTTCAGCGATGATGTCACCAATGTGAGAATCGCTGTTGGCTGAAATAGTGCCTACCTGTGCAATAGACTTGCTGTCTTCACATGGCTGGGCAGAAGATTTTACAAATTCAACAGCAGCAGCAACGGCTTTGTCGATACCGCGCTTCAGGTCCATAGGGTTCATGCCAGCAGCAACAGACTTGAGGCCTTCGTTCACAATGGCTTGCGCCAGAACAGTTGCTGTAGTGGTACCGTCACCGGCATCGTCAGAGGCTTTAGAAGCAACTTCTTTAACCATCTGCGCACCCATATTTTCGAACTTGTCTTTCAGCTCGATTTCTTTTGCAACAGAAACACCGTCTTTAGTTACGGTTGGAGCGCCGAAAGCTTTGTCGAGAACTACGTTGCGACCTTTAGGGCCAAGCGTGGTTTTTACCGCATCGGCCAAAACATTTACACCTACCAGCATTTTCTGGCGGGCGTCATCACCAAATTTTACGTCTTTAGCAGCCATAGTAATGATTCCTTAACTAGCTAGAATATTGATCGTTAACAGTTACAGTGTTGAAGCGCGACTTACTCGATAATCGCTTTGATGTCGCTCTCACTGAGGATTACCAGCTCTTCGCCGTTAATCTCGATAGTGTCGCTACCGGCATACTTGCCGAACACCACAGTGTCACCCACTTTTACGTCTACAGGGCGAGTCTCACCGTTGTCCAAAACGCGGCCGGAACCAACGGCTACGACTTCACCTTGGTTTGGCTTTTCTTTAGCCGAACCAGGCAAAACGATGCCACCAGCAGATTTTTCTTCTTCTTCCTTGCGGCGAACCACAACACGATCGTGTAAAGGACGAATATTCATTGATGATTTCTCCAGATTTCACGTTATATCAACACTTTTATGCCCGGTTGAGGGGCATTGTTTTAGCGTGCCACCGAGTTAGCTCAGGGGCACAAAAGCCTTCGTGTTCCCCAAGATGGGTACCGTTTTTATGATTTCAACACCCATTTTTAAAAATTAAGCATAAATTTACACCGCCCAGGGTTAAGCCGGGTTAGTCTTCGCGCTTGTAGTCGCCATCTATGGTGGTATGTGACTCGCCAGCTCTGTGGGGGCCATCTGAACGAACGTTTACTTTGCCAAATACCGCATTCTTTAACGCCCAACCCAAAATTACCTGGCGTACACCCGGCAGCAGGCAGCAAAAGCCGACTGCATCCGTGAAGAATCCCGGGGTAAGCAACAGAGCGCCACCGACCGCGAGGAAAATACCCTCAACCATTTCTGAAGCGGGCAACTCACCGTGTTGCATCCTTTGCTGTGCGCGAAACAATGTTTGAATACCCTGCTGCCGCAACAGCGCGAGGCCCAGCATAGCAGTCAAAAAAACCAGGCCAATTGTTGGTAGAGCCCCGATTAAACTACCGACCTTTATCAACAGCCACATCTCAAGAATAGGTACGGCTATAAACAACAGAGTGAAAATTCTCACGACGGCTCCAAAAATAAAAAGCTAAGACAAACAAAGGTGAGGCCTAACCCGGGAATAACAAGGGGGCTGGCGCAAGGCGTTAAATATGCGTAGTGTTCTGACTTCCTGATACCGCTTATTGGACAACCTTTTGGACAAACAGACTCACCGCTCCTGGATGGGGGCACTCAAGCTCTACACCCACCGCCCAGTGATCACCCTACTGCTACTGGGATTCTCCGCCGGACTTCCCTACCTGCTGGTTTTTTCGACACTGAGCGCCTGGCTGAGAGACGCGGAGGTGAGTCGTTCTGCAATCGGATTTTTTGGCTGGGTGGGTATTACCTACTCCGTAAAAGTGCTGTGGGCACCGGTGGTCGATCATTTGCCGCTGCCATTTTTATCTCGCTGGCTTGGTAAGCGACGCAGCTGGCTTCTGCTCGCCCAGGGCGTTATCACCATCGGTCTGCTATTAATGGCCGCAAGCGACCCGGAACAACACCTGGTTATGGTTGCGCTCTGCGCAGTGCTCATCGCCTTTGCATCCGCCACGCAGGACATCGTCATAGACGCTTACCGAATCGAAAGCGCGAGTGAAGAATATCAGGGCGCTATGGCAGCAACTTATATACTCGGTTACCGGCTCGCGCTGCTCGTCGCAGGGGCTGGCAGCCTTCTGATTGCCGATACCAGTACCTGGGCTGCGGCCTATACCTCCATGGCTGCTCTCATGTTTGGGGCTATGCTCGTGTCACTGACGATCGCAGAGCCGGTGCCGGCCGAACGCACGGGTAATCCTCTGACACTATTTACCCGCGAATGGCTATACGAAACGGTAGTTGCCCCATTTGTTGACTTTTTTAAGCGTAACGGCCAGTTCGCTATCCTGATTCTTGCGTTTATTGGGCTATACCGATTGAGCGATATAACGATGGGGATTATGGCCAACCCCTTCTACCTGGATCTAGGCTTCAGCAAAACCGAAATCGCCAGCGTGAGCAAGCTGTTCGGGTTCATCATGACCATTGTGGGCGGGTTTGTCGGCGGCTTGTGTGTCGCGCGTTACGGCGTGCATCGCACCCTGATCGCAGGCGCAATACTGGTGGCGAGCACCAATCTGCTGTTCGTTCAGCTAGCCTACACCGGCCCGGAACTGCCATGGCTTATCGCGGCAATAAGTGCAGACAACCTCAGCGGAGGCTTGGCAGCGACAGGCTTTATCGCCTATATCGCGTCGCTAACCAATCGCGCTTATACGGCCACACAATCAGCACTGTTTTCCTCCCTCATGACTCTGCCTGGCAAGTTTCAAAGCGGATTCTCGGGCGTCGTAGTGGACCATATCGGCTACGCCGGATTTTTCGGGTATGCGGCAATCATGGGGATACCGGCCGTGTTATTGGCCATAGTTGTGTATAAAAAGCGCAATAGGGAATAGCAAAAGAACAACTTGAGGGGGAATCTTACCGGCCGGCGCAGCTATCAGCTCAAGGGGTAGGCACCAAATCGGTGCCTCAAGGGTACTATGGCCGCATCCGTGCATTTCGGGGAGAACTGTATATACATACAGCCGACCGGTAAGTGTTCCCATCATAGGACGATGAATTTACCAGGTCAAGCGCTTTGCTATAAGTCACAAAACCGAAATGGAATCAACGGCGCCAAATATAGAATTTATGACGCCAAACAGTCTATCTAAAAGGGCTAAGGCGTTATTAGTCACTAACTAACAACGCCTGATTTCAACAATCAACACACGACAAACACAGCCATCCCGGTATTAGACGAGCTGTTTTAAACCACAATAATTAACACTGCAGCGGCAGCTAACCAAAGCCAGAGCGTTCGAGTGTACAGACTTGTGAGAAGATTCAGCTCTTTGCGCGTCACCTCATCAGTTTGTGTCATGCTGTCGTCCACCAATAACGCACCCAGAATAAGAGGGCTGAGTACCGCGACAGTGGTTCGCCGGGCGCAGAAAAAACATTCTTTCCAGCGCTGGAAGCAGCCAACAAAGTTACCGGTAAGTGCGAACGACAGGCCCAGTAAGCGCACGGCGGGCCATTCAAGCACCCACAGTAATTTCTCAGCCTGTGGGTTATCTGGGCGCAGGTTATGTGAGTAGAGAAAATTCAGGCGATATAGAAAAGCAACCGCCGGCCCAAAACTGAAACACCAGAAGAGTATCGCAAACATGCGCTCGAACCCGCGATAACCAGCTTCATCTAATACGTGCTTGTGAAGCGTGGGCCAGTCGTTATCAGCAAGGTTATCTACATCAACCCCAAGACGTCGCGCGCGCTCCAACGCGGACGGCCAATCTTCTATGTAGCAGGCCTTGGTATACTCGCTCACGATATCCGCAAACTCTCCGCGGCCAAAGCTATAGAGCAGAACCAGCATTCCCAAGGGTAAGAGTAACCAAGGCGAAAACCAGAGTAAAAAGCCCTGCACTGCGACAATTGAGAAAAATGGCAGCAGCACAGCAAAAATAAACGCGAAAGTAGAGTTACCTTTAACTAAGGCTTCACACCAATCCGCCCAAACAGCAAACCAGTTGTCTTTGTGCAACGGGTTTGCTGCGCCCCAAACCTGCAGAAACGCAATGCTCAAGATGACAATAAATAAATTCATAGCAGTCCCCAAAACTATGGCAGCAACGCAAAATATCGAGGCCAGTCGAACGCTGGCCCCGGGTCTGTTTTTCTCTCCGGCGCAATGTCAGCATGGCCGGTGATACGGCTTTTTGTTATTTTTGGATACGCAGCCTGCAGGGCCACAGTCAGACATGCCAAACTGGCGTATTGCTCGTCAGTATAGGGTGTCGAGTCCGTACCCTCCAACTCCACCCCAATTGCGAAGTCGTTGCACTCGGTCTCGCCACCAAAACAGGATCGCCCCGCATGCCAGGCCCGCTCTGCGAAACTAACGAACTGAATAATCTCGCCGTTGCGTCGCACAAAGCAATGCGCCGAGACTTTCATATCTGCAATTGATGAATAGAAAGGATGTTCGTCAGCGGCCAAGCAGTTAGTGAAAAACCGCTCGACCGCATCCCCCCCGAACTCTCCCGGCGGCAGGCTGATATTGTGGATTACAAGCAGCGAGATGTCAGACGCCGGGGGGCGCGCGTTGTAGTTAGGTGACGCCACATGGCGAACCTCCTGCAACCAGCCATTAGAAATATGCATAGAATTCTCCCTAACGCCGAGCATGATAACCGAAGGTGCCAGAGCGAGGGAAAATTCAACGAGAGAACGATTGAAACGAAAAGGAAGGCGAAGTGCGCCGCAACCAGGGGGATGCGGCGCCTTATAGAACTATTCGGGAAGTGTTACCAAGCCCTAGGGCTGTGGTTTACGTAGGCTAGAGACGACGGTCTCCAACGCGCGATCGAACAACATCGTGTTATCCAGGGCACGCAAACGCTTCGCGCCAAGCAGCTCCGCAAGCTCATATTTAGTATGCTCAGCGACTTTCATACCACTGCGGTTTACAAAAATATATTTGCCGGTGGGTTTAATAATCGCCGCTAAACGACAACGAGTTGATTCGCCCTTCTCGTCCACCATTTCAAACCAGCCACCCTGACCAAAAGTCTCAACCTGCTGCAAATCAGCGTTGTCGGCAGAGATTGGAGGCGGCGACTGACGCACTTTTTCGGCGTCGGCAGGGTTTGCCTTGGCAACAGGCTGACGCTGAGGTCCGGGCACACTCTGTGTCTTTACAGCTGGCGCCGCAGGTATTTCTCCAGGTGTCACCTCCGCTTTAACAGTGGGGGGCGGAGCACTCTGCCGCTTAGCTGTATCCGGAATCGGCGCCAGCACTTCGTTATCGTTCGAAGCCGAACTCACCTTAGGCGCGCTGCGCTTATCTATGCCAGCTCTAGGCTTCGGCGCATCCTCTTCCGCTTTCCCACGAATTGCACCCAAATGAACGTCTTCGAGCTTTTTAAACAGTTCAGACATTTGGAATGGGTTGAACGAGATAGAGTCCAGACCGCTACGCAGCCGCTTTAACAGCTCTGGTATCAGGCGAATAAGTTGTTTTCGAGCATCGTTGGTACGTGGAATTTTGGTACTCCATACCAGATCATCCAACGTCGACAATACAGACTGCCATTCATGCGCTTTATGCCCGTACTTAAGATAGGTCACAAACATCACGTTGTTCCAAGGGCCATTAATCAGCTCTGCAACAACCTGAGGTAAACGCTCGTCAACTGTACGCAACTCTATTTCAATCGACACCACGGTACGCGCAACCTCGGCTCTTGCCTTACCATCTTCAGCGTCTAACGTCCTTTTCTCGATGACTTCTGCGCGGCGCCGCTCTTTTTCGACGAACGAAGAAAAATCTGCGTGAAGATCGTTAAAAATTGACACGTCTGAGTCGAAAGACGTCAACAGCTGATCAACAATCGACTGCATTTTTGTGTACAGCGCGTCGCGACGGCCGTCAGTACCTTGCCATCCCAATGCCGCCGTGGCCATATCGTTCAACAGCTTGCGTGCAGAATGGCCGCCCTTTGCGAAAAATGACTTATCCAGCAGAGAAACTTTAATAACAGGAATTTGCATTAACGCGAGCAGCTCTTTCATCGGCTGCGAGAGATTGCGATCGGCCAGAATGAACTTGAACAACATGTCGACCAGGTTCATTACTTCGCGCTCAGTCGCGCTAATCGAAGCTTGACCGCCTTTGTTTTTATAGAGCTCCTCAATCAACTGCAAACTACTGATGCCGGTTTGTGCACGTTCGCTGACAGCGGGTGCTTGTTGCACCATCGACAACATACTGACGAGTTCATTTAGTTGTGGTTCAGTTGCAGGTCTTGCGCCCGCCGGATTCAACAACCCCTGTAAGGCTTGCGTAAGTTCTGGGGTTGCGTCTCCGCCCGGCGTGGTTTGCGCTGGAGCAGGTGTGTTGGCTTGACGACGGGCCGCAGTAGTCAGCGATGGCAGGATATTGTGGTCGATAAGTATCTGGTTGACCGCTTCGTACACGCCGCCCAAATTGTGCATCAAAGTTTTATCAAACAGCTTAAACAACACCAGCTTGGCTTTAAGGTCGATATCAAGGCGCTTAGCCTGCGCCATGAATCCGTTCGCCAACACACTGGGGCCAAGCGGATTGTTTTTTTCGAAAACCTTAACCGAAACCAGAGTATCCAGGCGCAAACTCAGCTGCTGCACCTGCTCCGCATACTCGCTGTTCGCGCGACTGACGGACGACTCAATCGCCACCATTTGTTCCAGGTCGTCATTCTGAACCAGCGATAAGGCATCAGCAGTAAATGCTTCATCAACTTCGGGAGTCTCTGGCATTGCCCCTGTTGCCAGATTTGCGAATGCTGCGTCTATCTCGATGGCAAAACGGCGCTCAATACCGCGTCGCTGCACGCGTACTTCACGCATCGAATCGAAATAAATGTTCTGTTCTGCGTTGGTAGTGGCCTTGTCCGCCAATTCGAACAGGGAATCATCAGCGCGATCAAAAAACTGCTTGAGGCGTGCGGCAAGCAAAAACTTGCCCTTCTCATGTATGGCGTGTACTGCGGCAGGCAACCGCGCAATACGCGCTTTCGCCAGGCGCGCGCTTTCCGGCTCCAAATGAACTACCTTCACATTAGCAACTTTTTTGGCATGATCAGCCACTTACGGCCTCCCCAAATTGCGGCTAACTGCCGCACTTCGCTCATACATAACAACTCATGAGAGTTCTTTACCAGAACTAGTATAATCCTCTTAAGAAAGACGCCTATGGCAGTCTGAGTAAGTCGAGACATAAATCACAACGGATTTTGTAATTCGTGACGCGCTTAAAACTTCTCCTTTTCACCTAAAACCACTGTTATAATCAAACCTCTGTATTTGGTCGCAAATTAAACAAAAAGAGTTGAACGCCATCTATGTCAGACAGTCAGCCACCCGGCAAACGCCTTGGAAAGGGCATGCTTGCCATAGTGTGGCTCCTCATACTGGGTGGACTCACCCTATTCTTTAGTCGCAAAGAAGCGCAATGGTATAACCCCAACACCCAGTTGGAAGGCACAGATAACGGACAGTCCCGTACTGTCACGCTCGAGCGCAACAACTACCATCACTATGTTGCCTCCGGTTATATAAACGGCAAACCAGTGACTTTTCTGCTAGACACTGGAGCAACAATGGTATCGGTTCCCGCTAACCTGGGTAGAGAGCTGAGCTTACAACCCGGGGCCAGCTACCCTGTACAAACAGCAAACGGCGTTGTTCAGGTGAGAGCGACTAATATAGACGCCCTGCGTCTAGGGCCGATAGAATTGCAGAACGTTAGAGCGGCACTGAACCCAGGCATGAATGGCGATGAAATTCTGCTCGGCATGAGCGCACTCAAAACACTCGACTTCGCCCAGAGCGGCCGCTTTCTCACGCTAACCCAACACCTCAACTCCAAGAATTAAGCGCCTTATCAAAATGAATTTACTGCTCGACGATATCCGCCCAGACATCACACGCACTGTTGCGACTGCCCTGCAAGAAGACGTTGGCACAGGCGATATAACGGCAATGCTCATCGACGAAAACAAAACTGACACTGCAACGATAATTACCCGCGAAGACTGTATTGTATGTGGCGTTGCATGGCTGAACGAAACCTTTGCTCAACTCGGTGGTTTGGACGAAATCAACTGGCACGTAGAGGATGGTCAAGCAGTTAAGGCGAATACCCCCCTGGTGACGCTGTCGGGCAACACCCGTATTTTGCTCACGGGCGAACGCACCGCAATGAACTTTCTGCAACTGCTTTCAGGCATCGCCACCAAAGCAGCGGCCTATGCGAAATTGGTGGAAGGTACGCCAACTAAAATCCTGGACACGCGAAAAACGATCCCAGGTTTGCGCACCGCACAAAAATACGCTGTCGCCTGTGGCGGCTGCCACAATCACCGCATAGGCCTGTTCGACGCGTTCTTAATAAAAGAAAACCACATCGCTGCCTGCGGCGGGATCGCTGAAGCTGTTGCCAAAGCCCGTCAAATCGCGCCGGGCAAACTGGTTGAAGTTGAAGCGGAAACCCTGGATGAACTCCAGCAGGCACTAACTGCAGGTGTCGACGTCGTTATGCTCGACAACTTCACCACCGAAATGTACGAGCAGACCCAAAAGATAGAGAAAACCGCCAAGTACGAAGTCTCAGGCAATGTTACTCTGGAAAAAGTAAAGCAGCTCGGCGGTTTAAACGTGGATTATATTTCTACCGGGGATTTGACGAAGAATTGTGTGGCTGTGGATTTGTCGATGAGGATTGCAGGGTAATATATTATTCAAGTGATTACGCCAAACGCCAAACGCCAAACGCCAAACAATCTATGAATAAGGGTCGAGAGGCAAATAATAGCTCTCCATATTTCCTAAAGGATAAATTCTAATGCCAGCACCAAATCTGTGTTTGACGGGCAGCCAATAAAATCCCCCTACTGGCAACTGCTTTTTAAAATGGTCATACGATACGTTCTGAGCAATGATCGAGTACAATCGTTCACTTGAAAGAAAGGCTTTATTCACCTCTCCCTCAGAACAAAATCGGTAATATTTTGGAAATACTTGAATGTCTCTGCCCTCCAATGCAGAAAAGAGAAGGTCGCTCTTTTCTTTTGAATCTTGGGGGCTCTCAGAACACACCTCTTTGGGGCCAATCCAAGATACTTTTTCAAACTCAGGAGAACTCGCTTCATCGAGATCTTTTTTGTCCAACTCCAGCGAAGTAACCACTTCAAAAGCATCTTTTACGAAAACCACATACACTGGTCGTGACTGTGCAACAACATAAAGCCCATATCCGAGAGCCGCAAACTGAACGCAAACAATTACCCCATAGTCCCTAAAAAGCCCTGCCAATGATTTGGAAGGATTATAAATCACTAATGACATGCACGGGCCCAAGATCACTTCAACGAGCAGCACCAGCCAATACATCTCTGTCCCCCTGAGCATGTTAGACAACTGCCCTGGAAACCAAACATAAAAAACTAAACCACCACAAATTCCCGCCAGAATCAGACTCGCGATCGCGTGAACGGCAGCGGCCTTAATTTTCGCTTTAGCCAAATAGAAATTCATACATCAGTATATTTAAAAGTAAAATTTTTAAACGGTACAAGCGCCGTAGCAAAAAAAACCCCGCTGACTACGCGGGGTTTTTCATCACTGGCATCAAGAACATGCCAATAATCGACTAATCTATTATTTACACTCAGAAGGTGCGAAGCGAGCAGGCAAAGTACCGGCAGCACCACCAGCAAAAGCAGACACATCAGCACCAGCGGCAGCACAACGCCATGCAACAGAATCGTTAGGTGGAGTGAACGCAGCAGTACCTACTGGAAGAGCCGTGCCGATTGGTGAGTTTGGAGTAAAAATCAACGTTCCGTTGCCTGCAGATGCTGTAGTAGTAACTGTAATCGCCCCTGTAGCAGCTGCGATAGCAACGCTAGTAACGTTAGCAGTTGCGGTAGGCGAAGTGTAACCATTGGCATATCCCGTAGCCAAGCCCTGTACGTTACCGCCGGCCAGTACATCTGCAACATTCAATTTCGCGGCCGCAGCAGCAAGCATACCCTCAGACACACGACCACGTACGGTGTAGTCTTGATAAGCAGGCAGAGCTACCGCAGCGAGAATACCGATAATCGCAACAACGATCATCAGTTCGATCAATGTAAAACCTTGTTGTACTCGATTCATAATTAAACTCCTCCGAAGGATTATTGAGATACAGCCGAACAAATACAATTTTGGTGCCAACACCACAATTGTGAATCACTAAACAATTTGGCGGATAAAACTAGCCTTCTGGCATAGCTACCACGCTAACCAATAGTCACGCCACCCGAGCATATGCCCTAAATTGTCACTTACTGTCCTGTTTAAGCTAGACGGGGGTACCCGCATATTTGCGAAATCGCGTAGAACCACAACGCCCATGACGAATGCCAATTACCTCACTAAAAAACTTAAAATTAACAGTAGGTTACTGGCCGAATTTAAAAAAGATGGTAAAGTTTATAGTCTGACGTTGGTATAACTTTTATCTAAATCTGTCGCAAAATCGCACTATTGATCCTGCACCGGGCATTACAACTATGAATAGTTCAGCAAATCTCAGCGGATTGGCACGCCGACTCGTCCGAGACAGCCTCATCTCAGAAGAAGATGCGCAGAAAGCCATTACCGGCGCAGCTAAAGACAAAATCCCGCTAGCGCTATACTTGGTCAAAAACAGTTCTCTTGATAGTCGGCAAATTGCGGAGTCCGCCGCGGACGAATTCGGTACACCACTCATTGATCTTCAGTGTATAAACGATACCTCTTCTGTCAAAGGTGTAGTAGACGCCAAACTTATTCATAAACACCACGCATTACCCTTGTACAAGCGTGGCAATCGCTTGTTCCTTGCTCTTTCAGACCCCACCAACCTTCATGCCCTTGACGAAATCAAATTTAACACAGGCCTGAACACCGAAGCGCTCTTGGCGGAAGCAGACAAGCTCCATGCTGCAATCGAAGCCTTTCTTCATTCTGAGGAAGAAGGAATCGGGGATGCGCTGGGAGGCCTGGACGAGGAAGCACTAGACTCGCTTGATATCGAAGCAGTGGACGAGGACGGAGGCGGTAGCCAGGAGGACGCATCCGAGGCTGACGAGGCTCCGATAGTGCGCTTTGTAAACAAAGTTCTGCTTGACGCCATCAAACTCGGCGCATCAGATATTCATTTTGAGCCCTATGAAAAAGCCTACCGCGTGCGCTTTCGCGCAGACGGTATTCTGAAGGAGGTTGCCCGCCCTCCGGTCAACCTGGCCACTCGCCTGGCTGCACGCCTAAAAGTGATGTCACAAATGGATATTTCCGAGCGCAGGGTCCCTCAGGACGGCCGGATAAAGATGAAAATATCCAAAACCCGCGCGATTGATTTCCGGGTAAACAGCTTGCCGACGCTGTTTGGTGAAAAGATCGTTCTACGAATTTTGGATCCTTCAAGCGCGAAGCTCGGTATTGACGCCCTGGGTTACGAGGAAGAGCAGAAAAAAATGTACCTCGATGCGTTGGCGCAACCACAGGGCATGATTCTGGTAACAGGCCCTACTGGCTCGGGCAAAACCGTATCGCTCTATACCGGTCTGAATATTCTAAATACCACCGAGCGCAACATATCCACCGCGGAAGATCCTGTAGAAATCAACCTGGAAGGCATCAACCAGGTCAATATGAACACTAAAGTCGGGCTTACGTTTGCAGAAGCACTGCGCTCATTCCTTCGGCAGGACCCTGATATCGTGATGGTCGGGGAGATCCGGGACCTGGAAACCGCCGAAATCGGGATAAAAGCCGCGCAAACAGGTCACTTGGTGCTGTCGACCCTACACACCAACAGCGCCCCAGAAACGCTTACCCGACTGCTCAACATGGGCGTACCCACCTTCAACGTCGCCACAACCGTAAGTTTGATCATTGCGCAACGATTGGCTCGGCGACTCTGCAGCGCCTGTAAAAAGCCAGCGACCGATATTCCTGAAGAAATTCTAAATGAAGAAGGCTTCTATAATATTGGCATGGAAAAGAACGAAATCACACTTTTTCACCCTGTGGGTTGCGACAAATGCAATGAAGGTTATAAAGGTCGTGTGGGAATTTACGAGGTGGTGCGTATCACAGACGAAATCTCGCGAATTATCATGGAAGGCGGCAATTCTATTCAAATTGCCGACGCGGCCAGGAAGGCAGGCTTTCACGATTTAAGAACCTCCGCCCTGCGAAAGGCGGCAATTGGCGTTACCAGCCTAGAAGAAGCAAACCGAGTAACCAAGGATTAACCTATGGCAACCGCAAGCTCCGAGCTTTTTGTATATAAAGGAGTCGATAAACGAGGGAATAAGGTCAGTGGCGAGGTCTCAAGTCAGAGCAGCACTATGGCTAAGGCACAACTACTGAAGCAAGGGATCAGGGCAAACACAGTACGTAAAAAACCGAAAGCATTGTTCGGCGCAGGTAAAAAGCCTATCAAGCCTATGGATATAGCGCTTTTTACGCGTCAAATGGCAACAATGATGAAAGCGGGCGTACCCCTGGTACAAAGCTTTGACATTGTTGCGGGAGGCGCAGACAACAAAACGCTTGCTGAACTGATTTTAGATATCAAGGAAGATGTAGCCGCAGGCGGTGGCTTTGCAGCCTCACTAAGAAAAAGACCCAAATATTTTGATGACCTATTTTGCAATTTAGTTGAGTCGGGCGAGCAGTCCGGTGCGCTGGAAACTATGCTTGATCGAATTGCCACTTACAAAGAAAAGACCGAGCAATTAAAAGCCAAAATTAAAAAAGCAATGACCTACCCAATCGCGGTTGTCGTCGTAGCAGTTGTGGTGACCGGCGTACTACTGGTAAAGGTCGTCCCGCAATTTGCTGAAACATTCAGTAGTTTCGGAGCAAACTTACCTGCTTTCACACTTTTTGTTCTGCACCTGTCCAATTTAGCTCAAGACTATTGGTTAGTAGTCTTAGCTTCAATCATTGGTGCCGTTGTACTGTTTGGCAAACTCAAACAGAGAAGCAAAGCTGTGAGAGATTCGCTAGATAAACTAATTTTACGCGTGCCAGTGGTGGGCAACATTGTTTATCAATCAATCATTGCCAGATTCGCCAGAACACTATCCACAACCTTTGCTGCGGGCGTGCCGCTTATAGATGCTTTGTCCTCTGTAGCCGGAGCTACTGGAAATTCGATCTATGAATCTGCGGTACTCCGTATTCGAGAAGAGGTATCTACGGGGACGCAATTGAATGTGGCAATAAATAGTACAAAGGTTTTTCCACCCATGCTCGTCCAGATGACCACAATAGGAGAGGAGTCTGGAGCGTTAGACGAAATGCTGGATAAGGTCGCCAGCTACTACGAAGAAGCCGTCGATAACCTTGTAGATAGCTTGACCTCCCTACTAGAACCAATGATTATGGCTGTACTTGGCGTTCTGGTCGGTGGATTGATGGTTGCTATGTACCTACCAATTTTCCAATTAGGATCCGTTGTTTAGATGCCTATTACGGAGCTTCTTCAAACGCCCAGCCTTATGCTGGGCGTTATCTTTTTCATCCTTTCCTTTGGCTTGATCGTGGGTAGCTTCCTCAATGTAGTGATCTATCGCCTACCCCTCTCCATGCTCCAATCGTGGAAAAGAGAATGCGAGGAGTTTCTGGAGAATAATTCAGAGCTGGATACGTCCACCACGACTTTCAACATCGCTTTCCCTGCGTCTCACTGCCCGAAATGCAAAGCCAAAGTTCAACCCTGGCAAAACATCCCCATTTTGAGCTACATCCTGCTGAAGGGTCGCTGCGCGAGTTGCAAGAGCCCGATCGCGATCAGGTATCCGCTTGTGGAGTTGGCGACGGGTCTGCTAACGGGATTTTGTTTCTATAGCTACGGGCTTTCGCTTGAGGGGCTACTGGTTGCAGTGTTCACCTGGTGCCTTATCTCCCTCACAATGATCGATATCGACCATAAGCTGCTGCCGGACACCATTACCCTGCCGTTGTTATGGTTGGGGCTTCTGGCCAACAGTGGCGGTTTATTTGTCGATCTACACAGCGCTTTATACGGCGCCGCCGCCGGCTATCTATCGCTATGGTCTGTGTATTGGGTATTTAAAATGCTCACCGGAAAAGAAGGTATGGGCTTCGGCGACTTTAAATTACTCGCCGCCCTGGGAGCCTGGATGGGTTGGCAAATGCTGCCGCTGGTTATCATTCTTTCGTCCTTGGTGGGTGCAGTAATTGGGATTGCAGGCATCTTGATTCAGGGAAGAGACAAGAACGTTCCCATTCCGTTCGGGCCCTATTTGGCGATCGCCGGTTGGATTGCATTTTTCTGGGGTGACAAGATAACTCAAGCCTACCTGCAATTTGCCAAGGTCGGCTAGTGTTCGTTGTCGGGCTAACAGGCGGTATCGGCAGCGGCAAAACCACCGTGTCACAAAGGTTCGAACACCATGGCATAGTGGTGGTTGACGCAGATACCATCGCCAGAGAAGTGGTAGCACCGGGCTCCGAAGGGCTAAAAAAAATTACCGCGCATTTTGGCCCGCAGATTCTCCTGGCCAACGGCTCACTCGACCGCCAGGCACTAAGAAAAATTATATTCTCCAACGAATCTGAGAGACGCTGGCTCGAGTCTCTAACCCATCCTCTCATCCGTACTGAGATCGAAGCGCGCATTCAGGCGGCGCCCGGCCCCTACACGATTCTTTCTGCCCCTTTGTTATTGGAGTCTGGCCACTACAACGTCAACCGGGTGCTGATTGTCGACCTACCAGTGGTTGAGCAAATCACTCGCGCGAGCGCTCGGGATAATGCAGACCGCAGGATGATCGAAAAAATCATCGCCAGTCAACTGCCCAGAACAGAGCGCTTGAAACATGCAGACGATATTGTCGATAATGCCGGCAGCCTCGAGCAAACGCTCTACCAAGTAGACGCGTTGCACCTTCGTTACCTGCAACTGGCTGATATTACGCTCAATGACCTTTAAAACGCTGGCAGTAAAGTGCCCTACCTGTGACAAACAGGTCTTAATGACCGATGACTTTCCATACCGCCCGTTTTGCAGCGATCGCTGCAAAACCATAGATTTTGGTGGATGGGCTGCGGAAAAAAACGTGATCGAGGGCAATACACTGGAAAGTGATGCCTGGTCTGAGGACGACTCGCAGGGCTACTGAATGCGGCCCCATAAAGCAGAAATGGCCGCTATTCCCTGCGCTCCGCACTGCCGCGCCTGGCTGATATCTAACTCGCTTAAACCACCCAGTGCATAGACTGGCACTTTCGCAACTGCGCAAAAATCTCGCAATGCTTCCCAACCAACACCAGGCGTATTCGGGTGACTTGAAGTTGGCTTCACAGGAGAGAAAAATACGAAGTGTGCGCCAGCGTGTTCAGCCAGTTTAAGTTCTTCCACATCGTGACAAGCCGCGCTGATGACCCCGCCAGCGACAGGCTTATAGCCCGCGCGTAAAACGCGACTGGACAAATGAATGTACCGCGGCATTTGCTCAACCTGCGAAACATTGGGATGTTGCCAATCCGTATTGGCAAATAACGAAACCCCTTCAATCTCACCAGACAGACGGCGATACACTTGTAGATACTCTGCCGGTTCGAGGTGCGGTGCACGCAACTGGATATGGGTGATCCCCTGAGACTGTAGAGAGCCACACCGGTCGCGCAACGCCGCGAAACCTTCAAACTCACCAGAAATACAAAACACAGCGGGCAATTGAACGGCAGTGACGATTGGTGCGTTAGCTGGTGGAAAAGTGTAGTCGCGGAGATCAGACTGAGAGACCCAGCGAATCGACTGCCCTTCACCACTCACTGGCGAGTCGCTGTATTGAGTGACTTCGTGAACGTCCAATAACACACGTTTTTCTGGGTAATCGTATGGAATTGTGATGAGCGGTTGTGCTTCGGAAACCTCAATCCCAAGCTCTTCGCGCAGCTCCCGAGCCAGAGCAGTGGTTACGCATTCACCCTGTTCGACCTTGCCACCGGGAAACTCCCAAAAACCAGCAAGGTGCTGCCCGGCTTGGCGTTTGGCAATGAGTACCTCGCCTTTGGCATTGCGGACAACACCGACTGCAACGTGTATAACTTTATGTGCGATATTCAGCATTGATGGTGACGTATTCGTGTGAGAGATCCGAAGTCCAAATGGTTTCGGTACATTCACCTCGGCCTAGATCTACCCGAATAGCGAACTCCGCCTGATTAAACACCGCTTGACCGGCTTCTTCGGTATATCCGGCAGCACACCCGCCATCAGCAACAATTTGAACCTCATCCAACCAGACTTTCACCTTGGATACATCCAGTTCAGGTACATCTGCATAACCGATAGCCGCGACAATTCGCCCCCAATTCGGGTCGGAAGCGAATAACGCTGTTTTAATCAGTGGTGAGTGGGCAATCGCATAAGCGACTGTAAGAGATTCGTTATTAGTGGCGCCACCCTTGACTTCAACAGTGACAAATTTCGTTGCACCCTCACCATCGCGTACAATTTGCTGCGCCAGTGACTGGTATATCTCACAAACAGCATCAAGTAAAAGTCCGTACTCTTCACAATCTCTGGAGACAATCTCCGGGTGGCCCGCTGCTGCAGTCGCCATGAGGATGCAGGAGTCGTTGGTTGAAGTATCGCCATCAATCGTAATGCGGTTAAACGACTGATTCGCGGCTATACGAGAGATATCTTCCAGAAGTGATTGCGACACTACGGCATCTGTCGCGATAAAACCCAGCATGGTGGCCATATTTGGCTTAATCATACCGGCGCCTTTGGACATGCCCGTGATAGTGACCATTCGTTCAGCGATCGTGAGTGTTTTACTTGCCAGCTTGGGGCGTGTATCGGTTGTCATTATCGCTCGCGCCGCACGCTGCCAGCCGTCCTCGGCCAAATCCGCAAACAGCGAAGGAACCTGATTCACTATTTTTTCAGCGGGCAACAGGTTACCAATAACGCCTGTGGAAAACGGCAGCACTGCTTCCGGTGCAACGTCGCCTTCGGCAGCTACTGCAGCCATAGTCAGACGAGCTGCATGCATACCAGCGTCTCCCGTACACGCATTGGCGTTGCCAGAGTTGATCAGGAGATACCGCGATTTATCGCCAATATACTGTCTACACAAAGTGACCGGGGCAGCGCAAAATGCATTCTGCGTGAACACACCTGCGACCCGAGTTCCCGGGTTGAGGGCGATCAAAACACAATCGGGCCTTACCGTTTGCTTAATACCTGCTACCGACACACCCAAGCGTACACCAGCTACCGGACGCACGTCTGGTAGAACGAACTCACCCACTGCCATAATTGTCTCTACCGCCGTTATAAAGAGCGCGCAGGCAAACAGCTGCGCGCAGCAATAATTAGCCTAATTTACCGTGACACGCCTTGAACTTCTTACCAGAACCACAGGGACAAGGATCGTTGCGCCCTACTTTTCTTCCTGCGCGGACATACGGCTGTTCAGATCGCGGCTCGCCTGCGCTGGGTGCTTCACCCGCCTCGGGCTCCAAGCCGGAAACCTGCTCGTGCTGCAACTGAATCTTACGGGCAGCGGCTTCCGCCTGACGGCGGCGCTCCATCTCAGCCAGTTGCTCTTCACTGATAGGCTGCACACGGAACAATACCCGGGTCAGGTCGAATTTCAGGTTCTGCAACATCTCTTCGAATAGCGTAAATGATTCACGCTTGTACTCTTGCTTCGGGTTTCGCTGCGCGTATGCCCGGAGGTTAATGCCTTGTCGCAGCGCATCCATATTCTGTAAATGTTCTTTCCAAAGGGTATCCAGTACCTGCAACATTAATTGCTTTTCGAGCGTACGCATAGCGGAGCCAATGGCCTCGCATTTACGCGCGTAAATCTCATCCATCACTTCTGTGAGCTTGGTGCGCAGCCCCTCTTCATCCATTTTACTGTCTTCGTCCAGCCACTGCTGCAGGGGCACGGACACTCCGTAATCGTTTAACAGCGTCTGCTCCAGGCCTTTAATGTCCCACTGCTCCTCCACGCTTTGCGGAGGAACGAAACTCTCCAGTTGTGCGGCGATCACATCCTCGCGAATACCGTGAATCGCCTCTTCGATGTCGTCCGCTTCAAGCAGCTCATTACGCTGGGCGTAGACTACGCGACGCTGATCATTGGCAACATCGTCATATTCGAGCAGCTGCTTGCGGTAATCAAAGTTACGACCTTCAACCTTGCGCTGCGCTTTTTCGATTGCATTGGTCACCATTCGGTGCTCGATCGCTTCGCCCTTTTCCATGCCCAGCGTTTGCATAATCGCGCGCATGCGATCAGAGGCAAAAATGCGCATCAGATTATCTTCCAGCGACAGATAGAACCGGGACAAACCCGGATCGCCCTGACGACCCGCACGGCCACGTAACTGGTTGTCGATACGACGGGATTCGTGGCGCTCGGTACCAATAATATGCAGCCCGCCTGCCTCAAGGACAATTTCGTGGCGTTTTTTCCAATCCTCTTTAATGGCTGCAATCTGTTCTTCGGTGGGATTCTCGAGCTTATCGATTTCCGCTTGCCACTTACCGCCCAAAACGATATCGGTACCACGTCCAGCCATGTTGGTTGCGATAGTTACCGCACCTGGACGACCTGCTTGCGCGATGATATCTGCTTCACGCTCATGCTGTTTCGCGTTAAGTACTTCGTGCGCGATGCCCGCTTCCGTCAGCCGTTTAGACATTTCTTCCGAGGTTTCAACCGACGCTGTACCCACCAGTACGGGTGCGTTCTTGCCCCGGAATTCGTTCACATCCTCGATAATCGCGTCATACTTATCTTCCACACTCAGGAAAATCAGATCATTCAGATCTTTACGCGCAACCGGTCGATTGGTCGGAATAACCACCACGTCCAACCCGTAAATCTGACGAAATTCGAACGCTTCAGTGTCGGCAGTGCCGGTCATTCCGGCAAGCTTGTCGTAGATACGGAAATAGTTCTGAAAGGTGGTGGATGCCATGGTTTGGCTTTCCGCCTGAATCGCCACACCTTCTTTCGCCTCAATAGCCTGATGCAAACCTTCAGACAGCCGGCGACCCGGCATGGTGCGGCCGGTATGTTCGTCAATCAGCACCACCTGCCCGTTTTGAACGATGTATTCCACGTTTTTGTGGTACAGGTGATGCGCACGCAAACCGGACAAAATGTGGTGCAGCAAGCTCAGGTTGGATGCGTGGTACAAGCTGTCGTTTTCACCGAGCAAACCATTTTTTATCAGTAACTCTTCCACCAGTTGATGACCGTCTTCGGTAAGCTCAATTGAGCGCATTTTTTCATCAATAGTGAAGTGGCCCAGCTCAGTCGGCTCTTCGCCTTCCGGCGCCTCCGGTTGGCGTTTTAATGAAGGAATCAGCTTGTTTATCGCCTGATAAAGTACTGAGCTATCTTCGGCCGCACCGGAAATAATAAGAGGCGTACGCGCCTCATCGATCAGGATCGAGTCCACCTCGTCAACAACAGCGTATGCCAGTGGTCGCTGCATACGATCTTCTTTCCGCAGCGCCATATTATCGCGCAGATAATCAAAACCGTATTCGTTGTTGGTTCCGTAAGTAATATCTGCTGCGTAGGCCTCGCGTTTTTCGGCGGGGTCTTGCATGGACACGATAGATCCCACTGTCATTCCCAGTGCCTCATACACCGGCCTCATCCAGTTCGCATCGCGTCTCGCCAAATAATCGTTCACCGTAACGATATGAACACCTTTACCAGGAATACCGTTGAGGTACGCGGCCAAAGTGGCGACCAGCGTCTTACCCTCACCGGTTTTCATCTCTGCGATCCTGCCCTCGTGTAGCGTAATGCCGCCAATCAACTGCACGTCAAAATGACGCATGCCCATTGCGCGTTTACTCGCCTCCCGCGCGGCGGCGAAAGCCTCAGGCAGTAATTGGTCTAGCGATTCGCCATTATTAAAACGCTCGCGAAACTCGGCCGTCTTCGCCTTTAATTGGGTGTCGTCCAACGGTTCAAATTCGGGTTCCAGCGCGTTAATTTTACGCACCAATTTACCCATTCTTTTCAACTCACGATCGTTTTTCGAGCCAAATACGGCCCGGAAGAGTTTGCCTATCATAGAAAATCCAACTATTGGAGGGGCATGCGCCCTACGTATTTATCTAATAAATATGAAGTGTTTTGAGCAGGCGTAAACGCCGGAGAGAAGAAGAAAACTTAACGACTGGCCCGATGAATATAGGTTGCCGGGTCGACGGTACGACCATTTTTGTAGACTTCGAAATGAACATGAGGGCCCGTGGAGCGGCCGCTTGAGCCCATTAGCGCGACAACCTGGCCCTTCTTGATTACGTCGCCAACCTTAACCAGGTTTTCCTTACAGTGCGCATAACGGGTGGAAAAGCCATTACCGTGGTTAACCTCCACCATCTGGCCATAACCGTAACGCTCGCCAGACCAGGTAACCACGCCGGATGCCACAGCAATGATATCCGAACCTTCTTTGCCGGCGAAATCAACACCCGCATGCCAGGCAATTCGCCCAGTGAACGGGTCACTGCGACGACCATAGCGTGACGACATCCAGCCTTTTTTAATAGGTCTGCCAGCGAGAAAGACATCGTTCTGCAGCTTGCGCTTGGCAAGGAGAGCTTCGAGCGTATCCAACTGCTGCTGCCGGTCTTCTATCTGAGCACCCAGTTGCTCCAGTGCTTCCTGGAAATCTGGCGCTGCGTAGGTCGTCTCGTCGATATCCTGCTCTGGCCCGCCACGCGCGGGCGATCGACCAAAATCGAACTCGCCGGTATCGAGCTTGGCCATAGTGGTCAGTCGCTCACCGAGAGCATCCAGCCGCACCAGGCGCGCCTGAAGTTCTGCTACGCGGAGTGTCAACGCGGCGAGCTTGCGCTCGGAATCCTGTTTAGCCCGCTCTACTTGCGACTGTTGCTCCACCAGGGTTTCTTCCCAGGCTTCGGTAGATTCTGCGGTGAGGATATCGGACGAATTCGAGCTGAGGTGTTGTGACACAGCCAAAGTCACAGCGCCCACAGGTATACCCACCATACAGGCGGATAACAGGGCACGAGTCCACCCGCCCAGCGTAAAGCTGCGGGTGCTGCCGTGACGTTTACTGACGACGATTATCTTCATTAATCTTTTGGCGCAATAACTCTGCACAACCCTCAAGCTAATTCAGCCGGACCAAACTTTAATCAAGCTGCCTGCCTGAATAGTTGCTCACTTCCGCCCCGGCTGCAAGTTGAGGATTGCCAGCTCTGGCTATTTGTGACGAAACGGCCGAACTATGGCATATTCAGCCACAAAATTCCAACTTAACTTTATAAGGAACTGGAGCGATAGCCCGACTATTGGCATAAGTCAGGCTGTCGTGTTAGACCGCCAATAATGGCTTAATGTAGGAGATTGGAGCGGTTTCTTCCTCGTCGAAGGTTACCAGCTCCCAGGCGTCTTCTCGCTTCATGAGCTCGCGCAACACCTGATTATTCAGACCATGGCCGCTTTTGTAGGCCCGGTATTCACCGATTAAGCTGGTACCAAGCAGATACAGATCACCGATGGCATCGAGCACCTTATGTTTGACGAACTCGTCGTCGTAACGCAAGCCGTCCTCGTTCATGATGCGGTATTTATCAACCACGACCGCGTTGTCCAGACTTCCGCCTTTCACCAGGCCTTTCGAGCGCAGGTACTCGATCTCATGCATGAAACCGAAGGTGCGTGCACGGGATATTTCTTTGACGAATGACGTACTCGAAAAATCGATAGTCGCGTCAAGTTTACGCCCCTTAAATACCGGGTGATCGAAATCGATGCCAAAAGAGACCTTAAAGCCGTTGAACGGATAAAAAGCGGCCTCTTTTTCGCCGTCTTTCACCACAACTTTCTTCTTGATTCGGATGAATTTCTTGGGCGCATTCTGCTCTTGGATACCCGCCGACTGAATCAGAAAAACAAACGGCCCGGCGCTACCATCCATAATGGGCACTTCGTCAGCACTCACCTCAACAATGGCGTTATCGATACCCAGACCCGCCATTGCGGACATGAGGTGCTCTACCGTTGAAACTCGCACATCGCCGTTGACCAGAGTGGTAGAAAGCGTGGTATCACCAACGTTTTCCGCGTGAGCGGGAATATCGACTGCAGGGCTGAGATCCACGCGACGAAATACGATGCCCGCATCAATTGGGGCTGGGCGCAAGGTCAGGTAAACCTTTTGGCCGGTGTGCAGGCCTACGCCGGTTGCTCGGATTTCATTCTTCAACGTACGTTGTTTGATCATTCATGCAGTCTCAAAAAGGGGCTCGAAAGCGGCGCGCATCATAGCAGAGTGCTGACCGCAAAACCAAATGTTCTGTGCATTTTTTGCCCACACGCAACGCTGAACTACTAAAGGTCGTTATTAAACGAATTTACTAAGTCGCATGTGGTTCAAAATACTGGCTCACATGATCCTTGATCGGTTCGCAAACGCCTAATTTCAAGTAAAAAATTGCGTACAAGTTCAAATTTACAGACGAGAGATGGGGCTAAAAGTTCCCATTTACCCGTGAGATACCGGAGCAGGAAGGCGTACATCCATGTGCTATGTCCAGAGCGGCAAGTTGAGGGGGAAACTCAAAACGCCTTCCCTCTGGAATCTTCTGCTCCATCTCCGTCTGCAAAACGGGTGAGCGTGCGGGGTTAGCGCACACTCTAATTAAGCGCAGCGCTTAGTTAGTCGACCTGACGTCGCAAAAACGCAGGAATGTCCAGGTATTCCAGGTTTTTATCTGCCTCTTCGAGCTGTGCAACTGCAGCAGCAGAGCTTGCAGCCGTTTTGGTGTTACGAATTACCGTTGGCTTATCGAGCGCAGAATAGTTTGGACGGCCGTCCGCTGTGCGAGTGTTGTCCACTACCTTTGCAGGCGTAGGCTTTTCTGCTCTCACTTCAGCACCCAGACCAGTTGCGACCACCGTTACCCGCAGTTCGTTGTTCATTTCTGGATCGATCACAGTACCTACCACAACAGTCGCGTCGTGAGAGGCAAACTCTTCGATGGTATCGCCAACTTCCGTAAACTCGCCCAGGCTCAGATCCATACCTGCGGTGATGTTCACCAGGATACCGCGCGCACCCTGTAAATTAATATCTTCAAGCAGGGGACTGCGGATGGCCGCTTCAGCAGCTTCGCGAGCGCGGTTTTCACCCGCTGCGGTTCCGCTTCCCATCATCGCCATACCCATCTCTGACATCACTGTTCGCACATCAGCGAAATCAACGTTGATCATGCCAGGGCGAATAATCAAATCTGCAATCCCCTGAACAGCGCCCAGCAGTACATCATTCGCAGCTTTGAACGCGTCAAGTAATGTTGTGGCCTTACCGAGCACCGCCAATAACTTCTCGTTAGGAATAGTGATCAAAGAATCCACGCGATCCTGAAGCTGCTTGATCCCCTCATCGGCAATCTTCATGCGCTTGCGACCTTCAAATGGAAAAGGCTTGGTAACAATTGCCACGGTGAGGATACCCAACTCTTTGGCGATCTCTGCAACCACAGGCGCACCACCAGTTCCAGTACCACCACCCATACCGGCGGTGATAAACACCATATCTGCACCTTGCAGCACTTCTGTAATACGCTCACGATCTTCCATCGCAGCCTGTCGACCGATATCCGGATTTGCGCCAGCGCCCAACCCTTTGGTAATACCGTGGCCTAACTGCAGCACAGTTCGCGCATCAACATCTTTGAGCGCCTGAGCATCAGTATTTGCACAGATAAACTCAACACCGTCTACGGCATTGGAAATCATGTGCTTGACTGCGTTTCCGCCGCCACCACCCACACCAACAACTTTAATTACTGCGTTTTGCGGAATGCTATCAACTAATTCAAACATAAGAGTTCCCCTCTTTTCCCCTTTTGACTAAAACACTCAGTAGCATAGCTCTGCCACTAAAGATTCTTGTTAAACCAGGACTTCATGCGGCTAAAAAAGCTCGCGCGAGGCTCCTGGCTGAATACAGACTCTCCCGATTGCTGCATACCGTATAGCAACAGCCCAACGCCAGTTGAATAAATCGGGTTATCTACAATATCTTTTAAACCTTTAATATTGGTGGGTGCACCAAGTCGAACCGGCATATGGAAAATTTCCTCTGCCAGTTCAACAACCCCTTCCATTTTCGACGTGCCGCCGGTCAACACAATGCCAGCGGCGACCAAATCTTCGAAACCACTGCGACGCAGCTCTGCTTGCACGAGAGTAAACAATTCGTCGTACCGTGGCTCCACGACTTCCGCCAGCGCCTGCCGCGATAAATTCCTCGCAGGGCGATCACCCACACTGGGTACTTTTATTGTTTCCTCGGCGCCGGTCAGCTTGGCCAATGCGCACGCATATTTAATTTTGATTTCTTCCGCGTGTTGCGTCGGAGTGCGCAGCGCCATAGCAATATCATTCGTCACCTGGTCACCGGCGATAGGAATCACACCTGTGTGACGAATTGCACCCTCAGTAAAAATCGCAATATCTGTAGTGCCACCGCCAATATCAACCAGGCAAACACCTAATTCTTTTTCATCATCGGTCAACACCGAGTAGCTGGAAGCCAGCTGCTCCAGAATGACGTCCTCAACCTCCAACCCACAACGACGGATACATTTCTCAATATTTTGGGCAGCGTTGACAGCGCAGGTAACCAGGTGAACCTTAGCTTCAAGGCGCACCCCGGACATCCCCAGAGGTTCTTTTACACCTTCCTGGTCATCGATCAAATATTCCTGCGGCAATATATGAAGTATTTTTTGATCCGCAGGAATGGCCACTGCCTGCGCAGCATCGATGACCCGATCCAGATCCTGAGGAAATACCTCACGATCTTTTATCGCGACTATGCCGTGTGAGTTCAGGCTGCGAATATGGCTACCGGCAATTCCAACATATACAGAATGTATTTCGCAGCCAGCCATGAGTTCCGCCTCTTCGACTGCTCGTTGAATCGATTGCACGGTAGACTCGATATTGACGACCACACCTTTTTTCATGCCCACAGATTTATGTGAGCCTATACCGACGACCGCAAGATCACCTTCGGGCGAAATTTCTCCGACAATGGCAACGACTTTGGATGTCCCTATATCCAAGCCGACAATCATACGTCCACTATTTGCATGCGCCATTTATTTACCCGCCCTAAGCTGACTCATTCGTTCCAACGCAACATTCATTATCGACTCGCTTGTAATTGTGGCACATCTGGTTTTGGTTTCCAGGAAACGGCCATTCCGTGATCATAACGCATATCCACTCGAGCCAACTGATCCTTTTTCTCTTCTAAATTGTTCTGATATACCAGTAAAAAATTATTAAGTTTTTCAAGCACGTCATATTGACCAATAATTATTTCCACATTATCCGTCAGATAAATTCGCCATGAAAGTGTTTCATCGACTTGTATGCCCATCAAGCCAAAACCTGATGCCGATAAAATTTCGGCGGTTGCCAAATATGTTTGCGCGATTTCGTTGCTTTTAGATCGTGGGCCATAAAACACCGGCAACCCTGCCAATGTGGAGTTGTTCTCTACGTCGATCAATCGCCCCTGAGCATTAATAAATCCTTCTCTGCCCCATCGCGCAATGGGTTTTTGCTCCTGGATGGAAATTTCCAGCCTGTCCGGCCAGATCCTGCGAACATTTGCAGTTTGTACCCAGGGCTCAGCCTCTAACGCAGCCCTCATAGACCGCAAGTCGAGGTCAACGAAATCACCGTTCATCTGCTTTACAACCACCTGCTGCAGATAATCTTTAGTTAAGTGACTAAACTCGCCTTTCATTGAAATACTGGACACAGGCCGATTAACCATAGTTTGTATTTTGTGCAGGCCTTTAGACCAATTCACACCAAAAACCAGCACGCCAAGAAACGCAAGCATCACCAAAAAACGCAACGGCCAAAAAAAAGCACGCCAGTTTCGCGGTTCCTTGCTAGGCCGCACACGCGACTTTGAACTCGCGCCTCTTGTTGCAGCCTTAGCCCGTCCACCTCCGGTTTTATTTTTATCCGCTTTGGCCTTCTGCGCGCGAGTCCCGGGTTTCATATCTTTCATTTCTACCGTGCACCCAAGGTCGAAATGTAAAGAATTTCTGCCACCAGTTCGCTAAAGTTTAATCCTACTGCTCGCGCAGCCATCGGAACCAAACTGTGATCAGTCATTCCCGGCACCGTGTTCACTTCAAGCAAGTGAAAATTACCTGCTTCGTCCTGCAGTGCATCTACGCGGCCCCACCCCGAACATCCGATCATTTTGAATGACTTTAACGCGAGCTCACACAATTCTTTGTTTTTATCCGGCGTTAAGTTACAGGGGCAAAGGTAGCGGGTTTCATTAGAAATATATTTCGCGTCGTAGTCATAGAATCGGTTACTCGGTAACAACTCAATTGGGGGCAGCACCGTTTCACCTAGAATAGCAACTGTAAATTCACGCCCCACTACGGTTGACTCTGCAAACACTTCGCTATCAAATTTTTCCGCCGCTTCAAAAGCCGCCTTCAACTCTTCTTTATTATTAGCACAGGTCATACCAATACTTGAGCCTTCGTGTACAGGCTTCACAAATACAGACCCTCCAAGTGCTTGCAAGCAAGCCGCAAAATCATCGGACGATTGCAATACCCGATAATCCGGAGTTGGTAAGCTTGCGCTCAACCAAATTTGTTTGGTTTTTAGTTTATCCATCGCGATAGCAGACGCTGTGTGCAAGCTGCCTGTAAAAGGGATTCCAAGCAGTTGCAACAACGCCTGCACCTTCCCGTCTTCACCACCTTCCCCATGTAATGCGATAAAAGCACGATCAAATGTTGCAGCCAAAATTTGCGCAACACCTTGGTTGCCAATATCCAGCTCTAAAATATCAATACCCTGTTCGCGCAAACCATTCGCTACCGCGCGCCCGCTTTTTAACGAAACATCTCGTTCGGCAGAAGTTCCCCCGTAAAGCACTGCAACTTTTCCGAAACTTTTTCCAGAATTTACAAAATTTTTAAATCCCGGCTGGTACATCGTCACGTCAAATTCTCCGCTCACAATTAGGCAAATTTTTTCTTTGCTAGTGTCGGCGCCAGGCTGCCAACATTTCCCGCTCCCTGGGTGATAATAATATCCCCCGGCTTCACCAGATCTTTGACAACAGCGGGGACACCTTCGATACCTTCAACAAATATCGGATCTACCAGCCCGCGCGTACGTATTGTGCGACTTAAATGCCTGCCGTCTGCGCCTGGAATGGGCTCTTCTCCTGCCGCATACACTTCCAGTAGCACCAGCTGATCAACACTCGATAAAACCTCCACAAAATCTTCATAGAGATCTCGCGTACGCGTATAACGGTGTGGTTGATAAACCATAAATAACCGACGGTCGGGCCAGCTATCTCGTACTGCGCGAATAGTCGCTGCAACCTCGCGCGGGTGATGACCATAATCATCTACCAGCATGACCGAACCACCTTGTGGTAACGGGTAGTCACCATAAATTTGGAATCTACGCCCCACCCCCATGAATTGAGCAAGGCCTTGCTGAATTGCGATATCGTCTATGCCTTCATCAGTTGCAACGGCAACCGCCGCGGTCGCATTTAATACATTGTGCTGACCCGGCATATTCAAATAAATATCAAGCGGTTCGCCCTCTGGGCGTTTAATTTTAAACCGCTGTTTACCCGATTCCTGCTTCACGTCGTACGCTTTAAAGTCACAGTCTTCAGAAAAACCATAAGTAATTACCGTTCTTGCTATATCCGGAATCAAACTAGTGATCACGGGATCATCGCCGCACATGACTGCGACACCATAGAACGGCAAGTTGTGCAAAAACTCGACGAACGTTTTTTTCAGTGTGCCGAAGTCGCCCCCATAAGTATCCATGTGGTCCGCATCGATATTGGTCACAACCGCAACCATTGGCTGCAAATGTAAAAATGATGCATCGCTCTCATCCGCTTCTGCCACCAAATAACGGCTTGCACCCAGCGCTGCATTGGTACCTGCGCTATTTAACAGGCCGCCTATAACAAAAGTGGGGTCTTTGTCGCCCTCCGCAAAAATACTTGCAATCAGGCTTGTCGTCGTGGTTTTACCGTGAGTACCTGCAACCGCAATACCGTGGCGATAACGCATCAGCTCACCCAGCATCTCCGCTCGACGCACGACTGGTATACGCTGCTGCCTAGCTTCTAACAATTCTGGGTTAGCTTCATCAACGGCACTCGAATTGACCACGACGTCTACGCCATGGACATTTTTTGCATGATGCCCAACATAAATTGTCATGCCCATCGCAGACAATCGACGAGTAACATCTGATTCGCGCAAATCCGAGCCGGAAATAAGATAACCTTGGTTGTGCAAAACTTCCGCTATTCCGCTCATGCCTGCGCCGCCTACACCAACAAAGTGGATTCGCCTGATACGTCGCATTTCAGGAATAAAATGGATGTCTGGTTGCTGCATAACTAAACCTTTCCCACTAGCTCAGAGACGATAAATGTTTGACAAACGTCCGCAAAACGCGCCGTTGCCTCTGGTTTTGCCTCCGCTCGCGCATGTTCAGCCATTTGCAATAGCGCCTCTGGCCTTTCGGAAAATTCAATAATTTGGGCCGCGAGAGTATCTGCGGAGAGCTCACTCTGTTGCCACATTTTCGCAGCGCCCGCACCTACCAGAAATTGCCCATTAACTGTCTGATGATCATCGATCGCGTACGGAAACGGCACCAACAAAGACGCCACTCCTGCCGCAGCCAACTCTGACACCGTCAACGCACCACTGCGACAAATAACCAAATTTGCCCAAGTGAGCTTTGCGGCCATATCGTCCACAAAAGCCGTCACTTGCACCTGATCACCCAACTCAATTTTGTGAAGGTTATAGGCTTCGAGCGTTTCGTCGACCAGTGCATCACCTGTCTGATGAAGCACAGAAATTTTAGCTGCACACTGCGTAGCACTTAATGAAAAAACCTTACTCAGCGCTTCAGGCATTAGCTGATTTATTGCTCTGGCGCCCCGACTGCCTCCTAAAACCAAAACATTCAGCTGATCAGGCGACGCCGAGAAGCGCGTTTTTGGCTCACTGATTTCCGCAATCTCCCGGCGTACGGGGTTACCTATCACTTCTGCTTTGGCAAACACATTTGGAAACGCGGATAACACGCGATCCGCAATGCGTGATAAGAGTTTATTGGTCGTACCAGCGATCGCATTTTGCTCGTGAATCACTAAAGGCCTACCTAATAATTTTGCAGCAGCACCGCCAGGCCCGGCCACAAACCCACCCAAACCAACGATGACCGCTGGATTAAATTGACGAATAACTTTCGCTGCTTGAATAATCGCCATCAGCACTAAAAATGGTGCTTTTAATAAAGCCGCAGGGCCGCGACCACGAACCCCCTCTATATCAATAAAGTGCAACGCGATACCCGCATCGCGCACCAATCGCGACTCCAACCCACGACGGGTACCCAGCCACTCGACAGACACGCCTCGCGCTTGTAGCTCCGCTGCAAGCGCCAGCCCTGGGAATATATGCCCCCCGGTTCCGCCAGCCATTATCAGCACCCTTGAGTTACTCAATTTCGCTTTCCTCCCAGGAAACTCGAAATACGAGCGCAATAAGCAAACAGCAAATCAGCAGGCTGCTTCCGCCGTAACTTATCAACGGTAACGTCAAACCTTTTGTAGGCAATAACCCAGAAGCGACGCCCATATTGATAAACGCCTGCATGGCAAACATCCCCGCAATGCCGAATACCAAAAACCCGCTAAACAGCTTTTGTCTACTCAGTGCTATTCTGGCGAGCGCGATCATACGCCATACGAAGAAACCGTAAAGGACTACCAATAATATGGCTCCGACAAAACCAAACTCTTCTGCATAGATGGCAAATATAAAGTCCGTGTGGGCCTCGGGCAGGAAAAATAATTTTTGTAAGCTATTACCTAAACCCGCGCCGAACCACTCCCCTCTCCCAAATGCAATCAACGACTGCACCAACTGATATCCGCTATCAAACTGACGTGACCAAGGGTCCATAAATGCGACAATGCGCTCCCATCGGTAGGGGGACAAATAGGCCAACGCAAACATACTCGCCACGCCAAACAGCGCAATTATGGCAAAGCGAAATACCGGAATACCTGCGACAAACATCATGCACGAGAGTGTCATACTCAACACCACAGCACTGCCAAAGTCGGGTTCAGCCAACAGTAAAATTGCCGCAAGCCCCAACACCATTACCATTTTGAAAAATCCAGCCCAGCGTGCTTTAACCTCTTCATTTTTGCGTGCCAGGTAGCTCGCAAAATAAATAATGAAACAAAACTTCGCCAGTTCCGAGGCTTGAATACCGACTGGACCTAAATCCAACCAACGCCGACTCCCGTTTACCACCTTCCCAATTCCCGGCACCAGAACCGCAAGCAACAAAACCAGCCCTACCAATAACAGTACGCCAGCATATTTTTGCCAGATATCGGTGGGTACAGATGCGATTATTGCTCCGCCCAAGATGCCAACACACAAAAACAGGCATTGTTTCTTAACAAAAAACCAAGGGTCGCCATAAGTCGCAAAGGCAAAGTCCATAGAACTTGATGCGACCATAACCATGCCTACGCTCAACAGGAGTGCGGCTGCGGCAATGAGGCTGCGATCCATCGTCGTATTTTCAACAGAAATACTTGCCAATGCTTGCGAAATCACTCCGTTAATCCCTCCACGGCAGCGGCAAATTGTCGCCCCCTGTCTTCAAATCCAGCAAACATATCGAAGCTCGCACAGGCAGGTGATAGTAGAACCAAATCGCCCTCCTCCGCCGAAGAAAACGCAACTTCCACGGCTTCTGTCATCGTTTGTGCCTGCACTACCGGTGTAGTGTCGGAAACACAATCAGCAATGGCCCCCGCGTCGCGACCCATCAATATGAGAACTGCAACATGAGCATCAACCAGCTTGCCGAAGCTGAAAAAATTTGCGTCTTTCCCATCGCCACCTGCAATCAACAAGATCCGCTTGAAGCTGGCTGACAAGCCAGCAATCGCCGCCTGAGCTGCGCCAACATTGGTCGCCTTGGAATCATTAATAAATGTAACGCCACGTTTTTTTGCAACCCACTGACATCGGTGGTCAAGACCACTGAATTCCTGCACGGCAGCGCAAGTGGCCGCGCGCGTAATGTTCAATGCGTCAGCCATTGCAAACACCGCCAACACATTAGCGACATTGTGACGACCAAATATTTTTATTTGGTCGATATTTATAAGATTATCTTTAGCCGCGCACAGATTCCCGGTATCGGCAGAAAAGTAGAACGCACTTTCGCCTTCTTCTATGGGCTTGCTCAAACTGAATCCGCGCCGAGCGACCCCGTCAACTATAGGTGGCTGGGTTAATTTATCGTCGATGTTATAAACAACATTTTGTGCACCAAAATAAATACGCTGTTTTGCCATGCAGTAATCGACGAAACGGTTGTAGCGATCCATATGATCTTCGCTAACATTAAGCATACAAGCGACCGTTAGCCCAGGCCGACTGACGCTTTCAAGCTGAAAACTGGAAAGCTCCAATATGTAAAGCTCTGCGTTTTCCTGAAGCGCATCTAACACCGGTAATCCTATATTTCCGGCTGCACAGGTTTTAAAACCCGCTTTTGCGCCTACCGCCGCCATCAACGCGGTAACCGTCGATTTTCCGTTCGAGCCGGTAATACCCACAACAGGCACTTGGACTTCTCGCAAAAACAGTTCGATATCGCCAACAATAGAAATGTTGTTTTTAAGCGCGGCCTGTATAAAGTCAGTGCGTCTGTCGACGCCCGGGCTCAACACGATCTCAGCTGCGTTTAACAACAGATCTATCTGGGGTTGCTCAACTGCGCCGAAGTGATGGTCCACTTTATTGTTCAGCGCCATGAGTTCGTCGGCCCCAGGCGGGTGCTCTCTAGTATCCACTACTGAAAAACGTTCCCCACGCAGGTGTAAATAACGGGCGACAGAAAGCCCGGTTGCACCGAGCCCCACTATCACCACATATTTATCACTTGCCAACAGACCGTTCATATGAAGGTATTACCGTATTTTTAAGGTTGCCAAGCCAAATAAAACCAAGATCACTGTAATTATCCAAAACCGCACAATCACACGTGGCTCCGGCCAACCTTTTAACTCAAAGTGATGGTGCAACGGCGCCATTCGAAATATGCGCCGACCGGTAAGCTTATAAGAGCCAACTTGCAAGATTACAGAAACCGTCTCCATGACAAATATGCCGGACATTATAAAAAACACGATTTCATGCCGAACAATGACTGCAATTACACCTAACGCTGCGCCCAACGCCAAGGCGCCGACATCACCCATAAATACTTGTGCGGGATAAGTGTTAAACCACAAAAATCCGAGGCCAGCGCCAGCGAGAGCTGCACAGTAAACGACAAGTTCACCAGAGCCTGGCACAAAAGCTATGTGCAGATACTCAGAAAAATTTGCATTACCTACCAAATAGGCAATCACGCCAAGCGCGGAGCCCACCATTACCGTTGGCATAATCGCGAGGCCATCAAGCCCGTCGGTTAGGTTTACCGCATTGCTGAAACCAACAATCATCAAGTAGGTAACAAAGACATACAGTACACCCATCTGCCATGCGACATTTTTGAAAAACGGAATGTAGAGTGTTGTTTCTGCGGGTGTCTGCGCGGTCACAAATAGTGCGATAGCAACAATAAACCCGCATGCGGATTGCCAAAAATACTTCCACTTTGCGGGCAAACCTTTTGAATTTTTCTCAACCACTTTACGGTAATCATCCACCCAACCAATGAGGCCAAAGGTGATGGTTACAAACAGCACGGCCAGAACATACCTATTGCTTAAATCTGCCCATAGCAAAGTAGCGGTAACAATAGAAAATAAAATCAGCGTCCCGCCCATTGTCGGGGTCCCAGATTTACTCAAATGCGACTGCGGACCGTCGTCGCGAATCGCTTGCCCAATTTGCAATTCGTTGAGCTTTCGAATAACCCATGGGCCCAACACCATTGACAAACCCAGCGCAGTTAGCACACCAAGAATTGCTCGCAATGTGAGGTATTGAAAAACGCCAAACCCGCTGACATAGCTTTCTAAGAAATTGGCAAGCCAAACTAACACTGCGACACCTCATCATTTTTAACCAATAGTTCGATAACCTCTTCCATTTTCGCACTGCGAGAACCTTTAACCAGCACGACAGCATCACTTAGGTCTTGCTGCTGTAACGCAGAAGCCAGCGCGACTTTGTCCTCGAACCACGTAGCGCCCTCACCAAATCCGGCGACTGTCTGTTTGGATAATTCACCAACCGCGAAGAGATTTTTAATTTTCTGACTTTTCGCGTAACGCCCAAGATCAAAATGTTGGGCCAGCTCATCACTGCCGAGCTCACCCATATCCCCCACCACCATCACACTGTGTTTTGCGTGTGCCAAATAATTAGCGGCAGCACGCATAGAACCGGGGTTAGCGTTATAGGTATCGTTAATTAACGTGTGGCAGCACTTAGTGCTCACTCGCTGCATTCGGCCCGCAACGCCCTGAAACTGAGAAACTCCCTTTGCAATAAGCTCGTGCGCGACGCCAAGCGCCACCGCACAGCTGGCCGCAGCAAGGGCGTTATTCACAGAGTGCTTGCCTGGCACCTGCAGATTTACCGGAAACCGATTTCCCTCTAAAACGAGATCGAAGCTGTAACAACCCATGCCGTCCGGTGTCAGGCACTCCCCGTATATCAGCGTATCCACACCGCTATTTTTTTCGTACTGAATTGGGCTAGCCGTAAAACCAATGGTTGTGATTCCGCCGTTTCGCGCCAAGAATTCTTGGGCATAGTTGTCGTCGAGATTTATTACCGCGCAGCGTAGGTTACTACCGCCATAAATATCCCCTTTTTCCTGGGCGATTGCGTCGAGTGATCCAAAACCCGCCATATGAGCAGGCATAACATTATTCACCAGAGCAACCTCTGGCTGGATCAAACTTGTTAAATAGGCAATTTCGCCAAAGCCACTGGTACCCGCCTCCACAATGGCAAAAGCTTGCTGCTCCAGGCGCATAAGCGTTTGCGGCACACCAATGTGATTATTTAAATTGCCGGCTGTGGCCACAGTTGGTCCAGCCTGCCGACAAACCGCCTCCAACATTCCCTTCACCGACGTTTTACCACTACTTCCGGTAAGCCCGACGACAGCTCCTTCAAACTCAGCGCGTTTATTGGCGGCAATAAAACCCAACGCACGAACGGTATCTTTCACAACCCATTGCGGTACTGCAATTTCCGCCTGTACAGTGTCGACAACAACGGCGCAGGCGCCTTTCTCAATAGCCTGAGCAATATAGGCATGCCCATCGAAATGTTCACCGCGCAACGCCACAAACAAATCACCCGGTTGCAGTGATCGCGTATCGGTACTCACACAAAAAAATTCTGCGTCACCACCCACTAAAGTCTTAGCGCTGTCCAGTTTCAATTGCGACAGTTTCACCGCTGCACCTCTTGCTGGGAGATCCGTGCGTATAAACACTGACTACTCACTTCACAATCGTCAAAGTGCCGCTTAGCGGTACCTACAATTTGATAATCTTCGTGGCCCTTGCCAGCAATTAACACGGTATCGCCGCTCTTTGCCTGCAAAATGGCAAACTCAATTGCCGCAGAGCGATCTTCAAAGTTTGTCACTCGTTTATCTGAAGCAGGAATACCGGAAAGAACATCATCGATGATACAAGCGGGGGTTTCGGTACGAGGATTATCAGACGTCACGACAACCGCATCCGCATGCTCAGCAGCGATCCTCCCCATTTGTGCACGCTTACCTTTGTCCCGGTCACCGCCGCAGCCAAACACAACCCACACGTCATTCGCGGCTTGTGCGCGCAATGCCAGTAACGCTTTTTCCAGTGCATCCGGTGTATGGGCGTAATCGACACACACAGTCACATCGCCACCGTCTACAACAATACGCTGCATTCGCCCTCTAGCGGGTTGCAGGTGTTGCACTTGTTCTGCTACCGCTGGCAGTGAGTAGCCTGCAGCACAGGCGGTGGTAATTACCGCGAGCAAGTTTAAAATATTAAAGTTACCTATCAGGCATGATTGGATATTTGCCTCGCCCCAAGCACTCGAAATTTTCGCGGCCACGCCTTCTGGCGAGAGCGCAATATCTTTTGCGACTACTGTGTTGCCTGATTCTGCCCCGTATAAGAAAGACGATTCGGCAGTGGACGCAGCCGATAACGCTCTGCTTGCAGAGTCGTCACCATTGATCACCGCAAAGCGCAGTGCGTCGAACGTAAATAAACGGGATTTCGCAGCGATATAGTGTTCAAACGTACCATGGTAATCGAGATGGTCGCGGCTAATATTGGTAAATACGGCGCCCTCAAAATTTACGGCATCTACCCTGCCCTGCTCCAGAGCGTGCGACGAAACTTCCATGGCTACGAACGTTGCGCCAGCATTTCGCAATTGGGCTAGCACCCGCTGGCAGGCAATAGCATCTGGCGTGGTCAATCCAAAATCTTGTAGTGCGCTCTGCGAAAAACCGTAACCCATGGTGCCAATACTTGCAGCTTTTTCGCCTAATTGATTGAACAACTGCATGAGCAGTTGTACGCAGGTGGTTTTGCCATTGGTGCCGGTAACGCCAATTACACGTACAGATCGAGAGGGGTGATCGTAAAAATTTCCAGCGATCAAACTCAGTGTCCGACCTAAATTTTTTACCAGCACCAACGGAATATCATTGGGTACCGAGCTAAAATCAAAATCATCTGACGCATCCGCGACAACCGCTGTAGCACCACGACTAATCGCAGCTGAAATAAACTGCCGTCCATCGACGCTATGCCCTTTCACCGCACAAAAAAGCTCACCAACAGCAATGCTACGACTATCCAAACTTAACCCGGTGATTTCCGGATTGTGTTCGGTCGCTCGTTCACACACGACATTTTCGAAAAGTGTTTGCAGGCGTTTCGCTGTTGCGGTTTGATTGGTCACCATGTTCAAAACCCTACCACCTGTGCAGTTTGCAGGGCTGGCAACTCTGGGGTTACCCGCAATACTTTTAAACTCTCTTCTACAATTTTTGCGAACACTGGCGCTGCCGCTTCGCCGCCAAAATAATGCCCATCACTCGGTTCGTTAATAACGACAATCGCCACCAGGCGCGGGTTATCGGCCGGCGCCACACCCGCGAAGAGCGCAGTGTGGCGATCATCGGCATATCCATCACTGGAGACTTTGTGAGCGGTGCCCGTTTTTCCTGCCACCGGATAAGCGTCAATCTGTGCCCGCGTTGCAGTGCCACCTGGCTGTGGAACTGTCTTCATCATATTCAGCACTTCTTGTGCGATAGTCGCGTTAACTGCCGAGTGTTTCGCCACTGCTGACTTATCAACTTTTAGCAAACTTGCACTCTTGAATTCGCCGCCGTCCGCGATAGCCGCATATGCCTGCGCCAATTGCACGGTATTCACATTTAGCCCGTAGCCGAACGCCAGAGTCGCCACCTCAATCGGGTGCCAGCGATTGCGGTTTGGTAACACACCAATGCTTTCGCCGGGAAATCCCGTGCCGGAACTTTGCCCCAGGCCCATGCGGTAAAACATATCGCGAATTTGCACGGGCTCCAGGCTGAGCGCAATTTTAGTAATGCCGACCTGGCTTGATTTCGTGATGATTTTAGTCAGGCTCATAACGCCGTAGTCTTTCGGGTCTAAGAGCGCTTTGCGCCCGACCATAACATAGCCTGGGCTGGTATTTATGGTGTCGTTAAGATGGTATTTGCCCGACTCCAAGGCAGCCATCATAGTCAGGGGCTTAACGGTAGAGCCCGGCTCGAAAACATCGGTGAGTGCGCGATTGCGCAACTGCGCAGGTTTAATGGAACTGCGGTCGTTAGGGTTGTACGCTGGCTGGTTCGCCATCGCCAGAACCTCACCGGTTTTTACATCCATAACCACAACAGATCCGGATTTAGCGCCCTGCTTTTTAACTGCACTCGCCAGTTCGCGGTAAGCCAGGTATTGCAAGCGTAAATCCAGGCTGAGCGTGATGTCCTGCCCTGAAACAGGTGCTTTAAGCAGCCCGTCTTCCCTAACGATATTTCCTTTTAAATCTTTAACCACCTGTTTCGCACCGGGCGAACCTGCAAGATACTGATCGAACGCGAGTTCAATACCTTCCTGTCCGTGATCATTGATGTTAGTAAAACCGACCACATGCGCCGCAACTTCGCCTGCGGGATAAAAACGCTGGTATTCGGTTTCGCTGAAAACACCGGCAAACCGGTGCCGCAATATAGTCTCGGCTTCTTGTGGGGGCAGGTGCCGAGCCAAATACATAAATTGCTTGTTTGTGTATTTGGCAATACGCGCACTTAATTTCTTCGGCGACTCACCCAGTGCTTTGGCAAGGGCATTGTGCTGTTCGGGGTTGAGTCGCTGCGGGTTTGCATAAATCGAGGTGACCGGCGTACTTACTGCCAGAAGTTCGCCGTTGCGGTCGGTGATAACACCACGATACGCATTTAACACTTCGCTGCGCTGAGTGCGGGCCTCACCCTCACTCTGTAGAAATTCGTAACCTTTGTCCTGCGCTGGTACCACCTGTAGTTTCGCCAAATGCCAAACGAGCGCCAGCGGAAGCGATGCCATCACAAACACCATCGCCCACACACGCCACATTGACACTGCTTTGGCTACTTTCATTGACGTTTTACCAACACTGTTTTGGAAGAGTCGGGTACCTGCATTTTTAGTTTATTAACCGCAATATCCTCTACCCGCGCATAGGCTGCCCAGGTACTCTTTTCAAGCAAATACTGGCCAGACCTCACCTGCAATGTATTGGACTCCTTACGGAGCATTTCCAGTTGATGTGTTGATTGACGAGCTTTAAAAGAGGAGTAGACAACACCAACTGCACTGCCGAAAGCGCCAAACCACAAACCCAAAAACAGCAGATTTCCCAACACGGAAACCTGCTGTTTTAGCTGTGTCTTTTTGCCAGAACCTCGACCGCCCATCACCCACCTATAGTTTTTCTGCCACGCGCAAAGTTGCACTCCGTGAACGTATATTTTCTGCCAGTTCTCTATCTCCGGCGCGCTGTGCTTTGCCTAGAGTTTTCAATTTTTTTTCAAGCATATCTTCAGTAACAGGCATGCCTATTGGGAACTGCTTGCCCCGAGCCTGATCGCGCATAAAACGCTTAACAATACGGTCCTCCAGCGAATGAAAGCTAATAACAACCAGCCTGCCGCCAGAGGGCAACATTTCAAGAGACTGCGCAAGCGTCGCCGTTAAATCATCCAGCTCTCGATTTATAAATATTCTTATCGCTTGAAACGCGCGAGTCGCCGGATGCTTGCCCTTCTCCCACTTGGGGTTCGCTTCGCTCACAATATTTGCCAGCCTTAACGTTTGAGTAATGGGCGATTTTTCACGCTCAGCAACAATTGCCCTGGCCATTCGCCGAGCAAAACGTTCTTCGCCATATTCTTTTATAACGAACGCGAGCTCACTCTCTTCAGCCGTGTTTATCCACTCGGCTGCCGTCTGGCCGGAGGAATTATCCATCCGCATATCGAGTGGGCCATCGTGCATAAAGCTGAAACCACGCTCCGCCTGATCCAACTGGGGAGAAGACACACCAAGATCAAGCAACACACCACTTAGCGACCAGTTATTTGCGTGTGCTGCAGAAGCCCAGTGAGACGCCATATTCACAAAGGAGTCATGCACCATTGAGAACCGATTATCGCTACCCGCCAATTCGCGCCCGTATGCAACTGCCTCAGGATCCTTATCGAAGGCCAGCAATCTGCCCTGCGGCGAGAGTTTCTGCAGGACCGCACGGCTGTGCCCACCCCGCCCGAAAGTCCCATCGATGTATACGCCGTCAGCATTTGTCACCAACGCGTCCACCGACTCCTTGAGGAGCACTGAGTAATGAATCTCTTGTGTCACTACGTTACCTACAGTGAAAGCGAAAGCATTTCTGCTGGCAGCTCTTCGTCCACATCCAGGTCAGCCACTGAGGCCCACCATGACTCTTCGCTCCAGAGCTCAAATTTTTTGCCCATGCCAACCAGCATGAGTTTTTTATCCAGGTTGGCGTAGTTGCGTAGTGTAGGAGGCACCAGCACCCGTCCGTTGCTATCCAACTCCATCGCGCAGGCGTAACCAAGGAGAAGGCGCTGTGCACGGAGCGCGGCCTTATTAAAGGTGGGGAGAGCCTCAATTTTTGGCAGAATTTCCTGCCACTCAGGCTCTGGATAAATGAGGATGCAACGATCCTCGGTATGGGCCGTCATTACGATCCTTCCGCCGCACGCAGACGCAAGCGCATCCCGGTGCATCGCCGGAATTGCCATACGCCCTTTGGCGTCCATATTGATCGCTTGATTGCCTTGAAACACGTTGATTGTGCCGCCTTAGTACCCGTTTCCCCACAGGAGCCGTTCCTAGCTCCACAAAACACCACTAATCACCACTTAATACCACTAATGCACACTATATTTCCCATAGCTGCAAAGTCAAGAAAAACTCGAGACTGATTGAGCTAAGCCCTTGAAATATCGACACTTTTATAAGTTGGTCACACTATATACACAAATCCAAACAACTAAAAAAACCGGGTTAAGCAATAACTTAAGCCCAGCTTCTAGAATTTACTTTAAGTTCAAGACTATTTAGGTTTATTAGCGAAGTTACTTATAGACGAGGGGAATATGGCGCCAGAGGCATAGAATCAACGCCGCAAGGAGGGAATGTTGCGACATTCCGTAGGAAAAGCAGGCAAATGAATACGTTATTGGGAAGTCGATCAGGTTAGCAGTCTTGCCCCCCAAGATGCCGATTGAGCACATCGACCAAGCGGTTGACGTCCACCGGTTTAGTCAGGTAATCAACAAAGCCCGCTTGGAGGCCTTTATCAACATCCTGCGACATCGCATTTGCCGACAAAGCCACCACGGGGATTCCACGGGTTAAAAAATCGTTTTTGAGTACTTCCAGTACTTGGTACCCGTCCAAGTCGGGCAAGTTGATATCCAGCACGATCAAGTCCGGCGGAGATGTGCGGGCCTCGTACAAACCCAAGAGAGGCTCCATAACTGTTTTGACAGACAACAATTCGAACCGCTGGATAATTTTCTCAAACAGACGTGTATTTGCAGGATTATCTTCGATGTACAAAATACGTTTGGGCTCTGCAAGATTGAGCAGTTTTCGTGTGCGGGCGAATGCATCATCCGCTTGAACCGAAACAGATTTGACTCCCTCTTTAGCCAGCGGCAGATCCATCCAAAATCGCGAGCCAACACCCACCTCACTGTGAAACCCCAGCGTACCGCCCATCATTTCCACGAGTCGCTTGGTGATAACCAATCCAACGCCACTTCCCTCCACGGCACCAAGCTCTGCATGGAGTCGATTAAAAGGCTCAAACACCTGCGCTTGCAGAGCATCTGGAATACCGCGCCCGGTGTCGGTAACCATGATGCGCAAACGACCTTCCCCCACCGCGGTAAGCGAAATGTTCACGCTGCCGTCTTTGGTGTTGTATTTCACCGCGTTGGAAATCAAATTTAACAGCGCCTGCTTGAGACGCGTGTTGTCGGCAAAAATAGCGGATTGCTGATGCTGCAGGGCATCGCGCTCAATCGTGATTCCCTGCTCTTGCGCCAGCGGCGACACCAAGCGAACGGCTTCGTCCAGCAAACGCTGGGGATACACCGGCTCCATCGATAGCGTCATCCGCCCTGCTTCGATCTTTGCTAGATCAAGGACTTCATTTATCAGGTGTAGAAGGTGGGTACCGGCTTTCTTCACCTCTTGCAGGTTGTCGCACTGATCAGGTGTGAGGTTGGTGTCATAGTCGAAAAGCTGCACGTAACCTAAGATTGCGTTCAACGGCGTGCGCAACTCGTGGCTCATGCTTGAGAGAAACTCTGATTTGGCCTGATTAGCCTGCTCCGCTGCCACTTTTGCCTGCACCACGGCAAGCTGTGTGTTTTTTAGTTCAGTAATATCCATATTACTGCCCGAAATTTTTACCGCGCGCCCTTCTTTGTTATAGGTCGCCTCCGCGCGAGCCCGGATCCAACGCTGAGTTCCATCTTTTGCCTTAATCTGGTATTCAATATCGAAAGGAGCTCGCTCTAAAATATGTTTGCGCAATGCCTCCTTAAACCGCTTCACATCCACCGGGCTCATGCGCGCTTCCCAGTCCGCAATTGTCGTCAAATTAAGCTCGCGAACGTCTTCCGCAGTGAAACCAATCTGTTCCCAGCAAATATCAGAGAAGGAAATTACGTTGTTGTCGAAGCTCCAATCCCAAACGCCATCACGAGTGCCGGCGATAATGCGCGAGTAGCGTGCTTCACTGGCCCGCAGCGCTTGTTCGGTTTGCTTTAATTGAGAGATGTTGTAGTTGGCCCCAGCCAACTGATGCGTCCAACCAGATGCGTCGCGAAACCCCTGACCATTTACCCGAACCCATAAATAATAACCGGCTTTAGCCTGCAGCCTGTAACACAGGTCCAGCGCGACACCTTCGCGAATAGTCGCTGTAACCGCCTGCTGGAACAGCGCTCTGTCATCTGGATGAATGTAATTCAACAACACTTCGGGCGCAGTCATCGTCTGGATGTCTAGCTCGCTATAGCCCAACTCACGCCAAAAAGTGCCGTACCAGCGCAGCTTGTTTGTGCCTAGATCCCACTCCCAAAACCCATGACCACAACCCAGCATACTGCGCTGATAGCTGGCCATTTCTTCGCCAAGATCATTAATGTCGATATCGGAGAGTTCAGGGTTCCAGATGACATCCAACATGCGTTTTCCTTTTCACCACAGGGCATAATTCCCTCGGGCGCCGACCTGTTCTTCCGTATACCAGCCGACAACACGCGCCCACTTGAGCAACGATACCTTCGCCTGATGCGAAGATTTAAAGGTGGAACACCCGGCAGTGTACCGCCGGGTGTTGATAGAATTGAGCTGGCCGATAAGCCGGGTTCTGTCGAGGACAATCATTCATCTGGGATATGTGTCACCACACACCTCAAGCGACCTACCCGAATCCAGTGCGGGTCACACCTGTAGGATTCCTATTTGGTCTTGCTCCGAACGGGGTTTACCGTGCCACGAACTGTTACCAGACGCGCGGTGCGCTCTTACCGCACCCTTTCACCCTTACCTGTGCCACTAGGGCCATCGGCGGTCTACTCTCTGCTGCACTTTCCGTAGGCTCTCGCCCCCCAGGCGTTACCTGGCGTTCCACCCTTTGGAGCCCGGACTTTCCTCCTCGCACTAAAGTACGACGCGATTGTCTGGCCAGCTCGAAGCGAAGAGTACAAAGCCAATGACTAAAGCACAAGAGAACGATCAAAAATATAGGTATTTTTCCTCGTTAACCAGCCGCTCAATCTCCGCCGGACCGAAAGGAACCGTGTCGACAAAAGGCTGTAAATGGCCAACGGCATGACCAAGATCGCTGGTGCTGGACTCACATACGCGCACATTTACCACCTCAAACGCGCTTAGTTTGGCGGCGAGGTCGACAATCGGGCGATATTTTTCGTAGTTTTCCCGAAAAAAAATGGCGACTTCCGGGCCGTGAATCACAAATGCCAATGGCGGCTGACCGGACGCTAATTTGCCTGAACGAAACCACGACTCCGCACGCAGTAGTGCGCTTTCTACATCAGACGGGGAATTAAGGTCTATGCGCGCCAGATAGCCCTGCTCATCCAGCTCAGCGGCCACAACACCCGGCGCGTCAAATGAACCCGAGTGCTTCGGCTTCACGTCGAAACGCTTGGGAGGTACTTCGGCCAGCACAGCCGAAGAGAGGAGCAGGCCTGCAAAAAGTATGGCGAGAGAACGCAGCATTACTGGTTAGATCGAAAATGAAGATCCGCAACCACAGGTCGATGACGCATTTGGGTTTTCTACGGTGAAGCGAGAGCCCTGCAGCCCTTCCTGATAATCCAGTGTAGCGCCCACCAAGTAGGGGTAACTCATCGAATCCACCAAAACGGTAACGCCAGATTTTTCGATCTGAGCATCGTCGTCTCCGCTGACTTCATCAAATGCGAACCCATATTGGAAACCGGAGCACCCGCCACCCGTTACATAAACTCGCAACTTAAGCTCTGGGTTGCCTTCTTCGTCAATAAGATCTTTCACTTTGGAAACCGCGTTCTGGGTTACCAACAGGGGCTCTGGAACAAACTCCTCGACACCACTCATCATTTCTGCCTCAATTGTCTGCGCTATGCTGTTGCGCTTATTGCATTCGAACCAAATTATCCGAGTACCCGAGTGTTTCAGTCAAGTATCAAGATTTTACTCTGGACGCAACGGCATCGGTTTGTAGAGCAGTAACCGACGCGCTGTCTGAGGTTGTGGTCGCAGCGGCATCCTTACTGGCGGCGCTATCTTCGTCTCCAATATGCATGAGCTTGCCATTCACCGACGCGCCTTTAACCATTTCAATGACTTTGTAGTACACATTCCCGTCTACCACGGCATTGGCAGCTAACTCGAGATGTTTGGCACAATGCACATCGCCATTCACACGCCCGTTAATAATGATTTTGGGTGCGCGAATTTCACCGGTCACTTCACCACGAGAGCGCACTCGTACCAACGCATCAGAGGCTGCGTCCGCTACCACGTTGCCTTTTACACGACCTTCAATATCCAAGGTCCCGCCAAAGCGCACGTCGCCGACGATTTCCAGAGCATTATCAAACAGCGTATGACCGCCATTTGCGAAAGGACTGTCTTTTTTCTTACCGAACATGGATTAGGCCTCCTCTACCAGCCATCCGAAACGTTTTTCCACGGTCACGCCGCGACTTCCAGTTGATGTAGCCTCCAACTCCAGTCGCTCTGGCTCAAACCCTTCAGGCAGCGCAAGGCGCCCCTGAACAGTTTGAAAGTACTTGAACCGCAATTTGATACGATTTTCGGAGACTTGTTCCGACAAATCTTTTAGAGGCAAGGTGACCTCTACACCATTCTGGCGACCTACCACCTTCGCAATAAGGTAGCCATTTAAAAGCTGATGATTTACAGCGAGTTGCTGCAACACCACTTTATAATCGTATTGCCGGGCGACATCGGTATCGACTATCTCAACCGCCCCAAAACTCAACCCCACTTTGTTACCGCTCGGCGCCATCAGGTTTCGGTAAAAGCTGTTGTCTTCCTGCAGTTTTGCCAGCTGGTCTTTGAGTTCTATGACTTCCTGGCGCACATCTTCATTCGCTTGACGATCGATCTCAGCCCCCAGATTAAAGTTCTCAATCTGCTGCTCCAGCTCCGCCACTTGATTTGAACGAGTCAGTAAGGCTGCACTTAAGCGAGTAACATCATCCAGCGCCTGCTCCCGCCCCGCCATTCCATTTGAATGGCCCAGGTTATAACTCAGGTAACCGGTGCCACATATCACAGCGACAAGCAGTACGTACGACAACGCACGCAGCAACGGTCTATCGCGCACGACTCGCAAGGGAAATTGCTTAGTGCCTCTAACTACTGTCATTCGATCATATATCCAAAGAAGTACTTATTATTTTGCGTGCTGGTGGTCTACCGAACGTATTTAGATTAGGCGCTGGAAGCCCCGAGTCTGTTATGGCAACAGCGCTGGTGCCGCCAGCCCCATCGTTTCGTCGAAGCCAAACATAATATTCATGTTCTGTATGCCTTGTCCGGATGCGCCTTTAGTCAGATTGTCTATCACGGAGGCGACTACCACAGTACCACGCGACTGGGGTTCCAACACGGCTAAGCGGCATATATTGCTGCTCTTAACGCTCCTGGTCTCTGGCAACACACCTTGAGGCAATACATCGACAAACGGCTCATTTGCGTAAAAATCTTCGAACAACGCCTGCAAGTCCACATTTTCAATCAGACGCGCAAACAAGGTGGAATGTATGCCGCGAATCATTGGTAATAGGTGTGGAACAAACGTAAGTTCGGGTTCCGCAGCATCGGGAGTTTGCATATCACGCAACCCCTGTTCAATTTCCGGCAGGTGGCGATGACCGCCGGCAGCGTATGTTTTAAAGCTTTCGCCCATTTCCGCCATCAGCAGGTCCACTTTTGCCTGCTTGCCCGCACCGCTCACGCCGGAGGCACTACTGGCTATCAAAGACCGGGGATCAATTAAATCGTTCGCCAACAATGGATAAAAACCCAGCTGGATAGACGTGGGGTAACAACCCGGGCAGGCGACAAGCTGTGCATCTTTAATCTGCTCACGGTGGATCTCTGGTAATCCATACACCGCTTGCGCTACCAATTCCGGGCAACCGTGTTGCTGGCCGTACCACTTTTCCCAGACCTCTATGTCACGAATGCGGAAGTCTGCAGACAAATCGATTGCGCGCACACCCGCCGCTAGAACCTCTTTCATCATAGCCTGTGCAACCCCATGCGGTGTGGCAAAAAACACCAAATCACAGGCTCCCAGCGCATGACTTTCTGGTTCACTGAAGTAAAGATCGTCGTAGTGACCGCGCAGGGTTGGGAACAGCTCAGTGACACATTTACCAGCCTCCGCTCGAGACGTGATAAGTGTTACCTCTACCTTCGGATGAACCGCCAGCAAACGCAACAGCTCAACACCTGTATACCCTGTTCCACCGACAATACCAACTTTGATCACCTGCGACTCCAATTCTAATCATGACGAATTTGATGGCGTATGATAATGTTCTTTATGATAAATCGAAAGAAAGGCTGCCACGTTCTGGGGCCTGTTCACACTAATTTATCGAACAGTGCGGCCCGCAAATATTTGCCACAGACACTTGCAGAACGTGTCTTGGCGGTAACGAAGCTTTGGTAGCTTCGGCTGCCGAGCAAAAAATCAGACTGAAAATACCCTGCATTTTCGGGTCTATAGTTGGCTGGGGGATAACCTGAATTATCCGAACGGCGATCCGTTTTAGCCTGAGACTCCCAGTTCTGGCAGAGCGAATAGAACTAGTGTTAACAGACCGCCGGGCACCTTTGCGCTCTCACTCGTGGAGAAGACTATTTGAGCAATAGCAACCACAACGACAATCACCCGCACGGCACGAGTTCCCCCTCTGACTCCAGCACCACATCCGAAAATTTCTTCAACCGCTTCCGTCATTCGCTGGCCTACATCGATGCGCTGCCACAGTTAACCATTTTGGGGCTCATTGTCGGCCTTTTTACCGGTGGCGTGATTGTGGTGTTTCGCCTGCTCACGGAACAGCCGCTCAGCTACTTCATGGCAGGACAACCGGATAACTTCGAAAGCTTTTCCCCTCGCGATAGGGTGATTATTATTTTTTCCGGTATTCTCGCCCTCGCGCTGGTGCTCAAACTGGCAGGCAAAAAATATCGCGAGACCAGCGTAGGCCACGTATTGGACCGCACCCACAATCACCAGGGCAAACTGCCTTTGGGAAACTGTGTGGTGCAATTTGCCGGCGCAGTGGTCGCCTTGGTTAGCGGCCAGTCTGTCGGCCGCGAGGGACCTGCGGTGCACTTGGGCGCAGGTGCCGCCAGCCAACTCGGGCAGTGGTTGCGCCTACCGAGCAACAGCATGCACACACTGGTCGGTTGCGGTGTGGCAGCGGCAATCGCCGCGTCTTTCGATACGCCTATGGCCGGTGTCATCTTTGCCATGGAAGTGATCATGATGGAATACACCATCGTGGGCTTCGTACCGGTTATTCTCGCTTCGGTTATGGGCACGGCAGTAAGTCAGGCAGTGTTTGGCAAACACTCGCTCCTCGTCGGCAGCAGCGATATGACAAGCCTGCTCGAACTGCCATATATGGTGTTTTTCGGGCTGCTCATCGCTCTCTGCGCTGCCGTTTATATCCGGCTGAATATTTTTGCGCTGCAATTTGGCAAGTACCCGGTTTTCCTGCGCCTGTTCGCAGCCGGCTTCTACACCGCCGTAATCGCCATATTTGTGCCCGAAATAATGGGTCTGGGCTATGACACGGTTAACGCCGCTCTCGCCGGAAAATTAACGGTATATAGCCTGTTAATTATTGCCGCCGCAAAGCTGGCGGTTACGCCAGTCGTTATTGGATTGGGAGTACCCGGTGGCGTGATTGGCCCACTAATGTTTATCGGTGCCTGCGTGGGCGGTGTGGTAGGCACTCTTCTACCATTACTGGTACCGGAACAACAAACCAACGCGAGCTTTTATGCGGTGCTCGGCATGGCGGGCATGATGGCGGCAACACTGAATGCGCCGCTCGCTGCCCTGGTCGCCGTACTGGAACTGAGCTACAACCCTCATATGATATTTCCGGCGATGCTGGTGATTGTGGTCGCCTGTGTTTCCACCCGACAATTTTTTCGCTTGAACAGCATTTTTATTGAACAGTTAAATCACTCTGGCCGGCAGCTGGATTTTGGCCCGGCACGGCAAGCTTTGCGCCGCGCGGGAGTGCGCAGCATTATGGACAATCGCTTTCTCACGTGTTCGCGTAAACTTCAACCCGAACTCGCCAATCAGCTGCTCCAGACCAACCCAATGTGGATATTATTCGACGATGATGGCGAGAAAATCGCGTTGCGCGCGGCGGATCTCGCTATCGAACTGGAAAAGCGCAAAGAGACTGCCCCCTCCAGCGACGAAGAGCCAAATGCCGCCCTGGATCTGCTGGAAATTCCCGGCCGTCGCCTTTCCACTATCGCCATCGACGACACCGCCAATTTAATTCAGGCACTCGAGCTGTTTCGCCAGACTGGAGCCGATGGACTCTATGTCGCCGGCAGCTATGGCCTGTCTGCAGGTAAAACGCAGGGGATTGTCACCCTGGCAGCAATACAAAATTATTATCAACCTAAGGAATTAAAAAATGTTATGGGTTAAAGCGCTCCACATTATCAGTGTGGTTTGTTGGTTCGCAGTACTGTTTTACTTGCCACGGCTCTTCGTCTATCACGCAATGACCGATAATCCCGCGATCAAAGAGCAGTTTAAAATAATGGAGCGACGCCTATATCGGGGAATTGGAATTCCTTCCATGGTCGCTACTTTGGTGTTTGGCATTTGGGCTACCAGCTACAATTGGAGCTACTATATGCACAGCGGCTGGTTCCATATCAAAATGACCCTCGTCGTCACCCTGGTGATTTACCATCACATGTGCGGAGCGCTACTAAAGCAATTCGCTCGCGACGAATGCACAAAATCCCACGTATTTTTTCGCTGGTTCAATGAATACCCGACTCTCGTTCTGGTAGCCTGCGTATTACTGGTTGTTTTAAAGCAACCAGGTTAATGGCGCTAGAAGTTATCATGCCAGTGTTTTCCGTGTGATAGACTCCGCCAGTAACACAGGGGCAGAAACCGATCATGGAAAGCATTGGCAATAATCCACCGATTATTCTCACCTTCGCAGCACTGGACCCGTCCGGGACCGGGGGCCTGCAGGCCGACATAGAAACCGCAGCCAGTCTTGGCTGCCATTGCGCGCCGGTTGCCACCACTTTGGTTGCAGAGGGTGTTAATAGCAATGCAGAGTCGCACGCGGTTTCCTCCACGCTATTAATTTCGCAAGCGCGTTCTGTGCTGGAAAACATGAACGTGGCAACTATCAAGCTGGGCTTTTTGGGTTCTGTGGCAAACGTCGAAGCCGTGCACACGATTTTGCGCGATTATGCTTCTATCCCCGTAGTCGCTCACCCCACCCTGTATATCTGGGACAAAATGGATGAACAGCAAAGCGGCCTTGCAGACGCCCTTTTCACCCTTATTTTTCCGCTCGTAAAAGTGGGGATTTTTTCGGTATATGAAGCCCGAGTGGTTTCCCGTCAGTCGGACACTATAGCAACAACAGCCCAGGCCATTGCCGGCACCGGCTGCGAGTACACCTTGATCACGGGTACCGGCGAAGACCAACCCAATTTTCGCAACAGCAGCTACTCCCAAAAAGGTCTGGTTGAGCACTACAACTGGGAACAGGAGCCTCCCACCTGCCACGGGACCAGCACAACCCTGACAATGAGTACCGCGGCTTACCTTGCGCACAGTGGCGACCCGCTCGTTGCAATTCAGCAGGCACAAAATTTTACCTGGCAGACCATCCGCGCGGCGCGCCCACTCGGCTATGCCACTCACACGCCCCACCGCTTTTTCTGGGCCGATAAAAACATTGAATCCTGCGATAAAATTCCCACCAAAACAAAAAACCACTGACCTGTTTTAAACAATGCCCACACATTCTTTGCCGCGCATTTACGGTATAACCGATAGCGGCTTGCTACCCACAACCCACCAACTTGTCACTGCCGTGGAAACTGCACTACTGGCCGGTGTCACTTGGATTCAATACCGCGCGAAACAGCTGGATCCAGACACCAAACTCAAGCAAGCCGAGCGCCTTATAGCGCTCTGCCAAACCTTGAACGGCGTACTTATTGTGAATGACGACGTACACCTGGCCCAGCGCATTGGGGCGCACGGGGTGCACCTCGGCCAGAGTGATATGCCCGTTGTTCAGGCGCGCGCGATTCTCGGGCCTGAAGCATTGATCGGCGTTACCTGCCACAGCGACCTTGCCCTCGCCCGCAAGGCAGCAGATGAGGGCGCCAGTTATCTCGCGTTCGGCCGTTTTTTTCGCTCGAGCACTAAACCCGACGCACCAGTCGCGCCGCTATCAGTTTTAAAAAAGGCAAAAACGCAGTTTCAACTGCCTATCGTCGCGATTGGCGGCATTGATGCCGCAAATGCACTTGAAGTGTACCGAGCAGGAGCGGACAGCCTCGCTTGCTGCAACAGTCTTTTTGACGGCAATAATGTAAAATCCCGAGCCGAAATGCTATTTAGGAGCCTGTCCCATCATGAGTAATTTTTCCGAAGTCTTCGCCCGCGCCCAAAAAACCATCCCGGGCGGTGTCAACTCTCCTGTGCGGGCTTTCAAGGCAGTTGGCGGTGAACCCGTATTCATTGATCACGCAAAAGGCGCCTACGTATACGACATTCACGGCAAACGCTATGTCGACTATGTGTTGTCCTGGGGACCGATGTTATTGGGGCACGGCGACGACGACGTATTGGATGCAGTACGTGCAAAACTGGATAAAGGTTTGAGTTTTGGCGCTCCCACCGAAATTGAAACCGAACTGGCAGAAAAAATCTGCAATATTATGCCCGGCATGGACAAAGTGCGTTTTGTGAACTCGGGTACCGAGGCCACGATGAGCGCGATTCGCCTCGCGCGAGGCTACACCGGGCGCGACAAAATCGTGAAGTTCGAAGGCTGCTATCACGGCCACTCCGATTCCCTACTGATTAAAGCAGGCAGCGGCGCGCTCACGCTTGGCGTGCCCAGCTCACCCGGCGTTCCGGCTTGTCTTGCGGAACACACGATCACGCTCACCTACAACAATATCGAACAGGTCAGGCAACTGTTTCGCGACCGCGGGAATGAGATCGCCTGCATTATTGTGGAGCCTGTCGCAGGCAACATGAACTGCATTCCGCCGGAGCCAGGATTCCTGCAAGCACTTCGCGAAGTCTGCACTCAAGCCGATGCGCTGCTGATTTTTGACGAAGTGATGACTGGCTTCCGCCTGGGACTAAGTGGTGCTCAGGGTTACTACCAGGTACAACCTGACATTACCACCCTGGGTAAAGTTATTGGTGGCGGCATGCCCGTTGGCGCATTCGGCGGCAGTGAACGTATTATGGATTTTATTGCTCCGGTTGGGCCGGTTTATCAAGCGGGAACCTTATCGGGCAACCCCGTCGCGATGGCAGCGGGATTAAAAACCCTGGAAAAAATCAGCGCGGAGGGCTTCTACCAACCCATTTTTGATAAAACCGCAGCCCTGTGTCGCAACCTGGAATCAGCGGCCAAAGAAGCAGGAATCGGATTTACCACCAACTACGTGGGCTCTATGTGGGGCGGTTTTTTCACGGAAGAGGAGAAGATCAGCAATTACCAGCAGGTAATGGCGTGCAATACGGAGAGATTTAACCGATTTTTCCACGGCATGCTGGACGAAGGTGTTTACCTGGCACCAGCATCCTATGAAGCCGGTTTTATGTCGGTTAGCCACAGCGACGAGGACATCGATTTCACTGTAAATGCCGCCCGCAAAGTCTTCGCAAATATCAAATAAAGAACCTAGGGCCTGTTAACACTAATTCGATTCATTCTGTTGCGGCTAAAATTTCGCTGTCAAGGCGTTTGGAGCGTAGTTTGGTTGTTCCAAATGAGCGATAAACAACGCTGAGAGCGGGATTTTAGCCGCAACCCGCAGGGCTGGGCCTGTATTTCCAGGCTGATGCGTTATTTTTCGCTCGTTTAGCCCGCTAAACAACGCCAAAAATGCCTTTCATCCTGAAAATACAGGCTCCAGCAGAGCGAATTGAATTAGTGTTAACAGGCCCTAGCCACAAGCGTGTAATCTACTCGCCCGCTCCGCGCTATTTCAGCCGGAGCGGCACTCCCAAGCAACCAAGTAACCAAGTAACCAAGCAGACAAAAGCAAACTAAAAAAGAAATTAGGTAACACCTACTCATCCGGGGGTAGCTTAAGTTGCTTGAGAATAGTGAGATCTTCTGCCGCAACATCCACAATATGAAAACCGGCCCACACGCGATCTTCACCAGCCGCTTCCCTCACCCATAAACATTCCGCACCGACATCGAGAATGTTCACCCCATCGACCGCATCCGTGAGCTCCAACTTCAATTGGTACACACAGTTCTCTCGAATATTAGGCCCGCCAATGAGCATAAAACCTTCTTCATGGAGATTCACCACGCGCCCGATCTCCATATCGCGATATACATCGCGTACCAGAATAACCTGTTGAATATGCGAACGGGCTATTTTTCGACTATCACTTTCGCTCTCACTCTGGCTCATTCTCTCCCCCGAGCTTACCGTTCGCCTCGGCTTTTTCATTCAGCTTTTGGAAAATATTTTCCAATGCCCTCTCAAAGAAAGGTTTTGAGCTGCCGGAAATAATCTTCGCTTTACCGCTAATCATTTGGCGCGCGAGCACCAAACCCGACATCATATCTACACGCTTACCCATTTGATCCACTAACATATAGTGAGAGGTTCGCGCGTTATACCAAGCTACTTTCAAGCGCTTGCCACCGTCAAATTCGAACCAGGTGCCGAATTCAATCATTTTAAGGCTGTCGACCATTTGTTCCTCTTCCGGCGAACAATTCTCGTGCCTTACGTCAGTGGTTCCCGCCTTTTCAGCCGCAATACGCTCCAGCTTGTCGCGCATGGGAGCAGGCGCAGGCTCTGCCTTCTTACTCTGCATCGCAAGCTTCATCAGGGAAGACAACGCCTCCACTAATTTGCGCCCCTTCGCTTGATCATAGCCTATAGTTTCGAACCCTGACTCGATTGCAGCCACTAGCTCGTCGTGAGACTCCATCTGACGAGACTTGTCTGCTTCGAGATCCTTGGGTTCAATACACCAAAGCAGCTCATCAGCAATCGCCAGGGCTTTTAACCAACGATCGGACTTTTCGCCATAGCGGAGTAAAGCAAAACTCAAAAAATCAGACCAGGGTTGCAATAAAAACAGCAACACGGCGGAGGGCAGCTCCTTGCCTTCTGTACGCTCGCTGATTTCATCATTTACCCGCAACTTAACTTCGCGCAGCTTTTCCTCGCCCTGCGCTTTTTCGGTCGCGCGTTTTTCCATTAGCTCCTGGCGGCGAATAATGTTCTTGGTGTAGCTACTGAATTCGAGCAACAACTCCGTAATCATTTTTACGTCGTTCTCAAACTCATTTAAGATACGGTGCACAACATTTTTTATTTTGTTGTACATATCGTATTGCGCAGTGCCATCGTTGGCGACCCAACTCGCACCAGCTTCCGCCAGGTTATTCAGCAACACCCGCGCAGGATGTTCTGCTTGTTCGAAAAAGCCGGGGTCAATAAACGCAATCTTTAGAAATGGCGTGTGCAAATAACTCAATAGCGCTTTGATAGAGTCCGGGAGATTTTCATCGTTCAGCATATACTCGAATAACATACCGACCAGATCGATGGTCTGCATATCATTCTTTTTCATCGCTCCGTCTTTATCGTTTTCCTGCAACTGGGCATGGAGTCGAGCTTGAATCTGACCGACGTCCAACGCCACCAGATTACTACCCAAGGTTGCGGAATCGACTGGCTGGCCGCCCGCACCTTGCAGCGACTGCAACGCTGCAAGTAAGTCATTGGAAGATACCACCACACCATTTGCGGGCAATGGCGCTGTAGCGCCAGCCACCAACTCGTTTTGGAGGCCGCGAATCGCCTGCAACAGGCTCGCCTGGTACTCTTCCGGCGGCAAACTCGGGTCGGGCATGCTCTCCGGTGCCGGCATATTGACCATCACATCCGACGCCACCATATCACTGTCGCCTTGGAGCGCAGATGCGGGCGCGGCACCCGAGGGAATTGTGTATTTTAAATGCGGCAGCACTCCCTGCCCCTGCAAGTACTGATTTATGTCCTCACTGATTTTCGCAACAGAGCCGAGCAGCTGATCGTCGTAAATTTTGTAGGCGAGATGTTTCGATTTTTGATCCAAAGGCACCAGTTTGAGTGCTTTTCGCAGGGACTCACAAAACTGCACCGGTGCCGCCGGGTTTGAGCTCTCGGTGACATGATCGCCGCCATTCAACACCGCGAAACGCTGATTTAACGCCCACAACGGCTCTGCGAAATAGGCATCAGCGCGCTGGGTAATGGAGGATATCGCAATAGTTTCTTCGAGATCTTCGTTGTTGACCAACGATAATTCACCCTCAGTTTCACTGCCAATCCGGGTATGTAATTCGCCTTTTTTGAACTTAACAAAACCCTCGGAAAGATAGCCACAAAAATAGCGCTCCAGCTCGGCACGGCTCTGGCGCAACAGACGTTGAACCTCGTTGTACTCGCGCGCCTCTTTATCGGTTTTCGCCCGATCGATCTCGTGGTTTAACGCTTCATCCAGGGTTTTTAAATATTCTCGAAAAGCGGTACGAGCGTGCTCCGCAGCCAAGCCCTGGCACGCTTTCAAATGCGTCAACACGTCTGCGCTATCAAGGCGCGTTAAAGCAGACGCCCTGCGCTCCTTATCGCCACCTTCGTTATTATTATCTCGAATCAATCTTGACATAATGCCTCTGAAAATCCGGATTTTGTTCCTTTAAGAAACTTACCACGTTACCTGGCAGATCACCCGTAATAACTGCGCAGAAACTTTAAAACGTAAACAAACCCGACACCTGTTGCAAAAAAATGCTGTAATCGACTGAGGCTGATTTTTTAACTATAGCTGCCATGCCCCGGAAAAATTGCAATAGATAGACGTTTAATTGCGCCGCACGTCGCGGAATACAGCAAATATTGCACAGTAGAAACCGCTGTGCAAATTAGATGCCTCACGCGCCAATTTTTGCACATATCGCTTGCCCTTTCCAAACGCTATAATCTGCGCCCCCATCCGAAAACAGGAACCAATACCGCAATGACTCAAATTGACATCTACGGCCTGGGCGCCGCTCTTTTAGACACGGAAGTGGAAGTATCAGACGGTGACTTATCGGCGTTGAACGTCGAAAAGGGTGTAATGACTCTGGTGGATGAGCCTCGCCAACATGAACTTATGGCGTCACTCAAAGGGCATTTGGTCGCCTCAAAGCGTGCCAGCGGTGGCTCAGCAGCGAATAGCATTATTGCAGCCAGCTATTTTGGTTCGCGCACTTTTTACTCCTGTCGTGTCGCGAACGACGAAAACGGCGAATTTTATCTCGCAGACCTGGCCAGCGCCGGAGTGCAGTATCACAGTAGCAATGGCAGTAACGATGGCATCACCGGCAAGTGTTTGGTGATGATTACACCAGACGCCGAACGCACCATGAATACCTTCCTGGGCATTAGCGAACAACTCTGCTTCGACGATGTGGATGAAAACGCGCTGAAACAGTCGAAGTATGTGTACATCGAGGGGTATCAAGTCACGTCCGAGTCCGGTCGTCCAACCGCGATTAAACTTCGCCAGCAAGCTGAAGCACTTGGTGTGAAAACTGCGCTGACACTTTCCGACCCCGCGATTGTTAAATTTTTCCACGATGGGATGCGGGAGATGGTGGGAGATGGCGTCGATATACTTTTCTGCAACGAACAGGAAGCGCAGAGCTTTACTCAGTGCCACGACCTGAAAGGCGCATTCGAAGCCCTGAAAACCCATGCAAAGACTTTCGCAATTACCCGTGGCAGCGAAGGTGCATTGATTTTCGACGGTGAAGAGCGCATTGCTGTATCTGCGCCCGAGGTCAAAGCGATCGACACTAATGGCGCGGGAGATATGTTCGCCGGTGCGTTTTTACATGCACTCAGTCAGGGTAAGAACTACCGGACTGCCGGCGAATTCGGATGTAAGGCCGCCGCGCAAATCGTCACTCAGTTCGGGCCCCGGCTGCAACCAGAACAGTACAAAGCACTGGTCGCCAGCCTGTGAAAAACTGGCTAAAACAGGGTCACTTAACCCTGTTTTAGCAGCTCGCGCAAATCAATGATCGCTGCATTGGCGCGCGAAATATAGTTGGCCATCACCAGCGAGTGGTTAGCCAACATGCCAAACCCGTTACCGTTCAAGATCATTGGGCTGTACACGGTTTGCTGCGTGCCTTCAAGCTCACGCACTATTTGCTGTACGCTCACTACCGCATTTTTCTTTTCGAGCACGTCGGCAAAGTCAATTTCCATTGCACGGAAAAACTGGATTAACGCCCAGGACGTCCCCCGAGCTTCATAGAACACATCGTCGATTTCCATCCACGGAGTTTTCACCTCCATTTCTTCGGGCAGCCGGGTCGCATTAGCCGCTCCCGGTGAGCCCGCCAGATCGGTATTCAAGCGGCGCTGCCCCACGCTCGCACTCAGCCGCTGCGACAAACTACCCAGGCGTGTTTCGACGGTACTCAACCAGTAATTCAAATTGTCAGCACGGGTATAAAACTGCGCTGACGGCTCGTTAGGGTCGGACAAACGTTTAAGGTACGCGCGCAACGCCTTAACACCTTCGCCATATTCCTTTTCAGTGGCGGGTAGGAGCCAGTTACTGTTATCGAAATTAAACTGCGGCTCGGCAGCGGCAAGATCTTTATCTTCGGTAGACTGAGATTGGGAACGACTGTACGCCTCGCGCATGGCTTTGGTGAGATCGCGCACCTGGATAAGAACCCCGTACTCCCAATTGGGAATATTGTCCAACCACACCCCCGGAGGAGCCACATCGTTGGATAAATAACCCCCGCGTTTGTTGAGCATGGTGTCGACCACATTGATCAACGCCGATGTGGTTATTACTCCGGTAACCAGGCGAGATTCATCTCCACCGACTTCGCGTACTGCCGCCTCGCGCACATCGAAAGGCTCGGGTTCGAAGCTCCAGATTACCCCTAACACCAGCGCGACCAGTAAATACACCACGATAACGCCAGCGCCAATGCCAAACCACCGGTTTGACTCTGCCATATCCGAGCGCCAGTCTTTCCAACCGGTTGTTAAGCGACTTCCGGCACTTCGCGCCGAAGCTGTAATTTTCTTAAACATAATTATCGTTCCTTCACTGTCACTTCAGTAGTGACTTTTAACCCGCCTTCAAATTCCAGAACCAGATCAAAGGTTTGGCCAACTGGCGGCGCGTCCTCCACGTCAAACAGCATTAAGTGGTACCCACCTGGCTGAAACGCAAGAGCCGCATGTGGATCCAACCGCAAATGCTGTACCGGCCGCATTTTCATCAAGCCGTTTTCATAGATGTTTCTGTGCACTTCAATATGGTCGCTTAAATCCGAATGCAAGTAGTTAAGCGTCACCATCGCGGATGAATTATTTTTTAACGTCATGTACACCACCGCTGTCTTCTGTCCTGGCGGTAATTGAGGCATAACAGCAGCATCCACTGTAACAGGGTCCGGGGGAGTGGTTTGTTCACATCCAGGTAGTAACCAAAGAAGCAACCACACTATCGGCCCGGTTAGCAACCGCATTCAGATCTCCTCATCCGCATAATTGGGCAAGCGCCCAAATACGCCTAAATTATAATGGCGGCAGAATAGCTATTTTGGGTGATTTGGATAACCGAATATCACCGCGTATCCGATAACCTTGCGCAGCTTTTTTCATCTGCTTGTAGAGCCAGCGCCCCTCAGCATCCGTTCGCGCATAAATCATGACACTTTCATTCGTCTGCGCAACCCGCTGTGCCAACGTTGCCAACAACGGAAGCAGACTGTCGCGCTGACCACTGAGTACCGCAGTAGAAAGTGGATACTCATCAATAGCATCTATTTTACCTATGCGTTTTATGCTCGTCGTCCGCACCGCAGACTCGGCCGGCAAGGCGCGATTCATTTGTTCCATTTCCCGGCGCAGGTCGGCTAGCAGCTGGTGCTCCGGAAAATACGCCTCCGCTTCACGTAGCAGCACGCCCGCTTCGCGGGTCCGGCTGCGAGCCAACGCCTGCCGAACACCTTCGGCAAACTGGATAACCATCGCCTGCAAACCCGCCCGCGCTTCAGAATTGGCAGGATCGAGGAGAAGTACCGATTGAAATCGATCATAAGCATTGTTGTGCGCAGGCTCGGTCAGGTGACCCTTGCGAAACGCTTGCTCAGCCTGAACTAACAGATTTTCCACCAAAACCTGCTTTGCGGTCCTGGCCACAGGTACAGACTCTGACGGTGGAAGTGGGGTCTCCTTCACGACAACGGAAGCCCCGCAACCACTCAAAACGACGATGGCTGCCGCCAGTCCAACACTAAAAATTAAAGCGCTAGGCGCCCGCATTGTGGAAAACCCCTAAACTAATCTGTGAATTATGACGCCAATGTAGGCCTGGGTTTCACTTAGAATGAACTCCGCTTAGCCGCGGAGGTCTCTGAGCTACGGTTGATAAGTAGGCACTAGACCCCGTCAATTTGACGCAACATAACACACAAGCCGTAATACTATGACTCGCTATTTTTTCAAAGCCTCCGCGGCAACGCAATTTTCCCTGCGCTATTTTCTCTCACTGAGCTTATTATTCGTCGCTTTTCAGGCATACGGCGATACCTACAATTTTGGTGCGAGCAGCAACAATGATGACTTCCTGAGCGTGGACCAGGCGTATCAGGCGAATGTCGAACTCCACAATAACAGCCTGGAAACAGACTGGACCATCGCGCCAGGTTACTACCTGTACCAACACCGCTTCAAAATGGAAGCCTACAACACTGAGCAGCGCGAAGAGCTCGAGCTGCAATTCGCCCCTGGCCTACGCAAGTACGACGATTACTATCAAAAAGAGCTCGAGGTGTATTACGACAATACCACCTTCAAAAGTGCTCCGCCCTCTATCAAGCCTCCCTACGAATTACTACTGGTTTCACAAGGGTGTGCTGATGCAGGCCTCTGCTACCCACCGCGCAAACAGTACTTCCAGGTGGATACTGACGGCATTGTTGTTGAGACACCGGAGTCGACCATAGAGTCCAGCGCGAGCACAGCTGTAACACAGAAGCCTTCGGCTCAAGAGCAAACACCAGCTTCACCATCGCAACCCTTTAACCCGTTAATTTTGCTTGGTGCTTTGCTTGGCGGACTCATTCTTAACCTGATGCCTTGCGTATTCCCGGTCCTTTCCCTGAAAGCACTTAGCTTTGCCTCCAATAATCACCAGGATGGCAAGCAGCATCTGCACGGCTGGGCCTACACCCTTGGCGTGGTGATCTCGTTTTTAATCGCAGCGAGTATTATTCTGGTAGCCCGACACACCGGCGAAGCGCTCGGCTGGGGATTTCAGCTGCAACAGCCCCTTTTTGTTGTGATTCTCGTATACCTGTTTTTAGTGATGGGACTGAGCCTGTTTGGCGCATTCCATTTCGGCACCAGCTTGATGGGGGCAGGCCAGGGACTGACCACCGGTGATGGACTCGGCGCATCCTTTTTTACCGGCGTACTTGCGGCCGTGGTCGCCAGCCCCTGTACCGCACCGTTTATGGCCACAGCGCTCGGCGTTGCCCTTACGCAGCCAGCCCCCCTCGCGCTTTTGGTCTTCGCCTGCCTCGGTTTCGGCATGGCGCTCCCCTTCCTTGCGCTAAGTTACAGCCCCGCGCTTGCGCGTTATTTACCCTCTCCCGGGCCCTGGATGGATGTACTGAAACAAGTACTCGCCTTTCCGCTGCTGGCAACCTGCGTATGGCTTCTCTGGGTACTGGGTAACCAAAGTGGGGTGACGGGCACCGCTATGGCGCTGCTAGGCGCCCTATTCCTCTACTTTGCCCTATGGTTGACGCAGTTCGAACCAAGATCGACGATCTTACGCTGGATCAATCGCGGCCTTGTGTTGGTGAGCCTGCTCGCGGTTGCGCACTTCAGTTGGCATCTTACCGACTACAAGGCCACGAGTTCCGGGACCTACGACAAGTGGCAGACCTTTTCCATGGAGCGACTCAATGAATTGCGTGAACAGGGCGAACCGGTATTTGTGAACCTGACGGCAGATTGGTGTATCACTTGCAAAGTGAACGAACGGGTCGCTTTCAGTTCACAGGATTTCTTCAATCACGCATTAGATAAAGACGTTAACCTGCTGATTGGAGACTGGACAAATGCCAACCCCGAAATCGAAGCACTATTGGCTGAGTTTAACCGCAGCGGGATTCCTCTGTACTTAATGTTCCCTGCAGGTGGCGGCGACGCTGAGATCCTGCCACAATTACTCACGCCAAAAGCCGTAATCAACGCAATCGATCGCGCGGTGGAGTAAAAAAACACCAGCGCTATCCAAACCGACTTCGATCATATAACAACCACTAATTTCATGAACGTCGGGAATATTGAAGCAAAATGCGGTGATTGTCAGCAAAACGGCAATCACCCATAGACATCAGCCGCCAAATTAGGCACAATCCCCTCCAGACATCTCGAAACAGCGTTTTTACACGCAAGTCGAGACATTTCTGCGCTTTTAACCTCATTTTTCTTAAGCTAAGTCGTTAAAAACTTTCTTAAGGCACAGGAATTTTCATGGCTACTATTCTGGTGCTTCACGGGCCAAACCTTAACTTACTAGGTACCCGGGAACCCGAAATCTACGGGCGAGAAACCCTTGCAGATATCGACCAGAAGCTTATGACGCTTTGCCTTGAGCGGGGCCATCATCTGCATTTTCTGCAAAGCAACGCCGAATACGAGTTGATAGACCGAATCCACGACGCACGCAGGGAAGGCGTTAACTTTATCGTGATCAACCCCGCTGCGTTTACGCACACCAGTGTCGCCCTGCGCGATGCGCTTGCAGGCGTCGGTATCCCTTTTGTTGAATGCCACTTATCGAATGTATTCAGCCGTGAAGCCTTTCGTCACCACTCCTATTTTTCCGACATCGCGGTCGGAGTGGTCTGCGGATTTGGCTCACAGAGCTATGAGCTCGCGCTGCAAGCGGCATTCAATTATCTGGATAAAAACAAGCCCGAACAAAAACACAGCTGAATATCGTACCGGAGGAGTGCCGACATTCCTCCCGCAACAACAAAACACAGACCTAGTCACAGCACACAGCTACTGAGAGGACACAATGGACATTCGCAAAATCAAAAAACTGATCGAATTGTTGGAGGAATCCAACGTCGAAGAACTGGAAATTAAAGAAGGCGAAGAATCTGTTCGCATCAGCCGTGGTGGTGCGCGCTCAGCCGCCGCTCCCATGCAAACAGTATTTCAACCTGCGCCGGTTGCCGCGGCACCTGCACCAGCCCCCGTGGCCGCTGCGCCCGCTCCGAGTGAAGAAAAAGCCCCGGAAGTGGCAGGCCACAAAGTGGTGTCCCCTATGGTTGGCACCTTCTACCGTTCGCCAAGCCCCGGTGCTTCGGCGTTTGTCGAAGTCGGTCAGTCTGTAAAAGCTGGCGATGTAGTGTGCATCGTTGAAGCGATGAAGATGATGAACCAGATAGAAGCCGATAAATCCGGTGTGGTGGAAGCGATTCTGGTGGAAGATGGAGAGCCTGTAGAGTACGACCAACCTCTGCTCGTCATTAACTAAGAGCGGGGTAGCCATCATGTTTAACAAAGTCCTCATTGCCAACCGGGGCGAGATTGCACTGCGCATCCTGCGCGCCTGTCGCGAACTCGATATCCCAACTGTGGCGGTCTACTCCAAAGCAGACCGCGATCTAAAACATGTGCGCCTGGCGGACGAATCTGTATGTATCGGCCCCAACGCGTCATCAGACAGCTACCTTAACGTCCCCGCTATTATTGCAGCCATGGAAGTCACCGACGCCGTTGCGGTGCATCCCGGCTACGGTTTTCTGGCAGAAAATGCTGATTTCGCTGAGCGTGTGCAAAAAAGCGGTTTCGTTTTTATCGGCCCGGATGCAGACGTTATCCGCCTGATGGGCGACAAGGTTTCCGCAATTGAAGCAATGAAAAAAGCAGGTGTACCCACGGTACCCGGCTCTGGTGGGCCACTGCCCGGCGACCCGGAAACCTGCATTGAAATTGCGCGCCGCATCGGCTTCCCGGTCATTATTAAGGCTGCTGCTGGCGGTGGCGGTCGCGGTATGCGCGTTGTGCACACCGAAGCCAGCTTGTGGAATTCGATTCAAGTCACCAAATCCGAAGCAAAAGCGGCTTTTGGCGACGATACCGTGTACATGGAAAAATTCCTGCAAAACCCACGTCACGTGGAAGTGCAGATTATTTCCGATGGCCAGGGCAACACTGTCCACTTGTTCGATCGCGACTGCTCGCTGCAGCGCCGCCACCAAAAAGTGTTGGAAGAAGCGCCAGCGCCCGGCATCCCGGAAGAAGTGCGACAGGAGGTCTATCAATCCTGCGTGCACGCCTGTAATGAAATTGGCTATCGCGGTGCCGGCACCTTCGAGTTTTTATACGAAGACGGCCGTTTCTACTTTATCGAGATGAATACGCGTATTCAGGTGGAGCACCCCGTATCGGAAATGATCACGGGTGTCGACCTGATTAAAGAGCAAATTCGCGTTTGCTCGGGCGCAAAGCTCAGCCTCAAGCAGGAAGACATCACGATCAAAGGCCATGCGATTGAGTGCCGCATTAACGCGGAAGACCCCAAAACTTTTATGCCCTCACCTGGCCTGGTCGAAAGCTATCACGCTCCCGGTGGTTTAGGTGTGCGCATGGATTCTCACCTGTATTCAGGATACCGGGTACCGCCCTACTACGATTCCATGATCGCCAAAGTCATCACCCACGCGGAAACGCGCCGTGAAGCCTTGCGCCGCATGGAAGGTGCGCTCGACGAACTGGTGATTACCGGCATCAAAACCAACACCCCGCTGCAAAAAGAACTGGTTCGCGATGAAGCCTTCATTGAAGGTGGAGTCAATATCCACTACCTTGAGAAAAAGCTCGGTCTCTAAGCCCTTCCCGGTGTGAACTTCGGTTCACACCGATCTATTTTCGGACGTTACATGCCCTGGCTACAATTGCGCATCAACACCACCCGCGAACTGGCGCCGCGCGTTGAATACGCCATGGCAAAATCCGGGTCGCTCGCGGTAACTTTGCAAGACAACGCAGACCACCCCATCTTCGAACCCGCTCTCGGCGAAACACCTCTCTGGCAGGAAACCCGTATAGTCGGTCTGTTTGAAGCAGATACCGACACCACCGCCATACTCGAACTGGTACTCAAGAAGTCCGGGCTGAGCGAAGCTCAGCATCAGTGGCACATTCTTGAGGACAAAGACTGGGAGCGGGAATGGATGACGCACTACCAACCCATCCAATGCGGCCCAGGTTTCTGGATCTGCCCAAGTTGGACGGCACCGCCGGACCCACAGGCGGTCAACCTGATGCTCGACCCAGGCCTTGCATTTGGTACAGGCACCCACCCCACAACCTTTTTATGCTTGCAGTGGCTGGCCGGGGAAAACCTCGCCAATAAAACAGTGATCGATTACGGATGCGGCTCCGGCATTCTTGGAATAGGTGCGCTATTGCTTGGCGCAGTCTCGGTTACCGGAACCGATATCGACCCGCAAGCGCTGATGGCCACCCAGGAAAACGTTAAGCGCAACAATTTGCCCGCCGAAAGCTTCCCTGTTTACTTCCCCGACAAGTGCCCGGAGAACCCCGTCGACATTGTGCTGGCCAATATTCTTGCTGGACCACTGGTGGAGCTCGCGCCCGCACTGTCTGCACTGCTTAAACCCGGCGGCCGCTTGTGTCTTTCCGGTGTCCTTGAAACTCAAAAAGACGACCTCCTGGCCGCCTACGAACCCACCGTCGAGATCGAACAGGTGTTTCAACGTGAAGAATGGATCTGTATCACCGGCACACGACGGGCGCTCAAATCCGCAAAGGAATAATTTACGCCCCCGCCGTGAGCGTATAAACTTCGCGTAAACCCAACGCCTATAACGCATTAGCGCCGTAAGTTAACGGAGATTCTCAGGACTAGAGCCCCTATGGCAGATTCAATTACCCGCTGCCCAAAATGTCACACCTCGTTCCGCATCACCCAGGCACATCTCAGTTCAGCCAAGGGTGCGGTGCGTTGCGGCTCCTGTCTGAATATTTTTAACGCTAAAGAGCATTTGGTTGCCCCTGGCGAGGAACCCACCCCGGCAGCGTCTGCACCGACTAAAAAGCCTGCACGCCCGTTAACCAACAAGCCGAAAACGGCCAAACCAACCAACCGCGGTGCTGCTAAGAGCGCACCTGCCGTCGCGCCCAAGCCCGTCCCCAAACCGGTTCCCGCAGCGCAGAACATTCGCGACGACGACGATATTCTGATAAGCGACGATATGGATATCGACGACAACCTGGGTGTTGAAGACGATCAGTTTAGTCACGACCACCACGACAACATCATCTACAGCAAAAGCCTCTCATCGACAAAATCCAATCTTTTCGAGCGCACAGAAGAGGACGACAAAGACAAGAATGATGAGAACAAGCCCGATGAGTCCTGGGCACTCAGCCTCCTGGAGGATTCGGAAGACGACACTCCTCTCCCCAGCTTCCGCAAAGACAGCAGCAAGCATGTCGCCGTTGAAGATGTACAACGCGCTTCCCGGCACACAGCAACGGGAGAATACCGCGCTGTCACTGAGCGCACGCCCACTCCAGAAGAGGATGAAGCCCAGGCGTTTATCACAGAAAATTATCCAGAGATGCCACCAGAGCAGGTGGAAGAAGAGCTTCGCCGCAACACCAGCGCCCACCAGCCGGTGTTCACCACCATGTCGGACGAAACCCAGGATGAATACGCCGAACGCGAGCCGGAACCGGACTTCAGCCAACCGCTGATCCACGCCATTGAGCCAGAGCCAGTTGAGTTTTCTTACGCCCGCAGCTACACACTCTTGGAATCCAACTGGTTGTGGGCACCGCTCACCTTGGTCGCCGCCATAACCCTGATCGGCTTACTGGCCTGGGTCAATTTCGATCATTACAGCCGAATTTCGCCTTACCGCAGTTATTACAGCAAGGCCTGCTCGGTTATCGGTTGCGAGTTACCTGCACTGATCAGCCGCAAAGATATACGCGCAGTTAATCTGGTAGTGCGCAGCCACCCGACGGTTGCGGGCGCCTTCATCGTGGACGCCGTACTGCAAAACACGGCGGAATTCGACCAGCCCTTCCCTTCGCTCGATCTGGTATTTACCGATGTTGGTAATAAACCGGTGGCAGCGAGACGTTTCCACCCCGCCGAATACCTGGCTGGAGAGATGGCGGGCAAAACCCAGATGCCCAGCCAGAAATCTGTTCACATCGTCCTCGAGATCGTCGACCCGGGCCCCGATGCCGTGGGTTACCGCATCGAAATCGCAAAGTGATCTTTCTCGAAAAAAATACAAGCCCTCAAATTGCTATTTTTTTGACCAAACTGCTCACTATGTGCATTCCCAATACCGCCAACAACGGGTATCATAGCCGCCTTTTTTGGGGTGGCGCACGTCTGCGTTAGCAGGCATTACACCTACTGCTTTAAAGCCTCAGAGATAAGAGGCGCCGACCACACAATCGCCGCAGCGGTATTCGAACGGCGAAGGCAAAGAGTTATAACCCTACTCACCAGCGAGATTTACAAGCCGTTCTTGGGGGAGAATCGTTTGTTCCACATTGGCAATTACGCTATCACAAGCATCGCATTGCTGGCGCCCATGGCGGGGGTCACAGACGCACCTTTCCGACGTATTTGTCGCGAAATGGGCGCGGGTCTGGCCACCTCCGAAATGGTAACCAGCGACGTTAACTTGTGGCAAAGCCGCAAAACCCGCGCTCGCCTGTCTGCCCTTGAACAGGAGCTGGCACCGGTGAGCGTACAAATTGCTGGCAGCGAACCTCAAATGATGGCCCAAGCGGCTGTCGCTGCGGTCGTGCAAGGCGCACAAATTGTCGATATCAACATGGGCTGCCCGGCAAAGAAAGTTTGCAAGAAGGCAGCAGGCTCAGCCCTCCTGCGTGACGAAGCGCTGGTGGACGCCATCACCCGGACAGTGGTAGAAGCTGTTGACGTACCCGTCACGCTCAAAATTCGCACCGGCTGGGACACCTCCCAGCGCAACGCGATAAACATAGCCCGTATCGCCGAGAACAATGGCATACAGGCTCTGGCTGTTCACGGTCGCACTCGCGCCTGCCGGTTTAACGGCACGGCAGAGTACGACACCATTGCTCAGGTGGTGAACAGTGTGGCTATTCCCGTAATAGCCAACGGCGACATAGATTCGCCGGCTAAAGCCCGCAAGGTGTTACAACACACCGGCGCACAAGCCGTGATGATCGGCCGCGCGGCACTGGGGAATCCCTGGTTGTTCGGGCAAATAGAGCAGTTTTTGGAGCAGGGTGAAATTCGAGAACTTCCCGCCACTTCAGAGGTTTGCAAAACCATTGAACGGCATCTGACCGACTTAACCTGTTTCTATGGGGAAGAAGCAGGCGTTCGCATAGCGCGCAAACACACGCGCTGGTACCTGCAGGGGTATCGCGACGCTGAAACATTCCTCAAGCATTTTAATACGTTAAATACTCTTCAATCACAACTAATGGCCGTGCGTCAGTTTTTAGAACGGTCAGTAACACATGAGGAAAATGCAGCATGAACACAGCGGATACGCTAGTACGAGAAGGCGCTCGGGAATTAAGCCAGCCGGCCAATAGCGAAACATACGCTAGCAGCCAAGAGCCTTCCTTAAGGGATTGCGTAGAAAAAGCCGTATCTAACTATTTCCAACACCTTGAGGGACAGGACGTCTCCGATGTGTACGACATGGTACTCGCCGAAGTCGAAGCGCCTATGCTGGAAGTAGTTATGAAATATACCCGCCACAATCAAACCCGTGCTGCGCACGTTCTTGGCCTAAACCGAGGCACTTTGCGCAAGAAGCTCAAGCAATACGGTTTACTGTAAGTGCATCTGTTGTTGCACACCTGAGCAGCAACAGACACTCGGGGGCCTTCAGGGCCCCTGCTATACTCCAATCAGCCCGCGCGAGAGCGCACCAGACGGACGGGCAGCATTCAGCAGAGGCACCTCGCGTGTCGAAAACAGATTTAACGGCTATTGCAGACTCGCCAAATATCGCAACCTGCAATACCAGGCACACCGATAAACTCCTATAAGGAACGCATACATCCATGACCAACGTCACTGATTTCGTTAACATCAGACGTGCACTGATTAGTGTTTCCGATAAAACCGGCATTGTGGAATTTGCTCAGACACTCAGTCAGCAAGGCGTAGAAATACTCTCCACAGGCGGTACTTACAAACTATTGCAAGAAAGCGGCATTCCCGCGATCGAGATTTCCGATTACACCGGCTTTCCAGAAATGATGAGCGGCCGGGTTAAAACCCTCCACCCGAAGGTACACGGCGGCATTCTCGCCCGCCGCGGCACCGATGATGCGGTTATGGCCGAGCACGGCATCAACCCTATCGATATGGTGGTGGTTAACCTCTACCCTTTCGAAAATACCATTGCCAATCCGGACTGCGACCTCCCCACCGCAATCGAAAATATCGATATCGGCGGGCCGACCATGGTGCGCGCAGCGGCCAAAAACTTTAACGATGTCGCCATCGTAGTAAACGCCAGCAGCTATGCCACCGTCACCGCAGAAATGGCAGCCAACAACGGCGCGGTGAGCAATGCCACCCGCTTTGACCTGGCGGTGCAGGCGTTCGAGCATACTTCCGCTTACGACGGCGCAATCGCAAATTACCTCGGCCAAAAAGTTGAAGGCGGTGAAGAGTCATTCCCTCGCACTTTTAATTTGCAGTTCGAAAAATTGCAGGGCATGCGCTACGGCGAAAACCCTCACCAGGCGGCGGCTTTCTACAAAGAAGCCAATGCCACTGAGGCGAGCATTACCACTGCCGTGCAACTGCAGGGTAAAGAGCTTTCCTACAACAACGTGGCTGACACCGATGCGGCATTAGAAACCGTCAAGCTGTTCGAGACTCCCGCTTGCGTTATCGTCAAACACGCCAACCCCTGTGGTGTTGCGATTGGCGACAGCATCCTGGAAGCCTACGAAAAAGCCTTTGCCACCGATCCGGAATCCGCCTTCGGCGGCATCATCGCATTTAACCGTGAGCTGGATGCCGAAACCGCCGCCGCCATTGTCGAAAAGCAATTTGTGGAAGTGATTATCGCCCCAACAGTCGCCCCCGCCGCGAGCGAAGTGGTCAGCGCCAAGAAGAATGTGCGCCTGCTGGCCTGCGGTGTGTGGAATAACGCCACCAGCAGCGGCTACGACTACAAGCGCGTCACTGGCGGCCTGTTAATTCAAGATCGCGACAACGGCATGGTCACCGAAGCCGAGCTGGAAGTGGTCACCAAGCGCGCGCCGACAGAAGACGAAATTCGCGACCTGTTATTTGCATGGAAAGTGGCCAAGATGGTTAAATCCAATGCCATTGTCTACGCCAAAAACAGCCAGACAATCGGCGTGGGCGCAGGCCAGATGAGCCGCGTAAACTCCGCCCGTATCGCAGCGATTAAAGCCGAACACGCCGGCTTTGAGGTAAAAGGTTCGGTGATGGCTTCCGACGCCTTCTTCCCCTTCCGTGACGGTATCGACAACGCCGCCAGCGTTGGCATTACTGCGGTAATCGAGCCCGGCGGTTCCATGCGCGACGACGAAGTAATCGCCGCCGCAGACGAGCACAACATGGCCATGGTGTTCACCCGTATGCGCCATTTCCGCCACTAGTGACTAGCGGCACCGGGTCCCATCCGGTGCCATGGTGATCCGCGAGGGTCACCTATTCCAAGTAGATCAACCATAGAACTAGAACAATGAAAGTACTGATTATTGGCTCCGGAGGTCGCGAACATGCACTCGCATGGAAGGCCGCCCAAAGCGAAAATGTGGAAAAAGTATTCGTCGCACCTGGCAACGCGGGTACCGCCACGGAAGCTAAAATGGAAAATGTGCCCATCGACGTTATGGCATTCGATGAGCTGCTCAAGTTTGCCACCGACAATGCCATCGAACTCACCATCGTAGGCCCCGAGGCCCCGCTGGTAGATGGCCTGGTAGACAAGTTCACTGCCGCCGGGCTCGCCTGCTTTGGCCCCGGCAAAGGCGCGGCACAGCTGGAAGGTTCCAAGTCGTTCACCAAAGACTTTCTCGCCCGCCACAAGATCCCAACCGCGGATTATCAAACCTTTACTAACGAACAAGACGCCCTCGCCTACCTCCGCGCAAAAGGCGCGCCCATCGTGATTAAAGCCGATGGTCTGGCGGCCGGTAAAGGCGTGATTGTCGCCGAAGACCTGGCCACAGCAGAAGCAGCCGTGACCGATATGCTATCGGGCAACGCGTTTGGCGACGCGGGCTGCCGCGTGGTTATCGAAGAATTCCTGCAGGGGGAAGAAGCCAGTTTTATTGTGATTGCCGACGGCGAAAACGTGCTGCCCATGGCCACCAGCCAGGACCACAAGCGCGCGGGCGACGGCGACACCGGCCTGAACACCGGCGGCATGGGCGCCTACTCGCCTGCGCCCGTGGTGACCGCTGAGGTTTACCAGCGGGTCATGGACGAAGTTATTATGCCAACCATTCGCGGTATGGCAGCGGAAGGTAACAGCTACACGGGTTTTCTCTACGCCGGGCTGATGATTACTGCCGACGGCACCCCGAAAGTGATCGAGTACAACTGCCGCTTCGGCGACCCGGAAACCCAGCCCATTATGCTGCGCCTCAAAAGCGACCTGGTACAACTCTGCCAGGCAGCACTGGACAAAACCCTCGCCAGCCACACCACCGAGTGGGATGATCGTCCAGCGGTCGGCGTGGTATTGGCTGCAGGCGGTTACCCCGGCAGCTACCGCAAAGGTGACGTAATATCCGGTTTGGGTGAAGGCGAGTCCGCAGACGCTAAAGTGTTTCACGCAGGTACCAGCGAAGCCGACGGCAAGGTAGTCACCAACGGCGGGCGCGTGCTCTGTGCCACGGCACTCGGCACCAGCGTCACCGAAGCCCAACGCAATGCTTATGTTCTGGCTAAACACATCGACTGGAACGACGTGTACATGCGTACCGACATCGCGTATCGCGCCATAGCCAGAGAAAACAGTTAGCACTAAAACGGCGACTCCCCTGCGCCGGAACCCGGCGGGGATTCGCCCAAGCTAACGAAAAAAAGCTCCCGTTTGGGAGCTTTTTTTCGTTTTAAAACACGCAAGACCAAGTTGTCCTAGGGCGGAATCAAAGTCAAGTCAACTTAGCGATTGAAACTCATCGCATTGGCGATCAAGTAGCCCCCAAAGTCGACGCTATCCGGCTGCTCAAACGCATCGGCGGGATACAATACCCCAAGACCATCCACAGTGCGAAGCACATAGCCCCCTTCCGGAGTGGCAATGGACGCAGTTGCTGACCCATTACGGGTCTCTACATAATCCACCGTGTAGTGCCGGCCCAATCCCGCCAGATTGCCGCGCCAGCCTACTTCCCCTGCCCGACCGGTATAAGTGGACACAATTTTTACCACATAATCTGCAGCCGGCATTGCCAATACAATGGTTGCACCTCTCCCGGGGAACCGCTCCAAGTTTCGCATAGCGACAACGCGCACCGGGTCTTTAGTTGCGCCCTCGCCTCCAGCGCCCGCCACTTCGGTATCCTCGATCAGCGACCACGCCACCAGGTGTTCCAGCTGCTGCTTTGGGGTTGACGGTGCGTTGCTCAACTCGCTCTCCCATTGTTCTGGCATAGACACCAATGCGCCCACGGCACAGAACGCCAGCAGTGCAGTCAAACCAGATAACAGATATCGAACATCGAACATTTCCCCACCTCAAATAGTGACACGTTTCACATAAAGTGCTGAAAATGTATACGCTGAAACTCCAGGCTGCCATTAATTTTTGCCCATGTGAGAACAAAGTCTGGCAGGCGCCAGACTCGTAACCGTGAAGTATATTGACTCGTGAATTACCGCAAAAATACGCTGTAACCCATTGAAAGATAATTGAATTTTAGAAACGCTACCACCCGGACACCTGCGACAACACTGCGAGCATGAGGTGACCGTACCTGTACGCCAGGCTCAGAATAACGTGCCCCGCGTGGGCTGACATCCCGCTGCGTTCTATGGAAGCATTTCCATCCTGATTGAACGATGCGGCTGCATCCATGTGATGCTATCTAACGCCTTGTGCCGGTACACTCAGCTCGACTCCTGCTAACTGCTGGTATATGGTTGTTGCGTATCGCTCAGGCGAACAAAAATCATAATAATGAATAACAGTACTGCTTCTGATGACACTGCGAAACGCTGGCGCTTCTCGCCACCGAATTATTCCCAGTTCCGCTACTACTTTCGATACGAGGTTTCAATGAACAAGGGACACTTGGCGCTCCTTATCGGTACCTTTTCACTTGGTTTTGTCGCTGGCCGATTTTATCCTGACGACAGCCATATTCCAGCGGTGGCAACGCCAATTAGCGAACACAAGCACTCTGCCCTGGCTCAAAATCAGGATCCAAGGCATTTAGCAGAGAGTAATAATTCACCGCAGATTACCGGCATAGTGCCGACCGCACAGACAGCTGAAACAGCACGCGTGCCAGAAAAACCACAAAAGGAGACGTTGCACACTCCGGCGATCCCAGAAAACATGAGCGAGGATCTCGTGCAAAACCTGTCTAAACAGGACGCCGAAAACTCAGTAGAGAACTTCCAGGCATTTTTGCAGGAAGCAAAAAATAACAATGTATCCCCCATAAACTACGCCGAGCAGCGCTTCGAGCAGGAAGCGGTAAATTATGATTGGTCGATCGAAAAAGAGGACCAGATACTGGCCTCATTCGAGCAGCAAACGGCGCTACAAGACATAGTCCCCCTCTCCGTCGACTGTAAGAGCGCAAGCTGTAAAGTCGTAGTCGCAGTAACCGATGCCGCGCAGGCAAATCAACTAAGCGGCAAATTCAGCCGTGCACTCACAGAACAAAATACCGCGCACGGCCTCTCTGCGGTAACCTATTTTATCGACGAAAAAAGTGGTGAACTTGTGTTTTATATGAACGACGCCGCAGGAAAATCACTTTTCGAACAGTAGCACCGCAAAGGAGGAAGGCGCTTGCCAGGGCCTGTTGACGCAAACGTACACTCAAAGCCTTAGCCAAGCGCCACTTAACGAGGTTTAATCGTAAACACGCCAGTTATTACAATTGTTCCAACTCATCGAATAGCCTGCGGTATCTGTGTAAATATCGCAGGTGTATTGATAGCCTTGCCACAGCTGGTAGCGACTCACAATCACTGATGGATGGCCGGGGCAGTTCACCGTGTACTCGTCGTACGAGTAAGTTAAACCATAGCCACCACCACCGGTGCCATAAGTTCTAGCGGCGCTGCATTCGGGCGGATAGTTGCCCTGCACGGGATCGTTCCACTCAAAAATCTTCACGGCATTTGCGGACGCGGAAAAACCCAGGCTCAACAACAAGGATGCAAAAAGAAATTTTCTAGACATACCATCTCCATGGACAATAGAGGTGTAAACCGCCTCAGCTGGAATGCTCAACACAAAATCAAACATCCACCCATTAGACCGCCACTAGCTGAGTGCCGCCATATTACCCTCGCTTTATTCACACTCAAAGAGAGGCGCATGCCACTTGATAGCGTTATTAAAAAATAGTCTAACTGGTCTAGTGCCCACAGCGTGATTGGTTCCAACAAATTGGATTTAACGAATATTTCTGACAGGAACCGTGTCAAATAATACCGCTACCAGGCGACACGACGATCGCGCCGACAATCGGATAACTTGCTTTCTACGCCACAAGCACTCAATTATTATCTGCAGCCACTTGGTTTTTTACATGACGCCACACCAGGAAAAACACCCCCCCAAACAAATTTCCCCTGTGGACGGCTTTTTTACGCTTTTGCTCTGCGGTTGAAAATGGATTCCAGCTACAACGCAGAATAGTCACCAAGTCGCCCACTATAAAAAACGCAACCCAACTTACACCAATGTAAAATATGCAAAAAAACTAACCAAAGCACTAAATACAAAAATAAATTGTAAATTTTCGAAAACATCCACCGCAATTAAAAATAATCGACCCCACCAAGAATCCCTTCATGCTATCGCCCGCTATAGCCCGCCATAAAAAATAAAAAGCTCTTAAATGCCTGTTTTTATAGATCAAATTAATAAATCACTACATTTAATTTAGATTAGAAAACCGTTAACAAAACCAACAAAACCTCGGCCAAACTCAGCTTGGTATCTCATTTGCAACCCCTTGATAAATGAACTTTCGCTCGCACTACTTGATCAGAACTAGTAACTGCAGAGTAATTTAGCCCTAGATTTACTATGTCTATCGATTGTGATCTGCGCTCAATCACGAGTGCGCCAGCAACATAGTCAGCAAAAGTTCGCCAGCGAAACACACGCTATTTAGTGGAATGCAGCCAAATACATTTTTCCAAATTTAGCGTCTCGCATACCTATTCGATACCAAAATCAGCCGGGAGTACTCACTATGACTGAACGAATATGCGAACTCATGAGCCAGATAAAAACGTACCACAGCGATCTCGCCGACCGACATGCACTGTTGTCGCAAAGCCGTATTCAGAACGAGCGAGTGTCTCAAATGGCCTCGTATTTAAGTGATTGGGAACGCAAACGTGAACGGAATCTTAACGAATTTATCAACCACTCAAATTACCAAAACAAGGTGGAAACCTGGCTAAAGGAAAAACCGGAAATAGACCGATCGCGCATGGACTACGAAGTGGAAAAGCAATTACCGGATATATCGCACACTGAAGAAGGGCTGATTAGTATTGTCTCTGCACAACACAATTTTATTGCCGATACCTACACCCAGTTGGAGGAAATAAGTCCCACGCCGGAAATGGCGGAGTTTTTTGGCGACCTGGCCGAAAACGAGCGGCAGGCACTGCGCACGACAGTACGCAGCCTTCACGAATTCAGCAGCGTGTAACGCTGGTTCCGTGTAACCCGGCAAAATGGAGAACCTGACCTATGCGAAACAACACATACCAAGTGCTATCGACTCTCCAGGTTGCTGGGGAGACATACACCTATTTTGATATCACCAAATTACCAAACCAGTCGCAGGTACAACAGCTACCCTTTTGTCTGAAAATACTGTTGGAAAACCTGCTGCGCAACCAGGATGGAGAAAACATTCTGGCTGCTGACATCAAGCAGCTGAGCACCCGCTCAGCGCCACTACAGCAGATATCTTTTTCCCCGGCGCGGGTTGTTTTACAGGATTTTACCGGCGTGCCCGCCATTGTCGATCTCGCCTCCATGCGCGACGCGGTGGTCAACCTGGGTGGCGACCCCAAACACATTAACCCGATAGTGCCTGTCGATCTGGTCATCGACCACTCGGTAATGGTCGACGCGTTTGGCAGCGATGATGCACTGCGCATCAACACCGCCAAAGAAGCAGAGCGCAATCGCGAGCGATATCAGTTTCTGCGCTGGGGGCAAACCGCGTTCGAAAACTTTCGTGTGGTGCCACCCGGTCGCGGCATTGTGCATCAGGTGAATCTCGAGTATCTCGCGTCCGTTGTCGCCACCCAAAAGATGAACGACGATCAGCTGCTGATTCCCGATACCCTGGTAGGCACCGACTCCCACACCACCATGATCAATGGTCTGGGTGTACTCGGTTGGGGTGTTGGCGGCATTGAGGCCGAAGCAGCAATGCTGGGCCAGCCGATCAGTATGGTGGTGCCGCAGGTGGTCGGTTTCGAACTCACCGGTACGCTGCCCCCAGGCGCAACCGCCACCGACCTGGTGTTGCGCGTAACCGAAATGCTGCGGGCGAAAGGTGTGGTGGGGAAATTCGTTGAATTCTACGGCGATGGCTTGTCCACCCTGCCGCTGGCCGATCGCGCGACCATCGCCAACATGGCACCAGAGTACGGCGCCACCTGTGGCATATTCCCGATTGACCAGGAAGTGCTGAATTATCTCGCCTTGAGCGGGCGCTCTGCAGACCAGATCGCGAAGGTAGAAGCCTACGCAAAAGCGCAGACTTTATGGCGCGAAGACGGCCAACCCCCTGCCCAGTACGATGAAATTATCGCACTGGATATGAGTAGCGTCGTACCCAGTATCGCTGGCCCCAAGCGACCCCAGGACCGCATCGCCCTGGCAGACGCGGCGGCCAGCTTCAACCTGCACCTCAACACCTCCCAGGAACCCACAGGTAATACGGCAGCCGAGCGCTTCGCCGACGAAGGCGGCCACACCGCGATCGGTACAGAGCCGCCCCAGGGCGCGGTGGAGGTTCACCACGAAGACGAAAGCTTCTGGCTAAAACATGGCGATGTGGTTATTGCGGCAATTACCTCCTGTACCAACACCTCCAATCCGGCAGTTATGCTGGCCGCTGGCCTGCTCGCCGCTAACGCCAACCGCAAAGGGCTCAGGGTGCAACCCTGGGTTAAAACCTCACTGGCGCCGGGTTCGCAGGTGGTCACCGCCTACCTCGAGCAAGCCGGTGTGATGGGTGATTTAAACGCCTTGGGGTTTGATGTGGTCGGCTATGGCTGTACCACGTGCATCGGCAACTCTGGCCCGCTGCCCGAGCCGATCAGTAAAGCGGTGCAAGACGCGGATTTAACTGTGTGCTCCGTGCTGTCTGGCAATCGCAACTTCGAAGGGCGCATCCACGCCGATGTAAAAGCCAATTACCTTGCCTCGCCACCGCTGGTTGTTGCCTATGCACTCGCAGGTACCATGACAAAAGATCTCATGACCGAGCCGCTTGGCTATAGCCCGCAGAACGAACCGGTGTTTTTGCAGGACATCTGGCCCAGCCCACAGGAAATTGCCGATGCAATGAGTAAAACCTTAAAAGCGGAACTCTACCAAAGCCTGTACCGCGATGTGTTTGAAGGCCGTGAAGATTGGCAGAACCTGGATGTGCCAGAGGGCGAAATCTATGCGTGGCCAGAATCCACCTACATCAAAAAGCCTCCGTATTTCGACGGCATGCAGGCGGAAATAGATAAACCGGCCCCCGTAGTTAATGCCCATTGTCTGGTCAAACTGGGGGACTCGATCACCACCGACCATATTTCACCGGCTGGGGCAATCCATCCGCAAAGCCCCGCTGGCAAGTACCTCGCTGAACAGGGTGTTGCCCCGGAAAGTTTTAACAGTCTGGGCTCTCGACGCGGCAACCACGAAGTGATGATTCGCGGAACCTTTGCAAACCCGCGCTTGAAAAACCAGCTGGTGCCGGAATCGGAAGGCAGCGTGACCAGCCATTTTCCAACCGGGCAAACCCTTTCAATCTACGATGCGGCGATGCGCTACCAGAAGGAAGACAAGGATCTGATTGTGCTTGCCGGTAAAGAATACGGCACCGGCTCCAGCCGCGATTGGGCCGCAAAAGGTGTGAATCTGCTCGGGGTAAAAGTGGTTATTGCCGAGAGTTTCGAGCGTATCCACCGCTCCAATTTAGTGGGTTGCGGGGTGCTGCCGTTGAGTTTTAAGCCTGGTCAGAATGCACAAGTGCTGGGTTTGAAAGGCGATGAAACCTACTCGTTCTCGCGCTTTTGTTCGCGCCCCAATTCCATCACGGTAACGGCAACCCGACGTGACGCCAGTGCGATTATTTTTGAAACCGACGTGCAAATCGCAACGCCGAAGGAATGGGATTACTTCTATCACGGCGGCATTCTCCCATATGTTCTGCGCTCGCTAAACGACACCGCACACCGCGAGCAGGAAGAGAAAGCACCCCAGTTGCAACACGAAACAGAAGAGGAACCGGTCTAATGCCCCGCCGCGAACAAGACAGCCTTGGGCCGGTAACCCTGCCCGACGGGGCGCTCTACGGCGCGCAAACGCAGCGCGCAGTGGAAAACTTTCCGATCAGCGGGTTCGCCCTCCCGCGTCAATTCCTGCGCGCGCTCGGCCTTATCAAAGCAGCATGTGCGCAAGTAAATAGCAGCCAGGGCGCATTAGATAATGCCCTAGGCAACGCCATCGCAGCCGCCGCCTTCGAGGTGGCCCGCGGCGAGCACGACAATCAGTTTCCGGTGGATGTTTTCCAAACCGGCTCTGGCACCAGCACCAACATGAATGCCAACGAAGTTATCGCGAGCCTGGCCAGCAATCGGGCAAAGACTCCGGTACACCCGAACGACCATGTTAATTGCGGCCAGAGCTCCAACGACGTTATTCCAACGGCCATTCACGTCAGCGCCGCGCTGGCAGTGAGTGAGCAACTGCTACCCGCGCTAAAACACCTGGCAAATATTCTCAGCGAAAAACGGCAGGCATTTGCAGGCATTGTTAAAAACGGACGCACCCATTTAATGGATGCAATGCCGGTGCGCGTCGATCAGGAATGGAGCGCCTGGCAAACACTGGTAGAACAGGACATCACCCGCATACAGCAACTGCAACCAGCACTACACGCGCTGGCAATCGGCGGCACAGCAGTGGGCACCGGGGTAAATGCCACTGCGGAATTTGGGCCACAGGTGGCAGCCAGTTTGAGTGAAATCACCGGCGAGTTGTTCACCCCGGCAGAAAATCGCTTTGCTGCCATAAGTGGGCAAGCCACCGCGCAAGCATTAAGTGGGCACCTGAAAACTGCCGCCAGCAATCTGTTTAAAATCAGCAACGATTTGCGCTGGATGAACAGCGGCCCGCTCGCGGGCCTGGGTGAAATTACCCTGCCGGCGCTTCAGCCGGGAAGCAGCATAATGCCTGGCAAGATTAACCCGGTGATCCCCGAAGCCGTCGCAATGGTTGCGGCTCAAATTACCGGTAACGATGCCACCATCACCATGGCAGCCCAGGCGGGCAATTTTCAGTTAAATACCATGCTGCCTGTTATCGCCTATAACCTGCTGCAAAGTATTGAGCTTCTTGCGAATGGCGCTAGAGTGCTGGCAGACAAAGCGCTGGCGGGCACCCAACTTAACCGCGACACACTGCATGCCACCCTCGCCCAGAACCCGGTGCTTGTCACGGCACTTAACCCGGTAATCGGCTACGAGAAAAGTGCAGAGATTGCCAAAAAAGCGTACGCAGAAAATCGGCCTGTGCTCGAGGTCGCCATTGAGATGACAGACTTGCCGCGCGAACAACTGACAGAACTGCTGGACCCGTACACGCTCACCTGAAGTTCGCCTACCCATACAAGCCGGGAGTCGCAAAGCCGCGCACCAGCTACAGCAATTGCCGTTTTTTATAACCAATCTGTCGTGCAAAACAGCGGTACGAAGCGCGATCTTGACTAAAGTTAAGCAAACACACTCCTCACGCTCTGGTTGGTTATGGCAGCAATAAACCGCATCCTCATCGTCGATGACGACGGATTTATGCGCAAAGTTCTGGTTAAAGCCGTATCGAGCCGCTTTGAGGTGGAAACTGCCGTAGACGGTGAAGACGGTATCGCCAAGGCGCAATCGTGGAAGCCAGACCTGATCCTGCTGGACGTGGAAATGCCGGGCCGCAACGGCTACGAGGTTTGCGACTTTCTCAAACACCAGGACGCCACCGCACATATTCCCGTGATTTTTTTGTCGTCTCTAAGCTCAGTGCGCGAGCGCATGCTGGGGTTTGAAGTCGGTGCCGACGATTTTTTGGTGAAGCCCTGCAGTGCAGAACTGCTAAACGCCAAGCTCGATAAAATGAGCGACTACATGGATCAGCGGGTGCAGCTGGAATCGTCCTACCAGACCGCGCAAAACACGGCGCTGGAAGCACTCGCCGCCAGTGCAGAACTGGGCAAGGCCGTGCGCTTTGTGGAGCGCTCTTATCAGGTGCCATCTCTCACCAAACTCGCCGAAGAGCTGGCGTCCAATTTGCGCGACATGCAGCTTTCTGCCTCACTCATGCTTATTTCCCGCCACGACAATCAATTTGCCTGTACCAAAGGTACCAGCGTCGCGCCGCTGGAACGCGACCTGCTCGCCATGCTGCACTCGGAAAAACGCTTTATCGATTTTGGCTGCCGTACACAGGTTAACTATCCACGGGTTGCCATCCTGGTAAAAAACATGCCGCTGGAAGACCGCAATCGTTACGGTCGATTAAAAGATGTATTGCCCTTTATTCTGGGCGCGGTCGACGCCAAAGTCCGCGTTATCGACGCAGAACAATCGTTTACCAAACAGAATCTCGAACTGGGCAATGCCGTAGAGTCTGTGCGCAATTCACTAACACTGATCAGCGACATGCTGGAAAAAAACCAGTCGGTGGTCGGCGATATTATGTCGTCACTTAATACCGGCCTTTCGCTCGAATTGCACCGCCTGGGGTTAGAGGAAGATCAGGAAAATTACATCCTCGATCAATTCGACGACGCCGCCCAAAGCGTGCATCAAACCCTCGTGCGCGGCGGCCATATTCTCGACGACCTGGAAGCGGTCGCCCACAAATTGGAACAACTCGCCGTGAATCAGCATCAAACAATCACTGAAACACTCGCGGTAAAAGACTCAGACGAACTGGACCCCTCTGGCGACGTGGAGCTGTTTTAACCCCTATCTATTCTCTCGCTGAATTCGCACTGCATCCAACCTTAGCGAGCACATAATATTTCCATCCATACAAATCGCGTTAATGCAAATAAGAATGGCTCCAGCGTTTTCCCCTTTCCTATTCAAATAATCATCAACGTGCGCAATTTCTCACATTTATTTAATTTTACATTTTAGGCACATTGCTGAACGCCGCTGCTACGTAGAATCACGCGCCTCGAGTGGGCTTCTGTGTACATCGCCAAAAATTCCCCTCGTGAACGAAATAGCTTATTTAATCAGCATTTTTCTGCCGCTCGCTTCCTAGCCTGCGGCAACTGGAAAACGTGTTAAAGAAATATTAAAGGATGTAACTATGTATTTGAGAACGCTGGTTCTGGCAGCAATGGCCATGTTGTTATGTGCGTGTGGCCCGGAAGTGGGCAGTGAAGAATGGTGTAAAGATATGACCAAGAAAAAACAACAAGACCTGTCGATGGAAGAAGGTCAGGCGTTCATGAAGCACTGCGTCATGAATAAAATAGAAGTGCCCGGCATGTAAATTTTTAGCGTCGCTGACAAAGACAATACGTCAAAAGTCTGGCTGCAGAGATCAGCCGGTACAGATTCACGCTATGCAATAAACACAATCCGCACAAGCATCGACATGCTTGTGCGGAAAAACTGTATGCCTGATTGTATTTTGCAAAAAAAGCGACACCGCCATTCGTGGGAAGCCCCCACATTTATCCCGCAGCAGGTACGAAGTTGTCGGGTTGTTATCTAAAAGAGAAAAGGAGTAGTACAAATGTTGTTAAGATTAATTGGCCTGACAATGGTTATCGGTTTCGTAAGCGCCTGCAGCCCGGAAGTAGGCAGCGCCAAGTGGTGTAACGGTATAGAAAAAGATGACTTTATGGAACTGTCCTCGGATGACAAAAAAGTCTTCCAAAAAGAGTGCGTACTGAACGGTAAAAAAACCAAATAATGCACTGCGTCGGCGGCCATAGCTGCGCCGCTGACACCCCGAAGCAGCGCTGGGCAAGCCCGGCGTTGCCCCGCCTACCCTGCCGCCAGATTTTCGTTTTGAGTGTACGCGCACCCGCCATTTAGCTTACCTCCATACCCTTCGGCAAAAGATACCTCTGTGATTAACCTGGCAATTAAAATTGCGAAGTTAATAGGCGGGGCAGGAACGCGCCGCCACAGCCCGAACGGCAATGTAAACCCTTGAAATATAAGAAAATTCACACATTTTCGCCAGTATTTCACGGATGCACGATTAAGTAGAGATGATCATCTATTTAATCGCTAGGTTAAAAGTGGTCAACCAGAAAGTGTATTTGAGCAAACCATATACCGCGGGGATTTTCTCCTCCCCGAATAGCAGCTAAACTCCTACCCCATGGATTAACCCAACACTGCAGGAGAACCTATGTATATCGCAATGAATCGCTTCAAAATAAAGCCTGGGCACGAGCAGGATTTTATTGCCATTTGGAAAGACAGAAACAGCTTCCTCGAAACCGTACCCGGTTTTAAAGAATTCCACCTGCTGCAAGGCCCAACAACCGAAGACTATGTGCTGTTTTCGTCCCACGCGACCTGGGAGTCCGAACAGCATTTCGAAGACTGGACAAAATCCGAAGCTTTTCGCAAGGCACACGCCAACGCAGGCGCACGTCGGGATATTTACCTGGGGCCGCCGCAATTAGAATGCTTCACTGTTGTAGTTTGACGCGCCATTCTGGAAGAACTGAAAACGCTATAAATTTGTGATATTTCTGTGAAACTCTGATGAGGTCTCATCGTTAACCTTAATCCTACGCAAGCTAAATACTTTCAACGCCAGGATTATGTGATGAAAATAAAATCGTTATTACTCAGTTCTTCTCTGCTTCTTGCAGCCACCAGCCAGGCGGCGACGCTGGATGTCTCCGTGACCAACCTTACCCACGGTGTTTACTTCGCACCTTTACTTATTAGCGCTCACGACAGCAGTACCCATTTTTACGCACTGGGTAGCGCGGCATCCACCGAGCTACAGGCGATGGCCGAAGGTGGTGATATCTCCGGCCTGGCAACCTACGCTACCGGCATGGGCGCTGTAAATATGGAAAACCCCGCCAGCGGCATGTTGCCACCGGCCACCACCACAGACGCAATGGATATCGATACCGGCGACAATATGTACCTGTCTATCGTCGGCATGATGGTGCCCACCAACGACGGCTTTATCGGCCTCGACGCCTGGCCCATTCCCACCACCACCGGCACTTACACGCTTTACTTAAACGGCTACGATGCAGGTACCGAAGCCAATAACGAAATCGTCGTCGGCCCAAGCGCGGGCATGCCCGGCACACCCGGTATTCCCGGTAACCCTGGCGGCCAGGGCGGTACAGGCGCAACCGGCGTAACTACTGAAGAGCTGAACCCCACAGTGCATATTCACCGGGGCAACCTGGGGGATACCATGGCAGATGGCGGCATGAGTGACCTGGATTCCCGTGTTCACCGCTGGTTAAACCCGGTCGCCAAAGTTGTAATCACAGTTAAGTAAGGGGCGAGCCATGAAATTAACTACCTTAGCGAAAATAGGTGTGCTCGCATCCGCACCCATATGGCTGGTTGCCTGCGGCGGTGACGATGACAACAACGGCCCAACAGCCCCGTCGCCTTCACCGTCACCCACGCCTGCACCCGATGTTACCGTGAGCTACCAGATCGAGGTGACCAACCTCACCCAGGCGCAGCCGCTAGCGCCCTACGCCGCCCTATTGCACGGGCAGAACTATCGCGGTTGGCACATTGGTGAGCCTGCGTCCGAAGGCCTGGAAATGCTGGCCGAAGCCGGAGCCCCTGCCGAATTTATTGGCGAAGCAACCTCCGCCATGAGCAGCACCGCAGGCGATGGCCCGGTAATGCCCGGCAATAGCGTTAGCTTCGAAATCAGCACCACCATGAGCAGCAGCGACTACGCCATGCACAACTGGCAATTAACCCTGGCCTCCATGGCGGGCAATACCAACGATGCATTCGCTGGCGTGACCGGGTTGAATATCGCCAGCCTGGCAATGGGCGAAACCATGGTGCAGTTGGTGCCGATTTACGATGCGGGTACCGAAGCCAATACCGAAACCGCGGAAACCGTTCCCGGGCCGGCTGGTGGTGGCGAAGGGTTTAATGAAATGCGAGACGACATTATGGACCAGGTCACCATGCACCCCGGTGTTGTCACCGCCGCAGACGGCTACGCCGATTCCACCCTCAACCAGGCGCACCGCTTCGACCAGTACCCGATGCTGATTAAAATCACACGAATGTAAGCACGAGCACTATGCAATAAAAAACCCCGCTGGCTCCTTCACGCACGAACCAGCGGGGTTTTTATTTTTGCGGCTTTATACCGTGTTGAGGTGAGCGCGCCAAACCCCAAACCGGATTAACGTGTATTTTTAAGATTGGCCTGCGTTAACGAGGGCCTGTTAACACTAATTCGATTCATTCTGTTGCGGCTAAAATTTCGCTGTCAAGGCGTTTGGAGCGTAGTTTGGTTGTTCCAAATGAGCGATAAACAACGCTGAGAGCGGGATTTTAGCCGCAACCCGCAGGGCTGGGCCTGTATTTCCAGGCTGATGCGTTATTTTTCGCTCGTTTAGCCCGCTAAACAACGCCAAAAATGCCTTTCATCCTGAAAATACAGGCTCCAGCAGAGCGAATTGAATTAGTGTTAACAGGCCCTAGGAACCAAAAACATCGAGCACTTTGCCGTCGAACACGGCACTAGTCTGGATACCCGCCGCGCATAACAACGTTGGCGCAATATCGATGATTTCCGCTCCCTGCAAGCTAGCGCCGCGTTTTATTCCAGGCCCGTGTAAAATAAACACCGCATCTTCCGCATGCATTGCTGACCTGCGCCGGTCGTTGCGCCTGGCAAGCTCGCTAAAACCTATCTGTTTATCCGCCATGGCAATATGTAAATTTTCCAAATTCGCCTGACGATAAAATGCCACATCGGTAGCCAGATTAAATTTCACAATAATTTCATGTTGCTGATTAAAGACCTGAAATAGAGGCTCGCCGGTTTCAACCACCACCAACGACTGGAGTTTTTCTACCTCCGCAGAAGCAATTAGTGCCCCATCGTCCCGCCGGTAAGCAACCCAGCGTGCTATCGGATGCGCATGAATATGTTCGTCCAGACCAGCAAACTGCTTCAAACGCGCAGCGTTAATGACGTAATGCCAATCGCCATGTTCGGTAGAATCCGGTTCGGCCGCCATGCCATGCTCCGACACAAAAGCGACGACGGTATTGCTATCCATACGTTGCAAAATGCGGCCAAGCATATTATCCACCGCGATATATGCGTTGATTACCGCATTGCGAATAGCTGGTGCTGCAGGTGCTTCACCAAATTTTTCCGGCTCGTGATAGCGCCAATACCGATGCGAAATATAGTCCACCAAAAAAGTGACAAACGCCGATGCATCAGGTTGGTAGCGGCGGCATAAATCCAAAAACAAACCACAGGCAAGTTGCTGCTTGGCATGGCGCAACTCCAGGGTGCGCTCCTCTGCAGAGGCCGAAAATGCAACCCGCGCAGCCGAACGCAACAGGCTTCCCGCCATGGGGTACAACACATTGTAACGCGCAAGCACCTGTGCCATACGCAGGCTTTCCAGCAGTCGCAACCGAGCATCGCCTTCGCGGTCCAACACGGCCTTGGCAGACTGTCGATCCAGGTTGCGAATATCCTCCAACTCCGGCGGCCAGGTACGGCGGTCGCGCGCGTGATAACAGGGGATATCAAACCCGTTGATTTCTTTAGGTGGCCAGGTCATAGGCCAACTGTAGGTTCCCACATTGCGCCCGGTATCCGAAATTAATTGCCAAATGGAAGGAACCTGCATTTCTGCAGCGGTATGAAAATACCGTAAAATGCCGTGGCTTTCCGGGCGGCGACCAGTCGACAGACAAGGCCATGCGGTTTGCGGCCGAAAATGCTTGTCGCCCTCTGGCCGCACAGACGCAAGCACGCCCGATACACCGCCATCAATCAACTTGCGAATATTGGGTAAACGCCCCGCATTTGCCAGAGGCGTAATAACATCCCAGGTTGCTCCCGAAACCCCAAAAACAAATACACGTGGTTGCACAGATAGTTTCATTCGTAGCCGTAAAAATACGCTTTTTCCCGTACCCGCTGGTAAACCTGCGAATCGAGCGCCTTAAGTTGTGCCCATGTTAAAGAAGGACGTTTCTGATCACCGCTCAACGCCAACAGCAATTGCCTTAGCTTGGTGCCATGCCAGGAGCGACGCTCGTAGTTGTACATTTCCAGGTGCCAGCTTAAATTTTCGAATCGTTTTGGCCGCACATTAATATTGGTCGGCACCCGCTGCAACGCAGACCTATCGGCAGGTACGTTAAGGCGCGCGCAAAATTCTTCGAAGATTTCCGGCAGGGCTTCAATACGATATCGCCAGGTGGCCTTGCTCTCGGCGAGTTCGTTCCAATCACACCACAACTTTGCGCAGCGAAGTGTTAAAGGCTCGTCATCGCTCACCGCCACCCACTGCGATAAAAATTCCCACGAATCTTTACGGAAATCCCCCATTGAAGGAATAACCTTTAACGGGTGGCGAACCTGATGAAATATGTGCTCGAAAGCCAGGCCGCGCGAACCAGGGCCAAAAGGCGCCCGGTCACAATCTGCCGCCAAATACCAGGACGCAATACCATCCTTACCAAGCACCTCACCACTCTCGTGGCTAATATCCTTACCCAGCATGCGCAGCAGCAGTGAGATATATTTCGTACCGCTGCGGCCACACCCCGTAACCAGTAATTGCTTGTGGTCCATTCTGAAGCAACCCCCATCTTCATGACAGCGAGAACGGAATTCGATCCACCCTTTTGTACACCCATTGCATTGCAAACATTAAAAATAAAGCCAATCGGCCAAAAGCAGCGTATTTTCAAAAGCGGCGAAAAACCGAGAAAAACAAGCTGAATCCGACAAAAAAACAAAGCCTTAAAATGAAAAAATAACGTATTTCGATATCCGCACGGCATTAAACCAAGGTTTAACACCAAGCCAGACAAGTAAACATGCAACAATCAGAGAAAAGATAAAAAAGAGAATAAGTGCTTACTTACAAAACCCAAGCGACTAAAAACACATCGCCTGTAAAAACTCGCACATATAAAACTGAGCGCAACAGAAGATGGCACTTACAATACAGACTTAAACGAGAAACCACAATTCGCAAAACGTATAATTAATTAACTATTTTTTATAGATAAAAATAGTTGTACACCACCAACTATCGATTGACTCTATTCCATTAAAAATATCGAACAAATATAGCCCGACGCACCACCAAGGGGAGAAAAAAACAAACAAACTGGCGATTGCACCAAAACAGAAAAAATCGGCGCAAGATGGATTCTAACAAGTGACGAAACGGTTAAAATTTATTGCGATTTTTTGAATTTGGAGTGGCGAATTTTTTTACATTAGACGGGTGCTGATGAAATTTTGGGGGAGTTGGGGGAATCGAAGATGTCGCTAACACAAAAAGCGACAGCTAAACCCATAATCAAAATAACGCGCAACTATAGTATGAGCGCAAAACGCCTCAACGCAATCAAAGTGAATATTTTTATTTTTTAAAGTTTTATCGGCGCACCAATAAAAACAGCGATAAAATTTTTCAGCTTCGAGCAGCTTCACCCCGAAGCTCCACTAAGTGTGCTATCTATGGGCATGCAGATCAAAATCGTATTGAGTTACTGTGAAAAATCCGGCTCTCCCCCACGCGCTCGCGAGGAGCGCGAAGTTGGCCGGTGGACGTAATCTACGAGGCGATATTCGTTTCAATCCACGCGCTCGCGAGGAGCGCGAATTACCGCACGAGCAAAGGCCCTGGGACGCCTACAAGTTTCAATCCACGCGCTCGCGAGGAGCGCGAAGGCGATTTGAATCTGTTGTTTTGGCCCATGTAATGTTTCAATCCACGCGCTCGCGAGGAGCGCGAATATGTTAACCACACCTAACCCTTCATCCGTCGCCGTTTCAATCCACGCGCTCGCGAGGAGCGCGAAAGCACAGATACAGAAGCTGCTTGACGAGGCCGAGTTTCAATCCACGCGCTCGCGAGGAGCGCGAAACCCATGAGTACAAAAAATAGCGTACCCGCTCACGTTTCAATCCACGCGCTCGCGAGGAGCGCGAAAAAAGTAACACTATCAAAACCCATTATTCGAGAAGTTTCAATCCACCCGCTCGCGAGGAGCGCGAATTTTTCTGTTGAGTGGGTACCGGGGGTACATCATGTTTCAATCCACGCGCTCGCGAGGAGCGCGAATTCAAAAGCCGGGGTCATAAATCACCAACACCGGGTTTCAATCCACGCGCTCGCGAGGAGCGCGAACTTGGCTTTTAGCTGATCTAGCAAGCCCTGATGTCGTTTCAATCCACGCGCTCGCGAGGAGCGCGAAAAAGGCGAAAGCTGAACCCGAAGAGGTCGAACCAGTTTCAATCCACGCGCTCGCGAGGAGCGCGAAGTTGGAGCTGCATGTTCAGCCAATCCCACACAACGTTTCAATCCACGCGCTCGCGAGGAGCGCGAAAAGCGTCCAGCGTTGCATAATTCACATGCGTATCGTTTCAATCCACGCGCTCGCGAGGAGCGCGAACTCCAATGCTTGCGCCTGCAATTCTGCCGCAATGGGTTTCAATCCACGCGCTCGCGAGGAGCGCGAATTGCCGTAGTTTTTCAAAATGCGGGCTGCAGCACGTTTCAATCCACGCGCTCGCGAGGAGCGCGAAGATAGGCGGGTTTATCCCGGTCCCGTCTAAATGGGTTTCAATCCACGCGCTCGCGAGGAGCGCGAATCATTGACAACATGATAATGCTCGGCCTCGACCCTGTTTCAATCCACGCGCTCGCGAGGAGCGCGAATCGCCAGGCGAGTTATCAGTCCAATTGCTATCAATGTTTCAATCCACGCGCTCGCGAGGAGCGCGAACTGCTCTGCCGTATAGCCGGTTATTTCGTATTCGCGTTTCAATCCACGCGCTCGCGAGGAGCGCGAAAGCCGCAGCGGTATCAGCTGGGGCCGTAGCGCGAGTTTCAATCCACGCGCTCGCGAGGAGCGCGAAGTTAAAGCATTGGGCGCCAACAACACGACCATCAGTTTCAATCCACGCGCTCGCGAGGAGCGCGAATCGTAGCTTGCACCGGTGCCCTTGGTGTGAAACTGTTTCAATCCACGCGCTCGCGAGGAGCGCGAAAACGGGTGGCGCTTAACCGCCATAAATCATAATTGTTTCAATCCACGCGCTCGCGAGGAGCGCGAAAATCGCTCGCGCTAACGCCGCATATGCGGACGGAGTTTCAATCCACGCGCTCGCGAGGAGCGCGAACTCAGATCTTGTGATGCTCCGTTGAGCAAAATCCGGGTTTCAATCCACGCGCTCGCGAGAAGCGCGAAGATAATACAAAGGCTTGGCGCTATGGGATGCGGGTTTCAATCCACGCGCTCGCGAGGAGCGCGAAAATAGATATTTTGCCATCACCATCTTTGCACATAGTTTCAATCCACGCGCTCGCGAGGAGCGCGAAAAAAGTGCGTATACAGATTATGCGCTCACTTGATGTTTCAATCCACGCGCTCGCGAGGAGCGCGAAACTTATTGAGGCCATAGCCGACGCAGTTATTGAAGTTTCAATCCACGCGCTCGCGAGGAGCGCGAACCCACGTCATTAAAACCGCGATACGCAAACGACGTTTCAATCCACGCGCTCGCGAGGAGCGCGAAAGTAGCTTCTGAAAGCCTTTAATACCGGGGCTTTCAATTGTGATATTCGCTAACCTCCCTAAAATTGACAATAATTTCCTTTAACTGAAGACGAATCTTGAGTAACCCATTGAAATTAAATAGAAAATAACAGTCGCTAACCTATCGGGGTTTTAATGAGAACTGGTGGTTAGCGTTTTTATAGAATCAGCGTGTCCTGATATATATCCAGCGCTGGCTTTGCTCCGTGGTGCTCTACCCTGTCCCGCCAATTTTTGCCTAACTTGTAGAACCGCAAGCTATCCACCGATGAGTCGTAAATGTCAAACAATTGCGCTTGTAGCTGTACCCAGCGGTCGGGGGTTACCTCGCACTCAAAAACCGAGTATTGCACCCGCACCCCGCAATCCAGGCACGCATTTGCAATTTGGCGCAATCTTTTCTGCGGATTATTACCTTCCGTACTCACATCATATGTAATAAGAACCATCATCGAAGTATGTCCGTTTAACGATATACAAAAGGGGGATAGCATTCCAAATCTCCCCGCAGGTGGCTGGCGAGTAACATTGCCTGCATATGGGGAATAAGCCCAATAGGCAGTTTTTCTTTTGTGTAGGGATGTTCTACCTCCTCATGCTTTTTTTCTTGGTAAGCCTTGAGTAACGCTTTTCGCGCAGATTCGCTCATGGTTACCGCTCCACTTACGGCCTGGGAAAAGTCACGCGCTTTTATTTCACGCCGGTTTACCTGTGTTAAAACCAACCTATCTACCCACCAGGCCCGCAGCTCTTCGAGTAAGTCCATTGCAAGGCTGTCTCTACCCGACCGGTCTGTATGCAGAAAGCCGACCTGAGGATCGAGCCCCACACCTTGGAGCGCTGCAGATATATCGTTACCCAGTACACTGTACAAAAAAGACAGCATGGCGTTAATTGGGTCTGTGGGAGGACGTTTATTCCGTCCGTTAAAAGCGAAGCCCGCATCGTTTTCTACGCGAACGAGATGCTGAAATACCGAAAAATAGTTCGCTGCCGCAACACCCTCTGTGCCTCTCAACCGATCTAGTGATGGGTCAACACGTGCCTGCTCCAAATTGTGTTTTAACCGGCCGATGACTTTCACAACATCATCCTGCGAGCCATAGTTGCGTATATGCCGCTGCAACACCGAGCGACTGCTGACAATTTTTGCGGCAATTATTGCTCGCGCCACATCTAGTGGAGCGGATTTTGTTTTCTCATACTGAATTCTTCGCAACAGCACATTTCCGCTCTGCGGCCCCTGAATGCGAGCCAAGAACCGCCCGTATTCGGTAAAAAAAGCCAAACCGACCCCGTTTTCCGCACAGAAGCCCAGTAAAAAGGGCGAGACTATGACATTGCCAAAACAGAAAATGCTTTTAATCGCATGAATCGGTATCTGGAGAATTTTTTCGCTTTCCTGTTCAACGACAATGGTTTCACGCTGTTTGTGAACATAACTCTTCTGGCGAGTGATAAATAAACTATTTTGTAGTTTTTTCATAGTCATCCTTGAAAATAGCTTCCATATAGCCAACGCTTCTGTCTGCTTGTGAAACTTTCGGCTCGCAGAGATCAAGCAAAGAGCAGTTGTTACAAGCGCGCATAAACACGGCTTTAGGCAAGCTTTCGTTATCAAATAATTCGCCGACAGCCTCTATCACGCCTCGCGTTCGCTTTCTCAACTTTTCTGTTAATTCAATTTTTTCACGACGTTTGGTTTGCCAGTACCAAATAGCGCCATCGCTTATCTCGACACCCAACATTTCTTCCAGACACATTGCCTGAGCGCAAACCTGTATGCGGTCACAATCGTCGACTTTACTCTTGCCCTTTTTATACTCCACAGGTATCAGGGTGTTTTCCGCGCTGTTTATTTCCAGCAGGTCTAGCTTCCCCGTGAGCCTTAAGGAAGGCGCGTGTACAGACACACTTCTCTCAAAGCGAATATCTTTTCGCGTTTCCGGTTCTCCACGATCAACCCGCTCGTGCAACAGTTGGCCCTTCGCAGTGTGCCAGTTTTCTGCCCACAATTGATGGTTGTGAATCAACGCGCACTGCCGGGGGCAAAAAGCATAGTGTTGTAGCGCGGCAAGAGGAATCAGCTTTTTAGTACTATCCATGTGCAGCCTACTCTCAGCAAATGTTGCAGTCAGGCCGAAGCTGTCCAGCCTGACTGCAGTTGGATCGTTAGAATCCTTGGAGAATTTCCGGCTCCAGACCCGGCAGCGGAGTGATACTCAACTCGCCGTCTGAGTTTGGAGAAAAGGAACCGTGTACTTTTGCAGATGAATACTGACCTTGCTTACTGCTGTGTTCCCACCAAACGACCTGTTCCACCGCCATACTGCCTTCTGGCCTGGCCGATGATGCATCGCCCTCAAACAACTTGGGGAGGAGTTCTTTTAATATGGCGGCGTCTGCGTCAGTGAAGCCTGTGCGTTCCGCTAGCTGTGGTGACATCGCTCCATAGGCCACGTACACGGCGTTATCCACGCGGTGTTTCATGCCCATGGTATCGGAACTTTTCTTGCTACCGTCGCCTTCCCCACTTACGCTCTTGGTGATTTGAATACTGGTGATGCCAATCGGTGCCAAGCTATAACCGGACTGCACAGTTACCGGGCCCCGAACAGGAATGGAAACACCGTCTTTACCTGCGGATTTAAACGCAAACAATTGCCCAAATGCACGAACGTCGAACCATTTTTCACAGGCCAACTGCGCCGCTTTATCGACAGGCGTTTTCTTGGAATCCAACACGGCTTTACCCAGGCCAAATTCTTCGGATTCCGCGCGCTCCCTCAGGCTTTTCATCCCATCCACATTTTTTTGATCTGATTGCACAAATACGGTTTGACCTGCATCGAGTAAACGATCACGTATTTTTCGCTTCAAACACACATCGGAAATCTCGCCAAAGCCATCGTAATCAATGCGTGGTCGATTGCCGTTCAACGGGTCGCCATTGGGATTGGCATTTTTAACCCGGACAACAATAGCGAAATCAATTTTTTTAGTTAGTGAACTCATGCTGCATCTCCTTCTGTCGATATTTCTTCGTCTTCAGTGTCAATATTTTTGTCTGCTTTTGCTTTTGCTCGACGTTCCGCTCTCTCTTCATCCAGCGCCAGGCGCTGACAGTGATAGCCGAGCAGGAATTCTCCACTGAGCTTAGCGTCCGAATTAAAGTCCGTTGTATCGAACAAGCTCAATATCTGATCGAGCGTGCCCTCCAATGCTTTACTATTTGGCCACGAACGGGTTTTCAACCTCTGACGGTAAGGAGCAAGGTGTTTTTCTATGGTTAACCAGGTAGTAGCAGGCCGGTCTGAAAACCTCTGAAACAACCGGCTAACATGCGTAGTTCGCGCGGGTATCCGCATTGCCTCGTTCGACCAGGTTTCTATCAGCTCCCCGACAGCTAGCAGCCGCCCATAAAGATAATCTCTCGATGTGTAGTTAGTATCTAACGCCATTGTGTACGTCCTCTGTCGCTCTGGTTTAATTTGTCTGTCTGGATGATGAAACCCGCTGAACAACGCGCAGGCCACACCCAAATCCCGCTCCCATTCCCAAGGCTCTTTGCCACTGCGTTGGCAGGCACGCTGGATACAACGCTGATAGATGTCATCGGGAATGTTGCGGTTAAGCAGAATACTGGGTAGGAGTCGTTCTACAATCGCTCGCTTGAGCTTGTCATTATTTTTAATCGCTTCGCCAAAAGTCGCTTCCGCAATTTTCCAGATGCTGGGAGCTTCCACCCGCCACCGCTGATAATACAAGCGGCGATTTTTATCCTGCTTTTCTGCGCTCAACCGCTGCCACCAGCAAAAATGGGTTTGCCAGTTTTCCAGGCTTGCAAAGTAGTCATCACGTAAAAAATTCAGGTAGACGCTTACGGCCATTCTTCCGGGTGTGGCGGAGTCCAATACCAAAATGTTAATGCTGTCGTTTATGTGCAACTGCTCAGCAAAACCCTGTATTTTACGTTTGAGCGCCTGAGCCGGATAGAATGCGAAGTTTCTGCCGTAATCCGGGATCTCGGAATCGGCCACGCTCACCTCCGGGCCATTGGGGCTCAGTTCATCACCCCACTCGGCTGGGTCAACAATTGGATTGGGTACAGGTACGCCAGTGGTAGACCAGGCCAAAACAACCTGCTCGCCGTTGCGGCCTTTGGAGCCCTGCCGGTCAATCAGCCAACGCAACGCATTATGCGCTTTTTGCGAGACTTCAAAACTCACGGTCGCTGCTTGCTGGGGATCGACGAATCGGCCACGATAGGTGAAGCCACTATTGTCGTTGGAGGAAATAAGTTTGGCTTTATCACTGCCGTAGCGAATTTTTGCGGGGTGGTTTTTTCCAGCCGGTTTATTCGCTCCCGTGATATAACAAAACTTAGATTCACCTGCATTGCTTAAATCGAAGCGAATCCACGATTCTCGAATGGATTCGTCCTCCCATGTTTTGTTCTGTGGGTCTCCCGGCAATAGAACACTCCAACAAACGAGCGCATTGCCCTGATCGATAACGCCTTGTGTTTTGGTGAGCACCTTAAATATTGGCGGTACCGTATCTCTGCCAGTAGCGTCCTGATCCCAGGCCTCGAGGAATTTGTTATTTTCGTCTACCCAGCAGACACCGTGTTTAATCAGGTCGGCAATTAAATTGTTGGCCGTGAGGTATCGATAGATTAGCTGAACCTTGGGGTGGGCATACTCCGACTCACACCAGGCGGCCAGCTGCTGACTATAAGCGGAAAAAAAGGGTTTTCTGCTCGTCGAATAGTGCTCGAAATCGGCAGCAACATATTGCAGTTTGTCTGCTAGCGCGTGCGGCGCTACTCCACTTGATCGGCTTGCCGAACTTTCTGTCGCGGGGAGAACAACGGAAAATTTTTCGAGAACCTCTGCGCTAATGAAATTGGCTTGATCGTCTATAGATACATGAATATGCACCTGTTGCGGCGTATGGCAGATAGGCATTACACGCTGCTCAATAGGCAAGTCCATGTCTACACAGTTTTCGTAGGTTTGGTAGAGTTGCGCCATCCAGCTCATAGGAGAGCCTCCTCGGCAACAACGCCCTTCAAATTATTGCCCTCCGCAAATGCCTTCACTGACATAGGCCGAACATATTCGCGGTGTTCACACACCTCCGGGCGAGGAAATTCGACTACGCCATGCCGCATTACCGGGCGCCAGAAACGCTTGTATAGCGCAGGCTCGCCGGATTCGTCCGGGTAATCGAAACCGTGGAACATCAGCCCAAAATCGAGCTGTTCCAGCTCATCAAAGCAACCTGGCCCAGCGCCGAACTCACAGGGTTCTACATAGGCCTGACAATCCCGTACTCCCAGAAAAATATCCTGCCGACCGCCCCGCTCCAGCATGCGTTTGGCTATCGAGAAGTGTTTGCCGTCTATGCGGTCTTTTTCCAGCTCCGGTCGGTGAAGGTTCCATTCAAAGTGCGCCTCTACCTGATACTCGACATCCCGCAAATAGGTGTAAATACTGAGCGTATTGCCCCCGCCCCAATCGAGCGGCTTCATCGATTTGGCTTCCGTGCGGAACTGCTTCAGCACCCTCACCCTGTCAACATGCCAAATAAGCGTCGGCTTCCAGTAGATCGATTTAAGTACTCCTTTGATCGCTTCATAGGTTGGCAAGTGATAGCTCAGTTTTTCACCACCCAACTTGGTTACTGGATCTGTGAAAAGCGCATAACGCCCCCACAGTCGAAACGAAATACTGTTATTTTTTTCCATATAATCCTCCTGAAAAAATAATTAGTCCGCTTTACCACCACTAACAATCGAACAAGAAGGGAAGCGCCCCCCCTTCAACGCTCAGCCCGCTTTCGTTCAAATAGTACTCTTGTTTCAGATAGTAGATTTCCAAGCCATGCTGCGCCTCTAAGATGGCCTCCAGAGAACGCAATTCGTTGAATAGATTCTCATAGATATTAATCGAGAACTTTTGCGCTCGCGCCAGCAGTTCGCGCATTCGATCGCGCTCCGTATACCGATCTAAACCGCACAGCTCATTTATAATTTCCTGGCCTTCGCCATAGGGTGTGATAATTCCTACTGTCGGCGCGTCGATGGCTTTAAAGTGCTTTGCCGCATCGGCGAACGACTGCTGTAGTTGAGGAAGGTGTTTAGCTGGAGGCTGCTTATAGGCCATATTTGCGTGATTGGTTGACAGCAAGCGCACAATATTTTCGGATTTATCCAGCGATTTTTCCTGGAGCTGATACGCCATATCGTCCTTACGATCACTGAAATAATAAAAAAAGTAACGCTCTATCGCCTCTGGCGATAATAGGTTTGAAAAGCCTTCGCCAAGCACTCGGCGAGTAGCCGCCTGACCGAGTTGAATATCGACCAGGGAACCCAGATTTTCGTCCTCCGGGCTAACAATATAAACGTGCCCCAAGGCCGCGTTTCCGGACTCGTCTTCCAGCTCACGGTTGCGATTACAGCGGCCCGCGGCCTGAGCAATGCTATCCAGACCTGCAAGAAATCTGACAACACTGGCAAACGAAATATCGACACCGGCTTCAATTAGCTGGGTGGATATGCATAAGGTGGGGCGCTTTGCCTCCAACCGCATTCTGACTTCCTTAAAAATATCCTCACGGTGAGCCGCACAGAGGTTGGTACTTAAGTGATAAATATTATCCGCAGGCAGAAACTCACCGCAGCGCTCAAACAGCCGCTTAGCCCAGGCCTTGGTATTTACGATCACAAGGCAAGTTTTATTTTTTTTGTAAGTATCCAACACCAATTCAACAATTTCACTTTCCGTCCAACCCGGCTGTTTACATAGGTCTTCTACCGACACCCTGTTTAGCGATGCAAACAGCGCGGTGGGGTCTTCAACCAGTTCTGCACCCGAGGAAAATTCAAGCTGCCCCAGCTCCGGCTTAGATAGCCGATCCAAGAGTGGTTGCGTAGCTGTACACATGACCGCAGTGGTGTTAGCTGATTGGGTCAGGAAGTTAATCGCATTGCAAAACAAATGCATACATCGCACCGGCAACGTCTGAATTTCATCAAAAATGAGCACGCTCCTCGCCAACTGGTGAATCCTGCGGGCTCCTCGCGTGCCGCCCCCAAATAGCGCCTCTAAAAACTGAACCATGGTTGTAAAGACAACCGGCGCATCCCAATTTTGAGAAAGCAGCTTCGACTCCCAGGTTTGTAGCTCCGGCTCCAGGTTTGAATGATGCTCAAGCACCCAACTGAACTCATCGCCAGCGTGCTCCAAGACCTCCCTGGCGACATGCGCATTTTGTTCAATGATCGAGGTGTATGGGATGATATAAATTACGCGATCCAGCTTATTTAACTTGGCATGTTGAAGCGCGAAGCGCAGGCTTGCCAGAGTTTTACCGCCGCCGGTAGGCACACTAAGTTTGAACAAACCCGTGGGGCTAGCGGCTTTATTCAGGCAGTCTAGTGATATTTGTGCGCGCAAGCGGTTTATACTCTTGTTCGTATCCAGCGTGGATAGATAAGCTTCCAGACGTTCTATGGCGGTATCCCAGGAAAATTGTTTTTTTCGCTTAAGTCGCAGCGCCTTTGCCTTGGGGTTATCGAATTCGATACTGTTTATGCGGTCAGCATCCACCAGGCAGCTAAACAAAAAGCGTGTGCAGAACCCTAAGTAAAAAAACGCGATAGTTTGTTTAGCATCGGCCGGGTACATAGATTTGAGGACAACAATAAATGACCTTAAAAATTCGTTGTTCACTTGGGACTGAATGCCTTCTCGAAATACTTCACCACAATTCTCAAGGCATTCTGTGTAGTGGGTGAGGTCATCAGCTTTCGCGAGCCGGATGTTAAAGCGGTTATCACCAGACTGGTCTAAAAAATTGATTAACCCGCCGTGATGAGACGCGATACATATTGCGAGAATTTGCGCTACACAATGTACATTACCAACGGCAGGGTAGCGCTCTAGCAGTAGCTTCCATATAAATTGTGTACCTGCGGTGGAGTGGTCTATCTTGCCCTTCATCGCTACCGGATCGACAAAATCCGCGTCATCGCGATCCAAATCAGCGTTTGCCGACTTGATATAGGCCTGAAAGCTATTGCTGTATTTGCCAAAATCGTGCAACAACCCCAGGAGCCTGCCGGCCTCCGCCAACCCCACTTTTTCCGCGAAGCTTGCGGCAAGTTCCCCCACTTCACTCAGGTGCGTTTGCAATAGTTGGCGTTCGCCAGTTGCCCTTATGTGTGCAATGTAATCCATGGTAATCCCTCCTTTTATGGTTCGGTGACCCTGCCGGGTTGCCGGAACGTAATTTAGCCTGATTCAACCACCCCCTGCCTGAGGCCTGCTATCTATCCTACCCACCCACCTATTCAAAACATGCACTGGACAAATACCCAGCGTGAATTTTGACCCTGCCTTACACAAAACCCCCCGCCAGTCACCTGCCCTAATAAAGCTGCAAGGCAGCGCGCAATTTTTCTTTTACCCGGGCGCGCAGGGTGGCTGGGGCGAGCACTTCTACGTTATTGCCGTATTTGAGTATTTCCATAATCAGCTCGGCGTCCTGGTTGTAAGGAATAGTGAGCAGGTAATTCTGGCCTTCCCATTCGCCCACTTGCTGCGGGTGCCATTGCTGGCTGGCGAGGTCGCGGGCGACTTCCGGGTAGAAGCGGAGTTTGGCCTGGTATTTGGCGGGGCCGGAGAAAATGCCGAAGCTGTCGGCAAAATGCGAGGCAAGTTCGCTGGCGGGCACCTCTTTCGCGGCAGCGGTTGCCGCGTCCGCGCGCTGAATGCGCGATAGCGCGAATGTGCGCAGGCCATTGCGCAGGTGGCACCAGGCGTCCAGATGCCAGTTTTCCCGGTAGTACACCAGGGTTTGCGGGCTTACTGTGCGGGTGGTTTTTTGGTTGCGGTAGTCTTGGTAGAGCAGTGTGAGCTGGCGCTTTTTGAGCAGGCTCTCTGCCACCGTGGCAAATATTTGGTAGTGGGTTTGGCGCTTGCTGATGGCAAAATATTTAATGTGACGGGCAACAGCGGCGGGGTCGATGCCGCGGGCTTGAATCAGCTTGTGAATGCTGCGCTCCACCACCTGCAGCTCATCGCCGAGCATGCCCTCCCCAATATTCTCGATGAGGTGCAGCAGCGCAGTGAGCGACTGCAATTCAGCTGCGGTAAGCCACAGCCCCGGCAGTTCAAACGTGGTGTCGGGGTGGTAATACCAGCCGCGCCTTTCGCTGTCGTATTCCAGCGGCGCCTGCCAGTAATCGCGCAGCTGGTGAATCAGCCGCTTGGCGCTGCCTTCGGTACATTCCAGCTTTTCGGCTAGAACTTTAAGAGGCACGGGGCGTTTACGGGTGGTGAAGACTCGGTGCAACAATTGAAAGCGGTCGAACTTATCCATAAGCACGGTTCTTTTTTTGCAGCATTAGATCACACAAGCGCCATTCACGCACCTGTGGCTGGTGTGACCACGCCTTGGGATGGGGGGGCAATTCTGCTAGAATGCCGCCCCTCTCGCGCCAGCTCCGGTGCAATCCCAGCCTTTTATTTGAGTGCACAGCGCGCTGTGCCCCAGTGTCAGCGTGACTGACGGTGTTGTTGTTATGTTTAATTTGCTTACGCGGTCTTCCACCAGCGTGCGTGCCGATCTCCTTTCCGGCACTACGGTCGCCCTTGCTTTGGTGCCAGAGGCGGTTGCCTTCGCCTTTGTGGCCGGCGTTGAACCCATGGTGGGGTTGTACGCGGCATTTATGATGGGTTTGATTACCTCGCTGATTGGCGGCCGCCCGGGGATGATTTCCGGCGCGACCGGTGCCACGGCGGTGGTGATGGTTTCTCTGGTGGCCGAACACGGTGTGCAGTATTTATTTGCCGCGGTGGTGCTGTGTGGTTTCCTACAAATTACCGCGGGGTTGTTACGTTTAGGTAAATACATTCGCATGGTGCCGCACCCGGTGATGCTGGGTTTTGTTAACGGCCTGGCGATTGTGATTTTTCTGGCGCAGTTAAACCAGTTTAAAGTGGCGGACGCCGCTGGCGATTTTCACTGGATGCAAGGTGAAATGCTGTATGTGATGGCAGGGCTGATTCTGCTGACCATGTTGATTATCCATTTTCTACCCAAGCTGACCACGGCGGTGCCCTCTTCGCTGGTGGCCATTGTGGTGGTAACCCTGCTGGTGATTGGCCTCGATTTACCGGCGCGCTCGGTGATCGATTTTGTAAAAGATATGCTCCCGGCAGACCAGGCCGCGAACGCAACGCTCGAAGGCGTGTTGCCGAGCTTTGCTATTCCTTCCGTGCCTTTTACCTGGGAAACCTTAAAAATTATTTTCCCTTACTCGCTGATTCTTGCCGGCGTAGGTTTAATTGAATCGCTGCTAACGCTCACACTTATCGATGAAATTACCAATACCCGGGGCAAAGGCAACCGCGAGTGTGTCGGCCAGGGTGTGGCCAATAGCATTAACGGCGTATTCGGCGGCATGGGCGGCTGCGCGATGATCGGCCAGAGTATGATCAATATTAATTCTGGCGGTCGCGGTCGTTTGTCGGGTATTACGGCTGCGGTGGTGTTGTTGCTGCTGATTTTGTTCGGTGCATCGCTGATTGAATTAATTCCGCTGCCCGCGCTGGTGGGTGTGATGTTTATGGTGGTGCTCGGCACGTTTGAGTGGTCCAGCTTCCGTATTATTCGCAAAATTCCCGCGACGGATGCGTTTATTATTGTGCTGGTGTCCGGCGTTACCGTCGCGTTCGACCTGGCGATTGCGGTAATCGTGGGCGTGATTGTGTCCGCCCTGGTATTCGCCTGGAAACACGCGCAATTAATTTATGTGGAAACCTATATAAACGAAGAAGGCAGCAAAGTGTACGAATTGCGCGGCCCTATTTTCTTCGGTTCGGTTGCCAACTTTAAAGAGTTGTTCGACCCGGAAAATGACCCCAGCGATGTAATTATTGAATTCCAGCGCTCTCGCGTTAGCGACCATTCCGGTATTGAAGCGCTGGATGCGCTGGCTGAACGCTATCAAAAACAAGGCAAGACCTTGCACCTGCGCCACCTCAGCCCCGAGTGCCGGGAACTGCTGAATAATGCGCGGGATTTATGCGAAGTAAGTATTCTCGACCCGCAATACCATGTCGCCACCGACAAGTTGGCGAACTGATCGGGGAATACACTCACAAAAAAACAACAGCCTTATGTGGGCGGCCTGCAGCCGGTGAAGTACCGGCAGGTTCGCCCGCCCTTTATATTCGGCTAGATTTATTCTTTTCCTCTCAATTAGCACCAGAGCCTGCTTTCAAACACGGCAGCGCCACTAATTCGCTCTTACCGCTCGCTCCTCCGCCCAGGCTCGCAACGCCTGTATTTTTTCTGCCATAACCACGGAAAGCGGCTGCGTTTGGCGAATGGCATCGCGCAGCAAGGTATCGTTTACCGGCGACTGGCGTGCAGCAGCGGTATAGGTTGCCGACACAATTGCCTGCTCTATTTCCGCACCCGTGTAACCTTCTGTCATGACTGCCAACATTGGCAGATTGAAGTCGGCAATATTGAGGCTGCGTTTGTGCAGATGAATATTAAATATGGATTCCCTTACAGACTCGTCTGGCAAATCCACAAAAAAGATTTCGTCGAAGCGGCCTTTACGCATTAATTCAGGCGGTAACTGGCTGATGTCGTTGCTGGTGGCCACCATAAACACCCGGCTTTTGCGTTCGGCCATCCAGGTTAACAGCGTGCCGAGCAGGCGTTTTGGGGTGCCGCTGTCGTCATTGCCTTGCGCCATGCCTTTTTCTATTTCGTCCAGCCAGAGCACGCAAGGGCTCATTAAATCTGCCAGTTTTAGGGCTTCGCGCAGGTTGCGCTCGGTTTCGCCAATAAACTTGTTAAATAACGCGGCCATATCCAGGCGCAACAAGGGCAGGCCCCACACCCCGGCAATGGCTTTGGCGGCGAGGCTTTTGCCACCGCCCTGCACCCCGAACAACAACACACCTTTAGGCGGGTCCAACGGGTTGGTACTTGCGCTGCTGTGCATGGCGTGCGCGCGGTCGTCCAGCCAGGATTTAAGGCGGTTGAGCCCGGCGACCTCCTTCAGGTGAGCCGTGCTGTATTCAAAATGGAGTACGCCTTCCATATCCATCAGGTTGAATTTCGCGCGGGTAATCTCTGGCAGGTCGCTTTCAGTAATCGCGCCGTCATCGGCAATTGCCCCGTAGGCCAGGCGTTTTACATCCCGGTGGGTGAGGCCGCGCAGGTTGCTCACAAGTTTTTGCAAGGTTTGATTGTCGGTTTTAATGCGCGACTGGCCGTTTTCTTCGGCCCAGGTACGGGCCTGCTCGCGCACCAGTGCCAGAATTTCTTCGTCGTTGGGCAGGGAAATTTCGGTGGAAACCGCATAGCGGGCCAGCTCCGGCGGCAGCTTAAGTGCATGACTGACCAACACCACCCGTTGTGGGCACTGGGAATAATTGAGCGCAACGTCCTTCAGCATGCGCACCACCTTGGCTTCGTCGAGAAAGGGGTGAATGTCGCACAGGACAAAGGCGCCGCGTGCGCGATACTCTTTTATGTAGCGCAGCGCCACTAATGGGTCGCTGTATTGCTCCGGGTGTGCCAGCTCCAAGCCAAATCCCAGCGGGCCCAGCCCTTCACTCACACTCCAGCGCCATGCAGGGAGGCCCAGATCGGCAAATTCTGCCTTGAGCAGATCGATAGTGCGCGCTTCGTCGTATGTTTCTATAACAACCAAAGCCGCATTGGTGTTGAGAATTAACCGTAAATCGTTATTATCCATAAGCCCCTCACAGTGTGCGGGCTCATTATATAAGGTGATTTCTTTCTGTCACGCAGGTGCCCTATGAGCAGACAATACTCCCTGATCGATAACCTCATCGCCGGTGCAGACCGGGCGTTGCGAACCCTCACCCCCGGCACTCAGCCGGTGAACCGGGAGGCGCCGGAGCCTGCGGTGGCGGAGGACTCTCTCTCCGACAAGGAGCGCAAACACGCAGCGGGCCTGATGCGGGTAAACCATTCTGGCGAAGTGTGTGCACAGGCGCTTTACCAGGGCCAGGCACTAACGGCAAAACTGCCAGCAGTGCGGGCAGAAATGGAGGTGGCCGCCGATGAGGAGATTGACCACCTGTCCTGGTGCGAAACCCGGATTCGCGACCTGGGCAGTCGCCCCAGCCTGCTGAACCCACTGTGGTACGGGTTGTCGTTTGGGATTGGCGCAGCGGCTGGCAAAATCAGCGACAAAATCAGCCTAGGCTTTGTCGCCGCCACGGAACAACAGGTGTGCAAGCACCTGGAATCACACTTGAAGAAGTTACCCGAAGGAGATACACCCAGCCGGGCGATTGTCGCCCAAATGCTGGAAGATGAAGCCAAACACGCCCATACGGCACTGGATGCGGGTGGCTCGCGCTTTCCGGGGCCAATCAAGGCGGTGATGACTGGCGTCTCCAAGCTGATGACAGAAACCAGTTATCGCATCTAATTGCGTCTTCCATCCTGAAATCTGCATCAACCCACTGGGTCTACCGCCGACTGGGCGCATTTTGGCTGCTGCCCGTTGGCGATTTGGCGCTTCACTTTGTCTATATCGCGATTTAGGGAAGGTCCGTGGCGGCAAAATTCAGAATCAGCGCACGACCATTCGTCGGCCGACAAGCTGTAAACTGTGGCAGTTAAAACCTGTCAGGCACTCACAATTTCGAATTCGTGAGAGATTTCCACGCCAGCGGCTTCCATCATAATCGACGCAGAACAATATTTTTCTGCTGACAGTGATACCGCGCGTTTAACCTGCGCTTCTTTCAGGTCGATACCAGTAACAATAAATTTCAGGTGAATTTTGGTGAACACGGCGGGCGTGGCGTCTGCGCGCTCCGCAGTCAGCTCGGTGCGGCAATCCACCACCTTCTGACGCGCCTTCTGCAGGATGCTCATCACGTCGAACGAGGCACAGCCCCCTAGCCCCATCAGTAACATTTCCATTGGCCGCACGCCCATGTTTCGGCCGCCGTGGTCGGGAGGACCATCCATAACAACACTGTGACCACTGCCAGATTCGGCTAAAAATTGGGCGCCATCGACCCATTTAACGGTTGCCTGCATAAATTTAACCTTTTAGGTGTATGAGGGGATTTTGCAATTCAAAAAGGGCGCAAAGACTAACATAAATTCGCTAGTTCAGCCTTTGTGCAAGAAACGGGCTATATTTAGTAATGAAACCGTGAACACTTTGCAGAATCGGGCGAAACTATTCAGTTTCTGGCTGTGATCGGGTTATACTCGGCGCGTCATAACCCACAAAAAAACTAGAAGTGTGGCGGATTTCGGCTAGGTTTTTTGCGCGGAGCGCCCACTCACGAACGAATGAAGACTTGAGGGTATTACCTTGGTTGCTGTGTCTCTTACTCCCCACATCAAAAATGTGGAAGAATTTCTTGCTCATTGTCACCGTCGCCGCTACCCGGCGAAAAGCACGCTCATTTACGCGGGCGATAAAAGTGACTCCCTTTATTACATCATTAAAGGTTCTGTAACTGTCCTGATCGAAGACGAAGAAGGTCGCGAGATGATCGTTGCCTATCTGAACGACGGCGATTTCTTTGGTGAAATGGGCCTGTTTGATGAACAGGATAACCGTAGCGCCTGGGTTAGGGCGAAATCCGAATGTGAGATCGCGGAGATTTCCTACACTAAATTCCAGGAATTGTCGGAAACCCACCCCGAATTTTTGTTTGCGCTGGGTACTCAAATGGCCCGCCGCTTGCGCAACACCACCCGTAAAGTGGGCGACCTTGCGTTTCTCGATGTTACCGGCCGCGTAGCCCGCACTTTGCTCGATCTGTGCAAAGAGCCGGATGCAATGACCCACCCGGACGGCATGCAAATTAAGATCACCCGTCAGGAAATTGGCCGCATTGTTGGCTGTTCGCGGGAAATGGTCGGCCGCGTACTGAAAACTCTGGAAGAGCAAGGCCTGGTTTCCGTCAAGGGCAAGACCATGGTGGTTTTCGGTACCCGCTAATACAAAAAAAGCGCGACAAATCTATTGCCGCGCTTTTTATTTGTCCGTTTCAACAGCCCGTTCTCTGCGTTAAGAGTCAGGTGTTAACTGCCAGGTTTTAACTAACGCTAGGCTTTGACCGTCGCGTTATTGCAACCAAGTTAAGTTGCAACCAAGTTAAGTTTTATCCACGACGAGTCAACTGCTCCGCCTGGTTACCTGAGACCTGCTTTATCTGGCCACAAGCTAAGAGTAAGCACAAATTAAGAGTAAAACAGTGCTTGAAGTTTTTCGCCCGGGTTTTCCGCGCGCATAAACGACTCACCGACCAGGAAGCTGTTTACACCCTGCTCTCGCATTGCAACCACATCGGCCATTTCCAAAATACCGCTTTCTGTTACGACAATCCTGTCTTCCGGGATTTTTTGCAGCAGATCGAATGTGGTTTGCAGGGTGACTTCGAAGGTGTGCAGGTTGCGGTTGTTAATACCGATTAACTTGTTAGGCAATTCAAGTGCTAGCTCCAGCTCCTGCGCGTCATGCACTTCCACTAGCACGTCCATACCCAGGTCGTGAGCCTGCTGATTCAAATCGTGCAACTGGGTGCGATCTAGCGCCGCTACAATCAGCAACACGCAGTCGGCACCAATAGCCCGTGCTTCGGTCACCTGGTAGGAGTCCACTAAAAAATCTTTGCGAATAACCGGCAGAGGCACCGCCGCCCTTACATCCACCAGATATTGATCTGCGCCCTGAAAAAAATCGACGTCAGTTAATACCGACAAGCAGGCCGCGCCCCCTTTCAAATAACTCTGCGCGATTTCAGCGGGCTGAAAATCTTCTCGGATCACACCTTTACTTGGAGACGCTTTTTTAATTTCTGCGATGACGGCCGAGGCGCCCGCTTGCAACTTGGACTCCATGGCCGCAACAAACCCGCGCGCCGGGGAATGCGCTCGCGCCTGCCGCAAGAGTTCGTCTTCGGAGCGCACTGCACGGCGCTCCGCAATTTCTTCGTATTTTCTGCTAATTATTTTTTTCAGTACGGTGGGCGTTTCTGACACAGGAGTTTCCATTAACTTGGTAAAACGTTAAACGTTGGTAAATTCAATCAATTCTTTTAGTTTTTCTGCGGCCAGCCCAGAGGACAATGCGTCTTCCGCCATGGCAACGCCATCTTTCATCGATCCAGCCAAACCGGCAACATAAATTGCCGCACCCGCGTTTATGGCAATAATGGCAGCCGCTTTCTGGCTCAGCTCGGTGGTATCGCCTTTAAACGCGCCGCGAATGAGCCCCAAAGATTCCTCAGCACTGGTAACAGAGAGACCATCGAGATCGCTATAGCCAAAGCCATAGTCGGCAGGGTCAACTTTAAATTCGGTGACCACGCCATTTTTTAATTCGGCCACATGGCTGGGGGCAGCGATGGAAAGCTCATCGAGACCATCGTCGGAACAAACAATCATTACGTGCTCGGAGCCCAGGCGGCCCAGCACCTCCGCCATTGGTCGGCACAATGCTGGCGTAAATACGCCAATAACCTGCCGCTTGACGCCCGCCGGGTTGGTCATCGGGCCAAGCATATTAAAGATTGTGCGCAGCGCCAGTTCTTTGCGCGGGCCAATCGCATGTTTCATAGCACTGTGATGGGCCGGCGCAAACATAAAGCCAACGCCGACATTTTCAATAGCACGGGCAACCACATCTGGCGCCGCGCTGAGATTTACCCCAGCCGCTTCCAGAACATCAGCACTTCCGGTGGAACTGGAAACACTGCGATTACCGTGTTTCGCCACATGACCACCTGCTGCGGCAACCACAAAAGCCGCTGCGGTGGAAACGTTAAAGAGGTTAGCCCCGTCACCCCCGGTGCCGCAGGTGTCGACTAAATTGTTCGCGGAAACCTCGACTTTTGTCGCCAGCTCACGCATGACCATTGCGGCCCCGGTGATTTCGTCCAGCGATTCACTTTTCATGCGCAGGGCGACCAGGAAACCGCCGATTTGCGCAGGCGTAGCCTGGCCACTCATCACTGCGGTCATCACCTCAACCATTTCGTCCTGAGAGAGATCATTGCCCGCAACTACGCGAGCGAGGGCTTGTTGAATATTCATAGCGAGTTCTTATTTATGGTTACGTTCTTATTTATGGCTAACAATAATTTGACTGCTCGCAGGCATTTCCGGTGCTTACACTCGCGTCACACTTCAACACGCAAAAAGTTTTCTAGCAGTTGGTGGCCATGCTCAGAGAGAATGGACTCGGGGTGGAATTGAACACCTTCCACGGCGAAGTCTTTATGGCGCACGCCCATAATTTCATCCAGCTGGCCATCTTCGGTTTCGGTCCAGGCGGTCACTTCAAGACAGTCCGGCAGCGTGTTTTTGTCGATAACGAGCGAGTGATAACGGGTCGCCAGGTAAGGCGTTGTCAGGTCTTTAAATACGCCCACCCCTTTGTGGTGAATGGGTGAGGTCTTGCCATGCATGACTTCGCGAGCACGCACAATGTTGCCACCAAACGCCTGACCAATGCTCTGGTGACCGAGACAAATACCAAATACCGGTATTTTGCCCGCAAAATGCTGAACAACCTCTACCGACACGCCCGCCTCGGTGGGAGTACAGGGGCCGGGAGAAACAACAATTCGCTCCGGTTTGCGCGCGATGATTTCGTCCAGTGACAGTTCGTCGTTGCGCACCACGTGAACGTCGGCTTTTAGCTCACCCAAATACTGCACAACGTTGTAAGTAAAGGAGTCGTAATTGTCGATCATCAAAAGCATGGCGAAGTACCGGATTGTGTGCGGGCCGCTTGGCGCGCTGACTAAGAAATATCGCAGGCCGGTATTATAGGGGCTATCTGTAAAAGATGGGTAGGCGCCCCGCCAATGAGTCGTTGGAAGCGGCAAAAACATGCCAAAGATTGTGTCGGGCTTTTTTACAAATAGTTAAAACCTGCTATTACTACACCAATGCCGTTAGTTTCTCGACGAAATATGAAGAGCGCAGCAAACAAGGAATTGGTTCACAACATTGAAAAATGGCATCGAATACCCCCGACAAAAATCAGCATATGTAGTGATCTGCCAGACAAAAAATCCATACTTACTACCTACAAGATATTGGCGTAAAAATTAAATATGCATTGTTTATGTCATAAGGTATGCGTTAACGCCGCATGATTAGCGCCTAAATCAACACAAATTTGGCAAATGCATACTTCACATAATCGGGAACGAAACGTGCATAAGGTCACGTTATAACGATAAGCTCACCGACAAAAGACACGATTTGAGAGTTTTAAAACATGGCGCCGAGGAAAGATCGACCAGACCATATTGAACTGGTGAACAAGTCTTCCCAAAAACCGGTTCACCCGCCGAAGCTTTTAGGCCATATTCAAAATCAGGCCCAAGAGAGTGCGGTGCGTTTGCTCGATCACATGTTCTCGGCGACAGACGACCTCTTCTACGACCTTTCCAAACGCGCAACCAGTAACAACGAGCAAAACCTCTATTTCGATGCCATGCGCGAAATTCGCATAAAGAAAAAGGGTGTGGCTACCGAGTTCCTGCGCCAGATAAGTACCCTGTTTACTGAGTTGCTCAACAGCGACAGTAACAAACGCGAAACCGCGCAGGCGGAAGACGAACTCGGGCTTTCCATCGTCGAAGGCGACGACCTGGAGATCGAACTCGCGCTAAATAACATGACAGGCCGCACCCGCGACACCTACAAGCTGGAACTCTACGAACTGGCGATGCGGCTCGATCATCTGCTGTTACGCATTCCCGTGAGCGAAGACAACAACCCGCTGGACCCGAAGCAGATATCCAACGCATTTGTGGATGCGTGTAACACACAGCTTAGGGTCACCATTAAAGCGCGGCTCATCCTGTTCAAATTGTTCGAAAAACATGTGTTAAAGCAGTTAGGTCATATTTATTCGGATGCGAACCAGATTTTGCTGGATGCAGGCATACTGCCAAAAGTGCCGCGTCAATTGCACCGCTCTCGCTCCGCAGAGGCTCCTGGTCAGCACGCGCCTGATCCCGGCAGCAGTGCTGCCGCTCAGCACGATGTTTTTGAGCCCAGAGCGGCAACCGCCGCCCAACCGGCAGTTAACTTTCAGTTGGATGTCAACACGCTCAGCGCTTTGATGTCTTCGGCCCGCTCGGGCGCACCGCAGGCACTTCCCAGCGGCACGCTGATTAACTCCACTGGGCCCTACACCTACTACCTGTACTCCAGCAATCCCGGGCCGATCATGGCATCGCCGCAGCTTTCGTCGCTGTTGACGAAATCACAGCCGTTGGTCGACCGCCAACTGGCAGCGATCGAACCGCGTAACATTATTTCCGACGTTGTGAATCAACTGCTGGCCAAGCGCGACCCCGAAGTTCCCCAAGCGCTGGAGCAGCCCGATGAAGACATCATCAACCTGATCGCGATGTTCTTTGACAATGTGCTGTCCGACGAAAGCCTGCCGCTCGCTGTTCAATCGCTGATCTGCCGGTTGCAGATTCCAGTGCTCAAAATTGCCCTGCACGATCGCAGCTTCCTGACAGATGCGGAGCACCCGGCACGCAAACTCATTAACACCATTACCAATGCCGGTTTCAGCTTTGATGAGTCCAAACCGTTGGAGCGCGACCCGCTGTACCGCAAAATCGCCGACGGTATTCAAACTATCAACCGTCTCTACAAGACTGACGAAAAAGTTATTGCCGAATTTTTGGCCGAGCTTGAAGAGCACATTGTCAAAGAAAGCCACAAATCGGATCTGGTCGAAAAACGCACAACGCAAACAGAAGAAGGTAAATCCCGTATCCGCCAGGCGCGCGCCTCGGCTCAAAATGCGCTTTACCAAAAACTGAAAACCGCGCACCTGCCGGAAGCCATGAACGAGTTTCTCACCAACACTTGGCTGCAGGTACTGGTGATTACCCACCTCAAGCACGGCCATGACAGCGCCGAGTGGGTGGAGTCTGAATCTCTGGTGAGCGATATTATGTGGCTGTGCCAGCCTCATAACGACGAGCGCTCGCTAATGCGCAAAAAGCGCTTGCAACCTGAAGTGTTGCAACGGGTGGAAAACGGGTTGGAAATTGCTATCGATAACCCGGAAGCGCGGTTACAGAAAATAGCGGCTATCGAGGAGCTGCTGGCTTCACTGAGTGACCCGGAAGCACCACAGTCCGATTTCGCCCCGCTGAACCGCCACCAGATCGAAACCCTGGGCAAGGCCGATCTCGACCAAAAGCCCTGGGAAGACATGACTGCGCTGGAACGCCAGCAGTCCCGCTATGAACAGCTTTCCAACAAGTATTTTCTCGAGGCCAAAGATATTCCTGAAGGCGTCTGGTTATCGTACGACGACGAGCAAACCTCTAAAACTGTGCGCTGCAAGTTGAGTAGTAAAATCGATTCCGAGAGCTACATCTTTGTAAATCGCTTTGGCTTTAAGATGATGGAAAAAACCCGTCGCCAACTCGCTTACGATATGCAGTTCAACCGCGCCCGCATTCTCGATTCCCGCCCCCTGTTCGAACGTTTGATGGACAAAGTCGTTACCCAACTGCGCCAAGCTGCATAGCTGTGCGCAAACTGCGCGAATAACTGTATAATGCCGCCTCGCTTCCGGAGGCGGAATCCGTTTTTATGCTTTCCCCTTTAAAAACGTGCCGCTGTGTGTGCATTGCAATATACGCAGGCATCACTCGCCGGACAAAATGCGCTGCGATGCTGGCAGTCCGCACACGTTTTAGTGACTAAGAGCAAAAAATGGAATTCAGCACAGTTACCCAAATTGCCTTCGCAAGCGCAGCCTTGCTGTTTTTCATTTTCTCTCTCACTCTGATTTTTTACAGCAAGCGCATACAGCTACACTGGTCTTTCTACCTGGCCGCATTGATACACGCTGGCTGGCTAGCGTCCATTCCCGTCACCAGCTTGCTGGCCCCGTCGACGCCGGGAAGCTTGTTCTGCATAGAAACCCTGCATTACGCCGCCTGGATATATGCGCTGGTGCGCAACACGGAGCATCTGTGTTCCAGCAAACTGCCAAAGTTGTACAAATACGGGCTGTACGCGGTCGCCATCGCTGCCCTGCTGCTCGCCCTCGCTGTAGACGGTATGGGTTACACCGGCAAACACATCGACCAACTGGTTATCTGGCAGGGCATTCTGTTTTCGATTATTTCGCTGCTGGGTGTTGAACAGCTCTACCGCAACGTACTTAACTACCGCCTGGTAAAACTGCTCTGTTTAAACCTCGCGTTTATTTTTATTTTCGACGCCTATCTATTCTCACAAAGCCTGTTCCTCTATAGCCTGAGTGCAGACCTGTGGCAGGCGCGCGCGGCCGTTGCCATGGCAGCCAGTTTATTTATGACCGTTGGGGTCGTGACCCTTAACCAGCCGGCAATGCAATCGGCAAAACTGACGCTGTCTCGCCCCATCGCGTTTTACACCACTTCGCTGACGCTGGCAGGGGCCTTACTCACCCTGCTCGCCATCGCCGGCTACTATGTCGAGTTGCATGGCGGCAGCTGGGGAACGGTGATCTACACCCTGCTGCTGGCAACCGGGCTGATTTCCATCACCGTCGTATTTTCTTCGAATACTACCCGCGAGCGCCTCAAAGTACTGATCAATAAACATCTGTTCAGCCACAAATACGACTATCGCGCAGAGTGGCTGCGATTGATCAACCAGCTATCGCAGCCCACCACTCCCGACGAAATTCATACACGCGCAATAAACGTTGTGGCCGATCTGTTTAAGAGTCGCGGCGGTGCGCTCTGGTTGCGACGAGGCAAGGTATTAGTGCCCGTGCAGCAGGTCAATGTGGTGATGGATATCTCCGAAATGATTGAACCGGAGTCCACGGAGTTTTGCCTGGAGCTGGAGCAGGAGTGGGTGTTTTCGCCTCACTCACCGAGCATGGCACTGGCGCAACACAATGAACTGTTACCGGAGTGGGTGGAACACCTTGCGGAAGTGTGGCTGATTCTGCCTTTGCTCAACGAGAACAGCCTGGTCGGTTTTATGGCTCTCACGGAGCCGCAGGATAAAGCCATGCTGAATTGGGAAGACCTCGACTTGATTAAAACCGTGGGCCGCCAGGTCGCCAGCTACCTCGAACGCCACGAGCAATCGGAACTGTTGGCCGAGTCGCGCCAGTTCGATGCGTTCAACAAGTTGGCTGCCTACGTTATGCACGATTTAAAAAATCTTATCGCTCAACAATCACTGGTGGTGAAAAACGCGGAAAAGCACAAAGACAACCCGGCGTTTGTCGAGGATGCTATGAACACCATCAATAATTCTGTTGTGCGCATGAAAAACCTGCTGCGCAAGTTACAGCACAACGAACCGGAAGAGATTACCGTATTTCCAGTTAAGCAGGTGCTTATTGAGGCGATAAGGCGCTGCCAAAAATCGAAACCAACACCGACCCTGCGCACCTTGTCTGATGACTGGAAAGCCAAAGCGGATTTCGATAGCCTCGTGATGGTGTTCACCCACATTATCCAAAATGCGCAGGACGCGACACACGAAGATGGCTATATCGATATCGAAGGCGATATAGAAGGCAAAATTCTCGCAATCAGTATCGAGGATAACGGCTCGGGAATGACGCTTGATTTCATTCAAAGTCGCCTGTTCAAACCCTTCGAAACAACAAAAACCGGCAAGGGCATGGGAATTGGCATGTACCAAGCGCGTGAGTATACGCAGAGCCTCGGTGGCAATATTGCGGTGGAAAGCTCCCCCGGCGAGGGCACTACCTTTATAATCACCGTACCCGTCGTTTGATTAACACGCGAATTCGGCCCGAAATAACTACTGGAAAAATTATGAGTAAAGCTGACGCCAAACAGAAACTGCTAATTGTTGAAGACGATCTGGGGCTGCAAAGTCAGCTGCGATGGCATTTTGATCAGTATGAAGTTATTTGTGCAAGCGACCGTGAAGAAGCTATTGCTGCAATTCGGCTGCATGAACCTCCCATTGTGTTACAGGATCTGGGTTTACCACCCGATGACGAAGGAGTCGACGAGGGATTCCGCTGTATTCGCGAGATTTCAAACCTGTCGCCCAGCGCAAAAATCATCGTAATGACAGGTAATGCCGACTACGAAAATGCGGTGCGTGCAGTCGCCATGGGCGCGTACGATTTTTATCAAAAGCCGGTGAATCCGGAAACCCTCGACCTTATTTTGCAGCGCGCTTACCACATTCACAGCCTCGAAGAGCAAAACCGCATTCTGCAGGAACAGACACAAACCCCGCTCGAGGGTGTTATCGCCTGCGACCCATCAATGTTGAAAATCTGTCGCACAATTGAAAAGCTGGCGCCGTCGGATGTGACCTGTACGCTCACCGGCGAAAGCGGTACCGGTAAAGAAGTTCTGGCAAAAGCACTTCACGAGTTAAGTCCTCGTGCAAAACATCGAATGGTTGCGATCAACTGCGCGGCGGTACCAGAAAACCTGATGGAGTCGGAACTGTTCGGCTACGAAAAAGGTGCGTTCACCGGTGCCAACAAACGCACCCTGGGCAAAGTGGAAACCGCTAACGGCGGCACCCTGTTTTTGGACGAAATTGGCGATATGCCACTACCGCTGCAGGCGAAGCTGCTCCGCTTCTTACAGGAACGGGTGATCGAGCGGGTTGGCGGGCGCGAAGAAATACCGGTTGATGTGCGGGTTGTTTGCGCGACTAATAAAAATCTGCAGCAAATGGTTGCCGATAGCACCTTCCGCGAAGATCTCTACTACCGCATTTGCGAAATGGAAATTCAAATTCCCCCACTGCGCGACCGCCAAGGGGACAAAATGCTGCTCGCGCGACACTTTTTACGCATGTACGTTAAACAAATGAACGCGCCTATCACCGGTTTCGCCCAGGAAGCCGCAGAGGCGATAGAAGCCTACCAGTGGCCAGGTAACATCCGCGAAATGGAAAACCGCGTGAAACGCTCGGTAGTGATGTGTGAGGACAAGCTGATCAGCTCGGAAGATCTCGGCTTGGTGTCGGACGAAAGCCTCAACCTGAACTTGCGTCAGGTGCGATACAACGCAGAACGGGCGGCCATTCTGCGCGCGCTAACCATGAGCGACAACAATATTTCTGCCACTGCAAAACTGCTTGGCGTCACTCGGCCAACGCTTTACGACCTGATGAAGAAATACAACGTCAACGTCGCTGCGGTACAGCAGGAATGACGGAAAAGGTATAGCGAAAAGACGAATACGAGAGCATCAAACCCGCTGTGTGCCGTACACAGCACAGCGGGTTAAAGCAGCGCTTAGGCAGGCTGCTGACTGTAGTTGAACACCACGGCAGCGATACGTTTATCGCCAATAGTATCAATACACGCGTTCACTTCATCCATACTCGCCATGCCGTAAGGCACGACCAAAATCACGAAATCACATAACGAGGCGAGCATCCGCGTTTCCGCGCCGTATTCCTGCGCAGGTGGTGTATCCATAATAATGTAGCGGTCGTCGTAACGCGCTTTCAGTTCATCGGCGAACTCATGCATACGCCCGGATGACAGTCTCTCGGTCGCTCCTTCGGTGTTACCGCCAACCGGCACCACACGTACCCGCGGAATACCGGTCGCATAGATGATATTTTCGAGGCCCAGCTCGCCATTATCCAGGTAGTCGGTTAAACCCGAATCGGTACCGGTAACCGCCAGCTTGTCTAATGAGGGCGCGTAGAAGTTTGCATCGACAATAAGCGAGGTGCGGGTTTTATCGAGCGCAATCGCTGCAGCGAGATTTTTGGCCACATGAGAGCTGCCACCTTCGGCGGTAACCGAGGTCACCATGCACAGGAAATTCTTGCCTTCGGCTTTCGCATATACCCGGGTACGCAGGTCGCGGAACACCTTGAGCATTTTGTCGTGGGGCGTACCCTGATACAAGATCTTCTGGTGATCCAGCTCGGTTCTGCTGAACCGGTGGATTTCCGACATTCTATCGATCTGTGCGCCCTTGGGTGCACTGGTTTCCAGTGGTACTCGTGTGACACTGGCGACTGTAGGTTCCAAATCTGACTCCTCTGAATTATCCAAACGCTCAAAATCCTTTTCTGTTGTCGCTCATCCATACACCTGATGCAGTATTAACCACTCGGGATCATAGTAACCCGAGATGCGCGCCGAACAGGAGCCCGGCGCTACCGGCTATACCACCCAATCGACCGCTGAGAAGAGAGCGCGGGCTTTGTTCATGGTTTCCTTCCACTCCAGCTCTGGTTGTGAGTCAGCAACAACCCCGGCGCCCGCCTGGACAAAAATCTTACCGTCCTTGATAACCGCTGTACGAATTGCAATTGCTGTGTCCATATTACCATTCCACGCCAGGTAGCCGATGGCGCCGCCATAGATGCCCCGCTTCACCGGCTCCAGTTCGTCAATGATTTCCATTGCACGAATTTTCGGAGCGCCAGAAAGGGTACCTGCCGGCAAAGCCGCGCGCAGCACGTCCATGGCGTCCTTATCGGCCTTGAGTCGGCCTGTAACATTGGACGTAATATGCATGACATGCGAGAACCGCTCTACTACCATTTTCTCCGTCAGCTTGACGGAACCGATCTCTGCGACACGGCCCACATCATTGCGACCCAAATCTATAAGCATTAAGTGTTCCGCAATTTCTTTTGGGTCGGCAACTAATTCCGCTTCCAGCGCTTTGTCTTCCGCTTCGGAGTAGCCGCGGCGGCGTGTTCCGGCAATTGGCCGCACGGTCATTTCACCGTTTTCGAGGCGGGCCAGAATTTCCGGACTGGAGCCGACCACATGGTGATCCCCCAGATTCATGAAATACATGTAAGGCGAAGGGTTCAGGCAACGCAGGGCGCGATAGAGGTTAACCGGCGGTGCCGTGAACGGGTAGGACATACGCTGCGAAAGTACTATCTGCATGGTGTCGCCAGCGAGAATGTAGTCCTTCAGCCGGCCCACGTCAGCCTGGAATTTCTCGCACCCGTAGCTGGATTCGAAGTCGCCTTCGCACGCAGTAATGCCTTTGGACGTATTCATCGCAGGCATTGCCGGAATATTACCGGGGCCACTGGCAAGTTTCGCCTCCAGAGCATCCAGACGATCATTCGCAAGCTGCAAGGCGTTTGCCCGCGCTGGGTCTGCCAGCACAATCAAGTGGATTTTGCCTTTGAGGTTATCGAACACTAGAATTTCGTCGGATACCATTAACAAAATTTCCGGAGTGCCGATTTCGTCGTCGGGTGCGTTGCCCTGCAGGCGAGGCTCTACGTAGCGAACACAGTCGTACGCAAAATACCCCACTAATCCGCCATTAAAGCTGGGCAGTCCATCTACCTCCGCTACGTTGAAACTTTTCTGCCAGTTTTTGACGAACTCCAATGGATCGTCGCAATCGCTGGATTCCACCAGCCCCGACTCGTTAAAAAACTGCACGGTATTTTCACGGACTTCAAGGCGCTCGCGGGCTGGCAGGCCAATAATGGAGTAGCGCCCCCACTTCTCTCCGCCTTGAACAGATTCGAACAGATAGGAATATGGGCCATTCGCCAGTTTAAAATAGCTGGATAGCGGCGTTTCTGTGTCGGCCAGAACTTCACGACGAACAGGAATACGATTGTGGCCAGCGGCGGCCAATTGGGAAAACAATTCGGGTGTCATAACAGATAACCTGAAAATTCGGTGTTACGGGAAATTGGGAAGAATGCGTGCGTATTACTGGCGTCGCCAGCGCTCGCGAAATAGGAACCCGTATACGAAATGACGCTTCAACATGGAAGGGAACTACCAGTTTTTATTGTAGGGCTGAATCTTATCACGCATCTGTGAAATTACCGCTCGATAATCGTCAGCGCCAAATATGGCGGAGCCGGCAACGAAGGTATCGGCACCCGCCGCAGCCAGCTCGGCGATATTGTCGACCTTAACTCCACCGTCGACTTCCAGGCGCGCAGCAGAGCCATGCTGATCCAGTAATGCCCGTGCTTTAGCCACTTTCTGCAACACATAGGGTATAAAACTTTGCCCGCCAAAACCGGGATTGACAGACATTAAGAGCAGCATGTCAATTTTTTCGACAAGCCATTCGATGGTCGACAGAGGGGTTGCAGGGTTCAGTACCAGCCCGCCTTTACAACCATGCGATTGAATCAGCTCGAGCGAGCGGTCTACATGACGGGTAGCTTCCGGATGAAATGTAATGGAAGACGCCCCCGCTTCGGCAAAACGGGTAATCAGGTCGTCCACAGGTTCAACCATCAGGTGGACATCAATATGGGCCGTGATGCCATAGTTGCGAATCGCTTTGCACACCACCGGACCAAAAGTCATATTGGGTACATAGTGGTTGTCCATGACGTCGAAGTGAATCATGTCCGCGCCAGCCTCAAGCACGGCGGTACATTCTTCACCAAGGCGCGCCAAATCGGCCGACAAAATGGAAGGTGCTATGCTGTAAGAGTTGCGCGTGGCGGATAATTCTCCGCTCATTGGAATACCCCTGACCATTTATGCGATTGTTGAGGCGCATTGTACTGAATATGGCGACACCTCTAAACCGGTTTTTCTGCTTTGCCAGCAAAGCCCCCCTTCTGCTGTGTTTGACCTGGTATTCCGTTGTCGCAATTGCACAACCTGCAACCACCCCGGAAACGACTGCGCCTGCTGAACAGCCCACGCCTACCCCAATACCCAGTGCGCGGCCAGTGCCTGATCTGGAGGCACGTACCCAGCAATTGATTGCGCAAGAATTGAGTAAGGAAGAGGTGGTCTGGCTGGAAGGCGGCGCAGATAAATTTCCCGCCGTCTGGAAAGCCGACACCAGCGGGGACCCGTTCGGCGCTATCTTACTTATTCACGGCGCAGGCCAAACACTCGACTGGCCGTCCAGCCTACACGAGCTGCGAAACTCGCTTACCGACTTCGGTTGGTCGACGTTGAGTATCAGTTTGCCGCAACCGGATTTGCCGCCAGCGCCACCTCGCCCCAGCGCGCTACCAGCGGAAAATCCGACGCCCACAGACGGTATTGCAACTAACGATGACGACGCCACTACACCGGAGCTGAGCCCGGAGATTACTGCGCGCCTGCAGGCCGCCGTGGCCTATTTAAACAGCCGCGGTCAATACAACCTGGCGATTGCAGGAGAAGACGTCGGTGCGCTCTGGGCGACACAATATGTCGCCCGCCTCGCGCGCGATTTCGCCGGAAGCAAAAAAAACCGGCCGCGCGGCAAAGTGAATGCAAAAATGAGCCGCCCGGTGCGCGCGCTGATTTTGATTAATGCGCGCAACAGCGTGCCTTATCAAACCGGCGTACCAGAAAAAAACCTGTCGGATTGGTTTAACGACCCGGGGTTACCCATTCTTGATGTGTATTTTGGCAGCCACTTTCTGGATGAGAAGGAGCCAGCAATACGCGCGAAAAATGCACGTCGCAAGCGGCTGACTGACTATGTTCAGCTACAGCTGATCGACTCTCCCATCCAGTCTTCCGGCGGCGAAACTCAGTTAAGCCGGCGCGTACGTGGCTTTTTAAACAAACACGCTAAAGGCGTGGAACTGGAGGCGTCGCGGTAAGATGGTGCGCCAGATGACGCAACCGCTCCGGGGTTCCCACGTCCAGCCAGTAGCCGTCGAAAGACTCGCCAGCCAGCAAATTGCGTGCAATTAGCCAGTCGAAATATTCTTTCAGGGGAAAGTGCTCGCGCCGCTGCGGGTAAGCGGCAAACGTCAGTGGATCGATTAAGCTAATACCACTAAACGTATAGGTTTTGCCTGGACGTTTGGCTAAAACACGTTCGCCCTGTAACGCGAAATCGCCAGCGGGATTATGGGGTGGGTTCTCCACCAGAATTAACATGGCCGCCCAAGGGTCCAATGGGTGCGCGAGCAAAGGTTCGAAACGCACGTCAGACCACACATCCCCATTTACCAGGAGAAAAGGCTCCTCTCCCAACAGTGGCATCGCCGCGTTCAAAGCACCACCGGTTTCCAGTGGGTGGGGTTCACGCGAATACTCAATTCTGAGACCGTAGCGTTCACCATTACCCAAGTGATTCTCAATTTGCTCTGCGAGATAGGCAATATTGATTACAACCTCCTGAATTCCAGCCTTCGCCAGTTTCACCAGGTGCCACTCAATCAAACTTTTACCAGCAACCTCCAACAGCGGCTTGGGTGTTGTCAGCGTCAGTGGCAGCATGCGCCGACCTTCCCCTGCAGCCAAAATCATTGCGCGTCTAATCATGTCGCCCCCAGGTTTGCTGAGCAATAACCGGCTGTAATTGCGTCGTTAACCAGCGGTAAAAAGCATCGAATTCTGGATAAGCGCTGGCAGTGTCAGCAATGTAGGCAAGCACTCGGGGTAGATCATTGAGATAGCCTGATTTGCCGTCGCGCAAATGCAATCGCGCAAAAATTCCAGCCACTTTGATATGGCGTTGCAGTCCCATCCAATCGAACCAACGGATAAAGCTTCCCACATCAATATCCCGGCTTAACAGGCCTTTTTGCCAGGCGAACTCACAATACAACTGTACCCACTCCACCACTTTCGGTCGGGGCCAGGCGATGTAACAATCTTTAAGTACAGAGACCAGGTCATAGGTTATTGGCCCTGCGACGGCGTCCTGGAAATCAATCACTCCCGGCGGTTGATCACCGCGATAAATTAAGTTTCGCGCATGGAAATCCCGGTGCGTCACCACCACTGGCTGCGCTAGAGCACTCTCGGCCAACATGGCAAACAGATCGTCCAGCATTCGCACTGCGTCGCTGTCGAATTCGACGTTAAGCAAGCCGTCCAGGAACCACTCACGAAACAACTGCATTTCCCGCAACAAAAAAGCGCCGTCATATTTAGGTAACGGGTTTTCTGTCGTGGAGATGGCCTGAATTTTCAGTAGCTGGTCGAAAACCAGGGGGTAAAGCGTATTAGCGGTATCCTCGTTGAGCCTCTCCAACAGCGGCTGGGCACCTAAGTCTTCGATAATGAAGAAGCCGAAGTTCATTTCGAAGGCAATAATCTCCGGTACCGCCACACCCTGCTCGCGCATAATGTTCGCGATCTGCAAAAATTCGGTGTTTTTCTCTGTGGATGGCGGCGCCCAAACTGCAAGCATAGTAACCGGTACTGCACCCGTCAGCGTAAAGCGGAAGTAGTGGCGACTACCGGCATCCCCCCCAAGAGCGTGCCAGTCATCGATCCCGTCTGCCGAGACGCAATAGCCGAGTGCTTGCAATTGCGCGCACACCCAATGCCGCAAGTTCGCTGCGGCATCATTTAGCTCACCGATTTCTATACCACTTACCACATCACCTCCAGGGGTTCTCATCCGCAAATTCGTTACTCATGTACTAATGGGCGCGACATCAGTAGAATCTGCGGCCTAAAATTTTTTGCAAAATGCTATTCGGAAAAATCAGTATGCCCAAGCCTCCAGCCCGCCACAAGCGCCCCTCTCAAAACCTGTGGGTGGAGACGCAGAGGCGGGACCGACTGCGCTGGCTGGCAACCGGTGCGCTCGCCCTGCAATCGGCAAACGCGGTATGCGCGGAGCCTGCCGATACTGAGATGCCCTACGACTGGCACCCAAAAGAAACGCTGACGGCTGAACAACTCACCCGCGTCGGCCCCGGCTGCGATGGCCTTTACATCGACCCTACCCGCGCCCGTACCACCGGAGAATCAGCGCCTATTGAGGAACAACCACTTTATATAGACGCAGACAGTTCAGAAGTTACCGAGGGTGAAACCGCACTCCTCGAGGGCAGTGTTGAAGTTAGCCAGGGTGACCGTGAAATCAAAGCCGACCGCATGATTTACAACATGGTGGAGGATACAGCTGCGCTTGAGGGCAATGTGAGTATTCGTCAGCCCGGCCTACTCTTGCGCGGTAGCGGTGCCGAAGCCAAGGGTACTGATCACTCCGCCGAATTTCGTGATGCACAGTTTGTATTGCACGAGCAGCACCTGCGCGGAAATGCAAAATCCATCGAACAAACCCCGGAAAAAGTGATTCGCTTGCGCGAAGGCCAGTTCACCAGTTGTGAGCCCGGCAATCGTTCCTGGCTGCTGGAAGGGGAAGAAATTACCATTGATACCGAATCGAACTGGGGAACGGGACGTAACATCAAGCTGAAAATTATGAATGTACCGCTTATCTACTTGCCGTACATCAGCTTCCCGGTCAGTGACGAACGCAAAAGCGGCTTTCTTTTTCCTTCGCTGAGCGTCAGCGAAAAAAATGGTTTAGACATATCCACGCCCTACTACCTGAACCTGGCGCCCAATTACGACGCTACGATCACCCCTCGTTACATTGGCAAACGCGGGGGCATGCTGGAAATGGAAGGGCGCCATTTAAACAGCCACTTTGCGAGCCTCGCCAACGTCGCTTTTCTTGCAAATGATCGCGGCGGTCGCACCGCTGAGCTGGACGCGCGCATAGCGGCGGGCGAACTGACCGAAGCGCAAGCCGTCCCTTACAAAGGCGAAAATCGCTGGCTTGGCCACTTCGAGCAAAACGGCGGCACTGGCAGCACCTGGTTCAGCGAAATCAATTACACCCGCGTTAGCGACAACGACTATTTCCGCGATCTGGGCACTAACTCCATCAGTTTGCAGAACACCACCCATTTGAACCAGTCAGCGTCTGTCGGAGCGCAGTTCGACCACTGGCAACTGCGTGCACTGGCGCAGGACTACCAGGTGCTACTCTACGACGTCGATGACCCTTATCGCCGCATGCCACAGATTGATCTGGACGGCCAATATCAGATCGGTCCGATCTCCACATCCCTTGAAAACCAGATCACACGCTTTGACCACCCAGACGACAACTGGCGCAACGGCAACAGCATCATAAAAGGCAGCCGTTTCAACAGCGACTATCGCATGTCGACGAATCAACGTTACACCTGGGGCTTTGTAAAGCCCCAACTCGGGGTACAAACCCTGCACTATGAACTGGATCAGGATGCCCTCGCGACGGACGCCGACGCAAATCCAACACTGGTAAGTACCCTCGCAAGCTTCGACTCCGGCCTCATATTTGAGCACCCGGGCGGAGTGCTGCTGCAAACCCTCGAGCCCAGAGTGTTCTACCTGTATCGAAGTTATGCCGATCACTCAGAGCTATACAACGTGACTGACGACGGCCAGAACGTAAATTTTGATACCAGCCAACGCACTTTTTCGTATTCGCAGCTCTACCGCGACTCGAGGTTTATCGGCGGCGACCGCCTGGACGACGCCAATCGCGTCACTATCGGCGTTACCAGCAACTGGTTCGGCCAAAACACCGGCACTGAATACTTCAGCATCAGTCTCGGCCAGATATTCCATTTCGACAGTCAGCGCGTCGCCCTCACCGAGGACGTTTCGACTGAAGATAAATCCGAGTTTGCGGGAGACATGCGGCTGCGCCTCGGCGAACGCGGCCGCCTTTACGCCAGCGCGGTTTACGATGGTGAAAACAGCGTATTTAAACGCGGCGATGCCGGTATCCAGTTCAGTAGCGAAAACAGCCGCACTCTGGTGAATCTCGGCTACAGCTATATTCGCCGCGACACGGCGAGCACCACCGGCATCGACCAGGTGGACAGCTCTTTCGTCACGCCCGTGAACGCACAGTGGACAGCCATGGGGCGTTACAACTACGACTTTGGTTCCAAGACGGAACTGGAATCTTTTTTAGGTCTCGAATACAACGACTGCTGCTACCGGGTCCGCGTCTTGGCGCGCCGCTGGTTGGACAGTAACATAGCGCCCCTCGCGGATTCTGCGGATGCACTGTATGATCGGGGGCTGTTTGTCGAATTTCACCTGAAAGGCCTGGGCAGTTCCGGGGCCCGCGTGAACTCGATTCTCGAAGACAGCATCTACGGCTATCGCGAGCGCGAAAATTATCTCAACCAGAAAAAATAATATGCACCGAATGACTTCAATTTTTGTTTCTGTGCTGGCGGTTTTTGCGCTGGCATTGTCTCTCCCAAGCTACAGCCAACCGCAAATGCTCGACCGTGTCGTAGTCATTGTTGATAAATCAGTGATTACGCAATCCGAGCTGGATTCGCGTATCGCAAATATTACCCAGCGCGCGGCCCAGGCTGGTATGCGATTGCCTGGCCGCGATGTCCTGCAAAAACAGGTGCTGGATCAACTGATTTCCGAAACCTTGCAGCTCAACATGGCCAAGCGCTATGGCATTGAAATTTCGGATGCAGACCTGAACGGTGCAATCCAGAACATTAAGGCTTCGCGCGGCTGGGACGACGAAACCTTTGCCCGTGAAATTCACGCAGAAGCGGCAAATATGCACGAGTTCCGCGAAAATCTGCGCCGCGAAATTACCCTCCAGCAGGTATCGCAAGGCGTGGTTCGCGGCCGCATCCGAATCTCCGAACAGGAGATCAGCAACTTTTTGAAATCAGCCGATGCGCAATTCTGGATCTCCCCTGATTATCGACTTGGCCACATATTAATTCCGCTGCCACCCGCCCCATCAAAGGAGCAGACTGAAGCCGCCGAGAAGCGTGCCGAGGCCATCTACCAGCAACTGGTGAACGGCGCGAACTTCGGCGAAATGGCGATCGCAGAGTCGTCCGGGCCCTCAGCGCTTAAAGGTGGCGATCTGGGTTTCCGTAAATCCGCCGACTTGCCCACCCTGTTTGCTGAAATCGCACCCACGCTGGAAGTGGGAGACGTGTCAAAGCCTGCACGCAGCCAGGCCGGTTTCCACATTCTGAAGTTGATGGACAAACGCGGCGAGACCAAACAAGTGGTTTCGCAGGCGAAGGTACGCCATATTCTGTTAAAACCTTCCGCGATTTTGCCAAGCGACAAAGCGCGCGCGAAGCTCGAGCAGATGCGAGAGCAAATCATCAAAGGTGAAGCGGATTTCGCAGAACTGGCAAAAGACAACTCTGAAGATATCGGCTCTAAAATGTCTGGCGGCGATCTCGGTTGGGCTGAGCCAGACACCTTCGTCGGAGAGTTTGCACAAACGATTCGCGATACCAAGATCGGTGAGATCAGTGAGCCCTTTCAGACCCAGTTCGGCTGGCACATTCTGGAAGTCCTGGATCGACGCCAGGAAGATCTCACTGAGGAAGCGATCCGCGCCAAGGCCAGGCAGGTTCTAACCAGCCGTCGATTTGAGGATGAAACCCAGGTCTGGTTGCAGGAAATGCGCGACGACGCCTTCATTGAAGTTAAAATTTAGGAGCGCTGAGTGCGAATTGCTTTGACTCCCGGCGAACCCGCCGGTATCGGCCCCGACCTCGCCGTTGGGATCGCACAACAGGCGCGCGGCTTCGAGCTGGTGTGCATCGCCAGCGGCGAGATGCTCGCACAACGGGCGGAGCAGCTTGGCGTTCCACTCACACTAATCCCGTTCGAAGAGGGCCGCCCCGCTACTGCCGCCCCTGGCGAACTGTGTTACCTTGATGTACCACTCGGCGCGGAAGTTCTCCCGGGAAAGCTCGACAAAGCTAATGCACACTACGTGCTGGACACACTAGCGCTGGCCGCACTTGGCTGCCTGGATGGTCGCTTTCAAGCGGTGGTAACAGGCCCGGTACAGAAAAGCATTATTAATGACGCGGGTGTCGCATTTTCAGGTCACACTGAGTTCTTTGCCGAGCGAAGTAATACGGCGCGCGTAGTCATGATGCTTGCGACTGAGGGCCTGAGAGTCGCCCTCGCCACAACGCACTTGCCTCTCAAAGATGTGTCTGCCGCTATCACCGACAGTGATTTATCCGACACCATTGCCATATTGCTGGCCGATCTAAAACGCAAATTCGGTATTGAGCAGCCGCGAGTTCTGGTGTGCGGGCTGAACCCTCACGCCGGCGAAGGCGGACATTTGGGCAGTGAGGAACTCGACGTTATCGTACCTGTGCTTAATAATTTTCGCGCAAAGGGTGAAAATCTTATCGGCCCGCTACCCGCGGACACGCTGTTCACCCCCAAATACCTCGACAACGCCGATGCCGTGCTCGCCATGTATCACGACCAGGGCCTTCCTGTGCTCAAATACAAGGGGTTTGGCAACGCGGTCAACATTACTCTGGGGCTGCCGTTTATTCGCACATCTGTCGACCACGGCACTGCCTTGGATCTCGCTGGCAGCGGCGCGGCTGACCCAGGCAGCCTGCAGGTTGCTCTGCGCGAAGCCGTGCGCCTGGCCGCTAACCTGGAGACGCAAAATTGAAGCGTGGACCGAACCTGCAGCATCAGGCTAAAAAACGCTTTGGGCAAAACTTCCTGCAGGACCAAGGTGTGATAAACGCCATTGTGCGCGCAGTTCACCCGCAGGAGGGGGACAACCTGGTTGAGATCGGACCAGGCCAAGGGGCGATTACCGGACTGCTGCTCGAGCACTGCCCAAATTTGCAGGTGATCGAGCTGGATAAGGACCTGATACCTGGACTCCTCGCGCAATTCGCCAAGTTTCGCGGCTTTAAAATCCATCAAACCGACGCCCTGAATTTCGACTTCAGCAGCTTAAGTTCCGTCGAGCACCCGCTGCGTATCGTCGGCAACTTGCCGTACAACATTTCGACACCGCTGATTTTTCACCTGCTAAGCTTTCGCGAACAGGTACGCGACATGCATTTCATGTTGCAAAAGGAAGTGGTTGAGCGGCTTGCCGCGAGCCCGGGCGAAAAAAATTATGGCCGGTTGAGTATTATGGCGCAGTATTTCTGCCAGGTGGAAAACCTGTTTGAAGTGCCGCCTGAGTGCTTTATCCCCGCACCGAAAGTAGACTCAGCGATAGTGCGCTTGGTGCCGCACAAAGAATTGCCCGTCAAAGCCCATAACATGGCGCGTTTTGAGACGCTGGTAAAAACAGCATTCGCCCAGAGACGTAAAACGCTACGTAATTCTCTCAAGTCGTTTGAAATAGATTTTGCATCTATTGACGTTAAAATCGACTTGGCTCAACGCGCCGAAAACCTTAGTCTTGAACAATACGTTAACCTCAGTAACGCCCTCTGGCCTGAAGAGTAGACCCGTATATGAGCAATGATTTCAATGTCGGCGTATCGAACACAGTACAAATTTCTGTGGCAACGCGCTATATCGAAGAACAGTCACTACCAGAACAACACAAATACGTGTACAGCTATACCGTTAGCATCTTTAATCAAGGTATAGAAGACGTTCAACTACTGAGCCGCTATTGGCATATTACCGACGCAAACGACAAGGTACAGGAGGTCCAAGGTGTAGGCGTGGTAGGCGAGCAACCTACAATTGCCCCAGGCGAGGATTACACCTATACCAGCGGCACAGTAATGGCCACCCCGACCGGGCTGATGAAAGGCTATTACACAATGAAATCTGCCAGCGGCCTGCAGTTTGACGCGGAGATTCCCGTATTCGCATTGGTTCAACCGCACGCACTCCACTAGCCAGTCACACGCATGCCAACCTATGCTATTGGCGATGTTCAGGGATGCTTGAAAGCGCTTGAACGGTTGCTCGATAAACTGAATTTTGATGAACGCAACGACAGGCTCTGGTTCGCGGGTGACCTGGTCAACCGGGGCGAGAACAGCCTTGGCGTGCTGCGCCTGGTGTATGGTCTAGGTGACGCCGCCGTAGTTGTGCTGGGCAACCACGACCTGCACCTGCTTAGTGCCATTGCCGGCATAAAAAAAATAAGACCAGACAACGAGATGTACCGCATTCTACAAGCCCCAGATAAAAAACAGCTTGTGAAATGGTTACGAAATCGCCCCATTTTGCATCACGACGAAATTACGGGTTTCACAATGGTGCATGCTGGCATCCCACCTAACTGGGACCTTGCTGAAGCGAAGGCGTATGCACGAGAAGTTGAAGCAGCCGTCAGCAAAAAAGAGAATACCCGATATCTCGAAGCGATGTATGGCGATGAACCCAACCGTTGGTCAGAAAGCCTGCGCGGTTACACCCGGTTGCGGGTGATCACCAACTACTTTACGCGAATGCGGTTCTGCGATGGACGAGGAAAGCTGGAGTTTCTAGCCAAGACCGGCCCTGATGAGCCGCCAGCTGGCTTTGCTCCCTGGTTCAGTCACAAAAACCACGCTTGCCGCAATGACCGGATACTGTTTGGCCATTGGGCTGCGCTGATGGGTAAAACCCATCACCCTAACTTTATCAGTCTTGATACTGGCTGCGTCTGGGACGGCGCCCTTACCGCCTACTGCCTGGAGAATGGGCGCCGAATCAGCGTGGATTGCTGTAGCCTTTAGCGTGCACTGCGGGCGAAGCGTTCAGATCCGCCTCTCACAGCATCACTCACGCCCACATGAGCCCATTAATTAAGCTCAACCAGTCCCATTGACTCAGTCTTCATAGCCCTGGGGGTTACTGGACTGCCAACGCCAGGTATCCGCGACCATTTGCTCGAGCCCATATTCAGCTTTCCAGCCCAACTCGTTCGTAGCCAGCGCCGGGTCAGCGTAACACTCCGCAATGTCGCCAGGTCGCCGCTCCGCGATCTCGTAGGGAATTTCCTTGCCGCATGCCTTCGCAAATGCGTCTACAATCTGCAGCACGCTGTACCCCTGGCCGGTGCCCAGGTTGTAAGTTAGGCAGGCTGGCTGGCAGTTCAGAAGCTTTTCCAGCGCCCTCACATGCCCGCGGGCGAGATCGACCACGTGAATGTAATCACGCACCCCTGTGCCATCAACTGTGGGGTAATCGTCTCCGAAAACGCGCAATTTGGCGAGTTTTCCAACCGCAACCTGGGCTACATAGGGCAATAGATTATTCGGGATGCCTTGCGGGTCCTCTCCTAAGCGTCCAGAGGGGTGCGCCCCTATCGGGTTAAAGTAGCGCAGCAACCCGACGCGCCAGTCATTGCCGGGTACCCGGCAGGCATCCCGGAGGATCTCTTCCACCATCAGCTTACTGCGACCATAGGGGTTGGTTGCTGACGTGGGGAAGGTTTCCAGAATCGGCGCAGAAGCCGGATCACCGTACACGGTAGCCGACGAGCTGAATAACAGGCGGGAAACCCCGAACGCCTCCATTACTTCGCACAAGGCTACTGTGCCACCCAGGTTCGTATGGTAGTAGCGCAAAGGTATTTGCGTGCTCTCTCCAACCGCTTTTAAGCCTGCGAAATGGATGACCGCGTCAATGGAGTATTCGCTGAAAATATCACGTAATACCGCCTTATCGGTGACATCTCCCTGGATAAAAGTCACTTTTTTGCCGCTGACTTCTTCCACCCTGTTGAGCGCCTCACGCTTGCTGTTGCAAAGATTATCGACCACTACAACTTCGTAGCCCGCGCTCAACAGCTCTATACAGGTATGAGTGCCAATGTAGCCTGCGCCCCCAGTAACCAGAATACTCATAGTACAAAAATCCCATTTGTTTTGAATTACGTATTACCCAATAAGATACCAAAATTCTGGCGCAATACTTGAATAGTTTTTTTACTAAGCCAAATGATAGGTCTGTGTGATCTAACAGCATTCACAGGTAGTACCAGTGAACCTGACTGTGTGTTTTACCACGACCTCGATTAAAACGGTTAGCACATTTTATTTTTGCTAACGAGAACAGTTAAATTGGGTTTCAACTTCACATGAAGGCGTGTAGTGTAGGCTTCAAAACACCACTATTCAGTTGCTGTGAGATTCGCTAAAAATTAACTGATTTTTCAGGCAAAGCGTTCTCCTAAGAATTTGACCACGCTGCGCGGCAACGTGTATTGCCGCTAGTTGAAGCAGCCAACCTCACAACACTATAGCGAGCCACTTGATTTGACCAGTTAGACAAAGCGATTAAGACGAACAAAATGATACCGCGGTTTTCCTCACACTTATCCAGAGATCAGATGCTCTGCGAAGCCCGCGTAAGAACCTGAGAAAAAGTTAAGTTCTTTTATTTTTTGTCTCGCAAGTCGCTGAATGTTTGGGTGTTAATCAAGAACCTAAAAATATTGGGACTATGGGAATCTAATTCTTTTTAGAAGTGTCAAAGCAGAATCTATAGACACACTTGAGAGCTAGAAAATAGTCTGCGCCCTCGCCTCTTCAGAGCTATTATCAATTAATAGCAGGGCGCTTAAAGCATTTCATCGATAAACCCACGCGAGGTGGGAATTGCTAATTGCCGTTAGATTATCGGCCATTGGTCACCCCTCAAATGGTCGCTGGCAAACTGATGCCGCAACAATACGCCACCAGTCATGTCAGCGAGACGTCTATTGTCCGAGCGATACCGCTAGGCAGCAGGAGAAAATGCATGACAATTTTTAATCACTATCAGGCAAGATACACTGCAACTCAGCAAGAGGAACTCACTATTCAGGAGTACCTTGAGCTCTGCAAGAAAGACCCCACAGTTTATGCCAGTGCAGCGGAAAGAATGCTCGCAGCAATTGGGGAGCCTGAGCTGGTAGACACCTCTAAAGACTCACGATTAAGCCGCATATTTTCGAACAAAATTATCAAACGCTATGAAGCGTTTGAAGAATTCTATGGCATGGAGGAAGCGATAGCCCAAATCGTGTCGTTTTTCCGCCATGCAGCGCAAGGGCTGGAAGAAAAGAAACAAATCCTCTACCTGCTCGGCCCTGTTGGAGGCGGTAAATCGTCACTCGCTGAGAAACTCAAAACGCTTATTGAAAAGCAACCGATCTATTGCCTGAAAGACTCACCGGTCTACGAATCGCCTCTCGGCCTGTTCGACCCCGAAGAAGATGCGCATATTCTCGAGGAGGATTACGGCATCCCGCGTCGCTACGTGAAGTCCATAATGTCACCGTGGGCCGTAAAACGCTTGCATGAATACGGTGGCGACATCAGCCGTTTTAAGGTCATTAAGGTTTACCCTTCAATTCTCGACCAGGTCGCCGTATCCAAGACGGAACCAGGAGACGAAAATAATCAGGATATATCGTCGTTAGTGGGTAAAGTCGACATCCGGAAACTTGAGGATTTCCCCCAGAATGACCCAGACGCCTACAGTTTCTCCGGTGGATTGTGCCGCGCCAACCAGGGAATCATGGAGTTTGTCGAGATGTTTAAGGCGCCAATCAAGGTGCTACACCCGCTGCTTACTGCGACCCAAGAGGGCAACTACAATAGCACGGAGGGGCTTGGCGCAATCCCGTTCGACGGTATCGTGCTCGCGCATTCCAATGAAGCCGAATGGCAGAGTTTCAAAAACAACAAAAACAATGAGGCATTTATCGACCGTGTATACATTGTCAAAGTCCCTTATTGCTTGCGCCTGTCTGAAGAGGTTCACATCTACGAAAAGCTGTTGCAAAACAGCTCACTGAATACAGCGCCCTGCGCACCCGATACACTCAAAATGCTAGCCCAATTTACCGTGCTCTCCCGCATTAAGCTGCCAGAGAATTCGAGCTTGTTCTCTAAAATGCGCGTGTACGACGGTCAAAACCTGAAAGATACCGACCCGAAAGCCAAGTCGTTACAGGAATACAAAGACGCAGCCGGTGTAGACGAAGGCATGAACGGCTTGTCTACCCGTTTCGCATTTAAAATTCTGTCTAAGGTATTCAACTTCGACCCCACGGAAATTGCTGCCAACCCGGTACATCTACTGTATGTGCTTGAGCAACAAATCGAGCAGGAGCAGTTCCCGGAGGAAATTCGCGATCGCTACCTCTCGTTCCTAAAAGAATTCCTGGCGCCACGCTACGTGGAGTTTATTGGCAAGGAAATACAAACCGCTTATCTCGAATCCTATGCAGAGTATGGCCAGAATATTTTCGACCGCTACGTAACCTATGCCGACTTCTGGATTCAGGATCAGGAATACCGCGATCCGGAAACGGGTGAGATTCTCAACCGCGCGGCATTGAACGAAGAGTTGGAAAAAATTGAAAAGCCCGCGGGCATTAGCAACCCGAAAGACTTCCGCAACGAAATCGTAAATTTTGTTCTACGTGCCCGCGCGAATAACAACGGTAAGAATCCGGTGTGGAGCAGTTACGAAAAGCTCCGGACAGTAATTGAGAAAAAAATGTTTTCCAATACTGAAGAATTGCTGCCGGTTATTTCTTTCAACACTAAATCCTCTGCGGACGACCGCAAGAAACACGAGGATTTCGTCGCCAGGATGGTAGACCGGGGCTACACGGAGAAACAGGTGCGCCTGCTCTCAGAGTGGTATCTCAGGGTTCGCAAGTCTCAATAAGCCAACGCAAGGGTTTCGTGTGAGTTATATTATTGATCGCCGACTGAACTCCAAAAAGAAGAGCATGGTAAATCGCCAGCGGTTTTTGCGGCGCTACCAGCAACACATTAAAAAAGCCGTTTCCGATGCTGTGGATCGGCGATCCATAACCGATATCGAAAGTGGTGAAAGCATTAGCATTCCCACTCGCGATATCAGCGAGCCTATTTTTCATCACGGTAGTGGAGGCAAAAACAACCGCGTCCTCCCCGGCAACGACCGTTTTAACGGTGGCGATCACATCGAACGCCCGGAACAGGGTCAAGGTGGTGGTGGTAACGGATCTGGTGCAAGCGACAGTGGCGAGGGCGAAGACGATTTTGTTTTTCAAATATCGCAGGAAGAATTTCTTAACTTTTTGTTTGAAGATCTCGCTCTGCCAAACCTAGTCAAGCGCCAGCTGGCCGGAAACGAGGAATTTGAGTTTCGCCGTGCAGGAATAAGTAACGAAGGCTCGCCCGGAAAAATCAATATTATTCGCTCACTGCGCTCCGCCAATTCACGCCGTATCGCGTTAACTGGCAAGAAGCGACGACGTTTGAAGGAAGTCGAAGCAGAACTCGAAATTCTTGAGCCGGAATCTGCGGAAGCCCAAGCCCTGCTAGCTGAAGCGGAAGAGCTCCACGCCAAAATTAAGCGAATACCCTGGCTGGACGATTTCGACCTCAAATACAATCTCCACGTAAAACACCCGCTTCCAACGTCCAAAGCCGTGATGTTTTGCCTGATGGATGTGTCCGGTTCTATGGATCAAGCAACAAAAGATATCGCCAAGCGTTTCTTTTTGTTGCTCTACCTGTTTTTACAGCGCAACTATGAACGCACCGAAGTGGTGTTTATTCGCCACCATACCAGCGCAAAGGAAGTGGATGAACAGGAATTTTTCTATAGTCGTGAAACCGGTGGCACAATTGTTTCAAGCGCTCTGAAAATGATGGACGACATTCTGCAAACCCGGTATCCGGCGAGCGAGTGGAATATCTACGGCGCCCAGGCGTCCGATGGCGACAACTGGAATGACGACTCCGTTATATGCTATCGCCTGCTTACAGAAAAGTTATTGCCCAAAGTACAGTATTACTCCTACATTGAAATTACCACCCGCGAGCGACAAGCGCTCTGGCATGCTTACGAGCAAGTATTGTCCGACTTCCCCAATACCTTCGCCATGCGCCAGCTGCAAAGTGCAGCGGATATCTACCCGGTATTCCGCCAGCTATTCCAAAAACAAACTACTTGAAGTCGCTGATGAACGAAGAAACAAGTCAACCAATTTCCAACACCTCCGAATGGAATTTCGAACTGATCCAAACCTACGATGCCGCAATAGGGAAAATCGCCGCGGAGTATGGCCTCGATACCTACCCCAACCAAATAGAGATTATCAGTTCAGAGCAAATGATGGATGCCTACGCATCTGTAGGTATGCCGCTGGGGTATAGCCATTGGTCGTACGGCAAACAATTCCTCAGTGTGGAGCAGTCATACAAGCGCGGGCAAATGGGGCTCGCCTACGAAATTGTCATTAACTCCAACCCCTGCATTGCATACCTCATGGAAGAAAACACCATGATGATGCAGGCACTGGTCATTGCCCATGCGTGCTACGGGCACAACTCTTTTTTTAAAGGCAATTACCTCTTTCGTGCCTGGACTGATGCAAGTTCCATTATCGACTACCTGGTATTCGCCAAAAACTATATTGCGAAATGCGAAGAAAAGCACGGTGTTGATGCTGTCGAGGCAATTCTCGACTCCTGCCACGCGATCATGAATTATGGCGTCGACCGGTATAAGCGCCCTTACCCCTTGTCTACTCACGAAGAAAGCGAACTCCAGGAAAGAGCGTGAAGAGTATCTGCAACGTCAAGTGAATGATCTTTGGCGAACAATTCCAACGTCCGACAAGGCAGACGAGCAAAAAGAGAAAAAGCGGTTCCCAGAGGAACCTCAAGAAAATCTGCTGTACTTTTTCGAAAAAAATGCGCCACTGCTGGAATCTTGGCAACGCGAAATTATTCGCATCGTGCGCAAAATAGCCCAGTACTTTTACCCGCAGCGACAAACCCAGGTTATGAATGAGGGGTGGGCAACCTTTTGGCATTACACCTTGTTGAATACCATGTACGACCGGCGGTTAGTTAACGAAGGCTTTATGCTCGAGTTTATGCAAAGCCACTCCAGTGTAATCTACCAACCAGCATACAACAGCCCCTACTTCTCCGGCATCAACCCTTATACGCTGGGTTTTAATATGATGTCAGATATTAAGCGCATCTGCCAAAACCCAACGGCTGAGGATCGCGAGTGGTTTCCGGAAATTGCCGGTACTTCCTGGACCGAGGCGCTGGACTTCGCCATGCGCAACTTCAAAGATGAGTCGTTCATTCTTCAGTATTTATCGCCAAAGGTTATGCGCGACTTACGTCTGTTCAGCATTCTCGACGATGAGGACAACCCCGATATCGAAGTAACCGCTATTCACGACGACTTCGGCTACCAGGAATTACGCGAGGCACTATCCGCACAATACAACCTGGGCGACCGCGAGCCCAATATTCAGGTTTACAATGTGGATATACGTGGGGATCGTTCACTCACTCTGCACCATTACCGCTTTGACCGGAAACCGCTGGAAGAAAAAACAGCCAATGAAGTGTTAAAACACATTCATCGGCTGTGGGGCTTCCCGGTGAATCTCTATTCTATGGAGGATAACCGTATCAAGCAGGAATTCCACTGCCCGATCGTCCCCGAAAGCTGAAAAGCGGGCAGAGCGACCAACCTGTCCAATTACTCGGCCACCGGTCCCGGTACAGTCTCATCGGCGACCCGAACACGCTTCGAAACTTCTGTACCAGATACTGTACCCGGTACCCTACCGGCCAATCGCCTTCGCGTAATCGCGTTGAACAGCAACCCGAAAATGTTCTGATACAGCATTAACGCCAGTAAAACTGAACTTGCACCCGCCAAGGTTAGTAGCGATACCTGCTCTCTTGCGACTACGGCTCCAATGGATAACGCCAGCACTGGGGTAATCAGTGGAATCAGTGATACCGACGCGATAGAGCAATGGCGCAATACATAAAAAAACAATGTGTAACCCATTACTGATCCAGCAACAGCCAAATAAGCCACACCTAGCATCGACTTCATGTCGATCTGCTGCGGAACCTGGCCGTCCAGAAAAAACCAAGTCAACAAAAAAGCCGGGGATGCGAGCAGTAACATCCCGGTCGATTGTCTCAGCGGATTTACCGCTCCACCCAGGGCCTTCAACCATACAGTGCTAAGCGCGAACAGTAGTGACGAACTTGCCATACCCAATACACCATAGGTCGCATCGCTACCAAGCGCGATTTGATCAAGATTAATTATCGCCAAACCCAATAGAGCGATGAATAATGCGATAATCCGCATCGGATTAAACACATTTTCTTTTAAAAGCAGGAGCGAAAAAAAGCCCACCGCAAACGGGTAGAGGCCAAGCAGTACCGCCATTAATCCGGAAGAGAGGTACTGCGCAGACCAATAAACAATAAGCATATTGGGGTACAAGCCAATTGCGCCAGCGACAAAAGCCAACCAATCGCGCTTCGATTCAACCAGAGGGAAACGCAAGGCCCGCATGGAAACAACACAAAGCGCAAGTGCCAACAAAAGGCGTAAGGTAACTGCCGCAATGAAATCAAGACTGCTGTTACTCCATTGAATGGCCAACGGCGTCGTCGCCCATATAAATACCACAAAAATATACGCAAATATAACTGGCATAGCTAACCCCTCACTTCCGTGACGACCGCGATCCCATCTCGCCAACAACAAGGTTGGAAAAATGAAGTCCCTAAAACGAAAAAGGCCGCAGTTTTTTAAGCTGCGGCCTTTGGAATTTTTTCTTTAGTTAAATACTAAAAATGAACATCTCCCCAGCACGCAAAATAGACACGACGCAGCACAAGGACACGCCATGCGCAGGTAATCGCGATCATTTTGTTGGCTGAATAAATCATGAAATTAAAAATTCGCTTTTATAAAATGGAGATAATTAAAACTGGTGTTCAGTTCTGCAAAAGTAGCATAGCTGTTGCAGATGGCTTAGAGTGTGCGTGATCGACGAAACTTCGTCAACCGTTAAAACGTAATTTTTAAATGAAATTTAAATGAAAATATACTTAGTGGGCGGTGCGGTAAGAGACCAGCTGCTCGGCTATCCACATCACGAGCAAGATTGGGTTGTTGTGGGCGCCACACCCCAGCAGATGCTTGACGCAGGTTTTAAACCCGTCGGCAAAGACTTTCCGGTTTTCTTACACCCGGAAACTCAAGAAGAGTACGCGTTGGCACGCCAGGAGCGCAAGACCGCGCCCGGGTATACAGGCTTTGCCTTTCACGCTGACGAAACCGTAACGCTCGAACAAGACTTGCTGCGGCGCGATCTGACCATCAATGCTATTGCGATGGATGAAGAAGGTACAATTATCGACCCCTACAATGGCAAGCGCGACATAGAAACCCGCACTTTGCGGCATGTTTCACAAGCCTTCTGTGAAGACCCTGTGCGCATCCTTCGCATCGCGCGATTTGCTGCACGCTACCATCACCTGGGCTTTCGTATTGCACCGGAAACCCTCGCACTTATGCGCGACATGGTACAAGCCGGTGAGGTCGATCACTTGGTAGCAGAGCGGGTATGGAAGGAACTATCACGCGCACTCGAGGAACAGCATCCAGCCATTTTCATCCAGACATTGCGCGAATGCGGCGCTCTACACCGCTTAATGCCTGAGCTTAACGCGCTCTTCGGCATCCCCCAGCCCGAGGCTCATCACCCCGAGGTCGACACGGGCGTACATGCACTGCTCGCACTTGAGCGCGCCTGCGAGCTCAGCTCCACACCGGAGGTCCGGTTTGCCGCTTTAATTCACGATCTCGGCAAAGGTGTAACACCGAAACATCTGTGGCCCAGCCACCACGGGCACGAACAGGACGGCGTCGCATTGGTCGAACAACTCTGCAACCGCTTGAGCACACCCAACCAGTTCAGGGAACTGGCGGTCGCGGTATGCGCGTACCACACCCACTGTCATCGCGCTTTCGAACTCAATGCAAAGACGCTTCTCAAAACCCTGCTGGCGTTAGATGGTTTACGCCGCCCCGAGCGCTTTCAACAATTTTGCCTGTGCTGTCAGGCTGATGCGCAGGGCCGTACCGGTCTCGAGAACCGACCCTACCCACAAGCTGCCTACTTCCTGCAGGCGTTAGAAGAAATTCAAAAAGTGGATGCAAAAATGTTTGTCGCACAGGGCAAAAAGGGCGCAGAAATTGGAGAAGCCATGTACAGCGCCAGGCTACAGAAAATAAAACTCCTAAAAACGGCACAGACGCCCCATGAATAGACATCCCCGCCCTATCGCGATTGTAACAGGCGGAGCCCGCCGTATCGGAGCCGCCATTTCACGTGCGCTGCACCAGGATGGCTATGACGTTGTTATTCATTTTGGCAGCTCGCAGCACGAATCGAATCAGATTGCTGCAGATCTCAACGCACTTCGCCCCAACTCCGCGTGGACCTTTCAAGCCGATTTAACGGACAACAACTCACTCAGCAGGCTGTCCGGTTTTATCCAGCAGCGATTCAACCGATGTGATTTGTTAATCAACAACGCATCCAGTTTTTTTCCAACACCTTTAGGTGAATGTACAGAGAGCGACTGGGATACGTTGTTCAGCAGCAACGCCAAAGCGCCTTTATTTCTCATCCAGCAGCTGCGCCCGCTATTTCAACAAAGCAGCAGTATTGTGAACCTTGCCGATATTCACGCGGAAAGGCCACTTAAAAACCATACAATCTACTGCATGGCAAAAGCCGCGAATGTCATGCTGACCAAGTCATTAGCTCTGGAGCTGGCACCGGACGTTCGCGTAAATGGCATTGCGCCCGGGGCAATCTTACCGCCCTCCACAGGAGGCGAAGCCGGAGGCACCAAAAAATTCGAGGAACGCGTTCCATTGCGAAAAATGGGTGGCGAAAATGCGATAGTGGAAACGGTTAGATACCTTGTGCACGCAGAATACGTGACAGGAGAAATCATTGCAGTTGATGGTGGCCGCTCTCTATTGCAATAGAAAGCATTGCAATAGAGAGCGCAGAAAAATTGCTAGACTATTCAAAGGTACCTATATCCACACTGGTAAAAATATTAAACAGAGAGCGGAATTTCCCAGAGTTTTTGGCTTTCATCACCAAACTCGCGCCACAGCTGCGCATAGGTTTTATTGACCTGCGGATGTCGCTCCTCGGGAACAAGGTCTGCCATGGGAAGGAGTACAAAGGCATTTTTTAAAATTTCCCTGCGCGGCAATTCCACACCATCGACAACACCAACGCTGTTGTCATAGGTAAGAATATCGATATCTAGGGTTCTGGAACTAAACTTGGGTTCGCCGCGATTTCGCCCGTGTGTATTTTCAATTTCGCGCAAGCCAGCCGATAATTCAGCGACCGACTGTGCTGTATTTAGAGCAACAACAAGATTTAAAAAATTAGCGCCATCAAATCCCACCGCTTCACTTTCGTACACAGGGGAGCACTTTAATTCCCCAAAAGCCATCCGTAACGCATGAATACCCGAGCGAATATTCGATTCACGGTCGATATTGCTACCCACACTCAGAAGTACAAAAGCCACTAACGTACACCACGCTCAATTCGAATTCCGACATCGCGAGAACCCCGCAACGCCCCAGGCTTACTCACCGTCAGCCGCAACCAGGGCACGTTGAATTCTTCCATAACGACTCTGGCGACCTCTTCCGCCATCCGCTCTACGAGCAGAAATTGCGCATCCCCAACAAAACTGATCAAGCGCTTGGCCACCGCCTTATAGTTTAATGCGTACTGAATATCATCTGTTGCCGCGGCCTGACTGATGTCGTGAGCCATTTCGAGATCGAGGCTGACGGTTTGACGAACTTCGCGCTCCCAGTCGTAGATACCGATGATGGTTTCGATGCGTAAATCATTAATAAAAACGATGTCCATAGAACCTATAGATTATCCAAAGTAGTGCGAGGATTTGATGCGTGAGACGTTTGAATCGCATCGAGCGATTCCAATGGCCAGCGCGGAAAAACATCGACAGACAAATCAGCTGTTTGCCCGGCGATTAAACGTTGGCAACCGGCAAAAGCAATCATGGCGCCATTGTCGGTACAAAACTCGTGACGTGCGTAATATACCCTCGCGCCTATTTTTGCGAGCGCCTGCTCCAACTTCTCACGCAAGCGATTATTGGCAGACACGCCGCCAGCAATAATGAGTGTTTTACGGCCGGTTTGCTGCAGCGCTCGACGGCATTTTATGACTAATGTATCGACCACAGCCTCCTGAAAAGCGTGGCAGATATCTGCACAAGTTTGATCATCCGGTAAACCGTTCGCCTGCGCGTGTTCGTTCACCGTGTTCAGGGTAAAAGTTTTGAGGCCGCTAAAACTGAAGTCGAGCCCAGGTCGATCTGTCATGGGGCGTGGAAATTTAAATCGCCCAGGCTGCCCTTTCTCTGCAAATCTGGCGACCTGTGGCCCACCAGGGTAATCCAGGTCCATCATTTTTGCGGCTTTATCGAAGGCTTCACCGGCTGCGTCGTCAAGCGATTCCCCGAGTAGCATGTAGTCGCCAATCGCCTTTACATCGACCAGCTGTGTGTGACCACCGCTAACCAGCAAAGCAACGAAGGGAAACTCTGGTGGCTCAGCTTCAAGCAATGGGGCGAGCAGGTGTCCCTCCATATGGTGAACACCAATGGCAGGCACGCCCCAAGCATAGGCCATAGCTCGACCAACACAACTGCCAACCAGCAACGCGCCGATCAACCCGGGGCCTGCGGTATAGGCCACTGCATCAATGGCACCCACTGAATGAGTGGACGAAAGAATGTCGTCCACTAGAGGGATAAGCTTGCGGATATGGTCTCGCGAAGCCAGTTCGGGCACTACGCCGCCGTATTCAGCGTGCACCGCCACTTGACTGTAGAGTTCGTGCCCCAGCAGCCCCAACTGGCTGTCAAACACGGCTACGCCCGTTTCATCGCACGAAGATTCGATACCAAGAACTCGCATAACTTAAATAAGCACTCCTAAAATTCCGGCAACAACCCCGTAAGCCAACATCGCTAACACAGCCCTTTTAATGATATAGCCTTCTTTGTTACCAAGCGCTAGCACCGAGGCCACCGCTACAATGTTGTTAATACACACCATATTGCCCATTGCACCGCCAACTGACTGCAACGCCAGTATCGTTGTACGGTCCAACCCAAGGCCAAGCGCGATCGAGTCCTGAATGCCACCAAAGGTAAGGTTGGAAATGGTGTTAGAGCCCGAGAAAAACGAGCCCAGCGCACCGAGAAACGGGGCGAAGAACTGCCAGTAGGCGCCGGTTAGCTCAGCCAGGCTTTGGCCGATCAACGCGACCGCAGACTGTTCGCCCCCCATCATCATCAGGTTAACAAATACCAGTGCGCCCAATAATGCCAGCACCGGGTTTTGCATTTGCACCAGGGTTTCGGTCACCACCCGACGGCCCTGCCCGCTGCGGTACAGGTACAGGGTGATCAGGCTAATGACTCCAAACGGTATAAACGAGGGCACATAAAGAAGGCTGTGGCTCCAGGTTTCCGGCGTATTGAAGATAGACTGCAAAGACACCACGAGTGACGCACTCACAGACAACACCCCCAAACTCCCGAGCTCGAGGATCCAGGCGGGCTCTTTTAACAGCAGCAACTCTTTAATCCCCAACTGGGGAATACGAGTAACAATCAGCAGCAACACCGTACCCCATAGTGGAAAACTCGCTTTCAGCAGCGCTCCCAACGTTACCTGGGGCCGCGTTGCTTCTCCGTCTCTTTCCTGGCTGTCTCGTTCCTGAAAGTCACGCACATTGATGGGGGCTTGCGACAACCCCCAACCCAGGCGGGCGAAAGCGATCGTTAGAACAAGGCCAATGCCACCACCAAGTAACGCAGGAAATTCGTAGCTCACAAAAGCGATAGCTACGTAGGGCAGCACGCATGCGAGAATACTTAACACAATAAACACGGCGTTTTGGACTAGCGCCTTGCGATCCACCAGAAACGACAGCGCAATAAACACCACAACAAACGCCGCTATGCCGTTAATGACTGAGGATTTAATGCCTATCTCAGTTATTTCAGCCGCCGACAAATCAATCGCGGAAAATCCAAACCAGGTGGGTGTACCAACCGCACCGAACGACACAGGAACGGTATCCAGAATTAAACATAAAATTGCAACCCGAACTGCGGGGAATCCCAAGCCGACTAACACGGGAGCGGCGAGCGCAGCAGGCGTACCGAAACCGCTCGCCCCTTCAATTAGAAACTGAAACGCCCAGCCAACAATCATAAGTTGCGCAATTTTATTCTCGGATACCGTGTTTAACCAGGCACGGATAGTCGCTTGCGCACCGGTCACCTCCATAGTACGGAATAAAAATATCGCACCGGCAATGATGACAATAGGTGTCCAGGCGATCAGCAACCCATCTAACACCGCAGCGTGCACCAGCACCGGATCGCGCGCAAAGACCACCAACATAATGAAATACAGCAGTAACGCGCATAGCGGCAGCGCTTTGTACGATGGCATGCTATTTCTGCGGGTCATTAAATAGATGAGAAATACAATCGGGAAATAGGAGAAAAACAACGGCATGAAGTCAACTCAGAGATGTATTTACTGATTTATGGCGTGCATAGCCTAAACTATACGTCCGTCGAACTCACCACCTAAATTGCGGACACACGGGTTAACCCAGCAAAATAATCGGATATACTAACCCGCAAAGCTAATTGAGGTTCCAGGATGAAAGTTGCTGTTTTCAGTTCCAAATCGTACGACATTGAACACTTAAACCAAGCCAATGAAGGGCGCGGGTTGGAATTTACCTTCTTCGAGCCTCACCTGACGGAACAGACTGCTGTACTCACTAAGGGCTACGATGCGGTTTGCTGTTTCGTGAACGACGTGATCAATCAGCAGGTCGCAGCAGAGCTCGCCAGTTACGATATCAAGCTTATCGCCATGCGCTGCGCAGGCTTTAACAATGTCGACCTCGAGGCTTGCGAAAAACACAATTTGCTCGTCGCGCGCGTTCCCGAATACTCACCCAACGCGGTGGCAGAACATGCTGTCGCGCTGATTCTGGACCTGAACCGCAACATACACCGCGCTTTCTCACGTATTCGCGAAAACGATTACTCCTTAAGTGGATTAATGGGCTTCGATCTCAACGGTAAAACGGTGTCGATAGTCGGTGGAGGAAAAATTGGCCAGACGATGATCCGAATCATGCAGGGCTTTGGTTGCCGCGTTTTGTGCTACGACCCCTACCCTTCTGATGCCCTAAAAGAACTCGGCGCAGAGATAGTTCCCCTGGAAACCGTGTGGGCGGAATCGGATATTATTTCCCTCCACTGCCCGCTGGTTCGCTCCACCTACCATATTGTGAATAGTAACTCCCTGTCACAAATGAAAAAGGGCGTGATGGTCATCAATACCAGTCGCGGCGGACTCATCGACACTCCGGCAATCATTACCGCCCTGAAGAGCGGCAAAGTAGGTTACCTCGGCCTGGACGTGTATGAAGAAGAAGCGGAGCTGTTTTTCGAAGACTACTCAGACCAAGTGCTACAGGACGATGTGTTCGCCCGGCTAACCACCTTTAAGAATGTTGTCATCACAGGTCATCAGGCATTTTTCACCCATGAAGCCCTGCAGGCAATTGCTGAAGTCACTCTCTCTAACATCGAAAGCTTCGAGAATAACGAGCTCGATAAGATGTGCCTGGTGAAGGCTTAGACCTCCAGCTCAAAGAACAATTAAACCTCGATCAGAGAGCAACTAGCAGCGTAAAGTCCGCTAATGCAAGGCGATAGCCGGAACGTTGTCGCCGACTTTCCATATACTCAATATTGTTGATCCAGACGCCAAATATACGGAACTCAATTTTTATACAACTTTCCCTTGCAGTTAAAAATGTATGTGTATAGAATTCGGCACCCCGAATATACGAGCGTTCGGCGTTTTTATACGTCGGATATAAATGGAAACAATTACAGGTTAATCTATGCCTTCTGTAAAACTGAAAGAAAACGAACCTTTTGATTTTGCCCTGCGTCGCTTCAAGCGCTCTTGTGAAAAAGCCGGTGTTCTGGCCGAAGTTCGCCGTCGCGAGTTCTACGAGAAGCCCACTTCCGTACGCAAGCGCAAAGCAGCTGCCGCTGTAAAGCGTCACGCTAAAAAGGTTCAGCGCGAAAACCGCAAGTTTCAGCGCCTGTACTAACCTGAGAGTTAGTGCCAGTTCTAACATTAGTGAAGTCGCCAACATTGGCGCTTTGTTTTATAACGTTAGAACATAGTTTTACCGGGTAGCCGGTCTTTAGAAACTCAACCAACACGCAGGGGATGCAGGCTCTTTACTATGGCCAGTGAAATCAAAGCAAGTGTTTCACAAGCAGTAAAAGACGCAATGCGCGCCAAGGACAAAGAACGACTTGGTGTTCTTCGTGTGGTAATGGCAGAGTTCAAAAAGATCGAAGTAGACGAGCGTATCGAACTAGACGATGCGCGCGTTCTCGCAGTACTCGATAAACAAATCAAACAGCGCAAAGACTCAGCCCAACAATTCCAGGACGCAGGGCGACCTGAGTTGGCGGCTGTAGAGACGTTCGAGATTGACGTAATATCGTCATTTCTCCCTTCCCCTCTCAGTGACGACGATATTCTGTCGATTCTCAAGCAAGCAATTGCCGCAACGGGCGCAGAATCCATGCGTGACATGGGCAAAGTCATGGCTCTAGTAAAACCGCAGATTCAAGGTCGCGCAGACGTTGGCAAAGTTAGCGCCCAGGTTAAGTCCCTTCTCGGTTAACCACCGCTAAACTCCCCTTTCGATTCTCCCAGAATTCGCCCCCCCAATCGCTACCTCTATTGGTGCGTTTATTGCTCTATACCTTAAAAGGCATCACCAATCAGGCAATCAAGCCTATAAAAAGCACCATTTTAAGGCAATATAAGGCATTTTTGTGGTGCAAAGCCTGGGGACACTATCTTTTATGGTGCATGATCATATAAATGTGGCTATTCAAAGGAATCGGCTACCAGACAACTTTTTCAGCATTGTCGATAATTGGTACCGCCCTCTCGCCGAGGCTGTGGCGGGCAAGCATCAAGCGCTGGGCAGTACCTTTGTACTGGGCGTTCAGGGCACCCAAGGCAGTGGCAAAAGCACCCTGGCGGACTTTCTCACTGTCATTCTCTCGACCGATCACCAGCTCAACACGGTCGCACTATCTATCGACGATTTTTATCTCACCCTTGAAGAAAGACTCTCGCTTGCACGCACCGTCCACCCGCTGCTCAAAACACGTGGTGTGCCGGGTACTCACGACGTTCAGCTTGCGCTAAATACCATTGACCAGCTAAAAGCGCTGAGTTCAGGTCAGAGCCTGTCACTTCCGCGGTTTAATAAGGCGATAGATGACCGGGAACCGGAGTCCGCCTGGACGCGCGTATCACAACCTGTCGACATTATTATTTTTGAAGGCTGGTGCGTAGGGATGCAGTCTCAATCGGAAGATGAACTCACCACATCAGTGAACCGATTGGAAGCGGATGAAGACCCTGACGGTCGTTGGCGACACTATGTCAACCAGGCCCTGGCCAAAGACTACCACGACCTCTTCAGCCGCTTGAATGCGCTTGCCGTACTCAAAGCCCCCTCCTTCGCCTGTGTCTACGAATGGCGCTTGCTGCAAGAACAAAAGCTCGCCGCGTCACTGGCAAACGCCAGTGCAGAAATGAAAAGTAAAATTCTCTCCCCAGAGCAGGTCGAGCGGTTTATCAGCCACTATCAGCGCTTGACAGAACATGGGCTGCAAACTCTGCCGCAACAGGCGGACTGGACGCTTCATCTCGATCAAAACCACGTCATCACGCAAATGACTCAACGGGACGACTATGCTTAACCCAACGCCTATTGGCACTGAGCCAGTGATCGTTGCTACCGATCTTGACGGCACCCTCCTGGACCACCATGACTATAGCTGGCAGGCCGCAGCCCCAGCCTTGCAGGCACTTAAGGAAGCAGAGGTTCCAATCATCATCAACACCAGTAAAACCTTCGAGGAGGTGCTTGAGCTGCAAAAGGCTTTGGGAATCGTCGAACCGTTTATCGTGGAAAATGGCTCCGGGCTTTTCTTACCCGTGAACACCTATCCCCAACCTGATACCCGGCCTGAACAAGTTGCAGGCTTCTGGCAGTGCACACTGGGCTCGGATCGCGAGGCCATTGTTGCGCGTTTGCACGAATTGCGCGAAGCCAACGGCTGGCAGTTCAGCGGCTTCGCAGACATGACGCTGACAGACCTTATCCAGCACACAGGTCTGCCCGAGGAGAACGCACGTAAAGCCATGAAGCGTCGCTTTTCCGAACCCCTGGTCTGGAAAGATACAGACGCGGCATTTGCAGAATTTAAGGCTCAGCTTGAAGCGGAGGGCTACCGTATTTTAAAAGGTGGCCGATTTGTACATGTGTTAGGCGATACCGACAAAGGCTATGCCGTCACCCGATTCGCAGACATTTTTGCCACGAACGGCGAGACCTTTCCAAAAATAATCGCGTTGGGCGACAGCCCCAACGATATCGAGATGCTTCAGGTTGCCGATTATGCTGTGCTGGTGCGATCACCGGTACAAAACTTCCCCGAATTTAACAGTAAAGGCGTTCAGATACGTACGAGCGCCTTCGGACCAGAAGGCTGGAACGAAGCAATTCAGTCTTTATTACAACATTAGAAATAAGGTAGAAACAGGATATTCCTATGGCCGATTTTTATCAGAACGGGATAATCACCACACTTCACAACCTCAAGCAGAGACCACTCGAGGCCATGGAAGATGAACTTCGTGAATTTTCCAAAACCCGCCCCATGGGACTGGTATTGCCTTCGCTATTCTCCGAGCTCGAGGGTGACGCGCTCCCCAATATTGTCAACGAACTCAGTAAAGTCGACTACCTTTCCGAAATCATCATTGGTTTGGACCGTGCCGACGAAAACCAATACCGGCATGCACTGCAATTTTTCAAACCGCTGAATCAGAACTTTAAAATTCTCTGGAACGACGGCCCGAGACTGCAGGCCGTCGATAAAAAACTGCGCGAAGAGGGGCTTGCCCCGCTAGAACCTGGCAAAGGGCGCAACGTTTGGTTTTGCCTCGGTTACTCACTTTCGAGCGGTAAAACCGAATCTATTGCTCTACACGACTGCGACATCGTAACCTACGATCGCAGCATGCTGGCGCGCCTGCTCTACCCTGTAGCCAACCCCGCGTTCAACTACGAATTCTGTAAAGGATATTACGCGCGCGTCGCCAGCGGGAAAATACACGGCAGAGTAAGTCGGCTCTTGGTAACGCCACTTATCCGCGCGCTGAAGAAAACACTCGGCCACAATGACTACCTGGACTATATCGACAGTTTTCGCTACCCACTCGCAGGCGAGTTCAGTTTTCGGCACGATGTAATCAGCGATATCCGCATTCCCAGCGACTGGGGCCTGGAGATCGGTGTTCTGTCAGAGGTGCACCGCAACTTCGCCAACAACCGGCTGTGTCAGGCAGATATTGCTGACAACTATGACCACAAGCACCAGGAGCTTTCACCTGAAGATGCCGCCCGTGGACTTTCTAAGATGTCGATTGACATCTCCAAAGCCCTGTTCCGTAAATTAGCGACCAATGGAGTGGTATTTAACACGGAAACTTTTCGCTCTATTAAAGCGACCTATTTTCGAATCGCATTGGATTTTATTGAAACTTACGACAACGACGCGCGCATGAACGGTCTTAAACTGGACGTTCATTCCGAAGAGCAGGCGGTAGAGATGTTCGCAAAAAATATTCTGGCGGCGGGCCACAACTTTCTGGACAACCCCATGGAAAAACCGTTTATGCCCTGCTGGAATCGGGTAATCAGCGCTATCCCCAATATCTTGCACGACATCAATCAGGCTGTAACTGACGACATGGAAGAGTTCGGCAAATAAATAAGAGGTGAAAATTCACATATGACCGACGCCATACAAAAAGAACTCAAGTTCCTGGTTGAAAGCCACCTGTCATTCATTTATCCAAATGCTGACAACGGTGAACTCGCAGACCGCCTGATGGCGATTATGGAGCTGGATGGATCCTGCATGAAGCCAGGCGTGCATGCGAATAGCTGGAGTCAGAAAGATATTTTCACCATCACCTATGGTGACAGTATTCGCCGTGATGGTGAGGAACCATTGGAAACCCTGCACACGTTTTTTAATGAGCGGCTGAAAGACGTGGTAAGTGGTATCCACATATTGCCGTTTTTCCCTTACAGCTCAGACGATGGCTTTTCGGTTATTGACTATACGCGGGTTAACGATGCTATCGGCGAATGGGAACATATTGTCGAAATTGGCAAAGAATACAACCTCATGGCGGATTTGGTTATCAACCACTGTTCGAGCCGTAGCGGCTGGTTCGACAATTTTAAACAGCGCAAGTCCCCAGGCGCCGACTATTTTATCGAAACCGACCCTAATACCGATCTCTCTGAGGTTGTTCGGCCACGAACCACACCACTGTTACGCGAAGTAGAAACTCTGAACGGCAAACGCCATGTGTGGTGTACTTTCAGTCCAGACCAGGTTGATCTCAACTTCGCTAATCCCGAAGTTGTGTGTGAAATGGTCGGCATCATTAAATTGTACCTGGACCGTGGCGTACGCACTTTCCGCCTGGACGCTGTTGCATTTCTATGGAAGGAAATTGGCACGAGCTGCATCAATCACCCCAAGACCCATGAATTCGTCCGCCTGTTCCGTACTTTGATTGAGCACCACTCACCCGATGCCATCATAATTACCGAAACGAACGTTCCCAATCACGAGAACCTCTCCTATTTCGGCAACGCCAACGAAGCCCACGCGGTCTACAATTTTTCCCTCCCTCCGTTGTTAGTTAACGCGTTGGTAACGGGGAATAGCAACCACTTAAAGATGTGGCAGATGAGTATGCCACCAGCGCAGATGGGTACCTTCTTCCTTAATTTCATCGCCTCTCACGACGGAATTGGCCTGCGTCCGGCCGAGGGTTTGCTCAACGAAGAGGAAATCGATGCGCTCGCAAACACCATGCAGAATTTCGGTGCGCGCATCTCCTGGCGAACTGCGGAAGGGGGTAGGCCTAAGCCCTACGAAATTAACGTGACCTTGTTCGACGCTTTGCAAGGTACCGTGCGGGGGCCAGACAAGTGGCAAATAGAGCGATTTATTTGTGCGCACGGCATTATGTTTTCGCTCGAAGGCGTGCCAGCCATTTACATCCACAGCTTTCTGGCCACCAACAATTACAGTGAGGGTGTCGATCTCACCAATCACAACCGCACAATCAACCGCTATAAATGGGATTACGACGAACTTTGCGAGAAACTGGACGACGGCTACAGCCATCATTGCAAAGTGTTGCAGCGCATGCGTGAGCTACTGGCCATTCGGATTAAACAGCCGGCATTTCATCCAAATGCTACTCAGTTTACCTTGCATCTGGGCGAACAGGTATTTGGCTTTTGGCGACAGAGTCTGAAGCGTGATCAGAGCATTTTCTGTATTCACAATATTAGCGATACCGAAGTTGCCATACCCCTCTCGTCGATCAACTTGATCAGCCTAAACACTTGGGAAGACTTGGTGAGCGGTGAAAAGTACACCGATTTGCATAAAGATCTGGTGCTTGGGCCCTATGACTTCGTTTGGCTTACCAACAAACCCGGGGTGTAATAAACCAGCAAAAAAGGGCTGGGGAAATAAAACCGAACCCTGGGCAGTACGGGTAATACCGCTAACTCGACATCACCCGTACTGCAATAAACGCTAACTGCTTATCAGGTTAAGCACTTAAGATTAAGCGCCGAACCGGTATTCTTCTATTCCTGGAGTTTCCACGCGCACCTTAAACAGTGACCCAGAATCTGGGTAGTCCTTAAGCTCCTCGTCCGGGCGGTTGCCGACGGTCGTGATATAAAGGGTTCGCATATCTTCATCACCAAAGGCCACCATAGTTGGGCAGCGAGCAGGAACCGCAATCTCCTGCAGGATTTCGCCTTGGGGGCTTAAGCGCACCACTCGCCCACCCTCGTAGAGCGCTGTCCAGTAACAGCCTTCTACGTCTATCGCTGCGCCATCGGGTCGACCATTACCGAATTCAAACTGATGAAACACCTCGCGGTTACTAATTTGTCCCGTCTCAATATCGTAGTCACAGCGGTAGATCACATGTTTTGGTGTGTCTGAATAATAAAACACCGCACTGTCGGGACTGAACGCAGCACCGTTTGACGTTAACAAGCCATCGGCGAGTTTTGAGACGGTCAAGTTTGTATCCAAACTCCATAGATTTGCGCCATCGCGATCTTTCGGCGGATATACCGTACCTGCAACGAATCGACCCCGAGCATCACAACGTCCATCATTGAACCGGTTGTGAGTGAGTTCGGCTTCCGGGTCGGCGATGGGAATCAATGCAGCTCCCCAGGTTTCCATAAAATTGAAGCCTGACCGCATGCCCATTACGAACCCTTTGCCAGGCGCGCGCAGCGCAAAGCAGCCGATCTCTTCCTCAAATTGAACAAAATCATCTTCCCCGGTGACCGGGTTAAAACGATGCAGTTGCTTTTGATTAATATCCACCCAATACAGGCGCTGGTCGTGCTCGTCCCAACGAGGGCATTCTCCCAGGTTTGCATTGGTTTTTAGCGCTACTTGAACGTCGCTCATTTATTGTCCACTCCGATTCGGCTCATGGCTTAGTTGAGGCATGCTACACCAATTCGCATGCGAGTTTAACCAAACCACCACCGAGTTGACGGCGCAACTGCAGCTGCCTATGCTGCGACGAGACTGCCGCAGACGTGAGGAGCCGACTTGATGAGCGAAGAGATAGAACGCAAATTTTTACTAAACGAGTTACCCGCCGACATTGCCACCTGGCCGCAACCCGCCGCCATCCTGCAAGGTTATTTGCAGAAGGATCAACATAAAGATCTGCGCATTCGAAAAAAAGGTAATAAGTACACACTTACCGCCAAGCACGGAACCGGACTGGTAAGAGAGGAGAATGAACAGGAAATTGACAAAACACTATTTGATATCCTGTGGCCATTTACCGCAGAAGCGCGCATCGAAAAACTGCGTTATACGCGGGTGATTGACGAGGGAGAAATGGTAATCGACAAGTATCTCGGAGATCTCTCGGGGCTACTACTGATGGAAGTGGAATTTAATGATGAACAATTAGCGCGAACCTATTCTCCGCCTCTTAACTTCGCCAAGGAAGTAACCGACGATCCGCGCTATCGCAACGCTGCGCTAGCTGCGCATGGCACCCCAGCTATCTAGCGCCAAGATATCTAGCGCCAACAACGGCCGCCTGCAGGGGTAGACGTTTTGTTACCCAGGTTATCGATGCTTAATGTTAAGCATTCAGAATCGTTCGCTTGCACGCCCTGAGCAGTGGCAGTTGCACGAAAACACGCACTGGTGCCACAGTCGCCGCGCGCCACAGAGATCACATAATTTCCGCTGGGTGTTGTTTCGGTGGCAGCCACAGGTGCAAACGGCTGTGCGTTTGTGGAATAAGCGTTGGTTTGCGAATACAGCATTTCCTGGCGTTGGGCCGCACTCAGCAACGCTTCGATCCCTTCAGCACGATTTCCTTTGCGCACGCTGGTTTGATAAGACGGGTAAGCAATACCCGCTAAAATCGCGATAATAACGACAACGATCATAATTTCGACAAGGGTAAAACCCTGCTGCCGCTTAACGGAATGTTTCATAAACCTACTCTGCTTCGTTTTAGTGAACAATATACTTTTCTGCTTCGGCTTCAGTCAGCAAAAAGCGCATCTCTGAGACGAACTTTTCACCCGTTGAGCGAACCTCTATCTTATAGTCTATTTTTTGGTTCGCCCGGGCGGCATCCATTGGTGCCAAGGTGTCGTTCACATAAATTTTAATTTGCGGATCGAATTTATAACTCACGCCATCAATTACCAGAGTCGACCCCGGAAAAGCGAACGCCTCAAGCGTCCCAGAAAAAGTCTGAGAAAACGCCTGCAGTGGCAGTAGCAAAGCAATTACGACTAAAATCTTTTTCATCGGCGTCATTCTCCTATTCCAGCTCGCGCCAGGATTGTCGGCCTATATTCTGAGCACCGGTGCTCTCAGCGAAATCACTGATAGCGCCAGTCGAACCACTCAAGTATTTAACTTCACGATTGTTGTCACGCAATACACCAGGGGAGCTGATAATGCCTTCCTGAGGGCGCAAGCCACCGGGGGGGACATCCTCAACACCAGGCGTGTTGTAGTCGTAATCCGCATCGTCGAACACATGGTTACGGTCCAGATCGAACGGCGCTTCGTCCAGGTGACCTCCCGTATACGCATCCAACTCCATCAACCAGCTGCTTCCGCCTGGCGAACAGGGCGCGGAACTCGGTACGTGAGTAGAGAAAATAATTCGTCCGTTTCGCAACAAAGACTCAGTAACCTGGCGTTCACCCAAGTTGTCCACCGGACTGGCATTGCGGTTTACCAGATCGATATACCAACCCAAGTGGCTGCTCCAATCAATTGGGTTGTCCGAGGTTAAGCGCAAATCGTAGTTGTAGCCACCAATGGTCGTGGTGATTTCGTTGGTAATTTCCTGACCTAGCAACTGCGCTCGACGCACTGCTGCAACACTCACTCCGGTATCTAGGTTTTTGTCCCAGATCGCATAAAAACTCTGATCCGGCTGCAAATCTGCCGTATTGTCGTGGGTCTCAATATATTTTCCTGTACCAAAATACACGAGCTGACCGGCGGAGGTAGGATGTAAGCCAACAGCTGGACGTGTCGTTATTGGGTGGCCAATACCAGCATTAAACAGCGGGTATTTGTTGCCACCACTGGTCCAGGCCACGTCCCAGTTGTTCGGAGAGGTGTCAGTAACATCAAACTTCCACATGTTGCCACGCAAATCGCCGGCATATATGTAATCAACAACATAATCACCATTAACATCCACCAGCGCTGGCGACGCCAACCCGTTAGGCGTTGTGGTATCGCCAACTGTGGTATCGATTTTCTTCACAAGCGCACCGGTTGCGATATCGACAATATAGAGCACGGCATGACCACTGGCGCTGATCGCTAAATCATTTTCGGTATTGTTGTAGCCATTACCAAATACGGCTACCCACTGTCCGTTCGCCATCTTCGCGATAGAAGGCTCGCTGTAACTGAAACCCATGTCTGAATCGTTGCTATCGGTAAACTCCCAGAGTGCTATATTGCTCGCACTCGCTTCCGAAAAGCTGGCTGGGTTAGTCACATCCAGAGCGAAAATACCCTGGCCACCGTGACCGAGTGCTCCCACCAGTACAGAGTGCCATGCCCCATTCCAAAATGCGTCGACCACAGTTGGAGCAGCGTCTACAAAATATTTATGATCGTAGGGACTCTCAGCCAGCTTGTGCAGGTTTTTGAACACCGGGCGGGGAACATAGGCAAGTTTTTCCTGACCGTTAGCCGCTGCAAAGCCGTGCAGCATTCCATCGTTTGCGCCCACGTATACCATCGGCGCGCGGTTAGCACGTGCGGTGCGGAAAGCATCGTAGCTTGCAGACTCCAGGTCATCCGGGTAACCGAACGCTGGAGGACCAACATATTTTGGGTCCGACGCAACAATGTCACCAAGCACGGTGGTGCGCGGGCGCAAATCACCGGAGTTACCGCCTTCATTGGAACGATCACCGCGCAGGTAGTTAATCAGGTCAGTCCCATATTGCTGGTTCGCGGCAATTTGTCCGGCATCGTTAGTTAATAGTGAATAGGGGGCGGAGTCCCACATCAAGAAGTACAGATCCCAATCTGACATTTCGTTAGCACCGCGCGAGCGGTAGTTGCCGGGAAAGCGAAATGGAATACCACGGGTGCCGTTGTGCGAAATGATAGTGCGGCCGGTGTTGAAGTTTTGCGTATCAAGCACCTGGCTCGCTTCCCAGTTTGGGGTAGCCACATTCACACTGTCGTCAGCATTCAGTGAGTAAGAGTAGAGCTGCCCCGACCAGTCACCGCTATTAAATTGGGCCTGGAACACAGCGGTGTCTGAAGAAATTTGGCCGGTGCTGGTCGCAACGGATGCCGAAGACGCGTTACGCCCGGAAATTTCACTCAGCGCACTCACCAGGCTGTTAACAACGTCTTCGGGTGTTTTAGCGGAAACATATTCACCTTTACTGTTGAACGCGGCATGCCAAAGGTCATCGATTTTTGAGAGGTCCGAGCCAAATGGATCACCGCCCCACTCATCATTTTCATCGAGCTCGGGGTTTGGCCAACCATCGCCGTCTGTATCTTCCAGATTTCCTGTCAAACCGAAGGCAACCGGAAAGGTCACCATATGCTGGTGAGTCGCCGGGTCTGAAGCGTTAGGTACCACATCATTGCTCAACGGGCTTAGGTCGCGGTCGTAGTAGTATTTCGCCACGTCCGCTACGGTATTGTTGCGGCCATTGCCATCGGCATCACCAACACCTGGGTCGCCACCATTCCAGTAACCATCAGTAAACAACACCGTGAAGTTTTGTTGGCAACTTTGCACAATCGGGCTTGGGTGATTGTTTATTTCGCCTTTGTAGTAACGGCCGGCCATTTTTAGCCCGTTCCGCAGTGGCGTACCGTATGATTCCCAGCGAAAGCTGTACAGATCATTCAATAATTGGGTATTCACACCCGTGTAGCGATAAATATCCGCCGAAGGCATATCGTGAAACAACGCATCGGATTTGTTTAACACGCTGAGACCAAAGCGAAACGCGGGCGAACTGGCAACCACCGTACCAATCGCAGATTTAGCAACATAAGAGCGCTTCCTGGAATAGCTATACCAGTTAGCGATATTCGTGCGAATTTCGTTTGCACTACGAGCGGGCTGACCCTGCGGTGGATTGGGCTCCACGCTATTGCCACTGAAAGTGACGGTCTCGGTCACGCTTGGAGTAAGGCGACCTTTGCTATTACCCCAGGAGGTAACGCTCCATTCTATTTTTTCACGCCTAATATCATTGCCATACACCGTATATCGATAGTAGTTATCCCAAAGGTCAATTTCACCGTTGGATCCATCTGTACGGTTAATGTTCGAGCCACGACGTGGTCGATCACCGGAATAACCGTGTGAATCGACCCACACGTAATACACAAAGCCGCTCAAATTGCGCGTGTTACTGTAGCCTGATTGCGCCCAGCGGCGAGATTGCGCTGGAATGTAATACTCGGTCTCGGTTTGCTGGCGTTCAGCAATTGCAGCAATTTCCGGCTGCGGGTTACTGCGAGCACTAGAAAAGTTAGCGTCGGCCAAGCCTGTGCCAGGCCATGGGCGGTAGTCAACAAACGGGCTGTAATACATCACGTTGAAGTCGGCAGAACCACCACGCCAATCATTATCTAACACCGTTTGAAAACCGCCGCAGCCTTCCACATTTGTCGCGTTACCATTGCAACCGTTGTAAAGGTTGTCTGCGTTGTCAAACATAAAGCGGTAAGTGCGATAATTGTTGTCGCCATAGGATGACCACAAACCATCAGCCATCTTACTGGTCACACAATCTCCGCTGCCGCCTGCTCCAGGAGCATCGCGGTCGTACTGACAAAAATGGAAATAAGGTGCGGTCAGTACACTCCAATCCATAGAACCCGAATCATCCAGCTCAAAAAATACGTTCGGGTCTGTGCTGATACCTAAGAACAGCGGTTTGTCGGCCAGATCCAGGGGTTCACTTTGCGCACTGAATGGCAACAACGCCAGCGCAACCGTGGCGAGTCTTAAGACAAATCTGCGTGGAGTAAATAAGTTTTTCATAACAATGTCCGTCGATCGCTCTGGCCGATGCACTGGCGTTAGTCGTAGCGTTTAACAAAGGTGGTTCGCAGGTGTACTTGCGTATTCGCACTCCCCCCGTTCCCACGACTGGTGACCTGGTAATAATATTTGCCCTGGCGAACAGCGCCGGTGCCGATAGTGAGATTTTCGCCGCGCTGGGTGAAAGCGCGCTCTTCAATAATGTACCGGGGCGCCGCTTGCTGAAGGGTATTCGTCGGGGCATTGATCGCGTTATTTGTCCACCAGGAGAGGCTATTGGTGTGCCACCATTCGGAATTCCCAGGACTGCCAAAATTCCATACCCTGTTTGTACCTGCCGCCGTTGGCGTTGGGTAATTCTCGCGCTCATCGAGCCATCCTTCCGCTACAGTTAACGCGGATTCAGCCGCTTCAAACGCAATATGTTTGTCGCGCAAATTCCCCGACATTTTTTCTTCGACCAGGGAGGACTGCACCGCAGAGATACCCAGGACAGAAACGATCAGGAGGAGGACCAAGGTTACGGCCAGAGTTGCGCCCTGCTGATTTTGTGTGGTGCGGACTTTGTACATTCATCAACTCCCGAGCGTTCGATTACGCAGCGTAATCGTGCGCGTAAATACGCGGCGCAAGCGATTATCCGCTACAGCTGGGTTATTACCCGCACCATCGTATGTGACGCCGTTGAACGTGTATGGCACTGGCCCTTCAGAAAGATTGTTATCGATACTCTGCAACAGCAACGAAACACGAACACTGATAACGTTGTTCCAATCCTGAACATTGTTCGCAGTCACATACACATCAGCACTACGAAAATTATCATCATCAAGATTTTCACCGTAGAGCAATTGCATGCTTTCCACGCCTTGAACCAACTCCTGCGGATTGCCGATTACTCCATTCGAAGCCATTTCCGCACGAAATAATGATGGGGGGTTGCGAGAGTTGTTGCTTAACTTGCCAACAATATAAGTGGCGCCTACCAAGCGAGTTAACGATGGGTTGTCGCCAAGTTCGGGGATGGGTGTGTCGTTGCCGGGAGAGCAACTATCGCTGAACGTTAAGCGCGAGTTAGCGCCGCTAGTGCCGACGGCACAGGCCTGTAAAATAATCGCCTGCTGGCAATCGCTTAAAATATAAAAATCCCCAGCGTCAACTTGGTAGCTATCGCTGACATCGGCAATAGGCGCCGCGCCGTAGGCAATATTTTCAACCACCATTTCCTGATCGCCAGCGCTCCAGACACGCAAAATATCGGACGTAGGAATCGCGTTTAGGGTATCGATGACGTTGCCAGCGGTGGTCAGCCAACCGCCTGAATTAGTCGCGACCACAGCGGTATTCGTACCGACATTGGCTATGGTTTCACCGTTAGCCGTGTTTGGAGCCTCCCAACCTTGCACACCGAACTGCGGTTGAAATGTTGCAGGGCCGCCACCGGCGATATTATTTTCAATTTCTTCCGCGGTACTAAAACAACCTTTAAAACCTGCCATTCTGATATCGCGTTCGATAATATCCAGCGCCACCCGACCCGACTCTTGCAAGGTGGAGTATGCTGATAAGCGCTTGGAGCTTTGCACCTGATCACTGTAGACCACAACGCCACCCGCCAGAATAATGCCGCCGACCGCCATAGCTACCAGCATTTCTATCAGCGTTAAACCACGACTATTAAAGATGCTCATTTTCATCAATAACACCTGCTGTTAAATGTCGACGCCAATGGCATAACGCTGGTCGACGGTTCCATCTCTAGGGATCGCGTCCCACCAGATTTTTATCGCCAACTCCGTACCCACACCATCGCAAGCCGCATTTGCCGCATCACTACCATCGTCCGGCGTTGAATCCAAACACACGACGCCCTCACCTTGAGGCAACATGTTTTGTATATCTCGCGACCACTCAAAGTAATCGTTGCCAGCCATCTGCGCCGCAGTACAGCCGGCGGCCAGGCATGCAGCGGTTTCCTGCGCTGCGGGCGCATTGTAATTACCAGCCTCCATGCCCGCGGTATTTGCCCGTACCCTGCTGGCCATATCATTCGCGAGCGAAACAGCTTGTGTGCGTAAATAAGCATTGTGATTACTCTCAACACCGCGCTTTTGCATGGATGCCACGCCAAGCAGCCCAACAGCGAGCACAACAAAAGAAATAATCACCTCGATAAGAGTGAAGCCACCTTGCGCGCGACCTCCAGGTGCATTTAACCGCCGCATGAGAGGTTACCTCCGCCTTCGCCACCGTTGTGGATGCCATCACCATCGCTATCGCGCGAAGCGCGCACCAGCCCACCCAGATTGACGAGCACTGAGCGCGCGTACATCGCTTCTGTGCTCCCTGCTCGGCAAAAAACAAATTCAGACACCGCGGAATTCATTCCCCTCCCGTTAAACAACACGGGGTTATCCAGCGATATACTCACGCGTGCTCCCAGTGCAGAACCTATACGCACCAACTCCTCTCCTGCATCTAAAGCGCCGTTGGAATTTGGATCGAGAAACACAAGCCAACCCTCATTCCAATCGCCGGTGCCACAGTTACGCCCTGCGCTGGTATCGCTCGCACAGATCGCAACGGGGCGTGAGCGGGTAATTGCCGTACTGCGCGCAAACGCCAGATCGGATTGCAAGTTGTTCACACCGGCGCGAACAGCGCTCTTTGCGGAGCTGTCTTCGAAACTTGGCACCGCTAGCACCATAAGTACTGCTGCAATAGCGACCACCACCATCAACTCGATAATGGTGAACCCGCTTTGATTCGCATTTACTGGGATCGATTTCATAACACTGTTTAACGCGCGGCCAAGCGCTCGTTTACTGGTTTGCTTTAACCGTAACTTAGCAACCGCTTGACGATTGACCAACGTAGAGAAGATTAACGGTTGTATCTCGGCACCAAAGGAGGGCTTGACAGGCTTTATATTCCATACATAGCAAATATTTACGACTTTATATTCCTTTTAACGATATAAATATAAAAATTCCACCTAAAATTGCAACAAAAAATGCTTTTTTGACCACATTACGGTAGTGACACGGTAGACATTTTGTGCTTGCTCGCGTCACATTTAAAGGCGTCTTGACCGACATGAGGGCGCCATTGAACAAAAATTTAAGATGTTTTATATGTCATTATATTATATTTATGCGCCAATTAAGTGTTCATCGCTATGAAGAAATTCACTCACTTCTCGGCCTAGTGAAACTTTGCGCGCCATAAGTATGGCCACTGTTGACCTTCCAATGTTGGCCGTCGAAACCGTAACACTCTGCCGCCAATTGCGGCATGTACTGCCAGGAAGCTCTGACATTACGTTCACCGTTCACACAGTCTGTGCTAACCGACTCTCGCTATCGACATATCTTGCTTATTTCTTATACCCCGAGTAGCAACAGCCTTAACCTATAAAGATACCGCCATGGCTGAGCAACCCCCTAAGCACGAAAACGCACTTCAATTGCGCACGATGGGATGCAAACCGAACCAAATAGACCCTCTACTAATCACATCATCACAACATTACTGAACATAAAAAGCACCATTCAACAGCATTTTTGCACCACATATAGTCACAAAATCATATATTTGAGTGCGAATCCGCATTCAAAATTTGCAATTTAGTAATTATTCAGAACGTAACTCCTATCCGATACTGGCCGTAGCGAAAAATGGTAATTAAATAACATGTTGTTATTTAATTACTTTTTTCTTTTCATCGCAGTGGCACATAAGTCAAGCCCTGAGACAGGGCAGGAATTTTTTATTTTGGGAACACATTATGCAGATGGCTTGGCGGCAAATTGAATGGAGAGGGCGTGTTGACGATTGGAGCGCCCAGACATTTTGAAATGCACTAATAAAAAGCGCTTTTCCACTAGCGCGTTGTAGATGGGGATATCGCCCTTTTTTAAAACATCACCAAGTGACTTGAAGGAAGCATCCATGAACTCGAAGTTTACACTCATAGCTGCAAGCGTAATCGCGGCCACTGGCGCACAGGCCACGTATGCGGAATCCGCTCTGGAAACTTTAATGAAAGAAAGTAAGACCGGTCTGGACTTGCGATATCGCTACGAATTCGTCGACCAGGATGGCATTGATAATTCCGCAGATGCCAGCACCCTGCGCACCCGCCTCACATTTGAGAGCGGTAAAGTGGGAGCGGTGTCCTTCAAGTTGGAAATGGACGACTCACGTCCAATCGGCCCTGCGAACTACAACAGCACTGTTAATGGCAAGTCTGATTATCCTGTTGTGGCGGACCCAAAAGGCACCGATTTGAACCAGGCGTTTGTCAAAGTTGAAAATGGCGGCTTAAGCGTGATGGGTGGCCGCCAACGTATTCTCTTGGACGACCAACGCTTTGTCGGTGGCGTAGGTTGGCGACAAAATGAGCAAACCTATGATGGTGCTCGTCTGACCTATAAAGCTGGTGGCTTCTCCTTGGATACCAGCTATATCCTGAATGTGAATCGTATTTTTGGTCCGGAAGGCCCGAATGCCGACTGGCGAGGTGATATCGGCTTACTAAACGGCGCCTACAGTTTTAACAGCAATCATAAACTTACCGGCTTTTACTACAGCCTCGACTTTGAGGATGCCATTGCGAATTCCAGCAACACACTCGGCGTGCGCTACAGCGGAAAATTCGGCCCGGTTAATTTGACAGCAAGCTATGCCACCCAAGAAGACACCGGGGATAATCCAACAGACTACAGCGCCGACTACTACTTGGTGGATGTGGGTGGAGCACTCCCTGCTAACTTTAAGTGGAACCTGGGCTACGAAGTGCTGGGCAGCGATGACGGTACCAAAGCCTTTTCCACCCCCTTGGCAACCTTGCACAAATTCCAGGGTTGGGATGATAAATTCCTTAATACCCCAAATACAGGCATTCAAGATACCTATGTTGGATTTGGCGGTAAGCCAGGGGGAATAAATTTCCAGGTCACTTATCATACCTACAGCAGCGATGTTGGCAGCATCGACTACGGAACCGAACTGGATGCGGTTGTGGCAATTCCGGTGAACAAACAAACTAAAGTCGTACTGAAGTATGCAAACTATAGCGCCGACGATTTTGCAACAGATACCTCTAAATATTGGGCGATGATTCAGTTCACCTTGTAACTCGACTAACTCGACATCCGACCCGAAAAAGCCGGCGATTCAACGCCGGCTTTTTCGGGAATTAGCGCTATTATTTGCTCAATCTGAACCCTGCTAATCGCGAAGTATCTGTTCACGCTTGTACAGCGAAAGCGCCACCACAATTAAAACAACTGCACACAACAGTGTGCCACCTACAGAGAAGCTTAGTTCCGCAAGGCTAAAAGACTCGGCTTTAATTATGCGATCAATTAGAGAAAACTGGCCGAGATAAGGTAGCGCCAATAAAGGCCCGGACATTGCGGCATCACTCAGTTGCTTAACGAGGATTGGCGCCATTGGCAAAAGGTAAAGAATGCTGATATAGGTTTGTGCTTCCTTTGGCGTACGCGTATAAGCGGACGTTGCGAGCAACAGTGCCGCGACAAAAAACATACAGGGCAGCGCAACTAAAAAAGACTGCACAAGCGCTGTGCCGCTCAGATTCAACACGATGTGAAGATCATCCATAGGTACCAGCGTAAATATCAGATACACGCAGGCTACCGCGAGGCTCGCAGACGTAGCGACAAAGCCCAGAATTGCCAAATATTTCCCGGTCACCAAACGCCAACGCGCGATGGGCAAGGAAAGTAAGGGTTCCAGCGAATTGCGTTCTCGCTCACCAGCAGTGATATCGACCGCCAGATAAAATCCTCCGGTCATCATGGTGAACATAATCAGGAAATACACCATAAAACCGAACAACATTCCACTGATGCCCTGACTGGAAACATCCTCTTCCACCAGTTTTATCGGCGTGCTCAAGTCAGCGCTAAGCCCCCGAGCATTCAACCGCCAATACCCCAATTCCGCACTATAGCGACTCAATACACTTTTGAGTTGATTAGCTGCTTTCAGGGAGTCTTTACTTGAATGGTTCACGTACACAAATAATGGCGCAGGCTTTCCCTCACGCAGCCGCTCGCCGTAAATATCAGAAATTTCCAACACCACTGCCAACTCTCCGCTGCGCAGTTTCTCGCGAAAATTTGGCGGTGCCGGCTTTGCGACCAGGTTGTTCTGCAGGAGCATCTGGATCAGATTGGGCGCCTGTTCAGCGCCCACCACATAAAGATCACTGGTAGCGTCGAAATCGATAACATTGTTTTTCGCGCTGAACAGGATTGGCCCAACCATCAACAGTGGCATTAACACCGGGCCGTAGATGAGTGCAAAGAAAAACGCTCTTCGATCACGGATATTATCTTTTATTTCCTTTAAAGCGACGGTCCAAATCTGATTCATTCGGCAGCCTCCAGAGATTCGCCAATGGCAACCACAAACGCATCTTCCAAATCGGATTGGCCCGTCGTCTCGAGGATACGGGGAAGCGTATCGGCAATCGCAATGGTGCCCTCCGAGATTATCGCAATGTGATCACAGAGCGCAGCCACCTCCTGCATGATGTGGCTCGAAAAAATGATGCAGTGCCCCTCGTCGCGCAACATACGAATAATTTTACGCAAACTCCGTGTTGCCATAACATCCAGCCCGTTTGTTGGCTCATCCAACAGTAAATTTTTGGGCTCATGGACGAGGGCTCGAGCAAGACCAATTTTTGTTCTTTGCCCCTGAGAAAACCCATCGGCACGACGGTGCTCGATTTCCCCCATATCTAACAATTCGATGAGTTTATCGGTACGGGAACGCACGAGACTGCGCTCCAAACCAGCAATGCGCGCGTAGTACTCAATATTCTCTCTTGCGGTAAGACGCGGATAAACACCCGAATTATGCGGCAAATATCCCAAGCTGAGCCGAACCTCTTGCGGCTGTTTCGCCGTATCGATGCCATCAATTATGGCGTGGCCATGATCAGCCACCAATAGCGTCGCCAGCATTCTCAGGGTGGTCGATTTACCCGCGCCATTCGGGCCTAGTAATCCGGTAATAGCCCCATCCCGCGCACCAAACGAGAGGTCGCGCACCGCATGGACTGCACCCTTTTTCCCCTTGCGTTTAAACGATTTGTATAATTGCACTGCCTCGATCACAAGTATTTCCTTAGGGCGATGGGCCATTAAAGTCGATAAAGAATGGGTCAGGTTTAAGCACGTTAAGGCACTGTTCATCAAGCCCTGCAGCGGATGCGCGTTGAACGAACTGGGCCATAAGACGTGGCATACAGCCGATGGCAGCAACCCCATGCCCAAACTCCTCGACCACTATCTGGTGACTTTGAGTCAGATTTTTAGCCGCCAGCACTGCATATTCCGGTGGTGTAATCGGGTCAACGCTACCCGAGATCAACAACACGGGGACGTCGGACATTACCGGCTCTTTGAAATTAGGCCCGACGGCGCCAGTGGGCCACAATTCACACAGAGTCATAAAGTCGCGGACTTGATCAGCCCCGATATAAGTGTTCTCCAAGTGCAGATTTTCGAGGCTGGCTGGGTCGAAACCAACGAAATCCTCACTGCACATCACACTGTTGTGCATTGCGTTGGCGAAAGTATTCTCCAATTTTCCAAGCAGTTTCTTTGCGCTTCGTGCCAGTGGTAAAAAGTTATTATTTGCGTAGGCTTCATGCAACGTGAGTGGCAAAATTGCGAGTGTTGCTGAATTGTACAACGACAAGCGCACTAGCATTGTTAACTCGTCTTTTCCCAGCGTGTAGGTGCCGTCCTCAGCAGAAACAAATGGGTCCACCACAACTGTGATCGGGCGTTGTTCCAGTGCGCTAAACAAAGACGCTATTCCCGCTTCCAAACCACCAAAGCGGGTGCTGCAATCCCTATTGTTTGCACAGCGGGTTATTAACTGCTCGAGCGCGCGCTGGCTCTCCAAGGCAATGCGCGGCATAAGCGTAATCTGGGGTGGCAATACCCCATCCAACACCGTCGTGCGAATTGAGCCGGGAAACTCCCGTAAGTACTCCTGGGCAACACGTGTACCATAAGACACCCCGTAAATGTTCCATTGCTCGAACGCCAGAGCTCGGCGTACCAGCTCCAAATCGTTTACTGCGATCATCGTGGTGTAAAAACGGGGGTCTGCATCAAGCTGCGCAAGACATTGACGGGTTAATTTGGCCAGTTTCAACTCATCTTCGAGCATCTGCTCCTCGTCCACATCGCAGTCCAGACGACCGGATTTCCCCGTGCCTCGCTGGTCCACAATATACATTTCGCGATCTTGACGTATTTTTTCCAGTCCGCGTCCAGGCATGATAAAGGTTTCGCTGGCGGCACTGCCCGGACCACCATCAATAACCAGCAGCGGATCAGGCTGTGCTTCTCGAGCAATCGCGGGGAGCCGGCCAACAAAAAGTGTCAGTTGGCGACCGGCGGGTGCTGCGGGGTTCTCTGGTACAACCAAGTAGCCGCAATCCATGGTTTGATAGTGTTGCCGATCCGGGTCGTGCACCCTGCAGGGGCGGAAACGCACCGCACCTTGAATGGAGATTTCTCCCCCAGCGAGGTAAGTGACATTGTCGAACTCAGGAAAAGCGTCCTCAACCGGGTTCGCTCTGGCGTTAACAGCGCCGGCAAGCGCCCAGCAGCTTGCAGCAGCCAGCACCGCTTTAATGGCAGGATTCCATAGATTTCGAAGGGATAAGACCAGCGCTGATCGCGTCACTAAAACTCCTTAAACTGTTTGCGAAAATCCTTGTCCAAAAAATACCCGCCATTGCACGGAGTGCGCGGATTGCGGGAGCAAAATTGCATCCGGTTGTTCCTCACGCCAGCCCAATCTAGCGGTCGGCGGTCGCCATAGTTGGCAAAAGCGAGATTTCCGGGCACACTCTAACTTTAATTTCGCCGAAGCCAGTTTAGCCTACAGCCGCCACACGGCCATGGACAACTGGCCGCAGCGCCAGCCGCTGCCGGGTTACAAGGGAAACTTTGTGGCCTCCCACACTTGGAAAGGCATACATGCACACTATACCAACCCTGACTGATCAGTATCAGCGAAGGTTCACTTACTTGCGCCTGTCGGTTACAGACGCCTGTAACTTTCGCTGTAACTATTGTCTCCCTGACGGCTACAGCTGCGACAGCGACGAGCCGAATCTGTCGATACCCGAAATCGCTGCGGTGGCTAATGCTTTCGCACTGAATGGTACAAAAAAAATACGCATTACCGGGGGCGAGCCCACGCTACGCAAAGACCTTGCGGAAATCATACATGTCTGTAAAACAACACCCGGCATAGAATCAGTTGCGCTTACGTCAAATGGCTATCGAATTACCCGCCTACTCCCAAGTTTAGTCGACGCAGGCTTGGATCAATTAAACTTGAGCGCAGACAGCCTCCATCCTGCACAATTTCAACTTATCACAGGCCACGACAAATTACAGGAAGTATTAGCGGGTTTAGATCTCGCGCTGGAGCTTGGCTTATCGAAAGTCAAATTGAATGTTGTATTGCTGCAAGAATACAATAAAGCCGAAATTGACAATTTTTTTGCCTTCGTTAAACACAAAAATATATCGCTTCGATTTATTGAACTGATGCGAACCGGTGACAACGGCGCATTCTTTAACGCACAACATTTTAGTGGCCAGGAAATCGAAACCCGTTTGTTAGAACAAGGCTGGCGCAAGACAGACACCGGTCCCCATGCTGGGCCCGCGAAAGAATACAGCCACCCAGAGTACGCTGGGAGGATTGGGTTAATAATGCCGTATAGCAAAGATTTTTGCTCCAGCTGTAATAGATTGCGAGTCTCCTCCGTGGGGAACTTACATTTGTGTTTATTCGCAGACGAAAACCAATCACTCCGCCCTCTACTGAGCATGCCCTCGGAGCAGGTCGCTCGACATATCAGGCAATGCGTACTCGGCAAAAAAGCCACCCACGAACTGCACAATAATCTCAGCGGCAGCACACGACATTTAGCCATGCTGGGCGGATAGAAAGGGAAACCCATGGGACACACAAAAACAGATCAATTCAGCCCTCTGAACATTGCAGTACTTACCGTCTCCGACACTCGCACTTTAGAAACAGATACCTCCGGCGACGCCCTGATCGATGGCATTAAAACGGCAGGCCACAATCTGGTCGACCGGGCGCTTGAAGTAGACGATATTTATCAGATTCGCGCGCGGCTGTCCCACTGGATAGCTGATCAAAAAACCCAAGTGGTAATGATTACTGGTGGGACAGGGTTCACGGGACGGGACAGCACGCCCGAAGCTGTTCTCCCGTTATTAGACAAAACAGTGGATGGCTTCGGCGAGCTTTTCAGGCAAATTTCATTCGAGCAAATTGGTACATCCACAATACAATCGCGCGCACTCGCAGGTTTAGCCAATAAAACGCTTATTTTCTGCATGCCAGGCAGTACTAATGCGTGTAAAACAGCGTGGAGCGCTATTATCGAACCGCAATTGGACAGCCGCACGCGCCCCTGCAATTTTGTCCAACATCTTTAGCAGGTTATCTTAAAACCCGCGACACTGCGGCTGTACTTGCATTACGCACAAATTTTTCCAGGTGGGGTGTAGCGGGAAAACTGGGGTTTTAAATAAGCCATTTGATCTCCCCGAATACGCTCGCTGTTTATTAAAGCCAAATACTCAGCCGGGTTAGGTCGATAGGGTAACGCCAATAACTCCAGATGTGTTTCTTCGAGCAGAGAGTCGCCCTTGTGCTGATTGCACCTTTTACAGGCAGCAACAACATTTTCCCAGCGGTCTTTGCCACCCCTACTACTGGGATGGACGTGATCTCGCGATAACGCGTCGTACGGAAATGTTTTACCGCAATACATGCACTGGTAATTGTCGCGCGCAAAAAGCGCGGGATTCGTGAGCGGTGGATTTAATCGCATCGGTGCCAGTTTCTCACCTTCGCAGGCAATTATTGCCGGTAGCGAAATGACTGTTCGCAACCCGGTGAGCCGGGAGTAGCCACCGCGCGCCTTTTTGACTTCGCCACCGAGCGTCCAGCCAATTAATCCACGAGCGTAGAGACACGTAGTTTCTTTCCAACTTATCCACTCGATAGGTTGGCCCGCCATGTTAAGTCGTAAAATTCGCGCTTCCATTGTTCAATCACTCTAATTAGAGCTACCCGCCTACTGGTTGAAAAACTGGTTGAAAAAAACGTATACCCTTCGAAGCAGCATCACTATCGAAAAGAAAATCCTCTCGCGAACAGCATTACCACCAAGCACAAAATATAAGCGTGCCGACATGCAACATACCAGGCTTAATCAGTCGCCCAAGCCCCCAGGAAATACTCGCTCTGTCAGCAACTACATGCTTCGCATTCCAAACGAAATACACATAAAGTACTTTACTTCGCGATTAAAAAATCCGGTCAGGTACGCTTTTTACGGCGAAAAAACCACACCGCATGTTCCTATGCGTTTTTTTTCATGCGACCAACACATCTTTTATTCGATTGAAAAACGCCCCAATCTACCGCTCGTTAGCACCATTTACGGTTGTATTGCACTACGCTTGGCTCCGCACGTCCCCCATAACGAAAAACCCCGCCAAGCGAAGCTGGGCGGGGTTTTCGAATTCTTACGAGGCTGTCGTGGTAACTGCGGAGGCGACGAAGGCTTTGAGTCACCCAGTAGGGAGACTGGTGATAACCCTGGTAGCAATCGGGCGCAATCGAATTTTTTTCAATTGTGCCGGCCACTTGTCTGCTTAAGTACTTGAAGACAGTTCTCCTCTCATCAAATTACATCGAATGAGACTGCGCTAAAAAAGATTTCAGTGCAGATAAAAGTGTTCAATAACACTCTCAAAAATAGTAACCAAACTGAATTGATAGTCAAGCAATCTCTACTAAAAGAGAGCAAAAATCACACTGCAAATAAATTTTGCAACGAAATTATTACGCTTTTACGATGTGACAGCAAAGTCTTATTAAGAATTTTTAATTGCGTGATGTTGTGAGAAGAGATCAGATCGAGGGTAGCTTGTAGCGCTGAGAAGGAATTCCAGTAAGGCTATAGAGTCACCAAGCTTGATAGCTAAAACTAAAACGCCGCGACAAATCCGGTCGCGGCGCACTCACAGGATTCTACCTGCTTCCTTTAGGTAACTATATGGCGTAGTTCCGTCCTATTCCCTGCCGCAAATCCGTATGCATCCGTCCCTGGTGATGCCATTCTCACTTAACTGGGCGCTTCCAGGTAGTCGCATAACTCGCTATTAAGTGTACGACATTTCGTACAAATGAGTAATCAGGCGCCTAGAGCCCGTCTCACCAACCTTCCCGTCTCATCAATATTTCAGCTTATTTTTGAGCTGTTGACTCTGCGAGCGCACAATATGCTGAATCAGCAGTTCTTGATGTACTTTGCTCATGGATTCAAAATCGACTCTCCAGTAGTACCGGCCACTGCCCGCCTCCAGCTCGCAGGCGATGACCTTACCGTGAGTATTCAGCGTTTTTTTATCTGGGTACAACGTAAGTTCCAAGCGCAGCAGGGCACCTTCAGCGGCAGCTTCGTCCGAAAAAAAACCCATTCCACAGGCCGATATGTTCACTTCCTGCAGCTTCTGCGCAAGCTTGCTCACCAGTTGGTTATCCATCAGTACATGATTGACCACGCGCTCCAGTTTTTGGTTGAACAAGCTAACCAAGCGTGCGATTTGCGGGTTGGTACCACTCATAACCTCTAGCTCATGCAGGATCTGCCCGTCTAGCGCTTCTATGTCATCCAGCAGACTCGCCACCTGCTCTTGCTGCTGATCGGGTACCCGACCGTGCGATTCACCGTCGGCGCCCAGGAGTTCGTATGCAACACCCACCCGCTCCGTTATTCTGAAATAGCGTCTGCGCTCATCACTCATGTGAATAATCCACTAAAAAATGTCTTCTGGTTCCAGGTCAAAAAGGTATTCAGGCTCAAGATTCAATTCTCGAAGAATATCAGCGCCTTGCGCATCATCCTTAAGAAGATCCAGATCCTGTTGATCGAGCTCGTCTTCCAGACCTTGCTTAATAAGAATCTCAACGCGTCGATTGCGCGCCCTGTTCTCCGGTGTTGTGTTGGCAACGAGTGGGCGCGTATCCGCAAAGCCCGATACTTCAAAACGGTTAGGGGGTAGAGCACCGCCCGACATGAGCTCCTGAGCAACCGATACCGCTCGCGCCGCAGATAACTCCCAGTTGGATCGATAGCGCCCCCGCCGCACCGGGATATTGTCTGAATGGCCCTGCACTTCAATTCGACCCGGTTTTAAAGTAAGCACAGAGCGGACTTCCCCCATGACATCGCGATATTCTGGCGCCAGCTCCGCAGACCCCGAAACAAATGACCCCTTCTCACGAATGCGGATAATAATCAGCCTGCCACGAGTTTCGACTTCAACTTGCCCCGCCTCAATTTGCTCGTTCAACGCTTCAGCTAATTCGTAGGCGTCCTGTTCGGTCTTTTGCAGCAGGTCTTCCAGCTTCTGCTTGACGCGAACTTTGATGCCGCCATCAACCCCCTCTTCGCCCTGCTCGATGTCATACTCTTGAGCACAATCCTGCTCCAGCGACATTTCCGTGATGTCCTGGGTGTTCTGATAAATTACATTGAGAGGCGTTGGTTCTGGCCGCGCAGGGCTGAACTCCTGCGCGATTATGCTGGTGCCCTTCGGAATATCTGTAACATTTAGCTTGTTTTGCACGCCGAATGCCTGAGCCATTGACCCTGCCAGGCGCTTAAATTTCATTGCGTCCATTTCCGAAAACGACAACAAGAGCACAAAGAAACACATCAACAGCGACATCAGGTCGGCAAAGGTACCCATCCACGCGGGCAAACCGGGCGGGCATTCACAGCCTTCTTCGTCTTCGCTACTCACAACGCACCTTTACCTGTTATTCCGCCGCTTCTACCGTGCGCTTACCTTCTGGCAGATAATTGCGCAGCATGGAGTCAATCACCCGGGGGTTTTGTCCGCCCTGAATCGCCAGGAGCGCATCAATGACCAAGCTTTTTATCATTGCTTCCTCGCCTGCCCGCAGCTTTAGTTTGTCGGCCATCGGACCGCACATCGCATTGGCAATAACAGCCCCGTAGAGCGTGGTGAGCAGTGCCACCGCCATCGCGGGCCCAATCGCCTTTGGATCGTCCATGTTCGCCAGCATCGCAACCAGTCCAATCAAGGTACCAATCATCCCCATCGCTGGCGCCATTTCGGCCATCGCAGCGAAAATGGATGCACCAACCGTGTGCCGCTCCATCGCTTTGTTTTTATCGATAGATAGCAGTGTTTTCACTACATCAGGGTCATGTCCGTCGACCAAGAGCTGAATACCGCGCTGCAAGAAGTCGCTGCTAACCTCCTTCCCCTCAAGCGATAACAACCCGCCTTTTCGCGCTTCATCAGCGAGGGCAACAATTTCGTCAATTAACATGTTGGGATCTGGCAGTTTGCTGGAAAAACTCTTACCCGCCACCTTTACAGCGCCCAAAAACTGGCCGAGGCCATACTTCGCCATTACCGCAAAGATTGTCCCGCCCACCACAATAACCAGCGACGGAGCATTGACGAACATGCCCAATTCACCACTCATTAGCATGGAGATAACGATAAGCGCGAGCGCGCCTATCATGCCGACTATCGTTGCTAAATCCACTCGGATTTCCTCACTCTATTTTGGCTCAGCGGCCATAACGACTTCTGTGAAACTCCCTAAGTCTAGACATAAATCGACTAAGGGGGCGGAAGAATCCACTTTCTTTGTTATGAATACTCCACCGGTTATCGGCTGCATCGGGTAATTGTTGAGAGCGTTGATTGACCCCTGCTGCCACCTCCGGTATGTTCTCGCGCGAACTACAGGAGTCCACACTTTGGCTAGAACAAAATCCCCCAACTTCGAGGCTTCTCTGGCACAGCTGGAAGAGTTGATAACCCAACTAGAAAGTGGCGATCTTTCACTGGAGGATTCCCTAAAAACCTTCGAACAGGGAATCAAGCTCACTCGCAGCTGTCAGAAGTCGCTTGCGGAGGCAGAACAGAAAGTCGAGATTCTGCTTAAACAGGACGATGGCGAACTGACTACTGCGCCATTCCCCACTGACGACGAGAACTGAAACAACCTGCGGGTGCATCCGACTTGAACGACGTACTTCCAAGATGATGTGCGAAAGTCGTGGCTCATGCCCAAGAACTCGCTGTTTTTTCAATTGGATAGCTGCTGTGACAACAACCCGAGCCAATTCAAACCATTTCCGGTATCCTTACGCCTTCGCGTAATTCAACCGGAAACACCCTATGAATGAGTCTAGTTCATTCCTCGACCAGGTTCGCTGGAACAGCGACGGCTTGGTTCCCGCAATTGCCCAAGACGCTGCAAGCGGCGAGATTCTGATGATGGCCTGGATGAACCGAGAATCCCTCGCCCTCACGGCCGAAGAACAGGTTGCGGTATACTGGTCGCGTTCGCGCCAACAACTCTGGCGCAAAGGTGAAACCTCGGGCCACACGCAGAAAATCGTCGCCATACAGCTGGACTGTGACGCAGACGCAGTGGTGCTGAAGGTTGAGCAAATCGGCGGTATCGCCTGCCATACTGGGCGGCGCTCCTGTTTTTTCCTCACCCTGGAAAGCGGTGAGTGGAAAGAAAACGCCGCACCATTGAAAGACCCGAACGAGATTTACTCATGAGCGATGTACTTGCGGAATTAGACAAGGTGCTGGCGCAACGCAAAAACGCGGGGGACCCGGAGTCCTCATACGTAGCAAAACTGCACCACAAGGGCCTGAACAAAATTCTCGAAAAAGTGGGCGAAGAATGTACGGAAACGATTCTTGCCGCTAAAGATGCGCAGCACGACAGCGACACGCAGCACCTGATATACGAAACTGCGGACCTGTGGTTTCACTCGCTGGTAATGCTCTCACACCTCGGCCTAAGCGCTGAGGATGTGCTGAATGAATTGGCGCGCCGCTTTGATCTGTCAGGACTTGAAGAAAAAGCCCGGCGCCAGTCTTAGCGTATTAGACTCCAGAACACTGGAGCCGCGCCAATGACCCGGCGCTTTGCGCGGTTAACCGTTGATTTGATTTTTTACGAATATAGCTAACAAGGTAATTGATATGGGACTCGGTGGTATTAGCATCTGGCAGCTTCTGATAATTCTTGTCATCGTACTTCTGCTGTTTGGCACCAAGCGTTTGCGGGGACTTGGGGGTGATCTCGGCGGCGCCATTAAAGGGTTCAAAAGTGCGATGAGCGAAGAAGAGAGCAAAGAGAAGTCGCAAGAAAAAATTGAAGCTGACGAGCAGGAAAAAGTGTCAACAACCGTTGAGCAGCCTGAAAAATCCGAGCATAAATCCTAACTTCGTGCGATAGCGGATAAAAACACCATGTTTGACATTGGTTTTTTAGAGCTGGTGGTGGTTGCGGCGGTCGGATTAGTGATTATCGGCCCGGAAAAATTGCCGGGCGCCATACGCACGGTCGCGATCTGGATCGGTACTATCCGGCGCACGCTCGGCAATGCGCGGGCGGAATTCGAGCGTCAAATTGGCGCAGATGAAATTCGTCGCGAAATTCACAACGAGCAGGTTTTGGCGTCTTTACGTGCCGCCAAGAGCACACGGGACGAAATACAAAACAAACTCAACAACCTTGCTTCGGACTCACTCAAATCAGCTGAATCCAAGAATGAATCCGAAAACAATGGCGAGAATTCCACGGCAGTGACACCTGAAAAGCCCGCTTCGACAACGTCCGACCAGACAACTCCATGACGACCCACCAAACCAATGAGCAACTGGATGAGCAACCTCTGGTTACTCACCTGATAGAACTTCGTTCACGACTCCTGAAGTGCTTGGCCGCAGTACTTGCCGTATTTCTTGCACTGTTCAACTGGGCAAATACTATCTACGAATTTGTCGCCGAACCCCTTCAAAAGTACTTGCCTGCAAACAGTCACATGATTGCGACTGATGTGGCTTCGCCATTTCTCACTCCATTTAAACTCACTCTGTTCACTTCGGTGTTTATCGCGATGCCCTTCATTTTTTATCAGATTTGGGCTTTTATCGCGCCGGCACTGTACAACCGAGAAAGAAAAATAGCGCTCCCACTCTTCGGTTCGAGTGTGGTGCTCTTTTATGCGGGAATGGCCTTCGCGTACTACGTGGTATTTCCGCTGGTATTCGGCTTTTTTACTTCTGTCGGGCCCGAAAGCGTCGCGGTGATGACGGACATTACTAAATACCAGAGCTTTGTAATCAAGCTGTTTTTTGCATTTGGCGCCGCCTTTGAGATTCCTGTAGCAACAGTATTGCTGATTTCTGCCGGCGTCTTATCAAGTCAACAACTGGCCAGGAAGCGGCCCTATGTCGTGGTAGCCTGCTTTGTTATTGGAATGCTATTAACGCCGCCAGACATCATCTCGCAAGCGATGCTGGCGATACCTATGTGGATACTGTTCGAACTTGGCCTGCTATTCGGCCGCTTTGTTCGCCCCCATAATATCCAAGACACCGCCGACTCCGATTCCTAACACCCCACACTTCGCAGCGATAAACGTCTGCTTCGAAGTGAACTGGGCTATTATATTCAGCATAACCAAAGTGCCGAGGCCCCTATGCAGATTTTGTATCCTGAAATAAAACCCTATGCACGGCATAACCTGCCTGTCGACGAGGTCCACACGCTCTACGTTGAAGAAAGCGGAAGCACAGACGGGATCCCGGTATTGTTTATTCACGGTGGCCCTGGCGGTGGCTGCAGCGGCCAGGATCGGCGTTTTTTCGACCCGGAAAAATACCGCATTATTCTTTTCGATCAGCGGGGCGCGGGGCGTTCCACCCCGCACGCCGAACTCAAAGACAACACAACGCCGCACCTCATTCAGGATATCGAAGCTATTCGCACTCACCTCAACGTCGAGAAGTGGGTACTGTTCGGCGGTTCCTGGGGTTCTACGCTCTCTCTACTCTATGCTCAGGCCCACCCAGAGACGGTACTTGGCATGGTGCTACGCGGTATTTTTCTATGCCGTGACAAGGATTTACACTGGTTCTACCAGGCCGGTGCGGACCGAATTTTCCCCGATTATTGGAAGGATTTTATCGCTCCGATTCCTGAAGCCGAGCGCGGTGATTTGATGGCTGCTTTCTACAAGCGGCTCACTGACAGTAACGAAATCGCCAAAATGGCCGCGGCCAAAGCCTGGTCGATCTGGGAAGGTCGCTGCGCGACCCTGCGCCCCAACCCTGAGGTGGTTAACGATTTCGCAGACCCACACAAAGCGGTATCCCTCGCGCGCATCGAAGCGCATTATTTTATGAATCAGATTTTCGTGGCACCCAACCAGATCCTGGATAATATGGACCGACTACAGGGAATCCCTGCCACCATAGTTCACGGGCGTTATGACATGGTGTGCCCGCTGGACAATGCGCTCGCGCTACACGATAACTGGCCAGATGCAAAGCTGCATATTATTCGGGATGCTGGCCATGCATCGCGTGAGCCCAGCATCGTCGACGCGCTGGTACGGGCCACCGACGAACTCGCACACGAGCTGTCTGGCGACGGCGACCAGTCAAGCTGAGCCCTGTTCAGCATCCCTTAGCGGGGTAATTTTGCCTTGGGTGTTTTTAAGGGTGAAGGGTTGGGGCCAGCGCAAAACAAAACGCGCCCCGCCCATGGAAGACTCGCCGACGCTGGCCCTGCCGTTATGCCACTCCATTATGCGGCTTACTATCGATAACCCCAAACCAAAGCCGCTTTTGTCAAAGTTGGTATTCATCCGCAATCGCACGAAAGAATTGAAAACCCGTGCTCTATCCTCAGGCGGAATTCCCGGGCCGTCGTCTTCCACTGCCAACGTATAATGGGTCTGGTCAATCTCGAGGGTGACCATTATTTGATTACTGGCGTAACGCTGCGCATTTTGCAGAATGTTGTGTATCGCCCGTTCCATCAAATACCATTCGCAGTGAACTTTCTGGTCGGCAATCCGGTCAATGACACGGTACTTAAGGCTGACCATTTCGCTGCGACTGTTTTTGATCAGTTCGCGCACCAGTGCCCCCAGATCTCCTGGCTGCAAATTCAGCTTACTCACCCCCTGTTCAAACCCCGCATAGGTGAGCAGCTCATTGATCAACCCCTCCATCTCGGCAACATCCTCACGCACGCTACCCAGTTTGCGCGCCTGCAACTGGCGATCTTCAATGTCGGCGGCCATTTCCAAGGCGAATTTCATTCGCGCCAGCGGAGTGCGTAATTCATGAGAAACCGCATAGGTCATTTCTTTATGAGTACTGACTAACTCACGTATCCGTTCAGACATCCGGTTAAACGACTGCGCCAATACGTAGATCGCGGAACGAGGGCCAATGTTCACGGGTAGTGGAACACCGTCCTTGCCTAAGGTGCGGGTTTGCTGTTCGAGGACTTTAAGATCACGCGAGAGTGGCCATACCCAGAAATAGACGATCAGAGCGATGCTCAGGTAAAAAAAGACCAGCAATGCCTGATAGAAATAATTTCCTTGAGAATCGTCCGGCGAATGGTTAAGACTGATGATTTTGTTAAGTTCAGGTATGCGCTTGTAGCTGATAAGCGTGTGCGAGTCCTCGCTGATGGTCACCACATCCCCTGACAAGATACGTTGGCCAAGCCCGGTATCGGCAAATTCAGACACATCGTACAGCTCCAGATCCAACTGCAACTGCGCGCTTAATTTTTGTGTTGCGAGCTCATCCTGCGCGCTCTCGACATTACCCAATGCGAGCTCAATGGCGAGAAACAAGCTTTCAACGTAGCGATTTACTTCTGGTTCAGAATGGTAAATTTGCCATAGTTTGTCGGCACCCCACCCTAACCCAACGATAGAGAACACAATAAGTAGATACAGTGAAGCAAACGCACGATTCATAACAAGCGCAAGCTACCAGGCTTCAGCAACAAACAAATACCCTCGCCCCCACACAGTTTTTATGCGGTTTGGATCATCTGAGTGGTCGCCGAGTTTTTTGCGCAACTGCGATATTCGCACATCAATGGTTCGGTCCATGCCATCGTAGGGTCGGCCGTATATCACGTTAAACAAATATTCCCGACTTAATACTTTGCCCGGCTGCTTGGCAAAAGTCACCAGCATGTCGAACTCGTGACTGGACAGCGAAATAATTTCCCCACCGAGTTTCACTTCTCGAGACGAGACAAAAATACTTAAATCGCCAAAATGCAATTCGGACTGTTCCTTATCTTCTCCCTGCTGATAACGGCGTAAAAGCGCACGAATACGAGCCAGGAGCACGCGCGGCTCAGCAGGTTTGATAACATAATCGTCCGCACCATACTCCAGACCAGATACCTGATCAGCATCGGAATCGCGCGCAGTTAACATCAGGATAGGGCCGTTATACCGTGGCCGAATTTCCTTGCAAATGGTCAATCCATCTTTACCGGGCAACATTACGTCCAAAATCACGATATCAGGGTCGAGGGACTGTACCGCACGCGGTACGGTATGCCCGACCTCTTCCACCACCACTTGAAAGCCGTGGCTTTCGAGGTAGTCTTTCACCAGCTCGGCCAGTCTGCGGTCATCTTCCGCCAGTAATACTAAACTCATCAGAAAAAGCTCCATGGATTGCGCCGACTGCGGCGGTATTTTTTCTTATCGTGCATAACCTTAAATTCCGCCGTCGCCAGATTTATCGAAGTATCGGTGAAGTCCCGCAGCTCAAACGTTACGGTGTCTGCGGCTGCAAGTTGCAATGTAACGCCGCCATTAGTGGTTTGCTCCCAACAGGCAATGGGCACTTCGCGCCCAGACTGAAAAAGGCAAACCGAGCGCGCCTCGGCCGATTCCCAGGACACCCGCACCTGCTCGTGGCACTCCGGCGACTTTTCAGAAAGCAGGCACAGGCGCGGCGCCACACTAAGCTCAGTGACCGAACCGACCACCTGAGATACCGACAGAGCACTGTGCAGGCAACAGCAGCAGGCCACCAGAAACATCAGCGCACTCCGTTGCCCTCGCCTCTTGGGAACCACTCTAAAAATGGTAGACTCCTCCCAAGTGGAAAGTGACTACCGACGTTTCGTCTACCAGTGGACTATTGCTGATTTCCCGCGACAACCACCGATAGTGAAATGTCGCCTGCCAGGACCAGCGATTAGAAATCGGACGCCGCCAGTCGAGCCGGAAAAAGGGCGAGACACCATCATTGGCTTTATAAATAAGGTAATCGTAACGAGGTTCCAATTCGCCAGGATTAATACCGTAGTAATACTGTATAAGCTTTTCGCTCTGCCAGGAAAATCCCGCTGCCGCTTCAAAATGTTCCCCTGCCAGCGAGAACAAATGTGCCAGACCAGCACGGATTTCCTGCCCTTCGTGAATACCGGTTACGTCCTGCAGTAACTGTACACGGAGATCCCAATATTGATTGTAGTAAGCGTACTCCAGGCCAGCTAAACCAGCGGTTTCGCGGCTGTGTAAGTCATCGAGGTCGACAGTTTGCTGGGGGGCGGTTCCTTCATTTTCCGACGCCGTGTCGGCAAACGCGTTATTTCCGGAACTGCCGAATGCCCCGGTTTCGAAAAAATAATTGCCAATACTTCGGGTTTTAAAATAGATTTGATCGAAACCGATTGTGGCCACCGCATTTAACATATGGCTCTGCCGGTACATTAGCGTTAAACCCGCAGTGTCTGTATCGAAGAAGAATCGCTCACCGTAGTAGCGGACTTCGGGAACAAGAAACAAGGGGATATCTTCGCTGTTAATAATTGGATTGGTACGCAAGCCAATACCAGCGCCTAGCGTAACCATCCATTCTCCGAGCGGCACACACCCCGGATCTGAGTCGGTGCAATAATCATCATCTGCACCAGGCGCCGGTTCCTGTGCGTAAACACTTGCACTTAACACCACAAGTAAGAGCGCTATAACACTCCGAACACAAAGAACAAACCACGACAGAAAGCGGCGCGGACATTCAAAGAAGGTTGATCTAGGCAACGAACAAAATCCCCGGATATAAAATAGGTGATTATCAAAACAACTGCGCATTTTAACGACAGCATCGGATGGGTAATGCAACGAATTGTAACTCAGGCACTTAACTAACCGCAGTTGTAAATCACGAGAATGTCCGCAAGCTCGCACTCACAACTGCCGCCGTTTTACATTTTTTTACACTACTGAGTGCGCGCGCAGGTCAAAATACGCTTGCGTTATCCAGGAGGGATACCAGCCACATCGTCTTAATGTGTGGTACGCGCCATCGGAAGGCCCAGCATGAACTTCGCAACGGCTTTCGCATCAATGATTCGTTAGATTCGTAAGTAGTCACGCCCTCTGTTAGAGAGGTGTTGCCGGAGTTCAGTCGAGCTCCGGCTTTTTTATCTCTTCTCTGGTATTGCTCCCCCAGCCTCTCTACAATTTGTCGCTTCACCCTTATTTCTCAATTTCAGCATTCGCATGAAAGTTTTAATTCAACGAGTAACCCAAGCAGCCGTTGACGTGGATTCAATCACCATCGGACAAATCGATGCCGGTATCCTCGCGCTGGTAGGTGTGGAGAAGCAGGACAATCGCGAAACACTGGGCCGCATGGCACAAAAACTACTGAAATACCGGATATTCCCTGACAGTGAAGGCAAAATGAATCTGAGTCTGACCGATACCGGTGGTGGTTTACTGGTTGTCTCACAATTCACCCTGGCGGCGGATACGCGCAAAGGTTTGCGACCTAGTTTCTCGTCCTCGGCACCACCGGACCTCGCTCGTTCACTGTTCGATGAATTTGTCGCTGCTCTGAGAGCCCAGCACCCAAACGTTGAGACTGGCCGCTTCGGTGCAGACATGAAAGTACGCCTGATCAACGATGGGCCCGTGACATTCATGCTCGAGAGCTGACCCACATATAATCGCCAATGGAGAGGGAGATGGTAAAACTGAACTGTGATCTGGGCGAAGGGCTGGACGCGCTAGATGCGCAGGTAATGCCCTTTTTACAAATGGCGAACATTGCCTGCGGCGCGCACGCAGGGAACCCTGAGCGCCTCAAGAAGAGCCTTGAACTAGCCAAAGCCCACGCTGTTACCTGCGGAGCCCACCCGGGCTACCCCGACCGCGACAACATGGGCCGTCAATCCCTTGCGCTTAGCGAGTCTGCGTTAACAGACACTCTGTTGTCACAGCTGACGCTATTCCAAAATCTCTGCCGCGAAACTGCGACCACCATGGCGTACATCAAGCCGCACGGTGCCTTGTACAACGACATGATGTGCGATCTGCATCTCTTTGCCCGCGTGGTGAAAATTCTTGCCAGTCACTGCCCGAGCATACCAGTACTCATCCAGGCAATGCCCTCCAACCATGAGCACGTGCACATCGCGGCACAGTTGGGCCAAACCTTGTGGTTTGAAGGCTTCGCTGACCGAGCTTACGCCCCCAGTGGCCGCCTGGAACCGCGCTCCAAACCAGGCGCAGTGCACACAGACATAGGCACTATAGTTAAACAAGCGCGCGAGCTGACAGAGAACGGACGGGTGCAGGCAACCAACGGCAACTGGATCGAACTGCAGGTCGATACGCTGTGCGTGCACAGCGATACCCAAAACGCTCTCACAGCCGTGAAACAACTGCACCATTATCTTGACACCCAGAGCGAGGGGCCGCGTGTATAAACTCGAACCCATCGCTGCGAACAGTGCCATTGTGTATATCACCAGCCCAGATCCAATCACCGCAACCGGTGTTATTCAGCGCCTGGCAGCCCATTTAAACCGCACCTTCGCCAATCAACTCACAGACTATGTACCTGCTAACCGCTCGCTATTGCTACAGTTCGACTCTCCGCAAAATTGCCGCTTACAGCCACTGAACGCGGCAATTTCTCAGTTTTTCGACCATGCGGATGAAACACCCGATACTGCATCGCGTTTACACGAGGTTCCCGCGCTTTACGATGGCGAAGACCTGCACCCTGTTGCCCAACAAACCGGGCTGTCAGTGAACGAAATAATTGAGTTGCACTCCGGGCGTGTTTACACGGTCGTCGCGGTTGGCTTTTTACCTGGGTTCGCTTATTTGAGCGGCTTGCATAAATCGCTTCGGCTACCTCGTAAAATCACCCCGCGAGCGCGTGTACCCCAGGGGAGCCTGGCGATTGCAGAGGAGTACAGTGGTGTTTACCCGCAAGCATCACCAGGCGGTTGGCATTTGCTCGGTCGCGTTCCTATACCTCTGGTTTCGCCATTTACTGACCTGAAGCCTGGAGAAAGTCCCAACCACTTTGCGGTGGGAGATCAAGTAAAATTTCGCGCGATAACTGGTGCAGATTACGTGGCACTCGGAGGTCGGTGCGGTGAATGATGCGTTGCGAATTATCAAACCCGGCCCCTATACCTTGTTAGTGGATCGTGGGCGACGGCTCTGCCAGCATTTTGGTTTGGCGGCCGGTGGCGCGGCCGATATCCACAGCTACGAGTGGTGCAACCGGCTGCTCGGCAATCCGCCCAATACCCCTGCGCTGGAAATCGCAGCAGGTCCGTTCGCAGCGGAGTTTCTTTTTCAGGGGCACGCGGCGCTCTGTGGCGCTGAGCATAGCGCAAAACTCAATGGCAAACCTGTTCATAACTGGAGCAGTTTTTCGGTTACACCAGGAGATACGCTGCAACTGGGATACGCGCAGTCTGGCGTGCGCAGCTATTTGAGTGTTGGTGGGGTTTGGAACGTCGATACGCTGTTCGACAGCTGTCAGCGGGTTAACGATGACGGCAGCGCACGGCCAATAAAAGCCGGCGAACACATCCATTTTTCAGCGTTAAAACAGCTTAAACTCAACAAAATGACGCCCTGGAATCAAATTCCCGACGATGATTCGGCGCTGTGCTTACCCGTGCGCCCCAGCTATCAATTCCATCGATTTCCAGAAGACCAGCGCCAAGCCCTGATCGACGGACACTACACAATCAGCCCACAAAGTAATCGCATGGGATACCGCTTGCAGGGGCCAGTAGTGCATTGGCCAGCCACGGGCATCGAATCGGAGGGTATTGCGCTTGGTGCGGTACAGATACCGCCGGATGGCCAACCCATTGTTTTACTCAACGACAGACAGACGATTGGTGGTTACCCAAAAATCGGCTGTGTGGAAGCGAGCGCGTGCAGCCGTCTGACACAACGTCGGCCAGGGCAAAAAGTTTCTTTTTGTTGGCTTGATACGGACTAAACAACATGACTTGCACAGCTCACCACTCACCGTGCAAGCCACGAAACGCACAGTTAGTGGCTGCGCGTCGCCAGCCAATCGTGCAGTTGCTCACGGGTCATAGGGTGCGCAAAGAAATAACCTTGCACCTCATCACAGCCAAGTTCAGAGACGGTATTTGCCTGCGCTTCAGTCTCCACACCTTCGGCGATAACACGCATATTAAGCTTGCGCCCCAGGGTAACAATTAGCTCGACGATATCTCGGCCATTTCCCTCATTCACTGCGTGTACAAAGGTTTGATCTATTTTTAAGCAGTCGACAGGCATCTTTTGCAAGTAATTTAACGACGAGAAACCCGTTCCAAAATCATCTACCGACACCTTAAAACCCAACGCTTTAATCTCGCTAATAAGCTGACTTTTCCGCTCCATATCGCGCATGGCAATACTCTCAGTGATTTCGAGATCCACTGAACTAGGGTCGACGCCGGTGTCAGAGAGCACCGCTTTCAGCATATCCATTAACGCGGGATGCTGAAGCTGCGCAACCGAAAGGTTCACCCCCATTTCCAGCCGCGGCCAGCCATTCTCGTTCAAACTGCGCAGCTCGGTTAATGCAGTGCGAAGAATCCACTCGCCCAACCGAATGATCAACCCGGATTGTTCCGCAAGCGGAATAAACACACCAGGTGACACCAGGTCGCCATTGGGGAGTGGCCAGCGAACCAGCGCCTCAACACCAATGGTATTGCCCGTTTGGATATCGATTTTAGGTTGATACATCAAAAAGAGCTGCTCTTGGTCGAATGCTGCGCGCAGATTTTTCAGTAGTTCCAACCGACCCTTCGCTTGCTCCAGAGAGTAACGGTCGAACTGCAATACACCGCCACGGTTGGAAACTTTGGCCGCTTTAAGGACGATATTCGCATCTTTGATAACGCTTATAGCGTTCCCCTCGGCTTCACGCAATGGTACACAGCCCGAGGTCACTGAAATTAGTTGCGCATCGCCTTCTACGGTAAAGGCGGTGTTAAATGCTGCAGCTACCGATTCAGCTCCCACTACAGATTCGTGGCCAAAAATTGCGAAGGTGTCCCCGCCGATACGGGCAAGCATAGTTGGCGGTGAGAAGCTCGACCGCAGGTGGTCGCCCACCGCCTTTAATAACTGGTCGCCATATCGCTGACTGAGTGAAGCATTCATTTCGGCAAAATTGTCGATATTCACCAGTGCGAGAACAGACTTATCCCGTCGACCTTGCGCGATTTCTTCGTCAATTGCCTGGATTAAGGCATTTCGGTTGGGTAGCCCTACTTGCTCATCAACATAAGCGTAACTGCGCAGCTGTTCCACAAGTGCCAGATTGTCAGCGCTGATCGAAATATTAGTGCAAAAAAGCTCTAGTAACGCTTGATCGACTTCGTCGACCTGTGTGTCGCTGGAAACAAAACAGCTCATATCACCGCGTGCACTACTACCAAGGTAAAGCGCCAAGCCGCTTGCCTCAAAAACATTTTCTCGTGAATCCAGGCAGCGGGTAATTAGAGATCGCGGAGTCTCTTCGCTAAGGTCTGATAGGGGTTTATCAATGAGGGCGCAGTACTGTCCAGCAGCGGCAATGATCTCAGGTTGCCCTTCATTCCTGCAGTCGGTGCGGCGCACACAAATCAAACCTTCGGGTGGAACGCTCAAGAGACCGGACAAATGGACAATTACCCCCTGAGCAAATGCGTTGAGCCCACTTTTGCTCATCAGTTCCGCACTCGAACGAACAATCAAATCCAAGCTTTTTTTGCCAGCCTCAATCATTCGGATTTGTTTGTATGAGCGCACCGCAGTGGTCAGCGCTGCGTAGAGTTTGCTCTGGGTCAGCTCAGACTTTAGCTTGTAATCATTGATATCGTAGTCACGAATGACTTCAATTTCGGGCGCCTGATTCGGTTGGCCAGTGCGTAAAATTATTCGTGAATCGGTCACTTTGAGTTCTTCACGAATAACAGCAACCAAGTCTAGACCCGCATTGGGCGTCTCCATCACCACGTCTAACATGATTACCGCAATATCCTTCTGCGATTTTAAAATCTCAATCGTTTCACGAGCAGAATTTGCATGCAAAAACTCAATGGGTCGCCCTAATATACGCGTATTACGCAGCGCAAACGTCGTAGCGGTGTGCACATCTTTTTCATCATCTGTAATCAAGATTCGCCAGACGCTGTTACCGCCAGATTTATGCAACGCGGCTTTGCTGGCAGGAGCCTCGTCTAAAAACTGCATCAGTTCTTCGTCTTTCCTATCATCTGCCATACGGCTAATCACCTTTACCTTCTTCTTCAATGGGCGACACCGGCGCTAGTAGGGGAATCGTTAGTAGAAACTCGGTACCCTCGCCTAATGCGGAATTCACTTGAATAGTTCCCCCCAAAACTCCGGTCACAATATTGTGGACAATATGCATGCCCAGACCATTCCCTCCCTCACCTAATTTAGTTGTGAAAAAAGGATCAAAAATACGGCCTAGATTCTCTGGAGGAATGCCGTTGCCATCGTCACTTATCACTATCCTCACCCCGGGCTCAGCGAGGATATTAACCTGTTCAGCACTAATCCAGATCTCACCGTGATCGCGACCGTCAAAACCATGAATTAAAGCGTTGTTCAATAAATTGGTAACGACTTGCCCAAGTGGTCCGGGAAAGCTGTTGAGTACTACCCGTTCCGGTACATCAATGCGCACCTGATAGGGCGTGTGCTTGAACATAGGCGACAAGGTCATACGGGTTTCGTTAAGCATTTCAGCGAGATTAAATTCTCGCTGCTGGGCGCTGGTTCTATCTACTGCCACCTGCTTAAAGCCACTGACTAACTCAGAGGCACGCTCGAGGCTGGCTACCACCAGGTGAGTCCCCTCTTCCATGTCTGCGATGTACTGGTCGAGTGCCGCGCGGGTAATCCCAGCCTGCATTTCCCGAGTGAAATTTCGAGTGGCATCATAAAGCGACGAGGCTACCGTCAGCCCATTGCCCAGAGGGGTGTTAAGCTCGTGAGCCACACCCGCTACCAGGGCTCCAAGCGCAGCGAGTTTTTCCGACTGGACAAGGTTACCTTGCGCCTGCTGTAATTTATCCAGCGTACCTTGCAACTCACCGTTCAGCTCTACCAGCTCTGCGGTGCGCTCGTTGACCCGGTCTTCCAACGTGGTAAAGGATTGCTCGAGAGAACCGCGCATAATCTCCAATTGCCGGGACAGACCGCCGAACTCGTCCGCCTGAAGCTGCGGAATCGCTGTTTTTAAGTCGCCGCCAGCAATTCCAACCGCAGCGCGCTCCAGCGCTACCAGAGGTTTTATCACCCGCTGTCGTAAGAAGTAACTTACAACGCCCAGCGAAAAGATCAGCTGAAAAATAATAATAGTGAGCAGAAGTTGTGAATCTGCAGCCGCTCGCTGACGTGCCGATTTCAGACTATAACGCAACGCGACCGAGCCTAATTTTTCGCCCTCGAAAGAAATTTGCCGAACCATCTCGATACTTTCCTCGCGCGGCTCCAGGTTTTCTTTTTCGTAGAGCAAAAATGTTTCGCCATCGGCGCCCTGAACGATCACGCTCAGCACCGAGGGATCAATTTTTACGGTGTCCAACAACGGTTCGCCAAGGGAGGGGGCCACATTCCACAGCGGCATCGTCATACCTGCCTGCAGTAAGTCGGCGTAACTGCCGGCCGCGGCCTGGCTTTCATGGGCGATGGTTCGCTGGTAGTTTTCTCTTATAAGAAGACCACCCGTAATCACCGCAGGCGTCGCAATCGAGAGAAAAACCACAATCACAAGAAAGGTTTGAAGGCTGGTTTTCCGTTTTGAAGGGAGCAAACCACCGTCTTGGTCCTGAACGTCTACACCCTTTATCGCTGGAGATTGGTTTGACACACTCTATCCTTAACGATTAGATCGCCCATTAATGAATGGCTTTCCCATTTGGTGGACTTTTTCCTGCAGCTGAAGCATTTTGAGTGTTCGCCAGTGCGGCATCCGTTTCGCTTAATTTTTTAATCCCAGCTTTAACTATAGCCGAATACCACGAACTAGCAGGTCAGCACTTGCGTCTAAAACAAAATGTGCTAACCAGATTCACATTGCAAACTTTAGCGACACACTGCACCAGCAAAACAGCACAGGTTGTCACTACGAGAACTGCCAATGTAACACTTGCAAATCCCTGTCGCGGCTGCTTGAGCCTACAAGCAAAACTAATCCGCCTGTATATTGCTGCCAGTGTAGACGCCTATCCAAAACCACAAAATCACTGGCATTCAGCTCAAATTCCACATCAAACCCAGTATCGGCCTGCAGCTCGATACGCTTAAAGGCGATCAGATTTTTCACTGGGCTAGTGACCCCCGGGATACACCAGCGCGCATACAACTGGACGACTTCCACTGCAGCTCTGGCGCTTGTATTTTTAATGTTCACTTTCAACGAACATGCGTTAGCTGCTTTTGACGCCATTATTTGCGCGTCACCATAGACGATCGAGCTGTAACTCATTCCCTCGCCAAACGCCAGTAGAGACTCTGGGGGAGCGTCGACATAGTGATCAGTTTTGTCATACTTTGGCGATAGTTGAGCGTGCCAGCCAGGCGCCTGATTATAAAATACCGGTAACTGACCTACCGTTACGGGAAAACTTATCGGCAACCGTCCCGCAGGGTTCACATCGCCAAACAAGCAATCAGCGATGGCACTTCCACCAAAGGGACCTGGGTTGAACGCAATCATAACGGCCGCCGATTTTTCAAGCACCCAGCCAATCGTGTGCGGCTTGCTCATTATCATTACCGTAACAATAGGCTTGCCCGTCTCGACCAGTAGGTCAAAAACCGCCGATTGATTTCCTGGCAGGGATAGGTTGGCTCGATCGTGATACTCCCCGTATTGTGTGAGGTCGTCCCCTGCGCAAAAAACGATAGCATCGACATCTCTCGCCGCTTCTTCGATGGCAAAACGATTAGGAGCTTCGTTATTCAACGGGCCACAGTAATCTGCACCGAGATAATCCAAGCGATATCCGCCCCTGACACTGCGTTCGCGCAATGCCTGTTCGAGGGTGACCACCACCGTGCGATGGTCGACATTATTGACCTTATTGGCAAGAAACGCCCAGTCGCCCAATTGGTTGACCAGATTTTTAGCGTTGTCACCAACAACCAGAACTTTGTTCAGGCGGTTTGCAACCAGTGGTAAAGTACCGTCGTTTTTGACCAAGGTGATAGATTGACGAGACGCCTCCTCGGACACCTGCCAGCGTTCCGGCTGCCAGTGCTCAGCTTTGTCTCGCTGCAGCTCGGCTTCGAACAAGCCCAGGGAAAATTTTAGGTGGAGAATGCGGCGCACGCTTTGGTTGATCCGCTCCTCGGTCACTTTACCGCTGCGCACAAGCGCCACCGCACAATCGAAAAATTCTGGTGTGTTCATAAAAACATCGTTACTGGCTTCAAGGCAAAGCTCGACGGCCTGTTCAATATCCGACGCTGCGCTCTGCAGATTTACCATTTGCCCGCAATTATTCCAATCCGTGACCACTACACCTTGATAACGCCATTCCTCCCGCAACAGGTCGTTCAATAACCAGGTATTGGCGGAGCAAGGGATGCCGTTAAGCGATTGGTACCCCACCATCAGGGTTTTGCAGCCTGCATCGAGAACTTTTTTAAACGGGGGCAAAAAAACGGTGCGCATATTGCGCTCAGAAACGTGAACATCGGTGCTGTCTCGCCCCCCCTCCGCCTCTCCGTAGGCGGCAAAATGCTTGGCACACGCAGCAAAAGGCACCCCGGCACCCTCGTAGCCCGCGGCTAACGCGCCGGCATACTCACCAATGAGAAAACTGTCCTCGCCGAAGGTCTCTCCGGTTCGTCCCCAACGGGGGTCACGCGCCATGCATAGCACTGGTGAAAATGTCCAATCGAGCCCTGCGCCATACGCCTCCTGCGCGGTAATCTCCCCAATGCGGCCAAACAGTTCGGTATTCCAGCTACAGGCGGTCGCCAGCTGGGTTGGGAAGACGGTAGAGCCGTCTTCAAAACAGTGGCCGTGGATAGCATCAATACCAAATATTAAAGGAATGCCGAGGCGCGACTTTTCCGCGTTACGGCGTCTCAGCTGCACAATGGTGTCACCGAGGGCGTGCAGGTATGACCCCAGGTGATATTTTTCGATATACGTCTCATAGCCTTCATCAATCGCGGGAAGTTGCATCATCTGACCCAACTTTTCCTCGAGTGACATTCTCGCTAATAAATCGTCTACGCGATCAGCAATTGGAGCTTCGGGGTTTTTATAAAGTGCGTCTTGCAAATCAGCGCCCACGGCTAGGATCTCCTTGTTTCAGCGATCTGACATTATTTTTATCTGTTATCTTCGGCGCCCAACCGCCCTCAGACTAGTTGCTATAGCTACTATACAGGTAAACAGGTTGGGCTATGCAACAGCCAGTGTGCACAGCTTTTGGCATGGGTTGAACACTATTTGCCCGAGAATCTATAATGCTCGCCCCACTTAACTAGAAATGTTGTGATGGCTACTGATAAATTTGAAAACCTCACCACAGCAGATGTAACGCTTTACCATCGTCCTGCCTGCGGTTTTTGCTCTCGCGTCATGTACGCACTTAAAGATATGAATCTGGATATCCCCAAAGAAGATATCTGGCAAAACAGTCAGGCGCGCACAGACCTTTATAAAGGCGGCGGTAAAAACCAGGTTCCAGCGCTGCGCATTCGCCAGCCAAATGGTGACTATGTGTGGATGTACGAATCGCTGGATATCATCGATTTTTTACAGCAACACTTCAGCGAATAAGGGCACAGAAAAGCGCACCGACAACAATTGAGTGCAATTCCTAGCGACGTCCCGGGGTCTCAGAGCGCCAGAACATCCAGCCCACGGCAATGGCGGTAGAGTAATAGTGATCTGTTTCCACCAATGGGCTATCCGCGAAGACTGTATCGCCAATGTTGTCGTACCTGAGCGCCCAGGCATACCAAAAACGGCCGCTGCGCTTTTTTAGACTCAATTTGAAGTAGGTTCCGCTGAAACCACCTTCCGCGCTATACATCGGCCGTGATTCCGTAGCGAATTGCTCCGCAACATCGTAATAGTAGGCGTGGTATTTTTCTGTCGCCCAGAGTGCACCCATATCAAACTTGGCTTTCCAACCGGTATTTGTCTCCCGCCAGCGGTACGTTAATTTTGGATTAAAATTGTAACCGATAGGCTCAAAACCCGATGAACTCACCGTAAAAACAGCCCGCAACGGCATTCGTAACGACCAGCCCTCGTGAAAATCGTAACCGCTGAGGTTGATATTCAACGATGGGCCAAATTCGAGTGCGGAATCCAGTTCGGGCATGCCCTCGCGCTTTTTATTATCCTCGCTGTCGCCATTTAGCGCGGTTTCTCCGCTTACATTCAACTCCACTGATCGGCTATGAAATATGCGCCCTCGAATTCCATCCCGATCGGCTCGCAATCGCTCTCCGCGATAAATCAGAAACGGAAAAGGCAAACCCTGCGTTTGCTCCTCGCTAGAGCCCCGGTAATCCCCCAGGTGCTGTACTGCAGCCCCTACGCCCAATTCAAGCTTAGGAAGCGGCTCGCTATAAGCAGCGGTAGCGCAACAAAGTGGTACAAGCAGCAAACTTTTTTTTAACACAGCAACAAAACTCACTTAATCCCCTCAGTCAGCCATATCCTACCATGGTGATTGCACATTGACAGGCTACGGTCTCACGTAAATTCCAGGCAAAGAAAAGCCCGCGTAAAGCGGGCTCCTGAACTTTGCTGCGCGCAGGATTATTCTGCGTCGCTTCCACCCGTTTCTTCAGGCTGAGGCAGCAACTCTTTAATGGACAGTTTGATTCGACCGCGCTGGTCGATGTCCATGCATTTCACGTCCACTTCCTGGCCTTCTTTTAAATAGTCGGTCACATTTTGGACGCGCTCGTGAGCGATCTGAGAAATGTGTACCAGCCCATCTTTGCCGGGCAAGAAGTTTACAAATGCACCAAAGTCTACGATACGAACAACCTTACCTTTATAGACTTCACCGATTTCGGCTTCAGCAGTGATTTCTTCGATACGATTAATTGCGCCTTGCAGGCTATCGCCATCATCACCGTAAATTTTCACGGTGCCGTCGTCATCGATATCGATAGATGCGCCGGTTTCTTCGGTAATGGAGCGAATTGTCGCACCGCCTTTACCGATGATGTCACGAATCTTTTCCGGATCAACTTTCATGGTGTGGAATTGCGGCGCATTGTCGGACAGACTCTCTCGAGGCTGCGCGATAACCGCATTCATTTCGCTCAGAATATGCAAGCGTGCATGCAGTGCTTGTTCGAGCGCAGTCTCCATGATTTCTTCGGTAATGCCTTCGATTTTAATGTCCATCTGCAGCGCAGTTACACCATTGGCAGTACCGGCGACTTTAAAGTCCATATCACCCAGGTGGTCTTCATCACCCAGGATATCGGTCAATACAGCAAAGCCGTTTTCTTCTTTCACCAGGCCCATCGCGATACCCGCGACTGGTGCTTTCAGTGGCACACCTGCATCCATCAACGCCAGGCTGGAACCACACACAGATGCCATAGAACTGGAGCCGTTAGATTCAGTAATTTCACTCACCACACGCATGGTGTAAGGGAACTGGTCTTCCTTCGGCAACATGGCTGCAACGCCACGGCGCGCCAAACGGCCATGACCGATTTCACGGCGGCCTGTTGCGCCCATACGGCCACACTCACCAACGGAATACGGTGGAAAGTTGTAGTGCAGCATAAAATTATCACGGTGCTCACCTTCGAGCGCGTCGATAATTTGTGCGTCTCGGGCAGAGCCCAAGGTGGCAACCACGAGAGCCTGAGTTTCGCCACGGGTAAACAATGCAGATCCATGTACCTTTGGCAGAACGCCCACTTCGACTTGGAGTGGACGAACGGTTTTAGTATCGCGACCATCAATTCTCGGCTCACCGGCAACAACACGTGAACGCACAATGTTTTTCTCGAGCTTGCCGAAAACTTTTTTCACATCATCTTGCGAAATATCTGAACCTTCACCGGCCAACTGAGCAACAGCCTGGCTGCGCAGTTCGGAGAGACGATCGTAACGTTTCTGCTTATCGGTAATGCGGTAGGCAACACCGATTGACTCTTCAAAATCCGCCTTCAGGGCATCAACCAACGCTTGATTGACCGCTTCTGGCTGCCAGTCCCAGGTGGGCTTGCCTGCGTCTTTGGCCAGCTCGTTGACCGCTTGCACCACCGCTTGCATTTCCTGGTGCGCGTAAAGGACAGCACCCAGCATAATGTCTTCTGGCAATTCGTTCGCTTCAGATTCCACCATCAGCACGGCGTCTTGCGTACCGGCAACCACCATATCCAGCTCTGAACTGGCCAGTGCCTGGTAAGTAGGATTCAACAGGTAGCCGTCTGCTTGGGTGTAACCGACGCGCGCGGCGCCAATCGGACCATTAAATGGAATTCCGGAGATCGCCAACGCAGCAGAAGTTCCGATCATGGCGCAAATATCGGGGTCCACATCTTTTTCCGCTGCAACAACGGTACATACCACTTGTACTTCGTTGACAAAGCCGTCTGGGAAAAGAGGACGAATTGGTCGGTCAATCAGGCGCGAGGTAAGTGTTTCTTTCTCAGAAGGTCGGCCTTCTCGCTTGAAAAAGCCACCGGGAATTTTACCAGCTGCGTAAGCCTTCTCCTGGTAGTGTACAGAGAGAGGGAAGAAGTCCTGGCCAGGTGACGCTTCTTTTGCGCCAACTACGGTGCATAGAACGCTGGTTTTGCCCATGGAAGCCAATACCGCACCAGTCGCTTGACGAGCGATACGGCCAGTTTCCAGGGTGATTGTGTCGTTTCCGTATTGGAATTTTTTAATTACGGGATTCATTGCTTATCCTTCGTACAGTAAGTGCCCCATTGCACTTTAATTTTTCATTTCTTTGCATATAAAACGCTGCCATTCAAAACGCATGTACAGCGGGTTTTCCACCACCCGACAACCTCGGTTTGCACGATTATCCAGCGGGAAGAAAGAGAAAACGGTACTTCAAAAGCAAAAGTGCCCGCTCGAGGCGGGCACTTTGCAACTTAGCGGCGCAGACCCAGTTTTTGGATCAGAGCTGCATAACGGTTAACATCTTTTCCTTTCAGGTAATCCAGCAGCTTGCGACGCTGGTTTACCATACGGATCAGACCACGACGAGAGTGGTGATCCTGCTTGTGATCAGCAAAGTGACCCTGCAATTTATTGATATTAGCCGTCAGCAATGCGATTTGAACTTCAGGTGAACCGGTATCGGTTTCGGAAGTTTGATGTTCTTTTACGATTGCGTCTTTTTCTTGTGCACTCAGTGCCATGGTATTTCCTCAACATTCGAGAATATGCTTCAACAACTGAAACCAGTTGCCATGAATCCGGCCTGCCCGTGCATATTTACAGCCAGGTCGGTCGCAGGAAACTCCTGCGATTCTTTGCTTGTCGGTACAGTAATTGGCTTATTTAGCCATATTGAACCAAGCGTTTAGGCGCCACGCGGCCATCGTCTGTGATCTCCGCAACGCCTAAAAATTGTTCATTAGCGTCAAAGACGCGCACTGTATCACCTTCATCCCCCAAACGGTAGACTTGGTTATTGATAACCGCCTGCCCTCGAGAAAAGTAAAACGCCGAATGCTCGTCCAGGTCCAGCCTTGGTAAGGCTTCCACCGGAGCATCGACTGGAAGCAAGTGATGATCCAGAGCCTCAGCGCGATCCTCACCGCGCTCCAGCTCAAGCGCCTCCAGGTCCAATGCCTGTGATTCACTAAAAGGCCCCGCTTGAACACGCCGTAATTTCGCTACATGCGCGCCAACCTGTAAATCGCGCCCAAGATCTTCCGCTAAGGTTCGAACGTAAGTGCCTTTGGTGCAGGCAATATATACGTCAGCCTCCGCGACCACCCCCGGACGGAACGCCAGCAATTCATATTCAAGAATAGTCACCGGGCGCGCCTCGCGTTCAACTTCAATGCCTTCTCGCGCCAGTTTATAAAGCGGTTGACCATCTTTTTTAAGCGCGGAATACATGGGTGGGACCTGATCAATATCACCCAAGTACGCCGTCATCGCTTGCCGAACCCGATCCGCTGTCAGCGCTGAGGCGTCTGTAGTGCTGAGAGTCTGGCCGTCCGCATCCGCAGTATCGGTACTCACACCAAAGCAGAAGGTACTTTTGTACGCTTTATCCGAATCCAGCAGGTATTGGGAAAATTTAGTCGCCTCACCAAAACAGAGAGGGAGCACGCCTGTAGCGAGTGGATCGAGCGCTCCGGTATGACCTGTCTTATTCGCAAAAAACAAACGCTTCGCTTTTTGCACAACATCGTTCGAGGTCATACCAGCGGGTTTATCTATTACTACAACGCCGTGCAAGGGACGGCCAAACTTACGTCGACGCCCCAAACGCTATTCCTCTTCCTGCCCGGCATCATCCTGATGATGTGATTTGTCTTCTGCAATCGCACGATCAATCAGGCTCGAGAGCACTTGTCCACGTACGGCAGTCTTGTCGTAATAAAAGTGAATGCGCGGAGTTGAGCGAATTGTAAGATCCTTGGATACCACATTTCGCAAAAATCCTGCGGCTTTATTCAAGATACTCACGGACGTTTCAATGGCACGCTCATCATCAACACCAATAAAGGTCACGAACACCTTCGCTAGTGCCAGGTCTCGCGATACCTCAACGGCGTTAATGTTTACCATGCCCACCCTTGGGTCCTGAATTTCCATCCGTATAGCATTTGCCAGGCTGCGCTGCATTGCATCTGCAACCCGGTCTGATCGATTAAACTCTTTAGGCATAGTGCCTCAATATCTCCTGAGGAGGCTATCCTCACTCTTACAGTTCGCGCGCCACTTCTTTGACGTCAAAGACTTCGATCTGGTCGCCAACTTTTACATCATAGTTCTTAACACCGATGCCACACTCCATCCCGTTACGGACTTCATTAACGTCGTCTTTAAAGCGGCGCAAAGATTCCAGCTCCCCTTCAAAAATCACGACATTATCGCGCAGCACACGAATGGGCTTGTTGCGGTACACATTGCCTTCGACCACCATACAACCCGCAACCTGTCCAAACTTCGGTGAGCGGAATACATCGCGCACTTCGGCAATACCAACAATCTCTTCCACGCGCTCGGGGTCAAGCATACCTGCGAGAGCAGATTTCACCTCATCAATCAGCTGATAGATGATGCTGTAGTAACGAATTTCCGCAGATTCAGACTCAGCCAGTTTGCGAGCCGAATTATCAGCACGGACGTTAAAACCAACAATAACGGCACCGGATGTCAGCGCCAGGTTAACGTCGTTCTCGGTAATACCACCAACTCCGCCGCCAACGAAGTTCACCTGCACTTCGTCGTTGCCAACATCCAGAAGTGCAGCCTGGATGGCTTCCAGCGAGCCGCGTACGTCTGTTTTCAGCACAATAGGCAGAATTTTCTTCTCGTCGCTGCCCATTCCGGCGAACATATTTTCGAGCTTGGCAGCTTGCTGACGCTGCATACGTTCGGTGCGCTCTTTTTCTGCACGGAACTCGGAAACTTCGCGAGCTTTACGCTCGTCCGGCACTACGAGGAATTCGTCACCAGCTTCCGGCGGCGTGTCCAGACCCAGAATTTCTACAGGAGTTGAGGGCGGTGCGGAATCGATGTTATCACCGTATTCATTTACCATAGCACGCACTCGGCCAAAGCTCTGACCGGCAAGCATAATGTCACCACGCTTGAGCTCGCCACCTTGCACCAGGACGGTCGCGACTACACCGCGACCTTTGTCCATACGCGATTCAATGACCACACCACGTGCGGGCACATTAACCGGTGCACTCAGTTCCAGCAGCTCTGCCTGTAGCGCAACCGCTTCCAGCAATTCTTCTATACCCTCACCGGTCTGCGCGGATACATTGATAAACTGCGTATCACCACCCCAGTCTTCAGGAATAACATCTTTCGCAGACAGCTCGTTTTTCACACGATCCGGGTCTGCAGCTTCCTTATCAATTTTGTTGACAGCGACCACCAGCGGTACACCTGCCGCGCGAGCATGCTGCACGGCTTCTTCGGTTTGCGGCATTACGCCGTCGTCCGCAGCGACAACCAAAATGACCACGTCTGTACACTGCGCACCGCGAGCACGCATCGCAGTAAAGGCGGCGTGTCCGGGCGTATCTAAAAATGCCAGTTCACCGTGGCTGGTATTCACCCGGTAAGCTCCGATGTGCTGGGTGATACCGCCGGCCTCTCCAGAAGCCACGCGTGTTTTTCGGATGTAGTCCAGCAGAGAAGTCTTACCGTGGTCAACGTGCCCCATAACAGTCACTACAGGCGCGCGCGCAACCAACTCTGCGTCGTCAACTTCTACGACTTGCTCGCGCAGTTTTTGTTCGACCGCATCGCCACTGACAAGTACCGCTTCATGGCCCATTTCCTCTACCACCAACTGCGCAGTTTCCTGGTCAATTGCTTGGTTAATGGTCACCATAGTGCCGAGTTTGAACAGGTGTTTAACCACTTCCCCGGCTTTTACATTCATGCGCTGAGCAAGCTCGGAAACAACGATTTCTTCTGGAATTTCCACTTTGTACGTAATTTTACCCGTCGGCTTTTTAAAGCCGTGACGATTCGCAACTTTTATTAATGGGCGTGAACCAGAATTACTGCTGTTGTTGTTCTGGCCGCCTTTTTTAGACTTGGGAGCGGAATGAATAACTTCATCGATCTCCTCTTTGTCTTCGACATAATCGAGAGCTGAAGCCACTTTTTTCGGACCGGCGACTTTCTTAACGGCTTTACCCGCTTTTTTGTTGTGCTTGGCTTTAGCTTCTTCGTCGAATTCTTCGGTTTCAGACTTGGGCTTGGGCTTCTTGTGATGCTTGCTTTCGTCTTTATCCCCAGCGGCAGGTTTTTCTACAGAACCCTTCTGCACTGCAGCTTGCTCAGCTTTTTGCTTCGCGGCAGCTTCGGCTTTTTCGGCATCAGCTTTGCGGCGTGCGACTTCAGCTTCTTCTTCGGCTTTCTTCCGCACGGCAGCGCGTTGGCGCAGTATTTCCGCATCGTCAACAAAACTGGATCGCTGCTCGACAACAGGCGCAGGTGCAGGTTCTGCAGCGGCTGGCTCGGCTTCTTCTGCGACTACATCCTCTACTTCGGGCTCGGGTGTTGCTTCAACCTCAGGCTCAGGCTCAGGACTAGCAGCTTCCACTTCAGCTTCGACAACTGTATCGGCCACGATCTCTTCTACAGCGGTATCAGAGCTGACCGATTCAGGTATTTCTGCAACGGAGGTAGACTCCAGCTGCTCCTGCTCCGGAATCAATACTTCGTCTGCCGCAGTTTCTGTAGCATCTTCCGCGGTGAGCTCGCGCTTCACGTAAGTACGCTTTTTCCGCACTTCGACGTTAACCGTTTTACGGCCAGAACCGCTCCCTGTTTTCAGGGTTGTCGTGGTTTTGCGTTTCAACGTGATCTTTTTGGGCGCCGCCGCACTCTCGCCGTGACTCGACTTCAAAAAGCTCAACAATGTTTGCTTCTCTTCATCGGACACAGTGTCATCTGGTGTCTGATGGGATAGGCCCGCTTGCTTCATTTGCGCCAGAATGCGATCAACCGAAGCGCCCACAGATTTGGCGAGTTCACTTACCGTTACTTCAGCCATAAATTCGTCTCAGATCCTATATTAATTTCTTCTTTCAAATAATTACTGCACTTGCAGCTATTCGCCGTCGGCGAACCAGGGTTCGCGCGCTTTCATAATGAGTGCCGCAGCGCGCTCTTCATCCATGCCATCAATTTCCATCAGTTCGTCCACCGATTGCTCGGCGAGGTCTTCCATGCAGGTCACACCCCGTGACGCGAGCACAAAAGCCAGTTCGTTATCCATTCCTTCCATAGTGAGCAAATCTTCGGCAGGCTCCTGACCAACCGTCTGCTCTTCAGTCGCTAACGCTTGCGTTAACAAGGCATCCTTCGCACGACTACGCAGCTCATTGGCGATATCTTCATCAAAACCTTCAATCGCCAAAAACTCTTCGAGAGGTACATAAGCAACTTCTTCCAGAGTGGTGAAGCCTTCATCTACCAACACATCGGCAACGTCTTCATCCACGTCCAACGCTTCCATAAAGACTTCTTTCGAGCTGCCCGCTTCCTGGGCTTGTTTTTCGTTCCATTGTTCAACGCTCATAACGTTGATTTCCCAACCCGTCAATTCAGAGGCCAAGCGGACATTTTGCCCACCACGACCAATTGCCTGGGCCAGATTATCTTCGTCAACCGCGAGATCCATTGCGTGAGTTTCCTCATCCAATACAATGGATTCAATTTCAGCAGGCGCCATCGCATTAATAACGAACTGGGCGGGGTTGTCGTCCCACAGCACAATGTCGATTCGCTCATTGCCCAGCTCATTGGACACTGCCTGAACACGCGAACCGCGCATTCCTACACAAGCCCCCACCGGATCAATACGACCATCGTTTGTAGAAACGGCAATTTTTGCACGAGAACCCGGGTCGCGCGCTGCGCCTTTAAGCGCAATAACTTCCTCTGCGATTTCCGGGACTTCTATTTTAAACAGCTCGATCAACATTTCTGAACAGGCGCGACTGAGGTACAACTGAGGGCCACGCGCTTCTGGACGAACATCCATTAAAAGAGCACGCACGCGGTCGTTCATGCGAAAAACTTCGCGCCCGACCAATTCTTCGCGCGGTAACAGGCCTTCTGCGTTGTTGCCTAAATCAACAATGATATTGTCGCGCGTCACTTTCTTTACACTGCCAGAAACCAGTTCGCCAACCCGACTGCGGTATTGGTCGACAATCTGCGCACGCTCAGCTTCGCGGACTTTCTGTACTATTACCTGTTTAGCGGTTTGTGCAGCAATCCGCCCAAATTCAACGTTCTCGACAACCTCTTCATACACATCGCCGGCGACCAGCGCAGTATCTTTTTCGTGCGCCTCTTCCAGGGTGAACTGCGTGCCAAGTTCCGCCAGAGTATCATCGTCAACAACAAGCCAACGACGCTTGGTGACATAGTCACCGGTTCTACGATCAATCAAGACTTCAATATCTGAGTCTTCGTCGTAGCGTTTCTTGGTCGCCGTCGCCAATGCCAATTCAATGGCTTGAAATATTACATCGCGGTCAACGCCTTTTTCATTCGATACTGCGTCTGCGACCAACAAAATTTCTTTTTTCATCGAGTTGCCTCTGATTCCTTCTGTACCGGATTACCGCGTATTACCAGAATATCCAAAGTGTAAGTGGGCTCTAAAACTGAGGAACCACATTCGCTTTATCAATAAGTTCGAAAGGGAGTAGATACTCTTCCTCCCCTACTTCCAAGACAATTTCTCCGTCTTCAATACCTTTCAGTAACCCCTGAAACTTACGTCGCCCTTCAAAAGCCACACGCAGGCGCAATGCAACGCGATGCCCAACATAAAGTTCGAAGTGCGCAAGTTTAAACAGGGGGCGATCCATACCGGGAGATGAGACTTCCAGGGTGTATTCGCCAGAAATTGGGTCCTCTACATCAAGGACGCTACTGACCTGGCGACTGACTTTTTCACAGTCTTCAACCAACACGCCATCTGGCTGCTTATCGATAAATATGCGAAGCATCGAGCGCCGCCCCTGGACGGAATATTCCAAGCCCCAGAGCTCACACTCCAAAGACTCGACAACCGGCGCGATAAGTTCTTCCAATTGTGTATGCTTGCCTGCCAAGTGCCGCAAACCTCAAAAAAGCTGGATTCTGAAAACAAAAAATGGGCCTAAAGCCCATTTCTACGACTATCAGTGCGCTGCCAACGCCCCGACGAGATTATTGCAACGTTTAAATTGCGAAACTCCAGTACCCAGATACGAAAAAACCCCAAACGGGGCCTCTCGAATGGGTGGTACCGTTATATTGTACCACCATCTGTCTGGGTTAATACCAAATACCGACTAAACCCAACATTTAATCTAATTCAGTATCTACCGGTTAGCATAGGCAACTTCTAAAGTTGCAATGCCTCCCCGAACAACAGCCGCTTTAAACAAATACAACTGTAAGAAGAGATACGTATCCACGCAACTATACGCAAATACTTTTTAGATCCACCTGACATTTGAGCAGACCATGGAATCCGACTATCAGACACCCGTATATAAGCTGGTAAAAAGTTGTTTGCTATCTACCTTCAGCGGCTGCGCCCAACAAAGAGTTTAGCCCGACGCCCGGGCCTACTTATTAAGGCCCACTTTGTAAGTTGGCAACGAAGGCTGATTCCAACCAACGACCTTCAGTGGCTGCGCCCAACAAAGAGTTGAGCCCGACGCCCGGGCCTACTTACTAAGACCCACTTTGTAAGTTGGTAGCGGGGGCTGGATTTGAACCAACGACCTTCGGGTTATGAGCCCGACGAGCTACCAGGCTGCTCCACCCCGCACCAGAATGTTAGTGTTATGCGATTCTCCACCGGAGCCCCACTGTAAAATGGCCACTAACAACCTTATACAGCAGCCTGGTATTTCGATAAGGATTTTAAAACCACATCGAACCAGTCTCGCGACCAACTCAAAACCTTTGAGCAAAGGCTTTAGCTTGAGCTGACAACTGATGCGCTTTGCGTTACGCCCTGTGCATCAGAGGGGGCGCATTATAGGGGGGTGATTTTATGGCGTCAAGACCATCTTTGCATTCAATCGCATTTTTATTTCGATCTCGTAATCCGAGAGTGGTTCGGAAAGACCCCGTGGGCGGTTGAATGAAAGTTGTACGGAACAATTTATGATCGTTTATAGCTTTCGACCTGCAATGCTCCCTGAATTTACTCTTAACACTCAGCTGCAACGCAAGTCGTTTTATGGATGCCCGCCAACCCTTTGCGGATCGACTCAACAGGCCAAGGGTGTAAACACTGCTGCAAGTGCAACATCAGCGCGACAATACGAGCAAGTCAGCCAATAATGAACTGCTTGGCATGAGTGCGCTTTACCCGCGCCATTAGCGAATCCACACGAGCTATCAACTCACGCAAAGTTTCATTTCCATCTGAAACAGCAACCCCCATACTGAATTCCGGTTCCCAAATATTGCCATGCGGTAAATTCACTGGTAAGGCCATTTCACGTTGTACACGCTCTGCCGCCTCACCCACACCTGCACGTGTTTCTATGTCAACAAGTACCAGTGCGAATTCGTCGCTGCCTAACCTTGCGACCGTGTCGATCTCCCGAACAATTTTAGTTAGGCGTCGACCAATTTCTATCAGCGCTTTATCGCCGGCGTCATAACCCAAGCTTTCATTAATCCGGCTTAATTGACGTAAATCGATATATACTAACGCCAACAGCTGTCGCATTCTACGAGAATGCTTAAGGGCCGATTCTGCGCGCTCGACAAAGAGCCTGCGGTTTGCAACGCCAGTTAGTGGATCGGAGAAATTTGTTATCTGAAGCGGAGAAGGCTTCCCCGCCAGCTCAGTGATTAGGGTTCTGATAATAGAGTTTTCACCTGTGACAGAGTCAGAAACAACGGCATTGGGGTCTTCTACAGAGCAAAGCTGGAGCCCACTGCTGCGCTCACTCCCCCCTTGTCCCGCCAATATACCGCCCGCTATAGCCATATCGCCAGTGATGCCCTCAGGTGCCATCATGAGCGCGCCTCTCAATACAGTTGTGATCTGAGCCAGGTTGGTCTCCTGAGCCAATAATCCATCCAAATTGGCAAGCTTAGGCCAGCGGCCGAAATCACCAAAACCGATGACCCGTAAACCCGAGTGACGCTTTTTTGTCTCTGACAAAAACGTCTCACCTATAGCCTCACCTACATCTCCAACAATCAAAATATTAAAATCTGGTTCAATTTCGAGTACGCGTAACAACTCCTCCGCGTTGGCACATTGAACAACTTTGGCGACACCCAGTTCACCGACAAGAATAGACTGCAATGCAAAGCCGACGACAGGTGTCACTCCGGCTAACAAAGCTTTCATTCTTGCGCCCCAGGGCCGCAAGGCGATAAGACCAACGCGATAGAAAGGAATTCAGAATCAACGCTGTGCATCGCTTTTTACTCCCGTGAGATCCGAAGGGGAAAACCATAGCTCATGACGGTCCAAACGAGCGTTTGCGCCCAAAACAGGATTATCAATGGAAATGACCTGCCGTTGATTTAAACGAGACTGCTCAAAAATATCGCCCTTCCAGGCGAGAAACAGTTGCTGAAAAGAACCGTCTGAAATTGCCTTGTCGAAGCTGGCCTGCAGAATTTCACCCAGCTCACGGTCAGAACGCTTGAGGACGAGATAAAATGCCGTCGGATAATGCAACACCACGTGCTCTTCGACTCTCAGACCTGATGCCTGGGGCAGCTTAGCCTCGCTCCATATCTCCATTACGCTGCGAGGAAATGCGTCGATACGCTGATGTTTGAGCAGTTGAAATAGGTTGTCCCTCGCGACCCCGGTACGAACCTCAAAACCCGCAGCGCGCAGAATTGTCGTGTCCGGCCAGTCATGCCCCTGCCCCAGCTGAAAGTTTTTTAGTTCCGCCAAGTCTCTGACTTCTGCCATGCGCGTATCGTCGGCACGGACGAAGAACAACCGCCAGCCACCCAAGCCACGAAAAATTGGCACAGGAATTGGCAGCAATAACTCATCTAAATGCTTATCGTAATGTGCCCAGGCAACATTAAATTTGCCTGAATTCAAATACATCACCGTACGACTCATTGGTACAGGCGGCACATAAACGGGCTCTACGACGTACGGATTACCAGATTTACTGAGCAGCAGTTTTAGCAGGTCATGAACATAATCGGAAATGTCTTTATAAACTGGGTCAGTCTGCACATAAGGGTAGGAAATTCTGAGTGTCTGTTCTGATGCTTCGGCTTTTTCCTGCACGCCCAAAACAATCACAATGCTGCCAAGCAGACACAGTACGACAAGTTTGAGCGCAGACATTACACCGAACCAGTCGTCATAGCCGACAACAATATAAATTCTGCGCCTAAACACGCTTGCCCTGCGAATGCAGGACGTGAAACGCAATAGACACATGCGTAGGTTTGGTAAAGCATAACTTCATCAACCAGCTGCAGTACGCAGTAAGACGTGGGATGCTCACGATTAAGCGAGTGGTTTTAACTACATTTAGCCATTTTATTTAGCCGTTTCCAGCTGACTAGGCATTAAACCAAACGCGTATTTAGCGCAAACCATCCGACGCTGGTGGCGTTTATTTACACGTGTTTGGCACAATATAGGTTTGGGCCTGACCTATAGCATAGACCAGGCCTGAATAAAAATTAATAACGCTTTTCTCTTTTGGATCTTTCGTACTAATAGATCACATGTATATTGCTATCCAACATAGCGGAACGCACTCATGGTAGAACTTCGTGAGAGTTAACTATCCGCTGCGCCAACACACCAAGCCGGTCATCGATCACACTGCTTGAAATCAATTACCTAGCCGACTGCCTCGCACGATTCGCATCATTAATTCGTTTAGCTCGCTCGGCCTCGTCAGTAAAATCGTCCTGCGCTTTTTCAAATCGCTTGATCTGATCCATGTAAGCAAGACTCCCATCTCTATAGCCTTTTACAAAGTCGGCACGAATCTCGAAAGGACAAACTGACGGCATGTCAAAGTTTTCATAGCCTAATGAGTACCCTTTGTCATAAGTGCAAAACTCGAGCGCACCCTGAGTATACCCATCGATGAATGCAGTGCGGGTTTCCCGTGCCATCGGATCGCCACACTGCTCCTTCAACTTTTCAAACGTGCGGATATTATCGCCAGCCATAGCGGTATCATATCCCCTTTGATACCACTGTTTACGTGCATCTTCACCGCTACACGTCAAATCCTGCTTGGTGTTGCCACCACAGGCTGTTAACGAAATCACCAAACTCATTGCAAAATACCATCGCATATTTATCCCTCTCTTTTTAGATTTGAGTGCCACCTTCGTTTTTAAGTATTCGCTCGAGAATGTCTATATTATCTCGAACGTCGGTAAGCTCTGGGTATTTCAGGTAGGCTGCTTTTAGGTTCGCAAGTGCGGCTTTGTAATCTTTGGTTTCCACAAACAGTTGCGCCAAGGCTAGCAAGCCTTTTTTTTCGCCGCCATCAACTGACATGGCACGAACAAATAGCAATTCCGCCTCTACAAACTTTCGCGACTCCCTTTTTAATGCCCCGTAAGCAAGTAGAGTCTCCACATCAGCACCATTCGCATCCAAAGAGCGCTTGTACCATGTTTCGGCTCCTGAGGCGTCCCCCATCCGGTGGGCCAAACGCGCCTCGTGAAAGTAGAAAATACCACGATCCTCTAACGAATATGCCGCAATAGTTGGTTCAATCTGCTGCAGTAATTTTCGCTGCTGATCATACATTTCAGTAGCCTCCAGCCAGGCGAGATACTCTCCCACAACCCTCATTTCCGGGGAACCATCCTGAAGACTTAAAGCGATGAGTTCGAATGCGCGGGCATAACTGTGCTGTTGTAAATGGAGCTTAGCCGCAGTTTTAAAATTTTGTGGGGATGACTCCCCTAGCAATATCGCCATTTCAAGGCTCTGCAGCGCGCGTTGCTTATCTTCGAGTTCAAGCGCAACTGCCGCCTGCGCCAACCAGAGAGATTTCTCGAGCGGCTGTCGTTCCAGCATCTCCATAACCAGCGCGTTGGTTGCTTCAAACATACGCGCCTGAGTGAGCGCGGCGAGCAGCCCCTGCTGCCATTGAGTATTCTCTGGCTCCAACGCCATAGCTTGCTGATACTCACTAATCGCAGAAAAGGGGCTGAACGTGGTCAAATTCAGGTACGCCAGTTGACCGTGAACAGTCGCATCATTGGACCCTAGAGAAACAGCACGTGCGAGATATTTACGTGCCTCTGCGCTCCTGCCCAGCACAAGGTATAGCTGCCCGAGATCGACATGGACCCGCATCAATTGCGGTTTGCGTTTCAACACCTGCAAATAGGTATATTCGGCCTCGTCGAACATTTTGAGCGCAAAGTAAACTTGCCCCTTCAAAGCCAGCATCGCCGGGCTCAATTCAATGCTGTAAAACTCATCCAGCTTCGCGAGCACCTGCTCTTTGTTTTTTTCTTGCAGCAGTGTTTGTAACGTCTCAGCCATCTCGTATTCTTCCGGTGCAATACTCGCCTCTCTTTCCATATAGGGGCCAGAAAATTGCGGTAACACGAATGTTGGCTCATCCAATTCGATATTGAGTTGAAATGCCTCCTGTCGTGCCACACACGGAAGGCTGAATAAAATAACCCACAGTAGCACTACGATTTTTTGCTTGTTCAGCATCAGCTTAAACCCTGTAAATAAACTGGATGGTGTACAGATAAATTGCCTGTACAGGTTTGCCGTTTTTTCTCGGCACGGAAAATTTGACCCCGGCAACCCAGTCCCTGATGACCGGAACCATCTCGGGGTAAACCGGATCGACGATCTTTTTAACGTACGCTTTGCCCCGTTGGTCAATAATAATTTCCACCCTGGTATCGACGCGTTTAATCCCCCGATTAACGAGATCACGTGGGTACTTCACTGATTTATACGAAATAGCTTTGGGAATGGAATCCAGGTTTTTTACATCCATGGTTGGGATGTCGAAATTCATCGCATCGCGTAAATCCATTTTCTCGAAATCGAATTCCGGTTTTTCGACTTTTTGGAGGGATGTTAAACCCATCTTTGGGGATGTCGAAAAAGCGACTTCAGGGCCATCACTGATCGCGCCAATATCGATTGCAGACTCAGCACTGGCTGGTGCTTTTACTTCAATCGGCGGGGGGGGCGGAGGCGGGGGAGGCAAAGCCACGTCAATTTTACGTACGGTCAACTCTGGCTCTTTGTGAAATTCACTTCGCTTAAGCAGCGTCATCGCGAGAAACAAAGCCGATACCAAGCTAAACGCCAATAACCAAGGCAGAAAAACCCGCACCGCTGAGCTTGAATCAGCAAACCTACGCACGCTTACTCACTCACCGTTGCGATGCTGACATTCTCGATTCCCGCGAGCTTTGCCTGGTCTATCACTTTTACCAGCAGCTCCGTGGTGACTTGCCGATCCGACTGGATGATCAACGGCCGCATTTCATTGCGCGTCGCCTGCATCAGAGTCGCACGCACCCCCGACACGCCGATATTGGTGCCCCCATAAATCACCTCTTGCCGCTTCGTAATCGCCAATAGCAATACGGACTTTTGCAGGTCTTGCGACGAAATTGCGGTAGGTTTATCGACATCAACCCCAGTCTCGCGAACAAAAACCGTAGTGACGATAAAAAAGATAAGTAGGATAAAAACGACATCCAGCAGCGGAGCCAGGTCGATATCCTGCTTATTCGCCTGCTCTATTTTTTGCTCTATTGATGAGTCCATTCACTGACATCTCATTGCTTAAACGGTTTAAATAGGCAAGGAGCAAGAGGCCGGGTACGACCATCAGCAACCCCAACTGAGTGGTGAACAACGCCTCCGCTATACCCCCGCTGATAATCTCTTGTATCGCCAGCCCGTTTTCCAGGCCCATGCGAAAAAACGTTTTCAGCAGGCCAGTGATCGTGCCCAGCAAACCCAACAACGGCAATGCGGACAGCAGCACGCGTAAATTAGGCGCCCAAGCACGATGTTGCGCGAGCCATTGTGCACTCTCCCGGCAACTGAAAATAAGCTGTAGCAAGAGCCCATAAACAATAAAAGCGAGCAATAAAATTGACCAGATAACGGGGCTGTCGAACAAAAACAACCATTCATTAATCACGATCGTAAATCCAGCTTACTCAGTTTAATCGCCAGGGTTTCCAACTGGTTGTTGTAGCTCTGCGCTTTTCTAGTAAGCAACGCGCTTACTACCAACGATGGGATAGCAACTATTAATCCCAACTCCGTGGTTACCAAAGCCTCACTAATGCCGCCCGAAACAGTCGCGGCATCACCCGCGCCGAAAATCGTCATCATTTTGAAGGTAGTAATCATCCCTGAAACGGTGCCTAGCAGCCCCAATAAGGGCGCCACTGCCGCACTGGTGGCAACCACCCCCATAAATCGCTCAATGCGGAAGCGGTGCTCTCGCAGGCACGCAACTAAAAGGTCATCCCGCAACCCTGAAGCCGGGTTTTTCAGCACAATTTCGATAAGATCGTTCTGTGCACCCCTGGTGTTCGCAGACATCTTTTCGAGCGCTTGAGCTGTATTTTTCGCATCGGTACCGGCCATTCGAATACGCGTAGCAGCGGTATCACTGACTTTTGGTAAGCGCAATAACTGAACGGCTTTGACTAAAGCAATCACTAGAGCCAGTGCGCCGAAGAACAATATTGGCAACGCCCAAACGCCGCCTTTTTCAAGATGTGAAACTACCGTACCCTGGTTCAGATGGAGTTGGTGTGCATTGCCTAGCGTGGGATCAAAAGCCAGGAGGCCATTACCCGAGCGATGTAGATCCGCAACTTCCAGCGCATTTTGTTTGTTATATGCATATTCAATGTGGGGAATTTCCGAGTAATTTCCGGTAACCAGCCCCCCCTCCCCCGAAGAGGGATTAAACGCAACCTTCACCGGACCCACAGCGAGCATAGGTACACCGACCACTTCGCCCCCTTGCAGCACAACCTCAGTATCCTGCCATTGCGGGACGAGTAGCTGTTGTACCCGGGCGACAGCATCACGCACCCGCGTATCATTGCCTGCAGTACTTACTGTTGCGTTCACCCCCAGATGATGTTTTTCAACATAGGCAGCGATAAGATGTTGTTGGTACTGGCTCTGAGCCCGCCATTGACTAACGCGCGTTTGCAACGCATCAAGGCCTAGTGTTTTCTCCTCTGCGAGACGCTGCACACCCGCAGCTTTTTCCCGTAAAGATTGCACTTTACGCTGCTGTGCGGACAGTTTTGTATTCAGCGCCTGCCCTTCCCTACCGAGTTGCTGCTGAGTGTTCTCTAAAGCCTGTTTCGCAGCGCTAATACGTTGCAGGAGCTCCTCGTCAAGACTTGTGCTATCCCCAGGCTGGGCATGTATAACGGCTGAACAAAGGAGGCAGCAGAGACAAATAAAGTAATGTTTCATTGGCAACCTGGGCTCACAGTTTAACTGGCAGACTCAAGTAGTCTGCGGTGGTAGGGTTCGCCAGCATGGCTTTGAGTTGCAACAAACTCTCAGGTCGCAACGGGCGCCCAAGTTCAGCGTCCGCGGCATCGCCATGCCACCATCGCCACCCCGCAGGAGTCGAGCGACCAAAGCCGTAATGGGCTCCGTCAGCACTCACATACCAGCCTTGCGATATACCGAGAAAGATTTGGGTAACCAGAACCGTTTGTGCCTGCCCACCAGTTTCCAGCGCCATAGACGCTTCATTAACTGCGATCCGCTGGTTAAATTCTTCTGCCTGATCAAGCAGACTGAACAAGCGTTCCAACTTTTCACTGTTGCTGACATCGGACTGAGCTAGCAGGGCCATTTTCTCCTGCCATTGCCGCGCAATTGGTGGGGGCAATTGCGTCGCGACCTTTTCAAGTTGATAGCTGGATTGCTCGATGACTTGCGCGATTCTGGATTGCTCCTTCTCGAGCGTGTCTTGCTCTGAGGAAAGTGCCAATCGACGCTGGCTCACATCATCGGTAATGCTTGCCGCAGACTCAATTATTTTTTCTAACGATTGAATTTCGTCTGCGAAGAGGGCCTGCTTTTGTTCGAGCTGGGCTTTGCGCTGCTGCCAGTTGCGTTCCAGACTGCCCCGTTGGCGCTCCAACGACAACCACTGCGCCATCAAGCTGTCGGTGCTTTCAATCGAGGGGGCAGCAAAACCCGCTAGAGAAACAAAAATTAGACTAAAAAGACAACCGCGCATGGCATGCTCCTCCTGGAATCTCACGCCGTCCAATACCCAACGACGGCAGGCGCCATCGATATAGTTATTATTTATGTTTGTACGATACTACATCATTCGCGGAATATGGATTCTTAATGATCTAAGTTTAAATTGCAATGCGTGAGTACTGTTTTTAGAAACCTGATTAACTTGGTAATACCTGCAAGCCCCGTAGCACCAACTGGTATAAAGACGCGGCTCGAGCAGGACAATGCACGGTGCCTAAAGCGCGCTTTTTCGCTTGTATCAGGCTGTTAAGTGCGTCGACTCGACAAGCACACCAAAGATCATTAAGCACTCTTTTTATTATTTTAAATTCTAAAAACGCCCGCCCCCAGCCCGATTGATTAAAGCAATTGAGGTGTAGCCGGCCATCAATAACATCCTTTTTCGTTGCCGACTAAAACAGCTAACGCGCAACGAGATTCACCCCAGACAATCACAACCAGAGCGGAACAACACCACGGTTAAGCGGAAAGCTGTTCCAAAAAATACGCTTTTCTCTCATTGCGGAGATAACTCGCTTCAAACCCGTTTTTTATCAGCGTGAGCACATCCGCCTGAGACAAATTAAATTGCTCTGCCACCGCACAGAAATTATCGTTTAAATAGCCACCAAAATACGCGGGGTCGTCCGAATTAATCGTGACCTTTAAGCCCTGTTGCATAAGCTCGACGATATTGTGGTCTGCCATGGCATTAAACACACGCAAACGAATATTGGAGAGTGGGCATACCGTCAGCGCGATCTGGTGTTCGCGCAAATAATCAACCAAGGTTGGATCTTCAAGGCAGCGGACACCGTGATCGATCCTCGTCACGTTCATTACCTGCAAACTTCCCCAGATAAAGGCGGGTGGCCCTTCCTCACCCGCGTGGGTTGTCAGTTCGTAGCCCCGTTGCTTACCCAGTTCAAATAAGCGGGCAAATTTTTCTGGCGGATTACCCAGTTCCGTGCTCGCCATACCCAATGCCACAAAATCGTCCCGCCAGGCATCCGCCATTTCAAGGACCTGGATACATTCCTCTTCAGAGGTGTGTTTTAGCAGACTTAGAATAAGCAGAACACTCTGCCCCCATTGGTCTGCTGCATCGCGCATCGCGCGACGAAAGCCCGACATAAATACCTCAAAACCGATGCCACGCGGCAAATACGTTTGCGGCTCGATCATGATTTCTGTGTGCACGATGTTATTGGCTTTGCACTGGAGTAGATAATCCATCATCAGGTGGTAAAAATCCTCCTCGTCACAGAGCACCGAGGCGCCCATGTAATACAGATCGAGAAAGCTTTGCAAATCAGTGAAGTTATAGGCTTGGGCCACTTCTTCTACCGATTTATAAGGCAGCTCTACACCATTCTTCTGAGCCAGCTGCAGCATTCTGCCAGCCTCCAGGCTTCCATCCAGGTGAATATGTAATTCAGCTTTTGGCAATGAACTGATCCAGTCCGGGGCAGCGATGGAAGACATAGGTAAAACTCCACAATAGAAAAATACAGTTACAGCACAACAAACGGCTACAGCGCAACAAGTAAACAGTCGCCAATTGATGCCAGGGCCTTTTGATATCAGGGGCTGTTGATACTAGCACGCGCACATCCAACGAAACCACGCGCCTTCAAGCAGAGCCGAATTGTTCAAATCGACCGACGACATATTAACTTGCTCTATGTTAGCTTATGCTTGCGAACCAAAACCGCTGCCGCCTCGGATTTATGTATGCGCACCTTTGCCACTTCAGGCATTCAGGCAGCCCAGACGCACATACTTACGCACATCAGGGAATCGTCGTGTGAACCCCAGCCAAGCCCCAACAAGATCGCGCACTCCTCTCATCAAGTTCAGTGTGCTGCTATTGCTAATTATCGCAGGCTGGCTGCTGGTTTCCTATTCGCCACTCACCGGCCTATTGGAGCAGTCATCTCTCAGCGAGGCCACTGAACAAGTTAAGCGTTTTTGGTGGACGCCACTGCTTCTACTGCTCGGTTACACCCTCTTCGGCCTCGCCGGAATACCAGCGCCTCCGCTATTTGTTGTCGGCGCAGTATTTGGGCCCGTCATGGGGACTTTATACAATTTAACGGGACTGTTGCTTGGCGCAGCGGCAGGATTCACCCTGGCAAGAATCCTAGGCCTGCGTTTCGTGTTGCAAACGGCGGGTTCACGCTATTACAAGACCCGCCGTTTTATCAACCGCTTTGGGTTTTGGCCTCTTGTCCAAGCGCGCTTTTTGCCGATTCCAGACACCGTGCTGAACGTAACTGCGGCGCTCAGCGGAATGCCACTTAAACGGTACCTGTTTGCATCGCTGGTGGGCTTGCTGCCCTCTACCGCGGTCCACACCTTGTGCATCGGTTGGCTACTACAGGCTGATTCTAATCTGGCACGCAGTCAAATCGGCGCAGGGTATCTGGCCGCATTTGTGGTACTGAATATCGTCGTCGGCGGCCCTTGGTTACACAACCGGTGGCGACGGCGCCTGCGTTACCGTGAGCTACGCGCTCTGCGCGATCGCCGTGCCCAAACACCTGCGACGGGTCCGCTATCGTGAGTTTACTGATTGTCTGGAGCACCCTGTCTCTGGTGTGGTGGATCGCTGCCTGGTGGCTGGTTAAAACTCCCTTCCCCGCAAAACCCCGATCCGCGCGAACCAATACACTTCCTGTAACGCTCTTCAAACCGCTGCCCAAGCAAGCCCTGCAACAGCAGATAACAACCGAGGAGAATTTGTGCAGCTGGATCCGCCAGATGCAGCCAGATGACGAAATGCTTATCGGCTGCTACGAAGCAGACGCCCCTTTTTGGCACCATTTTTCCCAGCGTTGTCACAGCCAATACCCGTCCGCCGTGGTGCGTGTTATTTCCCATCCTTCCCCACACCTCTCAGCGCCCAATCCCAAAATTGCATGGATGAAAACCCTGGTGGAATATGCGCAAAACCCGCTCTGGCTGTGGAGTGACGCCGATGTATTCGCGCCAGCGAATGCGCTGACAACCATGCGGAATGAGCTGCTGGACGGCAAATGCGCGCTGCTTACCTGCGCTTACCGTGTGGCGGAAACGCGATCACCTGCGGCAATTTTGGACACCCTATTTGTCAATCTGGAATTTTATCCGGGTGCAAAATTAATGGCGCGTACCAAGGCCATTGAATTTGGCTTTGGCGCTGGAATGCTGTTTCGGCGTGACGACTTCGAGCAGCGTGTCGACCTAAACTCGCTCGGCCGACATCTGGCGGACGACTACCAGCTTGGTCAACAACTGCAGCCTGTGCAGCTGTCCAGCATATGTTTGTCAACAACGGTCGACATCGATAGCTGGCGGCCAGCGCTGCAACACTATTTTCGCTGGCAAAAAACCATTCGGTGGAACCGCCCCGGCGGGTTCGCCGCACAGGCGTTCGTAATGCCGCTTATTGGCTGGCTCGCCGCAGCAATTTACCAACCCGGCAACCATATTGTTTGGCTTGGCCTACTATGCACCCTATGCGTCGATTCCATCGCTGCGTTAACCCTGTGCAAGCTACACCGCACGCGATTGGCCCGCAAAGCTGCAGTTGCCATTCCTCTCTGGAGCCTGCTGCGGCCGCTCACTTTTCTCGCATGCTGGCTACCACTGCCAGCGGTCTGGCGAGGCGAGTACTGGTCTCGCCCGTTAAAGGATGATCACGCGTGACTACGCAATACCGTTTTTGGATTTTCATCGGCATGGCCATGCTCACCGGGTGCAGCACCACTCCCGCCCCAATCATCGATCTGGCCAACAGCCACTGGCAGAGCTGGCAGGGTCAGGCGTTATGGAAAACGACAACTGGCACCGAGATAGCTGGCGATGTATTGCTCGCACGCTCGGATACCGGAGAAATTTACGCAGAATTAAGCAAGTCACCTATCGTCGTGATTCATGTCCAAACAACAAGGAATGGCAAACAAGCACGCTGGTGGTTACACAGCCTTGATGGCGGTAAACACCAGGGCACAGGCAGTCCGCCAACACAGGTAATCTGGTTTGCATTGCCGGACATTGTTGCCAGCGGGGCAATGACTGACAGCACTGCATGGCATGTGAATACCACCGGTGCTGGGGAAATCAACGTAGAAAACCCCTTAACAGGCGAACGGGTACAGCTGTTTTTGGATGGAGTGTAATCTTGGCGGGATGGCGATTCTGGTTGGCAATGCTGGGCGTGCTAGCGGTACTACTGCTAACGACGCCAGTCGCTTTTAATGCGGACATATTCTCCCTGCTGCCCAAAGACTCTAGTACGGTAACCGCGTTACAGCGTTACCAACAGAATTTCGGCGCGAGCGAGGCGGTAATACTTGCCATTGAGGATGAGAACCCAGATACCCTGGACGCCGCCATGCCTAAATTGGCCAAGTCGCTTCAGCGCGCAAGGTTAAGCCGCGCCCCGGTTTGGCAAAACCCATTGCAGGATTCCCCAGAGGCCTACGCCGAAATTCTTGCCCTGATATGGCTCAGTCAGCCACCTGAGGCGGTGAACGAGCTGACTAAGCGGTTACAACCCAAAGCCGTTAACACACAACTCGATAAAACCCTTGAACAGCTTGCCTCCTCTTTTAATGCCGCTGACGTGGCGCGCCTGGCTAATGATCCACTCGGGCTGACACAGGTCGCCAGCCAGTTTCAGAACAGTGCCTATAACCCCTTCGCCTCCACGGATGGCCGCCTGCGCGTGATGTATCTCGATTACCCGCACACCGAAGGCGATTTTTGGGGTTATAAAAGTTGGTTGGACGGCATCAATAGCGAAATTGCGCGGCTCAGAGACGCAGGTGAGCTTCCCGTTTCCACGACCATTTCAATGACAGGGAACCCTGTCTATATCGTGGAGTTTGGCTCCCAACTGGTGCGGGACTTGAGTCTTGCCGCCGTTGGTACCTTAATAATTATTCTCGGGCTCTTTTGGCTGGCGTACCGGCGCGTGGGGCCGCTGCTATGGCTGGCCCTGACGCTTGGGCTCAGTCTGGCGGTGACACTGCTGCTGGGAGCCGCATTACTGGGAGAGATTCACGCGGTCAGTCTCGGGTTTGCCGCATTGCTTATGGGCCTTGCCGTTGATTATGGCCTGCTCGTATACCAGCATTTTCAGACTGAGAGCCGCTTATCGGCAAGCGAACTGCGACGCAAACTGCAACCGAGTATTTTCTGGGCTGCGTTTACCACGGCCTGCGCTTTTTTTCTGCTGACCCGCAGTAACCTCCCAGGACTGGCTCAGCTCGGCCTGTTAGTCGCACTGGGAATTCTGATAGCGGCAACCACGGTGCTCTACGGTTTTCTTCCTGCGGTGGTACGCACGCCAGCACGTCCCATAACGTTGCCTGCCGCACCAGCGTTGCCCACCAAAATCGCTATCGCCACCTCAGCCACTTTGCTTTTAGGCAGCTTACTCACAACCTTTATGCGCCCCCCGACACTGGAGACCCAGGTCGATAAATTGCAGTTTGCCAACAACGCCGCACAGGCGACACACGACCATATTCAGCAGCGACTGGCTGCCTCAGCGAGCGAACAATGGCTGATATTTACGGCGCCAGACGCGCAGCAAATTGCTCACGCTCTGGACCAAAGCCAACGGCAATTGGCCGACGACTTCCCCGCAATCAACGCGAATCTTCCCACCGCTCTTTGGCCGAACCCCGCCCACCAGAGGGCCAATCGCCAGCCGCTCGCGAACCTGGCAACACGCCTGACAGAGTTCCAACGGGCTGCGGTCGATGCCGGTTTTAATACCGATTCCCTGTTGCTTACAGCAGAAATCATGCACCACTGGCAAAGCTTCGCTAACGCGGCAGCCCCCAGCGCGAGCCATCCGCTGTGGCCCGCTCACCCGGCGAATCAGTGGCTGTTTTCACAATTCGCGAGCCATACCGACGAGGGTTGGTTCGCCATGGCACAATTGTCCAGCTCAACAACACTCGACAAGACCACGCGATCTGCATTGGTAAAACAGCTACAACAGATACCCGGGGTGGCGATAGCGGGGTGGGCCTTGCTCGCCGACGAACTCACCGCCACCATGATCCAGGATGCGCTCAACGTGCTGTTACCGATGATAGTCGTGTTGTTGTGTTTGCTCGCACTGGCCTTTCGCCACTGGCTGGACGTGGTCCTCAGCCTTTTCTGTTTTGTGCTGGGCGGGTTAATCCTGAGTGCGTGCATGGCACTGCTGGGTTGGTCTTGGAACATCATGAATCTCACCGCACTTCCGTTGCTGCTGGGCGCTGGAGTCGACTACAGCATTCACATTCAACTGGCCCTGAAGCGCGAGAAAGGAAACCTCTCACGGGTGTTCCAATCGGTTGGCCGCGCGATTTTGCTCTGTGCGGGCTCAACCGCTGTGGCATTTGCCAGCCTCGGCCTGGGAACTAACGCGGGAATCGCCAGCCTCGGTAAAGTCACCGCGCTAGGTATCGTGATTCTCGCCGCATGCGCCGTTTTTCTATTGCCCGCCTGGTGGATAACCCTGCACAGAGTGAATGGCAGATCACAATGACAGATACCGGAAATCATTAATATGCGAGAAAAAGACGTCGCCAACTGCGGCTGCACTCAACAATCGGCTTACTGAGAATCGCCTTACTAGGGCCTGTTAACACTAATTCAATTCGCTCTGCTGGAGCCTGTATTTTCAGGATGAAAGGCATTTTTGGCGTTGTTTAGCGGGCTAAACGAGCGAAAAATAACGCATCAGCCTGGAAATACAGGCCCAGCCCTGCGGGTTGCGGCTAAAATCCCGCTCTCAGCGTTGTTTATCGCTCATTTGGAACAACCACTAAAACGCCGGGAGCGTTTTAGCGTGTAACCCCGTAGGGGTGAGGCATAGGGATATGCCGAACAACCTGCGCTCCAAACGTCGGGGTGCCGCATCACTCGATAGCGAAATTTTAGCCGCAACAGAATGAATCGAATTAGTGTTAACAGGCCCTAGACAAGCACCTTACACAACAATCGCATTCAGCCAGCTACGAAGCCAGTCGTAAAAAGGAAATACCATGGTACGCTACCTGCCCGCCAAAATTTTTATATGCCTTGCGCTGACACTCTGCCAGACCAGTCAGTCGTCGCCAGACTTGCTGGACAAATGGCTCGCCCACCAGGCAAAAATAGAACATTGGCACGCAGATGTTGTACAAATCCGGCATATAAAAAATCTCACCAGACCACTGCGCCAGGAAGGCGAGCTATGGTTTATCAAGCCGAACCGGTTTCGCTGGCAATTGGGCACGCCGGTGCGAACACTTGCAGTGCGAAACGCTGAACAGCTGGTGATCGCATATCCCAAATTAAAACAGGCAGAAAAATACCCGTTCGCGAATATTACCGACCCGGCGATGCGACAAATATTGCTGTTGTTAGAGGTGGGATTTCCCAGCGACGCCAAGCAGTTTCGCCAACAGTACACGCTACTCAACAGCGAACCACTAACCCCTTCTGCAGACAACCCCGTAATCGAATTTCAATTGCAGCCTGCGGCGGTATTAGCAAGAAAGTTGTTAGATAAAGTCAGCCTGGAGGTGGACACTTCCAGCATGCAGCTTAAAGCCACCCACCTTTACTTTGGCGATGGTTCGGTGCTGACGAATGAATTTCACAATGCACAGTACAACGTGCCCTTCCCTAAGGAAAAACTCGACATAGATCTCAGTGGCTATTCGATCACTGAACCACTGAGTGGGGGAAAATAATCCGGGTGTTTGCGGGGAAGTATTTTTGCCAGTTCAAGCAGGCACTGGGTATCCATATCGTTTGAGTGACGTGGGTGAAACATAAATTCGTGCAGGCCGGTTTCACCGCAGTCGATTAAATGTTGGATTTGCCCGCTAACTTCATCGGATTGCATCTTAAATGTGCGATCAATCCCCCACAGCGACTGACTAATTTGGCAAGGCATCGCGCTAGCCTGTGGTCGCTGAAGCAGTCGATCCAACACGATATAACCCCGGTTCGGTGCAGAGAAAAACTTTGGCTGCCCCCAGCGCAACCAGCCACTAAACTCCGCTCTCACGTGATCGAGTAACGCTCGGCGAATAAACGGATGTATTAACATATGGTGATGGGCGTTAATAAAAGCACAGTGTAAGCCGCTGGCTTTAAATGCCTGCCATTGGGCAGCTATTTCACGCCGGACAAGTGCTCGGGCCGCGGACGAAAAGCCTATAGCGAAGCCGGCTTGGGCAGGTGTTCGCCAGGGCCACTGTGGTTGAGTTAATGGCTGGCTATCGACAACATGAAAATGCCAGCCTATATCCAGGTGTGGGTTTTCTTTGGCCATACTGACAGCGGCGGCGCTGGCTGATTGCCCCATCATCAGTGCGACGCCGGACAGTATGCCGTTTTGATGACAGTGGATCATGGCCTGATTTGTCGCTTCATCTCTGCCAAAATCATCAGCAATAAAGTGAAACTCCAGACTTACCGTTGAACTAGTCATTGCTTTTTGTGGTTGTTTTTTAGGTGTTGTAAATTGGTAAACAGCGATCTGGCTATATAGTGCCAACAAATCGATCCTAGAGGAATAAGCGTGCTGCGAAAGCTGATAAAAACCATCGACAAGCACTTGCGAGAAAAACAGGGCATCTTTGAATTTTGGGTGCACCCCAACGCTTTGATCCGGGTGGGATTCACTACCAACAAGCAACCTATTCCGGTAAATAAAAGTGCAATTAGCCCGGGTTCACACCTTCTGGAAATCCACTTTTGGAACGAGCATGTGCCATCACAAAAATTGGCAAAATCTCCTATCGCATGGGCGGCGAAAAGCGCGACCATGCTACGCGATTCCTTTCAGGAGCTTGCCTTTCAACTCGTGAACGACCCGCGTTTTAATCACGTGGAATTTATCGGCGGCTCAACCCCCTTGGTTTTGTCCGGCCAGCATGGCGGCGGTGAAAAAATATGGCGCCGGCTTGGCTTTCACCTCTGCATACCGCAGAGCACCAGGCCATGGAGCCATTTTTGGGAGAACCTATACACCTGGTTGATTATCTGGACTTTTAACCCCGATGGCGTTGGTAACAAAAATCCGTTCACGATGCACCGGGTCGAATTTTGGGCCGACAGGCAAACGTTTATCGCGCATCACTACCGCCCAAAGCCGCAATCGTGACGTCTTCGACAAATTCAGGCCCCTCGCAGCGCAGCCAGCCTGCCAAGTGCCATTAACGGAAAATAGTGACGGTAGAGGTTGTAGTTAATCATAAAGCCTCGGCTGAGTTCCGCATGCTGTTGCAACGACCGTTGACGTTTTATTTCCCGACGACCAATGCCGTAGCCCGGAAATCCAGTTCCCGTGTAATAGGGCTCATCCCAGGTACCCTCTGGGGTTTGGGTGGTTTTCAAATAAGCTTCAGCACGCAACAAGGATTCTGCGTAAGTCCCGCCATCGACAGCGAGCAAACTCATCATCGCCCAGGCCGTTTGCGATGCAGTACTCGGCCCCCGCCCGCGTTGAGTATCGTCCATGTAGGATGCACAGGACTCACCCCAACCACCATCGTTGTTTTGTTTGCCTAAAATCCAATTGGCAGCGCGACGAATAAACTCCTGATTCATATTCATGTTAAGCGACGCCAGCGCGGGTAACACGGCTGCCGTACCGTAGATATAATTCACCCCCCAACGGCCAAACCAGCAGCCGTCGTTCTCCTGTTCACTGCGAATAAATTCTAGCGCCTTGGCGACGGCAGGGTGGGTTGTCCGATAGCCCAGCAACCCGAGCGCTTCCAGCACGTGTGCAGTGACGTCAACACTGGCGGGATCTATTGTTTCACCAAAATCGCTAAACGGGATCTTAGTGAGCAGGTCTTTATCGTTGTCTTTATCGAATGCACCCCAGCCGCCGTTGCGACACTGCATCGCAAATAACCAGTTTAAACCGCGTTCAATCGCCAGATTTACGCGTGCGGTATCGGGGTAATCGGGTCGTACTTTGGCGAGCACGATTAGTGCAACTGCCGTATCGTCCACATCAGGATAATGCACGTTCGCCCGCTCAAATGCCCAGCCACCGGGCGAAACCGTCGGCAATTTCTGTTGCCAGTCGCCAGGCAGCAGGACCTGTTGATCCAGAATCCAATCAACAGCTTTTCGCAATTCAGAAGAGGACGTACAGCTAAACCCACAATCCAATAACGCAAAAGAACTTAACAATGTATCCCATACCGGACTTTCGCAAGCTTGAACGAAGCGCGCCCCCCCCGGCCTCTCGTAAGACCAATGTGCATCAAGTGCGGCAAGACCTTTCGCCATCACCGGATGAGTAACAGGATAACCTTCGGCTTTTAACGCCATCAAACTATATATCCAAGGCGGCTGAATCCCTCCCCAGGCACCATCAGCATCCTGACGACGAAGAATCCATTCGAGGCACATTTTTATCGCCTGTTGTCGCCCAGGTGGGCGTTTAAACGTTCGTTGGTATTTTTTTAGTGCGCGATCTGCGTGATAAAAAAACGTCGACCAGGCGCCCGCTTTTTTGCCCAGAGCAACAACCGCGGACCTGTCTTCCGGAAACAATTCCTGTAAACACGATTTTTTATTTAATGGCACGACCATACGGCGCGCACTGAGAATACACAAAGGCACCAGAGTGGCCCGCGCCCAGGCAGCAAAATGATAAATATTGAACGGAAACCATCGCGGAAAAAAAAGAATTTCCGGCGGCAGATTGGGGGTTTCCTCCCACGGCCACTCGCCAATTAGCGCCAACCAGAATCGCGTAAACACCCGCACCTGTTTAACGCCACCTTGCAATTGAATCCAATCGCGCGCGCGTTTGATATCCGGATGATCGGCGGCATAGCCCTGACAACGCAAAGCCGCGTATACCTCGACAGTGGTGTTAATGTCGCCAGCGCGCGCGCCATAATACACATCCCACGAGCCGTCCGCGCGCTGACGTTGCAACAAACCTTGCACAAGTCCGCGACTCATTGGATGGTTGGCAATCCCCAGCACATGAAAACACAAAAGCCATTCAGCTTCCATGCAGGCATTTGACTCGAGTATCCCCGCCCAATAACCGTCTTCGTACTGCGCATCCAACAACCAGAATAGCGCCCGGTCAACAGCCGAATCAGCAGAGGCTGTAAGACTTTCCTGCGGTTCTAGAAGATCGACTTCATCCTGAATTTCCATAACCGTTACGTGAGCTCCCCCAAGCTAAAAGGTGAACCCAGTGTAAAGTATTGAGAATACAGATTCATGTATACTGTTTGGCATTGCTAGCTCATATTTCGGTGGGTTGTGATTAGACGCGGATTACGCACAGATCACGCCAAAATTCAGAAGGGATGTCAATTATGGCAACGGTTCGCAGCAATGAGAATACACATGCCAATGTGTTGAATGACGTAAAAACGCGACTCGCGTCCGAACAGCATTTTCAAAACACAATGCTGCCCCAGGTTTCACGCTCCTTTGCACTCACAATTCCGCAACTGCCAGAATTTTTATGTCTCGCAGTTACCAATGCATACCTTTTATGTCGAATAGCAGACACATTAGAAGACGACCCAGAAATTTCCGCAGATGCCACCCGTGATTTATACGGGTTTTTTATTGCGGCACTGGAAGGCAAGGCTCCACCTGCAACTTTTTGTCGTTTGGCAAGCGCGGCGTTATCGTTACAAACCGACCCCGTGGAGCGTGATCTGGTCGCCGATGCAGACCAGGTCATTCGCATTTTTCTCGCCTTGCCCACCACCACGCAAAATATCATCGCAACTTGCGTAAAAAAAATGTGCGCGGGAATGCCGGATTATCAACCCGGTGCTCACCGAGGTCTTGAGTCGTTAGCTGAACTCGATGCCTACTGTTACTTTGTTGCCGGGGTTGTTGGTGAAATGCTGACCGGTCTGTTTTGTGATTTTGCAGAAGACATTGCGCTGCAACGAGATAGACTGGACAAACTCAGCACATCGTTTGGCCAAGGCCTGCAAATGACCAATATTATTAAAGACGTGTGGGATGATCTCGAACGCGGATTTTGCTGGCTGCCAAGGGACATTTATGGTGCAGGTGGTTTTAATCTTGACGAACTTGCACCTAACCACAACACTGCTTTATTCCGTAATTGTCAGGGCCAGCTCATCAGTATCGCTCATGGCCACCTGCAAAATGCACTCGACTACAGCTTGTGTATTCCGGCAAGACACAAGGGCATTCGGATTTTTTGTCTCTGGGCTGTCGGCCTGGCGTTACCGACCTTGCAAAAAGTATTTACCTCTTCCGCCTATTACCATGGTAAAACAGTCAAAATGTCGCGCGCGCGCATGCTGTTAATTACCCAGGTTATTGCGTCCTCAGCCAGCAGTAATACGGCGCAACGTGTGATTTTCAAAATGCTGGGAATGGGTTTACCGTTCGCGCCGATCTCTGGTGTCGAGCACACCCGAGCAATGCATAAAATGCAATCAACCATGCACTAACAAACGCTACATGCACAGACCACCAGGTGCCGATATTTTTTGTGAACTTTGGAATTATTACGGCCCTGGCCACTGAGTATTCATGCTTGCCTTCAAGCTTGCGCGACCGAGCCATTTGCTGCGGCGTAGGTGCTCGCAATGCTACCAACGCGGCTGAGTCCCTTATCGCGGGAGGGGCAGATGCCTTGCTGAGTTTTGGGATATCCGGTGCGCTCGACACATCACTGTGCAGCGGGCAAGCGCTGAGCATTGTTCAGGTTATCCAGATTCCCGATAACATAACCTACAGCTGCAATAGCCTGACGAGCAACTATCCAACCGCGACCCAGCTTTGCGTAAACACCCCCGTTATTCACGCGGCAGACAAACTGGCGCTGGGAGCTAACTGGAGCGCTCATGCTGTCGATATGGAATCGTCTGCTGTTGCCGCGGTAGCGCAACATGCGCAGAAACCCTTTTTCTGTATGCGGGTCATTTGTGATCAAGCTGAGGATAACCTACCGGCTGAACTCGTGTGGCTCATGGGTGAAAATTCAAGGGTTAATCCGTTCGCCTTACTCGCGAGCGTGGTAAGACGTCCCACCCTGCTGACTGACCTTTTTATGCTCAACCGAAAATACCGAATAGCGCTACGCAGCTTAGCTGCAGTGGGTGCAGAATTACCGAAAATGATTGCGGAGCATGTGCATCAACAATGATTAACAAAGCGCTTGTTACTGGCGCCAGTGGATTTCTCGGTAATGCCGTCGCCCGCGCGCTACTGCAACAAGGCACAGCGGTGCGCGTGCTTTGCCGACACGCCGACAACCCCAATCTCGAAGGATTGGCGACAGAGCAGGTGATTGGCGACCTCACCAAACCGTCTACCCTGGCGCACGCCGCCACTGGCTGCGACGTGCTGTTTCACGTCGCAGCCGACTATCGCTTGTGGGTGCGCGACCCTGCAGCCATGTACGCCGCCAACGTCGACGGTTCTTTGGCGCTGATGCGCGCGGCACTTGCCTGTGGTGTGGAACGCGTGGTGTACACCTCCAGCGTCGCCACACTTAAAGCCTCCGCACAGGGCCAAATCCACAATGAAAGCCATCGCGGCGAACTCGGCGACATGGTGGGCCACTACAAGCGCTCCAAGTTTCTCGCCCAACAAGCGATAGAAAATCTCTGCGCAGAGGGCGCGCCGATTGTTCTGGTGAGCCCGAGCGCACCTGTCGGACCAAGAGACATCAAACCAACGCCCACCGGCAAAATACTGGTCGACTCTGCTAATGGTAAAATGCCCGCCTATTTGGACACTGGGCTCAATATCGCCCATGTAGACGATGTTGCGCAGGGTCATCTCCTGGCCTATGAACACGGCAACACTGGCGAAAATTACATTCTTGCTGGCGAAAATTTGTTGCTGAGAGACATTCTGGCGATAATCGCGAAGCTCACCGGGCGCAGGGCTCCACGGGTCGAATTGTCGCCAAACTGGATCAAACCGCTGGCGGTCGTCAACGAAGCAATCGCCCGAATAAGCGGGCAACCACCGATGATTCCGCTGGACGGTGTGCGCATGGCTGAAAAAAAAATGTTCTTCAGCCATACCAAAGCACAGGCACAACTGGGGTATCATCCCCGCCCTGCAATTGAGGCCATAGCCGATGCCTTGGTCTGGTTTCATCAGCAAGGCTACATCCGCAGGGCACCACTTGACCCCGCGGTTTTCTCAAGCCCCTGAGATCAGCACCAACGCTCTGCACTTAGACAAGCTCAACAGTGCCAAAAGTAAAAGCAACTGCGTAAACCAGAACGCCGGATAAACAGTGACAGACAACGCCATACGACAAGCCACAGCGATTGCTCACCCCAACATCGCGCTTATTAAATACTGGGGCAAAGCGGAGAACACCACAGCGAACGAGCCTGCGGTAAGTTCACTCTCAATCACGCTGGATGAGCTGGCAACCCGCACCACCCTTACATTCGATACCGCCTACAAAACCGACCGCCTTACCTTGAACGGCAAGCCCGACACCGCCAAGTTGCCACGCATCTCTTCCGCTCTGAGCGTGATGCGGCAGTTAGCAGGTATCACAACGCCTTGCCATATTGACACCAGCAACAATTTTCCTACTGGCGCGGGCCTGGCCTCGTCTGCCAGTGGTTTTGCGGCGCTGGTGGTTGCCGCCAACCAGGCATTGGATTTGAATCTCTCGCTGCAACAGCAAAGTAAACTCGCCCGCGCCATGTCTGGTTCCGCGGCACGCTCTTTATTCGGCGGCTTCGCCAAAATCTATCTTCCCCATGCGCAGCTGGAACCAGCGCCGTTCGGTGCTAACTACGCAGAGCCCGTCGCACCGGCGGATCACTGGCCGCTCGAAGTCTGTGTGGGAGTCGTCTCTGAAGAAGAAAAAGCCATTGGCTCCACCGCCGGGATGGAAAACTCCCGCAATACCAGCCCCTATTATTCAGCGTGGATCGCAGGTAACGATGCCGATGTGATAAACGCAGAGGCCCTGGTGAAGGCGCGGGATTTTGACAAGCTGGCCGAACTCAGTGAATTCAGCTGCCTCAAAATGCACGCGCTTGCGCTTGCCTCCCGCCCTGCACTGCTGTACTGGAGTGGCGCCACCATGGATGCGATGCGCGCGATCCAGCGCTGGCGCGCGGAAGGCACCCCCGTGTTTTTTACGGTTGATGCCGGCCCGCAAATCAAGGCAATCTGTGCGCCCGGCTATGGCGAGCTTGTCGCTCAACGCCTGAGCGAACTTGCCGGTATCAAACGGGTCATCCGCTGCAAGCTCGGTCAAGGGGCAAGGCTGCTGGACTGATGACAAAGACCTTACACGCGTCGGCGCCAGGGAAAGTGATTCTGTGCGGTGAATACGCCGTACTTCAAGGAGCGCCCGCTCTTGTCGCAGGCGTTGACAGACGTATTAACTTACAACTAAAGCCGCAGGCGAGCAGTAAAGCAGAAATTAACGTGTTGTGCCCGGGCTTCCTCGACGGGGCCTGTCAGCTGCACTGGCAAGCTACCGAGTTAGTCAGCACAGAGCCCGCTCTGGCGCTGCTGATAAAATTGTGTAATGCCTTACTGGCAGAGATCCCAAGTGCTCTAGATCTCCTGCGCAGCCATAGCTGGGCGCTGGAAATAGACAGCCGCGCGTTGTTCGACAAACAGCATAAGCTCGGGCTAGGTTCCAGCGGTGCGCTAGCAACTGCGCTGGCGGGTGCACTTTGGACGCTGTCTGGCGATGTTCTATCTCGCGAGCAAGCCTGGCCGATAATTCACAGAGCCCACAGTGCCGCTCAGGGCAAGCAAGGCAGCGGCGCAGACGTTGCTGCCAGTCTATGCGGCGGCACTCACGTATTTAGCAATCAGCAGCTGCACTGCGCCTTGGAACCACTTCGCTTGCCCCAAGGAACGCATCTGGCCTTTATTTGGAGCGGTACCAGCGCGTCCACCCCAAAATACCTACAATCGCTGAGTCAATGGCGCGAGCACCACCCTGCGAGATTTGCACAGCACATGGGCCAGCTGGAAGCGCAATCCAGAGCGATTGTAACGGCCGGCACTGCAAACGAAATGGTTGCAAATTTTCGCCAATTTACCGATGCACTGCACGAATTTGATGGCGACAGCCAGCTTGGTATATTCGCCAATGGCCACGAGCAGCTCTATATAACTGGCCGCAAATACCGCCACCTGGCATACAAACCCTGCGGGGCGGGTGGCGGGGATCTGGGCCTCGCGGTGGCTAGCGACAAATCTGAATTTACAGAATTCCTGGCCCAGCTCGATGAGCATGGCGTACGGGCCCTGCCACTGGCCATCGACTATTTAGGTTTAGCGACAGAACAACATGAGTAACCGCAAAACGCTCCACAGAAAATTCCGTAAACTCAGCGTGCAAGAGCGATTGCAGGCGCTGTTCGATGCCGGGTATTTCGACCACGAAACACACCAGTTCTGGCAAGACGGTGGCACCGTGTTGCAGGAAAACGCGGCAGACCGGATGATCGAAAATGTGGTGGGCCGGTTCGCCTTCCCGCAGGGGATCGCCGTGAACTTCCCGCTCAACGGCCAGATTTATCAGGTCCCTCTGGTTGTTGAAGAACCTTCCGTAGTAGCAGCGTTATCTTTTGCCGCACTCCTGGCTGAAAAAAATGGCGGCTTTAAAGCCGCCGCCAGCTCACCGATTCTGATCGGGCAGGTGCAGCTCACCGGGCTTGACGACCCTCTTGCCGCCGAGCAAAAGCTGCGCGCGGCACAAGAGTCCATCGCCAGGGCGGCTCAGCAGGCGATGCCCAATATGGTGGCCCGGGGCGGCGGCCTGCGGGATATCAGTTTCCACCACCATGATGGTGAGCACAGCGGCCGCGCGATGCTGGTAGTCCACCTGCACATCGATACCCAGGACGCTATGGGTGCGAACATGGTGAATTCTGTTTGTGAAGCCGTCGCGCCGCTGTTGGAGACTATTTGTGGCGGTGAAGCGGTGCTTAAAATTCTATCGAATCTCGCGGACGAAGCTCTGGCACGGGCAGAGGTTACGCTGCCCTGCAGCCAGTTGGCGGCACCGGGCTGGAGTGGCGAACAAGTACGCGACCGTATTATTCTTGCCAGCGACCTGGCACTGGCGGACCCCTACCGGGCAACAACCCACAATAAAGGCATTATGAACGGCGTAGACGCTTTGGCATTGGCCACGGGCAACGACTGGCGCAGCATCGAAGCCGCGGCTCACGCTTATGCAGCGCGCGACGGACAGTATCGCGCCCTGAGCCACTGGACCAAAACCGAAAACGGCGATTTACACGGCGAGCTCACCATGCCAATCAAAGTGGGCACCGTTGGCGGCTCGCTGCAAACGAATCCTGCGGTGCTGGCTAACCTCAAGTTACTCGGTATTTCCCGCGCGCAAGAATTGGCCTCACTGATGGCTGCCGTGGGCTTGGCGCAAAACTTTGCCGCGCTGCGCGCACTGGCGAGCAATGGTATTCAGCAGGGGCACATGACGCTGCACGCGCGCAGCGTCGCACTTGCCGCAAACGCACCCAGTGAAATTTTCGACGAAGTGGTTAAACAGTTGGTTGCCAGCGGCGAAATAAAAATCGAAACGGCGCAACAGATTATTCAGCAAATACAGACCGGTTCATGAGCGACAACAACGCACTCACCCGTTGGCACAGTGCCTGCGGCAAAGTTATTCTTTTTGGCGAGCACGCCGTCGTCTACGGTGTGCCGGCAATTGCGGGCGGCATTCAGCAGGCTATGCGTGCACGAATCATACAAAGCGCACCGAACGAAATCCGGGTGAGTATCCCCAAATGGTCGGTCGACGTCTGCCAGGGAGAGCATCGCCCCGGCACAGAATTGTTCGAGGCTTACCTGGCATTTTTACTGGACAAATTTCAGCTTGCCAGTAGGGGCTTTTGCCTGGAGCTAGATCCCACCATCACGCACGCCAGCGGCCTCGGCGCCTCTGCCGCCGTCGCAGTAGCCTCTATTCGCGCGTTGGCAGACTATGCGAAACGGCCCCTCAGTGACGAGGACATCAACACGCTGGCGTTTGGCTGCGAAAAAATCGCCCACGGCTCGCCGTCTGGCCTGGATAACACTCTCGCCACATATGGCGGGATACAGCTTTACCAACGTAATGGCGAACAGGCCCAGTGTTCAGCACTTCAGTTAGCTAAGCCGTTTCGGCTCCTGGTGGCGCTCTCCGGCAAGCAGGGGTTTACCGCAGCGACCGTAGAACGGGTGGCGAAGGCTCGCGCAGCAGAGCCACAAAAATATGACGCTATATTTGACTCCATCGGCAACATTACTGCGCGGGCCAGCAACGCCCTGCAACACGGTGAGCTCGCTGAAGTTGCCGAGCTGATGACCGAGAATCAACTGCAATTGCGAGCACTCGGCGTCTCCTGTGATGAAATCGAACACGTCATTTCTCTCGCAATGTCGCAAGGCGCGCTGGGAGCAAAATTGACCGGCAGCGGAGACGGTGGCGCAGTTATAATTGCCCCAGGCGCGTCGGAAGAAAAAGTGTTGGCGGCGTTACGGAACGCTGGCGTCCAGTGCTTTACCATAACACTGGGTGTTCGGCCGTGATTAACAACGCCGGATACACACCTATGCGCATCATGCCAAGCGTCGATGCCAGCAAATACTAAGAACCGTTAGGAGATTTGATTTGGAGGAGTTAGCACACGACCCACATGCGGTAGTTTCCTCAGACGAAGACCTGCTCATTCTAGTGAACGAGGATGATGAAGAACTTGGCGCTGCCGACAAGGCGTCCTGCCACGACAACAATGGCGTTCTTCACCGGGCATTTTCGATCTTAATTTTTAACTCCAATGGCGACCTGCTGTTGCAAAAGCGTTCCTCAGAAAAACGCCTTTGGGGCGACTTCTGGTCAAATAGCTGTTGCAGCCATCCCCGAAAGGGCGAGACGATGGAGTACGCCAGCCACCGCCGTTTATGGGAAGAACTGGGCCTGCGCGCCGAACTCACCTTTCTTTACAAATTCAAATACCAGGCAACCTTCGGGGATGCAGGCGCGGAGCACGAACTCTGCTGGGTGTATATCGGCGTGAGCGACGACACCCCTTCGACAAATGCCCATGAAATCAGCGAGTGGCGCTACGTCAGCAAAGCGTCTCTGGATCATGAATTGGAGACCCAACCGCAGAATTTCACTCCCTGGTTCAAACTTGAATGGGAAGAAATCCATCGGTCTCACGGTGTCACACTTAGCGAGGTGTTAACCGCCAAGCGCTAAATTGTCCACGCGGGCCGCCAGGCGATGCATCGCCAGCCCAGCACATACCAAGGATTACCACGTTTAGAGGTGAAGTATGGGTGTACCGCTTAAACAGCAAGTCAAAGTTGGCAGTTATTTGGTTCGGCAAAAGCTTATCGGGCGCAAGCGCTACCCGCTGGTACTTATGCTGGAGCCCTTGTTCCAATGCAATCTTGAGTGCGCAGGTTGCGGCAAAATTGCCTACCCGGAAGATATTCTACGGCGGCGGATGTCCGTCGCTGATGCTCTTGCCGCGGTGGATGCAGCGGGTGCACCCATCGTTTCTATTCCCGGCGGAGAACCGTTAATACACCGAGAGATGCCAGAACTGATCGCCGGCATAGTCGCGAGAAAAAAATACGTCTATCTCTGCACAAACGCGCTTCTACTCGAAAAACACATCGACAAATATACCCCTTCCCCGTATCTCACCTTTTCGATACACCTGGATGGGCTCCAGCAGCGGCACGATGAGTCCGTATGTCGTGAAGGCGTATTCGAGGTGGCTACACGGGCGATTAAATTGCTGCATGCCCGCGGGTTCCGCGTATCTATCAACTGCACTCTGTTCAACGGTGAAAACCCCGGCGAAGTGGCCGATTTTTTTGACTACGCCATGAATGAACTGCAGGTTGAGGGTATCACCCTGTCGCCGGGGTACAGCTATGAGCTGGCCCCAAGGCAGGATGTCTTTTTGAGCCGGTCGCGTTCCAAGCAGCTGTTCCGCGATATATTTTCCCTTGGCCGGCAGCGTAAATCCCGTTGGAAATTCAACCAATCGCTCAATTTCCTGGATTTTCTGGCCGGAAACCAATCCTACCAGTGCTCTCCGTGGAGCAATGTGACGTACAATGTGTTCGGTTGGCAAAAACCTTGCTACTTGTTGAGTGATGAAGGCTATGCCGCGAGTTTTTCCGAACTTATGGACACCACCCCATGGGAGAACTACGGCGTGGGCGTCAATGCAAAATGCAACAACTGCATGGCGCATTGCGGCTACGAAGGCACTGCGGTAGACGACACTCTGGCGCGGCCTTTAGCGGCACTTAAGGTTTTATGGAAAGGCATAAAACTGGAAGGGTCAATGGCGCCTGAGCCTGATATTATTAGCCCCTTGGCCATCGAAAATGGCCCCAAACGGGATAACAACAAGATACCGGTAACCGAAGTATGACAGTAAGTATCGCTCCAGTGAGTGAACATGAGCTGGAGCGAAAACATTCGCAAGGCCGCGTTGTACCTAGAGCACAATATGGAGAACACGATGAATTCAGTAGGTATTAGTGGACTGGCTGCCTATCTGCCACCCTATCGCACCAATCTCGAGGAGTGGTGCGGCTGGACAGACGGAAGCTGGGAAAAACTACGGGACGTCGTCGGCCACAGCTTTCGCATGCGCGGCCACCATCAGAACGTTTACACCATGGCGGCGAATGCCGTTCTTAGACTGATCAAGCAGTACAACATCGACCCACGTACTGTCGGATTCTTTGCCTTCGGTACCGAATCCAGTACCGACAATTCCGCCGGTGCTGTAATCGTCAAAGGCATCGTCGATAAAGGGCTGAAAAAATTGGGGTTGCCGGCACTGTCGCGCAATTGCGAAGTACCGGAATACAAACACGCCTGTCTGGGCGGCGTTTATGCACTTAAAGGTGCTGCACGTTTTCTAGCGTGCGACGGTGCGCAATCCAAAGCAATCGTGGTCGCAGCAGACATTGCGGAATACGAACGCGGTTCCACCGGAGAGCCCACTCAGGGTGCCGGGGCTGTTGCGATGCTGCTCGAGGCCAAACCAAAGCTGCTCGAAATTAAACTGCAGAAGTCAGGCTCCTCCGCCGACTACCGCGGGCCGGATTTTCGCAAACCGTTTGTAAGATTTGCGCAGCAGAACGCCAGCACCAACACACAGCTGCGCGATTTTCCAGTGTTTAACGGGTATTACTCCACCAATTGTTATATCGACGCGGTATTGCTCGCGCTCAATAATATGTTCAACAAGTGCGGATTAGACCGCGCCGAATACCTGAAACAGTTGGGCGCGATTTTTCTTCACCGCCCCTACGCGCGGATGCCGGAAACCGGCTTGGCGATCAGCTATTTGTTCGCACTGGCGCTGGGCAAAGCCGAGGACCACGCAGAACTCAAGGAGTACTGCGATGCGGCACGCGTTAAATTCCACGATGTTATCGAAGAATTCAACGCTGCCCGCAATCTGTTCGACCTGGTTGAACAAGGCAAAATGAATTCTCCCGTGTTTCCCAAAGCAATGCGGACCATTCGTGTTTTGCCACGCTTCGAGTCATTCAAACGTATTCAGGAAAAGATGGCGCTGGGCTCCGAGCTGATGAAAAACGTAGGCAACCTCTACTCGGCCGCGCTGCCCGCCTGGATAGCTGCAGGACTTGAGGACGCGCAACAGTCAGGCGTTGATCTCACCGGTCAGGAAATCTTAACCTTGGGCTATGGCAGCGGCGACGCCGCAGAAGCGATTCCGATGCAAGTGGTCGAAGGCTGGCAGGAACACGCCAAGAAAATTCGGTTTGCTTCCGCGTTTGAAGGCGCTGTGGACCTCAGCGAAAACCAATATATAGCACTGCACAGTGGTCGCCAGCCGGTAGACCTGCCGATGGACACCGAGGGCGAGTTTTTCATCAGTCGCATTGGCAAAAACAGCGGTGGAGATTTTGATGAAGACGGTATCGAGTACTACGGGTTCGGTGCATCCGCCAACACAAAATCTGGCGAGAAATCTGATAAGTCCCAGAAAAACAACGACTCTTTCAACCAGGTCACTAACGAAGTCTAACCTTACCGACAACATCAGCTCATGAATCCAGCCCTCCAGGAATTTATCAACGACACCAGTCTACAGGTAAATAGATGCCTGGAAGGCTGGACCCACCCCGCCGACGCGGTCGCCCCCCGGGTGACCGAAGCAATGCGGTACAGCCTGATGAATGGCGGCAAGCGCATCCGCCCTACGCTGGTATATGCGGCAGCGCGGGCGGTGTCAGTACCGAATGAGGCGACTCTAGCGGGGGCCGGGGCGGTGGAGTGTATCCACGCTTACTCGTTGATCCACGATGATTTACCGGCGATGGATAACGACGACTTACGCCGCGGCAAACCCACCTGCCATATTGCATTTGACGAAGCCACTGCCATTTTGGCGGGGGACGGGCTGCAAACACTGGCGTTCGAAAAACTCAGTACCATCGAAGATCCAGCGACCGCAGTTGCCATGATACGGACACTGGCGCTGGCCAGCGGCGACAAAGGTATGGTGGCCGGGCAGATGATCGATATGGAATCCGAGGGTTTGCAACAGGCGTTTACTATCTCCCACCTGGAAAAAATTCATCGGCATAAAACCGGTGCGCTCATCCGCGCAGCAGTGCTGATGGGTGCGAGATCAGTCCAAGCCAGCCAGGAACAAACCCAGAGCCTGATCCGCTATGCCGACGCGATAGGCTTAGCCTTCCAGGTTCAAGACGATATTCTCGATGTGATTTCCGACACCGCCACACTTGGCAAGCGACAGGGAGCAGATCTTGAGCACGAGAAAGCGACTTATGTATCCTTGCTAGGGCTGCGGGAGGCAAGGGAAAAAGCCCGTGATCTTCACGCTACCGCCTTGTCCAGCCTCCAATCATTTGCAAGCAGCGCCGACCCTTTGCGCTGGGTGGCCGACTATATTGTGACCCGCAGCCACTAGAAACCGGGCCATAACTGAACCCCTTGCGTTCCACCCTGTAAAAGCGCATTGTTGCCAAAACAATAATAATTGTGTGGAGGCTCCTATGCGACCAAAGTCCCCCTCCTTCCATGCCCACCACTCCCCGATGGGTGCAATGGCGAGCTTTACTTGCGGCGCGCACGGCACAACGGGCGGCATGGGCATCGAACTGAGCGGCCCCTATCCAGGAGAAATTACGGTCGGTGTTGTCGACGCCAACAAGGTGGCTCACCTGTTGCCGCTTTTTGGCGACAGCAATCACTCAGAAGCCGAACGCTATGTTGAAGGTAAAGAAGGCGGCGGTGGTCGGGTAGCTATCGAGCAGAACATCACCAGAGACTACCTTTGGTGTACCGATCGCATAACCGGCGGTGCCACCACTCTGCAAATATATAGCCCCTTCTTTTCAATACCGGACCCAGCCACCGCAACACCCGCGCAACTGGCCTTTGCCTGCTGCCCCTGTATACATCTGGAGGTGGTGTTTAACAATTCTACCACCAGTACTATCACCGGCATTTTTGGCCTGACGATTGATCACCGGTGGAGCAGCCTCGGCGCGCGAACCGGGGGCAATCTGATTGGCGCCACCAGCCGGGATACCATCGGTTTCGCGACACAAACACCTGGCGCTCGATGCTTTATCGATTTCGATGCAGTCTCAGCCATCAACCGCCGTCATCAGTCGCCGGAGTTTTTACTCGGGCCAACGGCAGGCCTGGAAATAGAGGTACCCGCTGGCGAGACCCGCACCCTTTCAGTGGCACTAGGCTTTTTCGTCGATGGCGTAGCCACCTATAACCGGGAAATGCGCTATTACTACACCCGACATTTTACTTCGCTCACTCAAGCCCTGAGCTACGCCCTAGAACATCGCCAGGCGTATCTGACTGAAGCGGATGCACGAAACCGGGAACTGGCGGATAGCCCTCTTAGCGACGACCGCAAATTTATGATTGCTCACGCAACTCGCAGCTACTATGGGTCCACTCAATGGTTATGGGACGGACAAGCCAGTGTTTGGGTCGTGAACGAGGGTGAGTATTTAATGATGAACACCTTCGATCTCACCGTCGATATGCTATTTCACGAAATGCGAATGAACCCCTGGACAGTACGCAACGTGTTAGAGCAATTTGTGTGCAACTACAGCTTTCAGGACACGGTTTTTCATGCGTCCGACCCGAATCACGCGCTCCCCGGCGGTATCTCCTTTACCCACGATATGGGGGTAATGAATCACTGGAGCCCCACTGGCCAGAGCGCCTACGAAGTCGCTGGTCTGGACAGGCAGTGTTTCTCCCATATGACTTGCGAACAGCTCACTAATTGGGTGCTCTGTACTGGTGTTTATTTCGCGCAAACCTCAGATATTGCGTTTATCCAGCGTCATCGAGCGATCATTCACGGTTGTCTTCAATCCCTGCAAAACCGCGACAACCCTTATCCGTCAGCCCGCAATGGCATCATGGGGTTCGACTCGAGCCGCACTCAGGGTGGTGGTGAAATCACAACCTACGACTCGCTGGACCACTCCTTAGGCCAGGCCAGAAATAACATCTATCTCGGGGGTAAAATGTGGGCGAGCTACCTAGCGCTCGAATACATGCTCGCCAGCCTTGGGGACCCCGCACTGGCGGAGCAGTCCGCGGCGGCGGCATCACTCGCCGCGCAAACCATCAGCAACGGGTTTCGCAGCGATCTGGGCTATATTCCTGCAATCCTCGAAGACAACAATGAGAGTGCCATCATTCCCGCCATTGAGGCGCTGGTGTATCCACACGTAATGGGTTTGCAAAGTGCCACCGCCAGTAGTGGGCCTTACGGCTTCTACATTGATACCTTAAAAACACACCTCAGCAGCATATTGCGCAACGGGCTCTGCCTGTATCCGGACGGCGGTTGGAAACTGTCTTCCACTGCGGACAACTCCTGGGCGTCTAAAATTGCACTCTGCCAATTTGTGGCAAGCCAAATTCTGGAATTCGATTTTGGCGAAGCAGAAAGTATTGCGGACGCTGCACATGTGGCCTGGCAGCAGAAAGGCGCGACGCATTACGCGTGTTGCGACCAGTTTCGCTCTGGAGAGCCTATCGGTAGTCTTTACTACCCTCGGATAGTAACTAATGTGCTCTGGCTGCACTCTGATGCCACAAAAGGCACTCTGTGAGCCACGCAGAATAAAAGTAAGAGTGGAGTAATTCTGGCGAGGCAATAACCACACGGTGTGAACTACACCAAGCCTCCAGGAATCCCGCTATCGTTATAATAATGCGCGTGGACAAAACAATAAAAGCTAAACATGTGCACGAAGTTTCAACCCGATCCGGGAAATTGTTAATCGCTTCTTCGCAAGCTCAAGCATCATAACCCGACCAAGTACGGACACTTTATCTTTCTCAGCAGTATCGTTCTCAATAGCGAAAATCGTGTCCGTTTTTGCAATAAACAGGTGTGCAAATGAAATCGCTACTGTTTAATATTCATGACTTGATTCTGATACTTAGTATAAGCGCGTTCTGTTTGATCGCGATCCGGCAGGTAGCAGACAATAGCGACAACAAGCCAGCGCGTCGATTATGGCTCGGCTTTTGGACATTGAATGTTCTCGCCTGTGGATACACGCTGCTATTTTGGTCAGACGCTTTGCGTCGCCCGGCTTTCGATGCTGCACCCTATGTGTTCTGTGTGCTAGGCACCACCTCACTGCTCACCGGGCCAGCACTTTTATTAAGCCTTATCCAAAGCTCCACCAACGCGGGTAGATTTCTCTGGCGACACCTTGCTCACCTTCTTCCGTTTGCAGTATCAATCTCCTATTTGTATATCGTATGCTTCCGGTTTGATAGCGACACCCAGCGCTTTCTGTTCCTAGAGCTGCACCTTTACCAACAAGCACATACTTACTACTTCACATTTGTATCCCTCACCAAACTGCTGCCCGTGATCTACGCCCTTGCCGCTGTTATCTGGCTGTCAAACAATAACACCCTCAGCGAAAAGGCTGGCTATAGCGCGACAAGGCAACAGCGTTATGCTCGGCTATACGTTGGTTTCCTGTTTCTGTGGAGTTGGGGCGCAGTCACGCATTTTATTGGACGACACTTTCCGAGTAATTTTCCCGACCTAATGGGAATAGTTGGGAACTACCTCACCTTATTTCTCGCGCTGACAATTTTGCTAGACAAGGATCTGTGTAGCGGCGCTAACGCGACTAAAGCCACTAATATCCAAAATCCAGACCCGGGCAAATCAACTATAAAAACCGCCATCGAAAAAGCGGTACTGACAGACCAAATCTATTTGAACCCGCAGCTAAATCTCGAACGATTTGCGGAGTACACCAAGCTCAATAGCCGGGATATATCTGCAGTTATCAATCAGGAGTTTGAGAAAAACTTTCATGAATTTATCAACACCTATCGCGTAGAAGCTGCAAAAATAAAGCTGCGTGACGACACTTGCAAACACCAGAGCATTAGTGAAATTGGCGCGGCCTCCGGATTCAACAGCACAGCAACCTTCAACAGGCTATTTAAGAAATTAGTTCAGGTCACCCCCAGCGACTACCGTAAAAGTAATGAGAAAACGGACAGAGGATGTACCTTTAATATTTCTTCAGCAAAGTAGGACGAGTTATTTTTTAGCGCCAATTGAAATTTTCCGAACACGAGACTACTTGCTTTTATTTGAACTTATCAATCTGCTCAAATCAGGAATTGCGGCTTTATCTTCGCGAAAAACCAATAAAAATAACAATACGGGAGCAGACACCCCAAATCTTGTTATTAACCATAAAAATCAAACCAGCTTCAACGGCTGATTTTGGAGACAATTGTGAAGAATATCATACACCCCATACTGCTTGCGTTTGGCCTGGCGGTACTAGGCACGCTTGCGCAAGTATCTATTGCTAAACCCTATAAAAGCGCCGAAATATTTACCGCGGATGCTGAACTCTACGGTAAATATGTTTTTCGTGTACAGGCAGCTAAAGGCAGCGGCGTAATCTCCAACTTCTTCTTATGGAAAGACGGCTCGGAATTGAGCGATGTGTTTTGGGAGGAAGTAGATATAGAAATATTTGGCAAAAACAATGGTACGTCCTGGCAGAGCAATATCATTACTGGGCTGGGCGATAGAATCACGTCCGAGCAGGTGCACACAGCGCCAGAATCATTTGCAGACAGCTACCACACATTCACCATCGAGTGGACCCCAGGTCAGGTTCGATGGCTTGTAGATGACCAGCTCGTTCGACAAACCGTTGGCGATCAAGCTGATGACCTCACCAACCCCGCGCAAGCCCGATTCAATTTCTGGCCACCCACGAGCGAAAGTTGGGTTGGCGCATTCGACGATAGCATTCTGCCGCTGCATATGTTTGTTAACTGGATCGAGTACTACAGCTGGAACGGTGACGGCTTTGATTTCACCTGGCGGGACGACTTCGATTCTTTTAACACTGTGCGCTGGCAAACCGCTGACTGGACATTCGCTGAGAATCGCGCAGATTTTACCCCATTAAATGTCACCACCCGCGATGGATATCTGGTACTAACCTTGAGCGCAGAAGGCAACGAAGGCTACACCGGTACGCCGCCGCTAGATACACCTGTTAATAGCAGTTCCAGCAGCTCTAGTTCAAGTAGCTCTAGTTCAAGCAACTCCTCTTCAAGCAGCACAAGCTCCAGCTCTTCCAGCTCCTCGTCATCAAGCAGCTCATCTGGTGGTAACGCCTGTGTCTGTAACTGGTATGGTTCCATCTATCCTATGTGTGTAAACCAGACTGTTGGCTGGGGATGGGAAAACAGCGCTAGCTGTATCGGTGTGACGACTTGCAACAACCAGTCCGGCAATGGTGGCCCTCAGAATTGTTCATCTTCGTCCAGCTCCAGCAGCTCAAATGGTTCAACCAGCTCCAGCTCAACAAGCTCCTCGTCCAGTAGCTCCTCATCCAGCAGCTCGTCCTCCAGTTCATCGTCTTACGGCGGAAACGGTTGCGAGGTGTTCAATCACTACCCGAACTGGACCGCGAAAGACTGGGCTGGGGGAGCCTACAACCACGCCAACGCTGGCGACCAAATGATATATAGTGGAAATCTATATCAGGCCAATTGGTACACAAATTCAATCCCCGGCAGCGATGCTTCTTGGCAATTTCTGAGAAGCTGTAACTAATAAGCGGTCGATTAGATAGTTGGATATTTGGTTCTGCGCCCATGGAATACTGGCATAAATTTGCGAATGTCTTGTATTTCATGGGCTTACATTGCCCCATGGCAAATGGCGGCGCGTTTTTCACAGCTCGCCTACCTAACAGTAATTATCGCCAATTTGACAAGCACCAAGCCTTCTCCACCAGACACGGGAAAACGCCCTGCGCTGGGACCGTTTTCGAGTTTCTGCAACACAACAAAATAGTTGTAGCCAAAGCCCAAGACAGGAGTCAGCCACCGCATGTACGGAAATGCAAAAACTATCGCCACAACGCTCAGCGTATTTTTTATCTCGTTTTCTTTGGGGTGCTTCGCTCAAAACGACGCCGAGCGCTCTTCACAGGAGAGTTTGAGCCGCTTTATCGATGCCGTAAACTCCAACAATCCAGCGGCACAAAAAGATTATATTCGCGCTCACTACCTCCCGGGATTTCTGGAGGTTTACCCCGTTGAGATGCATTACGCCACGCTAAGTCGATTATTTGCAGAACAAGGCAAACTGGAGCGGCCATCGTTTTCCCAGCCTGAATTCAGCGACAATGTTTTTCACGCATCTGCGGTTGTTCACTCCGACAAAACTGAGTTGTGGACTGAAATAACCTTGTACTTCGCCAAAAATCATCCCACGCAGATCACGGGCGTAAGCGTCATAAATGCGGATTTTAAAACTGTCCCAATCGACACAAAGATCAATACAAATCGCCAGTTAAAACGGGAAATAAAATCGCTCACCAAACGGCTTGAGGACAAGGGATTATTTTCCGGCACAATCCTAATCGCCAACGGCAGTAAAACCCTGCTCGTCGATTCAGTCGGCTTCTCAAACAAACGTTACAAGATCAAAAACACCAGGACCACGAAGTACAATATTGGCTCGATGAATAAAATGTTCACCGCAGTGGCATTAATGCAACTGATCGAACAGGGGAAAATTAGCCTGGACGACACTATCGAAAAATTTATCGATAGCAGCTGGCTAGCACCCGAAATCGCACAAAATATCAAAGTAGAGCACCTGCTCAGTCACATCTCCGGCCTGGGCAGCTACTTTAACGAAGCGTACGAGAACTCCCCTAAAGATCACTACAGATCTATTTCGGACTACAAACCGCTGGTACGCAGTGAAACGCTCAAGTTCAATCCGGGAACACAGTTTCACTACAGCAACACGGGCATGCTGTTGGCAGGTGTGCTGGTCGAAAAAATTAGCGGGCAGAACTACTTCGACTATGTGCGACAACATGTTTACGCACCAGCACAGATGGTAAATTCCGCCAGTTTTGAACTCGATGACCCAATCCCGAATTTAGCCACCGGTTATTTTCCCAACCCAATGGACAAAACCCAGTGGAAGGAAAATACGTATCGTATTCCAGTAAGAGGCTGCCCGGCTGGTGGGGGATACTCCACCGTTGACGATTTACATCAGTTCGCCCAGGCCTTGCTAGCGAACCAGTTGTTGAGCGAAGCCAACACAGAAAAGCTATTCAAAGTTCACGACAATCTAGGCGCACACGGCTATGGTTTTGGCTTCGAAGTTGACGATACCGCCGAAACCACTATTGTCGGTCACAGCGGCAGATTTGACGGTATAAGCGCAAATTTGGATATCTTCACCAAGAACGGCTATATCGTTGTATTGCTCTCGAACCAGAGCGCAGGCATAGCGCCACTGCGCCAAGTAACCCGAGCATTAATTCACCGGCTTGGTACGCCGCAATGATCCATGCCTCGATCACAGAGGGGCAGGCGGTGATTTCCGGCAGTGGAATGTAAGGCGGATGCCTAAGGTGTATGTTTGCAAAAAGCAGGAAAACGTAAAAAAGCCAAACTAGAAATGAAAAAGGCCAGCATTTGCTGGCCTTTTTTAAGATGGTGCCCAAGTCCGGACTTGAACCGGAACGGCTTGCGCCACTACCCCCTCAAGATAGCGTGTCTACCAATTCCACCACTTGGGCTAAAACTTTTACTCTGCTGGCGCTGCTGGAACTTCGTCCTCAGCGTCGCTTGATGTTGTTTCTTCTGTGTCTAACACAGGCACTTCATCAGCGGCGGCAGTATCCACATTTGCGCCTTCAACTTCAAGTGCTGGAACGTCAGAATCGTCATTATTTGTTGCGGTAGACGCATCTTCCAACTGCTCGAGTTCAGGCAAAGCCAGATCGTCGTCACCCACATTCGACTGGTGCTTGGCAACCACGGCAAGGCTGAAACTGGTCACGAAGAAAATAGTCGCGGCAATAGCGGTTAAACGGGAGAAAAAGTTCCCAGATCCCACAGAGCCGAATAACGTCTGTGACGCACCGGCACCAAACGAGGCCCCCATCTCTGCACCCTTACCTTGCTGCATCAAGATCAAACCGATGATGGCAAGGGCCGTCAACAGGTGCACTAATAATAGGATGTTTTCCATCTGTTACTCTCTAATTTTTACTCGCTGGGGTTATCCCGGCGTTTATTACTCTGCCGCTCGACAAATAGCGACAAAGTCATCGGCATTCAAGGAGGCACCGCCTACCAAAGCACCGTCAATATCTTTTTGACCAAACAGACCTTCAGCGGAATCCGGCTTCACACTACCGCCGTACAAGATACGCACTGAATCACCTTCCGGCCCCATAACTTCACGAATGTAGCTATGAACATCCTGCGCCATTTCCGGCGTGGCTGTTTTGCCAGTGCCGATAGCCCAAATAGGCTCATACGCAATAATGCCTTTGGCAACACCGGCCAAGCCACAGTGTTCGATAACGGCCAACAGCTGGGCACCGACCACATCAAATGTTTTACCAGCCTCGCGGTCTTCGAGAGACTCGCCTACACACAGTACGGGGATGAGACCGTTATCCAGTGCAGCCTGGAATTTTTCCGCTACCAATTGAGAGGTTTCGCCATGGTATTCGCGACGCTCGGAGTGACCTACCAGCGCGTAACGACAACCTACGTCGGACAACATAGGACCGGAAACTTCACCGGTGTAAGCACCGGATGCTTGCTTGCTGATGTCCTGAGAACCAAAACCAATGTTGGTGTTTTCCAACAGTTCGGCGGCCTGAGCCAGATAGACGAACGGTGGGCACACAGCAACTTCCGCCTGGTGTACTCCTGTCCACTGCTCTACAAGACCAGTGAGCAACTCACGATTGGCGGCATAGTCGCCATTCATTTTCCAATTACCAATTACGATCGGACGACGCATGATGACTTCCCTAACTGGTTGGTTTTAAAACAATTCCTCAAAATCCCAAAGCAATTTTTCGCGCCCTGGGGCGAAGCGGGCGCAAATAGTAGCGGAGAACCGTAAAGGATACAACGCTCTTATGCAATTAATTGATTCCAATTAAGTTTTTTAGGACGTAGCGCGTCCCACGACTTCTGCCAGTTCATGAGCGAGCTGCGAAACCATGCCATGTTGCTGCCCTTCCACCATCACCCGAATCACCGGTTCAGTACCGGATGGCCGCAATAACACGCGCCCCTGGCCTTCCATACGCTGCTCCGCTTCGGCAATTGCCGTTTGCACCATGTCGTTTTCTTCGAGGTTCAACTTGCGCTTAACTGGCACATTAACCATCACCTGCGGCATTTTCTGCATCCGCTGCTTAAGCTCATAGAGTGTTTGAGCTTCCGCGTTGAGTGCACGCAACACCTGTAGTGCAGCGATAATACCGTCGCCAGTTGTCGTTACGTCTGCACAAACAATGTGCCCCGATGACTCACCACCCAGCTTCCACCCATTATTGTTCATCGCTTCGATAACATAGCGGTCACCGACCTTGGCACGTTCGAATGGAATTTTTAGCGCTTCAAGTGCCAGCTCGAAACCGAAGTTACTCATCTGGGTGCCAACGACACCACTGCAGCCGCCACCATGGCGCTGCTTATGCGCCGCGATAATAAAGAGCAGCTGGTCGCCATCCACAACCTCGCCACGCTCATCAACAAACTGCACCCGGTCGCCGTCACCATCAAAGGCGATCCCGATATCCGCATGAGATTCAAGTACTTGCTTTTGCAGGTTATTCAGTTTGGTAGAACCGCAATTCAGGTTGATATTTTCGCCGTCGGGGTGGGTACTTATAGCGATGACTTCCGCGCCCAATTCCGAGAACACTTTGGGCGCTACGTTGTAAGTCGCACCATTGGCACAATCCACAACAACAGTCAGCCCCGCGAGACTGAAACCCCAGGGTAAGGTACCCTTGCAGAATTCGATATATCGGCCTTCCGCATCCGGAACCCGTCGCGCCTTACCGAGCCGCTCTGCAGTTACCATTGGTCGATCAACCTGATGCTCAATCGCGGCTTCCACATCATCCGCAAGTTTCACACCCTGGGTATTGAACAGCTTGATGCCATTGTCGCGAAATGGATTGTGTGACGCACTAATCACAATGCCTGCGCTCGCCTGAAACGTACGCGTGAGATAGGCAATCGCTGGGGTCGGCATGGGGCCAAGCAGGCCTACATCAACACCCGCAGCAATCAACCCCGCCTCCAGCGCAGATTCAAACATATACCCACTGATCCGGGTATCTTTGCCAATTAGCACCAGGCCGCCGCCATCCGCATGCCGCTCAGCGAGAACTTTGCCCACAGCCCAGCCAAGCTGCATAAAAAATTGCGGGGTAATCACACCCTGGCCAACCTGGCCACGGATACCGTCCGTTCCAAAATATTTTCTTGTCATTCTTGCGATCCCAAATGGGTCAATTTGAAAACTTCCACGATATCGCGCGTTTCCGCCACATCGTGTACACGTAATATAGATGCGCCTCGCACCAGTGCCGCCATCGCAAAGCCAAGACTGCCGGCGAGCCTCTGATCCGGCTCCCTCCCCAAAAGGCGGCCAATCATCGACTTTCGCGACACCCCAACAAGCGTTGGGTGGCCCAGTGCGGATAGCGCCAACAACTGGTTTAAAAGCGCGAGATTATGCCCGTCTGACTTTCCAAAACCCAACCCCGGGTCCAGAATAATCTGACAAGCGGCGCCCCCGGCTGCCGTCTCCACTGCGGCCACCCGCCCCTGTAGATATTGGGACACTTCGTCGACCACATCGTTGTAATCCGGATTATCCTGCATTGTTTGCGGCGTACCCTGCATATGCATCAAGCAAACAGGTAATCCCGTCTCCACGCATGCCGCCAGTGCGCCATCCCGTTCGAGGGCGCGCACGTCATTGATAATGCCTGCCCCCAACTGCGCCGCTTGCCGCATCACCTCGGGAGTTGACGTATCGACCGAGATAATGGTGTCAAAGCGCTCCGCAACCGCAGCGACAACGGGCAGAACCCGTTGACACTCTTCCTCCACCGACACTTTCGCGGCGCCCGGCCGCGTCGATTCACCGCCAATGTCCACAATATCTGCGCCGTCACGCAACATCTGTTCGACCGCGTGTAAGGTTTTATCGAGAAAAAGCTGGCCGTTGTCGAAGTTAGACCCACCATCGAAAAAAGAATCGGGAGTCACATTCAAAATGCCCATGACTTTGGGCGAAGTAAGATCGAGGTCGCGCGAACCGCAGCGGATTATCATGGTTGTCGAACTACAGTGATTGCGTGTACGAGAAAGCCGTTCATAAACAAAAAAGGCAGCCATAAAGGCTGCCCTCAACCTGTTAACCTGATTTAGTGCTGGCTGGCTGGCCCGCCAACAGTCGTACTGTCGGAAGGCTTGTCTGCGTCTGCAGCGCCATCTGCACTGCTGCCGCCACCAAAGCTGCTGTCGTGCCAGTCGCGCGGAGGGCGAACTTTACGACGAGCCATCAGGTCATCCACTTGCTCAGAATCGATAGTTTCGTACTCCATAAGCGCATCTTTCATGGCTTCGAGAATATCGCGGTTTTCTTCGAGGATGGCTTTCGCTTTGCCGTAGCAGGAGTCGATAATACGGCGCACTTCTTCATCGATTACGCGGGAGGTTTCGCCGGAATACTGCTGGGCAGCCATGCCTGGGTAGCCATTTTCGTCCTCGCCATAATGCAGTGGGCCAAGCTTCTCCGACAAACCCCACTTGGTCACCATATTGCGCGCCAGATCAGTCGCGCGCTCAATGTCGTTAGAAGCCCCAGTAGTTACACCTTCAAAGCCCAGGGTCATCTCTTCAGCAATACGGCCGCCGAACAGCGAGCACAACATGGATTCAATAGAACGCTTGCTATGACTGTGTTTGTCTTCCTCGGGCAGGAATTGGGTGACACCCAAAGCGCGGCCACGCGGAATAATACTGACCTTGTGCACAGGATCGTGCTCAGGTACCAAACGACCCACAATTGCGTGTCCAGCTTCGTGATAGGCCGTGTTTTCCTTTTCTTTCTCGCTCATCACCATGGATTTACGTTCAGCACCCATAAGGATTTTGTCGCGAGCCTTTTCGAACTCTTCCATGGTAACGACGCGCTTGTTTGCACGAGCCGCAAACAGTGCCGCTTCGTTCACGAGGTTGGCGAGATCAGCACCAGAGAACCCCGGCGTGCCACGCGCAATGATGCCCGCTTCCACCTTGTCGTCCATTGGCACTTTACGCATGTGTACTTTTAAAATCTGCTCGCGGCCGCGAATGTCTGGCAAACCAACAAACACCTGACGGTCGAAACGACCTGGACGCAACAGAGCCTTATCCAAAACATCCGGGCGGTTAGTCGCCGCGATCACAATCACGCCTTCACTACCTTCAAACCCGTCCATTTCCACCAGCAGCTGGTTCAACGTTTGTTCACGCTCATCGTGACCGCCGCCATGGCCGCCGCCGCGGTGGCGACCCACCGCATCAATTTCATCGATAAATATAATACAGGGCGCCTGCTTCTTGGCTTGATCGAACATATCGCGGACGCGAGATGCACCCACGCCGACGAACATTTCGACAAAATCTGAGCCGGAAATCGAGAAGAAAGGCACTTTTGCCTCGCCTGCAATCGCTTTCGCAAGCAGGGTTTTACCCGTACCGGGAGGTCCAGCCATCAATACGCCACGGGGAATTCGTCCACCCAGGCGTTGAAATCGCGACGGATCTTTCAGAAACTCGACCAGCTCTTGAACGTCTTCTTTTGCTTCATCAACACCAGCCACGTCAGCGAAGGTGGTTTTAACCTGATCTTCGCCCAATAAACGTGCTTTGCTCTTGGCGAAACTCATCGGACCACCGCGGCCACCCGCTCCGCCCTGCATCTGTCGCATAAAGAAAATAAACACTGCGATAAACAGCAGGATCGGGAAGCTCGCAACAAGCAGTTGCTCCCACAAACTGGACTTCTCAGGCAGCGACCCTTTTACTTGAACATGGTGATCGAGCAGCGTATCCATCAATTTGAGGTCCAGCACAGCAGGCATAACCACAACAAAGTTGGAGTTATCCTCACGTACGCCGCGAATCATCTGGCCATCGATGGTGACCTCTTTGACTCTGTCGTCCTGCACATCTTGCATAAACTCAGAGTAATTGAGTTCATCCCGGGGAGCAGGATCGTTGAGATTCTGGAATACAGTAAAGAGTACTGCTGCAATAACCAGCCAAAGTACCAGGTTTTTAGCCATATCATTCAAGGCTGTCTTCTCCTCATTATCGATGCTGCCCAGCCTGGGCGCACGCATCGCGGCAAATCATGCTATTAATCGTGGTTGGCAAAGTATAGCTCTGCTGTTCACAAACAGACCAGAGACTGATTATGCCTTATATCCCTTCGCAACCAGGTAAACCTCGCGCGAACGCGCACGGGACGCATCCGGCTTTCTGGTTACTGCTTTACTGAAACTGGCGTTGCAATCTTTAAAAAAATCATCGAAGCCTTCGCCGTGAAAAACTTTACACACAAAGGTACCGCCCGGTTTAAGCACTTGCTTTGCCATATCCAACGCCAATTCCACCAGATACATGGACTTTGGCTGATCTACAGCAGTTACTCCACTCATGTTTGGGGCCATGTCGGAAATTACAAGATCTGCCCTTTCACCATCCATTGCGCCAAGCAACTCTTCCAGTACGGACTCTTCTGTAAAGTCACCCTGAATAAAGGTCACGCCGGCAATCGAATCCATTGGCAGAATATCGGAGGCAATCACTTGCCCCTTGTCACCAATTTGCTGCACCGCCACCTGCGACCAGCCGCCCGGTGCTGCGCCTAAATCCACCACAGTCATTCCGGGACGAAAAAGTTTGTCTTTGTTATCCAGCTCTATCAGCTTATAGCTGGCACGGCTGCGGTAGCCGTCCTTCTGAGAGGCTTTTACATACTGGTCGCTAAAGTGTTCCCGCAGCCAACGGTGACTGCTTTTCGATCTTGCCATACTGCTACTATTAAGATTACCTGGGTGTTGTACGTAAGGTCGGGCGCTTGTGGATGCTTCTACAGCGAGAAGTCGCGCGATCCCGCGTGTTTACGGGTACAATAGGCGCCCTTTTAAGAATATACAAGCAGCCGTTGTACCAAATGTGCTGCCCTACAGGTGATTAAATTCATGGCGTTATCCGCAGATAAGATGAAACAGTACCGCACACTCGGTCACAGCCTTAACCCAATTGTGACTATTGCGGCCAAAGGCGTCACAGACAACGTGCTCGCCGAAATTAATCGCGCACTGGAAGACCACGAGCTGATCAAGATTAAAGTGGCTGTTGTGGATCGAGATGCGCGCAAAGCGGCAATACAAGAGGTGTGTACCTCATCGAACGCCCAGTTGGTTCAGGAGATAGGTAAAGTCGCGCTCCTGTTTCGCGAAGCGGCCAAACCCGACCCCCGCAAGTCCAACATCCGCTAACTACCTGAAAAGCGCAAAAATCATGGAACTTGCCCTGGCTATCTTGCCATCATTCCGCTGATTGATAATACTCGGGGCCCTCTCGCGGGCCCCGTTATGATCAAAAGTATAAAATTTAAGCTCTGGCTCACCTTTCTTATCACCCTCGTACTATCAACAACTGCGATGTTGTTGCTAAGCCATGCGAGTGTTAAAAAAGGTTTTCTGGATTACGTTACTCAACAGGCAATCGATCGCCTGCAAAATCTCGAAATTTCGGTGTTAGAAATATACGAGCGGGAGAATTCTCTCGAACCCCTACGAGATAACAATCGCCTTTGGCTGCGACTCAAGTACCGCACGTTTCGTGAATTTATCGAACAGCAAACCCGCGAAGCGATCAGTAACAACCAACCACCGCCGCACCCCAGCGTTAAGGCACAGGAGCGTGTCTTTATTGATCAGCTGATTCTCACCGATCCCACCAAAAAACTGATCGTCGGCAATGCATTTAAAAATGCGGAGTACTCCTGGCGGGAGCTGATTTACGAGGACCAACTCATTGGTTACCTGGGCTATATCAAACCAAAAGACTTTATGCGCTCAGTCGATAAATTATTTGTCAGCCAGCAGCTGAAAGTGTTCGCCCTATTTAGTCTGGCGATTGTGGCCGCCTCGTTTGCAGTGTCAATGCTGGTGTCCCGCTGGCTGGTCAAACCGCTCGGTGACCTGACCAAAGGCGCTCGCCAGATAGCCGACGGCGATTTCAGTGTCCGAATTCAGCCCAACAGCACTGATGAACTGGGTATGCTCTGCAACAATTTTAATGAGCTCGCAAAAACTCTCTCCGCCAACGAAAAAGCCCGCAAGCAATGGGTTGCCGATATTTCTCACGAAATGCGCACACCGCTGGCTGTTCTGAAAGCTCAGATCGAAGCCATGCAGGATGGTATTCGCCCAACGACGCCCGAAAACCTGGAACTGCTTAAAAACAAAATCGATGCTCTCCATAATTTAATCAGTGATTTATACGATCTTTCGCTGACCGACCTCGGCGCAATGACCTATAACAAGAGCCTGCTCTGCCTGTACGATTTACTGGAAGAAATTGCCGATGATTACGTGCACCGTCTGGAAGAGAAGGGCCTCACTTTTCAGATGACCAACTCACTCGACAAAAACGCGGGTATTTACGGGGATTACGACCGGCTCGCACAGCTGCTGCGCAATCTGTTCGAAAACAGCTACCGCTACACAGACACGCCAGGGCAATTAACCGTCACTTGCAACACGACCAACAAACTGGTTGAAATTGTCTTTACCGATAGTGCACCAGGCGTGCCCGCAGACCAGATCGATAAAATTTTTGACCGTCTTTACCGAGTGGAAAACTCGCGCAACAGGGCAACCGGCGGCGCCGGTCTGGGACTGAGCATTTGCAAAAATATTGTCGAGGCCCATAGTGGTACAATTACCGCCATGCCCGCACCCTCAGGTGGGCTCACAATCACTTTGCGCCTGCCTCTCAGCCACAGTTAATTTGCTTAAAGGGTAAACCCATGTCCGCTACCGTGCTCATTGTTGAAGACGAAGCAGAACTCGCGCTGTTGATGCGCGACTACCTGCTGGCAGCCGGGTTTCATTGTGAAATTATAGGGAATGGACTCGAAGTCGAGCGCTGGCTGAGCACCAACACCGCAGACATCATTTTACTGGACCTCATGCTGCCAGGGAAAAATGGCCTGGATATTTGCCGCGAGTTGCGTACTCAGGCGCAATTCAAAACGCTGCCCATCATTATGGTCACAGCCAAGGTGGAGGAAATTGATCGCCTGCTAGGCCTGGAACTAGGCGCCGATGATTATGTATGCAAACCATTTAGTCCGCGTGAAATTGTTGCCCGTGTGAAGGCGGTGCTACGGCGGGTACAACAGCCGCAGGAACAACTCCAGGACAGCGCCAGTCAAGCGGTGCAATTGCACGAAAACAGTCAGCAAGTTAGTATTTCTGGCTCAATGATTGAACTCACTACCATTGAGTTCTGTCTGTTTAAATTGCTGTACACGGAACAAGGGCGAATTTTCTCGCGCCAATATATTATGGATAATATCTACAGCGATTATCGCGTCGTCAGTGATCGCACCGTCGATAGCCACATTAAAAAGCTGCGCAAAAAAATGCAGGAAGCCGATCCTGGGTTGGAGCTCATCCACTCAGTGTACGGTGCGGGGTATAAATATGAGCTTCAGCATAAATAAAAACAGTGCGCTGATTACAGTTGTCTGCTTACTGAGCGCTTGTGGCACTGCGCGATTACCCGAAGATCTCACCACGGAATTCCGCACCCGTATAACGGAGGGCGGTTTGAAGCATTTCGAATTTCGCGTTTTACCTGTTAAATACACCGCGATGTTTGAGCGGGGAGAAATTCCGCCTCCCGAGAAGGAGGTTGTTTTCACCAACGGGCAGCGGATGCAAATCAATACAGACGCACTTGCCAAGCGCAACCAAAAACGACTCCAAGGCCAGATCGAGAAACACATGGAAATAAGTCAGTACTGCCGCGAAGGCTACTGGGTGATCGATAGCAATTTCTATGGGGTCGCGCCCTGGCTGCGCGGTGAATGTAATGATCTGGCGACCCCGGACGACCGACAAAAATTTCCCGATACAATAAAACGCTGGTAACGCACTCCCTCGTCACCCTTATCGTAGGTTCAGGTCATAAGTTCAGGTTGTAAATTCGGGTCGTTACTTCCGGTTATAACGTAACTTCGGAGCTTAAGAATGTTGCTCAAGGGTACTGACGGGTGCGAGACCAAAATATCCTGCAGAGGCAATTGAAGCTACGTGAATGCGGCGCTTTACCATTAGTCAACTTGCGGCTCGCGCGCGACCATAAGCGAAAAGCGCCCGCTCGCACTAAGCTCATTCCCACTAGCCCCATCACCAACGGTTGCGTCAAACTGGTACATTGCGCCAACAGCACTTGCACTCAAACGCCATGCGTTTATTCGCAGTACCGCTCCCCCCAGGCAACGCCTCGCACCCTGCCAATTAAATTGCTTGACGGCGGCAAGAAATACGGGCGCATCAGTAGCTCCGAACACACTGTCGCCACTGCGGTTCAAATGCAATGCCGCCGCCTGCGCCGCAAACTCCGGCAACAACAGAACACTCAATCGATTATCACAAGCAAGGGGATGAGAACCGGGGTCCTCGACTTCAGCCAACACCTCGATTGCGCTGTCATCCACACTGAGCACCTTATTTATCAAGCACATATCGCCCGAATGAGGCATGAGTGCATGTAGTTCAGAGGTCGACAGAGTCGTTAGCACGTTAATCACCGAAACCGCTGTACCTTAGACCAATACATAAGCTTTCACCATTGCTCAGCGCCAATTCAGTCTCGCGCTCAGCCCGAGCGATGGCGGTGAGCAAGCTTAAACTGCGTGCCGACGCATTACCCAAACGAAGGGTTTCCAGGGCCGCAATCGCTAAAGATGAAACCTGGGCTGCTCTGGGAGCCACCGATACATCCAGTGCACACAGCGTGTGCTCGTTGGCACGAGCGGACAGTAGCAGACTTGTTGAAAATGGCCCGGCAACGTTGCGCACTTCATTAATCGGCGATGGCGGCACCATGTCGTAGCAGGCCAGCAACACATTTTCCGCTTCACCCTGTAACTGCGCTACTGCGTCGACCAGCCCCATGACAAAGCTGTAGTCGTGCGCACTGATCGTAGTAGAAGGGTGCGTATTACCCGTCGCGATACTCCAATAGCCAGCCGGAGCGTTATGGACGGAGTTATGGAACTGCGTGGGAGAGACAATTTTCTCCGGCAGCGCCAGTGCGGTGCAGATTTTGTGAAAAATATCGTAATCACCGCCGGAAGAAGAAAATACAGTTGCGTAGCCTTCAGCAGGCAGTTGCAGAACCAACTGCTCAATACTGTTGAATGCAAGGCGTACCAATTGAGACGCTCGACGACGCTCGTTGGCCGGCAGCGATTGGGGCGTATAGCGAGCGGGTTCAGTGGCGCTATAAGGCTCCTCGCCTACAACAATTCGGGTGAACACCGGCCAGTCTTCAACCCCTGGAGCCACCAGGCCAACACCGTTGAGGTAACAGGTCATCTCGCTCATGCTACACCCCCATTACCAGGCTGCAGTTACTGCCGCCAAAGCCAAATGAGTTACTCAATACCCGGCGCACCTCAACGTTTTTGTTCTCGCCGAGAATCACATCGGCCTTTATGTGCTCGTCCAATTCACGGGTATTGAGTGATACGGGCAGCAGCCCATGATTTAACACCAGAGCGGAGACAGCGGCTTCCAGTATGCCCGCAGCGCCCAGTGTGTGCCCAGTCCAGCCCTTCGTGGAGCTGCACGGGAGCGACTGTTCGAACAGCCGGCACACTGCACGAGATTCCGCCAGATCATTGGCTTTGGTGCCAGTGCCGTGCAGGTTGACATAGTCAATGTCATCAGGCGTCAGCCCCGCCATAGCCAGTGCCCCAGCCATTGAGTCATAAGCGCCAAGACCGTCGGGGTGGGGGCTGGACATATGGTAGGCATCACTGCTTTCACCAAAGCCCTGCAAAGTCATAACACCGCCGTCACCGGGTTCCACTATTGCGAAACCTGCAGCTTCGCCGATGGATATGCCCGTACGATCCCGATCACAAGGTCGGCAGATATCGTCCGAAATCAATTGCAGTGAATTGAATCCAAACAAAGTGGTAAGACACAGCGTGTCTACACCACCCACAATCGCAGCATCGCAAAAGCCCGCTTTGATCGCCCGCCAGGCATTCGCAAAGACTTTCGCACTACTTGAGCATGCCGTCGACACGGCATGACACATACCGGTCGCGCCGGTCACTTCTGCAACCAGCTTAGGCGCTGAGTTATTGTTGTGCGTGAGATCGTAGTTGTACCAGCGCGGCAGATGCTCACCTTGTGCAGCAACCATCTGCCGATAAGCAAGCTCAGTTTGTTGAATCCCAGACGTACTGGTGCCGATAAACACACCTACCCGACGCCCTCCATGCCGTGCCACCAGGTCACGCGCCGCATCAATAAACCCGTCCTGCTGCATCGCGAGGTAGGCGAGACGATTATTGCGACAATCGTAGGCAGTCAATTCGGTGGGGAGCACCAGGTCTTCCAATTCGTCAACAACACCAATGTAGGTGCTGAGCGGCGCACTCTCACCGAACGGACGCTTTACCAGCCCGGTTTGTCCACTCTGCAGACTCGCCAGCAACGCCTGGTTTCCTATCCCAGCCGCTGATGCAGACGTAATACTGCCGATTTTAAGATTCATCTAGCTTCCAATAATCGTAAAAGTTAAACCAGTTATACGGGTATGCTTGCGCCATGGATTCCAGGGTATCCACGTAAACTCGCTGTGCGCTCTGCATCCACTCCCTGCGCTCTTTGCGTTCCACCTCCGTGGAATCCGCAATCGCGTGAAAAAAAATTTCGTACCGGGCCTTGCCCGCGCTAGTCCCCTGATAAACCCCAAAACCTGCCACCACCGGTATTTTTAAAGCTGCGGCCATTTGCCACAAGCCCTCCGGCAGTTGCACCGGGCTCCCCATAAATGTCTGTCGGTACACCCGCTCAGAGCGGTGCACTCTGTCTGCCATAACCCCGACAAACTGGCCGTTTGTCAGCGCTTCCTGCAAACACAGCATTAACTGCGCTGGTGGTTGTTCGACATCGATAATGTCCTGCGCCATATCCGGATTGACCGCCTGCAGCAGCGCCATCGCCTTTTTTGCATGGTCACGGTCCATCAGTACCCGCGCCCGGGTATTTTTGCGGTCTCGACCGGCAGCGCGAAGCACATCGAAACTTCCCAGGTGGGACATCAACAATAAACAACCCTGCCCAGAGCGAATGTGAGCATCAATGACGCTATTCCCATGCACAACAACATCAAAGTCGCGATTGCGGCCGGACAAGAAAAACAAGCGGTCGACGGTAACCTGGGCAAAACAAAAAAAGTGGCGGTATATCTGCCAGAACGTCACTGGCGTCGATTGCGTTCGCGCGAGAAAGCTACGCGACGCACGCCTGGCTGCTGGACTGAACAAGGCGTAATAGAAAACAATACCGGCAAGTAAAACCCGAACAGGCGCCCGACCGCACCGCAACGCAGTCCAGACAACAATCGCCATCCCCAGGGGAGAGCCCCGCTCGGTTTGCGCCTGCCAACCTGACTCTGAACTCGCTCGACTCATGCCCGGTACTCGAAGCTCCCAGTTGCTACTACTACCGCAGCGCTACCAGTGATGAGCACGCTAAATTTGCCCACTCCTGCACCATCCAAAAAGACGTTTTCCGGCAATTGAGTTTCTACAGCCTCAGGGCGTACCGTGCCCGTCGATGGCCTGCCACTCTTAACGTCAAACTCGTATGTGAGCTGATCGCCGGGACGCACCGGGCGTAAAAATTTGGCGTTCTTTATGGCCACCAGTTCGCCAGCACTTGCGACCTGAAAGTATGCCGCCACCCACGACAGCAATAACGCACCGGGAACCAGTGGGTTACCAGGAAAATGGCCAGCAAAACAGGGGTGCTCTGCTGATACCTGCTGATATTGGATCAACATATCAACTGCCTCCCATCAACATGGTGGCCAGCTCCGCGGCAGTCACTTTACCCGTCGCATTGCGCATAATTTGCGGCACTTTTTTAAAGGGCCGCGGCAGAAACACCGGGTCCACGCGATGCGATAGAGCATGCAGTACATCGCGAACACTAAGCTCCGTTACCACGAAGCCCACCGGTCTCGCCTCTCCCTGCTTGTCGATATAGAGGTGAGCGTCGACCACGCCAGGTATTGCCAGTAGCTTCGCGCTGAGGTCGGCGAGTGACATGCGCTTGCCGCCAATATTGAGATGATCACCTGCACGCGCCAAAAACCGAAACTGACTGTCGCCCACTAACTCCAATTCGTCCGGGAAAGGCTCTGCTTTTGGAAGATGATCTGCGTACAACATGACTTTATCTTCCCGCAAAAACCGGAAGCCGCGCAGCAGTTGCCACGTAGGCCCAGTCAACGTTCGCCGGGTCGCGACACTGCCCGCTTCACTGAACCCGAATATTTCGTATACCTTTGCCACTCCTGCCTCTTCTGCCGCTCGCGCAATCGGTTCGGCAAGCGGTGCTGTCGCGGAAATGACCTGCTGCAATGAATCGGGCAGCCGGGCATGGCTCTGCACCACTGCGCGTAAATGCACTGGTGTTGTTACCAGGCGCACAGGTCTCTCGCATTGCGCTACCTGCTCTACCACATCTTCAGGGTAGAAGGGCGTGTGCTCAATAATGGCGAAGCGCCCCCGAAGCGGCATAATGACCGATGCTTCCAAGCCGTACATATGCTGGCACGGGACAGTGGCCACCAGGTCCCAGCAGGTGTTATCACTATCAAGAGCCGCGCACAGTTTTTCGCCAGTACCGGCCAATATACGCCAGGTCTTAACGAGCTTTTTGGGCACCCCAGTACTGCCAGAGGTATAGACCTCTACCAGGCTGTGATCCAGTGGTATGCACGGCATCCCAGTGAAGGCTGCATCATCGGCAATATCGAGGCGTTCGAGCCTGCGCCAGTGCTGCGAATCCATTGGATCGAGTTCGATACCTTTATCGAAAAAAACCAGGCGTGGCGACTGGCCTGCACTGGCAAGCTCAACAATGGTACCTGGCTGCCTGTTAGGCGGCAGAATATTTTTACCACCGCGAAGCAATACCGCACAAAAAACGACAAGGAAATGAACGCGATTACCGCACAAGTTAATCACGTCACACCCTGGTTCGAGCGTTGCAGCAAGGCTCTCAGCAGTAGCTACCAATCCGGCAATCGTGAGTGGCTGACCATGATAGTGGGCGATCACATCGTCCGGTGGACGGGTACATAGCAGCGTACTCGGCTCAGTCATGAAAAGCTCTCTGCAACGACGGACGCACAACGCCTGCGGATGTGACTATCTTCAAATACTCTATGAACGACGGGTGATCGTGACGCGGAAAAAGAAGCTTGCGCACAAAAAATTCGCCGATAAAAACAATTCCAGACACAGGGTAAAGCACGGTGTGAGCGACAAAGGCCTGCCACTCCGGGACGCTCGGCAGCAGAGTCACTCCGCCTACAACAACCATTACCAAAAACAGGACGCTCCAAAGAATCGTCACCGCACGTGTATAACGGCGCATGTTTTCAGAAAGAGGACCGCGGGCATGCTCGCCAATTGCTGTTACTAAAGCCTCGCGCCCAGGCAACAACGACCCGGCGAATATAACGAGTAAAAACAACGGAAAGGCTATGGCAGGCAATTTCATAAGCCACAGCGAAAAATGAAGGTAGGCCGCGACGGCAAGACCAACAGAAGCGAGTAGTACCGCGACAATTGCCCCGGTTTTTCCCGCCTTCAATGGATGAAAAACAATACCCAGAAGCAAAAATAACAACGCGGCACTGGCTAGCGCGCTATTCGATTGATTACCGGCAAAAAATACCAGAACCGGATAGCCAATCAAAAGCGCGATTTGCACGGGTCGACCCCAACTCCCAATTACGCAGCTTTGCTCAACACATGTGAGCAAAGCGATCGCAAGCTGGAAAAAATCTGTTCGTTATTACTGTCGTCTGCCTTCAACTGGACTTGATACTTTTGCGCAATCATCAGAGAAATCTCAAGCGCGTCGATTGAATCGAGCCCCAAACTATCGTCGGAAGAAAAACCAAACAGCGGCGCCTCGGGCTTGATGTCTGCTGCGTCGGTATCTTCAAGGTCGAGCGCCTCGACCAGGTAACCGGCAAATTCCAGTTCTTTATCTGTTAAACCACTCATGCTTAAAACCAAATTAATCCTGTGTTATTTACTGCCGATGTACTCGCTGAAAATACCCATAACCTTATTGCGCTGTGGGTTGCTGACGCCTGCACTGGCCATTGCGTCCAGAATTTTCGCAGGGGGAACACATTGATCAATGGTATCCCAGTAATAACGCATCAACTCTTCCGCTTCTTTGCTACCACGGAAAACGCGAGTAACCGTAGGAATGATCCCTTTCATATAGACTTTTAACGCAGCCGTTGTAAGGGCGCCTTCCGGGCGAGTGATTTCCAACAACAGCATTTTGCCACCCGGCTTCAAAACACGGCGGTACTCTTCGAACGCCGCTTGCAAGTCGGCCACATGTCGCAGCGCATAGCTCATGGTCACAAAATCGAATGTGTTATCAGGGAAAGGCAGTGCTTCACCCAGTCCCATAGTTGCTCTCTGCACACCGTTTTCAACTGCAACCGAGAGCATACCTTTGCTAGGATCCAACGCTACGACAAAACCATCGGAACCGACCAATTCCTGTTCAATTAGCGACACTTCCCCAGTGCCCGCGCCCACGTCCAGCACCTGGTGACCAGCACCCACACCGACGCGCAATAGCGCCTGACGGCGGTACCAGCCGCCAGAGCCGAAGCTCATCATTTTCGTAATCCAGTCGTAGTGCTGCGCCGAAGAGTCAAACATCGCGTCGACCTTCTTGCGCCTCGCTTCTCCGCTTTCATAATAATCCGACAGTACGGGGTGCGGAGCTACTGACGATTGCTTACCATCTTGCATATTTGAACACTCTAATAACGCTGCCCTGATCGCCCTGAGTACACGCAGGTGTACCCGCCGATCAGGCCTGTCTTCCAAATCGGCGGTACTTTACAGCAGGGTTATGGCCTGCGCAACGCTGACTCTCGCCTCCTGCGTGCAACTGTCGCTATAATGCGGCCGCAGCGCGCGTCTTAGTGCGCAGAGAATGTTTATCCAGCTCCAAAGTTTAACGTTTACAGGTATCTTGGTGTTCGACTCCCAACCGGCAAGCTATACAGTGAGCTTGTGCCCCCCACACTGCGCCCACCGATCTTTGGGCATTCATTTCGGCAGTGATTGCTGCTTTGTTCCCGACGCATCCCGTATCGATACGGGCTTGCAGTTATTAGGTGACAGCAACATCATCGAGTGCTGGAGTGCAGATTCATCCCGTACCTGGAAGCTCTCGGTCAAACCCGGCAACGCTAAGGTTGTACAAACAGAAAACTGGCTGCTTGTTGCCGTATGGCTAAGTGACAACGACTGCGAAAATATGGCACAAGCGACTGAGCAAGCCTATGCCACAATGCTGGAAATTGCTCGCGAAGCACATATGCCACATGTGGTGCGCAGCTGGAATTACCTGCCCCACATAAATCGCGGCAACGGCGATAGCGAAACCTACAAGCAATTTTGTGCGGGCCGCGCTGCTGCTTACCAGGAAAAAGGCGTTGTGCAGGCAGATTTTGCCTCTGCCAGCGCGCTGGGCACACACTCCGCCAACGCGATTTTCTATCAATTATCAACGGCTGTTCGCGGCCAGCATTTTGAAAACCCGCTTCAAGTCAGCGCCTACGATTATCCTCGTCAATACGGTCCCCGCAGCCCGACCTTCGCTCGCGCAACCGCTTGCCAACTGGAGGATAACAACATACTTTTTATCTCGGGTACCGCCAGCGTTAAAGGGCACCAGAGTGTGCATGTTGGCGATATTCACCAGCAAACACAGCAAACGCTGGCCAATTTAGACGCGCTGCTGAGCGATATAGGGACAAAACTCGGAACCGAGATCGCGCCGGATTTTTTGAAAGTGTATATCCGTCATCCACGTGATTTCGCCCTCGTACGCGACCTGGTCGAAGCGCGCTTCCCGCAATGCGAATTTGTATATGTCGCGGCCGATATATGCCGTGCAGACCTGCTGGTAGAGATAGATGGACACTGCTGGCTCTAAACTAAAACACCAGATGTACCGTCAGTGGCGAATTGCGGCAACCGGGCTCGCTTTCGCGCTCTTTGGCATTGGTGGGCCGATAATCGCCCTGGCAATCACCCTCACACAACCGCTGCCGATCTCGCCTATTCGCCGGCGAGTGTGGACGCGGCGTTGCATTAACGGCGCCTTCTGGTGCTACATCCGAATCATGCGAGGCCTGGGCTTACTGAGCTTTGAAACCCGCCATATTGAGCGCCTCGCGGCGCCGGGCCAGTTGGTATTGGCGAATCACCCGTCGCTGCTCGATGTGGTTTTTGTGGCTTCGCTGATCCCCGAGGCAAATTGTGTGGTCAAAGGCGCACTGTTTCGCAACCCCTTCACACGTGGGCCGGTGACCGCTGCAGGGTATATCGCCAACGACGACCCCAACCTACTGAGCGAATGCAGGTCTGCGCTGGAACGAGGTGAGACCCTTATTGTTTTTCCTGAAGGTACCCGCAGTCAGCCCGGCGAGCCTCTGCAGTTTCTTCGTGGCGCGGCCAATATAGCCCTCGCCAGCAGCGACCAGGTTCGACCGGTCAAGGTTACCTGCGAGCCTGCAACGCTGCTCAAGAACCAGCGGTGGTACCAGGTTCCAGATAGGCGGCCCCATTTTCTGATCGATGCACAGCCCGCTATTGACATAGCCTTATTTCAAAACACTTCCGAATATCAGAGCAAAAACGCGCGCCGGCTCTGCCGGTTCCTGGAGGACTACTACAACGAACTTCTCGGCCTCGAGAGGTAATCAGATAAACCATTTGTCAGAACGCTGTGATATATTTGCCGCTATTCATGAGGCTGATTCCTCATTAAATTCAGATAAAACCCAGTGCTACCCAGAATTACACAGATACACCTATGCAAAATTACAGCAAAGAGGCGATTTACGATTACTTGAAAGGCGTTATGGTTGACCTTTTCGAGATCGATGAAAGCGCAATAACACCAGACGCTAATCTCTACGAAGATTTGGATATCGACAGCATCGACGCCGTAGACTTGGTGGTAAAACTGAAAGAATTCACCGGCAAAAAAATTCAACCGGATGACTTTAAACATGTGCGTACCGTTAACGACGTCGTTGAAGCCGTTTACAAAATGCTAAACGACGAGTCGGGCAGCGAAACCGCAGCACAACCAGAAGCCGTGGAGACAACAACCAACGCTGGTTAGCGCCTACCATATCGGGCAGTTTGGAGTAAACCACGCCAAACTGCCAACGCCCCAAACCGCAGCTGGCATAGCACCCAATGACTGACTCTAAGCCACTCACGCAATTACCTCTGCCTGCGCACACCATCCTAAACCAGACAGAGAGCTGTATTCGGGTAATGCTGTCGCCCCCATACAGCGCAGACTATTTCGCCGGCCACTTTCCTGAGTTGCCAATACTGCCCGGTGTGACCCTGCTTACCTGGACATTCGAGCTTGCACGACGTCTTGAGCTTGCCTGCGAACCCGGGCAAATTAAAAATTTGAAGTTTACCCACATCATCAAATCCGATACACCACTGACACTCGAACTGACACCCGCACGAAATACCGGCAAAGTTAGCTTCCAATGGCTCAGTGGTGAGCAATCCTGCGCTTCAGGTACGCTGACGCTGCGAGCGGCCAATGACTAACCACACGCCCTGCCTGCTGGTCCCTATCTTCAACCACAGTCGCGAATTTGCGCCGGTGGCGGCCAACCTGGCGGAACTCGGGCTTCCTTGCCTGGTAGTCGACGATGGCAGTGACCCGGCGAATGCCGAACTACTGGACGAGATTGTCACCCGCCATAGATTCATTACCTTACTGCGCCTTCCCATCAATCAAGGCAAGGGCAGCGCGGTCTGTGAAGGTTTGCGGGAAGCGGCGCGTCTCGGCTACAGCCACGCACTGCAAATAGACGCAGACGGCCAGCACAACCACCAGGATATTCCGCTGTTTTTAGCAATGTCTCAACAGCACCCCCGTGCGGTCATCAGTGGCAACCGTATTTATATCAATGCCCCGAAAAGTCGTATGTACGCGCGTAAACTTACCGATTTTTGGGTGTGCGTTAACACCTTGTCGCGCAGTATCAGCGACTCCATGTGCGGTTTCCGACTTTACCCGCTGCAGGAAACTTTACAGCTGCTGAATACGTCAAAAATCAGTCGCCGCATGGATTTCGACTCAGATATTCTGGTCAAGTTAGTCTGGCGCGGCGTGCGGGTTATAGAAATTCGCACCGAGGTAGTCTACCGCCCGGAGATTACCTCTCACTTCAATGTTCTCAATGACAACATTGCAATTTCCTGGATGCACACACGCCTGTTTTTCGGCATGTTGGTGCGTCTTCCCAAATTACTGATCAGAAAACTGGAATGGACACAGACACGCTGATACAAACCGAAACCCTGATAAAAGTGCCCTTCCACGATGTGGATTCGATGGGCGTTGCCTGGCATGGCCATTACGCTAAATATCTGGAAGTCGCCCGCTGTGAATTTCTGGATGAGGTTGGCTACAACTACGATGCCATGGAACAGTCGGGCTATATGTGGCCCATCATTGATATGCAAATCAAGTATGTAAAACCGCTTCGGTTTGATCAGGTGGTGCGTGTGGTAACCCAACTTGCTGAGTGGGAGTATCGCCTGAAATTAAAATACGTGATCTACGATCAAACGACTGGAGAACGCTTGTGCAAGGCGCACACATCGCAGGTGGCCGTCGACGGAAAAACAGGTGAGATGTGTTTTCAAAGTCCACAAACTCTGATCGAACGCCTGGGTAAACACTAATGTGTAGAACCCGATTCAGTCCAGCCCGGGCAATCCTGGTGTACGTCCTTCTCACCTTTGCCAATAACACATTCGCCACAACGGCCATTGCAGTCGCCAACGCAGAACACGCCGATTCCGCGTTGTCCCAGTTAAGCCTCCCCGCTGTCGATTACTCCGCTGGCGCATTCATCAGTGAGCGCAAATTACCCGGGTTGCCCGAAAAGCTCGTTAGCTCCGGTCAGTTTTTTTTCGATAAACAACTCGGATTTCTCTGGTTTACCCGGGAACCAGTGATGCAGGCCCAGTTTTTTGGGGCACGAAAAAGTTTTGACTATCAGGTACACAATCAACGCATTCGGGCTGAGCGTATCCGCCTCCAGGCAACCCGCTATATCGGTCGCATCATCAACGCGTTGATTGACGGTGATTGGAAGTATCTGGAACGCTACTTCAACGCCCAGGTAACGCCTGAGGGCAAAGCCCAGCGCATTACGCTCACCCCGCGTAACAAACAAGTTGCCAAGCAACTGACGCAGCTGGAGTTTACCGTTGAATCCCACCTCACAGGGTACCGGCTGGAACTGGCCAACGGCGAATGGCAATCGGTTCGCTTCAGCAAGGTCACAGAGAACACCCTCAACCTGTTTGCCGATTGCAGCACGGACGATTCCGTAGTCGAAGCCATTTGCAAGCATATTCTGGAGTCGGAAGCTCAGCCTTGAAGTCGTCGCCAGCAAACTCAAAACATCGCCTCTACGCTGTGGCTGTGCGTGTTACTTTTGCACTCCTGAGTCTGCTGATTGGTGCCGCTGTAGTAGACAACACTGTTCATCACAAATGGCGTATCAGTGCCGATATGGCGCACATGATAGACACCAATACCACTGATAGCGTGGTCACCCGCTGGAACACCGAAAGCGCCCGCCAGTTTGAAAACCAGTTTGCATTGGTCATCAATACTCCGCTCGATGACGCTGCCTACAACCGCGAGGATGCGATAGAAGCAGCCATAGACGCGTTCGAAACCACACATGACGCACTGTTTGTCGCTGTAGATCACAGCGATAGCCTCTCGCCGCTCGTCGACAAATTGATTCAGCATCGCTTCAATTTTACGGATACGCAGGCTGGGCGCAGCGCTGAAGACGTCGCCGCCGCGATTGTGTCGAAAGCCTACGGTGCCGGATTTGAAGGTGTACCGGGTCTAAGCTTGCGGAACGACCCCCAAGGTATTCTGCAGGCGCGCCTAAATGAGTTTCTACCGCAACCCCAGGCAGACGTATTTGCCAACCGTATTGCGATAATCAACGACAACACTCCGCCGAGTCTTTTGCTGAGTTACCAAATCCAGGGCAGCGGGCTTGATCTCGCAACCCAGGCAAAGCTGGTCGACGCAGTTGATCAACTGGAGTCTGCGCTTGCTCCGCTGCTTCCTGAGGCTCAGCTGTGGCGACTAGGCCCGGTGTTTCACGCGCAATTTGCTGCAGCCAGCATGAAAAGCGACTTATCGGTTATAGCAACTGGCTCTACCCTGGGTATCTTGATTCTCTTCCTCACTATGTTCGGAAGACCACAGGCGTTGCTTGTCTCCATTGGCAGCATCACATTCGGCTTTGCTACCGCATTTACCCTGTGCAACTGGTTGTTTACCCAGCTGCACTTTATTGTGCTGGTTTTCGGCGCATCGTTAATTGGCGTGTGCGTAGACTTCTCACTCCATTTGTTCGCCCGCTACTATCAGACACCCGAAGAAAATGGCAAACAAGTGTTCTCCGCTATTTTCTCCCCGCTGTTGCTGAGTCTCGCCAGCAGCGTGCTCGGTTATTTGTGCCTTAGTTTCTCCGGCCTCAGCAGCCTGCAGCAAATCGCCGTTTTTTCCTGCCTGGGTTTGAGCGCCGCCTGGCTGTTTCTCGGAACCATCGCCTGCTCGCTGCCCAGCGCCAATAAGCCCGCGCTTTTGCTTCCCTGGCTGACGCATTCTCTCAGCGCAGTTATTGGCAAGGGTGCCAGGAAAAAGCCGCTGATTAACTCGGCACTGTTCGCAGGCTTGATCGCGGTGGCAGCAGCTTCTGCCCTACTTTACTCCACATCCGACAACCCGCGCCTGATGTACCACGCATCGCCCAAGCTCATCAACGACCTCAAGCAAGCCGCGAGTGTGATTCAAGAATTCGACCCGAGCCGCGCAATTCTTGTCAGCGGGCGCTCAGAAGAGGCAGTGATGCAAAAACTCGCAGCACTGCAGACGCTGTTAGAGCAGTGGCGCGCCGATGGGTTGATTGCGGGTTATCGCAGTATTCACACGTTGCTGCCGCTGGCGCAGGAGCAGCGTTCTGCATTTGCCCGCAACGACAGGCTTTACCAGCCCGGAGGCGCAGTGTATGACACGCTGATTTCCCTGGGCTATCCTGTGGCATCGGTGGCGAAAGCCGGTGAATTCAGGCTGCTTACGCCGTCTTCGCTCGCGGGGTCTTCGGCGCTTACCCAAAACCTGTGGGTGGAGTCCGGGGACGAGGTTGCCACGGTCATTGAGTTGAAGAGCCCAGATAGCCGCAGGCTGCAAGCGGCAATTAAGAAATTGAATGATCCGATGGTGGTGTTTGCGGATCGCGCTGCCGACCTGACTCACATACTCGCAACCATTCGTCACAAAGCGCAATCGCTGCTACTTGTCGCCTACCTGATGATTCTTGCGATGTTCGTAATTAACTACCGGTCACTGGTCGCGTTGCAACTCATTGCGATACCGCTGGGTAGCAGCCTTGCGACAGTCGCTATTATCAGTGCTTTCGGCGCTATCAACGCCTTCCATATTTTTGCTCTGTATCTTGTCCTGGGCCTGGGTATCGACTATGCCGTTTTTCTTCAGGCGTCCAGGAATAACCCGGACGCCTCCACCTTAGCGGCAATTGTGCTGTCTGCGCTCACCAGTCTGCTGTCCTTCGGTTTGCTCGGCCTCAGCCAAACGCCAATGATTGGCGACTTTGGTATCACCCTCAGCCTCGGCATTGCGATCAACGCGGCGGTGATTTTTCTACATTTCCTCATATCATCTTGCGCAACAACAAATAACAGCCAGTCTGTTCATAAATCAAACGGGTAATCCATCGCCGACGGGTTATTCACGGGGAAATTTCCGTGTACAATCGCGCCCTGTTTTTGTCCCTGCACAATTTACGATGATTATCACGCCAAACGCCCTGTTAGAGACGACCGAACCCATGCCCACGCCGGCATGGTTGCTGCCCCATGCGGAACCCATGGTGCTGCTATCTCGTATTGTGGCGACAGCGGAGACATGGCTGGAAGCAGAAGTTGATCATCGCCACCCCACTGTGTTCAGCCAGACAAACGGCGATACTCCTGCCTGGGTGGCACTTGAATACATGGCCCAAACTGTCGCCGCCTACGCCGGGCTGAAGCGCAGGCAAAGTGGCCGCGTACCCAACGTCGGCTTCCTTTTGGGCACCCGAAACTTCGACGTGAACGTACCCTGTTTCAAACACGGCGAGGCGCTCCGTATCAAAGTAAAACCGGTTCTGGAAAGCGATAATGACATTTCGCTATTTCAATGCGAGCTGCGCAACCGTCGCGGCCAGAACCTTGGCAATGCACAGCTTAAAGGCGTGCAGCCCAAAAATCCCACTGACTTCATTTAACGAAACGGAACTCCAACGTGACCCAATCCATTCTGGTAACCGGCTCCAGCCGGGGCATCGGCCGAGCTATAGCCGTCACTTTAGGTAAAGCGGGTTACACCGTGGTCGTGCATTGCCGCAGCCGTGCGGATGAAGCACAGCAAGTCATTGATGAGATCTGCAGCAATGGCGGCAACGCCCGTTTACTGCAGTTTGATGTGGGCGACCGCGCAGCAACGGCCGATGCTCTCCTGGCCGATACACAAGCTCATGGGGCCTACTATGGGGTTGTCTGTAACGCCGGTATCGCGCGCGACAACGCGTTCCCCGCCATGAGTGGCGACGACTGGGACGCCGTGATCCACACCAATCTGGATGCCTTCTACAACGTGCTTCACCCCATCACCATGCCGATGCTCCGTATGAAACAGGGCGGACGCATCGTCACCCTGGCATCGGTTTCCGGCGTCATGGGAAACCGTGGCCAAGTAAATTACAGCGCTGCCAAAGCAGGCATCATGGGGGCGACCAAGGCTTTAGCTGTAGAGCTGGCAAAACGTAAAGTAACTGTAAACTGTGTAGCCCCTGGGATCATTGCCACAGAAATGACGGCAGAACTGCGCGATGAGGCCATGCAAATGGTCCCCCTGCGCCGTGCGGGCGAGCCGCAGGAAGTCGCCGATCTTGTGGCGTTTCTGGTCTCTGATAAAGCCGCGTACATCACGCGCCAAGTTATCTCAATCAATGGTGGTATGTTTTGAGCTGCAAACGGGTAGTAATTACGGGAATGTCTACCATTACCTCTCTTGGTAGTGATTGGGAGACATTCAGAGCCAACGCGCTGGCCGGTAAATCCGGTATCAAACGCATGGCGGAGTGGGAGCGGTACGGCGATCTCAACACCCGTCTGGGCGGGCCTGTTACCGACTTCCAGACACCCAGCCACTTCTCGCGCAAAAAAACCCGCGGTATGGGACGAGTGTCGCTTATGGCCACCAGCTCAGCGGAGACTGCGTTGGCCGATGCCGGTCTGCTGGGAGACCCCATTTTAAAATCGGGTCAAGTGGGGGTCGCCTACGGCTCTTCCACGGGTAGCACAGACGCAGTGCGGGACTTTGCCGGGATGATCATCGAAGGCAATATGACGAGCGTTACTGCTACCACCTATATCCGGATGATGAGCCATACTTCTCCAGTCAATATCGGTGTATTTTTCGGCTTGCGGGGACGACTCTACACCACATCCAGCGCCTGTACGTCTGGAAGTCAGGCGATCGGACAGGCATTTGAGACCATTAAAGCAGGTCGTCAAATTGCAATGGTGGCCGGCGGTGGTGAGGAATTATGTCCTACCGAGGCCGCCGTATTCGATACCCTTTACGCGACCAGCACAGCGAACGATACGCCAGAACTCACCCCGCGCCCGTTTGATCAGGATCGCGATGGCTTAGTGATAGGTGAAGGTGCTGGCACCTTGATACTGGAAGAGCGCGACCACGCGATAGCTCGCGGCGCGACCATCTACGCAGAAGTGCTGGGCTATGGCCAAAACACTGACGGAGGCCACATCACTCAACCCAATGCCGAAACCATGCAAATCGCAATGGAACTGGCGCTGCAGGATGCTGGCCTCCGCCCAGCAGATATTGGTTACGTGAATGCCCACGGCACCGCGACAGATCGGGGCGACCTTGCCGAATCACGCGCGACTGCGTCACTGTTTGGCAATCGGCTGCCAATCAGTACCTTAAAAGGTCATCTGGGCCATACCCTGGGCGCTTGTGGCGCGGTGGAAGCCTGGGCGACTATTCAGATGATGCGCGAAAATCTCTACTTGCCGACGCTCAACCTGAAAACGCCAGACCCGGAGTGTGGTGAGCTGGACTACATCATGAACGAAGGGCGGGCGTTAGAGTGCGAATTTGTCATGAACAATAATTTTGCATTCGGCGGAATCAACACCTCGCTGATCTTTCGACGCCACAGCGAATCTTGATCACGGCAACCGGCACCCGCTAAGTGCCGGTCATCCTCAATCCTTCCATTTTTCTTGACCATTTGCCTCATAGACTAACCATGTAGAGCGCGACACTGGAAGCAGCGGTCAGTTTTTCCGCAAACGGCAGTGAACCGAGATTAGGCCCGTAAGGGCCTTTTTTTATCCGTGGCGCGACTGAGCCGGCTGCTCTCGCGCGGGTCGCTGGCGGCCCTTTGGCAAGCGAATAACTTTTCCCGTCGGTGCGTTAGCGAGCGGCAGACGAAGCACAAACCGCGTGTACTGTCCGGCTTCAAATTCCACATCAATGCGCCCACCCAATTCGCGCACATAAGACTTCACCAGATCAAGCCCTACCCCACGCCCCGCGTGATTCTGCATCTTGGTTAGGGTACTGAACCCGGGCAAATACAGGGCGTTTATCAGCTGTTCGCGGGTGAGGTCGGCGGCTTTGCGGACGGCAACCCCGTACTTAAATATCAGCCTGCGACGAATTTTCTCGAGATCGATACCCTTGCCATTGTCCTGAACCGCGACCAATACCGCATCGGCTTCCCTGCGCACCACTACAGCTACACGCCCCTGCTCCGGTTTTCCGTTCGCCATGCGCTCCGCCGGTTGCTCAATTCCATGCGCAATTGCATTGCGCACCAGCTGCATCACCATATCCTGAATTTTGACCAGCAGTGGGCGTGGAATGCCCTGAGCATTAAATTTCTCCAGGTTCAAAGCGACAGATTTGTTGTCGGAGCGACCCATGTTAGCGGCGAGAACCTGCAAAGTCGCGGCAAAACCCGACGTGGAAACCTCAGGTTTAGACACCGGAGATGGTTTAGCTAGCGGCATGACCTCGCTTGCCGGAGCCACATATTTTTGAATCCGGTTCGCCGCAGCGTTGATACGCATAAGATAACGCTCGATCGTCGTGCGATGGGAAGGGCTCACCGCTACCCGATCGCGCAGGCACTGCAGATAATCTTCAAACTGAGACACCAAGAGTGACAGATTCGCCAGCCCCACCACCGTCGCCTCACCTTTCAACTTATGGGCGATCCTCGCCATTTGCAGTAACTCACTGGAGCCAAACCCCGGACGACACAATCGCTTAATGTCCCGAACACTTTCACGCATGCTTTCCAGCAAAAAAGCCAGTGTTTTCGGGTCAATTTTCATCGCTTTAGCTCCAGTTAGCGCAATTTGCGCGAGTATTACACAGAGCCGACGGCACCCTAAGCATCATTGGCGCCTAATGTTGTTTCTGTGAATGAGGTCACCAGCGCAATGTGATCTGAGCTACGAGGCACCGCGCAGAAAATCAGGCACAAAAAAAGCGGGCTCACGGCCCGCTTTTTTGCATCAATGCAATCGACTAAATATGGCTGACGGCGTCTATCTCATACTCAATATCACCGCCGGGCGCTTTCACCAGTGCGACATCGCCAACTTCCTTACCCACGAGTGCGCGGGCAATGGGTGATGTCACAGAGATTTTATTCAGCTTCAGGTTGGCTTCATCCTCACCCACAATTTTGTAGCTGATCTCTTCGTCCGTTTCGACATTAATCAAACGCACAGTCACACCGAAAATCACCTTCTCACCCACGGGCATTTTACTGATATCAATAACCTGAGCATTAGATAGCTTGGCTTCGATATCCTGTATCCGGCCTTCGCAAAAACCCTGCTGCTCGCGCGCAGCATGGTACTCAGCGTTTTCTTTAAGGTCACCGTGCTCACGGGCCTCAGCAATGGCCGCCGTAATTTTCGGGCGTTGCACTTTTTTGAGGTGATCCAGCTCTTCGCGCAGAGCTTTCTCGCCCTCGACTGTCATAGGGTATTTCTGCATAGGATTCTCTTATTGTGTTCTATTTGGCGATACGCTTGTGCAGATCCTGCAAACGGCGGACTTCCTGCTCTTTACCAAAGCGAATTGCGACACATAACGCGTCCGCTGCCGTTAGCGTAGTGGTGTAATACACGTGGTTCATTTCTGCACTCCTGCGTATCGACGCAGAGTCTTTGATGGCTTTTTTGCCTTCAGTGGTGTTGATTACCAAGTGAATTTCGCGGTTTTTGATCATATCAACAATGTGCGGACGACCTTCCCCGACTTTGTTGACACGTTCTACAGTTAAACCCGCTTCTTCGAAGACTTGCGCGGTACCGTGAGTGGCGACCAGATGGAAGCCCATATCGGCCAGTTCTTTTGCGACAACAACACTGCCGGGTTTATCGAAATCACGCACACTGATAAACGCCTTGCCAGATGTCGGCAACGCCGAACCACTTCCCAACTGCGCCTTAAAGAAAGCTTCAGCGAAGGTTTCACCAACGCCCATCACCTCTCCAGTGGACTTCATCTCTGGCCCCAGAATGGGGTCGACAGCGGGGAATTTGTTGAACGGGAACACCGCCTCTTTTACGCTGAAATAATCGGGGATGATTTCCTGGGTGAAACCCTGCTCCTCCAGTGACATTCCCGCCTGACAGCGCGCCGCAACCTTGGCTAACGATACACCAATACACTTGGATACAAAAGGAACCGTACGCGAACCACGAGGATTCACTTCGATCACATAGATCTTGCCATCCTGGTACGCCAACTGCACATTCATCAAGCCGATCACGCCCAGTTCGACCGCCATCTTGCGCACTTGTTCGCGCATCTCGTTTTGCACATCTTCTGGCAGAGAATAGGGTGGCAGCGAGCAGGCGGAGTCACCAGAGTGAACACCACACTGTTCAATGTGCTGCATGATCGCACCTATGACGACATCCTTACCGTCGGATACCGCGTCTATATCCACTTCGATAGCATTGTTCAGAAAGTGATCCAACAACACTGGCGCGTCTTCCGAAGCCTGTACCGCTTCACGCATATAATTAGCCAATTCGGACTTGGTGTACACGATCTCCATCGCACGGCCACCCAGCACGTAGGACGGGCGCACTACCAGGGGGTAACCCACTTCTTTCGCCACACTCAACGCTTCTTCGGTGGAGCGCACAATCGCATTGGGCGGTTGTAGTAAGCCGAGACGATGAATCATCTGCTGAAAACGCTCGCGGTCTTCAGCCCGGTCGATAGCTTCCGGGCTGGTGCCAATAATCGGCACACCTTCCGCTGCCAATGCGTTTGCAAGCTTGAGCGGGGTTTGCCCACCAAACTGCACGATCACACCTTTGGGCTTCTCTTTGTGCACAATTTCCAGCACATCTTCCAGCGTGACCGGCTCGAAATACAGGCGGTCGGAGGTATCGTAGTCGGTTGATACCGTCTCCGGATTGCAGTTCACCATGATAGTCTCGTAACCGTCTTCACGTGCCGCCAACGCCGCGTGCACGCAACAATAATCGAATTCAATCCCCTGGCCAATACGGTTCGGCCCGCCGCCAAGCACCATGATTTTTTCACGATCACTGGGGTCAGACTCGCATTCCTCCTCGTAGGTGGAATACATATAGGCCGTTGAAGTCGAGAACTCCGCCGCGCAGGTATCCACTCGCTTATAGGCCGGGTGCACACCCAACCGATGGCGATGGTCACGTACGGTCTTCTCGGAAACAGCCAGCAATTCTGCCAGGCGCTTATCGGAGAAACCTTTGCGCTTCAGACGAAACATAATGTTTTCGTCGATATCTGACAGCGGTGTTTCCGCCAGTGCGGCTTCGGTATCAATAAGATCTTTAATCTGGGCCAGGAACCAGGTGTCGATTTTGGATTTCTGATAAACCTCGTCTACAGACATGCCCGCACGGAACGCATCTCCGATATACCAGATACGCTCAGCGCCCGGCGTGGCCAGGTCGTGACGAATACGGTCGATAGCGTCGTCGCTGGTCAGATCAAGGCGGGGTTCAAACCCGGCAGAACCAACCTCCAGGCCGCGCAGAGCTTTTTGCAGGGATTCCTGAAAGCTGCGGCCAATCGCCATAACTTCACCAACAGACTTCATCTGGGTGGTCAAACGCGCGTCCGCATCGCCAAATTTCTCGAAGGTAAAACGCGGCACCTTGGTTACCACGTAATCGATGCTGGGCTCGAACGACGCAGGTGTTGCACCGCCGGTAATTTCGTTTTGCAGTTCATCCAGGGTGTAACCTACGGCTAGTTTTGCCGCCACCTTGGCGATGGGGAAGCCGGTCGCTTTGGAAGCCAGCGCAGAGGAGCGCGATACCCGCGGGTTCATCTCAATTACCACCAGGCGCCCGTTTTCCGGGTTTACCGCAAACTGCACATTGGAACCGCCTGTCTCGACACCGATCTCGCGTAACACCGCAACCGAGGCGTTGCGCATCAATTGATATTCTTTGTCGGTCAGTGTTTGTGCCGGCGCGACCGTAATGGAGTCACCCGTGTGAACGCCCATTGGGTCGAAGTTTTCAATGGAACAAATAATGATGCAGTTGTCGTTTTTGTCCCGCACCACTTCCATTTCATATTCTTTCCAACCCAGCAGCGATTCATCAATCAACAGCTCATTGGTCGGCGAGAGGTCGAGGCCGCGCAAACAGATTTCTTCGAATTCTTCCCAGTTATAGGCAATACCGCCACCGGAGCCGCCCATGGTGAATGACGGGCGGATAATGACGGGGAAACCAAACTCTTTTGGTACCTCATTGGCTTCTTCCATGGTGTGGACGATTTTCGCCCGCGCACATTCAAGGCCGATATTCTTCATCGCCTTGTCGAAGCGATCCCGGTCTTCGGCTTTATCGATTGCATCCTGGGTGGCGCCAATCAGCTCCACATTAAACTTCTCAAGAACCCCATTAGCATGCAGCTCGAGAGCACAGTTCAGTGCTGTCTGGCCGCCCATTGTGGGCAATATTGCATCAGGGCGTTCTTTTTCAATAATTTTCGCAACGGTTTGCCAGGTGATCGGCTCAATATAGGTGGCATCCGCCATAGCCGGATCAGTCATGATGGTGGCGGGGTTGGAATTCACCAGAATGACTCGGTAACCCTCTTCGCGCAGCGCTTTACACGCCTGGGCTCCTGAATAGTCGAACTCACAGGCCTGGCCAATCACAATAGGACCAGCGCCGATAATAAGAATACTGTTTATATCTGTACGTTTTGGCATGTTTTCTCCAAACTGGCGTCGGACGGCCGACTATCAGACGTTCGACGCAGCTCGTTGCTGCATCAGTTCAATAAAGTGATCGAAAAGCTCGGCGGCATCGTGCGGGCCGGGGCTGGCTTCAGGGTGCCCCTGGAAGCTGAATGCGGGCTTGTCGGTACGGTGGATGCCTTGCAGTGAGCCGTCGAACAGAGACTTATGGGTCGCCTCGAGGCAGTCAGGCAAGGTGGACTCATCCGCGGCAAAACCGTGGTTCTGACTGGTAATCATGACCTCACCAGTTTTGACATTTTGTACCGGATGGTTGCCACCGTGGTGGCCGAATTTCATTTTGATGGTCTTCGCACCGCTGGCCAGAGCCAACAGCTGATGCCCCAGGCAGATACCGAAGATAGGCATGTTTTCATTGAGCAATACTTTAATGGCGTCGATGGCGTAATCACACGGCTCGGGGTCTCCCGGGCCATTAGACAGAAATACACCATCTGGATTCATCGCCAGCACATCTGCTGCCGGGGTTTGCGCGGGTACTACGGTCAAGTCGCAACCGCGATCCACTAACATGCGCAAAATATTGCTTTTGGCGCCGTAGTCGTAAGCGACCACATTAAAACGCTTCTCGGCCAGCGGCGCATAACCGGAACCGAGTTTCCAGCTGCCGTCACGCCACTGATAAGTGTCTTTAGTACTCACTTCTTTTGCGAGATCCATTCCCTGTAAGCCAGCAAAACCCCGCGCGGTCTCAAGCGCTTCTGCTTCATCAACGTCGCCAGCCATGATACAACCGGCCAATGCACCCTTGTCGCGTAACAAGCGGGTCAGGCGGCGAGTATCAATATCGGCAATACCGAGAATATTTTTACTGGAGAGGTACTGATCGAGAGACTGTGAATTGCGGAAATTACTTGCAAGGAGGGGCAAATCGCGGATAACCAGGCCTGTCGCCCAGATTGTTTTGCACTCTTCGTCTTCAGAATTAGTGCCGGTGTTACCAATATGCGGATAGGTGAGAGTGACAATTTGGCGGGCGTAGGATGGGTCGGTCAGAATTTCCTGATACCCCGTTATCGAGGTGTTAAACACGACCTCGCCAACAGACTTTCCTGTCGCACCTATCGATACTCCGCGAAATACACTGCCATCCTCCAACACCAGGATCGCGGGGACCTTACCCGCTCCGGTTAATTGCGCCAACAAACCTAGCTCTTCTTTTTGCTCTGATGACAAGAGTATCTCCTCCACATTTTTACTGGCTGACATCCGCGATCAGCGGACACTCAGATTAGTTTCTGCAGGCCGAACGAAAGAGCATGATCAACGGTCGGTTGAACATGTCTCTTAAAATGTAGTCCTGATTTCATCAAGAATTGAACGGCCATTTGCAAAAAAGCGAGGCTGCACCGGACCTCGCTTTTAAGAATCATGAACCCACTTTGGTGGGGTTGGCGTCTCACGCCATGTCTGAGCGCGGATTCTACTCCAAAGGCTCTCTAGCTGTCCAATAACCCAGGAAAAAATTCCTGCATTATTAGTTCCAGATCATTCGGATTAATTCCGTAGAGGCAATAAATCAGCTGCAGTTATTCACAAAACATTTTTACAGCACGACCACAGGCACCTTAGCTGCAGCACAAAAAGAGGGGATTTCGACAAAAATCAGGAAAGGCAGGCGCGGCCAGCTTGCCGCGCGAAGATGTGGGTTAGCTTAACGCAACCCAAGTACATCCTGCATATCATAGCGAGACGCAGGTTTACCAAGCAGCCATGTCGCCGCTCTCACGGCCCCGCGCCCGAACGACATGCGGCTGGAGGCTTTGTGGGAAATTTCGACACGTTCACCATCGGCCAAAAAAGAAACCGTGTGGTCGCCCACTACATCGCCACCGCGTACCGTGGCAAAACCGATGGTATTACGCTCGCGAGCACCGGTTTGGCCTTCACGCCCGTATACTGCAACGTCTTTTAAATTGCGTCCCACGGCATTGGCAACCACTTCCCCCATGCTCAACGCGGTACCCGAAGGCGCGTCGACTTTGTGGCGGTGGTGAGCTTCACAGATTTCGATATCTACGTCGTCGCCCAAAACACTCGCCGCCATATCAAGCAATTTGAAACACAAGTTAACACCGGTGCTGAAATTGGATGCCATACAGACAGGTATTGATGTGACGGTTTCGTCGAATTCGGCCTTTTCGGCGCCTGAGAACCCGGTCGTTCCAACCACCATCCCTTTGCCTGCCGCGGCGCACACCTTTGCATTAGCGAGCGTTGCTACTGGCGCGGTAAAATCGATCAATACATCGAAGCCATCAACAACCTCAGCCAGATCGCCGACTACCGGGACACCGAGCTTGCCGATGCCGGCCAGCTCACCTGCGTCCGCACCAAGCAACGAACTGGTTGGCCGCTCAATTGCGGCCGTCAGCTGTGCGCCTCCAGCCAGTGAAACGGCTTCGATTAAGATTTTTCCCATGCGCCCACCGGCGCCGGTTACTGCTATTCGGGTAGTCATGGTTGGTATTCGCTTGCAAACAATTACGCGGCCTGAAAACAGCCTACATTTTCATATCGCCGAAGAAGTTTTTCATCCCTTCAAACCAGCTTTGTTGTTTGGGGGAATGCTGAGTGCCCTTGAACGTATCTTTTAGCTGCTCGAGTAACTCTTTCTGCTTATTGCTCAAGTTAACCGGTGTTTCCACGATAACACGGCAGAGTAGATCACCGGCCGCGCCACCGCGAATGGGGGTTACGCCCTTGCCACGCAAACGGAACAGTTTGCCCGTTTGGGTTTCTGCAGGCACTTTCAGCTTGACCCGACCATCGAGCGTCGGCACTTCCAGATCTCCGCCCAAACAGGCGTCAAAAATACTGATAGGTACCTCGCAGTAGAGGTTGCGGCCTTCACGCTGAAAAAACTCGTGGTCTTTTACATGCACTTGCACATAGAGATCGCCAGAAGGGCCACCATCTGCGCCCGCTTCGCCTTCTCCTGCCAGGCGAATACGATCGCCAGTATCGACACCTGCAGGCACTTTTACCGACAGTGTCTTGGTCTCTTCTACGCGACCATGACCATGGCATTTGTTGCAGGGGTCAGAAATAGTTTTCCCCTGTCCGCGACACGTGGGGCAGGTTTGTTGCACAGAAAAGAAGCCCTGCTGCATGCGTACCTGACCATGGCCACCACAGGTATTACAAGTTGTAGCGGTAGTGCCAGGCTTGGCACCGCTGCCGCCACAGTTGGTACAACTCACCAGCGTCGGTACTTTGATTTTTACCGAGGTGCCGCGCACCGCGTCTTCCAGACTGAGATCCAGGGTATATCGCAAATCAGCACCGCGGCTGGGCCCGCCGCGACCGCGACCGCCGCCAGCCCCACCGAAGATATCGCCAAATACGTCGCCAAAAATGTCTGAGAAGCTGCCGAAACCTTCGGCTCCACCACCCATACCGCCCTGACCTTCCACACCCGCATGACCAAATTGGTCGTATGCCGCGCGTTTTTGCTTATCAGAGAGCACCTCGTAAGCTTCGCTTGCTTCCTTGAACTTTTCCTCGGCACTCGCATCATCAGGGTTACGGTCCGGGTGGAATTTCATCGCAACCTTGCGATAGGCCTTTTTCAGGTCTTGCTCGGATACGTCGCGGGCCACGCCCAGAACTTCGTAATAATCGCGCTTTGCCATAAGTATTTGAGTCGGAATCTACGGGAAACGCGGGCTGAATCGCCCGCGCTAAGTTAATTGATAAGCCGGGGGGCTGGCACCCGGTCTGCTACAAAACGACAAACTTACTTATCGTCTTTCACTTCTTCGAACTCAGCGTCAACTACGCCGTCGTCTGCAGCTTTATCGGCCTTAGGCTGTTCGCCGCCGGTAGCACCAGCTGAGCCCTGTTGCTGCGCAGACTGCTCAGCGTACAGTTTTTGTGCCAAAGAACCGGATGCATCGGTCACCTTCTTGGTCGCCGCCTCAATCGCATCTTTGTCGCCGGATTTAAGCGCTTCTTCCGCTTCAGTAATCGCAGCTTCGATGGCAGATTTTTCTTCAGCTGTCGCTTTATCACCCGCTTCTTCAAGCGTTTTCTTGGTTGCATGCACCAAACCTTCCAGGGTGTTACGTGCAGAGACCAGCTCTTCGAACTTACGGTCAGCTTCGGCATTCGCTTCAGCGTCTTTTACCATATTCTCGATTTCATCGTCGCTCAGGCCGGAAGAGGCTTTGATGACGATGGACTGCTCTTTGCCCGTCGCTTTGTCCTTGGCTGAAACGTTCAAAATACCATTGGCATCAATATCGAAAGTCACTTCGACTTGTGGCATACCACGCGGCGCTGGAGGAATGTCTGCGAGATCAAAACGCCCCAGAGACTTGTTCTGCGCGGCTTGCTTGCGCTCACCCTGTACCACGTGGATAGTCACCGCGGTCTGGTTGTCTTCCGCTGTCGAGAATACCTGCGACTTCTTGGTCGGGATGGTGGTATTTTTCTCGATCAATGGCGTAGCCACGCCGCCCATGGTCTCAATACCCAGTGTCAAAGGCGTTACGTCCAACAGCAATACGTCTTTCACGTCGCCAGAGAGTACAGCACCCTGAATCGCAGCGCCCATGGCCACAGCTTCGTCTGGGTTCACATCTTTACGCGGCTCCTTACCGAAGAATTCGGCAACTTTCTGCTGAACCAGTGGCATACGGGTTTGACCGCCCACCAGAATAACGTCGTCGATCTCGCTCACAGAAAGATCCGCGTCTTTGATCGCCATTTTTACTGGTTCGAGTGAACGGTTTACCAGCTCTTCAACGAGCGACTCCAGCTTAGCGCGTGTCAACTTAACGACCAAATGCTTCGGACCCGTTGCGTCTGCAGTGATGTACGGCAGGTTAACTTCGGTTTGCTGACTGGAACTCAGCTCAATTTTCGCTTTCTCAGCGGCTTCCTTCAGACGCTGCAGAGCAAGCGGGTCGTTGTGGAGATCGATGCCGTTGGATTTCTTGAATTCTTCTGCCAAGTATTCAATCAAACGCAGGTCGAAGTCTTCACCGCCCAAAAAGGTATCACCATTAGTACTGAGCACTTCAAACTGGTGCTCGCCATCTACGTCTGCAATTTCGATTACAGAAATATCGAAAGTACCACCGCCAAGGTCGTATACCGCAATGGTGCGATCGCCTTTGGCCTTGTCCATACCGTAAGCCAACGCCGCAGCAGTAGGCTCATTGATAATACGTTTAACCTCGAGGCCCGCGATTTTACCGGCATCTTTAGTCGCCTGGCGCTGAGAGTCGTTAAAGTACGCAGGCACAGTGATAACCGCTTCAGTCACCTTCTCGCCCAGGTAGTCTTCCGCAGTTTTCTTCATTTTCTTAAGGACTTCTGCAGAGATCTGAGGTGGTGCTTTTTTGTCACCCTTAACTTCTACCCATGCGTCTCCATTGTCCGCACCTACGATGGAATAAGGCACCATTTTGATGTCTTTCTGCACAACGTCGTCAGTAAATTTGCGACCGATAAGGCGCTTCACTGCGAACAAAGTGTTGCGCGGGTTGGTAACTGCCTGGCGCTTCGCGCTCTGGCCAACCAGAATTTCGTTGTCATCGGTGAACGCGACGATGGATGGCGTAGTGCGGTCGCCCTCCGCATTTTCGATAACCTTGGCTTTATCACCCTCCAGCACGCTTACACAGGAGTTAGTGGTTCCCAGGTCAATACCAATAATTTTGCCCATTGAAAGTCTCCAAATTTTTTACTTGCTGTCGCCGGTGCTTACCAGTCGACAAAATTCTGTAGTGAGCCGAACTCCCGTAGCCGTGCTCAGTTGCTGTTCAATATTGGTTCTCCCCACAATTATTCAAGGGATAAAACCAACTTCACTTATTTCGATACCACTACCATCGCCGGGCGAACCAGGCGACCGTGCAGGGTGTAACCCACCTGATACACATTAATAACCGTATTCGGTTCGGCATCAGGGTTTTCCACCGCGGTCATGGCCTGATGCAACTCAGGGTTAAAAGGCTCGCCTTCCGGGTTAACGCTCTCCACACCATGCTTTTTCAGAGAATCCATGAGTGACTTCAAGGTGAGATCCACACCTTCAGTTACCGCCGTCATGTCTGCGCCTTCCGCCGCCGCTGCTTCGAGTGCACGCCCCAGATTGTCTGCTACTGGCAGCATGTCGCTCACAAACTTCTCGAGGCCGAACTTGTGAGCCTTTTCCACGTCCTGCTCGGCGCGACGGCGAACATTGTGCATTTCTGCAGCGGCACGTAACGCTTGTTCTTTTGCCTCGGTAAGCTCAGCTTCCAACGCTTCAATTCGAGCAACAAGATCCACATCCGCCGCTGTTTCAGAGCTGTCGGAACTCGCCTCTTCCAATGCCACATCGGCCTGCTGGTCTTCGGCAAATTCTTCCGGTGAGTTTTGAGGTTCGTCTTGGTTTGACACGCGCTTCTCCATTGAATGATCTGAACGATGGTCAGCAATATGGGGCCACAAACGCCACATTCAAGGGAAAAACCCACCCCAACAAAAGGAGATAAAAAAAGCCTTGCATTCAGTAGCGACTACTGTATAAATAGCCAATATAATTTACTGTATAAACAACCAGCCAATAGGGTTTGGAGGTTAATGTGCTAACACATCTGCTGATTAAGGATTTCACCCTCGTCGACAAGCTAGACCTCGAATTGGAATGCGGGCTAACCGCAATTACCGGTGAAACCGGCGCCGGCAAGTCCATCATGCTGGATGCGCTCGGTCTCGCACTGGGAGATCGCACCGACGCCGACAAAGTGCGCGCAGGGAAGAAAAAAGCAGAGATACAGGCAAGTTTCGATATCACCAAGCTCTCCTATGTTAAAAAGTGGCTCGACGACAATGCTCTGCTGGATGGCGACGACTGTATTCTGCGACGTATTGTTACTCATGAGGGTCGCTCCCGTGCGTTTATCAACGGCCAAACCGTCACCCTGGGTCAGCTGCGTACACTTGGCGATATGCTGATCGATATTCACAGTCAGCACGAACATCAATCACTCCTCAACACCAATACTCACAGGCGCCTGCTGGACGCCTTCGGCGGTCTATCGACACTGGCGAAACAGGTTAAAGACGCCTACCAAAAATGGCACTGCGTCCACTACAAACTGAACGAATTACGCTCCGAAAGCGCTGACCTCAACGCCCGCTTCCAGTTACTTCGCTATCAGGTGGAAGAACTGGATCAATTGGCGCTGGAGTCTGGTGAATTGGACCGCCTGGAAACTGAACAGCGCACTCTCGCCAATGCAGACACGATCAACCGTGCCGCCAGCAATGTGGCGTCGCTTTGCAACCAGGACCAGGGTTTGGAAGACCAGCTCAACTACGCGGTGCACCAGCTCACTTCGCTCAAAGAAAAGCCAGACGCTTTATCTGAAGCTGAATCCATGCTCAGCAATGCTTTGATCCAGCTACAGGAAGCCCGCGGCGAGCTAGACCGTTATATTGATCGCCAGGAGCAGGATGAAAGCCGTCTAGTAGAGGTAGAAGAGCGACTCAATGCTATATACGACATTGCCCGCAAACACCGTATAGCGCCGGATGAATTGGTCGAGCACCACCAGCGGCTGGCCGAAGAGCTATCCGGTATGCAAAGTGGCGACGAACAGCTTGAGCACCTGGAGCATCAGCTTGAAGAGAGCCGCGCAGGTTATGACCAGCTCGCCATCCAACTTAGCGAGCAACGTCAGTTTGCTGCCGCCCGCCTGGCCAAAGCCGTTAACGGCAAACTCACACAATTGGCAATGACCAACGCGAAATTCAGCTTGGATCTTCAGCAGGGTAGCGCACCTGCGGCACACGGCAACGAGGTGGTTGAAATGCTCATCAGCACCAACCCCGGTCAGCCGGCCAAACCTCTGGCCAAAGTAGCCTCTGGTGGCGAATTATCACGGGTGAGTCTGGCGATTCAAGTCGTTACCGCGCAAACATCCACAACCCCGACACTGGTATTTGATGAAGTCGATGTTGGTATTGGCGGTACCACTGGCGACGAAGTGGGTCGATTACTACGCGAGCTGGGCGCTAACGGGCAAGTACTCTGTGTTACCCATCTGGCGCAGGTGGCAAGCCGTGGACATCACCATCTGCACGTCAGTAAAACGGCCAGCTCGAAAACTGGCGCAGTTTCTCAAGTTCGCCCCCTCACCATGGAAGAGAAAATTTGCGAGGTCGCACGAATGATGGGCGGCAATGCCGATTCCAAGCGCTCTCTCGCACACGCAAGAGAGATGTTGGCGACAGCTTAGCGGCAATTCCTCAATCAAACGAGCGGGAGTTGGTGATTACGCGCTTCCGCGAGAACCGCAAAAGACGGCTTTAATAGCATTTTCCAGCAGGACTTTCGGTGTGAAACCCGAGTGGTTCGATATGTAATAAGTTCGATATTTACTAAAGAGAAAGGAGAAAGAGCAGTAATTACTGCTCTTTATGAGGTTTAACGTATAGCACCAGGCTATGGCCGGTAATATCGTATCCGTGATCTTCGGCGATTTCTTTTTGTAATTGTTCGATTTTCTCGTTGTGAAACTCGATAACTTTCCCTGATTCCACACAGACCATATGGTCGTGGTGGTCGCCGCGATCGAGTTCAAATACAGAGTGACCACCATCAAAATTGTGTCGCTCCACCAGGCCTGCGCCTTCGAATTGAGTCAATACGCGATAAACTGTGGCCAAACCCACGTCTTCTCCCGCTTCCATCAGCATCTTATACACATCTTCTGCGCTTAGATGGCGTTCTGGGGAATTTTCGAGAATTTGCAGAATCTTAACCCGTGGCAAGGTCACCTTTAGGCCTGCTTTCCGCAATTCCTGATTTTCTACAGCCATTCAGTTGCTCCTGTTTGGGGCTTCTCAGGTGATTGAAAGATCGGGTATTATCACCGCCCTATTGATTTTCGGGAACCCCTGGCATGCAATTTGTTCTGAAAGCAGCGCTCCTCGCGGCCGCTGTCCTCGCTTTTACCGGCTGCTCCAAGCTTCAATTCCCCTGGGCATACAAAATTTACATTCAGCAGGGAAACTATCTCGAAGAAGACATGATAGAACAGCTGGAAGTAGGAATGACACCAGAACAAGTGCGCTACATTATGGGCACCCCGATGGTCACCGACACCTTTCATCCCGATCGCTGGGATTACTACTTTGAGTATAAACGCGGCGACAAAGTTTTTAAGGAATATCACTTCACAGTGCATTTCAACGAGGGGTTGCTAGCAAGCTGGGAAGGCGATTATCAAACACGCGCGGCTAAGCAGGAAGAAGAAGCGAAAGAATTTAACGATGCCGCTGCAGAAGTAGACAAAGAGAGCAAGAAAGAAGAGAAAACCTCAGGAACAAAAGAAAAAGCAGTATCTGAGAAAAACGATACGGCAGAGGGTTAACCCTCTGCCGATTTCGCCTTCTCCGCGCGCTTGCGGCGCGCTTCTTTCGGGTCTGCAATAAGCGGGCGATATATCTCCACACGATCTCCCGGGTTCAAAACATGCTCCTTTGCAGGCTTTAGCCCCTTGGTACCAAGTGCCTGCCCGAAAATACCAAAGTTGGCCGCCTCCAGGTCTATCTCAGGAAATACCCGCACAATTCCAGACTTTTCCGCGGCAACAAACGCAGTCGTACCCGGGTCTACCAGAAGTGCAATAATTTGCTGCTTATCTGCACGTGCGTATGCCACTTCTACCGAAATGGGTTCAATATCGGTCAAACTACCACCCTCTTCTTACCTGATTAAACTATCCTGCCTGTCTATCTGCGCAGGCTCCACATTCACTCAGTTTTTGCTGTATACCTGCTTCGCTCTCCGGCAGAGGGCGTTCACCTGTTCGGTAGCCACCTGCTCGAACAACTTGCCTGCAGCAAACCCAACGATCCGATTGCTGAATTCAAACTCCAGCCAGAAATTGACTTTGCAGGCATCATCGCCAAGCGGAGTAAACGTCCATTCGCCGTCCATCCGCTTAAAAGGCCCCTCCACCAGGCGCAACGCCATAGAATGTGGAGGGCGCAAGGTATTGTGCGTGATAAACGACTGTCGAATACCGGCTTTTTCCAACGTTAAGCGAGCCTCCAGCCAATCCTCACCACGGTCAATAGGCTCCGCGGCCACGCAACCACTCATATATTGGGGGTAAGACTCAAAATCATTCACCAACGTAAACATTTGCTCTGCCGAGAAATTGACCAGCGCTGAGCGTTCTATTCGTTTTGCCATTAACTAACCAACTTATCGTACAAACTTGCGATCATCACCACCGCGACAAGCGCAGGCGAAACGAAACGCACTATAAACAGCCAGATATCGAATAATGGATGCTCTTCGGCATCCATTTCGGAAACAACAATGGCACGCCGCATAAGCCACCCCACAAAAATTGCGATGAACAAACCGCCCAGCGGCAACATAATCTGTGACGTTAAAAAATCCAGCGATTCAAAAATATGCAACCCATCGGGGTTGTCGCCTAGCCAGTTGTTGGAGAGCACACAACCAACGCCTCCGCACCAAGCGACCAGCGTGAGCAAAAATGTTGCGGGCGCCCGCTTTAGCTTACCCGTTTCCACAAGCCAGGCCGCACCGGGCTCGATTAACGAAACCGCTGAACTCCAGGCAGCAACGGCCACCAGCAGGAAAAACAGCGTGGCGAAGATCTCCCCGGCCGGCATACTACCAAATGCGACGGGTAGACTGACAAACATTAACCCTGGGCCAGAACCAGGCTCCATCCCAGGATTGGCGAACACCACTGGGAAAATGGCCAGCCCGGCAATTAAAGCGACGGCAGTGTCTAAAACCCCGACCGTAATAATTGTGCGGCTCACATTAGCGTGTTCAGGCATATACGCGCCGTAAGCCATGATGGCGCCCATACCCAGGCTCAGGGTGAAGAAGGCATGCCCAAGTGCCACTAGAACTCCACTCATGCTCAGCTTATCGAACTTGAAGTCAAACAAGAATCCGAACGCCGCCGAGAAGTTGCCTTCCACCACGCCATACACCAGCAAGACCAAGAGCACTGCAAACAGGAACGGCATCAGAATTCGTGCGACCATGCCAAGCCCCCTGGTGACTCCCGCAGCAACAACAGCAAACGTCAGCAGCGAAAACAACGAGTGAAATACCAGCAGCCGATTAGTGTCCCCGAGAAAGCCGCCAAACAGTTCACCAGCGGCGGCGCCACTCAGGGAGGACAGCTGACCTGTTGCCGCCAGCAACACATAATTCAGAGCCCACCCAGCAACCACACTGTAAAACGCCATAATCATCAGGCCAGCAACTACTCCCATCCAGCCGATCGCTGTCCAAGCACCGTGGAGGCCAGCTTCGCGCGTAACATAGCGCATTGAGTTGATGGGGCTCATACGCCCGCGACGCCCAATCAGCACCTCCGCCATCATTACCGGAATGCCAACCAAAGCGATACAAACCAAGTAAACCAACACAAAAGCGCCACCACCGTTCTCACCGGTGATGTAAGGAAATTTCCAGATGTTACCCAGCCCTACCGCCGACCCGGTCGCCGCGAGAATAAACGTCCAGCGATTGCCCCACACGCCGTGCATCTTCCGTTGGTCCATTAAATGCCCCCAAATGTTTAATCTATGTGCCGCGCACACGCGGCTCTTTACGGCCGCAGAACGCTCGATTGTAGCCGGAAACTCCCCCAAACTTAAGACGACAGAGGCACTAGCCAGTCGCAGCGGTTGATCCAGGGCAGCTTTCGCTGGGAATTCTGATGCAAGGCACACGCCTATCGGCGCCAAAAACAACAAAATTACTTGTGATTGGCGCAAGTGCCCCCACCATTTTGATCAATACCGAACCACAAAAGCCTTTACGGTTCCGCTGGCTCAACCACGATCTAAACCCTATAATCCCGCGCCATGGCTAAGAAGAAAACGCAAAACAGCAATACCATCGCACTAAACAAAAAAGCGCGACACGACTACTTTATCGAAGAGCGCTTCGAGGCAGGTGTTTCCCTCGCAGGCTGGGAGGTCAAAGCCCTGCGTGCAGGGAAAGGCCAACTGACGGACTCGTACGTGATCTTCAAAAACGGCGAAGCCTGGCTGTTGGGTGCTCAGATCCAACCGCTCCCGCAAGCATCGACCCACTTTGTGACCGATCCAACCCGCACCCGCAAGCTTCTACTCCACCGCAAAGAGCTGACCAAACTCAAAGAAGCGACCGAGCAAAAAGGCCACACGGTGGTTGCCACAGCCCTTTACTGGAAACACCACTTGGTGAAATGCGAAATCGCCACGGCTAAGGGCAAGCAACTCCACGATAAGCGCCAAACGGAAAAAGAACGGGACTGGAACAAGCAGAAACAGCGCATTTTGCAAACCAACCAGCGCTAACCGCTTGAAACTCTGGGGATATCCCCCACTTTGTTATATACTACTTTGCTTCCCGCGAAATGCAGGAAGAACTCTTTGGGGGCGATTAGGATTCGACGCCGGTGTCAAAGCCCAAGGTGCATGCCGTGATGGCAGCCAATCACGTAAATCAAAAGCTGTAACTTTACAGTTGCCAATGATGACAACTACGGTGCCCAACTCGCTGCGTAAGTAGCCTGTGAAGCATCTCTAGCGGTGCGCCGCTAGCGGTTTTTAGCAAGGTGCCAGTACCGCGCTAACGACTGTCAAATAGAACTGGATAGCTGTGTTGTTAAGATCGCGGCAACATTGCAAAACTAATAGCGAACTCGCCCGCCACGTCCTGACCGTTGGGCTGAGGATGGGTCAAAACAATAAACGGAAACTAAGCATGTAGAGCCGCGGATGGAGAGCTGACGGACGGGGGTTCAAATCCCCCCGCCTCCACCACTTGTAAATAGCCCTAATGAGCCCTCACCAGCCATTAGGGCTATTTATTAACCCGCAACTTTACTATCAGGAAATTAGGACTGATGCGGGCAATTGCGTACTATCCAACCCTTAAACAGCTTCAAACGTACTCCTTCTCAAGCAACTGGCCTCATACTCCAGCACATCTTCTCGCCTGTACCTGACCTGGCCGCCCAGTTTCACGTAAATTGGGCCAATGCCCTCAGATCGCCATCGCTCCGGTGTCGCCTCGCTTACTTGCCACCTATTACATAGCTCTCTTTGCCTTTGCGTCATAAGTGCTTGGTATTCATTCATATTGATTCTCCAGTATATTTTAGTTGAGCAAGTCCCATTTTGGGACTATTGTTAACTATATGAGAATCATTGCCCTATCGACACTGAAAACTTTCTGGGAAGAAAACCCAGAGTACATGGATGCGAAAGAGCCTACGCTTGCTTGGTATCGACATGCATTAGCGGCTGACTGGTGCGCACCAGCTGATGTAAAGCAGGACTTCAGAAATGCTAGCATTCTTAAAGATGGACGTGCGGTTTTTAATATTGCAGGCAACAAGTACCGACTGGTCGTCTGGACCAACGATGCCTATCGTGTGATGTACATCCGATTCATAGGCACCCATGCGCAGTACGACAAAATTGATGTACAAACTATTTAATTGCCGGAGGAACTACCATGGACATCAAACCGATTAAAACTGATTCCGACTACCGAGCGGCATTAAAAGAAATTGAAAGCCTAATGATGGCTGGCCCTGACACACCTGAAGGCGAAAAGCTGGATGTCATGGTCACGCTTATCGAAGCTTATGAGGCCAAGCATTTCCCTATGGAACTGCCTGACCCTGTTGAAGCCATTAAGTTTGAGATGGAACGTAAAGGTTTAACCGTAAAAGACCTTGAGCCCATGATTGGTAAGAGTAATCGAGTCTATGAGATTCTCAATCACAAACGCTCGCTCACGCTAAAAATGATCTGGAAGCTGCATGAGGGCTTGGGTATTCCAGCTGAGTCTCTGATCAAACCACCACAAGCACATGCTTAAACATGAAAGTTTCCAAAGCATTGCCGAGATTGACTCTCGGCTTGTTGCGCTTGAACAGGAGAAAAAGCAACTTCTAGCTCTCAGAGAACAACTTCTAAAGCCCCCATCAAATACATCTGACTCGCCCCTATATTCACCAGAACAAAAGATTGCCATTTTCAGAGGATTGTTTAGAGGCAGAACTGATATTTTCGCTAACCGTTGGAAAAATCAGCAAGCACGAAGTGACTACTCCGTTGCTTGCAGCAAGTGGGTAAATCGAATCTGCAATTAACCACGTATGAGGTATCAGGATTAGCTTCATTGCCAGGTTAGTGAATTCAACGATCAAGTTATTTATCACCAGGTGTCTGGACAACAGATTATTGGCCTTTACGCACTTCGCTTCTTAAGGTTCACACCTGCGTTATGCCAGCTGCCGATTTTCGATAAAGAAAGTTGGCAAGACGAAGTGAAAGCATAGCTACATGTCGAACGAAGATACCGTTCGTTTTTTGGATGAGCAAGATGGCCCGGGTTCAGCGTCGCTTATCTTAGGGCGTTTCAGGTAGAAATTAAGTTCAAGTCCCCATCGAACTTGAATCGAGGCCATATAAGGACGCCAGTTCAAATCCCTATAACGAATTTATAAGCTTCCCTGCTAGAAATGAGACTCCAATACCCTTGTTACATTTGATTCGGTATTGCCGCTGGTGAGCTGCTTGCAAATTTCTCGCGAGTCAACTTATCCACAACATTCTTAGTGGTTTCGGAATCTATTTGCTGGAGGTAATTGGCTAAACCAGCGCCGCCCGAGAGCTTAACCGCAAGTGCGTAGTATTCGTCTCCTAGCCATTTTGATCCTGCACTAACAATGATTTTGTGCTGACTTGAGACAATTAAACTAAACGACAATAAGGTTTTAAGAATGCTATATCGATCAACTTGAGCCTTTCGCTCAATGACGGGTAGTTCAAAGGTGCTGAACCATTCACTGGATTTTTCAACGATTTCATCAAGCGGAACGTAAACATTAAACGGGGATGAGTTACCCCCCTTTATTTTGTCGAGCTCTCGATATGTGAGGTAAAGCAGTATCCTGTCTTCAACCATCTCATCGTCACCATAGAAAAGCATACCACCGGAGCAAAAGCCGATGTCATTCTTCAGTCCAGTTAGTAGCGTGGACAACCTGCGCTTGTGTTCATTATCTAATGTTTTTTTCTTCGGTTTCTGTTCATCCTCCATCTGAGACATTGCAGATAAATACAAAGAATTGAAATAGGAGGTTTCGAGATTGTGATTAATTCTAGTGGCCCCGGCATCCTTAAGCTGAATAATATGATCTTCATTCAAAGATCCAAGCGACACGCACATGGGAAGATCACGGCAGTGTGGGTCGTCGCTCGCACGAATCTCTCTTATGGTGTTCAGAATCACACGAAATTGGTGGCTAGTGATTGTACGAGATGTGGTGATAAGTTTGCGATTGTTAGAATAAGATTTGTTTTTAATCGCATCAACAAACTCGTCCACTGTGTTTATATTTCCAAGTATCCGCTCAGCCACACTTGTCTCTTCATTATCTTTCGGTACAAAAATGCAAGACCCGTACGTACCGTAGTTGCACGGTGTCAAGCACGTTGTGAACGCGTATATGGACTGACAAACGCGAATCGCCTCGTTGTTCTCCGTTGCGCGATTGGCTGCCACTACATTGAGCAATTCGATAACGTTATCGGCTTGATCCTCTGGGGCATACTCCAGTTTTATAATGTCTTCGATAGAAATGCTGGAACCATTTTTAAAATCCTGGGTAATTCTCTCAAAAAAGTCCGACCAGTCGATACTGTATGCTTTCGTTTTGTATGTTTGCTTGAGTTCTTTGATTTTTTTCGCGATTTTGATGGCATTTCTGGTGTCGTTAAGACTGTTTTCCAACTCGCTATAAGCGGCAGAAAGGTCGGGTGGGTATATCTCCTCTGCAAGCGTCTGTATTTTACGCACTAGATCGTTAAGTGTAGTCATCAAGTTTCTCCGGTATAAAAGATCCGTATGTGATTGAGTGACGATAAAAAATAAAAATTATGACTGCCAAGCTGAGCATTGAAATGACCAAAGAAACACGAGGCGACAACACTACTAACGGTTTTGAAAGACTCCAATAACCTTTTTTGCCGCTAAAGCGCAGAATGAAACAGATTATTATTGAATAGCTCGTCTTCAGAGATCTCAGAGTGTAACTTTTTTGATTGACAGTCGCGGGAGCATGCGCATCACAACACTTCATAGGCCAACAATTTTTGTGGACCGCACGCAGGGGAGCGCATACCCCATGTAGGTTTTCTCACCAGCTTGCTACTGCAGGCCGGCTTCACCAAAGCTATCCTGTCCACGCTGGGAGCGTAAAATTCCCAGCTCATCAGCGAGGGTTGTTAATCCTGAGTAGTCAATGCGCCCGAGGTTAACTATATGCTCGGATCGGCAATCCGCTATCATTTCCTGGTAATTCGGAAACCTGATCTGACTCAGCATGCTCTCCCAGACATCAAGTTCTTGACTGGCAAACCAACTAACAGGTTTTGGAAGTATCTCAGCCAGATAATCCTGTTCCTTTTGGGTTAAGTATGGATAGATAACCTTCATGAGATGTTTAAAAATACTGCTATGCGCCATTTCATCCTTGCGATGAACATCTGTCGTTAGCCTATTGATCGGTTGAATGTGCTCAGCGTCGGCTATCAATGACAGGTAATCACTGACAAAGACCTCAGACACGGTAGCTGTAGCCAGATTTATCAACCGTTTTTTCCACTCCTCATCCACCATAGCCATTTCACGCTGCATAAATCGCACGAGATCAAAGGTTGGCAGCTTAAGGGTTTCAAGCCCACGTCGCTGGCGAGTAATTCGACAGGTGTTGGTAACAAGTAAAACATGATAGGCCTCGTCGGTTAAGGTTTCACTTGCAGTCCATTTTATGATGCTGTTTTGTGTTTGCGGCAGTCTTCCGTAAAGGATATCGAGACAGGAAGGCGATACAATATACGACTCAATATCGATTGTTTTTTCGTTGTAAGCGACCCAACCGCATGAAAGTGCTTTAGACTTCGCCTGGCTATCGGCAGACAAAAAGAGGTCATGATTGTGAAACGGTAAAAGCTCAGGTAAAAAATCAGGCGCATGCGCGTCAAATGTTATTTCCGGATTCAACTCTTTCTTTTTTACGCCAGCACGTAACTCCCAGTGTTCAGCGAGTTGTTCAAGCACTTCAAAGCTTTGATTGTCAGATACCTCACCTACTGAATCGTCATAATCGTTTGAACTTGTTTTTGGCATATTCATTTTACAACTCTCCATTTTTTGGTCTGTTAATACTGATTCAATCACTGCTATCGCAGCTAAATCTTAGCTGCGATACAATGTGGTATTTTGACGCTTGGAGCGTAAATTTTCTTGCATGTTCGCGCGCCCCGCAACCTTGAACGAATGTACAACAACCTGCCACATCGCTTAGCGTTTTATATGAGCGAAAATTATTATTAAAATATCAGCTTCTCCGCAGATCACGGAAAACGTGTACCACCTTAATAGTGACATCTAATTTGTATTTTAATTGGCTGGTCAATTTGCGCTATGAGTAGGCCCCTTAAAAAAACCGAGGACAATGATTTTATTGATTTAATCCACGCTGTTCTTTTAAGATCCGCGATGTGCGGCGTAAGGTATAACGCTACAGATGACGTTGATTCCAATAGTTATTTGTTTTTTCAGAAATAAGGTTTTCTTATTTTTCTTAAAAAGAAATTTATCGCATTGATTTTAAATAACTATTTAATTATCTAAAAATTTTCACCAGAGTTCGAAATTATTATTTACTGCAGGAATGAGCAACGGTTCACACCGAAAAAAACCGACTAAAACAGAGACAGATTTGTCCGCTCGCAACCATTAACAACCTTTGACACCATTTAAGCGCCACGAAGCAAATGGCCATAAGGCATAGTTATTCTTCTGAAAGAGTTTAATTATTGGAAATCTTAACCAAATAAGGTCGATAATACCCAGCACAGAAAGATTAGCACTCAATGTGCCCGAAGGGCGATATAACTCGTTGAAATACTTGAAATTTAAAATTAACCGTCGATATTTCAAGGGCGCGATAAAATAGATGGCATCACCTATTTTATCGCCGTGCTAGTAATTACTTTACATTACAGTCAAGCGTAAAAACTGCTATTTACAAAGGACAAATTCAATGAAACAGGCCGCCATAATTCGTCACTTGGCTTTTGAAGATCTGGGTACGCTTGCGGACGCACTATCGCGCTTAAACTATACCGTTAGCTACTATGAAGCAGGCCTTTGCGAATTCAATAAAATCCTCGCTGATGACCCGGATCTTTTGATCATACTTGGCGGGCCAATAGGTGCGTACGAAGACGCAGACTACCCTTTTTTAAAGACAGAGCTTTCAATTCTACAAAGCCGCCTTCATAGAGACAGACCGACTCTTGGGATTTGCCTTGGCGCTCAGCTCATGGCTCGAGCGTTAGGTGCAAAGGTCTATCCCGGCGGAGAAAAAGAGATCGGATGGTTTCCTTTAAGTCTCACCGAGGCCGGCAAGCGTTCTTTACTCGCACCCTTTGAAATACAGAATGTTCCGGTTCTCCATTGGCATGGAGATACGTTCGATATACCCGATGGCGCTGTCCACCTAGCCGCAAGTGAGCGTTATCCCAATCAAGCATTTCGGTGGCGCAACAATTGTTTAGCCCTGCAATTCCACCCAGAGGTTACTGAGCTAAATATGGAGCGGTGGTATATAGGGCACGCAACAGAAATTTCTCAAACACGCGGAACGAGCGTCAGCCAACTACGCAGTGACAGCGCGAAGTACGCAGGTAAGCTCGAGCATGTTGCCGGTGAAATTTGGCTCAGCTGGCTGGATCAAGTATCGACGCCAGCCGAGGCGATAGATGCTTAGGAATTGCTACGTCTATTCTCACGGGCAGGCAGTCAATTTCATAGAAAAGACGTGATTTCACAAGTGAAGTACAACGATCTGAATGCAAATGGAGTTCAACTCGTTATGTCTAAACGATCAAAAACTTATGTCTGTGTCATGTGTGGGTACATATACAACGAATCGGAGGGCGATCCTGGTAGCGGAATCCGTCCAGGAACATCCTATGACGAACTTCCCGACGACTGGCTCTGCCCCGAGTGCCTGCTAGAAAAGAGTATGCTCAAACAATTTGGCAGCAAGCGCGCGGCTTCGAACGCGGAAACGGATGCAATCTAGCGCCCCAATACCCAACTGTCCCTGCTAAGCGGGTCCACAGAACACACAAAAGAAAGAAAGCGTATTGATTGCAATATCGGGGGCTCCTCATGACAAAGGTAGTTGGTGTCTATAGCGGCAAAGTGGCCCAGTGGCGTGGAAATGGAAAGCGTTTTGAAACCGCGATCTTCAAAACGCGAGTGGCGGGGAAAGTGGCTATAACTGTGAGTGGTATCACCGATGACTTCCAGGCCGACCAGGTACACCACGGGGGCCCTGACAAGGCGCTTTGCCTGTTTGCGAGTGAGGAGTATAACAATATCGAAAAGCAATTAGCGCTAAGTCTTCCCCGCCCCGCGTTTGGCGAGAACTTGCTGGTCTCAGGGGTTGATGATAGAGAGCTCTGCATAGGCGATATTTTATGTATCGGTACGACCAAGCTTCAAGTAAGCCAGCCACGACGGCCTTGCTACAAAATTTCAGCTGTACATAGAGAACCAAAACTCGCTCACTATTTCCAGCAAACAGGGTACACGGGTTGCTATCTCCGTTGCTTGGAGCCAGGCCAGCTACAAGCTGGTGATGAAATTGTGTGGCACCACGGCGAGGAAACTAGAGTTAGTATTTTAGATGTCAACCGCATACTCTACGGGAAGGAGATTGATCCGCAGCTGATTAATCAGCTACTGGCGCTCAAGTCAATTGCGACATCGCTGCGTGCCACGCTTAAAAAACGTCTCGAAGGCGCGGAGGTTGATGACAGACGACGGCTCTATGGGGAATTCGATGAAACAACGCGAGAATCAGTTTAAGTGGTGTTCTTTGAGCCAAGGCAGAAGGCATCCTCTACAAAGCAATCGCGGATGCTGGCTGCAAGCGATAACGCCTGGTGGGTGAGCACGTTGTTTTTCCCCCAAATAAGCCCCACCGAGCGCTGAAGTGTCGGGTTTTTCAGGGTGATCATGGCAACCTTACTCTGGATCCATTCTGGTATAGCCGCTCTCGGTAACACCACGGCCAACTGCGATACACAGGCAATAAGCAGCAGGCTGGCTGTCGTGTTCGTCTCAACTTTTATTTTAGGTCGTATGGAAGCCCTCAATGCCGCCGTATCGAAGAGTCGTCTTGAGATATAACGATCGGTCAACAACGCCATGGAGAGGCCATGCAGCTGCTTGAAATCAACCACTTCCTGCTCGGCCAACGGATGAGACCTGTGAACAGCCAGATAAAAGTTTTCACTGAAGAGTTGTTCGGTAACCAGATCTTCACGAATAGTGGGCAAAAAGCCGATACCGAAATCGAGTTTTTCTTTGGCTACACTGTCTTCGAGTTGGCTGCCTGAGAGTTCCGCAACCCTGACATGAATATTGGGCTCACTCTCCTGTAGCCTGGAAATAGCGGTGGGGATAAGGTGGAAATTCATGCTTTGAATGGTACCGATGTGAACCAGACATTCACCCGTATCCGCGAGAGAATCAATCTCATTGCGAGCGTCCTCCATCTGCGCGAGAATTTGTCTGGCGTGCTTCAGCATGACCTGGCCAGCTATAGTGAGCCGCATCCCTCTGTGATGGCGCTCAAACAAAGGGGAGCCGATTTCCTCTTCCAGCTTGCGTAGTTGCTGCGACAAGGCGGGTTGAGTGACATGCAGCCTTTCGGCTGCGCGCCCTACGTGTTGTTCATCTGCGATGCCAACCAGGTACCGGAGTTGTTTGATATCCATATAGGCCGCGATTCATTTAAATTGTTTTGTATAGATTCCACTCACCCAACAGCTGGTAGATTATAAACCACCTGTTGTCGCACTGTCGCGATCCGAGAGCACCTAAATCTGTCAGTTTTTACTCTGGAGGATTTAGTCACCACATCGAAAGAATAGTACTGCCGCGATCAAACCTGAGCGTTTGTTAGTGGCCTGGAAACCAGGGGTGGTTTCAGTAATGGGCTCTTTCTATTAATCGGCGAGTGCTGGGAAAATGTCACTCGAATAAGTATTGAGCCGAGTCAACGCCAATCACGGTTTAACGCGCATAAAAAAAACCCCGGCTGCATTGCAAACGGGGTTTTCCAAACGTTAATAAGCGAAGAGTATTAGCGTCCGTAGAGTAGGAAAAACAGCAAGTCTATCGCTAGAATTGCCTCTCTATTGAAGTAGATACATTGCATGTTGCGTAGAAAACATCAACTTTGAGTTTGCGTCCGACACATACTTGATACTGCGAAACTGAACCCGACCAAGCAAAGGGCTGCTCGACCAGAGAATCGCTTTATTTGCTAGCGAATATTCTGCCATATAATAGGTTTCATAATATCCCTCCCCTGTTTCCTCCGCAACACCTGCGAGCAGCGTTCCTGCGCTTTGATTCAGTACAAAGTCAGTAATCTCACCGTTTACCTCAAATCGCGAGATCTCACTAAAAGAACCATCCACTATGGAATAAGAAATAATATCGGTGTTTTCAGCGTAAAAGCTGGAGCCAGAACGCGCCGAGCAAACTAAAGTTGGCGTATCCGTAGCATCATAAAAACCTATACGCATGCAACCGTTGGACGTCGTCTTAGACAAAAAAGTAAAACCTGTTCCATCTGAACTATAGAAACTTAATTCTGTCGAGGAGGCAATTGCAAGATAGGTCGTACCGTCCCCAGTTTTAGTCAACGCTATATCGTTAACTGAGCTATCGGCCGTAACACTTCCCAGTAGCACCTCATCGTATATGTTCACAAAACGTATGGTTGTCCCGTCAAGATAAACAGCGTCCATGTAGCTATCGCCATCTACATCAAAGGCATCAACAAGACCAACATTGTTACCACCGCTTACCTCCCAGGCCACGCTCAACGTTTCAAGATCCATTGCTTTGAATCCGCCATCATACAATTCTGCGGTAGCGAGAAATATATCGTCGTAACCGTTTTTATCAAAATCCGTTATCACACCAAAGCGGCCACCCTGCCAGTTGTCTGAAATTTGCTGCGATACAGTGTAGCGACCATTTTCGTCCATATACACCAGGCGCTGCCCGTCATAATCACTATTGGTTGTGGGAACGATAAATACCGCTTTGTGCTCATCCGGTGTGATGTTGGCCCAACCAGCAGTCATGAAAGAATCCAATTGAGCGAGATCAGAGTCCGCTCCCTTGATCACTGGCTGAGGGAGCACATCTACAATTACAAAATGATCAGCCCCACTAGAGCCCTGCCCCGTCCCCCACATAACTTCCATTTCATCATCACTATCGATGTCCCCCACGGCGATACCTTTGGCACCATGCCCCTGCGTATTTATGCTCCACTCTGAGATCAGATTACCATTAACCTCACTGTAAGCAGAAATATTGCCCCATTGGCAATCACCAACCAGCAATTCATCGGCGCTATCATTATCCACATTTTCGGCAAGTAGAGAGCAGGTATTAAAGTTTTCCAAGGTCGCAATCGTCTGCTTAGTAGCTAGAGAATACACCTTGATGTCGCCCCAACTGCTGCCGCCAATAATTTCTTCCAGTCCATCACCATTTATATCACCTGCGGCCACAAATTCACGTCCAAATCCTGCGCCATAAAACCACTGATTTTGCCATGTCGCACCGTCATAAACAAAACCGTCATTGGTGATAAGCTCTAACGCTGGATCAGCATCCACATTACTAAAAATAATTTCTTCCGTAGTATCGGACAAGGTTACATCAAACACTTCTGTTGCAGTTTCGAGCAGGCTGTAGACGGTAAGTTTTCGTGCACCGGACCAGCCACCGGATAGCAACGCAATTTCAACTCCGCCATTGTTATCAGCATCTGCAACTGCGAATCCCATAATAGAATCACTTCCATCTGCCATGGTCAGTATACGTGTTGCCAGCGAATACTCGTCCCATATCACATACAGACCGTCGGGAGTCGCAACCAAAATCTCACTGCTCTCATCATCATCCAAGTTCGCAAGCGCTACCTGTACGATATTGTCACCACTACTTTCGGAAATACTGTATGGATACATCCAGGCCTGGTAAACACCAGAATCTTCATCGGTCTTTAATGCAAAAAGACGCTGTTTATTGTCTGTAGTAATGATTTCCATACCATCAGCAACCAGAAAATTTCCAACATGCGTTGATCTGTCTGAATAGGGAACCTCGATTCCAGAACGCGCGATGGGCATAGCAGCGTCGGCACTTCTTACATTGACTACAACATCAGTCACCTCCCCGCCGTCTTCAAGCATAAAGCCAAAATGTACTTTAGTGCTGTTAAACAGCTGCGCCGCTGCGGTCCATTCAACAGCGCCGTCAGAAGTAATATCCGTGCCTTCCGGCCCATAGGCAAGTATCGGTTGTAACTGCGTGGTATCGCGGGTATCGGCGTCATAAAGCACCACCGAAAAGCTAACCTGTTCTCCCGCTGCAACCCATTCAGGCACGTCAGATAAGGTTACCTCTAACGGAGAGTCCACTAGTTCAATATCCAAAGGTTCACTGTAACCTGTGTTGTAGCCGTCGAAGACAGCGAGCCTCACTTGTAAGCTGTCACCATATACGGCCGTACCCGGGGGCAAAGTGTCGGACGTGAATTGTGTTAAGACCTCACCATTTAAAGTCCACTCGTAATGAGCTTCAAGTTCACTGTGTGGCGTATCCGGATCGTAATAATCTCCATCGACGACTATTGAGTCGAGGGTAGAAAGATTCGATGATCCGCTTACCCAAACACCATATACTCTTGGGGAAAACGAGAGCTGTGCTATAGGCACCAATTGCACATTACTCAAATCCGATACATAAAAATCGTACAAGTCTTCATATAGGAGCCCATTTTCCGCCTCTCCGTTACCATCTGCATCGAGTAGGAATTTAACACGGTCAACACCTACCTCGAGCGTTGCGATGCTACTTCCCGAACCGTCGAACTCAAAAGACGTATATGCATCTGTCTGTTCATCGCTTGCTTGAAAATAAGTAGCAATACTCAGCTTCCCAATAGATCCAATACTGATATCCCCAGTCATTAAGGCTCGAGAAGCGTAACCATAACTGTCAACTACGACAGTGCGCTCAATATTTTCAAGATACTGTTCACCCGAATACAGGTTAGTGAGCAGCAGCCCTACGTCGGACTCATCTCGCAGCAACGAATAATTTTCACTGGAATAGCCTGTTACTTCCCAATGTTCGACGTCTTCAATATTGAGATTGACCTTGTTGTAGTAGAACGTTGAGGAGTACTCATCTTGCTCCATGACATCGATGCGAACAACGGCACTGCCGTCTGCCGTGCCGTAAAACTCCATGCAACTCGAAAATTCGATAGACACGGTTCCCGTACCGTTATCATCCAGATTGCCATCAACAGACACGCTGCCAGAAAAATAACAAGGAAAAGCGTCACTGGATGCTTTCTGCTGTCCCTTATTATTCACCTTTTTCTGCTTAGCCAGGGCGGAGACCACTAACTCTACGAGCGGTTTCGTGTGACTCAATTGAGGTGCTGATACCGTACTTTCAAAATAGGGATCAAGCGCGCTATAAATGATGTAATTGAGCAATGAGGCCACATCCAAACTGGAGTCACTCAACAGATAACGCGACGCAGCCTGCACATTTTGTGGATTCGTATCGGCATCGGCAGTGCTCCCAGAATAGAGCGCCTGAGCATACCCCCAGTAGGCGTCTTTTAGTTCAGTACTCGTCTGAGTTGATGGGTCTTCGGCAACTTTATCCGCCCAATCTTCTATAAGTTTGGACGAGGAATCCGATCCTCCATTGCCGCCACAGGCAGCCAAGAAGAGCCCTAACGTCGCCAACCCCACAAATCGGTCAAATTTCATACATTTCACTTCCGCTGTTGTTGTCATTTAGTCGTTTAAAACCAAACGTTAACAGGTTTCCCATCTCAAATTAACAGGCAAGAATCAATTTCTGTATGAAATTAGATATTGCCGAAAAGAGGCCGCTTATAAATGATACCGCTTGACTATTGAGAGATAAAAATGAGCGGCTTGATACGTCAACTCACGCGGCTGAAGAGCCCGACAACCACATCACCGCAACAACGGCGAACCCAGATCACGCCGGGGTATTCCGGCTGAACATCAATGGCCACCTCGACTCCATTACCTCGCCGTAGCCACTTTTCTAGATACTTGACCTCGTGCAATAAAAGTAGGAGGTCAAGTGTCTCGTCTGGCCGCGCGCAGTGCTGCCTGCTTTTCCCTTATAAACTGCGAGTTTTCAGTTTTCGACCAGCCATTTTTTCTGGTGTTAGACAGCATCGTTGTCGTCCGAGCACTGGCGCTGCGGGTGAGTTGGGTTATTAACGGAGCTTCCGGCAGGTTTTTCCAGTATTTTTTTGGCATTTCACTTTGCATGGCCTGCAGTTTGAGACGAGCGGGGTTGAAAATACTGGCGTAGTACTGGCACCACAGCTCTTCAACTTTATCGCTTATTTGTGGTGCCTGGGGCAACCCCGGGGAAAACACCAGCTGCGCTGTATCCCAATGGACGCAGCAGTCGGGCGTGCAGATAGACCAGTGCATGGAATTAAACCGTTTGATAAAAAACGGCGCGGTGCGGGGAACAATTAAATGTTCCGGTTCGAACCAGGCGACATAGTATTCGTGCGGAATTTCCAGCTTGCGAAAGCGAACAAACGCTTTCATTTTATGTATGTTACGCGATACCGCCTTATGCATTGCCAGTAATCGAGCGACATCAGTATCAAGACGATCATCGAGTAATCGCTTGTCTTCAAAAATCAACCGCCATACAACGCGGTGCAGCAATGACCACCGAGCATCGTCCCGGCAACAGGCGACACTTTCTGCAAGCTGTAAAAATTCTTGCGATACTGACAAGCTCGGAGTAAGCACAGGCAAGGCTTCATAGTCTTCGCTAAACGCAGCCAACAGCGAAGGCTGGTCGTCTCGCTGCCAGGCGACAGAGGAAGGGTCTACATGGCGTTGTAGCAGCGCGCGAGCCACTGTTCGCCAGTGTTCAAAACAAGTGACTTCGATGCAGTACACGTTTTTATACTCAGAAAAGCGCCATCTGCGGAGAAGAGCGTTCCACGAAGTGGGTTTTAAGATGCTCGCTCTCCAGCAGTCTCGCGTCAGGCCTGTAATCTACTGCTTCAATAAACGGCGCGACCTTTTTTACCGAAAGCCCGCACTTGGCAAGGTCGCCAAACCGCAAACGCCTGAACTGACGAGACTGCATCACTTTTTTTGCACCAATGGCACCAATGCCAGGAACCCGCAACAGCGTTTCTTTCGGTGCGCGGTTTATATTCACCGGAAAAAAATCCCGGTTGCGAATCGCCCAGGATAATTTTGGATCGATATCCAAATCGAGCATGCCAGCGCGCTCATCATTGGGTTGGCTGATTTCGTCGACGGTAAAACCGTAAAACCGCAATAACCAATCCGCCTGATAAAGCCGGTGTTCGCGCACCAGTGGAGGCGCTTTCGCAGGTAACATTTGTGCCGCATCCGGAATTGGACTAAACGCAGAATAGTACACCCGTCGCATTTGGTATTTGCCATATAAGTAATTGGATAGCGTGAGTATTTTACTGTCCGAAGATGCATCCGCACCCACGATCATTTGCGTACTCTGCCCCGCAGGAGAATAAATAAAGCGCGAAGGTTTACTCGGTTTCCGCTTGGTGGAAGAAATAATTTTGCTGGCCTGTTGTCGGCTTTCTTTTGATTCATCAATATGGTGGCGCAACTGCCCCATTGAGCGATGTATGGCTGCCGGGTTTTTCTCCGGTGCGTAAAGCGTTAACGCTTGCTTGGACGGTAGCTCTATATTAATACTGAGACGGTCCGCATAGAGCCCCGCTTCCTGCAATAACTCAGGGCTCGCATCAGGGATGGTTTTAAGATGGATATACCCTCTAAAGTCGTGAACCTTGCGCAACGTGCGCGCAACATTGACTAACTGCTCCATAGTGTAATCAGACGATTGGATAATGCCAGAGCTTAAAAACAAGCCTTCAATATAATTGCGTTTGTAAAAATCCAGCGTCAGGTTCACCACCTCGTCAACGCTAAAACGCGCGCGTTTCACAGAGCTGGATGCGCGATTCACGCAATAGCTGCATTCGTAAATACAAAAGTTTGTGAGCAGAATTTTGAGCAGCGATATACAGCGACCATCGGGCGCATAACTGTGACAGATGCCCATACCGCCAGACGTGGAGCCAATGCCTTTACCTCCAACCGAATTACGTTTAACGGAGCCACTACTCGCACAGGAAGCATCGTACTTTGCCGCATCGGCTAGTACACTAAGTTTGGTCGGTAAATTCATCGAGCCGTCCGAATGAGGAAACTGTATTAATATACAGAACTCTCACTCAAACACACAACTCCTGGCGGGCAACCAATCGACAAGTCGCAGACCACCGTCTCAATCGCCAGAAGACTGGCACATGCACTCGGTTTAGGTCCGGCAGGCTTCGCTTGCAAATTCGAGCGGTCTTGCGCAACTCACCGCGTTTAAACAGGCCTTGCTTCACAAATCCAGTGGTAATGCGGTTTTGCGCACTGGTGATTTCATCACGAAGGAGGAGTGCACACCACTTACTCCGTCGATGCGGGTCAGTGTTTGCAGTAAAAACTGTTGGTAGGCATCCATATCTTTCACTATGACTTTTAACAAATAATCGGCGGATTGGCCGGTGATGAGATGGCATTCCAGAACCTCCGGGCAACGCTCGACGGCCTGCTCGAAGTGGGCAAACCGATCCGGGGTGTGGCGGTCCATACTGATCTGAATAAACGCCATCAGCGTCAGGCCGAGCTTGCGGGCATTCAGCAGTGCCACGTAGCCATCGATCAATCCCGACTCTTCCAGCGCGCGGGTGCGGCGCAGGCAGGGCGAAGGAGAAAGGCTAATGGCATCGGCCAGCTCCTGATTGGAAACACGGCCGTTGCGCTGCAATTCGTTCAAAATCAGTCGATCAAAGCGGTCTATCGTCATATAAATAGCCAACATTTACTATAGATGAGCATTTTATATCAATTTTATGACTATTTTAGCTATATTCAACCTTTAAAAACCACTAAAAGCGCAATTTTAGCAATCGGCTGTCTCTCCTCCTCCTGTAATCTTTACCCCATCTAAACGCCTGCTGACGCTACCCGCGCCCCAGGGAAAAACACCGCGCGTCCACAAGGCGCCCGCTGCTTTACGGTTTATACCCACACACCGGTTCCAATTGTAGGCGTTTAGAAAATACACCTTTTGGAGAGAAGCGACTTATGATCAGCGACCCAGCCAGCAAATACCCGCGTTTTAGCCCGGTGCCATTGCGCGACCGGCAGTGGCCAAATGCCCAGATTACCAAGCCACCAATTTGGATGAGTACCGATTTGCGTGACGGCAACCAATCGCTGATCGACCCAATGAGCATTGCCACCAAGCTGCGGTTTTTCGAGGAGCTAGTCGCCATCGGTTTTAAGGAAATTGAAGTTGGCTTTCCATCGGCGTCTGAAACTGATTTTAATTTCGTGCGTAAATTAATTGAGGAAAGCCGCATTCCCGACGATGTGACAATCGAGGTATTAACGCAGGCGCGCGAAGATTTGATCGAAAAAACCATCGCCAGCGTGAAGGGCGCAAAACAGGTGATTCTGCATGTGTACAATCCGCTGTCACCGCAGTTTCGCCGTATCGTGTACAACACAGACCGCGCTGGGGTAAAGCGCATCGCGGTGGACGCCACGACAATTTGCAAGGCCCGTTGTGCAGCACAACCGGAAACCCAGTGGACCTATCAATATTCGCCCGAGTGTTTCTCTTCCACCGAAATTGAATTTGCCAAAGACGTGTGCGATGCCGTGGTTGCCGCATGGAGCCCGGCTGCGCATGAAAAAGTCATTTTAAATTTACCGGCAACGGTGGAAATGAGCACGCCCAACACCTATGCAGACCAAATAGAATGGATGCACCGCAACCTGGCGCAACGGGAAAATATTATTTTAAGTGTGCACCCGCACAATGATCGCGGCACCGCTGTTGCGGCAGCCGAGCTTGCGATTATGGCCGGGGCAGACCGGGTGGAAGGTTGTCTGTTCGGCAATGGCGAGCGCACCGGCAATGTCGACCTGGTAACACTCGCACTTAACCTGTATTCCCAAGGTATTCACCCCGCGCTGGATTTTTCCGATATCGACCGGGTAAAGCGCCTGGTGGAAGAGTGCAACCAATTGCCGGTTCACCCTCGCCATCCGTATGCGGGCGAGTTGGTCTATACCGCATTTTCCGGTTCGCATCAGGATGCGATTAAAAAGGGCTTTGCTGTGCAATCAACCACAGGGTTTTGGCAAGTGCCGTACTTGCCCATCGACCCAGCGGACGTAAACCGCAGCTACGATGCGGTGGTGCGGGTCAACTCGCAGTCTGGCAAAGGCGGCGTAAGTTATTTACTGCAACAAGCGGAAGGTTTTGAATTGCCCCGCAAGCTGCAAATGGAATTCAGCCGCATTGTGCAAACCGTCAGCGATAACACCGGTAAAGAAGTCTCCAGTGCGGATATTGTCGCGCTGTTTAAACACGAATATTTGGAAGCACAAATACCTCTGCAGGTACAAGGCTGTAAATACCGTGACAGCGATGCCGACTGTGTGAATATTGAGGTTAGTGTGTGCAACGCCGAATCAGGCGAGCGCGCAGTATTGTCTGGCAGCGGTAACGGTCCGGTGGATGCAGCAGCGCAGGCATTTATGGACCATTGTGGCCAGCCACTGTTTGTAGTCGATTATCACGAGCACGCCGTAGGCGCAGGTTCCAATAGCGCAGCGATGTGCTACATGGAAGTGAAGCTCGGCAATCACACGGTGTTTGGAGTCGGTCGCGATGGCAATATCAGCACCGCGGCCATTAAAGCATTGGCTTGTGCACTCAACCGCGCGCGCAGCAACGGTCTCGATATAAACGCAAACAACGCTACCTCTAACAGCGCAGCTATGGTACCCGACGATAGGTCAAAAACGGCATGACGCTAATGCCTCGGCCAAGCGCGCAAAGGCTGAGGATGAAGCGAGCATGCCAAAGCGCACCAGGCTGTACGCGTGTGACGGTGTAAACAGGCGAACCAGAATCCCCCTGCGGGCCAGCTGTTCAAAAATCGCAGGTCCGGTTGTTTGTGGTAAATACAGGCTACAAAAAAGGGGTTGCTTTACCACGGTCGTCTGGGGAAATCGCGTTTGCAAAAGTTGCGATAATTGCGCGGACGCCTGCTGTAACCGTTGTCGCTGCTCGGCCTGCCAGCGGCTATCTTGCAGGGCCTGTTGCGCAGCCCACTGGCTGGGGCCGGTAATTTCCCAGGGGCCGACCGCATCAGCCCATTGGGACAACAGTGACTCTGCAGCGACGATAAAACCAACCCGCACCCCGGCAAGGCCAAAAAATTTACCGAGCGACCGCAACACGATGACGTTTTCCAGGCAGCTGCCTGCCAGGCTGATTTCCGGCGTCGCATCGGCAAAAGCCTCGTCGACAATCAGACGTGTATTATGGGCCGCGGCAAGCGCGGCCAACCTGAGCATTCTTTCGCGAGGAAAAACATCGCCTGTCGGATTATTCGGGTTAATTACCACCGCAACCTGCAATTCACCTTGCGTAATAAGTGCTTCCAACTGATGAATATCGTGGTAGCGGCACAAGGTTGCTCCCGCCGCTTGCCACTGAATCTCGTGCTCAGAATATCCCAGCGCAGGTACCACCACACGTTCGGCCTTTAACAGGCCCGGCAATAATTCAATAGCCTGCTGGCTGCCCGCGACCGGCAATAAGCATTTACACCCGTAATAACTGCACGCCGCCTTAACAAATTCCGGATTCAAATAGGGCAATTGTTGCCATACCGCTGACGGTGGACTTGCGAGAGGATAACTGAAAGGGCTGATGGCGGTTGACAGATCCAGCCAATCCGCAAGTGGAACCGACCAGAATTCCGCCGCTTGTAGCAGGTTGCCGCCGTGGTGTATTTGCAGTGGCTTCACACGAAACCTCTTTCAATTAAAGAAAATAAGAGAAATATTCCAACGCACACGACAACCGCATGCGCCAGCCAAATCCACAGCGCCAGGCGCACTAGATTAAGTGCGCGCAAAATGTCCTGCGCAACAGGCGTAGCACCCACACCTAGCGTCATACGTGTTTGCATTACGCCATGATAGCGCGCAGCACCGCCAAGCGTGATGGTTAAACTGCCGGCACCCGCAGCCATAACCGGGCCAGCGTTCGGGCTTTTCCAACGGTACCCCTGCTCCCGCCAACAGCGCAAACCCTGCTTGGCGTTGCCCGCAAGTGAATAGCACCAGGCAACCGAACGCGCGGGTAAATAATTCATAACGTCGTCCGCCCGCGCCGCCGCCCAACCGAAATAGCGATAGCGGGTATTTTTATACCCCCACATTGCATCGAGTGTGTTAACCAACCGATATAGCACAACGCCGGGAAACCCCAATAACAGCCACCAAAACCATGCCGAAAAAATTGCGTCGCTGCCATTTTCCAATACGGATTCTATGCAAGCGGTACAGACTTCGCCCTCACTGAGTTCAGCCGTTTCGCGGCTGACTATTTTTGCGATCTCCAGCCGTGCCAGCGGCAGGTCCTCGGCCTCAAGTGCGCGGTAAACATGTAAGGCGTGTTCGCGCAATGCCCGGTAAGCCATCGCTAAATAGACCACCAGACTGCCTAGCAGCACATAGAACCCGCCGGAAAATATCGCAGCGGCAAACGCAAACGGCACCACCGGCAGCATTGCCAGTAAAAACGCGATAATGCCCTGCCAACGCGCCGCCAGCGGCAATCGCCGTAGCTGGCGTTCCAGCCAAGCTGCATAATTGCCAAACCCCACCAACGGATGAAACCGCGCAGGCTCACCCAGACGGGTATCCAGCCACCAGGCGAGCAGTAAAATTGCAAGAGAAACCATTAACACAATCGCAACCTAAAAATTAAATTTGGACCGCCCTGGGCCTTAGGGCCTGTAAACACTAGTTCGCAGCTGCATGGTTAGTTTCGATCAATATCAGTTTGCCGGTTTTTGGATCGCGATAAACCTGCCCCAGAGACTGCAAACCGCTGCCATCACGTTGCTGCATTTGTTTCAACAGCTCGGGAGCATCTGAAAGTTCGCGGCTGCTGGCAACATTAACGGGCTGCTCCAACTTAAAGTGTTTACGCAATTCCTGGCTTTGCGCAACGAGCGCCAGCATTAAGCCCAGGGCAAACACCAGCATTACGTCCATAATATTTGCAAAGCCCGTCAGAGGGTCTTCCTCGTGCGGAGCAAACCGGGAGGGTGAGCGCCATGGGTTGGGCCGTTGCGAACTCACGAGTCAGCCTCCGTCATTTGTTGCCAGGTTTGCTCGTACCAGCGGCGACGCAAGCGACTGATCACGTAAGCCACCAACCCAACCAGTAACCCCAGCACGGTTGTATCGAAAGCAACACTCAACGCGACGGCAAGAATTTCGATATTGCCATCGCCCAGCGCGGTTAACCCTGGACCGAGCGGAATCAGGGTACCCATTAACCCCAGGATGGGGCCGCAGCGCGCCAGTAAATCACTGCGTTCCAGGCGCTTTTGCGCGTAGTGTTCAAAGCGGGTGAGCGATTGCTGTCGGTAGAGTGCCAGCGTTTTAAAGCGCTCCGCCAGCGCAATACCACATTCAACCAGCAGCATGAACAAAGCCAGCAACAATGCGCCGATTACCGGATAAAGCAGCCAGGCCACCAGATCGTGTAATGCCCCAAGAAAATACCCGTGTATCATATTTATTCACTCCCCTTGCGAGCATTCTGGACCGCGCGCACGCTGGCAAAAGCCACCGTCGCCACCGCAAATAAAAATAACGCAAGCAGGAACCGGGTACGCATAACATTGCTAGCGGAAGATTGTTTCTGCTCGGCTGATGCCTCACTGCTATTTTTAACCGCCGCCTGCGAGCTGGTTGATTTGCTTTGATTTTCTACAGTGCGCAAAATTTCGTCCGTAGCTTCAGAATCGCTTACTTCCAATTGCAACTCCGACAGACGATGAATTTCCAATGCCTGCTCCGGCGCGGGGCGCGCATCGCGAACCACGTTTGCAAGCGCCTCGCGCTGCGCAGGTGACAACTCACTCTGCAACCAGGTAAGCATAGGGTGATCTGGATCGGTATGACCGCTACCCGGCAGACCATGCTCCGCAACAAGGTTCGCGAATTCAGATGCGAGGCTTTTTCTGGTGGCCGCATCGGCTTGCCAAAAGCCTTTTTGAATTGCCACCAGCATAATCGCCAGCATATTGGTTTTTACATGCACGTTGTGGCCTTGTTCCAAAAACGTGTCCAGCCCTAACTGATATTTATCGTCGATATACACAGCTTTAACCTCGTCCCATGCCCAATCGCCGACCAGCGTCGGGTTGGTAATCTGCCAGCCCCAGAGGTACTCGAAAAATTCGCTGCCCATGGTCCGGGCACCAGCGTAACCGTGCACCATTAAGCCTTCGAGCCATTGCGGGTTTAAAAACCGGCTGCGCAATTCCTGGCGTAATGCCAGTTTAAGCGGCTGGGTTTTAAATGCCTGAGGGTCACTGTGATCGATAACATAATTACTCGGCGCCTGCCCGCTCAAGGTTTCTACCGCGAGGCTCAAGCCGCCGAGATAATCAAATGCGTCATTGTTATCGAGCAGCCCGTACAAATTACTGGCGCGGCCAAAATAGGTATTTTCCACGTTTGCCAATTGCATTTTAAACGCGCGTTGTGCGGGCACGCCGTAATTGTCGCCCCCGTAACTGTGCCCCAAACGTCGCAGATACACATCCGCCAGTTCATCGCGGGATTCCCAGGCACCGGAGCGCTCCGCCATGCGATTAATACCCGCACCATATGAGCCGGGCGCGTCGCCAAATACCCGGTAACTCGCCATGGCTCCAGCCTGCTCAGGGCTCACGCCATCGGCGAGTAACGCCTTCGCCTGAGCGACCCAGTGCGCCGCCACCTGGTTCGTTTGCAGCGACTCATCGCCGCGTTGATTGTGTGCTTGCAGGGGTTGCAGCGCGTTTTGGAGTGGAACGGTAAGCGCGGGAAAATCCCGCACGATACGGTCGCGACTTGCATCCAGCGCCATAAGTGCAGCGCGATTAAGCAATTCCAGTTGCATACCGTACAAATCGCGAAATAACCCTGAGGTGGTAAACACCACGTCGCGACGCGGGTTGCCCTCAGCGCGTTCCTGCTGACGCAATCCGGTCACCAGCCCGCGGCTGTTCCATTGTGGCTCAACGCCGAGTAAATCGAGACCGAACGCAATCATAACCCCTTCGTCGCGCACCACATCCGATGCCCACAGTACCAGCGCCGTGCTTTTTTCTGCCGATTGCGGATTGTCTCGGCGCGCTTGCGCTGCCATTTCCTGGCCAAGCGCCCAGGCGGCACGACTGGGAATTAAACTGCTGTCGAGCGCAAAAAAGTTGCGCCCGGTTGGCAAGCTTTCCGGGCTGCGAATGGGGTCGTTGCCGGGGCCGGGTGAAATATAGCGGCCATTAAGCCCCGTCAGCAGCGCTTTCATTTCCGCCGCCGGAGACGCTTCCAACAGCGCTCGCCATTGTTTGTTTTCTGCAGTGGTCGTTGGCCCCATGGAATCAAGCATCATGGCTACCGCATTTTCCTGCCAGGGCTTTCCGAAGACATGTAGCCCTAGCGGCATAAACTTTTCTTGCAGATTTGTGAGGTAGTGGCCGATCTCGTGGACTAACATTTCATCGTCAACTTCGGCAAAGCCAATCCCCATGACCGCCAGTTCCGCCGACATGGATTGCGCCAGTTCATCGGTTAAATTCAACGCGACGATTTTTTGCCGGATTTGTTGAATCAACCGTTCACTCACCGCCGAGTCTTCGCTGCCATGTTGAGATTCGAAGCTCTCCACCAACTGCCGCAACTGCAAGAGTTCGTCGTATAAATCGGTGCGTTTCAGCGGTGGCGTTAAATGGTCCACCATGACCGCGAGGCCGCGGCGCTTTGCTTGAATTCCCTCACCAACACCATCGACGATATAAGGATAAATACCGGGGAGATCACCGGCAATAATGCGCGAGTAATCGTCCGGCCCGACCCCGACAGCGCGTCGCGGTAAAAATTCGTAGGTAGAGTGCCGCCCGAGGTGGATTAATGCATCAGCACGAAATTCAGATTTTAAGAAATGGTAAAACGCCAGGTACTGGTGCGGTGGCGGAAATGCCAGATTCGCGTGTAACAGCTCTTCGTTAATTTCCCAACCGCGCGGCGGCTGAGGGCCAACAAAAATATTGCCGAACCGAATTCCGGGCAACAAAATACGCTCGTCCACAACCATTACCTTGCCGGGCACGTCCCCCCAGCCACCCAACCCTTCTATTCCCGTTTGCCGCAACGCTTGAATATTGCTAAGCGCCTGCGGAAAGCACGACATTTTTTTACTGGCAAGCGCCGCTTCATAGCAGTGTTCGATATCGCCGAGCAAGGCCATCGCCCGCGAGCGCCCAGGATGATCCACCCCCTCCAATAAGTGACGCGTTTCTCCCACGGTTTGACTCAACAGCCCACGCCCCAAATCTGTCGCATTGTGCTCAATGGCATCAACCAGCTGTTGATGTAATAAGCCTAACGGCCCAAGACGCATTTCTTGCCGCAGCGTAGCCGGGAGTTGATTAAACCAGTCGCTGTATGCTGCAGGTGCCATGGTCGCGACCTCAGCAGCCATGGTGCGCAGCGTTTTGGCATCTCGTGGTAAATTTACGCCCTTGCGTTGTAACAGGTCGAGCAGCGCTTCAGGGGACTGCGGCAAGTCGCCCGTGGTGTAGCCTGCGCGTTTCATCTGTTGCAATATTTGCCACAGTGACGCAGGTACATCTAAATTATCTGCGCCGATATTGTGGCGACCCGGAGGATGGTTGTAATAAATAATCGCAACACGCTTTTCTTTATTGGGTGTGGTTTGCAATTTATGCCAGTTGCCAATGCGCTCCAGCAAAGCGTGAATACCGCTCTGTTCAGGTGTAATCGGATGAATTCGAATTCCACTTAAGGCATCGGTTGTAACATCGCCTGCGGTCGCAACAACCAGCGGTTGGCTCGCCCCCTGTAGCTCCGGCATCGCCACCTGGTAGTACACCTTCTCGCGCGCCAATCCATCCGCAGACAAGGCGTACTCCTGCTGGCTGCGATCACGCAGTTTAATCCCTTTCAGCACAGGTACATTTAAATTGCTAAATAATGCTGTTGCATCCAATCGACCCTCGCCGCCACCAACCACAAAATCCTGCAGCATAATTACCGCGCTCAGCTGGTGTTTTATTGGCAGTAATGCAGACAAAGCATCAACCCCGGCAGCCCCCCAATTAGCTACCGCAGCCACACACTGGTGATTTAACGTGTTCACTGCCTGCTCGCAAATGGCTGACAACACGTGCGAATCCGCCTCGCGCGCACCACCGGCATGATCAATTACCGCAATCACAGGTTGGCTACCCACCGTGGGAAAGTCCGCGCGATAACCGCCATTATGGAACCAGCGAACCGGCGCCAGATTTTCTGGTGCCGCTACTTCTACCGCTGCGCCAGCCAAGTTGCGGTAGAGGTAAGAAATAAGTGCCGTGGTATTTTTGGCCCCGCCTACCTGCCAGTAAGCACGTGCTTCCAACCACGCGCGCTGCGCAGGATACTGCGCGCGCATATTCTTAAGCCAGGCGGTAACGTCGCCTTCCGGACTGGATTTCGCGAGCGTAGCTAGCAAGGTGGTATTTGTCGTTATAGCTGAAGTTGGGGTTGCAGTTGCGCTCGTTGCGGATTCTGCAACCCGTCGCGAGCCTGCACCCGTAGCGAAGAGCGCCCGTTGCTGAATTTGGCTAAACGCCACCAGGCGGTGGTCGCTGCTGACAATTAACTGGTTCAGCGAACCCCGGGCAAAATAAGGCGAGAGTTGGGCCACACTGCCACCATAAAGCCCGGTGGCAAAAATGCCGTTTGCCGAACGAAACAATGCATCCAGCTCACTCGCGGTATATTCGCGCAACTGCTCGTCGGTGCGCGCCTGTACCGCCAGCGCCGGGTGTGATTTTCGAAACAAACGGACAGCTTCCGCCAGCGTTTGGGCATTGCGTTGTGAGGAGATCAACAATAAATAATCCGCGCTTGCGGCTTGCGTGCAGCACGCCCCGACCAGCAGCCACACAAAACACACCCATACCGATACTTTCATTTAACAACTTCACCTTAGCCGCAACAAACGGCTGGGAATTCTGGCATCGCAGCCAGGAGACGAGTGGAAATATCGGGAGATAGGTGCGCTGTGCGCGGCGAGCAAGCCCGGTCAATTTGCAGGAAGCACCCACTGGGCAGATAAAATCCTCGCTTGATGCAGTCCCCGACATCAAATAAGTGATCTCTGCTATGGCAGGTCTACTGGCTCTCAGTTTTTGAACGGATTTGAGCAATCGCGTTCAACGCAGGTCTCGCCTTCCCGGCCGAAGGCCAGTGGCTATGAGACACGCTCACTGCATACAGTTGCGGGGACAGCTCCAGTGTATCTGGCATATTGGAATTCATTCCACCAGACCCTGGCATTCCCTCAAGTGTTTGCGTTGCTGTTGCGGTTAAATAATAAAACCGGCGGACAGTTCAGATATAAACACTTGCCCATACGGGGACATAACGAGAAAGGCGGTGATTCTATACCAATGCCGGGCCGGCAGCTATCGCGGAATGTGATGGCGGCTTCCAACCGTGTCGGAACCGCCAGTTCACCCGCAAAAATATCAGCGGGAGAGGGTGGGAGATTTTGCAGCTACTTAAGTATTTTCAAAACTGGAATTCTAGCGATCAAGCTTAACCACAGCCGTCATTTGTTCATCGCCAAAACCTGCTGCAATTGCGGCGTCGAAGGTCTGCTTTACTTGCGAAATAACGGCGGCATTGGGGCTGGAACGTTGAAAATAGTCGAGATCTTTCGCCACCAGTTCGACCGGAAACAAGGGTGCGAAATTACTGTTGGCCATACTCTGCCCCGCCAGGTTGGCTGCGGGGCTAAACACAGGACTGCTGGCCATCATTTCCAGCGCGCCCGGTACCGGCAGGTCTTGCGCTTGCAAGAACTTGCACAATTCAGCCATGGTCGCCACCTGAGTAGCCAGCATGGCATTAACCGCAAGCTTAATCGCCGCACCACTGCCGAGAGGGCCTGCATGGTGCACAGCGCTGCCCATTGTGTTGAGTAACGGGGTAACTTTAGCTACAGCGTCATTATCGCCACCCGCGAAAAATACCAGCGTCGCCGCTTCTGCCTGCGGGCGGGAACCGGATAAAGGGGCATCTACCAGCGCTCTCCCCTGTACACGAAACGCCTGCGCCAGGGTTTGCAAACCGGCGAGAGAAAGGGTCGAGCATTCAACAGCCACACTGCCCGCACCCATACCGTGGATCGCACCACTGGCTTCGTCGAGCCACACCGCTTGACTGGCCTCATCGTCACGCACCATGGAAAACACAACGTCTTTCCCCGCTGCTGCCGCCTTCGGCGATTCTGCTTTCGCCGCACCTTTCTCCACCAATACCGCCATTTTTTCGGATGTGCGATTCCAAACGGTGACATCATGCCCGGCATTCAACAGGTGCTCGACCATACGCACCCCCATCGCTCCCAAGCCTAAAAATGCAATCTTCATCGTTAAGTTTTCTCCAATTTTCACAACACTGGTTTTAAATTTAGTCGGCAATAAACATTATAAGATCATCCGCTCTATCGCCGGTTTATACCAGAATTAATCGTCATTCAAGCCAAGGTTAGCGCGCAGCGCGTCAGTTCCGTGTAAAACGCGGGGCCATATTTAGTCCCAGCAATAAAAGCCCGCCGTGTAATTCAGAATTTGCGCGTGCAAACTTCTGGAACTGGCCCTGCCCGCAATACCGTAGACAACCATCAAAGGGATAAGATGCTCCTCGCGCGGGTGGCAGAAACGTGCGAAGGGTGCCTGCTCCCATTTAGTCAGCTGCTCAACGCGCTGGGCTTCGTCAAGAGCCCCGCCCACCGTCTTGTCGAGCCATTGCAAAAACGCCGTATTTTTAGCTTCACTCTCCTCGCTTGGAGAAAAAAACGCGCGAAAATTGTGGAAGGTGAAACCCGAACCGATAAACAGCAGGTTTCCGCGCGATAACTTTGCCAGGGCTCTGCCAATGTGGATATGTTGGAGCGGGTTTAAACCCGCCGCTAAGGATACCTGAACGACTGGAATGTTGGCCTGGGGGAACATTAATTTGAGGGGGACAAAAACTCCGTGGTCCAACCCGCGCGAATTATCCAATTCCGCGTTGACCTCCCCAATCAGTGCAGGCTCTGCGCGGAGTAACTCGACAATTTCCTGAGCCAGAGCAGGCTCGCCGGGGCACGGGTATTGGATATGGTAAGCCTCGTCTGGGAAGCCGCCATAATCGTAAAGCAGACTCGGGTTTCTCGCCCCCGTAACTCGCACACCCGACGCTTCCCAATGCGCGCTGATAACAACAATCGCCGCAGGTGACGGCGTACCCTGCACGATGGTTTCCAATAATGCCCGCATATCTCGGTGCTGAGGATCACCCAACAGTGGTAACGGGCCGCCGCCGTGGGACACAAAAAGTGCCCGATGGCGAGTATTTTCAGACAGGTGCTGCACTTAATAATCCTCTGGACCAAGCGGTATCAGCCCGCGCGGATTTAATTCTTTAATCGAGTAATAACCGGCTTTGATGTGATCGATATGCACGGTTTCTCTCACCCCGGGCAGAGCAACTATCCGTTGCGTGTACGCCATCAGATGCGGCATAGCTCGCAACGTGTTGCGATTGCATTTAAACAGCCCGTGATAGGCGGCATCAAACCGAATCAGCGTAACAAATAAACGCACATCGGTTTCGGTCAGCTGCTCCCCCAGTAAAAATGGACGACCATCAGCCAACCGCGCTTCCAGGTCATCCAGGGTGGCGAAAACTTTTGTATAAGCTTCCTCGTATACAACTTGACGAGTGGCAAACCCGGCCTGATAGACGCCATTATTCAGGTTTTCATAGAGCCGTTTGTTAAGGGCATCTATATCGCTGGCAAGGTCCTGTGGATATAAATCCGGGCCAGCCGCACCCTGCTCTTCGAATGCTGTATTTAACATGCGAAGTATATCCGCCGACTCATTGTTGACTATGGTCTCACGCTGTTTATCCCACAACACCGGAACCGTAGCGCGGCCGGTAAATTCCGGATCTGCTTTTGTGTACAGCTCGTGCATATATGTAAGGCCATAAATGTGATCCTGAGTAGCCCCGGGAAACCCCTTAAACGCCCAACCTTGATCGGTAAGCTGGGGGTTGAGCACACTCACACTTATCAAAGACTCCAGATTTTTTAGCGCGCGAACCATCAGTGCGCGAGACGCCCAAGGGCAAATGTACGCAACATAAAGGTGGTAACGCCCCGGCTCCGCCTTGAACCCATCACCACCAGTTGGGCCTGCGCTGCCATCCGGTGTAATCCAATTGCGGAATGAGGACGTTTGACGAACAAACTCGCCATCGGTGTCTTTATCATCGTTCGGCGACCAATCGCCCTGCCATTTGCCATTCACTAACATAAATTTCTCCGTTTTTAAGGTATTAGATTTTTCGCCAATACCCTGCTCTTTCGATGTCTTTATCTAATGGCTACGTTAATCACACCAAAACAGATTCATTGTTGAAGCTTCGTTCAGACATTGCCTTCTGGCGAACTGCATTGATTAATGCGTCCAGCGAGAAAGCACCACCACCTGAAAACGCCAAGCTGACAGACGCGGCAGATAGCGCCAGAGCATATTCATAACCATTGTTCGATAAGAACAGTCCGTTACCGACGTGTGCGGAAAATAGCGCAACGAGCATGGTAAACGCGGTCACCAGCGCCGCCGGACGTGTTAACAGGCCGAGGGCAAGCGCCACCCCACCAAAAAACTCCCCACTGCCAGCGAGCAGCGCCATGGCGTAGCCGGGCTCCAAGCCAATACTGGACATCCATTGACCAGTGCCCACCAAACCGTAACCGCCAAACCAGCCGAATAGCTTTTGTGCACCGTGAGCAATAAAAATAACCGCCACCGGCAGTCGCAAGCTGGTCGCCGCCAAGCCAGACGTGGGCGCAAATACAAATTTCGAAAATAGCGTTTTCATAATGTGATTCCTTTAATCCAGAAGAATTCGCAGTGATTACCTCTGCGAGCCAGTGAACACAGGTTAATATCATCGTAACGTTGAATAAATTGGGTTAGCATTGCTTATCTATCAACGCATTGTTGATAATTGCGAGATTGTTTGGGCAGTGAGGGTGCGATGGAGCGGATTGACGTCTGAATAAGCGGATGCAGGCACAGCACGGAGCCCGCGTCAGCAAGGCAAGGTGAACCCGCGTTACGGGGGAAAAACAAAAAGTCGGCAGAGCAGTTGGTGGCAGAAAACAATCATCAGTACTAAACAGGCGCCGATTCCATTGGTACTTCAGCGGCTCCCGCCTTGCTGGTTAATTCTGATCAACATTAACGCTTTCCATTAAGGCTCGCGGTAATCCTGCAAAACCGGGTGGAAAAGATCGACCGTCCCAAATGGGAGCGGTATAGAAATTAAATTCCGCCAGATCTCTCTCCCCCAGCGCGAGAAAATAACGCTCGCTGGCAATGCTTTCTTGTAGGTAAAAAACACCACCGGCGAGTTGTTGAAGTTCCACGGGAGACGTATCTGCTACCACAGGCTGGTGAACGTTTTCATCAGCGAACGTTACCTCCAGCCCTGCTTGCGGATCGACTCTTAGGGAAACACTATTGAGAAAAGTATTGCTGCGCTGCAAATACGCCTGTATCCAGGCTTCGCTTTGTTGAGTAACCAGCAGATTATCGTATTGCTCGTAATCTTGCCCCTGTGGTGTCAGCAGTTGCAGTGAAAAGCAAAACGCCGGGCGTGGACCAGTAGGCTGCTGAGTTTGCACAGCGAGCTTGTTAGAGCCCGAGCCTATTCGCCACACCACAGTATATACCGTAACACTGCCGTAATCGCCCCAATAGGTGAAGTCCGCGCGCGACTCTAAATTAATAAAAGGGCGCAGGTCCTTTTTAATGTTCGCCTGCAAACACGCCTCCCCCACAAGCACCGAAGGGTCGCGAAAACGCAAGCGTTTATTGGAGAGTACAAGCTCGAACCAAGGGCACTTTTTTAAATAATCTTGCGAGGCTCCTACCGTCACCAACTCCCCACGTTTTGCGGAAAACAGGTTTTTAAGCTGACTCAGCATCGCCAAGCGCTTCCTTTCGCTGCAGTTCTGCCTCTGGTGAGAGCTTTATTTCCATGGAGTTCATTATATCGTTAATGGTTTTGTCCACGGCTTCAGGAAGGTTGGTATCGGGGCTGAAGTAGTCGTCTATATGGCGGCTGGGTTCGAAGATTACAACTAGTGAATTACTGTGGCTGAGCGCAACACTATAATTGACATGATGTGGATAACCCGGCTGACCCACACTGTATTTTAGCCACTCGAAATTGTTTATTTTTATTACTTCAAAATCATTCCTATTTTTGGGGTATTGAAAAAAGTTTTGGGCTTTATACCTAACAATATCTTCTGGCGGAATATTTCGCTCAGTTAACATATCGCCATTCCATTTGGAATATTGTTTGTCCAAAGCTTGACACAAAAGATCAAGATGTATATTTCGATCAAACAATGAATTTCCAGCACATTTTTCATCGAGAGTCTTATTTATTGCAATGTGAAGCATTAGACTACCGATAGAGTCTGATGCTGAAAGACCGGCGAAGAAACTCCAGCCGGTGCGAAGCAGGGCCTCTGCATATACAGTACTAGCCTCCAACAAATCGTCATATGATCCCTCTGAAAGCATATCAAACTGTTTTATAACCGGCCGAAGGGGAACTTCTGCCGTATGAGGCGGCTTTTTAAAGCTAACAAGCACTCCTGAGAGATCTAAACTTTCCACTGGCGCTTTTTCAACATCCGGCCCGTAAAGATTTGTTGGCGACGCGCGCCAGCGTTTGAGAAACGACATTATCGCCCCCTGATTTTTTTAACTATTTCAGAGAAGAAAACGCTATTGACCCTACCACCCGTAGCGGCCTTGGCATGCGCTGCAAACTGATGCTTGTCTTTAAACGGGTGAAAATGAGGGTTAACTGCTGCGTCTGTTATTTCTGCGTTTACGGCTACCATATTACGGAGGGTGTTGTACTTGAAAAGCGATGTCGCACCCAACTGTGCTGCAAACTTTATCCAGCCTGCAGACGCGAGCAAGCTGGCTTTGCCTTGAGAACGAATCACGTCTGCCTGGGTGACATGTTCCTCGCCAAACTTAGCCACTTCGTTCGCGATTGCACCGGCCCTTATCGTGCGGTTTAATGCGCCAGACCAATCGTCTTCATGTACTTTTAGCGCGTCTTCATGCAGCTTCATGCCCGCTGCGCGTACACTACCCAGAACTTTACCTAAATGCGATTCATCGGGTGTAGAAAGAAAAATAACTTCGTGCTTATCAAGGTTCTGACCTTTTAGACGTTCTATCGCTTCACCGAAAAGTTTTGCTCCATTGCCATGGATTGACCACTGAACCACCTGCCCGCGCCGCTGAGCCTCCAATATCCCGTTACCCAACATTCCTGCCGCATGTTTACGATTTACCTGCTTTTGTTCTGGTGTGTACCAGTTGCATCCTTTATCCCTCAAGCTTTGAGGATTGTAGAACAGCGTATAACCTTCATTACGAATAGCGTTGATACCATCTCTATTCCCGTACGAGGCTTCTACCAAAGAGGGCAAAATATCGGCGCCAGCATGGTTCAAGCCCTTGGCCAAGCCATTTATCGCTGCGTTTTTTGTGAGAATACTTGTACTATCATTTCGTCTAACGACCCAACCTTTACCCCTAGCTTCAAACGTAGCTTTATAAAAACCTGGCGATTCTCCTTTACGAAAACTCGCATAATCAATATCCGTAACATACACGCCTGAAGGCTCACTACTACCGCTACTCTGCACAACTTTGTACACCACCTTCAAGTCGCCAAATATATGCATATGCTCGAAAGCATTTTGCATATTGCTAAAGGCTGTTCCTCCGGCGGCAACTGCGCGCAACTGGTAGAGCTGCCGTAGCAAACGGTCAGAATTGACTTTCGCCTCCCCCTTTTCGCCACCGGCAAGCGCAGAAAACTTCGCTGCCAGATTTTGGTCGATAAACACCTTTCTGCCAGAGGTTCCGTCTGTTTCTTTGGCAAGCAATACAAAATTAGAACTGGGCGTTCCCAGCAGCCTGGAAAAACCAGCCAGCTTTGCATTCCTTCTTAGGTTTGAAATTTCCATTTAATCTCCCTGATGTCCGTAAGGTGCTATTTATGTATTCCTTCAGTGCGTTTTATTCCAGCGATTATATTTTAATTTGCTAACACAAACACCTGGACAAATTCACCAGGAAATAAAATGCACTGGATCAAAAGGTTGTAAGCTGAGAGCAATGTGACTTGACGCGCCTTCTACTTGAGTGCCCGCCCCAGATCGTACAAGAAAAGACCAACACAACCGCTATGTAACCGGTAGATTAACGAGGGGCTTTTAATTATACGAATCAGCGCTTCTTGAATATTCATTGACGGCCACAGTCAGACCAGTATTAAGTATTAAAAAGTCACTTAATAAAACAGCTTGATTCTCCTTCAGTTCGCACCCCACCCTAAACATCCGCACCAAAGCATTCTTCTTACCTTTGATGGCCCACAGGACGTTAATACACCGAGCCTCCCCTGCAACCACTCCATAAACGCTTAGAACACGCGCTCTGCGCACATTCTCCCATTGAAAAATACTAGGCGCTCCACGCGACCACTACTTTTAATCCCTTTAGGTTCATCCATTTAGGCACAATGACCGATTTATTTCTCGTGAGGAGCGTGTTCCATTTGGGAAGCCGATAGGCAGATAAGCTAACAGAAGAATTCGCAGCGGTTGACTCTGCGAGCCAGTGAGTACAGGTTAGTATCACCGCTATGTTGAATAAATCAGCATATCATGCTTATCTATCAACGTATCGTTGACAATAACTGAAGCGTCTCGGCAGGGGGATACTAATGGACCGGATTGAAACCATGAGAGCTCTTGTGGCGGTTGTCCACGAGGGCAGCTTCACCAAAGCGGCTGAGCGCCTGCAGATGTCACCGCAGCTGGTGAGCAAATATGTTGGCAAATTGGAGGAGCAGCTCGGCGCGAGACTTCTCCAGCGCACTACGCGCAGCCTGCACGTCACGGAAGCCGGTGCACGCTATGCGCAAAGGGCTGAGCTGTTATTAGACGAGCTGGCCGATATGGACCAGCAACTGGGTAACTTCCAGCAGGAGGCGAAGGGAGAATTGCGCATAAGCGCACCTGTGTCGTTCGCCGCTAAACACATGGGCCCCCTGATTAGCGACTTTCGACAAACTCACCCTGAGGTGACGGTCGACTTGAAGCTGAACGACCGCAAAGTGGACATCGTCGATGAAGGTTTCGACATCGCCTTGCGCATTGGCCGCTTGCGCGACTCCTCGCTTATTGCCAAACCCATCGCCCCCATCAAACTGGTATTGTGCGCCAGCCCGGCTTACCTTGAAAAACAGGGCACACCCGCGTATCCCAAGGACTTGGCAGACCACCACTTCCTGCGCTACAGCTACCTGGACGCGCAGGCCATCCCCCTGAATCAACACCTTCAGCGGGCTCGCCACTCGCTGGTGTGTAACAACGGCGACCTGCTCACCCAAGCCGCTATCGCTGGCGCAGGAATCGCGCTACAACCCACGTTTATTGCCGGCGACGCAATAAAGCGCGGCGAACTTGTCGCCTTACTCACCGAACACACGCCCCCGCCCTTCACCCTCTATGCGGTGTACAGCCACCGCACTCACCTCGCCAGCAAGGTACGCGCGTTTATCGATTTTATAGACGGCTATTTTGGCGACCCGCCTTATTGGGATGGGTTTTAGACTAGAAATTTCTATGGTTTGTACCAAAACATACCGTGTTTTTAAAACTTATCCCAAGCAATCATCGACATTTTGACTTTGTTCGAAGCTAGCAGCTTTCGACAGCACAATCTTCCATACGGCGCCAGATGACTTTGTTCATTGCATGTGTTGTCTTATTATCCAGAATCGGTAGTAAATCGCTATTAACTGCCAGTTAATGCGGGTAACTAATAACCGTGTTTCAACACAATATTATTGATAACTATTAATTATGAAATTTTCCGCAAATTATCAGCTAAGAGAAATAAAAAATCCGTCATATCCCGATGCGATCGATGCTGTTGATATTTATATGAATACGACGCACCCCTGTATTAGAACTGATAGCAATGCCATATTTTACTGGCTAGAAAATTATCATAACATATACGATGACAAGCTTTGCGCACTGGCGTTCTACATGAACGATATCGTAATTGGGTTTGCTCAGCTTTGCTACTTTATAGAAGAGAAAATAGTTGTTATAGATTACGTGTCAATCGACCCCGGCTACCGAAAACACAACGTTTTTTTCGAATTTTGCGATCATATTTTTGAATATATTAAAAATGAATTTAGGGACTATTTATTCATAATCACTGAGCTTGCAAAAATGCAAAATCCCACACAAAAATGCGACAACTTTGAAATAATGAGTCGATTGCTTGGGATGGTGGGTTTTTACGAATTAGATGTTGATTACGTTCAGCTAGAGCTATCGAGCAAAAACCACGAAAGTTTTTTGGAGGCTGGTTTGTTTGTAAATCCCCGTCCGGCCGGGGATTTCTTGAAAAAAGAGACCGTGTGTGAAATATTGCATGTTCTTTATATTAAGCATTATCTCCGATGGTACGAGGTTCAACCCCGACAAGATTATGATGAGTATAAAATTAAAGCTCACCAAACATACAAAACATCCTCCAAAAAACTGAAGAAAAATATAAATTTAAAATCAACCGAAACTGAGCTATTGAAGAACAATAACCTAGCTCAACCAACTGCGTTGAGAGGTGCGTCTTTTAGTTGGCCAGTTTTTTACATGGTGTCAATATTCTCCTCAACACTTATCATTGTTGCTTTATTGAAGCTGCTAAGTGCGGAGAAATCAGATTTTATTCAGCTGTTCCTCCTTATATTCTTGAGCTTCCTAATGATTACAGGAATAATCCTGCCGGCCACCCAAAAAACAGTGCGCCAATACCTGACAATCATTCTGAAAATTTGGAAAAACAAATGATTACATTGGATGCGTACTTGCTCAATAGACCTTTAACTATGGGGGCGTCATCAAGAAATGAGACCTTGGAAGATAAATTTTGTAACCCCGTAAACCTAAACAATAACGGCGAAAGTATATGAATGTGGCGCTCATAATCAACACCTAATCCAAACTTCTTAGCCAAACCAACAACAAGAGTATCCGAGTAAACCCAAAGCATCTCCTTTTTGTTTTGATAAAAAGTTTCACTAATGCAAGCATGCTTTTTAAAAGCCTTCTTGAATAGATATTCAAAACTCCAGCTACTTTCAAATTCAATGAGCATTTTGCCCTTCGCAATCAGAACTCGAGATAGTTCCGACAAAGACAAGTAAATATCCGTATAGTTTATCACAGAGCCGACGCAAACTATGGCCTTTATAGAGTTTGATGCAATCGGTAAATTTGTGACAGTTGCAGCGATAGAGTTGGGAGGAGAAAGGAATTTTTCTGAAATATCGAGATGAATCATGTTTTCTAATTTCAACCCGTGACTATTTCCAGCTGACCCCACCAGCAGTATTTTGTCGGTTTCATCTAAAACTGTGTCGTACATCAAAAATTCGCGAACATATCCGTCAATTTTACGCCTTGTATGTACGTGCCACCTGTCATCATTGCTCCATATTTCTTTGATTTCACTATATTTTCTTCGAACTTCAGACTCATTAATCATAATTAATAGTTATCTATAAAACCTCCTTACGTATATTTGCCAGCGCAACGTTTCTCATTACATCGCTGTGGCTTACGTGGGCGTATATTTGGGTTGTGCTTATGCTTTGGTGGCCGAGCAGCTTTTGGACGTAGATGATGTCGACACCGTTGTTTAGCAGTTCGGTGGCTGTAGAGTGGCGGTACATGTGGGGGGTTGCTACGCGGGTGAGGTTGGCGGCTTTGCTGCAGTTTTTTAGCCATATGCGCACCATTTGGCTGGTGGCTGGGCGGCCGCGGCTGTTAACGAGCAAATTTTGATCGATTGGTGTGGTGATTTTTCTCAGTTGAATGTAAGACTCAATCAAGTTTCTGATCGACTTATCCGTAACAAATACCCGGCGTTCGCGCTGGCCTTTACCCCGAATATGGATAAACTTTTCTTGCAGATAAATATCCTGTAGCCGTATACCGGTCAGCTCACCTACCCTAACCCCGGTGGTAAAGAGCAGCTCAACACACACCAGAGTGGTCAGATGGTTTAAGTTGCTTCGTGACACAGAAGCAAATTCACCCACTCGATAATCACTGTTCTTCGGCAGGCCCAGCCTGCTGCGACAGATGCGAAGTAGTTTATTGAGCTCTTGTACGCTGAGATTCCTAGGCAGCCGGTGCGGCAAGCGCACCTTCAGCTCAAACTTGCGGAACGGCGAGTCATCGAGAATTTCTTCATTCTCCAGCCACTTGAAAAGTGCTTTTAGGCAGGCCAAGCGCCGCTTGACAGTAGCGTGAGATAAGCCGTCGGCAAAACAGGCATCGACAAACTTGGTAATGATTTTTCGATCGATCTTTTCCAACCGGGCTCGCCGACCTACCACCACCAGAAAGGTCTGCAAGTCGCGCTCGTACGCCCGTATTGAATGGTGAGACAACTTCTTTGTGTACTGACAGTAATCGAGGAATCTTCCGCAGGCTTCCTTTACCAGCATACCAACCACCTTGCGTTTAGTAACAGGGCCTCAAACCCCTTGTTGATTGTCGCGTCAGGTGGCTAGTATAGAGATACCGCAAAAAATAGCTAATATGTTAATTACAGGCGGAATTTTGGTGTCCCGCCCTACAAAACGACCGGCAATGTTGGGCTTCAGGCAAAAAACGCTGGAAATCCACCGGGTGGGAACGGCTCTGTCGGTAAAGGAGTAAAGCTATCCAACAGACTGCACAATGGCTCTAGGCGAAGCTGTTAATGTATCCGTTAACCAATATAGCGGGCTTGAGTGACAAGGCATTTAGCTGCGAATAAGTGTGTGAACGGGGGTTTCAACGCTACACATCCAACTCGCTATCCATCGCCCGCAGGTGCTCGTCCACCGGCGCCTTTAGCCAGTTATAGAGCAGGCCCAGAAATAGCAGTACTGCAAAAACCGTGGCGACCATAAACCCGTACACTGCATCGCCGCCAAAGGCGTCGCTGACAACACCCATTGTCAGCGGTCCGGCGGCGGCACCTGCGGCGGTGAAAAAGAGGATGACGCCCGCCACACTGCCGTGCTGATTTTTGCGGAAGCAGCTAATGCCTTTGGAGTTTAAGGTGGGGTAAATCACTGACATAAACAAACCCGTAAGCGGCAACAGCACCAAGGCGATACTTTTACCAACCACAATTGAGGTAACAAAGCACAGGGCAATAAGGCCGCTGCAGAGCATCATCACCATGGACCAGCTCACCCGCTCCAGCAACCACATACCTAAAAAACGCCCCAGCGCGCGCAGGACAAAAAACAACGTGAGTGCGTAGGTGGCGAGCAACAGAAACGAACCGTCGTACCCGAGCAGGTAGGTGGGCATCCATACATAGATTGCACTTTCAGTGGCGACATATAGAAAGGCGCCCACCGAAAAGCTGAATGCATAGGGGTTGCGCGCCAGCGCCAGGGTTTGGATGAAGCTGCCCTGCTCTTTGGTTTCACTTAATTTTGCGTGCGGATACTGAACCCGGGAAGCGAGAAGAATTAAACAGATACACAGGTTGCCCGCAATAAAATACAGCCACTTCCAGTCGATGCCCGCAGCCAGCAAGGTCGTGACGATTAGCGGCCCAATAATAGCCCCTACGCCAAAAAACGCCTCCACACCGTTTACCGTGGTGGTGTGCTCTTTAGTGGAGCGGGAGATATCGCCAATCAGCGCCAGTGCAGCAGTTTTAAATACACCAATAGCCACACCAGAAACCATCATTAACGAGAGGAAATAGTAGAAGTCGTCACCCCAGATAAAGGCGTAAGACACCAGTGCAAACAGACCGAGCCCGAGCATAACGGTAAGCTTGCGCCCAAAGCGGTCGGCCAGAAAACCCAAACCCAAGCCTGCTAGCGCAATGGCCAGCATCGGGCCGTAATGAATCATCCCCGCTTGCGTCATACTTAAATCGAACTTGGCCATTAGCTCAGGAATAATTACGCCCACCGCATCGGTTGTCATGGCGAACATTAAAAACATCATGTAAGTGAGCCAGCGCAGGGTGCGTAAATTATTATTTGTCATTATGTCTTTCCACTGTACTTAACTTGATGAAAGCCGTTTTCTTGCAACGCATCACGGCTGAATTTCTGTGTGTGCAAACACCCAGCTATCGAAATCCCGCCATTGGTCCAGGGTTTGTATTTCGCCTTCGCTTTCGGCCAGTAAATGAAAACTGTACGACTGCAAATTAATTTCCAAAATGAGGTGACTGGACGAGGCCCGCCACGCGAGGCTTAACAACTGAGCATTGGTTCCTATACATTCGAAACGACCTGTTTGAAATGCCGGGTGTAAATTGCGAAAGCGTATTAGCGCCAGTAAATGTTTAACTACCGTGGTTTCCAGCCCGGCGGAAATATCTGCTTCAGAGTAATAATGCCGGTTAATATCGCGGCCGACGGCAGTGCGCTCCAACAGCGCCATATCGTTTTCGCCCGCAAACAAGCCCACGTAATACACCTGTGGAATGCCCGGTGCAAAAAACTGAATCAGCCGCGCAAGCAGGTATTTATTTTCGTTGGAACCCAATGCTTCAAAGAAAGTACAGTTGATCTGATAGAGGTCTACATTGGATGCAGCCGCGCCCGTGGCCTTGCGACTGCGATGTTCACTGTTCGCGTGAATATCTTCGACCAGCGCGTCGACTTGTTCGTCGCTCAACAAACCCGCGCCCACTTGCTTATCTGCCGCAATATCAATAATGCCGATGCCGTCGTGAGTATCCAGCACAGTAATCGCATTGCGAGGAGATATTTCCAGCCAGTTTTGCAGCGGCTGACTATCACCGGCAATCAAGGTATGAAGTACCAGCGGCGGAAGGGCAAAGTCGTACACCCAATCCGCTTTTTTGGCGATGGCCACTTGGGTAAGAAAATGCGCGTGAATTTCTACCAGCACTTCCATTCCGCGTGCGCCAGCCTTTTGCGCAAACGCTTCAATAAACGCGAAAGTCTCTTCGGTCATAAAGCAGCGTGAACCCGCTTTTTTTACTGCATAACCGGCGGCGTCCAGCCTGATCATTTTTACGTTAGCCGCTGCGAGCCGATCCAGTATTCGCCCAAGATAGTCCTGCCCAGCATCACTAAAAACGTCAATATCGATTTGGTCCGACGTAAATGTTGTCCAGCATAAACGTTCCTTGCCATCGTCAAACCTGATTTTACTGAACGGCAGCCCGGGGCGCGGGCGATACAAATTCACCAGATCTGATTCGGTGGCACCACGCGAAAAAACCTTGTCGAAGGTCAGGAACAGTGAAGCGTAACTGGATGCATCACCATGGGCTTTGTAGTCGATGAATTCTGCCGACCGGCTGGACATATGATTAACAATAACGTCCACCATCAACTCATGACTTTGTGCCAGCGCGGCAACGTCCGTCCAATCGCCCAGTCGTTCATCGACTTTGGTGTGATCAATAGGGTCAAAGCCTGCATCTGCGCCATCTATAGGGTAGTAAAACGGCAAAATATGCACTCCGCCGAATACGCCCTGCAGTTTTCCAGTGAGAAGTTGAGTCAAGTCCGCGAAGGTGCCGCAACCTAGCCGATCAGCGTAGGTGCACAGTTGCACTAAGTTTTTCATAGTGAGTCTTCTTGTTAATGTCGTCGGTATTCGGGGTAGGCCAGCATGAGGGAACCCAGGGGGCCCGCATTGCCTGCCAGTTCCGGCAGGCAGAGATAGCTCTCCAGAGACGCTTCCAACTTCAGCGCATCCACATAGCCATTTAATTTTTTATACAGCGCAGTGCGCACGCGAGCCAGCAATTGCTCGCTGGAAACACCGCCCCCCACAATGATGCGTTGCGGCGAAAACAGCAGTGTGAGCGAGTGGAAAAACTCAGCCAGATAGCTTGCCTGCATATCCCAGGCGGGGTGCTCCGGGGGAAATTCGTTCAGTGGCATACCCCAGCGTTTGCGCAGCGCTGAACCGCTGGCCAGTCCTTCCGCACAATTTTGGTGGTAGGGGCACGCCGAAAGGAAGGTTTCATCGGCCATATGACGCGGTAGTGCGATATGGCCCATTTCCGGATGCGAGTTACCTCTCACCGGCGCACCTTCAATTAATGCACCGCCGCCGATACCTGTGCCTACAGTGATGTAAATGAAGTTGCGCAGTCCCTTGCCATTACCGTGCTGGTGCTCGGCAATGGCTGCCGCATTCACATCGGTATCCAGATTTATCGGGCAGGAAAATCGCTCGCGAAAAAACGGCACCACCGACGTGTGCGACCAGCCGGGTTTTGGCGTAGATTCAATGCAGCCGTAGTTCGCGGATCCGGGGTCTATATTCACCGGGCCAAACGCGCCTATGCCGATACCCGCAAGTTCGCCCTGTGAGGCGAGAAATGTGTGGATTTGGCCGAGCGTGTCTGCCGGATTAGTGGTAGGTATTTGAAGTTGATCGCGAATAGAATCGACACCGGTGCCAATAAGGCAGATGGTTTTTGTTCCACCCAGTTCGATACCCGCATACAAAGGCTCATTCATAGCGCTATTTCCGAATGCGGCCCACGCCAAGATGACGCAGGCCGACGCCTCTTAGAATTTGTAACGCAGCGTTACAGTACTGGATGTACCGGCAATTGAGCGGGCGCGAATGTAATTTGCCCCTTCAATATTGCCCTCTTCCGATTCGGTAATACCGACTTCGTCGAATAGATTGTTGACTGCCAGCTCCACACTCAGATTGTCTGCCAATTGATAATCAGCAAATAAATTGACATAGGTGTAACCGGGCATCATAAATTCATTCGAATCCTGCGCGGGTGCATCGGTTGTGCCGATTATCGTCAGGCCAACACTCGCTTTATCCAGCTCTACACTAGGCACCAGTGCGTAGGTAAAATCGGCCTGGCGGCGCGGCGTGTTGCCCACCAGATCCGGGTTGTTCGAATCGACAATTTCCGCATCGGTCCAAGTGAGGTTACCACGCAAATTAAAGATGCCGCGGGTGTAGTAGCCTTCCAGCTCGAGACCCAGCGATTCGTAATCCCGCACAACCGCTGCATCACCGGAGCCGTTAGTACCCTCGGAGTTCACATCGTCGGTTTCCACGTAGAATATTGCCGCCGAACCACCCAGGTCTGCGGTTTCAAATTTGGAGCCGAATTCCAGCGAACGAATTTCGTTAACAACCGAGCCACTCACCGCAGTACCGTTTTGAAAAAAACCGCCGTCGCCGAGGCGGTCAGCATTAGCGCGACCCCCTTTACTCAGGCGGGTGTACAGTGAGAGAGTCTCGTTAAGTAAATAGTTGGCACCCAGCGAAAATGAGGTGTAATTCCAGTCGTAACTGATGGTGCGGTTACTACGCGGGTCGAAAACTGCCGCATCCTGCTCGACATTTTGGATAGCACCATCGCCATCCACATCGGTGCCACCGTTCACCGCGGTACTGGGAGCGAAACTGTAATAGCCGGTGCCTTCACCGGAGTCGCTGCGCACCACTAAATCGATGCGTACTTTTTCGTTCACATCCCAGTCGCCAGCAACATAATAGGCATCAATGGTGTAATCCAAGTCCGTGTCGCGTGTGCAGCAATAACCCCAGTCCGGCGCACCGTGCGATACCAGCCCGCCTTCGGTGAGCTTATTGCCATCGGCATCATAGGCATCGAGCAAGCTCGCATCGTCGCTGACATCCTGAATATAGGTTTGCCAATACCACTCCACATCAATATGTTGGGTCGCGCGGTAAACACCGCCGGTAATGCGGAAATTGTCGAAATTTTTTGTGAGGTTCATGTCCAATGTGGAGTTGCTTAGATCGGACAAATCGTTGTCGAAGGTGCGAATATTTTGTACCAGGCCATTGCCATTCAAATTGCGCAATTCAGCATCGGAGTATATATGGCCATCCAGCGAGCCCAACTGCGTCGCCCCCATAAGTGCAGGTGCCGATGAGATACTCGATGGATCAAAGCCACCCCCACTCATATCAAAAATACTGGCTGAAAACGCACCGGTAAAAGAGCCACTGTTTTTGGCGGAGCGCGCTTTCAAGTTGAGCGTCCAGTCGTCTTCCAGTTCAAAACTGAAATCCACACCCACAGCGTCGGATTTAGCGTGATACCCATCGGCAATAGATGAGCGGCGGCCATTAACGGTTTGAATGGTCAGCAGGTCTTTCGAAATATTTGACGCGGAAGTGATATCAAAGCCGGGAATATCATCGACGGTTGCAGACCCGTTAGAACCAGACACCGCCACCGGCATTGGCAAGTACGCGGGTGTGCGGTCATCCAGGTGTTTGAAATACAAGCGCGCATAACCATTTTCAAAATCTTTGGTGATATTAAATTTAATCTGGCCGCCTTCGGCAGAGGTGAATTGAGTTTCTCGCTCGCCTTTACCAGTGCGATAAAAGCCACCCACGTGAAAACGCAAGGTATCGCTGATGGGGCTGCCGAACTCGAAGTCTGTACGACTGATGTCGTAATCCAGGCCGATGGTTTGGGCAATGCTGCCACCTTCTTCTTCACCGGTTTTGCTGATGAAGTTAATTACACCCGCAGGAGAGTTACTGGCCAACGCGGCTGCCGAGCCACCTTTCAGCACCTCAACGCGATTGAGGGTGCTGTCCGCTTTAAGAAAAATATCGGCGTTGCCCACAATGATGTCGCCGAACTGTAGCACAGGCATGCCGTCTTCCAGCAACTGCACATACTTTGCGCCACCGGAAGCCACCGGCACACCGCGAATAGAAAGGTTTAAGTTTCCTTCGCCAGAAGACGATTCAGTGCGCACCCCCGGAATGGTGCGAAATACCTCGCCCACGCTGCGCGGCGCAGTTTGCAATAACTCATCCTGTGACAGACTGGAGACAGTAAGGCTGGTTTCCAGGTTTGAGCGGGATTCCAACTGACCGGTCACGATCACTTCTTCCACCTGCCGCTGGTTTGAGTTTTGTGCAGTAGCTCCCAACGGGATTCCGGCGACAATTGCACTGATGGCCAGGCTGAGGAGCTTGGGGTTACGACGTGTATTCATGGCGAAGCACCTTTTTTCTACGCTAACTTATTCGAGTTGTGCCCAGAGGCTTTTTCGCTTGCGGGTGCCTCGCGTAAGCTGCGTTGGCACGAAATATTGCAATCGATTGCAGAACTATAGATCACGAATGCAATCGTTTGCAAATCGCAAAATACGTTGTTTTCGATTAATTTTTAATAAAGCGGGAAAGGTTAGTCGCGAAAAGTCGCTAAAAAGCGTTAAGTAGATCCGCGGATGATAAGTTCAGGGGCAATAACTTCACTTTCGGTTATATCGCCCTGAATCTGGGAAAAGAGGTTTGCAACCAGCCGGTAGCCACTGGTGTGGATCAACTGGCTGATAGTGGTAAGCGGGGGCATCATCAATTCGGCCACGGGAACGTCGTCAAAACCTACCACAGACACAGTACCGGGAACTGCGATACCTGCCGCACCGAGGCGCCTGATAGCAACGCTTGCCAGAACATCACTGGCGGCGAAAATACCGTCAAAACGCAAGTTAGCGGTGTCTTCCAACAATTGATCCATTGCCTGATGGGCCTTTTCAAGGCTAAACCCACAAGGCACAAACTGGGTTTCATCTTCAGCAATGCCAGCCTCGCGCAGCACCGAGGTAAAACCCTGGCAGCGCATGCCGACCTCTGGCAGATTCACATCACCAATAAACACCAGCCGTCGACGGCCCTGCGCCAACAAGTGCTCAGCCGCCAAATGCCCACCGAGGTGATTGTCACTGCCAATTGTCACATAGGCTTGACCCTCCAAATGGGCTCCCCAGACAACCAGGGGTAATTGGGATTTCATCGCAAAATCGTTGATGTCCGCGTGAAGGTCGCTTTGGCCAATAATGATTACGCCATCGACATGGTTATAGCTTTCTACCTTGCTGCGCCAATCGTCTCGGTGTACACGAGAAAGCAGCATGTCGAAATCCGCTTCGGTGAGGGCATCGGCGATTGCGCCGAGCAGCTCCATAAAAAACGGGTCTGATACATGCTGCCCAGGCGCGTGATGCATTGGAATCATCACCGCAATGGTACGAGAGGACTGGAGGCGGAGATTGCGCGCCTGTTTGTTGATGCTGTAATTATGCTGCCGCGCCAGTGCTTGAATGCGCTTGCGGGTTTCTATATTGATTAAAGGGCTGTCGTTGAGCGCACGGGAAACCGTCGATTCAGAAACGCCGGCCAGGCGGGCAATATCGGACATTTTCTTGCGGGACACACCCGATGCTTTTTTGCTCATAACAACTGCAGCTCAACAATAGGGGCTTGATAACCAGCACAACAGGTTATGGTGATATGTATAGCAAGTAAAGCGCTAACATTCATAACCATACAGAGCCTCTCGATACGAAGCTTCTCGGCAAAGATTCACGATGCCCCATCGGGGAACCACTCTTATTTCAACTCACACATTCACAGTGGTTATTTTGTTGGAGTGCGTCGGCGACTTCGCCTTTTGATGCGACGGCCGATCCATCAGACTAACGACTGACACAACGCTAGCGTAAAGCATACAACGGATTTAGCTCTTGCTGCGCTCCCGCTTATTACCTGATGCTACCGCCACACAATCGCTGTCCAGCATATTAAACCGCGAAAGCAGATCTTCACAGAGTAACACTTTTTGCAATTTTAATTACATTGTTAAAAATCGCGCGAATTATTTAAGAATTACTGGCGCGCTAAAAAACGATCTGTGACCCACGCAATTGAATAGAAAATAGGGTTTTTCTACTATCCAACCGCCTTACATTCAACGTTAGGGATAACAAAAAGAACGCGAAAAAACACGTCTTTTTCTTCGCGCATGGTGCGCGGCACAATCCGGCCATTTTTTCCGGTAGCGGTATTCACCACCGGTCGGAAGCCATAAACACAATAATAAACAAGGCAACCTTTCTCATTTTTTTACCGGAGTACACATGAAAATATCAACACTGTTGCGCAAACATATTGCAGCCATAACACTGGGCGCACCTTTAGTTATAGCAACTGCTTTTTCGGCTCAAACCTACGCATTAACCCAACAATCCCACACTTGGGAAAATATTCGTATCGACGGCGGCGGATTTGTACCGGGAATTATCTTTAACCAGAGCGAACCCGATTTAATTTATGCCCGTACCGATATCGGCGGCGCATACCGTTGGAACGAACCCGAGCAAAAATGGGTACCCATGATGGATTGGGTAGGCTGGGACAACTGGGGCTGGAACGGCATTTTGAGTATTGCCACCGACCCAGTTGATACCGATCGCGTTTATGCTGCGGTGGGTATGTACACCAACAGCTGGGACCCAAACAACGGGGCAATAGCACGCTCAACCGACCGCGGAGAAACCTGGCAGGTCACCCCGCTGCCGTTTAAAATCGGCGGCAATATGCCAGGCCGGGGCATGGGCGAACGCCTGCGAATTGACCCTAACGACAACAGTACCGTGTACTTCGGCGCGGAGTTGGGCATGGGCCTGTGGCGCAGCAACGACTTCGGCGTTAGCTGGAGCGAAGTGGCGAACTTCCCAAACCCCGGCACCTATGTTCAAGACCCAACCGATACCAATGACTATCTCAATCGCAACCAAGGTGTGGTTTGGGTCGCTTTCGATAAAACCTCGGGCAGCCCCGGCTCTGGATCACAGCATATTTTCGTTGGTGTAGCAGACAAGCAGGACTGCCTGTACGAAAGCCTCGATGGTGGAGCAACCTGGCAGCCAGTGCCTGGCGCCCCCACCGGCTACATCCCCAAAAAAGGCGTAGTCGATTACGACAACGGTTATCTCTATATCGCGACCAGTGATACCGGTGGCCCTTACGACGGCGAAGAAGGCGAAGTGTGGCGCTACACCATTGCGACCGGCGAATGGACAGATATCAGCCCGATGACCATCGCCAGTGGCGACCTCTATTTTGGTTACAGCGGCCTCACCATCGACCGTCAGAACCCATCCACTATCATGGTGGCCTCGGTCAACTCCTGGTGGCCGGATATGATTTTGTTCCGTTCCACCGACAGCGGTGAGACCTGGTCACGCATTTGGGATTGGGCCGGCTACCCGGCGCGCGATAAACGCTATACGCTGGATATTTCTGAAACCCCCTGGCTGGGCATGGGCGATATCCCCCAACCGCCAGAGGAATCACCCAAACTCGGGTGGATGAACGAGTCTGTCGAAATCGACCCATTTAATTCAGACCGCTTTATGTACGGAACCGGTGCGACAATCTTCGGCGCAACCGACCTGACCAACTGGGACACCGGCGGCACCGTCAGCCTGCGCACAATGGTAAAAGGTCTTGAAGAAACCGCCGTGTTAGACCTGGCGTCTCCCCCCAGCGGAGCGCATTTGTTTTCTGCGCTCGGCGATATTGGCGGATTCAAGCACGAGGATTTTTCGGTAACCCCGGAACTGATGTATCAGTCGCCTGAATTCGGCACCAGCACCAGCATTGATTTCGCGGAACTGGACCCCGGCATTATGGTGCGGGTGGGCCACCCCGTAGGCGACGTGCCCGCTAACTTCTCCTACATCGGTATCTCGACCTCAGCAGGCGATGCCTGGTGGGCGGGCGCTAACGCCGGCTCTCCCACCACGGGTGGCACAGTTGCGCTGTCTGCAAACGGCGGCAGTATTGTGTGGAGCCCAGGCGGATCAACCGTTCACTACTCCACCACATTCGGCTCTTCCTGGACTGCATCCCTCGGTGTACCGGCAGAGGCGAAAGTGGAAGCAGACCGGGTTAACCCAGACTGGTTTTACGCCTACAGCGGCGGCGCCTTTTACTATTCACGCGATGGCGGGGCGAGTTTTACTGCGTCCGCAGCTACAGGTTTACCGTTAAATGGCCATCTGCAATTCAAAGCAGTACCTGGCTACGAGGGCCATATTTGGCTTGCCGGCGGCGAAATCGACGATACCAACGCAGCGCTTAACCACGGCCTTTGGCGCAGCACCGACGGCGGTGAAACCTTTACTCAACTACCACTAGTAGAAGAAGGCGATAACGTGGCGTTCGGTAAAGCCCCGGACGGCAGCACCTACCCCGCAATTTATCTGGTCGCACAGGTAGAAGGTGAGCGTGGCGTATTCCGCTCAGACGATCAGGCAGCCAGTTGGGTGCGTATTAACGATGCTGCACATCAGTTTGGCAACATGGGTGAGGCTTTGGCAGGCGACCCGCGAGTGTATGGCCGTGTTTATCTCGGTACCAATGGTCGCGGTATCCTCATGGCTGAACCCAGTGGAGGCGTATCCAGCAGCTCGTCTTCCAGTTCGTCCAGCTCTTCCTCCTCTAGCTCATCAAGCAGCAGCTCCAGCTCATCGTCCAGTAGTTCCAGTTCATCTTCGGGCGCAACAAGCTCTTCTTCGAGCAATTCGAGTAGTTCGAGCAGCTCCAGTTCGTCGTCCAGCTCAAGCAGTTCATCCTCAAGCAGCTCTGGCGGCGCTTGCGAAACCGTCTGCAACTGGTACGGCACGCTTTACCCGGTATGTAGCGGACAGGATTCCGGCTGGGGCTGGGAAGATAACAGCAGCTGTATTGGCGCCAACACCTGTAACAGCCAATGGGGTGAAGGCGGCGTAGTTGACGAGTGTACCGGTTCGGGTAGCAGCTCGAGCTCTTCCTCGTCCAGTAGCTCTTCCTCGTCCAGTAGTTCTTCGTCCAGCAGCTCCTCCAATGGATCGTCATCCAGCAGCAGTTCTTCGTCGAGTAGCAGCTCCTCATCAAGCAGCTCAAGCTCGTCCAGCTCTGGCGGCGCCAGCAGTAGCTGCGAGTACGACATTGTTAACAGCTGGGGTAACGGCTTTACCGCTGAAATTACAATCACCAATACCGGTAGTACGCCGGTACAAAACTGGGCGGTGAGTTGGAGCTACGCAGGTAACACCCAGGTCACCAACATCTGGAATGCGAGCCTCGCGGGTACTAACCCCTATACCGCCAGCGATATGGGATGGAATGGTAACCTCGCCCCTGGCCAATCAACAAGCTTTGGCTTTCAGGGAAGCGGCAACGCCGAAATTCCAACATTGCAAGGCGACCTGTGCAATAACTGATAAGCCACAATACTCGCTCCTCGAGCAGTTCTTTTGCAGAGCTGTCTCGGGGAGTTGTTTCCGGAAGTTGTTGCTCCGGGAATTGTTGCTCCAGGAGTTGTTTCTCCAACAGCAACTTCAGACTTTCCCCTCGATTGCGGTGCTTTTTAGCACCGTTTTTTTGCGCAGAGCCATGCGAAGCTATTAACCCGGCAATTAAATAGATGGCCCTGTCAACTTAATTGCACGCCCAAAGGGCAATGACTGTGCTTACTTCTACCGTCTATTAACTGCGTAAGTTTTATTGCCAAGCTTGCAACAGCGCACATAAATGCAACAGTGCGCCACAGTAAAAAAACATAATTGGATTTGCCCGGATTCAAAGGGCATGTGCGCAGACAAGCGCAAAAGAAAATGCAGCCAAGCACCCAGAAGGGGCCTGGCCGAAAGTAAGCGAGGGCTAAAATGGCAAATGCAAAGAGTAGACTATGAGTTTGATGAAACAGACTAGCTGGCAGACTTCAGACTTGCCGCGGTGCTCGAAAATCCGTCTAGAGCGGGCCGACGCAGAACAATCGCTACAAACAACCTGTCAAACAGGGGATCCATCCCCCGCCGTCAGACAAAGATTCAATTAAGAACCGTCCCTGTGTGCTGCACTCCGTCGCAGCCATCGACTTCTCCCTAGTGCGAATTCCCGAGCGTCCATTCCACTCGCTGCTTCCCTTCGCGACCACGGAGACACTTTAACAAAGCCACGGTTCCACCACATGGGACGATTGCCCTCAGAGATGTGACAAATTCACATAGTAAGCAATATCCCTCTGGTGCCACCATGCGCCTCACACTACCCCTTCCAAACATAAATATTTAAAATTACAGACAATGCTAAACCGGTACTAAACTACAACTAATAAACTAATCAACTAAAATCGATAATATGGATCTTATTCGAAACACCGAACGGCCAAGAGAGATGTATGTTGTACCACAATTAGAGCCATTGGCCACAAAGCCGTAGAAAAACAGTCCGTAAACTAACGGCAAAAAAATGTCCCTGGCCGGTTGCCTTTGAGCAACCGGCCAGGGACATTCCAGTTGAAACCAGATTTTATTTAGTAGTGAAAAGCCACTGGGCTTTACCTAGATATGAATAATCTCTTGGCTACTCTCCACCCAAATACTTAACCTGATAAACATCTAAACGGCGGTCGCGGAGATTTCTTACGGTGCCTTCGCTGTGGAGAATTTTGAGCTTGCTCATATCGAGGTCGGCAAACAGTAGCATCTCAGTGTTGGGTGTGGCTTCCGCCAGGACTGAATCGTGCGGGAAGGGAAAATCGGAGGGGGAAAGCACGGCGGATTGGCTGTATTGCACATCCAGCGCTTCCACTTGCGGCAGGTTGCCAACACTTCCGGCAATAACCACATAGCATTCGTTTTCGATGGCGCGAGCCTGGGCGCAGTGGCGCACGCGTAAATAGGAGTTTTTGGTATCGGTCCAAAAAGGTACGAACAGAATATCCACCTCCTGCTCTGCCAGAATCCGGCCCAATTCAGGGAATTCCACATCGTAGCAAATTAAGATGCCTACGCGCCCCGCGTCGGTTTCGAACACGCGCAGATCGGAACCACCTTGAATAATCAAGTCGCGTTTTTCGTGAGGCGTAACGTGGATTTTTCGCTGTTCATCTATCTGGCCACTGCGGTGGCAAAGGTATGACACATTGTAAAGGTGCCCATTCTCATTAAGAGGCATAGAGCCAGTGATAATGTTGGCGTTGTACTCGATAGCGAGTTTGGACATGTGATCGCGCAGTTTTTCGGTGTAGCCCGCCAGGAATAATACAGCGTCCTTCTGTTGATACATGTTGGACAAGCCCATCAAAGGCGCGTTAAAAAACTCGGGGAATACAATAAAATCGCTTTGGTAATCCGATACCGTATCCACAAAGAATTCCACCTGTGCCACCAATTCTTCATAAGAAGAAATCGCGCGCATCTGCCATTGCACAGCGCCCACACGAACAATGTGTTTAGGGGTGTGAAGCACTGTATCTATAGGTTCGAACAGAATGTTGTTCCACTCGAGCAGGGTGGCGTAGCCCACAGATTTTTCATCTTCCGGCAGGTACTTGCGCATTAACCGCTTAACCTGGAATTCATTAGCGAGCTGAAACGTGAGAATGGGGTCGTAAATTGCGCGGCGCGATACTTGTTCGATGTACTGGGCAGGCGTTAATGTTTCCGCGTGCTGGTGGTAATTCGGAATACGACCGCCTGCGAGGATCGCGCGTAAATTATATTGCCGACACAGCTCCTTGCGCGCATCGTATAGCCGGCGACCAAGCCGCAAACCGCGATGACTGCTCTTAATAACCACGTCCAAGCCGTAGAGTGCATCCCCTTCCGGGTTGTTTTTAACATCGTCGTTACTGTCGACAATATCTTCGTATACATGCGGGTTAGAAAACCGTTGGTAATCCACTTGCACAGTAAGGGCAATACCGACCAGTTCATCACTGTCAATAACACCAATCTGCCCTTCTGGAAATTCTTCAATCAAACGCGTAATGGTGTGTAGCGGCCAGGCGCCGCCGAGGTCGGGGTAGGCTTCATCCATCAGAGCTTCAATTTGCCCATAGTATTTTTCGGTTAGATTACATAGCTGGATGTTGAGCTTCTCCTGCGGCATACGACCTGTTTCCTGTAGTTTGTGGATTGTAGTTAGTGGACTGTGGCTAGTGGATTGTAGTTATTGGATTTGCAAAATATATTGTAGAAGTGGGCACTCGGACGGAAGAATACAATCTCTCTTTGTAAGAAGATCCGCGCAAATGCGAAACCCTACAGCCCTTTTAAGCAAGTTTAACGCCCATTGCCTCGCTATTTGGATCGCCCAACGGGGAATCGTCTGCGCCAACGGGATAGAAGTAGGGACAACGCATGCCGGCAGAATGCCAAAGAGTCTCGCTTAACGTGCTTTCAAACCATACTTTCTACGCATTAAATACACGGTTAGACCTGCGAACGAAGGTTTTGGGTCGGGCTAAGCGCCCAAGAAAATCTGGGAAAGGTGCCACTTACGCCGAAAGGCGCTCGGCTCGGGGCCATTACGAAACGAGCGGTACTCAGCGTTTTAAAACATAACAAGCGCGCACAAAAAAAGCCGGAAGACATCGTCTTCCGGCTTTTGGAGTGTGCTCAGGCTATTGGCAATTACTGACCCATCAGGGCTTCCAATACGCCGTAGTACGCAGGCTTCGCTTCGTATGGACCATTCTGCGGGCCGGTGAACAACAGTGGCCAGTCGTTGGCGTTAGCGTTGGTGTACTGGCTGAACGTCATGATCCAGCTATCGCCATCCCAAACGCCCCACACGGTGAAACCACCACGCAGGTTGGCCGGTACGTTATCAAGGTACGCTTGCATAATGCCCTTGTAGCGCTGCTTCTGCAGCTCGGCGGCTTCCGCGGTAAAACTGCTGTATTGCGGGAAATTAGTGGTTCCGTAAGGGTTGTTAACAGGAACATCGAGCTCAGAAATTTTAACTTTCAGACCGCGATCCGCGATGGCTTTGAATGCCTTGCCGATGTTGGCATTGCTAGGCCACGTCGCCTGCACGTGCATTTGGAAACCAACACCTGTAATCGGCACGTCCGCTTCCAGAAGCTCATCGACTAGTTCCAACAAACAACTGAACTTCGCATCGGAAGTTACACCATTTTCAGTCGAGTAATCGTTGTAATACAAGTCTGCATTGGGATCGCCCTCGCGAGCTGCACGGAATGCGTTCGCGACAAAGTCTTTGCCAAGCTTCTGGTAGAACAGAGAGTTTTCACGCCAGCAACCATTGGAGCCCGGCTCCAGCACTTCATTCACAACGTCCCAGCTGTCCAGTTCGCCAGCAAAATGCTCAGCCACAGTTTTCACATGGGTGTTGAGCATGGTTTGGAATGCAGTTGCATCACCAGAGTAATTTTTCATCCAATTGGGTACCTGGTATTCGGAGTGCCAAACCAGAGTGTGGCCGTGCACGCCAATACCATTCGCTTTCGCCCAGTTGACCAACTGATCCGCTTGACCAAACGAGTAAGTATCTTCAGCCGGATGCATGTAGGTCATCTTCATGATGTTCTCAGCCGTGATCTGGCTGAATTCCGCTTTTACGGTTTTCTCCATTTCCGGAGTAGTGAAAATTCGGCTGACAGCGGCGCCGATTGGGAAGTCTGCGTATGTGTACAAGCCATTCCCGCCAGAGCTGCTGGTAGAAGAACTTGAGCTGCTTGAAGAGCTCGAACTGGAGGAGCTCGAACTACTTGAAGAGCTGCTGGAGGAGCTTGAACTACTGCTGGAAGATGTTCCGGTAGAACCACCACTGCTGGAGCCGCCACCACCGCATGCAGCGAGGGAGACAACAGCGACTAATGCTAGCAAGTTACGGGTCGAAATCACTTTAGTACCTTTGTTTAGATAAATCTCAATTCAACAATAGGGAAAACACATCCTGGTGTTAGCCCAACATTCACACGTGGCGAAGATTACAGAAAACCGGGCGCCAATGCGTGTAAAATTTAGACAGCACATACAGGATATTGTAAAAAGTACTATAAGTTCTGCGGATAGTTCAACGAATACATTATTTAAAAAAGTGTAACTATTCTTAAAAGAAATAACTTCATCACGGTTTTATTTCAATTTTCCTAACACAAAACCACCTTTTTCTCTGCGTACTGCATCCATACATGTACACAAGCATCACCCTCCGCGGAGGGTATTATTTACTGGCATAAACAGAGTTCAACTCATAACATCTGCTTACAGAATGGCCCCCTTGTTTGAGCTAATCTGCACGACTTCCCAGTTATCCTCTAATTACAATTCCGAATCCGATATGCCTTTTACCCGCCAATTACTCGCTCTAGTAACTCTCGGCGCTGCGACAGTTGTTTCTGGTCACCTCCAAGCCGCAGAACTCGTCCCTCTATTTAATAACTCTCACCTGAGTGAGCCCGGCGGTGTAATGCTATCGAAGCCCGCCACCGCGGCTCCAGCAGCGCGACTGAAAACGTTACTCGGGGTAGACGACGAAGTTTCTATTGAGAGAAGTGCGAGTGTAGTGAGTGGTCACTACACCTCTGAGCGATTTGTTGTGAGCTATCAGGGTATACAACTGCTGGATTTATCCGCCGTGCTGGTCACCGACAGTAACGGCGATATCGTGCAGGGCTACGGCGCAATTCCTTCGGATTTGCATGCCGACCTTGGTGATCTAACCCCATTAACAAAGGAAGCGCTGCAAAACGCCCTACTGAAGCAAGTTGGCGAATACCAATCCAAAGCCCCGCAGCCGCGACGCATTATCAATAGCGAGGTTACCCAGGCTATTTATATAGACGCGGACAACAAAGCCCACCATGTGATAGTTATGCGCGTGTTCTCTGATAGCGACGGTCAAGACCCGCAATCGCTGCGCTGGCTGGTGGATGCGGCGACTGGGCAGCTATTGGAAGAACAGAATCTGTTACAACACGAAAGAGTGGGTGGAGCAGGTCCATCGGGCAACGGTAAAGTATCTGCCCCCGAGTATCGCGCCGAAGACGGCACCCTTACGCCGCCCGAGACCTTTATGGTTGAACGGCAACAGGAAGGAATCCACACCCTGTGCTATTTCAAAGCGGATAATGTGGAAACCCGAAGTGCCGAACACGAGTCCGATACCGGCGGCCTGAGCGACGAACCCTATAAGTACGATTGCGCACAATCTACTCGCAATGCGTATAAAAACATCAACACCGCCCTTTCCCCGCTAAACGATGCCCACTATCGCGGGCAAGTTACATCGCGCATGTTTGAAGACTATCTGGGCCACAAGCCGTATTTTGACCAGAATATTGTGCAATATGTGCACTATGGGAAATCCTACGACAACGCGTTTTACGAAGATGGCGCGGTTTACTTTGGTGACGGTGGTTACCTGTATTACCCACTGGTATCACTCAATACGGTCGCTCACGAAATAGCCCATGGCTATACCGCCGGATATGGGTCGGATGGGGCAGAAAAACTTATGCGTCGGGGGCAGGCGCAATCAATCAACGAGGCATTTTCGGATATCGCCGGCGAGGCTGCCGAATTCTACCTGACCGGAGCGAACGATTGGCTGGTGGGCGAAGACACCTGGCCGCAGGAGCATCCGGTCCGCTATATGAATAACCCGACGCTGGATGACAAATCCGTCGATCACATTGACCAGTACACCAATGGCATGGACGGTCACTTTGGTTCTGGAATATTCAATAAAGCCTTCTTCGCACTGGCCACCAATGCCCGTGATCCAAACGGGCCGTGGGATACTGAACTGGCGTTCTACGCGTTTGCGCTGGCGAATAAAAGTTGCTGGGTTGCCGACAGCGAGTTTACTGATGCGGCCGACTGTGTCATGCGTCAAGCATCTGCTGTCGCACAGGCGCTACAAAAGAAGAACGTTACCGCCGCAGACGGCAGTGCATGGACAGAACAAACGCTCGCCAACCAGATTCGCAAAGCGTTTACGACCGTGGGTATCGAACTACAAACCAGCAGTGGAATTGCAGCTAATTTCAATTCGCACAGTGCCTTTCTGCAACTGAGCACACTCAACACGTCTCAGTATGACGGGCAACCACTCAGCGAGGCACAAAGCCAAAACGGCTGGCAATACCATTGGGATTTTGGGGATGGCACGCCGTTGGTCTCCGGATTTAACGCCAGCCACACTTACATCGCTGCGAACACCTACACCGTGGCTTTGCTCATCACCTCACCAAGCGGCGCAGAGGATGAAATAACTCGCGTCGTGACCATCGAAGAAGACTATTGCCAGCCGACCGAACCAGCAACAGAAGACTATTGGATTCGACAGGTCGCCATCGCGGGGGAAGTACGCAACCTTCCGTTAGCTGGCTACACCGACGCTACTGCTACGCCCCTAAGCTTAGCCGCCGGCAAGCCACTACGTTACAGCGTACAACTCGGTGCTGAGTTTCAGTCTGAAGAACAGTCGCGCGTATTGGGTGTTTGGCTGGACAAAAATAACGATGGCCAATTTGCATTAAGTGAACGACTAAGTATCGACAGCGTCGATTGGTCGATTAGCAAAGTCTCTGACTTTGTTGGTGAAACAGGTAAAACCTACCGGGTAAGACTGACCGCAAGCGATGACGCACGAAAAACCCCTTCATGTGGCGCAAGCCAGGGCGGCGCCACCGTCGATCTCGCCGTCACATGGGCGGAAGCACCACCAAAGTCTTTGGTGTGGCTGGATCAAACAACGCTGAACGAGACTCGGTTTACGGTAAGCACCAATGACGAACGTGTGACCTCCTATTTATGGAACTTCGGTGATGGCACCACCAGCACTGAAAAAAATCCGACACACGCCTTTGCACAAACTGGAAGCTACAGCGTTGAACTCATGGCTAAAAATGGTCAGGGAAATGCCCTTTACCACCAGCAGCGGCAGGTCGAATTCCGCACGGTGACAACCCCCTATTTTTTCTACCAAATGCTGGAGGGCCTCACGGTACGATTCTCCAATCACAGCAGCTTCCCGGCGGGCTCAACATTCCTGTGGGACTTTGGCGACGGCAGCACCAGTAGCGAGGAATCGCCTGAACATACCTACGCCGCAGCGGGTAACTATGCAATAAAACTGACAATTACCAACACCGACGTGCCGCAGGGTATAACAGACACTGGTAGCGTGGTCGTCGGTAGTGACCAACCAGGAAACACCAGTTTTACCGCCACAACAATGCGTATTTACGACGGTATGCACGCGGTTAAATTTCAATTCAAATTGAATCACACCCCGCAAGACAAACATTCAGAAGACTGGGAATACGTCTGGCAGTTCGGCGATGGCAGTGAAGGCAACAACTCCTCCAGCTACACAAGTACATCAATTATTCACAACTACACTCAGGCAGGAACCTTTACCGCGAAACTGACCTTCCGTTACAAACAGCGCATCGGGTCTGGCGAAAACGACTGGCAATGGTATGAAAAGGACTTTGAGTTGCCCGTGTCCCTGTTGGAAAATCAACCCAATGCCTATTGTAATGCGACCGGCGATGTAACTTTCGAACATATCGAAAATGTCTCAATTAATGGCGTTGACTACGCAACAAATCCTCGTGGAGGCTTGATCAACCCGGACGAACCCATTTTGTTGCACCCTGAAAACAATACTTATTACATTCAAGCAGGTTACGAAGGGGAAATCTCTCCGGCGCGTTACCATATGTGGCTCGATATAAATCAGGATTTTTGGTTTGGCGGAGAATCCCAAGATACCGAGTCAAACGAATATGTTTTAAACCGACTCGACTACCTCGATCGTTCCTCAGGTCGCGGGTTTATTAGCGGCTTTTTCGATCTGCCAGAGTTGGCGACCGCCGCTGGCACCTACTTTTCGCAGCTGCGTATTCTCCAGCAATATGAGTCTTTTTATAGTTCCAGCGTATCGCCCTGTGCAAACTACCCAGAGGACGGTTACAACACGGGAGAAATTGAAGATTACCGCGTTAAATGGGTCGTGCCCGCTACGCCGGTTGTTACGCACACACTCAACAAGAAACGTGTGGTATTTACCAACACCACGACAGCACGCAACGACGTCCTGTGGTTATGGGATTTCGGCGACGGGGAAACCAGCGCGCTACGCAACCCGACTCACAATTACAGTGCCGACGGAACCTACCTCGTAAATCTCAAAATCCAGGGTAGCGACACCACGCCGCTAGGTGAATGGCAAACCAGCCTGACGATATCGAGCGAACCCGAGCCCGTGCCAACGGAGCTGGTATTAAATGTTGCGATGCAAGACAACCTGATGACTTACAATATCACCGGTAGTCGTTACCCAGCAGGCTCTACAGTGGAGATTGATTTCGGCGATAATAAAAAATCCGCAAACCCCACCGGCACACACGAATACCGCACGGCAGGCACCTACACCGTAACCCTGACGGTAACCAATGCCGATTATCCCGAAGGCAAGCAAACGTCGCGCAGCGTTGTCGTACCGCTGCCACCGCAACCGCCAAAATCGAAAAGTGGTGGCGGAAGTCTTGGTGGCGGATTTTTGTTTCTGCTGGCAATAACAATGCTCAGTCGAACCAGGAAAGACAAGCGTCGATATTAAGGTATAGGTGAGAATTCTAGTGGTAATGGCTTGGCAATTGAAAAGCACGATTAGATAGCCAAAATCGACTCTTTAATCTCAGGATATTTAACCACAGAATATTTAACCACAGAATTACTCGTCACTTCGGGTTAAACGTGTAGTAGATAGATGAAGTAAAAGTAAAAACGTCACTACGGCAGAAAATGATGTACCGTAGTGACGATATCGGCTGTTCGAACAAATCGCGTTTAAGCAACTCAAAAGTCGAGTGCAGAAATAGCAGCGCGTTTGCTCGCCAACCTTTGGCTAGAAGTGATACGTCAAGTTAGTGTAGAAAAACGCTCCATTAAAACCGAAGGGCGCGGAGCGTCGCGAATAAAAGAACACACCTTCTGTGTCTACCACCACATTGCCGGATGCATCGACTATGCGCCCAGCCCGGCTTTGACCAACATGGTTCTCATCTGGCGTTACATCAAAGATGTTGTTACCACCCAACGCGAAAGTCAGGTTATCCATAAAGTCGTAACTCAGCTTTAAGTCCACCAGGGTTTTCGCACTGAACGTTTGGCTATCGCCATCAAGCACCGTGTAGGAGCCATATCGGTTAAAGGCCAGATTAGACGCAAAAGGCCCCAAGCGATAATTAAAGGATAGATTTACGCGGTCTTCCGGTTGCCACTCTTCCAGAATTGATCGGTCCTGCTCGGTAAAAATCAGATCCTGGATGCCTGGCACATCAGAAAGGCTGTCCGGCGAACGCACACTGTCCACTTCGGTTTCGGTATAGTTGCCCGCGAGTGAAACACCAAGCATGCCCCCATTGCTAAAATCGTGATCGTAGGTCAGCACAATATCCACGCCCTGAGTTGTGGTATCTGCAGCATTAAGGAAGAATTGCGCGGTGCCTACGCCAGCATCAGCAAATGCCTGATCGACAGACGGCACTGCGCCGCCGGTTTCAGAAATACGCCCACTAATAACGATGCGATCTTCAATTTCAATTCGATAGAAATCGGTGGTTAAACTCCACCCATCTGCCGGGTGAAGAATAAAGCCCACGCTGGAGTTAAGCGATGTTTCTTCTTTTAGTTCCGGCAGGCCCAGTTCGCGGCCAATAGCACTATCATTGCGGAAAGTACCTACCTGTTCTGCCACACCTTGTGAGTTAAATTGGGTGCTCACATTACTGGTGTAGAGCTGGTGCATTGAAGGCGCACGAAAACCGGTACTTACCGCGCCGCGGAACGTCAAAAACGCGGCCGCGTCATAACTGAAACTGGTTTTGAAATTTATGGTATCGCCAAAGTCGCTGAAGTTTTCAAAACGCGCTGCGGCACTCACCATAAAGCTTTCGGTAATATCAAATTCGGTATCCACATAGGCGTAAAACGCATCACGTGACTCATCTACCGCATTTTCTGGCTGGAACCCCGGAAATACCTGAATCCCCCCTGCCGCATCATTCTCGCCGAGCGATACCCCATCGGTCGTGTCATAGTCACGATAGGACACTTCATCACCCTGTTTAATCTGGTAGGTGTCCTGTCGATACCCTGCTCCCAGCGCCAGTAAACCCCAGTCGGTATCGTTAACAAAATCGTTGTCGAAGGTGAACAGGCTCAAACTCAGTTCGCCCGCAAATGCACTGGTCGGGCTATCGCCGGTAAGTGAAACCAGCGAAGCATTAACAGAATTGCTGATGTTGTACGCGAAATCGTTTTGACCAAAACCAACAGCACTGTGCCACTGCCAAGCGGAACCGATGTCACCCGATAAACCTGCAGCCGCTGAATAATCGTCGATAGTTGTATTAATTAATGGCAGAAACCCGTCGGGATAAAACGCTTCGCCGCCATTGACCGGCGTTCCATCATACATCTCGCTGGGGTTATTGGCAGATTGATTTGCCCGTCGATAAAATCCGGCTGAAGTATTGTCACGGGTTGAATAGGTTAACGAGCCATCCAACGTGAGTGCCTCAGCAAGGGGTTTACCAAAGGTAAGCACCGCCGATGTTTGTTCGGAATCTGCATCGCCAATACGAAAATTTTTGCGATCAAAATTAATTTCGCGCTCATCGCTTGTCTGGTATGAGCCGTCGGATAATTCAACGCAGGTATCCTTGTATTGGCAGACACCGGTTAAACCCGCACGATTAGTATTACCTCTGTCACGGTATTCCAGCGAGAGATTAACGTAACCATCGCTGCCCACAGCAAAACCTTTGTTGGTGCTTAACACTGTGGTCTCACCATCACCTTCACTGTATTCGCCATAGGAGGCGTGCGCACTCCCTGCAGCAGGATCATCTTTGAGAACAATGTTAATCACCCCGGCAATGGCATCAGAACCGTATTGTGCGGCCGCGCCGTCGCGCAAAATTTCGATGCGTTTAATGGCAGAGACAGGTATCGCGTTCATATCTGTGCCGGCAGTACCGCGCCCAACCGACGTATTCACGTGAATCAACGCGCTGTTATGTCGGCGCTGCCCATTCACAAGCACCAGCGTCTGGTCTGGCCCCAAGCCCCGCAAGGTGGCGGGTCGCAATGCATCCGTACCATCGCTGATACTGGAACTCGAGAAATTAAAGGAGGGTGCCAGTGATTGCAGCATTCGCCCAACTTCCGTTGCCCCTGTTGCGGCCATATCGTCAGCGTTAATCAAGTCCACCGGCACAGGAGAATCCATTGCTGTGCGGCCTGCACTTGATCGCGTACCAATGGTGATCATCTCTTCGTCGTACGCCACTTCTTCTTGCGCGCTGACTGCCTGCGCGATCATCAAACAGGGTAGCGCTACCAAAACTCGCGCACCAACATAGGGAACCCATTTATTGAGTTTGTACACTTATACCTCCCGGTATGAATTCAGATTGAAATTTTACGACCACGAACTATTTGCTTTTTTATGGTGCGCAGTAACTCGAATTGCACCGCCCAATTATGCCAACAAGGAGTAAAACGCAAAAAAGCGTATAAATATGCAGCATATTGAACGCTGGGATCGCACCATTGTCGTCGAATGCTAAATAGCAATTCCCAGGCCGAGTTACAGATGCCAACGCGCGCCAGAGGGGAAATTAACACCATCGCCGCTAGGGGCGTGCCGCCACTAAACCGCACTTAGATCAGTACATCGCTGTATAAATATCGGATGCACTCCAGTAGATTTCCGCATGAGAAAACGGACTCCTGATCAGAAATTGGATTTGCACCTCTCCAGTTGCGAACTTAGACAAGTCCGTTTACCCGCTCTTGGAAAGCACCAACGGACAGTCCAACAAATTTAACGGCATGCCCGAAATAACCTTTGTCCAGGCCACAGTCATCAGCGCGTTTTCGCCTTTTGTTGAATTACCGCGCGACCAGTTTAGGCAGTTCAAAGTGTTAAACGCAAAACTAACTACAAAAAATGATAAGCAGTTTTTTTGTTAGACATTTTCTTCGCTCAACACGACAAAAAAGATTGTCCACACGACAACAGTCTGAAGCAGTGCAAAAAATATTGGCGCTGCATTCCTACGCCACATCTACACACTCCTTATAATCAGCTCCGTTGCTGAACACAATAATTAACAGCAAGCGATCAGTAAAACGAGGAAACACAGCATCCACGCACTCGGTAAGATTCTACCGACTCCGAATTTTTTGATTCAAACATTAGGAGCAATCCATGAATACTCTGTTAAAAAAGCGGCTCGAAAACTGGTTTCGCCTAACATCGCTGCCAATTGTTGTCGTTATTCTTATACTGTCGAATACTGCTGTTTATGCCGATTTACACTGCAACGGCAGCCTATCAAGAGTTGGCCAACAAGTTGCCGCGGCGCTGACCGATGAATATGAGATTCCACTGTCCTATTGCAACGACATTATCGATTTGTACGACCAAAACGATGGCAGATTTTCGGAGTCGATTCGTCGTGAGATCGAAAACACTCAGTCGTCCTTCGCACTCTCATCCCCCACTTATAGCAAGTCATTTGTCACTCAGTTCCTGGCTCCGGCACTCGCCGAGCGAAATGCTCGAGCAGTGAGTGAAGGCGGGGAAAAGCCACTGTTTAAGTTTATTACCGTCCTTTATCCGACTCGACTCTATCAGGATTTAATCAGTCAAATTGACGGTCCACTGGCAATCAACATCGCGGTATACCAATTACTTCCGGAAAATAACGCAAATGACATGCGACTGCTGGTTCGCGATAAACAAGTCACTTACAGTGGTTCACCTGAACTGGGGCGAGAATCTACCAATAACCTGAGCATCGCACTCAGCGGAGAGATTGGGCTACTCGCCGACACACAATTCGATATGACCACGAGTGCGGCGAGTGCAATCACCTGTAGCTGGCGTACCGCCGACACCAACTGTCAATCCACGCCTCCGATACCCGCCCTCGCGCCCGTTGCTACCGAATCCGCGATGCCGGTATTTTCCCTGACACGCGGATATTTCGCCTCCCGTGGCGGATTTGACCTGCAGGCGGATATCGCACTCACAACCGCACTGGACCAAGCCCAAAGCACGATTTTTCTATCACAGGTGAGCTACTTGGCGGGCAACAGCCTCTCGGACTACCTATTCGAATCCATTGCCAGCGCAGTTGTGCGCGGTGTAGAGGTTGAATCGGTAATCGGAGCAAGCGACATTGAAGAAAATTCCCCGGCACAACAACTTGAGTTACTCGGCCGCTTCATCGAAGAAGAGGCAGTCCGCTGGGAACTGGACGACTCAGAAAAACTCCGCGCCCACTGCCGCCTCTATTTCACCGTAAGGCACGACGGCGATAACAACCCAGAGCCTAACAACGCCAAGTTTTTCATGGTGGACGAAGGAACCTTTTACGTGGGCTCTCAGGATCTCGCCCCAACCAGCTTTTGGAGTAGCGGCACTACAGCAAGCGGCGAATATGAACATGGCTACTTAATTGACAGCATTGCCGCCGCCAACCAGATCCAAGAAGAATATTGGATACCGCTCTGGCGCAATGCGCGAAATAACCGCCTGTATTCCAGCTATATTCCCGAGGATTACGATTGCGCACCAACTGCAGCCCGCGCCGAACTGATACCCACTGAAATCATCTCCGGTCAAGCGCTGGTTACTGCTGGCGATCAGGTGCAGTTTAACTCTGGAGTAAAAAATGCGGGCGCAGGTCGATCCAATAACTTCCGTGTAATCTGGAGGATAGACGGCATCGAAGTATCCTCCGCGATACACGCAGACGTACCACCCGGTGCGGAAGTCACAGATGGCGAAAGCGATTTCACCTGGACGGCGACGAGTGGTATTCACACAATCAGCTTCTCAGTCGACACCGATGATCGAGTGAACGAAATTGATGAAACGAACAATACCCGCGAGCTCAACATTGCTGTTCAGGAGGCCTCTATTGATTTGGCGGTAAGCCCTATTCAAGCCCCAGACAGGACACATATGCCGGGCGATCAAATACGGCTTAGGTCCTCGGTTATGAATAACGGCACCACCGAATCAAATGGCGCTACCGTCGTCTGGAGAATCGGCGGCGTCACCCAAGCAGAAGCAAACTTTGCTTCAATTCCTGGAGGTGCGACAATTCGCAATGCAAAAACCGAATACGTTTGGACCGCACCGGCACAAGTCGGCAGTTACGATATTACCTTTTCAATCGAAAACACTGTACCCGACTTGGATTTTGACCGCAGTAATAACAGCTTCACTCGCCTGATAACAGTAGGTTCCGGCCGCGCAGCACTGCGCCCAACCGATATTGAATTTTCTCCACAAGTTGCGGTATCTGGCGAACAGATAACATTTAACGCGGGCGTTAAGAATTTGCAAAATTTCAGGTCGCCACCTTTCCATGTGCGTTGGCTGGTTGATGGAACAGATATTGGTGCCGGTGGCCCGCACCCAGGCGTTGGGCCTGGAGAAACAATTTATGGAGGGCCAAACACGTTTATCTGGACAGCACAACCGGGCGAACACACGATCAGTTTTGAGGTGGACTCTGAAAACGAGGTGGACGAACTCGGGGAAGATGACAATGTGGCAGAGGTTGTAGTCACAATCGCAGAATAATATGTCGTCCGAGCAGGCTCTTGCAAAAGGGCCTGCCTAACCCGCATGAGATTAACAGGTTAAACATAGAGCTTGTCAAACGGACTTATCTTTTTCACTCCTCGGGAGAGCATTAATTTCCATTGAGAAATACGTCGCAAGAGTTTGCTGGATGCTGCGGTTATAAAAACACGAAAAATGACATGCATCACGTTTCGAAATTTATACCAGCATATTTATTTCCAATTTGAACTAGAAATCAAATATTACATATCAAATTTCTGCCGCAACGAATAACCATAACATTATTTTGATTACTGGCACTTGTTAACACCTATTTTGGCGCTCTGTTAATAGAAACCTTAAAAAACTCCGACTATGATGCGGTCGTATAGCGCGGCCCGCAGTATTCGCTGTCATTTTATTAATACTAAAGTTTGTAAAATGCACATGTCGAAGCTGTCTGTACAAGCTGTCTTTAATAGCAAGCACACTCTAATTCACAGCGTAGGCCGCTCAATCGTTTGCAGACCAAGTTTCGACGAATCAAATCTATCACCCCCTTAAAACGCCTCTAACTAGAGCATAAGAACGAGGACACTCACCATGCCTTTATCTACCAAACAGCTCCTGCGCGCACTCTGTTGCGCAGCGACACTACCCGTTGTTACGGCCATCGCGCCCCCGGTACACGCCCAATTTAAAATGGAAAATCTCGACCGCGGCGCTTTGGCCGCCGTCAGGGACGATGGCAGTGTACTGGTGAGTTGGCGCTGGCTCGGGCAGGACCCGGACGATACCGCCTTTAATTTGTATCGCAACGGTACGAAATTAAATGTGAACCCAATTACAGGTCAAACCAATTGGGTCGATGCCAATGGCTCTGCAAATAGTACCTACGAGCTTGAGCCGGTGATCAACGGCGCAGCGCAAAACAAGTCGCCCGTAACCGTATGGAACAGTACGTTGAAGCGTATTCCACTGCAACGTCCGGCGGGAGGCAGCAACCAAAGTGGCAGCTACAGCTATAGCCCGAACGATTTGAGCGTGGGCGACCTGGATGGGGATGGGCAGTATGAGGTCCTGGTAAAATGGGATCCATCAAACGCAAAAGACAACTCGCAAAGCGGCTACACTGGCAACGTTTATATAGATGCTTACGAGCTCGATGGGTCGTTCTTATGGCGGATCGACCTCGGCAGAAATATTCGTGCAGGTGCGCATTACACCCAATTTATGGTGTACGACTTTGATAGCGACGGCCGCGCAGAACTCGCCGTGAAAACCGCGGACGGCACTCGCGATGGGCTCGGCAATACTATCGGCGACCCCAATGCGGACTACCGCAACAGCGGCGGCTACATTCTCTCTGGCCCTGAATACCTTACCATGTTCAATGGTGAAACCGGGGCCGCCATGCAAACCATCGATTATGTTCCCGCTCGCGGCAGCGTTTCCAGCTGGGGAGACAATTACGGCAATCGCGTCGACCGCTTCCTCGGTGGCGTCGCTTACCTGGACGGCCAAAATCCAAGCCTGATCATGTCGCGCGGCTACTATACGCGTACAGTAGTGGCCGCCTGGGACTGGTACAACAACCAATTTCATCAGCGCTGGGTTTTCGATTCCAACAATGCAGGCAGCGCAACACGAGGGCAAGGTGCTCACAGTTTGACGATTGGTGACGTGGACAGCGACGGCCGACAAGAAATTGTATTCGGTGCTATGACCATCGACGACAACGGTACCGTGTTAAGCAACACCGGATTATGTCATGGGGACGCGCTCCACCTGTCCGATATGAACCCCAATAATCCAGGGCTGGAAGTGTTCATGGTGCACGAATCCCCCTCGTGTTATAACAATCGCGGTGTAGAAATGCACTCCGCCGATAGCAGCCAGATTTTGTGGAGCTACAGTGGCGACGGCGACGATGTGGGGCGCGGCCTGGCGATGGATATCGACCCGCGTTACCCAGGTTACGAGGCATGGGCCTCACGCGGCGGCCTGTTCAGTGCAACTGGCCAGACTATTTCCTCCAGCCGCCCTTCGCAAATCAACTTCGGTATCTGGTGGGATGGCGATTTGCTGCGTGAAATTCTCGATAGCAATTACATCAACAAGTGGAACTACACCAGTTACAACACGACCCGCTTATTGAGCGGCGGCAACTATAGCGCCAGCTCGAATAACGGCACTAAATCGACCCCTGGGCTTTCTGCAGATATTCTCGGAGACTGGCGCGAAGAGGTGATCTGGCGCAACAGCAACAATTCCGAACTTCTGGTATTTACGACACCCTACGAGAGCAACTACCGCCTGCGCACGCTCATGCACGATCCGCAATACCGTGTCGCAATCGCCTGGCAGAATGTCGGTTACAACCAACCTCCACACCCAGGCTTTTTCCTCGGCGACGGTATGTCATTCCCGCCTCAGCCAAATATTGAAATTGTTGGCGGTGAGCCGCCGGTCGAGCCTACCGGTACCGTTATTCAGGAGTTTGGTACCGGGTTCTGCGCATACGATGGCACCGTCGATGCCAATAACGGGGGATTCAGTGGCGCTGGCTTCACAAATACCGATAATGTTCTCGGCAGTGCAATCGAATGGCAGTTTACCGTGACCAGCGCCGACAACTATCCATTGCGCTGGCGCTACGCTAACGGTGGGGATACTGCCCGAGGCGGGCGCCTACTACTTAACAACGCAAGTATTGAAGAAATCGCATTCTCACCGACATCTTCCTGGACCAGTTGGTCGTCCGACGGCACCAGCGTATGGCTGAGCGCGGGCACCTATCGCGCCCGTCTGGAAGCCACTACATCCAGTGGCCTGGGAAATATTGATTACTTTGCGATCGACAGCGAAGCCGCCATAGCTGCAGACTGTAATCAAGGCACCAGCAGTTCGTCTTCCAGCAGTTCTAGTTCTAGCTCCAGTAGTTCATCGAGCTCCACCAGCAGTTCTTCCAGCTCGAACAGCTCATCGTCTTCCAGCTCGAGCAGTTCATCCAGCAGCTCGTCGAGTTCCAGCAGCAGTTCCAGCTCAGGCGGTACTGGCAGCGATATCACCGCAACAGTTAATATTAATAACGACTGGGGCGGCGGCTACTGCGCCTCTGTACTCCTCGAAAATACAGCGTCCAGCCCTGTGACCTGGGAAGTCGGCGTTGATGTTGAGGGAACGGTGAGCTCGGCCTGGAACGCCGAATGGGAGCAGGTGGGCACTCAACTTCTGTTGTCCGGCGTTAGTTGGAATAGTGTCCTCCAGCCCGGCCAGAGCATTGAGTCCGTTGGTTTTTGTGCGAACCGCTGAGCAAGCACTATAATGCAGTAGTCAGGAGGTGCAATGTTGTCGGGTTAAAACATGGCCATGTGCGAACGGGTAAGGTTCAATTGTTAAACTCTGATTGACACGAGCCCAGCGACAACATCCTCTCAATTTCAATAGCCCGGCGCAGCAGCCGGGCTTTTCATTTCTAGCAACTTCGTTTGCCTCCTTCAATGTGACGATAACCCACAGGCCGAGGCAACCAGGACTTTTTGGAGACTCATCGCATGCTGAAAGCAGGGATATTTCTGGATATGGAAAATCTCAATATGAATGGAGGCTGGGGGATGCGATTCGACGTGATTCGCAAGCTTGTGGAAGCCCAGGGAACAACTGTTCTCCGCGCCAACGTCTATATCGCGGTAGATAATGCGCGGGAAAAATACGATTTCGAGTACCGGGAAAAGGCGCAGGCTCGACGGGACAAAATGCGGCTCGCGGGATTCCATATTGTTGAAAAAGAAATTCGTCGCTTTACCAACGCCGACGGGACTCAGAACATCAAAGCCAATGCTGATCTCGACCTCGCCGTTGATGCCATGCTCCAGGCTGAAAACCTGGACTACATCCTGTTAGGAACGGGCGACGGCGATTTCCTCCGCTTAGTCCGCGCGTTACAAAGCAAAGGTAAGCGTGTGGATGCCGTTGCAATACACAATGTCAGCGGTGAACTGCGGCGAGAGGTCGACTATTATTTTCATGGCGCGACCATTCCCGGATTACTGCCGATAAAAAATGATCCGAAAAAAATCCGCCATCGCGGTGTGCTGGACTATGTCAATGAAGAAAAAGGTTTTGGTTTCTTATCGATAAGAACCGGCTACCAGTTGACCGATATCGAGTCCGGCATTTTTTGCCATATTTCTCAACTAACAGAAGACGGAATGGGCGTGAGCAACGACCGTTTTTCTGCGTTGGCCTCGAACAATGCGGTTATTGAATTTGACAAGATAAAATCGGAACGCGGCGGGTTCCAGGCAGAAAATGCACTTGTCTACAAGTGAATGAGCGAGTGTAAGTGAATAAAACAATTAGCGCGCAAATTAATCAACGAGGAAACAGGTGCACTATTGCACCTGTTTGCCTGGGTAGCTTATTTATACGCTCTGCACCACGTTCTAATACTTCTTAACCACCAGTGATTCTACGCCGGTAAGTTCGCCTTCAGGTACATTTTGCCAGACGTTATCTAAAGGCGCGATGTGCGCGTCGCGACCGTAAATAAAACTCTGCTCGTCCACAATCACCTTATACGCCTTATTGAGCTCCAAAGCCCGCTCTGGCGATGGCAGCAATAGCTCGCCTATATTGCCGTGCAGCGCTGTGATTTTAGCGGGAATTAACTCGCCTTCAGCGTCAAAAAACTTCGCGATAACTTCATTGTTGGTGCGGAATTCGTTGGCAGATTTATTTTGCTTCAAATACTCAGTGTACTCCCAGGTTCCATCCGCCCACTGAGGCTCCATAATGCCCGCCAAACCACGCTGACTCCAGTGCGACCAGCCCGCTTGTGGATAGCTGCTGGCGACACGGCGGGGAAATGCAAAGCTGCTATCATCAGTAGCGCCAATACCTGAGTGGCAGCCCACACAAGCGACGGTTTCTTCGTAACTCTGCGGGCGTAAATCGCCATGCTTATCTTCAATAAACCCCTGATACACCCAGCCCACGCCATTGCCAAGCCCAATTTCCGGGTTGCCTTTTACGCTGCGCAAACGCTCTGGAAAGGTATCGGCTTCTTTTACTTCTGACAGCGCCGCGTTGCGCAATTGTGAATAATTATTCCAACTCGCTTTTATGGTGTAACGCAGTTCTTTCATACGCGGCGCAAGTTTAATCTCGCCGGAATCGTCTACATCGATATAGCGCACCGTGTGCAGAAACTCTGTCCCTTCGGGGTATAAGCCCGCAGCGATGTGCAGATCGCCTGCCTGCAACAGATCACGGGCTTTGCCCACGTATTCCATGCGTCGCCCTTCAAGCGGTTTCCAGTCGTAAACCACTTCCTCAGCAACATCCAAGGTACCGTTGCGGTTTAAGTCCACGCCGTAAAGTGCTTCTTCCGTGGCGGGAATGGCAATATTTGCCCGCTTGATCATCGCCTCGACAACCGCAAAATTGAGCTTGTAAATATTGTCATCTGCAATGCCCTCGCCATTTTGGCGAAGCGCAGGCGCGAGTCGAATTAAAACATCGTCGGTGCTACCGTTAGTGGGCCAGAAGGTTCCCAGAAACGGAGTGTACGCGAATGCCCTCCATCCGGTTCGCTCGCCAGAGGGCGCGCGGTCGAAACCCTCATCGTCAAAATTGTAATAGCAGTCTGGCGTAAAACCATTCCATGTGTTATCACGAGTAAAATCCCAATTGGCAGGCACGTCTGCCATTTTTTCGGCCAGAATAATCTTGCCGTTACTGTCAAAGTAATTGGATGTTCGCACCCAATGAGTAATTTCTTCGTCGCTGATTGCAGCAACATCTGCACTGCGATCTTTAAATAAGTTTGTCCACTTGTTTTCCTGCGTTACCGGTCTAAAGCCGTACTCAAGTTGCAAATCACCGTCGTCGAGATAATTGGGTTCTCGCTCGGGCTGGTGACAGGCATAACAAGGGTTGTGAACCTCCCCATTAGACGCGCGGGTTTTGGTGTAACATTGCGCTGGAATAAAGGCGCCTTCGTTATGCTTCACCAATGTGTTTAGCAACAAGGTATCGGTAACCACTTTACTGTGATCATCACTTCCATTTGGCTCAGGGCTGGGTGTCGCTTGCGCGACAGGCGTAGGATTGGATTGCGTTTTATCCGCATCGCCATCATCGTTACCACAGGCCTGCAATAACAAGCTCGCACTGAATATGCTAATCACAAGAAATTTGTGCATGGTGCTACCTAAAAATCTAAGTCGAAATAAAAAGACAAAAAGCGGCAGGAAAACCCCGCCGCTTCTGCTCCACGAATAAGTGGAGATAACTAACCAAACAACTTATTTGAGTTTGGAAAAGTCGAAAGGACCTACATAACCTGCGGTTGAACGGATATCAACGGTTTCTGGACGCTGGTAATCATCATCAACTTCGCCAAATGGGTGCTGAGTGGTCAGAGTCAGGTAGCCGAAGCCATTAATATCTTTGTACCAGTATGGAGACGTGGTTTCTGAACCATAAGGCGTGGTCGCGATGCGAGCCAAAGACTTCTTAGTGATGTCGTAAGCCCAAACCATATCGTTCGGGTGGGAGCTAGTGTCTTCGCCGATAACCAGAATGTCGGTACCTTCTAGGAATGCGACATTGTCAGGGCTCGCAAGTCCATCGACATCACAACTATTACCTTCTAACGCGGTGCCGGTGTAGTCAGCAGATTGGCCAGCTAACAGGCCCTTCATGTTATAAGCCACATACGCTGAACCGATGGTCTCATCCAACGCCACACTCAGCGAGTAAACACCGCCGCAAGAAATTTCTTCTACCTGAATATCGCCTTTTTCATCAGACATACCTTTTGCTACTTCAGACATTGCAACATAGAGTTTGCTATCGCGCGCGTTAAAAGTGATGCCTTCTTCCTTACGGAATTCCGAAGTTCCGCCCATCATTGCGGCGTATCGGCGAGTTTCCAGACGCGAAGCTAAAACGCCGTCTGCCGCATCAACAGAACCAGAACCATCAATGTCTTTCAGTTTCAAACATTCAGTGACTTTGTCACCGTTAACGGTAACGGCGGTGAAGCCCGCAGTAGGACAGCCACCATCAACGGCTGCTTCCGTGTCGAACACGTCCGAGAATAAAGGTTTAGCCGCAACCACTTCACGAACTTGTTCGTTCGAGGCGTGACCAAGATCAATCCAGCTGATCACTGCTTCACCAAGCCCCTTTTCGGAAGTCTGGTGCCATTTCGCAGCATATAAAGTACCGGCACTAAGGTCTTTCGCTGTGTCAGCAACGAACATAAACAAACCAACGTTGGTGCCGTCATCAGACAAATAGACTGTTTTCTCGTCCGGCATGACGTAAGCAAGCTCATGGGCAAAACGCCCCATCGCGTAGTGCTTCATATAAACCGCTTCACCGGCGTCGTTAACCTGTACTTCTGGCGTCCAACCGTAGTAGTAAGGGCTGTTTTTACTGGCATCGCCCGCCCAAAAGTAGTTGCTGACTTCATCGTAGTACTTGCCGCCAGGGTTACGTGCATCTGGTTCGTATTCTTCGGAACCCAGGTGCGATTCCCAAGGTGTAGTCATACCGGCACAATGGGTGAAACCGCCAAACTCAGCGGCCTGACTTACAAATTGCAGGGTGCCTTCTTTCGCGCTCAGTTCGCCATTCGCGTCTTGTTCTAGTTCGTTGATGTACATCGCACCAACAGAACATTCAAACTGAGAAACCATGTAGAGTTTGTCGTTCTTCTGCAGAATACTGAAGTGATCCAAACCGGAGCCTTGACCGCCTTCGGTCCCGTTACACATATAGTCTGACTCATCTTCATTTTTGATGACGTTATCTTGGTAGTCTTTTACACGGCCATAGACTTCACCGTTATCTTCATCACCGGTGTACAGCAATGTGGTGTAATCGATATTTTGCATTTCGCCACCCACTGAGACTTTAGTGGAGGTGCGAATGGTGTTCTTTTCGGTGTCTGTAACTGCAGGCGCAACTTCATAGAAGGTGATGTCGTTGGTGTATGCGTCATTACCGTCCTGGCCAGGCTGACCGTTGGTGCCGTCGGTACCGTTAACGCCGTCTTTACCGTCGTCGCCGCTACATGCGATCAGGGTGGCTGAACAAATGGCCATCATAGCCAGATATAGTGCTTTTCTTTTCATCGATTTCACCTGTTAGGTCACGAGTCTGTGGAGGTTTCATAAAAAACCCATGCATTTGTTCACAGTTTGAGCAACGCTTTAGGGTTTTTCGTGACCGCATATCTTGCAGGGGGAATATTTCTCAAAAATGCTAAATTTGTGACAAAAACATTAAGGTTTGACGACAGCAGGCGCTAAAGTGGCGCCAAAACGTGGAGAACCGTGGTGGATGTTAGGGGAAGTACACGCCGCTACTTATTGGGATTGAGTTTCGGCGACCAGGAGGCGCGGTAGGATGTCGATATATTTGCACGATGGCAGGCGCAAGACGTGTGCGATACTATATACATACGCTATACGTGTGAATTACCTGCAAGTTAACACTCTGAGCTGCATGTGCCCCGCAGCTGAAACTTACCCATGCCAAATTCACTTAAAACATAATAAAAAATGCTGAATTTTTATAAGAAAGTTGCCATTGCACTGGTTGGAATGTTGGTGTTCAGCGCACTAACCGGCCTACTATGCGCGCGCTACACGTTTAGGCACGCTCCCCTGCTTCCCCACAATCGCAGTTTCACTCCCTGGAGCGTGGAAGCCGTTTCTGACGAGCTTCAAGGGGGCAACTCCCACATCGCCATCCAGGAAACCCACTTTAGTCTGGTGTTTGATTTTCTCCTGAAAGAGGGGGCTGAGTTTCCTTACACGGCATTCGCGCTGGTGTTTGCACCTACGGGTGAACTGGATCGCTATTTAAACCTGAGCCCCTATAGCCACCTGACATTCAGTGTGCAGTGCTCCCGGGAAAACGTCTTGACCTTTGCGCTATTTACGGTTGACCCGCAGGTATCCGACCCCAACGATATTTCCACCTACCGCCTTCCCACCACGTTTTTTTCCTGTTATGAGCAATGGACCACTGTCAGTATTGATCTCACCCGGCTCGAGACACCGCAGTGGTGGTTTAGCCTCAACAGTCTGGAGCTTTCACAGCAGGGCTACGATTTAACCCAAGTACCTCGCTTCACCATCGGTAACTCGTTCCAGAGCCCATTCGATGTAAACAGTGAGGTTCGTATTGCGGAATTAACCCTGCATGGTCGCAACTGGGGGTATCTCTATACCTACATAGGGTTGCTGGCTCTGTGTTGGATCTTGTTCGGAGTGTGGGTTGCGCGGCTGCATACCAAAACCTTGATACAGTCGCTCAAGGAGAAAATGCAAAAAGACCGCCCGTTGATCGCCTATAAACAGCTCTCCCTCGAACCGCAAAAAGACAGGGAAAAAGAGAATATTCTGCGCTACATGGCAACCCAGTACGCAAACCCGGAGCTAAATCTTGACGTGGCTATATCCTCGCTCGCGGTGAGTCGCACCAAAATTAACGACGTGCTGAAGGCTGAGCTGGGTTATACGTTTAGCGCTTACCTGAACAAACTTCGCCTTACCGAAGCAGCGCGCCTGTTAGCCGAGAAAAAACACATCAGCGTGGCGGAAATAGCCTACTCGGTGGGGTATAGAAACGTACCCTATTTCAATAAACTCTTTAAAAGCGAGTACGGTTGTACACCCAAGGTGTTTAAGCAATCCTACAGCGACGACGGTTGAGCCCAAGCCGCACGCACTTGCTATTGGCCCTGGCCACGCTGGCCCGAGAGCTATGCCCAGCGGCTCTCTCTTAAGTAAGCTGCCACACCCCTAATATAAAAAGATTGCTTCACGAGAAACCTGGGCCCTGCTAATACTCATTCAATTCATTCTGCTGAATGAGTATTAACAACTTCAGGGTATACATTATATTTCTGCGAGTTCTATCCAGCTTTGGTTTCAGATAGCACGTATAGAAACTGACTGTCATTTTTGGCAAAAATTTTTTCACTTTTCGCGCTTTAGCAGAGAAATTTGAAAAACCGCTACGAGCCTTTTCTTCCGATTCAGTACCTTGCGCACAGCCTGAATGTGCGAATCACAGCCGGGCTTAACAACAACGAATAACGACTCTTAACTCTTCAACGAGGACACCTCTATGTTGACTCGACTGCGAAACCCACTTTTGCGCCTGGGCGCTTGTGTGGCAGCTTGGCTGTGCGCGCAACACGCTTTGGCGCTTACCTGTGAATACGATATCAGTAACGATTGGGGCGGTGGTTTTACCGCAAGTATAACTGTCACCAACGACAGCCCGTCTACCGTAAGCAGCTGGGCGGTAAGCTGGGAACACAATAACGGTACCAGCGTTAGCAGCAGCTGGTCAGCGACGGTATCCGGCAGCAACCCGTACACCGCAACACCATTGAGCTGGAATAGCCAGATTCCTGCAGGCGGCTCAGTAAGTTTTGGTTTACAAGGTAACGGCGACGACTCCAGTGCAACCATTACCGCGTGCACGGCTGACGGCCAGACCGGCTCTTCATCGAGCTCGAGCAGCTCTTCAAGCTCGAGCAGTTCTTCAAGTTCCTCAAGCTCCAGTAGCTCTTCGAACTCCAGTTCATCCAGTTCCAGCTCATCCAGCAGCTCGAGCTCGTCAAGCTCCTCGTCAGGCAGCCCGCAAGCGTGCGTTTGTAATTGGTACGGCACGACCTACGCGGTCTGCGCGAATCAAGACAGCGGATGGGGATGGGAAAATAACGCCAGCTGTATCGGTGCCGAAACCTGCAATGCACAATGGGGCGATGGCGGTGTCGAGTGTGGCAATGGCAGCACAACATCGAGCAGTTCCAGCTCAAGTTCAAGCTCCAGTAGTTCCTCCAGCTCGAGTGGTGCAGGCAGTTCGTCCTCGTCAAGTTCATCCAGTTCAAGTTCGAGCTCAAGTTCATCCAGCTCGAGTTCATCTAGCTCCAGCAGTTCCGGTGGCTTGTATCCCGACTACAACACCAGCGCGATTGCGCCAGACATGACAGGGATGGAAGCTGACGCCGTAACTCTGGCAAGCCGAATATCACTGGGCTGGAATATTGGCAATACGCTCGAAGCCATCGGCGGGGAAACCGCCTGGGGTAATCCGATGATTACTAACCAGCTTATTGAACTCGTTAAGCAAAGCGGCTTCGACGCGATCCGCATTCCAGCCTCCTGGGATCAATACGCAAATCAGACCACCGCGGAAATTGACGACGCCTGGCTGGCGCGCGTTAAAGACGTTGTGCAACTGTGTATCGATAATGACATGCCAGTGGTGTTAAATATTCATTGGGACGGCGGTTGGTTGGAAAATAACATCACGCCAGAAATGCAGGCGGCGAATAACGCTAAGCAACGCGCCTTCTGGCAGCAGATCGCCACCGAAATGCGCGATTTTGACGGCCGCCTGATGTTCGCCAGTGCGAATGAACCCAATGTGGACAGTGCCGAGCAGATGGCGGTGCTCATGAGCTATCACCAGACTTTCGTAGACGCCGTGCGTGAGACCGGTGGCCGCAACGCCTATCGTGTTCTGGTTATCCAGGGCCCCAACACAGATATCGAACGCACTTACGAGTTGATGTCGAGCATGCCTTCCGACACTGTTGCCGGACGCCTCATGGCAGAAGTCCATTTCTATACACCCTACCAGTTCACGCTCATGGGTGAAGATGCGGGCTGGGGAAATCAGTTCTTTTACTGGGGGGCAGGCAATCATTCAGCGACCGACACAGCGCACAACCCAACCTGGGGCGAAGAGTCGTTTGTCGATGATCTGTTCGCAATGATGCAAAGTCAGTTCGTGGATAACGGGATTCCCGTGGTACTCGGGGAGTTTTCTGCAATGCGACGCACCGACCAATTGTCTGGCGACAACTTACAATTGCATTTGCAATCTCGCGCTTACTGGCACAAATACGTCACCCAGTCGGCGATTGAGCACGGCTTGATGCCTTTTTACTGGGATGCCGGCGGCTTGAATAATCACTCATCAGGCATATTCGACCGCAATAGCAACACGGTATTCGACACGCAAACGATGAACGCGTTAAATGATGGTGTAGACGCCGCGCAGTAGTATTTGCGGCAACCTCTCAATACTCGTTATTACACGCCAAAAGAAAAGGGCAGCTCAACGCTGCCCTTTTTTCACCTATTAAACTGGCAATGAAAATTGCGACGTTAATAGGTGGTGCATGGATGCATGCAGGTTGAAGCTTACATCGCCCACTCGCCTACGAGACTTTCCAACACCGCCATACGGCCTTGATCCATCAACTTCACACGTTTCACTGTATAAGGCGCATTGAGGCCCGACGCTTTCAGCTTATCTTGATCGATAGCCATTTTCAGGGTTTGATCACCGGATTTCAGCCATTGCGCTTGAAACGCCAAAACTGCCGGTTTTTGTTCGCCGTCGTAGTCGCGACCGAATACCAGCGCGCGGATTTCATAGCGCCCTTCCCGTGCAACGCTCAAACCTAACGACAGCCCAGCAGCATCAGCATCAACCGCCGCCAGAGAAGCGGTTGTCTCGTGCACGTTAACGGCGACCCGAGTAACACGTTCCACCAACTCACCGGCTGCATTGCGGACTTTTGCGTTTACGCGCAACGTCCACAACTCACCAGGACGACCGGCAGCTTTTACGTTCAACGCCGACTGGCTGGAGAAGCGGCCCTTATTGCGCTGGCCTTTCAGCGGATAAATTGAACCATCCGGGGCAACCAGCTCTGCGCGGGCGCCCTGCAGAGAGGCACGTTGCTCAGACGCGATAGCAGCGTCAAACTGGAAAACCTCGCCTGTGGCAATACCAGATGCAGCCGTTGCCACCTCCAGACTGATATCACTGTTTCTGTCGAGCACGTAGAGGACAAAACGATCACTGTCATTCGCACTAGCATCCGCCGTGAGCGCAAATTCACCCGCACCCAGACTCGCTGGAATCTGCATCACGTGCGCGCGGCCGTACAACTCCGGGTAAGTTTCTTTTAACGCCTGCGAGCGGCGGTGTAATGCAATTTCATCGCTTTCCACATCGAATGATTTTCCCGCGTGCGAGAGCATCATGTTACGTGGCACTGAAAGCTTTTGCTGACGTTTGCCATTAATAACGGAGTCTAACGGCGACAACTGAATAACAGCGCTTTCGCCGTCGGTGATAAACGACACGCCCTTTTTTAAATCCGCGCCAGAAACAGTGCGAAAAAATGCTTTGCTGCTTTGTTTCTGCCCCTGCTCATAAAGGGAAATAGCATTCTCCGGCTCCAACACCTGAGCAAAAGTAACTGTTTCGCGAGATTCCGATTGCGCGTTTGCTATAGACGCCACCAACAGTGAGGCGACGACCACCATATTTTTTATATTCATCATTTCACCCACCTTATATGTCGTTTCGCAAAATAACGTCGAGGTTAAAACACTTGCGTCGGCTCTGATTGTGACTCAGAGGCTCCTTACCTTTGGTGCGACTGGTATCGTAGAACCAAACGCTTCCAGCTGCAGATTGGGAGCTGCAATTAATAAAACCGTCAGAGCAGCTGTCCAGCCAGGCTTGGGTTACCTCCAAACCAAGGTTCTGTGTATAACCACCACAATAGCTGTCCGAATCCCAGATTGCAGTTTCTACGTCAGTGCCGACAATGCTGTAAAACGGCACAGGCAAGGCCGGGCGATCTGCAGTACCCAGCAGCGAGGTCTGGTTATAACTGGCCATCCAGCTGGTCTGCTGCATGCGTACTGCGTCGTTTTCATAACCGAGCAGCCAGCCAACGGCGGCCTCGAACTGGTTGCCAGAAATAACAGCATCGGCCAGTGGCGTACCCGCACTGCTGGCCGCAATCACATTCACCCAACGAATGGCGTTAATGATCGTTGGATAGCGGCTGTCCTGAGTTGGGTTGGACAAAATCCAACGCATGACATTGCCGCCGTTAGAGTGCGTTATTACCACCAAGTCATCGATATTTTTGCTGGTAATAAAATTGTAGAGCTGAGTCGCCAGGCAGCCAGAGGCACCTGAAGTCCACATGTATTCCTCAAACTGACAGTTCACAACCAACAAATTGTTACTATTGGGCAGGCCCTGGCGGATAGACTCCACCATGCCAGATTGCCAATAATCGTTGTATGCGTCAGTTTGATTACCCGTGCCATGTACCAGCGCCACGCCTGTCGCAGCAAATGCACTGCTGGCGCCACCAAAAAGCATAGTGAGCACAAAGGCTCCAAATGCTCTTACCAATCGATTTTTCATCGTACGGTCTCCAAAGGTTAATTTTTGATACCACTAGTTGCGAGTTTTACCTTGCTTCTCTTTTTCAGCAGACGCCCCCTTCTTCCCTGGCAGGGCTCTACCACCGTCTGCACTTTTAAACTCATTCAAGCGCTCGGGGTTTCGCCGTTTATAACGCATACGGCAAGGCGTCCATTCCAAAAATCCATGCGACAGGTTTTAGCGCCTTCAAACACTAATTTACAACCTTCCCCTGTGCCAAGCGGGATCGGCGCCTATGGCAAATTACCGACCCGTTAAAAAATTTATCCGCCCTCCCCTCACAGGGCTTCTCTCCAATCTCCAGCCTTGATTTGATTTCAAAAAGGGAATTCCGCGTCAGACAACTATCGCATTTGCCACCTGCCCCTTTATGAAGTGGGCTGATTTACGGCGTAGTCGTCCAATTGATGAGTAAATAATTCATTCTCGCGATACCGCTACTGAGAATAATGCGGGGGAAATGACTATCGACTACGATTTCCTTGTCGATAAAAATTTTCTACATTAAGCCAATCAGAAACGCCCGTTCTAGGCAGCAGAGTCCAACGACGTCTCGCATCGGGCTATTTCGCAAACGTTAACAAGAGATACAGGAAGAGCCCGACAATCTGATCTAGAGCTACAGTCTATTGGCTAACAATAAATTAGATCCTGCCATAACTTCGTTAAGCACTCGTTAAAAATATACGAAATATTCATGGCAGTTTTTTTTGACTAATTTCACAAAGAAAAAATAACAAGTTTTACAACCGCCAACAAACATCTAATACGCGACAAGTATCGAAAACGCAGAAACATTATTTTTTAGTTAACAGATTATGCGTTTTTAAATACATAAAAATGCAGGACGAAAATGTATTCCAATACGGATTAATTAGTTCGCCGACAGACTTACCCACAAGGCTTGTAAGGGTGGCCGAATTCATTAGCCAACAGCAGGCAACTCTTGCGCAAGCGCCTGAGAGCATCCAACCATATGTGGTTGGCCGGGAAACCCCGCGACGCTACCAGGCCAGGTTGCACCCGTGCATTAAATACGGCGTACACCTCTGGATGAGTTGCACACATCAGGTATCCGTCGTCTATCCTTTAGTCATGATTGTGCTGGCAACACCGCTGATCAATACGCTAACAATGTCGTCCGAAAGCTCGTGTTTAATCGACGCTGAGACATTTATTTCCAATGCTAATAGAAAGATACACTTGTTATATCTAATATTTTTCGGGCACAACCATGAATAACCGAATTCTCGGCCATGTCGGTTCGATAGCCACATTTCTGATTGGGGGGCTCGCTATCCTGCTCCTGGCAGATTGGCAGCTCACCGCCATCGCAACAGGAACCATTGGTCTCGCCACTGGCGCCATGGGCCTGTGGCTGATTCACCAGGCCTTCATCAAGCGGACCTACCTTGCGTTTGAGCAAGTTGCACATAGCGAGATAAGCCAACTGGATTCCCACGCCCACACCGACAACCAACTGGTAAAGTCCCTGGTTGAGTGCCAGATCTCCCGCAAGGGCATTTTTGAGGAACTGGCCAGCAAGGTCGACCGGCAAGCAGTTCGCACCGCCGATATCTCCTGCTTCATTGATACCTTGCGCAACTCAATCGACGCCCAATACCAACGCGCGGAGGAGATAAGCTCTGTGGCCCGACAAATGGCCGACAGCGTTAAAGCCGTGGCAGAAAACGCAGAACAAGCGGGTGATGCCGCGAAAGAAACCTGGGAACAAAGTAACCTCGGCGCGAATGCGGCAACTGCATTGGTGAACGATATCAACGCAATCGGCCGTACCGTGGACGAAGTCAGCCAGGCAATCGTATCACTGCAACAACAATCGCAAAGTATTCAGGGTATCACCCAGGTCATTAACAATATCGCCGAGCAAACCAACCTGCTGGCCCTAAATGCTGCAATTGAGGCTGCGCGTGCCGGCGACTATGGCCGCGGCTTTACTGTGGTTGCCGATGAAGTACGTGGTTTAGCTAATCAAACCACCAAAGCGACCAGCGAAATTGAAGATATGCTCGGTAAAAACCGGGGTCAGGCAGAACGGGTGGTGGGCATAATGACAGCGCTCAATAGCTCGACCGCAAGCATCGTTGAAAAAGTACAGAGTACTGGCACTACACTGCAGCAAATATCACAGCGGGCGCAAAGCTCTAAAACTCAGGTTACCGCCATCATTGATGCGGTGCACGAGCAGGTCAATGCCAGCAATGCTGTTTTTTCTGCAATCGACTCCATTAGCCACGAACTTAACAGCTCACGTAAAAACGTCACTCGAGCGGCGGACGACGGCGTCAAGCTCGCAGAGCTCGCGGAAGATATTCTCGGCAGTTTGGGACAATTTACTCTGGGAAAACGCCACGACCAGATACGCACAACGGCAATTGAAACCGCGAAAAAAATTGGCGCAATGTTTGAAGAGGCGGTTCGCGCGGGAAAAATTTCCCAGTCAGATCTGTTTGATCGCGACTACAAACCTATCGAAAATACCAACCCTAAAAAATTCAACACCCGCTTTGACGCGTTCACAGATAAAGTACTGCCTGCTGTGCAAGAACCGATCTTATCCGCGATGGAATTTGTATTATTCGCCGGGGCAGTGGACAACAATGGCTATTTCCCCACCCACAACAAACGCTACGCACAGCCCCTGACCGGTAATTTCGAGACTGATCTTGTTAACAACCGCACCAAGCGAATTTTTAACGATCGCACCGGTGCGCGCTGCGGAAGTAATACTAAACCTTTTTTACTACAAACCTACAAGCGCGATACCGGCGAAGTTATTCACGATCTCTCCGCCCCTATCTATGTGAATGGAAAACACTGGGGCGGATTTAGAATCGGTTACAAAGCGATCCGCTGAACACAACCAGCTAGCGCACTGAGCGTATACCTACGCCGACGTAATCAATGTCGTCACACCGCAGCGGTAAAAACTGATTCGCTGGCTGATCGGCATATTCCACATAGCATCCGGTTACACCGCTCATCACCGACACCGCATATACCCGGTATACTTCTTCCGCCGTAAATCCATGATCAGCAAGGAAACCCGACATATAACCTACAATATTCATACTTTCTCCGAAGCGAGCAAACAGCGCCTCTTCAATGTCGTAAGCGAGCTGCAGGTGTGGGCCCACTGCAAAGCCTAACTTTACTGTGAGTTTTTCCAGTGCGCTCACGCGCTCGTCGCCCTGGGCCAAGGGCCGTGCAAACCCCATAATATTCGGCTTGCCTCGGTTGGCTTTCACCTCGGCATCAGTGACCTCCTGCGGAGTCATACCCGACTCAACTTTTGCCATCGCGCCTCGAATAAAATCCATGCCTTTTATCAATGCGCCCTGGGCGTATGCGCGCGAGTCCCCGGCAAGGGTGCCCGCGACCGTTGCAGCCGATACGGACGCTTTGGTTTCGCCAGCAAGTGCGCCAATTTGATTGCACCAAATTCGTGGGTCTGGCCAACTCATGCAGCCAAAAATGGCTTCCATCCACTGACCCAATTCCGTACTCACTTTTTTACCAGTGGCATTGAGCACCACTATTTGCATGTAAGATTCATTGACCACCAGATCTTCCAGCAAGCGATGACCATGAATAAATACACCTTTGCCGGGCAACCAACCACCGTTATGGGAAACAATTTTATTTCGACGGCCATCAAGTTCCGCAATAATTTCAGCTTCAGTTTTTGATTTCATAGTCTTCATCTTTTACGTAAGGCATGGACGTTAGAGGTTTCGTGTAGAGCTCGAATCCATGAGCGATCAAACCCGGTGCGGTTATCAATTGATACACGGGTCCGCCAAGTTTTGGATGAAACCCGAGGTCAGCAAAAACAGCGGCGGCCAACCCAACTGGCAACCATCCCGCATTGGCCTTTGCCAACGCCACGACATAATTCGCCGCCCACTGCAAAATCTCCCCTGCTCCTTCCAGCGCCAGTAACGTTTCGGCGAGACGCGTAGTTTGAATATCACGACCGCCATAAGTCTGGCCAAAACCGGGCCAGTCTTCCACGTTCTCAGCGGACATCATTTGCTCGGCAACCTCCTCAGGAGGCTGACGAAAGTTTTTACGAAAAAATCGCATGGTATCTTCGATGGCGCCTCCGCAGTCGCGCTCGCCCCCCATCACTATCGCTGCAATAGGTAAAATGTGCACAGGATTGGTTTTACCAACGCCCGTGTTCATCGCCGCCCGTGTTGCTGCGTGTCGGGGCCCCGGGTTAATAAGGCCAATCATTAATTGCTCAAGCAGTGTTTTCTGATCATCTGTCGGCAACTCACCCTTAAACAGCAGATAAATAACCTCTACCAGGCTGCAGTTTTTCATCAAGTCGAAAATTTCATAGCCGTGGCAATAGGATGTCTCGGCGATGTAGGGATTGCTTTCGCTTGGCTTTTCCAACCAGATTTTCGTTTGTGTTTTTTCGACAAATACATCGTCTCTGCGCTTTACTTCGCGCGCGGCAGAATTACTCATACTTCGTTGGACTCCTTTGCGGTACCTAAGACTTTTAAGCGATTAATCATGGGCGGAACCTCCTCTTTATCGATCCTCACATCCAGTAGTAACGGACCCTGATCGAGTGCTCTAAAACCTCCGGCAATTTTTTCGAAATCTTGCGCGGAGTGGATGACGTAGTTGCGAATACCCATCGATGCTGCAAGTTTTGCGAAATCGATTGTCGGCAACTCAAATCCGATCGGTTCAGCGCCAGCAAGTCGCTGCCCGTGCATAACCATGCCATAGACACTGTCATTGAGAATGACAAAGGTGACCGGTAATTTTTCCTTTGCTGCAACGGTGATTTCCTGTCCGCTCATTAAATAGGAGCCATCTCCGGTAATACATACCACCGGCGCTCTGGGGTTCGCACGCGACATGCCCACCGCTGCACCTATCGCCCACCCCATGGGTGCAAAATTCAGTGTCAGTTGCAGCCAGTTACTTTGTTTTCGGCGCCTCTCGTTTCCGGAATTCGCCAGATTCGCTGCTGCGGGATTTAGTCGTTGACGCGGATCAATAAGTTGCAGGTAATGGGGAGCCCACATCATGCTGTTACCCGCATCGGCAACAAACCGGGTATGACCAGGAAAACTCTCAGACAGGCATTTCATCAACCGCTGAGGTTTAATCGGAACCTCGTCTGAGTGATATTTGCTGGCGTCCTGTACCGTGACATTTGGGTTCGTTTTTTCGTAATAACGCGGGTTAGGATCAGCGACCCTGCCCGCAGCGGCGAGTCTTTCCAGTAATTTGCGGCACAGCGTTGGAATATGCCCCTGAACATGAAGCTTCGCCATTGGCGACTGCACCAAATTTGCGGTGCTCTGGTCCACGTGTATCAAGCGGTCGCTGAGCAATGCGTCGTCCCAGCCTCCACTGGTAAATTCACCAAATCCGGTACCAAATGCGACTATGCTGCTGGCATGCTCGTGAATCGCCTGTACCGCACTGGCATGGCCACCAAGACCAAATACCCCGCGATAAGATGCATGCCGTATATTTACCAATCCTTTTGCATCGGGTGCAGAAATAAAACGCGCACCACAGATATCAACCAATTCCATAATTTTGTCAACCGCGCCCGCTGCACCATTACCCACAAAAAACAGCGGTTCTGGATCGTCCATCAACTCGTCAAACAACGCGTCTACAGCGCTTTCATCAAAGCTTCGGTTTTGATATTCGATTTGATTTTTCAACTGAAGTGCGCGTATGGGTTTAGCGACTGGCGCGCGCAAAATATCGACAGGGACAGAAAGGTGAACGGGGCCTTGCGGTGACTGTAGCGCCTGCAAAATTGCCGTTACCAATTTTGTTTCTAATTGATTGATATGAGAAACCAGTGAATCGTATTTAGTGCAATGTCGAAACATGCCCATCACATTTACACCAGTACAGGATGATTCCTGCAACGCGCCTTTTCCAAACGATGTAATGGTCGGCTGGCCACTTATGACCAGCATGGGGATATTATTATCGTAGGCGCAGGCAACGCCGGTAATAAGGTTGGTTGCACCCGGCCCGGATGTCGCCATACAGACACCTAGTTTACCGGATTCACGAAAATAACCATCGGCCATGTAGGCGGCCGCCGCTTCGTGACATGCCCCTACGGCTGCCACAGAACCTCGCCGGGCGCTCCGGGCGAGCGCATTGTAGATTGGTTCAATCGCACCACCAGGCACACCAAAAACATGGTCTACACCAATGGCTTCCAAATAATGAATAATGAGATCGGCCGCTTCAAATTCGGGCGGCGACAGGGTTTTAGTGTTGGATACCGCGGGTAACTCAGTGCTCACAGAAAAAAGCTCCACTTAAAAAAACAGGAATAACCGTGAGTTCAACATCGGGCTGCTGTTACCACTTCCTCGTGTACGTTCTCCTTATAATTGATGTGAACTGTTCATCCGACCGAATAATGAAATGTTCAAGAATCATAAAAAGGTCGCCCGCCAAACCTTGTAACCGTTTACATGCCACAAATTTCACAGGTTTCGCAGACTCGGATAGAGTTCGCGACGCGTCCCTGCATAATTTTTACCTCCCGCTAATTTATTAGCGGGTTAACAAATTATATTTACTCGAATCACGTAGATTCAAGCGTCACAAGTTAAGCATTGTGGTTTTATCTGATTGGGCAATCAAGGAATTTCTTCTATTCGCAAAAAACTGCGAATATATCGAAAAAAAGAGAGGGAAAGATTTCACGGGGCATGTGAAAAGCCTATGAACAAAATATCAAAAAAAGTGCGCGCCCCACCCGCAGATATAAAAAGTACAACAATTCAGCCATAAAAATAAGCAATAGCGCACACTGCGCACCACACTCGAACATAAATTTATTTTCGCGTATTTATTGTGCGCAATATTTTTTGAGGGTGGAAAAATTAATTTATTTATAATTTACCCTCAATTACAAACTGTAGGATGCTTCGAGCCAAATAGCGTCACCCTCGAGCGGAAAGTCTTCTGCCATAAGATCAACGCTGGGATCTCGCGCATCACTATCAAAGACATTAGTGACTCGCAGCCCCAGGTCGAGCCCATGGACAACGTCAGTACGCACCAAATGCAGGTCTGTCAGGGAATAGTCGTCTATTTCCGGGCGCGTATCAGTCGCTATGCGCCCGCGGCCCGCTATCCAACGGGTATTCACATTCAGTAACCATTGCTTGGCGATGGCCCAGTTTACGAGCAATGTCGCTTGCCGAGCTGGCGCATCGGCAATTTTGTAGCCAGTATCAGTATCGTAGGATTTTTGCCACGCGCCATTTAAACTTACATTGAAGCGGCTGCCCGGGTGCCAGCTCACTTCAAATTCGATACCTTCACCCTCTTGATCACGTGCGTTGCTTGCTTGCGCACCACGCAAGGTCGTTATATATTCGATCAAATTTTCCGCTGTGTAGCGATAAATGTTTAGCGATGTTTGCAGTTGCTCCGTTACCTGATAGCTCATTGCCAATTCCAGCGTATCTATTTTTTCTGGCTTTAGATCCGGATTACCAATATTCGACGGGTTGTTTTGAAAAAACAGTTCACCGAACGAAGGTGCGCGAAACGCGCTGCCGTAGAGTAACTTCGCTGTTAACGCCTGCTTAGCATCCCAGACTAGAGCGAGCCTGGGATTGGTGGTACCGCCAAAATCCGAGTAGTTGTCATAGCGTACCCCGCCGGTAAACGTTAAATTTTGACTGAGTTGCCACTCATCCTGAAATGTAAGATGGTAAATTTCACGTTCGCTATCGGGCAAAAAAACGTATTCGGTATTTGATACATCAACCAGACTTCCGTCCACGCTTTCTTGCGTGCCATCCAAAATACCAGGGCCAAAATTCTTCCATTCACGACTGTCCAGCGACTGCTTGCGATAACCGCCAGATAAACGCAGCGCGTGCCCAGAGGAAAAGGATTTTTCTGTTATCCAATCCAGAAAAACATCTTCGCTAACACCACTCGGTTTACCGATAACCCCCTCACTAAACAGGGTAACCCCGGCGGGATTGGCGAAATCAATATTGCCGTCCGCGCCTATAGGCACTCGAGCCCCTGCGGGCAGCAGTGTGAAATTGCTATCTGCTTCATGGTTGAAGTAACTTGCCTTGATACGATTTTGCCAACCCCACACAGGCTGCACCGGCGCATGCTGGAGATCGACAAAATAGGAACTGAACTGCTCTTTCGTATAAGGGTCGAGCGCCTGGGCTCCACCGCTGCCATTGCCGGTATCGCGGGAAGTCCAATACCAAAATTTGGCACTCACAGTTTCGCTACTGGCCTTCAAATGAAAGTCGTACACATGGTAGCCAGTTTGTAGGGGACCCGGCGCTTGTGACACATTTGTGCCGTAGGCGTAATCCAAAAAGGTTTGCGTGTCTGCCTGAATAACACGGCGATCATCGCCATCTGTTGCCAGCGAAGAAAAAAGGGTCGACACCCGCCAGGCCCCAAGCTGACCGGAATAGTTCAGCATAACGTCACGACTATTGAATGATCCAGCCCGCACGCCCATTTCAGCAGCGTCCTCGTTGGTCGCTGTTTTAGTGATGACATTAATCACACCGGAGAATGCATCTGAACCGTAAAGTGCGGAGCCTGGCCCGCGGATGACTTCAATGCGCTCAACAATATTTGCCGGCAGGCGATACAAAAATGGTCGCCCGCCGGTCAACGCCCACTGCACAGGGTTGCCGTCGAGCAATAGCAATACGTGGGGGCTGTTGCTGGAGTGCAGCCCGCGCATGGAGTACACCGTATCCAGACGGTTGGCGTGAGACAAGCTAACGTACAACCCGGGAACCGTTTGCAGCACCTCATCCAGAGTGCGCGCGCCCAGGTTAGCGATATCGTTGGCGGTGATTACCGATGTTACCGCCGGAGCATTCGCCACCGAGTTAGGGGTACCGGTCGCGATGGAAACCTTGAGTTCGCCCAATTCCTTGAGTGAGAGATTGAAGATGGCGTCGCTTGGCTCTTGCTCAGCAGCCGCAACGACGTTGTTGGTAAATGCTGAAAGAACGCCAAGAAATAACGAGCGCATCAATGCCACTCGTGTACTGCCAGTTACCATGTTAACGCCCCGATAAAACCTGTGAGATAGCGACTTCTACCCCCTGTGCAGCACAGGAGGCTTTACGACGTGCCAGCGCACGCAAATCTACCATTTGGTATATCCGCACTACGCCATGTAGTGTTATAGCAGGTTTATCGCGTATTTCTACATAACTGAGCAAATAAAGCTAACAAAAAGGTATAGGAACCTCTGATCAATCTAGTAATTTCTCTGCGCGACCTGCGGCGATTAGTTGTTAGGCGCCTTTCGCAATTAATGGCCTTAGTCCTTAATAAGAAAGGCAACGCCACAAATGATTGCCGCAGGCCGTGCCCTACGGGGCTTACAGGAATTTAACCTGAGGGTGTTGCGCTCGTTCGCCGTGCAAAGCTTCCGCTCCTGCTCACGCTACTTACCTACGTCCATGTAGGCAACCAGCACGCCTCGCTCACGCGCCTACTCATGTTAAATTCCTGTAAGCCAGAGGAATCACTAGATTGATCAGAGGTTCCTATAACCCCTTCCCGAGGTAAGGGTAAAAAGCGCGGTCTTAAGCCCACGCGGAGTGGCGACCGTTAATTTCGTCGATTTGGTTATTCAGGGTCAGATAATCGAACAGCAGACCGAGCCCAAACAGGCCAAACGTGCACAGATAGAGTAACCCGGTAAGCCATTTACCCATGTACATGCGGTGTACACCAAACACGCCTAAGAAAAACAGCAGAACCCAGGTAACACTGTAGTTGGTATCACCCATGATAAACGTGTTATCTGCCTCGCGATCCATCGCAGGAATCAAAAACAAATCGATGATCCAGCCAATGAAAAACAGACCGCATGTAAAAAACCAAATGGTGCCGGTAACAGGCTTACCATAGTAAAAGCGGTGGGCGCCAATAAAACCAAATATCCAAGCCAGGTACCCCATAAGTATCGAATGCGAGTCGTTCTTTTCCATTGTATCCTCAGTCGTAAATGAACAGTGCAATCGCTATTACAGAATACATGCCAATTTGTAACCTGTTGATTTATAATGATTTTATAAACACAGACCAAATAGGGCGTGGTCAAAACAGCTAATAACAGGTCTATATGGCCACCAGCAAGGAGAGTTCATGGACGCCGCCGAACTAATAGACAGGCTATCACTTGAGCCGCACAGAGAGGGTGGCTTTTTTCGCCGCACTTACGAGGCAGGCGACCAACCACGGGTGCTCACACCGCACGGAGAACGCCTTTCACTTACGTCGATCTATTATCTGCTGAGTTCTGAGCGCCCGCGCGGGCACTTCCATCGCAACCGCTCCGATATCATTCACTATTTTCACTTGGGCGACCCGGTCGAATATTTTCTCATCGACCCACAGGGCAAACTCGAACGAGTGGTGATGGGAAGTAACCTTGCCCGCGGAGAAAAGCTGCAATTGGTCGTTCCCGGTGGATGGTGGAAGGCCAGCCAACTCCAGGCAGATGGTGTCAATGGTTTTGGCCTGATATCGGAGGCGGTGAGTCCTGGTTTCGATTACCAGGACTCTGAACTGGGCAAGCGAGAGATTCTGACCGCCGCCTTCCCGCAGCATGCAGCACTTATCAGAGCGCTGACATACGAAAACGCAGTCGATTAAACCCTGACTGAGCGGGCGAGGAACGCCTTCAGGTAGCGGGTCTCTTGAATGCTTGGGTGGACGGGATGATCCGCACCCTGCATTCCCTCTGCCAATACCTGAACATGGCGATCCAAGTGGCGACCGCTGGCCCGTAAAATATCGTGCAGACTCTCACGAGGTAAATGCATTGAGCAGGAACCAGCCAATAATAATCCATCGCGATCGAGCAATCGCATCGCCAATTCATTAATGCGCCGGTAGGCCTGAGTACCCGCGGCCAGATCTTTTTTGCGCTTGATAAATGCCGGCGGGTCCACGATCACCACATCAAAGCGCTCATCATTTTCTTTCAGTGCTTTTAAGGACGCAAACGCATCCCCTTCCAGCGCAGTAAAACGATCTCCCCCACCCTGCAGTTGCGCGTTTTTCTGTGCAATATCCAAGGCTCTCGCGGAAGCGTCCGCACACCATACGTCCTTCGCGCCCCAGGCCAGCGCCTGCACGCCAAAGGCGCCCACGTAACTAAATACATCCAATACACGCTTACCTTCAACAAGCCCCTTTAACCAGGCCCGATTCGGGCGTTGATCGTAGAACCAGCCGGTTTTCTGGCCATCGTGTAACGGCGCAATAAAACGAACGCCGTTTTCTATCAGCTCGACTTCAGCCGGCGGCTCACCCAGCGCAGCAACCACTTGCTCAGGCAGGTTTTCGAATTCGCGTGCACTGCTGTCGTTACGCAGCAAAATCGAACTCGGACGAAGGACTTTGTCCAATGCAGCAATAATCTCGTCGGTCATCAACTCCATACCGGCAGTCGTTATTTGCACGCATAGATGTTCGCCAAAGCGGTCCACGACCAACCCAGGTAACAGGTCGCTCTCGCCATAAATCAGCCGATAAAAAGGCTCAGGAAAAAATCGTTCGCGCAAGCTCAGCGCGATTTTTATGCGGTGCACCAGTAACGAACGATCGAGAGGCTGATCAGTACGGGTTACCAGGCGCGCACAAATGAGAGAATGCGGATTTACATAGGCGGTGCCAAGCAGTTGCCCATTGGCACTTTCCACCCGAAGCTGGGACCCGGGAAGAATATGTTTTAGCGGTGTTTGGGCAACATCCACTTCGTTGCTGTAGATCCATAAATGACCGGCCTTCAGGCGGCGATCCTCATTTTTTTTTAGGCGAATAACGCCGGCAATTTGTTCGTTCACGAAAAACCTTTTTCACTTAATTCGGGCTTAGCACCCAACGATGACTAAACCCACCTTGATCGGGGGCGAGAATTTGCTGTATTTCAGGCAATACCAAGGCAATCTTTTCGTCGACAGTCCAGGGTAGATTAATAAAGGCCATGCCACTGCCATACATACCATAGTCTGACGCCTGCGCCTCCACCCAGAGTTCCGCAGTAAAAAGGCTTGCAGGCTGGGATCGCGCTATAACGTCGAGCATTGCCGGTGCGCGATTGCGTTCTTGCGCAAGTAACGGGTACCAAAGTGCGATTACACCAACGGGCCACTTGCGATGAAGCTGCGCTATCAGCGTTGCAATTCGCTCGTACTCCAGGGGCTGCTCGTATGGCGGGTCGATCAGTACAATGCCGCGCCTGGGCGTCGGTGGACTCAGCGCCAGCACGCCTTCTATGCCGTCGCGGTGATGCAAGGTTACCCGCTTGTCGCGCCGCATATTGTTTCGCAGAATCTCAAATTCGGTATTGTGCAACTCCATCAGAACAAGCTTATCCTGCTCGCGCAACACGGATGCCGCGACTGCCGGCGAGCCAGGGTACTTATAGTCGGCGAAGTAACGTGCGACCAACGCTTTATAGCGACTCATCGCTTCGCTACTAACCTCGCTCGCCAGTAGCGGCGATATACCGCTCATATACTCACGATTTTTCTGGGGCATCGCCGTATTCAAGTCGTAGGCACCGGCGGCCGCATGGGTTTCAAGATAGGTGAGCGGTTTGTCTTTTTCGATGAGCTTTTCAAGCACCATCGACAGGCAAAGGTGCTTGAGTACATCGGCGTGGTTGCCGGCGTGAAAGGCATGGCGGTAACTGAGCATTTACATCTAACCCAAGTAAAACGCGCAGTGTACTGGGGATTACGGCAAACCTAAACAGCCCCTTGCACCAGCGCGATAAATTCCTCGAGATCTTTAAGTGGCTGCAGAGCCGGGTCTTCGCGTGCTTCTTTGGCGTAAATACCCCGAATCGATATCGCCCGAGCCAACGACACCAGTGCTTCGTCTGGCATTGCCAACTGAGCATAGGAGCAGGCGAGCTGATAATGAGCAAAGCCGTTGTCAGGTGTAATCTCAAGCGCTCGATGGCAGAGATCTATCGCCCACTGTGGCTCGCCCAATTCCAATACGGCGTCCGCCTTGTAGGTCAGCGCTTCACAGTCGGCAGGCTTAATCTTGAGGATCTGGTTGTACACCGCAATTTTGCCTGCGGGAGACGAATCCTGCTGCGCGCGCAACCAAAGCGACTGCACCTGCTGTGTAAGCTCAATCTCCTCGCGGTTTTCCTCGATGTGCAGTGTTTTCTGCTGCAACTGCGCTTCGATGGCCGCAAGCCGATTTTCGTATTCCGCCACCACTTTCGAAATTTCTTCATCAGCGAGGGAGTGAACTCGGTCTTTAATATCCCGAATCGAGGTCCACCCCGCCAAGACCAGCACAGAACTCACCCCGGCAATCAGATAAAAAAAGTAAGTGACCGTATCGGTAGCGTACCTGACTGCGCGATCAACGGAACTGTGCTCCCGGTCCAAGATCTTCTGCAACAGTTCCTGCTTATTTGCAGCCTGCTCCGTGCGCAGGCTTTTCAATTCATCAAGTACGTAACGCTCAATAAATGGTGTATAGAGAGGTGCGTTCAGTTCGCTAACAACCGCTTCTGCACGCTTTTCTTCGGAGGGGACATCGGCAGCCCGGCACACCGGCAGGGCTACCATCAAACAGATAAAACACGTTAAGAGGCGAGACATATTGCGCGACCATGCTGATGAACTTCCACCAGCGCCTGGTGCAAACTTTTAACCGTTGTTTCGTAGTCATCCTCGGCCACGACGAATTGCATATCCACTTGACGCATGGTCTGATGGATCGCCAGCACACTGATACTCTCGGCCGCAATGGCGCGCACAGTTTCAGCTAACATGCCCGGAATTTTCAAATCGCTGCCAATTGCAGACACTACAGCCACCTTTTGCTGGTTGATTTCCGCTTCCGGAAACTTTTCTGCAAGTACAGCACAAATTCGCTTAACCGTCTTCAAATTTGTCGACAGGTAATGGGTTACAGTATTGGCGTTAATATCCTTGGATACGATATGCGCTTTAAAGCGCTTAATCACGCTTAGGATCTCGGTATCGTACTTGTGCACACTACCGGTCATATCCTGATCAAACACCTCAACAGCGTGCACGCCCTTCGCACCGGCAATGATTTCAACACAGGGGCGATCGCTCACGTAATCGGTAGTAATGAGCGTACCCGCATGCTCGGGCTCGAACGTATTTTTAACCCGCAGAGGAATTTTCTGTTCCCGCAATCCCCGCCCTGCTTTTGGGTGAATCGCTTCCATACCCAGGTTCGCGAGTTGGTCGGCCACGTCGTAGTTGGTCCGACCAATCGGCACAGCATTCGATTCTCCCACCAGGCGCGGGTCTGCACTGCTCAGATGGAACTCTTTGTGGATAATCGCCTCGCTGGCGCCACTTAGTACGGCGAGACGACTGAAAGTCATTTCACTGTAGCCGCGATCAAAGGACGACATCAAACCACTGTCGCAATGTGCGTATCCGGTGACGATAGGCAGTTCCTTTTCTACATCGATGTCTTGTAAGGCGAGCTTGATACGCTCATCAAGCGAAATGTGTGCGTCGGACTGCCAACCGGTCAAATCGACGAAACGCGCGTTAATACCGTCGCGCTGCAACAGTTGCGTCATGTTGTATGCACTGTGTGCTTCACCGATGCTGGCGAGCATTTCACGGACCGTATCCAGGTGCGAAGCCAGAGAGAAATGGCCGTGCTGGCACAACCGCTGTAAATTGCGAAGGCAGGCTCTGGCACTGGTCAAACGCTCATCAATGAATGCGTTCGCTTGCGCGAGGGAATGCTCCTCGGTGAAAAGCTGCGCGTTAATGCCGTGTAGTGTTAACTTCAACTCTTCCGTTTTCTTCAACCATGTGTCGTCTTCAATTGCACTGGCAAATAGCGTGTAGATACCGGGCTCGCCACTCTTTTTGTGCTCGAGCAAGCTGTTGGTTACACCGCCATAGGCTGAAACAACAAACATACGGCCGTAGGGTGACCCGCCGTTGTTCAAGATAATGTTGTCCCTAACCGCCTGGTAGTCACTCATGGATGTGCCACCAATTTTTTCTACCGTATGCATATTCTTTCCCCAAGAAGTAGTATCGACTCAGAATATTTTTATTGGGAAGGCCGGACAACCCAAACCTCAGGATTGCCTCCCAGTGCAATTATCAATCTACGCGCTGAGCGCTTCACACGAAAGCACCCAGCGGTATCTTCGGCCAGCGCGGCGCGAACTTGCGCTCTGCAGGCCTTGCCAACTTAAAGTGCCTCCGCATTCAACTCGTACGCGCCCTCAGCGTTATGCACTTCGGTGCCGTTTAAGGGCGGGTTAAACACACAGGCCATTTCCATTTCCTCGAACGCGCGCAGCATATGCTCGTCGTGCTTATCAAGTATGTAAAGCGTGCCAGGCTCAATCGGGTATTTTTTGCCATCGGCCAGAGTTTCCACTTCACCACGGCCGCGAACGCAATATACCGATTCCAAATGATTTTGGTAGTGCATTCGGAAATCAGCACCCTTATAAATGGTTGTAATGTGAAACGAGAAGCCCATCTTGTCGTCTTTTAACAACATCCGGGTACTTTCCCAGTTGCCATCGGGCGATACAATTCTGCGATTTGAATCACGCGCTTCGGTTAAGTTGCGAACTATCATAATTTATCCTGTATTCCTAAAAGTACCTATGGGGTCAAATAATTATCCGGCTTTAAAATAAACTACATTTTCGGGAACCTTATCAAGGCCCGCACAGGTCTCTGCGACGGCTTCTTCCACGATATCAAGTCCATGCTTCAGATTTTCTTCAGATATCGTCAGTGGGCAAAGAAATTTCACCACTTGGTCGTCGGCACCACTGGTTTCAATAATCAAGCCTTTCTTAAATGCAAGGTGAGTAATCTTTCCAGCAATCTCACCGTTTACGCAGTTAATCCCTCTAAACATACCCCGCCCACGCGTTGAAAAGCGTCCGTTGCCATATTTCGACGCTATGTCATCGAGGCGAGAGGTAATGTAGCGGCCTTTCTTTTTAACTTCGTTACTGAAGGTCGCATCCGCCCAATAGTTTTCCAGCGCGGCCTTAGCGGTGATAAACGCAAGATTATTACCGCGAAAAGTACCGTTGTGCTCGCCTGGTTTCCACTGGTCCAACTCGGGCTTCATTAAAACGACCGCAAATGGTAATCCGTAACCACTGAGCGACTTGGAAAGGGTGATGATGTCTGGCTCGATACCCGATTCCTCGAAACTGAAGAAGGTTCCGGTGCGGCCACAACCCGCCTGGATATCATCAACAATCAATAAAATTCCGTGCTTGCGACAAACCTTTTGCAAGTTTTGCAGCCATTTTATCGAGGCAGCATTAATACCCCCTTCGCCCTGAACAGTTTCCACAATCACCGCGGCCGGCGAATTAATGCCGCTGCTGGAATCGCCGAGAACCTTATCCAGATACTCTGTAGTGTCGATGTTATCGCCAAGATAGCCGTCAAACGGGAGTCGATGCGTACCATTCAGGCTAACCCCTGCTGCATCGCGGTGATGCGAGTTGCCGGTGGCCGCCAACGACCCAAGGCTCACGCCATGGAAGCCGTTGGTGAAGGTCACGATATTTTGCTGCCCGGTGACGTTGCGAGCGATCTTCATCGCTGCTTCCACCGCATTGGTGCCGGTAGGCCCGGTAAACTGCACCATGTATTCCATGTTGCGCGGCTTCAAAATCAGGTCGTTCAGGGTTTGCAGAAATTCACCCTTGGCGCGGGTGTGCAAATCCAATCCGTGAGTTACACCGTCTTCTTCGATGTAGTCGAGCAGAGCCTGCTTAAACAAAGGGTTATTGTGGCCATAGTTCAGTGTGCCTGCGCCAGCGAGAAAATCCAGATAGCGATTACCTTCTTCATCCCACATAAACTCGCCCTTAGCGCGATGGAAAATGCGTGGAAATGAGCGTGCATAACTTTGAACTTCAGATTCGATTTCATCAAAAATTTTCATAAATCTTCCCGTGGTTGATTAAAGGGACCAATTCGCACAAGCGGCTCACTGGGGTGAAGGCTGTCGAAATGACGCTCCGAATCCAGCCAGGGGGACACTTGCAAATTGGCGTTGAGCTCTGCAGCCAAACGCTCGAACACCCGCCGGGATGCCGCGTTACTGCTGTTAATAGTGGTTTCGAGAAAACGGATGCCTTCACACACCGGGCGCTCGAGCAGCTTTTCGAGCATACGTGGCGCCAGGGACTGCCCTCTTGCAGACTCGTGCACAGCAATCTGCCAGACAAACAAGGTGTCGGGCTTGGATGGAATGGGGTAAGCGGACACAAAACCCAAAATTTGATCGTCAGCCTCCGCCGCAATACAGGTGTCGGCAAAATGACTGCACTGCAGAAAATTGCAGTAGCTGGAATTTGCATCTAATGGTGGGCAACTGGCCACCAGCTCATTAACTGCAAGCCCATCTTCAAGTTTGGGCTTACGTAAAACCAGATCGTCTAGGTTCGACAAAGGGTACTCCAACACAGCTTTTTAATTTGTTCTCTAATATTTCGTTGTCTAAACATATATTAGGTCATTATTTGAGATAAAAACCCTAAAAGACCCATATAACAGCAAAATACGCACATTAATTGAGCAATCTCAAGAAAGTTATTTATATAGTACACTAAGTATTATATATTTCAAATTCACTTCAAACCCGAAAAGTATTTTGGACGCCAAGCGCCGGCGCCTAAAATGCGCGACCTAAAGGCATTTTTATGCGAGCCTTATCCAAAAGAGAGCTGATTAGAGAACTGGAATTGAACACGATTGACGAAGTACTGGTGGCGTTGCGACGGGTAATACGCGCCACCGACCTGCACTCCAAGCGTCTGGCAAAAACGACCGGGCTGACCGCCCCGCAAATTTTGTTAATGCAAACGATCAAAGAAGGCGGAGACCAAACTATTGGTGAAATCGCCAGCAGCATGAGCCTCAGTCAGGCTACAGTCACCACCATCATCGACCGTCTGGAAAAGCGAGGACTGGTCTATCGGCAGCGTTCTCACAGCGACAAACGCAAGGTTTATCCGCTGTTGACCGATGAGGCACAGGAAGTGCTGAAGGAAGCTCCAACACCGTTACAGGAGCAGTTCACGAGACAGTTCGACGCTCTCCACGAGTGGGAAAAAACAATGATCATTTCAGCCCTGCAACGGGTTGCGCAAATGATGGACGCGGAACACATCGATGCCTCCCCGGTGCTTGATATCGGCGTACTCCACCGCACATCCACCGGCCACGAGAAAGATTAGGCGACGGGCGTAAAATCGGCTGCCGACAGAAATCGGACTGAGTGCAACGCCGTTTCAGGCGTTCAACGTCGAGAAATTGCTGGCAGCGTTGAGCTGAATGGCTGTGGGTGATTATGGGAAATCGAGAGATCCTTTCGATATATTTATTTGACCGTTCCCTTGCTGGCATTTCTTTCCGCCTATAGTGGTGTAAACTTAGCGCACGCGAGCATGGGATAAACAAACACGCAACACCCTCACCCTTTCGGTCACTTCCAGCTATCTTTCTTTCATATACACACACCATTCCGATCGGCAACTTAACCCCAGTTACAGCGTCTGTATTTTAAAAGCTATTTCGGAGAAGCTATGCGCATTGCCATTTTGTCTCGTGGTCCAGCCCTGTATTCCACACGCCGCTTGAAAGAAGCTGCGGAGTTACGTGGCCACGAGGTCCATATCATCGACACACTTCACTGCTACATGGATATTACAAGCAGCAAACCCGCAGTGAGATACGACGGTGAAGAACTCCCTTATTTCGACGCAGTCATTCCTCGCATCGGCGCGTCAATTACGTTCTACGGCACCTCTGTTGTGCGCCAGTTTGAAATGATGGGAACCTTTGTCGTAAACGAATCTGTGGCCATCAGCCGCTCGCGAGACAAACTTCGCTCATTGCAGCTCTTGTCGCGTAAAGGTATTGGCCTGCCGCGTACCGGGTTCGCCAACAAGCCAGATAACATCAAAGACCTTATTCGCAACGTTGGTGGCGCACCTGTCGTAATCAAATTACTGGAAGGTACCCAGGGAATTGGTGTCGTGCTGGCAGAAACCCCAAAAACAGCCGAAGCCATGATCGAAGCCTTCATGGGCCTCAAAGCCAACATTCTGGTACAGGAGTTTATTAAAGAAGCTGGGGGTGCAGATATTCGCTGTCTGGTAGTCGGCGGCCGCGTTATCGCCGCCATGAAGCGCCAGGGCGCCGAAGGCGAGTTTCGCTCAAACCTTCACCGCGGCGGAAGTGCGGAGCTGGTCCGACTGACCAAAGAAGAGCGCGCGACGGCGGTTAACGCCGCCAAAATTATGGGGTTGAATGTGTGCGGTGTGGATGTGCTGCGGGCAACGCGCGGGCCAGTTGTAATGGAAGTTAACTCATCCCCGGGTCTCGAAGGCATTGAGTACGCCACAGGCAAAGACGTCGCAGGGATGATTGTCGAATTTATTGAAAAAAACGCGCGTCCCCACCGCACTAAAACACGAGGCAAAGGCTAGTGGAAGAACTGGTAATTAACGGAATTAGTATAAAACCGGGTTCCACGACCCACCTGGAGTTACCTGTTGCCGATTTATACACCGGCACCGAAATGCAAATGCCCGTATATGTAACGCGTGCCAGGAAGCCTGGTCCATGCGTATTTGCCTGTGCGGCGATCCACGGCGATGAATTAAATGGCATCGAGATTATTCGCCGCCTGATCCACACCAAATCCTTCAAGCTGACTGCAGGTACATTTATCGCAGTACCCATGGTTAACGTGTACGGCGTACTGAGTCAGAGCCGTTATTTACCAGACCGGCGGGATCTCAATCGCAGCTTTCCCGGCTCACCCAAAGGCGCGCTTGCCGGGCGTGTAGCAGACCGGTTTCTCAATGAAATCGTTTTGAAATGCGACTACGGGATCGACCTTCATACCGGTGCGATCCACCGCTCCAACCTGCCACAAGTGCGAGCAGACCTGACCGATCCCGAAACGCGCGCGCTCGCTCACGCGTTCGGTGTACCGGTGCTGCTAAACGCAGAGCTGCGCGAGGGATCGCTACGCGAAACAGCGGTTAAATCTGGCGTAAAAGTATTACTCTACGAGGCAGGTCAAGCACTGCGTTTCGACGAGCTTGCAATTAAAGCCGGGGTACGCGGCATCTTTAACATACTCTCGCACCTGAATATGCTGCCTCCGAGAAAGGCCACGCGACGACCAAAAGTCGAACCATTCGAGGCGCGAAAAAGCGCCTGGATTCGCGCGGAAGACAGCGGCATTGTAAGAATGTATAAAAATCTGGGCGATCAAGTCTGCACTGGTGACCTGTTGGCGGAAATTGGCACCCCGTTTGGTGAAACCGTTGTCGCTGTGCGCGCTGACCGGGATGGGATTATCATCGGCAAACAGAATATCCCGCTCGTACAGGAAGGCGAAGCCATGTTCCATCTCGCATTTTTCAACGAGGCTGATGAGGACGTGGCAGAGCATATTGAAATACTGCAGGACACATTGCTCGCGGACGGAATTGTTCCCCCCATTGGAGATGAACCTTTGTGAATAAACTGATTATCGGCAATTTGGAATCCATCCACCTTCCTGACTTGGGTATTCGCGATTTACAAGTGCGCATCGATACAGGCGCACAATCGTCTTCCCTGCACGTGGACAACCTCAAACGCATTCAGCGCAGCGGGCGACCCTGGGTGTGCTTCGATTTACACCCGGATCTCTACAACACCGACGACATCGTGCGTTGTGAATCGCCAGTGCATGATATTCGTCGCATCAAATCGTCCAACGGCGAATCTCAGCAGCGCTATGTCATTCGCACGACCATTGATCTGGGTGGGCAAACCTGGCCAATCGATATCACCCTTAGCAACCGCTCTGATATGACCTACCTTATGCTCCTGGGCCGTGAAGGCATGGGAGACAGGGTACTTGTAGACCCATCAGCCACCTTTGTCACCACCCCAGGCAGCGTTGAAGACTAAGCCTCCAGCACCACAGGAAATACCACTCTCAATGAAGGTTGGTATTTCCACCTGAACCGCGCACTACATACTAACCAACACACCTATTGCCTGACACACTCTGTTCAAGCGGGATGGTATACCGGTTCCGGGGCCTGGCCAGCCAGGCCTATCACCGACGTCATGTCCAGCACATAACAAGTAATACCAGCGATACGCACCTGCTCACCAAGCCTTAAAAAAACAACCCCGTCGCATTCCGCAAACTACACACTACTCATTAGTGCAAATACTTCTTAAGAATCTGCAGCCGCAGGTAGCCAGTTCGGATATCATTGGCCTTACCAATATAGATTTTTGGAAACCATATACAGCGTTCCCTAAGTAGCAATAACAATAATCCCCTACTGGAGACCCCTCAATGAGACCACATAAGAAAACCCGAAATGGTGCCGCATTTCTCGGGCTTTGCGCGCTTGCCAATTTCAGTCATGCAATCACTTGCTCCACAACAGCCGATGTGTGGAATAGCGGTTACGTCCTTCAGGTTAACGTGTTAAACGACAGCGCGACGCCAATTTCCAATTGGAGTGTCGAGCTGGCGTTTAATCAACCCCCGGGCATCAGCGGCAGCTGGAATGCGGAGCTAACCACTAACGGCAACATTACCACTGCGTCCAATATCTCCTGGAACGGGAACCTTGCTGCAGGCCAGAGCACAAGCTTCGGCTTTCAAGGCACACACGAAGGTAACTTCGTGATGCCGACGTGCACTGGCGACTCAGCGGGCGCAGGAAGTTCGAGCTCGAGTTCTTCAAGCTCCACATCCTCCAGCTCTTCAAGTTCCAGTTCATCGAGCTCTAGCTCTTCAAGCAGCTCTTCATCCAGCAGTAGTTCCTCATCCAGCAGCAGCTCCGGATCGGGAAGCCAGATTGTTATTCAAGAGGAAGCACCCGGTTTTTGCGGCGTCGACGGTAGTATCGACAACAACAATACCGGCTACACCGGTGCTGGCTTTGCAAACACCACCAACGCAAATGGCGCCGCTATCCGCTGGAGTGTTGCAAGCCCGTATGGCAGTAGCTATCAACTGGATTGGCGTTACGCAAACGGATCGTCCAATCCGAGAACTGCTAGCATACGAGTAAACGGTAACACTACCGGGAGTGTCGATTTCGACACCACTGGCGACTGGACAAGCTGGACATCCTCGGGGGTGGTGGTCGCGCTTGAACAAGGCCAGAACAGCATCGAGCTGGTGTCGACAAACAGCGAAGGGTTGGCCAACATCGATTCTTTGACGGTGATCGGAAATCAAGCAGAAGCCGCAGACTGTCCAACAACCGGCGGAACTGGACCGGTACTGCCACAAGATGGCAACCCTGCGCAACGCCGCTTCGACAACGCCAAATCGGCATGGTCGCAAAGCAAAGCAGACATCATCCTCTCGCACCAGTTCGACAACGGCGGCTGGCCGAAAAATCAGGAATACGATTCCACAGGCAGTGGTGGTAGCGGTGTCGGCGAGGCGACTATCGACAACGGCGCTACGGTCACCGAAATGGTGTATCTCGCACAGGTATACCAAAACACCGGGCAAACCAAATATCGCGATGCGGTGCGCAAAGCAATGGATTATCTGTTAGAAGCCCAGTACTCGTCAGGCGGCTGGCCGCAGTTTTATCCACTCACCGGCGGTTATCACGATCACGCGACTTTCAACGATAACGCCATGGCCAGTGCACTTACCGTACTGCACAATGCAGTTGAAAAAAAATCCCCATTCTCCGGCAATATTTTCAGTGATAGCGACCGCAACGCAATGAAAACAGCGATCAGCGGAGGCGTAGATTACATTCTAAAATCGCAATGGCGACAAAACGGCGTGCTTACCGTCTGGTGTGCCCAGCACGGCGCCTATGATTACGCGCCGAAAATGGCTCGCGCTTACGAACTTGAAAGCCTGAGTGGCAGTGAATCAGTGGAAATAGCCGCGTTTTTGATGACGCAACCTCAAACACCGGCCGTCGAAACTGCAGTGAAAGCTGCTCTCGCGTGGTTTAGGAGCCCCAACACGATTTTGGAAGACTACCGATACGATAAAAATGTGGAAGAGAAAATTGTGTATTCACCCGGCAGCAGGATGTGGTATCGCTTTTATGACCTGAATACCAATCGCGGTTTCTTTAGCGATCGTGACAGCCGCAAGGTTTACGACCTCATGCAAATCTCCGAAGAGCGTCGCAACGGGTACAGCTGGGGCGGTGATTATGGCGAGCGCCTGCTGAGTTATGCGCAGAGCGTGGGCTATTAAAATTTAGCAGAGTCACAACGGGCGCTCAGCAGTCGCGCCTGTCGTGACTATTTGCTATACCATTGGCTCTGCAATACCACTGACAATACGGAGCGGCGCAGACTGCCGCTCTTTATCTTATTTATTACGAGTCTGCGTTTTACCTTTTTAGCATTTCGCGTTTCAGCAATTAAATAAATCGACTTATTCTACTTCGTCGGATACCCAAATATTTAATCGGACAACCATGAAATACAGGACTAGATGTGTGAGTTCCCCAGTATTTCAACGGCGCAAATTGCATTAACGCGCATCACAGGCATTGCCAATACCGTCACCGTCGCGATCAACCTGACCTGGGTTATACACCAGCGGGCAGTTATCTTCCGCGTCCAGAATACCATCGCCATCCGCGTCTTGATGAATGGTTTCCGGTGTCGAATAGGGGTTGAGTGGATTCGACCCTGCATCCCTTTCAGCGCGATCCGAAAAGCCATCGTTGTCGTCATCATGGTCACAGGCATCGCCACGCTCATCGTCGTCGCTATTGCGCTGACCCGGGTTTGCGCGGCCGGGACAATTATCTTCGGCATCGATAATGCCATCGCCATCGCTATCAATTTCTTCGGGATCTGGCGTCGGCTCTGTAGAAAAACAACTCGCCGGAATATCATCGTAAGCCAACTGTCTGCCACTCACCGGCATGCAGGTGATGCCGGAATTCCCTTCAATAAAAAAGGCGGACAAATTAACCAGATTCACAAGTGGCGACAAATCCGACACTTGATTGTCTGAAATATCCAACCAGTAAAGATTTACCAGCCCCGCCAATGGGCTTAAATCGCTCACGTTATTGGCAAACAAGGTAAGCTGACGCAGCTCAACCAGATTACTTAACGGCGACACATCGGAAATCTGGCCACCCAACACGTGGAGACTGCGCAATCCTGTAAACGCCTGTAACCCCTGCAACGAGGCGACTCCTTTATTGCTGCAATTGACCAGTTCAATTTGATCCGGCGCAGTAACACCATCTTCCAAAACAATATTGCGGATGCAGGAAGCAAGTGCGGCGTCTGCCAGTTCAATGCCGAGCACATTATTGAAGCATGCAGCGTCGGCAAGTTCGCCGTAGCTATATGGGCCGCTGTTCACGTCCACGCAGGTAATATGGTCAAGCCCCGACAGCGTTACCGAACTCAACCAGGGCATTTCTGCAAGCGTTCCTAAGTCAGCAATCGCAGTATTGGCAAGATCCAGTTGCTGTAAATTTGATAATTCAGGCAACACGGTCAAATCCTGCAACGGGTTCCCAGCGAGTCCGAGCGTGCGCAACTGGGTGTACACAGCCAAACCATCCAGCGACGTTATATTCGCATTTTCACAAACCACCTCAGAAACTTCATCAACACGCGTCCAACCGCGAGACAAGGCTGTCTGCTCGATACACGCTTGCAGGTTTTGATCATCAACGGTGTTGAGTGTAATTAACTCGGTAACGGCTTTTTCTAACCAGCTGTCCATAACCGACAGGCGGGTGTACACCCCATAAAACCCGGCCTGGCCGCATTCGGATGCACCGGAGCTAACAATACCTACCTGGTAGCGAGTGCCATCAAGCTCCATCACCAGCGGACCGCCACTGTCACCATCGCAGGCATCTTTACCACCTTCGGCAACGCCAGCACACATCATCTCGTCGGTCACGGCGTCTTCAAAGGCGGTATTACAGGTCGCATTGTCGACGTAATTAACATCCACGGATTTTAAGGTAGGTGAATAGCGGTCACCCACTGGACGGGTGCTACCCCATCCAGCAACAGATAACCGGGTACCCGGAACAAGTGCCGCTAGCGCTTGCGCAGAAATAAGTTTCACCGTCGGCAGATCAACAGGCTCCGCCAAAAATACCACGGCAATATCGTTTACCAACGTGCGGGTGTTGTATTCCTCATGGATGCGAATCTTGCGCACATCGATTAGCTGACCATCGCCATTGCGGTTGTTCAAATCATAAGAACCCGCATAAACCTGCAAGCTCTCGGTAGAGGCATTTTCAACACAATGGGCTGCGGTCAAAACCACGTCTGGACCAATCAATGTGCCGGTACAGGTATAACCTTCAAACGGCGAACTGGCGTTGCGCATTAACGCCACAGTGAATCCCCATGCACCTGCTTCCGCATTTCCGCCACCAACAATGTAGGGCACAATTTCCGGAGATTGGGAGCGAGGATGGTCTGGTTTTACAGCGGCGCGACTGGTATGCGCACCGAGTGTCAGCAACAGTAGTGCTGACAGAAAAGCGAAGCGTGATTTCATGGTATTCCTAGCCTTCATATTGTTTTAATGTCTTCCGGTTGCGTCTCCAATCCATGGCTTGTGAAAGTTGAGCGCGTTACCCTGGTGGTTTGGCAAGGTAAAACGCATGCAGCAACTCACAACACGGTCTGTCTGCGACCGTGATCATGCTGAATTATCCCAATTAAAAGACGGCGGGGAAATTGAAATCTGGCGTCGAAATTTTTTGCAAAATGTGAAACGGCGGGAAAAAACAACCAATTGCGGAGTTGGGAAAAGCCACCACTCGAGGTGCACCTCTCGATTGGTAGCTTATGATGAAAGTGTGTTTAACTGCAATTCTCGCACAGACAATCCAATTCCAGCGGACTATCCAATAGAGTGTAACCTGCTTTAGAGACTTGCCGGGAAAGGTTGTCCACCAGACTTTTTTCGATACCGATCTCTTTTACCGCTTTGCATTTACGGCAAATCAGAAACTGTGGTATCCGGTGTGGGTGATCACACGCGATGTGAGCACATGCAATATATTTATTATGGGATGCCAGCTTATGAACCAACTGCTCGCTGGCAAGAAAATCGAGGATCCGGTAAACCGACATTGCAGGCATACTTGTTTCCGCGCTGCGGTTATAAGCTTCGGCCACTTCATAGGCGGAAAGCGGTACACCTGATTCCACTAATAATTCGAGAATACGTTTGCGCTTTTCGGTAAGACGAACACCCGCACCAGAGCACAGCTGGTCTGCACGAGTCAAAATTCTATTTACATCGATGTCGGGCATAGGCTCTCCAGAGTACGCATACGCGGCCTGAAGCCAGAGTGTACCGATTCAATCCGTTACCCCTGCGTCCACAAACCGCGAAAATTTACCGCGATCCAGGCTTTCCAGCTGGTAGAGCCCTAAAGTTGAAAAGGCCCATTAAACCCGGAAAACCTGTACGGTTGATACACCGTATCATAACAGTGCACGCCTCTATGGAACAGAACGATTATTGGACCGATCGAGAAACATTCCCTTTAAATCATAAGGATATCGTTACTAGCAGAGCCTCCGAGCGGCGCATATTTCATTGCTTGCACCAACATTGCGCGCCAACCTAGGCAATAACCTGCCCCCGGTATACCCGCTTACGTCTTTCCTGTCGCCGTTCTTCGGATTCGCCGCTCCCACCCATGGCCTCCACAAGTGTCGTTTGCCCACGGTAAACCCGAGTAATAAACCGTTCTTTGTTTTCCACAGGCGGGGTAACATCCACCTCCAGACGAGTGCTCCAATCCGCCCCAGCCATGGCCATAAGGTCGCGGACCAAGGCTCGTAAAATATTGTCGGACGTCGCACGGTATATGGGAATCAGCTCACTGAGTACATCCGGGTTAGCCAGCTTGATCGACGGTTTGTCGTCAGCGGGTACTCGACGTCTGATCTCTCGCATCAGGTCTATCATAGGTTTCGTGTAAGTCATGTAGCCCCCAAAAGAATTGGATTTAGCGGAACCGCTCTAAGAGTCCGAAGGGTGGCGGCAGAGAAGTGCATCCATTGCTTGCGTTTCTCATTTGAATACAAAGTATTCGCATTCTTAGTCTTTAACGCAATAAGCGTGCACAGACTTATATAGTGACGTCATTTACAAAATGTTTATTTTACGCCACCGCCCGACGCCAAATTCGGATCAGTTTACCTGTGAAGCTGTAACGTAAAATCGTACAAACACCATTCGACAGGCACGAAAGGGCTGGAAGGGGGGCGACCGGGAAACCTGAGGCTCACATACATCATTTAACATACTGTAACAGCCCAAAACACTGGCCATCCCGTTTAATATGTGCGGATTTATAGCCACCGAGAGTGCAGGTGGTAAGCGCAAAGCAGGGGCAACTCGGTTGACCCAGTGTCAGGCGCAAAAGATATGTATAAGCAGGGGACGGAAGTGATGCAGCAGCAAGAGAACATATTGGTGGTGGAGGACGATACCTCTCTCGCCGAGTGGATTTCAGACTACCTTATCGACAACGGGTACCAGGTTACTGTCGCCAACCGCGGCGATACTGCAGTCGAGTTAATTCGCTCTGACACGCCAGATTTAGTGCTGTTGGATATTATGCTGCCAGAAAAAGACGGTTTCCAGGTGTGCCGCGAGGCCCGTGCCTTCTATAGCAAACCCATTTTAATGATGACCGCCTGCAGCGAAGACGCGGACGAGATTTTGGGGCTGGAGCTCGGCGCCAATGACTATGTTAACAAACCGGTGAAGCCAAGGATTTTACTCGCTAGAATCAAAGCGCTGTTGCGTCGAACTGAAATGGATGCGGCCGGACACAGGCTGATATTTGGCGACCTGGTGCTAGATAAAAAGTCGAAATCCGTGAAATTGCAAAACAACACAATCCCATTTAGCTCAAACGAATTCGAAGTGCTCTGGCTGCTGGCCGAAAGCGCCGGACAGGTTATCAGCCGTGATGATTTGGTTAGCAAGTTGCGCGGCATTGAGTACGATGGTTTCGACCGATCTGTCGATGTTCGCGTTTGTCGAATTCGCAAGAAACTCAGTGACGACCCGAGCAACCCCGCCAAAATCAAAACCATCCGCGGCAAGGGTTATCTGTTCGCCGGAGACGCGTGGTAAATGCGCAAGCTTAGTCTGTCTCTGATCGCGGTAGTCGTCGTTTCCATTATTTCACTCGGCTGGGTACTCAACCGAATTTATATTCAAACTCGTGGGGATGACCCCGGTCGCTCCGCCTACGCCGCTTACCTCGATTTCAGTGATGATTTGTACAGCAGCCTCGCAAACTCGCCACTGCGGGTGGAATTCATCCAGAACTGGAATCGGCACAGCCACATCCAGCTTGCGTTACTGCCACGGGAAGATTTCCCGCTGCCCGACACCCTCGCAGCAAGTTTTGATCAGGGCGAACGTTTGATACTCGAATCCGGCGAAGGCGTAGGCGCCCATTACGCGCTGGATGATGGGCTCGAAGTGCTTGCGATCACCTGGCCTTCACACGCGTTCACGGAATCCGATGGCAAATTGGAATTGATACTCACACTCAGTTTTTATGGCGGCGTTACCGTCATTATTTTGCTGTGGGTTTGGCCATTAATTCATCGCTTGCTGCGCCTCAGCGACGCTGCGAGAAAATTTGGTAAAGGCGAGCTCAGCGCGCGCGTCAATGTTGTCGGGGTTTCTTACATTCGAGAGATCGAAGTTGAATTTAATCGTATGGCCGACAGAATCGAATCGCTGCTTAATGACAATAAATTACTCACCCGCGCCGTGTCGCACGATTTAAAAACGCCGCTCGCTCGCCTGCGTTTTGGTCTCGATGCACTTACCGATACCAGTGATGCCACCCAGCGCGCGCGCTATGCGATACGCGTCAATCGCGATATGGAAGAAATGGAGTCACTGATTAACACCTTATTGCAATACGCACGTCTCGATGAAAATCGTATCCAGATTCAGCGTGAGGAGTTCGATGTAGCGCCGCTAGTACAGTCTCTTATCGAAAGTTACGAACGCGACGACCTCGCATTTCTGTTTGACTGCTCAAACGCCCCCCTGACAATACACAGCGACCAGCGCTATTTTTCAATGCTGATCAACAACCTGCTGAGCAACGCCTCCCGTTACGCCAGCAGTCGGGTTCGGGTAGGTTTGCGGAGGCAGGGAACACGCCTGCACATAGAAATTGAAGATGATGGCGCAGGCATTGCTAGCGAAGAGCTCGAACATGTAACCAAGCCCTTTTGGCGCGGCCAACAAGGCGCAAAGCGCAAAGGCCACGGCATGGGCCTGGCAATTGTGTCACGCATCGCCGAATGGCTGGGAGCTGACTTGCAGATTTTGCGGTCGAAAAGTCTCGGCGGCGCAGCGGTGCATTTGATAATTCCAATGTAAGCCTCAGAGATTCTCTGATTAACACAACCAGGCTCCAAGGCTTGTGGATACTATAGGTTGCATCCACTGCAGCCTTGTACAACAATGCTGCGCCCCGACATTATCAGAGTCAGAACAATTCATTATCAAGCGAATGGAAACTTGCATATGCTAAAAATCCGGGGCCGGATACAACACTACGCATGGGGCGGCCACAGCTATATACCCCAGCTGCTGGGGCAACCACAAAACCCCGAAATACCCTGCGCGGAATATTGGCTCGGTACTCACCCTGCCGCCCCCTCAACCGTTATCGCTGCCGCTGGCAGCGAGCAGGAAATAGCGCTCGCGGAGTACCTCGCCAGTAATCAACTTCCCGCACTTAAATTTCTATTTAAAGTTCTGGACGTGCGAGATATGCTCTCCATTCAGGTCCACCCCACCAAGGCGCAGGCCGAAGAGGGATTTACCCGCGAGAACGCCTCAGATATTCCTCTCACTGCGAGCCATCGTAACTATAAAGATAACAGCGACAAACCGGAGCTGGCGGTAGCGCTGAGTGATTTTTGGCTACTGCACGGTATCGCTAACGACGAGCAGATTACTTCTCGGTTAAACCGGGCGGAGTATTTGAAGCCGCTACTGAACGCGTATATGAAAGGCGGTACTGAAGCCGCATTTCGCCTGGCGCTCGATACCGGCAACCCGGATACTCAACACATGCACCAGGCACTCGCCGCCGATATCGTGGCTAAGCAGTATGCTAAAACCGATATTCTATTCTGGGTGCAACAATGGTTACGCAAAAATCCGCAAACGCCTAATGGCATACTTACCGTGCTATTTATGAATCTGGTACATCTCGCACCAGGTGAAGCGATATTTCAGCCCTCCGGTCTGCTACATGCCTACCTGGAAGGGCAAAACATCGAATTGATGGCTAACTCTGACAATGTTCTGCGCGCAGGGCTAACCCCAAAGCATATTGATGTTGCAGAGCTCATGAAAATCGCCAATTTTAATAGCACTCCTCCCGCAGAATTTATTATCGACACCCAGTCTACCGAGCAGGGCGAGTTACGTTACCCTACCCCGTTTCCCGATTTCGAACTGAGCAGCTGGAACCCGGGCCAGTTGGCATCACCGCACTGGCTAGTAGAGCAGCCGGAGATATTGCTTTGTCTTGACGGCACCGCGACACTCACAGACATTGTTTCAGGCTCTGCAATCGTCTGTGAAAAAGGCGAAGCGGTACTGATTTGGCCTGGGCATACGGTGTCGCTGAATGGTGAGCACTTCCAGGTTTTTCGTGCGAGGAATATTGCATGACCAATGCACAGGTGAAACGCTGTAGCTGGTGCGGAGACGACCCACTCTACCAACAATACCACGACGAGGAGTGGGGAGTGCCCATATGGGATAGCCGGGAGCTTTTTGAAAAACTCGTGTTAGATGGCGCTCAAGCTGGTCTGTCCTGGATTACCATCCTGCGCAAACGCGAGGGATATCGCAAAGCGTTCGACAATTTTGATCCAGAAAAAATGGCCCGCTACACCGATAAAAAGCTGGAAAAGCTGATGCAAAATCCAGATATCGTGCGCAACCGACTTAAAATCAATAGCGCGCGACAAAATGCACGCGCCTACCTCGCTATTCAGGAAACCGACGATTTCAGTCGTTTTCTCTGGGATTTTGTCGGAGGAGCCCCCCTCCAACACCGGCGTAAAACCATGGCCGATATCCCCGCCGCAACAGCAGAGTCCGAGGCCATGAGCAAAGCTCTAAAAAAAGCCGGTTTTAACTTTGTTGGGCCGACAATTGTGTACGCCTTTATGCAGGCTGTCGGGATGGTGAACGACCACGTTACCAGCTGCCACAGGCATGCAGTGTGTAAATCCTTCGCTTAACAACGGGGCTGGCCAAAGCACCGTGAGTAGCGGCCTACGCACTGACGAAAAAAAACCGGCGCAGGCCGGTTTTTTTGAACGGTATAAAATTGTTATAAACTTTGGTAAATGGTACGGGTAATTTTCTCGGTAGTAATAAAATCCCAATTCCATTTTTCGTGGTACTTCTTGAGCGGGTTTTTCGCTACCACTTCGTCTTCACTCATTCCTTTCTTGTGCAGCTTGGCAACGCGCTTCACGGAATCTTCAAGCATATCGAGCGCGGCTTTCAGGTCAGCGCGTTTTGCGAGGGGGCCGTGGCCGGGCACAATAACGGTATTCTCATCTGCAATTGAGTACAACAGTTTTTGCGCCGCGATATAGCCTTGCACACTGCCACCATTACTGGTATCGATAAACGGAAAAAGCCCGTTAAACAACACATCGCCAGTATGTAGGACATTGGCTTTTTTGAAATAAATCGCCACATCGCCATCGGTGTGGGCCATTTCCAGGTGAAAAACACGCGCGTCATCACCATTCAAGTGAAATGTAATCTCGCTGGGGAATGTGATAACCGGTAGCGCATCTGTCGGGGCAGCGCTACCGTCGTCAGCAGGCGCCTGCAACCGCGTACGCAAGTTATCATGACCGATAATATGCACGCCTTCGCCACCAAAACTCGCGTTGTTCCCGGTATGGTCCTGATGGACGTGGGTGTTTACCAAAAATGTGATCGGCTTGGGGGTGATTTCACTAATCGCCTTTTTCAGGTTAGTCAGCAGTGGAGGCATGCTGTCATCAATCATCACTACACCGTCATCACCCACAGACAGCATAATATTTCCGCCGGCAAAACCGCCAACCCCTTGCAGCACATAGAGACCATCACCAACACTGGTGCTTTCGAATGTGATTTCAGCCGAATTGGCATAACTGGTCAAAAATAAACATAAGGTTACTGCACTGAGTAACAGCTTTCGCATGAGAACCTCCATCAGGTTTCACAGGTTAAAGATACGGGGCAAACCAGCCACGAATTCTACAAAAATTAGCGCGAAGAAAACTGCAAATTTCTCTGCCTGTTATGCACTTTCTCTCGGCGGTTTTAACTCAGATTGATGTATTCCACTTGCGCGTATCCAAAACGGCAGATATTTTGTGCGCTCACCTCCACGCTGTAACTGGATATTCAATCATGATACGAGCCTGTCGCCCAGCCGATGCTGGCGCTATTGCTGAGATTTACAACTACTATATCAACGAAACAGTGATATCGTTTGAACAAACGCCGCTGAGCGAAGCCCAGATGGCAGAGCGTATCGCAAAGATTTCCGCGAACTACCCCTGGCTGGTTGCCGAAGAGAATGGAGAAATCCTCGGTTTCGCCTATGTCGCGCTATGGCAGGAGCGTGTCGCCTATCGCCACTCACTTGTGACTACAGTCTATCTCAACCGCAACCATACAGGGCGGGGCCTCGGCAAAGCGCTCTACGAGGCCCTATTCGAGGCCCTGACCTCAGTAGATTGCCGGGTTCTGGTCGCAGGAATTGCACTGCCTAACGCGGCCAGTGTCGCGCTGCATGAAAAGGTTGGATTCGAAAAAGTCGCTCACTTCAAAGACGTCGGGCGCAAGCACGGCCAGTGGGTCGATGTCGGCTACTGGCAAAAAACGATCAACACAGACCGCGAATTCCCATAACATCACCCACAGGCAGCAAGATCCCCCACTGCCAGCAAAACCAGGTCCGGTTTATTTTTCCGAGGGCACGGCCAAAACAGCCTTTAGCGCAGGCTTAGGCTGTTTGCTCCTGTCCCACAGCAGCGGATAGTTGGTACGCCCCGGAACCGGATAGTCGTTTTTCCAGGACATAGGGTCGTGCACGCCCCACAAGGTCACCCGGTCGATAGCATCACGATGCTTGTAGAACAAGCGAAACAACGCTGCGTACCGATCGCTCAGCGCCTGCTCAACATCGGCAGGCAACCCTTGCTTATACGGGTCGAGATAAGTCTCGAACTCTTCCAGTTGGAACTGCGGATGCATCATCCCCTGGCCAATTATTTGCCCCTCTCGCGTCAGCGGCAACACATCTACATCTAGTTCAGTGATCATCACCTTCACGCCCAAGGCGGCATAGGCCTCAATCGCCGCTTCAATATATTCCGTTTTCGGAAAATTGAGCCCCCAGTGGGCTTGAATCCCTACGCCATCAATCCGAATCCCCTCGGCCTGTAACATCTTCACCATACGCACAATGCCGTCGCGCTTAGCCGGGCGCCAGGCGTTAAAATCGTTGTAGTACAATTCTGTATTCGGCGCATATTTTTCGGCGTATTTGAACGCACTCTTGACCATCAGGTCGCCATCGCCAACCCCATTAACCCAGGTTGTCGGCCGGTAAGAACCATCGTTATCGATCACTTCATTGACCACATCCCAGGCGTGAATTCGCCCGGCATAACGACCTGCAACGGTTTTGATATGGCTCTCCATACGCGCCAGCTGCTGCTTCGTGGTATTGGGCTCTCCATCACCGTTGGTAAAAAACCAGCCTGGCGTCTGGTTGTGCCACACCAAGGTATGACCAACAATAAACATCCCGTGCTTTTCGCCAAACGCCACGTAATCATCGGCCGGACCGAACTCAAATACACCGGGTTCGGGGTTTATCGGGGCAGCCTTTAGTGCGTTTTCAACGGTAATACTATTGAACTGGCTCAGTACAATCGACTGGACTGCTTTATCCTCACCGCGTGTGATACTGGGGTTTACCGCCACCCCCACTTTAAAGGCGTCGTGATAGGCCTGCTGAAGAGAGTTTGCTGGAGCAGCATTAAGTGTGAGTGATAGCGAGGAAAGGGGAAGCAGCAGTGCAATTGCGAAAACGCGCATCATAAGGCAAAGACTCTTAAATTATTGTGTTGTGCATGGACAAGGTACAGCTCGCAACATTTTAGCAGGCTGGCGGGGAAACAGCCCACGCTCCTCTTGTGCGTAGAGCGCGCTCAGAAGACTCAGTTCCCTGTTGAGCCGGGCCTGAAGGTTAGTTGGCCCCTGTGTTGATAGTCGTGATAACGCAGTTCCACCCTAGGGGGCGGTCACCAAAGCAGCCCTGGAAGCAGCCAGACAAAGAGGGGCTGGCTGACATGGGAGCCGCCAACCAAGCACTCATGTAACCCAGAGTAACAAAACCACACATCTCACAAAAAACATTAAACCATTATATTTCAATAGCTTATAAAAATAAGTGGCGCGATTATTAACTTTTTTTGATTTTAAACAAAATAATGTAGACCAAAACGTTACCTTAGGTTACACTGCGCACAAATCAACCAATACTGAGAGATAACAGATCAATGACTGAAGTAATCGGCTTAATCGCAGCCTGCCTGACAACCTTCGCCTTTCTTCCCCAGGCACTGAAGGTTATGCGAACCCAGCGTACCGGAGACCTTTCCCCGGTGATGTACGCCGCGTTCGTATTGGGTGTCGTGCTCTGGCTGTTTTACGGCATTATGCTTGGCAACACCGCGTTGATCCTGGCCAATGCAGTCACCGCAATCTTTGCTGGCATTGTGTTCTTCTTCATCGTCAAGAATGCTTTCTTCCAACGTGCCCAGAGTACCGGCCCAGCTAACGCGGAACCCGCCTGACTCCTATCCTGAACGGCGACCCTCAGTAGTCGACACTTGGTATTGAACATAAAAAAACCCCGCCTGAAACAGCGCGGGGTTTTTTATTGTTGTCTCATTGGGCCGGGTGAATTCCCAGCGACGAGATCAATGAACTAGTTGCAAGCGTTACTAACGTCGTTCAACCAACCGCGATCAACACCTGAGCGGCTGATGATTTCGGTAGGACAAGCCACTTCGCGATAGCGCAGCGAGGGGTTATCTGCCGCTTGGAACCAATCGACGAACCACATGCAACCCTCGTAAAGCTCAGTCAGACCGCGACTGCCAAATACGGCATCACAACGTTGCGCAACACAATTTTTATAGGAATCGTGCGACGCGTTCCAGCCCAACTCGTTTTTACACGCTGCAAGGAAGCCGCCATATTGCACACCCAACTCGCTGTTGGAAACGCCCCATTGGTCCGAACAGGCATTAAAGGCACCAACACCCCCGCCGGGCACCAGTAAGTCAAACTGGCCACCGCCCACGTCAAAGCCAATATTGGTTGCCTGTACAATCATGCGCTTGCCGCCCAGCGCCGCCGCACCTGGATCGGCGCCACCGTTGTAGGATTCGCCAGTAAATATAACTTCGTAGCAACGCCCACAGACATCGCCGCTAGAGGTCGCAGCAAAACCGTACGACAGGCTGTCGTTAACCGCCCACGGCGCCATACCGTGGCACATATGTGCATCACCACCATCACAGCTGCTTACCGCGTCTGGGTCGGGCAGGGGCTGGTCACTCGCGGAACAGGAACCCAGCGGCTCAACTTCACTTGGCACATTACCAGTCCAGCTACAGTGCGCCTTACAGCAATCCCAATAGCGCGTTGCATAACCGGTGCAAGTGGGAAGTGAACCACTACTGGAAGAAGAGCTTGATGAGCTGGAGCTACTGGAGCCGCCGTTCGACGAAGAGCTGCTGGAGCTGGACGATGAGCTACTGGATGAACTCGAACTGGATGAGCCACCGCCACAGGTGCTGATCACCCCACCGCCACCGCTCTGGCTGTTGCAGGTGTTGATACCGATACAGCTCTGCTGATTTTCCCAACCCCAACCATCATCGGTATTCTGACAAAGCGGGCGGGGCTCATCGGAGTACCACTGGCACATCTGAGTACACTGGCCTGAGCCACTGGAGCTCGAACTGCTGCTGGAGGAGGAACTGCTCGACGATGAACTGCTGCTGGACGAAGACGAGCTGGATGACGCCACACCCGAGCTCGATGAACTGCTCGAAGAGCTGGACGAACTGCTGGAAGACGAGCTGCTTGAAGAACTGGTAGACGATGTCGATGAACCGCTACCACCGCCAGTCACAGAAAATGTACCAATGGATGCGACACTCGATCCGGTCGCGCAAAAGCCAAAGGATACCGACGCTCCGGGAGCAATGTTTGCGTTGTACGCTTCTGGGGTAACAATACTGCCGCTGCGCTGGCCGCCCCACAGGTTATTTATGCTGGACCCGTTCAAGGCGAGGCCGACTGTCCAGCTAGTGATATTGGCCGTGCCGTTATTGGCAATAACAACATTTGCACAATAACCACTGCCCCAATTGTTATTTACATCGATTGTTGCCTCGCCAGCACCAGACGTTACTGCCTGCGAGGCACTGGCGAGCAGTGCGCACACAGCGGCAAACGCCAGCGATGCGATCTTCCTTCTTGGATGTGTCAACATAGCGAAAACTCCCATTGTATTTATTGGACTTATCGAAACAGGAAACCACGTGAGAACGACTAAAGTGCTAAAACTTGCACTTCACACGCAATATGAAACTCGTTACTTTTTCTGTCTGGGTGCGCTTTATTATTTTGGGTGGGGGAAAACCCACTTGTGTGCGCTAATTGTATTAACTTGGAAAGCATAATCGGGCTATAAATACCCGAGCACATTTTGCCACAGCGTCAAATAAATTGAACACGCGAATCTCACAAAACCGCTTTTTTTCACGCCGGTTTAATCTGTGGCAAATATCTTCAGCATTTGGCGAAATCCGCGAAGGCTTCGTGAGGATCACTCATACCAGAAATAGCAACCAATGAGGTTCAATATTTTTTCCCTTTATATTTCAACGGGTTATAATTGATTCACTCTTGGCATGGTAAATGATATGCCGTAAAGATAATGAAGCGAGCCGGCGTTTAAAAAATTACAAAACATCCACTTATTTCATAACAATCCATTAAAAATTAGACCTCTGAATAGTAGGGAGCACCAATGAAAGTACGAATTTTAGTTCTGATATTTTTATCACTCACAATGCTTGGCTGTGACTCAAATGCCGATGCCCACAACGCAGCCGGAGAAATCGACAACGCTGAACTTACAGGCGTCGACAGCCTGCGTATTTCACTACCCGCTGATGTCATCATCACGCAGGGAGCCCCCACTTTGGTGATCCATACCAATGATGAGCAAAGCGAACATATTAAATGGAGTGTAGAGGGAACTGATTTGAATATCGGCAGCTTCGACGACGATGATGACGACTATAACTTTCGCTCTCCCATTCGAATCGAGCTGACCCTCCCTACCCTAAAATCTGTTGCTGCAGCAGGTTCAGGCAATATCGACATCAACGGCGTGGACAGTGAGAGCTTCAGCATCAAAATTGCCGGATCTGGTTCGGTAAAAGCGGTAGGCACGACAGCAACCCTGGCGATGAAAATTGCGGGCAGCGGCAACATTGACGCAGGCAAGCTGGAAGCCAAATCGGCGAACGTTGTTATCGCTGGTTCAGGCAATATCGAAACCCATGCGACAGATCAGTTAGCCGTCAAAATCGCAGGCAGCGGTGATGTAACCTACCACGGCAAACCTTCGTTAGCGCAAACGGTTATCGGCTCTGGTAAAGTGAGAGCGGCACGCTAAACAAGCCCCGTGATTTACTTGTTTGCTGTTTGGCTGCACAATTACTGGCTTTAACCACACGTGCACCTCAACAATGCCAGACAGCATCAAGCTCACTGAATATAGCCACGGCGCCGGCTGTGGCTGCAAAATTTCTCCGGCGACGCTGGAAAAGATCATCGGCAATACCAGCAGTGACTTTACGGATCCGTTCCTGCTGGTGGGTAACAGCACCAAGGACGATGCCGCAGCCTACGATCTCGGCAACGGCGACGTTATCTTAAGCACCACCGATTTTTTTATGCCTATCGCCGACGATCCACTCGACTTCGGCCGCATCGCTGCCACTAACGCCATCAGCGATATTTACGCAATGGGTGGCGACCCCATAATGGCAATCGCCATTCTTGGCTGGCCGGTAAACATTCTCCCCGCAGACGTCGCTGCGCAAGTTATTGAAGGCGGTCGCCAGGTTTGCCACGCAGCCGGCATTCAACTTGCCGGAGGCCACAGTATCGACTCGCCAGAGCCCATTTTTGGCCTTGCCGTAACCGGTAGAGTTGCCAAAGCTAATTTACGCCGCAATGCATCGGCTAACGCCGGTGACCAGCTGTATCTGACCAAGCCATTGGGTATAGGTATTCTCACTACGGCACAAAAGCAGAAAAAGCTCGCGGAAGAGGACGCATTTATCGCACGCGATCTTATGTGCGTACTGAACAAGGTTGGCAGTCGGTTGGCAACAATTGATGGGGTAAGCGCGCTCACGGATGTTACCGGTTTTGGCCTGGCGGGGCACCTTAGTGAAATATGCGTCGCCAGCGGTTTGGTTGCCCAGCTGTCGTTCGATGCCATACCGGTAATTCCACAAGCAAAGCATTATCTAAACCAGGGCTGTATTCCAGGTGGCACGCAACGTAATTTTGACAGCTATGGGGAAGATCTGTCGCCACTGAACGAGCAGCAAAAACAGATCCTCTGCGACCCGCAAACTAGTGGCGGCCTGCTGATCGCCGTCAACCCGGACGCAGTAGACGCCGTCGAGGCCTGCCTAAAGGCTAATAACACCCCTATTCATCGCATTGGCGAGCTCACCCCCTGGAACAGCGGTCCACGCGTCGTTATTGACTCGTAAACCGAACCCACCTAATAAAACAATGATTACCAACCAATACGCTCAGATTTTCCTGCACGACGTTCCGGCTATCGATACCCGCTCCCCTGGCGAATACACCAAGGGCCACTTCCCGAACGCGGTAAGCCTGCCGCTAATGACGGACAGTGAGCGCGCACAAGTCGGTACCTGCTACAAACAACGAGGGCAGGCTGAGGCTATTACCCTGGGTCACCAATTAGTTAACGGAGTAATCAAAAGCCAACGCGTTACCGCCTGGGCCGAGTACATCAAAGCCAACCCGAACTGCGTATTGTTCTGCTGGCGAGGGGGGTTGCGTTCGCAAACCTGTCAGCAATGGCTCGCTGATGTGGGAGTTGACTGCGTTAGAGTGGAAGGTGGCTACAAAGCCATGCGACGTTTCTTAATTGATACTAACCAACGTATCTGCCAACAGCGGCCGTTTGTTATTCTCGCCGGCCATACCGGTTCCGCCAAAACAGAACTGCTTAAAACCGTGGCAACCAGTGTTGACCTGGAGCAACTCGCTCATCATCGTGGTAGCGCTTTTGGCAAACGGCTCGGCGGCCAGCCAACACAAACCACATTCGAGAATCGCACCTTTATCGAACTGTTTAAAGCCGACGCCCGACGCGGCGACACGCCGATAGTACTTGAAGATGAAAGCCACTTAATCGGACGATGCGCATTGCCGCTGGAGTTAGAAAATGCGATGAAGTCTTCACCGATCGTGGTCGTGCAAACAGAGCTGCGTGAGCGAGTGGAGCACTCATTTCATAACTATATTTTACTCAACCTCGCTGAGCATGTGGCGCAACAAGGACGAGACCAAGGATTTGAACTTTTCGCGAACGAATTGCGCCAAGCGATGAAAAATATTCAGCGACGCCTGGGTGGCCAACGCTATGCAGAACTCAGCGGGATACTCGACAACGCGCTTGCACAGCACCGTTTGGGGGATAACAGCAGTCACCTGCACTGGATCGAAATTCTGTTGCGCGATTACTACGACCCAATGTACAACTTCCAAATGGAAAAGAAAAAACACCGGGTTATATTTCGTGGCTCGCCTGCGGAAGTCACTGACTTTTTGTCATCACGCACAACCTAACCATTAAAAACTGTAGTCTCTTTCTACCAGTGCGATTCGGGTTTTAAACTGGGAATACCACTTTTCACGCCCGTATTGCTGTGCGATCCTGTGCTCGGCGTTTTGTTTCCAGTTTTTAATATCTTCCAAGCTTCGCCAATAGGACACTGTGATACCCAGTTGCTCGCGCGCTGATTCCATCCCCAAAAAACCTGGTTGCGCCAGCGCCAGCTCTACCATGCGTTTCGCCATATCGTCATAACCAGACTCTACCGACGTGCGCAAACTGGTAAAAATCACGGCGTAATACGGGGGCGAGGGAGTTCGAGCGATTTGCTCCATAGATGAATCCTTAACCTGTTATCTGCCCTGCGCGAGCCGCTCATAAAGAGCTGGTGGGAAATTGGCTGCACGCATGACATCCATTGTACGCTGATAATCATAACCGACGCTAAGTAATTCAAAGGTCGCATCAGCAGGGCGAAAAATGCCGTACTCCGCTGCGGTTTTTCCGCTTCGAGGCTGACCTACAGAACCGGGGCACGCGAGCGCGCAGCGCGCGGAGGACAAGAGCTGAAGCGCATGGTCACAACGCGAATCACCTGCCGCGTCACGGCGATAGACGCCGGCGACATGGCTATGCCCATGAAATGCCAAGGCTATTTGATGTTGTACCAGCCAATCGAGATTAGCTTCGTAGGTCATGTGGTAGACATAACCGTAAAAATAATTTTTGTCTATAGGCGCTCCGTGCACCGCCAACCAGGAGTCACTTTGAAAGTAAGGCGGCAACTCAGCCAGCCAACGCATATCGTCTTGTGTTAGAACCCTGCGCGTCCAATCAATCGCCCAGCAAGCGAGCTTGGAAAAGCCGGTGCTCACATCTCCCGACGCAGCGGCATAATCATGATTGCCCTGGATGATAATTGCGTTCTGCTGCTTTAACACCTCGATGCACTCACGCGGATGCGGCCCGTATCCAACGATATCCCCCAACACCAGAATTCTCGATATCTGCCGCACACGCAAATCTGCAAGTACGGCCTGTAAAGCGAATAAATTCGCGTGAATGTCCGCCAAGATCGCCAGGGGCGATGTCACATTCGCATTACAATCTCCTGATGTTTCAGCAGCAGACAATTGGGTAGATCCGACAGCAAGCGAACGATGCCGGTCTGGCCTTTGGGGGTAGGCCGCTTTAGTCAAGCATGCAGAAATGGTATTCAAACACTGTTGTTCGCGCCCCCCCACCGCAATGCAATACCGCAGCTGTCCAAGCAACACTTGAATCTTATGGGGCGATTGAAACACGTCCAATAAAATGTCACACAATGACTGCCCGAAAATATCGGCGTGCTCAGTACTAAACTCCGCGAGCTGGCGGATCCAAACGGCCAGAATACTGGCAAAGCTGGTGAAAAGGTCCCACTGGTAGCGATCGTCATCGAGGTAATACACCGCTCCGGCGTCGGTCCAGCCGAAATTGGATAGCCCCTCGTCCAACCGGAAGCCACTTTCGTGAGCAACCGAAAAATACAAGCGACATAACTGCGCCAATAACGTAAGTGCCTGGGCAGGTTTTCTTTGCAATAACTCAGGAAGCGTACTGTGAAAGGTATGTATCCGAGGAGCGATATTACCAATAAATATCTGGTCATCGGTGTGCCACAGAAACCACGTTTTTTCCGGGTGGTATGCATTCAACCGACGATCCAGAGCTAAAGCAGATAGTGCGCGTTTTTCTGCGTCCTGTGACTGAAATACGAAATCCGTACGTAACTTGGCGACAAAGCGGCTCGCCACAAACAACTGTGTCGCAGGACGACCGGTGAACAGGGTATTGTGCTGTAGCTCCTGGGGCTGCTGCAGAGTGGCGGCAATATCAGAGACAGCAATGGGCTCGCGACCACTCACACCACCAACAACAGTTAACATCGCAATTTATTGGCTGTGCAAAAGCGAGGGCTAGTATGTTGCGCAGGCGCAGCGCAACATGCCCCCATTGGCGAGACCGGAAATGCATTGCCGGGGATCCCCAATATAGGTTTGAAACTGCCGCCAATGCACCCACTCAACTTGCTAAGGACACATGGAAGCAACATTCGGCAATGCTGTTCGCAATGACGACCACCCCATACCCAAGTTCGCCTTGCGCCCGGTAATAAGTACCAGCAAGCAATTTTCCTTGCCCGGGATCACACTCATAAAGTGATAAGTGTGTTCGGTACTCATTTGAACCTCTTTAATGGAGTTCTGCACAGCAGTGCCTCGCTGATTGGCGAGAAGCTGTTCGACAGTAGTGATGGTTTTACCGCGAAACATATCGACGGCGGCGGCGGCCACAGCATCCAGATAACTTTGCGTAAAATAAGGAACAGTGTGGTGTGCTGCCAACAATAAACCCGAGCTCAGGTCGACAACGGCCGCGCCGAGAGCATCGTTCACATTACCGACCAGTTCAGCACAGGATGAATTCAAATCTGCCATAGATATTTCCTCATAGAAACGAAATGACGGCGCTAAAGACCAATATCACGCTGGAAACTTTCCGCTGTCGTACGGGTTGACGATAACAACAGGCCCAGGCTTACCGATTTTTTGGCCAACGCGCTGAGCACCAGTTTTTTGCCTATACGTTTTAAAGCAACGTAACCATTTTCATTTTGGAGAATCACAAAATCGCAGTTATTTTGATGCGCCTCCAATGCGATTTTTTCAGCCAGCGCGAGGCACGAGCTGGTCATCGCAGCTAACTTTGAGTCTGTGACATCACCCCGCGCTTTACTCGCGATGGCATGCCCATCAATGCTTGAAAGTAAAGCGGCATAAACGCCGTCATTAGAGTCGAGTAATGCACTCAAATGTGAGTCCACGACCTTGCGCTTTAGCACCAACTCAGTTTTTTCTGTCATCTTCAGGCAAACTCCAATACGGACATCAACGAATCCAGTAAAAGCACCACATCGTCCCGGCTGCGAGGGTCCGTTTCGATCACTGGCGCAAACAAACCCCGCTGCTCAAGCGCCGTAAAATACTGATCAAGTGAAGCCTTCCCGTTCTGGTCCCAGCGAGTGACGCCTACCACGAACGCCGTGGCGTCAATTAATTCCGCAAAGTTGTCGATATACATGTTCATATCCGCGACCGGGTCAGCGCGCGTGTTATCCACCAGAATAATTAAACCCAACGCTCCATCCGCAATAATTTCCCACATATGGCGAAACCGTTCCTGGCCTGGCGTACCGTACAAACGAATTTGCGTATCTTCATCCAGCACAACCTCACCAAAATCGAAGGCAACCGTGGTCGTTTGCTTCAGGGCCTGGAGTTCATCAGTGGTTTCCGCATCGGTATTTATCGGAGGGATATCGCTTATCGCATTGATTGCGGTGGATTTCCCCACGCCAGCCGTACCGGTAATCACAAATTTCAATTCGCTCACAATGGTTACCTCGCCCCCAACTTCATGCGCAATTTACTGAAAAGGGAGGCGTGTTTCGCACCCGCAGACGCATGCTCAATTGTCGAATGCTGGCTTAAACGGGTTGCTACACAATCGTATTCGCGGCAACGGGCAAGAAACAGCTCAATCTGCGCCGCGGACACTCCAACCATTGTTGCCGCTTTTTCCACGGCAAGTTCATGACTCATAAACGCAGCACATAAGCGCGCGCCTTTTGCAAAGTCGTTGATCACCGCCTTGGGTGGCCAACGGGTAAGCTTATACAGCTGAATCTGTTCCGCACTCGACTTGTCAGAAGACAGCGGCATTTCAGCGTGTGCGCTCGGGCGCCCCTCAATTAATTCCAGCACGCGGATAATATCGATTGAGCGCAATGGCTTGTGCACGACACAATCACCCGCACTACTCGTTGTGTCTGATGTTGTCTGGGCGCTTATTTTTATCACCAGGTCCACCTGACCAAACAGACTGTCTGCTTGCGCACGACCGATGTCTGAATCCACGTCTACCACGGCAATGTCACCATCGCGCTCCACAATTTGACAGGTAAACGCCGTTTTAAAAGACAGCAGTGACAGCAAACTGCTAAACACCATTCGGTCGTTATCGGACATGGCGTACAGCTGAATTTTTTTCACAACAGACATAATTTTCCGCACGCCTGAAAACACCAGAAATCAAAAGGCGTTATTTTCCAACAGCCCAGCACTCGCGCAATTTTTGTATAGAAACCTCTGATTAACTTGGTGATTCCTGTAAGCCCCGCAGCACCCACGGGCATAAAGGGGCGACCTGCGGCGATCGTTCGTGACCTTACCTCTCTTGCTAAGGACTAATTAATTGCAAAAGGCGCCGAACAACTAACCACCGCAGATCACGCAGAGTAATTACTAGGGCCTGTTAACACTAATTCGATTCATTCTGTTGCGGCTAAAATTTCGCTATCAAGGCGTTTGGAGCGTATTTTGGTTGTTCCAAATGAGCGATAAACAACGCTGAGAGCGGGATTTTAGCCGCAACCCGCAGGGCTGGGCCTGTATTTCCAGGCTGATGCGTTATTTTTCGCTCGTTTAGCCCGCTAAACAACGCCAAAAATGCCTTTCATCCTGAAAATACAGGCTCCAGCAGAGCGAATTGAATTAGTGTTAACAGGCCCTAGGTTGATCACAGGTTCCTATGATTTGCGTTGTCATTTGAGTTAAGAACAGTCGGTACAAAAACGCCAATGCAAAGCCTGCGCGCTTATAAAAGTGTGACGGAGCGAAATATAAAAACTAATTTTTTATTCCAGGCCTGGATGTCGCCAGTCCACCACGCCATTGAACATGCGAGGCTTATTTCGAATGAGCGCTGCTATCGAATGAGCGCTGGTATCGAATGAGCGCTGATTGGCGCGGGAATAAACGTTGGCTACAGTTGTACAATCCAACTGGGGGCGAGCGCCTATGCATATAAGGTATGTGTTACACGCTTGGATAACATGCTAACTGGGGACGTCTTTACGGGGTCAAGGACATGTATATGCAATAATAGGCGACATCACCCGACTCCATCTTTTAACACCACGGCTACCTGTTCACCGCGAAGGGCGCTACTCTTACACTTCGCCGCTGAAACACCGACATTCACCAATCCTATCGAGTAATTCTGACTATGGACCATCACGGCATTCTTGTTTTTCTGGCTTACCTGCTGGCAGCCATGGTAGCTGTGCCAATTTTTAAACGCTTGGGGTTAGGTGCCATTCTCGGCTACCTGGTAGCCGGTACCGTGCTTGGTCCGCAAATCCTTCATGTGGTAATCAACCCCGACGATGCCCTGCATCTGGCGGAGTTTGGCATTGTCATGCTGCTGTTTGTGATCGGGCTGGAGCTCAACCCACAGAAATTATGGGAAATGCGTACCCAGGTACTGCTGATGGGCGGCGGTCAATTACTGGGCTCGGCGGTGGTTATCGCGCTCTTGTGCCATTTCCTGTTTGGCTTTGATTGGCAAATCGCCATGCTACTGGGTTTAACACTCGGTTTGTCATCCACAGCTTTCGCCGTACAACTGATGGATGAGCACGGGGTAATGGCAACAGACCTCGGCCGCAAAGGCTTCTCCATGTTGCTGCTGCAGGATATGGCAGTGATACCGATTCTGATTCTGGTCAGCGCCTTTGCCCCGCAAATCGCCACCGCAGGTCACAACACTGCGCCCTGGTGGTACGGCCCCCTGGCCATCGCCGCTGTACTCTTAGTGGGTCGCTTTGCCATTAACCCGCTACTAACCATTATCGCCGCCACCAATATCCGCGAACTACTCACCGCAGCGGCCCTTTTTATCGTTATCGGCACGGCGTTTTTAATGCAGAGCGTCGGCTTCAGTATGGGCCTGGGGGCGTTCCTGGCGGGCATAGTACTCGCCAACTGCAGCTTCCGTCACCAATTGGAAACCGATATTGAGCCATTTAAGGGACTGCTGCTTGGACTGTTTTTTATGGCCGTGGGGATGACCCTAAATCTCCAGCTACTGGTCACCAAACCTTTGCTTATATTCGGCCTGGCGGTGGGCCTGATGCTGCTTAAAACGGCGGTTATCACCCTGCTGTGCCGCAACAAATCCACCGATATCTGGGACGCACTGGCACTGGGTTTAATGCTTTCCCAGGGCGGCGAATTCGCGTTTGTGGTGCTCACGAAGATGGTCAATTTCGGCGTCGCCGATAACGCAACACGCGATATCGTGGTAATTGTTGTCGGTGTATCCATGGCGCTCACCTCACCCGCGCTAATGCTGTTCAATCTGTGGCGCAAGCGGCATCAGGACACGCCGCGCAGTTACGACAAAATCGACAACGAGGAACCAGAAGTGATTATTGCGGGCCTCGGGCGTTTCGGTCAGATCGCGGCCCGTATTCTCGCTGCCAACGAAATGCACTTCTCAGCGCTGGATAAAGATGCGAGCCACGTGGATTTTGTGCGTAAATTCGGCAACAAAATCTACTACGGGGATGCAACACGGCTAGACCTGCTCAACGCCGCCGGGCTGGCCCACGCCCGACTGCTCCTGGTGGCGGTCGACGACGAAAAGGATTCGCTGACGATTGTCGACAATGTGCAAAGCGCCTACCCCAACTTAAAAATTATTGTCCGTGCCCATAACCGCGCCCATGCTTACCAGCTGTTCGCGCGCAAAGTGGACGTAGTCGTGCGGGAAACCTTTGAGAGCGGGCTTATCGCTGCCCGTCACACCCTGGAGTTACTCGGCTACACCGAGAGCCAGGCGCTGAATAAAATTGAAATTTTCCGTCAGCACGATGAACAGATGATGATGAACGCCGTCGCTCACAAGGAGGATCTGACCAAACTGCAACAAATCGCAATGGAGGGGCGCAGGGAGCTGGAGGAGTTGTTTAAACAGGATACCCATCACTGATGCATTGGCGATCTGACCAAGACCATTCGATAGAGGTTGAACTTTCACCTGACACCAGAATCATTTTATAAGGTCACCCCTCCTCTTCGGCGAAGGTCTTATATTTCAAATCCGCGGGGGTTTTCGTATGATGAGTCACGGCCCTGGAGGGCGTAATCCTAACAACAGATGTACAAGGTAGGTTTTTAATATGGCGTTACATGAGCGTGCAGGACTCCCGGTGGAGGAGCAGGATCTCACAAACATTCCGCGTTTAATCAGTGAATATTACACGCGAATTCCCACAACGGCAGAACAACCCGTGGCATTTGGTACTTCCGGGCACCGAGGCACGTCATTGACCGGCACCTTCACCGAAACCCATATCGCGGCCGTTTGTCAGGCGCTGGCGGAGTACCGTCAGCAGCAGGGTATTGATGGGCCTATGTATGTCGGTATCGATACCCATGCCCTATCAGAAAGCGCTTTCATCACCTCGGTGGAAGTGCTTACCGCGAATGGCGTACAGCTTATTGTGCAGGCCGGCCGCGGCTACACCCCGACGCCAGTTATCTCTCACGCCATACTGGCATACAACGGCGGGCGTAGCGAACATCTGGCAGACGGTATTGTTATCACGCCATCTCACAATCCCCCGCAGGATGGCGGCTTTAAGTACAACCCACCCAACGGTGGCCCGGCGGATACCGATGTCACACAAATTATTCAGGATCGCGCCAACCAGATTATCGACGATAACAACCGCGAGGTTAAACGCCAGAACTTCAGCACCGCCTGGGCGAGTGATGCAGTCACCGAGTACGATTTTATAAAACCCTATGTGGACGACTTGGGCAAAGTACTGGATATGACAGCTATTGCCAACGCAGGGGTACGCATCGGTGTCGACCCACTCGGTGGCAGCGGCATTGCTTACTGGGATGTAATAGCCGACACCTGGGGCGTAAATATCGAAATGGTGAGCCGCAGAGTCGATCCCAACTTCTCGTTTATGACGCTCGATAAAGATGGAAAAATCCGCATGGATTGTTCCTCACCTTACGCGATGGCGGGCCTGATCGGCATGAAAGACAAGTTCGATATCGCCATCGGCAACGACCCGGATTACGACCGCCACGGCATCGTAACCCCGACCGGTCTGATGAACCCGAACCACTACCTGGCCGTCGCCATTCAATATCTCTTCTCTCACCGCACCCAGTGGAGCAGCGACCTCGCCATTGGCAAAACGCTGGTATCCTCCAGTATGATCGACCGCGTCGCCAGTTCGCTCGGCCGCCAGTTGGCCGAAGTACCTGTCGGCTTTAAATGGTTCGTGGATGGATTGTACGAAGGCCGCTATGGCTTCGGTGGCGAAGAAAGCGCGGGCGCTTCCTTCCTGCGCCGCGACGGGAACGTCTGGTCGACCGATAAAGACGGTATTATTCTCGGCCTTCTTGCTGCAGAAATTTGCGCGGTTACCGAAAAAGACCCGTCGCAACATTACGCCGCCTTAACCGAAGAATTCGGTGCACCGGTGTACACACGTATAGACGCACCCGCAAACTCCGCACAGAAAAACTGCTTGAAAAAACTCAGCGCCGACAGCGTAGCCGCAACGGAACTTGCCGGCGAAGCCATCACCCAAAAACTCACACACGCGCCTGGCAACAACGCCGCAATCGGCGGATTGAAAGTGTGTACAGAAAACGGCTGGTTTGCCGCACGGCCTTCAGGTACAGAGGAGATTTACAAGATTTACGCGGAGAGTTTTAAAGGCAAAGATCACCTGGACTCAATTCTCAGCGAAGCGCAAGAGATTGTAGGGAACACGTTTAAAGCGGCAGGCGTTTAACACTGGAAAACCAAGGTAATTTCTTTGGAAAGGCGAGTACGACTCGCCTTTCCTTCAAGCTACCGCATTCGCTCAAATTCTCACATTTACGATAAACGACGTACTACCCAACTTAAAGTAATCCGTATTCATATAATCGTAACCCAACACGAATTCCACGCGGCGGCGAATATCAAAGCCGACCGCAATACCGACCACCGGGTCCACGCTTTCTTTGGTGTAATTCGCTTTATAGGTGGTGTGTTTTTCTATATCCCACTTAGCTGAATCAAAATCCATATACTCAAATCCTGTCACCTGAGTCTCTCGCACATTACCTTTGGAACGCCAGGCGCTCAGACCGAGCTGTGCCCGGATGAAACCACGACCAAAATAGTGGGTGTAATTGGCGAGAAGGTCGTTTCGCACCAGTTTGAGATCTGGATCGAAATCAAAAATATCTAAAAAATCGGACTCATCCTGGGAGCTCCATCGGTAAGACACCGCGAGGTTTCGCGTGAAGCTGTAGCCCAGGTTCGCGGTCAAACCAACTATTTCATCCTCCTGTTCGAACGGTAAGCCCTCCAGGGTGATGTCTGCGGTACCTATGCCACCCCCCACTAAAAAGGGGTGAAATGCCTCTGCTGCACAGACGGAGGAAAGTAAACTTAAAACAACTGAGCAAGATAATTCTTTAATATTCATCGCGATTGCATCCTGACTATTTCCGGCCCTATATCTCTGATTATTGCGAGAAAATTACATTGGTCCCTAAATCATGCACTGGTAATACCCAACTGCCATAACCTGGACCGGTTTAAAGCGTTTCGAAGTTGAAATAAATCATAGTGCTCGCCCCCCTCAAAAAACATTACGTAAATGTAAATCAGACAAAGTTTTACAAGCTGAACCACTCGGCAGGCAAGCCCGTGATAATTTGGTGATGAATTGGTAATGCTTTCGTTAAGCCTATGACTCGCTCTTTATTTATCGTGTTGCCGTGACAAACAAAAAACACAAGGAGACGAGAAAATGTATGCATCATTAAAGAAAGCCGTTGGGATTACACTGGCCAGCCTGTTAATTACCACCGCGGTGAATGCAGAGCCAGAGCGTGATCGACCGCAACACCAGTATAAAATCACCATCACCAACATTACCAAACACCAAAGCTTTACACCTTTTATAGTCGCCAGCCATAAACCCGCTGTGCATTTTTTCAGCTTGGGCGAACCTGCGAGCGAGGCGATCGCCAATATCGCGGAAGGGGGAGATACCAGCCTCTTGGCGGAACAGCTGTCCAACAGTCGTGGCGTGAGTGATATCGCCAAAAGCGAAGGCTTGCTGGCGGCAGGATCTTCTGTTGAGATAACCATTGCAGCGGCTGCAGGAGTACGCACCCTGTCGCTGGCGGCCATGTTGCTGCCTACCAACGATACCTTTGTAGCGTTGGATGCCGTAGCCCTGCCAACACAGCGTGCGCTGACCTACCTGGCCTACGCTTACGATGCTGGCTCTGAGACAAACAGTGAAACTTGCGCCACAATACCTGGCCCCTTGTGTGGAGGCGTCCCGTTTTCACCAGAAGATTCGGGAGAGGGCTTTGTTCATCTTGCCGCAGGTATCAGCGGCAGTGGGGACATTGACGCGGCAGAATACGATTGGCGCGGCCCCGTCGCAAAAGTGGTGATTGAGCGGCTCTAAGTCGAGATGGAGTTTGGTATATGCCTGTGCAGCTTTGCGGCATCAGCCGATGCGCAGGCTTTTACCGTAAATATGGGCGTCTTCCCGCCCTTTTTTTCGCGGGTAGTAATTTGGGCGAATGCCCAGACAATTGAACCCGCATTTTTCGTACAACCGAATTGCCGCTTCGTTCGACTCACGCACTTCAAGAAAAATCTCTGCTGCGTAATCTTCCAGTATTTCGCACATAGTATCGAGCAACTGGCTTGCGACACCCTGCCCCTGCCACTTTGGATCGACGGAAATAATCAGTATCTCTGCGTCACCGGATGCGATTGAAAACACCGCCTGGGCAATCCACTGGTCACCAATTTTCACACCTGTACAAATATGGCTGCTGGCAATGGAGTCAACGAAGTTGCGTTTGCTCCAGGGAAAAGGGTTTGCTTCGCATTCCAGCGCGTATATATCGTCAAGGTGGGATTGCTGAAAATTGACTAACTCACACGCAGTTCCATTACTGAGCTGGAGCCGGCGTTGAAGGCCATTGTGGATATCGTCGATCATGCATCTACGTCTGCGGTGTGAGCAACTGAAGCGCCTGCCAAACCCCCTTCTTCCACTGAGGTTCGTGCAAAAGCGCTGACAAGCTTGGCAAAACCAGTGCTCGCTTACCGTCGTCTATTGTTATTGTGGTGTAACAGGCCTCGGTAAACCCGCGAGCCAGATCAGCATCGCTGGCAATTACCCGAAAAACATCCTCGCCAAAGAGAAGTAATTGCTTCGATTGGTTGAGCTTTGCTTCCAGCAAAGGTCCCATCATATCTCTGGCGGCGGATAGGTGTTTAGGCTTGTTAGGTAAATCAACCATAGGCCAGTGAATAAGCTCTGACTCTGGTAATACCGATAAAGTATAGACAAGATGACGAAGAAGGTTGTGAAGAAGTGCAGCGGTGGGCAAACCGCTGCCGGCGACATGGCTATCCAACACCAGATATTCCGGAAGTTGCCAGATTTCGAGGGAAAATCTCTCAGCAGGCGCATCCACTGCAGAGGTACTCGCACTGCTGTCTACCCGCGGCTTGGTATCGGGTACCAGGCTCAAGCTGGCGGATTTGCCGAGAATACGCTCGACAGAGACCTCTGTAACGGCAGTCTGAGGCGCCGGAGTTACAGCTGCCTCCGGTGTTTCCAACAGCGCCTCCCCGCCTGCCGCCACGCCGATAAGTCCGGCCACAGAGGCTTGTGCTGGCGAGGGAACCAGCTCGTCTACAGCGGCAAACGAGAGCGGGCGGGACGCTAAAGCGTGAGGCAAGTGCACGCGGGGAACGAACATGTCGATCCCCATGGCCTCCATATAATGCATACGTTGATGTTCATTCATGGCCACAGTTTACCTTGAGCCTGACCACGTCACCAGCGGGCGTTACACCCCGTCTCGCTGCGGGTGGGAGCGTGCAGTACCAGAGTCCAGCAGGTTGAGCGCGTGCAGATACGCTTTCGCCGATGCCGACACAATATCCGTGTCAGATCCAATACCGTTGACGATCACGCCGTCGCGCTCGAGTCTCACTGTCACTTCGCCCTGGGCATCCGCGCCCTGGGTAATGGCGTTAACGGAGTAGAGAAGTTGCTCTGCGCCACTGCTGACGATGCTTTCAATGGCCTTATACACCGCATCGACCGGGCCACTGCCTTCGGCTTCGGCGTCCAGATCCTGGCCCCGCACCTGCAGGCGCAGTTGCGCGACCGGCTTCTCACCGGTTTTCGAGCACACATGCATATCCACAAGCAGATAATGCTCTTCGATATTTTCGTTGGCTTTGCCGGAAATCAGCGTGTGCAGATCCTCATCGAAGATCTCGTGCTTCTTGTCTGCCAGATCCTTAAACCGCGCAAATGCCTGGTTCAATGCATCCTGGCTGTCGAAGGTGATACCGAGCTCTTCAAACCGCGCTTTCACTGCAGCGCGACCAGAGTGCTTACCCAGAACAATTTTGTTCGCGTGCCAGCCAACATCTTCTGCGCGCATGATTTCATAGGTTTCACGATGCTTTAATACGCCATCCTGGTGGATACCGGATTCGTGGGCAAACGCATTAGCGCCAACAATCGCCTTGTTAGGTTGCACTGGGAAACCGGTGATGGAAGATACCAGCCTGGAGGTAGGCACGATATGTTCTGTGACTATGCCCGTTTCGACAGGAAAGATGTCTTTGCGTGTGCGCACCGCCATCACCACTTCTTCCAGCGAGGCATTACCAGCGCGTTCACCAAGGCCGTTAATTGTGCACTCTATCTGGCGCACACCGTTCATCACCGCGGACAAAGAATTGGCCACCGCGAGCCCAAGGTCGTTGTGACAATGGGTAGAGAAGATGGCCTTATCGGCATTGGCAACGGACTCAATAAGGTGGCGGAACATTGCCCCGTATTCACCCGGCTCGCCATAGCCGACAGTGTCAGGCACGTTAATGGTCCCTGCACCTGCATCAATCACCGCTTCAACGATCTTGCACATAAAGTCGAACTCTGAGCGGCTGCCATCCTCAAGCGAGAACTCTACGTTATCCGTGTAATTGCGAGCGCGCTTCACTGCGTGTACCGCCTGCGCCAGCACCGCATCGGGCTCCATCTTCAGCTTGTACTTCATGTGAATTGGCGAGGTCGCGATAAACGTATGGATTCGCGCAGAGTTGGCGCCTTTAAGCGCCTCTGCAGCTCGGTCAATATCGGCATCCACTGCGCGCGCCAAACTGCACACAGTCGAATCTTTCACTGCCTTGGCGACCGCCCGCACTGATTCAAAATCACCCTGACTGGCAATCGCAAACCCGGCTTCGATTACATCAACCTGCATCTTTTCCAGCATTTTGGCAATTCGAATCTTTTCATCGCGGGTCATTGAGGCGCCCGGGCTTTGTTCCCCATCCCTGAGGGTGGTATCGAAAATCACCAGTTTAGGTTTGCTCATTGCGTATCTCCAACAAAATGGCGCCGGCAGTCGTTAGCTCGACACGCGGCGTGCCCATAGCTCCGACGTTTGATAGTGAAAAGTGTAAAAGCCGGGAGGGCTTGCTGCCTGGATGCAGCAGAAATGAAGCGACTGTGACGACACACCACAACCGCATTACCCATAATTGCGCCAGTCTAGGCGCCAGCACGAGCAGAATCAATAATCATCCTAATATTGAGACTGCGCAGAAATAAAATAACAAAATTAGTGCGAAGCAGAGACGACTTGCGCGATTTTTTCCTAAAATCGAACGGATTGAGGGCGGCTTCGCGCCGCCTCTCGCGCATCACATTATCGCGTTGTGATACACCTCTTGCACATCATCGCAATCATTCAGCAAATCGAGAAATTTCTCCATCTGCTCTACGTCTTCCCCTTCAATCTCGGCGTAGGTCTGCGGTACGAAGGTAATTTCCTCCACTTCGAAGTTCACATCACCAAAGGCGTTAGTCAGCGCCGTTTTGGTTTTGAAGAATTCGGTTTGAGGCGCAATAACGGTAATAATGCCATCGTCGTTTTCAATATCCGCCACATCCACGTCTTCTTCCATGAGCGCTTCGAGCACACGCTCTTCGTCGTCGTACGCGAAAGAAAAAATAGCGCGGTGATCAAACATGTGCGCCACAGCACCCTGTCCACCCAGTTTGGCTTTGCCCTTGTTAAAGCAGGTGCGCACATCACCGAAAGTGCGATTGTTGTTGTCGGTCAGGCAGTCCACAATCACCATGCAATTGCCTGGACCAAAACCTTCGAAACGCACTGTAACGAAATCTTCACCGCCACCGCCGCGCGCTTTATCGAGCGCCTTGTCAATAACGTGGCTTGGCACCTGCTCTTTCTTGGCTTTTTCGATCAGTCGGCGCAGCGATAAGTTGCTGTCCACTTCTGCGCCGCCGTTTTTCGCGCACACATAAATTTCTTTACCGTAGCGGGAGTAAAGCTTGGTTTTCATGGCGCCAGTTTTGGCCATGGATGCTTTGCGGTTTTCGTAGGTACGTCCCATGGGGTGTCTCGCTGTTATTCGCTGTTTTTACATAGGAAATAGAAGGCGCGAATTATGCCGCTTTCGCACCGGGTGTGTCACTAGGGCCTTTGCCGCAGGCTAGCGCTTCGCAGAAAAGTCCAGCATGCGCTGGAGAGGCTTCATCGCTTGTTCGGCCAAGCCTAGCTCCACATGGATCTCACAGGTGGCGCTATATGCCTCGAGGTTATCCAGAAGCTGCGCCAGGTTTTCCAATTCATTCATGGCCATCCAGGGGCAATTGGCACAACTGCGGCAGGTGGCACCATTTCCGCCTGTTGGCGCAATATGCAGAACTTTGTCCGGGCTGGCCTGCTGCATTTTGTAGAAAATGCCTTGGTCAGTCGCCACGATAAATTCTTTGTTCGGCAGCCGCTGCGTCGCGGCGATCAATTGACTGGTGGAACCAACAGCGTCCGCGAGCTCGACCACGGATTCAGGTGACTCCGGGTGGACCAGCACGGCAGCGTCCGGGTGCACCTTCTTCAGGTCCAGAATGCCACGCGCTTTGAACTCCTCATGCACAATACAGGAACCATCCCACAGCAATACATCCGCACCAGTCTGCTTTTGCACATAGCTGCCAAGGTATTTGTCCGGCGCCCAGAGTATTTTCTCGCCCTGGCTGTCCAGGTAGTCGACGACATCCAGGGCAATGGCTGAAGTCACCACCCAATCTGCACGCGCTTTTACCGCAGCGGACGTATTAGCGTAAACAACAACTGTGCGGTCCGGGTGCTGATCGCAAAACGCGGAAAACTCATCCGCAGGACAACCCAGATCCAGAGAACAGGTGGCCTCGAGCGTCGGCATAAATACGCGCTTTTCTGGAGACAGAATCTTTGCTGTTTCGCCCATAAACTTCACCCCGGCAACAATCAACGTTTGCGCCGAGTGATCCCTGCCAAAGCGGGCCATTTCCAAAGAATCTGCCACCATTCCCCCGGTCGCCTCAGCCAGCGCCTGAATTTCCGGTGCGGTGTAATAGTGGGCTACTAGCGCCGCGCCATGCTGCTGTAAACGCTCTTTAATGCGTTGAATAAGCTCATCGCTATTCGCAGGCGTGTTATGCGGCTTAGCCAGAGCGGTGTCCAGGTAGGAGTTAACGACTTGTTTTGCAGTGAGGATGTGATCAGACATAGTATTCAGCGCGCTGCCCTATGCTTGAAAGCCTACGCCCTTGGGTAGAATACTTCCAGGCGGGAACGAGAAATGAAAAAGGGGACTAAGCGTCCCCTTTTTCGGTGTTGGTGGGTCGTACTGGATTCGAACCAGTGACCAATTGGTTAAAAGCCAACTGCTCTACCAGCTGAGCTAACGACCCTTAGCATAGTGCTAATCTCTTTCAGGTTGCCCCCGAAAGAGGCGCACATAATAATGATTTAAATTTAAAACACAAGACTTTTTTACAGTTTTCTTGCTGATTTTTTTGTCGTGCATAAAAACCAATCTTGTCGCGTAAATAAACATCAAAGCAATACCGATCAACCCGCGTAACGGGTGGAATCCTCAACACCTGCATCCAAAAATCCGCGACGGCGCAACCGGCAGCTATCGCATTTCCCGCACGCCCGGCCATCGTCGTCCGCCTGATAGCAGCTAACCGTGAGCGCGTAATCAACGTGCAACGCATGGCCGTGGCAGATGATGTCCGCCTTGGAAAGTTCTATTAACGGCGTTTTTATAGCGACGCCTCTGCCTTCCACCCCGGCTTTGGTAGCTAAGTCCGCCATCGCCTGGTAGGCCTTTATGTACTCTGGACGACAGTCCGGGTAACCGGAATAGTCCACCGCATTAACGCCAATAAAAATGGCCTGCGCACCCACCACTTCGGCCCACCCCAGGGCAATAGACAGAAACACTGTATTGCGCGCGGGCACATATGTGACAGGGATTCCACTGGTCTCGCCTTCGGGCACTGAAATGCTGTCATCGGTGAGTGCAGAGCCGCCTATGGTCCGCAGGTCCAGGCTAACAACTTTGTGCTGAGCCGCTCCCATTGCCTGGGCAACTCGCTCCGCAGCCTGAAGCTCCGCGCGATGGCGCTGGCCGTAATCGAAACTCAACGTGAAACACTCGTACCCCTGATCTTTGGCCATAGCCAGTACAGTTGCGGAATCCAGCCCACCGGATACCAACACAACGGCTTTTTTAGACACCTGCCTTGTCCCCCCATAATTGTTTGTGTAATTGCATTTGGAAACGCACTGGCAGTCGATCGTCCAAAATCCATTGGGCTAACTCTGCTGGCGCTAACTGTGTGTAGCTGGGAGAGAAGAATATATCGCCCACCCGGCCGACCAGTTGCTGCTCGTCAAGCATGAAGCGCGCCCACTCGTAATCGGAGCGACTGCAAATGACAAATTTGATCTGATCTTTTGCGGCCAGCAACGGAATATTCGATAACAGATTTTTGTCTCGCTCTCCGGAGTCTGGCGTTTTCAAATCCAGAACGATGCTCACCCGAGTATCGACAGCAGAAATATCCATGGCCCCACTGGTCTCCAACGAAACCGCCAAACCCGCGTCGCACAGGCGCTCCAGAAGAGGGATGCAGTTGGGCTGTGCAAGCGGCTCACCGCCCGTTACACAGACGTGACTGCAACGAAACCCGATAACCAGGGCTTCAATTTCGTCGAGCGATTTTTTTTCTCCACCAAAAAAAGCGTACTCAGAATCACAATACTGACAGCGCAATGGACACCCGGTAAGTCGCACAAAAACCGTGGGCACGCCAACCGTGCGTGCCTCGCCTTGGAGCGAATGAAAAATTTCAGTGATACGAAGGTCTGTCATCGGGCAATACCCGCAGCAGCCCTGGTTTGAGGCTTAATCATCATAGAAAGTAGAAATTCCACGCGAGACGCACTTAATACCGAAGTTGATAGATGGATATGCAAAACTTAGAGTGCGCGCGAATAAAAAGCAAACAGCCGCTGACAAGCAGCGGCTGCGATTGAACGAAGCAAGAGTACAGTGTTTTAACTGCCGAAATTTTCTTGCAAATAATCTCGAGCCAAACGCCCCGCGTTACCTTTCGCCCTAGCTGCACGTTCGAGCAGTGTTTTCGCTTGCGCGTCGTCCCCCATTAAGTGGTGAACTTTGCCTAATTTAAACTGGGCATCGGCAACTTTGGGGTGATCAGGAAACTCGCTCAAGAGCTGAGAAAACCACTGTCGCGATGTTTCCAGCTCACCCTTCAACAGATAAATCTCTCCGAGCCAATAAAGCGCATTTCCTGCGTAACGGCCTTTGGGATAATTCTGTAAGTGCTCTTTGAGCTTCACCACCGCAGCATCATAGTTTTGCTGCTTTAACACTAAATCAATGGCCGCCCGATAGCTTTTGAGCTCGTCGGCAGGAGAGGCCGTACCCGCGTTTTCACTCGCCGAAGGAACCGAGGCGGCGGCCGGGCTAGCAACAGAACTGATCGCACCACTGCCAAGCTGACTTAGCCGTCGGTCGAGATCGAGGTAGTCATCGAGCCGTTGCTGCTTTAAGCGTTTGAGTTCGTGTGTCTGCGTTTCAACCAGGCCCCGCAACTCCAGAACTTCCTGCTGCAACACCTGAAGCTGGTAGTACAACTCGGCGACCTGCTGGTTGCCAGTAGTAGTTTGTTGGGTAGGCTGACTGGGCGGCGCTTGCGTTGTTCCGCGCGAGGAGGGAGAGCGGTCGACGACTTCGACCTGAGCGTAACTTAAACAAGCCGCTGTCAGAGAGACAGCGGCGAGTATGGATCTATACATATGGCGATTTTAACGTCCGTCTTAGAGAACGATTTCTACACGACGGTTCATAGCCCAGGATGACTCACTGCTGCCCATTTGCGCAGGACGCTCTTCACCGTAGCTGACAGTTTCGATCAGGGAAGAATCAACACCTTGCAGGATCAGGAAGTCGCGAACCGCATTCGCACGACGCTCACCTAAAGCCATGTTGTACTCGCGAGTACCACGCTCATCGGCGTGACCTTCTAAACGTACTGACTTAGGAGCAGCTTTCAATACTTCCGCGTAAACCATCAAAGCAGAACGCGCGTCTGCACGCAGAATAGACTGGTCGAAATCGAAGTAGAAAACAGTGGCTACGCCATTCAGCGCATCGTAAGGATCGACTGTTTCAGTGGTGTCTTCATATGCTGAAGTATCAGTGCTGGCAGAATCGTTTGCAGCTGAATCAGTTTCGTCCTTCTTGGTACTGGAAGAACAACCAGCCAACAGGCCAAAAACAGCAACCAAGGTAATCAAGGATTTTAAGATGTTACTCATTTTTATCACTCCCAAGTGTTAATAATAGCGTTTCAAACCTGTTTGTTAACCCACTCACTTTTTGACGAAAGGAGACCACGCAGGTTCCCTCACATCACCTTGTTTTGAGGGCAATCGGAATTTAACTCCTGCATCCATAGAAACTGCAGCCAAAACCCCTTTATCGTTGTACTTTGTAGCATACAAAAGCATCGCGCCATTAGGCGCTATACTCGGCGATTCGTCAAGCCAGGTTTCGGTGAGAATCCGCATGTCGCCAGAGGCTATATCTTGCCATGCTATGTGAAATACGCCTTTATAGCGATGAACCATGACAAGACTTTTACCGTCCGGTGTCACACGCGGTCTGGCGTTATAATCTCCTTCGAAGGTTAAGCGTTCTACCCGCCCGGTTTCAAGCCCCACTTGATAAATTTGTGGGTTACCACCGCGATTCGAAGTAAATATTAGTCCCTTCCCGTCTGCCGTCCAGTTGGGTTCGGTATCAATTGCAAAATGATTGGTGACGCGGGTCAACTTTTTACTCGCAATATCCAATGTGTACAGTTCCGGGTTGCCATCTTTCGACAACACCATAGCCAGTTTTGAATCGTCCGGTGACCAGGCAGGCGCTCCATTAAGCCCTTTAAAGTTTGTTAATTGTTCGCGCACACCCGTTAACAGATTTTGTCGAAAAATTGCGGGTCGGCCGGTTTCAAATGAAACATAAGCCACCTGTGTCATATCGTTGGACCAGGTGGGCGAAAGAAGTGGTTCGCTGGTGGTAAAAAGCACTTTCTCGCGGGCGCCGTCAGCATCCGCTTTCACCAGACGATAACGACCGGCACCTTCCCGTCGTAAATCTTCAATATAGAGAATTTTAGTGGAGAAGGCCCCGCGAATACCGGTCAAGGTTTGATAAAGAACATCGCTTATTTCGTGAGCAATATCTCTGAGCTCTGCGACACTCCCTGTAATAGTTTTCTGCATCACATTGCGCTGACCGAGCACATCGTAAAGCTGGAAATCAACAATGTAGTCGTCTGCCGCACCAACCGCAGCTTCGCGTACCTGACCGATCACCAGATATTCAACACCGAGTATTCGCCAGTCCCGGTAAAAAATGTCCTGCTGTCGCGATGGAAGTGAGAGCATATCCGACGGTGCCAGTGGGCGAAAAAACCCGCTGCGCAATAAATCCGATGAAACAATCTGCTGGATATTTTCCGGCAGATCACCACTTCCCGAAAATGGAACTATGGCGATAGGGGTTGGGTTATCCATCCCCTGGGTGATCTCAATCATCAACTCGGCGCGAGTCGACAGCGATAACAGTAGAAGGAGTGGTATCAAAACCATCCGATAAATCATTGGCGTAAATCCTCCGGCTGGAAAGCCAAACTGAATTTGCGAAAGTGCCGCTCAAACACATCGATAGGAATATCTTTTACTTCGGGAATCACTTCAACTTTTTTCACCGCCGCAATAGCGGAGCGGTCGAACGCACTGTTGCCGCTGCTTTTTTTCAAATTAACGTCGATAATCCGCCCATTGGGTACCATATCAATCGTCAGTTCACACCGCATGCCGTTGCGCGCTGAGGGTGGACGACTCCACTGTTGCTCAATCCGGCGCTGGATAACATCAGCATAGCTTTGCGCGACCGTGGCAGATTCATCTGCTGCGAGCAAGCCCTGCTCTTCTTTGAGCGCTTCAGCAAACTCTTGTTGCATTCGCTCCCGCTTTTGCTGTTCCATTTCGCGCTGTTGCTGAGCGAGCTTTTCGCGCTCTTCTTTCTCACGCTGTTTTTTTTCCGCACGGCGTTTAGCTTCAGCCTCTTTATCTGCCTGAATTTTCAGCTGACGTTGCTTCTCCGCTGCGCGCTTTTGGATTTCCTGCGCTTTTCGCTGCGCCGTGAGATCGACCACTTTAGGCTTTTTAGGGGCAGAAGCCGGTTTCGCTTTTTTCTCCAGTTCGACCAACTTTGCTTCTATATATTGTGGCGCAACGACTTTACGCGGAGGCGGGGTAGAGCCGAAGTTGACAAACAATACAGCCACCACCAAGCCGTGCAAAATAACACTGACGGCGATTGGAAAAGCGTAGGATCGAGCGAGCATCAGTTAACCGGCGGCTCCGTCACCAGACCCACCGATGGCGCACCCGCAGCCTGTAACTGGGTCATCAGAGCAACCACAATACCGTATTCCACCTTGGCATCACCCCACACCAGAACGGGTGTGGCTGGCTTTTGGCGCAGCACCTTGCCCACCATGCTGGTTATTTCCGGCAAGGGTTTTGCGGTTTCCGGTTTATCGCCAAGTTTCAGGTAGTAGGTTCCGTCCGGCTTGATCGAGACGATCAACGGCTCGTCATCTTTATTGTCGATGGGGGCGGAGGGCGCCTGCGGCAAATCGACTTTGACCCCCTGCATTAAAAGTGGCGCTGTCACCATAAACACGACCAACAGTACCAACATGACGTCGATATAAGGTACGACGTTTATTTCCGCCATTGGCTTGCGCTTCTTATTGGACATAATCAGCTCTTGGCGTGGACCTGGCGATGGAGGATTGAAGAAAATTCTTCTGCGAACGTCTGATACTTGCCAGTGAGTTGCTCCGCATTTGCAGAAAAACGGTTATACGCAAGCACGGCGGGAATTGCCGCGAACAGTCCCATCGCTGTCGCTACCAGGGCTTCGGAAATGCCGGGCGCGACAGTGGCAAGTGTCGCCTGGTGTACATTCGCCAACCCACGGAATGAGTTCATAATGCCCCAGACAGTGCCAAACAAGCCAATATAGGGGCTGACAGAGGCGACGCTGGCAAGAAATGGCAGGTTGGCCTCCAGTTTTTCCTCTTCGCGACTGTGCGCAACCCGCATGGCGCGCTGGGTGCCTTCCATAATGGCATCAGGGTCTGTACTGCCCTGCTGACGCAGGCGGGTAAATTCTTTAAAGCCCGCGCGAAAAATATTCTCGATGCCATCGGTACTATGTTTATTCGCTCCACTATTACCCTGGCGATAAAGCTGCGTGAGGTCGATGCCCGACCAAAATTGCGATTCAAATTCGCGGAAAGCCTGCCGGGCGCGCCCCTGGTACATGCCACGTTGAACAATCATCACCCAGGATACGGCAGACGCCATAAACAGCAGCAGCATAACCAGCTGAACAAGAAGGCTGGCATTGAGCACGAGATTAAGAATAGAAAGAGGTTCTTGGTTCATTTACTGCGGTTCTCCCATTAATTCTTTTGCAGTAGCGATTAATTGTTTCGGCAGGGGCGTCGGTTTCATGGTGTCGCGTGTGACACAGGCCACCTTCACACGCCCACGGCACAAACAGGTGTCTCCGCGCATCACCGTTTGGGAAAAGACAATAAATGTTCGCGCTACCCGCTCAAACACCGCACTGGCCATCAGTTCATCATCGAGCCGGGCAGGTGCAAGATAATTAACTTCTGCGGAAGCGACGACCATCAGCAGGTCGCCGTTCAGTGTTGCAGCCTTGCCGTAGCCAAGAGATCGCAACAGTTCGGTGCGGGCGCGCTCCATAAATTTCAAGTAATTCACGTAGTAAACAATTCCGCCAGCGTCCGTGTCTTCTATATAGACACGCATTGGCACAGAAAATTCTTTCAAAACAGTCGTCCCTACGCTCTTAAAGGCGGGTTAACAGGCGAATATCGCCCGTTGTATGCGGTTTTCAGATTCCAGGAAGCGAATCTTGCTGCTGGCTTTCCAGGTGTTTTGGCGCCAAAATTCCAAAGTGATTATACGCGTTCTGTGTCGCCATTCGACCTCGAGGCGTTCGCACCAGAAATCCCTGCTGGATCAAATAAGGCTCCAGCACGTCTTCGATAGTGTCCCGCTCCTCACTGATTGCTGCGGCTAAGCTGTCCACACCCACCGGGCCACCACCAAACTTTTCTATTAATGCCAGCAGTAACCGTCGGTCCATATGATCGAACCCGTGGTGATCGACATTCAACATATTGAGCGCACTATCGGCGATTGCGGCGGTGATTACGCCATCGCCTTTGACCTCCGCATAATCTCTCACCCTGCGCAATAAGCGATTGGCAATCCGCGGTGTACCCCTTGCGCGCCGCGCGATCTCCATGCCGCCAGCCTCTTCCATTGCGACGCCACTGAGTTGCGCACTGCGTTTCACAATATGTGTAAGATCCTGCACGCTGTAGAATTCCAGCCGCTGCACAATGCCGAAGCGGTCGCGCAGCGGCGAGGTAAGCAGCCCCGCGCGCGTGGTCGCGCCGACGAGGGTAAATGGTGGTAAGTCCAGCTTAATGGAACGCGCTGCAGGACCGTCGCCAATCATGATGTCGAGCTGAAAATCCTCCATTGCGGGGTACAGAATTTCTTCGACAACCGGGCTTAAACGGTGGATTTCATCAATAAACAGCACATCGCCCGCTTCTAAGTTGGTCATCAGCGCGGCGAGATCGCCCGCTTTGTCCAGCACCGGGCCAGAGGTGGTTTTGAGATCGCCGCCCATTTCGGTAGCGATAATATTGGCGAGCGTTGTTTTACCCAATCCCGGCGGACCAAATACCAGAGTGTGGTCCAGAGCCTCCTCGCGCAGGCGGGCCGCCCCGATAAAAATTTCCATCTGCTCACGCACTGCGGGCTGACCAATGTATTCCGCCAGACGTTTGGGGCGAACAGCGCGGTCCAACTGGTCTTCGCGGCCACTGGCATGGCCGTCGACAATACGATCCTGATCAATCATAAATGAGCTTTCACTGGGTATAAAAACGTCGTTATTATGCCGGGATCATATTGCGCAACGCCAGCCGGATAAGATCCTCACTGCGGGTGATCTCGTCGCTGGTTACCCGGGCAACCGCCTTGCTCGCTTCCACCGGCTTGTAACCCAGAGCCACCAACGCGCTTTCGGCTTCGGCGACAATGGCGTTTTGCGAGGGAGCCGCGCTATCCAATGCGACCAGGCTTCCGGTCGCATCGACGCTCGGGGTCACCTGCCAGCTCTTAAGCTTGTCCCGCATTTCAATAATTAAGCGCTCAGCGGTTTTTTTGCCAACCCCCGGCACCTTCACCAGCGCATTCAGGTTGTCCTCGAGAATGCAGCGCACAATATCGTTGGTTTCCATCGACATGATGCCCACTGCCATTTTTGGCCCCACCCCGTTCACCTTTATTAGCATGCGGAAAAATTCACGGTCTTGCTGATCGATAAACCCAAACAGTTGCTGCGACGTTTCGCTGACAGCGAAATGGGTATGTAGAACCACTTTGGCGTCCAGCTCCGGTAACTGGTAAAAGGTGGACATGGGCGCAAGCAAGTCATAGCCCACACCGTTGATATCCACCATCAGATTAGGCGCCTGTTTTACCACCAGGTTTCCCGTTAGTCTGCCTATCATGTTTTGTCTCTCGCGTGTTTCACTATACGGTTCGGCCGCGACGGTAACGCCGCGCGCCCGCCATGCGAATCAGGTTTTGTTGACTATTGGCGTGGCAAATAGCCACGGCGAGGGCGTCTGCGGCATCTTCCGCGGGCGCTTTGCTGAGCTTGAGCAGCGTACAGACCATGTGCTGTACCTGGAGTTTGTCCGCGGCACCTGTACCTACCACCGCCTGTTTGACTTTGCGCGCTTCGTATTCAGACACCGGCAGATCCTTATTGACGGCAGCGACGATGGCCGCACCACGCGCCTGCCCCAATTTCAAAGCGGAACCCGCACTCTTTGCCATAAACACATTTTCTATCGCAAATTCCTGCGGCTGATACTGCTCGATAATTTCACTGAGCGAATCGAAGATCACTTTCAAACGTTCGGCAAGGCAGTCCGCCACTAACAGCGGCTGGGGGATACGCACTACACCACTGGCAACGTAGCCTAAACGACTCCCTGTGGCGTTGATTATCCCGTAGCCCATTTTGCGTGAACCGGGATCAACCCCAAGAATTAATGGCATAACCGAAAACCTTACCTTTGCTTGTCAGAGCCGAACTTTAACACACCTTCGACAGGGCCTCCGCTAGACAAGCACTTCAGAGCAAGCCCAACGGGTGGGAGCCAGTCCGGTTTCGCGTTACACTTGATTGCGAAGGAACAGCCCTAAAAACTACGTGCCTATGAATGCCCTATTGTCATCGTTGCTGGGAAGTTTGCGAGACCTATTACCCATCGTGCTGGTCATCGCTTTTTTTCAGCTCGCGGTCTTACAGCAACCCCTGCCCGATATCGCCTCCATTTTACTGGGCCTCGTGTTTGTGGTGCTCGGGCTAACCCTGTTCATCCAAGGCTTGGAATTGGGATTGTTTCCCATCGGCGAAACCATGGCCCATGCTTTTGCGCGTAAAGGCAGTGTGGTTTGGCTGCTGCTGTTTGCGTTCAGCCTGGGGTTCGGTACCACCGTCGCCGAACCCGCATTGATCGCGGTCGCCGCAGAAGCGGCTGATGTTGCAGCCGCAGGGGGGGTAATTGAGGAAACAGACAGCGCCAAGAAAACCTATGCAACCGGGCTGAGGCTTACCGTAGCGCTCTCTGTGGGCTTCGCCATCGTGATTGGCGTGTTACGTATATTAAAAGGCTGGCCGATTCATTACCTGATCATTGGCGGTTACGTGGCCGTTATCGTCATCACCGGGTTCGCACCCAAAGAGATCGTTGGCATCGCCTATGACAGCGGCGGCGTAACGACCTCGACAATTACTGTGCCTCTGGTTACCGCGCTCGGTGTCGGTCTCGCCTCAGCGATCAAGGGCCGCAACCCGATGCTCGACGGGTTTGGCCTTATCGCTTTCGCCTCACTGACCCCCATGATATTTGTCATGATCTACGGCATTTTATTGTAAGGAACATCCATATGGCCTTACTGACAGAATTTATCGGCGTTTTTATCGCCACCTTGCGTGATGTGCTGCCAATCGCCGGCATCCTGTTTGGCTTTCAGCTTTTTGTAATCCGCAAACCGATTCCTAATCTGGCCAATGTGCTGCTTGGCTTCTTCCTTGTATTGCTCGGCCTTACGTTTTTTCTCCTGGGCTTACAAGAAGCCCTTTTCCCGATCGGGCGCCTAATGGCAGAGCAGCTTACCGCCATGAGTGATACCGGTGTTGGCTTCTTGTGGGTGTACCTGTTTGCCTTCGCAATCGGCGCGGCCACAACTATCGCAGAGCCCTCGCTTATCGCCGTTGCAATAAAAGCACAGCAAGTATCTGGTGGTGCGATTGGCGTGTGGGGCCTGCGTATTTCCGTCGCCTTGGGCGTCGCAGTCGGTATCACCCTCGGCGCCTGGCGAATCGTTACTGGCTACCCTATTCACTGGTTCATCATCGTGGGCTATATCATCGTAGTCATCCAGACGTTTCTCGCTCCACGCACCATTGTCCCGCTCGCCTATGACTCCGGCGGTGTCACAACGTCCACAGTGACTGTGCCGCTGGTGGCCGCACTCGGGCTCGGTCTGGCTGAACATATTCCCGGGCGCAGCCCGCTTATTGACGGCTTTGGGCTCATTGCCTTTGCCAGTCTGTTTCCAATAATGTCGGTGATGGCCTACGCACAACTCGCCGCCTGGACCGCCGCCCGGCAGGCTCGCCACAATATCGAGGCAGATGAGTTCGAAGGCACCGCAAACCTGACAACTGATTCGGCCACTAAGGAGTAATTCATGCGTTTTAAATTGATTTTGGTTTTCGCTGAAGATGCTAAAACCGACAAAATTATGGACGCCGCTCGCGAGGCGGGCGCCACTGGAGCGACGATTATCAACCACGCGCGCGGCGAAGGCCTCAAAGCAAAAAAAACATTTTTTGGGCTTACGCTCGAGTCACAGCGCGATGTTGTGCTGTTTCTGGTAGAAGAGCATATGAGTCGCCAGATTCTCGAGCGTATTGCCGAAGTGGGTGAATTTGATACCTCCCCTGGCACCGGCATAGCCGTACAAATTGATGTGGAAGATGCGGTTGGTATCGCACACCAGGCCAGTAATATTTCGAAGAAAATAGAGGAAGAGCTATGAGCCGAAAAGTCATCACCTGTCGCGACGTTATGAACCAGCGCTTTGCCATCGTCGACGGGCTCACCACCGTATCCGATGCGCTGCGGATAATGAACAGCAACAACTATAAAAAAGTCATTGTAAAAAAGCGGGACGAACACGATGAGTGGGGGCAGGTACAACTATCGGATATCGCCAAGCATGTGATAGCCAAAGACCGCTCGCCAGATCGCGTGAACTGCTACGAAATAATGGCGAAACCGGTTATTTCGGTACGCCCCGGGATGGACATTAAATACTGTGCCCGTCTGTTCAATTCATTTGGTCTGTCTTCCGCCCCGGTGATCGACAATGAGGAAGTCATCGGCGTGGTCAGCTACAACGATATCGTTCTCAGCTGGCTGGACTATCTGGATAGCAAACATGAAGAGCAATAATTGTTTTAACGTCACCTGCAACTGGTTGATATAGATGTAACCCTAGCTATTTACCGGACAATGAAACTTGCGCAGTTAACAGGCGGTAAACGGAACTACCGCCATTGCCCGAAAGGCGCTCTAAGCCGTAGAATCATCAGAAAATGCACACATTTTCGCCAGTATTTCAAAGGCACGCGATTCAATAGATAGACTAAATGGATAGACTAAACAGGTAGACTCAATAAATAGGATCATCTATTTAGCACCCGGAGTAACCGTCAGCAGCCGCCAGATATCATAGGCGTCAAACACCTGGGCAATCTGGCGATCATTTCCCTCTCGCAAATTCTCAATGGCCAGGCAGTCCACTTGGGTATCGGCAATGCTCGGGGGCACATCCACCCAGGTGTTTTCGCCCGGCACGACCATCGCCGCCCTTCCCTGTATCATCGTCATCGCTTTTAACCAGATGTCATCGCCACGCGGCGCCAGCTGCATAAATGCCGGTACATTGAGAACCTCAGGATGCAGACTTCCCGCCGGATACAACACACCACCGGAACCCGTGGGGAACAACAGTGTTCCAGCCGCAGGGTAACGAACACACTTTCGCCACTGCTGATAGGGTAGCAGCGCACCCTGCTCGTCAAACATCATTTCGTGAGCGCGATAGCAAAGAATATGTTCCGGGTATCTAGCATGGGAGCGCGCTAAACCCGCGATGAAATCCGGTGGGTACATAACATCGTCGTCAACAGTAATCACCGCGTTTCCCGGGAAAGCCTCTAGCGCCGGAATAATTTTTTTATAGGACAACAGGTTTTTACAGAAACGAATATCAACCCCACGGGCCAGGGCATGACACAAATTAGCCGGCAAATTGTCTGGCTGAAATTCTGCTTCATCCAGCCAGAGGAGGATACGTGCTGGCGGCAGCGTTTGTTCCAGCAATGTTTGCAGCGTGATGTGCACAGTGTCTGCTCGCTTGCCAAATGTCGTCAGGGAAACGAGCAAGCCACCCTCGGAAAATGACGCAGAATGGGACGCCCAAAAGGCCCGCTCCATTGCTGCCTGTAGCTTCAGGTCAGCGGCTTCCCGAGGTGTCGGTTTTTTTTGATAACCGTACAGCCGCACACCGCAAAAATAAAACTCTCTGCGGCGACCCCGTTTGATCTTTTTAAAGCCGAGCATGTTATTAGCGCTTGGCGTACATATAGCGCAGAGCGCGATATATCGCTGCAACACGGCCATAGCGGGCGTGAAGGAAAATCAGCCTCGCCATGGAAATATTTAAATCGGCCAGTAATTGCGCTCGTTGCACGGCAATATAATCGCGCGTATTAATTCCCGCTTTGCGCATCAGCTTCACCGCATTCACAAAATTGGTTACGCAAAAACTGTAGTAGGCGAAACGACTCCGCTCGTCCAACACCACACCCTGGGCAGCCCAATACTCCAACACACCGCGTGGTGCAGCCAGTAGATCTTCGACTTTCTGCCGGCTGGGCGAACGCACGATACTGGTCGCGCGACTGCGATACGCCACCAGAGCCTTCGGCAAATAAAAATACTGCTCCACCAGCGCACTCGTGCGCGCGACTGAGTAGAGATCCTCAAAATAACGGCCCTCCGGAAACGGTTCACCCGCATTCCATAGTTCACGCTTATAAACACGCCCCCAGGAGTGAAATCTCCGCCTGGCGAACATACCTTCGAACAGCGCGTTTTTATCGTGACTCAATCGGTTTGACGTACCGCCGAAAACGGTCACTCTGCGCGCATCAGCAGGTGAATCCACACTTGCATCAACAGATTCCGGAACAATTTGGTAGTCGAACAGCACGGCGGCTTCCGGGTGTTCTAGCAGTACCGTTCGCAATTGGCTTAGCGCGCCAGGAAAGAGATAGTCGTCGGCATCGAGAAACCATACATACTCTCCAGTCGCGTTGGCCAGCAATCTATTGCGGGCCACCGACACACCTCTGTTCTCTCCGCCGTGGATCACTTTCAATCCAGGTATTGCGCGCGCGCCTATGGCTTGCAATTTTTCGGAAGAACCGTCGGTGGAGGCGTCATCGTAGAACAATATTTCAATGCTGCCATCTGCACTCGCCAACCAGGAGTTAACACAGTCGTCCAAGTAGGGTTCACAGTTAAACACGGGTATGAGCAGGCTGAGCCAGGGAGTTTGCATGCAAGATTGTCGCACCGGAAAAATGGTCGGAAATGCTAGCACAGGGGCACAGTGATGACTAACAAGCGAGAGTAAATATGTATAAAAGTGCAAGGTGTCGAGACAAAACCAATACGCTTCACCTATTATGGAAACCCTGGCTGGCGGCACCTATGGAAACCCTGGCTGGCGGCACCAATGCGCTGGTGAAGTCGCCATACCTGGGCATATTCAGCCCCCAAACGACGCTTGAACGCGGTAAAAAGCCTGCGCAGGATACAGGGATTACCTGCAGCAAGCTTACCCGAACAACCCCCAACCGACGTAGTGAGAATTGCAGACACACATGGAGATTAATATTTCGTCCCCCCGCTCGCCGTATCTAGTATTTACATCTGCGGGACGCTGGGCAAATATCGAACAGTGGATAACAAAAGACCGACAATGGGATTTATTTCTGTGTAATTACGGCAAGCAGCGCCACCCTCAAGCTGCCCATGCCGACTACTATTGCGACCGTCAGGGCGGCAAATTTCCCAACCTGTATCACGCGTGGCAGGAGAATCCGGAACTGTTCCGTCAATATGATGCTGTTTTGGTACTGGATGACGATGTTATGTTTCCAGACAGAAATATTCATACTCTCTTTAACTATCTTAAGAAGTACCAGTTGTGGTGTTTACAGCCAGCGTTCTCGCCTGCAGGCAAGATCAGCCATAGACTCACCGGCGTGCGTTCCCTGCGTAAGCTTACCTACACCAATTTTGTCGAAGTGTGCGCGCCGCTCATACGCACAGATAAACTAGACGCCTTCTTTCAGGTATACGACCCTAAACTGGTAGGCTGGGGTGTCGATCTGTGGCTGATGCATTTTCTCCAATACCCCAAAAACAAAGTTGCCGTTATCCACGACGTGGTCTGCATTAACCCTGAAGATGAAATCAAAGGCGGCAGCCGTGAAATCGAGCGTTTGCAATGCCAGCAAAAACGTATTGAGTGTTGGAATACGATAAAACGTGAACACAATATTCCAGATCAGCCACTCATGGAGTACGGCACTGTGTGGCAACTGCCCACGCCGATGAACATTTGGCGCGCACTCGTAATATTTTTTGAGCGCAAATATTTGCGGCACTGGGGTAAGAACTCCCGCCGTGCGCGCGCAGGCCTGGCTTAGGTCGCATTAAAACTGTGTATCTACCCGCGATGTATCTACCCGCGACAGCGCAGCTGTAAAAAACCAACAGCGCATTGAACGCGCACTTAGCGAACGCAGCGAAGTAGCGTCATCGCATTAGCGCAAATCATTCCAATACCACTCAATTCAAAGAGGTGGTTAATGCGCAGCACCCCCAGGTGAACGCCAATCAATCGATCAAAATGATGAAAAGATGCTGCTCGAATTACAATAAAAGACACTAAAAAACACAAGCCAGCCAGCGCGAGACTGTTGTTTTTGAGCTGTTTACGAAACAGCACCAAGAGAAATACCAAGACGCAAAAGCCTGCAACTATTACCGCAACGATAAACCCCATTTGAATCGATCGACGGTGCTCATACCAACCGTATTCACGCGCATTATATTTAGCCCATGCAGTAAAAAAGCTCTGTAAATCCAGCTGTTTGTTGATTGCCAGAAATAACATCAAGCCAGCCATTGCGGCCCAAAGCCATACCTGTTTTTGAGTGTCCGAGGTAAAACAACGCTCTGCGCAAGACACCACGCGCACGGATAACAAAAACGCGAAACAATACGCCAGCACAGTAAGCCAGCCCAAAAAAGTCGGATCACCAATGGTCGGCTGCCAACCGTATAAATTTATCACTCACAGACCTCTGAAATACCACTAAAGAAAACGACTTTAATTCGCTTAATTCCCTGAAAACACTAACGAAAGTACAACACTTAGGTAGCAGAAAGCTGACGGCAACGTCGACATGTATACCAGTCTTTTTTCCAGGATAGACTTTGGTCCAATATGCCTTTACTGTGTACTAGCATACAGTCAACTAGACAATAACAATAAAAAAGATGTTCTCTGCCATTAACTGCGGTTATGGCGCCAATTTAGGTTTCTTTCTTTTTTTCACCCTGGGGGAACGACTGTTTCCTATGTGAGATACCTATCGCGTAGTTCAGGCCCGCGCCTCGATGCGATTTCGAGATCAGCCAACATGGATATAAAGGATAACAACGGATAAACCCATCCGGCTGAGCATCCCACTGGGACATCAAACCCTGTAATCCTGAACAGAACTTGTGGAGATTCTAATAATGAATTCACATCACTCACCGTGGCGGATAAATCTATCTTCGCCGTCACATGCACGAAAAACCGTGGTACCGCGCCAATTGGACAAGGTTGCGCGCACGGGAAAACGATTTCTAGCCGCCATTGGTTGTGCCACAGCGCTGCTGTCTGCAGGTACTATGGCACAAACCCTGACATCTAACGCGACCGGCACACACAACGGTTACTACTACTCCTTTTGGAAAGACAGTGGTGATGCGTCGTTCGAACTCATGTCTGGCGGTCGCTATCGCTCGCAATGGACCAACGCCACCAATAACTGGGTTGGCGGTAAAGGTTGGAACCCTGGTGGCCCCCGCACCGTAGCCTATGAAGGTTACTATGGCGTGAGCAACTCACAGAACTCTTACCTCGCTCTGTACGGTTGGACGCGCAACCCTCTCATTGAGTACTACGTGATCGAGAGTTACGGCTCCTACAACCCATCCAGCTGTAATGGCGGCACTAACTTCGGCAGCTTCCAGAGCGATGGCGCGACCTACAATGTCCGCCGCTGCCAGCGAGTCAACCAGCCATCCATTGAAGGTACCGCCACTTTTTATCAGTATTTTAGTGTGCGTACGCCGAAGAAGGGCTTTGGCCAGATTAGCGGCACGATCAACGTAGCCAATCACTTCAACTACTGGGCGAGCCAGGGTTTGAATCTGGGCAGCCACGATTACATGGTACTGGCGACGGAAGGCTACCAGAGCAGCGGTAACTCCGACATTACCGTCAGCCAAACGACATCGTCAGGATCTTCCTCCAGCACGTCATCATCCTCGTCTTCATCGTCAAGTGGTGGCCCCAGCGGATCCGATATTATTGTCCGCGCCCGAGGTACCGATGGCTCAGAACATATCAACTTGAACATTGGCGGCGTCACTGTCGCTGACTGGACCTTAACCACCTCCGACGCAGATTACGTGTACAGCGGCAGCGCCAGCGGTGACATTCAGGTTGAATTCGACAACGATGCGAGCGGGCGCGATGTCATTCTGGATTACGTCTACGCCAATGGCGAAGTGCGCGAAGCCGAAGATATGGAGTACAACACCTCCACCTACGACGGCGGCTGCGGCAACGGCTCCTTCTCCGAAACTATGCACTGTAATGGTGTAATTGGCTTTGGCGCGACGGACGATTGCTTCAGCGGAAACTGCGGCACTGGCAGCTCCAGCAGCTCCTCGAGCTCCAGCAGTTCATCCAGCTCATCATCGTCAAGCAGCAATTCCTCTTCCAGCAGCTCGTCGAGCTCATCTAGCTCCAGCAGCTCCAGCAGTTCGGGTGCGACCGGGGGCAGCTGTGCAGGTGTGAATGTGTACCCCAGCTGGACTGCACGTGACTGGTCTGGTGGTGCCTATAACCACGCCAATGCTGGCGATCAGATGGTGTATCAAAACACCCTGTACCGCGCCAACTGGTACACTAACTCAGTACCCGGCAGCGACGCGTCCTGGACCAATTTGGGTGCCTGCGGAACTGGCAGCAGTACATCCTCTACCAGTTCATCCAGCAGCTCATCGTCAAGCAGTAGCTCGTCATCAAGCAGCTCTACATCAAGTAGCTCTACATCAAGCAGTAACTCGAGCAGTAGCAGCTCCTCCAGCTCATCCTCATCCAGTTCCTCATCCTCCAGCAGCTCTTCTTCGAGCTCTTCAGGTAGCGCACAGCTGGTGGTTGCCATCAATGCAGGTGGTAATGCGACCACCTACAATGGTGTGCAATACCAAGCGGATGAGTACTACAACGGCGGCAGCGTCAGCTCGACAACCGACCCGATTGCTGGCACCACCGAAGACGCCGTGTTCCAGACCGAACGCTACGGTTCCTACACCTACAGCATTCCGGTAACAGCAGGCACCTTCTCTATCGACATGCAGTTTGCCGAAATCTATCAAACCGCAGCAGGCGACCGCTCCTTCAACCTTTATATTGAAGACCAACTCGAAATGTCCAACGTCGACCTCTACACCCTTGCGGGTCACGATGGCGCTTACGAGTTTAGTGTGGACAATATCTACGTGAACGACGGCAGCCTCGATATTGAACTGGAAACACTGGTCGACAACGGCACAATTGCAGGTTTCGCGATCTACTCCCCGGACGGCGAATTGACCGAACCGCCCACACCGCCACCTTCCAACGAAAACCCCAGCGCCAGCTGTAATGTAGGTCCGCTGCCCGGAGCAGTATCTGGCACCAACAACCTGCCTGATCCGTTCCGCAAACTCGACGGCACGCGCATGACGAGCAAGACCGAATGGCGTTGTCGCCGTGCGGAAATCCTCGAGCAGGCCTACACCTATATTTACGGTGAAAAACCCGCCAAACCCAGCAGTGTGACGGGTACTGTCAGCAGCTCCTCGGTGCAGGTCAGCGTGTCGCACAACGGCCGTTCAACCTCGTTCAGCGCGTCTGTCGAACTGCCTTCCACGGGTTCCGCTCCCTACCCCGCAGTCATTGGCTTCGGTGGTGGATTCTTCGGTATCGCAGGTGGCATGAAAGATGTCCTTAAATCTCAGGGCGTTGCGATTATCAACTTCGATCCATACCAAGTGGGTGCAGAAGGCAGCGGACAAGGCAACGGACGCTTCTACGACATCTATGGCTCAAGCCAGGCGGGTCTGCTTACCGCGTGGGCATGGGGCGCCAGCCGTATTATCGACGTGTTGGAAAGCTCTAGCCTGATCGACGCTGACAGCGTGGGTGTTACCGGGTGTTCGCGCTTCGGTAAAGCCGCCTTTATCGCCGGCGCATTCGACGGCCGTGTCGCTTTGACCATCCCCAACGAGTCTGGTATCGGCGGCGTACCCGCCTTGCGCCTGGTACCCGTGGTCGACAGCGGTGGCGAACAACCTTCGCACGCGATCAACTACGAACCCTGGTTCTCGCCAAATGCTTTCCGCACTTTCGCCAGCAGCCCGAACCGCTTGCCGATTGATACCCATGAGGTTATTGGTTTGGTGGCGCCACGCGGCCTGCTTATTCTGGATAACCCACACATCGGCAATCTCGACTATCGCTCCTCCTACGCTGCAGCCGCAGCCGGTAAGCGCATTTATGAAGCACTGGGTGTGAGCAGCAACATGAGCTTCCACAATAACGTAAGTGACGGCAGCCACTGCGCGTGGAAAAGCGAGTTTGCCCAACCTCTGCGCGATAACGTGTCGAAGTTCCTGAAAGGCGGCAGCGGCAATACAGGCTCTATCAATGCCCGCTCTGGTAGCACAGTGAACGTGGACTCCTACATCAACTGGACCACACCAAACCTGTCCGGCAACCTGGACTTCTAAAAAACCCGATGGTCCGTACTGAGGTGTGTTCCAGTACGGACAAAAAACGGCGTCGCTAACAGGTCATCGTTAAAACGCCAAACACATTTTCTCTCCCTCCCAAGCGCTGTACCTACAGCGCTTTTTTTATATTCCAACGACCTCTCATTCTTCTGCCGTCTTAGCCAACACCACTTTTTATAAGCTGATCTACACTTAGACGACAAGCCTCATTTCCGGGTTGGAACCCCCAGCGAAACCACACTTATGAGAGCCAATCGTCCCCACATACTCATCGTCGACGATCAGGAAATGTCACGCGTACTTTTGCAGGATATATTTGCCGAAAAGTACGACGTCACTTGTCTGGAGAGCGGCGAAGCCTGCATCGAGGCAGTCCAAACAAACAGCTACGACCTGGTACTTCTGGACGCGCACATGCCCGGCATCAGCGGCTACCACGTGTGTAAGCAATTACGCGAAAATCCCGCTACCGCGAACATCTCCATCGTTTTTGTCTCCGGTCTCGATACCGTAGAAGAGCGCCTGCGGGGATACGAAGCGGGTGCGGACGAATACGTAACCAAACCGCTCGATGAAGATACGGTCGTTGCGCGAGTCGAATCGGTTTTAGCCGCTAGAATCGCGGTCAAAAACATCGAAAGTCAGCGCCAGGAAGCGATGCATACGGCATTTCAGGCGATGGCCAGCAGCGCAGAACTGGGCCTCACCATTCGCTTCCTGCAGGCCAGTTTTCAGTGCCAGAATGAGCAGGAACTGGCAAAACAATTACTTGAAGCCACCGAGCAGTACGGGGTGGCCTGCTGTATCCGCTTCGCCTTTGGTGGCCAGGAGCACCTCTACAACTGTGCGCCGGAATCCATAGAAGCGAAAGTGCTGGAAAAAATTACCACCAAGCATCGCATACTGGATTTTGGGGCGCGGACGATCATCACCGACAAACATGTGACCCTGCTAATCAAAAACATGCCCGTAGAAAACCCTGAGGACTACGGTCGTCTGAAAGACAATTTAACCGTGCTGGTCGACGGCGCAGAGGCGCGCTGTGTGGCATTCGAGATCAATGAGAAAATGGCGCAGGAACGCCAGGCAGGTATTCGCTCCCTGGCGGGCTTCGCGGATAAAAAGCTGGCAGAGATTCGCGAAATTATCCTCCGCCAGTCAGATCTCACCGAAGATGTAATCGATGGAATAAAAGAACAGATTGAACAGGCCGTCTACCGGCTAGGTCTGGATGAAGACGAGGAAAAAGCGCTCATTGCCTCGGTTGATCAGGCAATTTCAGGCGCCAGCCAAATCATCCAGCACAGTTGCGCACTCGAGGCGCGCTTTGAAGAATTCACTGGCGAACTGCACAAGCTGGCGCACTATGAATAAACAAGCGCCTTCCTCCTACGACTACCGGCATCAGGGCAGCTTGCAGAAAAACTCTTCAAATCCCCATGGACCTACCGGCACGGTGTAGCAACCGTCTTTAAAAGTCAGCTCCCGCTCAACAAACTCTTTGCGATATTCGTGGTAGTAACGCATCCGAATAGTATCGCCCGACACCAGCTGAATCTGCGCCGGAATAAACACCGGGCTCGCCGGCACATCGTTCGCAAAATAGGTCGTGAACGAGTCGGAGCGAATATCGTTAACCAGGCGGCCGAAAAAATCCTTCTCGTAGGCTTTACGCTCTTTTTCGGGAATCCCCGGGATGGCGCGCATACTTGCAAGAGTCTTGGCTTCATCCGACTGAAAACGACCAATATAAAATAATTGTTGCTGAGCAAAGGCCAGATGTGGCAATGCAAGCAAAAGGACTAGCAGATATTTTTGCATGGTGAGATCCCGTCTTTCGCACCTTTCGCGCTGGGGCGTATAAAGGCCAGCAAACGCGGGTGCTTAATTATTATGTGTGTAAACCAGGGCCGTAGAGTATGCGCTTCTGGGCTGAGGATCAACTGCGCCCGGCCGCCAATCGGTCTGAATTCTGACTACAGTAGATCGCGTGCTCAAATTACGCCGCGACCGCTGAAAATGGACAAACACCGGCAGATCAAGTTCCTTTTCCATCGAGAACTACTGAAAACTGCCAGGCTCCGAATGCAAAAACGGGCAGCCTGAGCTGCCCGTTCGAAATGTAATAATGCGCCGCTCAACCTATTTGAACGTGATCTCGACACGGCGATTTTGCGCCCGACCTTGAGCCGAGTTATTGTCGGCAACGGGTTTCACTTCGCCGTAACCTCGAGTGTCCCACTTTTCTGCATTCAGTTGCAGACGCTCGCTGAGGTAGTTCGCAACGGCATTCGCGCGTTTTTCGGAAAGCCCCTGGTTAAAGGCTTCGCTGCCGACCCAGTCCGCATGACCCGCAATTTTTACGCGGAAATCATAGTTCGCGGCCGCTACACCTTGTGCCAAGGCATCCAATTGAGCCTGGGTTTCTGCGCTCAAAACGGCGGAGTTAAACGCAAAATGTACAGTAACCGGCGAAATTTCAGGGCAACCAAAGTGATTCACCGCAACACCTTCCGGTGTTTGTGGGCACTGGTCGTCGGCGTCAATAACACCGTCGTTGTCGGCATCTGCAGGTGCCGCCGCCACAGGCTCTGCTTTGGCTGGCTTGGGACTGGCCTTGCCAAGATAGCGCGCCACACTCAAAGTCGCCGCCTGGGCATCCTTGTCATATGAATCCAGCGATACCCGTGCAAACCATTTTTCGCTGATTAACCATTCGCCACCCACACCCAGAGTGAACTGGGTGCTGTTATTCTGGTGAGAAATATTGGTCGAGGTTGTATCCAGGGTCTGCAGGCCGACTTTCACGAAAGCGTTCAAACGTGCGCCGTAGTTGCGCAACCAGTAGCCAGCGGAAAGCCCGGTAATGCTGTAGTCGATTTCCGGCTCCAGTGTAATGCTAGGGTTTACGCTGGATAGGGTTGCCGTTCCCAGATCGTAGTGACTCAGCTCAGCAAACAGGTGATCGCTCAAGCGCAATCCGGCGAACACACCGACTGCATTGCTGGAACTGTCATTGACCTGCCAGCTGGTAGCGTCAGTAGGTTCTGGCTCAAGCTTACTGACACCTGCGCCCAAACCCAGGTACCAGCATCCCGCCTGCCGATAGGCGCTGCTGTAGTCGCACTCTGCGGCGCGACCGGCAACGGACGCCAGTAACAGAGCTACCACCAGCAGCGGACGGGAGGCGCGGCGCTTAACCAGCACCAGCGCACCCATCATCATCAACAACCAGAGACCGAACGAGCCACCACCGTTAACACCGGTTTCAACACCGTTGTCCACTTGCAGACGATCGACAATGCCGTCGTTGTTGAAGTCGCCGTTTTCATCACCGTCCAGTACACCGTCGTTATCGCTGTCGGTGTCACGGTAATCTGGAAGACCGTCGTTGTCGAAGTCGGTAGTCACCACCAACGCATCGTCAACGCCATCGTTGTTGGCATCTACACCACCGGTATTATCTACGTCGACTGCGTCGTCAATACCGTCGCTGTCGCTATCCATACCGGTCAAGGGTACCAGCAGCTGTTCTTCACTATCGGGGATACCGTCGTTGTCGCTGTCCAGATCGCGGTAATCCGGCAGGCCATCGCCATCAGTATCTACCTCTTGGAAGCGGTCATCGACACCGTCGCCGTCCGCGTCTACACCACCGGTCACATCAACGTCATAGGCATCGTCGATACCGTCGAAGTCAGTGTCTACACCGGTAGGTGCCGGGCGATCGGTTTCCAGGCTGTCTGGCAGACCGTCGTTGTCACTATCGAGATCCAGTGCATCAGCGAGACCGTCGTTATCCAGGTCACCCATGCCCTCTACCGCGTCGGAGATACCATCGCCATCCTGGTCGCGATCCAAACCAGCAGGTACGGAATCGTGATCTTTGTCAGAACCCGAGCCAAACGCGTTCGGCTGTTGATCCAGCAGATCGTGGATACCGTCCTGATCGGAGTCGACCATGTTATCAATGCGGCCGTCGCCATCTTCATCTAGTACGTGAGCAGCGTTGCCTTCGATGTCGTTAATGCCATCGTTGTTGCTGTCCAGGTCCAGATAGTCCGGAATGCCATCGTTGTCAGAGTCCAGCGCAGGTCCAGTGACCAGGCTTTCGTCATCCACCATGCCGTTCTCGTCCAGATCCGGGTAGCCCGCTTCGTCGACATCGAAGAAGCCGTCGTTGTCGGAATCCAGATCGCGTAGATCAGGGATACCGTCGCCATCGGAATCTCGCAAGGCAGCGTCATCGTCGACACCGTCGCCGTTGAGGTCTGCACCGCCAGTGAAGTCCGCATCATACTGATCGTCAATGCCATCACCATCGGTGTCGTTGCCGGTGTTACCCGCTTCAACACTGTCTGGAATGCCGTCGTTGTCACTGTCGGAATCCAGGTAATCCGGAATACCGTCGTGGTCCGCATCCGCCTGCGGCACGGTGGTGTCATCGATACCATCGTTGTCCGCATCCGGGCCGCCCGTTTGGCCAGCGTCGAAGCGATCATCAATGCCGTTGCCGTCGGTGTCGATACCGCCGGTTTGGTCCACGTCGAAACGGTCGTCGATCAGATCGTTATCGGAATCCACTGGTTCACGCACCGCTTCCAGCGCATCGGGAATACCGTCGCCGTCAGAGTCCGGGTCCAGCATATCGGGGATGCCGTCTTCGTCGGTATCGCGCAGCACATAGCCGTCGTCGATGCCATCGTTATCCAGGTCCACGCCACCGGTCTCATCGACGTCAAACGAGTCGTCGATACCATCGTTGTCGCTGTCCTTGCCGGAAATCCCTTCTTCCTGGTTGTCCAGAATACCGTCGTTGTCGGAATCGATGTCCGCGTAGTTCGGAATACCGTCGCCATCGTCGTCGCCAGCACCTTCGATAATATCGGGAATGCCGTCACCGTCTTCATCGATGCTGGTATCCAGGTAGTCCGGGGTACCGTCGCCATCGCTGTCGCCAGTGCTTTCGTCTTTATCGTCGATGCCGTCGTTGTCGGAATCCGTGTCCAGGTAATCGCTCACACCGTCGTTGTCGCTGTCGCGAGCACCTTCCTCGCTATCGCTGATGCCGTCGTTATCGCTGTCGGTATCAATAAAGTCAGGGATGTTGTCGCCATCGCTATCGGCCTGGCTCTCGTCCGCATCGGGAATACCGTCGCCATCCGAGTCTTCGTCGCGATAGTTCGGGGTGCCGTCGTTATCCGAATCAGCGGAACCTTCGTCCTTATCGCTGATACCGTCGTTGTCGGAATCGCTGTCCAGATAGTCCGGCAGACCGTCGTTATCCGAATCGGCTGAACCTTCGTCCTTATCGCTGATACCGTCGTTGTCGGAATCGCTGTCCAGGTAGTCCGGTGTACCGTCGTTATCGGAATCGGCTGAACCTTCGTCCTTATCGCTCATGCCGTCGTTGTCGCTGTCGTCATCCCGATAGTTCGGAATACCGTCGTTATCGATATCGTCAGCACCTTCGTCTTTATCGCTGATGCCGTCGTTGTCGCTGTCGGTATCCAGATAGTCCGGGGTGCCGTCGTTATCGGAGTCGGTAGCACCTTCGTCCTTATCGCTGATACCGTCGTTGTCGCTGTCGGTATCCAGGTAATCCGGGGTGCCGTCTCCGTCAGAATCCGCGGTGCCTTCGTCGGCGTCTTTCATGCCATCGTTATCGGCGTCGTCGTCCAGATAGTTCGGGATACCGTCGTTATCGATGTCGTCAGCGCCTTCGTCCTTATCGCTGATGCCGTCGTTGTCGGAATCGCTATCCAGGTAGTCTGGCGTGCCATCTTTGTCGCTGTCTTCCGCACCTTCAATCAGGTCGCTGATCCCATCGTTATCGCTGTCGGTATCCAGGTAGTCCGGGGTGCCGTCTTCGTCAGAGTCCACGGTGCCTTCCAGCGCGTCCGGCAGATTATCGCCGTCGGAGTCCAGATCCTGATGGTTGGGTATACCGTCTTGATCCTGATCTTCCGCACCTTCTACGCTATCGGGAATACCGTCGTTATCCGAATCGGTATCGCGCGAGTCGATAATGCCGTCATCGTCGCTATCGCCAGAACCATCTTCCGCGTTGGGAATACCGTCGCCGTCAACGTCTGAATCCAGATCATCGATGATTTTGTCACCGTCCAGATCCGCTTCTACATTAAAGCTTGCTGTGGTCAGGTCGGACTGAAGTTCACCGTCCGATACACGGAAGGTAAACTGGTCGGCGCCCACGTAATCCAGGTTCGGGGTGTAGACAAACTTAGGCCCGGTGCCAGTGAGGGTGCCGTGTTCAGGCTGATCCACCACAATAAAGGTCAGCGGGTCGTTTTCCCCGTCCTGCGCAGTGATAGTCACTTCATAGGGCTGGTCTTCAACGATGTTTGCGCTGATACCACTCGCCACAGGTGCGGTGTTGTCATTGTCGATCTGGATAGCGAACGGCGCCAGCGCATCACTGCCACCTTTGCCATCGTCAACGCTGATCACAATACCGCTGTAGGTGCCTTCATCACCGTCTTGCGGTGTACCAGACAGCATACCGGTGGCGGTGTTAAAGCTCGCCCAGGCGGGCTTGTTGGTCACACTGAAGGTGTGTACATCGTCGGTATCCGGGTCCACAACGCTGGGGGTAAAGCTGTAGGCCAGCTTTTCTGTGCCCTTGGGCGCCGCGGTGCCGGAAATGGTCGGAGCGCGGTTCAAGTTGTTTACATCAACACTAAATGGCCCGAAAACAGCACTGCCGCCGCGACCATCGGATACGGTAACGGTAATACCCGCATACTGACCCGCGTCCAGATAGCCAGGCGTACCACTGAGCACACCGGTATTGGAATTGAACTGCGCCCAGGAAGGTTTGTTGCTAACTGCAAAAGTCAGCGGGTCGCTATCCGGGTCACTCGCCGTTGGCGTGAAGTAGAAGGAGCCCCCTTCGTCAGTCGACCCAGGTGCAGTGCCCGCAATGGTCGGCGCACGGTTGGTGTCGGTTACGGTGATGGCGAACGGGCCCAGGGTATCCCTGCCGCCCAATTCGTCTTCTACAATAATCGCCACATTGGCGTAAGTACCCGCGTCTTCATAGCCAGGTGTACCCGTGACCGTCCCTGTCGTCGGATCAACCGACAACCAGGAAGGCAGGTATTCACCGCGATAGCTCAGTCTTGCACCAGTATCCGGGTCGGTTGCTGATACCGTGAAGCTGTACGGCTGCCCTTCTGCAATGGTGGGTAGCGGGGTACCGCTAATGGTAGGCAGGCGGTTGGTATTCTGCACCTGGATACCGAATGGCCCCACGGCGGCACGTCCGCCTTTACCATCGAGCGCCTCAATCACGATGCCATCGTAGCGACCGGCATCGTCGTAACCGGGCGTGCCCGTCAATACACCGGTAGCAGTATTGAAACTCGCCCAGGAGGGTTTGTTAACGATGCTATAGGTCAGGATATCGCTATCTGCATCGGTCGCCGTGGCGGCATAGGTATAGGTTTCCGCTTCAGCGATTGGCTGGCCGGGTGGGAGTGCACTGATCACTGGCTCGCGGTTGAGATCGGCAACAGTGATGCTAAACGCAGGCAAACTGCTGGTACCGCCCACAGTATCCGTTACTGAAATAACGATGCCATTGTAGCTACCCGCGTCCTCATAACCTGGTGTACCAGACAACTCACCCGTCGTAGGATTAAAGCTGGCCCAAGCAGGTTTGTTGGTAATGCTGAACCCACTGACACTATCGCTGGAATCCAACTCGGTCGCGCTCGGTACAAAGCTGTAGTTGCTGGCTTCGGTTACGCTGGTGGCAGGCACACCGGTAATAGTCGGTGCGCGGTTAGTATTGGTAACCGTAATGGTGAACGCAGGGAGACTATTGCCTTCGCCAAGGTTGTCCACCACTGAGATAACAATGCCGCTGTAAGTCCCGGCATCTTCAAAGCCTGGCTTACCGGTCAGCGCACCGGTGGTGGTGTTAAAGCTCGCCCAGCTCGGCTTGTTAGTAATACTCAAGGTAAGGGTATTGTCGGTATCCGGATCGTTAACCACTGGCGCAAAGCTGTAGCTCGCATCCTCCGCAACACTGACAGCCGGTGTTCCGCTCAAGGTCGGCGCCCGGTTAACTTCAGCAACAACGATACTAAATGCAGGCAGGGTATCCACGCCGCTGCGCAAATCATTCACACCAACAATAATGTTGCTGTAGGTACCTGAGTCGGTGAAGCCCGGGGCGCCACTCACGGTACCGGTAGTATCGTCGAAGCTCGCCCACGGTGGCAGGTTGAGTACGCTAAAAGCCAGGCGGTCCCCGTCCGGATCGAAACCGGTCGGGACAAAACTGTACGCGACGCCTTCAGACCCGGTAGTTGCTGGAGTACCAGAAATTGTTGGGGCCCGATTGGTATCGGTAACGAAAATCTGAAATGCGTCGCTCTGAGTAACGCCACCGTTAGCATCATCAACGGTGATTTGAATGCCGTTATAGGCGCCTGCATCGTCAAAACCAGGGGTGCCACTTATTTCACCCGTAGCGGTATTAAAACTGGCCCAGGCCGGCTTGTTAGTGATGGAGTAAGTCAGGACATCGCCACTGTTGCCATCGGCCACCGTTGGAGTGTAACTGAACGGCGTATTTTCAGCGGTACTCTTGCCCTCAACAATAATTACCGGCGCGTAATTGCGCTCAACAACGTCTATATCGAGAGTGATATGAGAATTTAAGTTGCCATCTGACGCGATGATGAATATGTAGGTGTAAGAGCCAACGTCAGAGTCCGACGGTGATCCAGACAGCGCGCCAGTAGACGTATCGAAAGACATCCAGCTTGGTTTATTCGCAATACTCCAGGAAATAGCATCACTTTCCGGGTCGGTCGCAGTCGGCGTAAAGCTGTAGCTTGCTGGCACGCGAACACTTGCTGCCGGGGTACCGGTAATCACCGGTGCTTCGTTAACATCTCGCACGTCCACCGTAATTTTCTGAACGTGGCCGCTAGACGCAGAACCAATCACCTGAACCGCGAGCTTGTACTGGTTTGGTATCCCCGACATCACCGGGTTTTCGTAATCAGGCGCAACCTTGAATGACAAGGCACCCGAATTCGGATTAACGTTAAACAGGTCGCCCTGGTTGTAGTCAGGGTATGGAATCAAAGAATAGGTTACCGTGCCCGACTCGCCGTGAACAGGCACAAGCCCTACCGAAGTGGTGTTTTCATCCAGGGTGTATGCGGAGTTGTCATTGCTGGTAAAGCTGATCTCAGAATCGTAGGGGCCAGCGGGTGTTGTGCCATCGGTAGCACTCAGGTTAACTTCCGGGGGCGCATAAGGCCCGGTGCGGTGATCGTAATAAATCTTGCCATCATTCACTTCCTGCTGAGTGAAGCTGGTGATCGCCACTGTAGGCGCACCAAGGCGCCAGAATATACCGTTGGGCGTAGAATTTATAACAATCGTTACATTACTTGGATCGGTGTCTGCGTCCGCAAACTGCAAGTCGTTTGAGGTAATAACGTTATCGGCCACATTGCGCAGGTGCAGGTGGTTGTTCACCACAACCGGGCCACTTGTTGCGGGCTTCTCCGGATGCTCTTGCACATCCACATACAGCGAGTAGTTGCGCGCTAAACCGTCACCGTCCTGCACGTAGAGCGAGAGGTTGCGACGACCGCTGGCACGTAAAACAAAAGTGTCGTTATAAGTAAGTTTACGCACCAGTGCTTGCACAGTCGCTGTTGAAACAGTGCCGAACTGAATGCGCAATGCATTACCCACACCGTCCTCGTAGGTGTCGATATCAGCGATTTTGCTGCCTTCATAATAAATTTCGTAGCCGTCGCGACGGAACTGACCCGGGCCATCCCCCTCAGACGTGAAACCCAACACTTCATATTCACCATCAGCAAAGGAGACGTTAAAACGCAACAAGCCGTTATTGAGGTGAGTGACCGGGTTACCGCCATTGTCTCTATCGGTGAGAATCGCATCGCTATCGACATCCACCAATTGCGCATCTGTACTCGCATAAGTGATTGTATCCGACTCCACATTTTGCAGGCGTGGCGCCAGAGGATCGGGCACGATGAAGTTCAGAATCAGATAGCTCTTTGAGCGGGCGTCTGAGGTGTCATAGATTTCGAACGTAATGGGGTAGGTGCCAGGATCTAGACCGGTGCCAATCGCGCCCGGGGCAAAGGTGAAATCCCCGTCGACCGTGGACGATTCGGTCAGCGTACCTTGCAGGGTACCCAGGCTGCTAACATCAACCGCAGTCCCGGTAATCTGGAAATTATAAGAGTCGCCCTTTTCAACAATAACGTTACGACTTTCTGGAATATTGTTGCTCACCTCAAACGGCACGGCCGCTTTGGGTTGCAGATCCAGAATAAAGTCGACGTGGCTCTTGGAGATAACCGTGCCGTCGGCCCGCACGTCTTCAACTACAATGCCGGCGCTGTACAGACCCGGTGTTAAGGTCCCTGAATCGTTCCAGGTAACAACACCGGTATTAGTGTTGATTGTAAAACCGGTAGGGTTTACGTAACCCCCGGCAAGACCACCGAGCTCGTCTTCTGTCGCAAGACGAAAGCGCATTTTATCGGCATTGGGGTCGGTTGAGGTCACCGGGAAGGTGTAACTCTGCAACGTGCTCACACCATCCGACTGCAGTTGCGGCACTTCGTAAATAATCGGCAGATCGATCTTGGGCGCAAGGTTGCCATTGCTGGTATTCACCAACGTCTGGATATTCCAATTACCATCCGCATTGTTCCGCAAATCACTAATGCGGGCGCCACCATTCCAGCGAATCAGAAAGGCTTGCCCTTGCGGTATATCGTTAGCCGTAAACGTGCGTGTGCTTAACGCATAATCGGCTGTTGTGGGGGTAGTATCGCCAGGAGCATTGTATTCCCCGTTAACATACACCACTTCATCAGACGTCTGAACAAACGTTAAAGGCTGATCGGTACCACTCACGATAAGGCTGCTATTGCTAGGCGGCGACATAGAATTCCAACGCCAGGCGGATTTTACCGTCAACTCGAGGTCGTCCAACTGGGTATCGCCATCGGCATCCACCAGGCGCCAGCTCATGGAACCACCACGGAAGTGACTCAATACCGCCTGATACTGCTGCTGGAAACGGGCTGAAAACAGCGCTTGCGGTTGAACTTCACCGCGCTCATATTCGAGCGTCCAGTTTCCCCCCAACGCAGAAGCGCCGGTGCGGTCCATAGATGCTGCCACGTCCAGACCAGAGTAATCCGACATCGCCGTCAAAAAGTGCTCGCCATCCCGGCCAGCTGCCACGTCGCACCCATACACATACCAGTCGGCGCCAGGTGTGAGTTGCTGGCCCATTTCCGCCAGGTCTCGCCCGTAAGAAGGCAAAGATACGCTGTCAATCAGCTGGCCCCCCAGAAAAAGCTCACCAGCTGCACCGTGCGATACCAGGTGCAAGCGACTCACCGGCGCAGAACGCGCGGCCAGTGCATCGCGAATTTGCGCGAACGGGTTGGTTCCTTGTTTCAGCATCAAAACTTGTGTGTCATCGCCCAGGTCAGACACCATGGCCTGCCATTCATCTACTTGCGGGTCGATAACTACAAGATCATTCTCGTCTGCCAGTGCGTTGCGCATAGGCGTTAAAGCGACAAGAAACAGCGCTGCAGCTTTTAGTTGTTTAAGGTGCCAATTTTTAAACATAAGAGTGCCTCTGAGCCAGATCCTCAGGTTGCGTTGGAGTTAAAGGGAATTAGTCGACGCGGTAGCGCAGCGTTGCGGTGCGCTCCTGCTTCACCCGGGTACCCGGGAAAAAATCAAAACAATAAATACCAACATCACCGATGTCGGCCACGCCCTGGTGCGAATCTGCACCCTTCAGGCGAAGAAAATGCGTTGTGGCGTATTCACCCCCAGACGGGTGAAAATGAAAATCGAACCTCACTGGCACTTGCGCGGTAAATTCGTAGCGCACACTCGCCTCGGTTTTTTCGTCCAGGCGGAAACAGACTTCCTGGCTCCAATTGTCGTTGACACGAAATCGAACAATTTCTTCGTGCCACTCGCCCAGCATGGGCGCACTCCCGCCGTGACCAAATGCTGGAACAGCAGCCACGAGAACCAAACTAAACGCTATAAGAGATGCTTTAAACGACAACTTTTGTGATCCATGTCACTTTTTAATGCGATTAGTTCCAAGATTAAACGAAAGAAAAAACAAATAAAACTTTTTTCTTATATTTATTTTGGTATATGGACATTGTTACGTTTATATGTATGCCATCAGTAAAACTTTATAATTATAAAAACTTGAAAACCTCTGAATTTATACTAGAAGCAAAGTATGTATGTGCTCACTTACAATAGAGGGTGCATAGCACAAAAGTATTAGATATTTCTAAAAAACTTGCTGATGCAGGTTGGGCGCCGAGTAATGGCGAGGAAGAATAATTGCTTTAGAAATAAGCAAACGAAGAATCAACAGGTTAGATTAATAAATGATTTGCGCGCCAGACTGAAAAATAATCGAAAATCCGCCATCTCGGACACTCAGTCATCGCTGTGGTGTTGCGGCATCACCGCTTCGTGAGCATGCGCTGTACTATCGCCACAAACTCTTGCTCACTCAGGTCAACATGCTCCAACACGCGACCATAGAGCATGGCCGTAGGGACATTGCGCCCCTTCAGCTCCCGCTGCGCCTCCTGCAAGCATGTGAGCACAATGCGCTCTTTGCTCGTCAGCCCATCACGCACGTCTGGCAACTCATATTCAAACTCTTTCATCCTAGCCTCTCACGCCCCCTAAACAAAAACCGCCAGCCAGAACGCCCTTACAGAAACCTGAGCGGGCTTGCGGCAATAACTGATCGCATATACAGTAGTACTTATTTTGCCAGCCGCTTCGAATGCCGCCAATAGCCTCCGCACAATCACAACCCGTTGCGCGCACCGTTCTGCCAGACCCATTGTATTACCTGGCGAACTTCCAGCGCGTAATCCAGCGAGTGTATGAGCGTTACGACGATTTACTCAGCACCGAGGAGCAGGATTTTTACCGACGCCTGCAGCTGTTGAGTGGTGATGCACAGGCCTTGTACGTACGCCTGCTCACCCGCAAAGGCCCCCTGTTTCGCACCTCCAAATTACGCTACCAGGAGATATCAGATCAATCACAGGCGGTTGCAGACTTGGTCGCGCAACAGCTCGTCATCCAGCCTTCCGAGATCAATCTACTCGATACCTTCCCGCTGTTCACCAAACAGGAGTGGCTAGAGTTACTACCAGGTGCCGCGGCGCAGCGGCTTGCAAAGGCAGCCCTTGTGCCACTCCTGCAAAGCCTGCCCGAGCCAGTACAAACGATAATAGAACAGCAGGGCGAAACCCTAATCCAGCTCAATAGCAGCGAGCATTTCGCTACATTTTGCCTGCTCTATTTCAGTAATGGCCGCCAGGATTTGACCGAATTTGTCCTGCGCGACCTCGGCGTGTACCGCTACGAGAATTACAGCCTGGCCAGAGCAACGCGCGTTTTCACCCATCGCGAGCAAATAGACAAGATGCTCGCCTACTATCGGCTCCGGGATGTACTGGACGATCTCGCAAGCTTGAGTCGCGAGGAAATTCTCGCCCTGAACACCCAATTGCCAGCAATTGCGTGCTCCCAGCAGCAGGATAAGTGCCGGGGTAACACCCTTGTACAAAGGCGCATAGAGCGATTGCGCCTGCGGCTTGCACGCCAGTTGGAAAGGCTAGAAGCCTGGCAGGATGCACTGGCGCTCTACAGACAATGCCAGCAGCAACCGAGCTGCGAGCGCCAAGTCCGCATTTTGCACCGCCTGGCGCAACATCAGGCAGCGCTCAAACTGTGCCAGCAGATGTTCGACAGCCCGAGTGAAGCCGAACAAACTTTCGCCCGGCAATTCCACCCCAAATTGCTGAAAGCACTCGGCCAGGCAGCGACTAAACCGGCGCCGCCAGCCCTAAACGAAGTCCAGTTGTTCCTGACCGCTGGCGACTCACCAAACGTGGAACTCGCCGCTGCGCAAAGTTTAAGCGTTAGCGGCGACTGTTTTTACGTAGAAAATACGCTGTTTCTGAGTATGTTTTGCCTCGTATTTTGGGAGGCTATTTTTGCCGATGTGCCCGGTGCGTTTAGCAACGAGTTTCAAACTGGTCCACACGATTTTTACGAAGAGGATTTCGCCAGTCAACGCAGCCAACATCTTGAATCAGGCTGGCGCAAGCTTGAGCACTGGCAGCGCGCACCGGACGATCTCATCCAGGTTGCCGAGCAGAAACACGGAATTGCCACACCCTTTCATATGGGGTTTATGCCAGCGCCAGAGCTACTGAAGTTAGCAATAACACGCATCTCTTTGCGCCACTGGCAGATAATATTCGAGCGCTTGTTGCGTGACCTTAAGGAAAACCGCAACGGCCTACCCGATCTAATTTATTTCCCCAATACTGGCGGCTATGAACTCGTCGAAGTAAAAGGCCCCGGCGATCGTTTGCAAAAAAATCAGCTGCGGTGGCTACACTATTTTGCCGAACATCAAATTCCCTGCCAGGTGGCCTATGTGCAGTGGCAATAAGCCCCCACCAAACGCCGCTGCCCAAGCCTGCTATCCAGACCTGAATTTAAGTGTCACAGAGTTGGTCAGCTTTGCTGCCAGAAAGGGGGATCTGTTCAATGATGATGCCGGGGGACCCGATGCGCAACAAGGCCAACGCGGACATCAGCAAATTCAAAAATCCCGTAAAGCGCCATGGGAAGCCGAAGTTACGCTAAAGGATGAGTGGCTGGTGGAAAACCAGCGCGTGACACTAGGTGGCCGGGCGGATTTAATTAACCGCAGCACCAAGAATATAATTCTCGAGGAAATAAAAACCTGCCTGATTCCCGGTCATCTCATACCCGAAACACGCAAGCTTTTACACTGGGCGCAACTTCGGGTATACGCGGCGCTCTATGCTCACATGACGCCTGAGCGCCAAGAAAATGCGCCGCTGGCATTGCGCCTCACCTATTTCGATCTCACGACGCAACAAATATCTCAGCAGGACGACGACATTCTCCCGCAAGAAGCAATTGAATATTGCGAAAGTTTACTTACTGTTTATTTGCGTTGGTGGCAACAGATTTACGATCGCCGTACCGCAGCGCGCGCTTTTGCCCGCGACCTGTCGTTTCCATTTGCACACTACCGCCCCCTGCAACGAGAAACCGCCGCCGAGGTGTACCGACACATTCGCGACAAACAGCCTATCTTAATCGAAGCACCCACGGGCTCGGGCAAAACGTTAACCGCACTGTTTCCTGCAATAAAAGCCTTTGGCGAAAACTTGCATACGCAAACTCTCTACCTTACTTCCAAAGGCTCAACCCAGGTTCAAGCCGAGTCCACTGTGCGCCAATTGGACCCAGAGGGTTACCTGGACACGCTTATTATTCAAGCGCGCGATAAAGTCTGCCCCTGTCTCTCCAACAACGAAAACACGCGCAGTTCCTGTACTGGCGACAATGGATATTGCACGCGAACAGTGGGTTTTTATGATCGCCTTCCCTCTGCGCGTAACGAAGCGCTAAGAACTACGCTCACCAAAGTTGCCCTTACGGAAATTGCAGATACTTATCATATTTGCCCATTTGCTTTAAGCCTGCATCTAGCACCATGGCTGTCTTTTGTCATTGCTGATGTTAATTATTTTTATGATCCACTGGTACGACTTAGCTGCTTCGATGAACACACTAATTCGCGGGTAATTCTTCTCGATGAAGCGCACAACCTTCCCGGCCGTGCACGTGACATGTACTCCGCGGAATTGGATTCCGCATTGAGTGAAGGTGTACGCAAGAGCCTGCCGCGTAAGGCTGCAAAGCTGAAAAAAGCCATTTCCAAACTGGTGCATCTGCTACGACTTCTAGACGAAAATCCGATTAACGAAAAAGATTTAACGCGATTGATGTATTTTCCACTGCAAAATCTCTTGCAGGCCCTGCAACAGGATGAAGCGGAGGCAGAAATAACGGGAAGCTCAGCTATGCCCAACTCCAGCTTTAGAGAATGGCTAAAGCAGTTGTATCGATTTGCGGTGATGTTACAACTGCTTTCAGCCGCCCACATATCTATTTTGACTAAAAATGGCAAAGAGCGGGTGCTAAAAATTCGCTGCCTTGATGCGAGTGGCTATTTAGAAAAACTACAGTCTCAAGCCCGCTCAACAATCGCCTTTTCGGCTACGCTCGACCCGTTTAATTTCACCAGGCAGCAACTGGGGCTGCCACAACAGACACAAGGTTACCGCCTGCCACCAGTGTTCCCAGAGGAAAACCAATACGTAATTTGCACCACGTATATACCTACCCACTGGCGTAAGAGGAAAGAGTCCCTGAACCCGCTTGTTGAACTCATTCGTGAACTGACACGCGCAAAACCCGGCAATTATCTGGTGTTTTTCCCTTCTTACGCTTATCTGGAAATGGCAGCAACGGCTTATCAAGCCGCTTTTCCTGAGACCGAACTATTCCTGCAAACCGCCGCGAGTTCCGACAGTCAACGCCAGGAATTTATCAACCTCTTTTTAAACGGCGGCGAGCCGAAACTCGGATTTGCGATAGTCGGCGGTATATATGCAGAAGGTATTGATTACGCAGGTACTGCATTATTGGGTGCGATTATTATCGGTACCGGCATGCCACAACCAGATGATGAACAACAACAGATGAGCCAGTATTTTTCGCGTTGTGGTTTAAACGGTTTTCAGTACGCGTTCCAGTTTCCGGGCCTGATACGTTTACGACAAACGGCCGGACGAGTGATCCGCACAGAGAGCGACAAAGGTATTATTATTTTCGTAGAACCGCGGCTATTGCGAGCGGATAACTGGAACTACCTGAGTACACATTTAAAAATGCAAATCAGCGAATCGCCAGCCCAACTGAGCCAGCAGATTCGCGATTTTTGGCAGTTACCCGAACAATAGTTTCAAATATGCTTTGAGATGAATAGCCGTAGATACGGCATGCTATATTGCAGAGATTGACTGTCCACCTGAGCGGCCTGCGAGAGAAATTTCGCCACCTTTCGAACAGTCGCCAGACTGGCGTACAACATCCTGGTCAATTTTGGACTCTTTCCCTATACGATAATCACATACACTTGCAGTAGGCACTTTTACGTTGATATGACCGTGGCTTGTGCGACCAATAACCTGCTTAAACTCGCTGTTTTTCTGAATGAGTTTTACATCGCCATGCGAACTTTTTACGTTTATTTGATCACTCGCTCCCGAGTAGGAAATATCGCCATGACTATTCGCCAGTTCAACCGCAACAGCATCGCTTTTCGCTGCTTTAATTAAGCCATGTTCATTGTGAATTGATAGTTTTGTACCACGGTGCTCAGCTAACACCACGCCACCGTGGGCGTGGTCCAAATCCACTGTTTTTGTACTTACACTCGCAAGCTGAATATCACCATGGCGCCAACGGCCGGAAAGAGTATCACTCTGTAAAGTCCCTACAGTCATGTCACCGTGGCTACCATCCAGGTTAAAATTTGCTACCTCAACCTTGTCGATTTTTACATTTGTATGCCTGGTGTTCAGTGAGGTTGTGGTACCAGCAAACGTCCCTGCTTTTACAGCGCCATGCTCTACAGAGAATTGTTGAGTTTTTACTCCCAAACTCGCCACATCTAAATGTCCGTGCTCCAGCTTTAGATCGAATCGGCGTATCGCCCGCTCGTCCAGAGCAACTTTTAACGTGCGTTTAACCTTACAGTGATTTTTATCCGCACCGTATGGCCAGTCGGTAGCAATTTTAAGTTCGCTTTCTCGAACCACTGCACGAATATCAAGAAGACAGGTCTGCGGATCACCAGAAATTACCTTCTGCTCCAATTCTAGGTAAATCTTATCTTGCTGGGACTGAGAGATTTGCACGTCAGTATGTTCGGCCGAGAGTGTCAATCGTTGATAAGGCGCTAGATCGTAGCTCCAGTCCTTACTCACGGTGTCGTCAGCAAGCGCTGCCGGCGCCAGATTCATTCCACCTACTGCTGTCAGCAAAGCCCCTATTAATTTTTTCATTGTTGTTCCTTGATGGTTTGTTATGGTTGGCTCAGTAATAGCAATTACGAGGCCAACTTGGCAAACCATTGTTTTATATAGGTTTTTATAAAAATCTATATAATCACCAACAAATAAGCGCGAACAAATTGACTAAAAGTTAGCGATATAAACCAAACTTCAGCGACGTTATTTCGCCCTCAGTGTCCACAAATAAAATCCGTACGAAAACTTACTGCATCTAATTCAACATTCCGAGAAGCGAAAAATTGACTGTTCTATAATCGATTTGCTAAAGGTCCAAAGTCAGGATGAGAGTTATGCGTACAAGTTTTAACTGGCCGTTCAGCCAAAACCATTTGCATATCGACGGCCCGGAAACAGAAACCTATGCACGTTGGTGCTTTGAAAATTTCAGCCCAATGGCGAAAGAAGTGCTCCACGAAACCACGTGGTTTTTTGTGATCAAACGACACTCCTGGCTCAACCCAGCCATCGCAAAGCTTTTTGCATACCACATTCAACAGATGCAGGCGCGCCTGCACATCGCAATTGAAAACGGTAGCCTTCGTGCCAAGCTACCCCCTAACCTTAAGATCAACGATCACGCTGAAATTATCGGCGCCGTTATATGTGAACTACTGGAGGTTAGGGATCTGGACCCGAGTGAAGTTTGCAATCTGGATGAAGTTGAGCGACACAAACAGCGCGCCACCGTCGCGGCGCAGCGCAAAATTGCCTGACGGACGCTACCAGGTACCCCTGCCATCCGAGCAGCCGCTGAGCCGCCGGTGAGACGCGGGCCATAGGTTGAAAAAATATTCTGTGGTAATCTTCTGCGCCAATAAAAGACGCTACAAGCGCACATAACAGCAAAACCGCAGCTTGACCTATCACGGAGCTCCCTATGAGATCGACGCCTCTCGCCCTGGCTTTGGCACTTACTATTGGCCTAACGTCCGCATCTGCCTTCGCAGACAATGCACGCGGGTTTTACGTTGGAGCCAATTTCACCGGTATTCTCGCCGACGACCTGATCGTCAATGAGCCGATGGATGAAGATGACGACTTGAAACTGGCCGCGACCGAGTTGCTGGTGGGCTACAAGTACAACGGTTATCTCGGCATCGATCTGCGCTACGGCAACGGCCTGGGGGATAAAACCCTGCAGTTTGCAGAGAATGGTCGCAACGAATACAGCATCGACAACTACACTTCCGCTTACTTTCGATTCGAAAGCATCAACGACCAGGCGCGTTTCTATGCGCTCCTGGGGTACACAGAGCTGTCGAGCACAGTCGCACTGCAAACCCTGGCTGGCACTACCAGTAGCGAACTGGACGAAAGCGAAAGTGGCTTATCCGCCGGGCTTGGAGCTGGCTGGTTTTTCAACAACGGCATAAACCTGAACGTCGAATTACGCAACCTGATGTATACAGACGATGTGTCCCTGCCTAGCGTCAGTGTTGGCCTCGACTATCGTATCTAAACATCACCGGGAAGTTTGTCGGTTTAGAAGTTGGGTTGATACGCTGACGCAGTTCAACCCGAATAACGCGCTAAGCCCGAAAAGCTGCTTGTTGGACCAACATGCGTTGTGCGCGTTTTTCTGCCTTAGCGTAAATCGATAACGTTTCGTTACAAAGGTGTCACGCTTTCGGTGAAATAATGGCGGCTCTTACCTACCCGTTAACTGGCTTCGGAGGCCAAGATGACTCGGCACATCAGCACTGCCGGTAGTTTCGTGATAACGGCAATACTTTCAGCAGCTTGCAACGTGGACGCAACAGCGCTCTGTAAAACCCACGCTCCACAAAGCCCACAACCCAGCGTAACGGCCGCACCTGTACCCAATGCTTGTGAAAGCGAGAGCATTATGGCGGGCATAGCCGAAACCTTAGGCCAGATCGTAGAATTTTCAGGTTTTTATCTCAAATTTCACCTTAACCCGGAACGGCCTACGGAGCTCAGCTACACCTTTCGCAGCACATTCACCTCCACCCAAGTGATCGACTGCACTACCAGCCCGAGCTACTCTTCGGCTCATGGCATTCCCGGGAATGGCAACTATCAGGATTACATGCGCAACACCGCAGATTCTGTGACAGCCTCCAGCTTGCTCAGCAAGGTCAGCCGCTGGGTCTATCACACACTTCTGTCCCGTAGCAGCGGAGCCGAATCGCACTACACTGTCAATGCCCGCTAGGTAGAATCAACACGCCAAGGTGGAAGTGACGTCCTGCGCGGACTTACCTTTAAAGTGCGCCCAAATCTTCTCGTGAAAAATATAACCGACGCTGTTAATTGCTGGCTCAACCAACGCAACTGCACCTCCTACGGCCCAGTCGCCGGTTAACGCCCAGGCAACGGCGAACGCTATAGAGAAATGCATTACGGCAAATGTGAGAGTTTTGATCATGGGTTGGTGCTCCAGTTGAATATCACTTTACATTAATGATAATCACTCTCAATAAAACATCAAAGCAATAGAGTAGATGATTCTGATATATTTTTTCTATGATGCCTGCTACACCCTTTTGACTCTTTGACCTCCAAAGGCTTTCGGTATAACTAGACGCGCCAACCACCGGTTTCTGCTGGGGTGCGTTGCCAAAATGAGCCGCCAATGAAATATTCTCATAAAAACAAACACTTAAAGAGCAAATTAGTGCGGATTTTAACCAAACCTTCATATTGCTGTTAACAAACCGTCACCCTGCGAATCGACACTGTGCGCCAATAGATACGTTTGTCTGGAAATCGCTCGTACGCCTTTTAGGGCTAATGGGACGAATTAATGAGTTTGCCAGACGAACCCTTTGAGGAGCATTTTTCATGACAGTCTCTCAACACGTAAATGCGCGTACCGTGTGGATTTCTGACGTCCACCTCGGCTTCAAAGACTGCAAAGTCGACTACCTCTATAAATTCCTGTCGTCTGTGCAATGCGACACCTTGTACCTGGTGGGCGACATCGTCGACCTCTGGTCCCTAAAAAAGCGGATCTACTGGCCGCAGGAGCACTACCATATTCTGCTCAAGCTCTACGAACTGGCAGACAAAGGCACCCGGGTCATCTACATTCCAGGCAACCACGACGACCCCATGCGCCGTTTCGCCGGACAGAAATTCGGGCCGATAGAAATAGCCATCGAACACGAATACACCAGCGTATCCGGCAAGAAATATTGGATACTCCACGGTGACGCCGTTGACGCCTACATGAAATACGATTGGCTAAAACGTATGACCGGTGATGCAGCCTATAATTTATTACTGTTTATCAACCGCTGGGGTAACCGTTTTCGTCGCCTCGCGGGCATGCCCTATTTCTCACTCGCAGGGCAAATTAAAGATAATATTCACGGCGCACGTGCCGCCATCGAACGCTACAAGAAGCAGGTCATCCGCGAAGCTAAAAAGCGCCACTACGATGGCGTTATTTGCGGACACATTCATCGTGCCGACCTGGATACAAGCGATAACTTTGTTTACGCCAACACCGGCGATTGGATAGAAAGCTGCACAGCACTCACGGAAGATTACGCCGGGAATTTACATCTGTTGCACTGCGTCGATCGAGTAGAGCTGAAAGCCTCCGACCGTGGCGTTCTGGAGGGCAATGATGGGGAGTTGGATGCGGCTTAGGGCGTTACTTCAAATTCGCTAGCTCTGAAAATAATAAAATTCGCGAAGCTCTAAATGCGGTGACCTTGTCGCTCAGTCACCGCTAACTAGCACCACTATCCAGTTTTCAGAACCCAAGTTTTACTTCAATATAACTTGACGAATATAGCAGCGTTCAGTGTTTTTGTCCCATGTGTAGTAGATAGAATCTATTCGGCGAGTCTCGAATTTTGCTCGGATCAAAATATCCAGGATAGGCGTCGAGTTGGCGGCGGTGTAACTAACGTATAAGCGAGTCTGATCATCGCAACTATTCTTCACGGCCTCCCACTTCGTTGATTCAACAAATGCTAAATCGGCGGCCACAGTCACTTCATTCACATAGACATCGCTAAGAGTGCCAGCTGAAATATAGCCTGACGCCAACATTGCCAAGCCAAACGCTAATCCTTTCGTCTGATAATCTTTTATATATTCTCGCTTTGAAATTAAAGCACAGACACGATACCGAGAAGCTACGTAATTTAATTCACGAGAAAACGCTCAATAACAAAAACGTCTCACAATATAGATGAAAGTCGGTCCGAAGCTCAACAATCAGAAACCAACGACATCGACCGCAAAAAAATATTTTAACAATCGACGAATCGAAATTTCAGAAGATGGTTTTAGTTAGCGCATGCTCAAAAACAATAGGTCGCTGAATCACTCAGACAGCGGTTTGAAATGCTAAATTCAGTATAAAACTTTATTGCTCCATGTCCACTCGACCGATCTACTTAGCTCCCTCCCAAAGTGTGCATATACAACACCGAAGGCAGTGACGACACAGGCACTAGCTACCCGTAAATAAAAAAAGCCAGCCTCGAACGAGGCTGGCTTTTTTGCGGTGTTCCGGCTCCGGGGGTAGCTGCGCAGCTACCCCCGGGAACTTCGTTGACTACTCAGAGGCTTAGTTATTTGCCCAATCAATAGTCCAACCTGCCCACCATGCGTCTGCAGCAGCAGTACCTGGAGCTACCGCGCCGACATAGTCAGTCTGGTCAAACTCAAAGCCTGAACCGTTATCCATCGCAGTGATAGTTGGTGCGGCAGCCAGTTTAGCTTGTGCTTCGGTGATAGCAAAAGCGTCGTCGAATGTCATTGTCGCAAGCTCAACCACGTTCGAAGATGCAGCCGTTGGAGTGCCACTTTTGTATGCGCCATTTTCGCATTCGGTGAGAATGTTTACCAAAGTCGCTGGAGTATCAACTGTTAAGGTATCACTCACTTTGCTCTGGTCGATACGGATACACCCGTCGTCGAAGCCAGTTACAGCACTGTTGTAGATATCAACAGTGACTGAACCACGCAGGCGCATGCCTGGTTGCTTGTTACCGTCCAGATTAACAATGTCGCTACCAATAACGGTGATGTTAGCGAGTACAGCGCTAGTTTGTGGAACATAGTCAGCATCGCTGGAGTTAGCTTCGACACCACGAGGATCGTTGCTACCGGCCAACGCGGTTGCAGTCTGGTTTTTAATAATCAGAACGTGCTGAATATTACCCATGTAGCCTTCATCGAAATCCAGATCATCGTCGTCGTTGTTAGTTAACACAGCGTACTTAACGTTGACCGTACCACCGAACCATTCGATACCATCGTCCAGGTTACCGTGAATCTGTACGTACTCAATTTCGGTGCCGTAACCTACGCCTTGCAGAGTAAGACCATTAACTTCGTTATTCAAACCTGCAACCTGACCAGCTTCAGCGATACGAACATAACGGAACACACCGCTATCGTCGGCAGGATCGTTACCACCGTAAACACCGATTTCGGAACCGCCTTCACCAGTTACGTTACAGGTGGTGCCTGTACCATAACATGGGCCAGTGTCGCCCTGGCCATACTGTGGAGCCAGACCTTGAATAACAACGCCACCCCACTCACCTTCGCCGTCGTAATCTGCATCAAGAGAGCTGAAAGTGATCGGCGCGTATTTGGTACCGTTGGCCATAATTTTGTTGCCGCGGGTTACGAGTAGCTTGCCCGAACCCAGAGCTTTAACGCTAACACCTGGATCGATAGTCAGAGTTACGCCGCTGGCTTTAAGCTCTTCAACATCTGATGGAAGCAGAAGCTGAGTGGTATTACCACGACCCACTCGAACAGTGCCACTCAAACGCCAGTCAATACCAGCAATCAGGGTGTAATCTTCGTCAATTACGCCAGACAATGTACACACGTTATCAGCACAAGAAACGAAGTCTGCCTCAGCAGGCACACCTACTTCGCTCAAAGAGCCAGGGATAGTCCAACCAGCCCACCAAGCTTCAGCGGGAGCGGTACCAGGAGCGACTGCGCCAATATAATCTGTGCTATCGAAGGTGAAGTTTGAATTACCAACCGCTGTGATAGCGGACATGGAGCCAAGGTCAGCCTGAGCTTCAACAACAGCATACGCATCATCAAAAGTAGCCACTTGAGCCAATACGTTGTCAGACTCGTCAGCTGGGCGATCTACTTTATAGAAACCGTTTGCACAGTGACCAATAACATTACTGAATACAACGTTGGAGTTAACGTTGGCTTCATCGTTAATTTCAACACAACCAGCGTCAAAGCCTTCTACGACGGAGTTGTGTACTTCTACGTTGACCGCACCACGCAAACGCATTCCGGGCTGCATGTTGCCTGGCTGGTTGTTAATGCCGCTGCCGATGATGGTAAAGTTAGCCAGCACAGCATTAGTTTGCGGTACATACTTTTCCGCACCATTGGAGTTGGCTTCAATACCACGAGGATCGTTATCGCCAGTTACCGCGTTAGTAGACTGATCCTTAACAATTAACACGTGCTGAATGTTACCAACATAACCTTCGTCGAAATCAATATCGTCGTCGTCATTGTTGGTCAAAACAGCGTACTTCAAGTTTACAGTACCACCGAACCACTCGATACCATCATCCAAATTACCGTGAATTTGAACATACTCAACAGTTGTACCGTAACCAACGCCTTGCAGAGTCAAGCCATTAACTTCGTTATTTAAACCGGCAACCTGGCCCGCTTCTGCAATACGTACATAGCGAATAACACCGCTGTTATCGTCTTCGATGTCGCCACCGTAGTAACCGATATCTGTACCGCCTTCACCTTCAATATTACATGTAGTGCCCGTGCCGTAACACGCACCCGTGTCACCACCGCCGTATTGTGGAGCGAAGCCTTGAACGACAACACCGGCCCATTCGCCAGTACCGTCATAACCTTCGTCGAGCGAGCTAAAGGTGATTGGCATATCGCGCTCACCGTCAGCCATGATTTTCGAGCCGCGAGTTACAATCAACTTCGCTGTGCCGAGCGCATGAATATGCACGCCTGGTTCGATAGTCAGAGTTACGCCAGCAGCTTGTAGTGCAGCAACTTCCGCATCAGTTGTTACTTCAGTGGTGTTGCCGTTGCCAACACGCACAGTGCCGCTCATGCGCCACTCTTTATCGGAACTCATGTCAACAGTGAAGTCTTCAGTGATGTCACCACTAATGGTGTACACATCTGGCTCACTACCGGAACCGTCGACGCAGCTAACAAACGGTGGCAGACCGTCACTACAACTCAAAGTAGGAGTTGGCGTAGTTGAAGGCACTGCCGTAGGTTCAGGAGTCTTTTTGTCATTGTCGTCGCCGCCGCAAGCGGTCAGCAAAAAGCTGGCAGCCATCAGCGGTAGAGCTAATTTCAATGTTTTCATAATGTTGAGTTTCCGCTTGTAAATTTTGTGATTTGATTACCCGAAAAACAGGTTTTCAATATCCCTCACGATTCGATGTCCCTCTTCCTCTTCTGAAAAAGGGACGGTTTTCGAATTAGTGTGTGTTTTACCAATCAAATATTAAAAATAAATTACACAAATGATCTAATTTGTGAAATTTGAACACTTAAAAGGTGTACGAGTAGCTCATAGAGATTTCTGCACCATTTGAATAGCTTTCAATCGCCTTACCCGAGTCCTCAAATTGGTATTCGGTTTTTTCATCCAGAATATTTTCCAATTTTATTTTGAACTCTGATTCGTTCGAGAAGGTCAAGCGATAATTCATATCAAGGGACATACGCCCTTTTTCAATGATGTTTGAATTGGCCCCACGCACGACACGGTGGATTTTGTCGTCAAAGTAATTCAGCAAAATATTGAGCTGCTGTTGCGTCGCGTGGTGCTCAATACCGAAATGTATGTTAGCCAACAGGGGAGACTGGCCTTGCAAGTCGCGACCATTCGCGCCCTCACCTTCGAGTCGAATACTATCCTCATCCAATTCAACTTCCGACTCAATGACACTGACGTTACCACCCAGGTCCAACGCAATGGAGCTTGTCTCCAGCAAAACTTTATTGAAGTCCAGTTCCACACCGAGTAAATCAGCCGACACCGCATTCCGGAAAGTGTAACCATCGGCCGAAGTACCAGAGCCATCGGTAACAGCTTTTTCTACGGGCTTAGCGATTTGTTTAGAAAAAAGCGCCAGAGACACGCTGCCGCCATCTTCAAAATAATACTCACCACGCAAATCGAAATTATCAATTTCAGATACTTCGAGGTTCGCATTACCAATAATCAATTCATCAGTATCGGGATCGAAAAGTGATGCATCAGACTTTTCGATAATACCCGGGTAGGAAACAGTTTGACTTGCTGACACGCGAACTTGCCAATTGTCATCAACTGCGTAATTCAAAGAAATTGCTGGAAGTAAGTTCGACTCATCCACGGAAGGTTCGGTCGCACCAGATTTATTGCTCCCGTTAGGGTAGAAAATATTTTGCTCAAATGTTTCCTGTCGCAAACCTGCAACCAAGGTGATGTTAGAAGCAATCAAGGTTTCCGTATTGAAGTACACCGCGTTAATTTCAGAGTCGGCCTGGAAAGTGTCCTGGTTGTCGGTGCGCTTAACCAAACGGTATCGTTGATTTTCGAGATTTTCGGCTGACAGCTGGGTTTCTACATCTGTGGCTCGATCTGCAGGCGCGCCATTGCGGCCAGGAACAAAACTGTAGCGCGACTGGACCCAGTCTCGGTCTTTCGAGCTATACAGGTAACCCAATTTAAATGAGGTAGAAACGGACGTGGAAAAGTCTACGGGCATCAAGTAGCTCACCCCGATATCCACACCATCTTCATTTAGATCTGAAAAGCGTCGCTCTGTAGCTGAAGGAGCAAAGTTGCCTCCCAGAATACGCCAGGTTCGACGATCTGGCTCGTACATCCCGGTATTCGAAATGCCGGCTTGCCATTCAAGTTCGTGGCTGGAGAAAAAATAATGCTTGCCAGACAACTGCTCAGAGAAAAACTCGCGCTCACTCCAACGCAATACCGCTTGATCAAAAACAGTGTCTTCATAAGTCGCGTAGCCAGATTCCAATTTGGTGGTATCTTCCGCTTGACGCAACCAGATAGTCTTACTTAACCACTCGCCGTCCGCATTATCTTCTAAACCAAATACGAGATAGCCGTTGAGCTTCGAAGTTTTTGTGCTTCGCTCATAACTGCTCACAACATCAGGATCATCTTTCGTCGCATCCTGACGTGCACTTGTGCTGTTACTCAACCCAAGCGCCAGATAGTAACCGAGGCTACCAAAGCTTTGATCAAAGCGATTGCCTTGGCTCAAGCCCACCCCCCAATCGGGACTGGCGGATTCACGATCAACGTTATAAATAACGGGGAATTGCTGAGCTAAACGCGCGCTTTCCGCATAGGTGATGATACAGGCGGGATCATCAAAATCGCAGGTTTCAATATTTACAGAACCGTCGGTACCCTGAAAAGTATTTTCCACTTCCGCTGGCACATCGCGCAAACCATCGTCGTAGGTTAACCAGTCAGAACCGCTACCTTCGTAGGTCACTATGTCGTTGCCCGTGACATCCAGGTTATAACCCAAAGAGCCGGATAGCTTGAAGACCATTTCATCTGGCAAACCCTTGGTTTTCATGCCGACCGAGCCACCGGTTGTACTACCGGGCATTGCCGCGGAATAACTCTTTTGAATTTCAATTCCACCGAGAATATTTGCGGGGAACAAATCCATCTGCACATCGCGTCGCAATGGATCGGTGGTTGGCATTAAAGTGCCATTTAACGTGCTGGAGATATAACGTCCGTCCAAGCCACGTACAACAGCGTACTTACCGTCCTGTACGGAAACGCCGGCAACGCGTTTAACCGCACTGGCGACATTGGAATCACCAAACTTCGCCAACTGATCAGCATCCACAGCATCAATAATTTCGGAGTTCTGACGCTCAATATCCGTCGCGTTCTCCATCGGCGTGTAGCTGGCCAGAACCATCATCTCTTCAACCATTGGGGCGGCTGAATCTGTTGTGGCATCGGCAGTGGCAGAATCGGCGAATGCCTGACTTACACCGCAGGCAACAAGAACGGCCACAGTCGGTGACCAGTTAGTGGATTTCATCTATTACACCCCAAGTAAAGTTGAGTGGGCCGCTCGGGCCAGCATATAGGCTAATTAATTAAGGGCGACCCCAATGGAATCGCCCCATTACAAATTCAGGATTGGAACGCGGCTAGTCCAGCGCACTGTTGTCACCTTGATTTCCCTCGGCATTCTGTCCGCCATCTGTTACAGATATATGACAGCCGCGTGACTAACAAACAAAGGTTGTCCCGTGTAAGTAATGTGATGAGTTATGGTCGGCCATCGACACGATTTTGTGCGTTTTTTGTTCAAATAATTTGGCAGTGGCCGCCAAGACAGGATCGAATCCGCAGCCCGTTACGGTAAATGCGGATCTTTACGTTCGTACGATTGTTTTATGAAGGTTTTATTGCAGCTGCGTGACAGGCGATCAAAAACCGTTGACGCGTCTCAGAAATCAGGCGGCGGCGTTGCTCACATTTTGCCGCATAAGTATGCTTCTAGGCGGAATATCGCTTTCTTGTCGACGGCAATTTTTCGTCAAAGACTACAAGATCGCAACAAAGTGTTAATTTTTCGTTGGTAGAGTAGACAAAGATTTTCCAGTATCTGCACACCTTAGCGTAACAATTTTGACACAGCCACGTGGTTTCCTATGCCATTCCGGTATAAAAGCCGCGAACAGACTATCCGATTTACCTATTGTCGAGACTCCCTTACTAAGATGCTGTCCAGAACCTGTTTACTCTGTTTTGCTTTCTTTCTCGTTTTATCGCCCATTGCCCGCAGCCTCGAACCCGAGCCATTTGCGCCCGCAACTAAAGGTCTGCTGTTTACTATGGAGGGCTCCAACACCATTGGTGCCCATCTGGCGCCCACCTGGGCTGAACAGTGGATGACCGCTAAGGGCGCTACAGGTGTTTCCATAGAGCCGTCTGAAAAAGACAACGAGTACCGCATACTCGGCCGCAACGGCCTCAACCCGGTGTACATCGATATTCACGCTCACGGCTCTACTACAGGCTTTGCAGGCTTGCTGGCGAAAACCGCGGATATCGCTATGGCATCACGCGCTATTAAATCGTCCGAGGTCGAATCTCTTGCGGCCGACAATGGCGACATGCTCGATTTTTCCGCCGAGCATGTTGTAGCTATTGATGGACTTGCAGTCATTGTTCACCCTGCCAACCGAATAGACAGCTTGACGGTGTCGCAAATACAGCAGATTTTCGCCGGTGAGATCCGTAACTGGATTGATGTGGGCGGCGCAAACAGACCTATAACAGTATATGCGCGCGATGATAAATCGGGAACCTACGACACCTTCAAAAGTCTGGTGCTTAAAAAGACACATAAGCTGGTTGCAAGCGCAGGGCGCTACGAATCGAACGACAATCTTTCGGACAGCGTTGCCGCCGACCCGTCGGGTATCGGTTTTGTTGGGCTGGCCTCGGTGCGTTCAGCCAAGCCCGTTGCGGTGAGCGAAGCGCGAACCCTAGCTCTGCTGCCGGAGAAAATTCACGTCGCCACTGAAGACTATCCGCTGTCACGCCGCCTGTTTATGTACACACCCGAAAAGGTAACTGACCCGAACATTCTGGAGTTTTTGAAATTTGCGCAGGGTAGCGCAGGCCAGGCCGTCGTTGAGAAAATCGGCTTCGTTTCTCAAAATCCAGTCAGTATGAAAATACCTGACTTAAACGGCCCCAACGAGTATCAGGCGCTAAAAGATTACGCAGAGCGGTTGTCGGTCAACTTTCGCTTTCAACCGGGAAAAGCCAATCTGGATAACAAAGCGCTGCACGATATATCGCGCTTGGTAGACTATGTTAAAAGCCTCCCCGGCGAACCACTTCATGTACAACTGGTTGGCTTCAGCAACCCTGAAGACAGCGACAATCGGGCGGATGTACTATCTAAACTGCGTGCATCCAAAGTAAAGATTGAGTTGTTTCGCAACGGTTTAACAACCGCGCCAATTATGGGATTCGGTTCCGATGTACTGGTCGCCAACGACAATGGCAACACCAGTGCGAAGAACGAACGAGTGGAAGTCTGGCTGTTTAATCCCAACAACAAACGCGCTATGCCTACAAAAACAACGGCATCTAACTACTGATGTCATTTACCCAGCGGGATCAGCTAACTACTAAATAGCGCGGTAGAAAACGGGTAAAAAAATCACAACACATTGTTAACTGTGATGGGGCTATTACTAAACTGTTAGTAATAGCCCCGCGCTCAGAATCTGCCTCTAGTATCTAGCTAGAACGGTAGATTTCCCGCCACCATCTTGAAAGCTAACACTGTCCCGTGCATGGGTTAGCACACAGGCCTCTGAGTCGGCACACTCCATTGCTATTTCCAGAGGCACATATTCAATCCTTACCTGATGATATTCCCCGCTTTCTTGCGCGATATTTGAGCGCCCGCTGAATTGCGCCAATAAGCCATCCACATATTTCAACTTAAGCGGCTTCATCAACAATGCAAAAAAACCATTGGCAGGCCGTATAGTAAAACAAGTAGCCGCCTCGTCCTTACAGTCGTCCCGCTCTGCTTTTAAACGAAACCGCTGTTGACGGGTAGGTAATAAATAATCGAACTCAAGCGAACTGCCTTCAAGCAATTTGTCCCAATGCTCGAGCACGTAATTGTTGAAGCCCGCGTCGATAACCAGTTCGTCCGCATTTTTTAGGGTTTTCTCTTTTGCCGATTTACCCTCTATCGCGTAACGTACAGATATTGCGCCGTCCGACAGATGCGAAACTTCAATAACTTCGTCAAGCCGCATATTGGTTTGAGTGAATCCCGGCGTGCTCTTACCGCTGCTATAGTCGAGCTCCTTGCGCGCAAACACATCCCCGGAGGGCTCCGCGTAAATAACCTTGTGTCGTGTGTCCGAGGGGAAACGGTGAATCTCGATATAGGCAACTTTATTCGACTCTAAATCGAACGCCGTACCATGAATGACCTTTTCCGCATGCGCGGGTTCAGTGAACGCAAACATCATAAATGCGCATACAAACGCGCTTTTCCGTATCCCATAAAAAAAAGCACAGCCTCGCCTACGCATTAGTTTCTTCTCCTACGACTAGACGACTGCTCTTCATCGCTCGTTCCACCTTTGCAGCAACGATGAGATAAGCAGGCAGGACCAGCGCCCAAACAAGCCCCTCAACCAAGTAATAAATAGATAAAGGAAGGTTTAACGAAGCATTGGCAAACTTGGCTCCGCCGATATAGCTCAGCGGCGCGAGGGTAAAGCCAAGTAGGGCTGCCAACCACAAATGTGGCATGAGCCATCGCAAGCCAAACAACAGCAGGGGCATAAATGCCAACCAGATACACAACAACCAGACAGGCGCAAGCAGATCCTGTACTCCGAAAACGGATATTGCCGTTTGATAGTGGATGATATTGCTATGCGCCAAAACAGAATCCAGCAACCATCCAGCAACACCGCCACAAAAGCAAAAGCCCCAAAACTTCGTGTTGCGCGGCAAAAAGGATATCTGCAGAAGAAAATACACCGCCAACGCGGCTACCGCCAGGGTATTGTCGCCCTGAACGGCAACCCACCAAACACCCTGGAATAAAATGCTATTGATCAGAATGCGTTTAACCATAGGTATAACACCAACACATCAATAAGCGGAAGTTTTAGCAGGCAGCTTCACGCTGCCTGCATTGTAAGAGTTACTTTAGAAGAGACTTTATAAAAAGTTTCAGAAAAAAAACGGTACCATGGCGGCTAAAGATTGCGGGCGCCGGGTTTTGCGAGCAACAGCTGACCGGTACCAATCACTCGCTCCTGAAAGCCACCCTCGCAGTACTTGAGATAAAATTCCCACATGCGACAGAATTTATCGTCAAAGCCTTGCGCTTTAATATCGTGCAGATTGCGCTCAAAACGGGTGTGCCACTCCGCCAGCGTGCGCGCATAGTGCTCGCCTATTTCATCCATTTGCACCAGCACCATGTCGGTATAACGGCGGCAGTTATTTGCGATCTCAGCGACAGAGGGCAAGCAACCCCCCGGGAAGATATATTTTTTGATGAAGTCGACCGAATCCTTGGCGATATCAAATCGCTGACAAGGAATAGTGATCGCCTGTATCAACATCAAACCATTCACTTTAAGCAAGCTGTTACATTTGGAAAAATATTCTCGATAGTATTCGTGACCAACTGCCTCAATCATTTCGATAGAAACCAGTTTGTCATAACGGCCGCTTAAATCCCGATAATCTTCGAGCAGCACAGTAATTTTATCGTCCAAGCCGAGGGCCTTCACTTTGCTTCGCGTGAATTCGAATTGTTCACGCGAAATCGTTGTAGTGGTAACCCGACAGCCGTAATGACTTGCGGCATGTATCGCCATGCCGCCCCAACCAGTGCCAATTTCAAGCAGGTGATCTGCGGGTTTCAACTGCAGCTTTTTACAAATCGCATCGAGTTTGGCCACCGCCGCATCCTCGAGGGTTGTATCCGGCGTGGCAAATATCGCTGCCGAGTACATCATGGTTGGATCGAGAAATACCTTAAAAAAGTCATTTCCCAAATCGTAGTGTGCCGAAATATTTTCTTTTGCGCGTTTACGACTATTTGCATTGAGCTTGTGCCCCATCTGCATGGCCACGCGCAATAACCACGGGCGGTCGTTATCCATATCGTTCAACTGGTCGATGTTCGTTACAAAAAATCGAATGACACTGAGTAAATCTGGGGATGTCCAGGCCCGCCGGATATAGGCTTCGCCTGAACCAGTGGAGCCATGCAACATTAAATCGACGTATGCGCTGCTATCGAGCACTTCAATATGTGCATTTATATCGCTGTCACCGCGTGCTTGTCCAAATGTATAGCGCTCATCTCCATCCTCGAGCACCAAATGGCCTTTTTTCAACGTACCAAGAAAACGCAGTACAAACTTTTTAGCAAGCAACTCCATCCAGTTGCTCTTGGGTAGACTAAATAATTTTTGGGTGCTCAGACCAACGGAATCCACTTGACTCACCTTTGCCTTCTTACGATTTAGATGAACTGACTTCGCCATATTTAAATACAGGCGCCCGCTTTAACCACAACCTCAGCGCTTGCCAGTAAATACCCCAGGCGACCTTCAGCGTCATTACTGGGTACAACAATAAAATCGAATTTAATGTAAACCCGCTAATTTCCTGCCGTTGCATAGAAAGCGTCGCATCGAATACCCGCGAGGATCTTTCCATTGTCTGGTGATTTTCCAGGTGTACCAGCACAGTTGCTTCCGGTAGCGTGCTATCGAGCTGGTAACACATGTCTACGGGATTAAATGGCGAAACATGCATTTGCTTTCCAAAAACATTACGCTGATGGGCGCATTCAGGATCACAGCGAACCACATATTGGTGCCGTTTTTTCCACGGCGTATTGGTAACTTCCAATACCATGGCCTGCAAATTTTCCTGTGCGTCAAAACAATAATAGACGGTCAGCGGGTTAATAATGAACCCAAAGTAACGCACGTTGGTGAGCATCCGGATCGGGCCATCAATATCGATTGCCAAATTCTCTCGCACACAGTTTCGCACAGCGCTATCCAAAGGTATCGCTGGGTCACCGAGATAGTCACTGCGGCAAAAACGTGCTGGTGCAACATGGTTCGTAGACCAAAACACGGATTGCCCAAATACGTCATCCAACTCGGACAGATCCAAATACATCATAAAAACCTGATAGCGGAATTTGTGCTCAACAGGCGTCAATCGTCGGTGGCGCACCCACCCCCGATAGATACCACTTTTCAATGGTTTCGCACTCATGGCCACGCCACTCCCAGACCTTCAGCAACACGCACAGCACTCGCACAACCGTCTTCATGAAAACCGTTTTTCCAGTATGCACCACAAAACCAGGTGCGGTTGACACCGTTGATTTCACCCCAACGCTTTTGCGCAGACATCCCCGCCAGCGTAAATACCGGGTGAGCGTAGCTGTACTCACCCAATATTTTTTTCTCATCAATACGCTCTTTTGAATTTAACGTCACTACGAAGGTATCTTCAGACTGAATACCCTGGAGAATATTCATGTCGTAACTCAAGGTCGCAGGCGTATCTGGATTTAGGCCCAGCTGATAATTCCAACTGCTCCACGCCAGTCGTTTACGCGGCAAAATACTCGCATCCGTGTGCAGTACAACCTGATTTTTGCGGTAAGGAATAGCGCCGAGTAATTCGGCTTCGCGGGTTGATGGGTCTTCGAGCAACGCAAGGGCTTCATCACTGTGGCATGCAAACACCACCTGATCGAAAACCTGAGTACTGCCGTCCTTAAACAGCAAAACAACCGAATCCTCATTGCGTTTAACTTTTGATATCGTTGCGGACGTATGAATACGCTGCTTGAAGTTTACAGTCAGTGGTTCCAGGTATGCGTGTGAACCGCCTTTGAGCACTCGCCATTGCGGCCGGTTTTTCACACTTAGCAAACCGTGGTTCTTGAAGAATCGCACAAAAAACAGCAGTGGAAAGTCGAGCATTTCCTGTAACGTGGACGACCAAATCGCACTTCCCATTGGAACAAGATAGTGACTTGCAAACAGTTTTCCATAACCGCGCAGACGTATATAGTCACCCAGCGACATATCTGTCGGCAACGAGTCTGCCTCAAGGTCTGCTATCGCCTCTTTATTAAATCTCAAGATATCCAACAGCATTCCCAAAAAACTACCGCTAAAAATATTTTTTCGCTGGGCGAACAAGGTATTTAGATTGGTGCCGCTATATTCAAGGCCGGTTTTTTGGCAGCTGACACTAAAACTCATTTCTGTCGGCTGGCTGGCAATACCTAGCTCATTCATAAGCTTGATAAAGTTGGGATAGGTCCAGTCATTGTAGACAATAAACCCCGTATCTATGTGGTAGGTCTGGTTCTTGTGTTCAATTGTTTTAGTGGCGGTGTGCCCGCCTATGCGCGCCTGTTTTTCGAAAACGTGTATCTCGTGCTCTGCGTTTAAAAGATACGCACAAGTTAAGCCGGATATACCTGAACCTATAATGGCGATTTTCACGAACCTGTGATCTCCCGGAGTAAATTTTTTAGTTTTTCTTTTGCGCGCTACGCGCCTGCAACTTAAGCCACAAACGCGGCAACCAAGATGCGATGCGCAACATTAGGTACAACCGCTTAGGGAAGTAATACTGGAATGGGCGTTTTTCTATCGCGCGCACAATTCTGTCTGCGGCCTGATCGACAGGCTGTAAAAATGGCATCGCAAAATCATTACGCGCAGTCAGCGGCGTCTTCACAAATCCCGGAAGAATTTCAGTAACATCAATACCCTCTTTGTACACATCCATGCGCAAAGATGAGAGAAAGTAGCTTACCGCGGCTTTCGATGCGCCGTACCCTTCGGCACGCGGGAAGGGTGCAAATATCGCTTGCGACCCAACACCAATGAGATGTCCCCGTTCACTGTGTCTCAACAGTGGCAGGCACACCCTCACACTATTTACCATGCCGAGAAAATTCACTTGTACCATCTTTTCAAGACTAGCCCAGTTCTCCGAGCTTAGATCCAGGTACTCGCAATCCCCGGCGTTTAATATCGCGCGATCCAGCACCGGTGCGAGTGTACGCAAACGTTGCTGTGTTGTTTTGATGGTGTCTTCAGCAGTTACATCGAACGGTAAAACCTCTATGCTGGGCTCCTCTACCCTCAACGCCGAAAGCTTTTCGACTGAACGCCCGCTAGCGATGACCAGATTCCCCTGACGCGCGAGCTTTAGTGCCAGCGCGCGTCCAATGCCGGATGTTGCGCCGGTAATCCAAATCGTTTCGTTACACACAGCCATACTAATTTACCGCCTTGGCCATGCGATTCTTCAACCACCGGGTTACTCGCCCCATAATGGGTAAATGCTCGTATAACAGCTCGCCCATGTCATATACGTCTTCGTGGTAATAAATTCGATCACCAAATTCGATCTGGCTAATTCCACGTACACTAATCTGTTTACCGCCTAACGATTTGTGGCTGAAGTACATATTCCACTTGATATAAGCACGATTGTCGCTCACTACCTGGTCCAGGTATTCAAAGCGGCAACGGGTCACGTTTTTGTACATATCGCTCATATACGAATGGAGTGCATTTATGCCACGCACTTCGTGCACCGGGTCCTTGAACAATATTTTGCTGTCATAGACGTTCGGCAGGCTGTCCAAACGGGTGCCATTGAGGTCCCGGTAGAACTCCTTGAACGTCTCGACAATCAAAACAGTAGATTTTGCAGACATGTGTCGCCCCTAACATTCGGTTTGATAACCTTACGCGCAGGGGTGTTCACAAGATCACTCAAGCTCTGCAACAAAGCCATAAATTAGACGTTTGTCGCCAAAAACATGTCGTGAGCGGGGTGAGAGCAGCGATATAGGCTGATGGAAAATTCTTTTCTAGTTGAGTTCATCCAACTTGAGACGCAGCGCGTATACTCCAGCAAGATATGTTACATGTTGCATAAACGATCTCAGGACACCGCAAATGGCGACGGTAGAAAACCGGAAACCCGAGCAAATACAACACCTTAACGACATCAAAGCGGTTGCAGACACGCGCGACCGCAAGGCGTTCGAACGGTTGTTTGACCACTTCGTACCACTCTTGCGAGCGTTCAGCTTGAGTGCCCAGCCCGGCGCTTACATCCTGGCTGACGAAGTCGCTCAGGAAGTGATGATCAAAGTCTGGAAAAAAGCTCACACCTACAACCCCGACGTAGCGTCGGTCAGCACCTGGATTTTCACTCTGGCTCGTAACGCGCGGATTGACTACCTGCGCAAAAACAGCCGTCACCAATCCGATATCGACCCCGAGAATGTGTGGGGTGATCTTGTCGACGAGGGCAACGATCCATTTCTCGCCGCGCAGCAAAAACGAAACGAAACCATGATTCGCGATAGCCTGGCAGAGCTACCCGAGGAGCAAAAGACCGCGCTTATGAAAGTCTATATGGAAGGCAAAACCCATAAAGAAGTGGCCACTGACCTTGGCTTACCCCTAGGTACGGTCAAGTCCCGTATCCGCTTGGCGCTCCACAAAATGGCTATCAGCGTAACGAGGTAAATTCGATGATAAAACACCATCCATCTGCTGAATTGCTTGCCGATTACGCATCGGGCAGCCTGAAACCAAGCCATTCACTGTGTATTGCCGCTCACTTGGAACAGTGCGAAAGCTGCCGCCGTCAGGCAATGCAGCTCGAACTCCTGGGCGCCCAGCTTTTTGACCAGTTGCGCGCGCCAGCAGCGACCAATACCGATACACTTAAGGCGGCAGTGTTTGCCAACCTGGACGACGACGCCACACCTGAAGTGAATAGTGCGAGCAAGTCCGCAATCGACTCAGCAATAGAAAAATACCGTGTACCCAGAGCACTCGGTCAATTCTTGCAGGGCGGTTACAGTGAACTATCCTGGGTAAAGGTGTCTCCGTCCATAAAGATCACAACATTGCTCAAGGATAAAGACGGTTCGCAAATCGCGCTCAGCCGCGTAAAACCCGGCGGCAAAATGCCGCATCATCGCCATACGGGTGATGAGCTCACTGTTGTGCTGGAAGGGGCGTTTTCGGATGAAACCGGGTTGTACCGTAAAGGGGATTTTGTTAGTCGCGATAGCCGCCATAAGCACAAACCCATGGTCACCAAAGACTCTGAGTGTATTTGCTTAATGGTATTGGACGCGCCTATTGAATTTACCGGCATGTTCTCCCGTTTTCTCAATCCTTTGGTGAAACGCAATCACAGCCATGGCTGACGAAAAAATACGGATCGGTATCAGCTCCTGTTTGCTTGGCGAACAGGTTCGCTTCGATGGTGGTCACAAACACCAAAAATATATTACTCGTGAGCTCGCAAAATTTTTTGAGTTTCGTTCATTTTGTCCGGAAGTGGCCATTGGTCTCGGCATTCCCAGAGAACCGATTCGGTTGGTGTTAGACGATGATCGAGACCACCCGATACGAGTCGTCGGAACAAAAGATCCGAGTATCGATGTCACTCAGGACCTTATCGACTGTGCCAATGCACAGCAGGTGTGGCTGACAGACCTTTCCGGGTACATTTTCAAAAAAGACTCCCCAAGCTGTGGAATGGAACGCGTAAAAGCTTACCGCAACTCACAGCCGACACGCCAAGGCGTTGGCCTGTTCGCTCGCACAGTTATGGAAAACAACCCGCTAATTCCTGTGGAAGAAGAAGGGCGGCTAAACGACGAAGACCTGCGCGAAAATTTTATCGAACGCGTCTATGTTTATCACCGCTGGCGTGCACTCGTTGCCGAGGGTCTCACGGCAAAATCCCTGGTAGAGTTTCATGCCCGCCACAAATTTATAGCGATGGCCCACAACCAGAAGCTCTATCGGGAACTGGGGAGATACATCGCCGCCATTCCTAAAAACGACCTACACAGCTACGCGGAAGGCTACATAGCTCGCCTGATGTTTTGTTTGCGCAAACCTGCCACACTGAAAAATCACATAAATGTGCTTCAGCACATTCAGGGTTTCCTGGGTGACCAGATTGATGCCGAAGACAAGCAGGAAATGGTACAGGCAATAGAGAACTGTCGCGTCAGAAAAGCACCGCTGACCATTCCTCGCACGTTACTCAAACATCACTTTCGCAAACATCCGAACGAGTACATTGCCGATTCTTACTACCTGGCGCCCTTCCCCGAAGAATTGGCACATCGGTAAAATTCTGGTCGACTTACAGCAGGCCTTTCGACGCACAAAAACCGAGGTTATGTCGACCACTCTCGCTTTATATTTTCGGGGTTATGACGATCTCGTACCATAATGTTCGCGCTTTGCTATCCACATCGATACGACTGCCTGTCGCTGTTTGCACAACCTTCAACGACCGCATTCGCTGACCACGCTCATCCAAACACCAGGCACTAACCCGCCTGGCAGCAATTGGCAACGAGAGACTAAAAGGCACAACTTCAACCCTCGTCGGCGCTTCACCCCAATTGCGGCCGAGCGAATTATGAGCGTCGTTCCAGCGCATTTTACTGTTTTCAATTTTTGCGGTCGCAACTGCCAACAGCGAAGCTCCTGCTGCAAGATCCTGCAAACTACCCTCTTGCGCAGTGACCATCCAGCTGGCCCAGCCCATCTGTAGATCGCCCAAGGTCAACCCCAACGCACCGAGCTGGAAGTGTTGATCTGCAACAAAGCCCACTACGCCAGCGGATTTTTCTGTGTTTATTGTCACCCTACCCTGCGCTTGGATAGTTGTATCCCAACTGAGTTCGCCCGTCTCGGCAGTCACTTTGTTAACATCAAGCACAGGCGGTTTAGACTCCGTCGTTGACATACCCAACTGCAAGCCCATTTGCTCGTGAAAAGCGTAGCCACGCCATTCCGGAGGGAAGTCCGCCGGACTCACACTCCAAGATGCACCGGCGTTTGTAATTCGTGCGAGCTCGCCGGATCGCGAAAAATTTAACCAGCGCTTGCCCTGCGCAGGCTGCACATCTCCACGTCGAAACAGATTACCGCCGACGGCAAAATTAACCATTGCCGCTGGGTTCAAATTAGTTTTAAAGAATCCGTCGATAAATTCCTGTTGCCAACCCAGTTCCCCCTGATCGTACGAAAACAGATAAACGCCGTCCCAATCCTGCAAACCCGCATAGGCCGCTACCAGCAGCGGGCCTTCTGCAGAATAGGGATTTGGCATAGCATGCTGATATTCAGAGACTACAAAAGGCAGCCCGGCCACGCGCTGACGCGCCAGAGCGCTTAACGTGTTGTTTGGGAAGGCGTTAACCATGGACGACATATCGACACTCCACTGCTGTGCATCCCAGGCTCCAGCGGGAAAATGTGGGTGCGCCCAATAGATATGACTATCGATAAATCCAAATTCGCGCTGAATTGAAGGCGGACTCAAGCTCGCGATAGTCCCATAAATATTGTTTTTAACCTTGAGTTCATCAGCCAAATAGCCGCGCATATCCTGCCAGTAAGCCAGCTCAAGGCTGTACAAAAATGCAAACCAGTCTTCCCGCCGCTGCGCGAGATAGGATTCATCGTTACGGTTTAATCCTATAGAACGGCGTTCGAGAGTCTGGTTCTTAGCAAGTTCACCGACAGTTCCGCCAGACTGCAGGCGAAGATCCCTAACATCTATTGCCCCTATTACCGAACCCAATTCACCTAACGTTAAGCGCAACGGTTGCGCTGATCCAGTATGCACATACTGAAACCTGAATTCCTGCCATTCGGAATCGAGCTTCAAAGGGAAAGATTCGACCACCTGCCAGGGTTCCACACTCTGCATCAGCAGAGGTGTAATTCTGCTGTGCGACTGCGAGCGTGCGGCAAACGACAATGTGTAAATCTCACCGTCTTTGAGTTCAGGTAAGTTTTGAGAAAGTTGAATGTTCCATAACGCAGGCCCTACGGTATCTATTTGGATACGCAAACCAGCGGATGCGAGCGGATTGGCCTGCGCCTTTGCGCCGTCGATCTGGTCTAAATGCCAACCCTGTAAGCCCGCCACAAAATCCGCATTTTTTAACAGATTGTTGCCCAGAGGTTTATCAATCACCTGCCAGGCACGCTCGAGTGCAGCGTGATCTTTATACTTGCGAGCCAGCCAAGCATTCCACTCTTGCGCCAGTGGCTGACTAAACGCTTCCGGCCAGCGGTCTATATTGCCGTCAAAAAACTGTTGAAACAGGCTGTTTTCATTGTTTATTTCAACAAACGCGATGGCCGGATCTACCCGATACGCCAAGCGCGTGTACGGATTTACATGTTGCAGAATTTGTTTCGCGTAGGCTTTTTCCAAATTGCGGACCGAGGGAGAAATCGCGCCGAGCATTTGCCGCGCCTTCCAATCGATTTGAGTAATCGATGCAGGCAATCCGTCAGCAGGTAAAAATTCGCGCGCGGTAAGCAGGTTTATATTGCTGTAGATTCCACGCGATTTTAAAGCGGCAATAAAATAATCGAGCTTATCGAGATTTTCCTTACTCAAATGACGGGAGTCTCCCCGTCGATAATCAATTAGGCCCGCACCACCCCAGTTATTGTCCAAATGATGAAACCGAACAATGTTCACGCCGAATTTTGCTAAACGTCCGGCAACTTTTTCCGCATCCTTGTGTGAGGGGAAGGCGGAGTCCCCTGTTATATTTACGCCCCAAAGCCTAAACCTATTCCCGGCGACGGAGAAATGTCCGGCGGAATCGATAGTGAGCGGAGCAAGCCTCTCCCCTCGCTGGTGCGACCCGTTATTAAAAGCGGTAATACCCGCACCATCATCGTCGAAGGGAAGCACGAACGGTGCTAACCCAGCGTGATTTACCGATTTTGTCGGTGGTTGCGAAAGACGCTCTGCTGCCGGAGCATCAACACAGAAGAGCAACAACGGAAACAGGAGTGCCCGGTACAGACACAAGCTTCGCGAGTACGCATAGGTAAACCAAAACATCGGACATCCTCAAATAAGGTGGCAGGCAAATTAGGCTAGCGGCTATTTTAAACGTCTATGAATGCGGACATTGTTGCACAGCGCAACAATGGCAGGTTTGCAGATGGTTGATATTCCAAATGAACGGCCCCGCCAGCAGACTAGCGGTCACCGATGGTGAAGTTAGCTTTCGAGATGAGCGTTCAAAACAATCAGCAAAGCCGACGTTTCTGTGGCCATAGCCGCAGCGAGCGCAGGGACAGCACTATGCTCGCCTGCTTTTACCTGCTTTTCAAGCTCCGCAGAAATGTCCTGCAATTGATAGGCGCGCAATTGCGCAGCACTTCCTTTAGTGGAATGTGCAATAAAGCCAATTTTTTCGTAATCGAAATGGTCGCGAGCAAGCTTAAATTCCTCCAGCGTTTCCGGCATTCGACCGCAAAAGGAGCGCAATAAAAGCCTTACCCTGTCATCACGGTTTTTGAGCGACGCCAGCATCGCGTCATAATCCCAGCGTTGATCTGGTGCTACCTCGCTGCCAGTGCTTGCATCTGTGGAATTACCACTGACATTCAAGTTAGCTGCGAACATTTCCACCACAGGGTTAATAGCCTTGGGTTGCAACGTGTCTGTGGCTGGCTTTTGGGCGTTGGATTCAGGTACTCGGGGCAACCATTTACGCAAACGATCTTCCAGTACTTGGGGGTCAATGGGCTTGCTGATGTAGTCATCCATGCCGGCCGCAAAGCACCGTTCCTTATCGCCTTTCATCGCATTCGCCGTCATCGCTATGATAGGTATTTTTTTGTAAATTTCGCCAGCTTTGCCGGCGCGAATACTTCTTGTAGTTTCGTAGCCGTCCATTTCCGGCATTTGGCAATCCATTAATACCAGCGAATACAGATCCCATTGTTGCGCGCTTTGCAAAGCGTCCAGAGCTTCTACCCCGTTGCCTGCAGTCGTTACCACTACTCCAACATCATCAAGCATCATACGGGCAACATCCTGGTTTACCGGGTTGTCTTCAACCAGTAAGACACGCCCGTTAACCTGACCGGAGTCCAGCTCATCACCTTCTCCCGCGGCCTGGCTGTGTTCTTTGATTTGCGTCCAACCGCGCAGGGTCGATCCTCCCTCCAGGAGAACTTTAACAGACTCCACAAGGCCTGCCCGCGTTAGCGGTTTGGCGACATAACCTCGCGCACCGGCATCGCAAAACTTTTGCAATTCGCCCTCGGCGATGCGGCTGAGTATCAGCACGGGTAAATCCGCGCACCCTTCGATACCGAGCATCTGTTTAGCTAAGTCGCAGCCGGTTTGATCCGGCAAATACTGATCGATCAATACGACATCGGGCAGATTATTCAACGCTTTTAAATCCTGACACCGAGCCAGGCCCTGTGCGCCATCTTCCGCCGCGAATACGTTCGCTCCCCAACTGTCCAACCACCGATATACCAACTCACGAACCGATTTATTGTCTTCAATCAGCAGTACCGATTTATTTTCCAGATTCATAACAGGTACAGCAACCTGTTGTTCGCATGCCTGAAGCAGAACGTGAAAATCGAACGTACTGCCGCTACCGAGTTCACTGTGCGCTGCAATGTCGCCGCCCATCAATACACACAATTTTTTGCAGATTGCCAAGCCAAGCCCGGTACCGCCATACTCCCGCGTAGTCGATGCGTCGACCTGGGTGAAAGGGTTAAACAGTTCATCGAGCTTGTCGTTTTCAATTCCAATGCCGGTATCCACTACCGATACCTGAAATATTAAATCGTCCTTCTGTGGCACTAAAGCACAGCGCACCAGCACTTCGCCTTCAGCGGTAAATTTAATCGCGTTGCCTACCAGGTTCGCGAGTACCTGGCGAATACGACCTGGGTCACCACATACCATTGGGGTGTTAATGTCGGTCGTATCCAAAATGAGCTCAACATGTTTTTCCTGCGCGCGCATCGCCATTGATTCAGAAAACTCCTCCAGCTGCGCGATTAAATTAAACTCAATAGACTCGAGTTCTATTTTTCCAGCATCCACTTTAGAGAAATCGAGAATATCGTTAATAATATTCAACAACGTATTTGATGAGTGGCTGGCGATGGTGAGTTTACGCCGCTGCTCGTCGCTTAATTGCGTGCGATTCAACAAGCTCAACATGCCCATTACCCCGTTGAGCGGGGTGCGAATTTCGTGACTCATCATCGCCAGAAAATCGCTTTTCGCATGGGCCGCCTGTTCCGCAGCTTCTTTAGCGGCAACCAACGCCTTCTCAGCTTTCTGCCGAGCATGAATTCCTCGCGCTCCATGCACGAACTGACCCACGGTATTCATTAAAGGTTTGAGCCACTCGATAATATCGTCGTTAAACCCACCGATTCGATTTGCAAGCCCCACTAGTGCAATCCCGTTACCACTGTGCGTGATCGGTACGCCGAGAAAGTTGTTGATATGCACAGCGGTTTGGGGTGACGTACACATATGCCAGGTTTGATCAATATTTTCCAAAACCACAGGCTGCAAGCGAAATAGTGCCTGGCGGAGGTGTTGCTCGTAATCATTTAATTTGCAGGAGCTTAAATCGTTATCGCACGCGGTTTGAGCACCAGCAAAATACCAGCGGTGAAGGTAGGGGCGCTTGCCTGTGTCGTAATCGATTTCAGCAATAAAACCAAAATCTGTGCGCGTAAGCTTAAGGATATTATCGAGAAACTCCTGAAATGCGCTATCGATATCGTTTTGCTCGATAAAACTCGCCTGAGATTCGGCGATTAATTGCAACATACTCATCTGCTGCTGCAGTTCCTGCTGGGTGCGCTCGATATTTTGTTCGATTAGCTTGCGCGCATTAATATCCTGGTACGATCCGTAGATACGCACACAGCGTCCATCATGAAATTCTGCCTTGCCGGTGACAAGAACCCAAAGGTCGTGCTCCTTCGCCGTGGTAATTTGCACTTCCTCACTGAATGCCTGGCCAGACTCAGTGCACAATTGAATCGCCTGTTCAATAGTTGAAAGACTTTTGCCTGGTTTGTAAAACTGCAGCGCGGAATCGAGAAACGGCTCGAAATCTTCGTCGACCTCGTGAATAACTTTAGTCATTCCCGACCAATACACGGCTGCCTCTGCCAGGTTAATTTCCCAGGCGCCAATGCGTGCGAGCTTGCTCATCGACTGAAGCATTTCCTGTTGCTGCGCGAGTCGGCTCTCGTGTTCGCGATGGCTGGTAACGTCGACAGCCGTCGCATATACGTTGCTCGAGGCGGGGTCGACACTCACATTCCAATTGAGGTGCACATAGCTGCCATCCTTACAGCGTACCCGGCAAACGAATGATGTGGAGGTTTTAACTTTCAGCAAGTGCTCCAGTTCCGCCACCACTTCGCGATAATCCTCCGGGTGCACAAAGCTAAGAAAAGGCGACGACTGCACTTCTTCTTTGTTGTATCCCAACAACCACAAAAACGCATTGTTAAAAACTTTAAACTCACCGAGGTGTGTGAAGGTACACATTAAACTGCCGGATAATTCAAAAAACCGGTGCAGATTTTCGCGGGATTCGTCCAGCGCCTGCTGCGCCGCTTGGCGCTGCGATAAGTCCTCTACAATCGACCAGATACATTGGCGCCCCGAGTGATCGTCCACCAGCACGGCCATGAAGCTGACCGGGTAGTGGCTGCCGTCCTTGCGAATAAACTCTTTCTCGACTGGGCCATAGCGGCCTTCCCGCAAAAGAATTTTTTTCTGTGCCTGCTCCTCTTTGCGAAAGCGACTCGCGGTAATGCCTGCAAAACTCAGCTGAGACAGCTCTTCTCTGGCATAGCCTGTTGGCTCAAGGAGGGCGTCGTTAATTTCAAGAAAGTTCCCCGTGGCGAGATCGTTTAGTGCAATTCCAATCGGCGACATATCGAATAAACTACGTAGCCTCGCCTGCTGTAATTCGCGTATACGTGACAGGCGTATAACGAAAGCGCCAGCTGCTGCAAACAAACCAATGGTAATGATTTCCAGGAAACGAATAACCCAGGCGTCGTCTGCGACCCTAAGCCAACCTTTGCGCGGGATCGCAGCAACCTCCCAACCACCATTGGGGAAATCTACCCGTGTCAATACAGGTTCTTGCTCAAATACACTGGCATCACCGTAGAACACCTGACCTTCAACCAAGTCTCCGTCACGCCCTTTAATGGCAATCTGGAGTAGTGTTTCCGCTTTCGTCAATTGACTGGCAAGGTAGAATTCGTCGAGGTCGATCACCGCCGATAACAGGCCCCAAAACTGATCCGACAACCCGCTTTCCGAGCGGGTGTACACCGGCAGTCGCCCAATCAAGGCGACCCCGCCCTGCTCCAGTTGGATAGGGCCAGCCACTACCATCTCACCAGTGTCACGCGCCAATTCAGCCGCTTTTCGCTGCTCAGGGTGATTTCTATAATCGAGTCCCAAGGCCGCTTCGTTGCCGGCGAGAGGGTACACATAACGGATCACCATATCCGGCGCCGCACCGATGTTACGCAATTGAGGGTGCGCTTCGATGACTTGACGGGCAAGCTGCGCAAAACGCGCCTGGCTCATTTCCGGTTCCAGGCTCACCACGGCCTGCAGGCCTCGTAATACTTCGAAATCTGTATTCAGGTTGCCTTCCAGGCGCGCGCGAACCGTAGCGAGCTCATTTTGAGCAAGCAGGCGTTGCTGCTGGTAGAAACGCTCATTGTTGACCCAATCGGAAAACCCTGCAGCTGCCGACAGCAGTGCCACCGCAGCAGCGATCAGAGTGCCGGTAAGGAAACTTTTGCGATGTATGAATTTACTGGTATTCATTGCGTGGCGGTTATCGCGTCATGAACGACAGTCTCGAGACAAAATGTAGGGGAAATCACCGTCGGCGATTTAGCCAAGCGTGAGTGGTTTAAACCTGAGTATAGAACAACCTGTAACGCCGGCTTCTACCGTATAGCCGCAAAAAAACGCACCATAGACGATCAATTTTTTATAAAATCACCACAAAAGCGCATAAATGGCATATAAAACAGCAAAAACATGCTCTGCCAACTGGCATTAGAATTGCTGTTCAAGAGTCACACAACGCGAGGATTCAATAACCGCCGGGTTATTGAGTTTCCACAGGACGTTAATGGACGGCTAGGGTTCCGGCTTTCTTGCTCGAGTAATCTCGGTGGATTACATGAGCTGGAAAGTGACTGGTCCGAGAGCTGTCGACCTTCCACGGGTAACCATCACTACCCCCTGGCAGGTTACACGGCGGGATAAAAGCCCGGGAGGAATGGAGCAACGGCAAGGCGCACTCGGCTGCGCTACCGGTCGCTTCTCAATAGCACTGCGCTATTGAATCCTCAATTATCCGTGTAACCCTTGGGAGGTTAACCATGCATAACAACATCTTTGCCCGCGCAATTCTGGGCACGACCATCGCTCTGCTTTTCGCCTGTTCCGATAAATCACCGGCACCCGCCACTTCCGAAGCAACACCTGCCCCGGTCGCCAGTGCGCCCGCCGAAAAATTTAAAGTGTGCTGGTCTATCTACGTCGGTTGGATGCCCTGGGATTTCGGTGCGCAGCAAGGCATCGTGAAAAAATGGGCCGACAAATACGGCATTGAAATCGAAGTAACCCAAATCAACGACTATATCGAGTCCATCAACCAATACACCGCTGGCGAATATGACGGTTGCACCATGACTAACATGGACGCGCTCACAATTCCGGCGGCGGGTGGCGTGGATTCCACTGCGTTGATCGTGGGGGACTTCTCCAACGGCAACGACGGTGTTGTGCTGAAAGACAAAACTGAACTCGCCGATATCAAAGGCCAAAACGTTAACCTGGTGGAATTGAGTGTGTCTCACTACCTGCTGGCACGCGCGTTGGAATCGGTCGGGATGAGTGAAAAAGATGTAACCGTGGTGAACACCTCCGACGCCGACATGGTCGCCGCTTATTCCACCGACAGTGTTTCTTCTGTAGTCACCTGGAACCCGCTGTTGAGTGAAATCACCACTATGCCTGGTGCCAACAAAGTGTTCGACTCAGCAAACATCCCTGGCGAAATTATCGATTTGATGGTGGTCAACACCAAAACCCTTAGCGAGCACCCTGCACTGGGTAAAGCGCTGGCTGGCGCCTGGTACGAGATCATGAGTACGATGAACGGCGACAGTGACGCTGCGGTGGCCGCGCGCACCTTTATGGGCAGTGCCTCTGGTACTGACCTTGCCGGTTACGACGCGCAATTGGCCTCCACCAAGATGTTCTACAAGCCCGCCGAAGCGGTTGAGTTCGTCAACAGCGACAAGCTGAAAACCACCATGCAAACGGTTGCTGAATTCTCGTTTGACCACGGCCTGTTGGGCGAAGGTGCCAGTGATGCGTCTTTCATCGGTATTGAAACACCCGCAGGCGTCTACGGCGATAGCAGCAATATCAAACTGCGGTTCGACCCGACCTATATGGATATGGCCGCAAAAGGCTCTCTGTAACCGCCACCCATAATCGCAACACCAGGGCGTGACCGCTATGAAACTTATCAATCGCAAGCCATCGCGCCCTGTTCGCGTGATCCTGGGGATTCTGCCATTCCTGTTGCTGCTGGTGCTCTATCTCGGCGCCAGCAATGCCCGCTTGGCAGCAAACCCCAACGATAAATTATTGCCCGCGCTCACGACCATAGGCGCGGCCATTGAGCGTATGGCGTTCCAGCCAGACAAACGCAGCGGCGATGTACTGTTATGGCGGGACACCGCCAGCAGTCTCGGTCGCCTCGCGGTTGGCGTCAGCATCAGTGCTGCCTGTGCGCTCATTCTCGGCGTGCTGATGGGAGCAATCCCGTTTGCGCGCGCCAAACTGTCACCGCTAGTCACCGCTATATCGCTGGTGCCGCCGATGGCGATTCTGCCGGTGCTCTTTATTGTGTTTGGCCTGGGTGAAGTATCCAAGATCGTGCTGATTGTGATCGGCATTACGCCTTTTATGACACGTGATCTGCTGCAGCGCGTGCGCGAAATTCCGACCGAACAAATTATCAAAGCACAAACTCTGGGCGCCAACACCTGGCAGATTATTGTGCGGGTGATACTCCCGCAAATTATGCCCCGCCTGATTGCCGCTGTGCGCCTGTCGCTTGGTGCTGCCTGGCTGTTCCTGATTGCGGCAGAGGCCATTGCGTCTACCGATGGGCTCGGCTACCGCATTTTTTTAGTCAGGCGCTATCTGGCCATGGATGTGATCCTACCCTACGTCATTTGGATAACGTTTCTGGCGTTTGTCGTGGACTATCTGCTGCGTCGGGTATCCCTGTTGTGCTATCCCTGGTTTCACAGTCAGGCCAAGGAGAACGATTAAAATGGCATTTTTAGAAATACAACATTTGTGGAAGGAGTACGGCGATCAAGTCGTCCTGGAACAGCTAAACAAGCAGGTTGCCAAAGGCGATTTTATTACTATCGTCGGCGCGTCCGGATGCGGTAAAACCACCTTCCTCAATTTATTACTCGGTACCGAGCAGCCCACACGGGGCCGCATCACGCTGAACGGTGCCCCCTTGAAACCCGAACCCAATGCCGAACGCGGTATCGTTTTTCAGCGCTACTCGGTATTTCCGCACCTCACCGCATTGGAAAACGTGATTATCGCGCGCGAGTTGGAAAAAAGCCCGGTATTGGGCCGCCTGTTTGGCAAGGCAAAAAAAGCCGCGCGCACAGAAGCAGAAACCTTGCTGGATGCGGTTGGCCTCGGCCACGCCAAAACCAAATACCCGCATGAACTTTCCGGCGGGATGCAACAGCGCCTCGCACTGGCGCAGTCGCTGATTAAAAAGCCCGCGATTTTATTGTTAGATGAGCCTTTCGGCGCACTTGATCCCGGCATTCGCGCCGACATGCACAATCTGGTGTTACAGCTGTGGCACGAACACCAGCTCACCATATTTATGATTACCCACGACCTGAAAGAAGGTTTTCATCTGGGCACCCGCCTGTGGGTATTCGACAAAGACCGCTACGACCCGCAGGCACCAGGTGCGTTCGGCGCACAGATTACTTACGACCTGGATGTATCGCAAAAGGACCGCGCTCAGCTGGAGCACATTATTCACCATCACTCACAACCCACAGAGGAGGTACAGGCCAGCCTTGCCTGAATCCGATTCCATGACACATTCAACAGCACAACCGCTTTATACGTTTGAATTGCCCGCCGCCAGCCACTGGTCGCTAAAAATCAAACGCGGCCTCGAACTGACACTCACCGATATTACCGGTGGAGCCAATCTGGGAATGATGTTCTACAACCCGGAAAATTTATTGGAACGTTACAACGCACCCGACACCCTGAAGTGTCAGCACACTTTTAAATTAACGCGCGGCAACTGCCTGTACTCGGATATGGGCCGCATTTTCTGCTCGATTACCGCAGATAATTTTGGCTGGCACGAGACCGTGTGCGGCAACAGCCGCAAGCAGCATATCGAAAAAACCTGGGGGTCGCTCTCCTATCAGGATGCGCAAAACGACTGGCGCCAAAACGGCTTCGATGCCTTTCTGGTGGAATTGACCAAATACGGTCTCAACGAGCGGGACATGGGGGCGAACCTTAACCTGTTCAGCAAAGTGGTAGCCGACGAAAGCGGCAATCTCAGCCTCGATGCCAGCGCAGCAAAACCCGGCGCAAGCCTGACTTTGCGCTTTGAAATGGACACGCTGGTGGTAATGCACAGCTGCCCACATCCACTCAACCAGGCAGCGAGCTACCCCCGCACGCCGGTGCTGTGTGAATTGTTTGAAGCGGCGCCGGTCGCCGACGATGACTTCTGCAAAAACTTCCGCCCGGAAAACGGACGGGGTTTTGAAAATAACCGTTTGTACCATTTGGGGATAGGCGCATGATCAGAGAAAGTGACATGTTGTTAAGCGAAGCGCAGGAATCGACTGTCGTACCCGCTGGCGATTATTTACTGAAAAAAATCAAGCGCGGCCAAACCGTGAGAATTACCGACCTGGAAGGCAATCAGGCCGCAGACACCTTGTTTTACAACGCCAACAATACGGCCGAACGCTACAGTGCCATGGATACCATTCGCGAACAGGGCAATGTATACCTGAGCGCGGGAACGCTGTTGCGCAGTAATTTTGGCAACCCGCTGCTGGAAATTACCGCAGACACCTGCGGTCGCCACGATACCCTCGGCGGCGCCTGTGCGACCGAGAGCAACACCGTGCGCTACGACCTGAACAAGCGCTGTATGCACGCCTGCCGCGACAGTTGGATGCTGGCTATCGGCGAACACGAATCTGTCGGTATCAGCAAACGAGACATCACCCACAACATTAATTTTTTTATGAACGTGCCCGTCACGGCAGAAGGTGGACTGACTTTCGAAGACGGCATCTCGGCGCCCGGCAAATACGTGGAAATGGTGGCGCATATGGACGTGTATATGCTGGTGTCCAACTGCCCGCAACTGAACAACCCCTGCAACGGCTACAACCCGACGCCGGTTGAAATTACGCTCTGGTAATCTGCCGCTCCACGCGTCTCCGGACGACCGGATCAGGACGCAAGCTCACGCGGGACGACCCGCCGCAAACATGAGTGTAGACCGCCATGTTTAACAAAATTCTTATCGCCAACCGCGGCGCAATCAGCACCCGTATCAGTCGTACGTTAAATACCATGGGCGTAGCCTCGGTTGCGGTTTACAGCGAAGCCGATGCCCACTCGTTGCATGTGACCGCCGCCGACGAAGCTTATTCGCTCGGCGAGGGCGGCGCCGCCGAGACCTATCTCAACACCGAAAAACTGTTTGCCATTATGGCGCAGGCGGGCGTTGATGCCGTGCATCCCGGCTACGGCTTTCTCAGTGAAAACGCCGACTTCGTTGCCGAGTGCGATAAGCGCAACATTGCTTTTATCGGCCCGCGCCCGGAACACATGCAGGCGTTCGGATTAAAACACGAAGCGCGCGCTCTGGCAGTGGCGCAACAGGTGCCCCTGTTGCCCGGCAGTGACCTGCTGGATTCGGAAGACGAAGCACTTCTCGCTGCCGCGACAATTGGCTACCCCATTATTTTAAAAAGCACCGCCGGTGGCGGCGGTATCGGCATGCAGGTGTGCAAAGACGCGGCCGAACTGCAGAAAAATTTTGCGTCGGTAAAACGCCTGGGCGCGAACAACTTTGCCAACGACGGCGTGTTTATCGAAAAATACATCGAGTTTGCCCGCCATATTGAAGTGCAGGTTTTCGGTGATGGCGCAGGCAACGCCGTTGCCTTTGGCGAGAGAGATTGCTCGGCACAACGCCGCCATCAAAAAGTTATCGAAGAAACACCGGCCCCCAACATTCCCGACGACGTACGCAGTCAACTGCATCTCACGGCCACCAAATTGCTGGCCGCGGTAAATTACCTCAATGCCGGCACGGTAGAATTTATTTACGACCAGAACACCCACCAGTTTTACTTTCTGGAGGTCAATACCCGTTTGCAGGTTGAGCACGGGGTTACCGAAGAGGTGTTTAAGGTGGATCTGGTCGCCTGGATGGTGCGCCAAGCCGCAGGTGAACTCGGCGATATTACCAAATTGCGCGCTCAGCTCGCGCCGCAAGGTCACGCGATTCAGGCGCGCGTGTACGCCGAAGACCCTCACAAAAACTTTCAGCCGAGCGCCGGGCTTTTGTCCTGTGTCGCGCTGCCGGACAATACGTCGCAGCGCCGTATAGATCACTGGATCGAAACCGGCCTGGAAGTATCGGCATTTTTCGACCCGATGCTGGCCAAATTTATTTGCCGCGCGGATTCCCGCGAAGCGGCAATCGCCGAACTAAGCGCCGCACTATCCGCCAGCCGCATCCAGGGTATCGAAACCAATATGGCGTACTTGTGCGATCTGCTGGATGACCCGGTATTGCTGGAGGGCAGGTTGTACACCCGCTACCTCAATAATCGTAGCTTTGTACCGCAAACGATGGATGTACTCAGCGGCGGCACGCTGACTACGCTGCAGGATTTTCCCGGGCGCACCGGCTACTGGGATGTGGGCGTACCCCCGTCGGGGCCGTTTGATAATCTTGCTTTGCGCCTGGCCAATGCCGCGCTGGGCAACCCGGCCGATGCCGCCGGTCTGGAGATTACGCTGCAAGGCCCAACGTTGCGCTTTAATTGCGCGACCCAGTTTATTTTGACCGGCGCAGATTTTTCCGCAGAATTGGATGCAGAACCGCTGCAAAGTTATCGGGTTTACGCAGCCACTGCAGGCCAGGTGCTGCGCATCGGCCAGCCTCTCGGGGCCGGTGCACGCGCCTACCTCGCGGTCGCTGGCGGGCTCGATGGCAATGTGTATTTGGGTTCGCGTTCCACCTTTACCCTGGGCCAGTTTGGCGGCCACAGCGGCCGTGCTCTGCGCACGGGCGACGTGCTGCATTTTGCGCAAGGCGCGAGCGCAATCGCCGCCGACAACATTCAGCACCTGAAGCCGACGGTCAATACTGACTGGAATATCCGGGTGATTTACGGGCCTCACGGTGCGCCGGATTTTTTCACCGAAAAAGATATCGCCACTTTTTTTAACAGTGATTGGAAAATTCATTACAACTCCAGTCGCACCGGCATTCGCCTGATTGGCCCCAAACCTGACTGGGCGCGCACCACCGGTGGCGAAGCCGGCATGCACCCGTCAAATATTCACGATAACGCCTACGCGGTTGGCACTATTGATTTTACCGGCGATATGCCGGTGATTCTGGGGCCGGATGGGCCCTCCCTCGGTGGGTTTGTATGCCCGGCCACCGTGATAAAAGCCGACTTGTGGAAACTCGGCCAATTAAAAGCGGGCGACCGTGTACGATTCACTCCCGTAAATTTAGCGACCGCAGAAAAACTCGAACGCCATCAGCTTGCCTGCTGCACCCAGTTAACCGCCAGTGCCGAGCCACTATACAGCAGCGAAGATATTGCCACGGCAAGCCCGGTTTTACATCGCCTTAGCGAACAGGAAAATGCGGTAGAGGTGTGTTACCGGCTGGCGGGCGATGACTATTTGTTGGTGGAATACGGCCCCCAGCAATTGGATATTGCACTGCGTTTTCGCGCGCACGCACTTATGCTGAAATTGCAGGAATTAAACCACCCGGCAATTATGGAGCTCACCCCCGGGATTCGCTCGCTGCAAATTCACTACGATAATCTCGCCCTGCCTGCGCAGGCGCTGCTGCAATTATTGTTGAGTGCCGAACGCGCGTTAAAAGATGTCGAGCAACAGCGAATTGCCGCGCGCGTGGTCCACCTGCCACTGAGCTGGAACGACCAGGCCTGCCAGTTGGCAGTGCAAAAATATACCCAATCGGTGCGCAAAGATGCGCCCTGGTGCCCGGACAATATCGAATTTATTCGCCGCATTAACGGCCTCGACTCGGTCGATGATGTAAAACGCATTGTGTTCGATGCCTCTTACGTTGTCATGGGATTGGGCGATGTGTACCTGGGGGCGCCAGTGGCGACGCCGCTGGACCCGCGCCACCGCCTGGTAACAACCAAATACAACCCGGCGCGCACCTGGACCGCAGAAAACTCGGTGGGTATCGGCGGCGCCTATTTGTGCGTATACGGTATGGAAGGGCCTGGCGGTTACCAGTTTATTGGTCGCACCCTGCAAATGTGGAATAAAAACAAAACCACCCGGGAATTCAGTCGCCCATGGCTGCTGCGCTTTTTCGATCAAATTCGTTTTTACGAAGTGAGTGAAGAGGAATTAATCGATATTCGCCGCCGCTTCCCCCACGGTGATTATCCGCTAAAAATTGAGGACACCGAGTTCAGCCTTGCTGACTACCAGGCGTTTTTAACGCAGCATCAAACCAGTATCGACAATTTTGTTGAACAGCGACAAACCGCGTTCGACGAGGAATTAGCGCGCTGGATCAGCTCTGGCCAGATGAACTTTGATGCAACCACGACGAGCGCACCGGCGGAAGACGAGGCACCCCTCGCCGCAAACTGCACCGCGCTGGAAAGCCCGGCCGCAGGCAGCCTTTGGCAATGGTGTGTGGCCGAAGGGGAAACCGTTAACGAAGGCGATGTGGTATGTATTCTGGAATCCATGAAAATGGAAATTGAAATCTACGCCCCCGCCGCCGGTACCCTGCTAAAACAACAACGTCACCAGGGCGATGTCATTGCCGCTGGCCAAACGCTAGGAGTCATAAGCCATGCTTAACCTCGACCATATCGATTTAACCATTAGCGGGCTGCAGGCACACTACCGCAACGGCGATTTTACCCCGGCACAATTGGTTGCCGCACTCAACGCAAAAGCCGACAGCCTGGGCGATAACCCGATCTGGATTACGCGCGTAAGCGAAGCCGAGATCGCGCAATACCTCGCTTATATTGACAGCCAAGGGCAAGCTGACTTACCGCTGTACGGCGTACCTTTCGCCATTAAAGACAATATCGACCTCGCGGCAATACCCACCACGGCCGCCTGTAAAGCCTTCGAATTTACCCCCGACGACAGCGCCACAGTGGTCGCGCACTTGATTGCGGCGGGGGCAATTCCGATGGGCAAAACCAATATGGACCAGTTCGCCACCGGTCTGGTGGGCGTGCGTTCACCCTGGGGCGCGTGCCGCAATGCACTCAATAGCGACATAATTTCCGGCGGCTCAAGCTCCGGCTCGGCCGTAGCCGTGGCACTGGGTCTCGCCAGCTTCTCACTGGGCACCGATACCGCAGGCTCGGGCCGGGTGCCCGCGTCACTCAATAATCTGGTGGGGCTCAAGCCCAGCCGCGGACTGCTCAGCTGTCACGGTGTGGTGCCTGCGTGTAAAAGTCTGGATTGCGTCAGCATATTCGCGCTCAATGTCGATGATGCCAATCAGGTGTTGGATGTGGCAACGGCGCACGACCGCAACGACCCCTTCAGCCGCAAAGCACACTTTGCGAATGGCCCGCGCTACTACCGCGCAGAAAGCCAGCGTCGCAAAATCGGGGTACCGGACAAAGCCAGCCTCGAATTTTTTGGTAGCAGTGAAGCGGAGTCCCTGTTCAACCACTTTGTCGCCAATACCCTGTCGATAGACCACGATGTTGTGGGGGTGGACTTCACCCCGTTTTTGCAAGCCGCCAAACTGCTCTACGAAGGGCCGTGGGTCGCAGAGCGCTACCTGGCAACACTACCGCTGATCGACGCCAACCCTGAGGCGCTGCTACCGGTAATTAACACCATTATCGGCGGCGGCAAACACCCCCGCGCGGCCGATGCATTTGCCGCACAATACAGGTTGCAGGCGCTGAAGGCGGCCGCCGATGCGGTGCTGGCCGACGTTGATGCGGTGATTACGCCCACCAATCCGCGCGCCTATACCATCGCCGAGGTGGAAGCCGACCCTATCGCACTCAACTCGCAAATGGGTTACTACACCAATTTTATGAACCTGCTGGACTACGCCGCGCTGGCGATACCGGTGGATTTTTTCGCCAACGGTGTCGGCTTCGGTGTCACGCTGTTCCATCACGCCCAGCGCGACAAAGACCTGCTCAGCATTGCCGCCCAACTGCAAAATAGGTTGGCGATCCCCCCCGGGAGTGGCCACAGCCCGTTTAAGGTGCAGGGGCAAACCACATCTCTACCGCCTTCAACTTGGGTGGATATCGTAGTCTGCGGTGCTCACCTCGAGGGTCTGCCGCTGAACTGGCAGCTGCGCGAGCGCGGCGCCGAGTTTGTTGCACGCACCACCACCAGCGACAACTATCGGTTGTTTGCACTCCCTGGTGGCCCCCCGGCGCGGCCCGCGCTATTGCGCGATGCGGATGCAAGCACAGCTATTGAAGTGGAAGTGTGGCGCTTACCGGCCGATGCCGTGGGCACATTTATCGCCGAAATTCCGGCACCTTTGGGCATTGGCAAAGTCGAACTGGCAGACGGCCGTTGGCTGAGTGGTTTTATCTGCGACAACTGGGGGTTGGACGGCGCGAAGGAGATCTCATCGTTGGGCGGTTGGCGAGCTTATATCGCAAACGCGGGCTAGTGACAGCAATCCAAGCATGAAATTATAAGCGACATTTTCGTCATACCATTTCCACCTGACCTACACTCTAAAGACCCAGTCAGAGGTACTTTTCGTCGGGCAGGTGGAACAGCCACGCGTAACACATTTCCTTAATCTAGCCGTCATAAGAATGTCATACCATGCGCGAGCCGCGATTAATGGAAGCCATTAGAAGATCGCTAAAACGCCGTTATCTGCGTATATGTTTGACAGCGTGTAACCACACTTGCGAATAAGATGACACAGACCTTCGACACAGACCTCGACCCTACCAGCAGGTGTTAACACCGGTTTTCTATGCGACTGACTCACCTACAACGTTTGCTCCGCTTCGGCCGACGCAAACACCTTACCCACCCCTATCACCATATTGGCCAGCAGCGGGCACAGGTCGAGTTACTCAATCGCGTGCCGGTGGAAAAAATAGACCCAGCCTACCTCTCATTTTCTATCGACATTTCAGTCCTGGCAGGGGGATATTGGTGGGAAGGCAGCAACGGGGTGCGCAAAGGTCTCGGCACCTTGCGGGTTCCACCACTGGACTTAAATACGAAGAAACTGGACCGTCTGGTCCAGGCGCTTGGCCCAGCCTATTTGCGCGTAGGTGGCTCCGAAGCCGACAAAATTCACTATTTTGAATGCGACGAAAGCAACCCTTCCGATTTTATTCTCACCAAAGCGATGTGGGATAACCTGCACGCCTTTATTCAACGCAATAACCTGAAATTTTCTTTCACTTTTAAATACGGTTTATTCAAACGCAAATACCACGGTGAATGGCAGGGCACAGAAATTCAAAAACTGCTGCAGTATTCCAAGGAGCAGGGATACCACATCGACGTTTGCGAACTGGGCAATGAACTCAATGCCTATTGGGCATTTCACGGTTTGCGCGCCCAGCCGGGGCCAAAAAACCTCGCTCAGGACTACGCCACCTTTGCGCAACTGGTGCGCCGCTACTATCCAGACATTAAAATTTGTGGCCCCGGGAGTGCGTTCTGGCCGAAGCTGGGCGAAACCATTAAACCGTTTTCCAATTTAACCAAACGGTTTCTAGAGAGCCTGCCCACCGAACTGGATATTGTTGACTGGCACTATTACCCATTCCAAAGTGATCGCTCCCCCATTCGCACCCGCGCCGCCAATGTTAAAAATGTGCTGCACGCGCGATCATTTGAATATTTCACCGACTACAGCAAACGCCTGCGCGCCTGGCGCGACCTCTACCAGCCGAACGCACAACTGTGGACCGGCGAAACCGGCTCGGCTCAGTGCGGAGGCCAACCGAAAATTTCTGACCGCTTCGCATCCTGCTTCTGGTGGGCGGATCAACTCGGCCAGGGTGCCGCGCAAGGCCAGAAAGTGATGATTCGCCAGAGCCTGATCGGCGGCGACTACGGCATGATCGATCGCATTACGCTGAAACCCCGTCCCGATTACTGGGTAAGCTGGCTCTGGGCGCAACTTATGGGCGACGATGTGTATCGGGTGCAGAGCAACAACCCGGATGTACGCGTCTACGCGCACCAAAGCCAGGACGCAGAAGACATTTGGCTGTTATTGATTAACATCGCAAATGATCACCTCGAAATCAGTACCCCCCACTTCGGCGAACCAACGGAAATATATCAACTTACCGCCACAAAACTGACCGCAAAAAAACTGCGCATCAACGGGCACAAGCCGTCTTTCGATAAAGGCCGGGTAAGCCTGCAGGATTTTCCGCAACCGCAAGTCACCAACCAACTGCCACCAAATTCGATAAATTTTTGGCGAGTGCGTATCAACAATCATTTGCAATAGGCCCGTCGCTCGTCATAAAGTTGACGCGCAAGTTACAAAAAAGCGTTATACGAATGTCACTGAAGGCTGTGAAGCTCTGTTGCATTCGCAATTGTTGTTACGCAGTCCGACGAGACACGACATTCAAGCCTTGGTATGCCCATTCTGGCGCTTCGTAAAGAGTCGGCAAGTCACTTGCCGCCTGCCATGCAGCCCGCCGTAATGTTTCCGCCACTTAGGTGCGTCTTCAATCTCGCAAAGACAAAACAATAACGATAACCAACCAGACAGTTGCGAAGCCGGCAGAGATTACCCAGCGTTCACTGAGGTAAACACTCTCTTCGTCATCATTAACATGGAAAGAAAATTATGAAACGACTCGGTTTGGCTATCGCGCTCGCTGGCGGTTGTGCCAGTGCGCATGCAAATCTTTTATTAACGGCAGTGTTCGACGGCCCGCTCAGCGGCGGTGTACCCAAGGGCGTGGAGCTCTACGTACTCGACGATATCGCAGATCTAAGCAGCTACGGCCTGGGCAGTGCCAACAACGGCGGCGGCAGCGATGGCGAAGAATTTAGTTTTCCGCCAATCAGCGTAAGTGCAGGCACTTACCTCTATGTGGCTTCGGAAAACGACGGCTTTACAGCGTTCTTCGGCTTCGCGCCTGACTTTACCTCATCCGCCATGAGCATCAACGGCGACGATGCCATTGAACTGTTCCACAACGGTACTCTGTTTGATCTGTTTGGCGACCCAAACGCAGACGGCACCGGCACTGCTTGGGATTACATGGACGGTTGGGCCTACCGCGCGACCGGCAGCGCACCTTCCGCGATTTTCACAACCGCCCAATGGTCTTTCTCCCAGCCAAATGCGCTGGATGGGGAAACCGTAAATAACGCCGAAACCCTGATTCCCATTGGCAGTTTCGCCGACGGTGGCACCGGCTGCGGCGACTGTAGCAACGAGCCGGTTGCCGCGTTTATTTCCGCAATTCAGGGCACACCGGATACCCAGACCAGCAACAGTTTCGGCGAAACCGATGTAAGCCCGATGCTGGATACCCGCGTGGTGGTCGAGGCTGTCGTGGTCGGCGATTTTCAGGATAACGACAGCGATCCCAAGCGCAACTTGAGCGGCTTTTACATTCAGGAAGAAACCGCTGACGAAGACGGCGACCCGGCGTCGTCCGAGGGTGTTTTTGTATTTGACCCGGACACCACCGCAGACGTGAATGTTGGCGACCGCGTAAAAGTTGTGGCCACCGTAGATCAATACTTTGGCGAAACCCAGTTGAGCAGTGTTGAAAGCATTGAGGTCGTTGCGCAAAATCAGCTCGGCAGCATCACCGCGGCAAGTGTTTCATTGCTGAGCAGCGATGCGGTAACCCTGAGTGGAGCTGACCGTTATCAGGCCGACCTGGAAGCCTACGAAGGCATGCTGGTAACCCTGGCGGAGCCGGTGCAAATTATCGAGCAGTTTCAGTTGGATCGGTTCAACGAAATTCGCGTAACCGCTGGCGACCGCCCGGCTCAATTCAGTCAGTTACATACACCGGATCCTGCCGCCTACGATGCCTGGTTGCAACGAACGGCCGCACGGGGAATTGTGTACGACGACGGCCTCAACGAACAAAATGCCGCGATCGACATGCTCGCAGGCTTCAGCCCCTATGCTGAAGCAACCGCACCGCGCATGGGCGATACCGCCTATGGGTTAACAGGTGTGATGGACTACAAATGGGCTGGAAACGGCAGTTCACAATCCACTTGGCGCGTGCGTGCGCACACCGATGACGCCAACACATTCGTTGCCACCAACCCTAGACCGGCCGCAGCGCCACAAGTGGATGGCGACCTGCGGGTAACCTCGTTCAACGTACTCAACCTGTTCAAAACACTCGACAACGGTGCTAGCACAGCACTCGGCCACGACCCGCGCGGCGCCAATAACGCCGAAGAGCTGACCCGACAGTTGCAGAAAACCGTTAACGCGATTGTATCTTTAGATGCGGACGTGTTGGGGCTGGTAGAACTGGAGAACGAATTTGACCCGGTAAACGATGGCTCAACCGCGATTGAAATGCTGGTAAACGCACTCAACAGCCGCCTGGGCAGCAACACCTTCGCTTACGTGTACCCCGGCAGTCGATTCGTGGGCAGCGATGCGATTGCTGTAGGTGTGATCTACAAACCGGCAGTTGTCGCTATCGCCGACGGCAGTGCACCCGCGATACTCGACGATACAGTCGCGGCCACTCTGCCGATCTTCGCGGACCATGATTTTGTAAACGAGCCGCTGTTTGACGGCCCGTCCACTAACCGCGCCTCTCTGGCGGTAACCTTTACACATATCAGCGGCGGCGACAATTTTACCGTGGTGGTTAACCACTTGAAGTCCAAGGGCAGTGGCGACGGCCTGGCTTCCGACGACCCCAACGCCGATCACACTGATGGTGCCGGTGCCTGGAACCAGCGGCGTCTGGACGGCGCGCGCGCAGTGGACGCCTGGTTGCAAACTGCACCCACCGGTATTGCTGATAACGATGCAATTATTATGGGCGACCTGAACGCTTACGCCGCTGAAGCGCCGCTCACATTTTTGCTCAGCAACGGCTACAGCAATGTCGAGTCTGCCGAGAGCTACTCCTACGTATTCGATGGCCAGGTGGGCACACTGGATTATGTGCTGCTCAGCGACAGCCTATACAGTAAATTCGAGCAGGCGGAGATTTGGCATGTTAATTCCGACGAAGCCGATGCACTGGACTACAACACCGATTACGGACGCAGCCTCACCTATTACGACGGCAGCACCGCAACCCGCAATTCCGACCATGATCCTGTGCTGGTAGGGTTACGCATGGACTCCGCACCAGTGGCAGACCCGGAATCACTCAAGCTCGCCTTCGATGCCTGGATCGCTGATGGTACGCTGTCCGGTGCCGGTGAAAACCCACTGGCGGAAATTGATCGAGTCGGGTATTTCAGCCGATTACTCGCACATATTGTCGATCTCAACAGCGAAGGGCGCCTTAACCAGGCGTGTAACAAGCTTGCCGAAGCCGACAATCGCACCGACGGAATGGACACTCCACGCGACACTCTCGAAGGCGTAAACGTAGCCGCGCTTAACACGATGATCAATGAAGTGATCACTGGATTGAGCTGCAACTAGGACTTAGCCGAGGTGGTTGTAGAAGTGATTCTGCTGAATTGGCAGTACTGAAGCGCTAGACAGCAATAGTGACCCCTGGGGGCGGCGGCCTTGCCGCTCCCAACTCACGCCATCTGCAGCAAGCTCTGCGGCATAATATTGAGATAAAGCGCGTCGCCCGTTTGAAAGTAGCCGTCGTAACAACAGTTGTCGCCTGCGTTCTGATCGGGCAACCAGGCGCTAGTTTCAAACTGCTTAATGTCGCCAATAGACTCTACCTGGAGCCCAAATTTGTGGCGACCATCTTCCAGAACGATCACCACCGGCTTGTTCAATTCTTCCAGGCGCCGCTGGGCGTCGTCGAACAAGGTCAGCAGCTCACCAAAAGTGGTTTCTCTAGCCTGTTGCAGTTGACGCAACACGCTCTCCAACGCAATGCCGCGTTTTACCTGCCCGGTTAACTCTTCAGCGAGCGCATGCAGGCGCCGGTGAGGATCGCGAAATGCGGCCAATATGCGTTTTAATTCCGCGTCCTGGGCTTGGTAACTGTCGTACCACTTACCGAACGCACACTGGTGATGATCACCAGCCTTGGTAAAGGGCTGGCCTGTTTTAAGGCTGGTCTCCAGCTCAGCGAGCCAGCTAACGTGGTCTTCCTGCCGATCGTTCAGCAGCGTAATCAGGGCTTCGATCTCTTCGGTGTGGGCGCCGGTTTTTATCATTTCATTGAAGTTATAAAGCGCGAGCGATTCACCGCCAAAGTCGAACACAATATGGGTCTTACCTTCTTTGGTTGGTGAACTACGGCGATTCAGCGATTGTGATGTGGTGATATAGCGTACGTAGCTGACCGCAAGGGCAAAATGGGTGTCGCCAGCGCGGAAGGTGATATAAGCGCCCTCCGCATGGGTATTTCCGGTAAAGTCTGTGTTGAATGCCTGAGCAACCACATTGATATCCTCCGTGCACAACGCCGCTGGCGAATTAGCTCGATGTTTTCATGAGCATAGCGCAAGGGGAGGTTTTCGAGAGCGAGATGCGCGAATGTGTGGTCGGGTTTTAGAGCTTTTGGCGATACGTTTAAAGATTTCAGCGATACATTTTAGCGATACATAGGCACTATCGCAGAAATCCGACACAGCTGAGAGCTATCGTTTCGCCAGCCATTTATCCAGCTGTTTGGCGAATGCCTGATTATCGCTTTGCGAGAGCGCCGAGGGCCCACCTGTGTGCACGCCGCTGCTGCGCATGGTTTCCAGAAAATCACGCATATTCAGGCGCGCTACGATATTGGCCCGGGTAAACAGTTCGCCGCGCGGGCTCAATGCCAGCGCGTCTTTATCGATCACCTCTTTGGCCAAGGGGATATCCTGGGTAATGACCAAATCACCAGCCACGACTCTACGGGCGATTTCGTCATCTGCTGCGTCGTATCCCTGCGGCACCTGCAGCATGGAAATATTGGGTACGGAGGGTGTCGCGATGGATTGATTGGCGACCAACACTAGTGGCTCACCGGTGCGGCGTGCGGCGCGAAACAATATTTCCCTCACCACCACCGGACACGCGTCCGCATCAACCCATATTGTCATCTAATTACCTCATTCATTGCTAAGTTTTGGGCGGCAGAGTATCGTATTCCGGCAAGTCTGCCGCCGCTTTGTACCACGTCGCCCGCGAACCACAAAATACATTTTGCGACGGCTCCACACCCGGATGCTCATCCAGCGTACCTGCGGGCACCACCATCACTTTGCCATTTTTCGACAACCATGGCAGCGATGAACCGCAGACAGCACAAAACGCAGTGCGAAAATATTTAGTGTCTGGCGGCGAGTACTCGCGCATATTTTCTTCCCCCGCAACCCAGAAAAAGTTGTCACGCAGGACAAATAAATTGGCGGCATGGGCGCTGCCGGTAAACCGCCGACAGCGGGAACAATGACAGTATTGAAAAATACCCAGATTATCTGCGACGCGATAATGTACAGCACCGCAAAGGCAGTGCCCAGTGACTTCTTGTGCCATAGCTACTTTCTCCTATTAACTAGGCGGCAGTTTATGCCTGGTTATATAGGCGGTGCAGGGACGCACCGCCATGAACTGAAAGTTCGTGCGAGCCCTAAAAAAACCAGGGTTTTCGCACAAAGCCGCCAGATTTATAGGGCGACGGCAAAATAGACGGTCCTTTAACACCAGCGCTCGTCAAGCACAGACATGCTGAAATGCCTGACGTACAGCTTCTTCATCCCAGGGGTAACCGTATGGGCCAACCCTGCCAATCGCCCGCGAGTAAACCCGCCCTTCGGCAATCGCCGCCTGTTTGGCACCCCGCACCAGAATAATAATAGCGTCCCCCGCGTCCGACCAAATAAACGATATATCCCGCGCAGACCTGGGCAGGTTACCGGTGAATGCGGTGGTGTAATCTCGGGTGGGCGGCGGCGGACAACCGGCTTTTGCCAAACGTTTGGCTTCACGAATATCCGTAAGAATAACCGATGAGGCGACGAGGACCTCGAACGCCGGACGAGAACCGTTCGGATGCGTTAAATAGGCATAGCACACACCGCCCTCCAGTTCGACAATCACAGAGCGTCGACTGGCCGCCGATGCATTAGAAAGCAACATAAACAATCCTTGTTGTGGTTGCGCTGTTTAAGGGCGCAATGGGATATTTGCATGGCATTCCTTAGCCACATTCTTAAACGCTGAGTGGAACTAGCGCGCTGAAATTTACTTTACTTGAGGGTATACGAAAAGGCGTGCTGTCTGCGCGACAAAGTTAACACGCTACTCAATTAGATGCTTTGCCGTACGCCGGAGAAATGTGCTTAACTTAACAGAGAAAAATAAGCGGCGGAAAAACCGGCTCTGAAGCCTGCTTATCCGCCAGCGAAAAAGCAACGTATTTCAATAAACCTATTTAATCGCCAGGTTAATTGCTACGCGTATCCGGAATAAACTCGTGGGGATCGCGCGTTGCCATTTCCTCGTACACACTCCATTTCTGGTTGACGACCTTCTGCGCCAAATGCATTAAACGCTCCGCCTCTTCCGGATTATTTTTACGGAGAATTTTGTAGCGATTTTCGCGGTAAGCGTAGTCGGCCATGGTGATGGATGGGCGCAGCGAATCCAGAATAAACGGATTTCGCCCCGCAGAGTGAAGGCCGGGATTATAGCGGTACAGCGGCCAATAACCGGATTTTACAGCCAGTTTCTGCTGATTCAGCCCTTCGTCCATGCTGATGCCATGCTCGATACAGTGACTGTACGCAATGATCAGGCTCGGCCCGTCGTAGGCCTCGGCCTCACGGAACGCCTGCAAAGCCTGCTGAGGATTCGCACCCATAGCGACTCTCGCCACATACACGTTGCCATAGGCTATAGCCTGCAAACTCAGGTCTTTTTGCGGAACGACTTTGCCGCCTGCTGCAAACTTGGCCACGGCGCCAATTGGCGTCGCTTTGGAGGCCTGCCCGCCGGTATTGGAGTAGACCTCGGTGTCCATCACCAGCACATTCACATCGCGCCCGCTTGCCAATACGTGGTCGACACCGCCGTAGCCGATGTCGTAGGCCCAACCGTCGCCACCGACAATCCAGATACTGCGCCGCACCAGATAATCAATCACTGACAGTAAGTCGCGCGCTTTGGGGTCATCCAGGTTGCTCAAACCCTCGCGCAGTTGTGCCACCCGCGCCCGCTGTGCTCGAATATCACTTTCCAGCGCCTGCGGTGCGGCCAGGGTGGCGTCCACCAGATCAATATCCAATTGACTGCGCAAGTCCTGCAAACGCTGCCGAGCCAGCTTGAGATGCTGGTCAGCGGTGAGGCGATAACCAAAGCCAAATTCAGCGTTATCTTCAAACAGCGAGTTACACCATGCTGGCCCTTTGCCCTCGGCGTTTTGCGACCAGGGCGTGGTGGGCAGGTTGCCCCCGTAAATGGACGAACAACCTGTAGCGTTGGCCACCAGCGTTCGGTCACCGAACAACTGGCTAATCAGTTTCAAATAAGGTGTTTCGCCACAGCCGGAGCATGCACCACTGAACTCGAACAGAGGCTGCAGATATTGCACACCGCGCACATTGGAGAAATCCACCGTGGCGCGGTCGTTATATGGAAGCGAATCGAAGAAACTGAGGTTCTCTTTTTCCGACTCGAACCATTCCTGTTTCGGCTGCATGTTAATGGCGTGACGGCTTTCGTCTTGCGGATCGTTGACCGGGCAGGCGCGAACGCACAAACCACATCCGGTGCAATCTTCAGGGTACACCTGCAGGGTGTAGCGTAAATCCGGGAAACCCCGTGCGGTGACATCGGCAGATCGGAAACTGTCCGGAGCATTAACCAGCGCGCTCTCCCGATAAAACTTCGCGCGTATGGTCGCGTGCGGGCACACAATCGAGCAGTTGCCACACTGGATGCACAACTCAGAATCCCAGATGGGAATATCCATCGCAATATTGCGTTTCTCCCATTGCGTGGTGCCGGTTGGGTAGGTGCCGTCATCGGGCAACAGTGTCACCGGAATTAAATCGCCTTTGCCGTGAATAATCTGGCTGGTGACCTCGCGCACAAAGTCCGGCGCGTTGGCAAACGCGGCCATTGCATCGGGGTCGTAATCGCTGGTAATTTCTGCGGGGTAATCGACCCGCTGTAAATGTGCAAGAGCCTGATCAATCGCGGCAAAGTTGCGTTTTACCACCTCTTCGCCTTTTTTGCCGTAAGTCTTTTCGGCTGCGGCTTTGATCTTGCCGATGGCGTCGTCCTTATCCATTACCCCACTCAACGCGAAAAAGCAGGTTTGCATAACCGTATTAATACGGCTGCCCATTCCCACTGAGCGCGCCACCTTCGCACCGTCGATTACATAAAACTGAATCTGCTTTTCAATTATCTCTTTCTGCACATGACGAGGTAGTTTGTCCCATACAGCGGATTTATCGTACGGACTGTTAAGTAGGAAAGTTGCACCAGGGCGCGCCCGTTCCAGCATTTCTACATGATCGACAAAATTGTATTGGTGACAGGCGACAAAGGAGGCCGAAGTAACAAGATAGGGCGATTCAATCGGTTGCGGCCCAAAACGCAGGTGCGATGTTGTCATGCTGCCAGCTTTTTTCGAGTCGTAAACAAAATAACCCTGCGCATAGAAGCGGTCTTCATCACCAATAATTTTAATGCTGTTTTTATTGGCACCTACGGTGCCGTCTGAACCCAGGCCATAAAAAAGCGCCCGCACGGTGTCATCCGGTTCAATATCCAGCGGTTTAATATCGTCCAGGCTGGAATGCGAGAGGTCGTCGGTGATGCCTATCGTAAAATCATTTTTGGGGTTATCACTCGCCAGCTCTTCAAATACGCGCGCGACCATTGCAGGCGTAAACTCTTTACTGGAAAGCCCATAGCGACCACCAATAATTTTAGGCATAAACGCGCGAGTTCCCGCACAAAATGCCTGCGCCAGTTCGGTAGTTATATCTTTGTACAGTGGCTCGCCGTTGGCCCCCGGCTCCTTGGTTCTATCGAGCACGGCAATGCGCTGCGCGGTTTCGGGCAGCGCGGCAAGAAAATGCGCCGCACTGAACGGGCGATACAAACGCACCCGCAGCACACCCACTTTTTCACCCTGCGCGGTTAAATAATTGACTGTCGATTTCGCCGTTTCAGTTGCGGAACCCATGAGTACAATTACCCGCTCGGCTTCCGGATCGCCGGTATACTCAAATAATTTATATTCACGGCCGGTGAGATCGCAGAACTGAGCGAAGCTCTCTTCGAAAATGCGAATGCTCTGCTGATAATACGGATTAACCGTTTCGCGGCTCTGAAAATAGGTGTCGGGATTTTGCGCGGTACCGCGCATTTTCGGCTGGTCTGGATTTAGCGCACGCTGGCGATGCGCAAACACGAGTTCATCGTCGATCATGCCGCGTATCTGCGCATCACTCAGCAGCGTAATTTTGCTCACCTCGTGGCTGGTGCGAAAACCATCAAAAAAATGGATAACCGGTACCCGACTTTTTAGGGTGGTGGATTGAGCGATCAACGCCATATCGTGACATTCCTGCACCGACGCTGACGCCAGTTGCGCGAAACCGGTAGCACGCACCGCCATAACATCCTGGTGATCGCCAAAAATGGACAACCCCTGCGCGGCCAGCGAACGGGCCGCTACATGAAATACGGTGGGCGTTAATTCCCCCGCAATTTTATACATATTGGGGATCATCAACATGAGTCCCTGTGATGCGGTAAATGTGGTGGTCAGGGCACCGGTTTGCAGCGCGCCATGCACCGCACCCGCAGCACCGCCCTCACTTTGCATTTCGGCGATTAACGGCGTTTCTCCCCAAAGGTTTTTCACATTTTTCGCCGACCATTGATCGGCAAACTCGGCCATGGGTGATGAGGGTGTGATGGGGTAAATAGCGCACACTTCGTTGGTTCGATAAGCAACGTAGGCAGTTGCCTCACCACCATCAAGCGTCACTTGTTTGATATTGGGATCTAACACGGCAAACTCCTTGTGGCTCAGGCTTTTTCAGTCATGTGGATGGCGGCGGTTGGGCACTGGGTGGTGCAGGCACCACACCCGGTGCAGCGGGAATAATCGATTTGATAAAAACGCCCGCTCCCCAGTTTGATAATGGCGTGCTCCGGGCATGCGCCGTAACAGCCATCACACTCAAAGCAGTTGCCGCAGGAATAACAGCGGCTGGCTTCGTATTGCACCTCTTGCTCGCTCAGGCCGCCCAGCACCTCATCAAAACTTTTATTGCGCTCTTCGGCCGGAACAGTTGGCTGCTGCGACTGGCTGGCATTGGCGTAGTACCAGATATTCAGCTCTTCCAGATCGACAATTTTGGCTTTGTTTTTGGTTAGCGGTGTTTGCCCGCTGATAAACGCATGAATATTCAGTGCAGCTTTTTTACCGTGCCCAGTGGCAATAGTAACGGTGCGCTGGCTGGGCACCATGTCACCCCCGGCGAATATTCCCGGCGAACCGGTCATCATGTTCGGGTCGACCTGCACTGTGCCGTCTTTGGAAAAATCGATGGCGGGAATATGTTGCATCAGTTTGGAATCGATATTTTGTCCGAGCGCCAGAATCAGCGCATCCGCAGACAGGGTCTCAAACTCGCCAGTAGGTTGTGGCCGACCATCGTCGTCCAGCGCCATTTTTTCCACCTTAATCTGGTCGTCTTCAAATTCGTGGATAGTGCGCAGCCAGTTTATTTTCACGCCCTCTTCCATCGCCTCTTCCGCTTCGAATTTATGGGCTGGCATATGCTCCATATCGCGGCGGTAAATAATGAGGGTTTCTTCGGCCCCCAGGCGCTTGGCTGTGCGCGCGGCGTCCATCGCGGTATTGCCGCCACCGTAAATTGCAACGCGGCGACCAATCAGCGGCTGGTTGCCCTCACTCACCTCATGTAGAAAGGTCACCGCGTCAAGAATGCGGCCCGCTTCTTTCGCGGGAATTTCCACCTTTTTCGAAATGTGCGCGCCTACCGCGACAAATACCGCGTCAAACGCGCCTTCGTCTTTTTCCCGCTGCAGGTCTTCCACTTTGTAGTTGAGGGTGATCTTTACACCCATTTTTTCGATGCGTGCAATCTCCGCTTTGAGAATATTGCGCGGCAGTCGGTACGCGGGAATACCAAAATGCATCATGCCACCGGCTACACTACCGGCCTCGCGAATTTCCACCGTATGTCCGAGGCGGGCCAGATGATAGGCCGCGCTTAAGCCACTGGGGCCGGCTCCTATCACCAGCACCCGCTTACCCGTTTTGCGAGTGGTAAACGTGGGCATCCAGCCTTGCTCAATGGCCATATCGCCAAGAAAGCGCTCCACCTGGTGGATACTGACAGCGCCATCGACCTGATCCCGGTTGCAGCCGGATTCACATGGGTGGTAACACACCCGGCCATGTACTGCTGGCATAGGGTTGTTCTCCATCAGGAGATCCCAGGCCTGCTCGTACTTACCATCATGGACCAGAGCCAGCCAGCCCTGAATGTTCTCGCCCGCCGGACATGCGTTGTTGCAGGGCGGCATATAGTCCTGATACACCGGGCGCTGGTTTGCCGCTGGCCCCGTACCTTTACTCAGCGTTAAATCCGGCGGTGCCGTCATATCCGTGGAACGTATTCTCATGATTGCCTCACTCGTGGTTTATTCTGTGATTCCCCGCTAATTGCCATAGCTGGGGCGAGATGCGGTACGTCGTACCGCAGTGCTGAATTTGGAGGATGCGAGTGTGCGCACCTGGAACAGCGGGTGTCGCTAAATGATGTGGATGACAGAGCGGCTTCGCCTCGGTGCGATGCTCCGTCGGGCCAGGGGTTCACATTCGCCCAGAATCAAATTAGGCGAATGCGCGAGCGAAGGTATTGACCTGACGCAACCGGCGGCAGCTTTTAAACCCAGAGGGGAAAAGAATGTGGCGTGAAACGCTTAAGCGTGTAATCCGAGGACTTCGATTTCTTCGCCATGAGGAAGCTGGCGATAACACCACTGCAGGTTATATTCCAGCAAAAGCATGCCATAAACCCGGTCGGGCTGGTGCTTTTGATATTTGGGCCGAGGGTCCTGCTGGAGCACCTGAACGATAAGTTGCACTAGTTGAGAATGGTTATCACACGCTTCCAGCTGCCGCTCCACCGCGAGTGAAAATCGAACCGGGATGTGTGGAGGCTGATCGCTTGCAATAGCGTAATGGGCGTCGGCAACACAATCCACGTAGGGTACGTAGGGCTTGATATCGAGTATCGGGGTACCCTCTACCAGATCGCAACCGCCGATATGCACCAATATGCCGTCGCGGGTGTCTTCTATGGATTCAAGGCGTACGACAGAAAGACCAATTGCGGCAGGCCGCACCGGGGAGCGGGTCGCAAACACCCCGAGGCTGGCGTTGCCGCCCAGCCGGGGCGGCCGCACTTTCGGCTTCCATTGCTCGCGCAATGACAGATGAAACACAAACTGCAGCCAAATGTGGGAACAGCTTTCCAGCCCATCGAATGCAGCCTTCACGCTGTACGGGGCCTGCATCGCGATACTCGCGCGCGCTGCCGGTGCCAGGCCCGGCTGTCTCGGCACCCCGAATTTTTCCTTAAAGCAGGATTGAACAACGCCAATGACGGGGAACTCGTAGCGGGAATGTGAACTTTTTTGGCTCATAAGGGTTGTAATATCAATACTTCGTGGCAAAATCACGTCAGCAAAAAGTTGACCATTTTTTCGGCGTTTTCGCTTTCCGCCATTTTACGGCAAAGCACACAAACCCGTAACACTTCCGTTTTATCGTTAAGCCAAGCCAAAGTAATCACATAGGATTCTGCATGACCAACAGAGCTGTACCGCTGTTCTTAATTCCATCCTTTTTTGTATCTGTCCACGCCCTTGCCACCGAGCATGAAGAACATCAGGGTCCCGTATCGGTCGATGCGGAAGTAGGTGCACTGCTCACTAACGGCAACACCCAATCCAGCGCGTTCAAAGGCAAAGTGGACATCAATCACGAATTAAAGCACTGGCGTAACGAGTATATCGTAGAGGGTCTGTATAAACGCGATGAAGTGACTGTTGGTGACGGGGACAACGCCTACAAAGAAGATCAGGTCACTGCAGAAAAATACTTCTTTTCAGCGCAAACAGACTACAAGCTGAATTCAGAGTACCAGGGTGTGTTCGGTTACGTTTCCTATGAGGAAAATAAATTCAGCGGCTACAAATACCAGGCAACCGCCGCTTTCGGTTATTCAGACCGGGCGTTCGAAAAGCAAAACCAGCATCTGGATTACAGCGTGGGTCCTGGTATGTCCATGGCTGAAACCGAGCCCAGCGAAGACGAAGATGGCGTATACGTGCCTGCGGACAAACAAGATGCCGTTATACTGCGCGTATCCGCTAAATACGTCTATCGGTTTAATCCAAACACCAAGTTCACCCAGAGCTTGAGCAGTGATATTGCATTTGGTGACGAAGACAATACGCGCACCAAGTCAGAAACCGCGATCACCGCCGCACTAAACGGCTCTTTTGCGATTAAAACTTCGTTTAAATACGAGCATAATTCTGTAGTATCCGATGAGGATATAGAGCAAACAGATACCCAGACTGCGGTCACCTTCGTATACACGTACTAAGTTTGTATCTGCTTACTTTTTATTAATGCACAACATAGTGCACAACCTGGTGCACTGCAATCGACATCCGTTACTCGCGTAGCGCGGTTTAATCTGTGTAGCGAATAGTAAATTCTGTGAGCAGGTATTGCGCCTGCTCTTTTTCTATCTGGCTTTCGAGAAGTGTTTTGGCTTCCACCGAGTCAACTCTTGCCCATACCGGACCCCGACCAAGCCATCGCTCAAATTCCTCGAGCGCAGACTCGTCACCGGAAGCACAGGCTTCCACCGAACCATCCTCACAATTCTGCACCCATCCTCGCAACTGTAATGCCCGCGCCCGCTTACGTGCGTTAGCGCGGAAACTTACCCCTTGAACCTTACCCCGGACTCGAAAATGTCTAATCATTCTTGCCCCCTATCGTCTCGGTACCCAGGTAATTCGCTTAGAGCCTGTTAACACTAACAACTCCCTGGTTTTATTTCACCTGCATCTAATTAAATTCGCTTTACGTCTGTTGCTTCATGACTGTTGATAGTCCCTTCATTCAGGGTGTGCCTGCAACAACCATAAAGGATTCCCTGACGCCTGCGCAATCCGGGTAGAAACGAAACAAATGAATTACCCAAATTCCCTGCATAAACATTTTGTCACGTACATAATCCCGTTCCTGGTTTTCTTCAGCAGCTGAGGACTAGCGCGTCTACGCTTGAGGTAGCCAACAAGGAGAATAATAATGTCGCGACCACTGAATGTCGGTACTTCCGCCACGAGCGCAACCCGCTCAACGGTCATTTCGCAGCTTGGCATGTCGATTGGTGAATTCAAGGAACATATCCGTAACCAGATAGCGACAAGCACAGCGCAATCCGTGGCACAACTTGGCGAGTCAGTGCTCGAAGACCTAAATCAACTCGTTCATTTAATATTGCAACAGGACTTTTCCCTGGCGGTGGAAGAAAAGCTCGCAGCGATTTTCCCTACTCTTTATAAATTATATGTGGCTGCCGATGTACCCAGAAATATGCGTACACGTCGCTTTATCAACAAGGGCGGCCTCGTTATTTCGCCGGACCACTGCGTGAATACCATCAAAGACGCGAAGCGAGTGTATTGTTTTATTAAAGGCTTACATCAACAAATTGTATATATGGCGCGCGATGGTCATCCAGTACGAATTGCCTACCCTGCGTGCGGGCCATTCGCCCCATTTGTGTTACCGCTGCTGGCGTATTACTCCGCAATACGAGATTCACCCACCTGCACATTCACATTTATCGATATACAGCCCGGCGCAGTACACGCACTAAAATTTTTGCTGACAACAATGGGCATGAGCCGCTTTGTTGAGGATACAGTTTGCGTAGATGCGCTAGAGTACACTCCCACACAACCTTTCGATATTGTAGTGCTGGAAGCCATGCAACACGGTTTTAGCCGAGAGGCGCATTTGCAACTCGCGATGCGATTCGCGCGCCACCTGACTCCCGATGGTGTGCTGCTGCCCAAAAAAATAATCGTAGGCGCTTCACTGGTAAATGCGCAAACGGAATTTGTCGATCAATGGCACAGCGAAACAGGAAATCGATTCCTGCACGCACAACCAACATCCGCGCGCGCCCAACGTCTTTTTCTAGGGCAATTGCTCGCACTGGATATTGAGCAGATACGACGCTGGAATAAGGCAACTGACTATGCCGGCGACGAGCCCATTCCCTGTGGCAAGATCACACTACCAACACTTCCTGCTTCACAGCGACCCTACACACTCATTATTCATTCCACCGTGAGCGTATGCGATGGCCTGGACATCGCCGAATACGAATCAGGTATTACTCATCCGCTACCCGATCCGCAAGTGTGTATCGACTATCAACCAAATTCACCCGAACCTGGAGATTTTATCGCGCACTCTGGCGATGTCCTGCAATTTTATTACTGCCATGTGGGTATTCCAGGGTTTCTTCCTGTGAAGGTAATCACCAGCGAATCGGGCTGCGAAAGTGGAGTGGCCTCATGAACGATAACAATACTAAACCACTGGTGGTGTTCACCGCCTCGTCTCTCGCGCTTCCTTTACTTAACCAATTGCAGAAAAACGGACAATTGACGACGGTCGTGCTACCCGCACTGGAGAGTAGCTCGCCGTTCGCTCATGAAGTTTTCAACCTGCGTGCACGACTACAGGAAAAAGGTATTCCCTACCTGAACTGCGGCAAAGAGCAACTCTCCGAGTTGGTGCACGATCTGGATCGCATGCAAGTAGAGGTCGGGGTTATATTCACCTACCCACACGTGTTACCAGAAAAATTACTTGCTTATTTTGCGCACGGTGTTTTCAATCTCCACGGCTCTCGCCTACCGGCCTATCCCGGACCCTGCCCGCTCTACTGGCAAATTCGCAATCGCGAGCCCGTACTCACACTCACACTTCACAAGGCAACCAACGAGCCGGATCAAGGAGACATCGTGGCTACGCGGGAGATTCCGATTCATCCGCTGGACACGCTACAAAGCCTTTCCAACCAAATGGCGTGGCTGGCGCTGCCGCTCATCGCCGAATTACAGCAGGTTTTAGCGGGCCAGAAACTTACTTACCAGCCACAACTTACGGCAGACAAAAACTGGGAGTCGATGCCAGGGAAAAACTATGCTCGCCGGCCGCGCGCGAGTGATCTGCAAATTATTTGGCACAACATGTCTGCAGAAGCGATTAGTGCGATGTGCCGTGCCGGCGCCGGGCAGCCATTTTCTGCGCTGTTTTATTACAACAATTGTCCACTGCTGTTGCAGCAGGCTACGCCTGTCGATTACCCACAATTTGGTATTACAGCAGGCACCATTTTATTTATTGGCGAACCCGAAGGGTTAATTGTCGCAACTCGGGAAAATGCCGTTCGCCTTGACATCATCTCCTGCGCCGACGGTCTGTTTACTGGCTATGCCTTTGCAGAACGGTTTTCTCTGGACGCAGGAATTCAACTGAAGTCCTGACTCACGTGACATGAGGGAACACAATGCAACCCATCATAGGTGATATACATCTTTTCGGCTTTAACTTCGGACAGGAAGGCTGGGCACTTTGCCAGGGACAGCTCATGGCCATCCAGGATAACACCGCACTGTATTCGCTAATCGGCACCCAATACGGTGGCGATGGCCGTTCGAGCTTCGGTATTCCCGACTTGCGAGGTCGTGTGCCACTGGGAACAGGAAATCCCCCCGGCGGCAGCCAATGGCCGATGGGGCGCGATGCAGGCGCGGAAACCTGTGTCATCCAGGAATCGCAAATGCCGACCCACAGCCATCCAGCTAACTTTAGCTCACAATCGAGTCTCTTCGGTACTACCGAGCCCGCAGACCTGACAACGCCAGAAACAGGCGCCGTACTGGCCAATGTAGTTGCCGGTGGCACGGGAGCTGATAAACCCGAAAAAATTTACACGGTTACTACCGCAAACCCGGTGACCCTCGGCGGCCTGGATGTCACCGGAGAAGTGCAAGTGGGTAACGCAGGTAATTCCAGTTTATTTAGCCTGTTGCAACCCTGCCTGGCGGTCAGCTACGCAATCGCCACCGAGGGTGTGTACCCGAATAGAAGCTAGGGCCTGTTAACACTAATTCGATTCATTCTGTTGCGGCTAAAATTTCGCTATCAAGGCGTTTGGAGCATAGTTTGATTGTTCCAAATGAGCGATAAACAACGCTGAGAGCGGGATTTTAGCCGCAACCCGCAGGGCTGGGTCTGTATTTCCAGGCTGATGCGTTATTTTTCGCTCGTTTAGCCCGCTAAACAACGCCAAAAATGCCTTTCATCCTGAAAATACAGGCTCCAGCAGAGCGAATTGAATTAGTGTTAACAGGCCCTAGGGAACCTGATTAACCTAACACCTTTTGACACTGCACCACCGGCAGTTACTTACAGACTGACCCGTACGTTTAAAGCTGGGCTGATAAAATTCTAAATCGAAATGTGGAAGCCGATGTTTAAGCGTGCGGGCGGCACTATTTAATGGCTCGCTCCTCCGACAAAACGCAACAAATTCGCGACAAACGCACTACCCAGGTTACCAAGATAAAAACTGTCTTCTTACTATTGAAATGAATTGGCTTATTTTTATAACCAGAGGGGCTTATTTCTAACAGTTCTGAATCCGCCTGCTAAGCTTAAAACGTGTACTACACCGCGCGTTTACGCAACGTGCCAAGAACAAGAAGGTTAGCCAGGTGTCTCAATTTCACTTCATTTCAGGTCTGCCACGATCAGGCTCGACCCTGCTCGCAGGCCTATTGCGACAAAATCCCCGATTCCACGCTGCGATGAGCAGCCCTGTCTCAAATTTAATGAATTCCATCCTGGAACAAACAGGCGCAGGCAGCGAATTTTATTCTTTTTTCAATGCTGATAAGCGCAAGCGCTTGTGTAAAAGTCTATTTGAGGCTTACTACGCCGAAGAGGAAAATCCGCCGATTATTTTTGATACCAGTCGTGCCTGGACTGCGCGTCTGCACCAACTGGTCGAACTATTCGGTGACTTTAAAGTGATTTGTTGCGTGCGTAACCCAGCTTGGATTATGGACAGTTTCGAACGTATCCATCGTAAGAATCCTTTTGATTACAGCCGCATGTTCTCCGCTGGCAATCGCGCCACTGTCTACTCGCGCTGCGAAACGCTCGCCAATTCAAACGGCGCATTGGGCGGAGCCTGGACTGCGCTGAAGGAAGCCTACTACGGCGATTTTTCCGATCGTTTACTTCTCATCGACTATCAACTGCTCACCCAGCATCCCAGCCGCACGCTGGAGCTGCTATACCAGTTTATCGGCGAAGATTTTTATCAGCACGATTTTGACAATGTGGAATACGAAGCAACCGAATTCGATCAGCAACTTGGGGTGCGCGACTTACATACGGTGCAGCGCAAAGTGGAGTTTTCGCCCAGGCGCAGCCTGTTACCGCCGGATCTGTTTAACAAATACCAGGATATGGCCTTTTGGCAGGATACGACCGGCACCGCCGCCAGCACTATCGCCCCTCGATAAGACTTATACCCTTAATATTTTTAGCGACTAAAACCTGAGCCTGTTTATGAAACATTTTCTCGCACAAGGAATTACCTCGATACTTCTCCCGTTCACCGCCTACGCGGCAACAGGCAGCTACGCCAACACCTATCAGCGCAATGCGCGGGCACAAACACCACAACAGGCAGCCTTGCTGTGGTCAAACGACAAGGCTCACTCTGTCGCTGCCCCTTATTCGCCAGAGACGTTGAACACAAACGCGCCAGTGTTAATGCACGGCAACCCGGTGCGAGAGCTGGTGATCATTGACTCTGCGGTGCAGGACAAGCAGACCTTATTCAACGGTATCGCGCCGGGAGTGGCTGTCGCAGAGATTGTTCCTGGCGAGGATGGCGTAACACAGCTCGTGGAGATTCTCGCTAAGTACCAACACTTGGACGCAGTACATCTTTTCAGCCACGGCAACAGCGGCAATTTACAGCTTGCGGGTCGGCAAATTCCAGCGACAGAACTGCGCGAAAAAACTGAATTATTCGCAACGTTGGAAAATGCGGTAAGTCCAGGTGGAGACTTTTTGTTGTACGGCTGTAATTTTGCTGCGAACGCAGAGGGTGAGGATTTTCTCGACCTGGTGAGTCATACAACGGGTCTGGACACTGCAGCTTCCGCAGACCTCACCGGCAACACGGCGAATGACGGTGACTGGGACCTTGAAATAGCCCGCGGAGACATTACCGCGAAAACGCCTTTCAGTGAGCAGGCGCTGCGAGATTTCTCCGGCGTGCTGGCTCCACAAACATACACAGCGCAGCAGCTGTATAACGACAACACACCATCGAGTTACTACTACCAGACAGTGATATCAACGGGCGATGGTTATTTTGATGCTACCAACCTCGGCGGCAGAGTCTCAGCCGTGGACGGTGGTGGCAGTTACGGATACCTCTATGCATCGACAGGCTCCGGGCTCTACGGTAAAACCCTACAAATTGCCGCCGACGGTACCAATGTAGGTACCTTCGAACTCAATACCTTACAGCTTTCCGTGGGTGAATTGGGCTGCACCGCATCGGACATTTCGGTAAACGTCACTATTGAAGGTTATTACCCCAACAACTCTTCAGCCGGGACCCAGAATGTAACCGTGGCAACGCCTACCACCTTTTGCGGCTACGGGGACGTGGATACCGTCGATGTTTCCTCAACCTTTGGCGCGGGCAAGGCGTTATCGCGGTTTGTGGTTAAGTATCAGGGCACAGCCCCCAACAACCGCTATTTCCTTATCGCCTCGTTCACCGTCGATAACCTGCAAGCCCCTGACGCAACTGCACCGACGCTAACCGCTGTCACCGGGGTACCCTCGCCCACAACGGACTCGACGCCAGACTACACCTTCAGCACGGATGAAGCGGGAACCCTGACTGTCGGCGGTTCTTGCGGCAGCTCTGACGAAGGGGCAATAAGCTCCGGGTCCAACACTATTACCTTGACCCAAACCGACAACAGCACCCCCTTGGCAGATGGCACTTACAGCGACTGCACGGTCACGGTTCAGGATTCTTACGGCAACAGCAGTACTCCGCTGGCCATCAACTCTTTTACAGTCGATGCGAGTGCGCCGGTGTTGAGCGAGGTGACACCAGTCGTCAGCCCAACCAACGACGCCACGCCCAACGTGACCTTTTCGACGAACGAAGCAGGCACCCTCTCCGTCGGCGGTTTATGCGGCACCAGTACATCGACAACGATCAGCGCCACGGGCAATCATACAATTACGCTAACACAAGCGGATAACAGCACACCGCTAACCGATTCGACCTACACGAACTGCACGCTAACAGTGACAGATAGCGCAGGTAACGCCAGCAGTCCGTTGGCACTCAGCACGTTTATTGTTGATACCACTGCACCCGCCAACCCTTCCACGCCAGATATGCAGGCTGGCAGTGACAGCGGCAGCTCGAACACCGATAACACCACAGCCGATACCACACCGAGCTTCACGGGTACCAGCGAGGCCAGCGCAACAATCACTCTGTCTTCCAACGTAGATGGCATTGTTGGGAGTACAACCGCGGATGGCAGCGGCAATTGGACGGTGACCGCGTCAACGCTCAGCGCCGGTGCGCATCAGATTTCCGCGACGGCAACTGATCAGGCGACAAATACTTCCGGTTCCTCAACCAGTTTAAGCATCCTTATCGACACCCTCGCGCCATCAGCGCCATCCACCGCGGATCTCGCCGCTGCGAGCGATCTCGGCACCTCGAGTTCGGACGATCTGACGTCGAACACAACACCACAATTCACCGGCACCGCTGAAGCAAACGGGCTGCTGAGCCTGCAGTCGTCTCTGGATGGCAGTATTGGCTCGGCAACCGTTGACGGCAGCGGCAACTGGACGGTTACCGCATCAACCCTGTCTCAAGGGGCGCACACAATAACCAGCACCGTGACAGATATTGCAGGCAATACATCGGCGGCATCGGCAGGTTTGAGTGTCACTATCGATACCACCGCACCGGCTGTTACTTCGGTGTCCGTGCCAGTCAACAATACCTATGGCTTGAGCGACACGCTTAGCTTCGTGGTTAATCTGGACGACACGGTTGTGGTCAACACCTCAGGCGGCACGCCGCGGCTGGCAATGACCATTGGCGCAGCTACACGTTACGCCAGCTATGTTTCCGGCTCGGGTACCTCGTCACTGGTTTTTTCTTACTCTGTTGAGTCTGGCCTTAACGACAGCGATGGCATTTCCTTAAATGGTTCGCTGGACTTGAACAGCGGCGCCATAACCGACAGCGCGGGCAACAGTATCAGCACCACGCTCGCCAGTGTAGGCAGCTTGACTTCGGTGCTGGTCGACACCCTAGCACCCTCGCTCACGGAGTTTACTGCCGTGGCGAGTGCCACCAATGCAACAACGCCAAGTGTGGTGGTCAATGTTTCGGAAGACGGAACCCTCGCGTTTTCCGGCAGTTGTGGCAGCCTGGATGCGGGCAGTGTGAGCGCGGGCAATGTCAGCTTGCGGCTCACCCAGCCGGATAACACCACCAGCCTCACTGAAGGCACTTATAGCGATTGTGCAATTACGGCTACCGACGCGGGGGGCAATACCAGCCCGCCGCTATCGTTGAGCAGCTTTACAGTTGATCGAACCTCGCCAACGCTCACAGAATTCACGGCAGTAACAACACTTGGCAACGACAGCTCACCAGCGTTCGTAGTCGCGGCGTCCGAAGTCGGCAGCCTCGCGATCGGTGGGAGTTGTGGCCTGGGCAGCAGTCCAGCTATGAGTGTAGGCAACAACAGTGTCACGCTGCTCAATTCATCCGCGTCCGCCGATTTAGCGGACGGTACCTACAGCGATTGTACGGCAGTACTCACCGACGCCGCAGGCAATGCCAGCAGCCCGCTGAGTCTCAGCAGCTTCACTATCGACACCAGTGCGCCGACATTGGCCGTGGTGACCGCGGTGCCGAGTCTGGGTACGGACTCAACCCCGAGCCTCACCTTTTCCAGCTCAGAAGCGGGCACACTTGCTGTCGGCGGCAGTTGTGGCAGCAGCGACATAGGCACGATAAGTAGTGGCAACACCCCTATCACCCTCACCGCCACCAACAACAGCAGCAGTCTGAGCGATGGAACATACGCCGACTGTACTCTGACTGTGACTGATAGTGCCGGCAACAGCAGTACCCCACTGGCGCTGGCACAGTTCACCATCGACACCACACCGCCATCTATCGCCCAGGCAACCGCCGTAGCAACACCCACCAATGATGCAACACCGGATGTGGCTTTACTGTTGAGTGAAGCGGGTATTCTGGCGGTGAATGGTAGTTGTGGCAGCGCGGCGGAAGGCAGCATAGGCGCAGGTAGCCAAACCATCACGCTGACCCAGACAGACAACAGCAGCGCGCTGGCAGATGGCACCTACAGCGACTGTACCGTGAGCCTTACCGACCCGGCAGGCAACAGCAGCGCGCCCGCCGCCCTATCTGCGTTCCAGGTAGACACCCAGGCGCCTACCTTAACGGAAGCAACTGCAGTCAGCACACCCACGGCGGACACAACGCCCAGCCTGACGCTGGCGGTGAACGAAACCAGCACCCTGCAGATCACGGGCAGTTGTGCCCTCGGCAGTACTAGCGCACTGATCACCGGCAATAACAGCGTAACTCTGGCAACGCTGAGCGACGCCACCTACAGTGACTGCGTTGCTCAGGCAACCGACAGCGCCGGTAATTTAAGTACCCCGGTTACCTTGTCGAGCTTTACTATCGACAGTGCTGGCCCGGTACTGGCCGAAACCAGCGCCGTAAACACTCCGACCTCTGACAGTTCGCCCAGCGTGACCTTTACCAGCAGTGAAGCCGGTGTACTAACCATTACTGGTAACTGCGGCAGCCCCGATACTGGCTCGGTCGCCAGCGGCAGTGTGACAATTACTCTCACCCAACTCGACGGGGTAACGCCATTGGCTGATGGCAGTTACAGCAATTGTGCAGTCACTGTGACTGACAACCTCGGCAACGCGAGTACGCCACTCCTGTTAAGCAGCTTCGAGGTGGATACCGCAGCGCCAGTTGTCACCGAGTCTGCCGCTGTAACCAGCCCGAACCGCGATGCCACCCCAACGCTGAGCATCACTTTGTCAGAAGCGGGCAGCATTACTGTCGGCGGTGACTGTGGCAGTTCGGACGAGGGCCCGCTGGCCAGCGGCACTCACACCATCACCCTGACTCAACCCGACAATATCAACGCTCTTGCTGACGGTACTTACAGCAATTGCACTATTAGCGTTAGTGACGGCGCCGGAAACCTGAGCACTCAGCTCAGCTTGAGTGCGTTTACCATAGATGCAACTGCGCCAGTACTCGCCACCAATGCAGGCCTGACCCTGGATGAAGGCGCCAGTGCCCCCATTAGCGCCAGCCTGCTTTCGGCGACTGATCAGACCACTGCCGTAGCGGATATTCTGATTTCTCTGAGCAGTAGCCCTACGAATGGAAATCTGCGTCGCAACGGTGTCGCACTTAGCGCCGGTAGCAGCTTTTATCAAACGGAAATAACCCAAGGAAACATTCAATACAGCCACGACGGCGGCGAAAGCACCGGCGACAGCTTCAGCTTTACGCTGACCGATGCACTGGATAACACCAGCAGTCCACAAACGTTTGCGATCACGGTAACGCCACAGAACGACGCCCCAGACACCACAGCCGATACCGCCACAACCAATGAGGATACCCCGGTAACCGTGGACGTACTGGCCAACGATGTTGACCCGGACGATACCATTAACGCCGCCAGCGTATTGATTGTTGCGGCTGCCAGTAACGGTCAGGCAAGCGTTAATACAGCCAACGGTGATATCACCTACACACCGAACGCAGACTTTAACGGCGTGGATAGCTTCAGCTATACCGTGCAGGATACAACCGGTGACACCTCTGCCTCGACCCTGGTGTCGATCACAATTAGCGCGGTAAACGACGCACCTGTCGCTGTCGCTGACGCGGTGTCTACCGACATCAACACCCCTGTCACGATTGATGTGGCAGCGAATGATTCGGATATTGATGTGGGCGACAGTCTGGATACCGCGAGCCTGAGCGTCGTAAATGCGCCAGCGCACGGCACCGCGCAAGTTGTTAACGGCAGTATTAGCTATACGCCGACCACGGATTATCTGGGCAACGACAGCTTCACTTACACCATTGACGACACTAATGGCCTCAGTTCCAACGCGGCAACGGTCACCATAAGTGTTATCGACCCCAACAGCTCACCGAGTGCCGCAAACGACTCTGCCACCACGAATGAAGATACACCGGTAACCATCGCCGTCCTCAGCAACGATTCTGATCCAGACGGATCATTGGTCCCTGGCAGCGTCGCAATCGCCACGCCGCCAATGCACGGCACAGCGAGTGTGACCAGCAACGGCACGGTGAACTACACGCCCGCCAGCAACTACTTCGGCAGCGATAGCTTCACCTACACTGTCGCCGATGATGATGGCGCCGTATCTGCAGCAGCAACAGTTTCCATAACAGTCAACAGCGTGAACGACGCACCACAGGCCAACGACGACACTGTGCGACTGCTGGAGGATGCAAGCCTCACCATCAATGTGCTCGGTAACGACAGTGATGTGGACGGCACCCTGGCCCCTGCGACCCTGGTAATTGTGACCAACGCAGCATCCGGCATTGCCGGGGTGGACAACGGCCAAGTGGTGTACACGCCGTTGGATGACTATGTTGGCAGCGATACGTTCACGTACACCGTGGCCGATAACGCGGGCACCGTGTCCAACACGGCAACTGTAACGCTCACCGTTGACCCGGTTAACGACGCGCCTAAAGCCGCTGACGATAACTTCACTATCCTAGCCGCAAGTGCCAGCGATCTGGTGGTGCTGGAAAACGACGCCGATATCGATGGCAGCCTGGACGCCGCAAGTATTACTGTGGTGGCTGCGCCCGCTCAGGGCACGCTGACTAACAACAACGATGGCACATTGCGCTACACCCCCAGTGCGGGTATTGCGCCGCTTGATGGCGACAGCTTCAGCTACACCGTGTTGGACAACGATGGCGAAAGCTCAAACACCGCAACCGTTACCCTCACGTTTGTACCTGGCTCAACACTGGTGATTACCGGCGCTCCGGCGGAGGACATCATCGAAGGTCAGGCGTTTTCCTTCACACCTACCGTGATGGACGCTGACAGCCTGTTCACGCTCACCTTCAGTGTGCAGAACCTGCCCGCCTGGATGGCATTCGACAGCGCCACCGGAAGCTTATCCGGCACACCTACCCGCGACGACGTCGGCGCCTATGACAACATCACTCTGAGTGTGTCTGACGGCGTTAACACCAGTGTGCTCAGCGCGTTTAGTGTGGAGGTGTTCGCTGATGTCGATACGGACAACGACACCATCAGCGACTACCAGGAGCAGCTCGACGGTACCGACCCGAACGACCCGCTGGATTATCTCGACTTGACGCCGCCAGACCTGCTCGCTCCGGCAGATATTATTGTGGATGCGACCGGTCTGTTCACCCGGGTAACCCTGGCGCAGCTGCTGTCAATGGCTGCGGATGCAACCCAAGCAGAGCTCGACGAGGCGGTTGCTGCGCTGGTAACCGACAATGTGAATGGCGATGGCTGCTGCAACGCTGCTCCCCAAGGCATCACTGACGGTCGCTATCAGCTTCGCCCAGGTGTCCATGCCACCCATTGGACCGCCGAAGACTTTATGGGCAACAGCAGCCAGGTTACCCAAACTGTGTTTGTGCGACCACTGGTGAGCCTGAGTAAAGATCAGACTTCGGTTGAAGGTGCAACCGCAAGCTTTCAGGTGCTGTTGAACGGCCCGGCGATCAGCTATCCGTTTGAAGTGCCTCTAATGATCGATACCTCGTCTACAGCCACAGAGACAGATTACGAGCCAGTGCCAACCAGTGTTGTATTTAATGAGGGGCAAACCGAGGTTTCTGTCGCGATCCGCACCCTGGCAGACACCACGACTGAAAACGATGAAGTACTGCGCGTGCAATTGGATGATCGCACCAGCGCAGCTGAAGACTTGAGCGATGGCTTCGACGCAGATATTTACGATATCAACGCCGGTGCGAAAACCACATTCGCACTCACCATTGTTGAACGCAACGTGCCGCCCAAGCTGACACTTACCCTGCGTCAAGCGGGTAAACAGACCATCCAGGTAACGCCCAATGGTGGCGAAGTTACGGTCACAAGCGCCGTTGTTGACCCAAATCCAAACGATACCCACAGTATCGACTGGAGCGGCACTGACAGCCTCCTGAACGACACCAGCGCTATACCAACGGTACTGACGTTCTCCCCCGCAGACCTCGCCAGCGGCCGCTACAAGGTAAAAGCCAAAGCCACGGATAGCGCAAATGGCAGCAACACCGCCGTCCTGCACTTTGTGGTTGTGCAGAGCTTGCCCCAGCTATTGGCAACGGACGACACCGACAACGACGGTATTGACGATGAAACCGAAGGTACCGCCGACAGCGATGACGATGGCATCGCCGATTATCTCGATAACATTACTGCGACCAATGTGCTTCCCGAACGAGCGCGCCAGACCGACTCGTTCCTGATCGAGTGCGATCCCGGAGTCCGCTGCCGCCTCGGCGAATTTTCCATCCAAACGCCGAGTAGCGGTGCGCGATTGCTGGAAGATGAGCGATCTGCCCTTAACGACTTCAACGAGGACACTCACTTCAACAGCTCGGGTATTTTTGACTTTGAGCTGGCGGACCTGCCCGAAGCCGGGCGCAGCACGTCGGTGGTGATTCCGCAAATCGCGCCAATTCCCGCCAACGCGTTGTACCGTAAATTTCAAAATGGCGAGTGGCGTACCTTTATCGAGGATACCAACAACCTGTTGCACTCGACCGCAGGCACCGAGGGCTTCTGCCCTCCACCCGGTGACAGCGCCTGGCAGCCAGGGCTTACCGAAGGTCACTGGTGTGTGCAGCTCACCATTGAAGATGGTGGCCCCAACGATGCCGATGGCGAGGTGAACGGCAGCGTTTCCGATCCAGGCGCGGTGGCAACACAAAAACGCCGTACTATCAAAACTGGCGGTGGTGCCACTAGCGGTGTTTTGATGCTTCTAATTGCCCTGCTGGCGATCGGAAGACGCACACAAGTCAGCCGTAAACTGCCATTGGCCGCACTGCTGGCTGGCGGCTTGACTGGAACAGCTCCTGCCCCAGCACAAGCCTACGAACCGGAAACGTTTTTTGTGAGCGCAACCGCCCTTACGAGCGAATCACAGCACAGCGCCGGCGACTACGCGTCCACTATGACTGCCAACGGGGTGGAAACAACGGTACTGAACTACGATGCCAAGTCCAACGGCTACCACATCAATCTAGGCCACACCTTCACCCCTTTTGTTTCATCCATGTTTGGCTACTTGGATCTGGGCAAGGCAGACACAGAACTAAGCTTCCTGGACGAGGATGATGCGATTGTATCCAAGGCGTTGGAGGAGTCTTACCCTCACCTGGGCAAAGGTGTTACCACCAATGCCCGATTCCACTACGACCTGCACTCTGCATTTACAATTTATGCAGATGCAGGACTTTATTACTGGCGCTCAAAAATTCACGTTGGCCAAAGCGATATAGAAGCGGAACAGAAGGGGCTGGACCCATGGGGTGGCTTGGGAATTCAGTTAAATTATCAAGCTGTTTCGGTAAATGTGAGTTACCAATATTTTAAATTGGACGAAACCAGCGCAACAACGCTGGGAATAGGCCTCGGGTATCAGTTCTAATTGACACGAAGCGTCGTGCTTCGGCATGCACGACGCTTTACCTAAAGCCTGTTAACACCAATTCTTCCTCGCGCAAAAATTCACTTTGATTGTCATATTAAATACCAGGAAATTAGACCGCCATTAGTGCAATGCAAATGGCGGGCTTACCAATATACTAAGGTTTTTATCGAGTATTAATGAAATAAACCGTTACAGTTTTCTTTCTCCTAAGTCTTAATATAGGAACCTCTGCTTCACCTAGTAAATTCTGCACTTTCATTTATGCGTACATGTTTCGTGTGAAGCACGACCGAGTTTAATCATCTCGCCGCAACTTAAGGAATAGCCTGTGATAGGCTTTACAGGCGAAATAACCAGGCGCCCTGTTAACACGCAACTACCACTGTCAAATTTCGCAACACCGTTAGACGCAGCGATAAGGAATAATCATGACTCTGGAACGTAAAGTAGCGAACGTATTTCAATTGGATGACGAAAATTGGATGAAGCACTCCAACCCCTGGAGTGTATGGACTCGATATTCTGTTCTACCCTTTATTGTATTGGCATTTTGGAGCCGCACCTGGATCGGCTGGTGGTGTTTAATTCCAGGTTTGGCATCGTTATTCTGGATGTTTTTGAATCCTATTTTTTTCAATCGCCCCGCCTCTACGCGTAACTGGGCTTCAAAATCCGTGCTCGGTGAGAGGGTATACCTAAATCGAGACAAAATCGACATCCCAGATATTCACAAAACCCCACTGTTTTCCTTACTCAACCTGATTTCTTCAGTGGGGATGCTGTTGGCAATATGGGCCATCGTTTACTACTCCGTTTGGGGCGCAGTGCTGGGTGTTTCTCTTGCTTACATAGGCAAGAGTTGGTACCTGGACCGGATGGTCTGGCTCTATGAATCGATGAAAAACAATAACGCAGAATATAAAAGCTGGGACTACTAAAAAGCAGCGCATAAAACCCACTGTACCGCAAAGTGACGCCCTAGCGGCACACAAAAGAGTTATACACCGTTACCCAAAAAAATGCCCGGCGAAATATTAAGCTGGGCATCCACTGCCAACAAAGCTGTTCTCGTTAGCGAACTATTGAACTGCAGGCTCGTCGCTATCTAACTCTTCAACCCAAACACCCACCGTTAACTGACCAGGCGCACTACATAGGACTTCGCCAGCAATTGGCGGTACCGATTCAGGGTCCGCGGTTACTGCCACGGGAAAATGCTCAGCCCCCACAATTGAGCCAATAGTAGGATCAAATCCCTTCCACCCCGCTCCGGGAAGATAAACCTCCGCCCATGCGTGGGTGGCTCCCGGTATTTCACTCGATGACGGGGTGTGTAAATAGCCACTGACAAATCGCGCTGCACACCCCCAGAATCTTGCAGTTTCCAAAAAGAGCGTAGCAAAATCACGACATGAACCCGTTCCCAGCGTCAGGGTTTCCTCCGGGGTCTGGACACCGACGTCCTCCCTGACATTGTATTTAAATTCACTCTGAATTTTTTTGCTCAAGTGGCTGAGAAATGCGTAAGTTTCCAGGTTTTCAGCGCTGTTTAGCACGCCAGCGGCCCACTCTCTAAAACGGCGTCCAGCGTGTCCGTAAGGGATTTTGAGATAGTAATCCAAATAGGTCTGGTCTCTAGCATCATAGGTGAAAGGGAACAATTCGGCGTTTTTTGTCAAAATAAAATCCAGCGGAGCCTCGTTGTATTGCTGTACGACCACTTCGCTTTTTATTACCAGTTGCATCGCAGGCTCAGTAAATTCTGCGAAGGCTATCGAATTATCTTCCGCATCCCGGCACCAATAAAGAAGCGCCGCAGGCTGAATATCCAATTTGGAGGATTCAATACGTAGTTCGTGACTTTCTTTTGGACGCAACCGTAACTCATGGGAGCCGAACGTTGCCGCTTCATTGTAGTCGTACTGAGTTGTGTGAGTAATTTTAAAGCGCTTCATACCTGAGATGTCTCCGTGAACTGAAATAAGCACTATGGGGAACGCGGTCCGTGTAAACATTACAAAAAACTGTAACTTAAAATCCTTTTGCCGGGTCTTTTGGGCAAAATTCGATACAAAATCGGGTGGCACATCGCTTGCGTAACCTTATTTAAAGCTAGTGGAAATCCACTACAGCACGAATGCACAAGACCTGCCAATCAGCAACAAGACCGCAGGATGTAAGTGCAAAGCCATTGCCAAAAACAGAACACCCAACAGGATGCGACCATGAAATCGAAAGCTGTACTTTATCGAATGAGCACACCTGAACATATCTGTCCGTATGGACTGAAATCCCGCGCGTTGCTAAAACGTAAAGGTTTTGAACTAGAGGATCACCTGCTTAAAACCCGAGAGGCAACTGATGCGTTTAAAGCTGAGCACAACGTCGAAACTACACCCCAAACATTTATCGACGGCGAACGCATCGGAGGCTATAGCGATCTGAAAGCGTATTTCGGAGAACCCTTACCCAACGACGATGAACCCAGCTATACCCCCGTTATCGCCATCTTCGCAACTGCCTTTTTGATGGCACTGGGGCTGCAATTGAGCAACCCCGAACCTTTCACCGCAACTGGCGTTGCGCAAACATTTATCGCGTTGAGCATGTGTATTCTGGCAATACAGAAATTGCGAGATTTACGCGCTTTTTCCATGCAATTTATCACCTACGACCTGCTAGCCATGCATTGGGTGCGCTATGCTTACGTTTACGCATTTGTTGAGGCTTACGCTGGAATCGGCATGCTGGCCTCACTGCCAGCGATGCTAGTCGGCCCGCCCGCAATATTTATCGGTTTGCTGGGGGCAATCTCAGTAATTAAAGCCGTCTATATTGATGAACGAGAGCTTAAATGCGCCTGTGTGGGCGGAAATAGCCGCGTCCCCCTGGGTGCTGTATCACTAACAGAAAATCTACTAATGCTATGCATGGGCGTGTGGGTGTTCCTGCAATAATGGCACCGCAGAAAGAACGGTCCGAACTGATGGCAAATGGGTATTTCCCAATGACCATACCCAAACGTGGACGCTAAGGCCGTTTGAAAACACGGGATCAATCTGTATGATGGCGGGCTTTACGACTGGGCGAGTAGCGTCTTAAGTCGCTACTCGCCCCCAGGCCGTCTCCAGCAGCCAAGAGGCTCAGGCAGGTTTACATTTTGCGTTAGGGCCGAAATCGATCGGCCGCGCCTTCGGCGAAAATTTGTGGGCCAGGGCTAGATTCCATGAGGTAGGTATGACGTTAGAGCACTTTATAAGCGAATGGGGCCTCACTCTGGGCCTAACAGCGCTGATGGGCTTTATGGTGTTTATTATTTGGGACCTTGCCAGGCAGAGTAAAGCCGGGAAATTCGGCACTCTGATACTTTTTATTGGACTGGGCGCAGGGTTGTTTGGATTTACGGTGAAGCTTGTAATTCAGTATTTGATGGAGCACCAATAGCGGCAGTGCCGGCTTATAATTACTTCCGTGGCTAAGCCGGGAATCTACGCCCGGAATCCAAGCCCCGAAGCCCATTGTCCCCAGGAACCTTTTAGCCCTTCCCATCCAACGCTGGGTCAACCCGGACTTAAGCCAGACGACCCTTGTATTCCCGCAGCTCAACCTCCTATCATTCACCCTCACACCAATCAACCTCCCACAGTTCTACCACGCTCTGCGTTAACGGTATAGGTTTGACAGTATTTCACCAGCTCGATCAGATAAACACGGGTTACCAATGCGGTAAAGCGCGTCGGCAATAGTCTACCGATACTAAACAAGCCACTCCACTCAACAACATACGCGCGGATCTCTCACACATCCCCGACTGTCTGCCACCTAAATCTGGATCGTCTAAAGATGTCTTCGATACGCCAGCAGGGCATGCGCTCGTCAAGAAGTGAGTTCGGCCTGAGGGTGAGGAATTTCCGGTTCGAGAGGCATAACGGGGGCACAGCCAGAACGCAAAGCGCGAAAGTTTGCAAGTAAAGACCTTACTTCTGCAGGAGGCATCGATTCCAGCATGGCGGAAACCAATAAATCGACCTCGTCAGCAACTACATCATCAAAACCTCTGATTTTCATATCGTACCCTTTTTTAACATCCTGATTTCAGCAAATTCCATTTGCTCCGGATCTAGAGATTAGTTCGGATCGCTCCAGAGTCAACATATTTGGTGCATAGACATAGGCGTCCAGTTTTCGACATGGCGAACACGCCAATAAAAATTTATGCGCGCCAAAATTCTTTTATTTAAACCAAAAATATTTTTAAATTGCCAAAACTCTAACTTTTAAATAAATATACTGGTCGCCAGCACACCAAACTTCGCGAAAAGTGGTAAGAATTTCGCTGTCTGTCCATTTTTCACCAGCATTTTTACTGCCATAACGCGAATTTCAATACAATTAATTTGTAATCAAAACCGTCTATATTGCAGCTACCCATGCCTGGGTAGAGGAGCGCTTCTTCCACTCGCGAGCATTTCCTGTTTGGCGAAGGCATCTGAAACAAGTATAGACCGGAAGGTTGGATGTCTTTTGTTACAGTGAATTACCAATAAATGTTAGAGCAGCAGATTTGGCGGTATAGCAACTAAATTTGCTTGAGTTATGTTGCGACACTGCTAAAACGCGCCACATAAAAAATTGTTCACACGCAAGCATCAAGGGCGGTGAAAAGTATTAGGCCACCATGAGCAAGTGGCTAATGGTGGTTAAGCCCAAGGAGGAGGGACAAAGGCTAAGCCATCCCGAAGTATTAGTTTCCAGTGATTTAACACAAATTTAAGGCACACCAGAAAGTACTGAAAACCTTAAGTTAAGGAAGACGTAAACAATTATTCTAAGAGCACAGACCGCAGGAGCGCGCTGTCTTTTAGGAGAGGACAGGTTCAGTGACGCACCTTTTTTTTCTTAGTGGCATTTCATTGCTGCTCAAGCTACTCACATTATTACAATTCAGGAAATGTTTTCGCACATTTCCCGTGTGCATTCTCTTAATTGCATTCTCGTTTATAGCGATGAATCTCTGCGAACTCTGCTTCCAACATGTTCTTCTTGAACAAGATGGCGGCTATACGGTGGTAACGCTTTATTATGTCTTTTCCCTGCTGGGGATCTATGCTGTCCTATCCTACGCCATTCAGTTTTCACCACATTTCCAACTCTGGTGGCAGATCATCACGACCGGATTACTACTCGCCCCTCAATTATTCGTTCTTTTGACGGGTATAGGGATTACTACCATAGTTCGTTGGGACGACAGTTTTACCCAACTGTCAGGACACTACTTTTTTATAGTGCAGCTGGGATACTACCTACAGCCCTTCATTATTGTTACGGTGCTCCTTTACACCATGGCATCGACCAAAACTCATAACGTGCGGCTAAGAGTAAAATCGCTACTCGTGGCACTACTGCCCTTACTAGCTGCGGCTCCCGGTATTGTTAATCTGTTCACTTCCAGCCTACCAATCTACATTTCAGGAGTCACCTCGATACTATTTGCCATCACCTTGTGGTTCGTTTGCTTCACACACATCGCAAAAAATCAATTTTTATTAATGAGCTATATGCCATTTTCCAGGGAAAGCCGGATATTACGCTCCCTGGCAGAATCAGTCGCGCAGCCTGACAGAGGGCTTAGAAAAGTACTACAGGAGTATGAAACTCAGATACTCAACGAGACGCTCGCGAAAACAGATGGAAACATCACCCACGCGGCGAAAATACTGAAAATTGGCCGCAGTACACTTAGCCAGAAAATGAGTAAGCAGGAATGCCAGCCGCCAGAAGAACCCAGTTAGCTACTGAGTTCTTTACTGCAATTGAAGCTGGGACTGATTGAAACGATGACTCGATAAACGTTGCACCCCGTGGTAGGCGTCTTTTTATACACGTTTTCGATTTAAGCGGCTTTAGCGTGTAGTCGATTGACGTTACGACAGGCAACATACAGTGTCGCAGACAAAAAAACTAAAGGCACAGCACATAGGGTTAAAGCGACAAAATACTCCATTTCGATTTCTCCCTGAATGAGATGATTGGAGAGAACCTCTAGACGTTTTGGCGCACGATCAGCACGCCAAAACTCATAAGTGCAAACAGCTTAAGTTCGCGCGCGTATTCTAATCCTCACACAATGCGTAACCATGATCTCGGACAAACTTCCTCATAAAGAGCGCGCCAATTAATAAAAAGGCCGATCACTCTTCAGAGTGACCGGCCTTTTGAGATACCCAATTCAGCTAACGATTAATCCGCCAGCGTCGGGGTCGTCCAATCGATCCAGCTAGACAGGTCGCCGGTTTTATTGGTGTGTGGATTCATTTCTCCAGGTACATCACCAGTGTGCAGCAGGAACTTCGCAAAATTGTCGCGTAAGGGCTGCTCGAACTCAGGGCGAGCGGAGCAGTGACCGCCATCAGCAACATTGGACTGATACGAAATATTGGCTTCTGCACCCAGCGCTTTATAAATTTCAGCACCGCCCAACGCTGCCACGTGCGCAGACAGTGGCCCAAGGTTGTCGATATGCGGGTTATCCAGAATCAACAAGCCGCGAGGAGCGACCATACCAACGACTTCATGAGTATCGATCGGCAATTTCTTCACCTTGGTGTTGGTGGCGAAATCTTTGAAAGCATCGCCCATCCAGTATTGCTCGCCATAGATGCTACCTGGAGATTGAGCACCTTCACCAGGAAGACCACGCATAATTGGCACGCCGCCAGAACCGGATTCAAATGGAATCGTTAAGTCGATACGCTGATCGAAAGCACCCGCAATGAAGGCGCCTTTACCAAATCGTGAACAGCCCGTAACCGCAGTATCGGCTGCACGCAAAATCGAACCATCCGACGCTTCGATCACATCGATCAAACGGCTGACCCCCCAACCCCAAGCAACCAGCAGGCCGGTTTCGCTGTCAGAACCGTAAATATCGTAAAACGCGCCTTTCTTGCTCGCTCTGCTACCACCACCAAAGCTCTCTGCACCAACATCGTAGGGGTTGTATTTAACTACCGCCACGCCTTCAGCTTTTGCGAGATCTGCGTGCGCAAAGCTGGAGTACATAAACAACACAGGAAAAGGACCGTCGCCATCCGGGAGATCAACTTCAGCAGTGAATGACGTCATCTTTCCGCCGTTCTCAACGTTGACGGTAATCGTATCAGAGGTGACCGAACCGGTGACTTTTTCCGGCTTAGGCGGCTTAAAGCCATACATATAGGCTTCCGCTTCACGCTGTATTTCCTGACGGCGGCAGCGCCACTCGGATTTAGCCGTCATGCGATTACCATCCAGCTTGGTGAAAGGATCTGGCAAGTTCGGGTTGACGGCCAAATCTTCAACAGCGACTAAACCACTAACATCACAGTCAGACCCCATATTTTCAGGTGTGGCAGCTGTTGGGTCGGGTAAAGTTGGGGGTTCCGGGACTGTCGGAGGCGGCTCCACGAACTCACCATCAGTTGAGTAAATCGCAATACCGGAAAGGGTTGCGTTTTCCACAATCGATTCGACTGAAACAGTGAGGAATCCATCGGAGACTGCCACATCATCAATGGTCAGCTCATCGGCGGCAAATGCACCGACTTCAGCAACCGGGTCATAGTTACTGGCGACAGTGTTACCCTCCACTGTTACATTAAATACACGGCCACCTACTTGGTCCTGGTAGCTTTCAGCCACGTAGAGAACGACATTGTAAGACGCATCAGTAACGGGAATCTCGTAGGAATAGGTACCATAGCGCTCCGACTGATAAACCCCATTTGCTGGCGCGTTAGCTATATCTTTGCCATGCGTGTGGCCTGTACCTGCTGTAGAAAAGCGGTCTTCGTGGAAAACAATACCACTCATGGTAATTTCTTCGGCGCCCGCATTTATCGCGTAAACCAGCTCAGGAGTCGCGGGCATACCCGAAGATGAGCTCGAAGAGCTTGATGAAGAACTTGATGAACTGGAGGACGAACTCGAACTGGACCCTCCTGCAGGCGTGTCATTATCATCTGAGCCACCACAGGCGGCCAACAGGGCTACCGCGGAAAGCACAGCAAATGCTTTTATAGTTTTCATGAAAATTCCTCTATGACTGAGAAGCAAGAACAGGGCGGAAGACAGGCGTCTAAAACCCCGTGTTATTTATGTTTTTATGGTTATTCAGTGTGTCTTTTGGTACTTAACAAATCGTAACTTATTGCTTTTATTAAATTTGAATACTGGCACACATGTATACAGTGACGCAGTATTCGACCTGATTGTAAAAGTTTTGCTACAGAAAACAAGAGATATTGCAAATAAATTAACCTGATTCTACATCCCCTTATATAACCAAAGGATTAACCAGGTTGACTACTTTCGTCGCCCACGCCCCCTGTAATCGGTTACATCAAGTAATAACAACTCTCATCTATTCCGGAGCCGAGTGCAGTTCATACACATCCACTGAGTTATTCGGCGGGAGAGAACAAGTATCGCCCCGGGGAGTGACAACGCGTAATAAGCCTAAAAAGTAGTAAACCTCCTACCGTTTAAAACTCGTTTGTATTAAGAAAGTCGCTTTCTGACGTTTTTTTCTTTTTTTCTACCGAACCATGGGCTCTTGAACTAGAGTTTCGTGAGAACCGTCTGATTTTTAAAATCATTTTGATAATCGATTGAGTAATTTATTCATGACTATTGCGCGCAAACTCAATATCACTATTGCCGGCGTACTCAGTGGTGTTGCCGTGGTCGCGATTGCTTTGAGCATCAAAAGCGAACGCACCTATTTGTTAGAACAAGCATCGGCACACATGAGCGAAGCCGAATCGCAAACATTGCGTATTCTCACGATTATCGACCAGCTTAAAATGGAACAAGTACGCAGCAGTATGGCGCAGTTAAAAGAGTCCGGACTCAGCATCGGAACACCCTTTCTCGGCGATGAGGAGGTGAAGGTCAAAGAGAAATCCGTGCCGCAGCTCTATCTAGGATATCAACCTCAAGCAAACAATTTTGATCTGGTGGACAATCTCACGAAAAAAATGGGTGGTACTGCAACTTTATTTGTTTTAAGCGGCGATGAATTTGTACGCGTTACAACGAATGTCATGACCAAAAACGGAAGAGCGATAGGCACTATCCTCGCCCCTCAAGGGGCCGCCATCCAAAAAATAAAACGCAACCAAGCCTACTACGGCGACGTCGATATTCTAGGTACGCCATATATTACTGGCTACGAGCCAATGCACGATAAAGACGGCAGCGTAATTGGAATTTGGTACGTTGGTTACAAGGCCGACCTTGAATTACTAACCACCTATCTTGAAGGTTCACGAATTATGCAAGGTGGTTTTGTTGCCCTAATCGACGATAAGGGGCGAATTCGCAGCCATTCAGACAATGTCCCGGAACCAGAGGTCGTCACCGCGATAAACGGAAATAACGACTGGGAAGTACGCGAAGCGACCTTTGGCAACTGGGATTATAAAGTTGTTCTGGCTTACCCCAAATCCGAAATCAGCAACGCATTGCTCGCGCAAAGTGTGGAGATAATTACGATATGCATTATTACGTTAATATGTCTTATTGCATTGATAACATTCCTGTTGCGCCAATCGGTAACCCGCCCGCTCAGCGAGATTTCACAGCGACTACATGCAATCACCAAAGGGGATGGCGACCTTACCTTGCGTTTTAACATGCGCGGTGAAGATGAGCTTTCAAAAATGGCGCAAGGTTTCGACTCGCTACTGGGTCAATTGTGCGATATGCTCAGCGCCGTAAAAAGCATGTCGGCTTCGCTCACTGAATCCTGCTCCGCACTTAAAGAAAGTGCAAACAAATCTCATGCAGAAATCGCCAATCAATCCCAACGTACTGAGCGTATTGTGAGCGCTGTCACCGAGATATCCTACTCGTTGAATGAAGTTAATCAACGAATAAATACAGTAAACGAGTCGGTCAGCTCGACCAACGAACTGGCAACAGACAGTAGCGCACAGCTCAAAGCCAGTGTTGAAGCCATTCGCATCCAGTCAAAAAGCCTCGAAGAATCAGCACGGGTAATCAGTGATCTTAACGAAGCGAGCTCAGGTATTGGTAAAGTTCTTGAGGTTATCCAGAATATTGCAGAACAAACCAACCTGCTTGCACTCAACGCCGCCATTGAGGCCGCGAGAGCGGGTGAACAAGGTCGAGGTTTCGCTGTGGTCGCGGATGAAGTTCGTTCACTGGCCAGCCGTACTCAGGAATCGACCGGCGAGATCAATAAAATGATTGAACGCCTGCAGGCGGGAGCAGAAAAAGCCAAAGCAACTATGGATGAAAACAGTGAGAACGCGCAAAAAAATGTAGCGCAAATATCCTCTATGTTTGATGTGCTTGAGCAAATTATGTCTTCGGTCGTCAATGTAGGAAAATTGAGTAACGCAATCCTTCATGAAGCCCAGCAACAACAGATTGCCATCGAGCAAATATCCGAGGATATGCACGAGATTGCCGATGCATCCAACAACGTGAGCAGTCAGTCCGATATCACCTCGGAACACAGTCGAAATTTAAGTAATATCGCTAGCGATCTTTCAAAACGCGTCAGCCGATACAAAACACAATAGCACCAACTCAAGCGCTCCGGTCGAAAAAAAGCAGCGCGAAATGCGCTGCAAACCTTGGGGGAATACAATCTGATTCGTCAGTCCACTAAAGGCCCAATTCAGATAGTTCTGGATGGTCATCAGGGCGTCGACCCAATGACCAATGGAACTTTCGATCACTTTCAGCAATAGCCACATCGTTAATACTTGCATGCCGTTGCGCCATTAGTCCCCGGTCATTGAACTCCCAGTTTTCATTGCCGTGAGATCGAAACCACTGTCCATTCTCATCATGCCATTCGTAGACATAGCGAACAGCGATACGATATTCACTAAACGACCACAACTCTTTTATCAGACGATAATCCAACTCTTTCCGCCACTTACCTTGCAGAAAGGTCACAATATCGTCGCGGCCTTGTAGAAACACATCACGGTTTCTCCAGCGACTGTCCAGACTGTAGGCAGTCGCAATTTTCTCCGCGTTCTTCAGGTTCCACGCATCTTCCGCGAGACGAATTTTTTTTATCGCCGTATCCCGGGTAAACGGGGGCAGCGGCTCGCGCACATCTTCAACTGACAAATCAAAATTCATAGATCATCTCCTTGGTAGTCGTCGTATACGATTTACAAAACTTTCTCGTTAAGATATTGAATCAACTCAAGAGCGAAAATCAGTCAAAAGATAATTTTCTCACTTAAAACGAGGGTAATTTAAAAATAAAGTAATTCAAAACCTGGTTTAGTCATCAGTTTTATTAGAGAGCAGTTACAAATCTGCTGTTCCCAAAGAGCCTCCCTAACAACCTTTTATTTGTTAAGCACCAATAAGTATGCTTTGGCTGGGCTCCTACTACACCGAAAAATCACAATTCAGCTTCAGCCCGAGACTAAAATGGCTGATTATTACTTTCGCACAGTTGCTATCCGGCGTACGTTCACCCACCGCAATCTCATAATATTCGCCGCTTTCGCCCACAGAAGTAATCACATAGTTTTGCAGCACCAGACTAGCGTCGGGCAATTGCACAGGTACTCGGAGCTTTTTTCCTGACGAAACTTCAGGTAGTGCCACCCCATCAATATGACTCAACAGATAAGCGCGCATACCTCCCTTCAGCTGGCGTATTCCTGTAACCACCAGCGGCAATGCACCTGCGCCAAGTTCCTGCGGATATTGGTGCGAAGTGCTCGCGTCCTTCAATCTCTTCGCTAACAATGCATTGACTACCGGCTCCAATTCGTACTCAGAGTAACGCGGCGTAATATGTTGAGGACAATTCCAATCAAAACCCTCAACATGAATAACGTAAGCTCGTTCAATAGCGGCCCGATAGCCGCCGAGTTCATAAAGCGTCCGAGCCCGAGAATCTTCGTCATCGAGAAGCGATATAATGCCCATTAGCTTTAGTCGCATGCGATGGGGATAATCCATAAAAAATAAAGAAACTCGATTATTATTAATGACATTCCCAGCGGTAACATACTGACGATTGCCCGAGAAATCGACAAATCCCAAGGTGCGCTCATCGAGAACACGCATAAATCCGTCCGGCCCACCTTTGTGTTGTACATAGGGCCATCCCGTCTCAGTCACACTCGCCATATAGCAACTATTGCGAGCAGATATAAACGCAGCTTCCCTTGGCCCTAATACATCGTTGTAATCAGGGCCATTCGCCATACCCGCATAGCCTTCACGCGACCCGTATGCAGACTGCAGTTGTTTTACCGTCTCTGTAAAAACAATCTCCGAATACTTGTGCGGCATAAATTGCCTCCACGCACTAATAAAGTGCTGTTTGACGCCTAATGAGTTTGGGGCACTCAATTTTCAAGTACGCATCGGCACTAAACCATCCTCCGCCGTAAATGACCAGATGTCCAAGCACTAGCCCCCAAATCACGTGCAAGTAATATGCGGCTGGAGCGATCTCCGCAAGACTCAATACAGCCACAACATTAACAACGAAAAGCCCCGCTGCAGCAAATCTTGTACCCAGCCCAATTAATAACAATATGGGAAAGAAAAGCTCCCCAAATGTACCTAGATACGCGCCGAGAACAGGAGATAGCAACGGCACCTGATATTCTTCTTCAAATAAAAAAATCGTTGTCTCCCAATCGCGAATTTTTACCAGGCCCGCGCTAAAGAAAACATTCGCGACGTAAAGCCGACCAGCCAGACTTGCAAGGTGATGAAGTACACTTGCTTTACTAAAAAGCCATTGGTATGCAGCGCCGTAGGATACTCGATAATTAATCATTACAAATTCCTCCTTCACAAATTTTTTCAAGATAAATAAGACCGTCCAGTTCTGCCGCCTTTTGCAGCCAACCGACGATGTCGAATGTGAGATGCCGATCAATAAGACGGGCTATATCAAAGCCCTCAGCCACATCTTCCATCCAGTGGTATTCACTTAGTGTAATTTCCTTCACATGCGCAATATAGCCATGCTGATGTATTTGATAATGACATCGCATCGCCCCGGCAGAGAAAATTTCCATGAGCGCGGTATCGTCTGGGATAAAATCTTCGTCCCAGGGGCGATGAGCCTGCCACAGAGCGACCACAGGAAACTGGCTACAACCAAAAATCAAACCTTTCTCCTGAAAAGTAAAGCGCACTGTATCCAGCGCCTGAGAGTGCAACAAATCAATGCGTGTGGGATGCCCGATATCGATACCCGCACGCTTTACCAGATGAACACGCCATTCGAGCTCCGCCATGTCCGCGAGAAACGGTAGTGGCTCCATAAGTTCACTGTCCCTCAAAAGCTGCGCTAATGCGCCTCCCCACTCAGCCCAATCGCCAGTTGCGGGGCCGTCGTTGTCCAGCAAACGTTTGGCCAGCACTTTCATCGCGTCGGGTCCTAACATTTTCTTAACAACTGGATACGATATTGAAAGCGAGCGGGCCGCAGTAAAAAGGCGATTGTGCCGGTACACCTGCCAACCTTTTTCAGTGCTATCGCTATCAAGCGACGGAGTTGGAGCAGATAAAATTCTCTTCATCACCTCCGCTTGAAAATTTATGATTCGGCTAAGTGGTCTGTTCATATCATTCCTCGATACTTGATTTATCCGTTAATAAGTTGCACAGCTTGGCTGAGTTGCAATGCCACTGCATTGGTTCTATACGTGTTGGTTCTATGCATGTTGGTTCTGTGCGTATCAGTTTTAGGCGTTTTGATGAAGAGCACGCTGGTGCAGTCGCGCCTTGTTGGCTTCAGCGACCAGAATTTGCCAGGTGGGCAAATCGTTATCCCACTCTACGAGCGTGGCCACAGTCTGGTTGAGCGCCAAAGCATCCCTATAAAGCAACCAGCACTCATCGTTTATTGGCTGACTGTGATCATCGATAATCAACCCGCCATCTGGTGGCGGCGCGTAACCTGCGAGATGCAACTCAACCACCGCTTTGGCCGGAATATTACTCAACCAATCGCGTGCGAATTCGATCGGATCACGCTCATTCCTGTTCCGCGCGTTGACTAATACATTGTTTAAATCCACTAGCAATCCACATCCAGTGCGCTCAACCAAAGCGGTTATAAATTCAGTTTCAGTCAGAGTGTTAGCATCCAACTCGATATAACTGACAATATTTTCCACAAGTAATTGACGCCCAAGCATATCCTGCACACGCCGAACATTATCGACCAGGATAGACAATGTCTCTTCGTTAAACGGCAAGGGCAACAAATCCCCGGCGTGCGATTGATTTCCCTTTATATCCGCCCAGGCGAAGCACAAGTGGTCGGAAACAAACAACGGCTGATACTCGTCAACAAGTGTTTTCAGTCGTTGTAAATATTTGTCCGATATTCCTACAGCCGAGCCGAGCCCCATCGCAGTACTGTGAAAACTCACCGAAAATTTGCTGCGAATATCTTCCAATAAAACGCGCGTTAAACCGCCTTCAGCAAAAAAATTTTCCGTATGTACTTCGATGAAATCGAGATTCCATTCTCCTGTCAGAGCCTCGCGGTAGTGAGGGTGACGCAAACCGACGCCAACCTTCGGCACGGGCGTCGGTTGAATGACAGAGCGGTCGGCTTGTGGCATAGCTAATCCTCCCTACGCGCCTTCCTGCTGTTCCTGATAGCGTTGCTTGGCTTCAGCTTTTAACATGCCGCCTAAATTGCTACAGCTACCCTTCGCAACTAATTTCCATTCACCCGGGTCATTATCGACAGAGGATTGGCCCGCACACGAGTGCGTACCTGCAAGATTACCGCAGTCATTTTGGCCTGCCGCTGCAATGCCATAGCATTTCTCTTTACCCGCAGCCATGGCTGGTGATACCGCACCTGAGGTAGCGGCTAAGATGACAGCCGCAGCCGCGAGAGTTGATTTGTAATTCATTGGTCTTTCTCCTATATATTTACTTTCTCTGCGGAGTTTGCTTATTTGCCCCGCAGAGATCGCTCAAATTACGGATAGCAATCCATTTACGCGTCAGTAGTAATTACTCTTCTTCAGCGTTTGCATCTGCCACTGATAAATCCTGAATACCGGACCATTTGCGGGATGCCGTTTTTAAATGTCCAGGCACGTCTTCCAGCCACTTTTGCTGTACGGTTTTGTTCAGGTTGAGATAGAGTTTGCCATCGGCGATGTAAAATGCATCCGGGTCTACGTCGAGTTTTTTGTCCAGCGCAACACCCATCGCGCAGTAGCCGCCAAATTGCGGAGCATACTTATCGGTATTCGCTTTAAACAGGTCTCGATTTTCTTCACTGGCGAAGCGATATATCGCTCCGTTATAAATCGCAGTAAATTTTTCTTTGCCTTTTACTGCTTTGTCTTTAGTGAAGTAGGCAACAGGATCGTAACCGTGAATAGCAACATCATTTACACCAGTGTTTACCGCCGATGCAAAGCTTACCGAACTAAGCAATAGCGCTCCGCTAACTGCGAGTGCGCGAACAAACGTTGAATATTTCATAACAGAGGTCCTTTTGTTTGAGAGGTTTAGTAGAGATAAAACAATTCCATTGGATGCGAAAAAATTACGCTGCACCCAGGAGTTGAACTTTTGGGAAATCAATTTCCACTCGGCTGGTTTTACCAATCATGTTGGTAAACAGGTTCAGCGCTACGTGCGTGATGATTTCGATTATTTCTGCATCGCTAAAGCCAGCTTCGCGGATAGCCATAAGCTCCGCGGTGGTGACTTCGCCGGTATTTTTCGCTACCGAACGGGCAAACTTTACAGCCTCAGCTGCTTTCGCATCCTGGCTGCCACCTGCTCGGTTGGCTTCAATTTCTGCACTGGAAAGGCCCACTTTGCGGCCGATGGCGGTGTGCGCGGAAACGCAATATTCACAGGCATTTTGCTCTGCCACGCCCAGCGCAATGCGCTCGCGGGTTTTTGGCTCGAGTTCGCCCTCTTCCGCAATCGCGTGCAGCCCCAGAAAGGCACGCAGTGCCGATGGTGAATTTGCGATAACGCGCATTACATTGGGAACCACACCCAATTTTGAATTAATTGCTTCAAATAACGCCGCCTGTTCAACGTTGGCGGTGTCGTTTTTAACTACGTTGATACGACTCATGATTTTCTCCTTTGACGATGTTGGTCGTTGTTGTGGAGCAGTGCTCCTCAAGTGAGAGAAAGTATCTACCGTATCGCTTGATTAAAGAATATCCATTTTGCACAATAGACTATTACGCTAACTGGAATAATCGACCGGCTATGGACCAACTACATCTCATGCAAGTATTTGTGGCTGTTGTGGACGAACAAGGGTTTGCCGCAGCAAGCCGCCAGCTGCGGCTCTCCCCTCCCGCAGTTACGCGGGCAATAGCAACGCTGGAATCCAGACTGGGTGTGAAGCTGCTGCACCGGACGACCCGGCATGTGCGCCCAACAGATGCAGGGGTGCACTACTACGACGATGCGCACCGCATCCTGCGCGAGGTAGAGCTCGCCAACGAGTCAGCTCAGGGGGTTAACAGCGAGCCGCGGGGCCGTTTGAGCATTACCGCACCTGTGCTGTTCGGGCAAAAGTACGTGCTTCCCGGAGTGGTTGAGTATTTAAAGCGCTACCGTCATACATCGGTCGACGCAGTCTTTCTCGACAGGGTTGTTAACTTGTTAGAAGAAGGGTTCGATGTGGGAATCCGCATTGGCGAGCTCGCCGACTCCAGCATGCGTGCGCGCCACGTGGGCAATGTCAATCTCATTCTCGTCGCTTCACCTGCTTACCTAAAAGCAGAAGGCATTCCGCAAACTCCAGACGACCTGAAAAACCACACGCTGATCAGCTCCAATTCCAACAACTTCACCCAAAACTGGCATTTTCGCTGCGAGGGTAAGAATCTATCCTTGCGGATCACCCCGCGGCTGCAGGTCACCACAAACCAGGCTGCGATAGATGCCGCTGCGGCCGGGTTGGGTATCACTCGGGTTATTTCCTACCAGGTTGCGGACTATCTGGCCGATGGACGGCTCAAATGTATTCTGGATCCATTTTGTTCACAGCCACTGCCTATCCATATTGTCCACAGAGAAGACCGGCTCTCCTCTCACAAGGTGCGCGCGTTCATCGAATTGATGCAGGAACGCTTGCGTAAAGACAAGGCCTTAAATTAGTCACAAATCTGCAATCTAAGCTGGGTATTGTCGTCGAATTGTAGAAAATCATTAAACGACGCCACAGTGCCCGGCTCGCCAGGTGCGACGCCACTGTGGCCGGCACACTTCGCCTCGGAGTTTTCCTCATGTCGGTATCGGAGCAGGAATATCACGCAGCGGGCGGAAAACAGACTGCAGTAACCATGAGTGGCGTATTTATCGAAAATATGAAAGCCATTCGCCATTACGTCAGTTCTTTTTTCACCAGCGAACAGGACGTTGAAGATGTCATACAAGATCTTTACTTGCGCTTAGTCGAACGCGAATACGGTGCTGAAAATATTCGCCATCCGCGCGCCTTTGTGTACAAAGTCGCCCGCAATCTATCGCTCAACCAGCGCGCCTACGCTCATCAACGCCAGGGCGAATCGCTCACGCTCGCACAGGAAGAGAATCTGATGCAGAGTGTCAGTCTTGATGACGTAATCGAACAGCAGCAGCGTTACGAACATTTTTGCCAGGCGGTAAACGCGCTGCCGGCACAATGTCGACGCGTATTTATCATGAAAAAGATAGAAGGTCGCAGCAACAGCGACATTGCAGCAGCCCTAAAAATATCCTTGAGTACAGTTGACACTCACTTGGCACGCGGGCTTATCGCCTGTAGCAAGCACCTGCGCAAACAAGGCCACGGAGATATGCATCGCGTGCCCCGCAAAGCACCTTCGAGCAACTCGCAGGCAGCCAATCACCCAGATACATGTTATGAATCAGATTCGACACTTTAAAAGCCGCGAACACATTGAGCAGGAAGCGGCAGCGTGGGTGATCAAGATTGATCAAAAGCCACTCAGCGCGAGCGAACGCGATGAGTTGGAGCGCTGGCTCGCACAAAGTCAGGCCCACCGCCGCAGTTTTTTAGCTTTGGCGGATGTCTGGCAGGAGCTGGATGGCCTCACTAGCGAGAGCGAAGCCGTTACCCAGCAGGCAGCGCGCCCATCACAAAAACAAATGCCGATAGTGTGGTCGGCCGCGGCGGCTGTGCTTCTTGCCATTGCGTTATTCACTTTCCATTTGCGCACGGCGAATGTGCCCGACATCCACGCCGAATACCAAACGGCAACCGGTGAAATAGAGCAATACCTGCTACCCGATGGCTCGCGCATAAAACTCAACACACGCTCGAATGTTGTCGTAGATTTCTCGGCACACGAGCGCGCTATCCATTTACAGGAAGGCGAAGCTAATTTTGAGGTAGCTAAAGATCCAAAGCGCCCGTTTGTGGTCTATACCAACCGCGGCTCAATCACGGCAGTCGGCACCGCCTTTAATGTTCGCGTTCAGTCGTCTGGCATTGATCTGGTCGTGACGGAAGGCAAGGTTAAGGTGGACGCCGCAAGCAGTGTGCTTGAGCCAGTTCGATATGACGATAAACCTAGCACGCGAACCGAGCTGCCCGACCGTAGCGCGCAGCAGATTGTTGCCGTTTCAGCCGGCGAAAAATTGCGCTTTGGCAACACAACTCAACACCATACCAACCCGAGCCAGCAAGAGATAGACCGTCAGCTTTCATGGCAACAGGGAATGCTTGCTTTCGATTCCACTCCCCTGGCAGAAGCTGTACGAGAAATATCTCGCTACACGGACACCCACATCATTATCGAAGACCCTGCACTCGCAGAGCTGCCTGTTGGCGGGTATTTTAAAGCCGGGGAAGTAGATGCCATGCTAGAAGTGCTGGAGCTCAGCTTTAACCTCAGCGCAGAACACCAGGGCAACCGTATTCTGCTGTCTAAAAAATGAACTCATCCTCCTTCCAGGTTTGTCGTTGTTTATTCAAACCAGCTGCGGAACTTTGTTCCGCATTTTTTTTATTCATAGCGGTGAATTTAAATTGTAATAAAAACTTAATTGGCAGATTTATCTTCCTCATTTGTCTTATTGGGCGATGCGTAAACGCACCGCGAAGGCCCCCCAAGACTTCGCCGTGTTTACGCATCGCTAGCTTTAATGTCGCTGCGCTCGTGTTAAGTATTTTGGGCTTGCTCGGAACGAGTGAAGCCTGCCTGGCAGAAGCGCGCGAAGCACAATTAATGACATTTGAAATACATCAAAAACCGGCAGAGCGAAGTCTTTTTGAGCTCGCCCAACAAGCTGAAATACAAGTGCTGTTTCCATCCGCGAGGGTTAAGGGAATACAAACAAATGCCGTTGTCGGTCGCTTTACGTTAGTGGAAGCCATCGACAAATTGCTGGCCGACACAGGCCTGCGCGCTGTTTTCAGTAGTAGCCGGATTCTGACCATAGCGGTAAGTGAGTTACCGCCGAACGAGGAAGAAAACGTGAAGTTTCAGCAAAAAAAATTACCCGCTTTTATCGCTATGATCGCTGCGGCTTTCAGTGGCTCAGCCGTCAGTGCGGAAGAAACCACATCAGCACAGCTGGAAGAAGTTGTTGTTACCGGCAGCTATGCTCGCAGTCTCAAACAAGCTGAGCAGTTGAAGCGCTCCAATATCGGCTTCTCCGACGCCGTGGTCGCATCCGATATCGCCGATTTTCCCGAACAGAACCTCGCAGAAGCACTGCAGCGAATGCCCGGTGTAACCATCGAACGCAACAAGGGTTTGGGCACCAAAGTTAACGTGCGAAGCTTACCTACTGAATTTACCCATGTGTCTATCAACAACCTGGCAACAGCCTCTGGCAGCGGCGGCCGCGATGTAGAATTCGACGTTTTTGCATCTGAAATTATTCAAGCTGTGAACGTGCAAAAATCCCCCACCGCCGCCGATGAAGAAGGCGGTATCGCCGGCTCTGTAAAGATCACTACAGCACGACCGTTCGATTATGATGGTCGCAAATTAATTGTATCCGCAGAAGCCGCTCACAATTCCATCTCCGAAGAGATCGACCCGAATATTGCATTTCTTGCCAGCGATACTTTTGGCAATTGGGGTGGACTGGTATCCTTCTCCAGCGCCAAGCGGACCAACCGCACCGACAGCAACTCCGGTGTTAATTTCCGCCCGCTGTCCCGCTGGCTGGAAAAACAAGGTTCGGATTCCAAACAAGCTCAATCGGATCAGGCTGCCGCCGTACTTGAGCGAGATACCGGCATTGTGATTAATGACCGCTTCGATGCTGACGAAACCAGCCGCGTCGTATTTATGGATAAAGTCGGCAACCGAGCTTATTTAAATGATCAGGATAAGTGGGGAGCAACGGCCGCATTACAATACAAACCCAGCGATACCTTCACACTGGGGTTTGATCTGCTGGTGGGCAGCTACGATGCCACCGAAGACGAGTACGACGCAGCAGCGTATGCCGCCTCCAGCCCCAGCACTCTTTACCGGATTCACGACTATGACAGTGACACGCTTTCCCGCTACGGCATCACTGTATTAACCGATACCTCATACGCCTATACCCAGCACGAATTCCTGAGCAAAGAAAACGTCAACGAGACGGACTACAGCCAATATAGTGTGAACCTCGATTGGCAAAAATGGGGGTTTGATATCACCGGTTTAGTGGGTTATTCCGGCGCTGAAAAATTGTCTGATCGCACCAACCTCAAACATACAGCTTATGCGCCTTCCCGCACACGCTATACCTCCCAAGGTGGTGAAACCGTCCCCAGCGAACAGGAAGGCACCATCGACATGTACAACTCGCCAGATGCGTATCTGTTCGATTTCTATGAAGTTGTATTGGAAGAAATTAAAGACGATAAATATGCTGCGCAGTTGGATTTCCGCCGCGAATTCGATCTGGGTAACTTCCCCGCGCTTTCCGATATTCAGTTCGGTGTGCGCTATACCGATAAAGCCAAAGAACGCAACCAGGGCACAAACCAGGTTAAAGGGCCATCTGAAGGTGACAGCAGCTGGAGCGGTGTACGCACTCTAAAGGACAGCGAACTCACACCAATTGACGATTTGGTTCCTGGCGGCGACTTCCTGCCAGAGCTTTCTTACAGTCCCACCTGGTCGCAAATTTCCAACGGCTACGCGCGTGATTTCTTCCGCTACGACGGATTCCACGTGGACTACGAACCAGACCAGTACTACAAAGTTGATGAAGAGACTGTTGCACTTTACGCGATGACTAATCTTGATTTCACCGTCGCAGGTCTGCCATCCACTTTAAATTTAGGTGCGCGTTTCATAGATACCGAGGTGCTGTCTTCCGGGTATCACCAGGTACAAAATGCTGATGGTTCCACAGGGTATACCTCATCCCCGGTGTCAAAAGAAGGCAGTTACTCCGACCTTCTCCCCAGCATGAACTATGTACTTGAAATCACCCCATCAACCTTGTTCCGCGCTGCCGCGTCAAAAACCTTGATGCGACCAGCGCTGGGGGACATTGCCTACAAACGCACCGTCAGTGTCAACGATTTCAAATACCGTGATGGCAACCCTGATCTACAACCGACTTACGCAGACCAGTGGGAACTCGGTGTAGAACACTATATCGACGACGGTGGTGTGTTCGCGATTTCGTATTTCAGTAAAGAAATCGAAGGTGTTGTGCGTGAAGCACTAACTGGTATTGAGCCAGACGTAACCAAGTACAACGACAACGGCACACTTGACGGTGTATACGATTTTGAGATTTATCAGAAGGTTAATGCGGACGGCTCATACGATGTAACCGGACTGGAATTAGTTGCGCAATTTCCACTCTCGTTGATCCACCCATCGATGGAAGGCTTCGGGATCAACGCCAACTATACGATGCTGGACAACTCACTTACCGGTGAATCGGATCTGGATATTCCAACTGCGCCAGTCGGATTGGCAGAGAATACCTACAATATGACGTTCTACTACGAAAACGACACTTTCGATGCGCGAATTTCTTACAACTATAAAGATAAGTACGTAGAGACCATCGAGCGCGACATGTACCCGGTATACCGCGACGCCTATGGACAAATGGATCTATCTATGGGATACCGCGTGCTCGATAACGTTAAAGTAAACTTGGAAGTGATCAACCTGACAGACGAAGTGACCAAAGGCTACACCATGGATCCGAAATTCCCGACCATGTACGAAGTCTCGGGCCGACGTATATCCCTGGGCGTGCGCGCCAACTTCTAAGCAGGTTAATTAGGGCCTGTTGGCCCTAAACATCCCGCCGCGAGCCGTCGATCAAAATTATCTGGCTCCAGGCGGGATTTTTATTTGGAGCATCCATGTTTAATGCCACACTTGACTCTCTCCAACGGCTGCAAGCACAGCTGAGATACCACACATTACAACGTCTTTTTATCTGCGCAAGCAGTGCACGTTCAGCCATTCGAAACATTAACACCGCCGCCTGTACCAGCTTGGTGTGTCTTGCGCTAACAACGCCAGTTCACGCAAATCCGTTGGATGGTGTGCAGATCGCATTTATGCCAGATATTCATTTTCACGATGTGTATGGTGAACTGGAAGGCAGCGCGTTTAAAGGTATTCCAACGGGCCCAATGGGCCATCCGGCCCTGATAAGAACCATGCAAGCGCAGCTTACCTCGACTCGCTTGTTTAACGAAAATTACTTTGTGCTGATCGCCGCGCTCGATGAAATCGTTAAACGTAAGATAACCTATATCGCTCTGCCGGGGGACTTTAGTGACGATGGTCAGCCGGTTCATATTCGCGGTCTGACTAAATTGTTGAGTTACTACCACAGCACCTATGGCCTCCAATTTTTTGCCACGCCGGGCAACCACGATCCGGTGCGACCGTTCGATACACCGGGCGGCAAGCCTGATTTTATGGCAGCGGATGGCACCCCCATCGCGATCTACAGTCCGGACTCAGAACGCTGCCAAAGCAAGCAAAACAACACGCATTCCACAACAGGAAAGTCGCTCGTTTGCACGCCCGATATTCGTCAATGGGGGTACGAGAATATTCTGCGGGAAATGGCCAACTTTGGTTTTACGCCCAGTAAAAAAAATCTTTTCTGGACCACCCCTTTCGCATCTTACACACCAGAAGACTATACCTTCACCCGTGCGCTATCCGCGGCACGCCTGAGTAAAAGACGTGTCGATATCTGCCAGCGAATTACAGCAGACAAACAGGTGCTCTGCGAAAAAATGCTGGACGCAAGCTATCTGGTCGAGCCGGTTGAAGGGCTCTGGCTATTAGCTATCGACGCCAATGTATATTTGCCACAAGCGCGCATCGACCCTACCGGCAAATGGGTTTTCTCTGGCTCGGGTAACGCGGGCTACAATGCCGTTCGCAAACACAAACCCTACCTTGAAAAATGGATTAAAGCGGTTGTTGGCGAAGCCAATAAGCGAGGAAAAACGCTTATTGCGTTCAGCCATTTCCCGATGGTTGAATTTTACGACGGCCAATCAAATACTATTGCCGACATCTTCGGGAATACCAATTTTCAACTTGCCCGCAAACCGGAAATAACCACCAGTGACTGGCTTGCCGATCTCGGTCTCAAAATTCATATTGGCGGTCACATGCATATGAACGATACCGGCATCATCACATCCTCCGCCGGAAACACCCTTGTGAATATTCAAGCGCCTAGCCTTGCGGCTTATGTGCCCGCATTCAAGCTGGTAACACTCCGCGGACAAAAAAGTGTGGAAGTGGAAACGGTCGTCGTAGATCAGGTACCCCGCTTTCGCGAATTGTTCGAACACTACCGTACAGAGCATAAAGCACTGGAAACCAGGCCTTCTGGTACTTTAAACGCTCCTATTTGGAACGAAGCGATACTCGCTGCACAAACCTACCGGGAGTTTACCGAGTGGCATTTGCGAGAACTGGTTCGCTTGCGTTTTCTCCCAGGGGAATGGCCGGCGGATCTGCGGGAAACCTTGCGCACTTTTACTGGCGAGGAGCTTCTCACGCTAGCGTTCTGGCAGGCGAACGAAAAATCCACCGCGTCATATGGTTTTGCCAAATCAGATCCACAGTGGGCATCAGCACAAACGCAGTGCCAACAATGGCTAAAGAAAAACACTGGGAAAAATCATAACTTGCGCGAATGGCGTGGACAAAACCTTGCGGAAGATTTTTATCGGTTACGCAACGCAGGGAGCCTGGCATTAGCAGATATATCGTCACAAAATCTGGCGGATTACCAGCTCCTGCTCAAAGCCTATCGCGCGCAAGCATCACCAACGCCATTGCAGCAACGTTTAAAGAATGTTCTGGCGGTATTATCCGGCTTTCAGCAGGGCGCCCCTGATAATCACTTCAAACTGGATTTGACTACCGACAAAATCGACAAGTTATCCGATTAAGCATTGCGGCAGGCTCATATTCAGAATACGCGAGTACAGAGACGTACTCGCTAAGAATCGGCAGATACTAACTGTTAATCCAGTCTTTCACCCAGTGTGCAGCGGTTACATGGGGACGATCATCGACTTGGGCATCCAGGCGTAAAATCTCGCCCACGCGCGTTGCTCCACACCGATAGAGCGCGTCCTCCAACAGAAATGCCGCGTGCGCAAACCTAGGGTAACCAGTGTCGCCCAGCGCAATAACACCGTAACGCCGGCCAGTGAGCTGTACAGCTTCGTCGTCTAACACGGAATAGAGTGCGCGAATATTCGGCGGCAACTCACCATTACCAGTTGTCGATGTGCATATGAGCAGCATTTCTTCAGGGTTGAGCAAGTCCTTGGGTTGAGATTCTTCGTTTACCCGCGCACTGTGCCCGAGTTGGTTAAGAATAACGGCTGCCGCCTGCGCTGTTTTCCAGGCAGTACCGCCCACCGTACCAACTATTAATTGAACACAGGCCATAACGACTTTCCTCAATCATTGAGCCAGGCCCGACAGAGATCCGTACACTCTGTCGAGACCGCGTTTAAATAAACTTGCGAAGGCGAATGTTCCTGCGGAAAATTCGAGATCGCGCAGGAGCTCCTATTATGTTGGAGGGCGTGCTGTAAAAACTCATCTATCCAGCGCTTGAGAGTCACCTCCGCTGTCTGGACATGCGTTTGCGAAAGTAATGGACTGATGGTAGCCAGGGCATCTCTTACCACCGCAACACTCGCACGGCCAAACATCCCCTGATCGTCCTGCTTTGCCAAGCTTATATTGACCTGCCGAATATAGTGACGATGCATTTGTGGGAGTTTCTGTTGTAACAGTGACGCCAGTTCCTCCGGGTTAGCCGCAGCTGAATCGTCCATTCTTCATCTCCAAATCAATCGTGTTTTAATGGCGGGTGAACGCTTGTGTCCTACAGTTCAAGTCTCGCTCAATCGCGATCAACGACTCCTCACAGACTCCAAAGAGACGCTCAGCTGCGCGCAAACCCGTTTAGCCGAGTTCAACGCGCCTTCCATATACCCACCTGACTCACGGGCTGTTTCAGTTCCGCACAACAACAACTTATCATTCCAGTGATCCAGGCTCAGCCAGGGATGGCCGTAACGCGGATGCGAATAAAGCGGCTGGGCATCCAGCGGATGGGCGATATCTTCGTTACCGTACCAGTCATATAAGTGTAAGCGTTGCGGGCTTGCCGCCAGTTCTCCGAAATAGCTGACCAGCTGCTGCATTATTTTCTCACGCAAGGCGCCAGTATCCTGCTGACGTGCACCGGGTGGTGCACCAATAAAACCACCCAGCGCGGCAGGCGCGGCGTCAGGGCCACACGCATCGAAAACTTCTGCAATCGCGACCCCAGCGAAATTCGCCATAGCCGTACCGGACCAGCCGTCCTGACGCCAGAATGCCTGCTCGTAGCTCACCGCCATTTTCGCTTGACCGGCCATCCAGGTTGGGGTTTTCAACAGCGTATCGAAAAGTTTTTGCGGCAGAGCCGGAAAAAACTGGATGCGACTCGCCACAATGCGGGGAGGCATCGCCAACACCACCTGCCGCGCCCAAACCACATGCGTCACTCCCGTAAGGGTGTTATTGAAAATAAGTTCTACCCTATCGCCAGCGTCCTCTAGGCTTACCAATCGGTGTCGGGTACACAAGCTGATAGGCAGCGTTTGCTGAAGACCTTCGATAATTCGCCCCGTTCCGCCAGCAATGCGGTAAGCCCCTGCATAACCCCGCTGGTCGCGATAGGTCTGCGCAGGTAGATCCCCTGAAAGCTGGTATATCGCATTCCCCTCCTGCCATTGGGGCAACAGCGACAAACCCAGGCTCCGAACCAAGCTGTATATCAACGGCTGATCTTCTGGCCAAACCCAACTCGGGCCAAGATCCAACCCGTAATCGTCCTCAAGTTCCAGGCTGAGAATTCGCCCACCTAGCCGAGGACCGGCCTCAAACAGCCGCAAATTAGTCGCCGCCCATTTCTCTCCGCGTTGCTCCGTAAGACAGTGCGCCAGGTAGAGGCCGCTGAGCCCGCCACCCACAATCGCAATATCACAAGTTTGTGTGTTGTGAGACAAAACCCCTTCCCCTTGTGTCCACTTTGGCCCGCCCTGCTGGATGATCCGTAGACACGGAAAATTTAACTGACTGTTTTTGCAGCAGAATTCACGCTAATTGATTTCGAAAGTTGATTTTACAAAGAGAGGAGTATCAAGTTACGTGCCATACGAATACCGACAGCGAAACTCGAATTTCGGTGGGGAAACCGGGTTTATTCGGCGGATTGTTTATCCTTTGTGCGTCCAACGCGATAAGCATCTGCGATGCTAAGTAACCACAATCCGACCAGAATGATCATCGGCATACTGGTAAGCAGACCACTTGTGTGCGCGATCTCGTAGGAAATAGCTTCGCGAATACTTAATGGGTTAAGCGAAACCTGACCCGATTGAATTTGATCAACGACTTTAAACGCAATACTAAAAACCACATCCAAAAGCAGATAAATAGCCCACACAGTGCCCAGAATAAAAGGTACACCGGTAAGCCAGCACTTTAACCACACCTGCCCAGCACCAGGAAAAATAAACGCAGAATAGAGTGCAGCGGTTTTAGCTTTGTTCATAATCTTTTTCGTGCCTGCAACGTCAACAAACTTAGGGCCTGTTAAATCTCATAACTGGGTTAATGGTAAAACATCGCTTGCGCAAAAATAGTGAAACAATTGTGGAGCGTTTACTCGTGCACAAAATTTTATTGTTGCAACGGTAAATGACGAACTTTGTCATTGCCGTTTAACAACTCATCCAGCGTTAGCTTGTAGCTGGGCGCAAAGATCGCAAGGAAGTCGTTTACTTCCGGCATAGCAAATCCCTTAAGGCGCATCGCTATGTCTTCTGCAGCTTTCGCAAACTCGGGGTTACCGGCTTTTAATTCCTCCTGACACTTCAAAAAAGCTGCAATCGTATCTGCGCCTTTAATCAACTTAGTCACATCGGCTGGCACTCGGGAAGACACGACCAGAGGCTCAAAGGCATCGCGCAAGTCTTCCGGCAGGAGATTTACCAACTCTTGTTCAGCCTGAATTTCGACCTCTTTAAAGGCTTTTTGCATGCCTGCAGAGTGATATTTAATTGGCGTTGGCATATCTCCGGTAATAACCTCAGAGACATCATGATAGAGGGCCGCAGTCGCCACCGCGTTTACATCGTAATCGGCCCCATAGCGTTTATTGCCGATAACCGCCAGTACATGCGCGATCGTCGCCACCTCCCAACTGTGCTCCATCACGTTTTCGGGAATGGCATTGCGCTTGAGGCCCCAGCGGACAATCCAGCGAATTTTACTGATATAAGCGAAAAAATGGCTTTGCATAAATCCCCCCAACGCGTTATTCGAATAGGACAAACCGGCGAAGCGCCACTAAGGCACGGCATCCGCAAGTGTACCCAGCGGCTTTGGTTGCGCCAAGAATGAAACAATCCCCAGTGCGGTTATGGTTTCATCTACGACTGTGCTTTCATCTATAATAGCGGATCGACGTATTACCACCGATGGAGCCGTATTTTGGCCAGCGATTCACAATTTTCCAGCTTAAACCTGAAACCCGCCCTGCTCTCCAACCTGAGTGACCTGGGTTACAACACCATGACGCCGATTCAGGCCGCGGCCCTACCAGCCATACTTCAAGGGTCGGACGTTCTGGGAAAGGCTAAAACCGGTTCGGGCAAGACGGCGACCTTTGGCCTGGGTTTACTTCAGCGACTCGAAGTGGAGCGGTTTCGTGTACAAGCGCTGGTATTGTGCCCAACCCGTGAACTGGCTGATCAAGTTGCCGCCGAGTTACGCAAGCTCGCTCGAAGCATCCACAATATCAAAATCCTGACCTTGTGTGGGGGCGCCGCTTTTGGCCCCCAAGTCGGTTCACTTGAGCACGGCGCACACATTATTGTCGGTACCCCCGGCAGAGTGCACGACCACTTACGTAAAGGGAACCTGCAACTGGGAGATTTACAAACCCTGGTACTGGATGAAGCGGATCGCATGCTCGATATGGGCTTTGCCGAAACACTCGACGCTATTTTAGATCTGGCGCCCAAACAAAGACAGACGTTGCTCTTCTCCGCAACTTACCCAGAAGCCATCGAAAGCATGGCCAAGCGTGTGCAGCACAACCCCCAGGTTATTGAAGTTGAAGCCGTGCATTCAGACCATGACATTGAGCAAATGTTCTACAAGGTTCCACTGGAGAACCGCACCCAAGTGTTGGGGCTGCTGCTGCAGAAATATCTGCCAGAGTCCTGCATGGTGTTCTGCAATACCAAGCGCGAAACTCAGGACGTGGCCGACGCGCTTTTGCAGCAGGGTTTCTCTGCGGTGGCACTCCATGGCGATATGATCCAAAAAGACCGTGATCGCACCCTGGTTTTGTTTGCCAACCAAAGCGCATCCGTAATGGTCGCAACAGACGTTGCCGCTCGCGGGCTGGACATTGCCGAAGTTGACTTGGTTGTGAACTACCAGCTGTCACGGGACCCCGAAGTGCACGTGCACCGTATCGGTCGCACTGGGCGTGCAGGCAAGCGCGGCCGCGCGGTTAGCATGCTCAACGAAAATGAAAAGTTCAAAGTGGAGTTGATCTGCGCTGATAGCGACGCTAGCCCAGAACTCAAAAATCCACCGGTCAACCGCTTGCAAACACCTCAAAAAGCAGAATTTGTAACATTAGAAATAGAGGGCGGAAAAAAACAGAAAGTCCGACCTGGGGATATTGTTGGAGCTCTCACCGGCGATGGCGGTCTGTCTGTAAAAACACTTGGCAAAATTCATTGTTTTCCATTTCACAGTTTTGTGGCCGTAAAGCGCTCACATGCTCGCGAAGCCCTGGAAAAAATTCAAACAGGAAAAATCAAAGGTCGATCATTCCGGGCGCGCCTGGTAAAAATTCGCTGACAATTACTTTTCCCTTTTAATTAAGCCTGAGTGCCCAGGCGATAAAGCGAGTTTTTCAGATTGCCATGGAAATCAGCATTGATCTTTTGTTCATCCTATTTGCCGTTGCGATGGTCGCCGGCCTAATCGACACGCTGGCGGGAGGTGGCGGCCTCATCACCATTCCTGCACTTATGGTATGTGGGCTGCCGCCAGTGATGGCATTGGGTACCAATAAATTCCAGGCCTGCCTGGGCACGGGAACGGCGACATTTCTGCTCCTTAAGCGACGCAGACTCCGTTGGCGGCATATTCGGCAACTGCTCCCAATGGCGTTTTTAGGGGCCGTTCTGGGCAGTACCACTGTGCTATTCATCAATCAACAATATCTGACGCTTATCGTACCTGCAGTGCTCAGCTTTATCCTGGTTTACTTTTTACTGTATCGACCTGGCGCTCGCTGGTTGCCTAAAATCAAAATGCCGGCGCGACGCTATGCCCGTTGGGTTGTTGGAGGAATTGGTTTTTACGATGGTATGTTCGGACCGGGTACAGGGTCATTTTTCGCGCTTGCTGGGGTGATGTTTAGAAAAGCGCAACTGGTGTTTGCGACGGCGACAGCAAAGCCACTGAATTTTGCAACCAATATTGGCTCTTTGGCAGTATTCGCACTGAGTGGGAGTATTCTGGTAAAGGTGGGCGCCGCGATGATGTGCGGGCAGATGATCGGCGCTTATATGGGTACCCACTTTCTGTATCGCATCAACCCCAAATATTTGCGCTGGCTCGTAATAACTATGAGCGCGTCTATGCTACTGAAGTATCTTCACGCTCAGGGTTATCTCGTGCTTTCTTAAATACTTATGAGCGTGTCGGCTCAAACCGTATCTGTGAGCTTAGCCTCCAAGGCTGGCAGTACATCAGCGATCCAGGCTTTTAAGCGTTCATCAGTAAACATGCTTTGCGTCCGCTGATCGATCACCAGCCCGACAAATTTATCATTCACAAGAGCGGCAGAATTCTCGAACTCATAACCCTCATTCTGCCACTGACCAATCATCTCCGCTCCCAAACCCGCAAAAACATCGTGCAGTGCTTTCAGCGAACTGGCAAATCGCTCGGCGTAGCGTTCCTGTGCACCCAGGCCAAACATAGCAATGCGTTTGCCGGACAGATCTGGGGAACCGAGTTGCGCCAGGAACTCAGCCCAGTTTTTCTCCAGACAGCCCGCAGCCAAGCCCGGAATTTCGCCAACACCGTAGCTGGGCGTGCCGAGAATATAGGCATCGTACTGAAGAAATTCTTCCGCTGTAATTCGATTGACGTTTACCGGTTTGGCAATGCGCTCATCGCCGATAAGTTTGTAGAGCTTTTTCGCGACCAGTCGGGTTGTGCCCGTCTCGGTACCAAAAAAGAAGCCGATTTTATCCATGTTCACGCAGTTCCAGATTGAAGACGAGATGTGATTTCCAAACAGTCTGAATATCAGGAATAAAGCTCTATTGCGCCCAAGTTATGCATCAGGGTTGTCTGAGAACCGACAATTCTCAAATATAACTCCGCTCAATATAGTGGCAATCACACAATCTAAGCGGAAATCCCGGGCGTTCGCCTGTATTCGTTAGCGCTGTTGCAACCATTGCACCAATTAACGGTAAACAATAGGACAAAAAAATGGGAGCCTAAAAGGCTCCCGAGAGGCTTCGTATAAAGCTAACTAGATCGGAGCGGTTTAACACTCCTGGGGAGGTGCGCCTCTACCCCTAGGTACAAGGACTATTTCCAGGGGCGCAAGGCGAGGTAGTTACTTAGAAGCAAAGCCGGCACCCGAGTTCCAAGAAGCACGCGTCACCAGGCCAGCTTTACTTTTCTTTACCGACCGCGCGATTAATGCGGAGACCGCTGGGGAGCGGGCGCCGTGAGTGCGTGCAACACCAGGTTTCCAGTGGGAACCCTGGCGGAGGAGCGTGTACAGCTGGACGCGGCAAGAATGTCCAGGTCATCAGCACGACGTGCCAAATCATCGAAACTACGGGTAAGCGCGCCATCACGGGGATCCAATAACGAAATACCTGTGAGAAACCCGGACAGAATTGCTGGCGTGCCCGCAGGCGTGCCGTAATCGAGGTGGGCGAAATTGGTATTCGTTTCCACCGTGTGACAACCGCTACAGGTATTAAGCGCAAGCTGGAAAAGCGCGTCATCTCGTATGGTTGCGGGAGGAGGTGAAATGGGTGACGGTGTGGTAGGCACCGTTAGCAGGCTGTTTGGCGCATCCCATAAGGTTGGCGCCGGGGCCGCACCCGCAAGAAAGTCTTGCCCAAGAAAGCTATCGGGAACCAGGTGCTGTGCCGCGGGAGGGCCGACGAGGTTAGGCCACTCACTGTTGACGTATTTAGCCAGCAAACCCGTATTATTATGCCCATTGTCCGGCTCCTGTTTCACCGTGGTTTGCGCCAGAAAACCCCCGGCGTCTGGAAGGAAGAATTCACGCAGTTCCCAAAATGGCGAACCCGCGAGTAATTCGTTGGTTCTGACCTGGCCGATTGCGCTTTGATTCGGGCGCGAGGGCGCAGCGCCGGCGCTGGCAAAAACATCGGTCAACGACGCAAGATCATCATTGTATTGCGTTGAATTCGCGAGATTCTTCCACTTAATTGCCCAGTCCCTCACATTTTCGCACCCGTCAATGGGCACCTTGTACTCCATAATCAGAGTCATTCGCTCACTGTGACATTCACCGTCGTGCAAAGCGAACACAAAACGTCCTTCGCCAGCGTCGCCCCCACCATATGTCGCGCTACCATCGCTGCGCAGGTCGGCACGCAGAACTATCCCCAGCAGCCGAAAGGGGCTTTGTCGAGGGTCGAGACTGACTCCAGGGCCACCACTGCGCATTTCCCACTGTTCAATGATTTGCTGATAAACATTCGGCCGCGCCGGCACCCCAAAGTTGTTTACCGTTTGCAATGAAGCCCAGTGCTTAAACAAGTGTTTAATATAGTCTGATGTTGATGCGGACCCATTCGCGACGTTTGCCATCAATGTCCAGAAGGTCCAGCTACCTGTTGCATTGCCCATTGGCGGAAGGCCTGCACGACGACATGCCCAGGTTCTCGTCGGATCCGAAACCACACTGAGATCAGTAATCATTAGAGAGCGCGCAGGATCGGTCGGCAACAGGCTGCTGGAAGGAGATATTGTGCCGAGCGGCAGCCCGGTAAAGTTTATCGAGAGCCTTTCCCCCAACCGCAGCTGAGAATCGTTAAACGGAAGCAAGACGGAAGCTTCGGAGTCATCCATTTGACTGTCGATTAACAACCCGTCACCCATTTCTGTAAACGACTGGGTGCCGATTTTTTGCCGCGTTCCTGCAGCAAATAATGGCCGCTCACTATTTTTTCGACGCGTTTCAGCCAGCGTCTGATTGGCTTGCGCAAAAAGTTCAAAATCAAAAGGCACCTCAGCGGTAAATTCACCGTCCCCTGCACGACTATCAAATTTTTTGCCATCATCGAAAAAGGGCACAGGTTCGCCTTCAACAAAGACGTGCAATACCTCCTGGTTTGGTGCCGATGTAAACATCGCGCGCAACACCGCGCTACCCTCGCCGACGCGTTCGAGAACGATATTTGTCGGCCTAGGATTGATCAAATCTAATATTTCCGATTCACCTTTAATTTCCGCGCCAACACACGGCAATGCGCCAGCGCAAACAACAACGGCTCCGAACCGTATTTTTTTAGTCAGCTTACTAAACAACATGTGCGACAGTTTTTTAGTGGATTTATTCATAGAGTCACCCAGTAGCTTTATTAAAAGAAAAAACAACGGCACTCTCGCTCCAACACTGAACACCCGGCGAAAGGATGCTATTGATAACCTGTAAAAGTGACCCGGGTCAAAATAAAACTCAAGCAAATGTGAATCTCACGTCGCCCCTTTGATTTTTCAATTTTTACAGCGACAATCATCATCAAACCACGACATTGTTTTTCAATAAAAGGGCTGTGCGATATTTCTAAAAACGTATTTTCTATTTTCAGCAGCTCAACGCGTTTTACTACGCTATGTCGATCCAACGATATTTTTCGATCCAAATCTACTATTATCGAATCGCGCCAGCGCAGCGTGCGTTAAAAGAGTGAAAGTGAGAACGAGTGATGTGGGTGACTACAAACCTGCAAGCTTGAGACGCACGGGCATGGATTTGCGGGGCTGAGGCTTGCAGGAATTGTCGCTGCCAAAACATACCAAGGCAGCGAGCAAATTAATGGATAGAAGGGTAGTTGCGCAACGGGTCCAACAGATTTTCCTGTCCATTGATGCGGATTTCCAACGCCAGCGCGAGCAATTGCCCCAACTCTCCTTCCGGAAACCCTTTGTCGGCGAACCAGAGCAAGTACTCTTCTGGGAGATCAATTAATACTCTGCCCTGATACTTGCCAAACGGCATAGTCATGTTGGCGAGCTTGATTAACCATTGTTTGTCGAACATCAGTCGCGGAAGTTATTAAACTGAAATGGCTGACCAAGCTTACCCTCTCGAACCAGCGCCATCACGGCTTGCAGATCATCCCTTTTCTTACCCGTCACACGGACCTGATCCCCCTGAATAGAGGCCTGGACTTTTAATTTGCTGTCTTTAATTAATTTTACTAACTTTTTCGCAGTTGGCGCGTCTATACCTTCGAGGAAGGTGATCTTCTGGCTGAATGTTTTACCCGAGTGCTCTGGATCTCCAACTTCCATGGTATCCGGGTCAACATTGCGCTTGATGAGTTTGTTCCGCAAGATATCGAGCATCTGCTGTAGTTGAAAATCGGCTTCGGCCGACAGGGTTGTTTCCTTTGAGGTCCACTCAAAGCTGGCTTCCACGCCACGAAAATCGAAACGGGTTTCGAGCTCACGCTGGGCATTTTCCACAGCGTTACGTACCTCCTGGTTGTCGATTTCAGAAACAATATCAAATGAAGGCATGAGGTCTCCTGATTGTGCTTACCTGTATTCCAGATAAAAGTTACAGACAAAGACATTGTCGCTTTATTGCTTGTGTCAGCGCAAACCCAAATAAGCCAGCGCTTGAAAAACCGCTAAGTTCACCATAACTTAACAATATGGTCATAATTCGAATTAGGACCTAACCGCCCTCTGGGCCGACGACATAACGACAATAGGAATGGTTATATGCAATTGAATCTCTCTGGTCACCACGTAGACATTACCGACGGCATTCGTGAGGCAGTCAACAATAGCTTCGCAAAAATAGAAAACCATTTCCCGCAACTTGACGCACTCGGCGTCATTCTCACCGTCGAAAAGCACGAACAAAAAGTTGAAGCCCAAACCCAGTTTCTCGGTGCAACGGTTGCTGTACACGCTTCAGACAAAGACCTCTATGTAGCGATTGGTAATACCGTTAAAAAGCTCGAATCGGCACTCAAACACCGCAAAGGGTCAGTAAGCGCTAACACACACAGCAAGCCAAGTTTAGATTAGACTGGCAACTGCGCCCCGCCAGACTGCATCTTGCGGGGTACTAACACTAACCGACGACAACACAGCCAATATAAAGCGCTTGACCGACGATGAGTGCTTAAAATTACCGCATGGGTAAACTGGTTGTTTACTCAACTTTGGAACGGGGTGAAATCACAAGGCAACAGGCAAGCGTTAGCGCTATGATCCAGCTCTACCAGCCTGGCAGCGCCACTAATCGACCGAGAGTAGATATGCCTACGGAAAAATTAAAGTCTCTTTTACAGGAATTGAAGTCCGAGCTACGGGATGCGAAAAATGCCGACGAAGAAACTCGCGACCTCATGCTGAGCCTGGATACGCAACTCCAGGCCGTACTAAACACCAGTAGCCCGATCGACCCAACAATCGAAGATACACTCACCGAACTGGAGTCCCGATTTGCGGTAGATCACCCTATTGCAGAACGCTGCGTTAGAGAAATACTCGATGCCTTGAACAAAATGGGGATTTAAGGCACTGTTAAGGCTCCTACGTTGTAACGGATCACTGTTGTAGAGCCTTATGAGTGTTTTTCGTACTGTAAAATCATCCCAAGTCATTCTAAAAGAGCTGATGGTTCCTTCTTACGCCAATTTCGGCGGGAAAGTGCACGGCGGCGTTATCCTCTCCCTGATGGACAAAATTGCCTACACCTGTGCCGCCAGTCACGCCAAAAGTTATTGCGTAACCGCCTCTGTCGACTCCGTAAATTTTCTCAACCCCGTGGAGGTTGGCGAACTTCTTACGCTCTATGCTTCAGTTAACTACGTGGGGCGGTCTTCCATGGAGGTCGGTATTCGTGTTGAGTCTGAGGACTTCAAAAACGAGCACTGTAAACACACCAACACATCCTATTTTTCGATGGTTGCCCTCAACGAAGATACGCGCCAACCGGTAGAAGTAGCCGGGCTTATTCTTGAGAGCGAAGCAGAAATTCGTCGCTTTGTAAAAGGTAAGTATCGCAAGCACGCCAAGCAGCAATACCGCGATGAAATGGCGGCACTCGATAAAGAGCTGGACTTCACACGCGAAATTGGCCGCCTTACGCAGGACAACTGCAAGATACAACTACCCAAAGTGTAGCCTGCGGGAACTTAGCCGCCAATTTGTGTCAAAGTCATGTCCCCACGCTTGAGGAACCACCATGGCGCGAAACCCACACATCATCCAACTTCCAAGATGGGCTATCCCCGAAAACCAGGTGACCGACGAGCGCCTGTTCCTCAATCGACGCAAGTTTCTCACGCAGTCCACTCTAGTGGCGACAGCTGCCTATTTGCCAATGCTAGCTTCGGCGAAAGTTGGCGATCTGGCGGACCGGCTGAGTGGCGCCACAAAGACCGTTAGCCATAATGAAAAACTGACGCGTTTTGAAGATGTGAGCGGTTACAACAACTTTTACGAGTTAGGTACAGACAAAGGCGACCCAGCGGCCAATGCTGAGGCGTTACGCACCGACCCATGGAGTATTTCCGTTGAAGGAGAATGCCAAAACCCCGGCAAGCTCACATTCGAAGATCTGATTGCCGGGCAGACAATGGAGGAGCGGATCTATAAATTGCGTTGTGTCGAAGCCTGGTCGATGATTATCCCCTGGAGCGGGTTTCCGCTTGCCAGCCTGTTAAAAAAATTCCAACCAACTAGCGATGCGAAATACGTGTCATTTGAAACGCTCTACGACAAATCACGTCCATTGCCCGGCCAACGCCGCAACGTCATCGACTGGCCCTACCGGGAAGGTTTACGCATGGATGAGGCCATGCACCCGCTGACATTCGTTGCTGTTGGGCTCTACGGCAAACCCATACCCAACCAGAATGGGGCTCCGCTTCGGCTCGTAGTACCATGGAAATACGGCTTCAAGAGTATAAAGTCCATCGTAAAAATCAAGTTCACCCGCGATCAACCCCAAACAAGCTGGAATATGCTTGCGCCGCAGGAATACGGGTTTTACTCAAACGTAAACCCAGAAGTCGACCACCCGCGGTGGAGCCAGAAACGCGAGAGGCGCATAGGCGAGTTATTCCGGGTACGTACAGAAATGCTTAATGGTTATGCCCCGGAAGTCGCTGAACTCTACAAAGGGATGGATCTGCAGAAGTATTTTTAGCGCATTACAAACACAAAATTAAGAGACCCCATGCCATTCACTAGCTGGCGCTTCGCGACCTTCTTTTTGCTGCTTTCTCCGTGTGTTTGGCTGGTTTACGGATTCTTCTCCAACAACCTTGGCGCAAACCCAGTCGAGACACTCACTCACCAAACCGGTAAGTGGGCATTTATTTGCCTTCTACTGAGCCTTGCTATCACACCAGCGCGTCAACTTACCGGCGTTAAAAAGCTGATGCTGTTAAGACGAATGGTTGGGCTTTACGCGTTTTTCTACGCCACGCTGCACTTTCTAGTGTACTGGGTGTTTGATCAATCACTCTCCGTCGCCTATTTATGGGAGGACATCTCTGATCGCCCCTACATTACACTGGGATTTCTCGGCTGGCTCTTCCTGCTGCCCCTCGCTATCACCTCTACGCAAAATTGGCGAAAACGACTCGGCAAGCGTTGGTTGACACTTCACAAACTGGCCTATGCTGTTGGATTGCTAGCCCTATTCCATTACATTTGGCTTATCCGGGCTGATTACCGTGAAGTGGTGCCCTACGCCCTGGCACTCTGTGCTTTGCTCGGTTACCGCCTATTCCGCTGGCTCAAAACCCCGCAAAGAGCTGCATAACACGCGCCTTTCCGCCAAAATACACATTTATTTGATCGAACACCGTGGATATTGCCAGCCTAGGGTATAAGGTATCGGGAATGTTCCGTGTACGCGTTTCGTACATAATCATTCAAAGCATTGATAGCACATTGGCATGGTATCCGACATATGAATTTGCACGGCGTAGATTTGAATTTGATGGTAGCGCTCAACGTACTTCTCCGGGAAAAAAGCGTAACACGCGCCGCAGATTATCTGGGTATAACCCAGCCTGCCATGTCAAATGCCCTAAAACGGTTGCGGCAATTGTTTGATGACCCGCTTCTGGTGAGAACCAGTGAAGGAATGAAGCCCACAGAACGCGCGAAAGAACTCGAGCCTCAGATTCGCGACCTTCTCATCCAGGTTGAACAGGTGGTTCAACCGGTCAGTGAATTCAAGCCACTAGATAGCAACCACTTTTTTCGTATTGCAGTTACAGACTACGCGGAGTCCACTCTAATCCCCGAAGTACTGAACCGCCTGCGCGACTCCGCCCCCAATTTGACGCTGGATATCCTAACACCCAGTGATGTGAGCTATCACGATGTGGAACAGGGCCATGTAGACTTTGTCATTAACCGGTTTGATGAATTGCCCCAGTCTTTCTATCAAACACTGTTGTGGCGCGATAGCTTCACCTGTGTTTACTGCAGGAATAACCCTATCGCAGACAACTTCAACCTCGATACCTATTTGCAGGCCAATCATGTGTGGGTCAGTAAAACGGGGATGGGTGTTGGCGTAGGGGTAAACCCTGAAGATGTACAGCGGCTTGGCTGGGTTGATGCTGCATTGAGCCGGATCGGAGAAACAAGGCGCATCAAAATCTATACGCGGCATTACCAAGCTGCAATGCGGATGGCGGAGCAGCGTGACCTGCTGCTGACAATCCCCACCAAGGCTGCCGAGCTTATGAAAGATAATCCGAAGATGTGCTTTTCAGAACCACCTTTTTTAATACCACCGCTGGAACTCACCATGGCGTGGAGCCCGCTTTTACACTTCAATCCAGCCCACCAATGGTTGCGTAGAACTGTTGCTGAAGTCGCGCACAGCCTACAGGATAAAAGAGTTCACCCGGCCTACGAAGGCTATACAACTCACAAACTTGATAAAACCCCCGCTTAATACTATCCAGAAGCAAACCGGAAAAATAAAAAGCCCGCGAATAAGCGGGCTTTTATTGATACGATTTTGTCATGGCTGTGACTCGCACCGATCAGTAATCTACGTAAGACACCAAATGCAAGTTGTTAGAATCGTGCGTGTGGCTGGTTGCCAACAAACCTTTCGCAACCTGATAAGATTCAGTGGCTGCATTAAGTTCACGAAAACAGGCTTTTCTTTCATCGCCGATTGAATCTGAACACTGTCTGCGTAATTCTCTGTATTCTTCTACCGTCACCCTTGCAGATGCGATCTCCTGCTCAGTTGCGTTTGCACTTTGAGCTTGAACAGCTATCAACATGGTCAGCGCCAGCAAAACTCGCATAAGATGTACCTCCTAGATGTCCGCTTATGCACTTCTCTTTGATTTGCCGAAAAAATCGACTTACTCATTTCGTTACCTCGAGTAACATTATACCCACAAACTTCAGCAATAGAATCTTTATTCTTGGGCATTTAATTTTTTTTCGAGTAAATCGGTAACAGATCACGGAAAATTTCCTATCGGTCGTGACGAGCAATTTGTTGACATCAAAAACAACAATTACACCTTATTATTAAGTTCTACATTAATTTTCTTAATTTAAAAATCGTATTAAAAAAATCCCTAACGAACTCAGTCTTAGGTTTGTTATTTATTTAACATGACAATTCAATGACAAAAAAAGCCCGCACAAAAAGCGCGGGCTAGTATTTACACATCAAGTCACAGGCAAGATGTGCTGGACCAGCAGGCCCAATTCATAAATAACGTGCAAATAATACAATCCCAGCAGAATCTAAGCTCAGTATAGGCAAACCTAAAATTTAAAGCGCTGTGAAGTTTTGGTTTATATCAACACATCTTTTTAACTATCTTTTCATCGACAATTTTCCGGCATTAACAAAAACAATCGCTTAGCGCACATGTATGTATAGGCTTTAAAATTCGACGGGATTCCAAACCGGTAGAGTGCTACGCGTTAGCACATACAAAACTATGCATTAAGGCCGGTATCTACAAATACATATTGCAAGGCAATAAGAATAAAGATCTAAGAGGGTTTTTAAAAAAAGATAATCTAAATCAGCTTGCGGTACCGATATTTAATACCTCTGGACCTGTTAGCCAGAATTAAGCGAGCGACTTGAAACCGAAATATATATTGAAAGAACCACCCTGCTTAAGCAAGATTTACTAAAACACTTCGCCACTTGCTAACCAAAGTTTGAAATGAGTTGTTTCGTCCGAGCAGAAGAATCAATTCCAAAAAAAAGCCCGCATTAGCGCGGGCTCTGTTCGGTTTATGCAAACGGACTTTTCAGTATGATTGTTTCTACGCGGTCTGGCCCGGTCGAAATAATATCCACAGTAATACCCACCAGCGCCTCGAGCCGAGCAATATAATCGCGTGCAGCCTGCGGTAGCGCATCAACACTCTTTGCTCCAACGGTGGATTCACTCCAACCAGGGAGAGATTCATACACTGGTTGAATATCTTCCCAACCTTCGGCGTCACATGGTATGCCCACGTCTTCACCTGCGCTGTTCTTATAGCCCACGCAGATTTTTACTTCCTTGAGCCCATCAAGCACATCCAGCTTGGTCAGGCACATTCCGCTCATACTATTGATACGAACCGCGTGTTTAACCGCTACCGCATCGAACCACCCCGTGCGTCGCTTACGCCCGGTTGTGGCGCCAAATTCGTGCCCTTTAACACCCAGGTGCTCACCGACTTCACAATCCAGCTCTGTAGGGAAGGGTCCTGCACCAACACGGGTGGTGTAAGCTTTGGTGATGCCCAATACATAGTCCAAATAAAGGGGGCCAAAACCCGATCCAGTCGCCGTACCGCCAGCCGTAGTGTTGGACGAAGTTACGAACGGATAGGTGCCGTGATCGATATCGAGCAACGAACCTTGCGCTCCTTCGAATAAAATATTTTTACCGGCTTCACGCGCCAGGTGTAGCTCGTCCGATACGTCGACGATCATTGGCCGCAGTTCTTTAGCCAGCAGTAGAGCCTCATCCAACACGGCTTGATAATCGACGGCTTCGGCACCGTAATATTGCGTAAGTGCAAAATTGTGGTACTCCATCACTTCTTTCAATTTGGTTGCAAAGCGCTCTTCATGCAGAAGGTCGCCCAACCTCAGGCCACGACGCGATACCTTGTCTTCGTACGCGGGTCCGATGCCGCGTCCGGTGGTCCCAATCTTGGCTTCACCACGCTTCAACTCACGCGCCTGATCAAGAGCCACGTGATAAGGAAGAATCAACGGGCATGCCGGCGAGAGCTTCAAGCGCTCTCGTACAGGAACCTCTTGCGCTTCCAGTTCGTGTATCTCTTTCATTAAGGCGTCGGGCGCCAGCACGACACCATTACCGATAAAACAGGTTACTCCGCTGTGCAAAATGCCCGAGGGAATTAAGTGCAGTACAGTTTTTTTGCCGTCGATCACCAGAGTGTGTCCAGCATTGTGACCTCCCTGGAAACGTGCAACGTGAGTGACCTGCTCCGTCAGAAGATCAACAATTTTCCCTTTGCCTTCGTCACCCCACTGGGTGCCCAAAACCACAACATTTTTACCCATGATTTAAACCTGTATAACGAAAAGTTGGCTCCTAGAGAGCTTTAACCTGAAAGCCCGTATCTGTTTCGATCAGAATACGGTCGCAATTTTGATGATCGTAAGGTGCATCCTGAATGGAGAGACCGCTCACTACGCGCTCGCCAGCCTCTCTCAACGATTGAATCTCCTGCCATTGTGCTGCGTTGGTCGATGCTGGAGCGAATACACCAGGATTCGGTGGTGCAGTTTCAACATTCAGCGTTCGACAAATCACAGACAAGTCTGCGGCAAACCCAGTTGCCGGACGCGCACGGCCAAAAGCTTCGCCGATATGATCGTAGCGCCCACCTTTCGCAATAGCGTTGCCCACACCCGGCGAAAACGCACCAAAAACAATACCTGTGTGGTAGTGATAGCCGCGCAGTTCGCTTAAATCAAAGTACAATTGCGCATCGGGGTAGCGTGGTTGAACCACATCGGCGATGGAACTCAACTCATCAAGAGCGACCATCACTTCAGCCGGCGCGTCTGCAAACACATCGCGTGCACGGTCCAAGACGCCGGCACTGCCAGACAATTTTGGTAACTCCAGGAACCAGTGTTGCAACTTGGGCTCCCGGACATGGGTGGTAACCCAGTCTTTAATCTCAGTAGCTGCTTTCGCCTGCAACAGTAAGAACAGTGTATTTTCCTGTTCTTTGGAAAACCCGGCGGCTTCCGTCAAAGCGCGAAAAACTCCGACGTGACCAATATCGAGATACTGCTTTGGCATTCCCACCAAGGAAAGCACCTCTAACAGTAAACTGATAACTTCAATGTCCGCATCTAAGCCAGGCTCACCGAACAACTCGACGCCCACTTGAATTGGTGTACGAGACCCAAGCGCCACCTGCGGCCTGGTATGGACTACGTGGCCAGCGTAGCACAACCGGTTTGCACCGCTGCGCTTCAAGCTGTGCGCATCCATTCTCGCGGCTTGTGGCGTGATATCTGCCCGAATACCCAGCGTTTTACCGGTAAGTTGATCAGTCAGTTTGAATGTCAGCAAATCGATGTCACCGCCCGAGCCAGTCAGCAGCGAATCGGTAAATTCGATCATTGGAGTAATAACGTATTCATAGCCCCAGCGCTGAAACACGTCGACCAGACGGCGTCGCAGGGTTTCCACTTGCAAGGCATCATCCGGCAGGAGCTCGGAGATACCTTCAGGTAATAGCCATCGGTCTACTTTACTCATTATTCTCTCTTTGTTTACTCGTCAGTTACTTGATAACCCACAAAAAAACCGCACCCGCCAGCATACTTATGAAACCGATAAGCCGGAGCACGCGATCATCGGCTTGCGCGAGGCTCGCAACAAGTTCGCGCCAGCGATTGGGATACAAAAAAGGAAGAATTCCCTCAATGATCAATACCAGACAGAAGGCTTTTGCCAGCTCGTGCCACATGAAGTGAATATCGCCTGAAGTGGTGTACGCTAAACCAGTGGGTCGCCGAAAGCCCTCAGGTGCCAGACGGATAGGAATACCCCTCTTGGCACGCCCAATGTACGGGCCGCCGGCAGAATCCGAACACAAAAAAACCGGCCAATTGGCCGGTTCGAAATTTTACCACGAATTGTTACGCTTAGACGATTACTTCCCTTTCGAGTCTTTCATGTAACGGAAAAATTCGCTGCCCGGATCTACCAGCATAATATCTTCTTTGCCGCTGAAGGATTTGCGGTAGGCCGTCAAACTGCGCACAAAGGCGTAAAACTCAGGGTCGCGATTATAAGCTTCCGCGTAGATGGCTGCAGCACTTGCGTCACCTTCACCGCGCAACAACTCAGAGTCGCGGTAGGCCTGCGCTTCGATAATCGTCCGCTGTCGATCTGCATCTGCCTTAATGATCTCAGCCTGTTCCTTACCTTTAGAGCGGTGTTCCCGCGCCTCGCGCTCACGCTCGGCAGACATTCGGCTGAACACAGGTCCACTCACCTCTGTAGGGAGGTCGATGCGTTTAACCCGGACGTCAACCACTTCAATACCCAATGAGTTTTGAGTGAACTGGTTGAGAGCTTTGGTGAGATCAACCATAAGCTGGTCGCGCTCGCCGCTCACAACTTCTTGCAGAGATCTGGCTGCAAATTCGTTGCGCAAGCCCTCGTTAATACGCTGCTCAAGCAGGCGTTCAGCCCTGGGCTCTTCGCCGTTAGTGGCTTTGTAGTAAGTGCCCACTTCGATGATACGCCATTTAGCAAAGCTATCGACCATCATGCTCTTTTTCTCGACAGTCAAAAAACGCTCTGCACGGGCGTCCAGCGTAAGCACCCGGCCATCGAAGGTACGCACCTCGTCAACAAACGGCAGCTTTATACCTAGCCCAGGTTTTAGATCCGCGTTGTCAACCTTACCAAACCTTAACAACACGCCACGTTCATATTCCTGAACAATAAAAAGTGAGTTCGAAAGGAGGAATATGGCCAGTAACGCTCCAATAATGATAAAAAACGATTTCCCAGACATAGCTTACCTCCCCTCTCTACGGCGCGAATTTATCGCGGCTTCACGGCGCAACTGGTCCATAACATCATTGACCACCTGATCCATTTCCGACGAACTCAAACCGCGCGAGGTGGCTTGTTGGCTGGTATTAACAATCTTATCCAGCGGCAGGTAAAGCATGTTATTACCACCTTCGACGTCCACCAGCACTTTCGACGCATTAGACATAACGTCCTCAACGGCATCAAGATACAGGCGCTGACGGGTAACTTCCGGCGCTTTTTTATACTCATTCAGCAGATACTCGAAGCGCTTAGCCTCACCTTCCGCTTTCGCGATCACCTGCTCTTTATAGGCGGTTGCTTCCTCAATAACGCGCTGCGCGGCACCACGTGCTTCGGGCAGAATACCGTTGGCGTAGGTTTGCGCCTGATTTTTGTAGCGCTCTTCATCTTCACGCGCTTTAATCACATCGTCGAAAGCGTCTTGCACTTCACGAGGAGGGTTCGAATCTTCGATGTTGACCTTCTCGACACTTATACCGGTTTGATAGGCATTCAGATAAGCTTGCAAACGGTCTTGAATCTCGTAAGCCACTCGCTCACGGCCTTCGGTAAGAATATCGTGCATTAACGTAGAGCCTGCGACATGGCGCAATGCGCTGTTCGTCGCCTGTTTGAGACTCGACTCAGGATCTCTCACACGGAGTACAAATTCCTGCGCGTCGCTAATGATGTATTGCACCGAGAGTTTGATGTCGACAATATTCAGGTCTTTGGTGAGCATCTGCTCTGAGGTGGACCACTGGCGTACTTTGGTCACGTTAACAGGGTAAACCTTGTCAATCAGCGGTGGATTCCAGCGAAACCCTGGTTGCAGTGTCTGGTTGTACACACCTAACCGCAGTACTACCGCTCGTTCCTGTTCGTTAACGATCCCTGCGCCCAGGAACCCGTAAATCAGTAGAAAGGCAATAAGTGCTAGCGCGACTAACGTCCAGCCAAAACCTGATGTTCCGCCCGAGCTGCCACCAGTATTGCCGGCTTTTTTACCGCCAAATAATCCACCTAGCGTTTTTTGCAGATTTTTTAACGCCTCATCCAGATCTGGCGGTCCGTCGTTGTTGCCGCGGTTGCCGCCTCCCCAGGGGTCTTTGTTCCCACCCGGTTCATTCCAGGCCATAGAGAGTCTCCGTTTTTTTAAGTTTTGATTGCTCGATATTGAGGTGGGGAGGCGTATTTCAATACTCCCCCCTGAGAACTCGCTGCTATTTTATACGGCTAGTTGTTGGTAGTCGGTTTGCTCAGGCTGTTTAAGCAGGTCGTCCAACGCGATATTTTCTGCCGACAGCATGCGTTTGAGATCGGCCTCTGGTATTCGAATCTCCAGCTCACAGATCCCATCCGGAGTATAGCTTTCATTCAGCACCGCATTGTGACGATAGAGTCGAGCCCGCAAACTCCCCATAGCCGCGCCTAAGTAGACCGACTGCTGAAAAATATCCTCAGCGAGCAATTCGGCGAGCGCCTGAAACAGGAGCGAGATGTTCACGGGGTTATCTGCAGCGTTCTTTGCGGAGAGCCAGACCGCGACCGGGCGTCCCTGGTCATCACGATCTATGCGCGGCGCCATGTCACTCAGCAGATCAATTTTGTTGTACACCATTAAACAAGGAAGTTCATGTGCGTCAATTTCTTCCAGCACAAGGTTAACCTGCTCAATATTTCGCTGCCTTTCGTCATCCGCGGCATCAATTACGTGCAACAGCAGATCTGAGCTGGACGCTTCTTCAAGAGTTGCGCGAAACGACTCAACCAAACGGTGTGGCAGATTACTGATAAATCCCACTGTATCTGCCAGTACGGCAGGCCCGACGTCGGGCAAGCCTATACGCCGCATCGTGGGGTCCAACGTAGCAAACAGCTGATCCTGCGCAAAGACTCCCGCATCAGTGATTGCGTTAAACAGGGTCGATTTGCCGGCGTTGGTGTAACCCACCAGTGACACGGTAGGAATGTCCGCGCGGTTGCGCGCCCTGCGGCCCTGCTCACGCTGCTTGCGGACTTTCTCCAGACGTTTGCCGATTGTTTTAATCCGCGCACGCAGTAATCGACGGTCAGTTTCCAACTGGGTCTCACCGGGACCGCGTAAGCCAATCCCGCCTTTCTGTCGCTCCAAGTGTGTCCACCCACGAATTAAGCGTGTGGACATGTGTTCAAGCTGGGCAAGTTCCACCTGTAACTTACCTTCGTGAGTGCGAGCACGCTGGGCAAAAATATCGAGAATCAGGCCTGTACGGTCTAACACGCGACATTCCAGTGCTTTTTCGAGATTGCGCTCCTGACTCGGTGACAGCTCGTGATTGAAGATAACAAGCTCCGCCTGATGCTGCTGCACCAGAGCCTGCAATTCTTCAAGCTTGCCAGTTCCGATAAAGTATTTGGGGTGGGGGGCGGATCTTTGTCCGGACAGTAATTCGACTGGGTCGCCACCGGCGGATAACACCAGTTCTTCGAACTCACGTGGATCGTCTGACTCTGCGCTTTGGGGTATTTCCAAGTGAACCAGCACTGCCAGCTCACCGGAATCAGGTCTATCAAAAAACAAATAGCTCTCCGTTGTAGAACAAGGGATATCTACTAGCCATGCAACAACGTAACTTAAGCGCCGCTTTCCATATCGTCATTGCCAGTGCTTTCGGGATTCAGCATAGGCACACGTACGGGACGAGAAGGCACGACTGTAGAAATCGCGTGCTTGTAAACCATTTGGCTCACGGTATTTTTCAGTAAAACAACAAACTGATCGAACGACTCCACTTGTCCTTGGAGCTTGATGCCGTTGACCAAATAGATGGAAACTGGGATTCTTTCTTTACGTAATACATTTAAATAAGGGTCTTGTAAGCTATGCCCTTTTGACATGTCAGTTCTCCTTATAAGGATAGGAATTATAATAAGTAAGCACTAACCTTCGTTCCACTAAACCCTGTCGAACATCGATAAAATCTTCGTTCAAGTTAGCGTAAGCGCACTTTAGTCTCTAAGCGTATAAATTGAATAATAGTCGGTGGTACGTGTTTGTCACTGGCTCAATCCAGAGCGAACCAGATTTGTGCAAACACTATGCGTCCTGGAACCCGCGCATATTTACTCAAACTGTACACCATTATATGGGCCTTTGGGGTAAAAAACTCAAGGCTTTATTCACAATTTCATCGACCTCTAATAAATCACCTGAGGCATTTTGAGTGTCAATCCAGCAAAGATCCGGCCAACCTCGCAGCCATGTCAATTGCCGCTTTGCCAGCTGCCGGGTTGCTGCCACGCCGCGCGCGACCATTTCACTCCGGTCGATCTCGCCACTCAAATACTCCCAGACCTGACGGTATCCAACAGCGCGGATTGCCGGCAGATCCGGGTGCAGGTCACCGCGCCGATACAGCGCTTCAACTTCGCCGAGCAACCCCGCGTCCAGCATATTTTCGAATCGGGTTGCAATTCGCTGATGTAAAACCGCTCTATCTCTAGGCGCTACCGCTAACTGTACCCATTGGTAGCTATCCAACAATCCCGAGCCAGAATTGGCGCGAAAATGACTCATGGTTTTTCCCGAAATGCGATAGACCTCCAGCGCCCGACTGATCCGGTGAGAGTGGTTAGGATGCAGCTCGCGAGCGGTTTCGGGGTCAATATCCATTAGGTGTTGGTGCATGCCCGGCCAGCCAATCGCCAACGCCTCTTGCTCTATTTGGGCGCGAACCGCCGGTTGCGACGCCGGCATGTCAGAGAGCCCCTCGAGTAATGCCTTAAAATAAAGCATGGTACCGCCAACCAGCAGCGGCGTTCTGCCCGCAGCCACAATATTCGTTATTTCGTGCGTCGCGTCCTTACAAAAATCGGCCGCTGAATAAGGCTCAGCGGGGTCGCGTATATCAATGAGTCGATGCGGTACCGCAGCCAATTCAGCCGCACTGGGTTTGGCGGCGCCAATATTTAAGCCACGGTACACAAGCGCCGAGTCCACGCTGATAATTTCTGCATTAAGGTGGTGGTGAAGCGCCATGGCAAGATCAGTCTTGCCGGCAGCTGTCGGGCCCATAAGTGCGATGGCGAGCGGTTTAGTTTGCCTATCAACCACAGTCACTGGCCTCGCATAAAAAGCTTGTCCAGTTCAGCAAGGGACATCTGGGTCCAGGTTGGACGACCGTGATTGCACTGGCCGCTGCGTTCGGTGGCTTCCATATCACGCAATAACGCATTCATCTCCGCAATATTCAAACGTCGGTTCGCGCGCACAGAACCGTGACACGCCATAGTCCCCAGGATTTCGTTAATATTCTGCTGGATGCGCTGGCTCGAACCATACTCAATCAGATCCGAGAGGACATCCCGCACCAATTGCTCAACATTTGCCCGGTTAAGGATCACCGGTAGTTGGCGAATTAACAGCGACTCGGGCCCGGCGCGTTCCAATTCAAAACCAAGATTCACAAAAATATCGGCGAATTCATCGGCATAATCCGCTTCCTTTTCGCTGACAGCCATGGCTTGCGGCACCAACAGCGGTTGCGATTGTATTTTTTGCGCCTGCTGCTGCTCTTTCATGCGCTCGTAGGTAATTCTTTCGTGAGCCGCGTGCATGTCCACCACGACCATGCCGTCGGCGTTTTCCGCCAGAATATAAATACCTTTGAGCTGAGCGACCGCATACCCCAATGGCGGCACAGTTTCATTATCGGATGCGGGTGGCATTACAGATGCCGGTGAACCCATCGAAGGTCGTTTGCTAGTTGCTGAACCCGCGCTTGTATATGTCGGGCTCCAGCTCGGGGCGCGCTCTGCGACCGCAGAGGGCTCTGACCGCTGGGCTGAAAACGATAATCCGGGCTGCTCCGTGGGCGAGTATTGTTGGGCTGAAAGCTCCGACGCCGTATCGGCTTCCGCTCCGATGTCCTCTTGCGCACTCGGCTCATTGCCCGGACGAACGTCTGCGAGCGCTTTATGTAAACTGCGGAATAAAAAGTCGTGTACCAAACGGCTATCGCGAAACCGCACTTCGTGTTTTGTCGGGTGGACGTTCACATCCACGTTGCCAGGGTCCAACTCAAGATAAAGTACAAATGCCGGATGGCGACCGTGATAAAGCACATCCTGGTAGGCCTGCCGAATCGCGTGGCTCACCAGCTTATCTCTGATCGCGCGGCCATTGACGTAGAAGTGTTGCAAATCTGCCTGGCTGCGAGAAAAAGTCGGCAGTGCCACCCACCCCCACAACCGTAAACCGGCACGATCAATATCCACATGAACAGCGTTTTCCATAAACGCAGGGCCACATATTTGTGCTACCCGACGCTCCTGTTCTGGCTGCGTTGTGGCCGGGCGCCAGCTGTGCACCACTCGCCCATTATTTTTCAAGCTGAAGCCTTGGGCAAACCGAGACAAAGCCAACCGCTTCAGCACGTCTTCTACGCGGCCGTATTCGGTGCGCTCAGTACGCAAAAATTTTCGTCGGGCGGGTGTATTAAAAAATAGATCACGCACCTCAACCGAAGTGCCCTGCGGATGACCTGCGGGCGCCAAACGGGCTTCCATATCGCGCCCTTCGGCTTCCACACACCAGCCAGATTCCTCTTCGCCGGTATTACTAGTCAAACGCAAGCGCGCGACAGAGGAGATACTTGCCAAGGCCTCACCGCGAAAACCAAGAGTGACAACGGCCTCGAGATCGTCCAGGTTAATAATTTTACTGGTTGCGTGACGGCTCAACGCCAACGGCAGGTCTTCCTTGCTGATGCCATGGCCATTATCGCGCACGCGAATTAACTTCACGCCGCCCTGTTCAACTTCCACATCAAGCTGGGTAGCGCCAGCATCCAGGCTGTTTTCAACCAACTCTTTAATAACCGACGCCGGTCGCTCAACGACCTCACCCGCAGCTATCTGGTTGGCTAGCCGCGGGCTCAAGGTAAATATTTTATTCATTAGGATGCAGGAATTTTGAGAATTTGGCCGATCTTAATTTGCGTGTTGGTCAAACCGTTGGCCGCTTTAATATCATTAACAGAGACACGATAATGGTTTGCAATACCGGTTAAGGTATCGCCCTTGGCGATTGTGTGGCTCACCTCACCCGAGACGTATTTTTTCCAGGCGACAAGGCTGCCCGCCGGAGGCGTATCCTGAAAATACGCTTTAACGCCACTCAAAATCGCTTCCGCCAGCTTTTTCCGGTGCCCAAAAGTATTAAGCTTGCGCGCCTCTTCAGGGTTGGAAATAAAGCCAGTCTCGACAAGAATTGAGGGCACATCCGGGGATTTCAATACCGCAAACCCTGCCTGCTCCACCTGATGTTTGTGCAATTTGGTGATTTTGCCAATCTCGCCGAGCACTCTTGCGCCCACATCCAGGCTGTGCGCCAAAGACGCTGTCATGGATAAGTCCACCAGCACGCCAGCGAGCATCTCATCCACATCGCCGAGGCTGACACCACCAACACCACCAATTAGGTCGGCCTCATTTTCTTTTGACGCTAGAAAGCGGGCGGTTTCAGACGTAGCACCACGGCGGGACAACGCAAACACGGACGCGCCGCTAGCCTGGGGATTTTTAAACGCGTCCGCATGAATGGAAATAAAAATATCTGCGCGCACCTCACGTGCGGTGTTGCGGCGTTTTCGCAGCGGAATATAGTAATCGCCGCTGCGCACCATATGCGCCTTGTAGCCAGGTTCTGCGTCCACCATCTTTTGCAGTTGCTGACTGATTTTATAGACGATGTCTTTTTCGCGAATCTTTTTCGGCCCCAGCGCACCGGGATCTTCGCCGCCATGCCCGGCGTCAATAGCGACAATAATATCCCGACGCCCCTGGCCAATGTCGGTTACTTCATTCACCGTTTTCACGGTTTCGTTTTCTTTGTCGTACAGGTCGATCACCAGACGATCGTGTTTATCTCCGTGCTTCGCCAGCACAAAACTACGTGGTTTGATGTCGTCGGTGAGATCCAGCACTACACGTAAATCTTTATCGTTGCGACGACCATAGCGCAGCTTGGAAATAGGCGTTTCGCTAAATTCGAGATCCGTCGGTGCAGACTTAATGGCAGAATCCGCTATATCGATAACAAGGCGGGCGGGTGATTTCAATGGGAAAATTTTGTGTTCCACCGGCCCACTAAGATCGAAAACCAAGCGCGTGTGGTCTGGTGCTCGCCACAGGCGAACACTATTAACGTCTGCGGCGTAGCTAAGTTGCGATGAAAAGGCAGCAACCAGAAAAAGCAGGCACAAGGCAACAACACTGCCGTACAACCTGTTTTTACGGGAATTTCCCACTACCCTCTCCTCGTTAACCCGTTTTATCTGTAAAGGTCTGCACAACACTCATGCCTTTTTTGCTCAGCGCAATTAGTTCCAATCGGCGGCCATGACCCTCTGGTAATACCTTAGCGATAAAGTCAGCTGATGGCAAAAAACCCTCGCCCCGCACCGGCCACTCTATCAGCGAGATCGCGTCGCTGGAAAAATAATCCCGGATACCGAGGTACTCCAGCTCTTCCGGATCCGCCAGCCGGTAGAGATCGAAATGATAAATATTGGCCGCAGAAAAAGCATAAGGTTCCACAAGGGTATAAGTTGGGCTCTTAACCGCACCTGAATGACCAAACGCAGACAACACACCACGGCAGAAAGTCGTTTTACCTGCGCCCAGTACACCATCCAGGTAGACCACCACTCCTGGGGTTAGACACTCACCCAACGCCCGACCCGCGGCAACAGTCGCAGCTTCATCGGCGAGATAGACTGCCGTTGTTAACAGGCTGATTGTTGACTGGCTGGTAGTTGACTGACTCAATTGAGTAATTCCCGAATATAAGGAATGAGGTCGGTGGCTAACAGGCCACGCATACCTGCGTCGGCAACCGCTAAATCTGCCGCATCTCCATGCGCGCATACCGCAATCATTGCAGCCTCCAGTGGCGCGACGCCCTGCGCCAACAACCCACCTAACAGACCAGCCAGTACATCGCCCATACCTCCGGTTGCCATCCCGGGATTGCCGACATTCGCGAGATAAACGCTATCGTCTGCGGCAATCACCGTACCCGCCCCCTTAAGAATAACCACACCACCAAAATTTAACTGTAATTTGCGCGCGGCTTTAAATCTATCGGCTTGTACCGTTGCAATATCGGTATCGAGTAAGCGGGCGGCCTCGCCCGGGTGAGGAGTGAGTATCCAGTTTTCCCGCCAGGGCGAGGGCAGAACCCGGCCTTCAGCAATAATATTCAGTGCGTCGGCATCGACCACCATAGGCAAATCTTTTTTTGCAGCCTGCTGTAGCATCTGTTCCGACCAGGGGCTGCGCCCCAAACCTGGCCCGACCACAAGGACTGACGGACGCGCAAGTAGCGGTTCCAGCGATTGCCCGGAAGAAACACCCGATACCATCAATTCCGGCAAGCGGGTTAATACAGGGCCGACATGTTCAGGCCGAGTGGCGACGCTGGTGAGCCCGGCTCCGGAACGAGCCGCCATCTCCGCCGCCATAGCAACCGCGCCACCAAAGCCGCTGTCTCCGCCGATCACCATCACATGCCCGAACAGACCTTTGTGCGCATCCTGTTCGCGCTGCCTCAAACGGCCCTGCATTTGGGCACCGTCGATCCTGAGCGCAGACGCTTTAAGCAGTGCGCGAGCCGACTGATAATCATCGCTTTCAATATTTACCGTCGCCAAATCATCGAAAATAAGCTCGCCCACAAATGCAGGGGCACGGCCAGTCAGCAACCCCTGTTTCACACCGATAAACGTGATAGTTGCATCCGCTTTTACCGCGCATCCCAATACACGCCCCGAATCGCTGCAGATACCTGATGGCACATCAACAGCAAGAGTTGGCTGCGCCTGCTGGTTAATATATTCCACCACCTGACTAAAAGGCTCACGGACAGCACCGTGTATACCAGTACCCAGCAACGCGTCCACAAACACCGTCGAGGCATCGGGTTCGAGCGCGGCGAGTTCCGTAATCGGCTTTATGGCGACACCTTCCTGTAGCGCATACTGATAAGCACGCATGGCGTCACCCACCAGTGATGCGGGCTCCGTTACTGCCACCACCACGACATTCAGCTGGCGTTGGGCAGCCAACGCTGCTATCACGTAACCATCGCCACCATTATTGCCGCCACCACAGAACACAATCAGACTTGAGCATTCTGGCCAGCGCGCAAGCAGATAGTCGAATGCCGCTCGCCCTGCGCGCTTCATCAACTGTATTCCGGGAATTCCCCCCTGCTCAATTGCCAGGTTATCCAGCTGCCGCACCTGTGCGGCGGTGTACAATGAAGTAGGTAAATTATTTTTTGCCATCTGCCGATTCCCCAAAAACTGGCCAAAGTATACGTGACTTATATCAGCCCCCAAAATCAAAAAACTGTAACCGCACTCGATCAGACGCAATTAAACGCGCTTGCTGAACTGATCCAACTCTGGGGGCGGGAGCAGGGCTTTCAGCAAATCGCAATCACCGACACCGACCTCGATGCAGAGCAGTCCCGGCTGGAATCCTGGCTGGATAAGGGGTACCACGGCAGTATGCAGTGGCTGGCAGAGCATCGCGAAATGCGCACCAAGCCTGATCAGTTGGTACCCGGTGCACGGCGGGTTATATCTGCGCGCATGGATTACCTGCCGCCAGACACAGATCAGATCAAGGTACTCAAATCGGCTGATCAGGCATATATATCCCGCTACAGTCTGGGCCGTGATTACCACAAGCTCATACGCAAACGCCTGGCAAAAATTGCCGACAACATTCGCCAGCACTGCGACGCGGTTGGCATTGAGCAGCGCCCGTTTGTGGACAGCGCGCCAGTGATGGAACGCCCGCTCGCGCAGAAGGCGGGTCTTGGTTGGGTGGGCAAACACACTTTGCTACTGAATCCCCATGCTGGCAGTTGGTTTTTTTTGGGGGAGATATTCACAAATCTGCCGTTGCCGGTAAACAACCAACGGCACAAAGACCAGTGCGGCACCTGCCAGGCGTGCCTTCAGATCTGCCCCACTGATGCATTTCCAAAACCCTATGAACTGGATGCGCGCCGTTGTATTTCCTATCTCACTATTGAAAATAAAGGGCCGATTCCCGAGGAGTATCGTGAACCCATAGGCAACCGGGTGTTCGGTTGCGACGATTGCCAAGCGATCTGCCCGTGGAATAAATTCGCCAAGCCCACTTGTGAAAAGGATTTTCACCCCAGGCACGGACTGCAAAACAGCCGCCTGATCGATTTATTTTTATGGGACGAGAGGACGTTTTTAAAACATACCGAAGGTTCCGCAATTCGTCGAATCGGTTACGAGCGATGGTTGCGAAATCTGGCGGTTGGACTGGGTAATGCAAACCCGTCAGTGGAAGTGATAGCCGCACTACAAAAAAAGAAGGAAGTTGGCGTCTCGCCTTTAGTAGAGGAACATATTGACTGGGCAATCCACCGCCAGCAAAACCCTCGCCGGCGGCGGCGCAAAATAAAGCGCACAAGCGATACTTTGCCTGTGCGCTCAGCTTTTTATTCGCAGTAAAAATTACTCTAACAACTAATTACCGCGCGGCTCCACCCCACCATTCTGATAATACTGATTAACAGAGAGGCCATTGCTACCCAGCGGAGTATCCTGATCTAGCCCCACATACTGACTGCCGAATTTCCAAAGCGACTTCTCGAACAGGTTGTATTTGGCTTCATCCCAGGTGGCCCAGTCGTAACCGATCAAACCGCCCGTATCACCAGAGTTAGGATTGATACACCAGAAGGTATGATGCACCTTGTGCTCAACCATAAAGTCGCGCAGCTCCGTCATCCAGTGTTCATTGCGTCCACCGTCCATAAAGCCACCCCACTCACCAATCAACAAGGGGGCAATATTTTGGTCGTGCAGATAGAACCAGTTGTCGTACCACACATCCGACAACAATGTGTTGCGATCAAACCCATCGTAGAACCAATCCTGATCCCACACAGAGGGGCCGTAGTCATGAGGAGAGAACACAATCTGGTTACCCGTCACGTTTAATGGGTAGTCTTTTACGCCACGCAAGTTACCCCCCCACCAGGTGAAATGGTAATCGTGTGAATCATCAGATTCCCAGTTCACACTGTCTCGCGGGTACACTTCCACCCCTTCAACCAGAATCAACACATTCGGGTTAATCGCCAAAATCCGATTCGCAGCTTCCTCTGCAACGCGCTTCCAGTTGTTCGGATGATTCGAATTATCCCACCGTGCCGCTGCAGTCTCTGCGTGCGCTTTACCGTGGGGCTCGTTTTCAAGGTCGTAGGCAATAAGCGTATCGTTATTTTTATAACGCGCAGCCACCCACTCCCAGGTTTCGTAGAATATCTCTTCGGTGATATCACCGTTGTACCACAGAGGTGCGACGTGACCACTGTTGTCAGCTTTTGCGCTGTGTACATCGAGCATAATTTTCAAACCCATTTGATCGGCCAGCTGCAAAGTACGATCAAAAATCTGCAGCGAATTAAGCCCTTCCAGTTCCGGGTTCGCATAGGTGTTGACATTAACCGGCTTGAAGATGCCGTTTTTCCACTCGTACAGCAACTCGGTAGAGATAGGTACCCGTATGATGTTAATGCCGCGATCAGCAATCGCTTGCATAAAGGTTTCGTGATGCGCACTCCACAAACCGTGGAACACCCGCTCAGAGGCATTAAACCCAAACCAGTTGGCCCCAGTCAGCCATACAGCGCGGCCGCGGTTATCGACAATGGTGTTGCCTTCCACGTGCAACCAGTCACCGGCAACTGGAAGCCCCGAGCTACTGCTAGAAGAGCTACTGCTAGAAGAGCTACTGCTGGAGGAACTACTGGAGGAACTGCTGGAAGATGAACTGCTACTCGACGAGGAGCTTGACGAGCTGGAACTGCTGGATGAACTGGAACTCGAGGTCGTGGAGCTGTTCGACGATGAACTATTGCTGGATGAAGAGCTGCTCGAGGATGAACTGCTTGAGGAGCTGCTGCTCGAAGAACTGCTTGAGGAAGAACTACTGGACGAACTGCTACTGGACGAGGAACTGGTCGATCCACCACCGCAAAGATCCCCCATCACAGTGACTATCTCAGCGGGATTACCCTGACCTTGAAAGCCGAATGAGGCACTGCCGCCAGGGCTGAGATTCCCATTCCAGTTCAGGCTACTGGCGCTGTATGGATTGGTGCCAGAGAAGTTAGCGTTCCAACCGTTGGTCACGCGATTATTGCCGCTGTATTCCCAGCTCACCAGCCAGTTGTTCACACTGCTTCCGGTGTCGTTAGTTACCGTTATTGTGGCGGTGAAGCCACTGTTCCAGGCACTGTCGACACGATATTCACAGTCTGCTTGAGCAAATGGGGCAATGCACAGAGCGGCAATCGCCAGATTTCGCCCGGCAGACATCAAAGGTTTTATATACGTCTTAGGCATAAGAAGTCCTCATGTAGTAAGACTGATTGATAGAGTAAATTTATTTTTATTGTTGGAGCTGCACGACTTGCGCGAGCTTTATTATCCTGGCGGACATCGAGAGGGTCAGGTGGAGAGGCGCACGCGACTTCGCGTGCGAAAATGTGCCGGCCAGATGCGCTATGTTAGTCGTGCTGCGGAGGGAGAATTTGATACTGGACAAACTTCACCCGCCGACGGGCGGCAAGTTTACCAGATGAAGCAAACAATTAACGTGTTAACACCGTCGCAGATACGCGATAGGAGCGCGAAGCCAGAATACAAGCTAGCAGCACATACACCGCCAGAGCTGCAGATAACTCGGTCAGTGTTACCCCTGCGTCGATCAATAGGCCAAACAGAAACGGCGAGAGCGATGTGGACCAGACCCCAAATGACGCGACCATTGAGCGTATGGTTCCCAAGCGAGCGGTTCCGTAGGTCTCCGCCCAGAGGGCGCCACCGACAGGGCCACTACTACCGATAGACACACCGAGAAGCCCCAGCAAGACGAAAACTAAATAGTCGCCGGTTAAAAAAGCAACCGCAGCTAACGCCAGAAACATTGGCAAGTTGTACAGCGGCAATAAGCGACTGGCCGAAAATCGATCCACGGCAATCCCAGCCACAATCGAGCTAACCCAGTGTACGATGCCATAGAGCACAAACCCCATCGCAAAAAAATCACTACTCCATGCGCGCTGGTCCATAACGAAATTCTGGTGGATAAAAATACCCGTCACAACGAAAGGCGCCGCCACCAATGCTGGCAGAGCAAACCAGAAGCGTCGGTCCGTCAATAACTCGCGCCGGGCTGCCCCGGCTCTACCGTTGCTTTTGCCTTGATCAACGCTACTTGGCGCTGGGTTAAACTGATACCCGGCCGCCGCCGCGCGGCTCAGCAGAAAAGGATAAATCGGCAAGAATATGACGATTACAAAACCGGCGACAAAAAGCCAAGTCATTTGCCACCCGAACTGGGTAATCAATAGCGCAGCCAGCAGTGGCAGAACAATTTCTCCGACCGGAACCCCAGAAGCGGCAACGCTGATTGCCTTGCCGCGATGACTGTCGAAGCAGCGCGCCATGACCGTCACCCCGGTGTGAGGCAGTAACCCCTGACCGCAAAGCCGCAAAAAATAGAGTGCCGCCACTAGCATTACCGGGTGCATCGCCACGGTGAACAGGGCGCAAGCGAGGATCAAACCAATCGACACGAACAAGGTGAAACGAGCGAGCGAAATACGATCTATCCAGCTGCCGGCCACCATCAAACTGGTCCCGGCGAGCAATGTTGCCAGCGAATAAATCAGCCCATAACCGGAGGCTGTTAACCCGAGGGAAGCTTGAATGGGTGCGCCAAATGCACCGACAAAGAAGGATTGGCCAAAATTACCCACAAATACGGCTAAAAAGCCGAACGCGAGCAAATACTTTCCGTTAGATAAGAATGCGGAGGGCAATGGTGCAACACCTGTAATACAACATGGAGCGCCATTATACCGATCAGGCTCGCAATATGCCGTGCCGCAATAAAATTTCCGAGGTTAGTGTCGCAGCGACAAACGCCGATCCATATCAATGGAGCCGCTTTCGTCCAATACGCCATAGCGGTTATCGTTGCAGTTCAAAACGACAACGGTTGGCCGCCGGAAAAGCTGCCGACGGACGAATGCCAATTGCCAGCCAAAACTTTCCAAATGCCTGAGCGACAGGGTTTGTTCATCATTGAGATAAGTTGAGAGGTTGAATGGCACTGGTTGACAGCGGTTGCGGCGATCGCGATTCGCGTGCCTGGCGACAGTCAGGGAGCTGGGATAGGGCTCATCGGTCTCAATGACCGTGTAGCCCGGAAGGCGGGACTGGAAATTAGATCGCATGGCATTCATTCCTTCGAGATAACACTCTGATTTGGCCCCACCCCTGACAGTAGCAAGTTCCGTCTGCGGCGAGAAACCCTCCGGTTTACTGCGTTTTTGGAAACGACAGATTTTTAAACTGCAGATTTTTAAACGACAGGCTGAAGCATTGCCCAGTAGATTAGCGGCGAAGCGCCAACCTGCTCAAGGACATATTCACCATAAACTTGGGAAATCTAAACACCGGATATTGGCTCGCAGGAGATCGTACTGACACGATTTGCGCAATGAAGACGAGACAAAACGAACGGCGGTACGCTGCCCCCCTTAGCATTCGCGCCACCGCGATAACAACAGTGGCAATGCGCCGCCGAACCGTTTAAGCACTTAAGAGAAGAGCCGCGCGCGAGCAGAGGCTAACCCATCTGTATAAAGTGGTCTCTGTAATAGCTCATTTCCGCTATAGATTCGCGGATATCATCGAGTGCCAGATGCGTGCCCTGCTTTGTGAAGCCATCCTTCAACTCGGGTCGCCACCGGCTTACCAGCTCTTTCAAGGTACTGACATCCAGATTGCGATAGTGAAAATAGTCCGCCAGTTTTGGCATAAAGCGTTGCAGAAAACGCCGGTCCTGCCCGATTGAGTTACCGCACATGGGTGACTTACCCGCAGGTACCCATTCGCACAAAAACGCCAGCGTCGCAACTTCGGCGTTCGCCGTTGTCACGTCGCTATCGCGTACACGCTGCGTCAGCCCGGATTTTCCATGTTGATTGGTACACCACTCGTCCATCAAGTCGAGCACAGCATCCGGCTGGTGGATCGCCATCACCGGCCCTTCCGCCAAAATATTCAGATGCTCGTCAGTGACAACGGTGGCTATCTCAATTATAAAATCCCGCTCGGGAACCAGGCCGGTCATTTCCAAATCGACCCAGATAAGGTTGTTTTCGCTGCTACCCATAATCATTTCCATTACAATAGAAAAATTATTTTATCAGTATAAACGGGGTATATCCCATTAGCGTCCTTACAATCGGCCTTCCACGAGGCTACCATGGCTAAGCGCAAGCTGACCCAGCAACAAAGCCGGCGCATCGCCAAGCAGCAAAAAGCGCTGCGCCAGACGACAGAATTGGAGAATGTGCTACCGGGTTTGGTCATTTCCCGGTATGGCAAACAGGCCGACGTGGAAACCGCCTCCGGTGAATTGTACCGTTGTCATTTGCGACGCAACCTGGGAGATCTCGTCACCGGCGACCGGGTCGCGCTCCAACTGGAAGACGAAGGCGCTGTTATTGTTTCGGTTGAGCCAGCAAAAAACCGCTTACAACGCCCAGACAGCTACGGAAAACTCAAAGCGATCGGAGCTAACATCGACCAAATGGTCATTGTTATCGCTCCGCAGCCTGAGGCCCACCCCAATCTCATCGATCGTTATCTGGTAGTAGCAGAAAATCTTGATGTTCAACCGCTGTTGCTGGTCAACAAATCCGACCTGATAGCCCCGTCCTCGCATGAGACGCTCACTGAAATAGCCCAATTGTATTCCTCGCTCCACTACCCAATATTACATGTGTCGGCCAAAGCAGATATGGGTATGGCAGCGCTCGAGGCGCAACTGGCAAACCGCACCAGTATTTTTGTGGGCCAGTCCGGCGTCGGTAAGTCATCACTCTTGCAAAACCTGTTGCCTGGAGAAGATCTCAAAATTGGCGATCTTTCCGAACAGGTCGGCAAAGGTAAACACACCACGACTTACGCTCGCTTATACCACTTTAGCTCTGGCGGAAATTGCATAGATTCTCCGGGCATACGCGAATTCGGTCTGTGGCACTTCGACAAAACACAACTGCTGAATGGCTTTGTGGAGCTGCGTCAATACGGTGGTTCCTGTAAATTTAGCGACTGCAGCCATAACAACGACCCCGGTTGTGCTATCCGCGAAGCCGTCGACGCTGGTGAAATACAGCCCCAGCGCTACGAGAGCTTCCTGCGTATTGCTGCCACACTGGATGATGTACAGGTTAAGCATCCAAACTAAAAAGGAGCCCCGATGGCGACCACAGAACTTCCTTTGCTGATTGAACCGCAAGATCTCGCTGCGTTTTTGGCCGAGAACCCCCAACCCGACACTCCAATTTGTATTGTGGACTTGAGTTCTGAACAATCCTACCAGTCGGGCCATATACCTGGCGCAGTGCATTTACCTGCCCAAGCACTGATTTGCGGTTACCCCCCGGCGGCAGGAAAGCTACCGGGCGATGAGCAGCTTAATCGCGTTTTTTCCCATTTGGGGTTAACGCCTGACACGCACTTCATTGTGTATGACGATGAGGGCGGTGGCTGGGCCGGCCGTTTTATCTGGACCCTGGATGTTATTGGCCACCAGCAATACTCCTACGTAAACGGCGGTATCCTGGCCTGGCGCGGCGAAGGCCTGCCGGTCGAAACCCAGGAAAATCTAGCCCAGCCAACAGATGTCAATGTGCAGATACACGAACAGCCCATTGCAGAAATACCTTACATCCTCGGTGAACTGGGGAATCAAGGTTTTGTGATCTGGGATGCCCGTTCACCAGAAGAATATCGCGGCGAAAAAATTCTAGCTCAAAAAGGTGGCCATATTCCAGGTGCAATAAACTGTGAATGGACCAGCCTGATGGACCCGGATAACCACTTCCGCGTTCTCACCGATGCCGAAGAACGCCTCGGAATACTCGGCATAAGAAAAGGACAATCGATAGTCACCCACTGTCAATCTCATCACCGGTCGGGGTTCACTTACTTGGTTGGTAAAATTTTAGGTTTTTCTATCAAGGGCTACCACGGCTCTTGGTCTGAGTGGGGCAATCATCCGGATACCCCCGTTGAAGAGGCAAGTTTGTGAAGTCTACCTTATTTATTCTGCTCCAATACATCACCCCACACCACCTGCTTTCGCGCCTGGTGGGCTGGTTTGCGAACACCGAAATCACATGGATTAAGCGCCTTTTTATCGAAAAATTTGCCGCACAGTTTGCGGTCAATATGGCGGAAGCCGAGAATCCCGACCTCTCGAGTTACGCCAGCTTTAACGAATTTTTTTGCCGCCCGCTGCGCGCCGATGCACGCCCTATGACTCTGGATGCAAACCGCCTGCTCTGTCCGGCAGACGGCGCTATCAGCCAGCTTGGCACTATCGACGGGCAAACGATTTTTCAGGCTAAAGGGCGCAGCTTTAGCCTGAAGGCTTTGCTTGGCGGCAACGCTGAACTCGCAGAGCAGTTTCACAACGGCTCGTTTTGCACTGTGTACCTTTCACCAAAGGATTATCATCGGGTGCACATGCCTATCGGCGGCACTCTCACAACCATGACTCACGTGCCCGGTGCATTGTTTTCGGTAAATCCAACCACTGTTGAGGGCGTTGACAATTTATTTGCGCGAAATGAACGGGTCGTCTCGGTTTTTGAGACGCACCTTGGACCGGTTGCGGTGATACTGGTGGGAGCTATGATTGTCGCGTCGATCGAAACCGTTTGGGCAGGCGAGATCGCACCAAGAGGCAAGCAACCCACCCACTTTAACTACCGGCCGCAAGCTCCGGTTGAATTACATCAAGGGGAAGAAATGGGTCGCTTTAAGCTGGGTTCCACCGTCATTCTCGTACTCCCGCCCGGCGTAACTGAATGGGAATCACTCTCCAGCGGCACCCCCGTGCGATTGGGCGAACCCCTCGCACAACTTACCCCGAAGAACCCAACCGAGAGCTAAGAGACAAAAAAAAGCCCCGACGATCGGGGCTTTTTCATAAGGTATAACTGTTTATCAGGAAAAGCCTGGGAGTTTTAACCCTTTACGTTTAAAGAGCCCGAGCAACCCCTTACCCTGCTTGCCCTGAATATATTGATCGCGAATAGATGTGATATCCACGTCGTAAGCACCCGGCTCCAGATCTTGCAATATATCTACTCGGCGAACTTCTGAAGCGAGGTACTTGCCCGAATCCAGTTTTGCCTGTGTTTCTCGCTCTTCAACCGCAAGGTCTAAGCGCTGAGGCTCGCGCAAGGGCTGCTTATATGCGTCCATCACAACCATCACAATAGGTTTGAGACGGCGCTCGAAGTTCTGCTCTACAACAACGCCTACTTCGCCTGTCGAGAGCTCCACCAGGGTACCGGTGGGATATAGGCCGATAGCGCGAATAAACTCCACCACCAACTCTTCCTGGAATTCAATTCCCCGTTGATCATACAGTTTACCAACGGCTTTCGATGGCGACACCGGCTTGGACTGCCCACGCGGGTTGATTGTCTCATCATAAAAAGTAACCACACCTGCGATTTTACCGAGTAATGGGATTTTATCGCCGCGCAAGTGCTGAGGAAAACCACTGCCATTCACTCGCTCGCAATGGGTTTTTACCACCGAGGTAACGCGCGGCTGCACGTCTGGCAACTTGCGTAAAATCTCTACCCCGTAATCGATAAACTTTTCGTAGGCCTGCTGCTCCGTCTCCGATCGCTTCTGGCTTTCCAGCAAATGCTGTGGCAAACGAGTTTTACCAATGTCTTTTAATAATACGCCAAACGCCAGTACATCAAGATCAGACTTGGGTAAGCCAATATGACGCCCGAAGAGAATCGCCCATACCGCCGAACGGACGGCGTGGGCGTATGTATATTGGTCTTTCTCCCGCACGCGGCTGAGCCAGGTGAAAGCGTCGGGACTGCGCAGTACACTGTCCACCATCTGGCTGGCTGCGCGCTTAGTTTCATTAATGGGTACGCTGTAATTATCGCGGTTGACCTGCTCCATCACAGAACCAACCGCATTGTAAACCTGTTGGTGAAGCTCCCTGGCCGGCTCAATCTCCTTCTCCAGCGGCTGCACTTCGCGGTACACGTCGCGGCGTATTTTCAGTGGTGCGACATCGACCATCCGCGTTTGGCGGGCAGCGCGTTGCGGTTTGCGCATACCACTTGCGCCGGTCAATTTTCGCAGATCGGTCTTTACCGGAGCGGAGCCTTTAACCACGTCGATGTAAACAAAATTGCAATGAACTTTGAGTTCTTTAATTTCGTCCAGATCGCGGATATAGAACCCCTGCAGAGGAAACGGCGTTTGCGTCCATGGCCGATCAAGGCCAGACACAAACATCCCAACTGTGAGCTCGTTAACTTCAACTTTGACTTGCTTGATACCCAAGTATGCTTCCTCGAGAGGTAGGAGAAACGATCCCAGCGTATCGACTTTGGTAAGCCTAAACTGCCAACATCCTTGCAATTTGCTAATCCGCGTTAAGAATTAGGGGATCTAAAAAAGTCCTGTAATGGACAAATTATATACGAGCGAGCCTCTAACGGAATACCCAATCGATAAACGGGCATTCACACACTGAGCCAGACAACGTGCGCCAGAACCAGGATATTGGTGAAGATCGGTGTGCTCGAATGGATCAATGTAACCGAAAGACAAAAAAATAGAGAGGCGGCTGCGGTCGGCAATGCGCCGGACCGCGCCAAAGACGCCGTTACTGGTGGTATCCGGCGGACAGTTCGTGAACAGCGTTAATGAACGCTCCTGCATGCACGGGATCGACCTCGGGTGTAATCCCATGGCCCAGGTTGAAAACATGGCCGCTACCGTGACCATAGGATGCCAGAATACGGCCGACTTCATCGCGAATTGCAGAGGTTGAGGCATATAAAACGCTGGGGTCCATGTTTCCCTGCAACGCGACCTTGCCGCCTACACGCTCACGAGCATTGCCAATATCGGTGGTCCAATCCAGCCCCAAGGCCGTCACACCCGTCTCGGCCATCGCTTCGAGCCATTGCCCACCACCTTTAGTGAACAGGATAACCGGCACTTGGCGACCCTGGTGTTCGCGTATCAACCCGTTAACGATCTGTTGCATAGGCTTGAGAGAGAACTCGAGGTATGCGTCATGAGCCAAAGCGCCGCCCCAGGAGTCGAATATCTGCACAGCCTGCGCACCAGCCCGAATCTGCGCATTCAAGTAGTCTGTGACCGACGCGACCAGTTTGTCCAACAGCAAACGGGCAACCTCAGGTTCGCTGTAGAGCATCGCTTTAGAGCGGCGAAAATCTTTGCTCGAACCGCCTTCAACCATATAGGTCATCAAAGTCCACGGACTTCCAGAAAAGCCTATAAGCGGCACAGCGCCATTCAGTTCGTGGCGAATTGTCTTCACCGCATCGAGGACGTAGGTCAGCTCGTTTTCGGCGTTGACCACAGGCAATGCTTCCACCTGCGCCGCCGTGCGCACTGGGTTGCGGAATTTCGGCCCTTCGCCGGTCTCGAAGTACAAGCCGAGCCCCATAGCGTCTGGCACGGTGAGAATATCGGAAAACAAGATGGCCGCATCCAGCGGATACCGCTGCAGAGGCTGCAATGTCACTTCACAAGCCAATTGGGGATTGGTACACAACCCCATAAAATCACCGGCCCGGGCGCGCGTAGCCCGATACTCGGGAAGGTAGCGCCCCGCTTGACGCATCATCCAAACGGGCGTTACATCCACAGGCTGTCCCTGCAGGGCTCGTAAAAAGCGGTCGTTTTTTAATTCAGTCATACTCTAATTACGGCCCTTGGTTTACCGGTTGTACCTTTAATCGTCGGGGTTCAACATCTACAGGGTTTAGACATTCAGGAAATCGAGAATACCTTCCGCCGCCTGGCGGCCTTCCCAAATTGCCGTTACCACGAGATCTGATCCACGCACCATATCACCACCGGCAAAAATTTTCGGGTTAGATGTCTGGAATTTAAATTCCTGATGCTCCTCAGCAACCACACCACCCCAACTGTTAACGGTCACGCCTTGCTCTTGGAACCAGGGCGCCGGACTAGGGCGGAAACCAAATGCAATCAACACCGTATCCGCGGGGATAACCTCTTCGCTCCCGGCGACCGGCTCTGGTCGACGACGACCGTTTTCATCCGGCTCACCCAGCTGTGTTGTTACAACTTTTACACCCTCAACGCGATCTTCACCGACAATTGCGATAGGCTGGCGATTAAACAGGAACTGCACACCTTCCTCGCGAGCATTGGCAACTTCCCGTCGGGAGCCCGGCATATTTTCTTCATCGCGACGATAGGCGCAGGTTACGCTGTCTGCACCCTGGCGAATGGAAGTACGGTTACAGTCCATCGCCGTGTCGCCACCTCCCAGCACCACCACTTTCTTACCTTTTACACTGATAAAATCAGCCGGATCTTTCTCGAAACCAAGGTTGCGATTTACATTGGAAATCAGGAACGGCAGCGCATCATACACCCCCGGTAATTCCTCACCAGGGAAGCCGCCCTTCATATAATTGTAGGTGCCCATCCCCATAAACACCGCGTCGTAGGACTCTAGAATTTCCTCGATGGAAATATCTTTGCCTACTTCAACACCAAGACGGAATTCCACGCCCATTTCAGTGAAGATTTCACGGCGTCGCTGCATCACGCCTTTTTCCAGCTTGAATTCAGGAATACCGAAGGTGAGCAAGCCACCAATTTCCGGATGAATATCGAACACGGTCGGCTTAACACCATTGCGTACCAGCACATCGGCACAGCCAAGCCCAGCCGGGCCAGCACCGATTACCGCAACTTTCTTGTTGGTCCAAACCACTTTGGACATATCCGGCTTCCAGCCCAGGGCGAAAGCGGTATCCGTGATGTATTTCTCCGTATTGCCAATGGTGACGGCACCGAACCCGTCGTTCAGGGTACACGCGCCTTCACACAAACGATCCTGCGGACATACGCGTCCGCACACTTCCGGCAGCGAGTTGGTTTGATGGCACAACTCTACCGCCTCAATAACATTGCCTTCAGAAATCAGCTTCAACCAATTGGGAATGTAGTTATGCACCGGGCATTTCCATTCACAATAGGGGTTGCCGCAAGACAAACAACGATGTGCCTGCCCTTGCACCTGAGGTTCGGTGAAGGGCTGATAAATTTCCACAAAGTCTTTCTTGCGGGTGTCGATTTCTTTCTTCTGCGGGTCTTGACGACCCACGTCGAGAAACTGGAAATTATTGTTGAGTCTTTCAGCCATAAAATTCAGCCCTTTAAATCAACTGCGATACCCATCATCGCAAGAGAAAACTTATTCAGATCGTTGCTTAACACTGTTAAGAAGGTTGTCCAAGCTCGCCGCTTTAGGCTTCACTAACCAGAATTTGCCGATGTAATCATCGAAATTATCCAGCAGGTGTTGGCCCCAGGCGCTCTCGGTTTCCGCAACAAATTCTTTAATAACATCGCGCAGGTGTACGCGATGCGCTTCCAGCAGCTCGGTGTTCACGCGGGTAATATCGACCAGCTCGTGGTTGTACTTGTCGACAAAGGTATTGGCTTCATCGAGCACATAGGCAAAGCCACCCGTCATACCCGCGCCAAAGTTAACCCCGGTTTCGCCCAGCACAGTGACAATACCGCCAGTCATATACTCACAACAGTGATCGCCTGCGCCTTCAACCACAACGTGCGCACCGGAGTTACGCACCCCGCAGCGTTCGCCCGCCTGGCCGGCCGCAAACAATTTACCGCCGGTAGCACCATACAAGCAGGTGTTACCCATAATGCTGGTTTTCTGGCTGGCAAATGCAGAGCCTTTTGGAGGACGTATCACCAGCTTGCCGCCAGCCATGCCTTTGCCGACATAGTCGTTGGCATCGCCTTCCAGATACATGTGCAAACCACCCGCATTCCAGACACCAAAGCTCTGGCCTGCCACACCGGTCAATTTGAGCACCAATGGCTTGTCGGCCATACCCAGATTGCCGTGGCGCTTGGCAATTTCACCACTGATGCGCGCCCCGATAGAGCGGTCACAGTTGGTGACATTAAACGCAAATTCACCGCCAGACTTCGCATCGATCGTTGGCAGCACTTCAGCCACCATACGCTCAGCCAGCTCGCCTTTGTCGAAAGGCGCGTTGCGCGGCTCGACACAGAACTGCGGCTTAGAGTCCAGCAGGGCGTCGGTGTATAACATTGGCGACAGATCCAGCTTCTGCTGCTTCTGAGTGTTCCCGTCGATCGCTTCCAGCAGGTCCACGCGCCCGATTAATTCATCCAGAGTGCGCACACCGATCTGAGCCATCCATTCCCGCGCTTCACGCGCGACAAACAGGAAGAAGTTTTTCGCCATTTCGACAGTGCCGATATAGTGGTCCTGCCGCAGCCGGTCCTGCTGAGTAGCAACGCCGGTCGCACAGTTGTTCAGGTGGCATATCCGCAGATATTTACAGCCCAGCGCAACCATAGGCGCAGTACCAAAACCAAAGGTTTCCGCACCGAGGATCGCAGCTTTCACAACATCCAGGCCGGATTTCAAACCGCCATCGGTTTGTACGCGAACTTTGCCGCGCAAATCGTTGGCGCGCAGCGTCTGGTGGGTTTCGGCAAGACCGAGCTCCCAGGGCGAACCGGCATAGCGAATCGACGTGAGCGGGCTGGCAGCGGTACCACCGTCGTAGCCAGAGATCGTGATCAAGTCTGCATAAGCTTTGGCCACACCCGCGGCAATAGTGCCAACACCAGGGCGAGACACCAGCTTCACCGATACCAGCGCATCGGGGTTAACCTGTTTCAGGTCGAAAATCAGCTGCGCCAAATCCTCAATCGAGTAAATATCGTGGTGCGGTGGTGGAGAAATCAGAGTCACGCCAGGCACCGAATAACGCAGCCGCGCAATCAGTTGATTGACCTTACCGCCGGGTAGCTGACCGCCCTCACCAGGTTTTGCCCCCTGCGCAACCTTGATCTGCAATACTTCCGCGTTGACCAGGTAATGCGGGGTCACACCGAAACGGCCGGAAGCCACCTGCTTGATTTTCGATACTTTGTTGGTGCCGAAACGGGCGGGATCTTCACCGCCTTCACCACTGTTGGAGCGGCCGCCCAGGCTGTTCATCGCCTCCGCCAGCGCTTCGTGCGCTTCAGGACTGAGCGCCCCGAGGGACATAGCCGCGGAATCGAAACGGCGAACAATACTTTCAACAGGCTCGACTTCCTCCAGCGGAATCGACTGGCCCACTTTCAACTGCAGCATATCGCGCAGTGTCGCCACAGGGCGCTTGTTCACCAGCTCGGCGTAATCCCGCCAGGTGGCGTAATCGCCCGACTGAACCGCCGTTTGCAGCGTTTTAACCACGTCCGGGTTGAACGCGTGGTACTCCTGCCCGTGCACGTACTTGAGCAGACCGCCAGGGGCGATTGGCTTGCGCGCTTTCCAGGCAACTTTTGCCAGTTCTTTTTGGTCCGCCTCAAGGTCGCTAAATTCAGCACCTTTCAAACGACTGGCGGTACCGCTAAAGCAGATATCCACCACATCTTCAGACAGGCCAATCGCTTCAAACAATTGCGCACCACGATAAGAGGCGACGGTAGAAATTCCCATTTTAGAAAGGATTTTAAGCAACCCTTTGTCCAAGCCTTTGCGATAGTTAGTGGCCGCGTCGGCATAGTCACGCAACAACTCGCCAGACTTGATCAGTCGCTCGATGATGTAGTAACTCAGGTAAGGGAACACCGCGGTGGCACCGTATCCGATCAAGGACGCGACCTGGTGTGGGTCACGCGCGGTACCGGTATCCACAATAATATTGGCGTCGCAGCGGAGGCCTTCGCGCGTTAAACGATGGTGCACAGCACCGGTCGCCAAGAGCGCGTGGATAGGCAGCTTGCCTTCAACAAACTTGCGATCCGACAGTACCACCAGGGTTTTGCCCGCTTTAACCTGGGCAATCACGTTCTCCAGCATCAGCTCGATGGCCTGCTTCAGACCGATGGTTGCCGGGTCGTAGTGCAAATCGATTTGCGCGACTTCATAGCCGGGGCGATCCAGCGTCATAAGCGCGCGGAACTTGGTCGGTGACAACACCGGGCTAGTCAGGATCACTCGGTTGGCATGATCCTCGGTTTCGTCAAAAACCGACAACTCACGTCCAATACAGGTTTCCAGCGACATCACAATCGCTTCCCGCAGGGGATCGATTGGCGGGTTGGTGACCTGCGCAAACTGCTGACGGAAATAATCGTAGAGCGAGCGATTTTTTAGCGAAAGCACGGCCATCGGGGTGTCGTCCCCCATCGAACCAACCGCTTCCTGGCCAGATTCCGCCAGCGGGCGTACAACCTGATCACACTCTTCGAAACTCGCCTGGTACAGCTTCATCGCTGCGGTAATCTGAGCATCGGTAAAGTGATTTTCCGGCAGCTCTTTATCCAGACCTGTTTCAATACGGAAAGCCTTGGCTTTCATCCACTGCTGGTAGGGTTGCCCCTTCTTCAGCAGTTGATCGATTTCTTCGGTGCCGTGAAGTTCACCGGTCAAGGTGTCGACAGACAGGATTTGACCTGGCCCCAAGCGGCCTTTGGTTACCACATCTTCCGGCGCATAATCGTAAACGCCGATTTCGGAGGCCACCGTAATGATATCGTCTTTAGTGATAACCCACCGGGACGGGCGTAAACCGTTGCGATCCAGCGTACAGACGGCGTAGCGGCCGTCGGTCAGCACCAGGCCCGCCGGGCCATCCCAGGGCTCAATATGCATTGAGTTATATTCGTAAAATGCACGCAGATCTGCGTCCATGTGGTCTACATTCTGCCACGCGGGCGGAACCAGCATCCGCGCTGCGCGGTGCAGTTCCATACCGCCAACCAGCAACAACTCAAGCATATTATCGAGGCTGGAGGAGTCTGAACCCACACGGTTGACCAGCGGCACAATGTCTTCAACATTTGGCAGCAGTGGCGTCTGGAATTTTTTAGTCCGCGCCACAGACCAGTTGCGGTTACCCATAATGGTGTTAATTTCACCGTTGTGGGCAAGCATGCGGAACGGCTGGGCCAGCGGCCATTCAGGCGCGGTATTGGTGGAGAAACGCTGGTGGAACACGCAAATTGCGGTCTCCAAATGCTCGTCCGCCAAATCCCTATAAAAGGAAGGTAGATCGACCGGCATCATCAGCCCTTTAAAAGAAAGGACCTTATTGCTCAGGCTCGACACATAGAATGATTTGTCCTGCCCCAGACGTATTTCGGCTTTGCGGCGAGCAACGAACAACTTGGCGCCAAGCTCGCGCGCGTCTGCTCCGTCAGCGTTGACAAAGACGTGAAAGATTGATGGCAAGGTTTTTAAGGCAATGGGGCCAAGGCAATCGGAGTTTGTCGGCACTTCGCGCCACGCAATCTCTGTTAAACCTTGCGCGGCCAGCTCCTCTTCCAAAACTTTGCGCGACGCGTCTGCTAACTTTTCATCACGGTTCAGCATAATGCTGCCAATACCGTAATCACTGCCCAACTCGAGGTTTAGCTCCTCTCGGGCAATGGTACGCAAAAAACTGTCGGGCTTTTGGATTAGCAGACCGCAACCATCACCTGTTTTGCCATCGGCCGCAATACCACCACGGTGGGTCATGCAGGTGAGTGCTTCGATGCCGGTTTGAAGTAACTTGTGGCTGGGTTTGCCTTTGAGGTGGGCAATCAACCCAAAACCACAGTTATCCTTAAACTCATCCAGACGGTAAAGACCTGTACTCATAGAATCATTCACTTTTGTCATACTTTCGCTTGATCAGTTAGATCCGAAATCGCCAAAGCAATGCGAGTGCATGTTTCGCACCGCAATGCGGCACCTTCAGAAACTGTCCCAGAAAACGGCGTTGGAAATCTTTTCCCGCCAGACAAAAAAGCCCCAGTACTGGGGCTTCTTGAGATTTGGGCGCAGAATGTTAACTGCATGTCCCTCTGATAGCAAGAAGAATATCGGCGAACGCCTTTGATGTAGCATTTAAAATACGTAAAACGCACCTAAAATCATCGATTTTCTTTTATTTCGCGCTTAACATCGCCAATTGCTCTAGGCCAGGGTCCGGCGCTTTTTTGTTCTTTAGGTAGAGATTTTAATGCTAAAAGTGCCGCTTCTTTAGACTCATAAACGCCCGCCAAAACCACATACACGGGTCGCCCTGCACGCAAAACGCGATATAAATGAAGGTCTTTTTTGTTAGATTGTCGTGCCAAATAGGCCTCGAGTGCGCCTTTTTTGGTCGCGGAGAGAACCTGCAGAGTGAATTCTGTGTCCTTTCGTGAAAGTAAAAATACCTCGTCCGATGTTAAACCGTCTACTTTCACCGTAGATTTCTTTGGATATGACACTTGGGTAACACTTGGTGCAGGAGTGGGAGTTGGTTCCGCGACAGTCATCTCGAGCGGTTCATTCACCTCGCGCTCTCCCTGAACTGCAGCACGAGTGCCTTCATCGAGATCGCCAGCAACCTGATCAACTTCGCTCTCCGGTGCGAAAGAAGGTTTGAACGCGCTTTCAGCATCACTATCAGCCGGGATTAGCGTTTTACCATCTGAAATTGGCGCAGGCAGAGGCGTATGATTTATCGAAGGCTCACTATCGTCGCGCAATACTAGTGCCCAAACTAAAACAGTGGTCAGCAGTGCAAGCGCAACGATATGCCCGACAGGTAACGTTTTTCGAGGCGCCCGCTGCGTTTCTATTGGGTCCAGATCGCCGACCTCGGGCAAATCGAAAGTGACCTGCGACATCGACTGGTTACCCTGTGCTTCGGCACTAATCGCTAACAAAACTTCGGCTTTCCCAGGATTACCCTGCGCTTGATCCCATGCCTGATCAAACACCTCTGCAGAATAGTCATCGCCGCCGGCACGGAGGAATCCAGCCACCCAGTCATCGCGCAACAGAGGCGGGCACTCAAAATCGTAAACCGGCACATCAACCAACTGCAGAGCGTCGACACGCTCTAGAAAACCTCGCTCGGCGGAGAAGACAAGCCGCAATCCAAAACCCGAATTGCCGCCTCCTTGAAGTAGACTCAACAGCGCACCCAGCGCAGCATCGTCCACAAAATCTGCATTATCGATGAGCACGACCGCTTTCATCTGCTCTGCAGCCAATTGCTGCGACCAAACCCGCACTTGAGCCAGAAGCTCACCGGCGGTTGATTTGGCTAGGACACCAAGGGCGCGCAAAATTTTAGCAAGCAGATCGCCGAGCTCTGTTTTTGAAGAGAGGGTAACCAGAATACACTCGTCGACACTATCGAATTGACGACCGAGTTCGTGAATCAACGTGGTTTTACCGGTGGCTTCTGCTCCAACAACAATTGGCAGACCATCGCCAAATTGGACAAGATGCACCACCTGATCGAGCAGAGCATCTCTCTCGTGACTGGTATAGTAAGGGCTGTTGGAATCAGCGGGAGAAGATACGACGATGTCTTCGTGCCTGTCCGTACGTTCCCCCATAAAGACCTCGCCTGGCTAATAATGTGTGTAAATGTCCGCTTACATCGCTGAATAGGTGTTTTGCTATCGCACGCAAAGAATGTCTTCACCCTGCAGAGCACTTAGCCTATGCAGCGATCCCGGAGCAACTGCTGCAATACCACGGCATCGAAGTCACCTGTCACCACGGCATTACCCAAACCACGCTGTAACACCAGGCGGAGCCCCCCGTCGAGCACTTTTTTATCGATAGCCATATATCTCATGAAGGCATCGGGACTCATACCTGACGGAGGCTCAGTCGGCAAGCCTGCTGCGGCGATCAATGCTACTGCGCGATCACACTCCTTCGCGTCAAGCCACCCCAATCGCGAAGAAAGCTCGCAAGCCAACACCATACCTGCGCCCACGGCCTCGCCGTGCACCCAATCACCATACCCCTGATGAGATTCGATAGCGTGACCGAAGGTGTGACCCAAATTTAGAATTGCGCGAATTCCCGACTCTTTTTCATCCTGGGCAACAACCCGGGCTTTAATCGCACATGACACTTCAATCGCATACGCCAAGGCCTCTGACTCTCTCGCTAACAGCGCTGGCATATTCGTTTCGAGCCACTCAAAAAATGGGATATCTGCAATTATTCCGTATTTGATGACTTCCGCCAAACCTGCACTTAATTCTCGTTCCGGCAGGGTGTCCAACACCTGCGTATCGATAACCACCGCTTGCGGCTGGTAAAAAGCGCCGATCATGTTCTTGCCTTGCGGGTGATTGACTCCAGTCTTGCCGCCTACGGAAGAGTCAACTTGCGACAGCAAAGTGGTAGGCACCTGGATGAAGTTCACTCCGCGCTGGTAACAGGCCGCAGCGAAGCCAGTCATATCACCAACGACACCACCTCCCAGAGCAATCAAGGTCGTTTTTCGATTGTGGCGCTGCGCTATCAGCGTATCGAAAATAGTGTTGAGCACACCCAGAGTTTTGTGTTGCTCACCATCGGGTAAGACGACCGAATCAAGTTTGTCACAATGAGACAAGGTGGCTTTCAGCTGCGCCAAATAGAGCGGCGCGACAGTCGTATTGGTAACAACTAACACCTGCTGTGAAGATAGATGAGGTGTGAAAAGTGCAGGATTCTGCAACAGTGATTGACCGATAAATATCGGATAGCTCCGCTCACCTAAATCGAGATTCAGCGTACGCACAATTTGTCTCTCTTATATCAATGCCTGAATAAAGCTGCATTGTATATAAGAAACCAGCGAGGATCACCCTGAGTGGTTTAGCGTTGCAGGTATTCGGCGATATGCTGGACAACATACTTGGGGCTGCGACCGTCGGTCACCAACACGTAATCAGCGACACTTCGGTAGAGCGGGTCTCGCACGGTATACAGTTCAACGATCTTTTCGCGAGGATTATCGACCTGAAGCAAGGGGCGCTTTTTATCTTTATAAGTGCGGTTTACCAGTTGATCGATGCTAGCAGTGAGATAAATGACGGTACCCGCAGCCTGTAGAATATGCCGGTTTTGCTCCCGAGTAACAATGCCACCCCCAGTCGCAATCACCACATCCTGATACTGGGCTAAATCGTCCAGCACACTGGTTTCACGATCACGAAAGCCCGCCTCACCTTCCACGTCAAATATCCAGGGAATATCGGCACCGGTGCGCGCTTCAATCACCTGATCCGTATCGTGAAATTCAGCCTCGAGGCGCTGGGCCAACATGCGACCAATGGTGGATTTGCCGGCCCCCATCGGGCCGACAAGAAACACAGGACGGGTCACAACTATTCGACGAAATCTGAATTCATGATGCGAGGAGTGATAAATATCAACAGCTCGCGCTTATCTTCCTGACTAATATCGTAGCGGAAGAGTCGGCCCAGCAAGGGAATATCGCCGAGCAAAGGCACTTTCGATTGCCCTTTGCGCTGCTCGGTCGCATAAATACCCCCAAGAACCACCGTATCGCCATCCGCAACCAGGACTGAAGTATCCAGGTGGGTAATATCGATAATTGGGACACCGGATTCATAACCGGTCACAGAGTCCTGAAGAATTTCCAGATCCATAATAATACGGTTGTCAGGCGTAATCTGGGGGGTCACATCCAGACGCAACACAACATCTTTAAATGAGATTGTAGTGCCGCCGCTTGCCGACTCTTCTTGGAATGGCACAGATGTACCAGACTGGATAGACGCCTGCTGCTTATCGCCAGTGATCACTTTGGGCTGCGAAACAATCTCTGCAAAACCGGAATCCTGTAGCGCAGACAGCTCCATGCCGATCATGAAATTATTACTGATCACGTTCCACGCCAGAGAGCCTGTCGGATTGAACACACCAAGATCGACAAAAGAGTTTTGCGGGAAGGTGTGTGCCCGATCGGCGGTACCATCGCCGTCAGAATCCACGAAAGCACCAGTGATACTGGTTTCATCCGCATAAACACTGTCCAGCGAGCCGGTAAATTCATGAATATGACTACCAGACTTACTTGACTCCACCGCATCGCCAGCAATTCTAAAACCCAGCTCTTTGCGGAAGTCTGAATTCGCGACCACAATACGGGCTTCGATCATTACCTGTCGTACAGGTATGTCAATACGGTCGATCAATTGCTTGAACTGATCAATTTTTTCTTCGGTATCGGTAAGAATAATGGAGTTGGTACGCTCGTCCACAATCGCCTGGCCGCGCTCGGAAAGGATGCTGCCGGTCGAATTGCGCTCGTTACTACCACCTGCTGCACCACCACCGCCGGTGCCACCACCTTCGCCACCAGCACTGCTATCGGAAAACAGGTTAAACAGTTCACGGGCGTTCGCGTAACGGATCCGAATATATTCGGTGCGCAGTGGCGCCAGCTCCTGTAGTTGCTTCTTGGTTTCGATTTCCTGCTTTTCACGTTCAGCGATTTCAGCGGCCGGGGCAACCATCAACACATTGCCTACCTGGCGCTTGTCCAGCCCTTTAGTCTTCAGAACCAGATCCAGCGCCTGATCCCAGGGCACATTCTCCAACCGCAGTGTGATACTGCCTGAGACGGTATCGCTGGCAACCAGGTTCAGCTCAGTGAAGTCTGCAATTAACTGCAGGACAGAGCGCACCTGAATGTCTTGGAAATTGAGCGACAAGCGTTCTCCAGTGTAAGCAAAGGCCTTTTTCTTCTCGGCGATTTCTTGCGAGGTTAAAGGTTTTACACTGAGCACGTACTCGTTGTCCGCCTGGTACGCCAGATAGTCGTAGTCACCGGACGCTTCGATTTCCATGAGTGCAGTGCTGCCTTCCATCGAAGAAGACACGATGCTGACCGGAGTCGCAAAGTCAACCACATCCAGTTTGCGTCGCATTTCCATTGGGATTTTGGTTTCGACAAAGCGCACCGTTATGCCCTTGGAGTTTTCTTGAACATCAATACTGATGTTGGGATTAGATAAAGTAATGATTACCTTACCCTCACCCGTCTCGCCGCGACGAAAATCAATATTGCGAATAACTGAAGCCCCCGAAACTTCGGCCGGGCTGGATTGTTCAACAACCCCCAAATCCGCCACTTCACTGCGCGGGGCATAGCCGATACCAGTTGACTCCTCACCAACCTCCAACACCAGCTCATTGCCTTCAACACGAGAAACAAATGGCACTAATTTATTCAGGTTCACGATCATTCGGGTGCGGCCGCCACCGGCAACGATAACTGCGCTGGCCACTTCACCCACTGACATGTTGTATTTTTTCTGACTCAGAGCATTGTCCACATCAACAAAATCCAACACGATACGTGCAGGCTGATCGATGGTGTAACTTTGTGGCGCTACTACATCACCACCGAATTTAAGTCTCAGTTCTGCGCGCTCCCCGGGCAGCTCCGAAAAAGAAATATCATTCAAGCTGCTCGCTCCAGCCAGGTTGCACATCGACAGCAGCGCAACGGCGAGCAGAATTCTTACTTTATTAGCTAACATGTGATTATTCCTTCTCCGATAAAGCGAGAACACTTGGTCTCTCCACCCAACCATCTAGGCCGTCGGAGACGATTTCGAGGATTTCAATTTTTGATTCGGTGGTTTCAATTATTTTGCCGTGGTTTTTACCAATGTAATTACCATCGGTAACCCAGTTGATCATCCCGGCATCGTCCCGCACCAATGCCCACAAAGTACCGCCTTTTTCAAGGGTACCCACCATGCGCAATGAGCTGAGATCAAAGCCTTCGAGATATTCTTTTTCGCGGTTGAAATCCGGCTTCACATCACTGGATGACTGCGAGTAAATTCGTCGTTCCACATCAACCGGCAACTCGAAAGGACTCCGCAAACGCGCAGCACTGTATACGAACGACTCATAGGGTCGAAAACCGGGCAATGCTTCAATACTTCCCGCAGGGCGCTGCTTAACTTCTGCAATATAGGCATCCAAATCGGAATCGTTACCTGTATCGCAACCGCCCAACAGCAGAACAACCGCGACCAATCCTAAGTGTGTACGTACGCGCAACATTACTGATCGTCCTGGGATTTATAGCGATAGGTTCGGGCGATAATGTCCATATTGAGCGGCGCCGGCCCGTCTTCACGTGGTTTGGTAATTGTAAAATCGTGCAAAGTCACGATTCGAGGCATACCAGCTACACCGCTTACGAAAGCACCAAATTCGTGGTAGCCCCCAGATATTTTTATCTTGATGGGAAGCTCAATATGGAATTCGGTCGAAACTTCAGGCTGAAGCTCAATACTTTCAATGACAGAACGGCTTTCCACACCCTTTTCGTCGATGTCTTCAAGCAAACCCGGCACCTCAGTATCGCTGGGTAGGCGGGATACTAAGGCGCCAAATGACTCTTCCATTTCCTGCATCTGCAACCGGTAACGATCCAGGTTTGCCGCTTCAAAAGCCTTGCGCTCAAACGACTGACGAAGTGTCGTTTCCTGCCGCTCCGCGGCCTCCAGCTGCAAGTTTTTATCTTTTACAACGAAGAAATAACCAGCGGCAACGATCAGCGCGGCAGCCAGCAAGCATAGTAGCGCGCGCACCGGCACCGGCCATACGCCGACACGATCCCAGTCCACATCGTTTATATCGAAGTTTTGCGCTTGCTCGAGTAGTTGGTTGAGGTCAGCCATATTATTCTTCCGCCTCAGCGTTAGGTAAAACAGCCATCAGATCCATTTTGAACCGGCTCGCCTGCTCTCCGTCCGCCGGAGAGGCCACGACCGAGCGAAGGTTTGGATCCGAAAACCACGGGGATTCATCCAGCTGGCGCATAAAGGTGGAGACCCTGTTATTGGATTCGCTTACACCTTCTACTGAGATGCGATTGCCCGATTTCGACAAGGTGGTTACAAACACGCCGTCGGGAACGGCACGCGCAAACTCATCGAAATAATGCACAATAATCGACCGCTTACCCTCGAGATCCTGAATGACCTTCATTCGGTCTAATAACTGTTGGCGCTTCTTTTTCAAATCCTGGATTTCGACAACCCGCTTCTGGAGCAAATTAATTTCGCCCTGAAGCTTATTGTTGCGCGCATTCTGATTTTGGATGGAACCGTCTACCGAGCGCACCCATAAAAACGCGACACCCACCGCGAGTATGCAAACCCCCGCCAACTGAGTAAGGAATTCTTTTTTCTTTTCCTGACGAAACTCTTCGCGCCAAGGTAAAAGGTTGATCTGAGCCATGTTACACAAAGCCCCTCATAGCCAGCCCCGTTGCAATCATCAGCGAAGGCGCGTCGTTTGAAAGCGCGGTTGCATTTACCCGCGATGAAACCGACATATTCGCAAACGGATTTGCGACTGTCGCAGATGTGCCCAGCTTTTCTTCAATTAAACCGGCCAAGCCGGAGAGAGAAGCCACCCCCCCAGCGAGAACAATGTGGTCGACATCGTTGTATTGGCTGGATGAGAAGAAGAATTGCAACGAACGTGTTACCTGCTGAACGACGGCATCTTTAAAAGGCTCGAGCACTTCCGGCTCGTAATCATCGGGCAAACCGCCCTGCTTTTTCGCCAGACCCGCTTCTTCCGCGGACAAACCATAGCGGCGCTGAATTTCTTCAGTTAGCTGCTTACCGCCAAACAACTGCTCGCGCGTATAAATAGTCTTGCCATCCACCAACACACTCAGGGTGGTCATAGTGGCGCCAATATCTAAAATCGCCACCACCTGCTCTTCCTGATCCTCCAGCTGCTCCTGAATGAGCCCGAACGCGCGTTCCATGGTGTAGGCTTCCACGTCAACCACTTTGGCGCGTAAGTCAGCTAGTTCAAGAACAGACGCTCGTATATCAACGTTTTCACGCCGACAAGCTGCAAGCAATACTTCGACCTGGTCTGGATTTTTAGCGGAAGGCCCCAACACGTCAAAGTCGATCGCGACTTCCTCGAGCGGGTAAGGAATGTACTGATCTGCCTCGAGAGAGATTTGCGACTCCAGCGCTTCTTCTCCCAAATCTCCGGGCATTTCAATCACTTTAGTAATAACAGAGGAACCTGGAACAGCAACGGCACAATCTTTGACTTTGGTCCGCGACGATTGCACCACAGCTTTGATAGCCTGGGCGACCGCCTCAACGTCATTGATGTTTTTTTCGACTACTGCATTGGGTGGCAGAGCACGCACAGCATAGTTCTCGACCCTATAGCCGTTACCTTGCTGACTGAACTCTAACAACTTAACTGTTGTCGAACTCACATCTAAGCCGAGTACGGGATTCTTTTTTTTGTCGAACAAACTGAGAATGCCCATTTTTCTATCTATATCCGCTACTTAGGTTATGTTTATGTTATAGCACTTTAAGTAGAGGCTGCAACCGGATACTACGTAGGTAAAGTGTGAAAAAGGTCTTATAATGACCAAACTCACGCCATTCCCGCCTTAATTTCTGAATTACAATAGCCGAATGAGTCATAAGAACCCCTACCTAATAGCCACAGCATGGTTAGTGCTGGCCGGCACCGGAGCCGCCCTATCGCTGTTGGCCGGCATGTACCTTTATCTCAGCCCGCAGCTTCCGTCCGTCGATAGCCTTCGCGACGTCAAACTGCAAACCCCCCTGCGTATCTACTCGAGGGACAAAAAGTTGATCGCCGAATTTGGCGAAAAACGACGAAACCCAGTCAAGTATGATGAAATCCCGCAAGCCTATATTGACGCCCTGCTGTCCGCTGAGGACGACACTTTCTTTGAGCATGGCGGCGTGTCACTCAAAGGCTTGATGCGGGCAGCAACCCAGTTAGTCACCACCGGACGGCGCGCCTCTGGCGGCAGCACAATCACAATGCAGGTTGCGCGCAACTATTACCTCTCACGGCGCAAGACTTTCGCTAGAAAATTCAATGAAATTTTACTGGCGTTGCGAATAGAACAAGAACTGAGCAAAGAGGAAATCCTGGAGCTTTACGTCAATGTCATTTTTCTGGGCAATCGTGCGTACGGTATTAAAGCGGCAAGTCAGGTTTATTACGGCAAGGAACTGCACGACTTAAGTTTAGCTCAAATTGCAATGCTCGCAGGCCTGCCCAAGGGCCCGTCCTCGATGAACCCCATTGCTAATCCTCCGCGAGCCCTGGAAAGACGCAACTGGATCTTGGGCCGCATGCTGGAACTGGAAAAGATCGATGACGCAGCATACAACCTGGCGGTCGCCGAACCCGTAACCGCTGAGTACCATAGCAGTAACGTCGATGTAAACGCTCCCTATGTCGCCGAAATGGCGCGCACCAAAGCAATTGAACTGTTTGGCCTGGATGCCTACACGGAAGGCTACAAAGTATACACCTCAATCGACAGCCGGCTGCAAAACAAAGCCCAGCAATCAGTGATCGACGGGCTCATTCTCTATGATGAAAGGCACGGCTATCGCGGCGCGGAGCAGCAGTGGCCGCTGCTGCCTGGAATGAATACGCCGGAACCAGAAGCTAACGAGGAAGAGCCATCTGGCGATAGCGAGCGCTTACAAACGACCGCTATCGAGATTGACTACACCCCCTGGCAAGAGAAGCTTTCAACCATACCCGTGTACGGCGGTCTCATTCCCGCCGTCGTGATCGCCGTTGGCGAGCAAACCGCCAGGGTACTGCTCGAGGACGGAACACAGCTCGAACTCGGCTGGGAGCAAGGTCTTAAAACAGCAGCCCCATATATAAATGAAAGCAGTGTGGGGCCGCGGCCCGACTCCGCACAGGAGATCTTCGAGCCAGGCGCTCTAATACGCCTGCGCCAACTGGATGGTCATTGGCAGTTGTCACAGATACCGGCTGCGCAATCAGCGCTAGTGGCACTTTCCCCGCACAATGGCGCAGTGCTCTCACTCGTGGGTGGCTTCGATTTCAATCAAAGCCACTTTAATCGCGTTACTCAGGCCAGGCGCCAACCGGGCTCCAATTTCAAACCCTTTATTTACACCGCAGCGTTAGAAAATGGCATGACAGCTGCCACCATTATTAACGATGCCCCATTTGTTATTGAAGACGATGCACTGGAGAGTACCTGGCGGCCCAAAAACGATGGCGGCCGGTTTGATGGGCCAACGCGCTTGCGGCGTGCACTTTACCGCTCGCGCAACCTGGTATCAGTACGCATACTGCGTGAAATAGGGGTATCTACTGCTATCAGCGGCATGCACCGCTATGGCTTCAATGAAGCAGAGCTGCCTCGTGACTTATCGCTGGCCTTGGGCAGCCCCGGCCTGGCCCCCTTGGACATCGCCAATGGCTACGCCGTGTTTGCAAACGGCGGGTACCGTGTAGTGCCTTTCCTAATAGAGAGAATTGTAGATTACGATGCTAACGTGGTGTATGAAGCTCTGCCACACACTGTCTGCAAGAGTTGTGATCAAGAGACAGGTGGCGACGATAGCAGCGAAACCAACCTCAACGCCCCCTTTGCCTTTACCGGCGACGCGTTCGAGTTGCCTTTTGATATAAAGCGGTTACTGGGATTGCTCGAACCTCAAGATTTCCCCCGCGCAGCAAAGGTGCTCGATGATCGCGTTGCCTACATCATGGATTCCATCCTCCAGGATGTCATTCGCAAAGGCACAGGTGTGCGAGCCAAAGCGCTTGGCCGCGGCGACCTGGCCGGTAAAACGGGTACGACTAACGGACCCAACGACGCATGGTTCACTGGTTATAACGGCGAGATAGTCACCACCACCTGGGTTGGATTTGACCAGTTTGAGCCTTTGGGAAATCGCGAATACGGCGGCTCTGCGGCGCTTCCCATCTGGATAGATTTTATGCGAACCGCACTAGAAAACACCCCGGAAACACCGCGACCTCAACCTGCGGGCATTGTCACGGTCCGAATCGATCCGGAGACCGGACTGCGGGCACGCGCCGGCGATCCCGATGCCATCTTCGAAATTTTCCGCAGCGAATTCGCGCCCGCAGAAATTGACGAAGAGCAGCCCAACGGGAAATCACCTTACGATACCAGTGCCACCATTACTGAAGAGCTGTTTTAGTCAACCCGTAGCGCTAGCTACTTGCACTGGCGGCACTTTCTGGTAGTATGCCGCCTCCCTAAGTCCGGACATCCGGCAATAGTCTTACCCACGAGGTGCGGTGCCTGGCAATAGATCAGGTGGCGGCATCCAGCAAGGCCTGAATAAGGCAAGAGGCGAAAATGAAAGAAGATATTCAACCAAAATACGGCGACATGACTGCGACCTGCAGCTGTGGCAATGTCATTAAAACCCGTTCTACTCTGGCGAAAGACATTCATGTCGACGTTTGCTCCGAGTGCCACCCGTTTTATACCGGCAAGCAAAAAGTTGTCGATAGCGGCGGCCGTATTGATCGCTTCAACAAGCGCTTTACTCGTCGCAGCAAGTAATTCGCTCTTGCGTTCCCGAATACCCGCCTAACCAGGCGGGTATTTTCGTTATAGAATCTGCAGCCCCAACACTGCCAATTTCACACTCAAGATGACAACCACCCAAGACTGGTTCATCTCCGTTGCACTACCCGTTCCCCTGCGCAACACGTTCGACTACCGGCTCCCGACCGAGGCAGACCCAACTGCGAACTACATGGGATGTCGGGTTGCGGTTAATTTCGGCCACCAGGCGATGGTTGGCATTATTCTCTCTTGCCACCAGACTTCAACATACGATCCGGCGAAGATCGTTGCGGCGCTCGAAATCCTGGACCATAAACCGCTATTCACCGCTGAACTATTAAATTTATGCTGGTGGGCCGCGGATTACTACCAGCACCCGCTGGGTGAAACCCTTTCAACCGCGATGCCAACCCCGCTCCGGCAAGGCAAATCCAGTGCGCCGACACTCGCAGCCTGGCAACTGACGACAGAAGGGAAAGGGTTACCGGAAACCGCGCTCAAGCGTGCCAAAAAACAACAAATAGCGCTGCAATATCTCCTGCACAACGATTTCTTATTAGACGCCGACGCGCGCAAGCTGGACATCAACAGTACAACCATGGCGGCGATGCAGAAAAAAGGGCTGGTGGAAAAAGTCGAACGGGTTCCAGAGCATCAAGCGCCCAAAGACGCAGCAGATCAGCTGCTGCGCGAGTCACCGTTAGCTCTTACAGAGGAGCAAGAGGCTGCTCTCAGTCAATTGAGTTTTCATCGCTATACCTGCTACTTGCTGGAGGGGGCAACCGGTAGCGGCAAGACTGAGTTTTACTTACAAGCTATTGCACGCACCCTGCAAGCGGGTAAACAGGCGCTGGTCCTAATACCGGAAATCGGCCTCACACCCCAGACGGTGGCGCGGTTCGAGCAACGATTCGCGTGCTCGGTAGCAGAGCTGCATTCAAATGTAAGCGACAGCCAGCGTACCAACAACTGGCTCGCCGCCCGCGATGGCAGAGCACGCATCGTTATTGGCACTCGCTTGGCTTCCCTGTGCCCGATGCAGGATTTAGGAATAATTATTGTCGATGAGGAGCATGACCTGTCTTTTAAACAACAGGATGGGTTGCGGTACTCCGCGAGAGACCTCTCAATTTACCGCGCTAATCAACTGCAGATTCCCATTGTGCTTGGCTCAGCCACACCCTCACTGGAAAGCTTTTACAACGCCATCCACGGCAGGTTCGCCCACTTGCGCCTAACACGCCGCGCCGGTGCAGCCAAGCCCCCCACAATTAGTCGGGTGGATTTACGCGGTAAAACGCTAACGGCCGGCTTGTGTGATGCATCAGTTGCAGTGCTTGAAAAAACCATAGAGCGAGGCCAGCAAGCGATTGTTTTCGTGAACCGTCGCGGGTACGCGCCATCCCTGCTCTGCCACCATTGCGGCTGGATCGCCGAATGCCCCTCGTGCGACGCCAACCTCACGCTGCATAAAGCACCATACCACCTGCACTGCCACCACTGCGATGCACAAAAACCGGTTAACCGACACTGCCCGCAATGCAACAGTCCCGATCTAAACCCGAGAGGTTTGGGCACGGAACAAACGGAGCAGTGGCTGGAGGAGCGGTTTCCCGACACACCGATTATCCGCATTGATAGAGATTCAACGCGACAAAAGAATAGCCTGCAAGAGACCCTTGCGGTGGTGAAATCCGGCAAGCCGTGCATTCTGATTGGCACCCAAATGCTCGCCAAAGGGCACCACTTCCCCAATATCGCGCTGGTCGTTATCGCCGACTGCGACCAGGGGCTCATGAGCGCGGATTATCGCGGCCCGGAGCGGATGGCTCAGTTGGTGATACAGGTTGCAGGCCGAGCAGGCCGGGGAGAAATCCCTGGGCAGGTTCTTATCCAAAGCCACAGCCCGGATCATCCCCTGTTAGATCTGCTGCTTACCAAGGGCTACCATTTATTTGCCCGTCAACTGCTCAACGAACGCCAAACCGCTTTTTTGCCACCATTTACTCACCAGTGCCTGATACGCGCGGAATCCAAACGACCGCAAAATGCAATAGATTTTCTAAAAATGGCTCGTCAACAGTTGTCCAGCTTAATGCCGCCCTCACAGCAGTTACAGTATCTGGGACCGATCCCAGCACGAATGGAGAGAGTAAACGAACGTTTCCGCTACCAACTGCATATCACAGCAGGAAGTCGCAAAGCGTTGCAAAAATTATTGAAGGAGGGAATCGAGAAAATCGACCAGCAGGCACTGGCACGCCGCACCCGCTGGTCTGTGGATGTAGATCCACAGGAAGTTTAGTTAGCCGAACAACCGTCCTCTGGGCAACTACCCAATTCCAGAACCAGAGTGTTCCAGATAATGGTAGAGTCCTGGCCAGCACAGCTGTCGGTCAGGCACGGGCCATCCCACACGCCATTACCCACGGCATCAAAAACACCATTGCTGTTAGCATCGACGAAGAACTCACCCAAGTCGTACATGCCATTAAAGTTTTCATCGGCAAATGCTTCGTGGAAATCGACAAACTGTTCGCCTTCGTCGTAAATATTATTTCCGTTGACGTCATCGAACGATTCGGCCCCACTTGCATAGGCCAGCAGTATCACGTGATCACCGATGCCATAGCCCGAGCCGGAAGTACTGGTCCAGGTCGCCTGACAAATTCCGTCCGCCACGATACATGCCGATGGTCGTACCAGACCCGCCATGGGCGAAACGATAGTCACTTTTGCGCCATCGCGAACCTTGTGACCAAACTGGTCGGTCACAATCATCTGCAGCTCAGCTTCAATACCACCAAGCTCACCAGCGGATTCAATGCGCAGTGATCCATTCGTTACGGGGTTATATGGGTTGCCGTAATAATCATATGGCTCAGAAGAACCTGTGACTTCATCAGAGATGATCACCGACAAGCTAAACGAAGAAGCGCTGAAGCCAGACGTGGAAATTGAGATTTCGTCAGAGAAGCTTTGAATATGCGTACCGTCAATTGTCGCAGTAACATAGAGCGCTACGGGCGCGGTGCCACTACTTACCACTGTGTTCACTTCACCATCGAACCCGGTAGATGCGCGAGTGGTACTCAAGCGCGCACCACCCACATCATCGCTAAGCTCAAAGGTGACACCAACACCACCGAGTGCTGCGCCGTACTGGTCGGTAACCTTGAATGACACCACCGACTGTTCCACGCCGCCCTGGCCCGCTAAGGTCAGGTAATCGGGGGTCGCACTGACAAAGCTGATTTTGGCCACTAAGTCATCAGAACCCACCGTGCCAGGCGCACCGCCACAACCCGCCAGCAACAACGAAGCGAAGATTAGAAAAAAGGAAGATTGAATTAATCGCAGTACACAAACCATAGTTATCCACTCTCAGGCTTTTTACCCAACAGGCTGATGCGACAAAATAAAACCGACCGCAAAACCCGGTTCCGAGAATTATTGCGGTTAAGTCGCGGAAAGAGCCTCTGATAAAACCGCCATAATGAACGGCCTTCAGGCGCTTGAATAACCTCGATAATAGCTTAGATTGTGACGCTAAACCAATAAAAATATTGTAGAAATTCTGTTTCGACCCTCATCTTGTGATACGCTTGCCATTATCTGGCGAACGCCGATTAGTACGCTCTCCTGGCACCCAACACATCGATTCCTGTATCGGCGAATGCTTGGCCGAGCAGTGTTAATGAATGCTAATCCAGTTCGACTCGACTCCTGATTTAAGCTCCACGCAGGTCCACGCTTTCCAATGGCGCAAGATTACTCTCGCACTCGACGCTCATCTAATCGTCGCAAATCCAATGAGCCCCGCGTACCCGCTTGGGTATGGCTGTTTACCGGCTGTGTGCTGGGGGCGTTCATCATGTTTTTAATGCGTTTGTCTCAACTGGACCCGGTACAGCGTATTGCAGACAGCAAAACGACGTCTTCCAGCAGCGCTAAGGTGGCCAAGAAAGAGAGCAAACCGACCCAGCCAAAGTTCGATTTTTACGAAGTTTTAAAAGAAACCCGGGTATCGATTCCCGAGCTCACCGACAAAGACAATACCGTATCGAGCGACGAGCCGCCCGCGCAAACAGATACCTACGAATATATCCTTCAGGTCGCGTCGTTTAAAAACGTGGACGACGCCGAAGAACTCCGCGTTCAGCTATTGTTGCTCAATCTCGATGCCCGGGTTGAACGCGCAGAAGTGCGCAAAGGCGACACCTGGAACCGTGTACTGGTCGGCCCATTTGAATCCCGCTCCATGCTGGCGAAGGCGCGCAGCACACTGGTGTCCAATCACCATGAAGCACTGGTCCTAAAACGGATGAAAGCGCCCGCGCCATAAGTCATCACCTGTCCAGGCTGCCAGTGCGAGCCGTCAAAGCGCCAATGCATTCTCAATAACCTTGCTCCTGTCGCGTCGGCTGACCAGCTTGATTACCCTGCGCTCGGCGTCAGAACGAGCCATGTTTTGCTTGAATTTGTTTTCCCGCGTCCCCACTTTACTGTTTTACACGAGACTTAAGGAAACGCATTGGAACAGTATCGCGGAACCACCATTCTCTCCATTCGCCGCGGCAATCAGGTAGTCATCGGCGGCGACGGCCAGGTTTCTCTTGGCAACACCATCATGAAAGGCAATGCCCGCAAAGTTCGGCGCCTGTATAAAAATCAGGTCATCGCCGGTTTTGCCGGTGGCACCGCAGACGCATTCACCTTGTTCGAGCGCTTTGAAGCCAAACTCGAAAGCCACGGTGGCCAGTTGGTGCGCGCAGCAGTTGAGCTGGCAAAAGACTGGCGCACAGACAGAGCCTTGCGCCGCCTGGAAGCCCTGCTCGCAGTGGCCGACAAGGAAGCATCGCTGATCATTACAGGAAACGGTGATGTTATTCAGCCGGAAGACGACCTGATCGCCATAGGTTCCGGCGGTGCCTTCGCGCAATCGGCCGCTCGCGCCCTGCTTGACAACACCGAGTTGTCTGCGCGGGAAATCGTGCAGAAAGGCCTCACTATTGCAGGCGATATCTGCATTTACACCAACCATAATCAGACGATTGAAGAGCTGGAATACTAATTCTCAAGCGAAGACATAAAAGGTTTACTCATGTCGCAAATGACACCTAGAGAGATTGTCTCGGAACTGGACAAATTTATCGTGGGCCAGCAAGCAGCAAAAAAAGCTGTTGCAATTGCCTTGCGCAATCGTTGGCGCCGTATGCAGGTGGACAAGAGCCTGCGCAACGAAATCACTCCAAAAAATATTCTGATGATCGGCCCTACCGGTGTCGGTAAAACAGAAATTGCACGCCGCCTGGCCAAGCTGGCCAACGCGCCGTTTATTAAAGTAGAAGCCACCAAATTCACCGAAGTGGGCTATGTCGGTCGCGATGTGGAATCGATCGTGCGAGATTTGGTAGACGGCTCCATCAAACTGTTTCGCGAACAGGAGATGGCAAAATGCCGTTATCGCGCGATGGAAGCTGCCGAAGAGCGTATTCTCGACGCGTTGCTGCCACCGGCGCGCAGCAGTGGCGAGGAGCAACATGAATCCAGCACCCGCCAGATATTCCGCAAGAAATTGCGTGAAGGCGATTTGGATGACAAAGAAATCGAAATTGAAATGGCCGCGACACCAGTAGGTGTAGAGATTATGGCGCCACCCGGGATGGAGGACATGACCAGCCAACTGCAAAATATGTTCTCGTCCATGTCATCTGGTAAAACCCGCAAAGCCAAACTCACAGTTAAAAAAGCGTTCAAAAAACTTACCGACGAAGAAGCCGCCAAGCTCATCAACGAAGAAGAGCTCAAAGCACAGGCTATTGAAGCAGCCGAGCAAAACGGCATTGTTTTTATCGATGAAATCGACAAAGTGACCAAGCGCGACAATGCGTCTGGCGCCGATGTATCGCGCGAAGGCGTACAACGTGACCTGCTGCCACTGATCGAAGGCTGCACAGTGAGCACCAAACACGGTATGATCAAAACCGACCATATTCTGTTTATTGCCTCAGGCGCATTCCACCTCTCGAAGCCATCAGATCTGATTCCGGAGTTACAAGGCCGCTTGCCTATCCGCGTTGAACTGGAAGCCTTGAGCCCGGAAGACTTTGAGCGCATTCTCACTGAGCCGGACGCATCCCTCACAGAACAACACCAGGCGCTGCTGGCAACCGAAGGGGTGAGTCTCGCGTTCAGCAAAGATGGGATTCGACGGATCGCCGAAACCGCTTTTGATGTAAACGAGCGTACCGAAAACATCGGTGCCCGACGCTTGCATACAGTATTGGAGAAGCTCTTGGAAGAAGCCTCTTTCAACACCGACGGTGAATCAGTTGAAATAGTGGTAGACGCTGCCTTTGTGGATAAACAGTTGGGCGAACTTGCAACGAATGAAGATTTGAGCCGCTATATACTCTGATGCAACCAACACATATTAAACTGCACCGAAAATCCGGTATTATCGAGCTGACCTGGGCGGAAACAGTGTTTTCGCTCAGCGCCGAGTACCTGCGCGTATTTTCACCATCGGCAGAGGTAACCGGCCATGGCACCGGACAGGAAGTTCTGCAGCTTAATAAGTCAGGGGTACAAATTACCGGCGTTGAGCCGCAAGGGAACTACGCCATAAAACTGGTTTTCAGTGATGGCCACGACACAGGCATATACACCTGGCAGTATTTGCACGAACTGGCCACTAACCACACCGCCAACTGGCAGGATTACCTGCAACGTGTTGCCGCGCACAAGCAAGAGGAAGAAGCCGCGGAAACAACTGCGGTTAAATGGATCGATCCCTGACAGCAGAGCCGTAAACCCCCCGTGGTTTCCCTCCACTAAACCCTACTCGCGTTACATTCTTGCGCGTATAAACCCCCACTCACTCATCAACAGGCCCTAAGCCAACGCCAAATACGGTACAATTTGGCGCTTATTAGACGGGGGTTAAATCATGTCCGACGAGAACACCACGCATTTTGGTTTCGAGACAGTCAACGCCGCAGATAAAGCCGAGCGCGTAGCCGGTGTATTCCATTCTGTTGCCGCAAAATACGACCTAATGAACGATGTCATGTCCGGTGGCATTCATCGCCTGTGGAAAAAATTCACCATTGAGCTAAGCGGTGTGCGCCCCGGCGACCGGGTACTGGACATTGCTGGCGGCACTGGCGACCTTACCGCAAAATTTGCCCGTCTGGTCGGCGACGAAGGCCAGGTTGTACTGGCCGACATCAACGACTCCATGTTGAAAGTGGGCCGCGACAAACTCGTTGATAAGGGCTTTCTCGGCAATGTGCAATACGCGCAGGCCGACGCCCAGTTTCTTCCTTTTCCCGATAACACCTTTGATTGCATCACCATTGCATTTGGCTTGCGCAACGTGACCGATAAAGATATGGCGCTTGCCGCGATGAATCGCGTACTCAAACCGGGCGGACGACTGCTGGTATTGGAATTCTCCAAACCGCAAAACAGTTTGCTCGAAAAAGCCTACGACCTGTATTCCTTTAATGTATTGCCGATGATGGGCAAACTGATCACCCAGGACGCTGACAGCTATCGCTATCTTGCCGAAAGTATCCGCATGCACCCAGACCAGCAAACCCTGAAAGGCATGATGGAAAACGCCGGCTTTGCGCAATGTCGCTACTACAACATGACCGGCGGCATAGTCGCACTCCACAAAGGCACCAAGGCCTGACCCGCGATGACAGCCACGGCAAGTGAAACCCATTTTCACGAATTCAGCGTATTGATTTCGAGCAGCCTGGAAAAAGTCATCAACAGCGCATTGCGTTACGACCCAGGCACCCGCGCGGCAATCGGCCGCTTACCCAGTAAAACGTTAGGCATCGTCAGCACCTCGCCAGCGTTTGAATGCCACATTCGTGCAACGGGGGACCAGCTGCGATTTACCACCATCGCAGCCACTGCGCCAGATGTGGAACTGCGCGGCGATCTGCGGGACATTCTCTCACTCGTTTTCACCGCCAGTACCAGCCTCGCTAATACCGGGGTTACGGTGAAAGGCCAGATCGGTTTACTAGCAGATTATCAACGCTGCTTTGCCAATATCGACATAGACTGGGAAGATGCACTTGCGAACGCGATTGGCAGCTTTCCTGCCCACTTGGTGGCGCAACTCGGGCGAGATGTGGCGAGCCGCTGGATTCCGAACCGTGAATATTCTGCACGGCGCATCCAGGAATTTATTACCGAAGAACTCCGTGCGGTGCCAGCCAGGGAAGAAATACAAATATTTGGCGAACACGTCAACCAATTGCGTCAAGGTGTCGACCGGCTGCAACTGCGCCTCGACAAGCTTAGCCAACGCAGACCTAAATAACGCAACTTAATAAACGAGTAATTTTGTGGCTCGACTGCTTCGCCTCCTCCATATTCTCCACACCATTGGCCGCTACCGGCTCGACGATTTGCTCCGCAACCCTCAGAGCCCGCGCACCCTCAAGATGTTACTTTTGGCCTACCGGCTCTATCCAAAAGTGGACGAACCGCGCGGTATGCGCTTGCGCAAAGCCTTCGAGGAACTGGGCCCGATATTTGTAAAATTCGGCCAGCAGCTGTCTACCCGCCCGGATTTAATGCCGCCGGATATTGTCTCCGAGCTCGACCGCCTGCAGGACAACGTCGCTCCTTTCAGCAGCGATCTGTTTATAGAAATTGTCGAGCGCGCCCTGGGCAAACCCATAGACCAGTTGTTCAAACATTTCGATCGAGAACCCCTGGCATCGGCATCGGTGGCGCAGGTCCACACTGCCGAATTACACAGCGGCGAAGAGGTCGTGGTTAAAGCCGTCAGGCCCGGGCTCGAGCCCACCATCGAAAAAGACACCAGCCTGCTGCGCTGGTTTGCAGAACTGGTCGAAAAATACAGCAGCGAAGGCCGCCGTTTGCGCCCCGTGGAAGTGGTGGATGAATACCGGGATACCATCTTCGATGAGCTGGACCTGTGCCGCGAAGGCGCCAATGCCACGCAATTGCGCCGCAACTTTGAAGGCTCCGACATGCTGTATATCCCGGAAGTGTATTGGGATTACACCCGGCAAAACGTATTGGTGCTAGAGCGCATATACGGCCACTCGGTCACCGATTCAGAAAACCTGAAGGCCAACGGCATCGACCTAAAAGTTCTGGCCGAACGCGGCGTCGAAGTATTTTTCACTCAGGTGTTCGACCATAACTTTTTCCATGCAGACATGCACCCGGGCAATGTATTTATATCCAAACTCCACCCGCACAACCCCAGCTATATGGCCGTGGACATGGCGATCGTCGGCTCGCTCACTCGCGAAGACCAATACTATTTAGCACGCAACCTGCTCGCTATGTTTCGCCGCGATTATCGCCAGGTCGCCGAGCTGCACGTACTCAGCGGCTGGGTGCCAAAAGGCACGTCGGTGTCAGGCTTCGAAGCGGCAATTCGTGCCGTGTGCGAACCCATTTTTGAAAAACCCCTCAAAGAAATTTCGTTCGGGCAGGCGTTGATCTCGCTGTTCCGCACCGCGCGCCGCTACCGCATGCCAGTGCAACCGCAACTGGTTTTGCTGCAGAAAACGCTGCTCAATATTGAGGGGATGGGCCGCCAGATTTACCCAGATCTCGACCTGTGGGCAACCGCCCATCCATTTTTAGAACGGTGGGTGCGCGAGCGCTTCTCGCCAAAGGCGTTGCTCAAAGATTTTCAATACCACTCGCCAGAATGGATCGAGAAATTCCCACAAGTCCCCCATCTCATCTTTGACACAGTCACTGAAGTTAAGCAACTCGCGCAGATTGCGCCACAATTAAAAGCAGCCAGCGAAGCTTTGAGAGACTCAGAATCCAGATCTTCGCGACGCCTGCGCAACAGCGTTCTGAACGTCATTGCTTTCGGTCTGCTCGGAAGCGGCATTTGGCTTGCATTACAGGAGAGTCCGCAACTCGGTGCACTTTCGCCACAAACCATACTCTTACTTATGACCGGTTTAGTCGCACTGATTATTAAATAGCGGCACAGGCTATAAGGGAGTGATCTACCATCTACACAGTACTAAAAAGCGCCGTCAGGCTGGGCTTTTTGCTGGCGCTAGCGTCGGCCGGAACAGCCCAAGAAGACATGTCCATTCACGGAGTGGACGGCCAGATTGAAGAAAATATACGCGCGCATGTAAAACTTGCAGGCGAAAGCTGTTCACTGCCCGCGTGGCGAGTACAGCAGTACCGTCGCGACCTGCCGCAACAAGTGCAGGATGCCGTGCGCGCGTACGGCTACTACAACACCGAAATAAAACAGCGCTTTGAACAAAACGAAAAATGCTGGAAGCTGGACCTGGATGTCACGCTTGGCCCCCGCGTGCGGTACCGTAAAATAAACGTTAGCACCGATCGCGCGCCAGCATCACTCGTCCCCGAACTGGAAGCATTAATATCTCATCCCGCGTTAAAGTCGGGGCAATCATTAAAGCATGGCGAATACGAGAGCTACAAAGGCACCCTGCTGGATACCGCGCGCCGCTTTGGATATTGGGAAGCGAAATATACCCAATCCGAACTGGCTATTTACCCCAAAGATGACGCCGCCGATGTTGCCCTAAAACTCGAAATCGGCCCCCGCTATCGCATTGGCGAACAACGCTACCCCGACCTGGAATTACGCGAAACATTTTTACGCCGCCTCGCCGGAGATATATCTGGCGAACCCTATTCAGAAATGGCACTGCAAGATGTTTATAAGCGCTTCCAGGGCACGGACTACTTTCGCAAAGTTATTATCACACCGCGCTTCGAGCAGGCAGACGACGAACACCGGGTACCGTTGGATTTTGATCTCTCACTGGCACCGCACCACAGCTTTGGCACAGGCATCGGTTATTCCACCGACCAGGGCGCGCGCTTACGCGGTAATTACACAAATCGCTATTTAAACGATCTGGGTCACCACTGGCGAACAGATGCGCTACTGGCTGAGCGGGTGAGAGAATTACTCGGCACTTACATTATTCCCAAACACAATGCCGCAAAAGAATGGTACGAACTGAGCGCGGGTTATCTGGAGGAAGAGTACGAGGCTTACCAGAGCAACACCCTCTCCACCAGCGCGCGCTCGATTTATTCATTCAACGACGGCTGGGTCGTGAATGCGGGAGTTAATTTAAGGGAGGAAACGTACCAGGAACAACAGGAAACGAAATTTCGTAAAACGCTGATTGTTCCTGGTGTAGGGGCGACCTGGATACATGCAAGCGAAGAGCCGAGGCAAACCAGTGGCTATCGCTTCGAAACCGGTATTACATTCAGTCACGAAATGTGGGCGTCGGAAGTCAATTTTGTGCAGGCGTACAGCCGGGTTAAAGGCATTTTCTCTCCAATCGAGCGCGGCCGTTTTATTGCGCGGGCGGAAATTGCAGGAACCCTGATGGACGATATCAATGAGTTGCCGCCCTCTGTGCGATTTTATACCGGTGGCGATAACAGTGTGCGCGGTTACGGCTACAACACCATTGGCATCGAAAAAGAAAACGGCGAAATTACCGGCGGCGGCAAGCTCATCGTAGGCAGCATTGAATACGACCATCTCATTCTAAAAAGCTGGTCGCTGTCCACCTTTTACGACATTGGCGACGCCTTTAATGAAAACCCCAACTACCGCAAAGCCTGGGGCGTGGGTGTGCGTTGGTACTCGCCTGTCGGCCCACTGCGGCTGGACTTTGCCTTTCCTGAAAACAGTGCAGACGATTTTCGTATCCACGTGAGTGTGGGGGCTGATCTATGAAGCCCTGGATAAAACACGCACTGCGTGGCATAGCGCTAGTTATACTGGTTGTTATCACCGCTATTGCCAGCGGCATTTTCTGGCTGTTGGATACCACCAGCGGATTTCGCTGGGCGGTGGACGTGAGCGAACCCTATCTGCCCGTTACCATTCAGTATGCTGACGCGAACGGCAGTCTTTGGCAGGGAGTAACATTTTCCCGGCTCACGGTTACGGCGAAAACAAATACCTTGGGATTTCAGGAAATTACCGCAACGGGGCTTAACCTACAGTGGCAGCCGCGAAAATTACTGGAAACCCAAGTCAGTATCAGCCGTTTTCACTTGAACAAACTTAGCATCGCGCTGGTTGAGTCACCTCCGCCGCCGACAAGCGATGAACCACCTGCACTCCCGAAAATTCATTTGCCCGTTAACATTGTACTCAACGATTTGCGTGTGGGGGATTTTCAACTTTCCCGCGCGCAACAAACCCTGGCGCAAGTCAATGACATTAGCCTTCGCGCAAGAGCTGCTGGCAGTAAGATAAATATTGAGACTTTCGCCGCCGGTTTCCAAGGAGAAACCTACCGTTTAAATGGCAAACTGGACTTCGCTCCCAGGTGGCAGATCGCGCTCAATCTTCCTTCACATCACGTGGCAACACAAGGCTCCTGCGTAACGGAACAACCGCTGGAATGCGACCTTTTATTGAGTTGGGAAGATTTTTCTCATCCACAGATCCCGCAAGTTGAATCGCCCAACGGCGACTTTAAAATCCACCTGACAACGCAAATCGTGCAAGCTGAAGGGCAAACCGACATTGTCACCAGTGCCGGGGATTTTCACCTTGTTGTCGACAGTTTTACTGACTTGACCAACAGCAGCAGCGAACTGAAAGAGCTGCAGGTAACACCAGCCAGCGGCGGTGAATTGCAAGGCAGCGCCCAAGTAAACTGGCGTGATGGGGTTCGCGCGCAAGCACAGTTGCAACTGAACGAGTTGAATTTACAGGCCTGGCTTGGCGATAAAATTGACGTCGCGAAAATTACCGCCCGGCTCGACGCAGATGTCGGTTATAAAGAAGAACTGAAAGACGGTAAAATCACGCTGCAAATTGCCAACCTGGATCTCGGCAAAAAGCCACTGAAGGGCGATGTTATCGCACAGCTGCAAGGGCAAAAAATCAGCCTGGAAAAATTGCGCTTGCAGAACGATGTCAACGAGCTCAAAGCCAGTGGCGAATACGGTATCGATAATCAAGCGATTAAACTCGATCTGGATTTCAACGCGGGCAATTTGAATACCATCGCCGAGGCGCTCAACGGCAGTGGCCATCTGGTGGGTAACATCGCTGGCAAAGCCACCGCACCCGATGCGCAATTTACCCTCAATGCGCAAAACCTGCGCTTTGCCGACACGGAGATCGGCAAGGCGAATATGGCGCTGATCGCTAAAAATTTACAGCTCGCCGCGCCGGAAAAAATACAGCTGCAAAAACTCGATTTAGTCGCTGAACAATTGGCGACCGCGGGTAACGGTATTACACGAATCGAATTCTCCGCCTCCGGCAGCCTGCCCAAACATCGCGCCACGCTCAGCGTATCAGGGATACCAGGGGACCTGAATCTCGAAACCTTGGCTATGACAGGGGGTATCACAGCTGGCAACACCAGCGCAGGTTATACACTGGATACGGCTATCTGGGATATCCAGCTCCAACAGCTGAATATCAGCACAGGCTTGCGCTTCGGTCAGTGGAAACTCCGGCAGACTGTCCCTATTCAATTGTCACAAGCGCGCGTGGCGTTGAACGACTTTTGCCTCGAGCAGGCACAAGCGCAACTATGCCTCGACACAGTTGAGCTGCTGGACCAACGTGATCTGACCGTCGCGACGCATGTAAACGGGATTTATTTTGACCGCGAAAAAACGCTGTTTAAACAGTACCTGCAACGCCTACCCACCACCTGGCAAACGGAAGGGGAGTTGCGTGGCAAAGCCAATATCGAGGCAACACTGGCGAATTTCGCTCCCCGGACATTCAGTATTGAAAGCGCGTTTAATTTAGTCGATGCGAGCATTCATTACCGCAACGAGGACGAACCCAACCTGGATCTGCCGATTGAAAAAACCTTCGTGCGCATTGATGGTAATCAGGACGTCGTCAATATCGATGCTGGTGCAGTTATCGATAAACGTCAGCAGTTACGCGTCGCCGGCACCGTTAAGTCTGCACTGGAAAAGCAGCCCGCTATCGACATTACCATCGATGGAGCTCTGGACACCCTGGCCTATATCCAACCGTTCGTGCCAACGATTGCCGAGTTGGAAGGCAAGACCCGCATCGATTTACACTACCAGCAAAACACGGAAAACGTCGATGCACTGGTCACAGGGAAGGTCAGCCTGAGTGAATTCGGTTTTATTCTTCCACAAACAGGCAGTCGGCTGCGCAACTGGAATATTGATATTGACGCAGCCAAAACTTCAATTGATTTACGCGGTAAAGGCGCCGTTGGCAACGGCGACATGACGCTGCAAGGCGATATAAAGCCGACCGATAGCGGTCGCTTTCCCTTTGCCGCACGGATAAAAATTGATGGTGAACAATTGCAGTTAGTGGACCAGCCCGACAGACGCTTCACCGCCAGTCCTCACTTGCAATTGGAAGGAGAAGATCTTCGCTGGCACCTTGGCGGCAGCGTAAAAATTTCGGATTCCTTTATGGAACTGAAGGAACTCCCCAAGTCCGCCAGCAGCGTTTCGGAAGATGCCGTTATCTATGGCGAAGAACCCATAGAAAAACCTTCACCACTGGTTTTCACCAGCGATTTAAAAATTATTGCTGGAGACAATATCCGCTTCGAAGGGTTTGGCCTCAAAACGCAAATTCGCGGCGATTTAAATTTCAATCTCGATGCGAGCGGCCGTCAGCAATTACAAGGTAGCCTGATGCTGCCGAGCGGACAGTACAAGAGTTACGGCCAGGATTTAAAAATAGAGCATGGGCAGATTGTGTTCACAGGGTCGATGGACAATCCCAATCTCGATGTTCGCGCAGCGCGCACTATCGAACGCCCGCAGGCAACCGGTTTAAATACCCAGATTAAAGCCGGTATCTGGTTGTACGGCACGGCCAAACATCCAAAAACACAGCTTTACTCCACCCCAAGCATGAGTGAGAGCGATGTACTCTCCTATATGCTCACTGGCAAACCCATGTCCGATGTTGGTAAAGGTGAAGACGGACAGGCCGAAGCCGCCGCCCTGTCGATGGCGCTCGCCCAAGCCCTGCCGACACTGCAGCGTATCGGTGGCGAACTTGGATTGACCGATATCACGATTGATTCCGACAGCAGCACCGGCTCCAGCTCCGTGGGTGCGGGCAAGCAAGTGAGCGACAAACTGTATGTTAAATACCAGTATGGGCTGGTGGGCGCCGTCGGACGATTTATTCTTGAATACAGCCTGACCCAGCAATTAAAAATCGAGGCCGCCTCGGGCAAGGTAGACAGCGTTGACTTGACCTACACGTGGGATTCAAAGCTGCCTTCCGCGACCGACGACAAGAAAAAAGCCGATAAAAGCGATGAGCGCGATAAAGATTAATCGCCGTCGAAAAAGATCAGGATAGAGAGTAAGAGAATTGCGGTAGAAGGGGATTTACCAACGGCCAGCGCACAAGCGCTGGGAGAAGCCCGCTGGTAATATCGCCGCTACTCGAAGATAGCTGAGTAGCGGCGAATGGAAGCAAAAGCGCAGCTATTTACGCACCATGGACATTTCTTCCAGCAGATTATCGGCCTTATCCAAATAGGTCATTACCCACAGGATATAGCGAATATCAACAACTATCGCACGGTTCAGGTCATCGTCGAAATCCCAATCGCCGATAATACTTTCGTATACACCGTCGAACAGTAACCCGACTAATTCACCTTTACTGTTAAGGGTCGCCGAACCACTGTTGCCGCCGGTAATGTCCAGCGTACAAAGGAAGTTAACCGGTACGGAATTTATTGCGTCCAATTTATACGGGCCGTATTTCTTCTCGCGGATCAGCGCCAATTCTTCCTTCGGCGCGTTAAACGGTTCTACGCCGGTATCTTTTTCCACAATACCTTCCAAAGTTGTAAAAGGCAGATTCAGCAGACCGTCTTTGGGCTGATTGCCTTTGACGTGACCGTAGGTAATCCGCAGGCTGCTGTTAGCATCCGCGTAAACCGGCAGCCCCAAGCTTCGATTGAAGGCAACAAACGCACTCATATACAGTGGGCGCTGGCGTAAAAACTGACCTTCAATTTCCTTATCGTGCTCTTCAAGGGCCATGCGCTCATCGAAAGAGTTAACCGCCCACTGAATAAATGGATCTTTGCTTTTCTTGAAGTCAGCAACACTTTTGTCCATCCAGGCGAGGCGAACAGCTTCGTCGTCAAGCGAGGACTTTTTGTATAGGCCATTCAGTGTTTTCGCCAATTTTTTTTCGTCGAGCTTATTACCCAGGCGAAATTGCTTGTCCACGCTGGCTAAATGCTGAGCGGGATCAAGTTCCATGTAGCGACCCAACAGGTAGGTTAGAATGGCCTTGTCTACGGTTTCATCATAACGATGGGTGATACGTTCCAACGACTGCTTAAATCGTGTCATGTCGCGTTCTTGATAACCGGGCTCACGCTCGGCATCCGGTTTTTCGCGCTCGACAGCCAAACGATACAAGTCTTCAGCAACGCTCGGCAGAGTGGCATACGAAAAATATCCTCGCCACAAATCCAGCTGGCGAGTCGCCTGCTCCTGCGCTACCAGCGCGTTCAGCCCGCTGATCGCCGGCATATACTTGGCCGCTCTCGCGCTATCTTTTTTCAACCAGCCTGCGAATTTTTTCTCTTGCTGCTGTCGACGCGCCAGGAAATCACTGTGCTGAAAACTCTCCTCCATGGATTGAAAGTTCTTCGCATAATTGGCTAGGTAAGAAATCGTGCTCTCGTAATTCAGGCGCGCCTGACTGTCTGCGGGCGACGACTCTTCAATCGTGGCGATAATATCCTCGCGATATGCACGCGCCTCGGGGTAGTACCAGGTAAACTGGTTTTCTATTTCATCACTGGTACGGTAGCGATTGGTGCGCCCGGGATAACCTGCGGCCATCACAAAGTCGTTTTCTTTTACGCCGTCTGCGGCCACTTTTAGAAAACTTTTTGATGTGTAGGGAACGTTGTCCTTGCTGTAATCGGCCGGTTTACCGTCTTTGCCAACGTAAGCGCGATAAAAACCCCAGTCCCCGGTGTGGCGTGGCCACTGCCAGTTATCGATATCACCGCCGTACTTGCCGATGCTGGTCGCTGGTGCGTAGACCAGACGCACATCGCGAATTTCCAATCGCTTGATCAAGCGATACTCCATTCCTTGATGGAATGCAGACACATCACAGCGGTGAATGTTAGTGGATTCGCAATCGCTGATCAGTGCTTTGCGATTGTCTTCCAACATTTTGTAGCGCTCGATGCCGCTCATATCGTCGCGCAAATTTTTATTCATTTTGTTTGTAACATCGGTCACCGCTTCGGTGACGTATATACGACTACCGGGAACTGCGGGCACTTCGTCCGTCATACTTCTCGCGAGAAATCCATCTTCAAGCAAATTATTTTCGGTGGTGCTGTTATATTGAACAGAACCATACACACAGTGATGGTTGGTCACCACCAAACCCTTGGGTGATACAAATGACGCACTACAACCACCAAGGCTGACAATCGCGTTCAGTGGAAAATCTTCAAAACTGGATAGGTTAGCGGGATCGATCTTGAGACCGCCCGAAACGAGTCTGTCACGGATTTCCGGCATTTGGGATGGCTCCCACATGCCTTCATCAGCGTGAACGGCAGATATTAATGTAGCGGACATAAAAGCGCCCACTACCAGCGACTGTGTTAGCCACTTATTCGTTTTCATTGCGTGATCCTAGTCATTAATCTAAAAAATATTAAATAAGACAGCTGCAAAAGCTGCAGATATACCAAAGGTTGATATACCAAATAAAAATTCCATTTCCTAAGCGAGCATAGCAAACTCGATGTAAGTGCCTTATACGATGTTTGAGTTTCAAACACGCACCGACACCAGCACCCCGAATGATACAACATATCAGCTCCTGAGCGGAGCCTGTGTGTATGCAGGTTTCATGCTACTGGCGCCACGTGCACGTCTGCGCTTCCCTGAGCCTGCCCCTTATCTCAACGCATCCTACACAACCTATCTACACTCCCTACTCAACACAACCTATCTAAACTCCCTACACAACTCACCTGCATTACTTACTTAGTTACCCCGCCTTGTGCTGCTATCACCGGCTTAACTATTGGCTAGCAGCAGTTAGATCATCTTCGCCGGTGTACAGAACTGTGCGACGGTCACGAAATTTGCTAGGTAAAACGAGAAAACGATATCACCCGCGTTAACCGACTCACGGTAGAGCCGCAATAGGGTTTTGGCGCACAGCAAGCGCTGTGCGCGAGCATATTATTGAGCGCTCCGGGAATCCCGTTTTCCATGGGGGCAGCATGTATTCAGACAAAATTGGGTTCACACAATCGCTGGAACTCTATTTTCGCGATCAACTCCAGCAACATGTGACGACTATCACACCGCGCCCGCAGGAGGACACACTGTGGTACACCGGCAACCTGCTCGCCCGCTTTGGGCGAAGCGAAAACCTGTACAGTTATAGCGAAGGTAAAATGGAGATTCGCCCCCTCGCACTGCTGTACAAGGATGCGTTGGAGTCTGGCGACGACCGCGAGCGATGCATACTCTTGAGGCAACTGGGCGATGTCGCGTTATTTATCGGTGCATTATTTCCGGAAATTTATCGGCAGAAGGGTATAAGCCAGGATTATTTTATCGGGATGGGATGCGCAGCATACGGCTATCTCGCCAGGCACGCCCGAGGTTGCCGGCATATATATTCCGAACTCTCTGATCTGTTCAGCCATTTGCTTAAGCTGATTGCGCGAGCCTGCAGCAAAGAAGACGTAGCAAACATCGAAACCGCGATACTGGACTGCCCGAATAGTCTCGAAAATACACTGGTTTCCGTGCACCAGAACAAATTCGGTGAGGTTCTCAAACCTCATTAATAACCTGTGCATCAATAGAAACTTTCGCGCCATAAAAATCGTACTAACGACTGTTTTTACTACCACCCCAGCAATAAAGAAGTGTGACACAAATATAAATCACAAAAACTTTGTGAGGATTTTTATCACCATTTCGAATTAGTGCTAGATTTTTCGATAAAAAATCGCAATTATTTTATTAACAAGAGAAATAGATTCGGGTTACCCCCTGCTGCAAAACTATACTTTCGTCTAGTTTCATTGCTCCCGTTTTTTGCATATAGTCTCGCCGACAATAACAATAAAATATCTGTGCCTTTCCTCCACGGTACAGACGGCGTTGTCTGAACCTTTTTTCCCGTATACCTCTTTGTATGCAGAATATGTATTCGAAAAAGTATGCAGAAAAATTCAGCGACCATTCAGGTGTTTAGTCTTCAGCTAAATAGCACTTTAAATTTCAATAACAAATAGCGTTATACCTAGCCGAAGTTCAACTGATTTTCGCGGCGTGTCTTACTGTCGTTACGCCAGCTTCGAGGTACTCAGCAGCGAATACGCGCGAAATGAAAAACCGCAATCACAACAACAATGGGTAGCCTACCTATGAAAAACTACGAACGCGCATTGTCTATGAAAGCCCGGCTTTCACGCAGTGTAGCGAAAATGTTGTGCGCCTCGACACTCGCCCTGTCAGCCGCTGCAACCTTCGCTGCTCCAGACCCCAACTTCCATATTTACCTCATGTTTGGTCAATCCAATATGGAAGGCCAGGGACAAATTTCCTCACAGGATCAGCAAGTGCCCACCGGGTTGCTTGCGATGCAAGCCGACAACAATTGTACGGTCGGCGGTGCCAGCTACGGCGAATGGCGCACAGCAACTCCCCCCTTAATCCGCTGCTACAACACCGCTCACGCGTGGAATAACGGCGGTCTTGGGCCAGGCGACTACTTTGGTCGTACCATGCTCGAAAACAGCGGCGCCGGGGTGCGGGTTGGCTTAGTCGGCGCGGCCTACCAGGGCCAAAGCATTAACTTTTTCCGTAAAAACTGTGCTGCTTTAGGCAGTTGTCAGCCTTCCGGCGCGAACGGCTCAGTACCTGGTGGTGCTGGCGGTTACGCCTGGATGCTTGACCTGGCGCGTAAAGCCCAGGAAGACGGCGTGATTAAAGGCATTATTTTCCACCAGGGTGAAAGCGACACCGGCAGCTCGACCTGGTCCAGTCGCGTCAACGAAGTGGTGACCGACCTGCGTACGGACCTTGGCCTGAGCGCCAGCGAAGTGCCCTTCATCGCCGGTGAAATGGTTCCCGGTGCATGCTGCACGAGCCACGACGCCCGCGTTCACGAAATCCCATCAGTTGTAGCCAACGGCCACTATGTGTCGGCCGCAGGTCTGGGTTCGCGTGACCAGTACCACTTTAACGCCGCAGGCTACCGCGAAATCGGCCGTCGCTACGCGAACAAGATGCTGGAGCTGATCGATGTGTCGGGCAGTTCAACATCCAGTTCAAGCAGCAGCTCAAGTTCCTCGTCATCGAACTCCAGCAGTTCGTCCTCTAGCAGCTCCTCGTCGAGCAGCTCCAGTTCCAGCTCCAGTGGTGCCACCGGCGGTAGCTGTGCAGGAGTGAATGTGTATCCTAACTGGACCGCGCGCGATTGGTCTGGTGGTGCATACAACCACGCCAACGCGGGTGACCAAATGGTGTATCAAAACACCCTGTACAGCGCGAACTGGTACACCAACTCCGTGCCAGGCAGCGATGCATCCTGGACACGCGTTGGCGCTTGCGGCACCAACACTGGCTCGAGCAGCTCTAGCAGCTCCAGCTCATCGTCTAGCAGCTCGTCGTCCAGCAGCAGCTCAAGCTCCTCAAGTACTGGTGGTGGTTCGTCCTCATCCAGCTCCAGCAGCTCGTCCAGCAGCTCAAGCTCAAGCAGCTCTTCATCTTCAAGCGGCACGCCAAACTGCGGACAGGTCTGTAACTGGTACGGCACAAATTATCCGTTGTGTCAGAATCAAACCACCGGCTGGGGATGGGAAAACAGTGCAAGCTGTATCGGCGCTAACACTTGCAACAGCCAAAGCGGTGGCGGTGGCGTTGTCGGCGGTAACTGCTCGTCTTCATCCTCCAGCAGTTCCAGCTCTTCCTCAAGCTCTTCCAGCTCTTCGTCCAGCAGTTCATCCGGCATGCCTGGCGCGCACACCATTGTTATCCGCATGAGCGGTGTGACCGGTGACGAGAGCGTTGATCTGGTGATCGGCGGCAATGTTATCCAAACCTGGACGATTTCTGCCAGTATGGACGACTACACCGCAACAACTGACGCCGAAGGCGAATTGCGCGTAGCATTCACCAACGATTCCGGTGATCGCGATGTACAGGTCGACTATGTCTCTGTTGACGGAGCGATCTTCGAAGCGGAAGACCAGGAAGACAACACCGGCGCTTACAGCGGCAGCTGCGGTGGTGGCTCCTACAGCGAAATGCTTCACTGCAACGGTTCTATCGGCTTCGGCAACCCCTTCGGTGGCACCAGCTCCAGCTCATCGAGCAGTTCGTCTTCCAGCAGCTCCAGCTCTTCCACCAGTTCTTCTGGTGGCCCACAGTTCCCGCCGTTCTTCGTGGGTAACATCACCACCGGCGGCAACGTGCGTTCCGACTTTGCTCAATACTGGGACCAGATCACACCAGAAAACGAAGGCAAGTGGGGATCCGTAGAAGGCACTCGCGACCAGTACAACTGGGCGCCAGTTGACCGCATCTACCAATTCGCCCGCGCCAACGGCATTCCGGTAAAAGCACACACCATGGTGTGGGGAAGTCAGCAGCCGGGTTGGATCGGCGGTTTGAGTGCGGCTGAACAGCGCGCGGAAATTGAAGAGTGGATTCGTGATTACTGCACCCGTTACCCCGACACGGCAATGATGGATGTGGTCAACGAAGCGGTTGCGGGTCACGCCCCGGCGACCTATGCGCAAAACGCCTTCGGCAGTGACTGGATTATCGAGTCGTTCCGTCTGGCACGTCAGTACTGCCCGAATACGATCCTGATATACAACGACTACAACTTCCTGACCTGGAACACCACTGAGATCATGGATCTGATCCGTCCAGCCGTACAGGCAGGCGTGGTTGACGCGCTCGGCATGCAGGCTCACAGCCTCTATAGCCCACGTGTGTGGACTGCACAGGAAATTGAAGACAAGTTGGATCTGATATCAACCCTTGGCGTACCGCTTTACATCACCGAATACGATATAGAAGCGACCAATGACCAGACCCAATTGCAATATATGCAGACCCACTTTCCAGTGTTCTACAACCACCCCAACGTGAAGGGTATTACCCTTTGGGGCTACGTTGTAGGGTCTACCTGGCGCACGGGCACCGGTCTGATTCAGAGCAATGGCCAGCACCGCCCAGCGATGGATTGGTTGATGGACTATCTCGGCAGATAAGCCCCAGGAACCAAACTGCTAAATTTAAAATTTAGCGGATCAACCAGTAAAAAGCGCAACGAATGTTGCGCTTTTTTTTGCTAGCACGATCCTTGCTATAAACCTCCTAACACCAGCAAAACTAATTGCGCGCAGAAAAAAGCGCTTTTTTTGTAAAATTTACCAAACCAAGTCGTAAAAAATGCAATTACCAACAATCGACTCCCTCGCTCTTTTTGCCGATTTCGATGGCACACTCGTAGACATTGCGCCAACGCCAGATGCTATTGTTGTAGATAGCCATCTAAAAACATTAATCAATCGTATAACAGACAGCACCGGTGAGGCGTTTGCCATCGTTACCGGGCGGTCACTGGAAAATATTGGTGAGCACCTTACAGAGTGCCCCTGTCCTGTAGCCGCAAATCACGGCGGACAGTGGCAATTCCCTGGAAAAGAAACCCAGCATATTCCGTTGGACGATAACCAGCTCTGTGCTTATCAATCTGCGATTTCTCAATTTGCGCAGCAAAATGCGCTGATTTTCGAAATGAAGCCGCTCGGCATCGCGGTACATTTTCGCCAACACCCAGAATGCGAAGCCGCGCTGGATAACTTTCTATCGTCACTCGAAATAAGCGCTAATTACAAAGTTATTCAAGGGAAAGCTGTACGCGAGCTCAAGCCTGCATTGGCCAATAAAGGGAATGCGATAGAGCGCTTTATGAAAATGCCACCATTCAAAGGCAGAACACCAGTATTTTTCGGCGACGACGTCACCGACGAAGACGGCTTTCGTTTTGTTAATCGTACCGGAGGCTTCAGTTTTAAAGTCGGTGATGGAGAAACCAGCGCCCACCACCGCCTTGCAGATCCTGCGCAGGTAAAATCATTTTTGACTGAACTTATTGAGAAAAACGCGAAGTAGGTTTTTAGTAGTCATAAGGGGACAACAATGGAATCACCCAATCTCGAATTAGCATTGATTGGTAACTGTAGTATCGGTGCACTGATCGATAAAAAAGGCACTGTGTCATGGATGTGCTATCCGCGCTTTGATGGTGAACCCGTTTTTTGCTCTCTACTAAAGAGCGGAAAACAGGACACTGGTGGCAGCTTCGCTATCGACCTTATCGATTTGGAAACAACCGAACAGGCATACGAACACAATACCGCCATCGTTAAAACACGTCTGATGGATCGCTTCGGCAACGGTATCGAAATACTGGATTTTGCCCCCCGATTCCACCAGTACGGTCGCATCCATCGGCCAACAACGATCATGCGTAAAATTATCCCTATCGGCTCCCCCCGCGTAAAAGTACGCTGCAACCCGAATCACAGCGATGGCGCCGGTAAATTTCACCGCACCCAGGGCAGCAATCATATCCGATACATTGGCGACGACCTCGCCCTGCGCCTGACCACCGATCTTTCTGTAACCGCTATTCTTGATGAAACCACTTTCGTTTTAGGCGAAACCAAACACCTGGTGTTCGGTGAAGACGTGTCAATTACGGAAAATATTTCCGAACTTACAGACCGCTTTTTTACCGAAACAGAATCCTATTGGCAGGAGTGGTGTCGCTATCTTGCGATTCCTTTTGAGTGGCAGGAAGCCGTCATCCGTGCCGCCATCACACTCAAGCTGAGTTCGTACGAAGATACCGGTGCAATTATCGCGGCCATGACCACATCTATCCCAGAAGCCGCCAACACTGTCCGCAACTGGGACTACCGTTTTTGCTGGCTGCGGGATAGCTACTTTACTGTGCAATCGCTCAACCGGTTGGGTGTGACCCGCACCATGGAGCAGTATTTACAGTACATCATGAATATTGTGGCCACCATGAACGGCAAAGGCCTACAGCCGGTTTACTGCATTAACAGTAAAAAAGACATGCCCGAACGCCTGCTGGAGGCAATGGACGGATACAGAGGAATGGGGCCTGTGCGTATTGGCAATCAGGCCGCCGAGCAAATTCAGCACGATGTTTACGGTGCAGTTATTCTCTCGGCCACGCAAATGTTTTTCGACGAGCGTATTCGTCGTCGCGGCGATGAAGGTCTGTTCCGTTTGCTCGAGCACGTCGGCGAACTGGCAATAGCCAACTACAACCAACCCGATGCGGGTCTGTGGGAATTGCGCGGTCAGCAACACGTACACACCTTTTCCAGCATGATGTGTTGGACCGCCGCGGATCGTCTCGCCAAAATCGCGGACAAACTGTCACTTGCGGAAAAATCCAGTTACTGGCGAGAACACGCTGACAAGATTAAACAAACTATTAACGAGCGCGGTTTTAACAAGTCCCTAAACGCCTATACCGCCACCTGGGATGGCGACACCCTGGACGCCTCATTGCTGCTGGCATTTGAGCTCGGTTTCGTCGAAGCAAAAAGCCCGGAATTTATCGGTACACTCGAAGCCATCGAAAAACATCTTAAACCCGCTGGCAGTAAATACCTGTTCCGCTATATCACCCAGGACGACTTCGGTGAGCCGGAAAACGCGTTCACCATCTGCTCGTTCTGGTATATCGATGCACTCGCGGCGGTTGGCCGCAAAGACGAAGCCCGCAAACTTTTTGAAGACTTACTGGAGCGCCGCAATTCTCTGGGGCTGCTCTCGGAAGACATCAACCCGGAAACCGGGGAACTCTGGGGAAATTTTCCCCAAACTTACAGTATGGTCGGAATTATCAACAGCGCGCGCGTGTTGAGCAAACGTTGGGAGGAAGCCCTATGAGTCGTTTAATCGTAGTATCTAACCGTGTAGCAAAACCCAGCAACACCGGAGGCTCGCAAGGCGGTCTGGCCGTTGGTGTACTGGCGGCACTTTCCAAGGAAGGCGGGTTGTGGTTCGGCTGGAACGGAAAAATCAGCAACAATGAAGAATCAAATGTGGAAATAGATCGCCGCGGCAATATTGACTACGCGACGGTCAGCCTGAAAAAAAACGAATACAACCACTACTACAAAGGTTTCGCTAACAGCGTGCTCTGGCCATTGTTCCATCAGCGTCCGGAATTAATGCGCTATCAGAAAGCCGATTTTCTCGGCTACCACTCTGTAAACAAAAAGTTTGCCCAGCACCTGCTGAACTTTATCCAGGACGACGACACCATCTGGGTACACGATTACCACTTGATTCCCCTGGCGCGGCAACTTCGCCAATTGGGTGTGAAATGCCGCATTGGGTTTTTCCTGCATACGCCTTTCCCACCTTACGATCTGTTGCGCGCGGTACCGGAATATCGCGAAATTTTGCGCGAGCTGATGCACTATGATTTAGTCGGCTTTCAGACCGAATCCGATGCGCGAGGCTTCCGCGAGAGTATGCGTTTAAGTCTCGAAGCGTCAGTGGTGAACGATGTGGTTCACTGCGGCAGCGAGACGACACTGGTGAAGGTATACCCCATTGGCATCGAGACCGACTCCACCCCTAACCTTGTTGCAAAGGGTAAAGAAAGCAAAGATTACCAACGCTTGGCACACAGCCTGGGAGGCCGAAAACTCATAATTGGTGTCGACCGACTCGACTACTCAAAAGGTATCGAACACCGTTTTATCGCCTACGAAAAACTTCTGCAACAGCGCGCAGATCTGTTGCGGCAAATGGTGTACTTGCAGGTAGCACCTACATCGCGGGGTGATGTGCAGGCCTACGATGATTTCGCCAGTCGAATTGACCGCACCGCAGGCCACATTATTGGCACCTACGCGGATTTTGATTGGATGCCGCTGCGCTACCTCAATAGAGGTTTCCGCCGCAACACGATTCTCGCAATGTACCAACTCGCTCAGGTTGGCTTCGTCACGCCATTGCGCGACGGAATGAACCTGGTAGCGAAAGAGTATGTCGCAGCGCAGAATCCGGAAGATCCCGGCGTGCTGGTGCTGTCAAAAATGGCAGGGGCTGCCGCTGAGCTCGACGCCGCTGTTCTGGTAAACCCTTACGATACCGAAGCGGTCGCCAAAGATTTGGCACGAGCGTTAGAAATGCCATTGGATGAACGACGGGATCGCTGGCAAAAAATGATGAAAGTGCTTCACAAAAACGATATCTATACCTGGCAGGAGAACTTTCTCAACGACTTAAGTAAACCCCGGGTGCCGTCAAACCAGTTACAAAATTTTGAGGTGGCAACGCTTTCGGTCTCTTAAAACGCAGGGACTTAAAATACGATGCTTTAAAACACGGTCTTATAAAATATGCATCAAGACCGGCTTTTCTAAACGATTGTTATCCATTCAAAATAAAAGCCCCATGTCGTGCTAACACATGGGGCTTTATCGGTTTAAACGCCAAGATAAATTGACTTACTGCGCTTGCAATACCAGTTCGTAACGCGCTTCGTTATTCTCGGTTACATCCATAAACACAGCGCTGTCCAATTGAGCATCCACAAAGGCTTTGGCTTTATCGGTATTCGGAACCCTAAATACTATCGTCAGGTCCGTAGCAGAGGTTATCGGTGCAAAGCTCCAATTGCCATCCGCTGTCGGTGTAACAGGGCTGTTATCGCGAATATAATTTGCGAGGACTTCGCGGTTAGCATTTGGAGAGTTAATAACAACATGATCGCTACCTGTACCCGGGAATACTCCACCGTTCGCACGATAATTATTACTTGCGACAATAAACTCCTGAGTGTCGGCCACGTCGGCACCATTAAACTGCAAATCGATAATTCGGTGGGCATCTTCGTTGATCACTTCACAACTTCGGTTGTTGCGCGGTGCTTGGGTAACATCGATTTTGTAAGTCACCCCATCGATAACGTCGAAGTTATAGGTAGGGAAGCCAGCGTAATCCACTAGCTCCTGTGGTGTAGATATACTGGTGTCGATTTGGAAAAACTGCGATGCGGAACATTCCAGCCAGCCTTTCAGTTCGGCGCCATTAATTTTTACCGCAACCAGTGTGTTTGGATACAAGTAAAGATCGGCCGCATTACTCAATGTCAACAGGCCCTTGGGTACTGTAGTAAACGCACTCTCGTCAGCACAAAGCCCCTCGCGATTACACGCTTTAAATGGCGCAGCAGCGGACAATACCGGCAGGTTCTGTAGATTAACATCCCCTTGAATCAGTTTGGTCACGTAATCCTTTTGCGCATCGCTTACAATCTGAATTGAGGGATCGTCTTTTACCAGCGCAAGAAAGCTGAAAATATCGTCCGTGGATTCACCAATAGGCGTGCTCATATATTCAATTGTCGCGTCGTGATCGCTCTCAACAGCTTCAACCAAAGCGGCATCGGCAGAAACCGAGGCTTCGCCGTCCACTACAATAGGACGTGCTTCTACGCGGGTACTAAGAATTTTCCACTCGTCTTTATCGACGTTATATTCCAGGCCGAAATCGATAATTCCCAGATGGCTGCCCCAATACCCAGGCATTACCGCTGGTACGCCTTTAATTGTACCGGCTGTAATATCAACATTCGGTGTATCTGCGAACGCCTCGGAGGGAAACGTCAGATGGCTGTGTCCGAACATTATCGCGTCTATGCCGTCTACATCGGCCAGATACCAGCTGCTGTTTTCCGCTTTGTTTTCTGCATTGTACTCGGCAGTACTAATGCCGGAATGAGGAATCGCAACGATCAAATCTGCACCTTTGGCTTTCATCTCAGGGACATAACGTTCAGCCATCGCTTTAATATCTTTGGTGGTTACCGCACCATCCAGGTTAGCTTTATCCCACTGCATAATTTGTGGCGGTACAAACCCAATAAAACCGATGGTCGCGCGATGACGATCGCCTTTGGTGTCAGTCACGATTTTTTCAATCAGTTTATAAGGCTCGAAATAGAGCTCATCGTTGCTTTCGTCGGTATCGCCGTCGTCTTTAAAAATATTGGCGCTGATGTAGGGAAAATTTGCGTCGTTTACGCTCTCAGCTAAAAATTCTAACCCGTAGTTAAACTCGTGATTGCCGTAGTTGGCGACGTCGTAATCCAGCAGGTTCATCGCTTTGTATACTGGGTGCACAACTCCGGGTTGCAAACCTTCAGCTTCTCGCCAGTCACCCATCGGGCTGCCCTGAATCAAATCCCCGTTGTCCACTAAAACACTGTTTTCCGGCTCTACTAACTCGGCGCGCGCAGCTTTAATTAAGGCGGCAGTACGAACAAGGCCGATCTTAATATCTGTTTGCCCGCTGTAATAGTTGTAATCCATTACGTTCGCGTGGATGTCCGTTGTTTCCATCAAGCGTAAATCCACATGTCTGATTTCATCGTCCGAACTACACGCCGCCAGCAGTATTGCGCCAGCCAATGTAGCGGTTCGCGAAAAAAGTTTACTTCGAATCATGATAAATCCTTGTTTAAAATTACAATGTTAGAGAGCCGGCCAACAATTAATTACAGTTATTCAAGATCTGCAAACTGCTAACGTATTCGAGGCTCGGGTAAGACATATACAAATCACGTTTGCCAACGACTTCGATAACCTCACCCAAAATGGCAGGGTTATTCGCCGGGCTAAACTGCGCGCGCTGGTCTGATTCCAGTTTCACATACACTGTGGTACTCGAGTTGAGATCGGCAAGTTCCAGCGCGTAGGGATTGTTCACGCCGGCAACTACCTCGCCTACAACGGTCAGGTCGGTACCGGTTGCGCTCGCGTACGCAGTTTCCACAGACACCGCCGTTGCACCCCCACAATTTCCCGAACTACCGCCATCAGAGACCAGCTCCATAGCGTCCACATATTCAATACTTGGCTGACTCTGATAATTATCTCGTACGCCGCTTACCATCAGCGTTTTACCGATCAGGGTCGGGTCATTTTGCGGACTGAAATCTGCACGGTACTGGCTTTCCAGCTTCACATATATGGTCGCCGCGCTGTTACTCTCGTCTGCCATTTCCAGAGCATAAATACCGTTAATTGGCTGCGTTATCACCCCTACAGCTGTCACCGGTGTCGATACTGGCTCTGCCAGCGCTTCAACCACACTCAAGGCTCCGCCCGAGGCTGTGACGATCTGCATGTCCGTTACATATTCGATGCTCGGCTGACTCATGTAAACATCACGCCGCCCACTGACTTGCAGTGTCTCGCCAACAATTGATGGGTTATTTTGAGGGCTGAACTCGCTGCGATACTGGCTTTCCAGTTTCACGTAAATCGTTGCAGAATTATTACTCTCGTCCGCAATCTCCAACGCATAAATACCATTAATCGCCTGGGTGATAACACCGCGCACAGTGAGGTTGGTACCCGTCGATGCCGCCAAAGCGGCACTAACACTGGCAATACCCGTTCCACCTGAGGATGAAGAGCTGGACGAACTGCTACTGCTGCTGCTCGAACTGGTGCCACCGCCTATGTTGTATGGCGCGCCATATGCACCATTGGCAAAACTGGCTGGATTCCACGGGTCATAGCTGCCACTTGGATTGCTCCAGGGTTGACCATTATCCGGGTCAGTCAATTCCTCGCTTGCCATAGGATTGGGCGTCGCCGTACCACTCGGGTGCGCGCTGGAATTGAAATGCGTGTATGACTCAGCAGTCGCCAGCCAGTTTACGATGTTAACACTCAGCTGCGCAGCATTCCCGGAATCGGTCCAGCCAGGGTAGGTGCTCTTGCTGCCACCGGTATCTTCCCTGCGGTATTTCGTGGAACTGTCTTCGATTGGACTCGAGTCGCCAATAAACGCCGCCTTGCCTGCGCCGGATTTGGCGATGGCGACATAGGGGCCCTCCGCGGTTCCGCCGAAGTAGAGGCCCGAGTCTACCGCGTAATTCCATGCGCTCGGGTTGTCACTCGCGGAAAAATACACCAGTCCTTTCGCTCGTGTTGGATCAGTAATCGCAAGCGTCGCCCCCGCAGCCATAAGCACTGGGGTTACTCCCGTGGTCAAGCCTTCCACTTGAGACGCTGGCTGAATGCCGCTGGCACCCGAGAGCCAATTGATGGCATTAAACCGAAAACGAATGCCGAAATTGTTGGCCAGCCAACCCGCGGTGGCACTGCCTGGGTTGCGCAAATCACCATAGGCGCCGCCCACATTGTATTTCGCCAGATTGGATCGGTTGTAGCCGTTGTAGACTTCGGTACTATCCCAAGTGTTCAGATTGCGGTCAGCATTGTAGTGATCGGCAATAAAAAATATACCCTTCCCATCGGCCAGAAATTGTTCCAGCGCCGTGAGCTCTGCCTGCGTAAACGGCCGGTTGCTTTCCGCAAATACCAAAACATCGGCAGCGCTGATGGCGCTATAGCTGATAATGGCTTCATTGGCGGCAGAAGCACCAGCGGAAGGGGATGTGTAATCATCGACAAACTTGATAATGCCGTCGTTGTTTTTATCGACACCCCGATATTCTTTAACGGTATATCCGGCATTTTTTAATGCATTCGCAAAATCCGAAAATCCACCATCAATAACCCAATCCGCATTCCCTTCAGTACCGCCATGTGATACATCGAAAAATACGACCTTGCCGTTGTTGTTCCCTGCGCTAGGAGTTAACACCGGAGCAGGATAATTCCATTCATAAGGCGCAGCGTTTACTAACGCTGAGCAACCGAGAAAAATACTTAACAATAAATACAAACGCCAGTTGGATAACATCGCAGGAATCTCCTGGTTGGGGGTTAAACACAGTGCGCAGCATAAAAAACCACATTAGCGTGTTTAAATGACGCGGACGTGAAAGGTTTTTTAATCTTGAAAGACAGATCGCACACGGTGCGTAAAGAACTGTTTTTTATACGGAGTCTTTTCCGCGGAAGGCGGGAGAACTTAATCCACCAATTAAGCAAAACGGATTATTTTTAAGCCTGGTTTTAATCAGCTGGTTTTAATCAACTTTGGTCACCCGCGCCAGCGGGTTCTCTCGCCATACACCTTAAGAACAACGCTCAACAACTCAATAAACAATAAAAAAGCGCCCGCAACGGGCGCAAAGTTTCTCGAGGGGTAATGCATAAACAGGCTAATCACCATAAAAAACGCTGTAAGACTGCCAGCGCGTGGCGATTAGAGACTCCAAGATATGGGTGAAAGCCTGGAGCCTCTAATAACGCACTGACTTTACAGTGAGTTTTTCAATCGATTACGGAAAGGTGATGCTCCAGGCATCAATATAGCCGGTATCGTAACGCGCGCGATCACGCACTTTCAGCTTCCATTCCCCACTGGCGGGTGCACTGCCAAAATTCAACTGGTAAGTCCCATTGATATTGTCTGCGCTGCCGCCCTGGCGATTTAACACGTTAACCGTCGTGCCGTTGGGCGCGATCACATCCACAATTAAATCGCCGATGTAAGTGTGCACAATAGAAATATCCACACTTACTGTACCGGCGGAACCCGTTCGGGTCGAGGTTATCGGGCTGGTGATCCCGGTGTTACTGTTGTCGGGAATACTGTAGTTGCTGTTATTGCTGAAGGTGGCCGGTCCACCACCGCCACCACCGCCAGTGGTGTAGCTTGCCACCAGGGTCACACCACTGTATGAGGTATAACCAATTAGCTTCACGTAGTATGTTCCCGCCTGAGGACTGCCAATAGGACAGGATTCATTGTTGCCGTTCAAATAGGGACGACAGTCGTAAGTCCCTGTCGTCGGTTCGGAACCGTAGCGGACATACAGGTCCACATCGCCAGAGCCACCGCTAATTGCGAAGTTCAAATTAGATGCTCCCGCAGGCACAGCGAGAGTGAACACGGTTTCACTACCCGCGCTGCCCGCAAGACCTGTGACCGGAACACCATTTTCCAGATAGGCCCCTGGAGTACCGCCACCGCCACCCGTACAACCATCCTGTTGCAGCGCCGTTACTGCTGCGGCAGCCTGGATCAAGCCATAGCCAGTGCGGTTATCGCGGCCTTGGGAGTCAATATCCAGTGCGGTATCGCGCAATAGCGTGCGGATCTCACCCGGCGAGCAATCCGTGTCATAACTCCATACCAACGCAGCTACCCCGGTAACATGCGGCGTCGCCATAGAGGTGCCGTTGTAATAGGCATAATCCACATTACCATCGACCCGCAATGTGACGGATTGACCGATACGCGACTGCAAAGTCTGGCCAAGCGTGCGGTTAACAGAAACCGAAGGCACGCTAACCTGACTGTTGGTGTCGACTAAAAACGGGTTTTGCAATCCGGGGCGAGCGGTATTGGAATAAACGATAATCCCGGCAGCGCCGGCATTAGCGCAGGCGAGTGCGGCATTTATCTCCGGGTAACTGCTGCCCACCTGGTTGCCAAACCGTTCTGCCAAACAAATTTTGCCCGACATATTGCCGCAGCTATAACTGCCGCTACCAGACACAGTACAGGCCGCCAGCGAACCAGACACCTGCCCCGTGTTGTACTGCACCACATAACTGCCACCGGAAGAGATAAAACGGTTGTGGGGCACGACACGGTCATCACCGTAGGTGCTGCCACTGACAGTGATGGAGCCAATAACACCATCACCCCGCCCGACTGTAGATAAAATCGCTTCACCGGGCGCGGCAAGTTCCACCTGATTGGTCGCCTGCGAGAATTCCGCTTGCAGGTAGGTTTCGTCGACCGCAGCCACAGAGACAACACTGTCGTATGACGCAGGATACGAATGCGCGGTATTGCCATCGTTCCCCGCTGCGGCGATCAGCAACATACCGTCGTCGGTATATGCCTGCATCGCGTTGCGTTCTGCGGTAGAGGAGCCGGAACCCCCCAGGCTCATATTAACCACCTGAGCTCCGGCGCTTTGGCATACCCCAATTGCATCGATAAGATCAGAGGCGTAACCCCAGCCACTTGCGTTAAATACCTTAACCACATGTATCGCGATCAAGCCGCTGGGCATCACCCCCAAAACCCCTTGGGAATTGTTGTACGCAGCAATGGTGCCCGCGACATGAGTGCCGTGTGATCCTCCCGGGACATACCAGTTACCCGTACCGGAAACGTTGGTACCCGCATGGTTATTACTCGCCAGATCCGGGTTAGTTCGGTCGTAACCGGAATCGATAATGCACACCTTGCGACTACCGCTATCACTATCGCTAACCGCATCAGCCTCTACTGCCGATATTCCCCAAGGTGTCGCTTGTGCCAGCAAACGGCGCTCCGGGTCACGCTCAACATAGGCCACATCCGGTTGCGCACGCAGCGTCGCCAACTGCGCGGCGTCTACCGAAACCGCCATCGCATTTATGTGCTCCAGTCGCTTAATCACTCGAGCATTAGCGGCCGCCAATTGTTGCGCTTGTCTAACGCCTTGTGCGCGAAACGAGGCTTGTGGTGTAAGCCCGGCGACGTCGTTAAATTTCACGATATATTGGGGTGCGATTTTCGGCGCGGGATTTACAAACGCGGAGAACTTGTGATCCTCCGTTTGTGCTGCAACAGCCAACACTGGCACACCAAGCAAAGTGGTGCTCAAAGCCAAAGCTGATATTTTTCGAGCACCAGACAACATACTTCGTAGTTTTCGACTTACGAACATAGAATCCTCTCAACATTAATTTTGTTTGCAAAACAAACGTTTGAGTTGCCTTCGCGCCAGTGCAAGAACCGTATGCAAAACTGCAGGAACGAAGTCGTTACGTGAGCTAATTGTAAAAATTTGTGAACGAATCAAAACTTAGAAAATGTTTAGCGCACAGCACTTGACCGTTTGGCGCGAGGATCATGAATGTCATTCTGCTTTTCACGCCAAACAACAATCTCGGCTTTTTGCGCTACTGAATCATAGTTGCCGAATGACACGTGCAACGCTTTGTTGGAGTGCAGAATTTCGATGCATGCGACCTTTTGGTCAGTGGGATGGGTTAAAAAAATCAAATGGGGGCATAGCGCAGAGTTAAATAAAAAGCACTAAAATGAAATGAAGCGACGCCTGTCGCGATCTCAGTAATAAAACGCGGAATTCGTTATGTCTAAACCCGATTGGAAAACGGTTGGCCACCGAGGCTATCCGTCCCGCTTCCCTGAAAATACGCTACCGGGATTTATCGCTGCTATAGAGGCTGGTGTCGAAGCCGTGGAGTTCGACATTCAAATGAGCCGAGACGGCATTCCTGTGGTTTTTCACGACGACACGCTCGAACGCACAACCACCGCAATAGGTGCATTAAAAGAATTAGACTTTGCCGAACTGCAAAATATATCGTGTCACTACCCACAACAGTTTCGCGAATCCTTTTCGCCTCTGCCGATACAAAGCCTCGCGGACCTGAGCCAGGCGCTGGCAAGTTATTCCGTGGAGTTTTTCATTGAAATAAAAGAAGACTGTCTGCCGCGCATTGGCCCTAACCAGTTTCTGGAAAAAGTATTGCTGGCATCGGACGTATTAGGCGAACGGCGACGTATAATTTCCTTCGATTACGATTTACTGGTGCTGGCCAAGAATACCTGCAACCTGCCAATTGGTTGGTGCCTGCCAGATACCTCCGCAGAAACCTTGCACAAAGCCCGCGATTTACAGCCGGATCTGCTTATCGCCGAACCGCTTAACTTTATTGAAGGCGATCTCTGGCAAGGCGCATGGCAGTGGTTTATCTACAACATCAACACCCACCAGGAAGCCCAGCGCTGGGCGGTCGACGGCGCCGCATATATAGAAACTAATTTTGTTCATGAGATAATCAAGCGGGGTTGATGCTCCAACAGCTTCAGTCAGATCGAACCCCACACCTCTGTGCCGGTGGATAAAAATCCGAAACAGTATTTCACCTGCGCTATTGACAAGCCCTCCCCCGCTACCTAAAGTCGCGCCCGGTTTCAGGTGTTTTCGCTGCCATACGCGAAAACGACAGCCAGGCATACGCAGCGACAAAGTCATCAACTATCGCTCGCCGCATGGCTTAACTGGGAAGTCCGGTGTAAATCCGGCGCTGCCCCCGCAACGGTAAATGCGGTGCTATCAAGGGATAGCACGCATCAGCCCGATACCAGCCTGACGATCACACTTTCAACGATGGAGCGGAGGGCTGCCATCCTGGAATGACACTAATCTTCGCGCTACGCCTGGGTTACGACTCATCCCCGGAATTCCTCCCTCATTCACCAATGAGGATCTCATGACAACGCGTTTTACTCTCTCCAGCCTCGCGGCTGCGATTGCCCTGTTAACCAACCCCGCCACCGCCAGTGACGCCCTTGAAGAAGTGGTGGTTACCGCATCTCGCCTGCCAACACCACTGCGCGAAGTGGGCGCCTCGGTTTCAGTAATTACCGAGCAGGATATTCAACTGCAAGCAGCAACGACATTAAACGAATTGCTGCGCAATCAACCGGGTATTAGCAGCACAAACAGCGGCGGCCTCGGCAAGATATCGTCAGTAAGTATTCGCGGTGAAGAAGGTTATCGCACACTGATAATGGTAGATGGTGTAGAAATGTCCGACCCTACCGGCACTCAGAGCATGACCCACGTGGAGCACTTGAACATGAACAGCGATGTGGAGCGCGTTGAAATTCTCCGCGGGCCGCAGGGCTTTGTCTACGGCGCAGACGCCGGAGGTGTAATCAATATTTTCACCCGCACAACACAAGAAGGTTTTGAAGGCCGGTTGGCAGCAGATATTGGCAGCTACAACACGCAGAATCTGAATGCCTCATTGAGTGCAGGCAACAGCCGTATGGATGGTTTCGCCTCGGTCACCGCGTTGCACAGCGACGGCTTCAATGCAATGACCTACGACACGAGTGGTGAGGAAGACGGCTACGACAATTTAACCGTCCATACGCGCGGCGGTGTGAACATCACCGACAAGCTGCGCGCGCAAGTTGTACTGCGCAGAACCCATGCAGAAAACGAGTACGATGCGTATTCATCCAGCAGCCAAACCGTTACTCCGGACAGCGACAGCGAGTTCACCCAATCCGTCGGCCGAGTATCCTTGGCCTATAGCGGGGAGCAAACCCGTCAGTCACTGGCCTACGCACAGACCAACGTGAAGCGGGAATTTTTCAGCAACGGGGAAAGCAGCTACGGCAGCCGCGGCAAGCTCAAGAAACTGGAATATCTGGGATCTTACCCCCTGAGCAAACACCTCACCGCCGTGTGGGGAGCGGATAACAAAGAGGAAATCATCGACGCCGTGGATGCCGATCCGAAGCAATCGCGCACCCAGCTGGGCATATTTGCGGAGTTGCAGGCCAACCTGCAAGACAGCGTTTATGTCACTGCGGGCCTGCGCAATGACGACAACGAAGACTTCGGCACCTACAACAGCTACCGGGTAACCACCGCGTGGTTGCCCGTGCAAAACGATGAGAGCACGTTAAAACTGCGCGCCAGTGCGGGCAGCGGGTTCCGCGCCCCGGCACTTTCGGAAATAGCCTATAACAATGGCCCCTGGGCGTCGGGCGCGGCAGCCAACCTGGCGTTGGACCCGGAATCCAGCGAAGGCCTGGACCTCGGGCTCGACTACTACCGTCAGCTCAGTGGCGAGCAATCAATCAACCTGGGAATTACGCTGTTCTCGCAAAAAGTCGAAGATGAAATTTATTTCGACCTGATTGGTTACAGCGGCTACTTGCAGGCGGAAGGCGAAAGCACCTCAAAAGGCGTGGAATTCACCACCGATTACGCCATTAACTCGCACCTGAGCCTGGTGTTCAACACCACCTATAACACCACAGAAGACCGTGCCGGTGAACCGCGCCCACGCCGTCCGCAAAACACCAGCAACCTCGGTGTACGTGTAAACGGGATGGACAACGCCCTGCACCTGCTGGTTAACCTGTACGACGCGCGCAACGCGGATGACATCGACGGCGCTTCGCTGGACGACTACAACCTGCTGTCCGCCAGTGCCAATTACAGCTGGAATCAGCTTCTGTTCTCGCTGCGGTTAGACAACATTACCGATGAAGACTACGCCCTCGCGGGCGGCTATAACAACGCCGGGCGCACGGTCTCTGCAGGGGTGCAATTCGACTTCTAAACCGCTGCCGTTGTTGGCAACTCACTGTGCGACAGGCCGGGCAGCGATTTTCGCCCGCGCTGTCGCGCTTGCTTCTAACGTTGAACACGCCGGGTACACACAATGACAAAACTCATGGTTCAGGGCACCACCTCGGACGCGGGCAAGAGCACACTGGTTGCAGGCCTGTGCCGGGTGTTGTTGCGCCGAGGCCATGCGGTCGCCCCGTTTAAACCGCAGAATATGGCTTTGAACAGCGCCGTCACTGCAGACGGTGGTGAAATTGGCCGCGCTCAGGCCGTGCAGGCCCAAGCCTGCGGTATTGCACCCACGGTGGATATGAACCCGGTGCTGATAAAACCCGCCAGCGATACCGGAGCCCAGATCATTATTCAGGGCAAAGTCCAGGGCAATATGACGGCACAGAATTTCCACCGTTACAAACCCGAGGCGTTGGCAAAAGTTTTAGCGAGTTACCAGCGGTTGTGCAGCCAGTACGACAGCGTAATTACCGAAGGCGCGGGCAGCCCGGCGGAAATCAATCTCCGCCAGGGCGATATCGCCAATATGGGCTTTGCCGAAGCGGTCGATTGCCCGGTCGTGCTGATCGCCGACATTAATCCCGGCGGTGTTTTCGCCCACATTGTCGGTACGCTCGAACTGCTCTCGCCCTCCGAACGCAAGCGTATTAAAGGCTTTGTGATCAACCGCTTTCGCGGCGATCTCGCTCTGCTGCAACCCGGACTCGACTGGCTCGAAGAGAAAACCGGCAAGCCGGTATTTGGCGTTATTCCCTGGCTGCACAATTTTCACCTCGAAGCAGAGGATGCCATTAATCGCGAACAGCCAAACCACTCCGGTCATTTTCGCGTCGTGGTGCCCGTGCTGCCGCACATTTCCAACCATACCGATTTTGACAGCCTGCGCCACCACCCCGACGTTAATCTGGAGTTTGTCGCCCTCGCCGAAACGCGCGTTCAGGCGGATCTGATTATTTTGCCCGGCAGCAAAAACGTGCGCGGTGATCTTGCCGCGCTGCGCAATTCCGGCTGGGATAAACACCTGCAACGGCACCTGCGCTACGGCGGCAAAATACTCGGCGTATGTGGCGGATATCAAATGCTCGGCCACACCCTGCGCGATCCGCACGGTTTGGAAGGTGAACCCGGTGATTCCGCCGGGTTCGGGTATCTGCCTTTGGACACGGTACTCGAGCAGGCAAAGCAACTGCGCAACATTGATGGTGCGCTGACCCTGGCTGGCGAGACGGCAACGGTCGCGGGTTACGAAATTCACCAGGGCGAATCGCGCCTGACTGAAACCGCGGAACAGCCCTTTTTATGGAACGATCATCGCCGTGAAGGCTGTCTCAATGCCGATAACACCGTGCTCGGTACCTATTGCCACGGCGTGTTCGACAGCCCTGGCGGCGCCAACACCCTGCTGCAGTGGGCGGGCCTGACGAGAGAGACGGCTATCGACATTAAAGCGATGCAAAACACCGAACTCGACCGCCTCGCGGATACCCTGGAACAACACATCAACCTGCAACAGCTACTGCAAGCCTGTGAGGCGACATTGTGAAAACCCTGATTCTCGGCGGCGCCCGCAGCGGCAAGTCCGCCCATGCCGAACAGCTCGCCAGCCAGAGCAACAAATCGGTGATCTATATCGCGACCGGTTGGGCCGGTGATGCGGAGATGGCAAAGCGTATCGCCCACCACCAGCAACAGCGCCCCACCCACTGGCGGACGGTGGAATCGCCCCAGGACCTGGCGGCAACCCTGCTGGAGCAGGACGGCGCCAACAACCTGCTGCTGGTAGACTGTCTCACGCTGTGGATCAGCAACTGCCTGGCCAACGATTGCCTTACCAGTGAAATGGCCGCAGTACTTGACCTTGTACCCCGCTTGCAAAGCGAGCTGATATTTGTGAGCAACGAAGTGGGCAGTGGCGTCGTGCCACTCGGCGAGCTGAGCCGCGACTTTGTCGACAACGCCGGTCGCATGCACCAGCGGCTCGCCACACTCTGCGATCAGGTTTTACTGGTGGTGGCGGGCTTGCCACTGTCGTTAAAATAGCACCTTATTTTCAGCGAAATCGAATTATGACTCATCCGCTAGACTGGCTTACCACCCCCTGTGCCCGCATCGACGCCGACAGTGCCGAGGCCGCGCGCGCCTACCAAAACACCCTCACCAAACCACCGGGCTCGTTGGGCCGTCTGGAGGAGATCGCCGTACAATTTGCCGGTTGGCAACACTGTGTAAAACCCGAACTAAACCGCGTTGCGATCCGGGTTTTTGCCGGCGATCACGGCCTGTGCAAGCAAAACATCTCTGCATTCCCGCAGCAGGTCACCGCCCAGATGATCGACAATTTCGTCGCCGGTGGAGCGGCGATTAATGTGCTGTCCCGATTCTGCCATGCAGATTTTGATATTTTGAATTTAGGCACGGTTGCACAACCCGCGCTCCTGGCGGCAGATAAAAACCTGCACTTGGGAGCGGGAACCGCCGACGCCAGCGAACAACCGGCAATGACGCAAGAACAACTGATCGCCGCCCTCAACGCCGGGCGCGATCAGGTGGACGCACTGGCAGATTGCCAACTGTTTATCGGCGGAGAAATGGGCATCGGCAATACCAGCAGCGCAAGCCTGATCTACGCTCTACTGGCGGACCGCCCCGCGGCAGAATTCGCCGGGCCCGGCACCGGGTTGAGTATTGCAGGTGTGACGCACAAAGAAACCGTACTCAACCGCGTTCAAGACAAATATCAGGTGCAGGTGCGCACCAGCGAAAGCCCAGCGCTGGCCGCATTGCAGCTGTGTGGCGGGTTCGAAATTGCCGCCATATGCGGTGCCTACCTGCGCTGCGCGCAGCGCGGTATTCCAGTACTCGTGGACGGTTTTATTACCAGCGCGGCGTTTATGGTTGCGCAAAGTCTGCAACCGCAGCTGCGGGACTGGAGCCTGTTTGCACACTGCTCCGCGGAACCGGCGCATCGCAATGTGCTGGAGCAACTGAATATCCAACCGCTGCTGGATCTGGAAATGCGTCTCGGCGAAGGCAGCGGCGCCGCGCTGGCGGTACCACTGTTACAACAGGCCCTGGCATTGCACGGTCAGATGGCCACGTTTACAGGAGCCGGTGTCGATGATCGCCTCTGATGAATTCAGCGTTACCCAATTCGACATATTGCGGCATGGCCAATGCGAGGGCGGCGATATTTTCCGTGGCTCCACCGATGTGAAACTCACCCCCGCCGGTTTCGCCAGTATGCGCACAAGTTGTGATATTGCCGACACCCCATGGGACGCAGTGATAAGCTCGCCACTCGTTCGCTGTCGCGCATTTGCCGAGGCTTACGCGCACGAAAAACATCTACCATTCACGGTAGATACGCGGCTGCGCGAAATGAGTTTCGGTGCCTGGGAAGGGCAGCAGCGGCAAACCATTTGGGAAAACCAGCACGCGGATATTCTCGCCTGGATGCAGGACCCGTCCTCCTATACCCCACCCGGCGGCGAGCCGCTGGACCAGGTCGCCGCGCGTCTCGATGAATTCTTTGCCGAGGTCAGCGCAAACTACCGCAATCAAAACGTTTTACTCGTGGCGCACGGCGGATTAATGCGTATATTTTTATCCCGGCTAATCGGCCTGCCTATCAATAAAGCGCAAAATTTCGAAGTGCCCTTCGCTTGTCTGTCTCGCATAAAAATTTACGACAAAGGCGACAGCCGTATGATAAAGCTCGCGGCACACAATTTTGTGAGCAGCCAGCCCTGATGTTAAAAGCGATGCTGCTGGCAATCGGTTTGCTCAGCCAACTGCCGGTCGCGCGTTTTTTATCGCCCGAGGATTACAGCCAGGCCAATCGCCAGCGCGCGGTGCATTATTTTGCGTTCACCGGCCTTTTCCTCGCCGCCATTATTGGCAGTTGTAGCCTGGTGATCAGTTCCGCCCTGCCCGACCTGGCGGCGAGCGCAATTATTTTATTGCTGTGGGTGTTGATCACCGGTGCCCTGCATTTGGATGGCCTGGCCGATTGCAGCGATGCCCTTGCCGCCGGCCACCGCGACCGCGCGAGCGTGTTAACTATTCTAAAAACCCCCGAGTGCGGCGCTATGGCCGTGGTCGCACTGGTACTGCAACTGCTGTTAAAACTGGCTTTTATTCACGCGTTGCTGAGCCAGTTTCACGTCCAGCTTGCGGTTGCAATTGGCTGCGCACTGGTGTGCGCGCGCCTGTGGGCCAGCTTGTATATGCAAACCACGCCTTACGCCCGCGAGCAGGGGCTGGGTATTGCTGGGCCGGGCAGGCCGAGCACTGCCATTATTGTGCAGTGCTGTGCCCTGCTTACAGTATCTTTTTGGTGGTTGCCCGCAGGGTTCACCGCCGCACTTTTTTGTTTACAGGCACTGGTCTTTTTCAGCTGGCGCCAGCTCTGGTTGAACCGTATTAACGGCTATACCGGCGACTGTGTCGGCGCCATGATAGAACTGCAGGAAACCACCATTCTATGTTTATTCACCGTTTATTTTTCGCCCGCCGCCTAATTTCCGCTGCGCTGTTGCTGGGCCTGCTGATGCCACTGGCATCCCGCGCCCAAGCCGCATCTGGGGCGCACGCCATTACCGTGACCGATTACAACGGCGACAAGGTGAGTCTGCAACAACCCGCGCGACGCATCATTGCGCTGGCACCGCACATTGTAGAAAACCTGTATTCCGCCGGTGCCGGGCAATATCTGGTCGGCGCGGTAGACTACTGCGATTATCCACCGCAGGCGAAAGCCATTACCCGCGTTGGTTCTATCAGCAGTCACAGTATTGAAGCCATACTTGCCCAACAGCCGGATCTGGTTATCGCCTGGAACTCCGGCTACGGCGGTAAAATAATCGGCAAACTGCGCGCATTGGGAATTCCAGTGTATGCCAGTAATCCGCTCCAACTGGAAGATGTCGCACGCTCGATTCGCGATTACGGAAAACTGGCAAATACCACTGCAGTTGCCGAAAAAGCCGCACAAACGTTTCTCGCCCGCTTGCAGGGGCTGCGCGATCAGTACACCGACCACCAGCGTTTAACGGTATTGTATGAAGTCTGGAATTCACCCCTGCAAACACTCAATGGCGAGCATATTATCAGCGACGTTATTGCATTGTGTGGAGGGCAAAATGTGTTCGCCGATGCCCCAGTCATCGCGCCAAAAATCAGTCTGGAATCAGTACTGAGTCGCAACCCGGACGTGATTGTGGCCAGTGGCATGGGTGAGGAAAGACCGGAGTGGTTGGACGACTGGCGCAAGTGGCCCAGTCTAAAAGCGGTGCAAAATAATCACCTGTTTTTTATTCCACCCGATATTATCCAGCGCCACACCGCCCGCATCCTGCAAGGCGTAAATGAAATGTGCGTGCACCTGGAAAACGCCCGCACACCGCTGTCAGAATAACTGCTCTGTAGCGCTGTTTTTTTGCCAACCGCCACCTAACGCCTGATAGAGCGCGAGCAGCGTATTAATGCGCTCCAGCTTGGTCTGCAGGCTTTGCACTCTGATCGCAAACATGGCGTTCTGCGTGGTTAACAGAGTTTGATAGGGTTCCGCGCCCTGCTGGTAACGTATTTGTGCAATGCGATTCGCTTCCTCTGCACGGTGTAAATCGGCCTTTGCGACATCACTCAGCTGCTTTGCCAGGCGAGCGTTTTGTAATAACACGTTCACTTCATTAAAGGCCGCCAACGCTGTTTGCCGGTAGCTCGCCACCGAATTTTCCAGGCGCAGCCGCGCTTTGGTGTTGTTGCGCGCACGCGCGCCATTATCCAGCAGTGTTTCCACCACACTCGCCGCAGCACTCAACACCACCGTTGGCGATTTAATTAACTCGGCAAGCGAATCGCTCACGGCACCCGCCTGACCGGTGAGGCTGATATTGGGCAGAAAGGCAAGCCGCGCCAACAACTGGTTCGCACTGGCGATTTGCAGATTCGCCTCGGCCTGAATAATATCCGGGCGCCGTTTCAACAAGGCGGCAGGCAACCCCGGCTGAATATCCGGCACCACAATATCGGCCAGGGTATCGCCGTTAAAATGCACATCGGCCACAGGCTTGGCGACTAAAAGCGCGAGCGTCGATAACACCGAAAATTCATTTTGCTGCAGCGAGGCCAGCGCATTGCGCTGCTGCTGCACGGCGATGCGCTGTTGCAAGGCATCCAACGGCTGGGTAGTGCCGTTATCGACTTTTGATTGAATAATATTTAACAGCGATTCCGCGCTATCAAGATTCTGCTGCGCCACCGCAAGCTGCTCGCGAATAAACAATAACTGAAAATAACTCTGCGCGGCGGTGTTATAAATATCCAGCGCGATACTCGCCTGCTGCGCCTGTTCTGCGGCAAACGTGGCTCGCGCCAACTGAAACTGCCCCGGCTTTTTTAAAATATCGCTATAGCCAAGCGTCGCAGTTGCCGACGCCTGGTCTGCAACCGCACGTTTAACACCGTCATCAAGTGTATCCGTGGCAGTTTTACTTAAATTAACGCTTATGTTGGGTGTTGGCGCCAAATCGAAACCCGCATCGCGCAGGTTAATTTGCGCTATGCGAAGGTTGCGCTGCGCAATGCCAAGCGCGAGATTTTGCTGGCGTACCTGAGTAAGATAGAGGGTCAACTCAGGCTGATGAAAGTCCTCCCACCAGGTCATACTCGGCCACTGCTCAACACTGGGTGAGTTAATGCTGGTCCACTGCTCAGGTATATCGCCTTCCGGCAACTGCGGCGTTTGACTGGCGCAGGCCCCAACTAAAAAACTGACGGATAAAAACGCGATCGAACGCATTGAATACAACACCTTTTATTATTCGTTTGCCAGAGCAACAACCGGGTCGAGCCGGGCGGCCTTCCGGGCGGGTGCAAAACCAAAAATTAAACCGGTCGCCGCAGCACAGCCAAATGCGGCAAGCATCGGTGCAGCGGTAAATACAATTTTGCTGCCGCTCAACTCCAGTAATTTACCAGCGCCGACCCCGAGCAATAGTCCCACCGCGCCTCCCACGCAGGAGACCACCACCGCTTCGGCAAGAAATTGCTGCAGAATGTCCGTTTGGCGCGCACCGGTGGCCATGCGAATACCAATTTCCCGGGTTCGCTCAGTCACCGACACCAGCATAATATTCATCACCCCGATGCCGCCGACCAGCAAACTGATAGCGGCAACCGAGCCCAACAGCATGGTAAAGGTTTCCTGGGATTCCGACGCGGTCTCCAACAGCTCAGCGCTGTTAAAGATGCGGAAATTGGTTTCGCCGGTTTGTTGCTGAATATAAGCGGTGAGTTGTTGTTCGGTTTCGTCTATCTGCGCCGCATCTGCAACCGCGACGGTGATGGAGCGCAGATAATTTTGCCCGAATAAACGCAAGCCACCGGTTTTTAGCGGTACAAAAATCACGTCGTCCTGGTCGCGCCCGCCGAATCCCGACGAGCCCTTGCCCGTCATCAAACCAATTATCTGGAACGGAATATTATTAATCAGCACATAGCGCCCGACCGGGTTGCCGCCATCCGGGAATAAATTGCTGTACACGGTTTTACCCAGCACCGCGACAGGCGCATAATCTTCACTGTCCTGGTCGGTAAAAAATACCCCTTGCGCCAATGGCCAGTTTCGGGTTGTAGGCAGGTTCGCCGCCGTCGCCGTTATATTGGTTTGATAATCCTGATCGGTAAAACGTACCGTGGCGCTGCCTTGAATTTCCGGCAGCACAGCGGCGATATTATCGAGATCGCGCCCCAGCGCGTCTGCCAGATCAAACGTGAGTGCCGTTGATGCACCGCCGCGCATGCCCGGGCGCCGCCACGATGGAAACACGGTGAGCATGTTGGTGCCCATGGCACTAATCCGGTCGATCACATCCTGCTTTGCGCCCTCGCCAATGGCGAGCATGGCGACCACCGATGAAACGCCAATCACAATACCCAACAAGGTAAGCACCGTGCGGAAAATATTGCTGCGCAGTGAACGCATTGCCATACGCAAGGCTTCGAGTCGCCCCAACCAGGAGGTTTTCTGGTTCGCGTGCGCGAGGTCTGGCAAACTCGCATCGCCCACAGACTCAGTATCAGCTTTGCGGTTATCCGCAATCACCTGGCCGTCGCGCAGCTCGATAATGCGGTCCGCATGATTCGCCACTTCCATATCATGGGTAATCAGAATGACGGTGTGGCCGTTTTGCGCCAGCTCAGCCAACAGCGCCATCACTTCGCGACTGGATTGCGAATCCAGCGCGCCCGTGGGTTCATCAGCGAGAATAAGCTGGCCGCCGTTCATCAGTGCGCGCGCAATCGACACCCGCTGCTGCTGGCCACCAGACAACTGGTTGGGGTAGTGATCAAGGCGTTCGGCGAGGCCGAGCGAGTTGAGCAGCTCCACCGCGCGAGCGCGACGCTGTTCCTGTGGGACACCGGAATAAATTGCCGGAATTTCGACGTTTTCCTCAGCCGTGCAACCGGCTAACAGGTTATAGCTCTGGAATACAAAACCGAATGCCTCGCGGCGCAGCCAGGCCAGGCCGTCCGCGTCAAAGGTTTCGATATTTTTCCCGGCGAACAGATATTCCCCCGCCGAAGGGCGATCGAGGCAACCCAGAATATTCATCAGGGTCGACTTACCACTGCCACTCTGACCTACAATGGCAACGAATTCACCCGCGTAAATATCCAGGCTGAGCCCGCGCAAGGCTTTAACCTGAACCCCGCCCGGGGTTCCAAAACTGCGCTCGATATTGCGCAGTGAAATAAGGGGTGTTGACTCACTCAACGGAAACCTCGCATGCCCATCGGCCGTCCGTCGCGCGCGCCTGCGGCACCGCGCATGGGGTCAACAATACCTGACACCACTTGCTCCCCCGCCTGCAGGCCGGAAACCACTTCCGCCTGTACACGGCTGCTGACACCGATAACAACTGTGCGCTCCTGCTTGTTGCCTTTGTCGTCGATAACCGTGACCTCCGCTTGCCGCTTGGCACCGCTGGCCATTGCGCGACGCGATTTATAGCCGCCATTGCCGCCATAACCGGCGGGTTTTTGCGGCGTCTCTGCCGCGGGCTCGGCAGCAGGTTGAGATCGGGCAGGATCATCCAGCGGGCGAATATGACTCAACGCGGCCATCGGTACAGTCAGCACGTCGCGCGCAGACGATGTAACAAAAAACACCTGGGCAGTCATACCGCTTAGCAAGGTGCCGTCTTTATTTTCCACATCAAACAACGCGGTATAGAGCACCACGTTGTTGGTCACTTCCGGGGTGGGCAATATCTGGCGCAACTTGCCGTACCAGCGACGGTGGCCGTTGCCCAAGGTCGTAAAATACACGGCCATGCCCGGCTTCAACTTGCCCACATCAGCTTCAGACACATCGGTTTCCACCGTCATGTTGGTTAAGTCTGCAATCGTCATCACCAAGGGCGCAGACTGCGCTGCGTTTAGCGTCTGGCCTTCCTTCACGTTAATCGACACCACAGTACCCGCCATGGGCGCGACTATCTTGCTGTAGCCCAGTTCGGCTTCGTCACTGGCAAGCCCCGCGCGGCTCTGTGCGATTTGCGCCTGCAACTGCGCCATGCTGGATTGCGCGTTCATCAGCGCGTTAATCGCCGTATCCACTTCCTGCTGGCTGGTAGCGCGATCGACCAGCATATTTTTCTGCCGCTTTACGTTCGCCTCGGCAAGTTCGAGCGCCGCTTTGCGCCCACTGAGCAGCGCTTCCTGCGCCTGCAAGCTGGCCCGACTGGCCTCCACCCGCTGCATCTGCACCGAGGCATCAATACTGGCCAGCAATTGACCTTCGCTCACCACCTCGCCCACGTCCACCGCCAGCGATTCCAGCTGACCCGACACCTGCGCGCCCACATCCACACTGCGCCCCGGCGCCAGACTGCCGGCGGCAGCAACGGTATTTTCAATGTTGCCTTTTTCGACTTTGGTAATGAGCGGTTTGGCTGCGGGTGATGCGTCCTGACGAAAATGCCACCACGCGAACACGGCAAGGAGCAGCACACCGGCAGCAAGCCAGTAACGGGCTCGCCAAAGGAACCGTCGGGAAAAACTTGGGGATTGCGGGTTGGGCATACCGATCTCACTTATTAATATTTACGGGCGCGTGGTGTTATTCGCTACGAGCCGAGTTTTCGGTCGCAATCGAACAGAAAACGGGCATCCTGGTCGATTGCGTGTGGCGCCTATAGTAACGTATACAAGGTGGGCTAAGATTTAAAACAGCGTTGTAAACCGGCGTCAACGGGGTAAAGTTAGGTAAAGTTATTGCGGGCTGGCGCAGCTGGTTCACTTATTTTAGGTAGAAGTCATCGTCGTAGGTTTTGAGCAAATGCGGTGTCATTACGGCAAATGCACTGGTCATCATTCCATTCAAAAAGCCTTCAGGAAATACAAACAAAAACAGTAAATAAATGTTGTCGCTATACAGCGGTAAATAGAATGGCTGAAACACCCAAAAAAAAGCCAGCGAGCTTAATGCAATGACTACCGGTGTGAGCAGCCCACCAACAAACCCCACCCCTAAGGTGTAAAGAAAAAGGTTTTGAATGCGTGTACGCGATACCCAGTACAACAGACAGGTAGTAACCGCCGCCGGTAGTAGAACGCTTACCAACCAGGTAAACGGCAGCGTTTGAAATGTGCCCACGCCGCACAGCCATGAGACGAACAACGCAGCAGCACCGGCAATTGCCGCGAGCCGAAATCCAAACATTAAGGTTAAGATGGTCACCAGCATAGGGTGCAATCGAAAAATACCCAATACCGAGACCCCCATAAACGCCCAACTTAGACCTAGCCCGATTATTGCGCCGTACCACAGATGCTGCCTCTCACTCACGGCCATCAGCTTACGCCAGCGTGCCGAGTAAACAGCCCATACGAACACCGGTGTTGTGAGAATCACACTGAAATAAAAAAGTGCGTTGGGGAGATCCACTAATAAATTCATAACCCGCCTAATTAGCGCCTTCTAATATTTTCGAAATATTTTAGCATTCGGTAACAATTCATCACCGTTTAAAGATCCCGATACTGCCCCGATAAAACCTGTTCGCTCGCAATTACATAGTTTTACACCTTGGTAAAATCTGGTTCGGCAGCTGATTGAAATATTCAATACAACATTGGCGAGATAATTGCGTTATGATTATCCCCCTTTGCAACCTGTATGAATTTCCATCTCCAATATTGATGGCGGATGGGCGCTTAAACACTTGGAGGTTAAATTGGCAGCAGTTTTATTGGTGGACGACGACAAGGGGTTTTGCTCAGTTACAACCGAACTCCTTGGTTTATTGGGTCATGAAGTAAAAACGGCTGATAGCGTCGCTAGTGCCACGGAACTACTTAAAGAAAGTCAATTCGACCGTATTTTGCTGGATTTGATGCTGCCGGACGGCAGTGGTTTCAATGTGCTAGATACGCTCGCCAAAGAAGGCTTAGCCCATACCCAGGTCACCGTCATAACGGGCCACCCTGCGGTGAAAAATCTGGTGAAATCCCTCTACGGGCCGCGCGTCAACTATCTGATCAAGCCCATCACCCTCGAACAACTCAAGTCGCTGTTCGACGACAGTGTCGTTGAGCAAACCACCTCTCGCGACGGTATTGAGAAGCACCTTGGTTTCCTTGTAGGCGAATCCAAAGTGATGAAAGACCTGTACGAGATGATTGTGCGCGTCGCCAACACTCCAGCCAACGTGATGATTATGGGCGAAAGCGGTGTTGGTAAAGAAGTGGTGGCCAACGCAATCCACCATGTAAGCAAATGCACCGGCAATTTCGTAGCAGCCAACTGCGGCGCATTTTCGCGGGAACTCATTGGCAGCGAACTCTTCGGCCACGAAAAAGGCTCGTTCACCGGCGCCGTTGCCCGCAAGCCCGGGGTATTTGAGCAGGCCGAAAACGGCACTTTGTTCCTGGATGAAGTCACCGAAATGCCAGTTGATTTACAACCTAACCTACTGCGTGTGCTCGAAACACAAACGGTAGTGCGGCTGGGCGCCACCAAATCCATTCCGATCAATTGTCGTGTGGTTTCAGCCACCAACCGCACCGAAGAACAACTCGCCGAAGGCAACTGTATGCGCGAGGATTTGTACTACCGGCTGGCAGTGTTTCCCCTGCGAATTCCTTCGCTACGGGAACGCAAAGAAGACGTGCCTGTACTGGCTCGGTACTTTATCTCAGAAATGAACGACAGCTACGGCACCGGCTTTGCATTGAGCGAAGAACTGATGGAGCAACTTATGGCTTACGACTGGCCAGGCAATGTCCGAGAGCTGCGGCACACCATCCACCGGGCCTTTATCATGAGCGACCCCGCGGGTGAATTTCTGCAATTACCCAAGCACTTGGGCTCCCCTTTCAGCAAAACGCAAAAAAATAGTGAACCAAGTTTACGCTCCGGACGTACCATCGAAGAAGTCGAAAGAGAATTAATTGAAGTAACCCTCGCAGACTTGGATGGAGACAAGAAGCAGGCGGCGCAAGTGCTGGGGATAAGCCTCAAAACACTATACAACCGCCTAAACGAATACGAGTCGTCAGAATAGGAGAAATTTTTTGGCGGAGATAAATACACTCATTCACGAAGCGAGAAACCCACTCAACAACATCTCTATGAATGCCGAGCTTGGCAAAATCATGGCAGCCAATGCCGAGGGAAATTCTGACAAGCTGATTGAAATTTTTACACGCATTATCGGTGAGTGCCAGACCTGTTCACAGGCACTTACCGACCTCAAAAACCAACTGGACAATCACAACGCCTAGCGACTTTTCCCGCGCAAAGCCCCTTGGAAAAAAAAGACAATGCCCTTTTCCAAACCAAGCAAAACCAACCGTGTTTGGCTGATTGCTGGCTTTTTTATGCTCGTTTTCATTGCCACCAACACCGTAATTGCTTACAATTCGATCAAGACATTGGCACAGACCCACCAGAGCATTGCCAACACACTCCATGTCATTACAGTCATTAAGGATTTGTACGCTCAGCTAGTCAGTGCGGAATCCAGTCAACGTGGCTACATTATCACCAGCGACAAGCAGTATCTCGAGCCTTATGCCAAGTCAACTGGCGAATTGGGCTCGATCCTAAACTCACTTGATCAGCTCACCACCGAGATCCCCGAGCAAAAGAACAACTTCCGCGAACTTTCTGAACTCGCGAAGAAGAAAATCAGCAACATGCGGCTGGGGTTAACCCTCAAAGAATCCAAGCGAGACGCCGAGCTGCAAGAACTTTTCTACTCAGACCGGGGCCATGATCTGATGGCAGCAATTAGCGTTCAGATCAAACACATGGAAGAAATCGAATACAACCTGCTGGATGCGCGCAGCTTAGCCGCCAAGAAAGGGCGTACCAGCGCGTTTAGAACACTGCTTTTTTCAAATTCTTTCGGACTGATACTGATCCTTATTATTTATCTGTCCGTAAACAAACACATTCGCCAGCGCTTGCTTTATTCAGAATTGATTCACAAGGCAAACGAAGAGCTGGAACAGAAGGTAAAAGTGCGCACAGAGTCGTTGGAACATTACTCGGAAGAACTCCAGCGCAGTAATCGGGAGCTTCAAAACTTTGCATTCGTCGCATCGCATGACCTACAGGAACCGCTTCGTAAAATCCGCGCATTCGGTGCGCGCTTGAATACTACCTGCGCGGACCAACTTGACGATCGCGGCAAGGACTACATTAACCGGATGTTCGCAGCATCCGAACGCATGTCCGTTCTTATCGACGATCTACTAACATTCTCACGTGTGTTCACCCAGCAAAATCCGTTTGAGAAAATCGACCTCGGCGAGTTGTTGAGCGTTGTGCTCGACGATATCTCCATGGCGATTGACGATTCAGATGCAGATATCAAAGTCGCCGCCTTGCCTGTGGTCGAGTGCGACTCGAGCCAAATGCGTCGCCTGTTCCAAAACCTGATTACCAACGCAATTAAATTCAGAAAACCTGACGCGCAACCGAGTGTTCAGATCGATTGCGACACATTTACTGAAGACGATGAAGAATGGTGCCGGATCACCATCATCGATGATGGTATTGGCTTTGACCAGCAGTTCGCCGAAAAGATTTTTACGTTGTTTCAACGCCTGCATGCCCGTGACGAATACTCCGGTACGGGCCTTGGGCTGGCAATATGCCGCCGTATTGTAGAGCGCCATGGAGGGGTCATCAAAGCCTTTGGCGAGTTGGGAAAAGGCTCCCGATTTGTCATTGAACTCCCACTAACCCAGAGCAACAGACCGATACAAGATTTTTTGCCTGAGGAGGCAAACCCATGAAAACCGACGTTGAGATGCTGGAAAAAACCCCATTAAAGATCTTAATGGCAGATGACGATGATGACGACAAACTGCTCACCAAGGACGCCCTTGCCGAAAGTCGCGTACTGAATGAACTCTACTTCGTTAGCAACGGTGTTGAACTACTTGATTACCTTAAGGGTACAGGGGAGTACGCGGACAGGGAGAAATACCCGTATCCAAGTATTGTTTTGCTCGATTTAAATATGCCCAAAATGGATGGGCGTGAAGCTTTGGCATCAATTAAAGCGGATGAAAAATTACGCTCTATTCCCGTTGTCATTCTCACCACTTCCAAAGCGGAAGAGGATATGATCAAGGGGTATAACCTTGGTGCGGCCTCGTACATCACCAAACCTGTAACCTTCGACGCGCTGGTAGAGCTTATGACCACCGTCGGTAAATACTGGGTTGAGTTTGTGGAATTGCCGCAGCACCGTTAAGCCTTATTTAACTGCTGGGGGTCTACCATAATGCCCATGCTAAAAAAATATAGACGCGTTCTTCTGGTGGAGGACGACGAAGACGATTTTATCCTTACGCGCGACCTGCTCGATGAGTTTATGGACGCGACCTACACCTTAGATTGGGTAAAGAATTACGAAGAAGCCAAAGAACGCATGCTCAAGGATGAGCATGACCTCTGCTTAATGGATTATAAGCTCGGAGCCTACGATGGGATCCAGCTACTTAAGGAGGTTGTTGTGCACGATGTCTCCTTCCCAATCATTATGCTTACCGGCGTAGAAGATACCAGCCTCGACCATATTGCCCTGCAGGCTGGTGCTGCCGACTATTTGGTAAAAGCGGACCTCTCCGTCGAGACCATTGCCCGCGCCGTGCGCTACGCACTTGCTCGCCGCGAAACCGAACGCGAGCGCATGGAACGCTTGCGCGCGGAGTCCGCAAGCCGTGCAAAAACAGAGTTCCTCACACGACTAAGCCACGAACTTCGCACCCCACTGACCGCCATCCTCGGTTATACCGATTTACTATCCACGCGCAGTAAGGACGAAGCCGATCAGGAGTACCTGCAAATCGTCTCTCACAATGGGAAACATTTGCTGGCGCTGCTTAACGACGTGCTCGATCTCTCTAAAATTGAAGCGGGCAAACTGGAAATAGAAAAAAGCTTTTTCGAGATACAGCCCTTTTTCTCGGACATCTATTTGCTATTCAACATGAAGGCAAAAGACAAAGGACTCGATTTTGAGGTTCGCCTGACAGGGGAATTGCGGCCCGTCTTTTACGGCGATGCTACGCGATTGCGCCAGATTGTGCTCAATCTGATAGGCAATGCCATTAAGTTTACATCCCAGGGCAGCGTTATCGTCGAAGTATCCAGTATTGTTGAAAACGTTGGCGAAGAGCAGCAACTTCGAATTTGTGTCCATGATACCGGGCCTGGAATATCTTCAGAGCAGTTGGACGATATATTCTTGCCGTTCAACCAGGCTGCGAGCAAAAGCGAAGCCAGCGAAAACGGCACCGGATTGGGCCTGACCATCAGCCGTGAGCTGGTCTCCCGAATGGGAGGACAACTCACCGTTGAGAGCACGTTAGGAGTCGGGAGCTGCTTCTGCTGCACGCTGCCGCACGAAAAAATCGACGGTCAACCTGCCCAGATCCTTCGTATCGACACACATTCACCGGCACCATCGAACGAAAGCGTGCGCTACTACTCCGGCAACGTGCTGGTCGTTGACGATCTCGCCGATATACGCTCACTGGTTGGGCATATGGTCGCCGACAGTGGCGTTACCATTGAGTACGCCGAAAATGGCTTACAAGCGGTTGAGATGGCGACAGCGCGCCAATTATCTGGAGAGCCTTTCGACCTCATCCTGATGGATATTCAAATGCCGGTGCTCGGCGGTATCGAAGCTGCTAAGCGAATGCGGGCTGCAGGATTGCGACAACCCATTATCGCACTCACTGCGTCGAGCATGAAAGGCGACCGCGAGAAATGTTTGAAAGCTGGATTCAGTGATTTTCTTGGCAAGCCTGTTGAACGTCGCTTACTGGAGCGCTCTCTGGCTCGGTGGCTACCGGACTCACTGCTGGAACCTTTATCCAGCAGCGAAGATTTTACCGATGTAGAGCCCGGTACCGTGCTCATTGTGGAAGACGATCCCCACGCCTGCGAAATCACAGCCCTTTTGATAGAGCAGGAAGGCTGGAAGGCCGACCAGGCTTTGTCGGGAAAAGAAGCCCTAAACAAAGTCGCGCACCAGCAGTACGACGCGGTGTTGTTCGACATAAATCTCCCAGACACCAGCGGATACAAACTCGCCAAGGAGATCTATAAAAATAACAGCGAAGTGAAACTGATCGCACTGAGCGGCGAGGAAGTCGATGAAGACAAATTTATCAGTGTCCCCCTGCTGCATAGCATTTTAAAACCGGTAAACAGGGATATATTGAAAAATGCGCTGGAGCGCATCCACCAGTCATCCTTGGGCTAAGGAAGTCTCAGAGCAGCGCTCAGCGAAACACTGCGCCTTACCGCGAACGAACAGCCCCCAAGGGGCTGTTTTTTTTGTCTCCCCAAATATAGACAGTCGATCGACCCATACCTGTCGACCCCTGGTGAGCCAACCGACGCAACCTATTCCACCGCGTGAGCGAACCACCCGACAGCAAAGCCGCGCAGCCCTTGAGTAAAGCAGATACTCTTTTCCCTAAAAGCAAGAATAGGTCTAAGACTGTCTCGATTTGTAATTTGTACCCCAGGAAAAAGCAAAGCTTACATCCCGAAACCAAAAAAAATCGCTTAGGCTGTATTTTATTGTGCTTTTTCAGGCTAAAAACGCAATTCAAAAATGGCACGCGTCTTGAATTATATAAATTAACACTGCAAAAGAAGCAGAATTACGAAGTTAATTTAAAGGAGAGAGACCATGAATAGCGTAATTAAAATTGTTGGTATTGCGGCACTGATTGCCGGTCTGCAAGCATGTGACGATGGCAAAGCTGAAAACTTCGGAGAAGAAGTTGATAAGGCCTACGAGAACACCAAAGACGCTGTAAGCGACGCAGCAGACGATGCCGGTGATGCAATGGAAGACGCTTGCGAAAAAGCCACCGACGAAAACTGTTAAGATTTTCCACCAGTAGCGAAGTCCTTTGGGAGGTTTTACCTCCCTTTTTTTATTGCCAAGAAACTCATGTATTTTATCCAGGCCAGCTTAAGCCTTTCAGCTGCTTACAGCTAAATCAGAGATACTCCAAGTCGATCACATCACCCTGAAAAAACGCTCACAATAGCCGCAGTGCGAACTCACGCTTGCTCCTCATACCAGGATTATTCGGCTAACCCTTCGAGCAGAATCGTTCACAGATAATCATCTAAAAGTGATAAAGCGATAATATCGATCTGTCTCTATTCCCACCAACACAGATTATCCCTCACACGCCAAGCGATAGAAAAAAGTTGATATTCATTCATGAAACGCATAGAAACACACCGACGACAGAGTCAGCTCGAAAAAAAACCGGGCGAAACCCGGCTTGCGTATAAATTATAAAGTCGCCCAACAGCTAATCGCAGTAAGGTCGCTCGGAAAATTACCAGGTTAAACAGAGGCCTCTAAAACCTGAACTTACAGCAAGCCAATTAGCAATCGGCCCGCGCCAAAACCCATACCTGCAAGGTGATGCCTTGCACGATATATTTTGGGGGCGAATAGGCCGCAGCCGAAACTGACCCCTGCCATCGACCAGATATATTTGTCCGGTGACTGTTCAATATCTGCTACCAGCGGCATCACTCGCTTTCTATGCAACCGGTTTTTAAGGCGAAGTTCGGAAATTTTTGCATCAATGCCTAGTTTCACTCGTGCCATCTTGCACCCCCGCTTTACCGATATTCAGCTGTTCCATCATCAACCTTATCTCTTCCCGCGTATCGGAAAAGCCAATTTTATCATTCAGCTTTTTCACTTTATGCAAATGCAAACACAATGCCCCTAGCTGCAATAAAAACACCGTAATGAACGCAACACCCACCTCTCCTGTGACAAAGTAAGCACCATAGGCAATACACAAAGCACCAGAGAGCCAGGTTAGAATAAATAAAGGAATAGTTGCAAGCCGGTAAAGCCCCAACTTAATAATCGACAGAACAGAACGCTCAACCTCGAGCCTGAATATTTGCGCGGTATTAGTTATCCAGTCTCCGCCGGCACTCACAATGTCGAGATAATCTGGCCCTTCAGGTTCACCTGATCTCGAATCCAAGCCCGGAGCGCCCTTCTCGGCATCTTTACTTTCGTTTGTCGGACCGCCAGCCTGATCATTCGGTTGCATACCCACCTCCAAGCTCAAGTCTAATCACACAATGCAGTGGCGACATCCTTGTCACCGTCGCATTCGCTATTTTACTTTCAATAAGCGGGAAACGAGAAAGCCGGCCGCAAAAGAGATACCAGCAACCATTAGAGGTCGCTCACGGGCGGATGCCATCGCTTTTTCCGATGCCTCGTTAGCCTTCGCTTTTCCATCTTCGTAGTAGCCTTGAGCGTCGGATGAAACCGCGAGACCCATCGTACGTGCAGCTTCACGCGCGCTTCTAGCGGCAGCCTTAAATTGCACAACCGCATCGTCAATAGATGCGCGAGCCTCTGGAATACTCTGCTTAGTAGCAGAGGGTTCTGGAACTTCTTCGTTAATTTTTTCGCTGATAGTTTCGTTGATAGCCATATCAAACTCCTTTCTCGTTTTTTCGATCTTTGCTAATGAAGTGACCAGTGATGCGCTGCAGGTTACAACGCTTTTCACTAGAGCCTGACCAAATTAATGCCAAAGATATGCCAAAGATAAATCTTGTTTTTTCTCGTGTACATCCGGGGTTTTACGCGCATTTTCAGTGAAAAACCCGAATGCCATATACTCAACTGTAAGACTTACATTTAGCTCAAGAGTTTCTGACAATTTCGTAAGCTTGGAACATGAGCACTCGCAATTTTACAGCTCACCAATATTGGCACCGCTAAAATCATCCCTACCACGCCCAGGAGCCAGCCGAAAACAAACAACCACAGGATTACAATCAGGGGATTAATTTGAAAACGCTGACCAAGTACAGTAGGAGTAACCACTTGGCTTTCGATGCCGTTCAAAAATAAAAACGCCATCACCGGATAGAGTGCCTGCCAATTATCACCAAATTGAATAAACCCAACGCCAGTAATAATAACGCCAACAACAAATAAACCGAGATAGGGGACGAAATTAAAAATTCCCGCGAATGCCCCCCATAATAACGCATCCTCAACACCTAACAGGTAGAGCGCGCCCGCGACACTTAACCCAAGTCCCGTATTGATCACCGAAATGATTAACACATAGTATGAAACGTCCGACTGTATTGATTTCCCAATGGTCACAAATATTCGCCGATGGCGAAAGGTCGGCAAGGTTGCGACCACATTGCGATACAACGACTGACCGTGTGTAAGAAAGAAGAAAGTCAAAACAATTACAGTGAGCGCCTGAAATAATACGACTGGAGTAAAATTGGTTGCCACCTGCATAAACGCCACGGATACCTGGCTTTTAATTTTCTGCGACATAGGTTCGCCGCGATCTTTGCTGAGCTGATACCACTTTTGCTCCGCCTCCCCTGTAAGCGGCTTTGCAACCTCATCAATTTTTTGACTGATATCCTCCGAAATTTTTGATACTTGCTTAACCCACTTATCCATGGGCGAGACCAGGAGCGAAAAAGTTAACCCCAAGGCAATCACTAAAGTTAAAACCGTAAGAACTGACGACAACGATCTGGGCACTGCAAACCGGTTGAGATAGTTCACTATAGGGTTCAACAACAACGCAAAAAACATGGAAACAATAATAGGCAATACTAGTGAACGGGTGATATAAACCACAAAACACACCAAAATCAGAAATGCGCAAGACAGCATCCATCGAAGATCTTTCATCTCAGTCCTTCTACTTAATATCAAAATTGTTAACGGGCTACAGCGATAACCATGCCATCCATACATGGACAGGCATTTAAAACATGGCAAATTTATTGCTCTCAAATATAGGTAACCCGAGATTTTTTGCTTAAAGCAATAAAATCGACGAGAAATCAGCGACAAAAAGGTCGCACCATGTAGGAATTACCAGAGAGGATGCAAATATGAAATCTCGATCAAAAATTAGTGTACTGAAACCTTTATCAATTGCATGTTCAGCATTTGTGCTTAGTAGCGCGGCAATGGCAGGCGACTATTCATCGGATGAGAAAAAGCCGATGGACGATAAAAAAGCCTTCGAACATGTGAACAAAACACCGTATAACATGCAACATACGCGCTCTGAATCCGCCGACAAGTATTGGCAGGATTTCAAACAAGACGCGAACCAGACGTGGGACAATACCAAAGACGCGTTCCGCGATGGCTGGATGGAAGGCAAGCTTGAAACAGCTATTATGATGAATGATCGCTTGAACGCATTTGACATCGACATTGAAGTCAACGATAACAAAGCCATTCTTTCAGGCGAAGTATCATCAGACGTAGAGAAAAATCTGGCTGAAAGCATCGCTATGGGCATGGATGCAATCGACTCGGTCGACAACCGTCTCACCATCAACAAACAAGCAAAAATTGACGAGCAAAGCGCGGGACGCTCTTTCAGTCAATATGTTAAGGACGCTTCCATTACCGCAGCCATAAAGACCGATTTGCTCGCCGATCCTGACGTAGCAGGTTTAAAAATTGATGTGGACACGGTGAACCAAAAAGTTGTACTAAGTGGCTCCGTTGACAGCAAAAAGGAAAAAGAGCTTGCTGGCATGATTGCTAAACGTACTGACGACATTCACTCTTTTGAAAACCGTCTGGTCGTAGAGCGCGACAGCTAGTAACCCCACTCCTCCGTTTCGCACAAAAACCTCTGTACCCTTACAGGTGCAGGGGTTTTTTACATCAAATCAAAATTCGCGATACATCCTCGACGCATATGCGCTCCCTTCACCATCGCTCGCCAAATCAGCAACACTCGCAGATTTATATTTCCACTTAAACGAGCGCCCTCGAAAAACCCACCAGCAAGCCAACTCCAGTATCACATTCACTATGTTCACAACCAACCCGGGCTTGCCTTTGTGTTACCCGATGGGGAAGCCAGTTAAGTAAATGTTTCCGCCCACGAAAAAAGCCGCAGATAGAGCTGCGGCTTTTTTATAAATCCTTTCCTGCTTTCCTGCTTTCCTGCTTTCCTGCTTTCCTGCTTTCCTGCTTTCCTGCTTTCCTGCTTTCCTGCTTTCCTGCTTTCCTGCTTTCCTGCTTTCCTGCTTTCCTGCTTTCCTGCTTTCCTGCTTTCCTGCTTTCCTGCTTTCCTGCTTTAAAGAAAAGGGAGCCTTGGGGAAAGCTCCCTTTTTAACTATCTTCACGCATGAAGATAGTTAACCTACACCGTAGGTCGACGGCCTGCCACCAGGAAGATCAGCGATACAATCAGACCAACAACAAACAAGATCCAAGCGATGCTGGAAGCAGTACCTGCCAAACCGGTAAAACCTAATACACCGGCAACCAAAGCAAAAATAAGAAATACAAGTGCCCAACTAAACATGATCAATCTCCTTTACCGTTTAAAGTGGTTCGCTAAGAGTACTGCTAGAGATGTGCCAATTTTGTGATATGAATATTTTTTCCATATAAATCAAAAAGATAGCAACCTACCTGATAAAGAGGGAAGAAAATATAACGAAGAATTCGAGAAATGGATTTGTAAAATATTCAGTTGAGGCTTGGAGATTGAAAGATTTGCACAGGTTGAAGGAGAGCATAAAAACTGATTACCCCTCGAAACACTTAACCGGCAACAGAGATTTAAGTGTCGAGTGCAAATTAGCGCACTCCGTTAACAATGGAGATTGCCTAGCACCCAAAACCGGCATTTCCAAATACGACAGGCGCTAGGTAGCAAGCATATAGATATAGTGAATTGAAATCTCGGACTGAGAATGCAAGTATATTTTATCCAATCCGATATACCTTAATTCTACCCTCTATACACTCATCTTTACTGTCATATCCTATATTGACGATTTCGCCTGATGCGTATGCCAGCAAAATTCTTGAAAGCACTACCTGCCGGCGCTCGACACTAACAGATTTATCAATAACCATATAATCAAAAAGTGTGCAGACGGGATGGTTTGTAGGTTGCCCCTCAACTCGGATGAGGATCTCGTCCACGTGCGTATAAGTAAGAACCTGAGTTATCTTCCCATCAAAATTCTTGTCGTAGTCAGCGCGCACTGTGCAAGAAATTACGAGAACAACCAAAAATACAAAGTACTTTTTCAACATTTACTCCCACACTTGATCCCAATAATACTTGGATAATAATATTCTATGGATTAGTAGCTAGCTCCAAACTCACCATAACCTGTCCGCTTTCACCAATATTGCAGTTGTTCACGGCGGCCGTATAAACATCAACTCGGTGACCAGAAAGCTTAGCAGCCATTAATACCGATAATGCCTGTTGTTTAGGTTCTGCTTCCCAATCGGTAAAAAGTACCCAGAAAGATCCTGAAACATCTCCCGGCTTTTCAAGAAACACAACTCTATTCAAACCGCCCTGTCTATCCAAGCCAATACGGCCCACATAAACACCAGTGCATTTATTAAATGCCGCCTGACTATTTGATGTAATCAGCAACCCTAAAAACAATACTAAATATTTTTTCATATTAATAAGAATACCCATTTAAACCTAAATGGCATCAAAAAAACCACCAAAATATTATCCAAGCATATACTATGAGCATCAAAATGAAGATTCGGGTATTGACGCATTTCCAACAACATACATCCGCTTTACGCTGTAGGATAAATACGAGCTTTCACTTGTACTGTGAAACAATTACTACACGACTACATTATTCAACTAATTTTACAGCCTGTGTTTTATGTTATGCATTACCGCAACCTGAGCCACGACCTGATGTATAATTTGACACCTATTTGTAACCAACAAGCAGATTAGACCCCACCCGATCGTCTATCACCGCTAATTAGCTGACAACTAATCTATTGCATAAAAATCTAAGTTTATTTTCGAAATAAACTAGTCAACCATTTTAAAATAATATACCGTTTCCGTATCACCCCAGACATCACAATTATTTTTAACCGTAAATCTGAATCCGCTTGCTTGTAGCAAAAGCCAATAACAAACCAGATAGCTGAGCCTTGCCAGCATCTGTACTACCGTCTATAGCAAAGCAGGGGGAAGGCTGTGCTACCGCACAAGAAGGGACATTATTGCCAATCGCTCCATCTGTGTAGAACAAAACAACTCCGTTGTCGAGAAAGTGCACATTACTTACCATACCCGGTTCTGCGCTTCCCCCATAAACGTTTAGTGACATACAAGAGATAGAACCCAAAACAAACGTTTTAAACTTATTCATTCAAAAGACCCCCAATCAACTAACTTGACTATCGTGGTAACCAATAAACTCAAAATACTGGAAGCAATTTTGACCAGCTCTAACTTACCGAGAAAAATACCGTTTTTTTCTAAAAGCCGGAGGCTGAAATTTTCCGCGAAGATTAGTTGCGTTCTAACTCCTTTTATAGGCGTAGCCTTACACATGAAAACCCCAGAATACTGATCTTACGCAATTTCACTCTATCGATACCCGTCATATGTAAGTGTTTATAATCAGCCAAGCGATTGGAGACAGATGATTTAAAGCAGTTCGATATGATATACATTGTCTTCGGGAACTAGCCAGTCCCCTATCGAGGAGCAGTACTCACCATTCTCACCAGATCGAGTCGAGTTTTGATAGTAAAAACGTACCTGCCTATCGGTCAACTTTGCGGCCGTTATTAAGGAACTCCATACTTTGCAAGAATCTTCAGAAACATTACATAAGTAGTGCACTCCGAACCCGTTCGAAGATGCAAGCGTGCCATCAGACGAAACACCCAAATATGAAACATCTCCGACACAAAAATAGTTGGCCTTTGCTACGACCGAAAATAACAAGCTTCCCACCAAAAAAAAGTATCTGTTCATGCCACCGCTTACCCGAATAAAACCAACACACTAATCGATATAGCCTTAATAAAACGACATAGACCCGATTAGCAACTAAACATCACCACCAATAATCGTCATGTAGTACATTAAATGCTTTGTTTTCTCGAAATCGCCCAAATTATCTGCGCTACATTCAAAATCATCGTTATACCTAGCTTCTATTTTTCTTCCTGAAAGTTGAGCAGCTAACAGCTGAGCAAACAGCGCTGTACAAACTTCTTTGGAAACATCATTCCATGTCTCTGTTAATTTACAATGCATCTGAGTTCCGAAGCCGTAATTAAATTGAAGAAACGCCCCAACAGGGTGAAGCGAAACCGACTCTACACGCCCTCTGCACGTAGTGTTTGCATGAGAAAAATACGGAAACGAACCAAATAAAAACAATCCAAATAGTAGTATCTTCATATTTTTTACCAATAAAATTTGGCGGCTAGTCAACGTTCACTCGCTAAGAAAGCAAGGGGATAGCAGCGAAAACTTCGATACCTAATCAACAATTGATAATCCAATATAGTATTTTTTGACATCAGAGGCTCTGTTAATATTGCTCCCTTTTTTGGTAAAGGCTGGTTAAAGCTAGTTCAACGATTTTGAACCCAAAACAACACACTCCTCTTCACTACTGCTCCCAAGTAACCTAGGCGTAAAAATACCACCGATGTACATAATAGATAAAGCCAATATTACGAACACAAATCTTCAGCGAACTTTCTCAAGCCAATATTAGAGGACGCAAATATAACCGTTCTTTTATTTATTTTTTGATGTTAAACGAACGCCGCCCGTGGGGGTCCGTGTTATTTTTTTGTACACAACCCTCTCAAATCAATCAATATTATTATTTGAGAAGTTAGAACCCAAAAAAATCTGCAATGGAATCAACTATACCACCTCCGCTAGAAACCACCTTTTCAATAAATTTGTCCACAGGTATGTCCCCTCCGTTCCCGCCAAAAACAAATTTTCCTAAATTTTGAATATAATCCAAGTTAGCATCAACGCTTACCTCTTCATTCAGGACTTGAATGCTTACGCTAGCGTTGCCGTTGATGTTCACCGAGGTATTTGATTTGTAGACCCCAAGCAGTTCCATATGCGTATCGAAACCACTTTTGGTAAATGAACCGTACGCTCGTGAACTACTATCTGAGGTAGAATATTCCAGCCTGTCTTCTTTCAGTGACGCGTAGGCAGTTGCCATTATCATATTTGCCGTTACACTAGCACCATCCTCGCCCAGAGATCCTTCGAAACTGCTAGACAAGTACTCGGTATTAACGACAAATTCAGCAGTGAATTCGTCACCGGTAAAATCGAAACTTCCCGCAATGTGAACAGGTCTAGCTCTAGATTTCGCAATATAAACGCCACTCTCGCCTTCGGCGGGAAATGCTCCGCTATTGACATTACTGGTCAGCATTTGCAACAAGTAAGATAGCTTAAAATACGCATCGCCATAGCTACTGAGCCACTCACTTGGAAATTGATTATGACCGAGATGATTGATAAGTAAATTAAGATAACCACTCACATTTCGATCAGAGTCAGTACCCGCCGAAATAGGGACTCCAAAAACATCTGTCCAGCCATCACCATCGTAGAAATTAAACCCTAAAATATTGAATCCACTAGCGCCAATACGTTGTACTATCGCGCGCGGAAAATTGTCACCCTGTGCAATTGCCGCGGTCGGATCCAAAAGAATCAAATACAAGTTTGCCATATTTGGCATAGAGGCCAAACGCAATGAAACTTCGTGCGCCAATACCCCTCCCCTGCTATGTCCAACAAGTACAACATTCCACGCAGTTGATTTTCCCTTCAATAGCATTTGGATTACATCAGCGAGTTGCTCTATCTGACCGTCCATCGGTCGCGTATCATCCCAATCAGCTAGAATATGCTTGTACTGTAATACGCCGCCCAATTCACTTTCCAGTCTGGCTTGTAAATCAAATGCATTCGTATCGACAACGCCACCACTCGCATCTACATCTGAGATCTGCCAGCTCTCAATACTCTCCTGGAACGCACCTGAAAACGACACGAACAGCGTAGGACGCTTATTGAATGTTGTGTTAGTTGGGTGTGTATAAACAACCAAGGGTGTTAATGTGGTGCTCTCGACAGTTCCCTTTGAGATTCTATAACTACCATAGTCCTTATTTTTTACCTTGTATTCGTACCCGTACCGTATAGGCGTAGCCACCTCCCCATGTAAAATCAAAAATTGAGGCGTAATCTCGACGTCCCAGTGTATGGGTTCTTCGGTCGTTGTGTACCCTTCAACCCATTGTCGAATTTCAACATCATTCTCTAGCTCTTCGTCTGTAAAATAGATAGCAGAAACTTGAACTGAGAAAAAATATAATGGAAAAAATATCGAATAAAAAATCCGTTTCATTAATTTAATTCCTTTTAGTTGCCCACAAAATTGTTTATCAACCTACAATAAAACCTGACACAAACATCAACCAACCCACCTCATGAACCCCAACTAGACCTTTTTAAAATATTCTCATGAAGGTAACGCTAAAAAACCCCAACAGAACGCTATTTACTCTGCTGCTGCAATTATTCTAACGTATATACTAGCTTTTTGAATGTCCCCTTTTATTTACCACAAAAAAACATTGCCGATTTGAGGTTTAACACAATGGGATACTTCAGCAGAAGCATCACAGCGTGAATTGCCTGGAGCGACATAGAGTCGCTTCACCTGGCTTTACGTATCTCAACAATACTTCAGAAAAGTCTAAGTCATTAAAATCCATTATACGCTCTGACATAACCTGCTTCACATTGTGAGTCGGTGTAATGTATTTCTATGGGGTACATTCCCATATAATTCAAAGTTTCCCACTCGCATAGCATAAAGTTACTCAAAGTAGAATAACTATACGCATTTGGCGTGATATATAGACTTTGAGTTGGTTTATCAGAACATGCTGATTCGGGTAGAGAAAATCCTTTACTACCATAATAGACTGTATATTCAGAAATCTTGATATCTTTAATTTCGTCAGGCTGAAATGTTTCGACAAAATAACTAAATTCACCCTTATTGATATTCTCCTTCTCCATTAACCTGAATTCAATTGTTACCTCGGCGTTCGTTGTATTGTGGAAAACTACATACACCTCCCGATGATGGGGACAACCCTTACAGGAAGCCAGAAACAGAATTACGTTTAAAATACACACCCTTAAAAAGATATTTAACATTCGAACTCTACAGCAAGATACTATTGATAATTACAACGAGCACAGCCGGATCCAGACCCCCGTCTTCGTGGAGAGGCATCTGAAATAATTTGTTAAAATTTGATGCGTTTTGATCTCCCTGCCAAAACCTGAATCCTGACTCGCCTGAGTCGATATAGCGGCCAAATATATTGTTGTAAGGGGCTTCAGCAGCCATTGATGTCTCATAGAAATTGGTTCCATCTCGTGGCAAGGGATGTCCTTCGGGCCTCCACTGCTCGTGTCCATCAATATTTTTGATGGCGCCATAAATAATATTACGTGGATTATATGGTGCGTATGCAGGAAGCTGAATACCCGCAAGGCTTGCCACCTGATTTAGTTGAGCATCGTTCAACAATGTCAATTTCGATAGGGTCACTGCATTCTTTAGTGCTGAAAATCGGTCTGTATCGATAATTCCGTCACTGCTTATTTTCATATCCTTACGAAGTTGGTCGGCAAAATTTCTATATTTAACCAAACCTTTTTCACTCTCATCAATGGCGAACTGACGATTTATAATTTCATCATCGATTTTTAGAGAGAAAATAGCCATTGCGTCCTCGTAAAGTTTTTCTTGCTCCTCATCTCCAACGAATTTAACAATTTCATCCACAACGTCAATCGATGATATATTTTGACTTATATTTTTTTCGACCATGGTCAATAAGAAACGTGATATGGGGTCAGATGAAGACATATGCGCTGTGCGCGCGGTCCCATCTACTAAGGAACGGATAGATGAAAACGCTGTACCTACATCGCGCATAGCGATGGTCATCTCAGAGGGAATTCCTATCAACGATGGCCCATAAATTCCAAACCAGTCTATAAGGGGGTCTAACACGGGTTCTTCGTGAGCCAAGCAATCCCCAATTCCGGAAAATAATTTGTAACAGTCCCTATCACTTTCTTCTACAGGATTCTCTGCAGCAATCATCGCATTTTTTGCGCCCTCGGCATTTGCGTCTATCCATGCAATCATGGCAGTCGTAATATTTTGATCCCAACGCTTTAGAGCGTTTTTAAAAGGATCTAAAGAATCGAGCTGAAACGTGGCCAAATAGTTGATTAAATTCTCAACAGAATTTTTAGCGTCGTGTATTGCGACCATTGAATCCCGAAGATTTTCAATATCCGATCGAATTGCGTTAACCATTTCATCCAGGTCATTATCCCGTGAAGCAATTAAATCATCCCGAGCTTGCTTAAACGTTTGATAGGTCGTATGAGTAGCACAGCTCGGGGTGATTATTTGCAGTTCACCATGCGCACATTTCTGATGACCCGGATTTAACGGTTTTGGGTCAGGCACCCACAAAAAACAAACGTACTCAGTGATATCCCTCTCCAAGTTACATGCATTTGACGTGACTAAGGCTGCCATTTCATCTGTATAATTATTTATCTCCTCTTCTATATTGCGAAAAGTATTTATACTTCCACTGGCCTTGTCAAAGTTGTTCAAAAGTTTTTCAGAATGATCCAGGTAGGCGCCTCGCACCTCCGAGTCAAACTTATGAAAAAGATCATTTAACTCATCCAAAAAATTCGAATTTAGCTGGTTTGCATCTTCAAGAACTTCATTAACGGCCTGAATTTGATTTTCGTTGGGGGTATACCCGGTTAACTGGTTAATAACGACTTGGCCGGCAAACCGCTCTATACCTGTCCACACGCAGCTCGAAGCCGTTTTTCGTATAGCGGCGCGCAGTCTTTCAACTGCAAGAAAATGTATTAATGGAAAATCCCCGTCGACTGTAGCAATATCGAAAGCAGTTTGTCTGTTAAAAATAAATGCATTAGCAAGAAATTCTGAGGGCGATTCAATAAGATTGTAGCCTTTGCCCTGAGGTAAAGGTGGTAAATGCTTATCAATATATGATTCAATTGCAACATGACGTTTTTCGACATCTAATTCACCATCTGTTAACCAATATACGTCACCGGAATAATGGTTTACATAGCTGTGAGCAAACGTGTCGCCAGCAATATGCCCCAAGAAACCACGATGATAAGCCAATTCTGCGGCGTTTATCTGGCCTTGATGTGTTGGACCATCGATTGGCCCTTGCCTAATTTCCCCCGCCAGTGTATCGAGCAAACCCAACTCATTTGCAAAACTTAAATACGAACCTGTTGCTTCTCCAGTACTTTGTTCGCCCTCGTTTTCGGAGCTTGAATCGTCGTCGCTTAGGTTTTGAATGTATCCCCACATATCGTCCAGACCGTACTCCCTCTGTGCGCAGAGGTTCTCCTGATATGCATACCAATCTTCATCCGAAACACGATTTTCGATTTTGAGAATATAGTCCTCAAGGTTCATCGCCCAAGTATCAGTTCCGTAACTGTCTGTCCCTGGATGTATCAAAAACTGACCTACCGCTACATCAGGCGCTACATCAGGCCCAATATTTCCCATCCGATAAATACTTTGATTTTCTAGAATTGCGTCTCGTATCTGTGCTTCGACAGGAAAATGATAGTTTATACCGTTGATATCGATGGTGATTGCGCCATCACTAGCGAGGTCATCTATCACTTGTTGGGATATCCATACGTGGGTATTATACTTAAATGCCATCACATTCTGATTACAGCAGATAGATATGATGAGTGAAATAACACCACACTTTATATAATTCATTATCAGTTTATCCATTTAATTTCTACTTTTGATAAAACCCAACGCTTTGGATCCGACACCATCTTGCTAATGCAAAGCACACTAATTACCACATGAAGCAGCCACAAATAATTAGTTTTTTAAGCACATTCTAGTCATACCCTCTTACATCAAATATTTTTAGCCAAGCATTATCACAACCGGTGATGCCTAGCTTAACTTTTGATTTAGTCGTGTATGCCGCTAGCAACATCGATTTTACAACCCCATCAGAAACTCCAACCCCTGCGTAGCCATTATGACCTGGACACTCAGCCGCAACATCGGAACTAAATCCTTCATGCAACTTCAATGCAATAGATCCATCGCTATTAACATATATTTCCTTTATAAAACCCTCTGCCTGCTTGTATGCGAAGCAGGGATAACATGAAAAAACAAACATCAAAAAAACAGCAAGTTTCATATCACCTCCAATTTCCCCAAATAACAATAAAACAACCACTCCACACAACTAACAATCGCTCACTTTTTTTGGTCTATCGCTCTAATTATATTCATTTGTTAAAATTTCATTTTTCGGAAATTAATCCACAAATATTTTGCTCAAGATTTAGTCCAGCGCAGCCACCCTAAAATATAAATTTCAGAATACCACCATAAAAAATCATATTTAGCCAATGCTACTCCAACATTCTTAGCCGATTTTTTTCGACACAGTTAAAGTTTACCAAGCTTATATTTGATGACGCCCAAATCTCGGTTATATTTTCTATTCTTCTCAGTGGGATTATAGGATTTTATGCATTAGGCAAATATTGAAACCACGACTCACAAAAAAAACGTGCTTACGTTTTACATAATTGCCATTGCGGGATTACCCCAACCTTATTTATATTTTGAATAAAAATACAAAGCTCCATCCACACCAAACCTTGGGATTCTATTTACCTTCAAAAAATCAGCTTCCGATAAATGCAATATTCATCTATGTTGCGCCGACCAGCTAATAATAGTGAGCTTTCAGGCGTAAAAAAGTGTGTTTTCTCCGGTTATATTTTTTCTACTTATCCGGTCATCCATCAAAAATCGACGAACGAGAATTTTTATTGACTCATCTTGGAAAATGCCAAAGAGTTTTGGCATCTGTTAAAGCGGAAATTGACCGGAGATAAAATTTCACAATACCCTTTTCACTCGTTTTTCTATGTTTATCTAACGTCGACAGTGCCCTAGCGTCAAAAAGAGGTCGGTCATTGCAACCTTCGAAAAAACGATCCGTATTATTAGAGAGTTACTCCAAAATTTATGGTTCTTCTTGTGCAGCCTACTATTTAAATACCCCCACCCGCTTTCTTTAAGAGAAAACCATATTCGGAGGTATGAAAATAGACATTGCAAATTTTCTCATTACGATATGCAGTAATATACCAATTTAGGCGATTACCAGATAGCGTGTTATAGCAACCCAGGCGTGTGTAGCTGAAAAACCTAACTTGCTGGAATCTCTACTTTTTGTAAAATCAACTTTTAACTATATTTTCTAATACCGTTTGCGCGCAAATAGCTATGTCCTCATACGCGCGACGAATAGCCATGCCGTCGATTTTAATTATTTCGAGCTCTATTGCTGCTGGATTACAATGCTCAACACTGCTATACAATTTGCTCGAACTTTTGTCTATCAGCTCCCAATAAGGTATTACCGGATCATCTAACCCAGTGACCCCATTTTTTGTGGTTACAAAACCGTATTCTTTAAGCACAAACACTTTGGGCTCTTGAGTTTCGACTTGAGTGATCGAATTACTTAGTAACCGAGGGATATCTACATCAGATGTGAGCACAGCCTTGCCTATAGTTTTGGCAATACCTTCGTCGATCGCTACCCCGATGGCTATCCCCATCGGCCCCATGCTCCCGGCCATCATCATGCCCGCAGCAGCTCCCTTACCTCGAAAATGCATCCTGTGATCGATAGGCGTCTCTAGTACTACGGCCGAAGGGCTTGCCTTCCCAAAATAACTACTACAGCCAGCGAAAAAAATTATGTAAATAGAGCAGAATATAAGCCGACAAACGGTTACATTTATTTTTGGGCTTACTTTGCGTACTGATGGGCTTCGAAAAAAAACCAATGAATGGAAATCAAACACAGGAAATACCTTCCTTTACAAAATATGTTACTTCCTCGTCAGTATCTTAGACGGTATTGTATTTGTTCAGTGTTCGATTAGATCATAATAGAGACAATTGTTCCAGCCAAAATGGAACCAAGCTACTTTATAAGTGTCGGCCTTTGATTTACACCAGTTGGCGACCAAAAATTGTCCAACCCAGTGAATATCCCACTTTTGCTAAGCAGCAAACGGCTGTTGGGACACACGCGCATAAAAAGCTAAAAATTGTTTATTTGCTTGATGTGAATTTTAGGTTACAGGCTACACTGCTTAGCAGTCGTCGTACTAAAATTTTTTTGGGACGGTGGTAGGACACTAGCGAAGAACAGCAACAGGCCCGCCATACAACGCTTTAGATGTGCTCATCCCTTTTGTTGCTAGCAGACCATAGCGCTCCACATACGCCCGCATACGCACAACATGTCCGGCACAGCGGCCATAGCGCCGCGAAAAATTCTGCACGTGTTCGAGCCAGTTTTTAGGGTCTATGCCAAAGCGTTCGATAATGGGTTCTATAGTATCGGGTATGGCACCGCGCTTGTCTTCGCGTAAAACCCGGCCGGTTTCATCTACTAGGCGTAAATAAACCTGCTCAGTAAAGGGCAAGGCCACATGAATATCCGTATGGCTGGAACCGTCGAAAACCATCAGCGGCGCTTCAGGCTGTTTATCCAGTTTTAAATCCGCTTTTAAGCGCGCTTGTTTTTCGGTGCGCTCGGCCAGCTCCGGATATTTTTTAAGTTGTCGTTTTTTGCCGGCAAACTCAGCTAAGCGCTGCTGAATAGACGTAAAATCACTGGTATCCAGGCTTTCTTCCATTCCTGCGCGCACCGGGTTTAAATCCACGTACGCCATACAACTGAGTAATGCGGCCTCGTCCAACAGCGCCTGACTTTTATATCGTCCTTCCCAAAAACGGCCTTTGCAATTTTCTTCCGCATTGGCCATACGCGCGACAGTTTCATTGACGCCACGCATAAACCAGCCAATATCAAACAGCCGCTCGCGCCAGGTTTCGATTTTTAAATAGACGGCATCACGCTGCGCCTCGTCTAATGTTGCAGGCGCTTTTAACCAGCGACTCACTAACATATCGCCTTTATAGAGCTGCATCCACCGCTCAACAACCTCGGTACGTGACCAGCTCTGCGCTCGGCTTTTATCCACATGCAACACTACATGGTAGTGGTTGCTCATGACCGCGTAGGCACAAATATCAATAGCGTAAATATACGACAGGAATTTGAGGCGGGAGACAATCCATTGCTTACGATGATCATAGCTTTCACCCGTAGAAAAATCCTCCCCACACAAATACGCCCGCCGCACACACCGCACATAGCAGTGATAGAACGGAGTCTCATCGAGGCAGATTTGGGTTTCTCTACTTGTGGTCATGGTTGCTGATTCTAGGAGGATTTAAAATATCTGTCAATAGTTTGGATGTCCTATTTATACAATATCTACGATTATTTAACTCACGTTTTTAAAGAGCTTCCCAATGCGCAGAGCATTGAGGATGTTGAAGCTTTATTACCTTGGAATGCCAACCTTGTGTAGGGTGGGATTGGATTGGCGCTTACATTGTAATAAGCGGATTCTTTTTTTCGGGGAAATTATGCAAGGAGTTGGTTGGGGTTTTTCATATAGGTTCGTATGGTCTTGTCGATTTCTGCAGCTCTTTCACGGGCAGTCTCTTCACTTAGAGTAAATACGTTTCCGGGCAATGCCCAGGCTTTAATGCTATTTCCAATTTCAGTGAGCAGCAGTGTGCAATACTTAACGGTTATTTCGTTGATTTCCCTGATTTTACTTTTGGAGACGATAGATGCAGCCATAGAACTAACATTAAAGTTAAGCTACATAATGATTAGTTATGTTTATCAGATGTTGCGGGCCAATAGTTTGTTTCTGTGCCTGACTTGTAAACCATCTTTATTTTGTGGTTTTTTTGCTTGGTGGCGCGAAAAGCTCTACATAGTTTGTTACATAAGTAGTATAAATAATCCGTTTTATCGTTTTAAAAACGAAGGTATGTAAAGTATGTTTCGACTTGATGCAAGAAACAATTTTGAAAAAATCAATTGCTGACAAGTATGAATTCTATGGTATCTGTCAGCATAAAATGCACATATCCGCTTATTAAATAAAGCATTGGTATTTTAATTTCCACCTTTAAATCAAAAGAAGAAATTTATCCAAAAAGGATTATTAAGGAAATCTTATGGAGAAGTATGTCAGATTTTTATTTCTTGTAATTTTCTTGGCTGCTGCTCTCTTATCTGGGTGTGTCGATGATGAAAAAAAACCGACAAAAAAGGAGATTCAGGAGGAAATTGCACATCAGATTAGAGCTTCGCATAAAATTCAGGTTGAGTTTGGGAAGATTTCCATTGAGAACGTGGAATCTACCAAGCTGCAAAATTCCGATTTAAAAACTCGAACAGAGTTTGTCGCTACCGTTTCACTTAAGGAGCCAACTTACGATGTTCTCTATTCATTTAACGGCGCCACAGTTGTTAAGATAAAGGATAAGGTAGGTTCATCTTTTGTAGTAAAAGGCAGGGCGCTAACAACATTTTTTTTTGATTCTGGCACTAAAAAAATAACAGTTGATGCTCTGGGTTTTGAGCCTGGATTATCTGGAAAGCCTCCAGGATATTTTAGTAGAGCGATGTATGGTAGCTTAGTCCAGGAGGGGACAGTAGAAGCACAAGAAGTAGCTAAAAGGCGTAAAGAATTTATGTTGGCAAAGGAAGAAGAGGAGCGACGAGAAGAAGAAAAAAGGAAAAAAATGTTGGAGGAGAAAAAAAAGTTTATAGACCATATAGTCTCTCATGCTTGGGTAGGTGAATATAAGTGTGGAACTAGCTGGGTAGTGGCACCTATAAAGGTAGATTTTGATAGGGATAGTTCTGCATCATTTCCCAGCGCATTGATAGCAACCGTTTCTATGCCAGCTGGAAATACTCAGAAGTATTCTGGGACCGCTTCTTATACTCTATCAGGCGCGGCTTTTGACTGGGACAGTTCTTTGAAGTTTGATAAGCCTCGTGTTTGGCTTTCCAAGCCAGATTTAAATAAATCGAAGCCTGGCCACAATTTTTTTGTAATGCAGTTTGATGGAGAGATAAAGGATGATGAGATTAAGGTAAGGGTTCTTAATAAATATATGGTTTGTGATAGGTTTACTCTTCACACAGAAAAGTTGTAAGTTATCTGAAAGGCTTTCTTTGATGATTTCACCTTCGGGGTGTTTTCTTTGGGTTTGAATAAATCTGCAATTAAACAGTATAAATTGCATTGCATGCCCCATTCTAAGATTGAGTTGAAAGTGGCGTTCTATTGAATTGTTAATATTTCTAGGGTGGGGATAGATGGTTAAAATAATACATTTGTTTGTAGTTGCTATTCCTGCTGCAATTATTACTTGGTTTACGTTGTTTGGATTTTTTGATGTGGACTTAGGGCCTGTTAACACTAATTTTGGTAAAATCTGCGACTATGGAAAATACAAAATCGCAGTTCAAAATAATCGAACACCTGCTGCCGTTGCAGCGGGGTAACGTAAAAATACCTAATATCCGGGTTATAAATGCTGTTTTATACGTTGCTGAGCATGGATGTAAGTGGCGAGGTTTACCTAAATGCTATGGCAATTGGCACAGCATCTATACTCGTGTAAATAGCTGGGCTAAAAACGGAGTTTTGGTCCATGTTTTTGGTGTTATTCAAGACGCTGATGTAATTAACATCCAGGTCGATACGGTTTCGTTGGACAGCACTATCATTCAAGTCCATCAGGACGGCACAGGCGCATTAAAAAAAACGGTCCACAAGCGATTGGTAAATCAAGATGCGGATGGTAGCTGCGGATGAAAAAACGGCCGTAACATTTTCGTTGTCACCGGGGCAATCAGGTGATGCCCCTGAAGGCCGCAACCTTCTGAAAACCTAGAAAACTGCGGATGGGAAGGTGCCAGCGTTATCATGGATAAAGCATACGAGGGTGACGATACACGGCAACTTATCTTGGATTTGGGAATGATACCTGTTGTACCCCCAAAGATTAATCGGCTAACGCCTTGGGCGTACGATAAAGAGATGTATAAAAAGCGGAATGAAGTAGAGCGGCTATTCCGACGCCTGAAAGGATTCCGCAGAATATTTAGCCGCTTTGGCAAGCTGGACGCCGTTTTTAAGTTCTTTATCAACTTTTCGTTGATCGCAGACTCACTAATTAGTGTTAACAGGCCCTAGCACATGCTCGCATTCAGAGAACAACATGATCGATGCAGGATCCATATGTTTCACAATGTTATTTATAATACCGAGCAAAACCTCATTAGAATTTGAAAATTCCGCAGTAGAACGCAACGGGCCAAAGGCTTTTCCTAAAAAATAGTTCCAAGGTTCTATTTCTATTTCACAGTCGAAAAGCAAACCTCGATAGTTTTGCCTAATCAAACTATCCTTACACCTTAACGAAACCATGAAATTATCACGCATTGGCATTTTACCCTCCCCGAGAATGAAGGGCACGAACGCATCGCAGGCATATTCAACCGCGCCGCCCGAATGTGGGCTAATCACCTGACCTACATTTCCCAGTTCAACCTCATTCTCATTTACCAAGTATCCACTGTTCTTATTTCTTACCTGTAAATATTTAACTGTTTTAACGCCTAAGGTATTAAACACCGCTTTACATAACTCTTCGAATAGTGAAGTGTTTTTTTGGGTTTTGGGGCGCTTAATTTTAATAAAAATCGCAGGCATTAATACTCCTAATAATGTTTTACTTCGGTGATTCTAATTGGGAGCCCATTAACTATGACCGGTTCCACTGCGATTACGGGAAAATCATAATTAGACTCACGCCAGAGCAAACCATCGCTTACAAAAAATTCGTTTTGTAATGCTTTTCCAGCTGGCACGTAATGCCAATAGCTTGGATGTCCTATTCATTATGTTTTGATGACATTCACAACTTTTTAATTCGGATCTTCCCCCGATTATTAATTTTTCCCTGCGTCAGTGAATTAGTTTGCTTTGCTCTGATATTTTTTGCAGCCTAGCCGGCTTAAAAACCCCAAAAAAGACCATCATAATAACTAGTGGCACAACCTGCATATAATTATCGGCTGCTCTTAGCAGCCACATAACAGGCAGTAGAACACCAAAAACCTGCCAGATATTAATCAAAACCCATTTTTTCGTTTTGAAAGTAAACATTTTATTTTTTGATAAAAAATATTCCACTAAAACCAGCACCATTCCAACCAACAAAATTACAAATAGTGGAAGGACATCAAACCAAGAAATAAATTCATTAAACATTTGCCTTTCTCCCACCGCCAAATATCTTCGCCCGCAACGCATTGATTTACAATGATATTTATAGAATAGACATCCTCATTCATCAACCCACCGGCACAGATCCGGATGTGCGCTACTAGCGTATACGGCCCCTGCTTCGAGTCAAACACGCCAACGTTAATTCGGGTATGGGTGAACGATACGTGCACTTGGCAACCAGAAGTCAATGTACTTTTTTAGCTGGTTTGCCCTGCGCTCTGCGTTGCAGTCACAGGTGTTTGCTCCGCCTTCCTCTTAGCCAAGACCCTTGGCTCCGCCAACTCCGCTGAGTGTGAATCGGGTAGCTGTTTCACCTTCTCATCTTCATTGTTCGTCGGTTTCTTCGCTACTATGGTCTTGTCCGACTCCCAAAGCACGTGCATGCTGAGCCTATTTTCAGTATTTCCTCAACCGGGGCAGATTAGATCTTTCTAACCACGCTTTGAGCCCCGGAAGCCCGTATACCCCGTGTTCCGTTTAATAAACATCTGCACATGCACTGGGTCTCATGACTCCGGAGATCCTGCTTAGTTGCTCGCAATAACGCTAAAAGCAGTGTTGCCTTCCCCACCATCCAACAAGGTCGGCGTTCTTAAGTTTGATTTCGGAGCTCTATACCGAGCCTATGCATTCCCCTGTCAACGCTTAACCATTACCCTTACGAGCAACCGCCCATGACTCGGTGCTTCGGCAGGTTGCTAGCCTTTTCCGAATAGCGGAATTTCACCGCTTGATTTACTACCGGCTTTGTCCCGGCGTACTGGATACCCTATCTATTTATGTTTGATTTATTTTTTCTTGCTGACGACCTGCTAATTAGTATTTTTTATCTCTCGAAATAGTTGATCAGTTACAACCGCCATAACAATCCCTTGCGTGACAATAAACTCTATCTCATTTAGATCTCCTGAAGAAAATAACTCTGTTACAACAACGCTAAAAAAAACTAATGCCGCGCTTAAAACCTTGAGCACGCGCCTACGAACAGAATTCTTTACTTTTTTTAAAATCCACCTCCCGAAGCAAAACCAGTTGATCGCGGAAGCAATCCCTGCAGCCAAATATTCATCAAAACTTCTAAAAACACCAAAACATAGCCAACTCAAACATAGTATTAAACTGTATGCTCGCAGAAGCTGATGATACTCATTTTTCTCATCATGGTCGTTATGCACTTTAAATCCCAGCTATAAATTTTGATGCCGCAACAAATTTTTTGCATGCCTTATTTTTCCGGTGCACTGGATGTCCTATTTTATTTTCGGCCGCTTAATTTATTCTCCAGCACTGCAATTAAACCATTCAGATATTTTGCTTGTGCGCTTCCTTTTTTAGCAAAACCAAGGAGTCTCTTAGACCAATAAAGTTGATTGTATAACTCAGATTCATCACCTTTATATATATCGAATATCTTGGATACGGATATAACATTCGAAAAGGAGGCTCCATATAAATAATAATCTATTGCTAGCTCAGTATTGCTGTCCACATAAAAATCACCTAAATAGTTATATGCATAAATAATCGCTTCCTGCTCATCACTTTTTAAAATAACTTCCCGAAGATACGCTATAGCTTTATCGTGATTCCAAACAATTATCTTGTTTACACACAAAGAAGAAAAACTTAGCCGAGCATCAAGACTGCCCTGCGCGACAGACAACTCCAACCACTTTTGAGAGCTTTCAACATCATCCAACCCCCAATAAAAATGCTCGAACAACCTATAGGAAGCAGTAGCATCACCATGCTCCGATTGCTTTTGTAGGCCGGAGAATTCGTTTTCATCCAAATAAAAACTAGCATTAGTGACGATAGAAAACCCCAGCATTATTACAAATGAGACAACCTTGTTCAGGTTCATTGCTTTCTTCTTCGTGATGTAAAAATCTTCCATTTGGCAGTATCGGGAAAAACTCGATAGTAACCCCGAGAGGAAGTTCTATAGCTGCTACGAAATAATTTTCATTTGGTCTACAACTCCCAACAGGGTGTTATCTGATCATCTAACCCAGCAGCCCCATTTTTAGGTTCACAAAACCGTATCCTGTAAGAGCAAACACTGCGAGCTCTTGAGTTTCAACGTGAGTGATCGAATTACGTAAAACCCGAGGGATATCTACATTAGGCCTGGGCGTAGCTTCGACAATAGCTTTGGCAACACCTTCGCTGATCGCTACCCCGAAGGCTATCCCTATCGGACCCATGCTTCCGGCCATTATCAGGCCAGCAGTCGGTCCCCTACCTCAAAAATGTATCCTGTGATCAACAGACATCGCTAGTGCTACGACAGACGGGCTTGCCTTCCCCAAAAAACTATTGCAGACGGCATTGTACTTGCTAAGTACTTGATTAAATCACAGCGTTTATTTCGCACCAGTTAATCAATGGCCTTGATCTTCCCTCTTACACAATTTTCACCCCAATACACACACCAAACTAGACACCTATGAAGCTCAGCGGCTCTTCATTCTCTACTTGCCATATTCCAAGGCCCAGCTGTAAAGCTGATTCTTTTTCTCGCCGGTAATTTTGGCTGCGATATTCGCGGCTTGCTTTACGGGTAATTCCGCCAGCAGTACTGTCATAATTTTTTCGGCGTCTGCACTTATTCCCGGGGTATCGCTTTGCGGCTCAAGGTAGCCGTGCACCATAACCACCATTTCCCCTTTTAATTGATTGGCATCTGTTGCAAAGATTGTTTCGAGTTCGGCAAAGGTGGAGGCAATAAAGGTTTCAAAGGTTTTACTGATTTCGCGCGCGAGTACTACTTCTCGCAGTGCGCCAAAGGCGTCGCCCATTGCGCGAATGGAGTCTTCTATGCGATGGGGGGATTCATAGAAGATCAAGGTACGGGGGTCTTTCGCTAGGGCGTCGAGCTTGGCTGCGCGGGCGCCGGTTTTAGCAGGCAGAAACCCTTCGAAGGAGAAACGGTCTGAAGGTAGGCCAGAGGCGCTCAACGCGGCGACTAATGCGCAGGCTCCTGGGATGGGTATCACCTTATAGCCGGCGTCCCGTGCGGTTTTCACTAAGCGATAGCCGGGGTCGGAGATAAGCGGGGTGCCAGCATCTGAGATGAGCGCGACATTTTGACCTTGCGCCAGGCGTTCAATCAGGCGCTGAGTCTGTTGCTCGTTGCTGTGGTCGTGATATGGGGTTAATGGCGTGCTGATATTGAAATATTGGCAAAGTCGCGCACTGTGTCTTGTGTCTTCGGCGGCTATAATGTCGGCCTTTTGCAGCACATCGAGGGCGCGCTTACTGATATCCTCGAGGTTGCCGATGGGTGTGGCTACGATGTAAAGCGCATTCATTGAGTTCATTTGTTATATTTCGCGGTTTGTTAACTTTGGGAGAGCCCGTGTTGCCGAGTTTTACATTTTTGCGCCCACTGGTACTGGCCAGTGGCATGTTGCTGCTAGCGAGTTGTGGGAACCAGCCGGTCAAGCCAGACAACGCACAAGCTTCCCCCGCCACCTTGAGTGTCGAGGAGATCAATACACTGCTCACCGATGCAGAAGCCTCAACCGGCGAGGAACGCAACCGTTTATTGCTGCAGGCCGCCCAGGCGATGCTGCAGTCTGGCGAATTGGATTGGGCGCGCAACACACTGTCTAAAATTAGCTTGGCGGGGCTCTCAGCTGAGCATTATTTCACAGTCAACATGCTCAATGCAGATGTCGCATTGGCATCGGGCCGCCAGTTTATTGCGCGGCGCTACCTTTGGGATGAGCATTTCGAACAAGTGTTGAGCGCACAACCGCTCAACAGCCAGATTTCGGCCCGAACAAAACGTGCTGCACTGTTATACGATCTCGCTGAATATCGATTTGTGGTTGGCGAACGCATTCTGCTCGACCGGCTGCTGGAGCAAGCACCGGATGCGCAACTCGCGCGTGATGCCAACCAGGATGCCCTGTGGCAGGCACTGATGGAATTGCCTTTAAAAGATCTACAGCTTGAAGCCCGGATGCAGAGCAACCCGGAAGCCAAAGGCTGGTTTACCTTGGCTGCGCTCAGCAAAAACAATCAGACCAATATGCGCCTGCAGCTCGAAAGCGTTGAAAACTGGGCGCTTAACTGGCCAGAGCACCCCGCCAGCCTGCGTCTGCCCGCAGACCTTCAGCTACTCAAGCAGCTAGTGGCAGAGAAACCCCAGAAAATTGCCGTGCTGTTGCCACTTTCCGGTCAGTACGCCCAGGCCTCGCAAGCCATTCGCGACGGTTTGATGGCTGCTTACTACGGCCTGGCTGCGCAAGGTGACGCCCTGCCAGACCTCCAGTATTACGATACCGAAGGACGCGACATTAATGCGCTCTTCGATGAGGTCGTCACTCAAGGCGCGCAACTGGTGATCGGCCCATTAAGCAAAGAGAATATCGATGAACTGGCGCTGCGGCCCAGCCTGCCGGTACCGACACTGGCGTTAAACTACGCAGAACACCAGGTCGGCCTTACTGACGGGCTCTATCAGTTTGGTCTTGCGGTGGAAGACGAAGCTCGTCAGGTGGCGGAACGGGCCTGGCGAGATGGTCATCGCCGGGCACTTATTTTGGCTCCCGACGGTGGTTGGGGCGACCGCAACGTAGACACCTTCGCTGCCACTTGGCAAGCGCTTGGCGGCACCCTTGCTGGTGACTATCGGTTTAAAACCCAGAAAGACTATTCACGGATGATCGCCGAGGCAATGGACGTGACACAGAGTAAGGAGCGCGCTAGCCATATACGCGGTATTCTTGGCCAGAGCCTGGAATTCGAGCCGCGCCCGCGCAAGGATATCGACCTGATATTCCTGGTGGCCCGCCCCGCGGAAGCCCGCCAGATCAAACCCACCCTCGCATACCATTACGCAGGCAAGATTCCGGTTTACGCTACCAGCCATATTTACAACGGTGTGGACGATGCAAATGCAGACCGCGATATGAACGGCATCCGTTTTACCACCTTGCCCTGGTTTTTTGATGGTGCTTCGGAAGAAAAACCACTGATGGACGCCTATGTGAACGGTTCAGCGGCATTTGAGCGTCTTTATGCACTTGGCGTAGACGCTTTCCACGTGTACCCTCGCCTGCGCCAGTTGGCACAGGTACGACAAGCGCATTACTATGGCAACACCGGCCGCTTGAATCTGGATCAACAGCACAGGATAGTGCGCGAGCAAACCTGGGCGCAGTTTAAAGGCGGAAAAGCTTACGCCACGCCCACGGTTAGCTATGAAGATACCGAATCCTTTTAGGACACCAACAGGAAAGCAGCCAACAGCGCGGCGAAAAACCGGCGATTTAGCGGAAGATGCCGCGCAACAATATCTCATTAGCCAGGGCTTAACGCCGGTAGCACGCAACTACCGCAGCAGGTTTGGTGAGATCGATTTAATCATGCAACATGCAAGTACGCTGGTGTTCGTGGAGGTGCGCTACCGCGCCAACAGTCGTTACGGCAGCTCCGCAGCCACAGTAACCGCCAGCAAACAGAACAAAATACGCCAAACTGCGCAGCAGTTTATAATAGACAAAAAACTCTCCGCCAATCTCGCCCTGCGTTTCGATGTAGTGGGTATGAGTGGTACCCAAACCCAGTGGATTAAAGGTGCGTTTTATTAATCCAACAGTACTTAGTCTGCCCTAACTCTATGTCGCAACGCGTTTACAACATATTCCAGAAAAGTGTCGAAGCCAAAATGCAGGTTGGCGAAGAGCTTGGCCCTCTCATCGATCACGCGAGCGAGCTGATTGTCGAGTCGCTGCTGGCTGACAGAAAGGTAATGGTTTGCGGCAATGGCACATCGTCGGCGATGGCTCAAATTCTGACCTCCTGCCTGCTAGACCGCTACGAAAAAGAGCGCCCCAGTTTACCGGCCGTATGGCTCGGCAGTTCGGTCTCCACCTACACAGCCCTCGCCGCCGATTACAACTACAGCGATATTTATGCGAAGCCCATCCGCGCCCTGGGCCAGGAAGACGACATCCTGGTGGTGATCAGCACCAGCGGCAACTCCGCCAATCTAATCTCGGCCGTACAGGCCGCGCACGACCGCGGGGTAAAAGTGATCGCCCTCACTGGCCGCGATGGTGGGGACATTTCCAGCCTGTTGGATGTCCATGATGTGGAGATTTGCGCGGCGCTGAATTCGCGTACCCGAATTCACGAGCTGCACCTGTTAACCATCTTTTGTCTGTGCGATCTGATCGACCATAAATTATTCGGTATTGAATAGTATGCGTTACCTGTTTGTTTGCGGTTTTCTGCTCTCAGCCTGCCTGCTTACCAGCGGCTGCGTCACCATCGTTGATGCGACTACAAGCGGGCCCATCCACACAGATCCAGGCAAGCGCAGCCTGGGTGACAAATGGGACGACGGGCAAATCAGCACGATTGTGGCGGTTAACATCCGCAAAGCGAGCGATGAATTAGCCAGTGCTCATATCAACGTGCATACATTTAATCAGGTGGTACTGCTCACCGGCGAAGTACCGAGCAAAGCTGCTTATGAGCAGGCAGGTAAAACTGCCCGTGCCGTGAGTCGGGTACGTCAGGTGTACAACGAGCTGCAAGTCCGCCAAGACAGCGGATTCTTCGCCCGCACCGGCGACAACTTCCTGGAAATGAAAATAGGCACCAAGCTGATTGCCAACCGCGATATCGACTCCAGCCGGGTAAAAGTTATCGTAGAAGACCAAACGGTATACCTGATGGGCATGATGACCATGGTTCAAGCCGAACGCATTACCGATGTGGTATCACGCACCAGCGGCGTACGCAAAGTGGTGCGTGCAATCGAATACGTAGAATAACCCCCGTAGCGAAGCGCAAGCGAGCGCCCCCCAGCAGCGAGCCAAGCGAGCGTTCCCAGAAGCGAGCCAAGCGAGCGCCCGCCAGCAGCGAGCCCAAGCGAGCGCCCCCAGCAGTTAAAGCGCAGCGAAACTGCTAAACCACCTCAACCCCCATCGCAACCCCTTCCCCACCACCAATACACAGTGCCGCTATGCCGCGCTGTTTGTTCTGGTTTTGCAGGGCTGCAATTAAGGTGACGAGAACTCTCGCGCCTGATGCCCCAAGCGGGTGACCGAGGGCACAGGCACCACCGTTTACATTCACTTTGCTGGGGTCAAGATCCAGTTCTTTCATCGCAGCCATGGTGACCACAGCAAATGCTTCATTCACTTCATATAGATCGACATCCTGCGCAGACCAGTTATTCACCTCAAGCAGCCCTTTTATGGCACCCACCGGGGCGGTGGTAAACCACTCAGGCGCCTGCGCATGCTGGCGATAACCGTGAATACGCGCGATGGGGTCGAGCTTGTGGGCGATCGCAGTGGACTCGCGCATCAACACCAGCGCTGCGGCACCATCGGAGATAGAGCTCGCATTTGCCGCAGTAACGGTACCATTGGGCTTGAATGCGGGCTTAAGTTGAGGAATTTTGTCGGGACGCGCTGCGCCAGGCTGTTCATCGGTAGCAACAACAGTTTCACCTTTGCGGGTTTTTAAGGTCACAGGGACGATTTCCCGTTGAAAGCGGCCTTCTGTAATTGCGGCCTGCGCGCGGCGCAGAGACTCTATCGCAAATGCATCCTGTGCTTCGCGCGTAAATCCGTACTTCTCTGCGGTAGCTTCCGCGAACACGCCCATTAATTCGCCGCTGTAGGCGTCTTGCAGTCCGTCGAGAAACATATGGTCGTAGATTTGACTGTGTCCAAGGCGATAGCCGCCCCTGGCTTTGTCGAGCATATAGGGCGCGCGACTCATATTCTCCATACCGCCCGCCACCACAATTCCTGCATCGCCCGCCATCAGCTCGCTGCACGCGAACATCACCGATTTCATCCCCGAACCGCACACTTTGTTAACCGTACTTGTGGGGGTAGATTGAGGTACACCGGCCGCGAGTGCAGCCTGCCGCGCTGGTGCCTGGCCTAGTCCCGCCGGTAGCACGCAGCCCATAATCACTTCTTTCACGTCGTCTGGGGAAACTTTAGCATCAGCCAAAGCTCCTGCGATGGCGTAACCGCCTAATGCGTGAGCAGGAACATCATTAAACACACCCTGCATTCCCCCCATTGCTGTTCTGGCCATACCTACCACAACTATCGGATCACTCATTGCAGTTCCTCCGCAATTAAACAGATGGTTTTACTCCTAAATTGTCTGCAGAACCACAGCGCCTCAGGTTGCAAGCGCGTATGTTGGCTGCAAACAAATGGTTACGAAAATTCCTCTCGAGCGAGAGGTCGTTTTCACTGTAGTTTTAACTGACGTTTTAACTGTCGTTTTCACATAAGTGAAGCTGTACACGCATAAGAGCGAGTCGAGAGGCTCAATATGGCTTGCATGGCGCGTTTGATTTAGGCCGCGGGGTATTGGAAACACTGCGCGACGCTAATAATCTTCGGCAGGTAGTTCGCGTGTATTGGAACAGTGTAGTCAGGCAGTATTCCTGCGGCAATAATTTGGCGTTAGAGTAAACTACAATCTCTAAATAACAGGTTTGTATCGGACACACGTACCGATCAATACCCTGCTATTTTTGAAGCAACGATTGTGCGAACGTCAGGCCCGCGGCCACTGTCATCGCACTCACTGCCATAAAGTTGCGTTGCCGGTTAGAAATAAAAAATTTAACGCCGCTAAAGAAAGTAGTACAGCACTACTGGCACGTGCCACATCCATTGGCAGCTTTTACATTTGGGGAGAGATTATGTCCAATTCCGGCCTTGTTATACTGGTTCTCGCGGTTGTGCTCGGTTTTTATCTAGCCGCTATTTACAACCGCCTGGTGACGCTCAAAAACCGTTACCAAAACGCATTTGCACAAATAGAAAATCAGCTCAAACGCCGCTACGACCTTATCCCCAACCTGGTTGAAACCGCAAAAGCCTATTTAAACCACGAACGCGAGACTCTGGAATCGGTAGTGAGTGCCAGAAATTCAGCCGCGCAAGCATTAACAAACGCGCAACAGAACCCCGGCGCTTCGGGGCAGATGTCGAGCCTAAGCGGAGCCGAAAACAACCTCGCCGAAGCCCTCGGCCGGTTTAACCTGGTGGTTGAGGCCTATCCTGAACTGAAAGCAAACGACACCATGGCGCAATTGAGCGAGGAGCTGTCGTCTACAGAAAACAAAGTTGCATTCGCGCGCCAGGCATTTAATGACGCAGTAACTGAATATAACGCTTACCGCGAGCGTTTCCCGCAAATACTCGTTGCGGCGAGTCTGGGCCACAGCGCATCCGCAGAGCTGCTTGAATTCGCAGATAGCGCGGCCATTCAACAACCCCCAAAAGTGTCGTTTTAAATAAGCTAAACACATGGCGATGAATTTTTTCCAACACCAGGAGAATGCGCGTAAACGCACAGCCCTACTCGTTTTGCTGCTCGTCATCGCAACCGCCAGCCTTATTTTTATAACGCTCATGGTCGTGGCTGGATTTGTCTATCTACTACAGAATTACAGTACCAGCATCAGCGCATATAACGCCTATCAAACAACGTTTACGGCACACCTCCACGCAATGCTTTTGAGCCGGTTAAGCCTGTGGATCGCAGTTGCGATAATCGCTTTGGTGGTCATTGCTGCGCTCTATAAATACCTCCAGCTCCGCGCAGGCGGCGATGTGATCGCAGAAAAATTGGGTGGTAAACCACTGCTGCCGGATAGTGCAATTTCCAGCGAGCGCAGGTTGCTCAACGTGGTAGAGGAAATGGCGATTGCGTCCGGTTGCGTTGTACCTAGTGTCTATCTGCTGCCCGATACCAGTATCAACGCATTTGCAGCCGGAAGTCATCGTCAAAATGCTGTGCTCGGTATTACCCGGGGTTGTATGGAAAAACTGTCACGCGATCAATTGCAAGGCGTTATCGCGCATGAATTCAGCCATATATTAAACGGCGACATGAGATTGAATTCACGCCTGGTGGCGCTGTTGCACGGCATATTAATAATCGGGCTTACCGGCGAATTGCTGGTGCGCAGCTCCACCACGCGGCAACACACAACCGCAGCGCGCAATAACACCAGTACACGCTGGGGGGCAGGCCTTTTGCTGGTTGGCATTGGCTATACCGGTGTACTGTGCGGAAAAATTATTCGCGCCGCAGTGTGCCGCCAGCGGGAATTTCTCGCTGACGCCTCCGCTGTTCAGTTCACCCGAAATCCCCAGGGCATCGCCGATGCCCTACGTAAGATTGGTGGCGACTTACATACCAGCCTGCTCCAGAGTAAGCATGCCGCCACCTACAGCCATTTTTATTTTGCATCTGGCGTGGGCCCGACACTCAGCAAATTATTTGCAACCCACCCACCACTTGCGGATAGAATCCAGCGGATCACGCCGGAATGGCGCGGAGATTTTTTAACCTCAGACGCCACCGATGTAGAATGCGAGCAAACTCCACCCAGCGAGCCATTGCAACGGATACAACCCGCGCAATTTGCAGCGAGTGCGCTCGCGGCCATGGGTGCGCCCACCGACGCCCATGTGTCGCTCGCGAAAAAACGTTTAGCGAAAATTACCGATAAGTTACGTAATGCTGCACGTGAACCTTTCACTGCTCGTGCCTTAATTTACGCCCTGTTGCTGGATAAAAGCACCGCCGTGCGCAAACAACAAATAAGCCTGCTCACGGATTCAGCGCACCCGGCAACCGTAAAAGCGCTGCGCCGGTTATACCCGGAGGTTTGCCAATTGGCTCGCAGCCAACAATTACCACTGGTTGAACTCTGCATGCCTGCCTTGCGGCAGCTATCCGCACCGCAGTACATGGTATTCAAAAATAACGTAGAAATGCTCATCGCAAGCGATGGTAAAACCAGTCTGTTTGAATGGTGCTTGAGTCGAATTTTGTTTGCGAACCTGGAGTCAATCACGCGAGCGAAACAACAGTTTAATGTTAAAGATGTTGTCGACGAAATCAGCCTGTTATTCAGCCTGGTCGTCGCAGCCGGCAAGAGCCCATCACCGGGTGGCGCGTTTCAAAAAGGCGTTGAAGAGTTAAATCTGCGAGGTGCCAAGTTCAAACTTAGCGACAATTTCCAGCTTAACGAAATTGATTCAGCTTTTAACCGGCTTGCACAGCTCAAATTACTGCAAAAACCCCGTCTATTGAAATCTGTCGCAAAAATCGTAAGCGCGGATGGGGAAATCACACCGTCGGAAGCAGAGTTATTTAGAGCAATCGCCGACAGCCTCGACTGCCCGGTACCGCCATTGAGTGTGTAGCAAGGCTACAGGTGTGGGGTTGCGACAATTAACTGATCGCGCGGGAAACACCACCCGGAGGCTTTCGTCCCGCCAGTCTGCGCGACTCGACAAACGTCTGCTGAATAATTAACGCATCTGAGCTCGCCCGGTGACGCAAGACCCCCAAATTGCGCTGTACCTGCAATTTGGTCTCGTCCCACAGCGCCAACTGGGTTTCGGTAGCGATAGCTTCGATTGGACTCAGCTTGAACGTCGGCGCCATTGTTGCGGCGTGGTACAACCGAATCAACCACCCGTTATCGTGCGTCCACGCGTCACTGTAGACAGTACTGTCTTTCAGGAGCATGTTCATTTCGACACAGACTTCGCGCACATCCTTGCCGAATTGGATGAGACTGTTGCGACTGATCTGGTGGATACGCGCGGCTTCGTTGCTCCAGTGAATCCAGTCCCGCTGGGGCCTGATCAAGGTGCAATAACGCTGCCCGGAGGCGGCGACTATGCCAACTTCGATGGGATAACTCTCGCTGCCAAAGCCAGAAGCTTCAAAGTCGAGAATACTTGGAAATGCGGACTGCTGCTTGTTCGTTATCATTTTTATTAAGCCCGTTTACAACGCTAGAGGAGATGAAAAACGGCGCATCAGTGCGCCGTTTTCAGTATAGAACACATCCGGAGGCCATTGCGTTAATCGACGTAGATCGGTCCGACACCGACGCCCCAGACCAACACCGTGCCAATCATAGCGGTCACCATTAACACAAGCCCAACCGTTATCACCGAGCAGGCGTACATAAATGCCCGCTCTTTTTCGATGTTCATCACAATCGGTAGCCCTTCGAAAATAAGGAACACCGCATAGGTGCCAGCAATGCCCATCGCGATAACGTTCAACCAGATCGACGGCACCACCAGAAATATCCCCGACAGGAACAGCGGAGTCGTAATACACACAGCTAACGCGGTACCGCCGTGATGGCGCTGCTCTTCCGAATCGCGCACACCATAGGTACGGGACATCCAATTCACAAACTCGCCAAGGACAAAAACGCCTGCAATGAGCGCAAAATAAGATATGGCGCAGAGGGTAAGCGCGGAATTAACCGTAAGGTGCACGGGGTCGCCGTCGCCCACAGTCCAGCCTACCTGTGTCACCCCGTAAAAGGCCGCGATCGAAGGTATCAGCGCAAGAAATGGCACATGGCCAAGAAATACCTGCTTGAACGAAGTTTTGTCGTCGCGAACTGACGCCCATTCGCTCGCAGGGTGGGTCATAATACCAACAGTGTGCTTTAGTAAAGCCATTGAATGCCTCCTAAGGGTGATCGGTGAACCGCTACTGGGGACTTCAAGCGAACAATTTCGCTGGGTGACTTTAATTGTATGGGATAGTGGCGCGGAGGGAAGATCGCAATTACGGCGGGTTCAGAATTTATTGCTATAAAAATAAAGGCGGTTTATTGGCCGCCTCTCTAAAAACTTTGCAGTGAGTAAGGGGTGTAACCTTACTTCACAACTCGCAGACTGGGGCGTTTCTGATCGCTACCGCCACCGTCAGGCGCAGTAGGCTCTGGCTCTGGCGGCGCTTCCGCATCAAACATCATTCCCTGTCCGTTTTCGCGGGCATATATGCCCAAAACGGCATAGCACGGAACATAGATATCCGTGGGAATACCACCAAACCGTGCATTAAAGGAGATGGCTTTATTGCCCAGCTCCAGACTGGCGACTGCGCGCGGAGCAATATTCAGCACTATCTGACCTTCTTTGTTGACGTACTTTTGCGGCACTTCAACACCTCCCGCCAGAGCATTGACAACAATATGGGGCGTGAAATCGTTATCTACGATCCACTCATACAATGCGCGTATTAAATAGGGACGGCTGGAAGTCATCGCCATTAGCGTATTTCTCTTGTTAGACCAGTTGGTTGAATGACAGACAGGCTGCTTAACCGAGCTCCGGGCGCATTTCACGCTCGACGTCGGTGAGGCTTTGTAGAAAAGCCTCGCGCGCAAACATGCGTTCCATATACTCGAGAAGTGGTGTCACTTGCCGGGTGCGGGGCAACTGGACACCATACCGCTCTAAGCGCCAAAGGATGGGCGCGAGACAACAGTCTACCAGAGTAAACTCTTCGCTCATAAAAAATGGCATTTCACCAAATATGGGCGCGATAGCCGTGAGGCTGTCTTTTAAGCCTTTGGCGGCTTTGTCGACAGATTCTTTGCTCGCTGCTTTTTTCAGAGTGTCGACCAGCGGACACCAGTCATTCTCTATACGATAAATAAACTGGCGGCTCTCCGCCCGCGCCACCGGATAAACCGGCAGTAACGGCGGGTGCGGGAAGCGTTCGTCGAGATACTCCATCATGACTCGAGTCTCATAGAGGGTCAGTTCTCTATCAACGAGGGTCGGCAACGAATTGTAAGGGTTGATCTCGCTCAGCTCAGCGGGCACGTCCAAGGGGTCGACATCCACTACATCCACCGTGACGCCTTTCTCAGCAAGCACAATACGTACCCTATGGCTGTAATGGTCTTCGCTGCTTGAAAAGTAGGTCATCGATGAACGCTTGGTGACGACTCCCATGTTAATTCCCCGAACTAATTGTAATTGTTGTTTTACTACTCGACGCCTCTACTCAGTGAATATCCTTCCAGTATTCACGGTTGAGCAACCAGGTAAAGATGAGCAATACAAAAAGGAACATAAACACATAAATGCCGATCTGTACGCGGCTTTCCGCAACAGGCTCAGACATATAGGTCATAAAATTCACTAAGTCATGTATAGCTTCGTCGAATTCCTCTTTATCCATTGAACCCTTTACGTCGCCAACTTTCAAGCTACCACAAGCCACAAGCTCCGGATCACCCAGCGCATTGCGCACGGTGTGACCATGGGCGTCGCGGTGTTCGCCGGGCGCGCATTCCTGCAAGCCTTGCAGTTCCAGCAACACATGGGGCATACCCACGTTAGCGAACACTTTGTTGTTCACGCCCGTTGGACGGGAATCATCTTTGTAGAAGTTGCGCAGGAAGGTGTACACCCACTCTGGAGAGCGTGCGCGGGCTACCAAAGTCAGGTCTGGAGGCGTTGCTCCAAGCCATTTTTTAGACTTGTCGGGAGCCATGGCGATTGTCATCAGCTCACCAATTTTCTGGTCGCCGAAAATCATGTTGTTTAGCATGGCGTCTTTCGGAATATCCAAATCTTCGGCTACACGCTCGTAACGTGAGTAGTTAGCTGAGTGACAGCCCATGCAATAGTTAACGAAGTATTTCGCACCGCGCTGCAGAGACTCTTTGTCGTTAAGGTCTGCGTGGAAATGATCGCATGGTACCTCACCACAAGCGCCGCCGGTAGAACCGACGGCTTTGAGAGGCACGAATACCAATACCAGGAAGAACACCAGGCCAGCTAAAACCAGGGGCAGCGGCAGGCCTTTGGCTTGCAGACGCTCGGGTTCGGGCAGCGTTTTCTCCATTTTGCTCCAGAAGGGCAGACCAATGAAGTAAGCGAAGTAAATCACGGTACAAATCTGCGACAAGGCGGTACGCGCAGGTGTTGGTGCCTGCAGGCCCAAGTAACCCAAAATGACAAATGCAGCGGCAAAGATAATCAGGGTTACGCGACTGATAGTGCCTTTGTAGCGGATAGACTTAACCGGGCTGCGATCCAGCCAGGGCAAGAAAAACAGCACTACAATAGCGAGTGCCATTGCCACGAAACCCAGGAATTTGGACGTAAATACACCACCCAAATCAAAAGTCACTGCACGAAGAATTGCGTAGAACGGCGTGAAATACCATACCGGGGCAATATGCTCGGGGGTTTTCAACGAGTTCGCCTGCTCGAAGTTGGCGTGCTCCAGGAAGAAACCATTCATTTCTGGTGCGAAGAACAACACCCCACAGAATACAAACAGGAATACCGTAATACCAACCAGGTCGTGTACAGAGTAGTAAGGATGGAAAGGCACGCCGTCCAGAGGGATGCCGTTTTCATCTTTATTTTTCTTGATCTCGACGCCGTCCGGGTTATTGGAGCCAACTTCGTGCAGCGCAAGAATATGCAGAACGACCAAAGCCAAAAGCACGATAGGAACAGCAACCACATGCAACGCGAAGAATCGGTTCAGGGTTGCGCCAGAAATAAGGTAATCGCCACGAATCCACTGCACCAGATCTTCACCAACATAGGGAATCGCACCGAACAGGTTCACAATCACCTGCGCACCCCAATAGGACATCTGTCCCCAGGGCAATACGTAGCCCAGGAAGGCTTCGGCCATGAGAGCAACGTAGATGAACATCCCGAAAATCCACACCAGCTCGCGCGGCTTGCGGTAGGAACCGTACATGAGACCGCGGAACATATGCAGATACACCACAATAAAGAACGCGGAGGCACCGGTGGAATGCATGTAGCGGATAATCCAGCCGAAGGGAACGTCCCGCATAATATATTCGACGGACGCAAATGCCTCTTCTGCGCTAGGCATGTAATTCATAGTGAGCCAGATACCAGTCAACAGCTGGTTAACCAGCACCAACAGAGACAGCACACCGAAGAAATACCAGAAATTAAAGTTTTTGGGCGCGTAATACTTGCCCATGTGAGTATCCCACGCGCGTTGCACGGGGAGTCGAGCGTCTACCCAGGTCCACAAACCAGTCAGCCAGTTATTCATCGTCTTAAGCCCCCTGATCGTCGCCGATGAGCAGCATCGAATCGCTCAAAAATTTATACGGTGGAATTTCCAGATTAAGTGGTGCGGGAACACCTTGGAACACACGGCCAGCCAGGTCGTACTTCGAGCCGTGACAACGACAAAAGAAGCCGCCGAGCCACTCTTCACCACCAAGATCTTCAGCACCGACATCGGGGCGATAACTGGGCGCGCAACCCAGGTGGGTACACAGCCCCAGCAGCACGGCAACATCTTTGTGGCCTTCCATGGAGCGCTCTTCATTTTGCACGTAATCCGGCTGCACAGATTTTTCAGACTTAGGGTCGCGCAAGCGTGAATCCAGCTCTTTGAGACTGGCAAGCGCCTCTGGGGTACGGCGCAGCACGAACACGGGCTTGCCGCGCCATTCAACGGTAATCATCTGACCTGGTTGGATTTTGGAAATATTGACTTCCACCGGCGCGCCTGCAGCCTTAGCTTTGGCGCTGGGATTCCAGGACCCGACAAAAGGTACTGCTGCGCCGACCACACCGGCGGCACCCACAACGGACGTCAGCGCAGTGAGTACTCTGCGGCGTCCTTCATTCACACCGTCATTGCTCATGACGTTATTCTCCCCTTTTCGGCTGCTATGGCCTGTAACATTGATATAAAAATTCGCCGCCCCTTACAACAAGGCACAACCCGCCCCTGAATTGCCTGAGGTTTCGACTGCAATTTTGGAAAAACTGAGATGTTGATAATTATATAGCTGGAGACCCAAATTTATTCATTGCGGCTTAGCGGATGCAGTAACAATAGCGCAATGTTGACGGGAATCAGGCCTTAGTAGTTCCGACCTGCTATCTGTGTTCTACAGCGCCCCCACAAAAAGTGGCGATATGTTAATGAAAATACCCAATTGTGACAAGGCGCACGGGCGTCTCCCTCGGCGCACCATACATACAAAAACGCCCGATCCATGCGGGATCGGGCGTTTTTGAAACGAACAGCAATACCAGCTTAACGCTTGGAGAATTGCGGCTTCTTACGCGCTTTGCGCAGACCAACTTTCTTACGCTCAACTTCACGAGCATCGCGGGTTACATAACCAGCGGCACGCAGAGTGCTACGCATAGCTTCATCGTACGCCATCAGAGCGCGGGTCAAACCGTGGCGAATTGCACCGGCTTGACCGAAGCTACCACCGCCTTTTACGGTTGCTTTGATATCGAACTTTTCAACGTTATCAGTCGCTTCCAGAGGCTGGCACACGATCATGCGAGCAACTTCTCGACCGAAGTATTCGTCCAAAGGACGATCGTTGATAGTTACCTTGCCGGTTCCTACGGAAATGAATACGCGGGCGGTTGCGGTTTTACGACGACCCGTACCATAGTATTGTTCAGCTGCCATGTTGGGCTCCTAAATTAAACGTTGAGTGCTTGAGGCTGCTGTGCCGTGTGCGGATGAGACTCGCCGGCATAGACCTTCAATTTTTTGAACATTGCACGACCGAGAGGGCCTTTGGGCAGCATGCCCTTAACCGCTGTTTCGATGGTGCGCTCAGGAGCTTTCTGGATCAGCTTTTCAAAACTGATGGATTTCAACCCACCGATATAACCGGTGTGGTGGTGGTACATCTTATCTTTCGCTTTGTTGCCGGTAACGCGAACTTTTTCAGCATTGATTACAACGATGTAATCGCCGGTGTCCACGTGCGGCGTGTACTCGGGCTTGTGCTTGCCGCGCAGGCGATGAGCAATCTCTGCCGCCATACGACCGAGCGTTTTGCCCTCAGCGTCGATGATGTACCAATCGCGTTTAACTGTTTGAGAGTTGGCACTGATGGTCTTCATGTTATTTCTGCCTTACGAAGGTACGGATTAGAAATTTAAAGTGTTACAGAGCCCCACCTAAGTCAGGAGGGGCAAAAAGGAGCGCGGATTCTACAGAATGACTGAACAAGATTCAACCACTTGCCCGCAGTAAATCGCACTTTTTGCAACCATGGGCTGCTTGCGTCAAATACCGCAGACCGCCTGGCTTAAACCCGGCTCTAAGCCAGATGTTCACGGGCGAGATATTCCTCGCTCTGCATTTCTTGCAGGCGGCTAAGGGTGCGTTCAAACTCGAAGCCGAGTCGGCCCTGCACGTACAACTCAAACATGCTGTAGGACGAAGACAGTATCAGTTTTACGTGTCGATCGTAGAATTCATCCACTAGATAGATAAAGCGGCGAGCCTGGTCATCGTTTTGCCCCGTAAACTGGGGAACCCCCTCCACGATAACAGCATGAAATTCGCGCGCCAGCTCGATGTAATCGTTCTGCGAGCGCGGCCCGTCACAAACGCTTGGGAAGCTAAACCAAGCCACATCCTCACCAAGCTTGTGGGCTGCGATCTCGCGGCCGTTAATTTCGAGGCCGAGATCCTCCTGAACCATGGCCATGTCGGGCACCAAACGCTGAAAGCAACCGTTCAAGTGCTCTTTTGCCTCCAACTCGCTACCCTGAAAGTAAAGCGCGGCCTGGGTTAACGCGCGCAGCCGATAGTCGACACCCCCATCGACGTTCAACACCTGGGTATGATTATTGAGCAAGGCGATCGCCGGCAGGAAACGGGCGCGCTGCAGACCATCGCGGTAAAGACCGTCCGGCTCAATATTCGATGTTGCCACCAACACAACACCCCGCTTAAAAAGCCCGTCGAGCAAGTTCGCCAGAATCATCGCGTCGGTGATATCGATAACGAAAAACTCATCGAAGCAGATAACCCACGCCTCCCGGGCAAGGCGTGCAGCAACAATTTCAAGGGGATCTTTTTCCCCAGACAGGCTTTTCAATTCTTCGTGCACCCGGCGCATAAAACGGTGGAAGTGGGTGCGCATTTTGGCTTCGAACGGTAAGGCATCGAAAAAAACATCCATCAAATAGGTTTTTCCACGCCCAACACCGCCCCAGAAGTACAGTCCTTTCACCGGCGCAGGCGTTGCCCCTACCAACGCACGCACTTTACCCCAAGACCGTACCCAGGAACTTTGCGGTGCCCAGGAGGTACTCGGGTAAACAGTAACCAAACGGGCGTACAAGTCTTGCAGCGCGTCCACCGCCTGCCGTTGCGCCGCATCGGCAATAAGCTGGCTATCGCGCAAGTCGCGTTGATAATGTTCCAGGGGTGTAAGTTGACTCATGGCCTAAGATCGTCAAAAAATAGAGCGCGTATTCTAAACACAGGTGTCACCCCTGTTAACCTCTCTCCTACCCTCTCTGGGGCCGGGCAACACCTCCGTCCCGCTGCAAGCGCCATTTGCGCGCTACAGAATTCACCGCAATAGCCTCTACATTGGTATATTATATTTCGTCGTTCAGTTTGGGCCGGTTTCCCATTGAGGGTAAAACAGGGAGTCGCCCAATGCTTACTATTACGGAGGTTATCTTGTTTTCTCTCGAAACACTCATCATGGTATGCGCTATCGTGCTATGCGTTGGCGCGTTGTTGGGCGCCCTTATCAGTCGCACCTTCCTGCCACCAGAGCAGAAAAGAGACTTGGAGCAGAGCCTGCAACTGACCCGTCAGGAGCTGAACCAATACCAGCAAGACGTCGCTCAGCATTTCGCTGAAACATCCAAACTTGTTCACAACCTTACCCAGAGCTACAAAGAAGTCCACGAGCACCTCGCAAAGGGCGCAGTGGAATTAACGAACTCGGAAATTAGCCGCAAAATTATCGCAGCCGGGGAAGGCACACTCAATTTGGAAGGCACGTCGATTGAGGGCGCTGCCGTTGAACCGCCGAAAGACTGGGCGCCTAAAACTCCAGGGGAAAGCGGTACTCTGAGCGAGGATTACGGTCACGACGAGGAAGAACCTGTGCATCAGCCACCGCATGTTCCCGTACCCAAAAAAGCTGGCTGAACAACGTGAAAAACACCACCGCTCCCGCCGCCTGCCGATGCACTGCCCTATAGAGACCGTTGCGCATGGGAGCAATTAGCCAATTAATCATTTATTTACGCTGGCCTGTCATGGTTGGGATGGTGCTAGCACTAACCGTGCTGGTACTTTTTCCCAATGTGCGGCCCACACCCGGGGTCGACCTTCAACGCGATAGCGGCAGCCTGACACCGAGCGATATGGAGGCCTGGCAAGGGCCAGTGTCTTACGCACGCGCCGTTGCCCGGGCTGCACCAGCAGTAGTGAACATTTACACCCTCAAACAGGTGCGCAACAGCCGCCACCCCTTGTTTGACGATCCACTTTATCGCCACTTTTTTAACCTCTCGGATATTCCCCGACAACAGCGGATGCAGTCTGCGCGCGGCTCCGGTGTTATTGTCAGCAAAGAGGGGTACATTCTTACCAGCAATCACGTTATCGACGGCGTTGATGAAATTGTTGTTTCCCTTGCCGACGGCCGCGAAGCCAAGGCCCAGCTCAAAGGTGTAAACCGCAGCAGCGATCTCGCGGTGCTGAAGATCGATCTGGATCATCTGTCACCCATCCCCATAGGCTCTCCCGATACGGCGATGGTCGGCGATGTGGTGCTGGCAATCGGTAACGCCTTCGGCATGGGACAAACTGTGACCCAAGGTATAGTGAGCGCAACTCGGCGTCGCGGCTTCAATATCGCGCACTTTGAGAACTTTATCCAAACCGATGCCGCGATAAACCCGGGCAACTCCGGGGGCGCACTCATCGATGCTCACGGCAACTTATTAGGAATCAATACGGCGATTCTGGACCAGTCCGGCTCAGCCAGCGGCATAGGCTTCGCGATACCTGCCGATACGGCTATCCAAACACTAAACGACATAGTGGAATTCGGTCGAGTTGTGCGGGGCTGGCTTGGAGTCGAGGCACAACCGCTTTCTCCGCAGCTGGCGCAGTCATTTAATCTGCGCACCACCAACGGTGTACTCATTACCCGTGTCGCCAAACAAGGACCAGCGGACAAAGCGGGCTTGCGCCCGGGCGATGTGATTACCCGTATCAACGATAGCCTGGTAGGTGACGGGCGCTGGGGACAACAGGAAGTCGCCGAGTCACGTCCTGGGGAGACGGTCTCAATCGAAATTATTCGCCAAGGGCAAGTGCAGGTCGTTGAGGCTGTACTTGGCTCAGAGCCGATTGCCAGCTAAACACTTCAAACACTGCCGGCCTGCACCAACTTAAAACGATCCTCCAGGCAAAAAAAAGCCCCCAGTACATCGGGGGCAGTGCTTAGAGCTTGAAGGAGGGAAAACAACTGGTTGCCTAAACTTCCGCGAGCGCCATTTTGCGTCGCATATAGGCGATTTGTTGCGCCAGAGGTAACTCTTTAGGACACATATCGTCGCAACCGAGCAGGGTCATACAACCAAACACGCCCTCTTCTGTGCCCAGAACTTCGTAAAAATCAGCGTCCGTACGATCGTCCCGAGGATCAATTTTGAACCGCGCCAGCTGATTAATACCGACCGCACCAACAAAGTCAGAGCGCATCTGCGCGGTACCGCAGGCAGCAATGCAGCAGCCGCATTCAACACAACGTTCAAGTTCGTAGATTTTGTCCGCGACCTCTGGCTCCATTTTTTCTTCGAGATCACAAAAATCCCGCTCTTGCTCTCTGTTGTGAATCCAGGTCTCGAGATGCTCGCTCATATTGCGCATCCACTTGCCGGTATTTACCGAAAGATCGCCAATAAGCTCGAAACCAGGCAGCGGAGCCAGATTAAGCACTTGAGGCAGCTCCTGAGTCAGGGTGCGGCAGGCCAATTTAGGCCGGCCATTCACCAGCATCGCGCAACTGCCGCAAATACCGGCACGGCATACAAAATCGAACTGGACGGTTGGATCCTGATTTTCACGAATCTCGTTCAAGAGGATAAAGAGCGTCATGGAATCCGCTTCTTCCACCTCAAAGGTATCCATGTGCGGTACGCTGTTTTCGTCCTGCGGATTGTGACGGAAGATATTGACGGTTAACTTGCGGTATTCGCCCGCACCCGCTTCGACTTGTTTAACAGGGATAGTGTTCACGTCATACTCCTCTTAGTTGCCCGCCTCTACAAGGCGGCCATTGTCATCTTCGCCCAACCGCGCGTTTTTGCCTTGCAGCGCCTCAGGTAATTTAGCGCGATAAGCCATCAGCTCATCCTGGCAGTCAAATCGATTGCCGTTTTCGTACTTGGCCTTTATGGAATCAACCTCTGCCTGACGTACCGGTGTGTCAGGGTGGTCCACTCGATCTTTGGCGCCATAACCACGCCAGCCGGGTGGCATTTCCATTTTCATCACATCCAGTGGCTCGTAGTTCAGCGTGGGCATGAAGTCCTCGCTCATGTTCCAGGACGCCAGCGTACGGCACAGCCAGTCTTTGTCGTTACGCAGTTTGAAATCTTCGCGGAAGTGGGCGCCGCGACTTTCTTCGCGAGCCAGCGCACCCTGCGCCACACAAAGGCTCAAACGCAGCATACTTTCTACCCGGTAGGCCGCCACCAGTTCAGGGCTACCACCGCGTGCACTGCTGTGCACCGCAATATTTTTCGCCCGCTCACGCAACGCCTGCAGTTGCGAAACAGCCTCTTGCAGTTTGTCGCCGTGGCGGAAAATGGCCACATTGCTGCTCATCAGTTCCTGCATGGAGCGCATAATATGGAACGGATTTTCGTTGCCTTTGCTGTTGCAATAGCCCGCAAGGCGCGACGCCTGCATGTTGTACGCATCGCGAATGAGTGCCGTAGACACAGTAATATCTGCGCCTTCAGTACCCACGTAATCCGCCATAAACTCGCCAACGATCATACCGGCAACCGCCGTTTCCGCCACCGAGTTACCCCCCAGGCGATTAAAGCCATGCATATCCCAGCAAGCAGCTTCACCTGCGGCGAACAAGCCGCGCAACTGAGGTGACTCCCCTTTGTAGTTGGTACGCACACCACCCATAGAGTAGTGCTGACAGGGGCGCACAGGAATCAGGTCTTTGATGGGGTCAACACCGAGGAAGTATTCACAGATTTCTTTTACTTCCCGCAGCTTGCCTTCAATATGTTTTTTACCCAGCAGGCGAATATCCAGCCACAAGTGCTCGCCGAAGCGGCTTTGCACTCCCTTACCGCTGAGAATATGGTGTTCCATCCAGCGGGACACCACATCGCGCGACGCGAGTTCTTTTTTCTCTGGCTCGTAGTCCGGCATAAACCGGTGCAAGTCGCGGTCGAGCAACAGACCGCCATCACCCCGGCAGCCTTCAGTTACCAGAATGCCCGCAGGGAAAATACCGGTAGGGTGGAACTGCACCGCTTCCATATTACCCAGGGTCGCTACACCGGTTTCCAGGGCAATCGCTGTTCCCATACCTTCGTTGATTACCGCGTTGGTCGTGGCGCGATAGATACGACCGTAGCCGCCAGTAGCGATACAAGTGGCTTTGGCGATATAAGTCACCAGCTCACCGGTCATCAAGTTACGCACTACCGCACCGTAGCAACGCTCGCCGTCGTGAATCAGCGATATAGCCTCCATACGCTCATGCACAGGAATGTTCTCTGCAATCGCCTGGTTGCTCATGGTGTACAGCATCGAGTGGCCAGTGCCGTCCGATACATAACAAGTACGCCACTTTTGTGTGCCGCCAAAGTTACGCGCGGCGATCATACCGTGGGCATCGTCCCGCTCGGGAAGCGACACTGTTTTGCCATCGATAACATGCTCGTGGCTGCCGCGACTAACCCGACCCCAGGGCACGCCCCAGGCCGCCAGTTCGCGCACCGCTTTTGGCGCGGTATTAACAAACATCCGGGCCACATCCTGATCGCAACCCCAGTCACTGCCTTTTACGGTATCTGCAAAATGTATATCTTCGTTGTCTCCCAACCCTTTGTTGGTGTTGCCGAGACTGGCCTGCATTCCCCCTTGCGCAGCCGCCGAGTGGGAGCGTTTGGGCGGAACGAGGCTTAGAACAATCACATCATGGCCGGCGCGACGCACGCCGATGGCGGCCCGTAAACCAGCGAGACCACCGCCTATCACTAAGGCATCGGTATAAATCGTTTTCATGTTTTAAATCCTGAGTCTCAAATAATTAATGCGGAGAAAGTCAATTACTCGTGGTGTGCCGCGTCAGCTGGGTCTTGCCAGCTCGGGGCGTAACGCTCTCCAGCCTGGTGTGCGTGCTCGTAGCCGATTTTCATATATGCGCCCAATGTCGCCAGGCCCAGCACCAGGAAAAACACCGTAAGTATCCATTTGAGAACATGTAAACGATGGCGGTTGCGCTTGGGGTTATCGCCCAAAAACAAGCCCCATTTAATGACCAGCCGATAGATACCAATACCGGCATGCAGCTCAACAACGAACAACATAATCAGGTACAGTGGCCACATCATGCCGGTCCACACACGGTCGGACGAGGCATAAGGGCCAATGTTGGATGGGTGAAAAATCAATTGATATAGATGCACCGACGCCATGAAAAACAACGCAAAGCCGGTAAACACCTGCACGTACCACAAGGTGGTATCGCTGTGCTTGAGATTGCCAATGTGCTTGTTCATGGTGTTGTATTGACGCGCGGTCGCAGGAAAACGTCGCAACGCCAAGAACGCATGGATAACGATCAAAGAGAGAATAAATACCGCGAAACCACTCACTAACGCCGGGTAAGGTTTACCGAGAATGGGCTCCCCCTCGAACATTCTCGCCACCCAGTACATGGCGTCTTTACTGATTAAAATGCTGGACACCATAAACATATGCGTCCACATGAACAGCACTAAAAATAACCCTGTCGCGCCCTGGACAATGTCCATATAGGCTGGCCAACGGCTGGGTTTGACCGCGTGTTCTACAGCTGACATCCGCGAATACCTCCTCAATGGTGGATTTCTAATTTATTGGCATTACACCATTTTCCTTTTTTAACCATTATGTCCCATGTCAAATGCGCCAAACTGGCACCATAAATTTCGTGGATAATGATTCTCAATGAGGAAATGGCTATTTTTTGCACAGAAAAATCCCTCCTGTGCAACATCCCTGACAGCAGATGCTTAACAAGTTTAACAATGGTTAGAGATCAAATGGGCTTGAAAACTGTCGACTGGGCCGCTCTTCCCGTCAACCAGGAACGAAGAGTTCCGAAACGGTATACGCCAATAAAACGCAATGCGCGAAAATGTGACTTAGCGTGGTGCAGCTGCACGCTTTTGGAAGTCTGACCTACTAAAGTAGGGATATTCGGCGAACTACTCCACAAAAAAAGAAATGCACGCCATAATGATTTGTGTAGTCACACCAATTAAGCTAACCTTGATCAAAAATAGCACTATCTCACCAGCAAATTGAACACAGACTAATACATTAGACCGATCATCCGTGTATAAACACGTTCATTCTCAAATGCCTGCCACCGTCTATTATTCAGGCAGGACATTATTTCAGCTATTTCATTCAAACCGCCGGCGAGCGGTATTTATATCCGTTGCCCGAAGCGCGCAAGACCACCAGCGGTCTCGGCATGCTTGGACAAATCGGGCGAAAAATTTAGATCGAAGCTATCACTAAGGGGTTTTTTGATGACGCTAATTAGAGGTATCACCTCCAGACCCAAAGCGCTGACAGTCGCCATCGGCTGTGCGCTCTGGGGCAGTGTGGCCAACGCTCAGAACAACGAAGCATTGGACGAACTCGATTCTGGAGTCATTATTGAAGAGGTTGTCGTTTGGGGCTTGCGAGCATCGCAAGCGCGAGCGATCGACATGAAACGGTCTTCCGACCGCATCGTGGATTCCATTGTGGCTGAAGACATCGGCCGCATGCCAGATACCACTATCACCGACTCGCTGCAGCGTGTACCAGGTGTGCAAATTAACCGGGAAGCGAACGAAGGTACATCGCTGAACGTACGCGGTATGCCGCAAGTGCTGACAACGCTTAACGGCGAACAGTTCCTGAGTCCATGGACTATTACAGGCGTGGGTGCTAACTACAGCGATATTCCCGCGGGTATGATCGGTGGCGCAGATGTCTACAAATCCATGTCTGCCAACAACATCGCTGGCGGTATTTCCGGTTTGGTTAACCTGAAAACCCTCGATCCCGCAGAGCTGGAATACGGGTGGACGGGTAAATTCGCCGCTGAATTGTCTGAAGGCAGCCTCAAGTCAGACGAAATCACCGACTCCGGCCAGGACCACGATCTGACCATTTATCTGGGTCATAAATCTGATCGCTTCGCGATCATGGTCGGCGCATTCAACTCCAAGACAAACGCTGCGAACTACCAGATTGCTGAAGACCAGCGTCTGGCGTTCCTCGACACTAAAGGTGGTACTCCGAGCGACCCACTGGATTTGGATTACGACGGCGATACCGTTAATGACTGGTATCTGGTACCAGACAACTTCAGTGCAAACTCCAATTTCATGGAGCGCGAGCGTACCGGTGCTTCTTTAGGCATGCACTTTCAGATCAGTGATGCCTGGAGTGCACGAGCCGACGTGTTCTACACCAACATGCAACAGCATGATCGCGGGGTAAAAGCCCAGTTCAGTGGCCTTAGCAGCATCAACGCGTTTGAGGTTAACGGCAACCCGCCAACCGACGAAGAAGAGCTGTACAACGTACTGCAGCAAGGCACGCGCGTTGGTTATGGCCACGACATTACCTACGTCGACAGCAATGGCGTCACCCAGCAACGCTCACTGCATGCTGTACATATCGCAGAGGTTCAATCAGCTCAATTCCAGAGTATCTCTGGCAGTGAGATCAACCGTACCGGCGCACTGAACAGCAACCTGCAATTTGACTATGACAACGGCGACAACATCGAAGCCAGCATCCGCTACGTCCATGGCGAAGCAGATCGTGAGTTGCGGCAGGCCGAACTTGTGCAAGGCTCACCTGCATGGTTGTGGATCGACCAAGACGGTGTCTCCGGTAAGGACGCACTTACCCCGTACAATGTGACTGTCGACTACACGCAGGACATTCCATCATTCAGCTTCGATGCAGACCTGGCCGACAGCAACCTGCTGCAGAAGTATCAGGCAAATGCGGACGGTGAAGACATTGAAGCAACGCTGGACGTACTGCGAGCGGACCTCACCCTGAAGTTAGACGGCGCTATCAGTTCCATCGACATGGGTATCCGTCACGGCGTGCGCACGGCCGAGAAAAACGCGTTCTATTACGTTACCCCTACCGGCCGCTACAGCAGTTTTAACGACCCCCGTGTACCTGCCGACAAACGCTTCCTGTTGCGCGAAGGCAATGAGCAATGGGAAAGATACCCCATGTGGCGCGACTTCGATTACGAAGATGAGAACATTATTCTGCGCACCACCGGCGGCTTGCAGGACAACGGGTTTAACCGCGACGATACCGTGGTCTACAGCGATTTTGGCCCGATCAAAGGGTTCGAAAATGGTATCTCCGCTATCGATCCGTCGGTATGGGATAACACGCTGGACTTCATGAACAGCCTCTACCCCGGAACCAAAACATTGCGCGACCCATCAGCCAGCTACGAAGTCGAAGAAGCTTCAACGTCCGCTTATGTACAAATGAACTTTGAGGGCGAATGGGGCCTGAGCTTCCACGGTAACGTCGGTGCGCGCATCGTGAACACCACGCGCAGCGTGGACAAAGCGATTGTTCCCCAGGTACTCGACCGCTTCAATTCAACGGGCTATGACTACGAAGACAAAGTCGTCTTCCTGTACGACATTGAAACCGTCGAAGACTCTTTCGTGGACGTTTTACCCTCCTTCAACCTGAACGTTGAGCTGGGCCTGAACACCATGTGGCGATTTGCTGCGGCGCAAACTATGGCGCGAAACGACCTGGAGAATGTCGGCTCGGGTCTGGTACTGACTTATCAGCCATGTATCAAAACCGATCAAAACGGCAACCCGGTAACGGTACTTGACCAGAACGGTAACGAAGTGACCGAAGACGTCGCCTGTGTGCGTGAAGGTACTGAGCTGGGCGATGCCGAAATCGAGCCCTGGCGCGCAACCGTCTGGAACAGTTCGGTGGAATGGTACTTCGCCGAAAACGCCTTGCTGAGTGCGGGCCTGTTCATGATTAATGTGGACTCGTCTGTGGAGCTCTATCAGGAGCAGCGCAACTTCGTCGACGGCGACGGTATCAATCGTGGGCATTTGGCCAATGTCTGGGTAACCGATAACGCAGGCGCATCTGATTTATACGGTTTTGAATTTGGCTACCGCCAGCCATTTACCTTCCTCCCGGGAATTCTGAAATCCACCGGTGTGGAATTTAACTACACCTACTCCAATTCGGAGTCTGCGGATGTGGACGTGGACGGCGAAGCACTGCCGCTGCCTTCCAACTCAGAACACCAGACCAACGTGATTCTGTGGTTGGAAAAAGACGCGTTCAGTTTCCGTCTCGCCTACAACTGGCGCAGCGAGGAATACATCGACCGTGTACGCCTGACAACCAACGAAACTCCGCTGAGCCTGGGGAACTGGCAGGAAGCCACTGGCTACCTCGACTTCTCGATGGGTTACTGGTTTAACGACTACGTGAGCGTGTACTTCAAAGGTACCAACCTCACAGAGGAAAACCGCAAGACCTATTCGCAATACAGCGATCAATTCCACTCCCTCTGGGTACAGGAAAGGCGACTCGCGCTGGGCCTGAGCGTTTCTATCTAAGCGCAAGCGCGGCCTCATGAGAACCAGAGATTTAAGTATTTAAATTGGAGTAGACACATGAAATTAAGGTTAAATTATTTCGCCCTGGCCTTCGGCGCATTGATGCTGACAGGTTGTGGCGGTTCTGGCCTCGCGGGCAGCTCGGACGATGTCGATCCGCTGACGCCAGAGATTGAAGACGAGTTTGTACCGAGTGGTCCACAACCGTCAGAAAATGCCAAAGTGATTACCTCTAGCGATGGCAGCCTCTACGACGTAAGTGGTAAACCCATTCTGCTGCGCGGCGTTAACCTGCAGTACGCAGATAACCCGAGCAGCCGCCTTGCCGGTGTTGCCTCGATCCGCGACGTGGGTTCAAACGTCGTGCGTTTGATGCTGAGTACCAGCACATCGGCCGCCGAACTGGCCGCAGCGTTGGATTCAGCGGTCGCCAACGACTTGGTAGTTATGTTGTCGCTGGATAACGCCGACACCATTGCCTGCCAGGACGACGCCGACTACCTGATCGATACCGCAACCCAGCTCTGGCTGACCGACTGGGTTAGCGTGCTGGCGCAGGATAAGTATCAGTCGCACCTGATGGTGAATATCGCCAACGAATGGGGACCGATGAATATCTTCAACGCCAACAGTATTGGCTACGACGAATACATCGATACCTATAAAATCCTGGTTCGCCGCTTCCGCGACGCAGGCTTCAAATTTCCACTGGTAATCGACGCACCACACTGTGGACGTGACTTTAGCGCCTTCCTCGGCGGTCGCGGACGTGAACTGCTTGCCTCCGACACCCAGGAAAACATCGTTCTTGCAGCACACGCTTTCGGCAGCCGTTGGAATAGTCGTGATGAAATCAGCTACGCAGCGGGCCAGCTGGCGAAAGAAAAGCTGCCGTTTGTCATTTCTGAGTTCGGTGGTTCCGGCGTTTATGGCGACGGTTCAATTGATCACAAAGAACTGATGAACGTCGCACAGGGCGAAACCGCTCTGGCGGTCGATCTGCCCTGGTTTGGCACGGACGATACCGTGACCTACGGCCACACTTTCGACTCTCCACTCGACTTCTCGCAGGGCTCGGGTATGGATTTCGAAATCTATGTACCTGCCAACTACCAGGCTGACGGCAAGCTGATGCTGCAAGCTGTGCTGATCGACAGCAATGGTAAAAAAGCAACACGCATATTTGGCACTGCGGCGCAATTGATTCCAGAAACCTGGACGGAAGTGAACGTACAGATCGCAGGCACGGAAGATCTGCACAGTATCGAAGATGGTTTTATGCTGGACAGCGTGCTGAAAGTTGGCTTCCAGGTGTCTGCAAACGGCAAATCACCTGAAGTCGTAGGCGCAATTCAGTTTGATAACCTGAAAGTGGGCCTTGCTGATGGCGGCAACAGCGACGCGATCTATAGCGCCAATTTTGACTCGGGGCTTAGTGGCTGGGGTTACAACTATGGCGCCGGAAGCAGCGCAAGTGTCAGTCTACAAGACGGTGCCCTCGCGCTACTGGCGCCATGGAGCGCAAGCAGCACAAGCACTCAAATTGGCTATCCGGGTATAGTGAATAACTCACCGGCAGTTGACCTTACGCAACCAATGACACTCTCCGTGGATGTGTTCATTCCAGAAGAATACGCAGCCGAAACAGGCATGAATATGCAGTTCTTCTTTAATGGTTACGGCTGGAACGGATACGCGGGCGTGGGTTACACCACAATTTCAGCATTCACCCCCGGTGAATGGAATACGCTCTCAGTACAAGTTACCAGCCTGGCAAACGATTCCGGATCAATCTCCGGTGGGTTTCCAGTCGATCAACCGCCACAGCAGGTGGGTATCGAAGTTGGTGGAATCACGTCTGCCAAAACTCAACCGTTACTGTTCGATAATTTCAGCATCGTGCCGCCGCCCGAAGCGCAGGTTGTGACCCTGTACGAGTCCAACTTCGAGTACAACGATGGCTGGAATTACAGCTTCGGCTTAGGCGACGCAAGCTCTGTAACAGTGACTGATGGTGCGCTGGCCGTACTGCCACCCTGGGAAAACTACGATCCGGCAGTGCAGAACAACCGCCAGATTGCGCTTGCTTACACGTCTGCTGCGAGTCTTCGTCCGAGCATCGACTTCTCACAAACGATGACCTTGAGAATGGACATATTTGTGCCTGAGAGCTATCGCGACACAGGCATGAATGTCCAGTTCTGGTTTGGTGCCAATGACTACAGTGGCTTTGCGGCTATCGGCTTCCGCTCAGCAGCCAACGGCCTGCTTTTCGGGGAATGGCAAACCATGGAGGTCACTTTTGACAGCGTCACTAATCCACCGTTTGGCTATATCAGTGAAGGGTTCATTACTGATCGACCACCACGTCAGGTTGGTGTGCAGATCACTGACGTGAAAACGCCGCAGTCGGAGCCGATTCTTATCGATAACTTCACTCTTGAACGTGTCGGTGGGCCTGCGGTGCCGTCGAATGTTGTATTGGATATTCCATTCTCAACACAGGCAGAAGTCGACGCCTTCCAGGTGCTCGATTTCGGTGGCAGCAGCTTTACCGAGTCTGTACTGAACGATGCCAAGTCTCTGGGCTATGCCCTGGATCCATTTGGCTGGATTGCCTGGTCCTGGATCGGCAGTACTGAAGGTGAAGGCGATACTGTGGGTATTCTTGACCTCAGTACCGAAGTTGATTCTGCGACATCACTTACCGGTCGCGGCGAAGAAATCATCTACGGCGATGACGGTATCGCCAACACCGGCGACGACGTCAGCTTCTAATCGCAGCTAAATCGTTAGTCTCCCCAAAACCGCAGCCCATGGCTGCGGTTTTTTTGTTTTAATGACGCCCTTCCTGAGCATTCAACTGAGTTTTTTCATGTCACGATTTTTTCTGCCGCTAAACACCGGCTTCGGTGCGCTCTACCTGTCTGTTTTTTTGTTGAGTGTGAACGGTCTGTTTGCGCGCTCAATCGAACTGGATTCCACATCAATCACCCAGCTGCGCAGCGTTATCGCCGGTGGTGCAATAATCGCTCTCTGCCTGCTTCAAAAGCGCTCGCTGTTGGTCGCCCCCCGATCCCTGCTGGTGGTTTATTTCCTGGGTGTTTTACTGGGCCTACATTGGGTGACGTATTTCCAGGCCATGCAGAGCTCATCCGTAGCCGTGGGAATTCTCGCACTGTTTACCCACCCGGTATTTACGGTGCTTCTGGAACCGATATTCCAAGGCCGCCGCCCCGAGGGAAAAGACCTGCTTGCGGCACTCGTCGTCGCCGGAGGCATTACCGTCATGGTGTCAGCACAATTGGGCGGTAGCGACCAGCTCAGTGCCGAGCAGATACGCACCGGCGTATTCTGGGGCGTGGGCTCGGCGTTGCTGTTCGCGTTCCGCAACACCGCCCAAAAATACTGGTTGCACCATGTCCCCAGCACCAGTTTGATGTTTCACCAGGTGTTGGTTGTCGCCCTCATGCTGGCTGCGTTCACCGACTGGTCGGCCGTATCGGGTATGGCACCCATCAATTGGCTGTTACTGCTTCTTTTGGGAAGTTTTTGTACTGCGGGAGCGCACACATTTGTCAGTGTCGCCCTTAAACACCTGCCCGCAAAAACCGTGGCCTTAATCAGCTGCCTGCAGCCGGTTTTAGCTGCATTGTTTGCGTGGCTGATTTTGTCAGAAAAGCCGGCGATCCAGGTGTTGCTCGGGGGCGCAATCATTGTCGCTGTCGCCGCATTCGAATCCCGTACCCAACACAAAAGCGAGTGACATCAACCACAACTTTCTTATCGTTAGTCCGCAGCTGACTAGCCCGTACCCGACTAGTGCATACCCGACTTGCGCGTACTTAACACGGCCTTTGCCCGCAAAAAAATACCGAAAAACCTGGTTTCCCAAGTGCGACGCGAAAAATATTTAGTGCTTTTATTTTTTAACACGCGCTTTTCATAGACTGATTAGGCGGCTAAACCCGCTTAATCAAAATATAAACTGTCAAAATAATTTCTCTCACGCCACAACCCAAAACGGCGCCTGATTCCCGCGTAGAATCTGTGTCTATACTCAGCCAAACTGCGGAACAAACCTGCTTGTATTTCATAAAGTCGCTCCATTCCCATCTGACAGTAGAGCTAACCCTTTCACTGCGCAACGGCATCGAGTTACCGGAAATATGACGCCGCCGAAAGGCTAACCGCCTCGCAAACATCCTGAGCAGGAGTGCCTGACTATGGGAATCACAGTATTAGTTGTGGACGACTCTCTCACCATCTGTCAGTTGCTCTGCGCGCAACTCGCAGAGCTTGGTGTCGGAACCGTCGATCAGTGCCATAGCGGGGAGGAAGCCCTCGCGATGATCGTCGCGCATCCCGATAAATACGACTGCGTTTTCCTCGACCTGCATCTGGGAGGCATGGACGGTCTAGAGCTGATGCACCAGCTCCACAATAACCATTTCAGTGGCGGTATCGTGGTGATTTCCGGCCTGGATAGAAAAATTATCGATTTCACCCTGGAGGTTGTCAGCAACTACAATCTACGCGTGCTCGGCTCAGTTCCGAAACCCTTCGATCGGGCACTATTGAGTTTTATGGTAAGACGCATAAGCAGTTATTATCCGGTACACCGCCGCAGCGACAAATTGTTGCCACAACAGGTAGTTGTAGACGCTATTCAGAATAAGCAAGTACTCGCCTACTTTCAGCCGAAAATCAGTAGCGTCGATAACAGTTTGATAGGAATTGAATGCCTGACCCGGTTACAACCCCCGCAGGGAGTGGTGTCGCCAGCCAGTTTTATTTCCGTGGCAGAGAATTACAAACTTATCGACAGTCTGACGGCAGCAACACTCAATGTAGCTCTGCCAGCGTATCGCGAGTTTTGCGCGCAAATCGGCCGCGAAGTAAAACTCGCAATCAATATTTCTCCACTGCAGCTCTACGAGACAAACTTGCATGCAACACTCCATGAGCTACTGCAAGAACACTATATCGCGGTGGAGAATATTGTCCTGGAAATCACCGAAAATCACGCATTGAGAGACGACCGCCAGTTAAAGAATCTAAACCGCCTGCGTATCCACGGATACGAATTATCGCTGGATGACTATGGTGCGGGCTATACGAGCTTACGGCAGATTGAAAAACTTCCGTTTAACGAGATTAAATTGGACGCGCAGCTTGTTAACGGCATCCATAACGACAAAGTGCTGCAGACAATCGTGCGCTCGATAAGAAGCATCACTCACCAACTCAAGCTGACACTTGTGGCCGAAGGCGTTGCGGATTCACGCGACCTTTTACATATGAACGACATCGGCGTCGACGCCTATCAGGGTTATTTGTTTTGCCGTCCCAAACCCGCAAATGAATTGGTACGCTGGCACAAGGCCTGGCAGAAGTCAGTGGCGAACATCAACCAGTTCAGCGCTTCCTGAGTTGGCGCACCTGCGCCAGCCAGAGTGATTCCAATTCAGGGGGCAATTCTGGCTCCTTGGTCCCGGTGAAGCCCAACAGCGACTGATGCATGCTTTGAGACGGCTCAGCCGGCGTTGGTGCAACCAGCGGTATGGTTTTATTGGGCGCCCATATCGCCGTCAACTTCGTTCTTTCCTTTTCCTCAATTTCGCTAAACCTGCGCAACTGCAAGGTAAATCGGCGTATGTGGTAAAGAATTTCCTGCATCATGAGAAAAACATCTTCAACTTCTTTGTAGGCGTGAACGAGCTGCTCTTTCTCAACCTGATCAAGCCAGCGGATGTAGCCGTCATTGATCAACCCGGATTGCTTCATCGCCATTGCAATGTGTTCCAGCAGGTTGTGAAGTGCGAAGAAACGCGCGTTGGCAATCGCTAACTGATTTTGCTCAAGGAATACATCTGCCTGAGCAACGAATTGTTTGATGTAGAAGTGTCTGGCTCTAACCTGGCCAATCAGTATTGGCATCAGGTTCTCTGGCACGCTGCAGGATTGCGAAGCCATGCCCTCGCGCAACAGTAATATGAGCTCAGCGGCGGGCTGCCCTGGTTTGCACAGGTGATTCATTTGCACTATGGGTGTGACGTCTGCCAACGTCCGTGCTCGCGGCCGAAAATACTTGGTATACACCGCGTGCAGGCTATCCAGAAGCTGCAGGTAGCGGCCTAGAGGCGCAAGTTGCTTGGCCAGCTTACCCTGTGGAAACCCCGTACCATCCAGTTCTTCGTGATGCTCTTTTACTGCGCGCACGACTGGCGCAGATACCTCATCAAACCAAGTGATAACTTCTGCACCAACTTCTGGATGTTGGATGAAGGCTCGCCACAAGTCCGAGTCGCTGTTGTGCCCCTCGATGAGCACCTGAGGGTCCAGGTATAGCAAGCCTAAATCGTGCACTAAACCAGCGACGAAGCCATCATACAACTCAGCTTCATCTCCCAGCCTCGCCAACAAAGCCACCATGAACCAGGCGCCGAACAACGCCCGTTCAAATATTCTCGGAGCACTCAGGTGCAATATCCAGAGGTGCTGCGCCAGTTGTCGGTCGGCGCACACCCTCTCGCAAAATTTCGCCAGCAATGGCGCGTGATACCGTTTTTCGTATAACTCCTGCAATACCGGGTCATCGTAAAAAAACGACCGCAACGCACTGAAAAGCGATTCACCGTCGAAGCTGCCTTCAACGTTTACCCATTCACTTAACAGCTGATCGGGAAAGTACTGCTTTAGCTGTGCAGCCATACCGTCATCAAATTCGGTTCCCGCACTGAAGAGTAGTTCGCCATCTTTCCCCGCTAGATCGGTTGTCAGGGTTACCGGGTGAAATGGTTTCCAGGCGAGCAGGTGCTTTGCGTAATGGTTAACCTGTGGAAGTCTTACATCCATCATAATCGTGATAACAGTAGTCTTAGGCGCCACTAATAAAAATAGTACGACAACGATCGCAACAACAGAGGGCGCGAGCCGCCGGAGATCTTAAAAAGTATAGTCGCAGACCTGGATTACGCTGCCAGAGCCGTTCTAAGAATTGAATGCTCCGCCATCACCCGATCCAGGGGGACGGCGGAAACACAAGTGAAGTGTTTCGAGCTGGGTAAATACAGAATTTTCAGATAGAAGAATTGAACACTGCCAGGCGGCAAAGTTACGCTATTCGGAATCCCCTTCGAGCAGATGTCCTAACTTGCCGCGCTTTGTCTCCAGGTAGTGACTGTTGTGGGGATTACGACCTGTTTCATGGGGGAGCCGCTCGGCAATATCAATTCCCAACCCTATGAGAGCATCGATTTTACGCGGATTATTGGTCATGAGTTTAACCCGACTAATCCCCATCTTTTCGAACATCGGCTTAAGCATTGAATAGTCGCGCATGTCCGCGCCGAAACCAAGGGCCTCATTCGCCTCTACAGTATCGGCACCTTTATCCTGTAGGTGGTAGGCCCGGATCTTATTAACTAAGCCGATCCCACGCCCTTCCTGGCGCAAATAAAAAATAGCGCCGCGGCCTTCAATGGATATCCGATGCATCGCTGCTTGCAGTTGAGCCCCACAATCACAACGCAAAGAAAAGAGCGCGTCACCGGTGAGACATTCAGAGTGGATGCGCACCAACACTGGCTCATCCCCAGCCAAATCGCCCATCGATAATACCAAATGCTCTTTATCCGTTTCGCTGTCGGTGAACCCGTGCATTTCGAACATACCCCACGCCGTGGGAAGTTTCGAAGACTCTACATACTCTATTGCCACTCAATAACCTCATATAAACACGTCACTGACGCGCAGTAAGCACAAGTACACCCTGCTCCACTTTCATATCTACACGTCGTAAAAAACTGTTGCCCAGTAACACTTCTCGCGGCGAATTCCCCTCAATAATCGATGCCTCGACACCGTTAAGCGTAATCATGCCAAGCGAGACACTGGCTAATGTCACTCTGTACGCTTGCTTGTTTCCGCCAGCGGTCGAAACCCAGCCGCGCGAACCACTTTTGTAATCAATACCCAGGCGCCGAGCTTCTACCGAGCTCATTGCCACAGAGCTTGCGCCTGTATCCACCATAAATTGCGTGGATCGCCCGTTAATACGTCCCTGGGACCAATAATGCCCATGACGACCGCTGGGAAGTCGGACTTCCGTTATCTCCGGTGGCTTGTAGGTGCCGCCCACTCTTCGCGACAGAGTTAATCGCTGCCGCTCGCCGCCTATTTCAACGTCCGCATATTTACTGTTGGACGTAATCAGCTTAACGCCCTCAGGGCTCGTTTTACCCGCTTTGAGCAGACGCTGCTGGCCGTCAATCACCAGTAAAGCACTGCCGTTAAACAGCCCCTTAACTTCAATTTGTTGAGCGCGGGCGGAAAAACTCATCGTCGCGACCAGCACCCACAGCATCGTACAAATCCGTTTTGTCACACCAAGCTCCATAAATACTCTTAAAGAATGCTGAAGTATATCAGCGTTTGCATGGTTCCCAGGGCTGCCAAACCTGCGAGTAAATCGTCAAACATAATGCCAAAACCACCGTGAACCTTGCGGTCGGCCACGCAGATAGGCCAGGGTTTTACCATATCGAAAAATCGGAATATCACGAACCCTGCCACCACCGCAGGCCAGGTAAGCGGCACAGCTAAAAATGTTATCCACACTCCGACAAACTCGTCCCAGACTATACCTTTGTGGTCGTGTACACCCAGTTGGCGCGAGCTGTAATCGCACAGATACACCCCGAGTATTGCCGCCAGAGTAATAACGATGAGCGTGATCGGCAGTGGCAGCAGGGCCAACAACCAAATTGCCGGCAAACCAACCAAAGTGCCCATGGTGCCCGGTACAACCGGAGAAAGCCCGGAACCGAACCCAAACGCCAACAGCATTCGAGGTTCGCGCAACAATTGCTGCAACGTTGGATCAGCCAAAATGTTGATAACCTGTTTTTGATATTGGGTAGTCAGCGCCGTTAAGCTGGCAGCGAACACCGCTACCCGCAACAACGTCACCAATTCGAAACGCAGTCAATTCAAGCTCTTCGAGAGCGGATTGACGCGCTGCTGGCACTGTGAAACACAACTGATAGTCATCGCCACCAGCGAGTGCCGCCTGGTACCTGGCTGTAGTATCCAACCGGTTAACGGCGGCGGAAAACGGCAGACGTTCCAGATAAACCAAACCGGCGACACCACTCGATGAACAAATGTGGCCCAGGTCCTGAACCAACCCATCCGATACATCAATCGCCGCATTGGCAATACCGCGCAATGCGTGTCCCCAGCCAAAACAGGGTTCGGGCTGGAAGTATCTTTCGCGCAAATAGGCACTCTCTGAAGGTGTTGTCTCGAGCTCGCCACGCACAAGTGCCAGCGCTGCTGCGCCGTCACCCAGAGGACCAGAAACGTAAATGCCGTCACCCACTTGCGCGCCTTTGCGCCGCAATGCCTGCCCCACTGGAACCGTGCCCATCACCTGCACACTGATTGCGAGTGGCCCACGCGTGGTGTCACCGCCCACAAGTGAGCAGCCATAAGCCTTGGTGCGAGAGAACAGGCCTGCGCTAAACCCGGCGAGCCACGCTTCATCAAAGGCTGGCAAGGTGAGGCACAGGGTAATCCAACGCGGTTGGGCGCCCATCGCCGCCAAATCACTGAGCGAGACACAAAGCGCGCGCTCTGCGACCAGGTACGGCTCAGCATCCGCCGGAAAATGTACATCGGCTACCAGCGTATCAACCGAGACAGCCAGCTGTTCTGAAGGGGGAATTTCGAGAAGTGCGCAGTCGTCACCGATCCCCAGGGCTACACCCGGGGCATCCTGAGCGCGGGCGAAATAGTCGCGAATAAGGTCGAACTCGCCGAGAGACATGAGGCGTCAGTACAACTCAAATCAGGATCGGGCGGCGTTAAATTCCAGCGCGCGCAAATCAGCCGCCACTTTGTCTAACACACCGTTGACGAACTTATGGCTATCTTCTGCGCCGAATTTTTTTGCCAGGTTAACCGCTTCGTTAATAACCACTTTGTAAGGCACATCAACGCGGTTTTTAAGTTCGAAAGTGGCCTGGCGTAAGAGCGCCAGCGTCACCGGGTCGAGCTTTTCCAGCGGCAAGGATTTCAGATGCGGCAGGAAACACGCGTCCAATGCCGATTTATCAGCGGCTACCCCGTGGAACAGCTCATGAAAATACTCGGTATCCACTTTGGACATATCGTTGTCGGTGTGGAATTCCGCTTCGATTACGTGCAGCGGGTTACCGTTCATCTGCCACTGGTAAATCGCCTGCATAGCGAAATGGCGGGCACGACTGCGCGTCGCAGCTGTTACTTTCATTACTTAACCTGTAAAAAATAGCATTGCCAGCAATGCTCAATGTTTAAAAAATTCAACCTGGAAATAGGGTGCCGCACAACGTGGATAAGCCGAATACCGGCCTATCAGGACGACGAATAAATCCGGGCGAGCAAACCGCTCAGCACAGCAGCGAGCTGATTCACCCTGGAATTACAATTTGCCGAGCAACGACACCATTTCCAGCGCGGTTTCTGCCGCTTCGCTACCTTTGTTGCCCGCCTTGGTACCCGATCGCTCAATGGCTTGCTCGATTGAATCCACAGTGAGGACACCAAACGCTACCGGGATACCGGTTGCCAGTGAGACCTGGGCGAGCCCCTTAGTACATTCGCCGGCAACATAGTCAAAGTGCGGCGTACCCCCGCGAATCACCGCGCCCAACGCAACAATTGCGTCGTAATCGCCGCTGGCAGCCAGCTTCTGCGCCGCCAGAGGAAATTCAAACGCGCCTGGGGCGTAAACAATTTCGATGTCGTCATCACTCACACCATGACGACGCAGTGTATCCAGCGCGCCCTCTTTCAAATGCTCGACCACAAAGCTGTTCCAGCGGCTTACCAAAAGAGCATATTTGCCGGTTGCGGATTTAAAATCACCTTCAATAATTTTTATGGTCATGGGGTTTTCCGTCTTTCAATTACTCGTAAATAATGTAGTCAACCACTTCCAGATCGAACCCGGAAATCGCTTTAAAATTGTAGGGCGCGCTCAGCAAGCGCATTTTCTTGATGCCCAGATCCTGGAGGATTTGCGAGCCGGTACCGACTTGCTTGTAACCAACGTCCTGCTTTGGGCGCACCTGCTTGCCAGAGAGCAGCCAATCGATGCTCTCTTCAATCTCCGCGGTGGTTTCGTTGTGACAAATCAACACCAGCACACCGCGACCCTCTGCGGCAACACGTTTCATCGCCGCCTGGAAATGCCAGGGTTTGTCGGCCTGATTCGCATGCTGAATGGTGAGTACATCCCGCACGGTGCTGCCCACATGTACGCGCACCAGCACCGGTTCGTCACCGGTTATATCTCCTTTGATTAAAGCAAAGTGAAGCTCACCCCGCGCAGAATCCTTGTAGGTGCGTAACGTAAATTCACCGTGCTCGGTACAGACTTTCCGCTCGTTAACACACACCACGGTTTTCTCGTGTACCACACGATGGTGGATAAGATCGGCAATCGTGCCCATTTTAATGCCGTGTTCGGCGGCAAATTTTTCCAGATCCGGACGGCGCGCCATGGAGCCATCCTCGTTCATGATCTCGACGATCACCGCCGCCGGCTCTAAACCGGCCAAGCGCGCTAAATCACAACCGGCTTCCGTATGCCCCGCGCGACTTAAAACGCCGCCGGCTTGCGCCATAAGCGGAAAGATGTGCCCGGGCTGCACCAAATCGCGAGGCTTCGCATCCCGTGCCACCGCAGCGCGCACCGTGCGCGCTCTGTCGGCAGCAGAGATGCCAGTGGTGACACCTTCGGCCGCTTCAATGGACACCGTAAAATTGGTCGAATGCACCGCGCGGTTGTCGCGCACCATCAATGGCAAATCCAACTGACGGCAGCGGTCTTCGGTCAGGGTCAAACAAATAAGCCCCCGTGCGTTGCGCGCCATAAAATTGATATCTTCGGCCCGTACCTGATCGGCGGCCATAATCAGATCGCCTTCATTTTCGCGATCTTCGTCATCCATCAGAATGACCATTCGCCCTTGGCGAATATCATCAATAAGTTCTTCTGCGGTATTAAGCTGCATAGCTGACTACTTCAAGTATCCGTTTTCGGCGAGAAAAGATTCACTCACGCCTTTGGTTACCGCTTCTGCGGCTTTTTCGCCCAGCAACAGGCGCTCCAGGTAGCGGGCAATAACGTCCACTTCCAGGTTTACCTGTGTCCCGGCTGTGTATTCTCCAATAATGGTTCGCTCAATCGTATGGGGCACGATATTGAGCTCGAAAACATCCCCGTTCACTTTGTTAACGGTGAGGCTTGTTCCATCCACAGTAATTGAGCCTTTGTGGGCGATGTATTTGGCGAGCTCCCGCGGGGCGCGAATACTGAAACGCTCTGAGCGGGCATCCGGCGCACGCTCAACGACTTCACCCAATCCATCCACATGACCGCTGACTATATGGCCACCCAGACGCGACTGCGGCGTCAGTGCTTTTTCCAGGTTCACTGCTGTGCCAGATTTCCAGCTGCCTATCGACGTGAGGCTGAGTGTTTCAAGAGATACGTCTGCGGCAAAGCCATCGCCAGGCAACTCAACTGCCGTGAGGCACACGCCGTTGGTGGCAATGGAATCTCCCAACGCCACGTCGCTCCATGACATGTCCGCAGCGCGCACGCGCAAGCGCACATCTCCGCCGCGACGTTCGAGGGATACAATCTGTCCAACCGTTTCAATAATTCCAGTAAACATAGTTGAATCTCAATTTAACGTGCCCAGCAAATACGTTGGCGGCTGCCTAGGTCAGGATTCCGGGTCCGGAATCGCGGTAATTCGCCAATCAGGCCCTACGGCCCGCACGTCTTTAATCGTAAGTTCCAGGCTCGCACCCATGGTTAAAATTGGCAGTTCCAACAAGGGGCGCGCATCGCTGCCCATCAGCTTTGCGGCCACATACACAATGAGTTCATCCACCAGCCCCGCTGCCACAAAGGCACCAGCGAGCTTGGCCCCGGTTTCGAGCAGTACTTCGTTGCACTGGTAATGTTCAGCCAAACCGAGCAGAAGTTCACGTAAATCGACGTGACCCATTTTTTCCGGAAGCGGCCAGGTGTCCAGCTCACTGTTCAACGCCTTGGCCGCATCGCAAGTAGCCACCAGAGTTGTTCCCGGCTGGCGAAACACTTCCGCGCTGGGATCGACCCGCAGCTGGCTGTCGACGATTACCCGGATGGGCTGGCGCTCGCACTCTGGCAAACGCACCGTTAGCAAAGGGTCATCGAGCAATACAGATTCAACACCCGTAATAATTGCACAACTGCGGGCGCGTAATTTTTGCACGTCGGCTCGCGCGCTTGGGCCGGTAATCCATTTGCTTTCGCCGCTGCGCATCGCAGTGCGACCATCAAGGCTCATCGCCAATTTGCAGCGCACCAGGGGTAAGCCAGTGCGCATACGCTTTACGAAGCCCAGATTGAGCGAGAGGGCTTCTTCTTCGAGTAAGGGACCGTCAACGACAACACCCGCGCGCTGTAATTTATCCAAGCCTCGGCCAGCGACCAGCGGATTTGGATCCTCCATCGCGTACACCAAACGACCAATACCTGCATCCACTAGGGCGTCCGCACAGGGCCCGGTTTTACCGGTATGCGAGCAGGGCTCCAGCGTGACATAGGCCGTGGCGCCCGCTAACTGCTGGCGATCGATCACAGACTTTAGCGCATTGACCTCGGCGTGGGGCTCCCCAGCCCGGTGGTGGTAACCTTCGCCAATAACAACGCCGTCCTTCACCAGCACACAGCCGACCCTGGGATTAGGTGTTGTGGTGTTCAAGCCCTCTTCAGCCAGACGTAACGCCTGCTGCATAAATACGGTGTCAGCTGTGGAAAAGTCCATTAAGCAGTCTCGTCGGGCTTTTTCTGGAGCCGGTCAATCTCGGCCCTGAATTCACTGATATCCTGAAAGCTGCGATACACCGATGCAAAACGGACATAAGCCACCTGATCGAGATTCTGCAGCTCCTCCATCACTTTTTCGCCAATCACCAGCGACTTTATCTCGCGCTCGCCGAGCGCTTGCAGGTAATGACGAACGTTGTGCAGGGCCGTTTCTATGGCTTCCACACTAACTGGCCGTTTCTCGAGCGCGCGCTGCAGCCCGTTGCGAAGCTTTTCTTCATCAAACGGCTCGCGGGTACCGTCTTGTTTGATGACTTTGGGCATAAGCAGTTCAGCGGTTTCAAACGTGGTAAAACGTTCGTGGCACGCCTGACATTCACGGCGGCGACGCACCTGAACGCCATCAGCGACCAGGCGGGAATCGATAACTTTGGTATCTGTTTGGTTACAGAAGGGGCAGTGCATAGTGGAGTCTGCGAGTATGAGCGGAAAAAACAGCGCGCATAGTAGCAGAATTTCACCCTACTCGCTGGCTGTTGGGCCGCTCAGGCAACCTTGGCCGGGTGTACTTCCACCGATACATGGACTAACTGTGGATAGCCCGCCAGTAGCGCTTTGTAGTCTTCTACCGCACGAGGCCGCTCGCTCACCAGCGACAGTACAACCGCATAGTGGTTGCCACTGATACGCCACGCGTGAAAGTCGCTGATGCGGCAGTCCCCTTCCGACTCCACGCGCTGCTTGATCGCCGCAACGTCTGACTCGGGAAGGCTGGCATCCAGCAAGGTTGGCGCTGTCTGCCCAACCAATCGCAAAGCCCAAATCACGATGATTGTCGCCCCCAAAAGCCCCATCGCCGGATCAAGCCAGTACCAGGAAAGGAACTTACCGGTTAACAGAGCAACAATCGCCAGTACCGAAGTCAAAGCATCGGCAAGCACATGCAGGTAGGCGGCGTGTAGATTCTGATCCTCGGGTGGATCATCCTCGTGATGGCTGTGGTGGTGATCCTTCGTGGAATGATGGTGATGATCATGGTCATGCCCAGGACCGTGGCTATGACCATGATGATGATCGTCCTGTAACAAGAACGCACTGATGACATTCACTACAAGGCCAAAGGCCGCCACCGCAATTGCCTGATTAAAATGAATTTCGGGCTCACCGAGTAATCGCTGGCAGGATTCCACTACCATTACCAGTGCGACCACCGCAAGCCCCACCGCACTGGCGAAACCACCCAACACGTTCACTTTGCCGGTGCCGAAACTATAGGCAGGGTTATCACTGTTGCGGCGCGCGTATTGATAGGCAAACAAGGTAATCATGAATGCTGCAACGTGGGTGCCCATGTGCCAGCCGTCAGCCTGCAACGCCATCGAACCATAAACGGCTCCGGCAACAATTTCGACGACCATGGTCACCGCAGTAAGGGCGACCACATAGAGCGTGCGTGTCTCGCCACGGTGGTTGTGCGGCGCAAAATCGTGGTCGTGTTTTAATTGTTCGAGTTTATAAGCTGGCATAGCTAAATTATAACGTTGCAGTGAATATTTCGCTCTGCTCCAGAGGCTGCAAAACTTGATCGACATAAAAAAACCTGCGCGGCGGCACCGGGCAGGTTTTAGGTTTCTCGAGCGTTGCTCTTAATAATCGCCGAGTCTAGTAGTCGCCGCTAGTTGCTGCCGTAGACCGGGAACTTACCGCACACGTCCAGCACCTTGGCTTTAACGTCCGCAATTACCGCTTCAGAGTTGCCGGCCTCCAGACTTTCCAGAACATCACACATCCAGTTGGTGAGATCGACTACTTCAGTTTCGCCGAACCCGCGAGTGGTTATTGCCGGCGTACCGACGCGTAGACCACTGGTCACGAAGGGTGAGCGAGGATCGTTTGGCACAGCGTTTTTGTTTACGGTGATATTGGCCGCACCCAGCGCTGCATCGGCATCTTTCCCGGAATAGTCTTTACCGATCAGATCCACCAGCATCAGGTGATTCTCGGTTCCGCCAGACACAATTTTGAAACCGCGCTTGATAAAGGTCGCTGCCATGGTTTTTGCGTTGTCGACCACACGCTGCTGGTACGCTTTGTATTCGTCGCTCATCGCTTCTTTGAAGCTAATCGCTTTACCGGCGATTACGTGCATCAAAGGCCCGCCCTGACCGCCGGGGAATACAGCGGAATTCAATTTTTTCTCTATTTCAGGGTTGGCCTTCGCCAGAATAATGCCACCGCGCGGACCGCGCAGGGTTTTATGGGTGGTCGTGGTAGTTACGTCGGCAATCTGCACTGGAGATGGGTACACACCAGCGGCAACCAGACCGGCCACGTGAGCCATATCGACCATCAGGTAAGCTCCGACTTCGTCAGCAATGTCGCGAAACTTTTGCCAGTCCAGAACCTGACTGTATGCAGAGAAACCGGCAACAATCATTTTTGGCTTGTGTTCGCGAGCCAGTGCGGCGATTTCTTCGTAATCGACCAGGCCGGTTTCCGGGTTCAGACCGTACTGCACTGCGTTGTACATTTTGCCCGAAAAGTTAACCTTGGCTCCGTGAGTCAGGTGGCCACCATGGTCCAGGCTCATACCCAGGACGGTATCACCGGGCGCGCACAGCGCGGCGTATACGGCGGAGTTCGCCTGCGAGCCGGAGTGCGGTTGAACGTTAGCGTAATCCGCACCAAACAATGCTTTCGCACGCTCTATGGCCAGCTCTTCGACTTTGTCCACATACTCACAACCGCCGTAATAGCGCTTGCTGGGGTAGCCTTCCGCATATTTGTTAGTGAGTTTTGAACCCTGCGCCACCATCACCAGTGGACTGGTGTAGTTTTCGGAAGCGATCAATTCAATGTGTTCTTCCTGGCGGACGCCTTCATCAACAATGGCTTGCCATACATCGGGGTCAAAATCAGCAATGGTCTGGGTCTTATCAAACATAAGTCTCTCCGCGAGAATTGCGAATGCTGGAGCAGCGAAAAAAGAAGGGAGCGCATTCTACAGGAATAGGGATTAAATTCACATCAAAATAGCATTCGTTTCGCCCCTTCGCTGATGTTCCCGTCTGAAGTATGTATTACGCAGGTTTTCATCGCTTAGATGGATTTGGAGACTGGCTCCACGAGTTGCCCAACTCGCACTGGTAAAAATGCGCGACTTGCAGAACAATGGCCGACCGCTCTGGAGGGCTGCTTTTCAGGGCGCGACACCACTCGCCCGGTCATTGTTGTAAGGATTCACTATGCCGAAAACCGCCATTATCCTCGATTCCGCCTGTAGCCTCCCTAACGAAGTTTGCGCCCGCTACGGGATTTCGTTTGTCCCCCTCACTTACACAGTCAACCGGGTGGAGTACACCGATCCCTGTGATCAGAGCCAGGCGCTGCTCGCGTTTGCCACCGGCCAGTTTGACCGCAAGAACACAGTTTTTACTTCAGCACCGAGCAGCGACGCCTTCGAAAAAGCTATTCAGCGCAAACTGAATGCAGGGTACGACACTATCATTGTCCAAACAGTGAATCGAACTCAGGGAGAAACCTACCTGAACGCGAATACAGCTGTAACCCGAATACAAAAACAGTTGGGTGATCGCAAAGCGGTAATCCGGGTGATGGACAGCCGCACAGTCTTCGCGGGCCAGGGCCTGCTTGCGGTTGAAACAGTGCGTCGTCTGCTCAAAGGTGACAACGAAGACGATGTGCGCCGCAAAATGAACAAGCTGTCGTCACTTATACACACGTTTATTGTGCCCCGCTCCCCCCTGACAGCCCTTGAAAGATCCCGCGAACGCAACGAAAAAAACGTGGGCTGGACGCAAGCTCTGGTTGCCAGCACACTGGGCATACACCCGGTGATTTGCAATACCAACGACAGCTCAGCTGCCGTCGGTCGTGTGTGGGGGTTCGAAAAAGCGGTCAGCGCCGTGTTCGCACATGCCTGCGACCGGATCGAGGCGGGGCTGTACAGCCCGATTATCACCCTGACATACGCCGGCGCCGTCGAGGAGCTGCGCACCCTGCCCGGCTACGCCTCACTGAGTCAGCTGGCGAAACAAAAAAAAGTTAAACTCATACCTGCGGTTGCGAGTATGGCAGCTGGGATTTATACCAGTGTTGGCTCACTCTCACTAGCGGTCGCCACTGCACCCCACAATTGGTCGCGCTGAAACAGCAGATCGATTGAAAATAGGGTGCGCATCGGCTAAGTTGCCGCCCCGTTGCAACTTAAACCCAAGCCTTAAAGCAGGATTCAACCCTATGGCTCAATTCGTCTATACCATGAATCGCGTCGGCAAAATCGTGCCGCCAAAACGCGAAATTCTGAAAGACATCTCCCTTTCTTTTTTCCCCGGTGCAAAAATTGGTGTTCTGGGTTTGAACGGTGCCGGTAAATCCACATTGTTGAGAATCATGGCTGGGCTGGATACCGACTATATCGGTGAAGCCCGCCCCATGCCGGACATCAAAGTTGGCTACCTGCCCCAGGAGCCCCATCTAAACCCCGACAAAGACGTTCGCGGCAATGTGGAAGAAGGCGTGCAGGAAGCTGTCGATGCACTGAATGAACTGAACGGCATTTACGCAGCTTATGCAGAGCCCGATGCAGACTTTGACGATCTGGCGAAAAAGCAGGCACGCTGCGAAGATATTATTCAGGCGTGGGACGCCCACAACCTGGATCACACCCTGGAAGTCGCGGCGGATGCCCTCCGCCTTCCCCCCTGGGATGCCGATGTAACCAAACTTTCCGGCGGTGAACGCCGTCGCGTCGCGCTCTGTCGCCTGCTGTTGTCGCGCCCGGATATGCTGCTTCTAGACGAACCGACGAACCATTTGGACGCCGAATCGGTGTACTGGCTCGAGCAGTTTCTGGTGAACTTCTCCGGCACCGTAGTGGCCATCACCCACGACCGCTATTTCCTCGACAATGCCGCCGGCTGGATTCTGGAGCTGGACCGCGGCCGCGGCATCCCTTACGAAGGAAACTACTCGACCTGGCTGGAGCAGAAAGAGGCCCGTCTGGAGCAGGAAAAGCGCGCGGAAGCCTCTCACCTGAAAGCGATGAAAGCAGAGCTGGAGTGGGTACGACAGAACCCCAAAGGCCGCCACGCCAAAAACAAAGCCCGCTTGGCGCGATTTGAAGAAATGCAATCGCAGGAATTCCAGGAGCGCAACGAGACCAACGAAATCTATATCCCGCCCGGTGAGCGCCTGGGCGACAAAGTCATCGAATTCACCAATGTGAGCAAGGGTTTCGGCAACGAGATGCTCATCGACAACCTGTCGTTCAGCATCCCCAAAGGCGCGATCGTCGGTATTGTCGGCGGCAACGGCGCAGGTAAGTCCACCTTATTTAGAATGATTACCGGCAGCGAAACACCGGATTCCGGCGAGATTGTGGTCGGCGATACAGTCCAAGTGGCCTATGTTGAGCAAGGCCGCGAAAACCTTGAAGACGACAAAACCGTGTGGGAGGCAGTCTCCGGCGGACAGGACATCCTCAAAATCGGCAATTACGAAGTTAGCTCACGGGCCTACGTGGGGCGGTTTAACTTTAAGGGTACCGACCAACAAAAACGCGTCGGCGAACTTTCCGGTGGGGAGCGCGGGCGGTTGCACCTGGCCAATACGCTGAAACAAGGCGCCAACGTACTGTTGCTGGACGAACCTTCAAACGATCTCGATGTGGAAACCCTGCGCGCACTGGAAGAAGCGATAAATGCCTTTCCCGGCTGTGCACTGATTATTTCTCACGACCGCTGGTTCCTCGACCGCGTGGCAACGCATATTCTCGCTTACGAGGGCGAGAGTGAAGTGGTGTTCTTTGAAGGCGATTACACGGAATATCACCAGGACTTTATAAAACGCAAAGGCGACAATGCGCAGCCCAAACGCGTGAAGTACAAACCACTGAAGAGTTGATGCTGTATTCACAGCCGCTCACAAAAAAGGCGACTCCGTTGGAGTCGCCTTTTTTATTGCGTTTGTGCAGCTTAATCGTTGCTCGTCAATTTGTTCATATCGCGAACAAACAGCTTTGCCAGCCTATCCGTCGCTACTATCCAAGCCCGATTTTGATTGGCGCGGTTGTTTTCGATACGCTCATTACCAAACGGCTTGGCTACGACAGGCAAGTCTGAATCTATGAAAGCCAACACCTGCTTGCTGCTTGCGTCATAAATTGCGACCTGAAATTGCATAGAACACAACTTTGAGAGCGTTTTAGAACCCACGGTATCGAGCCCGTTATCCAATTGCGCTTTGGGGGTTACTTCTTTGGCGATAAACTGAACAATAAGAACGTCCTTGCCGCCCTTATCCGTAACAACCAAGCCTTTTTCATCGGCAAATTCTTCTGTCAAAGACTCTTCGATAAACCGGCCTACGTCACCCATACCGGAACTCACGAACGGCTCCCAGTTACGACGCATGGTTTCACGAGTACGATTCGCGATAGTCGCAGAGTTCGTATCTAGCGGCAGTAATGCTATTTTTTTGTACTTAGAAAAATCGACGCTTCCATCCACGAGAAAACGATGAAATTTCGTATCTTTCCAGACTCGAAAGTTTTCGGTAGGGTTCTTTTGCGCATGAACATTCGCACCAAAACACACGACGAACGTAGCTAAAAGCAACGCGCAAAGCCTCGAAAAGGGTAAAAAGGTCATCAAACGGTCCAAAACGTTCTCCTCATTGTTGTTATGAATCTCACCGCGGCGCAGGTGACTTTCCGCTGAACATTAACATGACATGTTTGTTATTTTAAACGTCATCAACTAGCTCGCCTTATTTTAGAGAGCTGTTGGGCCTTGCGCCAGATATTTGGAGGGGCCCGCACTCAGTGACTAGACTTAGGGCAAGCAAAACCGAAATACTGGAGACAAGATATGTCTGAAGCTGAGGAAAGACGCAGATTTACCCGAGTGGACTATCAAACCAATGCCACCCTCATCCAGGGCAATGCCAAATGCGTCGCTGCAATCGCCGACATCTCCCTTAACGGACTGTTGGTTAGCACCCCCGAACACTATGAAATTCGCGTAGATGAGCCTCTGGAAGTTGTTATCGAGCTCTCAGAAGATGCGCAAATCCATATGAAAGTCAGTCTCGCTCACAGTAGCAGCGAGCTGCTAGGATTTCGTTGCGAGAGCATTGACGTGGAAAGTGTGGCACACTTAAGGCGACTGCTGGAGCTGAACTTAGGCCAGAACGATGCCGCAGAACGGGTGCTCGCAGAATTATTACATATCAGTTAAGTATTTGATGTATTGAGAGTTTTTAGATGTCTGACCTTGAGTCCAACCGCCGAGTCGAGGCGCGAATAGCCGCCCGCTTCCACAGCCATATCAGCTACAACAACCAAACCGCCGTAGCCCATGTTGTGAATATCTCCGAACAGGGCGCGCTGATTGCGGTGCTGAACGAGAACCGACCTGGTGTGGGAGATTCGGTCACTTTAGACATTGATCAGATGGAGCAGAATATTGTGAGTCTTGCGGCCGTTGTCGCACACACGAAGGAACACTTAATAGGGCTGACCTTCACCGACCCAGACAAACTCACTCAGGCGGCTCTGGCGGAATTTGTAACCGGGTTGGACGAAGAAGAGTAAGCCCTCTACTTCGCTTTTTTGTTGAGTAGCGCAACCATCTCTTTCCACAGTGCCACATACGCCCGGTTCGCCGGGCGCGACCGAGCGAATACATCCACCGGCGCCCGTTGCTCCCCCATATTCTCTACATCAACAGAAAACGGAATAACTGCATCCAAAAAGTTGCTGTGCTGCGCGCGCATATCTTCCATGGTTTTTTTATGCAGCGCCTTCTGCCCCTGCACCATGGAGAAAAATGGCACCAGCTTTTTATGAGGATACTTTTTCTCTTTGAAGAACTGCAACAATTGCGCGTAGGTACGCTGTGACAAGGTGGTCGGAATCACCGGCACAAAGATGGGGTTAGCAGCGACAAACACCGCCTCGGAAAGATCGCCAATAGATGGTGGGCAGTCGAGAACGATCAGCTGGTATTCGTCCGACAAACCGCTGAGAATTTTTTTCAACCGCGCCTTGCGTTTTTTTAAACTGGAAAGCAATACGTCAAATTTCCGGAAATTGAGATGCGCAGGCAAGATATCCAGATTATCGTAGTCGCTGGCTTTTACCTGGCCGAGTAAATCTTTATATGCGTTAAAAAAACGTTTCCCCCAACTCTTGGAACTGGGCTTAACGCGAAAATAAAAAGATGACGCGCCCTGCGGGTCGAGATCTATCAGGAGGGTACGAATCCCGCTCTTGGCCGCCCAGTAGGCGATATTTACAGCAGTCGCGGTTTTACCCACGCCCCCCTTCATACTGTAACAAGCTACAATTCGCATGGCTCAGTCTCTTTTGCTAACAGCGTGTCAATAATTGCGGTGGTTTCCGGGGCGGCAAATTCTTCGATTGCACTGCAGACCTGCTGGCGAAGCTGGCGCTGCTGCTGAAAAATAACCGCAATCAAACCACTAACGGCCATTTGTAAAGGTTGCGAACGGCTTTTCGCCGACTGCATCGCGAGAAACTCCTGCTGCACCGCGTAATCATTAAAATTACCCAATATAGTCTGCAAACCTTTCATGCGCTTGATAATCTTTTTTAACGTAGCCGCGTCGTAGAGTTCACCAAATATAGTCAGCAAATAGCGCAGCTTTTTACATTCAATCCGCAAATTGTGTACGTCTTCATCTGGCGTATCGTCCGTAATTGCGAGCCCGTTCCTGCAGATTTTACGATAGCGTTTCGAAATCAACTGATTAACGAGCAAATAAATGGGTTGTTGACTGCTCGTCGAGGCAAGCTCAGCAGGCTCACCAGCGAGATCAATAATACTGGCCAAATGGGTGTTATAGGTATCACTGTGCAAATACTGCTGAAGCGTTTTACAGGCTTGATTGCGCGCATTTTTCACATTGCGAATCAATTGATCGAACCCGGACTGGTGTATTTCAGGCAACAATGAACGGTAGTACTGCTGCTCCAATAAAAATACATCGAGATCGCGCAACAAACCCGTCGGTCGCATAATATCAGCGAGCAGCGTCTTTAAACTCGCCTGACGCGGGGCGGACAAGGCGCCTTTGGTAATTTGAACGAGTGATCGGGCTTTTCGTAGTTGCACACGAAAGTCGTGCAAAAATTCAGAATCGACGTCTTCGATAATACCGGGCACGTGGCGTTGAGCATCGCGCACCAGATTTAACACCATCCCTGCAACCGCCACTTCACTCGCTGCGGTAGAATCGAGGCGAATAGTCGCGGCTCTTGGGCGAGCGTCGTCCAGCGCTAAATCGGCAAGAATAAAATGTAAATCCACCGGCAGGTTCGCCAGGGACTCCCCTAATATTTTGTCCATCCTGCGGGCAACTTTATCGAATTCCTGTTGATATCCCCGCAGGGGCACTAATTGCCAATAGCCCTGGCTGTGGGTTTCATTTTGAAAATGCAGAAGTTGCAACCGGCAAACGATTTTGTCTTCGCCCGCCTCGCGAATATTCCACCAGGCTTGCGTCACCCGGCCAGCTAAAATGGGGCGCAGTGCCCGCAATGTCAATCGATCAGCTAGCGCCTCGACGAAAGCTGGTGACGTAAAATCCCAACTAAATTGCGGACTCCCTGACTGCACGGCGCTGATTGGCTCGGCGGCCGGTGCCAATAATTGATATTCGTTCCCATTCTTCACCAGCAACCTGTTGTCCTGCCACAGATGCCAGTCGAAATCGTCCAGTAAAGTGACGTCCTCCGCTTTTAGCGGTGAACGCACCTCAAGCGAAAGTTTTTCTCCGAGCCCACCATTGTCGAAAAGGTCGGGCTCCAAAATAGTAACGGGCCAGGCGAGGCTTTGTGTATCAGGCATAAACAACCCTGTTTAACGTAATGCGAATGTAGGTTAGAGATTAAAGATCCAGCGACAACCGGTAGATATTGCCCTCGATATCAGCAATATAGAGTTCGCCCGAATTCGATTTGCCAAACGTCGTCCAATGCTTTGAACTGGACGCATCGGACAAGAACAATGCATCCGGCACAGCTAAATCCAAAACGCCGATTTTTCCGCTGGCAAAATCGGCAAAGGTATAAAATTCCCGGTCGTTTAACTTAACGGTTTCACCACCGGTAATCGACGCTCCAAAACTCCGATCATATTCATAGACCGGCTCTAAAAGATCGGGTTTCATACAGTCTTTTTTTGGGTTAAAACAATGCGCCGCTTCACGCAACCGCCAGCCCAAATTGAGTGGTTTTTTGCCTATCGCACTGTGAGGAATAATGCTGATTTCTTCATAAAGATTTTGCCCCACGTCCGCAACAATTAAATTTCCGCTGCTATCAAAGCTCATTTTCCAGGGGTTGCGCAGGCCCATTGCCAATATTTCCGGCGCAGCCTTAGGGTTAAAGCTTGTCAGATTACCTGCGGGAATTTTGTAGCCGGCTGCAGTCTTGGGCGCGGGAGTTATGCGCAATATACTGCCTAATAACAGCGATTCGTTTTGCCCTGCGTCAAGTGGATCCCCTGCTGACCCACCATCACCGACACCCAGGTAAAGATTGCCGTCCGGACCAAATTTGAGCGAGCCGCCATCGTGGTTGTTGTAGGGCTGTTCAATCTCCAAAAGCACTTTTTCTTTGCCGAGCACCGGCACTCCTGCTTTGCGAGAAAATTCAAACGCAGACAAACGGGTAATAACCTTGGTTCCACCTTTCGGTGCGTAGTAGAGATAAACGTACTCTTGCCCCGGCGCGATGGCCACCCCGAGAAGCCCGAGCTCCGAGCGCACATCCACACTTAAACGCGTAACTTCCGTTGCGGGCTTGTCACAACCGCTGAAGAAATACAGCCGGCCACCTTTCTCGGTGATTAGCGCCTGCCCGGCGTCAATAAACTCTATATCGGTAATGCCCCCGCGCACCTGCTGGCAGTAGGTCAGCTTGAGCGAAGGCGAGGCTGGGGGTTGTGACGGGGCTGCATGGGTGAAACCAAACAAGGTCGTAAGCACGAGTGCGAGCCAAATTCGCATACACAAATTCTCCTGACGGGTCTGTTTTGTTATCCGTTATACAGCACCCAGCATACCGCAAAGACCTTCCCCTTGGCCAAGCACGGGGCATCCAAAGCATTTCCTGGTGGATTTTCGCGCAACTTTCACCTAGCATTGCATATTATAAGCAAACCTTACTATATAGATGGCTCATGAAATCATCCGACCATAGCTTTGGCTTTTTACTGGCAGACATTTCGCGACTGCTGCGCAATCAATTTCAAGCGCGCCTGACAGGCAGCGAACTCACCCACGCCCAGGCACGCGCGCTTATTCATATATCGCGCAATCCCGGCGTACGTCAGGTGGAACTGGCGGAGCTGCTGAATATTCAACCGATAACACTGGCCCGTCAGCTTGATCAGCTGGTTGCCAGTAACCTCGTAGAGCGGCGGGCGCACCCTACCGACCGACGTGCTTACTGTCTCTACACCCTGCCGGATGCCGAACAGCATCTGGTATTGATCAGCGCTGTTGCCATGGAAATTAAAGCCATGGCAACAGCAGGACTCTCGCAAGACGAGATTGACCAGGTATTGGTTGCCCTGAACAAAATTCGTAGCAATCTCACCCCCTAGATCACAGGAGCTCGATGGTAAATGAGCAGTAACGACACCCCCAATCCAGAACGCAAGGCCACCAATCGCGCTTTGCGCTATACCCTGTTAGTCGCAGTCCCGCTGGTGGCATTGGTAGCCATCGGGTTTGTTTACCTTCACGGCGGCCGCTATATTGGTACAGACAACGCCTACGTCAAGTCCGACAAGGTGCCAGTCAGCGCCGATGTGTCCGGGCCCGCGATTCAGATCGCCGTCGAGGAAAACCAGTTTGTCGCCGAAGGCGCGCTGCTTTTTTCAATAGACCCGGCCCCCTACAAAATTGCGGTAGCCAAAGCGCAGGCAAGCCTGGAACAGGTTCGCACCGACCTCACCTCACAGAAAGCCGCCTACCACAGCCAGCAGGCCGCACTGGCACTGGCAAAAACCAAATATAACTACGCGCATAAAAAGCAGAAACGCGAAGCCAATCTGGTTGAGCAAAAGCTGATATCCGACGCGGACTTTGACGATGCCACCATGCTCGCCCGTATTGCGAAATTGGAAATTACCGCCAGTGAACACGAACTGGAACGCATCGCTGATTCGCTCGGCGGCGCAGTCGACGAGCCCGTCGAAAGCCACCCCCGCTTTCAACAGGCCCTGGCAGAGCTGGAAAACGCCAAGCTCGATCTTGCGCGCACGCAGATAAAAGCACCGTTCGCCGGGATCGTCAGTCAGCTTCCAAAACCGGGGCAATATATCCACGCCGGCGGCGCGGCCTTGTCACTGGTCGCAGCAGAGCGCTTCTGGGTGGAAGCCAACCTCACCGAAAAAGAACTGACTCATGTACAACAGTCTCAGCCAGTCAATGTCACCATCGACATGTATCCCGGCAAGGTCTGGCACGGTGTGGTAGATACCCTGAGCCCGGCCACCGGTGCAGAATTCGCGATTATCCCCGCGCAGAACGCCACCGGTAACTGGGTCAAGATCGCACAGCGGGTGCCTGTGCGAATCGCCTTGACCGACCAGGATGACCTGCCTCGCCTGCGCTCTGGCTTAAGCGCCGAAATTAAAATCGATACCGGTTTCCGCCGTCAGATTCTGGGACAAGCCCTATGAGTACCGCTGTCGCAACGCCAGACCACCGCGCGACAGGAAGCAATGCGCTGCTCGTTACCATGTCGGTAATGGCCGCCACCGTTATGCAGGCTCTGGACACCACCATCGCCAACGTAGCCCTGCCCCATATGCAGGGTGCACTGGGTGCGACCCAGGACCAGATTTCCTGGGTACTGACGTCATACATCGTGGCAGCGGCCATATTTATGCCGCTCACCGGCTTTCTCACCGAACGTCTCGGCCGCAAACGTCTTTTCACCATCTGCGTCGCGGGTTTCACCATCACATCCATGCTCTGTGGTGCCGCCCAAAGCCTGGAAGAAATGGTAATTTTCCGTCTGCTGCAAGGGATTTGTGGCGCGGCACTGGTGCCTTTATCGCAAGCCGTGCTACTCGACACATACCCAAAAGAAAAACACGGCCAGGCAATGGCTATGTGGGGCGTCGGTGTGATGGTTGGCCCCATCCTAGGACCTTTTCTTGGCGGGTGGCTGACCGAGTATTACGACTGGCGCTGGGTGTTTTACATCAATGTTCCGGTGGGTGTATTTACCTGGTTCGCGCTCACTGCGTTTATGGAAGAAACCCCGCGCAATAACAGCCGCCGTTTCGATTTCACCGGTTTTCTGTTTTTAGCCATTGCGCTTGGCGCCTTGCAAATGATGTTGGATCGCGGGGAGACCCTTGACTGGTTTAACAGTAGTGAAGTGATTGTGGAAGGTTTGATTACGGCGTTTGCGTTTTATCTTTTCGTCGCCCACATCTTTACCCACAAATCGCCTTTTATTGAACCGGCGATTTTTAAAGACCGCAATTTCAGTATCGGCCTGATCTTTATTTTTATTGTCGGCATTGTCTTGCTGGCCACCATCGCTCTGCTGCCGCCATTTATGCAGTCGCTGATGGGCTACTCGGTCATGGATGTCGGTACGCTACTGGCACCTCGGGGAATGGGCACTATGGTGGCAATGATGTTGGTGGGTCGCCTGTCCGGTAAAGTAGACCCGCGTCATTTAATCTTTGTGGGCTTGTGTCTCACCAGCCTCTCGCTGTGGGAAATGACCTACTACACCACACTAACGACACAGTGGGAGATTGTTCGCAATGGCGTCATCCAGGGCTTCGGTCTGGGATTTGTGTTTGTGCCTTTATCCACAGTGGCTTTTTCTACCATGCAACCGCAATACCGTGGCATTGGCACCGCGCTGTTCAGCCTGTTGAGAAATATTGGCAGCAGTATCGGAATTTCTGTGGTGGTTACCTACCTGGCCCACCGCAGCCAGATAAATCACGGAGTTTTCGCAAGCTACATCACACCGTTTAGTCAACCGCTCAACCAGGCCGTCAGCTCAGGAGCACTGGATACCTCAACCTTACAGGGTATGGCGGCCATCAACGGCAAGGTGACAGAGCAGGCTTTGACTCTGGCCTACCTGCAGGATTTTCGATTAATGATGTACGTAACCCTGGTGGCGATGCCGCTGTTATTGTTTATGCGAGGGCCACAAGTCAGCGCAAATAAGAGTTAGTTGCTCGGCCCGCAGAGCAATGGCAAAGCAACAGATCAGGCGGTGCTGTTGCTTTCTTCCTCTCTGGTAGCCGATTCATTCCCAGGAATTAAATCGCCCCCAACGCCTCGCTCAGTTTTTTTACCACCACCACTTCCATTCCTTTAATGGGTTCGCGCGGGGCGTTGCCGTGGGGCACGATGGCTTTTTTAAATCCGTGTTTGGCCGCCTCGCGAATGCGCTCCTGACCGCTGGGTACCGGGCGAATTTCACCGGCCAGCCCGACCTCCCCGAACACCACCAGCTCACGCGGTAAGGGGTGATCGCGAAAACTCGACACCAGCGCAAACAAAAGTGCGAGGTCGGCGCTGGGCTCCATAATTTTCACCCCGCCAACCACATTCACAAACACATCCTGATCGCCCACCATCAAACCGCCGTGTCGATGCAAAATGGCAAGCAACATGGACAACCGGTTTTGCTCAAGCCCCACCGCAACCCGACGCGGATTCCCCAAACTGGACGCATCCACCAACGCTTGTATCTCCACCAGCAAGGGTCGCGTGCCTTCCCACACCACCATCACCACCGAACCACTGGACACCTCGTCACCGCGCTGCAAAAAAATTGCCGATGGGTTTGAAACTTCCTTCAAGCCCTGCTCGGTCATCGCAAACACACCGAGTTCATTCACTGCGCCAAAGCGATTTTTGATTCCGCGCAGGGTGCGAAACCGGGAGTCGTGGGAGCCTTCGAGCATTATCGAACAGTCGATAATATGTTCGAGCACTTTTGGCCCGGCCAGAGAACCGTCTTTAGTGACGTGGCCGACGAGAATTAGCACCGTGCCCGACTGCTTGGCAAAGCGCGTCAACTCGGCGGCACACTCGCGCACCTGCGACACACTGCCTGGCGCCGATTGAATTTCCGCCTGGTGCATCACCTGAATCGAGTCCACCACCATGATTTTGGGTTTGACCTGAGCGGCCGCCTGGACAACCGCGTCCACATCCGTTGCCGACAACATTTGCAAGTTTGCGGTGGGCAAACCGAGCCGCGACGCCCGCATGGCGACCTGCTGCAGCGATTCCTCACCCGTGACGTAGAGTGCATCCTGCTGCTGCGCCAACTGGCAAAGTACCTGCAGTAACACGGTCGACTTCCCGGCACCTGGGTGACCGCCAATCAACACCACGGAACCCGGCACAAAGCCACCGCCCAACACGCGATCGAATTCCTCGAGGGTTGAGCTGAAACGCGGCAACTCTTCCAGATTGATCTCCGCCAGTGGCGTGACCTTGGCTTCCAGGCTGCCTGCATACCCACTGCGACCGCCACTCGCGCTTGTTTTCACGCTGCTACCCAGGCGCACCTCTTTTAAGGTATTCCAGGCCCCGCACTCCGTACATTGGCCCTGCCATTTGGCAAAGTCAGCGCCACAATCATTACAAACATACGCAGTTTTCGCTTTAGCCAAGTGCGGTCTCCGTCAACAGGGTTAGAAAAGAATAAGCAGCGTAGGATAACGAGGGCCGAGAGGACGGTCCAGGCGTTGTGCAAGGCTTTTTGCAAACGCCAAATCGCCGCTATTCCCGCAACCGCACGCCGCGAACCGGCATGGCTAGCCAAACCACGGGGAAATTAACGGCGGTCACGGTAATTGGCGCCTCAGTAATCTTCCCTTGCGATCCAGTACCCATCCAGTCCTTTGTATCTAGATCCTTTTTCCTCCTGAGGATGGATACGCCGTTCCACTAGCGGTTGCTACCATCTCCCTCCATGACAAAACCGGGCCGTGTTATCCCCATCTGCAACACAGGCAACGCATGAAAAAGAACTGTGTACTTGCGCCTATGCGAAGTCAGATTCTGCAAAGTATGTTGCGTGAGGTGGTCGGCGAACATCCCGGTTACACGTTGCTGGAGTCGTCCGCCAAAACAGACGTGGCGGCAGTTGATTCGCCAAAGACATCTCTCGTTCATTGCGATGTCCTCATTTGCGAACTCGACAGCGGCGCAGTGCCAGCGCTGTGCCAAGACGTATTTCGACACAACCGGGACACCATGGTGATTGCACTCATCAACGATGGCCGTCAGGTTGCAGTTTTTGCCGACGACGTTGATCTTGAATTTATAAAGTGCCTGTTAGCGCATAAATGTCCACAGCCAGGGAATCGGAATTGAACAGCCAAACCAGCGCCAACACATTTTTCTCTCCTCTGGGGCTGATGCCATGAGCCTCGGCCCTGCGTTCGCTGCATTAAATACGACTTTTAGCCAGTATTTTGCCAGCGTGCCGAGCGCAGACCAGAGCGTGGAATTACAGTTGCTCGCCAACAAAACCTCCGCCACGGGAATCGGTGCCTACGTGGGAAGCCACATGGACCCAAGTGGCGATATAACGGCAATTAGAGTGGATACCACGGCCGCAGTAAAAATTGAAGCCAGCGCCGCCGAGTTAACCCCACTGGTACAAAGTGTGACCACGGCGGTAATGGGTATTCCCCGCGGTGAACTCCAGAGCGCCGGTATCTACCGGTTAGCACTGCGGGATCTCGAAGCGGTACGCGAAGAAAACAACAACCGCGCCTCGCAAATTATCAATTTTTCTCTTCTCTACGAACATCTCACCCTGCCATCGGAAAGTGAATCGCAAATCGACGAGATAATTCTGGATATCGACCTGAACAGTGGCGAGGGGCATGCGGAAGTACTTGTTAATACCGGTTTCGACAACGCGTGGGCAACCGCCTTTGATGTAGTCGACGACCCGGATGCAGCGCAAAATCCACCGTCAAACTGGGTTTGGGATGAAGTACAAACAGCACTGCACCAGACCTCTGCCATTCAAGGCGGCAGCCTGGCAATGACCGCGCGAAAATCCGGTACCTATTTACTGTTTAAACCAGAAACCGCAATACCGGTAACGGATTTTTTAATCGACGTGGATTTTACATCGCACGATAACGACGGGGTCGGCTTTGTTTTTCGCTATCAGGATATCGACAATTTTTATTTTTGCCTGTTATCCGCACGCAATGACTACGCGATGCTCGGCAAAAAAGTGGGTGCGGTTTTCAGTTTTTTGGATCAGGGCGGTCAAGCCGAAATTACCCCTTACCAGGTAGCCACGCTGCACCGCTTAAAGCTGATCGCACGGGGAAGTCAATTTCAAGTACAAGTGGATGACAACCCATTAGTGCAGGGAGAGGACAGCTCTTTTACCGACAGCGGTCGGGTTGGTTTGATGTGTCACGGTAATAACGACATATTTTTCCATCGCGTACAGCTGCTAAAACTCAACCGATAAACCCCGAGTCGATAGCACCTACCGGCTTTATTTATATCCGCCCCGTACCTTAAAAACGGGACGCCACACGGAGAGAGGAACAATGGCAGAAAGTGCATTTTCGGAACAAATCATTCCCGGAACCTATGTGCGGGTTCTCGCGGAAGGTTTAATCAGTGTCGGCGGGATTTCCGCCGGTAATATTGGCATTGTCGGCACCGCCGACACCGGCGTTGGCGAAACCCACAAACTCGGCGACTGGGAAAGTGCACAAAATGCTGTCGGCGCTTACGACGCCTATGCAGAGGGCGCGGGTACATTAAACCTTACCCGATCGCTCTCTTTGCTTTTCAAAAATGGCGCCCGCACTGTGTACGCACGGGCACTGGCCGCCGGGTCAGACCAGGCTGCATTTACCACGGCCTTTAATGAATTAATAAAAGAGGATGTGAATATTCTGGTTGCTCCGGAACTCACCACCGATCAAGCGAAAGCCGTGTTGGGTCCACTGGTGGACTCCTCCGAAAACAATGGCAAAGATGTAATTGCCGTTATTGGCTCTGATGTGAGTTCATCTACCGATATCGCAGCGCAAGTCGCCGCCAATAAACGCATTATTATGACTGCGCCCGGTGTCGTCATGTACGACAGCGCAGCTGGCGCGAATGTCGATTTAAATGGCCGCTACACAGCAGCACCACTCGCCGGGCTAATCAGCAGCCTCGCGGTCCAAACCAGCCCCACAAATAAAGTATTAAGCGGTGTCGTTAAACTGGTTAACCGGTTCTCCTACGTTGAAATGAAAGACCTTCTCAACGGCGGCGTCTGCGCACTGGAAGATCGCAGCGGCATTCGCGTCGTCCGGGGTTTAACAACCCAGGCCGTCGATAACGGTCCGTTCAGTCAAATTACCACCCGCCGCATTACCGATAAAGCCAAAGCCGGTGTGCGCAAAGCCTGTAATCCATTTATCGGCCGACTCAATAATCAGCGCGTGCGAGCGGCCATGCAGGGAGCCATCGACGGATTCCTCACTACCATGGTGCAAGACGAAGCGCTTACCGAGTACACCCTCGAAGTCACCGCCACCCGCCAGGATGAAATTGCCGGACGAGCGATTGTGAATGTTGCGCTCAAGCCAACGTTCAGTATCGACTTCATTCGCGTCACGCTTTCACTTTCATAGGAGAACACTTAGATGGCTAACGTCAATGTTTACACAGGTGCAGACGGTTCAATCACGCTATCCACACCTGAAGGCGCCGAAGGTGAAGCCGCGCAGGGCATTATCGACGGTAACGACCTGATTTCTGTTGGTCGGGTTACCAATGTAAAAGTACAGGTGCATTCCGAAGTGCGCGCATTTCACGAAATTGGTCAGCGCTACGCCACAGAATTGCGCCCGGGCAACATCACCATTCAAGGGACAATCGGCCGCGCCTATTTGAATGGCGCCATGTTGCGATTATTACTGGGTGAAGCGGCCGACGGTCGCCCTGGCAGCAGCTGGGCGCAACCGGCATTTAATATCACGCTGATGGTAGAAAACCCCGCAAATCCCGGCACGCGCAACACAATTACCCTGCACGGCGTAAAAATTGATACCTGGAATTACGATATGCCCGAAGACGAATTCGTCGCGGAAGCTGTGGCATTTCAAGCGCTGTACATGACCACCGCCGATGAAGCTGCCTAGGGTTAATTATTATGTTAACCAGTGAAAAACTGCTTGCCGGTGCCAACGTCTGCTTCGATATTGCGATACCCCACGCGATTTTGCAGGCCGGGCGCGATGGTGTATTTAGTCTTACCGATCTCGACGGGCAAAACCTGACGCCGGAACAGCAGGGCAAGCTCGCGCTCGACACCCACAGCGACGCAGATAACCAGGTCCGCCTGCGCCCGCTATCAGTGGCGGATCTGCAGTTAATTAATCGCGCCAGCAAAGACAACAATACGCTTATGGCCGCCTTGCTGGTTCAAAAATCGCTGGTCGAGCCCAAAATGACCATTGCTGAAGTGAATCGTCTCCCGGTTGGTGTACTGCAGTTTTTGGCAAATCAGGTGAATGAAATTAGTGGTATCAACGCATCGGAGGAGCAACTCCAGCAGGCCGCCGAAGAACCACTGGCGCAAGCAGCGTTTATTCTGGCAAAACATTTTGGTTGGACACCGCAGCAAATTGGCGAACTGACACTCGGCCAGGTGTTGTTTAATTTAAAAATGTTGAGACAGGCCAATGCGCAACAAAGTTGATAGCGCCGAAGCTAATAGCGCCGAAGAAAAGCAGCCGCGCGAGGAGCCGAACAACCTTGGCACGGTAATGCAGCGCCTGCGCGGCCAATTGCAAAACCTCGGTTCGCCGCTACCAACACGGTTGAACAAACTGCTCATTGACGATGCCGGTATGACAGAGTTGTCGCGTCTGCCCAGTGCGCTGCAGATGCAAACACTCGAGACGAATAGTCATGCCCTGAACACGTCCGTAACAGAACTGGCGCTGACCGAAACAGCGATGCTTGAAGCCCTACTGGTTTCGGCCAGCGCAGAGTCAATGCCAACGCCACCTGGATTCACACCTTCGGACATGGCTGGTACAGCGACTAGATCTTTCTCAAGCAACGTTAATGGTGTCCGCCAAAATCCGCAACTCGGCGAAAATTCATTAGCCGATAAATACGCCGCGCCCGCTCAGCTAACATCTATGTTCGGCAACGGCTTCGGTCAACACGCTATTGCAGCACCGACCAGCGGCATGTCGAGCCGCCCGCTAGCACCACTGTATCTGGCGAAATGGATTGAGCAACTGCTCAATGAAGCTGCAAATACGGCCACCGAACAAGGTGTTAACGCACAGCGAACACCCATCGCTGAGGCGCGAGAAAACAGTAATAAATATCGAGAAAACAACGCTCCTTCAGGGGCAAATACTGCACCGGTATTTGCCCACCGTGGGAGAGAAGAATTCAAACACATAAAGCAACACAATAGCGAGAATAACCACCTTGCCAAGCTGCAACTATTTCAAGATCCTAAGCAAGATCTGAAGCAGCATCAGAACACAGCAAACACGTTAGAAAAAAAGGTTAACAAGCACCCCGCACATTCGCAGCAAAGGTCGGCATTTGACAAGACTGCGCTCAAAAGCCCGCTGTTAAATGGCACCACCACGCCACAAGATTTCGACCACACGCATAACAAATTCGCCGCAACAGGATTGGTGTTATTAAAACAACTGGTTGCTACGGCGAATCAGTCAACCATAGATTCCCCCGCCGTCGCCACCAAACGCGCCCTGAATCAAGCCGACAACCAAGCCCATTTACCTGCGCAAGTTGCCAGCCTGCACGAATGGCATTCGCGCGAGCCGGGTTATGAACCCACGGCCGTAAATAGTCAATATGCCACTCCACGCAAGCAAAATAATCCGTCGCCTTTTGCTGCCGGTGAACAAAATGCAGCCGCAGACCTTAATGAACCAGACCCACAGCGTATCGCCCAGTTAGTTAACGAGGCGCTGGTCGAGCAGGCCCTGCTAAACGGAGTGGACCTCTCATGAATGTAAAACCGGTACTGGGGGATTGGGAAATTCCGCATATCCAGGCGATGCATTCGCTCGAGCAGCGACAATTCGTTGAACTGAATGTGCCGGGGCGCGCAGGCAGCCTGTTTCAGGATATGAACACCCGACCCACCAGCATTGCAATAAGCGGCAGTTTATATGGCGATGAGCCACGCAACGAGTTTCTCGAAGCGCTGCGCGGCAAATACCGAGCAGGTGAACCCGTTACTTTTGTCGGCGACATAGTCACTGCCACTGAAGTGCAGTACGTCATTATTGAATCGCTGCAATTTTCTGAAAGTGGCATGCAACCGGATCAACTGGACTACTACATCCGCATCAAAGAGAGTCCGCCGCCCCCGCCACCGCCAGACCCTTTCGGCGCACTGGATACCGATTTACTCGACCAGGCCGGCGGTTTTCTCGATTCGGTCACAGGTGCGCTCGATGTCATCGACGGGCTTGGCAACGTGCCGAACATTGGCGACCCGACACCGCAGGTGCGCCAGGCGATGGATCAGGTCACCGAAGCTACCGCCGGTTTACAGGATGCCGCGACTTTATTGTCTGGTTTATTTGGTGATGACTGACTATGAATTTAGTTAACCTGATTCCCGCCGCCGAAGAAATTAGTGCCCCAGTGAATCTGGTTGTGGGCGACGAGACTTCTGGCTTGGCAGGGCTTGCCAATTTAATTCAATCGCAAGACCTTGCGGGCGCCGCATCAGGTTTATCCGGCGTATTTCAATCGGCCATCACACAAGCGATACCGTCTGCGGAAGGATCGCCCTTTGGCGGTACCCTGAGTGTATTGCAGGATCTTTCCACCGCCACCGAACTACCCACCGATTTATTAACTGGTATCAACCAACCGTTGCAGGACCTGCAACAGATCGTCGAGCGAATTCCACAAATTATTACCACCCTATCTGCGACTGGCGAAGCCATCAACGATGCCCGCAACGGCGATCTAACACCTGTCGTGCAGCAGGCAACCACCGCACTCAACGGTGTGGTTCGCTCGCTCACTGGGCCAGACCTTGCCGGATTCAGCGCCTGGCGGGATTATTTATTCGAACTCGCCGATACCATTCGCCCTATCACCGAATCCGGCGCCTCGGCAGAGACCATTCGCGATCAACTGCTGTTACTCGCCTTTGGTCGTGTGCGCGATGCCATTTTTGCGCTGGCACCCAGCATGAATAACCTGAGTAGTGACGCCGATGCGTTTTTCGCTAACCTGCTACCCGATGTCAATGCGCTCGATCTCGAAACCTTACAGAACGCCGTGCTGGCGAAACTTGCCGAGATAAAAACCGCCGCCGATACCGGTGTCGGCGATATCGAAACCCTGACCGCAGAATACCGCGCCGCCGTTATTCAACTCACCGACCAAATCAACGCCGCTTTCGACAGTCTGCAAGCGCACCTGGATAATCCATTACTCCAGGTTAACGGCGTAGCCAACATTGCTCAACGCGAACTCGACAGCGTGTTGGCAATGCGCATCGACGACTACTCCAATGTGCCGCAACGTCTGGATGAATTTTTTACCGGCGTTGAAGACTCCGTGGACGCGGTCGATTTATCGCTGATCAACAACACCATCAGCGATTTTTTTACGCAGATACAAGAGGCAATCACCTCGCTTGACACTGACGCTATTCAGCGGGAAATCAGCAACGCAAACACGACCGCCGAAAATACAGTCGCCCAGGCACAGCAAATGCTCACCGCGCTCACCGCGCAAATACAAGGCTGGTTAAACGCGTTAACCGGCTCTCTCGACAGCGCGATAACGCAACTGGGTGAAACCGGCGAGGACGGCAAGTTTCATTTCTTCTTCGAAGCCGAGCTAAATGAGCTGTACGCAAAAATAGACACGCTGATCCAGGGCGACCCCAACCACCCGGAAAATTTTAGCATTCAGGGTTCACTGACGGATTTTTCCGATACCTTCGTCGAATTAATTCAAACCATCGAGCAGCAATTACTGCAGTTGGCGGCCCAACTGGATGCTAGTAAAGACGCCCTTGCCAGCACCCTCGATGGCGTAAAAACAGAAATCGAAGCGGTAGATCCCCAGGCGGTGATGGATCAGGCCACCGCCAGCATTGAACAGGCGTTTCAGGCGATTGGCAATTTGGAATTCGAACCCGTCGTGGACCCGATAATCGCCGAACTGGAAGAAGCCCGCGATGCGCTCGCCGACATCGATCTGTCGTCGTTAAACGATCTGCTAAAAGCCGCCCTCAAAGCCGCGCTGGATGCAATTCAAACCAGTGATTTTGATCGCGAAATAACGGCGGCCCTGTTAAAAGAGCTGGACGAAAAATTAGTTGAACCACGAGAATTTCTGCAGAGTATTGCCGATAAAATTAACCAGCTGTTAAATCGCGTTATCGCCATTTCACCGGAATCCCTGTTCGCGCCGGTGCAACAGGAACTGGATAAAATCATCGCCGCGCTGGATGTGGATATCGCCCAACAGCTGCGGCCAATTATCGACAAAGCCCTCGCAGAATTAACGGGCGAACTGGAAGCATTGAACCCGGCGCAATTTCTCACCCCGTTACACGACCTCTACAACACGCTGCAGCAATCTGTCGACAAGCTGCAGCCAGCGCAATTGTTGCAGCCGGTACAACAGCAGATTGACCTGCTCGCGCAGCAGGTGGCGAGTATCGATCTGGACGCAATGCTGACCCCGGTGAACAGTGTATTCGGCAATGTGAATGCCTTTTTAGATGCATTAGACCCGCAGCGCCTGCTGCAACCAATCAACGAACCGTTTGATAGTGCATTGGGCTCGTTGCAGGCGTTTGCGCCCAGCACGTTGCTGGCACCACTCACCGATATCATGGCCCAGATTGCCGATCTCACCGAGAATATTCCAGCGTCGGTGATCACCCAGATTCGCGACCTGTACGACGAAGCACTGGCCCGCGCGAACGCGCTAAATCCCACAGTTTTATTTGACGCGGTTCGCGAACCCTACAGCGCATTTAAAAGCCGCTTTGAATCCTTGCAACCAAACGCGGCCCTGCATGCAATCCAGCAGGAATACAGCCTTACGCAAACCGCCGTTGTGCAGGCAGATACACGCGACGGCAGCAGCTTTGCACTCGAACTGGAGCTGAGCGTGCCAACTATATTATTCGCCAGTGTGAGCGCCCGCTGCCAGCAGTATCAGACCCGGTTCAATGCCGTGCTAAACGGGTTGGACCCAACAAACCTGGAACAGAAATATCAGCAGGCGCAAGCGCGTATCGAAGAATTATTGCCGCTGGCCATTCGCGACGATATTACCGCAGGCCGCCTGGAAACCCTGCTGGGTTTAACCAATCCGGCAGTGTGGATTGAACGGCTCGACGCTATTTACGACCGCATACTTAACAAGCTAAATCAATTGAGCCCCGCCGTACTCTTTGCCCCGCTAAACGATACGTATCAAACCATGCGCACCGCGCTGAGCGCGTTCGACATCGCACCGGTCATCGCGATGATCGAAAATATTATTCAGAAGTTGAGCGAGCTGATTGGCTCGATTTCGCTGGAAGCCATTTTCGCTCCCCTGCTCGCGATGGTCGAGCGCATGAAAAACCTGGTCACCGGTCTGGACCCGTCTCTACTGATTAACGGGCTGAATGACCGTTACCAAAACCTGATTGGTGTGCTCGACAATGTGGCGGTGGACTCCATTCTCACCGCCCTGCAAAGCGCCTGGGATGGTCTCCAGCAGAAAATCACAGCGCTGTTCAACCTGGAAAACCTGTTGCAACCACTGCTGGAAATTTTTGCGGCTATTCGCGCAATCCTCAGCGGTTTGGATGCCGGGGAAATCACCGATGTGCTGGACGACAAGCTCACCAAAATGCGTGACGAATTGGAACAAGCCTTAAACCGCACCGGCACAGCCTTTAAACAAATGCTTGCTGCGGTGCCACTGGAAGGCGCTTCTGGCAGCGCCAGCGCCGCAGGGAGCATCGGATGAACCCGGCTAAACTCGACCCCAATTTAAATATGTTGTTTCTGCTCAGCGACGAGGAAAAGCGCTCACTGGTAGAAGAGCAACGCCTTAATCTCACCCTGCAAAACAACCAACTACAACTCACGGTGTCGGTGACCTGTAGTGGCGAGTTGCCCGCCATCGACGGCGTCAGCCTGGTCAATCGCCAGGGCGAACTCTGCACGATCACTGCAACACTCGACGGGCTGGCCCAATTGAGCGATGTTGACAGTGTCATCTACATCGCCTCGGTGCATGCGGGCCGAGCATTGATGTATCGCAGTCGCAGGGAAATTGGCGCAACCATTACCGACGGCCAGCGCATTCGCAACGGCTCGGCTCCCTGGGATGGCACCGGCACTTACGTCGGAGTCATCGATTCCGGCCTCGATCTGCGCCACCCGGCGTTCAGAAAATTTCCTGGCGGCCCCACCCGAGTGGCCGTTTACTGGGACCGAGCCGCCACCCCGCGACCCGGCGATACCCCCGGCCCCGGCGCCATTGGCGTGGTCTACACCCGCGCGCAAATCGACACCTACTTGCTGGGTGCCGCCTCCACACCGCCGGTCATACAACCCACATCGGAGGACTTTAACGGCCACGGTTCACATGTCACCGGAATCGCTACAGGCGCAACCCAGGCCAATCGCGGTATGGCGCCCGGCGCGGATATTATTTTTGTCCGCTTGCTGGATCAGGATATCAGCCTGATTCACGACCTGTGCGACTGGATCTTCACACAGGCTGGCGGCCCCTGCGCCATTAATATCAGTCAGGGCTTATCCACCGGCGCGCAAGACGGCACCAGCGATGTAGAAGTCGGGCTGGACAACCTGCTGCGCGATCCGGCGACACTTGCCGCCAGGCCCGGCCGCTTTATCGCCCTCGCGGCGGGCAATGATCGCCAGCAAAACTTCAAGATCAACACCCGCGTGTTGCCGAACGGGCAAGCGGCAACGCAACTTATCTGGGTGAGTCCAGGCGCCAACACGGCCACCGACGAGTTTGAATTCTGGTATCCCGGCCTCGATCAAATCGCGATTCGGTTGATCTCTCCACTGCTGGCCGGGAATCGCATTACCCACTGGGTGGACCCACACCCAACCGGCTGTGTAGAACGCGTCAGCCCTGGCGGGTTCGCGCCCACGACCGCGGGCGCTGCGCCCGTCAAACGGTTCGATTTTGGCGACGGCACCTCCGCATTTGTCTCGCAGTCAGAAAACCCCCACAACAGTGACCGTCAGATTGTGGTGCGCCTGCAGCCACCCCCCGCGGGCAACATCGCAGCCGGGCACTGGATTATTGAATTCGAAGGGATCAACGCGCTGCCTGCTGGCGGCAAGTTGCACGGCGCCATCCGCAAAATCGCCGCCAATGCCGTCGCCGATACATTTTTTCGCAGCGTGCACGAAACGGCTCAACAGGTGCTGGTGCAACCAGGACGAGAACTTCAACTGGACTTGTCAGTGCAGCAGCGCAATCTCACTCCGATGCCCGCAGAACTGGATATTTTCATCGACTACAGTGAAGACGATCAGCTCGAGGTGCAACTTCAACCTGGCGCAGATAACGGTAGCCCCGCCAGTGCCTGGATCGCCCACGGCCCAGCCATCACCCCGACGCCAGCGCCAGTGACTGCCGCAGGCGCGGTTACCGGTGCCGGATTCCCGGTCAATTTTCCATCGACGGGATTTGGGATTGACCAGCCGACATTGATCAATCACCGCACCCTGGCCGGCCGCAAGCAAATTCACATTCGCCTGCTGCAGCGCCCGGACCCACCCAATCCCAACTTCGACCCAGAGGATGGTATCTATAAAATTCGCCTGCGCACCACCGCGGGCAGCAGAGCGGTACCCGCCAGTGTGCGCCTCCACCAGGACAGGCGCGACCGGAGCGATTACTGCCGATTTTTAGACACCCAGTTCAATCAGACAACAGTTCCGGTTTTTCCGGATGCGCTGCAAGCGTCTGTAGTTTCGCTGCTGTTCGGTGGCGGATTCACCTCGGAATCTGAGCTGCGAATTAATGTCCCCGGCGGCGATTTCGCGCGGATTCGCCTTAGAGTCCCGCCGCTGCAGCCGTGGCGGGAAACTGGCGGCTGGGTGGTGACCCCCTGGATCAGCGCGGGCAACATCGAGACCGCCGTCCCCGGTGCCTTACCCGTCAACGGCGCGCCTGCGGCGGGGGCCGCTCGCCAGTACGTAAGCGGCGACATTCAAATCACCTTTAACTACCCCGCACCCAGCGCCGGCAGCGACGGCATCGCCACTGTATTACTGGAAAACACCACCTTTGGTGCGCTCACCCAGGGGGAATGGAAGGTGGAGTTCGAAGGGCGCAATATCACCGCGCCCATTTCAGTCGTCACCACCATGAATCGCCACCTGGATGGGGACAACTCGGAAGGGCTCGCCGCCACCGCGTTCTCCGCCACCACAGGTTTCCTGCCTAATACACCCTTTGGCTCGGAAAACATCGCGTTCACAGTCCCCCGTGACACCGCCGACACTATTGACCTGGAGTTGCTCTACGCCGACAGCAACGAAATAGAGCTGCGAATGCATCCGCCAGAGCCCGGCCGCCTTCCCTACACGTGTGCGTTGGGCAATGTCTTCCACACCGACCCGGGCGCCGCCAACCCCGCCGTCGGTGCCCAGGGGGTTACTGGCGCTCTGCCTGGCGGTACCACCGTGAGCTGCAATATGCCCGCAGCCAGCGCGGCCCCCGGATTGCGCCGCGCGCTTATCTCCATCCGCCGCCCGGCAGGCAGCGCCGCTTTTCATCCCACCGGACTGTGGCGCCTGGAAGTGATTCCGGTTCAGGTTCCCGGCGATAAAAAACTGGTAGCGCGTCTGTTCTCCGTCGGCCACGGGGCCAACTTTTTAGTGGTGCGCCCCGACGACATTGAAAATGGCAAAAGCACCCTTTGCAGCCCGTCCACCGCGCGCGAGCCAATGACGGTTGGCAACGGGCTGCCCGGCCTCTACCCGTTAAGTTTTCCAGCACAGGATTCCAGTGCGGGCCCACTGCGCAACGCCACGCGGATGCGGCTCAATGGGCACCTGCGCCGCTGGCTGAAGTACGCAAAACCCGAGATTATGGCACCCGGCAGCGGGATTCTGGCGCCCTGCTCCGGTCTGACCGAGCTGTGGAGCGTGCGTGGCGCGCCGCTCGCCTGGGCGGGTTTTGCCATTGGCGACAACAAGTTTCGCGGGATGCGCGCGACCTGGCCACTGCTGACCACCGGCGAACGTACCGAAACCCAGAATGTCCTGCCCGCACCCAGTGCGGGCACCCTCACCCAAACCCAGTGGAGCTTTACCCTGCCCGCCAGCGCCAGCGGCGTTATCCGCTTTGAGATTCGCTACCCGGCGGCGCGGATCTTTGGCGTGCGCCTGGAGCAACCGGGTACCGCAGCCGCGCCCAACCGGACCCACGCGGTTCTGCCCAATGGCAGCGAGCGAATTGTGGCGGGCGCGGGCCTGGCCGCAGGCGCCAATGCCCCGGATCACCCCCATGGGAGCGGGCGGCTTTACGCCATGGGCGACACCACCGACATTATTATTCGCCAGACAGGCGCAGGCCTCGCGCACATTGAGTTGCGTTCCGGCTTTCAGTTCGAAGCGGGCGAATGGCGTATTGTCGTGCAGCACGATGAGGTATTCCCGGCAGCGGTGCCGGTAAGCCTTGAGGCTTTCCCCCCGGTTTCAGGCGTGGGCTGGCCAAAATTTCTTGGCGGCGCTGCACCACGGCTGACGTTCCCCATGGCGCAGGCGGCTGCGGCGGCCAACCCGACGCTCCACAATATCCCTTTTACCGTGCCCGTTGGCATAGTCGCAGACGTACAGATCCGGATTCGCTACACCGCCGGAGCGCATGTTTTCGGCGTGCTAATGTTCGACCCCGCAGGGCAACACACCACCGCCATCGACAGTAACAGTGGCACAGTCGCCGTCGGCGGCTCAGTTGGCAGCGTGGCGGTGGCCAACGGGCGGCGCTACAACTTTGGCTCTGGCAACCGGGTGACCATTGTGCATACCCCCGGTGCGGCCACCATCACCTTCCAGCGCGGCACATCTGCCACCCACAATATCTCGCCGGGCGCCTGGTTGATGCGTATGTTCAACAGCAACACCGCTACGCCCGCCGCGCCGGTGGACATTACCTATGACCTCGCCCCCGGCTTTCACGATGCTCCCCTGTTCCTGCAGCCGGAAGGACGCACACCCTATACCTTCCGGCGCGCCCAAAATCTTGCCACCGGTGTCGTCCAGGAGTGGGATTTCCTGATGCCCCACGGGCGCCACGACCCGCTCCAGATAGAATTGATTTACGACGCGCGCGACACTCTGGAAATACAACTCAATATCGCCGGCGGCGGGCGCACCGAACCCGTCGCGCTGGGTAACGCCATCGTTGCCGGTGCTGCGGGCACCACCCTGGCCGACGTGGCGGCGACAGCACCACCGGCACCGCGCGAATTCGCTGACCCCGACCGCTTTCGGATTCAAATTGATCACAGCGTGCACCCACAAAGCACCCTGCGCAATCGCGCGCTGATCACCATCACCACCAACAGCGACCTGCCAATACCCGCTGGCACCTGGCAATTGCGCCTCAACCCGACCACGGTTGCCGCCGCCAGCCACGGCGTTGCCGAAGCCTTTATGGTGGAAATGGCTTTTCAGCGCCTGTCCGGCACCAGTATGGCTGCGCCTCATATCGCAGGTCTGGCGGCCTTGCTGTTGCAGCAGGACACGGCCCAGACCCATGCAGACATCAAGCAGCGCATGCTTCAACACGCGACAAGCTCGGTGATCAGCCGCAGCAATCAAACCCAAACCCCAAACCAGTGGGACCCGGTCGCCGGATGGGGCTATGTGGATGCCAAAGCCACCCTGCTCAGTCACCCCGGAGGGCTACTCCATCGTCAGGGTCAACCACCGGCTGCCGCGGGTAAAACCACCGGTTGCCCTGTGGCCTGTGAAGACAACTGCCTGAACGAAGGCGTGATGGCTGGCGACCGCCTCGACGATCTTGTGTGCTCGCCGCGCGCACCGTACAACCGTTCACCGGCGGCGCCGGGACAGGCTACCATGCCACCCTGCCCACGCCTGCAAAGCTATCTGGCTCACCACCACACAGATCCATTCACCGGTGGCGACACCGCATCACTGCAGGCCCGCAGCAGCACAGCGCTCACCCAGCCCCTGATGCGTGAGCGCGCGCACCGGGGCAGCCTCGACGGCTTTCGCCCTGTGCCCTGGGAAGAGGTCTACACCACGCTGGCGGAGCAGTTTGTGGAGCAGTGGTCGTCGACGGGAACCGTGCTCGTACTGGAAGACAAACCCGATGCGGGTCTGGTGAGAGAAATGCTGTTCAACCGTTTCGTCCACCACCTTCACCGGCTGCTCACGGCCTCGAACAAGGTATCCAAATGCTCGTTCACCACTAAACGCAAAGTGGATGTGCTCGGCTCGCGCGTACCCTTTGGCTCGCCGTTCAACGGCGCGGGGTTTCATGGCTTACAGGAATTACTGAGTAATAACCACGGCCGTCTGCTGGGACGCGGCGATCTCTCCCTGGCGGATTCCATTATCGTTTGGGGCGCGAATCTCCCGGCAAATGCCCAGGCTCTGTGGCGCAGCCTCGCGGCGGTTCACGCGGCGCGACCGCAAACTGTCAAGGTATTCGTGATTGACCCGGGCCTGCAGGGCATACCCGATTTTGTCCGCCGTATCAGTATTCAACCCGGCAGCGATCGCCATCTGGCATTGGCGTTAATGCTGAAAATGGCAGGCAATACGGGCCATGCCACCGCCACCCGCCAACTTCCGGAAGACCCGCGATTTACGGATGCGAGCCGCGGCTTGCAGACCCTGCTCAGCGCGGAAATTGCGCAGCTGGGCGATTTCGTAACGCACGTGCGCACGGTGGCCGCCGACTACCTTCAAATCGCCGCACCCGGCGCCCCGGTGCGTCTGGATACGGCACTCACCGACAAGCTGTTGCACAACGCGTCTGCCGCAGAGATCGATCAACTGCAACGGGCCTTCGACGCCCTCTACGACGCCTATATGGCCGGGTACGCCACCACCCTGCTGGGGGGCAGCCTCGGTCGCTACCTGGATGGCGAGGAAAATCTGCAATATGTGGCCGCGCTTAGTCTGCTGTCCGGCAATATCGGCAAACCCGGTGCGGGCCTGTCGCTGGGCGAAGACCTGCACCTGAACTTCAACAATCCGGGGTTTGCAGGCAGCCACGACACTCTGCGCCCCGAACAAAACCCGCAACTGGGCGCGGTTGCCGAGCAGGAAACACTGAACCTCGCCGCCCTCAAAGCCGATGCGCCAGCCAACACCAAAGTCATGCTCTGGTTTGGCCTGGACCCGCTTACCCATTTGCCCGACGCCGACAATATTCAGACGCTGCTGGGCAGCGGCGGCACCCAGCTCAATATCCAGGTGACCACCACTCTCGACGACTCCAGTCGTTACGCCGATATTATCCTGCCGGTAACCGACAGCCTGGGCAGCTACGACCTGCAACTGCACAAGCGCTCGCCCTGGATCAACCTCAGCCAGCCGCTGCTGCCCCTGCAGGACGCGGCCAAGCGCCCTCTGGCGCGCGTGCTTCACGAGCTGTTCGCAGCCATTCACGCCAAACTCAAAGACGACTTCGATGACGATCTCGCCCCCGTCATCAACGAGACCATCTACACCACCGGGCCCCTGCTGGTGAGCCGCGAACGGCGCCAGGCGTTTGCCGAGTTCTTCACCAGCGGTTCGCGCATACCCAACTTGCTGGTGGACCGCTTGCCGCGTAAAGAAGTTGCCAACGTCCACAGCCAGTTGCGCGACTGGTACGCCGATATTCACCGGGGTGAGCCCACCACCGATGCGGAAGACACGCTGGCGTTCGGTAATGGCGTGGCATTTTTCAACAGGATGCAGGTGGACTGGATTCTGGAAACCCTGTTTGCCCGTTACAGCGAACGTGAGGCGGTTGTATTGCTGTACAACCTGCTGGTGCGGGGCACTGCACTCGACCCGCAGCGGTTCACGGAAAATCAGCTGACCTTGCTCCCCGATGGCTGCAGCCCCTGGAGCGACAGGGTTGCGACCGGCAGCAACCTGGCAGACGTTAAAGGCAGCAGCGGATTTGCCCCCGAAAACACCGCCTACAGGGACGCGGTACTGGCCGTCGACAACGGCGGAGAGGGGCGCGGGTCATTCCCAATGCAGCTGCTGATGGCGCAGTCGCCAATTTACGCCTCCACCGCAATTCCGCTAAACCAGCAGGTACAGGCCGGTAACCCAAAGCGACCGGACATTTTCATCAACCCCCAAAGCCAGTCGGTTGCCGCGCTCAATTTGAGTGATGGCGATACGGTGAAGCTCATCGGCAATCTGGCCTATACCGCGGATCAGGCGTTTATCCGTGAAATTACCGAAGCCACTGTGCATTTCGATGCAACCATGGCGAAGGAAACCGTGTGGATGGGGTTCGGCTGGAACGGATTTAATCGCGGCGGCCAGCGCTTGATGCGCGGGATTCACAGCGAAGAAGGCGAGAGCCCCGCACTCTATGACAATTTGGTAAAAATTCTGGCGACAGCGACCGCCGCGCCCGCCAGTGCCGCCGACCGCGGCAACGCACCTGGAAAACGCTAGCAAGAACGCAACAAGGCGCCATTAACCAGGCCGAATAAGCAGAAATTCATGGACGCAATTATGAGTTTGACGGATTTTCTCAGCAGTACCGATGCCCCTATCGCCGTGCGCAAACCGCAGGCGAAGGTCGCGTTTGGCGCGGCGGCCCCCAGTGGCCTGGCGATCGATATCCCGTTGCTGAGCCCCGCCGCAGACCCCTGGGCGCGCAGTCTGGTTAGCGTTGTCAGCCGCTGCGCGCTGGCACCTCACGTAGACATTACGCACCTGCAAACCGCGAGCGACACACAAGCGCCAGCAGTAGCCCTGGATGACACTGGCAGCATCGACCTGGGCTATCAAGATGAGGGCACGCATCCGGTGATGCATGGCCACATTCATCAGCTCAGTTTAACAACGCACCACGCCACCACAGTAACCGTTGCCAATGGCGGCGCCTTACTCAGCCAGCTGCGCCTGAACCAGAGCTATGAGCAGCAAACCGCCGGCGACCTGGTTGCCGACCTGTGCAACCAGGCAGGCGTTGCCCTGGGCACGGTGGAGTCCGGCATCGACTACCCCTTTTACGTGATCGACGACCGTATCAACGCTTTCCAGCATATTCACCGTCTCGCCCGCCACTGCGGCTATCTGGCCTATTTCGATACCACCGGCGCACTCTATTTCGGGCCCGCCCAGGCCGGGGCCGCAGTACAAAGCTTCAGCTACCACAACGATATTCTGCGTTTGAGTGTACGGCAGTCCACCGGAGCCAGCGCCGCAGTGACGGTAACCGGAGCAGGTGCAGCGGGCGCCCAGGGGCAGGACGCCTGGAGCTGGCTGGTGAAAGATCCGGCGGGCGTTACCGCCAGCGCAGGTGATGGCCGCGCCCGCCGCTATCGCGCACCCGCGCTGCGCAGTGTAGACGCGGTACAAGCCTGTGCCGCCGGGCTGGCCAATGCATGCAGCGCCTTGGCATTGCGCGGCGAAATAGTCACGCCGGGCGCGCCCCTGGTTGTTGTCGGCAGCCGTATTGCCATCAGCGAAGCACCGGGGTCAGAGATGAACGGCGAATTCCTGGTAACCCAGGTATGCCATACCTACACCAAGGCCGCAGGCTTCATCAGTGTGATTCAGTTTACCCAATCGACGAGCAGCGGCAGTGCGTTGCTGGGCGGCCTGCTGTGAGCGCCAACCTCAGCCTGTTCGACACCATCCGCTGCATTGTGCAGGAAGAACTGATGCGCGCACGCCAGGCGGAACTTGCGGTAGTGCAGGAGCAACACCCCCACGCGGACGACGCGGACACCGACAACTACGCCTGCACCGTGGCCCTGCGGGATTCCGGCATCGTGCTCAAGCAGGTGCCGGTGGCAACCCCGCATATTGGTTGTGCCGCAATCCCGGAAATCGGCGAGTTGGTACTGGTGCAGTTTATTGGTGGCGATATCAATGCACCGGTGATCAGCGGGCGCCTGTACAACGACGAAGACCGGCCGCCCGCGAACGCAGCGCAGCAGATGATCACCCATCTACCCGCCAGTGCCAGCGCTGAGGAAGCCCTGCACCTGGAGTTGAACAGCGGCGATACCAAGTCTGCGGTATTGAATATTGGCAGCGCGGTAAAAGTGCTGCTGGCAGACGACGACCCGGCAGTGACAGTGAACGTGGGCGATGGCGCCGCGGTGATCACCATCACCCCCGGGGGAGAAATCACCATTGAAAGCCAGAGCGATATGAAATTTATCAGCGCCGCCAACCTGGATCTGGAAGCCTCCGGCGATCTAAACCTGAAAGGCGCAACGATCAACCTCAACTAACAGCCGAAGCCAGCGAGCTAAACAACCTAAATAAACAAGCGGAAGTCAGCACCAAACTTATGGGACAGCCAGCAGCAAAACAAGACGACCAAGTGGTGGGCGTAGACATCCACATTGTGATGATTCCTTCGCCTGGCGGGCCAGTGCCCACGCCACTGCCCAACCCGTTCAGCGGCAAGCTGGACGGCGAGTTGAGTGGCGACGTGAATATTGAGGGTAAAGCGGCGGCCACCGAAGGCAGCACCGCAACCAATTCGCCCTCACACATCCCCAGTGGGGGCAACTTTCAGAATCAACCGGACAACAAGGGCACGGTAAAAATGGGCAGCAGCACCGTGTTTATTAATGGCAAAGCCGCAGCACGCGCGGGCGATACCGTGGAAACCTGCAACGACCCCAGCGCCGCGCCAGTGGGCAGCATTATCGCGGTGGGAACCGTGTTTATCGGCTAGACGGAAGGCATTATGCGAGCACCTCAGTTACTCACAGACATAGCGATCGACGTGCACCATCGCGAGCTGCGCCCGGTTTACCGCATCAACACCCAGCGCAAGTGGGTGCTGGGCGGCGAAGCCCTGGCACTGGATATGGCCACGATCAGCGACCGCGACAACCTCGGCCAAGCCATCATCATCCGCCTGTTGACCCCGCGCGGCGAACTGGCGGCCCTCGGCCATCCGCAGTACGGCTCGCGCCTGCACGAGATTGTCGGCCGCACCAATACCGCCAGCACACGGGACTTGGCGCGCCTTTACATTCTCGAGAGCCTGCAGCAGGAAGCGCGCATCGACACGATTGAGTCGGTTGCTATCACACCCTCGCCCGGCAGGCGCTCAAGTATCGACGTCAGCATCGACGTGCGCCCCTTGGGCGCTGTGGAAACCCTCACTATCGGGCCGATAGTGCTAGAGATTTAGGAGTCAGCAAGGTGAGCTTCAGACGCAAAAACTACATCGAGGTGATGGATAACATTCTCACCGGCATCGTCGGCGGTGTAACCGCGGAGACCCACGCCTTCCCTCCCGCCAACGGCAGTGAAGCGCCGTTCACCCACGCGCTGGAACACACGCCGGTGAAAAATATTGTGGCGGTGGATGGCCTGCGCAATGGCACCGCCTTCCGCTTTAGCGCGGGCAATGACTACGCCCTGGCCGACGACAAGGCCACCCTGGAGTGGCTGGAGGGCGGCAACCTGCCCGACAAGGGCAGCCTTATCTACCTCAGTTATCAGCTCGAAAATGCCACCACCCGGCTCAACGATTTACACGTGGGCAGCGTGACCCGCACCCTGGCGGAATCCGTCGGGCTGGAAATCTCGCGCCTCTATGCCCAGCTCGAAGCGGTGTACAACGCGGGGTTTATCAACAGTGCCAGCGGCTCTTCACTGGACAAGGTGGTGGCGCTGCTCGGTATAGAGCGCACCCGCGCCGGACGCTTTGAATGCGAACTGGAATTCACCCGCGCCAACGGCACCCGCGGCAGCATTACCATTCCCCGCGGCACCCGCGTACTTAACGACAGCGGCAAAGTCGAATACGAAACCACCGCCGAAACCGTGCTGCAAAACGGCCAGGCAAAAGCGCGGGTAAAAGCGCGCGATGTGGAAAACGACTCCAGCGGCGTCGACGCCAACACGCTGACATTAATGGCCAAGCCCATCGCCGGTATCGCCCAGGTGACCAACCTCAGTGCTGCCGCCATTGGCAGCGAAGATGAAAGCGACGTGCAATTGCGCGCGCGCGCGAAAAACTTTCTCCACGGCAGCGAACGCGCCACCCTCACCGCAATTCAGGAGGCGGTAGTGCGACAAGGGGTGCAGGCCGATGTGTACGAAGTGGCGGGGCAGCCCGGCGTGGTGGAAGTTGCCCCCCATGTGGATAACCTCAGCGACGAGCTGCTGTTACAGGTGGAAAAAGCCATCGCCGATGTGAAACCGGCCGGAGTGAAGGTCAACCTGCTCACCGAAGTTCCGCCGCAGAAAATCCGCATGCGACTACGCATCGACACCAACAGCACCCTGCTCGAAACCGAGTTGCGCGGTATTCAGGACAGCATTCAACAGCAGGTCGGCGACTATTTCGCGTCTCTGCCGGTTAAAGAAAATGGCAGCGTGAACAAGGTAATCGGGTTGGTTCTGGGCAATGCGGGCGTGAACGATATGCAAATACTCGGTGTGACCGACGGCAGCGATACGCCGCTCGATTTCAGCACCGGCAGCCTCGGCCTCGCGGGGCAGACAACTACCTTGGATGAGCTGGAAATTATCGACCCCAACCTGCCCACCCACCTGCAAATTGTGGTTGCAGCGCCCGCCGACGCCGAGCTGGTTGACGAACCTGCGGTCGACAGCGCCATGGTCGCCTTGCTGGCGGTGGTGAACGAACAAAATCGCGATGGCGCACATGCAGTCCAGCAGTTCACCTATCAACAGCTGCTGTACCTGTTACCCCTCCCCGTTGTTGGCAAGCCGCAAGGCAACCTGCAAACCCTGCAGGCGAACCCCGCGACTGTGCTGCCCACCGCAGCGGGCGTGCAGCCCTACGAGGTGCAGTTTATTTTCACCCAGGAAAGCGGCCTCAGCCAAACCCTGAGCGGCGATGACGCGCTTTACGCCATCACCGCCTTTGAGCGCCTGACTTTCGACACAATTACCGTCACGGAGCTGGTTTGAGCATGGCACACACCGACCGTTTGATCAGCCACCTGCCCAGCCTCTACCGGCCCCAGGCTGGAGACGCGGGGATACTCAACGACCTGCTGGGCCAGTGGGGCGCGGAGCTCGATAACATCAGCGACCAGATGACCCAGGTAATGCAGGCGCACTGGCACGGCACCGCGGATCGCGCGATCTATAACCCCTACTTCAATCGCACCCGCCAACAGCAGAAGCTGCCACCGCTGTCTGCCAACTCCCCACTGCTGGAGGAGCGCCGCCTGCTGAATGAATTCCCGTATATCTGTGATCTTGCCCGGCTGGGTGCCCTGCTTGAGCTGCCCGTCTGGCGCGAGCCGCCTCAACTGCGTGAGAACGTAGAAAGCTACCGGGCGCGGCTGCAGAAAATGTTCCTGATTTATCGCAACGGCCTCGGCACCCTCGCCGCGCTGCGCGCGATGGTGGAGGCCAGTTTGCCCCTGGCGATGGGGGTACCGGTGGTACACCGGCACCGTCCCTTCGCGATTGAAGAATATGCCCCGCTGGGCCTGACCGAGGAGGCGGCAATCGCGCGCGGCGCACCGCTGGATGCCGTCGGCCCGTTGATGCGCTGGGAGTTGCACAACCAGGGACTCCAGGCGAGCGCACCGACGGCCTATATCGAGGGTGTCACCCCCGTTGCTGGCGAGTACGCCGCCACTGAACGCCCCGCGCTGGAGCTGATGGGCGCCCCGGGCCAACCCTCTGTAAGCCTTGCCTACCACCAGTCGCTCGCCCCCGGTGACGTACTGCGCCTCGCTCCCGTAGCTATGGGATTTCTCGCCACCGGCAACGACCTGTTGCAGGCGCAGGGCAGCGCAGCCAGCACCTTAGCGAATACCAGGGCCGATAGCGGCTGGCAGGCGCTGGCAGAGTTCACCGGCACCTCAATAACGCACTTGGCGCAAACCCGCGATCACACCCTGTGGGCAGTGGTCGACAATGCGGGTAACAGCGAGTTATGGCGCTACAAGGGCGCCAACTGGCTGCGGGTCCAAAGTGGTTTTGCGTTTGCCAATATCACCCTGTTGCGCGCGCTGGACTTCGAACTCTTTATTGGCGACGCCAACGGGCTGCACATTATTCATTGCCTGCCGGAAGTGGAAGATGACTACACCCTGCAAACCAGCCCCTGGTTCAACAGTGCGGTGTACGACATGTTGCTGGACGACGGATTACTCTGGTTTGCTACCGAACAAGGGGTGTTTACTGCGACTCCAAACGCGGCCACCGCCAGCGCCACGCCCCTGCAATCTCCGACTTACTGTATTGCCATTCACGCGCAACGCTCATTGTATTTTGGCGGTGCTCTGGGTGTGGTGCACCTGCATAAAGGCTACAACCGCTGGACCCACTTAATCGCCGAATCGGCCAGCGACCTCGACCCCGCGTGGCAAACGTTTAACAGCGCCGCGCCCGCCACCAGCTATGTGCCGCCGGTTAGCGCCATTGCCAGCACCGCCGACGGCGCCCTGTGGCTGGGCACCGCGCAGGGGCTGGCAAGATTTTTCGCGGCCCGCAGCAGCACCAGTGGCCTGGTTTACAGCCCGCGCCTGCAGGCGTTTCCCGACCTAATGCCCGGGCGGGTAACCACCGTCGCCAGCGACCCCAGTGGCCTGGTGTGGTTTGGCGGTGAAAACGGCTTGTTGCGCTTCGATGGACGCGATTTTCTCGAGTACCTGGAAGCCGAAGACATCTGGCAGTCCCTCGGCGCGGCCGATGCGATCTACCCTGACGACGTGGACCCCGCTCCCCGGGATCGCTGGCGCTTCAACACCACCCTGCTGGAACCTGCGTGGGAGCAATTTGACAGCACCAACCGCAGCTGGAACCAAACAGATACACCTGTACGCAGCAACGGCGGTCGCGAAGTGAACGCGCTCCTGTGGTGTCACAGCCTGCGGGCCGATCTGGGCAGCTGGAACGGCGCCAACTTTGTTCCTAGTGCAGACTCCGCGGTGCCGCTCACCGAATTCAGCGTACGGGTAAAACGCAGCGCGACGGAGATCGTCAACGGCGGTATTCCCGCCCTGCCAATGCTACCCGCCGGGCGCAGTAGCTGGCGCTACCTGTCGCAGGAGGTGCCACCTCTCCAAGTGCCTGTCGAAACCCCATGGTGGAGCACCGAAGGTCGATTGGTGCCCAACGGCGGCGCCACTATCACCCCTTACCCTGGCCGTTTCCGGCTGGGCGGCCCTGACCCGGTCGCCAACTTGCCTGCCGGGCTGTTTGACGATGTGGTCTATGCCTATTTGCCCGCGGCTAAGGTGCGGTTTAGCTGGCCTGAGCAGCAACCGTTCAGCCTGCTGGTGCGCCTGACAGCAGTAGAGAAAGACGAAGTGATTCACCCCGCCGTGCTGGACAGAGTCTGGCAGGGAATGCAGAAAGTAAAACCTGCGGGCGCGCGATTGATGCTCGCCGTTGAGAACGACATTGTGAGAGGACTGGACGTATGACCATCGAAGCAGACCTGGCCGCCATGAACACCACTCTGGACGACCTGATTCCCAAACAGGATGGCAACCTGGTGCGCGCCAACGACTGGAACACGCTGGTAGAGCAGCTCAAGGTATTAGGTGGCATCGTCGCCACGCAACAAACGGAACTTGGGCGCCTGGATGATATGGACGCACAACTTGCCGCGCTGGATGGACGGGTAACCTCGATTGAGAACCTGCTCGGTACGGACGACAACGCCGGTTCAGTACTGCCGCGGCTACAGGATCTGGAAGCCAACAAACTGGATCGCACGACCTTCGAGCAGTACCAGGCCACCCTCGACCCGTTGTTACTGCAATACACCGTCACCCTCGCGACGGACGACACTCACTACCTGTTGGGTGAGGTTGCCACCCTCACCGCAACCGTGCGCCGACTCGACGGCAGTGCCGTCACCACCCGGCCGTGGCTCGACTTTCTGGTGAGCTGGGGCGACATTCAGGCCGTCAGCGGGTTCGACACGCGCCCCGGCGCTGGCGGTCGTTCGGTGTCGGTGCGCACCGATACCAGTGGGGTTGCGCGCGTGCGCATCAAGGCGGAAACACTGGCATCCACCTCCGATACCATCGACGGCGATATGAGCGCATTTTTCGCGACTGAAATCAGCACGCAAGGGCAATCCAAATCCATGCGTCAGGCGGTGTTGGATGCAGCCAATCCACAAGATAACTTTATGCCAATAATGTACGCACAGACTACCCAGCGCTATGACGCGGGCGCCGCCAGTCTGCAATACGTGGCCGATAAGTACTACCAGGGTAAATACCGGGTGCCGGATCGCGATTTGTGGTTTCCCACCGGTCGCTGGAACGACCATCGCGCCACCATCGCGGTATTCGCCAAGGACGACAGCGACCCGCAAACGCCGGATTTCGGCAAGGGCGTGAGCTCCATTCAAATTAACTTTCGCGATTGGGTCGGCCCCTGGATTAACGACTACCAGCCAGACCTCCCCCATGTGGAAGACTGGCCATGGGTTGTCGAGATACCCGACATTTTGCGCGACCCCCAATACAACCCGGATATTTTGATCGATTACCTGGACGACCATATGGACGGCCTGGGGCTTATCGGCAAACACAAGGTTTTGGAATCGGTGGGTGCGGCGATGGGGCGCGCGGGCGGCCAGGGTATCAACCCGAACGCGGGCCCGTTAATTAACGTGGTAAAAGACGCGGTTAAAACCCAGAAAACCCTGGACCTCATTGCCTACGACGACAACGCAGGCTTAGGCCGAGGGTTAAGCGCGGTCGCGCAAGCGGTACAACACGCCGCAGGTACGGGCAACGTTCAGGGCCAGGTATTGTCGATGGGAACCCAGGTATCAGACATCGGCAGTAAAGCCAGCAGCCTGGAATCGAGCTACAGCGTGCTCAACAGCCGTGTCAATGAATCTACCGCGCAGGGCGAGAATATGATGCTGGCGCTCGGCTCTATCGACAGTAAAGTCGGCAATATCAATATTGTCGATGCCGATAGTGTGCGCGGTTCCGTCTCGGCCATTAAAGCCGATATCGCCGCGCTGCGGTTTAATCTGGAAAGGTAGCGGCATACCGACATGCCCACGTATTTTTTTAGCCCGGACGATTTCACGCCAGACCAGGCGCGAGTAATACTCGGTTACCTGAACAGTACCGATGATCCCGCTGCGATTGCCAGCCGCATTGAACTGGAAAACGAGCTGGATATCGGTATCGGTCTGGCCAAACGCATTATCCAGCAGCGCAAACAACTCGGCGGCGCCTTCAGCACACTGCAACAGGTGTACGACGTTCCGTATATTGGGCCTGAACGATTCACCGAAATTGCGGTGGCCTTACTGGGTCTTTCGCCCGGCGGCGATGAGCCCCTGACACTGCCAGCAGACGACGAGCTCAACAGCGAAATCGCCCAACTGCGTCAGCAATTAGCGCGGCTTGAGCAACTGGTAACCCAGGCGCAAAGCTCCCGGCCCACCGCAGGCACACCCGCGCCGGCGGCGAGTCAACGCATTGCACTGCGGGTACTGCAGCGCGATGTTTTTCTCGGCCAGCATGTCACCATCGAAATTTACGCCTACAACGAACAGACCGGCCAAGCGCTCGCCGATCAACCGGTTACCGTCACGACCAACTGGGGTGTACTGCAATACCAACAAGGATACAGTCGCTACCAGGACGCCGTGGTAGAAGTGCGCACCGACATAGCGGGTAAAGCCAAAATTAAACTGCGCTCGCCCACTTTCGAAACCCTGACTCAAGAGCAACAACTGGCACTGGAGGCGGCGCTGCTGCAGCTCGATGCAACTGCGCCTACCCCTGCGGCCATCCGCGAGCAATTGCAATCGCTGGTATTGAATTACCGACTGGAAAATAATCTGCACCTGCGCAAAGCGGTGGATATTTATTTCAACGCTCAGAAAACCGCGTTGGTGGAATCGGTAAACCGGCGTTATTTCAGCGACAACTGGCAGTTCCACCACGCGCTGGTCTGCGCGTATCTGCACGAACCGGCAAGCATGCACGATCTCGGCATGGAAAGCGGCGCGGGCAACGGCCGTGTTGCCACCCTTTCCACGGTGAAAGTGCGCCTCAAAAACTGGGTGGGCGCTTGGTATCAGACCTATCTGGAATTTTTGGAAAACGGCAATCAGTTTTCTGAGCGGGTTAAAAATCTCTCAGCCAACGTCGCTGACGGTGGCCGCCTGATTAATGGCGTACTCAGTGAAATGAGTCGCTGGACACTCGGCGAACGCGGCATTGCCGGCAGTGTTATCGGCGAGAAATCCACCGAACTCGTGGTCCATAAATTTCTCGCCGAGGACATTCAAGACCTGCCCACGCAACAACAACTGCAACTCTACTCCGCGCTCTCAGTTGCCGTGCGCCCCAGTGCGGTGACACAAGTGGGCACACTACAGGCCGTGGCAGATACCCAGTTGGTACTCACCGAGGAAATCAGCGCGCGCTTTGATGGTGTCGAGGATTTGGGTGTGTTAACCCAGGACCTGCGCGACAGAATAGATGGCTTCGACCTTCACTACGGCGAGTTCCAAACCCGCCTCGATCAATTTAATGCGAATTACGCAAGCTTTAATAACCAGCGCGCGCAATTTAATAGCGACCTCACCAACTTTAACTCCCAGTACGCCACGTTTAACGCAGACTATTCAAGCTTTAATAATGATTATTCGAATTTCAACAACACCTATCTCGAGTTCGACGCTGACTATGCCAACTTTGCAGTGAATTACAACAGCTTTAATACCGGGCTTGCAGATTTCAATACAAAATACAGTGGCCTGGATATGCGCATGACAACCATCGATGCGCAACTCAGTAGTGTTAATACAACCGTCGCCGGTGTTACCACCGACCTCGGCGATTTAAGAAACAACGTGCAGCGCATTGATGCGCGAATCATCGACCCAAGGTAACAAAACCCGGACGTAAAATTATGCAGGCAAGCTTGCGCAATCCCGATAGTCAGGAACTCGTTGCACCCGAGAACAGCTTTTTTCAGGTAGTGGATTTACTTCACTTCAAAAAAGATTCCATGGCTGACAGCCTGCTGCTCGACGATTTAAACCTGGAGGGCCAGTTCGAAGCAATGGAAGTTGACGTTCTGGCGGCTTCCGCGCCGATTAAAGCCGTACTGGAGAAGCCCGACGCAACCACCTGGATAGTCCGCCTGCCACGGCCAATGCCGCTGCGCCGCATCCATGTACGAGAGACAACCGCACCAACCATGTTCGCGGCGGAAACATTTATTCAAGCCGGATTTTTGGATTTTTTAATCGCGGAGGGCGTGCATAGCCTGAGTGCTGCCGCTGTCGTAAATGAAAAGACGGCCAAAATTCGTGATCAGGTTGCTAAAAAAATTGCCAAAGGAGAAATTATAAAAATAAGTGCGGGCAGCATCGAAATTTACCCTGTGGTGGGCGACACCATTATGTCGCAAAGCATCGCGACTGTGACGAATAACAGCGTGATAAACGATCTGGTTCTGGAGGCGTTTGCGGTACGTGCGCAGGACGCATCGCCCTCCTCCCGGCTTAAATTACTCGCGGCCCAGCATCAGATTTCCGTTTCTGTCCACTGTATGCCACAAGCGCTGGAGCTGCGTGTGGCCCCTGTTGAAAATGACGATGTGCCGCAGCTCGAAAAAAATATACTGGGCAAAAACCTACTGGATAAAAGTATAAAAATACCGGGCCTCGCATTTCCGTCCAACCAGGAAACAGTTCCGCTAACCGGCGCCGGCGGCGCATGGAAAAAAGCCGCGCAGCAGTGTATCGACGAGCATTTCACACGCGACGACAGTGCCGACTACACCCTCGCAATTATTATGCGCTCCGAAAACCCCTGTCGCTTTACCCGCAGCCTTTTTAGCAATCATTATCGGCTGGGGTTTCGCGACACTCAGATGTACACCAATGCCAACCAGGAGACCGTTAATACCCAGGCTTTCGACGGCGACCACTGGCAAAGCCAGGCGTTTTCCATTCAAATACCCGTCAACTGTATTCTGCGAAGCGCGGTGTTACCGTTTAAGCAAACCTTCAATAAAAAACCTTTTGCCCTCGTTAACGACGCGCAACCGGAAAACCTTTCCGCAACCAGTCGCGGGGTTAAGATTAACGCCGAACTATGGACCGGCGGGCTGTTTAATGTGACGACAGCACAGGCGGTGGATTATCTGCTGGTGCCACTTATGGCGACCGCCGAAAACACGACCTGTGCACTGGAAATTCGTGAGGACCGTAACGGTCATCCCTCCGGCGCGATCATTACCGCGCAATCGCTGCCCATAAACTCCGTCGGCAGACGCGCGTGGATGTCGATCCCCCTTGCGGAAACACTGTCGCTATTTACCGGCAAACTCTGGTGGTTGCTAAAAACGCGGCAAGGCAGTGCCGTGCAGTTTGTGCGCACCAGTGACCCGCAACAAAAGATCGTGTATTTTCATATCAGTGAAACTGGCGGGCCAGGTCGAGTGGCTCGGGTGAGCAAGGCGGCAGGGGTACAACCGTTATTTGCCAAAACCCGCAAAGACGGGAATCAGCTACACGCGTTTTTCGAAGCACCCGCCGCCAGCTCGCCCCAGACCATATCGCCCGGCGCAAATCAATGGCATTTTGACTTGCTCCCTCAATTGCAGGCCAGTCAATCAGCGCTCGAGACATCGGCAAGGATTCATATTGCCAGCCTGCTCAAAGGCAAGGCGCACCTGCACCCGGTAGAGTTAAGCTACGAATTGCCATCACCGGTTTAAGGCACAGTGCGCTGGAATGGATGTATCATGCGGGGCTATGAAGGCGTAGTGTTACTGCGTCTGAAGTGCATTTCTGTGGCTTCACGGGAAATAGAGGCACTATCAAAAATTTCAGCCATAGACGCCTGCAACAAATAAGCGGCGTGAGCGCGATTTTTTGCTTTTAACTTGATAAGTAAATTGTGTACGTGATTTTTAACTGTCGAGAGTTCAATACACAAGGTACGGGAAATTTGTTTGTTGGACTGCCCCTCGGCCAACAAGCCAATCACTTGCCGCTCGCGGGGAGTTAAGCACCAGTAGAACGCCTGCCCTTCGGCAATAGAGGCAGCAGCATGCTTAACATGTGTTTCGTTTTTGTTTTCTGGATCTGGTTGGTAAACCTCGCGCAGGGGCGCGGTGCGCAAGGTATTGAGCAGCACTCCGGCTATTTCCGGCGGACAATGGCATTCGCCCTGCGCGGCGTCTTTAATCGCGGCCATCAATTCATCCACGCTCGCCTCGCGCGACACGTAGCAGCTTATCCCAGCTTTCGCATAACTCACGATATTGGGTTCATCGCTACCTACACCTAACGCAACCACCGCGACAGGTGTTGGTAACTGACTTATTTCGGTTGCGATTTCGCAGCTGGTACTGGTGGTCATATCCAACAGAACAACGTGAGGCCTGTGCGAATAGTAGGGAGCAATGTCGTCGTGGCTGCAGCTTACCGCTGCGATTACCTCAGTCGAGTTTTTTGCCGACAGAATCTGACGCAGCCCTTCGCGATATATTTTTATATCAGACACGATAAGAATTTTGATCATCAGAAAGCCTCCGTGTTTCGTAATGTCGGTGTCCTACGCTACGGTACATATCAACCGAGATCCAACAACAAAGAACTTCCACTATTCTCTAGTGGTCACCCACTTTGGACTACAACGTCGGGCAACAAGTAGTGATGAAAATAATAAACACTTCAGAATAGATAACTGTGAATTATTCACAAATCAGGGTGTGAATAATTGATCATGTAGAAATACGTGCAATATGCACCTGCCCGGCAGTTAAACAGCCTGTATATCTAACAAAAACGACCGTTCGATTTGGCTCGTTAACATTTATCTCAATTGCGCGTGGCAGCCAAAATGCGTAAATCCTAATTTATTCTTCAACTCTCAGCCTTCACCTCTCAGTCTTCAGCTCTCAGCCTTCAAACCCAGCCCTAAAACTCAGTCTTAACATTCAGGCTTAAACCTCTGTCACTTGTATACCTCGGATCATTGCTTCACCCGTTAACCAGTTCAGCGCTTTAACATGTCACCGTTTCACCAAACCCGACACACCACCGCGTGGCTCTTCGGTTGTTCCAGTATATGCTGCGATTTGCACGTGCGGCGCCACGAACGAATAAAAACCACGCTGGATCACAGAACAGTTCGCGATAAGACTGCGCTTTTAAACAGCGGAGGAAATTAATGTGATAACACCAAAAGCGGAACTGCGCCGAACGGAGCTGATTGAGTGGCAAATGTGGGTAAAGCCGCGCGTATCGACTGGCCGATACGCGCGGTGAGGACTATCAGGAGGGGACGAGATCGAAGGTGTAACGCAACTTGGTTTGCTTCACATCCAAAGCACCAAAGTTAATAAGCTTAATTCTGGCAAGTAAACGTTCTTCTAACGCCGGGTTACCCAATTCGCTTGAAACGATCTTGGCACTGGATATACGGCCGTCTGGTTCAATAACCATTTCCACCACAACGCGACCTTCCAAAGCGGGGTCTTTACGCAATGCGCGGTTGTACATGTTGAAGATCGCCGATTTGTTGCGATCCATAACCTTGCGCATCTGCTCTTCGCTACGGCTGCCACCCGCTTTTTCCTGCTGCTGTGCAATAGCTGCGGTTCCCTCTGGTGTGGTGAGCTTGCTGTCAACCTGGGTATTCTGCTTGCCAGACAAAGCAACGCCACCGGTGTTGCGACTCAAGTCAGAGGTTTTAATACCACCGCTTCCGGCTTTGGCTTTTCCTGCAATTACAGAGCGATCAATCTCTGCGGCCTTGCCGGTCGACTGAGTCACATCCGCGTTGACTTCCGAAAGATCGAACGAATCGCGCATCTCGGAGGCGAGATCGGCAAACTGACTGATTTCCGCCTGCGCCGCTTCACGCGCTTTTTCCACCAGCTTGGCTGGCGCCGGGGTTGGTTTTACCTCGGGCGTCGGTTCAGTTTTCGGGGCTGGCGTTGGCTCTGGCTTTGGTTGCTCCTGTTCCGGTTCCGGCTTTTCCTGCTCCGGCTCTGGCGTTGGCTCAGGCGTCGGCACCGGCGTTGGTTTTGGCAATTCCTTTTTCTCGATAACTACTCGTGCCAGCTGGGGAGGAAGCTTTTCGAGATCTTCCCGCTTTTTCTCCGGAACTTTGATCAACGGCACCGCAATACTGACAATAAAAAACGGAATCAACAACAGCGCAAAAATTTTCCAAAAACGCCGGTCATCCTCAATGGTTGAGCTCCAAGGCAATTGGAGGTTTGGTGTGCGCAAAATAATTGTTGTCACATCAACCTCCCACTGCCGGGCTGTCTGCGACGGCCTCATCGGGAACCTGGCTGACCGCAAGCGAAATATTGCGGTAATCCGCTTTGGCGCACGTGGTCATAATTTTTTTAAGCAGATTATAGGGAATGGTTTTATCCCCCATGATGGTCACATCGCGGCCGGCTTCCTCTGCTTCCTTGTCTGCATAGGGTTTGCGTTTGGCGAGGTATTCCAACTCGTCTTTCAATGGGGTGATTTCGCTCGCTTTATCGCGCTCAATCGCGGCGAGGTCTGCCACTTTACGACCACCGACCAAGAGCGCGTCTGTGGTAACCGTCACCACCAGTGTTTCTTCCGGCTTTTTCTCGGCAATCGATTCGGGCAGTTTAATATCCTTGTTGGACTGCAACACTTCGACATCCGACGAATTCACCAACAGGAAGAACACCAGAATGGTAAAGATGTCCATCAGCGAGACCAGATTTAACTTGGGTACGCCTTTATGCCGCTTGTTATTGCGCGCCATGCGCTTAGCGTGTACTGATTGTCTCATTGCTGTGCCCCCGGTAAATCTGAGGCTTCTTCTACCGGTGCATCACCGAGAGAAATAGCAGGGAACAGTTCCGCATTGACCAGCGATGCCGCAACCACAGTTTTGAAACTGCGCACAGTATCCATGGCTTTAACAATGGTTTGGTAGTCGGTATCCGGCTGCGAAAGAATAAGAATATCTCTCTTCTCCTTACCGTTGGATTTGAGCACTCGCTTTAGTTCCTGAAGCGTGAGGGAGAGCGTTTCGAAGTCGTGCACCTGCTCGCCATTCTCCGCGTCAGCAATTTTAGGGATGCGTTTTAACGGCGCGCCAGCAGGATAGTTCACTACCAGTTCGTCTGGTTCGATCACCAGCTCGATGCCATCATTTATTGGGTTTTCCGATGCGGGTGCTGAGGAGGAGGCAACGTCAGGCAACGTCAGATCGAGTACAGTCACGTGTGAAAACACCATACTCATCAACAGCACCGGCACCAGAATAATCATCAGGTTCATAAACGATGTAATATCGAGATCCGCTTCCTGATTTCTTGATCGTTTTATTCGCATGAAAACCGCCGTGGGCTTGAAATTAACTGTTTAAACCAGATTACCGGGCTACTTCACCGGTGGCGCGAGGACGCGCAGCAAACACGTTGGTGTTGCTCATGGTGTTTAAACATTTAACGCCAGCCATTTCCAGGCTATCGATAATTTCGGTGGTTTTGGATTGCAGCATTGCGTGCGCGAGCAGCAAAGGAATTGCAGACATCAAACCGAATGCGGTGGTGTTCATCGCAACAGAAATACTTTGTGAAAGTAAGTTGGCTTTCTCCGCTGGGTCCGCGTTGGCAACTGCGGTAAACGCCGCGATCAAACCCATAATGGTTCCCAACAGCCCAAGCAGGGTTGCAATATTGGCGAGCGTGGCCAGGTAAGGTGTGCGTTTTTCCAGGCGGGGTACCGCTTCCATCACGCCTTCTTCCATCGCAAATTCCACTTCTTCGCGACGCGGCGTTTGCTGCAAGCGGGCGATACCAGCAGCGACAATGCGGCCAACCGGCGCTTTACTCTGACGCGCAATTTCCACAATGGATGCAAAATCCTTTTTTTGCAGCAGAGGCAGAATGCGATTAAACGTGCGGCGGTTGCTCGCCTTCGCGGTTGTTAAAAATAACCAGCGCTCCACAGCCAGCGCTAAGCCGACCACAAGAACCAGCGCGATGGGATACATAAAAGGACCACCGCTTTGAAAGAAATTTACAACTGTATTCATGGAACAAGTGCCTCCGAAAAGAATGCCTGATAATTTATTTTTGGTGAAGTTCGTCGATAAATTTGAGTTCACGCAGATGCTCGCTGCGTTCTACGTGACCAAAAATTGCGTTGGTTTTGCCATTTAAAGGCAAATATAAAATTGCATCGTCGTCAGCCTGCTTCCAGGGCACGATGTAAATAACCTTGGGTTGCTCCTGGTTGCCGGTAACCGTTGCTCCCATTTCTACCACTTCGGGCTCCTGTGCTGCAGTCACTAACGAGAGCAACAAACTGCAGACAAAAAAACTGGATCTCATCATTCTGTGGCGGCCTCTGGTTGAGCGTCTTCAACTCGACGCTCCAAATCTATAATCCAACCTTTAAGCTTACGATCCTCTTCAGGCAAAATCTTCGCCAGAAGCTGATATTGTGCTAACGCCTGTGCCAGCTTGCCCATGTAGAGGTCGTAAAGAATGCCCAGGTTGCGCAGCGCGTCCGGGTTGTGCGGCCACACCTCAAGGGCTTTAAGATAAGTGGTTTCAGCCTCAGCAAACTTGCCCTGCTCCCGATACAACACACCGAGATGCGTATAAGCGTCGCCATTGAGGGTATTAACATTAATCGCCTTTGTAAAACTTGCTTCAGCGTCTTGCCATTTTTTCTGCTGTGCCTGCGCAATGCCTAAATTTACCCAGGGCCCGGACAAGTTTGGCCAGGTTTCGGTCAACAGAAACAGCATACCTTCGGCTTTTTCCCAGTCGCCATTTTCCATCGCCGTCAGCGCACGATTAAACTCTGCGGCGGCTTCGCGAGGAACATCCACCGACTGCGCTAAATAGGGGTTGGGGAGTGCGGCAATTTTTTCGGTTCCGTCCGATTCAGACTGAACCTCGGTTTCGTCCGCCGCCGAATCAACGGCTTTTTTCCCAGCCATTTCACAGGCGGACAACACCACTGCCAGCGCAATAATTAACAGTCGCTTAGTGCAGGCCACGACTCACCTCCCCCTGGGCTTCAGTTTTACCGTAACGAGCAGGTAACAACTTGGCCAGCGCATCGAAGCTGTGTTTTACACCGTCGTCGTAGAGGCCTTCCCATGCGCGTTGTGCGTTGTTGGCATGGATATCAATCGCTTTTTCTTCAAACGGGTAGGCTTGCTCTTCTAACAAGATTTCGTATTGCTCCAGCGCCAGCACATCCAGCCCCGGTGGACGTTGCGAGTCCATCAGGTCGCGACTCAGTTGCGCGTACAACATACCGATCCGGTAATTCGCTTCGGTGGTAAATTCCGCAACGCCGTAATCGAGCACCGCGCGATAGGATTTCAAAGTTTGATCCATCGCGGCTTTCTTTTTGCGCAAGCTTTTCTTAATAGGCAAGGTCAATTTAACACTGTTGAATCGGTTGTAATCATCTTCGGCAAATTCCGCGGTTGCCATCGCAGCCAGATAGCGCGAACGATCGGTGCGCGCGCTACCGGCGGCCTTGTCGGCTTTTACCAGTTCCTTCAACCAGTAATAGCGCTTACTGGATTCACCGCTTTCACCGTACAAGCTCACCAGCTTGAAGCGCGCTTCGGTGGCGATATCAAAAGGCGCGGGGTACTGGTTCGCGTAGCTGCGGTACTGCTCCAGTGCACGCGCTTTATCGCCAGACTTTTCGTAAAGCTCGGCAGACAAATACAGCGATTGCCGCATCACCTCGGGGTCACCGGATTTCGCCATTACCGCGAGTTGTTGTGCAGCTTTATCCCACTGTTCAGTTTCCTGATAAATCATTGCCAGCTTGGGAGGTAGCGTGGCAGTCAGTTCATGCTCTGGGTAGCGGGTGCGGAAATCCAACAGTACCCGCTCAGCCTCGCTCCAGTTTTTCATGTCCATCAGCAAGTTAGCTGCGTCGTAACGCGCTTTAATCGCGATGGTGGTGCCCGGAGCCACGCTGGCAATTTGCAACATTTTCGCAACAGCTGGCATCTTGTCGCCCGCGGCAATTTGTTGCTCGGAGGATTTATACATGCTGGCCGCAAGCCGTTCGGTCACCGACTCCCGCTCGGGATCTTCCTCGGGCAATAACGTCAGAACCTGACGGTAAGCAGCATCCGCTTCGTTAAAATTACCCAGATCGAATTGCGAATGCCCGAGTACCAGCCAGGCTGTTTTTTGCAGGGACGCCGGCGGCGCGGGCTGCCATTGCGTCATGCGCGTGGCAATCGACACTGCACGCGGTAAATCGCCCTGCTGAAATACATCCTGCGCGGCCTTGGTTAACACCGGCGCCGCGCGGCGATCTTCCGGATAATAATCGGCAAAACTGATGGAGCTGTTAATTTTGTGCGTGCGCCACTCGGCCAACTGCGTTTGATCAGCTTCGCTGGTAACAGTAAAACCGTCGATTAATTCCTGCATCGCGATAAGTGCCGCATAACCCGCTTCGCCACCGTGCTCTTTGTCCAGCAGGTCGTAAGCGACTTTTTCGTAGGCCACAATGGCAGGACGCAATTGACCGGCTTCATAGTTGGCCTCTGCCATCAGGTAGGTCATTTCACCGGTTTTTTCATCGCCGGGGAAGGTGGCAAGAAATTGTTCGTAATAGCCTGCAGCTAACAGAAAATAGGTTTGCGGTGTTTCGTCCGGCAGTTCAAAGCCGGGTTTTTTGCCATTCGCTTTTGCCGCCTGATAACGCGCAACCTGTTTTTTCAAGTCCTGCGCGCTGGCGTGGTAATAGCTGGAAAGTTCTTCCAGATAAGTATGCAATTGCGGCAACAGCATTTTGCGCTGATCGTCGCTTCGGCTCTGCCAATAACTGCTGTATACACCGTAGTCTTTTACGTATTGCTCTTTGGCAGGAAGAATCTCGCTCGGAAAATTGCCTTTCATTAAGACATCAATTGCACGAACGGCAAACAGAGGGGCGTAGTCGGTTTGCGGAAAGGTTTTTATGTAGTGACTGAAGGTATCGGCACTGTCGCGGAACCGCTTTTTCTCCAGGTACAACTCACCGAGCTGCATATAGAGGAGGTGCTGATAGTGGCGCTGCCCCAGATCGTTGTAGATACCGGTGATCGCCTCGGCACCATCGAGGTAAGAAAATACGATCCCCATGACCCGCAAGGTATCGCCGACCATATTGCGATCGCTGCTGGAAAGGTCTGCCAGGTTCGCGTCTGCATTGGCGAGCTTGCGGTCGAGAACAACGGTAAACGATTCAATCGCTGCGCGATTATTGCCGCGCTTAAATTCCGACCAACCGTGCATGTAGACCGCGTTTTCATAAAACGGGGTGTTCTCACCGGCGTCGACCACCTGCTGATACAGTTTTTCTGCCTGCTCGTAATCGCCGTAGGTAAACGCTTGTTCAGCGCGACGAAACTCTGCTTCTGCCGCGTAAGCAGACTCCGGATAGGACTCAACCAATTCTGCCAATACCGCATCGGAGGCGGCCATGCGGCCATCCAGCGCATAGGCTTTAGACAAACGGTACAACAAGCGCTCGTTAGACATCAGCTCGCCGTTAATTGGGCGCTCCTGATTCAGCTTGATCAGCTCTTCATACATCGACACCGCATCGCCAAAAAATTCTTTTTGGGTTTGTGCATCCAGTTGGTCCTGTTCGCTGCGCTTCATTTCAAGGTCCGCTAAACGCACCAAAATCTGGTGGCGCACAGCGGGATCGGTGGCAACATCTAATGCCGCGCGATAACTGTCCTCTATCTGATCCATGGTGGTCGGTTCCACCGGCATTGGATCGCGGGGAATTTCCGCTTCGCTCATGTCTGCAAGCGTTTTTCCATAATTCGGTTCACCGAGGCCTAACCAGGCACAACCCGCGAGTGTATGAACTGCAACGGCCAACGCGATTAATCGATACGGCTTCACTTATCGCGCTCCATCTCTGCTTCGGTTTTTTGTTCGAGCACTCGCACATCCGAGTGTTTGAGAGACTTGTCGTACAGGCGGGCCACCGACAGGCGACTTTGCGCCAGATAACTTTGAATCCGGTCGCGTTGCTGACTCAAGGTACCCACGACCTGAGTCCGCAGATCTGCTTTCGCAGCGGCGACAGCCAGATCGACTTCGGCACTCTGCGCTTCAAGTTTGACTTGGGCGTCGTTAATGCGCGCGCGGTAAGGGGCCAGATCGGGTGCGGACTGAAGAATGTCTTCAACCGCGTGATAATTCTTTTTCAACTCAACAATTGTACTGTCGAGACTGTTGAGCGTTTTAACCGCACGCCATAAACGGTCAGTAAATTTTTCCGAGGCTTGCCACAATAAAATACCGTAATAGCGCCGCAAGGCTTCGGCGGAGTCTTCAATAAACGGGTCTTCATCACGCAAATACGGCACCCGTGCGAGCGAGCGTTCGGTGCGTTTGATCAGGTCCGCCTCGTCGCCCTGAGCTAAGGCGAAATAATCTTTTTCGGCCCCAATGCGCTCGATCTGCTGCGAAAGATTCTTGCGCGCGTCTTCCAAATCAGAAATCTGCCAGGCCAGTTTATCTTTTGCCAGCAAACCGGATTTATTGTCGCGGTCTGCCGCGCGTTCATCCAGCATGGCGGAGTAAAATGCCATTTTGCTCTGCCACTCGCGATTATTTTTCTGCAGAGTCAGGAGCTCGCGCATCTGTTGAATACGCATCTGAAAGTCTTCACGCGCATACAACGCAACGAGGTAGGTACTGGTGGGGGAAAGCTGGTTTTTTTCCTGGTAGTTGAGCCAGTCGATACCATCCGCCGATTCGATTTCGAGGGCTTCCAGAAGACTATCGCCACTCAGGTTGGCAATCACATCGTCGAGCCGGGCAATCTCCGCCTCAAACCCGCTCACCGCAGTTTTATATTGTTGCAGGGCGATACCGTCGAGCGACATTTTCTCGTAAGCATAGGGCACGGCCATCAGGGCTTCCTGGCTGTTTTCATCCACCAGGTCAGCTTGCGCCAGCTTTTGCCAGGCACTCAACGCTTCTCGGTACAGGCCAATTTCCGTTGCCGCCCACCCATAGCCAAGCAGGGCGCGCCCAACCAGCGGACTTTCCAGGCGGACTTTGGAAAACTGCCGCATTGCCTTGCGGTGCTCGCCAGTCAACAGAAAGCAATAACCGGCGGCGGTCATCGCCTTATCGTAGAGCGCGCGATATTCTTCAGTCGGGAATTCTTTGTCCGCCAGCTTCTTGTAGTATTTGATGGCGTCGGCGAAATTCTGTTGCCGCGCAGCGAGAGAGGCGAGATTGAATTGCAAATACGGCAGCCAGTCTTCATCCACCTTATCGCGCTTAAGTTCGTCCTCGGCGCCTGCAAAGTCGTTTTGTTTGATCAGCAAATTAACTTTTTGCGCGGAAAGGTCACTTTCAATATTGCGGGTACTTTTTTTATCGCGGCTGGCAATTTTCGCCACCTGCTCGAGGGAATAATCCGCCCCGCTCCAGTCGCCCCGCATATAGCGCATGCGCGCCAGATAATACCAGGCCGCCACCTGTGCATTTTCCGGGACATTGCCGTCGAGCACATCTGTAAAAATATCTGCAGCATAGCGCTCCAGACCATAAGCAAGCGCGAACCCGCCTTCCATAATATCCGGGTTATCACCGTGCCCCTGAATACCGCCGCGCTCTTTCGCAATCAGTAATTCCGTCAACCCATCCAGGTATTCGGACTGATAATAGTGATAGAGCGCAACGCCATACCGCAGGTCCGCTACGTGGGTAAGAGGTTCGTCTTTCTCAGCGATCGCGCTCGAGCTAACAGCAATAGAGCAAAGCAGAAACAGCTGGAGGTAAAAGCGCGTTACAGCTCCCATTCTTTAAAATCAAACTCCGGCTGCATGTTGGCGGTGGAATCCCGGACACGGAGTTCCAGCATCTTGGGGTCGTCGTCTTTATCGATCATTAGGGTCGCTGCGCGTTTATATTCGCGGTCATCTGGCCCGATACCGGTAAAAAATGCGGTAATCTCATGTTCCCCAGATTTCAAATTACCCATGTAAAGGCGTTGAATCCCGCCACGGCTGAGCGCATCGTTTTGCCGCGCGGTGTACAGACTGCTGGCTACCAGCTGATCGTCGATGTTTAATTTCACCGCATCCAGGCGAAAGTAAGTACCAACATCGACCGATAAAAATACGACAATCTGCGTATTTGAAGGGAACAGCAGCTCTTCTTCCAGAATCAGCAGGTCGCGATTCAATTCGAGCGCGGCTTTTTTCAAATCCTCGATATCGCCGCTCAGGGGAGATTCAGTCTCCTCACTGACGGGTTCGGGTGGCGGATCAATCGGCGCCGGGGGCTCTTCTGCAAAGGCTCGTCCGACCGCAAACAGCGTGAGAAACACCACCAGCAAACCGCCTGGCACAGAAAATTCCACACGGCCGAGGCCGACATACTTACAAGCATTCCCCAGGTGAACACCTGCCAATATTTGACATAATCTACCGCTCAACGTCATTCTCCGTAGACACTTTTTCTTGCGACAATCGCCACAGGGTTGGTTACCTTAAGGGTTTTCCCGCAAAGCTGCGGAACATTTTTCTAACCGATCTGTGACACAGTTTTTATTGCCTGAAATTTATTGCGCTTATTCGACCACCCCCAAATGGGAATTGCCGATTCTTTCATCAGCGGCTGTAATAATTCCAATGCCAATGGAAAACCGTTTACACCACCGTTTCACGTTCTATGCCATTTTTTAGTGACAAAGCCGTGTCAACGCACGGTCAATTTTCGCCCAGTTGCTGCGAAATGCGCTAACTGTGGGGTTTTCCCCAACGTTATTTGGTAAAAATAAGATGCGCGCCAAAGGGTAGCCGCAGCAGTGAGCGATTGTAAAGACGAAAAATCTCGCCACCTCAACAACGAAAACCCCGCTCCAAAAGCGGGGTTTGTGGCTAAGTTGCATGAATTTTTGTAAAGGCTACACCCTGACCGAGTGTGCGCCTATGCTTCACCGAGCAGTTTTTTCAGCGTGGGCTCCATCGCTTGCGCCCACAATCTGTAGCTATCGGTGTTCAAGTGCAGTAGGTCTGGCGCGACTTCTCGGGTAAGTACGCCATCGTCGTTGAGGAATGTATCGCCAATATCCAGAAAGAACACATTTTTGCCGTCGGCGAGTTTTGCAACACGCTTGTTAATGTCGCGGTTGATCAACCGCATAGGCGCATCGGGTTTTGCATCGCGCGGAAATACCCCTAGAACCAGAACCTTGGTTTCCGGCAATTTGGTGCGCAGCGTTTCTACAATTTTCGCGATACCTTGCGCTGTGTATTGCGCAGGTTGCAGACGGTGACCCGTGTTGTTGGTGCCGATCATCAGTACGGCGAGCTTGGGCGAAATACCATCGATTTCACCGTGCTCCAGGCGCCACAATACATTTTCTGTGCGGTCGCCGGAAAAGCCAAGATTCACCGCGTTGCGTTTTGCGTAGTACTCATCCCACACCGGTTTACCTTCATTTTCCCAGCCGTGGGTGATGGAGTCGCCAATCATTAACAGGTCGACCTTGCCCTCAGCAATGCGTTTTAGCACCTGCTGGTGACGCGGCTCCCACCAGTCAATTGCCCACCATTCAGTGAGCTTGGCGGGCTCGAGCGCGACAGTGGTAATGTCCGGGCATTGAGTATTGGCACTGCCTTTCAGCATAAAGCGCACATTGGCCAGCGACATGCGTCCGCTGCCACCCAGCTCCATTGAAAATGGTGTAGCGACGCTCGAGAGGTCGTCCCCTTCCCGCACAAAACAGCTCAGTGGCAATTCATAGTGCTGCCAATCCTTACCGGCAACCGAACGTGCGATGTCGTTGAGTGGCACTTCGCGCTTGCAGTTTTCACCGCAGTCCAAACCGACAGTCAAGCCACCCTTGGCGAGCTTATCGACCTTCATGTCAAATGCGAGCGTTCCATTTTCCAAATACGGCGTCAGATCCAGAGGCTGGCCGTCCTGCAAATACAGCCTCGCACCATTCGCATCTTTCCAGCGAATATCCAATGCGTCTTCCTGAACGTCCTTGTCTGCGGTTTCGACCTGAACGCTCTTGTCACTTAATGCAGCAAAGGCACCGCTGAGCACTTGGCGGCTGTCATTGTGGCTCACAAACAGCGACCAAGGCTGCATTGGCCCGCCCACGTAGAAATCAATATCTTTCAACTCGCCTGTATCCACGCCGTCCAGATCCACTGGCAGATTACTGTCTGGCCCCTGCTGACCGTTGCTGTAGTCCAGGCCATAGCCCAGCGGGAACAATGGATCGTAGTCGTCGCTGCCAATATTCAGCTCCGTCTGCAAAGGGGTTTTTGGCCAGGAAAAGCTCAAGCGGCCATTAAAGTGGAATCGCGGTTGGCCGCTGCCATCGGCAAACAGCACATCGGCGACACCGTCACCTTCACTGCCCGGCCACCAGGCGGCAACAAACGCATCAGACGCGTTCAGCTCCGGGTTCACCCACATTGGGCGGCCAGATAAGAAAACGGATACCACTGGAATGCCTTGTTCGCGCAATCGTTGCAGCATCGCCAGGGAGGGTTTATCACCGGGTTCAAGCTCGAGACTGGCAACATCGCCAACACCCTCAGCATAGGGGCGTTCGCCAAACACGGCGATAGCAACATCCGGTTTGGCCCCGCCGCTAACGCTGCCGTCGACAGAGTAGGTCACGGTACCATCGCCAGCGGTTACCGCACGTTTTATACCTTCATAAATTGAAGTCGCGCCCGGGAATTTATCATTGGTGTTACCGGTGCCCTGCCAGGTAATGGTCCAGCCTCCGCTCTGCCAGCCGATGTCTTTGGCCGCTGGCCCCACCACCATAACGCGCTGTTGTGGCAGCAAGGGCAAAATGTGGTTCTGGTTTTTCAGCAATACCAAACTTTCACGGACCGCCTTGCGCGCCAACGCGCGATGCGCGTCGCTACCCAGCACGGATGCATCCAGCGCTCGCGCAGAAGGCTTGCCTTCAAAGATGCCCGTGCGAACTTTCACCCGCAGGATACGCCGCACAGCGTCATCAATGCGCGCCTGGGAAATTTCACCGCTTTCAACCTGAGCGATGGTGTTTTTGATAAGCGCTTTCCAGTCATTAGGCACCATCACCAGATCGATACCTGCATTAATCGCCTGCGCACAGGAGCTGACCGTACAGCCTGCCACCTGCCCGTGACCGTTCCAATCGCCGACAACCAGACCGTCAAACCCCATACGCTCTTTCAGTACGCGGGTGAGCAGATCCTTATTGCCGTGCATTTTTTCACCTTGCCACGAACTAAAGCTGGACATCACCGTTTGCACGCCTGCATTAATAGCGGGTGGATAACCCGCACTGTGAACGTCAATTAATTCCCGCTCACTCACCCGGGTATCGCCTTGATCATCACCCTGCCAGGTGCCGCCGTCGCCCAGAAAATGTTTTGCGCTCGCCAGCACATGCTCGTTCGATAAAAACTCATCGGTGCCTGGCTCCCCCTGCAAACCCTTGACGATTTCACCGGAAAACTGCGCAACCAGCGCCGGGTCTTCCGAATAGCTCTCGTAGGTGCGACCCCAACCGTAATTGCGTGCAACAGCTATTGTGGGCGCGAAGGCCCAATCGATACCGGTTGCGCGAACCGCTTTTGCAGTTGCTGCGCCGATGTCGCGCACCAGTTGCGGATCGCGCGTTGCGCCAAGCGCAATGTTCTGTGGAAACAGCGTCGCCCCGATAACATTGTTATGACCATGAACCGCGTCGGTGCCCCAGATCACTGGAATTGCCACGTAGCCATCGGAGTCGTCCATACTCTCGTCATAAAACTGATCCGCCAGTGCCAGCCAATCCGCTACGGTCGCATTTTCTTTGCGGTGCGGCCATGACCCGCCTCCGTTTAGCACTGACCCCAGGTGATACTTTTTGACATCCCCCGGCTCCAGGCTCTGAATTTCCGCCTGCATCATCTGGCCAACTTTTTCCGCCAGCGACATTTTTGCCAGCAGACTTTCCACGCGCGATTCCACCGCTTCGTCGCCCCCCACAGGCGACGAAGCTTGGGGCCACAATTCAGGGTGCACAACCGCTTGTTCCTGAGTTTGCGGTGTGGGTGTTGGTGTCGGAGAAGGCGCCTTAGGTGACGGCTCCGGCGAGCAGGCGGCAAGTAAACCGCTCAAGGTTAGCACCGACAAAAAACGTCGATTTGGAAAGCACGTAAATCTCATAGTCAGCTCTCGTTATGTTTTGGCTTTAGGTAGGTTGTAAACATATCTATTACGGGTTGGTTTACGTTGGCCGGGTCCAGGGGACCATCACCTCGGTAAATACCAAACGATTCCTCGTGATAAACATGAAATGTGTTAGTGAGCTTGCGCTCCTCCAACACAGAAAGCATATCGCGGAGGTAATTTAAGCCCCCGCGATCCGCTTCGAAATTTGCTTTATAGGTGCCCCACTCACCAAAATACAGGGGCACATTGTGCGCTTTACCCCACGCCAGATATTGGTCGATTGTGCGAGCCAAAAATGCGCGGGTGTGCTGCCGGGACGGATCTGGCCATACGCCGCCATCGCGATTTTTCATAGATGCGTCCCAAGGAATACCCTGGTGGGAATAAAAATACGGGGCGTAACTGTGAAAGGTATAAATAATATTGTTGCCATCTACGGTAACAAAATTCATGTCGGCATCGTTTTCCCAACGGCGGTTTATCGAATTAACCCGCTCGACAATAATCGGATGTTTTTTATCGACCAGACGGATGGCATCGACCGTGCGCTGGGCGAGGCGTTGCCACTGCTGCTTTGCTCGTGTCACGCCCGGCTCGTTCAATAGATCGTAGCCAAAAACAACAGGTTCATCCCGATACCGCTCGGCAATCGCGCGCCACATGGCAATAAAACGCTTTTGCAGGTCGACGTCCTGCCACAACTTGCGGCCGTTTCCCTGCGACTGAAAACCACCCTGAGGCACATGCACATTCAGAATAAGATAAACCCCCGCAGCCCGGGCCCATGCGATATTGGTGTCCAACCACTGCCAGCCATCCGCTTGGTATTCGAATGGTGCCGCATCCAATTCGAGGGTTTGATAATTCAAATAAAAGCGCACCAGGTTCATCCCCATAGCGCGTACGCGAGAATAATCCTCTGCACTGTGGTGTGTCACCGGAATACGATCATTTACCCAAACACGGTTACCAAAAGAAACACCGCGCAAAAATACCGGCTGATTTTTCTCGTCCGCAATTGCAGTGCCCTGCGCATGATGAAACTGAAACAGTGGACCCGCCTGCGCCCAACCCGCGAGCAGAACCCATACGACGGTAAAAAAAACCAACTCCGTTTTTAGCGACATACTGGTCACCCGATATTTTTCTTATGTTTTTTTACGAAATTGCGCATTCCCCAATGTGTGCGCAATTCGCGTTTTCTGCATCTTACCATTCTGTCGGAATTTTTCGAGACACAAACCTGTTATGCTCGATAACAAAAATAAATTCAGTTCATGCGAGGAGTTTTACTGGTGAAAACGCGTGTAATTAACCTACTGTTTACCGGTATCGTGATAGCGGGGTTAAGCGGTTGCGGCGGTTCCCAAAGCGACACTTTTACCAGTGATCCGGTGCCGACGCCTACGGCCGCCGCATCGCCCGCGCCAACACCGTCTATTTCACCTGAACCATCACCGCAGCCATCACCGTCGCCATCACCACAGCCAACACCGACTGGAACGCCAACACCTACACCTACACTGTCACCAACACCCACGCCATCGGTTACCCCCACTACGGCAGCCAGTCCAGAGCCTTCAGCGAGTCCAGAGCCTTCAGCCAGTCCAGAGCCTTCAGCGAGTCCAGGGCCAACACCCAGCCCAGAGCCTTCAGCGAGTCCAGGGCCAACACCCAGCCCAGAACCCACACCCAGTGCCGAACCCACGGTTGCACCGCTGCAACCTGATACCACTGCCGATCCCTCCCTGCCACTGCCTGGCGATTCCGACTATGCGGCAGCGCAGTCTGCCGCGCGTTTGCTGGATCAGGCCACCTTCGGCACAACGGCAAAAACACTGGTTGCAGCCATGGAGAAATCCCGCGAGCAGTGGTTAGATGAACAAGTAGCACTGCCGCAAACCCTGCATCTGCCGTTACTCGATGAACGGCTGACAGAGATCGGTTTTGAACCGGCACCCGAAGTGGAAAAGGACGATGAAGGCTGGGTGCGCGATATTCAGCGCAGCGATATCTGGTGGGAATCGGCCGTTTGGGGGCAGGATCAACTGCGCCAACGGGTGGCCTATGCGCTCAGCCAGATACTGGTTATTTCCAATGTATCCGACGTGCTCTACAACGATTCCCGCGGCATCGCCAACTACCACGATATTCTTGCCGCGCATGCGTTCGGCAATTATCGCGACCTGCTAAAAGCGGTTACGCTCAACCCCATGATGGGCGAATACCTGAGCATGGTGCGCAACGAAAAAGCCGATGCACAACGCAATATTCGCCCAGACGAAAATTACGCGCGCGAAGTTATGCAACTCTTCTCCATCGGGTTGGTACAACTGAATATCGATGGCTCACCGGTATTGGATAACCAACAACAACCCGTGCCCACCTATGGTCAGGACGACATAAAAAATCTCGCCCGTGTATTCACCGGCTGGAACCACGCAACCATTAACCAGTGGTGGGAGTGGGCCAGCAGCGGCGCAGCGGAAATTCTGCCGATGAAGGCCTTCCCTGCCTATCACGATACCGGGAGTAAAACCCTGTTCAGCGACAAGAGCATCCCCGCCGATTTAACCCCGGAGCAGGACATAGACGCGGCACTGGATATTCTCTTTGCACACAGCAATATCGCCCCCTTTATAAGTAAGCAATTGATCCAACGGCTCATTACCAGCAACCCCAGCCCAGACTATGTTGCGCGGGTTGCCAGCGTATTTAACGATAATGGCGCTGGCGAAAAAGGCGATTTAAAAGCCGTTATAAAAGCAATATACCTCGACGACGAAGCGATAAATGGCCCGACCCTGGCGCCCACCACCTTTGGTAAATTGCGCGAACCACTGTTAAAAGTGACCGGCTTGTGGCGAGCGTTTAAAGCCCAGGGTATTCCCGTGCGAGAAAACAATGGCAGCCTGTCACTAAACCGACTGCGCTTTCGTGGCTCCGACCGGGAAATGGGGCAACGGCCTTACGGCTCTTTTTCGGTGTTTAACTTCTACCGACCCGATTATCAGCAACCGGGCGAAATTAAAAACAACGATTTAATCGCGCCCGAATTTCAAATAATGACCGACAGCCAACTGGTGTCCTCCATCAGCCGGTTGAGCGGCAGTATTTTTTGGCGCGACACAAAAAATGCCTGGCCGCAAAGCGAATTAACGAACCCCGATAACCAGCCAAAAGCGGATTGGGATTTATACCCGGCGCAATTATTTCTTGAAGAAGAAAAACAACTGGCAAATGACCCCTCAGCATTAGTAGAGCGCCTGAACCTTTTACTTTTGCATGGCACCATGTCCACGCAATTGCGCGCCACTATTATCGACTTTATTACCGAGTTCCAGCCCTACTCGTCCGCCGAAATGCGCGTGTATGACGCGCTGGTGTTAGTGATGGCCTCCCCCGAATACGCAATTCAAAGGTAAGCGCATGAATACCACTCTCAACCGTCGCCACTTTTTACAACGGGCAGCCACACTGGCCCTGGGTAGCTCCAGCGCCATGGCAACACTGAGCCGACTGCAATTGGCCCATGCGCAAACTGCCGGGCAGAGCGATTACAAAGCACTGGTGTGCGTATTCCTTTTTGGTGGTAACGATGCGTTCAATATGGTGGTGCCGCGCAGCACAACGGAGTACGCCGCCTATTCCGCAACGCGACAATCGCTGGCCGTGCCACAAAATGAGCTTATCGCCATCGACGGCCAGCAAAACAATGGTGCCGAGTACGGTTTGCACCCGGCGCTCGCCGATCTTGCGCAACTGTACTCGAACAATAAACTGGCAATATTAGGCAACGTGGGTGCGCTTATCGAACCCACCAGCAAAATCGCCTATCAGGCAAAAACTGCCGCGCTGCCGCCGCAACTTTTCTCGCACAACGACCAGCAAAATTTTTTACAGAGTTTGCAGAGCACACAAAAACGCAACGGCTGGGCCGGGCGCGCCGCGGACTTGATGCACTCGCTAAATAACAACCCTCGTTTATCGATGAATATATCGCTAAACGGCAGCAACCTCTGGCAAGCCGGGGCAGACGTTGTACCTTATTCAGTTAACCCCGAAGGGGTGGGCACCATCAACGCCATGGACCGCAAAGCAAGCGCGACAGAGAACGGATGGGAACACAGCCGCGTTGCTGCCTTTCAGGCCATACTCGCGCAACAGCAAAACCATATTTTAGCCCGCAACTACGCCGAGCATATGAATCGCGCCTGGGATCTTTCGGAGGAAGTCGGCGATGCGGTAGCCGCCTCAGCCCAAATACAAACCCTGTTTCCGGAAGACAACCGCCTTGCCGCCGGGCTAAAGATGACCGCCAAACTGATTGCTGCTCGCGATAGCTTAAACGTATCCCGCCAGACATTTTTTGTTGGCATGGGCGATTTCGATACCCACGGCGATCAAAATCGCCGCCAAAGTCTGCTGATGTCGCAACTTAATGACGGGCTCGCCGCATTTTACAACGCTCTGGAAGAGCTGGGCGTTGCAGACAAAGTTACCACCTTCACCATGTCCGATTTCGGCCGCACACTGACCAGCAACGGCGACGGCACCGACCACGGCTGGGGCGGCCACCACTTTATTATCGGCGACGCGGTCGCTGGAGGGCGAATTTACGGCACCATGCCCGACCTGGCCATAGGCAGTAACGACGACATGGGCGAGGGCCGAATAATTCCAACCACCAGCATCGACCAATACGCAGCCACCCTCAGCGGCTGGTTCGGCCTACCCGGCAGCGCCTACGCGGATGTGTTCCCTAACCTGGCGAATTTTGACGTTACTGATTTGGGGTTTTTATAGTAACGGAAGAAAACTGAAGCAATAAAACGCCAGGGCTCTCGGGGTAATTTTGAATGCTTGCCTGTTTTTAGGTGTGGTTGGTCCGTGTGTGTTGGTATTGGTGCTGGTGCTGCTGCTGGTGTTAGTGCGGGAACAGTCGTGGGGAGTGGCAATAGTCGTGAAGAGCAGCCCTGAGCTTTGCTCAAATAGAGCAAGCACAAAAGGCCATAATAGACGTACTGAAAGTTCGGTACTCATAAAGCGGGAACAAATGAACCTAAGTTTCCTACAAATTAATTAAACCTGTAGGAAACTACTTTTCCAACATCTTGACCATAACAAACATGCCCAACTCGTACTTATCAGTTTTATAGGGTATTTCATCGACTATGCTGAATTGGTGCCGTTGATAAAACCGTTGGGCCTGCACATTGTTTTTTAGCACATCCAGCCAAACATACTTACTCCCAAGCGCTAAAGCAAGTTCCATTACTTTATGCAAAAGCACTGAACCCAGATTGTTGCCAACGTTATCTTTTTTTACATAGATTTTTTGCAGCTCAATACACAGCTTGCCCATATCCTTCAGCTCGGAATTTATATTTAACTTGGCAAAACCAATTAATACATCGCTTTTCAAGGCCAATAAATACCGGTGACTTGACGGTGAATTGATACACGATTCAATTGCATCATGCGTAAAATCAGCATCTAAAAAGCTATCAATGTTATGCCAGATATCGGAAAAGTGTTCTTTATAGGTGGCACGACCTAAAACCGCTATCGCAGGAACATCTTTTAAAATTGCTTCTCTTATGGTGAAATCTGGCGTCAAATTTTTTTAAACCTCGCGACTTTTATAATATTAACCAGCAGTATTGAGACTGTGGAAGCCTAGCTATTTTTACCACAGCGTATGTGAACAGCATCTATGGCGGTGACCGCCTACTTCATCCCAGAGCGCTGCGTTCGCCCAGACAACCGTGCTCACTCTGCCCAACATTTTTTCTACTGTACCGGCGAATCTAACTCAGTGACTTTTGTAGGGTTCTCAACTCGACACTGCGCAGGAAAGCCTTTCATAGTTCTATTTATATTTGATGTTTGCATCATTTTATTTGGGATCATAACGTTTGCCACGTAATCCAAAGTACAATTGCACTGCTGAATGGTTATGGGGCGAAGTGCCTGGATTCTAGGGTCACTCACACCTTTCACGCAATCGTTATAATTCCTGACAATCGGCCCAGTAAACGCTTTGCCCGCTGCCTCTGGCAGCATCGCCAGAATTTCTGCTTCTGAGTGCACCTTACTATCGTAAGCTTGTTGCGCATACGCGGCGAATGAAATGGAGAGTAAAAATAAAGATAAGGATGTAAATAACGTTGTTCTCATTGTGTATCCTTTAAAAATTAAAGAAATGTGACCCATAAGGACTGAGCTGCCGTCACTTTTGACAACGCAGATGAAATTGCGTTTACCCTCCTAATTTCATTTGCATTTATAATTCCGAGCGAACCAACGGCCAAAACGGAGTGATTTTGTGGGTAAAATCACGCAAAGCGGAATGCAAAAGGCGTTCAAACGGCGAGAAGTGTAAGCCATGATAGGCAATCGAGCAGATTATCGCCTCAACGCAGCCCTCAGTTATTTTTTCCTCGGGAATAACAGTGCCCCCCTGTTTGCTCGTCCCAGCCTGCACGGTTTTGTGAACACGAACACGACCGTATTGTTAGTTGATTCGTAAATAACATCAATTTTTATAAAAAAATAATTGCAGTGAAAATTATTTTTCAACCACAAAATAATACATACCATATTGACCGGCAACATTTATTGTTGCCGTAGCATTAGGGAGTTGCCTGTACATCTTCCTAGCGATTGCTTCATATTTTGAAGGACTGCCGATTCCACATGCTATATATGTTAGCGCCGAGCATGAGTATTTATTTTTTAAATTATTTACCTGTAACAATTGCATTTTGTCTAAATCAGAAAGCAAAGCTGAAAACATTGATCGTCCACTTACCAAATTCGTCTTAAGCGACTCCGCCTTAAGCTCTATTACGAATAATTGATTAGTTTGTTGGCTCGATCTTTCTACGAAAAGTATGTCTAATGATTTTCTGCTATCGTCATATTTTTGCTCTCTCACAGCAATGCCTATGCTGTTTAATGCAACTGCCATTTCAACCTGAAGCCACACCTCCCATTGGGCTTCTGTGCGCATCGCTTGTACAATTCTAGCCTGATGGCCTACTAAATAATTATTAAGCCAACCGATAAATTTTTTTGTGTTGTCAGTTACTGGCATTTTTTATACTTCCTTATATTTCATTATCTTAAAGATTTGACGCATGTCACGTTAGCTAATACGCATGGGGATATTATTCACAACATGGTGGCAGAACACCCCGTTACCAGGACGCCCCCAAAAAAATCTGGACCTGCGACGCTACCGCATCACCGGCTCCTCAGCTGTATTATTTACCGCGCAATAAACGCCATTTACGCAGTCAGTAAATTTAATCATTTTCGCCTTTTCACCTAACAGTTAAACAACTCAAATCCAGCGCAAATTGAATGCAAACCTCGTACTTTAGTTGTCATACAGAATCCAGCCCTACATGTCCGGTGGATTTATCCACTATGAATTAAATACAACCACCAACACCTTTGCCAAGTAAACGGCCTTCCCGCTCTTAAACGACTGCCGATATTCACAGCAACATAAACGAACTCAACACGCCCGAATACCTCACTTCCTTTGACCTTACCTTCGCAGGCCACCAGTAATTTCCCGGGGTTTCAAACTAAAAGCCCGCTTTCCACTCACCAACAGGAAATGATCACAGTACGCCAATATTTCATCCAGGCAAATATTCGTCCAAGATAATCGCGCTCGCAGGACTATTTTGCTGATTTAGCCGCCGAGATTGGCGGCTTTTTCCGCTAGAACGGTTTGTTTAGTTTGATATGGCGTTTTTGCGCTGGGATTATCTTTATTCGTGTGCCGAGATATTTAACAGACGCTTCAATTAAGCGGTGCAGCAAGTACAGGTCGGCTTTCGTGGGCTTAGGAACAGAAAGGCAACTGGGCCCGCCAAGTCAGTACACCACGCCAAGGCTGCCCGTTGGCACCAAATATCCCACATCGGCGTGAATATAGGGGCATTGGCGGTTGGAGACCGGTAAAACTCGGTCAATGGCGGGTCATCTGTGGTTGTAGACCGGCAGAACTCGGCCAAAGGCGGGTCATCGGCGGTTGTAGACCGGTAAAACTCGGTCAATGTCGCGTCATCGGCGGTTGTAGACCGGGAGAATTCGGTCAAAGGTGGGTCATCTGTGGTTGTAGACCGGTAAAACTCGGTCAAAGGCGGGTCATCGGCGGTTGTAGATCGGGAGAATTCGGTCAAAGGTGGGTCATCGGCGGTTGTAGACCGGGAGAATTCGGTCAAAGGCGGGTCGTCAGCAAGTGCCACCGACAACTAGTACGTACTCTAGTGATACTAAATAGCCAGCGAGCGCGCCAGGTACGATCTTTTTATATTTTTTTCTGCTATGGTACAACGTCAGATTACACGCCACGATACTGCAAATCAAATTGGAATCTTTGCCGTTGAGTTTAGGATGATGCCCTATTGCAGAACTATAGGCTTATTTACCCTGCATTTGCACAATAGTGCACATCTCGGGTTCGCTTTATCACAGCAAACAAAAATTAAATGGGTTCATCCAATTCTCAAATATTTCATTGTAAAAAGCTTTAGCGAAATAAAACGAAATAACGTCAAACTTTGCGAAAACGAAGCGTGGATGCAGTTCTCCGCAAGCGCTTTTTGTTACACCTATTTGCTTGATGCCACCAACCCAACACCAAACCCAATAAAAACGCTACCAGTAATTTTATTCAGAATGCCATTTCCGCGATCAGATGAAAGCTTTTCTTTGGCCAGGGAAGCGAAGATAGCATACGCAGTGTGAATAACCATAATCAAAACGCTAAATGTTGACGCCAGAATTATAAACTGAGGAACATAAGCCTTAGAAAGGTCTATAAACTGAGGGAATATTGACATAAAAAATACAATAGTCTTTGGGTTCGATATTGATATAAAAAAACCTTCCGCAAAACACTTTTCGAAAGTACTTTCTTTCAATTTAGTTTGCGCATTAGGTGTACTTTTCGAGTTGAATGTTTTAATACCAAGATAGACCAAATAAATGGCACCTATAATTTTAATGATAGTAAATGCAAATGCTGACTTGGCTAGCACAACACCTAAACTTGTTGCAGAAATAACCGAAACAAGAAGAATTGCCAGCGCAATTCCCACAATCCCAGAGAATGTTCTAGACAGCCCTCGTTGAATTGAATTATTGAGAGTTAATATAACAGCTGGCCCAGGCAACATCACAGTAGCCATGGCAACCCCTAAATAAACTAGATAATTATCCATGATCCGCTCTCAGGTGTAACGTAAGTGCCTGCATGATTATTGCCCATAGAAAGCAATATTTCACTATCCAGGCCATTTTTGGCGTTAGCCTATCCCCACCTACTAAGGCTAATAGGAGCGCTAACTAAACGCTCCTAATCGTAGCTTTCAAGACCTGAATATTGAGCTTAATCGATCGTTTTTACTTTTGCTTCAAATACCATCAGTCTTATCCTTGGTGTAAATTCACGTGGTTGTACATTGTAGTTCTGGAGACGCCCGTTCGTACCATCAGGCACTAATGGGAGCGACGGAAAACTGTCAATTTGACAACTTAGGTAGAGCTGAGATAGCAAGCTTCTTAGTATGAGTCAATAGTGAAAGCCCGCCTATCTTCCCATGACCAGGAACAACCGCTTTAATCTCAGGATACTTCGACAGCACGTTCTCGACGGAACTAGACCAGTTTTTAATATCTGCTTCGCCTACATACCCAAGTCCAGTTGAATCTACACTCCGCACAAGGCAACCACCAAATAATATTTGAGATTTTGGCAACCAAACCACTATATTATCTATTGTATGCCCACCTCCGGGATAATACGCTTCTATTAGGCCGTCGGCTAACATTAGCTCTGCCCCCTCGAACGACTTCGTCGCAACCTCTTTGTCGTCTTTTTTCAATAACTCGTTGGTTAAGGCGGAGGCATACGTAGGAATCGAATGAGCATTAAGCCATTTAATTCCGGCGGTTCTATCTTCATGTGAATGAGTGGAAATACTCCCTATTAATACTAAGTTTCTACCCTCAATCCACTGAACAAGATTAATGGTATCTTTTTCCGACCAAGGAGTATCGACAATAAACGCTTTCTTATTCTCAATAACCACCAACCCATTTGAGCTTACCAACCCAAAACCGTTTACCTGACTATAGGACCCATGTAGAAATACATTCTTTTCAATTTCCTCAACGCTAAAACCTGGCATTTCCTCACCGGCACATAAATCCCCGGCAATAAATAGTATGAATATTACTAAAAAAACTCTCATTTAAATGGGGCCTCTAATGCCTAGCTTTGCAAAACTTTCGGACTGAATAATGTTGTGTTAACAAACACAAAAGGCGTAACGAAAATATTTCAACAGGACCACATTGCTACATTTATCTGCTGCACAAATAGTCATCCAAATTTTTAGCAGATGTATATTAGCTCACACCTAGCCGCTTGCAACTAGCCGCATGCATATTAGTAGAAAACAGACACCACACCCTTCGAGTCAACAGTATTAAAGAGTCAACTTATAAGAGCATTAAGGTCATATACGGAATGAATCTTTCCTTCACTAAAACCAACTTCCGTTTCAGAATTAATGTCGAAGAATATAGGTCCTTGTTCCGGGTGTAATCCATTGTAAATATACGTAGAGATCACTAGCATTATATATTTTTCATCTGCAAAACAAGCGTGATAGTACACATCTACTTCGATGAGATAAATAATATTCCTCGCACTGTCGATTTAATATAATGGCGCGCTTTAGGGCAAATCGAAGCCTAGCCTAGGCTTTCCCCAAAACACTTTGTTAACTGTGTTTTAGGGATGCGGTAATGGCACCAGCTCCAAACAAGGCCGAACCTCCGAAGCGATTAAACCATTTCTTGGCGTTACGCGACTGAACTCGCTCCCTTACTTGGCCAGCAAACAATGTATAGAAGGTTATATTTAAAGCAACAAGCACAATGAATGTCGCTACTAAAATTACTATTTGAGGAATAAAATCTTTAGCTGGACTGATAAATTGCGGTAAGAAGGCAACAAAAAATACAATGCCCTTTGGGTTTAATGCGGTCACTAAATAAGCCGACCGAAACATAGACCATTTATCACTTGATGTCTTTGGGGATTCTTGAGCGTCGTCGACTTTAGCAAAAAACGTTTTACAACCAATATAAATTAAATAAGCAACGCCAATCCACTTTAATATCAGAAATAATTCTGAAGAAGCTGCCAAGATCCCGCCTAAACCCGCCAGGGAAAATGTCATCGCCGTTAAGTCTCCTGCGAGGACCCCAGCAACTAACGGAAAAACTGATTTTTTACCATGAGATAACGCTTGACTCATAACCAATATAACGGTTGGCCCAGGAATAATACAAAAAACCAAAACAGCTGAAGCAAATGCAATCCAAACTTCAATATTCAATTTTACTCTCCTTAGTTGTAATAGCTAATACCGCTTTGTACCGGCATTTTCTGTGCAGTGGAGTTTTGAGGTAAAGAGTCGAAACCACCACAAAGCGGAGCGAAGCAAAAAACATGTCCCCATGACAGCTCGTCAGGAGTTTTTAGTGTTGTTTAACTCATGCACGGTTACTTCATACTCTTCATTTCCTGGCATTTGACCGCTAGCCATACCCGTTACACTAAAACCAACAGACCTATAGAAGTCTAATGCTGTATTATTTCCTTTTAGTACTTCTATTGAAAACATGCGATCCTGTGACCCAACAACAGCTTTAACTAAAGCTTTACCAATACCGTTACGATAGTTAGCCGGACCAACGTATAACCAAGCTATTTCTTCTTCGCTATATGCAATAAACCCTACAACTTCACTGTTGCGCTCAGCAACCAGTATTTTGTATTTAAAAAGATCTTCGTTTTTTGCCGCTATTTTTAGCGGCAAGAATGCACTATCTAGAGATGCGCTTCGTAGCTCATCTAAACGAGCCAAATCATGTATCTCGCAAATACGAGACCAATCTTTGTTTAAATACTCACGAATTATCATATGCACTTTCGATTTTTCAAGAAACGCCTTACGCTTTTGTAATGGGCCTAGCGTCAGCGAGGTCCATCCGAAGTCGATATTGACAGACTTGCAGCTTTACCTTGTTGAATTTGCAAGCAAACAACCAGCACCAACAAAAGCTGAACCAAATACCTTACCTAGAATTTTCGGTGATAGAAAATTATTTAGACCTTTCTTAGCTCGACAGAAAAACAAAGCATACCCTGACAGACATAAAAATGATAAAGACATAAAACCTACCACCAATAAAACAAATTGAGGCAATAACGACTCGCTTACAACTATAAACTGTGGAAATAACGCTGTTGTGAAAATAATTGCTTTTGGATTTGTTATTGCAAACAATATACCCTTTGCATAAAGACTAATAGCGCCTTCATCTACTTTTTTCTGACCTTCAAATTCTAAACTTCCAACGCCACTCTTCCATAAACGAACCCCAATATAGATAAGGTAGATCGCGCCCACATATTTAATGATTGTAAATATAATTGAGGAACTCAATATAACAGCGCTCAAACCAAGCACAGAAAACGAAGACATGACAAAAAGCCCGGTGACGTTTCCTATAATTAACGCTAATGCTTTTTTAAACCCCATAGATAAGCTAGTTACCGCCACCATTAACACCGCCGGACCTGGAGTTAAAGTAGCTATTAATGCAATCCCACAAAATAACAGCCAACTTTCTACTTGCATGTATTTTCCTATTGTGTAGCTAACGTCTCAATCAGCCGATCCGTTAGCGGTCGGCTGATTTGATTTGTTAGCATTAGTCGAACCGCTCGGTTCATGTTCGTTTTTTATCTCTTCAGTGGCCAGTACCTCTTGTTGCTCTATAAACCGAAAGAAATTTTCCTTACTAATGAACGGGTTAGTGGTTATGTCATTGGCGCTAAGTTCCTGATTAGAAAACAAATTATTTTTATGCGGATGATTGGATAGATTAACGGTTACCACAGGGTCTTCCATAGCTACTCTCTTGATTCGGGCCATGCTAGCCATAAACTGCTTGGCAAGTGCAGGCTTTTGAAAATTTGTTCCATGCCCACCAACTACAAACGCACGATATAGCTGAACGTTATCTTTCACGAAGAAGTCAATGGATAGGTCACCCTCTGTATGCCCTGGGGTTATGTAAAATTTAAACTCTGTATCACCGACAACAATATTTGAGCTGTCTTCGGCAAACGATTCTACAACTGGTGGAAAAAATTTGCTTTTACCTTGGCTTTTCAAAGCTTGTTCTTTTGCTAGCTCAAGCGCTTTTTCCGACATTACAACTTTGGAGCCATACAAAGACTGAAGAAATTCCGCGCCACCGACATGGTCGGAATGCCCATGGGTTACAAAAATGTGAGTTACTTTTTTATCATCTAAATCTAGTTTTTTAAGGTTGTCTGGAATCCACATACTATATGGAAAATCAAGAGTATCTATGATAACTAGACCGGATGACGTTTCGACTGCATACGAAGATACCCACTTATCTCCTACATAGTACACGTTATCAAACATTCTGAATGGCTCAACATATCCGTTCTCACCCTTCATTTCCGGAACGCCTGTACCCGCCATCGCTCTTAATGGAATGAGCAAGGCGACGAAATATAAAATTCTATTCATGTGGACTTCCGAGTTGCTAGCGCCCTTAGCTCCCCTCCGCATTGTGGAGCTTGTTTTTGTATAAAACTGAGCGAAGTGAATGTACAAAGCCAAGCGTAGCCGTGTGGGTCTGGTGGCTATTTTAGCTAAGCAGTTAAATCGCCAAACCAAAAAATAGAATATTATTACATTCAAAATTCACTATTAAAAAAGAGAAAGTTCATCATTTTACAAAATATTTTTCCACCACCTACCTAGAGCTACAATTTGACCTAAAGCAAAAGAAATTGGCCCATAAAATAAAATCCAGCCCAATGGAGCGTTACCTGTGTTGTAACCCGTCAAGCACTCATACCCAAGCATCCAGGCAATGGTTAGCGCTAAAGATAGTGCCACACCAACAATACCGTACTTTATACTTTTTAAAGCAAGCAGTGACCCTGGAGACGTTGTAAAATTTATATGCCGCACTACTACTACAAAGCAGATTTCAATCACCACAAGAGCGATAGGCAGAATTAGTGCAATAAATACGTACATAATTTATGTCTTATAAATCCTTTGCAAGCTGATCCAAAGTGCAGTGCTATTTTTTCGATTAATGGCGAAGCCAGAAAAAACGGCGCGAAGCTTTGAGGTTCAGCTTGATGAACCTGTTAAAAATATACTGCAAGCAATAATTCAAAGCCAATATACTTTTTAGCACCATCATAAAAAACTGCATTATTTCTAACCAAGGCCGTCCAGCTAAGGCCTAGCCACGAAATGAACATTTAATTATAAATACTGTACCCAAATAAAAAGTTCTACATATTTTTTAACAATTCCTCTGCTTGACTATTTTCCAGCTCCACATCCATTTTCATAGAATAAATAACGGCATCTATATCCCCACCTCTAGCTTGTTGACATACTGACTAAGCAATTTAGCTTCAGATTGCTTCGCGCGGGCTTCACTTTGCACCCACGGCAAAAACAAACGATAGTACCAGTAACCGGTAGTTATACCGCAGACGATAAAAAACCTAGGCATACCGCAACGACCAACTTCATATAACCTTTTTTAACAATATTCTTAGCCCGAAAATTTCGCCGAATTCGGACCAAACACCGAACGTTTCCGTACAATCCCGATGACCCCAGGAACCTACGCCCAACCTATCTCTTGCTTTCTATCTTGCCTGGAGGATATTGCTCCAAAGGAACCGCGTTTTTACCTACCCCGGAGGCTTGCAGTAGCCCAAACATTACCATGAGGTACGCATAGGTAAAGGTAAAGGTAAAGCTACACCTGAATGCAATGCCCATTAACCCATTTTTGAGCGTGCTAGTCAGTGGTGTGCAGCACTCAAGTGCCTATATCCATAGCGCCAACATGGTGCTCTCAAAATGGACATATATCGTCGCCAACACTGTTTCACCAGAGAGCAAACATTCGCCAAATCTAAACTATTATGTAGGCTTGATGCGTTGATTTGAGTGCCGATATTGAAGCTATTTGCGACATTCCACTCCATCTATCCAGTACTGGCTATTTTCAAGCATCAAGATGCCAATTTCCCCGATGGTTTATTTAACAGATGTCTAGCTTTAACTGGCGCCGGCTTGCCTCAAATCCAGTGCACCCTATATTCGAGCTGTGAGTCGACTTTGTAAGGGATTGATATTGCTAAAAGCCTGCCACCGACGAGGCTTGCCTTCTGTTCAGTGCTTACGCCCTGTTAGACGCGTTTAGCCCCTGCCAACCAACGCAAAAGCCGCTTGAAAACGCTATCCACAAAGCGGCTCAATTGCACCAAACAGTCCATATTGGCACGAACATTGATCCGTTGGCGGCTAGAGATGAATCAGGCCTTATCAAAGGCGCGCAACCGATGGCGGGATTCGGCTAAAGCGAGCCTAACTACGGTTGGAGACCAGTATAAGTAAGGTAGATTCCCATCGGCTCGTGGCTTTTTGCAACGCTCTGGAAGCGCTGGGAACTCGGATGCTGGAAAACCTCGGATAAAGTAACCACCTTCACCGTATCCGATTTTAGCCGCAGACTTAGCAGATACGACGGCACTAAGCACAAGCGGAGCGACTACCTCTTTTTAGGCTCGACCATCCGGCCGCTACCGGCCACGTATACAGCTCCATATGTGAGCTCGCCATCGGCAGTAGCATAGAAACGGCTGAAGGCCGAATTAGTCCCACTACCGATATCACCCAAAACACAACAACCCTCAGCGTTTTTCCCACTTCCCCGGCAATGCCTACGTGGATGTATTTCCGAAGCTGACGAATTTTTAGCTTAGTGATTCAGGCTTTATATAGTGCGAAGAGCGACCCTAGGCCAATAAAACGCCAAGTTGCATCACCTCAACCTATTGAGATTAGAGGGCTTCATATGAATATTTACGCGCCATCGATCACATTATCCTGTTAAAATAGTGCAAAATTAATAATCAATAAATGGGATTTATTATGCGCCGCACTGCGTACCTGCTAGTACTCTTTGTCAACATCCTCTCGTTTAATGCACAGTCTTCCCAACTTACGGCTGATGATTATGCTCAGCTACCCGATGTGCAAAAGCTCGCACTCGCGCCGAATGGAAAAAAACTTGCTTCTATGATACGTGTCGACGTACCCCAAATGAAGGGTACTGCTGTTCAGGTAACGAACTTGGACACAGGCAAGAGCAACATCGTTTTATTTACTGATAATACCAAATACTTTCTCAGTCACCTTAAATGGAAGGATGAAAAAACACTGCTCGTGTTTACTTGGTATCCAAGCAAGCGTGACACGTGGACAGGTATGGCTCGGGTGCACGGCGACACGCGAGAGACTCGACTTCTCATAGTTAACACAGAAACAGGGGAAGTTAACCCCCCTTTTAAGGTAGGCTTCCTAAAAAAATACAAATATCTGCCATCAGGTCTGGGAACAGTTATAAATACGCTTCCGGACAAGCCGGATCATATTCTCATGCGTGTACCGGGCTTATCAGATGGTTGGCCAGTGGGGCACGCTGTCGTTGACGTTAACATCAAGAAACGCTCTGCCCGCTTCATTCAAAAAAGAGATCCCTCCACAAGTGGCTGGGAGACAGACAAGCAGGGACGAGTACGTTTCGGCTGGAGTTATAATGATGGAAAAACGTTTGATCTAAGCTTCAAGGACGTTAAAAAAAACCAGTGGGATAATCGTTGGACGTACATACCGTTTTCCGCCCAGTCAACAGAGTTCTCTGGTTTTGACTACGACCCCAACATTGTTTATCTGGAGCAATACAAAAATGGGTACTCGGTAATATCAAAGGCCGACCTTAGAGACCCATCCAACAAGACCGAAATTGTATTTAGTCGCGAAAACGCTGATGCTTCAGGCAAACTTATTTTTAGCAAAAAAAGGCAAAAACTGATCGGCATTGATCAAGGGCGAAGCCACCCTACTCGATTTATTGATGATGAATGGAGAGAAATCCAAGCAAAAATAGACGAGGCTCTTCCTAAAAGAAACAATAACATTTTCTCCATTACTGACGATGAAAATAAATTTCTGGTATTCAGCAATAGCCCGACAGAATCGGGAACTTACTATATAGGCTCTCGCTCACCCTTGAAACTAGAGCCGGCAGGTTATAGTTACAAAAAGCTTACCACAGACAAACTGTCGGATGTGCTCAGGACGAGCTTCACCGCACGGGATGGAACTCAAATTGAAGCCCACTTAACGCTCCCGAAGGGAGCCACGAAAAAATTGCCTACCCTAGTGTTTCCCCACGGTGGTCCATTCGCCAGAACCGAATGGGAGTTTGACATCTGGGCGCAGTTTTTTTCAAGCATGGGTTACACCGTAATTCAGCCAAATTTTCGAGGATCAGCCGGATATGGGTTGAATTTTACCTTAGCAGGTTTACGCGAATGGGGTAAAGCAATGCAGGAGGATGTCGAAGACACTGTCGCCGAGATTGTAAAGCGAGGTATTGCCGACCCGAAAAAAATATGCATTGTGGGCGCAAGCTACGGCGGCTATGCAGCACTTGTTGGTGTTAGCAAAACGCCGGATCTCTATCGTTGCGCTATTAGCGTGAACGGGGTGACGGATCTACTGAAACTTGTTGACAGAGAAACCAACATTGCGACTTCTTACGATTTAGTGGACGAATACATCGGCGATGATCGCGCAGACCTGGCAGCAAACTCACCGGTCAAGCTCGTAGATAATATTAAAGTTCCCGTTCTTTTAATCCATGGTGAAAAAGATCGGCAGGTGGATGTTACGCACGGACGGCAAATGTACTACGCATTACGTGACGCGAAAAAAGATGTTATCTATATTGAGCAGGAAAACGAAGATCACTACATTTCTGGTGAACACAGCCGTATTGAAGCCTTCCGCGCAATGGCAGACTTCCTAAACAAAAACCTGCCGGTTAGATGACGGTCAGGATCTCTCGGGGTTAAATACCTCGGGAGATAACTTTTGGTGCGATAACATTGTTACTCAATCTACGGCAGGCGGAACGCACCACAAGAGGTTCAAACTGTTCCACATCGCAGGGCGAACCTTCATTTGACCACCACTTAGCGTAAAGCTCACAATAATAACCAAACACTCCGCCCCAGCCTACGTTCGCGGTTTAGCGAAGAGCACGAATTAGCAGTTTTTATTTAGCCGTTTTGGCCGCGCGTGTTAATAAGCCCCCATCAATGCACATTTGGTCAGCGATCACGAAACTCTGTTAATAGCAACACTGATGAAATTACGGCTTCTGAGTTTGAATGCTGCATTGCGATATTTTGCGCTTGCAGAGCGATAACTTTTAGCTGCTTACGTCCATCGGGCGTGTGAAGCCAGGAAAATGCAGCAACATTAATTAGAACAACTATCCAAAACACTAATCTAAAGCTTGCTTTTCTAGTTTTATGCCGAAATTGATGTTGTGCGAGAAGAGCGCCTGGCCAGCCACATAACAGGCCGAGCATATGCAACGTACTTTCCGGTACCCGCCATTCGCCATTTTTGGCTGCTTTTTTGTCTTTCGCGTAATACGCATATGCGATACAACTAATCAATAAAAATGCAACCCCAATAATTAACGGCGTAAAACCTAAAATGTAGGACGCTGAAATTACCAAGAAAAATATGATGACGACATAGGGTTGGTAGTTTTTCATAGGTCATTTTTCCCTAACATTTTTTATTCTTTTAGAAACTGTTTTCAAGGTTTTCAATTGGATCTAAAGCTGACTTTCGTAAAGGCACTACAATTTCTACCCTGACTGCTTTGCGGTAACAGCTACAGGCAAACATCATCTAATTCTCTAATAAAGCATTTTAAGCTTAAAAATTGTTGAATCTGCCTGCAGATTTGTCAACGCAAAAACGGCATTAAATTCCATTACTACACTTTTTTATTCGGCAATTTTTCGCCCTGTGATGCTGTAAACCATCGGAATATCGTTTCCCTTATGGCTTAAATAGAAACGCCCTGGCTCGCGTTCGACCATGCCTTCGAAACAGTTGTACGGGCTATATGGGAATTCACTGACACGCTCAATCTGGATACCAACAGCCAGCAGAGCGGTGATTACGCTGGAGATAGGATGAGCCCAGGCTGCGAACTTGCCTATCGCGTCAGAGGAGTTTTCTGTGTACGTGCCTTCTTCATCGATATCGGGCTCGTGCTTAGTAAAATACGAATACCCAGCCAGCAGGTCATAAACAGGGTGAAAATCTACTATATAGAAGCGACCACCGATGGCAAGGTTTGACGCAATAACCTGGGCCCATCGGCTTAGATCCGGCAACCAGCAGATGGTACCGTAGGAGGTAAACACAATGTCATAGGGAGCCGCGCCTGAACGCTGGAATGAATAGACATCGGCGCAAACAAATTCTGCGCCTAACTGAAGCTCTTGCGCCAGCTCTCGGGCCTTTTTAATGGCAACCGGTGATATGTCCACACCAGTGCAGACTGCCCCTTTTCTTGCCCACGAGAGTGTGTCCATGCCGAAGTGACACTGAAGCTGCAGAAGTGATTTGCTGTTAACGTCCCCAAGCTCGGCGAGTTCAATCTCGCGAAGCGAGGTTTCGCCAGATAAAAAACCTTTTAGGTCATAGAACCTCGAACCAAAATGGGCTTCTGCCCTTCGGTCCCAACCTACGCGATTCATCTCGAAGTAGTCGGCCTCCGTCAACGTCTTCTTCATATCATCTAACTCCCTCACCCTGCGTTAACCGACGCACACGCCAGTGCGCGGTAGTAATGTTTAACAAATTCTACACCTGTAAAAGTGTACCGACGCTAGACCAAAAAGCGTACATAGCCTGATAGCTGACAGGCTCAACTTAACCCAACTGACGGGTTGCGGTCACTTTCGTTTACCTGCTACCCAATTCGTTAACCTGGCGGAAAAACAAATAACCCCATCTACTTAGTCGCGCTCCCTTCGAGCACCATGTTTTTTGGGTGCGCTTGCCAGCAGCGAAACAAGGCGGGCAATTAGCCATAAAACGATTAACCAAAAAACTAACAAGGCACAATAACCAAAAGTACTTGGCGAGCACCAACCCCAACCACACTGGCCGTTGTTCAGCAGCAGTCCGGGAAATCCGATGCTATTTAACAAATATACGGGCATCGTTTGGATAAAACCCAAAACAGCATAGGGTGCACTCATGTAAACAGGCAGGTTGTCTCGCAGTAGAAGATAAGGAAGCCAAACCAGCGCATTTATCAGTATGAACACGCAGAGTAACTTTATTGTTGTTCTCTCAAACATCGACCCTAGACCTAAATTTCGCCCTCGCACCGCAAATCAACTTTTCACCCTTATCCATGAAGCGCCTGCAACTGCGCTCTTACCCCTAACCCGCCTCGTTGTCGACCAGATATCACGCGGCTTTCTTTCGCCAGGAACGTTTCCTACCCTCCACCAACAACGATCAGCAGTACTTCAACCTGGCCCTACGGCAAATATCCGTTCAACTTAAATTCGCATGTTGATTCACTGAGTACCCCAATGATTCAAAAGGATGGCGTTTCAGCAGCAATTAGGCTGCCAGAACCCAATTCAACTGTTTTGCACGAAATGCGTTGCTGGGCGTTTAACAGGAGCCGCTGTTTCGCGCAGGCCAAGGCCCAGCTATAGACCATACTCTTTCGTGGATTTACCCGTTAGAATACCGCTCACATAACAATAACGCGGTATGTTCAGCCATGACTCAGCACCTTAAAAAAATACTTCATGTGTTATTAACCTGCCTGTTAGCTTACACGGCTTACTTGCAATTTAACGATCCAGATCCGTTATTTTGGGTGTTACTCTACGGCCTGGCGGCTCTCGTTCCATTGGCTGCCGTTATCGGCACAAATACCAAAACAGCGAACGCACTACACGGGCTGGCAGCGGGATTTTGTCTTGCCGGGCTCGCCATCTCTCTGCCAGGATTGGTGGAATACCTCCACTACCATTTGGGCAGCGAATCGCTGGTGGAAGATATGAGCCCGGAAAAACCCTATATTGAAGAAGGCAGGGAATTTATTGGGACGGCGTTTGCGTTTATCGTGAGCCTGAGTTATTGGGTGGTGCGCAAACCTCTCGCCTAACTTTATTTTCATCTCGCAATTTATGTAATTCGCCAATCACCGCCGCACCTTTACCATCGGAGGTTAGCCGCATTTAAGCGACGTTAACCTCCTGATCGCGCTCTGCCGACGACATTTAATGCAAGTTCTCTTAAGCTCGCTGATATAGCATTATTATAGAACGCGCAAAAATCTACGAATTTTCGGCGATATGTGGCGATTTTCCGCAAAATAGCGATATGCGAGCTGAGATACCCCCTCGCCTGTGCTACACTGTTGCACGTTGTGTTGCTTTTGTCGTCTTAACTCTGGAGAGAAATGTCGGCAAAAGTTGCGTTTATCGATCTCCTAAGGCTATTCGAATTTTCGAGTCCTCGTCCGTCTGCCAAACGTAACGCCTGTGGCATAAAACGGCTGCGAGTAACAGATCGATAACTTCATTCTTTAGCAAGGCGCCGCATTACGCCAAGCCTCTGCTAGCCATCAATCATGCATTCCGGGAATTCGCTATCAACCGGGAATGACTCAAAACCGGGGAAGTTTGTTGTGAAAACGAAACCACACCGTGCAGCGTTCGGTAAAAAGCCGCTGCAAATTGCCATAGCGTTGGTTATCGCTGGCAGCTTGAGCCAGGGCGCTCTCGCACAAAAAGTCGAAGAAATGGTGGTCACTGCGACCAAACAGCCAGCGCGTGCGCAAGACACGCCTATCGCAATCCAGGCACTGGGTGCCAGCGCGATGGAAGAGCTGAACATTCAGAGCTTCGACGACTACGTAGCCAATCTGCCAAATGTTTCTGCCGGCGGACGCGGTCCAGGGCAATCCACCGTGTACATTCGCGGTATGTCCATTCAACCCATCACCGTTATGCTTTCCGGCGCGCAGGGCACTACGCCTAACGTTGCCCTTTATCTGGACGAACAGCCAGTAACCGCGCCCGGCCGCAATCTGGATGTGTACGCCGCCGATATGGAGCGCATTGAAGTGCTCGCCGGCCCGCAAGGTACTCTGTTTGGCTCCAGCTCTCAGGCGGGTACCATCCGACTGATTACCAACAAACCAAATTTTGATGGTTTCGACACCGGCTTTAAAACATCCTGGTCCGAAACAAAAGGCGGCGACATGAGCACCAGCGCCGAAGCCTTTGTGAACCTGCCGATAAACGACAAGCTGGCAACACGCTTTGTGGTTTATAACAACCAGCAAGGTGGTTACATCGATAATGTAGTAGGCACCTTCAGCATCGACCCGAGTAAAAACCCGGATGCCAATGTATCTTTGCCAGCAAACGCCACCTACGAAGACGCTTCCAACGTCGCGCTTGCCGAGGACGACTTTAACGATAGTTTTTATAAAGGTATGCGCATCGGCGCTAAATACCTGATTAATGACGACTGGGATATTTTAGTTCAGCACAGCCGTCAGGAGCTCGGCGCCGATGGTGTATTTGATTACGATCCAGAAGTTGGTGATTTGGAAGTCGAACGATTTTTCCCTGACGAATTGCGCGATAGCTTTGATCAAACCGCCTGGACCTTGGAAGGTCGCCTGGGCGCGCTGGAAATGCTGTACACCGGCGCTTACTTAAACCGCGATGTGCAACAGAGCATCGACTACACCGGCTATAACAACAGCGGCGGTTTTATCGAGTACTACACCTGTACCTACGATAACCCGGACTACATGGTAAATTACCCGAACGCTGCCGAGTACATTACCGATGTGCGCGAATGTAAAAACCCGGTTAAAGGTTTTAAAGGCACCCAGAACCAAACGCGTGAAACCCACGAATTCCGTATTGTTACGCCCACAGAAAAAAATATTCGCGCGGTTGTCGGTGTATTTTATGAAGACTTCCAGATTAAAACACAGGACGATTTTCTGTACCTGGCCACGCCTGATATCGGCTTTGTACCCAACGCACCTATTGCCGGGGCAAACAATATTAACGATGCCACGCGACCTGCTGGTGTAGCGTTTTTTAACGATATTACGCGTACCGAAACTCAGATGGCAGCTTTTGGTGAGGTCGCCTATGACCTGCTTTCCAATCTTACTGCGACTGTAGGCTTGCGCTACTACGAGATGGAATCTGATTTCACTGGTTCGTCCAATTTTGCCGACGGTATTTTCCAAAATGGTGCGCAAACGGACCGTGGTCGCGATTACGACAGTTCAGGTGGCCACACCAAAGAGCCATTGAAAGCGGATGACGTCATTACTAAGTTCAACCTGAGCTACCGCCCATCGACCTACAGCATGGTGTATTTCACCTACTCCGAAGGCTTCCGCCCTGGTGGCTTTAACCGCGGCGGTGGCATTCCTTCTGCCAACCCGGATTACCCAACGGTATCGGTAACCTACGAAACCGACAACGTGGTAAACCGCGAGATTGGCTGGAAGACCCAGTGGTTTGATCAGAGCCTGCAGTTCAACGGCAATATTTATAACATTCAGTGGAACGACATGCAGGTGTCCCGTTTCGATCCTGAAAATGTTTCTATATTAACGTTTATCGAAAACGCTGCCGATGCTGAAATAACCGGCTTGGAAGCAGACCTCACCTGGGCGGCCACCAATAATCTCACCTTGTTCGCGGCTATGTCGTATAACGACTCCGAGCTAAAATCGACAGAGGCGCAGGTTATTGAAATGGCACCGGTGGGCAGCCAGTTACCGCTGACCCCCAAACTGCAATTTAACCTGCGTGCACGCTATGCATGGAGCATGGGCCTACAGGATTACTATGTGCAGCTGGGCAGCCGCTACTCCGATAAAAGCTACAGCTCAATCGTAGCGGAAGAACGGGAAGAACAGCACGGTTACACACTGGTGGATGCCAGCATTGGTACCAAACGCGATGGCTGGAACCTAGAGTTGTTTGTCGACAACCTTACCGACAAACGCGCAGAAATGTTTATTAATAACCAGGACGACATTCGCCGCATCGGCACTAACCGGCCTCGTACGGCAGGTTTGCGCGTCTCCTATCGCTATCAGTAAAAAATAAGGTCAGTTATGCATAACGACGTAATAAATCGCGCACTCGAACAAAGTGAATGCGCGCTGAAAGCCGGCGATCATGCTACTGCCCTCTCCGCCGCTGATGCGGTTCTCCAGGAAAATCCGCAGCACCGGGACGGTCTTTATTTAAAGGCCGTTTGCCAGCGCTACCTCGGCAACACCAAAGGCGCTCTGCAAACGCTTACCGCGCTGCAGAGCGCTGCACCCGGATACGGACGCGGTTTTCAGGAACTGGGGCATTGCCAGCTCATGATGGGGGACTTAAAGCAAGCCTTTAAAGCCTATAAAAAAGCTACGCAATTAAACCCGGGACTTATCGCATCCTGGCAGCGGCTGGAGCAGCTGGCCAAACAAATGGATTTGCGTAAAGAACACACTCAAGCCAGTGCTCAGCTGGCATATTTCAACCGCTTACCGCCGTTGTTGGTTAGCATTACCAGTATGCTCAGTGAAGGTAAACTCTACAAAGCGGAAAACCTGTGCCGCCAGTTTTTGCAGGAACATAAACATCATCCTGAGGCCATGCGCCTGCTGGCCAAGATTGGAACTCAACTTCACATTCTGGACGACGCAGAATTTCTGTTGGAAAGCTGCGTTCAACTGTACCCGGAGTTCGCACAGGCGCGACTGGACTTAGTGAATGTGCTGCAAAAACGGCAAAAATACGGAAAAGCACTGACACAAGCCACCCAGCTCTACGAAGAAAATCCGGTTGATCGACAAATTAAGTCCACCTACGCGAACGCCGCAATGGCTGTGGGTGATTTCGACACCGCGTTAACAACCTATGACGCACTCCTTGAGCAGGAACCGAAAAATTCCGTTACCTGGCTAATGAAGGGGCACGCGTTAAAAACCATTGGCAAGCATGAGGAAGCGGTAGCCAGCTATCAAAAAGCCCATACGCTTAAACCGCAATTTGGCGATGCCTGGTGGAGCCTGGCGAACTTAAAAACCTACCGTTTCAGCGCACAGGAAATCGCTGCAATGGAGAAAGCCGAGGCCCAATCCGGGCTCGATAACGCCGATCACTATCATTTGTGTTTCGCCCTGGGGCGCTGCTACGAAGATCGAGGGGAGTTCGAAAAGTCATTCAAATATTACGAGCGCGGTAATTTACTTAAGAAGCGGCAAAGTGACTACAGCGCCAGCGCCACCCACGAAGAATTCGAACGGCAGAAAGCGGTAGTCGACGCGGAATTGTTACACGACGACTCGCAGGGCTACGAGGCCCCAGATCCGATATTTATCGTCGGTTTACCCCGTGCAGGCTCAACTCTGCTGGAACAGATTCTGGCTAGCCACTCAATGGTCGACGGCACCTTGGAGCTACCCAATATTTTGGCGTTTGCCCACCGCCTGAATGGCCGCCGCCGCACCGACGAAGCGCCCCGGTACCCCGCAGTATTGCAAACCATGGGTGGCGAGGAACTGGAAAAGCTGGGCAAACAGTTCATTGACGACACGCAGATTTATCGCAAAGGCGCGCCCTTTTTTACCGATAAAATGCCGAACAATTTTCGCCACATCGGGCTGATATTAAAAATCCTGCCCAATGCAAAAATAATTGATGCGCGTCGACACCCCATGGCCTGCTGCTTTAGCGGGTACAAACAATTGTTTGCCGAGGGTCAGGAATTTACCTACAGCCAGGAGGATGTCGCGCAGTATTATCGCGATTATGTGGCACTGATGGATCATTGGGATGAGGTCGCACCTGGAAAAATCCTGCGGGTTTACCATGAACAACTGGTCGAACATACCGAACCGCAAATTCGACGTATTCTGGACTTCTGCGGGCTGCCGTTTGAGGATAGCTGCCTCGCTTTTCATAAAACCGAGCGCGCGGTTCGTACCGCAAGTTCTGAGCAGGTTCGCCAACCTATCTACACATCCGGCTTGGCCCAATGGAAGAACTTCGAAGCCCACCTGGGCCCAATGCTGCGCCAGCTGGCGCCACTGATCGAAGCTTACCCTGCGTAACACCAAAAGCCGTTAGACCTGTGAGCGCGGCGGTTTTAGCCGCTCGTGCCCACACGGCTTTTCTAATGCGACGATTAGCGCAACCTTGACTTAGACGCTGCCGCCAGCGGACAGCCGGTCGACAATGGCTTGTACAACCTCCTCTGCCGTTCCGCCATCGGCCGCCACAGTAATATCTGCATATTGGCGGTAAAGCGGCAAACGTTCCGCGAAAATCGTCTCGAGGGTCGTCCCCGGCTGACTCGCCAAACCCCGCGTTGCCTGATTGTGGATACGCGCCTGCATGCTGCTCAGCTTAAGATCGAGAAATACCCGAGGCCCTAGTGTTGCCAGGCGCCGCATGGCTGAGTCACTGTACACAGCGCTGCCTCCTGTGGCGACCACGGCATTCTCCAGCGACGCGGACGTTAACACGTCGGCCTCCAGTTCACGCAACGCCATATAGCCATGCTGGTTCAGGTAGTCCTGTAAGGTCATGTCAACTTGTTGCTGAATCAGTATGTCCGTATCGATAAAGGCTTTGGCGAGACGTTTAGCCAGCAGCACACCTGTGGTGCTCTTCCCGGCCCCTGGCATCCCAATCAAAATTACAGACGATTCACTCATACGAACTCTCTCACACTATTTCTCACTCTCTCTCACACTACCTCTCACAAACGTGCACAGGCGCAAACGCTACAGCAATGACCCTACAGGCTCCGCGCGCGCTATAAACAGGGCTCACCGCGGACCTTGGCGGCGCATACTGTAGGCGGATCAAAATCCAAACTCAAGTGCCACGGATTACCTAATTACACTAATGGCGACACTGTCAGCACAAATGTTCGAGCGTCATACCAGCACGCCATTAGGGATAACCATACCTATAATAAATTTCAAAAATATGCAGAAGGCGTGAATAGAATTAATAAAAATTCGCCGACCGCGAGCAATCTTTCGCTTTTGGTTCAGCTCGGAGTGATATTGGTGCAGAAATGCAGTGAAATTTAGTGTAGTAATTCAAACAAAAAGCACAATTCTGTTCGGGAACAAATTTAAAAATATTTTCCTGTAGGGAAGACTACAAATTTAATCTTAACGCGCCAATATTTTGCGTCATTTTCGCGCGCAAGCTCTCTTCTATAGGCCAAAACTAACATTTTTCAAAATGGCTTGCCCCTTGCAATCAGCGAATTGAGACAGTGACAAAGTCGCGTTTCGAGAGCAGAAACTTTTCTGCAACTCTGGCAATTTAAGGAGAGCCCCATGGCGAAAGCCCAGTTAACATTTAAAGATATTGATTTAACACTCACCGTCCCCGTTGGAGTTCGAGTGATCGAAATTTCCGACAAGCTCGGTTCCGGCATTATTTATGGCTGCCGGGAAGGCGACTGTGGAACCTGCCTTATGAAAGTCGACGAAGGCTGGTCGAACCTATCTACCATTTCCGTCGTGGAAGACAAAATTTTGCGTGAGAACTCGGCTGGCAAACATCACCGCCTTGCGTGTCAGGCGCAGGTACTCGGCGATGTAACTGTTAGCCCAGCTTGATCCGCAAAATATAATTAGTTTGGAGAATCATCATGCCCGACATACTTTTTTCACACCCGAGCTACAAAAACAAGACCGTCTATGCCACTGCAGGCAGTCACACAGAAACCGTTCTACAAATCGCCCGCGAAAACAAAATCCCGATTAACTTTAAGTGTCAGGATGGTAAATGCGGTAAGTGCCTGGTTAAAGTGACCTCACTGGCGGATAAAGAGCGCATGGCTGGACCTTTGACCGACAAAGAACGATCAGTGTTAGTTGAGTTAGGAAAACTCACCCAAGAGCAGATCGATACAATGCTGGTCGACGATTTTCCCTGCGAATGGCGACTCGCTTGCCAGATTATTGTTCGCGACGAAGACCTGATGGTGGAGTATTAAGCTTAGAAGGTCTGCACTAACGCTAAAAAACCGCAAGACACGGCGACGCGGAAAACGCTTAAAGAAATTAGCAGTCAGCTCGGCCGTGAGCTAAAGTACTGTTAGTTTTATTTAGTACAATTAAGTGCTAGTTAGTACAGTTACGTGTTTTTTAGTGCAGATTAAGCAACCTGACTGGCCTGCGTCGTCAGCAAATAATTAATATGCTGACGAACTAAGTTAAAGCTGTGAACACTGCTCACTCAATGCGCCACAAAAACCCTGCAGGGTTTAGTGGGATTATGAGTGTAGCAGTGTCGCAGGCTTGATAGGCCAGCTTAAAAGCTGTCCACTTGGAACCGGTTGCCGTACCAACAAGTCTAGACTAGAAATGTTAAATAAAAAGTTAGTAGACGTATAAAAAGTCAAAACCAGCACAACACTCTTGAAACTGGGTTTAACAGAAACGTTATAGACGGGCTACGCGTTTGTCGCGAATAAGGATTTTATTATCCTGCTCGATGATACGGATAGAAGTAAGTTTTTTACCGCGGCAGATTTCGCTCAGAGACTCTCCGGTTTCGGAAGAATACACGATTCCGTGCATAGAGCATCGTAGTTGTTGCTTTTCAAAATCAAACACAGAATGACTTTCGCAATCCAGCGTACGCGGCATGTGCACACACAAATTGTGGAAGGCCCGCACCTTACCTCGATCACGAATAATTAACGCTGAATCTTTTTTACCCCGAAACTTCAATGGCAATTTTATACAATCGCCATCCAAAAGCTCGTCCCCATCACATACGTAGAATTCTTGCGTTTCCAGAAGCTCCATATGCATTCACCTCAGCTGTGCAATGATTTGAAGTACTCGTTGAAAAACGTAATTAAGCGCGCAGCGGTATTTTCGAGAATAGCCAAGTGAAAATAACGCGAAATATGACAAGCCCCCCCATTAGGCCGAATGGCCATTTTACGGTGATACCAGAGGTAAACAAGGGGGTAGATGGAAAATGTTTTAATACATTAGCGAATTTTTATTCCCAAATACGCGATTTGGCGTGCAATATAGTAATTTTGACTTACTCTGATAAGGATCAGCAAGCGAGTGCCAGTTGCTATCGTCTAATTAAAGCGTGGCATTGCACCAGCATATAGCACAGCACGATGTAGCCTAACACGTTAGCGAAGCCTAAAAAGCCCGGCGTAAATCCAAGCTAACCGTTATTCCACCAATCAGAATGATTGTGTATCGCTAACGGCCGATATAGTCCATTAACCAGTTCATCGCCGGGCGCGGCGTACCGTTACTTTGGATTAATCCAGTTCCATTGACCCAGGTCGAGCCCACCACATAGCCCCACAAGGTAATTCCTTTCACTTATTCGTGATTAAAAAAACGGGGACTGCTGTTGGACTATTGGAAACTGCGACTGATCATTGGCACTGGCAACATCGTATTCCGACAGGCCGAGGTGTTATTTTTCGCTCGTTTAGCCCGCTAGACAACGACAAAAACTCCCTAACGGCATTTCGGTGTAAAATCCAGAACTCTAACCTATACAAAGTGTAAATAAACCCCAGACTTATTCACCCGCACCCGCACCCGCACCCGCACCCGCACCCGCACCCGCACCCGCACCCGCACCAAGCAATGGTTGCTTTTTTAGCGTGTGGTAGCGTAACGCCATAAAACAACACTGCTGCAGCACTGCGGTAGGGAGCGGAACATCCAAGCTCAAGCGAATTTCACGATTGCCATGCAATTCCAACTCTGAGCAGTAAAGTTCGCGAAAAGTCTCAACCAGAAGCGTGTTGCAATTGAAATAAACTGAAATGCAATCCGGATACTTACTTTTCCAATCAATACACAGGGGGCTGCCTTTGATGACACAATAGCTTGGTTCGCCCCACTTTAGCGTTTCCTCCACTCGGCCCAATTTGTAGTTTGCAGCAGTATCCAAAATCATCTGCCGGAGTTCCAGAAAATAGCGTTGGGCCGCAACTGGATAGGTCAGATATTTTTCTTGAACCGCCTCGGGAATTTCCATATATAAAGCCTCTCACAGTAGTAAAACACAGCCGTCATTTAAGATGATTCCGCAAATACAACGCAGACTACCGCATCTTCAAGACGATGTCTGACAGTTGCTCCAGGCTCCATTGGTCATCGGCGTGAGAACCGTAGTTCATACTCACTATTGAGCCGCGATTATCTAACAAAAAATCAGCCGGCAAGCCGAAAATACCATTTTCGGCTCGTTTGTATAAGCGCCCCGTTTTTAAAAACCCCATAAAACCGGCATAGGCGACCTTCGGGTGAAAGATGGCCCGCCAATCACGCTCCACTCCCCAGCGCTTGTAGTGTGCCAACGTCGGATCAGCCACACAATCAAACGGCAACTGGCCCTGATACTTGAGCATCTCTTCTTGGGAAGAGTGGAAAAACACCACTTCCCTTACCCCCAATTCCTGCAGCTGATCCTGTGCCTGGGCAAACTGGTGCAAGTGATAATTACACACCGGGCAACCAGCAAAACGCCGAAACTGGACATGAACAAACGTGTCTTGCGCGCAGACAAGTGACACAGGTTCATTGTGAATGGACAACAACGGCGCTGTTGGCGCCGTCTGTCCAAGGCTTAGTCGGGCCATGAGCACTCCTCTCGTATTGACACTGTGAAATATATTCGTACAGTGTACATATATAAATGTGAACTCGAAGTAGTTGTACCCATGGGGCGACGCGCAAAATTAACACTCGCGGATATAGAAAACGCTGGCCTAAGCCTCCTGGACGAGAATGGTGCCAGCGGCCTGTCTATTCGCACCCTTGCAACTAAATTGGGCTGCGCGCCAATGACCCTGTACAACTACGTAGCAACCAGGGAAGAGCTGGATATACTCCTGGTAGAGTGCGCACTAAGGGGCATTGCCACGCCGCCAGCAGACAGCGCTACCTGGGAGAGCCAGATTCGCATTCTCGCGCTCGATATGTGGGAACACATTCATCGTCACCCAAACATCGTCTCGCTGTTGCTTACGCGCCGCAGTCAGTCCGCCACAGTGCTGCGGTTGAGTGAGGCGTTGCTGCATAGTTTGCGCGTGCCCTGCGCTGACAACCGGCAACGGCTGCACGCTTTTAGAGCTATTAGCGCAGTGATTATCGGCATGGCACAGAACGATCTGGCAGGCCCAATCCCGAGCACAGCGGGCCAGGCGAAATCGGATACCATCGCGCACATCCAACAATTGGACCCCGATAGATACCCGGCTTTAATTGCGATCACCAGCCCAGCCGAAGAGAGCAGTGCTAAGGAGGAATTTATTGCAGCACTGGAGATTGTAATTCGCGGGATAACCTGAATTCGCCCTCGCTACCGAAGCGCCTTCGCATTAGCTGCCGCCGCGCAGATGAAGGAAACGTGTATAGATATCAGCGGGGCGTGCCAGACCGCAATCTGAAAGCAGCATTCCGATGTTACCCCGGTGGTAGGTGCCATGAATAACCAAGTGGTCGAGCACTTCTGCCACAGTCATACGCCCCTCGTCACCGTCGGTAAAAGTGAAGTTGATTTCCCGCTGCAAACCAACCTCGTCCACAGTTTTCACAAACTCGATGAGCCAATGATCAGCATTCGAAACACGCTCACTCAGCTCTGCTAGTGTTGGGGTGCTATCAGTATTTGTTTTTGTATAGCCGTGACCATTGCCAGTAATATGACCAATAAAAATCTGGTCCACCACGTTGATGTGGTTAAATAAACGCAAGGCCATGTGTTGTTCGCCTGGGAACTTGTGTGAATCGATTGCGTTGAGTGCCGTCAACAACTCCGCATCAGCCCAGGCTTTATAACTTAATTTCTTTATCATCATCCTTAACCCATAATAGCGACGGAAATATGATAGGTGAATTTATTAACTTGGCAATGAAAATTGCGAAGTTAATGGGCTCGAGATAAAAGGAAAAGTTTATTCAGTAACCACTAAGGATTGAAGAAAATTAAGCTCCTTTTGAGCCCTCGCTACGAACTCACTTTGTCAGCGCCTGTGAGTCTGTACCACAGCGCTTAACGTAATAATCATCCACCAACCCATCGGCTATCTCCACGGCACAGCAGTTGAGAACTTTGTCTCGCAGCAGCCGCCTGCCACGTGCCGCCCGACTCTTTATGGCAGAGGGAGAAACACCTTCCTGCTCAGCCAGGTCGCGCATGCTTTCGCCGCGGATATCCGCAGCTAACAGTGCTTCCCGGTAAATCCCGGGCAACTCGCCAATAAAACCAATCAGGCATTCCGATAATGCGGAGTGGAAACTGAGATCGTCATCCACTAGATGAGCCACATCCTCTTGCAACACCTCTTCGCGGCAGGCAGCCTGCGCGCGATAGAAGTCGGCAATTGTGGTCCGCGCAGCCGCGTACAGCCACCCGGTGAGGTTGCGGATTTGTGGTGCTTTAGCGTCGCGTTCCAACGCCTTAACGAATAAGTCCTGCAGCAGATCATCGACCGGGGCATTGGCGGGCAACCGCTGCGAGAGGTAATTGAACAGACTTTCCCGCAACTTCGTGGAATCCAGTCTCGCCTTGTCGAGATCGCCCGCGTCAGGCGGGCGCTCGCTCTGATTGTTACCGGTTTGGCAGCTAACAGCATTCACGGTCTAACAATTCCTCTGGTGAGTTTGTGCAACATTCCGCGCCTTTTGCCGCTCCGGTTTGCACAGGCGAAGGCACACAGCAAGGAGGTTCGTCGTCAGCAACAGCTTCAACCGAATCGCCAAACTCGTCAATATCAGCGCGGGTATAAAAATGTTCCCATGGGATACCCTGTGGATCGGAAACCCAGTGCTTGTCGCTTTTCGCATAACAGCAGCGCGCATCCGCTTCATCGACGAAGGTGCCTTCGTTGGCATTTATCGCCCGGGTCCGCAATACAGCGAGATCCTCATCTGACAATGCCTGCACGCCAAAGTGATTGAGTCCGGGGCGATCGCCGCGCGAAGAAATAGCAAATATCAGGCGCAAGTCTTCGATCAACCATTTTGCGTAATCGGATTTTATTTTATGCGCTTGCGCACCGAAGAGACGCGAGTAAAACTCGATGTTAGTCGCCAGGTTATCGACAGAAAGATGGACGTGGAAGTATGGCATTTTGCCTCCTATTAAGGCCTTGATGAAAGACATCTTAATAGACGGTAAAAGTGGCTGCTGGTCGCAAAAAAAATTATGCCTAAGCCGTGAATCGATACGAATTGACCACACGAGGAAAGCGGCCGCTAGGCCACCCCACATAAATCTAAGCCGGCGACTCCGCGAGTAGGTTAGCTTACACCCAACGACGAACTTGAGCGCGGTAAGTGTCGTACCTGCTTGAGAAGAGCGCGGCTAAGTGGCTTTCCTCTACACGCACCTGGCTGTATAGCGCGGTCAAACCCACTGCCAGGCATAGCAACGAGAACACCGACGGCAGCGCCAGAAAAAACCCCACCTGCGCAAGCGCAACACCTAAATACATCGGGTTGCGAGAAAAGGCATAAAAGCCATCTGTTATAAGCGCTTCAGGGCCTCCGGGTTTAACACCGGATGCCCAATGGTGACCCATACGAAAATGGACAACAAGCACCCAGGCGAATCCGACTGTGAGCATAATATCGCCCAAAAGGAGTGCCGCCGATTGGTTCAGCGATGGAAACAACCCAAGGTAACTGTCCAGACCAGGGAAAATTAAGCGAAACACACACGCCAGCCAGATAACCACGCGAAAAAAGCGGAATACCATGTGATTCCACCAGTTTGCACAGAAACGTGTGCCCGCGAAGACATATTCCCGGCCGGTGCGCTTCTTTTGAATAAGGATACGCAAGGTATAGAAGGCGGCGACAAAGGTGAAGAAACACGCAAGGTAGACCCGGTTAAAGTCAACCAGCTGGGGTAAATACTCTGATAATTGCATAGATGAACCAAGGGTGGGCGCGCATTGTACATGCCCGAAATAAATGGAGTGCGCAGCGAAACTTCACAGCCATTAGATCAGTTTTAGAGAAATGGGTAAAGCCGACGGGGCGGATAAAAATAATGGAGACGACGATTGCCGATGGTGATAGCGTCTGGTGGTGATGGTGTCTGCCAAACTAGACTACTCAGTCTAAATTGCACAACAGCCAAACAAACGTGAATAAAGAAAAAGATTATAAAAACAAAAAAGCTGGCAACATAGGCCAGCTTTTTAAGATTCGTTTTGCCGCTTAGCTTATAGGGCAACGATGTTTTGCGCTTGTGGGCCTTTCTGACCGTCGGTAACGGTGAATTCCACTTGCTGGCCTTCAGTAAGGGTTTTGAAGCCAGAGCTTTCAATAGCGCTGAAATGGGCGAAAACGTCAGGACCGGAAGGCTGAGAAATAAAACCAAAACCTTTAGATTCGTTGAACCATTTTACGGTGCCAGTGACTTTGTTAGACATAATAAGATCCTGCAAAAAAATAAACGGGTGCCTATAAAAAGGCGAGGTAGCTGAAATAAAGACTGATATTTAGAAACTACAGGACGAAGAACTACAGAGATACTACGAACGGGAGAGTATAAAAAAAGCTTGCTTCCTAGCTAGGGCGCAAGTTACAGGCCTGATACAAAACAGTCAAGCACTATTTTTAATAATCTTCATCGACACGGATTACTCAGAAATCAGGCCTGTCGCTGATCAACGCCCCACGGCGCGCAATAGCAAGTCAAAGATTGCCGTTGCGGCAATGCCCGATTGCGCATTACCGTTGCCAAGCAGCGACGAATCCGAGGCTATGAGAATTGCACCATCCTGGGGATTTTCCGTGAGCGCACCGTGGGAGCCTTTAACCAGGGACGTATCGAGCGGAATCAGGTCCATTAGATAGCGAAACCCAAGTTTCTTCTTAAGGAGAATTTTCGCCGCTTTTAGCATTGGAAAGGTTATTTTCGGATCGACGAACAGCTCTACCGGGTCATAGCCTGGCTTGCGGTGGATATCCACGCAACGAGCGAAATCCGGTGCGCGGCTGTCGTCAAGCCAGTAGTAATAGCTAAACCAACAGTCGGGCTTGGCGATGGCAATCAGCTCCCCGCTGCGCTCATGGCTCAAACCGTGTACCTGTTTGCCCCGCTCATCCAGCAGGAATTCCACCTCGGGCTGTTGTTCCACCAGCGCGCGCACGGCTTGTAATAGGCCTTTGTCCTGAACGTAAATGTGCGCCACTTGATGGTCCGCCACCGCAAACACACGGCTCGCGCCAGCATCCAGCAGCTCCAGACCAAGCTCCTCACGCACCTTTAGCCATCCTTGTTCACGGAACAGCCGGTTCAAATGGCAAGCCTTGTTGACCGGTTGAATGCCATATTCCGATAACACTACCACCCGATAATCGTTAGCGTCTGCGTAATCAATCAGCTGCCCGCACACCGCATCGATTGAGCGCAATTCGTCAGGAATACTCGGATGTTCAGGCCCAACTTTTTGCATCGCGTAATCCAGATGCGGCAGGTACACCGCCGCAAAGTCCGGCGCGCGCATTTCCAGGGTGCGCACGGCGGCATCAGCGATCCATTGGCTGGACACAATACTGCTTTTGGGCCCCCAGAAATTGAACAACGGAAAGGTGCCCAGCTCCTGATTGAGCATAGCGCGCAATTCACCCGGTGCAGTGTAGATATCGGGAAGTTTGCGACCGTCAGCCGGATACATCGGGCGCACCGTAATCGCGGTATCCGCCGGGCAGTACATGTTGTACCAACAAAAAATATTGGCGGTGCTGGCCTGGGGTTGCTGCTGTTTTAGTTGAGTCCAGATTTGTGGGGCCTGAACCAGGTGATTGCTCTGATGCCAAAAGCGTATCTCTGCCTGATCGCGAAAATACCAGCCGTTGCCAACAATGCCATGCTGCGCAGGCGCCGTCCCGGTAAAATACGTGGTTTGCACGGAACAGGTAACCGCCGGCAGCATGGAGTGAATATGTGATTGCGCCCCCCGTTCAGCCAGCTGTTTCAGGTGAGGGGTATGTTCGCCAATATGCTTGGGGCTTAAACCCACTACATTCAAAACCAGCAATTTTGCCATTGATCGGTACGCCTTGTATTTCGAGAATTACGTTGGTTATCAGGTAGGGGGGACGGCTTACGCCTCAGAAGATTTAATCGGCTTCTGGCCTCGCAAAACTGAATTGCCCTCGAACAATTCCGCCTGGTCAAAGTCCGCAGTCTGCCAATCTTCTGCCGCAATCTGACCGCTCTGCTGGTAGGCCGCCAATGCATTCGCGTAACACATTTGGTGAACCTCCGTTTGAGGAATGCCGGACTGTAACATCAGGTTGGCTGTTTTCGGCACCGCCATCGGGTCGGACACACCCCAGTCTGCGCTGGAGTCGATAAAAATGCGCTCTGAGCCATATTGCCGCGCAATATTCACCATTCGCTCGCTGCCCATTTTAGTTTGCGGATAGAGCGTGAATGCGGTCCAATAGCCGCGATCTAATACCGCCTTAACGGTATTTTCGTTGTTGTGATCAATCACCACCTGCGACGGCAATAAGCCGTGTTCCTCGCAGATATCCATCGTCAGAATGGTGCCTTTGAGTTTGTCTCGGTGCGGTGTATGTACCATTACGGGAAGATCAAATTGCTTGGCTAATTCCAGCTGCGCGCGAAAATATTTTTCTTCCAACGCCGTTTGTTCATCGAAACCAATTTCACCGACTGCCACCACACCCTCTTTTGCCAAAAACAACGGCAGGATTTCCATAACCGCTTCCGCAAGCGGTTCGTTATTGGCTTCTTTCGAGTTCAAACCGATAGTGCAATAGTGTTTTATTCCAAATTGCGACGCGCGGAAGCGTTCCCACCCCACCAATGACGCGAGATAATCTTTGTAGGTGTCTACCGATGTGCGTGGCTGCCCGAGCCAGAATGCCGGTTCGATAACAGCCACCACGCCCGCTTCCGCCATTGCCTGGTAGTCATCGGTGGTGCGCGCACTCATGTGTACGTGTGGATCAATATACATAGTCAATACCTCTCAGTTGTCCCACGCTGCGAGGTCTTCCCAGCGCAATGTATTAGCAGGTTGATCGGGAAGTTGCGCGGCCAGGGTTTGTGCCTTTGGCAGGTTATTTTCCCGTAAGCCGAGCACAATCGCCGCTCGAATTTTTGGCGAACTGATCGCCGATTGGTGTTCTAAAAATTGAAAATCCGCATCGCTGGATGCGTTCCAGGCAGGGCAGCAATAAAGATCCCAGGGGACCGGGCGCGATGCTGCCTGACGCTCACGAGCGTAATCCTGCAACATCGCCACCAACGCCGAATTATTACGCTCGCGTACGCCGACAATGGACCAAATGGGTACCGCAAGGAAAGCCGCTTTTAGTACCAGCTGGTTCCATCCAGCAGCATCGAAATACCGCTGTGGGTAATCGGTGTGATGGGCAACCGCACAAAATACGCTTTCGATATTACTGCGTGCAGCTTCGCGCGCGCGCTCCACAAACGTTTCGCCGTCAGGAATGAATTGCAGGCTCTTTACCAACACTATCAGCTCATTGACATCAGCGGTTTTAAACAATTCGGACATTGCCGCCGTGTACTCATTCGCATCGACGAGCGCGGCCAGTTCCAGCAAAATCAGTAAACGCGCTGCCTGACCCATTGACCAATTTTGCAAGGCGCCAAACGGGTCCAGATCCGCGTCTAACTCCAGGTGTGTTGTTGCCGATTTAAACCAGCGCGGCGCCATGGCAAAATTTAAAAAGAATCCGGCGCGCGTATAATTGTTGCGAGACACCTCAATATTCGCCGTCAAATTCTGCCAGCCCGGGCCAGTACTCAGTGCTTTTCGCAGACCGTCGTACAAAGGTTGATTCTGAATATTTTTCATAACAATTGGCTTTAGTGTTCGGCTTAGGCTTTCGGTTGCAACACGCACTTACAACAAGTAGTTACGACATGTACTTACGACAAGTTGCTGCGACAAATTATTGTGACAAATAGCTACAACAAGCGCATATCTGAGCAATCTATTTACTTTAAGCTCACGACTCGCGTCACCCCGCGTTTAGCTGGCGGCATACCACTTTTGTAGAAATATGCCAGCAGCAAAACAGCAGGCGGTAAATAGTGCGATCTGCGTTTGCCCCAGAACCAGTAGCAAGCTGGTATCGATAAGGCACATTCCCGAAAGCAAGATACCCACCGCCTGTGGAATATTTCGGCGCGCGCCTGGCATTAAATAGCGAATGCCATGCGCGATCCACAGCAAGGTTAAAAGTGCAGCGGCAGCGGCGAGAAAATCAAAATATCCCACACACAACAAAAACAGTATAAAACCGCTGGGGCAAAGCAATAACACAATTGGCCAGCGGCTCTCGAGCGAATTTACATGTTCCGACCGAGCTAAATAGGTAATACCTGCGATATAAACCAGTAAGGCCGCGCCTGCAACGAGTACCGCCGTATTCGGCGTTGCGATGACGCTCGCCGCTGTGATATAGACCAGCAGCCGACAGCTGCCCATCATCCAGGCCGCATGCGGCCATTGCTTGTGTCGCGCGTTGTACAGCAGAATTGCCGCCAGCAGCCCACTGGCAGACACAATGGGCAGCCATTGTTGGCCGTCATTTGCGGCAAACCAAAGCAATACCAGGGCAAGCGCAACAAAACCACACGCGTAAAATGCCACTTCGGTAACCGACACATCGCCCCGTACAATTGGCCGGTCTTGTTTGTGCGCCCTATCCCATTCAGCATCGAAAGCGTCATTCAAAAACATACCGGCCAAATAAAACAGACTTAGCGCCGCCAGCGTCAGTGCGATCTGTACGCCATCGTTCTGTACACTAACCTTTAGTACATCGTTGCTCAGCGCACTATTGCTAAGTGCACCAGCACCCAAGCCACCAACCAGGGCCATACCGGCCAGTGTGTTAGTCCAAACCGTTGGCAAATTAGGTATACGCCCAAGCTGCATTATCGTATTTATTTTCATCTCAGTCGCTCCAGCACCCAGTCCAGTTCTCGCGCAATGCTGTCTTCAATGGTCGCGGTTTTTAATGGCTCAGGCAGCACGCCGAAGGTGTAGGTTTCGACTTCCAGATGGGTGGAATAAATATTGTCGTTTTGTGCCGCCAAAAATTCGATTAAATCCGCCTGCGTTGTACCCAGCCCATCTACGGACTGAAAAAACACCGGCACATGAAAATGACTGCGTAATTCCTGGTGTGATTGAACTGCCGCCAGCGCTTCTGGTAAATCCAGAAAAAATTCAGTGCTATTATTTTCACGAATATTGGACTGGTGTAAATACACCCCCTCAGCAAAGGAAGCGAGTTTGGTGCGTGTAACATCATCAACCTTGTGCACCTGTAACGCCGAGCTCAACTGAACTTTGTGGATAGGCACACCAGCCTCCACCAGCATCTCTGCTGCCGCGCGGGAAGATTCATACATTACCGCTGCGTGGCACGTGTCCAGACAGACACCGAGATATTGCTTGAGCGAGGCGAGCGACAATGACTGTCTATCCTTTTCGTCGCCACCGCGCGCGTCAAACACCAGTTCACGCCAGCGCTCCAGAGCGCCTTCACTAAAAAGATGTGTAGTAAAAAAGTCGACCGTTTCCGATGTGGTTTCAAGAAAGCAGCCGGGTTCCGGCTCAAGAGCGAGATGGATACAGTGACCCGTTTTTTGGTGTAAATGGTAGAGCGCAGCAGCAACTTTCAATAAATTATGGACAGCTGTTTCCAGTTTGCCTTGCGCTAGCAAGTCCGGCTTAAAACCAACAGGCACCGTAGAAATACTGCCGTGCATACCCGCAGGTAAAAGCGCCGCCAGCAACGTCGCGAGTGTTTCGGTGTATACCACTCTTTCTGGCGTCGTCCAGTCTGGCTGGTAAACCGCTTGCTTCACTGGCGCGCCGTGAAACTTACCGTAAGGAAACCCGTTGATGGTGAAAACGTAAAGCTGGGTTTCATTTAACCACTGCTGAAAAATAGATAAAGCCGCGGCGTCTCGCGCAAGCGCATGCGCGGCAACAGCAGAAAGCCGCAGGCCAACCCCCATGGGCTGGTCAGGGCAAAATCGGCTTTTCACCTGTGGCAAAGAGTGTTGCAATGCCTCGAAAAAAGGTGACCACTCTTCGCCAGGGTGAATATTCGTGCAATAGGTGAGATGGCAATGATGGTGTAATTGCATTAGCCCGCTACCCGCGCAAGGCGATTCTCACGCTTGGCCTGCACGGCTAATTTATCGCGCGCGCGCAGCAATGCCTCGGTGTCTATTTCGCTGGCTTCCAGGGTTTTGCCAATATCAGTTAGCAAGGTAATGCACAGGCGGCCACCCAGGTGCTGGCGAAATTCTTCGAGACCGACCAACAACTCGCTATTACCCTGCCCGTCTGCACTGATTAATGCGTCATCCCACAGGCTAAAGCCTAACCCTTGAATTACCGCTAACACCTGGTCACATGCAGCCTGGTTCAATAACCCGATTTCCACTGCGTAGAGCGCATCCAACGCCATTCCAATGGCTACAGCTTCACCGTGGGACAACGCGTGTTTGGTGAGCGACTCGAGCTTGTGCGCACTCCAGTGACCATAATCCAGTGGGCGGGCACTGCCCTGCTCGAACGGGTCACCGCCAAGACAAATCTGATTGAGGTGCAGCTGGGCACAGCGTTTTATTAAATGGTGTGTTGCTCGTGGCTCACGCGCATTTAATGCCTGCTGATTTTGCGCAATCCAGAAAAAGAATTCCGCATCGCGAATTAAAGCAACTTTAACGGCTTCAGCAAAGCCGGACCGAAAATCGCGCGCACTCAAGCTATCGAGAAAAGCTGCGTCATTAATGATAGCGTGCGGTACAGCAAAGCAGCCAAGCAAATTTTTGATACCCTGACTGTTAATACCGTTTTTTACTCCCACACCCGCATCATTTTGCGCGAGCACAGTGGTGGGCATGCGAATCAGGCGCATGCCGCGATGAAAAGTTGAGGCTGCATAACCAACCGCATCCAGCACACCACCACCGCCAATTGCGACAATAAAAGATTGACGGTCCATACCTGCGGCCAGCATTAAATCGTATATCGCGTCGATTTGGATTTGATTTTTTGCCGCCTCACCGCCGGGCACAGGGTGCACAGCATCAACCAGGTTTAATTCGTGCACACTGCAGTATTTGGTGATCGCGTTTGCCAGTTCCGGGTTTACATCCAATACGCCCTGGTCAATAAAAAATTGCAGCTTAGGCACAGCGCCCTTGTGATCCCCTTTAACCTCGCTGACGAATGTTAAATTTTCGGCTGCAAAAGCATTACGGGTAAAACACAAAGGGTAACTGAACTTAAGAGAAAAGCTCGGGTACAGCGGTGAGTCATCCATTTCACTGGACGGGGGGACGTTTGAATTCATGTTAATAACCTATCACTGTTCTGCACTGCGGCGCACAGACATGCTACCAGGCAAAAAGATTCACTCTAACAAAACCTCCCTGCGGCAAGGGTAAACACCAGAGTGCGTTGGCGTGAACCCGTCGTTCATTCCTATTGACCATGTTCGCGAAACCTTTGTTCGCGAAACCTACGCTTGCGAAACCTGCGTTTACGAAACCCATGTTTGCGATGTGGTAATTGCGGATGGCGCTGTGCAGTTGCTTTTTATAATTCGTCGCTTGTTTTTACGATTATTGTTAGTTTTGCGCTGCATTGAATGAGTGTTAACAGGCTCTAGGTTAAACCATAGAACCGGCGATAGCTATCCGCAGCGCGCGCCATTCATTCAGCATCGCGCACCAGGCGAACCATCTTAGCGCGGATTCGCTCATCATAGGTGGGCGCGCCATTGGCGTAATCCACATACCATGAATAGTGGGTGTAAAAATGGTATGGAGAAGAAGACCACACTTGCGCGGCTGGGGTTCCCGGAAACAGCGCCAAGTTTATCGCCGGTTGTTCGCACTGCATTTCCACGAGCGTGGATAATTCGCGGATATTTGCGAGGCGCCAGTCCGTATGGCCAGCAAAGCCGCCGTCCGCATTGAGTCCTGGCGCAACCTGAAGCGCTTCTGCCCAGGTCATTGCTCGGGGTTCTCCGTCGCTGCAGTTTGGCCCCGTTGCCCCCGCTAAACACGTCATCCACATTAAGCGGGTGCGGCTGTCGGTCACTGTACCGTCACCGTTTTCTGCAAAAAATTCTGTCGACATGGTCGCGGGAATATTTTCTGCTTGGCATCGCTGCTCGGGCGAGTCTTGTGCAATGGCGCGGCCAATCAAACCGAAGAATGCACACACCAATAAGGTTCTTATAATCATCGAATCAACCTCGGAAACGTTAACCACAAACGCTATGGGGACGAAGGCGCGTCGCGTACCAGCCGCACAAAGCGACTATTGTTGCGCTGAAGTGGCGCGCTGTAGCCGAACTGAAAGCTGACCGCCCATGCACTGGTAGGCTTGCCCACGACAGGGGAGCTACTCCAATAAAAATCGTTTTGCGTATGGGAAAAGAATTCGCCGTCCACGGCTGGCCGCGACACACCAAAATTCACCAGGCTCTGCAATTCCTGCAGACTGGGCAAACGCCAGTCGGTATACCCGCACAAACCAGCTGCATTTACCCGTTCGACGAATTCACCGGTGTTGCAATAGGTCGCCGGGCTGCTTTTGTTATAGCCTGCGCACTGATCATATTTTTGGTTCCATTCGCCGACCGCGCCGCCATTGGCGGCCACTTGCCCGCTGTACCAGGTGAAGCGATCGTCGGCATCGTGTAGACCACCGTTGCCGTTTTGATCGTCGGCACTAACTTTGGCTTCCCACATTAATCCGCTGACATTATCGCGAACACAGTGCCATTCTTTGGCCGACTCTGAGAGTGTTTTACCGGTACTGCTGATTTTGCTATAGGAAAAACCATTGTCGCTGCCATAAAGCGTATCGCGGCCACGCATGCAATCCTGCTGCGCAAGAATATCGCCCTGCGCAAGATCACCCTCAGGTAGTTTTTCAGCATTGATTACGGCACTGCAATCCTGGTTTATGTCCTTCGGGTAATTTCCACCCCAGGTAATACCCGTATCATTCAGTTTGCGCTGGCTTGCGGTGAGATCTGGCCCGGGCTCCGGCTGGCATGCCGCCAAGAGTACACCGGCGGAAAACAGCAGGCCGAGTGTTGGTAGAGTTTTCATAATTATTGTTTTTCTTATTCGCTTAACGTCGTAAATATCTTACGGCAAAGTACCGCAGGGTTAAACAAAAAACCCGGCTCAAGGCCGGGTCTGTCTTGCAAAACACGAATCAGGTCAGCACCCCAGGAATTACATCCGTTTCGTAACGCTGATACACGGAAGACTGGTGTGCATTCAGCGCAACTGCGGCAGTGTGGATCATGTTGAGCGGCGTGTAGCCCGCGCCACCGGCGTTAGACACGCCGCGCTGAATAGCGCCACCGCCGCCGGCCATAATCAACGGCACATCGCCGTTACCGTGCGCATCGCCGTTACCCATATCAGTCACTTCACACACAACGGTGTCATCCAGAACACCACGATCGCGAAGCGCCTTAATGGTGTATGCCGAGAGGCTACTCATATGGTTGCGCGTCTCGCTGAAGTGTGGGTAACTCGGATCACCATTGTTACCGCCGTGAATTGACGCATGGTAAATACCGCTAAAGTTCAGATAAGGGAATGCGAACTCGCCCTGGTGGTTACCAAACGCCAGCGACGCTGACGCGGTGAGGTTACAGGAGAACGCGAGCGCGATGATGTCTGCCTGCAGATTCGCCTGCTGCTCGAAGGTATCGTACTCCAGTGCGAAGGGGGCTGGTGCGCTGCCGGCACTACACGACAAGCCGCCGCCAAGATCCGCCAGCCGCGCTTCGGTTTCTTCGATGGCGGTGAGGTGAGAATCCAAGCGCTGACGCTCGTAGTTGCCCAGCTTGCTGTTCAGAGCACTTAATGCGTCTTTGTGCGCATCGATCACACTGCCCTTACCACCGGTATTACCGCCGCCACCGCCAAGATTGCCAAACAGGCGATCAAACGCGTTGAAGGGGTTATCTTCAAACGGAACTTCCGCACCGTTATCCTTAGTCAGGTAGCCGTGGCCATTACTGTGCACACCGAGGTTGATGTAGGTAAACGGCATGCCGTCACTCAGAATCCGCCCCATATTCACATCAAAACTGTCACCACCCCAGCTGTTGTTGATGATGGTGGGTACAACACCGTGTCCACCGCGATGGTGACCCATACTGCGGAGGAAGTTACAGTCGCTCGCCACGGTACTGTAGGGCTGCGACATAATCGGGAATGACGTGAGGTTGCTGTTTGGCAACCAGCGGGATGGGATACAACCGTCCGGACAATAGATGACCAGCGATTTACTCGGCCCATTCTGCGCTTCAGCCAGGCGGGAGAGCATCATCCCCCCTACCAGCGGCGACGCATTCATGAGCCCGCGCGAGATTCCTGCCGAAGATAAGACTTTCAGGAAATCACGGCGCTTCTTGTCGAACTTATTCTTATATGGCTTTTTCATGATCTTAACCTTTCAAAATATGGGGTCACAATTGGGAGCCTGCCAATGCGGCGGCCTCGGCCGCCGCGCTCAGGCGATTAGTTGCTGCGAGACCAGGCTTTGCGGTAGCGCACTGCGTCCATAACGCTCATGCTCTCCAGCATCGCTCTTGGGCTCTGCTCCATCATTGTGTTTGTCAGGTCGCGAACCTCACAGGCGTAGCCGTTTTGCTCGGTGGCAGTCAAGGTCGGACCTTCCAGGTCGTCGTTGTCGATACCATCAATACCCACACCGGTGATAAACCGGAACAGGTTCTGCGGCACACACTGCTGCACATTGGGCAGATCGACGAGGACATGGCCTAGACCTTTGGTGCCCTGGAAGTCGATAGATACGTCCTTATCGTTGAGGTTCTCTGGTGCGTATAGCTGACCAACCGAGTCGATAACGTTGCCACGCAAATCGGTGGTGCGCACATTACCAACGGGGTCGAAGTCTTCCATACCGAAGCCCAGTGGGTTGATCCATTCACGGTGACAAACCTGACAGTTGTCGTCGCCAGTAACCGCGGCGTACTTCATGCGGTTGGTGGTTGTCGGCTCGGCCAGGTAATCCGCAAGCTCTTCCAACTTGGCTGCCCGGTCGGCGAATACACCGGCAGGTGGCTCAGGCTGATCTTCACAGAGCATGCGACGACGCACCCGTACCGAACGGCGAATTGGCGAGGTTTCCACCTCTTCCGCCCAGCGCGCCATGAAGGCACCGTTCGCCAGAATACCGCCGCGGTTGGTGGTATTCACCATCTGGAAGTTGCTGCCGCTTACGCCGTTAATGCCGTAGTGCTGCGCCAGTGGACCGTTGACGAAGGTGTAGTTCGCATCGTAAAGCGAGCTGAACTGTTCGTTCTCATCCAACATTACGTGGGCAAACACTTCGCGAATTTCCTGCTTGAGGTGTGGAATCACGGCATCGAAGTTCGGCCAGGTAGCGGGATCTTTCGGCGCGCTCTCCAGGTGCTCGGTATCCAGCCAGTGAGCAACGAAGTCACCCATGCGGTCGCGAACGGCACTGGTGTTCAGCAGACGATCTGCCTCCGCCAAAATGTCGGACTCGGTGCGCAACTGGTTGTTCACGGCTTTCTGCCAGGTAGTGTTGTCTGGCGCGGAACCTGTGTAGGTGTAGCTCAACCAGGTGGCCATTTCGTAGGAGGTCAGCTCGTACGAATCGCTGTCCAGACCATTGCTGGTACTGGGCACACCGATCTCACTGCGATACAGGAACTGCGGTGAAGACAACGCGGCTTCCAGCGCGAGCTGAATACCGGCTTTCACATCACCCCCGGTTTGCGAGCCGTTCGCCATGCTGCTGTATGTCGTGCTTTCTCCGCCCTCAAGTGGGCGACGGAAAATGCGCGGCAGCAGGTTGTTGACGAACTGGTTGGCACAGGTCTGGTTGAAGTTGCCGTTACAGGTCAGGATCGCATTAAAGTTGGTGTCGGCAGACCACTGGGCAATATCTTCAGCAACCGATAAATAACTGTCGTAACTGTTATTTACCACTGATGAGTGGGTGTTGTTGACGAAGTAGCCAATGATATTGTCAGCCGCCAGGCCAGTGGAAGCGTTGAAATCCACACCCAGTAGGTCTTCGACTGAGTGCTGATACTCTTCACGAGTTAACAGTTTTAGCTGACGGGCACCATAGGTCACCGGATCGTTACACACCAACTGCTGGCTGTCGTTCCAGAAAGTCGCTTCAAGGAAGTCGACAATCTTATCGGCACACTCCTGATCACACGCAGAAGGCATATTGCGCGGCATTTCTGCTGCAATATAGGCTGCCATTGTGGTCTTATCGCGCGCTGTATTCAGCGATATGCCAATCGAACCACCGCCTGCGTCGGCACCGTGACAGCTCGCGCACTGCGCAGAGTACTCCTGTTCGCCCGTTAACGCGCTGCCCGAGCTTGAGGAGCTGGAGCTGCTGGAGGACGAACTGCTGGAGCTACTGCTCGAGGAGGAGCTGCTGGAGTTTCCACCACCCGGGCCATAACACACAGGCGCCGTAATGTTGTTGTTGTGGTTACCTTGCATGCCAAAGCTGGTGTTGCCGCCATTCGCGCTCAGGTTGCCGTTCCAGCCTACGTTGGAGGCGGTGACGGTGTTGCCACTTTCAACCAGGGTCGCGCTCCACGAACCTGTCAATTGTGGGTTCTGAGCGAACTCGAGGGTAATTTCCCAGCCGTTTGTTGGCGTATTTCCGTTGTTAGTAACGGTAATCTCCAACTGATAGCCAGTACCCCAGTTGTTGACGATGGCTGCATCACAGGTCACCCCGCCGCTGGAGCTGCTGCCGGAACCGGAGCTGCTGGAGGACGAAGACGAGCTGGAGCTGCTGGATGAACTGGAGCTACTGGACGACGAGGATGAGCTGGATGTACCACCGTTCTCAGGAACCAGTTTGTAAAGTTCTCCAAGGTAGTTCACTACAAACAGCTCGCCGTTGTTAGCTTCACCAAACGACGAAATGTAGAAGTTGGTATCAAAGAGCTCTTCACGGGTGTAAGAACCATCGCTCTCACGGGTTACCGCCCAGATGCGACCAGACTGATAGTCACCCATGATGTACTGGCCATTACGTCCACCGATCGCGCTACCGCGATACACGTAACCACCGGTAATCGACTGGGAGATACCGTGATCCAACTCCATGATTGGATCGACATAAGGTCCACTGGTATTACAGCTATTGCTGGTGACGTGGAAACCTTCGTAGCAGCGCCAACCGTAGTTGCCACCCGCTTCGATGATATTCACTTCTTCCCAGGTCGCCTGACCCACATCCGACAACCAGAGTTCGCCCGTTTGACGGTCAAAACTCCAGCGCCAGGGGTTGCGCAACCCGTAGACGTAAATCTCGTCGAGCACGTTGTTGTTACCAACAAAGGGGTTATCGCTAGGTACGCTGTAGGTAGAGCCACTATCCACGTCGATACGAATCATGGTACCGAAGTAGTTGGTGGTGTTCTGCGCAGCGTTCTGTGGGTCGTTGGCGGAACCACCGTCACCGAATGCCGCGTACAGATAACCGTCCGGACCAAAGTGGATGTCACCACCATTGTGGTTTGAGTAGGTCTGCTCGAATGAGAAGATATCCTGCCGTGAACCACTGACCAGACTGCGACCGTCAGACGACTCGGTGTAGCGAGCAATTACAGAGGTCATCGGATTAGACGCCGGTGTAGTCATGGATATGAATACACTGTTATTGGCGGGATAATCCGGATGGAACGCCATACCAAGCACACCGCCCTCGTTCTCGGAGTCAACGACGTTGGACAAATCGAGATAGAGGTTTTTAGTCGTGGTGTTCTCGTTGTTCGCATCTATCCAGTAGATTCGGCCATCTTTCTCCAGAACATACCAGCGGGAGTTATCGCCAGGCGCCTGCAACATACCAAGCGGCGAATCGAACGTCATGTTCGGGAACGCACGCTCAATTTCCACAGGTTCAGGATCGCCACCTGGGTTGTTGTTGCCGCCACCATTCGCACCAGTAACGTCCAGGTCAACACTCCACACGCGCTGGGCACCTGTGATGTACAGGGTTTTACCATCAACACCACCAAAAGTTGCATTGGTCACATTGGCAGAAACGTTGATTGTCGCAATCTGGTTACCTGAAGGTGTGAACACCGATACGCGCTGGCCATTGTGTTCAGCCACGTAGAGGTTACCGTGACAGTCAACCGTCATACCGTCCGGGTTGTTCAGGCTGCTGACCAGTACTTCCGGTGCGCCTACCTGACCGTTGCCCGCAATCGGGTACAGCAACAGCTGACCGGAAGAAGAACCGACGTACAGGGTGTCTTCATCAGGCGAAAGCGCGATACCGTTTGGATTGTTGAGTGAGCTATCAATCAGGGTGACATTGCCATTAGGTGCAACACTGTAAACACCCGTATAAGGCTGTCCACCGGTGTTACCCTGCTGGTAATTCGGATCGGTAAAGTAGATGGTGCCATTGCTCGCGATCACCAGGTCGTTCGGCGAATTGAACACATTGCCATTGTAACTTGACGCCACAGTGCTGCGCGTGCCGTTGGCGAGGTTATAGCGCGAGAGGCCACTATATTTGTGGGTCGCCGCAATCACTTCACCGTTACCGGCATAGGCCATACCATTGCTGCCCGCATCGTTGATTTGCGTGCTCATTTGGCCGTTCGCTGAAAGCTTCTGGATGCGAGAGCTGTAATTGGCATCGAACAGGAAGTCGGAGAAGTACAACGCCCCGTCAACCCACACAGGCCCTTCGTACAGTCCGCTGCGATTTCCGTTGGCTCCAGGAATCGCGCTAGCAGTCATGGTACCAGAAGGCGCCGCGCCACAATTGCCACCCACCATGCCCGAGCTGGAAGAGCTGGAACTGCTGGAGGACGAACTGGACGAGCTCGAGCTGGACGAACTTGAGCTGCTCGAAGAGGAGCTGGAGCTGTTGGACGAACTGCTGGAGGACGAGCTGGAGCTGGATGACGAAGTAGAACCGTTGCCACCGCCCGTCTCACGGGAATCACAACTGATGGGCTGGTCAGAAATTTCGATATCATCCATCCACACATCAGCATTGTTGTTACTGAAGCTGTGCCAACCGAAGAAGGCATAGTTCAGTTTGCCATCCAACCACTGAGTGTTGCCATTCACACCGCCATTGTTCCAATCGCTGATGGAGTCAATGGAGTGGATCAACTGATTATCCAGGTAGGCGTGCAGCTGATGGTATGGGCGATTGCCGCCGAGCATTTCCACCACAACACAATGCCAGGTGTCAGCCGCTATCTCAGGACCGCTGTACCACTGACTCTGGGGCGGAGAAATGTCATCGCTAGGCATTTCGTTGGTGCCTACGTGACCTTTGATCTGGCCAAAGCGCACTTCGTTGTCGGCCTGAGCGACATTGCCGCGCACACCGAAAATATGCTCGTGGTTATCGCCAGCTTCGTTACCGAGCTTCTTGCTCATGTAAACCATTGCTTTCAGATAAACCTTATCGAGCCCGGCAGGCAGAGTGCGAACAATCTGCGCAGGGGCTGCACCGCCCTTGAAGTGCACAGAGTTGTTACCGGTAAATGCCCGCGTGTTATCAACCAGCGCATAGACACTCTGGCCGATATTGTTGTTCGGATTATTGGACTGCCAGCCAACAAAGTTGCCCCAACCGCTGGGCTGCTGATTTACGCCGGTGGATTCAAAACCATCGGTAAAGTTAATCAGGCTGCCACCGGAACTTGACGAACTGCTGGAAGAACTCGAAGAACTGGAACCTCCGTTCGAAGAGGAGGATGAGCTGCTTGACGAGCTGCTGGAAGAACTGGAACTGCTGGATGAACTGGACGAAGTGCTGCTGTTAGAGCCACCACAGTCGCCACGCGGACCACCACCGCCAGTCTGGCTGTTACAGGTATTAATACCTATACAGCTGGAATTGTTTTCCCACCCCCAACCATTATCTGTGTTTTCACACATTGGCCAGGAGTAGCCATACCATTCACACTCACAGGATTGCGCCTGCGCTTGGGAGACCGAGAAGATCGACAGCGTGAGCGTCGCTGCGAGCAACCGTCGGCTCAATTTGAATGGGATATTATTCATTATTAGCCCCCACGAATTTTTGGAACGGGACAACGGCGTAGCCCCGGTGGAAAACTAACGCCTTAGTACCAAACCACTGTACAAACGCTAGTCGATTTACTCGCGCAGCATAATCACAGGTTTTTTGAAAGTCTATTAGGTAAAAAATGCCTTGATGAGGATCAACGAACCACGGCAGTTAAATATTCATAAAAAAGAAGCAGAGATATATCTTCATTCAAGATATTTATGAATAAGTTCTTATTTTTATTAACATTTGAAATATATATAACCAATTCTTATAGCCATAAAATTTGTTGTTTTTGGCTATTAAAACCCTATGCAAGATTGCTGAACACGACAAGGCATTCATTATCACCGGAAAAGTCTTAATTCCTCCTCTTATAACCTAGGCTCTTATCACTAATAGTAGTTATTACCATTAAGACTTTTTCGCGAGTGGCAATTTGTCGCACCGAAACCCTTGAGTTTTCAAGTAAAGTGAGCCCTGAACTGAGATTAAAATTGTGTTTGTGAGGCTAGCTAAATCAGTTTTTTACCGTGATAAAAAGCAACCAAAATACATTGTTGGATTGTGATGGAAGCCATACCTCTGCAATCCTGTTGAGCGTGCTCCACTGGATTTCAATTTACAGTCGATCACACTTTTTAAAATTCGAAATAAACAGGGTAAACTTTTAAGCAGAAATACGTTCTTATGCAATTGTTGAGATACTCAACCTCTAATCAGATTTTGTAGCTAAATGCAGCGCTGCCATATTTTTAAGCCAACTGGTTAGCTTAAAGGCCAATTACTGTTCCCTAGAGCAGCCTTAACGGTTAATAACAGCTGCAAAAAAAGTAAACAGAGCCCTACGAAGCAAGAGCTCATTATTAAGAAGCCTTAAAAATCACCGATTAGTTCGAATTTTTTGCCTCCCAGCCTAGTCACCGCGGTGCAAAAAAACGTTTTTGCGCACCGCATATCGGAAGCAAAATCCACTTAACGTTACACACGTTAAATATGCGCAAGCACAACATACGGTAATAACAATAACGATAAGAGATTACGAATATGATCCGGCACCTACTTACCCTCAGCACAACCTTTATCGCTGCCACATTAATTGCCACGCTCAGCGCGTGCAGCAAGCCTGAGAATACCCAAAGTAGTCAAACCCCAGGACGCGTCATCAAGGCAGGCACAACACAAGTGGATGAGCTCCTGGATAAATCCGGGCTCAATCAACAAATATCCCAATTACCGGCAATGGTACTGGCCGCCACCGACGACCAGTTACGTCGCGGTGTGGTTGAGGTGGATAAAGTTCGCGCGATATTCAGCGAAACATACAACCCGGCCGACCTTCGATATCAGGCACGCAGTTACCTGCTCGACCACCTCGATGAAGCGGAACTAAATAAAATACTGGTGTGGCTGGATTCACCGTTGGGTAAAAAAGTCAGCGCGGAAACCAGCCTGCCCGGCAGCCCTTCAGCCCGCAGTAAGGTGATGGGACCCTACCCGCAGCTATCGGCAAACAAAGCACGCGTGAAGCAGGTTCAGGAACTTGAAAGTTACCAAAAGGCAACTGACGACGCCGTGGACCTGCAAATGGCGATACGAAAATCGCTTCAGCTTGCGATTAACCAATCCCTGCCAGAAGAAAGGCGTATCAGCGAAGCGGAATTTCTGGCGGACGACCAAAACATGCGCCCGCAACTGGAAACACGGATGAAACAGTCTATCGAGGCGACAAATCTGTATAATCTGCAATCGCTCAGCGACAGCGAGCTGAACGAATATATTGCTTTTTCGCAGTCGGATACTGCCCGCAGCTATAGACACGCGCTGTCCGAAGCCCTCCAGGCGGCCCTTAAAAGCGCGGGCAAAAAGGCCGGACTGAAACTCGCAGCACTAAATGCCGGATAATTTATGAACATCTTACTCAATGCCGCCCCCCGTTTATGGCCATGGCTGACGGTGATTGCCGTTTGTGTTGGTTTGGAGGCTGGCGCCTTGTATTTTCAGGAAATCGTTGGCCTTTACCCTTGTGAACTATGCATTTACACGCGCGTATGGCTGACTGGAATGGCTCTGGTAGCGCTCATCGGTATTTTCGTGCGCGGCTTTACCTGGCCGCGACGCCTTGCTTTGCTGGCACTATTCGGTCTGACCCTGGCATTGTGCCGCACCACCTGGAAACTGTTGGGAATCGACTACGGTTTCGGCAACGACGGCGCGTGCAGCCTGGTCGCCAATTTTCCTTCCTGGGCGCCACTGGACCAGTGGTGGCCAATGCTGTTTATGATCCAGGACGCTTGTTCAGCGACCCCCGAAGTCATGTTTGGTTTGAGCATGGCCGATGGCTTGGCCGGAGTGTGTGTCGGCTTTGTTGCATGTCTGTTGCTCGCCATCCTCGGAGAATTCAAAAGCCGCGATGAGGCTACTGATTAAACCGGCGATCAAATAGATGATCCTATCTATTTAATCGCGCACCCTTGAAATACTGACGAAAATGTGTGAATTTTCTGATATTTCAAGGGCTTAATTTGCCCATCGGACAATGGCGGTGCTTCCCTGCCGCGCCTATTAACTTCGCAATTTTCATTGCCAGGTTAATTTTCATTGACAAGTTAATTTTCATTGACAACTTCATAGTCGCGAGACGTTCTCGCCAACAGGCGCTCAATAAATTGGGCGCTACTTGCTCGCTGCCAAAATAAAGGAGGCGGCCCCGTGAGCCATTCAGGACATTTTTCCGCAGTTACCCAACCAATACGCAACGATAGAGTCAGAGAGAGACCCAGTGCGGCATTTGCGCCTGCGCGCGAGCGCATTGTTGTGGCGGATGCGTTGCGCGGGTTTGCACTTATGGGGTTGTTTATTGTTCACATGGTGGAGTATTTCGAACTCTACTGGTACCAACCGGAACCCGGCTGGATACACAACACGGTGTTCTTTTTATTCGGCGGCAAAGCGTACGGTGTTTTCGCCCTGCTGTTCGGCCTGAGCTTTTATATTATTCTCGATAACCACGCCCGGCGCGGTCGCGACTTCCGTTTGCGATTTTGCTGGCGGCTTATGCTGTTATGGTTTTTGGGGTATGTTCACAGCCTGCTCTACGCAGGGGACATTTTGCAACTGCTCGCCATATGCGGGTTTTTACTGGTTATCTGCCAGCGCCTCGGCAACAACGCTCTGTTATCTATCGCCTTATTTTTTCTCATCCAAGGGCCGCAGATATTGGTTATTGCCTGGTACACGGTTGTCGGCGTCGATTATCAGGCTCCGCTTTTTATTCCGCATATGGTGCGCAATTTCGATGTTTTTGCTACCGGCAATATCAGCGATTTGTTGCGCTATAACCTGCTCGCTGGCCAAGTGGGGAAATGGTTGTTTTTCTTCGAAACAGGACGCCTCTGGCAACTGATCGGGTTAATGTTTCTCGGTGCTTACACAGGCCGAATCGGCTTATTTGAAACGCCGCTACCCCGCGTCGCAACATTGTTTAAGGGAGTGATTGTCGCCGGGGCGGCTTATTTTTTTATTAGCTGGTGCACCGCTTTTATTAGCGGGTTATTCACCGAGGGCATGGCCCGATGGGCAGCAGAACAACTGCTAAGTTACTGCGCAAACCTCTGCGTGATAGTGGGCGGCGTGAGCCTTTTTCTCGCTGCCTATCAGAGCACATTGCTGCGACCAACTATCGAGAAGCTGGCACCAGCCGGACGCCTGACATTGAGTTTTTACTTGCTGCAAAGCGTAGTTTTCGTGCCAGTGTTTTACGGCTTCGGGCTCGGCGGATTCGCATTTCTGGGGCAGGCGTGGAGCCTGGTGTTAGCCATAGTCTGCTGCCTGTTACAAATTATTCTGGCAGCGGTTTGGCTAAAGCATTTTCGCTACGGTCCGATGGAATGGGTCTGGCGCAGGCTGACTTTTTTAGGCGCCAAAAACTAGGGCCCGCTCACAAGCCCTAGTACTGACTCGATTTATTTGATGATGCGGTATTCAGCGGAGCGCGCGTGTGCTTCCAAATATTCACCCCGCGCCAAAACAGAAGCCACCTCACCCAACAGCGATGCGCCTTCTGGCGAGCAGTGAATGATAGACGAGCGCTTCACGTAGTCGTAAACACCCAGCGGTGAGGAAAAACGCGCAGTGCCGGAGGTAGGCAGGACGTGGTTTGGCCCTGCGCAATAGTCGCCCAACGATTCCGAGGTGTGTCGCCCCATAAAGATAGCGCCGGCATGGCGAATAGCGGCCAAGTAATCGTCCGGGTTTTCTACCGACAACTCCAGGTGCTCCGGCGCAATGCGGTTGCTTAATGCAATCGCTTCAGCCATATCGCGGACGTGAATCAAGGCACCACGGTTGGCCAGCGAAACTTCGATAATGCCTTTGCGCTCCATGCCTGGCAGAAGCTTTTCAATGCTCTGGTAAACCTTATCGATAAACGACCCGTCCGGGCACAACAGGATTGCCTGCGCGTCTTCATCGTGTTCCGCTTGGGAGAACAAGTCCATCGCCACCCAATCAGGATCAGTTTTGCCATCGCACACCACGAGAATTTCCGATGGACCGGCAATCATGTCAATATCTACGGTACCAAACACTTCCCGCTTGGCGGTGGCCACAAAAATATTGCCAGGACCAACAATTTTATCGACCTTCGGCACCGTCTCCGTGCCATACGCCAGCGCCGCGACTGCTTGCGCGCCACCAACGGTGATAACCCGGGAAACCCCGGCCACCGCAGCTGCCGCCAGCACAATATCGTTCAGCTCACCTTTCGGGGTTGGCGTAACCAGCACAACTTCCGGGACACCAGCGACTTTTGCAGGCACTGCCGCCATCAAAATCGACGACGGGTATACCGCCTTGCCGCCAGGCGCATACAGACCAACCCGGTCAAGTGGCGTCACCTTCTGGCCCAGCACTGTGCCGTTCGCTTCGGTGTAAGTCCAACTGTCTTGCTTTTGATGCTGATGATAAGCCTCGATCCGCGCCGCGGCTTCACGCAGCGCCGCGACCTGCGACTCAGGAATGCGCGCGAGTGCCTGTTCCAGCGCATCGCCTTCCACGACAAGTTCTGCCGCAGATGCGACCTGGCGGTGATCGAAGCGGTTGGTGTACTCCACCAAGGCCGCATCACCGCGCTCGCGCACATCCGCAAGAATGGCTTTTACCGTTTGTGTAATATCGTCATTGACCGACGCATCCCAGGCCAAGAGCGCATCCAGGCGCTGGTCGAACTCGGGATCGGCGGTTGTTAAACGGTTGATCAACATTTTTTCTTTCCACACAACAATTAAGCAGCAATACGCTCGTTCACCGCCGCACTGACCGCGTCGATCAAGGCTTCAATTTCACGGTGTTTCATTTTCATCGATGCTTTGTTTACGATCAGGCGTGAACTGATTTCACAAATAGTTTCTCTAGGCTCCAAACCGTTCGCGCGCAGGGTATTGCCGGTGTCGACAATATCCACAATTTCATCGCACAAGTTCATGATCGGTGCCAGCTCCATCGCCCCATAGAGCTTGATGATGTCCACCTGGCGCCCCTGCTCCGCGTAATACTGGCGAGCGAGGCCGACATATTTGGTCGCAACACGAATACGCCCGCTTTTTTGGGGAACGCCCTTGATGCCAGCGGTCATCATACGACACTTGGCGATATGTAAATCCAATGGCTCGTAGTAACTTTTGCTATTGTGTTCGATCAGCGTGTCCTTTCCGGAAACGCCCACATCCGCCGCACCAAACTCGACGTAGGTCGGCACATCCACGCCGCGCAAAATCAGCAAACGCACATTCTGCGAGCTGGTTTCGAACAACAGCTTGCGACTTTTCTGAATATCTTCCAACGGCTCGATGCCCGCGGCCGATAACAGGGGCAGCGTTTCCTCTAGAATCCGACCTTTGGTCAGAGCAATGGTAAGTTGCGACATGCTCGCTCCTAAGTGTGGGTTGTTAACCGGGCACGCGACGAATATTGACGCCCAGTTGCTGCAGCTTTTCTTCGATACATTCGTAGCCGCGATCAATGTGGTATATCCGGTCCACCACGGTTTCACCGTCGGCAACCATACCGGCAATAACCAGACTGGCAGAAGCGCGCAGGTCAGACGCCATCACCGGCGCGCCTTTTAAACGCGGCACCCCCTGAATCAATGCGGTATTGCCTTCCAGTTTGATGTTAGCGCCCATCCGGTTTAATTCGTTCACCTGCACCAGACGGTTCTCAAAAATGGTTTCCGTCACCGCTCCGGTACCTTCCGCCACCGCATTCATCGCTGTGAACTGCGACTGCATATCGGTTGGGAATGCCGGATAAGGCGCGGTACGCAAATTCACCGCTTTGGGCCGCTTGCCGTGCATATCCAGGCTGATGGTCGATTCGCCAATCTCCAGCTCGGCGCCCGCTTCTTCAAGCTTTTGCAACACCGCAGTGAGGATATCGGCGCGGGTGTCCCGCAGTTTTACCGAGCCACCAGTCGCTGCGGCCGCAACCAGGTAGGTTCCGGTTTCAATGCGGTCCGGCATGACGGTGTAGGTGCAGCCGTGGAGACGCTCAACACCTTCGATCTCAAGACGGTCAGTACCAATCCCGCCGATCTTCGCGCCCATGGCAACAAGGCAGTCGGCGAGATCAACAATCTCCGGCTCGCGCGCGGCGTTTTCCAATACGGTTTTGCCCTTGGCCAGCACCGCAGCCATCAGCAGGTTCTCGGTGCCGCCTACAGTGACTTTATCCATCACAAAGTGCGCACCTTTGAGTCCATTTGGCGCGCGCGCACGAATATAGCCACCCTCGACCGCGATTTCCGCCCCCATCGCCTCGAGACCACTGAGATGAATATCCACCGGCCGGCTGCCAATTGCACAACCTCCGGGGAAGGACACATCCGCTTTGCCATATTTGGCAAGGGTTGGGCCCAACACCAGAATCGACGCCCGCATGGTCTTCACCAACTCGTAAGGCGCCTCGGTGTCGGTCAGGGTTGTCGGGTCCACTTCAACGCACATTTTCTCGTTGATGGTGACCCCCACTCCCATACAGCGCAGCAGCGCCAACATCGTAGTGATGTCGTTAAGATGAGGCAGATTGCAGATATCCATCGGGCTGTCCGCCAGGAGGCAGGCAGCAAGGATCGGCAGGCCGGAATTTTTTGAACCAGAAATGCGAATTTCACCGCTGATGCGGGTACCGCCCTGGATAATCAGCTTATCCATTAAATAACCTAGCTGCGGGCAGCGTGTTCAGCGGGGGTAAGGGTTTTCATTTGCAGCGCATGAATAGTGCCGCTGGAGATATGCTCATTGAGTGCGCCGTACACCAATTGCTGGCGTTTAACGGGCATCAGACCTTCAAAAGCGGGAGATACGATAAGTGCGGCCACGTGCTTGCCGTCATCGCTGTTCACTTGAGCGGTGCACTCTGGCAGCGCGGCTTCGATTAATGCCTTGATTTCGTCTGGTTGCATGGGGAATACCTGGCTTGCGGACGCCGCTGGATGCGTTTGCGCCCTGAAAAAAGGCGGCCATTTTAATCAAAAAGCGGGTGCTTGGCACCCGCTTGAGATCACATGAGGCTAACTTAGCCTTTGGTTTGCGCAGACCAGCCTTCGATTGCCGCCTGAAGATCGCCTTTGTTGTCCTTTACACCCTGAGCAAACTGACTGCGAAAGGTCTTGCCGAGATTCACACCGTCGAGCACCACATTCAGTACCTTCCAGGAACCGGACTTGCCTTTGCCGAGCGAGTACACCACCAGGTTAGAGCCTTCCGGACCGGAAACCTTCTGTACAATGCTCGCTTTATTCTTGAGCACCTGGCTCTGTTCAGACACCAGTTGGATATCCAGATCGACGTTGCTCGCCATGCCTTTCACCAGTGTTTCCACCAGGCTGCGCTTAAAGGTCGCTACAAATTGCTCTTGCTGTTTCTCGTTGGCCTGCTCCCAGTAGGTCGGCCCCATCACATTCTTGGCGATGAAATCAAAACTGACTGACGGTTCCAGCAGCGATTCCACTTTGCCATAAAAAGCCTCCGGATCTTTCTTCAGCTCAGCGGTATCGTCTTTAGCCAGCGACAGCAGCTGGTCGGTAACTGTTTGTACCACGTACTCCGGGCCTTCCTTGTCCAGCGCCGCACTCGCAGGCTTCTGTTCCGCAGCAGCCCACTGACTGACAACGAGCAGCATGGCCGCCATTGCGCTGACGAGAGAGTGGCGAGCGGACCAAATCATCGGACGGTTCTTTTTCACGTGGTTTTCTCCTATGGAATTGATTTGAGCTGGAAATTTTTTACTCCAGCCCCATATTAAAGCGGACTATCTGAACGCAGGCTGACTGCGGTTGCGTTGAATCTGGCACATCACTAAGATGGCGCCGCCCGCGCATACACCGGCACGCATTGTAGGCGCTCCCTGGTGGGAATATCGTTACAGTCTGTACACCAAACACATTTCACCGAGCTGCGTTTTTTATGCTGGAAAGTCTACCGCCCCTTCTCGTCATCGCTGTTGCCATCGTCGCCGGGTTCGCCGGATTAATCTGGAGCGCCGACCGATTTGTCGCAGGCAGCGCAGCAATTGCGAGCAGCTTTGGCGTGGCACCAGTCGTGATCGGTTTAACAATAGTCGCCTTCGGCACCTCGGCCCCGGAGATAATGGTGTCGATAAGTGCATCTTTAAAGGGTGCAGGAGATATGGCAGTCGGCAATGGTATTGGTTCCAATATCGCAAACACCGGCCTGGTGCTCGGCGCGACGGCACTGGTCGTCGCTATTCCAGTGCAAAAGCACCTGCTAAAAGATGAGTTGCCGCTGCTGTTAGTGGTTATGGCGATAAGCGGCTACTTCCTCTCAGACGGTATATTGGCCCAGTGGGAAGCCATCGTACTTATCGGCGCGCTCATACCGGCCATATTTCTCCTGGTGTACCTCAAAAAAGGCGACCTCAGCGAACAGGAGACGACGGACGAAGACAGCATCCCGCATATGAGTCGCACCATGGCCTTCGTGTGGTTTGTCATCGGCCTGGGCGCACTGATGTTGAGTTCGGAAGTCCTTGTTTGGGGAGCAAAATCTGCCGCCGAGATGGCCGGGGTCAGCCCGCTGGTGATCGGGCTCACCATAATCGCCCTCGGCACCAGCCTGCCAGAACTCGCTGCGTCGCTTATCAGCGCGCTTAAGGGCCATCACGATATTGCCCTCGGCAATGTGTTGGGCTCGAATATGTTTAACCTGTTGGCCGTGATGTCGATCCCGGGTTTGTCCGGCTCCTTCCCGCTCGACCAATCCGTATTCAGTCGCGATTTTGTGGTGATGGTGGCATTAACCATATTGCTTGCGGTTGCAATTGGCCTGTCGATTTGGCGTAACCGTGGCGCGGGTGGCGGTAAAATTGGCAAAACAGCCGGTTGTCTGCTCCTGTTGAGCTACTTTGGCTACTATGTTCTTCTATATCAAACTGCGATTTAACACCCCATGTCCGAAACCGATCTAATTCAATCCGCGCAACGCACAATCGCGCTGGAGATTGCCGCCGTTCAAGCGCTAGAAGAGCGCATCAACGGTGAATTTGTCGCTGCCTGTGAAAAAATTCTGAGCTGCTCCGGACGCGTCGTGGTTTCGGGTATGGGGAAATCCGGCCACATCGGCAAAAAAATCGCCGCAACTCTGGCCAGTACGGGTACACCCGCATTTTTTGTGCATCCCGGGGAAGCGAGCCACGGCGATCTGGGGATGATCACCAGAGACGATGTTTTCCTGTGTATCTCCAACTCCGGTAACTCGCCTGAGATGGTTGCCATTTTGCCTTGGATAAAACGCATGGGCATTCCCGTGGTGGCGATGACAGGTAAATCCAACAGCCCTCTCGCTGAAGCGGCGGATGTGATACTCGATATCGCGGTCGCCACCGAAGCCTGCCCGCTGGATCTGGCGCCCACATCCTCAACCACAGTGACGCTGGTGCTCGGTGATGCGCTGGCGCTCGCACTTCTGGAGGCGCGGGGGTTCACTGCCGAAGACTTTGCCTATTCTCACCCAGGCGGCACTCTCGGACGGCGCTTACTATTGCATGTCGCTGACGTGATGCACGATGGTGAAACCGTTCCAATAGTTACAACCACGACCCCGGTGCTGGAGGCTCTCGGCGAAATGAGCCGCAAAGGGTTCGGCATTACCACCGTAGTAGATGCGACAGGTGAGCTGGTCGGGGTGTTCACCGACGGCGATCTACGCCGCTGCCTGGATCGTGATATCGAGGTAAAAAACGCCAGTATTGAACAGGTGATGAGTCGAGGTGGTCGAACAATTACGCCGCAGGCACTAGCCGCGGAAGCCTTCAACCTGATGGAAACCCATAAAATTACCGCCCTGGTTGTCACTGATAACAACAAACCCGTGGGCATTTTGCATATGCATGACATGCTCCAGGCCGGGCTGGTTTAACTCTGGTGTATGAACTTTGGTGTAAACAAGGAAAACGATGAAACATTTATCTTTGGAAGACATTCATCGCAAGGCTGCGCAGATCAAACTACTCCTGCTCGATGTTGACGGCGTGATGACCGATGGCCGCCTGTACTTCAGTAACGACGGCCAAGAGATGAAGACCTTCAATACGCTCGACGGTCACGGCATTAAAATGTTGCGCCGCTCCGGGGTGGAAGTGGGCATTATTACTGGCCGGACCAGCCAGCTGGTGGCCAAGCGCGCGGCCGATCTCGGGATCTCACTGCTCATTCAGGGGCGCGAAGACAAATTCACCGCGCTCGAAGAGATGCGCGCAACCTTCCCCTGTGAGCTGGACCAAATCGCGTTTATGGGCGACGACTACCCGGACCTGACCGTGATGTGTCGCGTGGGCCTCGCACTTACCGTGCAAAACGGCCACCCCGCGGTAGTCGAACGCGCACATTGGCAAAGTGCCGCGCGAGGTGGCGAAGGCGCGGTACGCGAAGCCTGCGATTTGATTATGCAGGCGCAAGGTACCTACGACGCGGCTTTACAGGCGTACTTGAGAACGCAACCGCATGCGTAAAAACCGTTTTTACCTGCTGTTTATCGCGATGGGGATCGCCAGCATTGTAATGCTGTGGGATTCGTCCGAAAACGTGATTACACCCCCCAAAGCCGAACCCGCACCGCAAATTCCCTACGCATTTGCCGAGAATGCCGCGACCCGTTACTTCAACGACAATGGTGTGCTCGAATATGCGTTCACGGCGAATCTCCTGGAGCACTTTCGTGTGCTCGGCGACAATCGTCAGCCCGTCGACGAATACACCATGGTAGACCACCCACATTTTACAATTTACCAGGAAGACACCCCCTGGCACGTAGAATCTGTCGACGGCAAACTCGTGCGCAGCAGTGAGCAGATCGCCCTTTGGGATACGGTTCGCATCTGGCAGGAGCCACCCGAGCGACTACCCGGTGAGGAAGCGCCCGCTTACCGTGAAGCTTCCGAACTCACCACGGAAAAGCTCGATATCAACCCTGTAGAAAAGGTCGCATACACCGACGAGCCTGTTAAAATACTAACACCCTATGGGGTGATTAACGCCGTAGGCATGACAGCCAATTTTAAAAACCGAAAAATCGAATTGCACCACAAGGTGCATGCTATCCACCGAATTCCTGAAGACCGCAGCCTGAACGAATGAAACCCCTGTCAACTTTTTGCGCCGTGCTACCTGGGCGCTCCCTGCTCTGCGCCGCCATGCTGGCTTGTACGGCAATGCCAGCCGATGCCCTGCCGGACGATAGACTGCAAGATCTCAGCATCTCTGCCGACTCCGCAGAGCTCGATGACCTGAACGGCACCACCACCTATGCAGGCAGCGTTATTGTCGAGCAAGGCAGCATGAAAATTCGTGCGGAAAAAGTCGTGATTTATGGCCGCAAAGATACCTATTCCCGCGTGGTCGCTACCGGCACGCCAGCGCGTTTAAGCCAGGTGCCCAAGCCCGGCCAGGAGCCTGTGACCGCGCGTGCTAACCGCATGGAATATCAGATCACCAGCGAAACCCTGATCCTCCTCGACAATGCGGCTTTCCGTCAGGAGGGCACCAGCCTAAGCGGCAATCGCATTGAGTACGATGTAAAAAAAGCAGTGGTACGCGCTGGTGGTAAAGCTGATGCGGAAGGCGACGATCGCCGGGTTCGCATGGTGATCCCGCCAAAAGCATTGAGCAAAGAAGACGAACAGCCCGCCGACAATAACAAAAGCTCCAACAGGCCCTAGTATTTATGCAGCAACTGAGTGCCCAACACCTCGCCAAAAGTTACAAAGGCCGCAAGGTCGTCATCGATGTATCCCTGTCTGTGGACAGTGGCCAGATCGTGGGCCTGCTCGGCCCCAACGGCGCGGGTAAAACAACCTGTTTTTATATGATCGCGGGCATCATTAAAGCCGATCATGGCGATATCCAGATTGGCGACAAGCGCGTTACTCACCTGCCAATGCACGAGCGCGCGCGCGCAGGCCTTGGGTATCTGCCCCAGGAAGCGTCGGTATTTCGCAAGTTAACAGTTCAGGATAATATTCTTGCGATTCTTGAGACCCGCAAAGAGTTGAGCCGCAACCAACGCCGTGAGGCGATGGAAAAACTGCTGGAAGAGTTTCACATTGGCCACATTCGCAACAGCCTTGGAATGGCGCTGTCAGGCGGCGAGCGGCGGCGTGTTGAAATCGCCCGAGCACTGGCCACAGAGCCCGATTTTGTGCTCTTGGACGAACCCTTCGCCGGAGTCGACCCGATTTCAGTGAGCGATATTAAGCAGATCGTACAACACCTTAAAAATCGCGGTATTGGCGTGTTGATTACCGATCACAATGTTCGCGAAACATTGGATATCTGTGAGAAAGCCTATATCGTCTCGGAAGGCCACATCATCGCAGAAGGAAGCGCCAATGATGTACTCAACAACAAAAAAGTGCGCGAAGTATATCTCGGTCAGCACTTCCACCTCTAATCGCTTTCTGCAGATAATCAGCAAAATCTCTTGACAAACGACTGACTTTTGTATTTGTCACGGCATAATACTTGCTTCTGATTTTATGCGATTTTATTGCACCTGGACTGCGGCCGGAATACACTAGCCTCATACAAGCCGGCGCCCCACAGGAGTTGCCACTAACTGATAGTGCACTTTAACCAGACGCAGTAAATCGAACTATGAAGCAATCCCTCCAGTTAAAACTGGGCCAGCAGCTCACCATGACCCCGCAGCTGCAACAGGCCATCAGGCTTCTTCAGCTCTCCACGCTCGATCTTCAGGCAGAAATACAAGAAGCTCTGGATTCAAACCCTATGCTCGAAGTTGAGGAAGACCTCAGCGGCGACGACTCTCACAGCGGTATCAATGAACAGGCTCCAGCCAGCAACGAGCTTAATGGCAAGGACAGCGCCGACGGCAAAAGCGATGCTGCAGATGCGAATGGCGCCGACCAGGAGTCCAATTCCGACGCATCCTCCGACGGTGATTGGAACGAAGACAACATTCCCACTGACCTTGCGGTCGACACCAGCTGGGACGATATCTACGACCCCACCCCGAGCGGCACCGGACTCGCAAAACCCGACTCCGACGATTACGATTTTGAATCCCGACGTGGCACATCAGAAACGCTGCAGGATCACTTGCAGTGGCAGCTGAACCTTACCCCCATGTCAGTCCGCGACAAGGATATCGCCGAAGCCATCATTGACGCGGTAAAACCCAACGGTCTGCTCGGCCAGACTCTGGATGAAATTTTTCATGGCCTGGAACCTCACCATGAAGAACTCGAAATGGACGAAGTGGTGGCTGTACTCCACCGGGTGCAACAGTTTGACCCACCCGGCGTTCTCAGCCAGGACGTACGTGAATGCCTGCTCATTCAGCTGAGCCAGCTTGATATCAGCAACGAAGATGTGCGCAACGCAAAAACGCTCGTCAGCGAGTTTCTCGATCTGCTCGGCGGCCGCGACTTCAAACAGCTGATGCGCAAGCTAAAACTGAAAGAAAGCGAACTACAGGCGGCGGTACAGGTTATCCAGGGATTGAACCCGCGACCCGGTGAACAGATTGGCAGCGACGACACAGAGTATGTGGTGCCGGATGTGTTTGTGAACAAGGTAAATAACCGCTGGATGGTGCAACTCAACCCGGATATCGCACCGCGTTTACGCATTAACAGCGACTATGCGTCACTGGTTAAGCGCGCCGACTCCAGCGCTGACAACACTTTTCTACGCGACAACTTACAGGAAGCGCGCTGGTTTTTGAAAAGCCTGCAAAGCCGCAACGAAACCCTGTTGAAAGTCGCCAGCTGTATCGTGGAAAAACAACAGGGGTTTCTCGATTTCGGCCCGGAAGCCATGAAACCGATGGTATTGCACGACGTGGCAGAAATTGTCGAAATGCACGAATCGACGATCTCGCGAGTAACCACGCAAAAGTACATGCACACCCCACAGGGGATTTTCGAGCTCAAATACTTTTTCTCCAGCCATGTGGCCACAGATTCCGGCGGCGAGTGCTCATCTACCGCAATTCGCGCTATCATTAAAAAATTAGTTGCTGCGGAAAATGCACGCAAACCGCTCAGCGACTCAAAAATTACAGGGCTATTGGCAGAACAGGGAATCAAGGTCGCACGCCGCACCATCGCTAAGTATCGCGAGTCTCTGAACATACCTCCCTCGAACGAACGCAAGCGTTTGGTATAGCAAAATCTGGGAATGCCGGTCTAAAGTCTGATGCCGCAAATAAAATTTGCGGCTAAAGTGGGCTTGGATCTGAAACTAATACTGGTAGAATGCGCGCCGTTTGACTCCCTGCAACATCCAACATCTGCTGTTTTACCGGGCGCAACGCTATGCAAATTTCTACCATTCTAAACGCCAAGCGAACCCGAGCGAAGATTGCTGGCGGCAGTAAAAAACGCTTGATCGAAACACTCGCTGGCATTTTTAGCGAATCCGACACTGGCCTCGACCAAACTGAATTGTTCCAACATATTTTCGCCCGTGAGCGGCTTGGCTCCACAGGCATTGGCGGCGGTATAGCCATACCCCACTGCCGCTTCAATACCGAAGGCGCGACCTTGTGCGCGTGCGTAACTCTGGAAGAAGCCATTGACTTCGACGCTGTAGACAGCAAGCCAGTCGATCTCATATTTGCCATGCTGGTACCGGAAAACGCCGAAGACGAGCACCTGCAAACCCTTGCCGCACTCGCAGAAACCCTGCAAAGGGATGATTTTGTGAAGCGCCTTCGCAACTGTAAAACCGATGAAGAATTGTTTAACGTGGCGTCTGGTGTAAACTGACGGCTCTACCGGGAAGTAACTAGTCCCTCGCGCGCTCTGCGCTCCTCCATCACATGCGACTCGTACACAGGCAGGTAACATGCGCTTGCTGATTATTAGCGGAAGATCAGGCTCGGGAAAAACCACAGCACTGCACCTGCTGGAGGATGAAGGCTACACCTGCATCGACAACCTTCCTGTCGACCTTCTGCCCGCGCTAATCGAGCAGCTAAGCACCTCTGATCGTCCATCGCCACGGGTTGCTATCGGTATCGATGCGCGCAACATCAACAACGATCTGAGCCGTTTAATGGCGATGATTGAAGTGGGGCCATTGCCGCGAGAAAGTTACCAGGTTATCTATCTCGACAGCTCGCGCGAAGTGCTCCTCAAACGGTACAGCGAGACCCGCCGCAAACACCCACTCTCTGACGGTCTCACCGACCTGAATGAAGCCATTGAGCGCGAGCGCATTATTCTCGAGCCCATATCCAATGCCGCCGATGTCACCATAGACACCTCGCAGCTCAACCTGCATGAACTGCGCAGTGCAATTAAATACCTTGTGGTCGGTTCCGACCGAGAAGGTATGGCGGTGCTGTTCAAGTCGTTCGGTTTCAAGTATGGGCTGCCGGTTGACGCCGATTTCGTTTTTGATGTGCGGTGCTTGCCAAACCCCTATTGGGATGCCGGACTGCGCAAACTGTCCGGGCTGTCGCCGGAAGTAATTGCGTTTCTGAACGGCGAGGAACAGGTGGAGGAGATGTATAACGACATTCTTACATTTATGCGTAAGTGGATTCCTCGGTTCGAGAACAACAACCGCAGCTATCTCACCATCGCTATCGGCTGTACGGGTGGTTTTCATCGTTCGGTCTACATGAGTGAACGACTCGCAAAAGCGCTCAAAGCCGACTATAAGAATGTTCAGACGCGGCATCGACAAATACCCGATTCCAGCGCCCCGAAACACAGCTAATGCGGGAGCTTCATGCAGCAGAGAACCCTCGAGATCATCAATAAACTTGGCCTCCACGCGAGAGCGGCCAGCAAGCTGGCGACCCTGGCCAATCGGTTTGAGTCACGAATTCAGGTCAGTGCCCACGGCAAAACGACAGATGCGAAAAGCATTATGTCGCTCATGCTGCTGGCAGCCTCAATCGGCACGGAAATTGAATTGATCACCGAGGGGCCGGACGAAGTTGAAGCCATTACGGCCCTGAAAGAACTCATAAACAACCGCTTCGACGAGGAGGAATAGGCTGCGCTGCAAGCGCCTGTAAGCAGGTTAAACACGCGCCAACTTCCCGAAGTTATTTCCTCAAGCCTTTGAAAAAGCTACAATTTCTGTAGCAACCCTCCACCCCACCGTAAAACGGAAGCCACTGTATGCCGCAAGCCGCTGAGAATATCGAACACAGCACCCACCAACAGGTCGGTCGCGTGCAGGTATTACTCGAAAGCGGTACCTTCCGCCAGGTACGGCAAATGCTGAGCAGCTTGCGGCCGGTGGAAATCGCGCGCTTGATTGCATCCTCCCCGCCCCCTTCGCGAACCGTGCTGTGGGACCTTATCGACAAGGATGTGTCCGGTGAAGTACTCGAAGAACTGCCGTACGATATCCAGAGCCATTTCGTGCGCAATATGGGCACTGAGGAACTGGTTGAACTGACCGAAGGCCTGGAAACGGACGACGTCGTCGATATTTTGCAGCAGCTGCCTGAGCAAGTGATTCAGGAAGTCATGGAAGCCATGACCGACCAGGATCGCGCCAGGGTAGAGGAAGTGATTGCCTATGACGAGGCCACCGCCGGCGGTCTCACCAATACCGACACCATCACCGTTCGCCCGCGTTTCACGCTGGATGTTGTATTGCGCTACCTGCGCCGTCACCCGGAGCTGCCGCCGTCGACCGACTCCCTGATTGTAGTTAATCGCAAGGACGACTACCTCGGCCTGCTGCCCTTGAGCACGCTGCTTACCACCGATCCGAGCGTAACCGTCCGCGAGGTGATGGTCACCGACACTAACGCTATCCCGGCTGCCATGGCTGATAAAGACGTGGCCAAACTGTTTGAGCAGCACGACTGGATTTCCGCCCCCGTCGTCAACGAGCAGGGGAAGTTGCTGGGTCGTATTACCATTGATGACGTGGTCGACGTCATCCGGGAAGAGGCCGATCACTCGTTAATGAGCATGGCCGGTCTTGATGAGGATGAAGATACCTTTGCCACGGCTGCGCGCACGATTCCACGCCGGGCAATCTGGCTCGGCATTAACCTGATCACCGCAATCCTCGCTTCCTCGGTGATTAGCCTGTTTGATGAAACCATTGATAAGGTCGTGGCACTGGCGGTACTTATGCCTATTGTCGCCAGTATGGGTGGCGTTGCCGGCTCGCAGACGCTCACGGTGGTGATTCGCGGTATGGCACTAGGGCAAATTGGCGCCAGTAACCTGGGCTGGCTGCTGTCCAGGGAAGTGCGTGTCGGCATAGTCAACGGCATCCTCTGGGCGCTGGTGATGGGTGCAATAGCTGCTCTCTGGTTTCAAGATATCAAAATTGCCTATATCATCGGCGCCGCCATGGTAATCAACCAAATTACAGCGGCGCTCGCGGGAGCGTTACTGCCGGTCGGCCTCAAAGCCCTCAAGGTGGACCCTGCACTGGCTGGCGGTGTTACCCTTACAACCGTTACTGATGTGGTCGGTTTCTTTGCGTTTCTCGGCCTGGCAACCTACTTTTACGGCTAGTACCCCAGCGTTATATCTGGGTTTTAGCACTCATAGATAGTTATTTTATGCACGATTATTCCGACGAAGATTGGGAGGACGACGACCTCCCCAAGAGTAAAACACAGGTCAAAAAGGAAATGACCGCACTGCAGGACCTCGGCGTCCAGTTGATTGAGCTTTCGCCCACCCAGTTGGACAAGCTGCCACTCTCCGACAAGCTCCGCAGTGCAATCGATGATGCCCCCAAAATCACTCAGCGCAGTGCACGCAAGCGGCATTTTCAGTACATTGGCAAACTGATGCGCGACGCAGATGGCGAAGCCATTGAAGAAGCCTTTGCAAGGATGCAGGAAAAGCAGCATCTGGCCGCACGCCAACACCACCAGATCGAAAACTGGCGGGATCAGCTACTCAGCGGCGATCAGCAGGCACTGCAAGCCTTCATCGACCAGTTCCCTGGATGTCAGGTGCAGCAGTTGCGTAACTTATTGCGCGCGGCAGAAAAAGAAAAAATGGACAACAAACCCCCAGCGGCGGCTCGCAAGATATTCAAGTTTGTACGTGACTGCTTTGAAGCTGCAGCCGATGACGGCACCGTTTAGCTCTTGCACGGTTTAGCACTTACACCTGGTTGAGCTTACGCAGGGATTTACTTGTGCGGGTCTTGCTGATGAAGGTAGCTTCTCAGAGACCCGTTTACTGGGGCCAGGCGTGAACGGGGTGCGCGCAATCTGCGCAACCAGACCCACTTCAGTACACTCACTTCAGTACACTAAAGACTCACTGCAAGCGGCGGTGATTCCAGACAGGCATATCTTTGCGCAGCAACTCCAGCTCATCCAGATCCACCTGGGTAACCACCAGGTGCTCGCCCAGCTGAGAATCTTCCAATAGCTTGTCATCTCCGGCTCGGGCGATAATCTCGCCCCAACCATTCACCACCATGGAATCACCCCAGGTTTTGCGCTGGGGCGTGTGCTCACCCCCTTGATTCACGCCAATCATCACAATCTGGTTTTCCACTGCGCGAGCGCGCAACAGTAATTCCCAATGCACCTTCCCGGTGGCCCAGGTGAACGCCGAAGGGAGTACCACAAAATCCGCACCCTGTTGACGCAACGCGCGGAAATATTCCGGGAATCTCAAATCGTAACAAATACCCACGCCCATCCGGCCCCATGGAGTTTCACAGACGACAGGCATGTCGCCACGGGCAAAACTATCCGATTCACGGTATGCGCCCGTGTTATCTTTCACGTCAGCATCAAACAGATGCATTTTGCGATACGCTGAAGCTATGCGCCCCTGATCATCAAACACTACGCATGTCGCGAAGGGCTTTACGTCTTCAGATGCATCGTGCCAGCGAATTGTATCGGCGGACACTTCCCAGTCTCCATCTCCATCCCCATCCGCCCAGCTAAAGCCGTGCAATGGCATACTGCCGGCCACCAGCCACAGTTTGTGGGCGCGCGCCAAGGCGCTAAATCGCACCAGCCATTGCACTTGCTCATCCCGCGTAAAACGCGTTTTAAGCCCAAACGTGAGGAGGTTTTCCGGTAAAACGGCAAGCTGACAGTTCGCTTTACTGGCGCGGCCAAGCAAGCCTTCCAGTGTGGAGAAATTCGTTTCCACGCCCTCCAGCTGGCTGACCATCTGGCACAAACCGACGCGAAACCGCCTAGCCATTGGTGGGCTCCGCTGCGGGCGTTGGATCGTCGGTCGATTTGATTTCCAGCTTATCCTCCGGCGCAGGTTCAGCCCGATCAGCGTCCTGTGCTGTGGCTGTAGCCGCGGTTTTCGGCTCAGGCGTCACGACCGGATTTAACGTGGACAGCGCCTGCTGAGTTTCGTGCGTTGCCACAGACGCTGGCACAGGTGTTGATTCTGACAATGATGGCCCTGCCGTTATTGACTCTGCCAATGTCGGCTCTGTGATAGTTGATACCGGCTGAGCAGGCTCCGTTTGAGCCCTGTCCTGCCGTTGGTCTTGCGAACTTTCCGTCAACGCTTGCTGAGAATCCTGTTGCAGGGTCGCTGACAAAACCTGCTCAGAAGCCCCCGCAGGTATGGGCGCGGTAGCCATCGCTGCAGTTTGAGTTTGGACTTCCGTTGGGGCCTCGCTCGACAGCTGGCTGCTAGGCTGGCCAGTTGGCGGTTGGCTAGTAGAGGATTGGCTAGTAGAAAGTTCGCGACTTTCATTGCGATCCATATCTTGTACCTCGCGGCCTTTTTTCTCCGCAGCGGTATCGTCAAAGATTTTTCGGAATTTAATTTTCGGGTCGTCCCAGCCGCCATTGATGCGATAGTTCAGGCTGGACGCACGATCAACCTGTTTTTCAAACATCTGGCTCACCAGAAACACACCAACTGCCGCCGGCAGGCCCGCAACCAGAGCCGCAGCCACCGTCAGGTCACCAGCAACAGGCAGAGTTGCTACGAGCTCTGCGTCAATGGTCTCGTCGAGCATATCGAGCACTCCCGCCACCTGAATTTTTGACGAGGTGGAGTTCACCACCAGCGGCTCATGGATGAATATACGCCCGTTCTCAAATTCAAAGTCGCCGTGCACCGACTCAAACCCGAGGCCTTCTTTGGCCAAATCACTGAAATCCAGGCGCAAACGCCGGGCAATGGTGTCGAAGTTGAACAGCGCGATCAATCGCAGCAAACCGTTGTCACCATCGGTTGCACCACGCACAAAGCTACCATCCAGCAGGTTAAAATCGACCTTCCCGCTCACGATAGGTAGAGCAACTTCATCGGGCGCCCCTGGCCAGCTGATTTCCGCCTGTATCACTGCGGTTCGGCTCTCGATAATTTTTTCCTGTCCCCAGGCCTGCAACACCTTGCCAACATCTTTAGCCATTAACGTGCCACGAAAACTGCTGACATTACCTTCGGGGGTTTGGCGCCAGGTGAATTCGGTCGCGCGGGTATCCAGTAAACGCTGACGCTGATCCCCTTCACTCACAGTCGGCGAATTATTCCGCAGCGGCGCGCTCACTTTGCCATTGAGCGCCCGGCGGGTGTTCTCAGTGTCAGTGGTTTCCGGAACAGCACGCTCTACTTCGTCAGGCGGATCATCTGCAGTGACAATCGCCTCCCCTACATCCATACCACGGATGGTTGCATGAACATTGCGGATAACCACACCTTGATCAATCGGCCGCAGTTCAAACTCCCAGTGCCCATAAGGCTCGCCACCGACGGTGAGCGCATCCACCCGAAAGTCCACGGGGAAAAAGGTGGAGAGGTCGATATCCGCCATCATGCTCTTCGGCAGCGCTTCAGCCCCGGACATTGGAGCTTCAGCCCCTGGAATTGGAGCTTCAGCCACTGAAATTAAAGCTTCAGCCTCTGGTGCTGGAGCGTCTCGCTCGACAGCCGCCTCAGGCTGCACAACCAGCACCGGCGTTTCGGTGGTCGATGAGCGGGTTTTGTCCACCGGTACATCGGCAGCCACCTCTTGCGCAACCGGAGCGGGTTTAGAATCGTCCGGCGCAGTATCCTGATTGATCTGGTCTACCCCTGGCAGGTGCAAATAATCCAGCGCCATGATCACAGGGCTGCTGTCATCGGCCTTGATGACCACATCGCCCGCGACAGGTTCGCTATCGACCCGCAATGACCACTCGGTCTCGGTCCCCAGGCCATTTACATGCACGTTTTCAACACCAACATCGCCCGCCGTCGCATAGCCGATATCCATATTCACGCGAATAGGCAGGGTCGCTTCGTCGTCCGTACCGCTGCTCAGTTGATCCATGTACGCGAAGTAACGCTCGCGCACCAGATCCCACTCAAACAAATCCGCCGTAGGCACCTGACCGAGCACATCAAAATAACCAGGCTGGAGCGGCAGTTCGGTATCACCAAAATTCAATTGCAGACTGTCGTTCAAACCACTGCGCAGCCGCAAACTAATCTGTTTGTTATAGTCGAAGCGGTAGAGCTGATAGTCGTCGAACATCTTCAAACTGACATTAAACGGCGCTTTATCCGCTGCGGACTTACTCATCGGAGCCGGAAGTTCAAGCGACACGCCGTCCAGCTTAGAGGCGACGTCTATTGCCAGATAATAGGGCTGTGTTCCCTCTGCCGGAATAGTGAGAGAGCCGTCCAGTTCGGTCACACCGGATACAAACCCCAGCTCGGGTCGCTGCGTCCATTGGCGAATATCGTCCACGTCCACCGGGCCACGAAAGTGGATAACTGTATCGCGCGCCGTATCGCCGACCAGTGGGCTTTCGATACTGGCGCGCACCGGGCGCCCCCACATGGCGGCGTCTAAACCTGCTGAGCTCAGACCGGTCTCAGAGCTGTACTGCAGTTTTCCTTTGACTGAATCCACCGCCAGACCGATATCCGCCATGTCCACTTTAGCGCCATCAAACTCGACGTTAACAAGTTGGCGGCTACCTCGTGTGTCTTCTTCCAGGGGAACTTGTAGCTCGATCTCTGCGGCAACATTGCCGCCGAAAGTCCAACTATCGAATGTCGAGCCAAATACACTGCGTACCGGGCTTTGCTGAAGTAACGCCATGGCGGCAGCCGCATTGCTGGTTACCGCGCCTTTAATCGCCAGCGCCATTGGCTGGCCATCTGCGCCGGCTAGCAGTTTAACCTGCGCGCGATTTACCTGGTTACCCAACAATTCTGCGCTCGATACCGACACGTTGAGTTTATAGTGGTCGAGATTAATATGGCCATTGAGCGACTCAAGGGCGGGCCAGTGCGGGTCAAATGCAAGATCAGCGTTATGTACATCCGCTGACAACTGCAGGTTTGCACTGTATTTGGGGTGCATGTCGACCGAACCGTGGTAAATAAATGCCGCATCTGTAGCAGTACCCGCCCCGATACTCGACTCGAGCCACTCGTAAAGATGGCTGGGTACAACCTTTGGCACATAGCTCTTGTGCACACTTAAGGGTCCCTCGCGCATGCCTATGGCCAGTGTCATTTGCGGTTCACGCGGGTCCGCAACCAAGGGCAATGCCAGATGTAAATAGCCGCTACTGGCAAGCTCCCCCTGAGTGAGTTCTATGCGCCCAGAGGAGACATACGCGGTTTTTTCATCAAGGTCCAGTTGCCATGCCACTTGACCCCTTGCGGAATCAAATTCGAAGGGCGCGTCGTAGAGATCGACAAAATTCATCGCGATTCCGCGCTCACTGCGCAGCGTAACGCGGCCGCTGAGTGCGGTTGCTTCCAGGTAGCCGTCCAGGTGACGCAGCTCGGGTGCGCCTCGAAAATGGCCGACGCCGACATCTGCCATATTGGCTTTTGCCAACATATAGCCAGAGGCCTTATCGGTAAAACGCACGTCCAGGTTGCGCAGCATGCCCTGCGGTTTCAACTGGCCGAGAATATCCCCGACACGTCCGGTGAGGCTGCCGGTCGCGGCCAGTAATTCGTACCAGCGGCCGAGATCCACCTCCGGGATACGCACGCCGATGGGCCGGTTAAACCCCGCCTCCAGGGCCACATCCAGCGGTGGCGACTGCCCTTCAGGCCAATCGATGAGCAGGTGCTGAAGCATTAATCGCCAGCCGTCCTTGGGCGTCCAGCTACCGGTGATGTCCGCCTGCGTACCTGTGGGCAGGCTGACAGTCTCAGGTACCGCCAGCGGCAAACCATCTGCGCGCAGGTTGCCCGAAAGTTTGTAGCCACGGGTCGACGACCCCTGGTACCAGAGCTGTAAATCCAGTCGGTGCCCTTCGGCCCATTGGTGCGAACCCTGTTCACGCCACCAGTCGCCGGCGAACGCGGCCAGAACCTGCTCCATGGGAAATTGATTCAGCGAGACGTAACCCTTTGCATCGAAATTATCCGGATCGCGTGGGTCCCCGATACCTTCTGAGATGAGCGTAAAGTGCTGTCGCCCCTCGACAGCGGCAGACGCGCGAATACGGTGAAAGTCTTTGTCGTTTTCCAACATGATGTTGGGAATCTGCAGGCTGGACTGATGTCCTGTGCGAAACTCGAGCGCAAATTGGGCGTTATCGATTTCCACCCTGCGCCCGACCAAAAAAATGTCGAGGGGATCGTCAATGCGAAATTTGCGGTCCGACTTAACGGTGGTTTTCAGGTTTTTGATTTGCCATGGGCCAGTGTCCTGCTGCACCAGCGTGGTTTGCAGGTCCTTGAACGCCAGTTGCCGCCAGGCCACCTGGCGCTTGGCGAGGCTCTCCACCAGACTGAGTTCCATGGAGGCTTCGCGAATTCGGAAGATGGGTTGATCGTCGAGGCTATCGACAGAGACATCGATCAAATCGACTTTAGGGCGCAGCCCTGCCCAGGTCGCAGCAAGTTCGCCAATATGAATTTTTACGCCTAATTGATCGCCAATCAGACGGCTGATGTCATCGCGATAGTCATTTAACAGAGGAAAGGCTTCTCGCCCCAATTGCACCAGAACAGCTGTGGCGATTACCAGGGTAAAGAGCGTGCCCCAGAACCGCTTAACCAGGCGACGCATTGTTCTTCTGCTAACAAATACCACGTGTGACTTTCTCTAGTGTTGACCGGGCAACCTTAAACCAAAACGATGTCGTACTGTTCCTGGTTGTACAGGGATTCCACTTGAAACTGAATAGGCCGGTTGATAAACGCTTCGAGATCCGCGACGCTGTCCGATTCCTGGTCGAGTAACCTGTCAATTACCGGCTGCGAAACCAGCACCAGGAAACGCTCATTGTCGTACGCCCTCGCTTCGCGCAGTATTTCGCGAAAAATTTCGTAACAAATGGTTTCTGCCGACTTTAACGTGCCGCGCCCAGCGCATACCGGGCATGGCTCACACAACATTTGGCCGAGCGACTCGCGGGTACGCTTGCGGGTCATTTCCACCAGCCCCAGCTCCGACACCCGCGTAATACTGGTTTTTGCGCGGTCTTTCTCCAGGCTTTTCTCCAGCGTGCGGTGTACCTGGCGCTTGTGCTCCACATCCCGCATATCGATAAAATCAATGATGATAATACCGCCCAGGTTGCGCAACCGCAGCTGCCGCGCTATCGCCGTCGAGGCTTCCAGATTGGTTTTAAAAATCGTTTCCTCAAGGTTGCGGTGGCCGACGAAAGCCCCGGTATTCACATCGATGGTGGTCATCGCCTCGGTTTGCTCAATAATCAAATAACCGCCGGATTTCAGCACCACTTTTTTGTCCAGTGCGCGCTGAATTTCATCTTCAACACCGTACAAGTCAAACAGCGGTCGCTCACCGGGGTAATGCTCAATACGTCCACCAATTTCGGGCGCATAGTGCTTGGCAAACTTTTCCATTTTGGCGAAGCTCTCGCGCGAGTCGATCCGCACCTTTTCAATATTGGACCGCATCAGGTCGCGAATAGTGCGCATATAAAGCGGAAGATCTTCGTAAATTATGGCTGGTGCACGGGATTTTGCGATGGTATCGGCGAGATCGTGCCACAGGCGGAACACAAACGGGATGTCCGCTCGCAAATCCTCCTCGCTCGCGCCCTCGGCTACAGTGCGGATGATAAAACCACCGCCTTTGTATTCTTCCTCGTATTCGGCAGCGAGCTTTTCGACAATAGCCCGCAACCGATCGCGCTCGGTATCGTCTTCTATTCTATTCGAGACACCGATGTGGTGGCTGTTTGGCATATAAACGAGGTAACGCGCTGATACAGAGAGATGGGTACTCAATCGAGCACCCTTAGTGCTGATAGGGTCTTTGATCACTTGCACCAGAATATCCTGGCCTTCGCGTAAAAAATCGCGAATATCGGCTTCTGCGTGACCGCGTTCATCACCGTTCTTCGCTGGATCGACCGCGATATCCGAGACATGGATAAAGCCGGCACGCGCCTGCCCTATATCCACAAACGCTGCTTGCATACCCGGCAGTACCCGCACCACCCGACCTTTGTAGATGTTCCCCACAAAACCTTTGGTGCGGGCGCGCTCGATATAAACTTCTTGTAAAACGCCATTCTCCACCAACGCCGCCCGGGTTTCGGTGGGGCCAAAATTAACCAGTATTTCTTCACTCATTGGGGCGATTATTTCTCCGACGCATTCCACACGGGAAGGCGAAATAACTGCAGAAGTTGACTGGTTTCAAATAAGGGAAGCCCCACCACAGCGGAGTAACTGCCACGAATTTCCTCCACAAAAACGCCGCCAAATCCCTGAATTCCGTAACCACCAGCCTTGTCCTGCGGCTCGCCGGAGTTCCAATAGCGCTCTGCCTCTGCGGATGAAACAGTGCGGAATCGCACATCCGTCTCACTGCACAAGGTTTTCTGTTCGGTACCGCGACAAATACTGACCGCTGTCATGACCTGGTGGGTCTGGCCCGACAAACTAGTGAGCATGTTAATCGCTTGCGTTTTATTCGCGGGCTTTTCCAAAACCGTCGAATCCAGCACGACAATCGTGTCGGCACCCAGCACCGGCGCATCCGGTTTGAGCAGGGATCCGGCTCTGGCCTTGTCGGCGGCGAGGCGGGTTACATAATCCAGAGGAGTTTCATCAGGCGCGCGTTCTTCCGGAACATCGACGTCGATAATCGAAAACGCGACGCCAATCTGCGTTAACAGTTCACGGCGGCGCGGCGATTTCGAAGCCAAATATAAAATTTCGGAGGGTGTCACCTGCGCTCCTGAAACAAAGAAACCAGTTAAAGGATCGCAGTGTAGCATTTACCAGCCAGCAAGGGGCCGCTCACTGCGTGCGGTACAAATGACGAATACGGAGAAAAAAGAACACGACCAGGGGCCAACACAGGGCTGTCATTAAGGTCGGGAGCACCAGATAGTGGGCCGGCGTCCGATAACCGGCAATTCCCTGTACCCAGTTGACCACCACTTGATGCACCCCCACTAGAATAAAAACCCAGAGCGACTGATGCCAAACGGAATAGCTGCGGATGCGCTGATAGGACATGAGACATATGTAAGCGATGATAGTGAGCGCCATCGCATGGCCGCCCCAGACACCCAGTTCGACAACATCTTGCAGCAAACCCACCAGGAAACCAAAGGTCATCCCCAGCTGTTCAGGGCTGTTCATTACCCAGAAGATCACCAACAAACAGAGCAGTTCGGGGCGTAAATACGAGAAATCCTGGGTGAGTGGCAACACCGCAAACACTAACCCGAACGCGATGCTCAAGCCCAGAAAAAGTGCGTAATTACGTTGCTTCGGCGTCGCCATAGCCTAGTTTGCCGCCTGCTCGGTGTTGTCGGCGGGGGGCTGATCGAACACCAGCAACACATGACGACTGCGATTCATTTCGGCCATAGGACGAGCAATTACGCGAGCAAAGGGCTTGCCTGGGTCGATAACCACCTGCTCAACTTTAGCCACCGGATACCCCACAGGAAAGCGCTGGCCCAAGCCCGAACTCACCAGCAGATCGCCTTCCTGGATATCCACCGTGCTGGATACATGGCGTATCACCAGTTCATAGAGATTGCCGACACCCTCAGCGATAAGTCGCACACCGTTACGATTAATTTGCACCGGCAGCGCGTGGGTAGTGTCGGTAATTAAGAGCACCTCACTACTGTGCTCACCCACGGTGACAACCTGCCCCATGAGACCGTTGGCATCAACCATTGCCTGGCCCACATAGACACCCTCTTCTGCGCCGCGATTAACAATAACCTTGTGCACAGTAGGGTCCGGTGCAACACCGATCAACTCTGCGATAATCACGCGGTCTTGCAACATATCGGTGGAGTTAAGCAATTGTCGCAGACGAACATTTTCTGCGGAAAGAGAAGCGAGCAACTGAACCTTGCGCCGCAACACAAGCAGCTCAGTGCGCAAGGCTTCGTTTTCGTGCTCGAGACGCGAGCGCGACATCAGCCGGGTATCCGCCCAATCGCTGGCTTTCGCCGGCAAATCGGAAACCCAGTAGAAAGGTGCCGAAATATCAGCACCGTGCTTTTTCAGGGAGTCGAACCAGTCGGTATAGAGGTAGGTGAAGGCAATCGCGAGCGAGAGAGCGGTGAGTAAAACCACTCTCACATTAAGGGAAGGACCTTGGCGAAACAGGGGCTTGATGTTGGAACCTCCGCCAGCGCACAGCGGCTAGAGTAAATTAATAAAGTGAACCCAGCGTGTGCTGATCCATCAATTCCATCGCCTTACCACCACCGCGCGCCACGCAGGTAAGCGGGTCTTCGGCAACCACCACTGGCAACCCGGTTTCCTCACTTAGCAGGCGGTCCAGATCGCGTAACAGCGCGCCGCCACCGGTTAACACCATCCCGGACTCAGCAATATCAGAGGCGAGCTCGGGCGGCGACTGCTCAAGCGCACTTTTTACGGATTGCACGATTCCAGACAGCGGCTCCTGCAGTGCTTCAAGGACTTCATCACTGTTAAGAGAAAAACTTTTCGGAACACCTTCCGCGAGATTGCGCCCGCGCACATCTATTTCCAGTACTTCACTGCCCGCGTAGGCGCAGCCAATCTCTTTCTTGATACGTTCAGCAGTCGCGTCGCCGATAACGCTGCCGTATTTGCGGCGCACATAATTGACAATCGCTTCGTCAAATCGATCGCCGCCGATGCGGACCGAGTCGGACAGCACCACACCATTTAACGAGATAATTGCAATTTCCGTGGTACCGCCGCCAATATCGACCACCATGGAACCAGTCGCTTCATCAACACTTAAACCCGCGCCAATTGCCGCAGCCATTGGCTCCTCAATCAGGCGCACTTCACGTGCACCTGCACCCAGTGCCGATTCGCGAATTGCGCGTTTTTCAACTTCGGTAGAAAGGCAGGGCACACACACCAACACTCGCGGGCTCGGTTGAAACCAGCTGTTTTCGTGCACTTTTTTGATGAAGTGTTGCAGCATTTTCTCGGTCACCTGGAAATCGGCAATGACGCCGTCTTTGAGTGGCCGAATAGCGGTAATGTTTCCAGGGGTACGGCCCAGCATGCGTTTTGCCGCCATGCCGACTGCCTCTACTGATTTTTGTCCGTTTTGATTGCGAATCGCAACAACCGAAGGCTCGTTTAATACGATGCCCCGTTCGCGAACATAAATCAGCGTATTCGCCGTACCTAAATCAATGGAGAGATCGTTAGAAAAGAGACCGCGTAAACGCTTGAACATATTTTTGGAGACCTTATTCTCGAAAGCTGCCTTACCTGAGCATAGGCTGTAAAGCACAAGCCCGTGTATTTTAGAAAGTCTAGTTATAGCAGCAATAAATGCACGCACTCTATCAATGCCGGGGATTTTGGGCAAGGCACAAATATGGTAACGTAGCGCGTTTATAAAAACCGCGATTTGGAGCCTCGAGTGAATCCATCCGATATTGAAAAACTGGCTCATCTGGCCCGCCTGGAAATCAGTGCGGAAACCATCGAGCAAACTGCTAAGAGCATTACCGAAGTGCTCGCACTGGTCGATCAACTGAGCTCAGTAAATACCGACGGCGTGGTACCCATGGCTCACCCATTGGATGCCGTCCAGCGTTTACGTGCCGACGATGTAAATGAAACCAACCAGCGCGACGCCTTTCAACAAATTGCACCGGCAACAGAAGATGGCCTTTACCTGGTACCCAAGGTTATTGACTAACTGATCTGTCGCACCGGCAATCGCTCTTTTTCACGATAAGCACCAAATTCACCAGGAACCCGCAATGCACAACCTGACCATTGCTGAAATTTCCCGCAAGCTCCAGGCGAAGGAATTTTCCAGCGAGGAAATCACCCGCTATTTTCTCGATCGCATCAAACAGCAGGACCCAACGTACAACTGCTACGTCACTGTTACTGAAGAACTTGCCATGGCGCAGGCGAAAGCTGCCGACGCACGCCTGGCGGCTGGCAATGCGCCCACTATGTGCGGCGTGCCCTTCGCACACAAAGACATTTTCTGCACCAATGGCGTTAAGACCACGTGCGGCTCGAAAATGCTCGATAATTTTGTGCCGCCTTACAACGCAACCGTTGTAGAAAACTACATTAATGAAGGCGCCGTGATGCTCGGCAAGACCAACATGGACGAATTTGCCATGGGGTCATCGAACGAAACCAGTTATTTCGGCCCGGTTAAAAACCCGTGGGACACCAACTGTGTACCCGGCGGCTCCTCCGGCGGATCAGCCGCTGCGGTGGCAGCGCGCATGGCGCCTGGCGCGACAGCAACGGATACCGGTGGCTCCATTCGCCAGCCTGCAGCACTGTGCGGCATCACCGGCATCAAGCCCACCTACGGGCGCGTTTCCCGCTGGGGCATGATCGCGTTTGCCTCCAGTCTGGACCAGGCCGGGGTAATGGCCCGCAGCGCTGAGGACGCGGCAATTATGCTGAACGTCATGGCCGGCTACGACAATAAAGACTCCACCTGTATCGACGAACCGGTACCCGATTACATTGCCAATCTCGGCGATTCGCTGGCAGGCGTGACCATTGGTGTGCCCAAAGAATATTTTGAGGTGGGCCTCAACCCGGGTACCGAAGCCCGCGTTCAGGATGCAATCAAGCAGTACGAAACAGCCGGCGCCAAGATTAAATCGATTTCGCTGCCGCACTCACACCTCGCAGTTCCCGCTTATTATGTGATTGCACCCGCCGAATGTTCTGCCAACCTGTCGCGTTTTGATGGTGTGCGTTATGGTCACCGCTGCGACGACCCGAAAGATTTAATGGATCTTTACAAGCGCTCGCGCGGGGAAGGATTTGGTGAAGAAGTGAAGCGTCGTATTCTGGTCGGCACCTACTGCCTGTCCGCCGGTTACTACGATGCCTACTACGGTAAATCGCAGCAGGTGCGCCGTCTGATCAAACAGGACTTTGTCGATGCATTTAAAGAGGTCGACGTGATTATGGGGCCAACCGCTCCGTCACCCGCATTTGCGTTCGGCTCCAAAGGCGACGATCCCGTGGCCATGTACCTGGAAGATATTTACACCATCGCCACCAACCTGGCGGGGCTGCCCGGTATGAGCGTGCCCTGCGGCCTGGTCGACAACAAGCCTGTCGGCCTGCAACTGATCGGCAATTTCTTTGCAGAGAGCAAACTGCTGAATCTCGCCCATCAATTCCAGCTGGCAACGGACTTTCACACCCTTGCCCCCAGTTCCCTCGCCTAAGGAGTACAGATTATGGAATGGGAAACAATTATCGGGCTGGAAGTACACGTACAACTGGCCACCAACACCAAAATATTCTCCGGCTCCAGCACCGCGTTCGGCGCTGAACCCAATACTCAGGCCTGTGCCATCGACCTGGCCATGCCGGGCACATTGCCCACGCCAAACGCCGAAGCCTTCCGCTTCGCCACTATGTTTGGCCTGGCCGTGAACGCTGAAATTGGCAAGCGCTCGGTGTTTGAGCGCAAAAACTATTTTTACCCGGATCTACCCAAGGGCTACCAGACCACTCAGCTCGCAGAGCCCATCGTTGGCCCAGGTTACGTAGATATCCAACTCGCTGACGGCAGTGAAAAACGCGTTCGAATTCACCATGCGCATCTGGAAGAAGACGCGGGAAAATCCCTGCATGAAGACTTTCACGGCATGAGCGGAATTGACCTCAACCGTGCCGGTACGCCGTTGATTGAGGTGGTGACTGAGCCAGATATGCGCAGCGCAGAAGAAGCTGTCGCATTTGCGCGCAAACTGCATTCAATTGTAACGTCGCTAGGCATTTGCGATGGCGAAATGAGTCAGGGCTCCATGCGCTTCGACGTCAACATTTCGGTCCGCCTGAAAGGTGACGAAAAACTGGGTACGCGCACCGAGACCAAAAACCTCAACTCATTCCGCTTTATGGAGCGCTGCATCGAGCAAGAAGTTGAGCGCCAGATAGAAGTTATTGAAGACGGCGGCAAAATCATTCAGGAAACCCGCCTTTATGATGGTGAAACCCACAAGGCACGCAGCATGCGATCCAAGGAAGAAGCCAACGATTACCGCTACTTCCCCTGCCCGGACCTGCTCCCGGTTATGCTGGATGACGACTTTATCGATGCAGCCCGCGCCGCCATGCCCGAATTGCCAGATGCCCGCCAGCTCCGCTTTGAAGAAAGCTATGGGCTGTCTCCTTACGACGCAGGCATCATTAGCGCCGATGCCGCCACCGCCGATTTTTTTGAAGCTGTGGCCGCTAAATGTAGCGATGCAAAACTCGCGGCTAACTGGGTGATGGGCGAAATTTCCGCTCGCCTTAATGCAGAGGAAATCCGCATCACTGCAGCCAAGGTCAGCGCAGAGCAATTGGCAGGGTTGATCGCGAGAATTAAGGATCAGACCATTTCCAACAAAATCGCCAAACAGGTTTTCGATGCCATGTGGAACGGCGAAGGCGATGCCGATACGATTATCGAAGCCAAAGGCCTGAAACAGGTGAGCGACTCCGGGGCGCTGGAAAAAATGGTAGACGACGTCATGAACGCCAACCCTGCGCAGGTGGAAAACTACCGCAAAGCAGACCCAGCGAAACAGCCAAAAATGCTGGGTTTCTTTGTGGGCCAGGTGATGAAAGCGTCCAAGGGACAAGCCAACCCGCAACAACTTAACGATATTTTAAAGAAAAAGCTGGAGAACTAGGCTCCAGCTTCCTTTTCTGATTTAGAGGAGCTCACCATGAGTTTAAAAAAAGACAAACAAAAAGTACTTGGCGAAGTTTTTGACGACGCTCGGGTAAAAGAATTTCTGGATGTGGAAGGCAACGGCGAGATTGATGCGGACTACCTGGCATTAGAGCGCGCCTACCGGGGAATGAAGGCGGAAAACTTCGAAAGTTTTGTGAAGTTTTTTGTCGACGAAGGCCGCAATATCAACGCGAAAAATCCGCAAGGTCGCACGTTGCTGCAAGTGATTAGCGATCACCGCCTCAGCAACGACTATATTAAAGCTCTTAATGCTGGTGGCGCTCGCTGTTAATGCAATACCCGATCAATAGTCCCCTAAGCGGCGCGCGCTACTTTGTCGAAGGCGTGCGCCTGCTACTCCACCCCAAGCTGCGCGCCTATATTCTTATCCCGCTGTTGGTTAACATCGCACTATTTGTGGTATTAACCGGCGCATTGATCTACTACATTGGCGTATTTCAAGACGGGCTCCACATTGATGTCCCCGACTGGCTACAGGTGGTTGCCGATTTTCTGCTGCATTTGCTCAGCCTCGTGCTGATTGTGCTGGTGCTCATCATTTACGCCTACAGCTTCAATATCATCACGAATATTATCGCCGCGCCCTTTTACGGCATGCTGGCGGAAAAAGCGGAGGAGCTGCTCACAGGCACGAAAATCGAGTCGGAACCACTCGTTCGCATGATCCCCCGAGTTTTCAAGCGAGAGCTTAAAAAGCTGCTTTACTTCATTATTCGCGGGATATTGATATCGTTGATCATGCTCTTGGTGGGCTTAACGGTACCGGTGGTTGGCACCTTTCTCGCCCCCTTAATCGGCCTTGCGTGGAGTGCCTGGTGCATGACGTTGCAATACGCCGATTACCCGGCAGACAACCATCGCTGCTCGTTTACCGCAATTCGACGCAAGCTGGCACAACGCAGCATGAGCAGTTTTGGCTTTGGCGGCATGATAACCGCGTGCAGTGTGATTCCCGTATTGAATATCATCGCTATGCCCGCAGCCGTGACCGGTGGCACCATCTACTGGTTAAATGAGCTGAGGGATTGCCCTTGCAAGTACTAGGGCTAACGAGGAATGCGGCCTATTACCAAGGCCGATAAAAGCAAGACAGATAGAAGATCAGTTTCGCGGGGGAGTTCACCCCCACAAACACTTAATTATCGTAATTTAGGAGATGCTCGGGCGGCAGTTCACATTTGAGTTTGCGCCCCAGTAGTTCTTCAATTGCCGGCAGGCGGAAAGCGTCGTCCTCGCAGGCAAAACTAATAGACTGACCCGTATTGCCGGCGCGCCCGGTACGGCCGATGCGGTGCACATAATCTTCCGGCTCCTCGGGCAAGGTGTAGTTCACCACATGGCTGACACCATCAATGTGAATGCCGCGCCCGGCCACATCGGTTGCCACCAGGGCCTGCAAACTTCCCTCTTTAAACGCTTCTAGCGTTTTAACCCGCTTGCCCTGCGGGATCTCGCCCGACAGCAGACCGACTTTGTAGCCCTGTTTGCGCAAGCGCTCATACAGGGTACGGCACTGGTCGCGGCGGTTCGCAAATATCATGACGTTTTTGACGTCTGGCATGGAGATGAGGTTGCACAGCAGCGGCAGCTTTTCGTCACCCGAAACCATGTAAATAAACTGCTCGACGGAATCGGTCGCGACCGTTTCCGGTTCTATCTCTACGCTCACCGGCTCAAACATCCAACTTTCCGCAAGGCGCAGTACATCGTCAGAGAAGGTCGCTGAAAACAGTAGCGTCTGGCGGTGGGTTTTACGCGGTGCCAGGCGCACAATACGTTTTACTTGCGGAATGAATCCCATATCCAGCATGCGGTCCGCTTCGTCGATTACCAGAATTTCCAACTGATCCAAATACACCTCGCGGCGCTCGCAGAAATCCAGCAGCCGCCCTGGCGTGGCGACCAGAATATCCACGAACTGGCCATGCAGCGCCTGCATTTGTTTATTGAAGTCCATGCCTCCGACCAGCGTTTGCACAGACAAGCCGGCGTACTTACCAATTGCGGCCGCGTCTTTGGCAATCTGCATCACCAGTTCGCGCGTCGGTGCAATCACCAGCGCTCGCGGCTCTCCCGCGAAGCGTTCTTCCGGCGCCGGTTGGCGCAACAAATCTTCAAACACCGCAATCAAAAACGCTGCTGTTTTGCCCGTCCCCGTTTGCGCCTTACCCAGCACGTCATGTCCACTCAAGCTGTACGGCAGCGATTTAGCCTGGATGGGAGAGCAGTGCTCAAAGCCCATATCAGCCAGGGCACGTGCTACTTGCGAGGAAAGATCGAGGGTAGAAAATGCAATCTTGGGGGCGGGTTTGTCACTAGGGACAGCAGAATGAGTGTCATCTGACATTGCGTTAGTTGTACCGGAAAAATTAAGAATTAAGGGAGGCTTTGTACACATTCGCAACAACAAACACAAGTATTCTGCCCGAACATTCGAATTTCACGTCGAATGGCGCGTTTTTTTATGCATTTTCGCGCAATTCTTTTTACTGTTCGACAAAGCGGTTGACTTGCTCCTGCCCCATTGGATTAATAGGCGCTTCGCCTTCAGGCGACCATATTCACTGGTGGGCCACCCAATCAGCAGGGAGCACCCAGGTTGGCACCACCAGAAACGATTGGCACATAAATCCAGGGTTTTTCTCACCTATACTTCGTGAATACCCTCTTTTTGCCTATCCAGAGAATAATAAATTCAGGAGGAGAAATGAGCAGCACAACCCCCAACACGCGCAGCGCACTCGCGCTCAACCCACTTGCTGCGGCCATCGCCCTGGCGCTTGCACTGCCGGCAGCCGCGCAGGACGACGATACCCGTGGTTTGGAAGAAATTGTGGTAACCGCCCAAAAAAGGGTCGAGAACCTGCAGGAAGTTCCCCTCTCCGTCGCGACGATTAGCGGCGATAAGCTGGAAAGCGCCGGTGTCGAAAACCTCGGCGATCTTACCGCCCACATGCCCAACATCCATTTCACCGAAACCGGTCTCAGCACCCAGGTCCGTGTGCGCGGTATTGGCTCGGACAACAGCCAGGGTATGGAGCAATCTGTCGGCATGTATATCGACGGAATATATTACGGCCGGGCGCAATTGTTCCGGATTCCGATGATGGATATGGAGCGCGCGGAACTGTTGCGTGGCCCGCAGAGTACATTGCTCGGTAAGAACAGTATTGCTGGAGCGCTGAATCTGACCACCGCAAGACCTCAAAACGACCTTGCTGCGAAACTGTCCATTGGCCAGGAAGTCGAATTTAATGGTACTGAGATAAATGCCATGGCCAACACCCCGGTTGGCCAAGCCGCAGCCGTGCGTCTGGCGGTACGCCGTCTTACCGAAGACGGCTACATGACCAACACCTATCTCGATACCGAACAGCCGGAGAAAGAAGAAAACAGCGTGCGCTTAAGCGGCATCTGGACCGCCAGCGAAAATCTCGAACTCTATGCGAAAGCCGAGCAACACACATTTGAAACCACCGGCAGACCGATTGAGATTACCTATGACGTTCCCCTCTCCGATGGGGGGCTCACCTACAACGAATATCTGCATGTACTGAGTCTGCCGGGATTAGACGCCGCTCAGAATTACGAGCGGCAGGCGGATCAAGAGGAATACAGCGACAACGAGGTCAATAATTTCACGTTTAAGGTGGATTACGATTGGGCAGAGCACACCATCACCGCTGTTTCCGGCTGGCTCGACTTCAACTACGAAGAACTGTGTGACTGTGATTTTGTCGCCGCCGAAATTGTGCCAGTGCGCCTGGAGGAGGACTACGAACAGTTCAGCCAGGAAATACGCATCGCGTCACCAGTAGGTAAGCGGTATGAGTGGATAGCGGGCGCTTACTACCAAAATTACGACCAGACCTTCGAAGACTCCATCGACCTGGCCGAAACCAATTTTCTTACTTCGACTTACCCGGTACTTAAAGGCACCGCGATGAAGCGGGACTTCGCCCAGTCTTCCGATGCCTGGGCCATCTTCGGCCGGGTCACCTGGAATTTGAACGACGCCTTGCACCTGACCCTCGGCGCGCGCTACACCGAAGAATCCAAAGACGCGAGCAAGTCCATGAACGTCGTTTCCCTCGACGATGGCAGCATTGTGAACGACCCGGTTATCGGCATCACCTATATGGGGGCGTTCCTGGCAGAGAACGAGCAAGCCACCTTGCTTCCAAACCCCGACCTTCCGCCCTCGGAATGGGAACCATTGCGTCACAGCGGGCACAACGTCTCCGGGGAGCGGGACGAGTCCGCATTCACCCCGTTGCTGAACCTGGAGTGGGACCTGTCTGACGATATGATGCTCTACAGCTCCTACACCACCGGTTTTAAAGCCGGTGGTTTCGACCCGCGCTCTAACCGCGTGGGCCGTTTCGATAACCGCGCAGTCAATCCGAATGCAGCGCCGCCCCCGGAAGATGAGGGCGACCCACTGCAAAATTTCGAGTTTGAGAAGGAACAGGCAACCGCGGTGGAAATCGGTATGAAAAATACCCTGGGCGACGGCCGCGCGGAACTGAACGTTGCGCTTTATCACACTGATTACGACGATCTTCAGATCAGCCAATTCGATGGCGGCGTTGGATTTAACGTGGGCAACGCCAAAAAAACCTTGGTCCAAGGTATTGAAATTGATGGTCGTTGGCTGATTGCCGAGCACCTTACTGCCTACTACGGATTTGCCTGGCTCGACACCGAATACAAAGACTTCAAAAACGGTAACTGCTATGCGGGACAAACGCCGGACACGGATACCGATGGCGACGGTTTCAACGAAACCTGCGATTACACCGGCAAACGCGGCGTCTACACGCCCGAGTTCACTGGCAATCTCACCCTGGACTACTACCGCCCGCTGACCGATAAGCTAACCTTTGTCAGTGCGCTGGACTGGCAGTATGTCGACGGCCACCAGGTGCACGTAAACCTGGACCCGGCGGGCGAAATCGATGCCTACAATCTGCTGGCACTGCGGGTGGGTATCGAGGGTGAACACTGGGGCCTGGCAGTCCTCGGTAAAAATCTGCTGGACGAACATATCGTCAGCTACAGTGGCAATGCGCCCCTGTCGGATTCGCAGTTCAACACCAATACCCATTACAGTTTTATTCGCAAACCGCGCACGATTACACTGGAGGCCACGCTTCACTTTTAGCCCATTGCTAAGAAAAACGGCACTGCTAATGGAGCCCACAAAAAAACCCGGCATTTCGCCGGGTTTTATTTTATCAGGTTGCCTGCTATTTATTTGCGACTGCCGCAACAAGGACATTCAGGGTCTTTGCGCAGGTTAAGGTAGCGCCACTCGTTACGACCGCCATCGAACAAACCCAGGCGACCCGAGATGACTGGCCCGATACCCGCCAGTAGGCGTAGCGCTTCAAGCGCCTGGTGGCACCCAATAATCCCGACCACTGGCGAAAGAACGCCATTTTGTGCACAACTGAGATCTTCGTCGCCCGTTAACTGATAGAGACATTCGTAGCAGGCCACCGCCGGATCTCGAAAATCGAACACCACCAGTTGCCCCTCCATCCGCACCGCAGCGCCGCTAACCAGCGGCGTTTGAGTCTGCCGACACACGCGATTAACCAATTGACGGGTACCAAAGTTATCGCAGCAGTCGAGCACAATATCTGCTGCGGCAACTTCTGCGGTCAGCTGTTGTTCATCGAGACGATGTCGAATAAGGGTAAGTTTGCATTCGGAATTAATATCGCGCAGCTGACCTGCCGCTGAGTCCACCTTCGCCAGCCCGATAGTCGATTCCCTGTGCACAACCTGACGCTGCAAATTGCTGGCATCGACCAGGTCGTCGTCCACCAGCACCAATTCGCCAATACCGGCCGCGCACAAGTACAAAGATACCGGAGAACCCAGGCCGCCGAGACCGATTATCAACACGCGCGCGGCTAAAAAACGCTCCTGACCTGAAACATCAACCTGAGGCAATAATATGTGGCGACTATAGCGCAGCAGCTGATCGTCATTCATACCAGCGGCCCAGGGTCGCCCGGTTATTACCGCCTAAATCCTGAAAGGTGCGAATTTCCAGAAAGCCTTTGCCCGCCAGTATTTCAGCCACGCGCTCGTCCTGCTGCCAGCCGTGCTCAATCAGCAAGGTGCCGCCATCGTTAAGGTGTTCCACCGCATGAACGATGATGTGACGAATATCAGCAAGCCCTTTATCGGCGGCAACCAGTGCGCTGCGCGGCTCAAAACGCACATCCCCGCGCCCCAGGTGCGTATCTTTTTCATCAATGTACGGCGGGTTGGCAACAATCACATCGAAGTGTTGATCGCCCAGAGCGCTGTACCAGTCGCTTTGCAGAATTTCGACATTGGTAAACCCCAGGCGAGCCTGATTGCGCAGCGCCAATTTCACCGCCTCAGGCGATTTATCGACCGCAACAATCACGGCATCTGACAGCTCGCTTGCGAGTGCCAGCGCAATTGCGCCGGTACCTGTGCCCAGGTCCAACACACGCTGTTTGGGAATAGGTAAATCAACAATACAGGACACCAGTAATTCGGTGTCCGGTCGGGGAATCAGGGTAGATGCATCAACAAAGAAAGGCAGCGACCAGAATTCCCGCTCGCCAAGAATATAGGCTACGGGTTCACCCGCCCGACGCCGCGCGAAAAACTCCGCGAACCGCGCCTGCTCTTCCTCGCTGAGATTGTATTCAGGCCAGGTGAACAGCCAGGTACGACTTTTCCCCAGTACCGCGGCTAGCAACAGCTCGGTGTCTAACCGTGCGGTATCGCTGACATCCGATAATTCAGCGGATACGGTCAGGCAGTCTGCAACGCTGGCCATCGCTAATTAATTGGCGAGCGCAGCCAGCTGATCGGCTTGATGCTCGTTAACCAAAGGTTGAATGACTTCATCGAGACTGCCCTCCATAATTTCATCCAGTTTGTACAGCGTAAGGTTGATACGGTGATCGGTCACCCGCCCCTGTGGATAATTGTAGGTGCGAATTCGCTCAGAGCGATCACCACTACCCACCAGGCTCTTGCGCTCGCTGGCCTGCTCGGCCGCAAATTGCTCGGCCTGCGCACTGTTGATGCGTGCCGCCAACAGCGACATAGCTTTCGCGCGGTTTTTATGTTGCGAACGCTCATCCTGACATTCAACCACAATGCCGGTTGGTATATGGGTTATACGAATCGCAGAATCGGTTTTGTTAACGTGCTGACCACCGGCGCCAGACGCGCGAAATGTATCAATCCGCAAGTCACCCTTGTTCAGTTCAACCTCTTCCGACTCATCCGCTTCCGGCATAATTGCCACCGTACAGGCCGACGTGTGAATGCGGCCCTGGGATTCGGTCTCCGGTACGCGTTGCACCCGGTGTGCGCCCGACTCAAACTTTAATTGCGAATAAACGCCCTGGCCAACCACCCGGGTGATCAGCTCCTTATAGCCGCCGTGCTCGCCGGCGTTCTCGCTGATAATTTCGATGCGCCAGCCGGCACGCTCCGCATAGCGCGAATACATGCGGAACAAATCACCGGAGAAAATCGCCGCCTCATCACCACCGGTTCCCGCACGAATTTCGAGAAACACATTTTTTTCGTCATTAGGGTCTTTCGGCAACAACAGCTTTTGCAATTGGGTTTCCAGGGGTTCCAACTGGGCTTCCGCCGTTTTCAATTCTTCCTGCGCCATCTCGCGCATATCGGCATCGCCATCGTTCATCAACATTTTTGCTTCGGCGATGTTTTCGATAACCGTTCGATATTCCTGGTAACAAATGACCACGGGCTCGAGCTCGGAGTATTCTTTGCCAAGATCGCGGAATTTTTTCTGGTCGGCAATAATATCCGGGTCGCCGAGCAGCGCGCCGACTTCGTCGTAGCGCTCAACCAGGTTCTCAAGTTTTTGTTTTATAGAATCTTTCATTAATGTGTTTTTACCTGCGGCGCGGGCGCGACTTAGCTTTAATCGAGCCCGAACAACGATTTAAAATCTTGCAGCAGTTGTTCCCGCCCCTCTGAGCTGGCGCGTTTAAGCGCGGTGGTGGGCTGATGCATAAATTTATTGGTGAGATTGCGACTCAGGGTTAGGAGCAATTCTTCCGGGTCCGCCCCGCTGCGCAACGCGTTCAGTGCTTTTTGTACTTCCTGATCCCGCACCGCTTCCGTCTGCTGGCGAAAATCCTTTACCAGCTCGACCGCCGACAATGCGCGCTGGTCCAATTGGTAACGCTCTACGCCTTCATCAATAATAGTGCGCGCAGTTTTTGCGGCTTCTTCACGGGATTTTTTGTTTTCGTCGATCACCTCTTTCAAGTCGTCGACGGTAAACAGGTACACGTCAGCCAAATCGCCCACCTGGGGTTCAATATCCCTCGGCACGGCAATATCCACCATAAACATCGGCTTGTGCTTACGTTTTTTTAAAGCGACTTCCACTGCACCTTTACCGAGCAGCGGGAGCTGGCTGGCGGTGGATGATATCACGATGTCAGCGGTTGGCAGATATTCGGGAATGTCCGCCAACAAAATCGCCTCTGCGGCAAACTCTTTTGCAAGCGCGTGCGCATTTTCCAGGGTTCGGTTGGCGACAATCAGCTTTTTTATGCCCTGATTTTTCAAGTGTCGGGCAACCAGTTCAATGGTTTCACCCGCACCAATCAAGAGTGCGGTGTCCTGTTTTAAGTCAGAAAAAATTTGCTGAGCAAGTGACACCGCCGCATAGGCGACCGACACCGGGTTTTCGCCAATGGCGGTTTCAGAGCGCACCCGCTTGGCCACCGCGAATACCCGCTGAAAGGCATCGTGCAGGCCGCGCCCCAGCACTCCGGCTTCGCGGGCAACCGCATAGCAGGATTTCATTTGCCCAAGAATCTGCGGCTCCCCCAGCACCAGCGAATCCAGTCCACTGGCCACCGCCATCATATGGCGCGCTGCATCGTCGCCCCAACGGGCGTAGTGTGCGTGTTGCAATTCTTGCGCACTCGCGGCCTTATGCTCTGCCAGCCAAACCAGCAAATGCTGCGCCTCCGCGCCGGTTTCGCAGTAGATTTCGGTGCGATTGCAGGTGGACAGTATGGCGACCTCCTCTGCCAAACCCGACTCCCGCAGCGCGCACAACGCCACTTCCAGCTCGGCAGGTGAAAAAGCCACCTTTTCGCGAACATCCAGCGTTGCGGTATTGTGATTAATGCCGAGGGCAAGTAACGTCATAGCTAGCAGGTTTAAACCCGGTCTGATTGAGCATGAGCAAATAAAAGGCGCCCATTTTCTTTGTTGCGAGCCACTAAGGCAAGCTGATTGCCCTCTGCGACTAAGTGTTTGATGTAATTATTATATGTCGTTCGCAGTGAGAAGCGCGGCGCCAACAGGAAACTCGCCTTAGCAAGGTACGGCCAGTTGTTATACTCTTCCTTACCTGCACAACCCACAAAGGCTACACTGGAACCCGCGCCGAGATAAAAACTCCAAGCATGAACAGTGACCAACCCAATAAGACAGCTCGATGACTCGACTTTTTGTTCCAAACCCGATCCGCACCTTTGTAATCAGCGCCAGCGCCTGCACATTTCTCTATGGCTGTGCCAGCGCCCCCCAGCAAGAAGACGCCAGTGAGCTGAGACCACAACCGGCGCCACAGCAGGTTGCCGACCGCAGTTTCACCACAGAATCGCTCTACGCCCTGCTGGTGGCAGAAATGGCCATCGACCGCAAGCGTTACGACATCGCGCTCAATAACTATGTGCAACAGGCCGCGGCCACCCGCGACCCCAATGTAACCGCTCAGGCTACCCGTATCGCGCGCATATTAAAGGCGCACCAGCCAGCGCTGGAGATGGCGCAGCTGTGGATGGAGCTGGAACCCAATAACAGTGACGCACAACTGATTGCCAGCGCCGAGCTCATCGAGGCCAATAGGCTCGATGACGCACTGGCCATATCGGAGCAACTGCTTGCGCAGGATGAGGCCACCGCTTTCGACGCGATTGCGGTAAAAGCAGCAGACAACGACCTTGCCAGCGTTACATCACTGCTGACGCGATACGAAAGTCTCGCCGCTCGCCACCCACAAAATTATCAACTGCAATTAGGCCTGAGCGTGCTGTTACAGCGCGCTGAGCGCAACGATGAGGCGTTGGTAGCGATCAAACGGGCACAAAAACTGGAACCGGACAACGTGCGCGCGGGTTTTCAGGAATCGCGCATACTGCAACAAATGGGGCAGCAGGACCTGGCTCTGGATAAGCTCGCGGTTCTCGTTGAAGAAAACCCGGAAAACATAGGTTTGCGCGCCCGCTACGCGCGGATTCTGGCTGGCACCGATATTCAAGCCAGCCGCGAACAATTCACCATTCTCAACAAGCAGTCGCCTGGCGACCGCGATATCCTGTTCTCGCTGGCGCTGGTGGAGATGGAAAGCGGCCATTTGGCGGAAGCCGAAGAACACTTCCTGCAGCTGCTGCAAAGGGGCTACTACCAGTCTGCCGCGCACTACCATCTCGGCATGATTTACGATAAGCGGCAGGATATGGCGCCGGCATTGGAGCACCTGCTGCAAGTGGAGCAAGGCCCCAACTACCTTGCCGCAATGGCCAAGGCCACAGAAATACTCGCCCGTTTGAACCGCTCCCAGGACGCCATTGCCGTGCTTCAAACCCAGCGGCCTCAGGTGGACCCGGCGTATCGGGAAGGCTTATACATGATTGAGTCCGATGTGCTGAGCGGCACCGGGCAAATGCTGGATGCCGAAACCGTACTCACCACTGGACTCAGCGAATTCCCGGACAGTACCCGCCTGCTGTACGCACGCGCGATGCTGTACTCACGTATCGATAACATGAGCGCTGCGGAGCAGGACCTGAAGCAGATTCTTGCGCTCACCCCGGACAACGCCGCCGCACTCAACGCTTTGGGCTACACCCTCGCAGATAAAACCGACCGCCTGGAAGAAGCCTACCTCTATATCAAACGCGCCTACGAACTGACGCCCGATGACGCCGCGGTGATGGATAGCATGGGCTGGGTACAATACCGTCTGGGTAATTTAAAAGAGGCCATCGAGCAACTTCGCGCCGCACTGAAAGCGATGCCCGACCACGAAATTGCGGCCCACCTTGGCGAAGTGCTGTGGGTGAGCGGCGTTCGCGACGAAGCCCGCGAGATCTGGCGCAGCGGGCTCGAACTCAACCCGCGCAGCGCGATCATTCGCGAAACCATGCAGCGATTAAAGGCCGAAATGTAAATGCGCTTTATTATGCGAGTGACCACCCTCAGCGCGGCGCTGTTGCTGTTTGGCTGTGCCAGTTTGCCGCCCGAGCAATATTCATCGCCTGTTGAGGTCATGCACTGGGAACTGGATGGCAAACTGGGTATTCGCGCGCAGGGCAAAGCACAAAGCGCCTTTTTTAATTGGCAGAACCACCCGGATCATTTCACCATCTCGGTTCACGGGCCACTTGGCCAGGGCCGTTCCACCCTTGAGGAGCACCTCGACGGCGGGGTCGAATTGCGGTACGACGGCAACACCTATTTCGCAGCAACACCGGAAAAGCTGATGCAGCGACATTTGGGTTGGTCTTTTCCTATCGATAACATGCGCTGGTGGGCGCGCGGTCTGCCCGCACCCGATTCCCCTATCGACAACAGCCAACACGGCCCAACAGGCGAACTGCTGTCGCTCTCACAAGCGGGCTGGGAAATCCAGTATCTGCGCTATCAAACCGTGAATGGGCTGAGCTTGCCATACAAAATCGCCGCCACGCGTGACGATCTGCAACTCACACTGCTGCTAAAAAAGTGGGAGCTGCAGAGCCAATAAGTCAAACTATCAGCGGAAAGAATTTTTTTACCAGAAAAGTTTGACAACTTAAACGCTCGCCATTACAGTAGCCGCCTTCCTCGGGAAGGGCAGATAAAACCACCTTTGAAACACTTCAAAACCGGTTTTTCTGCTGGTAAGAGATGCGGTTGATTGGCTGATCAGTACGGCCTGGCGCAGCTGATAAAACGAAAAAAGCATGCTAGTCTTTTTTCTCGGCAGCGCAAAGTTTTTTGCCAGGAGACCAAAGCATTTGTAAGGCTTTGGGGCCACAGCAAAATTAACGTTACTGCATCATTGCCTCCCCCCTGCAATCAGTTCTCTGGTTCAGGTGCAACTGGGGTGTCGCCAAGCGGTAAGGCAACGGGTTTTGATCCCGTCATGCGGAGGTTCGAATCCTCCCACCCCAGCCATTTTCAGTGCAATCGCACTCCTGCCATGATATTTTTCACATCCTGCAACCCGCCGACGAGAAGGAGAGCATGAACGTGCCTGATTTGATGGTATTTAGTGGTAACGCCAACCCTGAACTCGCTGAGAAGGTGTGCGCCAAACTGGGAATACCGCTGGGGGATGTGACCGTCGACAAATTTTCCGACGGAGAGATACTGGTTGAACTGAAGCAGAATGTGCGCGGTAGCGATGTGTTCGTTATCCAGCCCACATGTGCACCAACCAACGACAACATCATGGAATTAATGGTGATTGTGGACGCGTTGCGCCGCTCCTCTGCTGGCCGAATTACTGCTGTGGTGCCCTACTTCGGCTACGCCCGCCAGGATCGCCGCGTTCGCTCTGCCCGCGTGCCCATTACCGCCAAAGTGGTGGCGGATATGCTGGTTACTGTCGGCGTCGACCGCGTGCTGACGGTGGATCTTCACGCAGAACAGATTCAGGGCTTTTTCGACGTGCCGGTGGACAACGTTTATGGCTCACCAGTGTTACTGGCGGATATTGAAAAGCAAAGTTTTGAAGATCTGGTGGTGGTATCACCAGATATCGGCGGAGTGGTTCGCGCCCGCGCCGTGGCCAAGCAACTGGATATAGAGCTGGCCATCATCGATAAGCGTCGCCCCAAAGCCAATGTGGCGGAGGTGATGCACCTGATCGGTGAAATTGAAAACCGCACCTGTTTGCTGGTGGACGACATGGTCGATACCGCTGGCACTCTGTGCAACGCAGCGCAGGCGTTGAAAGATCGCGGCGCTAAAAAAGTGATTGCCTATGCAACCCACCCGGTGCTTTCCGGCCCAGCGATTGAACGCTTGAACAACTCTGTATTGGACGAGCTGGTGGTAACCGATTCCATCCCGCTCTCTAAAGAAGGCAAAAACTGCAAAGTCATTCGCCAGCTAACCTTATCCAATATGCTGGCAGAGGCCATGCGTCGGATCAGCAACGAAGAGTCGCTGAGCGCTATGTTCTCGTAGAAATTCCCCAACAAGGGAAACCACCACGCTATTCCTGGTCGCGGGATAGCGTGTTTTTTTATCTATAACACTGGAGAATAGTATGTCTACTGAAGACTTTACTCTCAATGCTAAAGCCCGTGACGATCAAGGGAAAGGTGCGAGCCGCCGCCTGCGTCACGACAACCTGGTTCCCGCCATCGTATACGGCGGCGAAAAAGACCCACAAAACATCGCTATTGCACAAAACGAGTTCGTTAAGCACCTGGAGAACGAAGCGTTTTACTCGCACATCGTTACTCTGGTAGTCGATGGTGAGAAGCAAGACGTAATCCTGAAAGACCTGCAACGTCACCCAGCTAAAGCTCAGCTGTTGCACGCTGACTTCCTGCGCGTATCACGCACTCAGAAGTTGACCACCCGTGTACCGCTGCACTTCATCAATGAAGAGAGCTGTAAAGGTGTTAAATTGCAGGGCGGCGTTGTTGCACACAGCTTGACCGAACTGGAAATCAGCTGCTTGCCACAGGATCTGCCAGAGTTCATTGAAGTGGACCTGAAAGACGCAGAAGTTGGCCACATCGTTCACATTTCCGACCTCAATCTGCCAGCGGGCGTTGAATCTGTGGCTCTGAGCCACGGCGAAGATCACGACCAGGCTGTAGTGACCATTAACAAAGGTCGCGGCGGTTCCGGCGAAGAAGCCGAAGGCGAAGAAGGCGGCGAAGAGTAAGCCGCAAACGATCGAACCGAGGGCAGCTAAACGCTGCCCTTTTTCTATATGGCAGTTATCCCCATGCGCAACCCTGTTTCCATGATTGTCGGCCTGGGCAACCCTGGCACTGAGTACGCCAACACGCGCCATAACGCCGGCCAGGATTTCGTCGAAAACCTTGCTCGAGCACTCGGCCAGCCCCTGGTAAACACGCCCAAACATTTCGGCTTCACTACACGAATTTCCCTCGCAGGCAAAGACGTGCGTCTGCTGGTGCCCACCACATTTATGAATCGCAGCGGGCAGGCAGTAGCATCCCTCGCTAACTTCTTTAAAATAGCACCAGACAATATTCTGGTGGTTCACGACGAACTGGACTTACCCCCAGGTACCGCCAAACTGAAGATTGGCGGCGGCCACGGTGGCCACAATGGCCTGCGGGATATCATTGCCGCGCTGGGCAACAACAAAGAGTTCGGGCGTCTGCGCATTGGCATTGGTCACCCGGGCAACGCCAAACAAGTCGCCAGTTACGTGCTAAAGAAAGCACCCGCTGACGAATACAGATTGATAGAAGACGCCCAAACGGCGGCAGAGCGCACCCTCACCGACCTGGTCGCTGGCGACTGGGAGAAGGCCATGCGCGAACTGCATACCGCATAATGGCACTTAACACGAACAACTGGCAGTTCCCGCTGCCACAAGCAAAATGACAACAAAGGGTTGGCAAGGCCAACCGCTGGACTGGAAAACTTATGGGTTTTAATTGCGGCATCGTTGGCCTGCCCAACGTCGGAAAATCAACGCTCTTTAATGCACTCACCCAAGCGGGTATCGACGCGCAAAACTTTCCCTTTTGCACCATCGAACCCAACGCCGGCGTGGTGGCCGTACCGGACCCTCGCCAGGACAAACTGGCAGAAATCGTGAAGCCTGAGCGCATCGTGCCCACCACCATGGAGTTTGTGGATATTGCGGGCCTGGTGGCTGGCGCCTCCAAGGGTGAAGGCCTCGGCAATCAGTTCCTCGCCAATATTCGCGAAACCGACGCCATCGCGCACGTGGTGCGCTGCTTCGACGACCCTAACGTTATTCACGTGGACGGCCGCATTAACCCCGCTTCCGATATTGAAGTGATTAACACCGAACTGGCCCTGGCCGACCTGGATACCGTCGAAAAGGCCCTGCAACGTTATAGCAAAGCCGCCAAAGGCCAGGACAAAAACGCAATCGCCATGAAGGCGCTACTGGAAGAGATTCTGCCGCACCTGAACGAAGCCCTGCCCCTGCGCTCGTTCGGCCTGGACGAAGACCGCAAAAAGAAACTGAAAGAGCTCAACCTGCTCACGCTTAAGCCCACCATGTACATTGCGAACGTAGAAGAGGACGGCTTCAAACACAATCCTCTGCTGGACGCGGTGATGGCCATTGCTGAGGAAGAAGAAGCCATTGTGGTGCCAATCTGTAACAAAATGGAGGCTGAAATCGCCGAGCTGGACGAGGAAGAAAAAGTTGAATTCCTCGAAGAAATGGGCATGGAAGAGCCGGGCCTCAACCGCGTTATCCGAGCCGGTTACGACCTGCTGGGCCTGCAAACCTACTTCACAGCGGGCGTAAAAGAAGTGCGCGCCTGGACCATTCCTGTTGGCGCAACCGCACCGCAGGCGGCCGGTAAAATCCACACGGATTTCGAAAAAGGCTTCATCCGCGCAGAAATTGTCGCCTACGACGATTTTGTGCAGTACAACGGCGAAGCTGGCGCAAAAGAAGCCGGTAAATGGCGACTGGAAGGCAAGGAATACATCGTGAAAGACGGCGACGTCATTCATTTCCGATTTAACGTATAAAGCCTCTTGACAACGAGAGGGCAACTGGTGAAAATGGCCGCCCTCTCGATTCTGGTGCCAACATCAGAATCCAGCAAACGCAAGGTCGCGTTTGTGACCATTGCATAACCCATTCGGACTAACATGCGGTTATCAATACCAGAAAATGGCTAGGTAGCTCAGCTGGTTAGAGCGCAGCACTCATAATGCTGAGGTCGGGAGTTCAAGTCTCCCCCTAGCTACCATTTTCCTCATTCTCGACTTCCGCACTCTAACTCTATACCGCACCCTGCTGCTCTTGATTGCAAAGCCGTTGCTCGATTGTAAAGCCGCTGCCCGACTGTAAGACCATTGCTCGGCGCCAGGCGCACTCGCTGGTTAACTCACGAGCCGGTTAACTTAAGAAACAAGCACAAAGCGCCTTAGTCAACATCTGTTAATTTCCTCAAAAAACACCATTTTTGCGACAGAATCCAGTCAAGGAATGGGGCGTCTATGGTATAAATAACCCTTTCGGTAGTATCAATATTTGACCAGGACGCTCAACAAGAGCTATCGAACAGGGAATGTCTGTGATGTTGTATCTTATATCGCTTGCTATAAAGCCAAGCCCCCGTCTGCCGGCCGGACAATTCGAGTATTGTTCGAAGCTATTTCGTGTACCGCGCCCACAGAGGCTTGGTTCAAGCCCCTACCCCAATTACTACACTCGCACCTCTGCTTTCGGCGCACACACAAATAACCAAACTGTTCACCGAACCGGCTAAAAATTATTAACGTCCATCATTCGTTGTGTTTAATTTAATCCCGATCCATCTAGCTATAAACATTAATTTAATGAATTAATTTCATCGTAGCATTACAAGGAGAAATGAAATGCTTCAATCCAGCCGACTAAAAGCCCAAGAAGGCGCACTTAGCACTATTGCTGGCGACAAAGGAGGAAAGAAAGTTAAATGTTCCAACCAGGCGTTGCCCGTATATAACGAACTGGTAGCGCTCGCGCTTTCTGGCAACTACTGGGCGGGCTTAGTCGTGCGCGGTATAAAAGGATTAACATCCGGGCGCATGAATATGGACAACATTTATATCCAAAAGGAGACTCAACTGGCCTATGGAAGGGGCATATTTTATCTGGTTCTACCGGGTGTAACCGCGACTTTAGAAGATTGCGCCGATGGAACCTATGTGGTGAAAAGCTTGAATGCCGATACTAATTATTTAAAGATGCAGGAAGATAAGAAAAAGCCCGGGCTATGGCGAATTGGCAAAGACCTAAAGAGCGATCCAATATTTCAACGTGATGGTGATATCCTCCGGAAAGACTACCGCTCAGTGGTAGTGTCTGACCAGGCATCTGACGACCCAAAAGATATTGCCCTAGCAGCCCATGATGACCTTGTTAAAGTCGATGGGACAATTGCTCGAATGGTCGCAGGTTCCGGTTTTGATTTGCACCATACGCCTGGGGACGGCAGTATTGTCGGCTTAAAGCCCGCACATAAAGCCATTGCCTCGACAAGAAGCAAGGAAATTACCGAATCCGCAACCCTACTAGCAAATACAATGTATAAAGCACGCCAAGTAGAAGGCGTGTTATGGTTTTCCGATTGGGGCGGCTCGGCTGTTTTAACACGCGCCATGCAAATTTTAGAAAAAGAAGGGCTCAAAGATTTTAAGAACCATGCAATTTTTTTGAATCGCCCAACATCGAGCAGTGGTGATGCTTTGAAGCTGGCTAAAAATTTGAATTTAAAACTAGCGGGAAATGGGGGCAAAAGTGTCGGGTTCAGGCCGAGTGAAATCAGGGGTAACCGATCCGTGAGTAAAGCTGGAACCATGGGGGCGGCCGGGTTTGGCCTTTCTGCTGCTGGAGCCGGGTTTGCGGTCGCTGGTGCAGGTGCACTAGCAGGCCCGATGGGGGCGGCAGTTGGTGCTGGTGTTGGGCTGTGCGGCGCAATGGTTTTTGTTGTATCCACAGTGCTAAAAGGTATTCCCAAATTTTCTGGTAAAAAATATAAATAAAGGGGTCTCGAATGTTTAATGTCTCATTAAAATTACGTGAACCGAAGGGGCTAGTCGTCCCAGAAGGGCCTAGCTTTAAGTGGGCCCGCACTATTAGAAGCGAATTTGAAGGAACAGAAATCGCATTTAAGGCACCTAAACACAGCCCGAAACGATCTAACCACAAAGGCTATGTACCGGAACGCCGTTACAATGAATCCAATCCTCTCACATTTCGTAACTACTATGATGAAGAGCAGGCATCGCGCGGGTTGCCTGATCATTGGCGTGAAGCCGATTTTTTCTATCACTCCTGGGCGTTCAATGGGCCCTGGTTTACAGGGCCTGTGGGTGAACTCAATCTAATGTTCCGGCTTGTTCGGGTGGTTAATTACCCGAAGGACATGTCCCTCTTTCACCCAAGAGCGTTGGAGCAAGTGATTGGTGACTACCTGACGGATATGTATTCATATCATAAGAGCGAGACCAGAGGTGGAATACAGGTGTTCCACGCTCCGATAAACTGGCAGATATTGACCCACTTACCAGTTAATGCAGCGCGAATGGAAGTAGTGTCGGAAAATTTCTCGCCTCACCGCACCATTAAACGGATGGTATTTTTCCCGATTTCAGACGACCTCATGTCCGTTTTAATATTTTGGCCCAGTCGTTTAAAAAACCTCCCTAGATCGGAGCTGGACAAACGAGTAAACGAAAAGCCAATACTGGATTTAATGGAGGACATTATCGCCAGCCTTAAACTTAACTTATCTCCCCGAGCCAAAGCACAGCAAGAAGCCGCATTAACCGGGCTGGAAGATACTTCTCTAATAAAAGAATACCCGCCACTGAAGTGGGACAATGTCAGTGAGGAAGAAAAACAGAAGATACTAGCGGCGGATTAACAAAGTAGCGGGCGGTTTAATTGCGGTAAATCCGCAGCAAAATGACGCTCTGCAGTCCTGTATTAAAAGAATGATCTGAGAGACGAACGATTTCCTAAACGAGAACCCAGCCAACACGAATGCACGGAAGCCTTATGTTTAATGTCTCGCTAAAATTACGTGAACCAAAGGGGCTGATAATTCCCAAGGGGCCGAGCTTTGGCCGGGCGCGTATGATAAAAAGTGAATATGATGGTACTGAAATAATTTTTAGAGCACCGAAACATAGACCGAAACGCTCAAACGATGAAGGGTACGCACCACAGCGCCGCTATACCAAAGAATCCCCCTTATCGTTTCGAAACTATCATGATGAAGAAAAAGCTGCGCGTGGCATAGTAGACCATTGGCGTGAGGCAGACTTCTTCTATCATTCCTGGGCGTTTAATGGCCCGTGGTTCACTGGGCCGCTTGGTGAACTGGATTTGTCATTTAGGCTTATCAAAGTCATAAACTACCCCCAAGATATGTCACTATTTCATCCACGTGCTTTGGAGCATGTGATTGGCGATTATCTTACGTACATGTACTCGCACCATCTGGATTCAACAAGAGGCGACATTCAGGAGTTTCACGCTCCCATTAACTGGCAGTTGATCCCTCACTTACCGGTAAACGCTGCCAGAATGGAGGTGGTATCAGAAAATTTTTCTCCCCACCGGACAATTATGCGCCTAGTATTTTTCCCTATTGCCAGCGACATGATGGCGCGGCTTATTTTTTGGCCCGGCCGTTTCAAAAATCTTCCGAGGTCAGAACTCGACAAAAGAGTAAACGAACAGCCAATACTGGATTTAATGGAGAACATTATCGCTAGCCTCCAGCTCAACTTATCTCCCCGAGCCAAAGCACAACAGGAAGCCGCATTAAGCGGGCTGGAAGATACGTCTCTAATAAAAGACTACCCGCCACTGAAGTGGGACAATGTTAGTAAGGAAGAAAAGCAGAGGATATTGGCAGGTAACTAATAAGTAGGTTTTGCTCCAAGAGAACAGTCGCCAGCATTCGGGAAACCGAAGCATCGAGGATACGATGCGAAGAACGAATTATATATAGCGTTTTCTGCCGAATACGCACCTCAGCTGGCATGAGTAAGTGGGACTGTGAGGCCTTGGGCGCTGGGAGAAACCTACTGGACAGAACCGCGCTTACCAAATCACTCCGCTGCTATCACGTCCTAACTATCACGTCCTACGCCACAAATTCTGCGCCCAATGCATGAAGCCATGCCTGCTACGAACGAATAACCCCCTGTCAATTTTCCCTTTAAAAAAATTCGGGGTTCATAGAATCAAAATGATGCTTTCTAGTTTGTTTTGTACCTATATACGACACATTGATAATCAATGATGCACTATCTAATGTACGTACCGTACGTCCTTTCCCACGCAAAGCGCGGTTAGAGCAAAACACAGTAACACCTGCTTATAAATTGTTTTACGACAGAATTTATCTCCTATATTTACAGGGCAGGCTTTTAATCTTCCAATTAGGTCGTGATAGCTGCATACACGTGGCATTCAGTTTACCGAATCGATGATAGATAGCGAACGCGCGGGTCTTTAGCGCGAGGAACCGTAATGAAGTTGCACCATAAAATTCCCTTGTTTGTTGGGATTATCGGGCTTGTACCCGCTATCACCATCTCGTTGATCGCATTAACGGTGGCAACCGGCATTATTAAACAGAACAAGTTCGACCAGCTGATCTCTCTGCGAGAGGTAAAACGGTTTGCGGTCAACCACTATCTGCAACAGGTTCAGGATGAGACCCTGTCCCTGGCACGAAATCCCGAGGTAGCTAGGGCAGTTGAAGAGCTGGCGGCTGCCTACAAGAGCTATGGACAACAAACTGAAAATCCCGCAACTACCAAATCGTCCTCAAGCCTCGTTAACTTCTATCGGACTGAGTTCTTACCGGCGCTAAACGCGCAAGACCCTATTGTGTTGTACGAAGCAGAATCCTTGATAGATCGAATGAGTGGTACCGCACGAGCGCTTCAAACGGCATATATCGCCAGAAATCCACACCCCACTGGTGAGAAGGATCGCCTGGCGCAGGCCCCGGACGGTACTCGTTATGATGAGGCCCATGCTCTCTATCATCCTTATTTCTCTGAGTTCCGCCAGCGCTTTGGGTTTTACGACTTGTTTTTGATTAACCCTCAGGGAGATGTGATCTATACGGTATTTAAAGAGGTTGACTACGCAACGTCTCTGCTAGATGGCCCATTTGATTCCAGTGGCCTTGCAGAAGCGTTCAAGCGCGCGGCCAAACTGACCACAACTGGTCAGGCCGTGCTGGTGGATTTCCAACCCTATCAACCATCCTATAACGCCCCTGCCGGGTTTGTTGCCGCTCCGATTTTAGATAAAGGCCGTTTAGTAGGCGTGGCTGCATTGCAGTTTCCGATTGATTCCCTGAACGAAATCATGGCCGAGCGACAGGGGTTAGGAGAGAGTGGAGAGACTTATCTGGTGGGTAAGGACAAGCTAATGCGCTCAGACTCCTATCTCGACCCAGACAACCACAGTGTTGAAGCCTCCTTCCGAAATCCGCAGGTTGGCCGTGTCGATACGGAGGCAGTTACAGCTGCCGCCCGAGGGGAATCCGGCGTTAAGGTGATAATTGATTACAACAATAATCCGGTGTTATCAGCCTATGCCCCCCTGAGTTTTGCGGGTCTGGACTGGTCTATTCTTGCGGAAATCGATGAGGCCGAAATAATGGCGGACATCGAACGTTTGCGCTTAGTGATCGCAATTGTGCTCGCCTTGGCCATGGTCCCCATAACAGTCATCGCCTGGTTGATGGCGCGCTCCGTCATCCGACCGCTAGGAGCCGAGCCCGAGCAAATGGCATCCATTACGAGCCAGATTGCAGAGGGTGATTTAACCATGGATCTCGCTGTCGACCACCAGAGTGGCGCGTTTAGATCCATTGCTGTGATGGCAACAAGGCTCAAGCAGATCGTTAATAGTATTGCCAGTGCCGCTCATCAACAGGCCAGTGCAGCAGAGGAGTTGTCGTTGATTACAACACAATCTGGTGAAAAGCTGAATGTTCAGCAAAAACACGTAGAACAAGCGGCCGCCGCCATCAATGAAATGTCAGCCTCGGTTGCTGACGTTGCCCGTACAACAGCATCGGCAGCAAATGCATCTAACGAGGCTAGCGTTAAATTAAAAGATGGCTCCGAGCGTGTTGTCGACGTAGCCGGTGAAGTACAACAAGTTTCCTCAATTCTGGCCCAAGCTTGGCAAAAAGTAGAGGAGCTGAAAGCGCAAAGTGACAATATTGCCAGCATACTTGAGTCCATTAGAGGTATCGCCGATCAGACAAATCTATTGGCCCTTAACGCGGCCATTGAGGCGGCCCGTGCTGGAGAGCAAGGACGGGGATTTGCGGTGGTGGCGGATGAAGTACGCAGCCTTGCGCAGAACACCCAAAAATCCACCGGGGATATTTCGCAAATGATTCACGCTTTGCAGCAAGGCACCAGCGATGCATGCGATGTGATGCGTAGCAGCGTGGATAGGATGGAAACCGTCGCTGAACGCGCCTTGGCGACCTCCAGTAATCTGGACGAAGCGGTGAGTTCGGTAGGTCGTATCGATGACATGATGGCCCGTATAGCCAGCGCCGCAGAGCAACAATCCCGGGTAGTGGAAGATATCAATGTTCAGATCACGGGTATTAATAGTATGAGTAGTGATTCCAGTGAAGCAGCGTTCCAAATTACCGCTGCCAGTGAAGAATTGGCCAAGCTAGCAACGAATCTACAGTCACTTGTCGGGCATTTTAAAACCAGTCGATAAAAAGCTACGGGGCTATCTCTCCAACCCAGAATAATACTATAGGAATCACTAGGTTAATCAGAGGTCCCTAAAAATTAATTCTTCCTAACTTTTCATTCAAAGCCTGTTACAAGCCGACCAAATATTCCAATGCCAAAACACCAAAGTCTACCATTCCTCGATTTTTTGACCCAGCCAATCCCACACTTGATTAGCTGAAGGGTCGACCCAACATTAGCCAAACCAAAAGTAGATTACTTTGTAACGGTGCGTGATTTACTTGAATAGAATTGCTGGTATCGAACCTATGACCATACCGATAACGCCCTTTACGGCCAAACAGCCACGCAGCTAGAAATCCAAAGCGGGTAATTCAGCAATGTCATAAATAACCTTCGACCATATAAATTTAACAATAATTCTGAACGCTAGAATCAGCACTACCAACCGTATCACACTCGCACGGCTGAAGTGGTACAGTAAAAAGCTGTGACATATAGAGGCAAATCCATTGCAAATAAGCTTACGCGATATAACTAAAGATAACTGGGTTGACATGATCGATCTGGAGATTACAAAAGAACAAGAAAAATACGTTGCCCTGCCGTCGGAAGCAATCGCAGCATCTAAGTTTCATGAGCATTATGTCAACCGAGGGGTCTATCTCGGTGACAAGCCCATCGGGTATATACAATATTACCCAAATTTCAATGAAGGCAAACCTAATGAAATATACATCGATCAATTGATTATTGACGTATCACTTCAAGGCCAAGGTTACGGATCGAAGGCGACAGCCCTTGTTCTTGAAGAGATAAAAAAGATAAAAGGCGTTAAATCAGTCTCGATTTGCTACGTTGAAGGGCATGACATTATGAAAACGTTTTTCGAACGATTTGGCTTCAACGTTGTAGACCAGGATGAATTTGAGGAAACGATTATGGACCTGCATTACAAATAATGAGCCCGAGCCTAGCGTCACTTTTCGCTGCGCTCATTTTATGTTTGCCACCATTGATTTTCTTTACAGCGCCACACTTTATTTGGCAAGGTTTGTATGCTCTTAAACGAGCATACGCGCAAAAAGACGCCGATGTCCTTTTAACACGCTGGAGGAGTGGAATGTTCACTGGATATAAACCTCAGAAGGCATCTCCAAATGCAAATAGTAACGGCTAAACCAGAATCACAATTAGCTGCAGATTTATTCTTACTATTAAAGAATGAATGGCCGGAGTTTGAAGATTTTAAACAAGAAAAGTTCGGCCTACGAATTCCCGACCCAATCGTTTGCTTAATCGAAGGGACAGTGATTGGCGGATTGTCATTTACAGGCTTTGAAAACCCAATGAATCACGAGACTGCAATTTGGATTAATGCTGTATTCGTGTCGCCGAAGTTTCGAAGGTTGGACATTGCCAGTAGCTTGATCGAAAAGTCACACGGGGAAGCGCCTGAATTATTCGCACTCACTGATATTCCGGAACTTTACACGCAACTTGGCTGGACGTTAGTTTCCACCGGGAAGAGCGGAACTATAGTTCGGCATACCTAAGCACCTCCCCTGTTCTTCTCACGCTCTATGCTCCGTACCTTCCCCCGGCGTTACAAACAATAAGGTCGACTCAACTTCTGTTTTAGCCGTGTGCCACACACCTTTGGGGACCAGCACAAAATCACCCTGCTTTGCCAAGGTTACGTATTCGTCACCCGCGGGCTGCTCGAGCACAAAGGTGACTTCGCCTGAAAGTAGAATTACCAGTTCGTCGCCGTTGGGGTGCATTTCGCTGTTTTGCCAATCCGATGCGAAGGTGTAGCAGGATACCAGCTGGCAGCCGCTCATATTGTTGTATGAGTTATCCAGTCGTTCGTAGAGAGATGCATCTACAGCTTCGACACTCGCGGATTGAGTTGAGTTGAGAACAACAAACGCTTCAAATAGATTTTGTGACAACGCCATATTCAGCTCCGTGCAGATAGTGGGTGGTGGATGCGGGCGGCAGAAACGAAAGCGTAAGTTAACGCGGTATTACGAGAAAGTAAAAAATACTTTTTGCCCGTACTATTAACCCGCCGATTAAATGGATGATGCTATCTATTTGCTATTAGCTATTTACTGTTTAATGGGCACCCTTGAAATACTGACAAAAATGTGGGAACTTTCTAATATTTCAATGGTTTACATTTCCCATCGCGCAATGGCGGTGCTTCCTGCCCAGCCTATTAACTTCGCAACTTTCATTGCCAATTTAAAAGGGGTGCGGTTTGGAGGGCGTATTGGAATGTCGCCGCTTTCGTGAAAGTTGCCGTTTAATATAGTGCATGAAGCCTGTCCAGAGTACCCAGCAAAATCCTACCCCGGAAAGAAGCACAAGTGTGCGGTAGATAAAATCCATTCCGTACCCGGAATGCAGAGGGTACAACTGGTTTACCAGCTTGCGGGCCTCGCCCACCTTATCTGACCGAGCGGTGCCAGATACAATACCGGAATCGAGATTCACCCACACTGTTGTACGGCCGTTTAAGTGCCACTCGTCTGCTAACCGAAAACGCACCCTCAACTGGCGACCGTCGCCATCGGCCCACGCTCGAATATAGGTCGGCCGCGCGTTGGGGTAAATTTGTTGAACCAGACTCATCGCCTCGGCGATGGTCAAAGGCAATACGTCCTTTGGTGCTGTTGAGAAGGTACTAACCGGTTGTGGCGGCAGCAGCGGCTGCACCCGTTTCTGCCACAGCATGACCGCACCAGTGAGCAAAACCACCAACAGTACGGGGCTGATCAAAGCTCCCAGGTGGCGGTGGTAGTGCAAATAGTGCGAGCGACGAACAGGGTTCGGGGTGATCCACTGCCAGCGAAAGGCTTTGCGCCCGGGCCACCACAAAATAATTCCGCTCACGCATAAAAATAGCGCTGCTAAACCACTGATCAATAACAGCCATTCACCCACGACCGACGTAAGCAAGTGCACGTGCAGTTCGCGCACAACGGCAAACGCATCCAACAACCAGTTATGCCGAGTGTAGGGCTCGAGCGACTCGGTATTTAACAGTGTGAGCGAATGGTCTTCTCGAATTGTCCAATACGGTTCGACCCTACTCGGCGCTTTAATATTGATCATTGCCCCTGATGCATATTCCTGCACCAGAGTTTGCAATGTTTGTGCGTCTGCGTGGGAATCCCTGTCAGATTCTATGTGTGCGCCGAGCGTAACCACTAACCACACAAGTTCCTTTTGGTATAACAGTAACACACCGCTCACCGCAGCGAGCAATAGCGGTACCGTGGCGACCAGGCCAAACCAGAGGTGCCACTGCCATAAACCGGATGGCCGCTTTTTTTTGCGTTTTGCTTGCTGCATTAAATAAACGTGTATTGCTACCCTGGAAACTTTTTAGAATTTACGCTGGTAAGACAAACTCACGCTGCGCCCAAGGCCCTTAAAATTACGCAAATCGTTTGGTGTGCTCTGGGAGTAGTAGGTGTAGTAGTCTGCGTTGGTAAGGTTTTGTACTGCAACGGTTAGGGTGCCGGCCAATACCGCCAAATCCACATTAAAATCGACGGTTGTGTAGCCCTCAAATTCATTGGTGATTTCACCTTCCTTGTTTTTAACTTCGCGATCCAATAACCGGCTGACTTGCAAACGCGAGTGGATACCGGCATTCCACTGGCGGTCCCAACTGAGGTTGACGCGGTCGGGAGAAATATTTGTTCCATCGAGATCGGAATCGACTTTGCCGTCCTGATCAGAGTCATAGCGCCCTTCTGCCTGCGCATAGCGAACACCGAGTTGATCGTTATTGCTTACTGCCCAACCGAATTGAAATTCAAGCCCGTCCACATCTGTTTTTTCGCGTTTCACTGTGTAGATCCCATCGTCCCCACGCTGTAACCGCTGACCGAAATCGGAGTTGGAGCTGTAGTAGCTCAGCTGAGAGTTAATCGTTCCGTTATCAAACTCAAGCCCAAGCTCAGTGTTTTCGGTAAGAATTGGCTGCAGGTTTAAAAACGATTCGACGTCTTCACCGGCAGTATCAATGCCGCGCAACACCCGTCCGACATCGGGCATGGAAAAGGCTTCTGAATAATTGGCAAATACTCGCCAGGCTTCGGCGAATTGGTAAGTGCCACCCACATTGGTTAGGGTTTTGGAAAAGCTCGGCTTGCCACCACGCACAAACTGACTGCCGTAACGGTACAGGGTGGTAAAGTCGTCAACTTCCAGCGTGGAGGATTCATGGCGCACGCCCGCAGATAAAGTTACATGTTCAATACCGGTAAACTCCGCCTGTATAAAGGGGGCAGAATTATTGTAAGTGGTCGCCGGTACCCAGGTACGATTGGTTTGAATAAGTGCTTGCCAGGTTTTGTCTTCAAGCAAATCGAACCCGTACACCACAGATACGGGTAGCCCCGCAACGCTGTCTTTTACCAGGGTAAATTTCAGTCCCTTTTTTTCTGAATTATTTTGCGACTGGTCGATTAAATCCGAGCCGTATGCAGGGTCCTGGAATGTCGCAATCGGTTCGATCTGGGCCCCGTAGGTTGCTTCAAAATCCTGATTAAACAACTGCAAGCGCAGCCGGTGATGCAAAAACGCATTGTGTTCGTAACTGAAGCTAGTTGTAGTTACCCGGTTGCGGGCACCTTCTGCAGGAATTTCGCCTTTTTCTGCCGTGGTTGGGATATCGGCATCGACATCGCCTGCAACCGAAGTCCACTCGTGATTGCTTTCAATATCGTAACGGTTAACCATTAATTCGAGGCGCTGATCCTGCCAGTTGTAGCCGGTTTTAACGAATAAATTGAGCGACTGGGAATCCATAGTATCGCCCTGAGTATTGTCTACGCCAATTAATTCGCCATTCGCATCGTACCCCATACCCGTCGCCCGGTAGCTCACACTGCCAAGAATGTCCCACTGATCAATGCGGTTCGAAACGCTGTAACTCAGGCCGTAATCGGCGCTTTCGGCTGGGTCTTCCGCCTGCAACCCGGTATCCACTTTAATGTGCTGCGATAAATCCTCCGTAGGCCGCTTGGTAATTAAATTAATAACTCCACCGGCGGCCCCCATGCCATGGATCGCATTAGCGCCGTGCAATACTTCCACCCGTTCCAATACGGAGGGATCGATGGTGTGGCCATCGCGCCCGCCGTTGCGCAAAGGGTTGGATTGGGGCACACCGTCGATTAAATAAAGCGGCTTGCGCCCGCGAAGTGACTCGCCGGCATTGGTCATTTTCTGGCGCGACGGCGAGAAGCTGGGAATCAAATTCCCCAGCACTGTAGAGATATCATTCTGAATGGAGAGTTGCTGCTGCAGGTCGACATTGTTGATGATCGTGACCGTATTAGGAATCGCGCTCAGCGGCTTTTCTATCCGGCTTGCCGTTACCACAACTTCTTCCAGCTTTGTCGGTCCGTCGGCAGCGAACACACCAGCACTGGTGGCGATTGCGACTAAACCAACGAGCGTACAATCGGCACGTAATCCAGTAGAAGACATCTATACACCTCTTACTAAGGTTGAATGAAAGAGCCGCCACCTTAGCATTGGTGATAATGATTCTCAACTGCGTCTAGCTTGTTATTAACGATTTATAGGGAGACCCTACTCAGCGTTATCATTTTCGAGCGTACCTTTACGCACCCAATCTTTCACTCTCCCCTCTACGGATTGATAAACATAGAGACGCTGCTCGCGATTCGGGTAGGTACACACATCGAAGTCCGGGCGGTTGCCGCCCACGAGGTAGATCAGTTCCGTACCCCCGGTATTGGTAAAAGCGTGCGCAGGCCCGCGCGCGGGAAGGCCAATAAAATCACCACTCGTTAAAGTGTGTATCTCATCACCCAACTGAACTTCGGCGGTACCTTGCAAAATAAACATAAATTCATCGGCAAATTCATGGCGGTGAGGCTCCGTGGTGGTTACGCCTGGAGCCACTACATTCAAATGAATACCGACTTTACTCAGGCGGGTTAGGTCGCCAAGCGATACGGTTTTGCGCTGTGCCGCGCCGTTGAGCGGATGGGAAACGAGGGGGGCTTTTCTCGCAAGGGAAGCCGCATTGCGAACAATGTTTGGTACGGATTCTGGTGATTCATTCATTGGACTTTTCGCTTGTCAGCACTGGGATTTCGTAGCAGCAAACGATAAAGCAACGCCAGTAGTAAGCAAACAAGGGCGGGGAAAAATAGCGCAAGAAAATGCAGCTTGCGATGCAAATACGCGCCCACCATACCACCTGCAATAAAGCCTACAATAATAAGGCTGAAGAGTTTCGCTTTGCGCCTGTCCAACCGCTCACCGCGTAAAACACCGCCAAGCATAATTCCCAAATCGGTGAAAATACCGGTTAAATGCGTGGTTCGCACCACCGCACCGCTGAATGTTGTGGCCAGCGCATTTTGCAAGCCACAGGCAATAGACGCTAAAAAAACACCCGCATAAACGTCTGCCGATAACAGCAGTAATGCCGCAAGTAATAATATGGCTTCGATAGTCAATGCGGTGTCGTAATGACGGCCGAGCTGAAGCTTAGCGCCGTGCAACAATACGCCAGAAATTGCCGCACCCACCATAAATGCCAGCAGGACACCGACCAGATGAATACTCGTTGCCAAATGCCATAGGCTGAGCTGAACCCCTAGCAGTGTCGCGGTGCCGGATACATGGGAAACTGCCTGGTGCTCAAAGCTCAACAACCCGATTGCATTCACACAACCTGCCACCAGCGCGAGCACAAACGCACCAAACTCAATCCAACGGGGCAGGGTTGAAATCACAATGGGTTCTCCTTGGAAAAGCCGCCTAGGTCGGCAAGCACTGGAACATGAATGTACCGGTTCAGCACGAATCGGTTTAACGGAAGCGTACTCAGTTTGGTAGCGAAGATTAGCGCGAATGATTCATCAAGAGTAGCGCGTTGGCGGAGTGTATATAGAGGATTACTCAAGCATCAAGAGACCGAAGGGTAGACGTTGAGGCGATACCTGTTCAGGCGCGCCCGCGTGGCGCCACTTGTTGAAAGTCCAGCTTACCCAGGCTCGACGCCAACTCCTCCATATAGCGGTCGAACACATAGCGCATCGGCGCCATAGCGTGGGTAGCCAATGCAAAAAAAGCTTCCGCGCTCTCACCGTCAAAACGCTCGGGGATCACCACCTGTTCCAGTCTGTCCAGTAGTTCAATCATCACGCGGGTTTCTACCCCAAGCGCAACCATCTCCTCGACACTCCTGTGCAACTGCTTATGCAAGGTAAGAAGGCGGCCTTTGTCGGAGCCCCACAGGGTGCCCCCCACGATGGCACCGGCACCGAGCGCTCGCACCTGGCCGATCCATTCGGCTACCCGCATAACCTTATACCAGGAGCGTTCGCGAGCCGCATCCGTCTGGGTGGTGAGCCGACAGATATGAAAAATATCTTCCATCAGCGTAAGAGTTGAAGCCACAAGCCGGCTGTGTTGATCGAAATTACTACGCAACTCCAATTCCAGGTTCGCTGCCTGCAGGCGCTGCCAATGGTTTGTCAATTCACGAAAATGCGCACCTTGGCGATGATCAGACTTGAGCAGTGGCTGCAATTGTTCGACGTAATGGGCGATCTTGACCTCTTGCTCCTGCAACGCGCGCTCAAGACCCGCTTCGCCCTTGCCGACCCTGTAGCTCAGACCCCGGTGATCCTGAAACAACGCCATTAACTGACGCAGGCGAAACACCACCGCCAAGCCCTCAGTTTGTCGGGCAAAGCGCAATTTGCGGTGATGGGCGTATCCACTTACCAACAGAAGTAAGACTAACAAGGGAATAAAAATGGAAAGCCAGATTTGCATTGACTGGTCAACCAAGACGGCACCCTATCGACATACTAAATCTCCCTAACTACACACGACAGACACAAATAGGCAACTTTAAAGCCAATAGATAATTATATGCGCCATCACACTCATAAATATACTCCACCGATTCATTCACTATAGATGCATACCGGCTTGGCCTCCGCCCACCGGATAAACGGCGGCAAAACCCCTCCTTGGCAATTAGCAAGGAGTGTGACAGAGCTAACACTGGGCCGTGAATGCTCCAGCCGTGTAGCCTTTACCATATAGCCCGGCACCGTTTTAGTTCGAGCTATGCACCGTAACAGGAAGCCCCGAGAAAAAGTAACCCCAGCAAACAGGCCTGCGGCGACGCTTCTAACTACCGCCCGACGCCGCAAAGGTGGCTATAAAACATGCGAAAACTTGCAATTTCCCGCTTCAAGTCAAGCTGTGTAAGCTGCTTTCTGAACGGGCTGTCGGTATAATCCCGCCCCGGATTTAGCAGCGGCTTTCGCTGCTCACCGCCAACTTATCAACCAGTAAAGGGGAATCACTTGGAACTCAACAGCGCATCCAAAGAACAGCTCGCCCAATGGGAACAAGATCTGGCTGCCGAATATCAAGCCATTAAGGCCAAGCAGTTGAATCTGGATCTTACCCGAGGCAAACCCTCTTCCGAACAGCTCAGCCTCTCGGATGCAATGGACGGTATTTTGAACGGTGACTACAAAACGGCTGACGGCACCGACACGCGCAATTACGGCGGCCTGGACGGTATTGCTGAGATTCAGGCGATTGGCGCCGAAATTCTTACTGCTCCGGTCGAAAACGTGCTCGCCGGCGGCAACAGCAGCCTCACCCTCATGCACCAAGCCATGTCCGTCGCCTACTTTTTTGGCCTCAATGGCGCAGATTCCGCTTGGAGTAAAGAAAGCACCGTTAAGTTCCTTTGCCCGGTTCCAGGTTATGACCGACATTTTGCGGTGTGCGAGCACCTCGGCATTGAAATGGTAACCGTGCCAATGACGGCTAACGGTCCGGATATGGACGTGGTGGAAAAGCTGGTGGCAGAAGATCACGCCATCAAGGGAATGTGGTGCGTACCCAAGTACTCCAACCCCACCGGCGTGGTATACAGCGATGAGACAGTGCAGCGCATCGCCGCTCTCGGCAAGGTCGCAGCGGCAAACTTCCGCGTGTTCTGGGACAACGCTTATGGTGTCCACGACCTTTCCGCAGAACCCGTAGCGCTTGCCAGCATATTTGACGCATGTAAAGCCGCGGGCACCGAAGACAGCGTGCTCCAGTTTGCGTCTACCTCAAAGATTACGTTCGCCGGCGCTGGTGTTGCGTTTATGGCTGCCAGTTCGGCCAATCTCGCGGGCTTTAAAAAATCCCTGGGCTTTATGACTATTGGTCCGGACAAAATCAATCAGTTGCGCCACGCTAAGTTTTTCGCTGCACCCGGTTCACTGAAGGCGCATATGGAAAAGCACGCGGCAATTATTAAACCGCGTTTTGCGAGTGTTTTATCACACCTGGAAGAAGCCTTTGGCAACAACGACCTCGGTCAATGGGAATCTGCTGATGGCGGTTACTTTATCTCTTTCGATACCCGCCCCGGGCTCGCAAAAGAAGTGGTAAAACTGGCTGGCGAAGCAGGCGTAAAACTGACGCCAGCCGGTGCGACATTCCCCTACGGCAACGACCCGCAAGACGCCAATATTCGCATTGCCCCGACTGTTCCTACCGTTGCTCAGGTAGACGAGGCCATGAAAGTGTTCGTCACCTGTGTAAAACTCGCCTCCGTTCGCCAGGCACTGGCGGCATAAATTAAAAAGCCGGGCATCCTCTTAGGAAGCCCGGCTTTTCGTTCTATCCGTAGGTCAGTTTTTTACGGATCAGTGCATTTACTGGGTTAGTGCTTTTACTGGGTCAGTATTTTTATTGGGTCAGTGCTTTCACGAATAGTCCCGCTGTAGTTGTTTATTCGCTGGGCGATTTATTCAGTCTCGTTGTTGCCCTCAACAGCTAACTGCGCCCTCTTAAATAGCACTGTTACGCCTGCGGCTCTTCATCCTCACGCATATACACTTTAAAGTTTTCACCGTAATCGGCGATATTTTCCTGCATGAGTTTAAGAAATTCTTCGGAGTAGTGGCGAATGGTTTCTTCGCTGTCCTCGATAAAATCCTTGCGCGACTCTGCAAAGCTCGCCACATAAAATGCGCTGAAGCGCGCAGCGGCATAAAGAATGGCCGAGCTGATAATTCCCGGGTCTGTGTTATCCGCCTCGCGGTTGGCCGTATCGATAAAGGCATCAACGGCATCCCAGAATTGGGTCTCTTCAGGGCTTAGCTCACTCATAGCGATGCTCCTCTAAATTATTTTTTACCCACATCAAAAATTCATCGACGGGCATGGGTTTGGCGAACAAATAGCCTTGGAACAGTTTACATCCCATAGCTTTGAGTTTATCAAACTGTTCCTTACTCTCCACGCCTTCTGCGACAACTTTCAGTCGCATATGCTTACCAATCGACAACATTGATCGCACCAGGGGTTCCGCTTGCGCGTCGCCCAAACCTTCTACGAAGGTTCGGTCAATTTTAAACCCGTCCAGGGGAAGATCTTTCAGATACGCCAGCGACGAATAGCCGGTGCCAAAATCGTCCAGCATCACAGAAATACCCGCGTTGCGCAGTTGATTGAGCTTAACCCGCGTGGTGCCCATATCACCCAAAATTGCCGTTTCGGTAACTTCGATGGAAAGCTGTTCCACGCGGATATTATTAAGCCGAATACCGGCCAGCGTTTTTTCAATAAAATCCGCGCGGCCGAATTGCCATGCAGAGATGTTAATCGCGATATCACCGAATGGTTCAATTTTCATGTCCTGCCATCGCACCAGATCTCCGGCGATGGCTTCCATAATCCACTCGCCTATAAGGTGGATCAGCCCGGTCTCTTCCGCTACCGGGATAAATACCGACGGCGAGATAAAACCATGCTCTGGGTGGCTCCAACGCACCAACCCTTCTGCCCCCACCACTCTGCCGCTGGCATCGACCTTTGGTTGGTAGAAAATTCCAAACTGGTTTTGTTCAAGCGCAATACGCAAACCCTTTTCCACTTGCATGCGCTCTTCAATACTTTTTTGCATACGGGGATCGTACACCGCATAGCAGTTGCGCCCGGCTTGTTTCGCTTTGAACAAGGCGGAATCGCCGCGTCGCATAATATCCAGAATCGTATTGCCGTGTTTCGGAATCATAATGACCCCCACGCTGGTGCCGATGGAAATCGTACGCTCACCCAGCATGATCGGCTTGGATAACAAGTTAATGACTTTGTTCGCCTGCACATCAATGGAAAGCGCGCTGATGTCGCTGCTTTGCGAGGTTTGCACCAGTACAAACTCGTCGCCACCGGCGCGCGCCACAAAACAGGAATCGGCAAAATGGTCGCGCAACCGCAACCCGACCAGTCGCAATACCTCGTCACCAACATCGTGACCAAGCGCTTCATTAATAGTTTTAAAGTGATCGAGATCCAGAAAAAAGGCCGTTGCACCCCAGTCGTTAGCCGCACAGTCGCGCACAACTTTGGCGAGGTGCTCATGCAGAGACGCGCGATTGGGCAGGCGAGTGACATAGTCTTCGTACGCCATACGACGCACGCGGGATTCCGCGTCCAAACGCTGCATCTCTGCGGCGATGCGGTCGGCGATCAACGCCAGAATCGGTTGAATATCGGTGCGGCTCTCCATGGAGCGATCATTTAAAATCGCCATACAGCCGATCACCTGAGCCAGGTCATCGTAGAGAGGAATCCCCATAAAGGATTCCAACTCATACGTCTGGATAAACGCATCCGCCGGGTAGCGCGCACTCAAACCACCGTTGATCTTGGCGGTGTATCCCTGAAACACCTCCTCCAGCAAGCCGGTGTGCGCTGCCAGGCTAAAATCCTCCATGGGTTTGCCACCGAGGTTTGCCGCAAGTGTTTCGAAGCTTCCGCCATCGTCATCCGGATTGTACTGAGCGAGAAACACGCACTTTGCGTGAAACATCTGCTGTACCTGAGCACAAATCAACTCAAAGAAATCCCCGTTTCCGGCCGCGCCTGCGGCCAGCGTTTTAAGCGTGTTTTCCACCGACTGTTCGCGCGTGATATCTTCCGCAATTAAGGTCACACTGTCGCGTCGCCCCAGGCGGCCCACTACCGGAAAAATTTTAAAACGGACCCAGCGATTGTGGTCGCACTCGCGGAAGCTTTCCGCACCCACCTCCAGTACCCGCTCCAGCATTTCTCCACGGTTGATGACACTCGCAACCAGTTCCACCAACCGCAGCTCCCGCCAGGGAGCAAGGGTGAACAGGTTGTCGCCCAATTGCAGCGTGTGCCCCCAAAGCTGACCTGCGGTGCGGTTCTGTTGCAACAGCTTGCCATTGGTATCAACCAGCTGGATGCTGTGCGGTGAAAGTGCGACCACTTGAGACAATCGCTGTTGGTTCACCTTTAATACTTCGCTCGCGCTGCGCTCCAGGTTGAGCTGTTTCTTCGACGTCCCCAATTCAGCCAGCAAACTGCGAATTTCAACCATCATGCTGGTGGTGACCAGCAGCACCAAAACTAAAAATCCGAACCCGATGATTTTGAACGAATCAGCGAGGCCGAAATCGACCACTACCCCGTAAGCAACTGAGCCAAACTGGATCACCACGTAGCTGTTAAAAAAGAGTGCGCGCGAGTCGTGGTTGTGCCAAAGCGCCCAGCCACGCTGAACACAAAATAAAAAGAACACCACGCCTACCATGTAGAGGCTGAATCCCTGCCACCCCATACTGCCCTGGATGCGGTGCAAGCTCTCGCCCCACGGCGTCACAAACGTCTCGAAATGAACGGACCCGACAAAACGTATCGACGCGGATGACAAATGGTCGAGCACCAGAAAAGCCACCCCCACGACAGCACCAAGCGAAAGCGCTTTGCGATGATGGCCAAACCCCGTATACAAGGATACAAAACCCACACCTAACGGAATCACGAAGGCGAGGCTCGCCGTTTGCCAGTGCAGGGCTGCAACCGCAGAAGAAAAGCTGTTCGCCGCCAGATACGCCGCGGTGGCAAACTGAAAACTGGCGATAGCACCACAAAGAAGGGCGAAGTAGCTGAACAGGCGCGGAGAGAACCCGACTCTCGCGAGTAAAAACGCCATCAAGCCGGCGAAGGCGATAAAACCTCCGGAAATGTAAAAAAGCGGATCGGCTATTTGCATGAATAATCGCTGAAATGAAAAACTGGGTGTAAGCGCGAACGCGAACTTGCTCACAGTTTAACATTTTGCCCTATTTGTTGAATAAGGCGACAGCGTCAGGCGTAAAATTTCTCCAGCGTCCGGACGACCAACTCCGGTTTATCCGCATGTAGCCAGTGGCCGGTGTTGGCGATAATTCGAACTTGCGCGCCGGGAAAACGGCTTAAGATTGGCGTTTTGGCTGCCAGTTGTATGTAGTCTGAGTTGGCGCCTTTCAAAAACAGCGTCGGCCCCTGGTACACCCCCTCGCGATTGGCCACCAACATTGCCGGGTAACATTCCTGCAACACAGGTAGATTCATACGCCAGCGATAACCGGCACCCTCTTTCACCAGATTCTTCAACAGAAAACTGCGCACTGGAGCCTCGGGCACATACTGTGCGAGCACCTTATCGGCTTCACCACGATTCGTGAGCGCGTCGATATTCAGCGCGTTGAGCCCGGCAAACACGTCGGTATGGTGCGACCCATACTGCACTGGCGCGATATCGGCTACAGCCAAATGAGAAACAGTTTGCGGTTGTGACAGAGCTAGTTCCATAGCCACCTTGCCGCCGAGCGAGTGACCGAACAGGCGAACCTGCGACAATGCCTGCTGCTCCAGCCACTCGGCCACAGCTTGCGCCATCTGCGCCAGATTGGTTTGATCGGTATGCCCGCTGCGCCCGTGGTTGGGGAGGTCAACAGAATACACCGTGTAATTAGGTGCAAGCAGGCGGGCGATCATGCCCAGATTTTCCAGAGACCCGAACAACCCGTGCAACAAAACCAGAGGCGGGCCTTCACCCGCCTGCTTGAAGTAAAGCGACATTAATCGTTCGGGGTGGGGGAAGGAAACGGAAATGGCCGGACGTTATCGGAACCCTTAACATCAACCACCTTGCCGGGGCCTTCTTTCTCAACTTCATCGATACGCACGATATTGTGCATGGGGATGTACGACCGTTTAACTCCGGCAAACTCATTTTTGAGTTTTTCTTCGCCGGGATCGACGACCAGCTTGGCGCGTTCGCCAAACACGAATTCTTCAACTTCGATAAAACCGTACATCTCGCTTTGAAAAATTGCGCGGGCGTATACTTCGTACAGTTGGTTGCGGTTGTAAAAAACGACTTTATACACGTGAATGGTACTGTCCTGGGCGCTAGCGCCTCGATTGATCGGAAACGTTGCGGGAATATGGCATCACCGGAGATTTTTTCAAGCCCCGAAATCAGTAGAGATGGCAAAAACCTATCGCTATAATGCGCGCTCACTTTTTGAGCTGCAAGCTGAATGTCTGAAGAAATTACTACTAAAAAGCTGTTTATCCAAACCCACGGTTGCCAGATGAACGAGTACGACTCCGCGCGAATGCAGGATCTACTCGGCGCCTCTCACCAGATGGTGCCTACCGACAACCCCGACGAAGCGGATGTTCTGCTGGTAAATACCTGCTCGATCAGGGAAAAGGCCCAGGACAAACTGTTCCACCAGTTAGGGCGCTGGAAACACCTGAAGGAGAAGAATCCGGAGCTGATTATTGGCGTAGGTGGCTGCGTGGCCAGCCAGGAAGGGGAAAACATCGCCAAGCGCGCGCCGTTTGTCGACCTCATCTTTGGCCCGCAAACCCTGCACCGGCTGCCGGAAATGATCGAAACCCCGCGCGAAAACGGCGCTGTGGTGGTGGACATCAGCTTCCCCGAAATTGAAAAGTTCGACCGCCTGCCAGAGCCGGAAGCGGACGGCGCCACAGCGTTTGTTTCAGTGATGGAGGGCTGCTCCAAGTACTGCACCTTCTGTGTGGTGCCCTACACCCGCGGTGAGGAGGTCAGCCGCCCCGCCCGCGACGTACTCAAAGAGTGCGCGCATTTGGCAGGCCAGGGCGTGCGCGAAATCAATCTGTTGGGCCAGAATGTAAACGCCTACCGCGGTGACGGCCCGGATGGCGTTGTCGATCTCGCCGAATTGATCACCCTGGTCGCCAAAATCGATGGAATTGACCGCATCCGCTTTACCACGTCACACCCGGTAGAGTTCACGGACTCACTGATCGACGTTTATGCTGAAGTCCCCGAGCTCGTCAGCCACCTGCACCTACCGGTGCAGAGCGGTTCGGACCGTATCCTCATGGCGATGAAGCGCGGCCACACGGCACTTGAGTACAAATCCAAAATGCGTCGCATCCGTCAGGCGCGCCCGGATATCTGTTTCTCCTCCGATTTTATCGTGGGTTTCCCCGGCGAGACCGATGCGGACTTTGAAGCCACAATGAAACTGATTGCCGATATCGGCTTCGATATGTCCTTCAGCTTCATCTACAGCTCTCGCCCGGGTACGCCCGCCGCGGATATGAAAGACGACACTCCGCAGGAAGTGAAAAAGCAGCGCCTGGCACTGTTGCAGCAACGGATTAATCAGCAGTCGCAGGACATCAGCCGCAAAATGGTGGGCAACACCGAGCGGGTGCTGGTGACCGGTTATAGCAAGAAGGACCCGGGGCAGCTTTCCGGCCGCACGGAAAACAACCGGGTGGTCAATTTCCGTTGCGACCAGGCGGAACTCATTGGCAAGTTTGCCGATGTGCTTATCGAGGAGGCGCTGCCAAATTCCCTGCGTGGAATTTTGTTGGGGTCTGAGCTGGATGATTGACCTCTTTTTGGAGTAGGCTATGCCCTACTCCCGTAATTTGGCGTATTACTCAACTTGACTGACACAAGCGACTTTACCAGCCTCACGCTGGAGCCCAGCGACTCTCGTCGCCTGGCTAACCTGAACGGCCAGTTTGATGGCCACCTCAAACAAATCGAAAAGCGCCTGGGCGTACAAATACTCAGCCGTGGCAACGTCTACCGCATTCACGGCGAAGGTTATGCGTCCGCTGCCGCGGTGATCGAACAGCTTTACGCGCTTACCGCCGAAGGGCGCGAACTCACACCCGACGAAGTACACCTGGCGATACAGGAATCCAACATGGACTCTCCCACCGCAACGGATGTTAAAGAAGCGTTCGACGCGATCAGCATCATCCGCACCAAAAAATGCACCGTCAAACCCCGTGGTGGCAACCAACAGGGCTATGTTGCTGCAGTGCGCACCAACGATATTAATTTCGGTATTGGCCCGGCGGGCACCGGCAAGACTTATCTGGCCGTGGCCTGCGCTGTGGAAGCCCTGCTCAAAGACGAAATCGAGCGCATTCTGCTGGTCCGGCCTGCAGTGGAAGCCGGTGAAAAACTCGGCTTCCTGCCGGGGGACCTGTCGCAGAAAGTCGACCCTTACCTGCGCCCCCTATACGACGCTCTTTACGAGATGCTGGGCTTCGAAACGGTCGCCAAGTTTATTGAACGCAATGTGATTGAGGTCGCTCCTTTGGCGTACATGCGCGGCCGCACCTTGAACAATTCGTTCGTTATTCTCGACGAAAGCCAAAATACCACACGCGAACAGATGAAAATGTTCCTGACCCGTATTGGTTTTGGCTCGACCGCCGTTATCACCGGCGACCCGTCGCAGATTGACCTGCCCCGGGGCCAGGCATCCGGCCTGAAACATGCGATTGGCATTCTGGACGGCGTAGAAGGCATCAGCTTTACTTTTTTTACTGCTAAAGATGTTGTGCGCCACCCGATTGTGCAGCGTATCGTCGAGGCGTACGACCGAGCTGAAGGCAACGACAACCGCGACTAATGCACATTCAACTGGATTTCCAGAACGCCTCCACAGTGGAAACGAGCGCAATGCCCGATGAGCGTGACCTACTGTCGTGGCTTAACGCGGTTTTCGCCAGCCAGCCGGCAACCTTTACCGAACCCAATATTTGTGTGCGCATCGTGGACGAGGGCGAAAGCGAGGAACTCAACAGCACCTATCGGGGTAAACACTCACCCACCAATGTGCTGTCGTTTCCCGCCGACTTGCCTCCAGGCGTCGACATCGAACTTTTAGGCGACCTGGTGATCTGCGCGCAGGTTGTTGCGCGCGAAGCTGAAGAACAAGCGAAGGCACCCGCCGCGCACTGGGCACATATGGTTGTGCACGGCTGCTTGCATTTACTCGGTTACGACCATATTGAGGACGATGAGGCGGATGCCATGGAAGCTCTGGAAACCAAAATTTTGCAGGCACTGGACTTTCCCCCGCCCTATGAACAATAATTTTTACAGGTCGGGCGCGTGCTCACCGTTCTAATCCCTCTCGGAGAATTTAGTTAACATGTCGGAAGACCCCTCGTCGAGTAGCTCCTCAGGTAGCGAACAACGATCCCGATCCTGGCTCGAACGCATGTTCCCCAGCTTTACCAGTGAACCCAAATCCCGCGACGAACTCCTGGACATCATCAAAGGTGCCGCCGAAAACAAGGTGGTCGATCAGGAAGCACTGAACATTATCGAGGGCGCGCTGGACGTCGCGAATCTGCAAGTCCGCGAAATCATGATTCCCCGTTCGCAAATGGTGGTAATCAAGTCCAACGAAACCCCCGAAGAATTTCTCCCGAAAGTCATTGAAAGTGGCCACTCCCGCTTCCCTGTCATTGGTGAGTCCAGCGACGACGTACAGGGCATTTTACTCGCTAAAGATATGCTCCCGCTGATTCTGCAGGGCCAGGAGGGTTTCGACTTTAAATCCGTACTGCGCCCAGCGAATATTATCCCCGAGAGCAAACGACTGAATGTGCTGCTTAAAGATTTTCGCGAGAAGCGCTATCACATGGCGCTGGTGATCGACGAATATGGCGGCATCTCCGGCCTGGTGACCATCGAGGATATTCTCGAGGAGATCGTGGGCGATATCGAAGATGAAACCGATGAAGACAACGAAGAGTTTATCCGTCAGGTTTCCGATTGCGATTACATCCTCAAGGCACTCACCCCCATCGAGGATTTTAATCTCTACTTTAAAACCGGCTTCAGCGACGAAGAGTTCGATACCATTGGCGGCCTTATTACCCAGGCATTTGGTCACATGCCCAGCCGCAACGAGACGGTGACTCTCGGCGAGTTTACCTTTCGCGTACTCTTCTCCGACGGGCGCCAGATACATTTGGTGCGTGCCACCCGCCACACCGATTAACCCGCCGCGCGATGCTCTCAGCCCACCCTATTGCGGCCGCCAGACCCGCGCCTCCCCGCCGCTGGCCGGCTGATATTCTCGCGTTTGTCGCTGGCGCTCTACTAACGCTTAATTTCGCCCCGTTCGACCTGTGGATGGTCGGGCTTCTGGGTGTGGCAGTTTTTGCTCACCTGCTGCCAGGGCTGCCCAACAAGCGCGCGTGGTGGCGAAGTTTTGTATTTGGGCTCGGCATGTTTGGCGGCGGCGTAAGCTGGGTGTATGTCAGTATTCACGATTTCGGATTCACCGGCGCCTTTCTCGCGGCACTCATGACCGCGGTATTTGTCGCATTCCTCGCACTGGTGTTTTCATTGCCGTTTCTCGCCTATCGGCGCTGGCAAACAATCACGCCTGTGGCCCTATTATTGGTGTTTCCAGCTATTTGGGTGCTCGGGGAATGGTCGAGAAGCTGGTTTCTCACGGGCTTTCCCTGGCTCTATCTCGGCTATGGCCATATTGGCAGCCCCCTGGCAGGCTGGGCGCCGGTCGGCGGGGTATATGCTGTCAGTTTTGCCGCGGTGTTTACCGCGACGGCGATTGGGTTTATCGGCCACCGTGCGCGTCCATTTTGGCAGGCGCAAAAATTTGACTGGCGTTTCGGTGCGGTCCTCACGGGAATCTGCACTCTGCTGTGGGGAGCTGGTTTTGTATTACAGCAGGTGCGCTGGACCCATCACAACGACACCGACCAGCTGACAGTCAGCTTGGTACAGCCAAATATTCCCCTCGAACTGAAGTGGAACCCACTGTACCGGCCACAGATCGTACGCACCTTGCTGGATCTTACCGAACCGGAGTGGCAGTCAGACATCGTGTTGTGGCCTGAAGCGGCGATTCCCTATCTCTATCACGACGCCAAAGGCCTGCTGGATGAACTGGAAACCCGCGCGCAGGACACAAACACCGCACTCATAAGCGGCCTGCTGTTCGACGACATAGAGCACGATAAATACTTCAACGCGATTCTCGGGCTCGGCACTGCACACAACATGTACTTTAAACAGCGCCTGGTACCGTTTGGCGAGTACATGCCTCTGGAAAAATGGCTGCGCGGGCTGATCGCATTTTTCGATCTCCCCAATTCGGTGATCAATCGCGGCCCGGCCAACCAGACTGGCTTGCAGGTTGGTGACTACAGCGTTGCACCTTACATCTGCTATGAAGTTGTGTACCCGGATCTGGTTGCCAGCAACCTGAACGGTGCAGAAGTGATAGTCACCATCAGCAACGATGCCTGGTTTGGCCATTCCATCGGCCCGCTACAGCACTACCAGATGGCGCAAATGCGCGCGCTGGAAACCGGCCGCTACGTTATCCGCGGCACCAATACCGGACTTAGCGGCATAATCGATCCGCGCGGTCGCACAATTGCAAGTGGCCAGCAATTCATCTCACAAAGCCTGCGCGGCCATGTGTATCGCATGCATGGCTCCACGCCATTTACTCAAACCGGGTCCTGGCCCATCGTGCTGTTGAGCTTATTCCTGCTGGGCCTGGCGAGCTTTGGCAAACGCATTCTTTTCGCACGTTAACATTTGCACACCTCCCTTTTGCTAACTAGGGTTAATTGGCCCGGTTGCGAAAAATCTGTCGCCTGAGTTCAGGTAAAAACATCCAGAAGCTTCTCGACCGCAGCATAGGATTTTGCCGTGACACTTGAGTTGTCGCACGCCTATGCCAGGCTAATTGTCGGTAAACACTCACCCCTATCGCCAAGGACACCTCAAGGATGAAAAAAGGCTTTCTCCGTGTGCTAACAATCGCAGCCACCTGTACGCTGCTCAATGGCTGTACCTACTTAACACAAGGCGTATGGGCGCCGGAAACACGCGGTGCGCAAGCCGCAGGCGAAGATCTGTTTGGCGATCACGCCAACCGTATCGTCTACCTGGAGCAAAACTGGGGGCCAGCCGACAGTTTGTGGTTTTACAACACTACCCAGGGTTCCGACCTGCTGCCATACGACATTTTTCTCTATCTCGAGCAAGCCGACAGTCGCAGCCTGTTTCGCTCAGACGAAAATATGCGCCACTATCGCTACCTGGTGCAAAACCCCACCAAGGATAACCCGGACGGTCTGCCCGTTGGCATGGTGAAGGACACCTACCTCGGCCGCGAATACATGGGGTTTACCTGCGCCGCCTGCCACACCAGCCAGCTGAACTATCAAGGCCTGGGCATTCGTATTGACGGGGCACCTCCCCTGGCCGATATGGATGGGTTTATGCACGGGCTGGAAGCCGCGTTACTGGCATCGCTGGAAGACGACGAAAAATTCACCCGGCTTGCCAAAAATGTACTCGGCAAGCACTACCCCGAAGGCAGCGACGAGCTGCGTGCGCTACTCGACGAAACCCATCAACGGCGCAAGGCCTATAACTACATCAACGCGCCGCTGCACGGCCCGCAACTGGTGGCCTACGGCTACGGCCGGCTGGATGCCTTCGGGCGCATCTACAATCGGGTGTTGCACCAGCTCACACCGGACGATTTCAACTTCAACCCTGCCAATGCACCAGTGAGCTACCCCTTCCTGTGGGACACCCCGCAACACGACTATGTGCAGTGGAACGGTGTTGGCGCCAATGCCAAAACCGGCGCACTCGGGCGCAACGTGGGGGAAGTCATGGGAGTTTTCGGCTCCATGGATCTAAGCCGTGAAACCCGCAGCAAAGGCTATGTATCCTCCGTGGATGTGCGCAACATTGTGCGTCTCGAACACCATTTGGCAAAACTCTATTCCCCGGTCTGGCCCGCCGATATTTTGCCCCCGGTCGACGAGACCCTCGCCGCTCGCGGCAAAGAAGTCTTTGTCGAGTACAGGTGCCACCAATGCCACCAGGCGATTATCCGGGACGATCCCAAACGACAGGTATTTGCCCAAATGGCCAGCTTGGACTTGATTGGCACAGACTCCACAGCCGTCGACAATGCTATCGCCTACCAGGGGAAAACCGGATACTTCTACGAGCGCGCTACACCCAAGAAGTTTGTCGACGCCATAGGCTCGCGCTACCCGGAAAAAACATCCGTTCTGCCCATGCTGGTCACCGCCGGAGAGGGGATTGTGAAGCAGCCAGACCCGGACAAAAGTTATATACGCCGCCTGTTCGAGCGTCTGTATGATGTGATAACGGCGGTGCGCGAAAATCCGGCCCCCGACGACTTACGCCAGTTGGATTTTCTCGCCAGCGACGCATTTCCAACCTATCTGCGCGCATACAAGGGGCGACCTCTCAATGGTATTTGGGCGACCGCGCCCTATCTCCACAATGGCTCGGTACCCAACCTTTACGAGCTGTTTCTACCGCAATGCGACAGTGAAGCACTGTTAGCTGGCGAGGTAACGCCGGGGGAAACCTGCCGGTCTGTCGAGTTCACCGTGGGCAGCCGCGAATTTGATCCGGACAAGGTCGGCTACGTCCAACGCTCAGCGGCTGAATATCCAGGCTTATTCGTGTTCAACACGCGTCTGCCAAGTAACAGCAACGCAGGCCACGAATATGCGGCGGGCAAAACACCAGTGTTACGCCTGGATGCTGCCAATCGTCCGATTCTGGACGAAAATGGCAAACCCCAGTTGGAGTGGCTGCCGCCTATTTCCAAAGCAGACCGCTGGGCTTTGGTGGAGTACCTGAAAACGCTTTAGCGCCCAAGCGGATTGCGGAGTAAGATTTCTATATCACCTCCGCTCTCCGCTACCTGTTTACTGTTCGGTTACAGACTCGTAAGACTTTCCCGTTATAATCCGGGGGAACCCTCAAAACCCCACGGATGATCATGCGTCATTACTGCCCACGTATTGCCAAACGGCTGCTGCTCGCCGTCGCCGTTCTGTTCCTACTGAATGGCTGCGCCACCAAAATCGCTTACCACTATCTGGATTTTGCGCTGGTCTGGACACTCGAAAAGTATGTCCAGCTGGATAAACCGCAAAAAAACAAGCTGAAAGAGGAAATGGCAGAGTTCCACCGGTGGCACAGAACCACCCAGTTGCCACTCTATTCTTCCTACATGGCCGGCTTTAAAAACCGCTACGAACAGGCTCCGCTTACAGGAAATCAGATGCACGCCGAAGTGGATCAGTTACAGGTGTATCTGGATACCTGCATTGAGCACTTGATGCCCTCGCTGGTAGATTTAGCCGCGAGCCTCAGTGACGAGCAAGTGGAAGAGTTATTGGCCAGCATCGCCGAAGACAGGGCGGACTACCGAAAAAAATATATCGATGTCAGCACTGAGGAGCTACATGCTGCCCGAGTGAAGGAGCTCGAAAGTAACCTCAACCTGGTGATTCGCTGGTTCAGCAAGGAGCAGGAAGCCGCCATGCTCGACTGGAGCAAAGGCCTGGTGCCCTATGAGAAGTTAACCCTGGCGCAGCAGGAAATTTGGGGTGAGGAGCTGGCAGAGGTACTAGCACAAAGAGACAACCGGGAAATACTGGAAACCGGTCTGCGCAAACTTATTTTCGTTCACACCGACCACTGGAACCCGGAGCTGGAGAGAATCGTGGATGAAAATCAGGAGAAGTCTTATCAGTTTCTCGCCGATCTACTCAATGGGCTTGAAGGGAAACAACGCGCCCGATTCATTGCACGTGTGGAACGGTTCAGCGAAGATTTTCACGAGATGTCAGGCGCGAACTAGCACCTGACATCAACGGTTAAAGGCCCTAACGAAAAGGGGCTTAACAAAAAGAGTTTAACAAAAAGGCCCTAACGATTATAGATCAGAGGCTTCCTTGTGAGAGAGCGACTGCCATGCTTCCAGATCGTTCAAGTGCCAACGGCGCAACAGCATCAAACCATCGTTTACCACAGTCCAGTACACGTCGATAATTTCAGTTGCCAGGGTAAAAAACTGCTGACTGCTGGTTTTGATCTCACGCCCTGAAAGCACATCCTGCTCTACCGTATTCAACAAGTAGAGCAGTTTCAATTCCAGGTTCTTGAGGTCGCCTACCGAGCGGAAACTGTTGTTCAGCAATTCATTAATGCGCTCCGCCTGATGGCGTAACTTATCGCTTTGCTCACGCGCGTATTTCAACAAAAAGCGCAACTTGCGGTCATTGTAGAAATCGACGCTACCCAGCGAAGCCGCATACACGGAAAGCCCGCGCACCTTGGCAATCTGCTCGATCATCTCCGGCAGCTGCCGGGCGACAAAATTGAGCACCTCAATTTTCTTAAACTGTTGTGGATAACTGCTGTCGTCGTCGCCCTGTTCGATCAATTGAGGCACCAGAGGCGGCTCCAATTGACGCGCCAGTGACACCAGCATGCTTTGTAACTGCTCAATAAAATGCGAGTGCAGCTCGAAGTTATCGCTGAGCTGGTCTTCTTCCCAGTTATGACTGATGGTAGACCATGCCAGATGCAGATTTTCTTTCTCGCGAGGAGAGAGCAGATCCCCAGTATTTTTAGCAAACCACTCGAGGGTCGCAAGACCGTTAGCCAGCTGACTTTGTAATTGTTCAAACCGATTGCGGAAAGCTTGCTCGCCAGCCAGTAAACCCAAGCTCAAACCACGACGGCGTTGCACGGCCTTGATCAACAAGTTGATCTGGTGGATTAAGTTGAGCACGTCTTCGCGCTGACGAAACGCCAGGCAAAAGCTGCCGAGGGCCTCTTCATTTGCTAGCTGTTCAATCGTCAGGTCGTCCAGGGCCGACAAATCAATCTCCGGTTCCACAGTCAGTGAAGACTTCTCTTTCATCGAAATTCTACATTGTTAACATTGCAAGGAGCTTAGCAACCCTCATACCACTACTAGGGCCAAAATTATCTTTTTTGTCTTCTCAGCAAAAACGCACCTAATAGAGACAAGATTAAGCTAAAGACCGCAGAGTTGCCTCACATTTCCAATGGCTTTAACGAACACAATTAGTTCTTTACCGTAATAATTGCACCAAATTTTATCTCTCCCACTCTACTAGACCACAGAGTGCACCAATTTATGCGCCATTATTTTGTAATTATGGAAAACATCTGTTGCAACTACGACAACCATCGTACAAACTTAACTACGAGCTTTATCGTAGTAAGCGAGGAATCACCCAGTGATAACACCAACCCAAGCGGAATTGGAAATTCTTAATATCCTTTGGAAATCGGGCGAAGCCCGTGTGCCGGATGTGCATGCGCTTTTGTCCCAACAGAAGGACATCGGCTACACCACCACGTTGAAAGCCATGCAGGTGATGGAACAGAAAGGTCTTTTACAACGCCGCCGCGAAGGGCGCAGCCACGTTTACGCGCCAGCAATTGCGGAAGATGCAACCAAAAACACCCTGCTGTCACGCTTTGTGGAGTCGACATTCGACGGATCTCGCAGCCGCATGGTAATGCAACTACTGGGTTCCCAAGCCGTTTCACCCGAAGAACTCGCGGAGATCCGGAATTTTTTGCAAAACCTGGAGGAAAACTGACATGGCCACTCTCCAATCAATGCTCGACCCAAACCTTATCTATGCGGCCGCATGGGCGCTGATCCACTCCCTGTGGCAATCCGCTATGGTGGCACTGCTGCTCGCAGCCTGGCTGCATTTTAATCAAGCACGATCAGCACGGGTTCGCTACCTGGTGAGTTGTTTCGCGCTCTGCGCTTGTGTTTCAGTATTGGCCACCAGCTTTTGGCAGTTGTTTAATGGTGCAGTCAGCGCGCAAATCGATGTTGTTGGCGTAAACTTGCTGGAAACCAACGGTATCTGGCACCAAACGTACAGTGCGCTTAATCCGCATCTACACACCCTTGTGATCTGCTGGCTGGTTGGATTTGTCATTCACGCGCTGGCTGATCTCGCAAATATCGCCTACAGTTGGCGGCTTCGTGTTCAGGCGGTACCTACCGCTAACGAGTGGCAGGTCATCACCGATGGGCTGCGCAATACGCTGGCAATAAAACAAACGGTTCGCTTACTGGAGTCCCCGGCAGTATCCAGTCTCTGCACCATGGGTCACTGGCGCCCGGTCATACTGTTGCCGCTGGGCTTGCTAACCCAACTGCCACGGGAGCAACTGGAAGCACTGCTGTTACATGAGTTAGCGCATATTCGCCGCCACGATTATCTGGTGAATTTGCTGCAGAGCGTTTTCCGCCATCTGCTGTTTTTTAATCCAGCCGTGTTGTGGATTTGCCGCCAGATCGATCAGGAGCGCGAAAACGCCTGCGACGATATCGCCATCACCTACTGTGGCAACCCCAAGCACTTTGCTGCTGGCCTCGCCAATATCGCCGAAATCAATCTGCACCAACGGGCCGTGCTCGCTGCGCGAGGCCGCAAAAATCTGCTGCTGGCGCGGATACAACGCCTGTTCACGCCGGCAGCGGGGGAATCGCGCATCGCAGAGCGGCTCTCAGCCGTGTGCTGTGCGGCGGGCCTTGCCATCGCCATAAATGTGAATGCCGCCGACATCGCGCCCCGCGAGGCTGTAGCAACACCAAACGCTAGCACCGCATTAACCGTTGCGACTGCGACGGCTGAATTGCCCAAACCACTCCTGGCCAAACCACTCCCTACCGCAAACGAACCTGCCGCAGTGCAGCGGATCGCGACCACCCAAGCCGCACCCGTCGCTGCCCCACAGGCCACAAGTGCTATAGCGGAGCCGAGGGCTGTACCACCAGCAGCACCCGTTGCAGAAACCGCTGCGCGGCATTATCAGCACTTGCAACTGGCACAGGCGCCAATGCCTAAACCTGAAGTGGCAATCAAAGCGCGCGCGCCCACACTCAGCCCGGTGAAAGTACCGGAATTTAATGAACTGATGCTGGCAGAAACGTTTAACCTGCCACTTGCACGGAAGATCGCTATCGAGCCCGTCGCCGTGCATTTCGCCGATATCTGGTTAAAACGCTTCCAGGCAAAAACCTCGACCAGCTATCAGGAACAAATTTCGCGAACCTATGCGGCCGAGCTGACAAAATCCCTGCAAAAGGCATTTCGCGCGGAGGGTTGGACGGTGGTGGATAGCAAAGATTCTGGCGCCATCCACTTACAGGCTGCGTTAATCGATCTCTATATTTTTGCCCCAGAAACCCCGGGAATAAAGCAGACTATCATCGCGCAAGCGGGGCAAGCCGGTATCCGCATGGCGCTAAAGGCACCTGATGGCGCAACCTTTATGACACTGGAGGATCACCGCAATACAGAAGATGCCAGCAGCGGGCCTTCGGTCGCGAACCGGGCGACCAATCTGCATTATTTCAAAAAGCTGATGGAAAGCTGGGCGGGCAGTGCTGCGACCTACACGGAGCAGGTAACAGCACTGGTAGAACAACAACGCAAGTAGAGCCACGCGATGCGCGCGGGCGCTAGCCAGCGGCTGGAAAGCAAACGGCTAGGACTTTTTCGGCGCTTCGCGCTTAGCGATATCGACCAGTTCTAATTCGAAAACCAGTACAGAATTAGGCGGGATGCGGCTGCGGTCCTGATTGCCGTAGCCCAGTTCAGGCGGCACAAACAGCTCGATCTTCTCGCCTTTTTTCATCAGTTGCAACGCTTCTGTCCAGCCTTTAACCAGGCGATTCACCTGAAACTGACGAGGTTTATCCGGCTCAGTCTGATCGAAAACCGCGCCATCGGTCAGGGTTCCTTTGTAAAACACTGATACGCGATCCAGTTTGTCTGGAGATTCTCCGTCACCTTCTTTCAGTACCCGATACTGCAAGCCGCTCTCAGTAACCTGAATCCCCTCTTTGGATTTGTTTTCCTCCATAAACGCGTGTGCTTTGGCGAGGTTTTCTTCTCGCTGGCGCTGTTGTTCCGCGCGCTTGTACTCACGAACTTCTTTTTGTAGCGCCAAAAACACCGTTTTTGCGTCTTCTTGCGACATTTGCATATCGCCTTTGACTGTATCCGTAATTCCGCGCAAATACAGGTCGACATCGAAGTTCGGGTCTACGCCACGATTTTCATCGACGACATCTTTAACCTTCTCACCAATGTACATGCCCACAGCGTAGGCTTCGCGCTGCTCGTCCGAGGAAAGTTGGGCCGGCGCTTGCTGCGCCTCATTTTTGCAGCCAGCCAGTGCGATACCGAGCACTGCCATAGCCAAGATAGACTTTCGCATAATATTTCACCCTTTGATTATTATTGGTTCCTGTCGGCAGGAGCGAGAATAGTACCCTAACAATTAACAGTTTCAAGTAGCGTCTAACACAGCTTTGAACCACTGCTCGCCTACCCGCTAGGCGGGTTTTTTGTCATAATGCCCGACTTTTCCTTCAATCCTATTCCGCAGCCCGACATTCGCATGAAAGACCTCTACAACCCGTCAGAAATTGAGCAACAAGCGCAACAATACTGGGAATCCCACAAGAGCTTCGAAGTCAGCGAAGACACCAGCAAAGAAAAGTTCTACTGCCTCGCCATGTTCCCCTACCCCAGCGGTCGGCTCCACATGGGCCACGTGCGCAACTACACCATCACCGATGTAATTGCACGCTTTCAGCGCATGCAGGGCAAAAACGTGCTGCACCCTATGGGCTGGGACGCTTTTGGTTTGCCCGCAGAAAACGCGGCTATCAAAAACAACACCGCGCCGGCCAAGTGGACCTACGCCAATACCGATTACATGCGCAGCCAGCTAAAAGAACTAGGCTTTGGCTTCGACTGGACCCGCGAAGTGACCACCTGCAAACCGGATTACTATCGCTGGGAACAGTGGTTCTTCACCCGCCTTTACGAAAAAGGTCTGGCTTATAAGAAAGTCTCAGCGGTGAACTGGTGCCCGAATGACCAGACCGTACTGGCCAACGAACAGGTGGTGGAAGGTTGCTGCTGGCGTTGCGATACCCCGGTAGAACGCAAAGAAATTCCGCAGTGGTTTATTCGCATTACCGATTACGCCGAAGAGTTGCTTAAGGATCTCGACAAGCTGCCGCACTGGCCTGAGCAAGTGCGCACCATGCAGAAAAACTGGATCGGCAAGAGTAAGGGCGTGCAGATGAGTTTCGACCTGAGCGCGCCTATCGCCGGTCACGATCACTTTGAGGTTTACACCACTCGCCCCGACACCACCATGGGTATTACCTACGTCACTCTTGCGGCGGAGCACCCCATTGCCCTGGCCGTGGCGGAACACAACCCGGCTCTCGCAGAGTTTATCCAGGAATGCAAAGTGCAGTCGGTTGCCGAAGCCGATATGGCGAGTATGGAGAAAAAGGGCATGGATACCGGGCTCAAAGCCCTGCACCCTATTACCCGTGAGGAAGTGCCCGTTTGGGTTGGCAACTATGTATTGATGGACTACGGCTCCGGCGCGGTTATGGCGGTTCCAGGTCACGATCAGCGCGACTGGGAGTTCGCACGTAAATACGATCTGCCCATCAAGCAGGTGGTCGCCAGCAAAGACGGTGAAGAGATCGACCTGAACACAGCCGCGTTTGTCGAAAAAGGCATTTTAGTGAATTCCGGCGAATACGACGGCTTGGATTTCAACGCCGCCTTCGAAGCCTTGTCGCAAACCCTGGTTGCAGCAGGCAAGGGTCGTGTAACCACCAACTACCGTCTACGCGACTGGGGCGTTTCGCGCCAGCGCTACTGGGGTGCTCCCATCCCTATTTTTAACCTGCCCGATGGTGGCGAAATCCCCGTGCCCGCACACAAGCTGCCAATTCTGCTTCCGGAAGACGTGGTGATGGATGGGGTACAGTCGCCTATTAAAGCGGATGTTTCGTGGAAAAAAGACGAGTTGGACGGTCAGGCAGTCGAGCGCGAAACCGATACCTTCGACACCTTCATGGAGAGCTCCTGGTACTACGCGCGCTACGCGGGGCCCAGCAGCGAATCCATGATCGACAGCGACAAAGCCAACTATTGGCTGCCGGTCGATCAATATGTGGGCGGTATCGAACACGCTATTTTGCACCTGCTCTATGCGCGCTTTTTCCACAAACTGATGCGCGACGAAGGTTTGGTCGCCTGCGACGAGCCTTTTGAGCGTCTGCTGTGTCAGGGCATGGTGCTGAAAGACGGCACCAAAATGTCCAAATCCAAAGGCAATACCGTCGACCCAGCCGAACTGATCGGTCAATACGGTGCCGATACCGTCCGCCTGTTCACCATGTTTGCTGCGCCGCCGGAGCAGAGCCTGGAGTGGACCGACAGCGGTGTTGAAGGCGCCTTCCGGTTCCTTAAGAAATTATGGAAAACCGTGCAAACTCACCTGGCGGCTGGCGAACCCGGCGAGTTGAACCCCGCGGAGTTGAACGACACGCAAAAAGACCTGCGCCGCAAAACCCACGAAACCATCGCCAAAGTCACCGACGACTACGGCCGACGCCAAACCTTCAACACCGCTATTGCCGCGGTTATGGAGTTGCTGAACGAGGTGGGCCGCAATGCCGATCGCGCCAACGAGCAAGGTCTTTCGGTTGAGCGGGAAGCGCTGGAAGCTGCCGTTCAGGTTCTCGCCCCTATCGTGCCGCACATCTGCCACGAGCTTTGGTTAGCACTGGGCCACAGTGAGCCGGTGCTGGACGTCACCTGGCCTGCGGCAGACGAAGAGGCGATGGTGAAGAGCTCAATTACACTGGTTGCCCAGGTCAACGGCAAAGTACGAGCGAAGCTGGAAGCACCCGCGGACGCCGACAAGGATGCACTGGAGAAGCTCGCCCTGGCAGACCCGAACGTACAGAAGTTCATCGCCGATAAAATGATCCGCAAGATCATCGTAGTACCAGGAAAACTGGTCAATATCGTGGTGGCCTAGTGAATCGCTCACCTTTCCCGAAAACCAGCGCGCTGCTTGCCTGCGCGCTGTGTCTGGTCCTAAGCGCCTGTGGCTGGCAGTTGCGCGGGGTTAATCCGCATTCCACCAGCACCGCGCTGCCAAGCGAGCTCCACGTGCTGGCCCGCGAACCCAACAGCGCCATGGCACGGACACTGCGCCGCATCCTCACCAGTAAAAATATACACCCCACCAGCACGGCGGCTCTCACGCTCGAACTGGATGACGTACGACTCGAAAAACGCCCGCTGTCAGTAAGCGAAACCGGAGTGACGGCGCAGTATCAGCTTGTGCTGACCGTGCGCTATCACTACAGCCAGGGAGCCGCTTCAGCCCAACCGCTACGCAGTGCAGTACAGGAAGTTTCCAGTTGGCGCACCTACGATTTCGACCCGAAGATTATCGTCGCCAAAAACCAGGAAGAGCAGGCGTTACGCGAGGAAATGCGAGAAGAATTAGCCTGGCGTATGCTCGATGCGGTACCTGAATTATCCCGTGCGGAAGTGACGGCAGATTAATGGCCAAGCTTCGCGCCGACCAACTTCCAGGCGCGCTGAAAAAGCGCCTGGCACCGGTGTACCTGGTTACCGGAGACGAACCTCTGCTGAGTCAGGAGTCCTGCGATGCGATTCGCCAGACGGCGAAAAAACAGGGCTTTATTGAGCGCGAGCTGTATCACACAGACGCGGGCTTCAGTTGGGACGAGCTGTACAACGCCACCAATGCCATGTCTCTGTTCGCAGACAAAAAAATTATCGAAATCCGTATACACAATGGCAAACCCGGTGATGCGGGTAGTAAGGCGATTCTGGAGTTTTGTGCGAACATCAACGACGACACCTTATTGCTCCTGGTAAGCCCCAAAATCGACTCCCGCAGCCAGAATAGCAAGTGGTACAAAGCGATAGACCAGGCCGGGGAAGTCATCACCATCTGGCCAGTCGGCCCGGCACAATTGCCGCGCTGGGTGGATACCCGCTTAAAGCAAGCCGGTCTCAACGCTGACAGCGAAGCTATCGATATTCTCTGTGCCAAAACGGAGGGCAATTTACTCGCCGCGGTACAAGAGGTGGAAAAACTCAAACTGGTCGCTGAGGGAAATTTTATCGATGCCCAGATGATGGCCAACGCGGTTATGGACTCCGCGCGTTACGACACCTTCGGCATGGTCGATAAAGCAATTTTTGGTGACAGTCGCGCGGCGGCAGAAAGCCTGCAGGGGCTGCGCGCTGAAGGTACCGAAGCCCTGGCACTGCTGTGGGCGCTGACCCGCGATATCCGCACGCTCACCAATATCAAAGAAGGCCTGCAAGCCGGAGAGAACTTCGACCTGGCCGCTAAGCGCAACGGCGTATGGGATAAACGCAAACCGCTGTTCAAACAGGCGATCCAACGCCACAAACTGCCCCAACTCTACGGCCTGTTGCGCAAAACAGCACTGGCTGATCGCATCGCCAAGGGTAGCGCCAAAGGCGATATCTGGAATCTGCTGCTGGATATCACACTCGGGCTCGCTGGCGTTAATGTCCACAGTGCCAAAACTGCCCGCCAGGAAATCTTGCGCTAGCCGCTTATCCCCTATTTCTCCAGCTATCGACCCGCACTGCCATACTTGAATATACTTGGGAACGCTTGAATCAATTCTTGCCAGGCCCAAGCCTGTAAGCTTGTACGGCGAGAACTCACTCAGCCAAGCTCCATCGTGCAGATTGGGGCAATGGACGACTCTCATGCCGGTACAGCGACTCACCAGGATAGCGCTCACACTTGCCCTGTTTGCTAGCGCGCTTCCGCTCGCCACGGCAGCAGACTCAATTCCCGTGCGCGTGCACGAGATTGAAAACCAGGGCGCCTACAATAAGCGCTACAGCTACTTTCTAGTGCTACTGGAACATGTGCTCAATGCTTCTTGCGAAGAGTGTGTCATCGAGAAAGTCGCCTTCCCCTTGGCCACGTCCACACGTAACGCGGTTCACCTGCAGAAGGGCCGCATCGATGTTGCCTGGATCAACACAAACCCCGCCCGCGAGAAACTGCTGCGGCCTGTCCGAATCCCTATCTACAAGGGGCTGATTGGCTGGCGGCTGCTACTTGCCCGCGAAGGTACAGCCAACAAACTGAGGAACGTAGCCAACCTGGAACAACTGCAGACATTTTGGGCCGGTCAGGGGCACGATTGGCCCGATACGCCCATTTTAAAAAGTGCCGGCCTTCAGGTGCGCACCAGCGACAGCTGGGAAGGCATTATTCATTTATTGCAGCAAGAGCGTATCGACTACTTTCCGCGTGGTTTGAACGAAATTATTTACGAAGCACAAACCCTGCGGCATCAAGGTATTGTGATTGAACATTCCCTCGCCTTGCACTACCCGGCAGCCGTGTATTTTTATGTCGCCAAAGACAATCAGGTGCTTGCACAACGGCTGGAGGCTGGGTTTGAAACCATTATCAAAAACGGCGAGTTCGACCGGTTGTTCCACCACTTTTTTGGTGCCGATATTCGCGAAGCTCACTTGGAAACGAAGCGAATTATCGAGCTGAAAAATCCTAATCTGCCGCCGCTCACTCCCCTTTCCCGCACTGAGCTGTGGTTCACCCCGGCAAACGTTGTTACTTCAAACGCTGTTACTTCAAACGCTGTTACTTTAAAAGCTGGTGCTGCAAAAGCTGTTGCTTCGGATACATATAGTGAATCTCTTCCAGAGGCTGTTTCAGCAGGTCCTGCCAGTGCACCGCCGGAGAACGCAGCCCCACCAGAGCCGCAGTAGGCAGCCATTCGATCGGCGCATCGGACAATCGATTTTGCAAGCCTTTGAGATCGGGGTTGTGCGCCACCAGCAGTACTGACTCCAGGGTATCGTCCAGCGATAACAGTGTTGTAAGCATCGCATCAACCCCCTGAAAATAGAGCCGGGCATCGACGACTCTGCAATGTTTGGGTAACCCCAGCACTTGCCGAAACGCCCGCGCCGTGCGCCGTGCGCGCTTTGCCGGGCTGCATAAAATAGACTGCGGCACAACGCCAGAGTTGTCGCTGAGCCACTCACGAAAGAGCGCGGCCATCTGCGGTGCATCCCGCTTGCCCCGCGCATTCAGTGGCCGATCCATATCGGCCAACTCCGGGTTCTTCCAGGACGATTTAGCGTGACGCAATAAGTACAGGGTTTTCATAGGGTCACGCAGACTTCAGCTGAAGCTGCCACAGCTGTGCGTATTTGCCGCCGAAGGCGAGCAGCTCATGATGGTTGCCTTGCTCAACGATTTCACCGTTATCCAACACCAGAATTTTATCCGCGTCCACAATGGTCGAAAGGCGATGCGCAATAGCCAGACTGGTATGTGCAGCCGCCACTTCGCGCAACGCCAGCAAAATGCTCTGCTCGGATTTACTGTCGAGCGATGAGGTGGCCTCATCGAAAACCAGAATCGGTGGCTGTTTCAGCAAGGTGCGCGCAATGGCAACCCGCTGCTTTTCACCGCCGGATAATTTTAATCCGCGCTCACCGACAAGCGTGTTAACCCCTTCTGGAAGCCCGGCAATAAAGGCGTCCAGGTGCGCGCGTTTGATCGCACTCATCACATCCGCATCACTGGCATCAATGCGACCGTAGCGCACGTTTTCGAGAATACTGGTATTGAACAATACGGTGTCCTGCGGCACCACGCCTATTTGCGCGCGCAGTGAGCGCAAGCTGACGTCACGAATGTTCACCCCGTCCAGCAGAATTTCTCCGGCACTGGCATCGTAGAAGCGAAACAGTAATTTCAACAGGGTCGATTTACCCGCGCCACTGCTGCCAACCACAGCCACTTTTTCATGAGCGCCAATCCGGAAATTGATGTTTTTGAGGATGGGTCGATCCGGATGATAGTGAAAACTGACATTGCGAAATTCGATGCTGCCCCCCGTAACCTTGATCGGCGGCGCGCCATCCACCTCTGCTACATCGGGCTTCATCGCCAACAGGTCAAACATTTTTTCAATATTCGCCATCGAGCCTTTCATTTCGCGATACACAAAGCCCAACAAATTCAGCGGCATGAAAATTTGCATCATAAATGCGTTGATCAAAACAAAATCGCCCAGCGTCATACGCCCGGAACTCACGTCCATGGCCGCCAGGACCATCGCCGCGGTCATGGAACCTGCGATCACCAGCGACTGCCCGGAATTGAGCGCAAATAACGTCAACCGGTTTTTGCGCCGCGCGGTTTCCCAGTTTTCCAGGTCCGCGTCGTACATACGCGATTCGTACTCTTCGTTGGTAAAATACTTTACGGTTTCGTAGTTCATTAAACTGTCCACCGCGCGCGTGCTAGTGGCGGATTCGGCCTGATTTGCCATGCGAATAAACCGGGTTCGCCACTCGGTCGCCACCACAGACCAGCCCACATACGCCACCACTGCGGCCACGACAATAAGCGCAAATGCCGGACGATAGTTCATCAACAACAGGCCAACCACCATAGCGATTTCGAGTAATGTCGGCCCGATATTGAAGACCATAAATCGCATTAGAAAACTGATACCACTCACGCCACGCTCGATATCCCTCGATAATCCCCCCGTCCGCCGGTTGAGATGAAAATCGAGATCCATCGCGTGCAAATGCTTAAACACTTTTAGTCCGACACGTCGCATGGCGCGTTCGGTAACCCGACCGAAGAGAGAATCGCGCAACTCGCCAAAAATAACATTAGAAAAACGGACGACGCCGTATGCCACCAGCAGACCGAGCGGAACTGTTAAGATTTCTGTCGCACCCTTGTCATCCATATGGTCGACAATATGTTTGAGAATGAAAGGCATGCCAACCGACGCCAGCTTTGCACCGACCAGACAGAGTAGTGCAACAAAAATCCGTGCCCGAAACTCGAGCAAATAGGGAATAAGCGTCAGGAGAGATTTCCAGTTAACATCTTTAAAGGCGATGTCGGTTTTTTGGCCTCGCATGTGGTTCCTTAGTGGAGATGTGGATATTTTTAAACAGGAAGTGCCCGGCGGCACTTGCGCCGCCAAACTCCGCCATCTAGATTAATAAGTGTTTGCGCACCAACATACGCTGGATACTGTGATCACAGATTACTGGATTAACAACAACAGCTTGATTTTAACCCGCTACACAGGCGATGTGACGGGGCAGGACCTTATTGACGCGAGTTTGCAAAAAAGCGGCGATATTCGGTTTGATCAGGTGAAATTTATTATTGGCGATTGGAGCGGCGCTACGAATATCCAGATAAGCCCTGAGGATATCAAAGCGCTGGTCGCCTGCCTGCGCCCCATCAGCGTGATTTGCCCAAATGCAAAAAGCGCGTCAATCGTCAATCCAGACTCCACCGGTAATGCGTTGGTCGCCTGGTATAAATTTCTCGCCGACGATCTCTCCTGGGAAGTGGAAATATTCCACAACCATCAAGCCGCCATGGCCTGGTGTCGCGACTACGCCGATTTTATGCGCCAGGCGGCCATCGCAGAGTGAACCCGGCGCACCGCACGTTCTAAGCCGTAGCCAAACGCACCGGAGTGATCTTATTCAGTAGCTCAGACTCCATCGCAATCATCGCAATTTGATGGTTGATCATCCGATTGCTCTCTGCCAGGCCGTGATTTATCTCTGTGAAGTAAGCAACCGTTTCGAGGGGTTTGGGTGCATCCAGGGTCGCCGATTGTTTCATATGTGCCGCCACAAATTGTGCGAGATTTTCATGGGCATTATTAAACGTGCACTTGAACTGCGTTAACGAGTTGAGCGCACCGGCGCCGTAACGTGCGACATCGGCCATAATTCGCTGGATGCGTTTGCCGTGAGCATCCTCTTTTTTATCCCGCTCACGCACCGCCAGTTTTGGCAGGTAGGCCACGCGAACCTGAAGTGACGTCAATCGCTCTGAGTGTTGATTTAGTGTGGCTAACATCTGCAGCAACATCACCCCCACTTTTCGCTTGGCGGCATCTGGATGCAGCGACACAGCCAAAAATAAACGGGTCCCCATTACTTCGCGAAAACGGCCGAGCCGCGACTGGAAATGGTTGTATTCAGCGCGATGTTGCGCGTAGGTCTCGTCCAACGTTTTCAGTTGCGCCTCACTGAGCCCGGTATCAGCGGCAGTCAGTTTATAACCCGCTTTGCGCACCTGCGAGACAAACGCATAATTCACCAATGTCGTTAAAAGTTTTTGTTCGCTAGCGACTAACTGCAAATAGTCTGGTGTGGTGTGGCGAATTTCTGCAACCAGTTCGTTGAGCCAGTGGCGGCGTTGTTTGGCATTAAGGTTTTGCACTGCAGTGGGGGCCGGAATTTTCCAAAAAATATCCGGGTCAAACCAATTGTTAAAATATTGGGTGCTCAATTGTTCGCGCTTCATATCCTTATCGGCGAGCGATGCAAGGCGATGCACATCCACAAGATCCAAAGGCGCAAATGGAATTTGCAAATTGCCGTAATAAAGCAATGTCACCTGTTCGTTGAGTACACCAATATTGGTAAACAATTCCGCTGCCGGGTAGTCCACACAGCACTGCCCTGACGCATCCAGGTCTTCAGCGAAGATAATTCTGCTGCGATCAGACGGGTAGTCGTAATCCCGCTTGGTGTCGGCACGGTTCATCGCGTCTTCTATTTCACGCAAATCCCGCGGCGACAATCCTGCTGCAAAATGGTGAACCAGCGCGGGCAAATTATTGACGAGTTGCCGCTCCCCAACCTGCCCAAACATCCGCTCTTCCGCCTGATGTAGCGCATGGTGCGTAATCGAGAGTTCGCGAAAACTTTCAACAATCGCTTTGCTGCCCACCAAATGCGCCGCGTAAAAATCGGCGGCATTCACCAGATAGCGGTTGGCCATTGCGCCGGCACTATTGAGAGCAATGGAGAACGGCTTGAACACCAGCGCACTGTAATGATTGAGCGTTGCCAGCGCACTGACAAAAAAACCTTTTACTGCGCTGGCCTGATCCAAATCCCACGCATCCAGGCGACGCGACCAAAGATCCTGGTTCTCGGCGCAATCGTCGAAGCGGTGACGCACCCGCTTAACAACGCCAAACAACCAGGCGAGCATCGGCGGCCGCATCATCGACGCTTCATGCGCTATGAAAGCGGCCAATTGCGGCGTACGAATATTTGCGATAAGTGGCATACCCAGCGTAACGGATACACTCCCCTGCTTGGGCCGAAACGGCGGGCAGGAAAACTCCGCCGTTACCTCTGTATCGTAATTCACAAGTATTTTATCGGGTGCTGGCGCCCCCACCTGGGCAAAGGTGTCATTAACAAACTGCACCAGGCGCGCCTGCTTGGCCGGGTCGACTTCCAACGAAATACGTTGCGGATTTTGCTGGGCAAACACCGGCCGCAACAACAGGCCGAACAAGCTCAACAAAAACAGCCCTGAGATTAAGTGGAGTACGAAAACATAAGCCGTGGGCGCGTCATCCAGAGAAAGTGCCGCATTGACAATAAAGTGCAAGCCACCGGCAAAACAGGCGAGCATCAGCAGCAGATAAACACCGCAGATAACGGTGGTCACGGTGCCACTTAACACGGCTGCCAGTATTTGAAAATGCCAGGCAGGTTTCGCAGTGATATCGCCCTGAAAGAAGCGGGTATCCACCACCTGGGTGTCGCTGCTTAAGGGCACAGTTTGCCCGCGCGCGGTCATCGCAGAGACCGGGCTCAGGCTCAACCGAACGCCCACCCCTTTGGACTGGAATAATTTCAGATAACGTGTGGCGTCTTGTTCGGTCAAATTCCGCCGAATACAGCGACTGCGCCCGGCGAGCAGTGCCGACGCGTTGGCAAGCGGGATTTTCAACGCCTGTGCCAGCCACTGCCTGACCTGATCGGGTTCGAAACCCTCCCGGATTTCTCCCGTCAGCATCAGGCTGTAACCTGCGGTGTTTGAGTTGGCAGCCCCCTCAGAGGTCCTCTGATCCACTGACAAATATCCCCTGAATAAAGTTAATCGCGAGTTTATAACATTAATTTACGCGCCAAAACCCGAACAACTGCAAGTAATTTGCAACCGGTTTCAGAATTTATTTACGGTTGAGATAACTGTGCCATTCTCGCCAGCTCGGCAAATAGTGATCCATCAGCGCCTGAAACCGCGCGCCATGACCCGGTTCGTAAAGATGGACCAGCTCATGCACCAGAACATACTCTAAACAAGGCAGTGGATGACGGGCCAACTCCACGTTCAGCCAAATACGTGCGCGGGTAATATTGCAGCTGCCCCAACGGGTTTTCATCCGCTTGAAGCCAAAGAAACTCACTTTCTTCTCTGTCTTTTTTTGCCAGGCCACCGCCAGCGGCTCCAGCGCCAGTTTCAGCTGATGGCGATAAAACTCGTCCAGTTGATGCGCTCGCTGGTGCATGTCGTCATCGGCTTGGACATAGAGTTTAATATTGCGTTCGGTATCCAGTGTGGTGTGACGCCGGCCCTGTGTGGTGACCACCTGCAAGCAGTATTCCTCGCCCCAGAGGCGATGGGTCTCGCCGGTTTCGTAATGGGGGATGTGACTTTTAGACAGCCGCATCAACTCGGCGCGCTCGCGATTGATCCACCCCACCCGCTCGGCAACCATGGAGGCTATCTCCCGATTGCTGACCCGGTGCGGCGCAGAAACCAGAATATCGCCGTGCGGAGGCACAATACGCAAACGGATGTTTTTCATGGTCTTGCGGGTAACGGCTACTTCGAGCCCGGCTACCTGCAACACCGTTTTAGTTTGCCGCTTAGTCAAAAAACCGGTTCTCCTGTCTTGCCCGGGGAAGTATTTCCACAGAGCGAGCCATCAAGCTACATGAACCACAACCGAACGGGTAGCGCGCGCGCGGCGATGTTCCCAGAGATATATGCCCTGCCAGGTACCCAGTGTCAACTCCCCATCCAATACCGGAATACTCAAGGTGGTCGCGGTAAGCGCGGCTTTTATGTGGGCGGGCATGTCGTCGTCCCCTTCCAGAGTATGGGTGTAAAGCGGATCGCGTTCCGGCACCAGGCGGTTAAGCCACTGCTCAAGATCCCGCTGCGCGGACGGATCGTAGTTTTCCTGTATTAACAGGCTGGCGGATGTGTGCTTTACGAACAAGGTGCACAAGCCTTCACTAACGCCAGAGCGACGTACCACATCGTGGACTTTGGGTGTGAAACTGTGCAACCCCTGGCCGGGTACCGTTAAATTCAATGTATCGATCATTTTTTACTTGGCTCGCGAAGATGAGGGCTTATTATAGGGCGCCTTTTTTCAGTCTCCACTACCGGCTCCACGCATGTTCGCTTTTTTTGAAAAACTGATTACACCCTTTCCACCGGAACCACCACAACAGCCGCCGGCAAAACTGGTGGCGTTTATGCGGCATTACACACGTGGCTGCGAGTTTTATCTGATATTACTCGCACTGTCTTCCGCCGCTTTAGCCATTCTCGAAGTTAATCTGGTGGGTTTTGTTGGCGATGTGGTGGACTGGATGTCCACTTATACGCCCGAACAATTAATGGCTGAGAAACACCACTCACTGGTAATGATGTCACTGGTGCTGCTGGTGGCTCTGCCATTGACCGTTGCACTGCATTCCACCCTGGTGCATCAAACCCTGCTGGGCAACTACCCGATGGCCATTCGCTGGCTCGCACACCGGTATCTGCTGGGCCAAAGTTATAGCTTTTACCAGAACGAATTCGCCGGGCGCGTGGCCACCAAAGTCATGCAAACGGCGCTCGCAGTGCGTGAAACCGTGATGAAGCTGTTAGATATTATGGTGTACGTTTGCGTCTACTTCGGCAGCGTGATTGTGGTAGTCGCTGCGCTGGACTTGCGCATGGCGATTCCGTTTGTGTGCTGGCTGGGCGCTTACGTACTGTTGCTGCGTTTTTTCCTGCCGCGACTGGAAACGATTTCCACCGCGCAGGCCGATGCGCGCTCCGAAATGACCGGCCGTATTGTGGACACCTACACCAATATCTCCACTGTTAAGTTGTTCTCCCACTCCCAGCGCGAAGCCGATTACGCGCAAGAGAGCATGAACCGCTTTCTGAAAACGGTGTACCCGCAGATGCGCCTGGCCACCGGGCTCAATATTTCCCTGTGGATCTTAAACGCGCTGGCGATCTTTTCCGTGGTGAGTTTGTCGCTCTGGCTGTGGTCGAACAGCCTGATTACCGTGGGCGCCATAGCCGCGGCAACCAGCCTGGTGTTGCGCTTGCACGGCATCAGCCAGTGGATCATGTGGGAGATTTCCGGTTTGTTCGAAAATATCGGCACTGCGCGCGACGGTATGAATACCGTTGCCCAACCCCATGAAGTAACCGACAAACCAGGCGCGCAGCCATTGCAGGTGAGCCGCGGCGAAATCGATTTTCGCGCGGTGTCGTTTCACTACGGCAAAGGCGAAGGCGTTATCGAAAACTTCTCACTACTGATAAACGCCGGTGAAAAAGTGGGCTTTGTCGGGCGCTCCGGGGCCGGAAAATCCACCCTGGTGAATCTGCTATTGCGGTTCTACGATACCGAAAGCGGCCAAATTATTGTGGACGGGCAGAATGTCAGCGAAGTCACTCAAGAAAGCTTGCGCGAACAAATTGGGGTAGTGACTCAGGACACCTCGCTGCTGCACCGCTCGGTGCGCGAAAACCTGATTTATGGTCGCCCGGATGCCAGCGATGAAGAAATGTTTGAAGCGGCACACCAGGCAAAGGCGGATATGTTTATCGCCGAGCTGAGCGACCCGGCCGGGCGCGTTGGTTACGACGCACATGTGGGCGAGCGTGGGGTTAAGCTCTCCGGCGGCCAGCGCCAGCGCGTTGCTATCGCGCGGGTGCTGCTTAAAGATGCGCCCATCCTGATTCTTGACGAAGCCACCTCCGCGCTGGATTCGGAAGTGGAAGCGGCGATTCAGGAAAACTTGTACAAGTTAATGGAAGGCAAGACCGTCATCGCCATTGCCCATCGCCTGTCGACAATCGCCGCAATGGATCGCTTGATCGTACTGGATCAGGGGCGGATTATCGAGCAGGGCAGCCATCAGCAACTGCTGGAGCAAAACGGCTTGTACGCGCAGCTGTGGGCACGACAGTCTGGCGGCTTTCTCGGCGAGTTCTAGCAATAGCATCGGCGAGTTCTAGCACAGCTAACGAGAGGCTAGCGTGGGGCTACACCACACACCGCCAGCCAGGTGCGCAGCCCGGCACTCAGGTATTTCTGGCGGTGCAAAATAACGTAGAGCTGGCGGTGCAGATCCAGCGCAGGTGCCGCCAGCTCTACCAGATCTCCACGCTTGAGTGCGTCTGCCACGGCAATGCGCGATAGGCAAGACACCCCCATATTTGCCTGCACCGCGCGCTTAATCGCCTCGGTGTGCTGCAATTCCAGTGAGATATTCAACTGCGACAAATAGCCCCGGAGCGCGCGTTCAAAGGTTTGCCGGGTGCCGGAACCCGGCTCGCGCAAGATCCAGGCAACCTCGCCAATCTCGTCAATGCCCAGCTCGCCAGTCGCCGCCAGGTGATGCGCGGGTGCGCAGATACACACCAACTCGTCGGATTGCCAGGGAATTACGTCTAAATCCGGGTGCTGCACTTCGCCCTCGATCATCCCAAGGTCGATATTGAAATCGAGCAGCTCACGGACGATATGCCGGGTATTGGCAACCTCCAGATGAACCCGCCCCTCTCCCGTGCGTTGGCGGTAGCGATCAATCAATTCAACGCAAAGGTAATTGCCGACCGTGAGCGTCGCGCCCACGCGTATTTCGCTGGCCCGGCGCTGCTGGGTAAATTCCTGCTCCAGTTCGGCGGCCTGCACCAGCAGGGCTTCACACGACGGGCGCAGACGCGCGCCCAGCTCGTTGAGTTGTAGGCGCTTACCAACGCGATCAAACAATTGCGCACTGTGCTTTTGCTCCAGCTCCTTCAGCGAACCACTCACTGCAGACTGAGACATCACCAGCTCATCCGCCGCGCGGGAAATACTCTGGTGGTGTGCAACCGCCAGAAACACTTCCAATTGGCGCAGAGTGAAGCGCATAAGTTCCTCTCCAATCAATTGATTCAGGGATGTCCGGCGACCAGCGCAGGACGTCGGCTCACTAAAAAATATATCGATATAACCGATATAGAAATGCTAATTTTCCCGTTTTACCGAAGTCTAATCCTGGCGTATGGTTTTCACAATAATTCAGGAGACATGACTATGAGCAATTTGTTGCGCGAAACCGTCCTCGAGGTTCACCACTGGACCGATAACCTGTTCAGCTTTCGCACCACCCGCGATCCCGGATTTCGTTTTCGCAACGGCCACTTCACCATGATGGGCCTCGCTCAAAACGATGGCCGCCCGCTGTTGCGCGCCTACAGTATTACCAGTGCGAATTACGAAGAGCACCTGGAATTCTTCAGCATTAAAGTCCCGGACGGGCCGCTGACCTCACAGCTCCAGCATATTCAGCCCGGCGACGAAATTCTGATCAATAGCAAATCCACCGGCACCCTGATCACCGATGCCCTGCTGCCTGGCAAAAATCTGTGGTTGATCAGCACCGGCACTGGCCTGGCGCCGTTTATGAGCATTATCAAGGACCCGGAAGTCTACGAGCTGTACGACAAGGTCATTCTCACCCATGGTGTGCGCACTGTGGGCGAACTGGCCTATCAGGACTTTATTACCCGTGAATTGCCACAAAACGAGTATTTTGGCGAAGAGATCAGCGCCAAGCTGCTCTACTACCCCACAGTGACCCGCGAAGCATTTCGCAATCAAGGTCGCATTACCGACCAGTTGCGCAACGGCGAACTGCCAGAGAAGCTCGGCCTGCCCGCTATCAGCCCTGAGAATGATCGATTTATGATCTGCGGCAGCCCAAGCATGCTGAAGGAAACCTGTGAAATTCTTGACGCCCAGGGTTTCGCTGAAGCGAGGAACGGCAACCTGGGCCATTACGTTATCGAACGGGCTTTTGTCGAACAGTGAACCCTGCTAACATCGACCGCCTATTTGCGGACGAAGGGCCGTTCCACAACCGGGCCTCGCGCTTTTGCCGGGGCTCCCCAACTGATAAGTAATAACTATGTCCACTCTCATGTTTTATGAAGAGCCAGTGCCTCTTGAGAAAAAAAAGCACGTTGACCTTAAGCTAGACCGCACGCAAAACTACGCTTTCGCCAAAACCGTTAATTCTGTGCCCCTAAGCGGCATGGAGTTTTTCCAGGCGAGCCGGGACTTCCCCATTCTGTTTATCAAGAATGCCGAAGGTAAGTACCTGCCAATGGCGATCCTATCTCTGCGCGAAGCCAGTCACGACATGGGAGATAACTGGGAAGGCGTTTACGTTCCCGCATTTATTCGTCGCTACCCATTCGTTCTCACCGCCGACAAAGTGGTCATGATCGACAACAAAGCCCCACATCTGAACACCGATACAGGCGATCAGTTGTTTGTTGCAGAAAACGAACCCTCTGACACCCTGAAGCAAATCGTGAACTTCCTCGAGCTGGTTGACAAAAGCTTCCGCCAGACCGAAGAATTTGCCGCAGCACTGGCCGAGAAAGAGCTGTTCGAACCGTATAACGCAACTGTGAAATACGATAACAACACCGTAAAGCTCAACGATCTCTACGCGGTAAACGAGAAAAAACTCCACGAGAGCCTCGAAAAAGACGAGACTCACGAGTGGTTTAAAAAAGGCTGGATTGCCTGGTCTTACGCGCATCTTCACTCTCTGGGCTCCATGCACGAGTTGGTACTGCGTCAACGTAAATCTCTGGAAGCCGCAGGCGCAGAGAGCAACGAAGAAACCAGCGAAGCCTGATACCCGTTTCGATTTATACTGCGAAGCCCGGCCAACGCCGGGCTTTTTTGTTTTAATCCTGCCAAAAGCACTCCGCCAATCTAACCCTGGTAAAAAAAACGGCTGAAGACGATGTTAAGTTTTATTCTGGTGAACCCTGCACGTCCCGCTAACGTGGGCGCCGCCGCCCGGGCGATGAAAACCATGGGGTTTAAGCAGCTGATACTTGTGGGCAGCGACATTCATCTAGATGAGGAAGCCCATTGGGTCGCCCACGGCGCCCAGGACATTCTCACAAGCGCAACCTGCTACCCAGACCTCGCCAGCCTCAAGCCGGATTTTGATCTGTTAATTGGCACAACGGCGCGGGAAAGAGGTAGCGCAAGACGCTATTTGTCGCCGCCGGAGCTGAACAGCCAACTGAGTCAGCAAAGCGGCCGCAGCGGGCTGGTTTTCGGTTGCGAGGCCTCTGGCCTCAGTAACGATCAACTCGCGCTCTGCGACCTCTACAGTTACATCCCACTTGCGACGCCCTATCCTTCCCTTAATCTTGGCCAGGCAGTCATGGTGTATAGCTATGCTCTAAGTCAGCTTAAGTCGCGCATCGGCCTGGAAGACGAAGCGCCAGACGCCAGGCAAATACAACACCTGAAAAACCGCGCAGCCGAATTTCTTGCGCCGCACACGGATTCAAAAACAGAGAAACTATCCGAATGGCTGATGGAGAGCCTCGCCCGGCTTTCCGACCGGGATTTACGTATGGCGCATCAGCTCATCAATCTTCTAGCAAGCAACGGCAACGAATACGGTCGCAACACGGACCACAAGCCGTAATTTTTTAGATCTACCCTGCTTGTTCCCGGCAATGGAATTCTGGGTTAAATGAGCGAGTTTTACGCTATTCCAAACGCTTACACGGCCCTTCGGCCAACAAACGTCTAACCCCTATTTTTCACAATAAATATGACCATAAAAAAAGCTCTGTGAGATTCACAGAGCTTTTTATCGAGCTATTAACCCGGCGATCAAATAGATGATCCTCTCTATTTATTCGCGCACCCTTGAAAAACTGACGAAAACATGTGAATTTTCTTATATTTCAAGGGTTTACATTACCCACCGGGCAATAGCGGTGCTTCCCTGCCCCGCTTATTAACTTCGCAATTTTCATTGCCAAGTTAATACACTCTACAAACCGCTAGGCACGTTGTTTACAACATTTCTACGGACACTGATTCTGCACCGCTCGACAATGTTGCTGGGGATTATTTCGCTGGGTAAGCGCCCACCGTGCGCTGCGCTGATTTCTTGCTCCAACCCAGCAGTTTGGTGACGTCCGCCGGTATAGAGACAGACTTGTCTATTGGCAAAGCTTCGCGCAAATCAAAGTTACGTAAATCAGATGCTTTAAACAGGCTTCGCGCCGAGCCATCCAGTTGCAGGCCGTGTTTATCGTAGCCCGCGCCCTGTTGAAAGGCGGCTAGATCACTGTAGCCCACTTCGCAGTTTTCGGCTTTTCTATCAATCCAGTTAACTAACGGCGCCGCCGCTGCACTGTATTCATTATGCGGGCGCACATACACATTGCCGTCTACGGCTGCCATTGGTGAATCCGGCAACTTGGTACACACTTTTGGCCATTGCTCAATACGCAATAGCGCGCCGGTGTCAAAGCCGTCCGCAACCATCAGGTTTTTCTCAAATACATGACCAAAGCGTTCTTCCACACCGGGTCCGGTTGCCGGGTGCCAGTCGAAGTGGTCGCCCTGGGCACTGCGCTCAGTACGGGAAATCCGTGCGGGGCTGTTCACAAAGGTATTGTTATACACGTAGGAGTCTGCTGAGTTCAAAATCCACATGCCCAACTGGTTGCTATTGAATACGTTTCCAGTAACCGTTACACCCTGTGAAATTTCAAACATAAACGCAACGTTCGCACCTTCAACATAGTTGTTGATAAATACCCCGTCGCGGTTACCCACGTCGTACCAGACACCGTTAGAGTTTGGGTGGTCAAGCAACAGGTTATCGCGCACCACAACTCGGTGAGTCTGATTAATAATTTTCACCGCCGAAGCAAAGTAACCGGTGATGTTTTCGATATTGTTGCGGGTAACAATATTGCGTTCCAGCAAGACGTCGGACGATCCAATCACATAGATAGCCTCAGTGCTGGTATCGCTAAACAGTGAGTTGCGAATAACCAGTCCGTCGCCACGGAAATACCCGGCCACGCGACCACAGAACGAGATAGTCACGTTTTCCAACAGGGTGCCCACCACTTCTTTACCATAGGTCGCCGGGTCAGCTGGGCCAATCGGCTCGTCGACGGGTTCGTCTAAATGGGTAAAGTGGCGCTTGCCTTCAATGGCGAGTGCTGTCCAGGCGTATTGGGTGAACGTAATACCCAGAATTTGCGGACCTTTTTTGTCCGCCTCTTTGCCGTGAACCTTGGCAGTGGTGCGAGTAACCGCCGTATCGTGCGCGGTAATTTCCACGGTGTGACCTTTGGGGTCCGTACCGATATACACGCGCTTCTTATCGTAATCGATGTAGTAATTGTCTGCGGTGAGTTCTTTTACACTACCCGCAGATTGCAGAAAACGGCCATCGATAAACACCAGATCGTTATTGAACCGGTGCATAGGGGTGCGCGCTTCTTCCCGCTCGCGACGCCACCAGAACATTGGCTTGGAGGGGAACAGTTTCTCCCAGGATGTTTGCCAAACCCCTTCCCCCGCAGATTTCCAGACAGTGGCGACTTCCGTCCCCTTCAACACTGGCTTTTCATCCGCGTAGGGTTGCAGGGTAATACCCTGATTAAGCTCCAGATTACCGGTGCGATAGACACCACCACGCAGAATCACCGCATCGCCAGTAACGACACGGGAGATAGCGGCCTCCAGCGTCGTCGGCTTGTCGATGGACGAACCATCCGCATCAGGCGTGCCGTTGGGCGCAACATAAATCACATTGCCAGATTTCGGCACGCTGTAGGATTTTTCCACAGGCCCATAGGGGCCGCCCGAAGGCTGCGCAAAAACAGACATTGCCGCTAACGCCGGCATCAGAAGTAAAAGACAAAGAATCCGCTTGGCGGAGAAATATTTGAGAGGCATCAGGGCTACCTACTTATGGTTGTTGGTGTATAGGACTGTTCGTTTCTATTTATTTGACGAATGAACATGAGGGAGCCGACGGCAGAGTAAAAACTCCAGTACATCACGATAACTGCTGTGCAGCAGTGGCTCCACGGCGCGTTTACAACTGTCGCTCAAGGCGTGCGCTGTAAACCTATGCACGCATCTATAGTAGCGCATCTGACGCCAACAGCGGGTAAGGAGCGACTGTTTTTAGAGGTTCCAGAGAGATTGGGCATAATTATATCTACACACGACTAATTTTCACTCAACCGCTCGCCATACACAGCAGCTCTACTGAGCCTGCAGCCAGCGACAGCGGTGAACCACCACAGCGACACAGATAAGCATCACCGGCACTCAATTCACCTATGTACCTTGAATTGTCGCTGCTATGCATTGAGCCGCACGCACCAGGCTTGCATCATCAAGCGCACCCGTCAGACACACACGAATATATCTGGGCGCCGCGCGCTTATCGACACAGAAAGCATTCGAGGGTAACACCAACACGCCCTGCTTTTTTAGCGCAAGAACCAATTCCCCTGTGCGCCATTGCGCCGGGACTTTCACCCAAAGCTGCCCGCAGTGACGATGCGCGTTGTATTCCAGGCTTTTAAGGTGAGGCACAACCAGCATATGACGGCGTTGAATCTCAATTTTCTGCTGCTCGGCAACGGCTGCAAGAATGCCGCTATTGATCCAGTGAGAGGCTATGCCGTGCGCCAGCGGGTTAGGCATCCAACTGGTCGCACGCAGCGTTTTGGCAACATGTTCAAGTAACGATCTAGGCGGCGCCATGTAGCCGACACGTATTCCGGCCGCAATCACTTTACTTAAACTGGAAATAAATACCGTACGTTCTGGAGCAAGATTTTTCAACGCTGGAATTTGTGCAGGTGCGAGCGCACTACCTGCGCCATCTTCAATTATCATTATGTTGTGTCGGTTGCAGACATCCACCAGGGCTTCACGCCGTTCCCTCGACAAAATAACGGAAGTCGGGTTTTGAAACGACGGAGTGCAATAAAGGGTGGATATTTTTTGTTTACTACAGGCTGCGTCCAACGCCGCAGGTAAAATACCCTGTTCGTCCATGGCGATACCTGCAAGCCGCAAGCGCAATCGTTTAGCGAGCGAAATCATCCCCGGGTAACTCAAAAATTCCGCCGCAAGTGTCTCCCCTTCTTTTAACAATGTCATCAATGCGCACATTAACGCGTGCTGCGCGCCATTGGTACAGACGACCTCGTCTAGCTCAACAGATATACCGCACTGATTCATCCAAAGCGCGCCACTGTGTCGATAAGCGTCAATACCGGTATCCGGTGTATAGCCGATCAGTGCCGCCAATTGCGATTGATCTTTCTGCAAGGCGTCCATCGCCTGAGAAATTAAATTGGCAGTACCAAAATCGATGGCTAAATTACGGCTAAGATCAATGAAGTGCGCATACGTTGCAGGCACATTGGTGAATTCATCGTCCAATCGCTGTCGATTGTTTTCATCGTTAATGTAAGTACCATCGCCTACCCGCGAAACCACCAACCCCATTTTTGCCAGCTCGCGATATGCACGAGACACAGTGCCGGGGGTTACATCCAGTGCATCCGCCAAAATTCTATGCGCGGGCAGCCTAAATCCGGCTTTTACAACGCCTTGATTAATTGCCTGCTTAAACCCCAGTGCCATGCGCAAATAAATGTGCCCAGTTTCGTTATTTAATGAATCCTTCAAAAACTCGGCAATTGACACGGTGTCATTATTCTCGTTGACCCTCATAGAATCTCCATACTAAGATGCTCCGCGACGTTTTTTTAAAATTAAAAAACTTTTTTCAAGGACTAAAAAAATGGCTATAACCCAACGACAACTCCGAATTTTTTGGCAGAGTTCCCTGGTTACCGCCATTCTCTATTCTGTTGTATGCCTAACCTGGGGAACGACGTGGCTAGGCATAAAAGTCGCGGTAGACAGCATTCCGCCACTTACCGCCTCAGGCGCCAGATTTGTAATTGCGTTTCCGTTCTTGCTCATCATTTGTTTACTGGCGCGAGCGCCCGTATTTTTTCCGAAAAATCGACGCGTCTTTTTTGTGTTGCTCACCGTGTTTTATTTCTCCGTTCCTTATTACTTCATCAGCTATGGCGAACAATATGTGTCATCGGGGCTCACTTCGCTCCTTTTCAGCACCATGCCTATTTTTTCCATCATATTTTCAGCGCTGCTGCTCAACGAAAAAATAAAAGTCAATCAGGTCGTCGGCATTACAATCGGGTTTGGTTGCCTGGTAGTAATCCTTAAATCGGAAGGACTGATTTTTACGCACACGGGCCTCACAGGGGTGCTGGCTATTCTCAGCGCAGCCATGATGCACGGCTTCTTGTATGTCTTTTCCAAAAAAAATGCTTCCGACATCAACGTATTTACTTTTAATACCCTGCCAGTCGGGCTTGCCGGATTCCTTTTGTGTGGCGCAGGCCTTGTGGTTGAAAAACCAGATCTAAGCACTGCGAGCCAGGCCAGTTGGATAGCCTTGTTGTACCTGGGGGTTGTCGCATCTGCGGGGGGCTTTATCGTGTATTTTTATCTACTCAAACGCATGAGCCCGATTATTCTGTCGTTCATCTTCATTATTTTTCCCGTGGTGGCGGTCGGCATTGGCGCGCTATACGAAAACAAAACTGTGACGCCGGAATTCTTCATTTTCTCTTCACTTATGCTTATCGGATTTGGCTTAACAAAGCTCCCCATCGATACCTTAAAAAGGCGACTGGAAAACATATACGGCACAGAGCGGTCAGCAAAACCCGCATATAGAAGGTAAGGCCATAAAAATCTAAAACGGACGGATCACCAAGAAAAAAATCTTTTAAAAAGTGTAAAAACTGTTACGGGTTCAAATCCCAGGATCTTAGATTTGCAATTTTAATTGCGAAGGGGTGAGCGCGCGCTCAAAAAATGGGAAAACTGCTGCTATTCACTGAGCAATGAAATTTGCGAATTTAACAGACGGCAAAGGACAGCAGCACCATTGCAGCAAGGGCAATGCAAGCCCTTGAGGAATTGGAAAATCTATACGTTTCACCAACACTTCAGAGGCACACGACAATATAAGCGGGATTATTGAATCGGCGAATTAATAGTGATTAGCAAAAGTGTTAACACCGTAACACTTTTTAGCAACGAAAGACACATTTAATTACAGGCGACAATCGATGTTAGACAACACCTTGCTAGCGAATATTTACGCTCACGGCGAAAAAACCTATCCAGAAGAATCTTGCGGATTTATTGCGGCAGACGGAACGGTCTACGAAGGCACTAATATTCAGAACGACCTTAACAAACGTGACCCTGCTCTTTACCCACGCACAGCAAAAAATGGTTACAGTTTTTCTATCAAAGATGTACGCGCTCTTGAGGGAAGCTTTTCCTCTGCCAACCCCGCGACCATCATCTACCACTCACACCCCGACGTAGGGGCATATTTTAGCAGCGAAGATAAAGACAAGGCCCTCTACATGGGGGAGCCGATCTACGACGTGAATTATCTCGTTGCGGATATTAACAACGGCTGCGCGCGCGGAGCGAAACTTTTCGCCTATCGCAACGGCGATTACACCTGTATCGCCCAATACGATGCGCATGGATTTTTACAAACGGAAACAGAGTAGGAGATTGTGTATGGCTAAGATCATTGTTCCAGATCGCGTCGCGAAAATTGTAAAACTCGACACTAATGAATTTGACGTACCTGCGGCAAATACCGTCGAGGATGCATTAGTCGCTGTTTGTGAACAAGTGGATGCATTAAAAGCCCACTTTTTTCACCCCAACGGGGAGTTTAAAAATCACTTTATGCTGGTTATAAACGACGAACACGGCAGCCTCTCCCAGTCAGTGGCAAGCGATTCCACGGTGGAAATTTTGCTCGCCACATCCGGCGGCATAGATCTGACTCCGGCGGAACTTAGCAAAGAGGAAGTCGAACGCTATTCCCGCCATTTGTTGTTGCCTAACGTCGGTCGCAAAGGCCAGGGCAGACTGAAAGCCGCGCGCGTTTTAATTATCGGTACCGGCGGTTTAGGTTCGCCTATCGCCCTGTACTTAGCCGCAGCTGGCGTAGGAACATTGGGGCTCATCGATTTCGATGTCGTCGAGGAGAGCAACCTCCAACGACAAATTGTGCACGGCCATACCACCATCGGCGAACTTAAGGTTGAATCGGCTAAAACCCGCTTACTTGATATTAACAAACACCTCAATATTCAAACCCACACCTGCGCCCTCTCACCCGATAACGCTTTCGACATAATTGCGGATTACGACCTGGTTATTGATGGCTCTGACAACTTTGCCACCCGCTACCTGGTAAACGACGCCTGCGTACTCCTTGAAAAGCCCTTGGTTTCTGGTTCGATTCACCAATTCGATGGCCAGATAAGCGTATTTAACCACGACGGCGGACCTTGCTACCGCTGTGTTTTTCCCGAAAGCCCGCCAGCTGAGCTTGCACCAAATTGCAGTGCCGGTGGTGTTATTGGCGTGCTACCCGGTGTCGTCGGCACAATACAGGCGACCGAGGCGGTAAAAATTTTGTTGGATATGGGCGAATCACTCGCCGGTAAATTATTGCGTTTTGATGCGCTCGGTATGAACTTTCGCAGTGTGAAAGTTAAAAAAGACCCGCACTGCAAAGCCTGTGCAAATAAAGAAGCAATTAAACAATTCACTTACACCCCCCAAACATGCAGCGACAGCAGCTCGGAGCTCACTATGTTGACTGAACACAACTATATTCAAACCACCGACCTTGCTCACATGATGCAAGACCCCGCGATGATGCAAGACTCCGTACTCCTGGATGTACGCGACATGCAGGAACTCGAAATTTGCGTATTGCCCGAGGTTATCAATATTCCACTGGGCGAGTTGGAAGACCAGCTGTTTAGACTCGACAAATCACAAACCCACTACATCATCTGCCTGGCTGGACGTCGCGCCGAGCGCGCTGCTGACCTGATGCTCAAGCACGGCTTCTCCAAAGTATATGTGCTGCGCGAGGGTATGGTTGGCTGGACCCGTGATATAGACACCAGCATGCCAATCTATTAGGAGAATGCTGCTGGATGATTTATCAGAATATTTTAGAAACGGTCGGCAACACCCCGGTTATCACGTTGCAAAAGCTTTCCCGCGAACTGGGTGTCAATGTTTTTTTAAAAATGGAAAGCTTTAACCCCGGCGGTAGCCATAAAGTTAGAATTGCGTTGGGGATGATTAAAGACGCGGAAAAGCGCGGCATCCTCAAACCCAATAGCGGTCAGGTTATTCTGGAGCCCAGCGGTGGTAATACCGGAATAGGCCTTGCGATGGCTGCAAATATTTTAGGCTATAAACTTGTGCTGGTCATTCCCGATAATTACAGTGTAGAAAAACAACGCTTACTCCATCTTTATGGAGCTGATGTTATTTTGTCGGACAGTACACGGGGAAATAACTCGCACGGCGAATTAGCCTGGGAAATTCAGTTATCGAACCCCGATTACGTGATGCTAAATCAGCAGAAAAATCCGGCTAACCCACAAACTCACAGAGAAACCACCTCACAGGAAATTGTCGAAGATTTTTCTCGACTGGGATTGTCCTATTTTGTCGGTGGCATCGGCACCGGAGGCCATATCACCGGCGTGGGAGAAATACTGAAAAAGCGCTGGCCCGAACTCAAAGTCATTGGCGTTGAGCCGGAAGGTTGCGACCTTAGAAATAATATTCATGCGCCCCATGATCTTCAGGGATTGTCGGTTGGCATAGTACCGGATGTACTTAATGTTGGCCTGCTGGACGATACAGTACAAATTCGCACCGCCGATTGTAAATCCATGGTCAAACGGATTCTTCGCAACGAAGGGATCAGTCTTGGTTTATCGTCAGCAGCCAATCTGGTTGCTATTTCACAACTCGCAAAACGAGAGATTCCACAAAACAGCAATGTTATCGCCCTGGCCTATGACCAGGTAGATTCGTATCTGAATTATTTTTCTGAGTAGGCACGCGCCAAGGTGGGGTTATGACTTTTTCCACAACTGCCATGAGTATGGAAAGCAAACTAACCAGTATTATTTACCAACACCTCACAGGGTTCGAAATAAAGTGCATTAAAGATATGGGCCTTTTTCCATTTGGCACGTCGAGCACACTGGTTCGGGATCTCATGGATGATCTGCAAGCGTTTGCAGAAAAAGATCCGGCTGCCGGCGGCCGATTGGACCTACTTTTGGAGAACTCTTCATCATTTTTGGCGATTGTATATTACCGTATCGCCCACTTTTTCTGGCTAGCCGGCGCGCATGAGCCTGGCATGGAACATTTGGCGGTAAGGATCTCTGAAGTCAGTAAACGGACTTTGGGAATCGATATCCATCACGCGGCCCGTATTGGTAAACGGTTCGTATTGGATCACGCCTTCGGTACCGTCATTGGCGAAACCTGCTGTATTGGCAAAGATTGCTATATCCTCGGCGGCGTTATTCTCGGCGCTTACGGCATCTCGGGCAATGCATCAAACAAGCGCCACCCAACGCTTGGGGATCGCGTGCAGATCGGCTCTAACGCGCGCCTTCTCGGCCCTATCGATATTGGTGACGATGTTTTTATCAGCCCCAATTGCGTCGTCACAAAAAGTATTCCCGCTGGAACACGGGTTTCTATTGTCAACCAAATCCAGATTAATAAATCCCACCTGCCCGCACAGCCACCGTTTACGAAAGTGTATGGCTCGCTGGTGCATCAAAATGAAGTTGTACTGCTATGCAACGGTTTTACTCGATTGTCGGCTAGCATAGTTGACAACAACCACACAGAAATATCCGCAATTAACGTTATTCCCCAGTCCTCTCACGAGCATGTGGTTGTGTTAAAAATGGAACTCGTAGAAGATATTGATCACTCCAGTTATGCGGAACCGCTACACCTGCAACTAAAGGACGATGGACACGAAATAACGTTAATCAGCCCGCCACAGTTGACCCATATGCTGCGTAACATGACCATAAATGCGAAAGGACGATTAAATGAGTCTGCATGAATTAGTCACCCACCCCATCTACGATGACGAACCTTACAGTAAAACGCTGGAAGCCAGTTTGCTTGCAATTAAAGAGAATTTCGCACTTTTTGATAAAACCATTTTTTATCCGCTTGGTGGCGGTCAGCCTGGCGATACGGGCACCCTTGAGTTTCCCGACGGCACCAGCCGAAACGTCACCAATACCTACCGGGATAGAGAGCAGACCCAACAAATCTGGCTGGAGCTGGACACACCGCTGAGCGAGGAACACATTGGTCTCTCTGCTTTACAAACGCTGAACTGGGATCGTCGTTACCGCCACATGCAATTTCACACGTGCCTGCATCTGTTATGTGCGCTGGTTGATGCTCCTGTAACTGGCTGCAATATCAGTGAAGACAAAGCGCGCCTGGACTTCGACCTGCCTGAGCCTAGTGTTACTAAAGAAGGGATTACCGAAGAACTCAACGCCCTGATTCAAAAAGCCGCGGCCGTCACACCCGCAAGCATTACCCCAGAAGAACTTGCCAGTAACACAGACCTGATAAAGTCCGCCGACGTCGCCCCACCCGCCTACAATGGCCGCATTCGACTCGTAAAAATCGAGGGAATCGACACCCAACCCTGCGGCGGAACCCATGTAAAAACCACCAGTGAAATAAATACCGTGGTATGTACGAAAATTAAAAAAGTGAGTAAAAGCAATCGACGGATTGAAATCAGTTGGAGGTGAGAGCCTGCCAGTTTTTATCAAAAATACGATGCGGATACGCAGTAGGATCAAAATCGACTAATCACATTCCCAGGTATTTTTGTCACTTCGCATGGATGAATTAATTGGCCGATAGGCATTTAGTTAATCGAAAAACTATAGTTTGAAGGATATTAGAGGGAGCGAGATATCCGAAGGTACATCCCTGCCGATTCGACAATTTAGGGTACACGCTCTTCACATTCAGGCGAGGCTACAACGGCGATCCAGCCAATTAAACCAGCACTCTTAATGGAATCGAGCTAGGTATAAAAAAGCCGCGGCAAGCTTATTTGGCGAGGCTTTTTAAAATTTGCCCTAAGATGTGCCTGAAAAATTCGGGCACTACGAATGTAATGTGAGTATTTGTGGATTATAGGAAAACATTATAAAAATACCTGCCTACACCCACCTAACTCCAGTCATTTTTATCAAAAACCTATAAGCTATTTCATAGGGAAAGTTTATAAAAATCCCTAGATTGACTAATTTCTACCTAATCATATCCCAGCCAAACTATTCAGCAAGGTTAAATTCCCCCTCGCCGGGGTTAATGCATTTGATGAGAGGCCCAGCGCTCGACCTGTTTGAGCCCAGGTTAACTCAGGCTACTTTTCAATCAATTACGTTAACCATGCTTAACTCCGCGTAATTCTTCACCCATAAATGGGCGATGGCAGTTCGGGGTACGCCCGATATATGTGAAGAAACACCCTTTCAGTGATATCTGAAATCTCATCATCTTCATATTGCGCAACGGGCAACCCTGTTCTATCGTCGTAGAGAAAATCAAATATCTGCTGCTTCACCGCATCGCGAGTCGATTCTTTCTGCTGCCAGTTCGCAACTTTCAGCCGCTCTGCCTTTAGCGTTTCCAGCAAAGTAGTGGCAACCTGTTTTATCTTGGCAATCTCATTTGGCTGCAAATTCTGCTTACTAAGGAGATCAAACAATACCAAGGACTCTTCATCTAGGCCTTCTCTGATAGCGCGCTTCTCCTCATGAGAAAGCTCTTCATTGAGCTTTAACAGCGCCTCAAAAGTTTTTTCGATAACAACGCGATCCTTTTCCTGGTTATATTCCTTAACCAATTTTTCGTAGTGCTCTTGATAATCCGTACGTAGCGGGTTCTGCATCATAAGCCGGGCCAGCTTCTTCTCAACCGCAGCTTTCAGCGATTGCACTGTTGTATTCTTTCGCTCTGACCGGGAAAATTCCTGACGAAGCTTCTCAAAATCGATCTTGCTGATATCGTAAACTCGATCACCATCCGGTTTTGGTTCTTTGATTTTACGTGAAGTATCGATGCTACCGTCAACAATCTCGTACAGCTCTTTCATGATGTCGGAGATGTCGGCTATCTCTTTATCTGCCTGCAAACTCTTGTAGAGTATGTTTATTGCATCGCGCATATCACGATAGCCATTAACGCCCGGCACGTTAATGCAGGCTTTAAACTTGTTGAATACCTCTCTGGCCATCACTTCGAAACGCTTCCGTGTTTCGTCATTTTGATTGATGATTTCCTTGGCCTGCGCTATCGCTGCATTTTTGGCAAAGCCTGTTTCTGTATTAATCCGGCTTATCTCAAAACCATGCTTTCGTAAAAACTCAGCAACCAAACTGATCGATTCATTAAGGCTCTCCAGTAACTCCTCATTGGGCTTGGCGGGTTCATTTTCGCCCTCACCGCTGTCGTGACCTTCGTCGCCAGCACCGGCGAAGGTCGCCAGCGCTTTACGCAGGTTTTTCAGTATGCCGCAATAATCCACGATTAAACCATTGTTTTTGCCTTCCGCTACCCGATTTGCCCTGGCAATGGCTTGCATCAAGGTATGCGCCTTCAACGGCTTGTCTAAATAGAGGGTGGAAAGTGTTGGCACATCAAAGCCGGTTAACCACATGGCACACACGAATGCCACTCTGAATGGGTGCTCGCTGGATTTAAAGGCTTCTTCCATGTCTAGTCGAGAGCCATCAACCAGTTCAAATCCGGCTTTGAGCAACTGGCGGTGAGGCTTGATATCCAGCCCCCATTTTTCGAACTTGGCAACTTCGCCTTGCTCTTCACTAACCACAACTGCCATCAGCGTTTCTTTCATCCACACCAATTGGCGCCCTTGCCAGGCCATGTCCTGCTCATCCGTAGCCGACGCAAGTGCTTTTTCTTTGGTTTTAATCTCCTGCTGCCAGTAAAAATCAATCAACTTATGCATCCGTACACAAGTGATCTTGTCGAGGCACACAAGCATTGCCTTGCCGGTTTCCCAAGCGTTGGCATAGTGAGCCACAAAGTCACGCGCTATCTGATCCAGTCGACTGGTTGCAGTGATAATGTGATAATCACGCTTCAGCTCTCTCTCCAACCTTTGCTGAACGTCTACATCTTCAATTTCCAACTGATCCAGCTTTTCCGCTATGCGCTCATTGATGCCTTTGGGGTCCGCAACCGTATGCTCGTTACCATCTTCATCGGTAAACATCAATTCTTCACCACGGGCATCGTAGTACAAGGGCACTGTCGCCTTATCCTCAACGGCCCTCTGGAAATCATAGGTGGAGATGTAATCACCAAAAACCTTCTTAGTTATCTCATCATCTTTGAATAGTGGCGTTCCGGTGAAGCCGATAAAACTGGCATTGGGCAAGGCGTTGCGCATGTTTAGCGACAAGGTGCCATATTGCGTGCGGTGAGCTTCGTCGGTGATGACGATAATGTCGTCACGCTCGGAATAAGGCTTTTTGGGGTCGACCTTATCGTTAAATTTTTGAATGAGAGTGAACACAACGGCTTTTTGCTGGCCGATCAGCGCCTTGAGGTCTTTCTCGCTATCCGCTCGGCAGGGGTCTTTATCGTTATCGACCAAGCCACAACCTGCAAAGGTTTTATAAATTTGCGTGTCTAAATCCTCGCGGTCGGTTAGCACCACAAAGGTATAGTTGCCTCCTAACTTTCGATGGACCATCTGGGCGAAAAATACTATCGAATAGGACTTTCCAGAACCCTGAGTGTGCCAGAAAACTCCCAGTTTACCCAAGCGTTTACCCCGATTGGCAACGGCATCAATTGCACGACTAACGCCGAGGTATTGATGATTACGGGCAACGATTTTCATCAAACGACCAGAACTCTGGTCAAACAAGGTGAAGTTTTCGAAGATGTCCATAAGGTTAGTCTTGGAACAGGTTCCCTTCAGCAAGGTCTCCATATCCACCACGCCTGGTTCATTCTCTTTCAATCGCTTCCAGTCATTGAAATGCTCAAATTTACTGGAAACGGAGCCAATCTTGGCGTCAATGCCATTGCCCAAGATAATAAAGGCGTTGTGATAAAACAGGTGCGGGACGGTGTCTTTGTAGTCCGCAAGATTTTGCTCATAGGCCGCACGAATATCCTTGTGAACGTTTTTCACCTCCATAAACAGCAGCGGAATACCGTTTACAAAGCCGACAAGGTCTGCTCTTCGACGATAAATTTCGCCTTTGATCCAAAACTCTCGCACTAGCAAAAAATGATTGTTTTCGTAGTTGTCGAAATCAAACAGGCGAAGACGCCTCTTTACACGCTCACCTTTGTCGTTGTGGAAGCTCACCTCCACCCCATTCTTATGGAGGGAATACTTCTCCTTATTGACAGCAACAATATTGGTGGACAATGGCGTTTCACAGACCACGCGCAAAGCCTCTTGGTAGGCGATGTCGGGCAGGTCTGGGTTTAGCTCAATCAGTTTCGCGCCCAAATAACGCGTTAACACAACCTCCTGCTCTGACAGCCGACCTAAATCACCTTCCTGGCCCAGTTTTTCATACATGCCCAGGACAGATTCATCCCATTGCAACTGATTCAGCAAGTAGTCAGCGGTGACTTCCTGAACCAGGGTTTCTTCTGTCATGGCCATAAGTAAATCCCTCTATTTCTTGTTCTTAACTTGATAGCGTACGGGACGATTGAGCTTGCCGAGTAAACCCTCTTCTTCGGCACGCTTTAGCCATTCAGTTAATTGAGACTTGTGAAGCTGTGTGCTTTCAATCAGCGCTTCAGCGGTTACTGGCTTTTTAGCCAAATATTGTAGTTCGGAGACAAACAGCTGATAGAAATCGACAGAGCCTGATGAGGCAGCTTCACTTTCGGCAGTCTGCTCTGAATTTACAACATTGTATGCCTGATTTTCGTTAACGGCACTCTCGATTTCTGACTCAACAACTTCCTTTTTATGGTCAGGTTCAATCTCAGGGTCAGACTCAGTCTCAGCAAAAAACTTGGGCTGTGCAGGCGTGGAAAAGAGATCGCCCATTTGTTCCTGCACCTGATTCGCACGCCCACCGTCATTACACATTAATTGCGCAATCCTGAAAGCTTGAGTATCAGCCTCCAACCAACGACCACCTTTGGTGACCAAATCGGCATTGGCCGCATCTTTGTCCGTTGTCTGCTTAACCCACAGCGGCACCCATGCCTTTTTCAGATTTTCTTCTGCTCCGCTGAGCGTACCGCCCTTTTTGCCCGAGTGAATCACCAATGAGCTGTCAGCCAGGCAATAGATGTATTTGTTGCGGGCCATGGCATTTCCAGCACTGAATCCTGCCTCGGGATAAAAAGGCGATACCAACACGGCATGATCATCCATCAAGCCTTTACGCCACTTAATGCTGGTCGCTGATTTTAGCAGGCTATCGGCCATCACGCCGATCACCACACCACCTTGTTTCATAGCACCCAGCATTGCCGTTTCATCGACACCCCGAGCACCACCAGAGACAATGGCAATACCCTCTTTTGCTGCTTTCGCACCCACTTGCTCGGTAAAAGCCAAATCAGCCTCACTGGCATTGCGCGAGCCAATAACCGCCAAGCCTCCGGCATTCAACAAGGCTTTGTTACCACAACCAAACAGCACTGGGGGGGAATCAGTTTTTAGCCTCTGCTTTAAGCGTTTGGGATATTCTGGATCAGAGCGGGTCACCACCCAGAGGCCAGCCCGCTGCCATTTTTCCATGGCCAGTGCGAGGCTGTGGCCACGGTTCAGCAAAGCAATAATTCGCTCCGCACCGATACGCGCATCATGCCAACCTTGCAGCAAGGCTTTCGGGTCGGTTACCAACAGGTCTGCTGGTGTGGTGGATTTTTCCTTTAACCACAAGGCAAACCGCCCCCATTCCGCGTTAGTCAGCGGTTTTGCGCTTTCGCTACTGGCTTTTGAAAAATAGCTGGTTAGCAGCAAGGTCGCTTGCGCTGTGGGGGATAAAGAGCTTTCAGCCGATAAAGCCCCATCAGCTGAAGAAAAATGAGGTACATTCATGAGTCTTTCACCGAAGATGAAGCCAGAGCAACGGGGAAAACCACACCGCTGCCTGCTTGCTGTAAGAGTGCCGCGATGACCGTTAGCGTCCAGCCGGAATCCACTATGTCATCTACTAACAGAACTGGTTGCCCCTGATAAAGCTGAGTTACAGCAAACGCGCCATCCAGATTGCGGCATTGGTGGAAGCGATTCTGCTGACCTTTTTGAGGCTGGTTGTCTTTCACTTTGCTAACTGCACCCATAAACGGCAAGCCCAATCGTGCAGCCAGACGACGCGCAAACTCCGGTACCAATTCAGGATGATTCAACGAAGGTACGCAACACACCCACTGAGGATCTGGGTCGGGCTGCCAGCGCTCTCGAATCATTTCTGCCATGGCTTCAACCAATTCATCACCGAAACGCCCGGCATGCTTATTATCCGCTACCGTCCGCCCCCAGCCGGCATCACCCCAGCGGGATAAAACACGGCCTTCCTGGGCGCGAAGTTGCTGGGGCAAATTGCCGCGAAAGCCGTATTCCAGAAAGGCATTGGCCGCCACCTGTGCTTTTGGAGTGATCACCATTTCCGCGTGCTTTAGGAAGGTGACTGCGCGATGGGCCAAAGCGGGATCAATCGCTGCATTGAGAAGAGGCTGCCCCAAGCAAGACGAACATTTGCCGCAAGGCGTAGGATCGAGATCGTCCAGCGCCCGGCGTAAAAATGTCATTTTGCAGCCAGCATCATCCAGATACGCCTGAACCTCTTGCCATTCCTGCACACGCTGCCCGGTTAAGTGAGAAATTCGGGCATGATCCATTTGATAGCGAACAGGGGTTCTGACCCAGCGGCTACCGTCTTTGATCACAGGAGCCGGGTTTTCCACGCTCAGCAGCTTCAGCACTTTCTCAATCTGACCGTGGCGCAGGTTGGTTTGCTCTTCAATGCTGCGAATCGACAAACCGTCGCTTTGTTCCAGCACCTGCAAAATCTCATTCACCTGAGCTTCTGACGGAAAGGCCGAATCGCGGAAAAATTCGTGAATATCCTGATCTTCCACACCCGACATCAACACACCAACCGCATGAGCAATGCCACGCCCGGCACGGCCCACCTGCTGGTAATAGGCAACGATAGAACCCGGCGCTTGATAGTGGATTACAAAGCTTAAATCCGGCTTGTCGTAACCCATGCCCAATGCCGTGGTGGCTACCAATACTTTTAACTGGTTGATGAGCAGCAACTCCTCTAGGTGCTGGCGGTAGGAGTTACTGTTTTCAAAGCCATCGGCTTCAACGCTGCCGTGGTAAGCCTTAGCGTCAATACCATTGCCGCTTAACCACTGTGCCACTTGTTCTGCACTATCCACAGTTGAAGTGTAAACAATGCCCGTGCCTGGCAAGGTAGGGATCACCTGGGCTAACCAGGCCAAGCGGGACGCCTGATCCGGCAGCACCATGGTTTGTAATCCGAGGCTTTCCCGGGTTAAAGGGCCACGGTGAATTTGAATATTTCCAAGCTGAGTTTGAATATCCGCAACGACACGGTTATTCGCCGTTGCTGTAGTACCCAACACCGGCGTGTTGGCGGGCAACTGGCGAAGAATATTCACGATGCGGCGGTAATCCGGGCGAAAATCATGGCCCCAGTCAGAAATACAGTGTGCTTCATCAATCACCATCAGGGCGATGCGGTCGGCAATGGGCTGCATCACGGTTTCGATAAAGGTGTCGTTAGCCAATCGCTCAGGGGAAATCAGCAAACAGTCGATTTGATTATTCAGAATGCGCTGCGTCACCGCCTGCCAGTCGTTTTGATTGGTAGAGTTCATGGTCTCCGCAACAATGCCCAAACGCTGCGCTGATTCAATTTGGTTGCGCATCAAGGCCAGCAAGGGGGAAACAATAATGGTTGGCCCCATACTACGATCACGAAAAATCTTGGTGCTGATAAAGTAAACCGAACTTTTACCCCAACCGGTACGCTGTACCACTAATAGCTTTTGCCGATGATTCACCAAGGCATCAATCGCTTCCCATTGCCCATCACGGAATTCGGCAGCGGGGTTAGCTAGCGCTGTTTGCAGTAATCGTTGGGCTTGGGCACGGTTCATGATCACTCCTTGATTTACACGGTCAGCTCGCCGCTCATAAGTTTGGGTAGCAGCAGGTCGCGTGCTTGGGCGAGTTTCATATTCTGGATGCTCAAATTATCAATCTGGCTGAACACATCTTTAACTTGTTCTGTAAACTCATCGCGCAAACTTGATGAAGGAACTAAGAAAGGAATATTTTTAAACGTATCAACGACAATCGCATCGAAAACAGCGCCACTAGCTCTCGCTTTAAACTGCTCTATTGATGCTTTAAGAGAACTGTATAAAAACTCCTGAGATATTTCGCCTTTAGTAACTAGTGCATAACAAGACTGATTCATAGCCATTGGTCGCTGAGCAAAAGAGAGCTTGCCTACTGTGCCTCTAGCGGTAATAAATACTGTGTATTTTGGATAAAGGCGACCGTTACACTTCGACAGGCCCAAATCAGTAATTGTCTTTTCGGTGTTGTATGTAAAAAGACCTTTGGCATCTTTGGGTGTGAAGAAAGGAATTTCACCATCCCAGAACTCAGTAACCTTCGTTTTTGGAGTGCCACCACTTAGAACATCCATAACTTTATCTGCGGTAGTTTTATCCCACCCCTCCGGCACACCATCGATAGTCTTAACTTGCTCATGACCGGGGAAGCGCAGGTGAACAAACCATTCCTGATACAGCAGGCGAGCGGATTCTTCCAGCAACTGAATACGGCGGCGGTTGTTTTCGATGAGGTCGTCGTAGGACGCTAAAATTTCGACTATTCTCTGTTGATGATGCAAGTCTGGAGCTGATATTTGAAAATCAGGAAAATCCTTTATCGGAAGCCTATTTACAGTCGCACCAATAATCACCTTGGTATCAGCATAAGCTCGCCATAATGGAGAAAGAAAATAATATAAAAGATATCTTGGAACTAACTTACCTTCATCAACTCTGACGAGTCCCATCCGGCGCCCAAGACACCCGTCAAATCCTTCCGGAATAATCGCGTAACGATGTAATGTAGCCTCATAAGAAAAAACTACATCGTTCTTTTTTGGTTTAACCCTTCTAGTCCACTTTGGAAACTCCTCATCCGAAATAAACTTAGGGTCGGACAAATCCAGAGAACCATTCTCAGAAACATTCTTGATACCAAGAAAGCTGTGTCCAGATTCTGAATCTTTTGGTGTTGCATGTGGGCCATCAAAGACTGTGCAAGCAAAATCCTTTAGAGACGCTGTTATCCAACTCATACCCCCAACTCCTCAAAGTTACGGGCAATTTTTGCGGCTAGCTCTATGGCCTCAGAATTCAAACCTTGCAGTTCAATATGAATATCGCGCAGGGCTTCCTCAAAATCGAAGTCTTCATCCACTTCTTCTGGCGCTACACCCACATAGCGGCCCGGCGTTAGGCTCCAGTCGGCGGCTTCAATGTCTTTAATATCCACCAACTTGACTAGACCTTCGACATCGCAGAGCTTGCCTTCAGGGAAGCGGCTTAACAGCCAATGGGCTTGCTTGTAGAAGTAGCGTACTTGTTTGAGTTGTTCCACGGCCAGCTTTCGGGCCTCATCGGCAGTTTTCCTCAAATTGCTACGACCTCGACCATTGAGCAGCGTGTTATCCCAGAGTTCGCTATCCTTCGCATTGTTCGCTTCGGCCAGTTCAATCACACGGGTTGCCAGCTTATAGGCCAGGTCGATTTCTTTAATCAGGTTGCGGCTTTGTTCAGCGACCTGATGCAGGCCATCTGTTCTTTCGATAAAGGTTTTGATTCCTTTGACTGAGCGAAGCGGTTTCTTTTCCCATTCTGTACCTAAATCGTAAGCAACGTCATCAAATTCTTTCCAGCTTCCCTCGACCAGTGTCAAAGCAGCCGCAAAATCAGCAAAAGTGTCGGCCTCAACGCCTTCTTTTTTCAGTTGCTGCATAAATGGCTGGGTGGCGATTTTGATTTTTGTCAATTGAGCAATCACTTCTGCTACAGGCTCATAATCGTCTTCCGGCCATTGGTGGCAGTGCTCTGCTTCCCGTAATGCGCGGGTAACATATTCTTGGAGAAGTGCGATAAAACGCGCGCCTTCACCACGGTAGAGCCAAACCACGGCGGTCAGGTTCTGCTGCTGCTCGGGGCTGAAGTCGTAAATCTTGCGGGTAACTTTGCGGTAGACGTTGCGGGCATCCAGCATTAGCACCTTGTCCTTCAGATATGCTGGCTTGTTTTTATTTAAAAACCACAGCTGGCACGGCACGGTGCGTGTGTAGAAAAAATTGCCCCGAATATCGACCATGATGTCCACATGACCGGTTTTGACTAATTGCTCGCGCACCTTGGCTTCGTCACGCCCGGCACTGGAAGCCTGGGATGACATAACAAAACCAGCCCGGCCGGTGTCGTTGAGATAGCTATAGAAATACTGAATCCACAGGTAGTTGGCATTACTGACTTTCTTGTTTTTGTTCACGCCCGGCAAACCGAAAGGCAGGCGGCGCTTGTCGGCTTTGATTTTTTCTGCATCAACCTCATCCACATTAAAGGGTGGGTTCGCCATCACGTAATCAGCAGTACCGAATAGACCTTCATGTGGCTCTTGCGCAAATGTGTAATACGTTATGGCTGCCTCACCGCCTTCTACATTGCCTTCCAGACCATGAACTGCCAGGTTCATTTTGGCCAGACGGGTGGTAACGCGGTTCTTCTCATGCCCATAAAAGGTGAGCTCGTGCGGATCTTGCGCATGGCGCTCCATAAAGTGGGCGCTCTGTACGAACATGCCGCCGGAACCGCAAGCCGGGTCAAAAATTTTGCCGTGGTCTGGCTCCAGCACATTCACAATCAACTGCACCAACGAGACTGGGGTGAAAAATTCACCGCCATCGTGGGCGCCCTGATCGGCAAATTGGGTGAGAAAGTATTCGTAGATACGACCAAAGATATCGCCAGTCGCCTTTTTTAACTCATCCGGGTTCAAAGTTCGCAGCAACATGCCCAGGACATCGTTGGGAATATTGTTGTATTCCTGCTTCGGCAGCTGGTTGCGAAGGTTGGTGTAATCGGCCTCGATGGAGTCCATCGCATGAATGATGGCTTCGGCCCGATTGTCCGCATCGGTAAGGGCAATCAAGTAATCAAACTGTGCTTCGGGCTTTAGATAGATAGCGCTCTTTTTAGAGAAGTCTTCTTTAGTGAGCTCGCGGGTCTTGCCACTACGACTGGGCAGGGTGGCGACAATATCGTCTTTTACCGAGAGAAATCGGCTATAAGCGTGGCGCAGAAAGATCAGCCCCATTACTGGCAAAAAGTATTCGTTACTGGCTAGCTCGGAGTTAGCGCGTAGGGTATCCGCCGATTTCCACAGGCGTTTTTCAATTGCTTCGATGTTTTCCAGTTGTGCCATGAGGCCGAATTCCTAGTTATCTTCTGAATTACTGATTGCTGATGTCATTGCTTCGCTGAAACTGCCGCGGTTGTGCCGGGCTGCAATATATTGCTCCAACTCGCTCTGTTTAAATCGCCAGGAGTTACCCACTTTAAAGCCCGGTAGGTCACCGCTTGCGGCCAGGCGATATATGGTCCGCTCATTCACCTTGAGGTAATCGGCCACGTCTTTGATGGTCAGTATGGGGTCACTCATGAGGAGATTGCTCAGCTATATCGGAGGTGTCGAAAAAGTACAAGGATGTCAATATAAAGAATCTGGAAGGGAGATCAAGCAAGAACGGTTTTCGGGCTTATTGATCGCCAAACAAGCGCTGGTAGTCGGCCTTGAAGTTGGCAGGCATGTCTGAAAAGTATTTCCAGTATTCGATCAGACCATTGATGGTAAGCATGTCTGTATGGCCGCAGTCCAGCATGATTTTGAGCAATTCTAAGGTAGGCATGACTCTAGCTTCGAAGGCTATAGCCAGCTTGGTCATATCCTGATCGTCCGTCACGACCGGAACACCCAATTCCAATGCATAGGCGATGTACCAGGTGTCTACACGAGATGGGCCGGGCAATTCGGTTTGCACATGATCCCAGACGTATTCGAAGGTTTGCTGAATCGATTTCTTTTGCTTCCTGCCGATTTGGGGGAAGTGTTTGCGATTCTCGGAGAATTCCTCGTCATCCACCCAGGGGAACTTACTTTGAAGTTTTCTGGTACCGAGCTCGTCATTCAGTTCAGGCAGGATGTACAGGCAATATTCGTTGTCACCAAAGGGCACAAACAGTAAGGGGCTTATAGTTTTGGCCAACCTTAGGTAGGCGTTGGTATCAACGAGGATTTTCGATTGCGGCATCAGGTCAGCTCTGCGTGGATACTCCGTGCATCGAGGAGTGGCATATCCATCACAGTTTGAACGTATCCAGACCCTTTATCGTGCTCTTTCAGATATTTTCGGAGCAGGTCGAAGAAAGGAGTTTCGAAAGCGCCTTCTACTTTTTCAATGTAGTCTCGGGCGCTTGGGTGACCGTGTTCGTCCAGCTCGGAATTGCCAAACAGGGCTTCGCTGAGGTTCTTGTACTTCTTATTGAAGTTGGTCACCGCACCGGGGAAAGCCGATTTACTGGGTTGTATTTGAGGCTGCCCTGTGGACACGGCATATTTATTCACTTGCCCAATCACTGTCCAAGGCGAGATTGTTAACTGATCAGCCAAGCCGATGACATGTGTAATTTTGGCCGCAGGAAAGACTTGCGACATGATTGAGGCGTATGCCTGCTTCGCCAACTCGTGCGGATAAAGCAAGCTCGCGGCAAAAGCATCGGCGAAGTCTTCCGCATCATCACCCTCAAGGCTTGGCGAAAGACAGTGCCCCAACTCATGTGCCATCCAGAATTTGAAGTCATGGATATTGGTATCCAGATTCAGGTAAACCCATGTGCTGCCCGAGTCAGGAAGGTGTATGTGCACTGCATTTTCATGACGCTGCTTTGCCCCCCACATAACTGGGACCACAACGGCCTGTAGTTCGCTGAAGCGGCGAATCAAATGCGTGAAATCCACACACTCCACCGGGCCAAGGTTAATATCTTCTCTTACTTTCGCTGTTACCGTTCGAAGATAGTCATAATCACAGCTCGGCGACTTGAGTACCGGCGGCATTTCAAAGGTGTCAAACGGCAGATAGGGCACGAGGTGACGTAAAAAGCGACCAATCTCTTGCGCTTTTTCGATATGGTGGTCCTTGGTTTTGGTGCCGCGCATTTTGCGGAATGCCACTTTGGGGGCATGCGGATCTTCCTTGACGACCAAATCATCAAAAGCAAGATTGAGCAACTTGCCTAACTGAAGTAGTTTGTTGGGTCGAGGAAAAGACTTGTGCAAAAGCCACTGGGAAACGGCTTCTTTGGTTACGCCCAAAGCATCAGCGACGGCTGTTTGGGTTAACCCTGCCTTATCGATCGCTTGCTGTGCCTTGGCTGTATTAAGTCTCTTTTGCATGCGCGAAGTATATGTAGAAGTCAAGTTTTGTCAAGTTTAAACCTCGCATAATGGCCTTCTTTTAACTTCTCAGAATACCTATCAAGAAGGGTCGGTTAACCACATACTTCAGCCCATTGGTTAGGCTATCTCACTGATTTTAAATGAAATAAATTGTTTAAATCTTGACCTGCCATCTATACTGTCATCAATTCGATAGTCAAGCTCGCCAGTCTTCATAGCCAATATAATCTGGACTATTGAAAATCCTTGGCGCTGAACACCCGCCATAGATACAGTACTCGAAGGAGGCTCTGACTTGCGAGCATTGCTCCGCAGCACACTGATCATCTCCAGGCAGCCTAGTTTATCGACAACCCAATCGCGATTCAGGCTATCTGTTTCTGTACTGTTAGGATAGCTCCTGCGCCCCAGGAGCTGTTTGAGTTCACTAATACTTGCCCCAATTAATACATCCGCAAGAATTACTTCGTTTTTTCAAGCAGATCTGATGATCTCCCTGGTGACAAGGTTTAGCGCAACAGAACTCGATAATGACACCTTCTTCCCACAAATCAGCGGACATTGAATCTCACCTCCGTCGACATTGTCCGTTCTTCCGAGCGTATATCAAACGTTGAGAACTCTAATGCTAGCTAAGATAAATTTCTCTCAGGCTTACCTTAGCTCCGAGCTTCGCAATTAAGCGGGATAGCGGCATCGCCAAACTTATGAGTTCAGCGCACCGGTGAAGATTCCGTACACCCAAGGTGGGACGCTCTTTGTATTGATAAAGCTTTTCGCAGTTTGATATTAGTGGTTGGTAGATCGCTGTTTCATCAACCAGCAAAAAACTTGTACCAGTATTTTCTAGCGAATCTTCGAAACCTGTGAAAAGTTCTTGGTAATGCTCACTCTTGGATCGCTCAGATGGTTTCACCTCGACATATTTTCGGCCACCAGAAAGGTATCGCACTTCAAAATCCGGCGTGTAGGTACGTAGTTCAGCTCCAACGAAAACCGTAAGTGTTCTAGGATGTGGAAAATATTCTTCTATCTCGGGTCAAATTCGAGATAGAGGAATATTTTGATTTCAGAATGGATTCTACGAGGATGGATTTTCCGCCATTCGCCTTAACCGGAGGAAACCGAACGATGTTTTTGACAGCAGATCTTTTGAGCTTGCGGGCTGGGGCGTTCATGTAAAGGCGTATCCAAAGCACCCTTGCTCAAACTATACGCCACTGCATAAAGTTTCCCTAAAATTATTTGTAAGTTAGTCCTATCCATTTATAGATTTTCCCTGCAATTTACAGCACTACCCCACTTCCGCCATATCCCCCTTGGTCTCCAACCATTCTTTACGATCGCCGGAGCGTTTTTTTGCGAGGAGCATATCCATTATTTGGTGGGTGTCGTCGCCGGGTTCTATTACCAGTTGAACCAGGCGGCGGGTATCGACGGCCATGGTGGTTTCGCGCAGTTGCATGGGGTTCATTTCGCCCAGACCTTTAAAGCGCTGTACGTTAACTTTGCCTTTTTTCTTTTCGGCGGCGATGCGGTCGAGAATGCCTTGTTTTTCGCTTTCGTCGAGTGCGTAGTAAACATCCTGGCCTATATCGATACGGAACAATGGTGGCATCGCGACGAATACGTGGCCAGCTTTAACCAGCGCAGGAAAGTGGCGAACGAACAAGGCACACAGCAAGGTGGCAATGTGCAAGCCGTCTGAGTCGGCATCCGCAAGAATACAAACTTTGTGGTAACGCAGATTTTCCAGGTTGTCGGAACCCGGATCGATACCCAGTGCAACGGAAATATCGTGCACTTCCTGGGACGCCAGTACCTCGGCGCTATCGACTTCCCAGGTGTTAAGAATTTTTCCGCGCAACGGCATAATGGCTTGATTTACGCGGTCTCGCGCTTGCTTGGCGGAACCGCCAGCGGAGTCACCTTCCACTAAAAACAACTCACCTGCGGCTGGATCGTCCGAAGAGCAGTCGGCGAGCTTGCCTGGCAGCGCGGGGCCTGCGGTTACTTTTTTGCGCGCGATTTTTTTGCTGGAGCGAACCCGTTTTTGTGCGTTGCTGATGCAGTAGTCCGCCAGTTTATCGCCGTCGTCGGTGTTTTGGTTCAGCCATAGGCTAAATGCATCTTTCGCCACACCCGAAACAAACGCCGCCGCTTCGCGCGATGACAAGCGCTCTTTGGTTTGCCCTGAGAACTGAGGGTCTGCTAGTTTGGAGGACAACACAAAACAGCAATTTGCCCAGATATCATCCGGCGCCAGCTTTACGCCACGCGGAATTAAATTGCGGATCTCGCAGTATTCGCGCATGGCCTCCATAAGCCCGGTACGCAACCCGTTTACGTGGGTGCCGCCCTGCGCGGTGGGAATAAGGTTAACGTAGCTTTCCTGCGTAATCTCACCGCCTTCGGGTAGCCATTGCACGGCCCAGTCTGCGGCTTCGGTTGCGGCACTGAAGCTGCCAACAAAAGGTTCGGCCGGCAGGGTTTCCCACCCTTGCGTTGCGGCAGTCAGGTAGTCACGCAGGCCGTCTTCGTAATACCAGGTATCGGTTTCGCCGGATTGCTCATCCGTAAAGACCACTTCCAGACCAGGGCAGAGCACCGCTTTTGCACGCAATACATGGCGCAAACGCGAAACAGAGAACTTGGGAGAATCGAAATATTTTGGGTCTGGCAAAAAGCGCACGCTGGTGCCTGTGTTGCGTTTGCCGCAGGTATCCACCACATGCAAATCGACGGATTTATCGCCACTTTGAAACCCTATGCGATACACCTGGCCGTCGCGCTTGATCGTCACTTCCAGAATTTTTGACAGGGCATTAACAACTGACACCCCAACACCGTGCAGTCCACCGGAAAACTGGTAATTTTTGTTGGAAAATTTACCGCCCGCATGCAGCGTGGAAAGAATAACTTCTACCCCCGGTTTGTTTTGTTCGGGGTGTAAATCCACGGGCATGCCGCGACCGTCGTCGGCGACACTAATGGAGTTATCCTTGTGCAGGGTGACTTGAATTTTTCGGGCAAAGCCAGCCAGCGCTTCGTCGACACTGTTGTCGATAACTTCCTGTGCCAAGTGATTCGGGCGGTTGGTATCGGTATACATGCCCGGTCGTTTTTTGACCGGGTCTAAGCCCGTGAGAACTTCAATATCTTCTGCGGTGTAATTTGCCATGGTTCGCTTACTAGATTTCGTGGTTTTAATTATTCGCCCGAGGAGTGGCTGCCAGTAGGTGCGCTCGCCTGGGTTTAAGGCGTTTGCAAAAAGTTTAGTATCTCGGGCAGCCAGTTTTCGTATCCGTCAAATGTGTGACTGCCACCTTCTTCAATGGTTTGACGCGACGCGTGATACTTGGCCACGGACTGCTCATACGGCAGGGTTTCGTCACCTTTCTGGACCATTAGCCAATAGGCCTCTGGACGACGCAGGTTAGCATAATCGCAGGCCTTTAGCGCTGCTACATGGGAGCTATCCAAACGGTATTCCGCTGAGGAATAGTAGTTTTTGAGCGGCTTATCGAGCAATTCGCCAACCAGATTTTGCGGCGTTACCGCCGGATTAATCAATACCGCACGTTTTACCCGTTGACGTTCAAGCAGCCATGTCGCCCAGAAGCCGCCCAGCGAACTGCCGATCACGCCAATTTGCTCCGCAGGTAATTCTGCGGTTAGTTCATTGAGCGCTGCTGAAGCCTGCTGTGGGTAGGAAGAGAGTTCCGGGCAGAGAAATGTGATACCGGGGTGATGTTCCGCCATCCAGCTGGCGGTTACTCGTGCTTTCAGCGATTGGGGGGAACTGAGAAAACCGTGGATATAGAGCAAATACTGCATAGGGAGCGCGCTACCTCGAGTTGTTCAACGAACAATTCTAACGTAAATGACGGTTAATTAGCGCAGAGATCTGAACGGGGATTGTCACACCTCCGCCAGAGGCGGAGGTGAAATATGAACTTATTGGTCGCAGGTGGGTGGAGCCTTGGAACTTGATTGACTAGACGGCGCGAGGTCTAGTAACCCGTTGACGCAAAGTCAATTTGGTAGACCTTGTCTTTAATGCGGCACACCTGGGTAGTGAGTTCACCATTGGCGTGCAGCTCGAAACGTCGATAGCCCGGCATTACGCGGTCTACGCCAAAGTCGGACGAACGCGGCAAGAACTGTACGCAGGTGGACGGCGTTGCCAGTAACTTAACGCCTTTGCGCTCCGCGTCGAACTGCTGATGCACGTGACCCCAGCAGACGGTTTTAACGTTCGGGTACTTATCGAGGATTTTGAAAAAAGGCTTGTTACTGCGCACAACGTAGGTATCGAGCCACTCGCTGCCAACAGGAATCGGCTGGTGATGCAGGAAAATAGCCGCAGGTAATCGCGGGTATGCACTCAGCAGTCGCTCGAGACGGTCGAGTTCGTAGTCTTCCAGATCACCACCCACTTCCATGGGAATACGGGAATCGAGGAAGATCATATTCCAGCCACCGCGCACGCAATGGGCTTCGATAGGCAAACGCGCCACCTGGTCCATATTGGTGGGATCGTCGTGATTACCAGGTAACCATGCCAGTGGTGTATTAGGGAAGTAGCGCTCGATCAACTGGATAAAACGCTCGTACGACGCCACACCGCCATCATTGGAGATGTCGCCAGTGGCCAAAATCAAGTCTGGGGCTTCGTTCGCCTGAATCAGTTGCAGCACATCGTGCAGGCTCTGATCAGTATCCATGCCGAGGAGCTTTTCCCCCGGCACACTGCCCAGGTGACAATCCGTTATCTGTAAAAGTCGAAAAGGACGCATAGTCGTTTATCTGTTCGTATTCAACATCCGCTATTGAACGGAGATCCTGTTACGGAGTTTGCTGGTATATAGACTTTGGTACCAGAAGCTCCAACTTAGTTCCATACCTTTGGAACTCACCGTATATATACGCGCAGGTGCTAATAAAATACCCTTCTTAGGAATAAAACACCACATTTAGACGCGAGAACTATCTTGACTACAGTGTGGTATCGATTTCGGAGAAAGCGAAATACTATTTCCGCTTTACGAGAACCTTTTCACAATTATACGCAGGGGCGTAGCCTTGGCTGTGACAAAATTCCAGCCAGTCGCCGAGAAAGCGGTTGAGCTCCAGTTTTTCGTCTGGGGCATACATTTGGGGGTTGGGGTAGGTATATTGTGGCTTCCAGTTTCGGTGCCGGTCCCAGGAGATAATTTCTGCCATATTGGCGTCATGATAAAGTCTGACCACAAGCTTTGGCGGCTTAATACCCACCAAATGCTGCACGACTTCGACCGTTGTCGTGTAGGGGGCGGCGTCCACCACCTTGAGCTTTACTTCGTGCACGTGGCGATCACCCAAGGTGAAGTCCCACTGCTGACACCCCTCCTGCCAGTTCGGCATTAGAGTGAGCAAGCGATGGAAGTTCATCTCGCACAATGCGTGATGCGCGCCAATATCTACGCTGGGCAACTTTTGTGGTGCCTGCGAACTACTCAAACTCAGTTACCCCCTGACGTAATTTCTCGCGATTAATCTGTATCCACTGCAAGCCTAGCAAGGTTGCAGAGTTATTGGTGCGACCAGCATACATGGATTTAAACACATCTTCAGCAGGGTAGGTTTCGAAGCGAATATCTTCGTGTTCTTCGTCCAAGCCATAAATACCCCCAGCGTTTGCAAGGTTACAGATAGCCGCGTAGAGATGAATTTTTTCGTTGCAGCCGCCCGGGGTTGAATAGTACCGGGAAATAGGAATCAGCGTGGCATTGGTAATACCCGCTTCTTCGGCCAGCTCGCGAGCCATGAGCTCGTCTGGTGTTTCGCCCTCTTCCAGCATACCTGCCACGACCTCGAGGCACCAGGGGCCCATCTCCGAGTCGATTGCGCCCACGCGGAACTGTTCAATAAGGCCAACCAGATCGTTTTCCGGATCGTAGCAGATCGCCGCTGCGGCTTCGCCCCGGTGGAAAAGCTCGCGGCGAATAGGCTCCATCCACTCTCCCGCAAACGTTTTATGTTGCAGTTTAATTTCGTACATTTTAAAGAAACCGTCATATACGGTTTTTTCACTTAACACCTTAACGGCTTCCTTGCCCATACCGGTATCGAACTTCGCCATAGTTGCTAACCTTTGTGAGTTATTAGCGGTATAACATTTCAGTCAGTGGGAGTTACTGAAACCTTCGGCAACTCCCACTGAAGCTACACCTTCGAATAAATTTCGCTGCCTTGCGCGCGAAACTCGTCAGATTTCTTTTGCATTTCGGCCTCCACATCCACCATACGCACTACCTCCTCCGCTTCGCCGGGTGCGCGCGGAGTAATCTCCGTTCCATGCTCAGCCGCGTAGTCTCGCACTTCCTGAGTGATTTTCATGGAACAGAACTTGGGACCACACATCGAGCAAAAGTGCGCAACCTTAGCCGATTCTTTGGGCAAGGTCTCGTCATGGTAGGCGCGTGCGGTGTCCGGGTCGAGCCCAAGATTGAATTGATCTTCCCAGCGAAACTCGAACCGCGCCTTGGACAGCGCGTTATCCCTGATCTGTGCGCCCGGGTGACCCTTCGCCAGATCTGCCGCGTGCGCGGCAATTTTGTAGGTGATAATTCCCTCTTTTACATCATCCTTATTGGGCAGCCCCAAATGCTCTTTTGGCGTAACGTAGCAAAGCATAGCGCAGCCGTACCAGCCGATCATCGCGGCTCCAATGCCGGAGGTAATATGGTCGTAACCCGGTGCAATATCGGTGGTTAAGGGGCCGAGGGTATAAAACGGCGCTTCGCCACACTCGCGTAGCTGCTTGTCCATGTTTTCTTTTATCATTTGCATGGGCACATGTCCCGGGCCCTCGATCATGGTCTGCACGTCGTGCTGCCAGGCAATTTTGGTCAGCTCACCCAGGGTTTCAAGTTCACCAAACTGCGCTTCGTCGTTGGCATCGGCTATAGAGCCTGGGCGCAAGCCATCGCCGAGAGAAAAGCTCACATCGTAAGCTTTCATAATCTCGCAGATGTCTTCAAAGTGGGTATACAGGAAGTTTTCCTGGTGATGGGCAAGACACCACTTCGCCATAATTGAACCGCCGCGCGACACAATACCCGTCACCCGCTTGGCCGTTAGCGGTACGTACCGCAGCAGTACACCAGCGTGAATCGTAAAGTAGTCAACACCCTGCTCCGCCTGCTCGATTAAGGTATCGCGAAAAATATCCCAGGTGAGATCTTCGGCAATACCATCCACTTTTTCTAGCGCCTGGTAGATGGGAACGGTACCAATCGGCACCGAGGCGTTGCGAATAATCCACTCGCGCGTTTCGTGAATATTTTTACCGGTGGATAAATCCATAATGGTATCGGCGCCCCAGCGGGTTCCCCAGGTGAGCTTGGCCACTTCCTCTTCGATCGACGAGCCCAGTGCGCTGTTGCCAATGTTGCCGTTAATTTTCACCAGAAAGTTGCGACCGATAATCATCGGCTCCAGCTCCGGGTGATTGATGTTCGCGGGGATAATCGCGCGGCCACGCGCAACTTCTGAGCGCACAAACTCCGGCGTAATTTCGTCTGGAATCGCTGCGCCGAACGCCTGCCCCGCATGCTGCTCCTGCAACACGCCTTGTTCACGTGCCTGCTGCAAACTCATATTTTCGCGAATGGCGATATATTCCATTTCCGGAGTAATAATGCCTTGCCGGGCGTAGTGCATTTGCGAAACATTAGCCCCGGATTTCGCGCGGCGGGGTGTGCGTAAATGCTGAAAACGCAGGCTGGCGAGTGCGGGGTCGTTCAGTCGCTGTGTGGCGAACAGCGAACTCTTCTCCGCCAGCGCTTCGGTATCGCCCCGCTCATTAATCCAGCGCGAACGCACATCGGGCAAGCCAGTGCGCAGGTCGATCTGCACCTCTGGATCGGTGTAGGGGCCGGAGGTATCGTACACTCGCACCGGTCGATTTTGCTCTCCGCCAAAATCGGTGGGCGTGTCCGCGAGTGAGATTTCCCGCATTGGAACGCGAATATCGCTGCGCGAACCCTCGACATAAATTTTGCTGGAATTTGGGAAGGGTTGTACAGACGATTGGTCCACCTTGGCGGTTTCACTCAAGTAGGTTTTTTCATTCGCGGCCATTGGGTTCTCTCTCGTGTTGGAGGTTTAGTTTTTGGTGTTCGAGTCTTCCATTAAATTTCTGAAAGATGAATCTGTGCGTAAAAAATTAAATATCACGGCAATCGTGAGGAATCAGAAACTGCAAAGAAATGCTGCAGCGGCCCGTTTTCGTCGACCAGGTTCAAACTGTCTGCGTGTGCAATAGCCTGCTGGATAAACCGTTTGGCGCACGCAACTGCGACTGGTAGCGCATGCCCTGCCGCCAGACCGGTAGCTATAGCAGTCGCCAGGGTGCACCCAGTGCCATGAGTATTTCGCGCTGCTAAGCGAGGACTTGCGAAACGTTGGACTGTATTCGTTTCACTCAGCAAAATATCGATCGCGCGGCTCGATGCCAGGTGGCCGCCCTTGATTAACACAGCTCGTGGCCCCATTTCCCGCAGAGCTTTTGCTTGCACAAGCATGTCACTTTCATCAAGCGCTGGTGGGCAGTTCAGTAAACGGCTCGCTTCGTGTAGATTCGGGGTAAGTAAAGTGACACGCGGCAGTAGCTGTGCCACTAATTCGCCGCTCGCGTTGGAGAGCAGATCACCGCCTGCAGTGGCCGCGAGAACTGGATCGAGTACAACCGGAACATTGGGCTGAGTACGCAGTAAATTTGCGAGTTCAGCAATTAAAGCGGCGTTGCCCAGCATGCCGACTTTGATTGCCCCCGGCGTTATATCCTCGGTTACGGCGCTAAATTGCGCACGCAGTTGTTCCGGCGCGACTGGCCACACAGCACTGACACCGCGGCTGTTCTGCGCGGTCAGGGCCGTGGTCACGGTACAGCAGTAGCCACCGAGTGCGGCAGCAGTTTTAATATCGGCTTGTAAACCGGCGCCACCGAGAGGGTCACTACCGGCAATAGCAAGCACCACAGGTATTTGCGTATTCATTGGGTGTTGTGACGGGGGAAGAAGCAGGCGCAAGCAAGGCGGGCAACTTGTTCCCTACGCTGGTACTATCCAGATCAGGTCAGCGGGTATTTCTCAGCCGTAAAACGGCACCCCGACAAGTGTTAATTGGCCGACGAGTGTATGAAGTTGCGCCAATGGTGTAAAGGCGTTTCACGTTTTTTATTAGATTGACATTTTCTTAACAGGCTTCGTGTTCTAATCTGCGCTTGGCGTTAGACGTAGACTGCATGCGGATTTTTGCAGCCCGTTGAAGTTGAAAACTTTGGTGTTGGCGGGGTCGGCCTGCAATGGCACAAACCAGAATTTACGACACACTATCTCATGCGGCCGGCTGGCTGCGGTTCACCATTATTTAGAGTCAGGAAGTTCCCATGATCAAAAAATGCATTGCCATTTTATTGCCGGTGGCGATTGGCGGATTAACAACCAGTATCCAGGCGGCCACGCTCGAAGAAATTTATCAACAGGCGCTGGAAAGCGATCACACCTACAAAGCTGCACAAGCAAACCTGGATGCTGGCAAAGAAAGCAGCAAAATTGGCCTCGCGGGATTGCTTCCATCCGTGAACGCAACTGCGAGCTATACCGACAAAACGACCGATAGCTCGGGCAAGCTGGACGATGGCACCGATCTGGACGAAAGCTCAGTCGACGGCACTACCAGCGGCTATCAGGTTACCTTGAAACAGCCACTGTTCAATATGAATTCCTGGTACCGCTACCAGAATGGACGAGCAACCTCAGATATCGCCGAAGAGCGGTTTGATATCGCAGAGGAAAGCCTGATTCTGCGCACCGCCACCGCCTACTTCGACGCCTTGCAAGCCGTGGATAACCTCTCCACCGCGAAAGCCGAAGAAAACGCACTCTCGCACCAGCTCGAGCAAACCCGCCAGCGTTTCGAAGTGGGGCTGACAGCCATTACTGAAGTACACGAAGCGCAAGCGGTGTTCGATTCTGCCACAGCAGAGCGCCTGTTAGCGGAAGGGCAGTTGGGCATTAGTTTCGAGGCGCTTGAAGTTTTGACAGGCCGTCCGCAGTCCAGCCTGGCTCCGCTCAAGAAAGATTTGCCGGTTGCCAGCCCAGTACCCGCAGAACGCACGGCTTGGGTAGAAATGGCTCTGAAAAACAACAACACACTGCAAGTGGAAAAGTTGAATGCCGATGCCGCCAAATTTAACAAAAAGGCTGCGACAGCAAACCACCTGCCAACTGTCACCTTCGAAGCCGGGTACTCCGATTACACTAATGAAGGTTACAGCCAGAACTTTGGACAAGATGGCGAGTTCGACACCCAGGAGCAATCAATTGGCGTAGTCCTGTCAGTGCCTATTTTCAACGGCGGCGGTACTTCAGCCAGTCGACGTCAAGCGGCCAAGCAATATATTGCTGCGCGGGAGGTGATGAGCCAAACCCAGCGAGACGTGATCCAGCAAACCCGGTCGCGCCACCTGACAGTCTTGACCAATGTGGCCACAGTTAAAGCACGCTCTCAAGCGATTGTTTCCAACCAGAGCGCGCTGGAAGCGACCCAGGCGGGCTACGACGTTGGTACACGCGACCTGGTGGACGTATTGAACGCGCAGCGCAACCTGTACCGTGCACAACGCGACTACTACGACGCCCTCTACTCATATGTTTTAAGCACCTTGGAGTTGAAACAAGCAGCAGGCACCCTCTCGTCCGAAGATGTGGCGGAATTGAACCAATGGCTGGACACCAGCCGCAACGTTACTGTGAGCATGTAAGCAACACTCAAGCTCGCACAGGCAAACAAAAAAGGCGGCTCCTCTACAGGGGCCGCCTTTTTTAACGCCTTTCAACTGCGTTGTCATGTATTCCCCACCGGTTTAGCTGGTGAGAAACTCGCCGATCAACGCTTTTGCTTTTTCGCCGCCGCTTCAAACAGCGCTGCCATAGTCCCGTTTTTGGGAGCCCCAGTTTTCGGCTGCGCACCGTGCGCCTGACGCTGCTTCGGCGCGCGACGAGGCTGACCCGCAGTGCTGGTTTTTTCTCCGGGCGTATCGTCCAGCCGCAGGGACAGCGCGATCCGCTTGCGGTCCACATCCACTTCCATCACTTTTGCTTTAACAATATCGCCAGCTTTCACCACTTCGCGCGGATCTTTAACGAAGGTATTGGAGAGCGCAGAAATGTGCACCAAACCGTCCTGGTGTACGCCCACATCGACAAAAGCACCGAAATTTGTCACGTTGGTTACCGTACCCTCCAGAATCATGCCGGGTTCCAGGTCAGAGACCTTCTCAACACCTTCCTGGAATTGCGCGGTTTTAAACTCCGGGCGCGGGTCGCGGCCGGGCTTGTCCAGTTCCTGCAGAATATCGGTCACCGTGGGCACACCAAACTTCTCGTTAGTGTAATCGCCCGCTTTCAGCCCGCGTAAAAACCCGGTATCTCCGATCAAACCTCTCACCTCACGCTTGTTGCGCGCAGCGATCTGCTCGACCACTTCATAGGCTTCCGGGTGCACACCGGAGGCATCCAGCGGGTTATCGCCATTGGCGATGCGCAAAAAGCCCGCGCACTGCTCGAACGCCTTGGCGCCCAGGCGAGAGACTTCCAGCAACTGTTTGCGGTTGCTGAATGCGCCGTTTTTGTTGCGGAAGTCGATAATATTGTTCGCCACCGAGGAATTAAGGCCCGCCACCCGCGCCAGTAGGGGTGCCGATGCGGTATTGATCTCGACACCCACGCCATTTACACAATCCTCGACTACCGCATCCAGTGATTTCGCCAATCGCGTTTGCGAAACATCGTGCTGATACTGACCGACACCAATGGATTTCGGATCGATTTTCACCAGTTCAGCGAGCGGGTCCTGCAGGCGGCGCGCAATAGACACAGCGCCGCGGATAGTTACGTCCAGGTCCGGGAACTCTTTGGCAGCAAACTCTGACGCCGAGTACACCGAAGCCCCAGCTTCGTTAACCATGACTTTTTGGATTTTCAGGTCTTTGTGGGCTTTGAGCATATCGCCGACAAACTTATCCGTTTCGCGCGATGCTGTACCGTTTCCAATCGCTATCAAACTGACATTATGCTTTTTGCAGAGCGCCACCAGCGTGGCTTCTGCTTCCATCACACGGTTTTGCGGCGGAGTCGGAAAAATCGCCCCGTGATCAAGCACCTGGCCTGTCGCATCCACCACGGCGACTTTCACCCCGGTGCGCAGACCCGGGTCCAGACCGATTGTCGCTTTGGGACCAGCCGGTGCCGCCAGCAGCAGGTCTTTGAGATTGCTGGCAAAGACCTCGATAGCATCCGCCTCCGCGCGTTCGCGCAGGCCGCCCAGGAGATCGGTTTCCAAGTGGGTGTAAAGCTTCACCCGCCAGGTCCAGCGCACCACCTCTGCTAGCCATTTGTCTGCAGCGCGGCTCTGGTCTTTAATGTCAAAATGCTCTGCAATCGAGATCTCGCAGGGATGCACAGTGCCAACCGGCGACTCCGCAGTGGGGTCCAGGGTAAGCGCCAAGGTCAAAATTCCCTCGTTGCGGCCGCGGAACATCGCCAGCGCGCGGTGGCTGGGCACTTTGCCAAACGGCTCACTGTGTTCAAAATAATCGCGAAACTTAGCGCCTTCCTGCTCTTTACCGTCGACCAGCTTGGCTTGTAAAAAGCTCTCGTGGGTCAGGAAATTACGCAGCTTTTCAAGGAGTTGCGCATCTTCGCTGAAGCGCTCCATCAAAATCTGTTTGGCGCCATCCAATGCCGCCTTGGCATCGTCAATTTTGTGTTCCGCATTGAGAAAAGCGGCCGCTTCGTCTTCAGGGTTGCGGGTGGGGTCTGCCAACAACAGGTCTGCCAACGGCTCCAAACCGGCTTCGCGGGCGATCTGCGCTTTGGTGCGGCGTTTGGGTTTATAAGGCAGGTAGAGGTCTTCGAGCTGGGTTTTGGTTTCGGCAGATTTAATCTGCGCTTCCAGCTCTGGGGTTAGTTTTTCCTGCTCAGCAATAGAGTTGAGGATGGTCTCGCGCCGGTCTTCCAGCTCACGTAAATAGCCCAGACGCTCGTCGAGTAAACGCAACTGGCTGTCGTCGAGGCCGCCGGTCACTTCTTTTCGGTAACGAGCAATAAACGGTACGGTGGCACCCTCGTCCAGCAGCGCCACTGCAGCGGCGACCTGACGTTCGTGGGTGTTCAATTCCTGGGCTATGCGACTGGTAATACTTATCATGGGGGGCACTAACTCTCCGAACAATATACGGCGAGCGATTATGCGCAAAAATCCCCCTGGGGCACAGACTTGAATTCACAATAAAAGTATGGGTGCACACAACCAGGCGCATCTGCCCCTGAACGCGACATCAAATATGAGGGGCAGACCACTTCATACGCAAGGGGTGATATAAAAGGCGGGAAAGACCAATCACTGCTGTTACGCACCGGTTCTCGCGCGTATACCCTCTGTAACACAGGCGAGTTAACGCAACATATCTAGCGTATGCAGCAGCGACATACGACGCAAGCCGCGCTCGCAGCGATTTGCGTGGCTGGGAGCCCAGACAGCGGATTCAGACCAAACACAATCCCAGGATACCTGCGTCACGCAAATATCGAGGGGTGATTTGTCAGCCGTTCTCAGCCGCTGGTGTGGTGGAGGTGTTAAATTTCTCTAACAAACTCGCTAGCTTGACAATGGTGTCCTTGCCCGCTTCTTTCACCAGCATCTGATATTGCTTATCGACCCGCGGGGCGAGCCGATCATGCAGACGCTTGCCCTTCGCACTCAGCTTGAGGTTAAGCGCACGCTGATCAGTTGCATCAACTTTGCGGATAATAATTTTATCCGCTTCAAGGCGGGCGAGAATACGCGAAAGACTTGGGCTTAGAATGCAGCTTTGGTTCGCAAGATCCTGTGCGTTGAGCTCTCCAGCCAATGCCAGCGTACGAATAACGCGCCACTGCTGCTCCGTTAAACTAGCGTCGCTAAGAACTGCGCGAATACAGGCCACAGAACTTTCACGAGCCTTTAAAAGAAGCAGCGGAAGATTATCGTGTGTTACCGTCATCAACAGATTCCTTAATTTTCGTTAAATCAGCTTTCCCTAAAAGAATAGTCAAGGTATGACAAAATAAATTCATTAATTAAGTATTTCTAAAAACAATACTCAATAAAAAGACTTAAATATCGCATTCAAGGCGATAAGAATGTGAAAATAGGCGACAGATTAAACAGCAGGCGCTGTGTTTTTCAGACGACCTTGCTCCATGGCCGAAAGAAGCTATCCTTAAAGACCCCGGCAGCCTGCCGGGGGTTCACAGAAATGTACGTATATTCTATTCGTTAAATATTAACGATCTAAATAGCTATTTTGTAAACAGCTAAACAATTGTTCCGTTCACTATTGGCTCGAATGCCGTGAGCCTGTCCATAATGCCTGCCGACCCCAGGCCGTGACTCAACCCGCGACTGCTGAACGCGGTTTCAAACTGCGCCTGTGCATTGCCGCCGTGCAGCGCCATATAATTCAGCAGCACAGTCTGAACCAACAAGTTAACGTTATTGGCCGCGGGGTTCGGGCGATCCGAACTGGTGCTGGTCTCCACATCACCACTCGCGCGCATATAGCCGATTTGCTGGTGAACCGCCTGCTCTTCTGGGGTTGCTCCCATTAAAACGGGACGACCGTTTGGATTGTATACCAGGAAGAACGCCGATGCGGTCTGCTGATTATCGCCAGTCCATACACCTTTACCGCGCCCCTGCTCGGAATCATCGGTCATGCCGTTACTGAACACCGAACCATCACTGAACACGTAAATCATCAGCGGAACGCCGCGGCGGGCCGCGTATTCCAGACACGCTCCCATACAACGGCCAGCGCGTAGATCACGCATCTCGCCGGTCGCACGATCACCCGTGTGATAATCGTAGCCACCCATAGTAATGGTGCCCGCGCCCGCGTAACCGTTGACGACCAGCTTCATGATGGACGCCGCTTTGCGGAATTCACCATCACTGTTGAATTCGTCGATGCTAAAGATCCCCGCAGGGCCGACGATGTCCGGATCTGCCGCAGGGTCGAGAAACGCCGGGTCAGGAAAGCTCTCTGCCAGATATGCGCTCTTCACATATGCGCAACTGACCAGATTTTTAACCGCGTCATCGTTGCTCATGCCGGTTGAAACACGACCCAGCTTGCGGTCACTCATGCGTGATACCGATTCCATCACCGCCACCACTTCGGACGGGCTAAGCGAACCGAAATCCCCCACGTCAACCAAACCGGTAACATCAGAAGGGCGGTCGACTTTGGTCGGGCGGACTTCGTTGTTAATCAGATCTGCCGGTGCCATGGAATTACCACCGGAGTCGCTGGTTCGCGACCCGCACAGGGCCAGCAGTTCGCCATTGGCACCCGCCATGTTAATGGCGTACATCGGGTTGTGCGGGTTATTGCCGGTATCGTTCTCTGAGCGTGCTGCGATCACGGCTCCGTTGATAGCTTGCTGGGTACCCGCGGCTGTGCGCTCGAGAATACCCCGCAAATAGCCGCTGTCTGAATGAAACGCCAGCCCCAACTGCGTATTGGTGTGGTCGCCGTTGCTGCCTGCTGCAGGATTGGCCTCTTCCAACCCCGGCACCATGTCGCCAGGCAAACCCTGCTTGCTGTAACCGGCGGTCGCCAGAAAATCCATCTGGCCACCCGCGCCACCAACCAACACGTTAGACCCGGCGATATTGGCGCCACCTGCCAGATCGAAGCAAATGAAGGGAATTTTGCCTGCGCCTGCGGTGATCCCGCAGGGAGCACGGCGGGCGTCGATGTCCGCCGACAGCGCCATGGCTTGGCGCGGATTGGCGAACAGGCTAAACATGGAGGTGCCCGCGATGGTGCCCATGCCTGCGCGAAAACCCTGGGCAATCAGCTCGCGGCGAGTGCGCGGGCGATGGTGATCCGGGTGCAGTAAGGGCTCGTCCGGGCGAAATGATTTAAAACGTCTGGCCATGAGTGTGATTACCTTATTGCAGTTATTGGATAAGCATGACCGCGCTGCCCGCTGTCGCGGCGCAAATTGCGATTGCCGTGGTTTCAGTATCCGCAGCGGCCATATCGTCCACCAGGGTGTAAAGGTCGGTTTTTAGCGCTGCCGGGTCAGCCTGGGTCGCCATCACTGTGGGCGAACCCTCGACGCTAACCGGGTTGGCCAAGAGTCCGTCGAGCAGTGGGTCTATTAATGAATCTGCGTTCGCGCGCGTTACATCCGCTGCGAAATTAAACCCAGGGAATACCGTCGCACGCCGCGTGCTGTCTTTCATCAACCCTGTGCAATAGGCCACGGAAAGCTGCATGACCCCCGCCTGATGTGCTGCCAGGAAGGTGTCGATTGCTTCGGTGACCGGTAATTGCTGACGCACGGTGTTATAAACCTCACTCACACTTGCCGGTGTGCTGGCCGCGGGAGTGCGTGTCATGCGTGCAATAGTGGCGTTGATCTCGGCAAAATGACGCAAGCCGATGTCGGATTGTTCGTAATCCAGGTCCGCAGGCGCCGGTGGCTGGGGCGCTGCTGGCGGTGTGCGGCTATAGCTGTGTGAACCGATACGATCGAACGACAGGAAGAACTGGTCGTTGTCCGGGCCCTTGTCCAGCTCCACGATAGTGCCCAACGGCGACAGGGTCGTGCCGGTTTCGGCATTGTAGTTAGCGCTATCTATCGTCATATTCAAATTGGCGTACACCTGTCCGACGGGTGCTTCGCGGCCATTCACCCCGATGCGCATACCTTCTATAGCGATGGCTTGCGCAGGGCTCTGGTCACTCAAACTGATGAAAAACGGTGTGTTGAACAGATAGCTGTAGCTGTCGTATTGCTCTACCTGGAACACAATGTAGCTCTCTGGCAGGTCCACATGCTCGGATACACCGAACATCAGATAGAATTTCTCGCCGACGCCCACATCAAAGTTAGTCACAACCTCCTCTGGGGTGAGGGTACGGTTGTGGATAGCCAGGAACCGAATGACTCCCTGCCACAGATACTGGTTATCGACTTCGTTACCCAATGCCAGCGCAAAGGTATCGTCCCAATCGTTGAGGTTGGTGCCGGCCATCTCCGGGTTACTTGCCACCTGAACACCGTTGACAAACAGTGTCATACCCTCGATGGGATTGTAGTTGGCCACCACATGTTGCAGGGTCGCCTGAAGTACTTCTGCGGCGTCATCGGTGGAGACCATCGGCATGCCATTGCCGTCACTGCCGGAGCTTCGGTTGGCAAAGTTATAGTTGTAAAGCGTTTGCCCAAGCATAAAATTGCGTATTTCCGAGCCGCCCGAGTAGCTCACAATGCGGGCGGGGCCATCCTGACTGACGTTATCCGGCACAACCCAGGCTTCGATAGAATACTCGCCGGTAGCGCGAATAAGCTTGGCGAGTTTGGCGCTCGAGCTGGTTGAACCCTGCGCCTTGCCATCGTTGATGCGGATACCCCAACCACCAACGCGCTGTACGTTGCCGCTAAGATTTAAATCCAGCGCGGGATCTACCCCGGAGGTGTCGTAAGCAATCTGTAACGACGAACTTTTGAATTCATAAAGCGCGATAACATTGGATTCCACACGTCCACCGCTGCTCACCACTATGCCATTCGGCAAACCGAGCGCATCACTGACTACCAGATTCGGATCGACCTCTGTGACGGGAATTCCCGCGGCAAACTCGGCGATCTTCTGGGTCATATAGTTAGCGTCGCTGGTGCAGTTCTCCCAGCAATTGTGAAACTCATTCGCCAACCGCAGTACCAGGCGCGACGATCCCGGTGTATCCAGATTCATTTTGCTGCGAGCAGCATCGTATGCAACATCCACATCAGCACTGCCTAAATAAGGCTGCTGCTGGAGTGCAGAATCTTCCGAGTGGCAGGACGCGCAGTAATTTTTCAACACCGGGTGTACGGTGCTGCCAAACAAGGCGCTATCCGCCGGAAAGCTTTTACTGTCTGCAACCGAAATGACCGGCGGCGGCGTCAGTACGATGACATTGCTGGCTGTGCCAGACGCGTTCGCCCAGGAGGAGATATAGTTGGTCAGGATCTCAGCACACACCTGCGGATCGCTCGCCCAGCAGTTGTGGCCACCACCCACCTTCTGTACCACGCGCGAGTTCGCCGGAATTTCCAAGTCCACCACGGAATTGGCTTCTGCGTAGGCCTGGTTGATGTCATCGCGACGCACAAACGCTGGCGAGGTGCCACCCTCTACGTGACAGGAGCCGCAACGCTCTTCGCTGGTGAGGTTATCCCACATACTGGATTTAAAGTTTTGCACATCTGCAGTGCTGGGCGAGGGCCCGGTGTACTGAATCGTGTTGTCCCCGTCGCCGTGCGAAAAGTCCGGGCTCTGTTCCACTTTTTCGCCACTGCCACCACTACAGGCGGCTAAGCAGCCAGCGATACCCACCAGAACAACGGGATATAAAGCGCGGGTGAATTTAGTCATCGTCAGGCTCATGATTATTCACCCTTGCAGTAATCAGCAGATTCGGCAAACACCTGCTTGATGTTGTAATTCGCATTTTTGAAATCGGTGGTCATAGTGGCGAGCTGAGCGCGATCTGCCGCATCACCTGGCTCGCGCAAACACACACTTTTGAACACTTTTTTCACCTGACAGGACGCAAATGCTTCCGAATGTGAAAGCTCCATCAGCATCGATCGCGCACCGTCGCCTTCACCCGGTAATGCGCTGTCCCAGCCCAGCACCTGGTTCTGGCCTTCCCGCCAGTAATTCGTCCAGTGATCGTTGGGTGTAACGTAACCATAGGGAAAGGTCGCACTATTGATGTGGTATTTCGCTTTTACGCGGGTGCCGGTTGCAGCATCGATTGCGCCTTCGGCGTTGTACGAAATCGAGCCATTCTCACCGGTGAGATCATTGTCGGCATCGTATTCGTAGTCGTAATAGGCGAAGGCCTGAGCGAGTGGGTCCATGCCAGAATGGCAGCCGAGGCAGTTATTGAGAAACACGCGCGCGTCGCCGCCGGGGCTGCGCGACACATCCTGACGAATGCGGTCCGGTACGCGCGTTACGTCGTGTACCTGCTCCAAATCCATGCATAAGTGATTAAGTAGGGTGAAGCGGAAATTTGCGCGATTAGTGCCCGCTTTAAAAAATGAGCGGGCAGCGGCGCGTGAGGTCACCACGCCAGCTGTGGCATCGGCGGGCAAGCCCGTCACCGATGCCTGACTGCGCACGACGAGGGCATCTTTCAAGCTGAGGCCCGCGCTTTCCAGCTGCGCATAGTGATTGTTATTGCTGTTGGAGTAGGCTGGCAGACCTAGAGCAGGGTCGGCCAGATAAAGAATATCGGCGTACAGAATCTCGCGAAAATCGCGATCGTCCCGCACAGCGCCTACCACCGTTGCCACATAATCATTGAGCGGTACAAACACATCCATCTCGCGATTGGTCCATGGCGCAGCCCAATTTTTGAGTGTGACGTTGTAAAAGCCGTCGTCTTCCATCGCCAGCATGGCCGCGGCAACACCGTCGTTATTATCCAGTTCAGCTTTCATGTTGAGCAGCACTTGCTCTGAGGGCGGCACACCGGCAATACGATCGTGAATTCGCTTGGCTTGGTCGAGTGTATCCGCCAATGCGGGGAACGCGACAGCTAAAGCAAGACCCGCAAGTGCGGCACCCAAGGTCGCACGCTTGTGCGCGGCGGCCGCGTCCCTGGGTTGGGGGTGAGCATTTATCATCGTTGAGCCTTTCGGTTTGTTTAGCGGCTGAAACCAAAGCCTGCCAGCCCGGCACTGTTTGCCGAAGCGGAGCAAAATTTGTTGGCTTCCGTCAAAATTTGTCACACAGCAATTTATTGAATCCGCGAGGCGATTTGGCAAAGTGTGAGTGATGTCGCAGTCTCTGCGATGAACACCCGTCAAAACCCCTAAAGTCGCTATTACCTACCGTGTTGTATTTTTGCACAACGCAGGAATTGTTCCCTGCGAAGTCGCCGCGCGGCGCAAAAATCCATTAACATGAACGAAATGAGACCCACTTCTTAAAAATTCATTGGAGAAAGTAGGATTTACATTTTTTTTAGAAAAACTTACGCACATGCTATTCAATAGCCTGCCCAGATAAGGGCAGTCGCGGCATTATTTTTATTCTAAAGAGCCATATTCTCTGAAAACTCCCGCATTAGTGTAAAAAAACGTAATTCTGCCGAGCAGCTCGCACAAAAAATCCAAGGTGGGCACAAAGCTTGTTTACATTCCCCGGATAACTGTTCGGCGGCACCCAGTTTTGCGTGCGTATAATCGGCACAATTGCGGCGGACAGCGTTAAATATTTTGGATTAAGTTATGAAGCACATTAGGCGATATTTAGCAGGGCTCTCCCTTCTGGCAGGTCTGTCGGGTTGCGATGTAAGCAACAACGGTGGCGGCAGCGACACTCAGGCGCCCGACCCGGTAGTCGTAGATTTTCCGATCGCCTATATCGAGCGCCCCCTTCCCCGCGATGAAGACGGTGAACTGATCGCCAGCAACATTATGGATGTCACCGCATTTAATCCCGGTGCCCGGTTAATGTTTAAAGCACGCGCCTCGGTCCCAGCAGAAAAAATTGTGCTAACCGATATCGCATTTATGCCCGCAGCGGAAACAGACCCGGAGACTGGGGAGGAAATCCCACTCCCTGAGGATTTCCGCCCCCAATACGATGTGAAAGATTTATCCGTGAGCCCGGATGGCACCAAGCTTTTATTTGCCATGCGCGCACCGGAGATTGAAAACGCCGACGAAGAGGATCAACCCACCTGGAATATCTGGGAGTACGACCTCGAGACAGAAATGCTTCGTCGAATTATCACGTCCGATATCGTCGCCGAAGAAGGTCAGGATATTAATCCGGCGTTTTTGGCCGATGGCCGCATTATTTTTTCGTCGAACCGTCAGCGTCGTTCCCGCGCGGTTTTGCTCGATGAAAACAAACCACAGTTTGCTGCGCTCACTGAAGATGGGGAGTCCGAAGCATTTGTACTTCACGTCATGGAGGACGATGGTACTGAAATCAAGCAAATTACCTTCAACCAGAGTCACGATCTCTACCCAACCCAGTTGAGCGACGGGCGCGTTATGTTCCTGCGTTGGGATAACTACCGCGACAGTAAAGATCACCTCAGCCTATACACCGCCAACCCCAACGGCAGTAACGTTACGCTGGAGTACGGTTTCCACAGCCAGATGACGGGCACCAACGACTCTGAAGGCGTGTTTGTAAAACCCCGCGAACTGGATGATGGCCGCGTACAGGTTACGCTGCGTCCGCGCGAATCCGGGCGACTCGGTGGTGGCATGGTGGCAATTGATACGGCCGAATTCACCGAATACAACGTAGCAGTCAGTGGCGCCGGCGTCAGTGGCCCCGCACAAACCTCTCTGGTGGGCGCTGAAATTGTGACCGACGGTTCACCCTCGCCAGCGGGTTATTACAATTCCGCCTACCCAATTGATGACGGCACCGGCCGTATGCTGGTGAGCTGGAGCCCCTGCCAGCTCAACGGCTACAAGCTGGGCATTTATATTGATGAAAATCTGCAGTTGATTGGCGAAAACGGCCAGTTTGTCGACGAAGATGGTGAAGACCTCGGCCAGAACGTTACACCGGTCACCATTGACGCCGATGAAGTCGGTAACTTCCCTTGCACAGCCGCGGTGCTCGAACTGGACAACATCGTATTGGCGCCACCCGTCTACGGCCTGTGGATATTTGACCCGACGACCCAGACGCAAGCGCCAGTGGTGCTTTCAGAACTGGGCACCATGAATACTGAAGCCCTGGTGATGCAGCCGCGGGCGCTACCCAATTACATCCCAGACCCGATTCCCGGCATCGACTTTGATCAAAAACTGGCGGACGAAAACGTAGGGATTGTGCATATCCGCAGCGTGTACGATGTGGACGGGGTCGATATCTCCCCCAACGGCATTCTCGCTACCGCCGACCCCTTACAGACACCAGAAAGTGAGCGTCCGGCACGATTCCTGCGCATACTCAAAGCAGTTTCCATGGCGGATGATGATGTAGTGGATTTTGACAACAGCGCCTTCGGCCGCTCCGGCGGACAAATGAAAGACATATTAGGGTATGTGCCCATCGAGCCAGACGGTTCTGCGATGTTCAAGGTACCCGCCGATGTGGCTTTCACCTTTTCTATTCTCGATGCACGCGGCCGCCGGGTAACGGCAGACGGCACCAGCGCACTGGGCCCACGCCATGAATACTGGATGGCACTGCGCGCGGGCGAAGTACGCCAGTGCAACGGCTGTCACGCTAACGGGGAATCGCCAACACCCCACGGGCGCTTCGGCGCGGAACCTCCTTCGATTAACCCAGGCGCCCTAGCCAGCGCCCCCTTCCCCAACACGCAATTGCGGGATGAGTTTGGCACTCCCCATGAACCGCCAGAAGTTGGCGAAACCATGGCCGAATACTATGCGCGCTTAAACGGGCCGCGTCAGCCGAACATGAATATTGTGGACTACAGCGATTGGACCGAAGACGGCACCCGCCCCCGCACTGCCACGCTCGACCTTAATTACAGCGATCTGGAGACCGCCGCCCCCACCGACTGCATCACCGATTGGAGCAGCCTGTGCCGAACGGTAATCAATTACCTTGAACACATTCAGCCCGTATGGGACAAAGATCGCCGTTTTTTCGACCCTGACGAAGAGGACCTGCTGGTAGCGGATTTTACCTGTACCAGCTGCCACAACACCGTCGATGCCAATGGTGCCGCCACGATTCCCGCGGGCAACCGCCAGCTGAATCTTAACTCCAGCCAGTCTGCAGAACGGGACGACTATGTTAATTCCTACGCGCAGCTGCTGTTCGGAAGTTTGATTCAGGAGATCGATGAGAACGGCAATTTGCGCAACCAGACCGAACAACTGGTGATCGACGGCGAACCCCAGTTTCAAACGGTGCAGCTCACTATCGATGACGTGCCACAATATGTTTACGTCGATGCCAATGGCCAACCGGTGGCAGGCCCCATCAACTCGACCGATCCGAACCTGACTCCGGTTCTGGACAACAATGGTAATCAGGTTCCCGCCTTGGTGCTGGAAGTCGATAGCGAAGGCAACCCCATTCCTATTTTGGTGGAAACCGGCAATCGCAACGGCGCGATTATGTCGCCAAACGGGGCCCTGGCTTCAAACCAGTTTTTCGCTCCATTTCTGCCTGGCGGCTCTCACGAAGGTTATCTGGATGGCGCCGAACTAAAACTTATTGCAGAATGGCTGGATATCGGCGGGCAATACTATAACAACCCGTTTGATGCACCCTGATGCCAGCATCCGTACCACAGCTATTAACCACTTTGGTCAGACTTTGCGCCCGCCGCAGCGACCGACGGACACATAGAATTTATTACATGGCCCCAAAAAAACACCTTGTTACCCGCTTGTGGATAATGCTCTGCATCAGCTTCCTGAGCGCCCCCGGCTTCGCCAAAGATAAAGGCGTAGACGTTGTAGTCACCGACGCCTACGCCGAGATGCATACGGGTCCAGGCCACTCACATCCAATTTTTCATGTAGTTGAAAAAGGCGAAACACTGCACATCAGCAAGCGCTACACCGACTGGTACAAAGCCCGCACCCTCAAAGGTAAGGTTGGTTGGGTTCACCGGGATGAACTGCGCGATACACTCGGCTTGCAGGGGGAAGAAATAGTCTTCAATGAAGCCGACCGGGAAGCTTACCGCGATCGCACCTGGGAACTCGGTGTAGGCGGTGGCAGCTTTTCCGGCTCGCGCTCGCTCAGTACTTACCTGGGCCTGCACATGACCCGCAATTTATCGACAGAATTGCGCTATACCCAGGCCTTTGGCTCGTTTTCCAACAGCAAATTGTTAGCGTTGAATATTCTTCACGAGCCTTTTCCAGACTGGAAAGTTTCGCCGTTTTTTACCCTGGGCTCTGGCGTCATTCGTATTAACCCCAGTTCTGATATCGTCCAAACAGAAGAACGCGACAATAGCGTGCTCACTGTAGGGGGCGGATTTTTATTTTATGTTTCGCGCAGTTTTTTATTCCGCGTCGAATATAACGATCACACACTTTTAACTGAGCGCGAAAGCAATGAAGAGGTTGACGAATGGAAGGCCGGTTTCAGCGTATTTTTCTAATAGCATTAACAGTATTTCTCGCCCAGGGTGCGCTGGCCCAAGATGCGCAGGAAAGCGATGGCCAAACTGTATTGGATGCAGTGATCAACCCCGACATCGAGCCGCGAAATATCGATGAGGATTTGATTGATAGCGAAAACTTCGAAGCGGGTATTTTTGCCGGGGTAATGAGTGTCGAAGACTTTGGCAGCAACAATGTTTTTGGTGTACGACTGGCCTATCATGTGACAGAAGACCTGTTTCTCGAACTCGCGAGCGGGCAAACTTCCACCACCGAAACCAGTTATGAAACTTTGAGTGGTGGCAGCCCGTTACTCACCGATGCACAACGTACATTGACCTACTACAACGTATCGCTCGGTTGGAATTTATTGCCCGGAGAAGTGTATCTTGGCAAATACGCGTTCAATACCAGTTATTACATCATTGGTGGTGCCGGTAACACGATGTTCGCAGACAACGAATATTTTACCTATAACTTCGGCGGCGGTTTTCGTATGGCGCTGACCGATTGGGTGGCATTCCGTCTCGATTTTCGCAATCACTTATTCACCCACAATATTCTGGGTGATGATAAATCTATTCAAAACCTGGAAACCCACTTAGGTTTGTCGCTGTTTTTTTAACGACCAAATACTCCGGGTGTGAGGAGAACAACATATGATACGCAACCGCAACTGGCTGGCCACCATCGCCCTAACATTCGCTGCCGCAACCTGTTGTATTGGCTTAAGTGGCAATGCGCTGGCCAAATCCGCAGGCGGCGCCGCCAAAGATTTCACGCTAAAAGCCAATAACGGCAAAAATGTTCGCCTTAGTGACCTGCGCGGTCAGGTGGTCATGCTGAACTTCTGGGCCTCATGGTGCGGCCCCTGCCGCCAGGAAATGCCACTGTTAGACGCTCTCTACAAAAAATATTCGCCGGCGGGTTTCACTCTGCTCGGCGTTAACGTGGAAGCGGACCCCAAAGAAGCGGATGCTCTGCTGAAGGAATTGCCGGTTAGTTTTCCTGTTTTATACGACACCACCAGCAAAGTCAGCGAAGCTTATAAAGTGGACGCCATGCCCAGCTCCGTGCTGATTGACTGCGACGGCAAGGTTAGTTACATCCACAAGGGCTACAAACCTGGCGACGAAAAAGAATACAAAAAACGTGTTAAAGAGTTGATCCGTTCATGCAGTATGTAAACACGGCACTCAGACTCGCCCTGGTGATCGCATTGAGCGGGCTCAGCGCCTGCTCTGCGATTCAACCCTGGGTAAAACCTTACGAACGTGAAAATCTGGCCGATCCGATTATGGCGTTTGAGGGGCACCCGGCATCAACAAAATATATGAATCACGTATACGAAGCCCGCGAATCTGCCCGTGGTGCCGAAGGAAGTGCCGGTGGCGGTTGCGGCTGTAACTAGCCCCAACACGCTAAAAAAAATGTACCAGACTCGCTAACTCGCCTTGCCAAACCTGCCGTACTAAAACGCCTGCAGGTAACTGGCCGACAATATTGCCATGAATAAATTGACTGCCCACCCATTACCTTCCGCCCTCGTGTTTATACTCGCCTGTTGGAGTGCATCCCTGTTCGCGGCGGTGTTACCCGAAGACCGTACCGATGTTCTCTACCACCGCTTTGAGGGAGGTGGGGTCACTATCGACGGCCCTTCGGTACTGGTGCGCAAAGGAGTGGCCGAAAAAGTGTCTGTGTGGGCAAATTATTATGTGGATTTTGTCTCCAGTGCATCGCTGGATGTGATAACCCAGGGCAGCGCCTACACCGAGGAGCGCACCGAAACCAGTACCGGCTTCGACTACCTGCGCGACCGCACCATTATGAGCTTGAGCTACACCAACAGCAGCGAAAGCGACTACGAGGCGGAAACCTTTGGTTTTGGCCTGAGTCAGGATTTTTTCGGTGATCTGTCGACGATTTCGCTGGGCTATTCCCAGGGCAATGATACGGTTCGCCAAAATGGCAGCCCTGATGTGCAAGAGCCAGCGCAACACCAGCGTTTCAGTATCGGCTGGACACAAGTCCTGACCAAAAACTGGATAGTCGCGCTGAACTCGGAAACCGTTATCGATGAAGGCCGCCTGGATAACCCCTACCGTGGCGCCCGCTATCTCGGCCCCGACGGGGCGCAACAATTATTCCAACCAGAAAGATATCCCACCACGCGCAACAGCGACTCCTTCGCGATCCGCAGTATGGTGTATTTGCCCTACCGCGCCTCGGTGCGTGCCGAAGCGCGAATATTCCAGGACAGCTGGGGGGTAAAATCCACCAACTATGAACTGCGCTACGTTCACCCCTACAAAGATAATTGGATTTTTGAAGCCAAGTACCGCATGTACGATCAATCGAAAGGTGCCGATTTTTACTCCGACCTTTTTCCATACGGCGACCCCGACCGACTTGATTTTCGCGGCCGCGATAAAGAGCTTGCCATCTTTAGTAATACCGCCTTTGGCCTGGGGGCCAGTTACGAATTCAAAGCCGGATGGTTGTCGTTTTTTGATAAAACAACAGTGAATTTATATTGGGACAGCATCGCATTCGACTACGAAAATTATCGCGATAATAAACCAGATAACACCGAGACCTTCGGCACCGGCAATGAGCCCTTATACAGTTTTAACGCGAATGTGGTACGCTTCTTTTTATCGGCGTGGTACTGAGGTAGAACGCGGCTTTTTTCCGATAAAAACCCACTTTAGTAGCAGTCGTCCGTTTAATTTTAGCTAAAAATCCGCGTGCGTTTTGCGTTTTATTCGCTGAAAGCGCACGCGAAATAAGGAATGATTGTGAAAGTGTTTAGCACAAAACCCGCGCTTATAATTACTGCTGCAACGTTAATGTTGGGGCTTGCTGGATGCAAAGCTGGCTGGGACGAAACCGAAACGGAAGACGAAACAGAAACCCCAACAGACCCAACCGAACTGGCGACAAACTTTTTTGGTTTAGGCCCTTACCGCCGCCTTGAATTTACCGAACAGGAAAACAACGAAGACAGCGGTACATTTAATCTGGTGAGCAGCGTCAAAGCCGGCGATACCACCACCCTCTCTGCCAGCGGCGATTTCGAAATACTGTCGTCAGGTTTTGGCCAGCTTACCGTAACCAGTGTGAGTACCGGCTCGGATGTAAGCGTGAATGATGAAATCACGTTTATAAAACTCAAAAATTCACTGACGATCGTTGCCCCTTTAAAAAACTCCAACAACCAGATTGTTCCCCTGATTAATGCCGACCACTGCAGCACATCGGATATCAACAATAACTGGGTGCTGTTCCAGCAGGCCGATAATTTTGACGTAGACGCCGATAATGAAGGCAAGCTGGCCTATTACGGAACCTTTGGCTGGAAAAATACATCCAGCAATACCGATATCACCAGCTATGATATCGACGGTGAACAGGCCGGTGACGCTCTCTCTTTATCCGAGAGCACTTGCGAAGAGGGGCGGGCGGTAAACACCAATCACCGTTATTTTTTAACCAATGCGAAAACAGCATTGCTCGAAATCGGCGAAAGTGCGGATGCCATAACGGCTGGCACTACCACCAACTCGCAATTCGCCATTGGCTTGGAACGAAAAAAACTGGCCGCGCTAAGCGATACCAACGGCACTTATATCGGCTACTTCACCAACAGTAACGATGGCGCTTATTTTCCGGTAAAAGCAGAATGTACCGATGGCACCTGCGAATTTAACCAGATGACGGACGTGGAAAACGGCAGCCTCGACAATGACAATACCTACACGCTCGCGTTGCTGGAATCTAAATTGAACGATCCAGGCAACGGCATGATTGCAGGCGATCTGACGCTTCCCGACAGTAACACTGCAGGTGCAACCTTCTGCACCTTCAACAATGACTACAATGGCAGCGGCATATATTTTATGGCCTGTGCAGGTCTGCCACCCGGTGAGGACGACAACGGTCAACACACTAACCTGTTCCTAATGACTCAGCCATAGGTGCTCGGTTGTCTGCTCACCGCAGAATAGTCTGATAAATCCGCCCCTGTACCGCAGGGGCACAACCGCGCCTCTTGTTTTTCCTCTCCATCCCGCTAAAGTTGGTGCCTTGAAATAATTCAGGGCCAATACATGAAAACCATAAAAGAATTAACACCGCTATCGATCGGCTTGGGCGTGATCATCGGCGTGGTGATGACTGCTGCTAACGTATACCTCGGGCTATATGCCGGTATGACTGTGTCTGCCTCTATCCCCGCAGCCGTAATTGCCATGGGCGTGCTGGTCGGTGTACTTCGCACCCGCAATATCTTCGAAGCCAACATCGTGCAAACCATGGCCAGTGCCGGTGAATCACTCGCCGCTGGTGTTATTTTTACTCTTCCCGCACTGGTACTCATCGGCGCATGGCAAGGCTTCGATTTCTGGGCAACCACGACTATCGCTGTCGCCGGTGGACTGCTCGGCGTGGTGTTTATGATTCCCCTGCGCCGCGCACTTATTGTCGAACACAAAGAACTGACGTATCCAGAAGGCGTAGCCTGTGCCACCGTACTTAACAGTGCTGGCGGCGAAGGCACCAAAGGCTTGTCGATAATTCTTAAAGGCTTAGGGCTGGGTGCGCTGTTCAAATTTTGCAGTGCTGGTCTGAAGGTGTTAACCGGCAGTGTGGAAGCCGCCTTCAAAGTTGGCAGCAGCACCATTTTTATGGGCCTGGATGCATCGCCCGCGCTGCTGGCTATCGGCTATATCGTGCGTCTCGAAGTGGCGGCACTGGTATTTATCGGTGGCACTATTGGTTGGTTTATTGGTATTCCGCTGTTAAGCACCCCCGCGGGCATGGAAGATGCGAGCGCACTGGATATTGCCTGGACACTCTGGTCGACACAAATTCGTTTCGTCGGTGTTGGGGCAATGATTGTTGGCGGTGTATGGTCAATTATCAGCGTTAGACGAGGCATTGTCGCGGGAGTGAAAGGGCTAGGCGCTCTGGTAACAACAACCGACGGCAACGATGAAATATCACGTAAGGAGCGCGATATTCCGCTGTGGAGCATGGGCGTGATACTGCTACTCGCCCTGCTCACAATGGGCGCGATTTACCGGCAATTTGTCGGTTCTACCGGCCTCGGTATCGCAACCGCTATTATCATGTTTATCGCATCCTTCCTGTTCGTCGCTGTATCCAGCTATGTGGTGGGTTTGGTCGGCACCTCCAACAACCCGGTTTCCGGTATGACGATCTCCGCGCTGCTTACTACCGCGGTGTTTTTTCTGGTGATCGGCATGGAAGGCAATAACGCAATTCTTGCAACTCTGGGTGTGGCCGCCGTCGTGTGTTGCGCGGCCTGTACCGCTGGCGATTGCTCTCAGGATTTAAAAACCGGCCATTTGATAGGTGCTACACCGCGCAGCCAGCAGATTGCGCAAATCATCGGCGTCGCTATTCCGGCGTTGGTCATAGCACCGGTATTGACCCTGCTGCACACCGCTTACGGCATCGGCGATGGCCTCAAAGCACCGCAGGCAACCCTGTTCGCATCCATCACCAAAGCGCTCTTCGGTCAGGGCGAGCTACCCTACCATATGGTGGCTATGGGCGCGGTGTTAGGCGTGATAATTCTGTTCGCCGATGGTTACCTGAAGAAAAAAGGCACCCGCTTTCGCCTGCACCTTATGCCCCTGGCGGTGGGTATCTACTTGCCGGTGACCCTGGCGGTGCCGATGTTTATCGGCGGATTAATGCGTTACGCGCTGGATAAAAAACACGCCGGACGCGCAGAGTCTGAAGACGCTGGTGTACTGGTCAGCTCGGGACTCATCGCCGGTGAAGCGATCATGGGTGTGATCGTGGCGATCTTCCTGTACCTCAATATCGGCATCGGCATCGAAGGCATCAGCAAACTGATCGTCGAAATGCTCAGCCTCGCCGCCTTCGCAGGTGTGTGTTTGTACCTGTGGAAAACAGCCGACAAATCAATTAACGGCTAGTACATCCCAGCGATCGAGAACCGGGCGTTAGGCCCGGTTCTTTTTCAACTTTCATTGCTTATCTGGCGTCCTGTACGCCCGCCTGTCTTTCCGGCTCACCTTCTGTTTCACGTAATTTGCGACGAATATCCATCCATACCTTGCCCAGCATGTTATCGCCCCGTTGGTCGCGACCAATACCCCAGTAGTGGTCGTAGAGGGAGGTCTCCAGAATCGTCTCGTCGCCGGTAGAGAGAAGAGCGTCTCTCACTGCCGGATACATTTGTACTTTGGTGTAGAGCGCGCGAGTCATCATAACCCTGCGTAGATTCTTCCAGCCGCGAACCTTGCGCTTGTACCAAACGCAGCCCAATTTGTACGCTTGCGCCGGGGTTGGCGCCGCTTTAATTTTCTCCCGCCAGCTATCACTTCCGGCGAGCTGCGCCTGAAAATAATGTTCCGCGCTGGGCCAGACTTCGGCTTCCAGTTCAAGCGGGTGAGCGGATACGGTGGAGAACAGGCTCTCCGGGTCAAAACGCGAAAAGCGAACAGCGTTTTCTTTCGTTAAATCGTGTGCGAACATGAAGGCTACTCAAACCAAAAACAGTGGCCAGTGTAAACCGGTTGGTGAACCGGCGCCAAACCACTGTGTTATTGCTATACCAATTACACCAATTACACCAACTACACCAATTGTTTTTCCCACGAGCGAATTCCATGCACGACAACCCGCCCTGCCTCTGTGGCAGCCAGCTTTCCTACCGCGACTGCTGCGGCCGTTTCCACGACCAAACTCTCTTTCCCGAAACCCCCGAGCAACTGATGCGTTCCCGCTACGTGGCGTTCTGCATGAACTTAGTCGACTACCTGATCGACACCCGCCATCCCGCATTTCGCGAACCGGAGGCGAGACAAAAAATTGAGAATGCGAAAGAAGACCACCGCTGGCTGGCGCTCTCCATCCTCGATGCCCCCGCGCCTGCTGGCGATATCGGCAGCGTTGAATTTGTCGCCTATGTGCAGGCGCACAGCCGCCCTCACGTCGAGCAATTGCACGAGAAATCGGAATTCGTGCGCGAGGGTGACCGCTGGTATTACACCCACGGCGAGTTTTTGCCCGACATTAAACTCGGGCGCAACGACCCCTGCTGGTGTGGCAGCGGTAAAAAATATAAAAAATGTCACCAAGGAATGGCGATTGTGTAACGTCTAAGCATTGATGAAACGGGAAAACTCTCAGGAAGACGCGCGTATTCGGGCCGCCCAGGCGGGCGATGCTGCGGCTTTTGAGTATCTGTTGCAAACACACTACGGCAGACTCTACCGCTTCGCCTGTACCTGGAGTGGCAACCCGACAGATGCCGAAGACATAACCCAGCAGGCCTGCATAAAGCTGGCGCACAGCCTTGACCAATTTCGCTTCGATTGCGCATTTACCACCTGGCTGTACCGAATCGTGGTGAGCTGCGCAATCGACTGGCAAAGGCGCGAACAGCGGCACCAACACCAGGACACCAGCGACCTGCCGGAACCCGTGCACCGAGAATCACCGGAATCCGGCATATTTCTACAGCAGCTTTTGCAGCGTATTGAAGGTTGGGGCGAAGGCTTCAAAGCCACCTTGCTGTTGGTCTTCAGCGAAGGTATGACCCACAGCGAGGCGGCCGACGTGCTGCACGTTAAAGAGAGCACCATTTCCTGGCGGATTCATCAAATCCGCCAAAAACTCAGCCTTCTGGCCCATCAGGAGGAGGCAAAGTCATGAACGAAGACGAATTAAAACAGCGCCTCGCCGCGCAAGCCAACACCCCCATCGACCCCACGGCCAAACGCGCCACCATTGCCGCTGCGCTGAACGAATTTAAGCGCGTACACGCAGCAGACCCGGCCAGCAGGGAAAAAAATCAGAAAAAAAGCCAAGGAATTTTCCACTGGCTGCGTCTCACCTCCCGTTCTCACCACGATGACAGGAGCAGAGACATGAAATTCGCACAACAAAAATGGCTGCTGGGCAGTGTTGCAACTGGCTGCGTCGCAGTATTCGCTGTGATGCTTTCGCTGCACAACCCGGACCTTACAGCCCCGCCGCCGGTGGACAAGCCGCCAGCGCGAACACCGGCGGCAGCTGGCAGCAATCATGTCAGCGGCAAAGAGGTGGTTGAGGAAGTAAAAGTCACAGGGATGCGTGAAAGTCTGCAGCCAGAACCAGAAACGCAACGCCACGCGCTTCAGGAGTACGATGCCATTAGCGCAAAGGATATAGGCGCCCTCCCCAGCCACGAGGCCGCCCGCAATTTGCAACGGTTTGCCAGCCCCGCAGCCAGCAGCGAGGCGAAGCGGGAAGTTCTGATGAAACGTGAAGCCAGCAGTTTTATGCCACGTAAGCCGGACCTTGAGCCGCCGCACCAGTTGGAGACCGCGGACCGCGATCATTTTGACACAGTGGCAACCAACCCAATAAAAGTCACCCGCGAAGAGCCCGTGTCGACCTTTTCTATCGACGTGGATACCGCCTCGTACAGCTTCGTGCGACGTCAGCTTAACCGCGGTCAGCTGCCGCAGAAAGCGGCCGTCCGACTGGAAGAGATGGTCAATTACTTTCCGTATGACTACCCGTTGCCGAGCGCGGCAACTGCCCCCTTTAAACCCACAATCACGGTAATACCCGCCCCCTGGAACCAAGCAAAGCGGCTGGTCCACATCGGCATTAAAGCGCTGCCGCTGGCGCATCCACCAAAGGCGAACCTGGTATTTCTGCTGGATGTATCCGGCTCGATGGGCAGCCCGGACAAACTTCCGCTGGTCAAACAATCCATGGAATTACTGTTGAGCGGACTACAACCTACCGACACTGTGAGCATTGTGGTGTATGCCGGTGCCGCGGGCACGGTATTGGAGCCGACGCCAGTTGCCGAACAACAAAAAATTCTCGCAGCGCTCGACCGCCTCAATGCTGGCGGCTCGACCGCAGGCGCGCAAGGTATTGAGCTCGCATATCAACTGGCGGAAGCGAATTACCAGAGGGACGCGGTTAACCGCATTATTCTCGCCACCGACGGCGACTTTAACGTCGGCATCGCCGACCCAGAACAACTCAAAGGCTATGTGGAACGCAAACGCGCCAACGGCATAGAATTGTCTATTCTGGGCTTTGGTAGCGGCAATTATAACGATGCACTCATGCAGCAACTGGCGCAAAACGGCAATGGCGTCGCCGCCTATATCGATACCTTGAGCGAGGCCCAGAAGGTGCTGGTAGAGCAGGCCTCAGGCACCCTGTTTACGGTCGCGAAGGACGTAAAAATCCAGGTGGAGTTCAACCCCGCTACGGTCGCAGAGTATCGCCTGCTCGGCTACGAAACCCGTGCACTCAAGCGGGAGGACTTTAACAACGATGCCGTGGATGCAGGCGAAATCGGTGCTGGGCACACGGTTACTGCCATCTACGAGATCACCCCGGCAGGTTCCAAGGCAGCTCTCATTGACAGCCAAAGGTACGCCGCAGCCAAAATAGCCACCGACACTGACAAGGCCAGCGAATACGGCTTCCTGAAAATCCGTTACAAGCAACCGGGCGGCAGCGAATCGCAATTGATCAGCGCACCCATTCCGGTTGCCATGGATACAACGCAAACGCAGCTGCGCGAGGCGCAATTTGGCGCGGCGGTTGCCGGATTTGCGCAATGGCTGAAAGACCCGCGCTACCTGGGCAATTGGTCGCTGGATGACGCACTTAAACTGGCGCAAGCAAACAAAGGTGACGACCCCTACGGTTATCGCACCGAGTTTGTCCAGTTAGTCCGCAAGGCCAAGATCGCAAAACCCATGTAAGCGGCAGGCCGCATTGCCGTTCGCATCGCAACGGTGGTTGATTGTTTTACATACCACCGTTGCGAAAGACACTCGCAATTAAACCGCGCTCGGTTCCTAACGGCCAACCCCTAACGCCCAGCCCCTAAGCCCTGATCACAACTAGCCGCTCAAAACGACAAAGCCACGCTCAACTACACTGGAACCAGCGCCATCAAAAGCGGACAAATTAACGAAGAACCGCTGAACATGTTGGCGGCAAATGATAGAGTAGCCTCCCATTGAGAGTTACCATGAAATCATCGCTAATCCCCGAAAAACCCATTCTCGTTTATCCCGGCCTCGCGGCCACGCTCGGCCTCGAAGAGTCAGTGTTACTGTCAGTACTCACCGACCTGGCAAGCCAGGCCCAGACCGCGCAAAGCAACGGTTTTGAATGGGCGACTATCAACGCAGACCGCCTACGCGCTGCAGTGCCCTTCTGGCAGGATCAGGATCTGGTGCGCGTGTGCAATAGCCTGCACGGCAAAGGCGTGCTACTGGTCGGTTCTGCGCGCTTTGGCGAACACGGCGAATTCCGCTTTGCGTTTAACGAACGACTGGCCAGCCAACATCACACAGGTCACTCCCCAACGCGCAGCCAGCCCCAGGTACAACCGCGACCACAGCCGGGCCTGCAACATATTGGCCCCCAGTGGCAGCCGGATCACCACACCCTGGCGCAGCTCGCGCAGCACAACATTCCGGAAAATTTCGCCCGCCAGCAGGTGCCGGAGTTTATTACCTATTGGCGCGAACGGGGCGAAGCCCAGCGTTCCTGGGGGGCGAAATTTCTCCAGCATGTGATTCGCCAGTGGCGCCAGTACGAGGCCCAGCTTCACCGCCAGCAGAAGGCCAATGAAATGCTCGCCAGCTGGCGCCCCAGTGATGAAACAATCGAAACGCTGGAAACCAACTTAGGTATCAAACGCGAGTTTCTTGAAGGCATAATCGCCGAGTTTGTGGTTTTCTGGCGCGAGCGCGGAGAGGCCGCAGAAAACTGGGACAGCAAGTTTATCGCCCACGCCACCCGCGAGTGGCGCCGCTTCTGTGAACGCCAAAACCAACAGGATCAGGGCTCACTGATGCACGACAACTGGCGCCCCAGCCCGGACGCTATGGAAATGCTCACGGTACATTCTGGCGTGCGCAGTGAATTCTGCGAGGATGCGATACCCGAATTTGTGTTCTACTGGAAAGATGTGGGCGACGCCCATAAAAACTGGAATGCGAAGTTTGTCCAGCACGTAAGGCTGCAGTGGAAGAAGTTTCAGTCAGCGCTGGAGCACAGTACGGACCCCAAACCGATTCCCGTGGACTGGCAACCCTCCGAAGACGTGTACGATGTGCTGCGCCTGGCGAACATCGACTTGCGTTTTGCCCATGGGTTGATACCGGAATTTGTAATCTACTGGCGCGACAGCAATCAGCTGCACACCAGCTGGAACACCCGCTTTCTGCAGCACGCAAAGCGGGAATGGGCGCGCCAACACGGCCAGGCCAGCGCGACCAACGGCACACCTCAACAACGATCAACGCGAGATATCAGCCTTGAAGAAGAACTCTCCGACCGCAGCTGGGCCTACTGAGCAAGCCACGACGGAACAGCGCATTGATGCCATCAACCAGATATTTGCGCTGTTTCGGCGCAATTATCACAACCAGTTTTTCAAAGCCTTCAGCAACGAAACCGATGTAAACGCAGCGAAACGATTGTGGATGGAATCCCTGCGCCGCTTCGATACCCAGACACTGCTGCGCGCGGCGCGCACGGTTATCGAAAACAACGAATTTCTGCCCACCCTGGCAACCATGGTGAAAGCCTGCGAGCTCGCCAGTCAGCAAGGCCTGCCAGACGCTCACAGCGCATACCTCGAAGCCTGCAATGCGCCCTCCCCCAAGGCGGCACATCACTGGAGCCACCCGGCCATCTACCACGCGGGCAAAGCCAGCGATTGGTACTTTTTACAGACCAACGCAGAATCTGTAGCGTTTCCCGTTTTTCGCCAACACTACGCTGCCGTTTGTGAGCAGGTGCGGCTAGGGCAGGATCTGGCGCTGCCGCAAGCACCCGCACTCCCGGAAAAATCTGCGACGCCGGTAGACAAAGCCACAGCCCGCACCAAAATGCAGGATCTGCGCAAGTCGCTTGAGCTTTAGCGCTCTGCGCAGAACCCATCACCGGGGATTAATGCGCCTGGAAATCTGGCGACGCGCCCCCATCGTACTTATCAGTGAAAGTGATGAAAATCACGCTAACTGCGTGATTTGGACAACAACAAAAAACAGGACGCCCCATGCTGAAAAAACTGATTGCCTGGTTGATCGTAGCTTATCTTGCCGCCATTCTCGTCGCCCTTTACGCCATTAAACGCCCCAGCCCGACAGAGACCAAAACAGCGCCCTCTGAAACCCAGGTTTTGCTCAAGAAACCGGATTTTTCCGCAATCAAGGATATTCCCACCCGCAAAAAAGCCTTCTTCAGCTATTTGCGCCCGATGATAAACATTCAGAACAAAAAGCTGGAAAGTGACCGCGCCGCACTGCTGGCGCTCACCGAGAATGACTCGCTGAACCGTAAGCAGCGTGTAAAACTGGCTGCCCTCGCGCGCAAATACCACGTCCTGGAGCCAGACGAGCCGCTCGCGGAAGATGCCAGCACAGTGGAATCTGAACTGCTCCTCCGTGTCGACACCATTCCACCGGCTTTAGTGCTGGCACAAGCCGCCAATGAGTCCTCCTGGGGACGGTCACGGTTTGCGCGCGAAGGCAACAACTACTTCGGCCAGTGGTGCTTTACAGCAGGCTGTGGCATTGTCCCCGCAAAACGGCCCGAGGGGGATATCCACGAGGTGCGTAAGTTCGAGTCCGCACAGGAATCTGTCGCTGCTTACTTCAACAACATAAACTCACATCCTGCCTACAGCGATTTGCGTGATCTGCGCGCGCAAATGCGCGCCCAGAACGAAACTATCACGGGCAGTGCGCTAGCCGCCGGGCTGCAAAGTTACTCGGAACGTGGCGCGGAGTATGTTGGGGAACTGCGTACCATGATGCGGGTAAATAAGCTGGAACCGTAACGGAAAAAGCCTCGCAACGGGTCTCTCATGCAAAAGAACCGTGTGGCTGGGGGAAAACGCCGCAGTCGCACGGCTCACACGTAACTTCCGGTCGCCCGAAAGCGCTCGAGCCCAAGAAAAACAGTTCACAGACGTAGAATAGGAAGGACGCTCGCCGCACAGAAAGTTGCGGCAAAGGAATCAGGCGAAGGCAAGACCGACGCCGTCGTCGGTAAGGCGCACCACCTTCAAATGGGTCTCGGAAACCCGGTCACATTCAGTATAGAGTTTGGCTTCGAACTCGTCGCCAATAGCAACAAAATGCACTAACTCCCTGCAACTCACAAAAACTCCGCTCTCGGAGATGTCGCGCGTTTCGGTAATCACATCACCAATTTCGCGGTGTTTCAAGCGCACCGCGCACTTCACTGGGGTTCTTCCGTGTTTGCGGAACTGAGACATAATGATCTGATTTGTTGAATTAATGCCGAAGGTTTTCGCGCGATATGATAAGTCTGTCACTCGGATTGATAGTGATCAAGAACAATCTAATACAAATTGAGAACAGGTTCCCTGCAAAAAATTTAAAAGGCGCGTCTCACAAAAAGACGGCGCCTCAAACAGTCCTGCTCCTAAGCCCAGGAATAAGGACCAGGCAGATGGTTACTCCACCGTTACCGAATCCACTTTTTGGAACCCTCTCGGCAACTTGTTACCACGGCGACCGCGTTCACCAAGGTAATGCTCCAGGTCTTTGTATTTAAGACCCAGGTGACGTTTGCCGGAAAACACTTTGATGGTGCTCTTCTCGTTAAACACCACGAGTGCTACCACAAACTCTTCGCGACTTTGCACCCGTGCAGCAGGAATATTGATGATCTTATTACCTTTACCGCGAGCCAGCTCCGGCAATTCACTCACTGGGAACGCCAGCAGTCTCCCCTCATTGGAGAAGGCAGCCAGCCAACTGGCGTCTGTCGTTTCCAACAGTTGTGGCGCGAGCACCCGGCCGCCAGCGGGCACGCTGAGCATCGCTTTACCCGAGCGATTTTTGGTGTAAAGGTCGCTCAGAGAGGCAATAAATCCGTAGCCCGCATCGGAAGCCAACAGCACTTTTTGGGTGTCGTCGCCCATTAACAGCCCTTCAAACACCGCGCCACTGGGCGGGTTTAGCCGCCCAGTCACTGGCTCACCCTGCCCCCGAGCAGAGGGCAGGGTGTGGGTTGGCAGCGCGTAGCTGCGCCCGGTGGAGTCGAGCAACAATGTCGCCTGACTACTTTTCCCGCGTGCAGCCACTCTGAAGCTGTCCCCGGCTTTATAGCTGAGCGCACTTGGATCGATATCGTGCCCTTTAGCGCTGCGGATCCAGCCCTTCTCCGACAATACAACCGTTACCGGCTCACTGGAGATAAGTTCGGTTTCACTGAACGCCTGTGCCTCACTGCGCTCAACCATTGGCGACCGACGAGCATCCCCGAACTCGTCGACCACCGCCAACAGTTCTTTTTTGATAAGGGTTTTCAAACGCCGGGCTGAATCGAGAATTTTTTGCAGCTCATCGCGTTCTTTTTCCAGCTTTTGCTGCTCGTCACGGATTTTCATTTCCTCGAGGCGCGCCAATTGCCGCAGCCGGGTATCGAGAATGTAATTCGCCTGGTCTTCACTCAGCTCGAAGCGCTCCATCAGCTTCTGCTTGGGGTGATCTTCGGTGCGAATAATATGGATAACTTCGTCGAGATTTAAGAAGGCGATCAACAGGCCGTCGAGCAGATGCAGGCGGCGCTCTACCCAATCGAGCCGATGCTGCAAACGGCGGCGCACAGTGACCATTCGGAAGCTGAGCCAGTCCTGCAGTATTTCGCGCAGCGACTTCACCCCCGGACGGCCGTCGATGCCAATCATGTTGAGGTTGATCCGGTAACTGCGCTCCAGGTCGGTGGTGGCGAACAGATGGTTCATCACCGCTTCCTGATCTATGCGATTGGAGCGCGGCACGATCACCAGCCGGATCGGGTTCTCGTGGTCCGACTCATCGCGCAAATCAGCAACCATAGGCAGTTTTTTAGCCTGCATTTGCGCGGCGATCTGCTCCAATATCTTGGCGCCACTCACCTGGTGCGGTAGCGCGGTGATCACGATATCGCCCTCTTCTTTACGCCACACCGCGCGCATCTTCATGCTGCCGCGACCGGTCTCGTACACCTTTTGCAAATCGGCTTTCGGGGTAATGATTTCGGCATCCGTCGGCATATCCGGGCCGGGAATAAATTCGCACAACTGCGCATTATCGGCGTCCGGGTTTTCCAGCAAGTGGATAGTCGCGTCCACCACCTCTCGCAGATTGTGGGGCGGAATGTCGGTCGCCATCCCCACCGCAATACCCGTGGTACCGTTGAGCAGTACTGTCGGCACGCGCGCGGGCAACACTTTGGGCTCATCCAGGGTGCCGTCGAAATTGGGCAGCCATTCCACCGTGCCTTGCGCCAATTCACTCAGCAGCACCTCGGTAAAGGCCGACAGCCGCGCCTCGGTGTAACGCATCGCGGCGAAGGATTTGGGATCGTCCTGTGAACCCCAGTTGCCCTGCCCGTCGACCAAAGGATAGCGGTACGAAAATGGCTGGGCCATAAGCACCATGGCCTCGTAGGCGGCACTATCACCGTGCGGGTGGAACTTACCGATCACGTCGCCCACGGTGCGCGCAGACTTTTTATACTTGGCGCTGGCTTTGAGCCCCAGTTCACTCATCGCATATACAATGCGCCGCTGCACCGGTTTTAGCCCGTCGCCCACATGCGGAAGCGCGCGGTCGAGAATCACATACATGGAGTAATCCAGGTAGGCTTTCTCGGTGAAGACTTTAAGGGGTAATTGTTCGTCGGCGTAGGGAACCAGCGTGGACTCTGTCATGAAAATCGTCTTTTTATGTTGGGCAGCGGTCTGTTACAAAGGCGAAGATTCTAGCAGATTCTACAGAAGGGAAAGAAAGCGACATGCTCGAGCAGGACGTAGATCGTAACGTATTCAACCAGCCAGTTGGCCAATTAGTAGACTGGCAACCGCCACAGTGGCCCCCGGCAAACACCCTGCGCGGCAGCTACGCTTCACTGGAACGGCTGCGACCCGACGACCACACAGCACCGCTCTGGAACCAGATAAGCGCACCGCAACACGACGCCCTCTGGACGTATCTGCCGTACGGCCCGTTCCCGGATCTGGCCAGTTTTAACGGCTGGATGACCGCGCTGGAAGACAGTACTAACGCGCTGTTTTACGTTATTCACAACTTACAGGGGCAGCCACTTGGGCAATTCGCACTGAGTAGTATCGACCGCCAGCACGGCGTTGTTGAGCTGGCCCACGTATTGTTCGGCCCCGCCCTCAAGCAGTCCACAATCGCCACTGAAGCTGTTTATCTGGTCCTGCAACAGATTTTTGCGCTGGGTTTTCGCCGCTGCTTCTGGAAATGCAACGCACTGAACGAGGCATCTCGTCGCGCCGCCGTGCGGTTTGGCTTTCAATTCGAGGGGGTTTTCCGCCAGGCAATGGTCGTCAAAGGTCGCAACCGGGATACCGCCTGGTTCGGAATGACTCAAACCGATTGGTGCCTGGCACAAGACGCCTACAGGCGTTGGCTGGATGCTGCGAATTTCCACCCAGACGGCAAACAAAAGCAATCCTTGCGTACGCTGATGACAGGGAACCAAATCTGAGATCACCGTTCTATAGCTTCACTCAGCAACGTTATCAGGTGCTATGTTCAGACTCAGTTTATTTGTATGTGTTATCGCGTGTTGTATTGTGGCGCGCCCCAGTTCTGCCGACGTGCATCGCCTGCAGGAAGGCGACGTTGCGCCAGACTGGATGATGACCGATATTGAGGGCCACAATTATTCGCTCTACCAGGAGCTGGACAGCGGCAGACAGGTCGTAATGGTGTTTTGGTCTACCTGGTGCAAATTCTGTAAGGTGATGTTGCCGGAAATGAACCTGTTCAAACAGAGCCTCGATGACGACACCCGTATCTTTGCGTTGAATATTTGGGAAAGTGGCGACCCAGTCGCCTACTTCGACACCCGGAATATCGATATTCCACTGATGCTTCGCGCCGACGACATTGCTGATCGTTACAAAATTGACTCGACGCCAGGCCTTGTTTTTATCGGTACCGACAAACGCATTCGCTATATCCGCAGTAGCCGCGAGAATTTAAGCGATACCATGCGCCACCTGCAGTTACTGGTTATCAAAGACCGCGCAAAACACGCGTCGAATTCAGGAGGTTAGGGAGAGCAACGTTAGTCGGACAAGTCTTCAGCGGCGCTGTCGACATCCTCTAACAAATCGAGAGGCTCCACTTCGAGCCCTTCGAGGGAAGAGTCCCAATTGGGGCCAACGAGTAACAGATCTTCGTGCATACCGGGCAGCCAATCGTCCAGCAGCTCTTCAAGTGAAATGGGGACGACCTTGTAATCGCGCCACTCCTCACGGCAGTGTAGCTCTGCGTAATCCGGCTGCGACCATAACGGCAGTACATCGAGATCTTCGTTGGATAGTGCAGGACAGAGCGCCCAGCCTTCGTCGTTCTCCAGCCCCCATACACAACCGGTGGCAAGCGCCTCTTCGATGAAAAGGTCGTAATTTTCATCAAAATCAGTGCTGAGTAATTCGTCTTGGTCGGACATGATAGCCCCTTGATACAGGTGGAGAAACTAAGTGAGAGCCGCGTCGCCGCGCCAACTCACACTCGAAATGTAGCGCAAGTGTGACACTTCCAACAGCGGGTTTCCATTGGGTTATTGCGCGCAAATTGACGCGGATCAGCCAAATCGGCTGTCGCTGACAAATGGGTTGGTCCGCCGCTCTTCACCAAAGGTGGACGTCGGTCCATGCCCGGGCACAAATGTTATATCGTCGCCGAGCGGGAATAATTTTTCACGAATCGACGCAATCAGGCTGGCGTGGTCACCTCTCGGGAAATCCGTGCGACCAATAGACCCGGCAAAGAGTACATCGCCGACAAACGCCATTTTGCTGTGTTTTTCGAACAGCACGACATGGCCGGGGGTGTGCCCCGGGCAGTGCAGTACCTCGAGGGTCAGTTTGCCGAGCGCAATCTGGTCGCCGTCATTGAGCCAGCGATCCGGATTGAATGGCGGTACCGGCGCAAAGTTCATCATCCTGGCTTGGTCAGCCAGCGCGGAGAGCCAAAAGCCGTCACCTTGATGCGGCCCGATAACAGGCACTTCCAGTGCAGCTTTTAGCTCAGCAGTACCGCCAACATGGTCCAAATGCCCGTGCGTAAGAATGATTTTTTCAACATGTATGTCCAGCCTGTCCAGCAAGCCCGTTATCGAGGCAATGTCACCACCCGGGTCAATCACCGCAGCAGAACCGGTTTGATCGCACCAAATAACGGAGCAATTCTGCTGATAAGGGGTAACTGGCTGGATGCGATACTGCAACATAATAGTGCTTCCTTTCTCAGGCATGGAAATTTCCCGGCATTTTAGCGGCACCCGACTAGAATAGTTAATACCTTGCGCAAATTATAAGGTCGACACCAACCAATGAGTCTGATTGCAAACCTCAGCGAAGAACATCGCGACTGCCTGCAGGAGATCGCCAACGTAGCCATGGGCCGAGCTGGAGATCGTCTCGCCCGGCTGCTGGATACCTTCGTTATCTTATCGATTCCGCACATCGCTGTAATGCGGCCCAGCGATATTGCCATGGCTTTGCAATCCATCGACTCTCGTGAATCCGTATCAGGTGTATGTCAGGGCTTTATTGGCGGCGGGATTTCCGGTGAAGCCATGCTACTGTTTAACGACACCAGTTTTAGCGATCTGGCAAAACTGATGAAGTACGACGACGAGATGGACCACCAGGCCGAGCGCGAACTGCTGATGGACACCACAAATGTGTTGTTTGGCGCCTGTCTCAAAGGTATTGGCGAGCAGATCGACCTGGAGTTCAGTTACGGCTCCCCGATGGTACTGGGTCAGCATGTTCGAGTATCGGAACTGCTTAATTTGAACAGCAATCGGTGGGATTATGCGCTCGTCACGGAAATCAACTATCAGCTCGAAGGTTACGATGTTAATTGCGACATGCTGATTGTTCTAACCGATGATTCCATGGACATATTACTGAAGAAACTCGATTACCTTCTGGCATAAAAGGCATACCCACACGCGACAATGGCTTCAGACACGAATTTTATCGAAGACTTTCACTGGCTCATGGATGTCCTGCAGGACATAGACGTGGGCCTGGTGATATTGAATCGCGAATTTGAAGTCGAGCTGTGGAACAGTTTTATGCAAAACCACAGCGCTCGCATGCCCGACGAGGTACTCGGCCACAGTATTTTCGAGCTGTTCCCCGAACTGCCTGCCAGCTGGTTTAAGCGCAAAGCCGAAGCGGTATTTGTGCTGCACAATTCAGCATTCACCACCTGGGAACAACGGCCTTATTTGTTCCGCTTCAAGAGCTACCGGCCGATCACCAGTATCGCCGAGTACATGTACCAGAACAGTACAGTGATTCCCCTTACCGACACCCGCGGGCAGGTCAACCACATTTGCCTGATAATATATGACGTGACGGAAGTCGCGGTTAACCGGCTGCAATTGCAAGCCGCGAATGCGAAGCTGCACACCCTAAGCCGCACCGACGGGCTCACCGGGCTGCTTAACCGCAAATCCTGGGAAACCGAACTCCACGTGGAATTCCGTCGTTTCCAGCGGCATCAGCATGGCAGTTCACTGCTGATGTTTGATATCGACCACTTTAAAAGGGTTAACGATACCTACGGCCACCCCACCGGAGACGAGGTGATCCGCCGCACCGCAAAGGTGGTAAAAGACGCCTTACGCGATATCGATGTCGCCGGGCGTTACGGTGGCGAAGAGTTCGCTGTCATTCTCACAGACACGGACGCCAGCGGTGCCAAGGTTGTGGCAGAGAGGCTGCGCACGACTATTGAACAACTCACCATTACCCACGAAGGCAACTCCCTCCAGTTCACGATCAGCCTGGGAATTGCTGAGCTCAATCCCTCCATCACGGACCCAGGCGCCTGGATCGAGGCCGCCGACCGCGCACTCTACAAAGCCAAGCACGCTGGTAGAAACAACAGCGTTATTTTCAGCAATTAGTCTGAAATTTGGCATTAAGAATTCCTTTCTCCTGACGATAACCTTTTTGTGACCATGAGGCATGGTGGCGCGCACTATGGAATTAAAAATGATAATAACGCCGGCCTTAATACCTCCGTCACAAAAATTTTGAACTAGACTTGGAAAGTATTACTCAAGCTGAAACACGTCCCAGGCAGTCGATTAATACTGCAACGGGGCCCGCCACCTTGAGTGAGACGCTCTTAGCTGGGGAAAAAGCCCTGGGGTCAAAATGCGGTCACACCCTCCCGCAATCAGCAGACCCTCAACAACGACTCGACAGAATTTTGCATACTGCTGTATGAACAGGTGACAACCTATGATTAAAAAATCACTATCCAATAAGCTGATGGCAACCGTCACGCTCGCCATTGTCGTGGTGGCAGCTTTGATTCTCGCCATCAGCTACCGGCTGATGGCGACCGGGGAGCAGCACAGCTTTGAGGAAGACGTTAAAAGTGAACTGGGGCTCATCAACTCGTCGCTGGCAGAACCCGTGTTTGCCTATGATTTTCAACAAATCGAGGCTATTGCCAAATCGCTGGTCAACACGTCCTTAATCCACGAGATCAGCATTACCGACCACCGAGGCAAAGAACTGGCCGCTGCCAAGCCTAGGGATGAATCCGATAAAGCAGAAAAAGTGGAAAAGCGCGGCGTTGAAATCGTGCGCGGCAACGAAGTGATCGGCAAGTACAACATAGTCTTCTCAAAGAAAGACATGGAAGCGGTGCTCTACCACCAGATCCACTCCGGCATTATCATGGTGGCAACGCTCACCGTCTGCATTTTGTTCACTGTTTACCTGCTCACAAAACATATTATTGTTAAACCGATGTCGGTGGTTACGGAGCGGCTGTCAAAAATCGCTGAGGGCGGCGGTGACCTGACAACGCGCCTGCCAGTGCGCAGTGGCGACGAAATCGCTGAGCTCGCCGACAACTTCAACCAGGTAATTGAACAGATCGCCACGATTATCCGTGCGGTAATGATGGTTACCGATAAATTCGGTATCAATGTGGAGCAAATGAGTCACGCCACAGCCAGCACAGTTGACTCCACTGGTCAGCAATTGCGTGAAATTGAACAGGTCGCCGCCGCACTTAACGAACTCTCTGCCTCTGCTGAAGAGGTGGCCCGCTCCGCAGGTCAAACCGCCGATCGAACCAAAGAAACCAGCAAAGCCGCGGTAGAAGGTACCCAGGTGGTGAAATCGTCACAAGATACCATCCAGCGCCTCACTGGTCAGATCGAAGCTACCGCAGAGAAAATTCAGGTGCTGAAAAACAACAGCGAAAATATCGGTTCGGTGATGGAAGTTATCCGTTCTATTGCGGAACAAACCAATCTGCTGGCGTTAAACGCGGCAATTGAAGCGGCGCGCGCAGGTGAACAGGGCCGCGGCTTCGCGGTTGTGGCCGACGAAGTGCGCTCCCTCGCACAGAAAACCCAGACCTCTACCGAAGAAATCGAGTCCATAATTTTACAGCTGCAAAAAGCGGCTGACGAGGCTCACCAGTCGATGAACACCAGCATCGCGTCAGTTCAGGAAACCATCGAAACGGGCATTAAAGTTGAAGAGGCGCTCGAGCTGATTAAAGGTAACGTTACCACGATCAACGACATGAACCATCAGATCGCAACCGCAGCGAACGAGCAGAGCTCAGTGGCCAACGAGGTGAGCAAAATTATCTCGGCGATCTTCTCGCTGTCTGAAAAAGTGTCCGGCAACGCAAAAGTCGTAAGTGAAAACGCTGAACAACTGGCGATCGAAAGTGACGAACTGAAACAGCAAATTGATAAGTTTGTGGTTTAAGCCAAAAACCAAACGCATCTAAGCCGGGCCACGCCCGGCTTTTTTATAGGGTGACGCAGTGTTTCTCTCAAGGTGATGCCCGTCACCTGCCCAACCCGGTGGTAAACTAACGCCAAACCAACAATAAGATGCATCCTGCAATGGAGACAACCGAACACCTCTGTACATTGGTGGCAAACGCCGGGTTTTCCTCACAAAAGCAAGCCAGATATCGGCTGTTCTGTGAACGATTTCTGCCGCAATTAAGCGACGAGCTTCGCACCACCCTCACCACCGATGCCGCAACCGCACAGTCTTTCGTAAGCGCCACGCTAAACAGCGAGTTTTTGCAAGGTCAGTTGGAAAAATTTCCACACTGGTACAACGAGCTCGTGGATACCCCGCTGTCCCGCCAGACATATGAGCAAGCCTGGGCGCAAAGAGGGCACTCTTTTTCCTGCCTGCAGGACTTCAACAAAGCGTTGCGCCAATTCCGCAACCAATCGATGTGCGGCATTATCTGGCGAGATTTCAATCGCCATGCAGATACCCTCACCACCACTCAGGAGCTCACCTGGCTGGCGGAGATATGCGTGCAGGCTGCGGTGAATTTCCACTACCCGCTGTTACGCGAAAAGCACGGCGCGCCCTGCAATCGGGATCACGAGGAACAGCCGCTGTTGGTGCTAGGGATGGGTAAGCTGGGTGCCGGCGAACTGAACTTGTCCTCCGATATCGATCTGATTTTCGCCTACCCGGAAACCGGTGATACCCATGGCCGGAAACCGGTATCCAACCAGGAATTTTTTATATTTCTCGGCAAAGCCCTGATTCAAAGCCTCGATACCGTAACCGCAGACGGCTTTGTGTTTCGGGTCGATATGCGCTTGCGCCCGTTTGGCGAAAGCGGCGCACTGGTAAGTCATTTCGACGCCCTGGAAAACTATTACCAAACCCAGGGGCGCGAGTGGGAAAGGTACGCCATGATCAAAGCGCGGGTGATTGCCTCCAGCCTGCCGGGCGAAGCGCGCACCCAACTCGCGATTACCGAGCTGTACCAACTCTTGTCCAGCTTCACTTACCGCAAATATGTAGATTTTTCAGTGGTCGAAGCACTGCGCAAACTCAAGCAGATGATTTCGCAGGAAGTGGCACGCCGCAAATTGGGCGATGACGTAAAGCTCGGTGCGGGCGGCATTCGCGAAATTGAGTTTATTGCCCAGGCGTTCCAGTTGATACGCGGCGGGCGTGACATTCAGCTGCAGGACAACCGCCTGCTCACGGTACTGCCACTGCTGGAAGATCTCCGCTGCCTGCCGGAGGGCATGGCGACGCAGTTGACAAATGCGTATTGTTTTTTGCGCGACACTGAACACGCAATCCAGGGGTTTCAGGATAAACAAACCCAGAAGCTACCCTCCGACCCGGATCAGCAACGAGGGATTGCACAACTGATGGGCTACCAGGATTGGCCCGCATTTTACGACGCCCTGAACGCCCACAGAAACACGGTAAAAGCGGAGTTTGCGGCGGTTATCGCCACCCCGGAAAACAAGCAATCGAACGCGCCCGTGGATGGCCTTTGGGCGGACGTCTGGCACAACGCCCTAAGCGAAGACTCCCTGCTAAAGGCGCTCACCGACGTGGGCTACGAAGATCCAAAACGCACCTTGAGCGCAATCGCCGAGTTGCGCGAATGTCATCCTGTTGCCGCCCTGCAACCGGTGGGGCGCGAAAGGCTGGACAATTTCATGCCGCGGTTGCTGGAAACCCTGGGTGAGAGCCCAGCGCCCAGCGCTACGCTAGAGCGCGTGCTACAACTGGTGCGCGCAGTTGTACGCCGCAGCGCCTACCTGCTGCTGTTAATCGAAAACCCGGACGCACTGCGTCAGTTGATAACGCTTACCCAGGCCAGCCCCTGGATCGCCGAAGAACTGGCACGTCGCCCGGCCCTGCTCGATGAACTCCTCGATCCACGCAACCTGTACCACTTGCCGCAAAAATCCGAGTTGATCGACGAATTGCGGCGCACCACCTTGCGCATTCCCACCGATGACCTGGAAGCGCAAATGGATGCGATCCGCTACTTTCGCTCGGCGCATGCACTGCGCGTTGCCGCCTGCGAAGTTACCGGCGCGCTGCCGCTGATGAAAGTCAGCGATTACCTCACCTGGATCGCAGAAACCCTGCTGGATTTTGTGGTGGCGGCGAGCTGGCGCGAGATGACCGAACGCTATGGCTACCCCGACGGCGACGAGCGCGCAACCCCCAATTTTATTGTGGTGGGTTACGGCAAGCTCGGAGGCATCGAACTGGGCCACGGCTCCGACCTGGATCTGGTGTTTATCCACAACGCCAGCACCACCGGCGAAACCGATGGTGACAAGCGCGGTGCAAAAACCCTAGATAACCAGACGTTTTACATGCGGCTGGGGCAAAAAATCATCCATTTACTCACCACCCGCATGGCCTCCGGCGCTCTTTATGAAGTCGATATGCGGCTACGGCCTTCCGGTAATTCCGGCATGCTGGTGACAACGCTCACCGCGTTTACCAAATACCAGCAAAACGACGCCTGGACCTGGGAACACCAGGCACTGGTTCGCGCCCGCCCGGTGGCCGGTGACACAGAACTGGCTGCCGCGTTTATGCGGGTACGCGAGGAACTTTTGTGCAGCGCACGGGACCGAGAAAAACTGCTGGCCGATGTCGTTAATATGCGCGACAAAATGCGCAGCCATCTCGGCAGTGACAAGGACGGCGATTACACCCGCGACTTCCATCTGAAGCAGGATCGCGGCGGTATCGTTGATATTGAATTTATGGTTCAATACGCGGTTCTTGGCTGGGGGCACCAGAACCCGGGATTAACCACTTATACGGATAACATCCGCATCCTGGAATGTCTGGCGCAAACGGGGATTCTGTCCACTCAAGAGGTGGACGACCTGACCGGCGCTTACAAAGCCTTCCGCTCAATGGGGCACAAGCTTACCCTACAGCAAAAATCCAGCGTAATAGCGGTAAGCGAGCTCGATGAGGACATACGCATCGCCAGAGACAAAGTGGCCAAGCTCTGGCAAAAATTGATGTCCACGCCGCCTGCTGGACACCGAAACAATGACTAGAAACCGGCACCGCAAGCCGGGTATTCGCGAAATATTTGGAGCATAGCAATGTCGTTCGCTGACCGCGATGGCGTCATCTGGTTTGATGGCGAATTGGTTCCCTGGCGCGATGCCAAGGTACATGTACTCACGCACACCTTACACTACGGCATGGGTGTATTCGAAGGTGTCCGCGCTTATCACGCCGGCGAGAACGGCACCAGCATTTTCCGTCTGCAGGAGCATACGGACCGGTTATTCCGCTCCGCACATATTATGAATATGAAAATGCCCTGGTCGAAAGACGAGGTCAATGAAGCTCAGCGTCTGGTGGTCCGGGAAAACAATTTAAACGAAGCCTATTTGCGCCCAATGGCATTTTTGGGTTCCGAGGGCATGGGTTTGCGCGCAGATAACCTCAAAGTTCATCTGATTGTCGCCGCCTGGGACTGGCCCTCGTATATGTCCCCCGAAGCTAAGGAAATTGGTATTAAGGTACGTGTTTCCAGCTACACCCGGCACCACGTGAATATTTCCATGTGTAAAGCCAAAGCCAACGGTCACTACATCAATTCGATGCTGGCGCTTAAAGAAGCGCTGGACTGTGGTTGTGAAGAAGCACTGTTACTGGACGCAGAAGGTTACGTTGCAGAGGGCAGCGGCGAGAACGTATTTATCGTTCGCAACGGCGTGATCTACACACCCGAGCTGACTTCTTGTCTGGACGGCATTACCCGCAACACCATTTTCCAACTGGCGGATGAGTGCGGCTACAAAATTGTTGAGAAACGTATCAGCCGCGATGAGGTCTATGTGGCCGATGAGGCGTTCTTTACCGGAACCGCTGCCGAAGTACTGCCAATTCGCGAGCTGGACGGCCGCCAAATTGGACCCGGTCACCGAGGTCCCATTACCGAGAAGCTGCAAAGCCTGTATTTTGCCGCTGTGCGCGGCGAGCTGCCACAACACCGCGAGTGGCTGGCACCGGTTAGCAACTGATTTCTTTCCCCTGAGACTGTCCGCCACCAGCAGCGGACAGCTCCTCCCTCACGAGAAGCACACCTTTAATGAGCACTCTCCCCGACGCCCACAACACCCAGTTGTACCGACGTCTACTTCGATTCGCGTACCGCTATCGCAATTATTTTATTATCAGTCTAATCGGCTTTGCAGTGTTCGCAGGAATGGAAGCCTCCATGGCGATGACTGCAGAATTCTTTCTCGACCGGCTGGAAAAGCGCGAAACCGAGTCGTTTAAATTTATTCCCCGGGAGATCACGAACTCGCTTTACTTTGTACCCTGCGCCATTATCTTTCTCGCGGTAATACGCGGCATAGGCGCCTATCTGGGTAACTTTTATATGAGCCGGGTGGGGCTCGGCGTGGTTAACGACCTGCGCAAGCAAGTGTTCTCTCACATGCTGAATTTGCCGCAGAAATTTTACGACGACAAAAATTCCGGTGAGCTGGTTTCACTGATTATCTATAACATCGAGCAGGTAACAGGCTCGGTGACGCGCGCGGTAAAAAGTTTGTTCCAAGACGGCATGCAGGTAATCGCTTATCTCGCAGTGCTGTTGTATTTCAACTGGAAACTCACACTGGTATTTATTGCGGTTATCCCCCTGCTGGCGGGGCTGATCTATTTGGCCAGCCGCTACTTCAGACGGGTAAGCCGAAAGATCCAGCACGCCGTCGGCCGCGTAACCCATATCGCTACAGAAACATTCCAGGGTATAAAGCTGGTGAAAAGCTACAACGGCGAAAACTATGAAAATCGCCGTTTTCACCAAGCCTCGGATGAAAATCTCCACTTCGGAACCAAGTTCGAGCGCGTTAACGCCGCGCAGACGCCAGTGCTGCATATTGTTATTGCCTTTGCCCTGGCGACCCTGTTCCTTCTCGTGTTAATTTTTTGGGACGATACCGCCTCCCGCGCGGTTGTATTTGCCTCGGTAGCCGGCATGATCGCCAAGCCGTTCCGCAACCTGAGTTCAATCAATTCTATTATTCAGCGCGGGCTGGCTGCCGCAGAAACGATTTTTTCAACCCTAGACCTGCCATCCGCGACCGACACCGGCAGCAAACAACTGGGCGCGGTTAAAGGCGAGATCGCATTTAACCAGGTGAACTTCAGCTACCAGCCGGAACAACCGGCGTTGCGCAGTCTTTCACTGAAAATTGAACCCGGGCAGACCGTGGCTCTAGTGGGCGCATCCGGCAGTGGTAAAACCACCATTGCCAGCTTGTTGCTGCGCTTCTATGACCCGCAGCAAGGCTCGATCACCATCGACGGACAAGATATCAACTCTGTGAGTTTGAAAAATCTGCGCGACAATATCGCCCTCGTCAACCAGCAAACCATTTTGTTTAACGACAGTGTACTGGCCAATATCGCCTATGGGTGTGACAAATCCGAGATCGACCTTGCCGCCGCAGAAACCGCTGCGCGCAATGCCTACGCCGAACATTTTATTCGCGACCTGGACAAAGGTATCTACACCGACGTGGGTGAGGCAGGTGACCGCCTGTCCGGCGGCCAGCGACAGCGCATCGCGATCGCCCGAGCGCTCTATAAGAATGCGCCGATACTGATTTTGGATGAAGCCACATCTGCGCTGGATAATGAATCAGAAAAACAAATTCAGCTGGCATTGGAAAATTTGAAGGAAGGCCGTACCACACTGGTAATTGCCCACCGCTTAAGCACTATTGAAAATGCGGATAAAATCGTTGTGCTCGACAAAGGTGAAGTGGTCGAAATAGGTGACCACAAAACATTGCTCGCGCAACAGGGGCATTATGCCAAGCTCCATCAGAGCCAACACCAGGCATGATACGGCAAGTCTACAGCGCCGTATTTTGCGCGGCTGTACCGGCGATACTTGCTCGCCTCTGGTGGCGCGGTCGCACACTCCCCGCCTACCGTGAACGTTGGGGTGAGCGCTTTGCTCAATTCCCTGCAATAAAATTCGACCGGCCGGTTATCTGGGTTCACACCGTCTCGGTGGGCGAATTTATTGCCGCCAAACCGATGATTGATCAACTGCTTGCACGCAACACCCACGAATTGGTCGTTACCACCATGACCCCCACTGGGTCAGAACGGGTACAAGCCAGCTACGGCGATCGGGTTTTCCACGTCTACGCGCCCTACGATATTCCAGCCCTGACCGATCGCTTCCTGGCCAAAACCTCGCCTGCACTGGCGATATTTCTGGAAACAGAATTGTGGCCGAACCTGCTAAACAGCTGCTTTAAAGCGGGCGTACCCAGCGTGCTCGCCAACGCCCGCCTCTCCGAAAAGTCCGCCCGTGGTTACCGTAAAACCGGAGCGCTCGCGCGCACGATGCTCAACCAACTCACGCTCGCGGTTATCCAAAACGCAACGGATGCTGAACGTTTTAAAGCTCTGGGGTTGGCCCCGGAAAAAGCCGTGGTCAGCGGTAGCATCAAGTTTGATATCACTGTTGACCATGCACTGCGCGAGCGCGCTGCAACGTTAAAGCGGCAACTCAGCGCCAGTGGCGCCTGCAAAATCTGGATTGCAGCGTCGACCCACAAGGGCGAAGATGAGCAAATACTGGACGCCTTTCAGATGTTGCGCGAAAAGCTTCCAGATCATCGGCTCATTCTTGTGCCGCGCCACCCGGAGCGATTTCAAGACGTGTATGAACTGTGCTGCTCACGCGGCTACCGCACTTTGCGCCGCAGCGCCTGTAGCGACCAGGCGGAGGTAGGTGACTTCGATATTTTCCTCGGCGACACCATGGGCGAACTTATGCTGTTGTTCGGCTGTGCGAATGCAGCTTTCGTCGGCGGCAGCTTTGTCGCCAACGGTGGCCACAATACCATCGAGCCCGCTGCGTGGGGGCTACCTATCGTCAGTGGCCCGAGCCAGTTTAACTTCGCCGCAGTGAGTAAGCTTCTGGCCGATGCCGGCGCTTTACAAACGGCGACCAACGCAAGCGAGCTCAGTGCGGCTTTGTTTGGTTTACTAACCACTGCAGACGGTGCAGAACGGGGCCGGTCGGCTCAGGCCGTCGCGCAGGAAAATCAGGGTGCGCTGGCGTGCTTGCTTCACAAAATCGAACAATTTTTATAGTTTTTCAGTCACTTTACCTTGCCCATTCGCAGGTAAACTAGCCTCATTTTTCAAGTCCACACTTCACTAAGGGAGTAATGTGATGCCACTCCGCGTCCCCCGTGCGGTTCTGCCGTTTGTCGTCCTCATCGCCGCTATCGCGCTGTTCGCAGTGTTTATGGCGTTTAAAAAAGCACCGGAAAAGAAAGAAGACAAACAAGAAGCTCCTTTCGTCTCAGTCGAGCGCATCGAATTACACCCGATGACACTGACCGTAACTTCCCAGGGGCTGGTTAAAGCCAAGTATGAAACCGACCTGCTGGCTCAGGTGAGCGGTGAAATCGTCAAAGTTGCACCGGGTTTTGTCCGTGGCGGACTGGTTAAAAAAGGCGACTTACTGGCCCAGATCGACCCGTTTAATTACGAGGTAAAGTTACAGCAGGCGCGGGCCAACCTGGCCAGTGCACGCGCGAGTTTTATACTTGAGCGAGCCCAGGGTAAAGTCGCTGAAGCCGAGTGGGAAAAAATTACGTCGGCGGAACCCTCTGACCTGGGTTTGCGCAAACCTCAGCAAGAGCAGGCGCTGGCTGCAGTGAAAGCCGCCGAAGCTGGCGTGAAGCAGGCCAGTAAAGACTTAGAGCGCACTAAAATCATTGCTCCGTTCGACGCACTTATTGCAGGGCGCAGCGTCAGCCCCGGAACCTTTGTGAATATCGGCACGTCTATCGGCCGCGTCATGGATGTGAGCAAAGCTGAAGTTCGCCTCCCGGTGCCCAGTAATGAATTGGAATTTCTGGAGGGTGACGGCTTACAGGCACCTGTTGAACTGTCCGCAACGCTCGGCAATCAGGCATATCGCTGGAACGCCACCATCGCTCGGGACGAGGGCGTTGTAGACGATAACAGCCGCATGTTTTACCTGGTCGCCGAGATTAGCGACCCCTACAACCTACATTCAAACTCCAAGCAAAAACGCCTTCCGTTCGGGACCTACGTCACCGCCGAAATTACCGGCCGCCAATTAGCCTCGGCGGCGGAAGTACCACGTTCGCTGTTGCGAGACGACAAAATTGCGCTATTTAGCAATGACAAGCTGACGTACACCACCGTTGAAGTTGTGCGCCACCAGGGGAAAAGCAGCATCGTGACCGCCGGCCTTAATAATGGCGACATGATGATCACCTCTTCCCTCCAGTACCCAATCGAAGGCATGAGCCTCGCCCTGGAAAAAGACGCAGCTGCAGAGTATCAGCCACTTACCACCGCAGAGCCTTCTCCGGTAACTGACGACAAGGAGAGCTGAGTATGTCTGCAGCCCCAACTGAAGCGCATTTAAACGCGAACAAAGGCATTATCGCGTGGTTTGCACGCAACCCGGTTGCCGCTAACTTGTTGATGGTCGCGATCATCATAGGCGGACTTCATGCGGCTCTTAATATTCGTAAACAGATGTTTCCCCAAGCGGAGAGCACGACTATACGAGTAACCGCAGTTTACAGAGGAGCATCCCCACAAGAAGTAGAGGAAACAATCACAACCAAGCTTGAGGACAGTTTCCAGAGTATCGAAGGGTTGGAGCGAATTATCACCCGCTCCAATCGAGGCTCTGCGAGTGCAACGCTAAAAGTACTCGATGGCTACGACCCACAGAATGTTCTCGACGACGTGAAAAGTGCGGTCGACGCGATTTCCAGCTTCCCTTCGGGCATGGAGCCCCCACGCGTTGTATATGACAAATATCGACAAGAGGTCATGTGGGTAAGTATTGCTGGAGACGTTGGGTTTGATCAATTAAAGCGGATCGGAGAAACCATCCAGGATGAAATTCGAGCGCTTCCAGATGTCAATATGACCGAATTTTACAGCGGCGCCAGTTACGAAATTGCCATTGAAGTTGATCAGGACAAATTGCGTGAATACAACCTGAGCTTCACTGATATTGCCACCGCTGTCCGTAATTTTTCGACAAACCGGTCCGCGGGAGAAATACGTGCTGACTCAGGAAATATTTCTGTTCGCGTCGAAGAGCAGGCATATATTGGTGCCGAATTCGAGAATGTCCCTTTGCGGATTCTTCCTGATGGAACCTACCTACGCGTAGGCGACGTCGCCACCGTCAGCGACGGATTCGAAGAAGGGATCAATTATTCAAAAATGAATGGCATGAACGCACTTACCATTTTTATCGGTGCCTCATCAGACCAAAGTATCACTGACGTCGCCAGCAGCGTTAGAACGTATTTGGCTGAACGCCAAAAAACATTGCCTTCAGGCATTCAACTCAAAACTTGGGTTGATCTAACGTACTACCTGAATGGACGCTTGAACATGATGCTGGAAAATATGTTCTGGGGCGGACTTCTGGTATTTGCGATTCTCGCTTTATTTTTGCGAATGAAACTCGCCTTTTGGGTAATGTTGGGCTTACCGGTCAGCTTTTTAGGTGCGCTGGCGTTTCTGCCATTCAGTTGGATCAACGTCACAGTTAACGTAGCCAGCTTATTTGCCTTCATTATGGTACTGGGTGTGGTTGTTGATGACGCCATTATTATTGGAGAAAGCATCTCAACAGAAACCCAAGAGAAAGGACAAACGCTTGACAATGTTATTCGAGGTGCACAGCGTGTCGCCGTTCCCGCGACATTTGGCGTCCTGACCACAATGGCAGCTTTTGCGCCGATGGTTCTCGAATCAGGGCCACAATCCGCATTTCCACATTCCATCGGATACGTTGTAGTTTTATGTTTGTTATTCTCGCTTATAGAATCCAAACTTATCCTCCCCGCGCATCTTGCGGGAATGAAACCTGAAAAAACCGGCTCTCAAAACCCACTAACCCGTTTTCGCACCAGTGTAGACGACGGTTTGAGTAGGTTTATCAACGGCGGTTATCTCCCATTCCTGCAGAACGCCATTTACCATCGATATACAGTGCTGATGGTTTTTATCAGCGCAATCATACTTACCGTCGCCATGTTTGCTTCGGGACTAGTACGCGTAATCCCATTTCCAAAAATACCTCACGATTTTTCGACAATTCAACTCGAAATGGACCCGAACGCGCCGGATAGCGCGCTGCTAAAAGCAATAACTCAGTTCGAGGCCATGATTAAGTCAGTCGATGACGAAATTGAGGCGGAGTTCGGGAAGAGAATGGTTGACGCAATTCACTCGTCAAATGAAGGGCGCTCGAATGCATCAGTTCAAGCGAAACTGGTAGACCCGGATGACCGCCCTTTCGATACTTTTGAGCTATCAAGACGATGGCGGGAAAAAATGCCGGAAATTCCGGATGCAAAAAATATAACGATCCAAGATAACGTTTTCGGTGGTGGCTCGAACGATGGCGACCTGAGCTTTCGCTTGAAAAGCAGAAATATCGACGAGCTTAGAGCTGCAGCTAACGCAGTAAAAGCGCATCTGAAAACGGTGAAAGGTGTTTCGGATATTAACGATAGCGAACAATCGGCAGCGCGAGAAATTCGTTTCAAATTGAAACCCGTAGCCTACAGCTTGGGGTTAACAACCAACGAAGTAGCCGCGCAAGCAAGCTACGGCCTCTACGGTATAGAAGCGCAACGCATCATGCGAGACCGTCAGGAAATTCGGGTAATGGTGCGCTATCCAAAAGCAGATAGGGACTCACTCTCTTCGATCAACGATGTGATGATTCGCACGGCGGGAGGCACCGACGTTCCATTGTCAGAGGTCGCGGATATCGAGTATGCGGATGGGGTAAATCAAATCTACCGAGAGGATGGAAATAGAGCGATAACAGTCTGGGCAAGTGTGGATTTTAAACAGGCGGCGAGCCTGAAAATTGCCGACGAGATGAAACAGGAAGTTTTTCCCGAGATTAAGCGTAAATATTCATCGGTGTTTATTGAAGAGTCTGGCAAGCTAAAAGATGATCGCGACGGTATGGTTTCGCGGTTGGTAAGTATTTTGGTAATCCTGCTGCCAATCTATGTTTTGCTTGCATTACCACTCAGGTCCTACCTCCAGCCATTAATGATTATGTCAGTGATTCCATTTGGGATTATTGGTGCCATCTGGGGGCACATCATTGTTGGCTTAGATTTAAGCCAAATGTCCCTCTTCGGTATGTTCGCGGTAGTGGGCGTGGTTGTTAACGACTCGCTGGTGATGGTGGACTATGTCAATCGTGCACGTGAGCGTGGGGAAACTTTACTTGATGCGGTACTGCATGCAGGGCAAAAACGCTTCAGAGCGATTTTGCTCACATCGCTGACCACCTTTATCGGGTTGGTACCCATTATGTCCGAGACCAGTCTGCAGGCCCAAATCGTGATTCCGATGGCGGTGTCTCTGGCGTTTGGTGTGCTCTTCGCGACCGCAGTGACCCTGATCCTGGTTCCCATGTTATACATGATCTCCGACGACCTTAGCCTGCTGATACGCAAAATGCTCGGCAAGGGCCCCTCCAAGCAGTATCAGGTGAAGCCAGTTACCGAGTAGTAACCGGCTCTTCACTGCCTGCACACGCAATTAAGGCATACCCGACTTTACCGTTGGCTATGCCTTTTTTCTTTGCCGCAAAAACGCGCTACGAAACACATGAACGGACTAGGGCCTGGGTTAGTTCGCCGTGTTATGCAGCATAAACTGGTAAGCGGCGACCTGACCTTCGCGGGCAAATATATCCAGAAAACTTCGCCATTGAGCGGCGGACATCCGCCAGTCGGAATTCTCGAGCACCTCGGCATCAAACCGCTGCACAATTTCGCTGGTATGGGCAAGTCGGGCGTTGCGCTCCTGCAGCAGCGAACGATAGAGTGACTCGGGATCATCGGCGATACTCATCGCCAGGCCAAGGCCAAAATCCTGTTGCCCAAGTGCGTTGGCATTCTCACTCAAGGCATAGCCGCGACGAGCACATGCCGACTGCCATACACTATCGGTGCGCTGGTCCTGGCACATCTGAAAAAGCGCCCCCATACGCACGCTGCTGCGCGACTCGGCCTCGCGCATGACATCAATCATAAATTGGTTATCCAAAGGCCGCTCCTCGCGTGTGAGCACTTCAGCAACCATATCCATTAACCGCCACTCGTAAGTATCGGTAACACTGCTCTTTGCCGCCTTTTCAAGTGCCGCAAGGGAAGACTGGTAATCCCCATTCTGGTAAGCCTGGATCGCAGCAAAATCTGCGGTGAGCCCGTTCTCTGAATCCAAAGTCAACAGTGTTTCCAGCGCCTGCGTGTCACACAAGGTCGAGCCGATCTGCGCAATACAATGCTCCAGCAAGGCCATATTGAGTACGGGGTTGAATGGATCCTGTTGGAGCCCTTGCTGCAGGTAGATTTCCCGTTGATTAAGATCTCTGGCGTGCAACGCTAGTAGAATGGCATCGGTGGCAGGGTCCAGCGCGTCCCACCAGCCCGCCTTTGCCCCGATATGCAGGTCAGCAGCCGGAAGCTTCTCAGTGACGGCAGCCGTATTTTGCGTCCTCTGCTGCGAGGTGACGTTGGTGTTTTGGTCAGTGCTTGGTTCGGGTGAGCGTGTTGGTGAACTGGATGGATAGATCAACGGCGGGCTAAGATCGGGATCAGCAGGCAGCGCTTCACCGGTGCCTTGTGCGAACCAGTAGTAGGCGGCACCACACACACCGGCCATTAGTATTAATATCACCAGTTTACGCGCGCTCACTCTGTCTATCTCCCTGCGTTACTCCAGCGGCGCGCCGCGGTTGTATTCCAACCCTCGCTGCGTTCACCCTCTTTGTGGATAAAAGGCCCCAGTGCCGCAGGCACTCAATATGTCGTGTCGCAATGAGCGCCTTACGATGAGCGGTTAGCAGGTTGCTTAAGAAAGTTGATCAGACCAGTGAACACCTGCTCGCGCCAGAGCTTATCTTCATTTACCAAATGATGCCGGGCATCGATAACCCGCGTAAAGCTGGTATCCGAAAAAAACTGGGTGATTTGTGGAATGTTGTACTTCCAGTCTACCGTTTTGTCGTCGGTACCCTGGATAATCAACAAGGGAGCCTTCTGCAACCTCTGCCGCCCCTGCTTAAGCAGTAACGCCTGCCGCTTGAACCAGTCCACCCAGTTAATCATCGCTCTTACCCAGGTGATTGGCAAAGAACGATTCTGCAGGGGGTCGTCATTGGCGAGAAAATCACAGAACGCGGTATCGTGCGAGTTAAGCTCGTTGAACCGGCGTGGCACACGGGGAAGAAGCATGCCGATCGTTGCCATTCCGACACGAATCATATTCCAGTGGCTGGCACGTACCAGCGGCGCCAGTAATACCACTTTGTGTACTGTCACCGGGTACGCCTGATCGAGTAGGAAACGCAGTATAGCGGCGCCGCCCGTGCTCTGCCCCACGAGGGACACTGGCCCAAACAGCGGGTTCTGATTGAGCAGCAAGAGACTGCTGGAAATAACGCTGCCGTATTCACCAAAATCGGTAATATGCACTGGGTCGCCGTCGCTCAGGCCATGCCCTGGCAACTCAGGTAAAAACACGTTAAACCCGTGCTTAACGAGCGCTTCCACCAGTTTGAGAAACAGACCGGCGTGGTCAAACAACCCGTGTGCCAGGAGCACTGTCGGGCGCGGTGTCGCTGGTGGCTCACGGCCAACCAGCCAGCAATGGGCAACACAAATATGCGCCCCCAATTCTACCGGCCCCACGAAGTAGCGGGCATCCAGTCGTTGCGCCAGTTCGTCGAAACCGTAGCGCTGAAAGTACTCGGTCAGTTCAGATCCGTTCTGGGTAAAAGACTGTGGTCTAGCAAACTGTAGGGGTGTCAGTTGTTGCCGTAGGTAATGGCGGTCACTCTGATCCATATCGGCTAAAAGCATGGGAAATAAGTAGTAAATATAAAACAAGAATAGCAGCCCGATAAACCAATCGGTTATATATGGGCGTTTTTTACGCTGGATAGCCGATTTCCCTCCGGCCGCAAACAAAAAAGGCCCACCAACGAGATGATGGGCCTTTTCATTTTCTGTAACCATTCCGGCGAAGATAAGTGTTCACTCACCGCCACCGGAGATAAATTACAAGCAGTTACTCCGCAGCTCGAGTTTCAAGCATTGCGACTGCGGGCAGTTTTTTACCTTCGACGTATTCCAGGAAAGCACCGCCACCAGTGGAGATGTAGGAAATCTTGTCGGCAAGGTTATATTTGTCGATCGCAGCCAAGGTATCACCGCCACCAGCAAGAGAGAACGCCTCACTATCTGCAATCGCTTGCGCTGTTACCTTGGTACCTTCAGCGAAGGCGTCGTACTCGAACACGCCACATGGGCCATTCCACAAAATGGTTTTCGCTTCTTTCAGAATTTGCGCTACGCGCTCTGCCGACTCGGGGCCGTAATCGATAATTTCTTCATCCGCCTTCACTTCGTCCGCTTTGCGGATTTCAGTCGGGGAGTCGTCAGACCACTGATCGAAAGGCACGGTAGTTACGCGGCAATCGGTAGCAAACACCACTTCGGTTTCCTCACGCAGGCGCTTGGCTTCCGGGATAAGGTCTTTTTCATACAGCGATTGGCCCACTTCGTAACCCTGAGATGCGACAAAGGTATTTGAAATACCACCGCCAACAACCAGGATGTCGCACACTTTAGACAGTGCGTCCAGAACGGTCAGTTTGGTAGACACTTTTGCGCCACCCACCAGGGCAACCATTGGCCGCGCAGGGTTCGCAAGCGCTTTCTCTAACGCGTCCAACTCACCCGCCAGCAGCGGGCCAGCACATGCCACTGGAGCAAACTTGGCAACGCCGTGAGTAGATGCCTGCGCGCGGTGAGCGGTACCGAAGGCGTCCATTACAAATACGTCGCACAGCGCAGCATAGGCCTTGGACAGGGCTTCGTCGTCTTTTTTCTCACCTTTATTGAAGCGCACATTTTCCAACAACGCTACGTCGCCGTCCGCCAGTTCAACACCGGCTTCCCAGTCTTTGACTACAGCGACATCTTTACCTAACAGTTCGGTAAGCCGCGCGGCTACTGGCTTGAGGGAAAACTGCTCTTCGTATTCACCTTCGGTAGGGCGCCCCAGGTGTGACATCAGCAATACTTTGGCTCCAGCTTCGACGGCCAGCTTAATGGTCGGCAGCGATGCCTGAATACGCACATCGGAAGTAATGTTGCCGTCCTTAATAGGCACGTTAAGGTCCTGACGAATCAGCACGCGTTTGCCTTTCAGGTCCAGGTCCTTCATGAGTTTTACTGACATGGTTTTCTCCAGTAAGTGAGGTTACAAATTCGTTTGATAGTAGCGTGATGCTTGTGACCGGACAGCGTCCTGAGGAAAGGAGCCCGCCACCGGTGCGACGGGCTCGGACAGCGTTCCCGAGAGGGATGCTGTCCGGCAGAGAGGAACAGGCGAATTAATCTTCGAGAAGATCTTTCGCGGTATTTACCACGTTTTCAACGGTAAAGCCGAAGTGTTTGAACAGGTCACCGCCAGGTGCAGACTCACCGAAAGTGGTCATGCCAACGATGCGGCCGTCCAGACCCACATACTTGTACCAGTAATCCGCTGCAGCAGCTTCAATCGCTACTCGCGCCGTCACCGCCAATGGTAATACAGATTCTTTATAAGCAGCGTCTTGCAGATCAAATGTTGAAGTGGAAGGCATAGATACAACGCGTGCCTTCTTACCTTCGCCGGCGAGCTGTGCGGCTGCGCCCACGGCCAACTCGACTTCTGAACCTGTGGCGATAAAGATAACGTCCGGCGTGCCGTCACAATCAACCAGTACGTAGGCACCCTTCTCAATATCGGCCACCTGCTGCTCGGTACGCGCCGTAGAAGGCAGACCTTGACGACTGAATACCAGCGCGGATGGGCCCTCTTTACGTGAAACCGCTTTCTTCCAGGCTACCGCAGATTCAGTTGCATCCGCAGGGCGCCAAGTGTCCATGTTTGGGGTCAGGCGCAGAGTACCAAGCACTTCGATAGGCTGGTGGGTTGGGCCGTCTTCGCCCTGACCGATAGAATCGTGGGTATAGACGAATACATTGCGCAGCTTCATCAGCGCCGACATACGCACAGCATTCGCCGCGTACTGTTGGAACATCAGGAAGGTCGCACCGTAGTTGACAAAACCACCGTGGGCAGAAATACCGTTCATGATGGCGCTCATACCAAACTCACGCACACCGTAGAAAATGTAATTACCGCTGCAGTCGTTAGCAGTCAGGCCCTTAGAGCCGGACCAAAGAGTGAGGTTGGAACCAGCGAGGTCGGCAGATCCGCCCAGCATTTCTGGTAACAAAGGACCAAACGCTTCAATGGTGTCTTGCGAGGCTTTACGGCTCGCGATTTTCGCGCCTTTCGCCTGTACTTCTGCGATAAAGGCATTCGCCTTTTCTTCGAAGTCTGCCGGCAGATCACCTTTAATCACCCGGCGCTCATATTCAGCGGCCAGCTCAGGATACGCCGCTTTGTACGCGTCAAATTTGCTCGCCCAGCTCTTCTCAGCTTCGCCGCCTTTGCCTTTCGCATCCCAACCTTCGTAAACATCTGCGGGAATTTCGAAGGGCGCGTATGGCCAGTTGAGGAATTCGCGAGCCGCTTTGATTTCGTCGTCACCCAGAGGGGCACCGTGGCAATTGTGGGTGCCTTGCTTGTTGGGAGAACCAAAACCAATCGTGGTTTTACAGCAGATCAGTGTTGGCTTGGCTGATTCAGCGCGAGCCGCTTCGATAGCCGCTTTAATCGCATCAGAATCATGACCATCAACACCTGTAATTACATGCCAGCCGTAGGCTTCGAAGCGCTTGGCGGTGTCATCGGTGAACCAGCCTTCCACTTCACCGTCAATGGAAATACCGTTGTCGTCCCAGAACGCAACCAGCTTGCCCAGGCCCAGAGTACCCGCCAGCGAGCAGGCCTCGTGGGAGACGCCTTCCATCATGCAGCCGTCGCCGAGGAAACAATAGGTGTAGTGATCAACCAACTCGTGGCCGTCACGGTTGAACTGACCCGCGAGGGTCTTCTCGGCAATCGCCATACCGACGGCGTTACAAATACCCTGGCCCAGTGGTCCAGTGGTAGTTTCAACACCTGGAGTGTAACCCAATTCCGGGTGACCTGGGGTTTTGGAGTGCAGCTGACGGAAGTTTTGCAGCTCGTTAATTGGCAGATCGTAGCCAGTAAGGTGCAGCAAAGAATAAATCAGCATAGAGCCGTGGCCGTTGGACAGCACGAAACGGTCGCGGTCGCTCCAGCCTGGGTTAGCCGGGTTGTGTTTGAGGAAGTCATTCCACAAAACTTCGGCGATGTCGGCCATACCCATTGGTGCGCCGGGGTGTCCACTATTGGCTTTCTGTACAGCATCCATGCTCAGGGCACGAATCGCGTTAGCAAGGTCTCTGCGGGAAGGCATGTGTTAATGACTCCTGATGTGACTGTATGAATGGATTCCGCTGGGCCAGTTTTCTGGCTCTTGGGAGGGGTCAGATTTTTTGGAGGGCGTATTCTCCCTCACAACGGGGCACAGGTAAACCACTATCTTATAGTCTGTATGACTTTTAGAAGCGGGTTTGAAGTACCTCAAAATAGCTGAGACGACATGGGCTGCGGCGCCGATGCCGTGTTAGCACGAGCAGATTTCACGCAATCTTGAACCGTACGGTTTAAAATGCTCGGCACATTACCCAACGGGCCAGGCAGCAAACATTACCGCTGGTTTCTATGTGGACAATTCACGCCAGATTGGGCACGGCAACAGTATGAGCGGACGCAAACAATTCGACGAAACCACTGCGCTAGACGCCGCCACACGCCAATTTTGGCAATACGGGTTTGCCAATACATCCATCAGCAATCTGGAATCTGCTACCGGGCTCAACAAGTCCAGCTTATACAATTGCTTCAAGAATAAAGACCAATTGTTTCAGCTTTGCCTCGATCACTTTGAACAACACTATGTGAGCAGGGTGTTGCGCGCACTGGTTGAACCTGACTTTCGAACTGCACTTGAACAACTCTTTGCGCTAGCGATAGACACCTTTAACGACCCTGAATTCCCCACAGGGTGCCTGGCAACCCGCACGGCACTGGACAACATCGATCCGAACTCCCCGGTATTCACGCTGATCCAAGCGCAGGCAACACGCATGGAGTCCGCAATTTACACTCGCTGCAAGCAAGCGCTTACTGACACACAAATACCCGAAAACACGGACTGTAAGGCGATGGCCGCAACGATTCATGCCATGCTTAGGGGTGTATTGGTAATAAGTTGCGCCAACGGGTCGACAGAGGCGGCACACGTCGCCTACCGCTTTTTTATACAGTCTATACTGGCGCAAAACGGGGCCAGGTAAGATGCTGGAATCAAGCGTGCAAAGTTTTCAGGTATTTCACAGCCCGCAGGAAAGTTCGGTCGTCGGTACACGTTTTCACCTGTACCCTGCAACACAGACCCAACCGCTCGATCTCCAGGAGGATTGCGGCAGCCTCGATTTGCAGCGGCAGTCCGCGCGCTTTTTCTACAACAACACCGATTTTGAGTTTTGTGGGGCAGGTGCACTGGTGATGGCCAACCAGTTACGACTCGAAAGCGAGACGGATCAGTTTCATCCCTTTACCAGCAGTCTCGGCTATATATTCTGGTTGGGAGTTCATCAATACAGTGCAGCGGTCAGGTTGCGCCCCGCCGATGCATCGCCGACAAATGAGACACTCCATGGCTTGTCACTCAGCCACTGGTTTGCCAGCGAAAAAGTGTACGCTGCCCCCATGCCACTCGCGGTACTCAATCAGTTTCAGGTACCGGCACCGCTGCGACAACACCTGGTCGCGCATCAAACAACGGCCCTACTTTATCACCTTGATGCCAGACGGCAGCGACTCTATTTCCGATATTTCACCGGGTTTGGCGAGAAAATAGAAGATATGGCCACTGGCTCGGTATTCCGCTATCTGCACGCCATACTGCCAGCCGAAAACCTGGAATACACCGTTTTGCAACTCAGTCGGAACGGTGCGCGTATGAACTGTCATAAAAAGGCGGACACAATAATTTATTGGGGGGCGGTTGCAGCAATTCCCCAGCATTCAATACCGGGGGAAAACACCTATGACCAACCTGCATGAACGCTATCGCGCTACGCGGGCGTTGACCGAGAGGCTTTGTGAGCCACTTGAAACCGAGGACTATGTGGTGCAACCCCGCGCCGAGGTGAGCCCGCCGAAGTGGCACCTGGCACACACCACCTGGTTTTTCGAAACGTTCCTCCTGTCACACATCCCCTCTTATACCGCATACAACAGCAACTTCCCCCGCCTTTTTAACTCCTATTACAAGACCCAGGGTGAACACTGGATCCAGGGCGAGCGCGGCCAGCTTTCCCGCCCCACGGTGAAGGAGATCTATCGCTATCGGCACCACGTCGACGCCGCGATAAACGACAATGCGGACAGATTCGACCCGGAAATGCTCAAGATACTGGAAACCGGCATCCACCATGAGCAACAACACCAGGAACTGTTGTTGATGGATATTAAAGCCATACTAGCGATTAACCCTGAGATGCCCGCTTACCTCAACACGCCGGTTGCCCCCAGCGATCAGATCCCACTTGCGTATCTGCCAATCGAGGGTGGCATTCACCGTTTCGGCGTCAACCCGGAAGACGGCTTCAGCTTCTGTAATGAAACGCCCAACCATCAGCGACTGCTCAACGATTTCAGTCTCGCCAACCGCCCGGTTACCAACGGTGAGTACCTCGCATTTATCGAAGACGGTGGTTACAGCGAACCTTTCCTCTGGAAAAGCGACGGCTGGAACTGGCTGCAAGCCAGCGGTGTGCGGTGGCCCCTTTACTGGCATAAAGAGAGTTGGCATAAAGAGAGTTGGCATAAAGAGAGTTGGCATAAAGAGAGTTGGCATAACGAGAGCGGGCATAAAGGAAGCGGCGAATGGCGGGAATATACGCTGCATGGCGATATGCCGCTCGACCTGCACGCACCGGTGTGCCATCTGAGCTGGTACGAAGCAGACGCCTACGCCTGTTGGGCAAAAGCCCGCTTGCCCGATGAATTCGAGCTGGAATTGGCTATCGATCGGCAGCATGCCAACCAAGATGCAGGCAACAACGATTTTTTCCGCCACGACACCCTCACGCCAAGGCTGGATACCCACCATCGGCCCGCGCCGAATAGTGGCTTTTATTCGCTCGCGGGCAACCTGTGGGAGTGGACCGCGAGCCCTTATGTGTCCTATCCGAAGTACCAGCGCCCGGCCGGCGCGTTTGGCGAATACAACCAAAAATTTATGGCGAACCAAATGGTGCTGCGCGGCGGCTGTATCGCCACTAGCGGCGACCATTTTCGCGCGACTTACCGCAACTTTTTCTTTCCACACCAACGTTGGGCCTTTACCGGCCTGCGATTAGCGAGGGACGTGTAACATGTCAGTAGAGGCAACATCGAGAATCATTCCGCAGCGTCCAGCCCCGATGGCGGCCGCGGCAAACAGCGAGTTTGGTCTGGCAGTAGAGCGGGGGCTCAAGGCAGACCAGAAGGCCATCAGCAGTCGCTACCTCTACGACTCGCGCGGCAGCGCTTTGTTTGTTGAGATCACCCAACTTGATGAGTACTACCTGTCCCGTTGCGAGGACGAAATTTTCCGCGACCAGGCCCATCGGATCGTCAACGCAATTGGTAGTGAAATTGCGGAAGTGGTGGAGCTGGGTTGTGGCGACGGCTTTAAAACGGAACGACTGCTGCAAGCCATTCACGGTGTGCAGTCCCAACTCAAATTTGTCCCGGTGGATATCAGTGAAGATGCGATTCAAACCATCGAAGAGCGAATGACTGACGCACTGCCCAACATCCGTCTGGACAGCTTTACTGGCGACTACGATCACTTCCTGCAACGCAACGCCAAACCCACCTCTGGCGCCCGTCTGGTCCTGTTTCTGGGCAGTAATATCGGTAATTTTACTCATACCGAAGCATCGCGTTTCGTGCGCCAGATTCACCAGTACTGCAACACCGGCGACTACCTGCTACTGGGGCTCGACCTCAAAAAGGACATCGACCTGCTGCATGCGGCCTATAACGATAACCGGGGAGTTACCGCAGAATTTAACTTTAACCTTCTGGAGCGGATGAACCGGGAGCTGGGCGCGGATTTTGACCGGGACAAGTTCCGTCATCACGGCTACTACAACGCGCAACTGGGCGCCATGCAAAGCTATCTGGTATCGACCGAAGCGCAATCGGTAGCGGTTGAAGCCTTGGATATGGTCGCGCATTTCGACTGTCTTGAGGCCATCCACCTCGAAGACAGCCACAAATACTCCTTGCAGGATATTCATCGTTTGGCCGCCCAAAGCGGCTTTCGGGTGCAAGAACTGTTCAGCGACTCCCGTGGCTACTTCGTCGATGCGCTTTTGCAGAAGATTTAACCCGCGCTACTCATATAACGGATTACTCCCGTCTACGCCAAACAACCATGGGGCATGGGTCGTTAAAAATCTCAGTTGAGTGAGATTTCTATTCCAAACCTATATCAAAACTTTTTGATATAGGTTTGGGCCGGTGCTACACTGCGGCTCATGGACACCCTCGACCTGATCAATAATTCAGCACTTGCGGACCTCGCCAACCTTCTAAAATCGGCTGGCGACGAGCTTCGCCTGGAAATTTTGCGTGCGCTTGCGCAAGACTCCTACGGCGTGCTTGAACTCAGCCACATCTTCGATGTGCGCCAGAACAGCATCAGCCATCACCTGAAGGTATTGGCCACCGCGAACCTGGTGAGCAACCGCCGCGAGGGAAACTCGATTTTCTACCGTCGTATCCATTCGCTGGCGGGAGAGCAGTCCACGCTGCGTGCAGCATTGTTTCAACAGATTGATGAGCTCGACCTCAACCCGGATGTGCAAGCGCGCATCGAGGAAATTCACCAGAAACGCGCCCAGGTTTCCCAACTCTTTTTTAAGGAACACGGCACCAGCTTGCGGGAAAAGCAGGACCTGATTGCGGAGTTCGATGTGTACGGCCCGCAACTGGATAATTTCCTCAATGATTGCACCCTACCCAATTGGGAGCGGGTGTTGGAAGTTGGGCCTGGCAGCGGTGAACTACTGCCCTACCTCTCTGCGCGCTTTCACGACGTAGTCGCGCTGGACAACGCCGAAACCATGCTGGCCAGTGCCAGGGCACACTGCCAGGCAAAAGGCGTCGACAACGTCCATTTCGAATTGGACGACACTCATTATTGCCAGCAGCATCCACACAGTTTCGACTGTGTAGTTATCAACATGGTGCTCCACCACACCCCATCGCCACGGCAGATCTTCGCCGATATAAGTGGCGCATTAAAACCCGGTGGGGTGCTGATAATTTGTGATCTTTGCCAGCACAATCAGGACTGGACCCAAAAGGCCTGTGGTGATGTGTGGCTTGGCTTCGAACCGCGCGAACTTCAGGAATGGGCGCGCGCGGCCACTATGCGTGAAGGGCAAAGCACCTACTTTGCGCTTCGCAACGGTTTTCAAATTCAAATACACGAATTTGTGAAAATTTAACCCTCTTTCAAGGAGAGCGAACACCCATGTCTGAATATTCCATTTTTACTTCCGAGTCGGTCTCGGAAGGCCACCCAGACAAAATGGCTGACCAAATTTCCGATGCTGTACTGGACGCCATTCTTAAAGACGACAAACATGCCCGCGTAGCAGTAGAGACCCTGGTGAAAACCGGGATGGCGATTGTAGCCGGCGAAGTCCGAACCTCGACTTATGTGGACTTGGAGGACTTGATTCGTCAGGTGATACTGGATATTGGCTACAACTCCAGCGACGTCGGCTTCGATGGCGCATCTTGTGCGGTGATCAACGCGATTGGCAAACAAAGTGCGGATATCGCCATGGGTGTTGACGAAGCGGAAAACAAAGACATGGGGGCCGGCGACCAGGGCCTGATGTTCGGTTATGCCACCAACGAAACCGATGTGCTCATGCCCGCACCGATCTATTACTCGCACCGCCTGGTGGAGAAACAGGCGGAGCTGCGTAAAAGTGGCGCGCATGCTTGGTCCCGCCCGGACGCAAAAAGTCAGGTGACCTTGCGCTACGAAAACGGCAAGCCCGTGGCCGTGGATGCGGTGGTGCTCTCTACCCAGCACGCACCAGGCGTCAGCCAGGCTCAAATTCACGAAGCGGTAATGGAAGAAATTATCAAACCAGTACTGCCTGCGGAATGGCTACACTCAAATACCAAGTACCACATTAACCCCACCGGCCAATTTATTATCGGCGGCCCCGTGGGCGACTGTGGTCTGACGGGCCGAAAAATTATTGTCGATACCTACGGCGGCATGGCTCGCCACGGCGGCGGCGCGTTTTCCGGTAAGGACCCATCCAAAGTGGACCGTTCCGCCGCCTACGCCGGACGTTATGTGGCTAAAAATATTGTTGCGGCTGGCCTTGCCGACCGCTGCGAAATTCAAGTGAGTTATGCAATTGGGGTGGCCGAACCCACGTCCATCTCCGTAAACACCTTCGGTACCGGCAAAATCGACGATGGCAAAATTGTGGAACTGGTGAAAGAACACTTCGACCTGCGCCCGCGCGGCCTGATTGAAATGCTCGACTTAATGCGTCCGATTTATCGCAAAACAGCCGCTTACGGCCACTTCGGCCGCGAGCTTCCAGAGTTCACCTGGGAGATCACCGACAAAGCCGACGTCCTTAAAGCAGCACTTTAATAAGCGCCACAACAGCCGGCACCAGCAGCTCAGCGTGCGTCAGTGACGCAGGCTGAGCTGTAACAACTAAATTGACAGTGCGTCACTCGCTCGACTAACACGTCTGCAACAGGCGCTTGAATTTTCTCGGAGAGACTTATGAGTATCCAACCGCAAACCGAATTTTCCGACTACAAAGTCGCTGACATTAAACTGGCCGAGTGGGGCCGCAAAGAAATTGATATCGCCGAAGGTGAAATGCCTGCGCTGATGGCCCTGCGCGAAAAATATCGCGCAGAACAGCCGCTCGCTGGAGCCAAAATCATGGGCTGCATCCACATGACAATCCAGACCGCGGTGTTGATTGAAACCCTCGTCGAGCTGGGCGCGGAAGTCCGCTGGAGCTCCTGTAATATTTTTTCCACCCAAGACCACGCTGCTGCAGCAATCGCCGCTGCGGGCATTCCGGTATTCGCCTGGAAAGGTGAAACCGAAGAAGAGTTCTGGTGGTGTATTGAGCAGACGATCGTTAAAGACGGCAAACCCTGGGATGCTAACATGATCCTTGACGACGGCGGCGACCTGACTCAAGTCGTGCACGACAAATACCACGCCATGCTCGATAACATCCACGGTATTTCCGAAGAGACCACCACAGGTGTTCACCGCCTGATGGAAATGCTAGAAGAGGGCTCGCTGAAAGTTCCTGCTATTAACGTGAACGACGCGGTCACCAAATCCAAAAACGACAACAAATACGGTTGTCGCCACAGTCTGAATGACGCCATTAAACGCGGCACCGACCACCTGCTCTCCGGCAAGAAAGCGTTGGTTGTGGGTTACGGCGATGTGGGTAAAGGTTCTGCCGCATCGCTGCGCCAGGAAGGCATGATCGTAAAGGTCACTGAAATCGATCCAATCTGTGCCATGCAGGCCTGTATGGACGGTTTTGAAGTGGTATCCCCTTATAACGACGGTATTAACACCGGTAAAGCCGAAGACATTAATCTTGAAGTGCTCAGCAAAACCGACCTGATTGTCACCACCACCGGCAACACCAACGTGTGTGATGCGGCCATGCTGCAAACCCTAAAAAATGGTGCAGTGGTGTGTAACATCGGCCACTTCGACAACGAAATCGATACCGCCTATATGCGCGCAAACTGGGAATGGGAAGAAGTTAAACCCCAGGTGCACAAGATTTACCGAGACAAGAGCACCAACAACCACCTTATCCTGTTGTCGGAAGGCCGCCTGGTGAATTTAGGCAACGCCACTGGCCACCCTTCGCGCATTATGGACGGCTCGTTTGCCAATCAGGTTTTGGCACAAATTTACCTTTACGAGCAGAAGTTTGCAGACTTCCCATCCCACGAAAAAACGCAACAACTCTACGTTAAGGTGTTGCCGAAAAAACTGGACGAAGAAGTTGCCAAAGCAATGGTTGAAGGTTTCGGTGGTGTGCTTACCCGCCTGACCGAAACCCAGGCGAAGTACATTAACGTGAAAGTCGACGGCCCTTATAAGCCAGAGTTCTACAAGTACTAAGCTGGGGCACTGCGCCTTAGGGCTGGAGCTAAACCAGCCCTAAGTATGCGAACCCTCAAATCGACAATAATCGCCAGTTCCTCGCAATAACTAGAAAATAACGCCCCACTGCATGTTGGAAACTGTCCCCGGGCTGATTGCCTCGCTAACAGCCAAGAGCGCATCTGGTTGGACACTTTCCATCTAAATGGATAGATAAATGACCGACACCAACAACGATATTTCGCTCAGTTTTGAGTTTTTCCCTCCCAAGTCCGATGCCGGCCGCGAAAAGCTGCAAGCGGTACGCACCGAACTCAATCAACTCAAACCCGACTTTTTCTCTGTCACCTATGGCGCAGGCGGTTCAACCCGTGAAAACACCAAGGGCGTAATAAAAGCCATGCGGGCAGAAGGGCTCTCGGTTGCCCCCCACCTGTCTTTCGGTGGCGACGACGAAGACACCATGATTGCGATGATTGAGGAGTATAAAGCGGCGGGGGTTGACCGTATCGTTGCGCTGCGCGGCGACATGCCCTCAGGTATGGGGGCCGCAATGCAACTGGTGTATGCCAACGAATTAGTCGCGTTTATTCGCAAACATTTTGGCAGCCACTTCGAACTCTGTGTTGCCGCCTACCCGGAAATTCATCCAGAGGCCAAAAGCTACCTGCAGGATATACGCTACCTGAAAGGCAAGTTTGATGCAGGCGCAAACTGTGCACTTACACAGTATTTCTACAACCCGGACAGCTATTTTTATTTCGTAGAAGAGTGTGCCAAAGAAGGCATAGAAGGGCCGATTATTCCCGGCATTATGCCAATCACCAATTACCAGAATATCGCCCGCTTCAGCGATGCCTGCGGTGCAGAAATTCCCCGCTGGATTCGCAAGCGACTCAACGACTTCGGCGATAACCAGGAGAGCCTGCAAGCGTTCACCACCGATCTGGTTACCGAGCTCTGCGCCACCTTACTGGAAAACGGCGCGCCCGGATTACATTTTTACACCATGAATCAGGTGGAACCCACACGTACCATCCTTACGAACCTGGGCCTGGTGGATTAGGCGTGCGCATACCGCGAATTTATACCCAGCAACTACTCCAGCCCGAAGTGGACGTCGTTTTGGAAGAAGCGGCGTCGCATCACTTATTAAAAGTGTTGCGCATGGAAACGGGCCGTGAACTGATTCTATTTAACGGCCTGGGCGGAGAGTATCGCGCGACCATCACATCGGCTACGAAAAAAGCGGCCACGGTAACTATTTCTGAGCACGATCCCGTCGAACGGGAATCGCCCCTGGTCACAGAGCTGGCCGTTGGCATCTCCCGCGGTGACCGTTTCGACTGGGTTTTACAGAAAGCAACCGAGTTGGGTATCAGCCGCATTGTGCCGCTGTTCAGTGAACGCAGCGAAGTGAAATTAAGTGGCGAGCGACTGGAGAAGCGCCTTAGCCAATGGCAGAAAGTGGTGATAGGCGCCTGCGAACAATGCCAGAGAAACACACTGCCCGAACTCACCGCACCGCAGTCGGTCGAAAATTACGTCACTGACAGTTTGTGTGATCTGCGCTTCGTATTACACCATCGCTCCACCCACCACCTCAGTCAATTGGCGGCACCCGCGTCGGTTGCGCTCTTAGTCGGCCCGGAAGGAGGCTTGAGCGATGCCGAAATTCAACTGGCTGAAAACGCCGGATTCAGTCCGCTGGCGCTAGGGCCGCGGGTGTTGCGCACCGAAACCGCGCCACTGGTTGCGTTGAGTGTTGTACAAGCTACCTGGGGTGATTTTTAACCCGTTCGGAACAAATGGTCTTTGGCAAGAGACAAACTACCTTGATAGCTGAGCAGGTTCGCACATACTGAACTTGATTCTGTTAAGCTTAAAATGAAATAAACGCCAAGGACGTAACATGAAAAAAACCATTTTCCACGCGCTGCTGGCTATGTCACTAGCGCTCCTACTCGCCAACTGTGGTGGCGATGACGGCGATAAAAAAGTCAGTCGTCCCCCCTCCAGCGGAAGTAGCTCTGCGACCGATCCCGACAATGACGACAGCTACAATGATGTTTACCCCGCCGCTAACGACACCCCATATGCCGCCGTACTAAAGCGTTGCGCTTTGGCCGAGACCATCGCCGAACTCTGCGACCTCAATCGCCTGCCCTTGCTTGGCATGGACAAACCCGCCCCCACAGTCGACGACATCATGCAGCGGGTTCTCACATCAGACCCCTGGATGGCAACGCGTTTTAAGCAAATTATCAGCGATGCACCGAGCGAGTTTCGCACTTTGTTTAAAGGCCTCACCGCCGTGGTATTGGATGATGACGTCAGACCCGCTTATTACAGTAGCGGCACAGGCGCGATTTACATCGACCCTGCCTATCTATGGGTCACCAATGAAGAAAAGAAAACCATCAATGTTAAACAGGACTACCGTTCCGGTTTTGACGACGAACTCCAGTTTGTATCCACCTACCGATACGTTACCGCCAGCGGGGCACGCGCCGCTAACTGGGGTAGCCTGACGGATGATTCAAACCGCACTTACGCGGATGCGCGATTCTACCTTTCTCGGCTGTTACTTCACGAACTGGCCCACGTGAACGACTTTATCCCCTATGACAGCTACGACAGTATTAACCGCAATAACACTGTGCTGCAGGCGGTCTCCAATATGGAGGAAGGGACTATTTCAGACCAACTGGTAAGCTGGCGTCCGCTTCACTCCACAATTTGGGACGGACTCGGCAAGGTAATGTTCCAGGGCGAAACGGCAACGGGCGCGCAAAAAGCGCTGACCGCAGAAGATGTGGGTCTGGAATTTGAGAGCGATTCCGCTGCTGACGACTATGCCTACAGCAGCCAGTACGAAGATCTGGCGATGCTTTTCGAAATCGCCATGATGAAAAAGTTTTTTAATTTAAACTACGAGCAGGCCTTTCTAACCCCGACGGGCACAGAAACCTACTGCAACGAGTACTTTATCGGCTGGGGCGCGGTGGGCTGGATTGGCGATACCGACGTCAAAGAGCGTGCGCAATTCGTCACCTCCGCGCTGCTCCCGCAACTGGAGATGGATATGTTCTACCAGGATTTACCGGGGCCACAATATCTAACCCAAGGACAGGATTGGTGTGCACCACCAAACGGTAGTGGGCAGCAAAAAATACATGCACCTGAAATCGTTCCACCATCGGATTTTTACTTGCCCCATTAATCGGTTTTAATCCCATCCACTCCTGGGCCGGCGGTAGCCCATACCCTAACGCCGGCCCGATTACTTCGCTTCCGATTTTTCGCCCGCGAGGTCGCAGCACCTCTCTCCACAGTTTTCTATACTGCACCTTGCGACCTAACCAAAATTAGACAAAAACACGGGTAGAATCCCGACTACACGCCCGGACCTTTACCAACACAGGATCACAGTAATTCTATGAGCAAAGTGGAGTATTGCGATTTTTCAGCCATTGCACCGGCAGAGTTTTTACCACTGCTAAACAGCGACAAAAACCGTGAACATTTAATAGCACACGAAAAATTTGACGCGTCCAAAGCTGCAGCCTGGATGGCCAACAAGCTCGAAATGAACGGCTATACGGGTTGTCGAATACGGGCAATTTATAAAAACAAGACGCTGGCGGGCTGGTGCGGCATTCAGTTTGACGATGGAAAGTATGAACTCGCTATCGTCCTCGACAGCGGTTTTTGGGGGCTCGGGCGCACGGTATTTAACGACATGATGCGATGGGCGCGCGAACTAAATCACGACGAGATATATATCCACTTCCTGCACACCCGGCCTGAGTACCAGTTTCTAAAAAAAATGGCCAAAACCGTATATCAGACGGAATTAATGGGAAGCTGTTTCACCACCTATCAGCTTGCTGTTCCCGACTAGCGTGGTGCTGGTCCAGCCAATGTAATCGCAAATTATTCGAAGGTAAATGACCGCTCAGCAACCTGACCTGCTGTAAATACCGTAGCATTAGAGGAAAATAATGAAAAAACTGGCAAATGGAAAACGCAATAAAATGGGCCTGGGTATCGCCGTCGGCGTAGCTTTAGGAACGGCTCTAGGCGTGGCAACAGGCAAGCTCGCGTTGTCTGTCGCTCTCGGCGTTGGAATCGGCGTAGCGCTCGGGTATCAACTCAATCGCATGTCACTCGCGAACCAATAACCACTTTGGAACCAGGTCGCGCTAAGCAGAAACCAACTCCAGACCGTAGTCGCTCTTAAACATTACAATAATCTCGTCAATCGCTGCTCGGCTGGGTGGTTCCAGGTCTCCCAACGGGTATTCCAAGCCCATCTCTTCCCACTTGGGTTTGCCTAAGCGGTGGTACGGCAACAACTCGATTTTTTCAACGTTTGTCATGGGTTGAAGAAACTGCGCCAGTGAGCGGAGATCCTCTAGGTCATCGGTATACCCGGGTACCAGCACGTGCCTGATCCACACTGGATGGCCAATATCCGCAAGGTAGCGGGCAAAATTACGGGTGCGGTCGTTACTTACCCCGACCAGTGCTTCGTGGCGCTGCCGGTTCATTTGCTTCAAGTCGAGTAACACCAGATCGGTGTAGCCCAGCAGCTCATCCAGATTCGCCCCCCAAAGCTGGTCCTTCACGTAGCCGTTGGTGTCCAGGCAGGTATTAAAACCCAGCTTTTTCAGCTGTTTGAACAGCAGCGTGAGAAATTCCCACTGCAGCAACGCCTCCCCCCCGCTTACCGTCACGCCACCATTTGAGGATTGCAAAAAACCGGCAAACGGCAACACCTGCTCGATAACCTCCTGCACGGAATAGAGACTCCCTGCATGCAAGTCCCAACTATCGCGATTGTGACAGTACAGGCACCGAAACTGACAGCCTTGCAAAAAAACCACAACGCGTAAGCCAGGGCCATCCAGCGCGCTGCACTTCTCGAAAGAGTGGACCCGACCGAGCATGTGCTCCTGGTCAATATCGATAAAATTAATCTCGGAAAACGCGGTGGGCATAGCAAACTCAGCTTAGGTTTAGCAAAACCCTATTCTAACCAGAGCGAGCTCACAATGACTTGATACAGGCAGATTTTTATCAAATAACGGCATTACTGACCGTTAGCCGGTCTAACTTGAGCAGATACTCAGGTCTACATATTAACTTGGCAATAAAAATTGCGAAGTTCATAGACGGTGCATGAAGGGCAATGTAAGCCCTTGAAGTATTAGAAAATTCACACATCTACGTCAGTACTTTAAGGGCGCGCGATTAAGTAGATGGGACCAACTATTTAATCTCCAGGTTAATCGTATCAAGACTTCGACACACGAATTCCTCAAAGGGAAGCGGCTTGCCCGCTAAAAATCCCTGATAGGCATCGACTCCCAGCTCCCGCAGACATGCTAGCTGGGCCGGCGTTTCAACACCTTCAGCAACAACCTCGAGCTTTAACAAGTGCGCGACCTCTTTCACGCTATTCACAATAGCGCGGTTTACGGGGTTATCTACAATATTTTTAACAAACGACATATCAATCTTTACGCGGTCGACTGGCAGCTCACCAAGATAAGATAGTGAACTCAACCCCGTTCCAAAATCGTCCAGCGCGAGCTTACACCCGAGCTCACGAGCTCTACGCATAAATTCACTCGCTTTAACCAGGTTTCTTACTACCGAGGTTTCGGTAATTTCGAAAGAAATTTTATTGGCGGGGTACTGGTACCGGGTAAAAAGTTCGCTCACCAGGTCCAGATAAGCCGGATCACTGATAGTCGCACCAGAAACGTTGAAGCTCAATAAGGGAAAATCACGCTCTTTGCCCTGCCCAAAATATTGAGCAACATTTCGCAAGGCGGACTCCATAACCCAGGTATCGATACGGTTAATCAAACCAAAACGTTCTGCCGCAGGCAAAAAATGGGACGGAAGCAAAAACTCGCCTGTAGCATTAAACATGCGTATCAAAATTTCCCAAGACTGAATAGCGCCACTGCCTACGGCATGAATCTGTTGAAAATACAAACGAAAGTGATCGCTTTCAATCGCCTGATTAATATCTGAAATACTGCGCATCTGAAGGCGCTGAGCTTCCAGCACTTTATTGTCCTGGGTATGAATCTGAATACAGTTGCGGCCAGCTTCTTTCGCCGCATAGCAAGCTGCGTCTGCATCGCTAAGCACCTGAGAAAGCTGTGAGACACTCGGATGAATGCCCACGATGCCAATGCTGACCCCCACTCGAAAAGCTTTATCTTCCCAAGCAAAGCGATAATCGCATACCTTTTGCTTTATTTTTTGGGCAATCGCTTCAGCTTCCAAAATGGGGCAGTGATCCAGCAATATCGCAAACTCATCACCACCTAGACGCGCGAAAGTATCCCGTGTTCTCAGCATATCGCGAATCAGCTGCGCCAACTGTTTCAGCAACTGATCACCTGCCAGATGACCGCAAGTATCGTTGATCACCTTAAACTGGTCGAGATCCATATATAGCAGCGAGGACTCAATACCCTCACGCCGCGACGTGGCTATCGCGCGCTCAAGTCGCTTTTCCATCTCCTCACGATTGACCAAACCGGTTAAGGAGTCATGCGTACTCTGCCACTTTAGTCGCTCTAATTGACGATGCCGCTCACTGGTATCTCGCAGCGTTATAATACAGCCGCGCACATCGTCAGATAATTGCAGAGGTACTATCGACAACTCGATATAATTGGCGGTTTCAGAGCCCGTGTGTATAAGCAGAGGATTGTTTTCAACTACAAACGACTCATTACTTTGCAAACAGCGCTGTACAAACTGCTCCAAAGAGAAACTTCCACCGACTTCATCATAAAGAGAAATTTCACTCGCCAACCGCTGAAATGCGATTTCGTCGTGACTTTTACATAGAATTTTTAGCGCCGCAGGATTAATGTATTCCACCGTGCCGCGTGTGTTTAATCGAATCACACCTTCGGCTACCAGCTCGAGCGTTTTTTGCGCTTGAAACTTTTCGAACGCCAACGCCTCCTTCGAGCGGGTTAGATTTGTCATATCGTAAAAAATAACGATATACCCATCGAAAACATGGGATGCATTAATATAAGGCGATACCTGGCACTGATATGACCGGTCGTCAATCTCCAACTCCGCAATTTGCGATTTTGCCTCACACTCGGCAGCCAGAATCAAAGCCTTAATTTGACCTGCATTCCCCCGCCAATCGACGGCAAAGAACAAATCGCCAATCTGGATATGTTGGGTATCAAAAATATGCGAACAGTTTTCCGTAAATCGCAATATTCGGTACTCTTTACTAATCAGTAAAAAAGGAATCTCCAACGCATTCTGTATATTCTCCAGGTCACTCGAAAGGCGTGTTTGTTCCGCGGTTTTTAATGCATACTCCTCATTGACCGTTATTAACTCTTCGTTTGTCGATTGAAGCTCTTCATTAACGGTTTGCAGTTCTTCATTCGTACATTGAAACTCCTCATTGGAAGACTGAAGCTCTTCATTGTAGATCTGGAGTTGCTCATTGGCGACTTCCAGTTCTTCAATTACCGTTTGAAGATTTTCTCGAGTTGAACTCAATTCCATCTCTATTTGTGCGAAATGGCGATCATCAACACTATCCGACTTGCCCTCTCCCGGCGAAAGATAAGTATCTTCCATTACAAGCGATACACAAATCAACCCCTCATCACCTGCCAAAAGCCGCACCACCAAATGACCATATTTAGCGCCATCTGTCAGCGAAATATTTTTGTGCACACCGTAACACGCTTCCTGTTTCTGTCGTGCGCGAAACACCAGCGCACGGCATTCGGTCTTTAAATCCGGCAAAATCAGATCAAAGAAATTGGCATCAAACAAACCAGTTTTTTCGCTCAGTAAAACTGAGTATTTTCCATAGGTAAACAAAATGGAATTTCGCTTATCCAACACAACCGTCGGCGGTACGAATGCGGTACACACTTTTTGTAGAATTTGATTCTCTATATCACGGGGTTTTTGTTTTTCCTCCAGTTCAATCGCGCCGGAAAACCGGTTCTTGCGACGCACATTTGGCGGAGACATTTGAACGCCGCCAGTCCGGCGATACACCTTGATACTGGCGCCACCGACCGGTAAAAAATTTTCATTGCTGGATACCGATTCGGCATTACCCAGGAATAACAGCCCCACATCAGGATTCAAAACGTAGTGAAACAAACGCAGTAGCTGCTCTTGGAGATAAGAGTCAAAATAAATAAGTAAATTTCTACAGCAAATCACATCCAGTTTGGAAAATGGCGGATCGGCGAATACGTTGTGTACTGAAAATATAATACGGTCTCTGACTGCTTTGCGCACTTCATATTCATCAGCGCACTTTTCAAAGTAATTGGTCATCCATGTCGCTGGCGCGTCTCGAAGAACATCCGGCTGAAAAATTCCCAACCGCGCGCGACTGATTGCCTTCTCGGAAATATCGGTCGCCAGTATTTTGTAATCAAATACCAGGTTGTGCTCGAGCTTCAAATCCTCGAGCAGCATTGCGACACTGTACGCCTCCTCGCCAAACGCGCATCCGGCCACCCAAATACGAAATTCTGATCTGGGTTCGAGATTTCGCAAACGTGCAACTAATTCGTGTTTAAAAAAATCAAATTGTGCGGGGTCCCGATAAAACTGACTTACATTTATAAAAGCATCCTGTGTAAATGCCCAAATTTCTCCAACATTTATCCGTAAAAAAGATAAGTAGTCGTCGAGTGATGCCAGCCCCCTGATTGCCATACGTCGTTCCAAGCGACGTCGTATCGTACTGCGTTTATATTGAGTAAAATCGATTGTAGTGGCATCAGAAATCAATCGGAGGATTTGATTGTAGGTATCGGCTTCAGATGATTCCCTGGCCGCGCTCAATTCCTTTGGGAGATCACTCTCAACAATTCGACTAATTTGCTTGCCCAACACTTCAGGACTTCCAATCACGTCAACCATGTGAGTGGAAATAGAAGCCGACGGCATCCCGTCGTAGTCCGACAAGCCAGGATCCTGGGCCAGCACGACACCGCCGGCCCCGCGAATCGAGCTGATTCCCGACGATCCGTCATTTCCCGTTCCAGAGAGTACGACGGCAATGGACCTCGACCCAAAATTTTCCGCCAAAGAAATAAAGAAGCGATTGATATTGGGCTTAGGTTGCGCCCCCGATTCGGGCGCTCTTAGTAGAAACCGGCCATGAGTAACGACAACATCCGTATTCGGCGGCACGACAAAAATACACCCGGCGTGCAGCAGATCCCCATCCTGAATCTGGCGCACGTCCAGGTCAGTATCTCCGGTAATGATCTCAGCGAGTTTGCTATCGTGTTGGGGCGCAAGATGCTGGCACAAAATAAAGCAACATCGATACGTAGTCGCACTACGAAATAGCTTTCTACAGGCATCCAGACCACCGGCAGACGCGCCGATCCCGACGACATAAAACGCCTGCGTGTCTGTTCGAGATGGTACCGCTCGTTCATCCAGGTCAGACATCGAGTTACTGAGGGAGTTGTCTGTCATTAGCTGTTCGCTCTGAAGTAGCGCATAAGATCGACAACCTTATCCGCACGACTCACAAGCGCGTCAATAGTGGTAGCATCCTGAAAGAAACGATTAAACCCCTCCGTTCCCCTCGCATCGTCATCCAAATTCGCAAAGCCCATGCTCCAACCATTGAATGTACGCTGCTCACAACTTTCGTCGAATAGCACACGTACACGGTAGTGCCTGCTATCCGCCCGGATTGACTGGAAAACCGTGTGCACGGCGGCCTCATCCCCCTCCATTAGCTGGATAAAGGATTGATCCTTATATAACAACATGCCTGAAATGCTTAAAATCTCATTCCTGGCGCGTGATTGGGCTAACAGCGATGTTAAATCACCAATTTGCATGAGTTTAACGGCAGTGGAGATATAGAGTAGATGGTGCAGCATTATTCTGGCGTCACATACCTGTGATAGAGGCGGTTATTAATCAGCCTAGAAATGAAATAAGGTAAAAGCAATAGCGTTTAGCTCACAAACTACGGGCTACACTTCGTAGCAAGCATAATCCGATAAAAAAGCAGAAACCCATGCCAAAATGGTCTTTGCCCGGTTGCATTTTCCACTTTAGCAACCCTCCTAGGTTCAAGCGGGCCCTGCGATCCAACCCGCAAAGAATTACAGGATGAAGCTTTCTTACCTTTCCAGAGTCGCATGTTTAGCTGCATAATGTCAGGTTTTTAAATTGCAGTTCAGGTAGGAGTAACGCCATGCAACAGTTCGCAAGTGATAATTACGCCGGTATGTGCCCAGAAGCATTGGCATACCTCGAGAAAGCTAATGGTGGCCATGTTCCTGCCTATGGGGAAGACCCTTATACTGAAGAGGTTTGCGAACGATTCCGCGAGATATTCAAGCACGATTGCGAGGTGTTTTTTGTATTCAATGGCACCGCGGCAAATTCCCTCGCGCTATCAACCTATTGCAAACCCTACCACAGTGTTATTTGTAGTGAGTTCGCTCATATAGAAACGGATGAGTGCGGTGCGCCGGAATTTTTTTCTCACGGCTCGAAGATTCTAACCGCTGCCGGTGAGCAAGGCAGACTGGGTTACGAGGGTATTGCATCGGTAGTACATAAACGGTCCGATGTGCACTACCCCAAACCCAAAGTTGTGAGTGTTACTCAAGCGACTGAACTTGGCACCGTGTACGACGTAAACCAGTTGCGTAACGTACAACGCGCGGCACAGGATTTTGATTTAAAAATTCACATGGACGGAGCCAGGTTTGCCAATGCCCTCGCGGAACTTAAAGCGACCCCCGCGGAAATTACACACGAGGTGGGGGTCGACGTACTTTGCCTGGGCGGTACTAAAAATGGGCTGGCGGTTGGCGATGCCGTTATCTTTTTTAATCGCGACGATGCGGCCGAGTTCGATTACCGCTGTAAGCAGTCCGGTCAGTTGGCTTCAAAGATGCGGTTTATCTCCGCCCAATGGCTCGGAATTCTCGAGAACGATGCCTGGTTAAAATACGGAGAGCACGCGAATAATTGTGCGATACAACTCGAATCCGAGCTGAAAAAAATTGACGAGTTGGAGTTACTATTTCCTCGGCAGGCAAATTCCGTGTTTGTTAACCTGCCCGAACACGTGCGGAACGGACTGGCAGCGAAAGGCTGGCGGTTTTATACCTTTATTGGTGCTGGCGGCGTGCGTTTGATGTGTTCCTGGAACACTCAACCAGAGTCGATCACGAACTTTATCCGCGACTTGAAAGGTCTGCTATAAACCAGAGTTGACGATAAACCATGCCAGCCGGTGAATCACCCGGCTGGCATGTATACTGAACAGTATTGAACAGTCGGTTCAACTTTAGCCTGGAACGATCTGTTTACCAAAGCTATCTGACCAGCTATTGCGTGTTTTGCCTACTGTTGCCCCGTTATTGATAGACACGCACATAATCCACTTCGTATGAAGCAGGGAAGGCGGTACCGCTCGGGTCACCACCATTATTACCACCGATGGCCAAATTTAAAATCATGTACATTGCTCGAGCGCGAAATGGATTCGAGCCGTCGGGGTTACGTATATTATTTAAATTCGCTTCATTCAACAGTATTCCATCCACATACAACCTAATAGAATCGTTATCCCAGTCCATTCGCCAGAGATGAAAATCGTTTGCCCACCCAGGGTAAATGGTTTCCAGGCTCGCTACCGATCGAGTGGATGAGTCCCAAGCCGCCGACCAGGCATCGGAATTGTTTGCTTTCCAGGCCAGGTTCGCTAATAAATTTCCGCGATAATATTCCATAATGTCAATTTCGCCATTCTCCGGCCACTTTCCATAACCCAACATCCAGAACGCTGGCCACAAGCCACCGCGGGTATCGATGCGCGCGCGCATATCGAAACGCCCATAGGTCCAATCAGCTTTCCCGGAGGTGGTAATACTGGCGGAAGTATATTGCGCTCCCTGATAATTCTCCCGTCTGGCCGTTATGGTTAACATACCATCGGCTACCCAGGCGTTTTCCGCCCTCGCGCGCGTGTAATATTGTGCTTCGTTATTTCGTACCATCCCCTCCTCGTAACCCCAGGTACTGGACGAAGGCAAACCGGTATAGTCAAAATCTTCTGCCCATACCAATTGTTTGGGTGCCGTCGGGTACATATCGCTGGGAGCAACAAATCGCCACTGTTGGTTGTGAGCGCCGGTGGGCGCGAACTGCAAAACATCTGTGCCACGGCTGCTGTCCGCCACCTGTAATACCTTGCCACTCAATCGCGAAACAATTTCAAAATAGCCGTTTTCTACAGCTCGAAGAGTCCACTGTTGATTGTCTGAGCCATAGTAGCTGTATTGTCGAATTTCGCCTCCGTCATCGAGAGAGCGGTTCCACACATCCAATGACTTACCGCTGTTTCCCGCACGGATAGAATAAAAGCCATTGCCCAAGTCGGTGAGATCAAACTGCTGGTTTGTACGAAAGCCGTAGTCCCATTGGTGAATGACAGCTCCGTTTTCCGTGCTGTTATCGGACACATCCATGGCTAGTTCGCTACTGCGGGAAATAATCACGTACCGGCCGCTGGCGAGATGTGCTTCTGGTGGTGGCGTCGGTTCGGGCGAGGGACTTGTGCTGGGTATGACCGTTGGCTCGACAGTAGGAGTTGGCGACGGGCTCGGCGTCGATGATGGTGAAGGCGTTGGTGTCGGTGTAGCTGAAGGTGTCGGTGTCGCAGTAGGTGTTGGCGTGGCCGCCCCATTCAGGGTTACAAGCAAATCGGAAACTTGCGTTACATCACCGTTGGCAATGAAGCCGAAGCTGGCTTCACCACCCGCAGGAATCTGGTCGTTCCAACCGGCAGAACCGAATTCCCAGAGATTTCCACTGTGAGCGACTTCCTCAGCGTTCCATAAGTTAACAATCTCAAAATTAGCGGAAAACGATACCCGCCATTGAGAAATCGCATCTGCCCCATCGTTGTGGACAACAATCTCTCCTTGAAATCCGCCCTGCCAATAGTTAACAACGCTAAAATCCGCGTCCGCCGCGGAAACCCAGCGCCCCAAGAGCACTAAAAACACAGCGACGTACCAACGTATCACACGCAACATAATTGCCTCCGTTATTCATTATTATTTGCCAGCGCTCGTTGAGCGCTTTCTACACATTATTATGCGGTTAATTATTTACAACCGTGATGGGAGTAGCGAACCCGTAGTAGGACAACGAGGTTTTTAGGCAAATACGGTGACAAACGCGCAATTAACAGCTACGGAAGACGCGAGGCCAAACGCAAAAGGGTCTCCGTTCAGCCCAAACAATTAAGCGACTTAATTTAAGCCGCTACCGGTTTAGTGAGGATTTTGCGCAAAATAGATTTTTGCCGCCGCACGTACTTTAGGCGCAAGCAGCAACGCAGACGTCATCGTCGGAATTGCCATCAGCGCGTACATAATATCGATGATGTTAACCACCAGATTAAGCGATACCACAGAACTGAGCACCACCAACATCAAATAAAACCAGATGTAGTGCTCTTGGTATTGCGCTCCAATGAGAAAGCCGAGGCATTTACTGCCATAGTACCAAAAGGTAAAAACAGTACTCATGCTAAGTAGGGTTACCACCACGACCAGTATCCACTTACCGCCACCAGGGAAGAGCAAATCAAAGGCCTGCGTCGTCAACGCGATCCCGTCGGCTTCACTCGCCGACCACACGCCACTAACAAGTATGACTAGCGCCGTACAAGTGCATACCAAAAGCGTATCGATAACCGGGCCTAACATCGCAACCAATCCTTCGCGCACGGGTTCAGCGGTTTTTGCGGCACCATGTGCCATTGCTTCGGTGCCGATCCCGGCTTCGTTAGAAAACGCGGCGCGCCGCACTCCCATAATTATCACACTGCCCAGCGCACCGCCCGCTACAGCATGCCCTGAAAACGCATCACTGAAAATCAGTGCAAATGCCGCTGGAATTTTCTCTAGGTTCGTCATCAACACTCCGGCGGTAAGCAGCAGGTAACCAATCACCATCGCAGGAACCAAAACGCCCGTTACGCTCCCCAAGCGACGCAATCGCCCCCAGGCCACCGCGAGAACGACGCCAGCAAGCAAAAACCCCACGGAGAGGTCAAAACCAAAGTGACTTTCTGCGGAAGCCATTCCCGTCGACTCTCCCACAGTTTGCCGCAGAATAGCCACGAGCTGGTTAATCTGGAAACTGGGCATGGTGCCCAGAAGCCCCGCGAAGGCAAAAAAATAGGCGAGCGGCAGCCAGCGCTGACCCAAGCCTTCGCGCACCACATACATAGGTCCACCCTGCCACTTACCTTCAGAATCTTTGCCGCGGTACATAACCGCGAGTGTACAGGTATAAAATTTGGTGGCGATACCCAGGCAAGCGCTTACCCACATCCAAAAAATTGCGCCAGGCCCCCCCATGGAGATCGCCAGCGCCACACCCGCTACATTGCCCATACCGAGCGTTCCGGATAGTGCAGTGCTCAGCGCCTGAAAGTGCGAAAGTTGGCCTCTGTCGTGATCATCAGCGCCCCTTCCTAACAACGCTACACTGCGGGTGAGATAACGGTAGGGTAAAAAGCGCGAATGGAGGCAGAAAAAGATACCTCCGCCGACGAGCAGAAACACCAGAGGTAAGCCCCAGACAATGCCGACGACGGTGGAAAGAAATTGATTAAGCGATTCACTGTTGAGCATGAAAATTTATTATCCGATAAAGATTAGAGTGTGCGAGACGCGTCAGGCTCTCAAGATATCCAGCACATAGATCGTGGAAACTGCCGCCAACCTCGCCTAGATCCAAGCAATAGACGATCCGCATTCAAAACAATCGGATTATATCGTCGCTATTACCTCCCAGTAAAAAGTCGGATATTTGCGGAAACTGCAGTCTCATTCCGTAAACGAGATTCCCCAAGCCTCAGCCCAGTGTGACAAAAGCACCTTTTAAATGGTCAGCGGCTGTACAATTTCGGCGCATCTTTTGGCCTAATGGTTTAAGCGAAAGCACGATTGACCACACCTCGCTCAATGTTCAGGGCAAAAACGGTAGGTAACTTGTTCATTTCTGATCAGCGACTAAAACCGAGTAGCAAAACGGGCGCTAAGGGCCAGAAACGAATGCAGACGCAGGCTGTTCCTCGCTCGTCGACAACTGTAGCGGCCTAAAACCAGAGCGAACACACAATGGAGGTATCACCATGGCAGATTTTTCCGTCGCTATCACATCCACGCTAAAGGCAGAGGGCGGTTATGTACACGACCCTGACGACCCCGGCGGCGAAACTTACAAAGGCATCGCCCGTAACCGCAACTCCAAATGGCAGGGCTGGATCGCCGTCGACCTATTGAAAAAGCAACGCGGGTTTCCAGCAAACCTGGAAGACGACCCTCAATTACAGGCACTGGTACACGAGCTCTATGAGCTTAATTACTGGGACAAAATACGTGGCGATGACATTGTCGATCAGGACATCGCTGACTCCATTTTTGATTTTGCCGTCAACGCTGGCCCTGCCACCAGCAGCAAACTTGCTCAGCTGGCTGTCGGTGCGACGGCCGATGGGGTTATTGGAGAAAAAACGCTGGAAAAACTCAACGCAGAGGATAAGCGCACGTTTCTGGCAACCTTCGCAATCGCCAAGATCGGTCGCTATATCTCCATCTGTGAATCCCGACGCGAGAGCCGAAAATATTTTTACGGTTGGGTGAGACGTACCCTGGAGGGCATGTAACCATGGCAAATTTTTTAGCAAACTTGTTTAGCGCCGGAGCCAGTAATCTGGTAGAAGCTGTCGGCGATGCCTTAGATAAAAACTTTACCAGCGACGAGGAACGCAAATCTATCGAACTGGAGCTGCGCAAAGCGGCTATGCAGTATGAATTGGAGATCGCGTCGCTAAGCCTTAACGAGAAAAAAGCCTACCTGGCAGATACTTCCAGCGCACGGGAACATCAATCGCGAGTGCAAGAGAGCGAGCATGCCAGCTGGCTGGCCAAAAACGTTCATCCGCTATTAGCAGTGAGCATTATCGGGCTGACGTTTCTGATGTATTTTTGGATCATCCAGGGAGGAGCAGCGCGCTTGGAGGCCGATGGGATGAAAGATATCATCATCTACATTCTTGGCGCGCTTACTACGGTGTCCACCCAGGTGGCCGCCTACTTCTTCGGCTCCAGCCAGGGCAGTAAGGACAAGCAAAAGTCTCTGGACAATATCGCTGCGGGCACAGCGAGAAAATAAACCAACCGAAGCAATTTGCCCTATGCTACACCTGAACAGTTGTTTAGATATTTACATCGAAGTGATAACAACCGGAAAAGGCTGTAGCTACGAAATTATCAAACGACGCTCGGCAGCCAGAATCACACCTAGTCTGGTTACCGAGTCATACCAATCCAGGGTGTAGTATTAACATATCCACGACCTATAGTACGCTTGCCCCTTAGATTCATCGGTAGTTAACCAGGAGTTGTCATGACAACCGAAACACCAAGCAAAGCCATCAGCAAAACAAAGGCAGCTATCTGCGATAAAAAAAATTCGAGCCAGGAGTCCATCAGAGAAGGACGCAAATATGCATTCAGCAGTATAAAAGGCAAGAGCAAAGGAAAGGTACGCTATATTGAGACCAACGATCCCAGCAAAGGATGCCGGTTTCTCTAGGTTTTTGCTCATCCAATGTTCTGCGAATGTGAAGCATGCGCCCACTAACGTTTGTGAGCATCAGGTTAGATAAAATTATAATGATCGAAACTATGCACCATACTGGACACGGATTTTTAAGGTGCAAATTTTTTCGGCATGGCAGAACGAGCACGATCCAATGATAAGAACGCAATTTTCCCTGAAAAACTAAAATTAAAGAAAATTGTGTCACCTAGTATTTCATTTCCATCTTTACACTTCCTACGTTTGTGATAGGTGTGCGCCGAATTTACACCCCATTGCGTTGGTATAAAATTCGCATTTATATACAGCCACTACGCCCCTATCGCCACCCACATTTTATACGGATGTCCGAACTCCAATTACCAGCAGGTAAATGAATCGGCTTTTCCGTTCCATCATTGTTTAGGAAGATACAATGCTCATTGCGCAAGGAAAGTCGTTAGCCTACGCTTCAACTCAAGCAACACCCCTTGAGTCTTATCAGGCACGAGTTGCCCACTACAGCACAACAATTAAGCTCTGCCGCGTGTTGTGCATTTTTTTTATGACCTATGTTCATATCCACCTTTTTAAAGATCCGGCGCTTCAATCTTCACCAATTTATCTGACAATCACCACATTCCTACGCGATATTATTGGCCGCTCAAGCGTCCCCCTCCTCTCGGTTATTTCAGGCTTCCTAGTGGTCGGTTATTTTGGTCGAAAATCTTTGGGCAGTTTCTATTACGGGAGAATGCAGGTTCTCATTTACCCCTTATTGTTTTGGAAAATTACTGGGCTTTTACTCATTATCGCAATGGATGGCTGGCGCACACCAACACTCAACAACTTTTTTCCGCTGACCGGTCATGGGGGCTATCCGCACCTGACTTTTTTGCGCGACCTTTTTGTTGTTTGCCTGCTCTCACCACTTTTGTTCTGGCTCGTAAGACGGTTTTATTTTTCTTTTTTAGTCATTTTTATTGCCTGCATTTACATGGATTTTTCGCCCATTATTTTACGCAGCCAGATCCTCGGTTTTTTTGTGCTGGGTATCGCGATCGCGATAAAGCCATTTCCGCCCATGCCGACACTAAAATATCTAGTGCCTGTGGGGTTTATTGCGGTAAGTGTTTTGTTGGTTTTATTCAAGCTGGAACTCACAACCATAGACATCAAAGCGCTCCCCCACTTTGACGACTTAGTTCTACGACCCATCTGTGCATATACCATGTTTGTCGTTGCGCTTGAAGTAGCTAAAACCAAACATCTGGCTGCGATCTTGGTATGGCTTGAGCCCGCCGTTTTTTTACTGTTCCTCAGCCACTTTGCCTTCGGAAACGTATTTAAAGGTATATTTACCAACCTTCCTATTGTGTATACCCCAACGATCTATACCGCCGTAATACTAATTATTCCAGTACTATGTTTTGTTGCCGCTATAATAATTAAACGACTTCTAAGCTTTGTGCCCAAGAATCTATCAGTTTGGGTTGCAGGAAAATAACAAGCAGTTAATGTAACGTCGATTAAACACACTCGCTGTTTTGAGACCCAGACTGTTATGGCGACATTCAACCTTCAACCCATTCCCGCTAACCAGCGGGGGGTACTGGAAGTCCTGTTCCAATTCTACCTGTACGAACTCTCCGCAATAGTCGAACTGCGCCAGTCCGACGATGGCTATTTCAGCTACGACTTTAGCGTACTGGACAAATATTGGTCTGCCCCGGACCACTATCCCTACTTCATCTCCGCCGAAAGTGGCATCGCTGGCTTTGTGCTTGTGCGGCAATATCCAGGACTGGACCAAAGGTACGATATAGAGCAATTTTTCATTCTTGCGGCACACAAACGGAAAGGGCTTGGTGCCTCGGCTCTTGCTCAACTACTTGAGAAGTATCCTGGCGACTGGCAGATTCGCGTGCTCCCGGAAAACCTCGTCGCGCACCGGTTTTGGCAACGCTCAATCGAGCGAGCAATCGGCCTGCAGTGCACACCGACAGCGAAGCTGGAAGATAATCTGGTTATGGACTTCTACGAATTTGCAGTATAGTTAACCCCGCAAACACTCGTTTAATTCAATGCGACGGGCTGTTGTAACTCTCCCGTGATAGCAATACACCTAAAGGTGCTGGCGCTGACACAGACAAAACTTGCCTGTGTCAGCGTGCATTAGCAGGATTGCTAAATTATCGAACGAGCGTTTCGCCAGCTTGCCGCTTCTAATACATGGGAAATTTTTATGCGGTACTTGCGCTATACGTTAGTCGCAATCCTACTGGCCTCACTCTGGTTTGTGGTGGCCTTTTACGGCGGACTAGTTGGGTGGTGGCTTAGTGCCAATGCCCCTAAAGACGATAACGAGGCCTTTTTTCACTACGCTTCTGAGACCATCGACAAAGGGAATAATGGCGACCTCGCCTTTGTCATGATTGATAATGGAAAGGTATATAACAGCGTATACCGGGGCGCAGAAAACCAGCCTGATGAAACAACAAGCTTCCCTGTCGCCTCACTGAGCAAGTGGATAACCGCCTACGGAGTGATGACACTGCTCCAAGAACGCAATATTTCGCCCGACACACCAGTTGCAGAACTTATAGAACGATGGCAGCTCCCTGAATCGGGGTTTGATAATTCAAAGGTTACAGTCGCGCGGTTGCTTTCGCATACCGCCGGACTTACCGACGGCCTTGGATTTGCCGATCTCCCTGCCGAGGAAACTCTGCCGCCCCTGCTGGCGTCGTTGAACAATCCGAAAGCCAGCTCCGGTGAGGACGTAAAAATCTCGGTCGGCATCGAACCTGGTAGCGAGTGGAAATACTCCGGAGGCGGATATCTCCTGCTGCAACTCCTTGTTGAAGATGTTTCAGGCCAACCATTTGCGGAATACATGCAGCAACACATTTTCTCCCCTATTGGTATGACAAGCTCGGGCTACGAATATTTAGCCAATCAGCAAAATGCAGCTACCATGTACGACGAACAGGGCGCTCCAGCACCCTATTACCAATACGCCTCCGCAGGCGCAACCGGGCTCTCATCCAGTGCAGCGGACTTAATCAGGTTTGTTCAGGCAAATTTACCTACAGCGTCCTCAGCGCCTTTAGAATTCGACAATGTGGAAGCTATGCGCGCGCCACACGGCCATAAAATGGGAGCCGATATCTGGGGGTTGGGGACTATGTTGTACGCGCCAACTGCGAGCGGCAGTTTTGTTTATGGTCATGATGGTTCCAACGAACCAGCCATCAATTCCGCCGTTCGTATCAACCCAGATAACGGCGATGCACTGATCGTGCTTGCCTCGGGCAATAAGCTGCTCGCATCTCAGCTCGGTTATGAATGGACGCTCTGGCAAACAGGTTACCCTGACTTTTTATTCCTGGATAAAGCACTAGATAGCGCAGTGCTGCCATTCGCGGTTGGGCTCTTCGTGTTGATCGCAATCCTGGTTATTGTTTTCGTCCGACGAAAAAGCCCGCGCTAATGCGCGGGTCTTTCTCAATACGCTAGCCTCCAGTCGCACTCATTGCAAAGGCGGGTAAGCGTTATTTAACAGCAGCTCAAACGCTTCCGGAAACCAACGCCCAGCATGGGGTGCGTTATCCATTGCATTTGTGCCTACCGCCGAGTTTGAGGTGTTATTTGCGTCCGGATCACACATTGGGTCGTGTTGTTTGGCCGGGTCATTCGGGTCAGGTACAAAGTCCGCTTCACTGATGCCGTCAGATTCGCCCTGCGGCTTCACCCAAACAAATGCATCTACCCCTGGCGCGGGGTTCGCCTGAGGGCGATACCCAACACCGCCGTGCTGATTACACCAGTTTCCCCGATGGGAACGTCTGTCTACTCGGCTTTCATCTACAAACGTATTTAGATCACTGCTGCTGGATTGACCGGTGGGCCGGTTTGCGCCCCCCCAACCATTGCGACCAGTATCAATCAGCATGCCAATTGTAGTCGGTGCGCCTCGGGCGATCATTGCTGCCCGCCAGTCCTGAACGAACGTCAATTCGTCAAAATACGAATTCCATTCATAGAAGTCTGCTGAGCGAACCGGGTTGCCACCGACCTGTAAATTAGGGTTAGACAGGTAAGGCTCTTGTACCGGGGTATAATTCGCAGAATTGCTGGCAAACCCAGCGATGCTGTCCCACCCGGCCGCGGTGCTTTCAACCACATCACCGATCAGCTCAACGCCCTCGGCAAAATTATCTGACCAACCCAACCAGCCCGAGTGTGCGATATCCAAATAGGCATAGGTGTTTGGAATTTCGGCGAGAGCATCCAGTGCGTAGCGGATTCCATCGCGATAACCACCGCTACCATTCGCCTCCTGACAATCAGCAACGTCCATATTCGTTACCAGATTAGGTAATGAATCCACTTCAACCACCGCCACGATACGAATACTCGCGTACGCTGGGTCGCTGATCACATCGGTAATACCCTTGATATATTCATTTTGATAGCGCGCGAACCCATTCTCCGAAATTCGAAGTTCTCCGTTCGATGCCAAAGCCGCGCAATCCCGATTCGGCAGATCGTAAACAACAAACTGAAACAGATCAGCCCCCTGCGCTAAGGCTTCATCCAAATGATCGCGCAAGCCAAAGCCGTCTGCAGGCCCTTCAATAGCGCCTATCCGGTCCATCCAGACAAAGGTGCTCTCACCAGAAATGAGAGTGCCATTCGGTTCAGCGGCTGCTTTGGCAGACCACACTGGATCAACATACCATTTTGCACCAACAAACGGGTTGTCCAAGCCTACGGCGTTCTGATTCCCTCCGGAAGAACCTGTTGAACTACTGGAACTACTGGAACTACTGGAACTACTTGAGCTACTCGAACTACTCGAACTACTCGAACTACTCGAACTGCTGGAATTACTCGAACTACTCGAACTGCTCGAACTGCTCGAACTACTTGAGCTACTCGAACTACCCGACGCCGTGCCTCCTCCGGAGGAACCTGGTAGCGTTCCACTGGAACTTGAGCTCGACGAACTGGAAGTACTCGTGCCGGCGCCACTGCTGGAGCTGGAACTCGAGCTGTTATTCTCACCTCCCGAACTTGTACTGGAGCTCGAACTAGAACTCGAGCTGGAACTCGATGAGCTGCTGGTGGAGCTTGCTCCGCCAGTCACAGATTCCGGACTTTGATCAAAGCCACCACTACTTCCCCCACAAGCCGACAAACTCGCCACCAGCGCGAACGCGAGCAGATACTTAACATCAACAACAATCATGGACCAAACTACTCCTTAGGGTCGTTAAAACCAAATATACGCCAGGCGCGCTACCTCGCCAGACAAAAACACTACCCTATCAGTTCATGTGCACGATAGATGAGATAAGCGCCACAAGGTATTTGAACTTGGGTCACAACTTCCGCGTCCGGCCGAAACAGCGAGGTTGGAGGCATCGCGGTTTAGCGACCAATGTCGCATAAAGTATTCGGATTCACGCACAAATTTGGTAAGCTCAGATACTTGTCCAGACAACCAAACTCAGCGACAGAATCAAACCAGGAATCGCCCAAAGGGATACCGACTATGCACCCCGTACGCAAAACAATCTTCATCGCCAGCCTGATGTGGCTAGGTGCCTGTGTGTCTATACCACCAGAAGCGCCCGAACTGTCAGTCGAATTAGGAAATCGCATTTCCGCTATCGAAGATGCAAACATAACGCTGCTACATCGCTTCTTCGACCAGAAACGTCAGGAGGTGGATCGGTTTGTAGAAGAGGAATGGGTTCCGGGATTTGCGAATCAGTTTTTTTCTAATAGCACAGTATCGCAAGCCTGGGACACTATTGTGCAGGAAAATAATAAAGCCGAACGCCTTAAATTTATTATCAAAACCGGCCCTAAACTACAAACTAAAATCAATGCCAAACGATTGGAATTGATCCAACCGTTAGATGAGTTAGAGCGGAGGATAGAAACTAAAATTCGCGAGGAATACCAGCAGGCGCGCGCACTCAACAACAGTATTACCAGTTTTTTGTTATCCGCATCGAAGGTAGCTGAGAACCGCAATCGCTATCTGGAAAAAGCCGGAATCGAAGAAAATGAGTTTGGGGACGTTATCGATAAAACGGATGACGCCGTTGCAGAGTTATTGGGTAAAGCTGGAAACGCGCAAGACAAGGTTGAACGCGCTGAATCATTCATTCAAAAGGTACGAAAAATTCGAGATTCGCTGTAAACCACTTTTTATAACATTCATATGGAGATACCACCATGCCTATAAACTGGGATGAATTTGATGCAGAACTCGACGGCATTATCGACCAATGCGCAGACGCCACAGATGCTCAGCTCGCATCTAAGATTTCGTCTATAACCCGAATGACCGATGACGAAGTGCAAGAACTATTCCCGGACCCAGCGGATGTTAAAAAACTGAAGGATCTGATGGTTATTGTAAAGTCAGCCGAAGACCGCAACACCAAAATTAACCGTATTGTCGAAAACGCTGAAAGCTTTGCTGGAGTGACACTCACCCTGTTACAGAAGTTTGTTTAACACGAGCTGCGCCAAGGAACGGCGGCCCATGGCTTACTTGACGTAACTGACGGGGCCGCAGGCAAAACAACGCCCCGCATGTTCGACACACTTAATTACAAAACATTGGATCTAAAACGCTTTCTCTAATATAGAATCGAGTTGCAACCGTGCCTGGTATCATTCTCTGACAAACAAGAACCAATCTATTTATGCGGAAAGATTTATTACAATCAATGAGTACAGTTAGTGTGGATGACCTTGCTGACGGACAGGTGATTGCACTATTGCAGGAGCATCATAAAAAAATGCATGAATATTCACCCCCGGAGAGTATTCATGCATTGGACACAAATAAATTTTACAACCCAGCGCTGACATTCTGGAGCGCACGCGAAGCCGGCGAATTACTGGGTTGCGGCGCCTTATACGCACTGTCGGACACTTCGGGCGAGATAAAAGCCATGAAAACAAGCGACACCCATTTGCGAAAAGGTGTCGCCAAATCCATACTCAATGAGATCATTCTGGAGTCAGGGCAACGCGGTTACACACGACTTTACCTGGAAACAGGAACACATGCCGCTTTTTTACCCGCGATTAGCCTGTACAAAACTGCGGGATTTGTCGAATGCGCGCCATTTGGCGACTATAACGAAGATCCGTACAGTGTGTTCTTCGTTCGAGAACATCAACAACCGTAGAAACAGCCACCATCGTCAAGACGGTCTATCTTACTGATTATAATTTTGGCTAGAGCGAATTAGAACCAGGGCCTGTTTAGGAATAAGATTACAGCCAGGATGAGTTATCCAGGAGACCAGTTTGTTATGGCAATTCACGAACTGCAAGTAGGCATAGACGCAACCTATCAACAAGCACTAAAAAGTTTTCATGAAGGCGGCGTCCCCATAGGCGCGTGCATTATGCAGGCGGGCCAAGTTGTCGCAGTGGGACACAATCACCGAATACAATGCGGTAGTAATATTCGTCACGGAGAAACTGACTGCATCGAAAAATGTGGTCACACCGTCGATTTTAGCCAGGTGACGCTGTTCAGCTCCCTGACACCTTGCCTGATGTGTACCGGAGCAATAATACTTTACTCCATACCACGAGTAGTCATTCTCGACAATATCAATATTCACGACTATGAAACAAATCTCGACATGTTACGAGAACGAAACGTCGAGGTTAAAATTCTCAACCATGAACCGTCGATAGAGCTAAACCGGCAATTCCAGCGTTCTCCAGAAACACGTACATTGTGGCTTGGAGACGTTGGCGAGTGAACATGTTTTCAGGCGAACGACGGAATTTTCATCCAGAGAGTCGAGCATATGTCGAAGCTTACATCCAATTTTATGCGCGTCGGGTTGGACAAGAGGCTGCAGGCTCTGTCGGAGATAACGAACCTATCGCGATCTCGGCAAAAACGCACTTGATCGATCACCTGTATAAATATTTGGATACGCTGGATTCCAAATGTTCTGCATTACTTGCTTTTTGCGGGCTCACCCTAACCGCTATCTCGCTAATGATAGCGTTTTACGAAAGCAAAGCCCCAAAATACGATTTTGTACTGCAACTTATATTTGTAGCCGTATCAATATCATCAGTGATTGCCTTAACCGTAATCAATGTCCACTGGTCCAGTGCGGAAGACCTAAGAGGACGAACTCTAGACGAAGCCTGCAGATCCTACTACACGACAATGCGATCAAGAACACAACGTTTTATTCTTGCTCGCGCATTAGTACTGGGGGCAGTTATCTGTCTTGGCGGATATGTTTTAATTGATTTGCTCGGCACTCTCCATGCAAAAGCTTTCTAAGCCCATTAAATAGCTTTCTAAGCCCAAACAACAGTTTTACCAGGCAGCGAAGTTTATGCAACGCTTCTCTGGCAACTTTCAACTAAACCCATTAGGTTGTTAAAATTTACTTGCGATTGCGCCCAAAGTCGACGCGTACAATATTGGCTTCTTCGCCAAGAATTTCCGGCATAACCGGGGAATCATCAGGGAGTTCAGCGATTAGGTTTAAACACAGGTTCGCCATGCGTTGGGCCGGGTTAAGCTTCATGGGCTTATCGGAGCTTGATTTGCGATTATTAAATTTGAGACCAAACTCGAATGCCTGCCGCCCACTGCTAGGAAGATCTTGCCCTTCAAGTAAATAACGACGCTCGAGGCTTTCGATCACTTTTAATATTTTACCGTCTTCTATCGGCTCAGGGTCTAACTGCACCTGTTGAGGCGCAACAATTTTGGCGAGCTTGCGAGTGAGTTCCTGCTTCTCGTAAAGCTTGGCTTGCTTGCATAGGGCCAATGCTTCGCGGAACAGGCGGTCGCTAAAGAGCGCGGGAAAGCTTGTAAAATCGTCGGCGCTAAGGTTGCACAACACCAACACGTAGCCAGTAAAAATTTCTTGCGCGACAACGCAACGTTCAGTCCCTATAACTGCCAACTCAGCTCGCCAACTGAATTCTGCCGTTGTGCTCGTCGCGGGCCGGATGTGTGCACCGAGCGGCTTGGCGAGGGTTTTTGAAATATCAATCCGAATCACGCTTCCCCCCCCCGTGGTTCTATGCCTCGATTACTGAAAGCGAATACGCGATACATACACAGCGGCAGAGCAACCATGTCAGGACGCCTCAACAACAGAGGGTAACACGCTGTCACGCCGCGCCAGCGACAACTGGCCCACACCCACTTTATTTAACAAGTGATGTAACTGTGCCCGCCCGCTGTCACCCTTACCTACTAACCAGCGCAGTTCTTCTGTCGTTAGAAGCGTTGCTGCCACTAACGAAACTTCTCCCTGAGCCATAGGTAACGACCGCATTTTCGGTGGTATATGCAACAGCACGCCTACCAAGCCGCGACCGTCTTTAATATGTTCAATGTTGAAACGCAATGAGAGGAGGTTGCCCGCACGCAGCTTATCGCACAGCCGAGGGTACATCGCCAATGTATGGCTAATTTCCGCAATCATGGGAAACAACCATGTATCGGCAATTGCCATTGGGTTGTCTTCAAGGAAAGCCACATCCGGAGAATTCACGAAAACTTCCAGGCCCAGTCCATTTGAACTTAATTTGGTATTGGTCCATGGGTCCGAAAGGCCATCGGAGATTATGCCCGCGGTGTCGCCATGGCCAAAGGCCAGCCAGGCCGCATTTGACGGCCAATCGGGCCCGTCGTTCATTGGCCCCATCATTGATGTGAGCGCGTAAAATGGCCCGCTAAAACACGCCTGCAAATGCTCGCGACGACTTTCGCTCGCACACTTAAGTCGCTCCGCATAGCTGGCATTTGGGTTGAAATTTTCCATGGCAATATCGAAATCGTGTTGTTGTCATACAAGAAGTATCGTCGCACAGCGCAAGAAACGGCTTCCCCACTGTGGCCAACAAAATAAATCGACAGCAAAATTCCGACCAGCGATAAATCCGGTCGGCTAACATATTTCCCTATAAAATCAGCATGTTATATAAACGCTGTTTGTTATTGTCGATCTTAAATTGTCACAAAGCCGACAATACTACCGCCACTCAGTCACCCCCGGAACGCAGCTAAAGCACTTACTACTACCGTGTTAAGCAATCCATATTTGCTTTACATTCACAAATTCACGTATCCCTTGCGGCCCAAGTTCCCGACCGTAACCACTCAAGCCAATGCCACCACTCGGCAGCCGTGGGTCCGTTTTAACAATGCCATTCACCGCGACCTGGCCCGCCGCCAGGCGGTGTGCTGCCGCTTGGGCTTTATCGGCGCTCTGCGTCCAAATGCTCGCACCCAATCCATAGTCCGTGGTATTCGCCAACTGCATGGCTTGCTCGAAATCGTCGGCTTTACTCACCGCGAGCACCGGACCAAAAGTCTCTTCAGTGAACGCCGTCATACCCGGCTCGACATCAACCAGCAGCGTCGGTGGGTAGAAAAAACCGGGCCCACTCGGCAGATCTCCGCCACATAAACACCGGGCGCCCTGAAGCAGGGTCTCGCTAACCTGACGGTGCAACTGCTGCTGTAAGTCATCGCGCGCGATGGGACCTAAAGCCTGCGAGTCTTTAATTGAAGGGTCGCCCGTGGTCAACGCAGAAAACCGCTGGTAAAGCCGTTCACACACAGACTCGTACACGGCGGCTTCCACAATAACCCGCTTAACCGCAATACAGGACTGACCGGCGTTGATCATCCGGGACAGGGTGATGACATCGCAGGCTGCATTGAGATCAGCATCTGCCAGTACCACACAAGGGTCAGATCCGCCCAGTTCTAACACGGCAGGTTTTAAACCGCTTGCCGCCAGCGCCGCCACTTTTTTACCCGCCTGACTGGACCCGGTAAAGGACACCGCTTTTATACCCGGGTGCGCAATGGCATCGGCCACCAAACCATTGTGAATTGGCAAGTTCTCCACTATACCGTTGCCCAACCCTGCATCGGCGAATGCCTTGGCAAGTATGGCGGCAGTAGCAGGCACATGTGGATCAGCTTTCATCACACAGGTGTTTCCAGCCATTAACGCCGGGGCTAAAAATCGCAGGGCTAGCCACACCGGCGCATTCCACGGCAAAATTCCGAGCACCGTACCCAGCGGCTGATAACACACGTAGCTGTTCGATGCATCAGAGGCAAGCGTCTCAGGCTTGAGAAAGTCAGCGGCGTTTTGCGCATAGTATTCCGCACACCACGCCGATTTTTCGACTTCAGCAATGCCTTCACGATAGGGTTTGCCCATCTCGCTGGCCATCGTCAAGGCCAGCGGTTCCGCCTGCTCACGCAAAGCGCTGGCTGCGTTCTGCAACGCAGCAGCGCGCACCGATAATTCGGTATCACGCCATGCGGGGAATGCCGCCACTGCTCGTTCAATAACCGCATCGCTCTCCTCTGCCGAAAAACCGACAACAGGCGGAAGGCGTTCCCCCGTGGTTGGATTAACAGGTGCCAGCATCTTCTACCTCCTTTTCTCCTGATTTCTTGCGCGCGCGTGATAAGTCGATACACGGAGAAGCTTGCGCAGAAGCCGGCTTGACCACGAAATCACGCTCCAGCGAGAAAAAGGATTCACACCCTTCTTCCGTAATATGAATAGTGTCGGAAATTCCGCAGGTTTTATCGCCATCGACCGCCCACATCCAGGGAATAATGTGAAAAGTCATACCCGGCTTAAGTACAGTCGCATCACCCTGCTTCAAGCTGACAATATAACCTTCGTCCCAACTGGGAGGAAATGCGATACCAATCGAGTAGCCAGAACGGGTAATCAATCGCGCCCCCACAGTGTTATCACTAATAATATTACGCACCAGATTGTCCACATCCGATACCGTCATGCCGGGTTGCACAATCTCGTGTACCGCATCCAACGCACGCTTCATGGTGTCTTGCGCAATCTGCATGCTCGAACTTAATTTACCTAGCACAACTGTGCGCATCATGGCCGTGTGGTAACGGCGGAAGCAACCGCCCACCTCGAGAAAAATATGCTCATTTTCCTGCACCTGGCGTCCCTCCCAGGTTGCGTGTCCAATCATTGAGCGTGGCCCTGATGTCACATAGGGCAATACCGCTGGCGGCTCGCCTCCCGCGCGAAACATGCCCGCACTAATCGCCGCCCCAATTTCATTTTCAGTAGCGCCCGCACAGCAGGCGTCCATGCCTGCAAGCATACCGGCTTCGGTGGCCTTTGCGGCTTTGCGCATCAACGCAATCTCAACAGGGGATTTACAAATCCGCCCTTCCTCAACAATGCCAAAACAATCCAGCAGCTTGCCGTCTTTTAGCGTCGTGTGAATAACATCCTGGTGGTATGCGGGAAAAAAATAACTGTTACGTTCGTAGCCGATGCGTTTGTCCGACAAGCCGAATTCGCGCAGTGCATCCACCAACATTTGAATCGCGTCGCCCGTATCCGGGTAAGGCCGGGTGACCTCCACCCAGGTTCGCGCAATCACGTTGGACTCTTCCAGTGCGCGGGTAATCATAAACGGCTCGCTGTGGAGCGGCACGACCAGCGCCTGAAAAAAGGAATAACCGGTGGTTTGGTAATCGGTGAGGTACATAATATTTTCTGGATCAGAAATAACGACTGCATCCAGGTGGCGCTGCTCAATTCTCTGGCGTAACTCACTAAGCCGACGTTCGTATTCTTCGGGTGGAAAAGTCATATCATCGCGCTTTTTCATGCGGCTTCCTCCATCACGGTGCGCGCGGCCTCACACAATATGTTCAGCCCGGCAATTAAATCCTCATTCGGAATTGTTAACGGAGGAATCAGTTTTATAACACTACCGCCAATACCACAGCTCGCAACAATAAGGCCCTTTTCAAAACACTGTTTAACCACCGAACCCGCGCGAGTACCGTCACCAAAATCGAGCCCCATGATCATGCCCTTCCCACGCAAGCTAAGACTGGAATCTTCCGCCAACAGCGGCTCCAGCATTTCCTGCATTAGCCTGGTTTTATCCGCAACGGCCTGCATGAGTTCATTATCAGCAAAATATTCGAGGCCGACCTTCCCCGCAATAAATGATAAGTTCTGCCCGCGGAATGTGCCCGTGTGCTCGCCAGGCGACCAGCGTTCATCGCACTCGGGGCGCACCAGATTAAATGCCAGCGGCGTCCCCATTCCGCCAACGCCTTTGGCCAGACAAATAATGTCCGGCGCAATATCAATATCGTCAAAACTGAAATAGCTGCCGGTGCGACCACAGCCCACTTGAATATCATCCACAATAAATAAGGCTCCCAGTTCGGCAGCGAGCTTGGCCAACTGTTCAAGCCAGGATTTTGCCGCAATATTCACCCCGCCCTCGGCTTGAATGGTTTCCACCATAAATGCCGCAGGTGCGCGCTCCGCCGAACGGCTATAGCGGTCACGCAGTGCAGAAATATTCTGTTCGGCCTCAGCAGCATCAACACAAAATGGTTCGTGGCATACGTGCGCCAAAGGAACGCCCGCCGCGTTGCGAAAATAGGGGTTTGCGGTTGCCGCGAGCGCGCCTAATGTCATCCCGTGAAATGCTTGTTGGAACGCCACAATGGTATTGCGCCCGGTTACCCGTCGCGCCAGTTTCATCGCCGCTTCCACTGCATTGGTGCCCGTTGGCCCAGTAAACTGCAGTCTGTGTGGCATATCCCTCGGTGCTAAAATAGTTTTGCTAAACGTTTCAATAAACTCGGCTTTCGCCTGAGTTTGCATATCCAGACTGTGCACCACGCCATCACGCTGTAAATAATCGATCACGGCATTTTTCATCAACGGGTTATTGTGACCGAAATTCAGTACACCAGCGCCAGCAAAAAAATCAATATACTCGCGACCATCGGTATCCGTTTGACGGGCGTTGGCAGCAGATGCAAAAGTGACAGGGTAAACGCGACTGTAAGCGCGAATCGCAGACTCGCGCTGTTCGAAAATAGACATGATTAAATTCCTCGATTTACGATGAGAAGAAAACGCAAAAAATTTATCGAGGAATCAAGGTGGGTTGCGCATACCCGTCAGACGACAAAACCAGCGGCAAACATCATTTATTAATTTATCGTTAAAATCGTAATGGGGGCTATGGCAGGCATGAACAGCACCACGGCCCTCATGACTACCTATAAGCGCAAAAGCACCGGGCTTTTCACGCAAATAGTAACTGAAATCTTCCGATGCCATAATCGGTAGACTGTGGGCAACGTTGAGCGCGGCAGGCCCATAGAGAGATTGCCAAAGCTCACGCGCGCGACCCGCTTGTTGCGCATGGTTTATGGTGGCACCGTACCGCTTCACCTGTTCAATAGTGGATTTCACACCATAGGCCTGCGCGGTACTGTCGGCCACCTCGGTTATCCACCGGGTAATTTGGGTTCGCGTATGTTCGTCTGGCACGCGAATACTACCGGAAAGCTCGGCATACTCGGGTATAACTGTTGGTGCACCGTGCGCCTGAAGATTAGTAACGCTGATAACAGCGGCTTTTTGCGGTGACAGCCGACGGCTGCAAATTTGTTGTAATGCGAGCGTTATGGCGCTGGCCGCCAGCACGGGATCAGCGCATAGCTCCGGCTGGCTCGCATGGCCTCCGCGACCGTGCAGCTTTATTTGGAAAGTACCGTTGCCGCACATGACGACGCCATCCGGACACGCCAAAACACCGTAAGGCAGCGCTGGCCAATTGTGCCAACCGTAAATTTCTTCTACATCGTCTAATGCGCCATCGGCAATCATTTCGCGAGCGCCGTGGCCGCCTTCTTCTGCGGGCTGAAACAGTAAAACTATTTTGCGGGGAACATGATTTTCATAGCGTTTTAACCAGCGCGCTGCCGCAATTAACGTGGCTGTGTGGCCGTCATGACCACAGGCGTGCATGCAGCCGGAGACTTGAGACTGCCACTCTCTGCCCGTCTCTTCTGCGATAGGTAACGCGTCTATGTCGCCGCGCAATGCAATGGCGGGACCGGGTAATTGGGGATTTATCCATGCGACCGTTCCTGTGTTAGCACATTTGCGCCACGGGATACGCAACTCGTCCAGTTGTGTACGGATTGCAGCTGCCGTGCTGTGTTCATGCCACGCAAGCTCTGGCTGCGAATGCAACATGCGTCGAAACGCTTGAGCATAGGCTATGTTGTCTTGCCATTCGCGTGACATAAAAATATCTACCCTTAAAAAATCGTCTGAAGAACGCCTTTCCGCCGGCATACTGTTCTAGACAACACGCCTAACAGGGTGTTCAAAATCCGTGGCAGGCACTGCGCCTGATGTAATGTTATTTCTTAAACCCGTATCCGGTGAAAATAAACATCGATCGTTGCATTCCAGGCGAGAGGCCAACTGATAAAATCCAGATGATGACAAAAGTAATGGGCAAATAACGCACCAAATAAAATGGAGGTTTAGGAGAATTTTCAGCGGAGACCGATAATTTTCTTTAAAATCATAAATTTGAGTTCACCAAAACACTTAGGCTCAAACATACGACTGACCGTTTTTCCAGCTAAAAAACGTAACTGCGCGATCCCATCGCATCATGTTGGTGCAACATTTCGGTAATAGAGGTTTTTGAAAATATGGCGAACCCACCGATCGGTTAGCGCAAAAGCTCGAGAATTACGATTATTTAGAAGAGTGTTAGTGCGAGAGAATCTGACGCCCCAAATAGAGCGCCAGATAAAAAAATATATGCGTGAATTTGCGCGTTATAGCGTATTAGAACCTATGCTACCGTGCTATTTAGTTTTTTCTGAAAAACTTAGATCAACCGTAACCGGTACGGAGGTCGCAATGGAAGGCAGTGCAGCAAGTTCTTTTAATTTAGCGATACCACCGGTCAAATCGAAATCAGCGGCGTTTATTAATACTGGCTTGTGGGTGAGCACGCGCACGCCGCCAGCTTTCGTTTTGAAGACCGTTAGTGGCCAGGTTTTCTCCACAGACTTACCATGTAAACTCATAGTCGCATCCACATCTAACACACGAATATCGCCAGTTTTCATTGAAGCCAATACCTTGGCAGGAAATTTTACTTTAATCTCGGCAGTTGCAAATTTAGTTGTTTCAAACAGAAATTTTTGCATCCGCTCATCGCGAATCGCAATACCAGAATCAACGGAAGCGAGGTCAATCAAAAGAGTCGCGGTGCCGTCTACAGCGATATTTCCTGAAAGCTGTTTGAATTGATGCACTTCACCGACGGAATCTTTTTTAACAGATACAAAGTTAACGGATGACTGTTTATCGTCGAGCGACCAATCCGCAAAAGCAGACGCGCTGAAAGTCAACGCGCAAAGTATAAATGTTCGATAAAGTGCGTTCATACATAACCTCTTAAACTACATGGAATTTTGATATGGGTAACCGACCAGGAGCAACATCAGTTCGACCACAGGAGTGCGGACTAGTTTACCCCGAGCCTGTGACGGAAAGCTGCAATCGACCAATGAAATAACACGACGACGCTAAGTACCTGAACCGAGTGTACAATCTGTACGCCCAATTCATTGCGAGAGCGTTACATGAGCACCCTGAAAATCCAATGTCATTGCGGCGCAATCCGCATCACGGCCCCCACACCCACACAAATTACGCGCTGTAACTGTTCGATATGTCACCGATACCAGGCGCTCTGGGGCTATTTCAGTCCACAAGACGTGACCGTATCGACTGCGCACGATGTGGAGGCCGCCTACGCTTGGGGAGATAAAGAGCTGGCGTTTATCCATTGCCAAAATTGTGGTTGCGTGACTCACTACCGCACCATTGGCGGGGAAGGCGCTCCACGTATCGCGGTTAATTTTCGTATGGCAGAGCAGGAACAGATCAACGCAGTTCCACTACGTGAGTTCGATGGAAAAACAATGTTGTAATAACCATCTTGCAATAACGATGTTGTATTGTTGCAGGAACCTCAGCTTAACCAGTAGTTTCTTAGCGTGACCTGTCGCGCCCTACAGGACTTACAGGAATCACCAGGTTAATCGGAGGTTCCTACAGTAAAACAACGGCCAGAACACCGTTCTGGCCAGCGAGACTTAAGCGCCCAACCCCAGTTGCTGGTATATGGTCGAAGCGAGGCCCATAGCACCAATCACGCGCTCAGTTGCATCGGCGCTGCAGGACAGCTCGGCTTGTTCAGCCGCGGTTTGCATCCAGCTTTTCTGATAGCTGTTGAGGGTGGACTGCGGGATAAAACCCGTCTGCGTCATAAACACATTTATTGAGCTGACATAGCCTTCAAATCGGTTGGCCTTCTCCTCAGGAAGAATGTTGCACTTCCTGTTTAAGGCAAGCGCGGTAGAAATCTGCGGGTACGCATTCAAAAACTGCGTTAACAGACTCATGGTATTTACTGTGTTACCCATTCCACCACCGGAAGAGTTTGGTCCCCCCGTGGCACAACCAGCGAGTAAACAGAATACTAACGCGTATATTTTTTTCATTGTGATTTTCCTGAACGTATTTAACTGAAGCTAAGCGTGGCTGCTGCGCCTAAATCGCCCCATAGGTCGAGCGCTACGTAGTTTGAGCCATAATTAAGCGCTGTCAAACCCTTGCCGCCGAGAATGCTACCTGAATAACACCGTGCACATTTAATGACGTGAATACAGCTCGTGGAGTGGAGCGATCAACACGCGGAGCATATTTTGAATCGCCGCGAAAAGGTTGGAATATTCTGAGGGTACTGAATGAATTCAGTTGAATGGGCGGTAGACAAATAGCGTGAAATCGTACTCATCTACCGCCGGGAATATCAGCCTGCCCCGGTGAGCAGGCCTGGCTTATTTACCGCCTGCGGCGTTTTTCGCGCGCTTGCGGTCGTTCTCGGTGAGCAGTTTCTTGCGTAAACGAATGCTCTCCGGGGTCACTTCCACCAGTTCATCGTCTTCAATAAACTCCAACGCCTGCTCCAGGGTATGGCGTACGGGCGGGGTGAGCGTCAGCGCTTCGTCGGTGCCTGCTGCACGAATATTCGTCAACTGTTTGGCTTTGGTTGGGTTGACGACCAGGTCGTTATCACGGGAGTGCAAACCCACAATCTGACCTTCGTAAATTTCCTCACCGTGCCCCAGGAACAAGCGGCCGCGGTCCTGCAGATTGAACAGTGCATAAGCCAGTGTTTTACCTTTAACCATGCTGATCAAAACACCGTTCTGGCGGCTGGTCACATCACCGGCTTTTACCGGGCCATAGTGGTCGAAAATACTGGTCATAATCCCTGAGCCAGAGGTCAGCGTTAAAAACAGTCCACGGAAGCCGATCAAGCCGCGTGATGGCACAATAAACTCCAGGCGTACTCGGCCTTTGCCATCCGGCTCCATGTTGGTCATTTCCGCCTTGCGCAAGCCCAGTTCTTCCATTACAGAACCTTGATGCTGATCTTCCACGTCGATAACCACGTTCTCGAACGGCTCCTGAATTTCACCGTCTACCTCGCGCTGAATCACTTCCGGACGGGAAACACCCAGCTCGAAACCTTCGCGACGCATGGTTTCGATAAGTACAGACAAGTGCAGCTCACCGCGACCGGAGACCACGAACTTGTCAGCGGTATCACCCTGACGCACGCGCAATGCCACGTTGTGGATTAATTCCTGTTCGAGGCGATCTTTAATATTACGCGAGGTCACGAACTTACCTTCCAGGCCAGCAAACGGCGAATCGTTTACCTGGAAAGTCATACTTACAGTTGGCTCATCGACGGTCAGTGCGGGCAGCGCCTCAATCGCATTGGGGTCACACAGGGTGTCGGAAATACCGAGCTTGTCGATACCGGTGATACAAACGATATCGCCAGCGGAAGCCTGATCCGTGTCCACACGCTGCAGGCCGTGGTAACCCATCACTTGCAAAACTTTCGCTTTGCGTTGTTTGCCGTCTTTATCGACAACCACAACCTGCTGGTTGGGGGACAGACTGCCGCGCGTAATACGGCCAACACCAATAACGCCGACATAGCTATTGTAATCCAGCGCAGAGATCTGCATCTGGAAAGGCTTGGCTTCTTCTACGGGAGGGTGAGGAACCTTATCCACAATCATCTGGAACAGCGGCGTCATGTCTTCCGCCAGGTTGTCTTCTTCCATGCCCGCAATACCGTTCAGGGCTGAGGCGTAGACGATTGGGAAGTCCAGCTGGTCTTCGGTGGCACCCAGGCGGTCGAACAGGTCGAACACCTGATCCATTACCCAGTCAGGGCGTGCGCCGGGGCGGTCGATTTTGTTGATAACCACGATAGGGTTAAGACCACGCTCGAACGCTTTACTGGTCACAAAGCGGGTTTGTGGCATAGGCCCGTCAACCGCATCCACCAGCAGCAACACGCTGTCCACCATCGACAATACCCGCTCTACTTCACCGCCGAAATCGGCGTGCCCAGGGGTATCCACAATGTTAATTCGGTAGCCATTCCAGTTGATGGCGGTGTTCTTGGCAAGAATGGTAATACCACGCTCGCGTTCCTGGTCGTTGGAGTCCATGATCCGCTCGGAGCTTTCGTCCTTGCGATCCAGGGTACCCGACTGCTTTAACAACTTATCGACCAGGGTGGTTTTACCATGGTCAACATGGGCAATAATGGCGATATTACGCAACTTCTCAATCACAGGGAGGGCCTCATTAAACGGGGTCTGCTCAAAAGGCGCGCATTATAGCGCCCGCTATAGGGCGAAGATAGGGATTTACGCGCGGGAATTGGCCCGCACGTTGACTTTTTCCGCCAACGCTCCCATATAATTCGACGTCTTACCTCGCCATGACAGGCACTGCCGGGCACATAACCCAACTCACGGCCAAATCCAGTCGCGAGCAACCGGCTTATCAGAGCACAGTTTTGTGTCGATTTTACGCCTGCGGCGACCCATTGCGACCCACAATATGGTTCGCAAACACCCGAATTGAACAGAGACTGCCCGGCGACGTCCAACAATAATATTTGCGCCAAACAGCCGCATTCTGCTCCAAGCAAACAAAAAGAGGCCCCCGACCATGAGTCAACGACACGAGAACATCCTCAGCACCATTGGCAATACGCCGGTAATTAGAATCAACAAGCTGGCACCGGAAAACGTCAATCTGTACGTTAAAATGGAAGCGTTTAACCCGCTCAGCTCGGTAAAAGACCGGCTGGCGCTGGGCATTATTGAAGCCGCGGAAAAATCCGGCGCACTCAAACCTGGGCAGACAGTGGTGGAAGCCACCAGCGGCAACACCGGCATTGGCCTGGCGATGGTTTGCGCACAAAAAGGTTACCCGCTAGTGGTGACCATGGTCGAAACCTTCAGTGTTGAGCGACGCAAGCTCATGCGTTTCCTCGGCGCAAAAGTCGTATTAACCCCCGCGGCGCAAAGCGGTACTGGCATGGTGAACAAGGCGAAGGAGCTGGCGGAGAAGAACGGCTGGTTCCTGGCGCGTCAGTTTGAGAACGAAGCCAATCCGGATATGCATTCACGTACCACTGCACAGGAAATACTTAACGATTTCAGTGACGTATCGCTGGACTACTGGGTATCGGGCACCGGCACCGGCGGCACGCTTAAAGGCGTGAGCCGCGTATTACGGGAAAAAAGCCCCAACACCAAAATTGTCATGACCGAGCCCGCCAATGCCGCCGAAGTCGCCAGCGGTATCAACCAGGAGCGCCACAGCGACGGCTCACCGTCCGCACGCCACCCCAGCTTTAACCCGCACCCCATCCAAGGCTGGACGCCCGACTTTATCCCCAAACTGGTGGAAGATGCGATGAACGAAAAGCTGTTCGACCTGAACGTGCCTGTTACCGGTGAACAAGCCATGACCTGCTCAAAAGAGCTGGCGCAAAAGGAGGGGATATTCGTCGGTATCTCCAGCGGTGCGACCTTTGCGGCTGCACTGGAGATCGCGAAAACTGCGCCAGATGGCAGCAACATTCTTTGCATGCTGCCTGATACCGGCGAACGGTATCTGTCGACACCATTGTTTGGTGATATTCCCGCAGATATGAATGATGAGGAATTGGATATCTCCAAATCGACACCGAGCTGTCAGCTGGGCTAGGTGGGCATCTCACCGGATGCGCGATCGGGTGAGATTGTACTGAGGACACGGCCTTACGAATGTCGGAAGAATGGTGCTGGCGTTGCAACTGCGACGCCAGCCAAAACAGGACAAATCAGCTCGGGAACCCTAGAGCACAGCCTGCGCCAAGTGGTAACTCAGCCAGTAACCCAGTGAATATGCCGCCAGCAGGTACCCGCCCATACTCAGGTAAGAAATAAAATTCACCTCTTTTACCTTGCTCATCGCGATAATTCCCGCTGCAGATCCGATAATCAACACAGACCCGCCAACACCCGTTGCGTAGGTAACCGACAGCCAGCTTGCCGTATCCATAGACACATCAGCCTTCAGCAACGCCGCGGTAAGCGGCACATTGTCGAGGACCGCAGAAACCAGGCCCAACACATAGTTAGCCGCCGACGTAGGGAGATGGTCGTAGACGCTGGTGAGGTAATTCAACACGCCCACCTCTTTCAACATACCCACGATCAGCAGCACGCCGAGGAAAAACAGCAGTGTGTCGAACTCAATTTCGCGGATATAGTTGAGAATATTGCGGTTGGCCTTCTTGCGGAACAAATACTGCGCAATCAGAAACATACAGGAAAGCCCGAATAGAAACGTCAATACTGGCGGAATCTGGAAGGCCGCGTTAAGCCCCAGCGTGCCTAGAATAGTGGTAAGAAAAATCAGCGCAATCACCACGTCGGTGCGCTCTATCACCGCAGGCGTGCTTTCAAACACCACCTCGCCATTCATTCGCAACGACAGCATAACAGCCAGCACCATCACTGCGGTTAGAGAAGGCGCGACCAACAGCAGTAAATTCGCAATAGAAACTTTGCCGGAAAGGAAAATCATCAGCGTGGTGACGTCGCCGGTAATTAGCGAGACTCCACCGCTATTTACCGCAAATACAATCAAAGTCGCATATTTTAAGCGCTTGCGCGGCGCTACTTTGAGACTCGTAATAACGGCGAGAGACACCAGGGTGGCAGTGACGTTATCGGCAAACGACGAAAACAGGAACGCGAACATCCCCAGCAAAATCATTAGCGACCGTTCCGAGAGAGAACTGGGTAGAAGGCGCTGCACCAGTGAACTGACAAACCCCCGACTATTCAAATAGGCGACGAAGGTCATCGCTGACATGAGAAATAACCACAAGCTGGCAATTTCCAACAGATTCTCGTCCAAGTGCTCAGTGACATGCTCAACGCCCCCCTCTGACGCAGGCATCAGATAGGCGATCAGCCAGCAAAGGGTACCGATAAATAAGGTGGATTTCGCTTTATTGATATGAATAACATCTTCGAGTACTACTAGAAAAAATGCGGCTATAGCCAGCACCAGGATAATCGTTGTCATATCAATACCACATGTTTTGACGAGAAAGGGCGCGAATTTTAGCGCTCGAATCGCATATAGCCAACGTATTTATTGACGCAGATTGGCTGCGCAACGCGCTAAATGCAGTAACTAGCGGGAAGAAGGCGGCACGACAGCAGCCAGTGGCCAAGCATAGCGTGCTCGGGTGAAGGCCAGGGCGCTGCCGACCTTATCCCGGCATAATCAGACGCTGACAGTGCCCAAGAGTTCAGGGTCACATCGAAAAGGCATAGCTCCAGGCTTGGTCACTGGCGCTGCGCGCGAACGGCAGTCGAGCTAAGCCCGTAAAACCTGATGGCTCACTTTCGCAACGGGTATCGGTCGCGAGCAACACGCTAGATACAAACAGCCTTAAACCACGATAGAAATGCCAGATTGGAGGATGTTAACCAGAAACCGCCGGGTCGCTAAGAACTCAAACCGCAGGGATTAAACCGATCTACCAACAACTTGGTGAGTTGCCTTGCTGAGAGGGAGTGAAATATTTGAAGGCCAACGCTGAAGCCTTAGAAAAAAGAAGGGAGCAAAACGCTCCCCAATTATGGCTAGATGAATAAATAACGCTAAAGCGTGAATAAATTCTGAACATCCGCTCTACGGCAATCAGAAAATACTTCACACGTCATGGATTATACGTAGGCCTCACTTTTCTACCAACCAATACCGCAATATTCGGAAGCCTTGTCACATAAATATTTTTTATTCTCTTATTGCCACACCAAAGTGCTATCAATGATTCGTGCTTCCGCAGTATTCGAACCAGCGTTAAACTCATTACTTCGTATACAGCAGAAAAATTAATATCCGAAATACATAAATAAGGAAATCTAAATATATAACTCGTTATTTCCCCACTCACCTCAGCACAAGCAAAAAGGTGTACAGCCTTTTAAAACTAAAAGACTAGGTCTGCTCAAGATATTTTTTCAAAAGCGCAATTTTATCTGGCGACAGGCTACGGGTGAGCGGCATATAAAGCGTGGTATTGCGATACTCTGGCGAAATGCGTTTTAAAATTTCGCCACCAACAGCATTTATAGTTGCCTCGTCATTGAGAGGAATCCGCTTGGACATCGCAGGAAAGAGCACATAAAAGAAGCGGAGACATTGTTGGTAAACTTCATCCCAGGCCACCGTATCCGCCTGCAATAAATCCTCGACAGCACCCTCCGAATATTTACGCAACGAATTAAAGTAAGCTTGGTAACCGTTAACGGTATGGGTAAGCATCATAAATCCATCGACACCCATAATCTGGCCAAAGTTAACCGTGTATGACGTTGCTCCGGCAGGCACGTGTATTTCGCTCGGAAAGCTGACAAATTTCCCGTCCGGCAACTCTCCACTGGAGCTGCTGCTCAACGATACAGTAACGCCAGTGCGCAAGGGTCCACCATACTCAAGAATCAACAGTGAAATTTCGCTTAACGGCGGTGAGGTTTCATTAACGTAGTTATTGCGAAAATCGCTGTAGATACGAATCGGCTGCTCTTGAATGTCCAAGCCGTTTTTAGTGCTTCCAATCACCAGAGCGTTATCTGCGAGCTTAGTTACCTGCGCTGGAGTGAGGGGGATATCATACAAGCCGCCATAGAGATAATAATCATTTGGCAGGGAAGGACATTCCGCAAATGTTTCACCGCTGATACCTACCGTAATCTTGCCGTAGTCAACATTGGGCTCTATCGGGCTGGTATTGGCTTGTCCATCCTGACGTATTGCAGCGCCTTCCAGGGCGGAAACCAGATCCAACGACAACAGCGACTTTGTTGCATCAACCATTGCCAGCCCTTGTGCCCCGCCCAAACCATTATTGTTGAGTAACCGTCCCGGTGGCGTCGTTGCAGGTTCCCCCTCCAACCATGGGCCAATGGAGCCTATAATACGTCCGAGAGATGGATTGGCGTCGTTACGATTTTCTGCATAATTTTGCTGCATGGTCGCGCTATCGATTCCGGGGTAAAACTGAAACATTTCGAATCGAACGACTATACCTTGAGCCCCCGGGGCATTAATTAGATCGTTCAGCAGCGCATCACTGGCATCGTAGCTTACGATATCTGATTTTTTAAACGCTAGCTGGAAGGTTCCGCTGGCATAAGCCGAGCCAGGAGTCGCGTACGGCGGTTTGACTTTGTTGGAGTCGTACCTCAGCCCCAAGAAACGCGAATAACTTACTGCATTGCCCCGCACCAATAGTGCTGGCGAATCACCGTTGCCAATTTGCAAACCACCGGCGAATATTTGGGTGGTGACACTGGATGTTGGATCCAGGTCTACCATCACCGGACTACCGTATGGACCATCCCCACTTAGTGGGTCAACACTTCCCAATAAAAACACGTCTAATCCCACCAGCGACCCGCTGGTGCTCACAGCACCCGGGTGTCCGGAAGAAGAGACCTTATTACTCATTAAACGAAATTGGTGATCACCATAATAATTCCAGCCACCATTGGCAAAATAATCTCCAGTAGGTGCGCGCAAATATTCAATGATCTGTTCATCTGTTTCAGTAGCCGTTACAGCTGCATCAGCAAGATCGAAAATTTGCGGTGTATATTGCGTATTATTTGCAGTGTCGACATTGGTACTACCGCCACCCCAGAAATTTATGCGTGGTCCATTGATATAACTCACTGCGCACCCCCTTGGCTGGCTGATTGAGCAAAGAGAAATATAAAACTGTAATTGGATTTAACACTATCGCCAGGTACGCGCGCGGTAGAGTGGCAATCCATACAACTGCTGATCGGTTGGATATAACTCTCCATCGTTGTATTGGCAACGACGCCCGGCGTAGGGCTTCCTTGCGGATTACCTGGGTCGTTCGGGTCTGTGGGCCACTGAGGAGAAATTAATTGATAGTACTGCAAAGGCGTATTTTTAACTAAGGCTTGCCACGTCGTGTTTGCCATGACCACGCTTTTGTCCAGCGGTGTCACCCGAGTGATTTGGTTTGGGGTGGTGAACGGTTGGCCGGAAGTTTTCGGTGATATATTGGGTTCGCAATAGCTACCGCTGCAATTGGGATTGTGATACGACCCGGCACCACCGTTTTTGTCCAGATTATCCAGCTGCTCAAAAGTAGCCCACAGCCACTGGGGGTAACCCGCCGCTTGCGCAACTATATGAAAGCCAACCAGACCTACGGTGGCCTCGCGTGTACTGCCGGTAGGGCTACCCTGGTTATCGAAGTTTTCCACTTCCGCAGTCATGCTTATATAGCGACTGGCATCATCACTGTCTGTCAGAATTTTCCAGGCGGCTTTAACTTCTAAAGAACCCGTTGGAAAGCGAACACTGCTCGCGTTACTGACCACGTCCTTATTGTAGTATTGATTAGTGCGAACATAACCGTACGAGGTTTCATTAACAGAAATAGCATAGTAAGTCGGATTGCTGTTTTGATCGATAAGCCACCCGCCAACGGCTTGTGCAATACTCTCTTGCACCGGCAAACTGGCATTCGCCTTAGCCGCGTAATGCAGTAACTTTGCTCCCATTGGACTGTTCCAAGGCCCAGGATCTGCCGCATCCGGCAAAAACAATTCATCGGTGGTTTTATAGCTTTGCCACACAGTGTAGCCCGGCGAACCGAGCGGCTTTTTGCAATCCGGCACCCCTCGCTCATGCGCCTTTACCGGCCAGTTCAACGCAATAAACTGCTTCCATGCATAGCTGGCAAATGCCGCAGTATCCGCCTGGGGGGCAGGTGGAGCCAAAGGTATATCACACAGCGGCAATACAAGTTCGTTTTCGTTAGAGATGGGTTGGTCGGTGAGCTCTGTCGATTTGGCATGAGGCGATGGCTCTGGATGCTGCGGCGAGCATGCTAAAAGAGACACCCCACAAAGCGTTGCCACGCTGAGGGATTTCCACATAAGCGTTCCTTCTTATTGTATTGAGGGTGCCCGAATGATGAGCTTCAGCAATAGCAGGAACAAGTGGTGAAAGAAAGATTGGCGGACAGTTAATCCAATCGTCACTCAGTTGACCAATCAGCAAAACCAATTAATCAGCAAACAGAATAACGAGTTTTCCTTATATTTCAATTTAGGGGCGTTGTCACTCATACATTTTAAAAGAGTTAATTTCGGTAACAACATAAGACTCCACTAGTGTGGAGTCTTATGAATGTTGTACCTCCCGACTTAAATAAACGGTGCCACTAACAGGAGCTAGCGATTCGCGCAAAAACCGACGCTATTATTTTCAGCTCCCGGCTGCAAAATAGCGTTCCACGCAACACCAGAAACGGTAATACTGCCAGCGGACTGCGACCATTCACCATTCCATAAGTTGCTTACTGTACCCTCAACCGGAACAGTCACTTGCCAGGTAATTGCCATGCTCGATTGATTCGCAATTAACAGATTCGCACAGTATCCCGCGCCCCAATCGTTATTGATAACAACAACGGCATTAATTCCTCCTGCGCCACCGGAGCTAGAACTGCTTGATGAGGAGCTGCTGGAACTGGATGAACTACTTGAACTGGATGACGAACTGGTGCTGGAACTATTACTTGATGTAGAGCTTGATGTAGAACTCGATGATGAACTAGAGCTGGAGCTTGAACTGGACGATGAGCTGGAGCTGCTTGAACTCGAGCTGCTTGAGCTGGAGGTTCCTCCCTGCGGCTCCTGCCCCCAAACCAACTCCCCGCTCGCATCATAGAGCGCGACATTATATGCAAGCTCGAATGTATCACTGTTCAAACCAGCAAAGGAAGGATCATTACTAAAATCCCACCCGCCTCTTACATAATCTCCAACATATATTTCCATCACCGCCGATTTTTGTGTATCACCGACGGGCGATATCGTTCCAGAGGTTCCTTCAATTGCGTATATTCCCGGTGACGTTCCCCATTTATTAATTGCAATCTGATTTTTATTGGACGAGTCATAGTATGCACTCAACACCAGATTTGCAGGATCATAGCCAGCGATAATTTCGTCAGAAAGGTCGAGAAAATAACGGAAACTAACGTCGGCAATTTCCTTTGGTGGAAAATTGGATTCGTTAATCATTTGAATATTCAATAACGCACCAGATTGCCGGTCGTCTCCCGAAGGGTAACCCACCTTGGCTTTCACAAAGGCCTCGGGTATAGAGGTATCAACCGCGGGCGGAAAATCTGCCAGAGGCATTCCGCCATGTATGTCGACTAAGCCGGCGAGTGCGCCCGTTAAACCGGCATTCATGTCTGTGGCGACTTCGGTCATTGGAAAGTCTGCTCGATCACTCGAATAACTGTCGTCATCTGCAGGACCGCCGGCAATCGCACCAAACAAAATATTCCGCGGTATTTCCGGGTCGTTAATATCATTACGACTGCTGCCGTGGGATGAGCGGTGGTGCGCTGCTAACTGCCAGCTATCCCCAAAGCCAACCATATAGCTTAAATTATTAGGGTTATCCCCCAGAATATAATTCATCTGATTAGTGGCAAAGTCGGCAAGCTCGGATTGGAAATCTGCTTGCTTCGATTGTTGCACCAAATAATTGCGATGCACAAGCGCCACCATCGAAGCCATCGCAGTAGCCCGCGCAGACGCAAAGCCATCCAAATAGATCATCCCTCCCGGTGTGTAGTTTTTATTGTGAAGTAACTCATTTAAATAATTAGTGCAGTGTGCTTCATAGTCATAATAACCGTCGATTCGCTGACTATCCGATATCAGTGTGTCTGCTGCATACCCGGAAGTTGCTGCCACTTTTTCCATAAGGTAGTAAACCGCATTGCGCGTGTCATCCCAGGATGGGTACCAAGCGAAATGACCCGTATTGCCAGCAATATCGTTGTAGCCCGCTTCGGCTTTATGCAGGTAATCCGCATCACCGGTTGCTAAATACAGCCAGCCTGCAGCCCAGGGAATTTCATCTTTTGCCCCGGATGAAGCGTTGTAATAATTCATCGCATAATTATTGCCTTGATCATCAACTAAGGAATTGGTGTAGCTTCCGGGCGCGGGATCATTCCCGCCGTGGGTAAAATCCTTGGTTTGGTAGGCGAAACTAAACAATTGCTTGGCATTCTGCAGTAATTCCGCTGCGTAAATACCATCCTGAGGCTCGTTCACAGCATTTTTTTCAAAAATAAGCGAAGCAATTGTGAGTGCAGCGGCGGTTTGCGCAACCAGGTCTGCACCGGGATTTTCCAACGTAAGCTTTAACGCTGGCCGATAAATGGTCGCACCGTGAACACGCTTCAATTCCGGTCCTTGGGTTTCTGGTGGAGCCCACAACGAGTGATCGATAATGCCATCACCAACCTGTGCGTAGAACTCATTCTCGGCAACATGCGCTTTCAAAAAATAATCGCTCACCCAGCGAATATTATCCAGCGCATAAGGTAACTGGCCGCTCTGCTCGTAGGCATCCCAAAATTCCAGTACTCCCCAGCCAACAACACTGGCCGAGAATGCCATAGGCAAACCAAATTTAACGTGGTCACCAGCATCGTGCCAGCCTCCTGTGAGGTCAAGGTTTATCCGTTCACCAAATTGATTGTACTGACCATCGTCGAGATACGAGTCCCCACGCCATACGACGCGATTCGGTAAAAATCCATTGTGCAGGTTGGAAGCCAGGAAATTGTTGTCCGCATCCGGCAACGGGCCGGATCGTTGCGCCTCGTAAAAATACAGGGATTTCTGTAAGGCTTCTGCAAAATTTTTATTATCGTCTGCTGCACAGACCGACAGTGAATTGAGCGCGACGATCATAGAAACACTAAACGCCAGTTTTCGTGACATAAGATTCTCCAGAATGGGCGCCACCTGCGTTCAGCCAGACGCAGATGGGCGGCATATCAGATATGATAATTTTGAACTATGTGCCTGCAATGAACTTGCTATTTTTATTATCTTCGCAAAAGCGAACACTACTCATAGGCGGCTTTTGCGAATCGCAAATTAAAGCTTTTCCTCAACAAAGTAAAAAGCAAAAATTTTATTTCCCGAACCAACGCGAACTTTTATTTGATTTCGATTAACATAAAACGCGATATATCAACCAGCGTGCCTTACACCTGCACACCAACCCACTCCCACACACTCAACCGTTATTTTTCTGCGAATAAACTTGAATAAAGTTAGCGAAGGCACACATCACCCAATTGAATATTTCCAACCTGCTTCACCTAACAGAACGAATCACACTTCAAATTTTTCATCACCAGGTTAATTTTACCCATCGCACAAACTTACACATATTTACCTACGGATTTCACAAGGATGTCACACCCCTGTCATTAATTGGCTGAATACTCGACGGCCTAATTATATGTTGGGGGTTGGTATGCCTGTTATTTCGAGAAGACGTTTTGTTAACACCGGGCTCATGGGGCTGGGAAGTTTGTATGTCACCACACTGCTGAGCGGTTGTGATGGCGATGACGACGATAAAAAACTGGGCGACGGAAGTTTCGCACACGGTATTGCCTCGGGTGATCCGCTTGCGACCAGCGTCATTCTCTGGACTCGGGTAACACCCGCCGCTGGTACACCAGAAAAAATACGCGTTCAGTGGGAAGTCGCTGAGGACGAAGGCTTCTCCAATATTATCGCGCGTGACCAGGGCGATGCGCTGTTAAGTACTGACTATACGGTTAAAGTCGATATCCGCGATCTTTCACCAGATACCCATTACTACTATCGGTTCTCGTCCGCAAACCAAACAACCGCGATCGGACACACCCGCACCCTGCCAGATACCTCGGCAGATCAGCTGAAGATGGGTGTTATTTCCTGCTCTAATTATCCTGCCGGCTATTTTCACGTTTACGCCGCACTGGCCGAACAAAATCTGGATCTGATTCTTCACTTGGGTGACTACATCTATGAATACGGTGCCGATGGTTATGCCTCAGAGGAAGCCGTCGCCATGGGACGCGTTGTGCAACCGGCGGGAGAACTGCTGACTCTCGACGACTATCGCACACGTTACGCGCAATACCGCAGCGATCCGGATTTGCAAAAAGCCCATGCGAGCACGCCATTTTTAGTTGTATGGGATGATCACGAAGTGGCCAACGACAGTTGGGAAAACGGTGCCGAAAACCATTCGGCCGATGAAGGCAGCTACGCCGATCGTAAACTGGCTGCACTGCGCGCTTATTTTGAATGGCTGCCAATTCGCCCATTCGATGCAATGGACAACAGTGACCTGGCCAACCCAAGCCACATTTATCGCCAGTTTGAATGGGGCGATCTCGCCAACCTGCTCATGCTGGATACTCGCCACGAGGCCCGAGTGGAAGCTGTTAACGTGGCAAGTTTTTTCAATACGACCGATGGCAGCTTTGACTTCACCGGCTTGTTCACTGCGCTGAATGACCCCAGCCGACACCTGTTAGGCGAAGCGCAGGAAAGCTGGTTGCAGTCTGCTATGAGCAGCTCCACAGCCACCTGGCAAGTCCTGGGGCAACAAGTGTTGATGGGCAAAATGTACCTGCCATTCGGTATCGCAACGCAGCAAATGTCGTTTGAACAGTATGCTGAGCTGGGGCAGCTTGCTCAACTTGCAGCCCGTGCCCAAGCCTCCGACCCCACCCTGACCGCAGCCGAACTCGCCTACCTGCAAGCCAATCAGGCAAAACTTACGCCGCAGGTAGTGGCCATGTTGCAAGCACCCGCCATTCCATACAACATGGATGCGTGGGACGGCTTCGGTGCGGCGCGCGAACGCGTATATGACATGGCGAAAGCTGCCGATGCTAACCTGGTGGTATTGGCAGGCGATACCCACAATGCCTGGGCAAACAATTTAAGCAACGCTGCAGGTGATGAAATTGGTGTGGAGTTCGCCACCTCGTCGGTCAGCTCTCCTGGCCTCGAAGCCTATATGGGCATTGCTCCTGCCGGCTACGCCGCTGCCGAAGCCGGGATCGTCAGTATCGTCGATGGGTTGCAATATCTCAACGCGGGCGATCGCGGCTATCTGGTGCTGGACATCAACCACGAGCGTGTCGTTGCCAACTGGTCGTTCGTATCCTCGGTAAAAGCAGCAAGCTACACCATGCAAACCGAGCGCGCGAAATCACTTAAGGTCACTGCTGGCACCAAACACATCCAGAGCGTGTAGCGGCTTTTCGCTTCATCGGCCCAACAAAAACACCACACCCCCGCGCCAGCGGGGGATATTTGCCAAGCAACTAAATTAAGCCCATCCCCCCCTGTTCGAGCAGGCATTTTATTTGAGCGCCAGATGGGCCTGAATCTGCTCGCTCAACCAATCCATAAATACCCGCACTTTACGGGGCATATTGCGCCGGTTGGGGTACAACAAGTGCACAGGCAAAGCACCCGCGCTATAGGCATGAAGGATTTCAACAAGCTGCTCATTGGCGGCATCCCTATGTAAGGAGACACGTGGCATCTGCGCAATACCCAACCCCGCCAAACACGCCGCGCGATAGGCTTCCACGTTATTCACTCGAATACTGTAGGGCACCCGCATCTCCTGGAACTGGCGGCCGTCCCAATATTCCCACGCAGCTGACCGGGTGCCGGCCACAGAATTAGCACAATAGTCCACCACGCGGTGGTGGTGCATGTCCTCCGGGCTTTGCGGTTCGCCGTACTTTTCAAGGTAATCCCGACTGGCACAATTCATAAACTGCATATCGCCCAGATAGCGCGCCACCAACGTGGAATCCTGCAGCTCGCCCACCCGCAGGACCAAATCAAAGCCCTCTTTTACCGGGTCGACAAAGTAGTCGACACTGCTTAACTCTACGGTCACCTTGGGGTAACAGGCGAGAAATTCAGGCAACCGGGGAATGATCAGGTTCTTTGCGACACTCACGTTCATATCGACGCGGATATTGCCGCTTACGTCTGTGTCGCCGCGAAGCTGGCCTTCAAGCGCATCCAGATCGTCCATTATCGCGCTGCAGCCACGTAAAAATTCCGCCCCATCAGGGCTTAACTGAACACGCCGTGTGGTACGGTGGAACAGCCGACTGCCGAGGTCATCCTCCAGCTGCTGTACCGCTGCTGACACTTTGGCTTTTGCCATCCCCAGATCCTCCGCCGCAGCGGTAAAACTGAGCAGTTCCGCAGTGCGCTTAAAAATTCGCATCGCTTCCAGTTTGTCCAAGTCACGCACCTCATTGTTCGCACTGAGCGAACAGTCTATATACTTTTCTTCTATTTATCGAAACAATAACCCACCGTAAGCTACTCCCACAGACCGCAACAACCCTCTCCAGGAGAAGATTATGAATAGTAGAAAAATCGCACTAGTTACCGGCGGCAGTCGTGGATTAGGCAAAAATGCCGCGCTCGCATTGGCTCGTCAGGGAGTGGATGTGATCATCACTTATTTTAATAATGAAAAGGCCGCCAACGAGGTTGTCGCGGAAATCACGGCTACTGGAGTGAAAGCCGCTTGCCTACAACTTAATATTCGCGACACCCAGGATTTACCGCATTTCGCCGACGAAATCCGTACGTTACTGCAAACCCAGTGGCAGCAAGATTCCTTCGACTATTTACTCAATAATGGCGGCAGCGGGCTGCATAAACCTTTTACCGAGGTGACTGAAGCCGATTTCGATAAAATGATGCAGGAACATCTAAAAGGCGTGTTTTTCCTGACTCAAGCCATGCTACCCCTCCTTTCTGACGGCGGCAGCATCGTGAATATTTCTTCTGGCCTGACGCGATTTTGCGTACCCGGTTACGCTACCTATGCGACGTTTAAAGCAGCCGGAGAAACGCTCACGCGCTACCTGGCGAAAGAACTTGGCGCGCGTGGCATCCGGGTTAACAGCTTTGCGCCCGGTGCGATAGCAACCGATTTCGGCGGCGGCGCGGTTCGTGACAACGCTGATCTCAACACTTATTTGGCGTCCCAAACCGCACTAGGCCGGGTTGGCGAGGCAGACGATATTGGCAAAGCGATTGCTGCGCTTTTCTCCGATGCCAATAGCTGGGTCACCGGTCAGCGTGTGGAAGCGTCTGGCGGTATGTTTTTGTAACCTCTAGACCACCTTGTATAGGAGTGATTCCATTGTAAAAACGGGCAGTGTCGCTGCCCGTCATACATTTCGATCAAACTATCTTTACCCGCCATAACCCTGGCTTATGTTTTAATTCCCGCATCGCTGGCAGGCACAAAAACATGTGCTGCCATTTGCCTCGCCCTTTCCGGGAGCATTCGTTATCGCTTCCGCTTTGTCGCTCTTAAATGGGGACCTCATGGAACCAGTTATTCGTGTGGAGCAATTGCACAAAGCCTACAAATCCGGGTTTGTTGCGCTCAACAACATCAATCTCAATATCCAAAAGGGCGAAATTTTCGCCTTGCTCGGCCCCAACGGGGCGGGTAAAACAACATTAATCAGTATCATTTGTGGCATCGTTAATTCCTCTAGTGGCCGAGTGACCGTGGGCGATGCCGATATTCAAAAAGACTACCGCGACGCGCGCAGTCAGATCGGTCTGGTGCCACAAGAACTTTCTCTGAGCATGTTTGAGTCAGTGTGGGCAACGGTGAAATTCAGCCGCGGCTTGTACGGCCAACCGGCGAACGATACCTACTTGGAATCCTTGCTGCGCAAACTGAGCCTTTGGGAAAAACGACACGAGCGAATTATGTCGTTATCCGGAGGCATGAAAAGACGCGTATTGATTGCCAAGGCTCTATCGCACACACCAACGGTGCTGTTCCTTGATGAGCCCACCGCCGGGGTGGATGTAGAGCTGCGCCAAGACATGTGGTCGATGATCCGGGAACTGCGCGATACCGGTGTAACCATCATTCTCACCACCCACTACATCGAAGAGGCCGAGGAAATGGCCGATCGCATTGGCTTTATAAACAAAGGCGAAATCGTGATGGTTGACGATAAAGCCGCGCTGATGAAAAAGCTCGGACGCAAAGAACTCACACTCGAATTACCCGCGCCACTTAGCGGCGTGCCAGAAAGTCTTGCCAACTACGATCTGACATTGGACGAAACAGGCTCGACCTTGCGCTTCGAATTCGATTCACGCGACGACGCCAATCCCATTCCTGCGCTATTAAAAGACCTCACGGCGCAAGGCATTGAATTCAAGGACTTACACACGCGCCAGCGTTCGCTCGAAGATATTTTCGTCAGTCTGGTGGGAGGAAAAGAATGAACTGGCATGCAGTAAAAGCGATTTATCTGTTTGAGATGGCGCGCACCTGGCGAACATTAATGCAAAGCATTGCTTCGCCAGTGCTTTCAACGTCACTCTATTTTATTGTTTTTGGCTCCGCGATCGGCTCACGCATGGTCGAAATCGATCAGGTACCCTACGGCGCCTATATTGTACCTGGTTTGGTGATGCTCACCCTGCTCAACGAGAGTATCTCCAACGCGTCCTTCGGTATTCATATGCCGCGCTTCACGGGTGCCATTTACGAAATCCTGGCTGCACCGATTTCTGCACTGGAAACAGTGATCGCATTTGTGGGCGCTGCAGCGACCAAGTCGGTGGTAATCGGTTTAATTATTCTCGCAACCGCCCGCCTATTCGTGGATTTTTCAGTCGCACATCCACTGATTATGGTGCTGTTTCTGGTACTTACCGCAATCACATTTAGTTTATTCGGATTCATCATTGGCATTTGGGCAGATGGTTTTGAAAAGCTGCAAATTATTCCGCTGATGGTCGTCACCCCGCTCACCTTTTTAGGAGGTACCTTTTATTCCATCAGTATGCTGCCGCCATTTTGGCAAACGCTGACGCTGTTTAATCCCGTGGTTTACCTGGTAAGCGGATTTCGCTGGGCGTTTTATGAGTCATCCGATGTGTCGCTCAGTATCAGCCTGGGAATGATCTTATTGTTTCTCGCGGTCTGCTTAGCGCTGGTACTCGTTATATTCCGCACGGGGTACAAACTAAAAAACTAAATTCGCTATGTGCTCCGTCAAATGAGAGGGAGCACGAGTCGAACGGTCTCCGTAAACTTCATGCAGAACATGGAGTCATAGACAATACCCAATGCTGTCCTTGAAAAGGAGCCCTATGGTTTTCGGTACACAACTACACAATATGCTTTGCCCCTATTGCGGGGAGCCCATTGAAATTTTGCTGGATCTGTCGGAAGCGGAGCAGGAGTTTATTGAGGATTGCCAGGTGTGCTGCCGACCGATCCAATTTAGTGTTTCGGTGGACGAAGTCGGCGAGCCTCAGGTTCGGGCAATCAGTGAAAACGATACCTGGTGATGAGGGTCTGTTAATTCTCGATGGTTAATTTTCAGTACTAAACAGTTATTACTTGAAACCGCGCTGCGCTATGTAAAAGCCACAGCCGGACATTGCCCGGCCGTGGCGAAAGCGCTGACTGTTCGCGATTAAAAACGGTAGCTGATTTTCGCCTGAGCGCTGCGATCTTCGCCGTAGTAGCTTTGGTCCCAGTACAGGCTGGTCAGGTATTTCTCGTCAGTAATATTATCGAGGTTAACGCTCAGCTCCCAATTTTCAGCGAAGCCATAGCTCGCATAAGCGGACCAAATTGCATAGCTGTCCTGGCTTATTTTTGCCGGCTCGCTGCCAATATAAATATCACTCTGCCAGGTTAACAAAGAGCCCACCTGCAGACCTGAGAGCCAGCCCGGTTGATAGGTAACACCAAGGTTGAGCGTGCGACGCGGAATATAGGTTCGCACCTTAGCGTCGTTCTCGTCTTCCAGAGACATCTGGGTGTAACCCGCCAGCACGTGAATACTGTCTGTCAGTTGTCCTTGCGCTTCAAGTTCAAACCCTTCGGAGCTCACATCAATTCCCTTGTAGGGTGAGCGCCCCAAGTCCGCATCGAACGCCTGCTCCTCGGCATAATTGTCCTGCTGCTCTTTAAAAACAGCCACCGAAGCGATCAAGCGGCCGGAGGCGAGCTCAAATTTCGCACCCAGCTCAACACTGTTGCCTTCCGCTGGACCAACATTGTTGCTTTGCGCATCCAGTTCTTCCTGCGGCTCGAAAATATCGCTGTAACTGGCATAGAGATTCACCCCAGCCGCCATCTTCCAAGTCACTCCTAAATACGGGCTGGTGTCTTGTTCCGACCAATCCATCGGGTCACCGAAGCTGACCCCTTCCGACTCCGCTTTTACGTGATTGATACCGGTAATGACATCGAAGTCACCCAAATGCCAATTGGCTACGGCGTACAACCGCTGCACATCAGTCGTGAAATCGGACTCTTCTACACCTTCTTCCCAGGCAGGGCGCGCAATCTCGTTGCCGCGCCAAGGCAGCGGGGGCAACGCGCCCCATGCAGGGCTGTCTGCGGGGGCCGCATAACTCAGGTAACCGTTGGCGGCGGTGCTCACGTTTACGCCGAATAACAAGTCGTGATTGCTGCCAAATGCATCGAAATCACCTGCAAGTGTGGAGTCCACCATCCACTGCTCGTTAGAGCTGAAATATTTTCCCGGATAGCCCACGAGTCCCAAGCCGGTTTCCGCATCAGGCGTGCCGTAGGTATAAAACAGTTCAGAAGGCTCTTCGTAATTGTTGTAGTTAACGCTGGTTTTCCAGTGCCAGTCGCCCAGTTCCTGGGCGAGTTCTACGAACAGGTTGCTGTTATCGGTTTCCCAGTTGGTCCAGTCCATGGTGGTCGAGGTGGAAGTCGGGTAGTCGGTTTGCTGATTATTGGAATCCAGCATCGGCAGCGCGCCCCACAACACGCCTTCACTGCGCGCTTTCTGCCAGGTGTAGCCCGCGGTAATAGCCGTTGTGCTGCCAACCTGCCCGTCTACCACGCCATAAACCACTGTGCGCTGACGCTCGTAATTGTCGAGATAGGAACCCGTATCCAGGTGCGCGACCACACCCCTTGCCGCCCAGGAACCCGAATCGGTCAGGGGAACAGAGACATCAGCCGTAGCACGCTTATAACTCGAGCTGCCAGCGGCAACACTTACATTGCCCTGAAAATCGTTGGTGGGTCGTTTGCGCACATAATTGATCGTACCGGACGGGTTACCGGTACCGGTTAGCAGCCCATTCGCGCCGCGAATAGCCTCTATTTTTTCGTACACGGCGGTGTCGATATCGCCGACCACATTCCAAGTAAAGGGCAAGCCGGTTCCGTCCACCTGCATGCTTTTTATTTCGAACCCACGCGCATTGTAGTAGGTGCGATCAGTTTCAACTTCATCGACATTCACACCGGTGATCGCGCGCAATACCTGGTTGGCATCGTCCAGCGAAAAGCTATCGATAAACGCCGCGTCGACAGACGATACCGATTGTGGTGTTTCGAATAACGACATATCCAGGCCCGTCGCGCCCTTACTGGAACGCTCTGCTCGCATCCCGGTAATGTACATTTCCTCTAACGCCGGCTCACCACTCTCGGCGTACACCTGAGTAGCACTGGCTAGCCCCACAGCCACCGCCAGTGCACAGCGATGAAATCGCCCCCAATCGTTATTCATACTGCTACCTCAACTTGACGTTTGTGAAATCTGACGCCAATATAACGCCCAACAATTAAATGTCAATGATAACGATTAGCATTTAGTTTAATAACTGGAAATTCGGAGATGATGATGCGCCACCTGTTGACCCTTTTACACCGCTGGTTCGGCCTATTTACTGCCGTGTTTCTTTTTGTAGCTGGCGCAACCGGCGCAATTATTTCGTGGGACCACGAATTGGACGGTGCGCTGAATCCACAGATGTATCACGCCAAATGGCAAGGTGAAGCGCAATCTCCGCTGGTGTTGGCGGACAAGTTCGAGGCTGAAAATCCAAACTTGATTGTGACCTTTCTCCCGCTCGAACTGGCTGCCGGCGATGCCCTTAACATCTTTGTAAAAGGCCGCAGCGAACAGGCGGACCAAAACCTCACCTACAATCAAGTCGCTATCCACCCGGAGTCCGGCGAAGTGCAGGCAAAGCGGATGTGGGGCGATGTCTCGCTTTCGCGCGAAAACCTGCTGCCTTTTCTCTATAAATTACATTACTCCATGCACCTGCCCGACGTTGGTGGGATAGAAGCGGGTATTCTGTTTATGGGGATTGTCAGTATCGTATGGATTCTGGATAGCTTCGTTGCCATTGCCATTTCCTTCCCTGCGCGCCGCAGCTGGCAAAAATCCTTTTTGTTCCGCTGGAAAAGTGGCGGCTACAAATTAAATTTCGATTTACACCGTTCCGGCGGTGTCTGGGTGTGGGCGTTGCTGCTTATTATCGCGGTTACGTCGGTTTCCATGAACCTCGGTTTTCAGGTGGTTCGACCAGTTGTGAACGCAATCTCTCCACTCACGCCCAGCCCGTTTGAAACCCAAACATTTAATGCTTATTCAACGCCCGCACTCAGTCGCGCTGAAGCGGTGGAACTTGCCCGCATCGAAGCGCCAAAACACGATATTACCGACCCCATAGGCGGCCTCTTTTACGCGCGGGATTACAACTTGTACGGCATCGGCTTTTTTACTCCGGGTAACAGTCACGGTGACGGTGGCCTTGGCAACCCGTGGCTTTACTTCGACGGCAACACAGGTGCTTATGTGGGCGCAACCATACCCGGCGAAGGCAGTGCGGGTGATATTTTTATGCAGGCGCAGTTTCCACTGCACAGCGGTCGGATTCTTGGCGTTACAGGGCGAGTGATTATGTCGTTTCTGGGCGCGCTTATCGCTATGCTTTCCATTACCGGTATTGTGATTTGGGCACGTAAACGCAAGGCCCGCGCAATTCGCAGCAAAACGGCCTAAAACATGCCGTGCGCGCTCAACAAAGCAGCTTCGGTGATGCCCCACAGATTTTGATTGGCGAGCGCAACTTCGGGATTGACCCCATAAATAATAGCGCCGATGAGTTGTTGCTCACTATTTCGAAGGGGTATCGAAATGTGCACCAGAAACTGAGCAGTAGAGGCGTCGAAACGAATAGGACTCACCACATAGGCCACTTCGGGTTGCGCGGTGAGCCTGCTGAACTTATCTTCATCACCCTGATAAAAATCGGAAGTCGCATCAGTCGCGGCCAGGTTAAACCCCTGTTTATCAACTAGGATAATTTCCCGTAGCAACCCTTTCGTCCGGACTTCGGCTGCCTTCAGTATGTGTGCTAACTCACCTTCATACACTGCAGTTATATCGGCCGACCTTTTACGCCCAGTAAGGAACTCGCGGTACGTTGAATCCCAATAATCCACAGTCGCTGTAGAAAATCGTACATCGTTGTTTCGCGTTGCCAGTGTTTGAGCAATTAAAGATGTGCCCTGCAAGCGATCGTGAAGCGATTTTAGCTTATCAACCATAAGCGCGCGTTCATGTGAATCCACAACGGTTGAGCCCGGCTGACATTCGCTCAATACCCCATTAAATTTTTGAACAAAATTAGGATTTCTATCGAGAAAACGGTGAGAAAAAGCGATTACTTTCGGTACATATTTTACAAAGTACCGGTGGTACGCCTGCAGCTGTTCAAATTTTTGTGAATACTCAGGGGAAGACAACTGAAAGTCGTCCACTAAAATGCTGTCGAATCGCTGTGACAAAAACATATTCAGCAGGATACCAAGATCCACACCGCGACCGCGAATAGGATACCCACGCTGTTCCAGCCAAGCTTCCTGTGACGACCCCAGCACTACGCCCAGCCGACCAAAATGGTCTGCGCTCAGAGCCTGATCAACGGCCGGGGTATTGACCGAGCTGTAAATAAACCACTTCTCCAGCGCCACCGGATCGCTGGTGACCGCTTGGTTTATCTGACCGTAAAACTCCGGCGTAATCGTTAAAATCGCATCGACCCGACTGGTTTCCAAATTGCGCAACGCGCGTTTTTGCGGATAGGCGGTAATTTTGTAATGCCATTGCATACGCTTAAGAGCACATTCCAACGTATCGACAGAGCGGCCGCGAGGCTCCCCGTCCACCATCTCCTGGTAGGGGGGCGCCAAAAAAGTTGCGACTTCGAGTGTTGTCTTTTCCGTTGCTGTCGCAGGGTTAAAAAGGCATAACAACGCCAGAGGAAGAGTGTGGGCTGCAGAACGCAGGCTGCGATAATGAACTAGACGTTGAAGAGTGCGACAACAAATTTTCACAATACAGTTTGAACTTTGAGTGGTTTTCGAGCAAAAAGCGCGCACTGAGTATAATGTAAATCGCTACGAAATCACGCTATAACTGATAACTGGTTCGCCTTTTGTTGTATTCAAAACCCTTGTGAAAAACAGGGCAATTGTGCGGATACATTGATGTAAAAAATTGTTTTTTTAACCTGCAACAGCACCCAGTGCTGATGAAAATACATCAGCACGACGAGTCACAATTTTGCGTACTAACGGTCCTCGGCCTCAAGCGCATCAAACGCTTCCATCGCTTCCGCCGCGTGCATTAGACCGGGGCCTCCGCCCATATAGACGCTCATCGCCAACACCTCAGTTAATTCTTCGCGGGAAGCACCCAGCTCTTTCAGGTTCTTCACATGGAACGCGATGCAACCTTCACACTGCCGCGCAATGCCTATGCCGAGCGCAACAAACTCTTTTACTTTCTCACTAAGTGCACCCTCCTTCAGCGCCGCTTTAGACATGGCATAAAAAGCATTCATGGTTTCGGGTTGAGCTTTTTGTAGTTCGCGTGCATAAGTGCGAATACGCGTGCGGGTAGTTTCATAACGATCAGACATGGCAATTACTCCTGCAGTGCCAATGACAGAGGGCAGCCCGGTGGGCTGTCGAGGTTTATAACGGTGTGTCCGCCTAACGCATCCATGACGCGATGAGACGCAATAACAACAAGCGTTTGAGTCGCCTGCTGACGCAGACGAGCAGCGAGGATATTTGCGGTTTTTTCATCCAGGCCATCGAAGGGTTCATCCAGCAACCAGATCTCTGCGCCCGTAAGCCAGGCTCGCGCAAGCCCCAAGCGTTTGCGTTCGCCACCCGACAGCACCCGCCCTTTTTCGCCTATCCAGATATCCAGTTCCGCGGCAAGATAACCCAGCCCAGCGAAATCCAACGCAGCAACCAGACGTGATTCACCCGCCCCCAGGTCGGCAATGCGCAAATTTTCCCGCAAAGTGGCAGACAACACATATGGCTGCTGGGCGCAATAGTGAATGCTTCCTGCAGACGCCATACGCCCTTGCTCATTTGCCGTCAGCAAGCCTGACAGCGCTAGCATGAGCGATGATTTACCCGCACCCGAGGAAGCAGTGAGAACAACAGGCGCTCCGGCTCGAAGTGTGCACGTGATCGGCTGCCCCGTGCGACAACCTCGCCGCCAGGTGAAGTTGTCCAGTTGAATCTCAGATTTGGAGATGGTGGTTTGCGAACCCGAAGTGATAGACACCGGCGACTGCGATGGCGATGGCGAACTGAGGTCCGCCGCAATCGCCGCTGCGGCAAGTTTTGCCTGCTCCGCAGGTACCAGCGCACGCATTAAAGGGCTGAGCCATTCGGGAACAGCCAGTAACGCTAATGGCAGTAACAATAATAACGGGTTGCCTAATGCGCTTTCGGGCAGCCACAGAAAACACGCGAACACCGACAACAGCGAAAGCCCTCTCAGCCCCCTCAGCCCAATGTCTTGCTGCTTGCGTAATGCGCTTTGAGCACTTTGCCACTCACTTTGCTCACGCGCCAACCCGGCGCAGCCATCGCGCAGAGACCACAGAGACGCATTGCGTAATTGTTCGTCCAGTGCTGCCCGGTAGCTCGCCTGTGTAGCAAGCTGCGCTGCGACCAAGGGCGCGAGCGTGCGTTTTTGCCACACAGTGAACCCGCCCAACAGCAAACCGAAACCAACCGCGATCGGCAACCATTCCGGTAGATAAACATCCACCACAAACAAGAGCGCGATGGCTAAACCGACACCGCTCGCCAGCGGTACCCACACTGACAAGGTGCGATTTGCCAGCGCGTTAATATGTTGATCCAGCTTTTGCGCCTCATCTTCTTTCGGTATTTCCGTACTGGCTTTCAGCACGCGTTGAAACAGTTGTTCTCGCAAGAACTGTAATCGGTCAAGTAACCTCTCGTGCGCAAAATAGTTAAACCCATAGCCCGCACCAATGCGGGTAAACGCCAGCAGGCGAATTGACGCCGCCGGTATGACATAGTTAAACGTCGCGGCGACGCCTACTAAGCCCGCGAGCGCTGAAGCCGCAATAAACCAACCAGACAACAGTAAGAGCGCAAGGCTGGTGGCAGCAGCAACAAATGCCAGGATAAAGGCTTCGGGCTGGCGCGGCATTAAGCGCATAAGGCTTCCTCGCATTCCCGACAAATAAGCCTCTTCGCGTCAACATCAACGCGCCAGTGGCGGTTAAAAAACGGGGACATTTCGGTGTGGTGCCCAACCCAAAGCACGGTTTTATGCTTAAAACAGCGCTGTAGTAAGAGACTTAACCGAGTCGCCTGGTGCTCACCCAAATGGGCGGTTGGCTCGTCTAAGACGACGATGGGACGGTCGAAGAACAACAGTCTCGCCAGCGCGAGGCGCTGCAACTGGCCTCCGGAAAGCGGCGGATAATCGCCGAGCAACGTATCTAAGCCGTGGGGTAATTGCGCCAGCCAATCTGCCAGTTCCACCCTGGCCAACAAGGCTGTTAGATGTTCATCCTCGCCGCGAGTACCCAGCGTAATATTAACGCGCACGCTACCACGTAACGTGGTTGGCTGTTGACTAAACCAGGCAACTTGCGACAGTGGCAGCGCCCAGTCCAGGTTAGTCTGTTGCGGGCGCAGGCCAAGCATGCATTCCAATAAGGATGTTTTCCCACTGCCAGACGGCCCTTCCAGCAGCACTCGGTCACCAGGCGCTAAACACAGGTCAGAGGCACAAAGCAGGTTCTCTCCCTGAGCACCATAAATCTGTATATTGCGTTGTTGAACAGGCAATGCTTGAGTAGGAAGGCTACCGCGGAAATCCAGTAGCGCATGCAATTCAGCGGCAGCGCCAATCGCTTGGGCACGCAAGTGGTAATTGCGCCCGAGTTCTTTCAATTCACTGAAAAAAACTGGTGCCAGCAAAAGTAAAAATAAGCCTTCTGCCAGAGTTAGGCCGCTCCCCCAGCTGCCAAACGTAATCTCACCCAGCAAACTGAAACCTACGAAGACTGCCACCAGCGCCATCCCCAGCGTAGCAAAAAAATCCAATACGGCTGACGACAGGAACGCGAGCCGCAACACTTCCATCGTGCGTGTTTTTAATTGCTTACCGGCGCGATTAAATGTGGTTTGCTCGTGCGAAATTGCGTTGTGTACATGTAAAAGTTGACGCGCGTTGAGGCGGTCGAGAAATAAACCCGCCAAGCGCTCCAGCCCGATAAAATTACGCTGCTGCGCGGCGGCCGCGCCCTTGCCCACCAGCCACATAAACAGCGGAATTAACGGAGCGGCAACGGCAAGCAACAACGCTGCAAGCCAACTGACGGGTGCAACCAACAGAAGTACCAGCAGAGGCACCATTCCCGCGACCTGCTGCTGGGTCACATAATCGGCAAAATACGGCGGTAACGCCGGAATTCTTTGCGTAAAAAACGACTGCCATTCGCCGATAGACCTGTCCCGTACTATGGCTAAGCTGCGGCTTTCGAGTGCACGCGTCAACTGTTGTTGATAGTACTCTAGCAGTTGATCAGTGCAGCGCTGTTTCGCCCGGTCAATTAAACCTGTGAGCATCCATTGCAATACAAAACAACCGGCCAGACTGGCAAGCCAGGCCGGCTCAGGAGACGACCGCTCGATAACAGCATTGGCGATTAGCCGCGCAATCAACCACAGCCCAAATGCTATTACCGCAAAACGTCCAATTGAAAGCGCGATAATTCGCATTAACGCAGGACGTTGTTGTCGCGCCTGAGCCTTTAGCCAGCCAACCGCATCGGCGGTAGAGGTTTCCGGCGCGAGCACCACTAGCCCTCAGACTCGTCGATGGAACGATCAAGATCTTCAGTGGCTTCGAGCCACATTGCGTTAATGATGCCGAACGAGCACGCCAGCAAAACGCCAAGAATCCAAGTGAAATACCACATGCAATTTTCTCCTAGTAAAGCGAATGGCTGTTTTGTTCAATATGCTGCTCGCTGAGACGACCGCGCATACAATAGAAACCCCATGCGGTATAAGCCAACACGACAGGGACAAAAAACATCGCAACCCAGAACATAATTGATAAGGTCAGATGACTGGATGTCGCATCCCACACAGTCAGTGATGCATTCGCCATTTCACTGCTCGGCATTAAAAACGGAAACATTGAAAATCCGGCGGTCAAAATAACGCCCGCGATAGAGAGTGCACTAAACACAAATGCCCAGCCTGCCTGATGGCGACGTGAGAAAAACACAACCAGTATCGGCATTACCAAACCCAACACAGGAGCGCACTCCATCCACGGATAAAGTCGGTAATTCGCAAGCCATCCGCCAGCAACCGTTGCCACGGTTTTGTGCAGCGGGTTGGATGCTGCCGCACCATTCACCGCGGATGTAATGACGTAACCGTCCAACCCAAATGCCACCCATAATCCCGCAAGGGCAAATAAAAGCGTCGTAGCCAAAGCCAGGATACTGGCAACCTGTTCAGCGCGGACGCGCAGTTGATCGGTTGTTTTCATTTGTAACCAGGTTGCGCCATGCATCAGTAACATAGCAACGCTGATCAACCCTGACAGCAATGCAAAGGGTGATAACAATCCGAAAAAAGAACCAACAAAAGTTGCTTTCAGGTTAGTATCGAGCACAAAGGGCACACCGAGCAAAAGATTGCCGAATGCGACACCAAAAATCAGCGATGGCACCAGGCCGCCCGCAAATAGCAACCAATCCCAGGTTGCACGCCAGGTAGCGTTCTCAAGTTTACTGCGATAGTCAAAACCCAATGGGCGCATCCACAGCGCGGCGAGCGTGAGCATCAACGCTAAATAAAACCCGGAAAATGCGGTGGCGTAGATCATCGGCCAGGCCGCGAAAATAGCGCCGCCAGCGGTAATAAACCACACCTGGTTCCCGTCCCAATGTGGGCCGATTGTATTAATCATCACCCGGCGCTCGTTATCCGTTTTGCCCACCAGCGTAAGCAGTGCACCTACGCCCAGATCAAAACCGTCCGTTACCGCAAAGCCAATTAGCAGCACGCCTACCAGCAGCCACCAGATCACTCGTAATGTTTCATAATCGATCATGCGTCTACTCCTGGAATAGCGTCTTGGGAATGCAGTTGCGGGCCTTTGCGCGCGAATTTAAGCATGAGATAAAAACCAGCAATAAACATTGCAGTGTAAAACACCGTAATCATCGCGAGAGATATCACTACATCGCTGACTGCAAGATTCGATACCGCCGTGTGCACGGGCAGGATTTCGGCGATAGCCCAGGGTTGGCGGCCATATTCCGCCACAAACCAGCCAGCTTCACTGGCAACCCACGGCAGAGGCAAACTGAAGAACGCGAGTTTGAGTAACCAGCGCGGTTTGTCGATTGCATGACGCGCGCTAAACCAAAAAGCCAACCCAAACACCAGGAGCATAATAAAACCGGCTGCCACCATAATACGAAACGCAAAAAACATGGGCGCTACCGGCGGCACACTGTACTCCACGGCTTTGTCTACGGCCTCGGAACTGGGCTGGGTAATATCGTCCGCAAAAGGTTCCAGCAACAGGCCGTAACCAAGGTCACTACTTTTCTGCGCAAACACGATTTCCTCTTGCGCAGTCAGGCCCTGGGTTTTCATTTTTTGTAACAACCGATTGGCGTCGGCACCACTGAGTATGCGTTCGCGGTGTTCTTCTTTTAAATCCTTTAAGCCCTGTACAGGTTCATCCAAGGAACGAGTGGCAATCAGCCCCATCACGTAGGGAATTTTAATCGCGTAATCGGTGTGCTGGGTTTCTTCATTGGGAATACCAAACAAGGTAAATGCAGCAGGAGGTTCGTGTGTGTTCCATTCAGCCTCCACTGCCGCAAGCTTGGTTTTCTGTACGTCGCCCAGTTCGTATCCGCTTTCATCGCCCAACACAATAACCGAAACCGCAGAGGCGAATCCGAAACTTGCCGCAATCGCAAATGAACGTCGTGCGAAAGCCACATGCTGCTTTCGCAAGAGATAATACGAAGAAATTGCCAAAACGAACATTGCACCAGTGACATAACCCGCGGACACCGTATGAACAAATTTAACCTGAGCCACAGGGTTGAAAATCAGGTCCGCAAAACTCGCCATCTCCATGCGCATGGTTTCGGGGTTAAACACGGAACCTTCTGGATTTTGCATCCACCCGTTGGCAATGAGAATCCACAGTGCGGAAAAATTACTACCCAACGCAACGCACCAGGTTACCGCCAGATGCTTCACCTTACTTAAGCGATCCCAGCCGAAGAAAAACAAGCCGATAAACGTCGACTCTAAAAAAAATGCCATAAGCCCTTCAATAGCCAAGGGGGCACCGAATATATCGCCGACGTAATGGGAGTAATACGACCAGTTCATGCCAAACTGGAATTCCATAGTGATGCCGGTGGCAACACCTATCGCGAAGTTTATACCGAAGAGCTTGCCCCAGAATTTTGTCATTTCACGATAAATAGGCTTGCCGGTCATCACATAGACCGATTCCATAATCGCTAATATAAAGGTCATGCCCAGCGTGAGCGGGACAAAAATAAAGTGATACATCGCGGTAATGGCAAATTGCCAACGCGATAGTTCAACCAGCGTTTCGTTCATGCACTAGGCTCCAGGAAAGAGAATCAGGCTTCGCGGATGCGAGACTCTTTATTAGAATATACTTATATTCATGTGGCAACTAGCGCGCCAATGGGATATAGGGGGTGCAACCGTCAAATTAGCGGCTTGGGTGACATAGATCAAAAAGATGAGACAAGGACAGAAGGGATAATCTCGATCGCGACTTATGCGCGCCAAACCCTTGTGACAAACCCTAGTACCAATCCCTAGTACTATCTATCCCTCGTACTGCACCAAAAAAAGCGGTTAGAGCGGTAGCCAGCAGGTGAAGCAGGAGCCTTCACCATATTCACTGAAAACGGATAGTCGGCCGCCATGCAGATTGACCAGTTCCTCCGCCAGAGCCAGGCCCAAACCCGTTCCCACTTCGCTGGAATGTGAGGGCTCGTCCAGCTGTTCGTAGCGACGGAAGACCCGATCAATATCCTCTGGCTTAATACCCACACCAGTATCAACAACGTCAATCGCAACGCCTTCGTGCCCCTCGCGGGATTCGCGCCTGGAGCTTATGGAGATACCGCCGGTAGACGTGTATTTAATTCCATTGGATACCAGGTTCAAAAGGACCTGCGCCAACCGCTTTTGATCAGCGAAAACATTGGCAACCTCAACCATTTTCAATTCAAGCGTAAGACCTTTACTTTCAGCCAAAGGTGTCAGTGAGGTCACCGTCTCATCGAGCAGAGTTTTCAGGCTGACCCATTCACGATCTATTGACATCTTGCCCGCTTCTACCTTGGACAGATCGAGAATATCGTTTATCAGATTTAACAGATGCCGACCATTGCGTTCAATCACCTCAAGTGAACGATACGATTTCGGATCTTTGCTTTGATTAAGATTTTTAAGCAATCGAACACTAAAGCCGATAATAGAATTGAGTGGCGTTCTTAGCTCATGTGACATACTCGCTAAAAACAAAGACTTTGCAGAGTTGGCATGCCGCGCGTCGTCCAGCGCCTGCGTTAACTCTTGCGTCTTTTTTCTCACCTCTTTTTCGACGATCAAATTCCTGTTCATGATGAACACCATAAACAGACCTATCAATATAACGACTACTGAACCGCTAATAAGCTCAAGCCACAATACCAGTGTTTCGTAGCTATAAATAAACTGGTTAGTAGGAGAAAAATCCAACTGCCAGGCTCGCTCTCCGAGACGAAAAGTTTCACGATTGGTGAAGCGCGCACTCGGTTCGCTGCGCTGGTAAAACGTGATTTTATCGCGCCCGCTCACGTCACTAAGGGCAAACACAATTTGCTCGGTCACGACGTCGTGCAGTGCGGCCCCGACCAACGCGTCAGCATAGTAAAAAGTTGCGATAATCCCGGTAAATTTATTATTTTTGTCCTGCACTGGTACAGCTATGAAGAAGGTATAACCTTTACGGTCATCTAAACCTTGCGCAAGCGGGCTACTCATAGAAAAATCGCCTGCACGCCAGGCGAAATCAATTGTATCTTTGCTTTTTTTATCACGGTACAAATCGTAGCCGAGCGCACTTGCATGATATTCGAGTGGAAAGATGTAGGTTACCGGAAAATAAAAATCCCTTTCTTTTGAAGGCATCTGATCATCCGGCGAAAGTTGGTCGCGAATCAGAAAATCTTCACCTAACATCTTAGTTATCGCCGCCTCAAAATCGTTTCGGCCCGCAGTTTCCACAACAGGTACCCAGGCCATGGCCGCAGAGTGCTGCATACCGCGCATTGCATCTGCTGCAAAACGCTGAAATTTTGCGTTATCGATCATTTCAATATTGCGGAACAAAGCTGCCAGGGTACGCGAAGCCTGCATAACACTCTGAAATTGTTTTTGCAGCAACGCTTGCAGACTAGCGGATTTTTCCTGGAGCAAGCGGTCAACTTTGTCCTCCTGGGCATTACGAGCTGCGACAAACAGTAGTGATTCAGTGACCAACAAAATTGCGTATGTGAGAATAAAACTGACAAATTTACGTCGTGAGTGGCCTTTTTTAAAAGAAGCTTTGGCGAGCATAATCGGCAAAAAAATCAAAACACCTACAGCATCTGCTATCCACCAATGAAACCAGGATATGCCCACCGATCCCAAATCGAGCAGTCCACCGGCCATCAACACGCAGACTCCCAACGTAGGTGCCACCAAACTAGCTAATGGCCCGGCAACCAAACCCAGTAAAATTGTATCTTCCACTCGATCAGACTCAAGTGCAGAAGGTAACAGTCGCCGTACCAGCGCACGAGCAACCAGCACTTGCGAGACGACCACTGCCCCCATGCCGATTGCGACAAACAGTACAGTAAGAACATCCTTTTCAAGGGCGATAAAGCGAACAGCGCTGAGAAGAGCGGCGCCAATAAGAATACCCAAGATTGCATCGACGGAAAAAAACAGTGCGCAGAAAATTGCAAAGCCAGCCGCAGGCCAAATCGGTGTTACCAGGCCAGGGGGAATAGCAAAGAACATCGCTCCCCAACCAAGCGCATAATAGCCAACACTGCCAATCACAAAGCCTTGAATTTTCCTGGAGAGATTCACTCATACCACCTGTGGGTTACGTTCTACAAAGCATAGACCGCATGGCGTGGGGCAGACCAAATAACTTAATGATATAAGCGCCAAGAAGATTTGCTGAAACTTAAAGCTTAGGAACTAATAGCCTAGGTAAGGAAATTAAAATCGGATGGAGGGGAAGATTAGAAAGAGAGGGTTTTTAAGCACGACAAGAAAAGGAATTAGCCCCCAAGCTGTTCACTTGAGGGCTGAGACGAACACATTATTCTTCTTTTTCCGAAGAAGGCAGATAACGGTAAACCGTCGACCGGGATGTGCCCAGTAATTTAGCTGCCTTTACCTGGCTACCTTCTGCACGTCTCATAGCATCCTGCACGTAGAGTTCTGCGAATTGTACCTGGGCTTCTTTAAGTGAGAGGCTGGGGTTATAGAGCATCGATGAAATCGCTTCCCATTGACGGTGCTCCTCGGTGCTCGGAATCATCGCCAACAATTTGAACAAGCGTTGCTGCGACTCCGTGTAAAACAACACTGCCATCATAAAGCTGGTTTCGATTGAGACGATAATGGTTGCGTTCAAATGCCAACCGAACTGCATCGCAACAATTACGAAAATGACCGATACGATTATTGGAGCAACGGCCACCAGCAAAATTGTCGATTTTCGACGAGTCATTACATCTTTACCACGTCGCGCCAACAACAGAAGAATTAGCGCTCCCAAACTACCCAGTACAATAGTGAGCTGAAGAACCGGATAGAGCGGACCTGCATGACGGGTGATGGAATATCCTATGGATTCCACACCATCTATTGCCAACCCTGGAATAGAACAGGATGCAATTGCGAACACTGCGATCAAAGCAATACCGTGATCGAGATATCTATTAGATAAGACACTGAGTTTTGCTGCGTAATGAAAAAAGAATGCAACAGTTAAAATCGCGCAGTTGTAGTACATCGTCATAAAAAATAATGTACCCGCAGGATTTTTAAGTGATATCATCAATGCCAATTCAAAGATATTTACGCCGCAAAGGCCTACAAAAAAACCCAGTAGACTTTTGTCGACTTTTCGCAACGCCTTCCAGCCCAAAATAAACAACGCAATTTTGGCCGAGATGGCAACGATACTAGGTAAAAGATATAGCTCCATAATTATTAAAAGACCATGCCTGCTTGACAAACAGAAAGACCACTACCGGTTCCCATGAGCAACAGCTTGCTTCCGCGCTCGGGCCTGTTGAGATGCATGTTCACAGGAAACGTAGCACTGGTCAAGTTACCAAACGACGGATAGGTGATTGGCGCGCAATCTATTGATTTATTTGCAATAGACACTAAAGCCTTGTGCGGTTTTTCACCAACCTGATGGCAGTAAATGCGGTCAATCTCTTCAGGTTTCCAAGCAAGTGTAGCGTAAGTTTTTTCGATCAACTTCTTGTGGAGCTTGGCAATCTGCAGGCTAATCTCCCTCATCAACATCTGGCCGTCGTAGCCTTCATGGGTATGGCGGTAGTAACATAAATTAGCGTGTTCACCTTCTGAGTAGCTCTGCATCCAACGCAGCCCCTCACCGGTCTCCACATTGCTTCTTTGGATTACCATCGCACCGCCAGCGTCACCCACGGTCAGCGCACCCAGCATTCGCTTGAACGCCTCTTTACTCTTTTCGTCGCGCAAAATTTTAATGGCTTCGAATAAAACCCGGCTGGGCTTTTCTCCAGTACAAACCAATACATTATTAGCTGTGCCGTTGGTGAGAAACGCATTAGCAATAGACAGGCCATCCATAAATCCATGGCAGGCATTTGTCACATCAAAACAACTAGACTTTTTCGCGCCAATCTCCACCTGCACACGGTGCGAGGTGGCCGGCTCTTGCCAATCCCGATCGATGCCGCAATAGATAATCAGATCGACTTCCATTGGTGTAATACCAGCATCCTTCAGGGCAACTTCTGCTGCCTTTATTGCCATGTCCGAGGGGAACATATTTGCCTCTGATATGCGCCGCTCGATAATTCCGATCCTTTTGGAGATGTAATCCACGGGAGTGCCAAACCGGGTGCTACCGATTTCGTGCATCAAGTCGTCTGACAACACACGTTGTTCTGGAAGATAAGCACCAATGCCCGCGATCTTAGATTTTCCGATGATTTCCATGATATAGCCCTCAAAATAGGTTGTTTGTAGGAGTTGGAGAGGGTATCTCAAAAATGGAACGGCACTATCAAAAATGATTATGCTGTTTTAAAAATAGGCAATTGACACGATAAATCAGCGGATTTAGCTTTAGGGAAAGGGGCGATTTGTGGCTTTCGCCCGCCTCTGGTGCATGTAGAAATGCGCCTGGGAACAAACAACGAAAATAATCTAACGAGTTAAATTTAAACGTCAGTAAGGAGCATACTATGCCAACACTTATTTTTAAAGTCGACTGCGGAAAAGCCGATCAACCAATCAAACACGATCTCCATACCCTGGAGAACAAAGTGCAAGAAGCACTGGCAGAACTCGATTATGACTACCTGGTATTTGACATTGAAGCGACGGATGAGTCTTTACTCGATTTGGAGTATCCGGAAGAGTACCAACACGCTGTTGGATCCTAATTTCGCTTGGCGTGATGGCTTGCTCTGGCCGGGATGGTGATTTGTGCGCCACCCTTCATCCCGGTCCAATTCTGGTTGAAGTTGTTAATTTTTTCGACGCACATTGACAGCCATTAGTTACTTTCCCCCCGGGGCAAAATAACTTGTTACAGCAATTACCCTGCTAAAGTGACTCACTTTCTCCAGAAGCTAACTTGCTCACTTAACTTCCCCTGATGAATAATTTTCAGCAGGAGCAAACAGCACTTGTAATAAATAGAAAGCCTTGCCGTCACCAAACCCTACCAATATGCTGAAAATGATTTTAACGTCAGCGACGTCCTTCCTTTATAAGGCATTTACCCTTTCTTTAATAGTGAGAGCGAAATACGATCTCGCACAACTTGTGTCGCTTTATACTTCTATATATATAGACGCCACATCCAACTGAAGCGCTCTAGGCACAGTGCATACCTGGCCCTTTCAAAACCTTCTTGCGACGAATATCCGCCTAACCCCACACGAACGCATCCCATTAATGAATTCGTAACCACCTTTTACCGGCATCGCTTTGTGATTTCTGGTTAACACGGAACTGTTACCTCATTTGTCCTCGCAGAAACATGCTCACGTGAGTGCATACATATACCGACTTTGTCCATCGCCGAATACGAGAATATCCACTGACACTATAGGTATTTAACTCAACCCGAAGTAATATTCGCTTCAAATAACGTACATATCTCACTGCAGTAACTAGCGTGCGTTTTTAATATCATTTAGCGTGTAATTCATTGCGTTGCCTCACTTGACACTCAACACGCCATACGACCGAATCTAACCATCAGAACCCGTGCTTCCATTAATGCGCGCCGCCCGCGCAACCCCTATGCCGAGCACGTCGAAGGTGCAACCATGGAAGAAACCAAGACCCCCAAATACGGTTTGAGCCTGCGGGTAGTGATACCAGCGATTATCGCAATTATTGGCTTGCTAAGTTATTTCTACTACGCAACCAACAACAGCCAGTATCAGACGTTAAACCGACATTACCTTCGCGAACTGGGCGACGCCACCAAAACCTTCAATACGCGTTTGAACCAATACTATGCTACCCGCTGGTATACCCAAGCAAGCGCGGCTGAACTCGATAATAATGCGCCGGTTTGTGTTGTCCACGACAACCCGCAAGCCGATAAAGCAACAGGTAAAATTTTTTATTTCGAAAGCGGAAAGTTTGTTTACCGAGATTTAGCAACGCAAGAATGCTGGCAGCAACCGATAACAAACTTTCTGCCTGCACCAAGCGGGGAGTTTTCGCAGTATTTATTGGTAACACCTAACAACAAGGTGCTTGCCACCAAAGGTGATCTGCGAGCCTTATCCGTTATAGATACTCGCCAGATCGCCCGTCAGATCGCATTGGAACTCAATCGTGACTGGGTGAAGCTGGCGGCGAATTTCGAAAAAAGCAGTAGTGTTGAACAGCAAGCAGAGAACAAGCTGCCAGGATTTAGCTACTATCTGGACTTAAAACTAAATCCCGGCGAATATCGTATTTACCTGTTCCCGTTTAGTGTTGACTTGGATTTCCCGGTTACGCCAAGGGAAAATGCGCACCAACTCTACCTACTGGGAATAGTGCCAAAATCTGCCCTGAGTTCCACCGACAGCAAGCGCTGGACGCTAAGCAATTACGTACTTTCGCTGCTTGCGGTCGTATTCTTTTTGGTAATTACTCGACTGTTTTTGCTCTCGCAGCATCAACCGGTAGACAATCTGTTTTATCACACCACACTGTATAGCAGTTTTATTTTCTTTGCCGCAATTACTGCCGCCTATTTTGCCTTTTTCGAAACCAGCCTGGAAAAAGCCGATAAGGCGCGTAAAGCGTTTGCGATTGCCCAGAGCACCAGTCGCCAAATGTTCGAGGAATTAAAGCAAACATTACCCGAGCTTGATCGCATTGCGCAATTTTATATGCGAGATACATTCAGTTGTGACACCGGCGTGTGTAAGCGCGACCCAGAGACCAATCCCGCCGCATTTGCTCTGTCAAACTGGGATACCAACTCACTGATTTGCGATAGCGATAAAACAAAAATAGGCTCAGATCCAGTAAAGCCAGACCCCGTTTGTGTTTATTTCAGCAAGGAAATCCGACAAAAGGCAGAATGTAGCAAAGGCCATGTTACAGGTGATGAAACCCGGAGTCCCTTAGTCAACTGCCAATGGCGAGAGGCTATGGGATCGATGGACTGGCACATACTCCATGCGTTCACGCTAAAAGACGATGGAATGCAGGCGGGCAACCAGTTCTACAATAAAGAATTTCAGCGGCGACCACAAAATCTCGACCTTTCACACCGGGAATACTTTAAAACAATTTTAAATCAAGAAGGCTGGTACCACGCAGAATTAACCAAAGGGCTGACTTTCCAGCAGTTCTATATTCAGCGACTGCGCAGTCTTACCAACGGCAGCCTTGCAACAACATTATCAGTACCTTTGCTTGTGCCGGGTGCCAACTACAAGGTGCTCGCCGCAGACATAGAATTGCGCAGCGTGAGCCAGTTTTCTACAGAGCGATTGAGAGACCTTCAGGATATATCCCTATTTGTACTTGATCGAGCATCGGGGGAAATTCTTTTCCATACCGATCGCTCGCGTATCTTAAATGAAAATCTTTTTTCCAATGGGCGTGAAACCGACGCCGTTAGGCACGCTATTCAAGCACGTCGCGATAGCCGTGAAGGACGGGTGTTAGCGATTTCCGGTAACTATCAGGGTTTACCCGGTTGGTTTGTCGTACATGAAGCCCCTCTCGACCAATGGGCTGTGGTTACGTTTTTTCCGAGAGAGTCCCTCAACAATTACTTCTCCAATATCTTTTTTATCAATATCGTCTACTTTCTCGCATTCCTACTTCTTGGGCAGTCCATCGCCTGGAGCATGTCTGCAGTTAATCGCCGCAGCCCTGTCAGGCGTGTTTTTGGCATTCCGAAATTCATCGAATCACGAAAATTAATGCTGTTTCTATCAGTATTAATTTTTGCACAGATCGGTTCGACTTGGATCGGGTTCGGGCTTACCCAGCACTTTTCCGCGCCTGAAATGGTGTCTATCGCGCTGGTTATTATTGCCAATCTAATCGTCATAACCTGGGGTATTAGCAGCTATGCCATTATGGCAGAGCAGCAAATGAATAAACCACGCGACATAAAACATCGTATGCAAGACCTACCCCGGCTGGTAGCACAACATTTCGACTGGGGATGCGCATGGCTTTTAGTAGGGTTCGTGGTCGGTGCGGTATTCTTGAACTGGAATCTGCATTACTCGGCTAAGCAACCTGCTAGAGCACTCAACTGGTACTACAAAAATACAACGACTCCACGCATCAATGCGGAAGTACAAAATCTCGTCGCCAAGGCCAGACAGCTCTATCCAAGTTCAATTAGAGGACATGGGCAGGACCCATTCAAGCTAATGGAAGCCAATCGCTCCTCCGCGATCGATAGCGCGCTGGATCGGCTGCAAAACAATAGTATTGGTTTGGACGACGTCGGCTCTTTTAGTGAGTTTACGCAACTAACTAACACCCAGGAGTGGCTGGATCGCTATATCTTTCGTTCGCATAGCAGAAATAGAAATTCAACAGATAGCCTAGCCTCTGCGCAAACAGCGGACGACACGAGTGAACGCGGCCTTCAATCAGTTAACAGCGATACCGAATCCGGTAGCCACAGCACTTTCTATTTCTTTTTATTCGTTGTTCCCTTTGGCGCATTCATGTTAGCGTGGCTATGGATTAGCTTTAACAAACGCATCCTCTACGGCCGCTTGTTTGGTACCGAGAACATGTTGCGGTTTATTAACCGACTCTACCGACACAACATTCACAATCATGGATTATCTCCCGATTCAAACCTGCAGATTTGCTTACCGCGGACGACAGAATCCGGCGTCCCACTAACCTACCTGTTGACTAGTGAAACCCCACAACGGCGACTACTAAAAACACTGTTTTGCGACAACGCCGCACTCTCATCGCTGTTTAACGATCCTTCACCCTGCCCAAATATTGAATTGCGCCTAACAACAACTCGGCAGGGGGTCGAAATCGCAATTTTCAACATTACCGCCAATCTGAATATGCGTGCTCAGCGAGATAAACTACTATGGTTTTTTCAACGTATGAAGGAGTTAAAACGTGTTGAAAAAATAAATAAACTCACTTTGTTTTGCAGTTATGAAAGTATTGTGATGCTGCTATCTATCAATAACCTGCGCAAAGGCAGTGACATTTCGACAAATCTGATATCAACAGAAGAATACAATGACTGGGCCTACTGCTTGCGCGATTTTACCGTAACCACTGAAATCGAACGCAGCTATCTCGATCGCGACTTTATCGCGAAAGAAACGGACGCTATGCCCGCCCTAAAAAACTTTATTTCTTTCGCAGACACAAACCTCAGCGAAGTCAAAAGCGGGGCGCAATTGCAATACAATGATTACCGCTGGACAAACCTGCCTGACCGCTTTAAAACATCTACAGAGTGGTATTCCATCAGGTACATTCAACTTAAGGTCGGCGCTTTCTATCGAACCCTGTGGAATAGCTGTGCCCCATCTGAGAAGCTGGCGCTTTTTTACCTGGCTAAACACAAGCGGATTAACCCTAATAACGAAAAAGTCCTGGAGAACCTCGCAACGCGCGGCCTGGTTCAGGTGTATCGTGGGCAGGTCAGGATTGTGAATCAGTCCTTTGCATCCTACATACTGCACGCAGAAAGCACAGACACCTTGCACTTATTAATCCGGCAGGGCGATATGGGCAATTGGAACGATTATCGAATGGCGGTTTATTTGGTCGTCGCCGCAGTGCTTTTCGCTCTCACGCTCTGGTCCGGCAACTCGTTGTACGTGATTATCTCTTCTGCACTTGGGTTTATGGCCTTGGTAAGCAATATCGTCAGTGGAGTGAGCTTTTTGCGTGGCCGTCTACTGGGTTAGGTCACTTCTCGCTATCACAATCCTCACGCGGCCGAACTGCATGCGGTTCGGTGCGTGCAAGCGCTCACACACCCTCCTTTTTATAAATAATTCTCTTTTTTTGTGATCTTCTTGAACTCTGTGCGAACAATAGGGCAAATCTCAACAACAAAGCTGTTCGCACAGGGTTCAAGAAGATCAAAAAAATTCACACATTTTCGTCAGTATTTGAAGGGTGCGCGATCAAATAGCTAGGATCACCTATTTGATTGCCGGGTTAATAGTACGGTGGTGAATATAGAACCTGAACATCAGGCAGGACCTATGACATCAAGTGCCAGCGAGCCTCAGCTGGAACTTTATCGAATATTGAACAGTCTGGACAAATATGAGCGGGCGTTGATGATCCTTCATTTGAAAGGCTTCAAGTACGATGAAATCGCCAGCATTTTGGCGATCTCCGAATCCAACGTCGGCACCAAAATCAATCGCATCAGACAGCGCCTGATTGCAGAACACCGCTAAGGAAATCGACCTATGGATTCTTACGCAAAACTGGAACGACTATGGCAAGATCAAAATTCTGCCATACAGCAACAGTTTCATCTGAACCTTGAGACATTGCGCGGGCTGAAAATTATGAAAGCCCAAAGTCACCTCAACAATTATCTGAGCCTGAATATATTTTCATTGCTGGTTGGCTGCCTGTTTAGCAGCTTCGCACTTTTCTTTGCATTTAACCACACAGAGCAGACCCATCTGCTCAGCGCCGGCCTTGTACTCAGTATCTGGGGAGTTTTTATATGTGCAGGCGCGGTAATGCAGATTAGGCGCATTTTAATGTTGGATTACAGTGCGCCGGTGCTAAAACTTCAGCAACAATTGCAGCATATTCGTTTATCAGCGTTGGTACATACGCGGACGGCATTATTGATTGTACCTTTTTATCCCGCTTTTCTATTGGTGATGGCACAAGCGCTTCTGGGGTTCGACCTGCTGCAGAATGCCTCGCAAGGCTGGCTGCTACTGCACGCCGCCCTCTCGCTGCTTTTACTACCCGCCACACTTTGGCTCTACCGGGCTTTGGCACCAGAAAATATTGATAAACCGGGAATACGCTGGTTGATGCAAGGAAACGGCAGCCAGGCACTTGCGGCCATCTACGAACTTAACCGCATACGCCGGTTCAACACAGCGGTGTAGCAGGTTGCTGGGAGCGTTGTTGCAGAAACTTCGCAAACACCTGCAAGAAACCGATGGGAGTTAGCGCAGTGTTAACTGAGTGCAACACCGAGGGTGCCGTCCTCGCGTGGAGAAAACTGAACAACCATCTGTGGGTCGCCTTTAAGTAGCTCCATCGCACGGACATATTTGCGATAGGCCGCGTCAATTTCTTCGGCTTTGGCCGGCGGCAAGGCATAACTCTGCTTTGCTGCAAGATAAAGTTGTTCAAATTTTTGTACGGTCATGCACTGCATCGCAATCTCATTAACACAAATAAAATTCAGCTGTTTGTCGACCGATCCATTAGTTAGATGGGTTGTCCCAGCGCCAAGCCAGACTTGGGCGACAAAATGGTAACGGTGCCAAAGCCCCCGCATGACCCAGAGCAACGCCGCGAAAGCCGATCAAGTTTCATCATTGTCAAAGCCGGCATCATCGACAAAGCCGGGTCTGTTTTTGCTAACTCCACCGGGATGGCGCGCGCCGTACTATTAACCCAGCAGTTTAACCCGGCCATTAAACGGATGATCATTACTGGTTAATCACGCGCCCGTGAAGTACTAGCGAAAATGTATGAATTTTCCAGTATTTCAGGGGCTTAGATTGCCAAGCTCATAATGCTACCAACGCCGAGGTGTAACCAAGTCGCAATGTATCAACCATACGCAAACCATTTATTTCAGCCCCGCGACATAAAAGGCATATTAACTGCTTAGCAAAGCAGACACATTTCAATGTAGGCCAAGCGCAGATCGGCTTGCGCTGTTGATTTAGTGATTCGAGTAGAAGTATAGAAAAGCCCGGGTCTTGGACAACATTATTATTAAGTTGAAGCGACGATTTAAATAATGGTAAGTTATAGCGCTTCCAGTATTTAGTCCGCAAAATACTCTTTATTTATAGAACCAATTGACTTACAGAACCAATTGGTACGTGGCACCCATTCGTACACCGTATCCATCACGGTTAAACCGCTTATAGGTTTAGATTGAACCAATCCTATAGGTTGCATCAAGTAACGCAGGGACGAGCGATGACAAAAGTTTCATACGCAGTGACACCGCGCAATACACTTTTCTACGACGCAGTGAAGCAACTCAGCTCAAAAGAGAAATGTAACGCGTTTTACCTCTTAGACAGCGCCGGGAAAAACCCGGTTGCGGCGGTTATTTCAACCACACTCTACGACACACTTACTCGAGAATCACACGTTAATCCGCTGCAAGTGAACCTGCGCCTTAAATCTGTGCCGCAACCGATTAAGCGTGTCCAATTTTCCGACAATGATCAGGACCTTATCACCCTGGTGCGAGAGGATGGCAAAGCTGTGCCCTTGAGTCTCGATGACCAACGGAGTTTTCCAATGGCCTACGCGTTACCGGTGTCGCAATTCAAACTGTTGTGGGCAGCGCAGTCCTATTATTGCCGCGAGGGTGTTCTCGATCGGCTGCAAACCGCTGTCAGTAAAATCGACAAAGACGCCGGATCTCTGGTCGATTCGGAGTTTCTCGCCAGCACCCGCAAGCCCTCGGTCCCCAGAGTGCACGAGCTGCAGTCCTAGCCCGACCACTGCACGCCCAAGAAAAATCAAGAGGGGTATTGCGTATCATCCAATAACCCCCGTTTGCCTGGCTCACTCGCCGCACCGCGGCGTAGTCGAACAGGGACAGGTTAACAGGAATGTCGAATGCTACAGGTTGGCCCATACCAAAAAGTTACGCTTACCGCAGAGTTTGTGGACACATCTTATCGTTTAAGCACCGCTCAACATGCACAGCTAGCTGCCTTTGTTAGCCGTATAAAAAGTGGAACTGTACCCACCCTGGGCACCACCTACCCCCGTGGCGACATGTATCTGTTATTGGCGAATGGCCAGCTTGGCTTAACCTGCCGCGAAAAGCCCGACCCCAGCGGGCCAATACTGATTCTTATCGATATCGACACAACGCCAGCCAGCCCTGACCGCTCATAATGCCGGTTTGTACGCTCGCAACCTTTCTCGAATTTCAACCGATCATCAGCGCGAGCCTGGAGATGATTGGCGTGATCCTGATGGCCAATGCCTATTTTTACGATTCCGCAGAGAGCCCATTCCGTCGCGGTACGCTGTTCATGAAGATCCTGCTGGTTGCACTGGTTAGAGGCGCACTTGCTAAACGCTCTGCTAAAGCCGCACTGGCGTTCGGTGAAGAGAACGGGCTGTCGGCGCTCCAAGGACTCAGCTTTATTGCCCTCGGTTTCTTCCTCCAGCTGATCGCGGCCGTGTTGAACCTCACGCAGTAAACCCGCCGCCACATCGCCCTCATCAGCTAATCGTGTTTTCACGCCGAGCTGACGCTTCAGCCTATATAGTGAATGAACGTTCATTCATTTATACCCTACCCCCATGGCCATAACGTCACTCGAAGATCGTCAGCAACACAAGCGCGTACAAATTCTGAAAGCGACTCGCAAGCTCCTCGCCGAGCGCGGGTTTCACGGCTTTTCGATCAAACAGGTGGCAGCGCAGGCCGGAGTCGCCACAGGCACCGTGTATTTGTATTTTCGCGATAGACAGGACTTGATCGAACAGCTCCACATGGCGGTGATCGAGGATATCGCGGCAGCGGCCTTCACCCACTGGGACCCAAACGCGAGCAGCGCCAGGCGTTATTTCAGTGTGTGCGAGCAAATGTGGCAATACTGTATGGATCACCCCGACACCTTGCTGTGCAAAGGCCAGTTCGACCAGTTGCCACCAGCCGTGTTGCGCACCCAGTACGAAGAGGCCCAGAGCCTGTTCCTGCCACTGGCCGATTTGTTCACCGAAGGCCGGCGTAGTGGTGAGTTAATCAACCTGCCAGACCACGCATTGTTTTCTCTCTCGATAGACACCTTATGGCAGCTTGCTCGACGGCACATGCTCGATATCGTTCACGTAGACGAGGTCATGCTCAAACAGGTGATCGAGGCATCCTGGCGCAGTATTCAGAACCCCGGTTAAGGCCGGTACAAACACCATGTCAGCTTTTTATTTTTCAGCTTTACGCCCGATTTGTGGCACCCATTTTTCAGGAGTCAGGTGATGTTAGTTAAACACTCCCCCATTTTTCGCACATTGAGTCTCGGCCTGTTGGCCGCAATGGCGCTCAGTGCATGTCAGAAGGACGCCGGCGCCGGTGCGGCAGCAGGCGGTGAACGCCCACCCACACAGGTCGCCGTCGTCACCCTCAAGCCACAAACGGTAAAACTGACATCAGAGCTTCCAGGGCGCACGGTAGCGACCCGCCAGGCTGAAGTGCGTCCGCAAATAACCGGGCTCATCCAGCGGCGATTGTTTGAAGAAGGCTCTCACGTTGAAGCCGGTCAACAGCTTTACCAAATCGACCCCGCACGTTACGACGCGGCGCTGAGTACCGCCCGCGCGAACCTGGCCCGAGCCAAAGCCAATTTGAACAGTAGTGACACCCAGTACAAACGCTACCAGGAATTGCTGAAAGACAAAGCTGTGAGTCAGCGGGATTTCGACAACGCAGAGGCGTCCTACTTGCAGGGTAAAGCCGAGTTGGCGGTGGCAGAAGCTGCAGTCAAAACCGCCCAGATCGACCTGGCGTACACTAAGGTACTGGCGCCTATTAGCGGCAGAATCGGTAAATCAAATGTGACAGAAGGCGCGCTGGTAACTGCCGGTCAGGCGGCGGCATTGGCCACCATTCACCAGCTGGACCCAATTTATGTGGATGTAGCTCAGCCTGCCAAAGCGCTGCTCAAATTGCGCCGCCAGGCGATGGCCGGCACCCTGCAGCGCGATGATTTGGGCAAAGTGCAGATATTGATGGAAGACGGTTCTCTGTACGAACACGCAGGCACGATGCAGTTCTCAGAAATGAGCGTGAATGAGAGCACGGGCAGTGTAACTGTACGGGCACTGGTACCCAACCCGGATCATCTGTTGTTACCAGGCCTGTTTGTGCGCGCTGTGCTGGAAGAAGGCGCGCGCAACAACGCGTTGCTCGTACCTCAACGGGGCGTCACCCGCAATCGTCAGGGCGAAGCCACTGCACTGCTGGTGGCAGCAAACAACACTGTTGAATCTCGAACATTGCAATTGGGCCAGACCATTAATAACCATTGGCTGGTGGAATCCGGCCTGCAAGCCGGCGACCGCGTGATCGTCGAAGGTCTGCAAAAAACCGCGCCAGGTGCGCCTGTGCAAGCGGTGGAGTTAAACGCGGAGACAGCCTCAACTACGCCGGCAGCAAAGCCAGCGCAGGAGAGTTAATCCATGGCGCGTTTTTTTATTGATCGCCCTGTTTTCGCATGGGTGATCGCAATCGTCATTATGTTGGCTGGGGTGCTGGCCATTGTCCAGTTGCCTGTCGCCCAGTACCCGGAAGTTGCACCACCGTCGGTGTCTATTCGCGCGAGTTACCCGGGCGCCTCCGCCAAGGTGGTAGAAGACTCTGTGGTGCAGATCATCGAGCAAAACCTCACCGGCGTGGACAACATGCAATATATGTCTTCCACCAGCGATTCCAGCGGTACTGCCGAGGTAACCCTCACCTTCGTCGCCGGAACCGACCCGGATATCGCCCAGGTACAGGTGCAAAACAAATTGCAGGCCGCGATGCCATTGCTGCCGAACGAAGTGCAACAGCAAGGTATTCGGGTTACCAAATCCACCGCCGGGTTTTTAATGGTACTGGGTTTTGTGTCGGAAGACGGCAGCCTGGACAAGTACGATATTTCCGACTTTATTGCAGCCAACGTGCGCGAACCGCTGAGCCGGGTTAATGGTGTGGGCACAATCCAGCTGTTCGGCTCGCAATACGCCATGCGCATCTGGCTGGACGCCCACAAGATGGCCGCCTACGACTTCACCACTGTCGATGTGGTCAACGCCATCCGCGCACAAAATGCTCAAATCGCCGCCGGCGAATTGGGTGGCGCACCTGCCTTACCCGGGCAGGACATCAACGCCAGTATTGTGGTGCAAACCCGGCTGAACAACGCCCAGCAGTTCAGCAACATTTTACTGCGGGTCAATCCAGACGGTTCGCAAATTACACTCGGCGACGTCGCACGCGTGGAAATGGGCGCAGAAAACTACCAATTTGAAACCGAATACAACAACCAAGCCGCCACCGGGCTTGCGGTCACTCTCGCCTCTGGTGCCAATGCACTGGAAACAGCGGATGCGGTCATGGCGCGTATTGAAGACCTCAAACCCTTCTTCCCCCACGGACTCACAGTGGTGAAGGCGTTTGATACCACGCCCTTCGTCAAGCTATCGATTGAAGGCGTCGTACACACCCTGATCGAAGCCATCGTGCTGGTATTTCTGGTGATGTACCTGTTTCTACAAAACTTCCGTGCCACGCTCATCCCAACCATTGCGGTACCGGTGGTGCTGATGGGCACTTTTGCCACACTGCTGGCATTTGGCTTTTCGGTAAACACCCTGACCATGTTCGCCATGGTGCTGGCTATCGGCCTGTTGGTGGACGATGCGATTGTAGTGGTGGAGAACGTCGAGCGTGTCATGCACGAAGATAATCTCGGGCCGCGCGAAGCAACACGCAAATCCATGTCGCAGATTACCGGTGCCCTTATTGGTATCGCCCTGGTACTGTCGGCCGTCTTTATTCCGATGGCGTTCTTTGGCGGTTCCACCGGGATTATCTACCGCCAGTTTTCGATCACCATTGTGTCTGCCATGCTGCTCTCGGTAGTGGTCGCCCTAACCCTGACCCCGGCACTGTGTGCCAGTATGTTGCGTAAGAGCGATGTCGACCACTACGCACGGCGCGGTTTCTTCGGCTGGTTTAACCGTAAATTCGACAGCAGCAGCGACGGCTATCAACGCGGCGTTGGTTATATGTTGGCGCGTAAAGGCCGTTTTATGGTGGTTTATCTGGTAATCGTCGGCGCCCTGGCACTGCTGTTTGGCCGCCTGCCAGGCTCCTTCCTGCCCGACGAGGATCAGGGCATTATGTTCACTCAGATGTCGTTGCCCGTGGGCTCCACCAAAGAGCGCTCGATGGCGGTCATGGATAAAGTGGAAAGCTATTTCCTCGAGCAGGAGAAAGCCAACGTGGAATCGGTATTCTCGGTAATCGGTTTCAGTTTCAGCGGACGTGGTCAGAATAACGGGATTGCCTTCGTGAAGATGCGCGACTGGAGCGAACGAACCGGTGCAGGCCAGGACGTACAGTCCATAGCCGGGCGCGCCATGGGGTACTTCATGCAAATGCGTGAAGCCATGGTATTCCCGTTTGTCCCGCCAGCAATTACCCAGCTCGGCACATCGTCCGGCTTTAACCTGCAGTTAAAAGACCTGAGCGCGCAGGGCCACGATGCACTGATGGCCGCGCGCAATCAGCTATTGGGGATGGCAGCACAGGACAGTCGCCTCGCTCGCGTGCGCCCCAACGGCCAGGAAGATATGCCGCAGTTCAAGCTGGATGTGGATACCGCCCGCGCAGCGGCCCTGGGCGTGTCGGTCGACCAGATCAACGCTGTTTTCTCCACCGCCTGGGCGGCCAGCTATGTTAACGACTTCATCGACAACGGCCGCGTAAAACGGGTGTACGTGCAGGGCGACACCCCCTACCGCATGAATCCCGACGATGTCGGCGACTGGTACGTACGCAACGACAAAGGCGAAATGGTGTCATTCTCCGCGTTTGCCAGTGGCCGCTGGATCTATGGCTCGCCGCGCCTTGAGCGCTACAACGGTATATCCAGTGTGAATATTCAGGGTCAGGGCGCACCGGGCGTCAGCTCCGGGGAGGCTATGGCAATTATGGAAGAGTTGGCGGCGAAATTACCTCCTGGCTTTGGCTATGAATGGACGGGTATGTCACTGCAGGAGCGCCAATCCGGCGATCAGGCACCGATGCTGTATGCGCTATCGATTCTGGTCGTGTTTTTGTGTTTGGCCGCGCTCTATGAAAGCTGGTCAGTGCCAATCGCGGTGATGATGGTGGTACCTCTCGGGGTAATCGGCGCACTGCTGTTCGCCATGCTGCGCGGTATGTCTAACGACGTCTACTTCCAAGTGGGGCTGCTCACCACTATAGGGTTGTCGGCGAAAAACGCGATTCTTATCGTCGAATTCGCTCGAGCAATTTACGAGGAAGAGAAAAAATCACTGATTGAGGCCACAATGGAAGCGGTACGCATGCGTTTACGGCCGATCATCATGACCTCCCTGGCGTTTGGTCTTGGTGTGTTACCGCTGGTGATCGCCTCGGGTGCCGGTTCCGGCAGCCAGAACGCGATCGGAACCGGGGTGTTCGGCGGTGTCTTGAGTGCTACCGCACTGGCGATTTTTTTCGTCCCTGTATTCTTTGTGGTGGTGTTTCAATTGAGCCATCGCTTTGGCAACAAAACCGCGGAAAGCAGCGACAAACCAGCGGAAACTCAATCGACCTAACGCAGCATCAATACGATTCATACCTAGATCCATATCCACACTCGAACCCAAAACTCACAGGGTTCTCGGCAATTAAACTGGGCAGCCGCCCGGTTTAATTGTCGCTTCAAATAAACACACGATGGACTTCCATGAACAAAGCACTCGCCAGCCTGTTGTTTTTTGCCCTGCCAGCCTACGCCGAAACCAATATCCGTTTTTTTAACGTCATTTACGAAAATGATATTTTTTTTCAGGAAGACGGTGGCTACACCAACGGATTTGCGCTGAATTACGCCCGCGGATTCGATGCGCCTTTCAGCGAAAAAAATGCCCCTGCGTTTTTACTACCGCTCGTGGAGCGCGCAGGTTTCAACCGCGCCAGCGACCGTATGCGCGGCATCAGCTATCAGTTTGGCCAGATCATGAGTACCCCGGAAGACATCACCACACCGGAGCTGATTGCGGACCAACAGCCTTACGCCGGCCTGTTGATGGGGCGCATCAATTTTTACGGACTCACCGAGCAGAGCAGTCGTCGGTTGGGTTTTATTGCCGGTGTCGTGGGCCCCGCCAGTGGCGCGGAACAATCGCAAAAACTGGTGCACCATCTGACCGGTTCCGAACAACCGCAGGGCTGGGACAACCAGCTCAAAACTGAACCCGTGTTTCGCCTGGAGTCATCTCGTACCCGACGTCTATGGACCACTCAGTTTGGCCGTACTCTGGGCGGCGACGTTTCAGCCATTGCAGAGGGTGGTATCGGCAACCTTTCCAGTGATCTTGGCTTTGGTATGCGCCTGCGTTTCGGCGCGCGTTTGAACGAGAGTTTCCCTATCGCTATGGATCTACCTGGGCGCGAAATCAATCCAACCGCAGGAATGCACAACACCCACTGGCATTTTTTTATTAACCTGGAGGGACGCTACGTGTTTAACGATATTCTGATTGAAGGTAACAGCTACCAGGACAGTCACGGCGTTGAACTCACCCACGAACAGGCACGCCTGGGGTTCGGGGCGTCGATTAATCTGGGTAACTGGGCATTTACCTACGAAGGCGCATTTACCAGCAAGGAATACGCGACTCAACCCGGTACCGGAAAATTCGGTTCCATCAGCTTCACTTATCGCCTGCGCTAAACCTCGACGCTAGAACCCATGCCAGCCGATAAGGCCAATGCAAAAAGCCATACGTAGCAGGCCCAGCGGCTTTATCAATTTCAAACATACACGTCAAAATAATTTATTTGGCGAAGTCGACAAACCAGAAGATAAACTTTTCGTTTTTTTAAACCTTTAACGCGACGAAATTCTAAGTTTTTTTGCAAAAACTCCAAGGCGCTGCCGTTGTATTCAGCAGCGCCGCCAACCACACTGTGCGAGCGCCGACGCGAAGATTTCAACCGCGATTAGCGCGCCTATAACAATAACAATCGTTACACGTCGCACGTATACCGCTCGCAACTATCCAGTCATACATTTGCTTTTAACAGCTCCTCGCGGGCGCTCTGCGGCTGTGTATTCAATCTATCCACAATTGGAATATCGAATTTCACAACAGGAGCTCTCCACCATGAGAATACGTTTAGCGACGCTCGCGCTCTGCGCAGCGCTGAGCCCAGTCACCTTTGCAGATAATGTAACCGTACAAATCGACGCCGACGGCGGTAAAAAACTCATCAGCCGAGCCCTTTACGGCATGAATAACTCCAACGCAGAAAGCCTTACCGATACTGACTGGCAGCGTTTTCGCGATGCAGGTGTGCGCATGCTGCGGGAAAATGGCGGCAACAACAGCACCAAATATAACTGGCAACTGCACCTGAGCAGTCATCCGGATTGGTACAACAATGTCTACGCCGGCAACAACAACTGGGACAACCGGGTAGCCCTGATTCAGGAAAACCTGCCCGGCGCCGACACCATGTGGGCATTCCAGCTCATCGGTAAGGTCGCGGCGACTTCTGCCTACAACTTTAACGATTGGGAATTCAACCAGTCGCAATGGTGGACCGGCGTCGCTCAGAATCTCGCTGGCGGCGGTGAACCCAATCTGGACGGCGGCGGCGAAGCGCTGGTTGAAGGAGACCCCAATCTCTACCTCATGGATTGGTCGCCAGCCGACACTGTGGGTATTCTCGACCACTGGTTTGGCGTAAACGGGCTGGGCGTGCGGCGTGGCAAAGCCAAATACTGGAGTATGGATAACGAGCCCGGCATCTGGGTTGGCACCCACGACGATGTAGTGAAAGAACAAACGCCGGTAGAAGATTTCCTGCACACCTATTTCGAAACCGCCAAAAAAGCCCGCGCCAAATTTCCCGGTATTAAAATCACCGGTCCGGTGCCCGCTAATGAGTGGCAGTGGTATGCCTGGGGCGGTTTCTCGGTACCCCAGGAACAAGGGTTTATGAGCTGGATGGAGTATTTCATCAAGCGGGTGTCTGAAGAGCAACGCGCAAGTGGTGTTCGCCTCCTCGATGTACTCGATCTGCACTACTACCCCGGCGCTTACAATGCGGAAGATATCGTGCAATTACATCGCACGTTCTTCGACCGCGACTTTGTTTCACTGGATGCCAACGGGGTGAAAATGGTAGAAGGTGGCTGGGATGACAGCATCAACAAGGAATATATTTTCGGGCGAGTGAACGATTGGCTCGAGGAATATATGGGGCCAGACCATGGTGTAACCCTGGGCTTAACCGAAATGTGCGTGCGCAATGTGAATCCGATGACTACCGCCATCTGGTATGCCTCCATGCTCGGCACCTTCGCGGATAACGGCGTCGAAATATTCACCCCATGGTGCTGGAACACCGGAATGTGGGAAACACTCCACCTCTTCAGCCGCTACAACAAACCTTATCGGGTCGCCTCCAGCTCCAGTCTTGAAGAGTTTGTCAGCGCCTACAGCTCCATTAACGAAGCAGAAGACGCCATGACGGTACTTCTGGTGAATCGTTCCACTAGCGAGACCCACACCGCCACTGTCGCTATCGACGATTTCCCACTGGATGGCCCCTACCGCACCCTGCGCTTACACAACCTGCCGGGGGAGGAAACCTTCGTATCTCACCGAGACAACGCCCTGGAAAAAGGTACAGTGCGCGCCAGCGACAATACGGTAACACTGGAGTTGCCCCCTCTGTCCGTTACTGCAATATTGCTCAAGGCCCGGCCCTAACGGGGGGCACGTCAACGGGGTTGTTCCTCTTCCACGCCAAGCCATAAACGGTGAGCCCATGCGGCTCATCGCCTGCCTATTACCGCTGTACAACCCGGCTCAGATCAAAAAATTGTGTGTCCGATAAAACATCGGTCTTGCATTTTATTTTCTATTAATGATAATGCGAATAATTATCATATAGATTTAATAGTATAACTTTATCGCTTATCGCAAATTGATTTACCGGGGGTTTAGATGTTTAACAGGAAATTATTATTGGCCACGGCCATCGCGAGTGCCGCTGCAAGTCTGCCGACATTCGCACAGGACAACGACGAAGCGTCGTCACGACTGGAAACCATGATCGTAACCGCGTCGCTCACGGCCAAGACCACACAGACCGCGCCTGCGTTTACCAGCGTTATTACCGGCGACGATATACTCGCGACCCCCATCACTGCGCTCCCCGAAATACTGGGGCAAACCGCCGGTGTTAACGATTACTCCGACGCCAGCGGCCGCGACAGCCTGCGTTTGCGCGGCCTCGATGGCCAGTACACACTCATTCTGGTTAACGGCAAGCGGGTATCTTCTTCCAGCGCGCTCTGGCGCGGAGGGGATTTCGACCTGAGCTCAGTGCCTTTATCCAGCATTCAACAGGTTGAAATTGTACGCGGCCCCATGTCCTCCCTCTACGGCGCCGATGCCATGGGTGGTGTCATTAACATTATCACTAAAGCACCAGAGGACGAGTGGAGCGGGCAGGTGAACGGCGAGTATCGCTCAGTGTTAACTGGCGAGGGCGGTACGCAAGCGCGCCTAGGTGCGGCAGCGCAAGGTCGCCTGAATGAGCAACTGGCACTGTCGGTTGCGCTGGACACCTTAAGTCGCGATGCCTGGTATATCGACGGCGAGGAAGAAGGCGTAAATTCGCCCAAACTCGAAGAAAAAGAAGCCACCAACGTGGCAGCAACACTGACCTGGAACCTGGCAGACAATCAGAAACTCGATTTTGACCTAGGCGTAAACCAGGACAACCGCCCTTACGATACCTTCTATGCCGCAGGCGACAGCAAAGATTACCGCGAGCAGGAAATCAGCCGTAACACCCTGGGCGTAAGTTACCTCGGTGAATGGGGCTGGGGTAACACCAGCCTGCAATTACAGCGCGAAGACGCGGCCATCGACGACTTTAATTCCCGCTACGACGAACCCCAGAACCGCGAACTGACAGAAGAAAATCTGTCTCTCAAAGGCTACACCAACTTTGCTGCAGGAAAATATAACGCGTTAACCGTTGGTTTTGACTATCGCCAGCAAACCGTTGGCGACGATGTCAGCTACGCGCAAACCGGTGAAGTGTCGATCACTGACAAAGCACTCTTCCTGCAAGACGAAATCAGCCTCGGCGAACGCGTCACCTTAACCCTGGGTGGGCGTATGGACGACAACGAATTTTTCGGCAGTCACTTTACCCCTCGCGCGTATGTGGTAGTCGAACTGACCGACAGCATCGCGGTAAAAGGTGGCTACGCAGAGGCATTTAAGGCACCCGGCGCTTACCAACTGAGTAGCGAATACAGCATCGTCAGTTGCGGCGGCAGTTGCTTCCTGAGCGGCGACGAAGATCTCGAACCGGAAACCAGCGCCAACATCGAGGCCGGAATTTCCATCGCTAAGAGCAACTGGGACCTCAGCCTGGTGTACTTCCAGAACGATGTGGACGATATGATTTCCGCCTTGTACGACGCAGACACGAACAGCCGCTACTGGTCCAACGTCGACAAAGTAAAAACCAAAGGTTTCGAAGTTGAGGGCACCTTCGCTATCACCGATGCGCTTTCGCTAAGCGGTAACCTGACCAAATTGGACACCGAAAATGTCGGCACCGGCGATAAACTGGAAAACCGCCCTGAAATTCAGGCCAACGTGAGCCTGAACTGGAAAATTCTGGATAAGCTTTCCAGCAGTCTTTCGGCCAACCATATTGGCGAGCAGGAAATTTACGTATGGCCGGACTACCAGACACTGCCAGCCTATACCCGTTACGACCTGGGATTGAGCAGCCCACTATCCTCGTCATTCACCCTGCGCGCAGGCATAAAAAACCTGACTGACGTACAAACCCAGGAGGAAGACGCCAATTTCAATACCTTTGAACTTGGACGCAACGTGTATTTGAGTGCGACTTATAGCTTCTAGCCCGGCGTAAGCATGTACCGGAGCTGGGCACCCGGATTTAAATAGCGAGACAGAAACACATACTCACTGGTCGCCGCACAGCAAATACCACCAATCTGCTGCACGGCGACTTTATCTCAACTGAACGCCACAAATTTTCATACAGTTAAAGGGAGAGATTAACGTGTTTTTCATTTTTTTCATCAGCGTTACCGGCGCTTGTACACTGTTTTACCTCACTCATCCCAATCAGAAAATCAAACCAAAATCATTGCATACCCGCTGGCGTTGGGTTGCGTTACTCTGGTGGATTGCCGGCGTTTACGTCGCAACCGTAACGGTCGCCACCAGCACCGCAATTTTCAGCGCACTCACTATATCCATGGCGGTATGTGGGACTTTGCCCTTTTTTCAACTCTTTTTTGGAGGGCAACACCATGCCCAATAGCGCTGCGCGAAAACCTAAAATTCAACCGGACTGGTGGCGAAAAACCATTGCAGGTGCGGTCCTGGGATTTTCCCTGGCACTCTGTTTGAGCGGATTATTTGCGTGGCTGGGCCCAGGTGGACTCAGTGCTGAAAACAAAACACAGTTTGTGATGTGGTCCATCGCCCCGATATGGATGCTGCTGTTCGCCACTGTTTATTTGTTCCAGACTGGCAATCGCGCGTTGCTCAGTTACGGCACCGCCAACCTGCTGGCATACAGCGCATTATTTTTTATTAAGCATAATTTTTAACAACCGCTTATCAATTCCAAATTTTTAAATAGCAAGTGAAGCGCATGAAATTACGCAGCGATATTCTCAAGGTTTACCAATCACTCCATACCTGGACAGGCATCGTTGCCGGGCTCCTGCTCTTTATCGCGTTCTACGCTGGCGCACTCACTATGTTCAAGCAACCGATCGATCGCTGGTTGAACCCACCCTCACAACGCATGGCGCCGCTGGCAATCGAAGATTACGATTTATTGGTAAATCAGGTGCTAACCGAGCATCCCGAGAGCCACAAAGGTTTCACGTTAAAACTGGAAACCACTGAAAACGTTGTTGCGCCTATTATGTGGAGCACCGCAGGCCGCGGGCACGAAATTGAGTTATCGTCGCCCAACACTTACGCCACTCTCGGGCCCGACAAAGCGTTGGTGGTGCGCGAAACAACCCCATCGGTATTGGCCGAGCTTATCGATATGTTGCACAGAACTGCGGGAATTCCGTTTCTCGCGGGGCACGAATATATTGGAATTTATATTCTCGGTATCGCATCCGTACTCTATTTTCTCGCGCTGGCGTCTGGCGTTATCCTGCTGCTTCCTACCCTGGTAAAAGACTTTTTTGCATTGCGCCCAGGAAAAAACAAAAAACGCTTCTGGCTGGATGCGCACAATATCATCGGCATTACCAGCCTGCCCTTTCACATTATTATCAGCCTCAGCGCGATTGTATTTGCCTTCCACGATCAATTTTACGACGGCCTGCGACAGGTGGTATACCCTGCGCCGGAGACTATGTTTAATCTCGGTGAACAGCCGCCAAAACGCGATTTTTCCGTATACGATATACGCCCAGTAAGCGAGATTCTTGCCGATATAAAAGAACGTGCCCCCAACGTACAAGTCTCAGAATTACTTTATATGAATCTGGACACACCGCGCGCGATGGTGCGCGCCGCCGTAATAGACACAGACTTTATGGTAACCGGCGCACGCGAAGGCTACCTTGGCATTCACCCGTATACCGGCGACGTACTACGCAGCGGCATGCTGCCTGGGCAGGAAGGTACCTGGGGCAGTATTGTTAACAAATTTTTCTCGTTGCATTTCGGAAGTTTTGGCGGCAATCCTATCCGTTGGGTCTACTTTATTCTTGGTATAGGCGGCGCTGTGCTTTTTTATACTGGGAATCTCCTCTGGCTGGAAAAACGGCGTAAAAAATTAAAACGCAATGATGACCTGCCAAGCCAAAGGCGTGCCTGCCATGTGATGGCGCGACTGACTGTGGGCGTGTGTCTCGGATCTATCGCCGGCGTATTCGCGGCAATGGTCAGCGTAAAATGGTTTCACATCCACCTGGAAAATACCAACGTCGCGGCAACCAGTATCTACTATGCAGTATTTCTCGGTGCTGTAGCCTGGGCGTTGTTTCGTGGTGCAGCCCGCGCAGGGGTCGAACTGTGCCTCTTATGTGCAATAACAGCACTACTTATTCCCGCCACCAGTCTGACTGGCGCGCTCTTGCCTGTCCTGGGACCTTGGGCGCACACCAGCATTGGCGTCGTAGCGGTAGACCTGACCGCCCTCATAGGTGCCATCTGCTTTTTCACCTTCGCTAACATTGCCTGGCAGCGCGCTAAAAATGGACCGGCAGATAGCGTGTGGTCGCTGGGCGAAGCCGCGCCAAATACATCACTGGAAACGGCGCCTTTAATCGATTGATCTCCGCGGGCAATGGCAAGATGGCCCGCCAGGCCGGAGTGCAATCACCGGCCTCTTAAATTAGCGTTAACTGAAATTAAATCAAACTGATGGAAATGTATTTGCTTAGGTGCCGCACCAACTTTTTAACTCGGAGATTTAAAAAATATTAATTTTCGAAAAAATAGTTAAATCTAACAACTTACACACAATATAAATCAATAAATCTTTATAAGGCTCATCTATCAATTTACTGTAAAACCTTCTTTTGCGTGATAAAAAAATAATTTTTTATAGAAAAATCACAATTATTTGGCGCGAATTATTTTAGTTGTTTTGTTAACTAGTATTTTTCTCAAAATAACCAAAAGAGCGTTGACAGAAGGCACTTCCGACACAATAATGCGAATCATTCTCATTATTGATAAGTCATCGGAGGTGTCTCATGTCCGTCACATTTGCAGAATCACGTTTATCGGCTCACGCTATTCCCACAGCTTCCAACTTCACGTTTTGCTCCAGCCACCGCAAGCTGCACACTACCGGTATTGCAGAAAATCTTCACCTCCCGATTTTCGAACACAACACCACACAGCGGTTTACTAAATCTCTGCGCTCCGCGTTCCAGCGTGCGCATGCAAATGGTATCTCAAACCCGATTGTGGTTGGCGCTATTCCATTTGACCTTACCCAGCCATGCAGCCTGTTTATTCCGGTCGAAAGCCACTTTGGAACCACGCCTATTGTTAACCAGTTCAGCAAACGCGACCCGATAGAAATCGTGAACCGGCGCAGTTTTCCAGAGGAAGCGCGGTATAAACAATCAGTAAAACAAGCCATCGCAAATTTTCAATTAAGCGACATTCGCAAAGCGGTACTCTCCCGTGTGTTAGAACTGGATTTAAACACTCAACTTCCAGCAAATACCCTTTTTCACAGCCTGCAACACCAAAACCCCACCGGCTATCATTTTAGTGTCCCCCTGGAAGATGGCGGTCAACTGGTTGGCGTCAGTCCAGAGTTACTGATCCGCAAAGAAGCCGAGTGGATTACCTCTAATCCACTGGCCGGTTCAACACGGCGTTTGCGCAATGCCGACGACGATACGGCTGCGGCGCTAGCGCTCCAGTCATCACACAAAGATCTCTACGAACACCGGCTCGTAATTGAAGAAATAAATCGTGTATTGCAACCTTTTTGCTCTGAACTGGATATCCCCGCTGCACCGTCACTACTGAACACCGAAACCATGTGGCATTTATCGACCTTAATTCGCGGTCGTTTAAGCAATGCCAATATCAGCGCTTTGGACATCGCCAGCGCTTTGCACCCCACACCTGCCGTTTGTGGCTACCCAACACCGTTGGCACACAAACTTATTAACCTGGTGGAATCTTTCGACCGCGGATTATTCGCAGGCATGGTGGGCTGGCAGGATAGCGACGGCAATGGTGAATGGGCAGTGACGATTCGCTGCGGTATCGTGCGCGGAAACCAGGTCTCCCTCTTTGCAGGAGCCGGTATCGTGGAAGACTCCTGTCCGGAATCCGAATGGGCGGAAACTCAGGCCAAACTGCAAACCATGCTTAAAGCCCTACCTATACAGGCAAACGCGGAGGCAGCACAGTGAGTCAACAACACCTGCCGTCCAATACTGTTGAATTCACGCCCTGGCCTAACGATATAGCGCATCAATATCGAGACAAAGGCTACTGGTTGGATTTGCCACTCACGGAAATTCTAAGCGAGCACCGCAATTCAGACAGTATCGCGATAGTCTGCGGTGAGCGCACCTATACCTACCGTGAACTGGACTCTGCGAGTTCTCTGCTGGCGCTTCATTTCTGTGAACATGGCCTTGGCCCGGGTGATACGGCACTGGTGCAATTGCCCAATGTCGCCGAGTTGTATATTACTTTTTTTGCATTGCTCAAAGCGGGTATCGCGCCAGTTAACGCCCTGTTTAATCATCAGCGGTTGGAGTTAACTGAGTATGCCCGTCAATTAGAGCCAAGCCTGTTAATTGCATCTCGCGACCACGCATTGTTTGCCGACGACGGCTATCTAGAAGAGTTAAAGGCATTAACTAACATTCGCCTGACGCTGTTTCACCGCGAAAATCTAACACGCGTCTTTGACAAGAACATGGAGAGCAAAACAACCAATAGTTTTCTGCCAACAAATCCGGAACAGGTTGCTTTCTTTCAACTGTCAGGCGGAAGTACCGGTACACCTAAACTTATTCCACGTACCCACAACGATTATTTTTACAGCGTAAGACGCAGTGTGGAAATCTGTGGGTTCTCGCCCAGCACCCGATTTTTAGTCGCCTTGCCTGCTGCGCATAATTTCCCACTCAGTTCACCCGGGGCACTCGGCGTATTGTTCGCGGGTGGAACCCTGGTTATGGCGAGCAATCCGGAACCTACACGTTGTTTCGAGCTTATCGACCAGCACTCAGTTAATACCACCGCGCTGGTGCCATCGGCTGTTCTCTTATGGCTCGCCCACGCGGCGACTGCGCGTGAAAAACTGCGCACGCTGACGTTGCTGCAAGTTGGTGGTGCTAATTTTTCAGAGTCCACTGCACGGCGCGTGCCCGTTGAACTTGGCTGCAAATTGCAGCAGGTATTTGGCATGGCTGAAGGATTAGTGAATTACACACGCTTGGATGACAGCGATGAAGTGATCTTTACCAGTCAGGGCCGCCCGATGAGTCCGAACGACGAAATTCGCATTATTAACAGCGAGGGCGAGGACGTGGCACCTGGCCACACGGGCCAGCTGATTACCCGAGGCCCTTACACCATTCGCGGCTACTACAAGACACCGCAACACAATAGCCGTGCCTTTGATAATCAAGGGTTTTACTACTCGGGCGACCTGGTACAGCAAACGCCCGACGGAAATATTCGTGTGGTAGGGCGTGTTAAAGACCAGATTAATCGCGGTGGCGAAAAAATTGCCGCTGAAGAAATCGAAAATCTCTTGGTGAAACACCCACAAATTATTAACGCCGCATTAGTCGCATTGCCCGACGAGCGACTCGGCGAAAAGAGCTGCGCCTGCCTGGTCACTCAGGACGAAAAAATCAAACCCCTTGTGGTACGTAAATTTTTACGTGCGCAAGGCGTCGCTGAATTCAAACTGCCAGATCACATTGCGGTGCTACCGGAATTTCCATTAACCGCGGTTGGCAAAATCAATAAAAAAGCCTTGCGCGCACACATGCAGAACTTGTGAAAAACTTTACCGAAGGAGACCCATTATGAGTATTCCACAGATTAATTCTTATCCGCTTCCTGCAGCAAGCCAACTGCCTACAAACCGGGTTAACTGGCCACTGGATACCTCTCGCGCGGCCGTACTGGTGCACGATATGCAAAACTATTTCGCGCGCTACTACGGCGATAACAATCCACTACTCGAGAAGGTGATCGAAAATATTGCGCTGATTCTGAACTGGGCACGCGCGCAGGGTCTGCCAATTATTTATACCGCGCAACCATCGGAGCAACCACCGGCTCAGCGTGCCCTGCTCAACGACATGTGGGGGCCTGGTCTTACCGACGCCACCCCCGAGTTGCAAAATATTATTCCTGCTCTGGCCCCACAACCCGGCGACACTACATTAGTAAAGTGGCGCTACAGTGCATTTCAACGCACCCATTTGCAGGATCTATTGCAGGAAGGTAAGCGCGACCAGCTCATTATCGTCGGCATTTACGCCCACATTGGCTGCCTGACTACAGCGCTCGATGCCTTTATGCGCGATATCAAACCGTTTTTTATTGCAGATGCAGTCGCTGATTTCACTGAGGATGATCATCGCATGTCGCTGGACTATGTCGCAGGTCGATGTGGCCAGGTTATGTCTTGTGGCCAGGTCATATCTACAGGCACAAGCGATAACCCCTCGCTCACCCGCGAATCTCTGCAACAGCAATTACTCACGTTAATTGACGAAACCGAATTGGATTTTGACCCGGACGAAAATCTGGTGGACTACGGCTTGGACTCGGTTCAGGTCATGCAATTAATCGGAGAATGGAAAAAGCACGGGCTCGACTTTCATTTTGAAGAACTGGCTCGCCAGCCAACCTTTAACAGCTGGTGGCAACTGATAGAAAGTAAACGTGCCGCATGAACAGCCTCGTCGAAGCATTAAATTTTTCCGGTAAACAGGTGTGGATTACCGGTGCCGGGCGCGGTATTGGCTATGCCATAGCCGAGAGTTTTTACCGTGCCGGCGCACAGGTCACCGGGCTGGATTGCGCATTTCCACAGCACGAATACCCCTTTGCCACGGTGAAATGTGACCTGTGCAAACCGGAGGAAATTCGCGCGTGTTGCCAGCGTTTATTCGTTGAGAATGGCCAAATCGACGTACTGGTAAACGCTGCCGGGATTTTGCGATTTGCGGAAATAACAGAACTGACTGAGGACGACTGGCAAGCCAGCTTGGACGTTAATGTCAGCGCTGTTTTTCACCTAATACAACAGTGTATTCCCCGGTTTAAACAGCAAAAATCTGGCGTTATTGTCAATATTGCATCGAATGCAGCACGCGTTCCCCGCATGGGTATGGCCGCCTACTGCGCGTCAAAGGCCGCACTGGAAAGCTTTAGTCACTGTATCGCATTGGAGCTTGCAGCCTATGGCGTGCGCTGCAATCTGGTATCGCCGGGCTCCACCAACACCCCCATGTTGCAAAACATGCTAAGCAACGACGCTGGATTCGAACGCACCATTCAAGGCTCGCTCGCCACATTTAAGAATGGTATTCCCCTGCGCAAAATCGCGCACCCCAATGATATAGCCAACAGCGTGCTGTTTCTCGCATCCGATCTCGCCAGCCACATCACACTGCACAACTTAGTGGTTGATGGCGGCGCTACACTCTCAGCCTGAAGACTTAACACCATGAAAAAAATTTTCTCGACATTTTTGTTATTAGGTGCGCTCTGCGGTTGTCAAAGCGATACCATTCATGACGAGTCAGTCCATAACGAATTAATTCACAGCAAGGCTGAGTCCACCCTGCGCGTTTCTGCGCTTGATATTCGCTTACAAAATTTGCCGGTACGCAGCGAAGTCGCCGGTCGTACCCGCGCGTTTCGCAGCGCAGAGATTCGACCGCAAGTTGGCGGGCTGATAGAAAAGCGCTTATTTCGTGAGGGTTCTCGCGTTAACAAAGGCGAGTTACTTTACGAAATCAATGCGGACAGCTATCGGGCAGAAGTCGCTATAGCAGGTGGTGAACGAAACGTAGCCGCTGCGACCTTGTTCAACGCCAAAACCCATTTGGCACGGCTTCGCAAACTCGCTGAAAGCCAGGGGATTGCCCCCCATGAAGTCGACCTCGCCGAAGCCAGTTTCCAGCAGGCAAGCGCCCAACTCGCCGCCGCCGACGCTGCCCTTGAAAAAGCGGAAATCGATTTAGAGCGCACCCAGATTCGCGCACCCATTGGCGGGGTTATCGGTCGCTCTGCCGTCACTGAAGGTGCCCTGGTATCGCCCGCACAAATAGACGCACTCGCCGTTATCCAGCAATTCGATCCAATTTATGTAGACATGGTGCAATCGAGTCAGCAATTCATTCAGCTGAAACGCCGCTTGCAAGCCGGCACTCTCCATGCCGGCGACGGTCAGGTTCAACTCTTGCTGGCCGACGGTTTGCCCTATGCACACGGCGGCGATATTCAATTCACCGAAATGCAGGTTGAGCCAAGTTCCGGCGCGGTCACCTTGCGCGCAAAATTTCCCAACCCCGACAATTTATTGCTCCCCGGTATGTATGTACGCGCTCAGGTCAACCAAGGTATAGAGCCGAACGTTGCGCTGGTACCACAACAGGCAGTGATCTACAACGCCGCAGGCGACGCATCTGTGTGGCTTGCCGACTCCGACAATAAAGCTACCCGGCGGCCAGTGACTATCGTGGCACGCGAGGGCCATCACTGGGCAATCGCTGGCGTGCTTGCGTCAGGCGAACGGGTCATTGTGGAAGGGCTCCAGCGGGTGCAGGAAGGCCAGCAACTCACGGTAACGCCATGGCAGGCGACGAATGCAATGGAGATCAGCTCACGATGATTGCCAGAATTTTTGTTCAGCGTCCGGTACTGGCTGGTGTTTTTGCGATTGCGCTCATGTTGCTCGGCGGCATCGCACTGCGCTTCTTACCGGTCAGTCAATACCCCAATATTTCGCCGCCCATGGTACTCGTGGAAGCTGTGTATCCGGGCGCATCGGCAAAGGTAGTCGAAAACAGCGTAACGCAAATTCTCGAGCAATCTCTCAAAGGTCTCGATGGTTTATTGTATTTCGATTCGGTCAGCACGTCGGACGGCGTCGTGGAGCTCACCCTGGTGTTTGATTTAAACACCGACGTGGAAGTCGCGCAGGTGCGCGTTCAAAATAAAGTTAACCAGATAAGTTATCGCCTGCCTGCGCAAGTACAACAACGTGGAATTACTGTTAACAGCCTGCAAAACAGCTTTTTAATGGTCGCCGTTTTTCACGATGCCAGTGGCCGTTTGAGCGACAGCGATATCGCCAACTGGATTAGCAGTAGTATGGAAGACCCGCTGAGCCGGTTACCTGGCGTCGGTGCTATCCGCAATTTCGGTGCGCCCTATGCAATGCGTATCTGGTTGGACCCACACCAGCTCGCCGCTCACCAACTGATGCCCAGTGACGTGGAAGAGGCGATATACGCACAAAATACCGAAGTCCCGGTCGGTGAACTGGGCGCGCGTCCGCATCGCGAAGGCCAACAGCTAAACGTCACCGTCACGGCGATGTCGCGATTACAATCGGTAGACGATTTCGCCAGCATCGTACTTAAAACCCGAGCCCAGGGCGACGTCGTGCGCTTGGGCGATGTCGCCCGTATTGAAATTGGTCGCGAGAGCTACGCCAGCACATCACGCCTCAATGGCAAACCTGCATCAGGTCTCGCGATGATGATGGCGCCCGGCGCAAATGCCATGGCAACCGCGTCTGCGGTAAAAAATCGGATTGCCCAGTTGCGCCACACATTTCCCGCGGGCGTCGATGTATTTTATCCGGAAGATGCGTCGCGCTTTGTAAAACGCTCTATTCGCGATGTGCTGCGCACCCTGGCAGAAGCCCTGGTGTTGGTGGTGCTGGTGATGTATTTATTTTTGCAAAACTGGCGCGTCACTTTAATTCCAACGCTCACCATCCCTATCGTATTACTCGGCACCTGTTGTGTTATTGCACTGCTGGGCTATAGCCTGAATACGTTAAACCTGTTTGCCATGGTATTGGCCATCGGCTTATTAGTCGACGATGCCATTGTGGTCGTCGAACATGTCGAACGCACCATGATGCAGGAAAAACTCGACGCCCGTAGCGCAACCTTAAAATCCATGCAGCACATGACGCGCGTGTTAATAGGTATTGCGCTGGTACTCGCGGCGGTGTTTTTGCCCATGGCCGCTTTCCCCGGTTCCGTAGGTGTTATTTATCGCCAGTTCTCCGTCACCCTGGTAACCGCGATGGCGTTATCAGCCGTCGTTGCCCTCACCCTCACCCCTGCACTCTGCGCCGCCTTGCTCAAACCGGCAGATGGGCACAAACGCAATCCGGTTACGCGCGCGTTCAATCGTTTATTTTCAGTGATGAAATTGCGTTACCACCACAGAGTGACCGCGCTACTCAAACGCCCCTTGCGCTTTAGCGCAATTTATCTGGTGTTGCTGGGCAGTACCTGGTGGGCGTATCAGTCGCTGCCGACCGCATTTATTCCAGAAGACGATCAGGGTACGGTCATGGTTCGCTATGCGCTGCCCGAAGGCGCCAGCTATACCCGCACACGTGAGCTGGTGCGCACAGTCGAAAACTATTTTATGCAACACGAGGCGAAAAATATCGCCGGTATTTATACGGTATCGGGATTCAGCTTTTCCGGCTCCGGGCAAAACGCCGGTATCGGTTTTGTACCACTAAAAGACTGGTCACAGCGCCAAGGCCAGGAAAATTCAGCGCAGGCGATTGCCGCACGCGCCAATAGAGCGCTGGCGGATCTGGTCGAGGGCAAAGTGTTTGCCATGGTGTTGCCACCCATCGATGGCCTCGGCGATACCAACGGCTTTGAATTCTGGCTGCAGGATGTGGCGGGACGGGGCCGCGAGGCATTGGTGGCCGACGCCTGGCAATTAGTAAATTCGTTAACTAACGAGCCAGACATTATGTTCGCCGATGCCGACGGCGGCGAATCCAGTCCCAACCTCAACATCCATATCGACCAGCAAAAAGCCTCAGCCATGGGGCTAAACCTTCACACCATCAACCAAACCTTGAGCACCGCCTGGGGTGGCCGCTACGTCAACGATTTTGTTTACGACGGCCAGTTGCGCAAAGTCTTTATTCAGGCGGATGCGCCCTTCCGTTCAGCACCGGAAAATATCAACGATTGGCAGGTTCGCAACAACCTGGGCGAGATGGTGCCATTTTCCGCATTTACCGCGCAGCAATGGGAATCCGGACCAGGCCAGATTTCCCGATTCAATGGCTTGCCCGCCGTGCGGATTACCGGCGCTGCAGCGCCGGGTGCCAGCTCCGGGCGCATTATGGAACGCATCGAAACCCTGGCGGCCACACTGCCGGGCACCAACTACGAGTGGAGCGGCCTGTCCTACCAGGACAAAATTTCCAGTGGCTCTGCCACCTTGCTTTACACGGTTTCGATACTGTTCGTCTTTTTATGTCTCGCCGCACTTTACGAAAGCTGGAGTATTCCGCTCGCTATTTTATTGGTGATCCCTCTCGGCGTGTTAGGGGCGGTAGTGCTGGTAATGCTGAGCGGCCAAAGCAACGATATTTTCTTTCAGATCGGAGTGCTTACTTCTATCGGGTTGTCAGCGCGCAACGGCATTTTAATCGTGGAGTTTGCTGAACACGCGATTCAGCGGGGCGGCTCCGCTTTCCACGCCACCCGCAAAGCCGCCAGCCTGCGCTTGCGCCCGATTTTAATGACCTCACTCAGTTTCGGCGCGGGCGTGGTGCCACTCATTGTGGCCACGGGCCCCGCGGCCAATGCTCAACATGCCATCGGCCTCGCCGTGCTCGGCGGCGTAATCACCGCAACCCTGCTCACCATTTTTTATGTGCCCCTTGCCTACCTCGCAATTTGCCGGATACGCGGCTGGTTATCGTCTTCCACGCAACCGATAAATCCAGTCGCGAGCGAAGGTGTTCCGCTATGAAACACGCACCTAATTTTCGCATAGCTATTGGCAGTGAGGCCTGGTGGCAACAGATTGCGAGCCGCGGCACGCCACTGATTAAACGGCTGCACAACGGCTATTGTCGCATCACATTTTATTGGCGCCAACCGCAGGACTGCGCGATTCAAACAGTTTATATCGACTGCTGGTCGCTCACGCCTCACCCGGTAGAGGCTCCCACCGCCATGCTGCGTATTCCCGCCAGCGATGTCTGGTACTGGGAGGTGTGTCTGCCGGAGACCTGGCAGGGTTCCTATTTTTTTATTCCCGTAGTGGACGGCGACGGCTTCCCGGTACACCACGAACAGCGCCGCGCCTGGTGGATCAATGCTATTGCGCTTTTTGGCGAAGCAGACCCGTTTAATCCGCTGCCGTCGTACACGAGTGGCAGCCACGCGCTCTCGCGTCTGCTGATAAAACCGTCGGTGTGCAGCCTGGCGAGCGAAACACGGTCCGCCGCTCTGGCTGATGACCGCTTGCATCTCGCACACTGGCACAGCCACTGTCTCGACAACCAGCGCCGCGTCTGGCAATTACGCTGTGGCGACGCTGACGGCGCACAGGCAGACCTGCCCCTGCTGATATTTCTCGATGGCGCTATCTGGGCGGAACAGCTGCCAGTGGCCAACTGGTTGCGCGAACAAACCGACGCGGGTCTGCTGCCCGCCGCTCGCTATGTGTTTATCGAAGCTCTGGACAGCCGTACCCGCGCCGACGAACTCACCTGTAATCCGACGTTCTGGCTTGCGGTGCTACTCGAGCTACTGCCGCAGCTGAACTGGCAAGGCAAGATCACACCACTCACTCTGCTTAATCATCGCAATGCCGAAGCTCTTCGATCAGTCGCGCAGGCGAACACCCCCTTCCCGGACGAATCGCTGCCCGCAATCACCACCGCGTCCTGTCCCCGTGGGATCACCGTGATCGGCCAGAGTTTTGGCGGCCTCGCCGCTTGCTACGCCGGGCTGCTATTTCCCGACGCAGTCTCCCGCGTTATCAGCCAGTCCGGCTCATTTTGGTGGCAGAGCCCGCAAGGTGCACGCCTCGATCAATTTGCCGCAACAGGCCCCGCGCGCACTGGCGAAGTCCAGTTTCTGCTGCAAGCAGGCCGTTTTGAAAGTGATATGCGGTGCGAAAGCCAGCGCATGTCCGCCGCCCTGAGCGCATCAGGTTACACCACGCATTACCAGGAATTTGAAGGCGGCCACGATTGGCTCTGCTGGCGCGAAGCGCTACTGACCGCCCTGCCGCAACCTTACCCCGCTGCCACCCGCCACCAGTGCGAAGGAGTTTTCCATGTCGACGTTCAATGAAGAAACCATCAATCCTTTTGACAACCCCGCTCATACCTTTCTGGTGCTCACCAACCAGCAGCAGGAATACAGCTTGTGGCCGACCTTTGTGCCCACGCCTAAAGGCTGGGAACCGCAATTCGGCCCCGCCTCGCGGGATGAATGCAGCGCATACGTAGAAACCCACTGGACTGCCGGGCCCTTATTTCCAAATACCGAGTCTGCGCGCGCCCACAATCCAGAATCGCGGGAGGGCATCTGATGACATCGCACACACTCCCTCTGTTGCCGACCCAGGAAGGCATCTGGCTGGCAGAACAGGTCAGCGAAGAAAAAAACACCTTTGTGATTGCCCATGCAGTGGCGATTACCGGTGCATTGCAGCCCGCCCTGTTTGAACGTGCTGTTGCCCTGGGGTTGCAGGAGGCGGATACCGTTATCGCAGGCTACACCGAAGTTGACGGTGTCGGCCGCCAGAGAATTCCTGCCGCTGTGAGCCTGGAATCGCTGCCCGCGTTGCAGCACATCGACTATGCTGCCGACGGTGACGCCGAGGCGCGTGCCAGGCAGTGGATGCAAGCCGACATCGCGGCCGACCATGTCTGCGACGGCGAGCACCCGGCGCTGGTAAATATACTGTTCAAACTCGCGCCCGAAACTACACCAGCGGGCAAAGCGCAACCACGCTGGCTGTGGTACCAGCGCTATCACCACATCATGCTGGATGGCTACAGCTTCACCGCGTTGACCAAGCGTATCGCACAGCACTACACCGCCCTGGTTCGGCAAACCACACCACCTGATGCCCGCCCTTGCCCGGTTGCCGATGTAATCGCGGAGTGCGACCAGTATCGGGCTTCGCCCCAGCACGCCCGCGACAAAACTTTCTGGCAAACCTATTGCGCCGAGCTGCCCCCGGTGGCAAGCCTGAGCCGGGTACCCATTACCGATGTACTGCCCACGGCCGCGCAGCACACCCACTACCTGACGCTGCCGGAGGCAACCCTCGGCCAGCTGCAACAGCTTGCGCAACACCACGGCCTGAGCGCGCCCGATCTACTACTCAGTGCGCTCGCCAGCTACATCGCCCGCATCACCGGGGCGAACCAGCAAACCCTGGGAATGCCGTTTATGCGCCGCATGGGTTCGGTGGCCATTACCGCATCGGCTCCGGTCGTTACCGTACTGCCGGTGGCACTTCGCCTGAACTTGGGCGATAGCTGGCTCGACGCCGCCCGCCAGCTGAAACAGGAAATTAAACAGGTACGCAAACACAGTCGCTACGACGCCGAAGCCATTCAGCGGGACGCCCATCTCGTCGGCAGCAGTCGCCGCCTTTACGGCCCGCTGCTCAACTACAAAATGTTCGACTATCACCTGCAATTCGACACCCTCACCGGTACCACCGAGCACCTGGCGGCAGGGCCACTGGACGACTTTGAATTTGGCGTGCAAATTCACGAGCAGCGTATCCGTTTGGATCTGCGGGCCAACGCCCGTTATTACACTGCCGCCGACGTCGCCCTCCACGGAGAGCGCTTGCAGGGCTTTATCACCGCGTTGCTGGGCCAGCCCGAACAATCGCTGCAAACCCTTCCTTTACTCGCCGACAGTGAACGTGCGCAGCTCAACGACTGGTCGCAAGGGCCGGCGGTTACCCATCAGCTACCCACGCTGTGCACCGCTTTTCGCCAGCGCGTCGCCGAACAACCCGGCGATCTGGCACTGGTGTGCGGCACGCGTAAACTGACCTTTGCCCAACTGGGGGCGCGGGTGGACCAGCTCAGCGAATGGCTCCTGCTTTGCGGCGTGCAGCCCGGCCAGAACGTCGCCGTGGCACTGCCTCGCCAGACCGACGCTATCGCCGCGATGTTCGCCATTATGCAAACCGGCGCCTGCTGGGTCCCGATCGAACCGGAATATCCGCGTGAGCGCATCGACGCCATTTTTTCCGTTGCCAACCCGGTGTTGGTCATCAGCTTGAGTTCCATCGAACTGCCTGCCTGTGCACGCATGGACCTGGATGCGCCGTCGGACATGAGCGAGGCTGCACCTGTTTCACCAGACGTCATGGCGCGGCGGGCGGATGCCCTTGCGCAACCTTCACCCGAAGACCCGGCGTATATCATCTTCACCTCGGGCAGCACCGGCACCCCCAAGGGTGTGCAGGTATCCCACGGCGCGCTGGCCAACCTGCTGAACAGCCACGGCCAGCAATTGTTCGGGCCGTTTATTGCACAGATACAGGCAAGCCACGGCCGCCGTGTGCGCACCATGCACAGCCACTCCATCGCCTTTGACTCCGCCTGGGATCAAACCCTCTGGCTGGCTCTTGGCCAGGAGTTGCATCTGTTCGACGAAGAGCTGCGGCGCGACGCGTTCGAGATTGTTCGCTATGTCCAGGAAAACCAGCTGGACGCGCTCGACATGCCGCCCTCGCTGTGCAGCGCGCTGCTGAACAATGGCTTGCTCACCACAGATCTGCACCGCCCCGGCTTGATTGGCATTGGCGGCGAGGCGGCACCAGCGGCGCTCTGGCACGAACTGCGCGAACACCCGGAGGTGGTCAGCTACAACCTGTACGGGCCCACAGAGAATACCGTCGATACCCTGGGCGCATCCCTCGCTGTGGCGCCTGAGCCCACTGTCGGCCGACCGATCGGCAATGTTCACGTCTATGTGCTGGATACCTGTCTGCAACCAGTACCCCTCGGTGCGGTGGGCGAGTTGTATATCGCTGGCGCCAGCCTCGCCAACGGTTATGTGAATCGCTCCGACCTCACCGCCAGCCGGTTTGTCGCCAACCCGTTTCGCGACGGCGAGCGCATGTACCGCAGCGGTGATCTCGTGCGCTGGAGCAACGACGGGCTCATTGAGTATCTGGGCCGTGCGGACGACCAGGTGAAAGTACGTGGTTACCGCATCGAGCTGGCCGATGTGGAAAACGCGCTCTCTCTGTTGCCCGGCGTGGAGACGGCGACGGTGGTAGCCGAAGCCGTCAACAACAGCCACCGCCTGCTGGGTTACTGCGCGGTGCCGGATCTGGAGAGCCACAACAGCGAAGCTCTCACACGCGAATTTCTCGATATTCTGCACGCGAAACTGCCCGAATACATGGTGCCCGCCGCACTCACCCTGCTCACCCAAATGCCCTTTACAGTCAACGGCAAAATCGACAAAAAAGCCCTGCCGCGACCGCGACTGCTCAGCCGCAATCACGTTGTGCCCGTGGGGGAGCGCGAGCAACTGTTATGCGCGCTGATGGCGGATATTCTGGCGGTAGACAACCCGGGCGCCGAGGACGATTTTTTCGAACTGGGGGGCGACAGTATTCTCGCCATTGGCCTCACCACCGCGTTGCGCGGCAAAGGTTACCAATTGAAACCCAGCGCAGTATTCGTCGCCCGCACGCCACGCGCCATGGCACTCGCCATGACTGCGTTGGCGGTCACCGGGCTGGAGCAGAACCCCGGCGCTGACTTTGCGCTGACCGCTGCCGACACTGACAAACTAAAGCAGCGGCACGGCGTTTATCGTGCCCTGGCACCCGTGCTGCCGCTGCAGCAGGGCATGCTCTACCTGGCACAGACCGCAGCGGACGGCGCGAACTACAGCGCCTGGACCCTGCTGGATCTGGCAGGCTCGCTCAATACCGAGCGCCTGCACCGCGCGCTGAGCGTGGTCCTGAGTGAAAATCCGCAGCTGGCGGGCCTGTTCGATATGGAAACCGCAGCGCAGCCGGTATTTCTGCTGCCCGCCGCCGGTGTACTGCGCTGGCCCTGGCGCTTTGAGGACATCAGCTATCTACCCCTAAGCGATCGGGCCCAGGCGCTGGCAAACATCACAACCGAGGTAATCGACGCTCCCCTGCCCTGCGACCGGTTTGGCGGTATGTTGCGGGCGTGCCTGGTGAAAACCGGTGCTGAACAGTTCAGCCTATATCTGGTGATTCACCACCTGCTGATCGACGGCTGGTCGACGCCGCTGCTGTTGCGCAGATTGCTGGCGGCTTACCGCGACAACGAGCAACCGCGCGCGCGCAGCGAGTCGCCTTACCCCCGAGTACTGCAGCAGTTAGTGAATCGCGATCACACTGCCAGCCTCGATCTGTGGCGGGACTACCTCGCCGACGCTCGCCCTTGCGTGCTGTTCGAGCAGGCCACGCCAACCGTTGAGGAAGCGGTGTTCACCCTGGATGAAGCCTCCAGCCTCGCTCTTAAACAAGCGACGCAGGCACACGGGCTCACCCTCAACCTGGTCATGCAAGGCATCTGGGCGCTGGCACTGGCGGCGATAAGCGGACGCGAAGCCGTCACCTTCGGCATGCCGGTGTCGGGCCGCAGTGCGAATATCGATGGTCTCGACCAACAACTCGGACTGTTTTTGAACACCATTCCGGTCGCTTTCCAATTAAGTCCGCATCAGGACCTGTGGCAGCAACTTGGCACCGTGGCCGCGACCCATATGACATTGCTGGAGCACGATGGGCCGGGGCTTGCGGAAATCCAGCGCCAGGCTGGCGGCCAGCCACTGTTTGACAGCCTGCTGGTGGTGGAGAACTACCCGGATAGTGACTATCTCGGTTACGACCTGGCAGGTACTCGAATTACCGATATTCACAACCGTGGTTACAGCCACTATCCACTGGCGCTGCTGGTGGTGCCGGGCGAACGCACCACCTTGTTGGTGGAAAACCGGGGCGCCATTGCCCAACCGGCGCAACTGGCCAAACGCATTGCCGGATTTATCGATACGCTACTGAAGGCGCCACAAACACCAGTGTGCCGTTACGAACTGCAAACCCTGGAAGAGCAGGCACAGCTTGCCGCCATCAATGCCACCTACCAAGCCCTGCCGGTCAGCACCCTGCGCGACCACCTCCGCGAACAGGCCGCACGCAGCCCCGCTGGACTGGCGCTGCAGGATGCGGAGCACAGCCTGACCTACGCGCAGGTGCGCCATCAGGTGAAATGCTTGGCCGGCGACCTGCAAGCGCAGGGTGTGTGTCCCGGGGATATTGTCGCCGTAGCCCTGCCCCGCTCGGTGCGACTAAGTATCGCGCTGCTGGCGGTCATCGAAGCCGGTGCCGCCTATCTGCCACTGGACACGAGTTACCCCGACGAACGCCTGGCATTTATGCTCAGTGATGCCAGGCCGCGGTTATTGATCACCGAAGCAGCCAATGCCGCGCGCTTTAGCGATGTTTCCTGTGTGCACTTCGAGGCCCTGACCCCAGACAACGCCCAGCAGCAGTTCCGCGAAGTCGCATTGACGGCCAATGCTCCGGCGTACCTGCTGTATACCTCTGGCACCACAGGCCGCCCCAAAGGCGTGTTAGTACCACACAACGCGATTGTTAACCGCATATTGTGGATGCAGCACCAATACCCTCTGCACAGCGACGACGTGGTACTACAAAAAACCCCGAGTAGCTTTGATGTATCCGTGTGGGAGTTTTTCTGGAGCTTTATGGTTGGCGCGCGCCTGGTAATGGCTGCACCCGATGCCCATCGCGACCCGGACGCACTGGCCCGAGCAATCGACCACTACCAGGTCACCACCATGCACTTTGTGCCGTCGATGCTGGCGGTGTTTTGCAACAGCCTGACGGCGAGCGAATACCGCGATTGTCGCAGCCTGCGCCGGGTGTTTTGCAGTGGTGAGGCACTGAGCAAAGTGCTCGCGAGAACCTTCAGCGAAATGTTCGATGCGCAGCTCCACAATCTTTACGGCCCCACCGAAGCTGCGGTAGATGTGACCTACGAACCCGCCTGCGGTGACCTCGACGAAGGCGGCAGCGGTGTGCCCATCGGGCTGCCCGTATGGAATACCCAGTTGCGGGTACTGGATGCCTATCTGCGTCCGGTGCCACTGGGTGCCAGTGGCGAACTGTACTTGTGTGGCGACCAGCTCGCCGCGGGTTATCTGCAACGCGCCGAGTTGAGCGCGTCGCGATTTGTTGCCGACCCGCAGGGCAACGGTACCCGGATGTACCGCACCGGCGACATCGTGCGCCACCTGGCCAGCGGCAAAGTGGAATACCTGGGGAGGGTAGACGACCAACTCAAAATTCGCGGCCAGCGTATCGAACTCGGTGAAATCGAAGCGGTTTTACGCGCGCAACCGGAAATTGCCGATGCCGCAGTACACGCCCAGGTACTCGGCGGTGACCGTCAGGCGCAGGGCGACCAGCGCCAGTTGGTCGCCTACTATGTGCTGAAAGACAGCGCGACCCATAACAGCCCATCGCTTACCAGTGACATGTTGCAAACACGCCTGGCCCAACAACTGAGCAGCGCCATGATGCCAGCCGCCCTGGTCGCAATGGACGCACTCCCCCTCAACGCCAACGGCAAACTGGACCGCAAGGCATTACCCAAACCTAACACAACACCAGTTCACACACCATCCGGTCGCGCGCCCGCGCGCGGGCTGGAATCCCGTCTCGCCGCAATTTTTGCCCGTGTTCTCGGCGTGGATTCAGTGAATGCCGACGACGACTTCTTCGCAATAGGCGGCCATTCCTTATTGGCCATGACACTCGCGGTGGAAATTCGCAAAGAGCTGGAGCGCAGTGTACCTGTGGGCCAGATTATGACCTCGCCCACCGTAGCGTTGCTCGCCGCCCAGTTAAACAGCGATGTCATGCTGAACGACTTTGGCAGCGACGGTTTCGACCCGGTTATCCAGCTGCGCGCTGGCAGCGATACCCCCCTGTTCTGCGTTTACCCTGGCTCCGGTTTCGCCTGGCAGTACAGCGTGCTGTCCCGTTACCTGGATAACAACATGCCCATTGTCGGGCTGCAGTCGCCGCGCCCCCACGGGCTTATTGCCAGCAGCCGCAACATGGACGAGCTGATCGAGCGACAACTGCAGATTCTGCGCGACCAACAACCTCACGGGCCCTACTTCCTGCTCGGTTATTCCCTGGGCGGCACCATCGCCTATGGCATGGCCGCACGCTTGCGCGCTGCGGGTGAACGCGTGGATTTTCTCGGCCTGTTGGATACCTATCCGGCAGAGGTGCACGACTGGACCGACCCGGACGATGCCGAAGCAACCTTGGGCGCGGAGCGGGAGCAACAACAGGTATTAAACGAGGCGATGGACAACGCCGACGGTGAGTTGCAACAGGAAAGGCAGGCAATGCTGGCGCAGATTTTTGCCAACTATAAGGATGCGGTCACCCTGCTCGCGGCGACCAAAACACCGAGTTACGACGGCCCGGTAAATGTTTTCGTGGCAGACAAAGACCGACCGGACTATATCGAGCCCGCCACCTGCTGGCAGCCTTACGTCAGCGACCTCACGCTACACCCGCTGGCGCACTGCGAACACCAGGACATCATGTCGCCAGCATCGCTGCAGATTCTTGGCCCCCAGATTAACCAGGCCTTAAAACAGCGACAGACTGAGCGCCACCCGGAACCCGACACCCGCGTGCAGCTCGCCAACGTGTGAGCCCGCGCCGCCAATTTTTAACAAGAGCTGGACTATGAAAAAGCTATTCGTCAATTTTGATATCTTGCAACACAACGCCAACTTTCGCGCCGTGTTTATCGCCCGCACCATTTCGTTAATCGGCCTGGGAATGCTCGCAGTGGCGCTGCCGAAACAGGTGTACGACCTCACCGGAGATAGCCTACAAGTGGGCATCGTGATGGCACTCGACGGCGTTGGCATGTTCGTCGGCCTGTTGTATGGCGGCGTGCTCGCCGACCGACACGATCGCAAAGGCCTGATTTTGCTTGCCCGCAGCATATGCGGACTCGGCTTTTTCTGGCTTGCGGTGAATGCATTCCTGCCGCAACCGGCACTCTGGGTGATTTATGTGTTTGCGCTCTGGGACGGCTTTTTTGGCGCCCTGGGCGTCACCGCATTGCTCGCCGCCATGCCGCACATTGTCGGTCGGGAAAACCTGATGCAGGCGCGCGCCGTTAGCATGGTTTCGATGCGGCTCGCCGGAGTCGCATCCCCGGCACTCGGCGGCTGGATCATCGCCGTTAGCGATGTCGCCTGGAACTATGTGCTCGCGGCTGTGGGAACTGCGATTACCCTGCTGCCGCTACTGCGTTTGCCGCGTATGCAGCCACCGGAATTTGAGCCGCAGCACCCGCTGCGGGAACTGTTCGATGGTGTCAGGTTTCTGTTTCAAAACCGTATCGTGGGGGCCGTGGTGGTTATAGGCACCTTAGTCACTTTGACCACCGCCATTCGCGTGCTGTTTCCGGAAATGGCCGAATCCCTGTTTCAGGATAACCCCATGGCACTGGGCTTACTTTATTCCGCCGTCCCCCTCGGCGCGACTCTGGGCGCGTTGCTCAGCGCCTGGGCCGAACGCCTGGAACAACCGGGAAAGTGGATGGGATTAATATGTTGCGGTGTGTTTGGCTCGGTGGTGGCGTTTGGTTTGGTAGAAAATTTATGGCTGTCGCTGGCAACGCTTGTGGTGTTTGGCTACCTCACTTGCATCGCCTCGCTATTGCAATACACCCTGGTGCAGGGGCACACACCCGATGAGTACCTTGGCCGCATTAATGGAATATGGACAGCGCAGGACGCCTGCGGCGATTCGATAGGAACCGTTGGCATTGGTTTAATTGGCAAAGTGTTTTCTACCGCAGGAAGCATTGTGTTGCTGGGCGCAGGTGCGCTTACCCTGGGCCTGGTTACTCTGGGGTTGTGCAAACAATTGCGCAGTGCCGGTTTAACGGACACGGGATTGACCGACTCCGCCCGCACCGCCTAACGAAAAAAGCGCTCGAATATTTTATTAATAGAGGAACCTCTAATTAATAAAGTTGAGTAGAGCGCTTTTCAATTGGCCTGGTGGGCCGATTAATTTTTAAGTTGTTGAACAAAGCTATCCAGTTGTTCGAACACGGTTCCCCAGCCATCGAAAAAACCCATGTCCAGGTGCCGCTGACGGGCTTCCACACTATTGTGTAACACCTGTGCGCTATAGGCGGTGCCCTCAGGGTGATCTTCCAGGGTTATAATTGCGGTCATAAATGGCGAGGCATTGGGTCGCCAACCACTACTTAGCGCATCCGAAAAAATAATTTTCTCGTTTTCCACTACCTGCAAAAAACAACCTTCGCTTGCAAACTCGGAACCGTCTTCCATACGCATCAAGGTTCCGAAACCGCCACCCGTGTAAAATTCGTGTTTAATCGATTCGGTAACCACAGGTTTCGGAGCCCACCATTGCACCAGGTTCGCGGGGTCACGCCACGCTTGCCAGACAATGTCACGAGGCGCTTTAATTACCCGGCTAATTTCGATATCTAATTCTTTATCCATCGCGATTTTTTCCTTTCATCAGTTGGTTTTCAACGAAATCGGCGAGACGATCTGTGCGGGATTCCCACAGGTCGCGCTGCGCATCGAACCATTGCTCGGCTAACGCGAAATTCTCCTCGCGCAGGCGACAAGTACGCACACGGCCTTGCTTTTCAGATGTAATCAGCCCGCTGTTCTCAAGAATCGCGATATGTTTCATAAACGATGGCAATGCCATCGGAAAAGGTTCCGCCAATTCCTTAACAGAGGCAGGCCCGCCACCCAATCGAGCAATAACCGCACGCCTTGTGTTGTCACCCAGTGCGTGAAATACCGCATCTAATGTGTTCATCGAGCAAATGCGCTAAGCGCCCCAATTAGTTAGCCTTTTGGCTAACTATAGAAATACAACCCTAATAAGTCAACAACTGTTTTAACACAGGAAAATGTTTTAGAGCGGGAAAAGAAAAGCGATTGAATAAAATTACGGGGCAAGCTTTGGCAGACAATTGAAACTGCCCCCGGAAACATGTGCGGGTTCGGGCGCGAAGCCCGAAACTCGAGTACCACAGACTGATTTAGCGATTAAAGCGAAACAACTAACGTTGAGCCACACGGTCGTCTACTGCTTTATCATCTTTATTGGCGACCACCAGTTCAACCCGGCGGTTTTGCTGGCGACCGGCTGCCGTATCGTTAGAGGCGACCGGATACTCCTCACCATAACCTTTCGCACTTAAGCGGTCTTCGGCAAGCCCGTTGTCAACCAACTGTTTGACAACCGCCTCGGCCCGGCGCTCGCTCAAATTCTTGTTGTAATCTGCAGCACCGGTACTATCGGTAAAACCTTCAACAAGAATTTCGCGGTCCGGATACTCCGCCAGTAAATCACTCACTTTTTCGAGCGTGCGCACTGCACCCGGCTTCACTTCGGATTCATCGGTCGCAAATAAAATATCACCCATGGTGATAACCAGACCACGCTTGTCGAGTTTAGTCGTCACCGACTCCAACTTGCTTGCCATTTGCGACGCTTTTTCTTCCATCGAGTTTGCTCGCGCCACGGCCATCTCCGCGCGTTGTTCTGCCGCTTCTGCACGAGACTTCATAAAGGCGGCTTCACGCTCTGCCTGCGTTAAGTCACGTTCGCGCGCCTGTAGCATCAGATCTTTGCGGCGAACATCCGCATCGTCAATATATTCCTGACTGCGGTTGTGTTTTGCCAGTTCAATAGCTGTATCCAGCTTGCGCTCTGCGAGGTACTGCTGATGCTCCAGCTCGTAATCGTCTGCGCCATCATTCTCGAGCGTTTCCAAACGCGCAATGGATTTACCCGCTTCGTCAAACGCCACTGGCGCGTACTCTTCCAGATTTTGGCTGGATACCACAGAGTTATAACGGGTTTGCAGTTCGGTTAATTCATTACTAGGTTCATGGGTGGTTGCGCAACCGGCCAAAAGGATCATCGATGCACTTGCTGTTGCCAATGTCATTTTCTTCATTGCGTATTTCATAATTCGTCTCCTGTCTCCGTTATAGTTCCTGCTCGAGCGTGTTTAAACTTTCCTGCAACTGCTCCTCAGCTTTGTTTGAACGCGTCGCATTGGTTTTGGCAATGGCGAATTGAGAATCGGCCATTGACTTCTCCAGGTCGTAGCGGGCTTTTGTAAATTTTTCGTCCGCCATTGCAATCCTTGCGTCTTTCAGGTGTTGTTTTGCGTCTGCTAGCGCTACCGGTGCCAGTTGATCTGCGCCCATTTCTTCAGCCGTTCGGATATCCGCCTGGGCTTCACTCATCAAGCTGTTGGGGGCTGTGCCCTGCGAGGTACAGCCCGCAACGGCTATAAGACAGCCGGCGAGAAAAAATAAAACTAACGTCCTCATATTCATAACATCCTCCAATCGTTGTAAATGAGTTCACTCAATTGCGAGTGCTAACCTGATTACGCACAGACTATGCCAGCGCACTTTTTTAAAGAACCAGACAACTTGATTACCCATTTTTTTCGAAATCTGGTTTCCACCGTATTTCGAAAAAAATACATACTCACATCGAAATAATATAAAAGGCTCGGTATTTGCAAATCTTTAATTACCATTAGCCTTTACAGCTGAATAACTACAGCTCTCAGGATTCAACGAGAGAACAATTTTTCAAAGCGACATTGCAAATATTGCGTATAGGAATAGACAATGCATTACACCGAGACAAAGGAAAACTTTAAAGTTTGGGCGCGAACAGGCTACGCATCGCGCGGCCTTATTTACGTTATTGTCGGAACGCTTGCGGTATTTGCTGCCGTGGGTAGCGGTGGTGAAGTTACCGATAGTAAAGGCGCTCTACAAAAAATCATGGAGCAGCCGTTTGGCTATTTTCTTATTATTTTGCTGAGTATTGGTTTATGCGGTTATTCCGTATGGCGATTTCTTCAAGCAGTGAAAGATACAGACGATCACGGCACCAACGCGAAAGGTCTCGCCATACGTGGCGGCCTGCTGGTGAGTTGCCTGGTGCATTTGTTTCTCGCCTACTGGGCGATCTCCGCCGTTTTTGGCTCGCAGAAAAACTCTGGCGGCGTAGAACAAAGCGGTTGGCTGGACTCGACCATCGGCCAAATTGGGCTGGCAATTGTTGGCGCATGTGTTTTTGGTGCCGGGATAGCACACCTTATCAAAGGCTGGACCGCAAAATTTGAGCGCTATATGGATATACCCGATACCCGTGCATTAGCAAAAACTCTCTGTCAGTTCGGATTAATCGCACGCGGTGTGGTGTGGTGCATTCTTGGCTCGCTCCTGCTTCATTCAGCACTTATCGCTCACCAAGGCGAGATTTCCGGCATGGCGGACGCGCTGCACACTATTCAGGAAAGCGACTACGGCACAGGACTGTTCTCAGTTATCGCCTTCGGACTGGTCGCATTCGGTATTTATGGCTTTCTCGAGGCAGGGTACCGCCGCATTAATGCGTAGACCGCACATCAATCTGCGCTTTAACCATCCAAGCGCGGATAATTAATTACAACCTGCAAAGAAAGGAACTCACACCTTGGAATTTAAATCCCAAAGCGCAAAAAAATGGTTCGACAAGATCGCTCAGTCAAAACACGCTCTTTGGCTGTTGTTCGCATTGTCGTTTCTCGAAACCATTATTATCCCGATTCCAATCGAGCTTATTCTGATTCCCTTGATGGCGGCAAATCGCGACCGAATATGGCGACTGGCAACTGTGACAACGGCTGGGTGCCTGGTTGCCTCCATCGTGGGTTACGCCGTCGGTATGGCAGTGTACGAATCTGTCGGTAAGTGGTTTATCGACGCCATGGGCTACCAATCGGCCTACGAATCCTATAAAGCATTTTTCGACAGCCATGGCTTTTGGGCGGTATTGGCCGTGGGCATATTACCTATACCTTTTCAGGTAGCAATGATTACCGCAGGTGCTGCCGGCTACTCAATTACACTCTTCGTTCTGGCTGCAGTAATCGCACGCGGCTTGCGCTATTACGGGCTTGCATTCCTGGTAAAACGCTTCGGAGAAAAAGCGCAGTCTCTGTGGCAAAAACATGCAATTGCCGTCAGCCTCGGTGCTGGCGCACTACTGGCAGCAATGTATTTTGGACTCAAGTGGGTTAGCCAAAGCATTATGTGAGTTAGTTTAAAGACATGGCGCGGATTGGGTAATACAACCTATGCTACTAAACTGGCAACGAAAATTGTGGTATAAAAGTCGGCGCGAAGATTCAGCGCCGTTGCCAGAGGGGCAGTGTAGGCCCACGAAGTATTAAAACACGCGCGCATTTCGATAGTATTTAACGGGCACACGGTTAAGTGGAGAGCATCATCCATTTAATCTCCGGATTAATGGCGTTGCAAAATGCACAATTCTATAACGCTCATTATCGTTGCCACCTCAGTTATAGATATCCACACTGTTCGACGATAACTTTACCTATGTGACCTGTGTGACCTGTGTGCGTTGGCGGTGCAATCGTTAGCTGCTAATACAGTCAGCCATCCTCTGGCTTAGCGCAGCCGCTACTCTGCTATTCCAATTGTTCCCGTTGTGAGTTTTTACGAGCACTGAAGTAATGGCTCGGCTTTAACCTGAAAATATTCTGCGCGTCAAATGCAAAACAGTATTTATGAGAAGGATTGGCTGTGGCAAATGGAAAGTTTTTGGTCGTGGTTCAAGTTAAATATAGAGTTAGCAAATAGCAATAAAGCGACGATAAACGAACAGTAATCACCAATCGCCGCGATTTTCCCAACTAGCGTTTCATCTCGGCAACAAACGCGTCTGCCTGTGCGATAGCCTCTTGCATGGCGTTTAACAGACGATCCACATCTGCATCAATTTTTGGCACTTCGGTTTTTAATGATTGAATTGCCTGGGCGTTGAGGTTGTGTTTTAAAAATAATACCTGATCCAGCATCAAGGCGAGCACCGGCTCCATTCGCGATTCTGTTTGATGCATTGCCGCTATCAGTTCTTCATAACGCACCTGCGTTTGTTTTAAACGCAATTCACTTTTCTTGCGCAATGAATCACTACTGTATTCACCCAGTTCTTTCCGCCACTCACGAAACATGGCGTTAGCCACGCTCTCTATCGCGTCTATGCGCTCACTGATGTCCTCAGCAACTTCACGGGAATCTTCGTATTCGTCATTTAGTGTGTTGTACACTTTTTCCAGCTTGCCGCCATCAAATTCGTGTACCGATTTGAATGCTTCCAGTGCGCTGGTAAACTGATCTTCACCGTCGTCCTGCGCTCTGCGCGCATCTTGCACCCTGTCTACCATAATATCTCGTTTGTAAACACCGAACTTTTCCATGGTGCCATAGTAAGCGCTGGAACAGGCGCTCAAAGCGCCGACAAAGCAGAAAGCTTGCAGAGTTTTGTTTTTCATTGGTTATCCATCCCGAAGGTCCTCACCGCGCGATACAGAGCGCTTTTGCTATACGTAGCAACTACCGTGCTAGGATGAATTTTTTGGTGAACTGCCCGTTTTTTCTGGGTTATAGGCTGCCTATCCCCGCAAGAGGGCAGCATTCAACTGTAAGTTTTCCATCGAACGTGTAAAAAAGGGGGTAAACCCGCAGCCTATTTCATTGCAGCCTGCTTAGCCAATAGCATCTCAAGCGCCGCAGTACGAGGGCTTCCGCGATTTGGCACGGTTCCCGCTTTAGCCCTCGTGAAGATGGTAAATTTCAACAGAGGATAACAATCATGGACCTTATTCGCGTTTTGCTCTCTATTTTACTTCCCCCAGTCGGTGTGTTTTTGCAGGTGGGTTTCGGTCTGCAGTTCTGGATTAACATTTTGCTGACAATTTTGGGTTATATCCCCGGCATAGTTCACGCAATCTGGATCATCGCCCGACGTTAATCAGGCCAAGCATTTCAGCATGAAACCTAAAAAACACAGGGAGTCGACCATCGAATTTGAGTCGGGCAATAAAGTTGTACTGCTCAACAATGGCGACGAGTTTGTACCGGATCTGGTCGAGGAAATTACGCGGGCGTCAAAGGAAGTCCTCATCGAAACCTACGAGTTTGCCGAAGACGATGTAGGAAAAAGCGTTTTCGAGGCCTGTAAAAAGGCGGTAGCAAATGGCGCAGAAGTAAAACTCACCATTGATGCCTATGGAAGCAGTGATTTTTGTAGCGAGAATTTTATATTTGAATTCGTCAAAGCTGGAATAAAAATTTATCTCTATGAACCCAAGCACCGTTTACCATTTAATGCTCAAGCATACGGACGTCTGCATCGCAAACTTGCGGTCATTGACAATAAAATTGCCTATGTAGGCGGTGTTAATCTCACAGAGAAATACACTTTGCAGTTTGGCGAAGCCGGAATGCGCGATTTCATGCTCCGTATTGAGGGGCCTGCGACCGATCAAGTACGCACGCATTGCCTTGAGAATATTCCCGATGACGAATCCTACAAGGATGAAGCGACGTTAAAGCCTGCGACGGCTCGAGGAGATGCCAAGCTCGCACTCACCTGTCGAGACAATCATGTGGGAAGACGGCGTGCTATTGAAACCTGCTACCTTGACGCGATAAACGAAGCCAAACAGAGTATCACGCTCGCTTGTGCCTACTTCTTCCCGGGGCTGCGTCTTCGCCACGCATTGCGCAAAGCGGCAGATCGGGGTGTGAAAGTCCGCTTAATTTTCCAGAAAAAGCCGGATCTCCCGCTGGTACTCACTGCAGCCAGGTCACACTACGGCCATTTTCTCCATCATGGAATCGAGATTTACGAGTACAAAACCCGCCCTCTCCACGCCAAGGTTGCTGCCATCGACGATAACTGGTGCACCATAGGCTCCAGCAACCTCGACCCATGGAGTCTTACGCTTAATCTGGAGGCCAATATACTGGTCAAGGACAGTACATTAACCCGTGAGCTGTGTGGGGAGCTGGAAACCCTAATCGACGAAAGCGAAGCAATTAACAAGGCGGACTACGGCCGCTGGGTCTCACTGAAGAGTATCGGCTATCGGGTATCCTGGTGGTTTTTCCGGCTCTTGCTTAAATTCGCCGTGCTTATTAAAGTGGGCAATCCGCTAGTGCGTCGCTTGTACCGCGATGGGGATGCCATAGACAACACCGCAAAGCGGTTGGACGGCAACAAACAAACGGTGGAGCACGAACGGATAGACACTCGTAATAGCGAACGGGCGAAGTGCACGTAAAGTAAACGCTATGCGCCGGCTTGCCCGCAGGGACACACCATGATCAAAGACAGTAAATCGGCACAAAACCTCGCGTGGTTGCTGGATAAAAGCATTCCGCTACCCGGTGGTTTTAGAATCGGCCTCGATGGCGTTATCGGCTTGATTCCTGGCGTCGGCGATTTTGCTACCGGCGCCATATCGCTGTGGATCATCGCTCAAGCAAAGCAACTGGGCGTACCGAAGACTGTGCTTGCTCGCATGATATTCAACACTTTTCTCGATTTTACCCTCGGTTCCATTCCGTTAATTGGCGACCTGTTTGACTTTGCATTTAAAGCCAATATGCGCAATTTGGACCTGCTGCAAAAACATCTCGACAAACACGAACTCGGCGTATAGCCCGGGTAACGATATAGCGCCTACCCGAACTATGTATGTGCGAGAGCCACCGCACAGGTTCACGACCGAATTGGCGTGACCGCGCGCAACGGCGAGTTTTGTCGTTTTTGATAGCGTTCCAGTTCGCTCGCGCCATCAATCGGCGCAATAGACACCAGATGTTCAACCTTTAAATAAAGGTCACCACGAAACGCTTCAAGTTTACCCTTACCATATTGATACAGCTTTTCCTCTTCGCTGTTTCCAGAATCATCGTAAACCGTGGAAATCCAATACACCTTATTTAATTGGAAATACCCGTCACGTTGTTCATTGGATGTGATTTTTTCGAAGTCACGTTGCCACATAAGGCCTTTGAACGACCACACATCGTCGTTGCCTTTGGTGGTTTCAATTTTTACCCAAATAGTTTCGCTCATAACGCTCTGCCAGTTCTGCCGTAATCGGCGTATTTTTATCGGGCAATTTCACCTTTTTGGTGACGAAAAAAAACCCGAGGGAGTTTCGCCCCTCGGGTTTTTTAATTAAATGATTAACTAAAAATCTGAAAGGCGACGTGCCTACCAGATTTTTGCACTAGCAGACACCAGATAAACGCACAGCCCCAGGCTGAAGTCGATCAAGACTCCAGGGAACAGCGCAAACAGTATTGTTGTGTTTTATGCCAGGCAAGGTAGTTACCTCCAGTTAAAGTTGGGCGAATTATAAGCGCCTGAATATGAAAAGCAAGTTACAAAAGTCATAAAGGAACCTCTTGGTTAACCTAACCAGCGGTTCCTATTACCCCGGCGATCAAACAGATGGTCCTATCTATTTGATCGCGCGCCCTTGAAGTACAGGCGTAAATGTGTGAATTTTCTAGTACTTCAAGGGCTTACATTGCCCTTCGGGCAATGGCGGTTCGTGCCTGTACCGCCTAAATAAAAAAAGGCGCCCGAAGGCGCCTGACAAAGGTCGAGAGTTGGCAATCTCTCAAGGCTATTAAGATGGTTCCGTCCAGTTAATAATGCGCCCTTACCGTCCCGGCGAAATGAATAAATTTTCCGGTCTTTCAGGGGCTTATCTTACATTTCGGATAATAGCGGTGCCTCCCTGCACCAGCGACTCATATCGCAATAGTCATAGCCAGGTTAGTCGTACAGTGACTAGCAAATTAGTAGTAAACCTCGAAGCTAAACAACGAATAGCCGTAGGGTGTTGCGCGAGTAACGCCTCGCATTTGTACGTAACGCGCTTGTGTCGCGGAAAATTCAATTTCGTCGCGGCCGCCATCGGCATTGCGAATTTCACTTAGCGTATTCCACTGGGTACCATCTGTGGAAACACGAATGTCGTAACCGCTGGCGAAAGCCGCCTCCCATTCCAACGCCACTCGTGAAATCGTGTAGCTACTACCTAAATCAACGGTAATCCACTCGCTGTCAGTCCATGCGCTGGACCAGCGTGTTCCGGCATCCCCATCCACCGCGTATGTCGCCAGCCAATAACCATCCTGCTCGCTGGATGCCGCTACCGATTTGCCTTCAGCCAAATCTCCTTGCGCGACACCGGTTTCGCCGTACACATCAAACGACCATAGCGAGTAGCCCCATGGGGTTCCACGCTCGGAGCCGAGCATACGAACATAACGACCGCTTGCGGAAACCGTAAAGCTATCGGTACCACCATTACCTTGGATTTCCGAGGCGACGGTCTGCCAGTTGTTTCCATCGTTGGAAACCTGTAGCTCGTAGGCTTTACCAAATGCCGCTTCCCAGACTAAATCGATTTTATTGATCGCGGTTTCGGCTCCCAGGTCGACAACAATCCATTCTGCATCACCAAAAGCGCTGCCCCAGCGGGTTTGTCCGTTGCCATCGCACACAGCATCGGCGCTGTAGCCCGCCTCTACAGAGGAGGCGTAGGCACTGCAAGGCAACGCATCACCTGGTGGAGGAGTAGGTGTGGGTGTGGGGGTCGGCGTAGGTTCAACCAGGTCGTCTGCCACGGTATTTAACCAGTTAATATTAATAACAGCAGTCGCAACCAGATTTAACATTTGACTGCCGCCGGGCAGCGATACCGTGGTGTCTACCGTTTGCCAGTTTTGTAAACCGCCGGTAGCAGGTATATCCAGCTCGCCAACCGTCGTACCGCCCACTTGCAACAGCAATCGACCACCTGTGACGCTGGCTACCCGCGCTTCTATACGGTAGCTGCCCGCGTCGCCATTAATGCGGTATTGCAGGTTATCCCCAGATTCCACAGCAGAAATATTCAGGAATCCCGTAGCGTCTTCCGTTAATTCCACGCGTACACCAGCAGCGCTGTTATAGGTTTCCGCTTCAATTAATCCGGGAAGCGTATGCACGACTGAATCGTTGTGTACAGGCATTTGCACATACACATTACCCAGTTCGCTCAGTACGCCAGACTGGCGCCAGTCGAATAAACCGTTGTACGGATGACCCTGACGGCGCCCAACAAACCAGGCGTAGCGCTCCAGGTTATCCATGGTTTCCATCGAATCGACGATTTGCGTCAGAAAATGTTTTTGGTCAGCCAGAGTCGTAGTGTCTTCCCAGGCAGAAAACTCAGTAAGCCAAATGGGCCGACCATATTTGTTGAACCTATCGATATACCACTCGACTGCGCCGGCGTCCGGCATGTAAGCGTGAATCGAAATAGCATCGACCCGACAATCTGGACACACCTCGAAAAAGCGGTCGAGATAATCGATTGGGTCATAGAAGGTTACGCCATTTTCTTCGTTACAGTTACCACAGTAATTCATCGCCACACTGACAATTTTTAAGTCGTAAGCATCGGCAATGGCTTCCAGTCGCGGCCACTGTGCGGCAGCTTCCGAGGGCGTCATATTGGCCTGATCAATAAAGTTAGGCTCGTTGAACGCAAGCAGGTACTTCACTTCGGGGTGCGCATCAATGTAATTACGCAACGCCTGATCGTCGAAATTGCCGTTCCAGGTCATCGGCACGAATTCCATGCCGTAATCCTGATAAACATCGGCTACCATCACATCCGGTTGGGTCGACCAGTTGTACCACCAGGTAACCCCTTGCGAAATCGCTGCCATATCTTCTTGCGAGTGGTTGCCATAGCCCAGACCGCGCTTTTCACTGCGCTGCTGGCCAAAATCATTGTCTACCAGAATATAGGCTGCCGTGGTGGCAGATAGCGAACCATCGCTCACGGTCAGGCTGACTTTGTAGCTGCCTTCTTCGTCGAAGGTGTGGCTGACCTGTGCACCGCTGGCCGTTTCACCATCGCCGAAATTCCAGGCGTAGGTTAACGGGTCACCATTTAAATCCAGCGACTTACTGCCGTCGAAATCAATAGTCACGCCTTTTTCACCGCCGAGCACCGAAGGTTTGATGGCCGCCAGGGGTTCGCGATTAACTTCCGGCACCCCGGGAATAGCACTGCCTGCTTGGCCGCCGGACAAGTAAATATCGTCAATGGCCAGGCTGCTGATTTCTCCAATACCCAACAACTGAAATACCTGGCGTACGTCGTACAGGTCTAAATCCGCAACAAGATCGCCCATTGGTATAACCAGTTCGTGCCACTGACCATCGCGAGCAAAACCATAAGGATCAGCACCGGGTTTAAAGTCGATCCAGGTTTGCCCGATCACATCCACATTTCCGCTCTTAATACCAATAGAAAAAGGCGTAGTGTCTGTGGTTTTTATTTTAAAATGCAGTGCCGCATTGCCATTGTCGAAAGCCGTTAAATTTACGGCTTCACGAGCGGTCAGGCCGAGACCAAACCAGCCCTTGCCTGTCGAAGAAACATGCAGCGAGCCATTGCCTTCAGCGACATTGCCAGGCTGTATTTCGAGGGTTTCTTCCCAGATAAACAAATCGCCAGTAACGCCAAAGCCAAAATTGCCCGCACTCTGGTGATCCGGTGTTTCCGTGTACAAACCGTAGTTACCGTACTCCGGCATGTCCAAGGTCACATCAGGCGTTAAATAAATATTATCTACCGCAAGCGTCATCAGTGATTGCGGTGCTGGACCAGACATACTGAACAGGGTTTTTACCGTACTCCAATCCACCCCGCCAAATTTACTCAGCGGAATGGCCACGTGGTGCCACTCGCCGTCGCGAACCAAACCGTATTCGTCGCCGCCTGCGGTTAAAACTACCGAGCCGCCCGCCGCTGCAGATGATTCCATATTGATGGAAATATCTGTATTGGAAGCCGTTTTCATATCGAAATGTAAATAGCCGTGACTAAAATGCGCGAGGTTGTAATCCCGATGCAGCAGGCCCATGCCCCACCAATCACCTGGTTGTATTTCGTAGGCGAGCGCGGAACTACCCTCCGAAGGCTGGGTAGCCACCGCCGCCATATTGTTCCACAAATAAATATTGGCGCGATCACCCCAGTCGTAGTCACAATCAGTGGTGGTCAGTTCGGTCATTACACCGAATACGCCGTTGCACGCTTCCTTTTGGTCGATGACCGTGTAGCCATTATCGTAAAGGCGCACGTAGTCAACGCGCATTTGCGCAGGAAACGGGGCGGTTATTTGTGCGGGGTCGGTAATATCCACGAAATTGAAACCACCGACCGCAAGGTTCAACAGAATATGTTGCGGCAAGTGAAATTCAGACATATTGGGATCGTCGATATCCATATTGAACACGACGGTGTCATCAACACTAAAGGTTAACGTACTCGGAGTCCAATCCATCTTGTAGAGATGAAAATCCTGCAAAGGCGTGGGGATCTGTACTTCGTTACTGGCATCCGCCTGGAGCCAGTCACTCCAGTCACCAGATTCGTGCCACCAGTGCGCGGCTGAAGATACACTGCGATTGGTACGACCTTCAGCGCGCGCCGTTGCAAAACCGGCTTCGAGAATATCGAACTCACCGGATTTGGGCCAACCGTCAACGCCAATATTGTCGCCAAGTGTCCAAAACGCGGGCCACAGACCTTCGGCTAAATCCGGTAGCTGAATACGCGCAACCAGCGTTCCGTAAGTAAAACTGAAACGACCGTTGGTATGAATGCGTGAAGAGGTAAACTGCTTACCGTCCTTCTCTTCACGTAATGCCTGAATGACCAGGTTGCCGTCTTGTTGAAAAATATTTTTTTGGGAGGCCGTATAAAATTGCAACTCACCATTACCGTTACCACTACCGCCGGTAGTGAAAGTCCAGGTACTGGTATCCAGAGTATTATTGTCGAATTCGTCCGACCAGACTAACTGCTGAGCGTAAGTTATTGGCGCGGCAAGCGAAAGACTCGCTATTGCCGCGATCAGGGGTTTTCTCATGGAAGGTCTCCGTAAGAATGATGTGATATTGATTATTCTTTTTTTTGTTCAGTACAACATTCTGAAAACAGAATACTGACGATTACATCGCAGAGCCTTCCCGGCCCATATCTAACACAGGTATTCCTTGAGCTCAGGATGGCAGCCCGCGACGGACTAAACAATAAAAAAGCGTTGGGAGGGATTCTAAGTGCGGCAGAAGGGAGAGCAATGTTTTCGTTCTGTTTTTCTGAACGCCATCATTAATAAGAAAGAAGTTTTTTTATTCCAATTAATTTGCGTTATTGATCACATCGTTTTTTACGCCAGCTTATAACGAAAAAAATGCCGTCGATCGCGAGAAATCACAACACGGCTGTGAAGCAGAACACATTTAAAAATCACTAAAACTCTAGTGACAAATGAAAAAGCGAGGTTCAAAAAAACACGCAGTTTCATTTTACGCGCAAGTGCTATTTTTTACAGAAAATCGGATCAGGCTGAAATTCAAAATCAAGCCAGTTGATATTCCAGCCACCACTTGCTGCCGATATCGTTAGCTGTTGATCGCCGGTTAGCAGGGGCAAAAAGCTTGATGCGCTACTCCAGGATTGCCAGCCCCCGGTATCGGGGATGCTAAACATGGTTGCAGCGTCGCCGATTTTTATCTCGATACCGGGCTCACTGCCAGATTCACTGGCAAGTCGCGCGGTTACCTTGTAACAACCGGATTCCCGAACGCTAATCGCATAGGTTGCCGTATCGCCCTGATCGATCCAGCCCAGATTAAACGCATGTGCGTCACCTGTGCTCGGAATATCTTCGCTGCGTTGCGCACCCATACCTGTAATGGATAAGTATGCTTCGGCTTCAATTTTACCGGGGATATACTGTGGCTTGCGCACGAGTGATACAGACTCGCCAGGAAAGCTTTCATCCAGACCCTTTACCGATGTGACACGATAAAAATTATCGCGATCACTGGGAGATGGATCGACGTAGGTCGCACGTTCGGAGTCAGCCAGCACTTCATAGCCCACATCCGGATATACACTCCGATAAATGCGGTACTGCGTCACGCCGGACTTTTTCCAGCGCAGTTCAATTCCGTTTTTTTCCGTGTGTATTGTTACTCCGGTCGGCGCTGGCGGAAGTGTAAAAATTTTAGCGGGTTCAGTGGCCGTAAGTGCATCGTGCAATGCAGTATTAACTTGGCGCGGAGCATCGGCGAATTGTGCGAAATACCCATGTATCTGATCGAGACTTGCAGCGGAAAAATCTACCTTCGCCAGACTAGGAGTGGTTGTAACCAAGCCCCAACTGTGAATATCGTCCGTACGCGCAACCACTTTGTACGCCCAACTGGTAGCTGCCCAATGCAGCTCGCTATAACGGTCGTAAGTGGCTCTGGTGATGGGCGCAGCAAGGTCTATGGGAAGATCTTCCCACGGTTGAAATTCTCCCACTAAAAATCCAGCGTTAATCCCACGCAACTGGTTCTGCCAATCGCACACACCATCTTTACCATTGGCACCACAGGTTAACCAGTCGCGATGCACAGCATACCCAGGCGATTGCCAACCAAAATGACCGGGGTAAAAATGCATTTCCAAGGCGACATTGGTTAAGCCTTTATCTGCTGGATTTCCGTAGGCGGCAATACCCTGTAAATGCCCCGGCAAAACAATCACATGTTCTTTATCTAATTTGCGAACTTCACGATAAAGTTCTTCGGCAAACGAGGCCATCACCTCGGGCGAAGCCCCCCAGGGTTCATTTAACAGCCCATAACCTGCCACCGCAGGTTCATGCCTGAAATGCCCTGCGATCTGCTGCCAGATCCAGCGCGTGCGCGCGCGATTGTCCGCGCTCGCCCAAAGCGCGTTTTGTCCGCCGCAACCGGTGTGATGCTCCCAGCCCTGACCGCCAGGCGCCCCGTGTAAATCCAGCAGAACATAGATGCCACGCTGTTTTGCCTGCGCTACCGCCCAATCGAGATACTTCCAGGCATCCGCACGCAAGGTTTGAGGTTTATCCTCGGATTCGATAATGCTCCAATGAAAAGGCAGGCGCACAAGGTTAAATCCGAATGAGGCCAGAATGTCCCAATCCGCTTCGGTCAGCCAACTTTGACGGTAGGTTGCTAAAAGCTTTTCTGTTTCTTTGTGGCCAAAGCGTCGGTCCAGTATTTTTTCCAGTGCGCACTGATAGGCAATGTCGTCCGCCATTGCCAGCATCCAGAATTCGAGGCTAAGCCAGTTCCCCAGATTGGTACCTGTTAGTGCTACCGGAGAATTACTCGCATCGACCCACTGACCATTGCGGATGTGCAGCGGCGACAACGCAGCCTGCGCCGCCAGTGAAAATAATAAACACAACAACGGCAGCAGGCATTTCACAGGATTATTCTCCCGGACACGTTAAAGGTGTGCCAGATTTGGCACTGATACGGATATTACTTAATTGTAGAGATTTCGCGTCGCCTTGCGAGCTTAATCGGAAAGGGGAGTCAATGTGATAAAACTCCACGCCCGCCAGATTCAAGCACTGCAAATCGATTTCGACCGTGTGCCACTCGCCAGTACTCAATGGCGCCAACACGGAATCCAACAGCAGGTTTCCGCCGCAGGTGCCGCCACAAGTCATTCCCAGCAACAAATTTTTCGGCCCTTCAGTTTGCAATTTAAGATCGAAAAATAGTGAGCTGTTGTTACTGAGATTCACCGCAAGATCCTGCATTTTTTCAGCGGTCAGTGCGAGACTTGCTGTCGAGCCCCCCTGCCAGCTAAGTTCCCGCGCATCCTCCTGAACATCTCTATCGGAGGTACGTACGGTGAGACCGTCTAACGTCACCACGCTGGAATCCATCGGCTTACTCTGCGTGCCGGATAGCAGCGTCATTTGCCAAGGCGGCAACGCGCGACCCCGGAATAAATCAACACCACGCGCGGCATCCCCTAAATTGGTTTGCCGTTCTTCGGGCAGCGGGTAAACGGTTTTATCCGTAGTACGGTAATTTAAGCCATAACCATAAGCGAACAATGGCGTTTGTTTGTCCCCGCGATTAGCCAACTGATACTCGTGGGCAGGCCAGGAATAACTGAGTTTACCGGAAAAGTCAGTTTGTACTTTGCCAGCGGAATTACGCAACAACACATCTGCCACTGCACCGCCTTCACTCCCGGGTAACCAGGCAACTACGAATGCATCAGATGCATTCAGCTCTGGATTTATCCACAAGGGGCGACCGGTCAGAAATACCGATACCACCGGAATTCCAGCGGCTTTCAATTTTTTAAGCAGTGCTAAATCGCTGTGGGAATTAACCTGGTATTCCAACGAGCCAAGATCGCCTTGCCCCTCCGCATAGGGATTTTCGCCGAACACCACGATGGCCACATCGGGCTTTTGGCCGAAACTTCCATCCGCACTCAGGGTAATTTTACCGCCCGCCTGCTCCACCTGAGCAGCGAGCCCGGCGTAAATAGAACTGCCGTTGGGGAAATCAGCATTGGTATTGCCGGTACCTTGCCAGGTTATGGTCCAGCCACCACTTTGTTTACCTATGTTGTCAGCACCATCGCCCGCAACCAAAATATTGGCCGTTGGCGAAATTGGCAATAACGCGCCTTTATTTTTTAATAGCACCAGTGATTCGCGCACAGCTTGGCGGGCGATTTCGCGATGTGCGTCACTGGCCAGCACATCGGCTTTGCCTGCGTAGGCACGAGTCGACGGCGCGCCGACATCGTCAAACAGGCCTGCACGAAATTTTACACGTAAAATTCTACGTACGGCATCGTCCAGACGCGCCATGGAAATTTCACCAGACTTCACTTGCGCGACAGTATTTTCGTACATGCCCTGCCAGTCGTCCGGTACCATAATCATATCCACACCCGCATTGATAGACGCCGCGCAACTGATATTGGTACAACCGTCAACCTGGCCGTGTCCATTCCAATCGCCAACCACAAAGCCATCGAAGCCCATACGATTTTTCAACACTTCGGTTAACAGGTAGTGATTGCCGTGCATTTTCAAACCGTGCCAGCTATTAAAGGAAGCCATAATCGTTTGCACACCGGCTTCAATTGCCGCGACATAACCCTGCGCGTGTAAACGGATAAGTGCGTCTTCGCTGGCAAGATTATTTCCCTGATCGTCGCCTTTATCGGTACCGCCATCGCCAAGGAAGTGTTTGGCCGTACCAATCACATGACCATCACGCAGAAAATCCTCCGCGTCTACCTCGCCTTGCATACCATTTACGTAGGCTTTGGCATAGGCAGTAACCAGTTGTGGATCTTCGCTGAAACCTTCGTAGGTGCGGCCCCAGCGGTCATCGCGCACAACCGCGACGGTTGGTGCGAATACCCAATCGATACCGGTTGCGGCAACTTCCTGCGCAGTCGCCGCTGCGATTTGCTTAATCAATTCAGCATTATGGGTCGCGCCAAGAGCAATATTGTGCGGGAACAGCGTTGCACCGATTACGTTGTTGTGACCGTGGACGGCATCGGTTCCCCAGATAGCAGGAATAGCGGTCTCGGCATTTGGCGCTGCTTTGGATGCCTCGTAATAGGCATCCGCAAGTGCCACCCAATCGGCGACGCTCGCGTGTTTATTGTTTTGGGGGAATGCGCCACCGCCATTAAGGATTGAACCAAAACGGTATTCGGCAAATTGCGCGGGCGAAATACTGCGAATTTCTGGTTGAATAATTTGCGCAACTTTTTCTTCAATCGACATTTTTGCCAGGTAGCGATCATTGATCGTCGCCTCGAGCGCCGGGTCTGACTTAATCGGGCTTTTTACCTTGGGCCACAATTGGATATTTTTTGAATGAGAATCTGCATGTTGGCGCTGGCTCTCAGACGTGGATTTAGCGTCGTCGGTACTGCAACCTACCAATACACTCAGGCAAAGAACTGCAGCCCACAGATGCGACATCGACATAGTAAACTCCATACGAATACATTCGCTGCAACTACAGCGAGCCATAAATTAACAAACGAGAAAAAACGAGTGGCAGCCGACTAGCTGGCTGGCGTGCCACTCATGGAGGAGTGATCAGAAGTTGTAACCCAGTCGAACGCCGTAGTATCTGGGCATACTTAAACTGCCTACTGGCGCGCCAGTGCTGCTGCCGCCCCAATATTGAACGACTTCGTCCGTTGCGTTATTGACAAAGGCTTCCGCATACCAGTCTTCATCTGCAGATTCATATCGCAGTGACAGGTTCACGGTGTAGTAGGCTTCCTGTTTGTCGTCCATATATTTGATGTCGTCATCATGAATGGCGAAATCCAGGTCGTCCGTATGTTTGTCGACGTTCCATATGGTGAGGTAGCTTGAACTCTGCCAATGGACACCCATCCAAGGCTTGAGCGTACCTGCAGCACCGAAATCGAAAGTGTGTTCGAAATTAATATTAAATACGTATTCCGGTGTTACTGGCAGCGAGTTTCCCTTCAGGTTAACCGCGAGCAGGTCGTTTTCAGGGTCTACAGAACTGGCGTACTCAATACCAAACATAGACTCTGCATCGTAGTCCCACTTGGTATTCCAGTCTTCAACCACTTCAGCTTTGGTCCAAGTCGCGAAACCGGTAATACGGCCATGCTCATATGGCGCCCAGTCGAATTCCAGTTCAAGACCTTGAATTTCGGAGCCGGGAACATTCTGGGTATAAAATGCGATGAGTGGCACCACATCCCAAACCAGAACCGGTTCGTTGGTATCCGGGTCCAGCACTGGTTGGCCGTTTTCATCTTCCTCGTTCACCAATCGGTGAATCTGCCCTAAAGAACCCGGAGACGCGTACTGCATATTTTCGTAATCGGAATAAAAATAGGTCGCGCTGAAATTCAGACTGCCATCTAATAACACCGATTTACCACCCAGTTCGAAGGTACCCACCGTTTCCGGATCGTAACTGGTAACGTGAATAATTCTTTCGCCAGTGTATTGATCCACCACGTTAACCACATCGCCAATACCACCAGCTTTAAAGCCAGTGGCGTAAGAGGTGTAGATCATGGTGTCGTCGGTCAGGTTGTAGTCGAACCCGATGCGGTAGTCTGTGCTAGTCCAATCCCCTTTGTTATCGTTAGTGTATACACCAGAGGTATACATGGTTTTATCTTCGTAAAAATCAGCTGGCAGCTGGTTGTAAATATCCCGCGCGCCATATGCAACCGTGGTACAGCCGTCGTCGTTATTGCAATCCAGGTTGCGCCCGCCATTGTCCTCTTTGGTTTCTGAGCTAAAACGTCCGCCCAAAATCAGGTGCAGCTTATCGGTAATGTCGTAAGTGCCCTGGGAGAAAATGGCGTAAGCGTCAGTGGTACGGTTTGGCTGATCCCAGAAGGTTTTACCATCCATCGAGTTGTTAAAGTAGCCGGCGGTTGTGGTTTGCTCGTGGAAATAGTTTAAACCCACAATCCAGGTGTAATTATCTGCATCTGTGGATTTAAACTGTAGTTCGTGGTAATTGGATTCCGAACCGGTGCCGTCCAAAAAGAACATACTCTGGTCGTAGAGGTTGATACCACCATCGCTATCAATTGCGGATTCACGTGCAATTTTTTCGAAACCAAACACGTAGCTGATATCCATAAAACTGGTCGCAGACCAGTCCACCGTACCGCGCACGTTGTCGATATCCAACTTCAATTTTCCAGGTACGTTAACTGAAACCTGATAGTTGTCATTCGTTGGGAATCGGGCACTGCAGTCGGTTAACTCTCCGGTCTGATTACCATCGTCATCACGGGCCTGGCGACCGCGCATTTTGTCGCAGTTCAAAAGATTAATACCGCCAGCGCTGTCGTTGACAAACTTCTGGTAGGACACATCAACCGACAGACTATCGACGGGGTCCCATGCCAGAGACGCCCTATAAGCGTACTCGTTAACCGAGCCATAAAAATCACTGGGGTCCGCTTTCACCACCTCACGGCGAGGTGTACCAGACCAATCTGAGGATGCCCAGTCAATCCACCAGTTCGTGCTGGTCTGAGCATAGAACTCACGCTCCCCATCACCCAGCTCAGGTGAGTTGCGAACCTCGTCTGGCAGGTAACGCGTATCAAACTGATTGGGGTCGTAATATCCTTTCAGATAGGAGTCGCGCTTTTGACCTTTTGCGGCGAACCGCAACGCAAAGGTATCGGACACTGGAATATTAACAACACCGGTTAACTCACGGTTATTCCAGCGCGCAAGCTCCGTCGACACACTTGCCTCGAACTCTTCAGTGCTGGCGCGATTGGTAATCACGTTAATGCTACCGACGGTAGAGTTTCGCCCGAACAATGTGCCCTGGGGACCACGCAAAACTTCGACGCGATCAACATCCAAAAACGTGGCGTTCCAGCTTTGCATCCGCGGTGCGTACACACCATCCACATGCAAACCTACCGCTGGGTCGCCCAGCTCGGTCGTGTTAGTAGAACGCACTCCGCGCATAGAAACTACCGGCGTAGACTGGCCGTTATCCATTTGAATACTGAGGTTGGGTACCAGGTCACCCAGGTCTTTGATATTGGTAACCCCTTGTCGATCCAGCGCTGCCGCATCTAGCGCAGACACTGCAACGGGAGTTTCCATAAGACTGGTTTCACGTTTAAAGGCCGTGACAATAACTTCTTCGACGACCGTTTTATTACTGCTTACTTTATTGTTTTCTGTTGCTTCATCCTGCGCGAGAGCTGGCAGTGCAAGCCCACTGTTAATTAGCGCAATAGAGATAGCCAGGAGTTTTCGAGATTGCATTATACGATTCCCCACGTAGGTTATTATTTTTGTCTTCGGAAAATTCCTAAAGGGTTTTATTACAGTCGCATAAAGCATTTGTAAATAATATCGATAAACGACAAAGCGGACTTAGCATGCGGCAGGACGGGATTGTGCACGCCATCAAGCGAGATGGGATATTTCCTTTCGGTAATTCCTGCTAACTTTTAATTCCTCACCGCAATGTAACAGCAGACGACTCTCGCCTTTGGTTAACGGAATAATTTGTTTTATCTGATCAATGTTGACGATAGTAGAGCGGTGTATTCGGCGAAAGTGATTGCCGTTCAAAATTTTTTCCAGCTGCTTCATGGTGCAGCGCATAATGTGGGTTTCGCCTTTACTGTGCACACAAATGTAATCTCCGGCGGCATCGATCCAGTCAATTTCATGTTGCGGCACCAGCAATACGCCATCGTTTTCACGGATCGCGAGGCGCGCGGTCTCCCAGGTATTTTCAGGTTCTGCCTCCTTGAGCACCCCCAGTGCTTTTAACAAATTGCCCTTGTAGCTATCATCGACAATCGTCAATCGCTGAAAAACCCGCGCTACCGCATGGCGAATGCGATCTTCACTAAAAGGTTTTAACAGGTAATCCACCGCGTGCAGGTTAAACGCTTCGACCGCGTACTGGTTAAACGCAGTTGTAAATACTATGAGCGGCACAACATCCGCCTGCAGCTTTTTGACCAGCTCTATACCGTTCAGTATTGGCATTTCAATATCCAGAAACACCACGTCTGGCTCCAACTGCTGAATAAGTTCCAAACCGCGCTGGCCATTGCGGGCAGTGCCCACTATTTTTACATTGTCCATTTCGGTCAGCATGGAGACCGTAAGGTCCAAAGCCAGAGGCTCATCTTCGACAATAACGGCAGAGATCGCTTGTTGCATTGTCAGCCTCCTAGCACTCGCTAAACAGTACGTGCGGAATGCGTAACTTGACCTGAGCGCCACCAGCTTCCCGGTTACGCATGTCCAGCTTGCTTTCTTCGCCATAGAGCAGATGGAGCCGTTCCCGCGTGTTGCGCAGCCCGACACCGCGGCCCGAGGTGGTTTGTTCCACACTGGAAAATCCGGGGCCGTCGTCGGCCACCACAATAGTTAGTACGCCCTTGGCGACAAAGCCCTGAATTTTTATCTCCCCGCCATCCTCTTTATTGGCGATACCGTATTTAACTGCGTTCTCAATCAATGGTTGCAACAATAAACTTGGCACAGCACTGCGTCGCGCCTCGGGCGTAACTTCCACGCGCACGCTCAATCGGTCAGCAAATCTGGCCTGCTCTATCTGCAAATACAAGGTCAGCGCATGTAGCTCCTGCTCCAAAGACGTTTGTAACTTCGGATCGTTAGCCAGTGAGAAGCGCAAAAATTCCGATAGGCGAACTAGCATTTCACGCGCTTTACTATTTTCTTTAAGATGAACCAGCGCGGAAATAGCATTGAGTGTATTAAAGAGAAAATGCGGGTTCAGCTGATAACGCAACATTTTAAGTTGCGCCTCTTTGGCCGTGGTTTCTGCCTCCAGGCGCTTGAGGTGCTCCTCGCGCCGGTCCGCGTCCAGACGAAGTGAGAACACCAACTGAGCCTGACGCTCCTGGTAAAGCTTGATACTGTAATAGAGTGCAGCCCAGCACGAAAAAATAAAAAAGCTGGGGTAGAACCAACCACCAAACTCGGTGGAAAGCAGATTCTCTTTATGATCGAGCCACATAAAGGCAATCATGCGCAGTAACGTCCATACGGTTGCTCCTGCAACGACTGCCATAGCGGTCACGAATATGCGCAACGCTACGTTTTTCTGCCAAAGCGCTTTGAATATCCAACGCAGAGGTAAAGTCACCGCCAAACCAATTATCGATTGCAAAATGGTGTGTACGATGTGTTGCCAGTAAATGGTGTTGTAGTAAAGCGTTAACGATAGAAAGGTAAAAACGGCTACGCCTGTCCAGCCAAAGAGCTGCAGTATCCAAAACTGCATGCCGTAATCGCGGTCGATTTTGTCCAGCCATTCATGAGCGCCGGAGTGGGTGTGCTGTGCTGCCCTCATTCTTATATCCGCACTATGTTCATCGGCGAATAGTTTACGAATTACCGCGGACTGTTGGATGCGGGACGCCGCAAAGCGGACTTTTTGCACGACAAAAGGGACTCTAGCCATCGCGATTGGAATTTTTATTGTTTTTAGAATTGTGCTCTAACGACCACTTAGACCTTTTGAGTCAAATGGGGTAGAGCCTGTTTACGTTATCAATGTATACGTATAAAGGGATATTGCCATCAGTTCGACAACTCTGGCAAGGCAGAGCTGTGAACTGTTAGCAGTTTTTAGGATTTACTCATCGCTTAGCGACTGTCAGTGTTCGACGCGAAAAGTCTGGATATTAGAGGGTGCGGATTCGCCGCTTTCGTTGCCGGCGAAAACCCGGTAACGGTAAAGACCTGGCGTGAGTTGCTCATCGAGATAGAGCGGGGCTTGCGCCGGGTCGTATTGCTGCATCCCGTCGCTTAGGTCGGAAGCGCGGGTTATCCATTCGCTCCAGCAGGGAATGAACCCCAAACAACGCTTGCGTACAGATCGTTCGATACGGTAGTACCTGCCGACCGGTGCTCCCAGCCAGCGCAATGCGCCCGCTTCGGTGATTTCACGCAGAACCGGAGGTTCCGGTACCGGCAGCGGCGGTGGTCCGGACTGCCCATCTTGTTGGGCCTGCGCGAGGCGCACCAAATCAATAACTGCTTGCTCCTGATTACTCTCTCCCTCGGGGAACCCGGGTAGATGATAGCTAAAATGCCCGTTGTACTCTCGGTGCCAATAAAACCCACCGTTGTGGCGATGCCCGCGCCCTCCCCAGATAAAAGCACCTGAGGCTTTGTGACCCTGGTAGTCCGCAAATACCACGGCCTGCATTATTTCGTGTAAACCAGCCGCATCGCGCAAACCGAATTCCCCCACCATGTAGGCTTTTTCCCCTCCCACGGTAGCAAGATCCAGACTGACCTGTTCAGGCCGGTTATTGTTGTTAGTGGTATAGAAATGGTTGGAAATAATATCCACGTTTGGGTCGGTCAAAGATTCGGGAATGATTTTCAGATAGGTACCATCGACTACCAGTTGGTCTGGAGCGATTCGCTTGATGAGCGCCGCTGTTTCCCGCACAAAATCTGCCGTCGATCCTTTGAGCTCATTACCGGTTTCCCACGCCATAATGGCTTTTTCGCGGTTGTAAGGTCGCCCGGTCAGGGTATTTTTACGGGTAAGCACCTGAGTGATAACGTGCGTATAAGCCTTATATGTCTGGCTTTCCAGACGATAAAAATCATCGCCGGATTCGCCGTAAAACGCGGCCAGTTGCTCGCGGCCCCCCCACCACTGCCAGTGATCAATAAACGGTAAAATCAACCGCAATTGATATTCATCTGCCAGAGCAATCATGCGGTCGTAATGCCGCATCGCGGTTTCATTAAGCACAGGCATACCACCCGGCTCTGTCGGCGGGAGTATGTGGGTTTCCCTACCACAGGCATTGTCAAAAGGCGTTGCAACAGACAATACGTACACCCGCATTGCTTTATGTCCGGTGCGCACCAGCGACTTAATCCAGTTCTCCTGCTCTTGCGGTGTCGGCCATTTAAAATATTGGCCCCACCCCCGAGGATCGGCCTTGCACACCCCCTTTGCGTCATCCTCAATGCGATGCAGCTCCGGCATGTGAATACCCGCAAAACGAAACACCTCTTCGCCATCATACAGGCGCGAACCCTCGCGGGTAATGTAGTTATCGAAACTACCAAACGCCTGACCCGCAAACAAACACAGCAATGCAACAGCCGCACACGTCCGGCGATGGAACGTCAATCTATTAATGAATTTCACTGGTGATTTTTTCCAACCGATACAGTTTTACTGCGTGAGGTTCCACTGAGACACGCAGCGAAGATTTTGTCGTGCCGGCAGATTTGTTCGCCCACAGATCGAAAATTTTGTACCGGGAATTTGCAAAACCCGCGGTATAAAATTGTCCGTTGCCCGGAAAGTCCGGGTCAACAACATTTTCGTTGCGCCAGTCAAACGATACGCCTGCCTTTTTATCGCCCCGATTAAGAATCATCATTGCCCATTGTTTATCCTGCAAGGGCTTAAACCAAATCTCCACATCGTTCTGCGTTTTATATTTAAAAGCCTGCACGCCAAGCGCATCCTGGTTTACCGCGATAACTTCTGAATGCGTCAGTATTTTTTGGGTGGATTTTGACATGCTTCTTAAGTCGTTGCCGGCAATCAATGGCGCGGCCAGCATCGCCCATATAGAAAAATGCGCGCGATCTTCATGTTCGCTCATCCCGTTGCCCACTTCCATCATGTCCGGGTCATTCCAGTGGTCTGGCCCCGCGTACTGTCGTAACCCGTCCTGCATATCCAAAATGCGCAAAATACCCCAGGACGACCAGCTCCCATGGTCCACTTCACAATCCCAGCAATTAATAATATCGCCTGTGGTGCGCCAAAGATGGCCCATCTCTTTGCCCCACAACCAGGGTTTATTGTCACCCCACTCACAGATACTGAGCACCACTGGTCGGCCGGCGGCTGCAAGTGCATCGCGCATTGTGCGATAGGCGCCGGGGGCGCTAAGGTTCTCAGTGTTGCACCAATCGTATTTCAGATAATCAATACCCCAGCGGGCATACTGGATCGCGTCCTGATATTCATGGCCGTTCGACCCAGGTCGCCCGCCACAGGTTTTATTGCCAGCATCGGAATAAATACCCAGTTTCAAACCTTTACTGTGAACATAATCCGCGAGCGCTTTTATACCGGACGGAAAACGGGTTTTATCTGCCTGAATAAAGCCATTTTCATCGCGCTCGCCATGCCAGCAATCATCGATATTTATGTACTGATAACCCGCATCGCGCATACCCGAGGCCACCATTTTATCGGCAATGGTCTTTATCAGGCCCTCATCAATGTCGCAGCCGAAGGTGTTCCAGCTGTTCCAACCCATTGGCGGCGACAGAGCGAGCCCTTCAAATTTATCTGCCAGAGCCGCCAGCGAAACAAACGGCAACAACGCCAAAATTACGATAGTTTTCATAGTCAAAATAGCTCGTATATCGCAGGGTTAAAACACTTCTCGAATTTGCACACCCAGCGTTATCCGCCGTTCGTTGTAATAGCGTTTATCGACAAGATCCTGCCATTGCAAATACTCTTCCGCATGCTCTTCGGTCAAGTTTGTTGCCTGCAGCGAAAAGGTGATACTTTCCCACGGCGAGTAACGTATAGATGCATCCAGATAGCCCACCGCTTTTGCCATTCGCGCCAGTACCACCGGAGATTCCGTACGTTGACTGATAAACCGTTCGGAGCGCCAGTTGTAGGCCAGGCGTGCCTCCCAATTATAATTTTCGTAGTACAACACGGCATTGTACTGATGTTCGGAGTTGTCGAGCATAGCCAGATCTTTACCGTAGTAATCACGCAACCCACTCTCAGAGGGTGAATAGGTATAATTTAATTGCCAACCAAGCCCGGCCAATGGCGTGTCGGCGACAAGATCATTGAGTTCCTGCTGATAACCCAGTTCAAGCCCTTCGATTGTGCCACCTTCATCGCCGTTCACCATCCCCGTGGTTGTAACGGCCCCGGTAAGTGCATCCGTTTCTAAATCCCAACCGCGTACGACGCCATCGGAATCGGCAATGTTTGGATCTTCCCAGGTGGAGCGTACGGGAAAACTTTCTATTTCATATTGGAAAAGCCCCACGTTTACCATTGCTAGGTCGGTTAAATACCATTCCCAACTCACGTCCATATTTGTTGAACGCCACGGATCTAGATTCGGGTTGCCGTTGGCGTTGGCATTTACCGCACAAAAAACCGCTTCGCCACTCGAGGTTGTGATGTCACAACCAATAAGGCGGGTCACTGAAACACCCCCAGCCAGGCTGTTTGCATTGTGATTACTCATATTTTTAGCGTAGGCGAAACGCAGCTTATGGCGCGGGGTTAGATCGATACTGGCGTTTGCCACGGGCAGTACGTCAGTGTATTGACGATTGGTTTCGAGTTGGCCACCGGCAATCGCCGGCGCACCCGGGCCGGGTAAAAACTGTTGGCCGCCAAGCGTAAAATATTCCGCCGTTGCAATTTCAGTTTGCTGTATGTCCATTTCAGTGTCGACCACGCGGACACCAATATTGGCCGCATAGGTCATACTGCTGGCAGCAATGTCACCGGCAAAATTTGCCTGGAAATAATAGTTGGTTGTTGTTTCTTTGTAGTTGTAGGTCAACGAAGGATCGGCGAGTTTCGCTTGATTACCATAGACCTGCTCATGAAACCGGGTAGGGTTATCCATGGCTTTCGGATCTATTGTCCAAAAGCTGTCGACACCCGTCACGCCTTGTAAATCAGTAATTTCGGTTACCATGCCCGCAAGGCGTGGGTCACTAAATGCAATGGTATCAATGTAACTTTCGCCGGTGAGCGGGGCTTGCGTGTTCGGGTCTTTCCATCGTGCAACGAATGGATCCGCGTAGCCGTTCGTATGCATGCCTACCCCTACCCAGGTGTCCTGTTTTACATCGCGCGTTGCTGCACGAACACCGAAATCCACGCTGCGCAAATGATTAAATTCGAATGTATAGCTCGCATCTAAGCGCGCCGCATCCAGCTCGGCAAAGCGGTAATAGCCACTGTAATTTGTCGATGTGAGGCTGTAGCGGTCCACATTAGTACCCATAACTTCCGGCGCACCATCATAGGCAATACGGTTGCCTGTGCCGTCATCCACATACAATGTAGATTGCGCGTCGGTGCTGAGCGCGTGCTCGCCATTTTCGTTGTACAGAGTCGCGCCTTCACTTGTGAAAAGTGGCAGGTTCCAATTTTGTTGGCCAGCGCGATAATTTATACCTACGGGAATCACCATGTAATCTGCGGTCTGCTTTTCCCAGCTTTCCGCACCGGTTACGTCGTCGACCGATAACTGATATCCGTAGCCGGGCACACCGGCGTAACCCCAGGGATTCGCCGGGCCCAACTCCACGCCACCGGGACCTTTAACTGATGCTCCGCCCTGGCTGCCATTATTCATATAACCGTCCGTCACGCCGAGCTCGCTGTCCTCTTTGCCTTCGCCATGAATGTAACGCACACTCGCAGTCAGCGGGCCGCCGTTGTCGAACGCTAATTGCAGGTTGGTATTTAATGCCTGCTTTTGAATCCAGTTGGTTTCGGTATGGCTCATGTTGCGTCGTGACTGCCAGATAGCATCCTGCACACTGGCGAAATTCGCCCCATCTACCACAGTGTACTCATCACCGTCCACCCGAATCATTTCGTGTTCCGTAGCGCCCCCGGGCTGCAGGTCGAACCATCCAGTAACACCCTGCCAGGATTGGCTGGCAACAAAACTGGCTTCGTACTGATGCTCATCCATGTCCGTATAAAACACATCGCCCGTCAGCTTAACCGCATCGGTAAGCGCCCACTCGACGCTTCCGTTAACACCCGTTCGCTCCCGGTTAATAATTTTATTGGTCGCCTCATGTCCCTGAAATGCGTAATACGCATCTGCTGGCGATCCGCCGACCGCATAGAGTCCGCTGGTACTATCCTGCACCGCATGAAGATCATCACGATTGGCGTCTACACCGGCGTCACCCAACGCGAAGTTTGCATTTTCATTGGCGACAAATCCCCAGTCTTCCCCGGTAGAACCCACGGTATAGTCAGCAAGATTGCTGTCCGAATAACTTAAATTTAGACTGGCAGCAATACGATTATCGAAATTATGCGCGGCAAAAAACGCAACCGATGGGTCATTTTCCTGGGTGTAAGAACCCTGCGATAATTCTGCTTTACCAGAAAGCGTGGTACCCGGGTCCATGGTCAGCGGGCGATGGGTTTGAATATCAATAGTACCCGTAATCCCCCCCACAGCCGTGCTCGCCGTTGGCGACTTTAATACGGTGATGCCGCTCACCATGGTTGCTGGAATATCAGCAAAATCCGGTTGCACATTGGTGATGGCGCCGGCTGAAATCATCTGCTCGCCATTTAACGTGGTCATCACATTACCATTGCCACGAACATTCACGCGGGCACCTTCACCACCAGAACGAACAACTTGAATTCCGGGAATTCGCTGCAGCGAATCGGTAATAGTGGCATCCGGTAACTTTCCGATGTCGGTAGCGGTAATTGCATCGACAATATTCGAGCTGGTGCGCTTAATATCCTGACTCTGCTCTATTGCCGCGCGCACGCCGGTTACGATGACTTCTTCAACAACCTGTTTTGTGCTGCTCTCCCGCGCAGGATCGCTGGTTTCTGGGCGATTGGTGTCTTGTGCATGGGAAGGCGCCGCGCTAGCAGCTGCGGAGATAAAAACATATAACGCATTGCGACGAAATAATTGGCTTGTGATGTTCATCGTGTTGATCCTGTTATTATTTTATAGTCGTATCTCGGGGCTCAGGCCCGAGCAGGCAGTCGAAGAAAAAAAGCGGGCGAACCCGCTCACCCAACCGTACTACTGACAAAGCGGTTGAAATCGTTTTATTCGGATTCCTCTGTTGCGGTAAACACCACGCTATCAACAACAAATTCAGCCTGGGTTGCGCTGGTATCGAACGCCTCGAACTGCACCCCCCAACCAGCAATTACGCTGTAGTCGCGCACATCCAGCGTCAGGGTCGCCCCACCCGCCGGAATCACCACAGGTTCGGCATTCACCCATGTCCAATTTTCGCCATGCTTAACAAATAATTTAGCGGTAACGCCCGTACCGGCGCCGCGGCTGTTTACCCACACCTGTAACTCAGCGATATCCCGCACATTAATTTGCGGGTAGGTTTGCAGTACCACGCTGGGGTTTTCCGCCCAATCAGTTTTTTGCGACGCGTCCATACGCAGCACCAATGCTCGCGTGTTTTGTTCGCCAGTATTTTGTTGAATTTCGGCGGCGGCAATGGGCTGCCAATCCGCTTGAGCTTCCCACTCGCCGAGTTCTTCAAAACTTTCGTAATTGCTATCGTCCAAAGAGACCTTGTCGATAAAGACTTCGACCGTTGGTGCTGAGAGTGAGAAGTTCTCAAATTGCACGCCGAAGCCTGAAAGCGTATCGATACTACTGATATCAATACTCAACACGTGCGCATCGCCCACATTTACGGCTCCGCTATCCAGCCAATTGCCTGCGGCGTCTTTAACCCACAACTTGCCAGTCACCCCGTCGCCGCCAGTTCCTGTGTGTACTGCAATCGACAGTGTTTGCACGCTACTGACATCGACGCCCCCTTCCGGATAGCGCTGCAGTACCGCACTGGGATAGTCACCCCAATCGGTTTTTTGCGCTGGGCTAAAGATAAAACCTAAACTTTGCGCCCCCTCGGCAGCCCAGCGATTGCTGATGCCGTAACCCGCGTGTTCGCGCCAATCCAGTTGACCAACAAATCCAGCGCTCTGCTCAAACCGGGTGATCGCCGTTTCATCGCCCTCCGCATCGCGCAGCAGAATTTCGTCAATAAAAAATTCCGCCGCCGTACTGGCCGCATCAAAATTTTCGAATTGCACACCAAAGCTGGTGATACTGGAGAAATCGAATTCGCTGCCGGTAAGATCCAATACGAGGGAAACACCACCGTTTGCGATGGCCTGAGCGCCCGTGTCTTTCCAGTTGCCGCTGGCATCTTTTGCCCATAGTTTCGCCGTGACCGAATCTCCCGCATTTTGTGCATTAGCGATTAATTCCAGAGCATGCATGCCCTCGCCACTTTGTGGCTCCCAGGTTTGCATGATCACGCTGGTTGGCGTTTCGCCCAAAGCTTGCCCGGCGGCGGGAAGATCCAGGTTTGCGCGCAGCGCACGAAAGCCACCGCCCACCCACTGGGATTGAACAGCAACACCTGCCGTTACGGCAGCGGACCAGTTCACCTGTGCATTAAATAAAGCCGCATCATCAAAACTCGCAAACACCCCTGGTGTTGTCGGCCCAACGCCCCCGGAAACTTTTGCTGGCAGATCTCCAGCATTTACTGTTACCGCCGCGTTATAGCGCGCAGCAGTATGATTGCTGAATTGCGGTCCCCAGCCATCACCACTACTCCAGGTTGAGAAATAAGACCACCACACATCGGCAGCGGCCATAGCTTCCACGTCGGGAACATAGCCGGTTTCAGTCAGCGCAATCAGTTTTTTACCGTTGAACCTGGTAAGCAGGGTGTCCCACTGAGATTTGAAAATTGCATCTTCGCCGTTAGCACTGCTGTCGTAGCCATCAAATCCGACAATATCCACATAGGCATCACCGGGATACCAATCACTGGAAAGCTCCCCTGTTGCCGAATACACCCAGAGCAAATTGTTCAGCTCACGTTCCTGAGTGAAATAGACGTACATTAAATGCCAGAGCGCCTTAAAATTTTCCGGGCCATGCGCGCCCCACCAAAACCATTCTCCCTCTGCTTCGTGCAATGGTCGCCACAGCAGCGGCACGTCGGCGTCGCGCAGCGTTGTTAATTCATCGGCAATAATGCGTAAATCGGCCATTAACGCGGCATGTTCTGCACTGCTGTCTTCGGTGAGCGCTTTGGTTAAATCGAAATTGGTGGCTGCACTGTAAAACCCTTTGTACCAAGGCTGCTCGTCGGTATCCAACAAATCGAGCGGCGCATTCCAATGCCAGCTGGCAGAAAGGATTGCCCCACTCTCACGCACTTGCAACGCGGCTTCAGTGAGGCCGGTATTCAAGGTTCCACGCGCAGCGCGGCTCGCACTGTAATCCATGTAGTCAAATGCATAGATTGCAGGAGTTTTACCCCCCTCTGCTTCAATGTAAGCGTGCTCTTCCAGGGCATTACTACCGTCGTAAATCGCACTTTGCTGACCCGATAAAATGCCCTTGGTATACGTTTCAGTTAAATAGGTTTTAAGATCGATAGCGGCTTGTGACGCCTGCGCGTTGATAGGTGCTGGTGGCACGGCCAGCGGAATGGGTGGCGCTGCGGCGGGAAATAACAGCAGGCTGTCGAGGCGGTAATAATTCCAACCATCGGCAACGCGAATATGATGCTCGCCTGCGGCGAATTTAAAAGTACCGACTTTTATTTCGGCTATTTGACCTTCTACCGAGAGCACCACTTCGGTGGGAACATCGTTTACCGTGACAATTGCATTTTTACCGCCGTAGCCAAGGCCTATACCGTAGCGCAAGGTCAATGCGTAAAAACCCGCATTTTCCGACGCGACCACAAAACGAAAATCAACGCCTTGGCCCGGCGTCAAGTCAGCGGTCATGGCATCGCCAGAAGCACCACTGATAAATTGGTCATCACCTGGATGCACCAGACTTGCCCCACCCGTAAGCGTGGCGACTTCTTGGTCTTCCGCTTCAAAGGTTAATGCCCGTGCCGGATCAAACGCAACGACACTCGCATTTGCGCGCAGGTCATTGCCATCGGCATCGGTAGCGACCACACCGTCAGCGTCGACTCCTTGAATTTCAAAACGGTAGGTCAACACACCGTTGTCCGTGGTTGCCGGCGTAGTAAAAGTGATTGTGTTGCTGTTCCAGCTAGTGTCGCCAGTCAATTCGACTTCCGGCCCCGACGTTTGCACCCAGCGCACACTCAGCCCATCGCGCGGATAACCCACAATCCGACCACTCAGTGTTGCACTTTCGCCGAGGGGAATTTCTAACGACTCACCCGCAATAATGCCCAAAGGGCGTTCTTCCACTTGATAGGATTGATCGCTGTTGTCGATAGCGCTCTGCTCGACACTGCCCCCACAGCCGCTTAAACCAACCGCGGTTATGACTGACAGGCAGCCGATCGCCAGCATTCGCCAATAAAAACCCGTGAACATAATCCGACCCCTCGTTGCTTATTGTTATGTTGTCGATACTTGAGGTAGCGGGTAGCTACCTACCCGTAGAACTTAAAAATTTTAATAGCGCTGAAATAGTTACTTTATTTATATTATTTAGTTAGTTGCTGAATGCCAACGACCATAGGCTGTACAGCTCCTAAAACCTGGACCCAAAGAACCTAAGCCCAAGGTCGCGCAGCGGCGCATCCTAACATCCATAGTTAACTTATTAAGTTATCTATATTTATTATATTAAATACGATATTGGTACAGAATTGCTTAATTGTCCAGCGTCACGTGCAATTTTTATACGCTTTTAACCTTTTAACCTTTTAACCTTTTAACCACGCGGTTAACCTATTAATCACCACACCGCACACCTGTTAACCCGACGATCAAATTGAAAGCCCTATCTGTTTAGATGACTCCATCTCTTCAATTGCACGCTCTTTGGGTAATGGCGGTGCCTTCGTGTACCACCGGTTAACGTTGCAATGTTCACTACCGAGCTAACAGTCGACATTCAACACCGAATTAATCCGAGATATTAATTCCATCAGCGCACGACCGTTGTGATACGGCCCCTTCCAAAAGCCGGCCAGATAGGCGCGATAACCTGCCCCCTGATCACTGCGTGCGAGCCAGGGCCATTCACTGCCCGGGGTAATAAATTCCGCTTCCAAATAGCGCCACAGGGAAAACACGGCATCCAGGTATTTTTGTTGCCCTGTTAATTGCCACGCATTAAAAAAGCCCACCATGGCCTCTGCCTGAACCCACCATACTCGCTCTGGAATGTTCAACTGGCGCTGTTTATCGAACACGTCGTAAAGCGAGCCATCGGTTGCGCGCGCTTGGGCTAAGCAGGTTTCCGCCAGCGCAATCACATCGTGTCGGTAAGATTGCTTTAGCGCATCGTCCCCCAGTACATCCGCGGCTTCCCACAGCAACCAACTGCTTTCTATATCGTGGCCGTAACTGAACGCCAGGCTTTCATCCTCCCAATGAGTATTCATAAACATATGAACGTGCCTGGAACTCGAGTTATACACACGGGAAACATAGAGTTCGAGCAATTGCTGAACACTCGCGGCAACCTGCTGTACCGCTGGCGACTCGGCCTGCCTGAGCGCGCGCAGTAAACCCGTATACGCCTCCAGTAAATGCAAATGCGTGTTCATGGTTTTGGGGCTGGCTAAATCCTTTTCGCTTAAACGGATATCGTCGAGCTCACGCCACTCGCGACTAAACGCTTCGAAATAGCCACCATGGGCGCTATCCAGTGCAAACTCTTCCACCAGCTCATAAATCGTCAACGCCTGTGCTAGCGCATGCTCATCCGAGGTTAATCGGTAATAGGCACTGAGACAGTAAATAGCAAATGCCTGCGCATATATTTGCTTGCGCCCGTCGCGAAGCTCACCGTTTGCATGCAATTCCCAAACAACACCACCGTATTCCGGATCAATAAAATGGTGGCTAAAATACTGGTAGAGGGCCTGCGCAGATACCTTTGCAGATGCAAGCCCGGACGTCGGCCCCGATGCAGGCGCTAAAGAATCTCTACCCAGTATTGCCACTTCACTAAAAAACCAAAGTAAGCGCGAACCGTAAATACCGCCTTTACCAGCTTGGTGCTGGGGAAGCCCCTGGCTGTTGATCTCACCAGAAAAATTGCCATCGCCCACCACATTGCTCGCCCACCAGCTAACCAGATGCGCTAACTCGTTAGCACAATTATTTTGTAGGAGAATTAACTGCTCGCGGGTATCCGTTTCAGTTTCCACCGCGCAACAGCTCCAGGTTTTGACGAATTAATGCAGTGCGAGTTGCCACAGACGCAGCAGAGCGCAACCCGTCCGGCGGCGTATTTTTAACGTAATCCAGCAATTGACGTACACTCGTTGTCGCCACATGAATTCGTGTATCCGACGACGCGTAATAAATAAAAATATCCTCGCCGCGCTGAGTCCAGCCATTACAGAAGCACACATTGGAAACATCGCCAACTCGCTCCTCACCTTCAGGGGCAATTAAATAACCCGCAGGTGCATGAGTAACCTGCCAGGGCGCGTCTTTGTCGGTAAGAAACAAATAGAGCACATAGCGCAAACCTGCCGCCGTATTGCGAACACCGTGCGCCAGATGCAGCCAGCCATCGGCCGTTTTAATGGGTGTTGGCCCCTGGCCGTTTTTGACTTCTTTAATGGTGTGATAGGCTTTTTCGTCGACGATGCGCTCGTTGGTGATTTCCGCACGCGTCATATCGTCGCACAAGCCCCAGCCAATTCCACCACCGCCACCTACACTGATAAAGCCATCCTGCGGACGGGTATAAAACGCGTACTTGCCCTCGACAAATTCCGGGTGTAACACCACGTTGCGCTGTTGCCCGCTGTGGGTAATTAAATCCGGCAAGCGTTCCCAGGCAACCAGATCACGGGTGCGGGCGATACCACATTGCGCAGTGGCGGCAGAGGTATCCTGCGGTTGCGATTGATCTTTGCGTTCAGTGCAAAACAAACCGTAAATCCAACCGTCTTCATGCTGCGTCAAACGCATGTCGTAAACATTGATGTCCGGGTCGTCGGTTTCCGGCATCTCAATCGGGTAGTCCCAAAAACGAAAGTTATCGACGCCGCTACTACTTTCGGCGATAGCAAAAAACGATTTTCGATCGTTGCCCTCCACCCGCACCACGAGAATATGTTTATCGTTAAACATCATCGCGCCGGGATTAAACGCAGCGTTTATTCCCTGGCGTTCGAGCAGCATCGGATTACTTAACTCATTAAAATCGTAGCGCCAGAACAAGGGCGTATGGGCCGCAGTCACCACCGGAAATTGCCAGCGTTGAAAAATACCGTTGTTTGTTGCTAGCGGTTGATTGCGCCGGTTAACTAGCTCTTCATGCTGGGCCGCGAGGGCCTCCAGCTTTTTGTGAAATTCGCTCATAAGCTTCCTACTACGTTGACAGAGAAGCGGTTTAAGGATGCAACACTTCCGCCAGCTGTGCGTTAGACGCCGGCGATGTTGCGTTCTTGGGAGATTTATCAACGGGATCACCGGCACTTGCGTATTCATCGGGATAATCAGCAAGGTGATCAAACCAATTCAGCTTCAGAAATCCACTCGCAATGGCGACTACGCCAACAGCAAACACCAGTGCACTCCACTGCTGTAAAACCAACAAAATACCGATGGACGTTAGCGCGCTGTGCCACAGTAAGCCAACGCCAACATTAATCAAATCGCGCTTTACATTGCGATTGGGCTGAAGCTGAGGATATTCATTCAGCAGGCTTTGATATACCGGCCGCCAAAACCCCCAGGGTCGCACTCGCAAATAGAATTGTTGCAACACGGCCATGTCGTCGGGTGGTGTTAGCAGCGAACCTGCAATACTAGCCACCAAACACACAACGAGAATAATGGGGAATGCATTTAACTCGCTGATCTCCACAAACATCAACGGAATCGCCGCGAGAATTCCCGCCAACATACCGAAAAAATATCCGTAGCCGTTAAATCGCCACCAATACCATTTCAGCACATTTGCCGCTGTATAGCCGCCGTACAGCGCGCCAACGATCCAGAGCACAATAGCGTTGAGTGAAGGCACGAACAGCCCAACCAGAGAGCCTAGAATGACAAATAAAATCGAGACAAAATAGCTTAGCCGGACGTAGGTTTTTTCATCGGCATCGGGTCGAAAGTAACGCTTATAAATATCGTTGACTATATATGCGGGCGCCGCATTTGTAGTGGCGGCGAAGGTGGACATGTACGCAGCAATCAGACCTGCAACCAGCAAACCAGCCAGCCCGACTGGAATATAATTGCGAATAACAAACGGCAGAATCTGCTCAAAATCGAGGTTATTCCCCATGCCGACCAGCTCCGGCATAAAAAATACCAGTGCCAGCGCGGTGAGCCCGGTAACCAGCATATAACGTGGAACCTGTAACACGACACTGACAAATGCACTCATGTAGGCCGCTTCCCGCGGACCTTTTGCGGAGAGTATGCGTTGCATGTCGTAGTTGGGCGCGGGCCCGGCCAAACTTACTAATATGCCGCGCAGCAATACCATACCAACGAAAATGCCGAACAGGTTCATGCCCTCGTCTACAACTTTCGTTTGTGCCGCGGGCAACAGACTGTCCCAATCCAAGCCCAACTCCCAGCCAAAGCCAACGCTAAACCAACCCTCTGGCACACTCGCACGCAACACCGCAGGGTCGACCATTTGAATAGCGATTATACCCACCGCTATGCTGGCAATCGTCATCATAATAAACTGCAGTACCTCGGTAAAAACCACCGAATACATACCACCTTTCACCACGTAAAAAGTAGTAATTGCGGTAATGATGACGCCGTAATAAATTTCGTTCCAGTAGGGATCGGAGTGCAGTTGCCACGGCAAAAATACGGCCGCAAATTTGCCGATACCTATAAAGCCATATGCGAGATAACCCAGCACCAGACAAAGCGCAAACGCAATAACAATGCAATTGGAAAGAGTCGCTCCGCGGCCCTCGCCAAACCGAAAGCGAATCCATTCCGCACCGGTCATAACGCCGGAACGACGCAACCACAAACTGAGGAAAATCATTAAAAACACCTGGTTGAACGCGGGCCACAACCAAGGTAAATAAATGCTTTTAAGACCGTAAACAAACAGCCAGAACACCATTAGCATGGTGCCGCTAATATCGAACTGCCCAGAGGCATTACTGAGACCGAGCGCCCACCACGGTAGGCGGTTACCCCCCAGAAAATAGTGCTGCATGGTTCTCGATGCGCGCTTTGATATCCAAAAACCGATACCGAGCGTTCCCAGAATGTACGCCACCACAATGGCGATATCGATAAAAGCCAGCGTCATATGTGTTTCTCGCTGTTTATTATTATTGTTGGCAGATCCGCACGACCTTCCCCCAAACGAAAAAGATCACGGGGTCTTACTAAGTATAGTTTATTTATGTAGTTTATGCCTCTACTTTCAATTGTGCAACAAGTAAGCGATAGATTTCTTCCTGCCCTGTGCCGGGCTCGGAACCCTTGCCTTACGAACCTTTGCGGCGCAAGGGCGTATTGCCGTTCACTTTTGGAGAGAAAAAGGCATCGAACGGCAAGGTTGCTGCGCCAATGGCCGACGCATTGCTGCCAAAAACCCCTTTAGCGATTTTCGGCAGGGTAACCCCTTCGCGAATGACATCGGCCAGCTTTACCGTCAATAAGGAGATAATCCGGTCGACCAGGTAAGCATCGTCATCTTCGCAATCAATCACCAGTTCCGGCACATCCACCAGCGCCTGCAAGGCGAGCACACCACTGGCTAACGCGGCTACGCATTGCTCCAGCCAGACATTCACCAACACAGGCTGGGCAGATAAAACCTCGTGAAGCGGCTCGCCACTAACAAGATCGACGCCCTCAGCCTTTAAAAAGCGAACCAGAGAATAAAATGAGCAACGGTTGGTCAGATAGGTGGTTTCGCCACCGGCATCACTGGCCCAATTGACTTGAGGGTGGCGCGGCACCGGCAACAAGCCGAAATCTCCAGCATTGCCAGACGAGCCGGTACGACAATCGCCATCCAGGATCAAACCGCCGCCCAGGCTTTGTACCTGTGAACTGCCAAAAAACAGGTACATAAACTCGTTAACATCGTAATCTTCGCGAAACATCATCTCTGCCAACGCGGCCGCATTCACGTCGTTTTGTTTGAACGACGGCATATTCAGAGCGGAGCCCAACAGACGGGCCAGATCGAAGCTGTCCCAATCGCGCCAGTTCGAGTTTTCTTTTTCCCACACACTGATATTAAAGGGCTGTGCCACACCGAGGCCCACAATGCGCTCCTGAATAGTACTCGGCAATGGCTCACACAAGGCGGCAATATCTTTAAGCAGCAGGTCGAACACCTCCTCCGGTGCAGGCAAAATCAGGTGATGCTTTTTTTCCGCAACTATATTGCCACCGAAGTCAACAATCAGGGTTTGAATGAAAGAGCGGGAAATACTCACTCCCAGCCCATACGCCCCGTTTTTCGCCGGCGCATAGAGCGTCGCTGGCTGCCCCATATCACCCTGAACTTTACCAACCTCCTCCACCAGACCTTTGGCGGAAAGCTGTTTGATCATGTCGCCTACTGCCGCAGCGGTAAGACCGCTGTCGCGAGCCAGATTCGCCTTGCTCTCTTTCCGCTTTTTGCGCAGCAGATTCAGAATGTACTTTTCGTTGTGGCGACACTGCAAAAGCGCGCTTTGTGCGTCTGTACTTCGGTAAAACTTCATGTTCACGGCAACTCGGAATGTGGCAACCAGTGCGTAGGGGCATCTGCAGAGCGACTCATGTCTCGGCGCAATGGCCAGATACCGACATTATCGGAAAGGACGCACTAATTTTAGTTTGTTTATTTAGGGAGAATAATAGCAACCCTGCCGCCAACACGAAAGCCGAGGTTCGCAAGCGATTTTGCGAACCAAATATCGCCACTTCTGAGCCTATGCCCAAGCAAACACCAAACTGTCGTGATGATATAGCTGCCGAGCGCGGCGGTATCGACTGTGGGAACGCCCCTAAATTGAACCATTAAGCAGACAGAACACTCCAGATATAGCAACGCCTAGTCTCCCGTCGGCACTTCTCTGCACCCTCTATTCGCGTTGCTATTTTGATCTATTGGCGTTGCTATTTTGATTGCCGAGTTAATAGGAATTTGTTCGCATCCGTTGACCGCCCAGTTTTTTCAGCACCACTAGCATAAAGACTATCAATATAAAGCCTGTCAACATAAAGACTGTCAAACTTAAATACGACTAACGAAAACACCCGCCAGGGAGAGCTGCAATAGTGCCGCCAATACAAGCTCCCACAGACCCACCTCAGCTCTGCTACTGAAAATAATCTCAACAGGATAAAGCGCCGACCAATGGAAGCAGCGTTTTGCCTTACGCCCCGCCCAACAGCCCTCTGGCGCCACAATTTGAATAACCAACATTTATAGAAAATGCAAATTTCATTTTAAAAAATCACCGAAAAATATAGAACACAGCAACACGGAATTATAAAAATAAAACACGCCACTTTATTCCTAAACACAAACAAAACAGCAGCGACTTAACAAAACAGATAATTAATATGTGATCTAATAATCTTGCGGCGCAAAGCACTGCAGCAACAAACAAAACCACAGTTTTACGGATTAGCTCAAAAAATAACCTAAGATGGAGCATTTTATGAAATCGCTAACAAAGCTGTTTTCGAATAATTATCTAAGAGCCCTGCTCGCAATATTCGCGATCACCACGTCGCAGGTAAGTACCGCATCAGTCTGTATTTTTGGTCAAGTAAAAGAAGTGGGAAATTGGATTAATACCAACGTGCAACCCAACGATGTCACTCAAGTGATTATTACCGAAGAATGTAAAACCAAAGTGGTTCGTGTCGATAATGGCGATGGCACTACCACACAGACCACTCACACTTATATACAGCACTATGTGGAAATGTGGAAATCCTGCTGGAGCGGTAATTGTAACTGGGGCAAAGTTGCCGCGGCTATCGACAGTGATGGCAGCGGCTTGGTTTTCTCCTTCGATCACGGTTATGGTGTACACCGTGGCGTAGCGACCATCTGGTCTGGTGGCGATAACTGGCTGGGATTTTTAATGACTTACAATTTTACAGGTCAGCCTTCCAGCAGCACCTTCGTATGGCTAAGCCGTCAATAATCGCCTGAACCGCCGTTAGCCTGGCGCTTCTTGATTTTGGGCTGACGGCCACTCTTTATATAAAACGTTAAGACTACGCAAACACCGCCAGCCTTTATTACATAAACGATAGAGACACTGAATGAAATCGATCTTTATTATTCTATTTACCATATCTTTACTCTGTAATCTGGCGTTATTGATTCGTTTATCCACGGCGGATTCTGCAACACAATATGCGTATTTAACGCCAGACAACGAACCCGCTAAAGCGATTCGCACAGACGCTGTATGCGCACCGGAAACCACCCAGCCGAGATTAACTCGCTCCCAGCGGATAACAAAAAATCCAGGCAACGAAGCGAACGGCACCCCAGAGACCCTTGGCCGTGAAACGCCCCCACTCGCGGAGCAAGGTAGCGACGCTTATACCTATTACCAGGCCGCCAGTATGCGCGCAGTAGAATTCGCCGAGTACGCCAGGGAATACTTTTCGTCGTTAAACGACGTGGAAAAAATTCACGCTTTGCAAATTACGCCTCCTGTAGGTGAAGGCATGCGGGTTTTTAACCAGGCTATAGACGCAAACGCTAGTCCGGAAATTCAGAGTTTTGCCATCCAGCAGCTTATCGAAAATGGGGGTTACAGCGGCATGAATCGGGTCATAGAAGCCCTGGATATGCAAGGGCTTGATTTCGAAAAAATCGCGCTCCCCCTACTCGCACGATCGAGCGACCCCAGCATGGCTCACCTGATACGCACTAAACTGTCTGCCATACCGGAAGGCCCCAGGCGAGCACCCTACCAGGACGCTTTGACAGAGATGGAGTTGCGCTACGGGATGTAAACACGCGACTGGAGGGTTTGATACGCCTGCATCGTTTTATCGCGCGGGATTAATTCAGCCCGTTTTCGCACTCCGCCGTTATCAAAAGCTCGCCGCACCCATATCAGCTGTAAATCGCCACTAGTTTCGGGGACCACATAAACGCAGCCGCTGTTAGCATGCCAATAAATGTCCCACACGCCATTACCCAGACGGTGACTGCCGCCACGCTCCTAACCGATCTACCTGCGCTTTGCGCCCATCGACACAACTCGTAAACGGCCATTGGCACGCAGTAGCAGGCAAAGCTCAGGGCGATATCGGCGGGCCCGTCCAAGGTAGAGTTGTTGCCGTTGGCGCCTTGATTCAGGAAGTACCAGCTCATCAAAAACAAGCGAAAACTCAGCACGCCATTAATAAGAATGTATGCATGCACCGCAAAGCGCTGATGGCTGTTCCACTGTTTGAGCAATGCAAAACGCCACGCCAAAGCGACAAACACCGGAATCAATAGACCATTCAAGGTTATGCCGATGGCGCCAATATCCGATAGGCGGGCGCCGCGAACCCAGGTGAGATACAACCCCGTTACAGCGCCCAAAACTCCCATAGTCAGGAAAAAGCGCCCGTTCCAACGATGATACTGGAGATGATTATTTCGGATGCTCGGAATAAGCTGCAAAGTACCAGAAACACTAAGTAGCGCGGCCGGAATGACGTGCGAAAGAAATATGAAATTTCCTACTGCGTCGCCGTCCTGGTAACCTTTAATCGAGCCGGATTGCTGCAGAATTTCCGTCGCGCCCACTAATGTAGGCAGCAAATAAATACATAACAAATAGAATGCGAACAGTACTTGAGCACCGAACATAGCCCCGCACCAAACGCTCAAACCATTGTGTATAGAAAAGGCACTGAACCACCTCACCTTGGCGGGGCGAACGAGCGACACCTCTGCCATATCAATTACTCCATTAGAATCAAGGAGCAGTCAGCTTGCTAAAATTCTCCCATCTGGTCGCCGCATTTTCCGAATTTGACCTGGCTATTCAGAAAAATAAGCGAAAATGTTTCGAGCGATAAGCCCAAACTAACTTTTTTGCCAACCAACACTGTTAATAGCAAATAGCAATTGCATGAATCGAATCAATTTGCCAAAAGTACGGGTTGAGCGCGGTCGTTCCAGCGGTCGTTCAAAAATCCCTCACATCACCTTCGCAGGCCACGGTAAGTGCCATGAACATTCATCCCAATTTAATCACCCTGCTGTTGGTGACCAGTACTCTAACACTGCTGTTTAACCTCACAGCCAAAAACAAACAGGCCGTGCACTGGCTGTTTGCGCTCTTTGCCGGATCGGTACTGTGTATGGCAATAACCTGGGGGTATGGTGAGCAGATGGGTAGGTACGCACACCTGCTGAATATGGCCGCCTGCATGACCTGCAATGGCTACTGGCTGGTTGTCAGGGCATTGTTTCGTGGGCAAGGAGGGGTACGCATTACGCATATTCTGCTCGCGGTATCGGCGGCATTGACTATGATGGGGCTGGAATTTTTGAAATTCTTCCAAGCGAACGCGGGCGAAAATGTATTCTGGCTTGCCCCCTCTATGGCCGCCATGGGCTCGTGGCTGAACCTGCTTTCTCCCTGCTTTCTCTTACTGGCGCTGTGGGAGGGCTGCCGGAACTATCAGCAACAAACAACCCAGGGGCAAATGCAGCGTACGCTGTTTGTTTCCTGTTTCGCACTGGCTCTGATAATCACGACAACAGTGGTGAACGCCATCCAGGCCGCAGGTGGCCCTAATCTGGACCGCACCATGTCCGCTATTGCGGCAACAGCAATTCTGCTTATTACGCAGGTGTTAATATTCTGGCGGGTCAATCTTGGCGAAAATGCGGCTCACTGCCAGGCGGGCGCTATAGACACTATTGATTGCACAAGCGAGACGGATGAAAACGGCCAGCACACAAACCGCGCCCGCGCGCCATTGGAGGAAGAAAAAGCGCTCGCCAAAGCGCTGGAGACAACCGTGCGCGCTGAACAATTGCACCTTACCTCGAACCTCAAGCTCGTGGATGTGGCACAGCGATTAAACACCTCGGAATACCGAATAAGTCGCGCAATTCGCAACACAGGACTGGCACCCAACTTCAACCAATGGGTAAACGCAATACGCATCGAACACGCAAAAGCCCTATTGGATTCTCCCAGCGCGCAAGCACTACCGTTGCTTACCATTGCACTGGAAAGCGGCTTCAGCTCACCTTCCACCTTTAATCGCGCATTCAAACTCGCTTTCGATTGCACGCCAGGGGAATACCGACAACAGCTTGAAAAATTTGCTGGCTGCTAAATGCGATTTAAACGGAGCGTGATCGCTTAACTAACCAGTGCCTCATAGCGACCCGAACAATAAAGACTACGACTTCTAAGTCACACTAAAATATCGGTAAAACTGTTGCTTGCTTAGTACAGGCATCGCCAATGCGCTTTTGAAGAGCGCAAATCCAAGATTTTAAGCGTAAACTGTCTACACATTAATTCGCGAGACCACATACGATGAAAACTGCCCACGACCTGGTTGCCGAAGCAAAAGCAGAAATTAACGAGCTTTCTCTAGAGGAAAGTGTATTGGCGCTAAAAGACGCTGATTTTGTAATAGATGTTCGCGAGCCCGATGAGTTTAGAGCGGGCCACCTGCCTGGCGCTATCAATATTCCTCGCGGCCTGCTCGAGTTTAAACTAAGTGCCGACGCCCCCCTGGAAACCCGCGAAGCAAAATTCATAATCTACTGCAAAACCAGCGGCCGCGCCGCACTGGCCGCCAGCAGCATGAAGTCGATGGGCTACCAGCAGGTTAAATCGATCGCGGGCGGGTACGACGCGTGGCTTGCAGCGGGGAATGAGACTGTGGCGCCAGAGCTGCCCGGGTTTGAGTGAGCGAGTGAGCGAGTGAGCTTGGTATTGCAACCGTTACCTTCAAATTCAGAATTCCGGCATACGGTAATTTTTCAGACACCTTAATAGTGCGATGCGTAACATGCATATTCTCAACGGCGACAGCGCCGCAAACAGCTTCCGCCAAGCTTTTCATTTGCAACGCGGTGAAGTTCTAATTTGTAGGGATATTCTTTCCTGCGGTTTTTTAGATACGTTTGTAGATTTGGAGCCTTGGCGATCTCAGCGGTTGGGTCATTGGGATGAAATGTGCAAACAACACGGCTTTCAGCCACCGGAATGGCAAGACCCTGCGTTGCGTGATCTTTATCAGTGTATGTATGAGCTCGAACACGCCGAGACAATCAATATTTGGGTAGGACGCGCGCTAAGCGATCAACTCCTGCTCACGTTTATCGTATATCTCTTCAAATTTTATAATTGGGATACCAGCAAACTAAGTGTGTATCAATACCACCAAGCTGAGAAAATAACAGTCTTAGGGTTAGGATTGTTAAACCCAGAAGAAATTATCCGATTGAAACCGCAGCCATTCTCCCTTGGCGCAAAAGAAATTGATTTTTGCATTGAAGCCTGGAACGCGATTACACAACCTATACCTGAGCAACTTATGGCGTTATTAGCAAAAGAAAGCACCTGCCTGCCTAATCTCAAGCGCGCGCTCCGAAACTACCTTTACCGCTACCCAAGTATCGACAATGGTCTCAGCTATATTGACTCAGTGATACTACGGCATACCCAGAGTCACGCGCCCAACACCGCGCGCATAATTGGCTATACCCTAGCGCACGACATGAATCCGCAAAACACCGAAAATATTCATGAGCTAGATACCGTTGGAGATTTATATCTCTTTTCTCGCCTAAAAAAAATGGCCCACAATTCTTTGAACAATCCACTTTTAACTGCAGCCCCGATGGGCAGATCCCTTCGTGAAACACGAGTTGAGATCACTGAATTCGGAAAATCAGTACTGAACGGCAAGCACAATGTCGTAACGTGTAACGGAATAAATGATGCCGTAGGCGGAGTGCAGTTGATTGCAGGGCCAGGGGAGAAGACGTGGTATAGAGACGGTGAGCGGCTGATTTTTGGAGAGGGGAGGATATAACTTGGTTAGACCCACCTGTCGTTAAGCGCAGCATCATCCCCATAGAAAACGATCTCAGGTGCTCGATATGTCACGCACGAACTCTGCCAAGCCTAAATAAGTGAGTGAGCACACACACCAGCATAGCACGCGACAGCTGTTAGTACATTGACACATAAAATGGCTATTGTAGTATATCCAGGAGGAAAAACTCGCAAGTTCGACTACAGCAGTTAGATCAACACTCAGCCCCATCCAATAGCGGCTTGATTACACACCTTTTAAACCGGGGTACTAGACCTCAGAAGACATCTCGAATACATTCAAGCGTGCCACCGCGGACGACAATACCCATAAAAACCACCAGAATTGCTCCATTCAAACTTAAGCCTTTACTCTCCATCCCGTTTAACATACAGTATTTTCGCCTTCAGCAATAATTTTCCTCTTAAATATTAAGTACCACCAGTTTAGAAACGAGATCCTCAAAAAGCATTTGCTAATTTATTTTAAGTAATTTCCCAACCTAATACAGAGAACACAAGGGTCGCGCAGGGTTAATCTAACTCGATATCATATCAGCCCCCAGCAACGCAAAGGACTTGCATATGCCAATCAAATTTCCCAATTCATCGCTAGTAATTCCACTAAAAAAACTGGGCGGGGATATCTTAAGAAACTCAGAAGACAGCCTGTTTGTGGGACGAAAACGAGTTAAAAAAAGACTCTACGATGCATTATCGTGCGCATCGAAAATGGGCTCAGGGGGAAGCTTTTTAATTGGCGGCTACAGAGGAGTTGGAAAAACAGCACTGGCAAATAAAACAATTGAAGAATTTACGAAAGTCAATAAAAACAAAATTGAACTACTCAGAACAGATATCGACCTTGGAATAAACGATAGCATATCGGCTAATGCAATACTTTGTGAAATTGCCGAGCAAACCAATGATCACATTAAGAGGGTTCTAAAGAAAGATATTTACAAAATGGCGATTATTACCTTAGCCATATTTTTGTTTATGATGGTAGAAAAAATAGACTCAGAATATCTCGCCATATACAACATACCGACAATAGAAACAACAACATATCTTTTATGTTGACTAATCATTACATTGGCTTCCTGCAAGATTACCGGGTTTTTCAAAAAGCTCTTTATTTTTATAAAAACTCATGATCTATCACAAAAAATTCGATATACGAGATCATTCGAAACAACTAAAAAAATAGGGACAGACAAGCAAACGGGACTTGAACACAAATCCTCGAAAGCGGAACGAAGGCTCTCATCTAGAGAAATACTTCAATATCTAAAATATAATCTAAAATCAATAAATGAAACATATTTCTACTCGTATCAAAGTATCCTAAAAAATTTAAAATCATCAAAAAATATCCGCCTTTACCCAACCCTTCAATTACCTATAACAAGAAAATACTATAAAAGCATTATTCTATTCGACGAGTTAGACAAAATATCAGACATCCAAAAACAGGATGACAACAAAGCACGCAAGGAATTAGTAGATAATTTGCTGGGAGGCCTCAAACCTCTGCTAACCCAGTCAAAAGGTATATTTATCGCGGGCAGAGAAATTGTTGACGCATACCATTCAGAGTCCGGATACACAAGTGTGCTATATGAAGGCGTATTTGATGAAATATTTTATACCCCCTCACTGTTATCGGATCACTCAGACGGAAACAATCAAAAACTTAACAGCATGATTTCTCTATATGTGGACAACATACTGTCGAGCTACCACCCTACGCTTGAGCACGACCAAAGACCACCCCATCAAAAGCGTACCCACCCTGTCAAGTCATACTCTGATCTGTACGCGAAAAACTTGACCTTAATCGCTAACCAACTAAAGTCCGAATTTAGCAAAGATAACATCGTTAGTGATAAAGAATTCTTTAGTCAACTCAAGAAAAAGAATAATTTTTCAACGATATCGGAGTGTTTGAGTGAATTCTACAACGAAACAAAACTAATTTTGATGTGCAACAACCAAAATAAAGAAAAATTAGACGAAGAAATTGAAAAAATTAAAGACACTTACATCAAAAATCACGACGTGAATCTAAAGCTTTTAAGACGAATGTTTATACGTTTCCTTACGCTTCACTCTAGAGGAAATATGAAACGATTAATAATGCTGATAAATTCCTTTTTATACCAGACAGATGACGACATAGACAACCCTTCAACCAGCAACCCTTCCAGTATCACCTGTTTCGGTGGAGGGCTAATTAGCTCAAAATCCTATCTTTTGTTCAAACACGAAGACATTCAACGCCTTTACATGAGCGCAAAACTATACAGCTATTTTGACACAGGTCTAGCAAAGCTGCTAAGCCAGACCGATGATAAACTGGTGGTATCCAGCTTGATAACACTTTTAGATGTCGTGAAATTTCATTCTCAAGGTTTCAATCGCGCGATGCTAGAACGGACTGTTGCAGGAATCGATATTCACGTTGACACCAACCTAGTTAACATGACGGATGACTTCATTAATTCCACTTTTTACTCAATTATACGGCGTACCTCTACTAACATATTTCAATATAGATTTTATCTATCCTCAGAAATCGAATTCAGCGTTATTAATAAAATATTAGGCGCGCGAGCATCCATGTTCGACCATTCACTGGATGCAGCAAACCCTATAAGAAATTATTACCTAAAACTGATGCAAAGGCAGTCATTGGACGATCCTAGCAACAGCAGAATATCAATGGCTAAAATAAAAATGGTATTAGGTGATATATATCTTTCGGAACGATCGTACGATTTGTGTTTCATCTACTACACCGACGCAATAAATCTCTATAAAGCTGTGTTGCGCGGAGAAAAAGGAGAGTGGCGCAGCGACGGGGGCGTATCTCTGGCTACTCATTTTTTACTACTTGAAACAATTTTAAAAAAAGGATTACTCGAGGAAATCAGAGAAAATCATCACCAGGCCATTCGGCTTTATACGGAAGCAAAGACCCTATCACAAGTATCATTCGAACGACTCCCGCCATCAAATAGATCCACCAAAGGCATATTATCTAAAATATTACCCAAGACTCCACTACATCGGCATAAAAGAACGGTCCACGCAGAAAACAAGATTGAGCTCCTTTCAAGCGACACACTTGTTAACACTTACTCCGATAAAATTGACGACCTCAGAGATGCGGCGTCCTATCAAAACATGTTTGTTAACGCATCGCTTGCCCAAGAGCACCTGGCTATCAAGCACCAGGGATTAAAAAAATCATTTTTCTTAGGGCAGCTTGAACCGTTTTCTACAACGAGCACAAATTACAAGTTCTACGCAAAGGTGCTACTGCTGCACTACTATGCGGGAAAGCACGAAGACATCGCAAGTAGTACAAAAGAGCTAATTCTAGATTTGTTTAGTTACATAAAAACATCAAATACATCAAATACATCAACCCCTCCAGAACCTTCCGATAAATCTTTAAAAAAAATTCCATATTTTAGTAAAGCCAACCCCTTCGTTTTCAGCTTTGTCGCTGGCCACTCGCTGTTCGCTTTAAAAAAAATGCCATATTTTAGTAAGGCCAACCCCTTCGTTTGCAGCTTTGTCGCTGGCCACTCGTTGTTCGCCTTACTTATGAAAAACATAAAACAGTTACTTCAGCAAACAGAACAAAGGAAACTAACATCTGAGTCTATATTAGGCTGGCTTGAACTAATAATAGGTTTATCAGAAAAAAATGTTTTTGCCGAACCTAAAGATACTAAAGCTTCACTAAAAAAACTACCATCAATAATGAAAGGAAATATAAAACAGACGACAAAAAAAAGTATTCTCGATACTGAAAAATACTTCTCAATCGCGTTCAAAACAATTGCTGACTCAGCCCAAGGAATGTCTCTGAGGGGTCGCTATGCGCTCTCCGCAGAAATGTACTTGTCCATTAAGTTACTATGGATATCTCTCCTTGAGCTAGCTCCATGGAATTTGATAAGTCAGGATACAAACGAAACATTAAAACAAAAATTGTCTACACTCCTCGACCAGCCCAGCTGGATAAAGGACGTTATAGAACGCGCAGAGTCGGAGATAAGTAAATCGAGTTCTGGCGCGTTTTGCAGAGAGAGACACACTCTGTTCGGAGATACTACCGATATCGATGCGTTATCTTTTCATACTTCTTGCTATGACATTGCAGATATCATGAATTTACTAAAAACAGATCCGAATAACATCTCAAGCGGTGAAAAAGGACACTTGCGAAGCATGGCCATATGGTACCGGGAAAATGTATCAAGTTATCTGCTTATATTTTCAATTTGGGAAGAGTATTGTCGATCGACTATTTATGCTAAAGCCACTGCAAATCACGATATTTTTAAAATCGGCCGCATATCCGAACCCTTTGCCACCTTACCAAGAGTAAAAGCAATTTATTACTGGCTTAATGCCCGACAACTTAGCCAGGAATGCGCTAATAAAACTCCAAAAACTGTCGAACCCAAACTTATCGCAGAAATCTTTGATTGTTTTAACATGGCACTAAACCTCTGCAAATTGGCATCCAGAAGTGACGAACCTGAAACGTTTCCTCCCAAGTCTATTATCTATTTCAATATCTACGAAACTGTAAAAAACATTTATCAGGACGACGAGATTTGCGATGAAGAAGTTAGGAAAGAAGTAAGGAAAATTCTATCGGAACGACCAGGCAGCCTACCAAAGGCGTATTTCGAAAGCAATTTTATTGAGAAACTAGTGGAACGACACGCGAACGACTTAATGGAAATACTAAACGTATCATCTAACGCGTACAGAAGGGAAATGCGACATAGGTATTACCTGTTTGACGATTTTGAAGATCCCATGTGCATATCCTCATGGTCATTTTTATCTGGAATTGCCGCAGGCTCGAGATTCCAAATGGCTTATATTAAGCAAGAAAACGAAAGTGAGCGAGAGAATAAAAGCCAGAAGGGCAATAAAAATATACAGGAAAAAATACAGTAATTTTTAGCAAAGCGGCAGTTCTTTCTGTTTGAGTAACGCAACCATTGTGGCCGCCTTATTTTTATTCCCTCTCACTTTTTTCAATCTCAAACCTATGACCACAGGTTGATATTGGTATTGCTCCGCACACCTACATAAATAATATTTATAGTGGAGTGCGCAGCAATAATCCTGGTTGATGTAACACCGTCTGATCCTCACTGCTAGCAGGCCTACAACAAATATTTCGTCTACCCAACATGCAATTTCGATATAAATCACCGGGCTGCAATTAGCCAAGCCTGGTGCGTTCGACGAAGCCTAGGGCGACACTAGACCTGGGCAAGCAAGTCTATCAAACACACACGAACAAGCTAAATACTCTTTGAGCGACGTTACCGATTGTGCCAACACTCGAGCATTCTGTTCGTGCAAACCAATTAAATTTAACCAAGCCTCAACCACTTTGCCAACTGCTCCACTTAAATAATATTTAATACCATTAGAATTGATTGGGTAAAACATTTAATAATGCGGCACACCTAATGCTCTCCACTTTATACCGCCATATTGGACGTGTCGCACTAGCTAAAGCCATGACTGAATACAGTTTCAATAATTGATTCATTGGTTGTCACCCATATTTTCGCCACTCTAGTCTCAAAATATCTAACAAGTCGTTTCTATTGAACATTAGTTACTGGCATTTTTACTCTATTCGTCAAAGACTGAAGCAACGCTATTACATTTTTAGTCGCATCAATCGCTTCATCGAAGATAATTTAATTTAGGTGCCGATTTTAAACTAACTATTTGAGAGATTATCATTGTGACAACGTTAAATAAATTTCGCTTTATCAGCGCGTTATACGTATTTACTTACTTTTTTACCAGCCCGTTATTGGCGCAGTCTGATGTAAATTTTGACGCATGGATTAAAGAAGAAGCATTGCGTATTTCAAACCGCTGTCAGAATACCTGGTGTGATGGTCAATTAGATAGCAGCGGTAATTTACTACCAGGACATTCCCCAGCACTTAGTCGCAACGAAACACTCATCATCTTTGAAGCCGCGGCTATCTATGCTGCGACTAAATACAATCTAACGTTGGACGAACGCAACGGTATGCAACGACTGGTAAAATCGCTTGCATTTAATGAATCGATGGCATACGGCCATTGGGATCTCACGCCGCGCCACTTTTATACGCTGGCGCTACTCGACTACGATCGCGCTGAAGAGAGTAAATTTTCTGCCGCCTCAGGTGCTCCCTTAAATCTAGAGTCGGTGTACGGCACCCCCGTACCCATTTTTTACGGGAACGATCTCGCTTACTGCGAGGACAACCCAGACAACTGCAATGGAGAAGACACCCTTGGGTTGGGAATATGGCAAATAACACCAACCCTGGATTCGATGCTTACGGTATTGGAGGGCAATACCAATACTTACACCGCTTGCGTAGTGGGCGGCCAGCTCGAACTCCCCGACCGGGAACTGGTCTGGGTTGGTAATCCTGGAGGTTGCGAACGACCAGTTTTCGATCCCTTCCGTATCTGCGATACCTCACTACATGGTGCGGTTCAGATCAGGCTCAACATGGATACCTGGGTACATGATCCCGCTTACAATTTAGAAAAGGCGATGGAGCTCACACGCTTTAAGCAGGTGCAGCTCACCGACACAGCTTACCAATATGTTACCGACGAAGGGCCAGTAATCGGCCCCATCGACGGTATTAAATTACAACCGCGCAATCAATACGATTGGGCCCGCATCGGCGCAACCATAGAAACCATTAATGGCTCAGCAGGTTGGAAGCCCATCTTTCTCGGGATGATGCCTTATCAGCAAAATCCAACAAACAGTGTTGATAATGAGGTACTCGCAGCATTAACGGGTACCTCCGGCAGCGGGGCCACAATAGATAATAATGGAGACAACATTTTCGTTTCTTCCGACCGGGTCGCGCGGGAAGTGTATGGTGAGAGCTGGACTGCATCACTCGATAAAGTAAAAGCCCAGCAGCAATTCGTCGATGAAGCGCCCCGTACTTATAGCGAGCTCGATAGCCTACTGATAATCGACAGCTCAGGCAGTATGCGTACCACAGACCCGCAAAGCAGGCGCCTTGAAGCCGCCAACACCTATGTGAATATCTCTGCAGCAGAAGACAAAATAGGCATTATTGATTTCGACGGCAGTGCCCGCGTTGTAAAGCCGTTCACCCTACTCGGCCAGCAAGGTAGCACAGAGAGAATCCAGCTTGAAAACGCCATAAATGGGATAGACGCGGTTGGCGGTACCGAGATAGCCGGAAGCCTTGGATTAGCTTGTAGCACTCTTATGGCAAGCTGGCAGGACGATATAATTGAGCAACAACACATGGTAAACGATATCAAGGCGTTGGTAGAAGAATTCCCCAACAACACTATCAGTCACTCCAATGCCAGACGCGCCGCAATACCCGGCATCGCGCATGCAATTAATTCAAAAAAAATAGCAATATTACTTACAGATGGCGATACACCAAGCAGCTATTCGCAAGCGAACCAATGTTTCATCGAAAACGGTTGGATGCTATATACGATTGGATTCGGCGGCGCGAACGGAGAAAAACTGGCTCCTCTCGCGGAAGCGAGTGGCGGCTACTACATAGCCGCCGATAGTTCGCTGCTCGACCTTAATTGTGCGTATCAACAAATTCGTTCCCACGCGGCTGGCGAACAAGCCAGCGAATGCGAGTCCGTTTCCATCCAACAAGGCGAAACGCTGGTGCTGGATCTCTTCGAGGTACTCGCCAACCTTGCTCAAATCACCTTCACCAGTACTTGGCCCGGAAGTGATGTAGTGATGACCCTCACCACCCCAAGCGGCCGCATAATAGGTCGCAATACCGCTGCCGCTGATATCTATCATGTAAACACGGCCACATCAGAAATCTATACAATCCAAACACCGGAACCTGGGTTATGGAAAATAACGCTCTTTGGCGCGGATGTATCACAAGCATTCGAGCCGGTTGTTGTAGCGACGAGCACCATCAACGCCCCAGCCCGCGATTTACCTATCGCTAACAGCGGTGGGCCCTACACCGCGGAGTTAGGTCAAAGCATCACGCTGGACGCCAGTGGCTCGCGTGACCCCGGCGGCTGGATTGCACTGTACCGTTGGGACATTGGTAGTGACGGCAGCGTTGACATTGAAACGGACCAACCACAAATTGTGTATCAACCCACCGCCGCATTCACAGATTCACTTACCCTCACCGTCATTAATAATACCGGCTATTCATCGCAAGCAACCAGCGCGATCACGGTGACCCAACCGTCGAGCCCGGAAGTCACCCAACTCAGCCCAACACCGCCGGACTGTGTACTGCGATACAGCCCGTCGACCGCTCAACGCACGCTCACACTGGAAGGCAATTTATTGCCTTATCCGCGCAGCAGTGAAAATTTGCAGTTCCGTCGCGCCGACACACTGGAGGAATCCATTTATTTTGGTATGGAGGTAGATTGGCAGAGCGCTAACGCAATTTCCTTAGATGTCGCACGTATAGCACCTTACTTGTGGCCCGACAGCCCTCATGCCCCCTTGCAAGTGCGGCTCACAGACTATGAGCCAAGTACCGGGGGGCAGCGTCCAATAAGTGATTGGAGTGAAGACTATGTTGTGTTGGCTAGCACAGAAGAAACCTGTATCGGCGGGCCAACTATCGATGGAGTTCTCCCCGCCCGGCCCAACTGTGTGCTCCGTAACGGTGACACCTATAGTCAAACGCTCACCATTATTGGCAGCAACTTCCCAGCGCCCCGCACCAGCCAGAATCTGCAATTTCGTCGAGTGGACTACGGGCAGGAAACTATTTATTTCGGTACAGAAGTTAACTGGGAGAACAGTGGTGAGATTTCATTGGATGTTTCGCTTATTGCAAGCTACCTTTGGCCATGGCATGCATACATCCCCCTACAAGTTAGAATCACCGACTACGACACTTATACCGGCTCTCAAGTACCTGTTTCCGAATGGAGCCCCGGAAGTTTCGTTCTCGCAGAAAATGAATCGGCATGCCACTAATGCTTTCTAGTTACCTGCCTAGTCCGTACTTTTTTGCAAATAGATTGAGGTAGAGTTCTGCTTTTCTCCACTGGTGATTTCTGGGGGATTGCCAGTGGAGGCACTTATTTAGTGTAAGACGCTGTATTACTTGTATTAAACTATTGCACGGTTAAAGTCTTTTTAAATATCTTCACAATGATATTTTCTAAAATTTCTCGGCTTGGTTCGGCAACATCACTGCTTTCACTTTCATCACCTAAACGGCTGCACACAGCACTTATACTGAAGTCCAATTCAGAAAGTGTTGCCGCAAATAATTCAGGCTCTGATTAGAGCTATTATTTCTAAGCCACTCGAAACGTACTCGTTAAATTCGGCATTGTGCTTGTGAACCGCGTAAAGTGAAAAGAAAAATATAAGCGCAAGATTATTGCGGGTATAAACGCCATTAATCGGTTCAACAAGCTGAATATAAAATCTCTCCAGCAGTTTGAACTGAGCTAGCTCATCGCTACTACCATTATGCGTGTAGGCAGGATGCCCATTACCTAAGTAGCTGTTGAGCAAAATAGTCTCTTGCGAATACCTTGCACGCTCCTTATTAGCCCTTGATGCTGTGGAAGCTCTACCGGCATAAAATAAAAATATCAGCAGTATGAATTTTTTCATCTTTCCAGCCGGAGACTTTCATGTCAACGTTTTTCCATCTTTTGGATTTGTTGCGTTAAATATCTCTATGATTTTTGACTATTCAACAACCAAGCGTCCATCAGACCTGCTTTCATATGAAGGCTTTCCCATATGAATAAAAATACCGCTAAAGCCAGGGGTATTTATTGGGATATATATTTTTTCTATAGAATGTGCTATACCAACAGGTGAACTAGAAGATATTTCGCCACGATATAATTGTAGGGGTTTACGCTTCTGCCTATTAATTAACAACAATATAAACGCACACTAATTTTAGTGCATGAGAGCTCTATAATTTAACATTATATTAAGATCTAAATATTTTTTATAAAAACTACGATAAAAATCCCATTAATATTTTCATGTTAATAGGATTAATAAAATCACAACCAATATACAATGAAGCGCCCCACACCTTTTTCGTGTGATGTGTGGAGCGCTCACCTGCAAACAGCACTGATGGAATTGAAGTACTCTTTTTGTCTCACCAATCATTCTCCGCCTAGACCAACATAAAAGTTGATCTGCCCTCCAGTCTCTCCGACATTATTGAAAGCAATATTTTGTTCGACAAAGTCTTTGGATCTCGCCGCATGACCGGGAATGGCTATATCGAAAGGCATATTTATGCTAAACCTATTCTGATTCATAAGCATGTCTACAACAAGTTTTAGCGGAGCTTTTAATTCATAGTCTTGATGGACACTTTTTACAATATAATCAATGCGATCAAGTGCATCTTGAAAATTTGATTTGCTTAGAACGTTAAGACTATAACTTACTGTAAGGTTGTACATATCGCAAAACTTTTGCTCTACAACCACTTTATCTCCGTTGTTGTAAGAAAAGGATTGCGTCTGTACCAGTTCGTTGCTGTCTGCGTCTATACCTTTTTGACTGTCGACTTGTTTAGCTGAAGGAAGATTGCCAATAAGCGTAATTTTTTCTCGTGAAAAGCTACAATTATTAGCTTGCACCGTCGAAACATTGTTGTCAGCCGCAAGTGCTCTTGATGGAGTGCTTGTTTCTGCTGAGCACGCAATGTTTGCTGCGAGTAATGCCGCTATTAAAACTCTATTTACTAGCATAGAATATGTTCACTGTTAATGAATCTGACTGGAAATAAAATTGACTTTTTGTTGTACCAGAAAACACTTTTCTTATTTGGCTTAATTTCTATGTGCCAACATGAATTAGATTTTTTAGTCTCATCTATATACTTTTCAATATAGCCTTCTGATTCAAGGGATTTTAACGCATTTGAAAATTTTGACTCACTAAAATTTTTGCATACACTCTTTGTTGAGTTATACCCTATATCAATCACGTTTAAAGACTTGTAATCTTCGATTGAAACACAGTGTTTAGATACTCGCTTACCCTCCTTGGCATATTCCTCAATTTTCTTCACCATTAGCTCGACAATTTCGCTGTCTTTTTTACTTTTATTATTTTCATAGATTTTTAAAACCGCATCTCCTCTCGCACCATATAAACTGTATTTCCTGCCCAAATTAATCTTGGCGTTGCGAAGCATAATAGTTGCCTGGTCCTCAGGTGTACGAAGCGTAGATGTTATGACCGCCTTATTCATCCCTGATTCCTTTAGTGCGAGCCTTATAACATTGAGACTGTAATCTGAAACAATTTGACGGGATGCTACCACGCCGTTATACGTTACAACGAGGTTTGATAGTCCCGCCAGAATACGGCCGTCTTTCGATGCTATCGCTTTTGGAGGTGAGGAAGGTTCGTTGAGGCTTGCCTCTATTTTATTTTGCTCAGCCTCGTCGAGATAAAGTGTCAAGTAACGGAAGGTCTTACCGTTTGGATCGACTCGACCGTCAGGGAAATTCATACCCGCTGAATTTTTTTGGAAGTGCTCAATCGCTGAAATCGTGTTTCTACCAATTTTTCCGTCAACCGTTAGCTTTACTCTTTTGGTATCAAGAGTTATAAATAAGTTCAAGTATATTTGGATTAACTTAACATCCCGATGTTGATTGACAGCGCCTTTTCCAACTGAACGCATAATTCCCTTTGGCATATAAAATATCCTTTTTAATTATGATATGCGGCTGCTCCCTTTTAGGTTTTCACCCCGTGTGTCAGATTAGCATATAGTCAAAAAAGTAGGGCAATGGTTGTCCATAGTTCGCGGTATTTATGTGATGTTATGCTGTGAAAACTGCGGGTTTGACTTAATTTTCACATCCGAAATGAGCTTATCGCCCAGGCCGTAGTTAGCCAAAGCATGACCAAAACCGTTACTCTTGGCAGACTGAATTCGTTTGTTAATTCGTCGGATTAAAGTAGCTTGTTAAAGCTCACCGGTTGAGCTTCCGAATGCCTCGGGATGTATGACGCCATCATCACCAATTTCATCCCAGGCTGGTTTGTAACTTGAATAGATATGGTGCTGGACCTTTAGATCATCTCCGCCTTGCGTGATGAGCCCCGCCGGAATTGCCATGCTATTCGAATCATTCTCCCTTGGGAGCGGCGAACCACATACGTTACAGAATTTTGTGGTCCAGTCACCGACTGGTTTTCTCCATGACCTTATCGAATCCAAACCCCTCTCCCAATTATAAAATTGGTTGGATGCAATGATAATTGGGATGCCTCCAGCGCCGACCGATTTCCGACAGATTGAGCAATGACACAAAATCACTTGAGATGTAGGTCCAGAGATTGTGAACCTCACCGCCCCGCAGACACACTCACCCTTTATCATCTCTATCGAATCTCCTACCTTGTTTCCCACAGCTCTGAAAACACCGCTCATCAGCGCCCAAACCGGAAAGCTTTTTTTGGTAAATTGAGTGCAGCTAAACCACAAAAAGAAAGTAGGTTTGGGCGCCTGCGTGGCGCCATTTTTTGGTCATTTAATGCGAACACCGTTTTGTTATGCGCTTTTTCAGATAGGTAGCAATTCATTGAGAATATTCCTCAGTTCATTGGTTATTAGTAGCGCTTCTTCACGTTGAGCCTCTTCCGCTTTCCCACTAGGGATGAGCATTTTAAGAGCGTACGAATACTCACTTAAATTAACAACTTCTGCCTCTCCAGACACAGCTTTTTCTGATGCAAACATGATCGCGTATATATCAATTACTTTCGACTCTCTATCGAATAGGCGATCAAGAGCATCAAACAAATTTTCCAAAATTTCTTTCTGTGTACAGTTCACTCTTCAATCCAATTACGTATCAGGCTTTGTTTACTATTAGCTGTGGCTCAATTTCATCCTTGACCTTTACAGCCTCATCCCTGCATTGTTCCAGATAGGCATGCATTTCTCTAGCGCATTGCTTGAGGTTATCAGAGCCTTCTTCTCTCGCAACTTGCCAATCATGCTTTTTAGAAAGGAATCTCAAAAGATTGTCAAAAAGCAAGGAGATTCTATTCGCACTTTGATCGCAAAAATAGAATTTCGATAGCTCCGCAGGTTCATAAAACTGCCAGATATCTTCGGACTTAGTATCAGGCCCACGACTGGAAAGAGCTGATATTAGTAATACTAGACTTTTATAAATTTCTAGCCGATTTTGATGCACCGCAATTCTATTTGCCTCTTTTGCTGCCTCAGCAGATTTCCTTGCATGGATTGCGGCCAAAAAAGCAACTATAACAGCCAAAATAGTTATTAACGTACTCAGCATGATCTAAAGCCTAACATTCTATTAAATTAACTCAGGAAGCATTTCCCTTTCTATATCCTAACACTACCACGCAAAGCCGATATCCACGGCAACATAAACCAGCTCAACGCTTCTGAATACCCTACGGCCTGCGACCGTACCTTCGATGGCCGTCAGCAATTTACTGGGGTTTTAGACTAAAAGCCCGCTTTCCAGTCACTGGCAGGAAATAGTTACAATACGCCAATATTTCCTCCTGGCAAATATTCGTCGAAGATAATCGCGCTCGCCGCAATATTTCGGTTGTTTGGGCACTGTGATTGGCTATTTTTCCGCTAGAGCGGTTTATTTAGGCCAATTTAGAGTGGGTGTCCAACTATTGCGCCTGTCTTGCGTGTGGGGGAGCTGCCTGAATTTGCATTTTTAAGAGAATTTATGATTTTCTGCGCATTCTCTTCCGAAACTATTGTGTATTGTGTATCTGGCTTTTCATCGCCATACTTATAGACCCCATCGTCTTTCCACATATACACATCTTTTGCAAATACTGGTGAAACTATTGGTAAAAGAATTAAAAGTAATTTTTTTAACAACAATCGAAACCTCCTGTAATGCCTATAGCACTTGCACAAATTGTGTAGTGCATTTTTGTGTAAAATTGAGCGCAGCGAAAACACAAAACAGCGTTTAGAAATTTGTGTCAGGTGGCTACATTTGTGAGGGCAAGTCACACCAAGTAACATCTACATTACGTGTCCTTTCGTTGTTAACAGGGCCTGCTTGCGCACCACATTCGTTACTGCCACACATAAAACCAAATGCAGCTGCAACCTCCCCGTATTCCGACACCAGCCGCACAAACTCGCCATCTATAAAGTAAAATTTATTTTTTTCTTTTCCTGTTGGCAACAAAATCGGAATTGGAACTACAAAAACAAAAGCCCCAACTCCTGACCAACTATAGCCATTATGGTATGTAATTATCTCGCATCGCCCCTCCTTAACGATTGATTCGGGAGCTCCCCAAGCAGAAAGAAGCTGATCTTTAGTTAATAACTCTGTGGAACCGGGATAATTAAATGTGTTTTTCTCGTTCGATATGTTTACCAACGATCTTTCACTTTCAAATGTACCATACGTACCAACAGCCAACCCCACACACCCCTGGAGTACGCCTAACATAACAATTATTAATATTTTTTTCATACCGAGCCTAGTTGGCCTTAACGCCCGGCTCACCAGCGCCCAAACCGGAGAGGATTTTGTGGTAAAGTGTAGCGCAGCGAAACCCACAAAAGCAGCGTAGGTTTGGGCGTCTGCGTGGAGCCGTTTGTTAGGCTTTTAATTGATATTAATCTTGGCAAGCTCAACTTTAAAGCCCATATTAATAAGTCTTCTTGCGTGGTGACGAAGATTTACCTTTGAAAAGAATGGCAAATGAAGATCGCCTACATTTTTTTGCATAACCGCCAGAACAACTCTGTATTTTCGCGGGCTATCCTCGCTGTTAAAATTTATGCTTAAATACGTTTCCTCTAAGTGCTTATTTACCTGAACCTGTACACTGGGATCATTCATTAGGAATTCGGTCGCTACAGATGCCTGTGCAAATAAGTGACTTAAAACAGAAGAAGATCCATACTTTTTGACGTGAATAAACGCATCACATTGAGAAAGTAAATCACAAAATTCTAGCCTGTTTCCCGTACCTTTTGGATGAATCCACTGTTGATCCAGGAGTGCAAAATTCTCACCATCGGCAATATGGCGCAAATACTCCCCCTCTTTCATGCCGTTGTATGGGGGAAATTTAATTTGACACTGAGTCAAAGAATTGAAAAAATTGTTTACGGAATCAGCGAACTCACTATCAACTCTGTACCATTTTCCATCATTTAAAATATATGTTTCTCCATTAATCTCCAGTTCGCAGTTCATACAATAAAAGACGGGCCAGCTTCCTATATTTTTTTCTTCCACATTAAATTTTAATATCTCTCTTCTTTTTAAAGTATCTATTGTTATAGGCTTCCTAGGTTTAGATTCAGCAATATACGCTGTCAGATCAAGCTCGCTATGCAAACAAGGCGACTGGTCCTTTTTTATTTTGTAGACGAACCCTGAAAAATCGTTGTAGTCAACAACTTCTGGCGGTGAAATCCACACATAATCATATTTTTCTTCGTTTAACAATTTAACCATTTCTTCATTCAGTTGTTGAAGAAGTGATGGGTCGGATACAAACTGTATAAAATCTACCCAAGGATATTTTTCTTGGTACTTATCATCTCTATAGGCCGATAGTAGTCTTTTTGCTAAATCTGGAAATGTATCCAATTCTATTTCGGTGTTAATTGAAACAGAGTCACAACCTGATACAACTTCTGAATTTTCGCTGTCATTGTTTTCAACTACAGCGCAGATTGATTTTAGTATCTCTTGGTCAAACTCAAAATCAAAGTCATTTACATTCGTGTTTTTGGAGGTTTGTGACCGCGTATTTAGTGAAACCTTTTCCAAGGTTGATTTGTCGATGGACTTTATTTGCTCAGAATCCCCAATGTTCAAAGTTACCCTTAATCCAAATCCACGCTCGACCATAAATGATTTCAACATTGACCTACCGTGCCCAAAGGTAAACGCAAATAGCTGATTTTCAATGTTTACAACTAAAAGCCCTCTTACGCTCTCTGATTTGAAAATATTTGAATCAATACCATTCACATTGCTAAATAGTTTTGACCATTGAGGCTCAGAACGAGACTTTTTAAGGTAAAGACCGCAAGGAACCCCATCAATATCTATAGGAATTCTCTTACCTATCTTGTCTTTATCTAAGGCATCCTCTTCAGTCACGCCTTCTTTTATCAAGTAACAAACCACATTTAATTTCATTGGAGGTGACTCCGTGTCGTCTGCCTAACGCCCCGTTAACGCGCGCCCAACCGTGAGCGTAGTGTAGCGCATAAAATGGCGATAGCCATGCGCGAAACGAAGCGGAGGTTCCGCGTCGCTGTTGAACGGTTTGTTATGCATTTACGCCTAACTTCGCCGTAATGCATTTCGGATTCTTTCAATAAACAATTCAACAGAATAACGATCAACAGCTTCATCTTCATATTCGCTGAATACTTTAAGTAGTGTTTCCATTTTTTGTGGCTGGCCGCAGTACCATTCTGTGCTGCCTATTTGTTGTGCATTAGTTTTAAATTCGCGAAACTCATTTTCCATTGCTTTCCCTAGATCTTCCGTGCGAACCGCAAGACTAATATTTGTATCATAAGGAATTTTATTATATCCATAGGATGGATTATGAGTAGAGTATCCTCTACGTACGACATTCAAATTAGGATCGGTTGTAATTCCAAACTTGAAAAAACAGATTGACTGACCTCTTCGCGTTAATACATGACGATCAAATATGTCAGGTGAAACGATGAAGTAAAGATATTTTGTTGCCATTGTAAGTCCTTTTTAAATTAATTGCATAACGCCGTGCTCAGACGAACCCATTGCGGAGTTTTTGCTTGTAGTATAGTGAGCAACGCGAACCCACAAGCAAAAGCGTAGCAATGGGTTTCGGCTGCAGCACTTTGTTATGTGTGTTTAACTTTATGTCTATATAATCGGTACCGTTTTCCATGGTCCTTCATACTTGGGCTCTTCAGAAATAGCCCGGAAACTTAGCTCACTCTCACCAGCTTTAAAGCATAGATTCAAATCATTCGCCTTCTTTATCAACTTAGTCATTATTGCGTACGAAGTCATAGTCTTTACTGAATCATCCGAAATTCTTACGTTCATGGCACTTACTTTATCCACAACTTTATTTTTGTCGTCGTCCATCTGACCATCTATTGTTACGCAATCATCCGAAAATACATTGGATGAAAATACCAGCAGTATTGCGATAGATAGCTTTTTCATTAATTTTCTCCTTATCTTTAGAATATTTTCTGGTTCACATAACGCTCCGCTAAGGGGCCGGAGCTGTGTTGATGGTTTTGTGCGAGCGTAGCGGAAAAGCACAAAACGAGCAACGCAGCGGAGGTCCAAGCAGCGATAGCTGCTGAGCCTTGAGCGGCTTGTTATGTGATTGAGCACTTTCTAAATAGATACGATACATTTGTATACGCGACAGTACCGATGATCACCCCTCCAGCATCACTTCCAGATTGCCTAAAAGAACATTTTTCTAAAACTTTTGTTGATTCCACGTTGGGTTCAGTGACGTTTGCCACCACTGTTTCGTAGCCCAGAAATAATGCATAGTCTAATACTGCTTTAAGCGACTCAGTAGCAAAGCCTCGACCATGGAATTTTGGCAGGAACATAAACCCAACCTCGACTTGTTTTTGGTTAGATGTATTTCTGAAACCAGTTACACCTAAAAATTCATTCGTTTCTTTTAGGTAAACAGCCAACGCTAACCAGTGGGACTGCTTAGTATCCCAATCCTTTATGCGTGACTCGAAGGAATTCTCGACTTCCGCTGCTGTCAAAGGATCAAAACAATACCTTGTCACATCATCATTTGTAATGAGACCCTGAAAATCAGCGCAATCCTTTCGCGTTAGCTGCGAAAGAATTAGCCTCTCAGTTTTTAGTTCGTGAGCCATGATCTCGGTTTCACATAACAGTTTATTCGATAAATTCAGCAACCATTTCCCTTTCTGTATCCTACCACCACCACGCAAAGCCAATATCCACGGCAACATAAACCAAGTCAACGCTTCTGGATACCCTACTGCCTGCGACCGTACCTTCGATGGCCGTCAGCAATTTACAGGGGTTTTAGACTAAAAGCCCGCTTTCCAGTCACTAACAGGAAATAGTTACAATACGCCAATATTTCCACCGAGCAAATATTCGTCGAAGATAATCGCGCTCGCCGCAATATTTCGGTTGTTTGGGCAACGTGATTGACCGTTTTTTTCGCTAGAACGGTTTGTTTAAGCTGATATAGCAGTTTTGCTCCGGGATTATCTTTATTCGTGTGCCGAGATATTTAACAGGCGCTTCAATTCAGCGGCGTAAGTAAAAATCGGCTTTGGTGGGCTTAAAAGCCGAAAGGCAACTAGCCCCACCAAGTCTACACACTCTGCCAAGGCCATCCGGTGACACCAAATATTGCGTATCGGCGTGAATATAGGGTCATGGACGGTTGGAGATGAGCAAACTGTGTCAACGGTGGGCCATCTGCGATTGTAGACCGGTAAAACTCAGTCAATGACTGGCCACCTGCGGTTGTAGACTGGGAGAACTCTGTCAAAGGCGGGTCATCGGTGGTTGAAGACCGGGAGAACTCGGTCAAAGGCGGGTCATCGGTGGTTGGAGACTGGGACAACTCAGTCAATGCCTGGTCACCCGCGACTGTAGCCCGGGGAAACTCAGTCAATGGCGGGTCATCGGTGGTTGGAGACTGGGACAACTCGGTCAATGGCGGGTCATCGGTGGTTGGAGACTGGGACAACTCGGTCAAAGGTGGATCATCAGCAGTTGGAGACTGGGAGCACTTGGTAAAGGAGGGGCCGCGCCTCGATATCAGGACTGAAAAAATCGGTCCGCGCCAGCAGGGCGCAGCAAAAAAGCCAGCTCGTTTAAGCGGGTAGTTTGTAATTCGAGCGCTAGCGATTTTATCTCAACCTGCTTGCTTTTCGCATGGCGGAAGCATTGTTCAACTTAGCAGGGTTTGCCTAACTAGAGCACTAGCAAATTCATCGCAACCTGCCAGCTTTTCGCATGGCGGAAGCATCGCACCGCCCTGGGGGGCGTTGCGACCCTGCGGGCTCGCGCTTTGCGCTCGTGGCAAATTGCTCCTACGGTCGCAATTTGTCGAACCGCGGTGGTGTTGTCTCAGGTGCATCCCTGCACCTGCCCCTTCGGGCACCTAAAGGTGGACCAAAACGCTCCCGGCGTTTAGTAACCCGCCGATGTGCACGGACATAAAAAAACCCCGCTCAAATGAGCGGGGTTTTCGCAATTCGAACACTAGCAAATTCATCGCAACCTGCCAGCCTTTCGCATGGCGGAAGCATCGCATCACCCTAGGGGGCGTTGCGACCCTGCGGGCTCGCGCTTTGCGCTCGTGGCAAATTGCTCCTGCGGTCGCAATTTGTCGAACCGCGGTGATTCTAAACCACCGCTGTACACAGACATAAAAAAACCCCGCTCATGTGGATTCACCCATAATTTGCCGGTCGAAATCACCCGTATCTTGTCAGAAGCAACCCCACAATTGTTCGAGTATTGGACATAGCAGGGCACAAATTAGCGCTGTTAACCCATAACATGACTGTACCGCAAGGTCTTTCACCCATAATTAGTCATGGTTAACTCTCTGATTCATATAGAAAATAATATATTCTCAACACTACTACCCCAAATCACTCGAGTGTTGGCTTGACCTACAATTGGCAGATAATGGCAGACCGGCGGCGTAATCGACGCTAGAGGCATGCCTGATGAAACTAGAAGCGTTGGGGGCAGCCAATAAATAGCTGCAAAAAACAAGCTTGTGTTTACTGCGTATTTAACCATCTGCCGTGTATATAAACAGCATAGAGAGCAATCATGTCGCGATCTGATAAGCACGTTGTCGAAATTGATAGCATCAAGACCCCCATCGTGCGCAGTCCGGGATTTGGCAAAAAGGGACTGAGTGACTACAAACTGGATTTAATGGGGTTATGCAGTTTTGGCTGTTCGTATTGCTCGAGCAATGCCGGCAGCTATCTGCGCATCAATCGGCAACGATTTCTCGAAAACACGCACGACCAGTTGGGGCAGGACTTGCTGCCGGCGCAAGATCCTGGCCTGATGTTTGTTTGGCCGGACGTTCTTGAACGATTGTCTGAACAACTCTCAGGAAAATCCAAAGATTGGGGCACCGACAGCACACTGATGTTCTCCATGCTCACGGATAGCTTTTCTCCTTATCTCGTAAAAAACGGCATCACCCAAAAGGCCCTGGAGATGCTGCTCGAGAGAACCCGCTTCCGTATCCGCGTGCTCACCAAAAACTCCACCGTTGGCTCAAAAAGCTGGATTACGTTTTTCCAGCGCTGGCCAGGGCGGTTTACGGTGGGACTTTCCATCGGCTCACTGGATGACGCCTGGGCTCGACGCATTGAGCGTGGCACATCGTTACCTAGTGCGCGCCTGAAAGCGCTGCACAAGCTCCAGGAGGCTGGTATTCCGACCTACGGCATGCTCTGCCCGATTTTCCCGGATCTGTTGGAGGGTGATCGGTTGGAAGCCCTGATCGATGGTATCAATCCAGGTTCAGTGGAGACCGTGTGGGCGGAGCCTTACAACGATCGCGCCAACTGGAAGAAAGTGCGGGCTGGCTACGCCAAAAACAGCAGTGGCCATGCCCTGCTTTCTGCTATCTATGAAGATGGCGATCGCGCAGCGTGGTCGGGCTATGCGCGGGAGCTCTATCAGCGCCTAGCGCGCCACAGCCGCAGTCATGGATGGGCGGATAAGTTGCTCTATCTGCTGTACGAAAAAGATATCGTCGAGCACGACGCAAAGGCGATGGCGCCCTTCAAGCACATTCTTTTCCAAGGGGCTAAGGAAGACTCCGGACTCAGCAAAAACCGCTATATCCAGCAATTCCAGCGACCCCTGATCGACGTTGTCACAATTTGAAAAACGTACCACCGGTACCGGTCAGGGGCTGTAATCGAACAAGTTCTGATGCCGCGCTTTTTTGACGTTATCATTCCAATGTACCGACGTGCCTCTGCGGAGTTTCTCGCCTTCCCCGGTCACGAAGTCAATGCCAGCAGCACAAAACAAAGTAGTACTCGGCACTTTTTTAATATCTCGCAACTCTCAATGAAGTGGCTCGCAATTCCCCTCTTAGGTTTCGAGAGCTATTTTGGCTATGCTCGGCAGAAGAACGCGATTGACCAGAATTTATACTGTGGATATACTGGTCAATGACCGGGTATGAGCCCCCCCTGTCGTTAAACATGTAATGGAGTCTGCGGAGCGCCCGGGGTGGCCAGCGATAAGAGCAAATAACTTCAAGACTCGAGAGCAGCGAGTCCCTTTTAGTAACTCGTTGAAAAAACTCATTCGCATCAAATATACCGAATCTGGAATCACAGCGATACGTACCTCAGGTGCTGGTCCGTTTTGCGCAAAGTTTCGGATTTACCTGACCACCCATTCCGGTTTGATCTGATCACTCCTACGGTAAAACTGCCAGAGCAGCGATTGAGACAATTGTTGTTGCTGCACGCCATTTTTGCAATCGACACAGGCACTTCAAAAAGGCCCTCATTTTCCGCAGGACTTCAAACACTGCGTAAGTACGCGCTTAAAGGCTGGAAAATGGCATGCTCTAAAGCAGATAGAGGCCGGGTACACCAAATCCGCATCGATTTGAATAGTACACGCTCTTGCATTTAGAGAATTCTCACCCTACAGAGTCAATTACACAGCTTTCTTGCAGGCTGCCCCTTCCAGGCTAACGCTGGATTTTCGTTCTGAATGCGCCACGACCATAGACACAGGATGGTCTATACCTAATTAATGCGTCATATTTGACATTATATATAATCATATGATTGTTATATTTTTGTTTTAAGTTAAATTTTCCTTATGTTGAATAAAGAAAGCTATTTAGACTCAAAAGCGCGCGCCCTGGACAAATGGGGAGCCGCAATTGATAAAGGGTTCACTGGGTTCCAGGTAAGTCCTGCCGCCACAGCCAACATGACCATCCACTGTTCAAACACAATGATGGAAATGCGTCGCTCAACAGAACTGGCCGGCGCATTTCCATCCATGCCTCAACAAATAAAGCACAACTTCCCTTCAACGAAAAAGCGAAACAATTCTTCCGAACTCCCCCTGAGCTTACTCTGACTACCCCAAAGATACTTAGAAAACAAAAGTTGAAACCAGCAACCCGACGCTATTTGTATATATTATCATCTATGATATATTTATATTTTATGCTGTTTTTATCTTATTTGATAAGCGCGTGCTATCGATGGCCAACACGAACAACCAACGAGATCAACGGTTACAAAGGCTTAGCTCAATCTTGTATTGGGAAGGTGAGCTCAAAAATCAGAGGGTTCAGAGCCTCTTGAATGTTGCCAGCGTTCAGGCGAGCAGATCGATCAGTGAGTTTCGCAAGCTAAACCCAAGCCTTTTGAACATCGATACTCAGGACAAAAAGTGGGTATTGTCGAACACAGCTCAACTGGGGGCCATTCCTCCTATTGAGGAGTATTTGGCCATCATCAGAAATTACGAGGAAAATGAAGGATGGATAGAAGATGCGAGGACACAATTTCTCGAACCGCCTCCTAACCTTTTTTCTTGTATACGAAAAGCGTGCATAGACAGCACCCCATTAAAAGCGGTCTACGCATCGACTATAAATACATTTAATGAAGATATAATTTACGCAAGATCAATCGCCAACACAGATGCAGGCTGGGTAGTGAGGATATGGAGCCAATCGCACAAACAGTTTCAGTGCTTGGAACTCAATAAAGTTTATAAATGCGAACAGCTCCAGAACCAAACTTTCGAAATCCCGAAAGACCTTATCTGGGACAATCATGTTAACTTGATTATAAGGGCTCATCGAGATTTGGATGATAAAATGAAATCAATCTACGAAAGGAATTCGTTAATGGGAGAGCGTGAACGGGTATTTACCCTCAGAGCTCCATTATCCAAATATTTTATCAATTTTCATCGCATAGCCATTGATCCAAAAATAAACAAACCCCCGGAATACCTGGGAGAACTAGTAAACTATATAGATATTAAAGATGACATTCATTTGTAGTCACATCAATCAGAGCTGAATTTGCATGTGTAAAAAAACAAGGTACGAAAATTGAAAGAGTCGAAAGTATTCTCTTTTTTTTCTGGTAGCGGATTTCTCGACTTTGGTTTTGAAAAGGCCGGGTTTGAGATCGTATTCGTGAATGAAATTTTCAAACCGTTTCTTGATGCCTATAAGTACACACGGAATAACAAAATCCCAGAGTTCGGATACTCCGATACATGTATCGAATCTATCTTGGAGTCAGAGGATGTTATTGAAACGCTAAAATCAAACCTTAGAAAATGTAAGAGAAATGGATTTCATACCGGCTTTATCGGTGGACCTCCCTGCCCCGATTTTTCCAATGCCGGGAAGCACAAGGGTTTCAAGGGAGAGAATGGTCGACTAACAAACGTATATTTTGACCTGATAACCGAGTGCGAGCCAGATTGGTTTTTATTCGAAAATGTCGAAGGATTGTTTAAAACGAAAAAGCATCGCGAATTCTTCGACAAGCTAATGGAAAAAACTAAAAGTAAAGGCTACATAATCAATTATGACGTCGTTAACGCGCTAGAGTTTGGCGTTCCGCAGGATAGGGAGAGAGTATTATTTTTTGGTATTAAACGAACACTGGCAAGAAAGGATGCAATCGAAAACCCTGACACAGAAACTTTGTATAAAAGCTATCATGAAATTAAATCCCTAAACACCAGAGCATATGCCAAATTTTCTCTAAATGAGATTAGGAAAACTAGCTGGCCGAGCACAAGAGATTTTACTGGTTACGCAGGTTTATCATCTCCCGAAGGAATTATTGAAAAACTAACTGTTGAACACTGGTTTCAAAATAATCAAGTGGAGAGTCATCCAAATTCAAAACACCATTTTAAACCAACAGTCGGGAATAATAGGTTTTTTGAAATCAAAGAAGGTTGTGTTTCTGGTAAGTCTTATAAAAGACTACACAGATGGCGATATTCGCCCACAGCAGCATATGGCAACAATGAGGTGCACCTACATCCTTATAGGGCAAGAAGAATATCTGCTGCAGAATCGCTTGCTATTCAATCAATGCCTAGGTCCTTCGCATTGCCAGAAGCCATGTCTTTAACAAACATGTTTAAAACAATTGGCAACGGAGTCCCTTTCCTAATGGCAAATTCGGTCGCGAAAAGTATTAAAAATTATTTACGCTTCATTCAGGAATAGCCTTCCAAATTAAAATACCCAATTCCAGGCTCCGCCTCGGAGCCAATCAACAACCCCCGATCCAGAAACCGGTTGAAATGTTCACAAGCAGTTTCTGGTAACAAGCCGCAGCTATGGCACGATGCTAAATTACAGTTATCAGGACCTTGGCCCACTTTAGAGCCAACTTCCATACAAACAGGATCAGCCGAACACCACATCGCTTTGTTCAACGCGTTTTTTAAAATACCACCCAAAAATTTTGGGTTTCCTAGCTTCACCAATCCACCTAATGTTCCGTCGGCATCACCCGCAGCAGTGTAAATGGCCAAGCCTTGCATATCTAATTCACTAGAGACATAAAGCCGTTCGCGCAAGGATGCTGAACTATATCCAGCTTCGTACGTTAGCTGATTGATAAGAATGTGTGCCAAAGTATGAAGCAAGATAAACCTGGGTGAAATAGCGGAAACGTTAAAGCCCCTTTCAGCTTGTGCTCGTATGTAATTATTAGACAATAAAGTCGCTCGCTCTATCACTTCCTTCCTCGATTCCCATTCGAGCAATCTCTGTTTATTTAAGGCCAGAAATATACCTTCGCCATATATTATTTGAGCGGGCAACCAACGTTTGCCTTCTTTTGGAAGCTCGCCCCACAACAAATCTTGCAACTCAGCAACCGTCTGGCCATGCTCAGGGTATACTCTTGTAAACCCTGACAAAACGCGCGTTTCTCGAATTTTCTCAAGTAAGGTGACAGCATCAAAGTAATCTGAAATGATTTCGTCATACTCACTAATATCTTTATTCTTGAGCTTCAGCTCTTCTGTATCCCAGGAAGAGAGAAAGGTTTTATATTCTTCTTCACGAACCACCAACTCAATATCTTGACTAACTGGATCGGCAGAATTGGGAGATGAGCTTGAGCAATCATCATAGTATTCTTTTAACGAAAGCGTTATCTCTAGATCATCCACCTCACGAAGCTCAGGGTATATTTTCCTCAACCTCTCTGCACAGTCGTTTAGCTCTATCCCATTTAATAAATCCAAATTTGACGTAAAGTGCGGATCAAGAAACAACTTTTGCAATGATTTTGCATATTTTGGAGAAGGTAAATGCAAGGCAGATTTGATCACCGGAAAATATAAATTGCCGGCACTTCTAAGCGAGGCTCGAAGAGGCCTTCCACATCCCCCCTCAGAAATTTCAATGTCCAGCCAAGGCTTACTTCCATTACATACGTAAGGTGGTCCGTTTACGTTTAAATTATCACTGAGATGAGTATGTTCTCGATCTGTCGCAGAAGTTACCTTCGACAGCGGACGGCTTCTATTACAATCCCGACACTCGACAACCATACCACCAAGGCCAGTCATACCTTTCTCTAATAAATAAAGATTGTCACGGGTACAATTCGAACCTGTTGAACCATGTACCCATTCGTACCAAGGAAACTCTTGAGCATGACCTGCATCACAAATGGCAATTAAAGGTACAGGCACTGCAGAATACCTATCACACCTCGCGCACTTAACAAACTCTCCACTGTCCGAATTTATACTGATAAGCTTGCTGCAACGCTTACATCGATGTGTTGCTGGAAACCGAAAAACAGGAATTGTAATATTGATATTTGTTGTTCCACCACCCCATTTACTCTTCTTTCTGTAATCTGGAGGCGAATAAAATGCATCGACCTGAAGGATCTTTTTAAGTCGCCGCTCTTCAATTTCAAAATCGCTCTGGCAAATATTTCCTTCATCACAGTATGCTGCATGAAACCAGTAATCTAATCCAGCAGTAATTAATGAATTTCCATTACTAGAAACATGAATTGCTCCCGGACCGAATGGTTGAATTAGCTGCCCTTGTCTTAAAGTAGTTTTCTGGAAGCTCATTTTCACTCTATCTCATTCATCGGATTAAAATAGGCCATGGCTCCTCGACACTCGAGGTCTACATTCCGCATGGATGTTGGCGTTTTTCTTCCAACTCTTCTGACAATATAAGGAACCATTTCTGAAGCTCTATACATGAGCCCAACTTCCTCGTTTTTTGCCTCCCAAGCTTTGGTTTTATTCCTTTCCCAATCACCAACAAATTCGTCGAGATATTTGCAAGACGCTGAATAATTTAATTCTGCATCAGACATATCTTCATAAATTGAGTAAATTCTTGACTTTAAAATCTGTTTAAATTCTCCAACCATACTTCTAGGTACAGGGTAAGAAGAAAGATTTTGACTGGAATACTGCCGTATATACCCAATTAATATAGCGTGCAATGCTCTCTCTATAGTCGGCACACTGAATGGCGTAACACTAGTCGGTTCAACTTGTTGATACAAACGTTCGTGGTATGGTCTAAATCTTTCAAAATGCGATCTATCTCTAGGTTTGGCGCCACTATAAATCGTTAGTACTAACCCAGGCTTTTCTGGAGTTCTCCCTACTCGCCCAGAAACCTGTATGTATTGAGCAGTTGTTTTTGGTTGACCAACGATTGTCATGAGGGAAAGACGACTGATATCAATGCCCACTTCGATAATGTTTGAAGCCAAGCATACGTCTAGAACATCCCAATTTTTTTCTCCAGGCTTATAAACATTTTTCAATTTCTGCCTGACTTCCGATATTTTCTCACTCTGAAGCCTGCTAGTGAGCTCCAGTACTTCACTGCTGAGCGGCCTCATATCCTCAAATCTAAGCTGCTGTTTCCGTCTTAATTGATTTATTCGGGTAGGGATATCGGATTGGAAAAGCGTAATAGTTGTTCCCAACTCTCTTAAGCTGTTGAAGAACGCCAACAAGGTCCAGTAAGGGTCTTTAGTATCATCATTTGAGGTAAAGTGTATGCCTTGCAAAGCAATCGACATCGTTCGAACTTGCATAGTTTGGATGGATTCACCGGCACCATATATACCCATATACTTTCTACCACGCTGCTCTGAATGATCGAGCCAGCGACCATAGAAAGAATCACCGGCTTCCAATCCCTGGGGTGGGAAAAGACTGCAATTCTTTCTGCCATAAAGAGCCCTTATTTGCTCCTTAAAACGTCTGATAGTAGCGGTAGAACATACAATTTTAGGCTTTGACGGAGTGGATGCCCTGTAATCCGTACACAATTCCTCAAACAGAGTTTCATAAATACCAACCATGGAACCCAAGGGACCCGAGATCAAGTGCAATTCATCCTGAATAATCAAACCAGGAGGCGAACAATCTCTATCCCCATTTTCATTCAACCCAAAGAGATGTCTGACATTGGCATTCCAAGCTACATTTGCAAACTTGTCCACTGTTCCAATAACGAGCGTCGGCCGCCTTTTGTAGATCTCCTCGTCAACTACGTAAACGGGCAAACCGCTAGAGAAGTCACATAACTCATCAGAACAATGTATTTTTATTCCATTGCCGAATTCAGAGTAACCAACAACGTAAGACTCATTCTTATGTTTTATTTGTCCGATCTGAGCGTTACACCATGGACACTTAGTAATGGCGAACGGATTTTTTGCATTTTTCTCTCCCTTCACCAGCTTTTTTAGTAACGTTTTTGCGGCTGGATTATGGTTTGGCGTAACAGACTCACCTAACCAAACACCAATTGAGATCTCCTCTTCACCGAGTTCAACACCTTCATTCTTTCGAATAAATTCCATAGCACATATCAACGATGAGGCTCTATCAAACTGGTCCGCTGTCAATAGCCTCAAGGTGTATCGCATAAATACCGATACACCGCTATCAAGAGGATCGGATAGTCGCCTGTAAAAGACATAAAAAGCCAGCAAACCAAGATATGCTTCCGTCTTTCCTCCACCGGTGGGGAACCAAATAAGGTCAACACACTCCCGCTCCGGGTGACTTTTTTTCGCTGCTGACATTATCGACATTAAAATGAAGGCGATCTGAAAAGGGCGCCACCTTCCCTTACCTTTGTAATTTCGACGAAGAGAATCTTCAGCGGACTCATACAACTCGCCAACAAACTCTCGACGCTGGGTATCTTCTGATATTTCAAGCTTTCGGGGTTCGTCTGAGCCTCGTATCTGCTGAAGCAGAATTGCTTTGTTCGCTAGAATAAACGCTTCTCTTGCTAATTCATCATTACAAATGAAATCAAAGCCTTCGATAATTCTTTTCAGGCATTCATTGCAGTGGTTTAAGTTGTATTCAGCGGCTTCGGCGTATTTCACATCTAGAGAACGCGCTTCAACTTTTCTGTCATCAATCCAGGCCTTATAAAGACCGATCATCTCCGATATATCTTCGATTCCAGCTCCAAAAGTAGCCGCGTTAGCTAGATCCGCCATATTTATACTAAGTTCGGAACCATCATCTCTTTTGATCGCTGCAGTTGTGGCCCAAGTTTCAAAAGTAGGAAGAGCTGTCGACCAAAGCTTATTGATTTTCGAAACTGCTTCATTTTTTCCACTCCAATCAGCAGCGCAACCGTGCCCAATTCCAAAAGTCTGGTGCTGGCGATACAGTAGATCAAGAGACTTTTCTTCAATATCCTTTTCAAAGATATCAACGCTGGGATATGGAGCAATAATACTTGATGGTAATGAGTCTCTATCAGTCGCATTTAATTCTAGTTTTGTCTGAAAGAGCGAGGATCGATTGTATTCCACATAAGTGTTTCCATCATGAAATACAACGTCATTTACAACAGTTGCAGTAAGAAGTTTACCTCCCGCCAAAGTATTTCGTGCATACACCTTAAGTTTTATGTTTAGATTTCCAAGCTCTCCATTTAATGGGAGATCGAATACATTTTTTTTATTCTTAAGATCCGAGACATTTAGCTGCGCCTTTAATTCGATTGGAGTTCGCCTCCATACCTGAATATTTTCAACTTTTTCGTTTTGATAGCGCCCGCCAGAAATCACAAACTTTAGAATACTATCGTCGGATAGTTCATCTATATAGAACGAAATGGATATGCTCGAAGGACGATGCAACCCGGACAAGCTCACATCCTCCATATTTGCATCAACTAGCTCTTCAATATCGAATTCTTCGACAGTAGAATTAGCTGAGCCTAGATCCTTTATCCGAGCATCTATAGATTTTGAGCACTTTCTACTAACAATTGAGCTCAAGTCATCATCATTTGCATTACTTTCCGATTCAGCATCAAGCTCCAACCCACCCACCTGAGACTGAGGAAAAAGTATTCCAACTTTATAGGTCTGAAGTGGAGCCTCGCTCAGCTCTTCGGTTATTCTGTGAGGTGTATCGTCAGGAAGGGGACCAAAAAGGTCTTGTCGAATATGATTTTCAAGTTGATCTCTTGTTCTCGAATAATCATTTGAGTAAAGATCATTTGCAACCTCAATCATAAGAATGATTCCTTGCTAATATTTTTTTACAGATCAGAAACTTGGTGGAGATCATGTACTTTTCCGACCTCACTTCGATTTATAAAAATTGGTGTATCAATTAACTTACGAAATTTAAATGCATCTAAAACCCCGACCCCGTGCGCTAGTGGTCCGTATTGTTTGTGCATTGTTATTTTTATTTCATTGCAATTCTGATCAGAGTTAACCGCCAGCCGCAATTCTCTGCTTACAAGGTGGCCAGCTTTAATGTGCGCCCTCTTAAGTAGGTTCATATTATGGATAATGTCATCCGATATTGAATGAAGTCCCAAATAATTCAATACGGATCTAAAGTACATTTCGTCTTGGGGCCGGATTGTGCTTTCTGATAACAAGTAGATGAGATTCTGATTGTTTATCTCGTAACCCCTCTGTCCCAAATAATCACATATAGCCTGGAAGCCCACGCACTTAATTTTATTTACCAATTCCAGCTTATACTTTGCTTGTAGTTCTCTAGCCATAATGGACGAGTCGCCCATCAATTTGTCGGCAATTTCGCTTATCTGCGCATCTGATTTCTTTCGTCGCAGTAATATTGCGGTATCTTCGTCAAATTCTAAAGGATGAATACGTTTCATTTTAGGCTGCAGGTGAAGATCTACAATACAGTATCGCTTGCTTTCGGGCGAACATGGCGTAAAAATAAACTTATCTTCGCCTAAGATAACAACGTAGCATTCAACTTGTTCAAGCTGGTGTATTGGGTCATCCGATCTCGTACCTAGCCTTAAAAATGCGTCGACACCAATTCCGTCAAAGCCCATGGTCACTTCATCTTCGCTCAGCTCAACCGGTTCCTGTTTGACTTCTGATTGACAGGGATTAGAACATCCACTTAAACGAGGCAACCCGGGTATTGCGGCTCTGGGAGCATTCATTACCAGGCATACAACTCTCTCGTATTTCTGAATCAAACCGGGATGACAAGTAAAATACCTTGGCGGTCCGAAATAAATACCTATAGAACTATCTGTCGCAACGTCAACTTCCCGCTCCCCTAGGATTGAATAATTTCCAATGTAGTTCTTGAAGTAAGACAGTACGTCGGACTTTATGTTTGGCGATGAAATGACAATTTGATGACAATCAGGACTATAATTGTTTTGAATATATCTAATCAGCGGATGCACAGTGCTAACTTGAATGGCGCCAATTAATTTATCGATTTGGTGAAAGCTATCATCAAAGCTAGGCAAAGACCTTCTTGAAAAATTCATGTACTTCTTGATTTGCTCAATAATTCCATCAAAATTATAAGCGCGATTTGAAAAAGGTAGGGGGAATGAAGAAAACCTCTTATTCAGAACAAATAGTAAATGCAGTAATCTTTTTGTATGTGGGTTCGGAAATCCATGGGTATTCAAATGAATTTTAAGTTCTCTTACGAGCTTAATGAACTGAGCCAGCTCTTCAAATTCTATCGACACCCACTCCACGTTTTTATGGGTGTTATATCTGTAGAGAGCATCAAGCTTATTCAAGTACACAGCTACATACCATCCTTTTTCACTATCGGCTTATGAATGCTGAAAACATTATTGAATCTGGCGCAAAAAATGGAATCTCAAACTCCGTTTGACTCCGCCCCGTATATGCTTCATTAAATTTTTTTATTAGCGTCGAACAATGAATCTCTGCCGCTTCAGATACAAATACCTTTGATGCACAGGGAAACATATCCCAAAATTTTAGTGACTTACTCGCGCCCCGAAAGCATAAGATTTCTTCAGTGTTTAGTTGCGATCTAGAGCCAACTTTACCGTCTGAGTAGATAAATGAAAAAGGGCTATCCTCATACAATGGTATATTTTGAGGTCGTATCAAGCTCGAAACACTCGCAAACTCTAGGCTTTCATTGAATTTAGCTGATTTAAACTCCAAAGAGTCCAACTCTTCCAAAATGCCATTTTTACTTCCGACCAGACCGACAGTATCATAAAGTTCAGATATAAAGTTTGTACATCCGGACCCAAAAACACGACACACCTCTTCACTCAAGGCCTTTAAAGATTTTCCTATTCTTAAGCTTTCCGGGTTGGACTGAAGCGACAAATCCGACAAACTTTGTTCCAACACATATTGAATTCCATTTCCTTTTTTGGGGTCTTGGATTTGGATTTTTACACAAAGCATGTCGTGACAAATATCAAGGTCAACGAAACGAGTAGAAATCACATTTGAACCAGAACGGTACAACAGTGGCGTGCCAACTTCCATATTTTCGAAATCTTCAAACTTTAGAGCCGAGGCTCTACCAGCATATCTAGACTTCCCAAACAAATACCCGAAAGAAACCAAAAGGTCCACGTAGTGAACAGACGGACAAATTATTATTGATCTTGTCTTTAATCCTTTCGCGTGATAATTGTGTATCTCCATTCCCAACCTAAAATAGAAATCCATCCAGTCGGGTTTATTATTGAGATCGCCTTTAAACGTTACTACTTCAAATAATCCACAATTTTCCAACATCTGTCTAGCGCGTCCATTCAGAATAAGTCATCCGCATTCGGTACTCTCCGCGCGATGAAAAGCCCCATTATTTTTGTGTGAGGCGCGAATTTGGATAGCGTACTTTGCATTGCCTTATAATGACTTCCAGTAGTCAGCATGTCGTCAAATATAAGAATATTGTTTTTAACCCCAGCCAACTTTTCCTGATCCACAACGTAATTATTGGCTAACTGCTCAGGAGTAGGTCGATCTTGCCTTTCATGCGATGCAACAAGTGATGTCTGTTGGCATACAATTTCTCGCCAATCAATACTGCCCGTTAAATAATCGTAGTGCTTCAAGATCTGACAAAGACGATCATCATATAGATCGTGGTCCCTTGCTTTCGACGGAGGTACAGGAACAAAAGTAAATTCGTTTCCGTTCTTTATGGATGAGGCCAGCAATTTCGCAATTTTAATAATTGCCTGCTCTTTATATTTATATTCGTATTCGCTTTTCTTTGCGACGGACTTTTTAAGATTAGATATGGTTTGATTGGTTTCGCTATAACCAAACCCCTTTCTCGCAGTGTATTCGCCATAGTAGTAACATACATCTTCTTCATTGAGAAAAAAATGATCTTGCCGGTCTAGTCCATCAACCATCGTTAGGCGGCTATTCATCATTTAAGCTGCTCGATAATGTCCTTATATTCTGCGACTCTGATCGCCCCCTTATTCAAATACTTCTCTGGCCACTTTAGTGATGGATTTTTAAAGCAGCTTTCGAGGATAAATAGTTTTCTATTCTGGTTGAGAGCAGCCCTTGCTTGGTATAACGTCCCAGATGTGTCAGAAGCTTCGACAATGATTGTTGCTTCAGATAAAGCAGACATCGTCACGTTTCGCTCCGGGAAAAAATAGCGATTTGAACGATAATCTTGCGCTGAATATCTTTTAAACGGCACCTGACTAATTATTAGATGATTTTTACGGATTTCCTCTTGCAGTGACTTGTTAAACTTCGGATAGACTTCTGAGAGGGGGGTCCCAATTACTGCAATCGTTCTACCTCCATTTTCAATAGCAGTTTCGTGTGCAACGGTATCCACTCCCTCTGCTAAACCAGATACCACTGTGAAGCCATCTGCAACCAAGTGCTTAACCAGCTTTCGTGTTCTCTTAACTCCATCTTCGGAGACCTTTCTCGCACCGACTACAGCTATACATCGGGTGTTAATGAGATCCCACCAGCCTTGATAATAAAAAAGCTCGACGGGGTTCAACGCATCCCGTAATTTTTCTGGATATTCATTCGCACCGTTTAGCCGAACCCCAAATCTTCCAAACTGAGAGGAAACCACTCTTTCAAGCAGCTCTTCTTCTATCTCAGACAGTTCCTTTTGTGATACCAGCTCAGAAGGAAGAACTCCCGGAGAACTTCTGAATTTGTCGGCTATTGTTTTGAACGTCGCACCTTTTTCCATCCAAAGTGATTCGTAGGCCGCCATCTCTTTTAAAGGAGAAACGGGCTTCCTAGTGAATTCGGAGCTATCAAAGTTAAGAGATCTACTCATATTTATTTAAATTTCGCCGTTTTGTACCCTATCAGGCTTGTAATCTACGATAACGATACTAAAAAGTAGTCCGCTTTACCCACTTCCGCTATATGCAACTGATTATCATTATATCTGCTCGATTGCCAGATGCACCATCAGCGAATATACATCGATAACTTAGATAGCTAAGCATATAAATACACGACTTAAAACTAAAGACTTAGTTAAACATACTAACACGGTCGCAGCTGCACATAATTTAGCCAGGCACACTGGGAATAGGGTCCTTTCAATACGTTCGTCAGATCACATGAGGCATGAGCCCTCCACCGATATATACAGACAACCAAAGATCACCCTGCGCGCCAATTTCCGGCCGATCATCCAATTGCCCCCCATTAACCTCACACAAATCTGACATTTTCAGCATTATTTAGCCATTATCGCTAAGCCCACGCTAGCTAATAGAAAGGATCCCTCAAATGAAAAACGATGACTTTATCGAACCACAACCACCGGATCGAGTTTTACGTCGCCCGTTAAAGGTCTTGTTGGTTTTATAAACAGCGTTCACTCTTCCATAACACAAAATCATCCAAAACTTTCAATTAAATTTTTATCAAAGGCTAAACCTTTTAAACCAAACTCCTCGATCGCTGTTTTGAACAAATCGCCAGCGAAAAGCGTTTTCCCCTTTTCAAGCTTTGATTTAAAAACAACTTGGGAGGTATTTTCTGGAGCTGTCGCCAGTTTGTTCACCCAAAGTTCGATATCACCATCGACTTCTACCTCAGACGCCTCTCGGTCGTCGACTCCAACACTCAGACAATTGAACAGCTGATACTCTTCATCCCCGACGAGAAGCGGCAAGAACTCCCCATCATTTCGAAGCGCGTCTTCAAGTAAACGAAATGCCTTAGGAGAAAGAATCAAAGTAGCCCCAACCCAAGGACAGAGGTCTGGAATATCTTTATCCTGATCATCCGCTTCGTCATAGAACTGAGCCCTTATCGGTTGCCACCAATCACTCATCGCTGTATTAAGCTCGAAAAAGCGAGTCACCGCATCTAGGGGGACATCGTCCGGAGAGTAGCGCGCAATGTCCATGACATCGAATTCCAGTTCTCGGTAAAACGGATCTGTAGCACGTCTGATTGCGTAAATATTGTTCATGATCGAAGCGCCCTCATTTTCGCGAAAGCACCCTTTGGCTCATTTTGTTGTAGGAGTCGCCCGATAACCTGAAGTTGCGTTTTAATCACATCCCGGCTCGGTAGAGTGCTTATCCGACCGGCAACAAGCTTTTCATACTCTCGCGTATGGTAGGTCAGATGACCACGCGAGTTCGGCATCGAATAGTGAGGGGTATAGTCGTCTTTGTGAAGCAGGTACACTCCATTAGCAGGGTCATTAATCCTTACGCCATGGGAATGCATGTGAATACGGGTATTGCGAATGAGATTTTTTTCCCAGCGTCCGCTACCAGGGCAGATATGGTGAGCTGTGTGCTGCGAACTGGGTTTTGGCACACCCTCGGCACGCATGTACATCTCTAAATCGTCCGTAGGATGGTGTTCTTCCGTCAACATTACATCTCTCGCGTGTATCGCCGTCTTTTTATCTTTGCTCACAACTTTACTCTCGAGCTTGCGGTATTCCTCTAATTGCTCGTACAAGCCGGCTAATGTTGCCAGCTGTTGTCGCTCCATTGCCAGGTAAGCTAGGGCGCTCTTGCGCGCTTCCTCTTTTTTTGGATCTACTGAATTATCGTAATGCTCGTTGGCGAGCTGTTGTTGTTCGTCAATGTTTTCCTGGAAGCGCCTCATCGCCGCTTCTAGCGGTGAGAGCTCATGATCAAATTGTGTGATTCTTACCCCATTTCTGTATTCCAGCTTCATGTTGAAGCACTCCTTGAATGATCTATGGATGTTTTTAAAGGCAGAATGATACTCCATTGAAGAGATTATGCCGAAGTTGTGACAGCAATCTCACTGGTGTTACTGTGCTCCCAAGCTACATCAGAGAATGTCTTTCCAACAACCGACAGCATGACGAACCTACTTCTCCAAAGAAAAACATTGTCTGAGCAGATCCTCTCAGAATTACTTCATCAGCTTCGCTCGCCCCGAGAGCTGTATGCTCAAACGTGCGGTAAATCTGACGGAATTCTTTAGATTTAAGAGGGCCTGTGCCGGAAAATAGCTCCGATGATTAGAGCAAAGGCATTGCCATACCTGGTTATGCATATCGCCAATATTAGCTAATATCTATTATGAATAACGGTATGGTAGTAATAAACTATATATTATTCGCTACAATAGGTTGCTTTAATCAAAAAAATCTAGGGCTTCATGGGGATCGATTTCGAGCGCACGGCAGTACTGAACGAATTCATACACATCTAAGCGCCGCTCCATCCATTCGACTTTTTGCACAAACGAGTGTGGTTCGTCAATTTTCGATGCCAATTCTCGCATGCTCCAGCCGTGGGCTAGCCGAGCGTGTTTAAGCCATTCAACGAGTCTTCGATAGTCATGGGAGGAAATGGCTTTTTGCATCGTACCTATTATTGGTACAATATGCAATGTACCCAAAAAAGGTACAGGCTCCTAAAACTTCGTCAACCTCATAAGGATCTAGTCGTGGCGAAAAAATTCGAAGATCAGCCACATGATGGCGTCTGTGGCCATTGCAAATCACCAGTACCTTTATCTGCCGCAGTGTGCGCCCAATGTGGAGCACGCTGGGGAACATCCCTTGGCTACTCAAAGCAGCAGATTTATGACACCGCGCTATTCAAAGCTAAGTGGTGCGGTATCATTTGCGCTGCGATCCTCATATTTTTCGTTGCCACCGCGCTTATACAGTCGCCTTGGGTAGCTCTTGCGGCCGTTCTCGCTGTGGTACCCGGTATACCGGTTTTAGGGACCGGCATTGGCAATCTCATCAACATGCGCAAAGCGGCAAAAGCCCACATCACCTGGTGGCGAGCGACACAATAACGCTCAAGGCTTGGTGCAGTCGACAGATTAATCTTTAGTCGCCCCCTGGCCAGAGTGACTTATAAACATCCTGAAACGCACCCAGCAAGTGCTTCACATCTTCCCGTCGCAAGTCAGAAGGCAGCATATAGTTCAGATCGCGTAGTTTCCTCTCACTTGGATATACTCCCACCCTCGCCAAGCTGAATATCCCTTCCACCAGCTTTTCCAATCGTGCTTGATGCTGATTCCGCCAAACCGTCTTTTCCCACGCTGACCGCCGCGCTGTAAGTATCGAATACTCCTCTGGAAAGTTATAGCGTATTGTCGATGTTCGTATATTGAACCTTGATGCGATGTGGCTCACCCTAATAGGAATTGTAGCGCTCGTAGTCAACGCTGACTGTAATGCCTTTAACAAATCAGTTCGCTTTCGCTTCGTTAGCTTCGACATGTCTATATATTTTTCACGAGGATGTGTCTTCCAATTTTCACTGCAGGTGAGAATATCTCGGTCAAAGAACAACTTATCGGGAGGAATATCGAGCCGGTAACAGATATCCAAAATACTTGGAAGATACGGTCGTTTCTCTTTATTAATTAAACGACGTAACATCCGGGTATCGCACTGCACCAGCTTACTAAACTCAAGAACTGTTATTTTCTGCGTTTCTAGAATACGTGTCAGGGCGTTGGATACTACATCGCTGGTAATTATTATTCTATTTTTAGTAACTTTATGGATAAGCGCATAGACCGCATGCGACAACCATAGCTCATGACTTGTAAAATTTTCATCCTGGCTGCTTGGTTTATCGTGAAACAATACTCGTCCGCACTTGTCGCAAACATGTAGCCTTGGAAACCATCCAAATATATTCTTTTCCGCTCCGCACACTGTGCAGCTGTCCTGAAGCTTAATTCTGTGTATCGCACAAACTCGCGTTTGTTGAAGCGTCCAGTACAGCCTTTGGTAAGGCGACCGACCTTTTTCATTGTCTTCATGCCAGCACAATGGGCACCAAACCATGCTCTCTCTTAATACGCCGTGCGCATGATAATCACATAGGAACTCAATAGGCGTTAGAGTTAAAAAACGACCATCTATTTTTCCTTCGGAGGCCATAGAAACAGACTGCGCCGCCCTGACAGCGAGAAGATTGTAGCCATTCAATGTATGCGAATACCTCGGATGCAGAGGTTTTACCGATCCATCGGGCAACATCGAGGCCTGGAGGCGTGTCAGATACCCGAATGCCCCTTCAGATATCTGCTCCGCCTGTCGACTGAGATAACTAGAAATTGATTCGATGTCGCCGGTTCCTTCACCAGATACAGGTAACGGTAAAAAATAAGGATATCGCTCTCGCTTTAAGGATATGCGGCACGTCGGCGCCGCATCGATTTTCGTTAAATCAATCATCGTGTACAGGGTACCTTCTCGGTGAAGATTTTCCCGGCCGAGTATTGCGCGACTTTGTGGGTCGACTAAAATCCATATCATATTGATAGGGGTCTGCAATCACTTCATCTGGATTGAAAGCTTCCTGCGCGGCATCATAAAATGCCTCAAAGTTTTTTATCGCCTTTTCCATTGTTGTCAAGCGATCTCGGGAAGCACGATGCTTTCTCCATATTCCTAGGGTTACTTGATCGACTCCTTTATCCAAACAATAGCTTATGCAGTCATGAATCCAGCTAACCAACATCCCTGGGCAACCTAGTGTATGATTGTAAATAAATAAAAAATCGTTATTTATCTTTTCATCCATTTTGATGTTGAGTGACTCGACTAAACCCTTGTAAAAGCTCGCGTAATATTCAAGATCCTCTTTAGTCTTTCTGTATCGAGGAAAGTAGATTGATGTTACACGTCGAGATAACTGTTCATTTAGATCTAAGATACCCTCAGCCTCATGTGTACCAAATAAAATAAATTTAGTATCCATCGTATTCGCCCAATACTTTAGTCTATTAACGTTTTCCTTTTTATCATTTTCAGACACTTGGTCCACAAAATTCTGTGCTTCATCAATAACGAGAACAATGGGCTTTAGCACATTGATGCGTGTGCGTACCAGACGCTCCAATTGCCCGATAGTTAGTCTTGAGTTGTTACCAGGGTTCTGCCCTTTTCGACGCAGCTCGGTGACGGTGTCAAAATCAAATTTGTACTTAAAACAGTTATCACCAAGTAGCAGCAGAAGCTCCTCAAGGAAAGATCGCCAGGGAAACTTATTATTTACTTGACAAGGTGCTTCGATAACCACCGGCTTTGCACGATTTGGCTCCCAGCCCGCGTTAAGCCGCTCACAAAGGAATGACTCGAGCCGTAGCGTGGTCCTGGTCTTTCCGGTACCCGTTGGTCCGATCACACAAAGGAATGTATCTGAACGGCCGTATTGCGCATAGGTTGAGAGAGAATCAAATACCTTTTCACCAATCATATGCTTGACGTATATTTGCTTGGCCAATACTTCCAAAATATTTTCATCCATTACTTATCCACCTCGTGAATTTCAACATCGGCGGCTTGGATACATCCGATATCAAAATTATCAGCCAATTGATCGCCGTCTTTTATACCCTTAGCATCCAACTGTTCCGCGTTATTCTGGGAAAACAGCAACATCTCCTTCTGTTCGAGACTAGCCATGGATATACCCGGCGATGATTTTCCTTTCAAATAAAGGCGTTTCTGTTTCAAGTTACGAGCATAGACTTCGAGATGTGGATATCTGACGCCTTTGTCAAAGCACTCTCGGAGCAGCAAATCAGTCGTATTGAGCTGAACCCATATTTTGTCAATCAGCGCCCAAATAAAACGAATATCATAGGGATCGTATTTCGCACGAACTCTACGCTTTTCGCCGTGGTACCCCGGTATGCTCTTCGACAAAAGATAGTTGATATTCTTGTATTTAACCTGATTTTTAAGAATCACAATTTTTCCGTCTTTTCCTCCTTTAATATCAGGCAAAGTCGCAAAATAAAAATGTTTTTCTGATTTCACTTTTGTACCAGGCTTCTCATCAAATTGCGCAATCGATTGCTTAAATCGGTTTTCCGGTGTATCACAAATACCTGATCGGTGGACATTAGGGTAGGCAAAATAGGCGTACTCTTTTAACGCAATGAAGAAATCGTCAGGCTGCCATACCGCTAATTTTTTTGGGTTGTGTGTTGACGACAAGCTTCGACCCAACTTTTGTAGCTGCTTATTTCCTAATAAACAATGAACGAACTCCGTTTCTGCGATTCCAAAGATACGTTCGATATTTGACCCGTGCCGAGAATAACCAACGGGTCTTCTCCGCTTGTGCATACCCAGAGTGGCTAATGTTTTGTCCATGTAGGTGCTTTCAAAATCAGGCCCTCGATCTAGCGCTATCCAGATTGGTAAAACACCGTGCCGCTTGAAACATTCCCTCAACAACATCATTGTCGCGCGGTATGAAGGTTTTTCAAAAGAGACATAGATGGCGAGAATGACACGTGAGTAGCCGTCATACATCACACTCAGATGCAAGGTACCCGGCAACACGGACCCATTTAGCTTGGAAATAAAGCACATTTCAATGGGTGAGTGATCGATATGCGCGATTTGGAACGCGTGATCTCCGTGATAGGGAAGGCTCTGCGATAGGTCTATATCTCTCGGTTCCGGGCCTAGAGCATAGGCGGCCCGCTGACCTTGTTGTATTCGAACTCTTTCCACAAAATCACTGTATTGGGCAAAACGCTTGTAGAACGTCTTCGAGGAGGGTACCTGCAAGTATCGTGTCTCTGCTTCCCGTACAAAATCATCAAAGTATCGTTTTAATTTTGGTGGCGATTTAGTCAATGCTTTTTCGAAATACGATTCCATGAGTTTGATAACGGGCTTTGATAATCTCGCTTCTCTATTTCCACGTTTGTGAGTCTGATCAATCAATCCGATAAAACCGTCCCCATGCTGCCTAATCGCTTGCTCAAAACGAGCTTTTAAGCGACTAATCGTACGCTTACTCACCGTTTGTGTCCGAGGGTCGCCATTGAGTATAGCTTGCCGTTTTTCCGCTTCCTCGAGTCGGCGATTCGACGTTGATACAATAAGTTTCTGCGCTTCGGTTTCGTAGGAAGATAACAAAGAGCAATATATTTCTTTATCATTTATCAAACGGTATAAATCGTCTCGCTTGAGACAGATTCTTGCTGCCCCATTAAGTAACTCAATCGACATTTCTGGATCAGCAGAAAAACGTAAAACGTTCCATTCTTTGTTATTCCACCAGAGCTTCGACTCCCTCTCAAGTTGCATGACCTCCGTGACAGGGATTAGCTCGTGCTGCTTTTTAAGTTTTTTTAGAGCCCTTAAAGTGATATCACAGTCATATATCCAAACGTTGTCGGGCTCAACCAGCAACTCTGCGTCGATATCGAAGAATAGCTTCGATTGAAGAACTCCAGATATAAGCTTTTTCTGCGGAAAGAGGTCGTAGAGTGACGAAAGTCTTAACCGGCTACCCAATCGACGAAGCGAATCTTTAATTTCGGCATACGTTTGTTCATCCAGTGCATCACGATCATCCACAAAGCCAAGAAGAAAAAAGCAATTCCGAGTAAAGTTAACGCTAAAATCGGTGTCTTTAACGACTCGATGCCCAAACCCATACTTGGAGCACGCTTCTTGGGCCGGTGGAGAAATAAAATTCTCATTCTGCTTTACGTACATAGTGTCATTTGATGCAGCAAGACTAACAAGGTCTTTGAACCTCTTACATTCCACAACATATACGCACTGATTTTCAATAACTAAAAAATCAAAAATGGCTTGATAACCAACTTTCTTCCCGTTAATGAAATAAGTGATCTTAATGGCTTCAGGCTGATCCAAGTACAGCACCACCGCAGGATTGAACTCACACCAGAATAAAAACGGTCCCTCAGCATGCCTTGATTCTGAGTTAGTAGTAAATCCGTTCTTGCGAGATGCGATGGTATCGTGAACGCAGCCATAGTTGCCTTTACCCCGTCGTGCGGGCGCCATTGCCGAATAACAGCGCATCACATAAGCGATCCCCTCACCCGGCAAGCCAAGGCGTCTTAGGTGGCGAAGTAGATCTTGCTTTTTAACAATCATATTGAGTCTCCTCACTGCACATGCATGAGTATTCCAGCGGTGAAAAACACAGGCGCAAGGGCCCCCTAAGCCCCGCATGTTGTAAACAGCGCCATATTCAGGGTGTAGGAATACTCATTACCGATTTAGGTAATGAAATTGATAAAATGTGGGACGACAGCAACCGTCAGGCTTGACGAGAGGTTTTTGAAGTGAGAAACTCAAAGTGCTTACTTTTGAGAGCGATCTCATTCAAAAACGGGTCAGGCCTTTGGTTTGTCCCGTTTTACTTTCTGAAGCCGTCGATTATTTCGATATCCCCTCCTTTTCTGTCGGTTTTTCAGTCATTTTCAACGCTAGCAACATAAGCTGGACTTGCTCATCGCTCAACGTCCCCAGTCGCTGCCAAAGCGCATGTACGAGTTCATATTCCCGTACATTGGCCTGGCGCGGTATTCTTCTCAGTGGTTTGGATATTTCTGCGGAAGCCAAAAGGCTTGCTGCTTCTACATCGCTCAAGCTAAGTGCATACACAATTTTATTCAGAACCGGAGTGGAAGCTGGCCCTTTGTGCCCGTTCTCCATCGACGAAATGTAACAAGGCTCGACACCGATCGATTGCCCGAGTTGGGTCTGGCGTAATCCCCTGCTCCTGCGCAATTCTCCAAGCACCACACTAAATGGAGTCATTTGTATTTCCCCATTTTGGAAAAATAGATTACACCGCAGAGTAAGAGATACCAAACTGCCAGTCAAATCATTAGATAGATTTTTCGTTTTTATCGCACTATTTAATAACTAAACTAATCTGTTAAATAAAAATTCAACAGAAAACCAGTTTTGAGGCTGTACTTATTATTTCAGTGGTAATCATATTTAAGCGCATATTTAGATTTTATATACCGAACGTATGGATTTATTTAGTTGATCTGCATTTGAGGTTGTGCTTATGGGTTTTGAGGTTGTACTTATGGGTTTTGAGGCTGTACTTATGGGATTAGAGAACACGCTTATGAACTAATAACTTGCGATGAATATGAGGTTTTTCAGTTACAGCTATTCACTTTATCGAATTCGGTATAGATCGATTCCTTCGAAAATTTCAAAATCAACAGGTCAGTACTCTTCCAGAAGACTGATAATGTAATCATTTTCCAGAATCTCTGTTCGGATAGCGATAATCGCAAACACGGCGAAAACGGCACCAAATAGTGTACAGATAAAAACTATCAAGGAACCCAGATCGGAACTGATTTTTAGAATTGATCCCAGACCCAAAAAGGAAACAAACCACAACAAAGTCGAGATAAATGTTAGTGATTCAGAGAGATGTGCATTGGTTTGTTTTCGGGCTAGTATTTCCGCTCTTACTTCCTTTCGCATTTCAGGGTCCTGTACAAGCCTTTTTTCCATCCATTCCAGTCCAGTGTCAGCAATCTGTCGCTGAATAGACGTTAGGTGGTTTCGCTTGAACAACGAAGTGTAGAACCGTAATGGCACATTTTTCCACTTAAAACGCTCCCTGCTAAATTCACGGTGTTCCTTGATATGATTGCGAATAACATGTTGCAATTCGGCTTGATACGTATTCGGATTATTCATTCGAGTGCATCCTTATAAAAACCACCGATCACGCGGCGGCGCATGTTGACATGCAATAATTCCTGATCGAAAATCAGCGTTTCGCCACCTACATTCAAAGCTAGAGGAAAAAGCGATGCGCACAGATCTGGACAGAGATAGCGAAGATCTGTTTCAACGCAGGCTTCTTGAAAAAGAAGCGCAAAGCGAAGCACTGTTTTCTCACAAAAATGTCTATACTAAAGCCTTCCAAGACTACGTTCGACAGCAAGTTTTTGAAAAGCACAAAAGAATAACCGTTGGAAAGCCTGCTTTTGCACCCAAGTTTTAAGTGTCGAGCCCATTATGGCTCGTTTGTCTCCAGGAAACGACTAAATACTCCTTAACATCATGTATCCCCGAAATACTCCATTCAAGATTTTTTTTACTATTATCTCCCATTACTGTGAGTGGGCCATGTTGCTCTTATCATTTGCTTTTTCTTTACCCTGTGGAATGCTATCGGTACGTTTAAATCTAAAGCATCTACACATAACCAGAGAGGACATATTATCACTCACAACAAAATTACCAATAAAGATAGGCATGGCCCAAGCGCAGCAATCGCTTAGCGCCTTCCCATCGACAGCTCACTTACCCTATGAATGATTGGTGTTATTACTTTCAACCTACAGATATTCACTTAATCCAAAGCGTTCCGCAGGGAGAGATGGGGTTTATCAGGAGAGTGAGGGACGACCTGGAGTCAGCGCTGAAGCGTACGCAGGAATCCAATATGTATATTTACAACCCTTCATGTGCTTCTGATTTAACTTTTATATTATCGAATATAGCAAGCCGTCTGACGTCAAATACTAACCCACTCCTTCAATTGGATTTTCACGGACACCGAGAAAACGGGTGCCTACTCGCTTCAGGCGAGTTCGTTTCTTGGCCGAGCTTGTCACATAGTCTCGGAGAAATAAATCTTCGATGTAAAAACCGCTTAGCAGTAATCTCTTGCGCATGTTTTAGTTTTAAACTTATCCGACTCGATCGCCTCGACGTACCTGCACCATTTAATTTTCTTGCCGCGCCAAGCGAGGAAATTACTATCGGCTCGCTTCAGCAGAGACTTACCCGATTTTATCAAGCACTTATCGATCAACGAGATCTCGAAAACGCCCTTAAGTCACTCCAGCCTGAATTCTCATTCCATTGGCCTGAGTATGATCTGTTTTTTGTCATTCGCGATGAATTAAACAAGTACAGGGGAAACAAGGGGCGGAAAAACTTAGAAGAAGCTGTTAGCAGCGCAATAGTGTCTGGCCAAATAGAGCCCAATCAAATTGCTGTATTGCGAAGAAGGCTCAGAAGATTAGCTCAGGACTTTACTGAGGCAGATTTAGCAAAGTTGGTGCATGATTATCTGTGTGGCCGAAAACCGTTTTTCACAGTTGAGGACCTGCGCACCATTGAAAGAAACCCGTACTGGATGCGCTGACTTTGTTGGTCTATCGGGTCAGGATGCAAGACAGCTCCATCTTTTACAAGAACCTTCAACGCGGATCAACAACGTGATTGGAACACTAGGTCATTCAGGCCAGATAAACGTTTGAAAAACCGCTAGAAAGCACCGCCAAACTGATGAATATTGCCAGAAACGACGTTTCCTTTTTGGCAAACAAAAAGCCCCGAACCGTGATGGTTCGGGGCTTTCAGCGTATCGGGCCATGCGTTGAAGCATAACTTGTCTACCCCGTAGTTCACCCATAATCTGTCATTTTGTACAGGTTATGGGTGAATCCACACTCAAATAAGCGGGGTTTTTTTATGTGGTGCCCAGAGGCGGAATCGAACCACCGACACGGGGATTTTCAATCCCCTGCTCTACCGACTGAGCTATCTGGGCGTTTTGGCTTGTGGCGGCTGCGGCCACGAAGGGTGCGTATTAAACCCGTTGGGGGCGATCTAGTCAAGGGGGTTTATACGCTTTTTTTCTTAGATATTACCGGTAAGAGTTTAGCGCTGTTGCCTACGGTTGATGGGTGTTGATTTTGTAGTCAGCACTGGCTCAAAAGTAGACAGGTTGGGCTAATTGGGTGGCGCAGCGGCGCTGCGCCGGATTGGGTTACCAGGCTTTGTAGGGCAGGAACTTCCCGTTCAGGGTAAGTACAACGCGGTCGCCTTTGGGGTTTTCTTCTTTCGCCACGTCCATGGTGAAGTCGATGGCGCTCATAATGCCATCGCCAAACTTTTCCTGGATCACTTCTTTCAGAGTATCGCCGTATACGCCAACCACTTCGTACAGGCGGTAGATTAATGGGTCTTGCGGCACTTCTTTGTCCCAGGCTTTGGTGGGGTATTCCATTAACGCGGCTTTGGCGCCTTCTGGCAGTTCCAGGTAGGCACACAGCTTTTCGGCTACGGCTTCAGGCATGCTGTTCATGCCCAGGCAGGCAGAGGTAACCCACACGGTGCCCATACCCAGCTCGGCGGCTATGCCTTCCCAGGTGAGGTTGCGTTCTTTTTTAGCGAGGATGATAGCTTCTGTCACGTCGATTTTTTTCATGGTTTACTCCGATTGGTGGTTACAGTTGTTGGGCCAGCAGGCCGAGACATATTACAAACAGGATGGCGGAAACCCCCTGCCAGAAGGCGACGGGGTTGCGCTCTATAAAGGGAGGGCGTGCCTGGTTCTGGAAATTGCGGTTAGGGTGTCGCAGGTCGTAGATAAATTCTGACAACACCGGGTAGCGCTTGTGGGGCTGGATGTGGACCGCTTTTTTAAGGCTGTGGTCGATCCAGTCTGGCACATCACTCCTGATCTGGATTAACGGGCGGTAGCGCAGCTTGCGCTGAGCCGCGCGGGAATGACTGCTGGAGACCTGACTGCCGTAGGGCAGCTGACCGCTGAGCATGTGATAGCAAATCACCCCCAGGGAGAACAGGTCGCTGCGGGTGCTGCCTTCTTCGCCAACAAAATACTCTGGTGCGGTGTACTGCGCTGTGCCTTGAATATCGTGGGTTTGGCGGATTTCCGCCACGCCAGCAACCCGGGTGGAGCCGAAATCGATGATTTTTACGGTGCCGTTGGCATCGAGCAGTACGTTGGCAGGTCGCAAGTCTTGATGGATCATTTCCTGGCGATGAAACGCCTGCAGCCCTTTGGCAATCTGCTCAATAATCGCCCGCACACATTCAAGGCTGGGCTGCGGGTTGTCGCGCATCCATTGGGCCAGGGTTTGGCCTTCGATGTAGTCGGTTACCTGGTACAGGTAATTGCGCTTGCGGCCAGCATCGAACGCGGGCAGCACGTGGGGGTTATGGATGCGCCTCGCTATCCAGTCTTCCATTAGGAATCGCTCGAGGTAGAGCGGATCGTTACGCATTTCCACCGAGGGTGTTTTTAACGCAACCTTGCGACCAGTGTGTTCGTCGCTGGCGAGGTACACGTGGCTGCGGCTGCTGATGTAAAGCTCTCGCTCAATCAGGTAACCGTCGAACGTCATACGCGCCTGTAAGCGGGGAGGCAGTGGCAAGGTGGTGATCTGTTCGCTGACCTCGCCCACCTGCTGATCGGGCAGTTGCTCTACCCGCACTAGTTGCACACTGAGGTTGTCGTCGCTGCCTGCCGCGAGAGCCTGCGCCACCAGCAGCCGCGCCGCTGCGCTGAAATCGTCGTCGTTCGCCGCCAGTGCGGCGCTCACCAATTCCGGCGTGGTGTGCTCGTAGACCCCGTCGCTGGCAATCATAAAGGTATCGCCTTCCTCTACCGCCAGGGCGCGATAGGCCAGCACCAGGTTTTGCTGCATACCCAACGCGCTGGTGAGGTAGCTGTTGGCGCTGTCTTGATAGTGACGGTGGTCTTCGGTGAGTTGTTCTAGCTGGTTGGTGTGCACCCGATATACACGGGTATCGCCAGCGTGAAAAATATGGATTTTATGCGCTTTAAAAATAGCCGCGCTAAAGGTGCACAAATACCCTTTTTCGCGGTTGTAGCGGTAGGGGCCATTGCGGGTTTGGGAGTAGAGCCAGGAGTTGGTGGCGCTGATTACGCTTTCCGCGGCTTTGCGGACCGACCAGGCTTCGCTGGTGCAATAGTAATCCTGCAGGAAACTCGAAACCGCAGCTTCGCTGGCCACCTGGCTCACGTTACTGCTGCTTACGCCATCTGCAATTGCCAGGGTGATGCCCTTGGTGCTCAGCAGTGGTTCCTTGGGGATGCATGCGCCTAGTGCGTCCTGATTAACCGCTTTTGCGCCTTTACTGGAATACTGCCCCAGGCTTACACGTAAGGTTTTTTTCATTCAAAAAAGCCTCCACCCCGCAGGGTGGAGAGGGAGAGTGGTATTAAGCAACGGTGCGATTGGGGCTGGTACGCACATGCGTGAGGTACAGCGGCAAGCCAACCAATAAAAAGCCGCCCACCAGGTTACCCAATGCGGTGGGAATTTCGTTCCAGATAAAGTAATCCGCGATGGTGAAGTCGCCACCCATGATCATGGAGAACGGGAACAAGAACATGTTAACAATAGAGTGCTCAAAGCCCATGAAGAAGAACAGCATTACGGGCATCCACATCGCAGCCATTTTGCTACCGGCTGAGGTGGAGATCATTGCGCCAACCACGCCCATGGATACCATCCAGTTGCACAGCATGCCGCGAATAAAAATGGTGAACCAGCCGGAAAGGCCGTGCTCTTTGTAACCCAGGGTTCGGCCTTCGCCAATGTGGCTGACTTTATCCGCAATTGCGCCACCGTCGACGCTGTAGCCATAGGTAAGAATGAACGACATCATAAACGCGGTGGTCAGTGCGCCAGCAAAGTTACCGCAAAATACAATACCCCAGTTGCGTAGCACACCGCCCAGAGTAACGCCGGGGCGTTTGTCGATCAGTGCGAGTGGCACGAGGGTGAACACGCCAGTGAGAAGGTCAAATTTCATCAGGTACAACATGATGAAACCGACGGGGAACAGGATTGCGCCAACCAGTGGCTGACCGGTTTTAACCGCGACAGTAATTGCGAATATAGCGGCCAGACCGAGGATCGCACCTGCCATAAACGCTCGAATAAAGGTGTCCTTAGTGGACATGAAAACTTTCTGTTCTCCGGAATCGACCATCTTGGTCACGAATTCACTTGGTTCAATGTAAGCCATTGTGAGCCTCTTCAAAGTTCTAGCTATTGTTGATACATCAGACCGCCCGATGCCTGAGGCGCTAGAGCAATTAGCAGACCAAATTGCTTTATTTTTGTACAAACCATTGATATTGAAAGAAATTTTCGCCGTATTCGCCAACCGAATCAGACGACACACGACCATTTTCAGCACCATATCAATGCATAAATGCACTCAATAGACGCGAAACGACTAACCAAAACAACGTTAATCCTCAAGTCGCAAGCACAAAATCGCACCATCTACGTGCATATTGGCATTTTTCCTGTCAAACCCCGCATTGAGGGTTAGAATTCTCGCTCGTCAAAATCGATGGCAACACTGCAACTTTGGCAGTTGCACGCCAATGGTGCTCAAACAGTTATGCCCTGGGCAGCACCTGTGGATAAGCCTATCCGAGCCGACAGTTGCAATGGCAAATAGACGAAATAAGGCACCACAGGGGCTCTATGGTACCTGTCATTTATGAGCGGGATTTGCGGGCGCTGTGCTTAAGGCCTAGGTTCCGCAGAAGGTTTGATAACTGCGGTCGCCATCGGCGGGCGGGTCTTGGTAATTGGGGGTAGTCGGTAAATCCTGATAGGGGCGGCGCAATACTTTCAGCCAACTTTTCGCAGCATCCGGTGAGCCATTTTTAATGCACTCGTCGATAACCGCTTCCATATGGTGATTGCGAGGAATAACTACCGGGTTGTGGCGGCGCATGCCTTCCGCCACCACTTCTCGTGGACGCCCCTGCTGTTCAATGCGGGCTGACCAGGCTTGGTACCATTCCGGCCACTGACTTGCACAACGATCCTCATGTTGAGGGTCAATTAGCGAGCGGGTGAGTGAGTCGAAGCTGTTGGTGTAGTCCAGCCCCTGTTTGCGCAATAGCTGGAGAAAATCCTCGCACAGTGCTTTGTCGCTGTCGCCCTGTAGCCGGACGCCGGTTTTGCTGGCCAGCATGTGGTGATAGCGCTGCTCGAAATTCTGCGGAAACTCCCCGAGAAGGCTCTCTCCTATGGCGGTAGCCTGCTTTGAATCCTGGTCCAGCAATGGCAAGAAGCATTCGGTTAAGCGCGCCATATTCCAGTGAGCGATTGATGGTTGGTGGCCAAATCTATACCGGCCCATGGCATCGATTGAACTGAACACGGTATTCGGATTATACGTGCTGATCATCGCGCAGGGGCCGTAGTCGATGGTCTCACCAGAAATGGTGGTGTTGTCCGTGTTCATGACGCCATGCACGAAGCCAACTCGCAGCCATTCGCACACCAGCTCTACTTGCCGGCTGAACACCGCGCGCAAAAAGCCGCTGTATTTTTCCGGCCCTTCGCTGCTGGCCAACTCGGGGAAATGACGCGAGATCGCATAGTCGCACAAGCGCTCGATGGCATCTTTGTTACCTTGGGCATAAAAGTACTCGAATGTCCCCACCCGTAAATGGCTCGCAGCCACCCGGCACACCACGGCGCCAGGGACGGCATCGCCCCGGTAGACCTCATCGCCGGTCGTCACGACGGCCAAGGTGCGAGATGTAGGTACGCCAAGCGCGGCCATGGCTTCACTCATAATAAACTCGCGAACCGCCGGGCCCAGCCCGCACAAACCGTCTCCGCCGCGTGAAAAGGGGGTTGCACCAGAGCCTTTCAGTTGTACGTCGAATACCATATCGGTATCGCCGCGCAGCTCTCCGAGCAGGTGCGCGCGGCCATCGCCCAGGCGCGGATTAAAGTGGCCGAACTGATGCCCTGCGTAAGCCAGCGCGACCGGTTTGGAGTTTGGCAACAAACGCCCGCCACTGAAAAACCCCGCCGGGTCTTCCTGCTCCTGGGCCAGAAAATCGGCCACACCCAGTGATTCTGCCAGGCCCTGGTTCCAGAGAAATAATTGGGGGTTACTCGGTTGACGGGGCGTAGAGGGCAAATAGAAATCATCGCCCAACTGCAGGTAACTATTGGAAATTTGCATACAGTGCCTTTAAGCGCGGTAAAAAATGGCCAGCCATATTGTTGTTTCGTTTGGGTCCGTCCAACTAACGCGGTGCTTCTGGTGAGCGGGTATCAACAGGCTGTCGCCAACTTGCAAACTGATACTGCGCTCGATGGTTTCGTCAGAGCCAGTGCAAAAAGCAAGCCGCGCAGAACCTTGCAATACCAGCACCCATTCATTTTCGTCCTGATCGTACCAGCCTTCCGCCGGAGAACGGTGTCCGCGCGATAATATGCGCTCTATACGCAGGTTTTCGCTGCGAATCAGGTCTTGAAAAACTTCATCGGGCAGACTGGTTGGCACATCCGCCAAGACATTTTTTACAGCTAGGTTTGTCAATAATTCCACAGTGACACACGCTCCAGGGATAGTTGTTAGGAATTTTACGTAAACACGGGTAAAGATCGGCACCAGACGTAAATTAGCGTATGCTTATATAAAAATTCCGCCTCACCGCCATCAAGGAGAACCTATGTTCAAGATGTCTTTTACCCCGAAATCACGTGTTAACACAGCGATTGCACTCGCAGCCAGCTGTATGTTGTCTGGCCCGGCAACAGCCGAGGCATTTAAGCCTGCGGATGTCGTAGCGACCTTTCAACAATCGCTTGGTCGCGAACTTAAAGGCGCGATCCAGGCAAAGGGCCCGGCGAGTGCAGTCGACGTGTGCCATGCGCGCGCACCGGAAATTGCAGCACAAATAAGCAAGGATAAGGGCGTAACCGTGCGCCGAATCAGCGAACGCACGCGCAACCCGGAGGCAACACCGGACGCGCTGGATAAGCAGGTTCTCGCAGACTTTGCTACGGCAATTAAACAGGATGCCACCGCTAAACCATCCCGAACGGTAGAGTCGGCGGGTGGTCGGTCACGTTATTACTCGGCAATACGCATACAGCCCTTATGCCTGACCTGTCACGGCAGTGATCTCGCACCGGATGTCGCAGCCAGGTTAAAAGCTTTTTACCCTGACGATCGTGCCACTGGGTACGAGCTGGGCGAACTGCGCGGCGCCTTCGTCGTTGAATTCTAAGGGTAGTGAGATGCTGATCTTGTGAAATGTTGACCCACAGGAATACGGACCGCATCAGTATTCAGCTTTAGTTAAGGTTGACTATGTTTCACTGACTACCGAAAAGCGGGCTCTGGGCCCGCGCAACGGGAGCCAACCTATGAAACCACTCATCACCTTAATGCTGGCGCTGTTAGTGAGCTTCAGCGCTATGCGGGCGCTCAGTGAAGACGACGACTATACCTTTAGCGACGGCGAACTGGATGCCCTGCTCGCCCCTATCGCCTTGTACCCGGACACAGTACTTTCCCACCTACTCATTGCGGCAACTTATCCGCTGGAAGTGGTCGACGCAGAACGTTGGGCAAGGAATCAGAAAAACTCAGACCGCGCCGAGATTCTTAATCAAGCCGCGACCAAAAACTGGGACCCAAGCGTCCAGGCACTCACCCCCATTCCCGAAATTCTCGCGCGCATGAGTGAGGATTTATCCTGGACGGAGCGATTAGGCGACGCGTTTTTGCAGGATGAATCGCAGGTGCTTGAAAGTATTCAGCGGCTTCGCCAGCGCGCCTACGATGAAGGTAATCTCACCACCAACGACTACCAGTCGGTATCCCGCGACCAGGGCGACATTATTATCGAACCCGTACAACGTGAGGTTGTTTACGTTCCTTATTACGACACCCGGGTTGTTTACGGCCCGTGGTGGTGGCCGGTTTATCCCCCACATTTTTGGCTAAACCCCCACCGCCATCACGCTCACCAGGTCGGCCTGTTTTTTTGGGCGCCGGGATTTTTCCTGGGCCACAGTTTTTATTTTGGCGGCTTCCACTGGCACCACCGCCAGGTAGTGGTGGTTCGCCACAGCCATCGCAGCTACTACGAGGGCCATCGCCGTCTGGTTGTGCACCGCGACAGCCACCGCTGGCATCACAACCCGCAGCACCGCCGGGGAGTGAGCTACCACTCTCGCTCTGTCGCCAAACGCTATGCGGGAAATCACAGCATTCCATCGCACAGAATCGCGCATTATCAACGCGAACAAACAAACCGCGTTCACGACCAACGAGTAGCGCAGCAACGCCATGAAACGGTGGTAAACAATATGCGCCGCAGCCAGGCCACCTACCAGAACCGCCAAGAGCGCAGCAGCCCTGCGCGAGCAAACAGCCATGAGCGAACAAGCAGCCCTGAGCGGACGAACAGCCCTGAGCGAGCAAACAGCCATGAGCGAACGAACAGCCATGAGCAAAAAAACCGCAATGACCGCGATTCCAGCCGCGAAAGAGTAAACCGAGAACTCGCAAACCGCCCCGACGCTGACGAGCTCCGCGAGCGAATTAGCAGCCCTGAGCGCAACAGCCCTGAGCGCAATAAAAAAGACCACAACAGTGTCTCCCGTTACCAGGACAATCGACCCTCCACCAGCTTGGCGCGCAACCAACAACAGTCACAGGTAAAAGACCGTACCCGCAACGACTCAGGGGTGAGTCGCAACAATCAGCCATCGCAGTTGTCCAACCAACAGGAGCACAGAGGTGGACGTGTAACGCAAACCACATCACACAGCTCTTACCGGCGAGATGCAACAACGCGCAACAGTGGTCACAATTCACAGCGAGCGGAATCAGTTCATCGCTCGAGCAACGCGCGGCAACAGCATAGTAGTCGTTAAGCCTGTTACGTCGTTTCACCTTCACCACCGCGGATTTTCGAGCAGACGAAATACAACGCGGGTCAGTATTTACACGACAGTTATCTCGTACAAAAACTGGCGAAGTGCAAAATCATAACGGCGATCGCGCAGCGGTCGAATTACCATTGAGGGAATTTATGAAAGCTTTATTCACCCGTCTACTCGCATTTTCACTGTTGCTTGGCGCCGCACAAGCAAGCCTTGCAGATAGTTACAGCGAATCACTTAGAACGTTTAAAGAGTCTCCTGCCGTGCAAAAATTTTTAACTAACGCATACGGCTATGCACTCTTCCCCACTATCGGCAAAGGCGGCTTTGGTGTTGGCGGCGCCCACGGTAAAGGCAAGGTGTTTCGCAACGGTCAGGCGACGGGCGATACCAGTATGACCCAGCTCACTATCGGCCTGCAGATGGGCGGCCAGGCGTTTAGCCAAATCATTTTTTTCCAGGACAAGCACGCCTATAACCGCTTTACAAGCGGCAAATTTGAGTTCGGCGCCCAAGCCACCGCCGTTGCAATTACTGCATCCGCCAATGCACAAACCGGCACCACCGGTAATGCAGCCGGCGCAACAGGCAAGGCCGATGCGGGTAAACAGGTCTCGGAATACGTGAACGGAATGGCGATATTCACCTACGCGAAAGGCGGATTAATGTACGAAGCATCCGTAGGTGGCCAAAAGTTCACTTTCGACGCTTACTAAAAAACACTCTGTTTCTAGGGCCTGTTAACACTAATTCAATTCGCTCTGCTGGAGCCTGTATTTTCAGGGTGAAAGGCATTTTTGGCGTTGTTTAGCGGGCTAAACGAGCGAAAAATAACGCATCAGCCTGGAAATACAGGCCCAGCCCTGCGGGTTGCGGCTAAAATCCCGCTCTCAGCGTTGTTTATCGCTCATTTGGAACAACCAAACTATGCTCCAAACGCCTTGATAGCGAAATTTTAGCCGCAACAGAATGAATCGAATTAGTGTTAACAGGCCCTAGATAATTAATGCACCCCGACCCCGGTAACACTTTTTGTAAACTTGGCTAAGAGTGTTACCGATAGTCGGCGAAATTATCGCCGACAATTCAACCTGCCAACCTTTAACCACATTTCCACCGCGGTATCCTCGGTTTTCACCACTCGCTACCCGGCGAATAAAATGCGCTCCCACATATTTTTTACGGCTGCCATCCGCTATGCTTCGGCACATAAATAACGAACGCCTCGCCGGGAGCAATGCATTTTTCTGTTTTATGTCGATCAACGCTCAGTGGGAATATGCGTTGGTTTAGCCGCTTAATCTGAGTACCAAAGTAACACCTTATTTTATTTTCTTCACACACCTGAAGCTAACAGGTTCATCTCATCTAAAGCCATAAATCCAGCTGATGCATGCCCATTTCTGTATGCCACCGAATTCGTTCTTCGTTTATTGCTGCGCTAAGTTCTTATTTATTAAGATGCTGCGACATAAGAACGAATGCAGGGAAACGCAACAGCGCTACAAAGTGTGTTTGTAAAGCGATCAATAAAAATATAACCGTAAACATTCACCGCGCACTATTTACCCTTAAATACAAATAAACACCGATAGATACCGTTTATTTATTTCAGCAGTTTTCTACACAACACTGCTGGGGCTTCTTTCGCTCCAAAAAAGCGGCCGACAGCCATACGCGGCTAACGAAAACAGGAACAACAATAAAAAGCGTTTTTTATCTCAACCGAGGAGTAAGAGTCACTATGTTTATGAGAAGCAAACTATCGACTGCAATAGTCGGTGTTTTGGCAGCCTCAGCTACCATGCCGACGTTTGCGCAAAATGAAAACATCGAGGAAGTTCTCGTCACTGGTATTCGTGCCAGTTTAGAACAGGCGATGGATATCAAGCGATCCTCCGCGGGTGTTGTCGACGCAATTTCCGCAGAGGATATCGGTAAATTCCCGGATACAAACCTCGCAGAATCGTTGCAGCGTATCACCGGTGTTTCCATCGACCGGGTTAACGGTGAGGGTTCACAAATTACCGTTCGCGGCTTCGGTGCAGAATTCAATATGGTGACCTTGAACGGTCGTACCATGCCAGCCGGTTTCACGTATGGTGGCGGCAGTGGTGCAGGCGGTACCTTTGGTGGAGCAACCCGTGCGTTCGACTTCGCCAACCTCGCCTCCGAAAGTGTCGCGGGTGTGCAGGTGTATAAAACAGGCCGTGCGACTGTGGCATCCGGTGGTATCGGTGCAACGGTTAATATCAATACAACCCGCCCTCTGGACAAAGAAGGGTTGTCCTACACCATCGCAGGTAAAGCCGTACACGATACCAGTGTGCGCATTGGTGATGACTTTACGCCAGAGCTATCCGGCTTAATGAGTTGGAGCGACGGTACCTTTGGTGTGTCCGCCGCCGCGAGCTACCAGGAACGGGATTACGGTTCTGCAGGTGCTGCTGCTAACAACTGGAATATCGCACAATGGGATCACGAAAGTCCCCCACTCTATGGTTTTGCACCAAACGCAGTTATTAACAACGAACCCGAAGATGGACAACTTTTCGCACGCCCGAACGACTTCCGCTGGGCATACTCTGATAAAGAACGCGAACGTACCAATGCGCAGCTGACTCTGCAATGGGCGCCAACCGACAGCATTGAAACAACCCTGGATTATGTCTACGCGGAAAACCATTTGTGGGAGCATCGCGGCGAATGGTCACAATGGCTCGCCAACGGCAATTCAATCACCCGCGTAGATTTCGATGATAGCGCCGTCGCAACGCCGATACTCATTCAGGAAACGCACTCACCCTCAAATAAAGACGTGGGGTACGAACAGCAGCTGCGCGAACAAACCAACAAGCTGGATTCGGTCGGGTTTAATATCGAGTGGCAAGCCAACGACAGCCTCAAACTCGCGCTCGACGTGCACGACTCCAGTATGGAGAACATGCCCACCGGCCCTGGGGACGCAGGTGAAATCGCAATATCGATCGGTACGCCTGTATCCGCCGCCTACACCTACGACTTCAGCGGCGACCTGCCCGTCGCCAGTTTTGTGCTGGAAGATTCAAACACCCCGGGCACACCTGGCGTGCTGGATGAAAAAGACGCAGGTAGTGCGCAAGGTCGTGTGTTTTACGCCGCGCAAACCATGGATATTACTCAAGTCCAATTCGACGGCTCGTTCGACTTTGGTAACGGTGCTATCGATTTCGGCATCGATCACACCAAAACCGAAATGGTGCAACAGGCATCCACTCGCCAGGTTAGCCTCGGCAACTGGAACGTGAGTTACCCCGGTGAATTTGCGGACGGTACCTTCTCCACGTTCAACTTCGCCGATCAGTACGACGATTACGACATGGACGGTTCGTTTACCTCAGGTATTCGCGCTAACGACATGGTCGACCTCTGCCGCCAAACAGAAGCGCTCTATGGTGTTAACGGTACCCAGGAGAAGCAAGACTGGGTTTGCGCAATCGACCCTAACTTTACTCAAGATAACCGTGTAGAGGAAACGGTCACAGGTTTATTCCTGCAACTCACGTTGGAAGGTGAACTGGCAGATATGCCATTCCATATTCTGGCAGGTTTGCGTTACGAAGAAACCGATCTCACGTCTACCGCGCTTCTACGCCGCCCACTTTATCGCGTGTGGCAAGGTAACAACGATTTCCAAATTACTGAATATGCACCCGGAGATAAAGTCCCTATCGCAATTGATCACCAGTACAACAATATGATGCCAAGTTTCGACTTCGACATCGAACTGTTGGATAACCTGGTCGGGCGTTTTTCCTTCAGTAATACTATCGCCCGCGCCAACTATGGCAACCTTTATGCCGGTGCCAGCAACTTCCAACAAACCGACCCTACAGGCTATCGCGGCGCTCAACCTTCGGCAAACCGAAACAACCCGGAACTGATGCCGCTGGATTCGAAAAACCTCGATCTGTCTTTTGAGTGGTATTACAACGAAGGCAGCTACGCATCTGTCGGTCTGTTTGAAAAACGGGTAAATAATTTTATCGGTACCGGGCAAGCCGTTGAAACACACTATGGCATGGTAGACGCCAGCGCAGTCGGCGGAGAAAACTCACGCATGAATGCGGTCTATGCCAATCTCGCCGGCCTCGGCTATGACGACCCGGATGCAAACCAGCTGTTTGCCGCGGCCGTCTGTGCCACCTATGACACGGACTATATGGCAGGCTACAGCAGCGCAGAAATTACACAACTGCAGGCGGAGTGTTCCAACCCAGATAACTTCGTACCAAATAACCTCGAGGAGTTTACCCCAGTCGATGCTAACGGCAATGACGTGCTCGATGACAACGGCAATCCTGTTGTTGCGAACTGGTTAACCTGGGTAGAAAGTAAATACGATGTCAACGGTCTGATGACTGACAGCGAACACCCACGATACTCCGCAGACCCAGAAGCCCAATGGCAAACGTCTTACCCCATTAACAACAAAGAGGCCCGCATCTATGGTTCTGAATGGGCGGTGCAACACTTCTTCGGTGAGTCTGGTTTCGGTATTCAAGCGAACTACACCACGGTTAACGGCGATGTCAGCTTCGATGATTTAGCACTGCCAAGCGAGCAACAGTTCGCCCTGTTGGGCCTGAGCGACACCATGAACATCGTAGGTATCTACGAGAAATATGGCTTCCAGATGCGGATTGCCTATAACTGGCGTGATAGCTTCTTGCGCCAAACCAACCAGGGTGGCTCCAACAACCCGGTGTATGTTGACGAGTACGCACAGTGGGATATGAACGCGTCTTACGACATTATGGAAGGTTTGAGTGTGTTCTTCGAAGGTCTCAACCTGACTGGTGAAAACGTTCGTTGGTACCAGCGCTCAGAGCACATGACTTACTTCCTGGAAGAACTGTCTCCTCGCTATCAATTGGGAGTTCGTTACAGCTTCTAGGTTTTTGCCCCAAGTGACTAGTCGCTGAAGAGGGGAGTAATTCAGCCCCTCTATCTCAATTGAACCAACCCCGGCCCCGCCGGGGTTTTTATTTTTGGAGGTGTACAAAAATGTCGAAATCTCGATTTTGTAACTCCAGTAAGCAGGTTCATGGGGAAACCACGGAACAACCACATTAAATAGATTCAGCCGCCAACCACCGACATACATGAATTATCGGCGGTGGATTCGAGCAGTAACAGTATTTAGAAGGGTTCGAAAATGAGAGGAGTTTTAAGCACCAATCGCAACAAATGCAGTGGAGAGTTTCTGAAAAGATTATGTATACAAAAACAAATGCGCAATATTATAAATTGGTGGGCCTAATTACTGCCCACCGTTAATAGAAATTGTTAATTAAGCCGCTATTAAAGACTTAACGTACTTGAACGCTTCTTTTGTACTTGGCCGTTGATCACCCACATACATATTTGAGCTGACGGTAAGTCCATCCAACAGCGTTACTGTTAGCACAGAAAGCTTTTTCGCATTTCTCGCACCCAACTCTCGTAAAATCCCTTCAAGCAAGCCTGCGAGCCATATGCGGTATGTCGTCGCAACTTTTTTCAGGGTGTTTTGCGAATCCGGGAACTCTTCTGACGCTTTAATAAACATACAGCCATAAAAGGTCGCCGAGCTAAACCAATCATCATACCAATCAAAAACTGACTTTAATTTTCCATTCGGCGTGCGCGCATGCGAAACCTGTTCTAAAATTTTCAGGCGCAGGCATTCTTCTCGATGCTCCAACACTTTGTGTATCAGGGAATCTTTTGATGGAAAATACTTATAAAAAGTCATCTTTGCGACATTGGACTCTTCAATTATTCGGTCTATACCAACCGCATGAAAACCATGTTGGGAAAAAAGCTCAGAGGCTTTTGTCAAAATCTCTTCTTCTCGATTACGCACAAAAACATCCCTCGTAGTTGTGAAATGGAGTACTGCATTAGCCGGAATCCACCGGTGCGGGGTAAACCCATAACGAGAGCAGGGATCGCGGTACATAATAATTAATTCGCGATTCCAGCAGAATAAAAAACTCCGAACTGCAAACGAACAATACCTTAACACCAGAACCAAGTGCTCGCGAGAGCCAAAACAGTGCAACGCTATTTTGCATTATGTCCAAATGTTACCTGGACAGAAAATAGTGTAACAATTTTTCCCAAGTAATTTCGCAAGATTGCGTGAATGGCACAATTACTTGACTTAGTGGCTGCCTGGTTTAAAAGCCACTTGAATTAGCCGCTGCGTTACACAATAGCTGCTTAACAAAAAAATAATTAAAGCAACCGGAACTGCACAGTAGATCGCGCAGGTTGTCGTAAATGGAATTATTAAACCGGTATCAACTGGCTGTTGATACCTCACACCCAAAAAAAGCAAAAAGGAAAGCCGAGTATGATCACACCTACCCCCTCCCTAGCCCCAAGAGCACAAGCACGCGCCAACATGGAAGCAAGTGTCGACGCGAACATCTGGATGGAAAACGGCAACATAATCGAGACCATTCGCCGCAAGGTCGCCAAACACCCCTTACTTAAACATCCAATACTCGCTCAGCTGGAATCCGGCATGATCGATATTGAGCAGCTCAAGACCATCCATCTAGAATACCGGCATGCGATTGTTCAACTGTTCACTGATGCACTGTTGATGGCGCAATTCCAGACGCGCCAGCTGGAACCTCGCCTGCCACCCGGCAGCAAGCAAGCCCCCCGCTTTTTACTCACATTGAATATTCTTGATGAATTTGGATTCACACCTGACGTAGGCGCCACGGGATACTATACAGGTTCTCCCATTTATGCTCACTACCCGCTCTTCGAAAAGGTGTTGGACTCACTGGACATCACAGCCTCGGCGAGGGAACTGTATCACCCCTCAGAATCGGCACAAACCCTAAATAATTATTTAACCGCCAGTTTTGGCCATTATCAAGAAGTGGTTATTCTTTTGGCCGTTGCCGAGCAGCAGGTTATTACCTTCAGCGCCGCCTTACGCGAGGCGCTTAAAGTTCACGGATTTGACGTGAGCAAGGGCTATTATCATGTTCATGGAACCAGTGATTCCAAGGAGACTAACGCCGCAGATGATGATCATCAGGACGATCTCTGGCTCGCATTACAGCAGGCTGTACTTCCTGAAGATTGGGAAAATCTTCAGCAAAAGGCGGATACCTACCTGGATTTGTGGCACACATTTTGGGATTGCCATACGTTGCATGTTGAAACAGTGCATGCACAGACCGCGTAAGCGGGTTTAATTTGGTCTGGAGCCGCACGATTAGTCACCGATATCACCAATAAGAGTAATCCCCGCGACCGCGGTTTTGGAGAGCCTCTTTAGGTCAAGCCGCCACCAGTCAGACCGTCCCGGCCAGCCCGACAGCTGGCCGAATACGGCTTCTGGCTTATAACGCGCGCTGGACCAACGCTCGTGAGAACTTGCTAATATAGGAACCTCTGCTTAACCTGCTTTGGCCAACAATCGTCTGGCCACACTAACAGCATTTATCGCGCGTCGCTCGCGACCCTAAGCGACAACTACTGATGGGCACCAGATTGGGAGTAAATATCGCCCGCTTCCTCGTAAATCCTGTATCTGACTCAAAGGCTCCAATAATCGCAAGCTCGTTGATCGAGCATAAACGAGAGGGTGGCATTCGAACGTTTTCTCTCGAAAAACTTTTTCTCGTAAAATTTCTTCTTTCTAAATATTTATGTCGCAATACGTCTTGTAAAACAAGCGCTTATAAACCTTACTTGCAAAACCCTACAGATACTGACGGGAGTAAGACTTCACACCGTATAGCTGTGATATTCTCATTAACTTTTGGCCGAATTTGTATTTAATAAATCAAGTTAAACGCAAAAACAGCCCCTGAACTGCGGGCTGTTTTTGATTGTTTAAAAATTAAACAATAAATCTAGTGGAATTTCAGATAATGACCGTAGGGCGTATCGGAGCCGTAGACTGGAACAATAAAATCGAGAATTTTTTCGAATTCCATCACGTCTCGCGATGTCCAACCACTTATATCACCATCAATTACAATATGATCTGGCGTGTGATAAACCGTATCAAAGTACTGCGTTAAAAAATAGCCGAAATCCACTTCGTTTTGAAGTTCCCCAATCCCAATCTTGTTAGTCAACCGAATCTCGTAATCCCCATGATCGTCACACTCCTTTGGCATTAGCATGATCGGCATTGTGCTAAATTGCTCAATAACATCGCATGTAGTTTGATCGTTGCGTGCGTACGGAGCACCGAACGTTTTAAACTCCAATCCTAACTTGGCTTTAGCCAGCGTATTGGTATCCAAAATGGACTCACGCTGATGTTTTTTTGGGGTGCCGTCGTACTCTGTCTGCGCGCCAGAGCGAAAGCCATTCCAACCATTGTTCCACAATTCAATATCACTATCGGCCACTAGTTCAGCTAAATAGGTTAAAAAGGCGTTTTTTTCCGGGCTCCCATCGTCAATCAAGTCACGGCCCTGAATACCAATTGCAAGTTTGGCGCGATTGCGCTTGGCAGCAGCGACAACCTCGCTCGTCTTGGCCATACTCTCATAGGTAGGCTCAAGTCCTCGAAGAGAGACAATCGTATCAATATTCCAATTCCAGGGGTCCAGTTCAAAAGCATAAACAATATCGTCGATGTGTATAACCGAAGGAACGCCGCCACCGAAGCAAAACTGTATCTTAACGCTATCGCCCCAGACATAGTCAGCAGGCTCACCAAAGAATCGATAGTATGATGACTCTGAAGTTAACACATAGCTATGACCGTAAACTATATCAGCCTCCTCCTCATCAAAAAAAACAACTTTTACCTCAGCGCCCTCAGTGTCCGACCACGCCGAAAAATAAAACTCGAGCAGACCACCCTGGGTTGGTTGATTCGGCAGGTAGTAGATGACATCTTCACATAGATCGCCTGGAGTCTGCACTTCCACCCGCAAATGCTTATTTATTACTGAAAAATTTGCATCTGCGCTGCCAGTGACCGCTTCTCTCCATTCGGTTTCTACATCGTTAAAAATTTCAGCTGAAATCACCTCCGAAGCAGCAAACACGTCGGAGGCCGCGCCAGCCCCCAATAAAGCGACCAAACAGCCAACTGCGAATTGTTTAATTTTCATAACTATTTCCTTGTTTAGATATTCCATCAATTGGTAAGCCAAAGGGCGACTGCCCTTTGGCGAAAGCAGACTAACAAATAGCGCTACTATTCCCGTGATCAAATTACGAAATTAAGGAATATTTTTGAACTTAAGAAATGTGAAAAACAGGAGTGTAATATCTTGAAATTAAAATATGATTGACGTTTTTTTATTATTAATTTAGATGGCGAATTATTTTACATTATCCAATAGGAAATTTATTACCCCAATTGGTGGAAATAGGGTTATTTTAGACGCAACGGTACATCCAGGCGCCGACTGCACTGTCAACTTTATATACACAAATTTACGCCATAAAAAATCACCAAACAAACTTGTATGCGTTTAAACTATTTTTTGCGACATAAGCCATTTTTATGGCGGCACAATAACGGGAGTTACCTTGTCTAACGAAAACGCGTCTCACTCGGCTATTTTTTTCTGTGTACGATTAATTCCAAAAGGCAAGGTTGCCAGTTACGGACAGATCGCCCAACTTGCCGGGCTCCCCGGCCGCGCTAGACTGGTGGGGCGCGTGCTTGGCATGTCGCCAACGCCTCTACCCTGGTTCCGTGTGTTGCGCTCCAATGGACAATTGGCGTTTCCGGAGGCGAGTGAAACCGCACGTCGCCAATCGGCCCACCTTGAACAAGAGGGCGTCGCAGTGAAAAAAAATCGCGTCGTCCTTAAAAATTTTGGCTGGCAGCCATCGCTCGATGAGCTGTTTTTGATCGAGGCTGAATTGCAGTCCCTCAACACTGGATAACCGACTGCGCACTAACAGGCCTCTCTGTAACAGACTGTTGCGGCCGCCCCTCTCGACTCGCTCCTGTGTGTACACTAGCGGTAAGCGCTACAGAGGGCTTTACAATGAAAAAACTCTTCCTGGCTTTAGCTGCGTTACCAACGCTCAACGCATGCGTTTTTGTATCACCGAAAACCCGAGTCATAGTTGACCAAGAGTGCGGCACAGCGACGGCCTATGCGACACTTGCACCCGATCCAACACCCGGCCAAGGGCTGGTGATACTGCAAGACCGCAGTGGGGGAAACCTGCCAGCAACAGTTGGCGAATGCGGGGGCGACGAATGTAAAGCTGTGCTGTTTGCGATAGGACGTCAACTAGTCGTGGAGACAGTCGCTACTGTCGGGTATGTTCTCGCTCACAATGCCTATGCAGATGCCGCACGCGCGCGCGACTGTAAAACCAAAACCCAGCAAGTCGAAAATGCCGGCGCGCCCCGTAAAATCATGGAAGAGGACCTTGGCAACTACCTGTAAGCGAACAAACCTCATGTCTGAGTAAGGATGGTTGGCCGCCCGCTTTAGCGGCCACTCCCAACCCAAAAAAATGTAACAGTCTTAAACGAAGTGATACCACGCCCCTCCTCTTAATCAAACATTTCGGCGAAGAACCGCTTGCAAGTTACCGATAAGCTCGCAGGGCTTTGAGCCGTCGCGTTTTCAAATAGACTTTCCGCTAAGCGTTTATGCGTTTTCCAGTGGAATTCCGGATTACCCTTGGCACCTGCTTTCTCGCGGTGATTGAGTTAGGCGGATACCGCGATCCGTTATATACTCGCCTGTTTTAGCAATCTGGCACAGGGAGCCCAACCATGCTTGACCGTTTCGCCGCCTGGACTCGTTTCGTCCTGTTGGCAGCAACCACTAGCACGCTTCTGGCTTGCGGTCAGAGCGGCCCGTTACGACTTCCAGATAAACCTGACGAGGCCCCAGCAAGCTCCACCAGTGAAGTCACCAATACAAGCAACGCATCGGCTCAGGAATAAATAGATACCATGGCGCACTTCAGTTACAACGATAATCAGCTCACGGTGGAGGGTTGTACACTCTCCGCTATCGCCGATACTTACGACACGCCCTGCTACGTGTACAGCCGCGCATCCATTGAACAATCCTACCAGGCCTACGCCAGTGCGCTCGGCGCGCACCCTGGTATGATCTGTTACGCAGTCAAGGCTAACTCGAGCCTCGCGGTGCTTCAGGTGCTTGCGCAACAAGGCGCGGGCTTTGATATCGTTTCTCAGGGTGAGCTTCAGCGGGTACTCGCCGCCGGCGGTAGCGCCGATCGTGTGATTTTCTCCGGTGTAGGTAAAAAAGCTGAGGAGATGCGCTTCGCGCTGCAACAGCAGATTGCCTGCTTTAACGTGGAATCGGCAGCGGAACTGGAAACACTTGCGCAGGTTGCGCAAGCGATGGGTACTACGGCACGTGTATCCCTGCGGGTTAACCCGGACGTGGATGCCAACACCCACCCTTATATTTCCACCGGCCTGAAAGAAAACAAATTTGGCGTTGATATTCAGACAGCACTTGACGTCTACCGTCGGGCGGCCAGCCTGGATGGGATCGACGTGGTTGGGATCGATTGTCATATCGGTTCCCAGTTAACTCAGCTAGCCCCGTTTATGGATGCACTGGACCGTGTCCTGGCGCTGATGGATCAGCTCGCGGAAGAAGGCATCACTATCCGCCATCTGGATCTCGGTGGCGGCCTGGGCGTAACCTATAACAACGAGCAACCCCCTTCGCCCGCAGACTATGTCGGGCAGGTTATTGCCAAACTCGGTGATCGCGCGGTCGCACTGATGTTCGAGCCCGGGCGCTCAATCGTCGCGAACGCCGGCGTACTACTCACCCGAGTGCTTTACTTAAAGCCAACTGAGCACAAAAATTTCGCAATAATTGATGCTGCGATGAACGATAACATCCGCCCCTCGCTTTACCAGGCTTGGCAGCGCGTACTTCCGGTGATTGCGCCCGAAGAAAGCGAACCCACCCAGCAATGGGATCTGGTTGGGCCTGTGTGCGAAACCGGAGACTGGCTGGCCAAGGATCGCGCATTAGCGCTCCACGAAGGCAGCGTACTTGCTCTAATGTCCAGTGGCGCGTACGGGTTTACCATGAGCTCCAATTACAACAGCCGTACCCGAGCTGCCGAAATCATGGTCGACGGCGACAAACATCACCTTATTCGCGCCCGCGAAACCTTTGCCGATTTGGTTCGCGGTGAGCAGCTATTAGGTAGCGAGGACCCTAGCTGATGCGTTTGCGGTTCACCAAAATGCATGGTCTGGGCAACGATTTTGTCATGATCGATGCTATCAGCCAGAAAGTCACCATAACACCCGAGCGCGCCCGCAAGTTGGCTGACCGCCATTTTGGTGTCGGTTGCGACCAGGTACTGGTTGTTGAGTCTCCAGACAATCCAGACGCAGACTTCCGTTACCGTATATTCAATAACGACGGCAGCGAAGTAGAAAACTGTGGCAACGGCGCTCGCTGTTTTGCGGTATTTGTGCGGCAGCGACAACTGACAGCGAAGTCAGACATTGTTGTGGAGACGGCAGCGGGGCTGTTGCGGCTGCATGTGCTTGACGACAACCAGGTCACGGTCAATATGGGTGTACCTGTGCTGGCGCCCGCGCAAATTCCGTTTGTGACACCGCACGAGCAGCCCGAATATCCGCTCCAGCTGGACAACATGGAAATTACTATCAGCGCCGTTTCCATGGGTAATCCGCACGCGGTCACGCTCGTGGATAACCTGGCCAGCTTCCCGGTAAAAACACTGGGGGCACAAATTGAAACTCATGCGCAATTTCCAAACCGAGTCAACGCCGGCTTTATGGAATTAATTTCCCGCCAAGAAGTTAAACTCCGGGTGTTTGAACGCGGCGTTGGAGAAACGCTTGCGTGCGGCACTGGAGCCTGCGCTGCAGTCGTCAGCGGCATTGTCCGCGGGTTGCTCGACACTACAGTTGCAGTTCATCTCCCCGGCGGCAGCCTCAGCATCACATGGGAGGGCGCAGAAAAGCCTGTTATGATGACGGGGCCAGCCAAAGCTGTATTTCATGGACAGGTTAAACTATGAGCGAGTCCATTACGGATAAAAAAGAGCGCCTCACCGAAAAGCAGGTCGCCCACTACTTAAAAACCAATCTCGATTTTTTTAATCGGCATCTCGATTTGCTCAGCGAGCTTCAACTTCCACATGAAAGCGGCAAGGCCGTTTCGCTGGTGGAACGCCAGGTCGCGGTGCTCCGCGAGCGCAATATGGATATGCGCCACCGTCTCAGCCAGTTACTGGATAACGCCCGTGAGAACGACCGCTTGTTCGACAAGACCAAGCGGCTGGTGCTGGCCTTGCTCGAATGCAATGATCTTGGCGATCTGGTCGACGCCCTCTACTACAGCTTCGACAAAGAATTTCAGATCCACTATACCCGCCTGATCATCTTCGGCAACAGCAGCACGCCCGCCAGCGCCGCTCGTATCGCGTCCGTGTACGACGCCCGCGACTACATTGGCAAACGCCTGAAGTCGATGAACACAGTCAGTGGAGGCCTCGATGTGAAAGAGTGCCAGTTCCTGTTCGACGACGATGCACCGCAGGTTGGTAGTGCAGCCGTTGCGATATTGCAGCACGGCTCCCCGCTAGGGGTGCTTGCCATTGGCAACCAGGATCCAAACTATTATCGCTCAAGCATGGGAACGCTGTTTTTGGGCTATATAGCAGAAGTACTCAATCGCTTACTTCCCAAGTATTTGTAGGGGCAAAGAAAAACAGCCGCTAAACGCGGCTGCTTCAAGTAGACTATTTAGATCGGTTGGCCGCCGTAATTGGATTCCGGCTTCTTGGGTGGGTCGGCGACAACGTTCGCAGGTATCTGATTGATCTTCCCCCCGCTCGCTAGAAACGCCTCGACTTCCGCCTGTAGCCGCCTGCGCTCCGCCTCCTTGCTACTTACCCCATCAGAGGCGAGATACTCATCACCCAAATCTACGCCGCCATCATCCTCGGACTCATCCGATTCAATCAACTCTTCATCCGTCATAAATAAACCCTCAAGAATTAAGCAACACTCAAGAACGCCATGGGACAGGCCAATTGAAATTCCGCTAATTTATAGTCCAGAGTGATTTCAATGTCATTTCTTTAAAACAGATTTTTTTAGTTTTTTTTGTTCTAAAAGAGAAAGATTGATAGCCGATTGAGCTATTTTGATCGTGCAAGAAAGAAAGGAGGTTCGAAGAAACTATGTGATTTTCGTTACTGTTCTGGAAATTTCGCAGCGCCAACGGGCTCAGCGCTGCGACAAAAATTAAACCGCGTCTGGGCCTGTTTCGCCAGTACGAATGCGAATAACGTCTTCGCAGTTGGTGATGAAGATCTTGCCATCGCCAATTTTGCCAGTTTGTGCGGCCTTGGTGATCGCTTCAACAGCCTGATCGACCACATCGTCACCCAACACCAACTCCAATTTTACTTTGGGCAAAAAGTCGATTACATATTCAGCGCCACGGTATAACTCCGTGTGCCCCTTTTGCCGACCAAACCCTTTCACCTCCGTTACGGTCATGCCCTGAACACCAATTTCCGACAGCGCATTGCGGACGTCGTCAAGCTTGAAAGGTTTGATTACTGCAGTGATTAGTTTCATGGGAAATTCCTTACGAGCACCTTATTCGTATTTTTAATTATAGGGTTTAAGCCGGGTTCCGGCAGACCAATTCGCAAATTTACACCTTATGCGAAGGCTTGTAAAACGTGTACGCCGTTGATGATATCGGCGCAATGAGCTGAAGGGGCCGATGGCGGGGATAATTGCGCCAACGGGAAACCTGCGCCAGCACTGCTGGGATAAGAAGCTAACCGAGAAGCGCCCCAGTAACAAGAAATTCAAATAATTGATGCGGAGGTATTTTCCAGGCATAAAAAAACCGGAGGTTTTGAGGCCTCCGGTCAGGATTTCAGGCTGTGGCAACCTGATGAATTAAGAACTTACTTTGAAGTACCCGAAAACTCTGGGTAAGCTTCCATACCACATTCGGACAGGTCGACACCGTCGAATTCTTCCTCTTCGCTGACACGAACGCCCATGATTGCTTTGATAGCGATCCAAACAACCAGGCTGGCAACAAATACCCATACAAAGATGGTTAACATGCCCACCAACTGACCAACGAAGGTGGCGTCAGAGTCAGAAATCAGCACCGCGAAAATACCCCAGATACCAACAACACCGTGAACAGAAATCGCACCTACGGGGTCATCGATTTTCAGTTTGTCGAGGAACAGGATAGCGAAGACAACCAGCACACCACCTACGGCACCGATAATTGTAGACATCAGCGCAGTGGGATCAGCAGGCTCTGCAGTGATAGCAACCAGGCCAGCCAACGCGCCGTTGATTGCCATAGTCAGATCAGCTTTGCCGAAGATGATGCGAGCTACGATGAGCGCAGCAATCAAACCACCACAAGCAGCAGCATTGGTATTAACAAACACGTTAGCCACTTCGTTAGCGACGCCAACGCCAGACAATTGCAGCGTGGAACCACCGTTGAAGCCGAACCATCCCATCCAGAGGATGAACATACCCAGCGCAGCCAGAGGCAGGTTAGCACCAGGAATCGCGTTTACTTCACCGTTAGGGCCGTATTTGCCTTTGCGTGGGCCAAGTACCAATACACCAGCAAGCGCAGCAGCGGCACCGGCCAAGTGAACAATACCGGAACCTGCATAGTCAGAATAGCTCAGTTCGTACAGGCCAAATACCGAATTGCCACCCCAAGTCCAGCCACCTTCCAGCGGGTAGATAACGCCAGTCATGAAAACAGCGAATACCAGGAATGCCCAGAGCTTCATACGCTCAGCAACGGCACCGGAAACAATAGACATTGCAGTAGCAACAAACACTACCTGGAAAAAGAAGTCGGAAGCACCAGAGTATTGCAAGCCAGCATCTTCAACGCCAGCATTAAAGTCCGCAACACCTTTAACAACACCAGCAACAGCTGCGTCGTCCATACCAGCAACGGTAGTAACACCGCTTAAGAACCAGCCACCACCGTACATAAAGTCGTACCCGCAGATCAGGTACATGGTGCAAGCGATAGCGAAAAGCGCGACGTTTTTTGTAAGAATTTCTGTTGTATTTTTAGCGCGAACAAGCCCGGATTCCAACATCGCAAAACCCGCAGCCATCCACATTACCAGCGCGCCACACACCAAAAAATAAAAGGTGTCCATGGCGTACTGCATTTCATAAAGAACATTTTCCATACCAGATCTCCGGAAATTTTAATCTCTTTTCTAATTATGAGTTACAGTGCTTCTTCACCGGATTCACCGGTACGGATGCGCACAACTTGGTCGAGGCTGGATACAAAGATTTTACCATCGCCAATTTTTCCGCTGTGAGCTGCTTTACTGATAGCTTCAACAACAGAGTCCAGTTGGTCGTCGGCTACTGCTACTTCCAGTTTGGTTTTAGGCAGAAAATCAACAACGTATTCTGCGCCGCGATACAGTTCAGTGTGGCCTTTCTGGCGACCAAAACCTTTCACTTCGGTCACGGTGATACCTTGCACACCGATTTCTGATAAAGCCTCACGAACAGCGTCCAGCTTAAAAGGCTTGATGACGGCAGTAATTAATTTCATTGGACTGCTCCTCTAATGGTTTATGCAGCGTCGGCGCTGCTTGATAGATATGCTTGCCCGGCCGTTAACACGCTAACAACCGGGCCAACAAAACTTACTCGATAGGCAAGCTGTAGGAAACAACGAACTTCAGGTCGTCATCGATGGATTTACCTTTCACACCATCACCATCAGCAAGAAGAACCTCGTCTTGATCCACAACCTGGCTAAAGGTGAAGCTCAAGTTATCGTTGTACGCGTAGGAAATATCCAGGTGGGTAAACTCAGTGCTATCGTCACCAGTGTGTGAACCAATCATGAATGAGAAAGGCCCGGTTGCGTAACCCAGAGTGAAATAACGGTATGATTCGTCACCACCTTCTGTTGCAATATTTTCGTACCAGGAGAAAGACACAGGGCCCAAGCCCAAAGCGACTATAACTTCAGTCAGGTCGCCGTACTGATCTTCCATGGTACCGCCGTTCGGGTACATGTAGTTCCATACGCTAACGTCGTAAGAGAACATACCAGCAGAACCGCCATAGCCAGCACCCAGATCCCACTCCGTACCAGCGCCAGTGTCACCTGATGAACCCCACAGAGTGGTGTAGAAACCGCCAGCACTGTATGACAGATCGCCAGATACCGCAGGCGTACCTGAACCCAGGTCAAGACCACGCCACAAGTAAGTACTGGCAACCCCAGCAGACGCAGAAATTTCAGCGTTCGCCATAGGAGCGAACGCGCTCACTGCCAAAGAAGCTGCAACAGCACCTGCCAGGATCTTTTTAGAAAATTTCATGTGTTTCCTCCAAATTTTACTTTTTAAGTCTTTTTTTTGAGCTTGGTCGATCACCAGTCCGACGAGCCTGCATGGTTTTAGCACTAACTGCGCCAACTTTGGTTTCTCTATTTATAACAAGGAGTTAGCTCATTTTTTAAAGACAAAACAAGTGATTTTAGATGCCGAAAGCACAATATGAGTGCATATTCCAATTTGGTGCACTCATCATTTGCACCAATTAGGAACATAGCTTCAAATATGGAGTTATATTCCTCGGAGCAAGCTAAAAATCAATATTCCAGGAGGAGGTTTTTAGGTTTCCCAAAGTGCCGCACCATGCACGTTAAGCAGATTTCGATGTGGTGAGATATTGCTAGTTAGCATTACAGGGAGGGGCTTCGGTATTTAAAAATACGTCGAGAATAATTGTGCACATCAGCCAGACAAGTTTGTCTGACTGGGGCGCGCAATAAAATATCGTTTACGAAAATTTAATCACTCCGCAGCAAAGAGAGCGATTAAAGTGCGCAGATGCACCATAATCTATTGGGTAGCATTGGAATAATTGGAAAAAATCAGGCTAACGTTGGTGCCACCAAAGCCAAAACTGTTACTCATAACGCTTTCCATCGGCTCTTCGGTGTATTCGCGTACTAAAGGCAGACCTTCGAATTCTGGGTCGAGCTCGTCTATATTTGCCGCAGCGACCATAAAGCCCTGCTGCAGCATAATGAGCGAATAAATCGCTTCGTGCACACCGGCCGCTCCCAGGCTGTGGCCCGTTAAGGATTTAGTACTGCTAAACGCCGGCAAGTCCTCACCAAACACTCTTTGCATTGCGGCAACCTCAATGGCATCGCCTACCGGCGTACTGGTGGCATGAGTGTTAATGTAGGCAATCGGTGTTGCACGTATAGAACGATGCATCGCTGCCGCAGTGCGCATCGCGCGCTCAGAACCTTCTCCTGACGGCGCGACCATGCTGGCACCATCAGACGCGGTGCCGTAGCCGGTAATCTCGGCGATAATATTCGCCCCACGCGCCAGCGCATGTTCCAGCGATTCCACAATCAGCGCCCCGGCGCCATTTGCAATCACAAAGCCGTCTCGCGACTTATCATAGGCGCGACTCGCTTTCTCCGGCATGTCGTTGTACGTGGACGACATGGCTTTCATTGCATCGAACAAACTGGACTGTGCCCAGTGTTCAGCTTCTGCGCCACCGGCAATAACCACATCCTGCTCTCCCCAGGCCACCATTTGTGCGGCAAGCCCAATTGAATGTGCGGACGTCGCGCAAGCCGATGCGATACTAAAATTCAGTCCGCGAATACCCATAGCTGTACTCAAGCACGCAGAGACAGTATTCGTCATGGTCGCGGTTACCCGGTACGGTCCAACTTTGCGAATACCTTTTTCGCGCAAAAGATCGGCGGCTTCGACAATATCTTTGGTGGAGGCGCCACCGGAACCCATAATCAGCCCCGTACGCTCGCTGTGCAATAACGACTCATCAATGCCGGCCGAGGCCAACGCGTCCTGAACAGCCACCCAGCCAAGCTGCGCTTCCAGCCCCATAAACCGGCGCAACTTTGGTGGAATATCCTCACAGCGCTCGGTGTGTGCCAGGCCAGCTACTTGCGACCGCATTCCCAGCGCCGCGTATTCCGGCATGCTGACAATTCCGCTGTGACTGTGTTTCAAACTGTTTGCAACCGCCTCGGGGGAATTCCCGATTGGCGATACAATACCCCAACCGGTGATGACAACGCGCCTTTGAAACATTAGTATTTACCCTGATGGTCTCTTTAGGAGACTGAATATAGAGTCAAAATTTTGAGATGTCAACGTGAAGAGAACAGACTTTAGCAGCGAGCTATGCTCACTCGCACAAACCCTGAATATCGTGGGAGAGTGGTGGACGTGGCTGATAATTCGGGACATCCAGCTCGGAGTTAGCACCTTTGGCGCGATCCAAACTCACCTGAAAATCTCCAAAAAGGTACTGACAGACCGGCTCACGACCCTGTTAGACGCCGAAATCATTCAAATTAAAGAACCGGGTAAGCCGCGCAGCGGCTACGAACTCACTACAAAAGGCCTCGAGCTCACACCAATTATGCGGCTGATGATTCAATGGGGGGATAAGTGGATCTACGACAATCAGGGCCCGGTGACCTTCGTCCACAATTCATGCGGTCATGAAGCACGCGGAACGCTGGTGTGTGATGTTTGCGGTGAACCCATGAGCAGTACCGATTGCACCGCACACCCGAACGCGGAGTTAGCACAACAATGGCGGGAATATGGGCTTAAGGTACCTGAGCGGTGAAGGCAAAAAACAACCAGCAATTAAGCGGCGTCTTGGGGTACTTACCGAACCATCATTGCGATAAAAAATGGCGTATTCGCATTTTCAATACCCATAGGATGCTTCGAATTCGTTTCGTCAGCTAAATCAAAACAAGTAAAATCATGGGTCATATTTGTTGAGCATGACAGACGATAACATCGATAGATTCATATCGTCATGTATTCATATATCTCGCGCGCAACCAAAACTGCTAGTTAAACCCTTTATACAAGAAACTAGAAACACCCACCCCTTTGGCAGCACGCAAACCGTAGCGCTCCACATACGCGCGCATGCGCACAACATGCCCGGCACAGCGGCCGTAGCGACGGGAGAAATTCTGCACGTGTTCGAGCCAGTTTTTCGGGTCTATGCCAAAGCGCTCGATGATAGGTTTTATAGCATCGGGGATGGCACCGCGCTTATCTGCACGTAAAACTCGGCCGGTTTCATCCACTAAGCGCAAATAATCCTGCTCGGTAAAGGGCAAGGCCACATGAACATCCGTATGGCTGGAACCGTCAAATACCATCAGCGGTGCTTCTGGCTGGTTATCCAATTTTAAATCCGCTTTTAAGCGAACTTGTTTTTCGGTGCGCTCAGCCAGTTCCGGATGCTTTTTAAGTTGTCGTTTTTTTCTGGCAAGCTCAGCTAAGCGCTGCTGAATAGAAGTAAAATCGCTGGTATCCAGACTTTCTTCCATTCCTGCGCGGACCGGGTTTAAATCCACATAGGCCATACAACTGAGTAAAGCGGCCTCGTCCAAAAGCGCCTGGCTTTTATATCGCCCTTCCCAAAAACGGCCTTTGCAGTTTTCTTCCGCATTGGCCATACGCGCGATAGTTTCGTTAACGCCGCGCATAAACCAGCCAATATCAAACAGCCGCTCACGCCAGGTTTCGATTTTTAAATAGACGGCATCGCGCTGCGCCTCGTCTAATGTTGCAGGTGCTTTCAACCAGCGACTCACTAACATATCGCCTTTATAGAGCTGCATCCACCGCTCAACAACCTCGGTACGCGACCAGCTCTGCGCACGGCTTTTATCCACATGCAACACCACATGGTAATGATTGCTCATTACCGCGTAGGCACAGATATCAATAGCGTAAATATATGACAGGAATTTAAGGCGGGAAACAATCCATTGTTTGCGGTGATCATAGCTCTCACCCGTAGAAAAATCTTCCCCACACAAATACGCCCGCCGCACACACCGCACGTAGCAGTGATAGAACGGAGTTTCATCGAGGCAGACTTGAGTTTCTCCGCTTGTGGTCATGGTTTCTGATGTTAGACGTTATTGTTTAGACGAATACTAAACATTAGTCAATAGTTTGGATTTCTTATTTATTACCCCTCATACGCCTCAATCACAGCCTTCGAGAAATCTTCAAAAATATTGTATAGGCGCGAAACAATTATACGCAACTCATCATAACTACTAAATCTAGGATGCTTAAGTTTAACGTAGTCAGCACCCTTACTTTCATATATTTTTCTTGCCACCCGCGTTAGCGGACCACCGAAACGTTCTCCTGTTGATTGAATAGAAGCGCCCATCATACACTCTGTAATTGCATATTTTAAAGAAAGTCTTAAATGGACGACCCCATTTGTAAACTCGACATCTTCACAAAAACATCTCTCTTTTTTATTGTAGTATATGTAGGGAGATACCTCCCTCATGATTCGCTCTACAAGTTTTTGGTCGAATGCTTCTAGTCTATTTCCTGATTGAAAAGCGTTAGACAATTCAGAAAATCTCTCACAAAAATTGATCTGCTCAAACATGCTCATTCCCATTTTATCACCCGCTATTCAGGCCTAAACCTTATCACCACATTATATTGATTGGCCATTTCTAAAAACTCTTGCAATCTGTATGAATATTGATTCACATCTGGAACCTCAAGAATTTTGCTACCCCATAGCTCAGTACCATCTAGCTCAAATCTATATTTGTCGGATCGAATCACCGTCCCTGAGGCGTACTTTAAATCGAACTCTCTAAGATATTTTTCAAAGGTTGGCAATTGAATTACATTAAAATCAGTGGCTTTTCTTGAAATGATCTCACCGAGATCTGGGTCATAAGAATCTAGCCGTTTTCCATTTTCCAAATGCACCTCATAAAATTCGTACCATTCCTCGTCTCTAGCCTTTTTATTAAAATCATTACCCCGCTTAAACAGTGCTTTTATCTCATTCCAACTAGGCCTTTCCTTATTTACAACCTGAAACGCATCTTCAAGCGAATCCAATGCGTCAAGCCCATTCAATTCAGCCTGCTTTACAGCATTCAATGCATCTAAATTTGTTCGGATACTTTCCGCTATTCCGTTATCATACAGATTTTTCCAGTGATCAATTAGATCCGGATTCGACTTTATTCCTTTAAAAAAATTGCGGTTTTTTACAAGCTCACTTTGTAGTACGGCTTTTACTGCGTTCTCAAGCCCGTCTAGCTGCTGCACCAGTTCGGATGCAGACCTAGAACGCGCCATATATTCAGCGGCATCAGAAACTCGGCCGGAAACTCCACCCGCTACATTATCTGTTGCACGAACTCCAAACCTAGTAACCAAACCTCCGCCAGCATATATCTCCAACGAGTCTGTAATAACTTGAACTTCTTCATATTTAACTCTCAAATATTCCATCCACCAGCGCAATTCATCAGCATTGGTAATGTTGGGATCGTTTATTAAGTTATTCAGATCGTATTCAAACTGGTCTAAAGCCTCACCTACACCCTCGGAGAAAGATACCTGCCTTAAATTTGCAAAATCAATGTACCCCTCTTCACCCAGATCAATACCTTCACCATCCAAGCGCTCTGGCAGCGAAATGTACAGTTCCCCATCTTCAAGTAGTTTAATATTGTAAAGAAATGAAAGAGCTGCTCCAGATATGGTGGCGTCGGCAGGAAATTCGATTCCATCTAAAATATCTTGATTTTCTATAGACTCGATCGACCATCGGGATGTCGCCAATACTCTCAAACGTTCTTGCTCCGCTAATAGAGAGTAAATAAATGAAGCGTTTCTTACATTGTTTTGACTTAGATTTTCTTGACCTTGCCCGACAACAACAGCGGCACCGGAAGCAATCTCTACTTCTACGTCACTCCCACCGGCGACAAGTACACCCAACGCAGCTATCAGTCGAGAAGTATCGACTTGAAGCTCAGTTAGCCGAGCTAATTCTGCAGTGGTATCTTGAAATTCGTTAACATAGTAAAGCGACTCAGGAGGAATCATTCCCGAATCTAAAAGCCCTTTAAAATCTGAATTCAAAAGTGAATCACTTGAAATATTGGCTTCTAACCAACCTGCAACCTCTGCTTGCTTCAACGTAAGCTCTTCTCTATCTGAGCTCGATACGTAGTCAACAAGTTGACTGATTAAACTCGCTGTAGCGCCCGCGGCACACCCGCCGTCAACGTTCCCCTCATCTGCATCACCGCTAGCAGCGCCAACTAGGCACTGAGTTGCGGTCAACGCTATCAACTCTGCGGCACCGCTTAAATCCGCTGAAAGAATTTGTTCTGTTACATTTGCACCAATAATATTTACGCCGTTAGTAACTAACAGCGGAATGAATTCATCTTCAAAATCATCGAAATTTCCGCCATTAGAGAGCACCCTTACCCCACTTTGCACAGCTGCAGATGTAACGGCTTGCACCGCCTGTCCATACAGCGTAGGAGTATATCCAGTAAATACTCCAGCATCGCTATAAACAGGTTGATTAAAGTTAGTAGCTTCAGATGTTGTAAAAAATTCCGAATTGATTGCTGACATAGCGCCCGCAGTAACCATAGCCGTAGCCATACTACGAGCGCCATCTTCACTCAGCACAGCCTCATAACCCGATTCGAATATCTCTACAGGAGTACCACCATTAACCGTGGCATTTGCAGAAGCCGCCGCTGCGGTACTCATCATTGCGGTGAATCCCGCGTTCAAGACTGCGGCAGTTGTTCCCCCTGCTGCAATCGCCGAACTCGTCATGGTGGCAGCCAAAGCTGCGCCTGCACCCGCGGTGCATACAGATACAATAATCATAATGATTATCATCGCTGCCGCACTTAAGCTCGTATTCGACTCATCCCAATCTTCATAAGCTGTTTCGATTTTTTCCCAGTCGATATCTATATCTGGATTGTTACGAAGTTCGGCGATCCACTCCAAGCCTTCCATATCTCCGAAAGCGTTCATTTGCTCGTCGAAGGTGAGGCCATCTTTGCCTTCGTATTGTACTTTTACACCATAAAGCGCCTCGGCAGCGAAACCGCCAATAATAGTATTGGGAATGGCGGTTTCGTGATTGTGACCACGACTTTTGTTGGTTATGGTAAAAAGTTTTTCTTCAATGGAGCTGTAACTGTAGTGATCGTTCTCGACAGTCATTAGCATATTAATGCTGCCATCGGATGCCAACACAGAAGTGCCTTCTTCGCTGGTAATATCGGCGGCGCGCAAGGTAATGTCGCCCATGGCGCTGTGTATGCGAACTCCCTTACCAGAGTCCAACACCGAACGCATGGCTATGGTCGCATAGGCCGATTCATCTTCGGTCAGGTTATAGTATTCTCTGTGAGCAACCATTTGCTCCTGGTTTTGCTCATCAATGATGGTAATACCCAAACCGGCCAACAAATTGATGTGGCCCTCATCGGCATGTAGCGTAGAAGCATTAACTTCTATAAGCCCACCGGCCATAAGATCGATGTTATCTCCAGCCGAGAGTGAAGACTGAACGTGTTGCAATGCGGATGTGTAGTAGCTGGAATTGGCGTAGGCGTAGCTCCCCTCTCTGGAAAGCGTAACTGTACCTATGCGAATATCACCAGCAGCCGTCAAGGCAATAGATGATCCAGCCTGAGCCTCTGCTCCCTGGAAGGTGATGTCACTCATCGAGTTTATGGTAATACCGTTGGTAGCGTTTATGCTGGCAACCAAGCCGAGCCGCTCATTAAAGCCATAGTGCGTTTGAAAACGGTGTACCAATGTTTTTTGGTAGTAGTTACCTGCAGTAATATTAATTGCGTCACTAGCGGAAAGAGTACCTGTATTCAACAGTGTGCCGCCAATATTCATATTTAAATTGCCATCGGCAAGGAGCTTTGCGCCCTCATTAACGACCAGATTGGCAGCGGTTGCTAACATAGCATTGCGACGCATGGTGATCGAGCCGGAAACAATATTGACGCTTTTAAACGTAGCCTGCTCGCCACTAAACGATACTTCGTGCCCTACTACCGAGTAGTCGCCTGCAAGATGGACAACAGGCACCAACACTTCTTCACCACTGATGGTGCGTAATTCAGGCCAGATAACATCCAATCCATGGGGCGCTATATCCTCGTCGTTAAGGCGCTCTCCGAATTTCTTTGAAAAACCGGATTTTTGTGAAAGAGCATAGGCATTGTTATACAAAGTGTCTATTTGCTGCGCTTCGGTGGAAAAATTTGTCGTTAAGAGGTGTCGCCCGGTTTGCGAATGAATTTGACTCCGCACCAAACGGCTCTGAACAAAGTTATCACCCACTCTTTTTTGTAACGGGTAGTCGGTACGTTCTTTTGGTATAAAGAATGTGATGCTTCCGGCGATAGGTATCCAATCGGTTACCTGCTGTGAAGGCAACTTGGCAATGTTACCCCCCAGCAAACGCTGATGAAAAGTGGTAATGGTGCTGCTGGATTGCGGGCCAACCTCATCTACAATTGCATCCTTACGATAGAGATAATCCGATTCAAACACCCTCGTAAAGCTGTAGGTATTTTGCAACTCACTTTGTATGCTTGTGTCCAAATATTCGCTTGCCAGTGACACGGTCGAGCCAAAAGAAAGCAACACGCATAAAAACATTTTTATATTTATCACGCCTCGTGCCCCGGTTTCTATAAACGTTCTGATATTTTTCGTAATCATAATTTAGCTTCCCTACCAGGTTTAAGGTTACAAGGCATACAAACTAAAGGAAACGTAGTCCTTACAATCCACATAGTAACCTGACGAACCCTCTGTAAAACTTACAGACGGCAAGGTGGTTTCGTCCAGAATGGCTGTCTCTATTGCATCACGATTAAAATATTTAACCCGTTCACATCGGGCATATATATTATTTCCAGGGTCTTCGGCTAAGCGCTGCTCGGCGATAACATAGTAGTCCGTACCGTCTCTAGTTGTAATACCACAATAATTACCATAGCCACCCACAAATGGTATTTTGAACTGGCCGTTAAATCGGCTATAGAAGGTAGATCGGCAATTTGCCAAATCTGCTTCGCTGGGGCGCACCTGGAATTCCACTGTAGCACTATTGCTCCATTCGCCGCAGGTGACAGAATTGCAGGCCTTGACCTTTATGCTAAAGCTGGTATTACCGGGCGATACGGATCTGGAAATGGTGTGTGTAGTACCAGTGGTGCTGCCACCAGTCAATAGATGGTATGTAATATTGCTTTGGTCTATGGGAGTCCACGACAGGTTGTAGGTAACTTGCCCGTCAGTCAGCGAATACGTTAGATTTAGGTCAGTTGGTACATCAGGAACTACTGAACCCATAAGCTCCTCCAACCTAAGTATTACCGAGCCTGCTTTCCTATAATAAGCTGCGGCGCGCGACTGGGCTTCTTCTAGTGACGCAGCGTTATTAGGCTGAAACTTTTCAACGTAGTCGATTTGAATGTATTCACGATCATCCGAGATTTTATAAATCACATATTCACGAATGTAGGTACCGTATATCGAACTGTATCCTGCGAGCTCCAAGCTACCAGAATAACCCATGCCTTCGATGTATGTTTTGGCCTTGGCTGCGACTTCATTATCTGTCCATGGTAAGCCATTTATCAAATTATCACCTGCCTGCTCGTTGAGCATCGCCTGAAGGTCATATTGTTCTGTATATGGCAAACATGTAGAGCTAATATTTCCTGTGTAATATTCAATCCTCGTACAGCGATTCACAGTAATGACAATATATTCACTAATACCACTGGATACGACTTCCCACTTGCTAAGGTAATGGCGCTGATATACATCACCACCCACACCTGTGGGGTTGTGATAGGTCTGCTCAAATTCAACTTCAATTCTCCGCTGCTCGACAAAGGCTTCCACGATAGCCCGTTTGGTAGCATCCTCTAGCTGATTAACCGTTTGAACAGTAAGCTCCGAAGAGATGCCATAAACGTTGCCACCAAATGAGGTAAGCGTTTCCGATTCTATGAGTGACAGATAGGTTGCAGCAGCACACCCATAAACGGCGCAGCGCACAGGCTCATAGCCCAGCAACTGTCGTGCAGCCATAGTCAAACCCAATGAATGCAGTTTAGATTCATGAAAATGAGCATCCGACAATATTTCAACAAATGAGAATTGATTTATAAAATGAGAACTTTCCGCATTTCCCTCAATGCCGTCGCTAAAACTCAAGCTGCCGTAGGAATAAAATACACCCGGCGGCGAATAGGCAGTAAGATAGGTTTCAATTTCATTTACATTAGATCTCGAGGCCGTCGCGGTTGCTCCACCCAGATCAAAGGATTCCTTCGAATAAACCGCGAGTAACGCTTCAACTCTATACCTCTGATTCATTAAAAGCGGTGTATTTACATCAAATGAACCCGCCTGATTCAACCCTATAATCGCCGAGGAATTCAATACGTATTCACTAGCATCCAGCTTTAACGCAGATTCCGCCAATACAGCCACACGACGCGATTTTTCCACGTCCAACGGAACACCACTACTCCAGGTTTCGCTTTCAGGCTTCGCAATTTCGTATGGATTGATGTTTTCAAAACGCTTCGCCTTGATGTTAATTTCATTCGCGGTAATCAGGCCAGACACATTGGATTGGGTAGCGCCTGATTCGTTATTTACCGACTGATATACACCGTACTTATCGTTTCCTTTAAATTCTGGATCAAGATGAACAGCCAGAAGATCAGAAGGTTCATAAAGCTTGTTGGTTCTCGAGCCATTGATCACGGTACCGTTCGTCGAGACCAGAGTGACGACATCGCCTGCTAACCTGCCACCAAAATGATTGTAAAGCGTACTACGAGTTTCGATACTCAGTCCTGTAGCAGTCACCATACCTTTGTTAGTGAACCACTCCGCTCCAATAGTTGCTGTTTGCGCATCCACTTTGGCGGATGTAGAGATATGCACCCCTGTACTAGCAAACAAGTCTGCTCTATGGGCATTTAATTCCGAGTTAATTCTCAGATCACCTTGTGCCAACACCTGAACCAGATTATCGGTACTAATGTTGCCATCCAGCACGATATCTCCAAAACTTTCGTTGGTGGTTTGCAGGTATACACCTTCCAGCAAAGTATTAAACTCGCCTTCGTGCATATTCGTAGCGAGCATGTCCGACTTTGTAGAGAATTCCGCCGAGCTCGCGAGCTTCACGGGGCGATTGGATATAAGGTTGATCATCGCAGCCTTCCAAGTACCGCCAATAATCTGCTCTGCGTTATAGGTTGTGCTACTGCTATTCTCTGCCAGATTTAGTTCTTCGTAATAAACCGCAGAGGAGCCCAGATAAAGGTTAATTCCTGCCACTGCGATTAGCTTGCTGCCTTGTGCACTAACGGTGTAGCCTCCATTGCTATCGGTGTTACCTCGAATATGGGTGTCTATTTCACCTTGAGCAGACAGTCGCTCTGCGATAACCTCGAGCGAATAGGCACCGCTTGTTTTGAGGCCATTAATGGACACAGTACCGCCGCTAAAGGTTGATAATTTGCCAACATCAGCCATTCCATTGGCAACAGTATTTTCGCTTGTGGCCGCAGCTAACGCTATTCTCCCGAAGTTATAAAAGCTGCAGTTGGAGCAGGAAATGGTACTTGTTACACTAGTATCACTATCAATAAACAGCACATCAGCTGTGGTACCCACCAGTTCGAGACTTCCCGCAATATTGATACTGGGAGATTTGATAATTATGAGCTTTGCAGGCTGGTAGTCACTGTCTTGCATACCACCATGAATAAACCGAAGGTTTTTTCCCGATACAGAAAAATTATTGAACACATTGACAGATATTCCCGACGCATTTGCTTTTGCGAGCGTCACGTAATCGGCCTCAGCATTTGAATTAACCATGATTTTGGTACTGCTTGCATCTGCCGGAACTAACGTTGAGGCAGTCGCTACCGTACTCAGCAACGCCACTATGCCGAAAACTCCAAACAAGCGAATAAGCTTAATACCAATATGCATCTGTATTTTCCTGAGTTTAATGTATTAAGGATGATCGGAATAATTGATGCCTGCCACGGCTTGCGCCGCAACTTTTTCAGGATCCTTCCGTGTTTTTTTTCGAGGCATTTTTAGGCCTTTTATCCGGATTGAGCTGGTAATGTGAACCCAATACGGGTTTAGCAGGCGCACTACGCCTGCAATAACAACTTACGTTTTTGCATAAGCGACTTTGTCGCCATGACCAAATTCACCAGCGCAGGATACAAATAAATGATGGGAATTTTTTGCCAAGCCTTTGTAACGAAATTTGGCGAAGCCAAACCGAGCTTTCATCACACCAAAGGCGTGCTCAACCCTAGCGCGAATTTTTGACTTATTGCGGTTTTTGGCTCGCTCCGATTCACTGAACGTGACGTAACGACTCCCATTTTTGTTCATAAAATCCTTGGCCAGTGGCTCATAATCAGCAATCACATCAAGCTTTTCGGCTTAGGCTGAATCACCCCAAACACGCGTCTCGTTTCCATGCAGCAGATCACCCAGAATGACCGAATCGTGAACATTTGCAGGCGTAGCAACAACGGAATGAATCACCTTGGTTTTGCTGTCGACCCACGATATGGGCCTTCATGCCTAAGTACTACTGATTACCTTTACCTAATTGATACATCTCTGGATCGCGCTGCGTCTTCTTGCTTTTGGTCGAACTGGGCGCATTGAGAATGCTCGCATCAACGATGGTTCCTCTGTTTACTTTCAGACAGTTTTCCTTGAGGTACTGATTGACCAGATGAAACAAACGATCCCCAAGGTTATGCGCTTCCAGCATATGGCGAAAATTACAGATCGTGGTTTCGTCGGGCGCGGGTGCTTCGGTCAATCCCCAATAACTGCCGCATGGCGCGGGAGTCGTACAGGGCCTCGTCGGCAGCTGGGTCCGACAGGTTGAACCAGTGCTGCGAAAAATAGATACGCGACATTCGCTCAATACCAATCGGTCTTCGGCCTGCACCCTGCGGGTTGGGGTAAAACGGCTCGATGGCTTCGCACAGCTCTTTCCAGGGGATGATGGTTTCCATATCGTCCAGAAATTGTTTCTTATGGGTTTTCTTGCGAAACTTCTCAAAGCCGTCAGTGAGCGATGCTTGTTTCAGTACGATCAGTTACCATGATTTGGGTAATGCCGTATTATCGCAGAAATCGAGAATTAATCAGAATTGCCCTAAGCCAATTATTATTAACATAAATATCTTACAGAAGAAACAAAGACCTTATTAAAGATAAACTCTATCGAATTCGATCCGCTAGTTATATATAAAAATCGCTAGAAATACACAGAACTTCAGACAAGCCGTAGGCGACAGAAGAGCTAGCATTTAGTCAAATGAAAAATTATAACCTGATACTCTCATGTAAAACCACTTAGAAAAGTAACATTTACTAAAAAACGCCGCCCTCAAGTCACACAAATCAACTAGATGAAATTTGTACAAAAAAGACGCTTCCGCATGAAAAACTGCTCGGCAAGCCATGAGGGATTCATAGTATGGCATCAAGAATAACAATTTTCTTCGGACTATTCACTCCCCTTAAATTAAACCTCTAGCCAGGTGTTAGGCTATCTACAACCAGCTTCGGGCAAGAAATTCAATGTGGAAAAAGCAGACGATATGCCACGCATGCAAATCAGCAGATAAAGAAATCCAACGTTCCTACATTACACCGTCAAAAATTTACGCACCTCGGTTTCGTTCATACTCCCAATATCGCCTGCCAGCGTCACCACGCCGCGATCCATCACCGCGTATTTATCGCCCAGATCCCGCGCGAACTCGAAATACTGTTCCACCAGAATAATCGCCATTTCTCCTTGTTGACGCAAAATTGAAATGACATTATGGATATCTTTAATGATGGATGGCTGGATGCCTTCGGTTGGCTCGTCGAGGATTAACAGGCGTGGCTGCATGACCAGCGCGCGGGCAATGGACAACTGTTGCTGCTGGCCACCGGAAAGGTCGCCGCCACGACGGCGGGTCATTTTGCGTAGCACAGGAAATAGATCGAAAATTTCGTCTTTAATTTTTCGTTCGCTGCGCGGCAAAGCGGCAAACCCGGTTTTTAAATTTTCCATGACGGTCAGTTGCGAAAAAATTTGCCGGCCCTGCGGGACATAGGCTATGCCCGCGCGTGCACGCTCCGCGGCAGGCAAACGTGTGATGTCTTTGTCCTCCCAGATAACGGTGCCCCCTTTGGCGGGATGCCGGCCGGTAATGGCTTGCATCAAACTGGATTTACCTACGCCGTTGCGACCGAGAATACAGGTGATTTCACCTTTTGCTGCGTCCAGGCTCACATTGGTAAGTGCCTGGCTCGCGCCATAATACAAATCGATATTTTTTGCTGAAAGCATTGTTATTTATTCTCCAAAGAAAAAACACAGCTCAGTCGCCAACGAAGAAGCTGTGCCTTTTTATGCCGGAAAGCATGTTAGCGTCCCAAATAAACCTCGATCACCCGCTGATCTGCAGAGACCTTATCCAGCGAGCCTTCCGCCAACACACTGCCCTCGTGCAGCACGGTAACTTTACTTTCCAGCGCGCGAACAAAATCCATATCGTGCTCAACGACGATCACCGAGTGGCTTTTTGCGATATCTTTAAGCAGCTTGGCGGTTTGCATGGTTTCCATATCGGTCATACCTCCTGCAGGCTCGTCGACCAGCAGGACTTCCGGTTCCTGAATAAACAGCATGCCGATTTCCAACCACTGCTTTTGCCCGTGAGATAGGTTCGCAGCGAGGTCATTGCGCTTTTCATTCAGGCCGATGAGTGTCATAACCTCGTCGACTCTCTCCGCCTGGCCCGGTTTAATTACATTAAAAAGCGTTTGCCAGATTCCGCGATTCCCCGCGAGTGCCAACTCCAGGTTGTCCCACACGGAGAGACTCTCGATAACTGTAGGTTTTTGAAACTTGCGCCCAATTCCCATATTGGCAATATCGGCTTCGTCGTGTCGGGTAAGATCGATATTATCTTTAAACCTAACCTCGCCCGTGTCGGGCTTGGTTTTACCGGTGATAATATCCATCATTGTGCTTTTCCCTGCGCCGTTAGGACCGATGATTGCGCGCAGCTCGCCCGGCGCAATATCCAAGCTCAAGTTGTTGATCGCTTTAAAGCCATCAAAGGATTTGGTCACACCATTTAAATACAAAATACTTTGCACCGGCTTGCTACCGGCCGCTTGATGAATGCCCTCGGTCACGGTCATGCGTTCACCTCCTCAGCGGATTTAGTCGAGTCATCACCTGGCCCTGAGGGCGGCGTTTTGGATTTGCGTTTCTCCATCAAGTCTTCCGCCAGGCCCACTAATCCGCGTGGCAAAGTGGTTGTTGCAATTACAAACAGTCCACCCAGCATAAACAACCAGATTTCCGGAAAAGCTCCGGTAAAATAGGTTTTCGCATAGTTCACGACAACGGCACCAATAACCGCACCGTATAAAGTACCGCGACCGCCAAGCGCCACCCAGATGACAATTTCAATCGAATTAATGGGCGAAAATTCACCGGGATTAATAATGCCAACCTGTGGCACAAACAAAGCGCCAGCAATACCCGCCAAGGCAGCCGAAAAAACAAAGACGAACAGCTTGTAATGCTCCACGCGATAACCGAGAAAACGTGTGCGACTCTCTGCATCGCGAATAGACAACATCACCCGGCCGAACTTACTTTGCGTAATAAACCGGCAAGCGATATACGCTAACACCAATATGATGGCAGTAATAAAGAACAGCGTAAGTCGGGTGCCGTCGGACGATACATCGAACCCGACAATCTCCTTAAAGTCCGTCAGGCCGTTGTTGCCACCAAAACCAAAATCATTAAGGAAGAATGCCTGCATTAATGCAAATGTCAGCGCCTGGGTGATGATCGACAAGTACACACCGGTGACGCGCGAGCGAAACGCCAGCCAGCCAAACACAAACGCGAGCAACCCTGGCACCAGCACCACCATCACCATGGCAAACCAGAACATATCAAAGCTGTGCCAGTACCAGGGTAATTTATCCCAGTTGAGGAACACCATAAAATCAGGCAGCTCCGGGTTACCGTAAACCCCGCGATCACCGATCTGCCGCATCAGATACATACCCATGGCATATCCACCCAGCGCGAAAAAAGCGCCGTGCCCCAGGCTTAATATACCGCAGTATCCCCACACCAGGTCCAAGGCAAGCGCTAACAGTGCATAACACAAATACTTGCCAAGCAAAGTTACCGTATAGGTAGGAATATGCAGCAGAGAGCCTTCTGGCATAACCAGGTTTAGGAAAGGCACGAGAAATGCCGCTGCCAATAAAACGGCCAACACATAGCGGCCGACCTTATCGTTCATAATTAACGTGTAAAGGACAGAATGTTTCAGCATGATCAATCCTCCACAAACCGACCTTTGAGCGCAAACAGCCCCCGTGGTCGCCATTGAATAAATAAAATAATAAAGATGAGCACAATAATTTTTCCGATTACTGCACCGGTTACCGGCTCAAGAAATTTATTCACCACACCGAGGCTCATGGCCCCAACAAACGTGCCCAATAAATTGCCCACACCACCAAACACCACAACCATAAACGAATCGATAATGTAGCTCTGGCCGAGGTTGGGGCCAACGTTAGTGATCTGGCTGAGCGCCACACCGGCAATACCGGCAATGCCAGAGCCCAAACCGAACGTCAATGCATCCACCCAATTGGATCGGATACCCATAGACGTCGCCATCGCCCGGTTTTGCGTTACCGCCCGCATTTGCAAACCAACTAACGTTTTGCGCAACAAAAGCGCGAGCATAAACAACACAAACAGTGCGAACAGCAGAATGTACACCCGGTTCAAGGTCACGGACATAGCGCCGTTAATTAGCCAGGAGCCACTCATCCAATCCGGGGTAACAACGGGTACATTGTTTGCGCGATAGGTGCGCACCGCCTGCTGCAAAATAAGACTGATACCGAATGTCGCCAATAGAGTATCCAGTGGGCGACCGTAGAGATGGCGAATAACCAAACGCTCGATCAAAACGCCAGCAGAACCGGACACTAAAAATGCGGCTGGAATGGCCAGAAACAACGAAATATCAATAAGTGACGGGAACAGTTGCTGAATGGCGAAGGTGGTGTAGGCACCGAGCATAATCATTTCGCCATGTGCCATGTTAATAACACCCATCACCCCGAAGGTAATCGCCAAACCAATTGCGGCCAGCAATAATACCGAACCGAGACTCAAGCCAAACAGTAAGTTTTCGCTGAATTTAAAAAAGCTGAGCTTGGTTTCGACTGACTTCAAGCGCTCTTCCGCAAGTTTAGCAACCGCATTGTCCGGCTCAACAAACTGGCCTTGCTCGTTGCGCTGCGCCAGGCGTTTCAAAACGGCGACGGCTTCCGGCTCTACCGCGCCACCCAGTTTACGGGTCGCGCCTAGGCGAAGAGAGGGGTCGGCACTGTCGATATCAATCAGCGCTAACGCCACTTCCAAAAGGTGTTTTACTGTGTTATCAGTTTCAGAGGCCGCGCTCTGCGCTATCGTATCTCGTAAATCCGCATCAGGCGACTTAATCAGATTGCGCGCAGATTCACGGCGAACATCGCTATCTACGTCCGACAACTCCAGTACCGCAATCGCCTTGCGCAGCTCACGGCGCAATGTATTGTTAATCGTGACCTTTTTAACATCGCGCTTTCCAACTAGCGCCAGTAACTGCCCGGTTATTACACTGGTCGGTTGAACTCCGTCAGCCGCGTTTTGCACGGTTACAATCTGGTCATCCGCTTTTTGATAGTAAAGATCGCCGTCCAACATGACTTTCAAGGTGGGCAAAATACGTGGATCTTTTATCTGCGTCAGCTGTTCAATTACTTTGGCTTTCTTGGAGAATGATCGCTGCGTAAGTTGTGAAACCAATGTTTCAAACTGCAACGCGGTTGCTTCGCTCCCGACAGTCTCTTCGGCGGTAACGCTTTCCTCTTGGGCTTCGGCCACCGGGGCTTGCGCAAAGGAATGTGTCGCCATTACCAGGATCGAAACAAGCAAAAGTATCGCGGTCGATTTGGTATATTTCATTGTATTTCCGCTTTGCTTGAGGCGTGAGAAATCATGTTCAATGCACCTTTAAACATGAAGCCGTGTGTTCTATCAGATTTCTGTCTGTAGTTAACTACAGATAGTTAACTACAGACAGTTAAGAGCCCCGGAGCGACGCTCCGGGGCATTTGTGCTATGCAATCACTATATTAGTAATTCTGGCCGGAGCACTTTTTGGTCTCGGTATTGTAGTTACCGCAATTGATTTTAGGATTCTGCCAATCAGAGATGATTTTTGCACTTTCTGGAAGGAAATCGGTCCAGGCATCACCGGGAACTTCGCTCTCAGTTTGCCACACAATTTCAAATTGGCCATCTTCCTGAATTTCGCCAATGAGTACAGGCTTGGTAAAGTGGTGATTAGGCAGAACTTCTGCAGTACCGCCAGTCAGGTTAGGCACCTTGATGCCGTACATCGCTGTACGTACCTTATCAACATCCGTGGTTTTTGCCTTCTCTACGGCTTTCACCCAGGCATTGAAGCCGATGTAAGTGGCTTCCATCGGATCGTTGGTTACACGCTTGTCGCTGCCGATAAATTTATGCCATTTCGCAATAAATTTGTCGTTGGCCTCATCATCAACACTCATGAAATAGTTCCACGCAGCCAAGTGACCGACCAGTGGTTTGGTATCGAAACCAGAGAGCTCTTCTTCACCAACAGAAAACGCTACAACGGGAATGTCTTCAGCAGAAATCCCAGCATTACCAAGCTCTTTATAGAAAGGCACGTTTGCGTCGCCATTGATAGTAGATACTACTGCCGTCTTTTTGCCTGCGGAGCCAAACTTTTTAATTTCGGCAACGCGGGTTTGCCAGTCTGAGTGACCGAACGGCGTGTAGTTAATGGAGATATCCGCAGGTTTAACACCTTTACTTAACAGATACTGTTCAAGAATTTTGTTTGTCGTGCGTGGGTAAACGTAGTCAGTACCTTCCAATACCCAGCGTTTAACAGATCCACCGTCCTCGCTCATCAGGTAATCGACAGCGGGAATAGCCTGCTGATTTGGCGCCGCGCCGGTATAAAATACGTTTTTGGAGGACTCTTCGCCTTCATATTGCACAGGGTAAAACAACAGACCGTTTAATTCTTCGATGACAGGTAATACCGACTTGCGCGAAACGGAAGTCCAGCATCCGAAAATAACGTCGACTTTATCTTTTTCCAACAGCTCTTTGGTTTTTTCGGCAAACAATGGCCAGTTCGATGCTGGATCGACAACGACAGCCTCCAGTTTTTTACCCAGCAAACCACCTTTCTTGTTCTGCTCTTCAACCATCATCAAAACTGTGTCTTTTAATGTGGTTTCACTGATAGCCATAGTACCTGAGAGAGAATGCAGTACACCTACTTTAATAGTGTCTGCGGCTTGTGCCGTATAAGCACCAAAGGTCAGCGCTGCCGCACTGAGGGTGATCCCCGCTTTTTTAATTAACTTATTCATAATGTTTCCTCCTCCGAAGAGAACGTGTTGGGTTAATTTTTTTTGAGTTATCCCGGACTGGTAAAGCGCATCGGACAACGCACAATGAGTGCCAACTTAAATGAACAAAGAATTGGCGCATAACCCTTTGAATTACAATAATATTTTTGATGTCAAGCAGCGCGCACAGAAAGAGAGGCAGGAGAAATAAAGAAGAAAGGCACCATTAAGGTGCCTTCATTAAAATGAACTCGTTAAATTGGTGCGTCAAAACAGGGCGTCACCCCTGAAATGCTAAATAAAACCCCAAGACAAGGGAAAACAACGCCATTAGTCCCTGCAACAGTGCACTAATACGCCCATCGATGCGCTTCAGTGTGCGCAATGACTGCGCAAATGCCCCCCCCAATGCCGTCATCGCTAGCAAGACTCCCGCACTAAAAAATAGCACGTAGAACATCCCCACGATCGGCTGGCCGATTTGCGAGATGGGTATCAGCGCAAGTAGCGGTGCCGAACCAGCAGTACCGTGCAGAAGGCCCACCGCAGGAGCACCGAACCGTGCACTCAAGCCGGGCGCATCTCCACCTTGCCACAATCGCCAAAGCGCCAGTGCGCCAATCGCAATTAACACGAATGCGACACTACGCTCTGCAACTTCACTTAAGTGAACCGGTATCGATTGCCCTGCAAGAAAGACAACCAGGGCGATGATCAAAAGCGCTGAGCCGTGGCCCAAGGACCACTGTAAACCGAACCGCATACTGCGCCAGGTGTGCTGTTCTTTTTCGCTGGCACTCAACCCGCTCACCGCAGCAATGTGGTCTGGATCGAGCGCGTGTACCATACCCAGCGAAAAGCCCATAAACAAAAAGGTCGTTAATGCCATCGAATCCACAGAAAAACTCCTGACAACGTTAAATTGTATTTTTCAGCGAATGGGTAAATTACCGTGCGCACTCCACAACACTTAGGTCTTTAACCCACTCGATAACCAAGGCTGGCGAGATCAATCTCAAGCATTTCTCCTAATAAGCGGTTACTCTCATTAAATTGAGTACCGATGCGAGCATCGATAACCTCACGCCAATGTTTTGAGATTTTCTCACTAATAGTTGCAGGCAAGCGTTCACCGAGAATTTTACATAACTCGACCTGTTTTCTTACTAACCTCGGCTGTTTCGAGCCTAACTTATTCCGCGGCATCAGGCCATTGGTGTGCCGCAATAATTTAGTCGCTAAGGGGGTTAGGCCATCATTGTGGCGCTTGTGAGACACTTCTCCGCCAACGACATTACAAAATCTAAAAAGCCTTTGCCAATATTCTTCTGGAGCCGAGCGCATCAACTCCATCGGCAATACACAAACATTGGCGGAATCCAGTTTTCGACTAATAAAATTGTATAAATGCCAGTAGTCAAAAAAACTCGGCTGCCAGCGGGATGTCCAGCCCTCCTGCTCCAGCCCTGTACCCATAAATTGTTCGATATCGATATTGTCCCCTGACCGAATAATCTGCCGATACAATGCCTCTGCCATTGCGGCTTGTTCGCGAATGGTCATTAACAACTTGTACTCACCGAAAGTCTGGTTAAGACAATCCAGCATATATGGCAGATGGTACCGGCCGCGCTCCGGTATTGATGACAAGCGCTCATCGCTTATTACAGGCACCAGCCCCTCGCGGTCAGCGTGTTCTAAAAGTGGCGCAAAACGTTTACGTACTAATAAAGGGTCAAACGTTGTAGGCTCGCGGTTAACAAATTCGTGTGTCGCCGCAAGTGCATCTTTGCCCTTGGGACAACTAAACCCTAAGCTTAGGTTGCAAAAAACCTCTTTTTGCAAGAAGGTGGTGCCAGACTTATGGAGCCCAATATGGATTACCAGCATAGCCATCTATCCCTCTTTTTGGGGCTGTATCGCATACGCAACGCACAAATACCCCCCAATAAAGCTGTGATGCTATACGACGCCCACCTGTAAAAGTAAGTTGAACACTGCTACTACTCGAGCATACCCGCCCGTTCGATAAACTCCACAATGGTTTTCACACCGGTCCCATCTTTCAAATTCGAAAACACAAACGGTTTGTCGCCACGCATTTTTTTTGCGTCTCGATCCATAACACCCAGGTCCGCCCCAACCAAAGGTGCAAGATCTATTTTATTTATAATTAATAAATCGGATTTAGTAATACCCGGCCCGCCTTTGCGCGGAATTTTATCGCCCGCAGAAACATCGATGACGTACAAGGTAAGATCGGATAGCTCTGGGCTAAACGTCGCAGCAAGATTATCGCCACCGCTTTCAATCAGAATAACATCCAGCCCTGCAAAACGCCCTTGCAACTCGGCCACCGCCGATAAATTCATCGAGGCATCTTCGCGAATTGCCGTATGCGGACAACCGCCAGTTTCCACACCCATAATGCGATCCGCAGCCAGCACTTCATGGCGCAACAAAAACTCCGCGTCTTCGCGGGTATAAATGTCGTTGGTGATTACCGCAATATTGTATTTGTCTTTCAATTCGGCACAGAGAGTTTTTACCAGCGCGGTTTTACCAGAGCCAACAGGGCCGCCGATACCAAGGCGAAGTGTAGGTTTTTTTACATTCATAAAATTTTATCTTGTTGTGAATTCATGGCCCGCTACGTTACTCAGGCAGGTAAAACATTTCTGAACGTGGAGCACAGTAACAGCACAAGCCTAGTACACTGGCTCATGACCGAAACAAACGCGAGTATTGGCGCTCGTGCCGGCTCGACGCCATAGCTAAAGCAGGGAGGCCAACGCCGAGTTCCTCATCCTGCAAACGCAGTGCATGCGCGCACACGGCGGGAATTTTCTCCATCATGGCAACCAGCGTTTGCTGCGCCTGCGTTTGCCCAAGCGGCACAATTTTAGTAGCCGCGGCAACTTGGTTTTCCAGCCAGCTCCAGGCAAACCCGTATAGTAAATCTTCTTCAGCAATATGTCTGCGCACACCTGCCAGCGCAAATTGTGTGACAAAACAGGGAGGAGATGACAACGGCGTGTCTGCACCCTTGGTTTGCAACGAAACCGATAATCGCTGTAAGGCTAAGCCCAGCTGTTCGTCCTCCAACAGCAACTCTGCAGTCTCTCGATTTGCGCGCACGAAATCATTCCACCGGTCAACTTCATCAAGTGCTGCTGCATCCCAGGCTCGATAGAGACGCAGCAGAACAGGAAGATCAAGATGGCCGACGCTGTGCTCAAGCACACCGGTGATCCATTGTTGTAATTTACCGGGTTCGGCAAGCCAGCCGCTATCAACCGCATATTCCAAGCCCTGCGAATAGGCGTAAGCACCCACCGGTAAAGCTGGGCTGACCAGGTGCATCAAGTGCAGCAGTTGGTTATTCATACACGTTTATTCGTGGTCATGATGATGGTGATGATGACCGCCAGTGCCGTGGTAGGCACCGTTTTCCGGATTAAACGGTGCGCGCGCTGCAGCGACGTGTAACCCCAAACCGCGCACCATATCGTCCAGAACATGGTCGTGCTGATAGCGCAAATAGCCAGCCCCCACTTCCAGTGGTACATGCCTATTACCCAAGTGATATGCCGCGCGCGTGAGCAACAGCGTGTTATCACTGTGCACATCGCTGACGGATTCATCTGCCGCACAAACACGAACAAAGGTGCCGTCGGTGCATTTGAGAATTTCGCCATCGACGAGCACCAGACCTCGCTCCAGGAACCATCCCAATTCAACGCCACGCTCTGTGGTCACACGATGGCGACTTTTTTTGCGGTCGTCAAAACTCACGACCACGCGATCAGTCACTTCCAACTCGGGGCCGGGTTCAGCTTTTTCGTAAGCTTCCAACATAATTTTTCTCTTGGCAGCAACGCCACATCGAAATTCTGGATGCGACGCGCAGCCAACTGTTTAACACATTAAAATAAAAAGTAGCGCTGAGCCATGGGCAGAACTTCGGCGGGTTCGCAGGTAAGCAGCTGGCCGTCGGCACGCACTTCGTAGGTTTCCGGGTCAACTTCCATTACCGGCTGGTAATGGTTGAGCACCATATCTTTCTTTTTGACCGAGCGACAGTTTTTCACCGCGACCAAACGGCGCTCCAATTGATAGCTAGCGGCAATTCCCGCATCTAATGCCGCCTGGCTAACAAAGCTGACAGACGTACCGGTACAGGCGCGGCCAAACGCACCAAACATGTGGCGGTAGTGCACTGGCTGAGGAGTGGGAATCGACGCATTAGGATCACCCATAGGCGCGGCAGCAATAGCGCCGCCTTTAATAATCAGCGACGGTTTCACCCCAAAAAAAGCGGGCTTCCAGAGCACTAAATCCGCCAGCTTACCCACTTCCACTGACCCCACTTCGTGGGCAATACCGTGGGCGAGAGCCGGGTTAATCGTGTATTTGGCAATATAGCGACGCGCGCGAAAGTTATCACTGTAGCTGCTGTCTTCCGCCAGTGGCCCGCGCTGCACTTTCATTTTATGTGCTGTCTGCCAGGTGCGACAAACCACTTCCCCGACACGGCCCATCGCTTGAGAATCGGATGAGATCATCGAGAATGCACCTAAATCATGAAGAATATCTTCCGCGGCAATGGTCTCTTTGCGAATACGCGAATCAGCGAAAGCCACATCTTCTGGAATGTTTGGGTCCAGGTGGTGGCAAACCATTAACATGTCCAGGTGTTCATCCACCGTGTTAACGGTGTATGGCCGCGTAGGGTTGGTTGACGATGGCAGTACATTGTCCGAACCGCAGGCTTTAATAATATCCGGCGCGTGCCCACCGCCTGCGCCCTCGGTGTGGTAGGTGTGTATGGTGCGATCTTTAAAGGCCGCCAGGGTGTCTTCGACAAAACCAGACTCGTTGAGCGTATCTGTATGGATGGCCACCTGCACATCGTAGTTTTCCGCCACGGTTAAACAGCAATCAATAGCGGCCGGTGTTGTGCCCCAGTCCTCATGCAGTTTCAAACCCAGCGCCCCGGCTTCCACTTGCTCGTTAAGCGCGGTTGGCAAACTCGCATTACCCTTGGCAAGAAAGCCCAGATTCATAGGGAAAGCTTCACCGGCCTGCAGCATTTTTTGAATATGCCATGGGCCAGGTGTGCAGGTTGTTGCATTGGTACCGGTCGCAGGCCCAGTGCCCCCACCAATCATGGTAGTAACACCGCTCGTGAGCGCCTCTTCTATTTGCTGCGGGCAAATAAAATGAATATGTGCATCAATACCCCCGGCCGTTAGAATTTGTCCTTCGCCAGCGATTACTTCTGTGCCCGGCCCGACTTCAATGGTGACCCCAGGCTGAATATCCGGGTTACCCGCTTTTCCGATGGTTGCGATGCGGCCGTTTTTAATAGCAACGTCGGCTTTTACGATACCCCAGTGGTCGAGTATCAGCGCATTTGTGATCACTGTGTCCGGGGTATCCGCACAGGACGCCTGACTTTGGCCCATGCCGTCACGAATCACTTTACCGCCACCAAATTTCACTTCTTCACCGTAGATCGTGAAATCTTTTTCTACTTCGATCCACAGCTCGGTATCGGCGAGGCGGACTCTGTCGCCCACCGTCGGACCGAACATATCGGCGTAGGCTTTGCGATCAATTTTACTCATGGCTTCCCCCTTCCAATTCACCCATGATCTCACCGCGAAACCCGTACACGGTTTTATCGCCAGCGATTTCAACCAGCTCCACTTCCCGATCCTGACCCGGCTCGAAACGAACCGCGGTGCCTGCCGCAATATTCAGGCGAAAGCCACGCGTAGCATCGCGAGAAAACGAGAGCGCGGGATTGGTTTCAAAAAAGTGGTAGTGCGATCCGACCTGAATAGGTCGATCGCCTGTGTTAGCGACGGTGAGGGTGAGCGTTTTGCGATTTTCATTAAGTGTAATCTCACCGTCTTTTATATCGTATTCCCCTGGAATCATGGCTGTGTTCCTCGCAGAGCGTGTAAAGGCAAAAATGTTGTCGCCAGTTAAACAATGGGTTCGTGAACAGTAACCAGCTTGGTGCCGTCGGGAAACGTTGCCTCCACTTGCACATCGTGAATCATTTCTGCAATCCCCTCCATTACATCGTCACGGGACAATATCGTGCGGCCAAAGTCCATCAGTTCTGCCACAGTTTTACCCTCCCGTGCTCCTTCCATAATAGCCGCAGAAATCAGTGCGATAGATTCCGGATAATTCAGTTTCAGACCTTTTTCTTTGCGACGTTCTGCGAGCAGCGCAGCGGTAAAAATCAAGAGCTTGTCTTTTTCTCTCGGACTGAGTTCCATGTAGCTTTCCTCAAATAAAAATAGTTCAGTCGGCGGCGAATCGTTATCTTGTTAAAAGTAATGCGCTCGCAACGCACTCACAATTCTATGTACGCCAAATTCGCGGAGGCACGGCTTCATTACCATTAAACAATGGCCGCAAATAACGCCAGATATATTCAAACCCTCTGCGACACAGCGCCACATCATCCCCCAGGTAACGGGCAATAAACAGGCTGCCCTTTTGGGTTAAACCCCAGCAGTCGGCGCCAGGAGACATGCCATCCAGGGTTTCACATAATTTATCGATCGCATCGCGCCCTGGCTGGCAGGTCGCCACCAGAGTCGCGAAGGTGTTGCGCCCCTGTAAACCGTAAACACCCGATTGCAGCGGTTCGCCAGCTGCCACTCGATTGCGCTCTATCAATAAGGGTTTGTTATCAAAATAAACTTCCAACCGCTGCTCGCAATAACCTTGCTGAAATGTTTCGCCACTGGCAATTCGCCCAAGTCGCACAATATCCCAACCGAAATACCGCGCTCCTGCGGCAAGATTAACCCGGGTTTTCAGCTCGGCATTGGCGGTGTTGAACACAATGGTTTCCTGCGGCAGCCACTCCAGGGTGCTATTTTCGGCAAGGTGAAATTCGATGGTTTGTCGCTGTGAAAACGCAGCACCTTTCGCGCCGTAGACTTTGCCTGCGGACGGTGTTGTGATTAAGCCGCTGGCATTTGAATCCAGCTCGGCCGAGATGGTTAGCTCATCACCAATAACCATGCCGCCAGGCGGGTGGAGCAGATACACATGGCAGCAATCAGACCTTTCTGGATAAAACGGCCGCTGCACGCGCAATGGGCCTTGATGGCGACTGGATACCACACGAGTGCTACCGGCTCGCTGCTGTAGGCGCAGCTGGATACTCGCCAGCCAGTGGCGCAAAGATGATTGTTGAGTCGCCACACAGTTCATAAGCTGATAAATTGCACCATATTAACGCAAATCGATTTTTACGCACCATAATAATACTTATTATCGCAAGTATTTCACGTCAACACGTGATCTCGCGGGAAGTGCTGTCTAATGTGGCGTAAGTCTTAGCAAACTCCTTGCCGCGTCTAGGAGCGACAAGCAAGTAAGCACACTTTAAGGTCTGAAGCGCGGGCCGTAGCACCAGAATCGACCAATATTGCCATGTTAAGGGAAGTATTGGCGCTTCTCGGTCTCTGGCATTAATCAACAATAACGTGCGGCATAAAACGGCTTAAATCGCGCGTTATCAGGCTGCGGTCTTCACGAATGGAAATACCTGCCGCCTGGTTATCGATCAGCCAACTGCCAATCAGCGTGTAGTTATCGCCAAACGCGGGCAGCGGATTCAAGGCTTGATAAATAAAACCCTCTTCGCCGTATGGGCCGTCACTCTGTAATACCGCGTCTTTCCCTTGCACTAACGTAATATTAGCGCCCTCACGGGAGAACAGCGGCTTTTTAACGTAGCCATGCAGCAATGTGGCTTTGGCCTCTGCCTCGCTAAAATAGGCGGGTAATAAATTCGGGTGCTCTGGAAACATCTGCCAGAGCAGGGGCAGTAGCGCTTTGTTTGACAGGATGGTTTTCCAGGCGGGTTCCAGCCAACGGGTTTGGCTTGTACTCAGGTATTGAGCGAAGTCCTCCTGCAGCATGAATTCCCAGGGATAGAGCTTAAACAGCCATTGAATGAGCTGGTCGTCCAGGTCGGTAAAGCGCCCCTGCGCATCGACACCAATGTCGTCCATATAAATAAAACAACAGGTTATCCCCGCTTCCTCAGCACAATCCTGCAAATACTGCACGGTGCCGCGATCCTCTTCTGAATCGCGACAACAGGCGAGGTGGAGGACCGTATCGGGATTGTGGGCTTGGAGCTCGATAAACCGGTTAACCAGTTTTTCCTGCAGAATATTAAATTGATCCGCATGGCGCGGCAGCTGACGGGCATCGACATTATTTTCCAGCCACAGCCATTGCCAAAACCCCGTCTCGTACAAACTGGTTGGGGTGTCCGCGTTGTTTTCGAGTAATTTCGCCGGATTTTTCCCGTCGTAGACAAAATCGAGACGGGAATAGAGTGAAGGCTCGCGACTCTGCCAGGAATCGCGCACCAAATCCCAGTGCGCCTGGGGAATTTTAAATCGTTGCAGAAGGGGTTCGCTGTTCACCACGCGATCCACCACATGTAAACACATCTGGTGGATTTCTTCGGTGGGCTGTTCGAGATCGTTTTCAATTTGGGCCAGGGTGAACTGGTAATACGCGGTTTCGTCCCAGTACTTTTCGCCGTACATGGTGTGAAACTTAAACCCGTACTCCGCTGCTTTTTGTTCCCAGTTTGGCCGTTCTCGAATCGGTATGCGAATCAACCCTTAGCCTCCCCAGCCACCGCTGCGCGATGAGCCACCCCAGGAAGACTTAGCGGAAGCGGTCGACCCAAAACCACCGCGCGACACGGTACGCGTGACGGCAGGCTTGGGATTAAACGTTGACTTGCCGACATTGACTGAGCGTTTATTGCCGTTGCCTAAGGAGGTGCCATCGGCAGTTGTCCACACGGGCGCGCGATTGCGATTGTAGCCACCGTCGTAGTGATAAAACACGGGGTTGTAAGCAGGCCCATAATAACCGTTACTGCGGTGTTGCAGCGCCTGGCCAATCATAAAGCCCGCCATCGCCGGAATAAAATAACTGCCGATACCGGGCCCGGAAGAATAGCTCTGGCAACTGCCAGGCCCGAATTCGTATTCACAATCGCTGCGGGAGGAGTAGCGAGGCGCAGTTTTGCGCGCGTCTTCCAACGCTTTTTCGTAGGCTGCGGCGCACTCTTCCTGGGTGTAATTAGCGTCGCTTTCACACTCGTCGACAGAGGTAAATATTTTTGCTTCCTGTTTCATAGAACAGCCGGCAGCCACGACGGCGGCAATGGCCACGGCCAAGCGCTTCGCAGGAAATACCCCTTTGCGTAAACGGGGTAGCAATACATGCTGACTTCGTTTCATTTTGGTAGCCTCCTTAATAGGTCATGCAGGCGGCATTCAAACAGCCTATAGCCACGCTCACACTCGCCACCATGATTCCAGCGCTTATCTCGTTCTGTTCAATCCGCTCAACGATTTTTGGCATAAAAGCAAACCGCACGATAGCGAACGCAACCAGCTGCGCAACCAATGCAACTGTCGCCCACACAGTAAAATCGAACAAGCTAACCGAATTTTTTACCACCCCCGCGACCGCCAGGGCAAAGCCGATGATGGCTCCACTAAAGGCGATAGCGGCAGCGGTATTTTTGTCTTCTTTGATCAATTTCCATTCGTCGTGCGGTGTAACACGTACGTACACCGCTTTGAAAACCATCAAAAAAACAACCGCCACGCCAAAATAGATAACGAAATTTAACAACCCATTTAAAAGCAACATGGTGTGTTCCATAGCCTTCCCCAATTAAAATTTAAGATTAAAAAAACGGCGCCGTATCCAGATGGTTATGGCACTAAACAGCAGAAAGCTCACCAGCGCAGGTGAATCGACAATAAACCAGGGGTTAACCCGGCTGTAGAAATTCATCAGCGGCACGCCCACAATGCCCGAAGCGAAATAGATAATCACTCCAATGGTGAGTAGATTGGACAAATCCGGCGAGTCTTTTTTATCCGCTAATACGCTGCTGCCTGATCGTTTACGCCGAGACATGAATTCTTAACTCCTCATTATTATCGTTTTATCCCGCCACAATAAGCCGTATGCGATCAAAGCGCTTTCAGGTAGGGCGCTGTTAACACTAACCGTGAATCGTAATTTGCGATGGCGCTACGACTATACCGGTGCTGATCACCAGACAACGGCTCACATTATTGTGCTCGTCGATCACTTCTTCAGCAGAGAGCAACAACGACTCGGTATTGTCTGCGTCCACATGACGCTCGAACAACATCATAAACTGGTCGGTTCGCGAAACAGTGCCGTTTTCGGCAAACGTCTTTTCTGTCATTGCCACCGGCGCGTGATATTCACTGGCCGACTGCCACACCCGCGCGTAAGCATGGCCCTGTAACTCGTAGTTGGGAACACCAATTTTCTGCTTTAAAAGCTGATCCCATTCGGATTGCGAGGAAACGTCCATCGTATCGTAAAAATGGAAAAGTTTAACATCGATGACATTGTCCTCCTCAAGCGTTCCTTGTACAACCACCTGCAGGAAAGCTTCATCGTCGGTGTAAAACCGCAAAATCGTAGTGTCATCAAGGTCTACACGGCCTACCGCTTCAATCACCTGCGTGGGATTGATACGCTCGGTTACCAGGTGCGGGTCGAGCAACTTCAGGTGCAGAGCATCCAACTCGAACGAGCAACCCAGTCGCAACCCCATAACTTCGGGGCTAACCGGTCCTTGTGGTTTACTCTCTTTCTTTTTGAACAGATTAAACATAGGGTAAATCCTTTCTCTTAACTCGCTATTAACTCGGCGATTAAATAGATGATCCTATCTATATTAATCGCGCCCCCTTGAAATACTGACGAAAATGTGTGAATTTTCTGATATTTCAATGATTTACATTGCCCATCGGGCAATGGCGGTGCATCCCTGCCCCGCCTATTAACTTCGCAATTTTCATTGCCAAGTTAATAGCTAAGACACGCCAAATTACAGCCCGGCTATGCGATTGTCTGCAATGTAGTAAACAATATCGCCCGGAATGATTTGAGTGGAATCCGGGGGATTAATATCCAATTTGTCCGCATCGGCTTTTTTAACCGCGATAGCAATGGCCTGATGCCTGGTTCGCATACGGGTAATCAGTTCGCCAAATGCCGTGGGATCTGGTGCTGAATACACCATGGAAAACTGACTTGCGTCCACCGCCGGGTCCAACAGGCATTGGTGCAAACTGGCAGAGCCAGGATCGAGAGACGCCCGCGCCAACATTTCGATAGACACTGAGGGTACAACTTCAACCGATGGGCAATAAGACTTCAACAGGCCTTCGTGCGCCTCGTCCTTAAAATATACCGTTATATGCGCGTTTTCGTTTTGGCGATGACAAAACAGCGCAGTCGATAAAGTAACGTCGTCCAGCGGTGTGTCGATAATAATCCGCGAGGCCTCGCCAAGATTCGCGCGCACCATGGTATTCGGGTCGGTAAAGCCATCCACCTGAACATAATCCACCGCTGCGGGTAACGGGTTGTCCATGGCTTGATCATTCACCAGCAAAATGCGTTCGTCACGGCTGTTTTGCTCGCAGCGCAGCAGGTTAATCAGCCGCATGGTGCGAGGGCCGTTCCAGCCAATAATTATGCAGTGGTTCGACGCCCTGGACATACGCAGCCCCTTTTTACCTTTGGTCAGAATTTCAGAAATATAAAACCCCACTTTGCCCACACAGACGGCAAACAAACTTAAGCCGACGGGAATCACGAAAAACGACGTTATCAAACGCCCGCTAAAAGTGGAGGGAGAGTAATCGCCATAGCCGACGGTCGACGCAGTAACCACCAGCCAGTAAATAAAAACATCGGGGGAAGTGAGATCCTGTTCACCGGCGAGTACCAGTAGCAGGTATGACAAAAACACATACGCCAGGGCCACTACCAGCAGCCCCAGCGGATTGGCATCCAGAAATAAGGCGAACAAGCGTCGCCTTAACTTGTAAAGCAGCATAAAACCTAGCCTGATTTTTTGGCCAGCAGCTGCGCGAGTTTATCTTTGCCGGAAACATCACCGCCAGGCTGAATTCCGGCAGCACGAAGTTTTGCATCCAGCGAGCTACCACTTTCTTCACTCGCCAACTCTTCTGCGGCTTCCAACTCGGCAGCGCGCTGGGTTTGCTTTTGTTTAATACGGTCCAGGCTATCCAGTGCCGTTTTCACTTTGGAGTTAGCCCCCACATGACGGGTAGACACGGCAACCTGAGCCTTTTGTACGGCTTCTGTCGCCTTCACCTGATCAATTTGTTGCTCCATGCGGCGAACATTGGTCTTGGCTTTGGCGATATTACTTTTTAACGTTGTCTCGGACTGTTTAAACCCGTTGAGTAGCGCCTGTTCAGTATCCAACTGCGATTCCAATTCAGCAACCCGCTCTGCACATTCAATCGCCAGCGCCTCATTACCCTGCTCATTAGCGGAAAGCGCGTGCTCAGTATACTTGGCCACGTCCGCAGACATGGATTCTACCTTGCGTTCTGCCAGCTTGCGCTTCGCCATAATAGACGTGAGGTTGTGATCACACTTTTTCAGCTCGTCGCGCGCTTCGCGCAGCTCCTGGTCCAGGATACGGATCGCCTGTGAATCTGCAACCGCTTCCGCAGCTTCGTTAGCGCCGCCTTTCAGGGCTGTCCAAATCTTTTTAAAACTCATTACGCCACCTCCTTCTTAAGGTTATCTGCGTATAAATCCAGAAATTCATCCACGTTTTCGAACAGTGTGCTCACTTCTTCGATTACAACGTGGTCTTTGCTTTCCAGCGAGAGTGCGCCGAAAGCGATGTAATAGCTCTGCCCGCCAATGCTTTTTTTGTAAATGCAGCTCAGCGGCGCGAGGTAGTGGGTCTCGAGAATTTTGTCATTCAGAGCCGCCACATCAATCACATCCGCCTCGGGAAAAAGTGGCACCTCCACCAGCAACTGGCGATCACCCGCGTAGATGAATGCATCTATGCCTTCATCGTTGGTCACGGTAATACAGCCGCTTTCAAGACTGACTTCCCAGATGCCATGCTGCTCCAGCAGCGCCTGAAGGCTATTAGTGTTCCAAACCATTGTCTTCCTCCAAAGTGTTTCATATGTAACTAATAAGTTACGTTTGATAATAATAGGGCCCCTATGTATACTTATCAAGCCCCTTTACAAAAAAAGATGCCCTGCCTGTGAAGCAAGATACCTCTGTTCAGAATCGTCAGCAGCTCGCCCCCTACCGCAACGCAATCACCCGTTACCTGCGCTCTGCCCTAAAACTGAAAGGCTACACCTATCAGGACTTAAGCCGTGCTCTGCTGGAACATGGTGTAGAAATCACTGAGGATAACCTGCGCAATAAATTCTCGCGCGGTACTCTGTCGGCAGATTTACTGCTGCTCATTCTCCGGTTACTGGACGTGGATGACGTTGCCGCAACGGCCATGCTCAATATTGTGGACAAGCAATAGCGACAATTTTGTATTCGTTACAACCGATTTTGCATATCCCGCGTAAAAAGTTGCTCAATCAGACCAGCGCGCGCTCAATTAGCTCCCTTAAATGGGCGGTTTCACACTTGGCGTGAACATCGGCCCCGGTTTTGCTGTCTGTTATCCATAAGCTATCGGAACCTGGTTTAAGCGCTTATGGAATCTCTCCACTTCGTTATTATTTCATCGCTGCTCGCAGGCTTATCGATGCCCCTGGGCGGCATCATCGCCTCGGTCGAACGCATTCAACCCAACTGGCTCGAGCAGGAATTTCGCCACGGCATTATTGCATTTGGCGGCGGCGCGCTATTGTCGGCCGTCGCGCTGGTACTGGTACCGGAGAGTCTCGATCACGTCGGCATGTCCATGGCAGCCAGTATGTTGATACTGGGTGGCGTCGCCTTCGCATTTATGGACTATTTTCTCGCGAAAAAGCAAACGCCTGCCGGTCAACTGCTGGCCATGCTCAGCGACTTCATCCCCGAGGCCATGGCGCTGGGCGCGGCTTTCGCAACCGGCAACGGCGGCGGTTTATTGCTTGCGGCTCTGATTGCGTTGCAGAATTTGCCGGAAGGTTTTAACGCGTACCGCGAAATTAAATCCAACAGCCACGTCAGCAGCATCAAGCTTATCCTCGGCTTCGCCGCGCTGGCGCTGCTCGGGCCGCTGGCAGGCAGCGCAGGTTATTTCTGGCTCGCACAACAACAGCATATTCTCGCTGCGATTATGATGTTTGCCGCCGGCGGGATTCTGTATTCAGTGTTTGAAGACATCGCGCCCCAGGCGCGACTGGAAAATCACTGGTCGCCGCCTTTGGGTGCCGTGCTGGGTTTTACATTGGGAGTTGTCGGCCACTATCTCACGAGCGCCGGATGAGGGCTACGCGTCGACTTCGGGTAGCTGCCAAATTAACGCAGCAGCGCAAGCGCCCATCGCGGCGAAAAGTACCAGCGCGGCAGTCACACTCGTGTGCGCCAGAGCAGCACTCAACCCGCCGGCCATAATCAGCACAATACCAATCAGTGAATTGCTGACCGATACATAGTCTGTGCGCCGGTTGCCACCGGCAAGGTCAACCACATAGGTTTTCCGCCCCAGGCGTACGCCCTGATGCACAACACTCGAAATAAAATAAAGTAAAAGTACGGCGACTATACCCGGGTCACTCATGTTCACGGCAGCGCCTGCGAAACAGAGCACGCTGATTGCGGCAGCGCACACCATCATCAAGCGACGGCTGCTGCGATCGGCAAACTTACCCCAGAAAGGCCCGGAGACAAACTCCGCGCCGCCACTCACCAGCAACAAATAGCCCAAATTAACCAGGTCGCCTTCACCGTTGCCGCTGGCCATCAGCACAAAATAAGGCGCACTCAAACCTGAGCCAACCAGCAGCGCCCGGGCAATCACAAACCGGCGAAACGGTAAATCGCTGCGCAACAGCGTGAGATTATGCAACGCCTGTTTGATTGCATTGCCACCACCGTCTGTGGCGCCCGGCGTTTCAATCACAGCGGCATACAAAACGGCCGCGACACCCCAGGCTGCTGCCGCTGCAAGCAAGTAGTACGCAACATCAAAGTCGCCTTTCTGCCAGGGCAGCACGAGCACAGCACCGAGCACCAGTGTGATAACACCCGCGCCGCTGGCACTGTAGCCGTTGAGCAACCCACGGCGGGTTTTGGGAATGGTTTTCCCGAGTACATCTTTGGATGCGACCGAACACAGGCCGCGGGCAAGGCTAAACAACACGAGTAAACCCACGATACTCCAGCCCGCAGTCGCACCGTGCAGCGTCAGCGCGACCAGAGCCATCGCCAACACAATAACTCCCTGTGCCAGAGAGCCCAATACAAAAAATGTTTTGCGGATGCGGTAACTGCGCACCCAGCCACCAATAAACAATTGCGGTAGCAGCGAGCCGGATTCACGAATGGGCACCAATAACCCGGCAAAGAAAGCCGGCGCGCCCAAGCTAGCCAACAGCCAGGGTAAAACCAGTTTAGTACTCGCCAACGCATCACCGGTTTTACTCAACCACTGGGAGAGTAGCAGTTTAAAAAAATTGCCCGGCACTTCCGCACAGGCGGTATCGGGAATATCCGTACACGCGCGCGCATCTTCCTCGTTGGCGAGGTATTCGTATAAACTCTCGAGATTATGTTTCATCCCCGTTTGCGTTCTCTGTCACGTGGAAATAATCGAAGTCGGCGTACCCGCCCGGCTGCGCGTTCGCATAATGGAAGAGCGCAAATCGATACCCCATAAAATGTGTTAACTCGTAAACCATCGCTAACGGTTGCCCCAGGCGATGCCATTCGCGGCCATCCAGACTGTACGCAAAATAAGCCCGATCGGTTCTATGGTGAATATCGCCATCGATAAAGGTAAAGTCGCCAGTTACCCGCAGGTACACGCGTTCGCCAGTAAATGGCACGCGGGCGGTTTCTCGATGGTTTTTCGCGGAATTATCGACCGTTACCAGGTAGCGCTTACCCGCTTCCTGGCGCACCCCCACAAAACCATAGCGATCGGCAAACGCGGCAAGGCCGGCGGTATCACCATCGCGCATGCCACCCACTTCAAGCGCTATTTCCGCTTCACTCACCGGGCCAAACATGCGCTGAGTCAGCGTGTTGCGGGTATGGTGCAGATCCTCATCGACACGCAGCGCAGTCAGTCGCAAAAAACCGGGTCGCGCACTCAACGACCACCCCTGCGCAACCGGATTGTGGTTCCATTGCCAGGCAAGTTTTAGCGCTGTATCGTTAAATGCATTGTTAAACTCGTCACTGGCAACAATACCCTCCAGCCCCTGCCGCTCAACTGCAAAATCCAGTTCCGTCGGCACTTTTCCCGCAACCCCCAGAACCGGCCAATGATCTTCCCAGGTGATTGGCATTAAATAGGGAATCCGCCCCACCGCACCTCGATCACCAAACAGCAGTGCATACCATTTACCGTCAGGCGTATCGATAAACTCGCCCTGCGCAATACCCTCATCCTGCAGCACCACGCGCCCTTCATACGGGCCGGTTAACGCGCGCGCACGGTGTATAACCTGGGTCCGCACTCCACCGCGCGGCCAACAAATATTGTGGACGTAATACCAGCCGTTGATTTTTTGGATCTGCGTACCTTCGGCCGTGAGAATAAAATCATCGCCCGCCACTGCCGAAGCGCTGGGGATGATCACTTGGTCTTTCCCCCCCGGCAACAAACCAGTCGCCGCAGAATTTAATTCCACTAAATGTATTGCATCGTGGCCATAAGCGAGATAGTTGCGCCCGTCATCGTCGAGCAGCAGTGACGCATCGTGATACACACCTTCTATTTCATGCCGCTGCCAATCTTCGCCGTGAATATCGCGCGTCATAAAAATATAGGTTTTGCCGGTGGTATAGGAAAAGGTGGTGACATAGTAAATACCATTTTTAACCTGCAGGCTGCTCGCCCAACTCCCCCGACTGTAGGCGGCCTCGCCCTTCTCCAGGTTGAGCGCCGGATTGCTTTTATCCAGTGCCTGATGCGCATAGCTAATAAGCTCCCAGTGCTTTAAATCCGTTGACGACATAATCGGCACACCCGGATTCATATGCATGGTAGTGCTGCTCATATAATAAGTATCGCCCTGGCGAATAATTGAAGGGTCGGGCACATCGGCATAAATCAACGGGTTGGTAGCAGGTAAAAATTGCACGCGCGGGGAATCGGCAAGTTGGCAACCAGTCAGCAACACGCCATAAACCAGGCCGCAAAAAATTAAAGTCTTAGTTGTTATTTTCATTATTGTTCCACAGGTGTCTATTGGCGCCAATTATAGAGTTTGGGCACGTCGGTATCCAATAGTAACTACCGGGTCAATGTCAAATGCCCCTATTTTTGTTCACCGGCAGATCACATACCGATTGCGAGACTAAAGAAAATTGGAACAGCACCCTAGTGCATAGATGAATGACACACCTTTGTATAAATGCGGCGCAAAAAAGGCATCACCCGACACGGACGTCGAGCATGACAAAGCACTCTCTGATTGTTTTTCTTTTTTGCTGTATCGGATCTTCCGCGTGTACCCATATTCGTATTGAGGAGCAAAGCTTCTTGCGAAGTCGCAGCCAGGCCGTTCTTCACTACCTAATTCGTGAAGGCGCAAGCACCTCGGCAGAACTCGCCGAAAACACCGCTTACCCGATTCCAACCATCGAGCGCACAGTGGCACAACTCGCCGAAAACGGCTCCCTGATACTGGAGGATGGAAGCTGGGCACTCACGCAAACCTACCGGACGAAACAAGCCGACTATATCTCAAGTATTGAGCAATTCAGTGCAACCCAATTAAACAGCAAACACAAGCTCCATGACTTTGTTCAGGAGTCCCTGTCGGAACCGAACCTGGCCATTGCGGGGTTCATTGCTAAAAATCCCTCGGAAACGCTCTTATTCTTCGGCGGCAACGGTTTTACCCTAATACCGCAAATGCACGCGCTCGAGCGGTTTCTGGAACCCCAGCGGAATGTTTTCTCTCTGGACTATCCAGGCATGGGCGAAAGTGAAGGTCCGCTCACCGTAGCAAGCCTAACTGAGGCAGCCGAGCGAGCGTTCAAGCACATTGCCAATAAAACGGCTGTGAGCAACACCACGCTGATCGTGTATGGATTTTCGATGGGGGGTTTTGTGGCCACTCATATTGCATCCACATTCGGAGTAGATGGTTTGATCCTAGACTCAACCGCGCCCGACATCCAAAGCTGGGTAAACGCCTCGCTGCCGTTTTATGCAAAACCATTTGTAAAGCTTGATATAGATGCAAACCTGCTGGTTGCAAATAATGCTGACGCAATAAGCTCGATCACCTGTCCGATTTTGTTGATTGCTGGCGCAGATGACGCAATCACGCCCCCAGCACTGATGGCGCAGCTGCGAGATAGCGCGAAAAAGTCATCGCACACCGATTTAAGGGTTTTGGACCAAACTTCACATGGAAAAAGTATCGATCACAAGTCCTTTGCCAGCCTGTTGGATGCTTTTTTTAGCGTCAGCAATAATGTAAGTCGGAGTGGACCTACCTATTAACGCGGCGACTATTAACCCGATGTTTCAATAGATACCCTACCCCCTAGCCTCGCGCTCTTAAAATACTGAAGACAATATATGAGTCTTTTGATAATTCAACGGCTTACACTGCCTTTCGGGCAGCGGTGATACTTTATGCCCCGCCTATTAGACTCACAATTTTCATTGCTATGTTAACAGCTAGCAAGCCTCCGCTTTGGCCCAACAAATATAAACCATCCAACAGTTTTCCATTAAAAGTTTAAAACACACATACCATTTTCGAAGACGTTAAAAAACGCTCCGAAAGACGCGAAAATCATCAATCATATTGACTACTAGCGATTGCGCCACGGGTTCTTCGACACTTTTTTATAAAACTTGGCAGATTTATAAAAATTGGCAGAAACTATTCGTTCACTACCGTTAAGGCACCATAAATGTAACTTTATTTGCGATTTATTGAATTTAATTTTTTTCTCCGCCTGGATCTCATCAAAATTTCAAGGTTTTGCTGAGCGCAAACACAAATAGTCAAAGAAATTTCGCCAAAAGTTCAATCGCCTTCGTTATGAGCTTGCTATTCTCCTGTTCGCTTTAAACCCGATGTTGTCTTATTCACCATAACTTCAATTAAGCCCAACAGAACGATAAAAACAATAAACACGTTCGCCATTCACGCTGTACCTGCAATTAGGAAAGCGAGGAATTCTGACGATGAAAAGCCCGTATAAAACTCAAAAACCACGCAAGGCGCGAAGCCTGTATTTGGCGCTTGTAAGCACACTGGCCTGTGGATCAGCCGTGGCACTGGAATGTGATTACACAACCACCAACGATTGGGGATCTGGCTTTACCGCGCAGATCACCATCACTAACGACACCAATACCACAATCAGCACCTGGTCCGTGGGCTGGCAGCAAAACGGCGGCTCGTCCATCACCAATTTGTGGAATGCCAATTTGACGGGGAGCAACCCATACAGCGCAACGCCAGTTGGCTGGAACGCAACCATCGCTCCAGGTGCGAGCCAGAGTTTCGGGTTCGTCGGCGAGGGCAATGATTCCACCGGGACAATTCTTACCTGTGGCAGCAACAGCGGCTCTTCCACGAGCAGTTCCAGTTCGTCGTCCTCCAGCAGCTCGTCTTCTTCCTCTAGCTCTTCATCGAGCACCTCTTCATCAACATCATCGAGCAATTCGTCATCGAGCAGCAGCTCATCCAGTAGCTCGAGTTCGTCAAGCAGCTCCAGTTCGTCCTCATCCGGCGGCACCAACCCTGTTTGCCCAAGCAGCTCCGACAACGCATTCCAGATGTATGCGCCCAGTGTTCCTGCAACTATCGAAGCCGAGGATTTTGACCCGGCCGGCTATGAAGACTCTTCCGCAGGCAACGAGGGTGGCGACTACCGTACCGATACCGACGTCGATATCAAGCAGGTCAGTGGTGGCTACGCAGTGGGCTGGATGACCTCTGGCGAATGGCTGGAGTACACGGTGTATGTTGAGCAGGAAGGCGATTACGATGTGACCATACGCTCCGGCTCTGCTATGGCTGGCCGCACCTTCAGCTTGTCGCAATGCGACACACCACTCATTGAAAGCTTCACCGCCCCGCAGGTGAGCGACTGGGGCCAATTTAAAACCTGGTCTGCCGGTACCGTCCACTTGCTGCCGGGGTACCAAAAGATACGAGTAACGGTGAGCGGGGACGACTATGTGGACCTGGACTGGATTCACATTGGCCCCTTTAGCGGCACGATTGACCCGCCAGATGAAGCCGGTTGTGAGCTGCCTGGTCAGCTTTCCTGGACATCGACTTCACCCGTAATCGCCCCTGCGCAATCGAGTTGGGCCTCGGTCAAAGACCCATCCATCGTGAGGTACAACGACCGTTACCATGTATTCGCCACCGTGTACGACAACGGGCTAAGCAGCTACGGCTCGATCTACATGAACTTCAGCGATTTCACTCAAGCAGGAAGCGCAACGCAAAACTATATGCGCAACACCACTGTTGGCAATACTGTGGCACCGCAGGTGTTCTACTTTACACCGCAGAACCGCTGGTACCTGATTACTCAGTGGGGTGGCGCATATTCGACTACCACGGATATCAGTAATGTGAACAGCTGGTCGCGCAAGCAGCCTTTGCTGGCGGGAGAACCCAGCGATTCGCTCGATTTCTGGGTTATCTGTGACGATACAAATTGCTATCTGTTCTTCTCACGCGACGACGGTACCCTATACATGTCAAAAACCAGTATTGGCAACTTCCCCAACTTCAGCGGCTATACCACGGTAATGTCGGGAGCCCAGAACGTGCTGTTCGAAGCGGCAAACGTGTACAAGGTGAAAGGGACAGACCAATATCTGTTGATTGTCGAAGGCTGGCAGTCCGGGCCACGATTTTTCCGCGCCTGGACATCCAACAGCCTGGACGGCCCATGGACGGCATATAAAACATCCGAATCCAATCCGTTTATGGGGTTGCAAAATGTTTCCTTCCCGAGCGGTCAGTGGACCAACGATATCAGCCACGGAGAAATGGTGCGTGCGGGCTACGATCAGAAAATGGAAATTGATGCCTGTAATATGCAGTATCTTTATCAGGGCCGTAATCCCAACGCGGGAGGCAATTACAACTCGCTACCCTACCGTTTAGGTGTGCTGAATCTCAATTAGTAACTTGGCGAAGAAAATTGCGAAGCTAATAGGCGGTGCAGGGATGAACCGCGATTAATTAAATAGCAAGACATATTGACAGATGTAAAACGGGGCGCAAGCCCCGTTTTTTTGAGGTACGCACAAGATACAAACCTTCACACAACAACTAACCTTACGTTCCCCCCTAGATTGCCCGAAATAAAACCGGCCGACTCAGCTAGTTTCGACTAAAGTTGATGAGTTAGGCGCCGATAATTGTTGTACGCCACAACATATGTACGCCGCAATATGCGCTTTGTTCTTGATCGGCGCCAGGCTCAGGGCAAGGCGGCAGAAACTAATACCTAATAATGCCAGCCCATTCAGTGCGACCGGGTCGCAAACACAAATAAACGCGCCCAGTAGACCGATCATACCCAATAACACATAGATTTCCGGCGCCCTTCAGCCGTTTCGGAGCCGTTTGCACAATGAGAAGAAAAATCAGGTTCGCCTACCACACATTGAACCGCACGCAGGTTTTCGCGCGCTTGTTGCTAACGCTCCTGCTGTTGCCATGCACGCAGGCGTTTGCGCAGGGGCGTATCTACCATCAAAAAATCGATCGTTCCCAGGACAGCTACATGCTCGGCTTGCTGAAACTCGGGCTTTCCTACAGCGACAGGGATTACAGTTTTCAAGAAGACAGTGAAGTCTTGAGCCGCACCCGACTCACAGAAATGGTGGCCACCGGGGAGCGCACAGTTATGTGGACAGGCGGCTCGCGCCAGATGGAAGCCAAGCTTTTACCGGTGCGGATTCCCGCGTACAAGGGGTTGATGGGGCACCGCGTGTTCCTTATCCGCCAGGGCGACCAGGCACGCTTTGATCGCATTGAAACACTGGACGACCTACGCTACGTAAAACTCGGCCAGGGCCACACCTGGGCTGATACCGCGATTCTGAAAAGCGCGGGCCTCAATGTGGTCACCGCACTGAAAACGCCTGGCCTTTTCTACATGTTGGAAGGCGGGCGTTTTGATGCTTTTCCGCGCGGGGTCCATGAGCCCTGGCAGGAAATGCGTAACTATGCGGATCTCAACCTCACCGTCGAAAAGGGGCTGGTGCTGGTATATACCATGCCATACTACCTGTACTTCTCACCCAGTGAGGAAGCGTTAGCCAAGGACGTGGAGAGCGGGCTGGAAAAAGCGATCGCCGATGGCAGTTTCGACCGTTACTTTTTCGCCGACCCGGATGTTCGCAATGCGTTGGAACGAGCGCAATTGAAATCACGGCGTGTGCTGAACATCGACAACCCGAATTTAAGCTCGAAAACACCCATCGATCGGCCCGAGCTGTGGCTCGATATTAACGACCTCTAGCTTAAATTAGCGGCGCGATTTACCCGCCGATTAAATGCTTTTAATCGCGCGCGCTTCGGGCAAGGGCGGTAATTCCCTGTACCGCCTGTTAGTTTCGCAATTTTTATTGCTCAGTGAATAAGGGTTGGTTTAACAATCTGATCATCAGTTTTTCCAGCCCTTTAACATCGACGGTTTTAACCACCGTCTGCAATTGCTCGCCCTGGTGCGGACGGTAATCTTCCGACCAGGACAGCGTATCCCCATAACTCGGGCCAAATTCGCTGACGCAGTCGATATAAAGTTCGGCTGCATTAGCAATCAACCCCTCATCCAGCCACACACCCGTGGCGATTTCGTCCCACAGGGGGAAATTCGGTTCGCGGCCGGCAACCACTTTGCTGAGCGCGTTATCGCGGCGCGACATTTTCTTTAACAGCGCAGGGGTCAGCTGGGTATCGGTGGATGGATCGACTGGCACCATCACGATTTTGCGCCAGGGCGCGCGCAGGGCAATGCGCACCGCTTCCGGGTCCCATCGCCAGTTGAATTCACGCCGAGGAGAATTAATAAACTCCCGCGCAAACTGCGCCGCGGCGGTGTTGTTCAGCGTTTGCTGCGGCTGCAGACTGCCGCCCATATAAACCAGCTCTTTGGCGAGACTGGCGAATGCCGGGTCGAGCGACTGTGCCAATGCGATATTGGTGAGCGGCCCGGTCGCGATAATCGAAACCTCTCCAGGATATTGGTGCACCATGCGAATCATAAAATTCGCCGCATGTTCGGCCTGCGCCTTGGTGCTGGGGTTTCCTTCCGGCAGATCCGGCACTTGGTCCCAGGCGTGGTAGGTCGGGGTGCTCTGTTCGGTCTCCTCCACCCACTCACGTTGCCAGGCGCCTTTCCAGATTAACTTGCCATAGCGTTGCTCCCACAAATGGGTGGATTTTTCGGTGTTCAGCAGTGGGAAAACTGCGCCGGAATACACCGGAATATCACTGCGATTAGCCAGCTCCAGGGCGCGCAAAGCCCACTGCGTATTCCACGCTAACCAGCGATTGCCGCTGACCTGGGTTACCCCCAGCACCTCGCTGTTCGCATCCTGCACCACCATCCACTGGGCCACGCCAAAACCATCGTCATCAAGAATAACTTTGCGTTTTGCCGGTGCAGCCTGCACCGATAGAATCACACATTGCCAAAGTAACACTCCGCGCAACAACACACTGAAACCACGGCGCAGGCTGCGCGGCAGAAGAACTGAGATCATATTTAACTCACCACATTAATCGCAAAACCGCTCACCCATGCATGAGCTACGCCAGCAAAACAACGCGCGCGCACATCATTGGGTTGGCGGACGATTAAAAAAACGAGCGGCGACTAGCGTTCGACAACTGTATAGAAAGGCTCAGCCAAAACGCGTGTTTCGAAAACGCAACGGCGTTAAACCGCTTCACTCATTGTTGCCTCACCCTGCGCCATTTCCCGTTGCTGCCGAATCTGCTTGCTCAAGAATTCCGCATCCTGCCCCACGTGGTAAAACCGCCCGGAACCCCAGGTGTGCATCCAGTTCAAACCGAGAAAATAGAGCCCCTGCACTGGCGAAACACCGCGCTTTTGCATGGGTGTGCCGCTGCCGTCAAACGCTGGCAGGCGCAACCAGTGGTAGTCGGTTTTAAAACCCGTGGCCCACACCACCGAGGTGATATTCGCCGCCTTAAAATCCAGCCGCGTTTTTACCGGCGGCGCATATTCACTGTGCAGGTTGTCGTCTGCCGGAGCGACAATACCGTTTTCCTGGATATATTTTTCGATGGAGTCGGTAATCCGCCGCGCCACCTCATCGGCATAATCGAGATTCTGGTGCAGGTCATCGTGAAAACTGAGCCCGTTCTGGTCAGCATCCTGCAAGCGACCATACAACTGCATGCCCTGCTCGGCGAAGATGCGCAGATTCAGATCGCGCCCGCCGTCGCGCCCGGTGACATAGTGGTTGGTCGCTTTCGGCGCGTTTTTTCCTTCAGGGTGCTGATCGATCGTGGTGTGGTAGTAGCCCATATCATCCAGCCACTTCACCACATCCTGGCCGCGGTAACGGCGGTTGACCCGCGGCGCCTGGCCGACACACAGGTGCACCTTGCGACCTGCCAGGTGTAAATCCTCCGCGATCTGGCATCCGGACTGCCCGGTACCCACCACCAACACATCGCCCGGCGGCAACTGGTCCGGGTTTTTGTAATCCCGCGTGTGCACATGGGTGATCGTAGCGGGCATTTTCGCCGCGCAGGGCAAGGTAAACGGCGTGTGATAAGCGCCACAGGCCACCACCACCTGATCCGCCGTGTAGGTCTGCGAGGGTGTGTCTACCTGAAACCCTGTACCGGTTTTCACTACATTCGTGACCGGTGAGGAAAACGCCACCGGCGGCTTGAGGAAATCAAAATAGCCCTGCAGGTAGGCGACAATTTCGTCTTTCACCATAAACCCATTGGGGTCGTCCCCAGGGTAGGGGTAACCGGGTAACTGGCACTGCCAGTTCGGCGTAACCAGGCAAAAGGCATCCCAGCGCTGGCTTTGCCAGCCGTCGGCGAAGGTCGCCGCTTTTTCCAGTATCAAATGGTCGATATCCCGCTGCTGCAACCAGTAGCTCATCGCCAGCCCGGCCTGCCCTGCGCCGATAATAATGACCGGATAGGCCGCGTCGCGCGGGTGTGTTTTGCTATGGACCGATGTTGTATTCATTCGCTTCTCCAGCCCCGCGCTCAGCGAAACGCCAGCAGAGTCACCGCGCCCGCGGCCCCCTGCTCGCGCAAGGCGACAATTTTATGGTTAATTTTCAGTTGTTCGTCGGCCGCCGCACTGCAAGCGAAACCGTATTTGGCCTGCACCCGGGCAGACGCCAGCTCCAGCGCACTGTTCACCCGGGCCGCGAAGTCCTCCAGCGGATATTCATCGCCAGCCTCAAAGGCCTGGTGGATCACCGTGGACGGCGAGTAGTAGGTCTGACAGTCGCCATCGGGCCAGGCAACATCAAAATAAACGGCCGGCATATCACACCCCCAGTCCGGTTAAAGGTTGTTGTTGAAGATTCCAGAATTCGCAGGTCGCGCCCGCATCGTCCAGCACGATGGTGCCGCTGTCGGTGATTTCCCCAACCGGGCTACAGGTGAGATGGCTGGCACGAAAATAGTTGAGCAGGCCGGACACCTTGTCGGGTTCCACCGCCAGCAAAAAGCCATAGCTTTGGAATGCCCGCAGCCAGCGCAGGAGATCGCCCGGCGGGCGCGGAATGGCGCTCAAATCCAGGGTCGCGCCACACCCGGTGAGTTCGAGCATCATAATCAGGGTACCGAGCACGCCGCCGTTGCTAATATCTTTGGCGGCCACCGCCAGCCCCGCCTCTGCCAGTTCCGCGGGCACCGCCCACTGGGCCCGAATCTGCTCGGGCGTTTTACCGCCCACGCATCCCCAGTAGGGCAGGTTGCCGTGCCAGCTGCCAGTGAGGTCAGTGAGCATAAACAAGCGCTGCCCGGCCGCCACGTGATAGCTCGACAGCAGGCGCCGCGCCTCGCCCATAATCGCCACCGCCAGGTGGGGCCTGTAGTCCTCTCGCAGGCTGCTGTGGCCGCCCGCGAAGGTTACGCCAAATACATCGCACGCCCGTTTCATGTGGCTCAGCAATTCGCCAGCCTGTGCACTGTCCGCATGCCAATAGGCGTTCACGACCGCCGTCGGGCGGCCACCCATCGCGGCGATATCGCTGATGTTCACCATCACCGACGACCAGCCCGCGGCGCGCGGGTCGGTAAGGACAAAGTCCGGCAACATGCCTTCCATCGCCAGCAGTTGGTAACCGTCTGCCACCGCAAATGCCGCGCAATCATCGCCGGGCAGGGCATAGCGCTGGGTGAGCGTCAGCGGCACTGGTGCGATTTCCTGCGCTTGCGTCGCCGCCAGCTGGATCGCGCGCTTGGCGGTGATCTCCGGCAGGCCGCGCAGGGTGTCACAAAGATTGAGGAGCGCCGACTGAGCATCGTGCCCAGCGGCAACACAAGAGGAGGTATTCATCGGGATTGCCTCTAGCAGGTGCGCGCCATAAAAGGATAGGCCGCAAGGTTCGCCTCCATCCGCACGTGGTGCTTGCCAGCGAGGGTTAATTCGCCGCAGGTGCGCCAGTGCACCGAGTGAAAATAACTTTCATTTTGCGGCTGCACATTGGCCAGAAACCGGGTACAACCGAGATCGATTGCACGCGACACCGCTTCGTTGATCAGCGCCTTGCCAATCGCCGCATGGCCGCGATAAGCCCGCGCCACGCAGAGACGGCCGCCAAACCAGAGACTGTCCCCGGAGCCGTCGTCCTCCTGATAAATACGCACCGCGCCAACCAGGTCGTCAGTCATGCCCCAGCTCGCGGCCAGCGCGACGATGGGAATCGCACGGAAATCCTGTCCGTCCTGCTCATTGTCGGGCAACAACCGCTGCTCGCGCGCAAATACCGCGCGGCGCAGAGCGAAATACGCCTGCTTCTCCCAGGACCCTTCCGCGACCTTCACCTGGATATGGTGCGAGCGAAAACTGTGAAAGCTTTGTTCATCAAACGCATACTGCAGCTTTGGCATCTGCCTGCTCCTCCTGGTTTTCCGATTCCTGGTTTTGGGACTCATAGCTTTTCAGTGCCGAACAGGCACCGCACTTGGCACAACCGGCAGAGAGCGAATCCGACGCAATTCCCCGCGCGCGAAGTGCCGGGCCAAGGGTTTGAAAAATCCGGTCGAGCATTGCCGGGTCTGCCATGGGCGCATTTTCGAGCGGCGTACCGGCCACCGGCACAAACGGCACTACAAACGGATAGACGCCGCGCGCAACAAGGTCGAGACTGAACGTCAGAATCTCTTCTTCGGTATCACCCAGTCCAGCAAGTATGTAAGTGCTTACGTTTCCAGCACCAAAGACCGCGACGGCGGCATCGTAGGCGGCCAGATAACGGCTCAGCGGCACGCTCGCCTTGCCCGGCATAATCTGCTTGCGCACCCGGTCGCTCACCGCCTCCAGGTGCATGCCCAACGCATCCACACCCGCGTCTTTCAGGCGTTGAAACCAGCTATCGTCATCCGGCGGTTCACACTGGGCCTGAAGGGGAATGTCCACTGCCGCCTTGATCGCCCGCGCCGACGCTTCCAGCACCGCCGCACCGCGATCTCCGCCTTTCGGCGTTCCGGTGGTGAGAATCATCTGCTGCACTCCATCCAGCGTTACCGCCGCGCGCGCAACCTCCGCCAACTGCTGCGGGGTTTTGTGGGCGATGGTTTTACCGGCCGCGAGCGATTCTTCAATTGCGCAGAACTGACAGGATGTTTCGCGGTTGCGGTAGCGCACGCAGGTTTGCAGCACGGTGGTCGCCAGCACGTCTTTGCTGTGCAGGGTGGCGATTTTCCAGTAGGGCACGCCATCCGCCGTGGTGAGATCGTAAAACCGCGGTCGCGCAGGCGCCTGCACCCGTGCAACGGGTTTATCGTCCTCAAAAATTAACACCTGGGCGTCGCTTTGCGGTTCCGCCCGAAACGGCGAACGGGCTACCGGCTTAGCCTCGGTTTGGAGTTCCACCTGTGGCTGCTCAAATACCGGCACCATGCTGGTCTGGCTGCCAAAATCCAGCGCTTTGTGATCCGTCGGGCCAGCGCCGCCGGTGCGGTTGAGACCGAGCCCGGCGCCGCCCCAGCGCACGCCCTGGGCCTGAATGCGAGTGAGTAGTTGGGGTGATATCACGATGCAGTCTCCTCGGGTACGGGCACCCGCACAGCCTGGCCCGCCGACTCGGCCGCCGACGGTGCCGTGTCCGGCAGGCTGAAACCTGCACCGGCGCCGCCAGAAGGCAAGTCAGCCATTGGCCGGGTGGGATGTGCGGGGGCTTTGTTAACCAGCAAACTCAACAGTTCCGGGCGCGCGTAGTGGCCTACGCTGTCCATCATCCGCTTGCGTTTGTCGATGAGAGAAAAGTCCAGTTCGGCGATGCAGGCGCCCTCGCCGGATTCGGTAGTGAGCGGCTCGCCCAGCAAGCGCCCCTCCGGCGACACGATGGCGGTATAGCAACCGCCACTGATCGCCGCCAGCGCGCCGCCGGTGTCGGCGACTATCTGCTGTTGCTGCTGCGGGCTGAGCCAGCCGGTGGCATTCACCACGAAACACCCGGACTCCAGCGCGTGGTGGCGAATGGTGACGGCGATCTGCTCCGCGAATATTTCGCCAACCAGCGAGCCGGGGAACATACTTACGTGAATCTGCTCCCCATCCGCCATCAGTGCGTAGCGCGCCAGCGGGTTGTAGTGTTCCCAGCAGGCCAGCGAACCGACCCGACCAACGGCCGTGTTGGCCGCCGCCAGACCAGAGCCGTCGCCCTGCCCCCACACCATGCGCTCATGAAAGGTGGGCGTGATCTTGCGGCGGTGTTGCACCAACTCCCCGTTAGCATCGAACAGCAGTTGCGCGTTGTATACCGAACCGCCATCCCGCTCGTTGACGCCGACCGAGACCACCATACCCGCACGCTTGGCGGCCGCCGCCAGTTGCCGGGTTGCCGCCGATGGCACCACCACCGCTTCCTCCATCAGCAGCATGTGCTGTTTGCCCATGGCGCAGGGCGCCTGCACAAACGAAAAGTAGGGGTAGTAAGGCACCAGCGTTTCGCCAAACACAACCAGCTCCACACCATCGCGACCCAGCCGGTCGATCCAGTCACAGATTTTATCCACAGTGCCCTGGCGCGAATAAAGCACCGGGCTGCACTGCACTGCGGCGGCAATAACAGACGGCATGCTTACATCGTCCAGGTGTGAACGACAAAGGCATTTTCCTTCGCCATTAACAATTGCAGGTCCATTACGTCCAGCGGGTTAATGGGGCGAATACCTTCAATCAGGGCTTTTTCTGTCTGGCCGTAGAGCGCCTGCAACGCAAACCGGCAGGCGTAGACTTCACCACCTTCCGCCATAAAGGCTTTTAATTGATTGTTACACGCCAAGTGACCAGGGAAGGCCTCTGCACCCAGGGTGGGGAAACCTCGCTGCACACCCAGTTGTACGCCGGGCCCGTAGAGCAGAATCTTGGTTTCAAAGCCCTTGCGCAACAGGCGCTTTGCCTGCAACAGGTTCACCAGGCCGATGGAACCCTCGAAGGCAACCGTGTGGAAAGTAATCAGTGCTTTGGCGCCGGGCTCGGCCTGAACGTCTTCAAACACTTTTTCTTCGTAATCCACTAAAAAATCGCCGTCCTGATGAAGTGCGCGTTCGACTGTGGGCATAGGGAGGTCCTCATAATGTGTTGTTTTAGGGGTTCGCACGATTGTGCGCAACGTCCACATGCCTATAGCGACGGCCGTACCAAATGCGTATCTGGCGCGTAAAATTTATTTATTTTTTATATTTATCAACACGTTACGAATTGAACAACAAAATATCCCTACATTTAGCCGGGCAATAACAAGCAACGCATTTGCATACTTCTACGCATTTACGTAGTTTTTACTTACGCTTTTGCGTAGTATTCTGGGTGAATACTTAGCCGCCACAAGAGACAACCCCGATGGTCGACAGCCCCGACTACAACGATGAATGGCAGAAACTTGCCTACTGGATGCGCAACACCGCGTTCGAGCAGTGCGCGGAAGCCATCATGCTGCTCGACCCGCTGGAAAACCGCTATATCGACTGCAATATCGCCGCCTGCCAGCTGCTGGGCTATGGTCGCGCAGAAATCCTGCGCCTGCCCATCTCCGCCATCCACGGCAAAGAGCTGGGCCAGCTCATTGTGTTTACCGAGCAGGCTATGACCCAGGGGCGCTCGTGGAGCAACCGGATTGGCTGCAAACTGAAAGACGGCAGCTACATGGCTGCCGAGCTGCACGCCGCGCGCGCGGTGTTGAAAAAACGGGAATACCTGGTGGTGACTCTGCGCAGCATTTCGAACGACGAACTGAGCCGCAACAAAGCCGAAGCCGACCGCCTGGTGCGCAACGGCCTGCTCGAATGGAAACACCTGGAATCGGTGTTTCGCCAGGGCGAGCGCGAAAACCTGCTGATGCTCACCTCCGTGGGCGACGGTATTTACTGTGTCGACACCCACGGCCTGTGCACCTTTATCAACCCGGCGGCCAAACGCCTGCTGGGGCGCACCGACAGCGACGTGCTCGGCCAGAATATCCACTATGTACACCACCACACCCACGAAGACGGCAGCCACTACCCGGTAGAGGAATGCCCGATCTATGCTGCCATTCGCGATGGCATTGTCCACGAAGGTCGCCAGGAGGTGTTCTGGAAGCACGACGGCACCCCCTTCCCAGTGGAGTTCACCTCTACGCCGATCATCGCCAACAGCACTATCATTGGCGCGGTGGTGGTGTTTCGCGATATCAGCGAGCGCATCGAAACTCAGCGCCAACTGGAAAACGCACTGCGCGAACTCAGCGAACTGAAAGCCCGCCTGGAGGATGAAAACGCGTATCTGCAACAGGAATATCTGATCGAGCGAAACTACCACGGCATTATTGGCGAAGGCGCCGGTATTAAACGCATCAAACAACAAATAGAACTGGTGGCACAAACCGAAGCCAACGTGCTGGTTTACGGCGAGTCCGGCACCGGCAAAGAATTAATTGCGCAGGCCATTCACCAGGCCAGCCGCCGCGCCGACAAACCCATGATCCGGGTGAACTGCGCAGCCATCGCCCACGAGCTGTTTGAGAGCGAATTCTTCGGCCACATCAAAGGCGCGTTCACCGGCGCCCTGCGCGACCGCATCGGCCGCTTTGAGCTGGCCAACGGCGGCACCTTGTTTTTAGATGAGGTGGGGGAAATCCCGCTGGAACTGCAAAGCAAACTTTTGCGCGTATTACAGGAAGGGCAACTGGAACGGGTGGGCGAAGAAAAAACCCGCGAAGTGGACGTGCGCATAATTGCTGCCACCAATCGCGACCTGAAAGCCGAAGCCGATCAGGGCCGCTTCCGCGAGGACCTCTACTTTCGCTTAAACGTATTCCCCATTCAAGCGGTGCCCTTGCGCGACCGGCGCGAAGACATCGGCCTGCTCGCAGCCCATTACCTGGAACAGCTGTGCCATAAATTCCCGCGCCAACAATGCAAACTCACCCAGCGCGATCTCAAACAACTGCGCGACTATGCCTGGCCCGGCAATGTGCGTGAATTGCAAAATGTGCTGGAACGCGCAGTAATTACCTCGCGCGCAGGAAGGCTCAATCTGGACCTGCCCCAGCACAATCATCAAGACAACGCACAACCCACACTACCCGCGCTGAATACCGAGAGTATTACGGAAACGGAAATTCTAAGCGATGACGATATGCAGGCACTGGTAAAACACAACATGCTGGCCGCATTGGAAAAAAGCGGCTGGAAATTGTTCGGCAGCGACGGTGCCGCGGCACTCCTGGGTATGAAACCCACCACCCTCGCCTCACGCATTAAACGAATGGGATTAAAGCCATCGCGTTAGCTTGTACAAATCAGCCGCCTTAAAGGCCGATATAAAAACGCGCTCTTGCCGATCCCTACTGGCGTGTACGGCAGGGGCTTGCTACAGTCATCACCCCATAAAAATGAATAACAAACGTGCAAACACGGACGAAAGCGCAAACCATAAGGTGATGTAATGCTAGCTCGAACCAACAATAAACGCTCCCAGCGCACGCCCACAAAACACAATGCCCTGCGCGCTATTTTACCCCTCACATTTGTCGCTGGCGCGCTGACGCTGACAGCCTGCGGCAGCCAAACAAGCTCAACCCATACTGCACACAGTGCACAGGCAAACGCTGCGCAAACAGACCCACTCGCCTGCGGCAATAACACGGCAGCCCCCTTGAGCTGGACGTCTGCCGGACCACTGATCAGCCCGAAAGAGGGCGACTTCGCAGTTAAAGACCCCACCGTGGTGTACTACAACAACCAGTACCATATTTTTGCCACCATCAATGATGGCAATTGGAAATCCATGCAAATAACGCTGGATAACCTGGATGCCCAGGCAACCACCAACTACCAGCCTTTTTCGCCCGGCAACACCGGCAGCTCAGCGGTCGCACCGCAGGTGTTTTACTTCACTCCGCAAAAAACCTGGTACATGTTCACCCAGTGGCCCGCCTCTTATACCACCAACCAGAATATCGAAGATGTAAACGGTTGGATTCCGCGCGTAACCCTGCCGGAAGGCTCCAAAGGCGCCTACAAAGGCAATTCACTGGATTTTTGGGTGATCTGTAACGACGCCGATTGTTACATGTATTACTTTAAAGACGACGGCAAAATGTATTACATGAGTACGCCTGTGGATAACTTCCCAAATTTCGACCCGGGCACATTTAAAGTGGCCGACATTGAAGATTCCGGGCCCACCAATATTGTTTTTGAAGCGGGCAATATTTATAAAATAAAAAATTCCGACTACTACCTATTGCAAGTGGAAGGCTGGGGCGAAACAGAGAGTCGCCGCCTTTACCGCTCATGGCTATCCACCAGCCTGGACGGCCCCTGGATCGCCCATCACACAGACGAAAGTGCGCCCTTCGCAGGCCCAGAAAATACCACCTTTAACGGCCCCGCCTGGTCCCACCAAATAAGCCACGGCGAAATGATTCGCGACGGCTACGACGAAAAAATGGTACTCGACCCATGCAATATGCAAATGCTGTATCAGGGCGTGGACTTGAATGGTTTTAACGGCAACTACGGCGAGCGGCCTTACCATATTGGGGTGTTGAAACAGAAATAGAGAGAAAGGTTTGCTAGCGTGGAGTTAGCCACGCTAGCAACAACGACCTGGATGCCGTTAATAAAACTGATCGCTACCCGTTGGTATTCTATTTTTGTGTAAAAAGAGGCGGTTCAATTCTAAATGTGCCGACATTTCCAATGGCATCTCCACGATAAATATTAAGGGCAAAACTATCGATAATTGTTAAATCCACCAAACCCTCGAGTTCCGCTGTATCAAACTCTATGTCCTGCCAGCCGGGCTCTGAGCTCGGCGTGATATTGCCTGCAGGCACCGAAAAAGACTGCCAATTAGTCGCATCACTAAATTCAAAGCTCAATGTCACCCCACTGTTTATCGCTTCCGCGGGTAAATAAACCCGCTGAGTTAATACAGTATTTTTAATATTCCTGGTCGCGTAATGCCAAAAGAACCCAACCGATAAACGCTCCTCTGCGGCTTGCCATTCTTGCGTGATCAGCAGCGCGCGTTTCGACATTTCCCGATGGAATATCCACTCGTAACCGTCGAACCATTCGCTAAAATACAGACTTAACTGCAAATCTTTAGGTGATAATTTGCCAACCGTCCGCGGATTCTCCAAATTACGTGGCTTTCTCGCATCCACTTGAACATTAACGTCCGCAAGTTCCAAGGTACCATTGAGCAACAGCGGCTCAGCTGGAAGTCCGATGGTTATTAAAAACCCTTGTACATTCGCGAGATTGAAATTCTCATCCGTCCGCAAGAAAGCACTGCGATTGAACTTCGGGTAATCGAAGTCCATGCGGCTGCCAAACGTTATTCCTGCTGCATCCAACTCAGTCAATACAGCCACTCTGCCAGCGGCGTCGAGCAACTCAACACGTAAACCTTCGGCATAATCCGCAAATTCTACAGGCAGCGTTAGCCCAAACGTCATCCGCCCACCGATTAAATCGGGATGCCATATAAAGTCATGCTTGATGGACTCATCGGTAGACCAGGAGTCGGTGTCATCGTAGTAAATATTGCGATACGCCAAGCCAGTGGATTCATCCCAATAGGTGCTTGTTGCGCCACCAATATTTTCGATCCAATTGGATTGATTCAGCCGAAAATCAACGAGCGGCGGTGCCGGCTGCGGAGGCGGAGAGCCCGCAAGTCGCACACGAATATTGTCGTAGGTAATTGCACCTGGAACCTCAGGCAGCTCCCCCTCAGACAGCAGATTAAAGCCCAGTTTAGCAACGTGAGTGAGGTCAAACCCCTCCTGAACATAGGTCGTCGTGGACGCGCCGTCTAGATAGGTGTGGGTGGTAAACGTATTCGGCTCACCGCCCCAGGCTCCCCAAAATTGGCCCATTGCCATGCGACCGTTATCATCCAGCATAATAACGGTGCCGCCAGCCAAAAACTCGGTAAAACCCTCTTCATTTTCCGCATAATACACATCAGAATATTTCACATCTGCGGTAATTAATGCGGTTGAAAAATCATAGGTACCACCGAGATCCGTGGCGTACCCCATATATTCGAAGGCCTGCTGCCAGTCGGGAATAAACGACAAGCTGCCGTTATCAAAAACTTTATCCGCCCCTGCAGCGGTTTCGCTCGCATATACCAGCTCCCAACTCTCAATAGAATCCGGCGTATCGAAAGTGAACTGAATATCGGCTTCGCCGCCGGCTTGCGCGTAGGTGTAAGTACTTATCGCCAATAATGCACTGGCAATACCCGCTCCCCTTCCCAATAACTGTCTTAGGTATTTATTCTTCATCTTGTTATTTTCCGTGTAAGAATTATCAGTAATCCAAGCAACTCGCCCACAGTGGGCGCAATGAATTCTAAAACCTCACCAAACCTGTAACAAGGGTTTAGTTTTTGGGTAAAAGGCTGGCGATTAAAATCACAACCAAAGTGTGAATATATCACTGACACATCGAGCATTTGGCGGATGCTAAAATGCACACTCTAATCTAAAGTCATTCTTTTATCCAAAGCCACTCTATTATCTAAAGACGTACTCCATTCTAAAAACGCACTTAAAAAAGCCGCGGAGCAAAAACCAGACGCGTCATAAACCGTACGACCACGCTAGCGAACCTAACACCATATCTATTTCGCCCAGCAAATACCTGCATAAATATTAAGTCGGCAATAGAAAAGCCATTTTCCTAAATCAACAGTCTAAAACGGCGCTCTAATATACTCTCCGTTTTTCCAACCACACGTTCAACAAAAACTTCAGGTTAACGCATACGCTATAGGAAACTATCGAAATCACGCAACAGGACGTACCCATCGATATCGTCAATTCGACACTCGGTGATGTCACTGTCTCGGCAATCGTCACAGACCCGAACGGGGACGACACGCATACAATTAATTGGGAGCTATCTGATTTGGGGCTGGTGATCGCGGCCGACCAGGCAAGTTTCAGCTTTGATCCCAATAATCTGCAAGACGGCGACTATGCCTTTAAAGTAACCGTGACCGACTCTGGCGAACCCGCACTGTCGGATTCCGAAGACTCGGTTCTTACTATCGAGACGCCCGTTGAGCCGACAGAAGAACCTTCACCCGAACCTACTTCAGCGCCAACGCCGTTGCCTTCTGTAGAACCCTCGACCGCGCCTACGGCCGAGCCAACTGTGGTGCCTTCAACCACACCTAGCGAGGAACCAACAACCGCACCAACATCACCGCCTGCACCCACCGACGCGAGTGGAACGTCAGGTGGTGGCGGTAGCACTAGTATGTGGGTTTTGATCCTGCTTGGTTTGGCCCTCGGCCACAGAAAAATCATACGCTAGTACTTCTCCCCCTGCCCTGTGCAACAGAGCGGGGGGTTCTCCGTATCTATCCCGACAGTGATGAGAACTAAATTTCTGCGGCGTTTTATATTGATCTCTTATCTTAGGCTAGAAACGTCGTGTATAAACAAAGCCATTTAGTCTCGCTACGAAAAATAATTGAATCTATCTTATCACGAACACTTCTCTTCAGTTTAGATTTAAACAATTTCCCGGTTTGTACCAGCGATAACAACCAGCATCGAAATAATGCAGTATTCCCCAGCTTATTCAGCGAGCTACGCTGAAAAAAGTGACATTAAAACCACGTAAAACACCTCCGCCCCACACGCTAATCACAAACACCTGAATCCCGCATGACAAAAAAGCCACCCGGCCTACTGAGGCAATGTTTTTTGGGCGGGCTTTTTTTGGACATACACCCTTGCACGCTTCGCAGGCCTTGGTTATCGTTGGAATAGCCGTTGTGATAGTCAATAAACATAATTAACAGAGCGACGATGTAGCTATGCCACTTACTATCAAACTTTTATCAACAACAAAACGCCTTATCAGTACGTTTCAGCAGGGTCTGCTAACTGCGTTAGTCACAGTTTTAGCCTACAGCCCGGTCTATGCAAACCAAGCAGCCGATAAACTGCAACCCGCGATTGCCCCCCACAAAGTGACCATCCATATGGCTGGCGACTCGACTATGGCGATCAAAGATCCCAAAGATTACCCAGAAACTGGCTGGGGAGTGCCGTTTGCAACTTTTTTTAACGACGCTACCACGGTAATCAACTACGCGAAAAATGGCCGCAGCACGCGCACATTTATTGAAGAAGGGCGTTGGGCTAAGTTAATGAGTGCACTGCAACCTGGTGATTTTGTCATTTTTCAGTTTGGCCACAACGACGAAAGCAACAATAAACCGGATCGCTACACTACGCCCGCGCAATATCAGGATAACCTGCGCCGTTTTATAAACGATGTGCGCAACAAGGCTGCTGAGCCTCTATTGATGACGCCGGTGACACGGCGCTATTTCGACAAAAATGGAAATATTAAAGAGACCCACAAGTACTCACCGCTGGCGAGAAAAATTGCCGCTGCCGATGATTCACTTATTTTTATCGATATGGATACCATTACCCGCGAATATTTCCAAGCACTCGGCGACGCCGGCTCTGCCTTACGCTTTATGCATATACGGCCCGCCGTTCACCCCAACTACCCCAACGGCGTGCGGGACAACACCCACTTCAATCAACTCGGCGCCCGTGAAGTTGCTCAACTGGTACTGGCCGAGCTAAAACGTATAAATCATCCAATTGCAAAACGACTACGTGAACCAGACCCGAAACATCTGAGACTGTCTTACGATTAATCTGGCGATTATCTAGATGATCCTATCTATTTAATCGCGCGCCCTCCCGGAAATGGCGTAAATGTGTGAATTTTTAATACATCTAAGGCTTACATTACAACGTTAATAATGTTAAACAAGCTACATATTGCCTTACGCGGCATTTAACCTAAAAGGGACGCCCCCGTTTTTTTTAACGGCTAAACGTAAATTCGCCCTGGCCAACATCCAAATACGACCGGAGCGAACCATTTGCAGAGCGATTAGTGAAGGATTCCTTTCTCAACCCGCCCAGATGTACAGCAGGTATTTGGGCTTGCGGAGCCCCATTGAGTTTTAAGCCAACACACACCAGATGCAGCCTGGATTCCCGGCTTTACCCAGGTCCAGGCACGGCACTGACTTTCATCCATGCAGGCATCCATACAAACCCTAGGCTGATTGGAATTAAAGCTCCGATAATCTGCGCCAGCCCGATCGGTGTCCGCCTCAAAAAAACTTCCAGAGTTACAGCAGCTATTTGAGTAGGCTGCCGGAATGGTATTTTTTAAATAGCAATGAGGATAAGCGTCTATCACATTGGGTTTTACATAGGTATAAGACGCACAATTAGAATTGCGCGCACAATGGCCCTGACACATACCCTCCCTTAAATCTATATTACCTACATACGACGAGGGTAGGACGTAGTGCTGTATATCGTTCCCCGGCAGATCGGTATTGCCCATAGTATTTAAAACCGGAAATTCATAATATTGCGCGTAAGCGCCAGAACAGCACGCGAACAATCCAAGGACGAGACTTCCAATAACATGGTGCACCACTGTTTTACGTAAACGTTTCATTCGACACTCCCATGATTTGATGGATCACAAGTTCAGAACCAAAAGCGGCTCCGGCACGCTTCGCGCGACGTGAATTACGCCTACGCTAAGCTGCAGTATCATGCTATCAGCACATAGTTTTAAAATTATCGAACACATCAAACAGCAACGAATCCTCCAAGCGAATGGCATTACAATAATTCCAAAGACGCAAAACACTCGAAAAATAATTCGCACCCAAAACTAAAAACAATTTTCCTGTATACGAACAATGAAATAAGTCACTATTCTTGACAGCGCTTCAGAATAAAATGAAATATCGCGGCGGGTATTTGGTAGTGATCGAAATAATCACGAACAGGCGAACTAAATCGAAGTAGAGCGTTTCCTGTAACAGGTGAGTTTTTTAGCGGGAACTTAACGATGTGGCAGAAAAATTGACGATAGGGCCTTTTTGACAGGTTATATTTGCGCGAGGCTTAAAATAAATAAAAATCAGGTTCCCCGCCGGCAAACATTAATTACGCTACGCGATAAGCCACTCTGGAACTGCCCACCCCTTTCGCAGCACGTAAGCCATAGCGCTCCACATACGCGCGCATGCGCACAACATGTCCGGCACAGCGGCCGTAGCGGCGGGAGAAATTCTGCACATGTTCCAGCCAGTTTTTCGGGTCTATGCCAAAACGCTCGATAATGGGTTTTATGGTATCGGGGATGGCACCGCGCTTGTCTGCGCGTAAAACCCGGCCGGTTTCATCTACTAGGCGTAAATAATCATGCTCGGTAAAAGGCAGAGCCACATGAATATCCGTATAGCTAGAACCATCGAAAACCATCAGCGGCGCTTCAGGCTGTTTATCCAATTTTAAATCCGCTTTTAAGCGCGCTTGTTTTTCGGTGCGCTCGGCCAGTTCCGGATGTTTTTTAAGTTGCCGTTTTTTGCTGGTAAACTCAGCTAAACGCTGCTGAATGGACGTAAAATCACTGGCATCCAGGCTTTCTTCCATTCCTGCGCGGACCGGATTTAAATCTACATAGGCCATACAACTGAGTAATGCTGCCTCGTCCAACAGCGCCTGACTTTTATATCGGCCTTCCCAAAAACGGCCTTTACAGTTTTCTTCTGCATTGGCCATACGCGCAATAGTTTCGTTTACGCCACGCATAAACCAGCCAATATCAAACAGCCGCTCGCGCCAGGTTTCGATTTTTAAATAGACGGCATCGCGCTGCGCTTCGTCTAATGTTGCAGGCGCTTTTAACCAGCGGCTCACCAACATATCGCCTTTATAAAGCTGCATCCACCGCTCAACAACCTCGGTACGCGACCAGCTCTGCGCGCGGCTTTTATCCACATGCAACACCACGTGGTAATGGTTGCTCATTACCGCGTAGGCACAGATATCAATAGCGTAAATATATGACAGGAATTTAAGGCGGGAAACAATCCATTGTTTACGATGATCATAGCTCTCACCGGTAGAAAAATCCTCCCCACACAAATACGCCCGCCGCACACACCGTACATAGCAGTGGTAAAACGGAGTTTCATCGAGGCAGACTTGGTTTTCTCTACTTGTGGTCATGGTTGCTGATATTAGGAAAATTTAGAAGGTATGTCAATAGATTGGATGTCCTTTTATCCCCACTTTTATCCCCACTTTTATCCCCTTTATCCTCACTTTATCCCTCACTTTTTATCAGACAGCGTCCTTTTTATCTAGACGGCATCACGCTGCGCCTCGTCCAAGGCTGCAGGCGCTTTTAACCAGCGACTCACTAACATATCGCCTTTATAGAGCTGCATCCACCGCTCAACAACCTCGGTACGCGACCAGCTTTCTGCACGGCTTTTATCCACATGCAACACCAGGTGGTAATGATTGCTCATGACCGCGTAGGCACAGATATCAATAGCGTAAATATATGACAGGAATTTAAGGCGGGAAACAATCCATTGCTTGCGGTGATCATAGCTCTCACCCGTAGAAAAATCCTCCCCACACAAATACGCCCGCCGCACACACCGCACATAGCAGTGTTAGAATGGGGGTTTCATCGAAACAGACTTGGGTTTGTTTACTTGTGGTGATGGTTGCTGGTGTTAGGACGATCTAAAAGATCTGTCAATAGTTTGGATGTCCTATTTACTGGCAAAGAGCCATCACCAGAACTGAAGCTCAGAAACTACGAACTGCGGCAATTATGCCAGTAGTGTGACGACCTTCCGGACGAAGACCAGGAGGCGCTGATCGTAATGATGGACAGTTTAGTGAAGAAAGCTAACATGACAAAGGTCATGGGAAAAACCGCTTCCAGATAGACCTGCTTACATCGTCTTGCGCAGATACGACAAGCCCCGCATGCGGGGCTTGTGTGAGGTATTTTCAGCTTATGAAAGTAATCAACAAGCCAAGTCTTTAACCTGTTTGTGAACCATCGCTTTTGCAAGCCTTCCACTTTTGACGGTTTCAGCTATACCGCTCTCGGACGAACAACCTTGAAGGATAGGTAGCGCAACATCCCTGACCAGCCTTGATACTTTCTCTTTACGCCGCTGATCGGACAATGACTTGTTTTCCAAGTCGAATACCGATTCAATTTGTTTACTCTCTTCTTCAGAAACAACAGCGGTCAATCGAAAGCGAATGTGGCAATGATGCTCTTTAGGAAACTCGGCCGCCCCCAACGATTTCAAAGCAACACCACCATTCACATAGTATTGGTCACCGTATTGAGATTTCTGGAGATCAACCAGTAAAACAACCTCGTCGTTAGCCCAATACCAACTGTCCGACTTCTTCTTGAAACCTGCATCTTTGAGAGGCGCACCAAGCGCCTCTTTTATCAACTTTGAGTCCACCATCATTCATAAGTCTCCACTCTACTAGTCCAACATTCGCCCGTGGTGCATTGCAGTTCTTGGCGATAACCTTCGACTTGTTTTTCACCACGACGAATAGCATTTGGATTATTTGGTTTTAACTCGACGACTTCGCGCGTTTCCCAGTTAACGGCATCAGCTCGTTTTCCACTTGGCAAAGTAACTTCCTTTTCAAAGCCGGGACCATAATCGTAATCCTTGTGCATTTGACGGCCTTTTGCAGCTGCCTCTGCTACTTTCGGATTCTGTGCGCCTCGCAGTCCACTCTCTGTAACCTCCTTCCCTTTCCGTCCCTTACTAAAAAGCCGAGCAGCTTTTCCTATATTTTTAGCTATACCTACGCCAGCCGCGCCGGCAGCAGCTGCAACGGCAACCTCTCCCAGATCCACCTCGCCGGTTACGGCGTACTGAATTGCCGCATCCATTGCAGCACCAATCGCGGCACCCACTAGAACCTGAATAAATTCCCCATCAGGATCATTATATTTATAAGGGTTATTATTTACATAGGCATAGCGGTTAAAGCCATGCGCTGGACTATTCCCTCTTTGCAGATGGCCCAAAAAGTCTACAGGATCATTCGACAAAAACCGACCAATAACTGGATCATAATACCGAGCGCCAGCATAATTTAGCCCCGTATCAGCATCATATAAATGTCCAGTGTAACCTAGCTCAGACTCCAAAGGAAGATCCAAGGCCTCACCAAAAGGCATGTAGTGATGCCGACTAATAATGTCGCCCGACTCATTACTTCTCGCGACAACAGACCCCAAAAGATCGCCATGAATGTAAGTTGTAGATTTATCCACTTCCTGAAAAATCCAAAACGCACTCCACCACCCGGATGGGGCATATGAATAGCGCAAACCATTTTCCACATTGAGCGCTGCATACGGATCGCTTGATTTTTTTAGCCGGAAAACATGGCCACCATAAACTGTGTCTTGAAGCCCTTCAACGGGCTCCACATTATCCCAAATACTTTCAGGCATTGTGCCGAAACACGCATTGACATCGCTACCTATCGAGCAAAGTGTCGACTGACTCCGATGATAATTTTTAAAATAATAGCCAAATGAACTGCCTACGCTATAGCCATGCACACTCCACAGTGCAGAATTCCAGCCTGGCAATATCGGGCCAGCCTCTACACCCTGATTTTCCATGTTGAGAAACCAATCGCGAGCCCAATAATTTTGGATGCGGTAAAGCGGAGAGAGCTTTCTGGTTACCTTTGAAACTAAGGCATTGCCCAGATATATATAATTTGACTGCCATTCACCGCTAGTTTCGTACAAAAGTTTCCCGTTGATACCGTATAAGTAATAGGTGGTTATGCCTCCACTTATTTTTTTAAATCGCATTCCGTTAGCGTCATACTCGTAATACTCCTCACCTGCGCGTATTACTCGATTCTGTAAATTATACTCTAAAGTCAGATCACCACTCGATGTTGTATTTCCTTTTTCATCGTATAAAAATGATTTATCCAAACTACTATCATTAAATGGTACGTTTGAGCTAACACGCTCCAGCCGGTTAGTATTTTGGCCATACTCATAACTAAGCGAGCGCCGGCTGTTGCTATAACTTTTTATATTACCTAAATCGTCATATAGTACGGACATTGATCCGTATGCCGAAGAGCTCGATAACGCAGTTAAAAATCGATCCATAGGATCGTAAGTCATACTGTAAATACTGTAGGCCGGCATAACAGGGTCGATAATGCTACGTACGTTACTATTCGCATCATAGGTGTAATTTAGGTTAACATTTGTTGTACCGCCGTTTTTATCTGTGATACTCTTCGGGCGAAACAGCTCATCCCGCACTATCGTTCTAGCAATACCATTCCCAAATATTAGTGATCTCAAATCTCCATTTGCGCTATAGCTAACCTCGGAAATAATTTTATCCGCTGTATTTAATCGACCGTCAAATACACTTGTAATTGCCCTTACACCGCCGCGAGCGTCAGGAGCATAGTTGTATTTGGTTCCGTCAGGGTATGTGATAGCCTCTATATATCCGTAGGCATCGATATTATAGTCTAACGATATCTCACTACCTTCGATATTTAATATCTCCTGCTCGACAGCTCCCAACGAAGTGTATTTGTATTTACGCGTTGGCCCAGGGGTAAGTGAACTAACTTTTACCCTGCTATTCTTATCGTATCCATAGCTTATTACTGAACTCCCATTCCCGAAGCTTTTTTTCGATATATTTCCAAGATTGTCATAGTAGTATCGAATTTTGTTTTCGCTTGAAACAGAATAGTCGCAACCTTTCGGGGCTGTATCATGGTAGCCAACGCTCGCTTCCCAACTGAGCAAATTGTTTACTTGATATTCATAGAGCTTTGCACCTACATCAATCCTACTGGTTTTACAGAGGCGCTGATGATCGTCGTACGATCTATATTCTGTCACCCCAGCTTGCGTTATTTCTTCTGCTAAGCCGAACCTGTTGTAAATAATCGAAGTTGTTACAAAGTCAGGATTTTCAATTTCCGAGGGTAAGCCTGGCTCTCCTGACACCAATCTTAGATAACTAGTGGTCGTTGGCTGACCTCGACCATTTTTATGCGTTATTTTATTTCCACTTGCGTAAGTGTTTTTTGTTACATAGTTAAAGTCCGTATCTTTTGTATTTAGTAACCTACCTAGGGCGTCATATTCATAAGTGACACCACCTAAGGAGTTAGAGCTGTTGGCCTCGCGCCCTGCAAATGTTGTACGACCCAGATAATCATAGGCTTTTCTTTTATAACGTTTATCGGAAGGAAAGGTGGAGTCAAGCGAATAATTAAACACCTCTTTACCAACTGCATTGTAGTAAGCAACTTCGAACAGATCTCCTCTTTGCGTGGTAATCTTTTCCATACCCGCTTCAACATCAACAAAACCCTCTGATGAAACGGTATGCTGGTAACTGATATTTATGTCGTGCCACTTAGAATCGCAATAGTCTATTTTTCTAATTTTACCCACACCGTTATAGTCAAGGTCGGCACAGTTACCTTCAAAGTCTGAAATTTTTTTTTGCCAACCGTTATCATCAACAGTTGTGTACTGGTACTTGAAACCACTGCCCTCACTCATTGGCTTCGTTATCGTTTGCGCAACACCTCTTTTATAGTCTGAATAGTCCGTCCAGGTACCATTCTGCTCTACTCGGTAAGCCAGCCCATTAGCGTGATATTTTACATACTTCTTTTGAGCACTGCCGTTCAAATAAACTTGATATGGAAGCAAAGGGTAAGATGAGGTCGCAGAATAGTACTCTATCTTGTCAACTTCCGAATACGAGACCCCATCGTCCGAGACAAATTTTTCATGGGGCAAACCAAGAACCCACAAATTTTCGTCGTTAGTATACGTATATTTCTGATATTCCTTCCAGTCGCTGAAATTATTGGATACTTCTGATATTTTCAAGAAACCAAATTCATCAAAATACGAATACTTTTGGTTAAAGACATCTTCACCATCATCATAATAGTAGGATTCTTTTGCCAATTCCGGTCTTATTCGATAGTAGAGCTTGTTTCGATTCTTGTGATAATTATCGTTAGCTAGTTTCCCGACCTCTTCACCAATTTTTTTGTAGGTAAACTCTGATCGTTTTAGCAACACCTCGCTATCTTTATCGAAAACATCTACCGCGATTACCTGGTTTTCAGTTATTGATTCAAACCGTCGATCAACATATGAAATTTCAATTTTTTTCGGACCCGTGATTTTCACAGACCGATAGTTCAACGGATTTGTGATTATAGGCGGCAACTCCCCATATGAAGCTCTAATTGGTTCTGGTTTGGGGATATTCATTTGGTTGACTTCTCCATCGTCATAATCATCTATATCCCAACTAGAAAAATCCCAGTATTCGCCGGGATTTTCTGAATATTCATATTCCCATACTGCTGTTTCCACCCCAGGACCACTTACTTCACGCTCAACCAATGACCCCGTAATCGTGCAATTGATGTCCGTTGCAACCCATGGTATCGGCGGCGTCATATAAAACGGATCTATCAACTCATTCAACCCGATATAAACGTTGGTTCTTCCGTGATATACGGCCTTGAATCCGTATTTAACTTTATATCCCTCAGGCGTTAAAAAGTAGGTACTTTTAATTTCAGAGTTATTTCCCCAGTCTTCACAAATAAATCTACCCTCGTAGCGATTACTCGCTTTAATCGAGTCACTATCAGGAATAAGATGATACAAATCTTTGTGATACTTCCAACTTGTTTGGTCCGGCAATATCGCTTTTGTTAACCAATAGCCACCATCTCCGTGCTCATATATCCATTCGCGCCCGTTCGCGGTAGCTTTGACGGCTCTGCGGCCGGATAGCCCCACAAAATCCTCACTACCGATTTGATCATACTCAATATCGATGCGCCGCCCATCCGAGGCAATAATCGATTTCATCTCGCCATAGCTGTCGTAGTTGTAGGTCACATAGTTACCAAATCGATCCTCTATACGCGTCGCCATAATGAGACGAGTTTTTGCTGGCCCCACGAATTTACCAATGTCGTTTGCCCTATTATAGTAAGTACGAACCTGGTTAAACGTGTACTTAAATCCGTTGGGCGATAAGACGACAAACCCCTCTTGCCCGTTGGGATTTTGCAAACATTCGACAACTTTATAATTTGATTTTGTAACTTGCTGCCCAGCCGAATTTATTAGCAAGAGATCATCAGTAGTATTAGGAATATGTAAATACTTCCCCTGCCAAAAGTGATTTATTCCGTAATAGTATTTGTTGTTGTAACTAAACTGTACTGAAGATCCAGTACAGTTTTTACCGTGGTACCAGGATGACTCATTGTCCCACTCATAATAATGCGCTGGCTGTTTCGTATATGGCACTGCACCGCGTATATATGGGATATCCCAAACCCATCCGCCGGGACCCCCTGTTTCAGAGGTTTCATCCGTCGGCAGTACTCGCGTCAACTCGACCGGGATATCAAAATTACCAGGGATGGATATGTCAGTGGTTCTTAAAGATATTTTTCCAGTTGCGTAATCATAGTTTTCTCCCTCGACCCAGGCGTTTTTTACTCTGGCGACTCTGGAATCTTTAACCATCTGCTCCACTTCGCCTATACCGAATGTAACGCCATCCCCAGAATCCACGGCAGCGTTCACCGTCACTGCAAAAACAACGCTACATAGACAAAAAACGACACTCAAAAAATTATTCACTGACATAACAACTCCAAATGGTCACGCTAATACTCGACCTATATTCCAATAGCCCTGCAATCCTGCAACGACAACGAATCACTCAATCAATAAAGTACATAGCAAACATGCTTCCGAGGAATTGACGCACAAATCCACGTTAACGTCTAGCAAAAACTAATGAAATAGTTTGAAATACCGCAGTGCATACACAAAGTTTAAATTACGCATACATATATTGCAGTTGAGAATATTGAACCGCTCCTTAAGGTGGCGTCAGAACTCATCTCGCACCACTACAGTTCAAATTCGGTTTTGTTGGTAAAGGTCCGGCAGGCTTTTGTAATTGGCGAACGATGACAATAGTTCAGTGCACTAAACTTCAAAACAAGGTGGGCGGAGCGTTCAAAGAAATGGAGAACTGTGTTCTATTGTTTTTTAAGCGGGACTAAAGTTATGCAATTTAATAGGCGACTAAATGCGTGCTCAGATCAATTCATCTCAGATGGGCGGTACAAGCACAGGGTTACTAAGCATACAAAATTGTCATGCAAATACTTATTTTTTCTGAAGTGAAAAAAGGAGGTAAAATTACAAATCATGCGAGCAGTCCGTCTAGCGACATAAAATTATAAAAACCTTGTTTTTTTAATCGGCTTGAGAGATTTCTGCTTTTATAGAGCTAGACGACCAAACTCACCACTCCTGCTAACCAGCTAAATTTTTCGATTCACGGCGACTTTCTGTAATATTCACCACTCAGAAACAGTGCCCGAGCCACCCCCAAGCACTGTTTACAACAAAAAACTAACTAAACAACCAGTTACCAATGGTGATAAACAGCCACCATGCCCCGGCCAGCAACAAAGGCAGCAACAGGATTCCGATTTGGCGAAGGTAGCCAACGCCGAGGTGTTTTATTTTTTTGGAGACGAAGCGAAGGGCTAAAAAGAAGATAACCGCGTAAGCAACTACACCCAACACGGATATAGTCAGGTTCATGTTGTTAAATTCCGTTAACTCAAGCTGATCGAGCGTTGTCCAGACAATCCAAAATGTTTTAAGCGGTACCACGATCACAAAATAATAAAAGGCGGCAAAAAAGCTATAGGGGGTGTCTAATTGTTGCCAGTTTGAAAGCAGCTCCCAGAGCCAAACCAAGCCACTTATAGTCGCGACAATCAATGCCCCGAATGCAACAAAGCTACCGGCCTGCTTCCGCGCCTCGTTTGCCTCTGTGGTAACGATTACTGTTTCCATTTTTCTTCCTTATGTAACTCAAATATTAAATAATTGGCATCAATCTCGAGACTGTGTTTTGTTCACTTCCGTTTATATCTGGATGAATGCTCATGTAACACGCAATAGCCTGGTAATCGGATGAAAACCAAGTTCTTTAAACCTCACAATGCTAGCGAGAGGTTGGCGCCGAATTAAACCATAGCAAATTAGTAGGCCGGTGGTTTTCAAGGCCGAAATTTACAAATTTACACAATTTTGCAGAGGAGACGGTTCGGTTTGGACGTAATAAAAGGGCGGTTAAAAAAGAGGCAGGTGTTAATACGATTTATTCGCGCAGATTAGGCGGCCGCAGCCACCCAATCGAGAGGCGTTTTTAGTATTCTTTAAAGGTTTATTTTTTGGTATCTATTGGTTTAGCTTCCACCGGTGTGGTTTCCACTGGCGTTTGCTCTTTCGGCTTGGGCTCGCCAGATTCCGTGTCGGGCGCTTGCGGTTTTCCAGAAACCGATTTCATTAAGGAGTCGTTCATATCGCGAATTTTTACGAGTATGGCCTCGGAAGCGAAGCCACACACAAATGCAAGGGCGACGGAGGAAAGCGTGCTGGATGGCGAAAACAAATGGAAAGCGACCAGCGCTATTAACGGTGCGGAGATCACCTGCATAATCTGAAAGATAATACAGCCGCGGATACGGTAGGCTATCGAGAAACCGATTTGGCATTCGTCGATTACCGTAGGGTCGTTAATGGTTTTGATCATCTGCTGTCGGCCTTCCCAGTATTCCCGCTGTAACTCGGGCACTCTGCGAATCAACCCAATAATGCCGCCGAGTTGTGCGATGATCAGCACATAGAGTGGTACCACGATTCCACCGTACACAATAAATTTTGCATCGCCGTAGTCCTCGTGGCTCACCCGCAGCCAGTAGCTGCCTTGCTCGTCCTGAATCAGGTTGCGCGTAGCTATGCGATACTCACCGCCCCTGCGTTTCACAATATGCGGGTCGTAAATATAACAGTCGCGCATATCGGCGTCGTCAGTTGCAGGTTGCGTGCATATTTTTCGATTTTCTGGTTCTATGTTTGCCGGGTTCAATACAATAGCGCGCCCGTCGGCAGCGGTAATCATCGCGGGCAGTAACTGTATCTGGCTGTCGCCAACCGGCTGTACCGTTCCACCTAATTGCACAACCCATTGATTCCCCGTCGTATCTTGTGGTGCACTTTGTTGCGGGCAGCGGATTTCTTCGGGAATGGATTTGCCGCTGCCGCTGATGTCGAGCGCACATGCGTGAACAATACCCACCGGGCTATAGATCATTTTCTGCTGCACCTCGCCTTTGCCCACCCACATAATCAAAGCGAGCGGAAAGAAAATGGACGTAAGGCTAAATGCGTAGGCAGTTATGAACAAAATTCGCATAGCGAAGGTGGTCGGCGGCGAGGTAAAACTCACGGCGAAAACGCCCGCAAACAACAGGGTGGACAGCAATACAACCTTGAGCAGTTGATACAGCTCCCGAGCGGAAGGATCGGTGGTTGCCATGTTATCCATATAGATCATGGAGAAAGCACAGAGCGCGCCGACGATCACCAGGCCAACCAACCAGCACCGCATATCGCTGTATTTTTTGTTCGGGTCCAATTTTTTGGTGTCTGCGGTTTTATTATTGTTGGTATCCATTAATCAATCCCTGAGCGGAGATGTTGTGATTCGCCTGCCGACTATAACGGCTATATGTGCGATCGCCAATCCTCTACCGCCCCCTTTATATCGCCTCACTGAGGCAAAGCCCGCATCGACTAATACAACCTGGCAGCGCTAGAAAACCACACTGTCGATTGAAATCCCTGGCGAACGCCCTAAAATTCACCTCGAAACCAGCCGAGGAGGCCACGATGTTCGATCAAATCGCAAAACAGCTCTTCAACGATATCAGCGATAAAGTGTCTGCAATTTCATCCAGCGACAGTAACGCCAGTTCACAGGTGCGCGCCGCCCTGGAAAGCGGCTTGCGCAAACTGAACCTGGTCACTCGAGAGGAATTCGATGCCCAACAGGCGGTGCTGTTGCGTACACGCGAGAAGCTGGAATTACTGGAGAAGAAGATCGCGGAGCTGGAAACCGCGCAACAGGCGCCGCAGCAGCCAGAATAGCAGGTTGTTTTATCAGCAATTTAAGCACCAAGCACCTTAACACTCGCTGGTGGCCGTATACGCGCTCGTATGTCCTACCGCTGGCCACCTAGCAAAGGCTTGAAATGCCCTTGTAATGCCCGCCACACCCTTAACCGTACCGCCGACCGCGCGCGCATGCTTATTTACCTGGCAATGAAACACTGCGAAGTGGATAAGCGGTGCAGGGAAGCACGTAATTGCCCGGGTAATGTAAGCCTTTGAACTATCAGACAATCCACCCATTCGCGCCAGTGTTTCAAGGGCGCGCGATTAAATAGTAACTAGGTTCCCTTCTCAAGGTGAATATCTCACAGCGTGGCGGCGCAATCCTACCTAATATTGCGTGATCCAACACAACTAAAACACCCGTTTAGTTTTCCATTAACACGCGAACCACTGGCGTTTCTTTCGCCAATGGTGAGATTCTTTGGACGTGCGGACCTATGTCACTTGCTATCGTATATACCCGGGCACAGCTGGGTATTGAATCACCATTGGTCACCGTGGAAACGCATCTTTCGGGCGGCTTGCCGGGTTTTACAATTGTCGGCCTCCCGGAGGCGGCGGTTAAGGAAAGCAAAGATCGCGTGCGCAGCGCTCTCCTTAACAGTCACTTTGAATTCCCCCAACAGCGGATTACGGTCAATCTGGCGCCGGCAGACCTGCCCAAAGAAGGTGGCCGCTACGATCTGGCCATCGCACTCGGAATTCTCGCCGCCTCTGGCCAGATCCCCGATCAAACACTCGAGAACTACGAATTTATCGGCGAACTTGCCCTCAGTGGCGATTTACGGCGCATCCGTGGCGCCATCCCCGTGGCCATCGCCTGTGGCAACGAGAATCGCACCCTGGTACTGCCCAGTGAAAACGCAACGGAAGCCGCACTTAGTAAGAAGACCGATGTACTGATTGCGCCCAATTTATTGAGCGTGTGCGCACACCTTCACCAACGTGAACCCTTAACCCCCCCCGAAAAGCCACTCACCCACGAGGCGTTTTACCCCATCGATATGGCCGATGTGAAAGGCCAGGCGCAAGCCAGACGCGCACTGGAAATCGCTGCCAGCGGTGGTCACAATCTGCTGTTTTACGGGCCACCCGGCACCGGTAAATCCATGCTGGCATCCCGCCTGCCCACCATTATGCCCCCGCTCAACGACGACGAAGCGCTGGAAGTCGCCGCTATCAAATCGGTCTCCAGCCACACCAGCGGCGGTGACTGGCTCGCGCGCCCATTTCGCTCTCCCCACCACACGTCGTCTGGCGTTGCCCTTGTCGGCGGCGGCACTCACCCCCGCCCCGGCGAAATCTCGCTCTCCCACAAGGGTGTGTTGTTTTTGGATGAGCTGCCTGAGTTTCCCCGGCAGGTGCTGGAAGTTCTCAGAGAGCCATTGGAAAGCGGCAAGATTTGTGTCTCCCGCGCCAGTGCCCAGGTAGAGTTTCCGGCAAGATTTCAGTTAATCGCGGCGATGAACCCCTGTCCTTGCGGATTTCTGAACGACGGCACCGGCCGTTGTCGCTGTACACCGCAGCAAATTTCCCGTTATCGGGATAAAATTTCCGGGCCACTGCTGGATCGAATCGATTTGCAAATTCATGTGGCCAGTATTCCACTGGAAGAACTGCAGAAAAAAGCCGAAGGTGAAAGCAGCTGCACCATACGCAAACGGGTAATGCGTACCCGCGCCCGCCAGCTTATGCGCCAGGGCAAACCCAACGCAGAATTGCAAGGCAAGGAACTCGCCCGCTATTGCGATCTCGGCAAGCAGGAAGCGCAGTTACTGGCAACCGCGCTGCAACGTTTACATTTGTCAGCACGCGCATACGACCGTGTGCTGCGGGTTGCGCGTACCATTGCCGATATGAACGAATGCGACAAGATCAGTACGGTTCATGTATCCGAAGCACTCGGCTATCGCAATCTCGACCGGGCAAATGTGGAGCCAATGAAACCACGCCCCTTGGGGGTCTCTGAGTACTAGGGCAATAACAAGCAGGAGAACACGATGGAACTCGGCACTTTTTCGGTTAGCCTTTCGGTGAAAGACATCGCAATCTCAAAAGCATTTTACGAGAACCTCGGGTTCACCGTTTGCGCGGGTGAGCAGTCGCAGAACTGGCTGGTGATGAAAAATGGCGACCATCTAATCGGTCTGTTTCAGAATATGTTTTCCGGCAATATTCTCACGTTTAACCCCGGCTGGGATCAACACGGAAATCCACTGGAATCGTTTATGGATATTCGCGAAATCCAGGATGCGCTCAAAACAGCGGGGATTCCACTCGACAAAGAGGTGCCGGAAGGCACAGTGGGGCGTGCCAGCATCAGCTTGACCGACCCGGACGGCAACTGCATTCTTATCGATCAGCATGTGTAACCTTATCGCCAGCGCACACCGACGAGCAGTGTTTAAAACCGGCGATTGCACAGTCTTCAGGTTTTAAGGTGAGTCTCGATTTCAGCCTTTTTATTTCAGTTCTTTGCCTGCACCTGCTTATTTTTATCCGCAGCCATAACCCGCAAAAACGACGGCGCCTGTTATTCGCCGTTGCCATCATCGGGCTTGCGGTTCCGCTCTTTTTTATTGGGTTATTTTTGGGGTTGGGTGGCAACTATACTTTTCGACATCTGGCGTTTGGGCTTACCGCTTCGCCGACCTATATGCCGCTGTTCAGCCTGTGTGTGTACGTAAAATTTCTCAAGCCTGCACAGCTCGACAAGCACTCGAATTAAGCGAGATACTGCAACGCCTTCGCCGCCGCAGTCGTGCGATTTTCCACTTCCAGCTTTTTGTAAATCTGTTCCAGATGTTTGTTGATGGTGCGCGGGCTGGTTCCCAGTATCTGGCCTATTTCGCGGTTGGTTTTACCTCGTGCGAGCCACAATAGCACTTCCGACTCGCGGGTGGTCAGCGGCAAGTGTTCGCGCAAGCGCGAGGCTTCATCCGGCTTGTCGTTGTCGATCAAGCGAATCAAAATTTCATTGGGCGCACTGTTGCCCAAGTACACCAGACGAAGGGACCGGTTTGGTGTTGTCAGATTTACACCCATGCCGATATTTGGCCCATGGGCAAGCCAGGTACGAATTTCCACTTGCAACTGCTTTTGCAGCCAGTCACCTTGGTTGGCGGCTTCCAGTAATTGATTCACTTGCGGCGTTGTCCAAATAAGTTCACCCGCATTGTTTGCCGCGAACATACACTGCCCTGCTGTATCCAACGCCGTCTGCGCGCTGAGTGTGAGCCGCGCGTTGGCAAGGTGCACCCGCATTCGTGCAATTAATTCGCCGTTAACGATGGGCTTGGTAACATAATCCACGCCGCCCACTTCAAACCCGCGCACCACGTTTTCCGTATCTTTCAGTCCGGTCATAAAAATAACAGGAATAGCACGTAATTCCGGGTCTGCTTTTAATTGGCGACACACTTCAAAACCGTCCATTGCCGGCATTACTGCATCCAACAAAATAATATCGGGCAACATGCGACGGGCGATGTTCAATGCCTGGTTGCCCTCCAGGGCCACCAGGGTGGTCATGCCGGCGGCCTCGAGCGTATCGTTCAGCATACCGACGGTTTCCGGTGAATCGTCGACCACCAGAATTAAATCTCTGCGCTCACCATCTGCGCGTTCACTCACCATTATCCGTTTGCCTCTCGTACCGCGTTGTGTTTTCCTGCATCGCGCAGCAGCTCGATAATCACGCTAAACTGCACACGAAATATCAATTGCTTAATCTGTTGTACGAAGGCTTCGCCTGCTAACTGCCCCTCTTCTATTTCGCTTATTTTTTGTTTTAACCCGCTCAAATGGCCTATTTCCGCCAATTGACACAATTCTTCGATCATGGTCTGTGGCGGCATATCAGCCGCAGTAAACTGGCGCTGGGTAAACAGCTCGCTACTGCGTTGGGTGTTCGCCAACGGCTGGTACTGCCATTCCAGATCCAGATGAAAGCGCAGTTTTTCCAGCAGCCGCTGCAGCTTTACCGGCTTCACCAGAAAATCGTCGTACGGATGTTCCAACAGATTCGCCATAGTGTGTTGCTGGTTGTCTTCGCGAATCACGGCGGAGAGCATCATTATCGGTGTATCGTAACCGCGCTCGCGCAGATCGCTGGCTAATTGAATCCCATCCCTTTCAGGCATCGAGATATCGAGTAAGAATAAATCCGGTACCAGCTCATCGCAGGCGTGCAAACAGGCCGCCGCACTTTGCGCTTCCAATACGTAAAAACCCAGCGGCCCGAGCATGTCGCTGATTAAACCCCGGTGCGAAGGATCGTCATCCACTACCATAACGGTGCGCCTTTCACCTTCATAACCGTAAACCCGTTGACTGGAAGGCTGCACTGAGACCGGAGTTACCACTTGCGACAGCATCATCCACACCGTAAACGTACAACCACCTTCCGGGTTGTTCACCACTTCCAGGTCACCACCCATAATATCCACCAACAGGCGGGTTATCGTTAGTCCAAGCCCGGTGCCACTGACCTGAGGTGACCCCGGCGTACGTACCCGTTCAAAGGGACGGAAAATACGTTCCAGTTCATCCTCGGGAATACCAACGCCCGTGTCTTTAATTGAAAATTCCGCTACCTGACTGCGATAGCGCACAGAAAAACTCACGCCGCCACGCTCGGTAAATTTCACCGCATTGGATAACAGATTAATTAAAATCTGACGCAAGCGTTTTTCATCAGTGGTGACATATTCCGCTAACACCGAATGGCACTGGTATTCAAATCGCAGTCCTTTTTCTTCCGCTTGCAACCGAAACATATATACCAACTGATCCAGTAACGCTGAAATACGCACCTGGTCCCGGTGAATATCCAGGCGTCCGGATTCAATTTTTGAGATATCCAACAGGCCTTCAATAAGGTCGGAAAGATGCTCGCCGCTGTTGCGAATAACCGAGAGCTGGTAACGCTTGTTTTCGCTGATCTCTTCGTCGTGCTCCAGCAACTGGGCGTAGCCAAGAATGGAGTTTAAGGGCGAGCGCAGTTCATGGCTAATACCGGTGAGATAACGGCTTTTTGCGCTGTTGGCCGCTTCAGCTTTTTCTTTGGCCTGCTGCAGCTTGCGGTCGGTTTCTTCGTGCGCGGTGATTTCTTCCTGTAACAAGCGGTTCTGCCGCTGCGACTCCTCCTGCGCAACCAATCGGCTTTCGTGGGCGAGCACAAACAGCCAGGCGACGACTCCTGCAATAATCAACAGAATAAAAAAGACTTTCCACAACATCGCCGAGAGCAAGGCATTAGTGGCAGGCAGCGGCGTAAGACTGTTTGTATAAATGAGCGAGAGCAATACCCCGGTGATTGCCGCCACCACCATAAGCAATGCTGCAAAATGTACCAGCCGCGAATTGAGATGTTCTGCTACCGACTTCGGCAATATATGCGCGAGCAAATCAATCGCCATTTCGGGAATTTTTTTCACCGGCTTGCAGGAATCCTGGCAGCGGGAATCCAGCGAACAGCACAGCGAACAGATCGGCCCGGCATAAGCCGGACAGTGCGCCATATCCTCCACTTCGTAGTGGTTCTGGCAAATACAGCAGGTACCGCTTTCCGCCTCATCCACCGCAAAAATATGTGGTTCACGCGCAATATAAAAGCGACCTCGAGTGAGCCAGGCAATGGCCGGCGCAAGCGCGAATGCCGTGGCCAGTGTAATAAAGTGAGCGAGTGCCCGGGCAATATCCCCGAGCATCCCCAGGTACAGGAAAATACCGACCACGGACGCCGTTACCATGGAGCCGACACCCACCGGATTAATATCGTGCAGATAGGCGCGGCGAAATTCTATTTTGGGTGGGCTGAGCCCCAGCGGCTTGTTCACCACCAGATCGGACACCAGTGCGCCCACCCAGGCCACTGCCACAATCGCGTAAACGCCCAGAGTTTTCTCGAACGCGTGATATACCCCCAGTTCCATCAGCAGCAACGCAATCGCTACGTTAAATACCAGCCATACCACGCGGCCGGGGTGACTGTGAGTCAAGCGGGAAAAAAAATTGGACCAGGCGATAGACCCCGCGTAGGCATTGGTCACATTAATTTTCAGCTGCGACACAATCACAAAGATCCCCGCCAGAGCCAACGCAGCCTCGGGTTGTTGCACAACGTAGGAAAACGCTAGCATATACATGCGCGCCGGGTCAGCGGCTTTGTCGGCACTCACCCCCTGGCTGAACGCCAGATAAGCCAACAGCGAACCGGCAAACACCTTTATCACCCCCAGCACGATCCAGCCGGGCCCTGCGGTGAGTACTGCCGCCCACCAGCGAACGCGATTATCTGCAGTTTTTTCCGGCAGGAATCGCAGGTAATCCACCTGTTCGCCAATTTGCGCGATCAACGAGAACAGCACCGCCGCCGCCGCGCCAAAATAAATCAGGCTCACATCGATATCGGGCGTCGCATTGTGCAACCCATCGAAACGCACCCACGCGCGCACCAGTTCGAATTCATGGCCCAACAAAAAAACAAAGGGCAACAGTTGGAGTACCACCCAGAGTGGTTGTGTCCAAAGCTGAAAACGACTGATCCAGGTAATGCCGTGGGTCACAATCGGAATCACCACCAGCGAGCAGACGATGTACCCCATCGCCAGCGGGAGTCCAAACCAGAGTTGCAATACCACCGCCAGAATCGCGGCTTCGAGTGCGAAAAAAATAAAGGTGAACGAGGCATAAATCAGCGAAGTCGCGGTAGAACCGATATAGCCAAAACCCGCGCCCCGGGTCAGCAGGTCAATATCCACGCCGTCCCGTGCGGCGTAGTAACAAATGGGAATTCCCGCCAGCAGAATAATCAACCCTACCAGCAGGATGGCCGTAGCAGCGTTGCTGAAACCGTAATTGAGGGTGATGGTGCCGCCGATGGCTTCCAGGGCTAAAAACGAGATCGCACCCAACGCGGTGTTGGCGACCCGCAACAGTGGCCAGCGCCGCGCACTCTTGGCGGTAAAGCGCAACGCATAGTCTTCCAGAGTCTGGTTGTTCACCCACTGGTTGTAGTTGCGTCGAATGCGGAAGATGTCTTGTTTGGCTGTCATGGGTTAATCATCGTACACCATTTGGCGCTCTTTGCATTCTTTAGATTGCGTGCCATCGGCGTACGCACTTGCATGGCTTCACCCCGCTCTCGACCTGTTCCAGCTACCGCCAGCTACGGCTAGCTGAACCCAAACCAGCGGGTTAAGCAATTGTCTGCAACACTCGCGGTCGCGCGACCATAGCACTCCACCGCCTGCTGCGCCTATGCGTCAAATGACGTAGGCGCATGCGCATATACGCGAATAGGCATACAGTGTAAAAATTTCAATACTGGTTCCCGTTGCTACACACATGCGTTCACCCCCGAGCGCATACCTATACAACAACGAGGAAACCCCATGAAAAAAGTCCCCCTTAGCAAAGCTCTTGGCCGCTACTCGCGGCGGGCACTGTTGTGCGCCACGGCTGCTCTCAGCGCCTCGGTCATGTTAGCCACTGCGGCATACGCCGCACCTAAAACGGCTGCCGTTAACACCACCGGCCTGGCGGTAACTGACGACGAAGTCACCGTCGGTATTCTGCACTCGGTTACTGGCACCATGGCGATCAGCGAGACTGGCTCCGTGCAGGCTGAAAAACTTGCCATTGAGCAGATCAACGCAATGGGCGGTGTCCTCGGCCGCAAAATAAAATACATTCAGGAAGACGGTGCCAGTGATTGGCCGACCTTCGCCGAGAAATCGAAAAAGCTCCTGGTGAACGACAACGTAGCGGCGGTATTCGGCTGCTGGACCTCCGCGTCTCGCAAAGCGGTACTGCCCGTATTCGAGCAATACAACGGCATGCTGTACTACCCGACCTTCTATGAAGGATTGGAACAGTCACCCAACGTTATTTACACCGGCCAGGAAGCAACCCAGCAAATTCTTGCGGGTATCGACTGGGTAGTAAAAGAGAAAGGTGCGAAGAGCTTCTTCCTGCTTGGCTCCGATTACATCTGGCCCCGTACTTCCAACAAAATTGCGCGTAAGCATATCGAGAAAAAAGGCTTAAAAGTGGTGGGCGAAGAGTACTACCCATTGGGCCACACACAGTTCAACTCGGTTATCAACAAAATCAAATTGAAAAAGCCAGACGTTATCTACGGAATTGTTGTTGGTGGTTCTAACGTGGCTTTCTACAAGCAACTTAAAGCCGCAGGTATCGATCTCACCAAAGAAAAACCCCTGCTGCTCACTATTTCTGTAACCGAAGACGAAATCCGCGGTATTGGCGGCGAGAATATCGAGGGCGCCTACGCGGCGATGAAATATTTCCAAAGCCTGGACAACCCCAACAACAAAGCCTTTGTGAAAGCGTTTAAAGCAAAATACGGCGAAGACATTGTTATCGGCGACGTAACGCAAGCGGCTTATCTGGGCCCCTGGTTGTGGAAAGCGGCGGTTGAAAAAGCGGGCTCATTCGATATCGATAAGGTACGCGAAGCATCGCCCGGTATCGAGCTGACAACTGCACCTGAAGGTTATGTGCGTATTCACGAGAACCATCACCTGTGGTCAAAAACCCGTGTCGGCCACGCCAAAAAAGATGGTCAGTACGATGTTGTTTACGAGACCAAAGAACTGATGGAACCAGATCCCTTCCCCAAAGGTTACCAGTAACTTTCTTTTCGGGGCTGGCAACAGCCCCAATTGCCTTCCAGATATTTTTTACCGGCTTTCTCGGCGAACTCAGGAAACCGGAATCGCGCAAGAGGAAACAATATGTTCTCTGACTACTCAACAGCAGAATTAGTCTCCATCTTTGCCATGCAGGGGTTCGCCGGACTCATTTTGTTTTCGGTGTTCGTCTTAATGGCATTGGGCCTCGCCATTATTTTTGGCCAGATGGGCGTTATTAATATGGCCCATGGCGAATTTATGATTTTGGGTGCATATGTCACCTACCTTATATCCAATTTATTTTCTGAATATATGCCTGCCCTGTTCGGGATCTACTTTTTTATCGCGATGATCGCTGCATTTTTTACCGCCGGTGCACTCGGTGCATTTGTGGAATGGGCAATGATTCGCCACCTCTACAAGCGACCGCTGGACACCCTGCTCGCAACCTGGGGCTTGAGCCTGATTATGCAACAGCTGTATCGCACCGTGTTCGGCGCCCGTGAGGTTGGCGTTTCGCTGCCAGACTGGCTGATGGGTTCCATTCCAATGACCGACACCATCGATATTCCCATTAACGGTCTTTTTGTTATGGGGCTCACTATTGTTATTTCCGTATCCGTTTATCTATTGATGTTTAAATCCCGCTGGGGCGGCCAGGTTCGCGCAGTTGTGCAAAACCGTCCCATGGCAGGCGCGGTGGGCATTAACACCGAAAAAAGCGACCGCATGACGTTTGCCCTTGGATGCGCCATTGCCGGTGTTGCCGGAAGCGCATTTACCATGATTGGTTCAACCGGCCCGACCGCAGGCCAGCTTTATATTGTGGATACCTTCCTGGTGGTGGTATTTGGCGGTGCGCAAAGCCTGCTCGGCACCATTGCGTCGGCGTTCACTATTTCCCAAGCGCAATCGACGATGGAATTTTTCCTCTCCGGCTCCATGGCCAAAGTTCTTACCCTGCTTGTTGTAGTCGGTATTTTGATGCTGCGCCCGCAAGGTTTGTTCGCACTCAAAATTCGTCATTAATCGGAGGCCACGCTTTATGTCGAAAACTACGCTTCGCGCATTTATGCCCCGTCAGGATCTAATCAGCTTTGTGGTACTGGCGGTGGTTATTTTTATCGTGATGCCTCTGTGCACCGATATTTTCCGTCTCAATTTAATAGGCAAATACCTCACCTACGCCTTCGTTGCAGTTGGCCTGGTACTCTGCTGGGGTTACGGCGGTATTCTCAGCCTTGGCCAAGGTGTATTTTTTGGGCTTGGTGGTTACTGCATGGCGATGTTTCTTAAATTGGAAGCATCAACCCCTGAAGCAACAAAAATTCAGTCCACACCAGGCATTCCCGATTTTATGGACTGGAATCAGCTCACCGAACTGCCGTGGTTTTGGGAACCCTTCCACAGCCTGCCGTTTACTATTATCGCGGTTTTAGTGGTGCCCACGATATTTGCCTACATAATCGGCGTGGCCATGTTTAAGCGTCGCGTGGGCGGTGTTTACTTCGCGATTATTACCCAGGCCATTGCATCCATTCTGACCATTCTGATAATTGGCCAGCAAGGTTACACCGGCGGCGTCAATGGCATTACCGATTTACGTACACTGCTCGGCTGGGATATTCGCACCGATTCGGCCAAATACGTATTGTATTTTGTGAATGGTATTTTGTTATTCGCTTGCCTGCTGTTCGCGCAATTTGTTCGCAAAAGCAAGCTCGGCCGCATTTTATTAGCAATGCGCGAGCGCGAAGATCGGGTTCGCTTTTCCGGCTACGACGTATCCAACTTCAAAACGTTTGTGTTTTGTATGGGGGCGGCATTCTCCGCAATTGGCGGCGCTATGTTTACCCTGCAAGTGGGTTTTATGTCGCCGTCTTTTGTCGGCATCGTACCTTCAATTGAGCTTGTTATTTTCTGTGCCGTGGGCGGTCGCATGTCCATTATCGGCGCGGTCTACGGCACATTGTTAATCAACTGGGCCAAAACGACCTTTTCCGAATCCTTCCCGGAACTGTGGCTGTTTGCCATGGGCGCGCTGTTTATCGGTGTAGTAATGGCCTTCCCCTCCGGCCTAGCGGGCCTGTACCAAACTCACGCCAAGCCCTGGGTCGATAAAGCGCTTTTCAAGTTGCTTAGTCAGCGCGAGAGCACCAATAGCAATTCACCCGTAACCGCAGACTGAGGAGCCTGACCATGGTTGATAAAAAAGATTTCGTGCTGGCCGTAGAAGGGCTCACGGTCTCATTCGACGGATTCAAAGCGGTAAACGATCTTTCGTTTTATGTGGAAGAAGATGAAATTCGGGTAATTATCGGGCCTAACGGCGCAGGCAAAACCACCGTGCTGGATTTAATTTGCGGCAAAACTCAGGCAACCGATGGCTCGATTAAATTCCGCGGTAAAGAACTGACCAAGATGTCGGAGCACGCCATCGTACACGCAGGAATTGGCCGCAAATTTCAGAACCCCTCTATTTACGAAGATCTGACAGTTTTTGAAAACCTGGAAATTTCGTTTCCGCGTGGTCACGGTGTATTCGGTGCCCTGGCATTTAAGCGCGATGCAGAAGTGATCGCCGCGGTAGAAGAAGTCGCCGAGACTATTTTCCTTTCTGAGGATTTAAATAAAACCGCAGGACTGCTGAGTCACGGCCAAAAGCAGTGGCTGGAAATCGGCATGCTGCTGATTCAAAAGCCGGATTTGCTGATGCTCGACGAACCCGTCGCCGGGATGTCTGTCGCCGAGCGTAAAAAAACTGCCGAATTACTCAACCGTATTACGCAAGGGCGCTCAGTGATTGTTATTGAACACGACATGCAATTTGTGGAAGACATCGCGCACCGGGTAACGGTGCTGCACCAGGGCAAAGTACTGTCGGAAGGCTCCATGGAGCGGGTTAAAAATGACCCGAAAGTGGTTGAAGTATACCTAGGTCATTAAGCGGAGAAGAAACCATGTTTGCCGTTTCCAATTACAGCGTGGCCTATGGCCAAAGTGAAGTCATCAACGACATGAACTTCAACGTCAATAAAAACGAAATCGTCGCCATTCTCGGGCGCAACGGGATGGGAAAAACCACCTTGATGCGCTCGCTGATCGGCATGATTCCCAGCCGTAGCGGCGAAGTTACTCTGGGTGATACCAATATCGCCGGAATGAAAAGCTACGAGCGGGTAAAAGCCGGGGTCGCATTTGTACCCCAGGGCCGAATGATTTTTTCTACCATGACGGTGAAAGAGAATATCGAAACCGGTTTAACCACCGTAAAAGAAAAAACCATTCCGGAAAATTTGTACGACCTTTTTCCGGTTTTAAAAGAAATGAAAAACCGCCGCGGTGGCAACCTCTCCGGCGGCCAGCAACAGCAACTCGCCATTGCCCGCGCGCTGGCCAGCAAGCCGGATTTATTGCTGCTGGATGAACCGACTGAGGGTATTCAGCCTTCCATTATTCGCGATATGGCACGCACATTAAAACGCATCCGCGATGAAATCGGTCTTTCCATCATCGTATCCGAACAGGTCCTGAGTTTCGCATTGGATATTGCCGACCGCATTCTTGTTATTGAAAAAGGCCAGATTGTGCGCGAGGAATTGCGCGAATCCGTCGATGAAAAGCAAGTGGCCGCTTATTTATCCGTTTAAATTTTACCATTGAAAAAACAGTGCGCGTTTGTCACTTTGCAAGCGCGCAGAGTTCTGCCCACCGCGACAGGAAGTTGCGGAGATTTCAGGCCGGGGTTTTTCCTGAATGCGCAGGGATGCTTAACCGTAAACACGCTAATCTTCGGAGCGCACCATGACAGAAACCATCATTAAAGTTGATTTAAACTCTTCGCCTTACGATAACGAAAAAATACACAACCGCTGGCATCCGGACATTCCCATGGCCGCCATGGTTAAGCCCGGTGATGACTTTATTATTGAATGCCATGACTGGACCGGTGGCCAGATTAAAGATAACGACGATGCATCCGACGTGCGCGATGTGGATCTTAGCCAGGTGCATTTTCTTTCCGGCCCAGTCGGAGTTGAAGGCGCGGAACCCGGCGACCTGCTGGTCGTGGATATTCTCGATATCGGCACTTTCTCCGATAGCGAATGGGGTTTTAACGGCTTTTTCTCCAAAAACAACGGCGGCGGTTTTTTAACGGATCACTTTCCGGAAGCGCAGAAATCCATTTGGGACATCAGCGGTATGTTCACCAAATCCCGCCACGTACCCGGCGTTGAATTTGCCGGCCTTGTGCACCCAGGCTTAATCGGCTGTCTGCCTTCGAAAGAAATGCTGGAAGAGTGGAACACCCGCGAAAAAGCCCTTTACGACACCGAACCCGACCGCATTCCCGCCCTGGCAACGCTACCTTATGCCGACACCGCCCACATGGGTGCAATGGATGCCGACGCGGCTAAAACCGCAGCGGCCGAAGCCGCGCGTACTGTACCGCCCCGCGAACACGGTGGTAACTGTGATATTAAAGACCTCTCGCGCGGCTCGAAAGTGTACTTCCCTGTTTATGTTAAAGACGGCGGCCTGAGCGTGGGCGATCTGCACTTTAGCCAGGGCGACGGTGAAATTACGTTCTGCGGTGCTATCGAGATGGCAGGCTGGATTCACATGCGCGTGAATCTGATTAAAGACGGCATGAAAAAGTACGGCATTAAAAACCCGATCTTCAAACCCAGCCCGATTACCCCAACCTACAACGATTACCTTATCTTTGAAGGTATCTCGGTAGACGAAGACGGCAAACAGCATTACCTGGATGTACACATCGCCTATCGCCAGGCCTGTCTCAATGCCATTGAGTATCTCACCAAATTCGGCTATTCGCGCGCGCAAGCCTACGCAATTTTGGGGACCGCGCCGGTGCAGGGGCATATCAGCGGCGTAGTGGATATACCCAACGCCTGTGCGACCTTGTGGCTGCCGACGGAGATTTTCGATTTCAGTATTCAACCTGGCGAGGATGGCCCAACCAAAGAACTGGATGGCTCCATTGACGTACCACTGGCGCCAGACAAACCCTAATTTGTAACAATTGCGGAGCCTCCTGGCCAGCGCTTGAAAAACGCATGTCAGGACGCTCTTGAAAACGCCCGGTTACACCATTCCCACTTTATTACAGAGAGAAACACCATGCCCGTTTACGATTACAAATGTCAGGACCACGGTATATTCAACGAACTGGCCACCATGGAAGACGCATCCAAACCGGCAGCTTGCCCCACTTGTGGCAAGCTTTGCGGTCGCGTAATTATGCTGCCGCCGGAGTTTTTGAATATGGACCCGCACAAGCGGCAAGCGGAAATGACAAATGAAAAAGCGCGGCATGAACCGGAGTTTTCAACCAAAGAACGGCGGGAGGAGGACCACCACCACAAGAACGGGTGCGGGTGTAGCTCGCATAAGCCCGGAAAATCCAAGCTCATGTACACGGCGCGCGGAGAAAAAATGTTTCCCTCTGCACGCCCCTGGATGATCAGCCATTAATTCGATTTTCCACTTGAGCAACACATTCTGTGCTCAAACCGAGCAATAAGTTTTGGTAAAGCACCAGGGCGCATACTCCCCATTTTTGTAGCGCCCTTTTTTTTACATAAAAAGAGTTACATAACAAGAGTTACATAACAAGAGTTGCATAACAAGAGTTACGCAAGCAGAATTTCAGAACCTGAGTTACAGAACCATAATTGCAGAACCAGGAGTACACAAGAAAAGGGACAGAACCAGGGGTATAGAACGAGAGTTAAATAACCCATTGCACCGTCAAGGAAAACCCATTACCGTAGAACACTCACCCGCTGCCTGCAGATAATAACGTGACTGATTCCAAAACCCAGCGCAAGTTGATGTTGTTGTTTCACCGCGTAAGTTCCCTGAAAGACAAAACCCTAGCCGCTGGCACCATTGCCGTCTCCAAAGGGACCGATAGCGCCTGGGTACTGCGCTCCCCCGGTGGCTTTGAAGAAGTAATTATTGGCGTGCGCGCGTTTGAAGAATACGCCCGCGGACGCAGTTTTAAACCGGCAACACTGCAACACCTCAACGCAATTATCCCCAAACTTTTCCCCGGCGAATGGCCAACTAGCGAACCGCTCAGCAATTCCCATGCAATGCCGGTTTTTCGTTTTGGCGAAATGCTGGGATTATGCCGCGCAGAGAGCCGGCATTTACTCGATACCATGCACGCGGCCAATTTCCCGCTGATTCGCTCACTTTCCAGCGAGCACTACAAAGCGAAAAATTTTGCCCAGCGCTACGCCGGTTGTTATTCGCTCTACCGTTACGATGTTAACCCTGCAGTGGATAAATCGCGGTTTCCCAGCGGCCTGCTGGTTAAATCCACCCTCACCATCCGCTACCCGGTCCCGCACAAAGCCTATGCTTACGATGCTAACAGTCGCAGCAGCATTCGGGTAAAACTCAATCTGCCGTCTTACCGGGAGCAAGGTGTGCAGCTCTACAAATACGACGGCCTGCTGGGATTCAGTTCCAAAGACCAGTGGTGGACCTGGATTTTTCAGGGGCGCTTTGGCGATCGCAACCGCAAAATTGAAGACCTGATCCTGATGTACACCCGGGATTTCGACAAAGCCGCCGATACGGTCGCCACCGGGACGCTACTCACCCAAAACCAGGACAATAAATCCACCCCGACCCCGTCTGATGTGGTACTGATTCGCGAGCCCGGCTACGCACTCACGGCAACCACCGGCATCGCCGGTGACGAGTATTTCAGTTTGCAACCGGATGAAGACGGCTTTATGCGCAGCGCACCGGCATTGATTGATATGGCACAGCCCGACTCCTGGACGGACACCGATAAACTCGCCATCAGCCGGTTATTATTGCTTAAATAGCCTGCCCTTCAGCGAGCCAACACGCCGCGCGTACCTTTCGGTGCCGCGCCAAGGTGCCGCTCTATATGGCGCCATAATCTACCATATATTTCCATTTGTTCTCACCCCAACGAAAGTCTTAGCCTAAAACCAAAATTGTTTTTTCCCGCCGCCAAACTATCGCAATTTTGTCCATAGGGGACACACGCGACAATTGCTAGCATCGTCCTTACTCACAGAAACAGGAGCAGCACCCGAGGGTCCTCACTGACACCCCACTCATGGACAGAGACAAGCAATCCGCAAGAGGTTGCATTAATACCTGTGAGTCATTCACGCCAACACTGAGGACACAACAATGAAACCATTACTTCGCACATGCACTATTCTCGTTGGCCTTGCCGTGTCGCTTTGCATCACCGCGCAACCGGCACACGCCGACTCCGCCAAAATCTGCAATCGCACGCCTTTCCCGATTTTTGTTGCCTATGTTCATTTCAGCCAGGATTCGGCCAAATGGGAGAAACAAGGCTGGTACCGCACTCTGCCCGGAGACTGCACCACCACGCGCGCCAGCAATGCCGACTTTTACTACTACTTCGCCGAAGCGGACACTAACGACATTGTTGCCAAGAATCTAAACAAAACCAGTAGTTACTGGGGCGGCGGGAAAGAAGAAAACGCATTGAGCTTCTGCGTTACCCATAAAGCATTCACAAAATTTACCGACGACTGTACCGACATGCCACGCACGGTGACATTTGCGCGCCGCGACATGGGAGGAACCCAGGAACTGACCTGCAGCAATTGCGGGCTTACCATCGCCACACTGGAGCAGGCGGGCATTGCCTATCGCCGTCTGCAGGGACAGATCCGCTACGGTAAATCCCTGTCCGACGATCCCAAAGGAACGCCGTTTCGGATTGGGGTGGAAGCCGAGGGCGACGCCCACGGCCCGTTTATCACCAAGGTCTATTCCGGGCTGCCTGCGGAACATCTGCTGCAACCAGGTGACCGCATCATGATGCTCGACAATCACCGGGTTACCAATCTCTACGATATGGTGTTTTTACTGCAGGAATTTGGCTATCGCGCCGACCCGCGCAAACGCCATATCACCATCGGATTTACCCGCTACGCCCCCACGCCGACCTATTACGAAGCCGAGTTGCCCGTGCTTTATTACCGCGCGCTGGACGACAACATCTCTATTTCTGAAGGCGACGCCGCCGCGCTGGCGCTAGTGGACGGCGCAGTGTTTAACACCTCGCCTTATCTACGTTGCATAGGTTCGTTTATTTATAACGAATACAACGAAATTCCCAAGCACCAGCGCGAAAAAAATTGCGTCGCCAAGCGCTTGGCGGAGCGCGCCCGCGCCGCAGAACTGCACGACAGTATGGCGATTTACGATTTTGTCGGCAGCCTTACCAGCCCGCGCCTCATTTTTAAGCTGGGCGGTAAAGCCGTAGCCCGCAGTGCGGTGCGCCGCGCGATGTTTGCGATGGCCGATGAGGCGGTACAAGGGGCGATCAGCGAAGTTGGCTGGGCGGGCGGAATACGTCAAGTACGCGCGCCGGAACTTGTTAAAACCATGTCGATTGGCGCCGTCGCAGGCGGCGTGATTGGCTTTATTGCACGTTAACCGAGGAACAGTACGATGAAAAAACTACTCAGTATCACCCTGTGTACCGGCTTGATCGTTGGTGCCAGTCACGCGCAGGCAACACCGCGCACCAATTTGACCGATACCTTTAACCGGGCCGCCAACGGCCTGTCGAAATCGGATGTGGAGCGGGTGGACTTCAATAATCTTAAACCCAAAGGGTGGGACAGCCCGTCGTTTACTCGCGCCGCCGACGATCTCCACAACGCGGTGCGCAAGTACAACATCACCTCACCCGTTAATCCACACACCCCCACCAACTACCCACCGGCGCCAACTCTGTAGCCGCCAACGTAGCCGCCAACCGCAGGGATGCGGTAACCCCGACTTTTGGTATGGAAATTGAAAATCCGCGTTGTAGAACAGCTTCCCACGATTCATACCAACGGTAGATAAACGCGGACTCCCTATGACAAACGCAAGTGCTTCCTGGGACGATATGCTCTGGGTAATCTGGAACGGCACCCTCGGTATTTTGGACACAGTCGCCATCGGCCTGATCGAAGGTAGTGGCGCCAGCCGCCTTGCCTGGCTGGACGAACCCTATGATATGGTGGGCCCTTTCAGCCTGCACGAACTGGAACGCTGTGGCCAAATTGACTTTGCCGCCTGCACCGTGATGTCCCGCGAGTTCTGGCAACGCAACCAACAGCAACTGCGTCGCGACGGTCTGCGAGCCCGCGCCGCAGCGCAAGCGCGCATGCAGGCAGAGTTCGAACGCCTTTTTGAACAGCGTCAGTTCCATCATCAACAAACCCGCAGAGATACGCGAGCACAGCCGGAAAGTCACTATCGTCGCCTGTTGGCACTACCGGAGTCAGGGAGCCTGACGACCCATATTATTAAAGGCGCCTACCGCAAACTGGCGCAAAAAGCTCACCCCGATCAAGGCGGCGACCAGGAGACATTTATTGCGCTCACCGAGGCCCGCGATCTGTTGCTGGCCAGCATCGCCTAACACCGAGATCACACAGCCAGCAGCGGTCGGGAGCTGTTGCCAACCCCACAAGCGGAACAAATTGTTGTCTGGCTAACACAATGGCTGCGCTATGAACGTTGCGTAAAACGCGTTTGAGCGGAAGACAGGCGCTCTCACAGCACAAAAAAATGGCGTTGGGTAAGCAATTACACAACGCCGTCGCGAGTTTTATTAACTTGGCAATGTAAATCCTTGAAGTATCAGAAAATTCACACATTCTCGTCAGTATTTCAAGGATGCGCGATTAAATAGATAGGAGCATCTATTTAATCGCCGGGTTAATAGAACGCGCTGTTAAGCCGCGCTTAAGGGTGCGACATAACCAGGGTTACCACACTGCGCGCGGGAATACTGAGTAGCACACTGTCCCCTGCGACACTGGTATTAAGTGGCGCGCGGTTCAGGTTTTGACTGGTCACATACGCATCGGCACCGGTCAGGCTGACAGCACCATTGAACACCACATTGTTATAGGCATTATTAGAGCGGTTGAGCAGCACCAGCACGGTTTTACCCGGGCCTTCGTACGCCGTTGTATACAGATTGCTGAAGCTGCGACTGTAGTTCACACCCACGCGGGTGTATCCGGGTCGTACATATTTCGCGTAGTGCGAAAACGCCCAGCCACGTTTTAGCACAGCACCCCGTTCAGTGCCGTACTGAGACTCACCATCGCCAATCAATGAATAAAAACGGCGCGCCCACCACCAGATGTACGCATTCCATTGCACGTCCATACTCTGGTGCACACTCCCCAACACGGAATCGAGCGTTTCATTCCACGCATTCAGGTTGTTACCGCCCCATATGGCTGCGCCGCTGCCATCCGCTTCATGGGTTAACCATTCGGTCATCCAGCGGTGTTTATTGCGGGTTTCTGCCAGCGGGTAACGGGTAAAGGTGCCGCTGCTTTGCGCACTGTACAAGTGGCCACCCACATACTCAAAGTTTTGCAGGGCTCCGGCATCGTTCAGGCTGGGGTCGGTGTAGGCCCGATCAAAACGCAGGGATTCGCCAACCAGAACATTGGTCTCGATGATGTTGCCGTAATCACGCACAAAGTTGCGCAACTCCGCACCGCTCCAATCGCAGGAGTCGTAGTCTGGGTGCCAGTCCGGTTCATTTTGCACCGAAACCACGTCAATCCCGATATTTTGTGCGGCCATGGTATCGACAAAGCCGTTCAAGTGCTCAGCGTAATCATCGTAATAACTGGTTAGCAGCTTACCCCCGTTGGTAGTGCTGTTGTTCGTTTTCATAAACGCCGGCGGCGACCAGGGACTGGCAAGAATTTTTACATTATCGCCAAACGCTTTTGCATCGCGCAGGTTATCGACAGCCAGCGACCACTCACTGGTATTCGGGCTGATAATGGTGCGGATAATACTGAGGCCAAGCTCATCATCGTCCATTCCCACCAGTGTGCGCACCTCGTCAGAAGTTAACATGTTAGTTGTCCACATTGGCAGCGCAGCACCAAAGCCGTCGACTGTCTGGTAACGGGTTTGCGGCATCACCTGTATGTCTGCTGGCAGTTGCCCGCCGCTGGAACTCGAGCTGGACGAACTGGAACTGGAGGAGCTGGAGCTTGAACTGCTGCCGCCAGCCGCAATAGTTCCCGCCGCGACAGAGAGCAATACAGCGTCCATTCGCGCGCCGTCTTCCCGCCGCAGAATCTGCAACCGATGACTGCCCGCGGCCAGAGTAAAGCTCGCGACGCTGATGTCCTGCCACCCCGACGTTTGGGTATTATTCTGGGTACCCCAGGTGCCGCTATCCATTTTATAAAAAAACGAATCGTCATCAGCGCTAGTAAAATTCGCCCGTACAGACAGCGCCACTTCCGTGGCCTGTGTGGTGCTGAAATTAATTTCGACTCGACCCGCCACGCCATCGGCACTGGTCGTATTAATTTGCTGTGTGCCACTATTTGCCCATACCACATAAGCACCGCCGGACGCAGAGCTGTCGGCTACCGCTGTTAAAGGCGCAAAACCGGACTGGCCAGCAAAGTCCTCCAACTCCAGTTGCAGTGCTGTGCCACCGCTGGAGGAACTGCTACTACTGGCAGACGTTGAAGAGCTGGATGAGCTGTTCGAACTTGAGGAGCTAGAGGAACTCGAGGAGCTCGAACTGGACGAGCTTGAACTAGATGAACTCGACGAGCCATTAGTACACTCGACCCCGCCAGGGCTGTATTGCCCCTGGCTATTACAGGTCGTTTCACCTATACAGCTCTGTCCATTTTCGTAACCCCAACCACTCGATTGCGTGCTGCACAAAGGCCAGTCGCCCTGACCATACCAATTGCAGACACAGTTGGTTTGACTATAGGCTCGGGGTATTGCCCCCCAAACCAGAAACACGATTGCGACGGTACAACGTAAAAGCCGCCCTATTGGCGCGTTATTCATTCTTATTCTCCTTTCACGGAAAGATTATTAGAGGCAAATGCCACCGGCTTACCCTAAAAATTGGCAGACAGGTACGCGATACTGCACTTTCGCGCCCCCGCTGCAGTGGGGCCAGCCAAGCTTACCGTAAAAATATACTTGTATACCGGAATTGGGCGTCACTAAATTTTACGGGGCAAGTGATTCCCCAAGAAGAGATGACGTAGGAAGCAACAAAAGAGGAAATAAGACGCCACTCGCGTAAAAAGATAAATGCCGCATGTCGGCGACAACAAATAACGCCAACCCACTACATTATTGGATAGCTACCCCGGGCCAGGCGTTAATTTGCTGCCGGAACCAGAGAGCGATTAAATTGCGCTATAGCCGTGTCGGCGACAGTTGAGCGACCTAGAAAATAGCCCTGATAATAATCGGCGCCATAGGCAGATAGGATGTTTAACGTGGGCTCATCCGCAACGCCCTCGGCGGTTACCGTCAATCCCATGGATTTACCCAGGGCAATAATTGATTTAGTAATTTTTGCGCTATTTTCGTCGGAACCCAAATTAGCCACAAAAGACTTATCTATTTTCAAATGGTCGAAGGGATATTGCTGTAAGTAGGTAAGCGATGAATAGCCGGTACCGAAGTCGTCGAGAGCAAACCGGATACCCTGTTCTTTCAACTGACTCATGGTGCGTTGTATTTTCGCGGGTTTATCAATCAGTACACTCTCGGTCACCTCAATCGTAAGACACTGCGGCCGAATACAATGCCGTTCACAGGAACCAAGAATCGAATCGAGCAGGGAATCGTCTAAAAACTGTTTAGGGGAAACATTTATCGACATAAAACCATCGAGTGGAAAGAGCTGCTGGGCATGCCATTGGGAAAGTTGCCTGCAGGCTTCGTCTATCACCCAGTTGCCAGCTTCAACGATAGCGCCGCTCTCTTCCAGAATCGCAATAAAATCACCGGGATATACGCAGCGCCCCATTTCATCCTTAAAGCGTATCAAAGCCTCAAACCCGACAATCTCCTTACGCGATATATTTGCCAGGGGTTGATACTCCAGAAAGAACCGCTTGTGTCTTAACGCCGAGCGTGTTTGCCGGGCCATAAATACGCGTTTTTTCGCTTCTTTATCCAGGGCTTCATTAAATAACTGAAAATTATTTTTGCCCTCTGACTTGGCGAGATAGAGAGCCGCATCCGCCTGTTTCATCAGCTTTTCTGGCGAGCTGTTTTTAGCCGTACCACCGGAAATACCAATACTGGATGTTACGCAAATTTCATTACCGTCTATTTGATACGTTTGAGCCAACGACTGAATAATTTTGCTGGCGACCTCCGCAACGTCTAATTGCTTTTCGTGCGGATTGAGCAAAATAACAAACTCGTCGCCACCAAACCGCGCCACAGTATCGACCCGGCGTAAAATATTCAGCAAGCGTTCGCCAACTTTTTTAAGTAACTTATCGCCGACCGCGTGCCCTAACGAGTCGTTGACGATTTTGAATCCATCCAAATCCAGAAACATAACTACCACTTCCGAACCCTCTCGCTCGGAATTAAAAAATGCCTGTTTTAGTCGATCCTGAAACAGATAGCGATTAGCGAGCCCTGTCAGACTGTCGTACTCGGCTACATGACGGAGCCGTTCCTGATGAATATAACGTTCGGTTATGTCGGCAAACGTCGCCAGGAACCCTAAAATCGCACCACGCTCGTCGAACAACACCTGGGTGTTCATTTCCGTCCAGCGTACCTGACCCACAGGCGATACGAGGCGGACCTCTCGCTTTAAATTATGTCCTACCTTTAGCGCGCTTCGCAGCTCCTCCAGGGTGGTCTTCACATCGTCCCGATGCAGCGCATTAATCCAGCCTGTCTGGTTAATTTCATCGAAGGTAAGACCAGAAAACTCGTACCAGCGGTCATTGGCAAACGCACAATTCCAATGAGTGTCCACCCGCAATATCGCAACCGGCACCAGATGCGTGAGCGCAGACAACTGCTGCGATGTCTCCAGATGTGCTTCCGCCCGCTGCAACCGGGAGGTAACATCCTGAATCTGCAGTACAGTGTAACGCTCTGTGCCATGTGTATGCCGAAAGATGGTGAGATCTACCATAAATTCGGTGCCATCAGCGCGGCGGGCGGCTTGCGCCTCCCAGTCCTGTGGCGATAGCCCCTGCGCGTTGGCTTTAGCACCACCGTGTTGATTCGACCACTGAAAAAGGCTAGTAAAATTTGGCAGGAATTTTATGATTCCAGCGCCTTCTATCTGCATCTTTGCTGTATCTGCAGAACTCGTCCCATCATCCAGGCTACCAAACAACTTCACCGCAGCTGGGTTGCAGTAGCTGATGGTATTTGCGGCATCGATCACCAACACCCCGAGTGGTGATGTGGAAAGAAAACTATTCAAAAAGTGACTGTGAGCAATTTTATCGCTCAAACTGGCAACACGGCCTTTCACCGATTCCGCGCTTTGTAAAGCACAAATTACCGATCCTATCAGTGGAGTCAGGCGCGCCACCTGTGCCCCTACATAAAAACCCCGTGTTTTCACCAACACACAAACCGCGCGTAAACGGTTATTGGTAAAAATCGGCATAAGTAGTAATGCGCGAGCAGCACAGGATGTAGGCAAAATACCTGAGTGGCAGTGAGGGATGGGAAGAGAAAAAAACATCGGTTTAGGTGGCACCAAATCCTTATCCAACCACGCCTGGAAGCGCTCCAGATTTACCACGGATTCGCCTTCCAGGGTGAAACATTGATGCACACGCATTTTGAACCGCTGAAAAGTATCCTGAAAGCGATTGACTGTCACAATAGCCGCACCATCACTCTCAGTGAGCTGCGCAACCCTGTCCAGCAGGAGCGGGTAAACTTTATTCGGAGCTTCCGGATCAAAAAGTAGATTTTGTATATCGTCAATTGCATGACGGATCGCGAGATCACGACGCTTGTTTATAACAAAAGGTTCATATGTCTCGGAGAGTTTGGTATTCACAGGCACATACATCCAGGCTAACTACGACATCCACTCTATCTATCTCTTGAGTCTAGCATCAGCATTCAAGAGGTGATGGAGCACCTTCTCCTACTGGCGATTTTTACTGTTGCCGTATGATATCTACTAACGAGATTCGCAAGTCGCACGAACGGTGACTATCGCCAATCAGGAAGCTACGATTTAGCTCCAGCACGCTGTGCTGCGTTCAAATTATCGCAACACTATCTCATACGGACCGGCCTACTCAGTTTAGCCAACTGGGAGAGCCACTATTCAAAACACTAAAAATAATAAATGCCATATGAAAACCCCTGCCCATAAATCACACATAATTGTGTTTGAGAAAATCTAAAGCGATACGAGTCAGGTGCATTAATATGTGTTTAGCTATAGCATAGCTACAAGCTTACAAAAAATCCGTGTGGCACCTGGGAAATGCAAATAATTGCGCCAATCAATAATAAGGGATGATTATGAATATCGCCGTCAACGAATGCGAAGACCAACCGAGCCACTATATAGGAGTGGGCGCATCCGCCGGCGGCCTGGAAGCTCTACAAATTCTCCTGCAAAATTTGCCGACCGACACTGGCGCATGTTTTATTATCGTTCAGCACCTTTCTCCTGATTTCAAAAGCATGATGCTTGAACTTCTGAGCAAGCACACGACAATGCGCATACTGAACGTAGAAGACGGCATGCAGGTATGCGCCAATTGTATCTACTTGATTCCGCCCAAGAAAAATATGATGGTAGCCCAGGGGAAACTGCTACTGTCAGAAAAGGTGCCCGACGCCGGATTAAGCCTGCCGATAGATATTTTTTTTCGTTCTTTAGCTGAGGACCAACAGCACCATGCCATCGGTATTATTTTATCCGGCACCGGATCGGATGGCAGCCGCGGGCTGAAATCACTGAAGGAAGCTGGCGCGTTAGTGATTGCACAAGAGCCCGATAGTGCAAAGTTCGATGGCATGCCAAACAGCGCAATCAATACCGGTATTGTCGACCTCATCTTAAGGCCCGAGCAAATGGGCGAAAAACTGATGTCCTATATTCGCCACCCTTTGGTAAGTGGCGAGAACAGCCCGTTAAAAGCTGGCACCAGCGAAAACGAAGACCTCATGGCCGAAGTTTTTAATGTGTTGAAACTAAAAAGCGAGATCGATTTCGCCAAATACAAACCCTCCACCGTGGCCCGTCGAATTGAACGGCGCATGACCATCAAACAGGTAAATTCTCTCCAGGAATACCTGACCTTAATGTTCAAAGACCCATACGAAGTTCAGGTTTTGAGCAAGGAACTACTCATAGGTGTTACGCGCTTTTTTCGCGACGACGACGCATTCAACTTACTGCGGGAAAAAACGATCGCGGATATAGTCGCCCGTTCCAATGAACATACGCCCATCCGCGCCTGGGTAGCAGGTTGCTCTACGGGGGAAGAAGCCTACTCTATGGCCATTTTGTTCGCCGACGAAATTGCCAAACAAGGCGTTAAACGCGATGTTAAAGTGTTTGCTACCGATGTTAACGGCGACGCTATTAACGAAGCCAGTAATGGCATGTTTTGCGAAGAAATACAACACGATGTTGGTGGTGCATACTTATCCAATTACTTTACGAAAAATGCGGGCAACCGGTACCAAATCAACAAAACCATCAGGCAAACTGTTATTTTCGCTACCCACAATATGATTACAGACCCGCCGTTTTCGAATATGGACCTGGTCTCGTGTCGTAATATCTTGATCTATTTTCAACACAGTGTGCAAAAACGTGTATTAACATCGCTGCATTTTTCGTTGAAGAAGGACGGCTATCTTTTTTTAGGTTCTTCCGAAAATCTCTCTGATTTGGCGCCACATTTTGAAACGATAAACGACCGCTGTCGCATCTATCGCAAGCGTACCAGCGTACGGATTCCTATTGGATCGGCGCCGCCGGTCAATACGTCGACCCAAACACAAACCCAGAACATGCCCTCTGTCTCGCGATTACTTCGCAGCTATCGAGGGGCAAACGCCATTGGTGCAGCCATAAGCTTCGCCAATGAGTTACTTATTACTCAATATGCCCCACCGTGCATTCTGGTCAACGACGATTTAGAGGCTATACATGTTTATGGTGATGTTACCGGCTACGTGCGCCGCCTGCCCCCCGGCCGCATCAGCGTGGAAATTAAAGATCTTGTTAACGAGGATATTTCAATTGCCGTATCGACCGCACTGCACCGGGCAAAGCAATCTAGCGACGAGGTATACTATACGGATGTTATAACGCGAGACGGCGAGAACAACACTTCGATAAACCTGCGAGTTTTTTATATCAGGGAGCACGAGATCGAATCATCACCAGGCTATTACTGGCTGATATTCGAAAATGAACAGGCAGGCGAACCACGTGCCGCGGCAAATCATGTTTCTTTTGATGCAGCAGAACAGTCCAGGCAGAGAATCGAGGATCTCGAACTCGAACTGAAACGCAGCAAAGAACATCTTCAGGTTACCGTAGAAGAACTCGAAACCACTAACGAAGAGTTACAGTCCGCCAATGAAGAATTAATGTCGGCAAACGAAGAGTTGCAGAGTACCAACGAGGAATTGCAATCTGTAAACGAAGAGCTGTATACAGTTAACTCAGAATATCAAGAAAAAATTTCCGAAATATCCCAAACCAATAACGATCTGGACGAAGTGCTCGGGCTTTCAAATATCGGCATTATATTTCTCGACGATAATTTTTTGATCCGCCGATACACCCAAGCAGCAGCCAGGTATATTAACCTCATGGAATCCGATCTCAACCGTCCAATTCACCACTTCTCCAACAATCTTCACTACGATAGCATGCTGAAGGACATTTCAGATGTGTTCGCGACCAGCAAATCCAAACAGCTGGACATAATTCTTGAAGACAAGCGCGTGATTCAAATTTCCATTCATGCCTACCGCTATACCGACCCAGGTGATTCACGCGGGGTCGCGATCACATTTTCCGACGTATCCCGAGCACGCTATGCGCAGCGCGGGCTAAGTGTGGTTTATAAGCAGCTAAAATCCAGTATCAATAACGCACTCGAGTCGCTGGATAACACGCCTCTGGCCAACCCGCTAAAAGTACTGGTGGTAGACGATCAACCTGTAAGCCTGGCGCTTATAGAGGAAACACTGGCAGCAATCTCAGAATTTAATTGCGAAGTTTATAGCGCCCATACGGTTTTAGAATCGCTCAAAATCGCGCGCGATACCGCTCCTGATATCTGCCTGGTGGACTATCATCTGGACGGTGAAACAGCAATCGACTTTATCGATAGCATGAAAGCAAACAGCCTTGATATTCCGTCATTGGTCATAACCGGCGACGACGATCCAGAACTGAATGCTATGCTGCTATCTTATGGAGTATTGGATCTCATTAACAAGCACGACCTTGCGCCACAAGTTTTATCTCGCAGTATTCGTTTTTCCATTCGCCGCAGGGAAATCGACAGAGAGATCAACAAAACCATAGACTCGGTTTCCGTGTAGGTGTTTCACACCCAAAAAAGCTAAAAAACTAAAAAACTAAAAAGCTAAAAAGCGAGAAGGCATTGGACGCACTGATAAAATCACTAAAAGAGCAGTCACTGGACCCATTCCTGTATCTAGCGCTACTCGACGAATCTGCCGAGCTCGGTTTTTGGTCGTTTCAAGTCGCAAATTCACAGGTCACCTGGTCCTCCAGTGTATACCGATTGCATGATCAAACGAGGGAGGATTTCACATTATCCTACGCCTCCATGCTAGATCTATACCCTCCGGAGGATGCTTCGCGCTTCGCAAATACCCTCGAAAGTAGCCTTATTCATAAAAATGATTTTGTTATCGATGTACGCATTCGAGGCGCACATGCAAAGCCGTTGCATCTACGACTAAAAGCAAAATGCCAACAGAACGATCATGGAGAAGTTATTGCGCTGGTTGGGCTTGTTCAAATGGCCAGTCAACGCCTGACCTTCCCTTTTGATGCTACCCAAAGTTATGATTTCCAAACCTATCTTGACACCAGCAGTGACGGATTCTGGGACTGGTATATTCAAGAAGACTACGAATATATGTCTCCCAGATTCTGGGAAATTCTGGGGTTTGATGCTCACGAAAAACCTCATAAACCCAGTGCGTGGCAGGATCTTATATTTCCTGATGACCTCAACATCGCCCTGAATAATTTCCACCAACACATTGAAACGAGAGGTGAGCACCCTTTTGACCAGGAAGTACGTTACCGACACAAATACGGCTCCACTGTCCACATCATTTGTCGAGGTCGGGTTGTCGAGTGGGATTCCGCAGGCAACCCTATTCGAATGGTGGGCACACACACCGACGTGACACAGCTGCGGGAAAATCAGGAAAAGCTCGAAGAAGCACTGCGCTTTCAAAAGTTACTACTAGCAGCGAATTCCGATCTTATTTTTGTCAAAGACGAAAATTTTAAAATCGTAATGGGAAACGACGCGTTCGTTAATTTCTTTCCAGAATCCATGCGCGATAAAATTATAGGGCATACCACACTTGAATCGTTTCCCGATAACCAGGTTGACGGATTCTTATTTCAGGATAAAATCGCATTCGAAACCGGCTACTCAGAAACGGTAGAATCTGCCCGTGATCGCATTATGCTCACGCGAAAAAAGCGGTTCACCACTGACGATAATAAAAATTATCTCCTAGGTGTATCCAGCGACATAACAGAAATCAAGCAGACCGAAACTGAATTAAAACAGGCGAACGAAGAACTCGAAGAATTCGCTTACCGCACCTCCCACGATTTACGCTCCCCGCTTGTTTCATCTATAAAACTGCTGGAAATAACCAAAAAAACTATCGACAAGGGTGAGATCGAAAAAGCGGAAAAATATCTTTCTCTGGTTCGCGAATCGCTGGTTAAACTTGAAGCTCTCGTAACCGACATCCTCAGATTGACGCGTTTACGACATACGACTAGTGAAATCACATTAACCGACCTTCCGCAATTAGTTAGCAGCATGCTCAAACAGATGTCACACCTGGACGGTTACAACAAAATGGAAATCTTGCTGGATCTTGCCATCAATTCCCCGGTCTACCTGGATAAAAGCAATCTTAACCTTGTACTCGAGAACTTGATTTCCAATGCAATAAAGTACTCCGACCCAAATGCCCATTCACCTTACCTGGCAATAGACGCAAAAATAGAATCTAACAATCTCGCTATCCGCGTACGAGATAATGGCATCGGGTTTCCAGAAAGCGCCAAAAGTAAACTGTTTGGTATGTTTAAACGATTCCACCCTCAAATATCGTTCGGTGCTGGACTCGGTTTGTATATGGTAAAAAAGAGTATCGCCAAAATGAATGGTAAGATAACGCTAGTATCGTCCTACGACGAAACTATTTTCGAATTAATGGTCCCCCTTCACAAGGAAAATAGAAAAGAGTAACTATGATCAAATATATGATGATCGTTGATGATAACGAAGCTGATCATGCGATTGCACAATTTGCTGTAGACGAAGTTGACGCTGATATCCAGCTGTATAGCGCCTATGATGGGCAAGAGGCGCTAGATCTTCTGGACACGATGTCTCCCCCACCGGACCTTATATTTCTAGATATAAGCATGCCCGGCATGAGCGGTCATGAATTTCTTGCTGAATATGCCAAAAGGAAAAATCTCTGTGCGGTGGTGGTAATGCTTACATCATCAGATCAACCGACGGATAAGTCCCGCTGTATGCAATATACTTTTGTCAGGGATTATCTACTGAAACCGCTTGATGGTGCCTATCTCAATGAACTAATAAAAGCCCTTTGATACTTTTGATACTTTCGCTATTTTAAGGTATCGAAGATGGTGTGCATCGCAAACAGAGATAAAGTAAAAAAATTAAACTAAAAATCTGCGAACGATTCTCCTACTCCGACAATTAAAACGGCGATACTATCTATTTAATCCCGCGCCCTTGAAACACAAAAAATTTATGTATTTTTTGTATTCCAAGGGATTACGTTACTCTTAGGTCAAAAGCGATACTTCCCTTTACCGCCTTTCAACTTCGAAAGTTTCATCGCCAAGTTTATAACTACAAAGAATCAATATAGCTATTCACTTCCGATTTAGCTTCTTCCTTGGTCTTACCGTAGCGCGACTGGATCTTGCCCACCAGTTTTTCGCGATTACCCTGAACCATTTCCATATCGTCGTCGGTAAGCTTGCCCCACTTGGCTCGAATACCGCCTTTAATCTGGTGCCACTGACCTGAAAATTGATCGCTATTCATAATACATACTCCTCATAATTGAATTTTCGTTTTACTGAAAGCGGAGCTTAAACTCCGCTTCATCAACACAAGTAATATTGCATGTGTTATGCCACATTCAATTTGCGGATTTTTTATGGCAAACAAATTGCTATTTCAGCCTCAGACGCAAGAATTTGTTATTAAAACAGGTCAATGCTTACCAATTTACGTGAAAAACGTTCAAAACTTTTGTAAAGGCGGGATGAAACATGCATTTTTTGCAAACGATTCAGGAATATCAAGATAAGAAGCGACACTTGGCGGACGAACTGGTGGAAACCCACGGTGATCCGGAGGATCGGGAGCGTGTTTTCCAGGCACTCTTGAGCGAGATCGATTTTTACCCAGGCAAACCTGAGTATGAGCTAGAGCCGCAAAGCATGACGCCCTACTATGGCTTCTTATCTGACCTTCACGAAACCACAGAATACGAGCGCATCCAGCAGCTAATCGGGCAGCTGCACGGCGCAGACTTTGCCGCTGACCACTGGCGCCCCTTTGCAAATGAACTGCGCGAAGCGGTTTACCAACATCTCGCCGAGGAAGAAGCGCGTTTTACTCGCATGCTCGGTAGCCAGCAAGGCGCGAATGCACCGGTCCACGCAAATACAAGCCAGCGCGCGCATATCCAACAGGATGTTGCTTAGAGGGTCTCTACAAAACAAAACACAACGCCAGCCCCACCCTGCCTTCAGAGACATGGTCACCTACGCACGTTTATTAATACCCGGTGGCCGAGTGCTCTGAAGGCTATCTTTGTTCAAATCGGTTTTTATTGATCCCCGGGGACATCGGGCAATACAAAATCGGGCTTATCGAGCTTTATTCTAATCCGATTCAACCAATGTACAGCTCGATGGTAATAGCCCTTTTTCAGAAGCCAGTGATTACACGCCGACTTACCCGGAAAATCGCACAAACCCACTCCCACAAGCAATGTCAACAGCCCCTGCCCGGGTAGTACCAGCATCGCAATACCCGCGACGACCAGACACCAGCCCAACAGATTTTTAACAATCCGCAGCGGGTTCACTCCAGGGTTACCGGTTTCCTTAAACACATGCTCGCAAAAGAAATTTGCCGATGCAGTGTATACGAAGGTAACCATTGCCCCCAAAGACAGAACCACCATCGAAATGGAAACCAGAAAACCTATTTGGACTGTATTCATAACCCAAAACCCGAAATATCCGTGCAGCTTAAATTTTGTAATGCCTATCGTGCCTACTCGCCGAAGCAGGAATAATTATTTAACGGAATGATTAAAAAAATTCAAAAATATTTTTTCTTACCCTATTTGGCAAACTAATTGCTCCTTATTTGTGTAACGCGTATTAACGCGAGTGTCTTTTTAAAGGACCATAAAACCAATAGCAGGTTTGACAAGGCGAATTGGTTTTGTATTGACCAAGATGTGATTTTATCAGCCTAAAACGTCATGAATATTTTTATCATGGCATTTTAAAGCAAAAAATCCCGGTTAATACACTACCCATCATCCACTGTTCAAATCAGCTCTAGTGTATAAAAGGAGATTCTCCATGAACATTTTTCAAGCCTTACGCGAAGACCATAAAAAACAACGCCAACTGGCCAATGCATTGGTGCGCACCTCTGGCGATTCCAAGGAGCGCCACGAACTATTCGGCCAACTCGCTGCAGAACTTAAATCCCATGCCATTGCTGAGGAACGGCATTTTTACGTACCGCTGATCGAGGCGGACGAAACCCAGGAAATGGCTCGCCACGGCGTCGCTGAACATCACGAAATGGATGAACTGATGGAAAAGCTGGAGTCCACCGATCCATCATCTCCTGCCTGGTTGGCTACTGCCAAGGAATTACGGGAACTAATCCATCACCATCTTGACGACGAAGAAAAGGATTTTTTTCCACAAGCTAGCGATGTGTTAAACCCACAAGAAAAAACCTCGCTAGGAGGTGAATTCCAGGAAGAGAAGGAAGAAGCCCTGCACGAAGTCCAGTAAATGATTTCGTCAAAATCATGTGTTTACAGGTTCAATGGATCGAAAGACCCATTGAACCTCATAATCAAGACCGCGAGCACTTACAATAGTCATCGTGTATTGCACATCGTAAAACACCCTCCCCTCAGGCGAGTTCACCTTACGCCGTACCACCATATTCATTACCGCTGCTGAGAGTACGGCACTTACCGTCCTGCTTTAATTGCAACATGCTGGAAAAATACGCCTTACCATCTGCACCATGATATATTTCAGCACACATTTGAACGTGGCTTCGTCCATGCGCCTCTACACACTCATTTATTTTAGCGCTGGCAGGGTTCGGGCTTTTGCGTGTTTAGCCTTCGCTATTATGGTTTCGCCGAGTTAGCAGCTAAGGAGTACCGCCTTTATAACATTAAATAAAGGAACCTCTGATCAACCTAGCAATTTCTCTGCGTGACCTGCGTCGATCAGATGTTAGACGCCTTTAGCAATTAATGGCCTTAGTCCTTAATAAGAAAGGCAATGCCACAAATGATCGCCGCAAGCCGTACCCTACGGGGCTTACCGGAATTTAACCTGACAGTGTTACGCTCCTTCGCCGTGCAACCAGTACGCCTAGCACCCCGGCCTGCTTGCGTTAAATTTCAGTAAGCCAGATGAACAACAAGATAAATCAAAGGCTCCTAAAATAGCGAAGTTATCCATGCAATACGTTGAAATTTTTGACCAGTGCTAGGGGGTCGTCGAGGGATCTGATTTTTTAGCCAATACCGTTTCAAAAATTCCGTAAAGGGGTAAAGTAAGCGCCAGTGGCACAAGATAGAAAACACATCGGTACGCGAATACACCGGCAAGTATCTCGTGCCGAGGTAACTCGCCAGCTAGCAGAGCTACGAATACAGCTTCTAGAACGCCAAGACCGCCGGGCACATGTGACACAGCTCCAGCCACACAGCTCACTAATAGCGCAATATACACCGTTGCAAAATCCAGCTCGCCGTGAAAAAACTGATAGATCACTGTAGCCATAAGCGTCCAGTGAACAGCTGCCGTGGCCAGTTGCCAGGCAACAATTTTTAATTGCGGCAACGTAAATTCGCGATCCCGCAGTCTATAGGTGCGCTGATTTGCGAAAGCGCAAACCCCTACATACCCTGCAACAAGCGCCAGGAATACCGCACCTAAAACGCGAAAGCCGATATCTCCGACCGCCCACGACTCCGGCGGCGTGAACGCGCCGGTAACGAAAAGCCCACCAGCGAGCATCAAATAACCCGTCCAGTTACTGAATACACTCACACCCATAATTTTTGTGACCGTCGATGCCTTAACGCCCAATCTTGAATAGAGCCGATAGCGCAGCGCGACACTGCCAATAATTGCACCCAGATTAAGGTTACAGGCGTAGCTAATCCACGCAGCCAACATTGTTTTGTAAGCAGGAATCTGTACGTCGAACAATTTCCTGCCAATCAAATCGTAGCTGGCATATGCCAGGTAACAGGCCATACCAATACCGGTTGCCAACCACAGGGTCGCAGGATCTGTTTCGCGGAAGGTAGACCAGATTTTATGCCACTCCAGCTCCCGCGCCTTGGTGACTAGCAAATAGGCTACCAGCAGGAAGAACAATCCACTTGCGACTTTTTTTAGGGTTCCCCAGGGAATTTTATTTCTCATATGAGACACAGAAGACGCCTTTGCCAGAACGATCATTACACTTCTCCCAGCGTCTGCGATCGACGTTCAACAACAACCTGACGTGCATTTTTTGATTCGGGGTATGCGCGAGCTAAATGTTTATTGCGTGACTCGCCTGTCTTGGTGGTAAAGATGCGACGCAACTGTTCCACCCTTGGATGAGGATTCGGAATACGTGTCACGAGTCCAGGCAGTCGCCGTAAAAAATGGTAGAGCAGCGTATTTCTCATTTGCGCGACCCAATCAAGTTTTTGTAGCGTTTCGTATTCCACGCGGCGAGATTGCTCTATCAGCATTTCCATTTCTTCTCTTAATTGCGTATTAAATCCGGGCTGGTCCACGAAAATATTGGCCTCAAGATTTAGCGACAAACTCCAAGGATCGAGGTTGCTGGAGCCAATGGACGACCAATTATCGTCGATTGTCGCAATTTTTGCGTGCAGTGGTCGCTCGGTATACTCGTACACCTCAATGTTGTGCCGAATCAGTGTGTCGTACAAGCATTGTGCCGCGCGTAGCGCCATCGGGATATCGGGATTACCCTGTAGAATCAAACGTACGCGTACCCCACGTGCCGTCGCTTTGCGCATCGCACGTATCATTCGGTAGCCGGGGAAAAAATAGGCGTTGGCGATAGTTACACTTTTTTTAGCACGGTGAATTGCGGCCAGATAGGCCTTTTCGATTTCTGAACGGTTGCGGCGATTATCGCGACTGATAAATGCCACTTCGGCATTCTGGTGCACCCTGTAGTGGGCGGGCGGTGGCGTCACCTGAGTATCGTCAAACACGGCTTTACGATCCGGTGCAACCTCCCTAACATAGCTTGCGCATAAACGCCTTACGTCTTTAACTACCGGCCCAACGATCTCCACCGCAAAATCCCGTTTGCCATTAGCGTTATGGTGTGTCAGGTGATCGTCGCAAAGATTAATACCGCCAACGAATGCATAGGTATTATCAATTACCGCGAGTTTGCGGTGCAGTCGGCGAATAACTTTCGGGCGGCTGTTAAACAATTTTGGTTGTGGATCGTAAATTTGAAAAATCACACCCGCTCGACTTAACTCGTAGATGTATTCATCTTTTAAAAAGAAAGTGCCATAGCTGTCGGCGGTGACACTCACCCAGACACCGCGCCTTACAGCGGCAAGCAACGCACGACGCAACAGGTTGCCTATTCTATCGTCTGCCAATATAAAGGTTTCCAAAAAGATTTCCCGCCGCGCACGCCTAATGCGACGCAGCAATTGAGCATAAAACTCTTCGCCATCTTTTAGCAGCGTTAGCGTATTGCCGCCTCTTGATTTTTCGTCCCCTTTATACGCAAACATAACTCACTCCTGAATATCTAATTCCACCATCAGTGGTTTATGGTCTGAAATGCGAGACCAGGGTGAGCGATGTAACCGCTCGATCTCGTAGCGACTGTTGCATCGCAAGTAAATTCTGTCCAGTCGCAGCAGCGGCATAGCCACCGGAAACGATCTGGCCGGCTTGCCTTGATGGCCGGTATAGGCATCGACCAGGCGACTTTCGTTAAATAGCAGATTTTCTGCCTTCAAACGCCAATCGTTAAAATCCCCAGCAACGACGACGGGTTCATCTGCTGGCAATGAATTGACCAGTTTGCTTAGCCGTTTTAACTGAATCTGTCGATGCGATTCCCGCAAACTCAAATGCACACAAATGGCGTGGAGTTTTTGTTCACCGAGATTCAAATGGCAATAGAGCAGGCCTCGTTTTTCAATACCACTTAACGAGATATCGTGATTGTGCCAACGGTCAATTGGAAACCGGCTAAGCAACGCGTTGCCGTGGTGCCCATGGGGATAGACAGCATTGCGACCATATGCATGCGCCGACCACACCTGGTCCGCCAAAAATTCGTACTGGGATTGCTCCGGCCATAAGTCCGTGTAGCGCGTAGCAAACTGACGATGTTCACCCAAGACCTCTTGTAGAAAGACCACATCTGGGTCAATCTCACGCAGCGCCTCCCGCAATTCGTGAAGCGTAAACCGCCTGTTAAATGCATTAAATCCTTTGTGCATATTTACTGTAAGGATTTTCACTTTTCTTGCTGACAAATCGGACTCCTGTTTAGCGTCCTGCAAACTAACCTCTGTAACCATTTCATCGGTGAAGTAACATTTTCAGTAATTCCGCCTAAATGGCGTGGAAAACGCAGGTTATAGTGTGCAGAGCATTAACTGTGCCTAATCAGGTGATAATTTATTGCTGTTTTATGGCCAAAAAAAAGAGAGCCAGTACAACTACCGACTCTCTTTTTTTACTACTCGTAATCGCCGGTCAGACGCTAGAAATAATAGCGTGCGCCCACTTTGAGGGTATCTACATCGGTACTGTCGCCACCACCAACGATGTCGTCAGGCCAACCGCCATCTTCATATTCCACATCGTAACGATCATATTCCGCGGTAATCCACAGCGGCTCAGTCACGCGGAAGCTCACACCAATGCCGTAAAAGGGTGTCTCGCTCTCCGTCTTATCCTGAAAATCCAGTGCCTGTACATCGACATCGCCGTAGAACTGACCCAACTCAACAAAAGCATTGAACGATTCGGTAAACGGCAGATAACCTACGACACTCGCGGAATATCCATCCACTTCGGCGGAGACAAAATCACCACCGAACTTGCCCAAGTCGGTATACCCAAGCTCTACCCCCAGGAAAGGTAAAAAGCGGTATCCCGCGCTCAGTTCATACAAGGTATTTTGATCATCAAAGTCATCCCCATGAGTTTTATAGCCACCGTAGGCACCTTGAATAAAGAATCCGGTATCGTCGGCATAAACGGAAGGCGCAGTCAACGCCGCTGCCGATATAACGGATGCTCCAGCTACACAGGCCATTTTTTTGCAGATAGCTTTACGGTTAAACATAAATTCATCTCCTCATATTTTTTACTTTTAATCGCTAATCACAGACTCGCATGCATGGGCTTTTTTTTGGTTTAGCCGGTGTTGCCGGGCAACGCGTGGCGAATCTTGTACTGCTTTAGCAATTCCACGAAAGGGTAGGAGCGATAACTGTGCCAATTTTTAGTGCATGCCGGCAGGCCGCGTGATGACTGGCCTGCAGCGATGCCCCCTCTTTTTTACGAAGTCAACAACGCGCCGTGGTTGAGTAGGTTTTGCACCCGCTTGCAAATGCTACAAGCGAAAGCAGAACTGCGCCCAAACCAGCAGCCCTCTTTCTATGGAAGAACTCGGATCGCCGATTGTCATCTGGTAAAATCCAGCGGCATTACCCCCATTCCCCCGCAAGTGACCGAGAACTGAGCCCCGTGAACCGACTCAACCCGCGCCAGAAAGAAGCTGTGATGTACATCGACGGGCCCTGCCTCGTGCTGGCCGGTGCTGGCAGCGGTAAAACCAGCGTTATCACTCAGAAGATTGCCTATCTGATCCAGCAGTGCGATATGCCAGCTCGGCATATCGCCGCGGTTACCTTCACCAACAAGGCCGCGCGCGAAATGAAAGAACGGGTTGGCAAGCTGGTGAAAGGTAAAGCCGCCCACGGTTTAACCGTCTCGACCTTCCACAACCTGGGGTTGAATATCATTCGGCGCGAACTCAAGCACCTTGGCTACAAGTCTGGCTTTTCCATTTTCGATGCTGAGGATGCCAAAGCGCTGCTCAAGGAAATCATGCTGAAAAACGGCGATATCGATACCGATCTTGTCGATACCGTACAACACCAGATTTCCAACTGGAAAAGCGGGCTAATAGAGCCCGCACAGGCGGCCGAGCTGGCCCAAAGTGCAGGCGAGCAGGCCTGGGCCCGTGTTTACGAGCGGTACAACAAGGCGTTACATGCCTACAATGCAGTGGATTTCGATGATTTGATCCGCCTGCCATCGGTGCTCTTTGCCAGCAATGATGATGTGCTGCAACGGTGGCGGCAGAAAATTCGCTATCTGCTTGTCGATGAGTATCAGGACACCAATTCCAGCCAGTACCAAATGGTAAAGCAGTTGATTGGCCACCGGGGCGCGCTGACAGTGGTAGGCGACGACGATCAGTCCATCTACGCCTGGCGGGGTGCCAGACCAGAAAACCTGAGCCTGTTAAAGCAGGACTTCCCCTCACTGCAGGTCATCAAACTCGAGCAAAACTACCGCTCCACAGCACGCATCCTCAAAGTTGCTAATACGTTAATCGCCAATAACCCGCATGAGTTCGATAAAACACTGTGGAGTGATCTGGGGATGGGCGAGCCGCTGCGCCTAATCCGGTGCAGTAACGAGGAAGCTGAGGCAGAGCGCGTAGCAACAGAGATACTGACCCAGCGCCTGCGCCGCCAATGCAAATTCCGCGACTTTGCCGTGCTTTACCGGGGCAACCATCAAGCCCGCTTAATCGAACTAAAACTGCAGCACCACCAGATTCCCTACAACATGAGTGGCGGCACCAGTTTTTTCTCCCGCGCGGAAATAAAAGACATCATGGCGTACTTGCGCCTACTGGTTAACCCAGATGACGACAATGCGTTTTTGCGGGTGATTAACACCCCGCGCCGTCAAATCGGTACCGGTACGCTAGAAGCACTGGGGCGCTACGCCACAGAACGCGAAGTCAGCCTGTTAACCGCGTGTGACGAAATGGGCTTGCACGCGGTTATTCCCAAAAAAGGCTTGGAAAATCTGCGTGAATTCTGTAACTGGCTCGGCCGCGTGCGCAACAACTGCCATAACAACGAGCCAATCGCGGCCATCCGCGAGATGATCAACGATATTAATTATGAGGGGTGGCTGCACCAGAACGCGAGTTCGCCCAAAGTGGCCGAAAAGCGGATGGAAAATATCTGGACCCTGGTGGATTCCATCCGCGGTACCTTGGAGAAAATCAGCGAAGACGAGATGACAGGCGAAGAACGCATCAACACCGCCGTGTCCCGCCTGCTGCTTCAGGATTTGCTCGATCGCCAGGAAGAGGAGGACCTGACCGACCGGGTGCAATTATTAACCCTGCACGCGTCCAAAGGGCTGGAATTTCCGCACGTTTATTTAATTGGTATGGAAGAAGAGCTGCTCCCCCATCGCAACAGCATTGAAGAAAATAATATCGAGGAAGAGCGCCGTCTCACCTATGTGGGAATTACCCGCGCAAAAAAAACCCTGACGATGACATTGGCCGCAACCCGAAAGCAGTTTGGCGAAAAGCAAGCCACTGACCCAAGCCGGTTTTTAGAAGAATTGCCAGAAGAAGATGTAGAACGGGAAGGGTTTTCGCCAGCCACCAAAGAAGAAAACGAGAAGAAAGGCGCGGAGGCCATGGCCTCTATTAAAGGCATGTTTGATTTGTGAAGCAGGCACAGACGGCTCTGTGCCTGCAGATGATTACATAGAAAGCTTTTTGAAAATAAATTCGGGAACAGATTTAACAATAGTCATAATTAACCACCAGAAGCCTGGTGTATAAATAACGTTACGTTTTTTCTGGACGGCTTTAACAATATCCTGTGCGACCTGTTCCGGCGATGCCCACAGCAACCCTTTCTTCGCAATAGATTCCGTCATAGGTGTATCAACAAAGCCCGGCTTAATTGTCAGCAGGTGAACCCCGGATTTTGTTAATCGGTTGCGTAAACCCTGAGCGTAAATCGCTGTCGCACCTTTAGCCGCACCGTAGATATAGTTACTCTGACGCCCGCGATCGCCCGCCACAGAACCGATAACGGCAATGGTACCGCGCTTAATCGCTTCCATACGCAAGGCCAGCGCCTCCATCAACGCCATATGGGAAAGCGCGTTTTCCCGCAACGCCTGCTCGGTAAGCTCCCAGCTCTTTTCGATCTCGCGTTGCTCTGGCAGGGTTCCGTGTGCGATAAGCGCAACATCGATACTACCCAGCGTTTCCCAGGCTCGGCTGATACAGGCGTCCATCGCATCGAGTTGGGTGAGGTCCTGCACCTGCACATGCGCTGCTGTCGCTGAACGCCCAATTAAATCCTCAGCAATCAACGCAAGCTTATCGTCATTCCGACCCACCAAAACGAATTTTACTGGTGTTGTGGCCGACAACAAAAACTGGCGGGCCACCGCCTGCGCGATAGCCGATGTCGCACCCAAAATTAATACGTTCATGCATTCTCCTGTGTTACCCGTCGCCAGAAGCTCGAGCTGAATTTGGGATCAATAAACTTGGCAAACGCCTCCCACTGGGGATATTGCTGCTGAAAGTCTGCTGCCTTCATACAGGCATCTTTAGCTGGGTAATTTTTGCCGTTTTGCTCTCGCACTATCGCATCGAGGCGGTCAAATAAACGTTGGGTTTTGTCACCCCAATTGGGGAAATCCAACGCCAGCGTTATACCTTTTTCTGGAAACGACAACATACCCGGTGATTGCTTATCGCCAAAGACCTTGAGCACAGCGAGGAAAGATGCATTGCCGGATAAACTGATCTGGTTCAACATCTCCCTGATCGCTTCCCGGCCTTCGTTCGCCTCACCGAAAGGAACACAGCACTGGTACTGGTAGAAGCCTTTGCGGCCATAAATGCGATTCCACGCATGCACTTTATCCAGCGGATAAAAGAAAGGCTCGTAGTCTGTTACTCCCCGACCGGACTTTCGCTTGCCATTGGCGAAGTAAAGGTTGTTGAACGCCTGCACCGAGTATTTGTTCAACGAAAACGATGGGAAATCCAGTGGCACGGCGAGCCGTTTAGTCGCCAGATTTTTTCGGCTTTCGGTTTGACTGAATTCACCCCCGGAAAAAATACCTCGCCCCAATTGCGCTCCTCGCGTCAGACAATCCACCCAGGCAACGGTGTAGGTTGTGTCCTCATGCTGCTCGAATAAATCGAGACCTTCGTCGAGGCCGTTAAACGCCTGATTGTTCACGTCGATTTTATTGGCAGCAATTTTGGTGAGCTGAATTTTGGCGGTAAGAATAAGCCCGGTGAGCCCCAAACCCGCGATTGTCGCGGCAAAATAGTCCGCGTGCTCTGTTGGCGTACACCAAAGTTTTTCGCCACTGGAACGCAGTAATTCAAAACCCAGCACATGGCAGCCGAAGGTACCGGCGCAATGATGATTTTTACCGTGCACGTCGTTGGCAATCGCGCCGCCGAGTGTAACGAACTGCGTACCTGGTGTTACCGGTAAAAACCAGCCGCGCGGCACAACAACGCGTAAAATATCGCCCAGGCTGATGCCTGCCTCGCAATGCAATACACCCGTTTCCGCATCGAAAGCGATCACTCTATCCAGTGCCGTAGTACGCACCAGTATGCCTTCGTCATTTATCGGCACATCGCCGTAACTGCGCCCCAAACCGTAAGGCAGACAGCTGGCGGTAAAGCCTGCGAAGTTTATGGTGTCTGTGCGCCACCTGAGATTAACCACCTGGTGAGATGCCTTGGGGATTCCCCCCCAGGACCAGGATTCCTTTTTCATAGCCGCTCCTAGAGCATACCTGCAGTGATCAGAATTACTATCAAGACTGCACCGGCGTACCAACTGTTTTGATCTTTAATGGCGAAACTGATTGGGTCTTCGTTCATTTGACCCCGTGCAGTGAGCATCCATATTCGCATAATCCAGTAGCCGATAACCGGGCAGATCAGCCAAAGTACCTGAGGATGACTATACAACTGAATTACATCGTCACTATTGATATAGAACGCCATTACCAGTACCGCGAGAAATCCTGCGCTGCCGCCCAGGCTTTGGAGTATTTCCATATCGGACTGGTAATATCCCCGACCAAGAATTTGTTTATCAGTGGTTTCCGCTGTTTGATTCTTCGCGGTGTTGATAAGTTCACTCACACGCTTAACAATTGCCAGCGATAAAAACAGAAACATCGAAAAACTCAACAACCAGAATGTAAGCTCAACACCCGCTGCCACACCGCCGGCGATTACGCGAATTGTAAACAGGCTCGCCAACACAATCACATCGACAGTTTGCAGCTTCTTCAATTTAAAACTGTAAAAAACGGTAATAAATAAATATGCCGCCAACACGTAGATGAAATGCAGGTTGACGGTTAGCGCAATAACAATTCCTGCGAGCATTAAACCGGCACATAGCATAATGCCTTCAGGTATAGGCAAGACCCCGCTGGCGAGCGGCCTTTTACATTTTGTATGATGCTTGCGATCCGCTTCAAGGTCTAACAGGTCGTTAAACAAATAGGTTGACGATGCACACAAGCCAAATGCGATAAATGCACAGATCACGTCGGTAATGGATTGCAGAGAATCTATTTTGTGGGCCATTAACAAAGGCACAAATAACAATCCGTTTTTCGCCCACTGGTGTATTCGAATCGCTTTCAATACCACCTTGAGGGTCAGTTTCGACGGTGTGATCACTTTTTCAACTTCACACACTTTGCGCGCTTTAGCCGCAAGACTCTCGCCACCAACCACCACCGCAGACTTTGCATACTGCCATACATGTAAGTCGGGTGAGGAATTTCCGAGGTAGTCAAAGCCTTTGTCACCATAGGTATCTAAAGCATATTTAGCTTTGTACTTACCCGTCAGGTTCACCTGCTCGTCCGTCGCGACAACGCCAGAGAACACACCAAGATTCTCGGCAATCTTTTCTGCAAGCTTAAACCAGGTACCGGTGCACAAAATAAGCTCTCTGCCTTTTTGGTGCTCCTCTTTCAAATACGCGACCACCTCTTCGCGATAAGGCAGGGCTTCGACGTTCAGCTGGGTGTAGCGGTATAGCTTTCCCTTCAACACCTGTTTACCAGCCATTAGCCAAAACACCATATGGATAATCAGCCAGGGCTTATTTTTTAACAGCAACATTGCTGTCTCGTGCAGACTATCTGTACAGATCAACGATCCGTCGAGGTCAACCAGTAGCGGGGTTTGATCTCTGCTATCAATCATTCTTCGTATCACTCCTCAACACGAAATGTGGCTTTATATCTCATCTGTAATTTTGCCATTACCGCCAGCCCGATAAAAATAGCGAGCCAGAGTGTTACCACTCGACAAATAATGGTGGCAACGGTTGCATCTGAAAACGATACTCCGAGCATAACCAGCATGCTGGCCATCACGGCCTCTGCCCCCCCCAGCCCGCCGGGCATAAAACTCAGCGCACCCACAATCATGCTGAGTGAATAAATGCCGGCGGCCAGCAAAATCCATTCATTTCCGGTGAGCCATTTAACCAATAGTACAAAGCCCCAGGCTTCTGCTCCCCAGGATACAACGCCCATCACCAGGCCGACCAACCAGATACGCCAGCCCATAAATTTTGCTGCCGCCTGTAGCGTACGGGATAAACCTGACAGTACTTTTTTTACTGTCGGGTGCTTTGCGTTTGTAGCGAGTGACTCCAGCATCTGCAAAAACAGGCGGGAGCGCAAACACAATCCGCTTACAACCACAACGGCAATAACCAGATAGGCAGCCCACTGAAACTGCTCGAAATAAAACAATGCAAACGAGCCAATAATTAACACAGAAATTAAATCGATTAAGCGTTCTGCAAAAAGCGCAGCGAGAGAGTCACTAGCTTTTACACCATATTCTTTGAGGTAAACGGAACGCAGGGCTTCACCCACTTTGCCTGGTGTTGCCGTCAGTGCAAACCCGGAAACATAGCATTCCATATGGGCTTTCAATGGAACAGATATTCCTGTGACCCGGGAGATCATCCAATGCCAGCGCAAAAATCGTACGCCGTAATTAAAGAGTGACAATAAAACCAACACTAGAAAACCCTGTGCACTGACGCGTTGTAGTCCTGCGGACACCTCGTCGTAACCCGAGAATACAACCCAGGCGGCATAGGCCAAAATACTGATGAGAGTAACAGTGATTATTTTGTTGAGATATGGCATGAACTTTTGGGCGTTAGAGGTGGTCCTTCACGCGGTACAGCACGATCATGTTTGATCGGCACCGCAATAAATAGAAACGAGTAGACTATCATCACTTTACAGTGAGTCATTCACTTGCACAGCTCAACACACACATGCATCAGGCCGCAACGTTTTGTTAGCAATAATAGTGCCTTCGAATTTTTTTAGGGCTGCAACGGGCTGGAGCAAGGCTAAAAAAGATTGGTAATCCAGTCTCGCGCAGCAAGGCCGCGTAAACACACACTATTGCGAAAATGGATTTCGCATAAAAACAACAAACCTGGAGCAAAAAAAAACCGCGCTTTCGCGCGGCTTTTTTGCAACTGTAAAATTATTGTGACTTACTGGTCATATAATCTACAGCGCCTTTGATTTCTTCTTCAGAGCAATCAAAGCATAGGCCTTTTGCTGGCATACCGTTAAAGCCGTTAAGCGCATGGGTGTACAAGGTTTCTTTACCTTTGGCGATGCGGGGTGCCCACGCGTCTTTGTCGCCAAATTTCGGCGCACCTGCAGCACCAGTGCCGTGACAGGCTGAACATTTTTGGTAGATTTCCTCACCGGATCGGCTAGCAGAAGCGCCAGCATCTGCAACCTGTACCGCCGCAGCACATTCGTCGCCAGCCATACATGTTTTGCCAACAGGCTGGATACGCTCTTCCAATGATTCCGCCGATACGGCGAGGGAAAAAGCAGCGAGAACACCCGCCAGTGCAAGAGTGGAAAGTTTCATATTCATTCCCCAGTTTTCCTGTGATACAGAACGAGTCGAATTTTGTGGCTGGATTATAGCGAGAAACCACACAAATAGGCAGCGTTAAATCGATCAAGGCGCTGGACGAAGTCGCAACTCGTGGGTATTATGCACACCTTCTTTTCGGGGGCTCCCCGAAACCTCTACGCACCCGTAGCTCAGCTGGATAGAGTAGGTGGCTTCGAACCACTTGGTCGGGAGTTCGAATCTCTCCGGGTGCGCCACTTTTCCAATGCCTTATTCTCCGTAATAACCTCTCCCATTCAGACCAGACGCACAGCCGAAACGACGCGGTTTCGCCCCTTGCCCAAACCTAAGTTAGTCCCTGTAACCAGACTGGCCGGATTATGATCTGCCTGCGGAGTAATACGGCGTGCATAGCGGCACAGTTCAGGGTTCGCTCAACAAATGGACAAATGGCAACGCGGCGCCGATTCAGTTCTCAGAGAGCGCTGCGTCTAACGAGGCTAGATAAGCGTCAATCCAGTCACTGGCGACATCCTCGCTGAGCCTTGCCGGATCGTATTTCAGCAGACCAAGATAAGACTCTCCGTTATCGATAATCTCGAGAGTTAGATCAAACTGGCCTTCCTGCTGGAAGACGGGAAAGGGGTTAGTGGGCAAACCCAAAAATGGACGGCTCTGCGGCTCAGACCAGGGGTACAACCAGTCCACCAGATCCCCTAACACCTCTCGCTGTAAAAAATTGAACAGCACCTGAAACACCGGCGTAGTTCTTATATCCGGCGCCAGCCCAAGGCCCTTAACCAGCCAACCAAATGGATAGTCGCGATGCTCTAATGCGCCTGCCAGGTTAGCTGCGGTTTCCTGTAAGTGCTCATCAAACGGCTGAGCGAGCCGGTCTGGCCCAGCAAACACTGGCACAGGGTTCACAAAGTAGCCTGCGCACGAGAAGTACCCTGGCGCCCTTGCCCCCAGTGTTGGCACACCGACGATCACGCCTTCTGGGTTTACTGCCAGTAATTGACGCTGCATAACCGCCAGCAAAACCACGGATGCCGTAGTGTGGTGTTGCTGAGCAAAAGCTTCTACGCGGTCCCGCCCTTGAGAAGAAAGCTCAAAAAACTGAGTTTCCCCTTGGGGAATGCGCTGACTGACCTGCTCCACCCGCGGTGATTCACAATCATTCAGCGAGGTGTGCGCAGGAATCTGCGCCAGTTGGTTTTGCCAGTAGGCCTGCGCCGAAGCCCAACGGGCCGACTCCTGAGTGCGCTGGTCTATCACGTAGTCGGTGTACAGAGGAAGAGCCATTTCTGCTGGTGTCGAATCTGTATACAGTTTGTTCAAAGCCGAAACAATCATCCCCATTGTCCAGCCATCAGCACTAAGGTGCGAAAACTTCAGTAATAACGCAGACTCAGATGTCGAAAAATTTATCAGTTGACATAAAAAGTTAGGCGATGATTCGAGGGTGAGAGGTGTGTCATAGAAATTTTGTGCAACTTCGAGCGCAGCATCAAAGTCTTCCACCGTTTCAACATGCAACTCAAAACGGTCAACATCACCGATGCCTACGATCTGGCACGGAAGCGTTCTCCCTCCGATAGTTAACAGGCGATAACTGGACCCCAGACAGGGGTAGCGCACAAGCAGGCCCGCGAGAGCTGCGCGCAAGCGTTTCTCTTCAACCCGGCCATCCAGAGAAACACCGATCGCCAGATCGTACGCGGTGGACTCTGGTACAACTTGATAGTTGAAAAACAGTGATTGCTGGTTCGCAGACAAAGGGCTTATCAGACAAAAATCAGTCTCTCCTGCGAGACAGTCCGCGAGCATGGGCTTGGCTTGTTTAATCTGGCTGGCCAATTCCGGACTGAGCTGACCACCGGGTACCCGATATTTCAGTTTGTCGCCATGCAGCTTTAAAAAAACGCGTTCTTTAGCGAGAGCTTCGAGTAGCGCCTCTCCATCCATCCTAGAGTTCGCCCTCATCAGCAACCCCGTTAGTACCTTGCACGGCAGGCCCCGTGACTCTACTTCCCGCGCTGACCAACTGCCAAAGGCGGTCTACGCCAAGATTATCGAGTAGCGTGAGGATGGGGATTTCGACTGAGGTCAGGTTTTTGATGGCATCCTGCAAAATAATCGCGCTCACGGAATCGATTCCAGCGTCACTCAGGGTGTCGTCTGCGTCGAGTAAATCATCGTCCAGAACTTGCCGAATCAAGGTGAGCAACGCGGCGCGATCCGGCAGGGGTAAATCCACTGCAGCCTTTACCTGACGGGCGCTGGGTGCTTCCACTTGGGCGCTTGCCGCAGCGCAATTACGGCCGACCGCCAACCACAACTGTCGGGAAATGACGTGCCCCGGCGTGTCCAGCATGGATTTCCAATCTCGCGCCAGCTCATCGAAGGCTGCCTGCGCAAGATAACCGCTTTTTACTAGCTGTGCAGGTATCCCCACGCCTTCCGCCCGCAGAAATGGCTCATCGCCAAGCTCCGCGTTATGGGCCATTTCCAGGCGATTAAAAACTAGGCTGTAGCCGGTGGCCTGGAGTAGCTGGGGGACGCGGCGTCCAATGGTAGGATCGCCACCATCATCTCTTCGTGCGGTGCAGTACGCCTGATAGAGCGGCTGCAGAGCGTTTACCTGAGGCCAGGTGCGCAGGTGGAAATCAAAGTCATTAGAGATAACCGCGAGCAAACCATCGGGCTTTAGCAACGCTTTTACCGCCGCTAGCGCAACCTCCGGCTTGGAGACATGCTCAAGCACCAAGCGCATGGTTATAAAGTCGAAGCTGCCCTCGGGCAGGGGTGGCGATTCTGCAGCGCCCTGGAAAATTTGACAACCCGCAAGCTGCTGACTGGCCAAATATTGTTCAGCTGCAGTCACGAGCAACGGATCACGCTCTAACCCTGAAATTCGACAGTTTGGGAAGCGCTCTTTAATCAGGCCGATAAGGTGGCCCGGGCCGCAGCCGATATCCAGAACCGACATACCATTGCGCAAGCCGGCCTGCGTCAGTAGATCCCCCTCGTGCGGCCAGAAAAGCGCGACTTGCGCGTTCAACCGCCGAATTTCATCGTCGAGATTATTGGCGAAATGACTTGCCTCGTATGCCGTATTCATGATGATTCCATGCTCCTTGCAAAGAAAGCTTCACGTATAAAAAGCCTTTAGTGCCCGCCGGTTAGACCGCTTAATCCAATGCTACTGTACGCTACTAACGGGTTAAATAATCGCCAATGGCATGTTATTAGCATCTATTCGATATATAACCCTGAGCCATTAGGTGACGTCGATATTAGAGTCTGTTGTTAAACATGATTTGTGCCAGCAGACGCTTTTATCCACAGCCCTTAATGCAAATGTATTCATCAAGGACATAGTTATACTCCTGGAGTTAATGGTGGAAAATACCTCATACAGCCTACCCCCCGCATTGGTTGCCTCAGAGCCGGAAACCCAGTTCTGGCTGGCAGACCAGAAGGGACGCCGAAATGCCTACAACGTCATCTGCGCACTTCAGATACGCGGGCTGGATCAGGATCGCCTGGTCAATGCGGTATCAACCACACTCGCCAAGTTCCGAATTTTTAACGCTACCTACAGTTTTGCCAACGGCGATTTGCACCGTGATTACAGTGGTAACGCTCTAGACGTAAAAATTGCCGACGCTCCGCGCGCTCAAGGTTGGTTTGAAGACCAGTGCCAAGCGGACTTTTCACTTGAACATGGCCCGTTGTGTCGCCTGATTATTGAGCCAACGGCGCAACCCGATACCAAACGTGTCGCCATCGTCTTTCATCATATAGTGATGGATTTGGCCAGCAAGGACATTATCAAAGAATACATAGAACATGCCTACAACGGCAATATTTGCGCGTTCAAGCAGGCGCAGGATAATTACGACCTGGTCACAGCTGACGCAGCCTCATGGCTTGAGTCGCCAGTGGGAGAACGCGCTAAAGCCTATTGGCAGGAACGCACCACCGGCATTCAGAAACACACCCAGATTCACAGCAGCGCAGAATCCAGCGACCGCCTGATGAAAACCGCAAACTTGGCATTGCCTGCCGAGCTGCAAACGGCAGTCGTGGACTTCGCGAAAGCCCACAGCAGCTCACCCTTTTTAGTGATGCTGACAGCGTATTACTGGCTGCTGAGTAAATACGCGAACGAGACCAATTTTGCTGTGGGTGTGCCCTTGTCGTTGCGCCGCAACAGCAGTAACGACACCACCATCGGTTGCCTGATCAGCGTTGCCCCGATTATCGCCAAGCTCGAAGAAGGCACAAGCTTTCTCGCAGCCCTGAAAGAGATTCGCTTCGCCATGCTCGGCGCGCACCGGCACCCGTTCTATCCGTCGTTTGTTTCCGGTAGTGGGCAGGATAACGGTAAACTTTTCTGTAACGGATTCACCTTCGAACACCCGTTCACACTATCGCTCAACGATGCAGAAGTCGCGCCACTGCCTGTTCGCCCGAACGAACCGCAGCTCGCGCTCTTTATGCGTTGCTGGCAGGATGGCAACGCGCTGCACGGCGACCTGGAATACGATACCAGCGTATTTAATCACGAATTTGCAGAACGATTTAGCGCGTCTTATATCAGCGTTTTAGGGCAAATGGTGTCTAGCCCCGACGCCGCCCTTAGCGATATTAACTATCAGTCACCACAAGACTGCACCCTTATCGCCGGGGTAAACGCCACGGAGAAAGCATACGCCGCTCCGCACCACCTGATGGACTTGTTTGAAGCGCAAGTGGCAAAAGCCCCACACAACACTGCGCTGCGCGATTCATCCGGCGACCTCAGCTACGCGGAATTGGATGCAGAAGCCAATCGCCGCGCACGGGTTCTAATTGAGACAGGGGTAAAACCAGGCGACGTGGTTGCACTGTTCTATAGCCGCAGCCGCGACATGCTCGCGGCCATCTATGCGATTCAAAAGGCCGGAGCAGCCTATTTACCGATCGACATCCAACTGCCTGCCGATCGTGTGTCTTATATGCTTCGCCAGGCTAGCTGCAAACTGCTGCTCAATAGCACCGCATTGCCCGCAGGCCTCGATTTTTCTGGCCAGATACTCGCAGAGTCGGAATACCACTCACTCGCTCGCACACAGCCAGCGGACAAAGTTTCTGTCACCCGCGACCCTGACGCCACCGCCTACATCATATTTACCTCCGGCTCCACTGGTCATCCGAAAGGTGTAGCCAACAGCCACCGCGGTATCGCCAACCGTCTGCTTTGGATGCAAGAGGCATTTAATCTCGGCGCAGAACAAATTGCGTTGTTCAAAACACCCTATAATTTTGATGTGAGCGTATGGGAAGTTTTCTGGCCACTGCAAACCGGCGCGACTCTGGCGATCGCTGCAGCTGATAGCCATTTGGACCCTTATAGTATTGCCGCGCAGATCAAGCAATTTCAGGCGAATCTGGTGCATTTTGTACCAGCGATGCTTTCGGCATTACTCGCTGCAAAAGTTGATGGCCTGCCCTCAGTAAAAACCGTTATCTGCAGCGGCGAAGAATTAAAACAGGAACATCAACAGCAATTTTACGCACAATTTGACGGAGCCACTCTGTACAATCTTTACGGTCCTACCGAAGCGGCAATTGACGTAAGTTGCTGGACTTGCACCCCCACATTTGCGGGACATGTACTGCCAATCGGCAAGCCCATTGCCAATACGCAGCTGCATATTGTGGACGAAGAAATGCGACCTGTACCCATCGGAGTGATGGGCGAGCTACTCATTGCGGGGGTTCAGGTTGCACAAGGTTACGTGGGTGCGGAAAACCTCACCGCAGAGCGATTTATTGCGAACCCGTTTGGCGAAGGTCGAGTTTATCGCACTGGCGATTTTGCCCGCTGGAACAGCGCTGGCGAAATCGAATTCCTCGGTCGTAAAGACTTCCAGGTTAAAATCAACGGTTTGCGCATCGAGCTGGCCGAAATTGAAAACGTCATGATGAGCTTCAGTGGCATTGAATTAGCCGTTGTAACCACGCTCGACACGGGCAACTCAACAGCACTGGTTGCTCACTTTACCTGTGCCACCGGAGCGACAGTGCAGGAAGCCGACTTAATCGCTTACCTGAGCGGCAAACTCCCTGCCTACGAAGTTCCGCGCTACTTTCAACAGCTGGCAGCATTCAGCCTGACCTCCAGCGGTAAAGTAGACCGCAAACACATTCCGGTATACAGCCTGCCTAAATTGACAGAAGAAGCTGCTCCTACCGGCGACCTCAGCGACCATGAGAAACTCATCCACGATGCCTGGTGTGAGGTATTGGGCAAGACGCAATGCGGGCTTGATGTGGGTTTTTTCGAAGCCGGCGGTGACTCTTTAGGCATGATGACTGTTCACTCGATACTGAATAGTCGCCATAACTTTGGCTTGTCCAGACCAGATATGTTTACTCATCCAAGCATACGTGCTCTAGCGGAGCACCTGGATAATCGCGCAAACATCGGCTCCACACCGAGCGCCACGCCTATCGCTAAAGCGTCTGCAAGTAGTCGGGCTCAAAAAATGCGCCAAGCGATGCGCAAACCCAAACGCGCCAATATTTAACAACTCATTTAAAACAGATACCGGGTTACAGCTGGTGGCAAAACTTTTTGCACCAGCCACACCCCCGCTGCAGAAACCGCGAACCCCACTACCACGTTGGTATCCGCGCGCAAACCCAGCCAATATAAAATCACCAATACGGCCGGGTGGACCAAGTAGATGCCCATAGTGGTTGGCGCTACTGTATCAACCAATCGGTTAGGCCGAATAAGGCTTTCTCTTGCGAAGAGCACACTGCACAACGCAATACCCAACGCGTAACCGATCGTCGTTCGGCCCTCACCATACAAGGTGGCTATAACCAAAGCCACAATGATCGAAACCAACGCCAACCCGCGATAAACAGTGCGTTGCGTTTGAAGTTGCGCGATACCCACACCAATCAACACTGGCGCGAGCGCGTGCAGCCATTGGATAAATGGCGTTGATATCCCGAGCCCCTTCCATAGCGGCACTGCGAGAATAAGTACGGTCGCGATTCCCACAGCCACACTTCCCAGTAACAATGCGGGCACCGCCCGGCGTAAGTAGTGCAACAAGGAAATACAGATAAACGCAAATGGTAAAAACCACAGGTGAATTGACGGCGACGATAACGCAAAAGTTAACAGGTTGTCGTGCTCGCGAAAGATGGGTTTACCCAGAAACGAGCGCAGCACAAAATAAAAGACAAACCACACAGCATAGGGAATTAGCAAACGTTGCGCGGTTGCAAAAATAGGTTTAGGCCGGCCGACACAGGCGTAATACCCCATAAAGATCAAAAATACGGTGAGGCCCGCGTACGCCCAATGCGCTGGAATAAATCCTTCGCCGTGAAAATATACAATAAGAAACGCGGCAATTATCCGCAACAGCTCTACATCAGTTCGACGGTGTTTTTGCAGTGTTGCGTCCATGATCCAGTGATTTCCCCAGTGGAATAAGTTTGCTCAGCGCCCAGCGGTGGAGTCGCTTCTCAAAGCCCAGGTAACACAGCACACTCACCGCTATCGCAACGGCAAGCAACACCACTGCCGCAAAAGCATCCATAGGCCAAGCCCAATTCCCGGCCGCCACTTCCGCGTAGCGAATAACCAATTGATGAGTGAGATACAATGCAAAACTCGCTTCACCCAACAGTACAAGCACAGGGTTTTGAAGTGCTTTGGCTAACAAGCCACGATCAGTGGCGAACGCCACAATCACCAACGCCATGGGCAAAATATAAAAAACATCAAAACGAAGCGACTGGGGAATCACACCTTTTATCGCAAAAAACACAGCAAGCAAACCCAGCGCGCCCAGCTGAACAAGGGTTGCCGTGCCTTCTGGCAACGGCTTCCATGCCTGGCTATACCAGCGGAACAATAAAAGGCCGACCACAAAATCCAGCAAGCGAGCCAGAGGGAAAACATAGTTGTAAAAATGTTTTCGCTGTTCAGACAATTCGCTTAAAAAAATGGCAAAGTGCCATGCCAACAAAACCGCAACCAAGCCGAGTAGAAGCCGGTTACCGCAACGTAAAAGAAAAGGAAACAGCAGGTAAAAAAACATTTCATCTGACAGGCTCCACGACGGAATATTGGCCGAAAAATGGATGGCTCTATCAGGGAAATAGGATTGGATTAAGGCACCATTGGTGAAATAGGTCGTCAAAGACTCGGTCGATGAAGGCACCAGAAAAAATACCAAAGGTAGCGCCAATAACCAGGTAACAATATGCAGAGGGTATATGCGGGCAACGCGCGCACTCATGTACTCCCAAAACCCTATTTGCCGGTTCTGTAATCGTTGCTGATAAGCGAAGCTCAGAATAAATCCAGAAAGGATGAAGAAGAAGGTAACGCCGATATAACCTTCCCAAAAAACTTTATCGTAAATTAATTTAACCAGCGGGTTATCACTTTCAGCAAGAAAGCGCAGGTGACTGCACAGCACCATTAGCGCGGCGAAAAACCGCAGTGAAGTTAACGCCTCGAGCTTCACTCAATAACCTCAATCAGCGGCTTTAATATAGTTGTGCACAAGATCGTAAACTTCATCTACTACATCCCCAGTGACCATATCCACATGGTCCGCATGTACTTCGGCGACGTCCAGGTTGCCGGTAATCACCTTCGACATGCCGTAATCCGGCTTACTTGCCATCCCAAAGCCGGCATTGGTACGGCTGGCTTTTATCAGGAGCGCGTCAAAATCATAGGTTTTGCCCGTCGCGTTAAATGCGCGTGCAATCCGGTGAAACGCGTCGCCACGGTTGCGCTCTGCACTCTCGTGATCCCAAACAATCCGCTTTGCACCGGATTTAAGCCCCAGCTTGCCCGCCACTTTTTGCGATACCCGCCCCGCAATAATCGATGAAAAACGCCGCAATCCGTATTGTTGATAGCGCGCAAAACTGTCGACCATGAGCTTGGGAAGTGTCCGGTAATGGCTGGATTGCAGGTACGAATCAAACAGTACCACCCGCTTCACCCGATACCCCAGCTCAGTGAGTTTTTGGTTCACCTCTAGCGCGAGTAAACCACCAAATGACAAGCCGACAAGCATCAGCTCCTTGCCGGACAGATGGCGTATCACCGCCTGTACGTAGGTATCGACCAAAGAGTCAATGGACACCTCAGCACTGCCCTCGCCTTCGGCTTCGTCCTGAATAATGGCAATTTCTTCTTTGGCGTACATACCGTACACCGGGTTGTGCAAAAAATGGTTGGCAAATTCTTTATAAATTTGCACTCCACACAAGCAAAATACCGGCACGCCTTCTGCGACGCCATTGAGCAATACCACACTCGCAGCCTTTTCTGCATCATCCCCCATCTGGTCGACCAAATCACGAATGGTCGGGTGTTCAAACACACTGGAGTGAGTGAACTCAATACCCGTCGCTTTATGCATATCTTTCACCAACTTAATGGCCGAAAGCGAATCGCCGCCCAAATCAAAAAAATTGGTATCAATGGTCAACTGTGGTTGCTCTAAAACCTGCGCCCAGACCGCAAGCAAACTGCGGTCTAAATCCTGCCGCGCACCGCCTTCGTCGTCGTTACTGGGGTTTAACTGCGCACGCGCCACCGGTGTTTGTTGCGCTTGCGAACTCTGCGCAACACGCTTTGGTGAGAGCCAGTGTTCTTCTTTACGAAACGGATAGGTGGGTATCGCACGGCGGCGTCCGTCGACACCAAAACCCCAGGCGGCTATATCCAAGCGCGGAAATTGCAGCGCCATTCCCGCGACCGCCAAGTCGAAATTGACGTTTTCCGGGTTGCCGGTTTTTGCGTTACCTAAGGTGCGAAATACATTCACATTTGCGTCGAGCGTGTCTTTAACAAAACGGGTAAGCGCTCCGCCGGGACCAATTTCGATAAAGTTTTCGATTCCGGCTTTCGCCGCCTGCTCAATCGCAAACTTGAAATTGACTTCGTGACGCAAGTGCGCGGTCCAATACTCCACAGTTGCCGCCTGACTCGCCTTTGCCTCCTTGGAGGCGGGCTGAAACAAACCAGCAGCGGGTGCGAATTTCGCTTCGCCCATTGCCGTAGCAAAAGGCGCGAGCGCCGGTTCCATGTAGCGTGAATGAAACGGGTGGCGATTAGGCAATGTTGCGTGCTTAATTGACTCGCCGTCAAGGCGTTTAATAAACGCGTTAATATTTTCATGACTGCCGGAAACCACAATATTTTCACGGCTGTTTTCAATCGAAATTTCCAGCGTGTCGTCAAGTAACGCTTCTACCGCTGAGCGCGTTGCAAAAGCAACAACCATGGCGCCCTCTTCAGTCGCCGCCATTAGCCGTCCACGTTCCGCGACAATGCGCAACGCGGTGCGAATGTCAAAAATGCCATCGAGACAAGCAGCAGTGTATTCACCGATGCTATGCCCCATCAACATCGCTGGCTGAATTCCCCAACGCATCAAGCAGCGGGCGAGTGCGTATTGCACGGCAACCAGCGCAGGTTGAACCAGGTCGGTGCGATTTTCGTCCGCCGTGGACAGTTTTTCCGGTGCCTGCAAATAACTGACGACCTCGCCCAAGCCGAGCTCCTGTAACACCGCAAGTACTGCATCCAACTCTTTGGCGTAACAGGGCTGCGCCGCATAAAGTTCAGAAGTCATCCCCAGAAAATGCGCGCCCTGACCGGTAAACATAAATGCCGCACGCTGGTTGCAATTGAGATTCAGCTGCTCACCATTTACCAGCATGGGCTCGCCGTCGGCTTTTGGGTAGGCCACTACCGCCTGGCCGTGCTGCAGACGCTTGCGGGACTCTCGCAACACATAGGACACATCGGCAAGCGAGGCTGGATACTGGCGGGTATAACGCGCAATTTCTTTACGCAGCGCCTTCAGTGAATCCCGGTGATGCGCGCTTATAGGCAACGCATATTTTTCACCGGTGGGCAATTCAATCGACGGCTGATACTCGGTCGCGTCACGCATAATTAAATGCACATTAGTGCCGCCTACCCCGAAACTACTCACCCCTGCATAAACTGCTTCAGTGCTACCACTTAAATCCACCGGTGCACGATTAAAATAAAATGGTGATTGCTCCTGGCCAATTTGTGGGGCCGCGCCATTGACGCAAACTGGTGGCACTGTTCGGTGCTGCAGTACCAGCGCCGTTTTAATTAAGGCCGCAACGCCGGCCGCCGCATCCAGATGGCCTATGTTGGCCTTCAGTGTACCCAGCGCGCAAAATGGCTCTGCTACCCGTAAATCACCAAACGCACGCGCGAGACCGGCAAGTTCAATCGGGTCGCCCAAGGCCGTGGCGGTACCGTGGGTTTCCACAAACCGGATTTGCTCCGGCGCCACTTCAGCCAACCCATGCGCGAGCGAAATAACTTCCGTTTGGCCGTTGGCACTGGGTGCGGTAAACCCAACCTTATCGCGGCCATCATTATTGACGGCAGCGGCACTGATAATAGCCACCACATCGTCACCGTCGTTGAGTGCGTCTTCGAGGCGTTTCAGCACCACTACGCCAACACCTTCACCAAATAAGGTGCCGTTTGCACCGGGGGAAAAAGGTCGGCAGTAACCGTCTTTGGAAAAGATTAACCCATCCGAATGCAGGTACCCGGCACCGTGCGGTACCGCAACGGTCGCACCGCCACACAGTGCCACATCGCACTGGTAACTCAGCAAACCGGCAATCCCCATTTGCGTCGCCAGCAGTGAGGTGGAACAGGCCGACTGCACGTTAATCGCGGGCCCGCGCAAATTTAGTTTGTACGCCACCCGGGTTGCCAGAAAATCTTTATCGCTGGCGATCATCTTCTGGAACTCATCGATATCGAAGTTGACCGTGTCGATATCCATATTTGTCAACAAGTACCGGTTGAGACCGCAGCCGGCATAAACACCAACCGGCGAATCCATTTCGTCTGGAATATAGCCAGCCGATTCCAGTGCTTTCCAGGCATACTCCAAAAACAGGCGCTGTTGCGGATCGAGCAAGCGAGCCTCGGCGTGACTAAAACCGAAAAATTCCGCATCGAAACACTTGGCATCACTGATGGAGGCTGTGCGCTTAACATAGTTGGGCTGACCATAAACCGATTGCGGAATACCGATATCACGCAATTCTTTTTCCGAAACATCACTGATACCGCTTTTGCCCTGCATAAGGTTCTGCCAGAACTCCTCGACGGAATCGGAACCTGGGAAGCGGCCAGCCATGCCAACAATGGCGATATCAGTATCGGAAACGTTTACTTCATTCATATTTTTTACCAGAGGCTATATTTTCGCGTTCACTGCGCGGCGCCGTGGTTAATTCCTGCTGCAACAACCAGAGATAGGTTTCTGGCGTGAAGCTCTCGTACTCAATGCCGTGCCCTGCATCGAGTTCTGTTAATCGTGCTGCGATACCCCGCGCTTCCAGCGCAGCCTGCATCGCACGCGAATTTTCGATAGGTGCGACCTTGTCACGAATACCGTGAAACATCCACAGCGGTGTCTGCCCAATAATTTCCGCTTGGCTCGGGTCGGTGCGGCCATTCATCGGTATTGCGGCCGCAAAAACGTGAGGAAAGTGATAGAGAAATTGCCAGGTAGCACTCGCCCCCATGGACGAACCGGTGATATAGATCCGTCGCGGGTCTATGGGGTAATTCGCAATAATATCGTCGATTAACGCCAGTACAGCTTTAAACCGCTCACTTACGCTGGTGCCTGCCATCGTGTAGTTACCGTAGGGCGCCCCAGACGATTTAACATCGGTCCACTCCACACCTTTCGGGCACTGCGGCACAATAACAGCAGCGGCCGACAAGGATTGGAGTTTGGCACTGGTAAGCTGCTCAACTGCTGGCGAGAGCTGAGAAAAGTTGTTGCTCCCGCGCCCAGTCGAGGCATGCAGCACAAGTATTAAAGGCAGCTTTTGATCAGCGTCGGCGCGTTCCGGCATAAATAACCGGTATGGTAGCGTCAACTTGCCGCGATCACCGCGGTAGATAAATGCCTCCGCTTGCATAAGATCCATTAGCGCGAGTTGACGCTCGTTAGGCACAGGTGCTGGCCTGTACCACCGGTAAACAGCCAACATCAGGCCCAACACCAGCGTCAATCCTACTAGTGCGGCGAGCACTGCAAAATGTCCGGAAAGCAATTTCATCCTGAACCATCAATTCCCTGCGGCTGCGCTCTAACTAGCGCAGGAAGTCCCCACTTTGCGCGCCGCAAAATCGATCATTTTATTAACCGAACCAAAGTTATCGCGGATGAGCTCGTCCTCCGCAATCTCTATGCCGTGTGTTGCTTGCAAGTAGGAGGCGATTTCAATGAGGCCAAAGGAATCGATAATTCCCTCATCGATAAGGGATTGGTCTAACGGAATTTCGTCCTCATCGACCATGTAATTTTCAGAAATAAACGCAACAAGCGCCTGTCTAGCGTCGTCTTTAATCATGCTAAGTCCGCAATTATTAGAGTGTATCGACAATATCAACTGTACAGAGACCATAATCCGGTGCATCGTGTACCGGTTTATTCAACCAATAGTGGCAAAGTTGGGTACTGTAGATAAATGTAAAAATCATATTATCGCGATAGCCTATATCCTTAGGTACACCGCGTTTGAATTTTTTAAGAAATTTCACGACCATTTCGTGATTGAACAGACCTGCATCCTTGATCGCCTGGTCGTTCATCATTTCAGCAGCCATACCCTGTAAGTTACCGGAATCATCGATAAATGAAATCAGGTCGGGCGCCATGTACGGGCGCTTGGGTCGGTCGATAATCTGCTGAGGAATCTTACCGGTGAATGCCTCCCGCAATACCGCTTTTTGTTCGAACCCGCGCAACTTGTATTCGTCAGGCATAGCAAACGCCTGCTCTACAACTTGGTGGTCGAGAAACGGGAAGCGACCTTCCACACCGTGGCTCAGCGCCATCCGATCCCCTTGTGACGAGAGTAAATACCCCTGCAACAGGGTTTTCATCTCGAGAAAACTATTGCGCTGCATTAACGTCCAGTGCTTAAAATCAGCGGGAAGTTGTGCTGCGATCCGCTCCCGCATAAGGCTTTTATCGACCTGCAATCCAAAATCAGGATTGAGATAGCGCTCGAGGATTTTATTGTTATTAAACCGAATATTCAGCCCCGCCATTTCATTATCGTAATCGTCGAGAAAACCCTCGTAATACAGACGAATAAGTCCAAAATGCTTTGGATCTGAGTAGTGAGCCAAATGCGGGTACAAATCCCGCAGAGCGTTTTCCACTTCGGGTGAGTAACCGCTCTTTTTCCAGGAGTCGAGAATTTTTAATTCTTTAAAGGCATCGTAACCACAGAGAATTTCGTCAGCGCCCTCACCCGTGAGCACCACTTTAATTCGCTCCTGCTGTACTTTCTCGGAGAGCAAATACAAGGGGGTTGGCGCAGTGCGAAAAATAGGACGCTCCGTATGGCGTACTGTGTCGGCAATCGAGTCCGCTATGTTTTGGCGAGAAACACGCACTTCGTTGTGCTGCGAATTAACGTCTTCGCTCGCCATTTTCTGGTATAGCGATTCGTCCAGCGACTCGTCCTCGAATGCGACCGAGAAGGTGCGGAAATCGTGATTGGTGGCGTCTTTCACCAGACGGGAAATTACCGTTGAGTCGATACCACCACTCAAATAAGCACCGACCGGAACATCACTACGCAGCCGCAGAGTGACTGCATCCGACAAGGCTTGCGTTAAGCCTTCCTGCGCCTGTTCGAACGAAGAGAACTGGTCTCGGCGCGCCGACAGTTCTTCACCAAGTTGATAGTAGCGCCGCGTTTGCTCCTCACCAGAAGTGGCAAAAATCTTGACGGTTCCAGACTCCACACTGCGGACATCGTTGTAAACCGTAGTCTCACCGAGTGTATTCCAAAGCAGGCCGTGCTCTAACAATCCGGCCGGAGAAAAGGAACGTCGAAAGCCTGGAAGACAGTCGAAAGCTTTCATCTCTGAAGAAAACACCCAACCGCCCCGGTACGGCAGAATATAAAGCGGCCGAATGCCATAGCGATCGCGTGCGACGATCAGTCGCTGCTCGCGCTTATCCCAAATGATGATGGCAAACTGGCCGTTGAACTGCCGGAAACACTCGATTCCGTCACGTTGATAGAGTTTGAGGATCACTTCTGTGTCAGAGCGGGTCTCAAACACAACGCCTTGCGACTCCAGCTCGGCGCGCAACTCTACATGGTTAAAAATTTCGCCGTTGAACGACAGAATTTGATCGCCGCTTACCATAGGTTGATGGCCGGCAGCGACATCAACGATCGACAGGCGCACATGCCCGAGCGTCGCTTTTGGGCTGTTGTATAGCCCCCAGGCATCCGGCCCGCGGTGTTGCATCTGTACCAGGGCTTGCGTTGTCAGCTGTCGCTTCTCTTCAATTCCGAGACCGGTTGCAAAAATTGCAAAAACACCGCACATATTTCTTCCTAAAATGAGACTTGAGGCATGGTTTAAAAAATATAATTGCTAGACAAAAGATAATACAGATGTCACACAGGGCCTCTTACTGTCATCAAGCATAAATTATGCCGCATATTCAATTCGGAGAGGCTTACCCTCCTTATGCCAGCAATGTTTCTGTCGAGTAACGCCCCATCATAATAGGAATTCGAGTTTCAGCACCGGCCAGACCTGAGGTTAAACACGCTTTGAACACGGCTTCAGTGATCCCGTGCTTGTGACACAACCCGAGCACGCCCATGGACTTTTTATCCCCCACTTGCGCACGCAGCTTGGATTTGGGGATATGCTGCAGAATATCCCCGGGCACCAGATGGCTGTTGAGCAGCGGCTTTACCTCTGGCTGACTCAGCAGCGACTCTGGCACAGCTTCGTAAAGGTCGTAAACCGCAGCATAAGGCTGCACGCAATCCAGGCCGTACTGCGCGAACAAACCCCATTCCCTATCTGAAGTATCCAGCCCGCCAATTAAATGTTTTTGCAACGCTTTCTTGCCAATGCGAGGAAGCCGGTAATACCTTGTTTGCTCCACGATTTCCTCTTCGTAGTCGCACACAAATTCGTTCATCAAATCACCGGTAATGATCATGCGCTTTGCTGAAACACCATTTGCTCCAGCCCACTGATTAATTTTTTCAGCCAATAGGCAATTGAGCGCTGCGCAGTGAACATTAAAATCCCGAAAATCCTGGCAAAGCAACGGCGCTTTTTCTACTGCGGCTAGAATCTCGTCCTCACTCACCCCGAACACACAATGACGAATAGCCAGCTGTGCAGCGATTTTTTGCGCTTTTTCCGCATCTTCGCTGCCACCCAAATCCAAAGTCACCGCAATGGGGTTAGCGCAAAACCGCTTGGCATAATGGGCCATTGTCGAGCTGTCCAGGCCACCGGAGAGGGCGACGAATACCGTATAGCCTGCATTTTCTGCGGCTTTAATGCAGTCAAATACCGCCGCGAGACGAAACTCTACCAACTGCGCAAAACCAGCGTAATTTTGTTCCAGCAGCAGCGTCTGTGCTTGCAACTGGAGTGAAGACGCAAAAGGTGCGGGCGAGACATTCGCCAATTCGCGTAAGCCGTCCGCTGAAATTTCTACAACTTTCCCCCGGGGCAACGCATAGATGGGTTGCTCGTATGGCAGTAACTCTATAAAGGAATCAGCAAACACCAACTCTCCCTTAACCGGGCGGGTATAGAATTTTTTGACCACACCCAGATGGTCGCGCGCGGCCACATAGCGGCTGCCATCGAGTACACAGCCACCAAACTGACCGTAAATAGCCTCGCCAGCCGTAAGGCCTAGTATTTCTGCTGACGGCGGCTGCGAAATCAACTGCAGCCAATAGTGCGACCGCGGGGGTTCCGCAGTCAGTGCATTTTTAAAAAAGGAAACCATATCCAAAACCCAACCTAAATTCCTTCGTCACACTATAAAGCAAAAATCCCTTTGACGAAGATGAATATTACCGAACGGCCGCAGAGCCTAGTTAAATGTAAAAAAATTCGGCATTAATTAAAAGAAAGGGGTTACGTGAACGAGCAGCCAGCAGATTACGAAGGCAGACGAATGGAAATTATAAACGACGAAAAAGGGGCCTTTCGGCCCCTTTTGTTTGTATCGGTTAGGATTGCGACTTAGGGTGCGGCTGGAACCACCATGGGGGCTTCCAAGCGCGAGCACTGTGATCCTTTCGGTGCGTTGAATTCAGACCAGTCAGTAGAAATCGCCTGAATTGTCGCGGTGTCGTGGTAGCCATCAACCTCGGTTGATGAACGTGAGCATGGAGCGTACACCGATGGGATGCTGTTGTTTACAGCGTAGAGGTGCATACCATTCATACCCAATACTGTGAACTTACCAGACTCCGCAGTCACCGCATCAGCCAGGAACTCGTTGTTGTAAACACCAGAGTAGCGGTGATACTTGTCGAGGCCTACGAACGAACCAGAAACACTATTTGGATCTTGCTCAGGATCGTTGATCTTGTTATCCACAACCATCGCGTAAGAAGAAATAAACTGTTCAGAGCGCTCTTCTGTACGAATGTGACCATTAGCCGCAAAGTTTTCTGGGTTAGCTGTAGTGCTTAACTGATAAGCTGTGCGGTCAGAACCCGGTACACGCAAAGTTAATTTCGCTTTTGCACCAGACCCGCCCAGGTGATTACCACGGAACCAGTTGTTAGACACAACCAGGCCCCAGCTACCCATAACACGGGAGTTGTGCTCGTCCGAAATATTTACCTCATTGCCGGCCATACCGCTGTTAACAATCATGCACGAGTTGAAACAGCCGATATTAATCAGTGGCAAACTACCTGTGTAACCCTTGATCACAGAATCTGTGATGAAAGAACCATAAGGGTAGTGCACATTCGCGCAGTCAAGCTTGTCGGTTTTGCCGCACCAGTTTGCATTGGATGCGAAATAAATGCGTCCAAATCCGTCTTCGTTAGGCGTTTCAGACCAGTCCATATCCAGGTCGTGCGCAGTCATCAAGGTTACCGCCTGACCGCCAGTTAAAATACCCACACGCAATCCGGTTACGGTGATATCGTAGGCCCAACCTGAGCGCACGGTGCGATCGCCATTTGGCGCGTCTTCAGCAACAAAGGTATCGAAAGTCGCTGCGGTCGTATCGTTCACGAGTTCACTACCCACGTAGATATTGCCTACCACCGGGCGCGAACCCACACCGTAGGTGTCAATGGTCACGTTCTTCTCACCGTGGCTGATACCAATGTTGGAGTAAGTCACTTCTGAACCACGCTGATAGAGGACACGGTTCCCACTGTATTCGCCCGGTAGCAAGCTATCGTTGGCATGGATCGCGCCTGCTGGACAACCTTCCCAATTCGAGGTTGCGGAAATACAGTAGGTCTTTTCAGGTGCATAGGCATCTTCCTGCGTTTTTATCGCAACTTCGACAGCTGCGGTATCGTACTCGCCAAAGGTATCCTGCACGCGCACCTGAACATTAAACACACAAGCACCGTCGCCTGCTTCGTCACCAAAGTAGTTCCACACCCAGTTCGGGTCGGTAGCCCCTTTACAGTCAAATGTGTGGATTGCTCGCGGCGCTCCGCTCACCTGGCTGTTACGGCTTTTGCCAGTTGTATTGAAGTAACCAGAATCTGTGTCGTCGAAGTTAAAATGATAAGTCAGTTTCGATACAGCAATGGCTTCCGCATCGGTTCCGCCCAGGTAATCCGTCTCGTTAAATGACGTGGACTTCATTGCCGAGAAGTACATGGTTTCCGGCGCAACCCCAACCTTGCGGGTCAACACGTTCAGGCGGGCAGTTACAGCGCTGCCAACCAAAGGTGCTGATTCAGGCTGCGTAACTACAGTGACGTCGCGACCAACAGTGGTGGTCTCGCCTTGGGAGTCAGTCACGCTATACAGCACTCGGTAGGAACCCGGCTCCTCGGTGTTCAGTTCGCTGGTATCGACAGTTACGCTACTGTAAAGGTCTTCGCCATCTGAGCCGATTGCTTCCAGTACACCCATATCTTCGTAATCAGAACCCAGTTCGACAGACACAGATTGCTCGCCAAGAATGGTCAGCAAAGGCGCTTCGCTTGTAGTGGATTCTTTTGATTCCGGCGCCTCATAGCCAGAACGAATTACGTCTGACTGAATGTTGCTATTACCAGCTGTCCCTGCAGTAACCTGACTTGCTCCGCAAGCGGTGAGTAGTAAGAAAGTTGGTGCAGCAACGAAAGTTTTCATGCCCCTATTACCTCTGTAAGTAGTGTTTTTTAAAGTGAGTTGCAAAGTTAAATGTGTTGTCTGAATGAATCAGGTTGAACATATTTAATACTATAGAATTAACTATGTATGCAGAACGCCACGACAAACTTACTACTTGAGAATGGTGTCACGAGATTTATTATAATACTATTGAATGATCACATTTTAACCGGAAGGGGTTCAACAAATTGGGCGCAGGAAACATCGCAGCCCAGGAACGCGTGGAGACATGGCATGCCACGTTCGAAAAACAGTCCAGCGCGGAGCGAGTCTAACGGCGTAAAAACCGTTGTCAGGTAGCGAATCAAACAGGAATTAGCCGAAATTTAAGTCACGAAATTTCGGCAACATACGGTTCAAGAGGGGAAAAGCAACGGAAATAAAATTATTGCGAATTAAGAAGCACTTTCCATATTCGCAAAACGCATGACCGGGTTCGAACACGGGCGCTCGAGAGGATCGAAGAAACCAATGTATTGCAGTCTGCGCTGCTCATCGGCCCCATTTTGAAAAAAATCCGTGGCGAGTAGAAAACGGCCCACCACATCATTTTCAAGACGTCGCAACGCATGCCCTTGCGGCAACAATGAATAGGGCGTTACTACGCGCAATGGCCAGGCGACCAGTGCCAGCATTTGTAAACGCTTCGCTTCCTTCTCCTTGTAGTGAATGTATTCAACGGCAAATTTCTGAAAGGTACCATCAGCCACTTTCAGATAGCCGAGACGGCGCTGCAATATGGAGACAACGATAGCTTCTGGTTTGGCGGTAATCCCCGTATAGGTCATTACACCCACTACCGCAGCGCCCGCTGCCAGCAAAATATTTCGACGGCTAATTGCCATAATCAACTCCTGTCATTATCGCGCGGCTACACCGGCGAAGCTTGGCCTTTTAATTTTCGCGCGGCGCGCAAGGAAAGCGCAGAAAGCGTAAGCGTCGGATTTGCCGCTGGACAGGTGGTAAAAACGCCACTTCCCAGGCACAGTAAATTTCGCACTTTGTGATGGACTTGATTCGCATCCACAACGCTTGTCGCTGGGTCAGTTCCCATGCGGGTTGTACCCTGAATATGCGCTTCCCCGTCGAGTGTTTCCGGCACCTCGACCTTATAACTTTCCACAGGCATACCGGACAGCAATTCAGCGACAAAACTGTCTGCCATCGCGAATGCTGTTTTTCCGTAATCGGAGTTATCCACGTAGTTCACTGCGGGTTTGCTCGGATCTACGTCCGAAATAGCCACATAATTTCGTTCTTGGGGAAGCTCCTCAAATACCAGCTTAAAATAGCCTCGTTCCTGCCAGCGTCCGCGCTCGGCGCGCAACCAGGGCAAGTTCCAGTTTTCCACCAGAAACCCTGGGTGATCACGGCGAAACTCACCATCCAGTTTCATTGCACCATAGCCTGTGGTGATGGTGCTACCGTCGTAATTTTTAACGCCGTCCAAGAGGACGTCCACGGAAATTGCAATCTGCTCATTAAGGTAGCGACCCAGCGCTGGGTCAGTTAACCCAGATTTGAGGAGGATAAATGGCGACATAATGCCATGTGCACCTACCGCAGCGAGATCACATGTCACGCGATGCTGCTCACCAGCGGACTCGTAAAGTGCTCCGACAACTTGACCGTTTTGAATATCGAGCTGAACCACATTTGCTTCGGTAATCAGCGTAACCCTGGGGTCTGCATAAACCGCCCGCATATGAAAATCGACCTGGAACTTTGCAGCGACCGGACAGGACTCGCAGATACCATTCGAGCAACAGACAGCACGCCCACTACCCGGCGCACTCGGGCGTGCGCAGGGCATTGCGAAATGTAAACCCGGGTATTTTTTTGCAAATTCCCGATCCAGACCATTCAATCGGTGAGGGGGAAGCGGATAAGGACGGGAGCGGGGAAACACAGAGGTTTCGCCACCGCTGATTCCCATTAGATCTTCGGCATCGCAATAATAGGGCTCCAATTCACTGTATTGAAACGGCCAATCTTCCCCGCGACCGTACAGCGACGCGGTTCTGAAGTCATTGGGGTGCATCCGCGGAGAGTTGCCCGTCCAGCAGGTACCACCACCAAAGCCAAGTCTTTGAACCCAGACTTTGCTCGGATTCAAATTGATCATCGTTTTGTGAAAAGGCATCCCCTTTGCTTCGGCATAGTTTTTGCCTGGGGTAGCGTTATTAATCAAGCCTCGCTCAAGCACAACGACGCGCTCAGTTTCGGGCGCCCACTTGAGGTACTCATGCAGAAAGAAGGTCGATGCAAAACCGGACCCTACTACCAAGGTATCAAAATGCTTCACTGCCATTGCGAATTACTCGAAAATCCATCCAATTCATTTGCCACAAATTCTCGCATACTTTTCACCGAATTGACTATTTAAAATGCTAAATTGTTCGATGCTGCGAAACGTGCAAATTAATCCCGATAGAAAGCATTCCGTGTTTTCCCATCAAAAAAATACAAAAGCACATCGAGCAGTTATCTCAGGTACAATGATTTAATCATTAAAAAAGCCACTATTTTTCGCTTCTGTAATTAAGGACATCGCTGTGGAAACATCACAACAGAAAACGCTACGATTTTTCTTTTTAGGACTTTTTCTCATCGGCTTCATCTCCCGCGTACTTCCTTTATTTTTGGGTGAATCGCGAATCTTCGAGCAATTCCCCACAGAAGATGGCTACCTGATGCTAACGATTGCGAGATACCTCGCACTTGGATTTGGCATGAGCACAGCTGATGGAACCTTAATAACTAACGGCACACAGCCCTTTGTTACTTTTATATGGTCTCTGGGATTTTTACTCACCGGCGGCAGTAAGCTGGGAGGTGTAATCTTTGCGCACCTCATTCAGGTATTAGTCAGCATAGCCTTTGCCTGGGTCATGTATAAACTCGCAAAAAAAATATTCCATAAGCACTCGCCGATTTACGCACTGGGTTTATCTGCGGTACTGTTTACCAGCCCACAACTGCTGCCTCACTCCATGAATTTTTTGGAGACGGGGTTTTACGTTTTCATTATTGCCTGCGTGATGTACGTTTTTTACGAAACCGAAGAGGAGGCAGCCACACCGTGGAGCATACAGAAATCGCTGCTGGTCGGTGTACTCTTGGGGCTGATGTTCTGGGTGAGAATAGACTCGGTTTTCATTATTTTCGCCGCATGCATTACCTATCTTTATCGCGGTAGTGACTTAGGCATATCTCACATAAAACAGCGCTTTATTCGGGTACTTATCTTCGGCGCAACCAGTGTGCTAATCGCATCGCCTTGGCTAATCTATAACTATATCTATTTCGGCTCGATCATGCCGATAAGCGGGCAAGCGCAAAACGCGCGTATGCTGGCGCAGAATGCACCGGTTGTTCCTTCCACCTTGCTCGAGTATTTGCTGGTATTCATACCTATCCCATCTTCATTGCAGGAAAAAATACCTGTCATATTATTTTCCACGATAGCGATGCTCGGTGCAGCGGCTATCGCAGTGAAGGCGTTCTTCAAGGTTGAAAAACCGCAAAAAAGTCTCATCCTCATGGGGTTGACCACCGTCGTTTGTTTTACCATCTACTACGGTATCTTCTTCGGCGCTAAACACTTTGTTGGGCGGTACTTCGCCGCGACAGCCCCGTTCCTCGCTCTGTTTTCACTAGGTATGGTTATCTTCCTGCTGCAAATCATCGGCGAGAGTAGCAGAGGACTACTCAAAACGGGCGTAGCTGCACTAGCGGTTGTAATTTTTGCAGTGGAAGCCGGCCTCAATTACCGCATTTTTCAAACCGGCGTACCTCACGCTCACATTCAAGTCGTAAACTGGGTTGAAAGTCATGTACCGGAAGATACCTGGGTCGCAGCAGTACAAACTGGGACTTTAGGTTATTTCCACGACAAGACCTACAATCTGGATGGCAAGGTAAACGCAGAAGCACTCAAGGCTAAACACGGCGAAGCCTATTGCCCTGAAACCAAAGCGAGCACCGAATCTGAGCAAAACTGCCTGATGTACTACATCGTACAAAGTGATATTCAGTATCTTGCCGACTGGAGTGGCCTGGCTGGATGGGCTGAACTACCTCCACTACTGGATTACTTCACCCTGGAAGTTAGCGATGCGAAGAAAAACCTGACCGTCTTCAAGCGCAAGGGAGCGCCCAGCAAGTAGTCGAGTTAGGTATTAAACGAGCATCTCTTTTTAGGTAACTGTGTTTTGTTTCATAAGATCTTTCAACGGAAGTACTAAGTGCCGAATTTACTCGCAAACATCGCTCTTTACGGGTGGCCTTTAGTTGCGTTTTGGATAATGAAAAAGCAGCGACTCAACCAAGCGGTTGTATTGCTGTTTTTAATTCCTTACATGTGGCTGCCCTATGGAATGCGATTCGATTTGCCGCTATTGCCTCCAATTGACAAATGGACCCTACCGGCACTTACCGCGTTTTTTATGCTGAAAGCCAGGGATAAAAACTTTAACTTGTTTCCAAACTCGCGGTTTTTAAACACTGTCTTGATTGGTGTATTTCTGTCTCCCGTTCTCACAGCGTTAACGAATACTGATGTACTGGACTACGGTTTGAATGTTCGCCCAGGCATGTCGTTTCAGGACATTATCAGTGGCGGGTTCAATAATTTCGCACTTATTTACATCCCATTGGTGATAGGCGCGCACTTTCTAGGCTCCGAAGATGCCAAGAAAGATTTTGTATTCCTACTGGCGGTTTGGGGCCTCGTGTATTCTCTTCTATGTCTCTGGGAAATAAAAATGAGCCCACAACTACATAGAGAGATATACGGTTTTACCACCACATCCTGGCGCCAGCAAATTCGAAACGGCGGGTTTCGGCCAGTCATTTTTATGGGACATGGGTTGTACGTAGCCATGTACATGTCTATGGCAACCATTTGTGCCATGTTACTTTTTAAAGGCAAACACAAGTTTATGCAAAAGCAGGGAATGTTAAAGGTGTTTTACCTTTTTGCCATTCTTATCCTGTGCAAAACCTGGAGTGCAGCAATCTATTCGATACTATCATTTTTCATTATTTTCTTCTTCGGCAAACGAAAATGGTTATATCTCGCCGCTGCACTCTCCGTAATTGTGTTTTTGTACCCCACTTTACGTGCCGCCGGATTAATTCCCGTTAATCAAATCAACGCTTACTTCACCGAGTTAGATGAAGACAGAGGCGGCAGTCTGGGCGTCCGCTTAAAAAACGAAGACATATTGTTAGATAAAGCAAGAGAACGAGCATTGTTTGGCTGGGGTGGCTGGGGCAGACAGCGCGTCTACTCCGAATACACCGGTGAGGACTTAACCATTGCGGATGGTACCTGGATCATTATTTTTGGCCAAGTTGGCTGGTTAGGCTATCTGTCGATATTTGGCGCGCTATGCGGCTCTATTGTGGTAGTTTATTTAAGGTATAAAAATGTTGCTGAGGAGGCCATACCACCGTATACGGCGGGGCTTGCCGTTATCCTGTCGATGAACCTGGTCGATTTAGTACCCAACTCCTCGCTGAGCCCACTCACCTATTTAATGGCTGGCTCACTGTTTGGCGCACTCACCCCTATCAAAAATCGGACATAGTCTGTTCGCGCCATCGCCTAGCTCAGGAAATTTACATTGAACATAAAAAGAAAAACTTTCCATTCGACCGCGATACTCGTTTCCGGCTACATGGTGTCGCAGATAATAAGATTTGGTGGCAGCCTAATAACTACACGACTACTCGCACCCGAACTATTCGGGATTATGGCAGTGGTCACTTCAATCGCAACACTGGTAGCGCTTTTTTCGGATGTCGGCCTCAATCTGAGCGTCATCAGAAGCAAGCGTGGTGACGACCTCACTTTTTTGCGCACGGTATTCAGCTTCAAAGTATTGCAAACCAGCGCACTCGCGACTGTAATTGTAACCTTGGCATTGATTTTTTATTGGCTGAATTCGCATAATCTCTTAGCAGAAGGTTCGGTGTATGCCACAAGTGAACTCAGCATCGCACTCTCGATTGTTGCTATTGCCGTTTTTATGCAGGGCTTCCGATCTATCCAGATCGAACTGGCTGCCAGAAACCAAAATGTTGGTCGCCAAACCGCCATCGAAATTTCTGCTCAGAGCTGTTCACTACTGTTTATTGTTTTACTCTCCCGCGAAAACCCATCAATCTATGCCCTTGCGTTTGCTCAAGTTGTTTCAGCATTTGTAACGGTAGCGGGCAGTTACCTGCTATTCCCACGTAAAACATTTGGCTTCGCCTGGGATAAAAGCGCTGTTAAAGAAATTATTTCATTTGGCAAGTGGATTCTGGGTTCCACAGCCATTGTTGGTATTTCGAACAATCTCGACAAACTCTTGTTTGGATTTTTACTTACCAGCACCCAAATGGGCGTGTACTCGATAGCTGCGTTGATTTTTAACGCCATGGACACAGTGTTCAAGCGCATAAATGCCGCCCTCTTCCCCGCTATTAGCCGCGTTATTAGAGAAGGTAAGAGCGACCTTTCCAAGGTCTACTACAAAATACGGCTTTACCGGGATTTAGCGGTCTGTATTCCCTCAGGGCTCGTACTGATTAATGGTGACATTCTAATTTCGCTCCTCTACGACGATCGCTATTTGGACGCCGGTTTTTATCTTCAATTGTTGACGATTGCTCAGCTTATCGAATGCTTTTTCTACAAAAACCAACTGCTCATTTCACTAGGTGAGACGCGGCTACAGTTCGACCTCGCCATAAGGCGACTGGTTGCACTCATAATATTCGTCCCTGCTGGTTACTACTTTTTTGGGGTAACAGGAATATTGCTCGCACTGTCTGCGAGACGCCTAATTGGAGGCTGGTTGATATTTATTCGCTACAGAGAACATTGCGAAATAAAAATACAATATGAGCTGCGCACGGTAGCAATAATTTTGACCAGTATCGCGTTTTGGTTTATTGCACGAATGGCATTGCTTCACGTATTTCCGGCACTCGACCCACAAATGCCCGGTTTGTAGCGCGATACAACCAAAAAGCGTAAAGAGCTTCAACAACCACTCCCACAGAGTTATAAACTGTGCCTTTGCATGAAACAGGCAAGGCATACCAAATTAGAATTTCGCCCTCAGGATGCTTTGCGATGGACATCAGTATTGGAGTCTTTTGTTACAACGAGCAAGACACAATAATTCAAACCCTGAACAATATTTTCGAACAGGATCTATTTAGGTCTGAGCACAGGTGCAGAATTTATGTGCTCGCTAACGGCTGTCGCGACAACTCCATCCCGCTTATACGTGAGTGGGAAGCTAAACTCAGCCTAGAAAAGCAGCTGCAATTCGAACTGCTGGAACTTGGGTTCGCGGGAAAATCCAGAACCTGGAACCATTTTGTTCACAACGTGCTAAGCAGAGAATCGGATGCGGTTATCTTCGCAGATGGAGATATCGCAATTCCAGACCCAGCGGTTTTCAGCAAATTGGTGGGAATGGTTGAAAATTCGGAACTGCTTTTAGCCTCCAGCAGCTTACCCATAAAAGACATAGAGCATTCGGGCGAGAAGCCAAAGGGCCTGGATAAGCTCATCAAAATGGGCGCTGCCGACTTTGAAACTGTCCGCCACTCTATTTGCGGGCAGCTCTATATTGCTCGCGCTTCAACGGTTAAAGATATTTATATGCCTATCGGTTTGCCCGTCGAAGATGGATTTTTACGCGCAATGATCATGACAAACCTTTTTACTCAGGAACGGGACCTCAGGAGAATCGATTCGGAGAAAAGTATCTGGCACGTTTACGAATCCCTGAGAGGAATACGATCATTGATACGTCATCAGATACGTATCGTTATTGGCACCACGATCAATCGTCTTATTTTTCAACGCCTCGATTCACTGCAAGACAGAGACAGCCGCATCGCGGAATTGCGCAAAAGTAGCGAAGATGAAAGCTGGCTCAAAGATCTAATTAACAGCAGCTTACCTGAGTTTCCTTACGGATACATTCACCCAAAATTTATTTTAAAGCGTACCAAAAGCTCTTTCGAAAATAAAAAGCATAAAAGCCTGAAGGGCATCGCAAGCATACTGTTTGGCTTGGCATTTGATATCACTGTGTATATTTTTGCCAATATCAAAATGTCACGCGGTAATAGTGCGGGATTTTGGTAGACAAAAAAAATGCCGGGTTAAAACCCGGCATTAAGGAATTACATATCTAACACGTTGCTCAGCGTCAAATTATTCTGGCGTGGCAGGTACACTTTTGAGAACAGTAAGACGCGGGCACTGGCTGCCTTTAGGGTCTCCAAAGTCGCTCCAATCGTCCATACCTACAAATACCTTGGAGAGATCATGAAAATTCTCTATCTCAGTCATGGATGTACCGCACGGGGGATATTCTTTGGGGATTTCATTGTGTAATGCATACACATGAATACCATTTAAACCCATTGCTGCGAAAGAACCCTCTTCCACAGTTTTAGTATCTGAGAATATTTTATTCCCATACATCAATGAATATGCATGGTACTTGTCCATGCCAACAAATGTGCCGGATACACTTGCATCATCTTGTTCGGGATCGTTGAACCAGTTGTTAATAACTGAAGCGTAATGTGGAACATAAACTTCGGAGAGATTATTACCTCGCTTATAACCACCGGCGGCATAGTCTTCGGGATCTATATTCGGATCCAATTGATTGGCAGTATCCCCAAAGCCCAGCGTACGTATAGTAAGCTTAGCTTTCGCGCCCGGCCCACCCAAGTGATTACCTCGGAACCAGGATTCCTTAACCACAAGCCCCCAGCTTCCCATGATTCTGGAGTTATGCTCATCTGATATTTCCGCTTCAATTCCCGCCATACCACTGTTAACCATAGAGCAGCCGTTGAAACAGCCAATATTAATCAGCGGCAAACTGCCCCTGTAGCCCTTTACCACCATATCAGTAAAAAACACGCCATAGGGATAGGGAACATTTTTGCAATCGATGTTGGGCGTATCATAAGCGTCCGAGCACCAATTCCCTCTGCTGGCGAAATATGCGCGACCGAACTCTTCAATGTTTGGTGTCGCAGACCAATCCAGATCTAGGTCTGTGGCGGTGACCAGGGTAGACGAATGACCAGCATCAAGTGTACCCAACCGAAGCCCCGTTACAGTAATGTTGTATGCCCACCCAGCAGTTACATAGCCTTTGTTGTCGCGTGTAAATTTATCAAAGGCGCGCGCAGCGGAATCTGTACTCACTAGTTCAGGCCCGATCTGAACGTGATACACCAGCGGGCGCTCACCCACGCCATAGGTATCGACGGTTACATTTTTAGCAGCCAGGCTAATTTTTATGTTGTCGTAAGGCTGCGTGGAGCCACGTTGGTACAACACCCTCTTTCCACTCCATTCACCCAACTCTAGAGAGCTGTTGGTGTGAATTGCGCCAGTCGGGCAACCCTGCCAATTACTGCTAGCGGAGATACAGACAGTGTCGGATGGGCTGTAGTAATCTTCCTGAGTTTGAATCTGAACTTTTACGCTTGCATCGTCGTAACTGCCCAAGCTGTCTTTTACCCGGACACGCACGTCGAATATACAAGCCTGGCTGCCACTCACCCAATTTGGGTCCTGCTCCCCTTTACAGTAAAACGTGTGTATCGCCCGTGGAGATCCGCTCATTTGGTGGTTGCGGCTACGCCCGGTTGTATCATAGAAACCCGCATCAGTATCATCGAAGTCAAAATGATAGGTAAGCTTCGACCAGGCAATCGCCAGAGGGTCCCTGCCTCCGGCATAGTCGGTTTCTTTATCAGAGGTGGAGTCCATCGCTGAGAAGTAAACAGTTTCCGGCGAAACGCCGTTCACTCGAGTCAAAACTTTCAGCTCTGCCTTCACGCTGTTATCCCTGTTGCCGGGCGTCGCCACAGTGATATTGCGGCCAACTTTTGCGCGCAACCCACCGCTGTCTTCCACCTCATACAGGATTCTGTAAATACCCGGTTTTTGCGTATTCAAGTCGCTTTCTACATTTAAGTCCGCCAGCAAATTGCCGTCTTCCTCGTCCGTAACCGCAGCAACGTATGGGTCAACGAAATTCTCGCCTACTTCCAGCGTTACCTCATCCTCGCCGTTCAGCTCGATCACTGGCGGATAGTTGGTGGGGATTTCAGGCGTTGGAATTACCGTCGGAATTATTGTCGGTATGACAGAAGGTGTAACCGTCGGCAACGTAGTTGGAATAACCGTAGGCAGCGCACTGGGAACCAGTGTAGGCACAGTAGTCGGGACCATCGTAGGCGTCTGCGTCGGTTCAGCGGAAGGTGGATTGGTAGGCACCACAGTTGGCACAGTTGTTGGATAAACCGTAGGCACGAGAGTTGGGACAACCGTGGGGACAGTGGTCGGCGTAGGCGATGCCGGTACTAATGAAGGTACTGGGCTCGGCTGAACACCAAACTGTCTGGGCGTAGTTTCGTCAAATTTGCTGCTTCCACCGCAAGCGGAGAGCAGTGCTAACAGGCCCCCAACTACAACAAATCGGATACTGGTAGAAATCATATGGTTCGTTAAACTCCCGAGAAACGCTGCTTCCCGAACCAGACTCTGGCCGGGGTATAACGTGATTTAGGATTTCAATACGTAACCTTCAACAAACGTCTTTAGTGGCAATCCTCGGTGCCACAGCCAAAAGTTGAAAGTTCGAACTTTGGAACATGCGTTAAACCTGCTAACACAATATAAGCATTCGCTGTTACGCAATGGTGGTTTTAAAACTAGGGTAGAGTATTAGGACGCAGATTGATTTGCGGATTTGTAATTTTGTGTCGTGATTCCTGTTTTTGGCCGCCAATTTAAGACAACACTCATCTGGATCAACAAATCACACCCTTCTCTTACATAAAAAGCCCGCACTCCGACTCTCGCCAAAACCCCAGCACAGATTTAATTTCACAAATTCAATACTCCTGAACTGCCTAATCGGGCCTTGTGAGTCCCGCAAACAACCAAAGTTCAAAATTCCGTCTAAAGGAAACATTAGTGTAAAGCTTCTGATAGATACCGACGATACCGCGTCATGTAGCTTTTACAAAAAGCTAACGCTTTTTTTAAAAAAATTACAAAAACCAAGCTGTTTTTGCGCAGTAGTCGCAATTAAATTACGGATTTAGAAACCGTCTTTCAAGATCAGCAAACACCAGGATCGCTACCAAACGAACGCCATGAGAAGATAATTTTCGGGGCTGAGTAGCCGCGAAATCACGCTGAAGTAAGCAGTTACTCGCTAGCACTGTGCCCTGGCGGCCCGGGCACGACAACAGGCAGTACCAAGCGACGGCACTGGGTGCCTGTCGCTTCATCATAACCATCCCAGCTTTCTGCGATCGCGTAGTTCAGGGAAGCATCGTGGTAGTTTTCAACAAAATCTGACGCCGTAGCGCACGGGCCAAACTCTGGCGGTACTTTATTGTGCATACTAAAATTGTGTTCGCCTTGCAGGCCGATAACATTAAACGATGGTTTCTCCAAATTGACCGGATCGGTGAAGATGTCATTCCCATACACCAGCGAGTATTTGTAGTACCTGTCTATCCCGACAAACGCGCCCGCCACGCTATTGGGATCCTGATCGTCATCATTAAACCAATTGTTGATGATAGACGCGTAACGCGGCAGGTATATATCTTCGAAAGTCGCGCCGCGGACATGTCCGTTCGCTTGATAATTCTCTGGATCAGCCTCCAGGCTCAATAGATGCGCTGTACCCTCGGAACCGGGCACCCGAACAGTGAGTTTGCCTTTCGCTCCCGAACCACCGATATGATTCCCCCGAAACCAGGAGTCAGTAACCACCAAGCCCCAGCTCCCCATAACCCTGGAGTTGTGCTCTCTGGCGTTTTTTACTTCAACCCCGGCCATTCCACTGTTCACAATCGCGCAACCATTAAAACAGCCAATGTTAATCGTGGGTAAGCTCGATAAATTCGCTTTAATCACAGAGTCCGTAATGAAAACGCCGTAGGGATAATGAATACGATCACAATCTAAATCTGGAAAATCTTTCTCGTTAGTACAATTATTTGCTTGCGACGAAAAGTAGATTTTGCCGTATTTGCTGTCGTTTGGTTCATCCGACCAGTCTGCATCCAAGTCAGTAAGAGTCACCAAAGTCAAAGCATGCCCACCGCTCAGCTTGCCTACCCTCAGCCCGGTCACGGTAATGTTATACGCCCATCCAGCGGTAACATAGCCATCAGCGTCACGCGTGAAGGGTTCATACAACTCGGCGACCGCATTGTTTTTCACCAGGTTGCTACCGACCTCAACAGCATAGATTAAGGGCCGACTGCCATTGCCGTAGGTATCGACGGTGACATTTTTGGCTCCGTGACCGATATGAATATTTGAGTAGGCACCGCTGGAATTCCGCTGAAACAACACCCGCTTGCCCGACCAGCTGCCGTAATCCGGTGTATCCTGCATATGAACCGCACCCGAAGGGCACCCTTCCCAATTTTCCGTTGCCGATACGCAGATAGTGTCGCTAGTTGAGTAGTAGTCATCTTGAGTTTGAATTTCGATGCGAGTTTCAGCATCATCAAAGTTACCAAGGCTGTCTTTCACCCGCACAGCAACATCAAACACACAAACGCCCTTTTTGGCGTCCCAGTTGGGGTCAATGGTTCCGTTACAGTGGAAAGTATGGATCGCTCTCGGTGAGCCACTTAGCTGATGGTTTCTACTGCGTCCGGTCGGCGAAAAGTAGCCGGAATCCGGGTCGTCGAACGAAAAATGATAGGTAAGTTTCGACCAAGCGATGGCCAGCGCGTTATTTCCACCAGAAAGATCGGTCTCGCTTGGCGCCGAAGATTCCATAGCTGAAAAGTACACCGTTTCTGGAGAAACCCCGCGCACCCGCGTGAGGACTTTGAGGCTCGCAACGACACCGTGCTCTTCACCGACCGCAGAGATAACCGTCACATTTCGACCGACTGTCGCGTAATTCGCGTCACTATCGACCACGGAGTAAATCACGCGGTAAATTCCAGGTACATCCGGGTTTACGTTGTTGTCGATTAGGACCTCCGATAACAGGTCGCCGTCCTCTCCATCGCGGGCAGAGAGCAAGCCTGGGTCGACAAAGGGATCCCCTTTTTGCAATACGACCTCCCGCTCACCCGCCAAAACCAATACAGGTATGCCCGCATCGTCGCCGGGGATTGGTGGCGGCGTCGGACTTGGAGACGGTGTCGGACTTGGAGACGGTGTCGGACTTGGGGACGGTGTCGGACTTGGTGACGGTGTCGGACTCGGAGACGGTGTCGGAGACGGCGTCGGACTCGGAGACGGTGTCGGACTTGGAGACGGTGTCGGACTCGGAGACGGCGTCGGACTCATAGACGGTGTCGGACTCGGAGACGGTGTCGGACTCGGAGGCGGTGTCGGAGACGGCGTCGGACTCAGAGACGGTGTCGGACTCAGAGACGGCGTCGGGCTCGGTGACGGCGTCGGACTTGGAGACGGTGTCGGACTCGGTGACGGCGTCGGACTTGCTGACGGAGCCAGGCTTGGCATCGGCTCCATACTTGGCTGAGGCGCCAGCGTAGGTTCAAGTGAAGGACCTGTTGAAGGCGTGGCCGGCGGGTTACTTGGCGCCGGTAGTGGAAACAGCGTAGGCACCGCCGAGACTACAGGAGTTGGCGTCGTCGCCAGTGTCGACGTTCCCGCCGTTGACTCCTCTGTAGTCACGCCATCCGGACTTGCATCGAACTCCTCACGTCCGCCACACGCCGTCAATAAAACAAAAAAGAATGCCAGCGCGTTACGAGCGCTGTAAAAACGGGGAATCATCCTTGCCACCTCAGCCCGCCACCCCAGCGGACTAGCTAGCGCCCAGGCCAATACCAGGCCACAAATCCGTACACCAGACGGTAGAAGTGGAGAGGTCATAGGCGTTTAAATCTACAAATAGGCCCAGAACTCAGCTAAGCGCTGTAAGTGAGACTATAAAGAGATAGGGAGCAAATTTGAAGGCGCAAAAGTACGCAAAGAGGCTGCAAAATAATTACAGACGCCATCTTCAACAATTTGAGACAACGTTCAGCCAGAAACTACACAGGTTAAAGTATTCGCCCTATCAACTTGGCAATATAAATGGCGAAGTTCATGGGCGAAGGAGAGAAGCAAAGCCATTGAAATATCAGAAAACTTACACATTTCGCCAATATTTCAATGGTTCGGGACAGGATCGGCAGGATTAATATCTAATTGCCAGGTTAACAGTAAATACGGCACTTAAACTGCCACAAGCACTTAAATAGGCACTTAGACGGGAAAAGTAGTACGGCATCGTGTATAACGATAAGCGACGGCTTGATCACCACAGTGATGCACACGAAGCAGCGCATAGCGCAGGCCGGAAGTCGCCACTATGCGAGACCAAATCATCTGCGGCAGCCGTTTAAACACCGCAGTTCGACAAATTATGCAATGGCTTCCAGCATAGCGCGTTCAAGTTTCTCTGCGGATTTATCCCAGTCAAATTCTTCGGCGATACGGGCACTGTTCCTACTCATCTCCAACCAGGCCTGAGGATCTGCAGTCAAAATCTTAAGTGCATATTCAGCCATCGCATCCGCGTCATTGACCGCAACCAGATAACCGTTTTCTCCTGGAACCACATAGTCTTCCGGGCCACCGCACAAGGTCGACACTACTGGGCACCCGCACGCGGCAGCTTCCAATCCTGGCATACCAAACCCTTCAAGGGTCGATGGCATCAACCAACAATCGGTTTTTCTATATATTTCCGGTATCTCTTTTTGCGAAGGCTTATAAAAATATTCGAAGTTTGCGGGCAACATATCGTTGAATTTTTTATCAATGAGATGGGACCCAAATGCGTAAACCTTAAGTTCAGGTATTTTTTCTTGCATTTTACGCACAGCATTAAACGCTAGCTCAGCGCCCTTCCAGTTTGCCACGCCATATAGGAATCCTACCGCTGGAACGGGGTTTTTCTCTCGCGCCACATAGTTGAACTGATTCCAGTCGACACCATTGGGCACCAGCGCTGCAGAAGAATCGCCATAGCTGTCTGCCATGAGCGTTTTCAGCCAGCGGGCAATAACAAATTTCTTGATTGGCATCCGGTAAACAGCTTCCACCTCTTCTGGATCGCCACCATACACTTCATGATGGCGAACGAAGTGCCCCTTTGCACCTTTGCTCGCAGGCCAATCCTTCATCCATACCGCAGTGCGCCACCAAGTCGCAACGGTAAAGTCTGCATCGGGGACGTCGCTGGCCAATAGCGGGCGATGAGCTACAGGCATTAGATTAGCAGTACTGGACTCAAGGTGATGCCCCTGCTTGCCCTGTGATTCCCGCTCTTTTTTCTTGTGCTTTAAATAGCTGCGTACCCGCCAAATAGGTGGCGTCTGATCTGGGCGCTCACAATAAACCAGATTCACCTCGTGGCCCCGTCGCACCATAGCTTCTGCGATTAGTCGATTGGACTTCACTCCGCCTGACAGACCCACGTAATCGAAAATCCAATTTATAGTTAATTTTCTCGACATTCTCACTCCAAATTGACCAGACAGCCAGTTTCCTAATTTAATCGTTTAAGCCGAAACTGTGGCAACATACCCATCAATAATCAACACCTAGCGCAGTCACACGGGCGCGACATGATCAAAGACGGGGACAATCGGCAGGTATTCAATACAGCGTAGCCAGCTACGTTTATTCACAGAATAGGGTTTCAGCCTTTAGGTAAAGTTCTTGCATAATTAATGCCCGAAGATATTTACAACTCTCTAGGAGTGGCAAAACATCCCGTTAGCCAAAATCCCAGACACAAACCCTCGACCCCGGTGGCTGCTTTGGCTTCTTTAAGTATGTCCGCCCCGAAAGTTAGAATACACGATACAATGGGTGTCGCTATTTTAGCAGACGACATGGCTCGATTAACTGACGCCCCAGTGCGCTGATGGATACACACGTTTAGGCAGGACGTATGCTGAGTTATCTATACAAAAACTATGAAAAATTAAACAGCTGGCCATTAGTCAGTGCACTAACCGACCAGTCGTTTAAAGCCGCTGGCCCAAAAGTACTGCTCATTACCGAGCCGAATCGAATAAGTTATAACCAGGTCTATCCCTTTCTATATTACCGAGATCTGTTTCGGGAAAAGTTTGATGCGGAGATTCGCATCGTCACTTTACCCGAATACTCCGCCGACAATTATTGCAAACAACACGACGCCGATATCGTACTTTTTCAAACATGGTTTACTATCGACAAATGTGAACTTGTTGCCCTCGTTGAAAAAATACACAAATTAAATCCATCAGCCGATTTACATTTCCTCGATTCTTTTGCACCGACAGATCTTCGCTTGGCAAAGACCTTAAACCCTTATCTAACCTCATATATTAAAAAATCATTGTTAAAGGACAAATCCCGCTATTTAAAACCGCAAGTGGGCGATACCAATTTGATGGAGTACTACTCAGGTTTATTTGACCTGGAAGAAGACACAGTAAACTGGCATGTTCCAGAGGAGTTTTTACCGAAGCTGAAACTCGGACCGACATTTTTTACCGGCCCATGTATTCTGGAGGAATTCCTCGAAAAGTCGCACGCGCCCAAGGGCGACAAAACGATTGACGTCCATGCCCGACTGGCTGCCAACGGATCGTCCTGGTACGGAAAAATGCGACAGCTTTCCATCGACAAGCTCGGCGAAATTTCCGACATTTCTACCGCTACGGGTACGGGAATTCCGCGGCCTCGGTTTATGAAGGAGTTGGAAAATTCAAAAATTTGCTTTAGCCCGTTTGGATACGGGGAAATTTGTTGGCGAGATATCGAAGCGGTCCTCGCAGGCGCTGTGCTGCTAAAGCCTTCGATGGAACATTTGGAAATGGCACCGCATATTCACGAGGCCGACAGCACCTACATTGCATTAAACTGGGATTACAGCGATCTTGAGGAAAAAGTGATCCACCTTATTGGCGCAGAGGAAGAGCGACGCAAAATCGCCGAGCAAGCCTATCAAACCATTCGCGAATATCTCGCCAACAACGCATTTGTAGACCAGTTCGCCTACCTTTTTGAAAAAAGTTAGGCCATTCGAAAAGTCGCGCGGCTACGCCTCAGCCGCATAAACAAATCGTTTAGCGACCCCCTGCTGTTGAAATGTCTTGGCGAGAGCATCACTAACAGCAATAATTTCCAGGCGCGAATGGTACTTCTGTAAGCGACAATCCATTAGGAGCAAAAACGCGATAAAGCTGTTGTCCATGTATTCCAAACCGGATAAATCGAGCTGCAAAGGCTTGTGAGGCCGGGCGTGGTCAACAACCTCGGCCATTAGGTTCCGCGAAAAATCGCTACCCATAGCCCCCGTCAGTGTGAGCTTTACGCAAATATCTGTCTCATCAAATGTCGATTGACAAACCTGTTTGTGCCCACTTTTGTTACGAGCCAAGTAAAGTGGTAACACATTATTAACGAGCAATTGCAACAAGGCTAAACCGTCATTCCAATATCGCCGCCATATGCCAGGCTCTTCTTTAATTCGCCACAGCCATTCAAGCCCTAATTTTTGCACCATTGTTGGTGCGCGGCTAACCTCGCCAGCGACAAAGTTCACCACCGCACCCAAGTGGCTGACAACGGGGGCCTGCAATCTGTCCCGGTTATGTAAAATCCAGTTCTGACCCTTTTTCGCCCCTAACGCAACGACAATAAAATCGGGATTCGCAGCGTTAATCGTGTCGATAATGGCATCCGTCGACATATCTTCCACACCACCAAACCCCGGATCGAAATAGCCACAACCTTCGGCACCAGAAAATTTATCAGCGAGAACAGTTGCTGCTTTCTCTGCGACGCCAGGGAGTCCACCAAAGAAAAACACACGCATCTTTTTTTCTGCCGGACGCTGCGAAAGCTCGTCGAACAAGGTGGACCCGGCGACCCGTTCGGGCAAATTAATACCTAGCAGCTTAGACACCCACACAATGGGCATCCCGTCGGCGATGATCAAATCACTTTCTACCACGGACTGATAAAAATCGTCGTCACGCATCGACGAGACAACAAAATTAAGGTTCGGTGTGGAAAGAAAACAATGCTCACCAGATTCAATAGCTTGTTCGACCTGGGTTACAGCAGCGGCCGTTGTGACCACGTCAAACGGCAACCCCATGACACAGCATAACTGCCGCGGAAGAAGATCCTCACCGATTTTCACTGAGAATCTCCTATCGCTTTTTCGAACAACGCCATAAGCCGTTGTACATTGGTGCGCAGGGAAAACTCGTCTGCGACATGCGCTGCGCCGTCTTTTACCAATCGCGCCTGTAGCTCGGCATCGCCTAACAACTGCTGAATTGCGTTCGCTAACGCCATTTCATCTTCCGGCTCGATGAGTAAGCCGGAATAGCCATCGACGACCAACTCGGGGATACCAGACAGGCGAGTTGTGATTACCGGCAAACCGGACAGCATCGCTTCCATCAACACGACAGGGATGCCGTCCATATCACCGTTACTGTCAGTTTTACAGGGCAACACGAATGCATCCAGTTCGGACAGATAAGCAGGTACTTCAGAATGCGCCAGAGGGCCCAAAAATTTGACTTCTTCCTCTACATCGCGCGCGATAGCCAGCTGTTTAAGTTCTTGCTCCAGCGGTCCACCACCGGCCAACTTTAAAGTAACGGGGTAGTCCCGTTGCTTTAACACGGCAACTGCTTTAATCAGCGTATCAAAACCTTTCTTTTCAACTAAACGTCCGATACCGCCGATGGTGTTAGCCGCAATATGGTGTGTTTTGTCAATAGGCGGAAAAATCCTATCGTCTACACCACAGCGAGTAATCACCAGCCTATCACTCGGCGCGCCGAGACTTTCAATGTGTTTAATGTTGTACGCGGAGATGGAGCCGAAGAATGCAGAACGCTCAACCTTCTGTTTAATCAGCCAGCCGCGCTCGAAAAGATCATTAGCGTGTGAAGTTACCGAATAGGGAATACCCGCTAATTTGCAGGCGTACATACCGATATCCGTCGGCACATGTGCAAAATGGATATGTAAATGCTGAACTTTTTGCTTACAAAGTAATTTGGCGAGGTAGGCGCCGTAAAAAAAACGCATGACCTGGCCAATGGCAGTGCGGGTAACAACACCCAGGCGCACAATATCTGCCAGTAACATCCCAAGGACCGACAAATACGCGACAGGCTTTTGTAACAGCACAGAAATATTTGCGAGCAGTGCCGTTAGTTTGCTTTGCGCGTACAAATACCGGGTATTTTCACGCATTGCCTCCAGCTTGTGGTCCGTTGCAATGGAAGCGGGTCTATGTACTGAAAAATACTGTACGTCGACACCCTGCTCCTCCAGCTCAAGTATCTCGTTATACACAAACGTCGCGGAAAGTGCCGGAAGTTCCGGCGCCAGGTAAGCAATTTTCATCACGCGTGTTTCGCCAGCCAGACGGGTTCCTGTTTCGCGTTCAATTCAGCCGTTGCCGCTTTTTTCCCCTTGAACAAACACTTCCATTGGTAATCGTTAATAAACTTGACCAATGCCTTGTCATCGAAACGATCTTTTCCAGCCAGCATGCTTTCCACATATCCCAGCCACATCGAAAAGCCACCAATAAATACCGGTGGATGCAACATTCTAAACACCGATGAGGCTGTCATGTAGGCTAGGCCAGTGCCCATAAAATACTGACCAAAACCATGGCGCTTACGCCCGGTAATAATGCCTTTTTGACTGGAACCCATAGGCCGCAGGTGAATAAATCGCAGCTCTTCTTCATCCCAGCTTTCCGCTAACCACCCTAACTGTCGGCAGCGATGACAGTCTATTCCGTCCCACATGACCTCACGTACAAACCCGCCGATTTCTTCGAAACAGGTGCGGCGATAAAACTTGGTCATACCAACGGACATTTCGTCCCCACACTTCTCGCTTACCATTTTTCCGGTATTTTTATCGACAAAGTACGCTTTGCCGCTACAAGTACCCAAGCGGGGATTTTTTTCCATTCGATCGATCAGGATTTCAAAATAGCGAGGAGGCAAATCCAAATCCAGATCAAACTTACAGACATAATCAAACTGGGATACGTCAATTTTGTCGTAACCGTAATAAAACGCTTCAATAACGCCCGGGCCCACACTGCGGTGACCGCGATTTTCCCGAGTGATCACCTGAATAAACGGATAACGTTCCGAGTAATCAGCCAGGATTGCCGGGGTTTCATCGGTAGAGCCATCATCAACCACCACCCAAAGATCTGGCGGCACTGTTTGGTTGCAAACGCTATCCAGCGTTTTCCGCATAAATTCGGCTTCGTTTCTACAAGGGGATACCAGCAGGTAGGACATAGGGAACTCTTCCTTAGATTATTTGTACTCGATCAAAGTGCCTGCACGGCCTCTCATGCGATTAAACAGGTATTCGAGCACGCCATCGAATTGCGGAAACTTACAGGCAACATTCGATAAGGCGTAAAAAAAAGCGACTTTGCTCTGTGATAAGTGATTGCGGTATGTTGCTGTCAAGCGAGCAACCTGCAGAGGATAAACCAGCAACAGCACGGCAAATAAAGGGTAGATAAGCGCTAGCGCAAACACACTAACCGGAAAGACACACGCCCAAAAAACAATGCGACGAATATCCGGCCAGCGATAGTTTTCAAGCTCCGCGCGACGCCCACCGTGGCGAGCATAGCCTTCTGCATAGGCATAGCCAGAACGCTTCATGCGTTTCCACCACTGGCCGGCAGTGAACATGGCTGCGTCGTGCCAGGTCATATCCGCATCAAAGCGATAGATTTTCCAGCCCAGTTTACGCAGCCGCAAACACAGGTCCGGCTCTTCACCAGCGATAAGTGAGTCGGTGTAGCCCTGGGCCTGCTGGAGACAAGGAACACGAAACAGTGCATCGCCGCCACAGGCCGTGGCATCGCCTACCGGCGTGTTCCATTCAATATCGCACAAACGGTTGTAAACCGAACGCTCTGGATATCGCTCCCGACGACGTCCGCATACGACTGCGTAGTCGGTATTAGAGGTTAAAAAACCGCAAGCGGTGGCCAGCCAGCCTTCAATAAATTCGCAGTCGCCATCAATAAAATGAACAAATTCGATTGCCGGATTTTGCTCAACCAGCGCTTGCCATCCCGCATTGCGTGCCCGCGCAGCAGTGAATGGCTTGGAAAGATCGAGCTCCACCACGGCGACCCCAAGCTTACGCGCTTGCGCACAGCTGTTATCCGTAGAACCGGAATCGACGTATACCACAGTGTTAATATCAGGCCGTGCTGATTCCAGGCAGCGAATCAGACGCTCGCCTTCATTGCGCCCGATCACCACAATACCCAGTTGATAATTGAGTTCCATAAGAGACGTTGTTATACCTGCGGCCTAGGATATTACGCTGTATTCTTTTAATCGCTTGAGCAACTCGCGCACCAGCATATCCAGATCCGCTTGCGCGGTGTTCACTTCAATTTCTGGCGAGATTGGCGCTTCGTAAGGCGAATCAATACCAGTGAAATTGCGTATTTCACCCGCTCGCGCTTTTTTGTAGAGCCCTTTCGGGTCACGGGTTTCGCACACGTCGATCGGGGTATTTACAAACACTTCAAAGAACTCGCCCGGTTCCACCATCTGGCGAACCATCTGACGCTCGCGGCGGAACGGTGAGATAAACGAAACCAGCACAATCTGACCGGCATCCACCATTAATTTAGCGACTTCACCTACGCGGCGAATATTCTCAATCCGATCCCTATCACTGAAACCCAGATCGGAACACAAACCATGGCGAACGTTATCGCCATCTAACAAATAGGTGCTGTACCCCATAGCAAACAATTGTTTTTCTAACGCGTTTGCCGTAGTTGACTTACCGGAGCCCGACAAACCGGTAAACCAGATAATCGCAGGCTTTTGCTTGAAGCGTTCGGCACGGGTTTTCTTCGAGACATCCATTGAATGCCAAACCACGTTTTCATTCCCCAGCGGTTCGGCAATCATGCCCGCGCCTACGGTAACGTTGGTCAACCGATCAATAAAAATTAAATTCCCCGTATGCGGGTGGCTCTGGTACGCATCAACACAAACGGGTTCAGTTAAATTCAACGTACAGCGCGCAATACCATTCAGCGGAACGGAGCTCACAGGCTGGCGCTCCAGGGTGTTCACATCAATCTGATATTCAATCTCACTGATCGAGCCCGTAACTTCTGCCGCGCCCAGCTTTATGTAATAGTTTTTGTTGAGTTCCAGCGGAGTATCGTGCATCCACACCAAGTCGATCACCATCGCATTTGAGGGCTGCAGTGAATCGGTATCGGCAATTATCATATCGCCGCGGGAAATATCGATTTCATCTTCGAGGGTAACCGTGATTGAATCGCCGGGATACGCTTCTGCCAGTTCCTTGTCCGCCAGAATAATTTTCTCAACGCGGCTGGTTTTGCCAGAGGGCAGAGCTTTAACGCCAATTCCGGGGCGCAATACACCCGAGGCGAGCGTGCCACAGTAACCCCGGAAATTTAGGTTCGGCCGGTTCACATACTGCACAGGGAAACGCAAATTATCGAAGTCATCATCCGTATCGAGCGGAAGATCCTCCAGCAGAGTCAACAGCGGAGCGCCTTTATACCAAGGTGTCGCATCGGAGAGCTGGGCTACGTTGTCGCCTACCAGTGCCGACAGCGGAACGAACTGAATATCCTCGACGTTCAGGTTTTTAGCGAACTCTTTGTACTCGGCACAAATGTCATTAAAACGTGACTCGGAATAGTCAACCAAATCCATTTTATTCACAGCAATTATAAAATGCTTAATACCCAGCAGAGAGCAAATAAAACTGTGCCGGCGGGTTTGGGTTTGTACCCCGTAGCGGGCATCAATTAATAAAATAGCGAGACGAACCGTGGAGGCACCTGTGGCCATATTTCGCGTGTACTGCTCGTGCCCTGGGGTGTCCGCAATAATAAATTTGCGCTTATCGGTGGAAAAGTAGCGGTAGGCAACATCAATGGTGATCCCTTGCTCGCGCTCAGACTGAAGACCATCGACAAGCAGCGCCAGGTCGACCTCCTGCCCCGTGGTGCCATGAGTTTTACTGTCTTTTGATATCGCGGCCAGTTGATCTTCGTAGATCATTTTGGTGTCGTGCAGCAGACGACCAATAAGCGTCGATTTACCATCGTCGACACTGCCACAGGTAATAAATCGCAGCAGGTCTTTTTCTTCGTGTTGTTTCAGGTAGGCGTGTATATCTGTCGCCAGCAGGCTGTTGGTCTCGGTCATCACGGCGTCCTTAGAAATACCCTTCACGTTTCTTTTTCTCCATAGATCCCGCTTCATCGTGATCAATGGCTCGACCGGAGCGCTCTGAGGTGCGTGTCAGCAGCATTTCCTGAATAACATCGGGCAGTGTTTGAGCGGTCGACTCCACCGCTCCGGTAAGCGGGTAGCAGCCCAGCGTGCGAAAACGCACCCATTTTTCTTGCGGAACTTCGCCCTCCGCCAGTGGCAGACGATCATCATCCACCATAATGAGGTTTCCATCGCGCTCAACCACTGGCCGCGGTTTGGCCAGGTACAGCGGTACAATAGGAATTTGTTCTAAATAAATATATTGCCAGATATCCAGCTCAGTCCAGTTAGAGAGCGGGAATACACGGATGGATTCGCCTTTGTTAACACGAGAGTTATACAGGTTCCACAGCTCGGGCCGCTGATTTTTTGGGTCCCAGCGGTGGTACTTATCGCGAAAACTATACACCCGCTCTTTCGCTCGGGATTTTTCCTCATCGCGGCGGGCACCACCAAAAGCCGCGTCGAACCCGTATTTATCCAGCGCCTGCTTGAGCGCCATGGTCTTCATGATATCGGTGTATTTTGCGCTGCCGTGATCGAACGGATTAATATTCGCTGCCCGGCCTTCTTCGTTGGTGTACACCAGCAATTCCATGCCCGCTTGTTTCGCCATATTATCGCGAAACTCAATCATCTCACGGAATTTCCAAGTGGTATCTACATGCAACAAGGGAAACGGCGGCGTGCCGGGAGCAAAGGCTTTCATGGCAAGATGCAGCATTACAGCCGAATCCTTGCCCACAGAATAAAGCATCACCGGATTCTGAAATTTCGCGGCGACTTCGCGAATGATAAAAATCGATTCGGCTTCTAGCTGCTTAAGATGTGAACGGCGTCGATCAGAGGGGGACATACTAGCTCCTAAGCGGTTAAACGTTTAGCCAAACGGGTGAAGTTTGCGCGCACACAATAAAGAATGGATTAAGCAAGGACTCTTTGGTGTTGTAACGCAACGGCTGTTTAGTTTCCCAATTGAGCAGCACACCGCCGGCAGCCTCAACAACGGCTTGTGCGGCTGCCGTATCCCATTCACTGGTTAACCCCAAACGCGGGTAGAGATCTGCAGCACCTTCGGCCACTAAACATATTTTTAATGAACTGCCCATCGCCACTATGTCAGTACCGTTGAACGATTTTACAAACTCTTTGAAATCATCGCTCTGGTGAGAGCGGCTGCCCACTATACGCCATACATCATCGCTACCAGGCACAACTGCTGGGGAGATGCTTTCTGCAGCTGTAGCCGCTTTTGCATCGTCCACTTTGAACGCGCCGACGCCTTTAGCTCCATAGTAAAGCCAGCCTTTGTCAGGCGCATATACACTGCCAAGAATGGGTACGCCGTCTTTAATAAGCGCGACATTCACCGTAAATTCGCCGTTGCGCTTGATAAATTCCTTGGTACCGTCCAGAGGGTCTACCAGCCAGTACTGTTGCCACTGCTGGCGTTCCCCCCAGGGAATGTTGGCGTCTTCTTCAGAAAGAACAGGGCCACAATCAAGCGCTTCCAGTGCTGCGGCCAATATATTATGGGCTGCTTTGTCTGCCCGGGTTAGCGGAGAATTGTCATCCTTAATTTCTACATTGAAATCCGGTTGTTGGTAGATATCCATAATTGCGTCACCCGCAGCAACCACGATTTCATTGACTTTGGCGACGAGCTCTCCAAGAGCGGTAATTTCATTCTCCACGCGATATCCTTCGAAGTTAGGTATGTCGTTTTTAGCAAAAAGCATGCTCAAAAAATCAGGCCCTAGACCAAGTCAGGCGCCGGCCCATTTTTGGCGAGGTCTTTAAAATTAGTGCAATTCAATTCTGTGCCGACCAACTTGCCCAGCTCTGCTAGATCTTCGTTAAAAATGGTCTCGAGCTTCGCTCGAGTCTGGGCTGAAAGCTCTGGTCGCTTGTTCATTGTCAACTTGGCTTTTACCGCATCCCGCAGCTGACGCGGCACCAGGTTACGGCGCAGACTCGTCATCAGTTTTGATTCCACCACAAGATCGTAAAAAGGAAATTTACGAATACGTTGCGCAGACACGTTTTTGCGTTCCATATTGTCGTCCCACACTGGCTCACCGCTGTAGCCGAGAAACTGACAAATACGCTCAAGCTCCTTTTGCGATTGACTGCTCAAACGTTCGAAGTAAACGACCATTAGTTGGGAAGCATCAAAGCGCTGTAAATAATGATTAAGCTGAAAGTAGTAACGGGAGTAATCAATCAGTTCCGGATTAGTTTCCAGGGCTTTTTCAATGTCGGATGAAATTACACCCTGCGACCATTCGTGAATATAGTGAGATACCAAACGATCCAAAGGATGGCGAATAACATAAATAAATTTACAGCGCCCTAATCCGTGGGATTCCAATCGGTCCAGCGTCTGGGGATAGGTGGGAAACTTGGTGTAATGAGTACTCGACTCGCCTACCAATTCAGCGTCCTTGGCATCTGAAAAAAGCTGGTTATACCAGGACTCACCGTTCGCAAACACTTCGTCGTTGCTAAAATAATTTGGCTCTTTTGGCGTGCTCATAAAAAAGCCAGGCTGTTCGGCCAGCTGATCGTGCAATGTACTTGTCGCACACTTCATGCCGCCAATAATCATAAAATTCGGGAGGCGAGTTTCTACTTGGGTCATGATTTTGGTCTGTAAGGTTTTAAAGGCGAAGAAAATTGGATCCAGATATCCGAGAACTGCTTTTCGCAAGCGGCAATATCCTTTTTGCCCAACAGCTCGCGCAACTTGGAAATAGATCGGCCTGTGAGCCACGCTGAATTCGCAAGAAACGCACCTAAGCGGCCATAGTGCTTGGCGAAATAACGGGTGCGCGATGCGTAGTAGTAATACGGCAGGCGTTTCTTATGTGCATAATTCGATTTCATTGGCGAACTGCCACCGCGCAAATGCACGACCCGGGCGGCGGGCTGGTACACAATCGACCAGCCCCGATTAGCAGCTTCTTTGCAATAATCCACATCTTCGTAGTAAAGGAAGTAGCCTTCGTCCATAAGGCCAACATCTTTAACCATTTCGCCGCGCAACAGAATACAGGCGAAACTTGCCCACTCAGGGCTGATGGGTTTCTCACTCACGGGTAGCGCGACGACCCAACGGCCGAGGAGCCGGGTAACTGCACCAGTCGCTGCGCCATAAATGAGTTCACTGATAGGACGATGAAAGCGAAAACAGCTTTCCTGGGGCGTGGCATCCGGCCACTCAAGACGCGGCGCCACAAAACCACAACGTTTGTTGGTCATGGTATCGAGCATTGTCGCCAACGCTCCGTCTCGCAGCAATGTATCGCTGTTCAACAACAGATAATGGTCCGCTTCTGCGTGTTTGATACCGATGTTATTGCCGGCGGAAAACCCGCCATTTTCCGGCGACAGAATAAGGTCAACCTTCCCGTCTCCGTGAGCGGCAACCCACGTTTGCAGTGTCTCTGCCGAACCATCGCCAGAGCAATTATCGACGAGGGCAACCTTTTGCCTTTCTTTGAGCTGGGGCAGCACGGTTTGCAAACAATCGATCACCATGGCTGCCGTTTTGTAATTGATAACGACGATGAGAAGCTCGAGCTTCGCGCTCATTATTCCCCCTTGAACAGCGCTATAAAATCCGTAGCTTTGCCGCCCTTAATGACTGGGCGGCAGGGCGCAGCTTAAGCGCATTGGTTAATAAATAAATATCCCAAAACGCTCCAACACTTTTTCCATCAAATCGCCCACATCCATTACGAAAAAGTGGAATATCAACGCTGCCAGCAATAATCCCGCCATAGCAATGATAAACGACTTGCGAATACGGCGGCGCTGACCTGACGACTCCGCCTCGGTGCGAATGTAGTTCACCTCCAGCACCGGTAGGCCGCGACGCCCGGAAACCGCTCGTTCAAGTACTTTGCGGCTGCGGATGGAAGAGTCGAAATGACCAATAAGCAGAGCAATCCCAATAGGCGCACCGAATGCAACAATAACACCCATCGCCATGAGCTTGATCCTATTCGGTGCAGACGGCACGCGCGGCAAGCGGGGTGGCTCCAGCAGAGAGAATTTTTCAGCGAGCATTTCCTGCTCGAGACTTTCTGCACGCGATGCCTCGCCGATTTTCGCTGCGAGCTGATTATATTCAGACAGTTTCGCATCGTAATCGCGGTTCAACTCGATCAACCCGCGCTCAACCAAAGGCACTTTTAAAATACGATTTTCCAGATCGGCAATCGACTCTTCGGTCTCTTTGCGATCCATCTGGAGCGAAGCAATTTCTTGTTCAAGCTCGTCGAGTTTGCTAGCGACACTGAGATCGCCCACTGGCGCCTGCTCGATATCTTCCTGCGACAGCGGGTTGGATTTCAGCAGTTCGATTTGCTCTCTGAGGGCAACAAGATCGGGATAATCCGGCTTATACAGCATCGACAATTCTTTGTAGCGCTGCTGAAGTTGCGATAGACGCGGGTCCAGATAGACACCATCAACGCCTTCGCCAGGCTGAGCGAGCGCCATTTGGGTTTTAATCAGCTCTATTTGCTGGCGAGCAGAACGGATATCGCGATTGATATTGTTCAGTTTCTCTGTCGCTTGCGCCCGCATATCGCCATAGAGTCGCAAATGCTCGGGCAGCGCATCCTTGTTTTTCTGCTTGTATTCAGCGACGGCGGCTTCCGTTTTGTCCAATTCAGACTTAACTTTTGCGGCCTCCTGTCGGAAGAACTCGGTTGTCTCGCTGGCACGTTCAGTTCGAACTTTGATGTTCTCGCTCATAAAGAGCGTCACCAGGTCATTCGCCATCTCATAGGCAATGCGCGGTTCACGCGACTCGAAGCCCACCCGGAAAGCGATTACGGATTTTTCACGGCCGACACGCGTCTCCTCAACCTCGAGCAGCACTGAGCGGCGCACGTTAGTAATCACCTGATTGACCTGGATAGGGGAACTTTCGTCGAGCTGAAAATAACCGTGCTGGCGAATCACCGAGAGCAGGCGATCGCGAGTCATCACTCGCTGCTTGATAATATCGATTCGCTCTTTCACAGCCGTGGTAACCGTAGTTTGTACCAGGCTTTGGGGAATTTTCTGAGTCTCTACCATCACGGTGCCAGCAGAGAGATAAATCGGGGGTAGTGAGGCAACAATAATACCGGCAATAACGATGAGCGGTATGGTTGTTATCAGGATGTACCACTTATAACGCAGTAACGCGGGAATATAATTCGCATCGAGTATTGATGTCTGCGAACCTGAGCCTTGATCGTCGTACACGCTATTACCTTCTCCTGTGTATACCTTCGCTATGATATTCCAATCGGCGTAAAAAAGGGGGCTCACGCCCCCTTTCCGTGAAAATCTTATTATTGGACTGCTACGTTCGCCTCTGCAGATTTCCGAAAACTATCAACAAAAGCCCGAAGCAAACCGCTACCACCGGCAGCGAGAAATTGTCTCCCAAAGGCGCTCCTACCTTATTTGTATCAACAAACATGTAGGCGTAAGCGCTGACAGAAAACACAACGAATATAAACAGCAATACCAGTTGTTTGATCGACTTCACAGTACTTCACCCTCCGTGTACAGATGTCAGACAATTTAAAGTGGGGCTCAAAGTTAGGTTAAGAAAAGTTGCCCCGACATTCTTACTAGAGCAATCACTGTGCCACCTACTAAAACCCTCCACTTTAGTCCGACAGTTGGATACTAAGTGCGCCAAACGTTAAATTTTCGCGCTCTTTGGAGGCATTGATGGCGATTTTTTGCACCATCAATTAATTACCGACTCATACTAATGTAAATCGCGCCGACAGCACGCAAAGGTTACAAAGCTGCAGCAATCTTTTTCTGCAAGGTTTCAGCAGTTGTATACCAGCTCAAACTGTCGGTTCCTTTTGCAAGCGCTTCGTCTACCTGAATTTTCGCGTTGGTGTAATCCTGATTGCGGAAATAACCTTCAGCCAGGTGATAGGCGATTTCTGGCTCGTCAGGTAGTTTGAGCGAAGCACGTCGCAACAAAGATAGACCGTCATCCAACTGGTTGTTGAGCACATAGGCCCAGCCGAGCGTGTCGAGAAATTGTGGCACCTTTGAGGTGCGGAACCGCGCCGCCACTTGCAGAGCGGATTGTAAATTGTCGGCACCACCCAGTGTGATCAATGTGGACGCTAAATTATTAGCCACCACATCCAGGCTGTCGTTTCTAGCAAGGAGCGCGCGATACATGGCAACGGCTTGATCCAGCTCGCCGGCACGGCGGTGGAGCTCGGCACGAAAGGCGGTAAGCGTCTCGCTATCCGGCAATCGCCGTACGCCCTGGCTGAGTACCCGTTCTGCATCGGCCACTTTGCCTAGCCGCAGGTTCAACTTCGCAAGCGCGTTATAAGCACCTTCTTTTTTGGGATCGTTTTTAATCGCCTGCTGGTAATCCCGTACCGCAGGTTCCGCCTCACCGAAATAGAGGTGCAAATTGCCGCGCAAAAAGTACCCAGTGTAGGAGTTTGGATCGGTTGCGATTACCCGGTTCAAGAAGGTTTCCGCTTCATCTCGTTGACCCGCCTTAATATAGGCGTCGACTAACAACACCATAGAGCGCATGGAATCAGGGCTGAGTTTTTGCAGATTTTCCATGGCGGCAATAGCGCCTTCGTTGTCTCCCTTGCCGGAAGCTGCCATGCCACGAATGTAGGCCACAACCGTATCTTCGCCTTCGATCTGTTGCATTTGATCAGCTATCATTTCCGCTTCTTGCCATTGCTCTTTGGCAAGCTTGACCTGCGCCAGTAAATTGAGCACGCGTTCACTGCCACGATTACGCAAAATAAGCTGCTGGAGGATTTGCTCAGAGAGACTCAGTTTTTTCTGCTCGAGTAAGAACTGCGCGTAATCCACTGCGTATTTTATTCCGTCAGGTGCACGCACCGCCTTCGCAAAGTACTCGTTAGCCAACTCAAACTCCGCTTGCGCTCGATGCGCTTTGGCCAGCGCGGCAAACACGTCGGCATCGACGGCCACCTGCCTCAGTGCAGTACGCAACACACGGATCGCACCGGCGCCATCGTGTTTAGCGAGTAACAAATCCCCTTGCAACACGGCGACTTTGGGATTGTTCGCATCCAGCTCTTCGAGCCGGGCGATCGTTTTTTCCGCATCGGACAAACTGTTATTCATTAGTTCTAGCCGGCCTTTACGCAAACCCGCATCAACTGTCAGCCGGGTTTCGCCCCCTGCCAGCCAGATTTTATCCAGCTCTGCCACTGCCTCGGCTAAGCGGCCGGTTTTTACATAGATATCCACCAGTGCGAAACGCAAACGTTCCAACGCCGGAAATTGTTTGAGATACTTTTTGGTCAATGCCTCGGCAGCGTCAATACCATCACGGTCATTGACCAGTTCGATCGCCTTAAACAAAAACTCAGTATCCTGCTTTTGCTCAGCCTGCTTTTCCAGAAGCGCTACAGCTGCTTCCACTTGATTGTTGGAGGCAAGGTGTCGAGCCAGTGACAACGGGATATTGCTGTTGTCCGGGTAGATCTCAATCAAGGTGCGATATACAGATTCCGCCCTTGAAGCTTCCCCGGCTTTATTGAGCGCCTGCAACAACACAATATTAAGCACCACGCTCTTGGGCTGCTCTTTCAGCGCGCCATCCAACACCGCGATCGCTTCGCTGTTTTTATCTTGGAACAGGAGGTCATGAGCTTTGAGAATAACCGCATCAACGTAATGTGGGTGAGCGGCTAATACTTGATCAATGAGGTTTCGCGCACCGTCGCGGTCGTCGATTTTATACAGCACCGCGGCCCGCAGCGTTTTCACCATCGGGTTTTGCGGCTGCTGAGTCATCAACTTTTCGGTGTGCACCATCGCCTTATCAATTTTGTTCTGGCCAAGGTACAGGTTGGTGAGCTTAATTCGCGCCTCGATATATTCAGGGTCAAAATCGAGAATACCAACCAGTGTTTTCTCCAACTCAACCCAGCGTTTTTTACTTTCGTAAATAACGGCTGTACCAAATTGCGCGTCCGTATTGTGCGGATTGATCTTGAGCGCATTTTTAAACTCTAACTCGGCCGAAGAGTACTCACCTTTCTCCAGGTAGGCCGCACCGCTCTCATAATATTCCTGCGATTTTTCTTCTTCGCTTTTGCAGGCCGTCAATACCGCGACAAGCACCAATAGTGGAATTATTTTTTTCATAGTCGTGTATAACTCTGCATTTTATTGCGGTAAAAAAGGTGCGCTTCGATCGGCGAGTGCGGCGACAAACTCCTTCAACTGGCCTTCGCTATCAACGCCCTCGCGCAGCGGTACATACACCCGCACTAGCGTAGCGTCGGTGCGACCGTGAGTAATCGATCGCAATACTAAGGAGTTGTAGACTTCAAATTCTGTCGCGTAATTGCGAGCTTGTTCATTCACCCAATAGTAAACAAGCAATCGGTTGTCGCCTTTTTCTATAATTGCGCGATTGCCGCGACCGCGAAACCCAAGGTCCGTCAGGTCGATAATACTGGAATCAGTTATTTCCCATCCGCCAGCCGGGATACAGTCTGAGGGTGAGTGAATCAACGAGCCGTCCTGCTGAGCCTCGTAATAGGCCATGTATAAGTTGACCGGCAGCTTATCTGTAGCGAGATAATCGCCAATAAAATAGTCGTCCAGTTTCAGAATATTCAGCACATGGCTGTCGAGCACGTCTGGATAGAGGTCTCGCCCGGCGAGGGTTAACGGGAATTTGTCGAAGGTTTCGCGCGCGGGAATCACTGTTTCTTTGTTCAGCCACAGGTAACTGATAGCACTGCCGCCCAGAATGAGTAACGCGGCAATCACCCCGTGAATACGCGCACCCACCGGCGAACCTGCGCGGAGATCTTCGACGGCAACAACGGGGAATTTAAAATTGTCCTGCAGGGTTAGCGCCCGTCGATTTACCTTAGCCAGCACCACCAGAGCAAGACCAAGCAATACACAGGAAACCACAAATACAAACCAGCCTTCAAAATCATGCAGAAAGCCGTCTGCAGACTCCTTGCCGACGTATTTAATCAGGAATCCGGTGACCGCTATACGCAAGCTGTTCATGAATACGGTGATGGGGATCGCCGACAAAAACAGCAATATTCGGGTTATCAGCCTGCCGCGATAGTAGTAGCCAATCAGTAGCGATATGCTGGCCAGCGGAAGTAAATAACGCAATCCAGAGCAAGCTTCCTCCACCAACAGGGAGAAGTCACCCATATTGATTACGTTGCCTTCCTGCAGCGCGGGAATGCCCATCAAGTGTATAAACCATACCCCAATAGTTGACGACACCAACTGTAAATCGCTAGTGAGGTGGTTGGTAAAGAAGGGATGCAGAGGAATGGAGAAGAATATCAGCACGAGTGGAAAACCAACCACCCGCAAAACAGGCCAGCCGCCAAGGGTAAGCGCAATCGAAGCCAGGGTCGCCACGTAAGCGTAGTGTTTGAGCACGGTTATATCGCCCAACATCGCAAAACCGTAGCAGGCCAGCGCCAAAGCCACCAAAACCACGCACCCAACAAACGCTTTGTCTGCGGCGCACGCCACCATGTCGCGGCGACACCAGAGCAGATACACGGCGATCCCCGATACAAGGATGCCGTGACCATACTCCGGAGACGCAAGCCAATCGCCAACCAGGCCATACAGACTGGGGGCGAAGGCAAGTGTGGCGAGAACAAAGAGCACCAGCAGCGAATGAGCGGCACTCTGGGGTCGAACTAAATCCATGGGCGAGGCAATAGCGTTCATTTCGCTACCGCCTTAATCTCATCAATAGGCATTCTTGGAGAATAACACAAAGGGTGTTTTAAACAGGATTTTCAGATCCAATGACAGTGACCAGTTTTTAATGTATTCCAGGTCGTAGCGAACACGCTTTTCCATCGCCTCCACAGTTTCGGTTTCACCGCGATGGCCATTCACCTGGGCCAGCCCCGTCATGCCGGGTTTAATTCGATGCCGTGCAAGATATTGCTTCACCTGCCCGGAATAAAACTGATTGTGTGATACCGCATGCGGGCGCGGGCCAACTAGCGACATGCTGCCTTCGAGCACGTTAAACAGCTGCGGTAATTCATCGATACTGGTGCGGCGAATAAAACGGCCAATCGGCGTAATCCGAGGGTCACCTTTAGTGGCCTGTTTGACGATTTTTTCCGGTGTGTGCACGTACATACTGCGAAATTTATAGACGTGAAACTGCTTGCCATCCCAACCGTCACGAATTTGTTTGAAAATAATTGGCCCTTTCGAGGTCGCCTTGATAATGAGCGCAACCGAAATCAATATCGGCGACAACATCACAATCGCGATCAACGAGAAGAGCTTGTCGAGCGTATATTTAACAAACGCGGGGCCCCCAGCGAGAAGTGGTGTTTCGTTCAGGTTGATCAGTGGCACACCGGCCATTTCGCGCACGCTGTGGTTGAGCAGGTTCAATGAAAAAATATCCGGCGCCCAGATCAAATCCACATTTACGTCTTTCAGCCGTTCCTGAATATCCAGCAGTTTGTCGATGTTGTGAAACGCAAGTGCAACATAAATACGCTTTACGCCCTTTTCTTTTACCACATCGGCAATCTGGTCCACATCGCCGAGGAAGGGGTACTGCTCTTTCGCCCAATCGATGGGTACCGCATCGCGCGTCATTACCCCAACCACCTCTTCGGGCAACCAGATATTACTGGTAATGCGCTCGGCGAGGTGCTGCGCCATATTTCCCGCACCGATAATCAGGGTCGGAATACGAACCTGTACGCGTTGTGAGTACCAGGCGTGTATTTTGTAAGTGATGTAAAAAATCAGGATTTGCGCGGCGATAGACATAACGCCCCATTCGATAATGACGCTTTTCGAGAAGATGTCGGTCACCCCGGTAATCGCCGACAGCACCCCGAGCAGAATGACCACCAGTCCCCAGGCACGGCACAACTGCCGCACCCCACCTTCGAGATTTTCAAAACGCCGGTAAATGCCGAGCGAACGGTACACCAACACCATCAACAGCACGGTAAATGCGATCAGTGAGCGGTACGGCACGGTAAATTCGCCGACCTCCGAGTAGGTCAGCAATACCAGACAGGCACACACACAGCTGATATTAAGCACGTGCTGCACCCACTGAATAAAGGTGTCGTGGTTGCGCAGCAAGCGTTTGCGACTTACCTGCACCGTGCTGTAATTTCTCAACAATGTCGGTGCCTCCGGTTGGCTGGGTAACGCGGCATTATTCGTCATCAATGAATTCGCTCTCATTTCCTTAGTTTTTGATCAGAGGGCTCCACCACTCTTGGTTATCGAGATACCAGTCGATCGTTTTGGCAATACCGGTATCGAATGACTCCTGAGGTTTATACCCCAGCTCTGCGTTCGCTTTGGTGGGGTCAATCGCGTAGCGGCGATCGTGTCCGGGCCGGTCTGTCACAAATTCAATGAGGTCGGCAGCAGTGCCTGCGATAGCGGAGCGCGCGTTCGGAAACCGTTCTGCGAGCACAGAACTGGCAGCGAACCGCTCGTTCATCAACTTGCACACCAATTGCACAATATCGATATTAGCCCATTCGTTGATCCCGCCAATGTTGTAGGACTCACCCACCACGCCTTTGCGCAGAACCAGGTCAATGCCCCGCGCGTGGTCAGTGACATACAGCCAATCGCGAATCTGCTTGCCGTCACCGTAAACCGGCAGCTTTCGGTCGCGTAAGATGTTAGTGATAATCAGCGGAATGAGTTTCTCGGGAAAATGGAACGGCCCGTAATTGTTTGAACAATTAGACGTGGTCACCTGCAGGCCGTAGGTATGCAAGTAGGAGCGCACAAGGTGATCGGAAGCCGCTTTACTGGCTGAGTACGGAGAATTGGGAGCGTAAGGCGTAGTTTCCGAAAATGCTGGATCGTTCGGCCCAAGAGTGCCGTAAACTTCGTCGGTCGAAATATGATGAAAGCGGTGCCCCTCTTTGCACAAACCCTCATCCAGCCATACTTTTTTTGCAGCTTTTAGCAGGGTATGCGTACCGACGATATTAGTCTCTATAAATGCATCCGGGCCGGTAATCGACCGATCAACGTGGGATTCGGCCGCGAAGTGCACCAAAGTATCGACACTGTTATCGCGCAGCAATTGCTCTACCAGAGGTTGATCCAGAATATCGCCTTTGACGAAACGAAAATTCTCGACCGATTCCACTGCGGTCAAATTGGCAGGGTTGCCAGCATAAGTCAGAGCGTCTAGCACGATGACACGATCTGCCGGATAGGTTTCCAGCCAGTAGTGAACAAAGTTCGCGCCAATGAAACCGGCTCCGCCGGTTACCAGAAGGGTTTTACTCATGAATATTGTTTCTCTATCGGTTAGCTAATTCGTCGAGCATTTCCGCGAGCGCCTTGCGCCAGTACACACTTGGTGCTTCGGGTAATTGCTCTCGCAAGGACGCGTTGCTCAACACGCTGTAGTGAGGACGCCGTGCTGGCGTCGGGTAATCTTCCGTTCGAATCGGGGCGATATCACAGGTGCCGCTCAACAAGCCGCGTGCTGCGCCAAGCTCCTGAATTGCCATAGCAAAATCGTACCAGCTCGCGACCCCATCGCAGGTGCAGTGGTGAATGCCCTGTAGCTGATGATTTACCGCCAGCCAACAGGTTTTCGCCAAATGCTTAGCGCACGTAGGTGAGCCTATTTGATCCGCAATGATAGTGAGTTTTGGCCGGTCGGCCGCCAGGCGTAAAATCGTTTTAACGAAATTATTACCCAAGGCTGAAAATACCCAGGCCGTGCGCAAAATCGCCCAGTGCGACAATCCAGATTCAGCAATCGCCACTTCGCCAGCAAGCTTGGTCTGACCATATACACCCAGCGGCGCTACGGGCGCATCCGGCAGATAAGGCGTGTTGGCGGTGCCGTCAAACACAAAGTCTGTGGAAATATGCAGCAGGTAGCTGCCGTTGTTCGCCGCAGCGCGCGCAAGATTTGCGGGCCCGACCTCGTTGCCTGCTCGAGCCGCGTCGGCGTCAGTTTCGGCTTTATCCACCGCCGTGTAGGCTGCAGCATTGATAATCGCCGCAGGTTTGAGCTCGGCGACTACCCGATCCACCTGACCGGCATCGGCTATATCGAGCGCATCGCGGCCGAGGTGTACCAATTCGACTGAATCCGGACAGGTTCGCGCCAGCTCAGCGCCCAACTGGCCGCGTCCACATACTAAAACTTTCACAAAATTTCCTATCCAAAATAATCCGTGTTTGCCCACAGAGCACCGTCGGCATCTTTTGCCGATAGCGCCGGCGCTTCACCGTTGACCAGCGGCCACTCAACACCCACTGTCGGGTCATCCCAACGCAGTGACCGCTCACTTTGCGGGTGATAATAGTCCGTGCATTTGTAAACAAATTCGGCAAATTCACTCATCACGTAAAAACCGTGAGCGAAGCCTTCGGGCACCCAGAGCTGGCGCTTGTTGTCTGCTGATAACTCGACACCGACCCACTGGCCGAAAGTCGCCGACGATTGGCGTAAATCCACCGCCACGTCGAACACCTTGCCACTCACAACCCGCACCAACTTGCCTTGGGTCTGCTCCATCTGATAGTGCAGCCCGCGCAGAATCCCCTGGCGCGAGGCACTGTGGTTGTCCTGCACGAAAGGCCGCTCGGTGCAGTGTTCTGCAAACGCATCCGCGCGGAAGGTTTCCATAAAGAACCCGCGCTCATCTCCAAACACCCGCGGCTCGATGATCACGACATCGGGTATGGCTGTGTGAATAAATTCCATTAAAAAACCTTGGTTTCCAATAAGCCCAGTAAGTATTCGCCGTAACCGCTTTTACGTAATGGTTCGGCCAGCTCACGCAACTGCTGCGCGCTGATATAACCGTTGCGGTACGCGACTTCTTCGGGACAGTTCACTTTCAAGCCCTGACGTTTTTCCAAGGTCGAAATAAACATGGCCGCATCCAATAACGAGTCGTGCGTCCCTGTATCCAGCCAGGCAGCACCGCGCCCCATAATCTCTACATTAAGTGTGCCAAGTTTCAAATAATGCTCGATAACGTCCGTAATTTCGAGCTCCCCTCGGGGCGAAGGCTTGACGCTTTTTGCAACATTTACAACGTCACTGTCGAAAAAGTAAATTCCGGGAACGGCGTAGTTAGACTTGGGCTGCTGGGGTTTCTCTTCAATCGACAGCGCTTTGCCGTTGTCGTCAAAATCAATAACCCCATAGGCGCGCGGATTTGCAACGTGATAGCCAAAAACCGTGGCCTGCTCGCGCTCGTTTGCACGCTTTAGCTTCTCGACGAGTTGGTGACCGTAAAAAAGGTTGTCACCCAGAATCAATGCAGCAGGGTTGCCAGCGAGAAAGTCTTCGGCAAGTAAAAACGCCTGGGCAAGCCCGTCTGGCGAGGGTTGTTCGGTGTAAACCAGGGAAATCCCCCACTGCGAACCATCGCCTAAAAGCGCCTGAAAGCGCGGCAATTCCTGTGGGGTACTGATAATGAGGATTTCGCGAATACCACTTTGCATTAGGGTTGCAAGCGGATAGTAGATCATCGGCTTATCGTAAACTGGCATTAGCTGCTTGCTAACCACCTGAGTTAATGGATAGAGCCGGGTGCCACTGCCGCCCGCCAGAATAATGCCTTTTCGCATAACATTCTCCGTGTTAATAGCTGAACAGAATCGCCAGCCATGATAACTGAAATAGCCACCGCGCATGCCGTGGCGGCTGTTTTTTTTGATGTCAGAAATATTTACAGCGGATTTAGGCGACAACCGCAAAATCCGTATATTTTGTATTAATATCAATAACTTACAAAATTGGCAAGGTACATGCATATGATCGCAAAGCAAGCACTTATGCTAATTTTTGAACAATCATTCAGCAGGCGAATCTCGTTATAAAAAACAGAAAAAAGCGTGTTGAAAGTGGAGGTAAGCCATGGCTTCAAGGAATCATAAATCATTCATTTTTTCATTGTTTTGCAGCGCATTTATGGCGGTTAACGCCTCTGCTGTAAGCATTGATCTGGACCTGTCCAACCCAACGTCGTCCTACGGCAACTCTGTGTATAACTACACTGCAGGCGATGTAAATCTCAGCGTTAGCGGCTTCTCCTATGACCGCCGCGGCGAGATCGAAAGCGACACCGTCGGCAACTATGGCGCAGGCCTGGGTGTGGAAGATGGCTGGAGCCCGGAACACGCCATCGATAACGGCTTTAACCTCAGCACCTTCCGCTTCGATTACGATATGCTGCTTCTAAGCTTCGACCAGGCGGTAAGCCTCGATTCCATTACTGCCGGCTGGCGTGGCACCATGCTTAACCTGTTCCAGCCTTCGAGCCGCAACAGCGAAGCCTCTGTTCTGGCATACGGCGGTGCCGGCACCCCCGATAACTTTGTTGGCTCCGAGTGGAGCGACCTGCTCAATGACGAGTGGGCAGGCATTGGCAACTACCGCATTGACAACCTGAACAGCCCTGAAGCTGTTAACGCGGGCGGTATGATGTCTCGCTACTGGCTGGTTGGTGCGTACAACCCAACGCTGAACCTCGACAACGAAGCTGGCACCCACTTTTCGGCTGCTAACGACTTCTGGAAGCTGGATAGCATCAGCGTAACAGTTAACCCTGTGCCACTTCCCGGCTCTCTTCTGCTGTTCGGTACAGCGCTGGTTATCTTCGGCTCCATGCGCCGCAAGCAAGCCAAATAAACGCTACAACCAAGATGTTTTTGAAACGGGCCACAAGGCCCGTTTTTTTATGCCGCTAACTGCAGTTTTTAAGTTACGCCTTACAACCTGCCGAAAAGCCATTGCTGCGCAGCTGACCATTCAGTTTCCCAGCGACCGGTTTCTCAACTGCCTGTTTCCTAACTACCAGCTTCCTAAAAACCAGTTTCTTAACTACCAGCTCTCAACAACCCGTTATCAACTGCAGCTATCAACCAGCCGCTAAAACGCGGCCACATCCAGGCCACACCCGAGTATTGTACTTTCGATACCACTTTCGAACTGTCGAACTTCGTAACGACAGTTGACGGACACCCGTCGCGCCACTTCCTGCCGATACTGAAGACTGTAATTCAGTTCGTCTTGCTGCTCAGCGGAAGCTTCCAACCCTCGCTTACGGGATATCTGATCAGCCGCGAGCGTTAATTCCCCTCCAAACTTAAATTGCCAGGTGAAATCGGTACCCACACGCGTGGCCTCGTTTAAATCATCCGCCAGCTGGTTTTTCTCGTGAGAATAGTCACCGTATAAGCCCCAGCTCAGGCGCTGCGGCGCAATCTGGTAGCGGTAATCCGCAGTAAAATAGTCGCGAATATCCAGGCGGAATTCATTGCCGGTCTGACGCAGCCCGCCATTGGGATTCCCGCCTTGCCCCATGCCGGAACCCGCCAGTTCACGCCCGCCCGTCACCTGTAAGCTGCGTCTTGGCGTTACCGATTCAAGCTCCAGACGCGCCTCCCCCACATAACCCACCTGGTCGCCAGACGGTTTCACGGCGTCGGTTTTCGCCGCCCCCACCTGCAACAACGCGGACCCGGTTTTAAGTTGGCGCTGCCAGAAAATACCTGCCTTTTGGGTGCCGTAATCGGCGATTTCCTCTGCATCTGGGCTGGTGCTCAGGTACACCAGCTGAATACCGCCACTGGTACGGGCGCTCAAGCTGTGCCCCCAAACCACGACTGCGGTTTCGGACTCACTGTTCAACAGGTCATTTTCGCTTTCGACCCAGATTTTACCTGCGCGAATATCCACGGCATCGCGACGCGAAGGCCGCAACCGGCCCTGCACCCCTGCCTGGTAGCTGGATACCCGGTTACTGTTTTGCGGCAGTTCCGCGCGCAAGGTATCTAATGACGTTTCCGCGGTGCGGGTCTCGGCGTAGACGCCGAGGCGACGGCTCGAGGTATAGAGGTTTAGCGCCGCTTCACCATTAATACGGTCGCGGTCGGAGTTCGTTTCGTCGAGATATTTTTCGTGGGCCACGGTGTAGTTTAATTGCACATCACCGTGTTGCTTTTGAGTTTGATAACTCGCCGACCCTCCGTACACCCAGACGTCGTCATCGACGGGATCGGTTGCCGAGCGATTAATATTGGTTCGATGCTCGTAATCCGTGGACAGGACCACCTCAGCGTCGCTCTCCGCATATGCCTGGGCCACCGCACTGCAGATGGCGATACAAAGAAGTTTTGCTTTCATGATTTCCCCGAAAGGGCGCTACGCGGCGGAAATGGCCAGCGTGAAGTGCCCTCTTTTTGGTTGATACGGTTTAGAAGGTGGATTCGGGAACCGTAACAATATCGGACGGCAGCAACGTGTAGTTGGTGCGGATATCACCTTTGTTCATAATATCTTTCAAACGGATCTTATAGGTTTTTACGCCGTCTTCCGTTTTACGGTAGAGTTTAGCGGAGTTGCCACTGGCGAACTCACTCAGCCCACCGGCGGCCAAAACGAGATCCAGCACCGTCATGTTCTCGCGATAAGGCAAGGATACTGGCTGCAATACAGCGCCGGTCACCCGCACACGGTTAATATACTCGGCGTTGTTGGCCGAGGTTACGATCACTGTAACGTTGGGCGTACGCACGTAATTCGCCAGCGCTTTTTCTATTTCGCTACTGAGTTCGGTCGTCTCCTTGCCCGCGGCAATCACATCGCCAATCAAAGGAATGGAAATTTTTCCGTCAGGTCGGACCGGTACATTGACGGACAACTCAGCATTGCGCCACACCGCCACACTGAGCTGATCGGCAATACCGATTTTGTAAGTATCAACAGATTCGAAGTTCACCGCGGTTTCCTGCGGCATCTCCTGCCGCGACGGCGACGAGCACCCCACGCCAAACACGGCCATCCAAAGGCCCACTATCGCTATTTTTATTCGACACATAACTATTCCTCGTTCTTCTGAATGGACAAATCTCTGCCCCAAGTGTTTGGTTTTGAATCTGTGACTGAGGCTATTCTCGGCCAGTCTGGCACAGGATGCAAAGTCTAAGCCGTTTGCTATTTTTTCCGCCAGTAGCGCGCGCGGCCACAACTCATTACAATGCTCGGCCCTAAACAACCATCCTAAGAGGAAAGGCCGATGAAAACGGTTAAAACAACTGCCGAGTACACCATTTTTCAACGTAAAGACGACCGCTACGCCGTGCGTAACAACAAGCGCAAAGCAATTAACGGCGACGCTAAAGTTGAGATCCTTATCAAAGAAGGCCTGATGACCAAGCCAGAGCCAAAACCAGCCGAGCCAGAAGCCGCTGAAGAATCCGCAGAAGGCGAGGCAAGCAGCGAGTCTTAATCGCGCCTCTCCACCCCTGTGCGGATGGCCTGCGAGCCATCCGCCACAGCGCTTCACAACAGCCGCAAAACACATTCATTACTCCAGTCGCCCTGGCTCTGGTTTCGAGACTCGACCACAACAGACGGCACTCTTATACTGCAGCCCAGTTAACTTTGTTCGGAAGCTGCTGTGCAATACAAAAGCCAAAATTTTAGTCATTCGCAAAACCCCAAAACAGGCGTTCTCCTGGTAAACCTGGGCACCCCCGCTGCACCGACGGCGAAAGCACTTAAACCCTATCTCAAACAATTTTTATCGGACCCGCGTGTAGTGGAATTTCCGCGCCTGCTCTGGTGGCTGATTCTGAACGGCATTATTCTCAATGTGCGACCGCGAAAATCCGCCGCTGCCTATGCCAAAGTATGGACCGAGCGCGGCTCGCCCCTGGCGATACACACTGCCGATCAGGCCAGCGCACTTAACGTGCGGCTGCAGCGCCGGTTCGACGATCAGGTCGTGGTTGCCTGGGCGATGCGTTACGGCTCGCCGTCAATGGCAGACGTGCAGCAATCCCTGTTCGATCAGGGCGTACAGCAATTATTGGTGATTCCTCTCTATCCGCAATATTCTGCCGCCACAACCGGTTCCACGTTTGATGCCTTAAGCGCAGACTTCCAACGGCGGCGCTGGCTACCCGCGTTGCGCTTTGTCAATCAGTACCACGATAACCCCGGATATATAGCAGCACTCGCCGAGCGAGTGCGCCAGCATTGGCAGAACAACGGCCGCGCCGACAAACTCATTCTCTCTTATCACGGAGTGCCCCTGCGTTACCTTCACGCCGGCGACCCTTACCACTGTCAGTGCCTCGCCACATCGCGCCTTCTGGCCGAAGCGTTGCAGCTCACCGAGAGTGAAGTCATTACCAGCTTTCAGAGTCGCTTCGGCCGCGAAGAATGGCTGCAGCCCTACACCGATGTGCTGCTAAAACAGCTTCCCGGTGCGGGCGTAAAATCCGTGCAGATTATGTGTCCCGGTTTTTCATCCGATTGTCTGGAGACGATTGAAGAGATCGGCGAAGAGAATCGCGAGTACTTTTTACAAAATGGTGGAGAAAACTACCAATATATTCCTGCCCTCAATGCGGGAGAGGACCATATTGACGTACTGGAGCAATTAGTGCTCGACAACCTGCAAGGTTGGTCGCTGGCACCCACCGCCAAACGCGAACTGGAACAGCGCCAGCAGCGTGCCGACAGCTGCCCATTCAACCAGACCAAAAAACTTTAAACCCAAAGGAAAGCCAACCAGTGCTCGAACTCAGTGGCCACACTTGCTTCGGCGGTGAACAATTGCGTTTCCAACACCGCAGTCGCGTGCTCGATTGCAGCATGCGGTTTTCCGTATACCTGCCGCCACAAGCCCAGGCAGGCGAGGTGCCTGCGCTGCTTTGGCTATCGGGTTTCACCTGTAGCGACGAGAATTTCGTCCACAAAGCCGGCGCTCAACAGTTTGCGGCTAAACACGGAATAGCGTTGGTAATACCCGACACCAGTCCCCGCGGCGAGCAGATCCACAAGGGTGATGAACCCACCTGGCACCTTGGTGAAGGCGCTAGTTTCTACCTGAATGCCACCGTAGAGCCCTGGGCCGCCAACTATCAGATGGCGTCGTACATTTGCGACGAGCTGCCTGGTTTAATCGCAGACCTGCCTGTGGATAACTCGTGTTTTGGCATTGCCGGTCACGGCATGGGAGGCCATGGCGCAATTGTGCTGGGGCTAAGTTATCCACAGCTGTTCCGCTCTATTTCGGCGTTTGCCCCGATCTGCAATCCCGCCAAAACACCCTGGGGCGAAACCGCGTTCCGGCATTACCTGGGGGCGGACAAAGCCCGTTGGCAGCACCACGATAGCTGCTGGCTAGTTGCGAACGGCGCTTGCCGCACGCCGCTGCTGGTGGATCAGGGGAGTGACGATCACTTTCTGGAGGACGAGTTGAAACCGGAGCGCCTGCAAGCCGCCTGCGCAGAGGCAGGCCATCCGCTCAACTATCAGCTGCACCCAGGCTACGACCACAGTTACTTTTTTGTCGCGAGTTTTATCGAAAGCCATATCGCTTATCATGCCGGTATACTCACTTAGCCCGGATAAGTTTTAATTAGCCCCAATTCGCCAACCACAAAAGTTGCAGCATTGGCGCCCGTCTATTCGTGTTGAACTCACCGCGACGCCGGCGCCTTGGCTGCGCGACTGAAAGACAGACCCTACTGTACGCGACTTACCAAGCGGGATACACTCTCGAACTCAGCGATTGAATGCAAAGAGCCCCCAAGCCTGCCTTATGGAAAAGATGAGTGATGTGGAGATGCGGTGTTTTAGCGCCGTGCAGTACTGGCAACGCAAAGAGTTAGCTCAGCAATTGAAAGATACACTCACATCCTTCCTGCCCCACCCCTTATCGCTGCAAGGCGCATCCAGCACAGCTAAGTCGAATACCTGGACACTCGTAAAAGTACCTCTGATCGCTATTTTGTTCCCCCTGCTACTACTTATTTGGCTTGCCCGTGTTTTGTTCGCACTGGTGCTCTATCCCTACCGCTATCTCAGCACCCTGCCAGTGCCGCAGGGCCTGCATTCACCCGGGGAGCGCAACATCCAGGGCATTCATCGCGCCTTTTCTCCCTACAATGACCTCTCGCCGGCCTATTATTTGCTCTGTGTAAATGACTGGGTCACGATCCTCTACGGTGTCGATGCGGCGCGCAAACACCAGATCGAAACTTATTTATTTGCGCAGTCATCCAGCCGATTTATCCGCCCCGGCGAGGCCCCCAGTCGACAACATATCAGCCTCGCTCGGGAGTCACTCTCCCGTGCACTCGGCTATTATTGATATCTCTACCTGGTTAAACCGTATAACGCTCACTGCGTTCTACGCACAAACCGCACTCAGACCGTTGTAATCTGGAGACAGCCAATGCAACACCAGAACCTTCGCCGTTGTTGTTACGGGCTCGCCGCACTGTTTTTGCTGCTGTCCACGGCAGCTTCCGCTGCGACTTCGGTATGGCAGGTCAGTAAAGGGAAACACACCTTGTACCTTGCAGGCACGTTTCACTTGCTCAACAGTGCCGACCACCCGTTACCAGACGCCTTCGAGCAGGCCTATCTCGCTGCGGATACCTTGATTTTCGAAACCGATGTGAGCATCGCACAAAGCCCCGAATATCAACGCAAAGCAGCCGCTTTGGTGATGTTCCAGGATGGCCGTACCCTGGACAGCGCAATCAAGCCCGCCACCTATGCTGCATTGGAGCAGTTCCTGACGCAAAGAAGCCTGCCGATAGAAACCTTCGCCCGCCTGACACCGGTGGGAGTCAGCCTGATGTTGTCGTCCATAGAGCTGCAACGGCTGGGTATGAGTGCACAACAGGGCGTTGAGTACACCTTCAACCTGAAAGCATCGGTGGACAACAAGCGCCGCGACTACCTGGAGACTCCGGATGAACAATTGCAATTCATCAGCCGCATGGGCCAGGGTGAAGAAGACGATATGCTGCTCTACACGATCGAAGATTTGCTGAGCATTGAAACTGAGTTGGCCACCATGAAACGCTACTGGCTCACCGGCGACATCACGAGCATGGACAGCCAATACCTCCAGGATATGCGCACGCGCTTTCCACGCAGCTATCAGGATTTACTGGTGAGCAGAAACAACGCCTGGCTGCCGCATATTGAGTCCATGGTGAAAAGCGATGGCACCGAGCTTGTTATGGTTGGCGCTATGCATCTGCCGGGGCCTGATGGCTTGCTGGCACAATTGCAGGCGCGCGGTTACCAGCTAAAGCAGCAGTAATTTTGCCGCACAGCACTCACCTATCTTTTTCAAGATGCGCGAGCAACTCGATGTGAGGTGTGTGCGGAAATTGATCGAGCGGCTGGACTTCCACCAACCGAAACCCCTGGTCCAGGAAAAAACTCAGATCGCGCGTAAAGGTTGCCAGATCGCAAGACACCGATAGCACCTGGCGTACCTGACAGTTCTTAGGCCAGGCTGCCGCACGCGACTTCCAGCCCTCGCGGGGCGGGTCCAACACCAGCAATTCCGCTGTTTTCAGCGCGCGCGCTACACTTGCCAGACCGTCGTCCGCAAATAGATCGCAGACGATAGGCTCCACGCCTGCCAGCACTTTAGCGCGCAACGCGGCTATCGCCTCATCGACCACTTCCACAGCACTAATTTTTGCTACACCGGCATCACACAAAACTTCAGTGAGGTTGCCAGAACCGCAGAACAATTCCACGGCTTGCTGCGTACCCGGCGCAATGCGCTCAGCCAACCACGCGCGCATGCGGGTATTTTGCGCGCTGTTGCCCTGTTTGAACGGCAGGCGTTGATCGACGCACACCTGCTCGGCGGCAATCGATTCATCGATATCCAGCGTGCGCCAGGCTGAGCGCCGCGCCGGCTGCCAGGCGCGGTTCGGCAATTGCGCCCGCAGTGTTTGCAAGGTGTGCTGATTGGGTTCCGACAGCACCGGGCAATGCTGCACCGGCGCCAAGGTATTGCTGGCTGCCGACACATAGCCAATTTCGCGCCCGTCTGTTTTGAACTGTGCGCGATTGCGATAGCCAAAGATCTGTGGCGACGGCCAAATGGGCAATACCTTATCGGCTTCCCCAAGGCGCGCCAGCTCGGCGGTTACCCGCGTTTGCTTGGCGGCGAGCTGCGCGTCGTAGGCCATAAACTGCCAGGGGCATCCGCCGCACTGTGCCGCGCCAAAACCATGATGCGCACAAGGCGCATTTTGTCTTTGCGGGTGCTCGCGGCCTGGGCTCAGCGCCACCAGCTCAGCAAAACCCACCCGCCCTTTGCCACCGGTACTGCGGAATTCACCCGCTTCACCCGGCCACACACCGGGCGCGAAAAATGTTTTGCCAGACGGGTGCTGAAGTACGCCGCGACCGTCACTTGCCAGGTCTCGCACCTCGGCAGAGAATACTTCACTGCGAAATTGGGCGCGCTTGGGTGTGCGCCGCTTAAAGGATGTCACTATGGTTAAACTCGCTTTTGTTGTTACTGTCATGTTGCTGTGCGGCTGCGCGCAACACCCTGCACAGTCGCCTGCGGATACCACACCTAAGGTTGCTGCAACGCCCTGCCCATCGGCACGGCCACAGATGTGCATGATGATTTACGACCCGGTCTGCGCCATACACGAGGATGGCAGCCACTCGACCGAAGGCAACAATTGTAGCGCCTGTCAGAAGGAAGCGATAACGGCCTATGCGTCAGGGCCCTGCCCGGAAGCGGCCGATTAAGCGGCAAGCGATAAAAAAGCGTGGATAACCGACTGATACCAGCCTGTTATCCACGAGGAGGAGGGATAGCCTACTAAATTGTCGTTGTTACGCTGAGAGTTTTACCGACTATTGCGAATTACAGGTACTGGGCGCAATACAGGACTGATTGTTCTCGTAACCCCAACCCACCGTTGTTTGCGTGCACAGCGGGAAATTAGTGCCGTACCAGTTACACACACCTGCGCTGCCGCCCGTTGATGAACTGGACGAGCTGGAACTGCTGGACGAAGTGCTGGAACCACCGACAATGCCGCCGTTGCCCGACTGCGACTCACAAGTGGTTGCACCGATGCAGCTGGCGTTGTTTTCATAGCCCCAGCCGCTGTTCTGATTCGCGCACACCGGGTACAAAGTACCATACCAGTTGCACTGCAAACCGGCGCCGCCGGAAGAGCTGCTGGACGAACTGGAGCTGCTAGAAGAACTCGAACTGCTCGATGAGCTGGACGAACTATTCGAACTGGAAGAACTGCTGGAGCTTGACGAGCTATTCGAACTAGACGAACTCGAGCTGGAAGAACTCGACGAGGACGAACTGCTCGATCCACCGGTACACACGTTGATCACCCCGCCGGAACCAGATTGGCTCTCGCAAGTGTTGCGCCCGATACAGCTCATGCTGTTCTCCCAACCCCAACCGGAATCCTGATTTACGCACAGTGGGCGCGGCGCATCCTGATACCACTGACACATATCGACGCAGCTTCCACCGGAGCTCGAACTGCTGGACGAACTGGAACTGCTGCTGGAAGATGAGCTGTTGCTCGACGACGAACTGCTGCTGGATGAGGTGCTCGAGGTAGACGAACTACCACCATACACAGTCGCCTTAACCGCGGTTGCGGCTACACCGTTCACGCCGTTAAACAGGCGATCGCCCCAGGTGGTTAAACTGTTCGGATTAAAGTTGTTCGACATATCCAACGTGGTACAACAGCTGCCATTACCCGACCAGGACCAGCCGAGGTAACCAATGCCGTATTGCTCGGCCACAGCCAGAATCGAATCGGCGTCAACAAACTCACCCTGATGGTCAGCCCCGAATTCGCCAATAATGAGTGGCAGATTGTGGTCACTCAAAAAGGTCGACACGTAATTTTCGATTTTTGCGCGGGTCTGGTACACCTGATACATGTGGACAGAGAACATGGTATTGGCGAGAGAATCCGCAGTCGCAACCTCAGAGGCATGCGCCAGCATCACTTCTTCCCAGTCCTGTCCCCAGTTGGACGCATCCACCAGCAGCGTGTGCGTTAACCCAGCGGCGCGGATGGTTTGAATCGCCGCGCGGTGTTCGTTGATCCACTTGGCTGCAGTTTGACCATTGCCAATGGGCTCGTTGGCAATGTTAATTATTACGTAATCTTCCTGACCGATCAGGGCACTGGCAATATCGACCCAATAGTCCGCCGCATGCGCGATGGTTCCTGCCGCACTTTCTTCACCACCGCCGGTGGCATCGTGCACTTCCAACACACAGATCACCTGGTTCGCTTTACACAGGGAAATAATATTAGCGACGTCTGCCGCGCTGTTACGGTTCCAGCGGTAGCCATCACTGAGTACCACGCGAATCGTGTTCGCACCCAGATTGGCGATATTCGCGATAGAGCTGGTTTCACTGGTGAACCAGGTGTGCGCATGGTTGGCGCCGCGCATTATGAAATTATTGCCGTTGCCATCGAGCAGACGCGTGCCAGACACCGAGAATCCCGCCCAGGATTGGGCTGCCACAGCCGCCAGGGCGAGGCTTATACCGCCGCGCACCAGCCAACGGCCGGCGTGAGAAAGAATCGTATTAACCATTATTATCGACTCCAGAAAGAGATGAGAGGGGTTAGCTTGGCTCGCGAGATCATTCAACACGAGTCGGTTCGCCCGCAGTAAACATCCGCTCCGTTGAAAGGAAGTGGAAATGAGAGACCATTGACGTAGTCCATTAAGAACGTCCTTTGAATCAGGTTTTTTTATTATTGTTATATCAACCTTGCCACCCTGGCAGGCTCACGCGACTGCGTGATCGGTCAGTCTTTGGGCAGCGGCCAAAGTACAATGTAACCGTTTACATAACAACTAGACGAAAGCATGAATTGACAAACCGCCTCTCTCACCCGGATGTTTGCTCCGCGCACAGGGGTGTTTTAAGCTGGTCATCACGCCCGCTGAGGCCGAACAGTCGCTAACACCATAAAAAACATAACAACGAAAACAACTTTATGAACACACACCTAGGCCACCTGCTCCCCCTTTTATTGTTGTTTGCCGTGCCCGCCATGGCCAGTGCAGACGATTTGCGCATCAATGATCAGGGCTATTTCGCCAAGCCCGGACTCAACGTTACGGTATTTGCCGACATTTACCCGGACGGCCACCAAACCGGGGTGTCTATCATTCAGCACGGTCAGCGCGTCGCCGCCAACGGCGATCTGCGTCTGGAAATGTCACCTGGTCAGTGGTCGCCCGTGCCCAAAGGTCTGAACCACCAGATCGACGAAAAACACCAGACCATCACTCAAACGCTGGCCTACCCGGACGAAAGCAAGGATCGGAAGGGATTCAACCCCATTGCGTACCCGGAGCTGAACTTCACCTATACAGTCAAAGTCACCGCTGTGCACGACAACAGTTTTAAAGTGAGTGTCGATCTCGACCAACCCTTACCCGCCGAATGGATCGGCAAAGCCGGGTTTAATTTCGAGCTGTTTCCCGGGCACTTGTTTGGCAAAAGCTGGATGCTGGACAACAGTGCCGGTCAGTTCCCGCAACAGCCCAACGGCCCCATGATTGACGACCACGGCGAGTGGCTGAACGCCCCGCTGGCAACCGGCAAGACCCTTGTGGTTGCCCCCGGCGAACCTTTGCAACGCATCACCATCACCAGCGCCAAAGGTGAATTGCAACTGCTGGACGGCCGCAGCAATCACAACAACGGTTGGTACATTGTGCGCAGCCTAATCCCTGCCGGGGCCACCACCAACGCCGTGGAGTGGACAATCACCCCCAACACCGTCGCCAACTGGCGCTACTCACCGGTGATTCAGGTATCGCAACTCGGTTACGGCAGCCGGCAGAGCAAGCGGGTTATCATCGAGCAGGACGCGCGCGACCACAAAGCCAGCACTCTGTCGATCTTCAAGCTCACCGCCGCGGGCTCCGTTAAAGTACGCAGTGGCAAGGTCTCCCGGTGGGGTAAGTTTCTGCGCTACAACTATTTCACTTACGACTTCAGCAGTCTCCAGGAACCCGGCCTGTACCAGATTCGGTATCGCGACGAGCGTTCGCACACTTTCAAAATCGGCGACGATGTCTTCGCTCGCCACGCCTGGCAGCCAACCCTCGAGTACTATCTGCCGGTACAAATGTGCCATATGAAAGTGGCTGAAAAATACCGTGTGTGGCATGGCCTGTGCCACCAGGACGATGCGAAGATGTCACCGGTGAATCACAACCATTTCGATGGCTATATCGCCGGCGAATCCACGTTAACCAAATTCAAGCCCGGGCAAGTCGTCGGCGGTTTGAACCGCGGCGGCTGGCATGACGCCGGGGATTACGACCTGCGCGTGGAATCGCAGATCGGCACTGTCTGGTTGCTCGCCATGATGGTCGAACAATTCAACCTGAACTACGATGCTACCACCGTGGATCAACAGCAAAAGCTGGTAGAGATTCATCAACCAGACGGTAAAAACGATGCCCTCCAGCAGATCGAACATGGCTTGCTCACCGTGCTTGGTGGTTACCAGCAGCTTGGTCGCCTGTATCGCGGCATTATCGTGCCTACCGTTCGTCAGTACGTTCATCTGGGAGACGCCGCTACCCAAACCGACAATAAAACGGGCACCAGCGACGACCGCTGGGTATTCACCGAACAGAATCCGGATCGCGAACTTTACGTTGCCGCCGGGCTTGCTGCGGCCGCGCGGGTGATGAGCGACTACGACGGCACACTGGCCAAGCGCGCGCTCGCGGCCGCGAAAGCAATTTATCGCGCCGCCGCAGGCCAGGGTGGCCCAGAGAATACCGCGCTTGCACTGACCGAATTGCTGTTGAGCACCGGCGACACTGAATATCGCGATGCCCTGATTGCCCAGCAAAACTCGCTGCTCACCACCATCGACAAAACCGGCTGGACCCTGGGCCGCGTTCGCGAGCGCATGGATAACCCCGATTTTGTCGCCGCACTGGACAGAGCCGCGAGCGAATATCAGGCGGGTGTGCAGCGCGAGGCGGGCGATACGCCCTACGGCGTACCCTATAAGCCCTACATTTGGGGTGCCGGATGGGGAATTCAGAGCTTTGCGGTGAAACAGTATTTTTATCGCCAGGCGTGGCCGCAATTCACCCGCGACGACGACTATTTGAACGCACTCAATTTTGTGTTGGGCGTGCACCCTGGCAAAAATACCCAGAGCTTTGCTTCCGGCGTGGGTGCGAATTCTGCGACCGTCGCTTACGGCGTAAACCGCGCAGACTGGTCGTTTATTCCGGGCGGCGTGATCTCCGGTACGGCGCTTATCCGCCCCGATCTACCGGAACTGAAAACCTGGCCATTCTTCTGGCAGCAGACGGAATATGTGATGGGAGGTGGTGCAACTAATTATATGTTCCTGGTGCTGGCAGCCAATCACTACCTGCAACAGCAAGTGGCGGCACCTTGATCACGGCTGGCGCTCCGCAGGCACTCCCTGCGTGAGCAACGACGTGTCCGCCGCGATAGCCAGCAAACAGGCATGGCACAAACACGCATCCCAGCGCTTGGCAATGTAGTCGCGCTGGGCTTTGTTAAGCGCAACCGAACTGCAGTGACAAAGTGTGATCGAGCCCATTTTGCATTCAAATGGTTGCTGACAGCGGGGACAGGTTTCGGTTTGATGTCGGGGCATAGCAAGCAACGAACTAGAACTATGTGGAAGCCAAAGAGTGCGGGGTTTCGTCACAGAATAGCAGCAAGTGACGCGCTGCAATTTAATCTGCCTCAGTCGTTAGCATGTTTATAAGGCAGACCAACGGTTATGGTAAGTCCGGGCGATATTGCAGTCTTGGCACTATCGCTTCACCGGAGCCGCCAGTACATCCCAGGTGTCTACCAGCGCGTTCAAATGCACCAAACCCGCTGCGACACAAATCAGTGAACTCCATATCCAATAACTGATGCCTTCCACCGCCATTGCCGGGTGCAGGTAAAAAAGCGGCGCAGCCAAACCCGCCAGCCCCCGCACCAGATAAAGTAGCGTCACCATGGTGAGCACCGGACGCAACATCCAGAACGGGCGCAATACTCCGGCCGCCGACAGCGCGAAACACATCCACACGGCAAACGTGGAGGCCAGGCCCAAAAGAAGAAGGTGTGGCAGCCAGGACCCCTGCACCAAGCGCAGCACCAATTCGTCAGCCAGGCCAAAAAAACGGTACCAGGTTGCGCCACCGAGGATGATGGCCAAATGCAATACAACCACCGCGCCATTTAGGGCAGAGGGCAACAGCCAGACGCGGCGCTGAACGGGCATAGAGCTTCCCGGAAATTAAACATGAAGCCGAACTATACGTGACAGCGGATAAATGCCAGGTCACAAGCTGCTGTGTACAACTGCCAGCCGGCGCAGAACGATTGCGCAATGGTCATCGAAAATAAACACATCCGGTGGCAGAATAGCGCCCTATTTTTTTATCGAAGGACACATCATGCTCGAAATCGTGATTCTCGCCGCGGGCAAGGGCACCCGCATGCGCTCCGCCAAACCCAAGGTTTTACACACACTGGCGGGCAAGCCGTTTCTCGCCCACGTGATTGATCGCGCGCGAGACCTCCAGGCGGAGTCAATCGCTGTGGTGGTCGGTCACGGGGCAGATGCCGTGGAACAGGCCGTCGCCGACCACGGCATCGTGTTCATCGAACAAAAGGAACAATTGGGTACGGGCCATGCGGTATTACAAACCCTCCCCTCTCTGCAAGACGATGCCACAGTGCTCATTCTGTATGGCGACGTGCCCCTGATTCGCAGCGAGACCCTCGCCAACCTGGCCGGACTGGTGTCCGACGAAGCGATGGGGTTGCTTACCGTCACCCTGGCCAACCCGCAGGGCTATGGCCGCATAGTGCGCAATGCGCTGGGCGAGGTAAAAGCCATCGTCGAGCAAAAAGATGCTTCCCGTGAGCAACAGCAGATTCGCGAAGTGAATACCGGTGTGATGGCCGTCAAAGCCCGTCTGCTAAAGCGCTGGCTACCGGCTTTGGAAAACAACAATGCGCAGGGCGAATACTACTTAACGGATATTATCGCGATGGCCGCTAAAGAGTGCATTGCCATCGAAACCGCGCAGCCCGCAAGCGAAAGCGAAGTGCTGGGCGTGAACAACCGCGCCCAGCAGGCGCAGTTGGAACGCATCTATCAACAGGAAATCGCCGAGCAACTCATGACCTCCGGGGTTACCCTGATGGACCCGGCCCGGTTCGATTGTCGCGGCACCCTCAGTGCCGGGGAAGATTGTGTCATTGACGTGAACTGTGTGTTCGAAGGTGAGAATCACCTGGGCAACAATGTCGCCATCGGCCCCAATTGCACCTTGATCAACGTCTCCCTGGGGGACAACACCGTAGTGCACGCCAACTCGGTGCTGGAAAACGCGGTTGTCACTGGCAACAGCAGTATCGGCCCCTTCGCCCGTTTGCGCCCCGGCACTCGCCTGGCCGAAGGCGCACGTATTGGCAACTTTGTTGAAACCAAAAACGCCGCAATCGGCAAGGGCAGCAAGGTCAATCACCTAAGCTATGTCGGCGATGCCGACGTTGGCGCAGAGGTGAATATCGGCGCGGGTACCATCACCTGCAATTACGACGGCGTCAACAAGCACCGCACCGAAATCGGCGACCGGGTATTCGTCGGCTCAAACTCCGCACTGGTCGCGCCGGTGAATCTCGCCAGCGGCACCACAATCGCCGCCGGGTCCACCGTTACCCGGGGGTCTACAGATGATCAACTCGTAGTGGCGCGCGCCCGCCAACGCAATATTGACGGCTGGCACAGACCGGAGAAAAAATCCTAACGCGCACCGGTGCGAATCCACAAGAACAGTAAGCAAGCGACAAAGAAGGTTTTATTTCGCGCAATTTAGCCCTACTATCTCCCACTATAGTGTGATTGCCAGGGGGGCTGAGTGCACGAGTGAAAGTCATTGCAGCGAACCTGCTTCTCGCACTTTTGGTGGGCGCCTCCGTCACGGTTGTATGGATTATGCGTGACGCGGGTGAAACCGCGCCCTGCCCGCACAATGGCGGTGTCATTTTCGTCGACTGCGTTAATCCCCAGTGGCGCGCAATCTCCTCTTGGGAAACCCGCTACGACAACTCCTCACAGCACATCAATACCAGTGGCAATAACCAGGATCTGGTGCGCTGGGAAGTGATCGAAACCCGCGACCCCAGCCGCGGTGCCGTTATCGACGTGCGCTACAGCGACGTACCCGCCAATGGCCGCCTCCGGTTTCACACCGCGCGCCTGGGCGACAGCGCCGATATGTCTGCCTATGCGGGCGGCAGCGTGCAATTCGACATCCGCATACTCGACTGGGGCCGGCCCAGGCCCGGCATGGTAGTCAACTTCAGTTGTCAGCAGCCCTGCACCACGGGTGTTGTTCCCCTCACTCTGCAACCAGGGAAACGCTGGCAAAAGCAGCGCATTGCGGTGGATCACCTGGTCGGCCTCGGCCTCGATCTCACCCACGTGGATATTGGCCTTGCGATATCTCCCCTGTGGAACAGCATGCACGGCGCGCACTTTCAGTTGGATAACATCCGCTGGGTGAAAGAAGGCGAAGACTAGCGCCCTGACTGCGGCAATATGTCGCATCGGCTCAATCCACTGTCGTCGCTAAAATGGCCGCCACATTCCACGAGGCCATAACGATGAACAAACTCCCTTTCGCACTGTTCGCTCCCTTGCTGGGTAGCGCGGCAGTCTGGGCCGCAGAGCCCGCCCTCGAAGAAACCCTGGTAAAAGGGCAAACCAACAAACACGAGATCGTCATCTCCGAGCGCAGCGACTTCGCGCCGGATTCCGCCCAGTTACTCAGTAAGGCTCCGGGTGCCACTGCCAATGGCAACGGCCCACTCACCGGCATTCCCCAGGTGCGCGGCATGTACGGCGCACGCGTTGGCGTCACGGTTAACGGGCAAAGTATCAGTGCTGGCGGCCCCAACTGGATGGACCCGCCACTGTCCTACGCGCCGGCAGCGCAACTGGAAACCCTTACAGTGTATCGCGGGATTGCGCCGGTCAGTGTCGGGCAGGAAACCATCGGCGGTGCGATAGACGCGGAAACCTGGCAGGGCCAATTCGCGAGCACCGGCACGCTGGACATTAACGGCAATATCAACCTCGGGGCCCAAAGCGGCAACGACGCTACTCTGGCCAGCGCGAATCTGGCGCTGGCGTCGCGTGCGCAAAAGCTGAAGCTGCAGCTGCTCAGTGAAAGCGCTGACGATGCGCCCTTTCCCGATGGCGACCTGCACCCCACGGAATATCAGCGCGACCGCGCTGATCTGGGCTACAGCCTGAAACACGGCAAGCACCAATGGTCACTGGACCTTGCCCGCAGTAACACCGGTACCACCGGCACCCCCGCACTGCCGATGGATATCGGCTATATCGACAGCGACCTGTTCAACCTCAGCTACCGCTACCAAGGCGACTGGCAAATCGAGGCGCAGGCCTATGGCAGCAACATCGACCACGGTATGACCAACTACGCCTCCCGGCAGCCGCCGATGATGCCCACCATGTACCGCCGCAACACTGCGACCGGTGAAAATCGTGGCTTCAAGTTACAGGCACAGCAGGGCAAATGGACGCTGGGCGCCGACTACCACGACGAGCTCCACAACTCGGATATCGACAACCCCAATGCACCCGCATTTTTTGTGATCAACTTTAACGATGCCAGCCGCACCGTTAGCGGTGTATTTGCCGAGTACTCGGCGCCCCTGGGCGCACTGTCGTCCGAGGTTGGTGTGCGTGTTAACCGGGTCGCGATGGACGCGGCCGACGTGGGCGGCACCCCGGCGATGATGATGCCCGCAGCCGCCACCCTGCGCGACAACTTTAACAACGCGGAGCGCTCTCAGAGCGATACCAATCTGGATGCGGTGATCCGCCTGCACCACAGCAACGGCTGGTACGGCGCAATCGGCCAGAAGACCCGCTCACCGTCGTATCAGGAGCGCTACCTCTGGTTGCCCATGGAGTCCACCGCGGGCCTCGCTGATGGCCGCGTGTACATCGGCAACACCGAACTAAAACCGGAAAAAAGCCACGAACTTGAATTGGGCTACGACTGGCAGAGCGGAAGCTTCAGCGCATCACCACGCGTCTACTACCGCAAAGTGAGCGATTACATACAGGGCACTGAGAGCACCAGTATGGCGGCGGTAATGGTGGTGGAAATGATGGGCATGAACCCCTACAAACCGCTGCAATTTAACAACGTGGACGCCGAGTTCTACGGCTTTGATATGGACGCGCGCTACACCATTAACGCCGATTGGGAGGTGCAAACCCTGCTCAACAGCGTGCGTGGCAAGCGCACCGATATTGACGACAACCTCTATCGCATCGTCCCGGACAACGCCACCCTAGCGCTCAATTTCGCGACCAGCGGCTGGGGTGCCAGTGCACAGACGCGGTTGTTCGCCGGTCAGCGGGAGGTCTCTGTCAGCCAGGGCGAAAAGCCCACCGCCGGTTACGCTATCGCCAATATCAGCGCTTACTGGCAACCGGTCGGCACACTCAAGCTCACCCTCGGTGTGAACAATCTGTTCGACAAGTCGTATCAGGACCACCTGGCTGGCTACAACCGGGTCAGCGGCGCCGATATTGCCACCGGCGAGCGCCTGTACGGCTACGCCAGGCACGCCTACCTGCGCTTGAGCTACCAGCTGTAGTCGCCGGGGCAAGCTGTAGGGCTGAGCAGCCTCAATCTTTCAGCTTGTTGATGCCCAGGGTTTTCATCATGATCTTCTCGTACACCGGCTCACTTACGCCGGTTTCGATTTTATGAAGAAAGTATTTCTCGAAACCGATTTTTGCCAGGTGCACCCACTTCCCGCTTTTCATCCAGTTCACGTTGCGTGGCGGTATCTGCGGGATCGCCACAAACGCAATCCCGGTATCGCCCATATCCGCCAAACACACCGCGGCCCAGGTGGCCTCTTTAGCTGGCGCCTCGCCGTCCAGGACCGCGCGGATATTATGCGCGGTGGCGGTGACCATGCTTTCAATCATAAACCCGGTTTTCGGCACCCCGGTGGGCACCGGCGTAGGCTTTTTCGGCGCGATGGCAACCGCGACACCCACCGACCAGATATTGGGGTAGGCCGGGTTGCGCTGGTGATTGTCGATCAGGATAAACCCGCGCGGATTCACCAGCCCATCCACCTCCCGCACCGCATCTATCCCCGTGAACGCAGGCAACATCATCGAGTAGCCGAACGGTAGCTGGTGGCGCTGCTTCTCCTGCCCATGCTCGTCACACTCCAGCACGTGCATAACACCGTTTTCCACTTTTTCGACCTTGGCGTTACAGATCCAGTCAATGTGGCGCTGGCGCAATTCGGACTCCAACATGGTTTTACTATCGCCGACACCGTCTAACCCCAGGTGGCCGATATAGGGCTCGGAAGTCACAAACGTCATCGGCACCCGGTCGCGGATTTTGCGCTTACGCAGGTCTTTATCCATGATGAATGCGAACTCATAAGCGGGCCCAAAGCAGGAGGCGCCCTGCACCGCACCCACCACGATCGGCGCGGGGTTAGCGGTAAATTCGAGCCATTTATCCCGCGCCACCTCCGCGTGGTCGATATGGCAAACCGACTGGGTAAAACCCTCCGGGCCCAGGCCTGGAATTTCCTCAAACGCGAGCCGTGGCCCGGTGGCGATCACCAGTTGGTCGTAATCGACCACATCGCCATGCTCGAGTAAGAGTTGATTGGCCGCCGCATCCACTTTCACCACCTTGCCCACCTTAAGCTGGATGCCCCGCTTGTTCAGTGGCTTGCTCAGCGGCACGGTAATATCGTCCCGCTTGCGCCAGTCGACCGCGACCCACGGGTTGGAAGGCACAAAATGGTAGTAATCGCGATCGCTCACTACCGTTACCGTGTCGCCCTCGCGCGCCAAATCCTTCATTTCATAGGCCATTGGCAAGCCGCCCAGGCCGCCGCCCATCACCACAATATTCGCCATCGGATTCCTCCCGTTATTATTAAATTAGAAATCTCTAAATTATTATAGTGCAGCCTCGGGTCTGCGCATTATTCAACCGGATTAATACGCGGATATCCGCTCGAGCACGGTGCACTTATGGTTTTGAGGATAGTGGAAATGAATGGAGGCGTAGATTTATACAGATCGGTTAAATTGCAATCGCCATCGAATTAATGGCGCGTATGTGATTAATACCTTTATTTAATCAGGTTATAGGGTATGTTTCCTATACTGAATGTATTTTGATCCAGGCAGGAGTATGGAATGGCGATGAAAAACGCCACAGGTCCGCGCGCGCGCGGAGCCACAAGGACAAACGGACACAAGAAAAAATCCACTGCAAAAGCGCCCCGTTTCAACCAGGCTCTGTCGCCAGACCCCACCAGTCAATCTGGATTGGGGCGCGATTCTCTGTATCTGCAGATGCTTAACTGCAGCGACGACGCGTTTATGCTGCTGCAGAGCCAGCGGGATAACGACGAACTGGTGGACCTGGTCCTGCTGGAAGCCAATACCTCGGCCCTCAACCTGCTCAAACGCGATGCCGACGATGCGGTTGGCCAAACCGTCAGCCTGCTGCCCCACGCCCTGTTCGGGCCCATTCTCAATTGCGCCCAATGGCTGACCCCGCAGGCTCCGCAGCAGAATACCAGCGTGCTGCATGAGCGCACCTACCTGAAAATCAGCCTTCACCAACTCGATGCCGACTGCGTGTGTGTGATTTTGCGCAATGCGCATAAACCGGCGGTAGGGGAACAGCTGCAGGAAAAACTGGCGCGTTTTCTGGAAGCCGCGCCCGATGCCGTTGTCGTTGCCGACCTGGAAGGCCGCTACCTCCACGCCAACGCAGCCGCTTGCGAACTGCTGGGTTACAGCCGCGAAGAAATTCTTCACAAACAGTTCTCAGACATCATTCCCGATATTCAACGGCGAACCCTGTTGCAGGCCAAGAAGCAAATGGCCGACGGCGCGCAACTTACCTCCGAGTGGTCGATTCAGCGCAGCGATGGCCGCGTTATCACGGTGGAGGTGAGCGGCAAAATTCTTAAAGATGGCCACTGGCTGGGTTTTGTGCGGGATATCACCCGCCGCAAAAACAACGAGCGTGAATTGCGCCTCGCTGCCGCGGTTTTTGACAACACTCGCGAAGCCATTGTGGTCACAGACGCCGAGCGCAACGTACTCGCGGTCAACGGCGCCTTCACCACGCTCACGGGCTACAGTGAACGCGAAGCGAAAGGCCACATATTGTGTGAGTACCTTTACCGCTCCGGCAAACACGACGAGGAGTTTTATCAAACCCTGTGGCAGCGGGTAGACGCCGACGGCCACTGGCGCGGTGAAGTCTGGAGCCGGCGCAAAGACGGTGAAGTCTTCCCCAGTTGGCAGAACATCTCGGCGGTCAGTGATGACAACGGCAATATAAACCACTATGTGTTGATACTCTCCGACATCAGCGAGAAGAAAGCCGCAGAAATGAAACTGAGTTACCTGGCGCACCACGACGCCCTGACCGGGCTCGCCAACCGGATCGCGTTTAACGGCAATCTGGAGCGCGCGATTCACCACGCAGAGCGCAACAGCTCCAAGGTGGCGCTGCTCTATATCGATCTCGACAACTTCAAAATCGTCAACGACACCCACGGCCATCTCGCCGGCGACCAACTCCTGCAGATCACCGCCGACCGCCTGCGCCGATGCGTGCGTGGCGAAGATGCCGTCGCCCGCATGGGTGGTGACGAATTCACCATCGTGTTGGAAAATATCAGCAGCTTTGAAGACGCCATTGGCGTCGCTGAAAAAGTTATCCACACCATGGATTTACCGGTCAGGCTTGCCAGCGGCGAAGTGGAAGTCGGCTTGAGTATTGGCATCAGTCTGTTCCCGGACCACGCCCAGTCACTCAACGACGTCACCCGCACCGCAGACGCCGCCATGTACGCGGCCAAAAAATACGCCCGCAACAGCTACCAGATCTTTAACCCGGAGCAAACCTAGCCAACCGTATAAAACCGCCCTGACTCCATCTTTACGGCTACATTTTTACGCCTGAACGTGCCTGGCCACTCAATCTACGCCCGCGGATTGAGTGTTAGCGAAACCCGCCCACGCTTATTCCCACGTGTTCATTCACAGATTTTTACTTTCATTTTGTCGCACCTCACCTATAATTAATTTCGATTCGAAACTTAAAAAAACTATTCAGTGACAAAACGAAACACCCAACAACGCCGCCGCGCTATTGTCGATGCCCTCAACCGCCAGGGCGAAGTCAGCGTCGAAGCGCTCGCCAACGCATTCAGCACCTCTGAAGTCACCATTCGCAAGGACCTTGCCGCGTTGGAGGCCAACGGCCTGCTCCTGCGCCGTTACGGTGGCGCGGTGCCGCTGCCGAAAGAACTTGTCCACAGCGAAGACGGCTCTGCCGAAAAAGTTTCGAAACGAAAGCTTTATATTGCCCAGGCCGCCGCACGGCTTATTCGCGACCACAACCGCATCATTATCGACAGCGGCCACACTACCGCAGCACTGCTGCCGGAACTCGCCCACAAACAAGGCCTGGTGGTGATGACCAATTCCCTGGATGTCGCCAACGCCCTGCGCGAACTGGAGAACGAACCCACCCTGCTCATGACCGGCGGCACCTGGGATTCCCGCTCCGAAGCATTTCAGGGCCAGCTCGCCGAACAAATGCTGCGCGCCTACGATTTCGACCAGCTATTTATTGGCGCGGACGGGCTCGACCCGGCTCGCGGCACCACCACGTACAACGAGCTGTACAGCCTGAGCCGCATCATGGCGGAAGTGTCCCGCGAGGTGGTGGTGATGGCCGAATCCGCCAAAGTGGGCCGCAAAATTCACAACCTCGAACTGGAGTGGGCACAGGTCGATATTCTGGTGACCGACCAGCAGTTACCGGAAGACGCAAAGCAACAGATTATCGACCAGGGGGTCGAGGTGATTTGTGTGTAACCGCCAGCAGCCTGCGAAACAGGCGATAAATAGCTGTGGCAACCCACAAACCGGACAAACAACCGTTAATGCATAACGCGCGGCAGTAAAGCCCCGCCGCAGCGATGAACAAGATAAGTATTGGAGAAAGATTATGTGTGGCATTGTTGGCGCAGTTGCGCAACGCGATGTAGCTGAAATTCTGGTTGAAGGCCTGCGCCGCCTGGAATACCGCGGATACGATTCCGCGGGCGTGGCCATTATCGATGGCGACGGCAGCCTCGCCCGGGTGCGCCGCCTGGGTAAAGTCAAAGCCCTGAGCGATGCGCTGGAAGAAGCATTCCCAAGTGGCGGCACAGGAATCGCCCACACCCGCTGGGCCACTCACGGCGAACCCAGCGAACGCAACGCGCACCCGCACATCAGCCACGAGAAAATCGCGGTGGTGCACAACGGCATCATCGAAAACCACGCACCCCTGCGCCAGTCACTTATCGCCAAAGGCTATCGTTTCGAATCGGAAACCGACACCGAAGTCCTTGCCCATCTGGTAGAAGAACACCTTAAAACCAGCGATTCATTGCTCGCCGCAGTGCAGAGTGCGGTACCTGAACTGGAAGGCGCTTACGGCACCGTAATAATCGACCGCACCGACAGCAGCCGCATGGTAGTCGCGCGCTCCGGCAGTCCGCTGGTGATTGGTCTCGGCATTGGCGAAAACTTTGTTGCCTCCGACCAGCTCGCGCTGCTGCCTGTTACCCGTCGTTTCATGTTTTTGGAAGAAGGCGATGTTGCCGAAATTACCCGCAAAAGCGTGCGTATTTTCGATAAAACCGGCGAGAGCGTCGAACGCGAAATTCACGAGTCCAACGTCAGTTACGACGCTGGTGACAAAGGCCAGTACCGCCACTTTATGCTCAAGGAAATCCACGAGCAGCCCAGCTGTGTGTACGGAACGCTTGAGGGGCGCGTCAGCGGCGACCGTGTGTTGGACGAAACTTTCGGCAATGGCGCGGCAGACCTGTTCAAGCAGGTACAGCACATCCAGATCGTCGCCTGCGGCACCAGCTATCACGCGGGCATGGTCGCCCGCTATTGGCTGGAAGACTTCGCCAATATTAGCTGCAACGTGGAAATCGCCTCAGAATTTCGCTACCGCAAATCGTTTGTCCATCCAAACAGCTTGTTAATTACCATCTCGCAATCAGGCGAAACCGCCGACACCCTCGCCGCGTTACGTATGGCCAAACAGCAGGGGTATCTGGGCAGCCTGACCATCTGCAATGTCGCAGGCTCGTCGCTGGTCCGCGAATCGGACCTGGCATTTATGACCCGCGCCGGTGCTGAAATCGGCGTTGCCTCAACCAAAGCCTTCACCACCCAATTGGTGGGCCTGGCGATGCTCACCATGGCACTGGGTAAATACAACGGCCTGAGCGGTACCCGGCTCCAACAGATGGGCGCAGCACTGCAACAATTGCCGGGCTTATTGGAAGAAAGCCTGGGCCTCGCCGAACAGATCGAAGCCCTGGCCGAAGAATTTGCCGATAAACAACACGCGCTGTTTTTGGGGCGCGGCGACCAATACCCGATTGCGATGGAAGGTGCGCTCAAACTGAAAGAAATTTCCTACATTCACGCCGAAGCCTACGCCGCCGGGGAACTCAAACACGGCCCGCTGGCCCTGATCGATGCCGAAATGCCGATTATTGTGGTTGCACCAAACAACGACCTGCTGGAAAAACTCAAATCCAACGTGGAAGAAGTACGCGCGCGCGGCGGCATCCTCTACGTGTTCGCCGACACCAACGCCCAATTCCAAAGCGACGACACCCTCCGCGTCATCAACGTCCCCCATATCGACCACTGGCTCGCCCCCATTCTCTACACCGTGCCACTGCAACTGCTCTCCTACTACGTGGCGATTATTAAGGGGACCGATGTAGACCAGCCGAGGAATTTGGCGAAAAGCGTGACAGTGGAGTAGGGGTTGGGAAATAAATTCTGTGAAGTGTTGAATGACAATAAAGTATCGTACTTTACAAGGAGCTCTCTATTCTGCAATTGGAGAAGATTGAGCAAGGTTTATTTTATGATTCTTGAAGCGCAAATTGCTCGATAGATCTGGGAATTACGGAGCATCCACCGGATCGTCAAGTAACTTTAAAAAGCTGTCACCAAAGGACATATTTATAGCTTTCAATCAGAATCATTAGTGCATAGCATTATCGTCCGCACACAAGGCAGTGGCTCTATTTCAGCCGTCAGTTGAATTAAATAATTTATCATACACCCACACTCTTTCCAGAAGGACGAAGGAAAAACTTTACATTGTGTGTACCAGGTGCAGGTTGCAGAAAGCCATTTTCATCATTCATATCAGCTCATGTGCCAGACTACGAGGTATTAGAGAAGGGTCAAGGGTTTCCCATGTACTTTTACGAGACACTAAAAAAAGCCGAAAAATGGCTTATTCGAATCAACTGAAGCTGGGGATAGCGACGGATACATCCGCAGAGAAGCCGTTACAGAGTGGGCTCTGGAAACTTTCCAGAAGCATTTCAACAAAACCGCGATTACAAAAGAAGCCATCTTCTGGTACGTCTACGGCTTTCTGCATTCAATAGAATATAAAGAGCGTTTCTCAGCTGATCTGAAGAAGATGCGACCCAGAATTCCTTTGCCTGAAGATTTTCAAGCCTTCAGTGATGCGGGTCGTGCTCTAGGTGAATGGCATCTAAACTATGAGACAGTCGAACCTTACGCTCTAACCGAGGATGTTACGCGCTCGGTGATGGAAGCTAAAGACTGGCGTGTATCCAAAATGGTATTGGGCAAGCAAGGCGGAAAACCCGACAAGTTAGTGATTGGCTATAACGAGAATGTCACGCTTAGGAGAATCCCCCTGGAGGCATACGACTACGTGGTATATGGCAAATCAGCCGTTGTGTGGATTCTGGACCGCTACAGGGTATCTGTGGATAAGGCCAGCCAGATCTGGAACGCCCTCAATGATTGGTCGGAAGACCCACGCTACATCGTCGATCTGCTGAAGCGCATAGTTCGGGTAAGTGTAGAGAGCGTGCGGATGGTCAACAACTTGCCACCGTTAAACGAGGCGAAGTAACGATTAAACTGGCAAAATGACGACAAATAACAATAGCGTGACATTTGCGCTCGAATACGGTGAATGGGTGATTTAGGGGAAGGTATATGGCGAATGGGAAAATCTTAAGACAATTGATTAGAGCAGGCAGCAGCGGCGATGCTGAGGCTTTTCGTCGTGCCTCGGAAGCCGTTATCAAGGATGAGCGACAGAAGCAGCACCACTTGCTCGCGAATGACCTTGAGCAAATTTTGTACGGCGAGCACTTAAAGCCTGCCAAATCCTCTGGACGTACGCAGCTCCCTGCCGCCCCCGTCGATAAAGAGCGGGGCTTGCCATTGCTGGATATCAGGCAGGCCCAAAGACCATTAGAAGAAATGGTTTTACCTGAATCCAGCCTTGCAGCTATTGAGGAACTACTAGAGGAGCATCGCCGAGCAGATGTATTGCGAAGCTTCGGTATGAAGCCTTCTGGTAAAGCGCTTTTCCACGGCCCACCAGGGTGCGGAAAGACGTTAGCTGCGGAAGTGATTGCCTTCGAGCTGGACTTACCCTTGGCTATAGTGCGGCTGGATGGTTTGGTCTCTTCGTTCCTGGGAGAAACTGCGGCCAACTTGCGCAAAGTTTTTGATTTTATTGCAGAGCACCCGACGGTGGCATTGTTTGACGAGTTTGACGCAATCGGCAAAGAGCGTTCGGACGCTGGCGAACATGGCGAACTGCGTCGCGTGGTGAATGCGGTTTTGCAGATGATGGATGCTTACCAAGGGAAGAGCCTGATTTTGGCAGCCACCAACCATGAATCCATCTTGGATAATGCGATCTGGCGCCGCTTTGATGAAACAGTTGGGTTCCCCCTGCCTGACTCGGCACAACTCCAGCAAATTCTTTCACTCAAGCTGCGCGGTGTTCGCCGTCAGTTTGAACTGGATGAAAGCTCACTGCTAACGCTCTTTAAGAATCGCAGCGGTGCCGACATTGAGCGAATTGTGCGCCGGGCCGTCAAACGAATGATATTGCGTAGCCAGGAATTTTTAACAGTTAAAGACCTAAAGCAGGCGGCTTCACGCGAAAAATAATGATAAGGCTGGATCATGGCTGATTTTGAACACCTAAGGATTGAAAGAGCACCCTTTGAAAACGACCGTAGAACTAGAGAATACAAAATTCCCCGGCACCCTCGAGGAGACCTTCGTGGGCACGGTCAGCGTTTGGCAGATGCGTTAAATAACTCATTTCAAAATGCACAACAGCAACTTACCTCTCGCCCCGGCAACTTTGTTCTAAAGATTCTCTATACGGGCTTATTAGACATCAACCACCTGCACAAGCACGGTGTAGAGTTTGTGAGCCATGAAGACAATCAGCTCTGCGTGGTTTTTGCGAACGAATCCGGGCTCGCGAAGTTTGCTGACCATTTACAAAAGCTAGGAATTGATGATGCTGAACTGACCTATAAGCAAATATTGGAAGCCATTGAGGGCATCGATAACTGGACCGCAGAAGACCGCACCAGTTGGGCAATAACCCAGTTTGGTTTGCCGCAGGAAGAATCGTTCATTCTAGACATCGAGCTATGGCCAGTAAACGTTGCGCGTCACCCGGACAGGTTGACCATTTGCGAAGCTTTCGAGCGGTGGTTGGCAGAGACTCAAATTCAGAGGGTCGATAAAATAAACCTCGATAGCCTGTTGATGTATAGGCTTCGGGTGAATGTTAATCAGGCCGGTATGCTTTTAAACCACGGGGATGTGCGGCTGGCGGATTTACCACCTAAAAGCGGCATTCAATATAGCCAGCTCCATTGCGATATTGAAAACCTGCCCGAAAACATCCCGCATCCGCCAGCGAATGCTGCACGGATATGTATTCTTGACAGCGGCATCACTGGTAATCACCCGCTAATTGCGCCTGCCATGGCTGAAAGCGCAGATTTCATCGGAGGTGATGGCAGTGATTTGAACGGGCATGGCACTGCTGTTGCTGGGATCGCTCTTTACGGTGATTTAGAATCCTGTAAGGCGAGCGACTATTGGCGACCGGAATTACTGCTGTTCAATGGCCGAGTTCTAAATGAGCACGCAGAATTCGATGTAAAAACCATCGAAAAAACCTTAGTCGAAGCTGTTACCTACTTTGTAGAAGAGCATCAGTGCCGGATATTCAATTTGTCTTTGGGAAATGCCAATGCGCCATATGATGGCAGGCATGTTCGCGGTATTGCTTATGTGCTTGATAAACTTGCTCGCGACTTTAATGTTCTATTTGTCGTTTCCACAGGCAATTTCAACGGTTCAAATAATCCCGAGGTGCCGAAATACAGTTGGAGGGACGAATACCCCGAATATCTGCTAGCAGAGCAGAGTGTACTGATAGACCCAGCTCCAGCATTGAATGTAATTACGGTTGGCAGCCTGGCAAAGCACAACGCAACTTTTGACGCTCAACGATACCCAGAAATTGCACAATTAGCACCTGCAAACGAAAACCAGCCATCGCCATTCACTCGACACGGCCCGTCAGTAAAAGGGGCAATAAAACCCGATTTGATAGCTACAGGCGGTAACTTTGCTTCAACCATGCGCACTGGGCGAGAATACGACGCTGTAATGAAAGGAATGGGGGTTTTAACCTGCAACAGTCGATTCGTGGGCAATACAATATTCACTGAAATGAGTGGGGTCAGTTTCGCGGCACCGTTTGAGACTCATTTGGCGGGACGACTATTGAATAATTATCCCCGCGCATCCGCCAATTTGCTCAGAGCTCTTTTAGTCAACCATGCAAATCTCCCCAATGAGGTCGAAACAAGCTTTTCTGAAGAGATGAAAGCAACCTATAAAGCGGCTTGTGGTCGCGATGCCGGTAGAGATATTGCCGGCTACGGCGCGGTGGATGAGAACGAGCTATTTCGCTCCTCCGAGAACGTGGTTGTGTTAATGGCGGAAGACAAAATTGACAACAATGCCCACCACTTTTTTGAACTTCCTTTACCGCCCGAGTTTTTACGAACCCAGCGCGCTGCGAGGGAGATCCGAGTGACGCTCGCCTACTGCCCAGCAGTGCGGACCACGCGCCTAGATTACGTTGCTACAAAGATACATTTTCGCCTCGTCAAAGGCGAATCACTAGAGGCCGTTCAGCGCCACTTCAATCACGAAACCCAAGGCGAAACCGACACTCGTAACGACGATGCCACTGGCAATCGGGATATCACCGCAGAATTGAGAAGCAAGGGCACAGTGCAGTCATCCACTTGGCGAATGAAGCAACGCAACCCAAACGAGAAGTGGTTTGTTGTTGTAACCCGGCAGGACAGGGATTGGGGCGAAGCTTTGAGCCTGGAACAAGAAGACTACGCACTGGTGGTTACCGTAACCGACCGAGAAAACGAGCATGCTCTATTGTACACGCAAATCTCACAGCTGATTGATCTACAAATTCGAGCCCGTGCGCGTGCTGAATAGCCTGTAACTCAGCAATTGGAGCCGCTCTGCGGGCTCCAATCCTAACGCTTCGCAATACACCACATATTCGAGAACATCCGCCAGCTTCCTCTCCATCGTTTCGACTTTCTGAACAAAGGAATGCGGCACTGCGAGCCGTTCTGCCAGGGCGCGCATGCTGAGGCCTTGCTCCTCCCGGCTTTGCTGTAGCCAGTGAATCAGTTTTTGGTATTGGGGGACCCAATGGACTTTTTCATCGTACCAATTATCGGTACGCACCTTGTCTATAAGTAATTAAGATACACATTTATTCATGCACCAAAGAATTAAGTCCCCTGCTCGAACTTAATAATTCCCATGGTGAGTTCAAGTTTCATGGGCGCGATCCACTGGATCTGTTTCTGCACCCAAACTCAGACCTTTGACCTATTAAAACTATTCCAAGGATTCAATAATGAAAAAACTTGACCTTACCATCGCCTTATTATCAACTTACGCAATCGCCAGCACCGAGAATGACGACAAAGTAAGGTGACCTTACCTTTAGTGGTTGTTGCCACCTTATTCTAGAAAGAATCTCTTTATATCCTTCAATGCATAGAGTTCTGGGTTTCGCTCATATTCCCCAGCCAGATGGCCCAAATCCCAAAAAGTCTACATCTCGCGTCGGCCTGCGTGGGACATCGAACCAAAGATCAAATAGCAGTGCACCTTTCAGATAAAAGTGATTCACATATTTGGAAATGCTGATCCGATATAACAAGCGCTCAAGGCAGAATCGAGTTAGCACAAGATTAAAGTCTTGCTTCGTTTCACGTGCATGATTGAGTAGACGTGCTCGTACTGAAGAGGCCACATTTCGGTTGATCACGAAAGACTCTCCATGTATGGCCGCATAATATTTGCAACTCGCAATATCGTTGCGTACCGCCACAGCTCATCCATGCTAGTGCGTTTGCTGTCCCAAGCTTCTCGTAGGGCTTCCAGTGCAACATCTAGCCCGATCTTATTTCGAAATTTAAAACAGTCGGCTACCGTACGCGCGACATTAGATACTTTGACAGTTACTCCGTCGACTGAGTGCTCTTCAATCCCCTCGGTTAGTGCTTTCCCTGAGAATCGAATAATTCGCAATGGCGGGTAATCTATTTTCGGCGCTCGCCCTTTATGAGGTATGGCAAGCCAAACTTCAAATGGCGATTGCGTGGTAAGTTCGTGTACACGCAACGCGGAGAGTAGGCAAATGATTCCTTCAGGATATTTGCTGGCAACTTCTGCAAGTGAGCTATGTTCTGAGGACTGCCTGTTAGGGAGTGCATACAAACCGCGATCGACTCGAACCAGTTGCCCATCCCGAACTTGCCTAGTGAGGGCGATGCGGGGCAGCCCCTGTGCGGAAATATCGCGGGAACGGATAAGTCCTTGGGTACGGGCTAATTCTAGGATTTGTTGGCCGGCACTTTTCATACGGTAAGTATGTTTCATAATGTCGGCAACAGTCAACACATGCCGACATTATGGAACATGCTTAAGATGCTCATAAGTGGTGTTTAGCGTAGAGCCAAGCCGGAGCATTGAACAAAGAACGATGATCATTGGCTGAAAGTGAAAAAACTGACAACGCAAGTGCTGGCTCAGCTCGCGTTGTAACTATATTGGAGCCGGTAGCCCTAGGTCGTCATCATATAAACAAAAGCGTCGCTCAACAGCCGACCGCGCATATTCACCAGTGTCGTATTGCGTTTTTGATTTATCAACGTCATATGCTCATCAGACACCCGGCCCTGATCGGTGGGGGCGTATACAATCAGGGCATAGCGTTTATCCGTATTGGATTTGAGAGCGCCTATAATTTCTGGGAGGTCGTCTGCTACGGTTTTGTAGTGCGCAATAATCAGTGTGGCACCCTTGAGGTTTTCAATATCCCACCGACTGATTTTGGTAATATTTTTTTCGGCAAAAAAATCTGAATCGAGCAGCACATTTTTAATATCTGGCGAGCACTCTGCATTTGCAACAATCACGACTTTACGCCGCGCCAATGCCCTGCCTAACCGAAACAACACCAGCAGTATGTTTCGCGAATAAACCCACTGGTTACAAATAGCCAGCAGAACACTAAAAATCAAAATAATGCAGGAGATCCCTCCCAGCACCACAAAAGTATCATGTTGAAAAAAATCAACTAACCAATCCAGCATTTAGAGCAATCTCCTTTAATTCTAGCCTGAATTTGCCAAATATATTTTCTTGGCTTTTTTCCCGTAATTGCCGTTCCACTTATCCTCGCCCCAGCGCCGTTTTATCGCCACCAGTTTTTTCGCTTTTAACTCTGCATCTGGCTCTTCAGCCCACAGTTTCGCTAAAGGCGTACTCAAAATCGCTTGTTCATCACTTGGGATGTGGTGCTCTTGCTTAATCCGTTGGATAGTCTCGTAAAGCCACACCTCTTCCTCTGGCACTTCAGGTGCACCCAGAGGTTCTTCCACTGCCGACGCCTTGGTGATCAGCCGCCCATAGCCGCTACTGGTTTTACCACCAACGCCCCATTGTTCGAGCGCGCTACGCAAGAGCTGCATTGTCAATTTGCACCAGGCGCGGCCGTTTTCGCTGGTGTCCTCACAGGAAATCGCAATGCGGAAAGTCCCAGCCACGGACAAAAAACTATTGGCGGGGTTAGGGTCATCGAAATCTGTCGGCGCGGCATTTCCGCTGGTGTAGTAATCGCTGTGGTGGGGGGTAAGAATATCGTCAAGCAAGCCCTTATGTTCCTGCTCCACGCATTGGGGCTGAATCCAGCCATCGTGAAACACCAGGTTACCCGCACTGGCGGAACTACCAAATACGATTGTGTGGTACTCCCCGCCAATGTCCCATTCGGGCTCGTCGTTCTTCCATACAGATGCAGCAAAGTGCGCTGCCAGGCCCTTTAACGCAGTGCCTGGAATAATCGGCACGCCATAGGTATGGTGCAGGCTCAGTCCGGTTTCCAAAACACTGTCCGAACCCAACCCAATAATCATTCGGCTTATCGTCTCAACATCGTCTACGCAGGAGTTTTCCGGCCATAACGACTCTCTGCGTTCGAATGCCAGGGTGTAGGGACGGCTGAGGTGTTTTACCGCGAGTTTCGCGGTTTGCAATAAATTCTTGCGATATTTGGCCGACCCGCCCCGCTCCTGGCCACTGACCTGTTCCAGATAGCGATCCAGCAGCAGGCCCGCGTGGCTAAACGTGACTTCTTTTTGCAATTGCTCTGTTAAGTGAGAAAGCTCATTACTAACTGCGTTACGGCACGCTTGCATCGCTCGCTCCCTCATCTTCAGCTTGGTCAGGTATCAATGCTTCGCTAAAGCGTTTTAGCCAGTTTGCCGCACTTAATAGCAGCCGGGTTAACCGCATATATTCTGGCAGCCCCGCAGTTCGCGCCTGGCTATCAATCGCGTTGCTTCCTTCACTCGTCATATTTGCCACCGCTGCCAGGTCTACGAGGTAGGCGTCCTTACCTTTCGCCTGCGCAAACGACAGCGACTGTGCGAGGCCGCAAGTGTGAATTAACGTGGGGAATCGCTTCGCAAAACTTTTATACTCCTGAATATCCTTTTCCTGTTGCAACCGGTCGGCAACTTGCTGGTATGCGCGCTGGGAAAACTGCTGCTGGCGGGTTTGAAAATTCGTCGACTCGGTCATGGCTTCGCAGCCTCGCTGTCGAAAATGCAACGTACCTGTCCTTGCCCGGTAGTGGCATTGCCACCAATTTGCAGATGTAAGGGTTTGCAGCAGTATTGAGAAAATAACTCATCCGCAGTTGTACTCCCCGCTCTACCTTTGTACAACCGTTCGCACCATACGCCCCCCGCCAGCAAGGTTTCCGCAGGCAGTGATTCCTCATACCAAAGCGCTCCGGGCACAACCGTTTTGGTCTCTTGCTCAATACGAATACGCGCATTAACTTCGGTGCCGGTATCGCAGAGAAAATTAAATGTATCGTCGGAAAGGATAATAAAGCGAGACACAAAGGCCTCTTGCCAGCTACTTTCGCCAAAAACATTTCTGGCGATATACAGAGCCCAGTTTTTCGCCTGCTCCGATGCCGTATTACTAAAATCCAGATCTTCGAGAAACACCGTGTTGCGCTCAGCAAGCGCAGTGTCGGATGATGTTATCGACGCGTTAGCATTCGCCACAGCGGGAATTTCCAAACCTGCCCCATCACCGCCATACGTTGTTATATCCCGCAGAAAACGACGCAGGGCCATTGGCGACGTACACCACGCAAAAGTGCCGTATAAACTGCGCACGGGTAAACACACAATATGCGCATCGGTAAAATTCAGCGAGCCCGCATTCGCATCGGAATCGCCACCGCTGCCAAATGCCACATCCACCAGTGAATTTTCCGTTTCTTCGTAATGCGCTCTCAGCACACCTTTAACGGCCGAAGAAGGCACAATGGGCCAGTGCGTAATTTTCTCCCGCATAATTGGCAAATCAATATAGTCGAGCCCGCGTCCGACACCAACGTGCACCGGCGTAAGCGCGTGCAGCCAGTAGAGTCGGGAATGTTTTAACGGTGTATCCACAGCTTTCGTTCCCCTTTAGTTTTTATGCTCATCCCATGTTCCCCACAACGCCAGGCCAAACCCGTCATTTCGGTCCTGCGCTTTATCGCACACAGACGATAACCACCGCGGCACCAGTTGTGCCGCGTCACCCTGATCGCAGGTAAAAAAGTAAACGCTGCCCGCGGGCACCATTCGGCGCGCAGCCTTGGGGCCCCAGGAATCCCGCTCCAGGCTCCAGCCAGACAGCGGTTGCCAGCGCTCGCTGCACACTGCCCTCAATGTGAGTTTTAGCCCGCCTTCAATACCCGGAGGACAACCGGTGAACGTGGTTTTATCCAGCCAGCCCGGCAACCAACCACCATCAAACAACCCCGGCGTTGCCAGATACAGGCGTATTTTTGTGGCCTTAGCAAGTGCGCTGGCAACGCCCTGCGGGCACTCCCAAAGATGCTGATCATCAGTGTGCTGCCAGTTGGCGAGTCGCCGGTCGCCGCCCATAGGGTGTACCTGTGCAAGCCCCTCGAGCACCTGCTGGCACCACCCGCTGTTACCCACCCGACTCACCAGTTGCACTATATCCGCCGTATTCGGCAGGTTTAAATCCAACCCAGCGGTAATAAATAACTTGCCATCATCGGCAACCCCCTTCTCATCGCTGAGTGCGGTATGCGTGCGAAAATCTACTGGCGGTGCGGCGAGGTAGCCGGTATCGGCAGAAGTAGGCGTGTTGTCTGGCGGCGCGGTAAATCCGGAGGCTGATGAACGCGTTAACCAATCGGCCATCCGGGCAGACGACCAAAACTGTGCGATCTCAGCCGGTTTGCCGTCCATATTCGCGCCGTCGGGCAAGAGTGTAGGCAGCAGATTTGGGCCTGGTAAATCAACCCCCTCACCAGCGCCAAGCGCACCGGGGCGCAACCCGTAACAATGCCGCTCGGCGCCACTTTCAAATACCCGGGCATCCAGGGGCCGCGGGAAAAACAAGGTGTTATTCAGCAGCGCCAGCGGGCCTGCAATTTCCAGCGCTTTAAGTGCAGCAACGGTTTCCGTGCTGAAACCGCCAGTGGCTTTTCCCAGCAGGCTGCGCAACGAACCGCTAAATAGCGAGGGATAAAACCACGGCAGCGAACGCATTCTGTTGCCCGAGCTGGCGCCGAACGGGCGGCCATCCCGCGCGATTAATGGGTCGCGTGGCGTTAACCTGACAAAATGGTGAGCCATGGGGTTACACCTCCGTGTGTGCACTGGGTTCGGGCTGCAATACCTTGGCATCGGCAATTTTCTGCGCGACCAGCATTTCACTCGCCAGCCGCAACACATCATTGGTAGTGCGGATACAGGCGGTTTTGGTCACAAGGTCCACCCGCAAAGTTTTCTCCACCTGCTTGCGTTTCAGCAGCAATAAAATATCCGCTTGCAGCGCCTCGGCGCAGCTTAAAGCCCCGTGCGCCAGCGCCAACTGTTTTAAGTCGTAAGGAAGTTTTGTCGGCAGGAGGTTATTGCGAAAATAGCCCGCCCATTCGTTAAGGCGTTTATCCAGCGCGTTGGCGGTGTCCTGCCATGGCTCTCGCACTTTAAGTCCTGGCCCACTGCGCGGATGAACGGAAACAGCGAGACCGTTGCGTGTTTTATCGGCGCGGTCGCCAGGCGTGGTGTCGCGATCGGTATAGCCGACCTTGGCAAACTTTTCTGCCGCGCGGGCATAATTCAGTAAATCCTCCAGCGGCTCCATGCAATGCCCAATGGCCACCCCCACAGACAAGGTAAGCGGTGTTGCCAGCCCAACCGGCTCGGTTGCCGCGATAAAGGCGTCGCGCAGCGCTCGCGCGCATGCCAGCGCTTTATCAACCGGCACCATCGCCAAGACATCGTCACCACCGGCATACACACACACGCCCTGATGTTGGTGAACAAGCGATTCAACTGACAGGGCAAACCCGGCCAGCGCTTGGGAAAACTCCCGGTGGGTCGCAACACTGTCGATATTGGCAATCGCCTGCCCTAGACGGTCCCCATCGGCGGCAATCAACGCTAAATAGGGGTCTGGCTGGCCGAGGCCACGGTTGTTCGCGGTAATCTTATTTAATAATGCCGCAAGCGCTGCAAAGTCGTCTTTTGATACACCCGCTTCCTTCGCCATACTCTCGTAGCGGGTGGGGAACACGGCGGTACCATCGAATGGAAAATACGCGTAATGAGGGTGATTGTTAACACTGTTCAGCGCTTCTACTTCATGCAACCTGGCACACTCATGGTTTAATGCGGCAAATCGCGAAGGGTCAAGCGCTTCTAACTTTCGCAACCAGGGATCAGCAGCAACGCGCGCCACCGAGGGGTAGGCCTGGTAACCTTTTGCCGCGCGTTTTACCACGCCGACCACATCCAGTTCCTCCCCATCTGCCAGCGGAAACTGCGGCGAAGGCGCAACATTGTGCTTAAGCAACGACGATGGATGACGTACCAATACAGACTCCCGCCGCCCATCCAGCGAGGACTTTGGAATGCCCGCAACACCGTTGGCCGCCATAAAATTGCGACAGGATTTACGGCCATGCAGCAGCAACTGCATCACCCGCGCTCGCGCATCAGCATAACTGCGATCCAGTGGCACCCACGCCGAATAACATTCAATAACATCGTCTTTTTGTTGCTGCCACAGAAGCGGATCGACAGATGCGGCTAAATGCTTATCGTCCATCAGTTCCTCGGCATAGCGCCGCCAGCATTGGTACGCCGCATTCTTCGCTACCCTGGCGACCTCTGCCGGATCGGCATCGCCCGCGAGCCTGGCCAGTATCACATTGGCTACCGCCCCGGCTCTATTCGTTGGCGTGGAGGTTGCTGGCGGAGCAATAATCGAGGGGTGCGGAAAAATTAATTCCCCCTGCTGCTGGTGTACGCTTAAGGCAGTTGCCTGGCAAATATCGCTCAACAGTTTAGAGCCCAGCCATAAATCCCGTGTGCGCCGCGCTGCGGCAATAAATTCCTGTACAGGTCCCACTGTTAAAGCGAGTAAAAAACCGTTATCCATGGTCGCTACTTTGTAATTTTTTTAAAATTTTTTTGCCTGTGATGAAAGATAAAAATGCCTCGATAGCGCTGCCTCCCGACGCGCTATCCATCGGCGAATCAGGGTATTGTGTAAAATCAGGGTTCACAATAGCGCGTTTATCCAACGGCGCATCAATGACCTCAGGGTTCTTTTCTTCCGTTTTCCGTAAACCCAGGCCCGAGGGCAACGCAGTACTCAGGCGCACAATAAAAGGGTAACCCTGCTCACTTCCGCCACCGCTCGGCGGGCACATATTTAACGATTTAGTAATTAACGGGCTGGCCATTCTTCCCCTGGGCTCGTCATTCACTATTGGGTAAAGCTCGGTTCCGGAAATATCATCATTATTTTGTTTGAACTGGGTAATAATGGGCAGGCCGAAAGCCGCGCGGGGAAAAGCATTATTTGGGCTGCTCTCGCGATAATATCTGGCTTTCTTAAGAATGGTGCGGATGGCGTTTGCCTCGGGCCACAGGGAATGGTTGCTGCCGTCCCGCCCGACCATGTCAGCGGACGACTTGCGCCGGTGCTTATTCCCCTTGCCACTTTTTACGAATTCACCCTGGCGAAAAAGCTTTAGCGGATGAACCGCATTAAGCCACGCAGTGCAATTGTCAGCACCCCGTGCACTATAAAAAAAGTCCTTCAATGTCGGCCAGGGCCGCTCTTGCCCCAATAAAATTCCGTAACTATTCAATTTTTCTTCTAGCCACTGGGGTATTTCCGGTGACTGCGGGCTGAACACAGCGCAACTCAACGAGCCAAAACCGCGCCGGGTGCGCGCGCCCAGCCCACCAAAATTCACCCAGGCCCAGAGTGCCGCTTCCACCTCGTTGCGCAACGAGTTTTCCTCACTGCCGGGTTGCACCGGTGGGGAAAAACTCAGGGCTAATTGAAATTCCGCAAAAGGTAAAAACTCGTCGGGGAGCGAATCTTCTTGATCCGATTTACCGATAAAAGGAAAAGCGATATAGCGCGCGGCATCGGTATTCGCCTTAAAAGGCTCGGCCCAGTCCGGCGTGCGCCTTCCCTTCTGGTTTTTAATATATTTCAACACCGGCTTTGGCTCGTCACTATTTAACAGTCGAACCTGCAACTGCACCCGGCTGGGGGTATCGGTATCGCCCCAGATCGCCGCTTCCCGTTCGCGCAGGCTTGCCAGATTATCGAATTTTGCACCTCGGGTTGCGCGCCACCAGAAGCGTAAATGCCCGCGAATAGACGTACCGCGTATTAATTGCGAAGGGTCGAGCACGCGAGCTTCAACACCGCCGCCAAACATGGGCGTTACAACCTGAATGTTGTAACGCCATTGTGGGTGCGGTGGTGTGTTTTTATCGTCGTGCGAATGGCCAGTTGGCTGTGGCGCAGGTTTGGAAATGAGCCGGGGCATTCAATCCTCCATGAAGCCTTTCCCTGAAGTGTGCCATCATAAAGGAATGGCACGACAACACGTGTAGATTTTTGCGCCATTAAATACCGTTTCATCCGTTTGTGCATCAATATCAAATGATCCAGAAGTCAGCCCAATAAAACAGACCTGCCTGCCCAAGGTGCTGCGTTATCCGGGTGATTGTTAGAGCGCACTTATTCAAGTACGGTATTGCGCAAGTTTCGATAGAAAAATTAAAAATCGAAACAAGAAAACCAAGCAAGCAAAACTCCGCAACCTATTAACCCAGCGATTAAATAGATGATCCTATCTATTCAATCGCGCACCCTTGAAATACTGACGAAAATGTGTGAATTTTCTGATATTTCAAGGGTTTACATTGCCCATCGGGCAATGGCGGTGCTTCCCTGCCCCGCCTATTAACTTCGCAATTTTCATTGCCAAGTTAATAGGCGCTGGGCTCGTCTTCCGGTTTTAATTCCCGCAGTGGCCGGGCGGATACGCGAGCCAGCCAGGCGGTGCTGTCCACTGCGGGTGTAAATGTGTTTGGTGGCGGGTTGTGTGCCGCATTAGTTAAAAATTCGGCTGTGGCATTTGCTGGGTAATGTGCATCTGTTTTCCGGGGTATTTGCGCTTCTGCGTTTGCGGGTGTGTTATTCACAAAAACATAACCGGAGAAATTAACCCTGTGCTCGATGTTTTGTACCCGCGCGGGTTCTCGCCTTTGCACCGTATCATAGGCGAGCGCTGCGGTGTGTTGGGCGTGCTTTTGCGAGCGGCTTAGCACGGTCACCTCGTGCGATGTGCGCAGCAGGTAAAAACCGGCGGCGGCCATATCGCGGCCGAAATCATCCAGTAATAAATCCGCAAGCAGCGGGCTTAAGGGCGACCCCAGTGGCAGGCCAGCGCGTTGACGCTCGCTACCCTCCAGCGCGACGGGGGCGGCGAGCCAGTCGGCAATCAGGTCCAGCAGCGGGTCGTCGTAACACAGTGCCCGCAAACGGTCGTAAGCCCGTTGGCGATTTGCGCTTAACAGTAAATCGTCTGGCGTGGCCCTGAATGCCCAGCGGTAGCCTTGTTGCAGCGCCTGCTGGCGGGCTTTTCTGTCGGCGCTTTTTATCCCGTTTTTCGCGGTTTGTTGCGGGCTCTGGTGCGGCACAGTTTTATGGGCAGGCACCTGCAACGACGCCACTAGTGATTCCAATAGCTGTTTTACCGCCTGCTGGAGAACGCGGTCCCAAAATGGGGGCACCATCGCAACGCTCTCGCGGCCATCTGCATGCCATGTGCGCCAGCCCCGCAACGGCGGCACTCTGTATTGCTGGTTGAGCACCACACTGGCGAGGGTGTGCAGATGGTCTTGCACGCGAGCGCGCGGCCACAGCTCCGGTGGGTAATCGTCGGGTTCACCGGGCACCGACGGCGCGGGTGGGAGCTGGAGCTTGCTCGTGCGCGGCGCGGCAATAGCATTTGCGCCGGAACCCGGTGTTTTGTTCGCCACCTGGCAGTAGGCATGCCAGAGATTGTCGATGGCCATAGCGCGGGCCAATAAGGGCGCGGCGGCCAAGCTGCGGCGATAAGACACCCCCGCATCGGCCGTTAATAGTTCGTACCGGCCCCAGCCAAAACTGCGGCGCTGGCCGATGCCCACATATTGCCCCAACACCAGCAGTGGCCACCAGGGCGCCAGGGCCGCGCTGTTAGGCCAGCCCGCAACACCCAGCATGCCACCCATGACATTGGCTTCGCCATCGGCATGGCGGTATTGCGCATCCACCCAGAACAGATCGCAGTCGGTAAAGGCAGCCGCGGGCGGCGCGGGGCGGTGTTGAATGGCAATCGCGCGGTTGCGCAACAACTGGGCGAGCGCATCGAACAGGCGGCTCAGCAGCAGCGGTACACTTAGGTCCGCCGGGGTGCGGCAATAGCGGTGCTCACCGCGGGCATTGCCGCGCTGCGATTTTGCTTTCAACAGCCGCACCGGCGACGACCAGTGCCAGGCAAACACCGGTTGCGCTAACCAGGGCGCGGTTTCCTGCAACAACACCTCGTGGGTGTATTCACTCAGCTCGGCAACCTCGGCAATGGGTTGCCGGTTAAAGCCATCACTAAAGCCTGCCCAACGCCAATTATCGGCAAACGCGCCGCTGCACCTGGCTGCAACTGCCGCCGCAGGTAAATTGCGCAAACGGGCCAGCAGGCGCGCTAACAGCACCTCACCACCGGCCAGTGCAACCACGGTAAATCGGTAAAAATCACCTTCGTTATAAAAGAGACGGCCGCTTTCGGGCGTATCGGCAAGCAGGAACTGATCGAACTGATCCGGGTGGTCCAGTAGATTGCGCAGGAATGCGCTCATGGCGGGCTGATGGAAAAAACTTAACTCGCACGCGGTTACACACTGCAAGCAAACCACCACACTGCGCAACGGCAGTAAGTGCTGTAACGGCAGCAGCGAATCGCGCATGCATCTGCTCTCCATGTCGAAAAATATCCTTGGGGTTTAGGGCCACAACCGCACCGGGCCACCGGCCTAAAATTACCAGCCCCACAACCGCAAGGTCAATCAATCATGGCATTCGCTGTCGGAATCGGGTTTTAACAGCCTTAGCGGCTAAGTCTTCAGTGACGCGGATGAACTACCAGCCAGCTGCACTCGATTAACGGTTTCAACAGCCTTAGCGGCTAGACCTTCAGCGACGCTACGAGTATTTCAACCGATGCGTGCAAAACTGCAGTTTCAACAGCCTTAGCGGCTAAGCCTTCAGCGACGCAGTAATCATAAACAAAGCAGTGGCATTGCTGCAGGTTTCAACAGCCTTAGCGGCTAGACCTCCAGCGACGCGCCCCCACTGCGGGAAACTGGACTACACACAGCCGGGTTTCAACAGCCTTAGCGGCTAGACCTTCAGTGGCGCGAGAGGTAAAACCGATTTTTTTCTACTTTTTGTAGTTTCAACAGCCTTAGCGGCTAGACCTCCAGCGACGCAAGAATATTCAGGATCAGCAGTTAAGCGAGCAGGTTTCAACAGCCTTAGCGGCTAAGCCTTCAGCGACGCTTTAAGCCGCACCCCGCCCGCAACAGTAACTATTGTTTCAACAGCCTTAACGGCTAAGCCTTCAGCGACGCCCCTCGCTGGATCGCGTGCTACACCGCAAGCCGAACGTTTCAACAGCCTTAGCGGCTAGACCTTCAGCGACGCGCTCTCAGCCTGATTAAGACTAGAGAGAAGGAGCGTTTCAACAGCCTTAGCGGCTAAGCCTTCAGCGACGCGAGCTTAGAGACGAATATTCAGACGACGATTTCGCGTTTCAACAGCCTTAGCGGCTAAGCCTTCAGCGACGCGAAAGCGTGCTGTCAGAAATGAATGCGTTTATTTTGTTTCAACAGCCTTAGCGGCTAAGCCTTCAGCGACGCATCTCCGGCATTTCTTGTTGTCCCGCCCGAGCGAGTTTCAACAGCCTTAGCGGCTAGACCTCCAGCGACGCCATCACTGGCTTATAACGCTTAACCGGTTTCACATGTTTCAACAGCCTTAGCGGCTAGACCTCCAGCGACGCTAGCGAGTATCAGGAGAGCCACGATAAGTTAGTGTTTCAACAGCCTTAGCGGCTAGACCTCCAGCGACGCACTGATGAGGCGAGAGAACCAGAAGATTTTGTAAGGTTTCAACAGCCTTAGCGGCTAGACCTCCAGCGACGCCCCATAAGCCCGGAACTCGCAGCCGAAGTTAAAGAGTTTCAACAGCCTTAGCGGCTAGACCTCCAGCGACGCCACTGTAGACATCCGCCCATCTTCAGAGCGCAGCGTTTCAACAGCCTTAGCGGCTAGACCTCCAGCGACGCAGCAAGCAGCGGCGGAAGTGGTTAAGGCTAACGAGGTTTCAACAGCCTTAGCGGCTAGACCTCCAGCGACGCAGCCATTTGATTAATATTTACTCTTTGTATATCCAGTTTCAACAGCCTTAGCGGCTAGACCTCCAGCGACGCCATGAACTTGATGTGTGTGGGCATCACGAGCGCCCAGTTTCAACAGCCTTAGCGGCTAGACCTCCAGCGACGCAGCTGTAATACCCACCGCCCCCAAAAACGAGGACGTTTCAACAGCCTTAGCGGCTAGACCTCCAGCGACGCCGATGCCGATGAAGCCATCGCGGGGTTGGGTGTGGTTTCAACAGCCTTAGCGGCTAGACCTCCAGCGACGCCAGACCTTAAAACCGATAGCGATTTCGCTACGGCGTTTCAACAGCCTTAGCGGCTAGACCTCCAGCGACGCGGGCTCCCGTGTGGATGTGTATACAGCCGAAACCGTTTCAACAGCCTTAGCGGCTAGACCTCCAGCGACGCTTTCTAGCCATATCAAGCCCTCAACAAACAACGTGTTTCAACAGCCTTAGCGGCTAGACCTCCAGCGACGCGCCGGGTGCTGGCGCCCTTGCGGGTAGCGGCTTGCAAGTGCAATATTCGCTAACCCCGCTTTTTCCTGATAGTCGCGTATCGAGTATACCGATAATTTGTGCCATATCCACACTAACTCTTTGATTTTTAACGGCTCGCTAACCAACTTCTTAAAAATAGCCCGCAAACCGGTGCTAACCCGTTGTTTTAACCGGGCTTTTTTTACGCTATGCACTACAAGGCCCCAAACAGCACCAGAGGTTAGCGAAAAACCGCCTGTTTTTGCTACCCGTTCTTTGTTTGCTGCTATTTGTTCGCCTTTTTTTATTGCCTGCTATTTTTACAACCTGCCTGAAGGCGCTGCAACCATTGCGAGGTGAAAACCCCAAACATTAAAACCTTTTGCACCGGTTTATAATAATAGCGGCTTACGCAATTTACCGGTTAACTTGTATTGTACTTTTTAGTATTAACCCCCCTGTGCCGCAGTTCGCTTCGGCCTGTTTTTTATTCGCGCTACAATTCTCGGCTATGGGCGCAGCTACGAATTTTACTAGGGCCTGTTAACACTAATTCAATTCGCTCTGCTGGAGCCTGTATTTTCAGGATGAAAGGCATTTTTGGCGTTGTTTAGCGGGCTAAACGAGCGAAAAATAACGCATCAGCCTGGAAATACAGGCCCAGCCCTGCGGGTTGCGGCTAAAATCCCGCTCTCAGCGTTGTTTATCGTTCATTTGGAACAACCACTAAAACGCCGGGAGCGTTTTAGCGTGTAACCCCGTAGGGGTGAGGCATAGGGATATGCCGAATAACCTGCACTCCAAACGTCGGGGTGCCGCATCACTCGATAGCGAAATTTTAGCCGCAACAGAATGAATCGAATTAGTGTTAACAGGCCCTAACACCACGGAAAATATATTTACCATTACGGGGCCATTTACTTGCAAGAATTAATTCTGGAATCAGCCAATATTCACGCAAATACTTTTTATTCCACGGTCGCCATTGTAGTGATTGGCAGCATGGTGCTTGTGGCGGGGGTTAGGGCGAAGTTGTTGTTTGTGCTGGTTGCCGCTGCACTACCAAAACACCTGTAGTACGCCCGTATTTAGGCGGTAAAAAGCCAAATAAAATATCCCGCGCAAACCGATATTCTCCCGTCACATAGAGCGCCTCTTGCCACCAAACCCCATCGACCGCATTACCCCATCCCGATAAATTAACCCGTGAACTAACGCTGCCGTCAAATGCAGCGCGATTAACCCGAGCAGGCTGTACGCCAATACGCTGTGCAGTGTGCGCAACAGTGCGTAGGTTTGTGGGTATGGCAGGGCCGCGTGGTTTGCGCCGGGAAGAGGATAGCTGCCGCACCACACCATAAATATTCCGCACAGGGGCTGCGCAATTAACAGGGCGTAGAGTAACCAGTGCGACAAGCGCGCCGCGAGTTGTTGTGGCTTCGCAAGTGTTGCGGGTAGCGCTGGGGCGCCTAAACGCCAGCGCACCAGCAGGCGAACAATGACCAGGGCAAAAATCAGCATGCCCAGCGGTTTATGGTAGGCCACTAAAAGCGTATGCCGTTCGGACACGGAGTGGGTTAAACCGATGCCCATAAGTAGCATCGCGATAACCAGAATCGCCATCAGCCAATGCAATAATTTTTGCGACCAGTGAAAGCTGTTGGATTTATTCATGGTAGCTGCCCTCGCTGATGGCTGTAACCGTCACGCCGGAGTTTTGGTTGGGTGAAAATGCACTGCTGTGATTTTCTATCGTGCCCGCCGCTTGCGGGCGATGGCTTTGTTCCTGCCAGCGGCGACGTGAAGCGTTGGCATAAACCGCAGAACGGGCGCTTAGCAGCGGGTCTGCCGAGGGCGCGAATCCGGTGGGCAACACGGTGGGGTCGTAATTAATATCCCGACAGGCGCCTTCGTCTTCGGCCTGCATACTTGTTATAACCAATTGCCCGGCGTTCACCGTTTTACGTTCAGGGGGCCAGGGCTGGGTAGCATCATTTACCGGGTCTTCCGGCGCTGCAATTTGAAACTGTAAATTCCACTGTACGTTCCCCTCTGCCAGGCGGCTGGCTAAATCCTGATACAAATGGTTTTCACCTTCCAGGCTTGCTTTTTGGGGTTCGCGCTCGGCTGTATTCGCTCTATTAGCTCTATGAATAAAAGACCAACGAACGGTTTTTATTTCCCCCTGCCTGTTGCTTAGGTTAAAACTGTTCAGGCTATTAAAACGGGTGAGCGCAAAGCTTTCCGGTTTGGGCGCTTGCGCTTTCCAGGTGAGGAAGTTTTTTGTTTCCGGGTGCGCGGCAAAAAAAGCCTGTAATTTTTGCGGATCTGGTTTACCCGTGGCTGGGTCTGGCGCTGCTGCCTGCAATTGAGCAAGAAACGCCGCAGGCGTCGCCACCGGAAATACGGGAGCAGACAACATTGCCGTGCGCCATTCTTCCCCCTCTTCGTCGCGCAATTGCAACGCCATGCTTAGCAGGGGCGCTTTGTCGTCTGCCAGATGCGGGTTGCCGCCGGGCAGTGATACGCGGCCAATCACCTGGCTGAAATGCTGGTGCTCGAGCAGTGGCGTTGCCGCCAAAAATGCGGCCTCGCCAGACCCTTCAAAATATCCCATCACACAGGCGCCTTTAGCATGATTGCGCCGGTAGCCGGTGTGCACCCCGCCATTAGTCTCCAATTGATTTACAAACTTTTGTGGTGTGGGGCGGTCTGGAGTAAAGGCACCACCTATGAGTGCAAATATCGCTAACAGGCCCAGGGCGGGCAGCGGCACACACACGAAGAACAACCAAGACCGCGACGGCTTGGGCGGTTGAGCGTTGTCTGATGACATAAAATCTCCGTTTCTCGTTAGATCTAGTTAAATGTCACTATAAAAAGAGCAAGGGCTCGGCGAGTAATCAACGCCCGTAAGACGCGCCTGGCCTACAGTTATTCCATAGTGAAAAAAATTTTTTTGCCGACGGAATAAACGCCCGACTGGCAACGTCTCACGCACACAGACCCCACGAGCCCGAGAATGCATGACACCCCTGACTGACGAGGCACTGAACGAACTCATACCCCGCCTGCGCCGCTTCGCCTACTCCCTTACGCGGGATTTAGACAGCGCCGACGATCTGGTCCAGGCCAGCCTTGAAAAAGCACTGAGCGCGTGGCAACAGCGGCATGCAGAGAAAGATTTACGCGCATGGCTGTTCACTATTTTGTACCGCCAGTTCCTGGACTTTCAGCGCCGACAGAGTCGCCGCAACGCGCTTCTTGCCTTGTTCGGCGCCTCGCCTGCAAACGGCGATGAGTACGAAGAGGTAAGCCCCGGCGCAGATACTGTGTTTGAAAGCCAGCAACAGCTGGCAGCATTCAGCCACCTGCCGCACGAGCAACGGGCGTTGCTGCTCTTGGTGGCTGTTGAAGGCCTGAGTTACGATGCCATCAGCCGTCAGCTTGGCATTCCGCTGGGTACAGTGATGTCCCGTATTTCCCGCGCCCGCGCCGCTTTTAAGCAACTGACTCAAAACCAGCCCGCACCGGGCCATGCACGCAAACCCTCGTTACGGGTGTTGAAAAATGACTGAGAATTTTCCCTCGCTCCAGGAACTGAACGCCTATCTGGACGGCGAACTCGATGATCTTCAGCAGCAAAAAGTTGAAGATTGCCTGCAGCAGTCCGCCGAGCTGCGTGCACAGTTGGACGCGCTTCGCGCACAGGACCGGGCTCTGCGCCTGGCCATGCAACCGCTTGCGCAACTGCCCCCCAACCCCGCGCTGTCACTCGGCCATATTCGCCGCAACCAGCAGCAAAAGCGCTGGCAGACGCTGGCCATGTGCGCCGGTTTTTTGCTGTGTTTTATGGTCGGTGGTGGCAGTGGGTGGTACGGTCACCAACAGCACCTGCTCGCCAGCGAGCCACCCATGGCCGATGCTATGGAAACCTACCGCTTGCTGGTACAAGGCGGTATGGCCAGCCCGGAAAACAGCGCAGCTCCGGCATTAACCCAAACCGACATCGACCACTGGTTTTCTCAGAATTACAGCCAGGTGGCGGTGCCGCCGGAACTTGCACGGTATGGCTTGTCTGCTCAACATGTGCAGCTAATTCCCACAGTCGACGGCCCGGCGGCCTTCGTTGTTTACCGCACCGAAGCCGGGCAAAAGCTGATGTTTTTCGCACGCCCGCCCGGCCGTGGGTTGCGCAAGTTCCTCACCAGTGGCGAGCGCGAGGAACAGGGCGTGCTGGCACGTTACTGGTCGGACGAGCAGCTCAATTATGCCCTGGTGTGTGAAAGTGATTTTTCGCAATTACCGCTGGTGCGCAATTTACCGCAAAGGCTTTAGGGCCGGTTTTAGCCCGCTCAACTTATCTAATCTAATCGCCTGTCACTTAGCGCATTTCCTGCTTACCACAATTACTGCCAGCACCTTCACTGGCAGTAATATCCACAACACTAAACGCCATAAAACCCATCAAATAACGGCCAATCAGTTTTAATTAATCGCGTTTCCTTCCATAAAATTCATCTGTAATTTTTATTTGAACTAACGACTATCCGCGTGAATAGCGGTTTACTTTTGCTCAGTTGAAATGCCAAAGGCATCTGCTAGTTTTTAAAAGCGGTATGGAATTATCACGTCTAAATGCCTTTGCAATGGCAGGTTTTACCACCGCTTAATCAACCCAACTCAACCTGAACGGCATTTTATACAGTCACGCCCACTTGGGCGGCGAGTTGGAACACGCCTTATTCCATTTATGGCTTAACGAGAAATAAACATGAGTAAAAATGTTCTTGTAGTGGACGACTCAAGTTCCGTTCGACAAGTCGTGGGACTCGTACTCAAGAATGCCGGCTTCGATGTGGTCGAAGCCTGTAATGGCGAGGAAGCCCTAAAGCTGCTGGATGGAAGAAAACTGCACCTGATTGTGAGCGATTTGAATATGCCAGTGATGGACGGCATTACTTTCGCCAAGCACGCAAAAGAAATGGACGACTACAAATTTACCCCAATCCTGATGCTGACCACCGAATCCGATCAAGAGAAAAAAAAGCAAGGGAAAGAAGCTGGCATAAAAGCATGGCTGGTGAAGCCGTTTCAGCCGCCGCTACTGCTCTCTGCAGTATCCAAACTTACCTGAGTTTTACCCGGCAATTTAACAGGCGAAACCAAAAAAATTTACGCGTTAGCTCATTAGCAGGCAACTTATGGAAGCAGTAACGTGCACCACAAAAAACAATCAGCAAACAGTCGCATTCGGGCAGGAACTGACTATTTTTCAGGTAGACGATATTCACCAGGCAATGCTGCTCGGCATCGATTTTGAAAAAGATGTTTACCTAGACTTAAGCCAGATAAAAGAATTTGATACCACCGGCGTGCAATTGCTAATCGCATTGAATAAATCGATAACATCGAACGGTAAAAAAACTTATCTGTCGGAAGCTTCCGAGGATGCACAATCCTGCCTGGAGCTATTTAACATCACCGATTTATTCGCAGCGGCGCACGCGTAAAAGGAGCTCACATGTTCGCGGTTATCGCCACTTTTCAGAACGAAGCGCGAGAGCACTTGCAACTATTCGAAGAATCGCTGCTGGAACTGGAAGACAACCCCCACAACGCCGGTTGTATTGATCAAGCGTTTCGATCTATCCACACCATTAAGGGTGCTGGCGGCATTGTAGGTTACCGCGAGCTGTGCAACTTTGCACATCACGTTGAAAACGTGATGGATAAAATCCGCAGCGGAGAATACGACATTTCGTCCGAATTAATTTCGTTTTTCCTGGATGCGAAAGATCACATTCAGGCAATGCTGCCAAACCCCGAACCTGAATCGCACCTGATTATTGAAGGCCAGCAACTGCTGGAAAAACTGTATAAAGTATTGCCGGACGAAGCAGATCAGAACAGCGTTAGCACACCATTCGAAAGCGCCACCGTCGAACAGGAAGAAAAGCCCGCGACCAAGGTTTTTCGTATTCGATTTACGCCAGACGCAGATTCATTTAAAAACGGCTTCGACGTGCGCCCGCTGTTGCGTGAACTGGGCGGGCTTGGCCATTGTCAGGTCACCACCATCACGCACGATCTCCCAGACTTTAACGCACTGCAACCTCAGCACAGCGCTATGCGCTGGGATCTTACGCTGCTTACGGAGCAGCCCCAGAGCAGCGTCGATGACGTGTTCATTTTTGTGATTGATGACTGGACACTCGAAATTGAAGAAATTGATCTCACCGATAAAGACGCGATCAGCGATAAGCTTGGTGAGCTGCTGATCGCCAGAGGCATCATCAGCCAGAACCAGCTCAGTGATGCCCTGGCAGAAAACCGCGAGGTGGGAAAAATTCTGCAAGATCAAGGGCTCGTGAAGGACGACGACATAAAAGCCGCACTCGCAGAACAGCAGGTTACACGCGAAACCAAAAAGCAAACCGGAAACGATAGCTCAGCCGAAACCACAGTGCGGGTACCCGCAGATCGCCTGGACAAACTGATGAATCTGGTAGGCGAGTTGGTGATTGTACAAGCCCGCTTAAATCAGGTGGCGACAAAACGCGAAGACGAAGGTGTACTGGCTATTTCTGAAGACCTGGATCGCCTCACAACAGAACTGAGGGACAACACATTTAGCTTGCGCATGTTACCAATCGGTTCGACCTTCGGTCGCTACCGTCGCCTTGTGCGCGACGTGTCCCGCGATCTCAATAAAAAAATCGTCTTACATACCGAAGGTGCTGAAACCGAACTGGATAAAATGATGATCGACAAGCTCGCCGATCCGTTGGTACACCTTATTCGCAACAGTATCGATCACGGAATCGAACCGCCGGCCGACCGCGAAGCCGCTGGCAAAAACACTACCGGCACCATTCTGCTCCGCGCTCAACACAGCGATTCACAAGTGAAGATCGAAGTACACGACGACGGCCGCGGACTGGACACAGGCATTATATTCGCCAAAGCCGTTGAGAAAGGGCTGGTTGCGGCCGATGCACATCTCGACAATGAAAGCATTTTCAAATTGATATTTGAACCGGGTTTTTCTACGGCAAAAACAGTTTCTGAGATTTCCGGCCGGGGCGTCGGCATGGATGTTGTTAAACGCTCAATCCAGGATTTAGGTGGCAAGTTGGCGGTGCAAAGCGAACTTGGCGAAGGCACTCACTTTCGCATATCCCTGCCTCTTACCACCGCCATCATCGAAGGGCTTATGGTGCAGGTGAGCAACGAACGTTACGTTCTGCCACTAAGTGTTGTGGAAGAGTGCGTAGAAATTAAATCGAGCGCCACCAAGACGAACGATCGTCGACGGCTCGCAAAAGTACGCGACCAGCGTATTCCCTATATGCGCTTGCGTGAGTGGTTTCGCCTATCTGGAATCATACCCGATATCGAGCAAATCGTTATTGTTCGGCTTGGAGAAGAGCGCTTTGGGTTCTGTGTCGATGAAGTTATTGGTCAATATCAAACGGTAATAAAACGTTTGGGGAAAATGTACGAGAACACCGTTGGCTACAGTGGCGCCACCATTCTTGGCGACGGCAGCGTAGCCATTATTCTGGACCCCCTGTCGTTGCGGGATGCCATTCAACACGAAGTCGAAATTTTGGATAAAGCCGGGTAGTAAACACCCGATTAGGAAGCCATTCACAGGTGACAATGATGAACCGTATCAGCTTGAAAGCTTTGGTTATAAGTGCTTTTGTTGCGTTCCTTATCATGAACGCGTTTACCAGTTTTATGGGGATCACATCGCTTGCCGATATGAGTTCCAGAGTCCACCACTTGGTGGAATCCTCAGCGGAAAAAATTAAAATCGCCGCCAGAATGCGCCAGGAATTATTGATGCTTCAGCGCTCCGAGCAGAGGATTATAATTGAAACCGAATCGGCGAAGATGCAGCAGATCCACGATGACATGCTCGATATTCGCGCGCAGATGAAAGAAAAATATGATCGCCTGCATAAAATTACTGACGCCGAGCGTATGAGCATATTGGAGGAGTTTAACCGCACATTAAAACTGTTCTACGAAACTCAGGATGAAGTTGTGCGCCTGGCGATGCTTAATTCCAATGTGCGCGCGAAAGAACTCAGTGGCAACCAGGCTCGAACCTCATTCGACAATGCACAGTCCGCCATGACCAAGCTGGTGGATTATTTAGATCAGGAAATGCGTACAACCAACTCGGTGGCCAACGCACGAAGTGCAGCAGCCAAAGTCAAACTCTCCACTACAATCAATCGCGATTTAGCTGCTGTACTCGCCGGCGAAAAGGAAATTATTATCGCGGCAACCACAGAAGAAATGGAGCAAATTGCCGAAAACATCGAGCCTTATATTGAATCCCTTGAAGAGCTATCGGGGCAGCTCGAAAAAATTGCCAGCCCTCAAGAAATGACATTGGTAAAAGCATTCGGGGAAAGTTTCAGCAATTACCTGCGTTTTCACAACCAGGTTCGCCAAATCAGTTTCGAAAACGGCAATGCAAAGGCGTTAGCGCTATCAGAATCTCAGGGCGCGAAACTGATGAAAGACGCCGAGGCAGCACTCACAGAAGTTATCAACGAAGCAGATTCGGATATGATTTCGGATCAGGACGCCAGCAATGCCTCTTACACCACCGCGCGTAATATTCTTATCGCTATTTTCGCGGTTTCACTTGGCCTCAGCGTCGCTATTGGTTTAATTGTAATTCATCGAATCGATTTGGTCAGCCGCGTTACCGCTCGCATTGGACAGGGTGATCTGACCGCAGAATTCGACCCCAATGCCAATAAAAATGATATTTACGGCGTACTGGCTGCGATGAACAATAATGTAAAAAATATTGTCGGCGAGATTATCTCGGCTGCGGAGAATGTCGCATCGGGCAGCACCCAAACCAGCGCAACCGGTCAGCAAATTGCACAAGGTGCGACTGAACAGGCGGCATCGCTGGAGGAAGTTTCTTCCGCAATGGAACAAATGGCCTCCAACATTGCGCACAGTGCGGACAATGCGCAACAGACGGAGCAGATCGCTCGCAAGGCCGCCGAGGACGCAGAACGTACCGGCAAGGCAGTGGATGAAGCGGTTATTGCAATGAACGATATTGCCGAAAAAATTGGCATTATTGAGGAGATTTCCCGGCAGACAAACTTACTCGCACTTAACGCCGCGATCGAAGCCGCCCGCGCTGGCGAGCACGGCAAGGGCTTTACTGTGGTGGCGGCTGAGGTTCGCAAGCTGGCAGAGCGCAGCCAAAAAGCCGCTGGTGAAATCGTTACCCGCGCAAAAGGCAGTCTCGATGTTTCACAACAAGCAGGCGATATGCTTAGGCAGTTGCTGCCAGACATTAAGCGCACATCCGACTTAGTGCAGGAAATCAGCGCGTCTACACGCGAACAGGATGCTGGAGCAGGTGAAATCAACTCGGCACTGCAACAGCTGGATCAGGTTGTGCAACAGTCGGCTGCGGCCGCGGAAGAAATGGCCGCAACCGCCGAAGAACTCTCCGCCCAAGCCGAACAACTTCAGTCCTCTGTCAGCTTCTTTAAAATCGACAACAGAAGCCGAACAACATCCAGCCGCAAGCCCGCAAGCACCCGCAAACCGCCGATGGGCGGCGGTAATAAACGCGCTGCACCAGAGAAATCTAAAGAAGCAGAATCCGACAATAGCGGGTTTGACCTTAAACTCGACGATGACCGCGATGAGTTTGTTCGCTACTAGGGCTGGGAGTGTGCAATGAAAGAAGCAAACACGGCCATAAAAGAAAGCAGTGCGGACCAGCCAAGCTTACAGGTGCTCACCTTTTTGCTGGACCATGAAATCTACGGCACAGACATTAGCCAAATACAGGAAGTTCTTGAATATATTAAGGTTACACCAGTCCCCCGTACACCCGACTTTATGCTGGGCGTTATCAACCTGCGCGGGCATGTGGTACCTGTGGTGGATCTGCGTAGACAGTTCGAGATGGAAGTGTCGGAGCCCACTGTCGATACCTGCATCGTCATTGTCGAAATTATGGTAGATGACGAAAGCACGTCCATGGGCTTGCTTGCCGATGGGGTAAAGGAGGTGGTGGAACTTGAAGCGCGATCAATTACACCCGCGCCTCGCATTGGTAGCCGCATTGATACCAAGTTCATTAGCGGCATGTGTGAACACGAAGACAGCCTGATTATTATTCTCAACCTCTCCAAGATATTTTCATCGGATGAAATCAGCGAGGTTATGGACTCGGTCTCCAGTAAAGCAGCGAAATCAATCGAAACTGATTCCGACGATAGTGAATAAATCCTCATGGCAGCGACAGGAACAGCACTCCGTTTCGACCCGCTTACCGAAAAAGATCGGCAGCGCATAGCGCGTTTTGTTGAGAGCAATATAGGCGTTCAATGCCCTGCGTCTAAACACTCCCTGGTGGAAAGTCGCTTGCGCAAGCGCCAAAAAGCGCTCGGGTTTAGCACGCTAAAGCACTACATCGACTTCGCGTTGGAGGCGAAGGAAGGCGAACAGGAGCGGATTCATTTACTCGATACGCTTACCACCAATAAGACCGATTTTTATCGTGAAATTGAGCATTTTCATTTTTTAAGGCGCTCGCTGGAAGCCCGCCTTGCTGCCAGCCACTCCCGCGCGGCTGTGCGCTTCTGGAGCGCAGGCTGTTCCACTGGCCAGGAGCCTTACACGCTCGCAATGGAAATACTGGAGATGCAGCAACGATTTTCGCATTTTCGTGCAGAAATTGTTGCAACAGATATTTCGGTATCCTGCCTGCAAACCGCCAAACGCGCTGTATACCCTCACGAAACCATCGAACCCGTTCCCCTGGCCGTGCGAAAAAAATATTTACTGCGCAGCAACAAAAACGGTCGAGATCTAGTTCAGATGGATGCTCCGGTTCGCAAACTCGTGCAGTTCCAAACGCTAAATCTACTCCACGATGATTTTCGTAAGAATGGGGCTTTCGATTATATTTTTTGTCGCAATGTGATGATCTACTTTAGCAACAGTGATCGCGAGTCAATTATAAAGCGTTTCGCTGCCAGCTTAAAACCTGGTGGTATTTTATTTATTGGTCATTCAGAAAACCTAGTCGGCAATAAATTAGCATTTTCGCGTGTACAGCCCACAGTTTATCAACGTAACTAGTTTCACCACAAAAGGTAACCACCCGTGATTAAAGTAATGATTGTGGACGATTCCGCCGTAGTCCGTCAGGCTCTGCAGGATGCGCTTTCCTCGGACCCGGAAATTGAAGTAATCGCCACAGCACAAGATCCTTATATCGCTGCAGAGCGCCTTAGAAAAATAGCGCCTGATGTGATCACCCTGGATGTGGAAATGCCGCGCATGGACGGCGTTACCTTTCTAACCAAACTCATGCAACAACACCCTATTCCGGTAGTTATCTGCTCCTCACTGGTGGGAGAAGGCACAGATACTTTGATGAAAGCACTTGAAGCGGGCGCTGTGGATATTATTCAAAAGCCTACGCTAGGTACCCGGCAGTTTATCGAAGATTCCCGGGTGATGATTTGTGAGACGGTTAAAGGTGCTGCACATGCACGGCTCAAAAAACTATCGGCTTCGCGTACGCCAGCGAAAAAAAATAACGCGGATGTAATGCTCGCAAAAGCCAGTAAGGCGATGGCGGAAACGACAGAAAAGGTTATTGCGATAGGTGCGTCTACCGGCGGTACCGAAGCCATTCGTGAGGTTTTAACCGGAATGCCTTTAGGTTGCCCCGGCATTATTATTGTTCAACACATGCCAGAAGGGTTCACCCGCTCCTTTGCCGAACGGCTAGATAAGCTATGCACCATTAAAGTAAAAGAGGCAACTAACGGCGATACCATTTTAAGAGGCCAGGCACTCATCGCACCTGGCAACAAGCATATGATGTTAAAGCGCAGCGGTGCTCGCTACTTTGTTGAGTTAAAAGAAGGGCCACTGGTGTCCAGGCATCGTCCGTCAGTGGACGTGTTATTTCGCAGTGTCGCCCGCTACGCAGGGAAAAATGCAGTAGCAGCCATTCTTACCGGTATGGGCGACGATGGCGCTTCCGGCCTAAAAGAAATCTTCGATGCAGGAGCATGGACTTGCGCACAAGATGAAGAAACCTGTGTCGTTTACGGCATGCCTAAAGAAGCGGTTCTCAAAGGCGCTACCGAACGGCAGTTTCCGCTCAATAAAATTGCAACCGCGCTGCTTCATGCCGCCAAGTAGACACTCGTTGTATGCACAAGGCAGTCAAAAAAGTTGTTATCCACGCGGGCGAGTATTGTTTCGACCGCGAAGGAACCCATGTGCACACACTGCTGGGTTCTTGTATTTCCATCACCTTGTGGCACCCTAAGCGGAAAATCGGCGGAATATGCCACTTCGCATTACCCAAAAACCCGAGCCCGACAAGCAAGCCTAACCCCCGCTATGCAGACGATTGCATGAAATTATTTTTAAGTTCATGTGAGTCCCGCAATACGAAAATTCGCGAGTATGAAGTCAAGGTTTTTGGCGGCAGTGACGTTACAACAAAATACCCCAGAGAGATGGAAAATAGCGAACGCAGCCCCATTGGAGAGAAAAACAGTGTTGCTGCGTTTGAATTGCTCTTGGCGGAGGGCGCCAATATCGTGAGTGCACACGTGGGCGAGTCCGGGTACCGGCGAATTATTTTCGATATCGGCACCGGAGACGTGTGGGTAAAATTTCGCACGCTGGAGAAGACGGCAGCAGACCTGCGCTCACTCAGCGGGCGGCGCTAGCAGATTGCAGTACGCCTCTGCAATCCCCAAGCCCCCTGTTCGATTCCTATTCTGCGGAATGCTTAGGCTGCGGCCTCGTCAGCCGTGGCCACCGGCATCGAGCCGGACTCAGCCAGCTTATCGAGCAATTGGCTTACGATGGTCATACGCTCCCAAAACGGGAGCTTCTCGTCGAACTCGGCAATCACCACTTTTGTAATTTTCACCAGGCACCCTGTCGATGACGGCAAAAATTCTACGGTTTCACCAAATTCGCCAAAATTTTCTACATCCGCACCGGTGATCAACTCACAGCCATCGCCTGCAACCTTGTCTAACATTTGGGTATATTCGTCCATCAACGCTCGAGCACAACTTAAAGCGGCTTCGAAGGTGGGCTTTTTAATCGAGATATTAATGGGAAACCCCACCCAAAGCGTGTCTTCACCAAGCGCCTTCTCACACAAATAAGGTGTTTCACTCACGGTACTTATTGAACAGGACATTGCGAACCTCGCGTGTTTTGTCTGCGCACTCAACTGGGCGCATGATCGGAATAGCGGTATTTAACGCTGGATATGGAGGGCTGGACCACTTCAGACGTTTTAACCGGTGTAAAAACAGCTTCTGATGTCGTGTTGATTGAACGTTGCTGCTTCATTGGCAATAGCACTAAAACCACCGGTAAAACGATAAGGGTTAGCCCGGTACTCACAAGAATACCAATCCCCAGCGAAACAGCAATGGGTACCAGCCATAAAGCTTCGGGATCAGATTCCCAGATGAGGGGCATTAAACCCGCGAAAGTCGTTAACGCGGTTAGTAAAATGGGGCGAAAACGCCGCGTACAGCTTTCAACTATCGCTTTCTCGCGCTCCATGCCTTGCTCGATATTTACCAGATATTGATCAATTAACAGTAATCCGTTATTTATCATCACGCCCATTAATGCAATAAGCCCGAACATGGAGATCAAACTGTAATCAATCGGTACCAGCAGGTGGCCGACAATAGTCCCAATAAAACCCAGGGGTAAAAGCAGCATAATGACAGCAGGGTACAAATAGGATTTAAGCGGAATTGCCATCAAAACAAACATGATAAATACCGCAATAATGCTGCCATTTATCAAGCTGCGTATTGACTTGGCCGCATCCTTTGCCTCGCCTTCAATACTGTAGGACAACCCGGTGTACCGGCTCTGCAAGCCGGGCAGAAAGTCCTCAACAATGCCTTCGGCAACGCCTTCCGCGTCCACATTACCCAAGGTATTCGCGTATACCGTTACGGCTCGCTGACCATCGATTCGCTGCACCATGGTTTCCGTACGCGTGGACTTAATAGTAGCGACGCGCTCTAGCGGCAAAAAGCGGCCATTGGGCAACTGAATTTCCATATTCGCTAGATCGGACTCGGTTTGCCGGTGGTTCTTTGCCAGACGGACCATTACACGCCACTCCTGTTCACCGACCTGAACCCGCTGCGCTTCCAAACCGTAAAACCCGGTGCGAATTTGTGCCAACAGATATGCCTGTGTTAACCCCAGGGACTCACCGAACGGATTTACCTGAAGTAGCAGTTCAGTAGACTTGGTTAAAGCGCTATCTCGAATATCGACAACGCCGTCAATCTCACCCAGGTAGCTTTTTACTTCCTCTTTAGCTGCATAGATAGTTTCTAAATCGTTACCACTGAGTTGGATTGCCACCTGTTCATCGCCGTTAGGGCCCGAAGCAATATTCGCGGATTCAATGCCTGGCATTAGCGGCAGCTTGTTGCGCCACAAATTTGCGACCTGATGAGCATCAAACGGTGCATCGTCACGGTGGCTGATTTCCACTGCGATAACAATGCGCGTGGTATCTACGGTAATCGCGTTCATCATTACTGGATCGAATTCCAGGTTGTGTTCTTTCTTGAGCGCTTCGCTGGTGGCGTAAAGCGATTGCTCAAGGGCGTCGGCAATTTGCGACCGCTGTACCGGACTTAAATTTGCATCAATAGTAAAACTGCCTTCCACTTCGTAATCCGCAATATTTGGCAGGGTGACTGTGCGAACAACACCACCAACAAGAATTCCCACGCTGGCAAAAAGTAGGAAAAGCGCAAATGCGATAACCAGCCATGGACGTCGCAGCGAAAACACCAGCCCCTTGCTATAGGTATTTTCGGTAAATCGATTTAGCAAACCGTTTGAACGCGCCTGTATTTTCGAAAGATCTAATCCTCTGAAACCGCTGCGCCACTTACCCGCTAGATGATTCGGCAAGACCAATTTGGATTCGATAATCGACGCGAATAAACAACAAATGACCACAGTACCAATTCCTGCCATCTGACTTCCCATTTTTCCTTCGGTCAGGGTTAATGGAAAAAAGGCAGCAATCGATGTTAAGGCACCAAACACTGTTGGCATAGCCACCTTGTGGGCACCGCTGATAGCACTTTGCATACCCTCGCCTTTGGCGAGAGTTTCCTCATGGATGCTCTCACCAATTACAATTGCGTCATCTACAATTAAGCCGGCAGCGATTAAGAATCCAAAGAGCGTGATTGCATTCAAGCTCACTTCAGTGCCTGAGATGTACAACAAGCCGAGCGCACCGAGCATGGAAACCGGTATACCGACTGCAGTCCAGAAAGCCACTTTAATATGCACAAAAAGTGTCATTACAATACAGATAATCAGAAACCCGGTGATTCCATTTTTTAACAGAAGCGATACCCGTGACGAAAACTCACGCGAATCATCAGCCCATACGGTAAGTCCTACTTCGCTGCCCAGCCTCGTCTGGTAGCTAGTCACAAACTCCCTAACCCGCTCGCTTGCCGTTGACAAGCTAAGGTATTTATCTCGGCGCACACTCAAGGTAAAGCTCGGCTGACTGTTAAAGCGCGAGTTAACGTAAGACTCCACTGGCCCTATACGAACATCGGCGACATCCTGCAAGTATATTTTGTTACCACCAGCGAAAGCTGCTACAACAAGCTCTCCGAAATCTTCCTCACTGACAGCTTGAGTATCACCGCGCAACAGGATGCGTCCGTTATCTGCGCTTAACTCCCCTGCAGATAAATTCAGTGCGTTGGCAGAAATCACGTCGGCAATATCAGAAAAGCGCAAATCGTATTTGCGCAGTTGCTCTGGCGATGCGGTGATCGCAACCTCTATTTCGGGCGCATCTTCGATTTCAACCTGCGTAATACCAGGCAGCAATGCCAGGCTGTCGCGAAGAGCAATCGCCTCGCCATACAGCACACGCACCGGCAGATCGCCGTACAAATTCACCAACAGTAAAGGCCCCGTTGTTTTGGGAACCGAGTATACCGGCGGCTCCGCATAGCTAGGAAAAGATCGGATGCTTTCCACCTGCGATTTAATAAGCGTTAATGCTTTGTAGGGATCGACATCGGGCACGAGTTCCAGCTGAAATTGCGCATAATCCTGATATGCCGTCGCGATAATCCGATCTATTTCGGTCAGCTCCACCAGCTTCTGTTCGACGCTGCGCACTACCAATTCCTCAACTTCGCTGGCCGTGGCACCGCGCACAGCTACAAATATATCTACACGATTCGGTGCAAAAGGCGGGAACACCTCTTGTCGCAACGAAAATGCACCGAGCACACCCAACAAAATAAAAATCGCCAGCAACGTCTTACTGGCGATAGGATGAGCGATAAATTGTGCGAGGAACCCTTTATTCTCATTCATGAGAAGCCACCTTTTCAGTCACCGGCATGCCGTGCCATATCCGATCAAGTTTAGAGACCACCAAATGTACCGATTTTTCGCCAGGAATATCGACTACGCGATTTCCAAGTGAATTAAATACCGTTGCCACCTGCATTTCCCGCACTTTTTTCTCTTCAACAATAAAGATGTTTCCCGCCTCGTTAAATGCTTCCCGAGGTACCGAAAAATAATCTCCTTGTTGTTGGGTGTAGATCCGCGCTTTAAAAAACGCACCGGGATAGACCTCACCCTCATACTCTGGCGCAAGGTCTAACACCGCTGACGCCGCTAATTGGCGAGTTTCAGCATCAGCCATTGCATTTAGATCAAGACCGCTAAATCTAAAATAGGGCGATGTGTTAGTTATGTCGTTAAACAGTTCAATTTCCGCATGCTCCGGCCCACCAAACTGTTTTATTTTCTCCACCTGCTCCGGTGAAAGCATCATCCGCACAATGACTTTCTTTGCAGGAATTAATTCGGCCAGCGATGATTGCGGAGAGACCATATTGCCAACGCTCGCTGAGCGAGAGACAACCCAACCGTCGAACGGAGCTTTTACATCGGTGGCAGCCAGATCTCGACGGGCAACCGCAACGGCGTATTCCGCCGCATCAACCTGAGCCTTGGCTAACGTAATTTGCGGTTTACGCGCGGCCAACGAGGGTGGACTGCCTTGATTACCAACCTTCCACTCCGCAATCGCACGTTCGCTAAGCGCCTGCTGCTCCGCCAGCATAAGCTGGGCATCTGCCAGTTGCCTGAGCGCTTCGGCCAGCCGAAATTCAAAATCGGTTTTTTCCAATGACACCAGTATCTGCCCCCGCGTCACACGGCGCCCGGCTTCGAACGCCTCACCCAGCGTCTCGACAAGACCGCTAACACGGGGGTTTAACAAGCTGGTTTGATGAGGATACACCTGGCCGTAGGCAATAAAACTGTTCTGACAGTGCGTTCGCTCTATCGAGACCGTTTGCACTTGATAGAGGCCTCCGCCATCTGCAGCTTTACCCTGGGCATACGCAGATACGGTTATTGCCATAGACAGGATTGACGATACGAATAAAAAACACGCAAACTGTACCGCTCTATGACATTGCAACTGCGCTACTAACTGGAAGCTGTTTGCTCTTTCCATAGTCTGCCACCTCTATTCACGCACTCATCACTCGCTTTCGCGGGTGCAACTTCTGAGATATTGAGTGTGCACTACTTCTCAGTAGTTATCGATTTTTCTATAGCTAGCCCGCAACAACTTTGCTAACCGGTAACCAGCTCAATCAAAAGCTTATCCCTACGCCGACAAAAATACTGGCCTGTGTTGTGTCGTCTACCAGCGGGCTATCTTCAATTTTATCGTCGTACATTTTGTAGGAGGCTTCGCTCACCATGTACCAACGCGAAGCGAAGCGCCACAAAAATACGGTGCTCAATTCGATATCACTGGTACTTCCCACTTCAAAAGCTGGACGCTCAAATGTCGCGTCCTCTGGGTCTACCCCAAAATAGAACTGGCCTATTTCTTCAGTGTTGTAAGAATATTTTATTTCCGGCACAAGCAAAGCAGGGCCGAAATGCATAGCGTGGGATAGCGCAACCTCGACCAGTTGACCTTCGTGATCCCCTAGCAGATCAGTCAACATATTCACTTCGAGGCTGACCCCTGGAAGTTGGAACATGAGCTGCAACCCACCCTCGGCTGAAAAGCTGGTATCGTCCAAGCCTTCGTACAAGGTTGAACCGCTTTCAGCATTGTCGACGCTGTATCCGATATCCGGATTCAACTTGATCATTGGAGATATAGAAAGGTAGGGATTTTTATATGCGTAGAATCCGTGCTGCAATCCTCTAAACCAGAATTTCTTATAGCTACCGACGATGACAGGAATCAATTCTACGCCTGCGTCCTGTTCGCGATACAGCTGAGTGGAAACATCCAAAGCCAAACTAACAATCACTGGCATTCCGCTGTCTTTATATTGGTCCAGCACCGTTCCATCTGGCGCGACTATAACTTCGTATTCATCGCCATCATAGATATATTCCAGTTCGTACGCAGGTGAACCTTTGTGCTTTACTGCCCGCATTTCTGTGTAGGTTGCACCGCTTTGAACACGAGCAACAACTTGCTTAGCTTCTTCTTCTGTCATGCCAAACGCGGACGCTGCACTGACCGCGAACAATAAGCCTATTGCATCTACGTATTTTTTCACAACCTGGTCCTCTCTGCTTTTTATTCATTATCTGATTCACGGTGTGACAAAAGAGTAACACCTTAAGCAATTGCCAGATTTTTTATCACCCAGCGGTGTAACATATTTCACTTAGCAACCTTTTTACTTCTGACTTAATACTTTTTGCAAATGCTTTCCCCGGGCCGTGTAGCAAAACCAATACACCCTAGCCTCAAGCAATACGCCAGAATAAATCAATAAGATTTATTTATAAAAAAGCTAATATCGAACTAGACATTGCAAACAGGAAAGTTGAACAATACGTATCGAAGAAACTAAACAGTCAAAGCAGATCCACCCACATGCAACGCCCGCCCAGGGTCAGCGAAATTTACAAGAAATGGATTGTGAGGTGAAGATACAAAAATTCAACATCAATAGAGAAACTGCAAAAATCATCCAAATAAAATTTTAGAGATTATTCACGATTTTTATCGGGGCCGCATAGAACGTAGAGACACTACACGAAAATGGGATAGTAGAGTAAGAATTAAAAATGGAGAATTAGCAGCGTTCCCACACCGCATTCGCTTCTTACATCCAACCTCCATCCTGTTATTTTACATATACGCTTTATAATATTCATTCCCAGACCAATACCTTCACCGTGAAACGTTTCATAAGGAACCAAAAGGCGTTCCAATGCGGTTTGCTCAAACCCTCTGCCTGTGTCTGCGACAGAAATAAACTCTTCGTTCGCGCGCACAGTGACATTACCCTGGTCCGTATACTGAAATGCGTTGCGTAAAATATTATCGACAACGACATCAAGTAATTTTCGCGGTTGTTTTACGGTGACAGATTCATCAACGAGATTAAGCACCTCGAGGGATTTTTCGCTAATAAGGTAAGTATTACGTGTAATAGAGTCGCGTACGACCGAACTAAGATTGGTCGCGCTGACCGCATCACTTGGAATACTCTCTCGTCCAATCAACATGAAAGTCTCTATTAAATGCATCATGTCGCGGTTAGCGTCACATATTCGCTCCAGCACACGGCGTAACTTCGGATCGCGAGATTCATCCATACTCAGCGCCAAATCCAATGATACTTGGCTACTGGTAATCGGGGTTCTGAGTTCGTGACTCACATCTCGTGAAAACGCCTTTTCACGCTCAACAAAGCTCATGATCCGCGTCATCATATCGTTAATAGTTTCTGCTAGCGTTCCGACTTCATCACGATAGTAGCTTCCGATATTTTGCCCGACATCCGCTTTCATCACATCACGTGTAAGCTGAGTGAGTGGCTTTATGACTCGGCGGGAAATAATCGCGCCCAGTATCGAAGACACAATCAAAAATATAAGTAGCATTAATAGCAGGCCGAAATATGTGCCCTGCACAGCGTAGACATCAAATTTATTGTATGCGCTAACGTCTACGACATAGTAAAAATAAGCGCGAGTTTCACCAAGATTACTGGAAAACGGAATGCGTACCATGTGGTATTTCGAACTGCCGTCGTCAAGCTCAAAAATTTGTTGACGACCGCCACTACCGCGGGATGTATGACTTATGTAACTTTCAAATTTTTCCGGAAGGGGTTCATCAGCGCTAATCTGGAATATTCGATGAATGACATCGTCGTCTGTACCAACGATAATCTGTCTACTCTGTGCGAGTATCTCTTCTTTTCGAATATCGGAAGCGTCGCGGTAGCGATAATACTCGTCTTCCGCGACACCGGCGATATACCAGTTAAAGAGTTCGTCGTCGCTTATCTTTAAAACCGTCAGCGCGCCGAGCGAATAACAAATAGTTGTAGCTAATGTAAAAATCACATACCCGGCAATAATCCTAAAGCGCAGGCTTTTACCAATATTCATATCTCCGCCATCCTGAATCCCTTACCCTGCACCGTGTGTATTAACGGTGTACCGAACGGCTTGTCGATTTCCTGGCGAAGGCGATATATGTGACTTTTTAGAGAGTCGCTATCGGGAAAGTCGTCTGCCCACAATTCATGAGTCAGGGTTTCACGACTGACGACTGCAGGTGCGTTTTTCAATAACACGACTAAAAGTTTGTAGCAATTTTTGGTCAGCGGAATAAGTTTGGATTCACGAAAAACTTCGCAGGTATTTAAATTGACTTCGAGAGGGCCAAGCTTTAACGCTTTGGCGACAGAGTGCGCTCGCCGCTGATGTACAGCTTCTATACGCGCTTTTAATTCTTCAAGTTTAAATGGTTTGACCAGATAATCGTCACAACCACGAGCAAAGCCCGCTAATTTATCTTCCAATGTATCGCGAGCGGTAAGAAATATAATGCCAGGATTATTATCAGCGCTATCTTTTAATCTTGCGCACAGGTCCAGACCGTTCAGTCTCGGCATGGCCACATCAAGCACAAAAATGTCGTATTCGTTTTGAGTCGCAAGTTGCAGGCCCGCTAGCCCGTCGTAGGCGTAGTCGCAGGTGTAACCGAAAAGATTAAGATACTCAGTAATACTTTGCGCAATGGCCCTCGCGTCTTCAACGACAAGAATTCTCATGGTGTTCTCCCTAAACTCTAATGTGACGAAAGGCTAAGGACCGATTCTAGAAACGTGAGGGTAACATACCGGTGACAAAGCATGCGTTGAACGGAGCCCCCCAAAAAAAATCGGCAGATGAAAATCTGCCGAAATTATCGCCTATAGCGATGGGGAGGAAGAGAATTTACGCGCCGTTTTGACGAGTGCCTAGGTCACAGGCTAAGTGCATGCGCCTGGCTTTGCTCACTCAACCGGGACTCCCAAGAGATACTCGAGAGCATTTTTTGCAAATTTTCAGTTGATACGTCGATACCAAGACCCGGCCCGTCGATTGTGTTTGGCCTGTATTTTCCATATTGCCCAAAGTTTATCGGCCTGTCACAAAGGTCAAATTCCAGTAGCATTGTGCCAAAAGCTCCCTCGTGGTGAATGACATCCCCGAGGCAGGCGGAGACAATTTGCGCAGCGCGACTCAGGATTGAGGTTTCGCCCACTTGGGAACCAATCTGACACTTAATCCCATGCTCATGCGCCATTCGGCCCAATTTGAGCGTATTCATAATGCCGCCATTTTTTGATACACGAAGATTAAAAATCGTGGCGCCAGAATTAGCAATAAACCATTTCGCGTCATCTAGCGTGCAAAGTGACTCATCAATGCATACGCCTATCCTGCCTTCTACACGACTCACTAGTGCTGGATATGACTGCTTTAAGCTGGCTGGCATGGGTTGCTCGCAGGACGTTACGCCCAAATCAGCCAGTTGCCCCAACCGCTGAGTGGCCAGGTCCAGATCCCAGGCTTCGTTTGCATCTGCTCGGATGTCAATTTCTGGACCACAAGCGTTTCGCAGCGTTGAAATTATCGCCTCGTCAACCGCCCAATCGTCCGCACCGACTTTAACTTTATACTCGGTTACACCCATCGCCTGAAATGCATCTACAAACTTTTTTACATGCTCGGGTTTGCCCGCACTAATAACACCGCTATAGGTCATTGAATCGGGGAAAGCTCCCCCCATCAAATCTATTAGCGGTTTTTCTGTATCGCGGCCAAAAGCGTCAAGTACAGCGATTTCAACCAAGGTCTTAATGCACTGCTCCTTCGGATCGATTGATTCGAATATATTGTGGAAATTTTCAAACCAGATTGCTATTTCCTCGATACTCGAAAACTCCATACCTAACAGGCGCGGTAACACTGTTTTTGTCGCATGTTTGATGACAGAAGTATGAGTTTCACCAGTAACATATTTGCGCGGCAATGCCTCACCAAACCCAACGGCCCCCGAATTTGTGTGAACCTCAAGAATGATACCTTCCACTTCAGAACGGCTTTTAGTCGTATGATTAAATGCCAAGCGGAATGGAATAGTAGTTTCGTGCAGAGCCAGCGCAGTTATGATCACGGGAGTACCTCACTACCGGGAACGGGTTCGCCAGAAAGAAATAAATCAATATCGTCGATTACGATATCGGCATCGTCGGTAAAAGCCAGAAAATGCCTGTGATCAACACCGCCACTATAGAGTTTAAGCACCGAGTTCTCCGAATACTGGGTGACATAACTCACTGTTTGCGCTGTGTCCATCATCGGGTCTCCATCCACGACCAAATAGAAACGCTTATATTGGGTAAGCCCTTGAGGTGCAACCGCGGTTGCTTCAAAGTGAAAATTTTGCACCCCTACGACATTGAAATAAAACTCTTTTGTCACTGTACGCAACGCCAGTTGGTCACGGGCTATATCGCGACTGTAATGAGGGTCAGAGGTAAATAGGTATGCCCCCTTATCGCCATCCAATTCGGGAATAGTCGAAGGAAAATAGGTTCCTGGAGCAGCACCAATGAGTTCCTCCACAGGGAAGGGCAAGGGTAGTTTTGAAAAGAACCCCGGCGAAGTATACACCACAGATGCAATATTCGTTGGCGAGTATTCCATCAAATAAGCGGTAAGCAAATTCGCTGCAAAACTGTTTGCCCATAGATTTATCGCGTTTGTCGGATTTTCCGCTTGCGCGATTTTAGTGAGCAGCTGGATTGTTTGCGTGAACCCTTGCCAGCTATTGATATGCCCTTTACCGCGAAGCATTTCAGGTGGCATAGTCTCTGTCGCGGGCAGAACTGAAACTCCGCGCGACGAACGACCAGAACCGATACGATCAAACGCATAAACGGTATAGCCTAAAATCGCCAGCTTTTCTGCAGATTCATAAAACCAGCCTGCATGGCTCTGAAAACCGTGCATATATATGATGCTTTGCCCGTTGCTATAGCTCGGCGTCCATTTCATATAACTGACTTCGTACTCGGCGAACTTAGCCTTTGGCGGAAACCGGTTTAATGACAAACCGCGATCCAACAGAGTTACCACACCGCCTTGCCAAAAGACCGATTGGTCTTGCTGTGTAAAGCTATACGCTTCCCCCGTTACATTATATTTATCAAAAGTATTTGCTACGGCGGATTGAACCGCCGCAACGAAAAACAGGCTAACCAACAGCAATTTTTTTAACACGATCATTCCTTACTCCCTGTTTTACGCAAGCGCGTAGGTCTTTTTGATTTCCAATGGTTCTGTGAGGCTGATATCGTCGGAAAGGGGTACGTTCTTAATTTGTGCTTCTCGCACCCCATTCGCGACACGCCACTTGCGGAATTTCTCGAAAGAATTTTCTCCGAGAACATGTAGCTGGAAAGGTGCCAGCCGCAGTGAATCCCGCTTTGTTCGGTACTCGAGATTGGTTTCTTTCATAAAGATTTCTACATCGCCAAGAAAGCTCTGTAGCTGGTCTTCAGTCACGTTATCGCCTTCGAATTCACAGAATAAGTCGTACCGACTTTCTTCTATGCGGGCTTGGGCCTGGAAATACAGCACATGCAAATTCTGATTGCGGGACGCTTTTTCTACTACGCCCAACATTTGCTGCTCGTAGATTTTTTCACCAGTGATGTTAGTAACGCCTTTGCCCTTTTGCACAAAATCAATGGTGGGAACGCCATTAACGAAGCCTTTCACTTCTACAATATCGTTAATGTCGTAGCGATAGAGACCGCCCCGATTGGTGAAATACAAACGATATCGTTCACCCACCTCCAGTTGGTCGACCATTAAATAATTGTCGTTGTGATGCGGGTTGGTACCTTCTTTCACAAACTCAAAGAAGTTTTCATCGATAGTTAACATGCCTTCGCTGCTATTGATATTCAGTGGTACCGAACCACGAATTTCCGAAGCCAGATACCCTAGATCTTTAATTTGTACGTCCCCGTACCATTTTTTCATCCGGTTCAGAAAAACCTTGGAGTTACCACCGGTCCAGCAGGCGATTACTACAAGTTTTTTCCAGTAGTGAATCGGTCGTAACATGCCTTCAGGATCGTTCTCGTAGCAGGATTTCAGATAATCAGCACGTTCAGGGTTGGGTTTTAGTTTGGCATTCACCAGCGCTCGAATTTCATCGTTCACATTGCAGGATGCCGCTAGCGATCCCGCTCGGATATCCGCCAATATCGCGTCTTTAAACTGTTCGCCTTTCTCGGCGAGCAGACTGAGCGTCGAGGGGTTAGTGGAGGAAAGCATACTGGTATCTTCATCAGCGATACCCAAAAGTAACATGCAGTAGTAACGGGCTTCGTAATCCTTTACCTCGTACAACTCATAAGGAATGGTATATTTGGAACGAATATTCTCGTTCAGATTTTTGATGTACTGCCCCGAGATAGAGCCGTACGGCACCTTCGCTTCGGTATAGCCTTCAACCGCAGGCGATACAATTACGATGATATTACCTGAATACGCGCGCGGTTCGTTTTTATAGAGCGTGTAAGACCACAAGCGTGCACTGCCTTCGTGTGCTTCTTTCTCCATGGTGCGGGTAACAGGAATAAACTTCGGCCGCCCGGTTGAACCGCTAGTGGTAGCGTAATAGCAGGGTTTACCTCGTACCAGAACGTCAGCTCCGCCCTTGAGGTGCTCATCAATATAAGGTTCGAGATCGTTATAACCGTTCACCGGTACGCTGTTGCGGTATTTCTCTACCGAGGTAATTTTGTCAAAACCATGGGTTTTTCCGTACTTCGTTTCCGCATTGTCACTTATCACCCGGCGCAGGAGTTGTAGCTGCACTTCACGTGGATGTTTCGAGTTATACATCATCCGCGCCATCAAGGATTCGCCACCAAGCACGAATCCGGTGGCTTGCATATAGCGCTTGAAAAACCCCGAAGCATTACCCTTCTTAAAAGCAGCAGGCAATCGTGCGACTTCCATAAAAAAGATAACGAGCGCAATAATTGTCGATTTAACAACAATCCCAACCCGATTAAACAATCGACCGATAATATAGCTAGCGGAAAAGCCTTTCGGGAGTTGAGTTTCCGCAGGTTCCGGCATGCGACCACCAGCGGCTAATACAGATTCTTTTTCCATTGTACGAGTCTCCAAAAAAGGATGAACGAGTATCACACCTGCTCAAGAAGCGAATTCACGACATCAAACAATTCCTGCGGATGGTCATTGATATAAAAATGGCCACCGGCAATAATTTTTTTACTAAACCCGGCCTGGGTATACTCACACCATGCATCGATACCCTTACCAGAAATCAAATGATCGTATTCCGCCTCAATTGCGACTATTGGGCACTTTAGACTGGTCAGGTGCAGGCTCTCTTCGTAGCTCTCCAGAATCGAAAAATCACCTCGCATCACCCGCATGATCTGTTTCACCATAAGCGGATCTCCCAGAATCGATTCCGGCGTCCCACCCATGTTGCGAATATCCGCGAGTAATTGTTTATCGGAGAGTTCCGAGCGCTTTTTGCGTTGGTTAAGATGTGGAGCTGTTTTTGCGGACACCACCAGCCCAGCAACGGCGGCTCCACGTTCAGTAAGTCGACTGGCCAGGGAAAAGGCCAACACGCTGCCAAAGCTATGTCCGAATAAAACCACCGGCGTTGAATCCTGCAACACCAGGGGTATCAGCTCGCCGACAACAGCCTGCATCGAGCTGTACACAGGCTCATCGCGCCGCTCCTCCCGGCCAGGCAGTTGAAGTGCATAGATATCAGCGTTGTTGTTGACGAATTCCGGCCAGCGGCGAAACACGCTGGCTGAACCGCCAATATGCGCGAAGCAAATAAGGCGGCACGCTGGTTGAGGCTGCTTGCGCAGTAATTTCAACCACGGTGACTGCGCTGCTTCCAGTTCAGCACCAGTAAGCTCTGATTCCCTAAGTAGTTCGCGCATAGTCTTTCCCTCGCTCGTGTAAAAATGACGTGGTTAGTGGCTCTGTTTAATCAGCATGCACGAGGCCGATGCAGTTACATACACATTGCCTTCTTCGTCATACAAACGGCCACTGGCGAACCCGATAGTGGTGGTCATATCGTCGACCTTGCCTTCGGCAAACAGGTCCACATCCACAGGTATTGGGCGTACATATTTAATGCTGAGATCCACGGTGCACACACCCGATTTTGAATCGAGCATGGTATGTATTGCACACGCCATCGCTGTATCCATAACCGTTGATGCAAAACCGCCATGTACTGCACCCTGACTGTTCAGGTGGTCAGAATTCGCCTGCACTCGTATTGTCATTTCGCCACGGCCAACGGTACCGTCCAGCATAGGCATTAGTTTCGCGATATTTGGCAGCGGAATTTCTCGCTTGGCCATTGCTTGCATTAATTGGAAACCATTCATTTCTGCAATCGTCATGTCACACTCCTTCGTACTCTCACGAGCCTTAAAAAAAACAATGGATAAAGTTCTGGTTTAAGTTGTGCCCGCAAACTGCGCGTTTTAATTCGCAGCAGCGTGCAAGCATTTCCTCCGGCGATTAAACCGAAGTGGATTAGTCATAGTGGGAAAATGCACAGCCCGCCCCCACGGGCCGTGCGACGCGCTAGGCGGCTTCAGCTACCTGCGGTGCAAAATCAGTGTTGGTAATCTGATTCGCCAACTGCGCTATTGAGGAACTGTTGAGCAACATCATGGTATTTACATTCATACAATATTCCTTTTTCAATCGATTGCTCAGCTCACTGGTGACGATCGAATCGACACCAATATTGGACAGGCTGTTACCGGCATCAATCTGGTCAAATGGAATGCGTAAGAGTGAGGATATCTCTTGCTTAATGGCATTCTCTACCGCGGTCACCCGTTCTGGAGAGGTCAATCCTGTGAGTGATTGAATAAATGCGTTGGCCGCTTCATCATCGCCATTGCGATCCAATGTTTCGATCAGGTGCTCATATCGGCTGGAGTTTTCCGAATTGACATTGGTACCAAACCAGCTTTCCCATTCAATATCCAGAATGCCGACCTGAGTCACTCGTTTCTCCAACGCGTTGTCCATTTGCTGCAGTGCATAGGCATTGCTCAAGCCGTAAATGCCCTGGCTTTGCAGAATGTCCTTCACCCCTTTGCTGCGAGCGACCATGCCAGTTTCCGCCAGTGCACCCCAGTTGATAACGGTTGAAGGTAAATCTTGAGCGCGGCGATAGTAGGCGAAATTATCAAAGAAGGAATTAGCCACAACGTAGTTGGCCTGTTGTGGGTTACCCATCATTGAAGATACGGACGAGAAGAGCACAAACAGTTCAATTTCCGAATGTGCCAGGTTCAACGTTGCGTGGTGTAGATTCCATGCTCCCGCCATTTTCGGTTCTATAACACGGGTAAACCGTTCTTCATCCATCGCCAGTAGCGGGCCGTCATCGAGTACACCGGCGCAATGGAAAACACCTTTAATCGGAAGTTCAGGTGTATCGAATTTTTTAACGGTGGCGGTAACCGCTGCAGTATCGGCGATGTCGACGGCTTCAACAGCTACTTTACATCCGAAGGCTTCGATACGCTTTATCGCGCTGGTTGCTTCTTCTGAATTCGCACCGCTACGACTCAGCAATACCACTTGTTTCGCGCCATAGGCTGCCAGCTGTTCGGCGACTGTCAGACCAAAGCCTTTGGTACCACCAGAGATAACGTAGCTTGCCTGCGGCGCAAGCCAGCTGCGCATTTTGGTAATTCGCGCGTCCAGCTTCTGGTCAGTGAAGGTTAGCGTAACCTGCGCTTCGTGATCGCGCGAATGCATTTCCTCCATTTTTTCCAGCGCAGAGCTCAATTCACCAGCGGAGAAGTTGACCAACGGCTTAGCAGGAATATCGGCATCTTGTAGCCATGACACCACTTCCTTCGCACACAGGCGAACCATTGCCGGCTGCAGCGTAATCCAAGTTCCAAAGTGCACCGAGCTGTATTGGTAATTTAGCGCCGAGACATGTGCAGGAACTTTGCGTTGATTAAGATTTGCCTTGGTGGCGATATCGATCATTCGACCGCAGGCGGCCAATACGGAGAAGCCTTTTTCGCGCACGTCCCCTGAGGCGCAGTTTAATACCAGATCAACGCCCTTGCCGGCTGTGTAGCCGTGCAATTCATCGACGAAGTCCAATGAATTTTTATCCATTGCAGCGACGACATTCAGAGCGCTGAAAATAGTACTTAGATTTTTGTAATCCTGCCCAGTGGTAACATAAACTTGCGCCCCCATTGCCGAAGCAATCGCAGCGGCCGCATATCCGAAATCGGTATCTGCGTCATGGATTAACACACTCTCACCCACGCTAATATTCGCCAACTTGCGCAAACTGTAAAACGCACAGGTAAAAGCCATTAGATTGACATAGCTGCCGTTGGGCTTTGCAACCAATGCACCTTCGCCAAGGGTCAAATAATTGCTCAACAGACCGTCGGTGTTCAATGCAAACACCTCATCGCCGATTCGATAACTACTGGCGGGCCCGGCGTTAACCACCTTGCCGCAGCAACTGTAAGTTAACTTGGCTTCGCCGGGGATTTCGCTGTAAAGAATGTTACCTTCATCAAGCGACACCTGACTCACTGCGACTTCAACTGCATCATCCGTTACGGCTAAGCGATCGGTTTCGAAAAATTCGAACGCTTCTTCGCTGGCAGCGGTTGCGGGTTTGGCCAGCAATGGAGCAGTGCTTTCCAGGCTAACTTTATCGGTAGATTCGGTATCAGCTTCGTAGCGTTTAACGCGGCGCAGGAATCTGTTTCCGCTCCGGTACACCACTTCGCTTTCCCGATTTTCATCACCCAACTCTGTGATAAGCATTTGCGCTTCCACCGCGACGTCTCCCGGATAATCGAGATCCACCATGCGGCAGAGAATATGGTTAAACTCGTTCACGACGATTGGGCCAAGACCTAGCACCGGCGATATAGCAATATTTTGTGCACCCAGTTTACTTGGCATCGATTGGGCTGCGCGGGTAACCTTAATCCAATCCATCTGCTGGGTTTGGCCGTCCATAGCGCTCAACATATTGCGCATTTTCATTGCATGAACGGTCGTATTTCCTGTGGTGCAGTCCGACTCACTCAGCACGTCGCTACTCCACAAATCGATTACCCGGTTTATCGACATATAGTTAATAACACCCAAGGCTTTTTTCAGTTGACTCTCGTCTCCTGGATTCACCGTAACTTTATTGATACCGGTTTTTTTGTAGGCGCCTGCCTCGGTAAACAACGCATAGTTGATTCCGAGTTCATCCAGTTTAGTCACGATGGCAGATGACAGCGCATCATCTTTGGCCAGCAGCAACACCTGTAAATCCGAACTCAAATTCGTTTCACTCGCCGCACTCTCCGCCTCATTCCACTCGAATTCATACAACCACTTCTCCATGGCAGTATCGGCATCGGAGCCTGCGCCAATGGCATTGCACACCAGGTTGCGAATATCCACCAGTACGTTGCCCATTTCATCAAGCAATTGAATATCACAGGTGATAGCGCGTTCGTCGCGATGCGTAATTTTGCCGTAGCTCAGGCAGCTTCGGCGCGGTGAACGGAAAAAGTCCATACGTTCGAAACTGACGGGAACGTAGGGTTGGTCCGAGTCAAGCAGCGCGATAAGCGACTGGAAACTCGCATCGAGAATAGTTGGGTGTAACAGGTAGTCTTTGGCTCCCGCCAGTACTTCCATAACCGGCTCAATCTCGGCCAGTACGGAATGGCTGCTGCGAGAAATTTTTCGGATAGGCTGGAAATAGTGGCCGTAAGAAAGTCCGCGCTCATCGAGTTCACTATAAAATGTGGCAACATCGAGCTCTTTATGCATTTCTTCGCGCAGTGTCTTTATATCGAGACTCGCGGCTTCTGATCGGATAGTTCCCGGGTTAACACTGCCAGATGCATGCAGCATCCAGTTAGCAACTTCCGAACTTTGATCACGGCTGTAAATACGGAATTCGCGGCTTTCCGGGTCGATAGATGACTGGATTACAGGTACTTGCCCTGGCTGAACCGCTAGCATCTTGAGAATTTTAACGTTCTCGAGGGAACAGGACAGTTCTTTAAACTGTTCCTCGTGCAGGGCGAGTGCAATATCGATGTAGCCAGCCCCCGGGAACACCACCATTTTTTCCACCTGGTGATCTTCCAAGTAAGGAATCATGTATTTGTTAACTTCCATCTTCCATGCCGGAATGGGTGAGCGTACCAACTCGTTCAAATAGACGTAGCCAGAACGCCCAATTCTCTTCTCGATGGAAATCTCAGTTTCATGCCAGTAGTGCTCACGCTGCCAAGGGTATAGCGGCAAAGGAATAAACTGGCCTCCGTTGGCGAAAAAATTATGCCAGGCAATCTTTCCGCCTGAGGTATGGAAAGACGCAACCGCTTGATAAAAATGCGCTTGCTCCGGCATTTTGCGATTGAGCGTACTCACGATCGCCGAGTTACTCACACCGCGTGCATCAAGACATTCTTTAACGGAGTTGCGCAGCACCGGATGTGGGCCAACTTCAATAAAATGATATTCGCCGCTTTCTAAAACCGCTTCGATGCCTTGTACAAATCGTACCGGATCGCGTACGTTATCCGCCCAATACTGTGCGTCGATTGCTTTGCCATCGATCAGCTTGCCGGTTACAGTTGAATATAGAGGCAATAGGGTTTCTTTCGGCTGAAGGTCGGCAAGGTCGGCCTTCAGATCGTCCAGTACCGGATCCATTTGCGCAGAGTGATAGGCAATATCCACTTTCAGGAATCGGTTAAACACGCCTTCATCAGACAACACAGCTGCGACAGTTTCCAGCTCTTTCACATCACCCGAGAGCGTCACCGCAGAATAGGAATTAATCGCCGCGATGCTCACGGCTTTACAATCCGCGATACGTTTTAGCGCATCTGCTTCGGAAAGTCCGACCGCAAGCATTGCACCGCCCATTCCGGCACAACGTTTTTGTTGAGCGCTGCGCTTGGCACTTACGACTACCGCTTCTTCAAGGCTTATGGCCCCGGAGACATAGGCAGAACTCACTTCGCCCACGCTGTGTCCGATCACGCAATCAGGTTCGACACCCCAGGTTTGCCATAGCTTAGTTAAGCCTGCCTGTATAACAAAGTTGGCAGGCTGCGCTATGGTAGTCATCTCCATCTCTGACGATTCTTCGTCTTTCATCATTTCTTCGAGAATCGACCATCCGATGATGTCCTTGAACACACTGTCAATCTTATCTACTTCATCGCGATATACCGGCTCGGTTTTGTAGAGTTCTTGCCCCATTTTCCACCACTGCGGGCCCATCCCAGAAAATACAAAGCAGGTTTTTTTGTCGCTGCCACTGAGCGATTTGCCCTCCACCATGTCTTCGCTGATTTTGCCATCTGCGTAGTCAAGGAGTGCCTGCAATAACGCATTTTTACTGGCGACGCGGAATACCAGGCGATAAGGGTGTTGGGTGCGTCGCTCTGCCAGTGAATAAATAATATCTTCCATCACATATTGGTTCGCACCGGCCATATCCTGCTGCAGGAATAACGCGTATCGCTTCGCTAAATCTGCCAGCGCCGCGGTGCTCTTCGCTGAAATTGGCACCAGATAATTGCCTTCCTTGTCGGTCTTTGCTTTAAAAGGAATCACTTCATCTGCTTTGGGAGAACGCAAAAGTACGTGCCCATTGGTACCGCCATAACCAAAAGAGTTGACGCCAACAAAATGTTCACGGTCTTTATCGAGTTCGATACATGCGGTGGGTACTTTTAATGGAATTTCATCAAAGGGGATCGCTTCGTTGGGCGTATTGAAATGCAGGTTGGGAGGAATGCGCTTATTCTTCGCCGTAAGCGCAGCTTTCATAATGCCTGCAACGGCTGAACAGGCCTCCATATGCCCGATGTTGGACTTTACCGAACCCACGTAGCAGGTATCTTCGATAGCGCGATCACCCATCGCGCGCGTAATTGCTTTTAATTCGATAGGATCGCCCGCTTTCGTGCCTGTGCCATGCGCCTCCATGTAGCTCAGCGCTTTGGGAGACACACCGGCGCGTGCGTAGACCTCTTTAATAAGCGCTTCCTGAGCGACGGGGTTAGGCAGCGAAATACCGTTAGTTTGGCCACCATCCTGATTAACGCCAGATTCAATTATTACTGCGTGAATTACGTCACCGTCTGCTTTTGCTTTTTCAAGGGGTTTTAAAATGAGAATCCCTGCACCTTCGGCACGCACGTAACCGGCCGCATCGTTTGAGAACGCCTTGCATCGAGCGTGGTGCGATAAGAACTGGCCTTTGCACATTGCCACGGGGTACCCTGGCGTGAGCATAGTATTGGCGCCGCCAACCATTGCCATTTCACAATCGCCGTTGCGCATACTCTGAATAGCATAGTGGGTTGCCACCATAGAACTGGAACATGCGGTATCTATCGACAGGCTCGGCCCGGTCAAATCAAACACGTAGGACAATCGGTTGGATAGCAGCGCCAGTGTTATGCCCACGGCTGAGGTAGGATTGATGATACTGCGGTTATCGTAATCCAATTGAATAACTTTGTTGTCCAGTGCAAAGCCGCCGACAAAAACGCCGGTCTTAACGGCTTTTAGTTTTTCTGCAGTTAGCCCAGCATGTTCCACAGCTTCCCAGGCGACCTCCATCAGCAAGCGCTGCATCGGGTCGATGACATCAGCCTCCCGTGGCGATATGCCAAAAAACAGCGGGTCGTATTCTTCAAGGTCCTGACTGAGAAAACCTGCCTGCTTGGTATACATTTTACCCGGCTTGGATTTGTCTTCGTCATAAAATTTTCTAACATCCCAACGCTTTTGCGGTACATCGGAAATACCGTCAACGCCATTTAACAGACTGTCCCAAAAGTTATCTGGGTTGGTGATGTCTTTGGGAAATCGACATCCCATGCCGATAATCGCGATTTCTGTCGCGCCGTTACTTAAGGTCGTATTCTTCACGTTAGCATCTTCTGAGGCGATGCCAGGCATTTTCTGGTCCATACAAAATTCCTTTGCCACTGCTTAAAAGTCTGGTTTAAGACAAACAACTCCAAAGGTTACCTGCAAAAAAACAATCTATTGCTTACGAATCCTGTGGTCACCAATTTTCTACTCAAACGCTGTGCCACATAGCATCACAACTGCTTTTCACCACTAACGATTTGGATTTGCAACTTGGAAATGGACAACGAAAAGTGTTGCCACGAATTTAAGCATCTTAAAAACTAGGGACTTACCGATACTGTGAAAACAAGCCTATTAACGCATTGGTGACAGAAGCGTGATAAAAAACTATTTTTTCATTCACCGTGAAAAATCACATGTTAAACATTAATAAAAGATCACAAAAACACGAGCAAATATTAATGAACGCTAAATTTAACCCTTAAAAAATAGCGTTTTTATTGTCGAATAACTTTTCACACCAACTAGACAAGACATTAAAAACGCACCAAAAAATCACCAATTTAAATTGCCCGCATTGAAAGTGAACACAAAAATATCACCGATATTACCAACCTCTAATCCAAGAATAAAATAATGGCAAACGAGAACCTACTAAGAAAAAGAAGCTACACAAACCCAAAAGATCTAAAAATCAGGGAAAACCTGAACCCTTTATTAATTAGGAAAATACCCGAGTTAAAACGACGTCACATAAATATTAATTAAAAAAATATTTTTCATTGACAGGCATATCCAAAAAAATTCTAATCTGTAACAAGAGGGCGTTTTCAACCAAAAAAACCTATTTCACCACTAGCACACAAATTCCAGACGCCAGAGAATAGTGACGGTTAGATTCGCCTTAAAATGACTTTTTGGAGAGTAGATAGAATGATGGAACTACTAACTAAGACACCAGTATGGGTTTACTTTCTGTTTGTCACCTTGCTTGTGCTCGGATTTTCACAAACCAAAACACGCAGACCTCCACTCGCAGTTCCGTTTTTACTACCTGTGTTAATGAGCTTGTACTCAGCAGTGGACACAGTAATACACTTCAGCGCTGGCGGACGAGGCTTAGGAATCGCGATAGTGTCAGCCGCTTGCGCATGGGGTTATGTGAGAAGGTCTAGAATTGCTGACGGAATCAGTTACCTTCCAGAGGAGAAGCGGTTTGAGATTAAAGGGAGTTTCGCACCACTGATAATAATACTGTGCATATTTACTGTTAAATATATTCACGGCGCAATTTCGGCACTCAAACCAGAACTTACGCAGACCATTACCTTTATATCTATCTTTGCATTTTTTAATGGTATTTTCTTCGGGTTTTTTACCGCTCGAATAGCGCTTTTCTGGGATGTATACCGCGCACGCAGCATTGAGCATACAAAGGAAAATCTCACGCAAAGCCTTTAAAAAAAACATCACCATTTTCGTTACCACTCCGTTAGAAACGACATCTGGCCATACCTCGGCAAAAACACATCGGTGGCAGCTTGAATTGACTTTCAGTGTCAAACCTTACTGCCGTCTAAGCCTTTCATAAAATCTACACAGCACGTGAAAACCGAGAACATCGGTTTTCATTGCAATCACCGGCTATCACCTAACTAATATTGCGAACTATCAAGCTGCACCTAAATAGCAAAACCTGAAACACACGTTATTCGCTAACTGAGTTCGGCATTTCTCCTGCGCACCGGCCTTCACTCAAAAACCACCTAACAGGGTACGATGGCGGTCGCAGTGATCAATGTCGAGCTTGCTCTACACAAGACCTCAATAAGTCTCACCAAAAGCAAATTCACAGGTGTCACGCCGCGGTTACGGAAGTGACAATCACATCACTGTGACACTTAGGTGAAATGTTAGATAAGCCGATAAAATCCGTATTCTATTGGTGCACATGTTCACTTGATGAGCACACAATTAACACCGCAAAATAATATAAACTGCCAAACAGAAGATTCTAAAGACAATACCCAATAGGCACGCATTTATTTGGGCGGATTTACTACCTGGCGGGTATGACAGAGCAACTAACACACCAAATAATTCGTAAAATTATTTAAAACTCATTTTTGGCGCTTATATTATTTAATTTCAATTCATACACCTGTATTAACTTTTTAATTCCTGGAGCACGTGGGTCACCTAGTTCTATAAGAGTGAAATTATTTAAAAACGCCTGTTTGTATTTTAATCTTAAGAACGCCCGCATCTTGTTTTTGACCCATAACGCGGATAAAGATCGGCCTGATATCTGTACGACTCAATTGCGTGCCCATGCTCTAAAAGTCACGCACCATAAAAAGTGTGTTTGAGTTTGGCAAAAACACTAATTAATTATCACTTGCGACGTGATGCCCGAGGCACCATTTTGGTTTCGATTATTTTTGCTACTCGGACGATAAGAATTCTTTCATCCTCAGTGACGACTGCTTAACAATCGGTCGACTCGCTTGAGACAATATATTTAACCTGCTTTAAAGGAGAACCTCGAATCCATTAGGGCTGGCTGTTCACAACGCCTGATACAACGCCTGAATAGTTGAATACGCGTGATCCACACTGAGTAGTGGGCAGATCATCTAGCTTTTATATGTACCGAATATAGGTTTGCCGATCTACGGAGTCTATCGGCTATACATCCGGCAGTCGAATACCTGGTGAACAACGCCAATAGAGTTTCGCTTTCCAAATTTCACACGACTAGTGTCGCATTGACGGGGCAGGTTTCTAAACCTCACTACAGAGTAGAAGGTGCGACTATTTGTCGCAGCGACACGAACAGCGCTGTAAATATAGAATTCCCGACCCGAACGCATTAATACATGATATATCTCACTATTTGGAAGCCCCCATGCCCACACCCATCCGACGCTCATACTTAATTCTACTGTTGTCTCTCACTCTTAATGGATGCGGCGGTAGCGATAGCAGTGAAACACACACGTCTGCCCCCTCACCAACGCCTGCCCCTTCAGTTCAATCCTTTACCTTGAACTTCGCACCTACGGCAAACGGAGCACCGGTAAACTGCAGCAACATTGTTACGGGGTTGGGTCCAAACGAGAGCTACAGCGTTAACATCATGGATTGGCGCTTCTACATCAGTGACCTAGCTTTCTATGACACGGCTGGTAACCGCTTGCCTGTATATCTGGATGACAACAGTTTTCAGCTGAATGAATCGACCGGTTCCGTTGCACTCATTGATTTCACCGACAGATCCACAGGACTCTGTAGCGATGCGCAAGAGGGCACAGCGCGTACCAACACTAAGATTACCGGCACCTACACAGGAGATGTGGCTAACGTTGGTTTTCGCGTGGGTGTACCGCAGGCGTTAATGAAAGCAACTATTGCATCGACTGATGACGTTAACGATGCACCTTCCCCCCTTGGGGAACTTTACTGGTCCTGGGCCAGTGGCTACCGCCATTTTGTATTGAATTTTGCTGCCATGGACAGCGCACATACTGACATGGTGGAGAACAGTGGTTTTCATATTGGCAGTCGCGACTGTGGCACTCAAGGGGGCAAAGCGCTAAGCGATCGCGAGACCTGCGGTCTCATAAATAACCCTGAGGTCTATTTGCCTGGTTTCGACTTGGAAAACAACCTGGTAACAGTAGATCTCGCCGCACTGCTAAGCAATGTCAGAGAGTCAGATTTTCTGTCCGATAGTTGGGAAGATTACGGTGATGATGAAAGCTTATGTTTGGATAGTCGAAGGAACGGTAATAGCTGTGTAACCGCACAAAGCTTCGGTATTCAATGTCATTCAGGCGCTACTCAGGCGGCCTGCGTATCCTTGTTTCCGAACTTTGGTTTGAACCTCACGACCGGTACGGCAGACTCCGAATCTAACATTGTTTTCGGGAAACAATAACGTCAGAAATTACTGCCCGGCACTGGCGCCTTGGCGAGCTGATAGCCAAGTGGTACGCCGGGCACCCCCTGTAACAGATGCGTTGATGACCTCGCCACCTGCTGTCAAAATCCTACATAAACGATTTATCAGATGTCGATTAAAACCTATTGTGCGTTGATCTTTGGTGCGCTGATTCTGGCTGCCTGTGGTGGCGAATCTTATACCGAAGTGGAGATAACCGAACAAGAGCGCAGTTATCGCCAACTTCTGGGTGTTCCAGATCACTTCTCATTACCTCACATTCCAGAATTCAATCCGCCGACTATAGAGAAAATTGATCTCGGGCATTTTCTCTTCTATGACAAACAACTGTCCGCCAACCAAACCCAGAGCTGCGCCAGTTGTCATGTGCAAGAATTGGCTTTTACCGATGGCCAGGCGCGCCCATTCGGTTCTACAGGCGACCGACTCACGCGCAATAGTCAAGGTCTGGGTAATGCCGCTTATCACGCGACATTCACCTGGTCGAACGACGGCTTTCTTAATTTAGAGGATCAACTGGCAGTGCCTATCCGATCCGATAACCCGGTAGAGCTCGGGGTAACCGAGGCGAAAGTCGACGAGGTTCTCGCGCGTTTCGATGCAGACCCTGTGTATCGAAAAAAATTCGCTGCCGCGTATCCAGAAGCAGAGAGCGGCGCGACGGTCACAAAAATAATCTATGCACTTGCCAGCTTTTGCCGCACCCTCATCTCGGGCAGCAGCCCTTACGATAATTATTTACTCGGTGACGACAGTGCACTCACCGATCAACAGAAATGGGGGCTGCAATTATTCAATGGCGAAAAATTTGAATGCTTCCATTGCCACTCGGGTTTGAATTTTTCAGTTTCCTACCGAGATAACAACAGCGACCCGGCAACCCAGACGTTCCCGTTTTTCAATAATGGCCTGTACAACGTGGATGGCACCGGTAGCTATCCGCAGGAAGACCAAGGGCTTTATGATCTCACCCAAAAACTGCAGCATCGCGGCCTGTTCCGGCCGCAGTGCTTGCGCAACGTGGCAGTCACGGCCCCCTATATGCACGATGGCAGCATCGACACATTACGCGAAGTACTCGAGCACTATGCACGCGGCGGACGTAAAGTAGAAACGGGTATTTACCAGGGCGATGGTCGTTTAAGCCCTCTTAAATCCGGGCTCGTACGTGGCTTCGCTGCAACCGACGATGAGTTGGATGCAGTCGAAGCGTTCTTGGAATCCCTCACCGACGACGCATTTATTTCTGACCCCGCATTTGCAAACCCGTTCGAGTAATCCCTTATGACCAAACTTTTTTTGGGGCCAGCGCTCTGCCTGGCACTAAGCATGGCCACCGCTAACGCGCACGAAAGCCTGAGCCAACTTCCTGCAACACAAATGTATTTACGCGGCGCAATGACGTATAGAGATATCGCAGACAACACCTCGGCAAGGATGATTCCAGGGGCGCTACTCGGCGGCGAGGCCACCGCGCCGGAAAAAAGCCTACAACTGGACGATATCCAGTTGGTTGGCCACTACCTCGCCGATGATAGCTACGCAATTTCCGCTAAAATCAGCGGGCACGAACATAACGGTGACAGCAACTTAACTCTCGAAAACATCTGGCTGACATGGGGCTTAAATAAAAGCCTGATAGAGATCGGCCGCATTACAACTGACATAACTCCGACCGCTTACTATCATGCCAGCGAATCCGCATTTAACGAGGCTTCGTTGTTAAGCGATGTCTTTTTTGGTCGCCACTTCAATGATGTGGGCGTTCGAGTAAAGTCGTCCTTGCACAGTATAAACGCCGGTATTGAAGGTTGGCGGGGCGGCGCCTGGCCATCCGCCAATAATGAAGGTGCAGCAAGCGCCTTTGCCAGTTGGCAGCCTGTTTTTTACAACTCACAATTAACACTGAAAACCTGGGCCATGAATGCTACTAGCGTAGACCGACGCGATGACCGATATACTAATGCGCACACCCATGGCTCCACGGCAATAGTCTCCTCAGCCGCAAATATCGGGTTTACCGGTGAAACACAGTTATTTGGCACTTTTGCCAGTATCGAGCACAATATGATTCAAACGCGAGTGTTCGCAGAGTTTGAATGGATAGTGTCGAAACTCAATGGCACGCTGGCAGATGACAATAATCAAAGCAGCCAAATAGACGCGGAATATAGCGGTAGCCGCGCCTTGCTGGGTGTTGCCTCGCAACACCACCAATGGACAGTGCAATTTGATAATCTGATATTAAAAAATCATTTTCTAACGGCAATAAATCAGCAGTTCCTTCAACAAACCGGCTTGATGAATAACGGTACGAATCCGCAAAAACTTATGTTCGCATGGCAATGGGATTTTCATCGCGACCTGAGTTTACGTGCGCAATGGCAATCAGAAAAACTCTCGGAAAATACGGTTGAATACGGGTCTCTTGGTATCGTATGGAGTACAGCAATCGACGGTGCGCGTTTACGGCATCGATAGTTAGGTCGTTTTAGAAGCCGACTACTATTTGTATGTCATCCCCGCAGCCCCAAACCAATACCCATTGCACGCGTCACTGGCTATAGTCACCGGTTGCGCATCGCCAGAGATATTGGCCTCTAGCGCGTCAAAGAAGGACGACTGTAAATCCAGCTCCGGTACCACTCTAAAATGGGTGACGCCGGCGCTGCGAACTTGCGGCAGCAACGCGCGTAAATCCTGCGCGCTTGCGGACAGGGTCTGAATGCCATTGAGCGTAAACAGGCCTGTATTCTCCTGCGAACTTACCGCCATGCCCCGCGGGTAATCGATGCATATTTTTTTACACGCGTCTTTCGGTCGGTTGTGTGCCCGCGCGGTATAGCAGCGCGCGGAGTAGGCCAGAGGCAATTTTCCCCAGCCGAGAATTTCTGTCTCTATCGGGTTGGCATGTGTTGTTTGCGCGAGCAGTGCCGCTAAATCCGGTCCCGCCAACTCTACGGGTACTACCCAACGGCGCATGCCTAAACGTGCGAAGTACTGTAAGGTGGGTGCATTGTAGATATTAATACTGGAGCCACAAATAAACGGTTGGCCCAGCTCATGTAGCTGCTGAACGGTGGCCGTATCGTTAGCCTCTACCTGTAAGCCTTGTGCGCAAATGCGTTTCATCATCTGTAATTCATTGCGCCCCGTGATAAGCGCCAAACTGGTCAGTACAACCTCTTTGCCCGCGCGTTGTAGCTCCGCAGCAATGGCCAACCAGTCATCGAGCGTCATCTCAGAACGTTTGCTGCACACGGATTCCCCCAGATAAACCACATCGATATTCGCCCGACACAGGCGCGCGTAAAAATCGACCACTTCCGATCTGGGCCAATAATAAGGTATGGCGGCAAGCGTTATTTTCATCTAAAGGACCGTTGTTATTGCCATGGTCGCGAATAAGCGCCGAGGCTCGTTTGCGAACCTTCTGCCACAGTATCGAGCGACGCAATCCAGGAAGGATCTGGCACAAAAGCCTCCCCCTGCTCGGCGTATGCGTCCAGCGCCGCCCGCCAGACGCGAACCACTTGGCGCACATACACCGGGCTGCGCTGACGCCCTTCAATTTTGATTGCCTTCACCCCCATTTTCGCGAGCTGAGGGATGAGTTGCAGGGTGCTCAAACTGGTCGGCTCTTCCAACGTGTGGTAAACCTTGTCGCCCACCCGGAAGCGCCCCTTACACAACGTGGGGTAACTCGCCGGCTCGCCAGGAGCATATTTATCTATAAGCACATTGTTTAGTCTGGAGAGGCGACTGCCATCGGCGCTTTCCTCCCAGCGCACATATTTCGCAGGCGAGCAAGCGCCACTGTTATTGGGTGATTCCGATGTAAGATAGCTGGACAGTACGCAGCGCCCTTCGGCCATAATGCATAAACTACCAAAGCCAAAAACTTCCAGATCGACCGGGCTGTGTTCACACAGCGTCGCCACCTGTTCAAGGCTCAGCACTCTTGGCAACACTGCCCGTTTAATGGCGAAGTTATCCGCGTAGAATTTAAGCGCGAGGCTGTTGGTTGCGGAAGCTTGCACGGAAAGATGTAAATGCATTGCCGGGTAGTTGTCCGCCGCATAAGCCAGCAGGCCTGTGTCTGCAAGAATCAGCGCGTCCGCCCCGAGCGCTACAGCTTTATCCACAGCTGACGTCCACTGCTGCCAATTACAGGCTTGCGGGTAGGTATTTATCGCGACGTATAGCTTCACCGATTTGCCTGTTGCCAGGGCACGCGCACGTGCTAATTGATCATCGCTGAAATTCAACCCTGCAAAATGCCGCGCATTAGTTGCATCCTTAAACCCGACATAGACCGTATTTGCCCCAGCCTCTAACGCCGCTTTAAACGCGGGAAAGCTTCCCGCGGGCGCAACTAATTCCATCATGCGTTGACTCCCTTGCGTACGCCCCTAACCCATAAATGTGCGTGCCGCAGGAGCGCCAAACCTTGCGCGAGCCAGCGCGGGAAATCATCGTAATCCAACGCATCCAGCAGGTTTTTTACCGCAAGGCCCAGTTCGGTATCGCCTTCTATGGCCAATCGCCGCTGGAAAAACAAGGTATCAGGATCGTCGACCCGATTTATCAGCGCCAGGAAATCGGCGCTGTCCGCACGAATACACACGGCGTATTCGTTATCAGGGGGAGCCATCACCAAGCGGCCGTTTACCAAGCTGAGACACAACCGCCAGCGAAGGTCATCCACTTGAATACGCAGCACGCGTGCATCCAAAAAATTTAAGTCGCCATCGTTTAGCGGCACCGCGAGCGCCTGGCGGAACAAGGGTAGCAGTGCACGCTCTTGAAGAGAGAAGGGAGTTAAAGCCAGCAATACAGACGCGCCTCGAACCGCCAATGGACGATTGGCCAACAACAGGCGCCGGGCTTGAGAGGAGAAAGGCATGACAAACTTCTTTGCGGGAAACCGGCAGTGTAGCCAGCAAGCGCGGGGTTCGGATTGACCTGTCTCAACCCACCCGACAAGATCTAGCTAACCTTAGATTAACCTAGGCAATAAGACTATTGAGTTTGAACACGCGGTGAAGCCTGGCGGCAGTTTTGCCGAGTTTGTGTAGTTCGCCCAGCGTTGGTTCTCGCCCCGCCGCCAGTTGAGCTTGCCAGCTACTTGCTTCAGCATCGAGAAACTCGAGCATTTTTTTCGGGCAGCCCACGCATCGCTTGCTGCAGACGCTCGACGAAGGCGCGTGCAAAGGAAAGGTCTTGGCAATACGATCCAACAGCTCCCGCATTGCAATGGGCGTTGACGGCTTGCGATGACTCATGTTTAGGTGCTCTCAAGCAGTAGGGCGATTGGAAAACAATTCTAAGCCCTAAAAATATGCGGTTGAACCCATGTGGACAAGTCATTGGATTCAGCTCGCAACTTTAAAATACAATGGTTTGCTGTTAATCAACTACTCAAGGTTTTGCCAATGAATTCGTGCGATCAACCAGGCTTGTTACCTCTCGAAGCCGCATTACAACGTATAAATGCTGTGGTTAATTGTGCGCAGAATTGTGAGTATGTGCCACTGCTGAACGCGCGCGGCCGTGTTCTGGCCGAAGATATTATCGCATCACGCCCGATACCCGACTTCGACAACTCTGCAATGGATGGCTACGCATTCGCAAGCAATAGCGTTGGTCGCACCGACACATTCAGGGTTGCCGGCATCGCACTCGCCGGGCAGCCCTACCTGGGCGCGCTATCAGAAAATGAATGCATCCGCATTATGACCGGAGCCAAAATGCCCAGCGGCTGCGATTGTGTCGCGATGCAGGAAAACACCTTGCGCGATGGCGATGCGCTCACGCTGCTCAAAGTACCTGCTAAAGGCGAGAATGTGCGCCTTGCGGGTCACGATCTGCCACAGGGCAGCCGCATACTCTTGCGTGGACGCAGACTAGGCCCCGTGGATATCGGCATGCTCGCCTCACTTGGCGAACTGCAGGTTCCGGTCTATACCAAGCCTCGCGTGGGCGTATTCTCCACCGGCGATGAACTAACGCCATTAGGTCAGCCCTTGGAGCCAGGCCGAATTTATGACAGCAACCGCTACCTGTTGCTAAGTGCCCTCGCGGAATACCCCATCGAAGTCATCGATTTTGGTTCTATACCAGATGACCGGCAGAAACTGGAACAGGTATTTCTCGAAGCAGCCAGCCAATGCCATGCGGTTATTTCCTCTGGTGGCGTATCTGTTGGCGATGCAGACTACACGCGTGAACTGCTAGTAACACTCGGTCAGGTGGATTTTTACAAATTGGCCATCAAACCCGGTAAACCATTCGCATTCGGCACGCTCCACACTGCAGGCGACAGCACACCCTGTTATTTTTTCGGACTGCCGGGTAATCCGGTATCGGCAGCGGTCACCTTCGAGCAGCTGGCACTACCAGCACTGGAAAAATTGACCGGCGCGAACCCGCAGGCAAAACTCGTATTAAAATTGCGCGCCTGTAGCTCATTCAAAAAACGACCTGGACGAACAGATTTTCAGCGCGGGCGCATACTCGCCAATCAAAATGGCATTATCGGTGTAGAGTCGATAAATTCGCAGAGTTCAGGCGCTCTTTCTACTATGGTCGTCGCAAATGCCTACGTTCGGCTGGAACAGGAGCGCGGAAATGTTGAGGAGGGGGAATACGTTGATGTACTACCTTTCGATACATCGCTACCACTGCTCTAAAAAAATATCGGTGGAAAACCAATTGCCTAGAACCTGACGATTAATTTTCATATAGCTCGATGGGCAGCTGATCGGGATCACTAAAAAAGGTATAACGTTTGCCGGTGTATTCGTCTACACGCACCTTTTCCACCTCGACACCCTGTGCATTCAAATAGGCAACCGCATCATCAATAGATTGCACGGCAAACGCGAGATGACGTAGCCCGCGAGCCTCTGGGTAACTGGGGCGCTCAGGGCTTTGCGGAAAGGAAAAAAGTTCCACCTGTCCACCGCCTGGAATCTGTAGATCCAATTTATAGGAGTCTCTGGCTGCACGGTAGTTTTCCGCTAACACCTGCAGACCCAAGACTTCCGTATAAAATTTCTTTGACCGCGCGTAGTCGGAGCAAATAACCGCTACGTGATGGAAACCGCTAATCATACTTACTTTCCTTTACCAGACCTTAGCCAGGCCCTAGCCGCGTTGCGCTTGCCGCTCTAGAATTTTCACAATTCGGCGGTACACCACGCCGAGTGTGAGCGTGGAATTTCCGCCGCTGGTATTTACAAATTCGACCACGACCGCATCCAGTGCCGGATGATAACGCGCGATACTCTGAAACCCAGGCACCAGGCCGGTGTGTCCGAACTGATAGAGATCACCGTAGAGAGCTTGCGCGCGATTGGACAGCAGCGAGCCATCATTCAGCGCCCGCACAAAAACAGCGACGTCTTTTGCTGTGGCAACCATAGATCCACCCGGATTAACGAAATCATTGCGCTTGATGTCTTTATCGTAACCCACATGATAACCGCTCATCACTCGGTTGATCTCGGCATCCGCCAAAACATGATAGGTATCTTTAAGCCCCAACGGGTTGAGAAAACGCTGCTGGATATACTGATGATGGCTATACCCCAACGTACGATCCATAATTTCGCCGAGCAAAATATAGTTGGTATTTGAATACCGGGTTTCAGTGCCCGGCGGGAATACCAAGGGCATACCCAAAATCATCGCCAGGGTATCGGCATTGCTTTTTGGCGGGTTGTCCCAGGGGTAATTTTCCAGGTCAGTAAAATTGTATATACCACTGCGATGTTGGATCAACATCGCCAGGGTTATTCTTTCGGATTGCGGAATTTTATCGCTATAAGCTGGCAATAATGATTTCAAACTCGCATCCAACGCCAATTGCCCATCGGCCACCAGCTGTACTGTCGCCGCCGCAATATATAGCTTGCTGATACTTGCAATCTTAAACAACGCATCCGGCTTCGCAGGTATTTTTTTATCTCGATCAAACCAGCCAGCGGCATAGGTATGCCCTACGCCACGTGGGTCATCCCAATAAACAATCACGCCATCCAAGCCGTAATGGGTTGCCGCGTCAACCTGCGCCTCAACACTTTTAGGTAACGGGGTGAGCCAGGCACGAGCAGAATCCAATGGCGCAAACAGGCTGATACTGGTTACCACCGCAACCGCCGCCAGCACTCGTAAAATAGTAACCAATCGCAATTATTTTCTCCCTCGCTTTGTTAGGAATGAATAAGTTCCTTCGCTTTTTGACGGGTTTCTTCTGCGGTGGCTGCCATCAGCAATACAGTCTCGTCGAACAAAACCTGCCCTCTTCGCAACTTGTGGCGCCGTAGCGATGGCTTACCGCCATAAATAGTTGAGTAATGCAGACATTTTCCTCGGGTATTTCGTCCAATTGGATCGTGTATATAAAACCCATTTTGATTTGTCGAGAGACGAATAATCCCAAACTTGTTGTCTATATTTAACCAGGTAGAATCGATTTTGTATTGATTATTCCCAATTCTAAAATACCGGCAAAGCTTTCGATACGCCTTGTAGAGTTTGCCTTTAAAAAGGCCCGCGAAGGGGAAGTCTCGCTTCAGATCAAACGCCAGTATTTGCTTACCACTTTCGTGGTAAATCGTTCGCGTGAAGCCGTTAAACCAGTCATTCACCAGCGTCAGTGCAATCGCACCCGACTCGCTCGCCATGAAATCGCTTTTGATTTTCAGTCGGGAATGTATGCGAACGCTCGCCGTCTGCAACGCCACATCCAGGTGGTGGTCGTAGAAATTTTGTTTTTCGTTGCGCGTTGCGGTAACACCATTAATGTACACCGAGCCGTCCGCATCTACGACCTTGGATGAGCGAATACCAATGCTGAAATTTTCCGGCACAGGCCGTACATACCCAACGAGATTATTCGCCGACCACTCCGCCATATCGTCGCACCCCCTGGGGACAAACAGTGCGATAGGGTCGTAGCCTGCAAGAGTTCTCCAGGAAAACGAGCTGAAAAAATTTGCGTTAGCAATAAAATTCGTACTGGATTCCGGACTGGAATGAAGGCGAGCGGTAGAGCGCCTAAACTCGTCTGTAGTGGGAGCCTGTTTGGTCGTCGCCAGTGATTTATGTAACAGGTAAGCTAAAGCAAAGGTCGCGTAGCAATCGCTCTCGTATTTTGGTGGCTGACCGCGAAAAATATCGTGCGTAACACGCTTGCCAAAAAAACTGCCATCGGCATTATCGGCATGCTCGTCGGCCAGCGTACGAACTCGGTGCTGCTCGATGTAGCGCGCATCGGCGTCTGCAAACTGAGACTGCAACATCACCAGAGCAGGAACAATAAAATACAACCCGTAGGTATAGCGCGCCCAGTCCTTACCACCCACATAGGCAAATCGGCTATCCAAAAAAGTCGATTTACTGAGCTGCCAAAAATCATTCACATGATGAAACAATGCCGCTGGCGGCTTTTGTCCCGCGCTGGTGTAGCTGTAAAAGGACCAAGTGACGGATAACAGCGGGCTTGCGATATAGCAAAAGTGGCTGGCGCCGTGATTTTCTACGGTGAAATCGGAGTGCAGGTTACAGGTGTACACATTGTCTTTAACGACCAAACCGTCCACCAGCGATTCATCGCGAGTATCGTGAGCAACAGATAATGTATTGAAATTAAACTCGATCGCTTTAGCTCGCCATTGCGCAGCATTGGGGTGCTCAGGCAAATGACTGCATGCGGCTGCGAGAATTTCTGCATCCCATGCATTTTCTTCGGCTTTGGTATCTAAGAAGGTACCGCTCGGCACCAGACGCTCCAAGTGCCTGTCGGCTTCAAACACCAGAACCTTATTAACCCCCTCTCGCGCCTCGTCGGTAAGCCGAGTCCAGATTAACTTTGCCCCCTGCACAAGTTTGTTAGCCCACCAGGCGGATTGCCAATGTGCTCCCCACTGCTTGCCGTCGACGCAATGTCCGGTACCGGTGAGGTGGCCCTGAATTAAATACGCAATGCCCTGTGCGGCTTTCTCGAACATATCGTTATTGCCGAGTTCACTGGCCAAAAACGCTGCAGTAAAGACAAAATTCGCATTGGTGCGGATACCGTTTTCACCACTACTGCCATCGGCGAAGTAGTGATGATCCACTCCAGTAAGTTTCGCCTTGCGCCAACCCCGATTCGCATAAAGGGGAAATTCCGCAATAATCTGAAGATAATCGTTTTCTACTGGAAAGTTCACTTCCATTGTTTTAATACTCACACGTTTTACGTTTGCCCTAAACCTACATAGCTCTGCCCTATATTTCAACCAAAGCGTTACGCAGCAGATTGACCCCAATGTCGCGCAGGTATTGTTATTCGTTTAACGGTTGTCATGCAAGGGCTCCCGTTGACACGCCCTTTACCTTTGGCTGCTTTTTGGGGAAGAGGGGGATCGAGAGCGGTCGCTGGCGGAAAACATACAGCAGCACAAAAAAAACGCGCCGACAGGCGGCGCGTTTCTGACTGGTTAAACTGGCAAATTAGCCGTTATACGGTAATCGGGTCCATTGGCTCCTCAGGCTCTTCCGGGACTTCTTCCAACTCGCCATGGAGGTTTTTCGCCAGCAGCACATAAATAGAAGGGATAACAAACAAGGTAAAGATCGTACCGATTGCCATACCACCTACCAATACCAGGCCAATGGAATTTCGCGCTTCGGCGCCTGCACCGGTGACGAGCGTTAACGGAAAGTGACCAGCCACAGTTGCAACAGTTGTCATCAGAATTGGGCGCAAACGTGTGGACGCGGCTTCTCGAACAGCGGCCATTTTAGTCAGACCCAGCTCCTGCATTTTGTTGGCAAATTCCACCAGTAGAATCCCGTTCTTAGCCACTAGCCCAATCAAAGTTACCAAACCTACTTGCGAGTAGATATTCAGTGTTGTGGTGAAGCCGTCGGTCCAGAACCCCATTCCCGGCACAGGAAACTTGAGGAAGGTAAAAATGGACGCACCGAACATCGCCAATGGTACCGACCCCGCCAGAATCACAAACGGATCGCGGAAGCTGTTGAACTGCGCCGCCAACACTAAAAAGATCAGCAGTAAAGCCATAGTGAACGCGGGTACAAACTTATTGCCTTCGCGACGCAACTGCCGTGATTCACCGGTGTAATCGACCATATAGTCGCTAGGCAGGATTTTCGCAGCTTCGGTTTCCAGAAAATTCAGCGCGGCATCCAGTGACTGGGTCGATACGCCGCTCAGTTTCACCGCATTTAACTGCTGGAACCGATTTAGGGAGCGGGGCACTGTTTTTTCTTCAATACGTGCAACCGTACTTAGCGGAATCAACTTTCCTTCAGGACCGGTAATAAATATATCCTGTAGCTGCGCCGGGTTTAGTCGTTCCGAACGCTTCACCTGGGGAATCACACGGTAGCTGCGCCCGCCGATATTAAACCGGTTAACATAACCACCACCGAGCATCACACCAACATCGGCACCCACCTGCTGCAAGCTCAAACCGAGATCGGCCACTTTATCGCGGTCGATCACCAGTTCCGCTTCGGGCACATCGACTTTAGTATCGATTTGCGGCGGGAACATAAACATGCCGCTGGTTGCGGCGGCCTGCTGCAACTGCTCAGCGTACTTGAGAATGTCCTCTGTTTCACCCGTAGCCGCGATCACAAACTCCACCGGGAACGAACCACCACCAGGCAACGCGGGCGGCGCAATCGCGAAGTTGTTAATACCACCAATCTGTGAAATATCGGCAGTAATTTCCGGGAGTAGCTGGAATACGGATCGATCGCGCTCTGCCCAGGGCTTGAGCAGCAAGCCGCCCATACCACCATCGGGAAAGGTGATCTGGAACGTGAATTCGCCCTCAGGCACAGACAACAGCTTTTCATTGAGTGCGTTCGCATAGATCTTGGACTGATCGATGGTTGACGAGGACGCGCCCTCGGACATGATAAACACAATGCCCTGATCTTCCGTTGGTGCCAGCTCTTTCGGCGAACTCATGAACATCGCCAAAGCACCCGCGCTCAATAAGAACCAAAGCACGTAAATTGCTCCGCGCGCGCGCAGGCTCACATCCAGAATTCGCAGGTAACGCGCTCGTATCGCATTAAAAGCACTTGCTGAGCGCTTGGCAAAACCCTCGTCTTCTATTCCCTCTTTCAACAGCTTTGACGACATCATGGGTGAAAGGGTCAATGCGACAATACCGGAAATGGTGACCGCGCCCGCGAGCGTAAATGCGAACTCGCGGAACAGCGACCCGGTTAAGCCACCCTGCAAACCAATCGGCAAATAAACTGCAATTAACGTAATGGTCATCGCGATTACCGGACCGACGAGTTCGCGCGCGCCCAACATTGCCGCTTTCATCGGGCTCTGGCCTTCGCTGATATGCCGCTCGACGTTCTCAACGATAACGATGGCATCGTCCACAACCAGACCAACTGAAAGTACAATCGCCAACAGGGTCAGCAAATTCAAGCTGAAACCAAACAATTGCATTAAAAAGATCGCACCAATGAGCGATACCGGAATCGCCATCACCGGAATCACAACTGAGCGCACAGACCCAAGGAATAAAAAGATAATGGCGATAACAATTAGCAGCGTTTCACTCAGTGTTTTAATCACTTCGTGGATCGACGATTCGATGTATTCGGTCGCATCGTAACCGATAACCGCATCCATACCTTTGGGCATACCGTCACGCAGGCTGTCCAACTCTTTGCGCACCAGCTTCATAACATCGAGCGTGTTCGCGTTCGGCATGGGCCAGATACCCATAAAAGTCGTGGTCATGCCGGAATAACGCACTTCTTCGTTGTAACTTTCTGAACCCAGTTCGACATCGGCAACATCACTTAAACGCACCAGAGCGCCATTTTCTGAGCGCAGTACGAGATCGCGAAACTCCTCGACGGTATTTAAGTCGGTATTCGCAGAAAGGTTAACCTGGATAAAACTACCCTTGGTATTCCCCAACGCCGCGAGATAGTTATTGGAAGTTAGCGCCTGCCGAATTTGCACCGGCGTGATGCCGTATGCCGCCATTCGATCCGGCTTTAACCAGATTCGCATCGCAAAGGTGCGGCCACCCAATACATCTGCGCGCTGCACACCTTCCAGCGCCGCCAGCCGCGGCTGTACCACACGGGTCAGGTAATCCGTAATCTGGTTCGGCTCTAGAATTTCCGAGCTGAAACTCAAATAGGCTGACGCGAATTGACTGTCCGCAGACTGCACATTGATAATCGGCACCTCAGCTTCTGGTGGCAGATCGCCGCGCACCTGATTAACTTTCGAGGTGATTTCCGATAACGCCTTAATCGGGTCGTAATTCAACTCCAACTGCACATTAATGGTCGACATGCCCTGAGTGGAGGAAGAATTGATATAGTCGATGCCATCGGCACCGGATATGGCCCGCTCCAGAGGCGTCGTAATAAAGCCGCGAACCAGTTGAGCGTTAGCCCCAATGTATGCGGTATTCACGGTGATAACCGCGTTGTCGTTGCGTGGGTACTGACGAACCGTCAACGACGAGATAGCCTGTATCCCGGCGATAATGATTACCAGGTTAACTACCAGCGCAAGAACCGGCCGACGAACAAATATATCGGTAAATACTGTTTTCATGTTTCGGTTTCCGCCCTGTTAGGAATCTGCCGGCTGTGGGTTCTCTTTAAATTCAGGCTGTGCTTCATTATTGATAACCACAGGCGCACCATTGCGTACTTTAAACACGCCAGTGCTCACAACCGTATCTCCTTCGCTCACACCGGCTTCAATCGCAACAAAATCGCCGAGACGCTGGCCCAGGCGCACAAATTGCTGGCGCGCCACCTGTTTGGTTTCGCCACTCTCTTCATCTTTTTCTTGCGCAACGACAAACACTGAGTCGCCATAGGTTGCGTAGCTGATAGCAGTTGCTGGTACTGCAAGGACTTTATTGGCCTCGGGCAATACCACATCCAACTTGGCGTACATCCCGGGTAACAAGCTGAGATCTTTATTATCGAGACTTGCCTGCACGCGCACACTGCGGGTGACCGGGTCGATTTCCGGGTTAATGGTAGTAAGCTCACCGTGAAAAACTTTGTTGGCGACAGCGTCCGTTGTAAGGCGGACTTTCAAACCCAAGGATATTTTGGGGAGATCGCGCTGCGGCAGAGAAAAGTTCACATAGATGGGGTCCACCGCCTGCAGTGAGACGATAGCGTCACCCGTACCCAGGTCGCGACCAACATTAATTAAGCGAATGCCCAAGCGACCGGCAAAAGGTGCCTTCACGGTTTTTTTATCGATCATGCTGCGAATGTTATCAGCCTGGGCAACCGCTTCTTTGTAGCGGGCGTCGGCTGCGTCGAACTCGGATTTCGAAGAGACTTTTTTGTTGTAGAGCGCATCCACGCGATCAAGGTTAGACTTTGCTAATGCAACACTCGCCTCCGCCGCTCGCAGCTGCGCTTTTTCTGAGGTGATGTCCTGCCGAACCAGCACATCACCCGCGCGCACTTCCGCGCCGGCTTTAAATAAAATCTCGGTCACTCGCCCGGGAAGGTCAGCAGTAACAACCACACCCTGCACCGCCTCAAGGGTCCCCACAGTTTTGAGACTCTGTTCCCATTCCTGAGACACCACCTCGGTGGCGGAGATAATGGTCGGAGGCATTTGGTTAGACTCCCCCATTTTTATCAGCGCCATAATTTGTGAACCTTTTACGGCAACAATTGCCAGAGCAACAAGCAACACACCAACGCTAATGGCTATTACAAACTTTTTCATGAAACCTTCCCGTGAACAATATAAAACCGGCCCCAACGCCAGGTGATGCGAAGTATAAATAACCGATTGATGGATTCTGGTGAAATCAAGGAGAGAATTTGGAAACGCCATAACTCCTTGGCGCCTGCTGCACACCCGAGGAATTTGCGTGCCCGAAAACAGGGCTTACAGATGGGCTGCAGCAACACCCTGTCGAATCTTGCATCCTATATCGTGCCAACATAGCAACAGATAAGTCGAACTACAAGTAAGCGCTGACACCTTCATCGATCTGCACACTGCAGGAGGGGAAAATAGGTTGTCGGCGAGAACTGCCGACAACCAGGATTGACGCCACTGCGCTGGCGCGCTCAACACTGAACTGCCGGGCCAGATTCACCCGGGCATTTCCGTACAAGCGCGATTAGCATAAGAGAATCGGAGCGCAAATACACTGCGGTATATTGTCGCACCTGACGGCGTGAAAATGCTCCAAGCCTCACCTGGAAGTCGCACGCGGCTATCCGTCTTTGGCGTTGGCTCGCGGTTGCAGTCCCGACGGATTGGCCAACACGCGGCTGTGCTCGCGAATGATTTCAAGTGTGCTCATGTCGGTATCAAACACCGAGTAAAAACCTTGTGGCTCTTGCGGTGGATCGCCGAGATAACTGGTATCACCCGCCTGCCAGCTATGATCAGCATGTTGTGCTTTGCCAGCGCCTCCCCAGGCCCAGAAATTCGACCCGACCAGCGATCCGCCAGACAAACTACTGCCCGCGACACGCGCGTATACCAACTGATATAAATTGTTGCGCAGGCTTACATCGGCCTCTCGGCTATATTCACCGCCGTCGCGCTCGAAGCCGAACTCCTCAAGCACCAATGGCATATTCAGTTGCTCAGCGTAGGTGATGTGTTGCGCGATATAGGCGTCGGTTTTGCGCATGGCATCGCCAAAGGTTTGCTGCGTTCGCGCCACATCAAACCACCCCCAGTTTTTGGGCCACAGGTGCACAGTTGCGTAATCGATACCGTTTTCTGCATGAGCGCCGAGAAAACACGCCATCATGCCCAGGCAACCCTGGGTACCTTCACTTCCGAGGCTTACCAGATGATTCGGATCGAGCTGTTTGATCAGCGCGGCCGTATTGCGGATCCAGGAAAAATACGCGGGTAAATTGTCGCGACTGATATCGCCGTCGCCCGGCCGCGGTTCATTGGCCAGCTGCCACGCCATAATGGTGGGGTCATCTTTATAGGCAACACCGGTAATGCTGTTAGTGCGCGTCAGCAAGGTTTCCATATATTGATAGGACAAATCCACCGCTGCACTGTTACTGTAAAATTTGGCAGTCGCGAGTGCGAACGCGGGCCAGGGATGTGCGTCGTCGCCAAGATTGATAAAGTCGCCACCGTTCACCCAACTCAGGTAGGTCATCATCCCGCCGGACCACTCCCAAAAATTGTTCAGGTAGATAACGGCTTTCATATCCCGCTTGGCCATTTCCGCAAGCGTAAAATCCAGTCCTTCCAGCAGATCGTCCCGCTCCACTTTACCGCGATAGCTGATTGCCGGCTGCAGTGAATTATCCAGTGGCGATCGTTCGGCGGCACCAAGAATGCGTAAGTTAGTAATACCGTATTGCTGCAAAGTATCCAGTTCTCGCTGCAGGCGCGCGCGATCCGCCACAGCAGAATCTGACGAGCCCAGGTAGGCGGCGTACCACATGTTGGCACCTACGTATCGATAGGGTTTGCCCTGAAGATAGAATTTATTGCCCTCGACACTCACAAACGGGCTTGCTGGCAGATCGGTTTTGAACTCGCGCCATGTGGTATTGGCAGCAGGCTTAGAATTCTGTTCTTCCAGCATTTCTGGTGGCGGTGCGCAGGCGAGCAATAATATAGATAACACGCTAATTACACCCCAGCAGCACGCTTTGGCTGTCCCCATGATGACACTCCTAATTTTGATTATTATTCGATGTAAACCCGGGCGGCAAACCAAAATTCACGCCCCCGCAGCCCCCGTGTTCACGATGTTTCTTGTAGCCTTTATCGCTGCGGGCAGCCAGGAATCGCCGTCGAAACATGACCTAAAGGCCACGTTTGTGGGCCTGTACTAAGTCGCTACCCGGCATCGGCGATACCCTGCACGATCACTGATAACGCTGAGTTGCTACGGCACAATTCAAGCAAACAGATAAGCAGGCTATTGTTACGGGGTTTACCCCGGCGAGGAAAATGTAACCAATTACATTTTACTGGGTCAATGGCTTCTGTTATCTCATTTGGTTACACACATGAATACATCAATAGCTGACGGTCAGACCGGTTTTTTATTTTTGCCAAGCCGCCTAAAATACCGGGAATGCAGAAAATAACGAATATCGCGCCAAAAGAATCTTTGCTAGCATGCGTTGCGCCAAGGCTGTTCCCGTGGCCTTTCGATAGCGCGAGCCCACCATTTAGCGCGCACCTGTTTAAGGAGGCTTATGTCTAATATCCGCGAAGTCGCACGCCTGGCAGGCGTCTCTGTGGCGACTGTGTCACGCACCCTGAGCCACCCGGAGATGGTGTCGGAAGCCACCCAAAAGCGCGTGATGAAAGCCGTTGATCAGGTTAATTATCAGCCCAACATGCTCGCGCGCAATTTTCGCTCCGCTCGCTCCTATTCTCTAGTGGTGCTCGTTCCTGATATCGCCAACCCCTTTTTCGCGTTGGTCATCCGCAGTATCGAACGACAGGCGCAAAAAAAAGGGTATTCCGTTCTACTCGGTGATACCCAGGACTCGTCCGAACGCGAACAGGATTATATTCGTCTGGTAGAAACGCGCCTCGCCGATGGTATTCTTCAGTTGCGCCCAATCTCAGACCAGTTTCACGCAGGCAGCAAATTCAGCTTTCCCTACTTGCACGTATGTTCCACAGAAAGTACTGACGGCCCCTGCGTGCGCGTGGACAATGCAAAGGCATTCGAGCAAATGACTGCCTACTTGATCTCGCTCGGCCATCAACGAATCGGGTTAATCACCGGCCGCGAAGAAAATCCGCACACCGTGGATAGGATGAAAGGCTTTCAGAAAGCACTGGCCGATGGGGGCCTGCCGTTCGACACGAACCTCGTTGCCAGCGGAGACTATTCCATTTGGTCCGGGGTTAATGCGGCCAATGCACTTTGCCAATCGGGAATACAACCCACCGCTATCGCGTGTATGAACGACGAAATGGCAATTGGTGCAATCCAGGCGCTAAAAGCACAAGGATTACGCGTACCAGAAGATGTATCTGTTACTGGTTTTGACGATATCAGTTACGCCCGCTACTGCGATCCTCCGCTCACAACCATCGCTCAGCCTGCCGACCTGATGGGCACTCTGGCGGTAGATATGCTCTTGCAGCAGCTCAACGGGGAATCGCTTCCTTGCCAGGAAAAGGTTTTGCCCTACGAATTTATTGTGCGCCAGAGCACTGCACCCGCCGCACAGTGAGCCCATTCACGCTTTTTGTAAGCCAAACACTAACGCCCGTTGTCAGCTTTAGCTAAAATGAGGGCATCTTGGTGCCATAAGAAAGAATTAACGGAGATTCGACCATGAGGATATTCATTATCCCCGCAGTAATGCTTTTTGCCCTGCCCACCTATGCAGACAACCTGAGCGGCTTTTATGCTGGCGGCAACGCAAACTTTATCGATGGAAATGCCACACTCGGCGCAGGCAATGATGTTGAGTTTCGTTCAATCGAAGCCTTCGGCGGTTACAAGCTTAACGGTTGGGTCGGCGGTGAAACACGCACAGGACTGGGCCTCTCTGGCGAAAGCTACAGTATCGGTACCGGCGACGCACAGCAAAACATTGAGCTGGGTATCGACTACTACCAATCTATTTACTACCGGGTTGAAAAAGCGAACCAGGTGGCCAAACTTTACGGCCTGGTGGGGGCAACTTTTTTGCAGTGGGGCCGCGATGTTGATTATATGGATGGCTCTACGCTGGAAGATTCCTATACCGAAACCGGCTTTTCCTACGGTTTGGGCGTCGGCTTTGTGATGAACGAAAACACTAATCTGAATTTTGAATACCGCCAATTGATAAATACAGACACCGTGGAGTTTACCGTAATTAACGTTGGCTTCGATTTCCGCTTCTAACCGCTTGTGCCGGGAGCTGTGATTACGGCTCCCCTTTCTACACTTCTACACTTCTACACTTCTACACTTCCACACACACGCCATCGCGCGATTCAAGGCGTCTCCCTTAACGCGGGAACCCAAATGGGTTTGAGTCGTGACCCACCGGCCCATTTTTACCTTCTTTTTCCTCCCAACTTTCATAGTTGCTGATACGCCCGTTAGAGGACTTCACAAAGCAATTCACATAATGCACCCCGGTCGCATCAGCTTTTGCAGGTGTCGTAACTTCGAGAAAAATCTTATAGATCGAGCGACGGCTATCGTAGCGACTGGAGTGATTGTCCACCTCCATGGTTGTCATTCGTCGGCCAAATTGCTCAGCGACCTCCGCCTGACAGGTGAGTACGGCATCGGTAAATGTTACGTTCATGTATTTATTGCTATTGCCCCGCAGCCAGGCGTTAATCTCCGGGCCGCCCGCCACTAACAGAGTGGATATAACGGAAATAGCCACCACCGCGACCGCGAAGCCGACAACCATCAAATCGCGTTTTTTAAAGCGAATCACGAACCGTGTACCTCTGCCCTAAACCGGCTTTTCAGGGCGGTAAACCGCCACATTAGTCGCTCCGTCATCACGCAGGTGACGCGCATGCAACTGACTCATCACGCCCTTATCACAGTAAAGCAAATAGCGACCCTCGCGCGCTAACTCGGCAAAGCGCGTACTTAAACTATAAAACGGAATTTCCAACGCTGCGTCTGTATCTGCTGGCAAAGCGAGCGGGCGCATGTCAATTTCCGTGGGATGACGAATATCGATAATACGGTCACCGGGTTGCAATTGTGCAACAGCCTCGACTTCTGCCTGCGGGTTGCGCAAATCTTCCATCACGGCATCGATGGGCTGCACCCGCGACTGCTCAATCGCGTTTTCCAGCCGCGAGAAATCGAACTGCGCTTCCTGTGCCTCCAGGCGGTCCAAACGTACTTTTGCAGAAGGCTTTACCGATATCACACCGCAATATTCGGGAATATTCGCAGAAAATTCTTCCGCGCCAATTTCGCGAGATAAACGAATAATCTCGGGTTTATCCATCGCAATCAACGGCCGCAGTACCAATGTATTGCACACCCGCTCAATCGCCGACAGATTGGGGATTGTCTGGCTCGAAACCTGCGCTACCGCCTCACCGGTAACCAGCGCCTGAATATCGCCGCGTGCGGCAATTTTTTCCGCTGCGCGCAGCATCATTCGCTTTAATACCACCCCCATATTTGCTGGGTCGATCTTCTCCAGAATCTCCTCAACCACACCCTCGAAGGGCACCGTAACAAACCGCACCCGATGACTCGCCGAGTATCGGTTCCATAAATAAAATGCTATCTCTTTCACCCCTAGCTCGTGATCGCGACCGCCGAGATTAAAGAAGCAAAAGTGGGTGCGCAAACCGCGTTTCATCATCAAATAACTGGCAACCGTCGAGTCGAATCCACCCGACACCAGCGACAACACCGGGTCCTGGGTACCCATGGGAAAACCGCCCAACCCCGCAAAGCGACCATTCACCAGATAGCAGTAATCATCTTTAATATCGATGTGCACGGTCACATCAGGGTCTTTCAAGCGCACACCCAACGCCTGGGTATGCTGATTCAAACCACCGCCCACATATTTTTCCGCGTCCGTAGAGGTAAAGTCGTGTTTACCGGTGCGCTTTACACGAACACAAAACGTTTTGTTCGCAATAAGATCGCCATACAGGGGTAATGCATGCTCGTAGATATCGTGCAGCGTGGTGAACGGGTAGGCCGAGACCAGAGAAAAAGTAGAAATCCCCGGGGTGCGTTTAAGCATATCGATAAACTGCGCTTGCACGGCATCATCGTCATCCGGCACCCGCACTTCAATACGGTCCCAGTCCTGGATAACTTTGGTGCCCTCGTGTATGCGGCGCCCGAGCAACCGCAGATTTTCCGTGAGCTGGCGGGTCCATCGTTTGCGCACCGGATGGCTTTTGATAGTGATTTCCGGAAAGAGGCGGACAGTGAAGATCATTTGATTCGCTACAACTGAAGTTAAAAAGAGTCTGTCAAAGTTAAAAGGCCTAGCAGTATAATGTTGCGCTACTCCACCACAAGCCCGGGATTTTGGCGCCACACTGGTGCAGTACCACACTTGCGCACCACTATGGCGCGCTCGATTGCAACAATTTAGCTCACTCGCACCGCAAGTCCTTGTTTTTTATGTGCTTTGCGCCATGCTACATTATGGCACATAAATTGCGATCTACGATCCACTCATTCTTGCGTCATAGTGACTTTACCGTAAGATCACCGCGTGGAGTCGAGTTACATTTTTGCCTTCTCGTTCCAATAACAATATTGACATAGACCATGACTCTGGAGGAATCTCATGTCAGAGCAGACTCTGAATCTGATTAAAGAAAACGAAGTTCGCTGGGTAGACCTGCGTTTTACCGATACTAAAGGTAAAGAGCAGCACGTAACCATCCCCTCGTCCTATGTGGACGAAGATTTTTTCACCACCGGTCAGATGTTTGATGGCTCCTCCATTTCTGGTTGGAAAGGCATCAACGAGTCCGACATGATCTTGATGCCAGACGACACTACCTCTGTGCTGGATCCGTTCACCGATGAGCCTACCGTTATCTTGCGTTGCGATATCGTTGAACCTTCTACTGGCGAAGGTTACGAGCGCGATCCACGCTCTGTCGCCAAACGCGCAGAAGAATACCTGAAGTCCACTGGTCTCGGCGATACTGCTTTCTTCGGCCCAGAACCAGAATTCTTTATCTTCGACGACGTCAAATGGGGTCAGGACATGAGCGGCAGCTTCGTGAAGATTTCTTCCGAAGAAGCAGCCTGGGCTACCGGTCACGACTTCTCTGAAGGCAACATGGGCCACCGTCCGCGCGTTAAAGGCGGTTACTTCCCCGTTCCTCCAGTGGACTCACTGCACGATATCCGTTCTGCCATGTGTAACGCCATGATCCAAATGGGTCTGGACGTTGAAGTTCACCACCACGAAGTGGCAACTGCAGGCCAGAACGAAATCGGTGTTAAGTTCAACACTCTGGTTAAGAAAGCGGACGAAGTACAGATCCTGAAATACTGTGTACACAACGTGGCGCACGCTTACGGCAAAACGGCAACCTTTATGCCTAAGCCTATCGTTGGCGATAACGGTTCCGGCATGCACTGCCACCAGTCTTTCTGGAAAGATGGCGAAAACCAGTTCGCAGGCGATGGCTACGCTGGCCTGAGCGAAACTGCCCTGTACTACATCGGCGGTATCATCAAGCACGCTAAAGCACTGAACGCGTTTACTAACCCAGGCACCAACTCCTACAAGCGTCTGATCCCTGGTTTTGAAGCGCCAGTAATGCTGGCTTACTCTGCACGCAACCGTTCTGCATCGATTCGTATTCCTTACGTCGCCTCACCAAAAGGCAAGCGTATCGAAGCGCGTTTCCCTGACCCCATCGCCAACCCATACCTGGCATTCGCTGCCATGTTGATGGCTGGCCTGGACGGCGTGAAAAACAAACTTCACCCTGGCGATGCTGCAGATAAAGACCTTTACGATCTGCCTAAAGAAGAAGCGGATGCTATTCCACAGGTATGTGGCAGCCTGCGTGAAGCACTGTCCAGCCTGAATGCAGACCGCGAGTTCCTCACCGCTGGTGGCGTTTTCACCGACGACATGATCGACGCATACATCGACCTGAAAATGGAAGACGTATACCGCGTTGAGCACACTACTCACCCAGTTGAGTTCGACCTCTACTACTCTGTATAAGCCTTTGCTTAACAGCTGTACTCAAGCCCGGCCTTCGCCGGGCTTTTTTGTTACGGGTTCACTTCCGTTCGCGCAGTTTACGTCGTAGAGTGCCAAAGCCTAGAGTGCCAATACGCCACACAAGAGGGAGCGCGCCCACCCATGCCGATGACCATTTTCACCCTGGCGAGTTTTGTTACCGCCTGCTTGATCACCGTCGCAGCCAGCGCCCAAACAATCTACAAATCTGTCGATCAGTACGGTAACGTCACTTACTCCGACGAACCCCCGACCAACGCAACAGCCGAGAAACTGGAGCTTAAGCCGCTCAATACGACCCCGGCGATAACTCCCGCACCCGCGCCCAGCCCACCGCTGGTGTCGCCAGCGCCATCGCCAAGCCCTGAACCAGACGCAACAACCAGCCCTCCGAAGCAGGCCAGTGGCTACGGTCTGCGCCTGGTGACTCCGAAATCTGAACAGCGCTTCGGCCCCGCGGAAAAAGCACTCACCGTCGTGATGCTGACCCAGCGCAAGCTCGAACCAGGTTTGCGATTTGAGGTGTATATCGACGGAAAAGTGCAGGAAACCACCGATTCAAACAACGTCAGCATCGCCCTCAGCAAAGCCTTGCAAGGCCGTCGGAGCGTCTCGGCCGCTGTCGTCGATGGTGCAGGGAATGTCATTGAACGGACCGAGGAGAGAACCATCTTTGTTATTCGGCCCGCTGGTCACAGCTGATACACACCAAATTAACGCAAAAAATAGCACCATTACAGCGCATATCGAGATTTTCGCTCTATAATTGCCCCTAATTCTGAGATACGCTTTCGTTAGGGGCGCATGAACGCACCAAAGAAACCCGCAATGCATACGCGAGCCATTCGGGTGCATTCCTGTTTTAGCCCCTTCGATTGGGCCCAACAACGGACCTTTTCGGGGTTTTCCCAAGTATTGTTCAAAAATGCTTCTAATGGATTGTTACCTGGTTAACATCCCACTCCCTATGCACCGCCAGCCCCTGCCACGGCTGGCATTCTGGTTTGCTTATTGCATTCCAGGCTACTACTAAAAGGTGGCTCACCCTAGAGGCCGCCCACAGGACTTAGAGTGAATTCAAATAGTTACCAAAACATTCTGGATAGCCTGCTAACTGCAATTATCCTGGTGGACCACAATCTGACAGTCGTGCATATGAATGCGTCAGCAGAAATGAACCTGGGAGTCAGCGGCGAGAAGATGTCTGGTCGCTCCATTCATGCCTGCTTTTCCGCCAGCGATGGCACCCCCATGTCACTCGAAGAAGCCCTGAGAAACAACCGCAACTTTACCAAGCGTAAGGCCAGTTGGAAGCTGCACAACAACCAAACCATTATGGTCGACTACTCGGTGATCCCGAGTCACGAAATGAATCATATGGTTATCGAGTTTCAGCCACTCGACCGCCTGCTCAAAATCAGCCGCGAAGAGGCCATGCTCGCCTCTCAGGAAACCACCCGTAACTTGATCCGCGGCATGGCCCACGAAATCAAGAACCCGCTGGGTGGCATACGTGGCGCTGCGCAATTACTGGCGCGCGAGCTGCACCATGAAGAACTTGAAGAATACACCCGGATCATCATTGACGAGACCGATCGCCTGCGCAATCTCGTAGACCGTATGCTCGGCCCTCACAAATCGAGTGAACGCAAACCAACCAATATTCACGAAGTGCTCGAACACGTGCACTCAGTGATAAAAGCCGAGGTTGGCAGCCAGATCACCATCAAACGCGATTATGACCCCAGTATTCCGCCACTCACCGCAGACCGCGCTCAACTGATTCAGGCTGTGCTCAACATTGGCCGCAATGCCATGCAGTCGCTGCTGGAAAACGGTACCGCCAACCCACAGATTGCGTTTCGCACCCGGGTTCAGCGACGTTACACCATCGGCCGAACGCACCACCCCTTGGTGGTGAAAATCAGCATTACCGACAATGGCCCAGGAATTCCACCCGAGCTCATTGAAGACATTTTTTTCCCCATGATTACCGGCCGCGCTAATGGCAGCGGCCTGGGCTTGGCCATTGCGCAGAACCTGGTCAATTTGCACAAGGGGATTATTGAGTGCGCGAGCCGTAAAGGCAAAACCGAGTTCACCATCTACCTACCGCTGGATACCGAAAATGCATAAACCTAATCTGGTATGGATTATTGACGACGACAGGTCGATTCGCTGGGTGCTGGAAAAAGCCCTGCAACAATCCGGGATTACCACCCAAAGCTTCGAGAGCGGCGACAAAGCGCTGCTGCACATTGATAAAACCCAACCGGACGCCATTATCTCCGATGTGCGCATGCCAGGTACCGATGGCCTGACCCTGCTTTCCAACCTGCACACCGAGCACCCCAGCCTGCCGATAATTATTATGACGGCGCATTCCGATTTGGACAGCGCGGTATCGGCTTACCAGGGTGGCGCATTTGAATACCTGCCCAAACCATTCGATGTGGACGAAGCAGTCGCTGTTACTCAGCGTGCGCTCGCCCATGCCTCAGAGCAACAGCAGGACATTGCCCCGCCGGAACCCGAGCTGGAAACCGAAATTATTGGCGAAGCGCCGGCCATGCAAGAAGTGTTTCGCGCTATCGGCCGTCTCTCGCAATCTAACATTACCGTGTTAATCAACGGCGAGTCCGGCACCGGTAAAGAACTGGTCGCCCGCGCGCTGCATCGCCACAGCCCACGCAAAGAAGGGCCATTCATCGCACTGAACATGGCCGCGATACCCCGCGACCTGATCGAGTCTGAATTGTTTGGCCACGAGAAAGGTGCATTCACCGGCGCAGGTGCGCAACGTCAAGGCCGCTTCCAACAAGCGGATGGCGGCACCCTGTTTTTGGATGAAATCGGCGATATGCCCGCCGAAACCCAAACGCGCTTGTTGCGCGTGCTTGCCGACGGCGAGTTCTATCGCGTGGGCGGCCACACAGCAATTAAAGTTGACGTGCGAATTATTGCAGCAACCCACCAGAACCTGGAACATCTGGTGGAAGATAATCGCTTTCGGGAAGATTTGTTCCACCGCTTAAATGTTATTCGCATCCACTTGCCGAAGCTTTCCAACCGCCGCGAAGATATCCCCAAGCTCGCACATCACTTTTTGCGCAAAGCCGCCAATGAGCTGGATGTGGAGCCGAAGATTCTCACCACAGAAACCGAAGCCTACCTCAGCAATCTGAGTTGGCCCGGTAACGTCAGACAGCTGGAGAACACCTGCCGCTGGATCACAGTTATGGCGTCCGGACGCGAAGTGCACGTGCAGGATTTACCGCCGGAGCTGATGGAGGTGAAACGGGCAGAAACCCCATCTGGCGACTGGGATAAAGCGCTGCGCCATTGGGCGGATCAAGCGCTGGCCTGCGGGCAAAAAGAGATTCTCTCCGAGGCAGTGCCAACCTTCGAACGCGCGCTCATTGAAACTGCGCTCAAGCACACCGCTGGTCGCAAGCGCGACGCAGCCAATTTGCTGGGCTGGGGCCGCAATACGCTAACCCGCAAATTGAAAGAGCTGGGGATGGCCGGCGCCGACGACGACTAAGCCTGCGCTTTGGGTATTTGCCGCCCGGCAACAAAATCCGGGCACAAAAAAGGGAGCTCTAGAAGCTCCCTTTTTCATCATCGTGCAAGCACTGCTTAATTCGGCTGCTGGCCTTGCTCAGCCTGCTGCTGTGCCTGATTCATCGCCTGACTAAACAGTGCATCGAAATTAATGGGCGGCAGTTGCAGCGGCGGGAAACCACCTCGGGTCGCCAGGCTGTCGAGCGCCTCACGGGCGTATGGGAACAGAATTTCCGGGCAGGCAGAGGACAACAAACGCTGTAATTGTGGCGCTTCCAAACCGGCCACTTCAAACAGTCCCGCCTGGTGCACTTCCGCCAGGAACGCGGTTTTATCATCATTCATTTTAACGGTGATGGTCAGCTTCAGAACCACTTCATAGTGGTTCTCATCCAGCTTATTCACCTGAGTATTCAGGTCTTGGTTGACCTTGGGCTGCCACTGTACCTGGAACGCCTGCACCCCCATCGGAGTTTCGAACGACATGTCTTTCATGTAGATACGCTTAATACCGAAGCGGTTCTGGTTGGCGTCTGCCTGTTGATCGTTTTGCTCTGGAGTCTGATTTTCGTCTGCCATGATAGATGCCTTAAAAATGTCTTTTTATCTGCCCCCTATGTGGGGCCACTGCGCGAATTTTACAAGCGTTATTTAACGACGGGCAGATTCTGCCCCTGCCATTCCGACATGCCACCCTGCAGGCGGCTCACCGTAAACCCCTTGTCCTTTAAAATCTTACCGGCAGCACCCGCGTGCTGGCCCATTTTGTCGGCCACAATCAACGTCTTTTCGCGATGTTTGTTTAATTCGGTATGACGATCGGCCAGCTTGGCGAACGGAATATTAATCGCATCCACAATATGGCCAGTACTGAACTCTTTGGCCTCACGTACATCGACCACCACCGCTTGATCGCTGTTCACCAGGCGGGTTACTTCATGGTGCGACAGGGCCGCGCCGCCCTTGCGGCTTTCCACAAATATCAACGCTGCTGCCAGCACACCGAGAATACTGACCAATAACCACTGCTCAGTAATAAACGCCATTATTTCCACAGAAAAGACCTTTGCTTCGAATGAGTTGAGGGCAACAACAGGTGTTGCTGAAAAATGATGCGGGAGTATACAGGAAGTCCGTGTCTGGCGCAGACACACCAGCACGGCAGCGGCCTGCGCAGAACACGCAAGCCGGATTTCACACGGAAATTACTTCGCCTGCCCCTGCTTGGCCACAGCGTCCATCATCGCTTTAATCGCTTCTGGATCGCCCAGGTATTCACGCTTGATTGGGCGCAGGTCTGCGTCCAGGTCATAAACCAGCGGCACACCCGTTGGGATGTTCAAATCAAGGATCTCTGCGTCAGACATATCATCCAGATATTTAACCAGCGCACGCAGACTATTGCCGTGAGCCGCGATAATAACGCGCTTGCCACCGAGAATGGATGGGCGAATCACATCGTGCCAGTAAGGCAGCACGCGGTCGATGGTCAGCTTCAGGCTTTCCGCTTTCGGCAGTACGTTTTTGTCGATACCGCGGTAGCGTGGGTCGTGCGCGGGGAAGTGTTCGCTGCTCTCGTCAACATCGGGTGGTGGAACGTCAAAGCTACGGCGCCAGATTTTAACTTGCTCGTCGCCGTGTTTGGCTGCAGTTTCCGCTTTGTCCAAGCCGGTAAGTGCACCGTAGTGACGCTCGTTCAAGCGCCAGTGACGCTCAACAGGCAGCCACATCTGACCCATTTCTTCCAGCACCAGGTTCAGAGTACGAATCGCGCGAGTCAGCACGGAGGAGTAGGCCAGGTCGAATTCGAAACCGGCTTCCTTGAGCATACGGCCACCGTTGCGCGCTTGTTCGCGACCGGTGTCTGTCAGGTCCACGTCGTGCCAGCCAGTAAAACGGTTTTCCAGGTTCCACTGGCTCTCACCGTGGCGAATTAAGACCAATTTGTACATATCGCTTGTCCTCTGGGGTACATGGTTAGGGATAGAATTTCGGCCGCAATGATCCTAGATTAAGGCGTAAAAATCCAGTTAACGGGGTAACTCATGCGCGCACGCTTCACTGAGATCAAATACCCGACCGTCGTCTAAAGTAAGGTACACTCTGTTTTATGAACTGTTTTATGAACTGTTTTATGAGAAAACGCGCTTTTACATTTATACCGCTGCTGTGTGCAGCACTTATTGGTCTAGCCAGCCCAGCTGCCATGAGCGATGAACAATCTGATCGTGCCCGGCTCGAGAAAATCAAACAGGCCATCACCCGCTTACAGGCGGAACTAAAGCAAACCAAAAGCAGCCGCGATGACTTGCTTAATAGTCTGGAGGAGTCCGAAAAGGCTGCGGGTCAGCTGAGCGAAAAGGCCGAGCAACTGAAAACCCAACTCCAGCAACGACAACAGAAACTCGAGCAAATGCGCGGCCAACGGAGTGACCTCAGTGCAAAAAAGCAGCAACAGGAGCAGCAGGTGGGCCAGCACATTAGTGCCGCCTACCGTCTGGGACAGCAAGGTGGCATGCGCCTGCTCCTGAATCAGCAAGATCCCACCACCGTGTCCCGCAACCTAAAATACTACGACTACCTGATACGCGCACGCGCCGATAAAATCGGCGAATACCGCACCACAATCGACACTATCAATCGCCTTGAAAAAGACATCGCCTACCAGACGGAACAGCTCATTCGAGAGCGCGATGCCTTGACGGAGAAGCAAAAGCAACTCAGCGCGGTGCAGGCCAAACGCAAACAAACGCTGGCCAAACTCAATACAGATTTACAAGGTAAGGGCGCAGAGTTGGACGCGCTCAATGGCGACCGCCAACGGCTGGAGCAGGTGTTGAGCCAGGTAACCGCCTGGCTGGAAGATATCGATGTTCCGCAGAGCGACAACGCCTTCGCTGACCTCCGTGGCAAACTGCCCTGGCCTACCAAGGGTCGTGTGCTGCGCAACTACGGTTCATCCCGCGTCTCGGGAAAAATGGCGTGGCAGGGCATGCTGATCGCCTCCACCACTGGCAGCCCAGTGGTTGCTGTACACCACGGCCGCGTCGTATTCTCCGACTACCTGCGCGGCCACGGATTGCTGATCATCGTTGACCATGGCGGCAACTACATGAGCCTTTACGCCCACAACCAGGCACTTTATAAAGAGCTGGGGGAATGGGTGGACGCAGGCGAGGTCATAGCTTCGGTCGGTAACACCGGTGGCCAGCAGCAATCTGCTCTATACTTTGAGCTGCGCTACCGGGGCGAGCCTACCAATCCCAAACGCTGGCTGCGACCAGCCTGATTAACACGATAATTACATCCCGCAGGAGATCACCGTGCCCTCCCTTTTGCAACAAGGCTTTGCTGCCTGCTTTTTCCTGGTATCCGCAGTGGCTGTCTGGGCCGAACCCCAGCCGGAACCGAACGTCCCCGACAACGACACCGTCAGTGTTTTACCGTTGGAAGATTTGCGGGTATTCACCAAAGCATTCGATCACATCCGCAACTCCTATATCGACGAAATCGACGATCGCACACTGCTGGAATACGCTATCCGCGGCATGATGGAGCAGCTCGATCCACACTCCTCGTTCCTCGACGCCTCCACCTATGACGACCTGCAAGTGAATACCACCGGAGAATTTGGCGGCCTGGGTATTGAAGTGGGCACCGAAGACGGCTTCATCAAGGTGGTATCCCCAATCGATGACACCCCCGCTGCACGCGGTGGCGTGGAAGCGGGCGACCTGATCATCAAGCTCGACGAGACACCAGTGAAGGGCCTCACCCTCGACGAGGCGGTTGAAAAAATGCGCGGTAAAAAAGGCACCGCCATCACCCTCACTATTGTGCGCGAAGGGGAGGAAAAGCCACTGGAAATTACTCTGGTGCGCGACACGATTAAAGTGCGCAGTGTGCGCGCTGAACTGGAAGACGAGCACTACGCCTACGTGCGTATTGCGCAATTCCAGGTAAACACCGCCGACGATGTGAGGGCCGCTTATGCGAAGCTGGCTGACGGCAAAAACGATATCCGGGGCTTGGTGCTCGACCTGCGCAACAACCCGGGCGGCGTGCTCCAGGCCGCGGTGGAAACCACAGATCTGTTCTTAAGCGGCGGCCTGGTGGTTTATACCGAAGGTCGCCTGCCGGATTCCAATGTTCGCTACGAAGCCAACCCAGGCGACATGAGCAATGGCATGCCTATTGTGGTGCTCATCAACGACGGCTCTGCTTCCGCCTCCGAAATTGTCGCCGGTGCACTGCAGGATCAACGCCGCGCCCTGGTCATCGGCACACGCAGCTTCGGCAAAGGATCTGTACAGTCGGTCATCCCCATTACCAACGATCGCGCCGTAAAGCTAACGACTGCCCTGTATTACACGCCCAATGGCCGCTCCATTCAGGCGCAGGGTATCGAACCCGACATTCTCGTGGAGCGGGTGCGCGTTACCGCAGTGAGGCCGCGACTCTCAGTGAAAGAAGCTGACTTAAGTCGCCACCTGAAAAACACCAAAGGTGGTGACGAAGTCACCGCGAAGGACGATGTCAGCGAAACCGAACTGCACAATCAAGACAGTCAGCTGTACGAAGCACTCAACATATTAAAAAGCCTTACGTTGTTTAAAGAGTCTCAACAAAAACACGGTGCATCTCAACCCGTGCCAGCGCAGTTATCCTCAAGCCAGGCGAGTGCAGGTTAGTTTGCACCTGCCACCATGCTTGCAGCCGGGTGCGGGCTTACTGCTGCGCACCCTGTTGATTGGGCTCGCCTGGTTAACCGAAGCCGCTCACGCACAATCGCCCAGCCAGGCCCAGTTACTCGCTAACGCACCCGAAGTTGCCATCATCATCGACGACCTGGGGTACAAACGTAAACTGGGTACAGAAATACTCGCTTTGCCCTGGCCGCTCACCGCTGCAATTATTCCGTTCACGCCCTACGCCACAACCCTGGCTGAATCGGCTCATGTTGCAGGTAAAGAGGTGATGGTTCACGCCCCAATGGAACCGGTGGCGCCGCGCCCATGGGAACAGGGGCTGGCAATCTCTCAGGACGAAACCGAATTTCGCGAGCGCTGCGGCGCCATGCTTGATGCAGTGCCTTATGCAGTGGGGTTGAACAACCACGGCGGCAGTCGACTCACCGCAAGCAGCGACCATATGCACTGGTTGATGGCTGAACTGGATGCGAAGCGCTTTTATTTTATCGACAGCCGGACCAGTGCCGACAGTATTGCCGAAGACATCGCACAAACCATGGGCCTCGCTACCGCATCGCGCAACGTGTTTCTCGACAATACGCGCGACCCCGAGGCCATACTCGCCCAACTCGGTAAGCTGGAAACCATCGCCCGACAACACGGCTACGCCATAGGCATTGGCCACCCTTATCCGGAAACGCTCCAGGCGCTGCAACTGGGGCTGGGTGCCATGGCAAACCGGGGTATCACACTGGTACCCGTATCGCGCCTGCTCGCGCAAAAATCAGCGGCGCGACAGCTGGCAGACTCAACCGCCCACCCCCGTTAATCGACCGCTTATCCTCAGCCAATTCAGTTGGCGCGCGACTTCACACTTGTTTTGAGACGATGATCACATTTTCACCGAAATTGAGCTGCATCCATATGCGCCCTGCCTATAATTTCGCCTAAGGCAGACATGAATGTGTCATTTTGGCGCGTGCGCGCTGGAGTTTTATCCCGTGTTGGCATGTAGATCGGACGCGCCAAAGCATGTTGCCCGTGGGGATTGAGAGTTATCGATCAGGGATCGATGTCAAACAAGGAGACAGCTTATGAACAGAACTGGTGAAGAAGGTACCGTGCCTTCGCGTTCCAAACGCTTTTTTGAGAAGGGAGATTACTGGTACTACAGCACCCGCGAGGGCGTCGATATTGGCCCTTTCGATACGCTGCACGAAGCTGAAGTGGGTGCCAGTGATTTTATCGACTTTATCATCCACGCCGAGCCCACCATTCGCGAAACCCTGGGCCGTTATTCAAGTCGCGCCGCCTGAAGCGCGCAATCATAATAATTCTGAGCGGGAGAATTTTTCTCCCGCTTGTTTAGCACGAAGAAACCCGTTAGGTAGTCCATCGTTCCGAACCACCCGTCACGGTGCAACACGCGTTATTTGTCGCACAACGACGGGTTTTCCCGCCTTATAAACGCGATTACAATTCTACTCATCTGCCTCCGAGCGCCAGCCACCGCGACCGCGTTTACCCATTCGGCTTTTCATATCCTGCCATTTTTCCAGTTGTTCCGGGGTGAGAATTTCGCGCATTTTGGCCTGCATTTCCGCATGGAAATACACCCGTTGCTTGGCTGAGTCCGCTGCCTGTGCCGCGAGCGCATCCAACTGGGTTTGATAATCCGCAGCGGATGGGTCGAGCTGTGACAGCGCCGCAGGGTTGCCGAGACCGCGCTCACCGCGCGCCGCAGCGTGCTCGTCGCGCAAGGCTTGGATTTGCGCCTTTTGTTCGGTCGTCAGATCCAGGGCGTACTCCATCATCTCCAGCCCGCGGCCTTGGAAACCGCCACCACCGCCCTTGCCACAACCACCCTGTCCTGGGCCCATAGCCATAGCGCTAGCCGCCATAGAAATAAGCCCGGCGCCAATCAGTGCTTTACATTTTGCTTTCATCATTGCCTCCTTCACGTGGCGTTGTTTGATGGGTCCCAGTATGCTCGCCGGCAATGCTAAGTAGGGTTACGCCGCGGTAAAGTTACGTAAAGGACTCGCAGGTGGGCATTAAAGCCGTTACATTGTGGATATGGAAAATTTACCTCTCATTTTACTGGTCGACGACGATCAAGAACTTTGCGACCTCATCGGCGAATATCTCACCGCTGAAGGCTTCGCCGTAGACAAAGCCCACAGTGGCCAAAGTGCGCTCACGCGCCTCGCCTCGCCGCCGGAATGCCAGCTGATCGTGCTGGATATTATGATGCCGGGGCTGTCCGGGCTGGATGTACTGCAGCGGCTGCGACCAAGCAACAGCACCCCGGTAATTATGTTGACCGGTCGTGGTGATGACATTGATCGCATATTGGGCCTCGAAATGGGCGCCGACGACTACCTGGCTAAACCCTGTAACCCGCGTGAGCTGGTTGCTCGGGTACGCGCTATCCTGCGCCGCACTCAAAACCCAACCAGCGGGGATCAACACCTGCTGGACGTAGCCGGCATTCAGCTCAGTCCAGCGGATATGCAAGCCAAAGCACTCGGCACACCACTGCAGCTCACCGGAGCCGAGTTCAACACCCTTAAAGTGTTGATGCAGCACCCGGGACAAACCCAGACCAAGGCATTTCTTACCGAGCAGGTACTGCATCGCCCCCTCACCGCCTACGACCGCAGCATTGATGTGCACGTCAGCCGGATACGCCAAAAACTGGCCAACGCGGGCATTCACGATATTATTCGCTCCGTTCGAGGGGTCGGTTACCAACTATTGTCCGCAGACTGATGCCCAATTTCGGTTTTAGCAAAATATTCTGGAAAATATTTCTCACCTTCTGGCTGGTGAATCTGGCGGTCATCTTTGCCGCCAGTTTCACCATCGTAAGCAACATGGAAGCGACGCGAATCACCAATTTGCATGAGCAGATGGCGCGTCGTTTTGCCGAACAAATCATCGATCGCGTCGAAAGTGGCGAGCCTATGCCGCGCTTCCGCCGTTTCGGCGGGCCCGGCCCCAAGCGCGGTGAGGAACCGTCGCCGCGACTGAACATCACGCGCGCAGACACTAACACACCGGTATTCCAACACCGCTTCAGGTTTCAAACCGAAGAACGCACGCTGCAATTTCAGGTCACCAGCGCCGCCGGCACGCTCTATAACGTAGAAACGCAACTCCCGCGCAAACCGCTGTTTATGAAGGACATGCTGCAACGCCTGCGGTCCACCCAATTTGTGTTAATTCTGATCGCCTCGACCTTGGCCAGCGCGCTGCTAAGCTGGTCGATTGCGCGCCCACTGAAAAACCTGGGCGCGCGCTCGCGCGAAGTGGCAGGAGGGAATCTTGACGCCCGCCCGGATAAAAAACTGCTTCAGCGCGGCGATGAAATTGGCGAATTAGCGCGGGATTTGGACCATATGATTCACCAGGTCGCTACCAGTATTAACGGGCAACGTCAACTTCTGCACGATGTTTCACACGAGCTACGCGCTCCGCTGGCCCGTTTGCAAGCCGCCGCCGCGCTCGTGGAAAAAAAACCCGAATCTCCGCAATACATCGCCAAAATTCATCACGAATGCGACCGCATGAATGTCCTCATTCAACAGATTCTCGACTATGCTCGCTTCCATGAACTGCCGGAAGATCGCGAAACAGCATCACTAACTGACTTAGTAGACGACGTATGTAGCGATATTCGCTTTCGCTACCCTGAGCATCAAATTCAAATAGACACTGCCACCACTCGCCAGATCTACTACACCGGATTTCTGGATTCCCTGCAAAAAGCCTTAACCAATTTTCTCGACAACGCCTGCAAATACTCGCCACCAAACAGTCTCGTGCACATACAATTGAGCGAGCAGGAACATACAACAACCGTAGAAATTTGCGATAGCGGCTGCGGTATCGCACCAGAACACCTGGCGCGCGTTACAGAACCGTTTTTTCAAACTGCAGCAGAGAACTCGCAAAAAGGGTTTGGCCTTGGCTTAAGCATCGCGCGTCGCGCCATCGAAAAAAACGGCGGCAAATTGGATTTTGGCAACCGCGCGGAGGGCGGCTTGTGTGTCACTGTGACGCTTCCTCGCTAGCGTTCAATATGTGCAATGGGCCATGACCATTAATCATTAACCAGTTTCTCCACTACCTTATCGACTCTAGAGCTGCCTGCTGACATGTTAATCCGCAATACACTCCAACCCACCGATATCGGCAGAATTATTCTGCTTCACAGCGAGTACTACTCGGCGACCGAAGGCTACGATCACACTTTCGAGGCGTATGTCGCCGAACCTCTGGCGCAATTTGCGCTGCGAACGAACCCAAGAGAGCGCATCTGGATTGCCGAGAGCAACAATCAAATTGTTGGCGTTATTTGTATATGCGATGCGGGTAACAATGTCGCTCAATTGCGCTGGTATATCGTCCACTCAAGCTTGCAAGGCACTGGGCTCGGCAAACGGCTGTTAATCAGCGCGATTGAATTTTGCAGCCTGCACAACTACCTCCGCATCCAACTGTGGACTGCTAAAGGTTTGGATAGCGCAAAAGCCATGTATCTGCGCAACGGATTTTCATTAGTCGCGGAAAAAACCCACGTCATTTGGGGCGCAGAACGCACTGAACAATGCTATGAAAAACCAATAGCCTAACCGGAACATAACTTGCTCTGAAAATCGCACCGCAACCTGCATTCGGTGATGATTCATGCTTCTAGAACAGCTACAAACCTTACAAGTCCCACCCCTTGTTGTTGTCGTTTGCCTGGTTCTTTTGTCCACAGGCCTCATGTATCTGGTAAAACGTTTCCTGCTTAAACGTTTACAAAAGCTGATTGCACGTACCAACCTGGACATAGATACACTGCTGTTAAACGCACTGCCCGTTCCCCTGACAATCCTTATCGTGCTGCTTAATCTGTTACTGTTTGAACGGCTGCTCGATTTCTACCAGATCACTAACGCAGACCTCAGTCGCTACACCTCAATCGCAGCGCAAATTCTTATTGTACTTGCACTTGTTATATTCGCTGATCGCTTCAGCGAAGGGGCGCTAAGCGTTTACACCCATAAATCAGAATCCTTGCGCAACAGCAGCAGTATTCTTAAAGGCATCGCCAAGGGCCTCGTGATTGGGATAGGTGCCCTTGTACTGCTGGGTACCCTCGGGATTTCAATCACACCCATTATTGCGTCGCTGGGGATCACCTCACTGGCCGTTGCTCTTGCTCTACAACCGACGCTGGAAAACTTTTTTTCAGGTGTTCAGCTGGTAATCGACAAACCTATCCGGGTCGGTGACTTTATCGAACTGGAATCTGGCGAACAGGGCTTCGTGCAAAAAATTGGCTGGCGTTCGACCTGGATAAAAATGCTGCCAAACAACGTCGTGATAATGCCCAACAGTGTGTTGTCGCAATCAAAAATTATTAATTACTATTATCCTCAGAAAGAACTCTCCGTTCCGGTAGAAGTCGGCGTGCATTACAACTCAGACCTGGAGCACGTCGAACGCGTAACTCTCGAAGTGGCGAGGGAAGTTCTTAAAACACACAAATGGGGCGTGCCCGAGTACGATACTTTTGTGGTCTACCATACCTTCGATAGCAGCAGCATTAACTTTACTGTTATGCTGCGCGCTCAAGAGTATTTCACCCGCTTTTTTATCAAATCGGAATTTATAAAGGCGCTTCACAAGCGCTACGCACAAGAAGGAATCGTAATACCTTACCCCATACGGGCAATCAATACGGATCAGGAAGCGAGCAAAATGTAAAATACAGCAATTAGAGTGTAGATAAACAGACATCCAGTATTTTAGCGCTTGTTGTTTTAGTGACTATTGAGTTGTAAATTTTTTTCTACCGGCTCGGAATCTTAGCTGCCAACTAATGCTTTTGATGCAGCGCACCTAGGATTACGACAGCATCGGTTTGCATAAAACCCCGCGAAATACTAACAAGCGTGACTGCAGAGGAGCGCCGTTTAAACCAAAATAACCTGCCGCTATAATTCGCCAAAAACAACCCCAAATAGGCGCCAACCAATTAACGATCAACAACACGAACTGCCGCGTAAGTAATGACATCCAATTAAGCAAATCCTTGCTCATAGGCGCATTTAATAAAATCAGTCTAAAAACAAAAATCGTTAAAACGCATGCACTTATGACATGATCATTTAGACTATCCAGCGGAGAAATGGTAATTCTTACATATAAACCTTAAAAAAGCAGAAAAAACATCCAATAAAAATGCACTTCTTGCCTTTTAGGCAATACCGCACAGATATCCCGCAACAGCGCCAGAGATAGGAAACAATGATGCCGATAAAAACAACTGAATGATTAACCATTTTGCATGCTTTTCAATTTTTCTTTTCGCGGAAAATACCAACGACCCGGAACAATACTCGAACAAGCCAAGAAGCAACCCTAAAACAACGCCCTGCCATAACGCAGACACCCCAAAAGATACTCTAGAGTATAAAAATAAAAAAATGGCTCCCTGTATAAAAACGGTGAGTACACCTATGGGAATAATCGGCTGTTCCCGGTTATATATACCGATATCATCGTAAACTTTTTTAAACACGACCAAGTGCCAACAGAACGCATAGGCGAACGTAGTAACGACAAAACAAACAAATGGAATAATGTAACCCATGCGCGTTAATCTTTTATTCTGGAGCGATATTTTAGTGTTCGATAATAACGACTCGACATTACAAACATGTGGGAACAATTTATTGTTGTCGAAACAGCTAGCCTATTGACATCTATTAGTCATAAAAGGAGAAGACTCAACTTGCACAAATTACACTCGAAGCCAAAAGCCCAAATAAACAACACAGCCCAGCCCCTACTTAAAGCGGTTTAGCAAACCGAAAATTTCGCTTTAATACCTGTTGGCAAATCTAAATTTTAACATTGGATTATCAGCCACCCTCCAATGCGCTCATTACCGGCATAGAGCATCAGAGGGGCTAGAAAATGATTAACGCTACGAACTAGGTGATTATTCACCTTTCAGTCACAACATGTGATTCGTACAATGAACACTTCAGAAAAACCTCAACACTCACATTTAGGCGTGTAATATTTTTTGAATAACATCAACCAAGCGCCAAAACAATAAATACAGTGTCCAGTTTATTATCAATTAGCGCCCAAAAGTATTTCATCATCAATAGAAATGGCATACGTAATATGATGAGTTGATTGATTCTCCACACTCCAGTCAGAGCTTTCAACTTCATACGCTTCTACAAAGCTGCCATCACCAGGATCAAACAATACTGTCAATGATTCAAATACTACCGCCGGGCCAGGCCCTGGCAAAGCCCCAATGCGGCCGCAACTGCCAATTTCAAGAAGGTCGCCAGATTCTGTCACACTATTGTTACACTCGAAGTAACCGTATAAATCACACTCGACTCGTATATTATAATTTGAATTATTCTGCATCAAAAAAGTGCTAAATCCGGCTTCGTCTCTCACCTCGCCTCTCGCCTCGTCTCTCAACTCATTACCACCGCAAGCAGATAAAATAATCAAAAACGGTAATATCCAATTTTTCATCTGAAACAGATCCTCCATAGTTAGATGGCCTGCAAAAAGCATGAAAGCCAACCTTCAATGCACCGTCAAAGGTAGTGAGATTTACCCGGGAGCTCAACACCGACCCTATGAATTTTACACTTCTGCAACAAATTTATTCCTAGAAAAAAGATCTTGTATGCCGATGGATTTTAGGTATTAGCGATTTTTTAGGAATGGGTTATTAAAACACTATATTCATGTTTCATGATATTCGTTGCTTGTATGTCAGCTCATATGTGAAAATTATGCAACGGAATCACACTATTGGGCTCCGAATTTTTTTATAGTGGAAATAGGTAAGCGCTAAGCAAGCCCCTGCTTATACAAGGAGGATTTCCTTAGTAATAGGGCTTCAATATCCTCAGCGCTTCGGGTAGCTGTTTAAAAAAATGAATAAATATCCCAAACAGGGGTTAGCCACGCTACCAAATGGAATACTTATCACCGGCTCTAGTGATAAGTGAAACTAGATACGCGCTTGTAAACAAAATAAAACTAGCCTCAAATGCGTTGTCTAAAACAGGCGAGAGCAATAGCAGAATAATGTCAGCGACTACGGTTCCCTGTTCGACCCGTATATTTAATATTCGCTCGGGAATTTTGAAGAGACCAGATCCAAAAAAGCAGGCCCTTAACCATGCAGGTACCTTTTCCCAATCTTCTGTAGTTTTATCAATCACTGTGACCCCCTGTGCCAAAATTGGCGCTTGAACTTCTAAGACAGAAGCGAGAGCGTTAAGGGATTCCAAGCTAGCCTTGCCGCCCGATTCTATACGCTGAATAGTTCTGACGCTTAATCCTGAGATCTCAGCCAACTGCTCCTGAGTCCAGTTTCTTTTGTGACGCAGTCTTTTAAGCATCATGTCCTAATCTCTTTTTCCATTGGAGAACTGATATTTAACCATTGCCCCCTGTGTCGGCCACGAAATCAACCCGACACCAACCTGACAGCTAAGCTAAGCACCTGATTTAATTGTCATTTTACAAAACGCATTACATAGCTGAATTTTTGAAAGGCCCGTTTGTGCTATTAAGACAAAAAGCAGAACTGGAAAAAATGTGGGCTGGTGCAACTTGTGTTATGAAATTAACGCGACGTCCCTTCCTGCCAGACAGCGTGGGCGCCATGCTGATTCTACTTTTAACTCGAACAGTCGAAAGAGCCTCGAGCTCGAATGTAGCAAGGGTGAGTCATGAAAACAACTACCGAAACTACAGAAAGAAATGTTGGCATTGATATCGGTAAAACTACTCTGGATATCTTTGTCTTAGAGCAGGACAACCACTGGCAAACTGATAATACCGAAGCCGGTGTGCGAGCATTGGCAGCCCGGCTAGCGCGTTACAAACTCGCTAGAATTGTCGTTGAAGCAACTGGGGGCTATGAGCGTAAGCTTGTCTATGCCTTGGCTGAGAAAGGCCTACCGGTCGTAGTCGTGCAACCCATACACGTGCGGCAATTCGCCAAAGCTCAGGGAATATTGGCGAAGACGGACAAGCTCGATGCCAGGGTTATCGCTGAATTTGGAGCGATAATGAAACCCCCAATTCGTCAGATCCAGACTAAAAAGATTCGATATTTCAGAGACTTACTGGCAAGACGCCGCCAACTCATGGAGGCGAGAACTCAAGAGCTTAACCGTTTGGATAAAGCCGACAAAGCGATTCAATCAACTCACAAGCGCTTAATCAAAATACTTGATAAGGAGGTTGCCTGGGTTACCGCTAAGCTTGAGCGCACTGTCGGCGAGGTTACTGAATGGCAGGAAACCTATGAGATCGTTACCAGCGTACCAGGTGTTGGGGACGGCGTCGCTCACACACTGCTGGGGGAGCTGCCCGAGCTAGGTTCATTRTCGCCGCGGSAGGTCGCGGCCTTGTGTGGCCTCGCACCCTTTAACAAAGACAGCGGTTCATTTAAAGGCAAACGACGCATAAAGGGTGGCAGAGCCCCAATACGTACCATGTTATATATGGCTATGATGTGCGCGATTCAGCACAACCCAGTCATGAAAAAATTCTACGCTAAATTGGTTGCTGCAGGTAAACACAAAAAAGTTGCACTAACGGCCTGCATGCGAAAACTCGTGACCATTTTAAACGCAATGGTACGCGACGGAAGACGCTGGCAAGAGGCATAAACTATTAAAACATTTGGTTGAGTATGCTTGACTTCGGGTCACAGTCGCTTGTTATTCGGTACCTCACCACCTAGTCAAGCACCAAGTTGATGTTCAGGCAGCACGTGATACCCTCTCCGTATTCTTTATGGGTATATTCGTCGCACGCCATGCTCGCAGTCGATGTCAGAGAGACTGAACCACGGAGTCTGGGCATATGCCGCAAGCTCATCGAAAACAAGACCAATGGTGGCCAGGGCGGTTACCTAACGGTGCAAATGACTTTGATCCCAATGTTCTGCTCATAACCAAATAAATGCTCGCGCGCAAGACACATCACGTGCAGGCTTACCGTACCAGCCTTGGGCTGTTGAATCTATCGCGCACCTATGTACGCAGCGTTGGGATAAGGCCTGCTAGCAGGCGCTGGCGATCGGCTAACCACCAGCGCAAAGTTCACCAATGACGATCACGGCAACAACTGTGGCCCACAGTATTACCGCTAACCATTCAGGGGACACCCAATCCAACAGGAATAATGTTTAAAAGAATTACGGCTATTCGAGCTCGGCGACATCGCCGATGCATTGTCGGCACAACAATGGACTCAACCAACAACATACGATGACCTGTATTATCGCCAATATTCGGTATTTTTCAGAGGTTCCCTAATTTTTGGCAATTTGTTATTTCACCTGGAGATACTTAAATCCACGGATATGGTTATATGTTTTTCCGTCAAAGGAAAGACATTCATCCGACCATGCAACCACCTTTTTACCGGACATATATGCAGCAAGAATAAGGCTGTACGCTTTGTCAAAATTCGAGTCCGTATGCTTAAGTATTACGGCATTTGCTATTTCACAACCATTCGGGTTCTGCCAATCATCGGAGTAGAGCATTAAATCTTTATTTTGAAACGCAATAGCAGTAATTTCTCCCCAGGTTATACTACCGCCGGCCAATACTGTTGATGACATAAGCATTAAAACTGCAGAAATTAAATTTTTTGTCATATATAATTCCTATGGAAATGAAGATTAGCAGACGCCCAACGCTGCAATTTACGGCTGCAGTAAAGGCGCAAAGCGCCTCAACGAAAGTCCAGCCCCCGCTCGCTGGAGCGAGACTTAGTAGACTTGCCAAAATAATCAATCGAACTAAAATGACTAACCGTTGACATACGCATGATGCAATTCTGGATATCCATGAGCATCACAACCTTCAACGTAATACCTCACTTTTTTGTTGGAGGCAAACGCCATTAACATTAACGCGTAAATCTCAGAAGACAGGTTATTACTTTTCTTAAGTGCTATAAGTGATTTATTGGCACAATTACTTGAATCAACAAGCTCATTGAATCGATAATATATCGAACCATCCGTATTATTCTTGGAATGTGGATATATTTGGCGTATTTCAGTATCACCGCTCCACACCCCCGCGTTCGCTTCTGAAGCAATCAATACTATAATCGAAACCATTAAACATTTAATTTTCATCCTAAATTTTCCCTTCGAATTCAAACGTTCAACGCAAAAACCGGAAATATTCCGTAGCCTTTTTTAGGTCCATACCACATATTTCTCAATTAAGCCTGCATCGATGGAAACACTATATAATTTTTATCCAATACATCAATTTTTTTGTGGTCTCGTAATTTCCAAGCTCATCTGATGCGCAAGAAAAATCTCCGTTATATCGGACTTCAATTTTCTTGCTCGAAAGCTGTGCAGCCAATAACATACTGTATACCGCCTGACAAGATTCAGGACTTACGCCATTGTATTCCTGGCTCAACTTACAATGATACTGCGTGCCAAAACCGTAATTAAATTGAACTACGTCATTGTCAGGATTTAACGAGACATACTGCAACGCGCCTGTGCACGTTGTATTACCTAAGGCTCCAGCACTTAGCATAAGAAGAGCCACCACAAATATTTTATTCATAAATCCCCAAGAATATTTCTATTTATAATACCAGATCAACCTTCTGGGCGGGCGCGGTGTGTTTTTTTGCGGATCGATTTAGATACACGAATAAAATCTGCAAAAATCTAATTGGACTTCTTGCAGGAATTATCCAGAAACGTAGACATCATATATTTTACATGCCCCAAAAACTAAAGCGCTATCATCATAGATACGAATAGAAACTTGTTTGCCAGCCAGATAAGCAGACAATACTGTAGAATACGCGACTTTATGATATTCATTATCCAAGTCTAAATAAGCTTTACCTTGACCACATTCACTTTCAGATCGGTTTGAAAAAGACACAAGCGCATACTTCGATTCTATTCGAACTGCGGAAATTCGAGATTCTGACGTAGTGACAGCAATAACGTCAGCATACCCAAGCATCGAAATAAATAACATCATAGATGCAATAAAAAACTTTATTTTAATCTTCATTCAACTAATCCTGTATACTTGATAGCGACTTGTTATTACAGCTTACACGGCAATCTAAAATATTTACGACCAAGCGGCTTCGCGACACATTAAGACACAACCACTCACGTTAATTGTGCGATGCCAAAATCCCGAAAAAGCTCAAGCTTTTTGTGAAAGCCAAAACAACCGTGAGAAGAACAACCGGTAGCAATTAGCAGCTTACTCGCTCTACAAAGCCAGGACCACATTATGCCCCCAAACGTGCCGCTAATTCAGCTCAAACTTGAGCCGTCAAACCGCCATCTTCTCGCCCGTGTTCACCAAAAACAAAGCGTTTCATAATTAGAGTTTTCAACGCTTTATTCCGCCGCTATAACCTGTGCCACATACTGAGCGGCCTTTTGGGGTAAAGTAGCGCAGCCACACAAAAAAACGCGGAGTATGAGGTATCAGGTTAATAACTTGGTTATGTTTTTAACTGAGATAAACCAGTAGCACCCCGAAATTGCTGTCCCTGAAACACTCCCAATAATTATTAGTAGAAAACTAAAACTCATTAACTTTGAAAATACGACAAAGGCAGCCAAGCAAACTAATACACCAACTACCACACCCGAGCTAAGATACACCCACCACCGCTGGCTTGTAAATTTTTGCAGTAGATAATTAACAGGAAGCCCTACCACTAGCATTAACGTATATGAAAACGTAAGCACACCGCAAGCGGTTAACACTGAAAATAGTACGGCCTCCAATGGATTTAGCTTTAACCATACCGCTTGATATACAAGCAGCCCAAAAGGGAACAATATCAAAATAGTTGGTGCTGGAAAGAATACTCGAATTTCCTTAGCCATACTCTCCCTAGTACACATAACACCGTGCAGCAGCGCCCGCAGTGGAGGAGCTCGTTTTATGTGGCAGCGTAGCGTTTAGCCACAAAAAACAAACTCCGAATAGTAGATCCTGTTGGCTGACTTTTTTATTAATTTTTCTAATTTTGGTGCGACTAACGTTTTAATTCAGACTTTTCTATTTGAAGCTTATTGATGCAGCTTTTATTAGATCACCATGACATTCGTAATAGCTCACCTCAATTTTTTTGTTTGCCATAAATGCAGCTAGCCACATAGATGCTCTTGTCTCATAATTTGAGTTCTCCTCCATCGGCATAAAGAAGCTATCCCTATTGCAGTCTACCTCAGAACTCGTGTTAGAAAAGCTCTTTAACACCAAATATAAGCCATTTGTTTGGGCTTTTAATTCTGACATCTCTTTTAGTCCTGTCCACTCTGCATTAGAGTTAAAGGATAGTCCAAAAAGAAAAAAGCCGAATATTAATATTTTCATCACCTTTTATTTTATCTCCTTTTCATTTTTGAATAATGCCCGCTTACAAGAGCTAAACCGGAAGCCAGTAGAGTACATAAAATGCACCAAGCGCATGAGACTAACGAAGTGTAGATTTGGCTTTCAGTAGGTCAGGTTCTTATAATGATTTGAGTTCAGTTCTTTTTACTGTTTCTACAGCGTTATACACTGCGCAAGTACCATAACCGAAAACCTTAACTGTTGACTTACTTGCATACGCTGCCAACAGAGCTGAGCACATGCTTTTTCCGAAGTCTGTTGAAATATCAAATACATACGGCCAATTAGGGTTTTCCCTACAACCGTCCTCTGGAGGTAAACTCTGCTTAACTTTAAAATACACTTTAACACCGTTGTCATTGTCAAGCATAATTTATTCGATCGTAGTTAGATCTGTGGTGCAAGCAAAGCTATTTGACATACTACACAAAATAGTAAACAACAGTACCTTCTTCATTTTTACTCCGAATGGGAATTTTAGAAATGTAACACTTGGTTCTGTGCTGACTCTCTAACGCCCCACGAATACGTATTAAAAATTGATATAAGCGCAACTAAACCACTAAAAAGCTAGCCTTGCCCCCAAAACGACTAAGTGGGAACCAGCCCCACAAATAGCGGGTAATGTGGGCCTAGGAGTTAGCCTATTCGATTTTCAGCTTGTAGGGGCTTGATCCCTGCACCGTAAGGAATTTTCTATCTGAAATCTATTCTATGGCAGAATCAGCAATATCGATTAAATGATATTGAACCTGACCTGCTCCACCATAATTAAATCGATAAATTGCAAAGAATTCTCTCCGTTCGCTCTCCAAAAACTCTATTTGATATGAGCCGGCTGCTACGAACCTTATATTTCGCTTCTTCTTAGAGTTAATTGTTTTGTACACATTAAACATTGCTTATGAACTACACATAACTAGACTGTCGAATAACGCTGGCATACGTATACCCCGCGGATAATTTCAGTCAACCGATTTTTTCATACTGCTGCTAAAGAATATCAGTCGCGACGTTATTTACGTTCTTTTTCTAAAGAATAGTTACCCCTTCCTCAGGCATAACTCCCATATTTTTGTATTTTTACCAGGTTATGTACCGCGCAGAATAAATACCATTGTCCGGACACCTTTTTAATGCCTCTCAAGCTAAACCAGCGCAACCCAATTATGTGTTTCATGTGCGCAAAAACGGGTTCGACAATACCAATGCGATCTGCTTGGATGGCTCTACCTTCGGGACCGTCCATTTTGCGTTTCATTCGATCAATGGCGCGACTGTTGTTTTTAGGGGTGTCTTTGCGGATACTCACCTGTCTGCCGCGGTCTTTGACCCCATTACGTAAACACTGGGCTTGCATCGCGCAGTTTTTACAGTCGTTGAGGTAACCTTCAAAGCGAATGTACTCGACGCCTTTGTTTTGATATCCAGAGGAGCAAAGCCAGAGTTCTTTTCCCGCTGGGCACCAACAGCGTTGTGCCTGCGGGTCATACTCGAAGTCACTCGATTGAAAGTATTTCTGTTTCCTTGCCTTCGGCTTTTTATCTTGGTGATCCACAAACCTCGCATCGCGTTTACGATAGAGGGTATCCGCAATATAGGCATCGACGCCTTTCTCTGCGCAATAGTCTAAATTCACCCCGCTATGAAACCCAGCATCTGCCAGCAGTTGGCAACCATCTAGCCTGTCGGATGCATGGAGTTTATCAATCATGGGTTGGAGCGTGGATTGTTCGCTATCACCAGTTACATCAGCATTGACAATGACCTGGTTCAGTTTATCGGTTGCGGCCAAACCGACGTACCCTTGTAAGGCACCACCGTTACCGGACATCATATTGGCGCTATCAGGGTCGGTGAGGTTGGTCTTACGAACTTTTCCGTTATGCCCCCGTTTATCCACCATATCACTGAGGGCGGTTTTTAGCTTTTTATTGATGCGTTTGAGTTTTTCTATCTGCTTTTCTTCTTTTTCACGCACCGGGGTGTTCACCACGCCCTCAGCATCTTCTTGACGATGCCGTGCCATCACCCGCCTTACCGCACGTTGAATTTTTTGATGTTTCTTCGTGAAGTCGGCCTTAGTTCCCGACCATTCCTTCGAGGCGTTTGAGGGAATTTTACAGCCATCCAATGCCAGTGTGTCACCACCAATCAGGCCCAGGTAGTCACACTGCAACACGATTTCTATAAATATGCCTTCAAGTCGTTGAGGGTTCTTTGAAACAAACGCGGCGATAGTGGAATGATCCGGGGTGAGAAAACCAGAGAGTGCCATGAACACTGTATTGTATCGGCACAAATGTTCGATTTTACGGCTGCTGGTTATTCCGCGATGATACGCAGAAAGTATGATCTTGAGGAGAGTTCCCAGGCTGTATGCAGAAGCGCCACCCGCATCGTTGTTAAAATCGCTTTCAAACGAGGAGAGATCTAGCACATGATCGACAATCAAGCAGACTGTCGCCTCAAAGCTGCCCTCTGTTATTTGTTCCTCAGGAATAACAGCGACAAATTCCCCCTGTTTATCATTACCTTGCTTGTAATGCGCCATACCAGACTCCGTTAAGCGGCGGTAGAGTCTATTTTAACCCGTTAGAAGCTTCCGTACTGCAGATTTTTGAGGTTCTTTCGAGTTTTTCGACAGTTTCAACGCCGGTATTACCGGCGAATTGTACTTGCTTGGTTATGAGCGATCTATTCAATAAACTCGAATCTAGTCAGAGTTTCTATGCTAGAAAAAGTATCGCAAGCTCCATTGCCATCCAGCCGAATAGACTTCCCGCTTATATATGCGCTGAGCAAAAAGGAGGTTATTGTATCTTTTTGAATCTCTGTAGATAGCGGCAATACGAATTGCCACATTCCATTTATATTACATGAAGGTGTATTCGTGAAATCACCTGACACTCGGATAAAAATCATTTCCGGTGAATTTTGAGTATTCACCATCATTCTCAGTATTTTACCATTCGAAACTTGCCCTGCATTAACGCTAAAAGCGGAAATCATGATCAATATAGTACAAAAATATTTCATCTTAATTTTACTCTGCTTATTGGTTTGAGCTCATAACGTCTGCAGCGTGCCCATACTGTGAAGCTTTTTTTGTGCGACAATGAGCGTAGCGAATACACTCAAACAAGCGTAGCAGTGTGGGGGAACCTAACCCGCTTTTGCACACACCTGTTTGTTAAACCGCTATTCTACTCTCAAATTTAGCGGGTGATATATACCCAATCACCGAATGCGAACGCTCATGGTTGTAGTAGCGCATGTATTCGCTGATTATTCCCCTCAACTCATCTACCGTATTAAAAGCCTTCCTCTTAATTCTTTCTGTTTTAAAATCCTGAAAGAAAGACTCGATATGCGCATTGTCATTCATTTGCTTAACACCATTCATGCTTTGCTGTATGCCGTAGTGGTGTAGCTTTCTTCTAAATGATGTTGCGATATATTCTATCCCTTTGTCTGAATGCAGAATAACGTTTTTCGCGCCTTTGCGATTCCGCATTGCCCTCGCAAGGGTGTTGCTCGTCAATTCCGCTGTACGATTTTCTCCAAGAGACCAACTTATTATTCGACGACTGTAGCGATCCATGATGACCGATAGGTATTGCCAGCTTTCATCTGGCATGCGGATATAGGTCACGTCTGCTACCCAAAGCTGATTAATTCCCGTTGGGGTAAAATCCTTTATTCGGTTAGGGCTCGCTTTCTGAAATACATGCTGATAAGCCTTTGTCCTGTACATTCTGGCCTTTACAGCCTTTAGTCCGTGCTCCTGCATGAGCCTGGCCACCCTTTTCTGACCTACATTGACCCCCTGTTTGCGTAGCTCCTGCGTTATCTTCGGGCTTCCGTAGCATCCTTGGTGCTTTTGAAAAATACGGTTAATCAGTGAGTAGATCTCGCTATCTTCCCGCTTACGCCTACTCTCGCCCCTTCGTCGCCAACTGTTGTAACCGTGTCTGCTTACACCATACAACCTGCACATTAGCGCAATGCTGTGCTGCGACTTATTTAGGTCGATGAATTCAAAGATTTCTCTTTTTTTTGCAAAGAGTGCTGGATGGCTTTTTTTAAAAGGGCGTGCTCTTCTTGCAAGAGATTGTGCTCCCGCTCCAGCTTACGCAGCCTTTTCAACTCCGATTTAATATCTGGATCTATCTGTATATTTTTCTTTTTCACCCTAATCTGCCCTCGTCGCATTTCCATTCGCCAACGATATAGCATCACTTCATGAATATCGAGCGCTTCAGCAACATGGTTTGCTTGCACACCAGGAATTTCCGTTAGCGCTACCGCTGTCGCCTTGAAATCGTCATCATATGAGTTGTAATGTTTTCTTCTGGCCATTTGTCACCTCCAACAAAGTTATATGGAGGTGTGTGCATTATCGGGTTAGGTTCCTGGGTCTAGTGACTTCAATTGTTAGCTCTTATTTTAAGGTTACATTATTTATGCTAATTCGATCAGAATCCTGGCAATATTCGTCGCTACCATAAAAGCTAAGAGTCTTTTCAGCGGTTAGAGATACCAAATACAAACTTTGAATATTTTTGTAGTGCGGATCTTCTTCATTTATAGACACCCACTCACACTTCGAATAGCCATCACTAAATCTTAACCGAAGGCACGGCCCGCCTTCAGGACTGCAATTGCCATTGCTACGAAAATAAGATATTTCTTTAATTGCTGCCCCCCCATCCGGGATCTTTCTGAACAGTCGTCAATAGTATTACAGTAGAAAACAATACTAGATATTTGTTCATATTCTATATTTATTCCAAATTTAAGCTAACTCCAAGCACTAGGTCCGTAATATAGGCGCAAAGCGCCAAAATGGAGGTCCAAGCTGTGTAGCGGTTGTACCTGTGCTTTGTTAGCTATTGACTACGATAGATTCTATTTTGGGATAACTACCGGCTTGCCCTCCACAACCACTTACCCAAAAGGACACTTCTTTTTGGGCCATTTGTGCTGCAAGAATACTTGACACTATTGTTTGATAATTAGAATCTCCGCTATTGATAGCGTACCAATTTGGCTTCTCACAACCGAATGTTTTCGTTGATTGATTATCAATTCGTACCATCGTCCACGCACCGGAGGTATAAGAGGTTATTATTTTTCCTTGTGTGGTTGCTTCGCCGGCTTCAACCCAATTAGTTGCTAACAAGGCAATTAATACTGCGCTAATTTTTCTCATTTCCAACTTATAACCCTCTAAAATGATGTTTAGTTAACGCCGCTAGCAACGACCGTAGTGGAGGCGCGAAGCGCCGGAACGGAGGCTCAAGCCTGCTGCAAAAGGCTTTCAGCATGGCAGCCCGGTGGCTGAGTGGCGCCGATAGAGTCGAGCCCGTTAACAAGCGTGGGCGCCATGCTGATTCTACTTTTAACTCGAACAGTCGAAAGAGCCTCGAGCTCGAATGTAGCAAGGGTGAGTCATGAAAACAACTACCAAAACTACAGAAAGAAATGTTGGCATTGATATCGGTAAATCTACTCTGGATATCTTTGTCTTAGAGCAGGACAACCACTGGCAAACTGATAATACCGAAGCCGGTGTGCGAGCATTGGCAGCCCGGCTAGCGCGTTACAAACTCGCTAGAATTGTCGTTGAAGCCACGGGCGGCTATGAGCGTAAGCTTGTCTATGCCTTGGCTGAGAAAGGCCTACCGGTCGTAGTCGTGCAACCCATGCACGTGCGGCAATTCGCCAAAGCTCAGGGAATATTGGCGAAGACGGACAAGCTCGATGCCAGGGTTATCGCTGAATTTGGAGCGATAATGAAACCCCCAATTCGTCAGATCCAGACTAAAAAGATTCGATATTTCAGAGACTTACTGGCAAGACGCCGCCAACTCATGGAGGCGAGAACTCAAGAGCTTAACCGTTTGGATAAAGCCGATAAAGCGATTCAATCAACGCACAAGCGCTTAATCAAAATACTTGATAAGGAGGTTGCCTGGGTTACCGCTAAGCTTGAGCGCACTGTCGGCGAGGTTACCGAATGGCAGGAAACCTATGAGATCGTTACCAGCGTACCAGGTGTTGGGGACGGCGTCGCTCACACACTGCTGGGGGAGCTGCCCGAGCTAGGTTCATTATCGCCGCGGCAGGTCGCGGCCTTGTGTGGCCTCGCACCCTTTAACAAAGACAGCGGTTCATTTAAAGGCAAACGACGCATAAAAGGTGGCAGAGCCCCAATACGTACCATGTTATATATGGCTATGATGTGCGCGATTCAGCACAACCCAGTCATGAAAAAATTCTACGCTAAATTGGTTGCCGCAGGTAAACACAAAAAAGTTGCACTAACGGCCTGCATGCGAAAACTCGTGACCATCTTGAACGCAATGGTACGCGACGGAAGACGCTGGCAAGAGGCATAAACTATTAAAATATTTGGTTGAGTATGCTTGACTTCGGATCACAGTCGCTTGTTATGCACTAGTGCTCATTTCCTTGATATATCCACATCGGCTCGGACTTGCCAGCACGTGAAAAACCTACCGAATTATAAAAATCTATTGCCCTACCATCTGCAATAAGTATTTGTTGGTGAAATTCTTTATAAATGGAATGCATTGCCTCCATCATTTTTCTTCCAACGCCTTTACGATGAAAATTTGGATGTACGAGCATATGCGGGTAGTACACCACAAGGTGTCCATCAGACAGCGCGTTGCACAAACCAACTAACTTTGAATCAACGCGACCAGCAATGACGGTATGAGAACCCTCCAATGCAGCCATTAATTCTTTAGGTTTTTCTGCAGAAGACCAGCCATTTGACTGATATAGAGATACAACCTCTTCCTCTTCTAGCTTTCCATTAACTGTAATTTCTATTTCCATTTCCTGAATTCTTTTTTATGCATAACGCCGCTAGAACCTGCACTGCGTGCGTAGCGGATTTTTGGTGTATTGTGGCGCAGCCACACCAAAAAGGAGCGTAGCATGCAGTGTCAGGTTGCTAGCTTGGTTATGTGTTTACGTTCGCTTTGCGTTTGGAGTAACCATAAAATACTCCTTCCTTGTAAACTTACCCTCCCCAACGAGCCTAAAACATTTTTTACCGTTTTTGGGGTGTGGGTAATACGCCCATTTATGCCTTTCTTTATTCTGAATATTTTCCTCTGGTATCCATGTGCAGTTCTGCTCTGGATATACCTTGGCCTTAAAATCCGGGCCCACTTCCATTTCCTTTTCCATACGCTGCAGCAATGATTCTTTTAGAAACACCCATAGATCTTTACCTGCCGCAGATAAAAAGCCTTTAAATAGCACACTTAAACAGAAAACTACCAAGGCTATAATTACAGCATTTTCAAATTCCATGTTTTACTGCAACTCCTGATTTACACATAACGCCGTGCAGCAGCGGCCGCAGTGGAGGAGCTTGTTTTTTGTGGCAGCGTAGCGTTTAGCCACGAAAAACAAGCTCCGAAACGCAGGTCCTGCTGGCTGACTTGGTTATAAAAGCTTACGCGACAAGCCCAAATTATTGGGACCAAACGACCCTGCTCCATATTAAATACAACTACTCACTTTAAATGTGCGATGAGAACACCGCGCAAAACTACCAATTATGTACAAAACCCAAACGAATGCGAATAGAACGACCGGTACCAATTAGGATCTAACTCGCTCTCCGAGAGCCCGAACCACATTAAGAACCCTACAACTTCAAGCGAGTGAAGCCCCAATTTAAGCCTCCAAATCCCTAGCTACCCGATAGCGATTAACCAAAACATAGCGCTTCAAAGTTAACGTTTCCGACGCTTTATAACGCCCTGCAGCAGCGGCCGCAGTGGAGGAGCTTGTTTTTTGTGGCAGCGTAGCGTTTGGCCACGAAAAACAAGCTCCGAAACGCAGGTCCTGCTGGCTGACTTGGTTATAAAAGCTTACGCGACAAGCCCAAATTATTGGGACCAAACGAACCTGCGACATATTAAAAACAACTACTCACTTTAAATGTGCGATGAGAACACCGCGCAAAATTACCACGACCTTCAAAGCCCAAACGACCGCGAAGAGAACGATCGGTACCAATTAGAATCTGACTCGCTCTCCGAGAGCCAGAACCACATTAAGAGCCCTACAACTTGCAGCAAGTAAAGCTCTAATTTAAGCCACCAAATCCCTAACTACCCGACAACGCTTAACCAAAACATAGCGCTTCAGAATTGAAGCTTTCGACGCTTTATAACGCCCAGCACAGGGGCCGCAATACAGGCGCGAAGCGCCGAAATGGAGGTCCAAGCCGCGCAGCGGCTGTGCCTGGTGCTGATTGTTATGCATTGCTCTGCCGATCACGACCAACCCCGACGAAACTACTTAAGAGCCTGCGAAATGACAGCTCCCATTTAAAACCAAATACCAAAACGACGCCGACATTCCCGACGATTAAGCACCTCAAACAAAGGCACTCACTACATACCTTGCACCTCACTAGGTGACATAAAGTCGTCCTAACCACCTAGAAGTTTCACTACGATCTAATGCAACTTTATTTGACCGCATAATTGGTGCAAACACTAACAAAGCCACCCCACGAATAACGCGACCGAAGGTGGCGTTACCCAACACTAAATATTGCGTACCAATGGTTTCGCAGCTTTCTCAAAGCCAACTAGCCAGAGTTTCATTTAAAGGCTCAGCGACGTATAACGCCTTTGTAACAGGCATTTTTTGTGTAGTGGAGTTTTGCGGTAAAGTGGCGAAGCCACCGCAAAACGGAGCGTAGCAAAAATTGTCCTGTTGACAAATTTGTTAGGTTTTTTCATTGCAAACCGCACTTAGCTTACGCAAACCTTTAACTGTTTCTAGCTGTAAAACTAGTTTCCCGTCGGTGGTATAGTACTTTACGTTACCACCTTCTTTTAACCAGAGCTGATGAGATGCAGTTTGCTGTAACTTACTCCCAACTTTAAAGTACGAACCGTTCTTTTGAATGTTACATTCTTGCCTATAAATCTGTACCACTGGATTGTTTGGATAGTACCAAAACTCCACATACGAAAAAGCTGAACCATCGTTTGACAGATACCCTACAGAGTACCCGCTCGGATTATACGAGGTAGACCATGCAGGAACTATATTCGGTGCCGGACTAGAGACATAAAAGCCTTCGTATACGTTAAGAACCCATTCATCTTTCCACGGCTTCTCTGACTTTCCCTGCCGGATAATTTCCGCACTCCATTTTTTATTCTCCGACTGAACAATAAACTCGTTCCAATCTGGCGGTTGATCTGCATATGAACAGATAGAAAGAACGAGAAATATTAGTACGAATTTATTCATGCTAAACCTAACGCCTTGTTCAGCTGCACATACTGCGGAGAGCGTTTTTGTGTAAAATTGAGCGCAAGCGAAATACACAAAAACGAGCGCAGCAGTATGTGTCTGCTGAAACAATTTGTTATGTGTTTACTTACACCCAGTTAATGCTGCGCATTCATTGCACATACCGTTTACATTCAACTTCAGTTCGTCTGCAATTGAAGAAAAGTAATATTGCGACCGAACATCTTCTCTAAATTCAACGATAAGAACCCCGGGCTTCAACCCTTTAGTGTGGCAAAACGAACACTCATTCATAAGCCTTTCAGGAATCTTACTCATATTACAATTTTCGGTCATTTGTCCCGTACACTTAACGCCCCGCTCACCCGCACATATTGCGGAGAGCGTTTTTGTGTAAAGTGGAGCACAGCGACACACAAAAACGAGCGTAGCAATATGTGTCGGTGTGCAGCGGTTTGTTATGTTTTTGCAAAATACACCCTATAAAGTAATACGGATACCGGAGGTATTGTTATGATAAATATAGAATAAAGCCAAACCGATGCACCGATTAAACCCAAGAACACCAACATAGAAACATTAACAACCACGATTGACAGAAGCTTTTGTTTCCCGGCAAAAAAGCTTATGAAAGCCAATACCAGCATTAAAACTCCAGCGCCCAAAGTATTAAAAATGGCTGCTAAAGTTAATGGTTTTGGCTGTTCTCCATGAGCACCTACGTCTCCGATAAAAAGTATTAGAAAGCAGTTAGCTGCAATCAAACCGAAAAGCAGCATTAAAAGCCAATAAGTGTATGTCGTTACATACAACCAATACCTCATAGTTGACAGACTCGATTAAACATAACGCCGCGTTAAACGGCAGACAAAGTTGTGGTGCTTTTGTGCGATAATTTGCGAAGCAAATGCACAAAAGCAGCGCAGCTTTGGCTGTCCAGCGAAGGGCCGAAGGCCCGTAGCGAGTTTGAACGCTTTGTTAGATTTTCTTTTCATCAAAATTACAAGAGTTGCTTACTTCATTTTTCTTATTATGTTTCAAAAGTGACTTTTGAATTAAAGTTAGATCACCAGTAAAAAAACGTAAGAACTTTTTTTGATTGTAATAGACAGCCATAAACAGAGGCTGACCTGCAGCTCTTGTTGCTTGTACCGCCAACTCAAATGTTCCACAATTGACTCTACCAACGATTGAATCGTAACCTTTTTGAAGTTCAGGACTTATTTTCCCGACGGTTAAGATTGAAGCTTCATATTTATTTAAATAGAGGCTATTAAATACAATTTCGTTAGTTTGCTTTCTTCGGTATCTAATTGAAGATAATTAGGAAAGACTAAAACGGTATCAAATATCTTTATATCAATTCCATCGTGTGCTTTGACTGATTGCACTAGTGAAAATATTAATAAAAATATTCCTGATCGTATAGTTAAAGCTATATTTTTATTCATATTCAAATCTAACGCCGCAAGCAGTTGCGGCTTTGTAGTGGATTGTTTTGCGGTAGCGTAGCGTTAAACCGCAAAACAAGGAACGGAAAAGCCGTCAGACTGGCTTGCATTGTTAACCCTTTAATGCACTTTCAATTCTGACTCACGAATGATATTGATTGCATCATTGCGCGCCTCGTCAGATTCAGTACAGATGGCGATAAAGTTTGCTTTTATTGACCACCCGTCTTCCGTAAGACCATTTAACTCGTTTGCTCTTGACTCCTGAATTTGGTTCATATCAGAAGTTAATACATGAAAATGGATATCTCCATCACACTTTTCTTTCCAATACTTTTCAAAACTATCCAATACCACTTCTGGTGTTCTTGAAAGCACTGCTATTGTTGTGAGAAAGCTAACCTCATCAATTGATATCGGAGAGTCATCGTCTCGCCCTTCAAATCCTCTATCTAAAAGGATGACGCTTTCATCGTCATTAAACTCTTCAGGAATAGAGCTCGCTTCAAATATATAAATAATCGGAGTCATACAATCTCTAAATAGGTTAACGCCGTGCAGCATCGTCAGGTTGATAACTTTGTTATGGATTTTTTATATGGACTAATTTGTTTAAAAATCTACTCAAATTACGCGCCACCTCAGTATTAGGTATTTCAACTATCTCTACGATGCTACCATCTTTAACTTGTAAAAATACCACATCTCTCCAAGCTGACTCTGCATATGACCGCCTTTTCACTCTAAAATGTTGAATGTCTGAAAAGTTATAAAGATACTTAACCAAATTTGGCTTCCTTCCTAGCACTTTAATATTGTTATCTGCGGTATCGATCAATAGGCCACTTCTAACGTAAAAAGCGTACTTTAATCCATTAAAACGCCCGACCAACCACATTAATGATAGAATTTGGAACAGAGTCGAAAATCCAGTCTCATACCAAAGAATAACTGGGGGGATTAGAAGGACAGCCAGCTCAAATATCATCTCCCTTCTTAATAGGTAAAAGGTTTTCAATTCCAACACGCCATCGTCGTAGTCCAAAAACACGCCTTGGGTAAGCGCTTCTGTCTTTATAAGATGCAAATGATAGGTAAAGTCTGCTTTTTTCAATTTACGCCCTATGCATAACGCTCCGCTAAGGGGCCGGAGCTGTGTTGATGGTTTTGTGCGAGCGTAGCGGAAAAGCACAAAACGAGCAGCGCAGCGGAGGTCCAAGCAGCGACAGCTGCTGAGCCTTGAGCGGCTTGTTATGTGATTGTGCACTTTCTAAATAGATACGATACATTTGTATACGCGACAGTACCGATGAGCACCCCTTCAGCATCACTTCCAGATTGCCTAAAAGCACATTTTTCTAAAACTTTTGTTGATTCCACGTTGGGTTCAGTGACGTTTGCCACCACTGTTTCGTAGCCCAGAAATAATGCATAGTCTAACACTGCTTTAAGCGACTCAGTAGCAAAGCCTCGACCATGGAATTTTGGCAGGAACATAAACCCAACCTCGACTTGTTTTTGGTTAGATGTATTTCTGAAACCAGTTACACCTAAAAATTCATTCGTTTCTTTTAGGTAAACAGCCAACGCTAACCAGTGGGACTGCTTAGTATCCCAATCCTTTATGCGTGACTCGAAGGAATTCTCGACTTCCGCTGCTGACAAAGGATCAAAACAATACCTTGTCACATCATCATTTGTAATGAGACGCTGAAAATCAGCGCAATCCTTTCGCGTTAGCTGCGAAAGAATTAGCCTCTCAGTTTTTAGTTCGTGAGCCATGATCTCGGTTTCACATAACGCCTTGCTCAGCTGCATATACTGCGGAGAGCGTTTTTGTGTAAAATTGAGCGCCAGCGAAATATACAAAAACGAGCGCAGCAGTATGTGTCTGCTGGAGCAATTTGTTATGTGTTTACTTACACCCAGTTAATGCTGCGCATTCATTGCACATACCGTTTACATTCAACTTCAGTTCGTCTGCAATTGAAGAAAAGTAATGTTGCGACCGAACATCTTCTCTAAATTCAACGATAAGAACCCCGGGCTTCAACCCTTTAGTGTGGCAAAACGAACACTCATTCATAAGCCTTTCAGGAATCTTACTCATATTACAATTTTCGGTCATTTGTCCCGTACACTTAACGCCCCGCAGCAGCATCCGGAGTGTAGGAGTTTGCTGTAGCTTTTAACCAAAAAAACAAGCTCCGAAACGCGGGTCAGCTTCACCAACTTGTTATGCGCCGCTCGAAATCCAGGGCTACTCAGTGCAAAAATACCGTTCAAGGTTTTCTTTAACAACTTGCCGCCCCATATTACTAACATTGCCCCGAAATCTGCTCACCAGCAACCACCCTCGCCATTTGATTGCAAGCTCCATTCGTAGCTTATCTTTGTGCTCATAAAACCGAATAGTGGTGGTCGTTCGCCCCTTTGTCAGAACATGACCACCATCAAGAATAGATGAAAATTCGTAGTCACAGAGTTTGAACACACGCTGACGATAACTGTTCCCGTAACTACCATAGAGAACAAAATACCTTTCGTCCTCAAGATCAAAGAACTCGATCTGCCAATTACCCATTGCGCAAAACTGCAAGTTCTTCTTTTTTGTAGAGTTAACTATGGTCAGGAACATACTTCAATACGCATAACGCCTTGCTCACCTGCACATACTGCGGAGAGCGTTTTTGTGTATATTGAGCGCAGCGAACACAAAAACGAGCGTAGCAGTATGTGTCAGCGTGCAGCAATTTGTTATGCATCTATTTGTAATGCGCACACACTGTGCTGGTTTTAACTCCATTTTTAACCGTAATACTATGACTAATATTGGCGACAACGACATCATTGCTTAATTGGAAATACTGATTTCTATTTAGCCATGATTTTTTACCGTAACACATGGTGACATACTCAAGATCACATAAAACTTCAAAAGGTTCTTTGACTTCACCTATATCACAACCTTTAGTTCCGTAAGTACACAACTCTGACTTGTAAAACATTGCTTTGTGATTGAACAGATTTTGTAGCTTGCAGACTTTTTCATGCTTTTCAACTGCTCCTTTTTTACTATGTGGAAAAATGGAGTCAGATGCATACACAGATAATGGCAGCAGGAAAAATAGTACTAAATATTTCATGCGATCTCCTAAAAAACATAACGCCTGTAGCACCTGCCCGCACTGTAGAGCTTGATTTTGTGCAATAATGAGTGAAACGAATGCACAAAACCAAGCGTAGCAGTGTGGGTCTGGTGGCTGCAATTGTTATAACAGCTTACGCGACAAACCCAAACTATAGCGACCAAATGACCCTGCGACATATTAAAAACTACTACTCACTGTAAATGTGCGATGAGAACACCGCGCAAAATAGCCAATTATTTTCAAAGCCCAAACGACCGCGAAAACAACAACCGGTACCAATTAGAAGCTGACTCGCTCCCCGAGAGCCCGAACCATATTAAGAACCCTACTACTTGCAGCAAGTAAAACTCTAATTTGAGCTACCAAATCCCTAACTACCCGACAACGCTTAACCACAACATAGGGCCTCAAAGTTAACGTATTCGACGCTTTATAACGCCGCGCTCACCTGCACATACTGCGAAGAGCGTTTTTGTGTAAAAATGGAGCGCAGCGACAGACACAAAAACGAGCGTAGCAGTATGTGTCAGCGTGCAGCGCCTTGTTAGCTTTGGGCATACTCTGCAGCCCTAGACCTTTTTAATAAAAATGATAGTGACTCCATAGCAGATTTACTAGGCTCTACGTATTTCTTAAATTCTGGAAGAAATAAGTTACACTCAAGCACATGCGCAAAGCTCAATATTCTCTTTAAGTCGCCTTGTCTATACCCGCGACCATCAATCCTAGCCCGAACGCACTGAACAACACCTCTTTCATTGACTTCGATAGATAGATCATTCGCACCGTAATATTCCCAGAATGTCTCGTTTTCCGTGCCGAATGTTGAATTGGCCAACTTTAGAGGGCTAACACCTTTATGGTGATCGGCCCATATTTTTTCAGAGTCAAAATATCCTTCCTCTGAAAATAGCTCCCCGACCTGCTCTTCTCTATTTCCAAATCCAGATGGGACAAAAAATATTACTGTTTGGTATAAAGCCATAATTGAAGCTAACGCCTGGGTAACCTGTGCTGCATGCGGAGTGTAGTTTTGGGGTAAAGTGGCGAAGCCGCCCCAAAACGAAGCGTAGCATGCGGCATCAGGTTGACCCACTTGTTAGAATTTTTACCCATTTCTATGCTCCACTACCTTTAGTGGCACAAGGCTACCAAGAAAAACCATTGCAACAACAGGCAATACTACTAGCGATACGCATGCAGCAATAAAACCAAAATTACCAAATACTGGCACGAAGGAGAAAAAGCCCACAAAGCCTGACAAAATGGTAATTACTAAAGTATAAGCTCCACCAACAGAATATAGTGCACCACACCTTTTACACTGCTTGCAATCCCTATCACAAGAAGCTGCCAGCTTATTGACTAAAGATATAACTTTTCTTTTACACGTAGGGCATCTAAACATTCGATAAAGCTAAATTAATTCTAACGCCTACAGCACCTTCCCGCGCTGTGGAGCTTGGTTTCGTGCAATAATGAGCGCAGCGAATGCACAAAACCAAGCGTAGCAGTGTGGGTCTGGTGGCTGTAATTGTTATAAAAGCTTACGCGACAAGCCCAAATTATTGGGACCAAACGACCCTGCGACATATTAAAACTACTACTCACTTTAAATGTGCGATGAGAACACCGCGAAAAATTCCCAATTATTTTCAAAGTCCAACCGAATACGAAAAGAACGACCGGTACCAAATATGAGCTGACTCGCTCTCCGAGAGCAAGAACCACATTAAGAACCCTACAACTTGCAGCAAGTAAAGCTCTAATTTGATCCACCAAATCCATAACTACCCAACAGCGATTAACCAAAACATAGCACTTCAAAGTTAACGTTTCCGACGCTTTATAACGCCCAGCACAGGGGCCGTAATGTAGGCGCGAAGCGCCGAAATGGAGGTCCAAGCCGCGCAGCGGCTGAGCCTGATGCTGATTGTTATGCATTGCCCTGCTGAACACAACCAACCCCAACGAAACTACTTAAGAGCCTGCAAAATGACAGTGCCCATTTTAAACCTACTTACCAAAAATACGCCGACATTCCCGACGATTAAGCACCTCAAACAAAGGCACATACTGCATACCTAGCACACAACCAGGTGAAATAAAGTTGCCCTAACCACCTAGAAATTTTACTACGAACTAATACAACTTTATTTGACCGATTGATTAGTACAAACTCTAACGAAGCTGCTCCACTAACAACGCGACCGAAGGTAGCGTTGCTTAACACTAAACATTTGCGTACCACCGGTTGTGAAGCTTTCTCAAATACCAACTAGCCAGAGTTTCATTTAAAGGCTCAGCGACGCATAACGCCGCTATTTGCGGAAGCGTTTGTGGAGCCTTGTTGCGGGGTAAAGTGGCGGAGCCACCCCGCAACAAGGCGTAGCAAATGTTTTCCGCAAGATAGCCTTGTTATACAACACGATTCAAGTCACCAAATCTAGCTAAATAATGCCAAACTTTCTTGAGATCTTGCCGATCATATGTCCCTTGGCTTACGGCCATACCAATGAGCTTGGGATTAACATGACCTTTTACCACTATCAGTTTCGCTAGATCAACGTATTCTGCGCCCCTATAATCCGCATGGAATTCAAATTCCTCTATTGAAAGGTTAAACCCTTTGTGCCAGCGGATATCGCATTTGATTTTTTCGGCAAATTTTTCAATTTCAGTGCCCTTGTAAATAGGATCTACCACAAGAGCTTCAACATCATTTTCAACTGAAATCGGACCATGAATGTGTGCTTCAACGTAGTTGTCCAGCAAATCTAATGTATCCGAATCAGCCATTTCGATTAAGTTCTTTACGCGATCGGCCATTCCGTAATCCAACGGACCAACCCAGCTTTCCGGATAGCAGAATGTCGTTCTCTCCAATAAATGTCTTCTCAGCTTAAAGTGGGACGAGCCAAATCTAGGCGCCCCCCCTGACTGGCTAAGTCGGTGGTTCAGCGCGCCGTATTTGGGGCGTTCAGAGACATGGCAGCTGTCATATAGCCCCTTAAAAGCTTTACTTTCCCACTTCCACCGGTCACCGCCAGGAAATGCTGTCAATCCACCGTTGCTAGTACCCGTTTCGAACTGTGATCGCAGTAGGCCGTCATTGGCGATAGCTTCAAGAACAAGAAACCCGCCGCTTGTGATTTGGTCTGGATGAAAGTTAATTGTAACTTCTAGCTTGGCGTAATCCTCAAGTTTGCTACCTAATGCCCTGAAATTTTCCAGTACTTTACACTGTGTGGCGCTTAGAAACGTTTCCATAAGTTCAAGTTGCAGCATCTGGTTCAAGGAGTGTGAAGCAGGCATAACGCCGCTAGAACCTGCACTGCTTGCGTAGCGGGTTTTTGGTGGATTATGGCGAAGCCACACCAAAAAGAAGCGTAGCTTGCAGTGTCAGGTTGCTAGCTTGGTTATGTGTTTGACTCGAACAAAGCATCCAGATAAGACCTGTACTCCAACAACCCCTTGTAACCACGTTCTTCTGTTTTATACTCTGGTGATTGAACGCATATTTTTATAGCTTGAAAATACCACGACTCAACACACCAAGTTTCTCCATCTTCCATTCCAACCCTTTCCCCATACTTGAAAGATAGTCCCAATTTTAATTTATTCCGAAGTTCTTCGTATGTTTCAGTTGATAATTTGACAACGTAGCTATTTTTAAGCTTTTCATTAGCATTGCCCGAAAGTACGTACTCCGCCTTCACCAACTCCTTTGGCGTAGTATACGAGCGAATATAATATTCTGTGGTACCGTCAAATGATGGCTGAATAGACAGTACCATTTCTTGAGGCATGAAGAACTCTCGTTTTCTATCATACGTCTCACTACGGGCTCCCACGCACAAAAGCAACAGGCATACACAAAAAACGAGTTTATTCATATTGTACTTAGCTCTAGTTGGACACATAACGCCGCTATAAGCAGCCGTAATGGAGGTGATTGTTTTGCGCTAGCGTAGCGACCAGCGCAAAATCAAGCACCGGAATGGAGGTCTGCTTGATAGCTTGGTTATACGTCTACTCCACTATTGAAAGATTCCACGCATTTAGCGCTGAACCAAATAATTCTTTGTTTGGGGAAACTACTTGATACTCTAGTAACCACAGTAACCACCCTTCCAGCAGAACCTGAAAAGACCCGTAGTATATACTTGTATTACCCTCGAGTTTTAGCTCGATAAAGTGCTCTCGGGCCTTATACCCGTTCTTACTCTTTGTTTTAGCGCTCGACTTAATATCTAGAACAGAAGACGAACGTTTAAATTGCCCTTCAACCAAGCTCTCACCAGATAGCCAGCCGGATTTAAAACTGCTTTCCATTGAGATTGGATATTTAGATATCTTTACTCGCAGGTAGTCAATATTTGACCTAAAAAAGCTTAGTAATTCTTCGGACTTATAGTACTTTGTTGAATTGTCACCCGCCCTCCTTTCAGGGAATTCCAGATACTCCTTTGGTACGTCAAATTTCCATTTAATCTCACCGATCTGAAAAGTTTCAGCTTTCACCGGTAGAGAAAATGCCAGCAATACAATAACTAGAATATTTTTCATTTCTATTTTACGTATAACGAGACTGTCGAATAACGCCGAGATACCTATACCCAGCGGATAATTTCAGGCACCCGTTTTTATAAGGCTGTTTAAAAATATCAGCCACGACGTTATTTACATCTATTTTTAAAAAATAGTTACCCTTCATCGGGCATAGCTCCCATATTTCTGTATTTTTACCAAGTTATGTACCGCACAGAATAAATACCATTGTCCAGACACCTTTTTAAGGCTCCTCAAGCTAAACCAACGCAACCCCATTATGTGTTTCATATGCGCAAATACGGGTTCGACAATACCAATGCGATCCGAGTAGATGGCCCTGCCTTCGGGACTGTCCATTTTGCGTTTCATTCGATCAATGGCGCGGCTGTTGTTTTTAGGGGTGTCTTTGCGGATGCTCACCTGTCTGCCGCGGTCTTTGACCCCATTACGTAAACAGTGTGCTTGTATCGAGCAGTTTTTACAGTCGTTGAGGTAACCTTCAAAGCGAATGTATTCGACGCCTTTGTTTTGATATCCAGAGGAGCAAAGCCAGAGTTCTTTTCCCTCTGGACACCAACAGCGTTGTGCTTGCGAGTCATAGTCGAAGTCACTCGATTGAAAGTATTTCTGTTTTCTTACCTTCGGCTTTTTATCTTGGTGATCCACAAACCTCGCATCGCGTTTACGATAGAGGGTATCCGCAATATAGGCATTGACGCCTTTCTCTGCGCAATAGTCTAAATTCGCCCCGCTATGAAACCCAGCATCTGCCAGCAGTTGACAGCCATCTAGCCTGTCGGATGCTAGGAGTTTATCAATCATGGGCTTGAGTGTGGATTGTTCGCTATCACCAGTTACATCAGCATTGACAATGACCTGGTTCAGTTTATCGGTTGCGGCCAAACCGACGTACCCTTGTAACGCACCACCGTTACCGGACATCATATTGGCGCTATCAGGATCGGTGAGGTTGGTCTTACGAACTTTTCCGTTGTGCCCCCGTTTATCCACCATGTCATTGAGGGCCGATTTTAGCTTTTTATTGATGCGCTTGAGTTTTGCTATCTGTTTTTCTTCTTTTTCACGCACCGGTGTGTTCACCACGCCCTGAGCGTCTTCTTGACGATGCCGTGCCATCACTCGCCTTACTGCACGTTGAATTTTTTGATGTTTCTTCGTGAAGTCGGTCTTAGTTCCCGACCATTCCTTCGAGGCGTTTGAGGGAATTTTGCAGCCATCCAATGCCAGAGTGTCGCCACCAATCAGCCCCAGGTAATCACACTGCAACACGATTTCTATAAATATGCCTTCAAGGCGCTGTGGATTCTTTGAAACAAACGCTGCAATAGTGGAATGATCCGGGGTTAGAAAACCAGAGAGTGCCATGAACACCGTGTTGTATCGGCACAAATGTTCGATTTTACGGCTGCTGGTAATGCCGCGATGATACGCAGAAAGTATGATCTTGAGGAGAGTGCCCGGGCTGTATGCCGATGCGCCACCCGCATCGTTGTTAAAATCGCTTTCAAACGAGGAGAGATCTAACACATGATCGACAATCAAGCAGACTGTCGCCTCAAAGCTGCCCTCTGTTATTTGTTCCTCGGGAATAACAGCGACAAATTCCCCCTGTTTATCATTACCTTGTTTGTAATGCGCCATACCAGACTCCGTTAAGCGGCGGTAGAGTCTATTTTAACTCTTTAGAAGCTTCCGTTCTGCAGGTTTTTGATGGTTTTTTGAGTTTTTCGACAGCTTCAACGCCCAGCACAGGGGCCGCAATGTAGGCGCGAAGCGCCGAAATGGAGGTCCAAGCCGCACAGCGGCTGAGCCTGATGCTGATTGTTATGCGCCTACCATATTTCAATTGTTGGGTTGAATTCACCAGCCTTACCTGAATGCGATGTTTTCATATTTATTTTTGATGGCACAAAGCTATTCCCCTTATATTCAGGGTTAACTTGTAAGTTGTCTATTAGCCCCTCTTGAACAAACCGTATAAAAGTGCCAGTAATTTTATCCTTTATTTCTGGAATTCCGGCTGGAACATAAACGATATTCTGGGGGACATCCTCTCCGCCGAACTCGGCCGGAAAAAGAAGTACTTTGAAGAGTTTTCCTTCCTGAGCTAACTGAACGGCTTTCTCTCGAGAATCCACGCTTGAAAAATCATGTGGTGAGTCTGCATTTGCACTACCCATTCCTATTACCCCAAGTATTGCCAATAATAATTTTTTCATTAGTACTCCATTTGCTTGCATAACGCCGCGTTAAACGGCAGACAAAGTTGTGATGCTTTTGTGCGAAAATTTGCGAAGCAAATGCACAAAAGCAGCGCAGCTTTGGCTGTCCAGTGCAGGGCCGAAGGCCCGAAACGAGTTTGAACGCTTTGTTACGTGTTTAATCATGAAAGTGTTCTAAACCCACTGCCTTGATATAAGGAATCAGTTTTTCTACAGCACCATTATTTTTATGCCAGATAATATATGTGTAATCCCATTCTTCGCTTATTACACAATCCAGGCCTGGAAATACTAGTTTCAGAAACTCTGAAGATTCCTTATTCATACTATCTTTGTATGTAGAAAGTACAGTTTCTATATTAGTAATTCCTGTAAGGGTTTCTTTTTCACAGTCCGCAGACTCAATACAAAAATTGCCCGCTAGATTTTTTAATAGAATATTAAAGCGGCCCCATTCCTCTTCCGTCACTTCATCTAGCTTATGATAGTTCTCTTTTCCTAGCCATCCATCCCAAAGAGATACATATTCTTTAGAGTAGTCTGGTTTTACCTGCCAATCTTCAAAGTATTTTTGATACATAGTTTCTCAATTACACGTAACGCCTTGCTCAGCTGCACATACTGCGGAGAGCGCTTTTGTGTAAAATTGAGCGCCAGCGAAATACACAAAAACGAGCGCAGCAGTATGTGTCTGCTGGAGCAATTTGTTATGAGTTTTTGTCTTCATTACCGCGCTTGCCCGTGTAACTACGCCAACTAAACGCTGCGGACTTCACTGTACCCCTAGCTTTAGTTAATGAATACTTAGCTGGAATCTTGGGCTTAGACCAACTAAACAAAGCTGTAAGTAAGTAAAACAACAGAATTAACAACCAAACAACAGCCTCTACCAAGTAGAATGCTATTGGAAGTACGATTTCAAGTGTTGGCGCAACTAAAAATATAAGGATTTCTATAAACCCCATAATAAGGCCAACGAATAACCCTACAATATCCTCAATGAAAGCGAAGTGCTCCTTTGCTGATACTCATAACGCCTACAGCACCTGCCCGCACAGCGGAGCTTGGTTTTGTGCAATAATAAGCGCAGCGAATGCACAAAAACAAGCGTAGCAGTGTGGGTCTGGTGGCTGTAATTGTTATAACAGCTTACGCGACAAACCCAAACTATTGCGACCAAAAGACACTGCGACATATTAAAAAACAACCAGACACTTTAAATGCGCGGCGAGAACACCGCGCAAAATTGCCAATTCTTTGTTAAAGCCAAAACAACCGTAATAAGGACAACCGGTGCCAATTAGTAGATTACTCGCTCTCCGAGGCCAGAACCACATTAAGAGCCCTACAACTTGCAGCAATTGAAGCTCTAATTTAAGCCGCCAAATCCCTAACTACCCGACAGCGATTAACCAAAATATAGCGCCTCAAAGTTAACTTATTCGTCGCTTTATAACGCCGCCATAAACGGATGCCGAAGCAACGCGTAGGCAGTCCGGTGTAGGCCGCGCTTTTTTTACGGCCGGAACGTATTTAATGGCCTTGTTAAGTGTGATTGTTTGCATAAGAAGATGACTAATTACCTTGCTAGCAAAAGCCACGGTAGTAGCAATGCGATTGCTAAAACAATGTACCCATACCAGCTGCCTGAAAATAGAAGAGCCGATGATAGTAAGAACACTATGCTTACTTGCCTTGCTTTAACTCCAATCAAGATATGTGTGGTAGTTGGATTTTCCCCAGAGAAAAAGGTCACTTTGCCTAATATCAAGCCGTACCCGCCAAAAAGAAGCGCTGCGAATGCAAAAAGGTAAATTACGTTCTCTGGTTCGATTTCCATAAGACACTTAACGCCTTGCTCACCTGCACATGCTGCGGAGAGCGTTTTTGTGTGAAAATGGAGCGCCAGCGACACGCACAAAAACGAGCGTAGCAGTATGTGTCAGCGTGCAGCAACTTGTTATGCGCTTTCACGCCGAGCAAGCTCTTTTTTGTACATTCTTTCGCTAGCACTCCAAGTGAAAAAACCGAAAGCAAGCCCTCCGAGAGTCCATATGAGTGCGTTTATACAGATTAATACTACTGACATATGACCTTCTTCTGGTTTATTCACAAAAAATGTCATTACAACGAACATAGGTATACCCCATGAAACTATACCGTTAACCAGTATAAAATTCCTTTTGCCCTTTATACGTGTATTTTCCCATTTTATAAATTGCTTTTCCTTCATACCCTATTCTTAACCCTATAGCTAATTTGCCGCATAACGCCTTTGTAACGGGCATTTTTGTGTAGTGGAGTTTTGCGGTAAAGTGGCGAAGCCACCGCAAAACGGAGCGTAGCAAAAAATGTCCTGTTGACAAACTTGTTAGAATTTTTTGCGTCCCTCTAAAGCCAACGTACCGGCCAAAACCAGATAAAATGTGGCACCGGCTAGTGCCGCGAGGGGAACTTGATTGAAGGTATTGTGGCTCCATTTGAAAACCATTAACACCCAAAAGGTACCGACACAAAATGCCCCTGCGATTGCCGTACATATTAAATCATATTTCCAACTTTTACATCGAATAGCAGTTTTCGCCAAGCCTCGACATAATTCCCCAACGCCGATGCAACCGATAAATATATTTAGCATATAAAAGTTGATGCTAACAACCCAGCCAATTAAAGTTGCGATAAGCTGGAGCAAATAATACCCAACAATATATGTTCCGCCGTATATAACAACGAGTGCGGCCCCCAATAGTTCTGGACGATTATTTTCTAAAATTATTCCTATTAATCTGGTGTACATTTTCGATGAATTCTAACGCCTTGCTCAGCTGCACATACCGCGGAGAGCGTTTTTGTGTAATATTGAGCGCCAGCGAAATACACAAAAACGAGCGCAGCAGTATGTGTCTGCTGGAGCAATTTGTTATGAGTTTTTGTCTTTATTGCCACGCTTGCCCATGTAAATACGCCAACTAAGCGCTGCGGACTTCACTTTACCCCTAGCTTTAGTTAATGAATACTTAGCTGGAATCTTGGGCTTAGACCAGCCAAACAAAGCTATAAGTAAGTAAAACAACAGAATTAACAACCAAACAACAGACTCTACCAAGTAGAATGCTATTGGAAGTACGATTTCAAGTGTTGGCGCAATTAAAAATATAAGGATTTCTATAAACCCCATAATAAGGCCAACGAATAACCCTACAATATCCTCAATGAAAGCGAAGTGCTCCTTTGCCGATACTCATAACGCCTTGCTCTGCCGCATTTTTGGAGTGGAGAATTTTGTGCTATTTAAGCACAAAAGGCGCAACGGAAAAAATGTCGGCAGGAGCAACTTGTTAAGTGCCCCTGACATATTCTATTAATAAAAACACGCCGCCAACCAATAAACTTACGGCTGAAACAGCCAGTACATGACTGTAAGGAACACCGATGTACATACCTATAACCATTGCAGCAATACCAAATGACGCTGCATAAACCGATACTGCACTAATTTTAGGATACCGAAATGAAGCAACTATAGCGGTTATCACGCACCCAAGGCCGATAAAAGAAAGTATGGTTAATGCAAACGATCCAAACTCTCGGAACATTGCGTGACTGAATATTGATAGACCGAATAAGCACATGCCAACCCAAAGAAGGCCCGCTGGGGCAATAAGTATTACCAAAAGTAATTTTTTAATTTTTATACTCATAAGCCTGACAGCACTTAACGCCGTGCAGCAGCGGCCGCAGTGGAGGAGCTTGTTTTTTGTGGCGGCGTAGCGTTTAGCCACGAAAAACAAGCTCCGAAACGCAGGTCCTGCTGGCTGACTTGGTTATAAAAGCTTACGCGACAAGCCCAAATTATTGGGACCAAACGAACCTGCGACATATTAAAAACAACTACTCACTTTAAATGTGCGATGAGAACACCGCGCAAAATTGCCAATTTTATTCAAAGCCCAAACGACCGCGAAGAGAACGACCGGTACCAATTAGAAGCTGACTCGCTCTCCTGGAGCCAGAACCACATTAAAAACCCTACAACTTGCACCGACTAAAGCTCTAATTTGATCCACCAAATCCCTAACTACCCGACAGCGCTTAACCAAAACAGAGCGCTTCAGAATTGAAGCTTTCGACGCTTTATAACGCCCAGCACAGGGGCCGTAATGTAGGCGCGAAGCGTCGAAATGGAGGTCCAAGCCGCGCAGCGGCTGAGCCTGATGCTGATTGTTATGCATTGCCCTGCCGAACACAACCAACCCCAACGAAACTGCTTAAGAGCCTGCAAAATGACAGCGCCCATTTAAAACTTACAGACTAAACCGACGCCGACATTCCCGACGATTACGCACCTCAAACAAAGGCACACACCGCTTACCTTGCACACAACCAGGTTAAATAAAGTTGCCAGGATTAACCAACGATCAAGCTAAAAACGGATGCAACTTTATTTGACCGCTTAATTGGTGCATACATTTACAGAGCCACCCCACTACCAATGCGACCGAAGGTGGCGTTACCCAAAACTAAATATTGCGTACCACCGGTTTTGCAGCCTTATCAAATACCAACTAGCCAGAGTTTCATTTAAAGGCTCAGCGACGCATAACGCCCAGCACAGGGGCCGTAATGTAGGCGCGAAGCGCCGAAATGGAGGTCCAAGCCGCGCAGCGGCTGATCCTGATGCTGATTGTTATGCATTGCCCTGCCGAACACAACCAACCCCAACGAAACTGCTTAAGAGCCTGCAAAATGACAGCGGCCATTTAAAACTTACAGACTAAACCGACGCCGACATTCCCGACTATTAAGCACCTCAAACAAAGGCACACACCGCTTACCTTGCACACAACCAGGTTAAATAAAGTTGCCAGGATTAACCAACGATCAAGCTAAAAACGGATGCAACTTTATGTGACCGCTTAATTGGTGCATACATTTACAGAGCCACCCCACTACCAATGCGACCGAAGGTGGCGTTACCCAAAACTAAATATTGCGTACCACCGGTTTTGCAGCCTTCTCAAATACCAACTAGCCAGAGTTTCATTTAAAGGCTCAGCGACGCATAACGCCCAGCACAGGGGCCGTAATGTAGGCGCGAAGCGCCGAAATGGAGGTCCAAGCCGCGTAGCGGCTAAACCTGATGCTGATTGTTATGCATTGCCCTGCCGAACACAACCAACCCCAACGAAACTACTTAAGAGCCTGCAAAATGACAGCGCCCATTTAAAACCTACAGACTAAAACGACGCCGACATTCCCGACTATTAAGCACCTCAAACAAAGGCACGCACTGCATACCTTGCACAAAACCAGGTGAAATAAAGTTGCCCTAACCACCTAGATATTTGACTACGATCTAATACAACTTTATTTGACCGATTGATTGGTACAAACTCTAACGAAGCTACCCCACTAACAACGCGACCGAAGGTTACGTTACTCAACAACAAATATTGCGTACCACCAGTTCCGCAACCTTCTCAAAGCCAACTAGCCAGAGTTTCATTTAAAGGCTCAGCGACGCATAACGCCGTGCAGCAGCGGCCGCAGTGGAGGAGCTTGTTTTTTGTGGCAGCGTAGCGTTTGGCCACTAAAAACAAGCTCCGAAACGCAGGTCCTGCTGACTGACGTTGTTATGCATTTTCTTGACCCAGGGTGGGCTTTGTTACGAATATCGCCCAACACAGAATAGTTACGACCAACACATACAGAGTGTAAGCGACGGGGTCTCCCGATAGCACATAACTTTTTTCACCTCCTATTATTTTCAATACCTCTTGAGTAGTTGACCATAAATATATCCCTGAAAATACTACCGAAACTGACAATACAACTGCCCAATTGAATATGGTCGGGTAAAAGACAACTGAAAGCGCCACAATAGAAAAACCCCAATAAATATGGTGAGTGCCATGAACGAAACCCATTAAAAATGAAACAATAGCTACCGCGATGTAAACATATTTGTGTTTAGTAACTCTTTTTCGAGTTAAAAACATATCCAACTTCCATTACTTGGATGCATAACGCCTACAGCACCCGCCCACACAGTGGAGCTTGGTTTTGTGCAATAATGAGCGTAGCGAATGCACAAAATCAAGCGTAGCAGTGTGGGCCTGGTGGCTGTTATTGTTATAACGGCTTACGCGACAACCTCCAATTATTGGGACCAAACGGCTCTGCGACATATTAAAAACTACTACTCACTCTAAATGTACGATGAGAACACCGCGAAAAATTCCCAATTATGTTCAAAGTCCAAACGAATGCGAAAAGAACGACCGGTACCAATTATGAGCTGACTCGCTCTCCGAGAGCCAGAACCACATTAAGAACCTTACAACTTGCAGCAAGTAAAGCTCTAATTTAAGCCACCAAATCCCCAACTACCCGACAACGATTAACCAAAACATAGCGCTTTAACGTTAACGTTTCCGATGCTTTATAACGCCTTGCTCAGCTGCACATACTGCGGAGAGCGTTTTTGTGTAAAATTGAGCGCCAGCGAAATACACAAAAACGAGCGCAGCAGTATGTGTCTGCTGGAGCAATTTGTTATGAGTTTTTGTCTTTATTGCCACGCTTGCCCATGTAACTACGCCAACTATCCGCTGCGGACTTCTCTTTACCCCTAGCTTTAGTTAATGAATACTTAGCTGGGATCTTGGGCTTAGACCAACTAAACAAAGCTATAAGTAAGTAAAACAACAGAATTTACAACCAAACAACAGCCTCTACCAAGTAGAATGCTATTGGAAGTACGATTTCAAGTGTTGGCGCAATTAAAAATATAAGGATTTCTATAAACCTCATAATAAGGCCAACGAATAACCCTACAATGTCCTCAATGAAAGCGAAGTGCTCCTTTGCCGATACTCATAACGCCTACAGCACCTGCCCACAATGTGAAGCTTGGTTTTGTGCAACAATGAGCGTAGCGAATGCACAAAATCAAGCGTAGCAGTGTGGGTCTGGTGGCTGTAATTGTTATAACAGCTTACGCGACAAACCCAAAATATTGCGGCCAAAAGACACTGCGACATATTAAAAAACAACCACCCAGTTTAAATGTGCGACAAGAACGCCGTGCGAAATTGCCAATTATTTTTAAAGCCCAAACGAATGCGAAAAGAACAACCGGTACCAATTAGCAGATGACTCGCTCTCCGAGGCCAGAACTACATTAGGAACCCCACAAATTGCAGCAAGTAAAACTCTAATTTGAGCCACCTAACCCCTAGCTACCCGACAACGCTTAACCAAAAAATAGCGCTTAAAAGTTAACGTTTTCGGAGCTTTATAACGCCGCAAACAGCGGCAGTTTTGGAGTTGTGTTTTTGTGGCATGCTTTTCCGCCACAAAAAAAGCAACGGAAAAACTGTCCGGCTGATTTGCTTTGTTAAGAGCCTAATCCTTGAGATATTGAGGCACAAGACTTTCAAGCTCCTGAACCAACTCAGGGTCCATATATTGATAGTTATCAGGGATATCTAATACGTAAATTGGCTTGTGATCAAGTAAGCGGGTGTATTCTGCTTTAAGTCGGTTCTTATGCTTCGACTCCATTGTGAATATAACGTCAGCCCAGCGGATATCCGCTGGGCTGACAGTTCTTCTCGCTTTTGGGCTGGTACCTGCTGATTTAACATTAAAATCGGCATGCTTTCGCCATATGGTTTCAGCCGTAGGACTACGCCATTGATTCCGGCTACATATAAATAGTAAGTTCTTCATTTGTCTTCATCCAAAGGCTGCTCATTATCCAATGTTTGCCGAACAGTCTTCTTTGGGTAGTCGATACCAAGCTGCGTGGCTCTACGGAGTTTTTCACCTCTCGTATACATCAACTTCCAGTTTTTCTCAGCTATCCATTGCTTTTCACGAGTTTCTCCATTTTTTCTAGACTTTACCTTTGCCTTAAACTTTCTCCAGGCTTTATTTCTTACAATATCCATCGTTTATTCCTCATTAGATTATCGGGTTCAGCAGCCGCGATAATACGGAGGATGATCTTCGAGCCGATTGGCTCTTAACATTTTATTCTACGTCCAAAAGGCAATATGCCAGCTATCCATACAAAAATACATCCACGGGACAGGTTTTCTCTGCTAAATTTCCCCGCGTAGCCACATAACCTGCTTAGAATCAAAAGCTTATACCAACATCCTCGAATGCCCCTAGGGTAAATATCGGCTTGTGAACCAAATTTAACCGTATATCTCTGTGATTTTGTTACATATTCTGTATGGTATTTTCACATAGCCGTTATCGATATGGACCTTGTACAAAACGCATCACTTCGACATCGGTCGCTTTTCCAGCTCTTGGTTATCTATGGCCTTCAACAATGCCTCAAACCAATCGTTTAGCGAATTCACTTTGGCATTTCGTGCGGTCGCAAACTCACCACCCTGTGCCACATAGTAAATGCCTTGGTCTTTATCCAATATTGCAATCGATGGAATTCCTTTTTCGATCGGTTTACCGAAGCGGCTGGCAAATTCGATATTATTGTCCCAACGGCCAACATCAACGTGAATAACGCTAAAATTATTATCTATAGTTTTCGCAAGTGGTGGCTCGGTTATTTTTTTATTCAGGCTTCTGCAATCTGGACACCAATCAGCCCCGAATATTACCAACACCAATTTATCTTTTTCCTTCGCACTTACTAATGCGGCTTTCAAATCTTTATCTGGATTAGCTTTTGGGTCGTAACCTGTTTCAGCGTTTGCGAAGTTTGTTAATAGTAAACATAAAATTAAAACTAGATTTTTCATATTTTTACCTTTTGATAAAACACCCATTTTTCAAAATTCTTTAATTCTGGCGTTGCTACACGCTCCAGCAAGAACGCAGCCAGACGTAAAATGCAGTAGGTAAGCAAAACATCAGCACCCATGTTTGGATTGGCACCAAATTGGCTCTCCGTATCGCTTTTTGCCCAATAGCAACGCATCTGTCCGCCAAATTATTACCTCACATTAACAAAGGTTAAATTTGACATAACAACAAGCTAAAACTAGTAATCCTGATCCAAATGGTTTGCGTATATTGAGCGTTATAGATTTTAAGTCCGTGGATTAGCTTTTACTTCACTAAACGCTAATACGCTGGTACCCTTAGGTAAACCTACACGAGCACATTGAGTCGTTGTGATCCTTAGATTAGGCTGTATCGGCCTCCTTAAACCTGAACGAGACCTGGTTCAAACTCTTTTTCGTACGAGTGATCGACTAAACGGTACGTGGCAACTTACTGACCAGGGCGAGTGTGATGTTCTAATCGCCGAGCCGGAGCGCACCGACTTTTCGCCCCTTATAGCAAAGCAGTCTACCGTGATATTACATATCGCACGCAAGGGGCATTCCTCCGACAAGCTGTATTTCCAGCGGCCTTTTAATGCCGAAGTTTTTATCACTACACTGCTTTCTATTCAACAGTCGTTCTCCCTCACGCCGAATCATTCTAAAGCGCCACAACCAGAACCTATTAAAGCCGAACTCCAAAATATTGACAGTTATAAGCTACAGCGCTGGCCAACGTCAAAACTTCTGGGATTGAATCCAGACTACGCATTGCTTGCTGCGTATTTAAACCGTACGCCGAAAACACTTCAACAACTCATCGCGCTTAGTGGTAAACCTAATGATTTTTGTGCTGGTTTTATCGAACTTCTCCAGGACCAGGGTTATATCACCAAAGCGACAGCGGCTATCGTACCCAACTCTCCAGCGGTCGCTGCGTCTTCTAATCGGCGCTTCGGCTTTATCGCGCAGTTAAAGCATCGGCTGGGCTTTAAAAATTGAACAATAAAGTCTGTATATGAACGATTTTAAAATTGTGTTCAGTGGTACCACTGGTGCGGGAAAAACAACGGCAATCGCAGCAATTAGCGAAATCCCCCCGGTCAAAACGGACGTGCTTAACACTGACGACACTCTCGACAAAGCTTACACTACCGTAGGTTTGGATTATGGCGAAATAACCCTGTCCAATAACGAACGTCTGCGCCTGTTCGGCACACCGGGGCAGGAGCGGTTCGAGTTTATGTGGCGGATTGTAGTACGTGATGCACTTGGCCTTGTAATATTAATTGACAATTCACGCGCCGCTCCACTGGAAGATCTCTCGCTTTACGTTCATGCGTTTAGATCGGCATTAGACACTGTGCCTTGTGTAGTTGGTGTAGGTCGTACAGAGCATCATACTCGCCCCTCCATTGATGACTTTGCCGATCACCTGGCGTCATTTAACCTAAGCCTACCGATCATACCTGTCGACGTCAGGCAAAAAGACGACGTAACCACCTTGCTACATATTTTACTCGCACAGATCGAATCCGACGTACATACCTCATGAAAAAAATTGCTTCCGACTTGATACCCATCGTAGAAGAGCACTGCAAACAGCTGCTGCAAGAGACATCGGGTGTTTTTACTGTTGTTCTCGCCACTGCTGATGGTTTTGACATTGCTTCTGCGAGCATAAGGGGCACGGACCCCGCGAAAATCGCCGCCATGTCGAGCTCAATGATGTCCATATGTGCAGCTGCGGCTGACGAAACGCATCTTGGTAGCACTAACGGAATGACCATTACATCGGATAAAGGCCTACTCTATTCCACATATATTGAAATTAACGGCTTGAACTACATTCTGTGTGTAATAGCGGATAGCTCAGTCATTCAAGCACAGGTAATTTATCGTTGTAACGACTTATCCAAGCGGCTTAAATTTTTATGAGTCAGCTCCACCTAAAACGCGCACTACTTGAGTTAAGCCTCGAACACGGCGTTATAGGTTGTGCACTTGTGGCAACCGATACCGGATTTGTGTTTGCGTCTACTCTCGTTCAGTCAGAGTTCGAAATTATCGCCGAATCTGCGCGCGATTATTGGATCTTACACACAAAAAACACTCAAGCTTTTGACCGGCTTGGTGATGTGCGTAATATTTCAGTTCAGCACCAGAAAGGACTACTCAACGTACAGCCATGTGACGACCAAACGCTGCTCGTAACGCTGGCTAAACTGGGCCATGTACAATGGCAAAACTGGCCGGAAAAAGTCGCCAATTTAGCAAAAAATTTATCGGTATCTGCTAACTAGCAGATTCAGCATTATGCTATAGAACATGCGCAAACTTGCAATTGCAACAGTATACAAGAGGATACTATGTTAACAATTAATCAAGCTTTAGAAGATATGCTCACTCTCGACGGTGCCATGTGCGGCGCTATTGTCGACTCTAACAGCGGCATGAGCCTTGGCAGTTTGGGTTCGGGTGTCGATTTAGAAATCGCAGCAGCCGGCAACACTGAAGTTGTACGTGCAAAAATGAAGACCATGCGCTCGCTTGGCCTCAACGACGTTATCGAAGATATTTTGATTACCCTAGGAAAGCAATACCACCTTATTAGACCTATGTCACGTAAAGAAGGGGTTTTTATTTATTATGTCCTGGACAAATCTAAAGCGAATCTTGCACTCGCCAGACGCAAACTTCAGGACATAGAAAAGGACGTTAATTTTTAGTCGCGATTTATCTGCCTTATGTACTTCGCCCCCCTAAAAGGGGGCTGTAAAATAACACTCAGTATTTTGTTATAGTAGCGCCAGCACCCCCACTATTCCGAGTGTGTACAGCACCAGAATGCCATATCTTCCGCGCCAGTTTAGCCAGTCTAATTGAACAGTGAATGGCTCTCCACGCTGCTGTCGACACCCGGCAAAAATACTTATTAAGTACCCCCCCAGCATACAAACTATCAATCCAATCACGTTCCACCACAGCCAGGATACATTGGGCAAATACAGCCAACACAGCACGTTGGTAACAAACCCTAAGCACAAACCACACACGGCTCCCAGGCCATTGCATCGACGCGTAAATACACCCAGCACGAAAACGCCAAGTACAGGGCCGTTTATCAGTGAACCAATTTTATTGATTGCGACTAACACGGAATCGGCGATATCGCCTACGTAAAATGAAAATACGACGGCCAGGCTCCCCCAACAAAGCGTCACCACGCGAGATATCCATAGCTCTGTTTCATCGCTCCACGCGTTCGATGAAAGTCGTCGCACGAAATCTTCCATCGTGGACGCGCTCAATGAGTTAATTACTGAATCCAGCGACGACATAGCTGCTGCAAATAAAGCAACAAGCGCCAAGCCTACCAAACCCATTGGAAGTACCTGCAACATATAAAGCGGCACGGCTACATTGTAATTTGGCGTACCGCCCTCCGCTGGCAGCTGTTGTATAAACTCAGGATGGCTAGCCGCGTAACTTCCCAATCCGACGCCAATCAGGCAATACAATAGCACCAGCGGAAAACGTAACAATCCATTTAAGAAGAGCGATTTTTTAGATTCGTGAATATTCGCCGCACACAACTCTCGCTGCACCTGGCTTTGGTCACACCCGTAGTAACTGACGTACAAAAAGAAGCCACCAATGAGCATTGGCCAGAACGCAAAGGTTTCACCGTCGCCGAGGCCGTGATGACTGAAATCCAGCGTTTGCAAGCGTTCTTGAGGTATCCCATTAAAAATACCCGTCAGGCCGCCTAATTCACCAACCAATATAACAAACAACATTAATAGCACGACGACCAAAATACCCATTTGTAGAACATCGCTATACACCACTCCTTTTACACCACCAAATACATCATAAACGAGTGTTATAGCACCAAGAATAAGCACAGAAATCAAAAACGTTGTTCCAGTAATCAGCTCGACCACCAATGCAATACTGTAGATCGTCACGGAAGTGGCAAACGCGCGTAAAAACTGAAACAGCCCACTCAGTACCAAACGGGTTTTTAGATCGAAACGCCTTTCTAAATATTCGTACACGGAAACAAGATTCATCGCCCGAAATACCGGCAATAAAAATATCATGATTGCAAGCATAGCCAGGGGCACAGCTAGTTCGTATTGCAGCCATATCAAACCGCCGCCAGCGGAAAACGCCACGAACGCGGGAGCCCCCAATATACTGTTGGTCGAACATTGGGTTGCCATTGTGGATATGGCGATAGGCCAGGCACCGATGCTTCGCCCGCCGACATAATAGTCGGCACGTGAATGTTGTTTTCGCGAGAGATAGAGGCTAAAACTTATTAAACCGAAGAGATAGAAACCAATAACCAACCAGTCCAGCGGTGAAATTGTTGCAATGGCCATAGTGTGTTTTTTCCCTACTTTTCGTCTTTAAACCTTTGTAACACCTGGCAAGATGTAACACGCGCCCAGAGCTGGCTTACACTCATTTGCAATTAAATTAGTTTAACTATTAACCTGGCGATTAAATGGATGATCCCATCTATTTAATCGCGCGCCCTTGAAGTACTGACGTAGATGTGTGAATTTTCTAATACTTCAAGGGCTTACATTGCCAAGTTAAAAAATACTATTGCGTCTTCTGGGCGGTGCCGTGTTCTAATTCCGCCAAGGTCCGGTCTTTACATTTACTTATCAGCGTCTGGATCTGCTCTACGACCGAAGGATCGTTAAAATTCGGTAAACGCGGATCGGGGTATAAAAAATTCGCGTCGTACTTAAACGGGATAGCCTCATCAATCGAAATCCGGTTTTCACCATCCTCAATGTCGATAAGGCACGCAATCACGTTTGTTTTATAGCGATAGAGGCTCTCATCATCGTCCAGTAAAAAGGCGTTTCTTACACTAGCCGCTGCCATTCCCACCAGCCCTCCCGATACTGCAGCGTAGCCTAAGTCTGCGTTTAGCAGAGCGGAATACGACTCTCGAGATAACGCGATAATCACTTGCGCTTTCGTTATTTTCACTTTGGGATTTTTCGCAGGAATAACATCGTCCAGCACGTAAGCCAAAGGGCGACTCAGTCTCCGATTTGGAATAACTGCTGCGGCAGGATGCTCAACAATCTCAACTTTACGTATTCTCTCGGTCTGGTTGATTTTGTGTTTAAACTCACGGTAGGGGTTACCGGAGAACTCCGTGTTTGCTAATTTTTGTTGTTTTTCACCTACATCAATTGGCGAGGCACACCCCCATAGAAAAACAATCCATATCAACAGTAAAACGCGCATTTTCTCTCCCTGACATTTGGCTTACTTTTTAGTTAACGGTTTTCAGGCTTCCGATACTGAACTATCATCCAGTGTTAATAGCCCTGCTTCAACTTACCAGATCGACAGTACCATTCCCAGTGCGGACGCTTAATTACGCACGGCGGGCTTCGATTTTCCGGCATCCTCAGCGCTCACACCTCTGCTACACTTAGCTCACATAAAATTCCAACCCAATTACAACAAGAGGATGTCGCTCTCATGTTTCCACGTCTTTCACCAAGCCGCTTCAGGCAAGTTACCTTAACCTTGCTCACGCTCGGCCTTGTGTCACTGACCGGTTGTGCAGGTAACAGCAAGCCGGATGCAGACACCAGTACTGCTGGTGCCGTTGCTACCGGCGAGTACCGCAATCTGTTTGCCGAAATCGGAAAAAGCGAAATAGACATCCAGCGCAAAATTGACGAGGCGTTTCAGCACTTGTTTTATGGCGACGCGAAAGATGCAGCTGTCTACTATCAAGCGGGTGGAAACGAGAATGGTCCACTCGCATATGTTTACGATGTGAACAGCAATGACGTGCGCTCAGAAGGCATGAGCTACGGCATGATGATTACTGTTCAAATGGACAAAAAAGCCGAGTTCGATGCAATCTGGAACTGGGCGAAAACCTATATGTATCAAGACTCCCCCACGCATCCAGCGTTTGGTTACTTTGCCTGGTCCATGCGCCGCGATGGTGTCGCCAATGACGATATGCCAGCGCCAGATGGCGAGGAATATTTCGTGACCGCTCTCTATTTCGCCGCCGCCCGCTGGGGTAATGGCGAAGGTATTTTCAACTACCAACAGGAAGCGGACACCATTTTGAGCCGCATGCGCCACCGCCAGGTGATCACCGGCCCAACCAATCGCGGAGTAATGACTGCGACCAATCTGTTCCACCCGGAAGAGGCGCAAGTGCGCTTCACGCCCGACATCAATAATGCTGATCATACAGACGCGTCTTACCATCTGCCCTCGTTCTATGAAATTTGGGCACGTGTCGCGCCGCAAGAAGATCGCGCGTTTTGGGCCAAAGCGGCCGATGTGAGCCGCGACTATTTTGCCAAAGCCGCCCACCCTGTCACTGCGTTAACACCGGACTACGGTAATTTTGATGGCACCCCGTGGGCGGCATCCTGGCGGCCGGAGTCGGTAGATTTTCGATACGATGCCTGGCGTTCCGTCATGAACTGGTCCATGGACTATGCCTGGTGGGGCAAAGATTCAGGCGCACCCGCGCGCAGTGATAAATTACTCGCGTTCTTCGAAACCCAGGAAGGCAAAATGAACCACCTCTATAGCCTGGATGGCAAACCGCTGGGTGGTGGACCGACCCTCGGCCTAATTTCCATGAATGCAACGGCAGCTATGGCAGCTACTGATCCCCGCTGGCACAATTTTGTGGAAAAGCTCTGGCAACAACAACCCCCCACAGGGCAATACCGGTACTACGACGGTGTTCTATACCTGATGGCGCTGCTACATTGCGCTGGGGAGTACAAAGCGTGGATCCCCGACGGGGAATAAGCTAACGCATGTAGCGGTCGTCACGTACCGGCCGCTGCTTCCTCTCATCCGCCGGGCGCTCACGGGGTTCCCGTTCACGCGGCGGCCTCTCTGCATTTTGCGTTTTTTTCTCGCGCTCTCTCACCCGTTCAACACGTTCTTTCGCAACCGCCTGGCTAGTGTTCGGATCGAATGGCGCCAAATAGTATTGGCGTTGCTCGTCGGTAAGCGACTTCATCAGCTCGGCGCGCTTCGCCAATTGCTGCTGAATAAAATCTGAAGCTGGTGGCGCAACTTTTTCTCCTGGTACAGAGGCACCCGCACCATTCGATGCACTGTTACAACCACCAGCCAGCGCTAGAAGCACAACACAAATGCCGTTTAGTACGAAGTGTTTCCTCATTTTTTTGCCTCCAGCAGAAGCCATAATGCGCTGCCTGGCGCCAGCTCAAACCCGGTGTTCGGCAAACCACGTTGCTCGCCTTGTGGGCTGTAGCGATAGGCCGCCACTACCGTGTTCAGGCTGTTTGATAGTGAAGAGCTAACCGCCACACGTGCTCCGCGCCTTTGATCTGCAGGCATGGCAAACCATAACTGGCGACCGCTGGGCTGCAACGCAAAACCGTAGACTTCAAGATTGTCACCACTCAGCGGCGCCGGTTGTGATAGCACCTGCCAATGGGATTTTCCAATGGTGTCGTACAGTGCCTGCATGGCTTCGGCTGCAGTGGTGCCTCTGTGTCCTTTATCCGCCCCCCACAAAAAAGCTCGCCCCTGCTCGGGGGGCATACCTTTGCTCAACCACCAGTCCATGGTACGCGCAACAACCATCAAACCGGCAGCCGCGCCTTCGTTGCGGGTTGCCCGCTGTAAGCCTACTTCTTCAGTCGACCAGATCGCCGCGACTTTACCGGTGGCAAGCCACTTTTTGTGGAGTTGATCCAGGGTGTTGCGCCACTGAGGTGTATTCGCACTGACGATGTAGTGCAGCGCGATAACATCCACCAGTTCATACACGCGCTTGCCCTTCAGGCTCGTAGCCATTAGCCCTCGTACCTGATAATTCAGCAGTGCATCCAGGAACGCCTGGGCACGCGGATTAGCCGCCGCGGCCAGCGATCCGAGAACAACCTTTACGCGTTCAGAATGCGTACTGCTGCGTATAGCCGCCACCCCAGGGGCCAGATAATATTCCACGTAATAAGGAACAGTCGCAGCATCGTGCGCGCGGCCGGGCCGAGGTCTGCCGCCTGCGGGAGCGCCATCCCACGCGGCAATGGTCTCGCTAAAGCGCCGTGAATTAATCTCGTTGCCAAATTGCCAATATGCCGGCGCCGCGCTGGTGGGGATTTTTGCAATATTCGCTTGCAGCTGTGTTTTCCAGTCATCTCCGAGCGTGAGCAACATGTGAGTTAGATAATGATCGACCGCTGCCTCGCTGCGACCAGAACCCAGCCCGCCCGGGCTGTAGACAAGTTGTTTGTGTGATCCCAGCTTGGCCAATAACGCCAGCTGTTCGGCGCCATATTCGGCGCTGAAAAACCCCGCGCCTTGGGGATCGCGAATGGAGTCACCCCACGCTTCGGCGCGATAGTGCGAACCAAAGTAGGCGGTCCAATCCTGCGCATTCACCGTCAAACTCCAGCAGGTGATGGTGCTCAGCCATAAATAACCAATGAGTCGCGCCATAGAAGAATTTCGTCCCTTGTGGTGTTACGCCTGTGGTTTTGCAGATGGCCAGAGCAACGAGGGTCAATCAACACTTGTTCGTGTCAACATTTCCGTCAGTGAAAACGAGTTCAATTAGCCCTGCTCTATTTCGACGAAAGCATCGTCTACCACTTGCAAAAAATTTTCCGTGAAATGTACCTGGCTGAACTTTTGCGCCCAAGCCACCAGCGTCTGCGTTGCCAGCGGCGGCGCAGACTCGAATTCAGTCACCGCATCGCACAGGGCATCCACAGTCTGGGCGTAAAACAATTTACCGGTTTTGCCGTCGATAACCGTATCCAGCGCTCCACCTTCGGCATACGCGATCACCGGTGTACCAGAGGCCATGGCTTCCAGCGGCACAATGCCAAAATCTTCGATGCCAGGAAAAATCAGCGCACGCGCCTGTTGGTAGTGCCGCTGAATTTCACTGAAGGGCTGCCAGCCCAGAATATCGATGTTCGCAGCCGCGCTCGCCTTCAATTGCTCATATTGCGCACCATCGCCAATCACCACCAGCCGTTTGCCGAGCCGGTTAAAGGCGTCCACAGCCAGATCTGCTTTTTTGTAGGGCACCAACTGGCCTAAGAGCAGGTAATAGTCCTGCTTTTCGCCACCGGGTTTGAAGTCGTCGATCGCAACCGGAGGAAACACCACTGCACTGCGGCGGCGATAACATTTGCGAATCCGCCGTGCGATATAGCTGGAATTGGCGACAAACGTATCTACGCGTGCCGCACTGGCGTAATCCCAGAGTCTCAGGTAGTGCATTAACGGGCGCATCATCAAGCGGGTAAAACGCCCGGTACTGGCAAGATATTCCGGGTACATATCCCACAGGTAGCGCATAGGAGAGTGGCAGTAGCAAATGTGCAGCGCATCCGGCCGGGTGATAACCCCTTTGGCAGGGCCGGACTCACTGGAAATAACCAGGTCATACGCGCGTAAGTCCAACTGTTCCAGTGCCAGTGGCATCAATGGCAAATAGCGCTGGTACCAACGCCGCGCGCGCGGTAACCGGTTGATAAAGGTGGTGTGTATTGTGTGGCGCTTAAGCTTGTCGGATATACGTTCTCTATCCACCACGTGGGTATATATGTCGGCGTCCGGATAGATATCGCACAAGGCTTCGAGCACCTTTTCGCCGCCGCGCATGCCCACCAGCCAGTAGTGCACTATAGCAACTCGCAAAGGGCTGGCGTGGAGCCGTTCCCCGTTGTCGCCGTTGCTCTCCACTGCGCCCGGTTCAGCCAATGGGTTTTGGGTCATGCGTATGCTCCTGGGGATTGTCAGCGGAGGGTGGGCCGATGGCGACAGCCGTGCGATAATAGGCCGCGCCTACACCTAATATGGTCACCACGGGCACCATTACCGAAGGCGCGGCCAACGCATGACCGGTGAGTGCACAGGCGAGGAGATACACCACCAGCGCCTGGCAAGCGACAAAATAGGCGCGTACAGACTGCAGCGGCTTGAACAGGGTTTCCGCCTTGCGGGCGCGGAAAAACAGCGCAATCCACAGCGCGAGATAAAGGCCCATTCCCAGTAACCCGGATTCAGCCAATATGTGGAAATAGGAATTGTGAGCGCTCGCGGTGTTAAACACGCGCCGACCGTCGAAGGCAATGCCGAGCAACGGTGTGTCTATAAGCGTAAGCTGTCGATCATTGAAACGCCCCCATCCCATACCAACAATCGGGCTATCCACAAACCGTTTGCCCGCATACACCCACAACATCATCCGCACCAGGGTGGTCACATCGCCGGTTTCAAGCTTGTCGTTGCTCTCCTCCGGATTCCAGTCGCCGACAGCCCAGTCACTTTTGATACCCGCCTCTACCTGGCCGGTCATCCCGGCAAGCGACTCCTGGCTAAACATACCCAGCGTACGGTTGTAGGCTTTGTTGCTCATCATTTCTACCGCCGGAACCAGGGCGAGCGCTATCAACAAAATTGGCAACAGAATGAGCGGGTTTTTGCGCTTGGCGAATAAAAACCACCCGAGCGCAGCCATTACTCCAACGAGCCCTTCACGGGAACCGGATGAAAACACAGGCCCCAATAACAAGAGCGCAAACAATAGTTGGCCACGCTTTATACGCTCAGCATTAAACACAATCGCAAATACAGCAATGCAGCCAAAAAAAGTACCAGAACCTGTGTGGGAGGTAAAAAATGCGTGGAATTCATCGGCGTGACCGGCACCGGCCAGCGACCGATTTCCGGTGATCAGCCAAAACAGATAGACCGCAATCGACACCACCACAACCCATTGCAGCTGCCGAATAAATTGCTGCAGCTCCCAGGTGGTTACCGGCGCAACAGCGAGAGCCAGCAAAGGTAAACAAGACAGCAGAATACGCCCGTCGCCATTATAGAACCCGGGTGAAGCAAAACTGCTAAGTCCCATCGAACCCACCACCAGGCCACTGCCCAGCCAGAGAATCATGTTCAGCACTAGCACCAGCCCGATAGCGTCTAACCGATAGCCGCGTATCAGACTCCAGTAGAACACCATCGCCGAGAACAACAGTCCGAGCATAATCGGGGCTGTCGCCTTCAGAAAAAAAGTGCCCCAGAGCAATGCAGCACACATCAATGAGACGGCGCTTACCCTCATGCAGGGCGCCGTCGCTGTAGGAGCTGGCGCAGCGCACCTATGTGTAATAGTGCTGGCGGCCAGATCCAAGTGTCCAACTTTAACCGTAGGCGACAGACAATGAGGGCGAGTAACGCCTGCATAGCGACAGCGATAGCAAACCAGAAAGCCACCGCAGTAATACCATAAGCATCGACAGTAAACAGCGTGCCAACAAGAGCCAACAGGGTGCAGGAAAGCGTAATTATCATGACGTTGCGCTGCTGGTTAGTCATCAACAACACCTGCACGCTTACCCCTGCGAGGAGTGCAACTCCTTGACCGATAGCCAATATCTGCAGCACTCGCAGGCCGCCGGCGTAAAACGCATCCCCGTAGAGCACGGCCATAAGATAATCGCCCCACAGCACCAGCCCCGCGATAACCACCAGCGTTGGCAACGCGAGCACCGTAGGTACCAATTGAATAACCTTTTGTAGCTGGCGCATGTCACCCCGTTGGTTCAATTGCGCGATCACCGGCCCTGTGAGCGCCACCGCGATCAACTGTGCAGTGCCCAGTAAACCAATAATACGCGCCGCGCCGCCATAGAGTGCAACCTCACTATCGCTGGCGAACATGCCTAGCAGCCAGATATCTGCGCGAGTCAGTACAATGTTGCCAAGGCTCGCAAAAAATATGGGTAGAGCCAAGCGCAACAGGCCCAGGTCGGGCAGGGCAAACGGCGCCCGGAACAGCTGTACCCGCCGCTGGAGAAGCGCCAGCGACGCCACCAGACTGACCACCATCGCACCCGCGGACACCTTGAGCACCATGGAAAGTGAACACTCACCCCAAAACCACACCAGGAACAGTAGGGTGGCGGCGATAACTATCCCGGAAAACGCGCCAGCAAATACCGACGCGGCGCGCATATCATGCAGTCCACGAAACGCCTCACCAACACTGCGCTGCAATGCCATGGCTATAAGCCAGATGGCCGTCAACCACAGCAGCGGCAACATTTCAGGCGAGTGGAAAACGTGTTCCGCCAGCCACTTGCCAAGCCCGGCCATAAATATCGCGCCAAACGTCAGTGCCGCGGCCAACGCGAGCCAAAGACACCCTTGCATAACCTGCCGCACCTGAGCCCGGTCACCGGCTTCCAGCGCTTCGGCGCTACGCTTTACCACCAGCTGTGGAATGCCCAACTGGGCCACAGTGCTGGTGATAATTACCAGGTTCGCGATAATAAAGTACACACCCATGGCATCGGGAGCCAACAATCGCGCCAGTAAACCCAATGTCACCACCTGGGTCAGAGCCACCACGAGTCGACTACCCAACACCCACAAACCACCGCCCAACATTCCCCGTTGGCGCCCTGGGCGGCCCTGCGGATTCCTCACGACACGACTCATACATGCGCCTCAGCCGAACGGCGGGTGCGCTGAATCAGATGGTGCAGTAGGACGCCTGTCACCCCCACAAAAGTGCCCAAGACTGTTCCAAGAATAATAAGCAGTAAGGTCAATTTTGGGATTGCCGGTTCTTCCGGCACCACCGCCGGGTCGACAATGCGAAATGCGTATTGCTTGTGAACGTTGGCAGCCACCACCCGCGCTTTCTGCGCTTTCACCAGTTCATTGAGCGACGCTTTTAAATCCATGGACGCGGTGCGCTGGAGCTCCTGATTGAGATAAGCGAGCGTCTCTTCTGCCTCGCGAATGGCGTTCGCGCGCAGTACTTCGTTTACTTCGGCAACGATTTTATTCGCCCACTCGGCCGCCAGTTCAGGTTGGCTAAAACTGACCGATATGCGAATCAGGCCTGATTCCGCATCCTTGCCCACATCCAGCACCCGACGTGAAAACCGCTTGTAGGCCTGCCACAGGGTGGGGGCTTCGGCGGGTAGTTTCCAGTTTTGGGTTTGCGCATTCCACTGCCCGCGATAAAGCACAGGCAGCAGGTTGTTATCTTCAATAAAACGGTTGATAAAATCCCGCGACGTGATCATTGCCAGCGCTTCGTTGGAAGGCAGGTCCACACCAATATCTGGGACTGCGCTGTCGCTGCCTGGGTCGGTTCTCGCCACCGCATTTGCCTCGGCAACCACCACTTCGGCGGTGTACTTCACTGGCGTGATCATCGCGAGCACGGCGAAGGCTCCAACAAAAACAGCGATCACCACCAACAACACCCATTTAGCACGCCAGAGGGCGCCGCCAATATCCACCAAGTGAAGCGACTCTGGAACAGAGCCCAGTTCCAGGTAATACCGGTTGGGGTTTTCTGAATTCGACATAATTCCCTACCAGTTCACATTGATGTTTTCGCGGTGTTCGATCGCTTCCGCCGTCTTCCACGCTGCCGCCGCGTTCACCATAGCCGCTGTTGGCGTTACCAGATTCGCGATTATGCCGGTGATGTCCTGCCAACGACGCAGACCCCGTATTTTTTCCACATTGAGTGGAACCACAATGGTGTCTCCGGGTTGGACCTGGGTTTTGCGCCAGCCAGATTTCAATTTCTTGGCGGACCCATCAGCGCGAACCAGATAGATCAGCTTTGGCTTGGATTTACTGGTAATGCCGCCGCTGAGGCTCACATAATCCATCGCGCTGAATTTATCTTGGAATAAATGGCTGGTTGGCCGGTGGACTTCACCCACCACGGAAACCGTTTCCATCACCGGCGGAATATAAAGCTGATCACCGTCAAACAAGGTGATATCCGCGTCGGAGAGCTTGCCGTGGTTTGACTCTGCCACCAATCTCGGCAAATCGAACACCAGCCGCCCCATAGGCTCCGCATCGCGCAGCAAAGTAACCACATCGCTCGCCACCTGCAGAGATTCCGCCGGGCGAATGGTTTCGTCTGCGCGTTCCAGAATGGTGGACTTCAGCCCCAGTTCGATTTGATCGGCAAGTTGTTGCAGCTCGCGCTTTTGCGATTCGCTAATGGATTCACGCACCAACACCGCGCCGGCTGGAAACGCCATCACGGTCAGACCTCCGGCACGCTGAATCAGGCTGGATAGCTGCTCACCGGGCGCAACCCGATACATTCCTGGGTAGCGCACCTCGCCCGCCAGCTGCACCGTATGCTGTTCGCTGTATCGCGGGTCACGCTTGACGGTGACCGTATCCCAGGGTTGCAGCATCGGGTTGTCAGAACCATCACGCACAGACGCCAACGACACGCGGCGATGGGTAACCAGCGGATTGCCTGCTGCATCCACCCCCGCTCGGGACAGTTCCAGTTGCGTTGCAAGCCCTTGCTGCGGGCCTTGCGCCTGAATTTGGCCCGCGAGTGCCAGCAGGTCACTCACTCGCATATTGCGGGTAAGAGGGTAGGTGCCGGGTTCGGCCACCGCGCCATTTACAGTCACCAGGCGGGGCGAACCATACGTCTGTTGCTGCAGTTCGTTAATTAATGGCAGCAGCAAACTGCTGCGTTGCCCTGGTGTGCTGGTCGAAAAGAGATAGAGAGAATCGCCCGCACGTAATATTGGGTCGACCTCAGTACCGCTAGCCTGCAGCGCCTGCGCGGGTGACACGACCAATAACTCAGGCCGCAAAGCGGCACTGGCACGCACAAGCAATGCCGTAGCACGGTCGGTATCGTGGCGCAAACCCGCGCTCGTAAGCAGCGTACTCAGCCGCAAACCTGGCTGGAGTGCGTAGTCCCCCGGTTGCAGGACTTCGCCACTGACGCGAACCTGCTGCGCGAGCTCGAATTGCTGACTCACAACAGTTACCTCATCGCCGTCCTGGAGCGCCAAATCACGCCCTCGACCGGTGGCGAGATCCACTTGCAGCAGTTGCTCGCCATTATCGCGGCGCACGCGAATATTGTCTTGCAGGGCGCCGCTTTGCAGGCCGCCCGCCAGTGCAATCGCCTCGCTGATAGACGCCTTGCCAGTCAGCTCGTAGACTGCCGGACGCTTAACCTGCCCACTGATACTCACCAGTTTTTTTGCCACGGGCACAAACACAGTATCGCCCGCGAGCAAGCGCGTATCTTCGAACTCACCCGTGGTTAACAGGCGATATAAATCGAGTTCTGCTAACACCTTGCCGCCGCGTTCGACACGCACGGTACGGAAAGAGCCAATGTCGCTGATTCCGCCTGCTGCGGCCAGCACGTCCACGACCGACGCCAGTGAACCCACCACATAACTGCCGGGCTCACCCACTTCACCGAGCACCCGGACCTGTATTGAGCGCAATGCGCCCATACTCACATGGGCTTCGGTACCGATAAGTTTTTCTGCGTAGAGCCCGGCCAGCCGCTCCTTCACCACCTGAAAACGCGAACCCGCCACGGCAATGGGGCCCAACTGGGGCAGCTCGAGAGTGCCCTCTCGGCTGACCGTATAGGTATCGCTCGCGGTTTCAGCTCCGGTGAGCTGTACGCTAATCTGATCACCCGCGCCGAGCACATAGTCTTCTGGAACCGGCAGGTTATCCAGCGACTGAACCTGCGGGTTACTGCTGAACAATCGGCTGCCGAAACGTTGTAAGGTCGTGGTGTCAGCGTTGTCCGCCGGGAGTATGCTCAAGCTCGGACTTTCGCCCTGAAACAGGGGCTCGCCTTTCAGGCGCAGTACCGCCTCGCTGGCAGAGAGACCCGCGAGCGGAATTTCCGCCAGCTTATCCAGTATCAATTGGCCCGCGTCGTTTACCACAAACAAGGATTGCCGTTTGAGCAGTGGCGCCGCCGGACTCTGGCTGTCTTCAGTGAGGGTTAAATAGAGGGTGGTGCCAGGGCGAATTTTCAGCACTTCGGCACTGCTGCTAGCGGAATCGTCTATCGCAACCTCCGGCTCATCAGCGACGGCGATGTATTCTTCCAGCAACTTGTCCTGCGCAGCGGGCGCGGCTTGCCGGATTTGCTGGGCGGGTTCGGCTGCCGTGCTCAGCTCCGCCACCAAAGAGAGAGTCAACGCAGTTAAACTGAAACAAAAACTGCGTTTAACGCTGTTCCTTATCATCATATTCAAGGCTCTGTTACTGACCAAAACGGTCAAAATAATGGGCTGGGCGCAACCTGCTCTCCCCGCCATGTAAATCCAGTGGACGATTCACCAGTTGGGCGACATCGTCGATATCGTTGCGTGCATCCATTGTGAAACGCTGGCCCGCGCTTTCTCCGAACGGTAATACCAGCGTCAACCCAAAACGATGCTCACGTTCATCACCGTCAACCGATGTTGGTGTTTCACGATCGTCCAGTGGATCGTCAATCTCGCTCAGACTACTCCACAGCTGCACCGCTGTACCATTAGAGAACCGGTAACCCGCGCCCAGCCACACGCCTTCATCGCCCGCCACAAATCGACCGGCCAGTAAGCGGGCATAGGCTCGGCCAGCCTGGAGATTCACTCCACCCAAGGCCGAGGTTGCGTAGTGCTCGCCAAGCGAAAAAGCCGCACTCTCGCGGGCGTTAATTCGATCGAGCCGGAATTCCAGGTTCAGCCAGTCCAGGCCGCTGGGAATTATTGCCTGTACACCTGCACCGGCCAGATATTCGTCCAGCAAACCTGCGCTAAACGCCAGCCCCCCGGCGTGATTGCCGTGACGCCAGCCAAAAAAAGCGCGCTCCAGGCCCGCCCGCTTGTCGTGACGCCGGGCATCCAAATCGAAAATACGCGGCAGATCACTCACGCCAGCAGCATCGGCCGTCGTTTGTTCATTGTCAGCCAACTGCCAGCGCAGGTAGCCGCTCACGCCCAACTGCCAATGGTCGCCCGGTTGCCAGCCTGCGTGCAAATAACTTTTCCAATCCGCATAAAAATCGCCATCGTTTTGCTGGATGCGCGAATCTATTCCAATCGGTTGCAGCACCAGGGCGATATTTGGTTCAGGTGAAAGTCGCCACCCCGTCAGCAGGCCCGAAGCCAAATCCATTGTCGCCGACCAGGGCAATGAAAGTTCGCCTGAATGCGTTTGCGGATAAGTATCGCAGGCATCGGGGAACGTCGACGCCGTCTGAATCAATTGCCTGCGCGGCAGCATCCTCTGGTAGTAGCGCGCCAGTAATGCGCGAGAAAAAACTAAACAGTCCAGCTTCCCGGGAGCGCGCAATCGCACCCGTATTTCACGGATCTCGGGCGGCGCAGACTCGTGTACGATCCGCACAACCCGCCCAAGATTCTCGCCAGAGCCAGTTAAATAATGCCCCGGTAACGACAACCATAGAATCTCATTTTCGACGGTAAGCCGCGTGTCCCTATACCCCTGATTTTTCAGTAGCCCGTCTATCAAGTCAGTGTTCACTTGTGCGTAAACCACCATACTTGCCAGCATCGAAATTGCGATCAGCACGCACCCAGCAGACTGAGGCAGAGCGCGGAAAATTGCCACCCACCCCTTGGGCGAGCGCGGCTTTAACAAAGTTTTACTCATCTGGTCGTTAAGCTTTACACAACTCGTTATACTTATTGGTATAGGCGCCAAGGCTTATCCTATTAACACGTTAACTTATACACATTAATTTAAGTGAGTTAACCTAAAAGAGTGATGCACTCATGCTTGCAGGTAAAAGGCTTTACCTCTATTCCGATGCTAATGTTGTTGGCGGCCACGAAATTCTAACTGCAGCCATCGCCAATACCCTGGCCACGCGTTTTAGTTGCGAAGTACATTTCGCGTTTTACGCTGAGGCCATCGCACCTTTACTTAACAGCGCGGTGCAGCCTCTGCGATTGCCTTTTCACTGTAAAGAGCCGAAATTCCGGCATGCACATCAGTGGGATACAACCTTGCTGCGGCAACAACTGGATCAGATTCAACCGCAGCTCGCAGTTATTTCACAAGGCTATATCGAGTCTGGCCTGCGCGGACTACTCGCCGCTCGACGTGCCGGCATTTACACCGGCTCGTACATTCCATTTGGCCAAAGCAACCGAGAGCTTGGTAACCGCTTCGCACTGCTACGCGACCTTATAGGCGGCGCATTGTACCGGCTCAATGCGTTTTATTTGACTATCAGTCATTCACAAGCCGCGTTTTTACAACAGCGCATCAATCACCAGCCTCTGCGTATCGTGAACAACCCGGTCAACCTCAAACCGGAAGCCCCAAGTCCACCTCCGGTCCAAACCGATTTTACCACCGCCGATGTGCTTCATCTGGCAGTCATCGGCCGCGTTAATTTCAAACAAAAAAATCAAGCGCAACTTATAGCGGTAGCGCAACAACTGAGAACCCAACGCCAACAAATAAAGTTTCACATTGTTGGCGATGGCCCCGATTTGGGTCAGCTAAAACACGCTGTCGACAAAGCCGGTTTAAATAAGGCGTTTAACTTTCATGGCTGGCTCAACAAACGTGAGCTCGCCGCACTACTGCAGCAGCAGATTCATTGCGTGCTGCTGCCTTCTATCTACGAAGGATTGCCACTCGCCTTCCTGGAAAGCGTCTACCGCGGCAAGCCCGTAATATGTTCCAACCTGCCTTTCGTAAACGACTACAACCTGCCCGCATATATGCGCTTTAACCCACACCGATCCTCGTCTATCGCTGAGTGTATTCGCCAGTTTCCCAAGGCTTATCGCCAGCAGGATATGCGGGAAATACAGCATCAGGTATTGCAAATAAACAGTACCGATCAGTTTGACAGCGACATCGGCTCCGCTTTCGCCGCGCTTTTTGCCGAGGCAGAAAAATTTGCGTAACCCCACTCGCTAACGAGATCGCGGCCAAGATAGTCACTGAGCGCTTCCACTTCATTGACATAACGTGCGCGAATTTTCTGTGCGAGCGCTGGATCGAGTTTTTCTTTTACGGCCCCGGCAAAAATAATTTTGCGATAACCTGCACGCAAGACTTTAAAAATACGTTTGCCAATCCGCTTGCGCAGAATCTGCTTAACACCAAATAACCGCTTGTCTAAAAACTGCTTCAACCGCCTGTTGCGTACTTCCACCTGGGCGTTCACTTGCTGCAGTTCCATCGCGGCTGGCGGCGTTAAACCCAACCAATCCCACAGCCCGCCCATAACTTGCGCGTTATCCACTTTAAAATCATCGTATATCACGATTTTTATCTGGCTCACCGGAAACAACGCAGTAAAGCGCTTAATATGCTCCACATAGCGCAGGCGTTCGCTGTAATACAAAAAGGAGGCATCGAAAACATGGCGCGGCAACTTTTCGCCGCGGCGGCGCTGCGGCTCGAGGGCAAGCGCGTCCTCCAGAGACGTCACTTCCTCAAACGGGCAGCTGTTGCGCAATAGTTGCTTGTGGTAAGTAAATAAAAACTCGGCAGGTTCACGCAACAGAATAATGATTCGCGCATCCGGATTAAACTGATGTATCTCTTCCGCCGCTTTCGCAGAGTATAAATACGCGGTAGACCCTTCCAGCCAATAGCGATAGTCACCACTTCGATACAGCGCCAGATAATTTTTTAATGTGCGCGCCTGTTTGCTCAAGTGGAAATATTGCGAGCGAATGTCCGAACAGAAGAAACTCGGTTCTTTCGCCGAGCAGGCATTTATTTCAGGGTGCTGCCGTAAAAATGAAAACACCGCACTGGTACCCGATTTCGGCTGGCCGACAATAAACAAATTAGGTTGCGGTTGTGCTGTCATATTAAGCCTCGACCCAGTGCTGCAAGTCGCAGCTCAAAAAATCCTCGAGACGCAGTGTATCGTCGCGCAATTTAGCTGCTAGCCAGGCGCGATCATCTGCTGTCACCACCTCACGTGCGGATTTGTCCAGTGGCCGATAGAGATGATTGATCATCTGGCTGTTTTTGATTCTACCCAGCATGGAGGCAAAGCCAAGATCCCGCGCTTTAATGGCTGCAAGTTTCAACATTTTGGCGAGAGCAACATTCTTTGGTTGTCTCGCCTCTCGAACCTTTGCGCCAAAATCTACACAATCTAGCGCATCTAAGCCAAGAAACTCAAACACGGCATACGCATGTTCCCGAGGGTGCTGTTGTAGATTTTCGAAAAAACTGATGTGTAGGAGATGCGAGGGAATCTGTTCGCTAAAACGCTTAATTGGTTGATAATAAAGACTGCTTTGGATAATGCCAGGCCGTATTTGAACGGCCTCTTGCAACGGGCAATTGATTAAACCACTGGCCCGCAAATAGAAGTAGTGAGAAATGCTACGCTCCACCGGGTGGCGCAGTGTGGTCATGACCTTGGCTTCGGGAAAGTCCTGATGAATACGTATCGGCGCCTGTTCGTCAAACAAATAACCGTGAGAAATTTCGCCTTTAATACTTGCCGTCGCTGGGGCAGCACGAAAAAATCCGCGATACCAGTCTTCACCGCGTGCGTAATATTTATCGAAATAATAAATATCTTTAGCATCCGGCACAAAACACTGGGGATGATTCGACAACACATTATAGAGCCACGTGGAACCGGATTTATCGGGCCCGATATACAGAAAATCGGGCCCAAAGTTGGACGCATGTTGCATTTAGGCCGCGACTCCACGCCAGTGGCTTAAATCGCGTGCAAGTAGCGCTTCCAGCTTATCGATTTCCTGCATGTAACCCTGTTCAAGCGTGCGCCGGGTAGTTTCCTCAAGCGCAGGCTTGGTTAAATTTTTATGCTTGAATTTAACATACGCATCCAGCAAAAACCGCGGTGTCACAGGACGCAGCGCGGCTTTGAGGGGGGACGGCTTGGTAAGAACACTATTGAGCCACGCATTTTTGGGCTTACCTCCCTGGTTGTAGGCAACCCCAGTTTCCGCCTTAAATGCCGGATCCACCCCGAGAAACTCAAACACGTCCCGGACCACGCTATCGACATTATGTTGCAGATCTTCCTGCAAAATAATTTTTATATTATCGCGCGAAAAGTGTGCAAAATAGCGCTCCAGCTGTGCAGAGTAAAACCCCATGCTGCGGTAGTGCCACAGGTGCTCCCAATTATTGGCGATGCGTTCCGGCTCTTGCGCCAGGGCCGCTTGAAAATCGCCGAGCGGCTCACGCCCTTCCCGCAAGGTATACAGATAACTCGAATACGCACGCTCAACAGGGTTGCGCAACACTGCAATTAATTTTGCGTGCGGAACTTTAGCCGCAATATTTTGCGCAGCACAGGGCGAATACAAATAATTAGCCGATGCCTCACCCACGGCCGTATTATCGCCAGCTTTGTCGAACAGCTGACAATAGTCAGCCCAGCTGGTAACCGCTTTACGGTTAATTTCACGCTCATCACCTGGGCCTGCAAATGTCACCGCCTGCTCGGGAAACGCAAAATACATGGGTTCTTTGGGGTTGCTCAAAAACACCTGGGGATGCTGACGCAGATACTCGTACAAACTCGAGGTGCCACTGCGAGCAGCGCCAATGATAAAAAAATTGGGAAGCGTAACGGACTGACTCATGATTGGACGTGCTGCGATGTTTCCAGAAGTTGTTCACGTGCGGCGGGCAAGCGTAAAAACAGTTCAATATCATTTTTAAACACATTCGCCGGTTCCGCTTGCCAGGCATCTGCGAGCCAGGCGGCGTAAGTTTGACAGAGCTGAGTGACTTTTTCTGCGTCACTCCCGTTCATGGCTTGCGGGTCCATGGGCGGGAATAGCTCGACCTCGACATGCCCATGAGGGTTGATTCGGCTCTGTACCGGAATAACTACAGCGCCAGCACCCACAGCCAATTCAGCAAAGCTACTACGTATTGCGCGCTGTTTGCCGAGGAAATTCACCATCACTGAAGAGTTGCCACGATACCCATCTGCGACAATTTGTACCATGCGGTTTTTGCGCAGCGCCTTTTGACATTTAAACAGCGCTTTTAGCAGAAATTGCTGCTCTTCACGCTGCCCCATGACTAAACACTCAAGGCGCTCGGACCAGCCGACTTTAGGCAGGAAACCGTAACTGTTGACCCGGTCCAGTGTTAACAGACTATAGCCCTTCCGTGCCAAAAGCACGCCGGCGAGTTTGCCTCCACCGTAATGACTGTTGCACAAGACAATACCTCGGCTGCCGAAGTACGCATCGAGGAGGTGTAGATTTTTAAAAGTAACATAGCGATCAAAAACTGCCTGAGGAGCGACACTCAGCGCATGTAACCGCCAGTTCGATAAAAAATTAACCTGAACAAAAACTTGTCGCATGCTCACTGACAAAGAACCTGTGTCCAAGTAGCGAGCCAAACGTCTGAGTGGGCCACAAAGACGAAAGAGCAATTTGCTGCTCCCGGGTAGTGTCCAGAACATACTAAGCCCGCGAGCACCTATGCGATAGGGGACGGCTCGCAAAATGCGTCGCACCAACTGATGCCGCTCCATTTGATCGACTCGTGCCCGGCCTTGAATTTGTGAAGTATCTACCATCAAAACGCCCTTTACCAACGCTGCTAATAAGCGCCGGATCTTTTTACAACCACGCCGAGCGTTTTCACTAGGATCACCACGTCGTACCACAAGCTCCAGTTTTTGGAATACCAGGTGTCCAGGTTGACCCGTTCATCATAAGTGACATCGTTGCGTCCGCTAACCTGCCAAAGACCAGTAATACCTGGCCGGACTCGGGAATAGAATCCTTGCTTATCGTGATAACGTAAAAGCTCTTCACGAACGACAGGCCGAGGCCCTACCAAGCTCATATCGCCTTTAACCACGTTCCACAACTGTGGCAGTTCATCCAGACTGGTTTTGCGCAGGAAATTCCCTACGCGCGTCACGCGCGGGTCCTGCTTAAGCTTGTAATCGCGATTCCACTCAGCGCGAGCTTCCGGATTATCCCGTAAATGATCCCGCAACAATTGGTCACTATTGTTAAACATACTGCGAAATTTGTAGCAGCCAAACAAACGCCCATCGCGCCCCACACGCTGGTGGCCGTAGAAAACATGCTTGCCACTGGCGCGCACCGCCAGCGCTATTACCGCCAACACAGGCGCGAGTGCGATGATCAACGAAAGTGACAGCACCAAATCGAAACTGCGTTTAATCAGGCGGGGAATAAAGCGTGCTAGGTTGTTCTGCACCGTGAGCATTAACACATCGTGGCGAAAAACATGAGTCATCGCCAGCCCAATCATCGGCACACCATCCATACGCGGCGCGATGGTAATACTGGAGTAAGACACGTTCGCTTCGTATAGCAGTCGAATGATGTCCCAAAAGTCGGCGGAATCCGTCGCTACCACAATGTGTGGATTACCCAGTGCTTCGAACAATCCAGACGTTAACCCGTTTATATTTCGCACCGGAATAGAGTGGCCGTTCACGTTAATATGTGTGAGTGGCTGTTTTTCCGGCGCAGAGCGGTCTTCGGAAAAATTGATAAATTCAACGATATGCGAACCTAGCAGCCAATCGCTTTGAATAGCATCCGCCGTGCGGCGGGCATTCTCACCCGCCCCTAAGATAACCGTAGGCTGAGCCCAGATACCACAGTTATACATAATCCGTTTAATGCCGATACGAAAAATAGGTACCAAAACCAGCGCGAGGCACCATGTAATGAGTAGACCCAACAGCAGTGCACGGTTGCCCACCAGACCCGCCAATACCGACTGCACAGAAATCGCGACAAACACAGCTTTGGATACCGCGCGCAGGGTGTCGGCGATCGATTGCTTTTTGGCATAGTTACCCTGCAGCCAGTTGTACATTAAGTAGACTGTGCTGACGAAACCAAACTCCCAAAGCGACGGCAGCAAGCTGCGTACAAACTGCGACCCCTGGCCGGTCCAGATAACATAAATAGCGGTAACAAAAAGCAGCGAAAGTGCGAGCGCAAATGCATCGCCCAACAACAAAAACAACTGATGAATCAGATGAGCGCGGCGTAAGCGCAACTGCAAACGACGCGCGGTTCCCGCCTGATTGCGCGTGGGAAATGCGAGAATGTTCTTGCGTTGCATAAACGCCTGGCGCCGATCAACACCATCAAATGCCCGCCTGACACTGCGCTGGTCCAACCAATAGTCCATCACTGGTAAATCACCAAAATCCTGGGCCTCTGGGCGCGCAGGATTTTCTCTCCGACGCGGCAGCGCTGACAAATCTATTCCTCGGTCCATTCCTGTTCCACTGTAATTTCCAATAAGAGCTCACGTCGAGCTGACGCTCTTGACCTGCTGCAAGGTGTCGTATCTGTCGCACCCTTAGCACTCGTTCTATCAGAAGCTGAGCAATTATTATTCCCAATCGGTTGAATGGACTTTTTGTACATGAACTAAACATCAGGGCCGTTATTTCAGGTACTTATTTCATGCGACGCCCGCCTGTCGCTTAAAAATCGCTCATAGTCAAAACAGGTTATCCGTTTTTGCTGTCAGCTTATTTTACATAGCCGCGCATCGTTGCAGTGCAGGCGTTCGCGAGAATAAACAAACAGTGCAAGGCGCTAATTCGACTCAAAACTGTTAAGCGTTGCAAACAAAAAAAACCAAGTTTTACAAAGTTTTAGCGCAACAGCGCCTACACTTGATCTGTCTGTTTTTTAAAAGTGCTTTGGTTGTTATGGATTTGAAAGTGATTGGTTTGATGCGCCCGATGGTTGCACAGATGTTGGTTATTGCCTGTTGTGGAATCGCAGGGTGTGGTGGCGGTAGCAACGGCTTAACGGACCCAGGCACTGGCGGTCCGGCATTGCCCACTGCCGAGCCCAGTATTTCACCAACACCTACGACCACGCCTTCGATCACACCAACACCAGAGACTTCGCCGTCGCCAACGCCAACTCCCGGCGCAAGTATCACTCCCACCCCAACTCCCACAACCGTGGCGAGCCCAGTACCTTCGCCCAGTCCGACACCTTCGCCCAGTCCGACACCTTCACCCAGCCCAACGCCTTCACCCAGCCCAACGCCTTCACCCAGCCCAACGCCTTCGCCAAGCCCTAGTCCGTCTCCTAGTCCGTCTCCTGCCCCAAGCCCCGAACCCTGCGAGCCGGACTCACAGGCGTTTACCCAGTACTGCTGGACTGACTTCGTCGGCATCGTGGACGATAGTGATCCTCCAGGCTGGGCGGGCTGGCAACGAAGCTGGCTTACCAGCATGACCGGTTATTCGTTAATTGCAGAACCCGAGCGCGCCGACGCGCTAGAGCAAAAGCTCAGTGAGCGCTTACCACAAGGCGAGCTGTTAATCCCGATTACCGGCTATTCGCGCAATACTGAGCGGATGGCAGAGTTTTTAAACCTCATCTACAGCGGTAATCAGCAGGCATGGTATGACGCTATTGCGCTGCAAGTGGCCACCGTCGCCTCACACCCTGGCAGCGCCGACACAGTGGCTTATCAACTGGGCAATGAAATTACGGTCGAAACCGTCAGTCAGGCGGTACGCGCCTGGGCAGCCGACAACAACATCGCTGTACCGGGAAGTGCGCGAGCTTATGATTCAGAAACGATTCCCTACTATGTCGAATTTTACCTGGCACCTGCGGTACAGGCAGCGCGGGCAGCTGCGCTAACCAGCTATGGGAACGCCGATGCGGCACGCATTGTATTAGGTTCACTCGGTGACGGTGGTACTGCAGAGGCGCGCTTATGGCTGGATGAATTATTAAATTACCAAATTGTTGGGACCTATGCCGGCGCTCTGAGCGGCCAGAAAGTATATGAGATTGTCGACACGGTATCGGTACACTATATCGGCAACACCAGTAATATTGAGCCGATCTGGAATGACTGGGTGGGGCAAGGTCGCATCGACAGTTTGTGGACCACAGAGGAAATTGGCTCCCGCTCCGCCACCACCGGCGAAGGTGCAGGGCGCGCTATACGTACCCTCGCGGACCAGCTGCACTGGCTTTACAGCAAAGATCTAACACCAGCAGACGGGCGAGTGGCATTTTACGATTGGGATGTTAACGGGCCGAACGACGCCACCAGCGCCGCCACATCAGTTGCCGCACTCTACAATTTTTTCGGCGATACGCCATTTAGCACAGAAGAAACTGAGGTAGCGCTAGGTGATGAGCAACTGATATTCACACGTGTGCGGCTCACCTCAACGCTCGACCCCGATAAACGTGCCCGCGCGTATTGGACCGAGGAAGTGAATGCTCCTCACAGTATTTCGCAGATAGCGCTTTCCTTTGCCGGCTGGAACGGTTCAGTCGATATTGAGCTGACCCACTTTTCTCCCTCCGGGCCCCGCAGTGAACAGCACCAGCTCAGTATCAGCAACGGCAGTGCGCAACTCGTTCTGAATCAGCCGGTTGTTATTAATGGGCGCGGCCACGCAATTTTAATCACCGCTCACAAAACGCAATAATCTCTGGTATAGCGATTGCACCTGCAGTACAAAATTTTTTAGACTCCGCAGTCTTCATGTGCCGGTGTTAACTCCGGCGCTATCATTTTGTTACAGGACGTAAAATGCTCTACTCCATGTTTGCGGCGACCGCAGAAAATTACGGCCAACAAACGGCCGTTATATCGCCCACCGAAACACTTAGCTTCCAGCAAATTCAGCAGCGTGTTTTGACCCTCGCTGCAGCACTTTATTCAAACGATCTGCACACCGGTGACCGAGTGGTTTTATTACTACCTAACGGTCCGGATTTTATTGCAGCGACCTTCGCCATCGCATACTGTGGTGGGGTTGTAGTGCCATTAAACACCGCCTACAAAAGTGAAGAGTTGTGCAATTATTTAGCCGACGCCCAACCGCGCATTGTGATCTGTGACGACGCTTCTGGCGAAAGCGCGCGCGCAGTTATCGACCAATTGACGCTTTCGTGCACCGTTTTAAACACAAGTCAACCTTCAGAAATCTGTTCTGCCCCAGCGGCTGAGGTTGAACCATCTGCCTCGGCGCTCTATCAATATTCCACCGGCTCTACGGGCAAACCCAAACGGGTAATGCGTAGCTTTTCCGATTTGGTGAACGAGGCCACTAATTTCAAAATAAGCGCACAGACCACCGCGGAAGACCGCATCCTGGCGGTTGCACCATTTTTCCATGCCCATGGATTTGGCAACTGTGTTTTGGCCAGCGCTGCCAGCGGCGCAACCCTGGTCACCCTGCCAAACTTTAAAAGCCGTAAAAAAGTCATGACCACATTGCGCGAGCAGCGGATAACCATTTTCCCTGGTGTACCGTTTATGTTTAGCATTCTGGCCGACGCACCCTCGCTCGATAAAGAACCACTGTCGGATTTACGCCTGGCGTTTTCCGCCGGAGCGGCGCTCGATGAAAATACTTTTCAGAAATTTCTGGCGAAATACGATGTACCGATCCGCCAACTGTACGGTTCCACAGAAACTGGGGCAATGAGTTTAAACACCGGCTCTACCACAGGGGATAAATGGCGCTCGGTTGGTAAAGCCCTTGCGAACGTGCACATAACTATTCGCGACGAGAGCGGCGCTTTACTTCCTGCCAATGTCGCGGGTGAGATCGTTATCCACTCGAACGCCATGACTCGCGGCTATGCGAATCTTGCCGAAGCAACGCGCGAATCCTTTCGCGACAATCTGTTCTACACAGGAGATCTCGGTTTTCTTGACGCCGATGGCTACCTCACGATTACCGGGCGTAAAAAGTTTTTTATCAACGCCGCAGGCAACAAAGTAGACCCCGGTGAAATAGAGCAATTAATTGCCGCCCACCCGAACGTGGATGAAGTTGTGGTGGTCGGCGTTAAAAGCGAGTATGGACTCGAAGTCATTAAAGCCGCTGTGGTAGCAAAAGGCCCGATCACAGAACAAGACATTCGCGACTGCTGTATTGGTAAAGTCGCTGACTTTAAAGTGCCGCGCATTATAGAATTTCGCGAAGAAATACCCAAAAGCCCGCTGGGCAAAGTCCTGCGTAAATATCTGGTCGAATAAATACTTAACGATAAAACACAGATTTAGCAATCAATTAACAATTGGATAAAAGCGATGAGTGAAGTTTCCGTCGAACAGCGTCTTAAAGAGCTCCTGTTAAAATTATTAGAAGGTTCTGTGAACAGCGACCAGCTCGCCTACGACACCCCCTTAATTAACGGCGGTTTGAGCATTGATTCCATGGTGCAACTGCGCCTGCTTAATAGTATGGAAGAAGAGTTTGATATTGAAGTGGATGACGACGACGTGGAAGAGTCCGTTTTCCAAAATCTGACAACGCTGGCGAACTACGTACGCAGCAAACTATAGGATGCCTTACGGATGAAGGCGCAACTTATTCGCACCTTTTATCGCTCACTGGGGCCGGTGCCCTACCCGGTTGCAGCACGCGCATTGGAGCATTTTTTTGCCAACCCGTTACTGCAAAAAACGTTATATAAAAAATCATTGCGCCCTTTACAACGATTTCTTGGTGCTCCCCCAGACCGCCATCAGGCGATCCAGTATCTACTCGCCAACCACGCCAACGACTGGCGACTGAGTGCGCTGGCCAAACTGGAAAATGCCGATTTTGAACGTGTTGTTACCATTGAAGGTTTACACCACCTGCAAGGAGAGACCGATAGCGAGTCTGGCGCTGGCGTTATTCTCGCAAACACTCACCACGGTGCCAGCCGCTGCGTACCTATATCGCTTGCCCGTAGCGGCATTCAGCTCACTTCTTTGGAGTCGCACGACGTGCTTGCAAAAATCGGCGCGGCTAACCGGCAAAATCTCAACGTGGTCGAGGTCGGCAAAGGCGAAGGATTCGTGCTAAAGCAGGTGCGAAAAGTTCAAAAGCTACTTAAAGGCGGCGGAATTTTGCATATTGTGCCCGACGGTTTACAAGGCAGCAGCGGTACACCGCTGCCGTTTCTTGGCCGCGAACGCTCATTCGCCACCAGCTTCGCTGAACTGGCCGTTGATACCGGCGCACGTGTTGTTCCGGTCTCTAGTGCGCTGGACAGTCAGGGGCGGGTGACAATTGAATTGCATCCGCCTTTGCCAGCGCCTGATAAGGACGCCCTGCGTTCAGCGAAAATTAACGGCCTGTTACACGCTTATGTAGATTTTCTCCAACAGCGCTGGCGCACGACACCAGAGAACATCCGCCAACATCATCTCCACTTTTATCAGAAACTTCCCATAATATAAAAAAACCCGGCATTCGCCGGGTTTTTTGCAACACTCAACGAACGCCAGTTAGGGTGTAAATGTGAGCGACCAGTCGTCAATAAAGCCTGTGTCGAAACCAACCAGATCCTGTACTTTAAGGAACCAACGGCCTTCGGCAGCAACGCCAGGCAGAGGTACGTCATAACGGGCAATAATATCGTCGGCGCTGCCACCGGTGTTCTCGTGCAACACGATTTCCTCGCCGGAGGGCGCGATTAACGTCACTACCAAGTCGGCAATATAGGTGTGTCGCAAACGAACACCAACAATAAGACTCGAGGCATCACCAGTGTACGTTGACATAACCGAGCTTATTACACCTGTAGGGTCTGCATCGGGAATACTAATATCACGAGGATTTTTAAAGAAGCTCGGAGCATCCTCAGCAAGTGTATAATCCGCTGCCAGCGTCACCCCGGAAAAAGCTTCGGTAGCAACTACAGCGACATACCAGATCGCGCGCGGGGTATCACTGAATTCACAATATTCAGCATTAGACCCAGGCGTGGTAGACGCGCAGTCATAGAACTCTGCTTTAGGCAAGCGACGACGCGCAACAACCATATCGGCATCACCCGTACCACCGCTCAGGGTAAAGCTCAGCGGATCCGCACCAGCAGGAACTCGCATACTAAAGTACAGAGTTTCACCAGCAGCCGCGCTCAGATCAGTAATAGGTGTTCCCGCTCTGATCGGCGTAATAACCGCAGGAGCAGGTGGTGCTTCACAACCGTTTGCCGTGAGGTAATCTACCGCTGGGCCAACTTGTACCAAACCATAACCGAACTCTGGATCACGACCAGTCGCACCCAAATCCATCGCCGTCGCGGTCAACGCTTCACGAATAGATGCGCCGCCACAGTCGGGAAAATAGCTCCACACCAATGCGGCTGCGCCCACGACGTGAGGCGTGGCCATGGAAGTGCCATCGTAGAAGGCGTAGTCCGTGCCCAATGTGGTGGTCAGCGTAACTGACGCGCCCGCAGCCGCTGCAATTTCAAGACCCAGCGCGCGGTCAACCGTTACTGTCGGCACACTGACCTCACTATCCGCATCAACGAGAAACGGATTTTGCAGGCCTGGAAGCTCGCTATTGGAATAGACAATTGCCGATTCAGCGCCCGCGCCAGTACAGGCGAGCACTGCATCGATATCCGGGTACACACCGGAAGATTCGTTGCCAATACGTTCCACCACACAGATTTTGCCGGTCATATCGCCACAAACATAGCTACCTGACGAGCTATCACATGCAGCCAATTCACCGGATACCGTGCCACCCAGCATTTCATTGACATAGCCCAGACCGGGAATGTAAATAAAGCGGTTATGTGGCACAACGCGATCAGCAGGTACTACCAGTGCTGTCGAGGTAATCGCACTTTCTACTCCGTCACCCACACCCACGGTCGACAACACCGATACGCCAGGTGCAGCCAGTTCAACTTGACTGTTGTATTGGGAGAAATAGGCTTTGTCGAGATTATCGTCCACCGCTGCAACAGACAAAACACTGTCGTAAGACGCGGGGTAGGATAAACCACTGTTGCCATCATTCCCGGCGGCAGCTACCAACAACACACCGCGCTCGGCAATATCACGCATCGCACGCTCCTCGGTAGATGTCGGCAGCGCGCCGCCCAAACTCATATTCACAACGTTCGCATTGTTGGCTTCGCACGTTTGGATCGCACTCACCAGCGTTGAGGAATAGCCCCAACCGGATGCGTTGAAAACTTTAACAATGTGCAGATTAACTTCCGTATTCGGCAAAATACCCACGACACCTTCACTGTTATTCACTGCGGCAATAGTACCCGCAACGTGAGAACCGTGAGAGCCACCTGGGGTAGACCATTCACCGGTACCCGGATCGTTAGTACCCGTGTGATTATTCGCCGCCAGGTCCGGCGTAGTAATGTCGTAACCGGAGTCGATAATACATACGGTAATATCACCAGCACTGGCATCGCTGATCATATCAGCACCAACGGCACCAATACCCCACGGGGTAGACTGTGAAAGCAAGCGACGCGGTTGGTCCAACTCAACATATTCAATATCCGGGTTACTGCGTAACTTGGCCAGGCCAGCATCAGAAACGGCAACCGAAACTGCATTAAATCTATCTAAACGGGTTTTTATTTGGGCGCCGTTTGCCTGCATCAGGTTCTCCTGAGCCAGCGCGCGCGCAGCGACGGAAAGAGTGCTTGCTGAATCCTTAAACTTGACGATGTAGCGCGTTTCCAATGGCGATACTGTAGCGGCAGGCGAAAATGTTTCAGCGCTTTTCGTGGCTGCAAAGGTGGGGACGGCAAATAACAGTGAGGAAAAAAGTAATCCAATAGGTCGGCAGCGTTTAGCAAAATTCACTTCGACTTACTCCTTGTTTGAGGATGGTTCCAATTAAATTGTTTGCCCAAATAAAATCAGGCCGACCCAATATACGTGAATTTTTCAGTGGGTACATGGCAAAAACACGCTAGATGCAGTGCAGGAATTCACAAGGTGCGTGACCAAAACTTTTTTCTGTCGCCTAAATAATTTTGCTGCTCAGATCGAAAGTGGTGACCGGTTATTTCTTATGGCGACAACCGGCCTGAAAATTTTTGTCGTTCGCTCGAGGAGGAAAATGGCCTCCTCTTCTGGCCCGCATGTTGCTCAATTATTTTCCCAGCAGGGTACACACCAGTGTTTGCATAGCATCGGCAAAATCAGTAACCTGCGCCAACGAGCGCTCAACACGGTTTAGCATAACTGAACGCGCACAAAGACAAGCTCAGAACAGAACCAAACGGTTTACGTTGCTTAAGTCAGGAGATGGTCGCATGTTGCACCTTTACTATGATCGCCACGAAGAAACGCCTTTTTTTGGCGCATTCCGTAGTCAGGGCTATTTATCTGAGGCTACCATTCCTGGATTTAACGCTGAACAACTTGCCATGGCTAACTTGCCGCCACTACTACGCACGTTGCTGATTACCGATGGCACAGTGACAAAATCACTGGAAGCGTTTTTTTGGGAGCCAGTGACTGTAGATACGATTTTATTGGAAACGGTCACCGCGGCGCGTCAAGTGAACTGGCTAGAAGTAACCCCAGGTGAAGAAGTGTTGTTGCGGGAAGTGCAGTTGCGCGGCACCCAGTCGCAACGGATTTATGCAACGGCGTTTTCTGTAGTACGACTATCCGTGTTGGCTCCGGAAATTCGCGAGGCGCTCACCAGTGGCAAAGTCGGGATTGGTGTTCTTATTCGCGATAGCGGGCTTGAGAGTTATCGTGAAATTCTTGACATTAAAGCAGACAACCGAGAGTTTTTGTTAACGGCGGAAAAGCCAGACGCCCCACAAGCAGCAGACATTGTATCCCGTACTTATCGCATTATCGCAAACCATCAGCCTGCAATTTTAATTACTGAAAATTTTCCAATCACCCATTACACGCGTTAGCGGCTGTTTTCTTAACCGCTTCGCACAAGCGACTTAATAATGGCTTGCGCCATACAAGCTTTCGGAATCGTCGTTTAGCAAATTCCATAAATTAATAGCACCCTCTTAAGGACTCCTGCTCCGGCTCTAAACACTCAAATTCCAGCCGCCTTCGCTGGCTGTAGCAATCTGCGTATAATTCACGCCTAACGGTAAGTCACACTCCTCCCTTGTTAAGTTTCCGGAGAATTCCAACAATGAATTATATTGACGTGCTCGGTTATGTGGCCGCGTGTTTCACCACTGGCTCGTTCCTACCACAAGTACTGAAGGTATTAAAAACCCGCAATACCGAATCTTTATCGCTAGGAATGTACGCAATCTTCACAGCAGGCGTACTATTGTGGCTAATATACGGCATTTTACGAAAGGACTCGGCGATTGTAGTTGCAAACCTGGTGACCTTTACCCTGGCGGCAACTGTTCTTGGCTTGAAGATTAAGCACGATCTCAAGTCTTATTAACCTGGCAAAGAAAGTTGCGAAGTGAGCAGGCAATGCTTGGAATATCCTAAAAGCGAATTATTTTCGCCAATGTCCCAGGGGCGTGCGATTAAGTAAATAGAGTCAGCTATTTATAGGAACCTCTGAATAATTGCCGGGTTCATCGCTCTGTATCGCTGCAATTCTGTCCGAAAGATACGAAATTGCTACTTGCCATTGTTCATCACTCATTGCCAGCGCAGCGTCGCCAATCGTAATTTCAAAGCAGCTGTGGCTTTCGCCACTTCTGGGCAAAGGTAAAATGGCAACACCGGACGCCTGCATGCAGGCTATAACCTGCGGCATTAGCAGCTCCGCAGGCAAATTAACCACAAGATGAAACAAGTTGCATGGCGGCTGTTCCGGAATAATCTGGAACACCGGGTGAGCCGCAAAACAGCGCGCTAATTTTTCGGTTTTTGCCACATACTCTGGCATCCGTGGCAGCTGCTTTTCCAGCCCCAATCGGGCCGCAAGAATATCGGGATACATCGCGTAGAGATTGCCACCACAGCGCCTTAACCAGATGCGCGCCTGTTGAATAAAATCTTCAGGCCCGCACAACATGGCACCGCTAATTCCGTCCAGATCCTTATAGAAGCTGACGTATACCGAATCGAACAGGTTGCCAATTTCCGCCAGCGAGCGCTGGTAATAGGAGGGGCAGGACCATACACGTGCGCCATCCATATGCAGTGCGATGTCGTTTTCTTTGGCCCACTGTGACTGCGCCTGCAACTCGGCCCACGTCGGTAATTGACCACCGATTTCGCGCATGGGTAATTCCAGCAACACCGCGGCAACCGGATCAGTAATTTGCTGTAAATCCGCCAATGAAACCACAGAGGCGAGATCACCAACCAATACAGCCTCCAGCTGGTGCAGTTCAGCGTACGCATGCTGCTCGTGAAGCTCTAAATGGCTGGTGGGGTGGAAAGCGACCCGTGGGTTGCCCTTGTGCTCAGCCCAGATACGCAATGCCATTGGCTGCGCCATAGTACCTGACGGCAAAAACAGCGCAGCCGGCTGACCGACAATCTCTGCGACCTGGGTTTCAAACTCATTGATAATTGCGCCCTTGCCGTAGACATCAGGCTGGTCGAACTTCGACGCCAGAGGTATCAGCTCCTGCAGGCGTTGCGCCATACTCCGCGGCAAATGACGGTTCAAACGGTATCGGCACTGGCGGGACTGATCTTGGAATTCGCGCTTGAATTGTTCGCTAAGCATACGGCCTGGGCTCGAATGAAGTAAAACGACACTATATCACTGGATATACCACTCGACACTCCACTCGCCAGGCGCGCGATCACTTGGTGCACTCAGTCTCGTTAAGCCGTACTACATGTTGAGCCGATAGGAGGTGTCAGGGAATTAGAGGCGGGCTAGTAGTGGGTAAGCACCAGATTTCGCGCCTGAATCACGCCGGCGTCAGACAGTGTCTGCTTAGCCTCATCCAGCGCTTCAAACGCCTGCTGGCGATTGTCGAATTTAAATACCTTACCAATAGGGCAGCGGCCAAGGCGACGGCCAACCGAGCTGCCACCACCCCCACAAATTTCACCGAATGTACCATTGAATGCAGCCGCCGTGGACGACTCCAAATCGTGACAGCGAAACAACGTGGTTGCGACATAGTAGCCGCCTCGCGCATCCATGGTTAGTACCCGGTCCTGGTAGCCGTAACCGCGTATATCATTTACTCGCACACATTCGCGGCCGTTCTGGCCGGTTTGCGCACTGAGAATATCGCTCATCTGCGGCGCTTTATCGTCTGCCATCGCGCTCCCTGTAGCCAAGCACGCGCACACCAGCGCTAATAACAGCGTTCCGTATTTCATTGTCTCTCCCTCAGAATGCTGCGCTCTACATCACTGAGCCAGCAAAATTGACCTAATGGCTAGCAGCGCTACCGATTTGTGCATCTGCCAGTGCCGCGCGCAAGGTTTTCAGCTCTTCTACCAATACGCGGCGATTCATCTTGCCCATCCGCAGCATCAGCTTTTGCGCCTGCGGCAAGGCTTCATATTCGGGCTTTAAAAATTGGTATTGCACGCTGGTGCGTATCAGCTTTGGCTCCTCACGTGGATCCGGCGCATTAATCATGCTGTCCAGAGATGCCAACACCACATTATGAAAATCTGCTGGGCCTTCACCCAGCTCCTGGTAAGCCTGCTGGAGCAGCGGATAGTAACGTTGGTATACGCTGACAAGCGTGTCCTTATCTGTAGTACGTAGCAAATTCACCAGCGGGGTATAACGTTCCGCATTTTTTTCGTTCAGACGGTACACCGGAGTCTCCGTCATCTCGCCTTTCTGACGGGGGTTTTCGATAGTCACGGTGTCCCCGGTGGCCGTTGCCGTAAACGCGGAATCTGGGCCATTCACCGGGCGATACTGCTGCACCACATTACCTTTACTCAGGCTATACACTGCCCGTGCGGTTTTGCGAATCACCTCCTCCGGCGTGAGATACACCACTAAATCACCTAACCCTCTGTCCTCCAGGTTCTTAGCCAGCGGCTGGTCGCTGGTATTAAGCTGAGGCAACGGCTCAGGCGTAGGTGCAGGCTCGGCGCTTACACTCGGTAGTACCGTCGGCGCGAGTGTCGGTTGCGGCACAGGAGTTGGTTCGGGCGATGGCTGACTCAATGCAGGCTGTGATACAGGCTCCGGCTCCAGGACCCGGTCGTCCGACTGGAAGAAAAAGAGATAGATAAGAGCAAACGCAGCGATGACACCCAGTACGATAGTTGGCACCAGCATCGAGGTTCGCTGGCTATCGCCCTCCGGGCGAGGCTCTTGATGGTCGGACATAACAACTCCAGACGACTCCAAATTGACGGTTATACGCTGCTGGTTGCCATTAGAGTGGCGCGCAATGCCAAGTAGGTAAGAGCAAGCCAGCGGGCTATCTATTGGATACCTTGGCCAAGGCTAAGTTCCTGGGATACATGCAGGTGAAATTTTGTACGCATGTCGCCTTAAACTTGTTTTGAGTCCATCCAGGGCCAACTATTGGTTCACTTTGGCGTCGGGCTCTCTATAATTCCCTGTAACCACTCAGAAACGCCTTTATTGTAGGAAACTCAGCTCATGCAAGGTAAACAAACCGTTATCGACGCTCTCAATCAGCTTTTGGCCTTCGAACTCACCGCCATGGACCAGTATTTTATCCATTCGGAAATGTACGCAGATTGGGGCTTAAGCAAACTGCAAGAGCGCATCGGCCATGAGTTTGAGGACGAAAAAGGACACGCACAGAAACTGATTGCCCGCATGCTGATGCTGGAAGGTCGACCAGACATGGTCACTCGTGCACCAATCAATATCGGTCAGGATGTTCCGGCGATGCTGCAAAGCGACCTGAATGTAGAAGTTGAAGTGGCACAGGCACTGAAAGAAACCATCGAACTGTGCGAGCGCGAACAGGACTACGTTACCCGTACCATGTTAACCGAACTGTTGGACGACACTGAAAATGATCACGCCCACTGGCTCGAACAGCAACTTGGGCTGATCAAAAAAGTCGGCCTGAAAAACTATCTGCAATCACAAATGTAACGCCAGGCGTCGTAGTCAAAAAAAATTTCATAGTCAAAAAAATTCATAGCCACAAAAAAGCCGCAAGTTGTATTGAGTCCCAAAGAGCACAGCAATAAACTTGCGGCAACACACCAGTTAATTCAACAGCTTAAAATTCACCGGGTGTATCGAGGAAAAACACCTCAGCCCCGCTAGAAACCCAGCTTCGCAGTGAACTGCAGACGCGTCATACTGCCGTCCACTTCACTTTCCAGTTCACGATTAGCGACGGCAACTTCGCCACCAAATGACAGCGCCGGTACCGGGCTATAAAACAGGTTCACGCGCACACTGCTGGTGGAGCTGGTAACCCCCATACCGGTGAGATCGGTATCGTTGTCGATCTCAATCGCAGAATAAGTAAAGTTGGAGCGCCATTTGGCATTCCACATATGCCGGTAAGCAATATACGCGGCGGTAGAATCAATGGCCTCGAGTTCACCATCTGCATCCAGCACGGCACCATTGGCCACATTCAAGCCAATATAGCGACCCATACCACTACCGGTGTTTACCCCGAAACGCAGATCACTTTTGTTGGGAAACGTGTACTTACCGGTAATACTGAGACCAAACGACGTTGTCGAGCTGTCGATGTTGCCGCCAGAACCCTCGGTGTTATAACTTAATTCACGTGCCAAACCTGCGAAGGCCATGTCTAATCCGCCCGCTTTTAGGTTATAGCGTGCGACAAAATCCGGAAGCATATTGTCGTCTGCGACAATTCGTCCACCACCGCCAAATGGCGTGATTGTCGTCTCTGGATTTTCTACGGCAAATTGAAACCCGCCTGCGGTATAACGAATTTGTGCCTGGCGCACAAAAATACCGAAATCCGTGTTACCAATAAAATCGACAGTTTCTGGCAGCGAACCCACATTTTGGAAGGTCGACCAGGTTTGACCCATTAACCAGTTATCGTATTGTAGAAAGGCATGCCGCAAACGTGGTGTGTACGAATTACTGACTCGCTCGTCGCCATTGGGCGTCGCCATAAAATCGAGTTCAATAAAAGTTTTGAGTTTGTGGCCGTCAAGCTCTGTGAGCGTACCAAGATTAAATCGGGTTTGGCGGGCATGCATATCGAAAACACGATTTTCCGATTCGCCGCCAACTGGCGTGGTGGAGGGTACATAAAAATCCCGTCCGATTGAGCCTGCAGCGGCGGTACCGTCGCTATAGTCCGTTGAGATCGCGTCCAGTTTTATAAAGCCGCCAAGAGTGACGGTTGTCTCATTTATTTTCCCCACCGTAACCGCATGTGACGCACCAGAAAAAATGGTTGTTGCTGCCACGGCAATCGCCAAAGGCTTTCGGAATTTCATCAGCTGACTCCTTTTTTTATAGAAGATCCGGCTGTACCGCTACCGGTTGAAACGCACGAGAAGGGTCGCCCCGCAGGGGCACCACAACAATTAGATATTAGTCGAAGATCTACTAAAGTCTTATCGAATTGAGAAGTCAGGAGAAATGAAGCGGCGCAGAATGGCCAGCCCGGAAAGCAGTGGCATTGGTAGAAATTGTAAACCTGGTGTGAGGAAGGTTTACGCCGAGGGTGCCAATTGCTGTGTTGGGTGGGTTCCGGGCTGGCGCCGCCTGACCTGAAAACAATAGCGTCGCACCAAAACCCCCAAGATTGGTAGATACTATTGCGTCCAGGCAGGTGCTACACTACCGCGCCTAGACGTTTGTCTAATTGTTGTAGGTCAAACCAGGCTGCAGTATTTCTCCTTGCCGGTAATATTTGTTCGAATGCATCCTCGGAAGGCCTGTAAGGAACATAACTCTATCTGCCATGTACAAATCTGCCATGTACAATTTTCATATCGCCGATGACCACCCGTTGTTTCGAAACGCGATTCTCGGCGTCATAAAAAGCAATTATCCCGATTCTGTTGTCAGCCAATCCATCAGCTTGGAAAGCACTATCCAGGAGTTGGAGAAAAATGACGAAACCGATCTATTGCTGCTCGATCTGCACATGCCAGGCTGTAAAGATCTGTTCGGTTTAATTATGGTGCGCGAAAAATTCCCCAGTATTCCGGTCGCTATAATTTCCGCCGTGGAAGAACCCAACACCATCAGCCGCGCCATGGGCCACGGTGCCTGCGGGTACATTCCCAAATCCTGTTCGCCGCAAAAAATCCAAAGTGCCATTCAATCCATGCTGGAAGGCAACCACTGGGTGCCCGACGAATTTACCCATACGCTGACACCGGTAGCCAATGAAGAACGGGATCTCGCGGCGAAAATCGCTACCCTGACACCCCAACAATATCGGGTGTTGTGCTTATTGCGGGAAGGCTGGCTGAACAAGCAGATTGGTTTTGAAATGGGTGTCACAGAGGCCACGGTAAAAGCCCATATCACCGCCATTTTTCGCAAGCTGGGCATCAGTAATCGCACCCAGGCAGTGATTATGATGAAGGATTTTTAAACAGCCTGTTAAGACTAATTAAACTGCGCCTCGAACCAGGGGGTATCACCGTGCACGAGCAAGTTCGCGAGCTTGCATAAATCCAGCGAATGGTAGTACTTCTTTTGACCCTGGACAGTTTTTGTGATGCGCCAGCATTCGGCCATGGGTGTTTCGTAAAATGCGCTGGCAAGCACTTCTTTAACCAGCATCGGTGAACTGTCTTTAGTCCACTCGATATTGTCGATACTGATCATTTCATCGATCGCGAAGCCAAAATAACCACTGTTACAACGCACTAAAAGTATCACCTCGCTGGCCAATCCATTCGCATGTGTTTTCGATAGGTCATCATCTTCACTTTCCTGTAAAAGTGCGCCGAGATATAAAATTGGAACCGACTCATTCCGAAATAGCATAATCGCTCGCAGGTGCGTGGCGTCCAAAAACATCACATCGCAATCTTTCAAATACAAGATTTCCGCAATGGAGCTGAGCACGGCTAACACCTCCCGCCGCGCCCTGAATCGCAACGACTGGTGTTCCCTTGAATAGGTGTAATCGAGTGTGAGATCCCGCTGCTCGACCGCAGCTTCCGCACCAGTAACTTTATGGGTTGATTTGGCAATACTGTGAATTTTCTCGCTGGCACAGAGTTCCATAACGTCCAGATAGAAAAAGTATTCGCGAATACCGTGAATATCCTGGTTCTCAACCCCTTGAATCGCCTTGATCGGTAATAGGGAGTGAAAATACTCCACTTGCAGCCCGGCAATATTAATCGGCACAGAACGCTCGCCCGGCGAGCAATACACCACATCAAAAATATCTGACACCAGAAGCCCGACCATACCATTGCCAATTTTTAGCACAACCAGCTGCCGGCACTGTGCAACATCCGCACGTAAATTAATCAGTTTCGCGGTATTAATACAGGGTACGGCCAGGCCGTCGAGAATGACTTCGCCAATCAGAATATCAGACCGGTAGGACACATCCTGAATAATGGGTTTATCCAGTAATGTCACTACAGGCTCCGTACCCATAGCGCAGGGAATACTGCCTATTTGAAAAAGCAATGCGTGCTGCGCATCCAGGTTGGAAAGCAAATTAAGGCCGGATTCGATTTTGCGCTTAGACGAGCGCACACTGGTAATTCCGTCTACGGCGAGGAGCCGCTCCACATCGAGCAGGCAAATAAATTGACTGGACAAATCGGTACTGGCTGAATTTGCATTTAAACTCACACTATTAAAATGCACACCGCGCCGGATAACTTGCTTGGGCACAGAGCTGTGGTGCATCTCTGCAATATCTTTGGCATCGACGGTAATCACGCCCTCTGGATTTTTACACACGATGCCGACGGTTTTATCGCCAACATCCACGATGGCCGCGCAGTAAAGCGCGCTCTCTTCTTCCGCACTAACACCCCCTAACATTGGGGCCAGATCAACCAGAGGAATATTTTCACCGCGCAAATGAATGCCACCCACCACCCACTCAGAGTGCCCGGGCAAATTAAACTCGTTCTCTCGCTCCACCACTTCGCGCAACAAACGCAACTCAATACCCAAGTGGTAACGGCCAAGAGATACCACGCCGAAGGTTTGCTTGCTCATGTTTGGGACCGCTTACTTACCAATGGTATCGCGCAACTCGAATATCAGATCGTTTACCAGCTTTGTCACCTTCTCCTGGCGCTGCGTGCACTCTGCGATCTGGTCCACGTAGCTCTGGGTTTGCGCAACAGTTTCAATAATCCCTTCGAATGATTTAGCCGCGGTTTTGCTGACTTCAGCACCCTGGGCCACCTGTTGCGACGAGTTGTCTATCAGCGAACGAATCTCCTGTGCTGCTGACGAACTGCGCTCGGCAAGCTTGCGTACCTCTGCGGCAACCACCGAAAAGCCAACGCCATTTTCGCCGGCCCTTGCCGCTTCAATTGCCGCGTTAAACGCTAACAGGTTTGTTTGCGATGCAATACCGGAAATTGTTGAAACAATTTCGCCCACTTTATCAGAACTGCTTTGGATTCCGCGTATCGCGCGAATGGATTCTTCCAGTGCCGCCATGCCCGCCGTTGCAGCCATACTGGAATTACCCGCCGATTCTCGGGCATCCAGCGAGTTGGAGGAAATTTGCTTGATCAGCTCAATAAGCTCACCAACTGTTTCACTCAACTGCAGCGATTTTTGGGTGAGTTCTTTTTCCAGCAGGACTTCTTTAGTAACGTCGTACGCGTATTTAATAACTCCTGAGGGCTCTCCGTTCACGTTATAGATTGGGTTATAGGTGGCCTGAATCCAGACGTCGCGATCGTACTTTCCCACCCGATGAAAGCGTCCGGACGCCATTTCACCTTCGCTTAAATTTACCCAAAACGTTCGATACTCATCACTGCGAATATATTCTGGCGAACAGAAGATGGAGTGGTGCTGCCCCTTGACTTCGCGCAGGGTGTAGCCCATGGCGGCCAGAAAATTACGGTTGGCATCCAGCACATTACCTTCCAGATCGAACTCAATGACTGCCAGCCCCACATCAATCGCATTCAATCTTGCAGCCAATTCGACGCTGCGAATTTTTTCCGCGGTTATATCCGACGCAAATTTAACAATCTTGACCAACTTACCATCCACATCGAATACAGGGTTGTAGGTCGCCCGTATCCAGACATCGCGCCCTTTTTTACCGACCCTGCGATATTCTCCTGAATCGAAGTCACCGCGTCCAAGTTTGTCCCAAAATGCCTGGTATTCGCTGCTTACCGCAATATTATCCGGTACAAACATACGGTGATGCTTCCCGCGAATCTCTTCGAATTTGTAACCGACCAGCGCCAAAAAATTATCGTTAGCAGAGATTACATAACCATCCACGTTAAATTCCGCGATGGACTGCGATCGGCTTATGGCGAGCAGCTTGCTTTGGGAGTCCAGACTTTGAGACTTATCCTTGGTAATATCATTCGCGATAAAATAAATGGCAAATAAATTATTGTCCTGATTTAACATGGGCGAAATAGTGCCCACTAGCCATTTCGACTCCTGCCTGTCGTTAACATATTTAAACTCGCCTACCACTTCTTCGCCAGCACGAATACTGGCCATTACATCGATATTGTTCAATTCGCCAAGCATTGTCATTTCCGCAACCATTTTGTGCAGATCCGGAATATTACTCGCCTCCTCCACGCCAAATGTCTGTTTAGCCGAATCGCTGCAACTGGTTATTTTCCCTCTTGCGTCAAACCGCAGAATAATATTTGTTGCGGATACGCTGCGCAGAATCCGGTCGTTCTCTATTGTTTGTAATTTTTTATCGGTGATATCGACGCTGTACTCAATAACTTTTATCGTGGTTCCCAGCGGGCCGATCACCGGGCTGAAATTACTCTGCAACCAGAGGCGATTACCTTTCTTGGTGATCACACTGAATTCACCATGAACAGTGCCGCCGTTGTTTAATGTTTGCCAGTTGTTTTGATAAAGTGCAGAGTTACTGGTCTCGCGGCTGACGAATAATTTATGGGTTTTGTCCTCGAGTTGTTCCAGGCTGTAGCCCATAAGATTCAGAAAATTTTCGTTTGCTGAAAGAATCGCACCGTTCACATCGTATTCTGCGTAGAGAAAACTGCGATCCGTTGCTTTAAGCCGCGCATCCTTGTCGATAGCAGTGAGTTTTTCGAGTGTAATATCATTGGCCGTTTTTATAATTTTGGTAACTTCACCGTCATAGTTTAATATGGGCGTATAGTTCGCATGCATCCACACGCACTCCCCATTTTTTTTAATCCTGCAGAACTCCCCGTGACGGGCGCGTCCCGCTCTTAAATCCTCCCAAAAAAAACGGTACTCATCGGTTTTATCAAAGCCCGGCTCGCAAAAAAGGGAGTGATTTTCCCCAATAATTTCATTTTTTTTGTAGCCAAAGGTTTCTAAAAAGCGACTATTCGCATCCAGTATTCGCCGATCTATATCAAACTCAATAACCGCTTGGGTACGGGAAATCGCTTTGACTTTCGCTTCCTGATCCATAAACGACGTTTGTACATCGGTAATATCCAGACCACTGAAACTCAACTTTGCGATATCACCGAAACGGTTTTTCACCGGATGCAGCTGGCCGCGAACCCATAGGTATTCACCTTTTTGGCTGGTGAGTACCATATCCTGCACCCCGGCTTTGCCGGTAATGGCTTCATCCAGGGCGCGTTTACAGGATGCGTCCAGATTCATATTTGCGCCACCAAACGCCTCTTTGATGGAGTAATCGCCAGATTTTACCCGATCATTCGCCAACCCCAGGCGCGCGACTAATGGCAAACTCGCCGCCAGCAATATTCCATCCTGACTGGCTTCAAAAGCATACAGCTCCGCCTGGCTGGCCGAGGCTTCCGCGCGCCGCATTTCCTCGCTAACAACACTGCTGAAATCCATGGTGTATTCGCGCACACCTTCAATTTCGTCCTTGCTTTTAAACACAGGGCAGAAGAAAGCGCCCACTTCCAGATCCCACCCATGGGAAGAGGAGCGACGCAGGCGCAAATCCATGCTCTGCCCCATTTTCATCAATTCCAGCAATTGGGCATATCGTATTTCTTCTTCAGAGTCAGTGGGAAACAACTCGTCGAAACTCAATTTGTCCATGTCTTCGCGGCTGTATTCGTACATCGCCAGAAAACGATCATTGGCGTCGACGAGCTTCCCGGAGGCGTCGTATTGCGCGGTGCTGACAAGGTTTTTAGTCGAGGCGATATATTGGCGCAGTTCTTCCATCTGCTGACGCAACTCATCGCTTAATTCACAGTCGCTGCCTAACTGGCGAACGATGTCTTCCAACTTATGCATAAATAACTAACCTTGACTCACGGCAACAAGCGTTGCTCTGTACGGAACGGAAACCGCGACGGGACGAGAACCGCGCGTTGGCCAATACAGCCGCGCCGGTGCGGTATTGTTTAAATAGTAGTTCAGGCGAAAAAAGCTGCAATTGGAGGGGTATCGCGTCACTCGTCGATACACAACGCAGCAATAGTTATTTTTGCTATAGATATTTTTATGGAAATTTCGCTGAATTATTAGCGATAGTAAAATTGAAATAATAATCCGCTGAACGATTCGAAATATTTCGCTGATCTAGCTGTTTATCTCAATCCCAAATCGAAATTACCAACCGGGAAGTGGTCGCAAGTAAAATTGCATACCGGTCACGAATTGGATTATTTCGAATTAAACCCCAGCAGTTCGACTGATTGACCAGGTACACCATAGCTGGGAAAATTTTGTTAAAGGCGCACAACAGGGAGGGTGTTCGTCTGCGAGAACAATAAAAAAGACCTCCCATCTCTGGGCGCATCCTTATATCCGCCCGTCTGCTTGCTTTATTTTGCGGTATTTGCCACCAGCGCAGCGATGCTTGTCGCGCGTGCGTGTGGACCAGGAGATATACCCTAAATCAGCATCTTTTCAGGAGCACAATAATGAAACGTTTAATGTCGAACGCACTGTTTGGCGCTGCCCTGTGTTGCAGTTTGCCAGCCCTTGCGGAACTATCCTGTCAGGTAAACACTTCGGCCTGGAATAACGGCTATGTGGCTAACGTCACCGTGACCAACATCGGCACTACCGCCACCACGGATTGGCAAGTGGCCCTGACATTTACACAGTCACCGGCCGTCAGCCAGGGGTGGAGCGCCACTCTTTCAGCGGATGGCAACTACCTGTTTGCCAGCAACGTTGATTGGAACGCAAGCCTTGCGCCGGGTCAGTCCACCAGTTTCGGGTTTTTAGGTGCACACAATGGCAACTTTACAGCCCCTACCTGTGCCGAAATGCTTCCTGCAGACGATGGCCTGCTTGGCTACCTGCGCCGCGGACTCACCGAGCATCTGGACTTTCGCGAAAACTATTACACTTATGGCGCGAGCTCATCCACGTCGTCCAGTGGCTCCCCTTCCGGGTCGTCATCCTCGTCGGCCTCGTCGTCGACGGGATCGTCCACAGGGTCTTCCAGCGGCGGCGGCTCTGGCGGTGATGACATCACCAATACTCAGGAGCTCGGTGTTGATGAGGCGGATATTATCGAGTACGACGGCGACAATCTTTACGTGGTACGAGATCGGCGTACCTATGTTTATCTGCCCGGCACCTCGTCATCGTCGACCAGCAGCACATCCAGCACTGGCTCGTCCAGCAGTTCTGGTGGCGGTTACTATGAATACACGGTGTCCCTCGCTTCATACTCAGCCGATAAAACCAACGGCGTTGTTACCCCATTGGGCAACCTGTCAATTCCGTTCAGCTCCGGTCAGTACAGCTACGGTTACACCCCTGCCGGCTCTTACCTGTGGCAAACCACGAGCGAAAAAACGCTGGCAATCATCGGCGAAGACGTGGAGCCCACTCCCTACACCTACTCTTACAACTATGGCGGCTATCCCTACTACCAATACGCGAGCAAGGTATCGATTTTTCTCGCCGACGTGACCGATCCAACCGCCATGGATGCAACGGACAAAATCAGTTTCGATGGCCATCTGGTTTCCAGCCGCCGTATTGATAACACGCTTTTTGTGGTATCTCGCTATAGCCCAAGCATGAAGCGACTCGGTATCGAAAATTCGCAATACGCCATCGACGATAACCGCGCGCTCATTGCCAATGCCAGCCTCGCAGATTTGCTGCCCCACCTGTACGACAACAATGGCGGCAGTGCACCTCTGTTCAGCGGAAATGACTGCGTGGGCGCGCAGTGGCCAGAGCAAAGCGATCTTTACCGCGGGTCACTGGTGGTGTTGACTAAAATCGATTTGGATGACCCAAGCCAGATATCGTCCAGTTGCCTACCCGCTTCAGCCAGCGATGTGTATGCCTCCGGCGACGCCGTGTATGCGTTTAACTATGGTGCCACCGGAACAACCATCTATAAATTCGCAACGGCTGGCAGCATGCCGTACATTGGCCAGATCAGCGTTCCGGGCTCTATCCCTTGCACAGAGCAAGCCTACTGCTTTGGCGAACAGGATGGCGTGTTGCGCGTGCTGTACCGTACATCGAGCACGGGAGGCTATGCCACTGCGTATCGCCTGAGCACCATTGCCGAATCGACAAATGGAATGGGCCTGCAAATACTCGCCACACTGCCAAATGCGGCGCGCCCAGAGTCCATCGGCAAGCCCAATGAGCTGATCTACAGTATGCGCAGCTTTGGCGATACGGTGTACCTGGTGACCTTTCAAAAAGTCGACCCTCTGTACGCCGTTGACGTCAGCAATCCCGCAGACCCTTACATTGCGGGGGAACTCGAAGTATCCGGCTTCTCAGACTACTTGCACCCTATCGGCGATGGGTTACTCCTGGGCGTGGGCAAAGATGCCTACTATGAAGCGTCTACAGGCATTACCTGGTACCAAGGCGTAAAAATCGAACTCTTCGATATTTCGAATCCTCTGGAGTTGCGCAGTCTTGGCAGTGAGGTTATCGGCAGAAGAGGTTCCGCCTCAGGACCATCCGCCGACCCCCGCGCGTTCGCGTTCCGCAATGACGAATACGGGATGCGCTTTGCACTGCCAATTCGCGTCAACGACATCATGCCATCCTATGGCGATCCGTCACGGCCTAACCAAACTTACAACTGGCACTACACAGGATTATTTGTGTACGACATTCTGACCGGCGCCAACGGAGACGCTAGCCTTTCCCGCCGCGGCATTTTGAAGTCTGCATCGCTTGATGCTACCCCTCCAGACTCCTACGACTACACGAGCCTGAGTTATCACCGGGGTGTATTGCTGGATGAATCGGTGTTTTATCTGCACGACACGGATATCTCGGCCGCGTTGCTGGACGACTTGCCGCAGGAATAACGGTGTCGTTGTTGTGAAATACACGGAAAGACAAAGGGCAGCCTAGCGCTGCCCTTTTTTGCTTTTTATGGTGCGCGACTCAGATAATTGCGCGCCGCTCATTACGCCGGCTGCGCTATCTGTTTTGCTCGATGCAGCCGCCAGATTGTGCTGAGATTTACACTGATGAGGACAATTTCCAGCAGGGTTAAGCCAATAGACCCGACGATGATATTGTTGGCCAGCCAACACAGCGCACCGGCAAAAAAGGCAATCCGCATGGGAATACCCTGCAGGCAAAATACGGCGTAGGCACCAATACAGGTACCCAATACTGGAATCATATCAACCCAATGCTCTGCGAGCAGCCCGCCAGATGTTAACCCCAGCACAATAAAAACAGCTGCCACCCAGCGCGAACTGGTGTGCAACGCAAGGTAGGTGCGCACCACAGACAAGAGCGCACTCAACAGTGCGGTGGTGGCACCGAGCATCGCGTAGTGGATGGCATTGTTTAAGCCCATGACCACCATCACACGCTTAAGCTTGCGATCGTCGCGTTGATAAAAACACAAGATACCTAGCGCAAAGCCGATAAAACCTACAGCCTGCGCCAAATCGAATTGGGGAAGCGGCATACAGCGAAAAAACCGGGAAAAATAAGAGAAGGATGTCTACGGTAGCAGGCGGCGAATGCCACCTGCAAGTGCTATTTTCAGCAACAAGGGTCAGGGGTCTTTGGGCGGAAACTGCAACACCTGCGTCTCGCTGGCTTTCTGTGTTTCTGACTGGTTGACCCGAGTCTCGAGTTCACGCAAGTGCGGTTGAATGTGAATTTCATCTTTAAATCCACAGCTTACACACTCGCGATAATTTTTTTCCGCATCCTGATAATTCACAATCTTGTCCATCAGACCGCAGGCTGGGCACACTGCACCAGCGATAAAGCGTTTTTTCATTGCAGGCCTTTTTTCTTGAAATCGATAGTGGCGTTTTCTGTGCGGTACTGACCATGAACATAGCCTGTAAACCCAGGGGAAACCACCTGACTCGCGGACAAAATAATTTGCGAGTCGTCGCCGACATTGATCGCTTCATGATCCACAATCAGCGTGGCATTGGCGAGATCGATACGGCTGTCGTCGGCGAGAATACCACTGTTTGCTGCCATGGTAACGTTGGTGCCATCAACAATGGCATGCACTGCGATCATTGCTGTGGTATCGGCGGCGAGATACACGTTTTCGAGGTTTACACTGGAATCCGTGACCTTAATCCGCTTGGCGCTAAGATTTTGCAGGTGTATGGCGGTGCTATCACGGATTTCTACCTCGCTGTACTCACCAGAATAGAACTGATTCGTCTCACCCTCGATTACCAGCTTTTCCGCCTGCGCACTGACCTTGAGCAACGACGGCGGGTTCTGCGGCGGCGGGCTTGCCAACACTTCAGCTAAGAGCGCATTAAATTGGGCAGGCTTTTCCCGCATCGGGGTGTGACCGCAATTGGCGATGCTGTGCAAACGGCTCTTCTCCAAAGTATCGTTCAACATCACACCCGTGCGAAGTGGCGCAACGCCGTCGTCAGCCCCCCAGATGATGGAGGTGGGCACTCGGGTTTCGTGAGCCGCACTGGCGAAATCCTCATACACCAGCGCGGTGGCAGCGTTGACATTGGGGTTTAAGCCCAGCGTTTTGTTCCAGGCCTGGCGAAACTTGCGAATGTAATTTACCGCATCAGGCAGGCTGGTCACCGTCTCGATCAACGCCTGGCCCAGCTCCTCAACGCCTGTAATCAGCTTCACCGAGATATCCGACAGCCCATAGAGTTCGGCAGGAAACTCTACCGCGTGTTTAAGGTAAGCGGTGCGATACAAAATGCCCGCGGCATCGACCAGTACCAGTTGCCGCAGCTCGTCGCCATAGTCAGCGGCGTAGCGCAAGGCGACCGCACCGCCCATGGAGTGGCCGATAAGCACATACTGCTTGGCGCCGAATACACCCGCTACCTGATGGACGACGGACGCGTAGTTCGTTGGTGAGTATTCACCTTCTGTGGTGGGCGACAAGCCGAAGCCGGGCAGGTCTAGCGCGATTATGTGATACTCCTTTTCGAACCGGGGAATCACGTTCAACCAGTCGCGCAGACCATTCTGACCGAGCCCGTGTACCAGGATCATGGTGGGCTTGTTCACATCACCCGCCTCGAGAACAAACACATCGGAATCAAACACGGTGTTGTGGACGGTAAAATAGCGCCAACGGTCGGTGGCGATCAGCTCCTCATCGAACTCCGTCAGGGTGTAGTCGTCGCCCTGCTCCTGTGCAGCCTGCTGGCGCTGCTTGTAGATCTGGCGAATATTCACGGGCGATATTTTGATCGCACCGCCACCGTCCGAATCTCGCGAGGATGTTACCCGTTCGGCAATCACGTCGAGTAAATCCGCCTGCGTCGGCGCGATGGCCGTCAATCCCATGCTGAGCATCGCCCACTGCATCCAACGGCCACCGCCACTGCGCTTTGTCATAGTTCGTTAAACCTTTTCCTGCAACACCTGAGTCACCATCAAGCCGCTAAACCACTGTGGCGCAGCAGCGCATCCACTTGGGGTTCACGACCTCTGAAATTTTTGAACAACACCATCGCGTCCTCAGAGCCACCCTTTTCCAGAATCTCGCTAAGGTAACGCTGGCTGGTAGCCTGATCGAAAATCCCCGCTTCCTCAAACGCCGCGTAGGCGTCTGCCGAAAGCACTTCCGCCCACTTGTAGCTGTAGTAGCCAGCGGCATAGCCGCCCGCAAAAATATGGCTGAAACCATGCTGAAAGCGGTTAAACGACGGCGGCGAGAAAACCGCAATCTGCTGGCGAATATCGTCCAGTAGCCCCTGCACACTGGCAAATCCGGCTTTGCCGAATTCCATATGCAGCTTGAAATCGAACAGGGCGAATTCCAACTGACGCAGCATAAACATGGCTGCCTGATAATTTTTTGCGGCCAGCATATTATTGAGTTTTTCTTCCGGCAGAGGTTCACCGGTTTCGTGGTGGCCCGACAGAAATGCGAGAATCTCCCGTTCCCAGCAAAAGTTTTCCATAAATTGACTGGGCAGCTCGACGGCATCCCAGGCGACGCCGTTAATGCCGGCCACCGCGGCGACATCGACTTGGGTCAGCATGTGGTGAATGCCATGGCCGAATTCGTGGAATGTGGTGGTAACCTCGTTGTGGGTAAGTAAGCTGGGCTTGCCGTCCAGTGGCGGATTAAAGTTACACACGAGATAGGCAACAGGTAACTGCACATCATCACTCGCTACCCGGCGTTGGCGGCATACATCCATCCAGGCGCCGCCACGTTTTTTCGCGCGGGCGTACAAATCGAAATAAAACCCGGCCAGGGGTAAGCCATTGCGCTGAATTTCGTAGAATTTAACCGACTCGTGCCAGGTATCCACCTCTTCGGTTTTGTCTACAAACGACAGGTCAAACAAACGACGCGCGACCTCAAACAAACCATCGATCACTTTGTTTGCGGGAAAATACGGCCGCAGCTCTTCCTGTGAAATGCTGTAGCGCTTGAGCTTAAGCTTTTCGGCATAGTAGGGAATATCCCACGCATCAAGGGATTCCACGCCGTACTCTTGTTTGGCAAACGCTTGTAGCTCGGCAAATTCCTGCTCTGCATACGGCTTGCTCTTGGCTGCCAGATCTTCCAGGAAGCTGACCACCTGTTGGGTACTTTCCGCCATTTTTGGCGCAATACTCAACTCGGCGTAGTTGCTGAAACCTAACAGCTCGGCAAGCTCCTGTCGCAACGCCAGAATCTCTTCCATGATCGCCGTGTTATCCCACTGGCCGCCACAGGGGCCGGTTTCCGAGGCGCGGGTATTGAAGGCCTCGTACATCTCTCGGCGCAGGGCACCATTGTCACTTTGCGACATCACCGTAAAATAGACCGGCACGTCCAAGGTCAGAACATAGCCCTCCAGAGACTTGTCCGCAGCGGCCTGCTTTGCGGCAGCCACCGCGAATTCCGGCAGCCCGGACAGTTCCGACTCTTCGCTAATGTGTTTGTGCCAACCGTGGGTTGCGTCCATCACGTTGTTGGAGAACTGGCTGGTTAAGGTCGACAGACGCGATTGAATTTCGCCGTACCGCTTTTTTTGTTCTGGCGGCAGAGCCACACCGGAAAGGCGAAAATCCCGCAGCGCATTGGCTACGGTTTTGCGCTGTGCCTGACTCAGCTCGGCGAAATCCGGGCGCGCGGCGAGGGCTTCATACGCGTTAAACAGCGCCTGGTTCTGGCCCAGTTCAGTGTAGTATTGCGTAAGTAACTGCTCACTCTCTTCGTACGCTTTGCGCAGCTCGTCGCTGTTGGCAACCGAGTTGAGATGCCCCACAGGTGACCAGGCTTGGTTAATGCGATCACCGCGTGCCTCAATAGGCGCCACCAGTAGATCCCAGGTCACCTCGTCTGGCAGATTTGCCAACTGCGCATCCAACTCAGCGCTCGCCTGCGCGAGCAAGGTTTGAATTGCCGGAGTGACATGCTCGGGTTTGATTTCGGAAAAAGGCGGCAATGTACTATCGCGCAGCAGCGGATTATCGTTGGGATCGGTCATCGAATTCGGTCCTTCATAGGCGTGGAATTTATTGCGGAATCTCTGAATAATACGGAGCAATTGCTGGCATGAGTTGGGGACTACCCTCTCAACCGGCGGCGTTGATTGTGGTCTAGTAAGGTAGATCAGCCCGGTTGTTGCCAGCCTGAGAGCACCAGGCGTATTCGCGCATCGTAATTACCTGCAAATGTGGAGCTGATAATGAGTGAAAACAAGCCCCTGAGACCGTTTAACGGCAAAATGCCAAAACTCGGCGCCAGAGTGTATATCGACCCTGCCGCTGTAGTTATTGGTGATGTGGAACTGGGGGACGACGTTTCCGTGTGGCCCTGCGCCGTAATCCGCGGCGATATGCACAGCATTAAGGTGGGCGCGCGAACCAGCGTTCAGGACAATGTCACCTTGCACATTACCCATGCGGGCCAGTTTGTGAAAGATGGCTGGCCATTGATCATTGGCGAAGATGTCACAATTGGCCACGGGGTTTGCCTCCACGGCTGCACCCTGGGCAATCGCATTCTGGTGGGCATAGGCTCGACGGTACTCGACGGCGCCGTGATTCAGGACGATGTCATCATTGGTGCGGGGTCGTTAGTACCACCAGGCAAGGTGCTGGAGAGTGGCTTTGTATACACCGGCAGCCCGGTAAAACAGCAACGCCCCCTAAAAGACAAAGAATATGGATTTTTCACTTACCAATCCCGCGTGTACGCCGACCTGAAAAATACGTACATGGAGGGTTAAACCCAACGCTTCTTTATGGAAGGACCATAAAATGGCTAATTCACCCCTGGTGAGCACAGGCTGGCTGGCCAGCAATATGCTCAACAAAGAGCTGGTTTTACTGGACGTCAGCTTTGATAAAGTTATTGGCCTGGAACCACTTACCTATAAAACTCCCAAACATATTCCAAACAGCCACAAGCTGGATTTGGAAAACACACTGTGTGACAACACGCGCGCAGGCGTACACAACTTCCCGCGCCCGGACCAGGTAAGCGCGATCGCGCAAAAGCTTGGCATTACGTCCGAGAGCACAATCGTTTTGTATGATAATCAGGGAATTTACTCAGCACCCCGAGGCTGGTGGATATTCAAGTCCATGGGCTTTGAAAAAGTCTTTGTAGTCGACGGCGGCCTGCCTAAATGGCTGGAAGAAGGCCGGCCGGTGGTAAGCGAATATCTTTCCGCTACCGGTAAAACCGAAGTTTACGGTCAGGCCCAGGAAAACCGCGTGTGTGACAGTGATTTCGTGCTCGCCAACCTCGATAACCCGGCGCTTAAAGTGATCGACGCCCGCTCAGCAGAGCGATTCGCTGGCAGCGTGGCGGAACCGCGCCCCGGTGTGCGCAGCGGCCATATTCCGGGGGCGGTGAGCCTGCCCTTCGCCCGCGTGCTCCACAACCGCCGCTACAAAAGTGAAGACGCGTTAAAAGCCATATTCGCCGAACTTGAGGTTGAGTCCAGCGAGCAACTGGTATTTTCCTGTGGCTCAGGCGTTACCGCCTGTATTCTCATACTCGCCGCAGAAATTGCTGGTTTGCGCAATCAATGCCTGTACGACGGTTCTTGGGCGGAATGGGGAGCGAGCGACTCACTCCCCATCGCCACCAGTACCTAATTGATTGTACGGGGCGTCTTTGACCAAGCCCGTTCCGAAAGGCAACGTTCGTCACACGGCGTTGCCAATCTTCTTCAACTCTTTGAATGCGTTCGTGCAGGGCCTGTAGCTGCAATCTCAGCGCCTCAACCCTACCTAAAGTGGCCGAAGAGCAGAGTTATTAGTCACAACTACTGCCCCAAATCTGGTTTACCCAGGCTGGGTAATCCACAAACGGATTGCGATTGCCCTGGCGAGAGACTATACGTGCGTGGCGGTTGATTTCAGTTTGATCCACTGGATCGGCGTTGTGCCAGGCAAGCAGCGTGCAAAGCCGACCAAGGTTATTACCACTGGTTCCGGTGTAGTTCACCAGTTTTAGATCGCCCACACCGGTGTTGTCGCCGCCGTTGTACCGGACATCCATATAAAACATCATACGCGCCAGGTCGCCTTTCACCGAATCACGCGGTTCAAAGCTGTCGCTGTCCGTATAGTTGCCTGGGGCTTCGCTGATAGAACTGCCGCCATTGTCATAATCTTTGTTACCACGTGAAGAGTTAACCGATGCATCCGACGCGCGCAGATGATGTATATCGGTATACGCCCAATCACTGGAGCTTGGGAAACCATGACTTTTCGGCCAGCTATGCTCCCGGTTCCATGCATCCGGATCACTGTTACCACTGCTGTTAAAGGATTTCGCCTGCGAACGACCGGTATAGATAAGAATAACGTTGTTGCTGTTTTGTGGATCTTGGTCCGTATATTTCAGAGCATCCCACACCTGGGAGTAACTCATCCGAGAATGACTGCGCGCTGCGGCTTCGTTCAGCGCGTTGTGCAGTGCAGTGCCCGACTTGCCAATGGCATTACTGTAGTAGCTCGACCAACCAGACCAGGTCGCACCGCCTGACGATGAGCTACCACTGCCTGCGCTGTATCCTGCAGTCAGGCTGACGCCACTGTAGCTGCTGTAACCGCGTAACATAATATGCCAGGTGCCACTCTGCGGATTGCTGAAACTGCAGTTTTCATCGTTACCGCTATTGTAGGGTCGGCAATCGTAGGTGCTGGTCGTTGGTTTGGAACCACGGCGCACGTAGAGGTCCACATCGCCGCTGCCGCCATCAGTCGCAATATTCAGTTGCGTTGCACCACTGGGCACATCGATTTGAAAGTAGGTCGTGCTGCTACTTGAACCGGTGAGCCCGCTGCGGGTTTCACCATTACTGAGCGAACCGCCCGACGACGAGCTGGACGAGGACCCGGAAGATGAGCCTCCACTGTAGTTGGCCGTTAACGTCAGACCGCTGAAACTTTCATAAGCGCTGATCATGACGTAATAGGTTGTTGCTTGAGGCGACGCGAAGACACACTGCTCATTATTACCTGTCAGGTAAGGTCTACAATCGTAGCGACTCTCGGTCGCGGTTGAGCCTCCGTTGACATATAAATCAGCATCACCGGAACCACCATTAGTCTGCACCACAAGATTACTAGCACCGCTTGGCACTGCGATTGTGTAGCTTAGCTGCCCCCCTTGGGTCGCGCTCAAATTATTAATTGACTGCCCCGGTGTAATCGTGGCGGCACTTAATTGGTGACTGGCAAACAACGCTACCAAGCCACATACAAAGCCTGTAAAACAGCGCATGCGGATCTCCTATTCAACATTATTGTGAGAAAAATAACTTTGCGGAATGCAAAGTGTGCAGAGCATGCGGTACAGAAATGACGGGAAAATTAATTAGCGATTGCAGTTATATGGCGTAATTGTGGCAACAAGAAAAACGGCCGATTAATCCGTTTATTTTTGCTTGACCCGACTACTGGTTACGGGTTGAAAGTTGCTTCTCGCACACGGTCGCTACGCTTGCTGCGGTCGCAAACGAGAGTTACGTTCTATTTCGAATAACGAAAGTACCAACTTGGAATATTGACCATGTACACCATTACGCAACTCGCGCGCGAGTTTAAGCTATCACGCGCGACCTTGATATATTACGAGCGCGAGCAATTACTCGTGCCTGCGCAAAGAGGGCAGAATGGTTATCGATGGTACGGTGAGAAAGAGGCACAGCGCTTACAGTTAATATTAAGCTATAGAGCTTATGGGCTACCGATAGCTGACATTAAAGCACTGTTAAACAACGATGGTAATTTCAACCAATCCGAGATTTTACTGCAGCACTTTCAACACCTGGAGAACGAAATCACAAATTTGCGACAACAGCAGAAGGCGATCGTGGCGTTTTTACAACAACCCCAATTATTGGAGAAAACCATGGTTAGTAAAGAACGTTGGGTCGAAATAATGCGTGCAGCTGGTTTTAACGACGACGCGATGACCCGCTGGCATCGCAAATTCGAAGAGATGGAACCAGAAGAACATGCCGCCTTTTTGAAATCCCTCGGGATTTCCGATACGGAGATTAAACGCATTCGGGAAATGTAACCATTAGTTTGGAGAAAATTATCGTTTAATTAAAAGGCGATGCATGGCTGTAGCGCCGTCATGCACCGCCTTTGGCAAGCTCATATACGAAAACCTCAGAAACAAAAAGCTCAGGTACAAATTTTTGTGTATCCGCCCGCCAGCAAATAAAAACCAAAGTACGTTATTTATCGTGCAGGCCTTTACCAGACAAAATGAGCGACTCGCATTTTTCTACTCGAGCCGCGCGGGTTGCAGATTTTTTTGCACCACTTATATAAAGAACAAAGCCCCGTTGTCGCCCAGGGGTCAGCGAAAAAAATGATTGCTCTAATGTTTCGCTTTTTCCGAATGCCGCTATCAGCTCTTCAGGCAACACCAGCTCGCGCTTTTTGTGCTCAGTCTTTGTAGGAACATAATTTTTTGCTTGCTCGACATACTCTTCGATAACATTAGCATCGATATCGGTGACGCATCGATACTGCAAGCGCATCGCCAATTGCGAATTTTCTCCCTGGCTTTGTAGCTTGCCATAGACATCATCTAAAAATTTCCCGCAGAAGAACATCAAGGCGCAGACATTTTTAAAGGGCTGGATAATCGCAATATTTCTACCCTGAAATACATAACACGGTTTGGACCATTTAATCGTTTCGTCCAACCCACACTTAATCAGAATCACGCGTAATTTTTCTATCTCTGCGCGCCATGTTGCTCGAGCGGCGATGTAGTTTTCAATATCATTACCAGACATGATGACCTCTGCTGAGCCAAGCCAGTTGTTTGCGGATTTATAGCGGCGGATCGATCTTATTATCCACAGAAGCATTAACCCGGTACCAACCGGCAATGGAGTAGCGGTCACGCTTCGCTGGTAACACCTCGTGTGGAAATTCTTCGCTAAGAAATACCACGATTGTCCCCATTAACGGCACCACTTTTAACCCATCAGTATCGAGGTCGCTTTCATACATGACCAGTTCACCGCCATCAATCGGGTTCCACGCGGGGTTAAGATAGACAACAACGGAAAGCACACGGTTTGTTTCGCCGCGAAAAGCATCGTAATGGCGCTTGTAGAAATCACCCGGGCGGTAATGCGCAAAGTGGCTTTCGAAGGAAAACAGCCCTAAAAATAGTCGTCGATTAAGATATTGCTGTAAACGACCCGTCCAGCTGAGCCATTCAGCCCCTGCCGCAGACTCGCCCGTAATCCAGCAGATTTCATCCGTTCGCACAAACTCGTTTTTGAGGTAGTCGCCACCTCTGCCTGTGCCTGCCGCTTCATAATCACGCGTAGACATTGTCTGCTGGAAGTCGTGAAGGGAGTAGGCCAGGTCTTCAGGTAGCGCAGCAGGCCGGACGCTATAGCCTTTTTCCTCCAGATCGCGAGCAACCAGGCCAAACAGCGTTTCGTCGAGGGTGTTATCCCCGTGCAAGCCCTTGGTGATATGTTGAATAGACACGTATTTTCCCGTCTATGCGGTCCCTTTCCAGGGCGCAGAATGCTGTTTTGCGGCCTTATATCACCGTTTTTTCATTTATACAATGCAACTAAACATGGATTCGATCGACGCGCTGGCTTACGGCTGGCACAAATCAACAAACTCTCCGCTTACGAGGCTAAGCAGATCAGCTGGTGCAAGTTCGATTTCCAGACCCCGCCGACCCGCGCTCACAAAAATGGTCGCAAAATGCTTCGCAGAGGAATCCACAAAGGTTTTTAACCGTTTTTTTTGCCCAAGAGGGCTCACCCCACCCAAAACATAACCCGTGCTTCGCTCCACTTCGGCCGGCTCAGCCATCGCCGCTTTTTTTGCGCCTGCGGCTTTGGCGATGAGCTTCATATTAAGTTTTTCTACGACGGGTACCACACCAACGGCAAGCGTATCGCCATCCAGCTTGACGACTAAGGTTTTAAAAACTTGCCGTGGATTAATAGAAAGCTTCTCGGCAGCTTCCAGCCCGTATGATGCTGCCCCAGGGTCATGCTCGTAGGAATGCACTTTATGTGTGATTTTTGATTTTTTGGCAAGGTTAATTCCTGGCGTCATAGCATCACCCGTAGCGGTTAAATTGGGACTATAACAGGAACGCCCTAAAACAACGGGCATTGCGCTAACCGCAGCGCGAAACTCATGCGCGTATTGTCGACGGGTTCTTTTAGAGGATGTTGGAGAGACTGTGCTACTTAGCTGTTACATAGAGGTGTCCACTTAAAAATAGGTGGACACTATCTTTGGGGTTATTAATCCGGTTGGGAAGATGGGTTCCCCGGACGCTTACCGTGCATCACCATGACCATTGGTCATTGGCAGGCCCGGAACAGACTTTTTATTGCACACAGTAAAACGCCCCGGCTCTCTCGAACCAGGGCGTTTTTGTTAGAAGCCTGACTAAATTGCTCCATGTAATTTAGGGCGTCGGCTTTGCCGGCGGGCCGCAGGCCTGCACGCCAGGGATGGCGTGCATCACCATGACCATTGGTCATTGGCAGGCCCGGAACACATTTTTTTATAGCACATAGTAAAACGCCCCGGCTCTCTCGAACCAGGGCGTTTTTGTTAGAAGCCTGACTAAATTGCCCAAGGCAATTTTGGGCGTCGGCTCTGCCGACGGGCCGCAGGCCTGCACGCCAGGGATGGCGTGCATCACCATGACCGTTGGTCATTGGCAGGCCCGGAACACACTTTTTTATAGCACACAGTAAAACGCCCCGGCTCTTTCGAACCAGGGCGTTTTTGTTAGAAGCCTGACGATGACCTACTCTCACATGGCGAAACGCCACACTACCATCGGCGATGCATCGTTTCACGTCTGAGTTCGGGATGGGATCAGGTGGTTCCAATGCTCTATTGTCGTCAGGCAAACCGGTATGGCTTACGCCAAAACTGTTTGCCTCGCTCACAAAAAAACCCGTGAGCTAGCATGATGTCCTCGGTCTTACCACAAAGGTGCCCGGTGTCATCAAATAAGGGGAAACGAAAGTGTTTTTTCCATTGCATTCACAGCGAGTGTCACTTATCCGCGCTGTTATCAACAGCTAGTGAGATTCACTCATGATTGTATCGAACAATTATCGACTCAACTCATTCAACAGAGTTTGCTCTGTTATATGGTCAAGCCTCACGGGCAATTAGTACTGGTTAGCTCAACGCCTCACAGCGCTTCCACACCCAGCCTATCAACGTCGTAGTCTTCAACGGCCCTTTAGGGGGTCAAGCCCCAGGGAAAGCTTATCTTGAAGGAGGCTTCCCGCTTAGATGCTTTCAGCGGTTATCCCGTCCGAACATAGCTACCGGGCAGTGCCACTGGCGTGACAACCCGAACACCAGAGGTTCGTTCACTCCGGTCCTCTCGTACTAGGAGCAACTCTTCTCAACTTTCCAACGCCCACGGCAGATAGGGACCGAACTGTCTCACGACGTTCTAAACCCAGCTCGCGTACCACTTTAAATGGCGAACAGCCATACCCTTGGGACCGGCTTCAGCCCCAGGATGTGATGAGCCGACATCGAGGTGCCAAACACCGCCGTCGATGTGAACTCTTGGGCGGTATCAGCCTGTTATCCCCGGAGTACCTTTTATCCGTTGAGCGATGGCCCTTCCATACAGAACCACCGGATCACTATGACCTACTTTCGTACCTGCTCGTCGTGTCTGACTCGCAGTCAAGCTGGCTTGTGCCATTACACTAACCTCATGATTTCCGACCATGATTAGCCAACCTTCGTGCTCCTCCGTTACTCTTTGGGAGGAGACCGCCCCAGTCAAACTACCCACCATACACTGTCCCCAATCCCGATAAGGGACCTAGGTTAGAACCTCAAACATACCAGGCTGGTATTTCAAGGACGGCTCCACATAAACTGGCGTCTATGTTTCAAAGCCTCCCAGCTATCCTACACAAGTAGGTTCAAAGTTCAGTGCAAAGCTGTAGTAAAGGTTCACGGGGTCTTTCCGTCTAGCCGCG